>JAUIJL010000051.1 GCA_030431255.1 Thermoanaerobaculia bacterium | reverse complement strand
CCGAGCTGGCGAAGGAGTCGAAGACCTTCGACGGTTTCGGCCGCGTGATCAGCGAGAGCCGACGCAAGCCGGTGGGAAGCGGCACGTTCTCGCCGTCGATCCGCCGGACGTCCTACGACGCCTTGGGTCGCAAGACCGCCATGACCACGTGGCAATCGTCAACGGGTTTCGAGGACGATGCGGCGTGGTTCTACGACGATTACGACGCGTTCGGCCGTCCGCGAAAGATCACCACGCCCAACGGCAAGGTGGAAGATCTCGGCTATCAGGGCATCCGAGTGCAGACCAGCACAGTGCAGATCCGGACGAGCACGAGCGGCACGAGCGCGGTAACGCGCACGACCCAGCGGGACGCGCTGGGTCGTGTGGTCTCGTCGTCGAATCCGAAATACACGACGACCTCGAGCTTCGATCCCTACGACCAGATGGTGTCCAGCCGGCGGACGGGTCCGGGTATCGATCAGACCCGGACCTACGGATTGGATGCGCGGGGTTACCTGCTCTCGGAGACTCATCCCGAGATCACGGGGACGGTGACCCACAAGCCGGACGCCTTGGGTCTACCGCGCCGAGCCTTCGACGGCCTGAACACCTTGGATCAAGCCTTCGACCGTGCCGGGCGTTTGGTGGAGGTCAAGGATGCCTCAACGGATCAAACTTGGAAGGTTTTCGTGTACGCGGACGCCAACGGTCAAGGCGCCGAGTTTGGCGATTACCGCAAGGGCAAGCTCCAGCATGTGCTGAGGCACAACGATCTATCTTCGATGGGATCGGGTCTGGAGGATCTCGATGTCATCGAGACTTACGTTTATCGCGGCGCCCTCGGAAAAGTAAGCCGTCAGACCACCAAGATCCGCTATCCCGATCGACCGAAAGGCAGCCAATTCGGCGCGGCCTTCCAACAGGATTTTGTCTACGACCGCTTCGGCAACGTCACCAGCCACACCCTGCCGGCTTGTGTGACCAACGGCGATGGCGGCAAACCCTGCGACGACGGGGATGATCGGCCGGCACCGTCCCACACGGTGGGCACGACCTACAACCAGGGCATCACGCGGACGGTCACCTCTAGCTTGGGCCCGATGGCGACCTATGGTTGGCACTCGAATTTCCAGCGATCCCAAACGATCTACGGCAACGGGGTCACCGGTACCTTCGCGGAAGGTCCCGCGCACCTGCCGAGGCCTAAACAAATCCAATATTCCACCGCCGCGGAGGGCGTGCTTTGGGACAGCGGCACTTACAGCTATGACGGTGTAGGAAATATTGCCGAGATCGGTGACGACACGTTCACCTACGACGGCGCCAGCCGGCTGCTTTCGGGCACGGTGAAGCGAGCGGGAGAGGATCGTAGCGAGGAGCTTTCCTACGACGCAGCCGACAATGTGACGAGCTTCACGCGAGATGGTGGCGCGGTGGTGGCCCACAACGTGGACACGACCACGAACCGTCTGCGAGGTCGGGGTAGTGACGATTCCATCGTCTGGGATGCGGCGGGCAGTGTGGTCAGCATCGGCGAGCATCCAATGGTCGGGCAGACAGGGGGCCATGCCGTGTTCGTGATGACGAACGGCCCATTCCGTCGGCAAACGTCATTCGAAATCACCGACGCTAACGCCGCCAACCCGTCCAAGCGGTGGACCTACGCATTCGGTCCGGGTGACATCCGCCTAATGGTGGAGGACCAGGACGGGAATCGTCGCTGGACTTTCCGCGATCCGTCCGACCGCATCGTGCGCGAATTTTTGGAGACGGACGGCCGCTGGCTGCACGAACGGGATTTCATCCACGGTCCCACCGGCCTGATCGCCACCCGCCGGCACAATGGGATGGTTCGCTACTTCCACGCGGATCACCTGGGCACCCCGCGCCTAATCACCGCCGAAGACGGCCGAGTGTTCAGCCGACACGACTACTATCCTTTTGGGGCCGAGATCGAGGATCCGTCGGAGATGTTGCTCGACGGTTTCGAGTCGGGCGACACGCGATTCTGGTTGGAATCGAAGAACGAGCCGCGTTTCGAGTGGACAGGCCACGAGCGGGACCCGCACGGCTTGACCGATTACATGCTCGCGCGGACGTGCCTGTATCCGTTCTTTGTCTTCGGGTCGGTGGATCCGGCGCGCGACGGGTGGAACCTCTTTTCATATGCTCGAAACAACCCGATGGCGTTTGTTGATCCGGACGGTGAAGTCGTCTTCGACGCGATCATTGATTTGGCGCTATTGACGGCAGACGTGGCTATCGCAGCCTATGAAGTTGCCACGACAGGCGAGGTCAGCCCCGTTACATCGGCCGCGATGGCGGCCGATGCTGCAATGCTGTTGATTCCAGGCGGCACTTTTGGCGGTCCAATGGTACGTTTCGCTCACGCTGGAGCTGAAACCGCCGAAGCTGGCGCGAGAATCTACCAAGCGGGACGTGCGACCCAAGCCGGCTTGAAAGGCGGTCAAGCTGGCCAGCTGATGCAAAAGTCGACGGCAGAGCCCAAAGGGGGAACATACTTGTTGGTAGACGAGTCGGGGAGGGTTCAGCGTACCGGAAGAACAAACGATTTGAATCGCCGAAAAGGTGAGCACCGCCGCAGTAAGGAGACAAGAAATCTCAGATTTGAAGTCGACCGAAGAACAGACAGCTATCGAGAGCAGCGAGGACGCGAGCAAATCATCCATGATCACCTCAAGCCACCAATGAATAAATTGAATCCGATCAGCCCTAGGAACAAAATGCTTGAGGAATATCTGGCGGCTGGTCGCCGGCTAGATTGAATGCGAGGCGTGCGTGGGCAAGAAGCAAAAAAATCTCGGCTACGGAGAAGGCAGCTGGTTCAGCGTGCCGCTGCTCGAAGGTGGATACAGTCTCGGAGTAGTTGCTCGGTTGGACGGTGCCGGTTCCGTTTTCGGCTATTTCTTCGGACCCCAAAGAGCGTGTAAACCCGAATCTTCCGACATTCAGGGATTAGGGTCCGCCGATGCGATTTATTCGTGTCAGTTTGGAGACCTTGGATTGATCGAAGGCACTTGGCCGCTGGTGGTTGACGGTTGTACAAATTGGGATCGAGATCGCTGGCCTCTCCCGGCTTTTGTCAGAGTCGATCGAATCTCTGGTAAGGCCCTCAAGGTGATCTACTCAGACGAGCTTGAGCTCGTTTCAGAAGAACCCTGTGCCCCGAATTTGGCCGAGGTCTGTCCTCAAGATGGATTGGCAGGTTATCGATTTGTTGAAATTGCTCTGACGAAACGTTTGGGCCCTCCTGCCGCGATTCCAGGATCTGGAGAAATATGACCGAGCAAGCTGTCATCGTTCGTTTCGCCTACGGCCAAACAGATCTGGATCTATTGTTCGAGCTCGAAGACCAGCTCGAAGCCACGGTGGTAGCTGCCGGTGTCGGTGAGCTCGACGGCAACGAAATCTCGGCGGACGGGGCCGACGGGACTCTCTATCTCTATGGTCCAGACGCGGACAAGCTACTTGAGGCCGTTGCTCTCGTACTTGCTTCCGCCACGTGCATACACAACGTCGTGGCGACGGTCCGCTACGGCCCACCGGAAGACGGGGTGGAAGAGAAGGTGGTATCCATAGGATCTCTGGGATCCGCTCATTGATCCATAAAAACTCTCCGCCGGCCTCCGGCCGCCCCAGGTGTCCGCCGGGAACGAGCCCGGCTCATGAGGGGGGCAAAGCCCCCCTGCTACCCCCCATCCAACGTAAGCGCGACCTATCGGCGGCTCACATTGGATCAGAACGCCAGCTATGGTATTGTGGCTACGAACAAAAACGACGCTCCGCGCCGCCCTTGTTCGTAGCCACAATACCGCTGGCCGCCTTCGGCGGTTCGGAACCTCCGATGAATCGGGATCTCATGAGCACGGAAACCCAGAAGAAGAACAAGCTCGAGGTGCTCCGTGTACGGGTCACCGCCGATGAGCTGAGCACCTACGACCAGGCCGCCGAGGCCTGTGGGCTCAAGCGCTCCGAGTGGGTCCGGAGGACCCTGCATCCCGAGCGACCCACGCCCCGCGCGGGATCGCTCAAGCAGCTCCGCGCCACCGTCGCCGAGGTCTCACAGCTCAAGTTTCAGCTCAAGCAGGCCGGCTCCAATCTCAATCAGCTCGTCCGACTGGTCCACGAGAGGAAGATCCACACCACCCAAGGTTCCGAGCATGCGATCGACGAGCTGGTCGACTTGCACCACCGAGCCGTCGATCAGCTCGAATCGCTTCGCTTCGAGCTCGATCGCCACCTCACCGAGAGGGCATAGCCTTGGTGATGGCTTGGAAGGGCGGCGACAAGAGCGCCGGAGGAAAACGGTCCGGTGTCGCCGCCGGATTCGTCGGTCTCGGTGATTACCTCGCCAACTCCAAGGAACGCGGCGGACCCGATCACCGGATCGTCGCCTTCGGCTCCAACTTCGATGCCGCGGACATCCATCACGCCATGCGGGAGATGGATTGTGTCGCGTCTCAAAACTCTCGGCTCAAAAAGCCGGTGTTCCATTGGGGATTCTCCCTGCCCAAGGACAAGGACACCAAGCAGCCCTTGGAGCAGCTTTCCCCGGAGCAGTGGGAGGCGCTCGCCTACCACTCCATCCGAGAGCTCGGGCTCGAGCATCACCAGGTCGCTTGGGTGTTGCACGAGGACGCGGGGCATCAGCACATTCACCTGGTGGCCAATCGGCAAAGCTTGGAGGGTGGACCGGCTTGGAGGCCGAGCCACGATCATTACCAAATGCGTGCCACGGCCAGGTGGGCCGAGCTGGAATTCGATCTGAGCCGTCACCTCGAGCCCAATCGGACCGCCGCTCACCGGCGAACCGATCGGGAGTTTCGGGCCGTCCGGATGGAGGGGAACGCGACCTTCTGGAGCGATGCCCTGCCCGAGTTTCGTGACGCGATCTCGTGGCACGATCTGGCCGGTCGGCTCGCCCCCAAGGGGT
>JAUIJL010000006.1 GCA_030431255.1 Thermoanaerobaculia bacterium | reverse complement strand
CACTAAAGTGACGGACTCTTGTTTGTCATCGCTGACTCTCTGCTCAGTTTTCAAAGAACCGACCGCCCTTTTTCGCGGGCCGCGACCTCCAACACTAACAACCAACCAAGCAACTGTCAACAACAAAGTCCGGAAACTTCCGTGCTTTGCGAGGAAGCAACATTCGGCCGATATGACCGCTCGCTACTCACCGTATTGTCTCAAGGTGTCTGCTGATCTTCGATTTCGACCAAAATTTCTTCGACCGACAATCGACTGGCTGGAAAGAGCTGCTGCTCTGGGCGACTTCCGTCGCCGGGAGCGGGATCTTACGCCCTGCCCAACTCGCTGTCAACCGGTTTTTGAAGAAGATCTTCGAAAGATCAGACTCGAAACCGCGACAAGCCATCTGCGTGCCGATTCGGCGCCACATTCTTGGGCACAGAAGGAACACTCTATGGCGAACGAAGCGCTCTGTCAAGCAGAAAGTTTCTACTTGATGAGCTAGGCTCACCCTCCCACTTTTTGTCCGTGGGATTGTCTCACCGACTGAGTGATCGACGGTCTGAGTTGGAGCAGGTTGTGAAAGAGCCCGACGGCGTTTGCCGTCAAGGGAGGCGGATTGTAGAGAGCTCTTTTCGGCGCGTCAACAGTTTCTTCACATTTATTTCAACTTGGATTGAAAACGACCCGACGACCCTCGACACTCCACCCCTCGTTCAGCAGTCGCGCCAGGGCTTGGGGATAAAGCTCGTGCTCTTTCTTCAGAATTCTCTCGGACACCTCTGAGGGGGACTTCGTGTCGCCAATAGCGACTGCGGCTTGCGCGACGATGGGCCCGCTATCCATCCCCTCGTCCACCAGATGGACGGTACAGCCGGAAATCCTCGCGCCGTAGGTCCATGCTTGCTCCTGGGCATGAAGCCCGGGAAATGCGGGCAACAAGCTCGGGTGGATATTGAGAACTCGCTGGGGAAAGGCCTCGACAAAGACGGGTGTCAGCAAGCGCATGTAGCCTGCTAAGCAGACCCAATCTACGTTGGCGGACTTCAGAGCGTCGACCATCAGGGAGTCGTGCTTCGCACGTTTCAAGCCTCGATGGGGAATCGCCCTGGCGTCTAGTCCGAGACTTCGAGCCTTCTCAAGCCCTGGGGCATCTTCGACGTTGCTCAGAACCAGCACGATTTTCGCCTCGCCGAGATCCCCCCTCTCTGCAGCTCTTTGGAGTGCCAGGAAATTCGAGCCGCGCCCCGAGAGGAGGGCTCCTACTCGAATCACGACAGTCCCTCGTAGACGACACCCCCGGACCCAGCTTCCACGGAACCCAAAACCCATGGTGTTTCGCCCTGATCCTTTAGGCCTTGAAGGAGATTCCCGGCTCGATCCGCCCCGACGACCACGACCATACCCACTCCCATATTGAAGACCCTGAGCATTTCCTCGGTAGCCACCCCACCCTCTTCCTCCAATAGGCTGAAGATCGGCGGGGGTTGCCAAGTGTCCAAGTGGATTCGAGCTCGACATCCATCCGGAAGGATCCGCGGAACGTTGTCCGTCAGACCGCCGCCGGTGATGTGAGCGAGACCGCGCAACCCTTCGTCCTCAAGAGCAGGTGTCAACGCCGGAAGATAACTTCTGTGCACCTTCAAGAGCTCTCGGCCGACCGTCTCATCTCCAGCGGTCGGCAACGGATCGTCGACACCGAGACCCATCTTCTCGAAGAGGATGCTCCGTGCCAGGGAGTAGCCGTTGGTGTGAAGGCCACTGGACGGCAGACCGATCAGCTGGTCCCCAGGCCGTATGCGGGAGCCGTCGATCAAGTTGGGCCGATCCACAATGCCGACGATAAAGCCGACCAGCTCATAGTCGCCAATATCGTAGAAGCCCGGCATTTCCGCGGTTTCTCCGCCCAACAATGCGCAGCCGTTCTCGTTGCAACCGTCGGTTACCCCTTTGACCAGGCTCACCACTGCCGACGGCTCCAGGACCCCCGCGCCGACATAGTCCATGAAGAAGAGGGGTTTCGCTCCCTGAACCAAGATGTCGTTGACACAATGGTTGACCAGATCATGGCCGACTGTGGAATAGTCCCCCGCCATTCGGGCGACCATCAATTTTGTGCCGACGCCGTCAGCGGAAGAAACTAGGATCGGTTCCGCGAGGCCGCCGGGCAATCGAAAGAGGCCGCCGAATGAGCCGATCTCGCTCATGACCCCTTCGGTGGTGGTCGAACGGACCATGCTCTTGATTTCGCTCAGCGCTTGATCTTGAGCATCGATATCGACCCCGGCTTGTGCGTACGCGCTCTGCTTAGAATCCTCTTGGCTCATGGCTTTCAGTCCACCTCGCCGGTTTGAATAGGAAAGAGTCGGCTTTGCCCCGAGTCCGGCGGAACCGGCACCCGATAATCTCCACGCCAGCAAGCCGTGCAATACGTTTCCGGACCACCGCCCAAACAGCTGAGCATTCCTTCGACCGACAGGTAGCCGAGGCTGTCGGCCTCCACATACTCGCAGATCTCCTCCAAGCTCTTTTGCGCCGCGATGAGCTCATCTCGAGACGGGGTGTCAATGCCGTAATGACAGGGCCAGCTGGTGGGCGGCGAGCAGATGCGCAGATGAACCTCCGCAGCACCGGCTTCCCGCACCATGCGAACGATCTTCCGCGAGGTGGTGCCGCGCACGATGGAGTCGTCCACCATGACGATCCGCTTTCCTTCGATCAGCTGACGCACCGGATTCAGCTTGACCCGAACCCCGAAATCCCGAATCGACTGCTTGGGTTGAATGAAGGTTCTGCCGACGTAGTGATTGCGGATCAAGCCGAATTCGAAGGGCAGCCCAGACTCACGGCTGAATCCCAGGGCTGGGAATAGACCGCTGTCGGGCACCGGAAGGACGACTTCCGCCCCCGGCGCCGGCTGCTCTTGGGCCAGGACCCGGCCCATGGCGGTTCTGACATCGGACACCGGATCACCGAAAACCTCGCTGTCCGGCCGCGCGAAGTACACATGCTCGAAAGCGCAACGGCTCGGCGTCGGCCGGGAGTGGGACATGCGGTAGCTCTCGACCTTCGCGTTTCGAGCGACCACCAGCTCGCCGGGCTCCAGCTCTTTGACTTTCTCTGCCTCGAGGATGTCGAAAGCGCATGTCTCGGAGGCGAAACAGGGTGCTCCTTGAACGTCACCTTGAATCAGCGGACGGAAACCGTGGGGATCCCGGGCGGCGATGAAGCAATCATCGGTCAGCAGCAGGATGGAATACGCTCCTTCCACTGAGCTGAGGGCGTTCATCAACGACTCCACCACGTCCCTACTGGGATTCTTTGCCATCAGGTGAAGGATGACCTCCGTGTCACTGGTGGTTTGGAAGATAGAGCCTTCCTTCTCCAGCTGACTACGAAGCTCGGCGCCATTGGCGAAGTTTCCATTGTGCACAATGGCCAGGGGACCCATCGAGGTCGCGACGACCACCGGTTGGGCGTTCGCCACCACACTATTTCCCGCGGTGGAGTATCGAGTATGGCCGATCGCACGGCGGCCTGAGAGGCGCTTCAGGACTCGGGGGCGAAAGATGTCGGAGACTTCCCCCATTCCCCTTTCGACCCGCATCTGCTGATCGTCCCATGAAGCCAGCCCGGCGCTTTCTTGCCCTCGATGCTGGAGAGCGTACAAACCCAAATAGGTCAGATTCGCCGCGTCGGCGTGCGATTCAATTCCGAAAATGCCACACATGGCTTCGATTCCTCGAGCGGTGGAGAAAGTGGAAGACTGAGCGCCGTGCTCGCGCTCGACTCAGGTCCTTAGGCCGTACCGGTCACACACTCAGGCTCAGCGATCTCAATCCGTGGCGACCCGGCTTCTAGCCAGGGGGTCGGGACATGTTGCTGGGCAACGACGATCTTGGTGGAAACACCTTCGCGATCGAGGCGCTCTCCGATCGTTTCAGAAGCTAAGGCAGGCAAATTGTTGGTCTGAGAAAGGTGATAAAGCACCAAAGTCGACAAACGGGGGGAAAGCAGGTCGGGAAGACCGTCGGCGGCTTCGTGATTCGACAGATGCCCGAAGCGCCCGGCGACCCGCTGCTTCAGAGCCCATGGGTAAGGGCCCGTGCGCAACATCTGCAGATCGTGGTTGGTTTCGAGAATCAAAATATCGAGATCCCTCAATCGCCCCCAAGCCAGCTGACTGCGGCTTCCCATATCCGATGCCAATCCCAATCTCTGCCCCGAAGGGTCCTCGACGACAAAACCGACCGGTTCTTCAGCGTCGTGGGGAATGTTGAATGGCTCTATTCGAAAGCCATGGGTTTCGAACGGCTCACCGGAACGGATACTGCGGGCATGGGCAGCTGCATCCCGGCCCAGCCCCGCGTGGCGAAGGGTACCTTCAGTGGCATAAACGGGCAAGTCGTAGCGGCGCAAAAACACGTCGGCGCCAGCGCAATGGTCTCGATGCTCGTGGGTCAGCAGCAAGGCTCCGATCTCGGAAGCCGCGTGCCCCAGGGACTCCATACGCTGCTCCAGCCGACGGCAGCTGAAACCGGCATCGATCAGCAGGCTCTTGCCCTGGGATTCGACGACGACCGCATTGCCCGCGCTGCCAGAGCCGAGGACCGCTATTCGCATATGCCCTTCAACAAGGCGGATGTTTCCGTAGATCTTTCAAAGGAACCTCACCCTGGATGCGGAATTCGCCCCATAAGAAAGCCGTCGGTCAAAAAGTGTAGACCTTACCTTGCTCGAGGAAATCGATGTCGGGGTTGCCGAAGGCTTCCACCTCCTCCTTGATCTTGTCGACGCAAGGAGGCTTCAGGTGGTGAAGAAGGATCGGGACTCTCTTCTCGAGCTTTTCGAGCTCTTTGGCGAGGGTTGCCGGTGTCAGGTGGTAGGAGACGTCGGCAATATCTTGGAGCGAGTTGTCGAAGCTCGTTTCCACGCAGACGACTTCGAGGTTCTCTGTTTGGTTGGCGATCTCCCACAGCCGACGGGTCGGACCCGTGTCGCTCGACCATAAAACTGCCTTGTCGCCCTGCTCGATCAGAAATCCGTGGGTCGGCACCAAATGATCCACAGGGATCGGCGTAAACCGAACGCCGTCGATTTCGAACGGTACCTCGTCTTGAAGCTCGTGGAATCGGACTGCCGGAAGCAGATGGTTCGGTAGGCGCGTGAAGTCCGGCCAAGTGGCGTTGTTCAGCAAGTATTTGCGAATCGCGTAGACCGTCGCCGGCGAGGTGTAGATGTCCAGTGAGTCCTTGCTCTTGCCGAATACATTCTCGACAAAGAAGGGGATCGAGCTGGTGTGATCCATGTGGGAGTGGCTGAGAAGAATCGACTTGACCCTCACCTGCCGCTCAATCGGCAAAGCTTGGGACAGCGACCCCGCATCGAGCGCGATCGTGTCGTTGATGAGCAGGCAGGTCATGCGACAGCCCAGACTTTCGCCGCCGTAACCTCCTAGAACCTCGATCTTCATACACCCACTGTATCCGAAAGGGCTGCTCAAATCACGTGCTCTAAAGGCGATTGAGCTGCCGGTTTTAGTCTCGCTAGTGACTCCCTATGGACAGTCATGCACGTACTGAGAGAATTCTATACTTGGCTGGTCTCACCGAACAAGCGCGCCATCACGGCACGTCCGGTTTCCACCGTCAGCTCACCGTTTGCTACCAAAGACTCGAAGGCCGCTACGACTCTCGGACAGAATTGGGTCCCGGAGCCGCGGCGGATTTCCGCCACAGCGACGTCGTGTTCCAGTGCTTTGCGGTAGGGCCGAGTCGACGTCATTGCATCGTAGGTATCGGCCACGGCGATAATCCGCGCATTCAAGGGAATCTCCTCTTCTCTCAATCCGTCAGGGTAGCCCTCGCCGTCGAGGCGCTCGTGGTGGCTGCGGACCCCGGGCAAGATATCGCGCAGCTCCGGAATCCGGGACAGGATCTCGGCGCCGTCGATGGTGTGCCGCTTCATAATGCTGTACTCGTTGTCATCGAGGGGCGCAGGTTTGCGAAGCACTTCATCGGGCACCGCGATCTTGCCTACATCGTGAAGGGTGGACGCGATTCTCAGACGGTCCAAGTCGGCGTAATCCAGTCCCATCTCGTGGCCCAGGAGCACGGAGTAGAGGACTACCCGCCGCACATGGCCACCCGTGTAGGGATCTCTTTTTTCCACCGCTTCAGCCAGGGCGGTGACGGTGTCCAGATAGAGGCTCTTCAATGCTGTGTAGAGCCGGGCATTGTCGATTGCCGGTCCAAGCGGGGCCGCAAAGAGACGCATCCTCTCAAGGTCTTCCAGATCGAACGACTCTTTGTCGATCGGGTTGAGCAGCTGCAAGACTCCGACCCGACGACCGCGGGCGCGCAGGGGAACCGCGAGAATAGCTCGGGTTTGGAAAGCGCTCGCAAGATCGCCTCGCCAGCGGGGATCCGATCGAACGTCGTTGACGATCTCGCCTTCGCCACTTTGGGCGACTCGGCCGACGATGCCTTCCCCCAGCTTGACCCGCTGATGCCGGATATCGCCTGCCACCCGTCCCCTAACCACTCGAAAATAGAGCTCTGAAGAGCTCTCATCCAATTGCCAGACCGAGCTGGTTTCCGCTCGGCAAAGCTTCTCCGCCCGATCGAGCGCCAGCTCCAGAACTCGATTCAGGTCCAAGCTGCCCGCGAGCTCTACTCCTATTTCGAGCAGACTCTGATAGTCGGCTAACCGTTGGTCCGCACTGTCCGTATCCATGATTGGGCTCAGTCTAGCTCAAAGGGAAAAGCCAGGCCATGCGGGCTGTACCCATCCGCATGGCCAAATCCGTCGATCCGACTCTCGACGCATCGGCATGAAAAAAGGACCGCTGTCGAGCGCGGTCCTTTTTCCATGTCTTGGGTCCTCCCCAAGGGGACGACCTATTGATCGATATCCAGACGCTAGAAACGAGTGCCGATCCAGAAGTTGGTTTCGAAGCCGTCGTCCAGATCGTCCTTCAAGTCCGTGCGCATGGAGAAATCCCACTGCACCGGCAGACCGAAGAGGCGCATGCTGAAACCCCAACCGTAAACCGCGAAAGCATCCTTTAGTCGGTCGTCGTCGTCCAAGAAGTCGAACCCTTCGTCGGGGAACCAAGCCGATCCCACGTCAAAGAAGATGACGCCTCGAATGCCGTCGAAGGCAATGCCCGGGAAGGCCAGACGGTCGATCAACGGGAAACGTACCTCCGCGTTGGCGAAGAAGGCCCGGGTGCCGCCGATCGACCGGGTATCGAAACCGCGAATCGTGTCGAGGCCGCCGATGAAGATCGAATTCGGGGTGTTGCCCGAGGAATCGTAGCCGAAGAGCCTGAACGCCAAGCTGCTTCGCCGGGTCATCGGCAAGTACTTCCGGGCGTCCAAAGAATACGTGTTGATGAGCGTTCCGGAGTCGTCCAAGTCCGGCGCATAGGAAGCGTCCATCCGCACACGATGCCCGGTCGCCGGTCCCCATTGATTGAAGACCGTATTGTCGCTGACGAATCCGACCTTCACCTGCGGATAGTCGTCCGTGCCCACGGGGAAAAGTGGAACCAGCTCGCCGTCGGCCGTGCGTCGGAATAGCGCCACCTCGCTGTCACGATAGTAATAACCTCCCGTGACCTCGATCCGGTTCTTCTGTGACAGCGGGAAGATATTCAAGTACTCCAAACCGGTGATGCTGTAGACCTGATCCCGCTCCAGATTCTGGTTGAACGGATCTAAGACCCTGTTCTGATTGGAGAACGCGAAATATCTGTTGTCGAAGAGCCGAATGCCCCACTGGCGTTTCTTTCGTTGGTCCAAGTAGAGCAAATCGAAATCGGAGAAGGTGTCGACGGCGGCCAGATTGGCGATGATTCGACGATCCCCCAAATAGTCACTAAACGACAGAAGAACGCGGCCGATGAAGACCTGGTTGGTATCGACACCGAAGAAGGATTGGGCGTCTTCGAGGAAGAAATTGAAACCGGTCAGCTCCTCGTCGTTTCGCTCGTCGATCGAAACCTCGATATCCGGCTCGAACCTCGGCAGCTCACCGATTTGCGCGGGCTCGGCCGGAATGTCCACGGTTTGCGGGTCGCCCAAGGGCTCTTCCACGTCCGTGGTGTACATGCCGAAACGGCCCTTCCAATAGCTCGCATAGACCAACCGCTCGCCCCCTTCGGGCAGCGGCAACACCGCGGGACGGTCACAGCCGGTGATGGCGTTGGTGTACTTCTGCACCCGGCCATCGTTGAGGTCTAGGCTGTGAATATTGAATGCGCCGTCCCGATCGGAAGCAAAATAGATCCGTTGCCCGTCCAAGGAATAGGCGGCCTCTTTGCTGCTGTAGTCGCCGTCGGTCAATTGGTAACGGGTTTCCGGGCTGTCCAGCTCCAGGCGAAAGATTTGAGCGTAGTCGCCGATTACCGAGGTGAAGGTCAGCCAGCGACCGTCCGGCGAGAATGTGGGCGCGGAATCAAAGACCTCATCTTGGGTCACATTGGATACCTCAAGGGTGTCCAGGTCCACCAAGAAAATATCGTTGATGCCCCGAATATTGCCCGCAAAAGCCACATAGCGGCCGTCCGGCGAGAAAGCCGGCGAGCGCTGTTGCTCAACTCCAGGCATATCGATGATCTTGTCGATACCACCGTTGATCACGTCGAAGAGCAGCAAGCTGCGACCGCCTTCTCGACGCCCGAAAGCTGCGATCGAGTTGCCGTCGGGGGAGAACGCCAGGTCACCGCCCCGCTCGCGGTTGGTCCGCACCACAATGCCGCGGATATCCGTATCCAAGCCCTTGGTCAGGTTGCGGATCCGCCGTCGGCTCTTGGTATCGAAGAGCGACACGTCCAAATCCCCGCGATCGGTGGTCAGCGCCGCCACCAGGTCACCGGAGGGCGAGGCTGCCGGCGCCATCTCATGACCGACCTTGCCGCGATCCAGACGGAACGGACGACCGAAGTCGCCGGGCTCGCCGGTTTCCAGTAGCTCCGGAAGGTATTTCTTACGCGCCCAGCGACGAAACTCCGCGTCGAAGTCTTCGACGTCCATGCGGAACGTGCGTTCAATCGCCCGCTCGATCCTCGAGCCGAAGGTATTCCTGAACTCGTAGACGAAATCCAGAATCGCGTCTCGGCCCCAGCGCTCCTCGATGTAGCTGAACATGGAGTTGCCGAAACGGTAAGCGAAGAAGCCGCCGCCCAAAGCACGCACCGACGGAATATTGTCGTTGACCACCGCGTCGATCATGTACTGCTTATCGCCGGGGGTCTCGTCTTTGCCGAAGTAGCTCGCCATGCCCTCGATGAACCACAAGGGCGGCTGACCGCGAAGACCACCCAGTCGCCCACGGAAGAGGATGTGGTACTGGAAGATGTGGGTCAGCTCGTGACGGATCAGAGCCTGCATTTCAGGATCGGGCTGATCCATGGGCATGACGATCCGGAACTTGGATGACGTCGCAAAGGCCTGGGCTCCCTCGGGAACACCGGCCAAAATCACGTTGGTCTGTTGAAACGCCGAGTGGGTCTCGTAGGCGATCAACGGGGTGGGATCTTGAATTTGAAAATCGAAGGTTCGAGACAGCTCGTCGTATGCGCTTTCAGCAAACGAGACCATCTTTTGCAGCAGCTCTTCGTCTTCGGTGTAGTAGTAGACGTCGAAATGGGGCGAATGGTAAATCCGCCAATTGTATTCCCGGTGCTGGACTTTGTTCTTGCCGAAATAGCCGAAGTACTGGGCCTGGGCCGGCAACATCATCAGGCCGGTGCTCAGGGCTGCAAGGGCGAGGACACTCCTACGAAGGACGGCGGAACGGGTCACTGAGACCTCCTTCTACTCATAAGAAGCTTGCCTGCCCGAAGGGTCACGACGGGCGGGGACTCACATCAAAAATCTGGCTGCCGAGCGTCAATCCGAGAAAAGCACCCGGCTCGCCTCGACCTGCTGCTGGGCGAAGATACCCACAATCCTATCTTCCAGGGAGTAGAGGTTCTTGAACATGCCGACCAAGGGGTCGGCGCTCTCGCCCTCATACTGCTTGAAATCCTTGAAGTTGTCGGAATAGAGGAGCTCGCCGGTTCGACCATCGTAAATCTGCATCACGATGTCGTATTCGAAACCGGTTTCTTCCACCAAAACCTGGCGTCTATAGGTCCGACCATCAAACGGAGATACATATTCCTCCGTACGGTAACCGCTTCGATCCTGGATGTCGAAATCAAGGCTGCCGGCCAAGATCAAATCCGTTTGCAACCGCTCGCCGAGAGCGCGCCAGAAATCGCGATCCTTCGACAACATGTCCAGATCGTACGAGGGGAAAGTCACATTTCCCGTTTCCTGAATTTTGAGGTCCGTCTCGCGGCGCAGAAGCTTGAATAGGTAACGCTCGAACTCCCCGCGAACATCGAGATTTCGACCGGGAAGCCGCCCTTCACCCTCTTGGCTGATCATGATGAAAGGGACCGGCGAAATGGTCCGTCGACCGGAGAGATCCAACCGAGCCCGGACCGGCAGGGTCAGCTTGACCTCGACGGTGCCCGCAGAGGTGGGTGCGGGCGCGAGAAGGGGTACACCGATCCAAGCACCTACGACCAAGCCCAGGGCACCCACGGCACGCCGGGCAACGGGCTTGGCGGCCCTTAGTCGAGTGGGGCCAGGGCTCAGGTGTCGAGAGCCCAGGTGTCGATTCTCTGCTGTCATACCTTCGGCGTCTCCCCTTGAGGTCGTTTGTGTCCTCGGCACCGGCCGTTGGGCTCGGCTTGTTTTCGAGACCTGGTTCGTCTTTCGATCAACCATCTAACCCACCGTTTTGATCATCCGGACGGAAAGCTCGGTAGAACTCCACGAAACGAGAATAGTTGCGCTTCAGCTCGCGGTCTCCCGGAGCCGCTTTGATGGCGTTTTGGTAATACTCCAAAGCCTTCTCGAATTGGCCCAGGGCCTCGTAAGCCACCGCCATATTGTTGAGAACCCGTGCATTTCCGGGTTGATGGCGCTCAGCCTGGCGAAACCGAAAGAGCGCCTCGCTCCACAATCCCCGTTGGGCCATCTTGACCCCGAAATCCAGCTGCGCGGGCGAGGTCGTGGGCTCTACATGGCCGGAGCCGCAGGCCGTGGTCATCAGGGCGGGAAGCAACATGGCAAGGGTCAAAACCGGGGCCCAGAAGGCCGACGATTGAGATCGCACGCGATGGGCGAGCCCTTCGACGGGCTTGGGGGTATGCATATCGGGCTTGTACCGTTTCATTTCGGTTTCCTTCGCTGGCTCAGCAACAACGGATGACGATCCATAAGGCCTTATTTACAGGCGGATAACCAACAGCAGTATATACGAGCCTCCCCCCCCTCCGGCTTGCCGGCGCACCCCGCAGAGCGCCCCATTCAGCCCCGGTCTCCAAGCTCCATCAAGAAAATCTGAGTCTGGATCTCACCTTTTTCCCGCGATGCGCAGAATAGCCGACGGTTTTTACGTCCAAGCACTTTGAAGGCTTGCGCCGAAGCGATTCGTCCGAATCGCGGGGCCATGCCCTGCTCGCTGATTGAGCGCCGACTCGAGTTTGCAAGTCGAATGCCGGCTTGCTCGGCCATATCGCCGAGCCGGTTCTACAGGCCCGGCATCTAGAAGACCTGTTCTTCGGACGACCTCCTGTCCGGAAGACCTGCCATTCAAAGAAAGGACACCTTATGTCAGCCCGTCAACGTCACTTGATCATCGCCCTAAACGCCCATCCCAGGATGCATCGAGGTGCGATCTGTCGCCTCGGTTTGGATCTTGACCTTTGGCGAAGACTGCGCGCGGGAGACGCCCGGTCGGCCGCGGAGCTGGGGGTCCCCGTGAGGCAGCTCGACTACGCCCTGCAGATCCTCTCAACCGCGGATCGCGTGGCGAGCTCGGAGCAACGAAAAGCCGATGCCCACGGGGTCGCCATCTTGACCCGTTGGGATGACGGCTACCCCACCGCTTTGCTGGACCACCCTCTACCACCGCCGGTGCTGTATTGCCGGGGCACCATCCCCCCCGGCCCCATGATCGGCATGGTCGGAGCCCGCAAATGCGACGGCTACGGACGGGAGGTCGCTAGCTGCTTCGCCTCCCAGCTCGCCAGGCAGGGGGTGATCGTCGTCTCGGGTTTCGCCATGGGCATCGACCAGGAGGCCCATCGCGGTGCGTTGGACGGAAAGGGCTACACCCTTGCCGTCCTGGGTTGCGGAATCGATGTGCCATACCCCAGCCACAGCCGAGAGCTGGCCGACGACATCGCCCGCGCTGGGGCTCTCATTTCCGAGTTTCCCATGGGCCGCGAGCCCAGGACCTGGCACTTTCCGATCCGCAATCGGGTGATTGCAGCCCTTTCCGCCGGGGTGGTCGTCGTGCAGGCCAAAGCTCGCTCCGGCTCCTTGATCACCGCTCACGCCGCCCTAGAGCTGGGCCGTGACGTTTTTGCCGTGCCGGGAAGAATCTTCGACGAGCTTTCGTTAGGAGTTAACGGGCTGTTGGCGGACGGGGCCATTCCCGCCAACAGCGTGGAAGATATCCTGAGCCACCTGGGCATGGGTCATCAGCGGGAGCTCTTCCCCGAGGTCTCTGCCACGTCCGCCGAGCCCCAAGAAGCGCAGCAGCGACCCTCCGGCTTTCCGGGCAAGGTGCTCGACACCATTCCCCGGGGTGGTCCGGGCTCTACCGCCGAAGACATTGCCACTTCCCTGGGCGCCGGAGTGGACAGAGTGCTCGGCGCGTTGCTGGAGCTGGAGCTCTCCGGTCGCATCGAGCGCCTTCCGGGGCCTCTTTATGCCCGCTGAGAGTCGATCACCATCCCTGCGGCTTGCCGTCTCGAACGGATGCGCCGTCATGCTGTCGACGAGCCTTATAATGCGCCCATGAACGACAAGAATGAAACCGGCAAGAATGAAACCGGCAAGAATGAAGACGACATGAGTGAAGCTAAAGGTGGGTCCGCGGATGGCCCTGTCCATATCGTCGGTGCCGGCCTGGCAGGCAGCGAGTGCGCCTATCAGCTGGCCCGCAGAGGCGTTCCCGTGGTTTTGTACGAAATGCGCCCGCAGAAATCCACGCCGGCCCATTCCACCGCCGGATTCGCCGAGCTGGTCTGCAGCAACTCCCTGCGTAGTGACGACCCCTTCCATGCCGCGGGTCTGCTGAAGCGGGAAATGGAAGCATTCGGATCCCTGATCATCGGCTCCGCTCGACACGCTTCCGTGCCGGCGGGGGGCGCTCTCGCAGTGGATCGAGATCTGTTCTCGGAGCGAGTCACCGGGTTGTTGGAAAACCAAGAAGGCATCGAGATTCGACGCCAAGAGGTTACCGACCTACCTGAGGGCGATGTGGTCCTGGCTACCGGCCCGCTGACGTCCGACGCCATGTCCCAAGTGCTTCAAGGGCTCTTGGGAGACGAATATCTCTATTTCTATGACGCCATCGCGCCGATCGTCGACGCCGAGTCCCTGGACATGGACATCCTCTTCGCCGCCTCCCGTTACGGCAAGGGAGACGGCGACGACTATCTGAACTCACCCATGGACAAGGAGCAGTACCTCGCCTTCCACCAAGCCCTGGTGGAAGCGGAGACGGCGCCGATCAAGGATTTCGAGAAGAAGCTGTTCTTCGAAGGGTGCCTGCCGATCGAAGAGCTCGCTCGTCGGGGCGTGGACACTCCCCGATTCGGACCGATGAAACCCGTGGGCCTCGAAACCCCGGACGGGCGCCGCCCCTATGCGGTGACCCAGCTGCGGCAGGAAAACCTCGCCAAAAGCCATTACAACCTAGTCGGCTTTCAGTCGCGATTGAAATGGGGCGAGCAGAAAAGAGTGCTGCGCATGTTGCCCGGGCTCGAGAACGCCGAATTCGTGCGCATGGGGCAAATCCACCGCAACACGTTCATCAACGCTCCGGTGCACCTCGATTCCCGGTACCGGTTGAAAGTGGCGCCCCAGGTGCGGTTGGCGGGTCAGATCACCGGTGTCGAGGGTTATTTGGAATCCGCGGCCACCGGCTTGGCGATCGCTCTTTATCTCTCTTCGGAGCGCCAGAGCCGAGCGATTCCAGATCTGCCGAGAACCTCCGCCCTGGGAGCCCTGGCTCGCCACCTGACGGAATCGACCGCCAAACACTTCCAACCCGCCAACATCAACTACGGTCTCTTCGAGCCGATCCCCGGCCGTATTCCCAAGCGGCAACGGCGGGAGAAAATGGCCGATCGAGCCCACACCGATCTGATGGCCTGGATGGACGCCCACGGTTTTGATCTGGAGAAAGATCCTCGCCCCACCCTCACTACGGACGCGACGGAAGGCGCGACCGCCGAGCCGGCCGGGGCGGCTTCGTGATCGAGCTCCGGCAGCTGATCGAGGATTACCTCGACCACCTGACTCTGGAGCGTCATCTATCGCCTCACACCACGAGAGCGTACCGCAACGACCTGGAGCGGTTGGCGGTCTTCCTGGTGGATTATTTGGGCAAACCCGAATCCGCGTTGATGGGCCGAGACATCGACTCTCGGGCCACCCGAGCCTTCCTATCTGACCTGGGCCGAGGCGGTCTTTCAAAAAAGAGCCAAGGCCGCGCTCTGTCCGCCGTGCGCAGTCTCTTGGCCTACGGCTGCCGAATCGGGGCCTTGCAAGACAATCCGGCGAAGGCGGTTCGCAGCCCCAAACAGGAGAAGACCCTGCCCAAACACTTGAGGCCGGGGGAAATCGAGCAACTGATCGAAGTCGAGCACAAAGACGGTCCTTTGGGACTGCGCGACCGAGCCATCGCGGAGCTGCTCTACGCTTCCGGTTTGCGCGTCGGCGAGCTGGTCTCCCTCGATTGGAACCAGGTCGACCTCGCCAATCGAACGTTGAGGGTTCTGGGAAAAGGCGGTAAAGAACGCATGGTGCCCTTCGGCCGCAAGGCCTGTGAGGCCTTGGCGGCTTGGTTACGCCCCTGGGGCGAGCTCAGGGCCAAGGCGGGCAAGAGCTCGATCAAGAATAAGGGCGGGGTGACCCGCGATCATCCATCCGACGAGCCGGTTTTCCTAAACCACCGGGGGGGGCGCCTGACCGACCGCAGTGTACGTCGTGTGATCGACGCCATGGGTTTGGCCTCTGGTTTGGCCGGAGATGTGCACCCTCACGCATTGCGTCATACCTTTGCGACCCATATGCTGGAGGAAGGGGCCGATTTGAGGACCATCCAAGAGCTCCTGGGTCACAGCTCCCTGGCGACGACCCAACGCTACACCCACGTAGACATCGATCGCTTGCTCCAGGTCTATCGGGATTCCCATCCTCGGGCACGGAAATCCGGCTCCGAAAGCTGAGCCGATCCTAGAAGTGATAGGAATCCGACCCCGGGCAGCCGCTTCTCACCCTTTCCGCTGATACACTCTCCGCCCTAAAACATTCAATGACTTTTACCAAAGACAAATCTCGCGAGATGCATGCAACCACTGTTCTCTTGGTCCGCCGAAACGGCGAGACCGTGATGGCCAGCGATGGCCAAGTGACCCTAGGCGACACAATCGTCAAACATACGGCCAGCAAAGTGAAACGGGTTGGACGCGGCGACGTGGTCGTGGGTTTCGCCGGTGGCGCCGCCGACGGCTTGGCGCTCTTTACCCGTTTCGAGGGCAAGCTCGAGGAATTCCAAGGCAATTTGGAACGCGCGGTCATTGAGCTGGCCAAGGATTGGCGCACGGACAGAGTCTTGCGCCAGCTCCAGGCCATGATGATCATCGCCGGCAAAGACAAATGTTTCTTGATGTCCGGTAACGGCGACCTCATACAGCCCGATGAGGACGGGGCCATCGCCATCGGCTCCGGGGCCAACTACGCCTTGGCTTCTGCCCGAGCCCTGATGCGGCATACCGAGCTTCCGACTCGCGAAATCGTGGAAGCGTCGATGCATATCGCCGCCGAGATCTGCATTTACACCAACGACCACTTCACGATCGAGGAGCTGTGACAGACATGACGGATGGCTCTCTCAAAACCCGAGGCGAGGCCTCTGATACCCAAGCCGCTCAACCGTCCGGCCCCACCGGCTTGAGCCCCAGCAGGGCCATCGAGTCCCTCAGCCCGCGGGAAATCGTCGCCGAGCTCGACAAATATGTGGTGGGTCAAAAGGCCGCCAAGCGGGCGGTGGCCATCGCCTTGCGGAATCGGTGGCGACGGCAGCAGATCCAAGGGTTTATGGCCGAAGAGATCATGCCCAAGAACATCTTGATGATCGGCCCCACGGGCGTCGGCAAAACCGAGATCGCCCGGCGCTTGGCAAAGCTCGCCCGGGTGCCGTTTCTCAAGGTGGAAGCGAGCAAATTTACCGAAGTCGGATACGTCGGCCGAGACTGCGAATCGATGATTCGTGATTTGGTCGAGCTCTCGATCGCCATGGTGAAGGAAGAAAAGCGCCGGGAGGTGCTGGCCACCGCGGAGGAAAGCGCCGAGGAGCGATTGCTGCATTTGTTGGTGCCCGACTCCTCCAGCTATTTTTCCGATGAGGACACTTCCCTCGCGCCGACCCGAGAAAAATTCCGCCAACGTCTACGCGAAGGCAAGCTCGAGCACCGCCAAGTGGAAATCGAGGTCGACGAAACCCGCTACCCCAGCTTTGAGATGTTCACCCCTCAAGGCGGCGTGGAAGAGGTCGGCATCAACCTCAAGGAAATGATGCCCGGGCTTTTCGGTCGGCGCCAACGGCAATCCGTAACCGTCGCCCAAGCGCGCGAGATCCTCAAACAGCAGGAAGCCGAGAAGCTAATCGACCAACGCAGCGTGGCCCAAGAAGCCCGTGAGCGCGTGGAGCAGGGCGGGCTGATCTTCCTCGATGAAATCGACAAAGTAGCTGTGCGCGAGGGCGGCCGAGGTCCCGACGTATCCCGCGAAGGCGTGCAAAGGGATTTGCTGCCGATCGTAGAAGGCACCACCGTGACGACCAAATACGGCATGGTGAAAACGGATCACATCCTGTTCATTGCAGCCGGCGCCTTCCACCTCTCCAAACCCGCGGACCTGATCCCCGAGCTCCAAGGTCGTTTGCCGATTCGGGTCGAGCTCGACGCCCTCGGCCAGGACGACTTCGTGCGCATCCTCACGGAGCCGGAAGCTTCGCTGACCAAGCAATACGAGGCCCTGCTCGCCACGGAAGACCTGAAGCTGAGCTTCGACCGCGAGGCGGTAGAGGAGCTGGCCCGTTTGGCAGTCGAGGTAAACTCCAACAACGAGAACATCGGCGCCCGTAGGTTGGCCACTTTGATGGAGCGGCTGCTCGAGGAAATCTCTTTCGAAGCCCCCGAAATCCGCGGTCGAGACATCAAAGTCGACGGCAACTACGTGCGCAAGGCCCTGTCGGATATCGTGAAAGACGAGGATCTAAGTCGTTATGTGCTGTAAAGCTCGCACCCTTCTGCGAATCTCCACCCTGTTGACGCTCCTGATCTCGGCCGCAATATTCACGGGCTGCGGCAAAAAGGGGCCACCCCTACCTCCACTGCGCGACGTTCCGGCAGCGACCACCGATCTCACTTTGAGCCAGCAAGGGCGGAACATCCTTTTTGAGATGACCTATCCGGCCACCACCGTCAGCGGCATGGTCCTGGGTGGCATCGACAGCGTACAGCTCTACTTGCTCACCAAACCCGCCGGTGAAGGAGCGCCGCCGACCGCGGACGCGGCTGAGATGGAAGCCGCCGGCGAGGTTCTGTTGAGCTTGCTAGGCACCGACCTCCAATCCTCGATTGTCGGTGATCGGATTCAGCTCCGGATACCCATGCAGGATCCGCTTCCGGAAGAGCCCACAGCCAACATCTTCGCGGTGCGTACCACTAAAGGAGTTGAGGAATCGGTATTCTCCAATCGGGTGACGCTCGTTCCCCAAGAGCCGCCGAGCCCGCCTTCCGACCTCGCCACCAACCCTAAAGCGGCGGGAATCGAGCTCTCCTGGACCTCGAGCGTCGACGCCCAAGGCTTCGATATTTTCCGGCGATACGCCACTGAGCGCGGTTATGGCGAGCCCATTGCCCGGGTAGCGGGAGACAAGACCTCCTACTTCGACCGCAAGGTGAAATACGGCGAGCAGTACATCTATACGGTCCGCACGGTGACCGGCGAGGACCCGGAGATTTCCAGTGAGCAAGCCGGCGACCGAGAGGTGGATTACGACGACCGCTTCCCGCCTCGCTTGCCCAAGAACTTCGTCGCCTTGCCGGAGCAAGGTAGCGTCCGGCTGCGCTGGGATCCGAGCCCCGATCCGGATGCCACGGGATATCTGGTATTCCGTCAGGATCCGCGCCAATCTGAATTCGTACAAATCACCACCGATCCGATCAGCGGCACCGAATACCTCGACCGCGGCTTGGCCAGCGGACTGACCTTCCGCTATCGCCTCCAGGCCATCGACGGCGCCGGCAACCAAAGCCGTCGCAGCGACCCGGTCGCGGCCACCACCCGCTGATCCGCCACAACGACAGCAACAAGACCCCAGCGCCGATAGCTCGGCCGCTGGGGTCTTTTCTTTTGGCGGCTCGATCTGAATAGTTTTATGGGCTCGCCAAGCCGCAGGACGCAGCGTCCAGCTCGCCGGTTTCACTTGGTACGAGTGAAGCTTGTATCCGCCCACTCAGAACGAAGGGCGATCACAAGGATCGCCCCTACGTTCGGAGTACCGATCCTGGTTTTCTTACCGTGAAAGGGTTGTATCCAATAGCCCAGGGTAAGCGAAGCGCAACCCGGGTTTGCTTGAAGACCGCTCAGGCGCAGGCGCGGTACCGCGAAGACCAAAGGCTTCGCCGACCCAACAAAAAAGGCTGTGCGGAGTCGCACAGCCTTTTTTGTTGGGTCGGAAATGAAGACCCGATTATTGGCGGAACTCGATCGACAAGGTGTGCCAGATCTTCACCGGCACGCCGTTTTTGGTCGCCGGACGCCACTGGGAGCGCTTCGCCGCCTGAAGGGCCTCGGTGTCGAAACCAAATTTTTGCGGCTCGCCGGCAAGGTCGGCCTTGAGCACCTTGCCATTCTCATCGATCAGCACTTTCACCACCACGGTGGCCCGATTCTTATTGAAACGCTTGGCCATATCCGGATAACGCGGTTTCACGGGACGAGTGGCGACGGGCAACACCACGCCCGGCCCAGGCTCTACCAGATCGCCTCGACGAACCTGTGGCTTGGGTGGCGCTTTAGGAGCCGCCGGCGGAGCCGCCTGAGCTTGAGCCACCTTCGCAGCCTCCTCCTCAGCTTTCTGCTCCTCCGCCGCCTTCTTGGCCGCGGCCTCTTCTTCAGCCTTCTTGGCTGCGGCTTGCTCCTCGGCCAACCGCTGCTCCTCGGCAATTCTTTGGGCCTCTTCCTCGGCTGCCAAACGTTCCTGCTCGGCTTTGGCTTCGGCTTCGCGCTTCAACCGCGCTTCCTCTTCTCGCTGAGCCTTCTCCAATTGATTCTGGAGCTCGGCCAGCTTTTCGTCGTATTGCTGTTGGATCGAATCACTTTGCTGACTGACCAACTCGGCAATTTGCGCCTTGATCTCTTCCTCCGATGGGCCCGTGTATTCGGGCTCAGCCGGCTTTTCCACCTGTGGCGGAGGTGTTGTCGGCCGGCTGGCCGCGCTGGAGGAGCCGTCTCCGCCGCCCTGCATGAAGTAGGCCCCTGCCGCGCCCAAAACCAGCAACGCAGCCACAGCACCCATAATCAGACCAGACTTCGATTTCTGCTCTTCTTTCGCGTACTCCGGAATGAAGTTTTCGGTCTTCTCGCCGGCTGCGGTGCCTTCTCCGGGCGGGGCCTGCGCGGGCACCTCGGCAGGAGGAGGAGGGGCCACACCGGCAGCGGTCGGCTCCCTTTTTTCCTGCACCGTGGGCAGAGGCAGGGTTTTTTCGACCTCGATCTCTTGGCTCTCCCGCTCGATCTCCTGGCGGAAGAGATTGTGCATGAAGAAGGCAAGGTTGAAGGTCGTGGGATTGTATTGACCCTCGAACATATAAGTGTTGAGGGTTTTGTGCCAGGTGGCGACGTCCTTCACCCGATGATCCCGAGCAACCAAGCTCTGCTTGAGCAAATTTGCCAGCTCGGGAGGAATCGGCGTTCCTTCGGTGGCGACAACCCCTTGGTCGATCACCGACGCGAATCCATCTTGAGCCGGAGGAGGCAACGGGCGGCCGGTCAACAGCTCGTAAAGAATCACACCCAGAGAGTAGATATCGTCTACGGGGTGGGGGGCTGCTCCTCCCAGGGCTTCCGGAGCCAGGTAACGCCCGAAGTGCTGACGAATCACCGGGTTCTGGGCAAAGGAACGAAGGCCAGGGCCGAATTCGAAGCCCAACAAACGGGTTTCGCCTTCGTTGGAGATGATCGTCAGGTGGGGAACCAGGAAACCGTGGTGGATGCGCTCTCCACCGAAACGGGTTTCCGCCGCGGACGCCAACGCGAGCGCAATGCGTTCGGTGATCAGCAATGCGTGCTCGGCGGGCACGAAATTTCTCTTCTTGGCGGCTTGCTCCAGGAGCTTCGCCATATTCTTACCGGAGACATAGTCATAAGCGACGAAGGGAATACCTTCGAGCTGACCCATCTCGATACCTTCGCCGATGTTGGGGCTTTTCAGCGCCTCTTGCACCGCGGTTCGGGATTCAACGGTCTGCCAGAGGCGGTTTCCATCGAGCCCCTGTCCATTAAAAATGCGTAAGAGCGCAACCCGTTCCATGCCCTTGCTTCCCAGCAAGCCCGCGCGGAAGGTCTCACCCATGGGATCTTCGGTCAACTTCTTCAGCAGCAGATATTTGCCGAACTGCTCTCGCATTTCCATCGCGACTCCGTCAAGGTTCCCCGCAGATCGAAACCTGCCTCGAATCGGCGGGCTCGTTCCGTCGAGTTTGAGAACTAATACACCGGAAAGATAATTCTACCCTCAAATCATCGTCACACCAGAGACCCGAGCTTGTCAACCAGCCCGAGGCTCTGGATTCTACCGCTCCCACGAATCCGACAGACGAAACGATCAGGCGCGAAATCACCTGACCGAGCTTTGCTCACGAATCGGCGGCGGATTTCTCCTCGCGCTCCTTCGCCCACCGTCTTTTCCAATAAAGCTTTTGCCACTTATAGACGTTCCGGTCGTGCTCCCGCTTGGTCTCCGCGAACACGTGAGTGCCGTCGTTTCGGCTGACGAAATAGAAATAAGAGGACTCGGCCGGCAACAACGCGGCGAGCAGGCTGCTCACCGAAGGCGAGCAGATAGGGCTGGGCGGCAGACCGGGGCGCATATAGGTGTTGTAGGGGCCATCGGTCTTCAAGTCCACCCGACGCAAGTTGCCGTCCCAGGTTCCTTCGATCTTCTTGCCGTAGATCAACGTCGGATCGGCATAGAGCCCCATGCCGATCCGCAGGCGGTTTCGGTAGACACTGGCGACGATGTCTCGCTCCTCGTCGAGCTGGGTCTCCTTCTCGACAATGCTCGCCAGCGTGACCAGGTCTCGAATATCGGTCAATCCTACGAGCTGCTCCCAATCCGCCAACAAGGGTTCCACCTCGGCCGAGAAGCGTCGCCGGAAAGTGCCCACTAGCGTGTCGACAATCTCTTTCTCGGTAGTGCCACGGGCAAAGTGGTAGGTCTCTGGATAGAGGTAACCTTCGAGATTCTCAGCCCGGGGATCCAGATCCGCGATCAAATCGACCCGATTCATTTCTCGACGAAGCACCGACAACTCGCCGAACCCCGCTTCCGCGATCGCCGTCGCGGTCTCGTCGATAGTCAAGCCCTCGATCAGGGTCAAGGGATGAGTAACCACCTCACCCCGGGTCAGCATACCGAGCACGCCGGGGGTGTCGAGCGGCCGATCGAAGCGGTACTCGCCCGCTTTTAGGGACGGGTCCTTCAGCCGGTGAATCAGGAAAAGGCGCGCCAGTCGGGCGTCTTGAATCACCCCCGCGCTCTCCAATCGGCCGAGAATCTTGGTCGCCGACAGGCCAGGCTCGATATCGACCGAGGCCGCCTCCCCGGCATAACCTTGAAAAGGTTGGTGCAGTCGATCCCACGCCCACCACAGCACGCCACCCACCAACGCCGAGCCGACGAGGGCAAGAGCCGTGACCACCCAGAGGAATCGTCGAAGGCGGGCTCCCATCAGACCTCCGCCGCCCCGCTGAGAGGCTGTGGCTCGGCTGCCTGTGAATCATTCGACGGTGAATCTTTCGACGGTGGCTCGTCCAGGGCTTGCTGCAAGAGGATCTGCGCCGCGACCGCGTCCCTCAGCTCGATTCGATCCCTGCGGTCGAGCCCCGCCTCGGCCAAGCGGTGGGCGGCTTCCACGGTGGTCAATGATTCGTCGACATAACGGATCGGCAATCCCGAGGCCTTCTCCAGGCGAGCCCCGAACCGCCTTACCCGATCCACGTTGTCTCCTCGGGAGCCGTCGAGACCGACGGGCTCTCCGAGCACCAACATCTCGACCTCCTCATCCCGCGCCAGGGCGGCAATTTGGTAGGCCGCGCGACGATCCGTTTGGCGCTCGAGCACCCCATACGGCAAAGCCAGCCGGCCCCGAGGATCTGAAATGGCCAAGCCGATCCGGCGTTCCCCAAAGTCGATTCCCAGTGCTCTCATCCCAATGCTCTCAAGCGGTCGCTCTCCGTAAAGCTCCAACCGATGGGTGGGTGCCGGCGGCGGCAGGAAGGCCCGCGTTGAGGTCCATTTCGGACAGCTCGCTCGGCCCCTGCTCCGGCCCCTCGGCTATGCTAGCATCGACCGTGTCGCGGCTTGCGCCGCAAACTCCCGACGATATCCCGAGAAGGCCTTCCAGGCCCTATTCAGAGGCGGCTTCCGGCCGGATTCGACCTCCGACCGAATACACCGAGCAAAGCGGTGGACTCCGCCCCCCGAAAACATACAAAGCTACGATCTTTTAGAGATCTCAGCCCGTGGAGCATACGAGCATGAAAAACAATGGATTGAAGGACGTGGTGATCCTAAGCGCCGCCCGCACCCCCATCGGCTCATTTCAAGGGGCATTGGCGAAAAAACGAGCCCCCGAGCTGGGCGCGGCCGCGCTGGCAGGGGCCATCGAGCGCGCGGGAATCGAGCCCGGGGATTTGGATCAGGTCTACCTCGGCTGTGTGCTGCCGGCCGGCGTCGGCCAAGCCCCGGCTCGCCAAGCGGCCCTCGGCGCGGGATGCCCGACCTCGACCGGCGCGATCACCCTCAACAAAGTCTGTGGCTCGGGCATGCGCACCGTGATGAGCGCGGCCAACGATTTGCGCTGCGGAGAATTCGAGCTGGTGGCCGCCGGCGGCATGGAGAGCATGAGCAACGCCCCGTACCTGGCCAAAGGCGTGCGAGACGGCCTCCGTTTGGGCCACGGCGAGCTGATCGATTCCATGATCTACGACGGCCTGTGGGACATCTACGGTGACAAGCACATGGGCAATTGCGCCGAGACCTGCGCTTCTAAATACGAGTTTTCCCGCGAATCCCAAGATGCGTTTGCGATCGAGAGCTACCGCCGCGCCCAAGCCGCTGCCGAGGATGGACGCTTGGCCGAGGAAATCGTGCCGGTGGAGGTCCCTCAGCGCAAAGGCGATCCGATCGTGGTCGAAGCCGATGAGGAGCCGTCCCGGGTCAACTTCGACAAATTGAAAACGTTGCGCCCCGCCTTCCAAAAAGACGGCACCGTCACCGCCGCCAATGCCAGCACCATCAACGACGGCGCCGCGGCTTTGGTACTAACCACCGCCGATCACGCCGAGAAGCTGGGCAAGAAACCGCTGGCCCGTATCGTTTCCCAAGCAACTTTCTCCCACGAGCCGGAGTGGTTCACCACCGCACCGGTCAACGCCATGCAGAAGGCGGTCGAAAAAGCAGGGCTCACGCTCGACGATATCGGCGTCTTCGAAATCAACGAAGCCTTCGCGGTGGTGGTTCAGGCCGCCATCCAGGAGCTGGAGCTGGATCCGGAGAAGGTCAACGTCCGCGGCGGCGCCGTAGCCCTCGGCCACCCGATCGGAGCTTCGGGAGCTAGAATCCTGGTCACCTTGATCCACGCAATGAAAGAAAAAGGCGCTCGCTACGGTTGCGCCGGTATCTGCCTGGGCGGCGGAGAGGCGACTTCCGTAGTTTTGGAATCCCTGGACTAAGACCTATTTTTAGCCGGGAAGGCCCGCCGTTCGGGTGCCTCACAGCCGCGCATCCGCCGGATCGGGCCTTCCAGCCCGCCAAACACTGGACACCATCCCGCCAACGCGGTAGAAACTTCTGATTCGAGTCGAGCCCGAGACCACATCTGAGGAAATCGATGACACGCGCGTTGCCCTTCGCCTCCCGGATCGCCGCCATTTCGATGATCATGCTTCCTTGGGCCGGCATCGGCCCTGTTCTGGCTCAGGATTCAGCAGAGGCTGGAGCCGACGAGCAAGCCACGGAAGATCAAGAACCCCGCGCCACCTTTGACGTGGCCCTGGATGCCCAAGGAGCCGGCGGACGAATCCGCGGATCCGCCGGCGACTACCAATTTCAGCCTGGACGGATCTTGGTCGCCAGCCAGGGCGTCGAGCTGAAATACGGCGATCTTTCGGTCGAGGCCGACACCATTCGGCTCGACATTCCCGCCGATCGGCTGACCGCCGAGGGCAACGTGATCCTCGACCAAGGTCCCGAGCGCCTGAGCGGCGACGTGCTCGAATACGACCTCAAGACCAAAACCGGTCGAATGACCAACGCCATGGCGGCGGTCCAGCCGGGTTTCTATTTCTCCGGCACCGAGATCGAAAAAGTCGGGCCGATGACCTTCACGGTCGAGAACGGCATGTTCACCTCCTGTGAAGGTGAGGATCCCAGCTGGAGCTTGGCCATGAGCCGAGCCGACATCACCATGGAAGAGTACGCCCGGATCCGCAACGCTCGGTTGCGCTTCGGCAAAGTTCCCGTCTTCTACACGCCCTACATCTTGTGGCCCGCCACCACCGAGCGGACATCCGGCTGGCTGGTGCCGAAACCCGGTTATTCCGACCGCCGCGGCGCCCATGTGAGCCTCGCTTATTACAAGACCCTCGGACGCAGCGCCGACACGACTTTCTTCCTCGACCTTTCGACCAACGAATTCAACGGCGCCGGATGGGAATATCGTTACCGACCCTCCGAAGACACCAAGGGCGTTTTCGACCTCTACTACACCACCGAGCCGGACGACGCCTTCCTGACCGACAGCAATAGGGAGCTGCTCGACCCCGAGCGGGTCTTGGGCGACGACCGTTGGAAGCTTTTGTGGCAGCACGAAACCAAAAACGTGTGGGACCGCTTTCGCGGCGTGGTGAACCTGCAGCTCTATTCCGACTTCGACTACTTGCGGGACATCGAGCGCAGCGTCGACCGTCAGACCCAACCCTTTATTTATTCCAACGCCTTCTTGAGCTCCAATGTCGGCGCCCATTCTCTGAACTTCATGGTCGATCGCCGGGAGCTGGTAGACGAAGGCACCATTACCGACGACACCGGCGCCACGGTCAATACCAGCAACCGCAGGACTCTTCACCAGCTGCCGGAGGTCGAATGGCGGATGCGTTCCACGCGCCTGGGCTCGCTGCCGCTTTACCTGAGTCTGACCAGCTCGGTGAACTACTTCCAAGCCGACTTCGAACGCTACGAGCAAAATCTCGACACGGAAAAGCCCGCCCTGCTCGCCAGCGAAAGCCTGCAATACGGACGTGCCGACTTCTCGCCGACCCTGTCGATTCCGATCAGCACTCTGCCCTGGCTGTCGGCCAAGCTGTCGGTGGGTGCCCGCTACACTTACTACACCAAAACCCTCGACGACCCGGACAATCCTGATCACGCCCTCAACGACGACCCCCTGGACGGCGACGCGGTGGACCGCTTCCTGCCCTCCGGCAAGCTCGAGATCGTCGGCCCCAGCTTCTCCCGAGTCTTCGAGAAAGACGGCGGAAAATACTCTAAATTCAAGCACATCATCGAGCCGAGGTTCACATACACCTACGTGGACGAATTCGAGGAGCGTTTCCGGTTGTCTCGCTTTGACGAGCTCGATCTGATCAATCCCCTCAACCAAGGGGTCGTTTCGATCGTCAATCGGCTGCTGGCAAAACCCCGAGATGAAGAAGAGGGGGGTGGCGCCTTCGAAATCGCATCCCTGGCCTTTTCCCAGGCCTATGTGATCGACGACTTCATCGAAGGCAACGACGACACCGAGCAAAGCGAAGGTCCTATTTTCTCGACCTTGCGGGTCAATCCGAATGAGGACACCAGCTTCAAATTCGAGCTGCGTTACGACACCCAGGCCAGCGCGATCACCTCACGCAACTTCTCCGGTAACACCAAAATCGCGGATCGATTCGGCTTCGGCCTCTCCTGGTTCACCCAATGGGCCAACGACGCCGACGGCATGGGCGGGATCATGCGTGGTCGAGAGACCAGCAACCAAATCCGTTTCTCCACCAACCTGGAGCTGGTGCCGGAAAAGGTGATCTTCGGCGCCCAAATCAATTACAACTTGATCGACCCTCTACCCTTGAATCGGCGTCGATTGCTGGCTCAACGCTACGTGCTCAAGTGGATCTCGGAGTGCTACGACTGGAACTTGGAGTTCCGCGAGCATCAATACCGGGACGCAGACTCAAAGGACAGCGAGATTCGTTTCTCCCTGTCGCTCAAGAACGTAGGAACCTTCCTAGATTTGAACGAATCCCTCAACTAGGTCCCATCCAGAGATGGATTCTCGGTGGGTCGCGCTCGGGTCGCTGGGTCTTCCAGAACCTCGAAGCTCCACACCTGGATGGAACCTATCCAGGCGGGTCTTCGAATTGCCAACTGACGAATTGCCAACTACAGTGCCGGCCGTACAAGCACGCCGAGCCATGGAAATAGAGATATGAAGGGTTTAATTCTTTCCGGCGGCAAAGGGACCCGTTTGCGTCCCCTGACCTACACCTCCGCCAAACAGTTGGTGCCCGTGGCCAACAAACCGGTGCTTTTCTTCGGCATCGAGTCGATTGTCGCCGCCGGCATTACGGACATCGGAATCATCGTCGGCGACACCAAAGACGAGATTCGAGAAGCGGTCGGAGACGGCTCCCAATTCGGCGCCGAGGTGACCTACATCGAGCAAGACGCACCTCGTGGGTTGGCTCACGCGGTGATGATCGCCGAGGATTTCATCGGTGACGACTCCTTCGTCATGTACTTGGGCGACAACCTCATTGCCGGCGGCATCGCCAGTCTGGTCACCGAGTTCCAAGATCTGAGGTGCAACGCCCAAATCCTGCTGGCGGAGGTTCCCAACCCCCAGCAATTCGGCGTCGCCGAGCTGACCGCCGACGGCGAGACCATCGAGCGGCTCACCGAAAAGCCCAAAGAGCCCAAGAGCAATTTGGCGTTGGTCGGCGTTTATATGTTCGACAAAAACATCTTCGACTCGGTCAAAAACATCAAACCTTCTGCCCGGGGCGAGCTCGAGATCACCGACGCCATCCAGGATCTGATCGACCGCGACTTGAGCGTGCATCCCCACAAGGTCCGCGGATGGTGGAAGGACACCGGCAAGCTTGAGGACATGCTCGAAGCCAACCGCATCGTGCTCGAAAGCTACGACCTCAAGCGCCAACACGGCCAACACGGCGACGGCACCATCCTCGAGGGCCGAATCGGCATCGGCAAAGACGTGCAGCTGATCAACTCCGTCATCCGGGGCCCGGCGGTCATCGGTGACGGCGCCCGTATTGAAAATGCCTTCGTCGGCCCCTACTCCGCCATCGGTGACGGCTGTGTGATCGCCGACAGCGAGATCGAAAATTCGATCGTGCTCTCCAACAGCGAGATCCGCGACATCCCCGTGCGCATCGACGGCTCCCTCGTGGGCAAGAACGCCCGCATCGTGAAATCCCCCGCCAAACCTAAGGCCTACCGCTTTATGTTGGGCGACAACTCAGAGGTCGGCGTTTCCTGACCTCGTCCCTCATCTACTATGCGTACTTTGGTTTTCGGCGGCGCCGGCATGCTCGGCCGGGCGGTCACCCGTTACTGGCGCCTTCAAGGTGCTACCGTTCTGGCCCTGAGCCGCGTCCAAGCCGACATCTCCCAAGCCCAACAGATCCGAGAGTGGGTCGAACGCTTTCGCCCGGAAGTCATCGTCAATTGTGCCGCCTTCACCCGGGTGGACGATTGTGAGACCCAGGAAGAGCTCGCCACTCGCATCAATGGCCACGCGGTCGCGGACTTAGCCGAGGCTGCAGCCGCCATCAACGCCCGCTTGGTCCACATCTCCAGCGACTACGTTTTCGACGGCCAAGCCGACTCTCCGATCCTAGAAACCGCGCCGACCGGCCCAAAATCAGCCTATGGACGCGGAAAGCTCGTGGGCGAAAGCCACGCATTGCGTTATGATCGCGCACTCGTTGTGCGAGCCAGCTGGCTTTTCGGCCCGGGCGGGCCCAATTTCGCCGCCACGATCCGCCGACTTTTGCTCGAAGGCAAGGCTCCGCTGAAGGTGGTGGACGACCAAATAGGGCGTCCCACCTACACTCCCTTTGTGGCACGAGCCCTTTGGGATTTGCTTTCGGCGGGCACCACCGGCATGGTGCACTATGGGAATCGGGACGCGGTCTCATGGCACGGTTTCGCCACGGAAATCGCACGAGCCGTCGCTCCAGGCGCCGAGGTCTTACCCGTTCCGACCTCGGAATTCCCCCGACCGGCACCGCGCCCAGCCTACTCAGTTTTAGATGTTGAGACATTCCAGACCGCCACAGGACGCGTCGTAGAGCCCTGGATTTGCGGTCTTACCGCCTATTTAGAGACTTTGGAGAATCCAAGATCATGAGAGCTTTGATTACGGGTATTACCGGTTTCGCCGGATCCCATCTCGCCGAGTATCTGCTCGAAAACCACCCAGATGTTCACGTCGCCGGCACCCGACGGTGGCGCAGCCCGATGGAAAACATCCAAGGCATCGAGCACCAAGTCGAGCTGCTGGAATGCGACCTCTGCGATTTCAACTCGGTCATCGCGACCCTTGAAACCGTCAAGCCGGATTTCATCTTCCACCTCGCCGCCCAAAGCTTCGTGCCCACCAGCTGGAACGCGCCGAGCGAAACCCTCAACACCAACATCATCGGCCAGACCAATATTTTCGAGGCGGTCCGTCGCCTGGGGCTCGACCCGGTGATCCAAATCGCTTGCTCGAGCGAGGAATACGGATTGGTGAAACCCGAGGAAACGCCGATCAAGGAGACTAACCCCCTGCGGCCCCTCTCGCCGTACGCGGTCTCCAAGGTCAGCCAGGACTACTTGGGCTACCAATACTTCCAGAGCTACGGCATCAAGGCGATCCGGACCCGCGGCTTCAACCACACCGGACCCCGCCGTGGCGACGTCTTCGTGACCTCGAACTTCGCCAAGCAGCTGGCGCGGATCAAAGCGGGTCTCAACGAACCGGTCATCCACGTGGGCAACCTGACCGCGATCCGCGATTTCACCGACGTGCGCGACATGGTGCGTGCCTACTGGCTGGCGGTCAACAAGGCCACGCCCGGCGAGGTCTACAATATCGCCAGCGGTCGCGAGATCACCATCCAAGAGCTGCTGGACCGCCTGATCGAGCTGTCCGGAGTCGAGGTCGAGGTCCGAGAGGATCCGGCTCGCATGCGCCCGTCGGACGTAGAAATCTTGATCGGTGATGCCTCCAAATTCAAAGCCGATACCGGCTGGGATATCGAAATCCCGTTCGACAAGACCCTCAAAGACACCTTCGATTATTGGGTCGACCGAATCGCCGACGGACGAGGCTGAGCCGGACGAAGGTCTGTCTGCCCGGCGGTAGCCGGTAATCGCAGACTTCGCCCGCACACCGAGCCAACACAGGCCGAACCTCAGGGCTCAGACGTCGAAGCCGTCGACTGAGCCCTGATACCAGCCCCGCGGATCGGCCCTCTCGAGGGTCGAGCTCTCCATGCGGCGTCGAACGGCGCCCGCCTCGACCAAGAAGCACTTTCTATGCGCGTATTGATCACCGGCATCACTGGTTTCGTCGGCAAACACCTAGCACGACATCTCGTCGGCCGGGGCGGTGTCTTCGAGGTCTTCGGTCTGGCTTCCGCTGCGTCCGGCAACCGCGAGATGAGCCCCGAGCTGTCTTCGATTCCGCTCTACAACGTCGACATTTGTGACCGCGACGCCCTCGGCCGCGCGATCGACGACTGCCGACCCGACGCCATCGTGCACTTGGCGGGTTTGTCCCACGTCGGCGAGTCTTGGCGACGACCCGGAGATTATTTTCGGGTCAACTTCTGTGGCACCCGCAACCTGATGCACATGGCGAAAGGGCTGAAGGTGCTCTTCGCCTCCAGCGCCGAGGTCTACGGCTCCGTGCCGGAGGACGAGCAGCCGATCCCGGAGGATCGACCGGTGGAGCCCCGCTCCCCCTACGCCATGACCAAAGCCTGCGCCGAAGAAATCGCCCTCGACCACGGTGCCATCGTGGTGCGGTCGTTCAACTCCATCGGCCCGGGTCAGAGCCGTCAATTTGCGTTGCCGTCGTTTGCCTCCCAGCTGGCGTCCATCCGAGCCGGGCGCAGCGAGGCGGTCATCAAAGTCGGCGATCTATCCCCGAAACGGGATTTTCTGCACGTCACCGACGCGGTCGCCGGTTATGAGGTGGTGCTGAGCCAGGGTCGCCAGGGTGAGATCTACAATCTGGCCAGCGGCGAGGCACATTCCATCGCCGATGCCCTGGACCGATTGCGTGCGGCTTCCGGGGTCCAGGCGGAGATCCAAGTGGAGGCCGAACGGGTACGACCAGTGGACATTCCACTGTTGCAAGGTGACATCTCCCGGCTCAAAGACTTGGGATGGCAGCCGCGCTATGATCTCGACCGAGCCCTCGACGATCTTTGGCACGAAACAATGGGCCTTGAAGGAGAAACCCCATGAAGCTCCTCGTCACCGGCGGTACCGGTTTCCTCGGCCGACGGACGGTCGATCTCTTGGCCGAAAACCACGAGCTTCGCTTGCTCGTGCGCCCTACTTCTAACCGGGACCGCTTTCCCGACGGTGTGACCTTCGCGGAAGGCGACGTCACCGATCGCGATAGCCTGATTCGTGCCGCCCAGGATTGTGACGCCATCCTCCACGCCGCCGCCCTGGTGAAAATCCTCGCCCCCGCCGAGCAATTCGACCGTATCAATATCGGTGGCCTGGAGAACGTCATCGCCGCGGCTCAAGCCTTCGATATTCAAAAAGTCGTTTACGTCTCGAGCTTCATGGCTCTCGGCCCGACGGAAAACGGACCCGGTGGGGTTCTCGACGAGCAAGCCTCGGTGGCCGACCGTCAGTGGATCAACGACTACGAGCGCACCAAGACCCTTTCCGACCGCGCGGCCCGTAAGGCCATCGAGTCCGGTGTTCCTCTCAACGTCATCTACCCCGGAGTGATCTACGGGCCGGGGGAGCTGACGGAGGGCAATATCGTCTTGCGCCACGTGCTCGACTTGGCCCACAAGCGTCTGCCGGCCCTTTTAGGCAAGGCGGAGAGGGTGTGGAATTACTCGTTCGTGGAAGACGTGGCCGCGGGCATCGTCAAGGTCTTGGAGCAAGCCCCTGTGGGCGAGCGCTTTGTGCTCGCCGGCGACAATGTGACCCAAGGCGACTTCTATGCCACGGTCGGCAGGGTATTCGGCATCAAAACCCCGAGTCTGCGAATGCCTGACGCCATGGCCAAGCTATCCGGCGCCATGATGAAGGGCTGGGCACAGCTGACCGGCGGCACCCCCAAGCTGACACCGGATTTGGTCGAGGTCTACCGCCACGATTGGGCCCTTTCCAACCAAAAGGCCGAAACCGAGCTGGGCTACACGTGGCGAACCTTGGAAGAGGGCCTGAGCCTCTCCGCAGAGTGGCTCAAGAGCCTACCGGAGTGGCCAAAATGAGCTCGACGGAGGCGGCCACCGGAACGGAGCGGGTCACCGGCAAGGAGCTTCTGCGCAAGCTCGTGCACATGGGCGTGGGCGGGATTGCTTTTGCCGTCGCCTATTTAGGCCCCTTCTACTCGGCGCTCTGCGCCCTGGCCGCCTTGTTGATGAATCTCTTCGTTCTGCCGCGGGTCGGCGGCAAGGTGCTTTGGCGTCAAGCGGAACAGGAGCGGGGCACCTCCCTCGGCATCGTTTTGTACCCGGCGGCTGTCCTGGCATTGATCCTGGTGTTCTGGAATCGTCTCGAGGTAGCCGCCGCCATTTGGGCCATCCTGGCTTTCGGCGACGGCATGGCCTCCCTCGTCGGCATGACCGTCGGCGGCCCTAGGTTGCCCTGGAACCCCAAGAAAAGCTGGTCCGGCACGTTGGCCTATTGGTTGTTCGGCACCCTCGGCGCCGCGACCCTCTTGTGGTGGACCCTCAGCCGCACCGATCAGCCCTACGTCTTGCCGTTTTTGATCGCCGCCGCGGCGGTCACGTCCCTTTTCGCGGCAATGATCGAATCCCAACCCATCGCCCTCGACGACAACATCAGCGTGCCCTTGCTGGCCGGCTTGGTCCTACACGGTCTGCTGTTGTCGGAGAGCTATTGGCTCAGCGTGGATTGGGCCGCGTTGGGCACGGCGGCTGTTTACGGCTTGATCGCCAACGCCGTGCTGGGGGCCCTGGCCTATTTGAAACGCTCGGTCAACGTTTCCGGATACTTCGGTGGCCTGATCATCGGCACCACGATTTGGACCTTCTTGGGTTGGCAGGGATGGTTGATCCTGGTCGCCTTCTTCGTCATCGGCACCGGCGCCACCAAGCTCGGGTATAAGCAAAAGGCCGAACGAAACTTGGCCCAAGAAGGGGGCGGCCGTCGATCGGCTCGCCACGCTTTTGCCAACACCGGTGTGCCCATGATCGCCGCGGTCTTCGCCGCCACCACCGATTTCGGACACATTTATCTGCCGGCCTTTGTCGCCGCTTTCGCCACCGCCACCGGCGACACCATGGGCTCGGAGATCGGCCAGCTTTGGGGGCGGCGCACCTTCTTGATCACCACCCTCAAGCCAGTGCCCCGCGGCACAGAAGGTGCGGTGTCTTTAGAGGGAACTCTCGCGACTGTGCTCGGCTCGGCGGCGGTGGCCGCCCTCGGCTGGGCTCTCGGGTTTTACGGACCCTGGATCGTTGCGTTGATCACCCTGGCGGCCTTCATCGGTACCACCCTCGAAAGCTATGTCGGCGCAACCATCGAAAAAGCCGGGTTGCTCGACAACGAATCGGTAAACTTTCTCAACACCCTGATCGGCGCCCTTGCCGCTGCGGCCCTAGTCGCCCTCTTCGGCTGAGACGCTCTCGCCCATTCGGAGGCCACGCCTCCTTGCAGATATCGAGGTTCCCATGAGCAAACTTTCCCACTACATCAAATTGGCGCGGCCCTTTACCCTGCTGCCACCGCTGCTGGGCATTCTCTCCGGCGCGGTCTGCGCCTTCGGCTCCGCCCACAATCCGGACCCGGAATCCCGGCTGACCCTGGCGGTCATCCTCACGGTGTCCCTCGGCTCCCTCTGTGCCAGCCTGATGAATGCCGCGTCCAACGCCATCAATCAGATCTACGACCTGGAGATCGATCGGATCAACAAACCCGACCGGCCGTTGGTCACCGGAGATTTGAGCATCCGAGAGGGTTGGATCTTCACCTGGATCTGCTACGCCCTGGCCTTGATTCCCACCTGGCTGGTCGTGGTCTACCCCTACAGCACCTGGGGCGAAAAGCTCAGCGCTCCTTTGGCCTACCATGAGACCTTCTTCATCTATCTGGTGGGCATGGTCTTCACCTTCATCTACTCCGCACCCGAGCTGGGCCGGACTAAAGCTCTGGGTATCTGGGCCAACATCACCATCGCCATCCCCCGGGGCTGCCTGTTGAAAGTCGCGGGCTGGGCCATGGTCGCCCATATCTGGCATTGGGAGCCCTGGTACATCGGATTCACTATGGCCCTCTTCCTGATCGGTGCCGCCTCCACCAAGGATTTTGCCGACATCGAGGGTGATCGAGCCGGGGGCTGTAAAACTCCACCGATCCTCTACGGGCCGACCAAGGCCGCGTGGATCATGGCGCCATTTTTCGTCATCCCCTGGGTGCTCCTACCGATCGGCGTGCGGATTCCCGATCCCCAAAATCCGGATCTGATGATTCTCACCGGCAATGCCACCCTGCTCACCGGACTCGGCGTGCTGCTCACAGCATGGGGTCTCTACACCGTCTCGTTGATCCTCAAAGACCCGGAAGAGCTGACCCGCTCCGAGAATCATCCATCATGGAAACACATGTACATGATGTTGATGTTCGCCCAGATCGGCCTGGCCGCCGCCTACATCTTCTGATCGCACCGCTTCTGATCGGGACCGCGGCCCGCACACACGAGCTCGAACGCGGATGATAGAATCTTGCCGCTCTGCGGCACGTGCGAGCCGGACCGCACCGCGCCTACCACATTCGGGAGATCAAGCACCATGGATCAGGATCACAAGGCACGAACAATGGACGATCAGGAAATCGACGAGCTCAGCGGGTTGTCGGCCCAAAGCGAGAGCTTCGACGACGACTTACCTAGCTCCGGCCTGCTGAGCTTTTACGATCGCCTTCGGGACCGCATTTCCGACTACGTGGAGAAGAAGAGCGGTCGCTTAGGTCCCCAGGCGGTGGATTTCTTCCTGCTCATCCCCGACGTGTTCGTGCTGTTGTTGCGCTTGGCTTTGGATCGCGAGGTGCCCAAGGAGCAACGTGCCTTGATCGGTGGTGCCCTGGCTTACTTCGTTCTGCCCGTGGATCTGCTACCCGAGGCCTTCGTCGGACCGGCCGGTTATGCCGACGATCTGGTGTTGGCGGCGGCCATGCTGACCCAAGCCTTCGGCCGGGACCTCGAGCCCTTCGCGGAGAGATATTGGAGCGGCTCCGGCTCCCTGCGCAGAGCCTTGAGCGATGCGCTCACCGCCGGACAAGGGCTGCTCAACACCAACATCTACGCCAAGATCAAGTCCATGTTGGCCGAAAGAGGCGTCGATCTAGACGAGGTGGAAGCCGAGCCGTTGCACGGCGAGGAAGCCGTCAACTAATCTCGCTCTTCTCGTCGGCTCCGTAACCGGCTCACGACCTTGCGGACCGGCTCGAATCCCCCGTCATCAAAGCTGTCGAGGGCGTCCAGGAACTCATCCACCGCCCCCGCACGCCATTTCCGGTAGACCCCCGCCTTGATCAGCAGCTGCAATTTGTCGCACACGGACACAAAGTGAGCTTCGGGGGTTCGGCGCTCCTGATATTCCCTCAGCAGAGAAGCTGAATCCGAGCCCAGCGGTGCCAACAGGTCGGTCACCGCCGTCAGCTCGGCCGTGTCTTTAGCACCCGGCGGCAGATAGTGGGCCGCGGTGCGCGGCAAATCCCCGAACCTCACTTCCGCAAGGTCGTGGATCAAGGCGATTTCCACCGCCCGAAACCGATCGAAATCGGGAATGTCCGTGGACAACGCCCAAACCAAGAAGACCACGTGAAACGAGTGCTCGCTGACACTCTCGGGATCCGGCACGCCGCGCTGGGCATAACCCAAGCGCGGCACCTTGTCCAAGGCTTGAAGCTCTTCCAGCAGGTCGAGCAGGTCTCCCTTTTGACGGGGATCGGGTTCGGGTCGCGACATCAATCGGCCGTCAAATATCGCGCCGCCAACACCTGACGATGATGGATCTCGTGGCCGGCCATGATGAAAGGGAACGCCCGGGCCGTGAAAAGGAACCCAGAGGCAGTGCCGGTCCGGGCCCAATCTTCCTCTCTGAATCCCCGGAACATCAGCAGATGCCCGCGTCGAGCCAAGGAGAATTCTTCCGTCAAGTCCACCAGCGGCCGATCCCGGGCGTTGGATAAGGCCCCCCAGGCATCTTGATCCATGCCCGGTTGGCCCTGCTGGTCTCCACGGGCCATCCATAGGGCCCGAAAGCCGAAAACACGCTCCGTGTCGAGCATGTGGCCCAGGACTTCCCGCACCGTCCACTTGCCCTCGTCATATGCGTGTGTCTCGAGCTCGGACGGTACTCCCCGAAGCAGATCCTCGGTGATCTTCAGCTCCTGCTCCAGGATCTGGAAGATGTCACCATCGGGCACCTTGCCGACGTAGGTTTCGTAATACTCGTGGTACTCACCGGTGCTGGGTCTTTGCATGGAAACCTCTATGTCTCACGGGTTGGCTCAGCCGGTAAGGCCTGCTGAGCGAATGTATTTAGATCGATATTGCTGCCACAGACGATGACCCCGACCCTCCGACCCGCCAGCTGATGGCGCAAGGGGCCGATCAACGCCGCGGTAGCAGCGGCCCCGGCCGGCTCAACGGCGATCTTGGCGTCGCTGAAGAGCAACCCCATGGACCGACGGATCGCTTCATCGTCGACTTTGACCAACTCATCGACGAATCGACGACAGAGGGCGAAGCTATATGGCGCGGCATGGGGAGCGCCCAGGCTGTCGGCGATGGAACGTACCTTGTCGATGGCCTGAGGGCTGCCGGCGGCAAAGCTGCGGTGCATGGTGTCCGCCCCTTCGGGCTCGACCCCGAAGACTCGGCACTGCGGCCGAAGCTGTTTGACCGCGGTGGCGATACCGGAGCACAACCCACCGCCACCGATGGGCACGATCACCGCGTCGAGATCGGGCACCTGCTCGCAAAGCTCCAGGCCGACCCCGGCCGTGCCCAAAGTGACGTTCTCACTCTCAAACGGGTGTACGAAAACCCGCCCTTCTTGGTCTTCGATTCGATGCACCTCATCGAACGCTTGGTGCACGTCGTCCACCAAGACCACCTCGGCTCCGTAGTCGCGGCAGATCGAGACCCGGGCCGGGTTCGCGGTTCGCGGCATTACGACCTTCGCGGTGGTGCCCAAGGAATCGGCGGCGAACGCGACGGCGATGGCATGATTGCCGGCGGATACCGCGGTGACGCCCCGGGCGAGCGCGTCCTTATCCAAGGCCAGCATGTTGAGCAGCGCTCCACGGGGTTTGAAGGTGCCACCGTGTTGGAAAAGCTCCAATTTCAGGAAGACCTGGGTGTCCCCAAGACGACGGACGATTTCCCGGCTTTGCCAATGACGCACCGGCGTCGTGAGGATGCGGTCCCCGAGCCGCTCCTTGGCGGCCCGAATGGCCTCGATCGACGGAGCTACAACGTCGTCCAGCTGCTCTTTTGGTTCCATGGTCCGACCCTAGCGGACGTCCGCTCCGGCCACAAGACTCGACTGGCCCGGTGGCCAGTCCCCCCAGGCTTCCACCTCCAGGGCTTATTGAGCTCGGGCCGCAGCGACCGCCGTCAGCTTCGCGGGAGCCAAGATGGTGTAGATCTTGGCCACCTTGCCCTCGTGGTCGAGATCGATGCTCAACGTGGATCGGCGAGCCCAGCCCTCGGGGGCGTCCTCCCGCTCCAGGACCAAGGACGGCAAGAAATTCAACATCGCGGGCCGTAGGTGGATCGGCTCCTCCGGTTTCGGCGCGATCTTGGAGTACATCAATGCGACCTTGGACGCGCCGACGACCGGCACCTTGGCGGCGTAGAAACGACCGTTACCGTCGCTCAACGCCTCCACGTTGGCCGCCAGCAACGCCTCTAGGCCGGCTATATCCTTGGTGGCCAAGCAGCGGAGCATCTTCTCCAGGACCTCGCCCGTCCGTTGCACCCGCTGCGCATCCAACGGCACTCGCTCGGCGTCGTAGGCCTCCAAAGCCTTTCGGGCGCGGTGCAAGGACGTCTTGATGTTGGACTCGCTCAAATCGAGGATCTCAGCGGTCTCGGCCACGGAATAGTCATAGACATCCCGCAGCAAGAGAATCGCCCGCTGGGACGGGGACAAGGCCTCGAGCGCCAGCAAAAAGGCGATAGAAGCGCTCTCCTTGAGCTCATAACGTCCTGCGATCCCCGACTCTAGGCTGCCGACGGCTCTGGGGTCGGAGTCGGTCAGGATCGGCGACGGCAGCCACGGACCGACGTAGCTGCCCCGCTTGGCTTTGCGCGCCTCGTCCCGAGCTAGGTTGGTCGCCACCCGCACCAACCAAGGACGCCAGGGCAGCGACGTATCCGGTGGTGGGCTCTCCAATGCCTTGACGAAGGTGTCTTGCACCAGATCCTCCGCCTGGGCGGCGTCGCCCGAAAGGCGATAGCAATAGCCCCACAGGAAGCCCTTCTGCTCTTCATAAACTCTCGAATAATCGGTGCTCAACGGATTCTTTCCTCAAGGATGGGGTCCGATTCGATCTCTGAATTCTATGTCACCGGCGCCGATGGCACCCCACCCCAAGCTGTTTCACGCGGCGTGTTGAGCGGTTCTGCGCGACCTTGGGGCCACCTTCTGTCGTTGGAGGATGGACCGAGCCGCCCGCGAGCCGCTGGCGATCGCCGCGTCGGCCAACAGGCCTTCGTCGCCAACCCAATCCCCGGCGACGAAGATGCCGGGGCCCACCTCACTCGCTGCTCTCGGTCGACCCGGCCCCGGCAGATCGTGGCAAACTCTCATCTTCGGTAAGAGCTGCTGGTCTACCAAGACCTCGCGCCAACCCGGCTGCATCTGATCCAGCACCCCTTCGAGCTGTTGTCGGATCTGCTCACGGCTCCACGATTCGCCGTGCTCCAAATAACGCAGCACATGCACCAACGCTCCGTTCTCGGGTGCCAGCTTCGCGGCCGCGGAATGCACCGAGAAGTAGTACGGAACGTCGATCCCCTGGGCGAATAGACGATTCGGTCGCGGCAGCCGGCTCAGCGCCACGTCCAGGCATGCCGCGAAAACCGGGCGGGCATGCCGGTTCTTGGGAGCCGGCTCTGACAGCTTGGAGCCGATCAGGCGATCCACCTGCTCGGGACCGACGGCGAGCACCACCGCGGCGGCCCGAAAGCTCCGTCCGTCCGCAGATTCACAAACGATTCCACCATCGTCCACTGCCACTGACTCGATTTTCGTGCCGGTTTCGATGCGGACGCCGGCTCGCATCGCCAGCTCCCGCAGGCTCGCCACCAGCGTCCCCCATCCGCCGTCGAGATAGAGCACCGATGAAGACAGGCCCGTCTTCAGCTGCCTCACCGCCGCGCGGGCCTCCAGGTGCTCGAAGTCTCGGCAATAAGTGGTGAGCTGCAGCAGGGCCTCGATCAGCCGCCGGCTCATGGTCAAACGGAAGCTCTGATCCAACCACTGTGCGGTCGAAAGATGGGCCAAGCTCTCGGTTCTGATTCGGGGCAATCGGGCCATGAAGCCCGCGACCTCGAATCGCTCCCGCACGCCCATCCAGGGGCAGGTCATCAACGACCACAGGCCCATGGGCAAGGTGGAGACCTCGCCATGGACCAGGACGGATCCGTGTTTCAACGGAGGACGATGCCCGCGATAGGTCACCCCGAGGCGATCCAACACGGCCTTGCCGGCGCCTTGAACATAGAGCGCCCGCGGTCCAAGGTTGAAGCGAAAATCTTCGGCCTTGCGGGTCTTGGCTCGGCCTCCGAGCTCGTCGGCAGACTCGAAGAGAACCACCGACACCCCTTCGTCGGCCAGCTCGACCGCCGCGGTCAGCCCGGCGAGCCCACCGCCGACCACCGCGACGGGAAGTGTTTCGCTATTCGATGAGGGTTCTTTAATCATGAGAGTAGGGCTCCGTGGTTTCAGGTTTAAGTCACCCCCTTTCACGAAGACCTACCCTCTGAGGTTACAAATCGATCGATTCTCGGCGTTTTTCTCGCCGATGCCGGTGGATCTCAAGTCCGGTAGACGAGCGTAGGCGCGTCCACTTGCACGGAGACGAGCAAGCAGATGATTCCCACGGCTACGTTGATCGCGAGGATCCCCAGGTCACGCCAGCGCCTCCTCACCACAAGGTAAATCGCGTAAAGGGGCATGGCTAGGAGGTGGATGAGCAACGCAAGCACGAGAATCGTGACGATGCCCGTCAGCGGGCTTCTGGCATAAGACTGGAGATCTGCCTCATCGAGCTGAAGCCGATGGGCTGCGGCTGCGGCAACCGACACCAAACCCCAGATGGAGAGCGACCACCTGAGCATGAAACGGAAAATGGCCATGGGGTTGATCGTCATCGGTCGCTTCACCTTTGGTCTGTGGCTTTCCGTGCTCTAGGTCTCGATCCCTGAGACCATCTGAAAGAATAGAGCATGAACGCGGATGTCTCGGCCCTTTTTCAAGCGATTCTGGACGCGGATCTCCACAAGGTGCAACATCTTCTGGAGTCTGGAGCCGATCTTGACGCACGCACCCATCTCGGACGGACTCCTCTCATGCTGGCTGCGGACTACGGTCACTCGGACATTACCGAGGCGCTTCTGCAAGCAGGAGCCCACCCCAACGCCGTGATCCGGGAGCCCACACCTGGAGCATTTGAGGAGTCGGAGATCGATCTAGAGGATCTGGACCTGGATTGGGAGCAATACGACGCCGCCAACACCGCTCTGCGATTCGCCGAAGCTCGAAGGCACCGGGGGATCATCGAAAGCCTCTTGCAATCCGGAGCCGGCTTTCTGCCTGCGGGTCAAACGGAGGGCGAGCTGCTGGCCCAAGCCAGGGCCACCGGAGACGCTCTAGTCTTGGAAGCCGTGCTCGGCACCGGAGCCGCTGACCATCTCGATCCGAGCCCACCGACCAAGCCCCTTCGTCGAGTCGATCAACGCCCACCCACGTTGTTTGAAGCCGCCGCCGACGGCAATCTCAAACGAGTCACCGAGCTCTTGGACTTCGTTGGCGAGGACCCGAACGAGCACGATGAAGATGGTTGGGTACCGCTTTTCTACGCCGCCGAAAACGGCAGCTTGGAGATCGTCCAGCAGCTGATCAAAGCCGGGGCCGACCCTTCCTATCGCTCAGACGAAGGTGACGATGCGCTGAGCTTGGCCAGAAGTGCTCGCAGGTGGGACGTGGTCCGATACTTGAAACCCTTGGTGGACGGATAGGGCGGTGGGAGCCGTGTCCGTTGGTTTTTGGCGACTTGGAGTCTTGAGATGCCAGGCAAAAATCTCTTGTTCAACGCCCATTGGCCGAACGTTAGGTCGAGCCGGCGCGCAACACCGAAGCGACGTCCGTGCGCGACGCGCGCATGGCGGGTATCCACCCCGCCAAGCCGGCAACCAAAAGCAATACCACAGACATGCCGATGAAGGTCCAGGGGTCCGCGGCTTCGACCCCGTAAAGCATCGAGCGCACGGCCCGCGAAAGGAAGAAAGAGCCCGCGGCGCCCAGGGACAGCCCGAGGGTCGCCAAAAGCAGGGTCTTGCCGACGACCCGACGTAGCACTTCCAGACTGGATTCACCCAAGGCCATACGGATGCCGATTTCCGGGATGCGCTCCGCCACGGAATACGACAACACGCCGTAGATTCCCAACGCCGCCAAAATCAACGCCGTGGCGGCGAACGCCATCAGAAGCTGGAGCGTGAGCTTACGTGGCGAGACCGAGCTTTCGACCACGCCTTCCAAGGTCTTGTATTCAAGGGTCGGCACCGATGGGTCTACCCCGCGGATCGCCTCGCTGACACTGCGCGCCAGGGCCGGCGCGGCGACCGACGAGCGCACCACCAAATCGAGGGTGCTGAAGGCCGGAATCTGGGCCATGGGCAAGTACATCTGCGGACCGGAGCCCACCTCCAACGTACGGTGCCGGATGTCCTTCACTATGCCGACCACTTCCGTCTCGTCACCCGCGATGATCACCTTGCGGCCGAGGGCCGGCTCGCCGTGGAAAACCTTCTTTGCCGCGGTCTCGTTCAGGATCGCCACAAACGGTCGATCCCCATCGTCCTCGGTGACGAAGTGTCGTCCCGCCACCAAGGGGATGTCGAGGGTTTTCAGATAACCCGTGTCCACCATATGCGGGAAGGTGGAGAAAGAGCCCCGGTCGTCCTCATAGGAATAACCCGGTGCTCCCAACGGCCATGTGCGATTGCGCCCCAGGGGGATCGCGTCGGAAAGGCCGACCGATGAGACACTAGGAATGGCTTCCACGGCCCGGGCGATTTGGCGCATATGAGCCACGGCATCGGCATGCTCGTCGAAGCTGCGGCTGGTGTTGATTTGCCAGGTCACTACCTCTTGGGGGCTGAATCCCAGATCCACCTCTAGGACGTTCTGGAAGCTGCGCAGCAACAATCCCCCGAACACCAGCAGCATGCTGGCCAGAGCGACCTCGGCAATCACCAAAACTTCCCGGAATCGAGTGCTGTTCCGGGACGCGCTCATGCCGCGACCCGATCCGCGGATGACCAAGGCCTCTCGACCGGACGAGATTTGCAACGCCGGCAAGATGCCCACAATCAACCCCACTCCACAGGACAGGGCGACCGAAAAGAGCAATGCACGGCCATCGATGGCCACCTCGCTCAACAATGGAATGCTCAGCCCCTGAAGCCCGGAGACGAAACGAGTGACGACGAGAGCGATTCCAAGCCCCAACACGGCTCCACCTCCGCTCAAGAGGGTGCTCTCGATCAGCATCTGGCGAACCAAACGAAAACGCGACGCTCCCATGGCGCTCCGTACGGCCATCTCCTGCCGACGGCGGGTGGATTTGGCGAGCAGCAGGTTCGACAGATTGACGCAGACGATCAACATCACCGCGCCCGCGGCGATCGCCAACAAGAGCAGCGCCGAGCGAAAAGGAGCGGCAATCTTGTCTTGCATGCCGTCGACCACCGCTCCGAGGCCCCACCGTTCCGGGTCGGCCTCAGATAGGCCTTGGATGATCCTGTCCAGGTCACCCTGGGCTTGGGCGACCGTTACTCCCGGCGCCAAACGACCGATCATGGTCAAGGTATTGCCCCAGCGATCGGTCTCGTCGCTGATCGGGAAGACCCGCAAGAAATCCACTCGGGTGTGAGGCGCGAAGACGGAGGCGAAATCGAAGCTCGAAGGCAAGACGCCGACGACCTCGAAAGGCTCCTCATTGAGCTGAATCGACTGGCCGACCATGCCGGGATCACCGGCGAAATGCTGCTGCCAAAAGCCGTACGAAAGCACCACCGCTTTCGGCCCGCCGTATTGGCTTTCCTCGACGTTGAAGCCCCGCCCCTCGATCGGCTGGACCCCGAGCACGTCGAGAAAATCGCCTGCCACGCCGACCCCGATCAGGCGCTGGGGGCGATCCCCGAGGTCCAAGTTGTAGGAGCCCTGCTCAAAGAATGCGTTGTAGCCGGTGATACCGTCGAAGGACTGCGAGAGCTCCCGAAAGTCCCGCAAGTTCGAGGCGCGGGACGTGACCGCCGACATGCCGCCCTCGCCGTCATTGGCGATCCAAACCAGGCGCTCCGGCTGCTGGAACGGCAGAGCGTTGAGCAACAGCGGGCTCAGGACGCTGAAAATCGCCGTGCACGCTCCGATGCCCAAGCCGACGATACAAACCGCGAAGGTGAAAAGGCCGAGATCCTTGCGGACTGCGCGAGCCGCGTAGCGGACGTCCTGAACCAGGGTCATCGGAGGGGTAGACGATTTCATGAAGCTCCTCACCAAGCGGATATTCGAGGGTTGCTCGGGGTGTTTCGGGTTGGTTAGATGACTGCACCCCAAGATACGCTTCAATCGTCACAAAGTTGAGATTCCGAGGTTTCTCCTGCGGGTTATTTCGATCGACAGCTGGACGTGCAGACCGGATCCGACGGGAGAAGGAGCGGCGCGCTCATGTCACCGAACAATCTCCGCTCGAGGCGTCGGTGCTCGATCACCGCCGGGTCGGACTCGTCGCTGAAATCGCAACCGCACACGACACATCGCCACATGGGCATCTTTTCGAACATGAGGCAGCCGCCGGCCACGGCCTCGTTGCTCTCGATCATCTTCCAGCCATCCTCGGACGGCAAACCGCGGACGATGAATCGGATATCGGAGCCTCGACCGCATTTCGGGCAAGTCGTGGGTTTTCTGAATCTCATAGCGATCCCTCCTTGGGTCCGACCGGCTGGGAGTCGGCTCCCCCTGGTCAAGAGACTTGCGAAAACGGGCGAGCGTTCCCGAATGCCTCTTAGTTTTATACGCATGAAGCTATTTTTTAGTCTATGCGTGACCCAATAACCGTCGGGATCGACGAGCCATAAAGCTCGGTAAGGCCGGTGAGCTCGGTAGAAGAGGGCGGGACGGTGCCCGCGACCTCACCGAGCCGTCCAATTCAAAGCTCAAGGAACGCGGATCGGATCCGCAGAGACCTCGCGACCCGCCATAAACGCCAGGATCCGCTCGCTGACCTCCAGAGCGGACATGAAGAGATCGTGCCCCGCCCCTTCCACCACCACGTGTGTGCCATTGGAAAACCCTGCGGCCAGCTCTCGATGGGACTCGAGGTAGGTCCGACCGTCCAGGTCTCCCGACAGGAAGAGCGCGGGCACCGAGGACTTCAAGGGGCCCCGGAAGTCATCTCCCAAATCGGTGATGCCCAACGGCCCGGCCAGTGCGTCGCCCGGAAAGTTGAGGGCGTCTTCCAATAGGGTGCCAGGCATTTCTCGAAGGATCCTCTGCCGGCGTCCGGGCGAGATACCCGAGGCCGCGTCCATGGCCTCCGACATGCCCGACAAGCCCCTTAACTGACCGGCCATCATCAACAAATAGGGGGCTATCGGAGAAAAGTCGCCACGGTCCATGGCATCGATCCACATCGGCAAGGCTTGCTGGGTATCTGGATTCTTGATCATGAAACCCAGGATGATCTGGACGTCCAACTTGCCCACCCCGACCCGGGCCTTCGCTTGGGTTCTGGGATGCACGGCCTCGACCACGATCGGCTCGGCGTCGAGCCGGTCGAGCACATGACGCAGCTTCCGGCGATCCTCTTCGCTCAGGATCCTGCCCAGGAAAGCCTCGGTCCGACTCGGCAGCTTCACAGTCTGGTCCGGCCCTTCAGCGCTCGCCAACACCACCCTTTCAATGCGATCCCCGTGGCGACGCACCGCGGAAAACGCCAGGTGGGTGCCATAGCTGATGCTCCAAAGGCGCAGCTTGTCCACCCCCAGCTCCCGACGCAGATCCTCGAGATCGTCGGCGCTCTGCTCCGTGTTGTAGCCGTCCAAATCGACCCCCTCGCCGCGCCAAAACTTCGCACAGTGACGAGCCGTAGACTCCAACCACGCGAGGGTTTGGTCCCGGTTGGAGGGCTTTTCCAGAGGCCAAGGCTCCGGCGCCTCGCAAAAGGGAATGGTGTTGGAAAGTCCGGTTCCCCGTTGATCCAAAGCGATCACATCCCCTAATTGACGCAGGGCCATAAAAAGTGGAAAGCGGCGCCCTCGGGCGGTGGCAACGCCCGAGCCACCCGGACCACCCGCCAAATAGACAATGGGTGCCCCCGGATTGGGCGTCGTGGCGGGGAAACGGACGAAAGCCAGCTCGATCTCACGACTGTTGGGATCGTGTCTATTTTCCGGCACCCGGAATTTTCCCAGCTCCGCGTCGACCGCGTCACCCTTCTGGGGCTCAAAACGATAAGGCTCCATCTCTAGGGTTGAGGCAATCTCAACCTCAGGAAGAGCTTTTTCCGCGCTCTCAATGCCGTTCACAATACCGTCCTGCTCGACCTGGGAAAATACGGACGAAACCACCAAGCCGGCCAAAAGCCAGCAGCTGAGATCCTTCACGGTTGTGCTCCTTACTTTGTTGTATTCAACTCTCATGACGGGCCGGAATCCTGGCGGTCCTTCTGATTTCAAGCTGACCGTCAATGCCGACCACGACTGCCCTCAGACTAGGAGGATTCCGCCGCCTGCTCAGACGAGAATCGGCGAGCTGCTCAACGCCTCGGTGAACAACATGGGCCTGATCTCGGGCACGGGCTAGACTGCTTCCATGGAGCTCGTCCACGATCCCCCGCGAATGTCCCGAGTCAAGGAGATGCCGGTCGCTGAGAAGTGCCTGGCACTGGAGAAACGGGCACCGGAAAAGTGCCCGGCACCTCGATCCGGAAAGTGCCTGGCACCGAAGTCTCGGACACGAGCCACGGTTTGGCTGGTCGCCATGGGTTGGCTGCTCGGGGCGGGAGTTTTGTCAGCGGCTGAGCCGCCAAGGATTCTCGGGATTCAGTCGTTCCGTGTCATGGTCGGTGACGATCCGGCCTGGTCACAGCCGACCTTCGACGACTCCGAATGGCCGGAACACGAGCTGGATCGGATCCAGGTCGAAGACGCATCTATTTTTTGGCTGCGCGGACGCCTCGAGCTCGACGACGAGTTTCTGGCTCGTGCAGAGCCCATGGGTTTTCAGCTCCTGGCCTTGGCCTCTTGTGAGCTCTTTCTCAACGGAGAGCTATGGGCCACCAACGGAGTCGTGGGTGCGACGCCTGAGCAAGAGCAGCCCGGAGCCATCGACTGGAACCGCGCCTTGCCGACGGACCTCGGAAGCGGCGAGCATCTGGTGGCTTTGCGTTGCTCGGCCCACCATCGCGGCTTTGCCCCGCGAATGGGTTTCTACGTCTTCCTGGTCGGCGATTATCTCGAGCTCGCTACTCTCGGCTGGGGATACAGCGCCCGCACTTTGATCAGTGCCGGTGGCTTGTTGGCGATAGGCCTTTTCTACGCCATGTCTTTTCTCTTCGGCACCCGCTCCCGTTCCCACTTGTGGCTAGGGCTCTTTGCCGGCGCCGCCGGTTCTCTGGTGATCGTGGAAAGCTTGCGGGTTTTGGTGGGATATACCTACGACCTTCATATCTGGCGATTGCTGACGGTGACTTTTTTGGCTTGGGCCGTCAACGCTCTGCTCATCGCTTTCGTGACGGAACGTTTTCCACTGCCGGGGAGGGTCGGCTTCTCCACGATCAGCCTCGTCCTGACGCTTCCCTGTTGGTGGATTCCCGGTTTCGACGGCAAGACCGGCACCTTATTCCTGGTCGGTTTGACCACCTCGTGGATATGGTTGGCGCGGGCCCTGTGGGCAAGGCAAATGGACGCCCTTTGGGCCCTCACCGGCATTTCCCTGTGCTTAGGGGTCGGGTTCTGGCAGCCCTACCAATTCCTCGACTATTACCTTTTCTTCGGTCTCAGCGTGTTGTGCCTCTTCTTGCTCGCTTCCCACGTCTTGGCCGGAGCCAGGGAAAGGCGTGAGCACGAAGCGATCGAGCTCCGCTCCGCCCGATTGGAAATCGAGCTGTTGCGACGCCACCTCCAACCCCACTTCCTGATGAACACGCTGACCGCGTTGTCGGAATGGTTCGAGGAAGAGCCCGAGGTCGCCTCCGAGATGGTCCAAGAGCTCGGCCAGGAGCTTCGCATTTTGGCGGATGTATCCAGCCGCTCTTCTATTCCTCTTGGCCAGGAGCTGGAGCTCTGCCGGAGCCACCTCGCGGTCATGGCCAAACGACGCGATGAGAACCTAATGCTCGAAGCCGTTGGGCTCGACCCGACAAGCCAGGTGCCGCCGGCGATTTTTCACACCCTGTTGGAGAATGCGCTGACCCATAATGCCTATGGAGCAGATGAGGGTATTGGCAACACGGCCTGTTTTCGTCTGCGACAGGAAATGGCATCGGGCAGAATTCGCTACGTGTTCGAGGCTCCGTTTAGGCCCATCGGCCCCGTTTCGAAATCCGAGGGCACCGGGCTTCGATACGTCCGCGCCAGACTGCGAGAGAGCTTCGGTGAAGACTTTCGACTTTCCGCCGGTGTCGACGACCCGGACTCTCTCCAACCCGTCTGGCGGACCGTGATCGACGTGCCGAACGGAGCCGACACATGCGCGTCCTAGTGGTTGAGGACGAGGCGGTGGTCGCCCGGCGACTTGCCCGGATGATCCGAGACATCGCCGGCGAAGAGCTGGAGCACCTTGAAGTCCAAGGACTTCTCCACGACGCAGTCGACCGCTTGGCGGAAGCGCCCGTGGACCTACTCTTTCTTGACCTGAATCTTCACGGACAAGACGGCTTCGAGCTCCTTCGACAGGTGGTGGCAAGCTCTTTTCACACGGTCGTGGTTTCGGCCCACACGGAAAGAGCTGTGGAAGCTTTCGAGCTGGGTGTGCTCGATTTTGTGCCCAAGCCTTTTTCCCGCAAACGTCTCAGATTGGCGCTCGATCGCGCCCGACGGCATGACACGGGCCCTCGCTCCCTGCGCTACCTGGCCATTCGCCGCTCCGGCTCCACCCACCTGATCCCAATCGATCAGGTCTCATTCATCCAGGCAGCCGACGACTACGCCGAGATCCACACACGAGACGGTCAGGTCGCCTTGCACGACAAGACCCTGTCCAAGCTGGAGGATCTCCTACCGGAGCATTTTCTGCGAGTCCACCGCTCCTACTTGGTGAATTTGCGCGATGTCAGACGCCTCGACAACGAGCCGGGCAGCCGCTACTTCCTCGAGCTCGAAAGCGGTCAGGAAATTCCAGTGGGCAGAACCCGCCTCCCGGCTTTGCGCCGGCGGTGGATTTAGGAGCATCTCGAGCAAGAAAAAGCCCGGCTACACACCGGGCTTTTTCTTGTCGGGCCCGCGGCCCGCTTGCTGAGATCCCGCTATCTGGGATCCAGCTGGCTGAGATCAGAGGTCGGCGGCTTTGATGCTCGCCGCGAGCTCGGCCACGACCGGCTTCATGACCTTGTCGAACATGCGGCGATCGTCGACACCGCCGCCGATTCCACGGACGCGGACCTTGGCGGATTTCTCCTCGCCGCGGGCCTCGTCAGCCCAGAGGATCTCACCGGTTTCGGTATCGATGATTCGGGCATTGGCGGCTGCCACGAACTTCTTGCGCTTCACGGAGATGCCGAAACCCGAGCCGCCCGCTTCCTCGGCGCCGTATTCGGTAATCGCGCCGGTCAGAAAGTACTCAACACCCAGCAGCTTGCCCGCGCGGACTGCCGTGGCCGGATCCAACGCGCCGGACACGGAGAGGTTCTTCTCCGCCATGAGCGCGTCCAGGCGCTCGCGGTCGATAACGCGGAATTTGCCGCTCTTGACCAGCTCGGTCACGAAGACATCTTGCATGGCCTCGGCGCCACCGTGCCACCAATATTGATTGTCGGCCTTGTTCTCAAACTTCAGCACGGCGATGCGCGGTTTGTCTTTACCGGCTGCCATCGCCAAAGGCGCCCAAGCAGACACCAAGAGAAGGGCAAAAAGAACTACGGAAATACAGCGCTTCATTCTCGATCCTCCAGTAGCTGTTGAAAAGCTGCAACGCCGACTTCAGGCCGGCGGGTGAGACGTACCGAAAAAGACCGATGCGTGACATCGACGGCGGAAAGCTCCACGGACGGCCAATTCTCACCGGGACACCGGACGGTCCCAACTAGGTTACCCTTGCGGCTCACTCGTGGCTCAGGCTCGCTGACGGCTCGGGCTCACGTGGGTGGCTCATGTTGGGGCAGCCCACCTATTCTAACGAAAGAATCCGGCCGAATCGGACAAGGAGATTTCGGATCTCTCTTAGAAGTCCCTCCTGACCCCTACTCTTCGTCTCGCTCGTGGGCGTCCACCACCGCGATGGCGGTCATGTTGACGATGTCCGCCACCTCAACACCCCTTTGCAACACGTGCACGGGTTTTTCCATCCCAAGCAGAATGGGTCCGATGGCTTCCACGTCCGCGAGCCGCCACAGCAGCTTGTAGGCGATATTGGCACTCTGCAGCTCCGGGAAGATCAACACATTGGCCGGCTCTTTCAGCCGGGACCAGGGGTAGGATTCTTCCAAAATTGAGCCGAGCACCGCGGTGTCGGCCTGCATTTCACCGTCCACCTCGAGCTCCGGATCCAACCGATGCACGTGCTCGACGGCTCGGCGCACCTTGATCGCGCTGGGGTGGTGGTTGGAGCCGAAATTAGAGAACGACAACATGGCGACCCGAGGCTCGATGCGGAAGCGTCGGGCGAAGTTGGCGGTCAACACTGCGATTTCGGCGAGCTCCTCGGCCGTGGGATCGATATTCACCGTGGTGTCGGCCAGGAACAACACCCGATCCCGAAACATCAGGATGTAGGCGCCGGAGACTCGACGTACCTCATCCTGCAATCCGACGATTTGTAGTGCCGGACGCACCGTTTCGTTGTAGTGGGTGGTGAGCCCTGAAATCAATCCATCAGCCTCTCCCAGCTCCACCATCATGGCCCCGTAGTAGTTGCGGGAGCGCATCAGCTTGAGGGCGTCTTCGTAGGTCACACCGTCCCGTCGACGGCGCTGGTGCAGCTCCCGTGCGTAGCGCTCGAAGGTTTCCCGATTATCGGAATCCAAGCTGTGGATCAGAGTGACCTCGTCACCGGACAGATCCAATTGGTCCAGCATGTCCGACACCGCGTCTCGGCGCGCCAAGAGCACTGGGTCGGCGATACCCCGGTCCGCGAGAGCCTTCGCCGCCCGTAGGATTTTCGGGTGCTCTCCCTCGGCGAACACGATCCGGCGCGGATCACGCCGGGCCCGGTCCAGCAAACCGCGCATCAGCTCGAAGCGACGCGAGATCAGGGTCTCGAGATGGCGGGCATAGGCCTCTAAATCTTCGATCTGGACCCGCGCGACCCCGGTTTCCATGGCCGCTTTGGCCACCGCCGGGGCCACCCGTAGCAACACTCGGTGGTCGAAGGGTTTGGGGATCAAATACTCTCGCCCGAATTCCAATCGGCCCAAGCCGTAGGCTTTCAGCACGGAATCCGGCACGTCCTCCTGGGCCATCTCCGCCAGGGCTTGAACCGCCGCCATCTTCATCTCCTCGTTGATGTCCGTGGCCCGGACATCCAAAGCCCCGCGGAAGATGAAGGGGAACCCCAAAACATTGTTGACTTGATTCGGATAGTCACTGCGGCCCGTGGCCATGATCACGTCGTCGCGGGCGGCCCGGGCATCGGGATAGGAGATCTCCGGGTCGGGGTTGGCCAGGGCGAAGACGATCGGGTCGTCGGCCATGGACCGGAGCATGTCTTGGGAAACCAAGCCCTTGACCGACAGTCCGATGAATACGTCCGCATCCACCATGGCGTCGGCGAGGGTTCGAGCCTCGGTGTCGACGGCCAGTCCCTCTTTGATGCCGTCCATCCGCTCGGTTCGAGCTTTGTAGATCACGCCCTTGCTGTCGCAAACAATAATCCGAGATGGATCCACCCCCATGCGAACGTACAGCTCCCGACAAGCGACCGCCGCGGCCCCAGCGCCGGAGATCACCATGCTCAGGTCACCGGCCTCTTTGCCCACCAGCTGGAGCGCGTTGATCAACGCCGCCGAGGAAATGATCGCCGTGCCGTGCTGGTCGTCATGAAACGCTGGAATCTTGAGCTCTTTCTTGAGCCGTTCCTCGATTTCGAAACACTCCGGAGCCTTGATGTCCTCCAGGTTGACCCCGCCGAAGCTCGGCTCAAGCAGCTTGACCGTACGCACGAATTCGTCCACGTCCTGGGTATCGACCTCGAGGTCGAATACATCGATGTCGGCAAACCGCTTGAACAACACGGCCTTGCCTTCCATCACCGGCTTGCTGGCCAACGGACCGATATTGCCCAGCCCCAGGACGGCGGTGCCGTTGGAAATTACAGCGACCAGGTTGCCGCGGGCGGTGTAGTCGAAAGCCTTCAAGGGGTCCTTTTCGATCTCCAAGCAGGGCTGGGCGACCCCGGGCGAGTAGGCCAACGACAAATCTTTTTGGGTGGCGGTGGGTTTGGTGGGCACCACCTCCAGCTTTCCTTTGCGCCCTTTGGAGTGGTAATCGAGCGCTTCTTGAGCTTCATTTTTCGTCATATGGTAAGTCTAATCACGGGAGGACCGCGCTTGTCGAATCCGAGCGCAGATCCAACCTACATGCCGATGCATTTCGGTTTCATCTCTCCGAGGCTGCTTCTATGATCGTCGCTCCGTACGGTCCCGACCACCTGGTTTTGATCCAACAAATCGACCACGCCCGTTTGGCGGCGGAGCTGTTGAAGCTGTGGTGTCGGGATCTGCCGGGTCAACGAATACCGCCGGACTTTCCTTGGCGCGACGAGCTGATCTTCGCCACCCGAGAGCACGACAACGGCTGGGCCGAAATCGACTCGGCGCCGATGGTGGACGAGCACGGCCGGCCCCACGATTTCATCAGCATTCCGACGGCTGTCCGCCAGGAGCTTTGGCATCTAGGCACCCGGAGGCATACTTCCGAGTATCCACTGGCCGCCCTTTGGATCACCAGACACGCTTTGCACCTCCATCGCTCCCATCGAGGTCAAGCCGAATGGCAGGAAGCCTTGGAGGCTTGGCAAAATCTGGAAGCCGAGCTGGCGAGCGCTGGCGGCTGGTCCGCCGACGACTTGGACGCCGGATATCGTTGGCTGAACCTCGCCGACAACATTTCCCTCGCCGCTTGTGCTCGACGTGATCGAGAGGTGGAGGAGCATGGGCTCCTCATTCACCCGCGTCCGGAAGCTCCTGGGGGCGCCATCTACTCCACCGTTTTTCTCGACCCCTTGCCGCTGGCCGGGTCGACTCGCTTTCAAGTCAATGCGCGGATTCTGGAAAAGCGACGTTTTGCCGGAGACGCTGACTTGGCCGTGTCCCTGATGGGGACCCGTTGGACCCGGCTCGAAATTCGGATCTGCGCGAGCTCGCACCGCTGAGCCTGCTAAACTTGAAGCCGAACCTAAAGAAATAGGCCCTAACCAAGCTAGGACCAAGACATGGACGACTTTGAGCCCGGCCCAACGCTTTCTGAAAAGAGGCGGAAGTACTTCGAAGCCCGCGACAAGTTTTTGGCGGAAAAGAAGGGCTTTCGCAAGCTCGACGTGGATTCAGGCCCGGGTGGGCCGCAATTCATCATGGTGCTTCTTTGTCTGCTGGGAATTGCCCTGGTCGCTTTTCAGATTTTCGGACCGGCGCTTTATCGTGACGAAGGCGAGGAGATTACCGACACCTTCCCTGGTGACGAGGATCAAGACGACCAAGCCCAATCGGGGGTCCGGATCGACCCCGAGTCCATGCAATCTCAGCTGATTCGCCTAGAAATCGCACTCTTCGAGCCTTCCGACACCGACTCCTTCGAGGACGTCGTCAACGGTCTGATTTTCGAAATCGACCGCATGTCGGAGCTCTTAAAATCCTCCCAGGAAGCTCGACAGGAGGCGCTCGCCGCGGATCTTGAGGAGCTCTCGGCATCGATCAAGGCCGATGAATTCAGGCTCGAAGATCTCGAGTCCGTACAGACGAAGTGGATCCAGCTGCGAGGACGCTCTTTCCAATCCGCTAAATGGTTCAGAAGGCCCGCCACCCTCAAACCCAGCAGCGAGGTGACCTTTGCCGTCTATCGAGACGCGGCCGACGAGCTGCTGCGACATATCGGCTCCGGCATCACAGAGGCGGAGGATACGATCGAGGAAAACGAGGGGATCGGCAACCTCGAGCGGGATCAGCTGGCGCGGCGAGACCTTCTGAGCCGGTGGCAAGAATCCGCGCAAGAGTGGCAAGCCGAGCTGGAGAGCATCGGGGAGCTCCTACCCGATCGCCCGGACTCTTCGGCCACCGGCGATCTCATGGAAGCGATTTACAGGTTGGAAACAGCGATCCGCGCTGGTCAGAACCAAATGCCGACCGGCCGACTTCCCAATGCCGAAGATCTGCAGAAGATGGAAGAAGCCCTCGCACGGGCGCAATACGCCGTGGAGGGCTTCGGAGAGATCCAATAATTGATCTGCTGTCCGTCGGGCTCGGGCCGTCGGCAGCTGCTGGTCAGTTCCTGTCGAGCTCCACGGTCAAGTCGATCCGCTCTCCTCCGGCCACGTTGAGCTCGATCTCCCGGGATTCGAATCCCGGACGAGCCACTTCGAGCAGATGCTCCCCCGGGTCGACCACTAGGCCCGCGGTGAGCCCGGTCACTTCCTCGGCGGTGCCCAAGAAGATCCCATCCAAATAGACCGCGGCGTCGGGCGGGAAGATATCCAGAACCATTCGACCGATGTCGCTGGATTCTTCCATCGGGCTTCCGACCGTTGGTCGATCTCTTTCCTCGGATTCCCGCTTGCGCGCCTCGACTGCCGCCTCTCGCTCACGGTTGCGTCGAATGCGCTCGTCACGATTGACGGTCGACTTGGAGACGTGCTCATCCGGGTGGATGGCTTCGCCCGGCTGCATACGATCCTCGACATCGATGATCACTCCGGGATAAATCGAGTATTGGCGAAAAATCGTCTCGTATCCCGACTTGTAAATGGCGACGTCGTAAGTCCCTTCTTCAAGCCACAAGAAAGCAGGGAATCCATCATATTCGTCCGCCACTCCCACGTAATTGCCGTCGATGAAGATCTGTGCCTTCTCCGGCGAGACGTCCAGATCCAAAGCTCCTACGCGGCCGTTGTCATAGTCGCTGATGTACACCGTAACCGGTCGACGGTAGGGGTATCTTCCCCAGCCCCAATCATAATCGAACCAAGGGCTCCAGAAGCCGAAGGCGCCGTAATACGAGAAATACGGATAGCGGTACGGATAAGAGTAGTAGCCGTGATGTCCGCCGTAGTAGTTGCGATGGTTGTGATGGTAATTGTAGTAGTGGTGCCGGCGGGAGCTTCGACGCCGCTCGTGGCGATCGTCGCGGTGACGATCCCGGTGCTGGTAAGAGCGCGTCCGGCGGTGCCGTTTGTCGATGTCGTCCACTTGCCTGGTGGCCCGGTAGTCCTCGTAGCTCCGACCACCGGGTCGGTGCCGCGGTGCCGATGGCGTGCTTCGGACCCGGCTGTCGGACGAGCTGTTTCCTCGACTCGCCTGTGACCCGCCGTCACTGCTCGGGCGTGACCTGCGAGTCGCCGGCGCCTGGGACCCTGAGCTACCCCGGGGGCGGCTGCTCGAGGATCGGGCGCTCGAGGAACCGCTTCCCGAAGATCGCGGGCTCTGGGATCTGCCGGCGCTTCTTGCCGGTGCGCTGCTTCTGCTGGATGAGCCGCTGGCCGCGCTGGATTTGGAGCTACCGCTCGACCCCGAAGAGGTTGAGCTTTGCTTCTCCACCATCTGCCCCTGTACCGCGACCGGGAAGGCGGCGAGCACCATCCAAGCCAGCCCCGCTGCGGCGAGGGGCAGGATCTGTAGACTCTTTTTTCTCATGTTCATTCTCCTCCTTTGGCCCTCCACCCGCGGTGCAGCCCTTCGATGTAGTGAAATCGGAGGACGGTTTCCCACAGGCGTGGGGTTCGCAAGGATGTGTATTGCAAAGCGCGCGCCAAGCCGGCCAAGAGTGCTTGACGAAGTCGCGACGGGAGGGGCGGAGGACCGCTGGGGCCCACACCGAGGAACGAACCCAGCTCTGGGTGTAGGTTAAAGAATACAACAGCCGAGAAGCCGGCCTTTTCCTGCCGGCCCATAAAGCGGGTCAGGCTCGTCGGGTGATCATGGGCGACGGTGGCGCTCGGCTCGTAGACCAGTCGCAAGCCCCTCTTTTTCAGCCTGTAGCTGAGCTCTATGTCTTCCCAGGCAGCGTAGGGAAAGCTCAAATCGAAGGGCTCCTCCAGAAGGCATTCACGGGGCAGGGACAGATTCGAGGTGTATAGAAAGTTGAACGGAACGTCCTCGGGCTGGTCGATCAAGGCATAACCGAATTGCAGCCCATGCTCATTGATATAGCGCAAAAAGGGGTTCAGCCTCATGCGCGCATGCCAGCCTGTATAACCGATCACGGCCAGCCGATCATGCCCGGGACGGGCATCCGCTGCCCGCGCGTGGGCGGCCAACCATCCTGTGGAAGGGACAGTGTCGTCACCGAGAAAGGCCACTCGGCCCCCTCGAGCCTGCATCACACCCCAATTGCGGGCGGCGGCGGGCCCAGAATTCTCTTGACGGTGCACAATCAGGGGTACCGAGGATTGCCGCCGGCTTAGCCAATCCCAGGTTTCGTCGGTCGAGCCGTCGTCGATCACCAGGACCTCAAAAGGCGGGGCGTCCTCTTGTTGCTCCAAGGCCTCCAAGACCTCGGGCAACACGTCCATGCGGTTATAGGTCGGAATAATGATTGAGAAGTCGACCACAAGAACCTCCGAGCCGATGACCCAAGCGCTTTTCCCGGCTTTTCTAGCGGCCCATAAGAGCAAATCTGAAGAAGAAAGACGGGGATCTCAGAAAAAAGTAGAATGCCGATCGAATAAGGCACCTTACCCTGCGTAACGTGACATGTGGAAGCCCTGATGCCCCTCTCATCCGCCGTTGAACCGATCGGCTCTTGCTCCGAGGCTGAGCTCGTGCGTCGTGCCCGCAAGGGTGACGTCGCCGCTCAGGAAGAGCTTGCGCACCGCCATCGGGACCCGGCCTTTTTCCTGGCTCTCCAACTGCTCGGCAATCGCGACGATGCTCTCGACGTGGCGCAGGACGCCATGTTGCGTTTCTTTAAACACCTGCATCGTTTCGACGTCAGCCGTCCGGTGCGGCCCTGGCTGTTCCAAATCGTTCGCAATCGTGTGCTCGATTTGTTCCGCCGTCGCAAAGTCCGAAAACACGATTCCATCGACGACGCCGAGCAAGACGACGAACGCGCCGATCTTCAATTGGTGGACGAAACCGTGGATCTGGAGCGAGACGCTTCAAGAGCCCAGCTGCAAAAACGCATCTGGCTGTCGTTGCAACAGCTCTCCCAGGCCCAACGGGAGATCATCGTGTTGAGGGACTACCAGGATTTAGCCTACTCGGAAATCGCCGAAACGTTGAACATTCCCATCGGCACCGTGATGTCTCGTCTTCACGGCGCCCGAAAGAGACTTCGGAAGATCCTCCAAGCCGACTTGGAAGAGATTCTGAACTGAACCTGTCGGAAGGAGGGCACCTATGGCCCAATCCTCTCCATCTTTTGACGAAGAGCTGTTATCAGGCTTCCTCGACGGCACCCTTCCCCACCGGGATATGCAGCGGGTACGGATCCTGCTCGAGGAAAACCCGGAATATCGCCGGCTGCTGAAGGAAATGCGGCTCCTGCGCGAGTCGGCCCTCACCACCCGCTTCACCCCGCCGGCCGACGACGTCTGGCCCGAGCTACCCAAAACTCGGGGCAGCCTATTCAGCCGAACCCTCGGCTGGATTCTTCTCAGCTCCTGGCTGACGGTGGTCACCGCTTACGCGTTGTGGACCTTCGTCTCCAGGTCCGGGGATCCATTTGAGATCTTCTTGGTGCTCGGCATGCCGGGCGCCTTTGTGCTGCTCTTCATTTCAGTGCTTATGGATCGTCTCAAAGAATTCGGCGACGATCGCTACCACAGGGACGTACACCGATGATTCTGGTCACGACCGACGAGATTCCGGATCGCAAGATCCAACGTACCCTCGGCTTGGTCCGTGGCACCTCGGTTCGCGGTCGCCACATTGGCCGAGACCTGCTGGCCCACCTACGCAACGCGGTCGGCGGTGAGATTCACGAGTACACCAAAATGCTCTCCGAAGCCCGTGAGCAAGCCTTGGACCGCATGGTCGCCGAAGCCCGAAGCCTGGGCGCCAACGCCGTCATCGGTCTGCAATTCACCACCTCCAGCCCGACCCCGGGCTCGTCCGAGGTTCTCGCCTACGGCACTGCCGTGATCGTGCAAGATCTCACCGACGACTGAAACCGACACACCGAGCCGGCCTCAATCGAGGTCCATGACCTCGTCCAGGCGGTAACGAACTAGGGGAAGATCCTCAGGCAGGATCTCCTGGAACCCACGACTGCCGAAAAGCTCGCGATCACCTGGGTAGGTGGGCACCAGCGCCAAGGGGAACCGTTCGAAGATTTCCCGATCGGACCGTTTTCGCGACGCTTGGGTACGCGCCCGGGCTTCCGCGAGCTTGTCGCGCTGACCGAGGATGTAAGTCAGGGCCCGGAGGTGGGCGAAGGTTTGGGGGTCGGTGATGTGAGTGGCGGGCTCAGGGTCGCCGAAGACCCACGCCGGCAAAACGGTCCGGACCCCTTTGCGCACGGCACGGCGGAAGAATTCACGCGGTCCGTAACCTCTCCATTTTTCCTTCAAGCTGGTCTCGACTGGACCCATGGCTTGGATCAGGCTCGGCTCGGATTCCTCGGGCTCCAAGGTGGATGTGGCAGCGGGTGCGGCGGTGTTGGCGATCAAGCCGGCGTAGGGATCGATGGTCAGGAGGTCGCCACCGGGGTTGTTCTGCACCAAGAGGGTTTGGCTGCGGTGAGCCACTGTCATCCAAATGGCCGGCATCAGGGCGGCCAAGAATTCATCGTCGAAGTTTTTGTAAGCGGTGAGGAAGGCGTTGCGCTCGAAGAGGAATCCTCGATTGGCGTTGCCCAGCGTTTGGCTGGTGGCCATGGACCGATGGTGGACCACCGCGTCGGGGGCGTAGAGCACGCGATGTCCGGCCGCCCACAGGCGCCAGCCCAGGTCGACGTCTTCCAAATAGGCGAAGTAGGACGGATCGAACCCTCCGAGATCCAGGTAGATCCGGCGGCGGATGATCATATTGCCGCCGCAGGCGAAGAGCAGCTCACTCCCCGGCTCGGGCAGGGTGACTTGATCCAGCGGTCGACGGTAGTCCATTTGGAAGGCATGGCCGTCGAAGGTCAGGATGCCGCGGGCGAAATCGAGCCGCTCCCCATCCCAATCGACGATGCCGCCGGACACCGCGGCCACATCGTCCGGCGCGGCCCGGAAGGCCTCCACCAACCGCAGTAGCCAATCCGGCTTCGGACGGGTGTCGTTGTTGAGCAGGATCACCGCGTCGGCATCGTCGGCGAGCTCCACCAGATGGTTGTTGCCGCCGCAGAAACCCCGGTTGACCTCGCTCGACACCAAGCGCACCCAGGAATGGTTGGCCTTGACCCAATCCACGGAATCATCGAACGAGCCGTTGTCGAGCACCCACACATCCCAATCCACACCGGGATCCTGTTGACAGCGCAAGGCAGGGAGACACGTTTCCAGATGCTCTTGCCCATTCCAGCTGAGCACGAGCACCGAAACTTTTTGGATGGCATGGCTCGACAAAAATGACTCCCAACAAAAGCCCGATCAGCGGTTGAGCAAATGACGAAGCTTGCGACGGGCCCGAAACATCAAAGGATCCGCCGGTGCCCGCGTGGGAACGTCGGCGGCGAATTGGGTCTTGGTGCCGTCGAGCTTGGGCTCACGACAAAAACGAATCAAGGGCTCCAACACCCGGTTCCACGAAAAGGATTCCAGTAGCTCGCGGCCCGCACGCCGCCGAGACTCGACACCGGGCCCCGCCTCCAGAATGTCTTCGAAGGCTCGACCGACAGCGCCGGCATCGCCCTCGGGCACCACCCAGCCGGCGTCGAATTCCCGCAACAAGCGGCTCATGGCACCGCCTTCGGTGATCACCACCGGGCAATCGGCGGCCAGGGCGTCGAGGAAGCGAGTTCGCAGGGAGAGCCGGGTCTCCAGGCTCAAGCGATGGGTGGCGACTACCAAGTCCACGTCGCGCAAGAGATCGTAGCGACGCTCCCCGGGCACCCAATCCAAGACCTCCACTCGGCTGGAGCGTCCCTCCCGGCTCGCACCTTCCTCCGCCCACAAACCACGCTTTCGGCACCAAGACTCCACCTCGGTGAAGAGCTCTTGGGGTGTGCCGGGGTTGGGATTGCGAATCAAAAGCAGGGTCCATCCGGCGTCGCGGTGAGCTTCTAGGGACTCCAAGACCGGCCAGGGGTCGTACCAATCGTAGAGGCCGCCGAAGAGCAGCCGCCTCTCACCGGGCGAGCGCTTCGGCAAGTAGGGCCGGTGCTCGGGCAGCTGATCGGGCACGCCGAAGGGCACGACATCGATCAGGTCCTTGAGATCCGAGTCGTGACGTACGGAATAGGGATTCACCCTGCCCAAGGCGGCGAGGAATCCAAGATAGAACTGCCGCTGCTCGTCGGACGAGCAAAGGAAGAAGTCTCCCCTGGACAGCTGCAATACCCAGGTGGCGTGATCGTTGCGGTAGGGATCGAGACCGAGGCTGTCGACGTAGTGCAGGTTCTCCACCAAGAAGGGATCATAGAAATCCACCGCCGTCGGGGTTTGGGGTAGCTCGATCAGCACATCGTTGGCGAGCTGGCCTTGGGTGACCACCACGTCGCAGTCCCACAAGATCTCCCCCAGACGGCCTCGCTCAAAGGCCCGAGCTTGGGCCTTCTCGGGCAGCTCCGGCACTTCTGAGAGCACTCCGGGAGTGACCAAAACCACCTGAAAGCCGTGGCCTGGCAAACGACGGGCAAGCTCCAAGTAGCGGATGCCTATTCCCGCCATGCGTGGGCGGATGGCCTCGCTGGGAACCAAGCCGATACGGCTCACGGTTTCAACCTTTGGAGCTTCTGGTGCAGCTTCCAAGCCCGCGAATTCTGCATCTCATCCACTAGAGACGTCAGCCTTTGGATCTCTTCGTAGGCCTGCGCCAGCTTCTGGGATTGTTCTTCCTGAAAGGCGCGCAGCTCGTCGATTTGTTTCCGCTGGGCCGCTTGCTCAGCTTGCGCCGCTTCTAAGGCCTGGGACGATCGCTGCTCCAACATCTGGAGCTGGCGAGCGTGTTCTTCGCTCGCTTGCAGGGCGCCACGGGTGCGGTGATGCGCGGCCTCTTCATCCACCCGCTTTTCCGACTCCTGCCGTCCCTGCTCTAGGGCTGCCACGGCTTCCGCGCGCAATTGGTCGACCACCCGCGCCACCACACCGGAGTCGACGAAATCGCGGTGGGCCTCGATCACCTTCGCCTTCATGGACAAGAAGTCCGCCCGTTCCCGAGGACGGTCGCCGAGCACATGGAATCCAGCCCCTCGGAATTGCCGATACTCGCAGGTGACCCGCGGCACATGATGAAAGGGCGTTTTCTTGGCCAGCCGAACCAGCAGCTCCCAATCCTCGAAGATGGGATATTCGGTGTTGAATGCACCCACCTCGTCGAAGAGGGCTCGCTCGATCAGCAGGGTGTGGAAGGGGATGTAGTTGTCGACCGACAGCAGCTCGGCCTGAAAATCCCGGCTGTAGGGCAACCGACGCTCGGTGAGCTTCCAGCCTCGATCGCCGTCCAGATGGTAGACGCCCACCGCAGCGTCGGAGTAGGCCACGCGAACCCCGGCGGCGGTGACGGCCCGGACTAATACCGAGTAATGCTCGGGCGAGACGAGGTCATCGTCGTCGAGAAAGGCCACGTACTCGCCGCTCGCGGCCTCGACTCCGGCATTGGCGGCAGCCGCTCGGCCGCGGTTGGTATCCAGGTCGACGAGCTCGAGACGATGGGGGTAACCAGCCGGCAGCTCAGGCAGGTCCCCACCGTCGTTCACCACAATGACCTCGATTCGCCGATAGCCGGCGGCGCCAATGCTGGCCAAGGCTTCCTTCAGCAGCTCAGGGCGATTGTGGGTGCGCACGACCACCGACACCAAAGGACCGTCGTCCACGGGATCGGGCTCGAACCGGCCACCGAGCCGACGGATCAGCCCGCCGGCGTCCCAATGGGTGAAATCTTGGAGGGTCAGCTGTCGATAGGCCTCGACCGCTTGGACTTCCGGCGGCAAGGTCAAGGCCCGAAATTTGGACCTCCCCACATAAGCGCCCCAATAGTCGTGACGCTCTTGTTGGCTGGCGTGACAGGCCATGGCTCGACCCAGAAGCTCTTGAAACTCGGAGACGTCCACCAGCAGGTCCGGGTGCTGGAGGTGATTGACCTCGAACGTCAGGATCCGTAGGTCGCGGACTTTCGGCTCAAGCGGATGCCCAGGTCGGATCGAGGTCAGGCATCGGTGGAGGGCGACAAAGGCGGCGACATGATCCGCGCTGATCTCGAGCGGCGAGGTGACCAGCAGCAGGTCCGGCCCATGACGGTCGATCTCTCGGGCCAGCGCTTCCGCCAGCTCATCCTGTCGGCTGTGGAGGTCTCCGTCGGGTAGGTCCAGGCAGCCTGCCCAATGCACATCGCCCACTTCGCTGAGCGTCTCGAGGGCCCGCTTCGCCTCTGTCCGCCGACGGCCGGCGTACGATTCGGGATCGTCGATGGAGCCCGACTCCGCCCCGCCGGCGCTGTCGGTCAGGAAGAGCACTTGGACGTCGGCCCCACCCGCCGCCAGGGCACAGATCAGGCCGCCGCATCCCAGGACCTCGTCGTCGAAGTGCGGGGCGAGGACCAAGACGCGCTCAGCGTGTACCGTTTCGGTCGCACCGGGTGGGCTGGATAAGGGAAACATGGCTCTCCGCGGATGGTTGCAAGGAGTCTTTCGACCCTGCGGCGCGCAGAGTATATCCTTTGCCTGCGACTAGCCGTTCGTCTATCGGCATCCGAATTGAAGCGCGATTCGCCCGGGTCGTCGGAAGGGAAACCATGGATTCGTTGCTCAATGAGCTGAGTAAATTCGCCAAGCGAAAGCCGTCGAGATTGTTGATGGTCGGCTTGCGGGGACCGGACCTCCTGAGCGGCGAGGAAACCACCCGATCCCTCGATGCCTTGCCCCAAAGCCTAAACGGCGACGAGCCCTTCGATATGGTCATTTGGCGACCGGACGGGCCTTGCCGCGAATCGGAGCTGGCGGCTGTTCCGAGCTTGATGGCAGAGCGCTCGCGGCTGATTCTCGCCGTTTCGGGTGGCCACCGTCGCGAGTCGATCCTGAGTCTCTCTCGCCGTGGCTTCGCGGTCCACGAGGAACGCTCCCTCCCAGAGTCTGAGTGGCATCTGATGGTCGCACGGCCCACGGATTTCGAGGTTCGCGCATTCCAAGAGGGAGACGAGCGGGACATCCTTCAGATGTTCAAGCCCAGCTTCCATGTGGAACGGAGTCTCGAGCACTGGCGGTGGAAGTTCGAACGCAACCCTTTCGGCTCCCGATTGATCACGATTGCGCGGCATGTGGACGGCACCCTGGCGGCCCACTACGCCGGCTACCCCGTGATTTTCAGCCGTTTCGGTAAGAAGACATTCGGTCGCCGAGCCCCTGAGGAGCAATCGCTGGGGTTGCAGATCGGCGACACCATGACCCTGCCGTCATTCCGCAGCGTCGGCCGAGGACCTACCAGCCTGTTGGGCCGCTGTGTCCGGCATTTCTTCGCCACCTATTGCGAGCAACGAGTCGCCTTCAATTTCGGCTTCAACACCGGCAACATTCAAAAATTCAGCCGCCGATTCGTCAACGCCTATCCAGTGGACAGCGTCGGCTATTGGATCCGCCCCGTTGGCGTCGCCCCGGGAGCCGACCACGGCTACCGAATTTCCGTTCCCCGTTCGTTCGATCGCAGCTGGGATCGATTCTTTCAACGGGTCGGCCCCCACTACGGCCTTCTCGTTCGTCGCGACGCAGCCTGGCTGAAGTGGCGATATGTGGACTGTCCAGACGATCCACCGTTCCTGGTGCTGGCGGCTCGAAAATGGGGCCGCTTGGTCGGCTGGTCCGTGTTTCGGCGCCACGAAAACCGCATCAAATGGTGCGATGCGCTCTTTGACCCCAAACATCTAGAGTCGGCTTGGGCGATGTTGCGGGTGGCCATGGAGCACCCTTCCATGGACGGAGCGGAATCCATCGAAGCCTGGTTCCCCAGCCGCCCGGAGTGGTGGCGCCGGCAGCTGATCACCCTGGGTTTCGAGCCGACCGAGGAGCCGAATGATCTGGCGCTGATGACGGTCCCGTTTCTTCGGGAAGATTCCCAAGAGCTGTTGAAGCACCTCTACTACACCATGGGCGACGGCGATCTGGCGTGAGACGCGCCGCTCCAGTTTCGAAGCTCTCTTTGTTCTTGGCCGCGCTGACGGCCGCGGTGACCGCCTGTCTCTACGCTCCCGCTATCGGCAGGGGTTTCGTCAGCGAGGATTTCTTGATCCTTCGCTGTTTTTATGAAGCTCAGGAGGCGGGGCGCTTTTGGGCTACCGCATGGCAAAGCTTTACCGGCCCATGGCTCGGTCTCTCGATCGTGTCTTTCTTTCGGCCGTTGTCGAGCCTATTCCTTCAACTCGAGTGGACCCTTTTCGGAACCTTCTCCGCGGGTTACGGCGTGGTGCACCTCGCCATTCACCTGCTGAACGCGTGGCAGGTCCAAGATTTGGTGCGCCTCGTTCGCAATCCAGGACCGAATCCCCCGGCTTCCCCTGCCTTTGAAACGGCGATTCCCTTCGCCGCCGCCGGCATCTTTGCTCTATATCCCCTTCACCCCAATACGGTGGTGTTCATCGCCAGCTTTGCCACCCTTCTGGCGGTCGGCCTCTTGCTGCTCAGCCTCCGGCGATTTATCGAGGGCAGAGCGCGCGGCAGCCTGCTCGCCTTCATCGCCGGCTTGGCTTGTTATGAGCAAGCCGCAATCTTGCCCGCCTATTTGCTCGCTTTTGAGGTTCTTAGGAGCCGATCCGCCACTCCGCCCAAGGGTGCGGAGAGTGCCGAAGGCGCGGGATCTACGAGTGGTCCCGAGGGACAACGTCATTGGCGAAGGCTCATCCTTCACCACCTTCCCTATTGGTTGGTTCTGGTGCTCTATCTCGCCCTGCGGCGGGTCCTGTTGGGGCATTCCATCGGCGGCTATCCGACCTTTCGGGATCGCTTCGGGGATGTGGTGGCTCTGCTGGAGGCCATGCTCGGCAGCTTGGGCCGGATGGTGTTTCCGTCTTATGGAATTTCGATCGGCACCCTCTCGGTGGGCGTTGCCGCCTTCGGTCTGTGGGGGCTCGCGCGCTGGGCGCTCGGTCGACAAACCCACGACGAGACCCTGGCCTTGATCGCATTGAGCTGGATTCTCATATCGTTGGCGCCCTTCAGCTTCGTGGGCGTGGTGCCTGGCAACGGTCGATATTGGTATTTGGCGTCCTGCGGCCTGGCACTTTTTTGGTGCGCGCTGATCCAATGCGTGACGGCCCGCTTGAGGCTCGCACGGCCCAAGGCCTGTTTGGTGATGGGCTTGTTGGTCATCAATGCGCTCTACGCTGCCATGCTGTGGCCGATGGTCAAGCTCTACCGCGAAGCGGGCGAGACCGCAGCCCTGATTCAAGACGCGTTGAGGCTTGAGGGCGAAAGCCGGCTCTTCGTGGCCGACGTGCCTCGTTTTTTGAAGATTCACGGTGTGCCGGCGGCTCAGGTATTTCATTGGGGTCTGTCGGACGCCTTGATGCCTCCATTCTCTCCCCCTTTCGGGCCACAAGTGTTGCCGCTACCTCCCCTAGGCGATCACGCCTTGGCGCCGCTCACGGCTCTTCCCGAGGGTCGGCTGTTGCGCTGGGCCAACGGCCGGGCGACTCGAGTAGAACACTCTCTTCCCGACGAGCTGGTGCTCCGCCGTCCCCAAGGCACCGGGCAAGCTAGAACGATTCGGGAACAAGATTTCGGACCGGTCGCTTTCTTGGACCCGGCGGTGGGATCCCAATATCGCCTTGCGGTGATCGCTCGCGGTAGCTATCACCTCGAAGGGCTGACCTTGGATCCCACTCCAGGATCGGAGCCGGCACCCCTCGCGATTCACCTGCCGCGGCCGCTGGTCGAATCCATGGGGAATCTCTACGGCCGGGACTCGTTGATCGTGTGGTGGGTCGAACAGAGGAAAGAGGGCTCGGGACAGCTGATCGCCGTCAGTCGTCCGATGGAGCTACGTCGTCCGATTTGAGCACCCAGGCCTTCGACACCTCGGCACCCCCTTCGTGAGCGGCTCGTAGGTAATAGGGGCCCGGCGCCATCTGACCCCAAAGAGCTTCGCTGAGGACGGGCTCTTGGGCTCCGCCCATCAACCGGAGAGCAGCTGCGGGAAATCCCTGGACAGCGGGTGATATTTCGATCCAATCAGCGCTTTCCCGGGGCCAAGGGGCGGATGGATCCAAACGCTCGGCAGGACCCATGGTGGCGGCGTCCGGCGCCCCCGCCAATCGCTTGAGCAGCGCCACAAATGAGCGCCCGTAACACCGCCTCCTAAACCGTTCCTGAGATTCGGCAAACCACCGCTGGGCCCTCGGCTCGGTGGGAGTGCTCTGGGCATAGAGATGGATCGCGTGAGCTCCACCGACGAATCTGGCCGGCAGCCCCAGCCTCCGGCAACGCTGGAGCCAATCGGTTTCTTCGAAGTAGAGGCGATACCCCTCGTCGAAGGGGCCGACTTTTCGCCAAGCCTCGGTCGAAATAGCCATGAGGGCGCCACTCAGATCGTAGCTGGGAATCGGCTTCTCGCTTCGCCAATGGCGATAGGCGTGCCGACGCCAGCGGCGGCGGGCTAGATCGGTCCAGAAAGGCCCTCGTTTCGCCAGCGCTCGGACCAACTCCTCGATACGACCGCAGGCTTCGGTCGGTGGCAGCTGATACCCCCCCACGCGATCCCAGAAGAAGCGGGGACCTGCCACGGCTGTCCCGGATTCGATCTCATCCACAAGCTGCTTTAGACAGCCCTGCTGAACCACGACGTCGGGATTCATAGCGATCAGCACGTCCACCGAGTCTAGAAGCTCAGCCGCTCCGCGATTGACGCCGCCCGCATAACCGGGATTGTCGGACAATTCGAGGATCTTCACACCGCTGGTCCGAAGCTCGCCCGCTTCTGCTGTGGTGCTACCGTTGTCGATGATCACTGCCCTGCAGTCGAGGCCCGAGCTTGCGGCGTCCCTGCGAATCGCATCGAGGGCTCGCACCGCCAACGACGCGGCATGGTAGTGCACGCAAACCACACCCAGCTTCAAGGTCGCTCTCCGTGCCGCTCATCTTGCGACACTTGTTCCGTCGAATCTTGCCGGTTCCGCCCACTCTCAACGAGTCGCTCGTCACGCCAGCTGCCATCGGCAGCCCATCGCAAGGTCTCTTCAATGACCTCTGCGGCCACAGCCTCCGAAAATCGCCGTGCCTCCCTCAGCCCTCGGCGACGCAAAGACCGCCATTTCGCCGGGTTCTCCAGAAGGTCTTGCGCACGATCGGCAAACAGGTCCGCCCGGTCGAATGGCACCAGCTCCGACGAGCCCGTCGCAAAGGCACGAAAGCTGGGGATATCCGACACCACGGAGGGCACCCCGGCAGCCATTGCTTCCAGCACGGGTAGGCCGAAACCCTCCTGGCTCCAGGACGGCGCCAGCAGCAGGTCGCACGACCGAGTCAGAGCCGGCACCTCTTCGGGCGATAGATGGTGGTGAAATTCATCCGGCTCCACCAGCGCACGCTCCTCTTCACACAGAGGCCATTGGGAAAGACGGACAATCCGCGCATCCACCCCCTTTTGACGGAGGGTCAACACGGCTTTCAAGGCCACCGGAACCCCCTTCAGATAGATCTCCCAAGGGCCTGTGATCAAGATCCTCGGAGGCCGCCGAGGTCGCCACCTCCGAGCGGGACGCCAGTCGGAGCCCAAGGGTTGCGGAACCACCCTCGCCGGACGGTGGAATCGCTCGGCGACGATGGCGGCTAAATGGGGTGACACTGCCATCGCAGGCACATTCGTTTCGTAGGCTTCGAGAATGGCAGGATGCTCGGCTTGGTTGTGGGTCAGCTCCGCTTCGAATCCCTGGCAGAAATGAATGATCTCACCGCGCGCGCCTCCGGCCCCTAACGCTCCCTGCTCCGCCGCTCGCTTGGCTGCCGGTAGGGTAGTCCAGAACGTTGCCACCGTCACGTCCGCGGGTGGCAGCTCATGGGGCTCGAGCCCCTGGGTTTGCACATAGTCGGCATGCAGGGCAAACCAGTCCGGGGCCTTTCCCGGCCCGACGACAAACACCTGATGACCCCGAGCGGCCATAAGGTTCGCCTGATGTAGCACCACCTTGACACCTCCGAATAGAGCGGTGTCTTCCAGCAGATAGCTAATGCTGAGGGGATCTTTGGGAAGCCTATGACGTTTTCGAATCGTAGCTATCTCCGTATACTAGTGCCGAGACTGGGCCAATCATCAGCAGGCCCGTTGAACGCGCGATTTGCGCGCGGAAGCGGACCTTAGGTGCGCCTCGGCCTGAGCCTACCCCCGACCTGCGAGCGACCCCATGCCTCGACCCCTACCGTCAGACCGTGATCCCGAAGAGCTGCGCCGACTCTACCTCTTAGAAAAAGAGCTTGCGGACCAGCTGAGGGCTGCGCCGGAAAGCGAGCGAGCCTCGCTCTACGGAGAAGTCTATGATCGCTATTTTCGCGCCCTACCGGAAGACCTCGCTCCCCGCCCGAGCGCCGAGCAGACGGTTTTACAGAAGCGACTGATCGCCCCATTTCTTCGCCACGACACGGTTTTCCTGGAAATCGGCTCTGGAGACGGCTCCTTGGCCCGCTCCCTGGCGACAGAGGTTCACGAGGTTTGGACCGTCGAGGCGTCGATGGTGATTGCCGAGGGTGGCGAGGTGCCGGCCACCAATTTCCACCACGTGTTGCCCATAGACGCCGACGAGCGCATTTCGCGCAATAGCGTCGACCTCGCGTTCAGCTGTCACTTCCTGGAGCATTTGCACCCCGCCGATCTCGGCCCTCACCTCGAGCAGGTCTTGCGCTGGCTGAAGCCCGGCGCTCCGTACGTGGCCATCACCCCAAACCGGCTCCACGGCCCTCACGATATCTCGGGTTATTTCTCCGATCGACCCGAAGGGTTTCATTTAAGAGAGTACTCGTTCTTCGACTTGGCGGAGGCTTTCAGACTCGCGGGTTTCTCCAGAGTCGAAGCCTTGCTCGGCATCGGCAGCGACCCCGTCCGCTGGCCGGTTTGGCCGATCCGGCTCATCGAAGCCGGGCTCGACTTGGTCGGCCCGTCGTTCCGCCGCCGCCTTTTCGATCAATGGATGAAGGACCAGGCCCCCTTGCGGCCCCTAGAGCAAGTCAAGATCGTCGGCTGGAAATCGCCGGTAAAGAGGGCTCAGGCGAGCTGAACCGGTCGCCCTTCGAGGTCTTCGGCAGCCAGGGTTGACCACTCATGCTCCGCTTCTACCAATCCGATGTCGTATTGCTGGGATTCGACGGTAAATGCGCCCGGGACTCGCCGCTGATCGTATAGATGCAGGCCGGCCTCGCCGAGCAAGAAGAGATAGATTTCAAATTCACCGCGCAACAAGGGCAGATCTCGAACCCAAAGGCGGAGATGGTGGCGAGTCGAGCCGGTCAAAGGATCCCGCCCGTCGCGGTGGCTCGAGAAGCTCATGATTTGAACCCCGTCGCTACGGTCGACGGCGACTCCGAGGTGGAATCCCAAATCGGGCTTTTCCGCCTGCCACGACACCTCGATGCCCAAAGCATCTCCGCGTCGATAAACCCCGTCTTTGCCACCCAGCATCCGCGCGGCCGTAAAGCTCGCCGGTCCCTCTTTCTCGGGTAGGTCTTCTTGAGGGCGGTTCTTTTTGGATTTCCTGGCCAGAAACGACTCATATTCCCGAACTACGCCCGCGACCTCACCGAACGCCTCGGCCCGCCCTTTCCTCAGCCAGAGGGCTTGGTCGCAAAAGTGAGAGACGTAATACATGGCATGGGAGCAAAAGAGGAATGTGCAGCCCCTATCCAACAGGCGACGGATCTCGTCCATACACTTCTTCTGAAAGTACCCGTCGCCCACCGACAGCGCCTCGTCGATGATCAAAATATCGGGCTCGACCTGAACCGCAATGGAAAAACCCAAGCGCATGGCCATGCCGCTCGAATAGGTTTTGATCGGACGATCGATGAACTCGCCGAGCTCGCTGAAGTCGATGATTCTCGGTGTTTTGGCGTCGGTTTCCTCGTCCGTAAACCCCATCATCGCAGCGTTCAGTCGAATGTTTTGGCGTCCGGTCAGCTCGGAGTGGAACCCCATCCCCAGCTCCAATAAAGAGGCGACTCGACCTTCTACCCGAAGCCGACCTTCGGTCGGCACTGTGACCCCGGAGAGGATCTTCAGAAGTGTGCTCTTGCCGGCTCCGTTCTCACCGACAATTCCGAGCCCTTCACCTTCCTTCAGCTCGAAACCGACGTCCTTCAATGCCTCGACTTTTTGGTGACGAGGGCGGCCGGTGACCCCTTCTAAGAATCGGTCGACTGGACGGGCAAACACCTTGTAGGTCTTCGATAAACGTTCGGCTTGTATCAATGTCTCGCTCATCTCGGGCGGATTGTATCTCCGGCACGGCTCCTCAGAAGCAAAAAATAACCCGGCCTCTGCGTAGCAGGCCGGGTTATTAGGTCGATCGTTCCGACGTTCCCGCTTCAGAGCTTGCCGCTCCTCAGGGAATGCCGTCAGTTACAGGTCTGGCCGTTCGCCAAGATGGTGATCGCGCCATCGCTGGTGTAGAAGTCATCCGTATCGTTACTCAGACCGCTGGTGACCTGGACCACCGGATAAACGGTCCGCTCGCTGCCGGAATTTGAGAACGTATGGGTGAACGAATAGGTCGCCAGGGTATTGCCGTCCGGAGACTGCGATTGGTAGGTCGCGGAGCCCTGGGAGGTCCGCTCCCAATCGAACCCGAATCCGTAGACCGCCTCTTCGAGCATGGAGACCTGGAATTCAATCGCCACACCCGATTGGCACTCAAAACCCGCGAACGGGCTGCCACAGCAGAACTCCGTTGCGGTCGCGGGATTGAAGCGGAACGTGGTGATCACGGGATCCACCGCGGCAGACACCGTCACCGATCCCGTCGCCATCTCCGAGCCACCGAATTGGCAGTTGGAGATGGACACTTTGTAGCGATGGTCACCATCCGTCACCCAAGCGTAGACCAGGGTGTCGGTGAAGGTTTCCGTGGTCACGCAAGAGGCGGCGCCATCGAACGAGCAGGGGGCGTCACCTAGGTCGGGATCTTCGATCTCCCAAGACCAAGCGGAGGTGTCGTTGGCCGGTGCCATGATCGTCGCCGAGTTGCCGATCACCGATGCGCTGGTGGGATCTCCAGGAGTGACGAACGACGGCTGTCCGATCTCCTCGATGGTGATCGTGACCATCTCGGAGTCGAGCACCGAGCCGTTGGACACCACAAGCTCGACATCTAGGTCCAGTGACGGCGACTCGCCTTTACCGAAGCTCAGTGCTCGGAAGGCGCGGTGGTTTGAATGATTCCCCGCCATTTTCAGCGTCGGCAGCCCGACGGAAGAGGACCACCGGACGGCATCGCCGGTCTCGAAACCGTCGGCAAAGATATTGACCAACTGCACACCGCTGGTATCCCACAGGCAGCTCAGATCCGTGGGTGCCAAGTCGGTAGTGGTCGACACGCTGCCGGAGCACCCATCCAATGGCTCACCATCGACGAGCCATTCCCATGTGATCGGCCCACGACCACCCACAGACGCGTCCATGGAAACTACCTGACACTGCTGGTACAAGGTGCCGCCAGTGTCTAGGGAACCCTCAATCTCCACGGTCGGATCTTTGATCGTAATCGTGACCGAGTTGCTTTGGGTATTGGTCGGCGGGAAGGAGCCACAGTTGGTATTCCATGCAGTGACCATTGCGGTGCCGTTTCCACAGCGGGCGCCGCCACCGGGAGAGCAGGAGTAGTCGAAGCTTTCGGGGTTGCTGTAGCTTGCGCTGCAATCGCCGAGGTCCGGCGAATGGGACCACACGTCACCCGCTCCACCGGCGGTTTCGACCACCCAGCACCAATCCCCTGCCACCGGCGAGCATGAACCCCCCGGTGTAGCGGTATACGAGGCGGTTTCATCCATCCAGATTGTGGAACCCGGGCCGTTGAAGCTGGTGGTCACGCTGGAAACCGCTGGAGTGTTGGTGATCTCGTGGATGTCCAACATGCTGTAAGCAGCGCGATAGAAATACGAGCCGATGAAAATTCCGTGTCGCGGGGTAAGGAAGTTCAACCCATGACGGCTCAGCGGGTAGTAATCACCCCAATAATCGATAGGCGCCGTATTGGAGCAAGGTGAGGAGTTGGGGTAGGTGTCACCGCCATCGGTAATCTCATCCAGTGTGACTCCACCCATAGATTGCGCTTCTTGAAGACTCGTAGAAGCCAACGGGGTGAGATCGAGCAGGTATTCGAACTTCGACCCGAAGAGACCGGGGCTGGTCATGAATCCGTAGTACCCCCAAGTCCTGCCGTCGCTGCTGCTGGAGACGTCCAGGAACTCGTAAAGCTTGCCGATGCTCTGCACGGACTGAGTTGCGACTGGGCTACCTAGGCTGCCGCAAGTTCCCGGACCGACATGCTCCAGGCAGGCCTCGACGTCATAGAACTTGATCGTGTTCGAGGATTCAATAAAGCCGAGGAAGTAGCGGCTGACCGCACCGGGAATCTCAAATAGCGCGACGCCCCTGGAGTTGGTGTTGAAGCCATCGAAGAGCTGACGAGCCGAGCCGGGATTTTCAGGATCCACTTCCCAAATCTCAACAGCAAGGGGGTCTGAGCCCAACAAGCTACCGTCGGCGGCCGCAACGAATACATCGCCGTCTTTTTGTAGCACCGAAACGTAGTTTCCGTCGCTCATGGTTCCGACGGTTCCCTCGAGCACACAGGTGCCCCCTTGCGATGAATCCAGGTCGTATACGAAAAGACCATCGGATGTAGAAACAAAGGCGTAGGCTCTGTTGTTGTGCTCAATCAGCTCAACCTGACGAGCCACATGAGTAGATACCTGGCAGTGCTGGGTCAGGGTAGAGGGCGGCGTGAACTCCCAGAACGAGAATCCATGACCACTGCGCCCGGCCAGACCAATGAGATAGTCGCCGCCGGATTGCACCACTCCCAGAGCCTCAACGTAGGTGTCCACCTCGCCGGCGGCGGGAAACTCGTCGAAGTGGCCCAACCAACCGTCGCGGAAAGCTGCTCGGCTGGGATTCGCGGGGTCGCTTCTCAGGTCCCATACCTGTAGGCCCGCGTTATAGGCCACAAACAACCAATCGTCGTTACCCTCAACTTGGGCGACATCCATGAACAGCTCGTGGCCCGATTGATTTCCGGGAATGGTCTGGGTGATGTAGCTCGTGCTGTCGCGGTTTCCAGGAATGGAGTAGGGCTCGCCTGAACCATTGCTGGCAGGCCTAAAGGTGAATGCACCCGCACCGTTTCTCGGCCATAGGTATTCGTTCGGCCCCATTTCGGCCCGGGTTTGGGGAACCGGTCGCCCAAGCCGTCCAACACCACATTCCTCTTCTCCACCGAAAACGGTGGGAGGCAGAAGCAGGAAGAAAGAGGACATGGCAAGGACCGCTGCTCTCGGAGAGCGGCGGCGAAACGAATGACGATCGATCATGGAAATCTCCTTGAATCCGCGACGCACGCTTGGAATGGGGGACCTGAAATCGGAGAAGAATCTAATCTGTACGAGACTGCGTCGAAGAGCTGACATGTTGACATAGCATTATGTGAAATTCAAGGCCCGTTGCCTAAAACGCCTTCTAACAGGCTTGCCGCGGGTTTTTGAGGATCCCGACGGCTTCGCAACGGCGCTCAAACCATGCTGAAATAACAAGGGCGGCGATTTCTTCTGCCGCTTGGAAAACTTGAAGGTGGGTCGATCGGGCTGGGGAGCATCCCGGCCGCGCGCGAGCCCTGCAACAGGCTTGAAGCCATCGTTGCAGGTCCGTTTCCTCATCCCTGACAGCTAAAAAAGGGCAGCGAAAGAAAAACGAAAAAACGGACCCATCCAGAAGGATGAGCCCGTTTCCAGAGTGAAGGGCTAGCCCTTCACTCGTTCCCTAAGAACGGATCAGAGACCGTTCTGCGGGATGGTGCCCTGATCGGTGATCAACGGATCAACGTCGTCACAGGCGCTGGTCAGAGCGATGGCTTGGAGGCCAACTTGGTACAGACCGGAGGCGCTGTGAGCAGCAGCCACGAAGCTCTGGGCCAAGGTGCCACCGGAACCGAAATCAGCATCACCAGTGATGGTGTCGACGCCAACGTTCAGGTTCAGGTAGAGCCAACCGAAGTCATACGGGCCAGCGAGAGGGCCGGCACCGTAAGCGGTGCGTTGGGTTTCGAGCGGGAAGCAGGCCGGGTCGCTGCCCGGGGTCGGCGGGGAGATAACACCGCCTTGGCCGGTGAAGCAGAGCTCCACGGCATTCTCTTCCTCGTCGAACGCAACCACTTCGGTCTCGTTCATCGGGTACCAGTCCGGACCCACGCCACAGGTGTAGAAGGTCTGGGTGTCGGAGCTGGTGGAGTCACGCCACACGATCAGGTCGGTACCACCGGAGAAGGCGCCACCGTTCAGGTAGCGAACGCCCCAGGTCGTGCCGAGCGGCTCACGGTTGTCGAAACCACCGGTAGCGGCGGTGTAACGACCGTAGAAGGTGTAGTTGGTCGGGGTCGAGGAAGCGTCGAACGCGTCATCGGCCTCAACGTGGACCAGGTTGTCGCCGAAGGCAAACGCGTTGCCCGGATCGACGATGAAGTAGTCACCCCAGAGCTGATTCTCGTTGGAAGCAACGGGATTCAGGCCACCGAAGTAACCGTCGTCACTCGGGAACTCGATGGAGCAGCGAGTGGCGTTGTCAATGGTGATGTAACCGCGGGCGATGTTGTCACCGTGGGTGTGACCCATGCAGCCTTGGCCCAACACGTCGTTACCGGTGTGACCGTCGACGACACGCTCGAGGTTGTCGCCCTGGATGACCGGGTTGTTGAAGAACGGGAAGAAGCCGTCACAATCGGTGAAGCTGCCGTCCCATTGCGGGTTGGAGCCGTGGGGGCTGATGGTGTCGCCGCCGTCGCTCTGCTCATCCGCGGTGATCGGGATGTTGCCGTTGAACACGTCGCGCAGGTTAACGGTGATGACATCATATCCCGTGAGGAACATGTCGAAGTCGACGGAGGGTTGCGACCAATCGGTCCAGAGGGTCACGTGGGCCAGGGCCGGAGCGGCCGAAGCATTGTTGACCGAGAACAGGGTGGTCACACCGTCGGTGTTGTCGAGGTCAACCTCGAAGTAAGGCACAAGCAGGGTAGCAGCCGGAACAGCGTCGATGGTGCACATCTCAGCAAAGGCTTGCCCGCCCAGCGCGAGAAGACTCGCGAGCATCAAGACAAGAGCAAATCTCTTCATCTCTGATTTAACTCCTAGCAATTTAGTTGACGGCGCAAACAAGATGGCCGTCTCAACTTAGGGCGCTAACATCTCGCCCTTCAACTTATCGGGGCGAGATCATCCAACAAACGGTGTTGGACTCTCTAAACAATTCGAAGGAACTTGCTTCCTTCTGGGTGGCGGGCACTCACCTCCTGTTAAAAGTCTTGGGAATTCCCAGAAATTTCGGTCGTGAATCTATGAGCATTCGCTCAGAACCCGTCAAATTTTCAAATTCTCTGCCGAGGGGGCCACCGTCTCCATTTGCAGTCGCCAAGCTACCCGTTGAGATGGCTTGCCGGAGATCGCGGCTCATTTTCCGTCGGCGAGCTGGCAGTGTACCCAAAGTCGCCACGGATAGGCAACCTTCGCAGGGCTCAGATTGCGAAAAATCGTCGTAAATTTCTCAAAACCCAGCCTTTGGGAGCCTAATCTCAGCATGAACCAGCACAGAATATGGCACCACACCCTATTTTGTCAATAGGTTCCGGCTCCCGACTGAGCGCCGCACCGTATCGAACCTCGGTGGTTGGGGACAACCCTTTTCATGGGCACTTCATATGAAGCCAGAAGCATAAATGCCGAAAGCGCCGGGCAGCGCCGGCGCTTTCGGGTGGGAGTGCCTCGGACGATCCCTTTCCTTAGTTGGCGGTCACCTTCCAAGCCCGGATCGATCCCTCTCGAACACAACCCGGCTTGCTCAGATTGGGGAACCCTGGATAGCCCGTCGGCTCACCCGCAAACCCGACGATCATTTCGTCCAAGTTGTCCTTGTCGAGGTCGACCAGAGCGATATCGAAGGCGCGGCAACCGTCCCGCTTCTGGCTCAGCTCCTTAGCACCCTCCAAGACGAATCCTTTCTCTTCATCGGACAGGAAGATCCAAAGATTTCCCTCGTTGTCTCCGACGACGATATCGGCCCGTTTATCTTGATTGAGGTTACCGCTTGCGATCGCGCCGAAATTGGTTCGACCCTCGACCGCGTAGAGGGTCTCCCGGCGGAAATCACCGCCTTCTTGGTAGTAAAGAATGTCGATTCCGGAGCGCCAGGTTTCTAGCTCGTGGTTGCGATAGCTGAGGATCAGATCTTGGTGCCCGTCCTTGTCGATGTCGGCAAATTCGACCGCGTCGACGAATGCCTTCGAACGAACGGCCTCAACCTGTCGATAGCTGATGGTGGTGTCGTCCGTTTCTGCGAGCACCAGCTTGCTACCCAGCTGACGGGTCACCGTCGCCAAGTCCCAATGCCCATCGCCATCGAGATCGGCGATCGCGAAGTTGTCGCCGAAGTTGGCTCGTTGGTTGTCTCCTCGCTCCTGGGCATGCACCTTCCAAGTGCCGTCCCCATTATTGAGGTAGACCAAGAAGCCTCGGGCGGTGTTGATCAGTTGGTTTTGACCTCTCCTGTCCTTCTGGGTCTTCAGACCTTTCGGTCCTTCCCCCAGGGCAACGATGTCGAGCTTGCCGTCACCATTCCAGTCGACCAGCTTCAGGGCCCGAGACGAAAAGGAAGTGGCGTCTCCGCCGGCCCCGGGCATATCGATCTCTATGCCTTCGGACCAAGGCTCGAATCCACCTTTACCGTCGGCCCGAGCAGCGAACATGCCACGTAGGTGGATGCCGAAGACCATGTCCAGGTGACCGTCGCCGTCCAGATCCCCGACCTTCACCGCGCCATAGTCGTAGGGCGCGGGTGCATAGCGAACGTCGTTCCAACGCTGCCAATTTCCTGCGCTGTCCCCCAGGAAGATGTTGGGGGTGGAGCGTCCTTTTCGGGCCGGTCCGAAGATGATGTCCAAATGACCGTCGCCGTTCATGTCCGCGACGTCGAAGCCGTTTCGCCATTGCCCGCTGACCGGTAGCCCCTTGTCAAAAGGCTGAAATCCGAGACGGTTCACCAGCTCGACATCGGCGGCATAGGCGGCTTCTACGGCAGCGATCTTTTCTTCGCTGGGTCCAGCGGGAGGAGGGGTGGGCGCGACTTTGTTGGGCAGGCGCTCATAGACCTTCACATGGAACCAATCTTCCTCCACGTCGACCACCTCAAAGACCGCGCCTCCGGGAAAACGAACCCGATCCTCACTGACGTAGCGGAACGTCTTCTCTACTTTGGGAATGCGCTCAACCCGATAGCGGCGACCGCGCTTTTCGTCCATAATCCAGTCGTAGGATTCTTCGGCGCTCTCCGCGGTGGTCTGCTCTTCAGCAGCTTGATCACCGGCACTTGCGGCCGCTTCGTCCGCGTCTTGAGCGAACGACGCGGGCAGCCAGATCAAGGACAGCGCGCCGATCGCCGCCCAACCGAAAACGCTAAGGCGCTGGATATGTTCTCTTCTCGCTTGCATTCGAATCTCTCCTTCAAATCTGGGCTGGGCTCGACTTGAGCCCATAGGCCGCATCCGCGCCGCTCGCCTGAGCGTGGACTTCGTGGATGGGAGCCGGATCTTACGCGCGAAACATAGGCCCATGTTGATTTCGCATGGCGTTTTTCGGAAGTTTTACCGCTGCTTGTGTCGCCCCTTCAGAGCTCGTCCGGGAACAAAGGCTTCATCCTCCGGAACAGCCACAGACCCACGACCATCACGCCGGCGGCGGTCACCGTCAACCAGGTCAAGCCGCGGGCCGCGGAAAGGTGCCCACCCAAAAAAGCTTCTCGGTACAGATCTACCAAGGCTGTCATCGGGTTGACTAGAAGCATCTGCTGGTAGTCCTCCGGTACCTGATCCAGGGGATAGACGATGGGAGTAAAATAGAACCAGCCCATCAGCACCATGCCCAGCAGCTGCCCCACATCGCGGAAAAACGTGTTGGCGGTGGCGACGATCAACCCCAGGCCCACGGTCATGGCAATCTGAATCGGTAGTGCCAGCGCTATCAGAGGCAGGCCCTTCCAGTGAAATTCCCCGACCACCAGCAATACCGCGAGAAAGAGACCGGACGCGATCAGCTGGTGCACGACACCACCCAAGACCACGGATAGAACCAAGATTTCAGCGGGAAAGTGGATCTTCTTCACCAGATTGGCGTTTTCGGTAATCGCCGTCGAAGATCTGGAGACACCCTCGTGAAAGGCCAACCATGGCATAAGACCACAGAATAAGAAGATGCCGAAGCTCTCGGTTCGTTCGCCGAGCAACGAGATTTTGAGCACTGTGGAGAACACGAAGGTAAATAGCAGGAGCTGCCAGCCGGGCTGTAGCAACGACCAGAGGAAACCAAGCATCGATCCCGCGTAGCGGCCTTCGAAGTCACGTCGCACGAATTCTTTGAGCAGGAATAGATATCGGATCATCAGCAGTGGGGTAAGGGCTTTGCGCTCAGGCTATAGCAGCTTGACAGCGATGGGAGTATGCCATAACATTTTGGATCGGCTCGGCACCGTAGTTGCTATCTGAAGCACACACCTTCTTGACGTAAGGAGCGGCTTCTGGGAATTACGGCCCGAAGAAGCCAAGGCCTCAGGAACATAGGAGACTCGAGGGAATCGGGTCCGCGAACGGGCTGCGGCGGATCGCCGAACGGCGGGAGCGTATCATTGAAGATTCGATTCCGCTCAAGTCCATAAGCCGGTGCTCAGCACGGGCAGCTCAGATGTCAAGCCCGGACTAAATCCGGGAGATTCGGCCCAGGAGATGGAGGCGTCCCATGACTTTCGTTCACAAGATCCGACAGGTCCAGCTGATCGGTCCGCGGATCCGGAGAATGCGGAAAGAGCGCAAGCTGACCCAAACCGAGCTCGCGTCGCGAATCGGTATTCAACAATCCGACCTTTCGCGAATGGAGAAGGGTGAGTATCGAGTGAGCCTCGATACCCTGTTCAGAATTCTCTCGGAATTCAATGTCAGCATCAGCGAGTTCTTCGACGACGTCAATAAAGAAGCGTTGACCCCCCGGGACGTCCAGATCATGCGCGACCTAAACCGCCTGCCGACCGATGCGCGTCGCGAGGTCGAGGCGTTCATCGCCTTCAAGAGGAGCCAGGTCTCGGGAACTGCACCGGTAGCGGACGACGTCGAGATCGAGGTTGAGGATCCGAAGGAAAAGGCCGTCCACAACGGTTGACCCCATCGACCTGACACCACGGGCCGATCCAGATCCATCGATCGGACGTGCCCCTTGAAGAAGCCCGCTTTCGAGCGGGCTTTCTTGTATCTACAGATCGGAGCCTCTGCCGACATTCAGACCCCGTCAGTCGGTATACCCTAATGCCTTCAGGCGGCGTAAGGTCTCTTCGTCCCGTGCTCCGTCTCCTATCCCCTTAAGGGCTTCCCGAGTCCAGAGACTGACCGACGGGCCGTCGACCTCGAGCATCGGAGGCCGATCGGTGAGCAGGCGGCGAAGGCCCAGGGGCATCGTGACCTCGCCCTTCGATCCGGCCCAGAGAATGCTCATCTCGAGCTCGCCGGCTTCGACGTGGAAGTCACGGACGCTGCCGAGCGCACCCTCGATGCTGATACCTTTGTCGACTCCGTCCCCCAGCCAGTCGAAGGTGACCTCACGGTCATGTAGCTGCACCCTATCCTCGGGACCCATGAACCAGCGCTGAATTTTCTCCGGTGGGCGCTCGAGCTGAATACGACCCCGTACACGGCCGCCTTCCAAGCCGGACACGAAGATTCGAAGCCCATCGACATACGGATCGATCCCTTCCCAAACCTCTTTCCCGCCGAAATGGACAGCTCCGTCCCCTGCAAGCTTGCTCGTTTCGGCCGGATCCGACGCTAAATCATAGACCTCGAGCCGCTGCATCCGCTCACGACCCAGCTCTAAAAAGATGCTCTGACGCTCGGTCTCCGCCTGAAACTCGGCTTCGCGATCGAAGAGAATCGTCTTTCTTCGGCTCTCGATCCTCGCGATCCGCACCGGGCCTTCCGCGTGGTGCCGGGAAAATGCCGGTAGCTCCTCCCCCCTTTCACCTTCCAACATCGGTAGCAGGCTTCGCCCCTCCAGAGATTCGGCCAGCTCCGGACTCAACAGCCCGGTGGCGTCCAACACCGTCGGCATGACATCCAGCAGCCGGACCGTCGATTCGACCCGGCGACCAGCCGGCAGCCGGCCGTCCCAGCGAAAAACTAGCGGTACTCGGATTTGCTCCTGGTAGACACTCTCACCGTGCTTCCAGCCGCCGTGATCGTAGAGCTCCTCACCGTGGTCCGAGCTCAGCACCACCAAAGTCTCGGCAACCGTCTCCTCGGGCAAGGCTCCGAGCATCTCGCCGATATAGCGATCCACATAGCGGATCTCGCTGTCGTAGAGGGCCTTCAGATGTTTGACGTCTTGCTCCGGATCCTCCATCGCCAGCTTGCGCAAGTAGAGGCCGTGGACATCTGTTCCCCGCAACCGTCCCGTGTACTCGGGAAAGAACGGCGACTTCCCGTCTTCCAACTCCGGGTTCTCATAAGGATCGTGGGGATCCAAATAGTGAGCGTAGAGGAAGAACGGCTCCTGAAGGCTCTCCAGCTGTGGCTGAATCCGGGCGTCTAAGCTGTCGGCATGTAGTCTCAATGACGCCACGTCATAGGGTGCGGTTTCGAAATGCTCAAACCCCTGAGCAAAGCCGTTCCCTTCATGAAGTGTGGGGTTGGCGACAAAAGCTCGCGTGTCGTAGCCCGCCTCCGACAACACCTCCGCGAGGGTGACGGCCCCTTCGGGCAATCCCCACGGATGGCCGTTCTCGTCCAGGAAGCGAGCGGGGTCGAGCCCGGTCATCATCGACGCCACGGAAGGAAGCGTCCACGGAGCCTGGGCATAGGCTTGCTCCATGACCACACCCCGGTCGGCGATGAGCCTCTTCATTTCCGGGCTGGTGTCGCGAACGTGGCCGTAGAAGCTCAGGCGATCTGCCCGCAAGGTGTCGACCACGATCAACAGAACGTTTGGTGGGCTCTGGTCGTCCGTGGTTCGGAGCACCGAGCGTGCGCCACGGTCTGAGGATTCAGGAGCTTTCGGGCCCTCGCAGCCGAGGAAAGCGAGCCCTAGGCAAAGGGCGAGACTACAAGCTCGTCTCATGACCGTAGGGTCGACATGACGGATGGAAAATCTTGGATTCAGCGAGCGGAACGAACGGGTCGAGCCACATTCGCCACGCGATCGGGGCGCGGCCCAGGTTCCGGCGAGCTGCTCAACAAGGCGGCACGAAGCCGATCTCGCTGGGCAATGAACTCGCCCATGCGCCGCTCGTCGATCGGCTCCGCCGGCCGGTTTTCGAGCTGCAGGGGGTTCAGATAGCGCTTGTTCTTCTTGACCCGATAATCCAGGTGTGGTCCCGTGGACAGCCCGGTGGAGCCGACGAATCCGATGACATCCCCTTGGCGTACCTTGGCTCCACGGCTCACGCCCTTGGCGAATCCTGAGAGGTGCAAGTACATGGTCTCGTAGCCATTGGGGTGACGCACCTTGACCATCTTGCCGGCACCGCCTTGCCGGCCGACAAAAGTCGCCGTTCCGGTGGCCGTTACCCGCACGGGCGTCCCTCGCGGCGCGCCCAGATCGACTCCGTAGTGCGGGCGATTTCGTTTCAAAACGGGATGGAAGCGGCTGTGGCTGAATCGCGAGGTGACCCGCATGAAAGGCAGCGGAGACTTGAGGAACATCTTTTGTAGCGGCCGGCCCTCGGCGTCGTAATAGCCCTCCGCCCCCTCTTCCCCGAAAAGATAAGCCTCGTGGGTTACGCCGCGATTCTCATAGGTCATAGCCAAGATTCGGCCGATTCCATCGAATCGATTGTCGAGCAAAGATTCTTCGTAGAGCACTCCGAAGTGATCGCCTTTGCGCAAGTCCCGGTTGAAGTCGAGATCCCACTGCAGGACGTTCGACATGGCGATGGCAACCGCCGGCACTCCTCCCGCACGCTCGATATCGTTGAAGAGGAAGGACTCCAACCGGCCTTCGATGCTGCGCCGACGGCTACTGCGGACGAATTCTTTCATCGACGCAGTCCAATCCCCCTGCCGCTTGTCGAGCGTCAGCCACCCGCGACGGTAGAGCTCCAACCGCAATGAGCTGAGAGATCCCTCACCGTCGTAATAAGCCAAACCCGATTGCCCGGCGCGCACCTTCCGAAGATTGATCTCCGAAGCCAAGGCCATCACCGCCCCGTGCACTTCTTGACCCGACATACCCAACCCGCGCAACAATTGACCAAGGGTTTCGCCCTTTCCCAGGGAGAAGGGCTCCGGCAGCTGGGCGTCGGAAATCTCGATCTCCGGCTCGAGCTGGGTTGGAGTCGCAGCCATTTGCGGTTGGAAGGGTGTTGTCGCTCGCACCTGTCTGATCACTATCTCGTCGGTATTTCCAAAATGGATGGAAAGACCGATGGCCAGTCCGACCAACGAGAGAATCAAGGCCGTGCGCACGGCACGCCGTGATCGAGCAGACACTTGCGGCTTCGTCATTCCGATATCCTCTTGAATCGACTGGGGTTTGGCCTGTGAGCCGAACGCATGGTAGCACACAGGAGAACACGGTCGGCTACCGCTGGTCCCCCAATTCGAGCCTTCGTATCCCCACTTACCGGTGGTTCCCATCCAAAAACAAACCCGACCATCGGACGACGAGTCCGAATGGCCGGGTCGTTGCGGACCATGCCGCGCGATGGATCCTAGGATCAACCGTGCTTGTCTTTGAGCTTGATCTGAGTCCGCGCGCGATGGATCGCCATGAGGCGCTCGTCATCCCACATTTGCTCAGAGCCCTTGAGATCCATGGCCTGCGCCTCTTCGAGAGATCTTTGAACCTCTTCCCGGTTGATCTCCGACGGGCGCCGAGCTTGCTCGGTCAGCACGGTGAGCTTGTTCTCTACCATTTGGGCGAAACCGCGGTCGACGAAGAACACCTCGGTACCTTCCGGACTTTCCACCCGCAAGGTACCGATCCCCAGCTGGCAGAGCAGCGGGGCACGACCGCGCAGAATACCCATCTCACCATCGTGGGCGGGCAGGGAAACCATCTTCGCCTCGGTTTCCAACACCGCCCGTTCGGGGGTGACGATCGAGCAATGGAATGTGTCGTTGGCCATAGTCTTTCCTTTGTGGTGTCAAACCGGCGATCGAGGATCGGCGCCGGCTCGACCCGCTCGACCGGACAGGCCCGGCGAGCAGGTCGTGCGGACGCCCAGTCGATCAGGCCGCGAGCTTCTTCGCCTTCTCGGCCGCTTCTTCGATCGAGCCGACGTACATGAAGGCGTCTTCCGGCAGGTGATCCCATTTGCCGTCGCAAAGCTCTTCGAAGGAGCGGATCGTGTCTTCGCGGGAGCAGTAGTTGCCGGCGAAACCGGTGAACTGCTCGGCGACGTAGAAGGGCTGCGACAGGAAACGCTCGATCTTACGAGCACGAGCCACGGTGAGCTTGTCTTCCTCGGACAGCTCCTCGACGCCGAGAATCGCGATGATGTCCTGCAGATCTTTGTATTTCTGCAGGATCTGCTGCACCCGACGGGCCACTTGGTAGTGACGCTCGCCGATGTATTCCGGAGCCAACACGCGGCTCGAGGAGGCCAGCGGATCCACAGCTGGGTAAATGCCTTTCTCAGCGATGGAGCGCTCCAAGTTCACCGTCGAATCGAGGTGAGCAAAGGCGGTCGCGGGCGCCGGATCGGTGTAGTCGTCAGCGGGCACGTAAATGGCCTGAATGGAGGTCACAGCGCCGGCGTCGGTGGAGGTGATCCGCTCCTGAAGCTCACCCATCTCGGTGGCCAGGGTCGGCTGGTAACCCACCGCCGAAGGCATACGACCGAGCAGCGCGGACACCTCGGAGCCGGCTTGGGAGAAGCGGAAGATGTTGTCCACGAAGAGCAGGGTGTCGGCACCGGTGTTGTCGCGGAAGTGTTCGGCCATGGTCAGGGCGGACAGAGCCACGCGCAGACGAGCCCCGGGCGGCTCGTTCATCTGACCGAAGACCATCACGGTCTGGTCGAGCACGCTCTTGCCGGTATCGCCGATCTTGGCTTCCTGCATTTCGAGCCAGAGGTCGTTTCCTTCGCGGGTCCGCTCACCCACACCGGCGAAACAAGAGTAACCGCTGTGGAAACGGGCCAAGCGGGCGATCAGCTCCTGAATGATGACGGTTTTGCCGACACCCGCACCCCCGAAGAGACCGGCCTTACCACCACGCACCAGCGGGCAGAGCAGGTCGACGACCTTAATGCCGGTTTCGAAAATCTCTGTTTTCGAAGACAGCTTGTCGAGCTTGGGCGGCTCGCGATGAATGGACCGGGTCTCTTTAGCGTCCACGGGGCCGCGGCCGTCGATCGGCTCGCCCACCAAATTGAATACCCGGCCGAGCACCTCGTCGCCCACCGGCACCGAAACCGGAGAACCGGTGTCTTCGATGTCGACACCCCGTTGCAGGCCGTCGGTGGAGCCCAACGAAACGGCGCGTACGCGCCCGCCGCCGAGGTGTTGTGCCACCTCACACCACAACGTTTCGGTGATTTTCTCACCCATCACGTCTTGGGTGACTTCTACTTTCAACGCGTTGTAAATCGCCGGCAGCTGATCCTCGGCGAATTGCGCGTCGAGGGTAGAGCCGATGACCTGCGTGATCTTGCCAATGTTATTTGCCATGGTCGGGACCCCGTAGTTTCCTGGATCTTTTTGAGTGACTCTCGTAAACGGTGATTCTTTTTAGCCTTTGAGGGCCGCCTTAGCCTTCAAGGGCGTTGACGCCGCCGATGATGTCGAGCAGCTCCATGGTGATGTGCGTCTGGCGAGCCCGGTTGTATTCACGGGTGATCGACTTGATCATGTCGCCCGCCGCGTCCGTCGCCGCTTTCATCGCCACCATTCGGGCGACATGCTCGGAGACCACGGCTTCCATGATGCATTGGAAGAGCCGCATGCGAACACTGGCCGGCAGCAAAGCACCCAGAAGCTCTTCCGGATTGGGCGAGAACTCGTATTCCACCGACTTGCCGCCGCCTTCGCCACCACCGTCTTCCAACGGCTGCAGAGGCAACAATTGGACCACCGACGGGAATTGACGCCCGGCGCTCTCAAAGGACATGAACGCCACATTCACCGAGCTGATCTCGCCGTCGACGAATTGTTGGATCAGCTCGTTGGCGATCGGCTCAATTTGATCGAAGCGTGGATCGTCGGCCAAATCGGTGATCTGCCGGGTCACCTCACGGCCCAAAAAGCGGAAGAAGCTCGCGCCTTTCTTGCCGATCATGTGGACGTCCACTTTGTGACCGTCCGGTTGACCATCGATGTGCGCCGTGGCTCGACGCAGGACGTTGGCGTTGTATCCACCACACAATCCGCGGTTGGAGCTGACCACGATCAGCGCCGACCGATCGGCGTCGGGCTTCTGCATCAGCGGATGCTGGGTATCCCCGGCCGCTCGCGACAGATCCGCCACCAGCTCGCCCAGCTTGTCGCTATACGGCTTGGTCGCGGTCGCCCGATTGTGGGTCGCCTGAAAACGCGCGGTCGCGATCAACTGCATGGTCCGCGTGATCTTGCGGATGTTTTTGACCGCTTTGCGCCGCTTGACTAGAACTCTTCTATTGGCCATCGCTCATCCCCTAAAAGGGCCGCGTTACCGCCGCTCGGACGGCAACGCGGCTGCGGGCTGATTCGGATCAAGCTTCTTCAGGGCTCCAATGAGCCCGGAAATTTTTCATGACCTCGCTCAGCTTGTCGGCCAGGTCGCCGGACAGCGCGCCGGTTTCGTCGGCTTCTTTCAACACCTCGGGGAACTCGTCCTCGAAATGCTTGATCAAGTCCTGCTCGAATTGCAGCACCTTGTCCACCGGAACCGTGTCCAAATGACCGCGGGTACCAGCGAAGATCGCGATCAGCTGATGGGTGTAGGAATACGGCGAGTACTGCCCCTGCTTGAGCAGCTCCACCATGCGACGGCCACGATCGAGCTTGGCTTGGGTGGTCGCGTCGAGATCCGTGCCCAGCTGGGCGAAAGCTTCGAGCTCACGAAAGGCCGCGAGATCGAGACGAAGGGAGCCGGAGATCTTCTTCATGCCCTTGCGTTGGGCGTTACCGCCCACGCGGGACACCGAGATACCCACGTTCACCGCAGGGCGAACACCGGCGAAGAAGAGGTCGGGCTCGAGGTAGATCTGACCGTCGGTGATGGAAATCACGTTGGTCGGAATATACGCCGAAACCTCGCCTTCGAGGGTTTCGATGATCGGCAGAGCGGTCATCGAGCCGCCGGAGCTCGGGAAGTGGTGAACGCGATATTTGTCTTTGTCGTCTAAGGACCCAAGCCAGGCTTCCGCCTTCTCCAGACCCTCGGGACGGTGATAGAGACCGTCCTCGCCGTCCGGACGGTGCTCCTCGGGGGCGTTTAGGCCTTCCGGATGTTTGCGGGCGACGCTCCGATCGTTGCTGTCCTCGGGCGTGTCTTTGGGCACGATCGCGTACTCGTCGCGCAGCTTAACGGCGCGCTCGAGCAGGCGGGAGTGCAAGTAGAATACGTCACCGGGATAGGCCTCACGACCCGGCGGGCGGCGCAGCAGCAAGGACAGCTGGCGATAAGCCTGGGCTTGCTTGGAGAGATCGTCGTACACCACCAGGGTGGCCTTACCTTCGTTGTACATGAAGTACTCGGCCATGGCCGCGCCGGAATAGGGAGCGATGTACTGCAAGGGCGCTGGGGTGGAAGCCGAGGCGGAGACGACGATGGTGTAGTCCATGGCGCCGGCTTCGCGTAGCTTCTCGACCACACCGGCGACCGTCGACTCTTTTTGACCGACGGCCACGTAGACGCAGATCACGCCCTGGCCCTTCTGATTGATGATCGCGTCAATGGCGATCGCCGTTTTACCGGTCTTACGATCACCGATGATCAGCTCGCGTTGACCGCGACCCACGGGGATCATGGAATCGATCGCCTTCAGACCGGTCATCATCGGCTCGGTCACGGGCTGACGATCGACGATACCCGGCGCTTTGAACTCGAGCGGGCGGCGATGACTCGACTCGATCACGCCTTTGCCGTCCAGCGGGCGGCCCAAGGGATCGACCGTGCGTCCGACCATCGGCTCGCCGCAAGGCACAGAGAGAAGCTGGCCGGTCCGCTTGACCTCGTCGCCTTCACGAATCTTCAGGTAGTCACCCATGATGACCACACCGGCGGAATTTTCTTCCAGGTTCAGCACCTGGCCGAATTGGTTGTGCTCCGGGAACTCAACCAACTCGCCGGCCATGGCGTTGGCCAGACCGTAAACACGAGCGATGCCGTCACCGACCTCGAGCACTTTGCCCACTTCGGCGACGTCGATCTCGCTCCGATATTGCTGGATCTCCTCGGCGATCACGGAGGAGATTTCATCGACCTTGAATTTCATCGACTTGTCCTCAATTCTTCGAGCGTCTGCTCTGCGCCGGGAGCGCTGCTCGACCCCGGCTCAAAAAGGGCTGTGGCGTCAATCCTCGATCAGGGCGTCCTCTCGGTCGCCCAAAATCTCGCGTTCCGCCAAATCGAGCAGCAGACTGCGATACTTCCGAACCTCATTCTTGACGCTGGCGTCTACTTTCTCATCGCCGATCCGCAACACGATGCCGCCGATCAACGATTCGTCCACGTTCTCATGCAGGCTGGGCTCGCCCCCCACATACTTCGAGACCGTGGAACGAAGCCGTTCGCGGAGTGCCTCGGAGAGCGGCACCGCCGTCTCCACGTAGACATCCACTCGGCCCCGAAGATCACGGTGGTCTTGGCGGTAGGTCTCTGCGATGGTCGGCAAGAGACCGAGCCGGCCCTTGCGATTGACCACCTGCAAGGAGTCGACGAGCACATCGCTCAGCTTGCCGCGGAACATCTTGTCGATCGACTCGGCCCGTTGTTCCGGGTCGATCATCGGGCTCGACAAGAAGTGGAGCAAACCTTCGTTCTGGTCGGCTTGACCCGCCAACCACCGAAGCTCGTCCAAGACCTCGTCCGCCTGGCCTTTAGACTCGGCCAGGTCCAGCATCGCCCGACTGTAGACGCGAGCGACCGCTAATTCTTTGTCGTTGACCTTCGCCATGATTCCATCCCGATCTTCGGCACGCGGCTCAGCACCCCGCGCCGACGTCGATCAATTGGCTTTTCCCTGAAGCTCGTCCAGAGCCTCGGAAATCAGGTTCTCGTGATCCTTGGCTTGGAGCTCGCGGCCGACGATCCGACCGGCAATCTCCGCCGCCAGATTTCCCGACAGCTCATAAAGCTCTTTGACCGCGGTCTCGCGGGCAATTCCGATCTCACGCTTGGCGCGCTCGACCATCTTCTCGGCCTCGGCCTTAGCGTCGGCTTCGATCTTCTGGCGCACGACCTCAGCATCGCGGCGGCCTTCCTCGACGATCGCCGTGGCTTCGGCGCGGGCGTCGTTGAGCCGTTTCTCAAGCTCGGTGAGACGGGCTTCCGCCGACTCCCGATCGCTCTTCGCTTGATCCAAAGATTCGCGAATGAAGTCTTCGCGCTTCTGAATCATGTCGGTCAATGGACCCCAAACGAATTTGCCGAGGACAAAAAGCACCAGACCAAAGGTGACGAGCGTCCAGAAGACGTTTCCCACGTCACCGGCGAAGATGTTGCTCTCGCCTTCACCGCCCCCGGCTGCCAGAGCCGGGAAAGCCGCGAACGCGAGCATCGCCACGGCGAAAGCTCGATGTTTTATCTGTTGCATACGTCCAACCATCCCGGTGTTACGCGCGACCTCAACGGCCGGCGCCCCTGTTTTCTGAAAGATTCAGCTTGAAAGTTTCAGCGGAGTCGGGGCGCTCAAGGCACCCCGAATCCGCGCTGATTCACCGAGGTGGATCAGAGGGAGGCCAGAAGACCGACGATGACGGCGAACAGCAGACCGGCCTCGATCATGGCGGCGGTGATCAGCATCGCGGTGGAGATCTGACCAGCCATCTCGGGCTGACGAGCCATCGCCTCGGTGGCGCTGCCACCGATACGACCGATACCCAAACCACCACCGATCACGGCCAAACCGGCACCGATCGGACCACCGAGCTTGCCGAGAGCGCCGGCAGCAGCGGCACCGTCAGCGGCGAAAGCGGCCGGAGCGATCATCAGGGCAAAACCCACGACCATCATCATCAGCGACAACTTAGCGAGCTTCTTGTTCATTTCTACTTGGTCCTTTCTTAGCCTCTCGAATCGGCGACCTTCGCCGCCGTGTGACTTCTTTTTTAAACCGCCCCTCCACATGAGGCTTAGTGGAGAGCCGCCGGCCGATTCGGCCTACAACTTCTAACGTCAAATCGTTCCGGACTCCCGGATCAGTGATGCTCTTCGTGGTGCACGTTTACCGACATGCCGATGAAGAGGGTGGTCAGGTAGGTGAAGATGAACGCCTGCAAGAAGGCGACGAAGATCTCCAACATATTGACCGCGACACCGGCCAACACCAGCACCAAGCCGATACCCCCGCCGACCGCCGCGCCGAGCGCTTGGCCGGACATCAGGATCATCATCAACAACACAGCCAAGAGCACGTGGCCGGCGACCATGTTGGCGAATAGACGAACGGCCAGGGCGAAAATCTTGGCGAATAGGCCCATGATCTCCACAGGGATCATCAACGGAGCCATCCAGATCGGGCCCGGCGAGAAGTGGGCCAAATAAGCCTTACCGCCGTAGCGCAATCCGTTGATCACCATCAAGAACATGGTCATGATGGCCAATGTGGAGGTGACCCAAATATTGCCGGTCGGCGTGCCGCCGATATGCAGCCCGGTGAACACCGGTGTGATGGTCCCCAAGGGCAACAGCCCGAGGAGATTCATGGTCAGCACAAAAAAGAAGGCCGACCAGATGAATTTGATGAACTTGTCGGCGTGCTCACCCAGATGAGGCTCTGCCACCTCTTTACGCCAGTACTCGCAGACCATCTCGACGAAGGCCGCAAAACCCTTCGGCACCAGAGCAGCCGTGCCTTGTGCCCCTTGGCGCTTGCGGGCGAGAGCCGGGAAAACCAGGCACAACAAGATGGCGCCGAGGATCATGATCACAATCTGATCGCTCAGAATCGTCACCACACCCTTTGGAGTCAAAAGGGTGCCCAGGTCCATCGGCACCTGTTTGATCGGGTGCGGGACCACATGACTGAGCGGGTTATCACCCGAAGCTTGGAAAATCATCGCTCCTCCAGGGCTCCTTCGGTCTCACGCTTCGTGGATTTCAGTACCACCGACCGCGCGAGGTGCGTATCCGTTACCAACATCGTGATGTGGCCGATCACCAGCCAAATCAGGAAAGGTTTCGTTTCAAACCAGCCACTCCAGGCGACGGACATCCCGATCACCAGAATGGCCACCAACCGGATCGCCATGGCCCCGAATTGCGCGGGCATCGCGTCCAGGGGGCTCTTATCTCGTGCCAACACGATGGGAATCGTTCCCACCAAAGAGGCGATCCATGCAACCACCAGGGCCACGACCACAATGAGAGACGCGTTCTCGCCGACCCATCGTTGTGTCGGAATGAATCCCAGCGCTCCAATGAGTGCCAGGCTGCCCAATGAGAAGATTAGGAAACGGGAATAAATCGTTCCGATGCTGGGTTTGTCCCTCTCGGCGCTAGTTTTGGCTGTGCTCATCTTCTTTGGCACCGTGCCGAGAATAAGGGGGTGCGCCCATCATGCGCATCGACGACCGAATGAAGTTGTAAAAACCGCCGACACATCCGAGAACGACGCAAATCGAGACCGCCCATGGTCCTGTTCCGTACTTCTGATCGATCCACAGCCCCAGGAGCGCAAAACCGATGAGAGCCGCCGCCAGCTCGACCCCTAGACCTACACCACGAAGCCGTGAGGCATCTTTCTTCGAATTGGGTGAGGGTGACATGGGGCTCGTACAGGCAGGTCCTCGCGCGAACGGCGATATTGTGCATCAGAACTACTGGCCAGGCAACCCTTCTGAGCCGACTTTGTGACTATCGCGAACAATGCCATGTTAAACACCTCATCAACGCAATCAACGAGAGGTTTTGCGCCTCCATTTTTCGGTGTGATCGCGGCCGAGAGGTCCGTGACAGGGATGCCGGAGGAAGGTAGAGTAGGAATGCTAACCGTTCCGCAGCCCGGCTTGGCGACAAGCACCTTGTCAAAGACCGGCCTGCCGAAGACCGGTTCGTCCTTGACCATGGATACCAACGCCATCACCCAACCCAACTCCGACTCGGCGGCCATACCGTTGGAATCGTGGGATTTCGAAACCGCTGCGATCCCTTTCCTGGATTCCCTCTACAACATGGCCTATCGTCTGACGCGCAACGCCGAGGACGCTCAGGATTTGGTGCAAGAGACCTATCTCAAGGCCTATAAGTACTACGACAAATTCGAGAAAGGCACCAACCTAAAGGCCTGGCTCTTCCGGATCATGAAGAACACCTTCATCAACAACTACCGGAAGAAGCAAAATCAGCCGCCTCAAAGCGCGTTCTCCGACATCGAGGACTCCTTCGAATCGATCGTCAGCGAGGACGCGAGCCCGAAGATCAAGGATCCGGAGCAGGTCATCCTAGACGACGTTCTCGATGAGGACGTCCAGGCGGCCCTCGACTCCCTGAGGGAAGACTATCGGATGGTCATCCTGCTGGTGGACCTCGAAGGCTTCTCCTACAAAGAGACGGCCGAAATTCTCGACGTGCCCGTGGGAACGGTGATGAGCCGCCTCTATCGAGGCCGCCGCCAGCTCGAAAAGACCTTGCTCGAATATGCCCGAAATCACGGCTATATGCGTGAAGGCAACGAGCCTTCGAAAATGCGAACCCGTGACGACGACACCGAAGCCGATCCATCATGAGCTGCAAGAAAATCAAAGAGGAATTCATCGTCCTCTTCGGTGAGGACGCAGCCGGCCAAGACCTGATGCTGGCCATTCGGCGCCACGTTTCTATCTGCCCCCGTTGCGCCGAAAAGGCCGAGCACACCCGTAAGATCGTGACCATCGTCCGGGAACGCTGCGTCCGCGAGAGCGCACCGGGCGAGCTCCGCGAGCGCATCCTCGCGCGGCTGCGGATCAAAAGCTCTTCTTAGCTGAGCATCAAAGGCGTTCCCTAAGCCGCGAGTATCCGGAACGGCTGACGGGCAAGCGGGTGCCGTCACGCAATATGGCGATTCGACTGTCTTTGGCGTAGAGCTCGATGCGATCGATGCGGTCCAGATTCAGAAGATACGAGCGATGGACCCTGAGGAAACGATTGGAATCCAGGGCTTTCTCGAGATCGCCCAGACGCTGAGCTTTGCGCAGCCTCAGATCTCCGCTGACCACCACGACCACGTCGTCTTGGGCCTCGATGTAGTCGATCCTGTGGGCGGGCACCACATGCACACGGCTACCGTCTCGGACCAAGATCCGATCCAAGGGCCGATCCGTATCGCGTGCCCGGGCCAAGTCTTTCGGCGGTGAAACCGGTGGGCTCGATCGAGCGCGGGCTTGATCTAAAGCATCGGCAAGACGTTGCGCGGAGATCGGCTTGAGCAAATAGTCGAGCGCGTGGATCTCGAACGCTTTCAGGGCATAAGCGTCGTAGGCGGTAACGAAGATGATCGCCGGTACCGGATCGTCCAGCAGCTCCACCACCTCAAAGCCGTCGAGCTTCGGCATTTGGATGTCCAGGAAAATCAGGTCGGGGCTCAGCTCGGCAACGGCCTTGACCGCTTCGAATCCGTTGGCACACTCGGCAACGACTTCTATATCTCGATGCTCGCTGAGCAGCTCGCGCATCAGCTGACGTGCAGGGGACTCGTCGTCGACGACGATGACTTTCATCTTGGGATCATTCTTGCTCATGGCTTTTCCGGCTTTCGTGGAGGTGTCTACTGTCTGGGCCGACCGCGGCGGCGAGTTGGGTCCGAGGCTCAGCCAAGGCGGAGATCTGCCCGGGCACTCGAACCACGACCTCGAATCGATCCCCGCCGTCACGAACCCTGACCTTCGATTTCGCCCCGTAGATCGCCTGGAGCCGCTGTCGAACATTGGCCAAGCCGACCCCCGCCCCACGGGACCTCGGTCGGTCGGGATCACAAGGATTCTCGACCCGCAGGATCAGACCCTCCCGTTGCCACGACACCTCGACCCCGATCTCGCCCCCTTCGAGCAAATGACCTATGCCGTGACGAACTGCATTTTCCAACAACGGCTGCAAGATCAACGGTGGCATCCATCGGTCGGAAGCCCCGGGCCCAACCTTCAGCTCGTACCGCAACCGATCCCCGAATCTAGCTTCTTCGATCGCCAAATAGTCGCGCGCCAGCTCCACTTCCGCGGAAAGCGGCACAAGCTCCTGGGCCCCCAAGTCCAAGGTGCGCCGAAAGAAGAGGGCCAGGCGGCCGCACATTTCGCGAGCCTGCTTGGGATCGGTGGTGACCAAAGCGCTGATGGAATTCAGACAATTGAAAAGGAAATGTGGATCGAGCTGGGTCCTCAGGGATTGAAGCTCCGCCTCCCTGGCCAGGATCCGCGCCTCCAATGCAGCAGCTTCCGCTTTGGTCGAGGTTTCGAGAGCCAGGAACAAATAGTGCAGCACCACCATCAACGAGTAGAGGAAGAACGCGAAGACCAGAACCAGCACGACCCCCTGGTGAAACAGTCGAGCGACTGGAGCGCCGAGGTACGGCCCTGCGACCCAACCCACCCCGACCAAGGCCGTGCTCGCCAGCAATCCGGATCCCGCCTGGGCGGCCAACACACCACCGATCCCCACTTTGCCGAGGGGAATCGCTCGACACAAATACCATGACGCCAGACAGCTGAAGGCGTGCAGCAGAAGCAGTGGTAGGAGCAGCGTCCAAAGCGAGCCCCGCAGGCTCTTTTCGGTTCCGAGGAGGATTTCGGCGAGAACCACGCCCGCTTGAAGAAAGAACAGCAGGTAGAGCGCCAACCATCGCCGATGGACCAGGAATGGATGCATCAGTTGCCGACGGCAACTCCGCCCATCACCGCGAAGCCCTTCACCACCAGCTCTTGGGTTTGGGATGCAGGCAGGGCTCCGTGCTCTGAGGGCTCGTCCAGCGGCTCTGGATCGGTGTCGTCCTCGAAGGCACCCAAGAGGGGCACTCCTTCGATCCTCACCCTCCAATCCTCCGGCACCTTGATGTCGATGCCCCCCCAGACCGCGATGGCGTCGATGACCGCCGGGTTTTCCGTGATCTTGGCTTGGCGCAGATCGAGCTCCGAGCCGCCCATGAAGGCCACTAGGTCTCCTCCCCGAAAATGCGCGGAATTGTTGCTACGCACCAGGCCGCCCATCATGGTGAAAGAGCTCACCGTGTGAAAGCCTTCCACGGTTTGGATGCGTTCCGTCCCGAGGATGAGACGAATACCGATGAAGATCGGCAGCAGGGGCCACAAATTCCAAAGGCCGAGGCTCGTCAAGCCGAGATTTCCCGCCAAGAGAAATAGACCCACAGAGGCGATGAAGGCACCGATCAGACGACCCGTGGAACTGATTGGTGTGAGGCTTTTGGACACACCTAGTACCACCAATGCCAACGGCGCCCAGTCCCAAAGCTCGGTCGCGTCGACGTAATCCAGCTGATCCAAGCTGTAGACCGAGCCGATGGTGATCAGCGTCAACCCCAAGAAAAGCCGTGACCTAGAAACCTCTCGTTGTGTAGTCACCCTCCGTCTCCTCGCGCCACGATGGTGGCTTTCGATCCCGCTGTCTTGGGCTTAAAGGCCTCAAGGGTCATCCCTAGCCCGATCACGATCAGCAGCAATGGCCAGCCGTCGTGCACAACGTATTCACGCCACTCTTCCACAAAGAGCACCGCACCGAGGGCTACGGAGAAGAGACCCCAGGCCATTCTGCCGGCCAACACTTTCTCGACCCCGTGGATCAGAATCAGCACCGGCCAAAAGCTCAGCACCTCACGGAAGCTCATCGCATCGGATTGGACGGCCCAAGCACCGACACCTATCAAGACCAAAACCAGCCCACCGCTGATCTGCTCCGATCTCTCTTTTCGTCTTCTCATCGCTGCCTCCTCGGGCGTCGTCCATCAGATGCACGAGCTTACGCCCTCGACGGCTCAAAAGTTGGTCTCTCGCGGTGAACGGCGGATCTGCTCCGGTGAGCTGCGCCCCCGGGGCATTCCTAGCACGACCCGATGAGCCGCCACCTTACGCTACGACCGAGCATCTCTCACGATATCTCGTGGGCTCTCACGATATCTCGTGGTCGCCGCAGCAGAATCCCCAAAGCATCGACCCCGCTGAGCTGGATCGGCCATGACGATGGACGGTCGAATATGGCCGTGGGCTGAGGGTTCTCCGCCACCACGTGCCGTCAGCTCGAGCATTCTCCAGAAGCCGGCATAGGGCTTGCTCTTGTATCCGCCAAGGCTAACGGACATGAAGCCTGGACATGGAAATCTTAATACCGCAGACCATAGATAGAGGACCCCACGTATGAGCACGAAAAGCGCCCCGACCGTCTACTCCACCACCTGGTGCCCGGATTGCCATCGGGCCAAGGCGTTTCTCAAGTCTCGTGGTGTCGAATACACCGAGGTCGATATTGAAAAGACCCCAGAAGCAGCGGACATCGTGGCTCGGCACAACGCCGGCAAACACGTGGTACCGACCTTTGAGGTTGACGGTAGCTTCTATGGCAATCCTTCCATCGGCGAGCTCAAAGAGCTTTTCCCCGCTGCTTCCGTCTGATCATCTCACCTCGATCCTCTTGCCCTCCAAGGGCCGGCTGTTAAGCTTCAGGCTCCGCGCTCGCGTGGAGCTTTTTTCTTTGACCTCTGATCCAACCCCAACCCCATGTCCGACGACCTTCTTCCCTTCCTCGACACAGAACGCCTGACCGCGGAGCTCGGATCGGAGCGCGCGAATCAGCTGCTGAACGCCGTTCGTCGGCTCGAAGCCGAAAATCGGTCGCTTCAGGACGAGCTCGCCGAAAACGTCGACTGCGGTGGAATTGTCGGTCGCAGCGAGGCGACTCGCAGAGTGCTCGAGCAGATCGACCAGGTGGCGGCCACCGAAGCTTCCGTGCTGATCGAAGGCGAAACCGGCACCGGCAAGGAGCTCGTCGCCCGAACCATTCACCAACGCAGCCGCCGCCACGACCGCCCGATGGTCAAGGTCAACTGTGGCGCGATTTCGGCGGGATTGGTGGAGAGCGAGCTTTTCGGCCACGAGAAGGGTGCGTTTACCGGGGCTTCCGAAAGACGCATCGGTCGCTTCGAGCTGGCGGACGGCGGCACCCTCTTTCTCGACGAGATCGGTGAGCTACCCCTCGACACCCAGGTCAAGCTGCTGCGCGCCTTGCAAGAGCAGGAATTCGAAAGGGTCGGCTCGAGCCGCGCGATCCAAGTGGATATTCGATGGCTTGCCGCCACCAATAGGCATCTCGAGGCGGAGGTCCAAGCCGGACGATTCCGAGCAGATCTTTTCTACCGCCTAAATGTCTTCCCGATTCATGTTCCGCCTTTGCGCGAACGGACGGAAGACATCGCGGTCATCGGTCAGTGCGCCCTGCCCCATATCGCCCGCAACATCGGCAAGGAGTCCCTGACCTTGACCGATTCCGCGATCGAGCGGCTCACCGGCCACGCCTGGCCCGGAAACGTACGCGAGCTGCTGAACGTGTTGGAGCGCGCGGCGATCCTTTCCGCCGACGGACGGATCGACGAGCTCAATCCTGCCCTGCCGATTCCCCGAGCCCTTCCCCAGAAGCCCGACGGTTTGACCACTCTGGACGAAGTGGATCGCCGCCATATCCGACGCGTTCTGGAGCACACCGAGGGCCAAATCGACGGCGCGGCCGGGGCCGCGAAAATCCTCGGAATCCACCCCAACACCCTGCGCTCGCGCATGATCAAGCTGGGCATCTCTAGACCTTGAGCGAATCGTTGCCGATCGATGGCCTGCTTCCCGACTTGGTTGCCGGGTTGAAGGAAAAGCACAATCTGGTCTTGAGGGCGGCCACCGGCGCCGGCAAGACCACCCGAGTGCCACCGGCCATCTTGAATTCCCAGATGGGCTCTGGACGGATCGTGATGTTGGAGCCGCGTCGAGTAGCGGCTCGGGCCGCCGCTCGTCGCATGGCCGAGCAGCTGGGCTGCCCCTTGGGCGAGACCGTGGGATATCAAGTGCGTTTCGATCGGCGATTCGGCGAGAGCACCCGGATTCTTGTGGTCACCGAAGGCATCTTGGTGCAGATGCTCCAAGGGGATCCCTTTTTGGAGTCCGTAGACTGCCTGATCTTCGACGAATTTCACGAACGCAACCTGCACTCCGACTTGAGCCTGGCCATGAGCCGAAAGGTACAGGTCGAGGCCCGCCCGGACCTCAGAATCGTGGTGATGTCGGCGACGCTGGATCCCGACCCGTTGGTGGCTTGGTTGGGAGGCGACGCCGAATGCGCTTCCTTTTCGAGCGACGGCAGATTATTCCCGGTCGAAACGACCTACCTGCCACGACCGGACGCCCGCAGCCTGCCGATCCTCGTGCGCGAGGGAGTGCTCGCCACCCTGCCGCGTACCCGTGGCGATCTGCTGGTCTTCCTGCCCGGTGTGGGTGAGATCCGCCGATGCCGAGAGCACCTCGAGCCGGACGCACGAAAGCACGGCTTCCACATCGAAACGCTCTACGGGGATCTACCTCCCGAGCAACAAGACGCGGTGCTCCGACCCTCGAGCAAGCGGCGGGTCATTCTGGCCACCAACGTCGCTGAAACGTCCATTACCATCGATGGCGTCACGGGGGTGATCGACAGCGGCAAGGTCCGGACCCTGAGATTCGACCCCGCCCACGGTCTCGATCGCCTGGAGCTCGGGCGCATCAGCCTCGCTTCCGCCGAGCAGCGGAAGGGTCGCGCGGGACGTCAGGAACAGGGCTTTTGTTTGCGGCTGTGGACCGAGCACGACCACCGCTCTCTACAAGAGCACGAGCTGCCGGAGGTTCAGCGCGTCGACCTCGCTGCCGCGGCCCTGGAGCTGACCGCTTGGGGTGAAACCCGCCTCGATCAATTCCCCTGGTTTGAGCCGCCGCCGGAACGCTCGCTGCAACGCTCGATCGAGCTTTTGGTGGATTTGGGAGCTTGTCGTCGACATCAAGGGGGCATCGAGCCCACTCGGCTGGGCCGCGCCATGGCCCGGCTGCCCGTGCATCCGAGACTTGCTCGGCTGGTGGTGGAAGGCCATCGCCGCGGAGTGCTGGAAAAGGCGTCGATCTTGGCCGCTCTAATCTCCGAGCGAGACGTGGTCTTCCGGCCGTCGAGCCATCGCCCGGTGGTGGCCATGGCCTCCTCCCCTTCCGATCTGCTCGATCGCCTCGACGCCATCCTCGAGCAAGAGCGAAGCGGTTACGGTGAGACGGCGCTCGGCCCGGTGGATCGCGGTCGGGCTCGTAATGTGTTGCGGGTCGGTCGCCGTTTGGCACAGGTGGCTCAGAAACGTCTAGGGCGGTCACCCGAAAAGACGGCATCGCCAGGTAGCGGCATCTCCCCTGGCAAGGATCCGGATCAAGCTCTCTTACGTTGTGTTCTGTCGGCCTATCCGGATCGTGTCGCCCGACGCCGTGAGCCCGGACGACGTCGCGCCCTGATGGTAGGAGGCAAAGGGATCCGTTTGGCGGAGATGAGCACCGTCCAGGAGGCGCGGCTTTTCGTTTGTGTCGAGCTCGAGGGCGCGAAAGGCAGCCATCGCGACGGTCTTGCGCGGCAGGCCTCGGCCGTTGAGGCCGACTGGCTGGAGCCCGTCGAGACCGTGGAGGAGGCCCGCTTCGACGCCGAGCGCCAGAGGGTGGTCGGATTTCGAACGACCTACTACCGCGATTTGGTGCTCGCTGAGGTCGAAACCGATCCCGGAGCGGACCGAGCGGCCGAGGTGCTCGCAAAGGCAGCGGCCGAGGACCTCGACCGGGCCCTCGCTCTCGACGATCCAACAGTCGCGGAATTCTTGACCCGGGTCAGATGCCTCGGGGAGTGGCGACCCGAGCTCGGCCTGCCGGCTTTTGATCGAGACGACTTGATCGCCCTGCTGCCCCATTGGGTGGTCGGGCGTCGCTCATTCGCGGAGCTGCGCAGGGCACCGCTGCTCGACGTGCTTCGAGGGAGTCTCGACTATCCCCAACTGAGCGCCCTCGACGAGCTCGCTCCGGAGCGGGTCACAGTGCCCAGCGGCAGCCACATTCGCCTAAATTACGAAGTCGGTAAGCCGCCGGTCTTGGCTGTGCGAATTCAAGAAGTCTTCGGGTGGACTGATACGCCGACCGTCGCCCGCGGAAAGGTCCCCATCCTGATGCATCTCCTGGCGCCGAATATGCGCCCCCAGCAGGTCACCCAGGACTTGGCGAGCTTTTGGAGCAACACCTATCCGGAAGTGCGCAAAGAGCTTGCCGGGAGATACCCCAAGCACGCCTGGCCCGAAGACCCGCTCACCGCTCAAGCCATCCGAGGCGCGCGGCGACGTCGACCCAAGGGTTAGGTCGGCTGCTCAGCCCTTGGCCTTGAGCTCCCCGACAATCATTTGGATCTGCTGCTCGGGATCTTCCATCAGCGGAATGCTTCCCGCTCCCTTATGACCGCCGCCGCCGTAACGGGCCGCCAGCTCACCGACGTTGGTTTGGCACGTGCGGTTGAAGATGCTGTGGCCCACGGTCATGATCGGGAATTGCCTCTGGGGCCCCCACTGCAGCCGCACCGACACATTGACCTGCGGGTACAAGGCGTAGATCAGGAATCGATTGCCCACGGGCACGTGCTCGAGCTCCCGAAGATCCGTGACCACCACGTTGCCGTCTTGACGGCTGTAGCTCTGAAGGGTTTTGCGGAAAGCGGTGTCTTGCTGACGCAGCACCTCCACCCGATGGGCGACCTCCGGATGGGCCAAGATTTCGTCCAATGGCGTGCGTTTCATCAACAGACCGGTCAGCGCGTGGAAGTACTGCTCAAAGGCGCCGAGCCCGGTTCTGCCGTCGATGGTAAAGCCGAGCAGAATATAACCCTGGGGATCCAACACGTCCTGTTGGGTGAGGTTGGCGGAGTCGAGGCGATCGGTCTCCGTCACCAGCTCCGCCAAATCTGCCATGGTCTGCTCGCCGTTGTAATACTCGTAGACCAGACGAGCCGCTGACGGCGCTTGGCCGAATGAGCCGTCGAAGTCCGGCGGCCTGACGGTCGGAGTGGCGGTGTGCAGATGATGATCGAACCATTTGCTGCAATTCGGGTGATACGGCAGGTTGGCGATGATGTCACCTTCCTTGATCTCCACCCGATCCTCAGTGATGTCCTGAGGGTGGATCAGCATAATGCTGTCGATTTTTTCATTGAGACAAATGAGAACGGCACAAGTCAAACCATCTAGATCGCCGCGGGTTACCAGACGCACTGGGGAACCTCCTAGGGTCGTTATTCGATGCCATCATAGCAGGCGGTCCACCACGCGGGCTCGATTATCACCGCGACGGACGGGCGGTTTCAGCAGAGCCGAGACGCTCGACAACAGCCGAGGTGATCTGCTCGGTGGTGGCCCGGCCCCCCAGGTCCGGTGTGCGAGGCCCCTCGGCCAATACCCGGCCCACAGCGCCACGGAGCATTGCGGCTTGGTCCTGAGCTTCCAGGCTGTCCATCAGCAGAGCCGTCGCCAGCAGGGTGGCAACCGGGTTGGCGACGCCGAGGCCCGCGATGTCCGGAGCGCTACCGTGGACCGGCTCTGCTACCACCCACGGCGTGCCGTCACGAAATCCGACGTTGGCGCTCGGCGCCAATCCCAGGCCGCCCACCAGAGCAGCTCCCGCATCCGCCAAGATATCTCCGTATAGATTCGGCGCGACGATCACGTCGTATCGCTCCGGCTCCAGGATGAGGCGATAGGCCAACGAATCCACCAACTGCTCTTCGACCTCGATCTGCAGAAACTCCCGCGCGACGTCGAGACAGGTCCGCCGGAAGAGGCCGTCTGTTTCGCGCAACACGTTGGCCTTATGAGCGATGGTCACCCGGCCCATCATCCGATCCGCGCCGACGGAGCCCTGACCGGCTCGACGGACCGCGGCCTCGAAGGCAAAGCGAGCAATTCGCTCACTCGCTCGGCGCGACACGACCCGCTCGGCCACGGCCACCTCGCCACCGGGCTCCGTCCGCTCTCTACCGGAGTAGAGGCCTTCCGTATTTTCGCGCACCAACAAAATATCGACCCCTTGTCGGCTGCTGCTCACCGGTGCGGACACCAAGGGGCGGACGTTGGCGAAAAGCCCCAGCTGCTTTCGCATGGCGACGATCGGGCTGCGGTAGCCGGCTACCCGCTCGCTGGGCGATTGCACAGCCCCAAAGACCGCTCCGTCGCAGAGCTTCAGCGCCTCCAGGGTTTCCTCGGGCAGCGCCGAGCCCGTGGACTGAAACGCGCCCCAACCGGCGTCGAGCTTCGGCAGCTCCACCCGCCGGCCCAGCAGCTCTCGAAGCACCCGGGCCGAGGCCGCCACCACCTCGGGGGCCGATACCGTCGCCGGGAATCAACGCGATCTTCAGCGGTCGGCTCATGACCCGGCCTCCTTGAGTTGGCTGAGCACATGGGGGATCAGACCGCCCGCCTCGACAATCCGCCGAAGCTCCGAGGTCGGCGCCTGAAAAGGCGTCTCCCCCCTTGACGATCGAAGCAAACCGCTTCCGAGGTCGATCTCCACCTCACCATGGTGGCGTGCGGAGGCCACCGCCTCGGGCGGCACGGTGAGCGCCCACAGCCCCTGATTGATGGCATTGCGGTAGAAGATTCGTCCGAAGCTGACGGCCACCACCACCCGAATGCCGTTGTAGAGCAGAGTGGTCACGGCCTGCTCGCGGCTCGAGCCGCAACCCCAATTGCGCCCTCCGAGCACGATGTCCCCCGGGCGCACCCCTGAGGCGAATTCCGGATCGAGATCTTCCAATGCATGGGCTGCAATCTCCTCCCGACCCTTGGCCGTGTAGGTGAAACGGCCGGGAAAAATAACGTCCGTATCGATGTTGTCGCCGTATTTCCAGGCGCGACCCATGAGTATTTCCGCAGGTGCCGAGCAGCTCATAGGACCACCTCCTCAGGGGAGCAAATACGCCCAGCCACGGCGCTGGCGGCTACCACCGCCGGAGAAGCCAAGTAGATTTCGGCGTCTCGGGTGCCCATGCGTCCGCGGAAATTCCGGTTGGCGCTCGAGATACACACCTCGCCTTCCGCCAAGACCCCCATGTGGTTGCCCATGCAGGGTCCACAACCCGGGGTGCCGATCATGGCTCCGGCGGCAACGAAATCCACCAGCCAGCCGCGCTCCGCCGCTTCGGCCATGATCTGGCTCGACGCGGGAACGATCAGCAGACGGGTTCCGCTCGACAACCGTCGACCGCGGAGCACTCGATGGGCCAGCTCCAAGTCCTCCAGTCGACCGTTGGTGCAAGTGCCCAAAAAGGCTTGATCCACCGGAATTCGTCCCAGCTGGGAAACGTCCATGGTCCGATCCACGGTGTGAGGGCACGAGACCTGGGCTTGCACACGGCTCGCATCGATCCGGATCTCCATCCCGGGAGCGCCTGGATCGGGATAGAGCGCCCGCTCCCGCAACCTCTCCAGGACGTGTTGCCTCTCGGAATCGATATCGCTCTCAGAAAAACCGCTCTCCCGTGCCTTCCGGGCGGCGACTCGATCGGCAAGGTACTCGAAGACCTCTCCGGTGGGCGCCAGATAGGACGCTTTGGCCCCGAATTCGGCCATCATGTTGGCGAGGACCATACGCTCCGAAAGCCCGAGACGATCGACACAGGCGCCGGAAAACTCAACACACCGATAGAGCGCGCCGTCGGCCCCTTCTCGCCCGATCAAGGTCAGCGCCAAGTCCTTGGCGGACACCCACGGGCTGAGCTCACCCTCGATGCACACCCGGAGACTGTCTGGCACCGTCAGCCACAGCTCGCCGGTGGCCCACAGCGCTGCCACCTCCGTTCTGCCGATGCCCGCGCCGAAGGCCCCGAGCCAACCGAAGTGTGGGGTGTGGCTATCGGCGCCGAGAATGAGATCACCGGGCGAGACCTCGGCCTCTTCAGACAGCACCTGATGGCAGATGCCGCGCCCTGCTTCATAGAAGCGGCGAATCCCTTGCTCTGCGACGAAGCGGCGGATGGCCGCATGGTTTGCCGCATGACGTGGTGTCGGTGCGGGTACTGCGTGGTCCAAGGTGATGGCTAAACGATCCGGGATCGCCACTCGAGCTTGATCCAGCTGTCGCCAAATTTCGACGATCGCGGCCGTGTTGTCGTGGCTGAGCACTACCTCCGGGCGAGCGGTCACTATGCTGCCGACGGCCGGCATCTCGCTCAACCCGGCAGCGCGAGCCAAAGCCTTCTGGGCAAATGTGCATGCCGTGCCGTCATCCGCCGGAACCCTGCCGGTGCTCGGGGTGAATCTTGAAACCGGGCTCATCGTCGGCCCCCTTCGACCACGGCCGTGTCCAGGGTGACGCCCGCCGAAAGGGCGGATTCCGCGCGCAACAACGCGTCGACCTCGTCGGGAGAAATCGGCGCGTCGCCCGCTCGGGCTTTCACTTTCCGGGTCACCGTTTTGATCTGCCGATCATCGATCACCAGCCCCAGCTCGCCGGCTCGGTGGCGCAGCGCATTCCAGCCGGTGAGGTGGTGGGCGATCTGGATCCGACGGCTGACCCCGAAATCTTCCGGGTCTAGGATTTCGTAAGCCCGTGGGTTCTCGAGCAAGGCCTTGACGTGGATGCCGGCCCGATGGCTGAACGCGGCTGAGCCTGTGATGCAAGCATTAAAGGGCACTTGAACCCCAACCGCCTGGGCCACGAATTCGACGATCTCGGGCAGAAGAGGCAATCGATAGCGTTCCCGAATGGCTCCGGGATCCACCGCGTACAAACGCGCCACTAGGCCTTCCAAAGAAGCGATGCCGTTGCGCTCTCCGAGGCCCAGCACCGAAACATCTAGATGGGTGGCACCGGCTTCGAGGGCGCAGAAGGTGTTGGCGACGGCGCAGCCCGTGTCGTCATGGCCATGAAACTCGATGCCGCAACCCACCACCCCGCGCAGGGTCTTCACCAGCTGGAAGACTTGCTGTGGCCGGGCCACACCCACCGTATCCGCGACCCCGACCCGATCCACTCCCGCGGCATCCACCGCTCGGTACAAGGTGAGCAAATCCACCAGATCCGAGCGAAAGCTGTCCTCGGAGCTAAAACGGACCTCCAAGCCGGAAGCACGCAAAAAGCCGATGACTTCCAAGGCTCGTTCCAGGATCTGCTCGAGATTCTTGCCGTGGGAATGACGGCGCAACAGCTCGCTGGTTCCGAACATGAGATTGACCCCGTCGACACCGGAATCGACCGCCAACCGCGCATCATCCATGTGGCAACGGATGTGGGTCAGGATTTTGGCCTCGCGGCCAAGGGACGCCAACACGTGGCAATCTGCGGCGCTGCGGGGGCTCGCCGCCGGGGAGGTCAGCTCGATGTATTCGACTCCGAATGCATCGAGCAAGCGGACCAAGTCGATTTTCTGTTCACGGCTGAAAAAAGCGTCGGCGAATTGCTCGCCTTCCCGCAGGGTGGTGTCGATCAGCGAAACTGGTGAGGTCGCGATGAGGCTCATGGCTAGGCTCCTCCTGAAGTCCCTCGTCGGATTTCGACGCGGGCTCTTCAACGGATCTGGACGTGGAGACCAAAAGACGGGAAGCCGGCCAAAACAAAACCGGCCATCCTCGTCTGGATGGCCGGGTATTGCTCTCTTGCTCGGGGCAGGAATTCAGCGCAACAGGGATCCTCCAGACGACATGGGCCCACGCTTAACCTGCTTCTTCTTGGTAGCGCTGTAGCGAATCATGGGTTGGCCTCGAAAGTCGTCTGAATGAGCCTGGCCCGGTCCTCACTTCGTGTGGAGGTAGCTACCGGTCCGGCGATGAATCGTCGTCAAGATACGCAGCCCGCCTCTCGCTGTCAAGCTTGTTTCAGTGTCGCCACGAAACCGTGACGGACGCGTCCCCCGCCCTTGATAAGCTCCGAGGGTCACGAGCCATGCTGGAGAATCCGATGACTTTGCCCCTGGGTGCCCACCTATTTCAAGACGAAACCCCTCTGGATCTCGAATTCGGCGGGACCCTTCCACGGATCGAGGTCGCCTACGAAACGTGGGGGCGATTGAGCTCGCAAAAGGACAACGCGGTTTTGATTTGCCCCGCTTTCTCGGGCCACAGCCATGCCGGCTCCCACGAGAGCGACCCCTCCCCCGGATGGTGGGAAAACATGATCGGGCCAAGGCGGGCGTTGGACACGGAGAAGTATTTCGTCATTTGCAGCTCCCTTCTGGGCGGCTCCTATGGCACCACAGGCCCCAAATCCATCGATCCGGTCAAGGGAAATCCCTATCTCGGAAACTTTCCCGTCGTCTCTATCCGCGACATCGTCACCGTGCAGATTCGACTCTTGGATCACCTGGGTATCACTCAGCTGCACGCGGCGATCGGCGGCTCCATGGGTGGCATGGAGACCCTAGAGCTTGCCCTTCGCTTCCCCGACAGAGCTCGCAAGATTCTCTCCGCTTCCGCGACCGATCGGACCCGCCCCTACACAGCGGCTATTCGACACCTCGGTCGCCGGGCGATCATGTTGGATTCGGAGTACAAACACGGAAACTACGAGGGAGACGGCCCTGGACTAGGCCTGGGTCTAGCGCGGGAAATTGGCACTCTCTTCTACCGATCCAGAGACGAGTTCAACCAACGGTTCCGTTGGCAACCCATTCAACAACCGTCTATGCCCGGCCTGACCTTCGACGTGCAGTCGTACCTCGATCATCAGGGCAAAAAGATCCTTGGTGCGTTTGACGCCAACGCCTACCTCACGCTCTCCTTGGCCATGGACCTACACGACATTTGGCGCGGCTATCCGTCCCGCGAAGACGCCCTCGAGCCCGTGGGCGCCGAGCTGATGATCGTCGGTGTCGATGAGGACCGCCTGATACCGATCGATGAGCAAGAATGGCTTCACCACGCCCTGATCACCGCGGGCAAACGGAGCTATTGGCGGCCGATCTCGAGCCACGTGGGACACGATACGTTTCTTGTGGACACAGACCAGATGACCGTTTTGGTTCGCGAGCTTTTGGGCTGACGGCGACATGGCTGTGCGGCGCGAGGATTGCGACTACGCGGCCTTCTATTGCGAGGAAAACGTATGGCGCCTCGCGGGTCATCCGGCCCTCGAGCAACGGGTCTGCCATGTGGTCTTCATCTCCAATCCGAGCCGGACTTGCGCGCTTTGGCATCAACGAGCCGGCACTCGGGACGGAGATCCTGTCATCTGGGACTACCACGTCATCCTCGCGGCCGAGAGGCTCAGCGAGCCCGCGCACGAAATCCTCGACCTGGACAGCGCGGCGGGTTTCCCTCTCGCTGCGGAGGAGTATTTGGCCGCGACTTTTCCCCGTATTACCCGGCTTCCCATCAATTTTCAGCCCCTATTTCGGATCATCGACGCGGTTGAATTCAGGCGTTCTTTTGCCAGTGATCGCTCCCATATGTGCCGCAGGACGGAAGGCGGACTTTCTTGGATCCAACCACCTCCGCCTTGGCCGGCCATTCAAACCCGGGATCAGACCATGAATCTCGACACCTTCGTGCAGATGGACGGCGAGGGACCCGGCACGGTCGTCGATTTACCCGGTTTTCGTCGTCGATTTGCCGCAAAAACGCCCAGGAAGCACCCGTGGGGGAGCAAAACACCATAGGTTTTGTTCGTATCTGATACGCTTGTCCTACAACCCGGGAGGACCACAATGATTCTGGCGCTGATGAACCACAAAGGTGGCGTGGGCAAAACGACCACTGCCGTGAACCTGGCTGCCGCGCTCTGCGAAGGCGGCGCTCATGTACTGCTCGTGGATCTGGACCAACAGGCCTCGGCCTCTCTGAGCCTGGGCATCGATCGGGAGGAGCTGACCCCGTCGATAGCCGAGGTGTTGTCGGGCTCTGTGCCCATGTCCAGCATTGTCCGCAAACGGAGCGACGGGTTGCATCTTGCCCCCGCTTCCATGGGTCTTATCCAAACCGACCTGGAGTTGGCGCAGGATGCGGACCCCCATAGGCTCAGGCATGCCCTCAAGACCCTCGACGAGCCGTACGACTTCATTTTTCTCGACTGCCCGCCGTCGATTACCCGGGTCACCGAACAGGCTCTGGTGGCGGCGACGTCGTTCTTGGTCCCGGTCACGCCCCAGCATCTCGCCCTCGAGGGGCTGGTCGGCTGCTTCTCCGCGGTAGAAGAAATCCGCGAACGCCACGTGCTCAAAGCGTTGCCCTTGTTGGGCATCGCCCTGACCATGGTGGACTACCGGATCCGTTCGACGTCACACATTGTTCGTGAGCTGCGCAACAAGCTCGGTGAGAAGCTGTTCAAAACCGAGATTAGGGTCAACGTCACGCTGGCAGAGGCTCCGAGGTACGGCAAGACCGTGTTTGAGCACTCGGCATCGGCTACTGGAGCTCAGGCTTATTGGGATCTGGCGGCCGAGGTGGCCCAGCGGGCCACGGGCGAGGCCTGGTAACCCATCACCCACGAGCCTTCTATCCCTTTCGATAGAGGTCCGCTATGTCCTTGGCACGAGTTTGGCTGATTTTTCGTCGGCGAAGTCGGTGCGTCGGCGTCAGCTCTTCGGCTTCCACGGTCAGCTCTGAATCCAAGAAAGCCCAGCATTGGATTCGGATGGCTTCCGGAAGCTGTAGGTTCGCTCGATCAATGCGCTCGGTCACCAATTCTTTCAGGCGGTCTTGCGAGATCTCCGCGCCCTCGGCTCCCGCCTGCCTCGGATTCGGAACCAGCAAGGCCGCCGCGAATGGGCGGCCATCACCGACGACGACGGCCTGGAGGATCGGCCCTCCCACCAACAGCGCTTCGATCGGCCGAGGTGCAACCTGCTCTCCGTTGCTGAGCGTCAAGAGATCTCGCTTTCGATCCGTCACGAAGACATAGCCGCTCTTGTCCATGCGCCCCAGGTCGCCGGTGCGAAACCAGCCGGAGTCGTTGATCGACTCGGCGGTCGCCGCGGGATTCTGCCAATAGCCCTGCATCACCCCAGGTCCGCGGACCAGAATCTCGCCATCCTCGGCGATTCGCAGCTCCACCTCGGACAATGGCTTGCCGACGGATCCGATCCGCTGGTGATCCGGGCTGTTGGTCGCCAACACCGGCGATGTTTCCGTCAAACCATAGCCTTGATAGATCGGCACGCCCACCGCTTCGAAAAACTCTGCCACTTCCTCGTCCAAGGGTGCTCCCCCGGAAATAGCAAACTGCAAGCGCCCCCCAAGGAGCTCCCGCGCCGGTTTCAGCGGCCCGTGATGAGCCAACCCTCTCTTGATCGCTGAAATCGGGCCGATAAAGCCCTCCCTAGCCGCCACCGCATGCCGCTTGCCGGCGTCCAAAGCCCAATCGAAAAGGCGGCGACGCCACACAGGTAGCGCTTCAACCCGATCCAGCTCGATTCGGTACAACCGACGATAGAGCTCCGGACCCGCAGCCAGAACCGTGGGTTTCTCATCTGCCATGGACGGCAAGAGATCGTCGAGCCGGGGCACGTAGTGGATATGCACGCCGCGAAAGAAGCAAAGATGATCGACCGTTCGCTGGAAAACGTGAGACAAAGGTAAAAACGAAAGCGCCCTATCTTCAGGGCTGAGCTCGAAAAGCTTGCTGCAGGAGATCATGTTGGTCACAAAATTCGAGTGACTCAACATAACTCCCTTCGGGTCACCGGTGGTGCCGCTGGTGTAAAGGATGCTCGCCAAATCCTCGGCGTCCACTCGCCCTCGAAATCTCTCGAGGGGAATCTCACCCAGACGGGCTGCTCCATCGCCCATCAATCGCGTGATGGTGCGGCCTCCGGGCGGGTTGGCATCACCGTCGAATGCCACCAACTCCGGCAGCTGAGTCAAGGCCCCTTTCAGAGAGCTCAAGACGTCCAGCTTGGCGGAGTCGCTGAAAAACACCCAGCCGACCCCGCTATTGCGCAAGATAAACGCTACTTGCTCCCGGCTGAGGCGGGAGAAAATCGGCACGGTCGGCACACCCAGCAGGTGACAGGCGAAGTCCACGACATGCCATTCCGGACGGTTTTCAGAAAAAATGGCGACCCGCTGCCCGCGGTCGAGCCCCTGCCCTTCGAGCGCCACCGCCAGAGAATGTACGGCGCGGATAAAATCTGAAGCCGATTGCGATTCCCGCCGATCACGGTGGCGGACGGTGAGATAGTCCGGCCGCGCAGCCGAGATTTCCCGGACATGAAAGACCAAGTCGCTCAGGGTGGAAACAGACCCCGAAGACGTTGACGGTGGGTTGAGCTGGCTCATCGGCAGGCTGATATTAGCAGCCTTGACCCGACGAGCTCCTACAGGCCCACCCACTCTCGAGCCAAGTCTCGAACCTCGGTTTGGATCCAATCTTCCACATCTCGCCAATCGCAGACGTCGCCCTTCGGCGGCACCGGGTCGGCGGCGGCCGGTCCAACATCGGCCAGGCCTTTCAGAGCCTGGAGGGGGAAGTCGCGCACATGGCCGAATTTCTCGCTCGAACGCTCCAACATGACCTTCAACGGTAGCTCACGGCTCAGCAGGTAGAGATCGATGAAGTCGCGTCGGCTACCCCGGCTGGTGATCGCGCCGAGCTTCATCAACGCCAGATCCATGGGCGATGCCACGGCCATGCCCACCACCTCTTCTTCGGGATCTATCAGCGGATACGGATAGTAGAAAAAGCGAGCCGCCACCTGACCTTCTTCTTCTGGGAAGCGGATATAGAGGAACCCGTCGCGGGCGGTTTCCACCCGGATTCCCGGATCGACAGCGAGCAGATCCTGAAGCAAATCTCTTCGCTCGGGGCTCGTCAGACGGGGATACCCCATGAAGTCGAGGTCCCTCACGTCGCGGTGCCCGAGGTAAACGGTCAACGCGGCGGAGCCGGCGAGATAAAAATCCGTAGCCCATGGCCTCTCGGCTAATTTGCCCAAGACCTCGGCCGAAGCGGGAAGCAATCTGCCCACTCCTCCGGGCTCGTTTAGAGGGGCCATATTTGCTCCGTCAGGGGATGAGGCTCCGGAATCGGGCGGTCGAGCACCCAGGACCAAAAAACCCGGCTGCGGAAGCTCAGCCGACGCCCGCCCTGGGATTCGAACCAGCCCGCCAGCTCCTCCTCGCCCACCGTCGAGGCGAGATATCGCAAATCCGACGAATCGCCCTCCTCCAGCAGCTTCTCAATCAGCGCGGAGCGACCACCCGCAGTCAAAACGTCAGGGGCTCGGCCGACGAAAAGGCGATCTGTATCCCGACTTGAACGCTTCATCCAAGATCACTCATCCAGCATCGCTGCTGTGCCGCCGAGGCAAAGTGTGGATCATGGCCATGGAGCGTTCGTCGTCGACATCCGCTTCCAAGATCCGGGAGAAAAGATCCAACGAGTTTTTAAACTTTAGCTGAAGATCCCGCCGGGCGGTGCGTAGCTCGGAAATCTTGCCATCGATTTTATTGGCGCGCTCGATCGCCTGATTGATCATGTCATCGGCCGCGACTTGCGCTTCCCGCAGCACGAGCTGGGCTTCACGACGGGCATTGTCGGTAATATCTTTCGACAATTTTTGGGCGTGTAGCAAGGACTCCTGCAGCTCCTGGCGACGCCGTGTGGCTTCGTCCAGCCGCAGTCGAAGATTCTGGTTTTCTTGGGATAGGCGAGCCAGATCCGCGAGGCGCGCTGCCAGCTCCTCGGCGACAAGCTCCAGGAATCTCTCCACCTCTTCAGGGTCAATCCCGCGCATCTTGCGCGCAAATGACATTTTCCGGATATCGAGGGGTGTTATGGCCATGGCTCCACCTTTGCCCACGGACTGGGCTCAGTTGACAGAGCCCACCACTTTATCACCATAAATTTCGATAAACAAAGGCTTTCAGCGGACGGAGCCTACGGGAGAAGAAGATCAGGTCTGACGGGATCCAAAAATGTCGGTCCCAACTCGAATGTGCGTCGCTCCCTCCGCGATCGCAATTTCGAAGTCGTGGCTCATTCCCATGGAGAGATATCCCTGGAATTCCGACCATTCCGACCATCCTGCGACCCGATCCCGGAGCAGACGGAGCATTCGGAACCAGTGCCGGGCGTCGGCCGGCCGCTCCTCAAACGGCGGGATCGCCATCAGACCCACCAGGCGAAGCTGCTCGTGCTCCACCAGAGGCCGAGCCTCCGCCTCGAAGGAGCTCTCCGCATAGCCGTGTTTAGAAACCTCGTTTCCGATGTTTACCTGAACAAAGACATCGATCCGGCGACCCAAACTGGTCAATTCCTTGTTGAGCAGACCGGCAATCCTGGCTCTGTCCAGGCTGTGCACGACGTCGAAGAGGCGAGCCGCCGCCTTGACTTTGTTGCCTTGAAGCGGCCCGATCATGTGCCATTCGAGGTCCGCGGGCAGCTGCCCGGCTTTGGAGACGGCTTCTTGAACTTGGTTCTCACCGAAACAGCGGTGCCCGGCGGCAACAGCGGCTCTGATCTTCTCCACCGACTGCCTTTTGCTGACCGCGACCAAGCTGACTTCAGAGCTTTCTCGCCCACAAGACGCGCAGGCTCTCTCGATCCGTTGCTGGATAGCAGCCAGATTCGACTCTATCGGGTCGAGAGCAGGTGGGTTGGCCATAAGAGATCCAACAGGGATCCGGATCGGCTACCGGATCGATGCTACGGCCGGCGGCTCAGCCCTCTTCTTCTGGATCGGGCTCGATCCAGAAGAGGATGCGTTTGCACGAATCGCAGTGCAGGATATTTCCGCCTCGCACTTCCATGGCGATCATCGGACGCACGTTGAAGCTACAAGCTCCACAATGCCACATGGCCGTGCCCTTGGCGTTGGCGAGCTTGTGGACCTCGGCAAGAGCATCGCCGTTGGTGCGATCGTAGAGGCGCTCGAAGAGGGAGAGCACACCCCGGCTAAGCCCGGACTTGAGCTCGTCGACCTTGCCTTCGAGCTCGGCGGCTTTGGCTTCGACCTCCGGCTTTTCGGCTTCCCATTTGCTCAGCTCGGCCTTGTAACGTTGGTCCAGATCTTCGAAATCCGCTTGCAGCTGTTGCAATTTCTCGCGCGCCAGCTCGTGGCTCTCGATCGAGGTGATCGCCTGTTCCTCGGCTGTCTTGATGCTCTCTTTGACGGTATCGATTTCTTTGAGCAGAGCGCCGTACTCGCGCTGGGTCGTGACTTGGCTGACCTGACCTTGGTAGTGCTTGAGCTTTTCTTGACTGTCGGCCACGGCGGCCTCCGCTTCTCGGCGGAGCCTGTCCGACTCTTCGGCAACTTGCTCTTCTTGGTCGATTTCAGCTTTGCGGGTGCTGTATTCGGAGTGAAGCTCCGTCATCCAATCGGGAATTCCGTCGAGCCGCTGTCGAGCTGCGGCCAGCTCACTCAGGGTCTGCTGGAGGGACACTATCGAGTCGAGCTCTGACATCTATTCGGGGCTCCTCGAAGGCCGGGCCCCTGGGCTCGACCGAGGTTGGGATCTGATGAGTGGGTCCACCCGGATTTGAACCGAGGACCAGCCGGTTATGAGCCGGCCGCTCTAACCGCTGAGCTATGGACCCAAAATTCCCTTTCGTCTGGGGCCGGGAGTATACAACAAGATCGCAGGGTACGGCAGCGCGAGGAGATCGATCAGTCGGACCAGTAGAGACGCTCTTCCCTGGGCGATCGCTCTCGGTCGACGAAACGACGCCAGCGACGCTCCAGCAGCTCTCCCATTCGGGCCGCCCGCTCCGGATCCTCCACCGGCTCAGCCCCGCTGTTTTCCAACCAGCGGACGAGCTCTATTTCGGTCGAAGGGCCGGCTCCGTCGTTCGATTCGCTCAGCCCCGAGAACGGCAGCGTCGTTTCGAAGCTCCTCTGCAACCGACGTCGAACCGCCTGCGCCATGCCTTGACGTGGATCCCACATCCAGCCGGCTTCGGCGACCTGTGCGGCAAAGAACTTAGGCTCTGGGCGAGCGAACGGCACCTTCAATGAGGCCTGGAATGTGACGCCACCCTCTCGCACCACCACCGCAAACCGATTCGTGGCATCGTGAAGGAATAGGGAGGATAAGGCCGGGGATTGAGAACGCTGATAAAGGCTGGGTAAATGCACGGGTGAGCTCTGGAATCCGAGCTCATCGGCAAACGTCGACCAGAGCCGGGCCAGCTCCACCGGTCCCGAGCCTCCAGGACCGGCGTCGATGGTCCGAGCTTCCCCCCCGGGCCAACGGAGCATCAGAGGAACCTCAATCGATTCTCGACCTAGGTTCTGAGCAAAGAGCATCTGGCCGTGCTCACCCAGCTCGGTGCCATGGAGCGCCGTGACGGCCAATAGTGCTTGGTCCATCTTCCCGCTTGAGCGAAGGGCATCCAGATAACGACCGATCTGAAGGTCGACCCAGGACACCTCGTGGCGATACAGCAGCTCGGCGGCCGCCTTTAGATCGTCGGGAATCGGTTTGCCGGGATCCGCGAACGGCAGCAGCTCCACCCGAGCCAGCTGCGGGCGTGGCGGCTCGGGAAGCTCGGATAAGGCGGGATTCCTGCCGCGGCGATCACGATAGGGGAAGCCCACCAGCGGCAGATGAATCCAGATCAGCTCAGGCTCACCGCTGAGCTGCCGAAGGGCATCCAAGGCCACTCGGCCGTCCCCCAGGGTGACGACTTCGTCGAAGCCGTCGAAGCCACCGAATTGGGCGGTTCCGTCCCGGAAGGTATATAGACGTGATTTGAAGCCGTGCTCGGCCAACGCCTCCGCTAGCGTCGGCAAGTCGGATCGGCGCTGGTAGAAGAGGTGGCTCAGGACTCCGTGTTGCCAAGGATCTACGCCCGTCGCGAGGCTGACCAAAGCAGGAACCGGCGAGCTCGAGGCGGCAACGGCCCTGCCGACCCAGCCGGCTTCCGTGGCGAATCGATCGAGCTGGGGGGTCCAGCCCGGTTCGCCGTCGAGGGAACCTACCAAGTCGGCCCTGAGATCGCTGGCGGTAACGACCACCACCGGCCCGCGATGCAGCTCAGACGCTTGTGGGCCCGACTCGCAGGCACAGCCGGAGAACAGGAAGGCCAAACCCACCACGAGGAGCGCCAACCCATGGGGGCGCCGTATCTTCGACAATTTGTTACATACCGAGCAAAGAGGCGTCTCCGCCAGCCAACCTCTGAACCAGCTCTTGATAGAAGTAGTCCTCTTGGTCCGCTAGGCGCGGATCGATCCGCTCCTCGTACATCTGCCGGGAGCGATCGATGTCGTCCTTTAGACGCTCGTAGATGTTGCCCGTTCGTCGGCCTTCTTCAATGATGTCTTCGTTGTAGAGCTTGATCTCGCTGACCAAGAGACGTGCGAGGCGACGCGCCTCCTCATGCAACGCCTCGCTGGCGGCGTCGGGTTCCGTAACGGCGGCCGGGGCCGCGGCAAAGGCCAGCCCTGGCCCCTCGAGATCCGAAGGCGGCCTAACCTCCGAGCTACCGGAAGATTTAATCTCCGCTGGTTTCTCAGCTGGAGGCGGGCTGAAGGCCGCCGGTGCCACAGGAGGGGCGGCCGGCGGGGGATCCGCGAAGCTCGTCGGTGCCGCGGGGGCCGCGGGCGGAATCGGATCCGCAAAGCTCGTCGGAGCGACCGGGGCTGCGGGCGGAATCGGATCCGCAAAGCTCGTCGGAGCAGCCGGTGGATCCGCAAAGCTCGTCGGTGCAGCTGGAGGAGCCTCTTCTGCCGGCTCGGGGGCGGCCGGGGCCTGAGGAGCGGGCTCGGCCGGAGAGCCGACACCCATCGCTGGAGAGGTCTCGTCCCCAGGATCCGTCGTGGCTTCGTCCTGATACGGGGCCGGAGGCGCAACCACCGGCAGACGGACTGTTTCTTGGCCGACCGGCATGTCACCCATGGCCACTTCGGGGACGGCCGGGGCCTGAGGAGCGGGTATCTCCAATGATGGCGGCGACGGCACAGGGTCGACGGTTTCGACCGCCGGGGGCTCAACTTTGGCGGCCATGCCCACATGGGTCGGCTCATCGTCGTCTTCTTCGGCTTCGAGCTCCCAAGCGTTGGTGTCTTCAAGCTCGGGCTCGGGTTCCGATTCGAGCGCGATCTCTTCCTCCGACGGTGGGCTGACATCACCGAAATCCACAACGGGGGGTGCTTCAACCGAAGGAGTCTCCGCACTTTCCAGGACCGGAGGCGGCTCAGGCGCCATCGGCGGCTCAGGGGCCACCGGAGCTTCGTAAGCGAGCGCGACCCTATCGAACTCGGCGGTGTCCATCGACGGCGGCTCGATCAGATCCTCCGCCGAATCATCCTCTTCCGAATATGAAGCTTCGTCTTCCTCCACAGGATAGTCGGAGGGCGTGGACAACGAGAGGGCCGGCGCGTCCATCTCAACCGTCGGCTCTGAAGTCGGCAGCGCTTCGTAGGCGGCCTCGGCCCCGATATCGACGGCGCCTTCCGGCTCGTCGCTGATCGCCGGAACGACCGTGGTTTCGAGGTCCTCCTTGCTCAGGCTTTCCTCGCTCGCCTCGAGCGCGGCGGTCGCGGGCTCTTCGAGGTCGGCCTCCTCAGCCTCTTCAGGCTCAAGAGAAACCTCCTCGGGCTCCGGCTCAGCCTCGACGGCTACGGGCTCCTCGGTGGGCTCAGCGTCCGGCGTCTCATCAGCGGAAGGTGCGTCCGTGTCCGCGGGCACGGAGGGCTCCGGCAGAGTGCCTTCCAATTTCAAGCAGGGCGAAATTCCAGGGCTGACGGCCGCGGTCTCGAGCGCCATGGCGGCAGTGTGCACCAGCAGCTGCAATCCGGAAACGGAGACGGGACGACCGCCTTCCATTTGATCGGCGTAGAAGACTCCGGCGATCTGACCCCGGATTGAGAACGGGACCAACACGGCAGCCTGGCCCGGCGACGTATTGGTGCGGATGGCCATGCCGGCAAGCTGCTCATCGGAGCACACCAAAGACGAGCTCTTCTCGACCACCGACAACCAGGGATCTTGATCCGCTTTTTCCTCGATTTCGCTGATCCGCTGGTCGGCTTCGCCGAAGCCCTTTCCGGCCCAGCCCCGCACTTGGTTCTGGCGAATTAAGAAGAACGCCGAGCGAGAGCAGAAGTGAAGACTCTCCTCCAACAAGCCCGTTAGGATTTGGGCTTGCCCGGTTTCAGAGTCGATACGAGAAACCGCTTCGAGCAACGCTCCATAACCCTGTGTGGGTCCGGCGGCTTCGCTTTGCCGTGATTCGGACGAGCCGAGCAGACCGGTGAGATCCGACTCGATCAATAGGGATTGAGGAAATTCTGGGGCGTTCTCTTCGATCCAACGCACCACATCGTCGGTAGCCGCACGTACCCGCTCACCGATCTGGGAATGGACACCTCTTATTAAGGTCTCGACTTTCGCCGAGATTTGGCGATCCAGATCCTGAACTTTCTGGGACAGCGGCGTGTCAGCCTGCTGCGCATCCGACATCGTATCTTCTCCTCCAGGGATGGCTAACCGGGCGTTTCGGGCGTCGGATCAAGATCATCGATTATTTGGCAAGGTGAATCCTCTGTCAAGAAAGCCTGGACAGGCCAACAGCCGCCCAAAACCCCTAAACGACCGGTATTTAGACCCTTTCCCCACTCCTGGGGTAAGGCGCGCGGCTTGGCTTGTGGACGACCAATTCTCTATGGTACGTTGCCGGTTCCATAGAGCTTACGATAAGCCATTCTCACCGGAGGAAGGATCATGCAAAGAAAACGAGGCACTGCCCTCGGAAGTGTTCTGTTGATGCTGCTGGTTTTGGTGGCATGCGGCGGCACACAAGAAGAGGCCGCCGATCCCAACGTCGAGTTGTGGAACAACATCGACTCTCGGCGTGCTGCGCTCGACAAGAGCAAAGCCGAGCTCGAAACGCTAAAAGGGCAGCTCAAGGCCATGTCCGCCGAGAGCGACGAAGGCGACGCTGAAGCCACAGGAGAGGCCGAAGCCGAAGGAGAGGCCGAGCCCACCGCCACCCCTGAGGAGCTGCAGGCGAAGATCGATGATCTGGGAAGCGATATCGCCTCTAAGACCGACGAGCTCTACGGCAAGCTCATCGAATACATCAACAACTCAGGTCTGGTAGAGGGCGCTGAGCTGACCCCAGAGCAACGTCGGGCCTTCGACTGGAAAGCCGATATCGACATCTCTTACGCCCAGGAATACATCGACAAAGGTGGCGACTATAAACGGGCGATCGACATCTACAACCAGGCTCTGATGAGCGACGAAGGCAACGCCAAGCTGCTGGCAGCGGTGGAACGGGCCGAGACCTTGCGCTACATGGACGAAGAGCGTTTCTCTCAGGTCAAGAAAGGCATGAGCCAAGACGAGGTCCAGGCGTTGCTCGGTACCGTCAAAAACACCAACGTCCGGGACTTTGCAGAAAAAGCTCGACTCGGTTGGTTCTACCCGAAGGACCCCGAGGCCGGAGGAGGCGCAGCCGGCGTTTACTTCAGGCAGAAGCCCAAAGGCAGCGAAAATTGGGTGGTCGAGATCACCGATTTCGAAGCCGTCAAAGGCCAGTCCACCGAAGAGGGCTCCGAAGGCTGAGCGCGAGACTCATCGTCGGATTTCAAGAGCCACCTCCCGGGGTGGCTCTTTCCGTTCCGTCGCCCCGCCGACCCGCTCTCCCTCGAGAATTTTTCTTGCCCAAAGAGCCTTGACCTCTTATTCCTCATCGTGCATAATCCGGGGTCCTCGTGTGCCGCGGGGCTTCCGCATGCTTCAGGCTTAGGCCCGGACCGCCGGATGCACACCGGCGAATTTGGCCGCGAGCAGTATTCCGAACCGAAAATTATCCGTCAGAGCGAGAGGATCGCAGATGCCTGTTGTACATGTACGCGACGAAGAGAGCTTCGAGAACGCCCTGCGTCGCTTCAAACGTAAGTGCGAGAAATCGGGCATCCTGACTGAGCTCAAGAAACGCCAGCATTACGAGAAGCCCTCCATCAAGCGTAAGCGCAAGCAGATGCAGGGCAAGAAGAAGATGCTCCGGAAGCTGGCCGACGAGCGCAAGATGGGCCTCGCCTGAGGCGATCTTCAAGGTCAGGATCGCAACGATCTCGGCACGGAATCGAAGTGACGGCGGGAGCGGGGAAACCCGTTCCCGCTTTTGCTTTGTCAACTTTTTGATCGGTGCAGCATGGAAACCACCTTGAACAACGATGAAATCGCCGATTTGGTGGAGTGGGCTCTCGAGCCGACCGAAGAGCTTCCCCTAAGGGTCTCCAAAGCCACTGAGACGGCCCTGGAGCTGCCCGCCGTGCTGGCCCTGATCGCCCAAGGAGCCGCCACCGACTTGGGGTCGAGCCGAGTTCTGGGTTTGCGTCCGACCGCTGACCGCAAGGTCCTCGACACTCGACGGCGCAGATTCGATGAAATCCGACGCCTGATGGCGGGCCAATCCGTCGTGGCATCCAGAGAGCGGCCCGTACAGCCGGTCCTTGACGCCATGGCCGGCGTCTCCCATCGACTGGAAGGCACAGATCTCGTAGAAATCGCGGCCCTGTTGCGGGGCTCCAGCCAGGTGATCCGCCGCATTGCCGAGTCGGAGAGCCCCTTTCCAGCCCTCACGGAGCTGACTCGAGACGTTCCCAACGTCGACGACCTGCTTCGCCTGTTGGAACGTACTTTCGACGCCCGGGGCCAGATTCGAGAGGATGCGACCCCTCGCTTAGCGGAGCTACGACGACGCATTCGGTCGGTCCGACAGAATATCTACGACCAGATGCACTCCCTGGTCGATGTCCACCGTGAGCACCTCTCCGAAGAGACCGTGCCTATGCGCGGCGGCCGGCTTGTGCTGGTGCTACAAGCCGGAGCCCGCGGCAAGGTTCCAGGGCTCGTGCACGGCCGCTCCGGCAGCGGAAAGAGCTTCTATTTCGAGCCCCTCGAGTCCGTGGACGGCAACAACCAGCTGCAACAGGCGGTCGAGGACGAAGAATCGGAAAAGCGCCGAATTTTTGCCGAGGTGCTTTCCAAGCTACAGGACAACATTGGGGCGATCAGAATCCATGCCGCCTGTGTCGGCGAGCTCGATCTCCACCAGGCAGCGGCTCGATTTGCCGAGATCTGTGACGGCAGGCAGGCGGAGCTCGCCGGACGTCACGATCTGAGCCTCAAACAAGCCAAACACCCGCTCTTGGACCCTCGATTTGCCGGCCTGCGTCGCGACACCTTGGGCCAAGAAGGACATACCGGGGATGTGGTGCCCCTGGATGTTGAGATGTCCGCGCAGCAACGGGCGCTGGTTCTGACCGGACCGAACGCCGGCGGCAAAACCGTCACCCTCAAAACCACCGGCCTCTTGGCATTGATGCATCACTGTGGATTGCCCATTCCGGCCGCGGCCGGCAGCCGCTTGCCCGTGCTCGACGCCCTAGTCGCCACCGTGGGCGACGACCAGGATCTGCTGGCGGATCGGTCCACCTTCAGCGGCCGGCTGCTTCGTCTGCGGGAAGCTTGGGATCTTTCCGGGCGAGACTCGCTCGTGCTTCTGGACGAGCTGGGGTCGGGCACGGATCCGGAAGAAGGGGCCGCCCTTTCGTCGTCGCTGCTGGAAGGTCTGGTGTCCAGCCGCAGCCTGGTTTTGGTGACCACCCATCTGAGCCAGGTGGCCGCCACCGCTCTCGAAACCGAGGGTGCTTTTTGCGCCGCTATGCAATTCGACTCGTCAACCGGCGAGCCCACCTACCGCCTCGTGCCCGGCCCTCCCGGCGGTAGCGAAGCCATCGCCCTGGCCCATCGGCTCGGCTTGCCCCGCTCGTGGCTCGACCGTGCCGAGCAATTGCTGGGCAGCGACCACCGTAACCTCCGCCTGCTGCTGGCCGAGGTCGAGCGACACCGACAAGAGCTCGCCGAAGCTCAAGCTCGCTTGGAGACCGAGGTCAAGGACGCCGAGCTGCTGCGACGAAGGCTCGGCGAGCGAGAGGCCGAGTTGCTGCAGGAGAAGCGCACGGTGGGCAAGAAGCTCAAAGCTCAAGTCGAGACCTTCCGCCGAGAGGTGCTCGAGTCCATGCGGGCCGAAGTGGAGAAAGCCACCGAACAGCTAAAACAGGGGCGCAGAAAAGGCGTCGCCACCCATGCGGTCCAGAGGCTCTTCGAGCAGGCCCCACAGCTCGAGCCGGAGCCGGAAATTCAGGAGCTACCCCTCGAGGTAGGAGGCCCGGTACGCCATCGACGCCTGGGATGGATCGGCACCTTGGACAAGCTCGAGCGAGGTCGAGCCCACGTGGTCATGCAGGGCAAGTCTCTAGTGTGCAAGGAGAAGGAGCTGGTGGGGGTAGATCCCGAGTCGGCTGAGGGTGAGCAAAAGGAGGCTCGAAGGGCGGCCCACCGGGCTTCCGCACAGCGTTTTCGCGAGCAGCCGGTGAAAGGAGGCTCGGACGTCGACGAGCTGGCGCCGGAGTCTGAGCTTTTCCTGCTCGGCCAACGGGTCGAGCCCGCCTTGGCGAGATTGGATCGATTTTTGGACAAATCCCTGCTGGCGTCGGTCGGATCCGTGCGCATCATCCATGGCCACGGCTCCGGACGATTGCGGGACGCGGTTCGCGATCATTTGAGCGGGCATCCCGCCGTGGCCTCCCATCGGCCGGGAAAAGCCAATGAGGGCGGCGACGGTGCGACCGTCGTCGGATTGGCGGGTTAGACCGCCTTGGACGAGCTCGAAGAACATTCGCAGAGGGATGGAATCATGAGGACATCTCGGTGAATCCAGGAAGAGCCCAGCTGACCCCAGAGGTCGTGCAAGCGGTCAAGTCCACGGTGGATATCGTCGATGTGGCGGGCGACTTCACGTCGCTGAAGCGCCGAGGGCGCAAATACGAGGGCCTGTGCCCGTTCCACAAGGAAAAGACCCCGTCCTTCCACGTCGACCCGGATCTCGGTCTCTACCATTGTTTCGGATGCGGTGTCGGCGGCGACGCCATCAAAATGCACATGGAGCTGACCGGTGACGACTTCCCGGCGGCGATCGAATCCCTCGCCCATCGCTACGGCATCCAGCTGGTCTACGGTCCGGCGAGGGAGCAGCAGGGCCCGGACATCAGCAGCGCGCTCGAGGCCGCCCAGGCGTTTTTTCGGCGGAATCTGCAAAGCAGCGACTTCGCCCGTGGATATCTCGCCAATCGACGCATTCCCGACGATCTGATCCGCGACTACGGCCTGGGTTACGCTCCCGACGATTGGCAGGCCTTGCACACCGCATTGCGCGGTCGGCTTTCGGAGGAGGCGCTCGCCGCCGCCGGGCTCATCGCGATCAGCGAGAAAACCAATCGTTTCTACGACCGATTCCGTCATCGCCTGATGTTTCCGATCCATTCCGCGACCGGAAAGCTGGTCGGCTTCGGCGGCAGAGCCCTCGGGGACGACCGAGCGAAGTACATCAACTCAGCGGAAACCGCTGCCTTTCACAAAGGAAGCCTGCTCTACGGGCTGAGCCAAGCCAAGAGAGCCGTGCGGGACCAAGGCCGGGTGGTGCTTGTGGAAGGCTATTTCGACGTCATCGCCATGGTCGCCAGCGGTGTGCCGACGGCGGTGGCCGCCATGGGAACGGCGTTGACTCCCGAGCAAGCCAAGCTGATCGCACGCTTCGCCGATGAGGTGGTCCTCGGTTACGACGGCGACGAAGCCGGAGAGAAAGCGGCTGCAAAGGCTCTACCGGTCTTGATGGGCGCGGGCCTGGGGATCAAAAAGGCCGCCTTCCCACCCGGCCACGACCCGGATTCCATTCGGTTGGAGGACGGGCCGGAGACCGTGAAACAGCTGGTGGAGGAAGCGCAGGACGCCCTTTGGGATCACATCCAGGAGCTGATCCCCGATCGAGCGGAGCTCAATCCTCGGGCGCAACAGAAAGCCGCCATCCAGATTCGCGACCTGCTCCAGCCGATTCGTCAGAATTTGGTGCGCGCCGGTTATGCCCGTCGGGCAGCTCAACGTCTAGGGGTTCCCGAGACCGTATTCCTGCGCCGCGACGGCGTGGAGCTCTTCTCCCAGGGCATGCAACGGCGCCAGGAAACCCGTAGCGAAGAGGAAAAAGCCATCTCTCTGCTTCTGTCTCCGGACGTCCCCACCCCACCCCTTGAAGACCTCCCGCCGCCGAACGCTTTTTTTAATTCAGAAATGCGGAATATTTTCAGTGTCTTTTGCGCTTTATACAGTGAGGGGCGTGTGCCCTCGGCACGGGAGGTCATTCAAGCTCAGGAGATCAACAGCGAAGGCCTTGACTCAGTGGCGCGTTTTCTGTTAGAAGAATCGATCCCCGAGGAGTCCGCAGATCTCCTCCCGACCCTCGGCAGGCTCCGAGCCCGCTGGATCAAACAACGCCAAGCTGAGATTCAACGAGACATTCAATCAGCACAACAGCAGGGCGATCGGGCTCGTATCGACGAGCTGCTGGAAGAAAAGGCTCAATTGAGCCGTCACCGCCACCCCCAGATGACCGGCCAAATCTGGCCCCATCGACGCTCATAAGCACTCTCGCGTTACGTGACGGCCTCCCCGAAATAAAGTTAGCGGCATTCAGTCGAAGGTTCCGAGATTGGGCTCACCCCACCCAGGCTCGGCAATTACGGCTAGGATCCCAGGTTTAAGGAAGGCAGGAAACCATTGGCAGTCTCGAAAGCCGCATCATCGGTCGAAGACAGATATAGCTCCGTCAAGCAGCTCATTGAGCTCGGTCAAGACAAGACCTATGTGCTCTTCGACGAGATCCACGAGATGTTGCCGGAGGAAGTCGTCAGCATGCACGAGGAGCTCGAGGAGGTGTTCAATCGCCTCAAAGAGCTGAGCATCCTGATCATCAATCGCCCGGAGCGCTACCAGAATCGAGAAGACGATTCCACGCCCACCGGCGATTTCGATAAGAAGGACGACGACAACCAGGAATTCGTTCTCACCGAGCAGGAGAAGACCAACGACCCGGTCCGCATGTACTTGCGCGAGATGGGCACGGTCCCCTTGCTCGACCGCGAAGGCGAGGTCGAAATCGCCCAGCGGATCGAAAACGGTGAGTGGATGATCTACGAGGCGCTGTGCTCGAACCCGCTCGTTTTGCGGGAGCTGCTCAGGCTCAACGAGCTGGCTCAGAAGGACAAGAAAGTGCTTCGAGAGCTGATCGCCAACGACGCGGACGAAACTCTCGACGCCAAGGCTCTCGATCGGATCAAAAAGAATCTCGCCACCTTCGAGCGAATCGGTGAGCAAGACTCCGAAATCCGCAACCTTCGTGAGCAGCAGAAGGGCCTCGAGTCGGACGGCCCGAAACACGCCGAAATCGAGCGTGAGGTCGACCGCCTCTTGGCGAAGATCGCCAAAGACATCCGGTCGATCGATTTCAGCGTTCAGACCCGCAACCAGTTGGTGGAGCTGCTGCGCGACATCCATCGTGAGTTCTCACGGCTCAAGAACGACATCCGGCGCGCCAAACGGTCTCTCGAAAAAGAGAAGAACGAAGAGCTGCGCTCCCTTCAAGCCCGGCGGATCGAGAAGTACCAAGCCAAATTGGTGGAGCTCGAGGGTCGCTACGGCACCAACTACGAAGATGTCTCCAAGACCATCGGTAAGATCCGTAAGGGTGAGGCCGAATGCGAGCGAGCAAAAGAGCAGCTGATAGTGGCCAACCTTCGCTTGGTGGTGTCGATCGCCAAGAAATACACCAACCGCGGTCTGCAATTCCTGGACTTGATCCAGGAGGGCAACATCGGCTTGATGAAAGCGGTGGAGAAATTCGAATACCGTCGCGGTTATAAATTCTCCACCTACGCCACGTGGTGGATTCGCCAGGCGATCACCCGCGCCATCGCCGATCAAGCCCGCACGATTCGTATCCCGGTGCACATGATCGAGACCATCAACAAGCTCACCCGCACCAGCCGTTCGTTGGTGCAGGAGCTCGGTCGCGAGCCCACCGCCGAGGAGATCGGCGAGCGCATGGATCTCTCGGCTTCCAAGGTCCGCAAGATCATGAAGATCGCCCAAGAGCCGATCTCTTTGGAGACCCCGATCGGCGAGGAGGAAGATTCCCACCTCGGCGACTTCATCGAAGACAAAAACGCGGTGTCGCCCATCGAGGCGGTGGTCGATGCCAACTTGCGAGATTCGACCTCGCGCGTGCTCAAGACCCTTACGCCCCGGGAGGAGCTGGTGCTTCGCATGCGCTTCGGCGTCGGCGAGGGCTCCGAGCACACCCTCGAAGAGGTGGGACGTTCGTTCAACGTGACCCGCGAGCGCATTCGCCAGATCGAGTCCAAAGCTCTTCGCAAGCTCCGCCACCCGAGCCGGGCTACCCGTTTGCGGGCATTTCTCGAAACCTGAAGAGAGCGCTCCGCTGATCGCATGCTTCTGAGAAGGCACAAAAGGCGGGGATGCCCCCGCCTTTCGCTTGCCCGGCATATCCACCCCCGCCACCGGGCGAGCGGTGGGAAAGGATCACCGCAAGACGCGGACACCTCGGGCGCCGACCGAGGACACCAATCGGTCGACACCCAGGCCGAGGTCTGACACCGCGGCGACCATGGAATCGGCGACTTGCTCCGCTCGCGCCGTGCCGTCACAAAGGGCGAAAATCGAAGGGCCTGAGCCCGACAGGCTGCAACCCAACGCGCCGGCGTTGAGCGCCGCCGCCTGAGCCTCGGGAAAGCCGGGCACCAAATGAGCCCGCTTCTGCTCGGCAATACTGTCGTGTAGCGATCTCGAGATCAGCTCCAGATCGCCTCGGAACAAACCCGCGATCAACGCTGCGAGGTTGCCCCATTGTTGGACGGCCGCGGACAACGGCACTTGATCCCCCAGAGCGGTGCGGGCCGCCCGGGTTTGGACCTCCACGTGGGGACGAACCAAGGCACAAGTCAAAGTCGGCGGCACCGGCAGCTCTACGACGTCGTGCGGCTCACCGGGCCGGATCAGCACGAAACCTCCGTAAAGCGCCGGCGTCGCATTGTCCGGGTGAGCGCTGCCGCAAGCCACGCGCTCTCCCTCGAGGGCACAACGGAGCAACGTCTCGCGGTCGACCTCTAGATCGAGCAACGCCGCGGTGGCCGCCGCCGCCGCAACCGCGCTCGCCGCGGAGGAGCCCAAACCACTGGAGAGAGGCATTTTCTTATGGATTTTGATCGAGACACCGTTGCTGCGACCGTGAAGGTCCAAAAGCTCGCGCACCGCAACACCGGCTGTATTTCGCTCGGCGTCCTTAGGCAGGCGTCCCTCGTCTCCGGTGATCTCGAGGATCTCGATGCCCGGTGTTTCACGGGTCTCGACGATCACCTCATCGCCGGGACCCTCAACGGCAAATCCCAGAACGTCGAAGCCACAGGCAATATTCGATACCGTGGCAGGGGCGAAGGCTTTCACCGAATGACTCATCTGCTTCCTCTATCCCGCTTGCTCTTTGCGGCACGCTCTCGCACCGTTCGATTCCGTCTCCGAGCATCCGTGTCCTTGTCGGCGATTCCGTGTCCTCGTCGAAGAACCGGCCGCTGACATCGGATTTTGCCCGCTTGCAGCAGCCCCCGCGACTGGCTTCCCACACCCCATCGGCGTAAAATCACCCTCGCGGCGATGATCCGCAGTGGACTATAGACCACCCCCCCTCCGAAGTCTCCTCACGAATCGTAGAAAGACCAGCCATGCGCCGAGGCAAGAATCATAAACGCCCTGCCTACTCAGAGCAGGATTGGGCTCCGTACCGAGCCGCCGAGCGGCCAGTTCGGCCTTTTTCGGCCCACGGCACCCATCGGCTGGCATTGGCATACGCCAACACCTACGAAGTCGGCATGTCGAGCCTCGGATTCCAGAGGGTTTACGAGCTGATCCACGACGCGCCGGGTTGGACCGCAGAGCGGTTCTTCACCAACGGCGGCGGCCCGCCACGCTCCATGGAGCTCAGTCGGCACCTCTCCGACTTTTCCTGTGTCGCTTTCTCGGTCTCCTTCGAGGAGGACTATCTCAATTTGCTGCGGATGCTGGATCGCTCCCAGATTCCCCTACGGCGCTCTGAGCGAGATGCCTGGCACCCTTTGATCGTGATGGGCGGCTCCTGCGCCGCCATCAATCCCTTGCCGATGTCCGCCTTCGTGGACGCGTTCGCCATGGGTGCGGCGGAGAACCTGCTACCCGCCATGCTACCGCTGCTCGAAGAGGACCTATCGCGAGACGATCTGCTCGATCGCTTGGCCGAGACACCCGGATTCTATGTGCCCGCCCGTCACGATCCGGAGAACGACGACACCCTGCCCAAGCTGCACAAAGTCGATATCCAAGCGGATCAGATGCGCGATCCCGGGTTTCTGCCGACGAGCTGCATCATCACTCCGAAAACCGAGTTCTCGGAGAAGTTCTTAGTGGAGATGTCCCGGGGTTGCCCGGAGAAGTGCCGCTATTGTTGGGCAACCTTCGGCATGGGAAAGTTTCGATGGCACCCGACGGACTACATCCTGGAATCCTTCGAGCGAGCGCGGCCGTTCACGGACCAAATCGGCTTCCTCGCTACCGCTGTGGGAGATCATCCGGAGATCGGCCGAATTCTCGACGAAGCCCTGAGCATGGGATTTCGCTCATCGGTCTCCTCCATTCGCATTCCCGCGGTCAAGGAAGAAGTGCTGTCACCGCTATTTGAATCCGGCGCCCGGTCCATCACCCTAGCCCCGGAGACCGGTAGCGACCGGTTGCGGCAGATGATGAACAAACCCATCCCGAATGCTGTGCTTCTGGAGAAGGTCAAAATGATCTTCGCCCATGGATTTAGGACCCTGAAGCTGTATTTCATCATCGGTCTGCCCACCGAAACCATGGAAGATATCGAGGCAATTCTCGAGCTCGGGCGCCAATGTCGTGAGCTGATGCTCGAAAAAGCTTCCGAAACCGGGAAAATCGGCAATGTTCACTTGGGCTGCAACATCCTGATCCCGAAACCCTACACCCCTTGGCAACGGGAGCCGATGGACGACGAGAAATCGCTGAAACGCAAGATTTCGGTGCTCAAGCGGGGTGTGGCCAAAATGCCCAACGTCACCATGAGCATGATGTCGCCGCGCCAAGCGATTTGGCAGACGTATATCAGCCGCGCCGGCAGTGATGCAGCGGATGCGATTGAGCAAGCGGCACGGGGTCGGCACCTGGCATCCCTGATGCGTGAGCTACAACCGCAGATTCATCCAGAGGTCTTCCAAAGCTTTCCAAGGGACCTTCGCTGGCACTTCATGCGCACCGCCTGACCCGACTTTGAACATCGCCTGACGCGCTCGACCCTCCTGGCCGAGCGACTTTTGTTTTGCATTTGTCTATAATTCTACACGCAACAAGCTCGCCTAGACACGATCTCTCGACAACGGATTGGATTTTATGCTATACTAGCATTAATTAATCTGGAGGTTTGACCATGAAGCGCCCCTTCCTAGTTCTGCTCACATTGCTGTCGACGACTCTCTTGTCGACACTCTTCCCCACGATCGCCAGAGCCGAGCTGTGCACGACGGACGCCGTGCCGGCAGCGACGCTCCTGCTCCCCTACTTTGAGGTCGACCTGGAAAACCCGGATTGCGTCACCACCCTCTTCTCGGTGAACAATGCGTCGGCCACGCCGACCCTGGCGCATGTGACGTTCTGGACGGATTGGTCTCAGCCGACTCTGGATTTCGATATGTACCTCTCCGGCTACGACGTCATCACCGTCAATATTCGAGACGTGCTGGAAGGCAACATTCCGATTACCGCCGATCTGCAGAGCGACCCCGACGACGACATCAGCCCTCACGGTTTGAATCCTGCGTGGGACGCCAGCTTCGACGGCTGCGAGGACATCTTTCCCTTCTTCAACAATCCCGTGATCACCGGCGACGCCTTGGATCGGCTGGTCAACGGTCATCTCGGCCGGCCCGTGGCGGTGGGTGGCGGGCTCTGCATGGGTCACGACCACGGCGACGGAATCGCACGGGGATACATCACCATCGACGACGTCAGCCGATGCTCCCTTGAGTTTCCCAGTGACGACGGCTATTTCGGCGGCTTGAATCCGGTGGCGACCAACGACAACCAGCTTTGGGGTGATTTCTTCATCGTCGATCCGCCCAACAATTTCGCCTTCGGGGAAAACCTGGTTCATGTCGAGGCATCCGATGATTTCGATTCCGGCACCTCACCCACGGGATACACCTTCTACGGTCGCTACACCGCGGCCACGGGCGGTTTCGACAATCGAGAGCCTTTGGGCACCACCCACGCCGTCCGCTATCTCAACGGTGGCCCATTCAACGGCGGCACCGACCTGGTGGTTTGGCGCGACTCCACCAGCTCGAGCACAGAGAGCTTCTACACCTGTGGTGTGGGACCCGATTGGGCACCGCTCAACGAGACCGAGGTGGTCGCTTTCGACGAAGAGGAAAATGCCGTCCAAGTCTGTATCGGTACCGGCCAGATCATCATCTCACCGCCCACCAACCCCGACGACCCGGCCTGCTTCCCGCTCGAAACCCAACGGGTGCCCTTCGGTGAAGGTGACCTCGCGGTGCCTTACGACTTCGGCTGGGCCTTCCTCAACCTGAATATCGACGATGCCGGCATCACCGGAGACGTGGACTTCGGCAGCGGCACGCTCGCTCAGTCCTACGTGGCCGCGGTCCACAGCGCCAGCGGTCTCTACCAGGTGGGCCTGCAGTCGATCACGTTGACCAGTGCCTGTGACGACCTAGATCCGTCTTTGGTCGTCGACAACGACATTCCGCCCTACAACGCAGGCAACTGAAAACGGCGGTTCGAGTTGGTATCGGGGCCGGTGGATCGAAAGTCCATCGGCCCTTTTCTATAGTGGGACTTGCTCGGGCTTCGGCGTCAGCACCTTGAGGGCGCCTTTCGCGATTCCCAGCTGAATCGGCAGCTCCACCGGGATGACGTCGCCATCGATTTGTAAACCCTTTGGCAGCGGCCCTAGGACCTCCAGCTCGGAGACTTTCCGAATCTCCAGATCCGGGCGTCGAATATGCCGCCCCAGGGTCAAGGACATGGCGAAAGACGGAACCGACCATCGGCCACGGCCTCGAAATAGCACCACGTCGAGCATGCCGTCCGCGTAGTCGGCTTCGGGCGCCAATCGGAACGGGCCGGCGTATTGTCGAATATTGGACGCCGAGAAAAAGGTGACCCTCTCGACCTTTCCGTCCAGCCGCAGCTCAATCTCGGGAAATTCATAGCGCCACCAATGGCCCATGCCCGAAAAGGCGATGGCCGCCGCTCCGAATCGACGCTTCAGCTCCGAGCTCTGCTGGGACATCACCACCGCGTCCAAGCCGCCGGAGACCATCATAAGAAACGGCTCGTCACCGGCCAAGCCGACATCCATGGAGCGGATGCTCCCCCCGACCAATGCCCGTGCCGCGAGAATAGGCTTTCTCGGTACGTCCAAGGCGATGGTCAGCACGTTTGCGGTACCTCCCGGCAACGGGCCGAGAGCCGAGTGGGTGCCGACCAAACCGGCGGCGGTTTCTCTCAAGGTACCGTCGCCGCCGAGGGCGAAGACGACCTCCTTTCCCTCGTCCGCCGCGATTCGCGCCAAGCGGGTCGCGTCTCCAGGACACGACGTGGGCCGTGGCTCGACGTCGAAGCCGCCCCCACCCAGGATCTCGAGCAATTGGGGCACCACTCGACTCGCGAATTGTCGACCGGATTTGGGATTGAAGATCAAGGCTGCAGCACGCAAACTTTTTCCCTTGCGAAAGCTATTGAATAGAGATGTGGCCGAGACGGCCTAAAAAAGACTTCTTTGGCGATCGGCTTGGGAGCCTCGGGTCGGAAACGGTAGGCCGAGATGCTCATAGGCTCTCTGGGTGGCGACCCGACCCCGCGGAGTTCGCTTCAAAAAACCCTCCTGGATCAGGAACGGCTCATAAAGGTCCTCGATGGTGCCTCGGTCCTCTCCAACCGCCGCAGCCAAAGCCTGGATACCTGCGGGGCCCCCTCCGTATTGCTCGATCAACACCGCCAGAACCTTGCGGTCTACTTCGTCGAAGCCCAGCTCATCCACTTCCAAGAGATTGAGAGCCCGCCGGGCGGTATCCTCGTCCAAACGACCCTCTGCTTTGACCTGGGCGAAATCCCGAGCACGCCTCAAAAGGCGGTTCGCAATGCGGGGTGTGCCTCGGCTTCGACGAGCCAGCTCTTGGGCACCTCCGGCATCGATATCGACCCCCAGGAGCCGGGCCGAGCGTTGCAGAATCGTGGCCAACTCATCAGGGGAGTAAAAATCGAGGCGGTGCACGATGCCGAAACGGGCATGCAGGGGTTTGGTGATCAATCCCGCCCGGGTGGTGGCGCCTACCAGAGTGAAGCGGGGCAGCGGAATCTCCATGGTGCGCGCTGCGGGTCCCTGACCGATGACCAAATCCAGCTTGAAGTCCTCTACCGCGGGATAGAGGATCTCTTCCACCGTAGGGCCCAGTCGATGAATCTCGTCGATGAAGAGAACCTCGCCGGGCTCGAGGTTGGTCAAGATCGCCGCGAGGTCCCCGGCCTTCTCCAGGATCGGCCCTGCGGTGGTGCGCACGTGGGTGCCCATCTCATGGGCGATGATGTGGGCCAAGGTGGTCTTGCCCAGGCCCGGAGGCCCGAACAACAACACATGATCCAGGCTCTCGCCGCGTTCCCTGGCGGCGCGAATCGAGACCTTTAGGTTCTGAATGATCCGACTTTGGCCCACATATTCGTCCAACGAGCGGGGGCGAAGAGCCGGGTCATGGCCCAAGTCTTCCAAATCCGCGTCACCGGATACCAGGCGTGGGTCGTCGAGATCGGTGGGGTCGAAGTCGGTCATGGCGTGTCGATTGTATCCGAGCCTGGGCCTTCCAGCCGGGACCTAGGCGCTCGGGTAGGCAGGGTGCCGGCCCAACTAGACTTTCGAAAGAAAACGCAGACTCGCCCGCAGCTTGTCGGCAAAGGCCAGCTCCGGATTGCTCGCTTCCACCCGCAACACGGCCTTTTCCACATCGGCCTTTTTATAGCCCAGGTTGACCAGCGCCAGCACCAAGTCGTCGTCCTGGGCGCGGGCGGGGGCAGGCTCGGTATCACCGCTCAGCAGGTCTCTGACCTTGTCGCGCAGCTCGAGCACCATTCTCTCGGCGGTCTTCTTACCCACCCCGGGGATCTTGGTCAATCGGCGGAAATCACCTTGGGTCAACGCTTCGGCGAGCTCTCCGGGCGGCATGCCCGAAAGAATGGTCTGCGCCAACCTCGGACCGATCCCGGACACGGCAATCAAGCGCAGAAACAGCTGTTTTTCCCGATGGGTCCAGAAGCCGAAGAGCTGTAGGGCGTCCTCACGGACATGGGTATGGATGAACAGCTGGGCGTCTTCGCTGTCCACCTTCTCCAGCTCGTAATAGGTCGACACCGGAACATGGATCTCGTAGCCGACCCCCGACACGTCCAGAATCACTTTGTCGGGCTCGGAACGAATCACTCGACCGCGAAGAAATCCAATCATGGTCTCACTCGGCGTTGACGTTGAAATCGGCGGGCATCTTCGGCTCAGCAAATACAACAACGGCCGGCAGAGCCGGCCGTTGTTGAAAAGTGCTGTGGATCAGCCTTCGTCTTGAATGCCGAAATCCCTCACCACCCTGGCGTCGTATTTGGGCGCTAGATCCCGGCGCCGCTGCTCGACCACCGAGCTCAGCATTTGGCTCAAACGGCGGTTGGTCTCGGCGGTCCGGGTCGTTTCTTTCTGCTCCTCAAACTCGGCGGGATCGAATTTCGTCCGGTCGAGCACCTCGAAGAGCACCGCGCCTTGGCCGGTCGCCAGTGGCTCGGAAACCTCACCGACCTCCATCGACAGGGCGGCTTGCACAACCTCGGGGTTACGCCCCAAACCGGGCACATTGCCGTCGGAGCCGAAAGATCCGCTGGTCTGGACCTCGAGACCCAGCTCACCTGCGACCGTGGCGAAGTCCGAGTCACCGGAGGCGATCTTGGCCTTGGCCTCCCGCAGACTTTCCAGGGCCTGCTCTTTTTGTTTTTCGGTCACCACCGCGCGACGAACTTGATCCTCGACCGTCGCCAGCTCGGGGATTCGCGGTTCTTTGACCTCGGCCAAGCGGGCGATAGCCCAGCCGCGGGGAACCTTCACCGGATCGGAAATCTCGCCGCTTTTGAGATCGAATACCGCGTTGGCGAAAAGAGCCACCCGCCCGATGCCGACCACCGCGTCGGATTTGCCGAACGGCTCCGTGGTCTCAAAGGTCACACCGGCTTCCTCGGCCATGGTCTTCAGCTGATCGGTCTCGGTCAGCGATTCGGCTTTGATCTTCTGGGCCAGCTCGTTGACTTTGTCTTCCGCCATCTCATCGACCCGCTGGCCCAAGAGCTTGGAGCGGATGATGCCCCGGGTTTGCTCGAAATCCTGCAAGCCGCCTTGACGATGCTGCTGCACCTCGATGAGGTGGTAGCCGATGCTGGTTTTGACCGGTCCAACCAAGGTTCCGGGCTGGGCGTTGAACGCGGCATCTTCAAAGGGTTTGACCATGTCACCCCGTTTGAAGAATCCGAGGCTTCCGCCCCGCTGGGCCGATCCCTCGTCGTCCGACAGCTCACGGGCCAGGGTCGCAAAGTCCTCACCGCCTTCAATCCGCGTCTTGACCTGCGCCAGAGCCGCCTCGGTCGCGGCGTCGTCACGGTCGGCGTTGGCGCGCATCAAAATGTGACGCGCCATCACTTGCTCTTCCTGGGTGAACTCGTCCGGGTTGGCGTCGTAGTACTGCTTCAGCTCGTCATCGGCGATTTCGAGCTCACGGCGCATCTTGACCGTATCCACCAAAATGTAATCGACCACCCGCTGCTCCGGCAGCTCGTATTCGGTGGCGTGCTCGTCGAAGTAGGCCTGGATCTCTTGCTCGGTGGCGGTGACCGTGTCTCCCAGCGCGGCGGTGGTCATCTGCACGAATTGGATATCGGCCTTCTCCACCGTTTTCTTATAGGCCTCTTGGACTTCCTCGTCGGAGAGGTACAAGGTCGAGGAGAGCACCCGACTCAGTTTTTCCACCAAGAGGTCGTCCCGCAGATCCTCGGCAAAACCGGCATCCGTCAGCCGATTGGCGCGCAGCACTTGCTGGACCTTCTCGCGGCCGATGAAGTCGCCGTTCTCGTCTTGGAAAACGGGGAACTCCATGATCGCCTTCTGGACCTCGGAATCGGTGACCTCGAGACCCACCTCATCCGCTTCCATCAGTCGGATGCGGCGGTCGATCAGCTGATCCAACGCCTGTTTCGGCAGATTGAATTGCTCGGCCATTTCGTTCGACCATTGATCGCCGAACATCTGCCGGTAGCGGCCTTCCAGGTTTTGGTACTGGCGCCGGAACTCGACGTAGGTGATTTTTTCCGAGCCAACCGTCGCCGCCACCTCATTCTGGGCCTGGGGAACATTGGTGGAGCTGAAATCAAAGAACAACGCGAAAATGAAGGCTGCCACGATGATCCAGAGGACCCAGGTCAGGTACTTCATTTGGTCGCGTAACCATTTCAGGGCCATGACTGCTTCTCCTTCGTAAAAACGGGCCCTTCGAGCTGTGCTCGCTGGGTGACGCGCTAGAACGGGCCTCACTCTAGACGCTTATGGATTCTTGGGAGCTGGTGCGCCCGGGCGCACCCCTGGCGGGCCACCCAATACGGGCAAGGCCGCAAACTTTACATCCCCAGGGCCCGCAGAGCAAGCGGATATGCGGGTTTCGACCGATTTCCTATGATATCCTCATCGAGCAATTGTCAGCGGATCCAGAAGACACCCAACGCCGAACCTCATCCGGAATGAGCGACCGTTCTCGTCGGTCGACCGAGCCCGACCCACATGGCCACTGATCTCCGTTCCAACCGAAGAGCCACCCGCGACTGGTACAGCATCTCAGTCGAGTCCGTTCGCCGCACCTTGACCCTTCTTTTGGTGGTCATCGGCGCGATCGGCGGTGCCTTCGCTTATCAGCAATGGGACACGCGGACCAAGTCCGAGCGGGCCCAAAAACGGTTGGCGGACGCCGGCAGCTTGGCACGTCAGATCGAGGATCGAAGCGACTATCGCCAGCTGCGAAAAGAGTTTTTCTCCGCCTGGGAGAGCCTCGACGCAGGTCGCCAAGCCTTCGAGGAGGCTCGTTTCGGGGAAGCCCTCGACTTGGCCGACCAAAGCTTCACGGAGCTTCAGACGATCCTCGATCGAAAGCAGGGCAAGCTCGAAGAGCAAGGCACTTTTCTCCACGTGCAAGGCAACGTGGAATACCGCAGGGGTGAGCGAGGCGCCTGGAAACGGGCGGGCGAGAAAGACACCCTAAATCCCGGAGACTGGGTCAAAACCTCCGCAGGCTCATCGGCCAGTGTTCGCTTCGCAGACGGCTCCGAGTACACTCTGCGGGCCAACACCATGGTGCATTTGTCGTCGCAAACCAACCGCTTCGGACGCAATGAGCAAGTCGCAGAGATGGCGTTCGGTTGGGTGGAGCTTTCCACCGAAACCAATACCGGCCGGGTGAAGACCCCGAAGTCCGACGCCAGGATTCGAAGCTCTTCGGAAGCGATGGTTTCCTTTGACCGGGATCGCAACGAGTCTTTGCTGGCGGTTTACGAAGGTGGCATGGAGGTCACCTCCCAGAACGGTCAGTCCCAAACCCTCGGCGCCCTGCAACAAGTGACCCAAATCGGCGATCTGCTCTCGGCTCCGACCTCCCTGCCCGGCAAACCGCGGCTTGCGCTGCCGCCCAACGATCGCGCCTTCGACATCTCGAGCAAGGAGATTCGGCTTTCCTGGCGCGGGGTTCCGGGCGCTTCCGGTTATGCGCTACAAGTCTCTCGCAATCGGCTTTTTGCCAGCTTGATCATCGACGACCCCGAGCGGACGAAGACTTCCGCCCGCCTGGGACTGCGGGGAGAGGGCGACTTCTTCTGGCAAGTCGCAGCAGTAGGCTCCGACGGCATCCGCGGCCCCTGGAGCCAACCCCGCTCATTCCAAGTGATCAGATCCCAACGCTCGGCCGGTGACGACAAGACCGCACCGCCCCTGAGAATCGAAAGCGTGCAATCCTACGGACGCATGTTGATCATCAACGGCAGGACCGAAAGCGGCGCGACGCTGAGCCTCAACGGCAAGGAAGCCGAGGTCAACCCCGACGGCACCTTCAACGAAAGAATTCAGGTCGACGAGGAGGGCTTTGTTTTCGTCACGGCCGTCGCCACCGACGCGGCCGGCAATGCCGCTCGCGAGCAGCGGCGCGTTTTCGTCGATAGCGCCTATTGATGCTGGTTTCCAGGCCCGCGATCCGCTAGCATCTGCGCCGCGGAGCGCGCTTATCCGGCGGCTCGGCGCTGAAGCGTGATCGACCTGGGATTCGCCGGCGGTAGAATTTCCACCTACAGATTCCCGTTTGTTTGCCCCGTCACTTACCCGTTCAAAGATACAGGCCCCACCTTCCCGGTGCTCCGGCTGATCAAGGAGCGAAATGCCTTTCCCCGCAGTTCTTCGCCTTTTTTCCGACGATCTTGCGATCGATCTCGGAACCGCCAACACCCTCGTCTTCACCCGTAACGACGGCATCGTGGTCCGCGAGCCCTCGGTGGTCGTGATCAATAAGATCACCAACAAAATCGAAGCGGTCGGCAATGAAGCCAAGGAGATGTTGGGCCGTACCCCGGGCAATATCGAGTCCGTACGCCCGATGAAGGATGGCGTGATCGCCGATTTCGACATCACCGAGCAGATGCTCAAATACTTCATCGCCAAGGCCCATGGTGGCCGGCGGTGGGTGCGGCCGAGAATCGTCATCGGCGTGCCTTCGGAGATCACGCCGGTAGAAAAGCGAGCGGTGCGCGACTCGGCCGAGCAAGCGGGCGCCTCGGAGGTCTATCTCGTGGAGCAGGCCATGATGGCTGCGATCGGCGCGGGACTGCCGATCACCGAGCCTTCCGGCAATATGATCGTCGACATCGGCGGCGGCACCACCGACATCGCGGTGATCTCCCTGGCCGGCGCGGTCTACAGCCGCTCCTTGAAGGTGGCCGGTAACGAGCTCGACGAAGCGATCATCAACTACCTCAAGCGGCGTCACAATCTGCTGATCGGTGAGCGTACGGCGGAGCGCATCAAAGTAGAGCTGGGCTCGGCCTTCCCGCTCAAGGACGATCTCGAAATGGAGATCAAAGGCCGTGACCTCATCGAAGGCGTGCCGAAGACCTTGGTCATTACCGACTCCGAGGTCCGGGAAGCGCTCGCCGAGCCGATCGCCCAAGTGGTCGACGCCGTTCGTCAGGCCCTCGAGCGCACCCCACCCGAGCTGTCCGCGGACATCATGGATAAGGGAATCGTGCTCTCCGGTGGAGGGGCGCTGATCCGCAATCTGGATCAACGGCTGCGCGAGGAAACCGGCCTGCCGGTGGTGCAAGCAGACGATCCTCTTTGCTCGGTGGTTCTGGGGACGGGTCGTGTATTGGAAGACATGGATTTGTTGCGCAAAGTGTCCTTGCGCTGAGCGTGATCTGCCCGCCCGGCGGGCAACAACCTGGAGCAATGGGTCGAGGTGAGCGAACGCTGGAACCGCTTGTTGTTGGCCCTCTTATTGCTCGGTCATCTCTTCTTGCTCTCGACCAGCCCCAAAACCCGCGGGGGGCCTTTCGAGCGCTGGATTCTGGGACTCTTCGGACCGGTAGCCGGAGCCACCGCGGCGACCTCTTCGGGAATATCCTCCTTCTTCGACTCGGTAAAATGGGTCGGCACCCTACGCCAAGAGAATGAAGAGCTTCGACAGAAGCTGGAAGAGGCTCAATATGAAATGGCCCGTCTTCACGGCATCGAGGAGGAGCTCGACCGACTCGCCCGCCTCACCAGCTACACCCGCGCGGCCGGCGAGGTCAGCTTCGTGGCAGACGTGGTCTTTTCAGATCCGAGATCTTGGCTGCGCACACTGGTCATCCACACCGGAAAAGAGCGAGCGGAGAGAAATCAACCGGTGGTCACGGACCAGGGCCTCGTGGGCCGAGTGCTGGGATCTTCCGGCGGTTACGCCAAAGTCCTATTGTTGATCGACCGCTCAGCTTCGGCCAGCGCCATGATTCAACGCACCCGCCGCCAAGGGCTGGCCCGTGGGGCCGGGACCTCGGGGCTCTTGCTCGACAACATCCCCAGCCGGAGCGACGTTCGAATAGGTGATCGAGTCGTCACCGCCGGGCTGGATGGTGTGTTTCCCCGCGGTCTACCGATCGGTGTGGTGACCCGAGTGGAGCCGACTCAAGCTCTTTTCCATCGCATCGAGGTGGAGCCGGCCGTGGACCTCGGACTGCTGGATCAGGTGTATATCCTGCCCCACGAGCCTCTACCCGCTTCGGTGCGAGGTGAGCTACTCGACGAGGAGGCTTCCGCCGATGGCAACCGCCCTTAGATTTCTTCTCGGATTGGTGCTCGCCGTAGCGACCCACACACTGGCCCTGCACGTCAACGAGCATTCCCCTCAGCTCCTGGATCCGTTCGTAGTGCTGGTGATCTATCAAGCTCTGCGTATCAACCCGATTCCCAGTGCCATGGTGGGATCGGTGGTCGGCCTGACCCAAGATGCTTTCACCGGCGGGCTCTTCGGTTTGCACGGGTTCGCCAACACCCTAGTCGCCTATGCGGTTTCGGCCATTCGACAACGGTTCTTGATCCAACAACCCTTGCAGGTTGCCGTTCTGGCCGCCCTCGGCGGCGCGTTTCAGCTGACGACCCTGGCTTCTCTGCAATTTTCCTTGATCGACTCCGCCGAAATCCCCCATCCTGGATTCGCCTTTGTCAAAATGATGGTCACGGGCTTGTTGACCATGGGTGTCTACTTGGCCGCCAATCGATTCTTTGCTTGGGAGCGTAGACGGCGCGAAAAACGCAGCCGACGCCTACGGCTGGGAACCCCGTCTTGAGCCTGATAGGGCTTTCGAGCGAATCGGCGAGCGAATAGGTTTGGAGACTTGAGCTATGGAGCTGCGTCGCCATCGAGCTGAGCTGATATCGAGGCTCAACGTCTTGAGCCGCCTAGCCCAGGTGCTGGTAGTGCTCATCGCTGCGGGCTATTGGTCCGTGCAAGTGGCCAATGGCGCCTACTATCGCGAGCTGGCTGATCACAACCGACTGCGAAAACGCGCAATCGACGCATCTCGTGGTTTGATCTTCGACCGCCACGGCCAACCGTTGGTGGAAAATGTTCCCAGCTACTCCTTGATGTTGGATCGCAGCCGCGCCCAGGATCTGGATCGCAGCCTGGAGCTGGTGGTATCTATCCTCGGCACCCCCGACCAAGAGCTTCGAAAAATCCTGGAGAGCCACCGCTCGACCCCAAGATTTCGCCCCATCACCCTGGCGGAAGACCTCAGCCTTGCCGAGCTCGCCCGATTCGAGGTGCAGCGCCTCGAATACCCCGAATTCGAGGTCGCCACGAACCAGCTCAGGCTGTATCGGTATGCCCATCAGACGTCGCACATCCTGGGATATTTGGGCGAGGTCGGTGAGCGCGAGCTCCAGATAGCGGCCACCGACCCTCGGGCTTCCTACAAGCCGGGAGACTTGGTCGGCAAGAAGGGCATTGAGCTTCAGCACGAAAGGCTCCTCCGTGGGGCCGACGGCGAGCAGGTGGTGGTGGTCGACAGCCGCGGTCAAACCATCGAGAAATATCAGGATACCGATCGACGCAGGGACGCGGAAGCCGGTCGAAACCTGACCCTCAGTCTGGATCTCAATCTCCAGCAACAGGCGGCACGCCTGCTCGAGGGCAAGGTCGGCTCGATTGTCGCCATGGACCCCCGCACCGGCGAGATTTTGGCGATGGCGTCCTCCCCCGCTTTCAATCCCAATTTATTCGCTCGCCGAATCCAAAAAGAGGAATGGCGCAGGCTGATCGAGGACCCCTACCACCCGCTGCAGAATAGGGCCTTGCAGAATACCTACCCGCCGGGCTCCGTATTCAAGATCGTCATGGCCGTCGCCGCCCTCGAAGAGTCCGCGATCGATCCCTCCCACAAGGTATTCTGCCGCGGCTTCTCCATGATCAACGACCACCGTTATCGATGCTGGAAATCCGCGGGTCACGGTTGGGTCAACCTCAATGACGCCATCAAATACTCCTGCAACGTCTACTTTCATCAATTGGGCCAGAAGCTCGATGTAGATACCATCGCGCACTACTCGCGCCTCTTTGGCCTCGGATCCAAGTCGGGGATCGACTTGGCGGGAGAGAAGGCCGGTTTGGTGCCGGACCGAGCCTGGAGCCGACGAGCCCGCGGCACCAAGTGGTTCCCAGGGGAGACGATTTCGGTCGCTACGGGCCAAGGTCCACTTCTGGTCACGCCTTTGCAGGTGGCCGTTATGGCCTCGGTGGTAGCGATGAACGGCCGGCTCGTAACCCCCACCTTCCTATCGCGGCCGACGTCCGGAAAGCTCAAGGATCTCGGCATCTCACCGCGCAGCCTCCAGCTGACCCGCGAGGCCATGTGGACGGTGGTTAATGACGAGGGCACCGGTCGATCGGCTTCTATCGACGGATTCGAGATCGCCGGAAAAACCGGCACGGCGCAGGTGGTGCGACAGGAGACCTGGACCAAGAACGAGGATTTGGCAGCCGAGAAGCGAGATCACGCCTGGTTCGCCTCCTTTGGACCGTTCGACGATCCCAAGCTGACCGTGGTGGTTTTCATCGAGCACGGCGGTGCCGGCTCCGAAGCCGCCGCCCCACTTGCGAAGGCTATGTATGAAGAGTTTGTCGGGAACCTTCAGCCGCATCACCCCGGCTGACGAGCCGTCGCGCCTCCGGCGCCTGGGCAACGTCAACTGGGGGCCCTTGCTGGCGACCTTGGCGCTCGCCATGATCGGCGTGGCCACGGTGCGAAGCGCGGCCTCCGAGCTCGGGCCCAGCTATGCCTATCGGCAGATCGTATGGGTGGTCGTCGGTTGTCTGGCACTGGCGGTCCTCTTTCGCTTGGACTACCGGAAGCTTGTGGACCTGGCACCCGCTCTCTACCTTTTCGGTCTTTCTCTTTTGGTTTTGGTGCTTTTTGTCGGCGAGGTCCGCGGGGGTGCCAAGAGCTGGCTGGCCATCGGCCCCTTCGGCGGTCAGCCATCTGAATTCGCCAAGCTTTCAACGGTCTTGATGCTGGCCCGATACCTGGCCGGACAGCGGCGGGCTTTTCTCGACTTGCGGCAGATCTCCGTCGCCGCCCTCATCGTTCTGGTTCCCGTGGTGCTGATCGCGGCCGAGCGGGATCTGGGCACCGCGGCCATGTACCTGCCGATGCTGGCCGGTATGCTTCTGGTGGCCGGGGTACGACCGAGAATGCTGGCGACCTTCGCGTTGATCGGCTTGGTTTCCGCTGCGGGGCTTTGGACCTTTGCCATGAAGCCCTATCAAAAGACTCGGATCGTCAGCTTTCTGTCGCCGGAAAAAGATCCCTTGGGCGCCGGATATCAGGTCAGACAGAGTAAGATCGCCGTGGGCTCCGGGCAATGGACCGGCAGGGGTTACGGTCAGGGCACCCAGAGTCAGCTGCGATTCCTGCCGGCGCGCCATACCGACTTCATCATGGCGGTTTTGGCCGAAGAATGGGGCTTCGCGGGTGTGTTGGTGGTCTTGGCCCTATACGGCGGGTTCATCACCTCGACCGCGGGAATCGCAGCGCGCAGCAGAGATCGCGCGGGCATCTTGTTGGTGGTCGGCTTGGTCTCGACCATCACGTTTCACGTCATTTACAACGCCTCCATGGTTGTGGGACTGTTGCCGATCACCGGCATCCCCATGCCGTTTCTGTCCTACGGCGGGTCTTTCACCCTCGTGAATTTCATGGCCACAGGTTTGATTCTCAACATCGATTTTCGACGCTACGTCAACCGATAGAATGTGTGCCATGACAAAAAAGATGCTGATCGAGAGCGATCCCCACGAAGCGCGGGTCGCAATTCTCGAACAAGACCGGCTGACCGAGCTGTTCATTGAGCGGCACCACGATCTCGGAATCGTCGGCAATATCTACAAAGGTCGGGTCAATCGGGTGCTGCCGGGCATGCAAGCGGCTTTCGTCGATATCGGGCTCGACCGAGACGCCTTCCTATACGTCAGCGAGGTGATGGAGCCGTCGCTATCCTTCGACGACGACCACCACGAGGATGTTCCCGATTCCACGGCCGACGACGAGCTTGAAGCTCCTCCGGAGCCGGTAGAACGCACCATCGACCAACTGCTCAAGCCGGGCCAGGAGGTGGTGGTCCAGGTGCTCAAAGACGCCATGCCGAATAAGGGCGCCCGGGTGAGCACCCAGATCACCCTACCCGGTCGATCCCTGGTGCTGCTGCCCAACGTCACCCACCTCGGCGTTTCCCGTCGAATCGAGGACGAGGAAGAGCGGGAGCAGCTGCGATCGCTTCTGGAGGAGGTTCAGCCACCGGGGGCTGGGCTGATCGTGCGGACCGCCGGCGCTGACTCCAGCCGCGAGGAGCTCGAGCATGATCTGGGTTTCTTGACCCGCCTGTGGGAGCGCATCAAAAGCCGTGGCGAGAGGGTGGCTGCTCCAACGCTGATTCACCGAGATCTGGACTTGGCGCTGAGAATCGCGCGGGACTATCTCTCGGAGGATTATTCGGTGATTTGGGTGGATGGAGAGGAAACCTACGAACGGCTCGTGGATTTCGTGGATCAAATCCAGCCCTCGCTGCTGAGCCGGGTGAAGCTGCACCACCACCAGAACCGCGGCCTCTTCGAGCGCTTCGGTCTCGACGACGAGATCGAAGCCGCCCTCAAGACCAAGGTTTGGCTCAAATCCGGTGGCCATATCGTCATCCACCCGACCGAGGCGCTGGTCGCCATCGACGTCAATACCGGTCGTTATGTCGGCAGCCGGAACCTGGAAGACACCGTCCTCACCACCAACCTCGAGGCGGTGCGGGAAATCGTCCGGCAGATCCGTCTGCGAAATCTCGGCGGGATCATCGTCATCGATTTGATCGACATGATCGAGGAAGAGCATCAACAACAGGTGTTCGAGACCCTGGAGCTCGAGCTGTCCAAGGACCGGGCGAAGTATAAAGTCTTGAACATCTCCGAGTTCGGCTTGGTCGAGCTGACCCGCAAAAGGAGCCGACCCAGTCTGGAAAGACTGCTCACCCAACCCTGCACCTATTGCCGCGGCACCGGTCGAATCAAATCCCTTTCGACCATCGCCCTCAACCTGCGTCGGCAAATCCTCGCCCACAGCTCGAGGTACCGAGGCCAGGAGATCATGCTGAGGGTTCATCCAGACGTGGCCAGAGCCCTACAGCGCCAAGAACAAGCCATCCTGCGGGAGCTCGAGTCGGAGCTGGCTGTGGAAATCTTGATTCAGAGCGACACCGAGCTGCACCACGAGCATTTCGACATCCTCGAGGTTTGATCCGATGGTCTCCGAAACCCGTCCGTTTGAAACGGATCTGTGGTGGGGTCGGATCGCCCACGGCATCGCCATCAAGGATCTCGACAGCGCTTTAGCTCACCTCACGGATCCGGCCTCGGCCACCGAAACCATCCACTGGGGGCGCAATTATTTGTACCGCTCCGTGCTCGACACCGAAGAAGGCTCGGTGGATGTGGTGGTCAAACAATTTCGCAACCTCGGAACGAAAAAAAAGGCGGAACGGCGGCTCAAGGGCAGCAAAGCGGAACGCAGCTGGCAAATGGCCCTGGAATTCTCCAAAGCGGGCATCCCTACCGCCGAGCCGCTGCTTCTGGTCGAGTCCAAGGAGCCGGACGGGCCTTCGTTTTTCATCACCCGTCACTTGGGGGCTCAGGTCGAGGCTCGCTATATTTTCCGGGCCGTCAACGAGGGCCGGCTCGCCGAGCAATTCCCCGCCTTCGACTACGACCTCTTTTTGGAATCCCTGGGTTTCGCCCTGCGCAGGATGCACGAAGCCGGGCTTTTCCATCGGGATCTCTCGATCGGCAATGTCTTGGTGCCGGAAGGAGAGACGTCCGTCGGCATCGATCAAATCACCATTATCGATCTCAACCGAGGGCGCAAGAAGGAAGGTCTGAGCTTGACCACACGGGTTCGAGATCTGTGTCGGTTGACCATCTACCAAGTCGAGCAACAGCGACGAATGGTCGATGCATATGCTTGTTGGGACCCCGCCCGAGGCACCGCCGGCTCCCACCGCTTGCGCCACGGTGACCGAGCCTCGGCCGCTCTCTGGTGGGCCTACCGCCTCTACCATCACGGCTTCCGATTCAAGATCGAGGGCAAGAAAACCATCCGCGCACCGTTTAAAGGCGTCGGTCGAGGAATCGGTCAGCTCTTCGCCCCTCGGCGAGCCCATGTCCATATTCCCGACGCGCCCGAAGGGGCTTCGAAACGAGACCAAATCGTTTGGGACTACCTCTCGGACCAACCCCATCAACACGCGGGCAAGCTCGACAAGCTCAAGGTCCGGCTGGCGGACGCACCCAGTCACCTCCGAAACCTCGCCATCTGCGCCTTGGCAGCGCCGCGGATCCGGCGGCGATACAAAGAGCTTAAAAGGGGGCTCTACAGCCGCCCCTTGCCCTGGGACGGCGTCGGCATTTGCGTCCGCCCGTTTCCGGAAGGCCCGGAAGAGCTCATGGAAGCCATCGACGACCTGGGCGTGCGCAACGTCCTTTTGCGTCTGCACCCCTGGCAGGCGGTGCACGACGACGAGCTGCAGCTCGCCCGAGAGCTCCATTCCAAGGGATACGACTTGGCCTATGCCTTGCCACAAAACCGGGATTTGGTTCGCGACCCCAAGCTCTGGCAAAGCCGAATCGAAGAGCTTGCGGAGCTGTTCACCCCTTACGGCAAATGCTTTCAAGTCGGCCAAGCGATCAATCGCAGCAAATGGGGCGTGTGGCGCTACGGTGAGTACATCGAGCTCGCACAGCGCGCCGATCAGGTGCTCCGTCGCTACCCAGGGGTCGAAACCTTCGGCCCCGCGGTGATCGATTTCGAGCTCTACTCCACCGCCTCCGTGGTGAATCTGTCGAGCTGCCCCAGCTTCGACGGCTTGGCCAGCCTGTTGTACGTCGATCGTCGAGGCGCCCCGGAGAATCGTCAGATGGGCTTCGATACCGTCGACAAAGCTCTTCTGTGCCAGGCCATCGCCGAGACTTCCCGGGCCTGCGCCGGGCGCTCTTGGATTACGGAGGTAAATTGGCCACTGTGGGAAGGCCCCCATTCCCCTGCCGGAAAATCCGTCTCCGTCAGCGAAGAGGATCAGGCCACATTTTTAGCCCGCTATTTCCTGCTCGCCCTGACCTCAGGAGGGGCCGAACGGGTGTACTGGTGGCAGATGATCGCTCGGGGCTACGGCCTCATCGCCCCCCAGGACCCCGAAGGCAGCGCCGCCGGCTTGAGGCGCAGACCCAGCTACTACGCGCTCAAAACGCTGAATTCGCAGCTGAGGGGCAGCGTCCTACAGAGCCGGCTCCCATCTCCTACTGGTACTTACCTCTTCGATTTCGAGCGTTCGGGGCAGCGCCTGCTCGTGGGCTGGAGCCACCAAGCCCCGAGGGAAATCGAGCTCGATCACCCCGTGTCTGAGGTAATAGATCAACACGGTTTGATCGGAGAGCACGACCAAGGAAATCGCGTTCAACTGACCAATACAGTCCAATTTTTTCGCATTTAGCCCAAAGATCCTCTTTCTGAGGTCCGATCTTGTCGATTTTTGCAAAAAACTCGGCTAATCCGACCCCAAATCGTATCCTGTTCTCCTCAGCTCAGGTCTGCCCGCTTCGAGACTCCGGCGTCTCAGCCAGGCAACCAGATACCGTGGAAATACACCCGGGAACTTTAGTGAGAGGACACTGGAAATGCTGACTGGACAAACCCACCGAATTCTGGAGGCAGCGGCCGCGGAATCCGTCGAACGAATCCGTAGCGATCACAGCAAAGCTCCCCAGCGCTTGAAGCCCCTCCTGGCCTACATCGAAGAGCACCTCTTCGACCCCGCATTGGATGTAAATCAGCTCAAACGAAATTGTGGCGTACGGGACAACTCGGTTCCGATCCAATTCCACTCCGCAGTGGGCCGCCCACCCCACGGCTATATTGAAGACCGCCGGCTTGAAACCGCCTGCAAGCTGCTGGGCGACTCCAACCTCAAGATTTGGCAGATTTCCGAGCTGCTCGGATATTCCAGCATCCAAGTGTTCAGCCGCGCCTTCTCCCGCTGGTCCGGACAACGGCCGACCTCTTACCGCAAGAAGGCCCGTCAGCGGAAAGAAATGGGCGAAAGCGCGCCGAAGCTGGAAGAGAGCCTGACCGCGCGCACCGAGACCTTGCGCCGCGCCCTGGCCGGCGAGCTTTCCTTGGACGAGGCGAATGCGCTCATCGCTCGCCTGCGCCAGATGTATCCGGAACCGGATCTTCCGCCCGCAGGCCACAGCGCCGGTGGCTCCGTCGGCTCGGGCATGTCCCCAGCGTCGATTTCTCCCCCCATGGGAATGGCGGGCGATCAAGGCTCCGTAGATCTCTGGGAGACCAAAACCAAGCTCGAGGTATTGCTCAACGAACAAGAGCTGAATGCCGAGCAAGCGGATCAAATCTGGAATGAGCTGCAAAAGCACAGCTGGCTCGAGCAGAGTGCGTTGGTCCGCGACCTGCGGCTGACGACCCCGTCTCTCTTCCACCTTTTGCGCACTCGCAGCCGATTGATCGGTCGCGAAGAGCCCCGTCGCGGTGTTCAGGTCGCGGATCTCGCCCTAAAGACCCTCGACGTTTTGGACTCCACGAGCCTGAAAGCCCAAGACCTTTCAAACCTGAAGGCGCAGGGTTGGGCTTGGTTGGCAAGCGCTCGCTGCCTGGCCAACGACCACCGCGGAGCCGAGCAGGCTTTCGACACCGCCGAGCGCTTCCTCCAGCTCGGGGATCGAGATCCGGTCATCCAGGGAGACATCGCCCTCTTCAAGGCGTCCCTACGCCGCGACCAACGGCGGTTCATGGAGGCTTGGGATCTGCTGGAGCAGGCTTCGGAATTCTACCGTCGCCAAGATCGCACGGATCTGATGGCCACGGTGCTCATCGCCAAAGCGACGGTCCGATATGAAGAGGGTGATCCGGCGGCGTCGATTCCGTTCCTCGAAGAGGCGCAGGGCTCGATCAACGAGCAAACCGACGGATTCATCAAGCTGTCGCTCTTCCACAATCTGGTCACCGCCTACGCGGAAACCGGACGCTACTCACAGGCTCTGGAGCTGCTGTCCCAGACCCGCGAGCTGTCGGCCAAATACGGCAGGGGCTACCACCGGATCCGTTTGCGCTGGTTGGAAGGCGTCATTCTTCGAGGCCGTGGCCAATTCGAGCAGGCAGAGGCTGCCTTGGTGGAAGCTCGCGAATCTTTCACTCGCATCAACGACACGGTGACCGCGGCTTTGGTTTGCTTGGACATCGCCCAGCTCTACTACCGTCAGAATCGATTCGGCGATCTGGAAGATCTGGCGACCTCCATGGTGCCACTCTTCAGCGCGCTACAGCATCACCGAGAAGCCTACGTCTCCCTGCAGCTCTTCCACCGAGCGGTGCAGGAGCGGAAGCTCAACAGCATGGTGCTCGACAAGGCCCGCAAGTCGCTGCAACGCACGCAGACGACCGCGATGGCCTAAGATCAGATCAGCCGATCGGATCGATCATCAAGCTCACCCCCGGTGGGCTTGATTTTCCGTTTAGGAAAGCTGCTTTTCCTAGACAGCGGCACGAAGGATAGCCGCCGGATTCTGCAAAGGAAACAGATCGAGAGTGTTCGAAATGAGGGAGAGTGGCCATGGCCCAATCCTTTTTCGGAAAATCAACAAAGAGAATTCGGATCAGAGAACCCAATCCACCACGTGCAAGGGCACGAACTTGACCATTATTGTCCCTGAGGTTTTGCGATTCTCAAGGTGCTGGACGCGTATTGTCCAAATCCATTGTTGACTTTCAGGGCGATTAGCAGAAACCGACCGGACGGTATTTTTAGGCGCGATGCAAAATCATCGCGCCTTTTGCCTGTCTCCGCCGATTTCACCGGTCGAAGAAGGGGCTCTGGGCAAAAGAGCTCCCGCTGCGACCGCGAATCCTCAACAGCGCCGGGATCTCATTTGAGGCGGCGGGTTCAGTCGATGTAGCCGAGGGCCCTCAGCTGCTCGAGATTCTCTTCATCTAGGGAGGGTGGAGGCAGCTCATCAGATGCCTCGAGACCGGCACGTACCTCGCTCAACCAGTCGGTGAGCGTCTCACTCGGCTCGGAGCCGTCGGCCGTGTTGTTGAGCTCCTTGGGGTCGGAGCTGAGACCGAACGACTTGAGGGGCGTATCTTCTTGCTTGAGCCGCAGGATTTCCTTGTGGTCCCCGTCCTTCACCGTTCCCACCGCCAGCAGCCCGAGCCTCCTCGCCTGAGTGTTCTTTCGCCTCTGGACCGCTCCCTTGTGGGCTTGATGGAAGGTGGTCCTCGAAATCGCCGCGGGCGCGTCCTCGCCCAAAAGGCCCTGAGACCAATCCAATCCTCGAAAGGCTTGAGGCACCGGCAGGCCGATCAAACCCAGAAGGGTGGGTCCTAGATCCAGGGTCGAGGCCGGGGACCTCAGAACACGCCCGCTGCGAATTTTGCCCTCCCAAGTCAAACCCATGGGTATTCGAAGGCTGGGCTCATGGAGATTACGTCCGTGCCCCCAATATCCGTGCTCTCCGAGGCTTTCGCCGTGATCGCTGAGGAAGACGACCAATAGATCCTGGGCCGGCACCCGCATATAGACCTCGGTCAACAAATCGCCAATGGCCCGGTCGACGAACGCAACCTCCGTGTCGTAGCGGTCACTGCGTTTGTCCCGGCTTTTGATACCCAATCGCTTCGCCAGCTTGGCCCGAAACCGATACGGCGCATGGGGCTCCACGTAGTGAACCCAGAGTAAGAATGGCCAGTCTCCATTTTTTGCTTGGTGGCCGGCCAGCCAATCCACGGATCGCTCATTGAGGTCCCCCGCGGTGGCTTCGCCGAGAAAAAGCCCCCAGCGTTTCCTATTGAGGACTTCCTGGTAGGTTTCGAAGTGCTCACCGAGACCCAACAGCTCGTCGCGCAATGTCCAGTTGCCGACAAAAGCCGCGGTCTTATAACCCCTTGCCGCCAAGGCCCGAGGCCAAGAAGGCAATTGTGGACGGATTCGGATGCCGTTGCGGGATGCCCCATGGTCGTGGGGATAGAGGGAGGTAAAGACAGAGACCATCGACGGCGCCGTCAACGGCTCCACCGTGCGCGCCTGCTCGAAGCGCACACCCTTGCGCAACAGACTGTCGATATGAGGGCTCGTCGGGCGCTCATAGCCGCTGATGGAGAGGCGGTCGTAACGAAGGGTGTCGACCGAGATCACCAGGATATTCGGAAAGCGCCGAGCTTCAGACGCACCCGTGCTGGAGGACCAAAGCACACTCAGGAGAGCCAGAAGGATCTTCGCGAAACAAGAGGGTCTCTTTTGAACGGCCATTCGATCCTCTTGGAGAGCTATGTGACTGGAGCGCTCGCGTCTTCGAACCAGCACCTCGACACACTCGATTTGGCGCATCGGAAGGAGAAGGGCGCATACGAGAAACCCCCGGGGATTCCCACGGGGGTTAAAAAGTTGGCTCCTCGGGAGGGACTTGAACCCCCAACCAATCGGTTAACAGCCGATTGCTCTACCATTGAGCTACCGAGGAACAAAATCTTGAGGTCCATGCCGGACGGTCCGTGCCGGGCGAAACTTTCATCGCCGCTTTGGGCGTGCGATGTCGCCGTTCGGGCACCGGTTCCGTCGCCGGGGCGCCGATTGTAGGAAAGCTCTAGGATCCTTGTCAACACCCATTTCCCGCGCTCGTTTCTTCGGCCCTAAATGTTCGGCCTCTGTCTCGACTTCTATCTCCATGCCGGCATAATCCCACCCCGGAACAGCCCGCATGGAGGAATTATGCCCGCTCGCGACTACAAGCTGATCGTTCTCGACTGGGACGGTACAGTGATGGATTCCATCGGCGTCATTGTCGCCTGCGCCCAACAGGGTGCCCGCGATTTAGACGTCCCAATTCCGCCGGACGAGGATATTCGGCATCTCGTCGGCCTGCCCCTCAGCTTGATGTCCGAGCGCTTATTGCCGAACCATCCGAATCAGCGGGAAGCGTGGGTCAAGCGCTACAGCCACCACTGGATTCACACCTTCCACGATCGCCTGAGCCTGCTGCCCCACGCCCGCCAAGCGGTCGAAAGCCTCGCCGAAAGAGAGCTCTTCCTGGCGGTCGCTACCGGTAAGAGCCGCCGGGGTTTGAACCGAGACTTTCAAAGCACGGGACTGGGTCCGCTTTTCATGGCCTCGAGAACCGCCGACGAATCCCCCGCCAAACCCAGCCCGGGCATGTTGCTGGAAATCATCGACGAGCTGGGCGTCAGACCCGAGCAAACGTTGATGGTGGGTGATACCAGTCACGATCTGAAGATGGCCAACAATGCGTCGGTCGACGCGGTGGCGGTGCTTTCCGGCTCTCACCCGGAGCGGATCCTGCTCCGACACCAACCGGTGGCCATACTCGACCACCTTGGCCGGCTCCCCGACTGGCTTCTGGGCTGAGACGGGGTCTCGGTCAGTCCAGGAGCTGGAAGATCTCGTCCACTTGCTGCCAGCCCACCTGCATCAAGTAGTCGTTTCGCCGGCCGTAAGACTTGCTTCCCAGGATAAAGAATCCGGGCTCCGGGCTGCGTAAAGTCTCGGGTCCGAGGCTTGTCTGAGCCAAACAATCGCCACCCGCGCCTGAGGCCCCCAACAAGGCTGCGGCCAGTTTCATGGGCCCGCTGGTGGCGTAACACTCGTGGACTTGCAGCTGGCGATACAGCAGATGATCTCCGACCCGGCCGGTTAGGGCGAGAATATGATCGGCCTCCACGTTTTCGGTGGTTCCGTCTAGGCGCCGTAAGGTGACGGAGACCGGGTGCTCATTGGGGGCCTCCCCCTGCTCCGCCAAGCCGTCGACGGTGCATCGCTCATGAATGGTCAGATAGTCCGGCTGGGCGGCTGCAAGATCAGCCGCATGGGACATCAGGCGAAAGCGCTCTTCCAGCGGATCGTCCTCCAAGGGCGCGGGCGCTTGCCCCCGCAAGACCCAGTGGATTTGTGTGTCCGGATGCTCTTTCGCCAGACCCGCGAGCTCTCGAAGAGCCGTTTGTGCAGAATGCCCGGCACCCACCAACAGGATTCGTTGATCCGCCAGACGACGCAGCTCCTCCGAGCCCGGAACCTCTCTCCCGATCCGATTTTCCAGATGCCTCTCACCGAGAGCCGGCAGCCCGCTTCCCCCTAAGGTATTCGGGACCGCGTTGCCCGAGCAGTCGAGCACCACATCCGCGGATTCCAGCCGCTCCTTACCGTCGGCACTCTCCAACAGCAGCCTGAATGGACGATGGGACCTGAGCTCGCTGCCGATTTCCTCGTGTTTGAGCAGACCCTCCCGACCCACGGAGATCACCTTGGTTCCGAGCGCGAGGCTCGGAGCGATTTCCGGCAGTCGGCTCAAGGGATCGAATAGGCGACGGACCAGGTCTCCTCCAGTGGGATAGTCATCCGGCTCGGGAAGATCCAAACCTTGTCGCTCCAGGGCGCGGGACATCCTGGCCGAGATATTCATGGCCCACGGAGTGAAGAGCCTGACATGGCTCCAGCTCTGGACGTGACCGGCAATCTGAGGCGAGGCTTCGTAGAGGCTGAAGCCGTAACCGTGCTCGTGTGCGGCTAGGGCCGCTTCGATTCCGGTCGGTCCCGCGCCGAGAATTGCGATATGACCTTTCAGGTTCTCGGCTGTCGCTTCTTTCGCTGTTTCACCCATCGAAATCTCCACCTCGTCTCGGAACAAAACGAAACCCCGAGTCAGAATCGTGATGACGCGCGCTCACGGGCCGGCAGAATCTCGAGGCAGGTCGTCCACCAGCCGGTCAGAACGGTCTCCACAAACTCTTCGGGCAAGCCTGCCGCGCGCATGTCCTGGGCCAACGCCTGAAAGTCATAGGATAACGGTTTGAGCTGAACACCGAGCTCGGAACCTCGATCAGTGATTTCGGCATACCAAACATGGGTATTGCCGTCGTTGGCCGGTCGCCCTATCACTCCCACATTGACCACATCCCGACCCGAGGGCAGCTTGCGGTGCCAGTGAAGCCCCGTATGGGTGCACAGGATCGCGTCACACTGCTCTTGATCGAGCAAGACCTCCAGGAACGCCGTCGGACTGGTAGAGGCGAAGAGAAATTCGTTCACTTGGCGCGGTGAGCCGTGAACCAGAAGAACCCGGCGATCTCCCACCAACACCCGACGTCGTTTGGGGTGGGTACCCATCCAAGCACGGAACTCCGGAGAGCAATTCTCCGCGGTATAACCATAGGAGATGGTGGCGAAATGGTTGTCTCTCGGATCGGAATAACCGCAATTGCAATCGTCCCTACCCGACGACAACGATTCCTCGTAGTTGCCTTGGATGCAACGGACGCCACCTTGGACCAGCAGCGGCCAGACCTTTTCGGGGTGCGGACCAAACCCCCCGAAGTCACCCAGGCAATAGGTTGCCTCGGCCCCGCTTGCCGACGCCTGCTCGAGCACAGCTTCCAGGCCGTAGCTATTGTTGTAAATACCACCAAAGGCGACGATTTTCGAGAAGGGTCCCTCATGGGGTATCCCGTCGTTGCGGGCGTCCAAGAAGCGACTGACCTCTTGCTCCCGGTGCTTCGGCTCGAGGGCTCGACCATAACCTTGGGCCGCCTCTTTGAATTCCCGCAAGGGAACCAGCTTCTCGCCCCAGGTCGCTTTACCGCGGTGGGCTTGTAGCTTCTCCCGATGCTCCCGGAGCAGGGCTCGGTCGAGCCTTACGGATTGATCTTCTGGAATTCGATGGCTCATGGATACGCCTCGCACGAACGGAATGTCCGGGCTGTTGGCCCAAAATTGGGCTCGTCCGTCTAGGTTCGGCAGCTCACGCCGTGGACATGGCAAGTCCAACATGCCGGGTGCTCGAGAGGGAAGCTGTCGAGGGTGTCGGCCAAGGTCTGTCCCATGCGGCCCTCGGGCTCGTTGACCAAGATCGGGCACACCCACACCCCCTGGTCCGTGACCATCCGGCACGAGCTGCATTGAAGGTGGTCCCAGCCCTCACCCGCGGCATCTTGGTCGGCAAGTTTCTGCCACGCCTCGTAGGCACCGCTCCGTTGAGCCTCGGCGCCGAGGTGAAAGACCGGCAAGATCTTCAATCGTGGACGCTCGATGCCCAGCTCCCTGAGCAATGCCATGAACTTTTCCCGCCCTCGACGAGAGCCGTTCTCCTCGCGCACCTCGGTCACCGTCAACACCGGGTTGACGCCGGCCCGTTGGGCATTTTGAGCCCCTTCGAGAATGCGATCGAAGGTGCCGGGGCCGCGGATCGGATCGTTGCCCTCAGCGTCATAGCCGTCGATTGAGATTCTGAGATCAAAGGAATATTCCGAAGCCTGGGCGATCGCCGCCAACCGAGCACATCGCTCGGGATCCAACAACAAACCGTTGGTCAAGACCGTGGCCGGACCGAGCTTCAAGGTGGCCTCTAAAATCGCCTCCATGTCGGGATTCAGAAACGGCTCGCCTCCGGTGAAGTAGTACTCCTTAACCCCGAGCTGCACGGCCTCGTCCAAATACCGCTGAACCTCTTCGAGAGACAGGTATTCGTGGGTGTGGTTGGTGGGAGAGCACGAGATGAAGCAGTGGTTGCACGCCAGATTGCACAATGTGCCCGCGACCTGAAACCACAACGTGTCGAGGGAACGCAGCTCGACCCGGGGCACGGCTTGTCTCGCCGCAGCTCGGCCGGTCGCAGCTCGGCCGGCTGCGTTGCCTGTTTCGACGACGTTTTCCGCGGAGCCGGCCATCCTCAGCAGCAATCCGGTCCGCAGCAGGCTTCCACTTCTGTGGTCAGCGAATAACCTTCCCCTTTGGTCTCCCGGGGATCTCGCTCAACGGTTCGAGCACAATCGAACGGCTGAGCTTGCTCGAGCGGGATCTGGATCCGGGGCTCGATAAAGTCGAATTGACCTTGATAGGGGGCCCGTTTGTACATCTGATAGGTCTTGTCGCACACTGCGTAGCGGCGCCCGCGTTCCATGCGATGGCCATCGTCGTCCAACACCTCTTTGAACGGACCCCGGTAGATCACCGCTTGATTCCGCTCCAAACAAGGGCCTTCCTTGCCTTTGAAGGCCTCGACGGTCAACGAGCGAAACTCGATGCCGGCAACGGTTTGCCAAGGCTCCTCCTGCCGTTCGAGGACCCGAACGCCGTAAAAACCCGCGTCCTCAAATGCCTTCAGGAAACCGTGCTCGGTGAGCGCACCGGAAATACAGCCGCTCCAAAGCTCCGGATCCCGTTGCATCTCGTCGCTGACCCGCTCGTCGGAAACGATGTCGGAAATCACTGCCCGGCCGCCGCGACGCAGCACCCGGTGAATCTCGCGGAACATTTGGTGTTTTTCCACATCAGCGACCAGGTTGAGGACGCAATTGGAAACCACCACGTCGACAGAATCGTTTTCCACCAACGGGCGCTCCCGGCGAAGCCGGCTAGCTATGGATTCGAGCTCGAAGAATCCTTCGGTAGTGGAAACCGGGGATTCCTTTAGATGCTGCTCCAGAAGCTCGAGATCTAGGGCGAGATCCTGAATCCGGCCACGCCGAAACTCCACGTTGTCGAAGCCGGTTCGCTCGGCCACCACCGGAGTATTCCGCCGGGCCACATCCAACATCTCGGACGTCATGTCGATGCCGATGACCTTACCTTCGGCGCCGACCACCTGGGAGGCAATGAAGCAGATCTTGCCCGTGCCGCTACCCAAGTCGAGCACGGTTTCACCCTTTTTCAGATGTTTCGACGGGTCACCACAACCGTAGTCTCGCTCGATGACTTCTTGGGGAATGATTTTCAAATATTGGGGATCGTAATCCACCGGACAGCAAAGCTGGGCTTCCTGGGCTTGGGCGGCGGCGCCGTAGCGCTCCTTGACCGCGGATTCCGCGTCGATCTGGGTCAGCAAGGTTTACTACCTCCAAAAAGGCAATCGAAGGATGAGACGAGTGAAGCGTAGAGCCGCGATTTCGGCCGTGGTGCCGCGGGCTCGGTTGCTCGTTGTTCTTACGTGTGACGACCGTCTTTGGATCGCGGCAGGGCTAAATCGATCATCAATCCACTAAAAATCTCATTCGAACCGCACCGAACATGATGTCATCGCCGGATCGAATCAGCAGCGGTCGCTCGGCGGAAATCCGTTGGCCGTTGACGAAGGTGCCGTTGGTCGCCCGTTCTTCCAGGATGTAGAAACCGTCGGCCCGGCGCAGAATCTTGGCGTGGCGGCGGCTTGTGGTCAGCTGGGTGTCGATCTGGGTCAGGTCGATGTCCGGCTCGACGTTGTTGACCGGGTCGACTCGACCGATTTTGACCTCCGGCTGCACCGCCAGCTCCAGCTCGGTGTTGTTGGTGAGATACACCAAGCGAGCTCGGCTTTCGACCATGGTCGGGGCGTCGGAGGAGATGCTTTCCGCACCGGCCCATGCGCGCAACAACATGTCCTGGGCTTCCGACAATCGATTACCGAGCTTCCTGATCATGCGCACGGCGATTTCCGGTTTCTTGATCAGCAGACCCGGAAAGTCGTTGCGCTCGATTTTGATCAGCTTGGCTTCGGCCTTCGCACGGACGGAATGGGTGCGCGGCTCGTCGTCGAGAATGGCCATCTCGCCGAAGAAATCGCCGCGTTGAAGCACGGCTACTTGTTTCTCGTAGCCACCGAGCTCCTGGATGACCTCAAACTCGCCCTTCTGGACCAGGCACATATAGCTGCCCGACTCGCCTTGCTTGAAGACATTCTGCCTTGGCTTGTATTCCTCGGATGTATACGCCATGGGCGACTTGGTCCCGGCTAGGGCCGGCTCCTCCTCCTGCGGGTGCTCACGAACGCTTGCCCGTGACGCTAGAACACGTGTCCATCAACTTGGAACGCGGATTCTACCAGACAGGATTCTTTTGGAGGAGCTCAATGAGTCGCCAATTCTCTCATCCGTTCTTAGACGAGCAATCTTTGCGACGCGCGGGGGACGCCGCAAGGGTCCATTTCTGAGCGGGCTGGGAAGGCACACCACGGGAGCAGGCCAGCTCTCAATAAGAGAGGAATTCTTTGATGCGAGAGATGACATCGGGGCGATTCATCAGAAAAGAGTGGATACCCGGCACCTCTTCCACCTGAATGTCCGCCAAGCGGGTCTCGTCGAGGGCCACGACCGCGTCGTTGACCTTGTGGCCGAGGGGGTGCCAAGAGGCATCGAAGCCGCGAGTACCCGCGAGAATCAACGCCGGCATGTCGGGAATCGGCAATCCCTCGTAGAACTCGTCATCGCACAGCTTCTGTCCGGCGTCCCGGGTGACCGCCTGGTAGAGAGGATGATCCTGAAGCTCTCTCGCCATGGCGGGCGAGCTGTTGGGGGGAGCCAACATGATGAATCTCTGGAATCCCGGCGGCAGCTGCGGCAAGGTCAACCGGGTGATGATGTTGCCCAGAGAGTGGCCGATCACCGCGTAGGGGACCTCGGCGGTGGCGGGAACCACCGCCGAGCCGTCTGCCGCGGGCTCTTCGCGATCCTCCGCAAGGGTCTTCTCGATATGCCGATGGAATCTCTCGGCGATCCGCTCGAGGGACTCAAACATGACTGAATATCCGAAGAGGCTGGGTCGGTGGCCGGCCAGCCGCAACGCCACGGACAACCCCCACATGGAAGCGGGGGTTCGACCCATGCCGTGGATCAAGAAGATCCGCATCAGTGGTTCTTCGGCAACCAGCTGAAGGGATAGTCGGCGTCTTCCATGGACAACACCGATTTGGCGATCTTGAGCGGCCGGAAGGTATCGACCATGACCGCCAGCTCTTCGGTTTTCTCCTTGCCGATCGAGGCCTCATAGGTGCCGGGGTGCGGCCCGTGGGGGATGCCGTTCGGATGCACGGTCAACGAGGCACGATCGATGCCCTTGCGGGACATGAAGTCGCCTTCCACGTAGTACAACACCTCGTCGGAATCGACGTTGGAGTGGTTGTACGGAGCCGGAATGGCTTCGGGGTGATAGTCGAATAGACGCGGAACGAAGGAACAGATGACGAATCCCGGGCCATCGAAGGTCTGGTGGACCGGCGGTGGCTGGTGAACACGGCCGGTGATCGGCTCAAAGTCTTCAATGTTGAAGGCGTAAGGCCAGAGATGCCCGTCCCAGCCCACCACGTCGAGGGGATGGTTGTCGTAGACGAAGCGGGTAATGCGTCCCCGGGCCTTGACGTGGACCTCAAACTCACCCTTTTCGTCGTAGGTCACGAGCTCTTCGGGCGGCCGAATGTCGCGCTCACAGAAGGGGGAATGCTCCAGGAATTGGCCGTAGCGGTTCAAATAGCGCTTGGGCGGCTCGATATGACCGAAGGCTTCGGTCACAAAGAATCGCTGATCGACACCGTCGTCGGGAATGATGCGCCACATAACCCCGGTGGGAATCACCAGATAGTCGCCCGGGCGATAGCTCAAGCGACCGAATTGGCTCTCCAGAATACCGGTGCCGTCGTGCACGAAGATGACCTCGTCGCCGTGGGCAAAGCGGTAGTAGTAGTCCATGGCCCGGGTCGGACGCACGGCATAGAGCACCACTTCTTGGTTGCCCATCAAAGGGACTCGACCCTGGACGGCGTCTCCACCGGGCTCCACCATGTCCGAACGGAAGTGCCGGTGCCGCAGGTGCTCTTGCTCTTCGTATTCGATGGCGGCGTCGGCCACCACATCCACCTCGCGGACCTCGGTCGGCGGGTGCACGTGATAGAGGATCGATTGGATGCCGGCAAAACCGTGGATCCCCATCAGCTCTTCATGGAAGAGCGAGCCGTCCGGCTGGCGGAATTGCACATGCCGCTTATGGGGTATGTCTCCGAGCTTGTAGTAGTACGTCATCTTGGTCCTCGCTTCGGCGGCTGATTATAGATTTCCGCGCTTGGCTTGCTCTCTCTCGATGGCCTCGAACAGCGCCTTGAAATTTCCTTCGCCGAAACCCTTGGATCCTTTGCGCTGGATGATCTCAAAGAAAAGGGTCGGTCGATCCATGACCGGCTGGGTGAAGAGCTGGAGCAAATAGCCCTCATCGTCTCGGTCCACCAGGATGCCGAGGGGCTGCAGGGCGGACACATCCTCTTCGATGGGCCCCACGCGATTCGGCAGCTCTTCGTAGTAGGTTTCCGGCACGGTGATGAATTTGACTCCGTTGTCGATCAGGCGAGAGACCGTTTTGACGATGTCCTTCGTCAACATCGCGATGTGTTGCACGCCGGCACCCCGATAGAACTCCAAATATTCCTCGATTTGGCTCTTTTTGAGCCCGGCGGCCGGCTCGTTGATCGGGAATTTGATGGCGTAGGAGTTGTCGGACATGACGATCGACATCAGAGCCGAGTATTCCGTGGAGATCTGGCTCTCGTCGAAGTGGATGTAGCGCTTAAAGCCGAGCACCTTCTCGTAGAAGGATGCCCAGGTTTCCATTTTTCCCAGCTCCACGTTGCCGACCATGTGGTCGAAACGCAACAGGCCGGCGTCCTCTGTCTCCACCACATCTTCCACGAATCCCGGCAGAAACGGGCCGTTGTAACCCTTGTCGGACACGAAGGAGTGGACCGTCTCGCCGTAGGTCTCGATCGTGGCACGACGTACGGTGCCGTTTTCATCCTCCATGTCGTAGGGCTCGGCCACGCTCACCGCACCGTTCTCCATCACCCTGGCGTAGGTGGCGTCCACATCACTGACATGGAAGCAAATATCTTTGACCCCGTCACCGTGGAGCTGAACATGGCGGCTGATGTCGGACTCCGGGTCGTAGGAAGAGGTGACGACCAACACGGCCTGGCCTTGGCGCAGAGCGAACGAGATCGTGTCTCGCTCGCCGGTTTCCAAACCCCGATAGGCGAATTGGGAGAAGCCGAACGCTTGACGATAGAAGTAGGCCGCTTGCCGTGCGTTGCCTACCCACATTTCAACGTGGTGAATCTTCCGTAATCTCAGTGGGTTTTCGCTCATGTCGAGAGCTCCGTTAGGTATGGGTGAGCGCCGATCTGCGAGAAATTCCCGGATCGAGAAATTCTATGGTGCGCGAATCGGATTGCCGTCTGCCTGGGTTACTCTTCCCAGGCGGACGGGCATCCGCGATAAAGCATCGTCCAGTCGGTGATCGAGCGCATCCCGGCTCGACCTCCTGCAAACACCGTATTCCCATTGACCGGCGGGCGTCAATCGGACCCCGAAAAAAAACAAAATTCTGACCCCGCTCCCGACCCAATCCCTTTATGAGCTCCCATCCGAATCCCAATCGCGCCATCTTGACGCGCTGGCTCCGACACCGCCGAGTGGTCTTGACATTTCTGACACTCTTGGTCCTGACCATGCTGCCCGGCTTGCTCCAGCTGGAGACCGACAATTCGCCAAAGGTCTTCTTCGTCGAGGATTCGGAAGGGCTCCGCCAATACGACGAGCACCGACGGATATTCGGCAGTGACGTCACCCTCCGACTGCTGATCGAGGGTCCCCGGCTGTGGAGCCCGGAAAGCCTGGTTTGGATGGCGGAGATCGAGCGGCAGATCGCCGAGCTGCCGGGGGTGCTTCAGGTCTCCAGCTTGCACGGGCACCACCGGCGATTCGGATGGCCTCCGGAGGATATCGACGCTTTTCGGTCCTCGGCGGCCGGTAACTCTTTGGACCGTGGAGCCGGCTGGATTTCCGCCGATGGTCATTTGGTCACCCTGCTGGTGCAGATCGAGCCCCTGCCCTCCGACGCCAATTCCGATCTTCTGGACGCGTTGAATCGGATCATCGCCGATCCGCCTCCGGGCCTCGTGTGCAGGGTTTTGGGCTTGCCGGTGCTCAACCGGGAGCTGGACGAATCCTCGAAGGAAATCGAAACCGTCTTTTTTCCGCTCCTGATCTTGTTCACGGTCGTTTTGCTCGGATGGGTCTTGCGGCGGGCCAGTGAGGTGGTGGCGTCTTTGCTTTTCGTCGGTCTCTGCCAGCTGTTGGTCATGGCCACCATCGGCTACATGGGTGTGCGGCTGAATATGGTGCTGGCCATCCTGCCGCCGTTGCTTTTCGTCATCGCCCTGGCGACCGCGGTGCACGTAGTGCTCTACCTGCGCCGTGCGCCCGCGGGTGACGAGCCCAGTGAAGCTCGGGTGGCGAGGGTCTTCAGGGCTAAAGGCTGGGCCCTGCTGTGGACCGGCATTACCACGGTGATCGGATTCGCATCGTTGGCCATCAGCCCGCTGGCTCCTGTTCGCTCCCTAGGAATCTGGGCCGCGATCGGTCTCGGGCTCACGACGTTTTGCGCCTTCGTATGCTTCCCCCCGATCCTCGCCACCCTGGGCTTCGGCACCGCGTCGGCCACCAGCTCCTGGGAGGGTCGCTGGGCTCGTCGCGGCAAGGCGTTGGGGCGTTGGTCCCACACTCATCGTGCGGCCGTGTTGTTGATTGCGGCGTTGATCTCCGGGGTGGCCTTGCTCGGCGTTCCACAAATCCAGACCGCCAGCAATGCCCTGCACTACCTCGCCCCGGATCACCCTCTCCGATCGGGCATCGAGCGCCTCGAGTCCCACGGCATCGGAGTCGCGGCGGTGGAGCTGGTCATCCACATGCCGGCCAGCAACGGCGGCGCTCCACCGGCGTTCACGTCGGCCATCGAGGTGGACCGACTGGCGGATTTGGGCACCGAGCTGGAGCAATTGCCGGACGTCTTTGGGGTGGTCAGTGCCGGCACGGTGCTGCGAGACGCGCTTAGACACGTGCCGACCACCCCGACCAACGTCCACATGCGTCAACAGATGGCTCTAGCGGGCTTGCAAGGCGACGTCGAGGGCAAAAGGGTCCTGAACGCCCTCTTGACCGAGGGTCGGCTCGCCGCCCACGCCACAGTTTTCGTCAAAACCTCGGATATCGAGGACCTGGATCACCTGAATCAGAAGATCTCCGAGCTGTCCCTCGGGCATTTTCCCGAAGCTACCGTGGAAACCACCGGCCAATACCCGCTGTTGCTGGAAGCCCAGAAACACCTTATTTCCACGTTGGCCACCTCCCTCGGGCTGACCCTGTTGGTGATCGCGTTCGTATTGCGGCTGGTCTTGCCGAGCTTTCGCCTAGCGCTCCTGGCGCTCCTGCCCAATCTGTGGCCGGTGGTGGGGGTCTTCGGTTATATGGGCTGGGTGGGGGTGCCGTTGGACATCGCTTCGGTGATGACCGCGTCCGTGGTGCTCGGTTTGGCGGTCGACGATTCCATCCACACCCTGGGGCATTTTCGCCGTCTCGCCCCGGTCCACGGCAGCCGGGCCGCGGTGGAAGAGACCCTTTTCGCCACCGCTCCGGCCTATGTGCTGACCGCCTGCATTCTGATCGCCGGCTTTGGGGTTTGCGCCCTTTCGAGCTTCGCCCCGATCGCCCGTTTCGGCGGTCTCTCGGCGATCGCCATCGGCTTGGCGCTGGTGGGTGACCTTTTGCTCCTACCCGCTCTACTGAGCTTGACCCCAAAAGAAGTCACTCAACGCCTGTCCTGATAGTCTCCAACCTCGCAAAACACGCGTTTCAAGACGTCAACACATGAGGGAGCTCTAGATGCAGGATCGGCCTTCGGTATTAGAACGTTTCGGCCTCCACCGTCCAGAGCTGCGGGCTTGGGCTCTCTACGATTGGGCCAACTCGGCGTTTGTGCTCATCATCATCACCGCCGTCTTTCCGATCTACTACCAGAAGCTCGTGGCGGGTGGCGCCGGCCTGAGCGCGGAAGACGCCACCAAATGGCTCAGCTACGCCACCACCGCGTCCCTGCTCTTCGTCGCTCTCCTATCGCCGGTGCTCGGCGCCATGGCGGATTTCCAAGGGGCCAAAAAGAAATTCTTGGCGGTGTTCGTCGCCATGGGATCCATTTCCACCTGCTTGCTCTTCTTCATCCAAAGTGGGGATTGGGTGCTTGCCCTGGTGCTCTTCGCCTTGGGCAACATGGCTCTTTTCCTGAGCTTCGTCTTCTACGATTCTCTCCTTCCCCACATCTCGAAGTCCGAGCAGGAGCTCGACCGCGTCTCGACCGCCGGCTATGCCGTGGGTTATTTGGGCAGCGCCCTCTTGTTGGTGGCGTTGATCCTGGTGGTGCAAAATCCGGACTGGGTCGGTCTCGAGGACGGTAGCGCCGCCACTCGTTTGGGTTTCTTGGTCACCGGAATCTGGTGGGCGGCTTTTTCGATTCCGCTCTTCCTGCGGGTGTCCGAGCCGCCGCGCAAAATCGAAGCCGATGAAACCAACAGCGCTTCGGCGATCAAAGCGGCGCTGAGCCGTCTGCGGGAAACGGCTCAGGAGCTGAGTGGCAGCTACAAACAAGGCTTCACCATGCTGCTGGCCTACATGATCTACAACGAGGGCATCGGCACGATCATCCGCATGGGCGGCATTTACGCCGTCTCCAAAGAATTCCCCGAGCAGTCGGTGATCATCGGCATTCTGATGATCCAATTCGTTGGCATTCCCTTCGCTTTCCTCTTCGGCAACCTCGGCCCGCTGCTGGGCACCAAGAGGGCCATCATGTTGGGTATCGCCATCTACGCGGGCATCAGCGTGGTCGCCTTCTTTATGGATACCCTGAATCAGTTCTATGTCATGGCCTTCATGATCGCCATGGTCCAAGGGGGAACCCAGGGGCTTTCGCGCTCCCTCTTCGGCACGATGATCCCCAAACATAAGGCGTCCGAATTCTTCGGCTTCTTCTCGGTCTTCGCCAAGGTGGCCGGTATCTTCGGCCCGCTCTTCTTCGGTCTGGTGATCGAAGCCACCGGATCGATTCAACACGCCATGTTGTCGGTGGTGGTCTTCTTCGTGCTCGGCGGCTTCGTGCTCAGCCGGGTGAATGTGGAGGAAGGGCAACGTCAGGCTCTGGCGGCGGAAGCCCGATTGCATTGAGGTGGCTATGAGCGCTGCGTCGTTTCTGACCCCGGAGACCGTTTCCCAGATCAAGAAGACGTTCGAGGAGCGGATCCCCTTTAATAAAGCCCTCGGCTTGACCGTTTCCGAGCTGTCCCTGGATCGGGTGGTGCTGAGCTGGGATATGCGCCCCGAGCAAATCGGCAACTTCGTGCACGGCATTTTGCACGGCGGTGTGATCTCGGCCGCCCTCGACGCCACCGGCGGATTGGTGGCCATGATCAATGCCCTGAAGCGCATGGAAGGCAGCGGCCCGGAAGAGCGCAGCGCGGTGCTTTCGAAAATCGGCACCATCGACCTGCGGGTCGACTTCCTGCGCCGGGGAGTGGGCAAAAGCTTCTACGCTACGGGTTACATTCTTCGCACGGGTAGCCGAGTAGCGGTCACGCGCATGGAGCTTCACAACGAGCAGGACAAGCTGCTCGCCACCGGCACAGGCACCTACATCGTCGGTTGAGCCGGCCGGCGCTGCCGCCGTTACGTGCCGAGCTCGATGCCCATCTCCCGCAGCTGAGCGCTCGCTTGCGGGGCCCAGCCGCGATTGGCCACGGGGCTGGCGGGGCTGGGGTGCAGGATCTTCGAGATCTCCACGTCCAGATCGCCCAGGGTGTCTCGGGCGCGGGCCTCGGCCCATACCCCGACTCCGATCACCCGCTTGGGAGCCATCACCTGGATAAATCGCCGCAGGGCCCGATTGCAGGGCTCGAGCATGGCGTTGCGCTCGGCGGCCTTGAGCTTGTCCGGGGTGAGGTTGCGGCCGGTGTCGGCGAGAAAGAGCAGCGGACAATAATTGTGGATGAAGAAGATCTTGAAGAAGGACTCTGGGCTGCCGAAGGTCTCCTGAGCCCAACCCCAAACCCTCATGCCGCTGACCTCGGCTCGACCGCAGGCAAAGCCCTCCACCGGTCGCTTGGGATGCTCGTTCGGCGGGCGGCCGACCTCGGATTCGAGACCCAACCAATCCCGCACGGGCTCCACGGCGCCGAAGGGAACACCGGTTTGGGCCATGCCCCAAGGTCCGGGATTCATGCCGATGAACACGTTCTCGGCACCTAGACTCGCGTAGCGCCCCAGGTATTTGCGAATCGGCTCGCGGGCATAGACCAGCGGGTTGTATACGTAGGCCACCGGAGACGAAAAGCTCAGCTCCTCAAGCTCCGCCGACAGCTCGTCGAGTATCTTCATCAGCTCCATGGGCGAATGGTACGGGACTTTAGCGTCCTTGTCTGCGCCGCCCCTATCAGGCGATCCGACGGAGGGCCTTTCGGGATGGATCTAAGCTATGATCCGTAGATCATCAGCCAAGAAGATTTGCACTTTCGGAGACACGCCTATGCGATCGGGTCTTTCCTTCTTCAAACCCGGTACCTCGGCCCCGGCCCGTCGGCGACGTTGGATCTTCGTCGCCATTTGGACGATGACCGCGGCCATGTTGATGTGGCCGATTTACCCTCGTTTCGCGGGCATCGAGCCCCTCATTCTGGGCTTGCCCCTGGGTTTGGTGTGGGTGATCGCAGCCATCTTGATCGTTTTCTTCGCCCTGCTGTGGCTCTACCTGGGTGAGGACCGCTGATGGATACGGGTGTGGTGGCCTTGATCGTCTGCGGTGTCTATTTGATCGCGACCTTGGTCATGGGCATCTTGCCCAGCTTCCGGGTATCCAAGAGTGTCACCGGTTACGTCGCAGCCGATCGCTCGATGAATTTTCTGGTCTTGTATTTCGTGCTCGGCGCGTCGGTATTTTCGTCGTTCGCGTTCCTCGGCGCCCCGGGTTGGGCCTATTCCAGGGGCGCTTCCGCCTTCTACATCTTGGCCTACGGCGCCATCGGCATGGCACCGTTCTATTTCTTCGGCCCGAGGGCGCGACGCCTCGGCGAGCGTTTCGGCTTCGTGACCCAAGCGGAGCTCTTGACCCATCGATTCGACAGCCGAATGGTCTCTGTATTGCTGGCCTTGGTCTCAGTGGGCGCGTTCATTCCCTACCTCACCCTACAAATGAAAGGGGCCGGATATATCCTCTCGACCATTTCCGGCGGTCGGGTCTCCGAGGTTATGGGCGCGGCGATCACCTATTCGGTGGTCATGATCTACGTGCTCTGGAGCGGTGTCTTGGGGGTAGGCTGGACCAACACCTTCCAGGGCGTGTTCATGTTGGTCATCGCCTGGTTCCTCGGGCTCTACCTACCCTTCAAGCTCTATGGCGGCGTCCGCCCCATGTTCGAGCAATTGGCCGCCAGCGAAAAGGCGGACATGCTCGTGGTCCCCGGTCTCCTACCCGACGGCGAGCCCTGGTCTTGGGCGGGATTCTCTTCGGCGGTGGTGGTTTCGGCCCTGGGTTTTTGTATGTGGCCTCATCTCTTCATGAAGAGCTATGCCGCCAAGAGTGACCGCGTTCTGCGGTTGACGGTGGTCATGTACCCCACCTTCCAGCTCTTTCTGGTCCCTATCTTGCTGATTGGATTCTCGGGTGTTCTCGCGTTTCCGGGAGTCGAGCCTGCGGATACCATCCTGCCCTATTTGTTGACCCAGCTCGAGCTGTCACCCCTCTTGATCGGCTTGGTCTGTGCCGGAGCTCTGGCGGCGTCCATGTCGTCCGGCGACTCCATCCTGCACGCCGGTGCCTCGATCGGCATTCGCGACGGCTGGGCCAAAGTCAGCCCCAAGCCTCTGAGCGACCGCCAGGAGCAATGGGCCATCCGTGGATTGGTCGTCGCGCTGTCCGCGGTGGCCTTTTACTACGCCGCCTTCTCGCAATCCTCCCTCGTAGACCTCCTGCTCGCGGCCTACGGTGGAGTCGCACAAATTTTCCCTCTCATCTTTGCGGCATTCTATTGGCCCCGGGCCACCGGCAAGGGTGCTCTGGCCGCGCTCTTCGGCGGTCTGGTGGCCAATGCGATTTTTCTTTGGATGCCCGAGCTGCGGCCCTGGCCGGACGTGCACGAAGGAATCTATGGGTTGGCGGTGAACATCCCGCTGTTGATTGGGGTCAGCTTGTTGACCCCACCTGACGACCCAGAAACGGTAAAGGCATTCACCGAGGCGTAGAGCCTCCGTCGGGCGGATATGGCCAAGATCAAAGGAACGGCAATTTCCACGGTGGTCCGTTTGCTCAAGGACCAGGGCTCCCCTGTCGAGGTCCCAGACTCGCTGAGGCCCTACCTCGACGGGCGGGTGCTGGTGGCAAGCTGGTATCCGGAGGAAGACTTTTTCTCTCTCCTGCAGGCCCTAGCCGAAGCTCGACCCGACACTGAAAAGGATCCTTGGCCATGGATGGGCCGATCGATCGCCCATGTGGACTTACTCCAGATTTACTCGTCCATGGTGCAGAAGGGATCGCCCATGGGCACCCTCCAACGTCTACCTCGGTTGTGGCGGCTCTACCACAACAGCGGGCGTGCCGATGTCGGTCAGGTCGATGCCCATCGGGCCCAAATCCAGGTGGCCGACTACGCCTACGCCGAGGAAGAATTCTGCCGATGGATGAAGGGCTACATCGCCGAAATGCTGCGAATCGGTGGAGCTCGAGCCGTCCAAGTGAAGTCCCTGCGCACTGGAAGCTTGGACAAACCCGCCCGTTGGTTGGCCCAATGGCGCGAGTAAAGTCAGCTAGAGCAGCAGATGCCTGAGCAGCCTGGGTGCGACGGGAATTAAAGATCCCGCCGACCGATGGCGGCAGTGCACCGCCAGGAATCGCTCGAAGACCGCCGGTGCTTTGGACAAGGCCCGAATCGCTCGACGCCGGAGCCACGGCCGTCGCTCCAGAAGCAACATCAGCTCGGTCATGGCGTTGGGCAGACGCACGATGGATGGATATGCCTTCGCATAACCCCGGAGATCCCCGCGGGCCATAGCCTCTGCCAGGGCGCCGGCTTGATGAAAAGCCACCGACAATCCCTCCCCGGTGATCGCATCCACGTAACCGGCCGCGTCTCCCACCAAGGCCGCTCGTCCTTTGACCACGGAAAGTGCTCGTCGACGCAGGGGCCCAATACCGCTCAGCTTCGAGATCACACGCGCGTCCCGCAAGCGCGAGGCCAGCTCCGGCAGCTCGTCCACCAACGTCTGGAAGCTCGCCTTACGTCCGCCCCAGAGCACGGCGACGCCGACCTCGTCCGGGGCCACGGGCGTCACATAAGCTTCGGCCCGATCGCTCCAATAGACCTCCACATGATCCGTCCATGGCGCGATCCGATAGTGGCGACGGGCGCCGTATCGCCGCCACTCCGGCTCTGGCTTATCCGGGCTTTCGAGGCCCAGAGAGGCTCGCGTCGGTGAGCGGAGACCATCGGCGACCACCATGAATTCCGCTTCCACGGTCTGCTCGGCTCGGTCGTCCACGGCCCGTAGGCGGCAGGTTCCGCGGTGCGCCTCCATGTCGAGCAGCTCAACGCCCCAGCTCAGCTCGGCACCCAGCTCTTCGGCACGCCCGACCAGGGCGCGGTGCAATCGAAGCCGCCGAATTCCGGCTCCCCGCGACCCCGGAAACTCCGCCTCCGCGACGGTGGAACCATCCACATAGCGGATCCCTCGGATCGGGCTCAAGTCGTCGGCTCCGAGGCGGACCCCCATTGAAACCAGACGGCTCAGCCCGTCGGGCATCAACCCTTCTCCGCACGGTTTGTCGATTGGTGGCAGCCGGCGGTCGATCACCCGGACCGTCAGGCCGCGCAAGCGCGCTTCGATCGCCGTGGCCAACCCCGCCGGACCGGCCCCGACCACCAGAATTCTTGCCCGTGACCGGCTGTCGGCCAAACCTCAGCCCTCCTCCGCCGCGTTCTCGGCCTTGGAGCGTCGATAGGCGAAGGCCGAGCCCAGCAGCTCACCTGCCAGTTGAATCGGCCCGACATCCGACGGTGGTCCGAGCTCGTCGGCCAGGAAAAGCCTCAGGGTCTCAGACCGTCGCAGCTTGCCGGAGGAAGTGCGAGGCAGAGTGCCGGGTGCCACCACCTCCAGGCGATCGATCCGCAGCCCGCAGGCGGCCAGAACCGCTTCCCGGCAGGCGATGGCCATTTGCTCGCGTTGGGCGTCCGACAACCGTCGTCGTCTCTCCACGAAGAGCATGAGCAGCTCTCGATCGCCGTCTTCCGGCATGTGAGAGACCGCCACCGCGCAACCCGTTCGCACCCCGACGACTCCGTCCACGGCTTGCTCCACGTCGATTGGCGAGTGATTCCGGCCGCGCAGGATCAACACGTCTTTTTCGCGACCGTGGATGAACAATCTTCCGCGATGCATGAATCCGAGATCCCCGGTGTCGAGCCAGCCGTTCCGCAAGGCAGCGGCGGTGGCTTCGGGTCGTCCGAGGTACCCTTCCATAAGGGACGGGCCTCGCACCCAGATCCGACCGATACGAGATTCTCGGCCGGCGGCGGCGGCGGATGGTGGATCGTGGTCGTAGGTGATCGCCACCTCGGTGCCGGGCAATGCTCGGCCCACCGAGATCAGCTCGCGACCGCCGGGGTCGGGGGTGACGATCCCGAGGTCGAGGGCCTTGCGTTCGAATCGTGCCGAGCTGAAGTCCTGGTCCAGCTCGGAAAACGTCACCGCTAGGGTGGCTTCCGACAAGCCATAGACCGGAGTCAGCGCTTCCGGGCGAAAGCCCCAATGCGCGAATCGACGCTGAAAGGCGCGCAACACCGAGGGCGCCACGGGCTCTGCCCCATTCAAGGCGACCCGCCAATGGGAAAGATCCACACCATGTAGCTCCTGATCTCGGATCTTGTGGACACATAGACCGTAGGCGAAATTGGGTGCCACGGAGATGGTCGCTCGCCAGCGGGAGATGGCGCGCAACCAAACCGCGGGTTTGGCGACGAAGACCTCCGGGCCGATCAAGGTCAGGACGCTCGGACGCTCCAGGGCCGGAAATACGCACCCAATCAATCCCATGTCGTGGTAAAGCGGCAACCAGCTGACCCCGCTGTGAACGAGATCGCTGTCTTCCGAGTCGGGCCAGAAGCTGTTGAGAGCATGCACCTGCGCCGAGATCGCACGATAAGAGAGGGCCACGGGTTTCGGCTCTACGGTGGTTCCTGACGAGAACTGAACCATGGCCAAGTCCTCGGCAGTGACCCCGGAGCCGAAGCGTTCCGGGTCCACACTCAAATCCTCGCTCGAAACCGTCTCCGTGATTTGATCGACCGTGGCGAAGCCGTGCTCCAAGCTCGCCAGCTCACAGGTTTTTCCGAGCAGCCTCGCAACCTTGGAATCGACCAGTGCCAAACGAGCGCCGACCGCGCTCATGAGCGACGCGGCACGGGGGTGATACTCGTCCAATCGACCCAAACGGACCGGTGGATAGAGCGGCACTGGCACGGCGCCGGCCAGCTGAATACCGAAGAAGCCGTGGATCAGCTCGACACAAGTCGGGTGGATTAGGGCCACCCGGTCTCCACGACCGATGCCCAACGACCTCAAACCCTCGGCCACCCGCAGAGAAGCCGAATAAATATCAGACCATTCATGAAAGGTCGGTCGCTCTCGGCGGTCGAGGAAGCGGAGGCCGGTACCGGGAAAACCAGCGGCCCGGCTCAACAGCTCCGGCAGGGTGTGATGATCAGCCATCGGTCGCTCCCGGGTCGGCGTGCAGCTTCGCTTGAATCAGGGTCACCAAATCTCCCACCGTGGTTATGCCGGCTTCGTCGGACTCGTCCAGGCAGATCCGAAATCGATCCTCTACCTCCATGGCCAGGGTCAGCAGGCGGATGGAGTCCAAACGAAGATCCTCGACTAGACGCATCCGCGGCTCCAAAGGACCGGACCAATCGAGCTTGTCGGTCGCGATCTCGGCGACCTGCCCGAGGATGTCTGCGGGATCCGGACTGGTTGCGGGCTCTTGGTCGGCTCGGCTCACGTTCATCTCTCGTCCTTGGAAGGACGACGGCTGGATCCGAAGGGGAGGCTCGGCCGATCCCCGAGCACCTCGAAATATTCCGCGGCGTCCTGCAACGCCTCCTCCTCTACCCGAATGCGGGTTCTCAACATGAAGGCGTTGCCCACGGAGCCCAGACTCGCCGTCAGCCAAGCGCTGTGGATCAAGGGTAGGGCCGCGACTTCCAGCACCACCGCCAGGTAATTGGGGTGTCTGAAGTAACGGTACGGGCCTCCGAGCACCGGAGATTCGCCCGGCACCACAAAGACCCGCGCGGTCCAACGATCGCCCAGGGTGATGATGGCCCAATAACGCAAGGCCATGGTCGCGCACAGCACGCCGACCATGGGCCAGCCCAACCACGGCTCAAAGGTCCGTTGAAGCATGTAGACCTCCAGGGGCGCTCCCACCAATAGGCCCGTGTGCAACAAGGCCATCCAAGGATAATGGGCCTCCCCCACCTCATGGCCTCCCCTCGCCTTGAGGTGCCGGGCATTTCGTCGGGTGATGAGCAGCTCCAAGCCCCGCTCGGCGACCACGGCGAGCATCAGGCATAAAAACAGCGTTTGGCTGCTCATGGAGTGGCTCGCTCGGTTCCGTGGATCGTGTCTCGACCAGCCTCGGTCAGCAGGGACGCGCCGATGGATTCCATGCCCCGCTGAGCGCGTTGAATCTCCAGATACTCCCGCGGAGGCGAGCCGAATAGGCGCTTGAACTCCCGGCTGAATTGCGACGGGCTGACATAGCCGACCTTGAATGCGGCCTCTCCTGCCGCCAGCTCCTGATCGAGCATCAGGTGCAACGCCCGTTCCAGGCGGATCCGTTTGAGGTATTGCATGGGCGAGAAGTCCGTGGCCGCTTTGAAGTTGTGATGAAGGCCCGAGACACTCATACCCGCTTCGCGCGCCAGAGTCGGGATGTCCAAGCGCCGGTCGAAATGGTGATGGATGTAGTCCAAGGCTTGGACGATACCCCGTGCTTGACCGTGGCGAGCCGCCACGACCCGCAGGATGTCGCCCTGCTCGCTGCTCAGGAGATGGTAGATGATCTCGCGAAAGATCGACGGCGCGAGGATCTGCCGATCCGTGGGCCTTCGGACAGCTTGCAAGAACCGCATCAGCGCATCGGTCAGAGGTTCTTCCAGCGGTGACGACCGGATCGGTGGCTGACCGTTCCACGCCTCGGCGGGACTTGGCTCTTCCATTTGCAACAGCAGCTCGTGAACGACCAAGCTGTCGATGTCGAGCACCATGGAGATGAACGGCTCCTCCGGCGAGGCTTTCACGATCCTCGCCGTTACGGGCAGCGGCGCACCGATGATCAAAAATCTCAAGGGATCATAGTGATACACCCGGGTCCCCAACGTGGCGACCTTGGCCCCTTGGGCCACTACGCACAGGCAGGGTCGATAGACTACCGGGCTCGCTTCCGTGGGCGCGGTGACTTTGTAGGCCTTGAGGCCGGGCCAGGGGCTCTCTTGCTCGCGAATCAGCGCGTCCAAGAGCTTCGTGAGCTGTTGTTGCGGCTCCACACCGCGGATTGAGGCTCGCATGGGACCATTCTTGCAGAAATAGGCAAGACCTCGACAGTCAGCGGATAACGGTTTCGCCGGCAACTTCGATAGTTTTTACCGGCAACACGAAACCGACCCTACCGAAGTCTGACCCGGATATGGAGTCTGACCCGGATTTAAGGAGAACCCAATGAAAAAGCGCACCTTGGGAAATAGTGGCCTCGAGGTTTCCGCCCTCGGCCTCGGCTGCATGGGCATGTCGGAATTCTACGGCGAGAGTGATCGCGCCGAGTCCATCTCGACCCTGAATCACGCCCTGGACCTGGGTATTCAATTCTGGGATACCGCGGATATGTACGGCGCCGGCGCCAACGAGCGCCTATTGTCGGAAGTGCTCTCCAGCCGCCGAAACGATGTCGTCCTAGCGACCAAATTCGGTATTCAACGGGGCGAAGACGGCGCATTTCTTGGATTGTGTGGCCGTCCGGAGTACGTCAAACAAGCTTGCGACGCCAGCCTCCAGCGCCTAGGGATCGAGCACATCGACCTCTACTACCAGCACCGCGTCGATCCCGAGGTACCGATCGAGGACACCGTCGGAGCGATGAAGGAGCTGGTGGAGGCGGGCAAAGTCCGTTTCCTCGGGCTGTCCGAAGCCGGCGCATCGACCTTGCGCCGGGCGTCGGCCGTCCACCCGATCACCGCCTTGCAAACGGAATATTCCCTGTGGACCCGGGACGTCGAAGACGACATCTTGCCCGCTTGCCGGGAGCTGAATATCGCCCTCGTGGCCTACAGCCCGTTGGGTCGCGGTTTCTTGACCGGCGCGCTGCGCAATCTCGACAACCTGGCCGAAGACGACTACCGACGGACCAACCCTCGATTCCAAGGCGAAAATCTGGCGGCCAACTTGCGTCTGCTGGAAGAGGTCGAGAGCCTCGCCGAGGAGCGTGAGATCACCCCGGCTCAGCTTGCCCTCTCCTGGTTGCTGGCCCAAGGACCGGACATCGTGCCGATCCCCGGCACCCGCAAAAAGAAGCGGCTCAAGGAGAATGCCGCCGCGGCTGACGTGGTGCTGTCGGAGCAGGATTTGCAGCGCATCCAGAGTCGACTACCCGAAGCCCAAGGAACCCGCTACCCAGAAGCCAGCATGGCCTTCGTCAACGCCTAAGGAGTGGTGCAAGGAGTGGTGCCGGGCATCTTGTCGAACCCAATCGAGTGGTGCCATGCGTTTTTCGTCGGCGGCTTATTTTGACGAATACGCCGTCGATTCTTGGTGCCGTCGATTCTTGGTGCCGGGCATTTCGCCGGGTGCCCACTCGATCCAGACCAAGGCCCCTGATCCAAGCATGGAATCAAGGGCCTTGACTTCAGACCATCAGCCGTCGGACTCGAGCACACCGCTCAAGGTAGCTCCCTCGGAATTCGAGAGGTGCTCACCCACCAGCGTTTCAAGCCGATAGACGAGGTTCTCGCCCTTCAAGATCTCGACTTCCACTTTGAGCATCGACACCTGACCGGGCTCCAAGATCTCGAGGTCACAGAGCACAGTACCGGCGCCATCGATGCACTCGGAACCTTCGATCTCAACATGGGTGACCGCGGCGATCCTCGGGTCGAGAGCAAGGCGCAAGCTCGGCGCGAAGGAAACCGACTCTCCTCGATTCTCCAGCTCCACACCGATCACGATCGTTTCGCCGGCCCGAACCACACCTTCCATCAGCTCGAGACGGGGGATCAGATCCACCACACAGAGCCCAAACGGACCTTCCTCGCAGCTCGGCTCATCCCAGGTTTGAGGTAGCTCGGTATTGCCGGCGTGATCGACCGCGTAGGCCCAAACGTGGCGGACCCCCGGGGGCAGCTGGACCGGACCGTCATAGACCCTGGGTACCCTGCGATTGCGATCAAATCCGTAGAGCACATAATCTACGCCGGACCCTTCGTCTGTGGAGTCCAGAGTCAGCTCGCCGCTCTTCACCGTCAGCTCGGTACGAGGCCGATCCTGATCGTCGATGCCGTCACCCAGCAGCACGGCGGGCTCGAGGGTCACGGTTTGTCCGTCCCCCGCATAGTCCAGCTCCAGCTCGATAGCTCCCGCCTCGGGATCAAAGAGCCCGATCGCTAGGGTCGCGCGGTCGAAAGGAATGCCGTGGAATACGTCGCGACGCAGGACCTCCTGACCCGACGCGGCTTCGAGGGTCAAGGACCCCGCCTCGCGCACGGCAATGCCGGCACCGTCCGTCGCTCCGCCATGGCGAAGCTCGATCTGGTAGACCGCTCCTACCGCCTTGGGCAACGACACCCAGGTGCCGTTGTCGTTCCGACTGTAGGTCACGCCAGGAATGCTCTCCCAGGAGAACGGGTCCTGTTTCGGACCCACATGGCGTCCTTTCTGATCCACGATGTGGAGGTCCAGGTCGCCGGACACGGAGATGCGGAAGCGATCGGCCTCTATCCATTCACTGCCACCTCCTGCTTTGGCTTGAGCCACAGAGCCCAGACCACTCTTGGTCGCGCCGGCAGTGAGGTTGGAGGTGGTGTTGCAACCGGCTCCCGAGCCACAGAGGGCGTTGAACGCAGGGCTTCCGGGGGTGGGTGCCGGATTTCCTCGGGCAATCCGGAAGTAGGGGCTGCCGTCGTCCCGAGGCACGGGCATCTGGCTCAGGTTGGTGATTCGTCCACCGAAGAGCGCCCTCAGCAAAGCGTGGACTCTTGGATCGCTGGGCATGAACCGGTGGAATGTGCCTTCGTCACCACCATAACGAGCAACCTCATCATCGGCAGTCCGCCAGTCAATTCCCCAAACTCGATCGTCAAAGCCGTCAAGAATACCTACTGTGCTGCGCAGGGGAACGGTGGCGTCACCGTCGAGGGGAATCACTTCACGACGCTCTTCTTTGATGGCACAGCCGAACAGCGCGAGCGGGTTGTAGTAGGACAATCCGCCGATCAATGCGCTGGCAGTGGATGGACGTGCACAGATGCTCGCCTTATGGAATCGCATCCGGCCCACCGTATCCACACCCGAGCCGACCACGCGATGGAAGAAGACTCCGTCTGTGCCACAGCGCCAATCGCCCATGGCCGCTCGATGGTTCCGACCCAGTAACGAACACTCTCGGGTATCCGGAGACCCGGTCCCGAGCACACCCGCCCTCGCCAAGTCGAATTTGAAAACGTTGACTTGGTCCCCGGGCTGAGACGGATCGCCGTCGCAATTTCCCGGACAGCCATCGTGTGGCGCGTTGCGCATGAAGCTCAACGTCTTGCCCGGACCATGATGCTTGCCAACGAATCCCCGGGGCGCGACGCGACTGTCGCACGGATGGGTGACGTCCGTATCGGTGCTGCCGCAGCGTCCGTCGCCGTCTACGTCCCAACCGTCTTCCCAGATCAAAGAGCAGTCTCCATCGTCACAGACATCGTTTGGATCCGTAAACCAAGCATGACCTGGAGATTGCCAATAGGCGGTCGGCCAGTTTTGGGCCAACTTCTGGATATTGTCCTTGGACACCGGCTCATATCCAGTTCCTAAAAAGGCCTTGCTCAAACCCCAATCGTCTCCTTTTTGTAGGATCTGATACGGCAGCGGAACCCCGAGATATCCACCACCTAAAGATACGATCTGATCGACTCTCTGTGGTGCCTGGGCTCGCGTGCGCAAATAGTAGTCGGCGACCATGCTGCCCATACTGTGGGTGACAATCACCACCTCCCTTCCCGTGTTGTTGTGAATACCCTCCACCAACTGGCTCAGACGGGCTGCCTCAGACTCGTAGCCCATCCGCCAATCCATGCCGAAGGCGTATACGCAATCCCCTGCAGCAGAGCTACATGCACCGGTGCTGTTGTTGCCACGGGCTCTGGCTAAACCGCCACTGGATGCAGGGTCCGTCATGAAGTCGAAGAAGTCCTCATAGAGGCTAAAATCGTCTTGCCAGAACGCTCCTTGGCTTCGCAGGCAGCCGAGATCGACCCTTTCGATCACACTGGCTGGTCCAATGGCTCCAAAACCGGGGTTGGGTACGTCAGCAGTGGACCGCAAAGCGAGCGCTTCGGTCAGATATTCCTGGCAACCCGTTAGGTTGATACCTAGCAGCTTCAGCGTCAGGATCTTGCTGACGGTGTCGCAGCTCATCCATATGTCGCCACCGGCTGGGTAGGTTTCACTACAACTCGAGCCGGTAAACGCCCCACCGTTGTTGCTAATGAAAGTACCGCTGGTACCGGGAATGAAGACCACGGGCAAACCGCGTTTCGGCGTCCGGAAGGGCGTGGTCGCTCGGGCAGGATTGCCCACCGATTGCGCCTCCATGGCCATCATTCCTCCCTGAGATGTGGGATCGGGCTGAACCGCAAGATTCCGCTGCGTAAAGGTCCCTCGGTGACCCTGGCCGGGCTCCGGCTGCAGTGCCGATTGTTGGGCGAACGCCACTCGGCTGATGCCATCGGAGGAGATTTGGGCCGGTTGCACCCGGTCGTAGCCGAAGTATGGATCGTAGGGGAAGCCGATCCCCTCCATGTCGAAGAAGGTCGGGCCCATAGCTTGACCGGGATTTCCTCCCTGCCCTTCGGAGCCGTTGTTCGGCGTCACGCTGATTTGTGGCTCCAACAAACCGAGAGTGCAACATGAGTGGCTATTGGCAAGATTTGACGGTGAGACCACGCTCACCGGCCCGGGATGAGTACCGGTGGGCACGATCACCTCGAGCCACTCCACCCGACGGATCCCGTCACTGCCGCGGGGCGCAATCTGCGGACACGGGGTCATGCTGGTGTCGCACGCCTCAAGCCTCACCGCCGTGACCTGACCCGGCACCGTTTGGCGTCCGGCTGCGTCGGTGAACAGAACCCTATTCCAAAGCGGGCCACCCGGCGCGGTGGTCGGGAATTGGAAACCATAGCCGAGCACGCGGATTTTGGCTCCAATCACGGTTTCCGGTTGTAAGAGAGTGGTGGTCAAAGGTGCCACCGTGAAGCAACCCGCGTTGTTGGTGGAGTCGGCATCGCGGCAATCTTCCACCTGAGCACCGCTCTCAAACCGCCCGAATGGTGTGGCCACCGTCACCGGGCCGTTGCCCGCCAAATACGGCACGACGACCCTCAAAACACCTAACCCGGTGTCGAGATCCACCCGTGCGTCCAGGACCCGACCCGCGACCCGCAAAGACGTCTGCTGCGCGTGTACCATCTCGACTCGATTCCGCTCCGGAACCCGGATATCGAACCCACAGCCGTAGACTTCCACCACCTCACCGGGCCGCGCCTCCTGCGGCTGCAGAATGAAAGGGCTGCCGTTCGGATTGCGGCAATCCGTGACCAGCAAAGGTTCCGGCAAACGGGTGGGGTGATATTCCGGCCGGTCCAATCGGGAGCCACCGTGGGCCAGAGGCGCCGTGAGATTGGCAGCATTCTGATAGAGCGCTCCTTGAAAGACATGAAGGTCCATGGCCCCCGAGCCGAAACCGCCTCCGTCCCGAGCCGCGATTTCCGTGCCGTCGGGGGACCACGACGGATTCATGGGTTTGATGCCATTGGGAGCCGGGAGGATCACCGAGCGATTGCCCACGAAATCGTGGATGCGCAAGCCACCAAAAGGATCGTGGTAGACGAAGCTCGATCCGTCCGGCGCGAACGATGGGGAGTAACCCAGGGCCAAAGCTTGGCGGCAGGTTCCTGAAATGGGAGTGGAAGCCAGCACTTGGCGAGAAAGACCTGCTCCCCGAAGCTGAAGGGAGACCAATCGTAAATCCGCCACTCCGTTGGAGAAAGAGCAGGCGGAATAGGCCATTCGATCACCGTCCGAGGAGAAAGCGACCTGCGAATGGGTTTCGCCCGACGGCACCAGGCTGTTGAGCAGCGGATCGTTGATCGAGAGGTTGAATTGAAGAGCCAACCATTCTCGAAAATCCAGAACGGTACGATTGCCGGTCACCGCCAGCTTGCGAAGATCCATGAATTGAAGGGTCAGTAAATCTGTGTCGTCACCGCTGAAGGCGAGGTAATGACGCCGGTCCGGCAACGCGGACGTGCCGTCGGGTCGAACCGGCGTGAAGGCTGGATCGCTCTCGGCGCTGGAAGCAGTGAACGGCTTTCCGGTCCCATCGTCGGCGGTGATCACTACTCCGTCTCGGGCACCGGCCGCCGCCAAGACCACATCGGTCGGTGAGCCCGGAGATCCTGCGGTCCAAGCCAGAAGGCGTCCATCGGTGGAATAGGCGGCTTGTAGATCCTCCATCGGATCCAAGGTCAGGCGCACGACCCGAGCCCAGGGCCGGGTGATGGGATCGAGCCGTCCATAGATGTCCCGCAGGGTGTGCAGCTCAAGGTCGGAAGTTTGAGCGAGATCGGTGTCGAAGGCGATTTGAAAGGCCGGATTCTCCTGCAGCACATAAAGATGATGATCGGCGGAGGCCACGTGGAGGCGGCCCAGGTTGTCGATCGCCGGGGGGCTCATGGCGCCGTGCTGATCCGTCAAGAATTCCCAGACCTGTCGGGCGCCGCTGATGTCGACCCGGTAGGCGTGGATCTTTCGATCTAGACCGGTCAAATAGACCCGACCGGCACCGTCGACCACGGGCTCGGATTCGGTTCGGGCGGCCCAAAGGGTCGGTTCTGCGAAACGCCTGGCACCGCTGATTCGATCGACTCCGATGAGCTCGGTTTTCGAATGGGTCAGAACTAGCTGATCCGGTCCAAGCACCGGCGCGCTTAAAGCACGTGAGCCCAGCGCGGTCGTGAATTGCAGCTTGCAGTAAAAGCCGAAGCCTGCCGTTTCAATGCTGAATCCTTCGAGCACGCCTTGGCCTTGGGCTTCCGAAGTGATGTAAATCCGCCCTTCGTCATCGAACATCGGCGACGAAGGAGATCCCGCCAAGGATGTTCCGGGGCAGATCGTTAGACCTAGCTGGGCGTCGAAGACCTGCAGCTGCATGGAGCCGTCGGTGACCGCAACCCGGGAGCCGACGACATCGACCGCCGGAGGGTTGTCGAAGGGGGTTGAGGGCCCAAGAGTCGTCGACCATTCCTTGGTCACCGTGTTGGCAGACGTGTCGTCGCGCAATGCCACGAGGCTCGAGCCGACTTTGAGGTAAATCCAAACCTCTGTGCCCCCGCCGGTGGTCACCAACGAGGAGCTGACGGGACCTCCAAGCTGAATGCTCCATCGCAGCGACCCGTCCCGGCCGCGCAGCGCATAGACGGTTCCGGACTCATCACCGGCATAAACAAGGGTCAACCCTTCCATGTCGGTCGCCAACGCCGGAGAGAATCGCACCGCGTCCTGGGTGGCGAATCTCCAATCCAAGAGACCGGCCGTTTGAGCGGCCGCGGCATGGAGGGCGTAGATCGACCCGTCTTCGGATCCGAAATAGGACCTGCTACCTCGGTCGACTACCGGAGAGGAATAGATCGGTCCTGCTGCCTGGAATGGCCAAGGGGGAAGCTGAGACGGATCTTCTGGACCGACCGCGGCACTGAAGCTCGACTTTTGCGCATCAAATCCTCGCATTGGCCACGAATGGTCTCCGGGGAAGCCGGATACCAGAGGCAGCGACGCCCAAACCGGCAAGCAAGTCAGCCAGCAGAGGGCAATCAGATTCAGCTTCATCAGGAGCCGAAAAACGAAGAGCGTCTGGGGGTGATCTGGGTGACTTCTACGGCAATGATGCCGACTCCGGAAGTTGCTTGAGTACATGTCTAGCCTCCTGTTTTCCATGCTGATATCGAAATAGATCGATTCATGAAGACGCACCGGTGCTTTGTCGCTTGAAACGCTGTGGAACCGGTTCGGAATTAGGAGACGTCGACGAGGCAGAAATCCTCTCGGAGAAATCTCAAAATCGGTCGGTGTTCGGTGCTAGCAGGCCGGTGCCGGGCATTTTGGAGCTGGCCCAAAGTAGGTAGACCGGTGCCGGGCGTTTCGGATCTCTGTGCCGGATCTCTGTGCTGTAGTAGACCGGTGCCGGGCGTTTCGGATCTGGCGTTTCGGATCTCTGTGCCGGATCTCTGTGCCGGGCATTTCGGATTTCTTAGAAATCCCAAGAAATTTCCGAGCGGCGCAGAATTGGCGCCCCAACTTGCGTCCAAGGAATAAAGACGGGGGGAAGTGTGTCTCAAGGCATCGGGTCCGAGACGCAGCCCCCCAAACGACTAGCCCTTGGAGGTAAATCTCATGGGACGAAACCCCAGATTCATCCTACCCAACAGCCTGCAGCACGTAACCGACATCACATTTCAGAATCGACGATTCCTGCGGCCATCTAGTGAGGTCAATCAGCTTGTGCTGGGAATCGTCGGGCGAGCCCAGAGGAAGCATGGCATGCCCATATGTGCCGTCGTCGTCATGTCGACGCACATTCACTACTTGCTGCGACCCAGGGACGTCGCTCATTTGGCAGCCTTCATGTGCTTCATCAAGACCAACATCGCTAAAGAGATCGGCAGGCGCCTTCTCGGGTGGACCGGCAATTTCTTCGATGGCCGCTACCACCTGACGCCCGTTTCCGACGAAGAAGCGGCTCAAGTAGGAGCACTCCGATACATTCTCGCCCACGGCGTCAAAGAGAGCTTGGTCGATTCGGTCAAGAATTGGCCGGGTATCCACAGCGCCATACCCACCATCAAGGGCGAGGATATGATCGGTACATGGTTCGACCGCACAGCCGAAATCAACTCCGGTCGCCGAGGCGGAGCCATCGCCGAACGAGACGAGTTTGCTCGGGAAGAGCGAGTGTCGATTTCTCCATTGCCATGCTGGCAACACCTGCCGGAAAAGCAGTGGAGACAAGCGGTCTCGGATCTGGTCGAGGAGATCGACCGAACAGCGGCAGCGCTTCGTCGAGATCAAGGAAAGCTCAGCCTCGGGGCCTCCAAGGTCCTAGCCGCAAACCCGAAAGAGCGCCCAGCTCAGGTGAAAAAGTCTCCAAAGCCCCTTTTCCACGCCCACAGCCCCGCGGTCTTTCGGCGAATGCTTTCCATCTGGAGGGAGGTCGTCCAACGATATCGGGAGGCCTCGGCGAAACTAAAAGCAGGCGTTACACGCGTTGCTTTCCCTGAGGGCACCTTTCCGCCGGGTTTGCCCTTCGTATCGTTTAGCTTAGAAACAGCTCGAGCTTCGGCTGCATCTGAGCTCTGAAGAAGACGGCGGTTGGGTCGGCCATGTCAGAATAGTCAGACCTGTATTTTAGCGGCTGGACTTCCGGGAATTTGTCGAACGGATCGTGTTCGACCATGGGTGAGCTGTGCTTAGGAGTGGCGGTTTTGTCGCTTGATCAATGTCCAATGAGATCAAAACGGCCCGACTCCCCATCCGAACAAAAGATGGGTGGCACCTTTCGAAATGGGGCACCTTTTGTCGACGGCTTTCGTCAGAAGGAGGACTTCCTTCTCAGAAATGGGTGGCACCTCACTTCAGCACCTCATAGGGAAACCCGTCACCACCTCAACAACACCAGCTCCGAGCAAAACCCAGGACCCATCGCCAGTAGCATCGCCAAATCCCCCGGGGATGGATCTCCCTGGTCAAGAGTGTCGCGCAGCACCATCAACACCGAGCTCGACGACAAATTGCCCACAGACCTCAAGCTCTTCCACGTGAGGTCGAGGGCTCCGTCGGGTAGCTCCAGGCCTTCTTGCATGGCGGAAAGGACCTTCGGCCCACCCGGATGACAGATCCACGTGGATATATCGGCTCGTGTGAGGTGATGCTCCGCCAAGAACCCGTCGACATCTTCCCGCAAATGGCGGTGGACCATGTCGGGAACATCGGCCGAAAGCACGATCTGGAAACCACGATCCGAGATATCCCAACCCATGACCCGCTCGGTGTCCGGATAGAACACCGATCGCGTGTCCAAGATGGTCGGCACCGGCTGTCCGCTAGGCACCATCGGCCCGGTCGCCGACCGCTGCGCCGACCGCCTCTGAACCGCTTCTGCACCCGCGATGACCACGGCGGCCGCACCATCACCGAATAATCCCGTGGCGATCAGGTTGGGAATCGATAGATCTCCCTTCTGCACGGTCAGAGAGCACAGCTCCACCGAGAGAAATACGGCGATCTGATCGGAATATGCCTTCACATAATCCGCCGCCCGGGCGATTCCGGCGGCGCCGGCGACACAACCCAGGCCGAAGATAGGCACCCGCTTGGTGTCCGAGCGCAGACCGAGCCGGTTGATCAAAAGGGCATCGAGTGACGGCGTCGCCACACCGGTGACCGTGGCGGTCATCAGCATGCGCACTTCTTCAGGCTCCACCTTCGCCCGGTTCAGGGCGTCGAGAACCGCTTCGGCACCTACTTTCTGGGCGACTCGAATCCACGCATCATTGGCCGCACCCCAGGTGTCGAGTTTTTCGTAGGATTCCAAGGGCAGAGCGAGATGTCGGCCTGAAACCAAGACGTTCTTGTGCAGGCGCTCGAGACGCTGAGGATTGAAATGCTCCTTGAGCCAATGACTCCGCAGGGCGTCGAGCAGCTGGTCTTGATCGTAATAGTGCTCGGGAAAGGCGCGGCCTACTGAAAGGATCTGCATGCTCAGTCCGCGACCGGCCGCCGATCATCCCCTGTCGAATCCTGTTCGGGGCCGGCCTCTTCGCGTTCGGGGCCGGCCTCTTCGCGCTCTGCGCCCTGTCCATCATCCTCGTCAGCCACCGGACTATCCGTCGGTGCCTCATCTTCCGAAGAAGTCTCTTCTCGGGGTGTGGCCGGCTCTTCCGCGACTTCCTGATCGGGTTCGGGCTCAGTCCACTCCGGCTCGATCTTCTGCTCCGGCTCATTGGAAACGGCCGACGACGACTCTAATTCGGCATCGCCTTCAACATCGGGCTCGACGGCAAAAACGACCCCTGAACGCCGTGCCAATATCGCCAGAGCCAAGCCGCAAATGCTGTAGAGAATCCACCAACCGAAGGCGATATCCCACCACGGATCCTGGGGCTGCCGAGCCGCCACCACCACCGTCAGCACCAATAGCGGCCCGCGGAATACCCAGGCCAACCAACCGGCCACCAGGCCGTCGAGCCACCAAGCCCCGCACCGGCCTTGGGCGAGCAGAAATAGGGCTAACAAGCCACAGGTTTCCATGATCCAAGCACCCAAAACCACCGCACCGGGCACCCTAGGTTGCTCAAAAAGCGCCAACCTGATCACGGCGCCGGACCTCGGCTCCAGGTCGAGCATCTCGACGGCAAAGCCGAAGAGAGCCAGCAGAAGCAGGATCAGCGGAAATGCATAGGTGACGAATCGGATCATTCGATTTCGAACAGCGGGTCGCCGCCCTCCACGTTCTGGCCTTCCTCAACATAGAGCTTGGCCACGGTGCCGTCCATTTCGGCATGGATCTCGTTCTTCATCTTCATCGCCTCGACCACCACAACCCCTTGGCCCTTCTCCACCGCGCTGCCTTCTTCGAGAAGGATCTCCACCACCCGACCGGGCATCAGGGCCGAGACCCTTCGCCCCCCGGCCCCCGAATCAGGGTGGGCTTGCTCGAGCATGTAGGTCAGAGGATCCATGACCTCCACGGTATCGACCCCGCGATTGCTGGAGACTTGGTAGGTGCTGTGGCCTCGGCTCTTCAATCGCCGAACCGCGACCTCGAATTGGCGCCCGTCACTGACCCCAAGGCTGAGGATGTCGCCCGCGGAGGCCACATCGATCTCAAAGCTCCTCTCGCCAACGGTGACCCGGTAGCTGCCATCGTCCTTCCGATCGAGCTCGATCTCTTCTTGGCGCTCGCCCCTTCTTACGATCAGCTCCATCTCAACCCCCTACACTTTCTCGACGTCCGGCTTCTCGCCATCGGCTGCGATGCCCGTTCGTGGGTTTGCCGGTCGAGGTGACGGTGGTGATTTTCTGTTGCCTTTCGGCATGGGCGATCGCCGCGGCCACAAACGGCAGCAGACCTTGATCTTCTTGATCGTCCGGCATCCACTCACCGGACGCCAGCTTACGTTCCAACATTAGGATGTCGAGCCGTCCGGCCTTGAAGTCCTCATCGTCGAGAATCCGCAAAAAGAGCGGCGTGGATGTGGAAATGCCCTCGACCCGCATCTCGGTCAATGCACGCTTCAGGCGCCGGATCGCTTGATCTCGGTCGGATCCGAAGACCACCAGCTTGGCGATCATCGGATCGTAGTAGATCGGCACCTCAGCGCCCTCGTAAACCCCGGAATCGTTGCGCACTCCCGGCCCTTCCGGCCAACGCAAGATATCGATCCGACCCGGCGACGGCGCGAAATTTCGGAAAGGATCCTCGGCATAGAGCCGGACCTCGATGGCGTGCCCGCGAATCTGAATATCGTCGAGCTCCGGTCCGAGCGGATGCCCTTCCGCGACCCGAATTTGGGCCTGCACCAAGTCGATGCCCGTGACCTCCTCGGTGACCGGATGCTCGACCTGGAGGCGGGTATTCATTTCCAGGAAATAGAAACGCTGGTGGGCGTCGAGCAAAAACTCCACCGTGCCCGCGTTGCGGTAACCCACCGCTTCGGCTGCCTTGACCGCGGCCTCGCCCATGGCCCGGCGCAAAGGCTCGTCGACCACGGGAGAAGGAGCCTCCTCCAGCACTTTTTGATTCCGCCGCTGCAGGGAGCACTCCCGCTCGCCCAAGGAGACCACCTTACCGTGGTGATCACCGAGGATCTGGATCTCCACATGCCTCGGCTCTTCGATGAATTTTTCGAGGTAGACCGCGTCGTCGCCGAACGCGCTCGCGGCTTCCGACTGAGCTTCGCGGAAAGCCTGTGGCAAAGCATCGGCCGAGTCGATCCGCCGCATGCCCTTGCCGCCTCCTCCGGCGGAGGCCTTGATCATCACCGGATAGCCGATGCCTTTCGCCGCGGCCAACGCCGCGTTTGCGTCAGGTAGCGGATCTCGGCCACCGGGCACTACCGGAACCCCGGCGTCGATCATCAGGCGACGACTTTCGATCTTCGAGCCCATGGCGGCGATCGCCGACGAGCCCGGACCGATGAACACCACACCCTTTTCTTCGCACATTCGGGCAAAATCGGCGTTCTCCGACAGAAAGCCGTATCCGGGGTGGATCGCGTCCGCACCGATTTCCACCGCCAAGTCCACAATCGCCTCGGCTCGAAGATAGCTCTCCGCCGACGGTGCCGGGCCAATGGGATAAATCTCATCGGCTAAGAGAACGGGCAAGCTCGATCGATCCGCCTCGGAGTAGACCACCGCCGTACGGATCCCGAGGTCCCGCAGCCCCCTCAACACCCGAACCGCGATTTCTCCTCGATTGGCGATCAACACCTTCTTAAAAGCTTGGATAGACAAATATCTTCTTCCCTGTTTTACGCGTTGCGTGTTGGATCACGCCGTATCACCTGAGCGGCTGTCGACCGAAGCCGATGCTAGCACCAACACCGGGTAGCTGGAACCTTCTCCCAAGCTACGCCCGGCATCACCCTCCCAGACAGATGGTCCTCCCTAGTCGACAACTTGAAGCGATAAAGTCCGGCCATGGACGAAGCACTGTGGAGACGGCTAGAGCCCCTGCTCGATGAGATATTGGACCTCGAGCCGGGCGCCAGAGATTCCTATCTCGATCAACATTGCAAGGATCCCGAGCTGCGTTTGGAAATCGAGCACTTCCTGGACGACTGTTTGGAAGTGGACGGCTTTCTCGATCAAGAAACCCTGGAGATCGCGAAGGAAAAGGCCCTCGACCATTCGTTCCAGGAAAGCTTGGTGGATCGCAGATTCGGTCCCTATCGAACCGTTGAGATCCTCGGTCGCGGTGGCATGGGCACGGTGTTGCTGGCCCATCGAGCCGATGGTCACTTCGAGCAGCAGGTAGCTGTGAAGGTCGTCAGTCCCCGACGTTTTTCCAGCGATAGCCTAGAGCGCTTCCGATTCGAGCGCCAAATCCTGGCGGACCTCGAGCACCCGTCGATCGCCAAGCTGCTGGACGGCGGCGTGGGTGACGATGGCCTACCGTATTTGGTCATGGACTATGTCCGAGGCTTGCCCCTCGATCTCTTCGTCCAGAGCGCAAGCCCTTCCATCGAGCAACGCTTGAAGCTGTTGATCGAAATCTGTGGCGCCATCGACCACGCCCATCGACGGCGGGTCGCCCACCTGGATCTCAAACCTTCGAATATTTTGGTCACCGAAGACGGGCGGCCTAAGGTCTTGGATTTCGGCATCGCCCAAATGCTCGATCGCCGGGATACGGCCCCGGGTAGCAGCAGCAGTGGACGCATGACCCCCCACTACGCCGCGCCCGAGCAGCTGCGCGGGCAGACGGTCACCAGCTCATCGGATGTCTACTCCCTCGGGGTGGTGCTCTTCCAATTGCTGACCGGACGCTTACCTTTCGGGCGGCGCCAAGAAAGAAGCGCGGATCTGATCCGGCGATTGACCGAGCTCGAGCCGCCGTCGCCCAGCACGCTCGCCGACTTTCCGTTCGCCCGTGATCTCGACGCGGTCGTCGCCAAAGCCCTCGAGAAGAATCCCGCCCATCGCTACGGCTCCGCGGCGGAGCTGGCCGACGATCTGCGGCGAGTTTTGGAGCGCAAACCGGTCCGAGCACGGCCCGCCACCAAGCTGTATCTATGGCAAAAACACGTGCAGCGCCATCGCTGGAGCTGGATCGCCGGCGCCTTGGCGGCGATCTTCGTTGCCGTATTGTCTTTTGGTTGGTGGCGTGACCACCAAATTGCCCGCTCACGGCTCGAGATCGTGCGCGACTTCTCCCGCGAGGCGGAGCGCATTGAAAGCTTCCTTCGATACGCCTACGCCCTACCCGGCCATGATGTCTCCCGTGAAAAAGAGCTGACGCGAAAAAGAATGGAGCGAATCAGCGACCAAGCCGACCTATTGGGGGAGATCGCCGAGGGCGCGTCGCATCTGGCCCTCGGCCGAGCCCATCTGATGATGCACCAGCCACGGGACGCTCACGACCATTTGCGGCAGGCATGGGACTCCGATCTCACATCCTCAGAAGTGGCCTTTGCCCTCGGAAAATCCCTGGGCGAGATCTACCAGCATGAGCGTACCTCGGCGTTCCAAATTCGCGATCCCAAGCTCAGGGAGCTGGAAATCGAAAGGTTGGGACGAAGCTATCGAGATCCCGCGGTCGAGCTTTTGTCCAAGGTCCAAGAAACCTCGGAGATCGCTTCGCCCGCCCTGGTCGCCTCCATGATCGCTCTGCTCGACGAAAGGTATGAGCGCGGCCTGGAGCTGGCGAAACAAGCGGCGGACGAAACCCCCTGGCTGCCCGACGGATTGCGCCTTCAAGGAGAGGCCTGGCGCCAAATCGCCGACCAACGGCTCGGAGACAGCCGCTGGCAAGAAGCCATCGAGGCCGCTGACCAAGCCATCCTCGCCCTCGACCAAGCCGCGTTGCTCGCACCCTCCGACACCCAAATTGCCGACGCCCTTTGTGATGCCTATGTCACCCGTTCGGCACCCGCCCGACTCCAACGCGCCCCCCAAGACCTGGCCGACGGACGTGGGCGCTGTGAGCAAGCCATGGCGCTGGATCCCGGGCTCAACCACTCCCGCTTGCAGCTGGCCCGCCTGCATGTCTTTGCGGTCCAAGATCCATCGCTTTCCCTCGACGATCGCCTCAAGGAGCTCGAAAAAGGTCTCGAGCTAGCCCAACAAGCATTGCAGATCAACACCGGTCATCCCGAAACGCTCACGCTCTTGGGCTCCGCCTACCTCACTCGAGCCTTCTTCCTTTCCAGAGCCAAGGGCGAGGACCCCCGTGACGATCTCGAGCTGGCCGCCGAACATCTGGAGACAGCGGTCACGAAAGATCCCGGTCTGGTGGTGGCCCATGTGAATCGAGGCACTGCGATGGCTCTGCTCGCCGAGGAGCGACTAGCCCGGGGTGGAGATCCCGACCCGGCCTTTGCCTCGGCCGTCCAAAGCTTTGAAGAGGCCCTCGACCGATCCCCGGACCATGGAGTGATCCTTACCAACCTCGGTAATCTCCTTTTCAACCGAGCCTACTTTCTCGGGCAACAGGGTAAGGAAACCTCTTCGCTCCTGAAAAAGGCTCTCGAAACTTGCGATCGCAGCCTGGACATCAATCCGGATCTCAACCAGACCCTGAATTTGAAAGGCGCGGTGCTCGAGACCCTATTCCGTCTCGAGCTGGCACAAGGAACGGTGGACCTCTCACTCTACGAAGGCTCGAAAGCCGCCTTAGACCGAGCCCGCGACATCAACCCGGACTTCACCGCCGGTTGGGTGAATGAGGGGGCTCTTTTCTTGAGCCGCGCCTACGCCCATCTCCTTCAGGGAGAGGATCCAATGCCCTCGATCAATGCATCTCGAGCGTCCCTGACCAGGGCATTGAGCCTGAGCCCGGACCACCACGAAACCTTGATTTCAAACCTGACGGAGACCCAGCTTTTCGCCGCCCGACTAGGAAGTATCCAAAGCCGGTCCGGAGATCCTCGAGCAGAAGAGGCTCGGTCGTCTCTCTCGGGCATCGAGCGTCTCTTGAGAAGAGCGTTGGCAACCGACCCGGACAGCTCCCTGCTGAAACTGAGAGCTGCTCAGTTGGAGATGGAAAAAGCGAGGGCGTCCAAGGAGGCTTCGGCGCGGTCGGCTCGCCTTCAAGAAGCTGCTGGATGGCTCCACGGCCTGGTCCGCGACCGGCCAGACTTTGCCCAAGCCCGCGCTTTGATGGTGGAGGTCGAGCTCTGGCGTTTGGCGATGGAGCAACCTTCCGATAAGGAAGCCGTCGCTGAGCGTTTAAAACCGGTGTCGGAGGAGCTCGATGCTTTGGGCCCAGCCCACGGCGTATTTGCCATGGACCTACCCATCCTCAAGAAGTTGGTGAGCCGTCTACAGGACCGAGCTTTTCAGGCAGAAGGTCAGACCGAGGCACCTAGGGCACTGGATCCCCTGCGCTACGCCGAGCTCCGGGAGCTGGCCACGGCACTCGGTTTGAAGCCCGACGAGCTTATCCGAGCTCCCTCCGCAACAACGTCTGGGCCTTGATCCAATCCCGGTGCACAGTGCGCCGTGTCACGCCCAGGGCCTCAGCGGTTTCATCCACCGAGAGACCGGCGAAAAAGCGGCATTCCACCACTTGCGTCAGGCGCTCGTTGAGCTTGCTCAAATTGTCCAAGGCTTGATCTAGAGCCAACAACGACTCCGCCTTTTCGTCCACCGGAATCTGGCTCTCCTCCAGGCTGAGGTCGGCGACGCCTCCTCCTCGTTTTTCCGCATGGCTACGACGGGCGTGGTCGACCACGATCTGGCGCATGGCCTTGGACGCCACGGCGAAGAAATGGCCTCGGTTCTTCCATACTTTCTGACCGTTTTCGAGGCGCATATAGGCCTCGTGAACCAAGACGGTAGCATCCAAGGTAGAGGGTCCGAGTCGGCGGCCGAGCTCGCGTTTCGCCAGCCGATGCAAGTCTCTGTAGACGAAGGGGATCAGGTCTTCGAGGGCTTGGCGATCACCGTCTTGCCACTTTTGTAGGAGCTGTGTGATCTCTTCCATGGCAGCATCATACTCAAACCCTCGGCGGACCGTTATTCCACGGTGACTTTCGAAGCCAGGTATGACGTCTCCTTACCCAGCTCGTCCCGCAGACCCACGGCGACTATATGGGGCCCCGACCGCATGATGAGTTCCACCACAAAGGTGTGCTCACCCTGCGCATGCCCGCCGAGACTCGGGTCCAGTTGAATCTCGAAATGCTTCTGGTGGAAGGCCGTCATCCTGCCCTGCTCGTCCCGCGCGGCTATTTGCATTCGAATGCGGCCGACATGCCCGTCTCCCTCCGACAGAAACACCAACGAGCTCAGCGGCACGTTGATCCACATGGGGATCCGGCGTTCTTTTTTGGTGCTTCCCAGTCCGGCCGGCCCCCGACCCAAGGAAATACCCATCGGATTGGTCTGGACTCCCAGGGTTAGGGCAGCTTGCAGCCGATCGGCCATCCGCTCTTCCGCGGATTTATCGCGATAGCTCAATCGATGCTGTGCCCGGGCGCCCTTCTTCCTGACCTTGACGTCGATCATATGGTCGCCGCCGTCACCGGCGTGGGGAGGCTCGTAGGCCAAGGAATAGTAGGAGGTCGCCTCTTCTTGAATGGCGAGCATCTCCTTGCCGAGGCGATTGGTGTTGAAAATCGCCCGTCCTCCCGTGTCGGACGCCATAAAAGCCAAGCTGTTTTGCAGGTTGTTGCGCCGAATCTGATCGTTGAGGGTGGAGGGTTTCCATTTGAAATCCGCATACAACACCGAGCTGGAGGAACCCAGGGGCAAACCTCCGGCTTCGAGGGTATAGAAGGTAACGCCGTTGCCGTTGGCATGACGAGTGAGCTGTTGGAATCTCCGGGTGAGATCGATGCGGTGGGAAAACCGCTGCATCTGCTCTGCGAATTGGGGACAAACCTCGGTCAGAAAATGCAGCGGATCGGCGATCGGCACCAGCTCCAAGCCGTCACCGAAATAGAGCACGGACTTCGGGCCCGAGATTCCGGCCAAGGCGCTCGACAAGGTCGCTAGGTGACGCAGGGTGGTCCCGACCCTCGCCCTCACCCTCTGACCATGGGTCTGCACCTCTTGAACCCCGTCGGTCTGCAGCAGGCCGCATTGGGAAAGACCGAGGGGAATGCCTTCCGGCACGGATTCGAAGAGCTCGAAGAGATGATCGAACAACAGCTTGCGTTGACGATCGATCTCCGGGCCCTTGGCCGGGGTCAGCTCCAGGGCATCGAGCCCCTCCAAAAGCTCCTCCTTCGTGGAGCCGAAGGGTGCGAAGCTTTGAATCCAAGGGCTTTGGGCCAGCAACAACACGCGGCTGGGATCGATTTGATCCCTCTCCACCAGATCCCTGAGGTCGGCGATGGCTCGGGTCCGGCCCGCGGGTCGTAAATGGGCGTTATCGAAGTAGAACACCAGATGGGCCGGCTCGGCGGCCGTGACGCCCAGGGATTCGAGGGTCGACTCCTGCTCCGGTGATGCTGACGGGCCGGACGATGCGCTCGAGGGTGGGCTCGTCGGCCGGCCCTGGTGCAGCTCCGCGAAATATCGAATCTCAACCGGTCGACGATCTTCCAGGACCTCGAAATCCTCGCGGGACAAGCCGTGAACAGCGCGGCCCTTGCGGTCTGTGACCCGGACCTCCACGTTGACCAATCGCACATCGACTGTTTCTTCGAAGGCCTGATCCCGTTCCGAAATGACGACCCCTTCTATGGACGAGCTTTCCGTATCCCCATGCACCGAAGCGGCCAGCGTCCACAGACCCAGCGTCCACAGAACCAGCATGCACAACCTGCCCCAAAGTCGTATCACTACCTTCCCCCGTCGGATGATCGCTCCGCCCGCCGATGGTATTTAGTCTGCATTTTTGCCCCTGCATGGTCTCGCAAACCACGGGCTGCTTCAAGCGGGCCGCCATAAGCTGCGACATGGGGGCGTGAGCCGCCGACAAAGAGGGACGAGCCGAGTGATTCGGACCGGTCTCAAATTAAGCCGGCCAATTGAGCAGGGCGTGCTTTAGCGGCCTGATCTGAGCGGCCAATGGCTCGCTCTTGACCTCTTTGTCGAGGTGACGGGACAAGGCCTCCGGCAACGGAACTGACTCGCCGATGGCCGGTGACACCACCTCACCGAATTTTGCCGGGTGGGCGGTGCCGAGCACGATGCCGAATGCTGTCGGGTCGTGGTCGAGCTCCTGCTCTAGGGCTGACCATCCTACGGCCGTATGGGGATCGAGCAAATATCCCGTTTGCCCGTAGACCCGTGCAATGGTTTCTCGGGTATCTTCGTCGGTCCGCGCATATCCGGAGACATCTCGGCGGATGGCTTCCACGTCGCCCTGGTAGAGATGAAGGATGCGCGGAAAGTTGTTGGGCCGCCCCACATCCATGGCATTGGAAATAGTTCGAGTCGACGGACGGGGCTCGAACCGTCCGCTTCGAAGGTAGACGGGAACCACATCGTTGGCGTTGGTAGCGGCCACGAATCGGCATCGCAATCCCAGGCGCTTGGCCATCAAACCGGCTGTCAAATTGCCGAAATTACCGCTCGGAGCACAGAACACCGGTGATTCGTGGCCGAGTTGCGCGGCTTGCGCCGCGGCGTAGAAGTAGTAGACGATTTGGGGCAAAAGTCTGCCCACGTTGATCGAGTTGGCCGAGGTCAAGTGGACCCGAGATGCCAGCTCGCGGTCGGCAAAGGCCTCGTTGACCAATCTTTGGCAGTCATCAAACGTGCCGTCGACGGCAAAGGCGCGCACATTGTCACCCAAGGTCGTGAATTGCCGTTCTTGGACCGGGCTGACTTTGCCGTCGGGATAGAGGATCGCAACCCGTGTGCCCTCCACACCATGGAAGGCTTGCGCCACAGCACCACCGGTGTCTCCGGAGGTCGCGACCAGGATCGTGGCAGAGCCGTCGGCTGATTCGCTTCGATTCCCATCCCGAGTCGCGGCCAACAAACGCGCTAAACACCTGGCACCCACATCCTTGAACGCCAGGGTCGGACCATGGAAGATCTCCAGCACCGCTTGACGGTCGGTCACCTGTCGCAGGGGAATCTCGAAATTGAGGGCCTGCTCGGCCACCTGTCGAAGGGTCTCCCTGCTCAGGTCCTCACCCACGAGATGGGTCAGCAATACCGTCGCGATCTGGGCCGGCTCCGCGACCCGCAGCTCGGCCAAAACCCCGGCGGGCAACGGCTCCAGCTTAGTCGGCATAAATAGACCGCCGTCCGGCGCGGGTCCTAAGCGTAAGGCCTCGGACAGATCGAAACGAGGTCCGTCCGGATTGAGCGTGCTGACGAAGGTCATCTCAAATCTCCGAAGCCCCCGAGAGGGCTGATTGCCGACTTCAATTCACCGAGCCGCCGGCGGGGTCGGGGTCGGACGCCTCGTGGATGGACCCGAATTTGTCTTCGTACATTTTCAGGTTCGTGTGCAAGGCGCCGATCAAGCGTTTCAAATGGCCCGGGCTCATGATCACCCGAGCGGTGACCGCGCCTTGTGGTGGGATGAAATTGATGAAGTCGAGAATGAACTCTTCCCGCGTGTGACTAGCTCGTACGAGGTTGGCATACCTTCCTTTGAGCTCTTCGTCACTGATTTTTATGTTCAGGCCCCGTTGTTGTTTCGACGGATCAGAATCGGACATTTGGACGACTCCTTGTGATGGTTTTCTGACGCTCGAATCCAAGTCCGACGACAGCTGTTACCTCGCGACTCGCTTTTCGCGTCGCACTTCTCTTTCGCTACCCATCGCGCCACTCGATCCCGCGACCGAATTGCCAGCGATGCTCCGGGAAATAGACACCCACTCCCCGCTCGGAGGCCGTAACGCTCAGGCCGACAAATTGACGACGATAGTCATAGGGCGTGCCGTCGTGGGCGTGCACCGCGACATCGACCAAATACTCCCCCGGAGCCAGACGAAGAGACGGACAGCTCAGCTCGACGGTGGTCTCACCTTTCGCCAATAGCTGCGGCTCGAAGCCCGCCAGACCACTGTTGGTTCCCCAGCATTCCGTGCCACGGGGAGTGGAGATGGCGAGACCGAATACGAAGTCCTTTTGGGCCTCGTGAACCGCTAGGTCCATTTCGAAGGTCACCGTGTCGCCGCAGTGGAGGTGGTACGTTTCCTCGCCCCCGGCTCGAACCCGAAGACCACGGATTTCGACCACTCCCGACCCCCAGCGCAGGGTATCGTGATCCTCCTCGTCCTCCGGCTCCCCGACCGTTTCGGCTTGCTCACCGGCCCGCGCTGCCATGGCCAGCCGATGGGCCTCTCCTTCTTCGTCGGCAATGGCTTCTCGATAAGCGTCTACCACCCGCCGAGGGTGACCGTCGGCGCGGACGACACCTTTCTCTAACCAGATGGCCCGATCACAAATTTCCTCGATAAGGGTCAGCGAATGGCTGACCAAGAGCAAGGTCTTGCCCCGGGCGAGGAATTCCTCAATGCGGCGGAGACAGCGGTGTGCGAAAGCCTCGTCTCCGACCGACAGCACCTCGTCGACCATCAAGACGTCGGGATCCGTGTGGATGGCCACGGCGAAACCGAGCCGAACGTACATGCCCGAGGAGTAATTCTTCACCGGCTCTTCGATGAAGTCGGCCAAACCCGAGAACTCGACGATGGAATCGTAGCGTTCCTCCAGCTGGCGTCGCGACAAACCGAGCACCGCGCCGTTGATGAAAATGTTCTCTCGACCTGAGATCTCCGGATGAAACCCGGCGCCGAGCTCGATCAACGCAGCCACGCGGCCGTTGACCTCGAGGCTTCCGGAGGTCGGCTTGAGGATCCCGGCGGCCATTTTCAAGAGGGTCGATTTTCCGGATCCGTTAGAGCCGATCAAACCCACGGCTTGGCCCGGGAAGACGTCGAAAGAGATGTCTTTGACCGCGCGAATCGCTTCCTCTTCCCGGATACCCTGAACGAGGCTACCTTCCAGCAATGCGCTTTTGAGGGTCCTGAGCTGATGACCGGCGGAGCTACGGCGGTAAAGCTTGACCAGATCCCGAGCCTGAATGGCCGGGGTGGTGGTTTTTTCTTGGTTCATATCAGCGACCGGCTCCAATGCTCGGCTTCGTCCACACCATCACCTAGACCGCTTCCACCAAGGTTTCCGACAAGCGATCGAAAATCCATGCCCCGAGAGCCCACAACACCAAACCGACCAGGGCCATTTCTATCCACAGCTCAGGGCCCGGGACCCGGCCGTAAAACACGGATTCCTGATAGGCGACCATGAAGGGGGTAAACGGGTTGCGCGCCACCGCGAAATGGAGCGCCGGATACGGTTCCAAGGTGCTGAGGTTGTAGAGAATCGGAGTCATGAAGAACAGCAGGGTGAGCAGGTTCTGCAAGATGTCGCGGACGTCTTTGAAATGCACATTGAGAGCCGCGAAGGCCAGGGTCAGCCCACCCACCACCGGCAATAGCAGCAGGGTGATCAAGGGCAGAAAGATCAACGTCCAGCTCAATGAAATCACACTGTCGGTGAGCAAATCGGTGACCAGAAATGCGAGGGCCAGAATCGGCAAAGCCAACACGAATTGCACCAAATTCGCGGCCACCGACACCATCGGCAAGATCTCGGCTGGGAATGTGGCTTTGCGGATCAGCCCGGCATTCGCCAGCAGCCCCATCGTGCCTTCGAGCCAAGCGGTTTGAATCCAAATCCAGGGGATCACACCCGTGGCCAAGAAGAGAGCGTATGGACCGTAATCCGAAACGCTGGGATCCCGGGGTTGGAAGATGGTGTTGAAGACAAAGGAGTACACCGCTAGCAACATGATCGGATTGACCAGGGACCAAAAGAAACCCAACATGGATCCCCGATAGCGGGCGGTCAGCTCCCGTTGGGTCAGGGTCACCAGGAGGTGGCGGTAGTCGAAGAGTCGTTTGACGATGCGGATCATGGCTCTGGTCGGGCTCGATCGCGACGAGCGGTGGCGTTTGTGGATTTGCCGGCCACACCCACTGTGGGATGCGGTGCCCGGCACGGGGATGGGTGCCCGGCAAGATTGGGACCATACACGAAGAGGGGCGACTTTGGGTCGCCCCTCCTCAATTCTCGCCTATGAATTCCGGCCGTTCGACCGGATCGACGGGGTGAGCCGCCGGTGAGATTCGATCAGCCCGAGATTCCAGATGCCTTCTTTTGAATCTGCTCCAGCTGACGTTTGAGGGCCTCGCGGCGCTTCTTGATTTCATCTTGCTTGCGTCGGACCCGGTCATTGTAGTCCACCATGATCAGGTCGGAGTCGATCTTGTCGATGATGTACAGACGGGGGAACTTCCGGACATCTCCGAGATCGTCGAATTGGATGCTGCCGGTCACACCGGGGAAATCCTTGATCGCGTCGCGAAGGCCTTTTTTGACCTCGCCCGGTAGCGCGGGACGACCCTCGATCGCCGCGGCCATCACTTTCATAGCATCGTAACCGTGGGCGGCGTAGATATCGGGCCGCTCACCGTATTTTTCGCGATAGCCGTTGACGAAGGTCCGAATGTGAGCATGGTCGCTATCCGTTTCAAAAACCGTTTGGGTCAAGAAAACACCGGCGGCGGCATCGCCGACCTGGGCGATCGCAGTCGAGGTAGCGAAGGCGCTGGTGGTGAGAATCTTGCCTTCGAAATTCTGCTTTCTCAGCTCGCTGATCGTCGCGCCGATACCGTCCGCGTAACCCGCCAAATAGACACCATCCGGCTCCAGGGAAACCGCGCGGTTGACCAAAGCGGCCATATCCGTGGTGTGGGGCGGAAACTCGATCGTCTCCAAAACCTCTCCACCGAAGCCTTCGAAGGCCGGGGCAAAAACGGTTTGGATGCCTTTGGCGTAGGGTTGCTCCTCGGCGATGATGACGATTTTTGCAATGCTGAGGGCTTGGGCCGCAGCCTGGGCCATCTTGCTCGCCGCGGTGTGGTCGGACGGGAAGATGCGGTAGAAGTTCCTCGAGATGCCGGTCAGGTCGGGGCTCGAGGCGGTCGGTGACAACAAGATGCGATCGTAACGGTCCACCACATCGATCATGTGCTTGGCTTCACCGGAAGTCACGCCGCCGATGGCCGCCATCGCGCCGCTGCTGTATTGCTCCTTGAGGAGCTTGTTGGCGTTCTCCGGGTTGCTTTCGGTGTCGACCACCTCGATCTCGAGGGTCGAGCCTTGTGCCTTCAGCTCGTCAAGTGCCAGCTCCATGCCCTTTTGGACGGCCTGGCCGTAAGCGGCACCGTCACCGGTCAGCGGCAAGACCGCGCCGATCTTGATGACCTCCGGCGGGCAACCCAGGAGGACCAGGGCCAAGCCGGTCAGCAGCAGCGTCATCAGCATTGTGCGGATGGATCGACGTTCCATAACCTCAACCTCTCTCAAATTGATTCCAGGGCCACAGCACCTCGCTGCCGGCACCGAATATCGTGTCACGGGCTTTCCGAGCTTCCGGCTATTTGGAGTTGCCCGTCTCCTAATACGTTAAACCCCTAAGCTCCGGGAGCTTGGGCCGCGACCGGCATCATCCGGCGTTGCCGGGCCCTATTTCGGCACCTCTCGCCGATCAAGGCCCTATCATTGGGAACCGCTTCGACACTACCAAGTTTGGGCGGGATACGGTACCCCATCGGCACTCCGTCCATCACCACGGGCTTCTCGGCACACCCCTATTGCTTTAGAGCAGAGCATCGTAGAATAGGTTCCGTGAGCGCCCAAACCCTGACCATACGTTGCCCCGATTGCGGCTCGGAAATGAAAGTCGACGCCGCCACCGGACAGATACTCTCGCACCAATCTCCACAGAAGGCCGCCGCCGGCCATGACTTCGACTCCCTTCTGGCCGGGCTCGATCAGGCAAAATCCCGCGCCGACGAGATTTTTCAACAAGAATTCAAGGCCCTTGAGGACAAGGACCGAATCCTTGAGGAGAAATTCAAAGCCGCGATGGAAAGGGCAGAGGGCGAGGACGACGGCAAACCTCCGGTACGCCCCTGGGATCTCGACTGAGCGGAAAGGGCCAGTGCTTCCTAGGTTGCCGCACGGCTATCCGTCTTCGATCGCTCCGGCAATCACTCCGGTCTGACAAGCGACTCCCGTCCCCCCGATCCCACAGTATCCTCCCGGATTCTTGTCCAAATACTGTTGGTGATAGAGCTCGGCGTAATAGAACGTCGGAGCGGGCAGAATCTCGGTGGTGATCTCTCCAAAACCCGCGCTCGAGAGGGCTTGTTGAAAAAAGTCCTTCGACGCCTCGGCTTGCCGCCGCTGCTCGTCGTTAAAAGTATAAACGCCCGATCGGTATTGGGTCCCGACGTCATTTCCTTGGCGCATGCCTTGGGTCGGATCATGGCCTTCCCAGAAGACTTTGAGCAGATCCGTGTAGGTCAGCCTCTGAGGGTCGAAAACCACCAGAACCACCTCATTGTGACCGGTCAATCCTGAGCAAACCTCTTGATAGGTCGGATGAGGAGTTGAGCCGGCGGCATATCCCACCGCGGTGGTGAACGCGCCTTCGAGAGTCCAGAACATGCGCTCCGCGCCCCAGAAACAGCCCAATCCGAACACGGCTTTCTCGAATCCGTCCGGGAACGGAGGCTCTAAGGGGGCTCCCAACACGCTGTGGTTTCCCAGCGCGCTGAATCCAGAAGATCGACCGGGCAGCGCCTCCTCTGGAGAGGGCATTTCGGCCTTTTTTCGCAACCACATCGAGGCTTCCTTTCAAGAGAAGATATTCGGCCTCAAATAAGAGGCACATCTCCGCATTTTATCCGATTCGAGGGAGTTGTGGACCGCTGCCGGCACCGGCGATCAGAGATTTCGTCGACGGGAGCCTTCATCTTCGACCTGGTTCCGTCGCCGGCTCTCACTTATACTTTTCGGTACCTGTTCCGAAAAGCCCCATATTCCTTTTTCTTGACCTCCCAGGGTCGTCCGATCCGGCGAGCTGCTCACAGGTCGGCTGCCTACAAGCCCAAACCCGGAATGCTCACCAACTCGTCGCGAGACGCCGGGTGCCGATTCGCCGTGCATCGGGCTGTCCACAAGCCCCAGCCCATTCAGTCGACCGCTCAATTCCGTGGAGGACACATGGCTTCAGGAAGGAAACTTACCGCTATTCGTCAGCCTTATACCAAGGCCAAGCTCCATGCGGCTATCAGCGAGGAGACCGGGCTTTCCCGGAGAGAAGTCGCGGCGGTATTCGACTCCCTCGCGGGGTTTATGCATCGACACCTGAAGAAAAGAGGCGCGGGCGAGTTCACCCTTCCGGGATTGGCCAAATTTCGGGTCAGCGTACGCAAAGCTACCCGCGAGCGTCACATGAAAAATCCCGCCACCGGCGAAGACATGATCGTGCCGCCGCAACCCGCTCGTCGAATGGTTCGCATTCGAGCACTCAAGGGCGTCAAAGACATGGCCGAGTCTTCCTGATCCGATAGACGCCCATCTGCCATACCGACCCTTTCGTCCCCGACTGAAGGCTGATGGTCGGGTCTGCGAGCGATTTGTGGAAAAATAGCTCGTGGTGCAGTTAGGACAGCGGTTTTAGATTTCTCTGGGGAGCATAAGGACATGCAAATTTCGCAGGAGCAGCAACTCAAGGGAGCCAAGTTCCTGATGGTCTCCGCTGCCTTGGTGTTGGTGATCGCGGGTTTGCGCGAGATTAAGCCCATCGCGCTGCCGTTGTTGATCGCCGTTTTTCTTTGCGTGCTCAGCTCTCCTGTTTTCGCTTGGCTGCTCCGCCACAAGACCCCGAAATTCCTCGCCGTGGTGGTGACCGTTTTGTTGAATCTGGCGGTCTTCGCAGCCATGGCTACGCTGGTAGGCGGATCGCTGAGCGCCTTCAGCAACGCCCTGCCGGTCTATCAACAGCGAGCGGAAGCAAAAGCCGGCTCGACGTTGGATTGGCTGGAAGAAAAAGGCGTTGATATCTCGAGCTTCGAATGGCTGCAGGAGAGGGCGCGTTTGGAGCCTCGGCCACCCCTGATGATTCCCCCGCCTCCGACGGTCGATTCCGAGGACGAGCAGGAGGGTTTCATTCAGCTGGAGTCCATCGTCGGTGTCATCGGCAGCACCCTGTGGGGTGTGGCTACCCTCTTCGCTACCGGCCTGTTGGTCGTTTTGATGATGGTCTTCATCTTGGCCGAGGCGCCCAGTCTTCCCAAACGATTGGAAATTGCTCTGGGGTGGACACCCGTGGCCATGGAACGGATGAAGAAGGCTCAAACCGAGGTTCAGAGGTACTTGGTCTACAAGACCTTGATCAGCTTGGCAACCGGCCTGGCCGTCGGCTTTTGGGTTTGGATCCTGGGGGTCAACTTTCCCCTCTTGTGGGGTGTGTTGGCGTTCGTCTTCAATTACATTCCCAGCCTCGGGTCGATCATCGCTGCCGTACCGGTGGTGTTTCTCGCCTGGATCGACCACGGCACTGCCACCGCCGTGCTGGTGGGTCTCGGTTATTTGGCGGTTAATGTGACCCTTGGAAATTTCCTGGAACCCCACCTGATGGGCCGACGCCTGGGCATCTCGACCTTGGTGGTCTTCCTCTCTTTGGTGTTCTGGGGTTGGCTGTGGGGACCCGTCGGTATGTTGCTTTCAGTGCCGTTGACCATGATCCTACGGATCGCGTTGGAGAACACCCAAGACCTACGATGGGTGGCCCAGCTGATCGCCGCCAATGCCGCCAACACAGGACCTCAAAGCTCGCTATCCGCACGAGGTCTTGAAGCCGAGGTTCTCGACACCGAGGTTCTTGACGCCGAGGTTCTCGACACCAGGGGCCTCGACACCAATAGCGCCGCATAGGGCGCGCGAGCCGCACCATGGACACCGACTCGCCCCTTCAAGCTCTCGTCGAGCTTTCCTCAGACATCCTGGTGATGTTGAAGGACGACGGCCAAGTTCTGACGATCAACAAGGCCGTCGAATCTCTCTTGGGTCATCGAGCCGAGGACTGTTTGGGGCGGGACATCCTCGACTTGGTCCATCCAGAGGAACAAATCTCCCTCTTGGGCCAGCTGCGCGACCCTCAGCTCGATTCAGAGCCACTCGACGTTCGGTTCAGGGCCACCTCGGGACATTGGATTTATTTCGAGACCCTGGTTCGGCCCTTGCCGGCCGAGCCCGCCGATTCGTCCTCCGGAGCGCTCTTGAGAGCCCGCACCATCGCCGCTGAAAAGCGCTACCAGCGACTCTTCGAAGAATCCAGGGATGCGATCGTCATCGGCACCTTGGAAGGACACATCGTCGACATCAATCCCGCGGGTGTCAAGCTCTTCGGCTTCGATTCCAAAGAAGAGATGCTCTCCCTCGATATCGCCCAGGACCTCTATTGGAACCCTGAGGACCGCGAGCGAACCGGCGCCCTCTTTCGCAGCCAGGGCTACATGCAGGACACGGAAATCGAGCTGCGGACCAAAGACGGCCATAAGATCCGGGTGGTGGAATCCGCTTCTGCGGTTCGAGACCATCGGGGAAATCTGATCGGCTTCCAAGGATTCCTAAGGGACGTCACGGAGCATCGTCGACTCCAGGAGCAGCTCCGACAATCCCAGAAAATGGAAGCCGTGGGTCGTTTGGCAGGGGGCGTGGCTCACGATTTCAACAACCTGCTCACCGCGATCAACGGCTACAGCGAGCTCGTGCTCGCCCGATTGGATATCGAAGATCCAAGACGAAGCGCATTGGAGGAAATTCGAAAAGCCGGAAAGAGGGCCACCGAGCTGACCCGGCGCCTGCTGACCCTCAGTCATCATCAAGTGGTGTCACCCCGAAGCATCAGCCTGAACCGAGCCGTTCTCGATATGGAGAAGCTGCTCCAGCGGGCGCTGGGTGAGGACATCGTGCTGCGGACCCGCTTGGACCCAAAGCTGCCGTCGATCTTCGCCGACCAAAGCCAGGTCGAGCAGGTGATTTTGAATTTGGCGGTCAATGCTCGAGACGCCATGCCCGATGGGGGTTTGTTGGAGCTTCAAACCCGGGTTCTGCGTATCCCGGACGACTTGCCCCCACCACCCCATGGACCCAAAAGCGGTGAGATGGTGATGTTGAAAGCCCACGACACCGGCCGCGGCATGAGCTCAAAGGTCTTGGAACGTGCCTTCGAGCCCTTCTTTACCACCAAGGAGCAAGGTCACAACACCGGCCTGGGTTTGTCGATTGTTTACGGCATCGTCACCCAGGCCAACGGTTTCATCGATGTCGACAGCAGTGCGGGCAAGGGAACGACCTTCCGGATCTACTTCCCCAGCGATCATCCACAGCTCAGATCCCCTGAGAAAAACCAAATCGCACCCAGCGGCTCCGAGACGATTCTTGTGGTCGAAGACGAAGCTTCAGTGCGCACCTTGGTGAAGCAGATTCTCGAGCTGCACGGCTATCGAGCCCGTGTTGCCGAGAGTGCCCAAGAGGCCCTGGAAATCCTGGACCGGCAGGATGAGTCCGACGACGATCGCCCGGCGTTGCTGCTGACCGACGTCGTCATGCCCGGTCGCGGAGGGCTGGCCTTGGCTGCCGACCTGAAGAACCGGTACGACGACCTCCGGGTGCTCTACATGTCCGGCTACACGGATACCCACAGCGATGTTCGGTCGGTTTCCAAGCAGAAATCCGCGTTCATTCCCAAGCCTTTCTCCCCTGACGATCTAGCGAGAAAGGTTCGAAACGTTCTCGACGCCTGATCCGATCCGTTCGAAATCTTCCCGCTTAGAAAGGCTCGGGTCGAGTCTTGACTTGCCCCACAACCCTGGTATCATAAAAAAGTACCGTGGAGGTACTATTTAAGCTCCACCGGTCGTCCGATAGGCCCCTTGGAGACAGGTCTTCATCGAGACAGGGCCCCTTTTGAGACACCACGGAAGTACCCCACGGAACCGTCGAGCTGCGAGTTTCGAAAGACGATCGTTTCCGAGCTTGAGACCATCGCTCATCGGCAGCAATTCATCCAATGCGCTCGACAGGACGAAAACCATAGTCACAGATTTATGCCGATTCACGGCTAGACCCACGTCGGCGGGCTTCACGTTTATCGAGCTCCGCCCGGTGCCTGATCGCCTTCTAGGATCCCCAGCCTTCGTGCTGTGCACCGAGTATGAGCCCCCTGCTTGCGTCCGGAACGCAGGACCTCCGCTTTCGGCCGGCGAAGCGCACCGACAAAACGCCACGTCCTCGGAAAGTTACCGCCCAGGGTGGCTACATCGGCAACTTAAAGAGAGCTGAACATGCTTCGAATGACCAAACAAGCGGACTACGGAATCGTGTTGCTCTCCCACATGGCAAGGCAGCAGACAGCCGATGCCTCGGCAGATCGCTTCGCGGCTCCAGAGCTGGCGGAAGCCGTCGGCTTACCCCTGCCCACAGTAAGCAAGATTCTGAAACTGCTTTCCCGTGACGGAGTTCTCGAATCCCACCGGGGTGTCAAGGGAGGTTATTCCTTGGCTGACGCTCCCGAAGAGCTTTCGGTGGTTCGAATGATCGAGGCTCTCGATGGACCGATCGCCTTCACGGAATGTATCGAAGACACCCCGGGCAGCTGCAGCCAGGAAGCGACCTGCAGGATCCGCGGCAACTGGCAGTTGATCAACGATGCGGTCCGAGGCGCCCTGATGGCCATCTCCTTGTCGGATCTCGTCGAGGCTCAACCCGATCGCCTGGTCCAGCTGACTCTCAAGGGATTGCCTTTCAATAGCGAGCCCACCTCGGCCAACGCCTAAAACTTCAATTTTGAAACCACCGGGGCCACTCTGGAAATCCGGCAATCGGAAATCCGGCTCAACTGGAAATCTCGGAGATAACATGAGCAGCAGCACTGACATCATCGAACAAGTCGCCTCACAGGACTACAAGTTCGGGTTCGTGACCGATATCGAGCAGGAAATCATCCCGAAGGGCTTGGATGAGGACGTCGTTCGACTGATCTCTTCCAAAAAAAAGGAGCCCGAATGGTTGTTGGAGTGGCGTCTCAAGGCCTTCCGCAAGTGGCAAGAGATGGAAGAGCCCACCTGGCACAACGTCCACTATTCGCCCATCGACTACCAAGATCTCCATTATTATGCGGCGCCGAAACAGAAAGTGGCGCCCAAGAGCCTGGACGAGGTCGATCCGGAGCTGCTCGCCACTTACGAGAAGCTCGGCATTCCGCTGCGTGAGCAGGAGATGCTCGCGGGTGTGGCGGTCGATGCGGTCTTCGACAGTGTTTCGGTGGCCACCACCTTCAAAGAAAAGCTCAAAGAGATGGGCGTCGTATTCCTATCCTTCTCTGAGGCGGTCCACGAATATCCCGATCTGATCAAGAAGTACCTCGGCTCGGTCGTCCCGGCTTCCGACAACTTCTTTGCGGCGCTCAATTCCGCGGTCTTCTCCGACGGCTCTTTCGTCTACATTCCCAAGGGCGTCCGCTGCCCCATGGAGCTGTCGACCTACTTCCGCATCAATGCCATGAATACCGGGCAATTCGAGCGCACTTTGATCGTGGCCGACGAGGACAGCTACGTCAGCTATTTGGAAGGTTGCACCGCGCCGATGCGCGACGAAAACCAATTGCACGCCGCGGTGGTGGAGCTGTACGCCCACAAGGGCGCGCAGATCAAATACTCCACGGTTCAGAATTGGTACCCCGGCGACAAGGACGGCAAAGGCGGCATCTACAATTTCGTCACCAAGCGGGGCCTGTGCGAAGGTCGCGCCTCCAAGATCTCCTGGACCCAAGTCGAGACCGGATCCGCCATCACCTGGAAGTATCCCAGCTGCATCCTCAAAGGTGACGACTCCATCGGAGAGTTCTACTCGGTGGCGCTGACCAACAACTACCAACAAGCCGACACCGGCACCAAGATGATCCACGTGGGTAAAAACACCCGTTCGACCATCATCTCCAAGGGTATTTCGGCGGGCAAAGGCCAAAACACCTATCGCGGCTTGGTCAAAATCCTCAAAGGTGCGGAGAACGCGCGCAACTTCTCCCAATGCGACTCCATGTTGATCGGTGATCGCTGTGGAGCCCACACCTTCCCCTATATCGATGTCCAAAATTCGAGCGCCAAGATGGAGCACGAGGCCACGACCTCGAAGATTGGCGAGGATCAGATCTTCTACTGCAAATCCCGAGGTATCGACGAGGAAGATGCCGTGTCGATGATCGTCAACGGATTCTGCAAAGAGGTCTTCCAAGAGCTGCCGATGGAATTCGCTGTCGAGGCCCAAAAGCTCCTCGAGATCAGCCTGGAAGGCAGTGTCGGCTGATCTGCGCCCACTTTAGGACTCGCTAGGACTTACTAGGACTCGCTAGGACTTGCTGAGACTCTCAACACCCAGATCGCTTATTCGAGCTTCGGAGATATAGAAACCATGTTGAAAATCGAAAACCTACACGCCGGCATTGAAGATGCCGAGATCCTCAAAGGTGTGAGCCTGGAAGTCAAAGCCGGTGAGGTCCATGCCATCATGGGCCCGAACGGCAGCGGCAAAAGCACCTTGGCCCAAGTTTTGGCGGGCCGTGATGAATATGAGATCACCGAGGGCTCGGTGGACTTCGACGGCAACGATCTGCTCGAGATGGAACCTGAGGACCGGGCTCGTGAAGGCCTGTTCCTGGCCTTCCAATATCCGGTGGAAATTCCCGGTGTGTCCAACACCTACTTCCTGAAAGCCGCTCTCAACGCTTGCCGCGAGCACCGTGGCGAGCCGGAAGTGGATGCGGTCGACTTCCTCAAGCTGGCGCGCGAGAAGATGAAGTTGGTTCAAATGGACGAAAAGCTGCTCCAACGCCCGGTCAACGACGGCTTTTCCGGCGGTGAGAAGAAGCGCAACGAGATCTTCCACATGGCCGTGCTCGACCCCAAGGTCGCGGTGCTCGACGAAACCGATTCGGGTCTCGATATCGACGCGCTGCGCATCGTCGCCAACGGCGTCAACACCATGCGCGGCGAGAAGCGAGCCTTCTTGGTCATCACCCACTACCAACGTCTGCTCGACTACATCAAACCCGATGTGGTGCACGTTTTGGTGGACGGCCGCATCGTCCGTTCCGGAGGGCCGGAGCTGGCGAAGGAGCTGGAAGACAAGGGTTATGGTTGGATCGAGGACGAAATCCGTGCCGGAAAAGAACCGGCAGCGGTGAGCGCCTGAGGTGTCGACCATGGTCGCAGTCGCTGAAAAACCATCCCTCGTCGCTGACTACAGCTCCTTCGAGAGCTCGCTCAGCTCCCAGCCCGCGTCGGTCGTCGAGCTCCGGAGCAAAGGTCTCGAGAGCTTCGAAAACCAAGGTTTTCCAACCACCCGTGACGAAGCCTGGCGTCATACCAATGTCGCGCCGGTGGGCAAGGAATCCTATGTCCGAGCCGGCGGTGAGCTGCACGGGTTGACGTCCGCCAAATTGGATCCCTTCCGGATTCCGGATTGTACCGACCTGGTATTCGTCAACGGCCGTTTCTCCGCCGAGCTTTCGGACACCGTGGACCTTCCCGAAGGCGCCTTTGCGGGCAGCCTGGCGCAAGCATTGGAATCCATGCCCGACATCGTGACCGAGCATCTCGGCCGCCACGCGGATATCAGCCACCCCTTCGTGGCGTTGAACACCGCGCACATCGAAGACGGAGCTTTCGTTTTCGTGCCCAAGGGCAAGAAGATCGAGCAGACGCTGCATCTGCTCTTCGTGGCGACCGCCGGGGAGACCGCTTCCGTGTCCTACCCGCGCAACCTGATCGTCGCCGAGCAAAGCGCTGAGCTGACGGTAGTTGAGAGCTACGCCGGTTTCACCGGCGATAAGTACCTCACCTGCCCGGTGACCGAAATCATCGGTGGCGCCAATTCGGTGGTCGACCACTACCGGCTGGGTGAGGAAAGCAATGACGCCTACCACTTGGCGACGCTAAAGATCCATCTCGAGCGGGACGCCAACTTCTTCACCCATTCGGTGAACCATGGCGGCGCCATCGTGCGTAACGACATTCAAGCCTATTTGGGCGGTGAAGGCATCCACTGCACCCTCAACGGTCTTTACCTCGGCCGGGGCAAACAATTGGTGGATCATCACATGTGGGTGGACCACGCCAAACCCAATTGCCACAGCTATGAGCTGTTCAAAGGCATCCTGGAAGATTCGTCTCGGGCTGTGTTCAACGGCCGGATCAAGGTCCACGAAGATGCCCAGAAAACCGATGCCAAACAGTCGAGCCAACATCTGCTGCTTTCGGACAACGCGCTGGCTCACTCCAACCCCCAGCTCGAGATTTTCGCCGATGACGTGAAGTGCACCCACGGGTCCACCACCGGTCATCTGGATGAGGAAGCGGTTTTCTACCTCCGCTCTCGAGGCATCAGCCAGGAAGCGGCTCGCAGCCTGCTCACCTACGCCTTCGCGTGTGAGGTCCTGGAGGAGTTCCGTCTCGAGACGGTGCGCAAAGGTTTGGAGGAATTCCTCTTTACCCGTCTACCCAAAGGCGAAATCGTTCGCCAAGCGGTTTGACCCAGAAGGTCTGATTCCGTGAAAGAGAGTCGTGATGAGCGTTGAAGTCGCTTCCCAAAAGACCGTGCCGGACGCCGCGCCACAGGGTTTGGATGTTAGGGCGGTTCGTTTGGACTTCCCGGCCTTGCACCAGGAAATCCACGGACACCCGTTGGTCTATCTGGACAATGCAGCCTCGGCACAAAAGCCCCAGGCGGTGATCGACGCGCTGGTGAAGGGGTATTCCAAGAGCTACTCCAACGTTCATCGCGGGGTGCATACCCTCTCGCAGCGGGCGACGGACGATTACGAGCAAGCCCGATCCACGGCTCGGGCCTTTCTCGGTGCGGAAAAAGACGAGGAGATCGTGTTCGTCCGGGGTACCTCCGAGGCCATCAATTTGGTGGCCTGGAGCTTTGCCCGTCCTCGTTTGGGCCCGGGCGATCAAGTGCTGATCTCGCACATGGAGCACCACTCGAACATCGTGCCCTGGCAGATGGTGTGCGAGGACTCCGGCGCTGAGCTGGTGGTCGCGCCGATCGACGATCGCGGGCAGCTCGATCTCGAAGCGTTCAAAACGCTGCTTTCGGCAAAGACCAAGATGGTCTCATTGGTGCATATCTCCAACGCCTTGGGCACGATCAATCCGGTGAAAGAAGTGGTTGCCGCGGCCCATGAAAAAGGCATTCCAGTAATGCTGGACGGAGCTCAGGCAGCTCCCCACGGTGCCGTCGACGTCCAGGCGCTCGGTTGTGATTTCTACGCCATCTCGAGCCACAAGCTCTTCGGACCCACCGGAATCGGAGCGCTCTATGGACGATACGAGCACCTCGAGTCCATGCGGCCCTATCAAGGCGGCGGAGAGATGATTCGGTATGTGTCTTTCGACAAAACCGAGTACAACGTGCCGCCCCATCGATTCGAAGCCGGCACTCCCAACATCGTCGGCGCCATCGGTATGGCGGCCGCCATGGACTATGTGACGGGTCTGGGTTTCGCTGAGATCGTGACCCACGAGGCGGCCCTTCTCGACTATGCCCATCAGCGATTGTCGGCCATCCCTCAAGTGCGTTTGATCGGCACCGCGGAACACAAGGCCTCGGTGGTGTCCTTCACCATTGACGGTGCCCATCCCCACGATATTGGCACTATCTTGGATCACCAGGGTATTGCCGTGCGGGCGGGTCACCACTGTGCCCAACCGATCATGGACCGCTTCGGGCTGCCCGCCACCGCGCGGGCGTCATTTGCCTTTTACAACACTCTAGATGAGGTCGATCGTCTGGCGGACGGCGTCGGAAAAGTGATCGACATGTTCTGCTAGGAGCTCTTCGTGTCGGATCTCACCAGTCTCTACCAAGAGATTATTCTCGAGCACTATCGCAAACCCCGAAATTTCGGGGCCTTGGATGACCCATCATTCGAGGCCGCGGGGCACAACCCTCTCTGTGGCGACCGGGTGAAGGTTTCCCTCAAAGTCGACGACCAGGGAAAGGTGTCAGAGGTCGGCTTTGAAGGAGCCGGCTGTGCCATCTCCACCGCTTCGGCCTCCTTGATGACCGAGTCGATCAAAGGCAAGAGCTTACAAGAAGCCCGAGAGCTGTTCAGCAGGTTCCGAGACATGGTCACCGGCAAGAACGAAGTCGGAGATCATGATCTCGGGAAGCTCGAGGCCTTGGCCGGAGTTCGCGATCTACCGATCCGCGTCAAATGCGCGACGTTGGCCTGGCACACCTTGCAGGCAGCTATTCAAGGCGAGGCAGAGCCCGTCTCCACGGAATGATCTCACTAAGAAAAAGAAGGAGCTGACGATGGAAACCCAAACCCTTCCTTCGGAAACTGCCCCAGCAGATCTCGAGTCGCAAATCGTCGAAGCCATCAAAACCGTCTTCGATCCCGAGATCCCGGTCAACATCTACGAGATGGGGCTGATCTACAACATCGCCGTGGGAGACAACGGGCACGTGGACGTCATCATGACTCTGACCTCTCCCGCCTGCCCCGTTGCCGGAACCCTGCCGATCGATGTTCAACATAAGGTCGAAGGGGTACCCGGAGTGGAAACTTGCGACGTGGACATCGTCTGGGATCCTGTCTGGAATCCGAGCATGATGTCCGAAGCGGCTCGCCTAGAGCTCGGTCTGCTCTAGCCTCTATCCTGCCCCTTAAAGGGCATGGGTGCGTGGCGTTACAGGTCGTGAATCTCGGAGGGATCTTCCTCGTCGGAGAAGTCCGCCTCCTTGTCCAGGCTTCCTATGATCCAGCTCAGGAAACGCTCCTCGGCCCTGGAGATCGCAAATGACAATATCTCGGGCAGATCATAGCTGTGGATCTCGTGGATGGTCTCGCAGACCCGCTCATATTCGGAGTCTAGGGTCTTGATCACCAGCATATATTCAGAGTCTCGACAAACCTTGCCTTGCCACCGGTAGAACGACTTCGTCACCGGTAACATGTTGACACAGGCTGCATGACGACGGGCAACGAGCTCGTGGGCCAGCTCGTTCCCCTGCTCCTCGTCCCCCACGGTGGTCACCATCACGATTGCGCTCATGCGCGGCAAATTACTTCACTTCATCGACTGGGGTCAATCCATATTTACCACTTCATCCGATGATGCGCCATGTCTCCTCATCTTTGTCATATGACCAGATGGAGATCATGCCGGAGCGGTTGTTGACCCGCACTGCGATCAGAGCTTTCAAGCCGTCGGTTAGATATACGGTGCCCGGTGTTGCCGTGCCCAAGCTGCTGAAAGAGGCCATATCGGATCTATTGAACCGGATAGGATCCCGCAATCGGGTGATGCGCCTACTGGGTCGGCTGATATCTCTAGGCGCTTCCCCATAGGGAAATCCGAAATGGATTCTCTCGTCGAACCCTTGAAGCCGGCGCTGTTCTTTCGCCACTCGATCCGTGCCGCGACGGATATCACGGCTCAAGACGCCATCACCATCCGTGTCGCGATAGAGCGTCATGGTCACGGCACCGTCCTCGGCGGTCTCGAACCGCAACGCCACTTTAGCGCTGTGTTTGATGGCGCTCAGCCTGGCTTCCGCTAAGGCACCCGCCACCTCGCCGGCGGCCAGGCGCACCCGCACATATCCGGCCCACATGTGGATCCGCGGCCAAGCGATGGCAGCCATCAAGCCCAGAATTGCCAACACCAAAAGTAGCTCGACGACGGTGAATCCCCTTCCCGGGCTCGAGGATCCCCTGTTCGGAAAAATCATATTGCGATGCATAGGAGCTCCCTACTTGTTGCTTCCGATTGACGGGTCAAAAAAAGAGCCCCGGAAATTCCGGGGCGAAGGAGTCGTCGAAGGGGATCAGCTGCCGCCTTGGGTGCTCGATTTTCCACCGCCCCTAGCCGCTTCCACATCAGCGGTCCTGAGCTTGCGGGAAAGGGTGGTCTTGCCTTCCACGGCGATGAATGGTTCCAGGTTCTTGAACGTTTTTTCCCCGATTCCCTTCACCAAGATCAAGTCCTCGGTTTTCTTGAAGTCGCCATTCTCTTTTCGGAAGGCGACAATCCGTTGCGAGAGCGACGGACCCACTCTCGGCAACTGAGCCAGCTCTTCCGCGGAGGCCGTATTGATATTGACGACCTCTTTATTCTGGGACTGAGCTTGGGCGGCCAGAGGGCTGAGCACCGAGACGATGAGAGCGAGAACGATAGCTAGCTTAGAAAAATGGCTGTGAGTTTCCATGGGTCTTCTCCTGATGTGGATCTGTCGATCCTTTAGTTTCTTCTTTGATTGAGCTTGGTGGTCGGCTCGGCATACGCCGAGCCGGGGTTTGAAAATGCCCAACAAGGTGGCCCGTCTGAATTCCATTCCTTCAAGGGGCTGATCTTGTGGGTCTGGTTAGATTCGGCTTGGCTAGATTGGGAAAGGTCACATTCGGCGACCCTCTCTGCTCCCTCCACCGCCATGGATGCCGTCCTCGTGCCTCCTTTCCGGGTTTGTTGAGTGCTTGTCGATTCTTGTCACGTTGACGGGAATCTCTTATTTCAAACCCCTTGCCAGGTTGGAGAAAAATATTTAATTGCTCAAAACAATAGACTTAATGGAAACTCAGCTTGCTATGGAGGAACCCTGACGTCAAAAGATTTTGACGTCCCCCCACGCAATGGCCCCATAAGGCCCAGAAATTAGCTTTCAACGGTTGTCAAAAGATCCTGACAGGGGCACAATCTTTTGCACCCCCCGGGAACCGAGGGTCCAAAGACTGCTGAATCCGCAGCTGAATCGAAGAATGGGTGGAAGGAATAGCGCGCTAAATGGAAAATCGAAGATTTTGGATGCGGGAGTATGTCGAGGCACTATTGATCGCTGGGATTTTCCTCGGATTCAGCAACACCTTCTTGGTGAAGACCTTCTATATTCCCAGTGGATCGATGGAGAACACCCTGTTGATCGGTGACCATCTCTTTGTCAACCGATTCATTTACGGCACGACCGCTACCGAAGGGGTGGCCCCGAGCCGTGATTTGAGGCGGGGGGACGTGGTGATTTTTAGGTCTTTGGAAAAACCGACCACCGATCTCGTCAAAAGGTGTATCGGTCTGCCGGGTGACAAGATCGAAATCGTCGAGAAGCGGCTATTCGTCAACGATCAAGAGGTCGATGACGACACCTTTACCCAACACAAAGACCCGAGAACCTTCCCAAATAAGAAGTTCATCCGAAGGCAGGAACGCCTTCGAGACAACTTCGGTCCGTTCCAAGTTCCCGACGAGCACTACTTCTTCCTCGGGGACAATCGAGACCACTCCTACGATTCTCGTTTTTGGGGAGCGGTCCCGAGGCACTACATCAAGGGCCGAGCCCTGATGGTCTATTGGTCCTATGGCGGTGAAACCCCTGATGGGCAGTGGCATAGCTGGGGTCATAAGATCGGTCAGATCGGCCGGACCGCCACGGGTTTCTTTAGCCGGACCCGCTGGGATCGAACCATGCATCTCGTGCGGTGAGGTTTGTCTTAGCTGAAATCAGGAGGGAACTATCCAGGTTTCCGGCTGAGTTTCAGCGGAGAGCAAGATACAATGATCTTCATTAAGACTTTCTCAACCTTTGGATGGTGAGAGCCATCACGGATTGAAACCAGAAGGAGCACATATGAGAAGGATGGCCAAAGGTGAGGGGAAGGCCGGATGCGTTTTCTACGGTCTCTTAGTGGTGGTCGTCGCATTCTTGGCCTTTAAAGTCGTCCCGGTTCAAGTCTCCAAGATGCAGCTCAAAGACCATATGAAAGAGCTGGCCATGACCAGCCCTCGCAAGAACGCACGCTGGTTCGAGCAGCGGATCAAGAGCCGCGCCGATGATTTATTCATCCCTGTGGAGGAGAAGAACATCCAGGTCAAGAAGACCTCGAAACGTGTGGTGATGGACGTTAGGTACACAGTCGTCCTAGATCTGGTCTTCATGGAATATCCACTCCAGCAAAAAATACACCTGGATCGAGAAATTTTCCTGTTCTAGCGTTCTTCATTCTCATAACGCTTGGCCAGTCGCCTCCATCCGACGACCTCTGAACAGGCATCGTCGCAACACGAAACTTTGAGCCAGATAACGGAAAAGACCTCCTTGAACAAGGGTCGGCTCACTCAGACCCAAATCATCCTAGCCGGGCTCTGTCCCGGAGCACTGGCCGGCACTCACATTGCCGGCTTAATTTTTTTCATCAATCCTCATCTCCCCTTCTCCTTTGAACCGGTGATGAGGGGGGTCATTTTCTACAGCGCTCTCTTGGCTCCGGTAAGCCTCATCGCTCTGCTGCTGATCACGTGGATTCGCAAGCAGACTATGGGCCAGTGGTTCCCGATCGCCCTGACGCTGGTGATGGTGTCCAGCGCCCTCATGTTCTGGACCCACGCCTACTATTTCGGCTTCTATCTCCCGCCGGGCATCAACAAACGACTATTGAAAGCCGCTGTGTTTTTGAGCCTAGCGGCTGTCATTGGTTTCTACACCCTTCTACTCCACAGAATGCGGCGGAAAAGGTATGGCGGCCGAGCTCTAGGTATCGTCGGCCTTCTTGCCCTGCTGTCTATCTATGTGGTGATGGAACGCCGCGAGGCCTACGAGCCTCGAATCGAGCCGTCTCCCCGAGAAGCCACTTTTGAAAGCAGCCCTCGTCCTCTGCTTTGTGTGGTCGGAATCGATAGTGCCTCATTCGACGTGATTCTGCCGCTTGCCGAACAGGGAAGGCTTCCCTTTTTTCGACGGGTCCTAGACGAAGGGGCCCAGGCCTTGCTCGCTCCTTTGGAACCCACGAGACCTCTACCCTTGTGGGCCACATTGGGTACGGGAAAGTATCCCTACAAACACGGCATTGTAGGTGACTCGAAATTTGAAGCGGGTTTCTTAGCCGGGGTACAGAATCAACCCACACCGACCTTAAACCTGCTACCACTGGCGGTAGGTTTCGAGCATTGGGGTGCTTGGGGAAGGAAACATCCCACAACTCGGTCGGATTTACGGGTGCTTCCACTCTGGGAGATTTTGAATCGACTCGGCATGTCCTCGGCGTTGATCGGCTGGCCGGGAACTTTTCCAGCAAGTGAAGGTCAGCACCTCACCCTCACCAACAAATTCTTTCAATCCTCCCGGCACTACAATCCTCAATCAGCCTTTCCACCGGAGGCCGCTGAGAAGGCCAATCTCTTCCAGATTGCCAAAGAGGACCTAGACTCCGAGCTGCTTTCTAGATTTGGTCCCTCGCCTCCAGAAATTGTGCTCGATGCCCTGGTGCAGGACCAATGGCGAAAGGACTTCGCCACCTTCTTATTGGATCAAGATCCGGCTACCGACGCGATATTCCTCTTCTTGCCAGGACTTCGATCCATCTCAGAACAATACTTCGGAGGGTATTCCGCGGTGCAGTTCCGTGGAATCCATGACGACGAGTCAGTCCGAGCCTCCCATATCCTCTCGGCCTACTACGCCCAAACCGACGAGCTTCTCGGAGGATTCTGGGATTCCATCCAGCAGCCCAAGCTCTTGGTGCTCGTTTCGGTCCACGGGGTAGGACGGATGACGGGTCTATCCGAAGCTCAACGTTTGATCTATCGCCAACCAGCAACCCGTGGCGATCTCGACGATGGCTCTGAGGGAATCTTGATGCTTCTCGGTGAGGGAGTGCAGAAGACAGAAAACATTCGTGCTGCTCAATTGGTGGATCTGCCGCCTACTCTTCTCTATGGCCTCGGTTTCCCAGTTGCAAGGGATTCTGACGGCAGCGTTTTGACCGAGCTCTACGATCCAGCGTTCATGGCCCACCGACCTCTATCCTTCGTACCTTCTTACGAAGCGTTCTCAGCTCTGAAGCCCTGAGCAACCCGAAAAAGCCGGTTCATTTAACGCCAAATTTCCTGAATCGTCCGGGTAACCGGCCAGTCGGCTCGTCATTTTTAAAAATTTCGAGCGTTAACCTAAGATGCAATCTTAAAAGAGGTTTCTCTTATTAGGAGAGATCAAATCCTCAAATAAAAGAGATCTCAGCTTCCAGCAACCTGCATCTTCGCGACTTTATCTCTTGGTTCCGAGGAGCGTTTCCCAGACGGTTTCATGGAGCACCGTCCCTCAAAAAACGCGCCCTCCTCCATCACGACAATCGGCGCCGAAATGTCTGCGAATATTTTGCCCGTGGCGGTAATCTCGACCCGATCAGTGGCCCGGAGCACACCATGAACCGTTCCAGAGACTAGGGCATAACGCACCTTGATCTCGCCGTCGACTTCTCCCCTCTCTCCGATTCTGAGCTCACCTTCGGAGACAATACTACCGGTTAGCTTTCCATGGATGTGAAAGGAGTCTTCAAAATGCAGCTCGCCGGTCATATGGCTTCCGGCATCAAGGAGGCCGTTGAGGTTGCCTGAGCCACCAGAGCTTTGGGAATTGGATGATTTAAACATCAGGAATCCTCACCGGTTAGACGGTCATACAGTCGAATGAGCTCCTCTTCAGAATGAAAGTGGATGCGCACGGTACCACCTTTCTTCTTGCGCTGGATTTCCACCTTGGTCTGCAGAACATGGGTCAGCTTGTCAACGGCTTCTCGAGTGTGGACATCTTGCTCAGGCGCCTTCTTGGTGTCGTCTTTTTTCGCCGACTCCCGAGGCTCCGCCGCCAACTTCTCGAGATCTCTGGCGGTCAATCCTTCGAGCACTGCGCGTTCGGCCAGCTCGACCTGTTTGCGGGTATCGCCAAAGGACAGAAGCGGTCGAGCTTGACCCGCTGTCAGCCGTCCCTCTCGCATCAGATCTTGGACTTCTTGAGGTAGGCGCAACAGCCGAAGGAAGTTCGTGATGGTCGTTCTGCCTTTTCCCACGCGCTTGGCGATTTCTTCCTGGGACAGCTCGAAGCTCTCACCGAGAGTACGATAAGCCTCTGCTTCTTCCACCGGATTGAGGTCAGCACGCTGAATGTTCTCAACCAGAGCCATTTCCAGGAGCTGCTGATCGTCATTAACCTCACGAACCACCACCGGTACCAGCTTGAGGCCTGCTTTCTGTGAAGCCCGCCATCTCCTTTCGCCGGCGATAATCGTGTAGTGATCCTCTCCCTTCGGTGTCACAACAATGGGTTGCACCACCCCTTGGGCCTTGATCGACTCGGCGAGATCCTCCAGTCCGGACTCGTCAAAGTGTGATCGCGGCTGAAAGCGATTGGGTTCTAGTTTTTCAACCAGTACCTCCTTGACACCTGCACTTTGATCCGCGCCGTCATTGCCGGCTTTTGGTTGGGTCGGCTCTGTGCCCAGGAGAGCATCTAGACCTCTACCCAATCCCCTTCGTTTTGCGCTCATATTTTCAACTTCAACTATCCGTTAACTATGATTCGACTACTTTGATTCAACTGCTTCAACTCAACCGTGGTTCCATCGAATTGATTCTTCAGAGTTCTCTGATCCAAGAGCTTTCACCGCCTTGGCGCCTAGAGATTCATCTGAAGAAGCTCTCTGGCAGCGGATAAATAGGCCTGAGCACCCCGGCTCTTGATGTCATATTGAAGAATCGGCAGACCATGACTCGGTGCTTCAGCCAATCGAATATTGCGCGGAATTTTGGTTTCCAGCACCTTATCCCCAAAGAAGCTTTTCACCTCTGTGGCTACATCTTGGGAAAGATTCGTTCGGTCGTCCACCATGGTCAGCAGAATTCCGCCAATCTGCAAGTCTGGATTGAGTCTGCTCTGAACCCTGCGAATGGTTGCTACCAGTTCGCTCACACCCTCAAGCGCAAAGTACTCCGCCTGTAGAGGAACCAAGATTTGATCCGCAGCCACCAAAGCATTTACCGTCAAGTGGCCGAGGGATGGAGGGCAATCGAGAAAGACGTAGTCATAGTTTGAGGCACCCTCTCTGATGGCCTCTCTCAACTTATATTCCCAACCCTCTACGTTGACGAGCTCAACCTCTACTCCAACCAATTCGCGATCGGCCGGCAACATGCTGAGCCCGGCAAACTCCGTGGGACGCACGGCCTCCGCCAACGAGCATTCACCGGACAGAAGATCGTAAAGATGTGGGCTCTCTGCGGTTAATCCCAACCCCCGCGTCGCATTGCCCTGTGGATCACAATCCACAAGCAGCACCTTCTTTTCTAAGGCTCCCAGGGAAGCGGAGATATTTATGGAGGTGGTGGTCTTGGCCACCCCTCCTTTTTGATTCGCTACTGCGACGAATGTAGCCATCTCTATCGAGCTCCTGATTCTGAAAATCTAGTTCTTCGCATCCGAATTCGCGATATCGGAATTCAGCAATCTCAGACCCTTTTGACTTCTACGACACGACGATGATCGCTTCCCGGTAGATGCTTCTCACGGGTGATCCCGAACCCTTCAGGCAGATCAATCTCTTCTCTTCCTATCCAGAAAAGAAAACGTGCTCGGGGCGCATGGTCCCCTATTTTTTGTAGGGTTCCCGCTGGAATGGCCAAGGCTCTGGAGGTAACAACATCAAGGGTCTCAGGAAGCTCCAGAGAACGCGAAAGAGGAATTTCGACTCTAGCATTCAGGGCCTTCGAGGACAACAAACCCGCTTTTCGGATCGCAGCTTGGAGAAAGACCCATTTCTTCTCTCGAGGCTCTACCAAAGTTACCTCCAACCAAGGGCAGGCAGCTGAAATCACCCAACCGGGAAATCCTCCTCCACTTCCAACATCCATCAGTTGCCGATCTGAAGATTCCAGGAATTCAAGACCTTCTAGGGATTCCCAATAATGTCGTCGAACCACCTCAGATCCAGTTCCTGGTCCAATTAGCGACAATCGTTGGTTCCACCTGCAGAGCTCAGAATAGTGAACCCATAGGGCATCCAATGTCTCGGAGCTCAACACATTCTTGAACGACGATGTGCTCTCGATCATCAACAGGCTCAGCTCTTCTTCGAAACGGAGTCTCGTCAGTCTAGATATCTTGCTTCCCATGTTTCATGTTTCACGTGAAACAGATGATCAACTGTTCATCCGTTTCCAACCTTTTTCCTTGGATGATTCCCTTGATTCCATGATTCTCTTGGCTCCAAGATCCACTTGGACTGCGTATCAGTCATTGGTCCGACCAACAACTCAAAGGACGATTTCGTGGGTGGACGGCTTCAGAGAATCACTTCAGTGGATGACTTCAGGTACAGAAGCCTACATAAAAATATCCGTATTTTTGGAACCAAACTCGAAAAAGTCATCCACACGAGACTCTCCAAATCCGCAAATAGACCTTAGGACCTCGGGTCATCAAGTGGTTATAAAAAAGCCGCCCGTAGGCGGCTTTCAAATTTTCCCATCATCAAGGCTGATCATCGGACTCAATCTTCGATGTTGGCCATCACGGCCGATCATCACGGCCGATCATTACCCCCATCCATTACATCAATCGTCATAGTCATCGTCGTCCATTTCAGGATCATCCACCGGCAGGACTTTGACCCTCTTCATGAATCCATGCCCCTCGCTGACCGTTTCTACATCCTCTCGATCCACCAAAGCGAGATGCACGATTCGACGATCTGCAGGATTCATCGGGGGGAGAAGCTTCTTCCGACCGGTTTCCACCGCGGTCTCTGCTGCATCGTGGGCCATGTCTTCAAGTCGTTTTTCATGACTCGCGCGGAATCCCTCACAATCCGCGTTACATGGAATGGACTTGTCGACCAGGCTTCTCACCATTCTGGGCAGAATGTGCTCAATTGCCTTGAGAACCCGTCCATCGTCCTCAAGCAAGACTTCGCTGTCTTCTCCTTCGAAATCCAACTCCATGACCTCGCCGCTCTCGAGAGAGTATTCAATGTCGAGATCCATGACGTCCAACACCTGCTCAAGGGCGAGCTCATAGGCCGCAAGATCCCGTTCCACCTCATCCTTGATTTCGGTTTCGTCCCAGTCGACTCCCAACCACTCGAATTCATTGATCTCCACGGGCCTCCGCTTATCCCGCCTGGAGTCCTTCCGACCCCGACCTCTCGACGAGCGTCCACTCCTCTGATCGCGATCAGAGCTCGAGCTTTTCTCGCGGTGGCCGTGATCGTGACGACCTTGGTCGCGGCCACCCTGAGATCGTTGATTTCGACCGCCTTGATTTCGGCTGCCTTGATCACGGCCGCCTCGACCACGGCCGCCTTTGCCGCGACTGTCCCGACTATTTTGGTCACGACTATCCTGATCTCGCCGACTGTCTCTTCCTCGGTGATCCCTTCTTCGATCTCCACGGTTTCCGCGATCTTCGTCGTCCTGGTCGTCTTCATCTCGATCGTATTCGTCCCGGCCGTCTTCCTCCTGGCCGTCTTCATCTCGGTCTTCTTCACCTCGATCGAACGAATGACGATGGTCCTGACCTCGGCGACCACCTCGACCGCGGTCATCTCGATCTTTCGACCTTCCCCGACCCGATCTTTCAGTCCGACGAGACTCCGAGTCGTGATCCTCATCGGATTCATCTTCATCGACATCATCGGGATAGATATCTTCTTCTGCCTCCTGTGGCTCTTTGGAGCTTTCCTCCCTCGGCTTGCGACCTCGGCTTCGAGAAGCCCTCTCATCCTTCGCCGGAGGCGTCGGTTGGGCTTCCGCCTTTTGGGCCGCGATCTGCTCATCTGTGAGAGCAGGAGCATCTGGATCGACGACGATCACGATTCGTTTGCGCACATTCAGGAATCCGTGTTTCTTCTCCCTGAGCTTGTACGCCAGCTTCTCAGGTTCCACTTTGTAATGCCGAGCAGCGGCCATCACAGCCTGCTCTATCGAATTGCCGGAAAAAAATTGTCTTTGCATAACGGCCTCCGCAATGCCTTCGATTCGAAAATCTCAGATTGAGCTAGAAAGTCTGTTCCGATCCGCACCCTGTGATGTCTTCTATCGGTGCGGGGATCGATCGGGTCACTCTGCTGTTGCTGCAGCTTTTCGGGCTTTCATCTTGTTAATCAAGAGTTGCTGCGCCATGGTCAATATGTTGTTCGTTAGCCAATACAGTACCAATCCACTAGGAAATGCAAAAGCGAAGAATGTGAACATGATGGGCATCATCTGCATGATGCGTTTCTGCATCGGATCCGGCGATGAAGGCATCATCTTCTGCATGCCCAAACTCGTCGCACCCATTAACAGCGGCAACAGATAATAAGGATCCGGCTGAGAAAGATCCTGAATCCAGAGTATCCATGCCGCTCCCCGAAGCTCTACGGCAGTGGTCAGCAATCTGAAGAAGGCGAAGAATACCGGCATCTGAAGAAGCATCGGCAAACAGCCGCTGGCAGGATTCACACCGGCGTTCCGGTAGATCGCCATGACCTCTTCATTCATTTGCTTCTGGGCTTCGACGTTCGGCCGTCCCTGCTTGTCCTTGAGCTTATTTCTGAACTTATTGCGAACAGCTTGAACCTTGGGATTGAGCTCCTGCATCTTACCCATGGATTCTTGGCTCTTATGGGTCAGAGGGAAAAAGAGCAGCCGCAGCAATAAGGTCACCAACATAATGGCCACACCATAGTTGACGGCCATATTCGAGTGAATCCATTCCAAGGCGAGATAGAGCGGTTTCGCAAGGACGCCGAGATAAGCTCCCCATCGAATCGTCTTCTCCAAACCGAACGGCTTATCGGAAAGATAGCTGTATTGCTTGGCTCCGAAGTAGCTCACCATCTCGAGATCTCGACCCTCGGCACCAACGATCAGCAGTAGCTCTTTGGAGAGATCGTCTTCTTGGCTGCTGGTGTCGATCGGAAGAAACCGCGACTTTCCGTCTCTCAGCTCGTCTCGCTGATAAACCGGCCTGACTTCGATTTCGGCAACCCCAGAAACCGGCATAGAGGCCACCAAGAAGAAGTTGTCCTCCAGGGTTACCCAATCCAAAGATCTGGCTGAAAGGAAAGTCGAGTCTTCTTGTTTGTCCGCCCGGATGACCTCGAGCTCGCCACCGCGTTTATAGCCGGCGACTTTGTCGACGGTCTGACCATAGGTCGCCTTTCCGCTTTCGTTGTTCAAACCCGGACCGAGCAGCACTCCCCAATTCGGCGTACCCTCTACTCGGATTCTCACAGTCATAAACCCGGAGTCGTCCCAAGTGAAGACCTTCTCGGCGATTCCATTTTCGCTGCTGTGCTCGAATCGGAGCTCCGCGCCACCTTCGGGAAGGTCCTTCTTTTTCCATACGAAGAGCGAGGAATTTAAAGAGGACCCTCCTTGTCCCGACACGATCCCAAATGGGCTGAGGTCGGTTCCACGGTGTCTCACCAGATCCAGCTCACCACCCTCCGAAGCTGCATGGGACTTCAGGCGGTAGGACAGCAGCACAGCTCCTTTGTTGGAGAAGACCGCTCTGGCTCTCGAGGTCTCAATCTCGACGGTTTCTTCTTCGGCGGCTTGAATGAGCTCAATAGGAGCCTCCGGCTCCGCTTCCTCAACCGGCTCATCCGGCTCGCCGTCGGATTCCACGTCGGTCACATCCATGCCGGATGGTTCCGAAGCCCCGGATGGATCGGTCGAGCTCGACTGGGTATCAGATGTGTTTCCGCCCGCTCCCTCCAGAAGCTCTGTCGGCTCCTGATCGGGGTGTCGCACAGGGGGGTTCGGAAACATCGACTGCCAGACCACTAGTATCAACACCGATAGAACAGCGGCGAGCATCAGTCGGCGAGTTTCCACAGACTCGTTCCTTTCTAAGTATCTCTAAAGCTGCGATATCGCAAGGTCGTCCCGCGCACGCTTTGGTGGTACGCGCCTAAGGAATATCTATGCCCCCCGGGCAGAACGGCTGACATCGCAACAATCTATTCAGGGTCTTCCAGACACCTCGCCAGAGTCCGTATTTCAAAATCGCCAATCGAGCGTACTCCGAGCAAGTTGGAGAGAATCGACAGGATCTGGGTAGGAGAGGGGATAACCAACGTTTATAGGACAGCAGTATTTGGACGGCCACCTGCTTCATCTCGTGGCCTTTTTAGAGCGTGAGCCGGATCTGCTAAGGCCAGCTTTTTCTTCGGACACGACTAAACGCGCCAAGAGGCCTTCGACCTCTTGCCGTAAACTTTTGAAATCAGCTGCTCCGGCCGCCGGTTTGAGATGAACCACGATATCTATCGACGGTAGCTCGCCTCTAGAAGGCCAACGCCGGAAGATATTTCTTATCCGACGTTTGACCCTATGACGAATCACCGCCTTGCCGACCTTGCGACTGGCGGTGATTCCAAGACGGGCTTCTTGGAGCTCGTTGGGAAAGAAATGCAATGAGGCCAACGATCCGTGCCGCTTCCGACCTCGTCGGTAGCAGCTCAGATAGTCGGCACTTCGTCTGAGTCTCTGATCACGACCCAACCCCTCACCCTTCGATGAGGAAGGCGAGGACATGATCAGGCGCTCAAACGCTTCCGTCCCTTGCGACGGCGACGGGAGATCAAAGCCCGACCGCTGCGGGTTTGCATCCGCGTCCGGAAGCCGTGGGTCTTCTTACGACGACGATTATTCGGTTGGAATGTACGCTTCACGGCGATACACCTTTTTGAGTGTTGTGTCTGATGTCTCGACGGATTCTCATGCGTTCACGAATGCACGCAAGCTCGGGGAAAATCGTATTTCCCCGAAAACGGGTCTTTACCCGATAGTCCGTCCCTGGGTCTGGACGATTGGCGGAGAGGGTGGGATTCGAACCCACGGATCGCTTGCACGATCAACGGTTTTCGAGACCGCCCCGTTCGACCACTCCGGCACCTCTCCTAAGCTCTTGAGCTCGGCCGGCTGGAAATCACCAACCGAGCAACGTTGCTACTACGAGATCCGGCCGATACTAGAATTCACGCCATCTGTTTCGGCGGCTCAGCTCGGTATCTCATAGGGTCAAAAATTTGGCGGAGAGAGAGGGATTCGAACCCTCGGTAGAGTTTCCCCTACACACGCTTTCCAGGCGTGCACCTTCAGCCACTCGGTCATCTCTCCGTCGAGTCTTGGTCTATGTAGACCTAATCTTTCAAAGATCCCCGCCACTTCATCCGGCGGTTTTTCGAGCTGTTCGAAGCTGCTTAAAGAAGCGCTTCAGAATCGCCCCGCATTCGTCACTTCGAATGCCTTCCCTGACCGACAGCCGGTGGTTCAACCGTTCGTCTGTTGCCAGGTTCCCCAGGGAGCCGCAAAAACCAGCTTTGGGATCTCGAGCGCCGAAGACTAACGCATCGACACGGCTGTTGACCAATGCCCCCGCGCACATGGCACAAGGCTCAAGGGTCACGTACAGGGTACAACCGTCAAGACGCCAACCTTCAACTGTCTCAGAAGCTTGCCGAAGGGCGATGAGCTCCGCGTGGGCTAGCGGATCTCCATCGATCTCTCGACGATTGTATCCTCTGCCCAATGCTCGGTCGTCTTTTACGACCACAGCTCCGACAGGTACGTCTCCTAGAGCCTCGGCTTTCTGCGCTTCTTTCAGGGCCTCGGACATCCAATGGTCATCATCCATTTGGCTGATTGTCCTTCCGGCTCCTGTGGATTCGGTATAACCCTAGGGCGTCCGCGCCTCGACTACACCACCGCGGCCAGGACGCGCTATATTAGCCGAAGGATCCTTCGGGGTAAACTACGAAAAACGTCATTCGGCCAGTATTTTAGGATATTTGCGAGATCCAGCCTGAATACCGACCCTGCTCACTGCCGAATTTTCGTCAAATCCCGCGGCGACCGAGGATAAACACCAGGTTACCCATCTTCGACGGGAACAAATGACTACCTCCAGCTTTACAAATCTTCGAGACGCCACTAGCATCTCCCCCGTGCCGAGGCCCCGCGAAGGGTTCGGGTCCTGTGCACCGGCCGATATCGAACCTCGTCAGGCCCGGAAGGGAGCAGCGATAAGGTACTCGCGCCGGGTGCCGCAGATCAGCCGGAACCCTTCGCAGGGCCTCGCCCCACCCCCTCCTCCCCCAAGCCACTCTCCTAAACGAGGCAACACCCGATGACTTATCAGGTACTCGCCCGCAAGTGGCGCCCCCAAGATTTCGCAAGTCTCGTCGGCCAAGATCAGATCGTCACCGCGCTGCGCAATGCGCTGACCGAAGGGCGAATCGCCCAGGCCTATTTATTCTCGGGAATCCGTGGAGTCGGCAAAACGACCGCAGCTAGGGTTCTCGCTAAAGCGCTGAACTGCGAGCGTCGTGAGACCGGAGACCCTTGCAACGCATGTCCCTCCTGTCAGGAGATCGGCTCCGGCAACACGATGGATGTGATCGAGGTCGACGCGGCCACTTACTCGAAAGTCGAGCAAGTCCGCGAGCTCACGGAAACCCTGCGTTACGGACCCGCCCGAAGCCGATACAAAGTCGTCGTGCTCGACGAGATCCATAGGCTTTCCAAACAAGCCTTCGACGCCCTGCTCAAGATCGTCGAAGAGCCTCCGGCTCATCTGGTCTTCATTTTCGCCACCACCGAAATCGATGCGGTGCCGGCGACTATTCTTTCCCGCTGCCAAGAGTTCCAATTTCGCCGGGTGCCTTCACCGGTGCTCAGCGAGCATTTGCGCAAGATCTGTGAAGCGGAGTCGATTGAAGTCAGCGACGTCGGCCTGCGTTTGATCGCACGGGCGGGCGAAGGCAGCGTCAGGGACTCCGTGGCCTTGTTGGACCAAATGGCCACCTTCGGCAGTGGAGCCATCAGCGACGAAGACGCGAAGAAGCTACTCGGTGGACTGGACTCCGCGATCTTTCAGAAGTTGCTCGAAGGAATTCTCTCCGGCAACCATGAGCCGATTTTGGAAGTGGTGGGAGACATCGAATCCAACGGTTGGGATCCACACAATGTGTATTCCCAATTCCTGGGTTTCTCCAGAGACGCGCTTCACCTGATTCTCGGAGCCAAACCGGAGAGTGTCGACCTGCCCGAGGAAGAACGTGTCGCCCTAGGAAACATCCTCAAACCCTTCGGCTATGAATCTCTCCTACAGGTGCTGCAACTTCTGATCGCCAGTGAAGGCATGGTACGACGCAGTGAGATTGGGCTCTTGGCGTTGGAAATCGCCTGGCTCCGAGCTGCCGAGCTGCCGAAGGTTCAAAAGCTGCAAGACTTTCTAGCCGGCAAAGCCTCCTTACCCAGCGTCCATCCCGGACCGGCAAGCCCGGGGAGATTGGAGCACGCCCCGGTCGAGGCCCGAAGCCCGGACCTACCGAGCCGGAGCGTACGTGGCGTTGGAGGACCGACCCTTCGAGGGAATGACCTCGGTGCCTCAAAGGAACCAGCCCCCTCGGTAACGACCCCAGCCCCTACGGTGTCTGAGCCAGAACCGAGACCGGCCGGAAAAGCCGTCCACTCTCCACCGGTCCAACAAGAGGATCGGGGAACCTTGGCCCCCAATCGAATTCCCGCCATCATGGAGATCCTGGGCTCGCGCCGCCAATCCCTTGCCGCGCATTTGCGCAAAGCTCGCCTGGCCGTCAACGGATCAACGTTGAAAATCTTCTCCCCCAATGGGGACAGTCTCCTGCAAAAAGCACTAGACCGCCCACGCAACCGCGAGGCCCTCGATCAGGCCATGGTCGAGGTTTGGGGTCACGGCGCGAGCTGGATCATCGCCCAAGGAGCGCCCGGGCCGGACGACGTCACCTCAAAAGATCTCGGGCCCGATCCCTCCTCTCCACCCCGGCGAGCCGCAAAGTCTCCTTCGCGAGCCTCCGAGCCTCCCGCTGGACCCTGGACTAGCTCATCCACGGGCCCCGAGCCCACCCCGGCTCACCGCCCCACTCAGATCGAAACCGAGGGCTTCCAAACCTCCAAAGCGGATTTGGAAGCTGCCGCAAATTTGCCTGCCGTCAAGTCTGCTTTGAAGATCTTCGGTGGCAAGATTCGAAGCATCGAGGCACAAGCTTTACAGCCAGAGGAAACCGCGTCATGAATATGCAGAAGCTGCTCAAACAAGCCCAGGACATGCAGGAGAAAATGCGGAAGGAGCTCGGCGAGACAGTCGTCGATTCATCCGTGGGTGGCGGTCTCGTGGCCGTCAAGATGGACGGGCACAAACGGGTCCTCAAAGTGAGCATCGATCCCGAAACCATCGACCCCGACGACATTTCCATGCTCGAGGATTTGGTAGTGGCCGCGGTCAACGAGGCGAGCCGCAAAGTCGACGAGGCGCTCCAAAGCAAAGTCGGAAATCTCACCGCGGGTCTACCGGGTCTCTTCTGAGCTCCCCGGCTTTCGATCGAATACCTTCCCAAGGGCCGGCTCGAATATGTCCGATCCCCTCAATCAGCTCGTCGGAGAGCTCTCCCGTCTCCCGGGAGTCGGTCCGAAAACCGCGACCCGGCTCGCCCATCACCTGCTCCGAATTTCCAAAGACGAGGCACAAAGACTCTCCGCCGCGATCCTCGACGTGAAGGAGAAGCTCTTTCATTGCAGTATTTGCCACTCCATTACCGACCGGGATCCATGCTCTTTCTGCGATGATCCCCGTCGGGATCGGACCCGTATCTGCATTGTCGAAGAGCCTTTCAACATCCCACCCATCGAAAGAACCCGTGAGCATCTAGGCCTTTACCATGTGCTGCACGGCACCCTTTCTCCCCAGCGCGGAGTCGGCCCCCGCGAGCTGACCATCGACTCATTGATGAAAAGACTCGAAGGGGTAGAGGAAGTCATCGTCGCCACCAATCCCGATGTAGAAGGCGAAGCCACCGCTCTCTACTTGGCTCGTCAGATCAAGGCTTTGGACATCAAGGTCACCAGGTTGGCATTCGGCATGCCTGTGGGCGGCGACATCGAATTCACCGATGAGGTGACGTTGGGAAGATCGCTGGCTGGTCGACGGGAGCTTTGAAGTGGATCCATTGGAGCGGGGAGACCTCCTGCCGAGCATGTCGACCTCAGTTCCCGGCCCGAAATCATCCACGCTCTCCGAGCAGATTCGTGGGCTAGAAGCCCCCGGCATCAACACCCTCTACAACGATCAACCGAACATCTTTTGGCACTCCGCCTTGGGATCCAACGTGCTCGATGTGGACGGCAATCGTTACGTCGATCTCACTTCGGGTTTCGGTGTGGCGGCCCTGGGTCATCGTCATCCAAAAATCGTGCAGGCCATCTATGACCAATCGAAAGTCTTGGTCCACGGTCTCGGGGATGCCATCGGTCACCCCGGGCGATTGGCAGCCTCGAGCCGTTTGAAGCGGATCTCTCCCATCGAGAACACCAGGGTCTACTTCGCTGTTTCCGGATCGGACGCGGTCGAAATCGCCGTCAAAACAGCCCTGCTCTACCAGTCCGCTAGGAGCCGACGGGCGAAACCTGCCAATCGAATTCTGGCCTTCGACCCCTCCTACCACGGCCTCACGTTCGGAGCTCTCAACTTGAGCTCACGGCAGGCCTTTAAGGATCCGTTTTCCACACACCTTCATCCTCAGGTGCAGCGGCTCCCTTTCGGCACGGCCTGTGAGACTGTCGACTCGCTCTTTCGGCAATTCGGAGATTTCGCCGCCGTGATCCTCGAGCCCATCGTCGGGCGTGAGGGCATCCTCGTCCCGGAGGCCAATTGGTTGGCGGATCTGGCGGAAACTTGCCGCCGTCATGAGGTCTTGTTGATCGCCGACGAAATTTTCACCGGATTCGGCCGCACTGGTCGATGGTGGGCCATGGAACATGAGTCCACGGTTCCGGATCTCATCTGCTGCGGAAAAGCGATGGCGAACGGCATGCCCATCGCCGCCGTGCTCGGAGCCGAAGAGCTGATGCAGGCTTGGAAAGCTCCCGGTGAGGCCCGACACACCGCTACTTTCGTGGCCCATCCCTTGGCCTGTGCGGCGGCCGCGGCCACTCTCGATACCCTCGAAAAAGAGAAGCTACCCCAGCGGGCCGATCGTCTCGGCCCCATGATCTACGATCGGATCCGTCATTGGCCCGCTCGATTCCGAGAGCTGGAAGCCGTCCGTGGTCGAGGTCTGCTGTGGGGCCTCGAGCTCAAGAGCTCGGAGGCGGGCTCTCGATTCGGCGCAGAGGCATGGAGTCACGGTATTCTCTTGTTGGTCGGAGGTCCTGAAGGAAGGGTTGCCCAATTGGTGCCGCCGCTGACGATCACCGAAGATCAGCTCGACTATAGTCTGAAAGTGCTCGAAGACGTTTTCCATCAACTCTCCGGACCCTAGCCGCCCCATGATCTTCCCAAACTCATTCAAGATCGCGTTTATCGGAAGCCATGGGGTCGGCAAAACCACCCTCTGTTACGGTCTGGCTGCTCGGCTCAAAGCGGCCGATACCTCACTCGATGTGGTCGGCGAGGTGGCGCGACGTTGCCCCTTACCCATCAATAAGGGCACGACTCTGGAAGCACAATCCTGGATCCTGCACTCGCAGATCGCCGATGAAATTGTCGCCGGCTCTCGATACGACGTGGTGATCTGCGACCGCAGCGTGCTCGACAACTTCGTCTACCTCCTGCTCTCCTCGGGGCCCCAACCTGAAATGGAGCAATTGGTCAGCTCATGGACCCGTACCTACGATCTTCTCGTCCATGTACCGGTGCTCGATGATCCACGGGCGGACGGCCTGCGATCCACCGACCCGATTTTTCAACGCGCAGTACACGACCGATTGAATCAAGAAATCAGCCGGCGGGAAGTCGCGGTCTTGGAGCTGGAAGGGCTACCCCGGGAGGAGTGGCTAGACCGAGTCGAGCACTACGTCAAGGACACGCTCCGTCCCGGCCAGCTCGAGCTGTTGCAACCGTAATCTACAGTCGCCGAGGCGCGGTAGGCATCCTGTCGACAAAATCGGTACAATATATATCGTGGATACTTTTGATCGCCTGCGTCAATTCGAGATCCTGTCCCACTTCGATGGAGAACAGCTGGACATCCTATGCGAATGCTTAGGACGGGTTTCTTATGAAGATGGAGCGGCGATTCTCAATGAAGGGGAGGAATCGCAAGATTTCTATCTGGTCGATTCCGGTGAGGTGAATATCGAGCGAAATACTCCCTATGGGGTTTATTCGTTGGCGACCCTGGGATCCGGGGAGCTCTTTGGGGAAACCAGCTTCATCGATCGGAACGCCCGTTCCGGAGACGTCAAAGCCCGCAACGGAGCGATTCTCTATCAAATCCAGGCCAACCAGCTGGCCCCGGTCATCGAGTCCAATCAAAGGTTCGCCATGGTGCTCTATTGGGCATTGTGGAAGAGCTTGTCGATGAAGCTGCGAACCACCAATGAGGTTCTGGCCCAATTCTTCGCCAAAGGCGGAGAGGCCAAAGCCAACGACACCTCGATCGCTCAGCCGGCCAAAGATTTCAAGGTCGGTATCCACGCTAAGAAGGATCTATTTCGCGAGCAAGTCCTGTCGCCGATGGAGATCAACTTCCTGGCGACCCTGTCGAAAGAGAAGAAATATCAACCCGACGAATACATCTTCCGCGAGGGGGAACCGGGGGATCACCTCTATGTGGTGCTCGAAGGTCGGGTGATGATCGCCAAGGACATCGTCGGAGCCGGCGAGGAAGCTCTTGCTTTCCTCGAGCGGGGCGATTACTTCGGCGAAATGGCGTTGATCGACAAACAGCCCCGGTCGGCCGCGGCCAAGGCCCACAGCGACGGAGCCGTGGTCTTGATGATTTCGAGCAAGGTCCTGGAGGGGATCCTCGACATCCAGAAAGTCTCGTCCCTGCGCTTGCTCAAAATTCTCTGCGGTTTGGTGGCCAAGCGCCTGCGAGAAATCGACGACAAATTGGTCGGTTGGTACATCTTCGACGCCGGCTCGGGCGTCTCCCTCGGCGCTCCCACCACCTGACCCGTCGACTCCTACATGAAGTGGTCGATCAGCCCTTGAATGGTGCGGTCGATCTCGGTCTCTTTCGATCGCAGCTCATCGATTTTTTCCACCGAGTACATCACCGTGGAGTGATGCTTGCCGTTGAATTGTTTGCCGATGTCGGGAAACGAAAGCGGCGTCAGCTGCTTGCATAGGTACATCGCCACCTGGCGGGGAAAAGCGATGTGCTTCGAGTTGTTGCGGCTCTTGATCTCGCTGACCTTCAGACCGTAGTGCCTGGACACGAATTTGATGATGTCCGCCGGACCCACCGTTTTATCGTGGGGAAGAATATCCTTGAGCGTGTCCTTCGCCAGCTCGAGGGAGATGGATCGGCCGGTCAGCGATGAAAACGCCACCACCCGATTGAGCATGCCTTCGAGCTCACGGATATTGGTCTTCACGTTCTGGGCGATGAATAGATTCACCTCGTCCGGTACATCGAGGTCCTCGACCGCCGCCTTGCGCCGAAGGATGGCGACCTTGGTTTCCAGCTCCGGAGGTGTGATGTCGGCGATCAGCCCCCATTCGAAACGGCTGCGCAGGCGCTCCTCCAAAGTGGGGATATTCCGCGGCGACGAGTCCGACGACAAAATGATCTGCTTCTGATTGGTGTAGAGCGCGTTGAAGGTGTGGAAGAACTCTTCTTGGGTCCGCTCTTTATTGGCGATGAATTGAATATCGTCGATCAGCAGCACATCGATAGTCCGATACCGTTCGCGGAATTGCTGCATACGATCGAAGCGAATCGAGTTGATCAGCTCATTGACGAATTGCTCCGTCGGCACATAGATCACCCGCAGCTCAGAATGGTGCTCCAAGATGTGCTGGCCGATCGCGTGCATCAAGTGGGTCTTGCCCAAACCCACCCCACCGTAGAGAAAGAGAGGGTTGTAACTGGTGGAAGGCCCTTCAGCCACAGCTCTGGCCGCCGCGTGGCAAAATTGATTGCTGTTGCCGACGACGAAATTCTCGAATCGGTAGCGCGGATCGAATTGATGGGATTGGGGCGGCTCCCGATCGGGAAGCTGCTCGTCGGTCTCGACGGTAAAAAGCACCTCGACTCGCTCGGAGCCCAATGCATCCAACGCCCGATCGATGGCTGGACGATAGCTTTGCTCCAAGGTGTGTACGAAATGCTCGTTCGGGGCGGAAAGCACCAATCGATGGTCGTCCTCCGAGTGCACCTCTAAGGGGCTGAACCAAGTCGCGAGCTCTTCGGGATCGAGGCTCACCTCTAACTGTTGACGCAATCGGGTCCAAAAAGACACAAGCATAGGGTCCTATCCAAGTGGGGAATTCCGCAAGTTTTCCACAGGCTGTGGAAAACAAGCGATTTCAGAGCAGGGCGACTAGTGTACCAGGACCCGGCGAATTGGGAAGGAGCAGTTTTTCTGAATCCGCGTTCAAATCTCAATTCCGAGATCATTCTCTGTTAGGCATGAATTTTGCTGTTAAATTCGCTACCTGGAACTATAGATACGGTAAGTTGCTTTCCAATCATCAGCTCTCACCATGAACTAGGAGATCAACTCCTCTTTCCATCTGATGCTCTCTCCCGCTATCCCCTATTAGATACAGGGGTAAATCCTTTAGATAGAACGCCATCCAAGACCTCGACTTGCCGTTTCCTGGATTTGCCGCCCGGTTCGCCGGGCGGCATTGTCGTATTTGGGACTCTTGGCCGGCAACCCGATCCGCTCGCCCAAGCTGTCTCAAAGATGACATTAATTGTGTGGTCGGACCCCGTGAACGGAAAATTTTTGTCAGCCTCAGGATTTGAGACCACCACCGACTGCCCATGACCCACCCCACCAAGACTAAAAAGACCGGTGAAGAAATCAATCCGAGCGAAGGAAAATCGACTCGACGCCAAGAGAGGCAAACCATTCTGAGCGATGGTGCCGGTCCCCTGCTCGACTGGTACGACCGACAGAAGAGGGATCTACCTTGGCGTCGGAGCCGGGATCCGTATTTCATCTGGATCTCCGAGATCATGCTTCAGCAGACGCAGGTCGCGACCGCCCAACCCTACTTTGAGGCCTTCGTCGAAGCCTTCCCCAACGTCGAGGCTTTGGCTAGAGCGCCGCTCGATAAGGTCCTATCTCGGTGGTCCGGTCTCGGCTATTACCGACGAGCTCGAATGCTCCATGCCGCCGCACGCCAATTACAGGAAGAAGGTAAGGAGCTGCCGACCACCTCCAAAGAGCTGCTCGAGCTTCCCGGTATCGGCCCCTATACGGCGGCTGCCATCGCCAGCATCGCGTTTGGCGAGCACGTTGCCGTGCTCGACGGAAACGTGGAAAGGGTCATCTCGCGGCTCATCGCCTTTGCCGAGGATCCGAAAACGAGCGCCGCGAAAAGAAAGCTGACCGAGCTCGCCCTCGCTCTGGTTTCAGAGTCGCGGCCGGGTGACGGCAATCAAGCCTTGATGGAGCTCGGGGCCACAGTGTGCCGACCGAAAGCCCCGAAATGCCTGATCTGTCCATTGTCGGAGATTTGCGAAGGAAAGTCCTCGCCGGAGAATTTCCCGCGGCTCAAACCGCGGCGCAAGACACAGCGGGTTCGAGTAGCCGTTGTTTTGGTGCAGCGAGAAGACGGTCGAGTGCTGCTTTTTCGTCGTCCCGAAAACAGCGAGCTCCTACCGGGTATTTGGGAGCTTCCGAATGTCGCCCTCGAGAGCCGACCCGAGAACGCCGGTGTCTTACCTGACACCCTAGCGCTGATCGGCGGCCGGTTGGGGGAGATTTACGGTGGTTTTTGGCTGCTGGAGCCCGCGAAACACTCGGTGAAGCACAGCATCACTCACCGTAGCATCACCTTTCAGATCCACCTCGGTGCTTTGCACAGCGGCGGCAGCTCACTCGATGGTCCTTCCGGCAGCGATCGCTCCACCGTTCGGCAGAGATGCCGAGAAGCAGCTTGGATCACCGCCGAGCAACGGCAACAATTCGCCCTCTCCTCGGCGGTGCAGAAGATTCTCAAGAAGTCCTTGGGCTGGCCTTGATCTCGGTGATGCAGTGGAGCGCGGATTCAGCGCTTGTGGATACTCTGTGGGAAAGCTGAGAAGATCCCCTGGAAAAGCTGTGAGAAAGCCGTCTGGAAAAGTTGTGGACAACTCGGCGGACTCCATTGTGGAGATTCTGCGGAATTTCGGAGCGAATCCGAAATCGCCGATTTTTCCCGCAAATCATCCACCCCTTTCCACAATCGTTTCCGCTGGTTTTCCATACCCTGAAAGCCTTTAAACATCGGCTCTTGACCCGCTTTTCCGCAGAGATCCACCGAGCCTAAGGACTCCTACTATTCTTACTACATATGATAATTTCCCCTCCCAAGAGAAGGAGAGCACCCGATGGAAATCCGCCTGAACCGATCCGAGCTCCTGAGCGAGCTCGTTCCCATGCAAGGCATCGTAGAGCGCCGGACGACAATTCCGGTCCTCAGCCACCTGCTGTTGAAAGCCGAGGGTGATGCCCTGCAGATAGCCGCAACCGATTTGGAGGTGTCGCTGACCTCTTCCTGTGAAGGCGAGGTCCAGGAAGAAGGGGCGATCGCCATTCAAGCCAAGAAGCTCTTGGAGATCATGCGCGCCGCGGAAGGCGACGAGGTCACCTTGAGGTTGGATCAAGACGGGGTCTTGACGATTCTGGTCGGTCAATCCCTCTTCAAAATCCGTGGCTTGCCGGCCGAGGACTTTCCGACCCTGCCGCAGGTGGACGAGGATCCCGTGGAGATCCCGTTTGGAACTTTCCGCGGCATGGTCAGCAAGATCTTCTTCGCCATCTCGAGCGAGGAGTCTCGTTTCCAACTATCGGGGGCTTTGTTGGAGGTCCGGGAGGATTCCCTTGCCCTGGTGGCGACCGATGGTCACCGTCTGGCACTGGTGGAAACCCAAGTGGAAGGCCTCGAGGAAGCCGAAGGGGTGCTGGTTCCGCGAAAAGCCCTGCAAGAGATCCAACGCTTCGAAGGTGAAGATCTGTCCTTCCGAAGAGGTGAGCACCACCTCTCCTTCACCATCGGCCGTCGCCGGTTGATCTGTCGGATTCTGGAAGGCACCTTCCCCGACTACGAGCGGGTCATCGCCACCGACAACGACCGCCACGTGGTGGTGGATCGCAAGCTGCTGATGGGTGTGATCCAGCGCGTCAGCTTACTGACTGGAGATCGCTCGCGGGCGATCCGCTTGCAGATCGAAAGTGGCAAATTGGAATTCTCCGCCGCCAACCCAGACCTCGGCGAAGCCCGCGAGGACGTGCCCTGCGAGTACGACAACGTGGATCTCTCCATGGGTTTGAATCCCGACTATTTGGTTCAATTCCTGGGCGCCGGAGATACGGAGAAAGTCCGACTCGAGCTGAAGGATGAGAACTCCCAATGTGTCTGCTACCCCGTCGACGGTGCCGACACGCGATACGTCTGCGTGATCATGCCGATCCGGCTTTAAGACGGTTCTTTTGTTGACTCGATTCGAATCCCGCGGCTTTCGCAACCTCGAATCCGCGGGCCTCGAGCTCGAAAGCGGTGGCCACCTTCTGCTCGGCGACAATGGAGCCGGTAAGACCAGCTTCATCGAGGGGGTCTATTTGCTGGCCACTACCCGGAGCTTTAGAACCCCTCGAATTCAAGACTGCCTTCGGCACGGAGAGGGTTCGTTTTTTCTCTCCGGAGAAACCGATGATCGAGCCCAATTGGAGGTGGCTTGGGTCGAAGGGGAACGGATCCGCCGTACCCGTGGTGCTCGGGCCTCCTTAGCCGACCACTTGTCGGTCTTGCCGGTGGTCTCGTGGACCCAAGCCGATCTGGAGGTGTTGATAGGCCCTCCCCAAGCCCGGCGGAAATTTATCGACCGCGGGGTGATCGGCCGCAAGTCGGCGGCAATTTCGGTCATTTCGCGCTATCGACGTGCCCTACAAGAAAAGCGCAAGCTCCTGCAGAAGGCCAGACCCTTCGACGAGCATCTGGTAGACCTCATCGACCCTTGGAATCACTTGGTGGCCTCCGCCGCGGCCGAGCTTTCGAAGCTGCGCTCCGACTATGTCGAGGCTTTGGAGCGAGAGCTTCTGGAAGTGATCGAGGTTTGTGGCTTGGAGCTCCCTTCGGTGAGTCTTCGGTATAAACCTTCGCCGAAAGAAGCGTTGGAAGGGCAAGATAAAATTTATGACAAACTTCAATCGGCCCTGCCACGGGAAGTCGCATCGCAACAACCGGTCATAGGTAGTCATCGAGATGATCTCGAAATCCACTGGAAGGGGTTGCCCGTTCGCCAGGTGGCCTCGGCCGGCGAGCGCAAGGCCTTGGGTTTGGCTCTCACCGCGGCCCACGGACGGGTGCTCGAAGCGTCGTCCGTGCGACCCGTCTACTTGCTCGACGACGTCGACACCGAGCTGGACGCCGGTCGACTGGCGTCCTTATGGCAATTTTTCGGCGCTGTGGAGCAGGTATTCGCGACTTCAAACCGTCCAGTGGTCTGGCGAGATCTCGCGGTTCCCCACCGTTTCAAATGCAACTCGGGCTCGATTGAGAGAGAAGCCTAAAAAGCCTTTGTTTTCAGATAATTGACCCGGACAGCCTAGGTCTGTACCGAGTGGGTCGCCTGTGATAGGATTTGTGCTCGCGGAGCTGCGCCCAACCGTTGAAATCAGCGCTCCGGCGGGTTCATTCCCCGGCAATGCCGGACCCGAACGAAAAGGCCCGCGCTTCAAGACAGAGCTTCTTGAATTTCTCCACAAACAACCGCCCGACCTTCAATTTTCGTGACGGAGAGGCGAGATATTTGTCAGACGCTTCCGATCTATCCGCTCCCTCTGTAGAGAATCTGATCCATCCATGGAAAATACCCCTGAAGAACACTTCGAAGACCAGAAGGTAGAGAACGAGAAAGCCCCTGGGAACGGGGTTGACTACGGCGCTGAATCGATCAAAGTCCTCAAAGGCTTAGAGGCGGTTCGCAAACGTCCGGGAATGTACATCGGTGATACCGATGACGCCTCGGGTCTGCACCACATGATCTTCGAGCTCGTGGACAACTCGATCGACGAGGCTCAAGCCGGTTTCTGCTCTCTGATTCAGGTGGTGATCCACAGTGACAACTCGGTCACGGTGGAAGACGATGGACGTGGTATTCCCGTCGGATACCACGAGGGTGAGGGGCGTTCCGCCGCCGAGGTCATCATGACCGAGCTGCACTCCGGCGGTAAATTCGACAACAACGTCTACAAAGTGTCGGGCGGTTTGCACGGTGTGGGTGTCTCGGTGGTCAACGCCCTTTCCGAGACCCTGGAGCTGGAGATTCGACGGGACTCCGAGGTTTGGTATCAGGTGTACCACCAAGGAAGACCGGAAAAGCCGATCGAGGCCATCGGCAAAAGCTCCCGCAGCGGCACCAAGGTGCGCTTCGTTCCGGATGCCGAGATTTTCACAGTCCTTGAATTCAATTTCGACACCCTGGCGCAACGTCTGCGAGAGCTGTCGTTCCTCAATCGGGGAATCAAGATTCGTCTCACCGATGAGCGGACCGGAAAGTCGGCCAATTTCCAATATGAAGGCGGCATCAAGAGCTTCGTCGAGCATCTGACCCGAGCCAAGACTCAGCTGCACCCAGAGCCCATCTATCTGGAAGACGAACGAATTTCCGACGGTAGCGCCGAGACGATCGAGGTCTCCTTGCAATGGACCGACGCCTACCAGGAGCAAGTCTTCTGTTTCACCAACACGATCAACAATCGGGACGGTGGCACCCATCTGGCGGGTTTCCGGGCGGCGCTCACGCGCACCCTGAACAATTATGCCGCGGCCAATCAGCTGACGAAGAATCTCAAGGACAATCTCTCCGGCGATGATGTTCGCGAAGGTTTGACCGCGGTCGTTTCCGTTCGGATCCACGATCCGAAATTCTCCAGCCAAACCAAGGACAAGTTGGTTTCTTCCGAGGTGAAGGGCTGGGTTGAGCAGGTTCTGGCCGATAAGCTGGGCAGCTTCTTCGAGGAAAACCCGAAAATCGCCCGCCGGATTGTCGACAAATGCATCGAAGCGGCTCGAGCCCGCGAAGCCGCGCGGAAAGCCCGTGAGCTGACCCGCCGAAAGGGTGCCCTCGACAGCTCCAATCTTCCCGGCAAATTGGCGGATTGCTCGGAAAAGGATCCGTCGCGCTCGGAGCTCTTCCTAGTTGAGGGTGATTCCGCGGGTGGTTCCGCCAAACAAGGGCGAGATCGTGCTTTCCAAGCGATCTTGCCCCTCAAGGGCAAAATTCTCAACGTCGAGAAGGCGCGTTTCGACAAGATGCTCTCTTCCGAAGAGATCAAAACGATCATCACCGCCCTGGGCACAGGTATCGGCCGCGACGATTTCGACGTCAGCCGGCTCCGCTACCACAAGCTGATCATTATGTGTGATGCGGATGTCGACGGCTCGCATATCCGCACTCTGTTGTTGACGTTCTTCTTTCGCCAGATGCGCGAAATCATCGAGCGGGGGCATCTTTTCATCGCCCAGCCTCCTCTCTACAAGGTGGCCGAGACCAAAAGGCGCTCGGTGTACCTGAAAGACGATGACGAGTACCAGAAGTATCTGATTCAGCGCATCCGGGACCAGTGGCAATTGGGTCTCAGCAACAACGGATCCCAAGAAACCCTCGAAGGCGAGCATCTCGGCAGATTCTTACAGCGGGTTGAAAGCTTCCGAGAGAATATGCATCGGCTGGTGGGTCGGGGCGTTCCCTCGGAGGCATTGGAGACCGCTTTGGCCGAAGGTCTGCACTCCAAGGAAGATCTCGGGAATCAAGAGCTCGTGGAGCGGGTGGTAGCCCGCTTGGAATCCGTGGAGCGCTTCACCGATATCGAGATCGATCAGGACGAAGAGCACAGCATCGCCATGATCCAATTCAACAGCCGCCAAGACGGTGTGGTGCGTCAGGTTCTTTTCGATTGGAATCTGCTCGCATCGGCTGAATATCGTTCCCTGGCCAAAAATCAATCGGGCCTGGAAGCGATGGTGTGTGAGAGATTCGTGCTCGCCCAAGAAGGTGAAGAAGAGACCGAGCACCATGACCTCGACGAGGTGCTCGACAAATTATTCGGCGGTGCCAAAAAAGGAATCACCACCCAGCGGTACAAGGGTCTCGGTGAGATGAATGCCGACCAGTTGTGGGAAACCACCATGGATCCCGAGGTCCGCCACTTGTTACAGGTAAAAATCGAGGACGCGGTCGCCGCCGACGAAATCTTCTCGATCTTGATGGGCGATCACGTGGAGCCACGCCGTGACTTCATTGTCGACAACGCCCTCGAGGTGAAGAATTTGGACGTTTAGATCTGTGGACCGTCCGGTCTGTCCAGCTTCTGACGTCCAAGCCCGATCTCCCGTCGATGACTGAATAAGCCTTAAGGAAGCACGCCCCAATGACTGACGACAGCCAAATCTTCGACCGCGGCATTGCGCCCGTGGACATCGAAGAGGAGATGAAAAAGAGCTATCTCGATTACGCCATGAGCGTGATCATCGGACGTGCCCTCCCGGACGTTCGAGATGGGCTCAAACCCGTTCATCGTCGTGTGCTTTACGGCATGTGGGAGAGCGGCAATCGAGCCGGCCGCGCCTATAAAAAATCTGCCCGCATCGTGGGTGACGTCATGGGTAAATATCATCCCCACGGCGATAGTGCGATTTACGACACCGTGGTTCGATTGGCCCAGCCGTTCTCCATGCGTTATACCTTGGTGGACGGTCAAGGAAACTTCGGCTCGATCGATGGCGATAACGCTGCGGCCATGCGTTATACCGAGGTTCGCCTCACCCGTCTAGCTGAGGAGTTGCTGCGCGAGGATATCGATAAGGAAACCGTCGACTGGATTCCGAATTACGACAACTCGGAAATGGAGCCGACCGTGCTGCCGGCGCGGATTCCGAACCTCCTGGTGAACGGCTCCGCGGGCATCGCCGTCGGCATGGCGACGAATATTCCACCCCACAACCTGGTGGAAGTGATCGACGCCTGCATCATGAAGATCGACAACCCGGACGTGACCCTGGGTGAGCTCGTCCAGGTCGTTCCGGGACCGGATTTCCCCACCGCTGGATTCATCTACGGCGTCGGTGGCATCCACCAGGCTTACGCCACCGGTCGTGGCTCGATCAAGATCCGAGCCCGCGCCGAATTCGAGGATATCGGCCGAGATCGCCAAGCGATCATCGTCAACGAGATCCCGTATCAGGTCAACAAAGCCAAGCTGCTCGAGCGGATCGCCGAGCTGGTTCGCGAAAAGAAGATCGAAGGTATCTCCGACCTTCGGGACGAGTCCGATCGTCGCGGCATCCGGGTGGTGATCGAGCTCAAACGGGGCGAGGTTCCCGAGGTCATCCTCAATACGCTCTACAAGATGACGCAGCTGCAAACCAGCTTCGGCATCAATATGTTGGCGATTGTCGACAATCAGCCGCAGGTCTTGAATCTGACCCAGATTCTGGGTCATTTCATCGATCATCGCCGGACCATCGTCATTCGCCGAGTGCGCTTCGACCTGCGCAAAGCCGAGGCCCGGGCCCACATCTTGGAAGGCCTGCTCAAGGCCCTCGACTTGATCGATGAGATCATCACCACCATCCGAGCCAGTCAAACCGTCGACGAGGCCCGTGCGGGATTGATCGAAGGTTTCGGATTCAGCCAAATCCAAGCCCAGGCCATCCTCGACATGCGCTTGCAGCGCTTGACCGGCCTGGAGCGTGAAAAGCTTCTCGAAGAGTATCGAGAGGTCATGGCGCTGATCGAAAAGCTGCGCTCTATCCTCGGTTCCGACCAGCTATTGCTCGAGGTGATCAAAGAAGAGCTGCTGCAGATCAAGGAGACCTACGGTGAGGATCGCCGCACCGAGATTATCGGTGAGACAGCGGATATCACCCTTGAAGACATGATCGCCGATGAGGATATGGTGATCACGGTCACCAAGTCCGGCTACATCAAGCGCACTCCGCTCTCGGTCTATCGCGAGCAAGGTCGTGGTGGAAAAGGGCGCAAGGGCTTGGAGACCAAAGAGGGCGATTTCGTCGAGCATCTCTACATCGCGTCGGCCCACAGCTACGTCTTGGTCTTCACCACCAGCGGCAAGGTGCATTGGCAGAAAGTCTATGGAATTCCCGAGGCAGGCCCGGCTTCCCTCGGCCGCTCGATAGTCAATCTTCTCGAGCTCGGTCGCGACGAGCAAATCGCCACCACCGCGGCGGTCAAAGAATTCGGCGACGGCTATTTGGTCTTTGCCACAGCCAACGGCACGGTCAAGAAAACCGAGCTTTCGGCCTACTCCCGCCCTCGGGTCGGCGGCATTATCGCCTTGACCATCGACGAGGACGATCAGCTGCTGGACGTCCGGGTCACGGACGGTGAGCAGGACGTGCTGCTCGCCACCGCCGACGGCTACTCCATCCGCTTCCCGGAAGGAGATGAGACCCAAGAGGACGGCAGCACCCTAACGGGTATTCGGGCCATGGGCCGTGCGGCACGTGGTGTTCGGGGTATCCGTCTGCGGCCCGGAGACCGGGTGGTGGGCATGGCGATTCTCGACAACGACGGCGATCTGCTCTCGGTGAGCGCCAATGGTTACGGCAAGCGCACGGACGTGGAAGAGTATCGGCGTCAAAGCCGTGGTGGATTGGGCATCATCAATCTCAAAGTCAGCGAGAAAACGGGGCCTGTGGTTGGGGTCAAACACGTACGGGACGACGACGGTGTCATGTTGATCGCCCAGAGCGGCAAGCTGATTCGCACCACTGTCGACGGCGTCAGCCGAATCGGTCGCTCCACCCAAGGTGTTCGGCTCATGCACCTCGGTGGCAACCAGGATCGGGTGGTCGCGGTAGCCAAAATCGTCGAGAACGACGACGAGGAGATGGAAGAGGTCGAAGAGACCGCCTCGGCCGCGGCCGCCGACGGGGTCGATGAGGGCTCGGCCCCTGCCGGCGAGGTCGGTGAATCTTCATCTGAAGAACCGACCGATCCTTTCGATGAAGAGGTAAATTGACCGAAATCGGATCTTCGCTGGAAGACCGCGAACGGTCATGCCCATGCATCGAGCTCAGTAACTTCAAGATACCGAAAAGGAACGCACATGCAGTTTTTCTTGGACACCGCCGACATTTCACAAATTGAAAAAGGTCTGGAATGGGGCATGGTCGACGGTGTGACCACCAATCCGAGCCTGATCGCCAAGCAAGGTAAGCCCTATCTGCCGACGGTGAAAGCGATCGCCGAGCTGGTGCCGGGCCCGGTTAGTGGCGAGGTGCTGGCCACGGACTATGACGGCATGATGGAGCAAGCCGCTCGGCTTTCGGATCTCGCCGACAACGTGGTGATCAAGTTACCTCTGCTGCCCGATGGCCTACGTGCCGCGCGATCGCTGGCGGATCAAGGTATCAAGACCAACGTCACCCTGTGTTTTTCCGCCAATCAAGCCCTCTTGGCGGCAAAAGCGGGTGCCACCTATATCTCTCCGTTCGTCGGCCGGTTGGACGATCTCGGGCAGGACGGCATGAGCTTGATCGAAGAGATTGTCGAGATCTACGACAATTTCGGCTTCGACACCGAGGTGCTGGTGGCCTCGGTACGCAGCCCGCTACATGTCACCATGGCCGCCCGCCTGGGTGCGGGAGTGGCGACCATTCCTTTCAAGGTGCTCGAGCAGCTCTACCGCCATCCCATGACCGATAAAGGGTTGGCCCAATTCCTGGCGGATTGGGAGGCTACGGGTAAGTCGTTTGACGACTGATCCGGCGTCTGAATCGAGGTCGCCCGGTTCGGCGCCGGGCGACTCACCGAGTGCCTTCTATCGGTCGGCCTGGATCGTTTACTTAATTTTGGCGATCATCGGGGTCCTCGGCCTCGGCCACCATCATGGCGAGATCGGCTTGGATCTCTTCATCGATCCAGCCGATTGGTGGCTCGATGGTTTGCTCGGGATCGGCACGGGATTGGTGCTGGTGGGTGCCTGGCACGGGGCGCGGATCTGGTTCCCGGCGATGCGGAGCTTGGAATCCTGGATGTGCCGAGCCATCGGGCCGTTGAACGCTTCGGAGATCTTTGCTCTCGCCTTGATTTCCGGGTTCTCGGAAGAGCTTCTCTTTAGAGGAGCGATTCAATCCGCTTGGGGATGGGTTTGGTCACTGGGAATTTTTACCCTGCTCCATACCGGGCCAGGTCGCGTCTTTCTTTTTTGGACTTTTTTCGCCCTACTAGCGGGCGGGTCCTTCTCTTTTTTGACCGATTGGAGGGGAAATTTATTGCCGGCGATCGTCGCCCACATCACGGTGAACGGATTGAATCTCAGCCTATTGATGAGGAAATCCGAAGCCGAGGGGCTGCTCGATCGCTGAAAGGTCCATCATCCGGACCTGCTATGCTGCGTTCGTTCCGTAAGAAGTTGCCGGCGAAGGCCGAGGAGACCGACTATGTCGCGCGATAGCCAGGATGTTTTTTCCCGCATTGATAGAGAGCAGGAGGGGTACCTCGAGGAGCTCAAGGATTATTTGCGAATCCCCTCCATTTCCACCGACCCGGCCTATGATCCCGACGTCCGACGCTGCGCCGAGTTCGTGCTGGAGAAAATGCGCCAAGCCGGCCTAGATGCCCGGTTGATCCAGACCGAAGGCAAACCGCTGGTTTACGGGGAATGGCTCGGTGCCGAGGGCAAACCGACGATCCTCTTCTATGGCCACTACGACGTGCAGCCGGCGGATCCGTTGGAGGAATGGCGGAATCCGCCGTTTGAGCCCACCCTGGAAAACGATGGCAAACACCTGGTGGCCCGCGGTGCCACGGACGACAAGGGCCAAAGCTACGCCCATCTCAAAGCGGTTGCCGCCCTGTTGGCGGAGCGGGGTGAGCTGCCGGTCAACGTCAAATTCATCGTTGAGGGCGAAGAGGAGTCCGGCGGTGAGGCGATCGAAACCTTTGTCCGGACGGACGACGGTGAGCTGCTCGCCTGTGACGGTGTTTTCATCTCCGACTCGTCCATGTACTCGCCCGGTCAGCCGTCCCTCATCTACGGGCTCAAGGGCATGGCGTATATGGAGGTTCGGGTCGATGGCCCGAATCGCGATCTCCATTCCGGCAGCTTCGGCGGTGGAGTCGCTAATCCAGGGAATGCCCTGGCCTACATCGTGTCTCAGCTCTTGGATCCCGAGACCGGCAAGATCAAGATCCCGGGTTTCTACGACGCGGTACGACCCATCGAGGATTGGGAACGGAAAGAATTCGCCAGCCTGCCTTTCGATGAAGAGGCCTACAAAAAAGAGCTGGGCATCGAAGAAGTCTTCGGCGAGGAAGGGTACTCCACCCTGGAACGGGTTTGGGCGCGACCCACGTGCGACGTCAACGGAATCTTCGGCGGTTATGGTGGAGAAGGTGCCAAAACCATCCTGCCGGCCTGGGCGGGCGCGAAGGTTTCGATGAGGCTGGTTCCGGACCAAGATCCGGAGGACATCGCTCGGAAATTTGCCGAATACGTGGAATCCCTGGCGCCCAAAGGAGTTAAGGTCACGGTGAAATCCCATCACGGGGGAGCGCCGGTGCTGGTCTCCACGGACGGCCCCATTGTTGAAGCTGCTCTCGGAGCCTTGGAAGATGTGTGGCAAAAACCGGTTCGGGTCCGTGAAGGAGGATCTATTCCCATTGTCGCTACCTTCTCCGAGGTCTTGAAGGTACCCACGATGTTGGCTGGTTTCGGTCTCTCCGACGATCGTCTCCACTCCCCGAACGAAAAATTCGATGTCGATAATTTCTATGGAGGTATCCGAGCCGTCGTGCGCTTTCTCGACAGGCTCGGCTCGATCCATCAGTGATCACTCGCTGCCGGGTGAGCACGAGGTTCTAAATCATCATGAGTCAGTCATCTCGGATGGAACGCGAGCTCAAATTCGCGGGCGTAGATCACCATGACTTGAGGGAAAGGCTGAAAAGCCTAGAGGCCGAGCCCCAAGGTCCCAGACGGTTGGAAGACAATTGGGTCTTTGATCGGGACAGCGAGCTGGTCGATACCGGAAGCATCTTGCGGTTGCGAGTGGACAGAAGCGGAAATTGGATCACGTTCAAAGGCCCTGCCAGCTACGAAGGCTCGGTCAAAGTTCGGAGCGAGATCGAGACCCCGGTCAACGATATCGATGCCATGCGCGGAATCCTCGATGCCCTAGGTTATCGGCAAATCTACCGGTACCAGAAGTATCGGGAGGAATGGTTGTTGGGCTCGATCGTGATCTCCCTGGATCACACGCCCATCGGAGATTTTGTCGAGCTCGAGGGCGATGGCTGTGAGGCCGTGGCCAAACGATTCGGATTGGCACCTGAAGACGCTGAACGGCGGAACTATCTACGCCTCTACGCAGACTATCGTCGAGAGAACGAAGACGTGCCCGAGGATATGATCTTCAAAACCTGAGGTTTCAAAAGCCTGTGGTCTCGAAGATCTGAGTAGGGTCGGTCCGAGGTTGGGAAGATATTCGGCGCGGGAAAAGCTCAGTGAAGAAATACCGCTTACGTGCCTTGGTGTTGACGGCCGGTTTCGGCACCCGGCTACGCCCCCTGACGTGCTTCGTGCCGAAACCCTTGTTGCCGGTTTGTGGTGAGCCGGTCACCGGACGAACCCTGCGAAGCTTGGGAAGGATCGGATGTGAGGTTGCGGTGCTCAACACCCATTACCTCGCCCCAAAAATCCCCGAATATTTCGGGAAGAGCTACTACGGCCTCCCCCTACGGTACAGCCACGAGCCGGAGATTCAAGGCACCTACGGCGCCCTTTTTGCGCCCCTCTCGGTTCTCTCCAAAGCGGATGCGGTGATCATGGTCAACGGCGATAGCCTGTGCCGTTGGCCCCTAAAATCTCTGATTCGCAAACATTTCAAATCCGGAGCCGCAGCGACGCTCCTACTCCACCGCAGACGCCCTGAAGACACTTTGGGGGGCGGTGTGGGCATCAGCTCCTCCGGTAGGGTGGTTCGGATTCGAGACCATAGGCTTCGGGGAGAGACATCCCAGGGGGTCTCGAGCCGAGGCCATGTCTTTGCCGGGGTGCATATTCTTTCTCCTCAGCTGCTCAATCGAATCGAGAATCGGCCGGGAGATATCATTACAGATCTTTACCAACCGCTTCTCGATGAAGGCGCGTTGATCTCGAGCGTGGTGACCGGCAGGGCTTGGCATGACCTCGGCACCGCGACTCGATATTTGGAAGCGTCCCTAGATTGGGCCGGCGGCCGGCTTCCGGGTTCCATGTGGCGGGGTAACAAGGTGTCCGCCCTGGCCGAGGTCTCTCGCAACGCCCCCCTGAGCCGAGCCCTGGTCGAGCAACATGTGCAGATCGCTCGAGGCTCGACGATTCAGAGCTCCCTACTGCTGGAGGGTGCTCGAATCGGCGAAGGCTGTCGAATCAAGGACAGCATCGTCGGTCCGGGGGTGGTGCTGGCGCCGGCGTCCAACATCGAGAAACGGATGATCAACCGATTCGACAAACAGCACGAGCTCGGTCCCGGGGAGTCGAGCATGGGTGATCTGGTTTACACACCGTTAGATCTCTGACGCCTCGAAACATAGCCGGGTTAAACGTCGACCGTTTCACGGGAAACACGGTGATCCCAATCGGTAAATTCAGTAGTCGACGTACCCTTTTTGGGCTCGGATATTGAGATTTCCGCCGTCCACCTCGACCTTCACATCGTGCCAGCTGCCGTCGTTTCTCGAAATCGACGGGTAGTAGCCGATGACGTATTGCTCGCGAAGCTCGTCCAAAATACCTTGGAAGGCCTGCTCGGCCGCTTGGAGGTTGTCTAAATCCACGATGCGGCCGCCGCTGGACTCCACGGTTCGCGTCAGCAGCCGATACTCCTCTTTGTAGGTCTCAGGATTCTTCCAAGCCGAGAGCCGTTTGGTGGGATCGCCGCCGCCGGGATTGATTCGAATCCAATAGATGAGGGCGCGGCTGCGGCGGGCGAGCCAATGGACGTCGGCCATGCGCAAAGAGCTGTGGCTGTCGATGCCGTCGGAGAGCACGATCACCACCCGCCGGCCCTGCTGACTCTCCAGCTTTTTCAGTGCCAGATACAAATGATCGTTCAACGAGGTGCCGCCGTCGGCATTGGCCTTGCTGAGCCCTTCGGTCAAGATTCCGACATCGTTGGAGAAGGGTGTCGAATGAAGGAGCCGATCGGCGAAAAGCAACAGACTGGCATCGTCGATTTCTCGCAAGCCGTTTAGGAATGCGGTCGCTCCGCGCAGGGCGAAGCGCAACCTTCGCCCTTTCATGCTCGTGCTCGAGTCGATCAACAAGGCGGCGGTGAGCCGAACATCCCCGCGGGCAAACGTCACAATCTGCTGGCGGAATTGATCGTCATAGATCCGAAAGTCCTCTTGCTCGAGATTGAGGATGCGCTGATCTTGGCGGGTCACGGTGATATAGAGCTGCTGGAGCTCGGCCTCGATTTCGTCGTCGATCCGAATGGCCGGTGTCACCATCAGCGCCGTGCCCACCTCGCCGTCCGCCGAGATGGCTTGAACCTCGAAGCGATGAGGCCGGTTCTCCTGGCCTGCGTCGACGGTGGCTCGGTAAGGAGGAGCTTCAAGCTCCCCCACCACCCGGCCATCGAAAAGAAAACGAACGATCGTCGCCTCCCCCTCCACGATGTCCGCGCTCAGCTCGACCTCTCCGAACGCCGGCTGGCCGGCCGGGGGCGAGGTGATGGTCACCGTCGGGGGCTCGGCGAATACCTTGACGGTAAACACGTCGAGAGCCGACACAATGAGGGCAAGAGATATCCACACGGCCCAGATGGGGACGACCCTGAATGAAACCACCCGACGGGATCGATCCCGGGCCGGCTCTCGCCGCGAGTAAACGCCGGACGAAAGATGAGAGCTCATGATTTACCTCCGGGCTTCCGGGATCCCGCAACGGCATCCTGCAGCCTGGAGAGGCGGATTCCGGCAGCTTCCAGGAGATGTTTTCGAGTCTCGGCGAGGGCCTGCTCCGGCCAGCCGTCGTATTTCTTGCGTGGAGAGGGTGCTCGACCGGATTTGGCTTGTACCTGATTGAGCATTTCTAGGGATCGATTGGGCTTACCCGAGCGGTCGTAGAGAAATGCCATTAAGAAGAGGGTTCCTTCGCTGGGCTCTTGGACCTGCTCCAGGAGAGCCAGAGCGGATTCGGTTTGGTCCAAAAAGAGATGAATCCGGGCCAGCTCTTCGTAAGCTAGAGAACGAATCCAATGGGGTCCGTCCAACTCGACGACCTGCTCCAAAATTTTCCGGGATTGGACCCGCTGCCCCAAGCGCGTGGTGCTCATGGCCAATCGAAGCCAGGCCTCGGACATCTTCGGGTATTGAGAGGTGAGCTGCTGCAGAGTCTCCTTGGCCCGGTCATACGCACCCAGCCGTTCGTAACCACAGGCCAAGGCCAACATCGCTGTTTTCGACGTGGGGTCCAGCTCGAGGGCGCGACGGTAGAGTCGCTGGCTGGTGGACGCCAAACCACCGGCCTGCAGATAACCGGCAAGACTGGTCAAAGCCCGAGCGGCGACGATCTTCGAGCCCTGCCCAGATCCCTTCTCAGCGTAAAGCTCCGCGATCCGTTCCATGAGCACCCGGCTATGGGTGCCGAGGGAGAACATTCGTCGACCGCGATAAGCGAGATAGAGGTCTTGATGGAGCTGGATCAGTGGAACCAGGCTTTCGGGATCGGATTCGGACAGCGATTCAGCGAGCTTGTATTCAGCGGTCTGCAGGAGCCCGGCCGCTTTGCGAGAGCCCTCGTTGAGAGTTCTGGTTTCGAAGTCCAACAAGTCGCTCATGGTCGTGGTGGTGCCCAGCTGGTCGACTCCGGCCAAGATTTCCTCGTACTGACGGGTCAGCTTGCCGACCTTCCGCCCTCCTTTTTCGCGGCTCGGGGTGTTTTCCACTCGAGCCGAGGCAGGGCGTTCCGACGGTGCTTCTCCGGTCCCCCGCCATCGGAGATCCGACCACAGGAGGTTTTGCTCACGGACGCTCGAGTCCATGAGGTGGACCGCTACCGGAGGAGACATGGCTCGCGATCCGGCCGCACCTTGGCCGGCCGCACCTTGGCCGGCCGCACCTTGATTGGCTGCTTGGTGGCCGATTGGATACTCCACCCTCAGCTCGACGAGACCCGCTGGCAGGTCCTCGGGTGGCATGAAAGTCGCTTCCACAAAAGCGCGATCCCCCTGCTCGACTCGGTCCACGAAGCTCAAGGGCAGGTGGCCCAGGAGCTTGGCCGGCTCGATAGAGGCATCCATGAGCTGAACCCTGAAGCCGTTGTCTGAGGCCGGGAACCGTCCGTGGAGGTAGACGGTCGAAGCATGGCCCGGCACCAGAACTCTCCTGGCCGCGGGGCGGATGACCTGCTCGCCCATGCTGAATGGATAAGGTTTCCGGGTCCGCGTCTTCAACCCCTCCAGGGGCTCGTCGACCAGGCCGGCGATTAAGTCCTTGCTCCACGGACGAATGGGAACCCAAGGCTCGCGGAATTCAGGATCGGTCAGCAAGGGTGTCGAGAGCTGTGGGCCGTCCGATGCCGCTGGAACAACCAGAGGGATCTCGCGCAAACCTGCGGCTTTGCTCTGAAAATTTCGGATCAATGCCCTCAGACGATAGGTGCCCGGCTCGAGCGCGAGCTCGCCGAAATATTTGAGACCGCTTTGCCACACCACCTCACCGAGGTTTGCGACATCCACAGCGACCACCTCCGCACGATAGTCACCGATTTCGAAACCTTGGTCGCGAAGGGCGTAGACATAGATCTCGAGCCGAGTGAGATCGCTTTGATTCATCTCCAAGAAACTGGTGCCGTCGATTTCCACGACGACAGCCACCCGTTGTTTCTCGGTGCCCGGCTCGTCTCCGACCTCCGCGCTTTGTAGCAGGGGTACGGCCAAGGCTTCCATGGCCAATTCCCCACCGGGGTCGGCCTTTAGGATCAAGGTAGCGATTTCACCGGTCAGACCCCTCAGGGCCCGAGCTTGTAAGGTGGTCGGCCCAAACGGATCGGGAACCTCTTGGGCCGGAGTCGCGGAGCTTAGAAAAAGAAGGAACGGAACAAAAACGACGAGGCCGAGATATCGATTCATGGGCTGTTGACTTGGGCCGTATCGGTTCCGCTGCCGACATTGAGATCGAGATGAGTGGTGGAATCCAGCTGTGCGAGACGATCCCGAATGCCGATGGCGATGCGCTTAGGCCCGGGTTGCATATTCAGCTCCAGGGGATAACCGGCGCTTTGGGCCATCACTTGGAGAATTTGATCGTTGGGAATCTCGAGGGGAATTTCCACCCGCCGGAACGGAGAGAGATTCTGGTTGTTTTCATCGCGAACGACCACGAAAAGGGTCAAGCGGCCGGAATGGTGGTTCTCCTCCGGGAGCAGGAGAATCTTCTCAAACGGTATTTGCACCATGATCGAAACTTGGAAGGTGCCTGCGCTGGTCGGCTCCTGCTTCATCGAGGTCATGGCGATATGGAGGGGATTGTCTCCCAGGTCGTAGAAAAGCGACGACAATATCCTGTCTTGAAGGTTGTCCAGGGGATCCTTTTCCCGCACGCTCTTGCCGTACCGAACCGTCCAATCCTCGTTTTTGACCTTGATTTCCAAGTCTCGGCGTTCGTTGCTGATGACATTCGGCTGGTAGCCGAGAGAGTAGAAAGTCGAGAAATCGGTGCGAACTTGCTCCAACAACCCTTCGATGTTGGAGCTTCGAGTGAAGGCCGTGCCGCCGGTTTCGTCGGCCATGCGCAGCAGCGATTCATCCAACGAGAATTGCTCCAAGGATCCGACCAATCTCGAAGCGCTGCCGGAGCCGTTGGTGGCAAAGCTGCCTTGGGATTCGGCGGAGCCAACGGATCGAGCGAGACGGCTACCCGGAGAAATCGGATAGATGGCGACTTTCGTGGCCGCGGCATGTTGAACGAATTGGTCCAGCTCCTTGGTTAAGGAGTAATTCGCCGAGCTGATGGTGGCCATATTGAGCTGATCGTCGCTGAAGCCGTTTTGGATCATCCAATTGACGAACTTGTCCTGCCAGGCTTGCATCAGGGCATCGGCGGGGTTCATCGACATACCGTCGCTGATGTACAGCAGCGCTTTTCTGCCCTTCATACCGGCCAAAGAGCTGACGAATCGGGCCATGGCTTCCAGAGTCGCTTTGGATCTCTTCATCCGCTCTTCGGAAAAAGCACGTATTTGGGTCGCATAGTCGGTGGCTTCGAGCCGAACCCGCTCCAGCTCGGCGCTGTTGTCGCGAAATCCCTGGGATGCAGCCACCAAACGAGCGGATTGGATGTTACGCAACAGCTGCTGCAGGGCGGCATGGGTGCGGGTGCTGGGTCCGGTTTCCTTTTCCAGACGGTCGAGCACTCGGCCGACCGTTTCCGGATCTCGGGTGAATTCCGTTTCCAGCTTCAGGCTGTCACCCACACTGACGATCAGGATTTGATCGTCGGGTTTGAGGCTGCGATCCACGAAGTCGCGTAGATTGGCGAAGATCTGATTGCGATTCTGGGGCGCCACATGGGCATTGTCGACCACGACCACCAGATTGAGATTTTGGGTTTCCGGTTCCCTGGCCGGCGCTAGGGTCGATCCCGGGTCCGGATCCGCCGTGCGGGTGGAGCCTTCGACCGCGAAGAAGTTGGAGATCTCCACCGGCTCGCCGTTCTCGAATAGCTCAAAGTCGTCCGGCCCCAAGCCGAGCACCGGTTGGCCTTCTTTATCGAGCACCACCGCTTCGATGTTGACGACTTGAACATCGACCGTATCGAAGAAGAGATTGCTGTCCGATGAATCGGCGGCCAGGCTCGAGCCGTATAAATATAGGAGGGTGAGCGGGATCAGCGCGAGCTTCTGCATGGATGTCTCCTTCAGACAGGATTCGAAAATAGGTCCCGAAGAAAAAAGATCGGCCTCGATATCCTAAGGCATACCTAGTATCAACAGCATGCTCCTCGACCCCAGCTCGTAGCGATCTGTCACCAACATGCGTCCTATCGTCGGACGCAAGGGAGAGCCGAGTCATTGAAGGTGCTGAACCATCGTGCCGTCCATGGGATAATAGGCCAGCGGGGCATCCTTTGGGGATCCAGGTCAATCAGCTCCTGGCCGAGCGGTAAGCCGCTTGAGCAATCACCCCGTTCTCCATCCCCGTTTCAGGAGGAAATCATGAAAAGACGATTACATATCGGCCTCGTGTCGACCGCGGTGACAACGCTTCTTTGTTTGCTTGCCGCCTCTGTATCCGCGCAGTCGGTCTCTCGGGTCGGCTTCACGGTCAAAGACGAGGCCGATAATCCGTTACCCGACGTCAAGATTTCGGCGACCCACCCACACACGGGTTTGGTGATCGAAGGAACCACCAACAAGAAAGGCAAGACGACTCTTGTCTTCCGTGACAGCAGCCTGGCCTATGCACTCAGCCTCTCTTTGGAGGGTTACGATCCAGCTTCGACGTCGCTCAAGCCGACTGTCGGCGCGGTCAGCTACCAGACCTACACTCTTTATAAGACCAATACGCGTAAGTCGGTGCCGAGCGGCGAAGGTGGAACCCGCGAGATTCCCCTGACCCCCGCCCAGGAAACCTTCAATGAAGGCGTGACCGCGCTCAAAGCTGAAGACTTGGCGACCGCCAAAGCCAGTTTCCTCAAGGCCTATGAAATGGATCCCGAGCTCTATCAGGCCCATTCGGCCCTGGCGGCGATCTATTTGGATGAGAAGGATTTCCAGAACGCTAAAGCGAGCGCGGAATTCGTGATCGCGAAGGAGCCGGGAAACGGTCGCGCCTATAGGATGCTCTACGAAGCCCTCTCCGGTCTGGGTGATCAGGAAGCTGCGGACGAGGTCTTCGAGAAGATCTCTCAGCTGGAATCCAGCGCAGACGCTGTACCTTTGATCTATAACGAGGGCGCCGAAGCCATGCGCATGGGTGACCTGGAACGGGCTCGGGAGCGGCTGGAGAAAGCCTATTCCTTGGACCCGGAGCTGAACCAAGCGGTACGCCTCCTGGCATTGGTCTATCTCGATAGCCAGGAATTCCAAAAAGCCGCTGAATTCGCTGAGAAGGTGATTGCGGTCGATCCGGAGGACCTGACCATGAAGAAAGTCAGGCTCGACGCCTACCGCGGCCTCGGAGACACGGCCAAGGCCGACGAGGCCTTCCAAGCCGTCGCCGACGCGGATCCCACGGCGATGATCTCGGGTCTATTCAAGGGCGGCCAAGAGCAATTCAACGGCGGTGATATGGATTCCGCGGTCAGCTCGTTCAAGCAGATTTTAGACATCGATCCCGACCATGGAATGACCCATTACCTGCTGGGTCTTTGTTACGTCAACATGGGCAAGAACGCCGATGCTAAATCCCATTTCGAGCGCTTCATCGCCTTGATGCCCGACCATGAGAATGCGGCGACCGCCAAGGAAATGATGAGCTTTCTGTGATCGATCAGGACTCCCGAAGCCCGGCCGTAAGGGATTCGATCGAGACCAGCAGGGCCCAAAAAGCCCTGCTGGTCTTCTTCGGTTTTGCGCTGTTTTTGGTGGGTTTGGTGGTCGTCGAAGGCCTTCTCGAGGTCTTCGGAATCGGCGATCCCTATGCCGTCGAGGATCCCTATGTGGGGTTTGTGGAAGGCAACGATCTCTTCGAGCCTGTTCAAATATCCGGGAAAAAGGTCTTTCGCACACGCCCACAAAAACTCGGATTCTTCAACGATCAAAGCTTCGGTGGGGATAAAGATCCGGAGGCCTTGAGGATCTTTGCCCTCGGCGGTTCCACCACTGCGGGTCGGCCCTACGATTGGCGGGTCGCCTTTCCGAAATGGCTGGAGGTATTCGGCAATGCGGTGAGCGATCGGCCCCTTGAGGTGATCAACGCGGGGGGTATCTCCTATGCCAGCTATCGGATCACGGTGCTGATGAAGGAGCTGGTTCGATATCAGCCGGACGTATTCGTCATTTACACCGGCCACAACGAATTTCTCGAAGAACGAACCTACTCCGACATCATCCACGAGCCGATCTGGCGTCGCGAGCTACGGGTTTGGTCCAATGGGCTCAGGTTCTTGAACCTTGCCCGGAGCCTGCTGGGTTTGACCCCAGAGACCCCGGTGTCCGGCGCGTCGCAGCAGCCCTCTGCCGACAACGGGAAAGCCGGCGACAGCGGAGAACCCGCGGTTGGTCGCGATCTCCTGGCGAGCGAGGTCGAAGCCAAGCTCGATGTATGGAACGGCCTGGACCTATTCGAGCGAGATCTCGAGCTCCAAGCCTCAGTGCTCACCCACTTCGAGCACAACCTTCGGCAAATGATCGCGCTGGCCGAAGCCCACGACATTCCGGTCGTTCTAGTCCGGCCGATCTCGAACCTCAAAGACTTCTCACCCTTCAAGTCGCAACGCTCAGACGGCCTGACGGACGCCGTGATCGAGCAACATGACCGCCATCTCGAACGAGGTGTTGAGCTGCTCAAGGGTCTCGAGGCAGCAGATGCCACGACCGACAGCTCCACGACCGACAGCGCCGCGGCCGACAGTGCCGCGACTGACTCAGTCGCTGAAGCTGCCATCGAGGAGCTCCGGGCCGCAACGGCATTGGATCCCCTATTTGCCGAGTCCGCGTATCGACTTGGCCGAGCCCTGCTGGCTTCCGGTCGAGAGAAGCTCGCTGCCGAGGCGTTTGCTCGTGCCAAAGACCTCGACGTGTGTCCCCTGCGAGCGCTCGAAGCGACCGATCGAATCATCCGAGAAGTGGCATCGGAGACGTCAACCCCATGGGTGGATCTGCCGGAAATCATAGAGCGGCGGCTACAAGCCCGGCTCGGCCACGGTATTCCCGGCAACGAAGTGTTGTTGGACCACGTCCACCCCACCCTCGAAGCTCACCAGTGGATCGCGCAGGAAGTCCTCGGCACCCTTTCAGGGCTCGGTATCGTAAGCCTTCGTCCGCTGGAGGACACCACCCGCGAGGCTCTGATCGTCGAGCATCTGTCGACCCTAGACGAAGCCTATTACGCGCGCCGGGATTTGAATTTGGCCAAGGTATTGGGTTGGGCGGGAAAATTCGACGAAGCCCTCGAGCCCTTGGAAAGGGCCGCGAGCCAGCTTTACGACGAGCCCGAGGTGTTTCGAAATCTTGGGATCGTGTACCAAAAAATGGGACGAATCGGAGATGCGCTGCAAGCCCATCAGCGGGCGGTCGAGCTCGGGCCGGCCGTTGCGGAATCCCAATTCAATCTCGGAGTCGTCTTGGCGGAGGTGGGTCAGTGGCAGCGTTCCGCGAGCGCGTTGCGGAAGGCGATCGAGCTGAAACCCGACTATCCGGAAGCGAGCTTCAACCTGGCGATCGCCCTACGGGAGCTGGGTGATTCGGCGGCGGCCGAGCAGATGCTCGAGAAGGCGTCGGCCGGCGGATGGACCCATCCGGGTCTCGGTCGACAGCATGCTCTGATCACCGTCCACAAGGCTCAAGCCGAGAGCCGAGAAGGACGCTTTGCGGAAGCACAAACGCTCTATGAGCAGGCTCTCAATCAGCTCAAAGGCGCTCCCAAAGCCACCTCCGACGCGGCGTCGCGCGCCGTGGTCGCCCGCATTCACAACGATCTCGGGGTGCTTTTCGGCCGCCAGAATCGGCTGGAAGAAGCGGAGGGCGAGCTCTTGAAGGCCATCGAGATATCCCCGAGCTTCGCCGAGGCGCACTTCAACCTGGCCTTGATCTACGGCAACGGGGGGCGTCTCGAGGAGTCCCTCGAGCGTCTACAAACGGCGCTCGAGCTGGAGCCCGAGAACCCACGATTCAAAACCGCGCTGGCCCGATTGCAGCGGGCCCTGGCTCAATAAGAACCGGGGTCGAGAAGAGAACCCGGGGCAACAAAAAACCCCGGCCGAAGCCGGGGTTTTCACCTTCCTAAGAAGGGTTCTCTCTGACCAGTATCAGAAGCGGAAACCGACCGAGAAGCGGTAGGTCCGCGGCAAGGTGATGTCCTCAGGGGTCAGAGGCTGGCCAAAGTCGTCGTCGAACGTGTAGTTCACGCCCTCCACCGGGGTGGTGGTGAACGGATTGAACGCTGCCTCATTGTTGACGGTTTGGTCGACCCGGGTGAAGGACTGTTCGTCAAATACGTTCAGCATCTCCGGCTGGATGAAGACTTCGAAGTCCCGGTTCCAGAGGTTCCACTTGAACGAGTAGTTGAGCGACACATCCACGCGGGTGATGTCGTCGGTTTTGAACGCGCCACGTTCGGTTACGAAGTAGTTGACCGAAGTGGTGGGCGTCAAATAACCCGGGTTGTTGACGAAAGGAGTCGGATTGATGCTCGCTACCCCACTGTAGGGCGTGCCCGAAGCGTAGTTGAGCAAGACACTCGTGTTGAGCGAGTGATGATCCGTGTTGAAGATGTCGTAGATCGCCCACAACCGCAGGTTGTGACGTTGGTCGGTGCTGAGGTCACCCTCGGGGAAGTTCCAGCGGGCCTCGCGGTACTCCGGATAAGCCAGGGGGTTACCGTTGATGGAGCCGGAGCCGGCGGTTTCACCGTTGAAGTTACCTTCCGACTTGGACAACGTGTAGTTACCGTTGATCCGCAGACGATCGGTAGCGCGATAACGGAAGTTGGTCAAGAGACCCATGTACTCACGGTTCAGCAAGTCGTTTTCGTTGTAAATGACCGTGCGATCGAAAGTACCGGAGGGAATCGTGACCTGACCGGTGCGCAAAGAGGTTTCCTGGGCATAGAAATCACCGAACTCGCGGAATACGAGATCCGCGCGCACGATACCTTTGTTGCCCAGTCGCTTGCTGACACCAAAGGTGAGCTCGTCCACGTAAGGCGAAGCCAACGTGTTTTCGATCACCGCGGTGGCGCCCGGAATGTTGGCGTAGAAGAGACCCGGCAGGTTGCTCAGGTCACCGCTCGGATCGTCGGTTCCGCCGTTGGCGAACCACCAATCAAAGACGGTTTGCAGAGCTTGATCCTGGTTCTGGGTCGCACCGTTGGTGTTGATCTCCGGACCGCCGTAGAAGGAGACGAAGGTCGCCGGGGTACCGGCAGCCGAGGTCTGGTCGGCGGCGCCGTTGTTGATGGCAGCCACGTAACGACCAGCGGTAGCGTTGATGATCCAATCACCGTCGCCCTTGAGGTCGTAGTTCAGGCCCAAACGAGGGCTGATGCGGTTGTCATCGGCAATCAGCTTGCCTTCGGCGTCACGACCATCGTTTTCGTCGTAGCGCAAGCCGAGGCTGAGGCTCATCTTCTCGTTGATCTGCCAAGTGTCGTTGACATAGGCCGAGTTGGTCACGAGATCCGTGCCCTTCGAGCCTTCGAGAATCGGGAACCAAACCACCCAGTCGAACTGACCGTTGCCCACGACGGGGAAGATCTCGTTGCCCTGGATGATTGGATCCGGACCGTGCCAGAGTTGGAAACCGGAGCCGGATTGATGGTTGTCGGATTGACGAATGTCGGTGAACGAATCGTAACCGAAGACGATGTCGTGCGAGCCGCTATCCGTGGTCAAGAAGTAAGACGCCTTGGCCAGGGTGTTGTCGTTGTTGCGAAGCTCCGCCGGGCAAACACCGCAGAAGGTACCGGTGTGGTACCGGGTGTTGACCAGGGAGTGACGGATCAAGGTGCCGCCGATCAGGTCGCGGAACTGAGAGCCGCTACCGTCGCCGAGCAAGAACTCACGCTCCGAGTACTGAGCTTCAACGAAGAAGTTGGAGCCGAAGATACCGGTGTAGTGAGCCGCGGTCAGCTCTTGCGGATCGTTACGATCCGAGAGGCTGGCCAAGTCGAGCACGTTACCGAACGAGCTGTTGGTCGTGGTCTGCTCGATCTCGAGGTAGTTGGCGACCAGAGAGTGACTCGGGTGCGGCGTGAGGGTCAGCTTGCCCTCTTGACGCTCCTGAGTGGACACCCGGTTGTAGGAGATGCTCGTGGGAGCAGCCGTGGTACGGGTGGAGGAGCTCTCACCGATGTCGCGGAAAGCGGCGAAGAACCAGATGTGGTCCTTCCAGAACGGGCCGCCCAAGGTCAGCTCGTCGGTCTCGTTCAGGGTGTCGTCGAGCTCTTCGTCGAAGAACTCGGTCGGGTCCGTCCAATCGTCCTGGGTGTAGGAGCGACGGATCGAGCCGCTGAACTCGTTACCACCGGATTTGGTCAGCACGTTGATCACACCACCGGTGAAACGACCGTACTCGGCCGAGGCACCATTGGTGATGGTGGTGAACTCTTGGATCGCGTCCTCAATGAACAGATCCAAGGATTGTCCACGGATGTTCTCGTTGACCACCACACCGTTGACCAGGTAGAGGCTCTCGAACGACATGGCGCCGGCGATGGCCAGGGCAGGCGAACGGCTGCTCGACTGCTTCGGACCGGTGGCGGCGACGCCGGGGGTCAGGAGGGTAGCCGAACGGATGTTACGGGCGACCGGAAGATCCTCGATTTCGTCGATACCGTAAGTGGTCTTGGCACCCGTTCCCTCGGAGATAACCTCGAGAGCGGAGGTGACGACGATTTCTTCAACAACCTCAGCCACTTTCATGGAGACGTTGACGTTTTGGGTCTGCGAGCCGGAGATCACCACTTCTTGAACAGCGGTGGCGAAACCTTCGAGCTCATAGGTGAGCTTGTAGGTACCGGGCGGCAGGAAAGCGAGCTTAAAGTCGCCATTGGTGCCGGTGACGGCAACACGGCTACCCTGAAGGGCATCCGAGCTGGCCGTTACGGTGACGCCGGGAAGGCCGCCGCCGTCGGCATCGATAACGCGACCGGTAGCCGTACCGGTCGGTAGCTGGGCAAAGAGAGTGGGCGCCAGCAGCAGCACTGCCGCCAGCCCGATCCCCAAAACCCGAGCGATTTGGTTGGTCCTCATTCGAAGACTCCTCTGTGATTGCTTCCTCTTCTCCTCAAGGAAGCGGTTTCTGCTGAACACCGTTTCGGTCCGGCTCCTCAGAGCCGAGATGAACGGTGATAAGAACCCGTCAACCTTAGTAACAGCAAGAATCGGACCAAGGTGCCGGGTGATGGCGGTTTACGCCATAAGCTTAATTAAATCAGTAGTTATCGAGATCACTTTGAAAACTCAACGGCTGCGGAATAAGCCTGAATCGAAAATTTTGAATCAATCCGTTGAGCTCGCAACAGGTGACTGAATCCGGAGGCGGTCGGTAGGGACCCCATAAGCCGTTGTTCGCGGTGCACCTGAACCGATGATCATATCGATTTTTTGGGCTTTTAGGCGGTCCTTCGTCCCGCCAATCCGTCTTGTGAGCCCACATAGCCCCGTCTGCGCTTCCGTAGGCTCGAGCGTTCCGTAAGCTCTGATGTGCCGGTCGCCCCATCCTCCGGTCGACGCTGAGCTCCTTCGATATACTCTCGGCCGCTTGTCGCGGCCCTCTGCCCGCGAGCACCGAATTTCAGGAGACCCATCATGTTGGATCGATACGGCTCGTCACGGCCGGCTGCGAGACACTCCCTACGATTGCTTATATCTACGACGATTTTGCTCCCGTGGATGTGGCTATCAGCAGCTTTGCCGGCATTTGCCCAGGCCGATACGGGCGAGCAAGACCCCTCGGAGGCCGGATTCTTCATCGAAGCTCAGGATGTGAATCTGGTCAATGTGGATGTCTACGTCAGCGACAAAGAAGGAAATAGAATTCACGGCCTGACCGTCGACGACTTCGAGCTCTTCGAAGATGGCCGTCCGGTTCGAGTTACGAATTTCTATGCAGTGGCCGACGGGCGCCCGGCTCGGGAGCAGCTGAGCACCCTCGAGCGCCCCCAAGTGGAGACTCCGGAAACACCCGAGCCCGTGGCCGAGATACCGGAAGATCAGCGTCTGCACCTCATTGTCTATATAGACAACCTGCATATCCGTCCGTTCAACCGCAACAAGGTGATGGCCAAGGTGCGCACCTTCCTGAACACCAAGATGCCCGAGGACAGCCAGGTCATGTTGGTGACCTTCGAGCGCTCGCTGAAAGTCAGGCATCCGTTTACCCGGGACGTCAACGACATCGTGGAGGAAACCTACGAGCTCGAGGACTTGTCGGCGTTCACGGTTCAGCGAGAAACGGAGCGCGACAACATCATCAAGCGAATTCTGCGGACGGACGATTCTCTCGAAGCGGAATCCCATGCGGATTTCTATGCCAAGTCGGTCTACAACGATGTCGAGATGTCGATTCGAGGTATGCGGGAGATGGTCAGCACAGTGGCGGGTTTGCCGGGCCGGAAAGCCTTGCTCTACGTCAGCGACGGCCTTGAGATGCGAGCGGGCGAGGATCTCTTCCAGCTGGCGGCCCAGGAGCATCCGAACCTGCAAAATCGGGGTGGAATCTCGCTCCAGGCGAACCGTTACGACGCGCGGCGACGCTATCAGGTGTTGATCTCTCACGCCAACGCCAATCGGGTGACTTTCTACACCTTGGAAGCCGCGGGCCTACGCAGCCACTCCTCGCTCTCCGCCGAGCGTTCCGGAGGTGTGTCGACCATCGAGGTGGACTTCACCTACCAGCTGAATCGTCAGGAGACGCTGCTGATGCTGGCGGACGATACCGGTGGTTTGGCGTCGATCAACACCAACAACTTCGCCGGCGCGTTGGACGCCATGGCCAAGGATTTCAGCTCCTACTATTCCCTCGGCTACCTTCCCTCTCACAGCGGCGACGGTCGCTTTCATCGGATCGAGGTCAAGGTCCGCAAGAAGGGCCTGGAGGTGCGCCATCGCGACGGCTACCGGGATAAGAGCCTGGAGACACGGATCAGCGAAGGCACACTGGCCGCGCTGGTTTTCGATCAAGGATCCAATCCTTTGAACGCCGGCATCGAGTTTATGGATCCGGTAGTCGATGGAAAACGCAACACCTTCTTGCCGATCGAGGTCCGAATTCCCATCGGCAATGTGACGCTATTGCCCGGTGAACAAATGCATTCGGGCAAAGTCCGGGTGTCCCTTGCGGTGATGGACGAAGAGAATGAGATCTCTCCAGTGGAAATGTCTACGGTTCCGATTCAAATTCCAGAGCAAGATCTCGAAATCGCGCGGACGAAATATTACGTATATAGCGCGACCCTTCAGGTACGTCCGGGCAAGCAGAAAGTGGCCGTCGGTTTGCGCGACGAGATCACGGGCCGTCAGAGCTTCGTGACTCGCACCGCATGGATAGGAAATCGTAAATGACCCGATCCCGGAATGCCGGACGGCTCGCCCTATTGGGCATCGTCCTATGTGCCTTCTGTGCCTGTGCCCCACGGACCACCGATGGACCACCCTCGGACTCTCGCGCTTCGGGGTCACCCTCTCCAGAAAACGGCACCAGCGAAACGGCTCCGAGGTTCCAGAGCCCGGTGTTTGAAGAGCTGAATGCCGAAGCCGGGTTGAGCTTCCACCATTTCAACGGCGCCACGGGACGTTTCTACATGGCCGAGGTGACGGGCTCCGGGGTCGCCCTCCTAGACTATGACCGCGACGGTGATTTGGACGTCTACTTCGTGCAAGGAAGTGTTCTGGAGCCCGGCAAAACGCCGAGCGACGCACAATTTCCCCTGCTCCATGACCAGGCGATCGATCGGATCTTCCGCAACGAGCTCGATTCCGGCGAGCTGCGATTCACCGACGTGACCGAGCAGAGCGGCATTCGCGGCGAGGGTTACGGCATGGGGGCGGCGGTGGGAGACATCGACTCCGACGGCTGGCCCGACATCTATCTGACCCAGATGGGTGCCAACCAAATGTGGCGTAACCGGGGTGACGGCACCTTTGAGGATGTGACGGAAAAGGCGGGTTTGGAGGAGGATCGCTGGAGCGTTCCTGCGGTTTTCTTGGACTACGACCATGACGGTCACGACGACCTCTTCGTCGGCAACTACATCGCCGCCGAGATCGACAATCCCAAGCTCTGTCGCGGCATCACCGGTGCCCAAGACTATTGTGGACCTTCGGCCTATCCTCCGATTCCCGATCGACTCTTCCACAATCGGGGTGACGGTACCTTTGGGGACGTCACCTGGTCGGCGGGTTTGCGATCGGGTTTCGGCCCGGCTTTGGGCGCCGTGGCCGTGGACCTCAACGGCGATGGGCTGCTGGATCTCTACGTCGCCAACGACCAGGCGAACAACCAAATGTGGATCCAGAGGGGTGACGGAACTTTCGAGGACGAGGCCCTTTTGTCCGGCTCGGCGGTCAACGCCCGTGGGCGAGCCGAGGCTTCGATGGGTGTCGACGCCGGTGATTTCGACGGCGACGGCGACGACGATCTCTTCATGACCCACCTCATCGGCGAAACCAATACCCTCTACGAGAACGAAGGATCGGGAACCTTCATCGACCGCACCTTGGATGTGGGTTTGGCGTCACCGAGCCGGCTCTATACGGCCTTCGGCACGGCCTGGCTGGACTTCGACCACGACGGACGGCTGGATCTCTTCGTGGCCAACGGTGCCGTCAAGGCGATCGAGCAATTGATGCTCGACCGCGACCCGTTCCCCTACCACCATCCGAATCAGCTCTTTCGAAATGTGCTCCGGGGTCAGAAAACAGAATTCGAGGAAGTGAAGCCGGAGGCAGCGGGTGAGGCGTTGGCCCGTTCAGAAGTCAGCCGGGGCGCGGCGGTGGGAGATTTGGACAACGATGGAGATGCGGATCTGGTGGTGGTCAACAACAATGGTCCCGCCCGGGTATTGATCAATCGAGTGGGTCAAGACACACCCTGGATAGGGTTCAGGCTGGAGACCGAAAACGCTGATGGCCGACGCCCCGCGGTCGGCGCCCGCCTCCGGTTGGAGCTGAGCGATGGGCGAAACCTTTGGCGTCGAGCTCGACGGGACGGCAGCTTCGCCGGCTCCAACGATCCCAGGATCTCAGTGGGCCTAGGTCCGGGGGAAACCGCCGAGGTGGTAAAAGTCGAGGTGATCTGGCCCGACGGCAGCATCGAAACCCACGCCGGTGGAACCTTACAACGCAACGCATACAACACGATCGTCCAGGCCGCCGGCGGGGTCCAATGACCTCGAGGCCTGAGGGAAAAGCATGAGATCTCGCTTGCTCACGAATTTTCTGTTGGTGAGCCCGCTGTGGGCCGCCTTTTGGGCCTCGGGCTGCCAAGCCTCCCCCACCCAAACCCCGGCTTCCGACCCAGCGGCTGAGTCCGCATCCGAGGGCAGCACGGCCTCGAGCATGCTCAATTTGCCCGATCGCGACCTCGATCAATTCGACGAGCGTTGGCACGCCAGGGTCAAGGAGCTGGAAGCCGGTATCGAAAAAGCGATGAGCGCCGAGCCCATGGACCCCAAGGAGGTGGGGCATGCGTTCGGAGCCCTGGGTCAGCACTACATGGCCCATCACCTCGTGGACATGGCAACGGTTTGTTTCGACTATGCCCAGACCATCGATCCAGACGAGGTGAGGTGGCCTTACCTGAACGGGTTTCTGCATCAGATTCAGGACCAATTCGAGGCCGCCGCCGAGGACTTCGAAACCGCATTGAGAATCGATCCTAAGAATATGGGTGCCCGCCTTCGGCTCGGCTCGGCGTGGGTCGAGCTCGGTCGTCAGGAGGAAGCCGACCGGCAATTCCGAGATATTCTCGCCGAGCACCCGGATCAAGCCATGGCCCGCTACGAGCTCGGTCGTCTGCGGCTCGACCAAGGCCGATTGGACGAAGCGGTAGATCTGCTTTCCTCGGTGGTCGCCGACCAGCCCGACGCCGGAGCGGCCCATTACGCCCTTGGCCAGGCCCTGCGCCGACGAGGGGATACGGAGGAGGCCAAGGCGGCCCTCGAAAAAGCCGACGAGCAGCCCGTCGTTTTCGCCGATCCGCTCCTGGGTGAGCTGGCGGAGCTCGGGGTCACGGTGGAGTTCTACCGTATGCGTGCGGAGCGGGCGTTGGCCGAAGGACGGTTGGCAGACGCCGCGGGCCATTTCGGAAAAGCGGTCGAGCTGGGGGACGAAGGCTTCAGGATGCGCATGGCCTATGCCTTTGCTTTGCATCAAAGCGGTGATCGTCCGGGTGCCATCGAGCAATTGGAGGCGGCCACCCGACTGACGGAGCCCGACCTGTCCGGCACCCAAAGGGCGGAGGCCTTCCATCGCCTGGGCATGCTATACGCCGAGGCGGGAGAGCTCGATCGAGCGGAAGCGAATCAGCGGCGGGCTCTCGAGCAAGATCCTTCCCACGTCTCCGCCACCCTCGCCTTGGGGGAGCTGGCAATGCGTGCGGGTCGTGCCGAGCAGGCGATCGAGCACTACGATTTCGTGCTTCAGCGACCTGAGCACAGCGACCATCGGCAGGCTTTGATCCAGCGTGGCATGGCGCTTCTGAGCCTCGAAAAGAAAGATGCGGGTCTCCGCGACTTGCGTAAGGCCCTGGATCTGCAACCCGACGATTTCGATCTGCACCTGCGTTGGATCGAGGCTCAGGAGCGGTTGGGCACGGAGCAAGAAGCTCGCCGGGCAGTGGTGGAGCTGGGGCGGCAACTGGTGGCCACACCGCCCAAAGCCTCGCGGGCTCGAACCGTGTTGCTCACCCATCTGGCCCACAAGCTGCGCCGCTACGGCCAGCTGGAAGCGGCGGAGCTCGGTTATCGACTGGCCCTGGAGCCGGTGCCCGAAACGACCGATTTGAGAATGAATCTCGCAGATGTCTTGGTGGAACGTCAGGCTTTCGGCGAAGCCAAGGCCTTATTTCAAGCCGCGGTAGCGGCGGACCCTGAGAATAAAGACGCTCAATTCGGCGAGATCCGGTGCCTGATCGGCGAAGGTGACTGGGCTGCCGCCAAGCTGAAATTGGAAGAGAAGGTGCGCTCGACCCAAAGTGGTCGTCTGCTGCATTTATTGGCCCGTCTTTTGGCAGTGGCGCCTTCACCCGTGGGCGAGCCCGATCGAGCCTTGCAGATCGCCAACGAGGTCTTCAATGCACGCCGAACCCCAGAGCACGCGGCGACGCTGGGCATGGCTTTGGCGGCCGCGGGCCGGCTCGAGCAGGCGGCGCAATGGCATGCTGGATTGATCGCCGATACCGCGGATCTAGGAGAGTCGTGGACTCAGTGGCTGGAGGGACAGCTCGAGGCCTACCGCAAAGGCGAGGTCTGGCGGCCGGCGACGCCGGCTGCGATCTTCGCGCCTGGGAACGGGTAGCGTTTCAGCGGGATGCCGGCTTCTGGGAAGTCCGGCGCCCGGATGGAATGCAGGGGCCGAGATTCTTCTGTTTTCCATGTTCAACCATGGCATTTTTGAGCCGATCGATACGCAATTGGCATACAATCGAGAGATCCTGGATAGATCCTGCCTCAACTGAGGAATAGCTGAAGATCTATCCTGTGAAATAGGTTTCCCGCCCTCTGACGACGCTTCTCATAGAAGCCGATCGACACCACCTGCTCAGTCCCCCCCGGTCTCGGACCATTCGGAAGCAGACATAGGAAACCGTTCAGCACTCGGTCGTGGAGCCGGATTGGTAACCGCGGTCTTAGGCCAGACCGGATGGCCGTGTTCAGTCGTATGACCCATTAACCTTCCGAATATGAAATGCTAGAAGCTAGGATCATTCAGTTTTAGCCCAGGAGAGATCTTGAAGCATAAACCAGAGCCAGGCACTACGAGGGTCGTTGAGCCGAGGGTTCTGGATCTCGAGCCGGGTTGAGTCGATGAACGACGATGAGCTTGCGAGCATGGTGACCAAGAAATCTCCACAGAACGCCATGGCTGTGGAGATGGTGAAGACAGTGAAAGGTCTCGAGCGTGTCCTTTGAGAAGAGATGTTCCCACGAGATAGCAACGAATGATCGAGAGCGAGGAAAGCTCTATTTCGAGCAACGTCGCATAAGAATCGATGCCAGCGACGACTACGGCCTCAACGCGACCGTTCGTGGAGCGGGCAGAACCTATGAGGTTCAAATCGATTGGTTCGATTCGGAGCACTCAGGAATTCTGACGGCTTCTTGTCAATGCCCTCGGTACATGGCCGGCCGTTTGTGCAAGCACATCTGGGCGACCCTCTTGACCGCCGACCAGCGGGGATTGGGAAAGAAGGTCGCGGGCAACGGCCAGCTCCAAGTATTCCTGGAGTCGAGCGATGCCGAGGCATTGATCGACGACGAGGATGTGCGCATCGGTCAACCGGCCGTGGCCCAGATAGAAAAACTGTCCTGGCGGCAGAAATTCAGGAGCTTGCGCGAGCAAATCGAAGAAGAGCTTCCGCAAGCCGGGAAAGACACGTCAGACCCTCGCCGTTTCGCTCACTATCGGATCAATGTGCTGAAGAGCATGAATTCCAATCAGCTGGTGGTCGACGTCTTTCAGCCCATGGGCAAGGAAGAGGGGGCCACGCTTCGGCGCATGGGCGTCAGCGATTGGGAGAACGGCGCGCTATTTTCCGAGGACCGAGAATTCCTCAAGGTGTTGCTCGCCATGCCGCGCTCGGGAGGAACGGCGGCTTCCGAGCGATCCGAGGCATATCTCAGCGGAGTGGTGCCACCGGTGCTCTACGAGAGCATCATCCCTCGGCTTTCCGCCACCGGGCGATTCGGCTGGATTCACGGAGTGGACGAAGCCCACGTGGAGCACCACGACCTGGAATGGGATATGGGCTCACCTTGGGAGTTTGTGCTCGAGGTGGAGCGCGAGGAAAGCGGTGAGCAGGTGCTCACTCGGATCTCCGGACGATTGGAGCGCGAAAGCGAGGTCTGCGAGCTTTCCCAACCTCTGCTCTTGCTCGAGGGCATTGTCGTATTCCGCGAGCGGGTCGCGCGCCTGGAAACCGACCGACACTTCTCGTGGATCTCCATGATCCGGCGGGACGGAGAGATCAAAATCCCCGAGTCGGAGATCGACGCCATGCTCGAAGATCTCTGGAGCATGCCGGTCCTACCGCCCCTCGACATCCCCGTCCAATGGCTGTTGGACGAGATTTTTGTCGACCCGACCCCCGGAATCACCTTCCGAACCATGGGTAGCGATCAGCTGCCGCCGATGCTCGAAGGCAATATCTGGTTCGACTACGACGGCTTCTTGGTGGACGACAAATACGAGAAACGAGCCGGGTCCAAAGACCGAATCGTCGATCGGCCCCACGGTCGCTTGATCTTCCGGGATCTCGAGCGGGAAAAGGACCTGCGGGAAGATCTCAAAGAGCACGGTTTGTTGATCTTCCAACCAGAGGAAGGCTCGAAAGCTAAAAAAGCGAAATACCGAGCCCGGCTACGGGACTTCCCCGAGATCGCGACCCGCTTGATCGACCATGGATGGTTGGTGGATGCCGAAGGTCAGCGTTTGCGCCGGATCAGCAAGCCACAGCTCAGTCTCAGTGTTTCTTCGAGCGTCGATTGGTTCGAGCTCGAAGGCGAGGTGGAATACGGCAACACCACCGCAAGCCTGCCGGCCATCCTCTCCGCGATCCGACGTGGTGAGTTCTTCGTCCGGCTGGACGACGGCACCCATGGTTTGCTGCCCGAGGAGTGGATCGAGCGCTATGCCGCCTTGGCGGCGAGCATCGTCGAGCCGACCGAATCCGAAGAAGCGGTGAGATTCTTACCCTCGCAGACCCTGTTGTTGGACAATCTCCTCAAGGGCGAGGATGTCGAGCTGGGCCGGGACTTCGAAAAAGTCCGTTCCCAGCTACAGGCCTTTGAGTCCGTAGAGGCCGCCAAGGAGCCGCGGGGTTTCAAAGGCACCCTTCGGACCTACCAACAAGAAGGTTTGGGTTGGCTCAAATTCTTGAAAGACAACGGCTTCGGCGGTTGCCTCGCGGACGATATGGGCCTCGGAAAAACCGTTCAGGTGCTGGCTTTGCTGCAGCTGAGGAGAGCTCGCCCGGTGCCGGCCTGGGAGCGGTTGCCATCGGTGATCGTGGTGCCCCGAAGCTTGGTCCACAACTGGATCGAGGAGGCGGCCGGCTTCACCCCGAAGCTGCGCTTGTTGAACTACACCGGTCCCGGGCGCGAGGAATTCCTGGACTTCTTCGATGAATACGATGTCATCGTGACCACCTACGGCACGTTGCGACGAGACATCGAAGAGCTGCAAAAGATCGAATTCGATTACGCGATTCTCGACGAAGCCCAGGCGATCAAGAATTCTTCCTCTCAAGCGGCCAAAGCGTGTCGACAAATTCGGTCCCACCACCGTCTGGCGCTCACCGGCACGCCGGTGGAAAATCACCTGGGCGAGCTGTGGTCGATTTTTGAATTCTTGAATCCGGGCATGCTCAGCCAATCGGTGCTCAAGGACTTGGTCGGTGCCGATGCCGACAGCGAGCAATTGGCCGCGATCTCCTCGGCGCTCAAGCCGTTCATCTTCCGCCGTACCAAGGAGCAGGTGCTAAAGGATCTGCCGGCCAAGACCGAGCTGACTCTCTACTGCGAGCTGGACGGCCGGCAGCTGAAGCTCTACGACGAGCTGCGGGATCACTACCGCATTTCCCTCAACGAGCGAATCGAGCAGGTGGGTTTGAGAAAGTCCAAGATCCAGGTGCTCGAAGCGTTGCTACGGCTTCGCCAGGCCGCTTGTCATCCGGGTCTGATCGACAGCGAATTGTCGGAAGAGCCGAGCGCCAAGATCGACACCCTTTTGGAGCATCTGGAAGAGGTTCTGGACGAGGGCCACAAGGCGTTGGTCTTCTCCCAATTCACGTCCCTATTGTCGATTTTGCGACAGCGATTGGACCCCAAAGGTGTGACCTACGAATATCTCGATGGTCGTACCCGGCGTCGGCAAGAGAAGGTGGAGCGATTCCAGACAGATCCCGATTGCCGACTCTTCCTGATCAGCTTGAAAGCGGGCGGCGTGGGTTTGAACCTCACCGCCGCGGATTACGTCTTCATCTTGGATCCGTGGTGGAACCCCGCGGTCGAAGCGCAAGCCGTGGATCGTGCCCACCGCATCGGTCAAACCCGGCCGGTTTTTGCTTATCGCTTGATCAGCCGAGGCACAGTGGAAGAGAAAATCATGGAGCTTCAGGGCTCGAAGAAACAGCTCGCAGACGCCATTTTGTCCGCGGACAAGAGCCTGATCGGCGACCTCTCCGCCGACGATCTCAAAGTCTTGCTCAGCTAGAGACAGCTAGAAACCGAGGACGCTTTTGAGGCAGAGCACCAGCTCGACTTGGCGATAGGGCTTTTGTAGGAAGCCAGCCAGGGCCTCGTTGTCGAACCGCTCGGCAGCGATTTGCTCGCTATAACCGCTGGAAAGCACCACCTTCACGGACGGATCGATCAGCTTGAGCCGACGGAAGGTTTCCAATCCGTCAATTTTCGGCATGGTCAGGTCCAAAATGACCACAGAGATCTGGCCGGCGTGGGTGCCGTAGACCTCCAAGGCCTGCTCGCCGCCTTCCGCGTCGAGGACCGCCATGCCCAGCCTTTCCAGCATTCTGCGGGCCATATGCCTGACACTGTGGTCGTCGTCGACCAACAGCACCGTGCCCTGCATCAACAGGCTCCCGGCGTCCGCTTCTGCCGCATCCTCTTCCGCTTCGGCTTCGTCCACGCAGGGCAGCAGGACCGTGAAGGTGGAGCCTTCGCCGGGCTCACTCTGCACTTTGATACCGCCGCGATGGCCGCGCACAATGCCGAGCACAGCGGCCAGACCGAGGCCACGTCCGGTGAATTTGGTGGTGAAGAAAGGATCGAAAATCTTCGATTGAATTTCCTCGGCCATGCCGATGCCGTTGTCGGAAACCTCGATGTAGGCGTAGTGGCCTTGGGGTAGATCGTCGGCCAGGAAGGTGTCCTTCAGGTCGTCCTGCTCATAGAAGCCGGTACCCGTGCGCACCAGAATCACGCCGCCATGATCGTCCAAGGCCTCGGACGCGTTGTTGACCAAGCTCATGATGACCTGGCGGAGCTGAGAGATATCCCCTTCCACGCGCCTCAAGCCCTTCGGCAGATGGAAGTTGAGGATCGCGTTTTTACCGATCGAGCTGTCCAAAAGGTGGTCGATCTCCTCGATCATCACGGAGAGATCCGTGGGCTCGACCAAGAATTGGCCGCGTCCGGAATAGGCCAGCATCTGCTTGGTGAGATCCGAGGCTCGAACCGCGGCCGTTTCGATCTGCTCGAGGTCCTTGTACGACGACGAGGCGGGATCCAAATCCTGTAACACCAAGCTGGCGTTGCCCAGGATAACCATCAGCAGGTTGTTGAAGTCGTGAGCAATGCCGCCGGCCAGCACACCCAGGCTCTCCAATTTCTGAGCCTGCCGAACCCTGGCATCGAGCCGCTCGCGATCTTCCTCCGCCAATCGCTTCTCGTTGACGTCCTCGATCACCGATACCCAATGCACCGCACCTTCGATATCGAGGCTCTGCATGCGGGCGATGGTGTGGAAAGAGGCGCCGCTCTTGCGCTGGTGGGTGAACTCACCCACATAGGTGCCTTGGTCCTTCAGCTGTTGGGTCAGCTCGCTGAGGGTCAGCTCCTTGGGGGTGCCGTGAAGCTCGCTGAGGTGTTGACCGATCAGCTCCCCCGGTCCGTAACCGAACATCTCGTCCAAGGCACGGTTGGTGTAAAGCACGAATCCGCCTTGGTTGGCGAGGGTGACGCCCTCGATCATGCTTTCCAAAACCTGTGATTGGATCTTGTGGATTCGCTCGGAGCGTTTTCGCTCGGTAATGTCCTGGCCGATGCAGCTGAGGGAGATCAGGTCACCGCCATCGAGATGGGCGTTGACGGTCCACAACAGATCGTGGATCTCGCCTTGTCGGCTGACCAGCCGGTTCTCGAAGTGGACATCGCTCGTCGTTCCCATGCGCCAGATCTCGAGCTGCCTTTGGGTCCGCTCGCGATCCTCGGTGTGCACGAAATGGAGGAACGGAAAACCGATGCACTCCTCCGGCTCGGAGCCCAAGATTTCTCGGCAAATAGGATTGGCAAAGACCAAACGCCCTTCGGGATCGATCTGAAGCACGAGATTGTCGGTACCTTCGATCAACTCCCGATGCCACTGCTCACTGGAGGTGAGGCGGTGCTCGGTGTTGCGGCGCTCGGTGATGTCGGTGCAGGTCGCGACGAATCCCAGCAGCTCGCCATCGGAACGGAACCGGGGAACTCCTTCGTCGAGCATCCAGTGGAAAGTGCCGTCTTGGGCTGCCAAGCGATATTCGATCTTGAACCCTTGGCGGGCATGCAATGCGTCGCGGAAAGCTTCCAAATAGCCGTCTAGGTCGTCCCGGTGAATGTGGGCGGTCCAACCCAAGCCCAGGTCCTCTTCAACCGGTCGACCGGTGAACGCCGCCCAAGATTTGTTGAAGTAGTCGCGTTCGCCGTCGGTGCCCGAGGTCCAGATCAATGCCGGAAGGCTATCGATCAAGTGACGGAATTGGGAGTCGCGAGCCTCGCCTTCGACCTCGACCGGCGGTGGGAAGCTCTCGGAGAGGTGCTCGATGCGCACGCTGCATCTATGTTTCCGGGTGTCGCAATCCTCGGAGCCTTCCATGGCCGGCAGCGGAGACACGGCAAAGCCCAATCGGCGAGCGGGCTGGGTGCTGGTATCCAGATATTGAAATCGGGTCGTGCCGTCATTGCGCCAAGCATCTAGACAGCTTTCCTGCCACAGGCCCATGAGATCTTGGCCCAGACAGGAAGACAGGTCGCAACCGCTGTCGGTAGTCGGTGGGGATCCCAGCTCGAGCAGCTCGGCGAAGGCGGAGGTGCAGGTCACCAAACGGAGATGATCGGGAGGCCCCAACTCCACGATGCCCAGCTGAATGTTCGATGCCTCCATCGCCGACGAGAGCAGCGCTCGTTCGCCGGAGCCGGCTTTGGCTTGGCCGGCTACGCGATGTTCATGCTCTGGTGAGGTGGGTTTGAGCATCAAGGTCTCGCCGGGGGTGGAACCTATACACGGCCGCCCAACGGTTCAGGTCCATCGCCATCTGATTCAATGAACCAGGGTAGACCCGAGAGCAAATTCCGGAAAACGCTCGAAATTTCCGGAGAGCTCAAGTCATCGCTTCGGAGCCGGTCGTGTGGCGTGCGGGCCACCGAGAGTCATCTTCTTCAAGGCATAACACACGTGAGCACATCGAAACCGAGCTTATCCATCGACAGAAATTAACCGACGAATACCATCAGCATACCGGCCCAAGATAACAGTGAGAATAAATAAAATGTCTTGACGGTAGAACTGGAAGCCTTTGGCGACCAGCGATCGGGTCTATACCGGGATTCTCCAGGGAATCCGGTCTTCAGCGACCAGGGTCGGACAGCCGGCGCATCATTTCTCTCGCGGGCTGGAGACTCGGGTCCAGCTCAAGGGCTGAGCTCAACCGGCTTCTAGCTCCGTCGACGTTTCCCCGCTGAAGGTCCAATCCGGCTAGGCCCAGATGGGCTCGTGCCCTGGACGGAGCCGGAATGGAGACGTCATCAACCATCGCAGCCAATAAGGAAGCGGCGGTCTGGGTGTCGCCCAGCTGGACCAGTGCGCCCGCCATGCGAATCCGCTCGTTGGGATCCTCCGGTGGATGCTCTTTGAGGAGGAGTGCCATCTCCGTCGCCGCTTCCTCGCGGCGTCCCAAGGCCATCAATATTTGAGCGCGTCTGCCCCGAGCTTTTGGATGGCCGGGCTCCAAGGAGAGAGCTTGATCGATGCTCCGCAACGCCTCGGCGGAAGCCCCCTGGACCAATTGGGTGTTGGCTAAAGCGAGCCAAGACGGAAAAAAAGTCGGATGACGGGCCAGCACCCCGTGCAGCACGTCGGCTGCTTCCGAGGCTCGTCCGGATTGGGCTAGGAGGATCGCCAGATCGTTGGCGAGGGTCGGTGATTCGGGATCCAGCTGCGAGGCCCGGCGGAAGTGCTCGACCGCCGCGGCTAGATCACCCTTCTCCGCCCAGCCCCTCGCCAGGGCCTGATGGGCGATCGGGTCGTCAGGGGCCAGCTCTACAGCTCGTTTGAATTCTTCGATGGCAGCATCGAGATCGCCGGCGAATCGCGCGTGTTGGCCACGGGTGATGAGAGCCGCGGCGCCGGTAGTGCGCTCACCGAGGCGAGCGTCCAGGGGATCGACACAACGGGCACGCCCGCCGATGCTCTGCTCCCGCTCCGCGCTCCGTCGTAGGTAAACCTGGGCCTCATCTGTCCGTCCGGCACGCCTCAATGCCTGTCCCAGGGGAAAGAGCACCTGCAATGCGTCGCTTTGTATCTCCAAGGCCCGCTCGAGAAATCTCACCGCCTCTTCGGGGCGGTCCTCGGATAGAGCGAGCTGACCGAGCTCGAATAGAGCGGCGGGACATTGTTGAGCGTTGGGCTCCGCCCGTTCGAGCCAGGCTTTCGCCGGGTCTCCTTGATTCGCCTGTCGCAACACCCGCCCCAGGCGCCAGGCGATGGAAGTGCGGATCTCCTCGCTTCGATCGGAGTCTGAGGCCGAGCCGGCTAGCCGCCAAGCGTTCTCGAAGAGCTCGATAGCTTCGTCCAAGCGACCCAATCGCTGGGCGACCGCTCCAGCGTAATAGCTCCACTGAACGGACTGAGGCTCCAAGCGTCGAGCCAGACCGTAAGCCTGCTCGGCAGCCGGCAGGAGATCGTAAGCGTGGTAGAGCATGGCCAAGTCGCCGAGCTCGGCTCCCAGGTTCGGTCCCTTCGCCCCGGCTTCGAGATGTCCAAGAGCGACCTCGCGGGCATCGGAAAGCTGAAGGCGAACCGCGGGGTCCATTTGAGAAAGGTCCGGATTGGGAAGGTCGTCTCCGCTGAGCCGGACCTTGTTTCCGGCGTTTCCGGCGGTCGGCACCTCGGCGGCCGCAGGCGCAGGAGCGGAATCGGAGCCCGCGGACGGGCTTGTCTCTTTTGGGCTCGTGCCCTGGCCACAAGCGACGAGCGACAGCACCAGAAACCCGAGCCCGATCCCGCGCCGGCCGGAAACCATCATGCTCCGTCACCTCGGGTGGTTTCATCGGGATCTCGCACGGCTTGCCCTCGGCCTTGAAGAAGGGTCGTATATCGACCGGTCTTCAACGACCGGAAAATCTCTCGTGTGCCGTCGACCCAGCGAATCTCGACCGACGGGGCCTCGGTGTCGTCAGGGCCGCCTTTGAGGACGAAGACCCGACGTGGATCCCGAGAGCTGCCATAGCTGCCGTCGGTGCCGATGCGCACCCTGCTCGGGGACACCACGGTGGCGCCTAGGGCATCCTTTCCGTGGGCATCCAGAAGGCGTAGGCCGAGCCATCGGGAAGCGGGGGTTTCGGCCGTGAGATGCTCGGCCGCGCGGTTGATCAGCAGCTCCACGGCTCCAGCATTGTTGGAAATCGCCACATCGGAATCGCCATCGTTGTCCACATCGCCGACCGCCAGTCCCCTGCCCACGGATTTTCGACGGAAGGCCGGACCCGCGACATCGGGATCTACGAGCACGAAACCCGATCCGGTGTTTCTGTACAGCTGTTTGTGCATCTTGAGGGGGTGCGGCTCATCGGCTTCGAGTTGCTCGGGGATGACCTTCACCGCTCCGGCCACCGCCACCACGTCCAATAGGCCGTCCATGTCGGCGTCGAGGAAAGCCACACCAAAACCGGTGGAATCCCAGCTCGGCCCACCCAGGCCGCTGGACCGGCTACGGTCGATGAAACCGCCGCTACCGTCGTTGGCATAGAAGGTGTGGGTTTCCAGCTCCAGGTGAGTGAGCAATAGATCGTCGTCGCCGTCACCGTCGGGATCACCCGCGACGATGCCCATGCCGGCCTCCGCTTGACCCTCTTGGTTCACGGAGACACCGGCCGGCACGGCCATCTCGACGAAACCGCCGGCCCCGTTGGGACCCGTCGACACCTGGTTGTGCCAGAGGTGGTTGGGCATGCCGTCGTTGGCGACCGCCAGATCCAAGCGGCCGTCGTCGTCGAAGTCGAGCACCGCGACGCCGAGTCCGGCGGCGGCCTCCGCCACGATTCCGAGCTCGCGGGTCACGTCTTCAAAGGTGCCGTCGCCGCGATTGCGGTAGAGGCGGTCGGCCACGGCCGGATGGCTCAATGGGCCGCAGTAGTCGAGCATTCCGGTGAGCGATTTGCACGGCTTCGCTCTGGCCACGCTGAATTCCACGTAGTGGACCACGAAGAGATCGAGGTCGCCGTCTCGGTCATAGTCGAAGAATGCGCCGGAAACCGACCACTTCGGAGAGCCCAAGCCGGCCTTCTCGGTCGAGTCTTCAAAGGTGCCGTCGCCCCGATTGCGCCACAGCTGATCGGCGCCGTCGTTCATCACATAGAGATCCGGAAAGCCGTCGTTGTCCACATCCCCCACCACGACCCCCATGCCGTAACCGTCGGCCACGATGCCCGAGCTTTCGGTGACGTCGGTAAACATCGGCTCGCCGCCGGGTTCGAGGTCGTTGCGATAGAGACGGTCGATCCAGGGGGGCTCAGGGGGCGCGAAGACCGCCGACTCAGGGTCTTGATTGGGGTCGACCATGGTGCCTTGGACCACATAAAGGTCGAGATCGCCGTCCTGGTCGTAGTCGATCCAGGCGAGCCCGGAGCCCATCATCTCCGAGTAGAGGCGCGCGCCGGTCATGCCGTTGAAGTGTCGAAACTCACCGAGCCCCGCGGCTGCGGTCCGGTCTTCGAAGAGCGGTCCGGTGCCGGGCATTTCTTTTTGTGATGAGGTGCCGGGCATTTTGGCGGTGCCGGGCATTTCTTCCTGTGACGGGGTGCCAGGCATCTCGGTGGTGCCAGGCATCTCGGTGGTGCCAGGCATTTCTTCCTGCGATGGGGCACAGCCGACCAAGGCTGTCACCAACAGAAGGATCAACAGAGAAGCGATGGTAGGGGCGATCCTTGTGATCGCCTTTGTCTCTAGGTGGGCGAATACAAGATTCGCCCCTACGCAAGACGGACGAATTGTCAACAGAGAAGCGATGGTAGGAGCGATCCTTGTGATCGCCCTTGTCTCTGAGCGGGCGAATACAAGATTCGCCCCTACGCAAGACGGACGAATTGACACCCTTTGACGCCTAAAAGGATTCGTCGTGCCCATCAGCCGCCGCCCGTCGGGTTGCCCGCGGTCCACCCCGCCAGGGTGTTGCGGGCCAGCTGAGCTTGTTGTGGATTGAGGTCCCCGGATTCGAGGGCTCGGGTCATCGCGGCGACAGCCTCCGATCGCTTGCCGTTGCGGTCGAGCACGAGGGCGTAGCTGAGCTCGAAGAAGCCGTTCCCTTGACGGCTCAGGCCGAGGGCGAACAACCGTTCGGCTTCACCGGTATTTCCCTTTTGCATGTGCAACATGGCGGTTTTGAATAGACCTTCGGGTCGATCGTCGTAGAGGCCACGGCTCACCAGGTGGTCGAGGATGGTGAGGGCGCTTTCCAAGTCCCGACGATGGGCGAAGAAGTCCACCATCCGTTCCGCTAGTGCGAGATTGTCCGGCTCGAGGCGGCGAGCCCGACGATAGGCCCGGGTCGCCCCGTCCGGGTCCGAAGCCTCGAGGCTTCGGCCGAGCAGGATCCACGCTTGGGACAGGTTCGGGTAAGACTCGGTGAGCTTCCGGCTCGCCTCGGCCGCTTGATCCAGACGTTGTTGCTCGATCAGAAACTTCGCCAGCTCATAACGCAGGGGATAGACCCCGGGCAGGGCTTCTGCTCCCCGAGCCAAGGCCTCGATCGCTGAGTCGACCTGTTGTCGATGGGCCGCGATGCGATGCTCGAAAAGGAAGAAGGACGGCAGGACCTGATCCGCATATTTTGACCGAAGCTCACTCAGCGCGCTCTCGGCATCGTCGGCCCGGCCCTGGGTGATCAGGTCGTCGATCTCCCTTAGCCGGGCGTCGAGCACCAAGCCGTCTTTGGGGTCTAGGGGTGCTCCTCTACTCCGTTCCCCGCTCGACACATAACCCAGGCTTTCCAGCTTCTGTGCATCCTCGTCGCTCAGCTCCCGACGATCACCGTCTCCAGAGCCGGTAGCCCCGAGCAGGAGGTCCCGCAGCTCTTGGTCCAAGCGGTGGTAGGTCCGTCGCTCGGCGGAGACCAGATTTCGCTCCTCCCGTGGATCGTGCTCAAGGTCGTAGAGCTCGGGATGGGGCACCGAGATCAGCTTTCGGTCGCCGGAATACAGCCCGGTCAAGGGCGCCCAATTTCGGTCCTCTTGGCCCAACAACGTTTCGAAGTACACCCGACGAGGGACATCCTCTGCTCGGCCGGCGATCATCGGCACGAAGCTGGTGCCGTCCATGGAAATCGTCGTCGGGTCCAATGCCAGAAGCTCGAGCACTGTCGGCTTGAGATCCACCAGCCCGACCCGGGAGCCGACCACCCGGCCCGCGTCGACACCGGGTCCGCTCAAGATCAGCGGCACCCGAAGCACGTGGTGATAGGCGGTGAGCCCGTGACCTTGCTCACCGTGCTCACCGAAAGCCTCGCCGTGGTCCGAGGTCAGCACGATCAACGTCGAGCTCAGCAGCCCGAGCCGCTCCAAGTCGCTGAGCATCTCGCCGATTTGGCTGTCCACGAAGGCCACCTCGCCGTCGTAGGGCTCATCCAGCTGGGAACGGAAAGGTTCTGGAGGGGAATAGGGAAGGTGGGGATCGTAGAAGTGGGCCCAATAGAAGAACGGCTTCGGCCCGGGTGGGTGTCGCTTCAGCCAGCGACGCCACTTCGCCAGCACCTGATCCGCGGGAATCTCGGTGTCCAGGGCTCGTAGGATTTCATCCTGGGTCAGGGAGTCGTCGTAGGTGCTGAAGCCTTGGGCTAGACCGAATTTCTCCAGCAGCACGAATGCGCTGAGAGCCGCTCCGGTTTCGTATCCCTGTCGGCTCAGATGCTCGGCTAGGGTCGATTCGTCTTCGGAAAGCACATAGGTGCCGTTGTTGCGAACGCCGGTGTGGATCGGCAGCCGACCGGTCATCATCGAAGCGTGGGAGGGCAAGGTCATGGGAACGTGGCTCAAGGCCTGGTCCATGCGTGTGCCTTCGGCCGCCAGTCGGTCCATCGCCGGGGTCGCCGCCGACCCGTGGCCGTAAGCTCCGACCCGATCCGCTCTCAAAGTGTCGACGGTGATCAAGAGCAGGTTGAGGGGTCCATCGCCGGCCCCAATCTCGGCCGGGCTCTCCGGGCTCCCACGGTGGTCGGACGAGGTGGACGTGTCGTCCGAGCCGCAGCCGACCAGGCCGAAGAGCAAGCCCACCACGGGGATTGCGAGCAAGATCGGTTTTGTGGCTTGTAGGACACCGAAGAGCTCCCGTCCACGCTCGATGTCCTCCCTTCGACAGCTCATCGACTTTCTCCGCCTGCGGGAGAGCTGACGATCAGGTCCTCGGGGCCTTGGGCGTGAAAGGCTTGTCGTCGCTCGTAGAGCTCAAGGGTTGGTGTCAATCGGTTGACGAGGTCCATTCGGCCGGCGTTGCGCGCTTCCTGGATCAGGTTGCGTTGGATGATCGCCGCCTGCTGGAAGTCGCCGCTTTCCGCGTGGGCCATGGCCAGGGTCTCTCCTCTTTTCATCGACGGCCGGGCGTCGAAGGCCTGATTCGCCCAGCGAAGGGCCTCGGCGCCGTTACGGACCCCGGCGTCGGGGCAAGCGGCGAGCAAGCGTGCCAAGGAATGACTCCACTCCTGAGCGTGGGGATCGTCTTGACCCGGGTTGTCGATGCCGGGGTTGCCGATAGCGGCCTTCAGGCTGCGGACGGCCTCCCGGTAGCGACCGGCCAGCAGCAGAGCGGTCACCTCTCCGCGGCGCCCGGCTTCCGATCTGGGATCTTGGGCCAGCACGTCGCCATAGGTGCGAATCGCTTCGTCGAGCCGACCGAGATGACCCAAGACCGAGGCCATGCCCAGGCTCGCGGAGGTCAGGTCCGGTTGCAGACCGAGGGCGCGGGCATAATGTTCCAGCGCCTCGTCAAAGCGTTCTTTGGTGCTGAGCCGGTCGGCGATTGCCAGGTGCAGAACGGCTTGCTCGGTGGGCTCAGTCGCTCCGCTCAAGGCGTCTCTCAGCACCGCGTCGGCCTCGGAGCCGCGGTCCGAACGGTCGAGTAGAGCCGCCAGAGGCGGTGCCGCCTGGCTCCGGCTCGGAGCGTGCTCGTAGGCGATCCTCAAATCCTCGAGCGCGTCGCTCCGGCGACCCAATCGATCCAAAGCCGCGGCCCGTCTTACCCGCACATCATGACTTTCCGGGTCGAGCCGCAAGACGGTGGAATAGGCGTCGAGGGCGTCCTCGAATCGGCCTTGTCGGGCCCAGAGGTTTCCGAGCTTGGTACGGGCCGCGTTGAACGAGCCGTCGAGCTCCGTGGCTCGGCGGAAATGGGGCTCGGCCTTGAGATCTCGGCCCCGAGCGACCCAAAGGCCACCGAGCAGATATCGAAAACGGGCTTCGTGCTCCGGATGTGTGGACCAATAACCGTCCTCGACGAGCAGGCTCTCCATACGTTCGGGAGCACCACCAATCTCGCCGAGATTAGCCAGGGTGAAGCCCAAGTCGGCGACCGGATCAAAATCGTCTCGGGTGACCCGAGAGCGCACCACCTCCAACGAGGTCAGGCTCATCAACCGACCCAGCTCCGCCACCAGTGGGTCGTCGAAAGTGGGGCTGCGGTCGCCGCGCAAGCGCAGGTGGCGTTCCGCGAGATCGCGTTTTCCCAAGCGCAAATAGGCCTGGGAGAGAGGGTAATGCGCTGCGGTCGCGGTGGGATCGAGCTCTAGGGTTCGTTGGAAAAGCTCGACCGCTTGCTCGTGCTCTCCCCGAGCCGCGGCGATCCGGGCGCGGGCAAAGGCGAGGGTCGCCCGGCTCGACGGCTCCGGCTCCATCGTGTCGATTTGCGTGACCACCTGAGCGGCTTCATCGATCCGGTCGAGCTCGATCAAGACGTCCATCCGGCGTAGGCGTGCCGGCCAATGGTCGGGTTGCAAGCGGATTGCATCGGCGTAGGCGTCGACCGCTTCGACCCATTTGGAATCGTCCTGCCTCACCACACCGAGAAAATAGGGCCATCGGAAGCTCTCGGGGTCGGCGCGCCGTGCGGTTTCGAAGCTGTCCGCGGCGGCTTCGTAGAAACCGATCGCCGCCAGATGAGCCCCCAGCTCACCGTAGGCCTTGGCCACTGCGGCTGCGTCCAAGGGCCGTTGATCGAGCGTCGATTCCGCGTGTGCATGGAGTCTCGAGAGCCGATCACGGGTGGCGGATTCCTGCCGATCGAGATCCGGTAGGCTGACCCGCACGGCCGCGTCGGCGGTAAAGGGAGGTGGAGGGCTCTCGCCGGTGCCGCATCCGATCCAAGGTAATAGGAAAAGCATGGCCAGCGCGGCTGCCGAGAAATTCGACCCCCGGGGACCGCGGTGAGAGCTCGAAAAGAAATCAATCATGGCTGAAACTCGGGAATCGTCGACACCTCTGAGACAAAGCCGATCCGGCGGATAGGAGCTGAGGCGCTGGAACCACGGGGATGCACGGTGGCAGAGCTGATGGCTCGTCCGGTGAAGACCACCTAAATCATTATCCCTGTGGGCATCGTGCGGGGTCAAAGAGATGCAAAAATTTGGGACGGAACCCCCGTGAGATGGGTTCGTTGGGGCGGGAGAGCGCAGGGATCATGCTAATATATCGCGTCCGGTTTGCCCGGACGCGATGCTTCGACGGCCCGTCACCCGGACCGTGAAGGATCCCTCGCGATCCCATTCGTTTTCCGCTGAGTCGACTCGGCTCCGCTCATCCATAGCTACCATTGGGCTGCGGCAGCCCCACTTCGGGCGCAGGCCGTTGCAGAATATGCGTATACGTCTGCTCATCACGATTCTGGTGCTGTTGATCGCGTCGCAAGCCGCGATCGGCCAGACCGTGGAGAGGGATATTGCTAGGCGATTCTCCGAGCAGCAGATCGACGATCTTTCACTGCCTCTGCCCAAGGTCGATCTCTACCAGGAGCTACTGGCAGACGAGAAGCGGGCCTCCCTGGGCCGGGTTGCCCACTACGCGGCGGTTCTCGACGTCGACGCGGACCCATGGCGATTCGGCAGCTGGGAAGCCTTGGATTCGGGTCGAGCGCGATGGCAGCTTCGAATCCATTCCCCGGGCGCGCTCTCCTTGAGCTTGGCCTTTACGGATTTTGAGCTGCCCAAAGGGGCACGGCTGAACATTGCTTCCGGTGACGGAGAAGTGCTCGCCGGCCCGTTCACGGCCGCCGACAACGAAGATCACCACCAGCTGTGGACCCCTCCCCTGACCACCGACGAGATTCTGGTCTCCGTGGAGCTTCCCCTGAAGGTCCTGGATGATCTCCGGCTCCATCTCACGCGGGTGCATCACGGCTATGCGGGATTCGGCCAACCCTCCCGGGAAAAATCGGGGCCTTGTCAAAAGGATCTGGTCTGTGCCGACAACGACGCATGGGATCAGCTGGGGCGGTCCGTGGGTCTGATCTCGGTCCAGGGAGTGCGCTATTGCACCGGATTCTTGATCAACAACACGGGCCAAGATCGAAAACCCCTATTCGTGACCGCCGGTCACTGTGGGATCGACAAGAACAGCGCCCCCTCGGTGGTGGTGATGTGGGAGCACGCCCTCGAAGCATGCGACGCGAGCGCCGAAGCGCCCGTGCCGAGCCGCAGCTTCCAGACCGGCGCCATGTTGAGGGCATCCCATCGGGCTTCCGACTTGGTGTTGATCGAGCTCGACGACGCACCGAATACCGAGAGCGGGGCCTATTTCGCGGGCTGGGATCGATCTTTCGACGAGCCCCGCAAAGCGTTGACGATCCATCACCCCAACACCGACCGTCGACGGATCGCGGTGACCGAGTCGCGGGTCCAAAGCACGGAGCATCTGGGCACCCGGAGCGTGGATCGCGGGGATCACTTCCGAGTGCGTTCCTGGGATTCCGGGACCACCGAAGGCGGCTCGTCCGGGGCACCCCTATTCAATGAGGATCTCCGGGTGGTGGGCGCCCTGCACGGCGGTCACGCGGCGTGTGGCAATCGTCAATCCGATTGGTTCGGGCGTTTGTCCGCGGCCTGGGACGCCGGCAACTCGCCGGCTCATCGTTTCAGGGAGTGGCTCGATCCCTTAGGCACGGGCGCCGTGGTGCTCGATGGCCTCTCCCCCTGAATATGATTTCCTGAGCCGAGCTCGAGACGCCACCCCGTCGCCCCTCGGACAGCCGGTCAGCCCGCCCGGATCGATCCCTCGTCCTAGCGATCTCCAGGCCAACGATCCCAAACCCACGTGACGTCTTCTATGGAAAGCACCTCTGAGCTGTGCATAGTCCGGCGCCTCTCCGGACGGTGGGTGTGGCCACGCTTCTCCACAATTCTCTTTTTCGTGGGACTTCTCTTTGGAGCTGTTTTGACGACCGGTCTGCCGGCCTCAGCCCAGACTCCCCACGCCCAATGGCGAACCTTGGAAATTCCGGGATTCCGCTTTCACACGCCCATTGAGTCGGAGCCGTGGACCCGCCATGTGGCCTCGCGCATGCAAGAGATCCAAAGTCGAGTCGAGTCGGAGGTCGGTTTCGCGCCCGAGCAGACGATCGATGTGTTGGTCATCGATCCCACGGGCCAGGCGAATGGAGTGGCCTGGCCGATCCTCGGCCGCCCGAGGATGGTGCTCTACACCACCCCGCCTTCAGCCGAAAGCGTGCTCGGCTTCTACGAGGATTGGCCCGAGCTGCTGGTGTTGCACGAAGCTGTGCATTTGGCGCATTTGCTGCGTCCGTCGCGCAATCCGCGTTTGGAGATCCTGGAACGTCTGGTGCCCGTGGGCCCGTTGCCGAGAAAGGCGCCCAATTGGGTGATGGAAGGCTATGCGACGCTGCTCGAAGGCCGTTTGACCGGTTGGGGTCGTCCCAATGGCGACTACCGCGCCGCTTTGCTCCGACGTTGGGCGCAAGCGGGCCTGCTGCCGACCTACGATCAACTCTCCGGCGATGCTCGTCGATGGTTGGGCCGCTCGTTTCCCTACTTGGTGGGATCCGCCTATTTGGAGTGGTTGGAAGAGCGAGCCGGCGAAGACAGCCTGAGGCACCTATGGGCCCGGCTCTCCGCGCGCCGAGATCGCTCCTTTGAAGACGCCTTTCGAGGAGTCTTCGGTGACGGACCCGCCAAGCTCTACCACCGCTTTGTGGCTGAGCTGACCTTTCGCGCCATGTCGATCGAGGAGAATATTCAAGATTCCCTCGAAGATGGCGGTTTGTGGATGGATCTCAGCTGGAAGACTGGGGCACCGGACGTGTCGCCGGACGGCAAGCGGTTGGTGGTGGTGATCCGGAATCGGGGCGTGCCCTCTCGCCTGTCGATCTGGTCCACAGAGGACGATCCGGAGGTGGCGGCGGAGAGGCAGCGGAAGCAGGATCAGATCCTGGAGCTCGATCCCGAGGACGTGGCCGCGGTGCCCGCCCCGGTGCTGCCGCGCAAGCCCCTTCACGAGCTGCCGGCCTTTCACGGTGCGGGTCCGTATGAGCCACGATTCTCCGCCGACGGTAAGAGCGTCCTATTCGTTCGATTTGGTCCGGGATCCCAAGCGTCGACCTTTCCCGGGGCGCAGATTGCCGACCTTTATCGGTGGTGGCCCGAGTCGGGCCTAGTGGAGAGGATCACCCGCGATGCCGGGGTCCGGCGCCCGGATCCATCGGCAGACGGGCGGTGGGCGGTCGCGGTGCGCCATCCCCACGGCCTATCGGAGTTGGTGCGCATCGACCTGGCCACCGGAAAAGTGGAGCCGCTCATCGATCGGCCGCCGTCGGTTCACGAGGTGATCGACGCTCCCAGGCTTTCGCCGGACGATGAGCGCCTGCTCTACCTGAGCCGCCGATCGGGGGGTTGGAAGATCGTCGTTCGACACTTGGCTTCCGGCTCCGAAATCCGGCTGCCGACCCCGCCCCGGGCGACGGTGATGTCCCCCGCCTGGACTCCCGAAGGTCGGGTGATGGCCACCGTCGGGCTTGACGGTTTCCTGGATATTCACCGATTCGAGACCACCTCGGGAGCCCGACGTCGGATCACCCGCAGCGCCGGTGGAGCGCTGGCGCCTGCTCCGAGCACGGACGGCTCCCTATTCTTTCTCGCTCTGGAGGATGACGGTCTCGACATCCGCCGGATTCAGGTGCGCGGTCCTGAAGCCGCTGCCCCTCCCCCGCCATGGCCCCGCGCGGACTTCGACTTGGCCGGCTTGGCTCCCGCGGTGAGGCCGCCGATGCCGCCGGCGTTTCCCGCAACAGTGGGTCGAGCCGACAGGATGCCTTCCCAGGAGCGAGACTCCGCCGCATCCCGAGAGTTGGAGTCGTCTGATTATGGAGTCGGCCCACGGGAATTCCTGCCGTTGATCGGTGGTGGTTGGGGGCCCGACGGGGGCCGGTTCGAATTCGGTCTTCGGCAAGGGGATCCGGTCGGACGTCTGGAGCTCTGGCTGTTGGGGGCGGTCGCCGATCCAGGTGCCGGCACGGAAGGTGTCGGCTTGTCGGCCCGTTGGCGCGGCAGGCCGGTGGAGATCGCGTTACGCGCCTTCTCTACGGAGGAGCGTTTTGGGGACGGTGGAGCTCTCCACCGAGCCGACACGAGCATCGATCATCAGGGTTTGGAGATCTCCCTCCGGCGCCAGGTCCAAGGGCACCTTTTCTCGTGGGCCGCGGAAGCCGGAGCTTTGTGGGATCGAGCTGAGCTCGGGACTGCCCAATCTGGCATCGATTTGGAGCGGAAAGTGCTTTTCGTCCGTGGATCGGGAGCCTTGCGCCAGTCTTGGGGAACCTGGCGCGCGGACCAAAGTTTCGTCACGGCGGGTTATTGGGGCGAGACCGAGCATGATGCTTGGCGGCGCCATGTCTACGAGGCGCGTCTACGGATCGGCAGACAGCCCGTGGACGGCCGCCGTTGGCGATTGGGTATGATCTACCGACGGGGAGGCTCCGAGGATCTCGTCCACGATGTCGACCGCTTCGAGCTGGGAGGAGCTTCGGGTTCCTTGTTGCCGTCGAGCGCCCGAGCGCGGTTCGAGGTTCCGGCCCTCCCGTCCGGGTTCGCCGTCGGAGACGAAGTGGAAACCCAGCGGCTGGAGCTGGAGCTCGACGAGCACCCCATCACCCTCTTCGGTGAGCGTCATCGTATTTGGGTCTCGGCCGATCAGCGTCCGTGGCTGAGCTTGGCGGGGGTCGAATGGACTTTACGTCGTGGGGCCCAACCGCTGCTTCGGCTTCCCGGCGTGGAAATCGGTCTGGGAGTTGCCCAAATCCTCGATGAGCCCTTCGAGGATCGCACCGAAGGTTGGATCCACCTCCGTTGGCGACCGTGAAGCTTTTTCCCCTCGAATGGACCCCTCTCTGACTGTGGACCGCAGACCGACCATGTACGAATACATTATCAATTTCTCCGGTGAGCTGAGCCTCAAGAGCAAGGGAACCCGCAATCGGTTCATGGATCGCCTGATGCACAATCTGGCCGATGCCCTGAAATCCCACGGAATCGAGTACAAGCTGCACAGGAGGTGGTCACGTATTCGCATTGAGTCCAGCTCGGAGCGTGTGCCGGAGGCCGCAAGGCGAGTCTTTGGTGTGCGTTCGGTGGCCCGGGCGGAGAAATTTCCGTGGAGCACCCTCGACGACTTGGTGGCCACCGGAGCGGAGCATTTTCGGCCGTTGGTGAGGGGTCGGACGTTCGCCGTTCGCGCCAAGCGTGGCGAGCAAGCATCGCGCATCCCCTTCAAATCTCCGGAGCTGGAGCGTCGTCTGGGGGCTGAGCTCGGGCCGTGCTCCGCCGGAGTCGATTTGCAGAATCCCGACATCGAGGCGCGGGTCGAGCTGCACGGTGACCAAGCTTTCTTCTTCGCCCATCCCACAGAAGCGGAAGGCGGATTGCCCCTGGGTGCCGAGGGCCGTGCCCTGACGCTCTTCTCGGGCGGCTTTGATTCCCCGGTGGCCTCGTGGTCGTTGCTGCGACGGGGTGTGCGACAAGACTTCTTATTCTGCAATTTAGGGGGCGAGAAACACACCCGTGAGGTGTTGGAGGTCTTGAAGTCGTTGGTGGACGGTTGGTGCTTCGGCTATCGTCCACGGCTTTTTATCGTCGACTTTCGGCCGGTGGTGGAAGATCTGAAAGCCAAGACCCCTGGGCCCCTTTGGCAGGTGATGCTCAAACGTTGCATGCTGCGGGCCGCCGACGGCCTGGCGGAATTCCTCAAGGCATCGGCCCTGATCACCGGTGAGGCGGTGGGACAGGTCTCCTCCCAGACGCTGCAGAATTTGGACGTCATCACCCGCGCGGCAAAGCGGCCGGTTCTGCGCCCCATGGTGGCGTGGAATAAGGAGGAGATCATCGCCCTGGCACGTAGGATCGGAACCCACGACAGCTCCTCCAAAGTGCCGGAGTATTGTGGTCTTCAGGCGTCCACGGGTCCGGCTATTTACGCTCGACTGAAAGAAGTGGAAGCGGCGGAGTCGGAGCTTGATGCCGAGCTGCTTCGACGCGTGGTCAAAGAGCGGGCCATTATCGACCTACGAGCCTTGGAGCTGAGCACCGACACAGTGGACCTGGAGGTGGATCAGGTTCCGGAAGGGGCTCAGCTCGTGGACCTTCGGTCGTCGGCGGCATTTGCGGCTTGGCACCCGGAGGGGGCGACCCGTCACCCATATCCGGAGATCCTCCGCCACCTCAACAACTTCGAGAAAGAGAATGCGTACGTGATTTTCTGTGAGGTGGGTCTTAAGAGCGCCCATCTCGCGGAAGTGATGCATCGGGCGGGATTTCGGGCATTCCACCTGAAAAAAGGTGTGCAAACCCTGCGCAAGCGAGAGATCGAGCAAGATCCGGCCCTCGCGGCGTTGCTTTCCCCAGTCTTTAGGGAGAATCCAAAGTAGGGACCCTCGAAGTGAGGCGGGTCGGGTCTCCGCCCTTCGAGTCGTCTAGATGCCATCGCCGAACTGTTAACAAGTCCGGGTTGTTCGAGTCGTCCCGACCGACGCCCAATCCCACCCACTCCGAGGAAGAAGTAGATGCGCACAGCAAAGTTTTTGATATTCGGTATTCTCATGACTATGACGCTTGTTTCCTGTAACGAATCCCCCCAAACCGACTCCGCCGCGACGGACCAAGGCGCGTCGAGCGAAGGCAATGTGCTGCTGGCCGAGTGGACCGGCCCTTACGGCGGGGTTCCGCCCTTCGACAAGATGAACATCGCGGATTTGAAGCCTGCGATGGCGACCGCGATCGAGAAAAACCTCGAGGGAATTGAGGCGATTGCCAACCAATCGGAGCCGCCGACCTTCGAGAACACCATCGTTGCCCTCGAGCGCAATGGTGAAGAGCTGAGCCGAGTGTCACCGCTTTTCGGTATCTGGATCGCGAATCTCTCCTCCCCGGAGGTGCGTCAAGTCCAGGGCGAGATCATGCCCATGTTGTCGGACATGCAGAGCAAGGTCACCCAGAACAAGAAGCTCTTCGAACGGGTCAAGGCGATCCACGAGAGCGACGAGCTGAAGTCGCGGAGCGCCGAGGAGCAGCGATTGGTGCATCTAGTCGTTGAAGGCTTTACCCACAACGGCGCCACCCTCGAAGGGGAAGCCAAGGAACGCTACGCCGAGATCAATAAGAAGCTGGCTGAGCTACACACCCAATTCGCCAATAACGTGCTGGCGGACGAAGAAGGTTATGTGTTGTATCTGGAGGAGTCCCAGCTGGGCGGTTTGCCGGAGTCGTTGGTGTCTGCCGCTGCCGCTGCCGCCAAAGATCGGGGCCAGGAAGGAAAGTACGCCATCCTCAATACCCGCTCGTCCATGGATCCGTTCCTGACCTACTCCGATGAGCGGGATCTGAGGGAGAAGGTCTGGAACACCTACTACAGCCGAGGCGACAACGGCGACGAGCACGACAACAACGCGTTGATCGCCGAAATCCTCCAGCTGCGGGACGAGCGCGTGGCCCTCTTGGGTTACGACAATTACGCCCAATGGCGCCTGACCGACCGGATGGCGAAGACCCCGGAGCGGGCCCTTGAGCTGATGGAAGCGGTGTGGCCCGCCGCGGTCGGACGGGTGGCCGAGGAAGTCGCCGATATGCAGGCGATCGCCGATCAAGAAAGCGCCGGCATCACCATCGAGCCCTGGGACTACCGCTATTACGCCGAGAAGGTGCGCAAAGCCAAATACGATTTGGACTCCAACGAGGTCAAGCAATACCTGCAGCTCGATAAATTGCGCGAGGCCATGTTCTTTGTCGCCGGTGAGCTCTTCGGCTTCAAATTTACCCCCGTGCCCGACGGCTCCGTGCCGGTCTTTCACGAGGACGTGAAGGTCTGGGAAGTCACGGACAAAGATTCCGGTGAGCATATCGGCCTCTGGTATTTGGATCCCTTTGCCCGTCCGGGCAAACGCTCCGGTGCCTGGGCCACCAGCTACCGTGGACACGAGACTTTCGACGGCAAGAAAACGGTCCTCTCCGCCAACAACTCGAATTTCATCAAGGGTGCGCCGGGTGAGCCGGTGCTGGTCTCTTGGGACGACGCCACCACCTTCTTCCACGAATTCGGTCATGGTTTGCACGCTCTAGCTTCGAATGTGACCTACCCCACGCTCAACGGTGGCGTGCGGGATTACACGGAATTCCAGAGCCAGCTGCTCGAGCGATGGCTGCTCACCGACGAGGTCATCGGTCAATTCCTCGTGCATCACGAGACCGGCGAGCCCATGCCCGCGGAGCTGGTGCAGAAGATCAAGAATGCGTCGACCTTCAACCAAGGATTCGCCACCACCGAATACCTGGCCTCGGCGCTGATGGACATGCGCTACCACACCATCGATCCCACGGGATTGGATCCGGATCAATTCGAGCGCGAGACCTTGGCCGAGCTCGGTATGCCCAACGAGCTGGTGATGCGTCACCGCTCTCCCCACTTCGGGCATATCTTCTCGAGCGAGGGTTATGCCACCGGCTACTACGGTTATCTTTGGGCGGACGTGCTGACCAGCGACGCGGCCGAGGCCTTTGCCGAGGCTCCGGGTGGTTTCTACGACCAAGAGATGGCGCAGAAGCTGGTCACCCACCTCTTCGCGCCGCGCAATGCCGTGGACCCTGCGGACGCCTACCGCGCTTTCCGTGGTCGGGACGCGAAAATCGAGGCGCTGATGCGTGATCGAGGCTTCCCGGTCAGCCAATAAACCGTCGCAAGACGGCAACAAAAAAGGCGTCGCACCTGCGACGCCTTTTTTGATTTCACCGAGCTACCCCAGTTGACGAGCTCGGCAGGCCGGTCAATCCACCTTGGGGGCGGCGGCTTTGATCGCGTCGCTGACGCCGTCGGCGAATTGCTCGAAGTTGTCGACGAACATGCGCGCCAGCTTACGGGCTTGTTGCTCAAAGGCTTTGGGGTCGTCCCAGGTGCTCTTCGGTACCAAGAGCTCGTCGGGAACGCCGTCGATGGCGGTGGGAATCTCGACGCCGAAAATCGGGTCGGTCACCGTCTCCACACCGTCCAGCTCTCCGGCCAAGGCGGCTTTCACCATGCGCCGGGTGTAGGGCAGCTTCATGCGCGAGCCGACCCCGTGGGGGCCGCCGGTCCAGCCGGTGTTGACCAGCCACACTTTGGCGCCGTGCTCCTGGATCTTCTTGCCCAGCAGCTCCGCATAAACGCCCGGATGCAGGGGCATGAAGGGGGCGCCGAAGCAGGTGGAGAAGGTGGCCGTGGGCTCTTTGACCCCCCGTTCCGTGCCCGCGACTTTGGCGGTATAACCGGAGAGGAAGTGGTACATGGCCTGGGCATCGGTCAATCGAGAGATCGGGGGCAGCACGCCGAAGGCGTCGCAGGTCAGGAAAACGACGTTCTTCGGATGGCCGGCGGTGCCTGAGAGATCCACATTGTCGAGATGGGTCAGGGGATAGCTGGCGCGGGTGTTTTCGGTCTTTGCCGCGTTGTCGAAATCGATCCGTCGGCTTTCCGGATCGTAGACGATGTTCTCGAGAATGGTGCCGAAACGCTTGGTGGTGGCGTAGATCTCCGGCTCGGTTTTCGGATTGAGGCGAATCACCTTGGCGTAGCAGCCACCTTCGAAGTTGAACACGCCCTGGTCGCTCCAGCCGTGCTCGTCGTCGCCGATCAAAGAGCGCTCGGCGTCGGCGGAAAGTGTGGTTTTGCCGGTGCCGGACAGGCCGAAGAAGAGAGCCACGTTCTGATCGTCACCGGTGACGTAGTTGGCGCTGCAATGCATGGCCATTACGCCCTTCTTCGGCAGCAGGTAATTCATCACGGTGAAGATGCTCTTCTTGATCTCACCGGCGTATTGGGTGCCGCCGATCAACGCGATGCGCTGGCCGAAGTCGAGGAAGATAAAGGTCGAGCTGCGGGTGCCGTCGACCTCGGGATTCGCTTCCAGGCCGGGCATGTTGATCACCGTGAAGTCGGGCTCGAATTCTTCGAGCTTCTCGCCGCTGGTCTCGCGGATGAACATGTTGCGGGCGAAGAGGTTCTGCCAGGCGTTCTCGTTGATTACCCGCACCTTGATCCGGTGCTGCTCGTCCGCTCCGGCGTAACCGTCGAAGACGAAGAGATCGCGATTCTGGCAATAGGCTTGGGCTTTGCTCAGCAGGGCATCGAAGACCGATTGATCCACCGGGCGGTTGACGGATCCCCACCAGATGTCGTCTTTTGAGGAGGGTTCCTCGACGACGAATTTGTCGTTCGGCGAGCGGCCGGTGTGGGCGCCGGTCTCAGCGATCAAGGGTCCTTCAGGGGCGAGCTGTGCCTCACCGCGCAAAATGGCCTGCTCATAAAGGCGGGCCACGGGCAAATTCCAATAGACGGTTCCGGTGTTTTGGATACCGTGGATATCTAGACCATGCCGGCTGATGTGTGGGCCATTGTCAGTCATGGAAAGATCCTCAAAGTGGTCCTATGCAAAGCAAAATCAGGGTGTTTAAAGTCTCGGAGCTGGGTGTCGGAAAGGGAGATCCGAGCGAGGTGTCCACGGGTTGTGGGTGATCTCTGAAGAGGTGGATAGGCTGCCCGGGCAGCGATCTTACACCAGGGTTCCTTGCTCCACCAGTCGCAGGGTGGTTTGCACCACCGCTCGCAAGGAGGATGGATCGGCTTGGCCTTTTCCCGCTATGTCGTAGGCGGTGCCGTGGTCCACGGAGGTTCTCAGATATGGAAGCCCGAGCGTCCAATTGGTGGCGTCGCCGAAGGCCGCAGTTTTCATGCCGATCAAGCCCTGGTCGTGGTAGAGGGCCAAGACCCAATCGCACGAGCCGCGGATCGCTCGGGCGAAGAGAGAGTCCGCGCTTTCCGGCCCTTGGACGTCCAGGCCTTCGGCCCGCGCCTGCTCCACTGCCGGCCTGACCTCGCGGTCATCGACGGTGCCGATAAGCCCACCTTCTCCGGCATGGGGGTCGAGCCCGGCCACGGTGATGCGGCCCTTGCAGTGTCTTCCCATGCAACGCAAAGCTGACAGCACGGAATCGTGGGTGACCCGATCGATGGCTTGCTGTAGGGAGATGTGGGTCGAGAGCAACGCTACTTTGAGATCGGGGGCCAAGAAGGCCATGAGGTAATCCTCACCGTAGTTGGAGAGATTCGCCTTCTGAGCCAAGTAGTCGGTGTGTCCTCGAAACTCGGGGTCCACGTATTGGGCGATTTCCGCCTTGTTGAGGGGGGCGGTGATCAACGCAGCACCGGGTCCGTCGCTCGCCAGCTCGATACCCAGGTCCAGGGCCGCCAACGCGCCACGGGCGTCTTCGGGGCCCGGACGTCCGGGCTCGACCGTCCGGCTCTCGCCGGGAAGGGGGTCTAAGACGCAAACTTCGCGTTGGGTGCGAGCGAGGGCGGTATGAAGATTCGCACGGGCGGCCGGATCGAGGAAGTGAAACTTGTCCCAGGCCACGTCCATCGATGCGCCGGCGGTGTCACGCAGACCTTCGACCGCGGCCCGCTCCATCACCAACAGGGGCGTGCAGACTTCGGAGAGCCAGGGCTCCGAGGCCACTTTCAACAGAATTTCCGGCCCGATACCGGCCGGGTCCCCTTGGGTCAGAATCAGGAGGGGGCGTTGGCGATCACTGGAATCGATGTCGCTCATCGGATATCTGCCCTTGTCTTGTCGTGACGGGTGTCCATAAACCGAGGGCCGGTGCTTCTCTCGAAGCTCCGGCCCCTGGGCTCTAGCCCGTGAGAAATCCGGGCCAGCTCATGTCCCTAAACGGGATCAGAAGCGCATATTCAGCGACGCGCCCGCGAGCTGCACGAAGGTGTCGTAGGTGCCCACGACCACGCCTTCCTCGCCGCCGATTGCGGTGATGTCGTCGAACCACAGCGGCATGTAGTAGAGGTCGATGGTGAAGCGATTGCCCGTGTGGCCATAGCCGATGGTCAGACCTTTACGATCGGCGTCCGGGATCGACGGCCGGAGGAAACCTTCCGGCACCGGGCTTTCGTCGAAGACGGCGCCGAATCGCCACTCGGTGCTGGGTGACGTTTTCCAGAAGACTCCGAGGCGGTAAGAGAAGGTGTCGTCCCAATTTTCCTCGACCACGAAGTCCCGAGAAAATGCGGTTTCAGTGTCCAGGTCGACCACGATCGCCTCGAAGGCCGACCATTCCGACCACGCCACGTCCACTTCGATGGAGAAACGATTGGTCAGCTGCACGCCCCAGCCGATGGCTGCTTGGGCGGGAAGCTCGATCGCTGCGGTGCCGTCGGAAGCCGGGAAGAAAGGAGCAAGGGGGCCGAAGTCGGTGTACTCAATAGCGCCGTCGAGCTCGAGCTCGAAACCGGAGCGATAGGTGAAGCCGAAGGAGGTGCTGTTGCCTTGGTAGGACATGGCCACGTTCCAGCCGAGCTCAGTGGTGTCGCCGGTGAGGTCGGAGAAACCGATGACCTCAAAACCGTTGAGGGGATTGCCGTCGAGATCGATCGGCACCTCGCGGGAGAACGAGCCGACGTCGGCGAACATATAGTCCAAACCGACCGCGACGCTGAAGGTCTCGGTCAACCGAAAGGCAACGTTGGGGTTGAGCACAAAGGTCGTCAGCTCGGATCTATTGGCCGAGAAAGTGATTGGGCGCTGCTCCCATTCGGTCACTAGGCCGAAGGGGGTCGTGATGCCGACGCCCCAGGCGATGTTGGAGCTGACTTTCTTGGTGTAATAGAGATGGATAGGGGTCTCGATCGAAGACTCGGGCTCGAAGGTCGTGGGTTGGAAAACCCCGAAGCTCGGATCGAGCACCGTCAGCTCGGTGTCCCCGCCGGCGGTGATCAGATTTCCGCCGAATTGAAATTGAGTACCGTCCATCCAAACCAGGTTTGCCGGGTTGTACCAATTGGCGGAGGCGTCGTTGGCGGAGGCGACGAACGCGCCTGCCACACCAGATGCCTTAGCTCCCTGCTCGAAAATGCTGAAACCTGAAGCGAAAGCATTGGAAGCGATGAGAGCCGAGGCCAAGAGGCCGAGGCCTGCCACTTTCATGTGGCTTCTGGATGTTTGGGTCATTGATTGCTCCTTATCCACACAGCAAAGAAGAGTTGAATGCCGCAGTGTGGCATTCGCCATTCAAGGGGTTGCGTCAGTCGTCCGACCTGTCCGGGGCTGGACGAGCAGCAGGTTTTCAAAAGATCGAAACGAAACGGCGAGCAGGATTCAAGACGAGGAAGAACGATCGCGTTTACGAAATCGCTTCAGCTCCTCTTCTTTGTACATGTAGCGAATGTTTCGTTTCAGCACTAAAAGATTGGGGCCGTTGGAGCGATTCAGCTTGATCGCTCCTTTGTCGTACCACTCGATCCAGCCTTGGAGCTCTTCATCGTTGTTCAGGACCACGACCATCGGGGTCTTGGCTGCCATCTGTTTCAGATAATAGAACTCTTCGGCGTTGGTCTGCTCGGGAGGTACTTGCTTTCGTCGTACCCCGCGCCCGGCACGTTGGTCCGCGGCGTCTGGGCGAATCAGTTTTCGGTTGCTCATCGGGCACCACCCGCAATGCGGTTCTTGCTGCGTTCACTATCTCGACGGGGAGTGTCCCCGTCCTTACGTGGCGCGGTGGACTTGACGCCCGCTCCCTTAGGGCCGGGAGGTCGGCGTCGAGTGCTCTTTTGGTAACGGGGGTCCTCATAAGCGAGGCAGCAGAGGAGCCGTCCACATTGGCCGGAAATCTTCGACGGGTTCAAGCTGAGATTCTGACGCTTGGCCATTTGAATCGAGATCGGCTTGAAGTCGGTCAGCCAGGACGAGCAGCACAAGGTTCGGCCACAAATGCCGATGCCACCGAGCAACGCGGCCTCGTCTCGCGCGCCGACCTGGACCATCTTGACCCGGGTAGAAAAACGTCGTGCGAGATCCCGCACCAGCTGCCGAAAGTCCACCCTGCCGTTGGCCGTAAAATAGAATGTGGCGTGCCGACCATTGAGTGAGATCTCAACCTTGGACACCTTCATTTCCAGCTTCAGCTCGAGAGCCCGCTGACGACAGAATTGTTTGGCGGTGATCTCGGCCTTGATCTTACGCGTTTGCGCTTGGCGGTCTTCTTCCGAGGCCGGGCGAACAATTTTGCGCGCGCTGGATTTTTGGCAAGGTTTGAAAATCGGCATGGGAGATTTCTCTACCCGGCCGAAAGCGGGGCCGTCGTCGAGCTCGACGATGACCTGATCATCCTTACTGAAGAGCCTGCCTTCGGTACGGCAGAGGGTGAGGTTGGTTTCCTCACCGAATCGAACGCCGACGAACGTGTCTTCCACGGCCGTGGACATTCCCTTAAAGCTGCAACCGCCACAACCACCCATAGTGTCTTCCGGTGGATTATTTACAGAAATTTCGCGCCGACAGCGCGATCGAGCTTCCATCCGAGGTCGAATAGTCCTTCCGGGCTAGAAGCCGGTTTAAGGCTTGCGGCCTAAACGTCATGATTAAAGGAACCTCGGGGGAAGACGTTGCCACCATTATGGCAGTCATTCGGAAAGACTGTCAACGAGTCTTGCCGCAGTGCGACGTTCCTCGTTCAGGGCCGAGTTGCAGACGGGCCGTGGCGGGAAAATGCTACGCTGACCCGACGAGGTATTTGCCGTTCCAGGTCCCTTTCTCGGACCACAACCCAGCAGATTGAGACGCATCATGATCCATATCTATACCCTAGCCTACCGCTCCGGGGCCCCGCTCCATTCCGTGTCGCGGGCCCTGATCCTCTTGGCCGGAATCTCCCTGCTCATACCGACCTCGAGCGCGTTCGCTTGTGTCGTCCATGGTCCTTCTGACTCGTCGTCGCAGACATCTTCGAACGTCCCCGCTCCAGCGGGCACGGCAACCGCCGCCGACTGCCCGCCCGCCTCCGAGAATCCGCAACGGGCCCACGCCGATGTCATCGAGCCGTTTTGGATGCCCTTGCGAGAACGTGTACAGCAGGCATTGGGGCAGAAATACGAGGTCTTCCACGGGTTCAAATTCCAGGACTCCGTGGATACAACGGGCATCACCTTTGTGCATCAAATCGTCGACGATGCGGGAAGGGATTACAAAGCCGTTCATTACGATCACGGCAATGGGGTCGCTGCCGCGGACGTGGACGGTGACGGTCGAACCGACCTTTACTTCACCAGCCAGATGGGTCCCAACGAGCTGTGGCGAAATCTGGGTGGCGGCAAGTTCGAGAATTGGACCGACCGCGCCGGTGTCGCGGTGGCGGACCGGATCAGCGTGACCGCGTCGTTCGGCGATATCGACAATGACGGAGATCCGGATCTATTCGTGACCACGGTCCGGCAGGGAAATCTGCTCTTCCGCAACGACGGCGAAGGCAAATTTACCGACATCTCCAAACCCGCCGGAATCGACCACGTGGGTCATTCCTCGGGGGCGGTTTTCTTCGATTTCGACCACGACGGCTTGCTCGACCTCTTCGTCACCAATGTCGGTAAGTACACGGGCGAGACCAAAGGGCGTGGCGGCTATTGGATCGGTTATACCGACGCGTTTTCCGGCCACGTCTTTCCGGATCGCACCGAGAACAGCATCCTCTACCGCAATGTGGACGGCCGGACGTTCAAGGACGTCAGCACCGAGATGGGGCTGGTGGACGGCAGCTGGTCCGGCGATGCCGCGTTGATCGACGTCAACGACGACGGCTGGATGGATCTCTACCTATTGGACATGCAGGGCCACGACGAGCTGTGGGTCAACCAAGAGGGTAAGAAATTCGTCAATGAGGGTCGCAAGTACTTTCCGGCGACCCCTTGGGGTGCCATGGGCATCCAGATCTTCGATTTCAACAACGACGGCCGCCAAGACGTCTACATCACCGACATGCACACCGACATGATCGAGGTGCTTCCACCGCAAAAAGAAAAGTCGAAGATGCCGAAGAATCGACCGGTGGAAGCTCTCGCTACCGACGGCAACCACGTTTTGGGCAACGCCCTTTACCGCAATGACGGTGATGGCAAGTTCACTGAGGTGTCGGAGGCTATGAATGCCGAGAATTTTTGGCCGTGGGGCCTGTCCTCGGGAGATTTCAACGCCGATGGTTGGGAAGACGTCTACATCACCTCGAGCATGAACTATCCGTGGCGTTACGGCGTCAGCTCGTTGTTGCTCAATGAGAGCGGCAAGCGATTCGTCGACAGTGAGTTCCTCGTGGGTGTGGAGCCGCGCAAGGGTGGAGCAACCGCCAAGCCGTGGTTCGTGCTCAATTGCTCCGGCGCCGACTCCAACCACAACGATTGCAAAGGCAAGACCGGTTGCATCACGGTGATGGGAGCCCTCGGCACCCGCTCCTCGGTGATCTTCGACCTCGAGGGAGACGGCGACCTCGACATTGTGACCAACGAGTTCAATGCCGAGCCCATGGTCCTGATCAGCAACCTCTCCGAGAAACGACCCGTGAGCTACCTGGAAGTCGAGCTGGAAGGAACCACCAGCAACCGACAGGGAGTCGGTGCCACGGTCAAGGTCACGGTCGGTGATCAAACCTACGTCAAGGTCAACGATGGGGCTTCGGGTTATCTCTCCCACAGCGACCTGCCCTTGTACTTCGGCCTGGGCAGCGCCAAGAAAGTCGATCGGATCGAGGTGATCTGGCCGTCGGGCGTGGTCCAGAAGATCGAGCAGCCGAAGGTCAATTCCCGTGTCGAGGCCAAAGAGCCGGCCCCGAAGAAGGCGACGGAGAACGGCTAACTCGGCTCAGGTTTACGGTGCCGGATTCGCGGTGCCGGGCACTTTTCCGCAGGTGCCAGGCACTTCTCAGGGCTCGGGAAGAGGGACGTTCTACGAGCCTTGCAGGACCCGACGTCCGATGTCCGTGCGTAAGATTTTGTTGGGCCACTGGATTTGGGTCGACGCCGAATACACTCGTTTCAGCGCGTCGCGCAGGTGGGGTCCCGTGGCGCAGACGTTCAACACCCGTCCCCCGGCGGCCACAACCGCATTGCCTTTGGTGGCGGTTCCGGCGTGGAAAACTTCCAGCCCCTCTTGACCCAGTAGCTTTTCGAGACCCTCGATCGGATCACCCTTGATCGGCTTCTCCGGATAGCCTTTGCTGGCCAGCACCACGCAGGCCGCATGCTCTTTGCGGAACCCCATTCGCAGGGTTTCGAATCGCCCGACGGCCGCCTGCTCCAAGATCGGTAGCAGATCCGTATTCATGCGCATCATCAGGGGTTGGGTTTCCGGATCGCCGAAGCGCACGTTGTATTCGAGCACTTTCGGACCGTCGTCGGTGATCATCAGGCCGGTGTAGAGCACACCGGTGAAGTCGCGATTCTCCATCGCCATGCCGGCCAAGGTGGGGCGGACGATCTCTTCCAACACCTGGGCGCCGAGGTTTTTGTCGAAGCTGCCGGCGGGGCTGTGCGCGCCCATACCGCCGGTATTGGGACCCTCGTCGTTGTCCAGCAGCCGTTTGTAGTCTTTGCAGGTGGCGAGGGGCAGGGGATGTCGGCCGTCGCAGAGGGAGGTGAACGAGACCTCCTCACCCACCAGGCATTCTTCCACCACCACGCGATTGCCTGCGGCACCGAATCGTCGTTGGTCGAAGAAGAGCGCGATCGCCGCGTCTAGCTCCTCTTGATTCTTAGGCAGAATTACGCCCTTGCCTGCGGCCAACCCATCGGCCTTGAGCACCACGGGAAAACCGAATTTTGCGGCCAGAGTGCGGGCTTCTTCGGCATCGTGGGCGATGCCGAAGTCGGCGGTAGGAATGCCGTGCCGCTTCATGAACTCTTTGGAGAAGACCTTGCTGCCTTCGAGCTCGGCGGCTTTTTGTTGGGGACCGAAGATATGAAGACCGCGGTTGTGGAATTCGTCGACGATGCCCAGGGTGAGAGGCAGCTCGGGACCGACGACGGTCAGGCCGATCTTCAGGTCGGCAGCGAAATCCGCCAGCTGATGGATCTCGTCGGCCGGAATGGGCACTAGATCCGCCACTTGGGCGATCCCGGGGTTGCCGGGGGCGCAATAGAGCTCCGTGACCCGAGGACTCTGGCGTAGTTTCCAGCACAACGCGTGCTCTCTGCCTCCGGATCCGATCACCAGGACTTTCATACCTACCTCCGCGCGTCCAGGGCCGTGATGGCCAGAGTGTCCACAATATCGCTAACCGAGCAGCCCCTCGAGAGGTCGTGGATGGGAAATGCCATGCCTTGCAGCAGCGGGCCGATGGCCCGGGCACCCGCCAACCTCTCCGTGAGCTTGTAGGCGATATTACCTGAATTGAGGTCTGGGAAAATCATCACATTAGCTGTTCCTGCCACCGCACTGCCGGAAGCCTTGCGGGCAGCCACCTCCGGGACCAGCGCTGCATCCCCCTGAAGCTCGCCGTCGAACGGGAAATCTACCTTCCGCTCGGTGAGAATCTCTACAGCTTCGCGGACCACATCGAGTGCCTCGTGTTGGGCGCTGCCGTGGGTCGAGAATGCGAGAAGAGCTACTTTAGGCTCGTCCCCAACCAAGGATCGCCTGGCTTCCGCGGCTTGCATCGCAATATCCGCGAGCTGAGCTGCTGTAGGTTTCGGCACGACCCCGCAATCGGCATAGACCAAGACTCGATCATCGGGCCATGCCATCAAAAAACAGGAGGTGACGACCTTATAACGCGGGTTCATCCCGAGCACCCTCAAGCCGGCTCTCAGGGTCTCTCCCGTGGTGGCGATCGCGCCCATCACCCCACCGTCGGCGTCTCCAATCTTGACCAGCAGATTGCCGTAGTAGAGAGGGTCCAAAAACCGCTGCTCAAGAGAGCTTTGAGGGATCGAGCGTGAAGCGGCGAGCATCTCGAGCAGCCGCTCTCGGCGGTCGTCCTCGTTCGGGTCCCGAATCCAGGCGGGGTCGATGTCGACATTCTCTCGGCGGGCGACGTCGAGGATGTCCTGCCGTTTGCCCACCAACATCGGCCGACAGATCTCCAAGTCTGCGGCTTGGGAGGCGGCCCCAAGGACCCGGGGGTCCGTGGCTTCCGGCAAAGCGATGGTCGTGTCGAGGGCTTTGGCTCTTCGTCGGAGTCTTTCTAGGATAGGGGGCTCCATGGGGGTGATCTTACCGTCTTGTCGGCGAAACCGAGCTTCAGTTTCCGGAGCCGGGACCATAAACTTCCGCCATGAGCACTCCAGAATTCCATGCCATCGCCCCGATCTCATGGTCGGACGAGCACGATTGTTTGTTGTTGCTGGATCAAACCCTGCTACCCGATGAGGAAACCTGGCTCCACTGCCGTCAGGTCGAGGATGTGGCCGCGGCGATCAAGAGGCTTTCGGTTCGAGGTGCGCCGGCGATCGGCGTGTCCGCGGCTTACGGCCTTGTGGTCGGACTTCATGGCGCGTCCGATGACGACTTTCGTCGGCGGTTCGACGAAACGTCCGAGACCCTCGGCGCTACCCGTCCCACGGCGGTGAACCTCCGCTGGGCCCTGGAAAAAGGACGGGAGGTCTTTGAAGCCCATGCCGACGAAGGCGTGGAGGCTTGCCGCGCGAAATTGCTGGAATGGGCCAAGGATCTTCAAAGCCGGGACGTCCAAACCAACCGCACCATGGGAGACAACGGCGCACACTTATTCCAAGAGGGGGATAGGGTGCTGACCCATTGCAATGCCGGAGCCCTAGCCACCGCCGGATACGGCACCGCTGTCGGCGTGATCGCCTCGGCCTTTCGCGAGGGCCGACTAGGTCAGGTTTGGGTCGACGAAACCCGCCCCCTGCTCCAAGGAGCCCGCTTGACCGCCTGGGAAATGGAAAAGCTGGGCATCCCCTATCGCTTGGTCACCGATTCGAGCGTCGGCGCCTTGATGTCCCGCGGGCTGGTGGACCGAGTGGTAGTGGGGGCAGATCGGGTGGCCGCGAACGGCGATGCCGCCAACAAAATCGGCACCTATACCGTGGCCGTGCTGGCCAATCGCCACGGCGTGCCGTTCTATGTGGCGGCCCCACGTTCCACCATCGATCCGCGGACCCCCACCGGCAACGAGATTCCGATCGAGATTCGCGATTCCGACGAGGTCACCGCTTTCGGGGGTCATCGGGTCTCCCCCCGGGAAACGGAAGCCATGAACTTCGCCTTCGACGTCACGCCCAACGAGCTGATCGCGGGCATCATCACCGAGGTCGGAGTGCTCGAAGCACCCTACGAAGAAAGCATCCGCCGGGCCTTGGCCATGGATTGAACGGGCTCACTTTCGGCCTGCGAAGTGCCTGGCACCGGCCTGCGAAGTGCCTGGCACCGACGATCCAGGCACCCAAGAATCCAAGGCCTGCGAAGTGCCCGGCACCGATCTACGGCACTGATCTACGAAGGTGCCTGGCACCGTCGTTTACAAAATGCCCGGCACCGGTCTGCGCCGGTCTACGAAGATGCCCGGCACCGGTCTGCGCCGGTCTACGAAGATGCCGGGCACCGGTCTGCGCTGGTCTACGAAGATGCCCGGCACCGGTTATGATGCGCGCATCTAAATTCCAGAAGAAGGGGATACCATGGCCCTAAAAAGGCGTTTGATCGGTATTGAGCGCCCGTTGCGCGAAGTCCTTCCCGCCTTGGTGACTCTCGGGTTCTTCTGCCTGGGCGGCTGTGGAGGTCCGGATTCGCCGACAGCAGAAGCACCGACACGGGCGACACCCGCTGAGCCGGCACCCGCGGCGGTCCCGCCATCCCCTCCGAGCGACGACCTGGTCATCACCAACGGCCGCGTCTACACCTTTTCATGGTCGGAGCCGTCCGCCGACGGTGAGCCGGCCTCGGATGCGCCCAGGGACGGAAATGGCTGGCACCCCGATGCCGAATCGGTGGTCATCCGTGACGGCAAGATCATATTTGTCGGCAGCAATGACGACGCCCAGCCATTTGTCGACGACGACATGGAGGTCTTGGACGTGGCCGGGGCCACGGTGCTCCCCGGCTTGGTGGATTCCCACACCCACGTATCGGGGCTCGGCGAGCTGGCGGCTCAGGTCAACTTGATCGGTGTCGAGACGGAAGAGGAGGCGGTGGCCAAGGTCGTCGAGCGTGCCCGCTCGACCCCTCCTGGCGAATGGATTCTGGGTCGCGGTTGGGACGAGGGCGCATGGGCCAATCGATATCCCACCCTCGACCTACTTTCGGAGAAGGTGCCCTCCAATCCCGTGGTCCTGACCTCCCTGCACGGATTTGCGGTTTGGGGCAATACCTTGGCGTTCGAGCGAGCGGGCATTACCCACGAGACGGTCTCTCCGGACGGGGGCGAGATCCTGCGCGATGCGGACGGCAATCCCTCCGGCATCCTCTTGAATCGTGCCGGACCTCTGTTGACGTCGGCCGTTCCCGAGCCCACCCAGGCTCAACGGCAAGCCTTCATGCTCGCCGGTCTCCAGCAGATGGCCCGCGACGGCTATGTGGCAGTGCACGAGGCGGGAGTCGATCCGTTCCACATGGCCGCTCTCGAGGTGCTGCTCCGGGATCAACGACTGCCAATTCGCGTCTACGCCATGCTTTCGGCCCGCCACGAAAGCCTTTGCCGCCGTTGGCTCCAACGGGGACCCTTGCCCGGAGTCGGCACCCACGACAAGCTGGCGGTGCGCTCGGTCAAAGCCTATTACGACGCCGCTTTGGGCTCCCGCGGTGCTCGGTTGTTGGAGGACTACTCGGATCGGCCCGGGCATCGGGGTACCAGCGGCGACGAATACGGTTTCGATCAGGGGCTGGTGGCGGAAATGATGAAGGGCGGTTTCCAAGTCGGCATTCACGCCATCGGCGATGCCGGCAATCGGGAGACCTTGGATTTCATCGCCAAGATCCAAGGGGAGGATCCCAACACGAAGTCTCAGCGCCATCGCATCGAGCACGCCCAAGTGATCCATCCCGACGATGTCGAGAGATTCGAACAGCTCGGGGTGATCGCGTCTATGGAGCCGCCCCACGCGGTGGAGGATATGAAGTGGGCTGAAGAGCGCATCGGACCTCAGCGGGTGCGCGGAGCCTACGCCTGGCGGACCTTGCGCCGCGCCGGCGTCGCCCTGACCTTCAACTCCGACCTGACCGGGTCAGACCACAGTATTTTTTATGGCCTCCACGCGGCCATCACCCGTCGAGATAAGCAGAAGGAACCGGCGGGCGGCTGGTTTCCCGAGCAGGGCCTAGCTCCCGAGGAAGCGATTCGCGCCTATACGGTGTGGTCGTCGTACGCGGCCCATTGGGACCAGCACACCGGCATTTTGGAGGCCGGCCGTTGGGGCGACGTGACGGTGATGGACATCGACCCGTTGGTGTTGGGGGAAACAGATCCGGGCGCCATACTCGACGGCAACATCGTTGCCACCGTCGTCGGCGGTCAGGTGATCTACCGCGCGGACTAGCTTCAGGCTCATCCAGTTTGAGTTTTCGAGGATCTGGAATGCGCGGCGCATCGAGCACGAAAGCGAAGCTTGTTTGAGCGGCTCAGCCTATGAGGCGACCTAGGGCTAGTCGGCTTGGTGGTCGTTGACCACGGATTCGAAGAATTCTTCGGGCCCGCTGTTGCGTAGACGTGCGATCACTACCAGATAGCCGCCGAAGGCGAGCAGGATGCCCACCGGCAGCAGGGGCAGGATCTTAGGCACGAACATGGCGACCATGGTGACCAGGCAGCCGAACGCCGCTGCCACCAGGATCATCACGGATCCGCGGTCGAGTCGATATTCGTCGTGCTCCGGCTCGAAGACCAGCCGGCTCCGCTCCGCTCCCAGGGACTCGCTGCGCACCGTGCCTTCGACCCAGCCCCGCCGCAGACCGGCAGTGATCGGTAGTCCGATCTTGCCCGAGGTCCCGTTCACGTTTTGCCAGTCGGCATCCCAGAGCTCGGCTTGACGGGCGACCAAACGGAGGGCCGCGACCGCGCCTTCGTCGATCTCCACCGACACTGGATTCACCTGCGGCGTGCTCATCTGAGGAGAGCCGTCGGGAGTCGCCATGTCAGGCTGCCTCGTCCATGCAGTCTTTGGCGACGGTATCGAAGTGGTTTTGAACCATGACCAGCAGGCTCTCCGGGTCTTCTTGGCCTTGGATCTGGCGTCGCATGTGCTGACCCTTCGGCAGCCCGTGGCTATACCAATGGGTGAAGGTCCGCATCTTGTGCAATGCGGCGCGGGGTTCTTCGCGCTCCATGAGCGTCCGGAAATGCCGGGTCACCAAGGCTCGACGATCCTCCAGTGTCGGCTCGGGCAGACGTCCCTCCGAGAGCCTGGCCTCGATTTGAGCGAAAATCCAGGGGTTGCGGGTCGCTCCCCGCCCGATCATCACCGCGTTGCAGCCGGTTTCTCGAATCATGCGCACCGCGTCGTCGGCCTCGCGGATGTCACCGTTGCCGATCACCGGGATGTCCAACGCGTCCTTGAGCTCGCCGATCTTCGACCAATCCGACTCGCCCCGGTACATCTGCTTGGCGGTGCGAGGGTGAAGGGCCACCGCGTCGGCGCCTTCTTCCTGACAGATCTTGCCCAGCTCCACGAAATTCAAACGCCGATCATCGATGCCGAGACGGAACTTCACCGTCAGCGGAATGGAAATCGCCCGCCGGGCTTCGCGAACGATTTGCTGGGCGAGCTTCAAATCCCCCATCAACGCCGCGCCGGCGCAACCCTTCAAAACCTTGTTGGCGGGGCATCCCATATTGATGTCGCACAGGTCGGCCCCCCGCTGCTCCACCACCCTGGCCGCGTCGGCCATGGTGGCGGCGTCGGAGCCGTAGATCTGGATGGACAGCGGTCGCTCCTCTTCCTCATAGTGCAGCAGACCGGTGACCCGCTTGTCCCCCTGCATCAGCATCTTCGAGGAGATGAATTCCATGGTCACCACACCGACTCCGCCGATTCGGCGAATGATCAGCCGAAAATCGCGGTCGGTGACCCCGGCCATGGGGGCCAGAAGGGTGGGTGGTGAGAAGGCTACGGAGCCGATCTTCATCATGAGCCGGATTGTACTGTTTGCGGACCCCGGCGGCAAAAGCCGCTCCCGAGCCGTTCAGCGCGGCAGAACCCGGCTCATGAGGGCAAATTTCGACACATTGGAATGTTTGGACCGCCGATCACGTTGGGGAGAGGGACGAACCGAAGCTCTTCGTCGTCCGTAATGGGTTTGTCCCCATCGACACCCCTTCCGCCCTCAACTCGAAAGCTTGATGCATGGCTTGGTACAAAGAATGGTTCGGCCAGGAATATCTGGAGCTCTACGCCCATCGTGACGAAGCCGAGGCCGGTCGGCACGTGGACTTCGTGATTCGACACCTCGACGGTCCGCGCCCACAGCGGGTGCTCGATCTAGCTTGCGGGGCTGGTCGCCATTCCGCGGCCTTGCGAACCCTCGGCTACGATGTCGTAGGAGTCGACCTATCCGTCGACCTGCTGGCGACGCCTCCCCGCCTACCCCAAAGCGCCGCCGGCGACATGCGCGAGCTGCCGTTCAAGGACCAGAGCTTCGATTGGGTGCTCAACTTCTTCACCTCGTTCGGATATTTCCAGCGGGAGCGCGAGAATTTTCGCGTTCTCGAGGAGCTGGCGCGCCTGCTCCGGCCCCGCGGTCGATTCATGATCGACTTCCTCAACAAGGAAAAGGTGCTCGCCGAGCTCAAAGCCCAAGAGGTTCAAGAGAAAAACGGACGACGCATCCACATCGAGCGTTGGTACGACGAGGCAACCCGGCGGATCAATAAGCGTATGCGTCTGGAAAGCCCGGACGGTCGTTCGTCCACCTATCTCGAAAGTGTTCGGGCCTACGATCGCGACGAGGTCACCATCGGTGCTCGCTGGGCGGGCCTCGAAGTGGACTCCCTCTACGGTAACTTCAACGGAGAGCCTTACCACCGTGAAAGCGAACGCCTCATCCTCGTCGGCCACAAACCCCTCTGAAGCGGACCTCTTCGAGCTCGATCTGGCGTCGTCGGGTCGGCTGCCGGCTTTGCCGACGGCTTTCCTGAGCGGCAAAGACCTCGATCTACTGGAGCCGCTGCATTTCTTGAAACCGGGCGAGCTGCCCGGCGCTCCCTCCACGACGGATCGAGCCGCCCTGGCCGAAGCCTTGAAGAGCGCCAACCAGGCATACGGGGTCTCACGCGCCGACGAGCTGGCCGCTAAGCTGGCGGATCCGGAGACCCACGTGGTGGTCACCGGCCAGCAACCGGGAATTTTGGGCGGACCCCTGCTGAGCCTGTCGAAGATGATCGCCGCCGTGGCCTATGCCGAAGCTTTGGAAGCGGATGGCCGCAAAGCCGTGGCGGTTTATTGGGTCGCCACCGAGGATCACGATTGGGACGAAATCGGGCGAACGACCCTATTGGGCTCAGAGCCGGAGAAGCTTACCCTCGGGGAAGACACCGAGCCCTTGAAACCGGTGGGTGATCGCCGTTTGGGCCCCGGCATCGAGCCGATCTTGGATCGACTTCAGGAGATCACCCCCGGTGGCCCAGCCGAAGAGCGTCTGGCCGTGGTGCGCGAGACCCACGGGGCCGATGCCTCCTTCGGGGAGGCTTTCTGCCGCTTGATGGCGGCGGTGCTCGGGGATCGGGCCCCTTTGCTCCTGGATTCCCAGCTTCCGGCCCTGAAGGAAGCTCAGAAACCCCACCTTCGCATCCTGATCGAGAAGCGCTTCGAGCTCGACGACGCCTATCAGCGCGTTGAGGGGCAGCTCGAAAAACGAGGTTACTCGCCCCAGGTGACCCCCCAACCCGGCGTCAGCCCGCTGTTTCTGATCCACGAGCAGCGGCGTCGACGGATTGAATGGCGCGGCGACGAGGCCTACGGCTTGCGGGGTCTCGACGACTTCGAAGCGCCCGTGAGCGAGTTGTTGGATGTCTTGGAAAACGAGCCCGCGCGCGTGAGCCCCGGCGTCTTGGCCCGTCCGGCGATTCAAGACGTGGTGCTCGCGTCGAGCCTTCAGCTCATGGGGCCGTCGGAGCTTTCGTATATGACCCAGGCGCGGGCTGCGTACGAAATCCTCGGAGTCGACCGGACCTGGACCACCCTCCGACCCCAAATCCTGGCGATCGATTCGAGGCAGGTGGGCCGTCTTGTCGAGCTTCAGCTGCCCCTCCAAGAGCTGTTCGACAGCAATGTCCAATCGATCGTCGCCGAGCGATTCGGCCGTGATTTCGTCTCCCCGATCCGCGAGCGGCTGCTGGCGACTCTCGGCGAGCTTGAAGCGCCGGTGCTCGAGCTCGACAAGAGCTTGGAGAAACCCCTTCAGAAGACCCGCGATCAAATCGTCCGCGGCTTGGATAACTTCACCTCGCGGGTAGAGGCCGCGGTCACGAGGACCCACGAGACCTGGGCCCGTCGGGTGGAGCAGCTCAGCTTCGCCCTCCAGCCCGATGGCTTGCAGGAACGCAGCCTATCTACCGCTTGGCTATGGGTGCGCTACGGACCCGAGCTGATCGACGCGATCTTTTCGGGTATGCGTTTGGAGTCGCGAAAGCTGGACGTGGTTCGTTGGGATCGCAAGACATGAGCGCCGAGCAAAATCACCAACCGTTGGATGTCCTTGCCATCGGCGCCCATCCGGACGACGTGGAGCTGGGGTGTGGCGGCACTGTCGCTTTGCTTGCCCAACAAGGAAAGAGGGTCGGCATCCTGCATTTGACCCGCGGTGAGGCGGGCACCCGCGGCACCCCAGAGGAACGGGAGGCGGAAGCCCGTGCCGCGGCGGAGGCCCTGGGCGCGGTGACCGTCATCTTCCTCGATTGTGGCGACGGCAGCCTGCGCACCGGTGAGCCGGAAGAAGACGCTTTGATCGAGCAGCTGCGACTTTGGCGCCCGGAGATCGTGCTCGGTCCGGCGCCCGAGGATCGTCATCCGGACCACGGTCGGGCGCACCTCTTGGTCAAAAACGCCTGTTTCTATTCCGGACTGCGGCGTCGGGCTGAGCATCGGGGACCCGCGCCCCATCGGCCGGGCGTGGTCTTTTCCTACATGCAACACGACGCCTCCTTCGAGCCGAGCTTCGTCGTGGACGTCACCTCGGCCTGGGATCGGAAAATCGAGTCGTTGGCTTGTTACGACAGTCAGCTCTACCGTCCCGGGGCGAGCTCCAGGGACGAGCCCGCGACCAAGATCGCCAGCCGAGAATTCGCCCTCTCCGTGGAAGGGCGCGCCCGTCATTTTGGTCAGCTGGTGGGCGCGGAGCTGGGGGAGCCGTTTTGGAGCCGCATACCCTTGGCCATCGGCGATCTCATGCATTTGCGTCCACCAGGGCTTCGCTAAGGATCATCGTGAAATGCCCGGCACCGCACAAACGGCACCGCACAAACGACCATCTGCGAAGTGCCTGGCACCACGATTTAGACCCTCCTGCGAAATGCCCGGCACCGCCTGCGGCACCGCCTGCGAAATGCCCGGCACCACGATTTAGACCCGCCCGAAATGCCCGGCACCGCCTGCGGCACCGCCTGCGAAATGCCCGGCACCGCCTGCGGCACCGCCTGCGAAATGCCCGGCACCTCGTTCGGGCCGGTGGTGTCCCAAAGTGTTCAGGTATTGCGTAAATGAGGGTGAGAGTCATGGGATAGACTACAAATTACCCTCAAGACATCAGCCTGAAGATCGGTAGCAAAAGGAGCTCCCCCCTATGAGCGACGGCGAAAACCACGGCGAAGAAAACCAAAGCCCCCCTGGATCGAATGACGCTCCGCCTCCCCCACCCGGGGATTCGGCTCCGCCTCCACCTGGTGGTGCCGCGCCTCCCCCGCCGCCGAGTGGCGCGGCGCCCCCTCCTCCCTACGGCGCAGCCCCACCTGCCGGTGGCGGTGGGGTGAGCGAGAACCGAACCGTTTGGTATGTGCTCTCCTACCTCTGGCTGCTGGCGCTGATTCCGTTCCTTATGGAGAAGGACGACGCCGAGGTGCAATGGCATGCCAAGCACGGTTTGGTGCTGCTCGGTGCAGAGATCCTGGTGATCATTCTGCTCAACGTGTTCTCGTGGGCGGCGACGGCGGTGCTCGGACCCTTGGCCTGCTTCGGCTGTTTTGCTTTTGTTGCGTTTTTCATCGCCCAAGTGGTTCTGCATATCGCTTGTATCGTCAAGGCGGTTCAAGGCGGACGACTGCTGATTCCAGGCCTGAGTGAGTTTGCCGACCAATTCTGATCGGCGACTCCGAGACCACGTTGAGCCGAGACCATGTTGAGCCTGTGCCGATCCTGATATGACGGATCCCAAAGAGATCGGCCACGGGCCGAGCGGTCCTGATAGCGAAAGGTCAAAGCCCAGGAAACGACGCTTGTTGGTGATCGGCTTGCTGGTGACCGCAGCCTTGATCTTCGACCTGACGAGAGCCCCCGAGCGGCAGCTGGCCGCCCGGGGGTTCTTGCTTGCGGTTGACGCCTACCAAGCGACCCTCTCCCGCGCCATGCCCTCGTTGGGGGTGACCTGTCGATTCCATCCCACTTGCAGCCAATATACCGAGCAGGCGGTGCGCAATTGCGGCCTAGCCAAAGGGCTGCGCCTGGGAGCTTGGCGAATCTTGCGCTGCGGTCCGTGGACGGAGCTGGGTACGGACGAGCCGGCGCCGACGTGCTCGTGAGCTAGATGGGCGGACATATGGCGGTTGTTTTTAGTAACATCCGGTTATGGCGACACTCGAATACGTGCTGGCCGAAGCCCTCAAGCTCAACACCCTCGATCAGGTGAAGCTGATCTCTACCCTCGCCCACCGGGTCGAGCAACAGATTCGCCACGGGCGAGCCGCGGATGGGCAAGCCACGGATAGCCCCGCTTCGGGCGTAGGGAATGTGGTGCCCGGAGAAGGTATGTGAGCCCGTCCGCTGGCCGACGAGCTATCGGTCTTGGTAGCTCGTCAGACCGGTAGCTCGTCAGACCGGCAGCTCGTCAGACCTGTAGCTCCGGCAAATCTCGATACAGCTCCAGAGCTTCGGGATTGGCCAACGCTTCGGCGTTTTTCACCGCTCGTCCGTGGATGATCGAGCGTACCGCCAGCTCGGTGATTTTTCCCGAGCGGGTGCGCGGGATGTCCGCCACCGCCACAATCCGTTTGGGCACGTGATGGGGTGAGGCGTTGGCGCGCACCTGCTTGCGGATGCGATCCATGAGCTCGTCAGTGAGCTCGACACCCTCCCTCAGGCGCACGAAGAGCACGATGCGCACGTCGTCCTGCCATTGCTGGCCGACCACCAAGCTCTCCACCACCTCTTCGATCTGCTCCACCTGTCGGTAGATTTCGGCCGTGCCGATGCGGACGCCCCCAGGATTCAAGGTGGCGTCGGACCGACCGTAGATGATCATGCCGCCGCGCGGTGTGATTTCGGCCCAGTCGCCGTGACGCCAGATGTTGGGGAAGACGTCGAAATAGGCCTGATGGTATTTGGATCCGTCCGGATCGTTCCAAAAACCGATCGGCATGGACGGAAACGGTTGGGTGCACACCAGCTCGCCTTTTTCGCCGATGATCGGCTCGCCGTCGTCGTTGTAGACCTCGACCTTCATGCCCAGCCCACGGCTTTGCAGCTCACCGCGGTAGACGGGACGGATCGGATTGCCGAGGGCGAAGCACGAGATCAGATCCGTGCCGCCGGAGATGGACGACAGCTGGAGATCGTCTCCGATCTGCTCGTACACGTAGTCGTAGCTTTCGGGCGCCAGGGGCGAGCCGGTGGAAAGGACCGCGCGAATGCGGCTCAAGTCGTGGGTCGCTTTCGGCCGCACACCCTCCTTCTCCACCAGGGCCAAGTATTTGGCGCTGGTGCCGAAAACAGTCATACCTTCTTGCTGGGCCAAGTCGAAGAGGATGTCGACCTTCGGCTTCATGGGCGAGCCGTCGTAGAGCAGCACCGTGGACCCAACGGCGAGGCTCGAGACCAGCCAATTCCACATCATCCAGCCACAGGTGGTGAAGTAGAAGATGCGGTCGTCGCGTTGGAGGTCCGTGTGCAGCACCAGCTCTTTGAGATGTTGCAGCAACGTGCCGCCGGCGCTGTGTTTCATGCATTTGGGCAAGCCCGTGGTGCCCGACGAATACATGATGTAGAGGGGATGATCGAACGGTAGCTGGGCGAAGTCGATGTCGCCGGCTTCGAAAGGAGCGAGGAAGCCGTCCCAAGGCTCGGTCAGCTCCGAGAACGACAAATCGGGGCTCTGGTGTTTGTAAGGCACCACCACGATCCGTTCGAGGGAGTCGATGTGCGCCGCCACCTCGGCCACCCGTTCAAGACAGCTGTGGATCTTGCCGCCGAAGAGGTAGGCGTCGGCGGTGAAGAGCACCTTGGGCTCGATTTGACCGAAACGGTCGAGCACGCCCTTGGTGCCGAAGTCCGGCGAGCACGACGACCAAACCGCCCCCAGGCTCGACGCCGCGAGCATGGCGATCACCGTCTGCGGCAAATTGGGCATGAATCCCGCGATCCGGTCTCCCGGCTGCACGCCCAGAGACCGCAGGGCCCGGCTGAGGCGAGACACCTCGTCGTAGAGCTCGGCGTAGGTCCAGCTGCCCTGGCGGCCCTCCTCATTCCAGGCGACGAGGGCGTTTCGATCGTCGCGAAAGCGCAGCAGGTTCTCGGCGAAGCTCAGCCGGGCGTCCGGAAACCATCGAGCCCCGGGCATGCGGTCGAAATCCACCACCGTGGTGTCCGACGACCGCGACGCTACGACTCCGCAGAAATCCCAGATTTCCCGCCAAAAACGAGGGGCCTCCGCCACGGACCAAGCGTAGAGATCCTCGTAGGACTCCACGCTCGGTACCTCAGCGGAGATTCGCTCCAGAAAGCGGCTCATATTGGAGCGCTCGACGCGCTCGGGGGATGGGCTCCAGACGGGCTCGATGGTATTCATGGCTCCACCAAATTCACGGGCGATCAAAAGAAGAGGCGGCTCAGAAGGGCCGGCTGCTCAGGGGGCCGATCACTCAGCGGGTACCACCACGCCGGTGCAGAGACCGAGGCCGATGCGCTTGGCTCCTTCTTTTTCGCACCAGCCGCTGAGCATCAGCTCGTCGCCGTCCTGCAGGAATTTGCGCTGCTCGCCGTTGGGCAGGTCCACGGGCTCGGCACCTCGACGGGTGATTTCGAGCAGGCAGCCCCGGCTTTCCGGGGTTGGGCCCGACACCGTGCCACTGGCCATCAGGTCACCGGGACGCAGGTTGCATCCGTTGGAGCTGTGGTGGGTCATCATTTGACCGGCGGTCCAATACATGTGTTTGAAATTACCGGTGGAAAGCTTGAAGGGCTGCTCCCCGGCCTCGCGCATCTTCGGGGTCAGCAAATGCACCTCGAGCTGCATGTCGACACCGCCGAGCTTGCGATTCTGCTCGGAATCGAGATGGGGCAACGGTTGGGGATCCCCCTCCGCGCGCTCGAAGGCCGGGATGCGGAACGGCGCCAAGGCCTCGTTGGTCACCACCCACGGGGCGATGGAGGTGATGAAGCTCTTGGCCAGGAACGGCCCAAGAGGTTGGTATTCCCAGCCCTGGACGTCCCGGGCCGACCAATCGTTGACCAGGCAGAAGCCGAAGATGCGGGCGTCGGACTCGTCGAGGGGCACGGATTCACCGAGCTCGTTGCCGGTGCCGGCAAAGAAACCCACCTCGAGCTCGTAGTCGAGCAGGCGGGAAGGCACGAAGGACGGGGCGTCCTCGGTGGGCGGCTTGACCTGGCCTTTGGGGCGCTTCACCGGCGTGCCCGACAACACCACCGACGAAGCTCGCCCGTGGTAGCCGATCGGGATGTGCTTGTAATTCGGCATCAGCGGATTGTCGGGGCGGAAGAGCTTGCCCACGTTGGTGGCGTGGTAAATCGAGCAATAGAAGTCGGTGTAGTCGCCGATGTCGACGGGCAAGCACATCTCGGCATCGGCCATGGGTACCAACACCACCTTGTCCCGGAGCTCGGACCCATCGACCAGCGCCGCTTGCAAGGCGCGACGCAAGGCCGACCAATGGCTCGGGGTCAGGGCCATCAACGGGTTGAGGGTCGGGCCTGCACAGGCCTGGGCGGCGGTGGCGGCTTCGTCGCCGGCGGGCTCAAAGGCTCCGGCATCGCGGCTGGCGAGCACGTCGACGATTTGATCGCCGATCGCCACGCCCACCCGCTCGGCTTCGGCGCCGGCGGTTTTGAAGACACCGAAAGGTAGGTTTTGGATCGGGAAATCGGTGCCGGCCACATTGGCGCCGGCGACCCAGCTCTCCAGGGAGGGGTCGTGGGTTTCGTTGACATGAACGGTCATGGTTGGATCTCTTTCTATGATTCAGCGCAGATGCGCGAGGGTTTCGGGGTTTTGTGGCGGTTGACCTTCGAATTTAGAGCAAACGGAGGCCGCGAAGGTCGTCGATCGGCTCCTGGAAGGAGCACGAGCCGTAGGAGAGCGCCAGCTCATCGCGAGCTTCGGCAAGCTCGTCCGCGGACAACCGGTGGCCTCTCCAGCTCACTCCGGCGGTGGAAAACTCGAAGACACCCCCGTTCTTTTCCTGCAGCAGCTCTTCCACCATTTCCGCCGGCAGCTCGCCGTGGTGGACAAATGCGGCGGTCAAGAACACGTTGAGAAAGCCGTGCATGGTGCCCGAAGGCGCGTCGCTCTCATAGGTTAGGCGATAGTCGCCGCGCAAGGGATGGTGCAACCCAGCGGTGGCCTTGAACGGTATGCCGGTCATGCGCGCCCCGCGGACGAAGCGCGAAATCTCTTGCGGGCTCGGAAATGCGTCCTCGGTCACCCCCCCGGTGCGGATCTTGGCCCGGCCTTCGACTTGTTTGATGGCCCGGAACATGGGGGTCGGGTCCACCCGATGGTCGACCTCGTTGAAGATCTCCAAGCCGTCGAAAATCTTGGCCGCCGTCTCTACATCTTCCGCGGAAGAGGGTTTGTATTCCACCGCTTCGGCTTGAGCTTGATGCGTATTGCGCGCGTTGAAAGCATCGATTCGGTCCCGCGCGGCCTCTAAATCGCCGCCCACCAGCACCGACAGGGGCCACACACCATCGTCGTCTTTGTGTTGTTTCATCGCGGATTCCAGCTCTTGGAGCCGTGCCGCGGGCACGATGAAACGGGCGAGAATCCAGGACTCTCGGCTCTTCCGCTGACGGTTGTATTCGATCACCGCCGGCTCCATCTCTAATTTCGCGGGTGGAAAAAGTCCCGCGTAATCGATGAGCCCGGTGAAAAGCTTCTTGATCGGATGACTGACCATGGGGTCCTCTCCTTCTAAACCTTCCAATAGTCTCCGCATTCGGCCGACGGCGCCGCGGACGACGGGGCGAGAGCTCTGCCGCGAATGGGGTAAGCGGATCGGAAGGTGGATGGGTCCCGGCAACAGAGTGCCGGTGGGCTTGATCATATCGATCCAGGGCGGGAAAACAGAAGCCCACCGGGTCATGGGGCCGTCATTGCCACGGTGTGAGCACGGTCTGAGCGCCGTAGTAGCCCGCGTTTTCGTCAGAAAAGCGCCAGATCGTGCGATCCCCCACTATTCCAGGGGTCGGAGCAGCACCTCGACCACCGGCACCTGCCAACTTTCCCTCTGTAGCCCGAATCGGTGCTCGGGCTCCGAGTCTTTGGCCCGTCGCTCGATCCAGGCGTAGATGCGCGCTTCCTCGATTTGGTCGAGCAGCGGTAGCCATCGTTCGACCCCGCGTTTGGACAAGACCGCGACCGGATTGCCGTTCGGGTCGGCCCACACCAAGCGGTCTCGGCCCCTGGCCTCGAGGCGCACCGGGTCGCCGGTGGCGAGCGCATCGATGGTTTCGTGGGTGGCGCTCGCCTGCTTCCCGGCCCAGCTCAGAAAGACATCCTCCAAACCCACCAGCTCCCGTCGCCGACCCCAGATCGCCCGCGGGGGTACGGTGGCTTCCGCTGTTTGGAAGGATATGAAGCTCTGATCGTCGCGGAACAGCTCCACGTGAGGATTGGGACCATCGATGCCGGTCATCAGGCTCAGCTGATGCCGGGCGCGGGTCATGCCCACGTAGTAGAGCCGGCGCTCCTCCTCCATCTCCGTGTCTCCGTGGGGTCGACGCCAACCGCCATCGGCGACGAAGACGTGGTCGAATTCCAATCCTTTGGCTGCATGCAGAGTGGCCAGCACCGGGCCGCGTCCGGACGGTGGGCGCCGCCGTTGCTCCGCCAAGGATTCGTAGACGAAGTCGAGAATCGCCGCTCCGGGACAGGCCTGGTCCTGGGTTTCCTCCATCCATTCCGCGAGCACCTCGGCGATCAAAGCCCGCCACGGATTCCAACGGCCCGCGTTCTCTCCTCCATCTCCTTCAAAGCCGCCCTCTTCGATGCAGATCTGCTCGAAGACCTCCGACGCCTTCAGCTCCCGGTGACGCTGCCGACGCAGGAGCTCGAGCAGCCCGCGGATCTCGCGCACCCGCGGCAAGGGTGGCAGGGCATGACGTCCGAGCCAAGTGGGAGCAAAACCGGGGAAGGCCTCGTTGAGCAGGGCATACACGGGCTCCAAGATGGCGTGCCGACGGGCCAGCACCGCGACCGTGGGATGGTTCTCTGGACGGCCCGTCGAACCGAATCCGGCCCGTCGAAGCTCTTCGACGATCACCGCCGCCTGTTGCTCTACGGAGCGCACCTGAAGCACCCGCACCGGCTCTCCCGGGGGATCGAATCGGCGTCGATCGTCGACGCGAATCGGGTGCTCAGTTTTCATCCGGTCTCGATTGTGGCCGATCAGGTGGTTGGCTGCTTCGATGATGTGGTGGCTGGAGCGGTAGCAACGCACCAAATAATGGACGGATTGCGCCGGCTGGTTTCGGCGGGTGGATCGAGGGCCGCCGGTCCGGGGCTCGGTGCTGTAGTCGGCTTGGAATTGACGGATGAATCGCACGTTGGCGCCGGTAAAACCGTAGATGGTTTGATCGTCGTCACCCACCGCGAGGATGCTGAGCTTCTCCTCCTGTCGTCGGGCCCGTCCGGTGATCGCGGACACCAACCGATATTGCGGCTCGTCGATGTCCTGATACTCGTCCACCAAGATGTGGCGGAAACCGGCCAGCAGGCGATCCCGCAGCTCGTCGGCGCTGAAACCCGGCACGTCGGTGGATTCGTCGTCGGCTTCCAGCAGCTCCACCGCTTCTGGAATCAGGGTCGAGAGGGCGTCGGAGTCGAAGCCCTCCGCCAGGCTGCGCCCGGTGAGGCGCAGGGCCAGGGCGTGGTAGGTGCAGACGGTGACGCCGATGGCGTCGTCGCCGACCAGAGCCCGCAACCGTCGCCGCAGCTCCAGAGACGCGGCGCGGTTGAAGCACACCACCAGGATCGAGCGGGCGGGCACCCGTTCCACCCGGAGGAGGAAGGCGCAGCGGTGGACCACCACCCGGGTTTTGCCCGAGCCCGGTCCGGCGAGCACCAGCAGGTTTTGATCGCGCGGCGCGGTGACCACCGCCTCTTGCTCCGGATCCCCGAGCTGCTCGACGATCCGCCGATAGGACTCGGCACCGGTCGCTCGGCTCAGGTCGTCTCGCTGTTGGTGCAGCCATTTGTCGACGAAGACGTCGCGGCCGTGCTCAAAGTAGTCGTGGATCAGCTCGAGGCCACGCCGCAGCCGGATCAAGGCCTCCCGGGCGTATCCGGCCATGGCGTGGACCTGAAACGTGCGCTCGTCGTAGTGCTCGGCCAAGGGTTGGTAATCGCCGTGGGTGTAGCGTCGGCCCTTTTTCTCCGGCCGCAGCTTCAGGGTCATGGCCTGGCGAAACACCGCCAAACCGTTCTGCAGCTGGATTGCCCGATGCTCGTGCAAGAACAAGAGCGCCCGCTCGGCGGCGGCCAGGGGATCCCGAATCGTTTGACGAAGCACCAAATCCCGCTCAATCGCGGCGACCGCGTCGTCCATGGAGAAGGCCACCAACAAACGGCCGCTCGCGTCGTCGCCGACCTTGTCGAGCAGGGTCCGCAGCATCGCTTGGGCGACCTGACGACGGCGATCGGCGAGCTCGGAAAGGGAGCTCCAATTTCGCCGTAGCCGGGCGGAATAAAAACCCCGACGCATATAGCGTAGATCCAAGCTGCCGTGACTGCCGGCCAGTCCTTTGCCGTCTTCCGACAGGCTCTTGAGCAGGGCGCGCAGGGTCTCGGGATTGGAGCTCTCGCCACGGTCCAGAAGCCGTTGGTTGAGGCGACGCAGAGAGAGGTTGACCCTCGTGCCCTGCTCGGCGTCGGGATCTTCTTCTTGAAGGGCTTCGATCATGGTCCGTTCCAGCCGGCTTACCGCCTCCAAAATAGACGCTGAGCTGCCCCTTCCTGTGGGGCGCACGTAAGCGGTCAGCTGCAGGCCCTCGCGGATCAAACCGGCTTTCGACATCGCCTGGAGATCGCGCACGACCTGCTGTCCGGCTTCCTGGGCGGCTTCAAGGCCGGGTGGCAAGAAGCCGAAGGTTTGGGCCAGCTCGTCGACGCTCAAGCCTCCGTCGCTACGGGTTTGCATCAGCGCTTTGAGGAGAGTCAGCCACCTTCGCTTGTCGGCGTCGGGGATGGCCATGGCTCGCACCCGTCGACGAGCCTCGTCCATGTCGTGGATTTGAATCTTGCCTTGGAAGACCCAGGTTCGGTTGTGATCCCGTTCGATGAACCCGGCCCGCTCCAACCAAGCCAATGCGGTCCGAACCTGGGTGTCCGCCTGCCAATCGTCCGGCCGAAGGTCGATGTCGAGGTCTTCGTCTCGCAACAGCTCGCCGGAGGTCAAAGCCACGGTAGCGTCCGGATCGTCGCCGGATTGCTTGCGCACGGCCCGGCGCACGGCGCGGAGCAATTGCTCGATGTCGCCCTTCTCCAGCTGCGATGCAGCCGACAGCTTGAATTGACGCTCGATGTCTTGCTCGTCGAAAAGCAGGACACAATCCGAGGATCGGCGATCCCGACCGGCGCGCCCGGCCTCCTGCAAATAAGCCTCGAGAGACCCGGGCACGTCGGCGTGGACCACCAATCGCACGTCTTCCTTGTCGATGCCCATGCCGAAGGCGTTTGTGGCGCAGACGAATCTCAGGGCGCCCGAGGTGAAGGCTTCGAGCAGGTCCCGTTTGTCCGGCGGGCTCAAGCCGGCGTGGAAGGCGCCCGCCTCGAGATCTTGCTGCCTGAGAAAGAGGGCGGCTTCCTCGGTCGCCTTGCGGGAGGCGAAATAGATCACCGCGGAGCCGTTTTCGGCGTGGGGCGAGGCTTCGCCGAAACGCTCCCGCAGCAGCTCGGCGATACGCGGCAACTTGCGGGCCGCCGGGCAGGTCTCGACGAAGAAACGCAGCTCTTGGCGCTCCACCCGGCTGGTGGACACCGCCAACTCGATGCCCAAGGCGTCGCGAAAATGCTCGGCGATCTCCGAGGTCACGTCCTTTTTGGCGGTGGCCGTAAAGCAGGCGATCGCCGGCAGCTCGGCTCCTTGCTCCCGGGCCAGCCGCCCGATGAACCGTGCGGCGAAAAGATAGTCGGGTCTGAAATCGTGTCCCCATTTGGAGAGGCAGTGGGCTTCGTCGTAGACCCAAGCGGCGATTTCTCGCACGGCGATGATCCGACGAAATGAGAGATTGCGCAGCTGCTCCGGGGCGACGTAGAGCAGTGCGACCTCTCCCAGCCGAATCCGCTCCAACACACGGCCCCGCTCCGGTGGGGTCAGGAGGCCGTTCAAGGCCGCCGCGCGCTCGGCGCCGATTTTTTGATTCAGGTTGTCGACTTGGTCCTTCATCAAGGCTTGCAAAGGCGAGATGACAATGGTCAGCAGGCCCCTGCGGCGAAAGTGGACCAGGGCGGGTAGCTGGTAACAGAGCGACTTGCCCGCCCCGGTGGCGAGCACCGCCAATAGGGATCGTCGGGCCAGGCCGAGGCGGGTGATCCGGCGTTGCAGGGACTCGCCGTCGTCGGTGCGGGGCTCGTCGCGAAAGGAGGCAAAGCCGAAGTAGCGCTCCAGCTCCTTCTCCGCCGAAAAGCCGTCGCGGCAATAGGCGCAATCGGCGCCGCGGGGGCAGGGGTCGCCGCCGGCGTCGGTCCGCCGGAGACGATCTAAGAGCCCGGGGACTTCGGGAAATCGCAGCCGTACCCACGGGGGCAGCACAGAATCCTCGCCGGCCACCCGCAGCCAAGCCACCACGTAGGCCATGGCCGGAGGCAGACCGTGGGCGGCCGGCTCGTCGAGCTGCTCGAGCACAAAGGCGCAGGCCGAATCCTGGACCAAGGCGCCGAGCTCGGCGGCGGGGCCGTCGGCGATCGACCGCAGCACTGTGGCCAGACCCCCGTGATCACCCAGGGATTCGTCGGCCAGGCAATCGGCGTAGAACGACAGCAGGCCGGAGGTCGCCGCCTCCTGGGTCGCCAGCGCCCGCCACGATTCGACGAAGACCCGGCCCGCGAGCTCGGCGTCGGCCACGGGATCGTTGATCGATTCCCGGACCAGACGGTAGTCCTTCACCAGGTGATGGTAGGGGCGGCGGGGAAACGCCAGCGCTGAAAGGTAGAGGGTGTCGATGACCGGGAGGCCGAGCAGCCGGAGGCTGGGCCACTCCGCCCTCAGGCCGGGCAGGTCGTGGTGTAGCAGATTGTGACCCAGCACGAAGCCCGCATCACCGGTGAAGCGATCGAGCTCCACCGTCAACCTGACGGGATCGATGGGCTTTCGCGGCTCGGATCGGCGGGAAAAGGCGCGGCGAGCGCCGCCGGTGTCATTCAACGCCCCCACCCGTTGGACGAGCCGGCTCGATGGCTCGATCTCCAAGTCCAGCCGTAGCGTTCGGCGCAGAAATAGCTCCGGGTCTTCGATCATATGAAGAGTGTAGCGGGCTTTGAATTTTTGGCAGAATTTAAGGGTTGTTTCTCTGAAAGCTTGCAGAACAGCCCATAAGGGAAGAGAATCGTAGACCTCTCTCCGAAGTGTCTCAGACAAAAAGGGCCTTGGTGTGTACGGAAGACGGTACAGGCTCCTCGATAGACTCGGCAGCGGTGGCATGGGCGCGGTGTATCTTGCTCACGATCGTTTTACCGGTCAACAGGTGGCCTTAAAGCAGGTTACGGCGCCGGAAATTGCACTGGGTGACGTCGATCGGAATTTCATGGTGAATACCATGGGTTTGACCGACGGTTCCGAGGATAGGTTGCTGCTGGCCCGGGAGTTCCGTCTGCTGGCGTCTCTTCGCCATCCCAACATCATCAGCGTGCTCGACTACGGTTTCGACGATCACCAACGGCCGTTCTATGCCATGGAGGTGGTCAAAAACCCCAAGACTTTGCTGGAAGCAGGGCACGGCCTCGATCTCAAGCAGCAGATCGCGTTGTTGATTCAAATGCTGCAAGCCTTGATGTACCTGCACCGACGCGGGGTGATCCATCGAGACATCAAGCCGTCGAACGTCATGGTGGATTCGGACCGGGTGAAGCTGCTGGACTTCGGCATTTCCGAGTCCCAGGCCAAGACGGTGGCCAATATCACCGGCGGCAGCCAGGGGGTCACCGGAACCGTGCCCTATCTGGCGCCGGAGCTGCTGCACGGCCATCCGGCGAGCGAGGCGTCGGACCTCTACGCGGCCGGGGTCATGGCCTATGAGCTGATCGCCGGTCGCCACCCCTACGCCGGCGGAACTATTCCGGTGATGATGGCGAAGGCGCTCAACGAGCAGCCCGTGCTCTCCACCGACGACTTCGACGCCCGGCTGATTCCGATCATCGGGCGGCTGTTGGCGAAAGACCCCGGCGACCGTTATCGCCACGCCAACGAGGTCGTGTCGGACCTGATCTCCTCCATGCGTTTGGCGATCTCTCTCGAGGACGCCGCGGTACGCGACAGCTTCTTGAAAGCGGCCCGATTGGTGGGGCGCAATCGGGAAGTCAAGATCCTGCTCGACAAATTGGAGGACGCCCACAACAAACGGGGCAGCGTGATGCTGCTCGGTGGCGAGAGCGGCGTCGGCAAATCCAGGCTGTTGGACGAGCTGCGGACTCTGAGCATGGTGAAAGCCTCGCTCACCATTTCGGGCCAAGGGGTGTCCACCGGTCGAAGCCCCTACCAGATTTGGCGCCAGCCCCTGCGGTGGTTGTGTTTGCTGACCGAGCCCGACGACCAGGAAGCGTCGGTGCTCAAACCCGTGGTTCCCGACATCGAAGACCTCTTGGAACGGCCGGTGGCAGAAGCACCGGTGATGGATCCCCAAGCCACCCAAAAACGGCTTCACGGCGTGGTTGTCGGTCTGTTGTCGCGGTTGCAGCATCCACTGGTGGTGATCCTCGAAGATTTGCATTGGGCCGGAGTGGAGAGCATCGCTCTCTTGGCCCACCTGAACGAAAACATCGCCGGCATGCCGCTGCTCTTGGTCGGTAGCTATCGGGACGACGAAAGCCCGGATCTGCCGGGTCAAATCTCCGGGGCCGACGAGCTCAAGCTGCAACGCCTCGGGCCGGAGAGCATCGCCGAGCTGGCGGAGTCCATGCTCGGCGCGGTGGGCAAGAATCCCGAGGTAGTGGAGCTGCTCCAGAGGGAAACCGAGGGCAACGTGTTTTTTCTGGTGGAGATCGTGCGCGCCTTGGCCGAAGAGGCCGGTCGGTTGGACCAAGTGGATGGCGCAAGCCTGCCCACGCAAATCTCCACGGGCGGTATTCGCAAGATCATCCAGCGCCGGCTCAACCGGGTGCCCGCCCAGGCCCGTCCCCTTTTGCAAGTGGCGGCGGTGATCGGCCGAGAGCTGGACTTGGACCTCTTGCAGGCGGTGGACCCGGACATCTTGCTTTCCGACTGGTTGCGGGCCTGCTCGAGCGCGGCGGTGTTGGAGGCGTTCGGCAAGCAGTGGCGATTCGCCCACGACCGTCTGCGCGAGGCGGTGATCCTCGATCTCTCCCCCACCCAACAACGGGCGATCCATCGTCGGGTGGCCGTGGCCACGGAGTCGGTCTACGGCGAGAACGATGTGAAAGTGGCGGCGCTGGCGCACCATTGGTCGTCGGCCGCGGACTTCTCGGACCCGGAGGCCACGGGCAAAGCGGTGGACTACCTGGAGCGCTCGGGGCGTCAGGCCCTGGATGCCTGTGCCAATGCGGATGCCGAGCGAGGGATCACCGAGGCTTTGCGGTTATTGGCCACCTTACCCATCACACCGGAGCGTCAGACCCAGGAAATCCGTCTGCAAACGGAGCTGGGCGGCACCTACTTGATGAGCAAGGGCCACGCCGCCGCCGAGGTGGGGCAGGCCTTCGGTCGCGCGCGGGCACTTTGCCAGCAGGCGGGCGACTCCAAGAATATGCTTCCCGTGCTGCTCGGGCTGTGGCGTCACCACATCGTGCGCGGAGAGCTGCCCACCAGCAAGGATTTGGCCAAGCAGCTGTTGGATCAAACCGAGGCGGCGGACGACGAGACCTATCGGGTGCTGGCCCCTTACGCCATGGGCACCACCCACCTCTTCCTCGGCGAGCCTGGGGAGGCTTGGGCTCAGTACAACCGCAGCATCCAGATTTTCGAAGCCATGGACGGCCCGGCGCGGCGGCTCGTTTCAGAGCGCTCCTTGCACTTGGGCCAGCATCCGACCGTCGCCTCGTTGGATTACGGCGCGTGGGCGCTGTGGCTGCTGGGTTATCCCGATAAATCCAAGGCGTGCATGGATCAAGCTCAGGTCTTGGCCGATGAGCTGGGGCACCCTTTCAGCCAGAGCTTTGCCCGTACCTTGACCACCTGGATCTCGCAAATGCGCCACGAGGTCGAAAATACCGCTGCGGCGTCGAAGATCTCGTTGGCCATGGCCGGCGAGCAAGGGTTTGCCTACTTCTTGGCTTGTTCGTCGTTGCTAGGCGGCTGGGCTAAGGCATTGCAAGGAGACGCGACCGGCATCGCCCAGATCCAGAAGGTGCTCGACACCTTGCGGGCAGTGGGTAGCGAGCTGTTCCGTCCCTACTTCCTGAGCCAGCTGGCGGAAGCCTACGGCGCCATCGGTCAACCGGAGGACGGGTTGACCGCTCTCGACGAGGCTCTCGAGGTGACGGAGCGATCGGGAGAGGGCTGGTGGGAGGCAGAGGTCTATCGCTTGCGGGGAGAGCTGGCCTTGCAGCTGGCAAATCCGGACGAGGAGCAGGCGGAGTCCATGTTCCTAAAAGCCCTACACCGAGCCCGGTGGCGGCACGAGAAATCGTCGGAGCTGCGGGCGGCTCTGAGCATCTTCCGGCTGTGGCGGAATAAGGACGAGCTACACAGCACCAAAGCGCGTCAAACCCTGCAAAAAGTCTACGATTGGTTCCAAGAGGGCCACGGAACCGAGGATCTCCAAACGGCCAAGCAGCTTCTCGAAAACTGAGGGCGACTCGCCGAGGGCTCAGCGGCCCCGGCGTCGGCAGCGATTGAGCTCCGCCACCGCCCGTTCCCCCGCCTTCTTGCAGCGCTCGAAATCCGCGCGCGCATCTTCTAAACGCAGCGTCAACCGGTCGATTTCGCGATCCCGTTCCGACAGACCTTGAAGCAGCTCCGCCACCGAGGAGAGCTCCTCGGGCTCCTCTTCCTCCGGCTCCGGCTCTTGTTCCTCCGGCTCGGCTGGGGAGGCCTTGTCCTGGGCCGGGTCCTTTTTCGCTTGCCGTAGCTGTAGACGGGTCTGGCCCAGCTCGGAGCGGACGCGCTCCAGCTCGTCGTTGAGGTCCGCGATCTCGCGCCGCAGATCCTCGATCTCCGGTTGACGGTCTTCGCAGCCGGTAAGGGTGACGCAAAGGGTCGCCAAAGCGAGACAAAATGCGAGGCTTCGAAGGGTGTTGAGGTCGCGTGACATGTCGCCAGTCTAACCCAGACGTCCGGGTGCCGATGCCGCGGTGCCTGCCGATGCCGCGGTGCCAGGCATCTTTCAGGCGGTGCCAGGCATTTCTTTCAGGCGGGCATCTTTCAGGCGGTGCCAGGCATTTCTTTCAGGCGGTGCCGGGCATCTTTCAGGCGGTGCCGGGCATCTTTCAGGCGGTGCTGCCAAGTCCAGGTGCCAGGCATTCCTTGAGAGCAGGCATTCCTTGAGAGCAGACTCGGCAGCCGATCAGACAGTCTCTAAAGATCAAGGACCAATCGAAGACCGTCGTCGAGGCGCATGAGATCTTGTCGAGGCAGAATTCCTGCCGGCTCGATCAAGTCAACCGTGAAGACTTTTTGCAGATCGTAGACGTTGGCGACGGAGGGTTTAGAGAGACCTGTTGCCCTGCTCCCGAGTCGGAGATTGCCTGGTAAACCTTCCAGATGAAGGCGGCTGGTCAGAGGAACGATCAGGAAAGTGCGTACTCTGGTCTCGCGCACTTTGTCGGTCTGCACGACGATGGCCGGGCGTCGCTTGCCGAGCCGCATCCACCAGATTTCGCCGCGGCGAGGCAGCACCTCACCATTCATCGTCACTATAGCTCTCAGCCATTTGTCGGCGCTGATACTCGCGCCAAGTCGACTCGTCCTCGGCTACGTCCCAACCGTGCTGCTCAAGGTACCTACGAGTCTGCTCGCGAACCTGCTCCGCTTTCAGCAGATCTGCCAGAAATCCGGAACGCGAGGTGCTGCGCCGTTGCGCCTCTCGGTCGGCGAATGCGACGAGATCGTCTGGGATGGAAACACCAATTTTCATTGTCATAGCGTGTCACACCGCGGTCATACCTCGGTCATCCGAAACTGTGTCGCGAGTATCCATGGAGGCGGAACGCGGTCTGGGTCCTACCTTTTGTGGCCATTCTGTCTTCCGCGCTCCCATCTCAACGCAATCTCAACGTTGAGACGTCTAGCGTCTCTACCGTCGAGTAAAGCGCGGGTCTGGTTCCCATGCTGTCCAATACGTCCACGTCCCGATCCTTCTTCCTTCCATGCCTGCCACGTCTGGTCCGCGTCTTCGGCGCCGCCAGGCTCCCCGGCGCCTCCGCCCTCGCAACCCTCCCGTGATCTGGAGAGCACACCATGACATCTCGAATCTTCACCCGCTTCACTCACCCCGTCCTCGCCCTCGCCCTGGCCATCGGCACCCTCTGCACGTTCCCAACGACCGCGTCGGCCGCCTCGATCTCCGTCGACGGCAACGCGGTGGTCGTCGCTGCCGACGGCCTTTGCTCCCTGCGCGAGGCCATTCACAACGCCGTCGACGACGCCCAGGTCGACAATACGGACTGTGCGGCGGGCAGCGGCAACGACACCATCATCCTGGGCTCCGAAGAGGAATACGAGATCTTCGATGCGGATCCGGTCAACGGCGACAACGGCCTGCCGGTCATCACCACGGCCGTCATCCTGTTTCCGGACACCCTCACCATCGAGGGCAACGGATCGGTGATCCTGCGTAACGCAGACTGCACCCTCGACGGCACCAAGGACGCCGACGAGTTCCGCATTTTCGAAGTGAACGAGGGCGTCTTGATCCTCGAAGACCTGACCCTCGAGGGCGGCTGCGCCGACGGCGGCGGCGCTTCGGGTGTCGGTGGCGCGATTCGAGTCGTGCGCGGCGTCCTGACCCTCGACCGCGTCCTCCTGGAGGGCAACGCCGCCCATCAGGAAGGCGGCGGGCTGCATCTGAACGAAAGCGGTGCCCAGATCGACGACAGCGTGCTGCGCTCCAACTCCGCGGCGGCCGATGGCGGCGCCATCTTCAGCGACGACAGCCAGGTGTCGATCAGCCGCAGCACGATCTCCGCCAATACCGCCGGCAGCGATGGCGGCGGCCTGGGCACGGCAGGTGGCTCGCCCGGAACCCAGACCATCCTGCGCAACAGCACCGTCTCCGGAAACACCGCCGCCGGCACGGGTGGCGGTTTGCGCAACACCGGCGACCTGCAGGTCGACGCCTCCACCGTCACCAACAATGCGGCCGGCGGGCCGTCGAGCGGTGGCGGCCTTCGCAATACCGGCCTGGTGACGGTCAAGAACTCGATCGTGGCGGGCAACGGCACAGGCGGCGACTGCGCAAGCACCGGCACCTTCACCGCCGCCGGCCTGAATTACGACGCCGACGGCACCTGTGCGGCTCTCGACGGCGACTTCCAGACCGTGACCCTCGACGACCTGGCGCTCGAGCCGCTGGCCTACAACGGCGGAGCTCTCAGGTCCTTGGAGACCCACGATCTCGGTTTCGACAGCGTGGCGATCGACGCCGTCACCGACTGTGACGACACGGCAGGAGACCCGCTCGGCACCGACCAGCGGGGCGACGATCGACCCCAGGACGGCGATGGCGACGGCGTGGCGCGCTGCGACGTCGGTGCCGTCGAGGCGGGCGAGGTGATCGTCGTCGACGGCGTCTGCACCCTCGGCGACGCCATCGAAGCGGCCAATCTCGATGCGATCGTCGGGGGCTGTGACGGCGATGTCGCCGGCTCCGAAACGATCGTCCTCGACGTCGACACCACCCTCACCGCGGCCGACACCGTGCGATCGAGCTTGTATCAGGGCTCCTTCGCCGGCCTGCCCGACGTCACCAGCGACATCAGCATCCGCGCCCGCGCGGCGTCGGTGATCGAGCGCTCGGAGGGTCTCGACTGTGACGTGCCGGACGGGCCGGATGAATTCCGTCTGCTGCAGGTTCCGGCGAGCGCCAACGACGGCCGGCTGGAGCTGGTGGGCCTCACGCTGCGTGGAGGCTGCGCCGACAAGGGCGGTGCGGTGGCCGTCTTCAACCAACTCGACATCGTCGATTCCACCTTCGTTGGCAACACGGCCCTCTCCGTGGGCGCGGCCGAGGGCGGAGCTGTCCTCGCCGGGGAAGGGGACCTCACCATTTCGGGCTCGCTCTTCCAGGGCAACTCGGCTGTGGGCGACATCGCCTATGGCGGTGCGGTCTCCATCGAGGACCTGGCCAGCCTGACGTCGAGTCAGTTCGTCGAGAATAGCGCCGAGGCGACCGGCTTCGATGCCGCTGGAGGTGGACTCTACGTGGGTTCCGAGGTGGAGGAGCTAAGCGAGGTGGTCTTCGATGCCAATATCGCACGCGGTCACCTCTTTGCGAGTGGCGGCGGCTTCTTCATCGCCACGGTGGGTTCCGCGAGCCAGGTGCTGGCGTCGGGGAACTCGGCCGTCGGCGGCGACGCGACGGGAACTGCCGACGGAGGGTACGCCGAAGGTGGCGGGGGCTTCGTCGACTTCGTCGTCCTGGCCGATGGCATCGCGCTGGTCGACAACGTGGCGGTCGGCGGCGATGCAGACTCGGGAACAGGGGGCTATGCCGCGGGAGGGGGTCTGTATCTGGCAGGCAACGGGACACTCCGGAATCTGACTGTCTCGGGCAACCGAGCCGAGGGCGGCGCCAGTACCAGCGGCACCGGCGGAGCGGTCTCCGGCGCCGGCTTACAGGTCGATGGCCACTTCGGAGTGGAGAGCTCGACCGTGGCGCTCAACGAGGCCATCGCCGGCCTCGGCGGCGCGGGCAACGGTTCGGCCCTCGGCGGCGGATTGTTCGCTTCGAGCTCGATGTCCCTCGGATCGTCGCTGCTCGAGCAGAACACGGCCGACGTGGCGGGAAGCGTCACCGACTCCGACTGCGGAGACGACGGAGCCTTCTTGACGAGTCTCGGCTACAACGCCGTCGTCGAGCCCACCAACTGCACCTTCGCGGCGACCGGCGACCAGACGGGCGTCGCGCCGTCGCTGCTGCCCCTGGATGACTACGGCTGCGTCACGCCCCTTCCCGGCTACGGCTGCCTGCCGACCCATCCCGCGGCCCTCGGCAGCGACGCCATCGACACCGGCAGCTGCACGGCGTCGGGCATCACCGAAGACATCCGCGAATTCCTCCGCCCCATCGACTTCGCCGGCGTCACCGACGCCGACGACGGCTGCGACGTGGGCGCTTACGAGTCGCGCGACCTCGACGAGGGCGTGGGCGACGGCGTTTTGGACGCTCTCGACAACTGCCCGGACGACGTCAACCCGACCCAGGCCGACGGCGACGGCGACGGCCTGGGAGACGCGTGCGACGCCTGCGAGGGAGATAACGAGAGCGGCGATACCGACACCGATGGGGTGTGCGACGACAGCGATATCTGCCCGGGATTCGACGACGGAATCGACTCGGATGGCGACTCCGTGCCCGACGGCTGCGACATCTGCACCGGCGACGACGCCTCGGGCGACGGCGACGGCGACGGCATCTGCGCCGATCGCGATTGCGACGACAACGACGGAACCAACGCCTGCGCCATCTTCTCGGACGGGTTCGAGTCGGGCGATACGACGGCGTGGTCCGTCTGACCCCGCTCCTTGCCGACGAAGCGACACCCTCCCGAGGTTCCCATGCTGTCCAATACGCCCACATCCCGATCCTTCTCCCTTCCATGCCTGCCACGTCGGGTCCGCGTCTTCGGCGCCGCCTGGCTCGTGGCCGGGCTCGCAGGCTCTGCTGGAGCGGCGACGCCGGCCGAGAGCGGCAGCAACCCGACCATCGAGCTCGCGGCCGACGAGGCGATCCAGCGTGACGACGTCGAAGCCGAGCTGAGCCGTCGCGGCGGCCACTCCGCCGGCGCCGCCGCCTGGCAGCAGACACTCGACGACCTCGTGGGGCGCCGCCTCCGAGCGACGGCGGCGATCGACACCGGCTACGCCGAGGATCCGGAGATTCGCGACGCCATCGAGCGACTCCTGGCCGCCCGCTTCGAGCGCGATCACCTGCAGCCCCTGCTGGCGGCGATCGAGGTCACCGACGACGAGGTCGTCGCCCGCTACGCCGAGGCTCCCGAGCGTTTCGCCACCGCCGAGCAGGTGCGAGTGGCCGTCATCCGCCTCGACGGCCCGACCCAGCCCGGCCTCGCGGACGAGATCGAAGCCGCCGTCGCTGCCGTCGACCCCGAGCGCGGCTTCGGCGACCTCGCCCGACGCCACTCGGCCGACCGGGCCAGTCGCTACGTCGGCGGTGTCCTGGGGTGGTGGACGCACGGCGACAGCTCGCGCCGGCCGGACGCCGTCGTCGAGCTCGGCTTCGCGCTCCGCACCGTGGGCGAGGTCGGCCGTGTCGAGGCGGAGGGTGACACCTATCTCATGCGTCTCGTCGAGCGACGGGCGGCGAGCCCGCGCGCGTTCGACAAGGTCGCGAGCACGATCCGCCGTCAGCTCATGATGGAGCGCCGGGCCGCGGTTCGCGACGCCTTCCACGCCGAGCTGCGGGAGCGCTACCCGGTCGAGGTCGATCCGCTCGCTCGCGAGCCGTCGACGCGCAGCCGTGCTCTGACCCCTCCTTCCCTTCCCGCCGATCCGGCGACCCGAAACCCCGGCCCTTCGAGGAACTGACCGCATGCGATCTCCCAGCTCTTACTCCCGGCCCGCGCTAGCAGCGCTCGCTCTGGCCTTCCTGCTCGCTCCATCCGCCTCCGCGACTCAGGAGACGTCCCAGACGTTCCTGCTCCAGCCGGGGTGGAGCTCGATCTATCTTGAGGTCGAGCCGGCCGACAACGACACCGCGGCCGTATTCGGGGGCCTGCCCGTCGACAGCGTCTGGACCTGGAGGCCCGACCCGTCGCCGGTGCAATTCGTCGCCAACCCGTCGGAGCCACAGCTCCGCAGGACGGGCTGGCTCGGCTACTTCCCGGCCTCGCGACCGGAGAGCTTTCTCACCAACCTTCACCGCGTGCAAGCGAACCGGCCGTACCTGATCAAGCTCGGCGGCAGTAGCCCGGTCTCGTTCACCGTCACCGGGCGACCCTCCTGGCGGCCGCGGCGCTGGGTTCCCGACTCCTTCAACCTGGTCGGAGCGGAGGTCGACCCAGCGGCGCCGCCGACCTTCGAGAGCTGGTTCGCCGGCTCGCCGGCTCACGATGGCCAGGCGATCTATCGTCTCGACGGCACTGGGACCTGGCAGCCCACCTCGCCGACCGCGACGATGGCGAGCGGCGAGGCGTTCTGGATCTATACCAAGGGAAGCTCGGACTGGGCGGGGCCGATGCAGGTCGTCCCGCGCCTCGGCGACGGCATCGATTTCGACCGCGTCTTGAGGGAATTCGAGGTCAACGTGACCAATCGGGGAACCGCTCCGGCTTCCTACACCGCTCGGCTACTGACCGCCGGACCGATTTCCTACCAGACCTTCGACGCCGGCAATTCTGAATTCGTCTGGAATCGCCTGGACTCGTCGACGATTTTGACCGCGGGCCCCGGCGAGGCGACGACGTTGCGCCTCGCCGTGCGGCGGAACGACCTCACGGGCCCGGAGCACCGCTCGATTCTCGAGATCACGGACGGCGCCGGCGGCCGCGTGCTGCTGCCGCTCCACGCGCTGCCACTGGAGGTGACGAGCTTTGCGGGTCTGTGGATCGGCAGCGTCAGCCTGGACCAGGTCAGCTCCTTGCCCGCAGCGACGGTCGGCAGCACGGGCCCTCCGCCCCTCGAACCGACGACGTCGTCGACCTTCGACCTGCGCCTCCTGGTCCACGTCGACGACGGCGGCCAGGCGCGGCTCCTGCGCGACGTCATCCAGATGTGGGAGGACGGCGCCACAGCCGGCGACCCGGGCCGCTTCGTTCTGCTCACCGACCCGAGCCGGATCGGCGACTTCGAAGGCTCGTCGGTGGCCGACGGCGAGCAGGTGGGGCGCCGGGTTTCCACCGCCGGCTACGACTTCGGCCCCGACTCGGCGGATTGGGACGCCACGGCGCTGGCGCTGAGCTTCGGCGGCGGCAACTTCGGCACCGGCGGCTCGACGCTCGCGACGGCCATCACCCTGCCGCCGACCCACCCGTCGAATCCCTTCTACCACCGCTACCACCCGGACCATGACCAGGACTGCGGCTGCGACGCCCTCTACACCGCGGGAACGACCGAGCACACGAGCTGCGTGAGCTCCTGTGACGAGAGCTTCGAGATCGTGCGCGAGCTCGAGCTCACCTTCGCCGCCGCCGATCCCACGGTGCCTGACGGCGCCGATCCGAGACCGGATTGGCTCGTCACCCGGGTCGCGGGCAGCTACGCCGAGACCATCACCGGTCTCCACCGGCTGCCGCTCGAGGTAGCCGGCACCTTCACCTTGCAGCGGGTCGCCGACCAAGGGGAGCTCAACCCATGAGAACGAAGACGCTCATCGCCCTGGCCGCGTCGTGCCTGGCCATCTTTCTGGCAGCCGCCCCGGCGACAGCGACCTGGCCCGAGGCAGTGCAGGGAGACAGCATCGGCAACGTTACGCCGACTGCGTTCCGGCAGACTCACTCCGTGACGGTGGTCGGTGACGACGGTTCTGTCTACCTCGCGGGTACATTCCAGGACACGGCCACATTCGGCCCCTTCGAGCGCACGTCGATCGCGGGTTCCTACGACGTCTTCGTGGCCAAATACAATGACCTGGGCGATGTGCAGTGGGTCCTCACCGGAGGGGGTCCGGGACTGGAGCGTATCTCGGACCTGGCGATCGACGACGCCGGCAAGCTGTACGTCAGCGGCACGTTCACCGACACCGCCGTCTTCGGCGCAACGCAACTGGCGCTCTGGGGCGGCCCCGAGCACGCGAACCCGAGGGACATCTTCGTCGCCCAGATCTCCGACGACCCCACGCAGGGAGGTTCCTGGACGTGGGCCGAGGACTACGGCACCTACGGTGCCTACGGTTCGATCGGCTCGGGCGACGACCAGGCCGGGCAACTGGCGATCGACGACGACGCGACCGGCGGCAAGTTCGTCTACCTCATGGGGACGATCGCCGGCACGCGCAGCGTCTCTTCGGACACCATCCGATGTACGAAGATCGTCGCGCCGATCTTGCTGCGATTTCCCATCGATGGAGGTGGCCACGCGAGGTTCTATCCCTACGGCGCAGGGACGTGGGACACGGGCTCGAATGATTGCGACGACTTGCCTGCGACCCACGCCAACGGTCTCGCGGTGTCCTACCGTGACGGTTCGGTCTATGTCGGCGGCAACGATTTCTCTAGTTTGACGGGTTGGGTGAGAAAGGTCCGCGACGACGACCTCAACAACTCGGTGTGGGAGCACAGAGTTGCGAATCAGGCTCCCAGGGATCTGGTGGCCGACGGCACGAACCACGTGTACGTCGCGGGATTCGCGTCGGGGAGTGGTGGCTTCGTGCGCAAACTGACCGACAACGTCGCCACCGTTTCCAGCGCCTGGTTCAGGAGCTTCTCGGGTCTCGTCCAGGTCGAAGGGATCGTCCTCTCCGCCGACGGCAGTCGTCTGTTCTCCATCGGGACGTCCGACGCCGACCACGCGCGGATCCACGCCTTCGACGCCCTGGGGGCCGCCTCCCCGACCGTCGCTCAGATCGCCAACGTCAGCGGAACCGGCAGCACCACCGGCGTCTCCATCGCCACCGACGGGGCCTCCAAGCTCTACGTTTCCGGCAAGCTGGAGGGGACGGCGAGCTTCGGTGTCGAGGAGCTGACCTCCACCGGGCCACGGGCCGCCTATCTGGCGAGTCTCGACACCGCCGGCAACTGGGCCACCTTCGCCCGCTTCGACGTCGGCGAAGCCATCGTCCCGCCCCTGGGTGTCGTCGCGGGCGCCGCGCCCACGCCGGAGATCGAGGGCGTCGCGAGCCCAGGCGACTACGTCTACTGGGACGGCAGCGAGGCCTTTCCCGTCCGCGAGACGCCGGCCAGCCTGCGGCTGATCTGGCCGGCGTCCGGCGGCGGCGAGCTCGAGCAGACGGGCCTCGCCGTCTGGCCGGACGATCCTCAGCTGCACATAGCCGGCGCCGACGTCCCCCTCGACAGCGCCAGCCACAGCTTTCGAGAGCTCCACTACTCGGACGGCGGCGAGTCCTCCACCGACGACGACATCTTCGAGCGGGCCGTCAACGGCTTCAGCACCCTGCGCTACGAGGACGGCGGGGGCGGGACGGCGTTCGAGGTCGTCCTGACCACGGACTTCGACGGTCTCGGCGCGCCTGCGACGCCCGCGGTCGACATCGGCACCGAGATCCTGCTGCCGGGTCACAGCCGGACCGACAACGCCTTTCTCGCCTCCGCGCTCGCGCCCATCGACGCCGCCGGACCGGAGCGCGCCTTCGACGCGCCGTCGCGCACCGGGCAGATCCTGCCGGTGAACGTCAACGGCGGCACGGCCGAGCGTCAGCTGCGTCTGGTCGGCTACGCGGCCGGCTCGGTCGGGGTGCGCTGGCCTTCGGACCCCTATCTCTACACGCCGGCGTGGCCGTCCGCGCCGTTCCAGATCGTGATCAAGGACCAGAACGGCTCCGAGGGCGGCGGACAGCCTCCCCTCGACCCGACGGTATTCGTCAGCCCACGCCTCTACGTGCAGAACGACGTCGGCCAGGCGGGCTTCAACCCCAACGACGAGCACGCCATCATGGCCCCTTCGCGGCTGGGCAGCGGCTTCGCCGCCGCTTTTGCGCTGCGGGCCGAGGCGACGACCGCGTCGGAACCCTACACACTCGTCAAGTACCGCGACCCCGACGACGACCTGCGTTGGAAGCTCGCCGTCTACGAAGTGGTGGGCAGCGGTACGGGAGCCTTCGACTTCGACATCGTGGCCGGCGGCCAGGTGCCGGCGCCGTATCCCCTGGTCCTCGTCGGCGACTGTCCGGACACCTTCGCCAACGACCTCGAAGGAACGCCCTACTATGAAGACGTACGGGGCGGCGTCCACGCCAGGGCGAACGGCGAGATGGAAGTCTGGTACTTCTATCCGCTCCAGGACAACTTCTACTACGACCCGAACGGAACCGGCGCCGACGTGGGTTTTCCGGGCCAATGCGTGAGCTTCGTCGATCAGGCGGCCCACTACCGCGTCGACTGGCCGTCCGACGCGCCGACACTCGTAGTGGGCGAGACGCTGGTGGAGCCGAAGAATGGTCTGCCGGACATCCTCCGCCAAGCCGCGGTGAAGGTCGCGTACCAGGGCAGCGATCTCGGCACCAGTTACCAGAATCCGAGCGACGCCGAGGCCGATCCGACGGCCATCGTCAAGCTCTTCGATGCCTTGAGCCCTCGCTGGATCGAGGTGCCGACCGACTTCCCCATCGCCATCCTCGAGCGCGCGCCGTTCTACCTGCGGGCCCGCTTCGAGCACGACGTGGTGTCGGTGCCCAACCGACTGGCCTTCCAGGGCTACTACGACCCAAGCCTGCTCGGCGAGCCCCTGCTCCTGATCAACGTCATGTCCGACGACGAGAAAATGCTCCTCCTCGACCTGTCCACCGAACCCTACTGGCAGGACGCCATCGACGCGCTCCACGACCTCAGTCGCGACCCCGACGGATTGTCGGCCGTGGCGGGCGATCTGACGATCGGCATGCCGGCGCCCGGCGACCCGCCGAGCCTCCTCGGCGCGCAGGGAGCGCTCTCGGCCGGCGCCGCCACGGCGAGCGGCTACGTGACCCTGGCCTTCAACGACGACGCAAGCCTCGATCCGGGCGCACTGCCCATCGATCTCCAGGTGGTCCGCGTGGCTTGCGGACCCGGCGGCAGTCTCTACCAGGGCACGGTCCACACCCTGCCGAGCGACAACGTCTTCGACGAGCGCCTGACGCTCCGGCATAGCGGCGACTTCGGCGGCGAGCCCGAGCGCTACTCCTTCGACTGGCACTACCAGATCGACGAAGGTGGCGCGCCCACCACCCTGCCACCTGTAGGATCCTGGCTCGACCTACCGCCTCCGGGTCCGGAGGGCGTCGCCGTCACCATCGAGGGCGCCGACGAGCTCACCCTGAGCGACGCCTGGCTGCTCACCACGTACACCGATACCGACCCGGCCCCGGTCTGCGGCCAGAGCCCCTACACCGGTGACCCCTCCAGCACGCCGACCTCGCCGTCGCCGAAGCTGGCGGAGGGGTGGATCAAGCGGGTGATCCGCGGCCTCGACCCGTTCCGCGCCCGCACCGCCGCCTTCCACGAATCACCGACCGCGACCTACGCCAGCATGATCGAGCTGGCCGGCGAGCCTTACGCCGGTCCGGTGGCTTTCAACGGCGACCCGGCGAACGTCAACCAGCTCGGCCTGATCGAGACCTACGAGTCGGTGCTGCGGCGGGGCATCGAGCTGTCGATCGCCAACGGCGTCACCCTCGAAGCCGTCAACACGGCGCTGCTCCTGGCCGCGGGGCGCATCGCCGACCTCACCATGCTGCTCGGCAACGAGGCTTGGGTGGACGCCCAAGACCCGACCATCGGCTTCGGTACCCAGAGCGGCGTCTATGGCAGCCTGGCGCCGTCGATCTTCGCCTTCCAGAACCAGCTGCCCGATCTCCTGGCGGAAGAGCTGGCGCTCTTGCGGGGGCGCGACGGATCGAGCGCCGCGGTGAACCTGCGTCCGGTCTACAACCGCCTGATCTGGAATATCGAGACCGGCGACGTCGGGGAAGCCGCCTACAGCCAGGTGTACAACCTGGTCGACCGAAATCTCGATGGATTCATCGACAGCGCCGACGCCAGGATCCAATATCCCCAGGGCCACGGCGACGCCTGGGGCCACTACACGTCGGCGCTCAAGGGCTACTACCGGCTGCTACGTCATCCAAGTTATTCCTGGACGCCGCGTGCCGAGGCCATCGAGATCGCCGGTACGGCGGTGACGGTCGATTATCGCGACGAGCGTAAGCTTGCCGCCGCCGCCGCCGCGCGCGCCCGGGCCGGAGCCGAGATCGTCAACCTCACCTACCGCGACGCCTACGTCGAGGATCCGGCTGGTCAGTGGCAGGGCTACGAGGACCCCGACCCCGAGCGTGCCTGGGGGCTCACGGGCTGGGCCCGTCGCGCCGGCCAGGGCGCCTATCTCGACTGGGTGACGGCCAACGCGCTGCTGCCCGCGGAGTGGCAGAATCCCGGAGCCGAGGACTGCCCGATCGACGATGATCTCTTGCCCTTCCTCGGCGCCGAATGCCTCGACGTGCCCGACGCCGCGAGCTTCCCCGAGGTCGGCAAGATCGACCGCGGACGCGTTCCGGAGCTGAGCGAGATCAGCCAGCTCGCCACCGAGCTGCAGGCAGCGCTCGACACCGCCGACGCCGGTCTCAACCCGCTCGGCCTGGCCCGCGGCGTGGTGCCCTTCGACATCGATCCGAGCCAGATCGATCCGGGTTCCAACCCCAACTCGGGCAAGACCCACTACGAGCAGATCGACGAGCGGGCGCGCCGCGCGCTCGACGGCGCCGTCACCGTCTTCGACCACGCCAACCAGCTGACCCAGACGCTGCGCCGCAACCAGGATTCGCTGGTGGATTTCTCACGCAACGTAGAGGATCGCGAGCGTGACATCCGAAACCGCCTGATCGAGATCTTCGGCTACCCCTACTCCGACGACATCGGGCCCGGCGGCACCTACCCTGCGGGCTACGACGACGCCGACCTCTACCACTATATGGTGGTTGATCCTTTGGAGTTGACCGGCGATCCACAGGGTTCGGCCGAGACCGTCATCGCGACCTTCGGCGAGATCGATGGCCTCGGCTACTTCCCCGATCCCGACCTGGACCTCGAGGTTCCCAGCCTGGCGGTCGAGTTCAGCGTCGATCGCGACGGCATCGGCATCGTCCCCCCGGACAGCTGGACCGGCTCGCGCAAGGCGCCGGGAGACATCCAGCGGGCGCTCTCGGAGTACTACCAGGCGGTCAATCTCTTCGATCAGGCCATCTCGGCCTACGACTGCAACCTGGCCGACATCGATAGCGCGCTCGAGGTCCTCGAGGCGCAATACGCCTTGAATGCCGAAGAGATCGACCTCCTGGGCCTCGGTACCATCCAGAGCCTCAACGAGAAGATGTTTCTGGCGCGCCAGAACCAGCTGGCGCTGCGGCGGACCGGCGAGTTCCTCGATGGCATGACCCAGGCCGCTATCGACGGACTGCCGAAGGTCGTCGGTGTCTCCGCCAACGATGTGTCGAATACGGCTCGCGCCCTGATTGCGACCACGGCCCTCCTGAAGGGCCAGGCCTTCGCGATCGGCGCTGACGCGGAGGAGTCCACCGAGCTGCGCCACGAGCAGGCGCTCGCCGAGGCAGACGCCGCCACCGAGCTGGGCCTCGCCACCGCCCGCGGCGAGTTCGAGGTGGTGCAACGGGTCGCCGCCCTCGAGCAGTTGATCCGCGCTGAGCCGGGTCTCCTGCTGGAGGTCTACAATCGGCGAGAGCGTGTTCGCCAGGCCCTCGGCGGCTTCCAACAGACGCTCGCCCGTGGCATGCGGCTCCTCGACGAGCTGCGGGTGTTGCGACAGCGGACGGCGGCCGACGTGCAGCAGTACCGCTACCAGGATCTGGCCTTCCGGGTGACGCGCAACGACGCGCTGCAGAAGTACCGCGCCCAGTTCGACCTCGCGGCGCGCTACGTCTACCTGGCGGCGAGCGCCTACGACTACGAGACCAATCTCCTCGGCACCGCCGGCGGCGCCGGTCGTGAGCTCCTCACCGACATCGTCCGCCATCGGAGCCTCGGAGAGGTGATCGACGGCGTGCCCCAGGCGGGCTCACGCGGTCTGGCCGACCCGCTGGCCCGCATGGGGCTGAATTTCCAGGTGCTCAAGGGACAGCTGGGCTTCAACAACCCGCAGACCGAGACCACCCGCTTCTCGCTGCGCTCGGAGCTGCTGCGCATCGACACCACGGCGGACGAGGATCCCGACTGGCGCACCGAGCTCGAAAAATGGCGGGTCGACAACGTGTGGGACCTCCCCGAGTTCCGCCGTTTCGCCCGCCCCTTCGCGCCCGAGCCCGCCGGCCCGTGTACCGTGGACGACCGTTCGGGCTGTGAGCCGGCCCTGGTCATCGGCTTCGAGGGGAACGGCGGCCGACCCATGGGCACCAAGGTCGTCGCCGGGCTCAACTGGTTCGGCCATGCCCTCGGCGCCGGCGACAGCGCCTATGACGCCACCCGCTTCGCCACCCGCATCCGCTCCGCCGGACTGTGGATGACGGGCTACGAGTCGGCCGGGCTCTCCGCGACGCCGACCGTCTACGTTCTGCCGGTGGGGGAGGACGTCCTCCGTTCTCCCACGGCGGGCGACTTCACCACCCGCCGCTGGTCGGTGGTGGACCAGGTGCTGCCGGTGCCGTTCCCGATCGGCGCCTCGAGCCTCGACGACCCGCTCTACATTCCGATCAACGACAGCCTCTCCGGGGTTTCCGGCCAGTTGGGCGACGTTCGGCGCATCTCGAGCTTCCGTGCCTACCCGGACACGGGCCAGTTCGAACCGTCCCAGACGACGACCGACAGCCGGCTCATCGGCCGATCGGTGGCCAACACCCGGTGGCTCGTCATCATCCCGGGGCGGACGCTGCTCGCCGACCCCGACGTGGGCCTCGATCAGCTGATCGAGCATGTCAGCGACATCAAGCTCTTCTTCCAGACCTATGCCTACTCCGGGAACTGAGGCCGTCATGACGCACATCTCCTCTCTGCTCCTCGCGGTCCTGGCCGCTCTCCTGGTCGCGGCTCCGCTGGCCGCCGCCTTGCCGGACCCCGACCACACGATCTACGGCGCGGCGACGGTCGACGACGCCATGGCCACCCTGGGCACCGTCACCCTGGCGGTGGGCGGTGAGGTGCTGGCGAGCTATGAGCTCGGCAGCGACCCGCTCCTCGGACCGTGCGACGGTGTCGGAGCATGCTACTTCGCGCTGCGGGTGCCGATGGACTTCGCCGACCCCGCGCTTCCGGGCCGCGCCCGGCCCGGCGACGACGCCACCCTCTTCCTCGACGGTGCGCTCGCCGGCGAAGCGGTGATCGGCGATCCCGGCGAGGTCCAGGCCCTCGACCTCGACACCAACTTCGTTCCCCGCTTTCCGGGGTTGGTGGTGGTCGACACGGCCGGGGCCGAGCGCGTGGCGGGCCCCTTCGGGCTCGAGGTGCCGGTCACCCTCCGGCTCTCCTTCGCCGCCGACGAGCCGGTCACCGTCGAGTGGTCGACGATGGACGGCGACGCCGTCTCGGGCGACGACTACGCCGCGGCCTCGGGCGTCGCGACCTTTGCTCCCGGCGAGACGGTCGCGACCGCCGTCGTCACCGTCTTCGACGACGCCCTGCCGGAGGCGGACCCGATGCGCCGGATCCTCGGCGAGGCGTTCTTCGTCGAGCTCTCGAACCCCACGGAGGCCGTCCTGCTCGACCCCGTCGCCAAGGTGACGATCCTCGACGACGACACTCCGCCGGCACTCTCCGTCACCAATCTCTCCGTGGTCGAGCCCCCGAACGAGGCCGTCGAAGCCTCGTTCACGGTACGCCTCAGCCATGTCTGGGACGAGGACGTCTCGTTCTCCTGGTCCGCCGTCCCCGGCACCGCGGGACCCGAAGACTACGAGCTCGAACCGGGGAGCGCGGTCATCCCCGCCGGCGAGCTCGAGGCCGAGATCCCGGTCCGGGTGCCGGCCGACGCCGAGAGCGAGGCGGACGAGACCTTCACGTTGGTCCTCGCAGATCCGATCGGTGCGGGCATTCGGCCCGGCGGCGGCCTCGGCACCATCCTCGCCGCGCCGCGTCTCCTCACCTTCATCGAGCGTCAGCGCGACGGCGAGGCCGGCGTCGACGGCCTCTTCGGCGCCATCGACGTCGACGTCGCTCCCGACGGACGGCACGTCTACGTCGCGGGCCGGGGCGACGACGCCCTCACGGTCTTCGAGCGCGAGGACGGCACTGGGCGCCTCGCCTTCGTCGCCGCCTACCGTGACGGCTCCGAAGGCCTGGCGGGGCTCTCCGGCATCGAAGCCGTCGCCGTCTCGCCCGCCGGCGACCGCGTCTACGCCGCGGCCTTCGACGACGGCGCCCTGGCGGTCTTCGAGCGCGATCCGGCCGACGGCACGCTGACCCTCGTCGAGCTCGAACGCGATGGACAGCGAGACGTCGAGACCAGCGAGACGGTCGAGGGGCTCGAGGGGGCCATCGCGCTCGCCGTCGCCATCGGTCCGAGCGGGGAGCACATCTACGTGGCCGGCAGCGAGTCCGACGCCTTGACCGTCTTCTCGCGCCATCCGATCGACGGTCGGCTGAGCTTCGAAGGCGTCCTGAACGACTCCGACCCCGGCGTCGACGGCCTCGGCCGCGTCGTCGCCCTCGCCCTCGCCCCGGGCGGCGAGCAGCTCTACGCCGCCGGCCTCGACGGCGACTCGGTGGCGGTCTTCGACCGCGATCCCCTGACCGGTGAGCTGAGCTTCGTCGAGGTCCACGTCGATGGCGGTGCCATCGACGGGCTCGCCGGTGCCTCCGCCGTCGCCGTGTCGCCCGACGGCGCCACCGTCTACGTGACGGGTCAGGACGACAACGGCCTAGCCGTCTTCGAGCGCCAGGCCGACGGCCGGCTCATCTTCCTCGAGGCGCACCTCGATGGCACGGGCGGCGTCCAGGGCCTCGGCATCGCCACCGACGTCGCCGTGAGCCCGGACGGGGCCCTGGTCTATGCCACCGGCTTCGGCGGCGACGCCCTGGTCGTCTTCGCGCGCGCGGCCGACGGCACGCTCTCGCCCGTCGAGGCCGAGCGCGACGACATCGGCGGCATCGACGGCCTCGACGGCGCCACCGCCGTGGCCGTTTCTCCGGACGATCTCAGCGTCTACGCCACCGGCACCCTCGACGATGCCCTGGCCGTCTTCCGGCGCGACCGGGTCGCTCCGACCGCTCCCGAGGAGCTGACCAGCACCAGCCACATGGCCGGCACCTACTCGGTCGAGCCGGTGATCGATCTCGTGTGGTCCGGCGCCTTCGACGAGGACGCCGGCTCGGGCATCGGCGGCTACTTCCTCCGCCTCGATTCGGCGCCCGACACGGTTCCCGACGCCGGCGACGTCTTTTTTCCTCACGGGCTCGACCCGCATGGGGCCGCGACCGATCCCCAGCCTGACGGCGACCGCTACGCCCATCTCCTGACCTGCGACCACGCCGACAACTGCACCGTGAGCCACGCCGGACCCTTCCGCGTCGACGCCACGCCGCCCACGCCGCCCACCGCGCTCGACAGCCCGAGTCATGGTCTGGGCGGTGCCCCGAGCCACGAGGCGGTGATCGACGTGGTGTGGACCGCGGCCATCGACGCGCTCTCCGGCGTCGCCGCCTACGGCTACGCCTTCAATGCCTCCACGACCTGGGGCTGCGACTTCGCCCAGAGCCTGCCGGCGAACGCCGTCGGCACCTCGAGCCCACCGCTCGCGGACGGCACCTGGTACTTCCATCTCTGCGCCGCCGACGCCGTCGGCAACGCGAGCCCGGTCGCCACGGCGGGACCGTTCTGGATCGACACGGTGCCGCCGTCGCCCGTTACCGGACTCGTCAGCACCAGCCACCCGACCGACGACACCTCGACGCTGCAGGTCATCGACATCGTCTGGGACGCCTCAAGCGACGCCTCAAGCGACGCCTCGAGCGGCGTCGCCGGTTATGCCGTCGCTTTCGAGCTCGACCCGCAGTGGACCTGTGACGAGGTAGCCGACGTCGACCCCTCGACGACGGAGGCGTCGAGCCCGACGCTCGCCGACGGGACCTGGTACGCCCACGTTTGCGGGGTCGACGCGGCAGGGAACTGGACTGAGGTGGCGACGGCCGGTCCCTACGCCATCTCCACTGTTCCGGCGAGCGTGACCGCCGTCGCGACCGTCGCCGACACGGGCGATGGCCGACTCGACGACGGCGAAGTGGTGGGGATCCCGATCACCCAGCTCGCGGTCGATTTCAGCCGGGCACTGACCGATCCTGCGGGCGACATCGACCCGGTTGACGTCACCAACCCGGCGAGTTGGAGGCTCGTCGTCGACGGCGGCGACGGCACGGTGGAGACCTCCGACTGCGCCGGCGTCGCCCCCTCCGACGACGTGATCGAGATCGAGCGGGTGGAGTACTTCGCCACGCCGCGCCGAGCCCAGATCTGGCTCGCCGACGACCTGGCGCTCGGTAAGGGTCGCCATCGGCTCCTCGGCTGCGCCGCGGGACTGCACGACGAAGCAGACGATCCGCTGGACGGCGACGCCGACGGCGCCCCGGGCGGCGACTTCGTCCTCGACTTCGTCGTGTCGACGACGAACCTGCTGCGCAATCCGAACCTCGACGAGGGGCTGGGCGGTTGGATGACGGTGGAGGCTCTCGGCAGCCCGATCCTCCACGACACGCTCGACGCCGACGGGCTCCCCACGTCCGGCTCCGCTCGGCTTTCGCGCAGCGACGGCACCGGCGGGGGACCGATAGGGCTCAGCCAGTGTGTGCCCGTCGACGCCACCCATCTGGTCCTCCGGGCCCGCGCCCGCGTCGACGCCCCCGGGGCGCTGCCGGCGAGCGCCGGCCTGCTGGCCGAGCTCTTCTCCGCGGCCGGGTGCGAGGGCGACCCCATCGCCTCTTTCGGCGACGCCGCTGCCGGCGACACCGGTGCGACCTGGATCGCGGTGGAGATCGCCGGCCAGGCCCCGGGCGGGGCGCTCTCGGCCCTGGTCACCTTCGCCGCGCTCCCGGGCGACACGACGGCCTTCGACGTCTACTACGACGTCCTCTTCTTCGGCGCCCTGGAGGAGCTCTTCGCCGACGGCTTCGAGTCCGGCGACACCTCGGCTTGGTCGTCCCCGTAGCCGGCCCCGGATTGGAAGCCACCGCTGATTCCCTTCGAGCCGAGCACAGAGAAGCCGGTGGAGCTCTACCGAGCACAGGCCCGCTCGTTCCAAGGCGAGGCTGCCTTTATCTTCAGCCACAAGGACTCTCTCGAGGTGGTGGCCATGGAAGCGGGGGGTCAGCCCTTGCCGGGGTGACATTGGCGCTCTGTCCCTACATCGCAAGCTCCGAGCGGTGTGCTCAACAAGCCACCGACGCCGAGGGAAAGGCGTGGTTTCGGTCCATCGCGCCAGGGACGTATGCGGGGACGGGCACGCTCGAAGGTTTTGCGTCGACCGCGAGTTACCCCCTGTCCATCCAGGGCCAGGATCCTAGTGCGCCCGACCGGGTCTTCCTTCTGCTCAACCCGGTGTGCTTCGACTGTTAGGACAACGCCGGGCAACGTCCAGGAATCCTGAGCACGGAAAGCTCGTGTTCAGCTTCTCAGCGGTGCCAGGCATTTTTCAGAGAGGCAAAATATGAGGTGCCAGGCATTTCTCGAAATGGCATCTCAGCGGTGCCAGGCATCTTTCAGAGAGGCCGAATATGAGGTGCCAGGCATTTCTCGAAATGGCTTCAGAGAGGCCGAGTATGAGGTGCCAGGCGTTTCTCGAAATGGTGCCGGGCAAGGGTTCCCGACAAGGGGAGGTGAAGCAAGGAGGGAAAGGGAAGATGGTGGAGGCGGTGGGAATCGAACCCACGTCCGAGCAACTCAGATCCGCAGCTTCTACGTGCGTAGCTTTCCGGTTTTTGTCTCGCCGAGGAGTTTGGGCGGAAAGCAACCCGGCCCCTCGGCCAGCTTCGGTAAGTATCCGGGACGTGGCCCGAAGCCAACCGCGTCCCATTGATCTACTTTAAGTAGCGCCTTGATGGGAGCCGTAGATCAGGGCTCGTCATCAAGACGCGCGGTCAAGCTGCCGCGAGGGCCAAATTATCGTTGGCTTTTGTGTTTTTGTTCCAATTAACGGATGGATCCGGCACGCGACTACGGAGCTGCCTGTTACCCGTCGAAACCGGTGCGCCCCCGTGAGTCTTCGTTGAAGATAACAGAAAACGGTCTTCGAGAATTCCCGATCCCGAGAAATCGTCCGTCCGATGGGTGGCCCGGAGGAGACTCAGCCTTGCCGACGCGCCATCATGGCTTCGCAGACCGCCAGCACGTCCTCGACCGTTAGGCTTTTGAGCGGGCTGCGCTCCAGGTGGCGATGCTTTTTGCCTCGCGGTGCCCGACGTCGACCGTTTCTTTGAAAGAGACCCAGGGTCGGAGTGCCGACGAGGGCGCTGAGCTGCAACAGCTCGGAGCCGCTGCTGATGAGGAGCTCGAGATGGAGCAATACCGCGGCCAGCCCGTCGAGGCTCAGCTCCGGACCGATCACCGGGTGGATTTTGCCCGTGCGCTCGTGCAAGAGCACTGACGACCACAGCTCGGCATCGGTGGAGAGGATCACGAATTGCCAATCCGGATGATGTCGTCGAAGCCCTTGCAGGAGCGCTTCGAACGACTCGGCGGGCCAAGCTTCTCCCCCGTCGCCACCGATGAAGACACCGACGATGGGTGATTCGCCGACCTTCAGCCGCGCTTTCTCCAGGCGTTCTTTGCCCACTCTATTCCAGGTCTCGGGAATATGAAGCTCCGAGTCGAGCTCGACGGGTCGCCAAGCGACGTCCATGGCTCGTACCAAGGGCTTCAGACGCTCAGACCGATGCTCCGGCGGGTCTGCGGGCATAGGGACCGGATGGCTCAGCCGAAATCCTGCCGCGCCTCCGCGGAAGCCCCACAGGCGGCGGATGTCGGCTTTGCGCGCCAAGCCGACATCGCGCCAATCGGGCGACACGAAGAGGGCTTCGTCGAAGGCGAGCGCTGCCAAGCTCTTCGCGGTGACAGTGTCCCGCAGCAGGGTCACCGGCACGGCCACGTGCTTGGGGTAGTCCCGCAGCCGCCATCGCAGAAGGGTCGGGTCGAGGATCGCCATCTGATCCTCGGTGGCGAGCACCACCAACAGCCTTCTGGATCGGCTCAAGGACGCCAGGGCCGGCAAGCTCCAGAGGGCCGCGCCGAGATCGGCCGGCAAGACCACCAAACATCGACGGCGTGGCTCGGTCTCAGCATCGGTCATGGTTTGCGGCCTCGGATTTCGTCCAAGCGCAGGTCCAGCCAGTGGAAGAGCTCAGGGTCCGGTTGGGCGCGGACCGGGATCTCAGCGGCCGGCAGCTCGAGACGACCCTGGAGCTTGACCCTGTCCTTGCCGGTGGTGATCAGCCACTCCGCTCCGCTGCCTTCGAAGACTTTCCGAATCTGCTGGAGAGCGGCGTCGGAATAGCGATGATGGTCCGGAAAAGACAGGTGGTCGACGATCCTGAAACCCTGCTCTTGCACGGTGTCTAGAAAACGCTCGGGTCGAGCTATAGCGGAGACCGCGAAGACCGAGGCCCCGGGCTCGATATGTCCTGGACCGAAGGGTCTGGCCGGCTCGCTGACCGTGCTGGACACGAATCCCGGTCCGGCAAAACCGTGGGGGCGTAGGGCCTTGGCCAGGGCGTCGCCCCGGGCGAGGCTGCCGGAAAAGCCGGAGAGGACGGCGGCATGGGCACGACGGCTGGCGGCCAGCGGTTCCCGCAGTCGCCCCGACGGCAGGAGTCGACCGCCGGCAAAGGGGTCGGAGGCGGGAAAGACCAGGATGTCCAGATCGCGGTAGAGGCGGAGGTGGGAAAAACCGTCGTCGAGCAAGAAGATGTCGGGGGCCGGGTCCAGCCGCTCCAAGGCATGCTCGCCGGCGTGGTGACGATCGGGGCACACCACTACGGAGACGCCTTGCAACATGCCCGCGAGCAAAACCGGCTCGTCACCGGCCAGCCGCGGGCCGAGCAGAGGTCCTTGCCCCCTGCTGACGATGCGCACGCCTTTACCTTTGCTGCCGTAACCCCGCGACAAAATGGCGGGCGACCAGCCTCGATCCCGGAGATGGGTGGCCACGGCCGCGGTCATGGGGGTCTTGCCGCTGCCGCCCCAATGCAAGTTGCCGATGCTGACCACGGGGCGTGGAAGCCTGAGGGCGCGGCTTCGATAGTAGCGAGCGCGCAGACCGTGGACGCCGCCATAGAAGCGCTGCCAGGGTGAGCCCGGTTTCGGCGGAGCGATCAGCTTTTGGGACGTCACGGCTCCGGGCTCCGGTCCAACAAGGGTTGAAGCAGCTCCAGGGTGCGATCCAATGCACCTCGATTGGCTTCCAAGAGCTCCAGGGCCCGCCCGCCCACGGCTTGGCCGAGCTCAGGCTGCTCCAGCCAAGAATCCCAGATGCGCCCCAGCTCGTCGCTATCGGCGGCTCGACCCCAAGCATTGAATTGGTCAAAGGAGTCGGCCATTTCCTGAAAATTGAACATCGAGGGCCCGACCACGGTCGGCGTGCCGAAGACCGCCGGCTCCAGGGGATTGTGTCCGCCCGTGGGCACCAGGGTTCCGCCGATGAAGGCCGCGGCCGCGACGCGATAGATCGACGCCAGCTCCCCGAGGCTGTCCAGAAGCACGAGATCGACCCGCTGCTCTGACCGCAGACCTGTGGATTCCGGACCGAAGGCGCTGCGCCGAGCCACGGTATATCCGCGGTCGAGCATCAAGCCCGCGACCCGATCCCAGCGTTCTGGGTGACGCGGGGCGATCACCAGGAGGGCGCGTTCTCCTGCCCCCAACCCGCTGAATGCGTCGAGCACCAGCTCGTCCTCGCCGTCCATGGTCGAGCCGGCGACCAGGATCGGGCGACCGGCCGCCAGCTCCTCGATCAGCTTCTCGACGTCGAGCACCTCGGCGGGCGGGCGGCTGTCGAATTTCAGATTGCCGGTCACATGGACCCGCGCGGGATCGGCCCCCAGATCCACCAATCGGCTTCGGTCCTGCTCGGTTTGCAGGCCGAAACGTTGGACCGGTGCATAAAAGAGGTCGTTGATTCGCCCGATGCGCTGTTGGCGTCGAAAAGCTCGATCGCTGATGCGACCGTTGACCACGGCGATGGGAAGACCCCTTCGCCGCAAGATCGAGAGGGTCAACGGCCAATAGTCACCTTCGGTCAGCACCAAGGCTCGGGGTCGGAATCGGCGCAGGAATCGGCGCACGATCGGGCCGAGGTCGAAGGGCAGGTAAGCCACGCGGACGTGTCGTCCCTGGAAAGCTTTGCCTTGGAAAAGACGGCTAGCCTGGGCTTGTCCGGTCGGCGTCACGGTGGTGATCACCAGCGGCAGGGAGCTCGGTAGGCGGGAGGCGAAGGTGGCTGCCACCCCCACCTCTCCGACGGATACCGCGTGGATCCAAACCGGTGGCTCCGCGGGCTCCGGTCCGGCGGGTGGGGCGTCCAGGGTCGCTCGACCGCGTAGGGTCGGCAGGTAGTGCCCCAAACCCTTGCCGCCACGGCGCAAGGCGTAGAAGGGGCCGCTGAGGCCCAGAAACAAGATCTGCAAGCCCTGGTAGAGCCACCAAGCGAATGCGCGAAGGAATCCCATGAAGCCGGGAGTATAATGCCTGCCGGTCGTCGTCGATCGATTCCGGAAAAAATCGATTGTCTTTAGACGCTCCTCTCGGTGTGACCGTATACATCCCACGAAAGCAGGCCAAGATCCATGGCATCCACAACAGACGACGGGGTCTCGACCAAAGACCCGCCCGAGACCCACGACGATCCGCCCAGGGCGGAGGTCGACGCACCCAGAGAGCAAACCATGTCCACCTTAACCGCAGCACAGACAACAGGCTCGACGCCGACCGGCCCCAAGCTGGCCTTCTCCGTCAACCGACACCGGGTCGAGCTGCGGGAGGCCACCGACAAGGAGCTGCTCTGGGCCCTGAAGAACGACGACGAGCTGGCCCTTGACGAGCTGATCGAGCGCAAGACCGGACCCCTCGTCAACACGGTGAACCGAATCCTCCACGACGCCGAAGAGGCGCGCGACATCGTGCAGATCACCTTTTTTCGTCTGTGGGAGCACCGGGATCGATTCGACGATCGGTGGAGCCCGAACACGTGGATCTATCGGATCGCCACCAACCTGGCCATCGACCAGCTGAGGTCGCGCCAGAGCAAGCAACGCAACACCGATCCGGTCCGCCTGCACATCCAAACCGGCTTTGAGGATCGCGCTCGCCGGGATCGCGCCAATCTGCACGAGCGCGAGATCATGGACATCTTCCAAGAGCTTTCCGCCGACCTGACCGAAAAACAGCGCATGGTCTTTTTGCTGCGCGAAGTCGAGGGCCTGCCCTCGAAAGAGGTGTCGGAGATCGTCGGCTGCCGAGAATCCACCGTGCGCAATCATCTTTTCAACGCGCGCAAGCAGCTGCGCCAAAAGCTGGTCGAAAAATATCCGGAATATGCCCGCGGACGCCGGGCGGAGGGCTCTCGATGAGCGAAATCGATTGGCAACGCCTGACGGCGGAGCACGACCGTCACCCCGAGCGGGATGCCGACGAATGGCTGGCCGCTCTGGCCTCCATGGACGACGATCCCGAAGCGTGGGACGCTGCCGTGGACGCGGATCCGTTGATGCTCTTCCACGGCTTGCCGGAAGTGGAAACCGGACCCGCGGATATCGAGGCGATGAAAGATGCGGTGGCTTCCATGAGGCGGACCCAAGCGTCTATGCGCCGGGCCGACGGGCTGCGGGACCAAGTGGACGGCAGCGCGGATCGGGCACGAAATTGGTCGATCGCCGCGCTACTGGCCCTGGCGGTATCCGTCGCCGGTTTGACCGGAATCACCATGGACTCGGCGGACGTTCCGACTTGGGAGCAAGCCTCCCAGCGACCTGCCCCGGTACCGAGTGAGATCGCCCAGCTGCCGTTGGTCGAGGACGTTTCCCCGGAGATGGGCCCGCTGATGCAAATCGAAGACGACGGAGTGTCTCTGGTCGTGGTGATGGCCGCCGACAGCGACCTTTCGTCGGACCTCCTTCCGACGGGCAACCCTTCGCCGGACGGCCTTTCACCAAGCAGCCTTTCACCCAGTAGTGGGGATGCCTGATCGTCGAGCCCGCGGGGCCTTGGCGCCCCGCTTTCCGGAAGAGAATCCGAATGATCTCCGAGCTATCCAAGAACGAAGGAAGAGAATCCCTGAGCCCATGAACGTCCAGCGAGCCCAGTCGACGGCATCCCGAGGCCGAGCCACTTCAGCGCTCGGCCTTTGGCTCCTCTGCATCTTGTCGCTTTTGAGCGCAGGGCCGGCATCGGCCGAAGCTCCGAACGAGGTGCTCAAGGTCTATGCTCACACCCTCCAGCATCGCTCCGCCAAGGATGCGATGGCGCTGATTCGTCCTCAATTGACGAATCGGGGCACCATTGAGGAGCAACCGGGTAGCAACACCCTGGTATTTCGGGATACGGTCGCCGCTCTCTCCAGGGTCAAAGCGACCTTGGCCGAATTCGATCGTCCGCCCGAGAACCTGAGACTCGACATTCAGGTGGTGAAGGCGGGGCCGAAAACCCGCAGCATCATCTCTCCGCCGAGCGTCTCCGCAGAGCAGGCGGTGGCCGAGCTGCCGGAAGATTTGGAGAATCGGCTCCGAAACCTTCTCCGCTATGAGGACTATCAGGTTCTGGCCAAGGCGGGCGTCAGCTCTAAGGAGGGGGATGAGGTCACCTATTCCCTCGGAGAGCGCTACGACGTCAGCTTCAAGCTCGGCTCGGTGATGGCGGGGCGTCGGTTGAAGCTCGAGGGCTTCAAAATCGTCAAGAAGATTCCGGCCACCAACAAGGGACGGCGATTGCCCCCGCGTCAGCTTTTTCATGCCACCCTCAACCTATGGTTGGAGAAGCCGTTCACGCTGGTATTGGCCCAAGACGATTCCAAGCAAGAGGCGCTGATGATCGCCATCTCGTGTCATCGGGAGCCCGTTCCCGCTGATCCGGCGCCCGCTCGCTAGGGTTGAGAATCCGCAGAAATCCGAGACCTGATTCCTTTTTTGTAATGACCTCCACGTGATGACTTCGACCGAGCCCTAAGACCATGCAATTCGTTTGTCGCTACGGAACCCCGGACGGCCGGGTTCTTACCGAGGTTCAACAAGGTACCGATGTCGGCGCTGTGCGCCGAGAGCTGGAGAGGCAAGGCTGCCACATCTTCGAGGTAAAGCCTCGGTCGCCCCTGATGCAGCTCCAGCTGCCGTTCGCGAACCGTCGCAAAAAGATGAGCATGCCGGCTTTCTTGGCGTTCAACCAAGAGCTGGCGGCCCTGCTGCGCGCGGGTCTGCCGCTGCTTCAGGGCCTGGAAATGATGCTGGAACGTATGGAGGATCCCGGTCTGAAGGAGGTCCTGACCGAGATTCGCGACAAGGTGAAGTCCGGTGAGGAGCTGTCGGACGCCTTTGCCAGCTTCGGAGATATGTTTCCGCCGCTCTACGCCTCGACCCTCAAGGCCGGCGAGCGATCCGGCGAGCTCGAGCAGGTGATCCGTCGGTTTATCCGCTATTTGCGCTTGGTGATCGATGCCCGCAAGCGGGTGGTGTCGGCCATGGTTTATCCGTCGGTGCTGATCCTATTGTCGATCGCCATGTTGGTCGTGATGGCGATCTACGTGGTGCCTATGTTCGCGCAGTTCTACGGCGATTTGGAGGCCGAGCTGCCGACCATTACCAAGGTGACCCTGAGCGTCTCTTCTTTCTTGAGAGATTATTATGCGATCACCTTCGGGGCCTTGTTGATCGGAGGTATCGCCTTCCGAATTTGGAGCCGGAGCCCCTCGGGACGCGCGACCGCCGATCGCTGGAAGCTGTACATCCCCCTGCTGGGCACGATCTTCCTCTACTTTTCGTTGTCCGAGTTTTGCCGTTCCTTGTCGACCTTGATCGCCGGCGGTATTCCCTTCGTGTCGGCCTTCGAAACCGCCAATACCGCGATCGGTAATAAGCACATCAGCGGGCAGATCGGTCCGGCGATCGAAAGGGTCCGCCAAGGCACCAGCTTCAACGAAGCGCTGGAGCAGACCGAGGTCTTCCCACACATGTCGATCGACATGATCAAAGTCGGAGAGGCCACGGGCTCATTAGACGAAATGTTGTCGTCCGTAGCCGACTATTTCGACGAGCATGTGGAGACTCGGGTTGAGCGTCTATTGGCGTTGATCGAGCCGGTGATGTTGATCATCATGGGTCTGCTGATCGGTATTCTCTTGGTGTCGATTTATATGCCCATGTTCGGCGCCCTAAGCCAGGTCAGGGCCTAAGCCCGGGGTCCGAGGAGAATCTCTAGGCATGGAATTTCAGAGCGAAAACCCGATCGAAATCGATCCGAGCGCCGACGAGCCGTTGACCAACGTGCTGGAAGCGGTGGTCGAAAACGACACCGCGACCGCGGCAGCCGTGGATAGCGGCGGCTCCGGGCGCCTGTCCGCCGAGCAGCGCCGGGAGGAAGAGGAAAAGGCGCAGGAAATCGCCGAGGCCTACGGGCTCGAATACGTCGACGTCTTCGATTTCCGCATTCAAAGCGATCTCTTCCGCCGGGTGCCCTTCGACGTCATGTTGCGTTATCAATTCGTGCCGGAATCTCAGGGCAACGGACGGATGACCGTGGTGATGGCGGATCCCACGGATGTGCGCAAGATCGACGAGCTGGAAATGCTGCTCGCCCAGCCGGTGGAGGTCAAAGTCGGCGCGGTGTCGGCGATCCGCGAGCTGTTGGAAAAGTCCGACAGCGCGCAGCGGGCCCTTGAAGAGGCCACGGAAGACTTCAAGATCACCTTGGTCCACGGTGACGACGACGAAGAAGTCTCGATCAAAAGCATCACCGCCGAAGAGCAGAATCCCATCATCCGCTTGGTGGATTCCACCCTCTTCAACGCCATCGAGCGCCGCGCCAGCGACATCCACGTTGAAACCGGCGACACCGAGGTCAACATCAAGTACCGCATCGACGGCGCCCTCTTCCAGGCCATGGAAGCGATCGACAAAAAACATCACCAGACCATCATCTCCCGCATCAAGGTGATGTCCGAGCTCGACATCTCTGAAAAGCGCGTGCCCCAGGACGGGCGCTTCAAGCTGCGTCTTCGGGGCCGAACCATTGATTTCCGTGTCTCCATCCTGCCGACGGTCCACGGCGAAGACTGCGTGATCCGTGTGCTCGACAAAGAGTCGATGAACAAGGAGTTTCGCAACCTGAGCCTCAACGTTCTGGGCATCGACGAAGAAACCCAGCGCAAGCTGAACAAATCGATTCGCGAGCCCTACGGCATGGTGTTGGTGACGGGCCCCACGGGTTCCGGTAAAACCACCACCCTCTACGCTTGTTTGAACGAGATCAACTCCCCGGAAGACAAGATCATCACCATTGAGGATCCGGTGGAGTATCAGCTCAAAGGCATCACCCAGATTCCGGTGAACGAAAAGAAGGGCCTGACATTTGCCAGGGGTCTGCGCTCGATCCTGCGCCACGATCCGGACAAGGTGATGATCGGTGAGATTCGAGACGAGGAAACCGCCCAGATCGCCATTCAATCCGCGTTGACCGGACACTTGGTCTTTACTACCGTTCACGCCAACAACGTGGTCGACGTCCTGGGCCGATTTCTCAATATGAACGTGGATCTGTACAATTTCGTCTCCGCGCTCAACTGCGTTTTGGCCCAACGGCTCGTTCGCCGGATCTGCGAGCACTGCAAAGCTCCGGTTCATCTTTCCCGTGAGCTGTTGGATTACAGCGGTTTGGATCCCGACGCCTATGAGGACACCACGTTCTACGAAGGCAAGGGGTGCATCGAATGCAACGGTGCGGGTTACCACGGACGACTCGCCGTCACCGAGCTTTTGCATCTTTCCGATCCGATCCGTGAGCTCATTTTGTCGCGCCGCCCGGCCGCCGAAATTCGACGAGCCGCCAAGGAAGAAGGCATGAGCTTCTTGCGGGAATCCGCCCTCGAGAAAGTTTTCCAGGGAGTCACGACGCTTCGTGAAATCAATAAAGTTACCTTCGTGGATTGAGCGAGCCCTGGGTTTCGACCCGATCGCGTCTCCCCCGCACGTTTTCTCCGTGTCCCAAAACGAGCTGCGTTACGGCGCGTTCCACTTGGGTCCGCAAGGCTATGCTTTCGACGTCGAGAAAAGCGTCGAGCTGCCCGAGGAAACCTTCGTCAACGGGGTGCTCGGAGGCCCCATGCGCGACATCAAGGGCTTCCAAAAAAGCCTCGAAGCCTTGGTGGCCGACGTCGGGGCGCCCGTGCCCGTGGCGTCCCTCGTGCTGCCCGACACCTGGATGCGCCTGGTGTTCTCCGAGATCTCCGATTTGCCCCGCAATCCGGCGGATCGTCACGAAATCTTGGCCTGGAAGCTCAAGCGCTTGGTGCCCTTCTCGGTCGACGATCTGCGCATCTCGGCCATGCAGGTGACCCCGTTCCCCAACCAAGAAGAGCCCATGCGTCTGCTGTTGGGCTTCGCCATCGAGCTGTTGATGACCCAGCTCGAAAACGCTTTCGAGCAAGCCGGCGTTCAATTGGGCAACATCACCAACACCACCCTGGCCCTATTGTCGAGCGTGGAGCATACGGTGGCACCGGACGAGCTGGCGGCCCTGGTCAGCGTCTTCGACGACTCCTACTCCCTCAGCTTCTTCCGCTCCGGCGAGCCGTTGCTTTATCGCTACAAAGCGTTCGCCGACGGTGGCGCCTACGGCGACTCCGTGCTCAGAGATCTGCGGATGACGATCAGCTTTCTTGGGCGTCACTTCCCGGACACGCCCCTCCATCGGGCGTTCTTGGCCGCTCCGGAAGAGCTTGAAGAGCAGTGGTTGGGATGGCTCCAAGGGGAGCTGGATCTCACTCCGGAGCCCCTGAGATTCGAGCATTTTGAGCTGACCCGGGGTCGAGCCGGTGTTTCTTGGGTGAGAACGGCGCCATTGCTCGGCGCAGCGAGCTTAGAGGTGTATTGACGTGAAGGTGGTCAATCTTTCACGCCGACCGTTTATCAATCGTCGGCCGGTGGTGCGGGTCGCGGCCTGTTTGTGGGTCTTGGGTGCGCTCCTGTTGTTGGTGAATATCTGGCTCTATGCCAGTCACTTCAGCGGGTCCGAGAAAGGCAAGGGTCGTTTGCAATCCCTCAACCGCCAAATCCAGCAGGAAGAAGATCGCTTGGCGGAGCTGTGGAAAGAGCTGAGGAGCCTGAATCTCGGTGACCGCAACCGCAAAGCTCGCTATCTGAACTCGTTGATCCACAATCGCACCTTTCCTTGGAGCGCGCTTTTCGACGATCTTGAGAAAGTGCTACCGATCGACGTGTATTTGGGGTCGGTGCAGCCCTCCCTGCGTTTGGCCAAGCAGCCGGCGATTTCCGAGTCGGCGAGGCCCAGTCGAGCCCTCACCGCCCGCGAGGCGCGAGCTCGGGCGCGGGGTGAGAGCGACGCCGACGACATCGACGACAGTGATGAGCTCGAGGACGAGCAGGACGAAGAGTCGTACTTCTCCGGAGATCGCGTGACTCTGACCTTGCGCGGTTACGCCAAAAACGACGAAGCCCTCTTTGAGTTTGTCGATTTGCTCTACCAAAGCCCGTCTTTCTTGGATCCCACCTTGTCTCGCGAGAGCAAGGACAAGACGGGCAAGCTGAGCTTCAACATCAAAACGGTTTATCTCACGCCGAAACGAAACGCTCCGCCGCCGGAGGAAGGTGACCCCGGCGCCGAGCAGCTCGCCCTCGCGTCCGGCAGCGCCTCCGATCGCACCGACGCGGGAGCTCGTCCCGAGATGGTCTCCGTGATCGAAGAACCCGTACCCGAGATCGAAGGGCAACCCTCGACCTTGCGACCCACGGGATCTCCGGTCACAACCGACTCGCGGTCAAGGACCTCGTCGAGGGCTGATCGCGGCCGGAGCTCTCGCGACGTGAGGCGGGCAGAGCCCCAGGCGAGCACGGGCTTTCCACCGGAAGAAGGCGAGTCCGAGGTCGAGGAAGCTACCCGACGTCGACATAGCCGCTCGAGGGGGTCTCGCTCGGTCACTCGCCCACGATCGACGGTGTCCGTGGCTCCCGGAGCCGGCTCGAGCACGTCGAGCATCGAAGACGCCAGGGCGCGAGAGCAGGCTGAGAAAGAAGCCCGAGCACGTGAGCGGGCCCAAAGGAGGCTGCAACAGCAAAACGTGGTTCCGCAAACCACGCCGAGCCCCGCGCGACCCGGGGCACGGCCATCCACCACCCGTTCGGGTGCCACTACGCCTTCACCCACTTTGCCCGCGGCATCCTCGTCTCCTAGGTTGCAGGGCAGTCTCTTCGACCGTTGGATACCGGACTTCTTGCTCTGGACGCCGGATATTTCCGAGCCGAGCTATTCCGAGCCCAGCGAGCGCGGGACGGAGGTGACGTCATGAACGATAAATTCGCGGCTTGGCGTCAGCGCTCCTGGGTCTGGTGGCTCCCCGCGGCCTTCGTCTCACTCTGCCTGGGTGGGATCTTCTACTACCAGGCGACCTATGCGGGCCAGCTGGACAAGTTGGAAGATCGCTACGGCAATCGGGCGACGAGGCTCGAAAGCCACCGCTCGGAGGTGGAGCGAGCAGAGGAATTCCTGCAACGAGTCGCCGAGCAGGACCGCCAGGTCGGCACCTTGTACAGAGATCACTTCGCCACTGAAAGTGAGCGATTCACGCGGGTGCTTCGGGAAATTCGAACCCTCGCTCGGCGAGCCGGCTTGGATCCGCGGAGCTTTTCCTACCCGGGTAGTGAGATCGACGCCTACGAGCTCAATCGACTGGGAATTCGCTTTTCCGTCGACGGCACCTACGACCAGCTCCGGACGTTCATCAACTTTCTGGAGCTGACCGATCAATTTCTGACCCTGGAATCGGTGAAGCTGGCCGGTGGCAAAGGGGATCGCGACGCGCGCCTGCAATTGCGCTTCGGTGCCTCCACCATGTTTGCCCAGAACGATGCCGAATCCCTGGAGCTGGCCAACGAGGTGCTCACCGAAGGCACCGCCCTCGATCCGACGATGGAGCTGTCGGTAGACATCGACGACGAAGAAGATCCCGAGGGCGAAGAAAGCCTAGATGCGGAGAGCCCGGGCAGCGTAGAAGAATCGACACGAGCTTTGCCGAGCCAAGAGCTGTCGACAGAAGGTTTGCCGGAAGGCGACAACGGGTCGACGCCTGAAGAGGACGAAGAAACATGAGACAAGGCGGCGGGCTGGGCAGCCCCGAGCAACAAAAGAAGATGCTCAATCTTCTGCTGATCGCTTTGCTTCTGGTGGTCGGTTGGCGGTTCGTCTTGCCGGCGATGAAGGGTTGGACCAGTGAGAAGGCTGGGCAATCGAGAGCCAGTAAGAGGGTGGCCAAAACCAAGCGAATCACCAAAAGACCCGTGGTGATGGTCAAGCTGGAAGACCTGAACGCCGAGGCTGCCACCTACGAGCCGAACCGGAATATTTTCCGCTACGGTCAACGTCGGGTGGCACCGCCCCCACCGCCCCCTCCTCCGCCGTATGTGCCCCCTCCCCCTCCGCCGCCGGTGGTGGATCCGGGGCCGCCGGTTCGTCGACCGCCGCCGGTGGATCTGGACCTGCTCGGCATTTTCGGCCCTGAGGATCGCCGAATCGCGGTGTTGATAGACGGCAAAGAGATCATCAATGCGTTGCACGAGGACGTGATCAAGGATCAATTCATCGTCAACGAAATAGGCCTTCAGTGGGTGGAATTTCGTTTCGTCGATTTTCCAGAAGACGAAACGACCCGAATCGAGATCGGCGAGCGCTGATCGTGGGTCCCTTGGATTCGCTCGAGGGAGCGAGGAGATTGAGAAGCATGCGAAACGCACGACCGGTGCGGCCGTGGATCGGCGCACTTTCGGCACTATTGATGGCGGTCCTTATCTCGGGCTGTGCCACCCAAGGCCATTTCCGCCAGGCCCAAGCCGCGGAGCAGACCGGAGATTGGGACGAAGCGGTCCTCAGATACCTGGAGGCGGTTCGTCAGGACCCGGACAACATCGCCTATCGCGCCGCGTTGATGCGGGCCAAGATCCAGGCTTCGCAAAAGCACGTCCAGAGGGGCAAGAAATTCCACAACGCCGGTGTCCTGGAGCGGGCTTTGGTGGAATATCGCCAAGCCATTGAGCTCGACCCCACGAATCAATTTGCCGAGGCCGAGCTCGGCCGGGTGGTCGACGAGATGAAAGCCCTGGCCGAAGGCGGAGAGGGCATCCAGACCATCGCGGAGATGAAGGAGGGGGTGGAAGGCGCGCGGGCGCAGCCGCCGATCCTCAACCCGCGCTCCGACGACCCCATCGATTTGATCTTCTCCAAGCCCGCGTCGGTGATGGATATCTACCGGGCGTTGGGCAAGGCGTTCGGCGTCAATGTGCTCTTCGATCCCAAGCTGAAGGACCAAGAGATCTCCATCGAGCTCAAGGAAGTGACCGCTCAAGGTGGCCTGGAAATCCTGATGCGCACCGTCGGCCACTTCTACAAGGTGTTGGACGAGCACTCGATCATCATCGCCGACGACACACCGCAGAATCGTCGCAACTACGAAGACCAAGTCATCCAGACCTTCTTCCTCGACAACGCCGAGGTGAAGGACGTGATGACCATGGTGCGCAGCTTGATCGGTGCCAAGCACGTGGCCGCCAACGAGCAGCTCAACGCCATCGTGTTGCGCGACACCGCCGACAAGGTGAAGGTCGCCGAGCAGATCATCCTGGCCAACGACAAGGCCAAGGCCGAGGTGGTGGTCGACGTCGAGCTGCTGCAGATCAACACCAACAAATTGCAGGATCTGGGTTTGAGCCTGTCGGAGAACAGCATCAGCTCGAGCCTCGACCTCGGTGGTGAGAATGTGCCCCTGCGCATCTCCGACCTGCAGTATCTGAATCAGAACAACTGGGTGCTCACCGTGCCTAGCTTCCTTTTCGATTTCCTGAAAAGCGCCGGCGACGCCCAAGCGTTGGCCCAGCCGAAGCTGCGCATCACCGAGGGCGAGAAGGCTTCGTTGGTGATCGGTGATCGGGTGCCGATTCCTACCACCACCTTCAACACCTCGAATACGGTGGGCGGCAACATCGTCCCGGTGACCTCCTTTCAATACCAAGAGGTCGGCATCAAGATTGAGCTCGAGCCGCGGGTTCACCACAACCAAGAGGTCTCCCTCAAGGTGAAGGTCGAGGTGTCCGACATCACCTCGTTCGTCACCGGCTCCGGCGGTCAGCAGCAGCCGGTGATCGGAACCCGAACCATCGAGTCCAATATCCGCCTGCGCGACGGCGAGACCAATTTCCTCGCCGGTTTGATCCGCGCCGAGGAATCCCAATCGGAGTCGGGCATTCCGGGCCTTTCGGATATTCCGGTGCTCGGCCGCCTTTTCACCAACGTCTCCAACGAGCGTCGCCGGACCGACATCGTGCTCACCTTGACCCCGCACGTGATCCGTCGGGCGTCCATCGAGCGCAACGACCTGCTGCCCATCTGGGTCGGCACCGAAAGCAACATCACCTTCCGGGGCGGTAGCCCGCGGGTCGAGTCGGATGTCGAAGGTCCGTTCGACGGCGATGCCGATGCCCGCACCCGAGTCCGCGAGCGTTTGCGTGAGCGCCTACGCTCTCTTCCCCGAGGTCTCCAAGACGCCGGTGACGAGGGCTCTGAGGAGCCGGTCGAGGAAGCCCCCCAAGGGGTGGACTTGGCGCCGTCCGGTTTCGACGATCCGTTCAAGAAGAGTGACGACGAGGAAGAGAACTAACGCTCCGGGGCCCGATTACGTAAAAGGACTGAAAGCAAAGGGCGGCCGCGGCCGCCCTTTGCTCCGGCAAATACAGTGCGCCGGCAGCCGGCATCTGTTCTTCACCATCCGTTCCATGAGCCTAGGACCCAAGCTATGACCGTCTTGAATCAAATGACTCGCAAGCGTCGCGCGATGGCGGGTTATAGCATGACGGAGCTGTTGGTGGTCTGCACCCTGCTCTCGATACTTTCCTTGACGGTCTTCCCGGTCGCTAGATTTACCGTCCGGCGCCAGAAGGAAATCGAGCTGCGAAAAGCTCTGCGCCAAATGCGCAACGCTATCGACGACTACAAGCGCTTCAGCGACGCCGGGCTTCTACCGGTGGAGCTCGGCACCGAGGGTTATCCCGCCGAGCTCGAAATCTTGGTCGAAGGGGTCGAGCTGGTAGGCCAGATCGACAAAAACCAAAGGTTCTTGCGTCGGATTCCGATCGATCCCATGACCGGTGAAGCGGAATGGGGCTTGCGCAGCTATCAAGACGATTTCGACGCCAGCTCGTGGGGAGGAGAGAACGTATACGACGTCTACTCCCTGTCGAGCGGCATCGGTCTCAACGACATCCCCTACTCCGAGTGGTGAGCCGCGAGCGAAAAGGTATTCCCATGATTCCCAATCCCCACCCCAGCTCTTTGGTGCCGGCGCCCAGCCAAAACGTCGCATCGCGTCGCCGAGGATTTACCCTCTTGGAGCTGATCATCGTCATCTCGATCATCGGCATTTTGGCGGCGATCGCCATGCCGAACATGATCAACACCCCACGCCGGGCCAAAGAAGCGGTGCTGAAAACGAATCTGCGCACTCTGCGCGAGGTGATCGATCAGCACTATGGCGACAAAGGGGTCTATCCGCCGTCCCTCGACGCGCTGGTCGAGGAGGGTTATCTGCGCAACGTGCCCATCGATCCGATCATGGAATCGGAGGATTGGGGCTTGGTCTACGATCAGGAAGGCGCCGAAGAAGGGGCGGTCGAATCGGACTTCATCGACGGTGGCGCGGCCGCGGGCATCATCGACGTCTACTCCAAGTCGACCCAAAGCTCCCTCGAAGGCGAGCCCTACTCCGAGTGGTGACGTCGTGGGTGACGGGATGACGCCGCAGGGCCGCCTGACGCGTTTGAGACGCCGCGTCTCGGACTTGTCGTTTCGTGCACCAGGGAGCCGGCGGGCCTACAACTTGGTGGTGCTGACGGTGGCGGTGACCCTGCTCAACATCTGGGTGGCGTCCAGCTTGCCGGTGTGGAGCCATCAAATCCAACGGGATAAAGAGGCGGAGCTGATCTTCCGCGGCATGCAATACGCCGAGGCGATCCGGGTTTTTCAGGCCCGCTACAACCGATATCCGAACCAGCTCAAGGAGTTGATCGAGGTCGAGCCTCGATGTATCCGGCGGCTGTGGGAAAACCCCATGCGCGAGGACGGCCGCTGGGGATTGGTGCCGGCGGGGCTGCGGCCCGGTCAGCCAGGTCAGCCAGGTCAACAGGGGCAGCCCGGTCAGCCGCAGGAGCTGGGTGGCGGCTTCGGCGAAGACGATGGTTTCGGTGAGGATGACGAGCTCGACCAAGGGCGAGGTGGTGAGGCGCCCGGCACCATTCTCTCGGCCGACCCCGAGGAGACCTTCGGCGCACCCCCTTCAAACATGCAGATCCGGGGTGTTTACGCGGCGATGTCCGAGGAGTCGGTCTTGCGATTTCTGGGAAAAGAAAATCTCAACGAATGGCAGTTCACGGTCGAGCTCTACGCCACCCAAAAGCAGGGTGGACCCGCGAATCCGTCGTTGCTGACGCCGTTTTTGGCCTGGGAGATCACGGGTAATTGGCCCGAAGGGGTGGTCCCCCAAACGCCCCAGCCATCGAGCGAGCCGAAGCAACAGAAACCGAACCCCAACAATCCGGGCGGTGGCGGCGGCGATCTGAACGCTCCCCCATCTCCCACGACCCGACCGGACATTCGGGGTGACGGCGCACCGCCGATCCAATCCAAGGGATAGATCAGGGTATGGGCGTGCTGATTTCAATCCTGGACCACGGGCGGGGCCTACCCCTGCCCGAACGTGCGTCGGGCGGCAGCGCCGGCTTCGACCTGCGTGCCGCGGTCGACGAGCCGGTCACCCTAGTGCCCGGGTCCTTCGTCGCAATCCCCACGGGCCTCGCCATGGCCTTGCCGGCGAGCTGGGAAGCTCAGGTAAGGCCCCGCAGCGGTCTGGCCCGTCGCCACGGCATCACCGTGCTCAACAGCCCGGGCACCATCGACAGCGACTATCGCGGTGAGGTCCAGGTGTTGTTGATCAACCACGGCCCCGAGCCTTTCGTCATCGAACGGGGACATCGCATCGCCCAGGTCGTCTTCGCCCGGGTCGAGGCCGTGGAATGGCAAGTGGTCGATGCTCTGCCCGAGACCGAGCGCGGCAGCGGCGGCTTCGGCTCTTCCGGGCTGAGCTGATCGTGATCGTCGTTAGGTCTTGCGGCTGGCGAAGGCGAGCATCAGGTCGCGGACGATGTCTTTAAGCTCGAGGGTGTAGTTGGCCACATCGGTGAGGTGAGCGTTGATTTGGTCGGCGCTCGGCTGGGTATAACCGCTCTTTGGGCGAATCTTGTAGCTCAGCCGTTCGTCAAGAGCTTCCAATCGCTGGTAGGCCGCCTTCATCTTTTCGGGATCCATGTTCTCTCCTACCCTCGGTCAGCTAGTCGGCTCACGGTAAACCGCGGTGGCAGTGGCTTGGGCCCGTGGACGGACCAGGATTTCATCGATGTTGACGTGGGCCGGCCGGGTGACCGCCCAGGCAATGCAGTCGGCGATGTCCTCGCCGGTGAGCGGCTGCATGCCCGAATAAACGCCCTTGGCCCGTTTAGCGTCTTGCTCGAATCGCACCAGGGAAAACTCGGTTTCCACCAGCCCCGGGGCCACCTCCGTGACCCGCACGGGCTTGCCGAGCAGCTCGATCCGCAAGGTCCGGGTGACCGCGCGCAAGGCGTGCTTGGACGCGGTATAACCGCCGCCGCCGGGATAGGTCTCGAATCCCGCGATGGAGCCGACGTTCAAAATATGGCCGTCTCCGGAGGCGATCAGCTGGGGAAGCAGAGCTTTGGTCATGCGCAGCACGCCCATGACGTTGAGCTCGAACATGCGCTGCCAGAGATCCTCCCGCGCCTCGGCCACGGATTCCAACCCCAGGGCCGCCCCGGCATTGTTGACCAACACCGCGATGCCGTCGTCTCCGGCCGCAGCCACGGCGTCGGCGACGAAACGATCGATGCTATCCGGGTCGGTGACGTCGAGGGAGAGCGCGGTGGCGTGGTCGAGGGGCCCGGTGATGTGCTCGAGCTTGTCGAGCCGGCGGGCGCCGGTGATCACGCGAAACCCGTCGTGGTGAAGTCGGCGTACCGTCGCTTCACCAATACCGGCGCTGCCGCCGGTGACAATGGCTGTTTTCATGGGGAAAGCCCTCCTCAGGGCGTCAATTCACGTCCGAGCCGTCGTGGTTATAAGAGGCCAGCAGGTCGGGATTGACCCCCACCGATTCAAAAGCGTTGCGCCAGACGGAATCGGGCGAATCCGTAAAGATCAGCCGGCGTTGAACCGGCGCGATCAGCCAATCGTTTCGTAGCAGCTCCTGCTCGAGCTGACCTTCGCCCCAACCGGCATAACCGAGAAATAGGCGGAAGGATCCGGGAGGCAGCTGGGAGACCTCGTCCAAATCACCGATGGTTTGAGGATTCACCGGTAGCTCGTCGTCTTCGAGCTCCCGTTCGAGGTACACGAGGGTGCCGAGCTCAGGATTGACGGGCCCTCCAAAGTAGGCCGGCGAGTTTTCGTCACCGACCCAATCGACCTCTAAATCTTCGAGAATCTCGCCGATTTTGAGCTCGGTCGGTCGGTTGACGATAAATCCCAGGCTACCTTCTTGCTCGTGTCGAACCAGCAAGACGACACTGCGATGGAAACAGGGATCGTGGACCTGGGGCATGGCCAGGAGCAGGAGGGGTGTGTCTAAGGTGCTCGTGTCAGACATAGGCCTCTTATCTTAACAGCCCTGGCTGGAGCCGGTCGCTAAATTCTGAGCGGTCGTGCTCTCGACATCGGCTCGCCATGGGCTAGCGGTCTTCCTTGGAAGGCCGTTTTTCGATAGTCTTTGGGTCCGTGTCTCTGGAGCCATCGATTCGGACTCTAGCCATCCCTGAATTGTCGATCCCAACGGCTGTCCAAAGACTCAATTTACGTCAAATATCCCCGGCCACGGTGCGGCGCCGAGTCAGGCCTCGCCGCCCAACGTGAGCTCCAGACGAGGTCCAGAATGAAGGATAGCTTCTCTACGCTTAAGGAATTGAAGGTCGGCGACCGTAGCTACCGCATCGCGAGTCTGCCTGCCCTGGCCGACCAAGGCTACGATTTGTCCCGGTTGCCGTTCGCAACCCGCATCTTGCTCGAAAATCTGCTGCGTCGCGAGGACGGTGGTGCCGTCGACGCCGGTGATATTGAAGCGGTTGCGAATTGGGATCCCGATGCCGAGCCGAGCGTAGAGATTGCTTTCATGCCCGGAAGGGTCCTGCTACAAGACTTCACCGGCGTGCCCGCGGTGGTGGATTTGGCCGCCATGCGCGACGCCATGGTCGCCATGGGTGGCGATCCGGAGAAGATCAACCCGCTCCAGCCGGCCGAGTTGGTGATCGACCATTCCGTGCAGGTCGACGAATACGGCAAAGAGGCGGCGCTGCTGATCAATGCCGAGCGCGAGTTCGAGCGCAACTACGAGCGCTACGCCTTCTTGCGTTGGGGCCAAAACGCCTTCAAGAATTTCAAAGTCGTGCCCCCGGCCACCGGCATCGTGCACCAGGTCAACCTGGAGTATCTCGCCCGGGTGGTGATGGCCGGCGAAGGAGACAACCCCTTCGCCTACCCCGACACCCTGGTCGGCACCGACTCCCACACCACCATGATCAACGGCATCGGTGTGCTCGGCTGGGGCGTCGGCGGCATTGAAGCCGAGGCGGCCATGCTCGGCCAACCGATTTCGATGCTCATTCCGCAGGTGGTGGGTTTCCGCCTCAAGGGTCGTCTGTCGGAAGGGGCCACGGCCACGGACTTGGTGTTGCGGGTGGTCGAGATGTTGCGCGCCCGCGGTGTGGTGGGCAAATTCGTCGAGTTCTTCGGCCCCGGTTTGGAGAATCTGCCGCTCGCCGATCGCGCCACCATCAGCAATATGGCGCCGGAATATGGCGCCACTTGTGGCATCTTCCCCGTCGACGAGGTGAGCCTCGACTACATGCGCTTCACCAACCGCTCTCCCGAGCAGGTGGCCTTGGCTGAGGCGTATATGAAAGAGCAAGGTCTCTTCCACACCGCGTCGACTCCGGAAGCCATCTACACCGATGTGCTCGAGCTGGATCTCTCCACGGTCGAGCCGAGTCTCGCGGGCCCGAAGCGGCCTCAAGATCGCATCCTCCTATCCAAGGTGCACACCACCTTCGAGTCCCAGCTCGACAGCCTCAAGGGAGTGTCGTCCGCGGCGGACGAGGGCGGTGGCGCGGCGGTGGCGGAGAAAACCGCGGTGCAGGTCACCATGGACGGCGAGACCTTCGAAATCGACCACGGCTCGGTGGTGATCGCGGCGATCACCAGCTGTACCAATACCTCCAACCCGTCGGTCATGGTGGCGGCCGGCTTGGTGGCCAAGAAAGCCCACGAGCTGGGTCTGCAGACCCGTCCGTGGGTCAAGTCCAGCCTGGCCCCCGGCTCCAAGGTCGTGACCCGCTACCTGGAGGAAGCGAATCTCATGGACCACCTGGAAGCCTTGCGCTTCCACGTGGTGGGTTACGGGTGCACCACTTGCATCGGCAATAGCGGACCGCTTCGGCCCGAGATCTCCAAAGCGATCAACGACAACGGCTTGGTGGCGACGTCCGTGTTGTCCGGCAACCGCAACTTCGAAGGGCGCATCAGCTCCGATGTGCGCGCCAACTACCTGGCTTCGCCGCCCCTGGTGGTGGCCTACGCCCTGGCCGGCCGGGTGGATATCGACATCTACAACGAGCCGCTGGGCGAGGGCAAAAACGGCCCGGTGTATCTGAAAGATGTTTGGCCCTCGAATGACGAGATCGCCGCGGCGGTTAATGCTTGTTTGAAAGCGGAAATGTTCGAGACGGAATATCGTGACGTCTTCACCGGTCCGGAGCAGTGGCAGGCGCTGCCGACCCCCAAAGGCTCGACTTTCGATTGGCAAGCGGATTCGACCTACGTGCGTCTGCCGAGCTTCTTCACCGACATGGATCGGGAGCCCTCCGTTCCGTCGGACATCCACGGCGCCCGGGTGCTGGCCTATTTGGGCGATACCGTCACCACCGATCACATCTCACCGGCCGGTGCCATCAAGCTGAAGAGCCCCGCCGGCGAGTATCTGACCAGCCATGGGGTCCACGTTCGGGACTTCAACTCCTATGGATCCCGGCGCGGCAACCACGAGGTGATGATGCGCGGCACCTTTGCCAACGTGCGACTGCGCAACAAATTGGTGCCGGAGATCGAGGGCGGCTATACGGAGCACATTCCTTCCGGCGAGTCGATGTCGATTTACGACGCGGCGATGAAATACCAGGAAGAGAACGTGCCGCTGGTGGTGATCGCCGGCAAGGAATACGGCACCGGCTCGTCGCGGGATTGGGCCGCCAAGGGCTCCCGGCTGCTGGGCATTCGGGCGGTGATCACCCAAAGCTACGAGCGCATCCATCGGTCGAATCTGATCGGCATGGGGGTGCTGCCCCTGGAGCTCGAGCCCGGCACCACCGCGGAGGGCCTGGGGCTCACCGGCCGGGAGACGATCGACATCGAAGGTATCGCCGGCTTGGTGGAAGGAGAGTTCGAGGGGGGGCGTAAGCTCGACGTGGTTGCCACCGCCGACGACGGAACCAAGACCGAGTTTAAAGTCGTGGTTCGGTTGGACACCCCTCAAGAGGTGGCTTATTACCACCACGGTGGCATTTTGCAGTACGTGCTGCGTCAGCTGCTCTGATCGTGAATTCCGCGGTTGGCCGCTCGGCGCAGGCCTTTGAGGGGCGGCCCGGGTCGCCACCGCAGATGTTTCGGTTTCGCTGGGTGGGCACAAAAAACACCCCGCGCTCTTTGAGAGTAAAGCGCGGGGGAGGAGAGAATCCTGAAGAGTCTCGTGTTCGCTTCGTGCGGTGACCCGCGAGGTCACCGGCGTCGCAGATATTTGTTCGGGCGGTAGGTCCGAATGGATTGCTTCCAGTGAAAAAAGCTCATGGGGGCCCTAGGGTGCCTTACACCATATTCAAAGAATTCGAATTCGCCGCGGGACATCACATTCCCGACCATCCCGGAAAATGCCGCAATCTACACGGTCACAACTACCGGACGAGGGTGTTTTTACGCTCGGAGACCCTCGATGAGCTCGGCATGGTCTTTGACTTCGCGCGTTTGAAGGTTCTGATGAACGAGGTGGTCGGGCCGTTCGACCACCGGGTCATCAATGACCTGCCACCTTTCGACGAGCGCAATCCCACCGCGGAAAACCTATCCGAGTACATCTTCACCGAGGTCGCCCAGCGGCTGGCAAAAGACGAGACCGCGGCCGGTCGGGTAGAAATCGCCAAAGTGGAGCTGTGGGAAAACGACAGCTGTTGCGCGATCTACGAAGCTTGATCGCACTCACGGACCGCGCCTCCCAGCGGAGCAGGACATGATCTCTTCCGACGAACGCTCTTCCGACAAGCGGCCGGTGGACCCGGTCGCCGCCTTGCCGGTGGAGGATCGCCTCAAGGTCCACGAGATCTTCTACTCCATCCAGGGTGAGAGCACTTTCGCCGGTCGCCCGTGCGTGCTGGTGCGGCTGACCGGCTGCCAGATGCGCTGCACCTGGTGCGATACCGAATACGCCTTCTACGAAGGCTCTTGGATGACCCGGGATCAAATCCTCGAGCAAGTGGCCGACCACGGCTGTCCGCTGGTGGAGCTGACCGGCGGCGAGCCGTTGCTTCAACCCGGAGCCTTTCCCCTGCTGACCGAGCTCTGCGACGCGGGTTATGAGGTGTTGGTGGAAACCGGAGGCGGGGTCGACATCTCCCGCGTCGACCCGCGGGTGCGCCGAATCCTCGACGTCAAATGCCCCGCCAGCGGCGAGTCCGAGGCCAACCACTGGCCGAATCTGGACGTCTTGCGGGCCACCGACGAGCTTAAATTCGTCATCGCTGACGAGAACGACTACCGATGGGCCGCCGGCCTGGTTCGGGATCGCAAGCTGGGCGAGATCTGCCCGGTTCATATTTCGCCGGTCCACGGCACGGTGGACTTGGAAGCCTTGGCAGGCTGGATCCTGCGAGATCGGTTTCCCATGCGGCTGCAGCTCCAGATGCACAAGCTGATCTGGAGCCCGGAAACCCGCGGCGTCTGAGCCCTTATCGTCGGGCCCGCCCTCCTTCCGCGTCTGTCGACTTGGCGAATCGGATAGCATCCAGACCAGTATCTACCTGTCCCTGCCCGGAGATTTCCGGCTAGCAGCGTCGTTCACCGAGGCACAACCTCCGTTCACCGAACGGCATGAACACGGCTCACCGCTGAGCGTAAGACCCATGAATACAACGCGCCCCCTCTTTGGGCGTGGGTTGAATGTGAGCTTTTGAATAAGGAACCACTTCCTATGGCAGATAGTGACGATCGTTCCGGTAGGCCGGATCTCTCCGTCTTGAGGATGGATCCGGAAGAGCTCGAAGAACGCAGGAGCGCGGGTTGGTTGGGTTGGTTGTTGGGCTTGGCCCTATTGGTCGCCGCGGGCTACGGGGCCTGGGCTTACGTGCCGCTTTCTTTTCTCCTGCCGAAGGTGGAAACGGCGTCGGTGCGCATGGAGACCCCGACCCAAAAGTCCACGGTGCTCACCGCCACGGGCTATACCTATGCCAGAAAGCGGGCGGCAGTGGGGGCCAAGATCGTCGGTCGCATTCTGCAGATCGACGTTGATGAAGGGGATACCCTCCAAGAGGGAGACCTGATCGCCGTTCTGGACAGTGACGATTTGGAAGCATCGAGGGCACAAGCCGAGGCCGCTATCTTGGAAGCTGAGGCTCAGCTGGCGGATGCGAAACGCGAGCAAGCTCGGTTGACCCGCCTGGTCGAGGCGGGGGTTTCGGCGCAAGCGGAGCTGGACGCCGCGTCCACTCGAACCGATGTGGTGGCTGCTCAAGTAGAGCTGGCGAAGGCGCGGCTCGAATCGGCCGAGGCCCAGCTGGCATACGCCAGGGTCTACGCGCCGATCGACGGTGTGGTGATCGAGAAAAACGTCGAGGTGGGCGAAATGGTCGCCCCGGGCGGCTTCACCTCCCAGCAGTCCACCGGCGCCATCCTGCGCATGGCGGACCCGACGTCCCTGGAGATAGAAGCGGACATCAACGAGAGCTATATCGCCCGCTTGCGGCGCGAGCAACCGGTGTCGATCAAGGTCGACGCGGTGCCGGACAAGGCCTATCGGGGGCGGCTGCGGCAAATCGTTCCGACCGCGGATCGGCAGCGTGCGGTGGTTCAGGTCAAGGTCACGATCGATGATCGCGACGAGCGGCTGGTGCCGGATATGAGCTGTACAGTGACCTTTCTCGAAGAGGGCACCGTGGCGGAAACCTTGGAAGCCGAGCCGGTGCTCTACGTGCCGTCCGGCGCGGTCTTCAAGCGTGGTGGGGAGAATCGGGTGTTCGTGCTCGGCAAGAACGTCCTCGAGCTGCGTGCCGTGGAGCTCGGGCAAAGCGAAGGCAACGAGCGGGTCGTGCTGTCGGGTTTGAAGGCCGGAGATCGAGTGGTGGTCTCTGAGGTCGCGGATCTCAAAGACGGACAGCAGGTCAAGGAAGCCGGCGACTAGAGATTTACGGATTGGAGAGAGCAATCAGCGGCGGAAGCCGATCATCAGGCGATAGGGGAGATACGAGCATGTCTCAGCAAGTGATTGTCGAGGTTTCGGGCCTTGAGAAAACTTATAAGAAGGAGAGCTTTGAGGTTCAGGTGCTTCAAGGTATCGATTTGGAGATTCACTCCGGTGAGTACGTGGCCCTGATGGGCCCCTCCGGGTCCGGCAAGAGCACCTTGCTCAATCTCCTGGCCGGGATCGATAAACCCACCGCCGGCAAGATCGTGGTCGGTGGCAGCGATATGTCGAAGCTCAGCGACAGCAAGCTGGCCCGGTGGCGTCACCGGCACATCGGCTTCATCTTTCAGTTCTACAATTTGTTGCCGGTGCTGACCGCCTTCGAGAATGTCGAGCTGCCGCTGACGCTGACCCGGCTGAGCAAGGCCAAGCGGCGACAGAAAGTGGAGACGGCCTTGCAGGTGGTGGGGCTGGCGGATCGCATGGACCACTACCCCCGTCAGCTCTCGGGCGGCCAGGAGCAGCGGGTGGCCATTGCCCGCTCGATCGTGACCGATCCCGCCTTGCTGCTCGCCGACGAGCCGACCGGTGACCTCGACAGCGAGAGCGCCGGCGAGATCCTCGATCTCTTGCAGCAGCTCAACGAAGATTTCGGCAAGACCATCGTGATGGTGACCCACGATCCGGGGGCCGCCCGTCGTGCCAAGCGTTTGGTTCGGTTGGAAAAAGGTCTGCTGGTAGGCGCCGAGGCGGCGTGAGGAGGTCGAGATGCTCAAGCTCATCTGGCGCAATTTGCTGCGCAACAAAACCCGAACATTCCTGACCCTGGCCAGTGTCGGTTTGGCCCTTTTCATTCTGACCTTCCTCGGGGCGGTGCTCGACGCCATGGAGTCCGCCCAAGGCTCGTCGGATAGCCGGGTGGTGGTCCGCCACGCCGTATCGCTGACCTTCCAGCTGCCGGAAGCCTACGAGAAGCGGTTGAAAACGGTGGATCACGTGGAAGGAGTGACCATTCTGAATTGGTTCGGCGGCACCTACAAAGATCAACGGCCGGAGAATTTCTTCCCGCGTTTCGGGGCCGAGCCGGAGACCCTCTTCGACGTCTTTCCCGAGTATAGGGTGGGTGAGGAGCAACAAAGGGCTTTTGAGGCGGACCGCTCTGGTTTTATCGCCGGCAAGTCCCTGGCGGAGAAACAGGGTTGGGAGCTGGGGGATGTGATCACGATCAAGGGTGATATCTACCCGCTGGACCTGGAGCTGACCCTGCGGGGCATCTTCGAGCAACCGGACGCTTTGGCCCAAGAGAAGCAGATCTTCTTCCATCGTCGGTACGTGGAAGAAGCCATGAGCAACCCGGGCATTGTCGGCACCTATTGGCTCAAGCTCGACTCGCCGGAGCATGTGCCCGCGGTGGTGAAAACCGTCGAGGCCATGTACGAGAGCTCTGCGGCGCCGGTTCGAGCGGAGACCGAGGAGGCGTTCGCCCTGTCGTTTTTGGAGATGATGGGCAATATCCGTCTGCTTTTCTCCTCGATCGGCTTGGCGATTGTGATCTCGATTCTGTTCATCACCGCCAACACCATGGCGATGGCAGCCCGGGACCGGGTGCGGGAAGTGGCTGTGCTGAGAACGCTCGGCTTCCAGCGCGGTCAGGTCACCACGCTGGTGCTGGCTGAAAGCCTGTTGGTAGGCGTGCTGGGAGCGGTGATCGGGGCCGCCGGTGCCAGTGGATTGATCGGCTTCGCCGCCAAGGCCGCAGAGGGCTTCTTCCCCGCCTTGAGCGCCATGCAGCCCACGCCGGGCATGCTCGGGCTCTCCCTATTCATCGGTTTGAGCATCGGATTCGTCTCCGGCGTCTTTCCGGCATGGTCGGCGGCCCGCATCGATATCGTCGAAGGTCTTCGCAAAGTGGCGTAATGCCGAGGAGCAAACGATGAAGATTCCATTCAAATACAACCTGCGAAGCCTCTTCGTGCGCAAGGCCACGACCTTCATGACCATGTTGTCGATCGCCTTTGTGGTGATCGTTTTCATCGGGGTGTTCTCCCTGGCCGCGGGTCTCGAAAAAGCCTTCTCCGCCACCGGCGACCCCGACAATTTGATCGTCCTGCGCGACGGTGCTCGTAGCGAGACCGAAAGCGGCTTCTCCATGGATGTGTTCCGCGATATCGCGGCGTTGCCGGGGGTCGAGCAGGGACCGTCGGGCTCCCTGGCCTCCGGTGAGCTGGTGGTGCTGCAAATCTTTTCTCGCACCGACGGCAGTGAGTCCAACGTCACGGTGCGCGGCATCATGCCGACGACCCGAGACGTGCGGCCCGGGTTCGAGATCGTCGAAGGGCGTGATTTCGAGCCCGGCAAGGGGGAGATCATCGTCGGCGACAACCTGGCCGGGCGATTCCCGGATCTGTCCATCGGCCAGAGTGTCCGCTTTGGGCGAATCGATTTTCAGGTCGTCGGCGTGTTTACCGCCGGGGGCGGGGGCGCTGAGTCGGAGGTGCTGGGGGCCATCGAAGACATCGGCAACGCGTTCAATCGGTCGAACGCGGTGTCCTCCATCCGGTTGCGCACCTCGTCGAAGGAAAGCGCCGATCAGCTGGTGGCCACCATCGAAGGGGATCAGCGATGGCGGACGAAGGTGTTGCCCGAGGTGCAGTATTACGAAGAGCAGACCAGCGCCAACACCGCGATGTTCGAGATATTGGGAACCCTGATGGCGGTGCTCATGGGCTTTGGCGCGTGCTTTGCCGCCGCCAACACCATGTATTCCCAAATCTCCAACCGCAGCCGGGAGCTCGGGACCTTGCGGGCGATCGGCTTTCGTCGCAGCCACACGTTCACGGCGGTTTTGCTGGAGTCGGCCATTCTGGGTTTCTTCGGTGGTTTGCTGGGGGTGGTGTTGTCGTTGCCGCTCAATGGGATTTCGGCCGGCACGACGAATTTCATCACTTTTAGTGAGATCACCTTTGAGCTGACTTTGACGGCACCGGTCCTGCTTTTGGGAGTGGGTTTGGCGGTGCTCACCGGTGTGCTGGGAGGCCTGGCACCGGCGATCGCGGTGTCGACTCGCGAGATCACGGGTCTGCTGCGGGAGGCTTAGCTTTTCGTAGAGGTGCCGGGCATTTCGCTGACGGCGGTGCCTAGCCCAACTTCCGCAGCTCACGATGCCCGGTCTAATGTTTTCAATGACTTAGCAAAAAAGTCGGCACTACAAGTGCGCTCAGCCTCGAAAGGGTGCCAGGCATATCTACGGGTGAATGGCCCAATCTGTGCTGATGGCTCGTTCGTCCTGCGAGTCGGGGTCGCGAGTGCTGCTCCAAGGCGTACCTCTCCCTAGTCCGACAGATCGTCGGACGAGATCCCGGAAATCAAAGAGGAATGGGGCCGGTTCGAGGCTCTTCCGGCAGAGCTGACGACACCCTGGCTTCAGCAGGTCGGTTGACCTCGGTTCAGGACCAACCCAGTTCCCAAGAGGGTCTCTTCGCTGAAGGGTACGAACGGTAACCCAGGCGGGAAAGTCCCCTCTGGGAATGCCACGCTTCGGATCCCGGAGCGAAGCTTCTCCGAGGCCTCTCGAAAGCTTTGGATCACCTCACGCCAAATGCTGAGCATTGCTCGATAGACGGCCGGATCTCGGGCATGGAATCTAGGTTTCGGAGACTTTTCCACGTGATTCGGACGTTTCTCCGGATCGTTGGCCAAGATTCGGGTGACACCCAGGCTGGTTTTCTTGAGATCCCGTCGGATCACAGCAGCCTCACGGTTGATGTCGTCGACCAAAGCCCCAACCGCCCCGCGCCACTGGGACTCGGGTAGGTGCTCCCAGCAAGGGAGAGGCGAGATCACAACCTTCTCCTCGATCGTAAAAGCGTTCAGGTCGATCAATCCGCCCCGTCGGGATCGGGCGCTGTAGGACGAGGTGCGATCGATCCACTCACCGACCATGCATTGGCCCTTGACGGTGGGGACGGCGCTATGGGCTCCGGGCCACTCCGCGACGGAATCCACCAAGAGCTCCTTTGGGCCATGAGCGAGGAGATAGCGAAGCACGCCAACTTGAGCGATCTCCTCGTCAGAGACAGTCGACGAGTGGTATCGACCACCGAAGAGGGAACCTCTCCAGCCGAGAAGATGTATGCCGATCTCCTTGGAAACATTGGTTTTAACGAAGCACATGAAGGACGACAGGTGGAAGGCGTCCTTGGGCCGAAGGAGAAAATGCCAGTGGGTGGATAAAACGACTATCCCGCAAATGGTCATCTCGTATTTCTTTTGCGCTCGCCCAATCACGCCGAGAATGCGTTCGTTGACCTCCTTCGACGGGCGTAAAAGTGGACGATTCTGAAAAGTGACGTCGGTAACGTGTTGCAGACTGTTGGGGGGAACGTATCTTGGCTCGCGTCCCATGGTTTTGCCTCCTAAGAGTGTTTGGCGGCCGAAGAAGACATACTTCGGGGCTTCTTAGAAGCTAGGACGGAAAAAAGAGCGCCAATTCTGCAGTGGAGGCAAAAAACTTGACGCTGAGCGTCTTTTGGGGTCTGGCGGGAGACCTCGCGGTGCCGGGCATTTCGCGGTGCCAGGCACTTCATCGTGGTGCCCTTCATCGTGGGTGCCGGGTACTTTGTTACGGCGGGTATTGCGCAGGTTTCCCGTTATGGGCCGGCGGGGCGGGCTCCTGGACGGAGCCTCCCATAGCGTGTCTGCTGGACTCACTGAGGGCGTTATTTCGAAAATTGTAAATATGTCTCTCTTTAAGTACAATGTGCAGATTGAGCTAGGTCGCTGATCTATTCGCGGTCATCTGATGATATTACTGGTCAATAAACATGCTTTTTACGCGTACGCTTACCGAAAACCTGTCTACTCTGTTCTCAAGGAAATACAATGCATCGATTTATCTTAGCTCTCGCCGTGCTTGCCTTCACCTGCCTCCTGCTGCCCGCGACGGCCGGCGCAGTTTGTCCGTGTAGCTCAGCGGCCGGTTTTGACAATTTCTGCCATCATGCGCCCTCGACTGCCGGCTGCAGCATGACCTGGCCCGGCGGCTATTGTGACCCGAACGGTGACGCGTCTTACACCGACGCTGATTGGGTGCGTGGCTACAACGAATATCGGGGCCAGTATCCGAATGGCTGCAACGCATCAGAGAGCTGCCCGTGCAGCTCGGCGGCCGGTTTCGACAATTTCTGCCACCATGCGCCATCGACCCCCGGCTGTGGCATGACTTGGCCCGGTGGTTATTGCGATCCGAACGGCGACGCGTCTTATAGCGACGCGGATTGGGTGCGCGGCTACTACGACTATCAAGACTCCTTTCCGAGTGGCTGCGGCTCCACACCGCCGCCTTCACCGTCCTGCTCATGCTCTGGCGGCTCGGATTATTGGGGTAACGCGATCAATCCAGCCTCAACGTACTGCGGCTACACGGTGTGTGGCGGCGACAACCAGAACTATGAGTGCACTTCGACAGGTTGGGCGTCGCGCGGCGGCAGCCCCTGCGCGGGCTCTCCGACAAGCTGCACATGCACTGGTGGAACCGACTATTGGGGTCATGCAATCGATCCCGCGTCGACCTATTGCGGGCTCGACGTCTGCGGAGCCGACAATCAGATCTACGAGTGCACGACCTCCGGCTGGCAGTCGCGCGGCGGCTCGCCGTGCGCGACCCCTTCGCCGAGTTGCCGCTGCACCAACGGCTCGGACTACTGGGGTAACGCGATCAACCCCGACTCGACCTATTGTGGCTACACGGTGTGCGGCGGCGACAACCAGCAGTATCGCTGCGATCCCGATGGTTGGCAGGCGATCGGCGGCTCGCCATGCGCCGATGGTGGTCCACGTAACCTGAATTGCTTTGGGCTGGCCATCAACGCTAACGGTCCGCCAGTTTCGGCGCCGACCGTAGCGCAGCTGCAGGCGCTCGGTGTGCGCTGGGTGCGGACGATCGTTTATGCGGGCAACTGGGAGATGGTCCGCAACCTCGGCGAAGCGTTGAATCAAGCCAACATCAATCTGATCGTCGTCTTCAATTCGCAATCCTTCGTCGATACCTTATGTGAGACGGATCGCTTTCAGATTCCCGGCAATTGCTTTTGGTACGCGTACCAAGATCAATTCGCCGACAATCTGCTGTCATTTGCTAATTCCTACGATGACTACGTCGATGCTTACGAGCTCTGGAACGAACCCGATCTCACCGACGTCCCGTCGAACGCTTTCCCGGATTTGATCCGCCAGGGCTCTGCGGCTTTGCGTACGGTCAGCTCGAAACCGGTAATTCTCAGCGGGCCGGCGGGGCAGAATTGGTTGGACTATTTCGACGAGATCCTCTTCGAGCTCGAAACCGACGCAACCTTGGCCTACGACGGCGTTGCAGTACACCCTTACGGGAAAAGACTCGCCGGGGTGCCTGCGTATCCCCAGGGGCAGACCATGGAGAGCGCGATCGACGACGTGCTCAATCTGATGTCCCGGCCGGTGCCGCTGTGGATTACTGAGTTTGGTGTGCCACTCGTCGACCTGCAGAGTTTCGGCGATCCGGCGGCGGTGCAGGCCGACTACCTGTCGGCTGCTTATACGCTATTCGGCCAATACAGCGAGGACGAAGTCGCCCACGCCTTCTGGTTCGCTTGGAGCGACTACGTGCAGGATTCCGTGAACGGTGGCGGGCGCATGGGGCTCATCGATGTTGACCTTGAGCGACGTCTGGCGTGGGACGCATACAAGGCGTGTGCGACCGATAGCTGCGTTCTCGACTCGTCTCAGTTGACGGCGATGGGCGGCCGACTCGACTGTCCGTGTCCTGCTTGGGATACGACCGTCGACAACGTCTGCGCTTATCCCATGGTTGAGGCCTGTGCTTCCCTTCAGCAGCCGGCGTGCGCCGAGACTCCTATCAACTGGCAAGAGGGGTATTACCAGCTCGCTCAATATTGTTCCGCCCCGTGACTTCCGTTTGACGGACCGCTGAATCAGGGGTTCGGCTCGGTGCTGCAGATTTTGCGGTGCAGATTTTGCGGTGCCGGGCACTTCGCGGTGCCAGGCGCTTCATCGCGGTGCCAGGCGTTTCGTGAGAGGTGCCAGGCGTTTCGTGGATGAGGCGATCTATCAGTTGTCGTCGCTGCCGCCTAGATAACCCAGGGCCTCCAGTTGGCGGCGGGTTTCGTCGTCGAAAACCAAGGGACCGCTCTCTTCCACGGGACGCAGCTGGGAGCGGATCAACGACAGCTTTTGCCGCAGCTGGTTGAGCTGCTCCGGTTGTTCCTGGGCCAGATTCCGAAGCTCCCGGCGGTCGGTTTCGAGGTCGTAGAGCTCGGGCCGCCGGGGTCCGTCGTGCAGAATGAGCTTTGAGCTGCCGACGACGAAGGCGTGCTGGGGGTCGCCGATTTGCACCGAGCCGCCGTAGGTCCAGGTCCGAGCGACGTCGGGCCCCTCTGGAGCGGTTGGGCTCAGCCAAGGTGCCAGGCTTTTTCGATCAAATCCGATCCGCGGGTTGTCGAGCTCCGCTAGATCCAAAATCGTGTCGTGGAGGTCCACCAGACTGGCCTGGGCTTCGATCCGACGATTCTGTGGCAGACCTCCGGCGGGACGGATCACCAGCGGCACGTGCATGAGCTCTTGATGCAAAGCGTGACCGTGGCCTTTTGTACGGGCCAGGGGTGGTGACGACCGTTGATCCATGGAGAGCATCTCGCCGTGGTCGGACACAAATAAGAGGGTGGTGTTGTCGAGCAGGCCCTGTTTTTTGAGCCGCTCCAGCAGGACGGCGATCTCCCGGAGCACAAAGCGCACCTCGTCCCGATAGAGCAAAACAGTCGGGCTCGGCAGCTTGCGCTTCCCCGGTTTCAACCACGGCAAGCTGTGCCTCTTCAGGGGCGCATGGGGATCCATGAAGTGCACCCAGAAGAAGAACGGCCGCCCTTTGTTCAAGGCTTTCGGCAGCCGCTTTTCAAAGGCGCCGGCCACGACGTCGGCGTTTTGGTAGTAGTCGGCGGCAATCCAACCCAATCGTTCCAAAGTGCCCAACACCGTGAGCCGACCCGTAGGTCCGGCGTAAATTCGATATCTGTGAAAACCCCTAGAGATGCCGCTGGATTCCTTCAACAGTGGATTGCTGATCACGGCTTCGGTCCAAAAGCCTTGCTCTTGGAGCCTTTCCGCCAGGGTGGGCGCGGCGTCGGTCAGGGGACGGACCGCGTGGCTGCTCTGGTCAGAGGCTGAGATGAAGCCGTGCTCTTCGGGATAGAGACCTGTGAGCACAGAACCCATGGACGGCGCGGTCCATGGTCCCGTCGCCAAGGTGTGACTGAACCAAGCCGAGCCGTTGATGGCCTCGGCAAAGCGGCGTCCTTCCGGGGTTTCGTTCACCACCTGCTGGAAGATGTCGAACCTCAGGGTGTCGACCACCAAGAGCAGCAGGTTGGGGGGATTCGAGGTCGGTGCCGGTGCCAGTGCCGAGGTCGGACGTTGAGACCACGCACCGGCGATGGATGCCGCCATCAGGGTCGCCGTGACGGTCGCGAAAAGCCGACGGGCATTCCCACGTCCGAGGCGAGCGATCACTGAGAGCACGACTGCCGCGACCACCAGGGCCCACCACGCGGCCCCCGCATCACGTCGGCCATGGGCCCGAAACGTCACGCTGATGGCGAAGGGTAGAAACGCCAGCCAAAGGGCCGGGGGCCAGGAAAGGTGAGAAAGCTTGCGCAGGCCGATCGCTAGGGCCGTGGCGGGAAGGGCGAACGCCAGGCACAGCAGGGCCGGCCTCCAAGCCGGCTCGTGGGAATAGCCGTCCGCGACCGGGCCGAAGACCTCCAGGTGATGACGGATGAATGCAAATACCCACAAGCCGGCGCAGGCGATCAAAGCTCCGTCTAGGGCTATCCGGGGGATCGTTCTTGCATGAGCCGGCGGCTTGAAGCGGTCGAAGCCGGCGGTCACCAGGAAGGAAACCAGCCCCAACGTAGCGCCCGGTCGCCAATAGTGCGGTAGGTACGAGCCGGCGGCGACGAGATAGCCGTCAAAAATCCACAGACGCAGCTGGTCGGCTACGAAGACCGCGAGCCCGCCGAGGGCGCCGCCGAGCACCGCGCATAAGAGCAGGATCGCCAGTCGAGCAGGGGGCGAGAGCTGGTTCGGCAAAGCGAGCATGGGATCGATGGTAACCGCTCCGCACGAACGGTGTCGACGATCACTGGGCTGTCGACGATCACTGGGCTGTCGACCATCGACTTGGCTGGTAAGATCCGACGGCCTCGGAAACACATCCGTTTTTATTTAAGGAGGTCGACCTCACCCCATGTCCGACCGCAAGGCGATCATTATCGGCGCGGGCCCCGCGGGGCTGACCGCTGCCTACGAGCTATTGAAGCAGTCGGACATCCAGCCGATTGTGCTGGAGATGAGCTCTTACATGGGCGGCATCGCCCGCACCGTTGAGCACAACGGCAACCGCATCGACATCGGTGGCCACCGCTTCTTCTCGAAGTCCGATCGTGTGATGAATTGGTGGCTGGACATCATGCCCTTGGAAGCCTCGTCCGAGGGGGAGGCGCAAATCACCTATCACCGTCGGACCACCGAGGTATCCGGTGACAAGGTGGTGGATCCAGAGCAAGAAGATCTGGTCATGTTGGTGCGCAACCGGCGGTCGCGGATCTACTATTTGCGCAAATTCTTCGACTACCCCATCAGCTTGAGCTTGCAGACGCTGGCAAACCTCGGTCTCTTGCGCTCGATCAAAATCGGTGCGAGCTATCTGAAAAGCTTGGCCTTGCCGATCCGCAACGAGAAGAGCCTGGAGCAATTCCTGATCAACCGCTTCGGCAAAGAGCTCTATCTGACGTTCTTCAAGTCCTACACCGAAAAAGTCTGGGGCACCGCCTGCGATCAGATCAGCGCCGAATGGGGAGCCCAGCGGATCAAAGGTCTGTCGATCATCTCGGCGCTCAAGCATTTCTTCAAATCCCTGTTGCCCAAATCCGGGAGTGACGTCGCCCAAAAAGACATGGAGACCTCGCTGATCGAGCGCTTCCTCTACCCCAAGCTCGGCCCTGGACAGATGTGGGAAGAAGTGGCCCGGCGGGTGGTGGAGCAAGGTGGCGAGATTCGCACCTTCGCCCGGGTGGACGGCATCGTGACCGAAGGGGATCGGGTGGTGGCGGTGAAGTGGGTCGACACCCAGACCGGCGAGCGGCAGGTGCTCGAAGGGGACTATTTCTTCTCCACCATGCCGATGAAAGAGCTCGTTCGCGGTTTGGAGCCGGCGGCACCGGCCGAATTTCAGGAGATCTCCGATGGCCTGATCTACCGCGATTTCCTCACCGTCGGCCTGCTCCTGGACGATCTGGAGATCCACGAGGACAAAGCCGGGACCCAGTTGATCCAAGACAATTGGATCTACATCCAAGAACCCGACGTGTTGGTGGGCCGGATGCAGATCTTCAACAATTGGAGCCCCTACATGGTGGCCGACTCCTCCAAGGTCTGGATCGGCCTCGAGTACTTCTGCAACGACACCGACGAGCTGTGGAAGAAAAGCGACGACGACCTGGTGGCTTTGGCGAAAGACGAGCTGGAACGGATCGAGATTATCCGGGCGGATAGGGTCAGCGACGCGGTGGTGATCAAAATGCCCAAGACCTACCCCGCCTACTTCGGCAGCTACGACCGCTTCGACGAGCTGCGGGGTTTCGTCGACGGCTTCGAGAATCTCTTCTTGGTGGGTCGAAACGGCATGCACCGCTACAACAATCAGGATCACTCCATGCTCACCGCCATGATGGCGGTGGAGAATATTCTCGAGGGACGAACCGACAAGAGCAATTTGTGGGACGTCAATACTGAAGAGGAATACCACGAGGAAAAGAGCGCGTGACCGACGGGGCTCGGCTCAAGGGCTCCCGGTGGCCGGTGATTCGACGCGCTCTCCGCCGAAGCCGTGTGTATTTCGTGTGCTTCGGTGTCTTGAGCTTGCTGGGCTGTGGGCTCGGCGGACCGAAGAAGTCGTCACATCCGGTGGTGGTCGTCTATCTGCTCGATGCCGCCCGCGCCGACTTTTTCAGCAGCTACGGCCACCCCTTCGAGACCACCCCCGAGATGGACCGGATGGCCGCTCAAGGGACACGATTCGCGCGACACTACAGCCATTCCCACATTACCGCGCGCTCGGTGCCCCAGCTCTTCACCTCACGGCTCGACGCTCCGCCGTTGGTGATTTTTCCGCCGGGGTGGGACATGCCCTGGTGGGATCGGGATGAGGTCGCGACCCGAGACATGCTCTTCCTGCCGCCTTTCCTGAGTGAGCAGGGTTATGCCACCCAAATCGTGACCACCCACCCCTGGACCACCGAAGAGTCCAGGTTCAGCCGCGGATTCGAGAGCTACTACGAGGTGCCGCGGCGGTCTTATTACGCTTCGGCCGAGCAGGTGTTCAAACACGCCCGCAAGGCCCTGGGGGACTACATCGCCGACGGCTTGGACCGACCGCTCTTCCTATACATTCACCTGTTGGACACCCACACCCCCCACGAGCCGCGGCCGCCGAACGATACATTCTTCTCCCTCGACGAGCTCGGTTGGACCTTCGAGGATTGGCGCAAGAAGCAGCCGGGCATCCGCAATCGAAAGGTCCTCAAAGATCCCGATCCGAAGCTGGTAGAGGCGTATCACGGCGCCATTCGCTCGTCGCTGGCCTATACCGACCGGGAGCTGGGACGATTCAAGAGCTGGCTGGAAGACACCCTCGACGCCCCGACCTTGCACGTGATCACCTCGGATCACGGCGACGCCATCGGCGAGCAAGGGTATTTCGAGCACATCCTGCCCACCTTCGGTACCGATGCGGTGCATCACATCCCGCTGATCCTGTCGGGTCACGGCGTGCCGTCCGGCAAGGTGGTCGAAAGCTTGACCGGAACCGTGGACGTGCTGCCCACCGTGCTCGATCTGCTGGGTCTCGAGATCCCCGGTGGCATCGCCGTGGACGGTCGCTCGACCGTCCGGCTGATGGCAGATCCCCGGGCGAGATCCGGTCGCTTGGTGCCCTATGTCCACCGAATGGGCTGGGTGCGGGCGCGCATGGGCTTCCGCGACGAAAACACCTCGATGGTGCTTTCCGAGGACGGGAGTCTTTTTCGCAACGACAGTGGCTTTGATTTCCAAGAGCTCGGCACATGGCGAGACGTGGCCGACCAAACGCCGGAGCCCTTTCGTCGGCTGGTGGAGGGGATTCGAGCCCGGCTAAAAGGTCGACCGTTCGAGCCCATGGCCCGGTCGATGAACGTGCCCCTGTCCGAGCTGGAGATTCAGGGCGAGCTGGGGTCTACCGAGGGTTGTTGGCAAATCCCGGAATGGCGTCGCGAGCGCAAGCAGATCCGCTTCAAGGCTCTGGACGGTGCCGGCTGCCGGCCGTTCGAGGCGGTGGTCGAGGTGCCGTTGGAGGAATATGAGATACGGTGGAAGGTGGGCGAATTTGATCCGGATACCCGGTTGCGGGTGAGCTTGCCCGAGATCGGAGCCTCTTGGGAGGTGGGGTCCGAGCACGTCGGTGACGATGAGCTGAAGCTTGGGGTCATTCCCGCGCCGACGGGCCGGACCCGGATTCGGGTCGAGCCGCTCTCCGGATCGGGGCCTGTGGAGCTCAAAAGCCTTCGGCTGTTCAGGGTGGGCAGCCTGCAACCGGAGGAGCTCGAGGAGCTCGATCCGGAAACCATCGAGCAGCTCAGAAGCTTGGGTTATCTCGACTGAGCCGAAACGACGGAGATCCCGCTTGAAACGAAGAGGCCCATGGCTGCCCCACACCCCGTTCTGCCGGCTCGGCAGGAGCCTTCGGCTGTCGGCTTTTCTTTGTGTCGTGGTGTTGGCGACGGCCTGTGGACCACCCCCGGATCCCGAACGACCCCACTTGGTGATGTTGATGCTCGACGCGGCGCGGGCCGACTTCTTTGGATCCTACGGGCACCCCTACGACACCACGCCGGAAATGGATCGACTCGCGGCCGGCGGCATACGCTTCGACCATCACGTCAGCCATGGTCACACCACCCGCCAATCGGTGCCCCAGCTCTTCACCTCCCGCTACGATGCCCCGTCCTTGCTCTACTATCCGCCGGGGCAGGACGAGCCTTGGTGGCGCCGGGACGAGGTGCCGCAGGACGATTTGGTGCTGCTGACCGATCTTCTGGCCGACGCGGGTTATCGCACGGTGATGGTGACCGCCCACCCTTGGACCTCCGCCGACTCACGGCTCGGAGCGTCGTTTCAGGAGGTCCATTTCGTCAAACCGAAATCCGGGCCCTATGCCGATGCCCAGGCTCTGGTGGCGAAAGCCCAGGAAGTCTTGAAGGAGCATCGTGATCGCGAGGGCGAGCCCATCTTCCTCTACGTCCACTTTCTCGACACACACACGCCCCACAATCCACCCGAAGAAGACGAGCTCTTCTCCCTCGAAGCCCTGGGTTGGAATCGTGCGGAATGGGCGCGAAAGCAGCCGGCTCGCAAGGACACCAAATTCATCGCCGACCCGGACCCGCTCCTGGTGGAAACGTTCAAGGGCGCGGCTCGCTCGTCGTTGCGCCGGTTGGATACCCAGGTGGGTGCGCTGATGAGATCGGTCGAAAGCCGGCTCGGCACCAAGGTGGTGGGGGTGATCACTGCCGATCACGGCGATGCCATGGGGGAAGGCGGCCATTTCGAGCACACCTTTCCGACCTTCGGCATGGACGCGGTGCACCGCATACCCCTGCTGTTGTTCGGCCACGGAGTGCCGGAGGGCAAGGTGGTCCGAGGCTTCACCGGCACCGTTGATGTGATGCCCACCCTGCTCGGTTTGACCGATATCAAGCCCCCGGAGGGCGCCCTTCTGGACGGCCAGAACCTGTTGGGCGGCCCGGGCTCCGAGCCCGTCACCCGCGAATGGGTGGCCTACACCTTCCGTGCGGGATGGCGTGCCGTACGATTCGGCTATCGCGACGCAGGTCAGACGTGGATGCTCAACGAGCGGCAAGAGATCTCCCGCCTCACTGAGTCGGACGCCGGGCCTGTGAAGGAGCCGTTGGGCCTCGTGCGGACCTCCGGGGCCCAGCTGCCGCGGGAATTCAAGAGATTCATCAAGACTTATCTCGAACGGCAAAGCGGTCGCAAAGTCGACGGGCAAGTGGGTGCCATGCATATTCCCGCACGGGAGATTGAAACCCCGCTCGGAGCTTCGCCGCCCTGTTGGGATTTCGGAGCCGGCGACGACTGGCAACGCAAGATAAGGTTCACCGGCGAGGCTGAAGCGAGCTGTAAGCCGCTGGCCCTGAGGATCGCCGTGCCGGACGGCATCTACCAAGCGAGCTGGCGGCTCAACATCCATCAGGCCGGGCCGAAGATCTATATTCGCCACAGCCGAGGGCAAACCGTGATCACCGATGTCTCGGGTGAGACGGACGCGGATCTCGGTGAGGTTGAGGTTCGAGACGGCTATTGGCGTGTGGATGTTCAGGTCCAGCCGAGCGGGGGGGCTGAGCCCAAGACCGAGGTGGTCTTCGGCGCCTTGGATTGGCAGCGGACGGGGCAGGTCGAGCCGGAAGCTGAAATGGACGAGGAGACGTTGGAGCAGCTGAAGAGTCTCGGCTATTTGGACTAGATCCATGCTTCGCGACCCATGAACCTGAACCAGGAAATCCGCATCGACCTCAAAGCGCTGCTCCGCCGGTTGAAGCCCTGGCCGAGCGCGTGGATCTTGGTCGCCCTGATCCACGTCCTGGGATGGTGGTTGTGGAGCTACAGCCGGTCCTACGGCCTCGGAAAGCTCGGCTCGAGCCGTAACAAGCTGAATATCTTCTACGCCCTCTTCGAAACCAACGAGCATTGGGGTTTGCTCGTGTCGCTCTTGGTGTTGATGCTCGCCGTGGCCGCGGCTTTCGTGCGCGGAAAGTTGGACCGAGATAGGCAGTCCGAGCCCGATCCCCAGCCTGGGCTCTACCTCGGCACCCGTTGGGTGGTGGGTCTGGCGCTGCTGACCTGCGCGGTGTGCTGGGTCGGCAGCCGGACCGTCTACCACAGCCATCCCTTCAGCATGGACGAATACGGCGCCGAGTTTCAGGCTCAGATTTTTCTCAACGGCGAGCTCACCGCTCCCCTGCCCGAAGAGTGGATACCGCTCGAGAGAGGCATCACGCCGATCTTCGTTACGGTCACCGAGCAGCAGCATTGGGTCTCTTTCTACTTGCCGATCTACGCCCTGATGCGTGCGGCGACCCTGGCGATTCACCCCCAAATGCTGCTCAATCCCATCCTGGCAGGGTTGGCGGTGTGGTGGATGGCCGTGGTGGCTCGCCGGGTGTTTCCGGATCTCGAGGAGGCGGGATGGCTGGCCGCCCTCCTGTTGGCGACATCCAGCGTGCATTTGGTCTACGGCATGTCGTTCTACTCCATGAGCGCCCACTTGGTGTTCAACCTGCTTTGGATGTGGCTCTACCTAGAAGATCGTCGATGGAGCTGGGTGTGCCTGGCGATTCTCGGCTTCCTGACCATGGGCTTGCATCAATTCGTGATGCATGTGCTCTTCGCTTTCCCATTTCTTTTTCGGTGGGTCCTGAAACGTCGGTGGATCCCGTCGGTGTTGATGGCCGCCACCTATGGCGCCGGTCTCTACGGTTGGATGGCTTGGGTGCGGTGGTCCCGGAGCAGCATCTCGGTCAACGCCATGGCCAACGATTGGGGTTTTCCGCGTTTTCAGCAATGGGCGGATCAGGGCATGAATCTGAGCATGATCGTCGGCTGGCAGGCACCGGTGGTGGCCGTGTTGGTGTTGCTCGGCCTATTCAAAGCTCGGCGCATGAGCCCATTTCTCCAGGATGTGGCCTTGAGCGCCGCCTTCACCTTCGTCTTCTACTGGTTTTTCAAGCTCAATCAAGGCCATGGCTGGGGATACCGCTACTTCATGCCGGTGCTCGGTAATTGGGTGTTGTTGGCGGTGTACGGCTGGAAGGAGCTGAAAAGCACGCTCGGGCAGAGTCGGGCGACGGCCTTTGTGACCGTGGGCCTTTTGGCAGCCGTGATGTTGGCGGTACCCGTGCGCTTGGCTCAGGTCCACGCCTTCGTTCAGCCCTTTGCGGACGCCACCCGTTTCTTGGAGACTCGGGATACGGACATGGTGCTGATCGACGGCGGAGGCTCGTGGTACGGCTGGGATTTGCTGCGCAACGATCCCTACTTCCGCGATCGGCCGATCATCGTTTCCGCCAATAAGCTGAAACGAGAACAAGTCCGACAGCTGATCAAAGGGAGGGACTATCTCTGGGTATCCCCCCAAGAGCTGGAGTCGTTCGGCATGGTGAGGCGCAAGGTGCGACGGAGGCCCTTCCCGTGAAATCCGAGCATGCTGGGCCGCCGGATTCGGGAACCACCCTGGCTTCAGAAACCACCCTGGCTTCAGAAAGCCCCCGGGCTTCGGGGATAGCCAGGTGGTGGCGCTGGGTGGTGGGATGGGTGCTCTTGGCCCTGATTCTCACCTACGCGGATCCGAAGCAAATTTGGACCGCCTGGACCGGCATTTCTTGGCGGTGGTTTCTACCCGCGGCCGCGCTTTTCGGCCTGGCGCATCTGTCGCTGGCGGAGGGTTTGCGCATCAGCTTGACCGCCCTCAAGGTCGAGGTGCGGCGGGGTCAAATCGCCGCCACCCACTTCGAAGCCCTCTTTGTCGGCAGTTTTCTGCCCAGCAGCCTGGGGGCCGACGTGTTCAAGGTGATCGACCTCGGACGCCGTACCCGACGCTGGATCCACGTCGGCCTCGGGGTGGCGGCCCAGCGGGCGGTGGCTTTGATGATGGTGCTCGGTACTTTGGCCGTCACCCTGCCGGCGGCGGTGGAGCTGGATTTCGGCCGGCTTTTTGGGCGTTTGGCCGGCCTGTGGCCGTGGATCGCCGCCGCGGTGATGATCGTCGTCGCCGTGTCGCCTTTCTTATTGACCCCGACCCGGCGAGAATCCCTGGGACGCCAGCTCCAGGAGGCCGTGGGAGCTTTGCGCCGGATGGGAGCCGGGCCGCTGATCGCCCTCGTGGTCTGCCAGGCGTTGGCTTTGGGGCTCAACATCGTGGGTTGTTTCTGGGTTTCCCGCAGTCTCGGATTGCAGGTGGAGTGGATCCACTTCTGCTATCTCATGCCCGCGACCTACTTGGCCATCGCCTTGCCGATCACGGTCAGCGGTCTCGGGGTGCGCGAGGGGGTCTACGTCACCCTTCTCGGGGCCCAAGGCATCTCCCCGTCTCGGGCGGTGGCCTTGTCGTTGACCATTTTCAGCCTGAGTCTTTTCTACGCCTGTGTAGGTGCCGCGGTCCACATGTTACGTTCGGATCCCACGGACCTGAGCCGGACCGCGCCGCCCGACACTGTAGAACGGACGGCTGCTGAAACCGACGGTTCCATGTCGCCGGGCTCCACGGAAAGCTGATGCACGAAACCACCCCGTATTTCTCCGTTTTGATGCCGGTCTATCGACCGGATCCGAGGATTTTCAAGGAAGCCTTGGACAGCATCTTGGGTCAGACATTCGGGGATTTTGAGCTCCTTGTGGTCGAGGATCCGAGCCCGGGGTCGTCGGCCGAAGATCTCATGGAGGGTGTTCAGGACCCTCGCATCCGATGGCTGCGGCTGGAGAGTCGGTCGTCTTTGGTGGGACAGCTCAACCGCGGGCTGAGGATCGCCCGTGCCCCCTGGATTGCGCGCATGGACGCGGACGACATCGCCCTGCCGGAGCGTCTGGCGGAGCAAAAGAAGCGCCTTGAGCAAGATCCCGATCTCGATGTGCTCGGCACCCAAATCGAGGTCATCGACCACCACAGCCGGCTGTTGGGTTTCCGTCAATTCCCGGAATCCCATCGGGATATCGTCAGAGCTCTGGCCAGCCACAATCCCATTTCCCATCCGAGCGTGGTCTTTCGCAAGTCTCTAGCGCTGCAACTGGGTGGGTATCGGTATCCTGGTGAGCCGGCGGAGGACTACGAGCTTTGGAGCCGCATGGCCCACGCCAATGCTCACTTTGCCAACCTGGAGTCGGCCCAGGTGCGCTATCGTCTACATGAGCAAGGGGTCAAAGCCCAAAAAATCCGTCGGACCCTGGAGGCGACGCTGCTGACCAAACGGCTCCATTGGATGGGGCATATGACCGCGTCGGATCGGGCTCAGATGTGGATGGAACGAATCGCTTGGCTGCTTCCGCCGAAATGGGTGTACTGGGCCGGCACCAAAGCGCGATACCAAAAGGTCGCCGACGGCTGATCCGGTTGTCCAGGGCGATATGGGAAGGATCCAGCGTGACCGCACAGGAAACATCGGCACAAGAACAGAAAACGGAGCATCGGCCGCAATACGATGCCCACGGCGACTCCATGCTGGAAAGCCGCGGACCTCTGGCGGAGCAGCTCTGCCGACAGGCCTTGGCGACCACTGAGCCTTTTCGGTCCCTAGCCGCAGAGGAGCTGGCGGTGTTGGACGTCGGTTGTGGCTATGGTCACACCGCCATCGAGCTGGCCCGTACCTGCCGCAAGGTGGTGGGCATCGAGCCCAGCTTGCCGCTGGCGGAATTCGGCGCGCGGTTGGCCGAGAGCTCGGGATTGGACCATGTGGAGATCCTCCACCGCTCCGTCGAGGAGCTGGAAGAGGAGGAGGTCTTCGACCTGGTGATCCTCGACAACGTGCTCGAGCACCTGCCCAATGCCGACGACTCCCTGGAGCGCATCAGCCGTAGCCTCAAACCCGGTGGGTTGATCTACATTGTGGTGCCCAACAAGCTGTGGCCCATTGAGCATCACTATTTCCTGCCCTTCTTGGGATATTTACCCCTGCCCTTGGCCAACGCCTACCTGCGCCTATCCGGTCGCGGAGAAGACTACGAGGATGCCAGCTACGCCCCGACCCTTTGGGGCTTGAGGCGGATGTTCAAACGTCGGCCCGAGCTCGACATGCACCTGGTGCCCCCGGCGGACATCTCGCTGACCATGGCCGGCGGGCCCTGGCACTACCGTCTGGGGGTCGCCTTATTGGAACGGCTGCCGATTTTCTGGTGGATCGCCAAGTGTTTCCTGGTCGTGGCGGTCAAGAAGTCAGCGCCTCTGGATCAACGTCAAGCTGAATAGGAACGACGCGAAGACGGTTTGGGCGCCGAGCACCATGGCGGTCATGCCCAGGGCGACCCCGCGTACCGCCATCAGCTGGCCGAAGCCACCTTGGGCCCAGTCGTAGACGATTTTGAGCTCCAGGCCGAGACCGGCGATCAAGACCAGCACGCCGAGCACGAGGCCCTTCTCCAAGGTGAAGAATCTCACCAACCCCGAAAGGTATTCGTTGGGTTTGACGAAACCCGCGGCCACGGAAAAGCGCTTGGCCAGGATGTCGAAAATCACCAGGTTGTAGCCGAGAATCAACGACAAGCAGCCGAAGAGCAGCACGTGGAAATCCCAGGTGCGTCCCAGCAGCTCCCGGGGCCCGGCGGCCAGCAGGCCGATCGACAGCAGGCCGAAAAGCGACAAGAGGAAACCCGGCAGTTGGAAGAGGTAGGACGGTGAAAAGAGCAACATGAAACGCACGTGGCGCCAAGCGTCGCGGAAGCCTTGGAGCTTGGACTCCCCTTCCCGCGGATAGTAAGTGATCGGGATCTCGTCGATCTTGAGCTGGTTGCGCAAGGCGTTGACCACGATCTCCGACGCGAATTCCATGCCCGTGGTCCGCAGCCCCATGCGCTCGTAGGCGTCGCGGGTGAAGGAGCGCATACCGCAGTGGGAGTCGGAGATCTTAGTGCGGAAGAGCAGCTTCAACATGCCCGAGAGGATCGGGTTGCCGATCCAACGGTGGGACCACGGCATGGCACCGGGCAGGATCTCTCCCTTGAGCCGGGTGCCCATGACCATGTCGAAGCCCTTTTCGTGCAAGGGCTCGATAAACCGTGGGATATCTTCGAAATCGTAGGTCTCGTCGGCATCGCCCATGACGAAATATTTTCCGCGAGCCGCCTCGAAGCCGCGCAAATAGGCGGAGCCGTAACCCCGTCGCGGCTCGTGCACCACCCGCGCGCCGGCGGCCCGGGCCGCATCCGCCGAGCCGTCCTCGGAGTCGTTGTCGCTGACCACCACCTCGCCGGTGAGCCCGGAGCGCTCGATGCCCGCCAAGGCTTTTTGGACGCATTTGCCGACACTTTGGACCTCGTTCAAACACGGGATGACCACGGAGATCATCGGGCTGTCGTCGGATGTCGGCTCGGAAGGTGAGCTGGCCATAGGTGCTCCTTGGAATCTAGAAAAGCTGAAAGAACGGGCCCGACCGAAAGGGCTCAATCGAACGGACCTCAGTCGAAGACCCAATATTTTTCTTCGTCCACCTGCGCTCGGAACATATTGCCCGGCCCGGGAATCTTGTCCTGCGGGAAAGGCGGTTTGGGGGCAGGCGTGTCCATGATCAACCGCCCCTGGCCCTGGTTGTCTTTGACGGTGATGACGTGATGCCCCTTGCCGAGGACGCCGCGGGTGAACGGCCGGCCGTTGACGGTCATTTCGCCCGGTCCCTCGTAGACGAAGGGTTTGGTTTTCAGCACCTCGAAGAAATACTCCTTGTCCGGCTCGCAATTGGAGACGTCGGTGCCGAGAATGAAAATATTGCCGAAATAACGAATGAAGCGGTGTTTCAGGAAGTCGAGCTCTTCGTCGGGCAGCCATTTCTTGCGATAGGTGTGGATGAACGCCACCGTCTCGTTTTGGCGCAGGGTCGGGATCATGCGCGGATAGGCGCCGTCTTTGTACCAACCCACCAAATCCTTGCTCAGGCTGTAGGCGGGATAGGCGTCAGGTCGGAAATAGAAGCCCACCAAATCGAAGACCGCGTCGTCGGGCTCGGTAATGCGGGTCAGCTCCTTGAGCACGAACATTTGGAATCCCGTGCTGTTGGGATCGCCCCGATGCTGGGATTTCTCGATCAGGCGCGGCGCGCTGACCATGGCGGCCATGGCGATGACTAGCGCGGCTCCGAATAAGGCCGTATACGAAAAGGGAGACTTGAGCCGCTGCACCAACATGCCCCCGATGAGGGCGCCGGCCATCATCGCCAGGGCCAGAGCCGGAGCCGGGTGCACGTACGGCCACGGGAACGGGTTCAGCCACAAAGAAGCGATCGTGATCAAAGTAAAGAACGCTGGGAAGGCGAACGGTCGGCCGGCCTGAATGGGGAAAGGAGCACGTTGCTTGCTCAGCCATTTGGAGGGTGCCAGGAGATCGAGCAAACCCCGCAGGGTGCCCAAGACGCCGAAGATCACAAAAGGCACGTTGCGCTCGGATTCGCTCTTGATGTAACCCCAAGGGCTGAAGGTATCTCGGTGCTCAGCCCCGGAAGCCGCGTCGTAGGCGCCGCCGAAAATGGAGACGAAAGCTTCGTGAAGGATGCCGTTCGACAGCAGCCACGCTGCTCCGAGCAAGGCGGGAACGGCCCACACGCAAACCGGCAGAATGGCCCACCAAAGGTTGCGAATCCGAATCGCGGTGAACAGCCACAAGCAACCGAAGGCGAAGCTGGGAAAGGCGGTCTTTTGGGCAAGCAGCAAACCGAGGCCGAGCAGGAATCCCTGCAACATATAACGCTTGATCGAGGGTTTGTCGGCCCTCAGCTCCAGATAGAGGGCCAGAAAAGCCAGGAGATTCACCGAGTTGTCGGGTCGGATCTCCATTCCCCGTTCCATGAGAGTCGTATGGGAAAGCGCAAGACCCAAGGCGATCAGACCCCCGAGGGGATTGGAGAGGCGAGCTGCGCATCCCGCGCAAAGCGCCAGGGAGATCAACAGCACCACCAAAGAAAGATGGCGGCCTCGAATATAGCTGGCTTCGGGGTCGTCCGGATCCGTGAACGGATACAGCATGAAGTGCAGGAGCGGTGGATGGACCTGATAGAAGTCGTAATAAGGCAGCTTGCCGATGTGCAGATTGTAGGCGGCGTGCAGGTGCTCCACCTCATCGACCTGATAGGCCCGGTTGGCGGAAATCTGGAACAAAGTCCAGATCCCAAGGCCGATCATGAGAGCTAAAACAAAGGCGCCGACGAATCGAAGTGCTCGATCGGTCTGCGAAAGGTTGCCAATCATGGCGCGAGCCTATCGTATTCCGTCGCCTTGACCACAGGCACCTGGGCATCCGTCTCAGGCGCCGCTGTGGTGACGGTGTGTTTAGGGTTTTGAGATCGCCGAACGTAGACGCCGCTGAAGCGCGGCCACTTTTTTCTGCTCGGCCGGGGGCCAAGGTCGGTCGAGCACCCTCAAGGCGCGGTGGGGCCGGCCGTAGTGGAAGAGACCCTGGGCGGCCCGCAACACCTGATCGGGAGCAGAAGATTGTTGGGCCGCAGCTCCGTAGATCTCGGCCATATCGTCCGCATAGAGCGCCGGCTCGGCCCGGATGCGATCCGCGACCAGGACCTGCTTCAGCGCGTCATCGAGCCGGCTCGTCCGAAAAAACGCTGCCGCCAAGGCCAACCGGGCCTCCCGCAGCTGAGGAAAAGCGTGGACGGTGATCTCCAGATGTCGGATGGCGGCGGCGGGCTCGTCTTGGGCCAACAAGGCTCGACCCACCAGAAAATGTGCGCTTTGCCGGCCGTAGTAGGTCTCCAGGCTGTCGAAGAGGGGAGATCCAACCCCTGCGGCGTGGGTGGTCGATTCCAAGGCGACCAGCTCTGCCAGTAGAAAGGCATCTCCGGGATGGGCTCTCAGCCCTCGTCGGAGCCGGACCTCGGCGTCCTGCCTTCGCCCATCGAGCAGGTCCAATCTCGCCAAGAGCAGCTCCGGTGAGGTGTTGAGGCGACCCTTTCGATAGAGCTGCTCTCCCGTTTCTAGGCATTGGAGCAAGAGCGCTCGGGCCCGCTCTACGTCGCCCGCTCGCATCCACATCTCGGCCTGATCGAAGAGCGACAGCCGGCTGGGATCGAGCTTGGACGCGATGGCCCGCTCTAGACTTTGCCCCGAGCGATCGAGAAAAGCCGGTTGAAGGCCCTCGAGCCACCAAGGAGCGTGGGCGAGAGCTTGGGCGAAGCCGTCGGCCATGGCGCTTATGGGCTCACCGTCCGCGATTCGACCTGAGATCTCCTGGAGGATGGGCCGAGCCAGCTCCATCTGATTCCGCTGGTAGATCTCGTCCCGCATGGCGTCGTCCGGCAAGGTGAACGCGGGCACCAGCACCAGGGCCAGCAAGGCTGGCCAGAGGGTGCGCTGACGGACCGTATCGCGAAGGGTGACGAGGCTGAAGTAGATCAGCAATGGGATCCACATCAGGCGCTGGCGTGGTGAGACGTAGAAGACCAGCATCACCAAGAGCTGAGATCCCAACAATCCGTAGAGCAAGAGGCTGTTCCGTCGGCCGCGAATCTCCAGCAGCAGACCGGGCAGCGCCAGGGCGGAGAGCAGGGCGAACGGCACCCCGGAAAGGGGCAAGGCTCGATCGTAGAGCCAGGCCGCGGGAAGATCATGCCAGCGGAAATTGTGGAAGGCGTAGAGCAGCTTGGTTTGGAGCCGGCGAAGGGCGAATCCCGGGTGGTCGAGGGTGAAATCCAGGGCCCGCCGTGTCCACAGCCGGTTGACGTCGCGAACCCCCAGAAGCCGGCCACCTCGGTCGCCGTCTCCAAAGTCTCCCGACACGCCGGAGCCGACTTCCCGGCGGGCGATCTCTCGGTAGTAAACGTGGGCCGGATCCGGCGTGGAGTCCTGTCCGCTCGAAAGCTGATGCACGAGAGGGGGGTAGACCGCGCTGGTACCCCGAGACATGGGCTGATTGCCTTCGTAGAGCACGGTGCCCGGATTCATGGTCGGCGCGCGCCAGGATCCGGCCACGACCTGCGCGCGAACGGCGAGCAGCATCAGCATCAGGGCTGGGGCGGCCAAGAAATAGACCGCCGGCCGCGCCCACGGGCGCAGCTGCTCGCGTCGATGCCAGCCCCAGAGCACGAGCACCCACAAGCAAATCGGTAGAAAGGTCGGCCGGGTGGCGATGCCCAAAGCCCCGACGATACCCGCGGCGAAAGGGCGCGTCGGCTCCCCTTCTGGACCGTCCACCCAATAGAGGAAGAGCATCAACAGAAAGAGGAAGATCGCTTCCGGCTCGAGAATCCTGGAATAGATCAGCACATGCCGATCGAGGGTGATCACCGCCGCCCCGAGCAGCGCCCAGCGAATACCGAGCCGCCGCTCCGCCCAGAGAAAGAACAGGGCCGAGGTGGCTGCTAGCAAGCCCAGCTGCAGGATCAGCAGCACCGACTCCACGTCCTCCGTGAGTCGACGCAGGAACATGGCCAGATGGAGGTAGAGGGGGCTGAAATCCAGCCATCGCTCCGACGCCATTCGGCCGTCGAGAAAGAGCTCCGCTGCCACCGTGTATTTTTCGAAAAGAGGGGCCGGGAACCACAGGGACAACAGCCCATGGACCGCCAGAGACACAAAGCCCACTGCCCACGCGTAGGCCGATCTGGGCAGCCGGGTTGGGGTCATCGGGCAGCAGGCCCTTCGGTTTCCAACTCGGGGCGGGTCTTGCGTCGCCGGTGGCCTGCCGAGAAGAGCACGAAAGCCAGTGCCGTGAACGACGTGGCGGCGGCCGCGAGGGTGGGACGGCGATCCGTGGCGATCACCACGGAATGCTCTCCGGCCGGCACGAGGACACCGAGCTTGTAGATGTTGACCTTCTCCACGGTGGCCGGCTCGCCGTCGACCCAGGCTCGGTAGATAGGCAGCCACGCGCGGCGGGTGGTCAAAAGCCCTCCGCTCGGCGAGCTGACCGTCACTTCCATGCGTTCCAGGGACTCGGAGACCAGCTCGGCGGTCCCTCCCGGGCCGTCGAGCTCTGGGCCCGGAGCGGGCAGCACGGCGGTGACGCGGGGGTCGAGGTCGGGATCCGCCAGCAAGCTCAGGGCCTGATTCATGTCGTCCGCCCGGCGGACCTTCCCCACCACCTGGTGCTCCGGCAAGACCCGCTCGAGGGCGTAGTGCCAGGTGTCGAATGCGCTGCCGGGGGTCCGGGTTACGAGGGTGGCTTGGGCTTCGGCCGAAGCGTCCAGCGGTCGCGGCAACAGCAGATGCTCCGTTCCCGCCGCGGCCAGCAGGCGAACCCGCGAGAGATCGTCCAGGTTCTTGAAAGCTTTGCCCAGAGCGAGGCTGAAGAACGAGTCGAGACCTTCCGGGCTTTGATTGAGCTCGAATCGGTATCCGTGGGGAACCGCCGAAAAATGGGCGAAAGAGGCGAATTCCTCACGGGTCAGCCAGAAAAATTCCGTGCCGGGGAGCTTGGGGAAGATCGACTTGTCCCGTGGGCCGAAGATCTCGCTGAAGGTGCCGTGGGCCACCCGTGATCCGGGCGGTAGGCTGCGAGCGACCTCGGGCAGCCCGGTGTAATGAGACGACTCGTCGGTGGCGATCAGCGGATTGAGGAGGAAGCTCTGGAGGGCGGTGTGTAACACCAAAAGCACCGCGCCGACGTGAAAGGCGGATCGCCGATCGGCTTGGCGAGCCGTCAACCAGAGGACGAGACAGCCGATGAGCACAAAGAACGTAGTGGTCGCCCATTGCAGCCGTTGATGCGCGAAGAGCCCGGTGGCCAGCACTTCGGGGTTGAGGCTTTGGAGGGCCTTGGCCAGGGGAGGCGGAAGAATGATCAGGGCTACCCAAAGCAGGCCATAGCCCAAGGTCGCAAACCCCAAAATTCGGCTCAGGCGTCGATCCCCGGCCAGAAATCGCTCGAAACCGACTCCGGCGAGCAAAGATGCCGTGATCGCGACCAGAATCCAAACTTTCACCGGATAGCGGAGGGCCGAAGCTCCCGGTAGCTGGTAGAGCCAGTGCATCACCGGGTTGTAGAAACCCGCGGCCACAAAGGCCCCGGCTCCGATCCAGGCCCAACACCAAATCTGGAGCCGTTTTGTGGAGTGGGTCTCGGAAGGAGATTCGTCCGAGGCCTTCCCCGAGGTCTTCCCCGGGGCTTCCTCTTCTTGCTCCGCCTCCCCCGGGCCCGATCCATCGGCAGCGCTCTCGACGATCACCTTCGACCGGCCCGGCAGGCCGGCGGCGAGCACGAGGGCGATCGCCAATACGCCGGGAAAGAGGGAGTAAAGCAGCGGGGGGTTGCCGCCGAAGAAGGAGTAGCCCCAAAAGTTGTAATCCAAATTGCCGAAGAAGAAAGGCACGATCCAATCGAGCACGGTCCAGGGATTCCAGCTTTGGGCCAAGCTGGTGGCCACGGAGTAACGCCAATAGCCCCGATAGGACAAGGGCAAGATGCGGAGAAACTCGATCCACATGGGAGCCGCGATCAAGGTGCCCAGGGTCACCGAGACGACCAGCGAAACCGTGGCCGCCCGCGCCTGGACGGGTCGGCGCAGAAGCCAGGTGCTGAGCCCGAGGACCCCTCCCAGCAAGGCGGTCATGGGGTCACCCCCGAGGATCAGCAGGGTCCAAGTGAGGGTGATAGCCACGGACGGCCCGGCCCGACGATCTTGTCCGGCACGCAGGCAGGCCGCGGCAAAGGCGGGCACCCAAACCGCGGCCGCCACCAGGTTGTAGAGATTCATCAGCGATAGGACGTAGCCACTGACGGCGTAGGTCGATGCCGCTGCCCAGGCGGCGGGTCGAGACAGCCCCCAAACCCTGGCGAGCCAAAACAAAGCCAGGGGCGCCGCCAAGAGATGCAGCCAAAAATGGGCGTTGAGGGCCCAAAGGGGCTCGGCGATTCGATAGAGCAAGTTGGTGGGATAGAAGGGCAAAGCGTTGGGATTGCCCATCAGAGGCTGGCCACCGGATCGGTAGGGGTCGATCAACGGCATGAAATGGCCGTCGGCCATGACCTGCGCGTGCGCCGCTTTCAGCGGGTAGTGGCTCACCAGGACGTCACGGTGGTAGAGGGTTCCCGAGCCGCTGACCAGCGGTGCAACGGCCATGGCCATCACCAACAAGGTCGGGGCCATGTAGAAACGGGCAAATCGGCTCTTCAAGATCGACGCGGCTCGAGCTCGCAAATTCTGGCCCCGGGTTGACTTTTGGGCGTGATCGTCGGGCGAAACGGACATCGGATCCATATAATACGCCCATGATCTTGCCGTTGATGAAAGCGATGCGGCCCATTCAATGGGTCAAGAATGTCTTTGTGTTGGCCCCGATTGTTTTTGCCGAGCAATTGGCGGACCCTGACCTGTTGATCAAGGTGGCTTTGGCCTTCATTGCCTTCTGCTTTGCTGCCAGCTGCATTTATTTGGTCAATGACCTGCGAGATCGGGAGGACGACCGCCTCCATCCCCTCAAAAAAAATCGCCCCATTGCTTCCGGAGCGTTGCCGGTGCCGGTCGCGACCGGGGCCGCGGTGGTGCTCGGCTTGTTGGCCATGGCCATCTCCTTCAGCCTGAATCTGGTCTTCTTGGCGATTCTCGCGGTCTATATCGTCATCAACTTGCTCTATTCGAGCTGGCTGAAGCGCAAGGTCATCCTCGACGTGATGGCGGTGTCGAGCGGTTATGTTCTGCGGGTGATGGCCGGTGGCGCGGCGATCGACGTGGAAGTGTCCAAGTGGCTCCTCCTGTGCAGCATCTTCTTGGCCCTCTTCTTGATCTTTTCGAAACGCCGCCACGAGCTGGTGCTGTTGGCCGGTGATGCCGCCAGCCATCGCTCGGTGTTGAGCCACTACAGCCCAGCCTTTCTCGATCAGATGATCAATGTGGTGACCGCGTCGACCGTGGTGTCTTACGCCCTCTACTGCGTGGACCAGGGCACCATCGAGCGCTTCGGGACCGACAACCTGATCTACACCATCCCCTTGGTGCTCTTCGGCATCTTTCGCTATCTCTACCTGATCTACCAACAACCCGAAGAGCGCAATCCCACGGAAGCCTTGCTCAGCGACGTGCCGTTCGTGGTCAACGTCGTGCTTTGGGGAGTGCTCGTGCTGTGGATCGTCTACGGCTGACCGCTTTGCCTGAGACGCTCGCCCCGGCGAGGGGGCTGATAGCGGTAGATCTGCAGGATCGGATCGCCTTCCAGCCGCCATTCCTTGACGGGTTTTAGTCGCCGCAAGCAATCCACCATCAGGGGGTTCATCCAATCCCTGCGCTCTACGAACATCACGTAGAGGGGTCGTTCCAGAGATAGCTCGAGGGTGCGCCGTAGCCGCTCCGGTTGGATGTGGGGCGAAAACGGCGTGGTGATCGGCAGCAGCTGGATGTCCGACCGCAAGCGCTGCGGTGCCACCAGTCGCACGGCATGCTCGACCACCGGCACGGCTAGGAGAGCGTCGCGCTCCGCGTTTTCGTTCAGCCATCGCATGCCGAGCCGATAGCTCAAACCCCAATAATCCGAAGCCTGGGGCTGGTCCGATGCCCGGGCCCCCGGGTAGCCCCCGGCCAATGAGCTCCAATAGGCCAATTGGAAGGGATGGGTCTTGAAGACTTGCACGGCCCCGGGCAGGGTGAATAGGAGCACTAAGGCCAGCTTAACGAAAAGAGCTCGATGATGTTGGGAGCGAATCTGCGGGTCCCGTGGCGTGGCCACTCGGCCGGCGACCGTAGCGAGCCCGTAGGCCCCAATCGCGGCCATGGGCGGAAAGAGCTCCAGGAAATGGCGGACGCCATCGTAGTTGATCGCCTGGGGCAGCAGGTACCGACCGAGCACCGCGGCGATCCACACCCACAGGAAAAGCAGCGGGCGATGCCCTCGGCGCAAGGATCCGACGGAAAGCACGGCGCCCAATGCAAAAGCGACGAGGAACAACGGCGGCGTGGTGTAGAGGATCGCTTCGTAAGCCGGCGCCACACTGCCCTGGGAGGTGGACTCCTTTCGGGAGAGCACGAATTTCAGATGCTCTGAGAAGCCCCCGATAGGATCGCCCCAAAGATAGGGCCACGTGACGACCATCACCACCACGCCGAGAGCGCCGGCGCCGATCAAGGTGGAGAAAAGGCGCGCCTCTCTCCCCCGCCAAGCCTCGGGCACCCCCCCGAGCAAGAGGGTCAGGGCAGGGATTAAGGGCAAGAAGAGGGCATTTGCTTTGGTGCCGAGGGCCAAGCCGAGCAGCCCGCCGAAAAGCCACAGCCCACGGGCCGATCCGCTCTCGAAGGCCCGATAGAAGGCCAGGGCTCCTAGGCTGAACAGCACCATCAGGGGAAAGTCTTTGATGTTGGCCATCATGTGGGCCACTATTCGCGGGGAGCCGAATAGAAACACCACGGCCGCAAGGGCTACAACCCCGTCGAATCGGCGCTCGAGAAATGTGAACAGAACCCACGCCAGGCTCGCGGCAAGGAAGAGATTGAGCGCGTGAAATCCGTCGAATGGGTCCATCCATCCCAAGGCGCCCGAGAGCACGGCCGAGGTGGCCGCCGCCAAGGTATTGGCCACCGGATAGTACTCCCAAGGGCGTCCTCGAAACGGTGAAGCGCTCAGGTCGGGAGTGTGATCCGGCGGATAAGGGTCGCCGTCAAAGTCCAGATAGACAGGATCCCAGCTCAGGAAAAAGCTCAGATAGCGCTGGCCGTAGAAGAGGTCGCCCAGCGCATCGTCCCAGGTGATGTTGTAGTGGTGAAGGTTGGCAAAGCCGAAGCCGAGGATCCCGAGAACGAGCAGCCCGGGGATGAGCGGCCCGCGTACGAGGCCGACGAGCCTGGGACGATGCGGCTCCAGCTCGTCCTGTGTCAGCTTGTCCGGCTCCAGCTCGTCCGGCTTTTGATCATCGGGCATCGGCCACGGCGGTGGGTGCGTCCGAAACCGGCGAAGAAGACGCCTCGCCCTCTTCTTTCTGCATGACCTTCAGCAAGAAGATCGGCACCACTACCGCAATCGCGGCGCCGGCAACGCCGTCCACGGCCCAATGCCAACCGAAGGCCATGGTGGCGATGAATGTCAGGAAGGTCATGGAGGCCGCCACCAGGGTGTAAAGACGATAGCGATACCAAGCGATAACCACGAGCAGCATCATGTGGCCGCAGTGCAGGCTCGGGAAGGCGGCGATGCCGTAGAAAGCGTGGGCCTCGATACGCGGCTGGACATCGGCCATGCCCACCAGGCTAATCAAGGTTTGGGCCAGGCTCCACTGAGTTTGGTGGATCTGAGGCGGATCCAAGTCCGCCAGCCATTGCCATTCCTCCCAGGCGTAAAAGCACGGGCCGAGGGACGGATAGGCGAGGGTGACGAAAATTGTGCCGATGTAAAGCACGCCGACCGAGGCAAAACACCAGCGCATCGCGAAAATATCGCGCCGCATGTGGAACAGCATGACCAGAATCACCATGTACATATAGTCGTGGGAGTAGAGATTCTGGAAGAAGTTGGTCCATTCCGGGTCAGATCGGACCACCTGGGTCAGCCAAGGCCAGAGCTGATCGCCGAAGAGCCAGGAGTCGACCTGCTTGAAGAATTCGTCGCCCGTGTAGGCGTTGATGAACGGGATACGAATTTTGAGGTTCGTGTAAACGCTCAGTGCGCCGAACATCAGGAAGAAACCCCGGAGGAACGCGATGTCCGCCTCGTAATAGCTGTGGCGGGGGCGGATCGGGCCGAAGAAGAAACGGCGGAAATAGATCCCGGCCGCCCCGGTGGGTCGCCAATTTTCTCCCACGAAGAGGAACACCCGAGAGACCATGTAGTACAGCCCCAGGTGCCGGGCAAAGATCATCAGATATTCGTAGGCGACGAAAAAGCTGAATCCCTTGCCAAAGAAGTGGCAAACCAGAATGCCCACGAGGGACAAAGCGATGACGTATTTTTCTTCCGGATGGAGCTTGCTCAACCAAGAGCTGATCCGTTCCGGCCAGGTCGGCCTTTGCGAAGTCGGCTCTTGGGAAGTCGGCCTTTGCGAAGTCGGCTCTTGGGAAGGGGCCGAAGCGGCAGTGTCGACGGACGCCTCGACGGCGTCGCCCTGTGCTGGATTGGCGCTCAGATCGTTCATTGCGGGCTTCGTCGGCCGACTTCAGCGGGATGACGCCGCTGTCGGCAACCGTCCGCGGAGCTGGGCCAATGGGGCATGTATGGGTCTTCGGTAAGAGTTCCAGACTAGAATCGACAAATACACGAAATCAGCAGAGCAGGCTAATCGGCGGCACTTTAGCACCGGCGCATCGGTGAGGCAATCTCCGACTCGGTGGCCGGTCGGCTGTCGAATCGGAGGGGTTTCCCGCAGTTTCCGATTCTGCGAGACTGCCGCCATGAGCTCGAGCCCGATGTTCCTGTTCCAGACTCCGGCATGGCGCCTCCGTGCCATGGCGGTTTGTGTCGTCGGCGGTTTTTGGCTTTTGCCCGGATTGCTTTTCCGCCTCGAAAAGACCCTGATGATGCCGACCTTCGGGGGCTTCGAAATCCTCATGGGATTTGTGCCCGAGCTGGCGGTTTGGTGTCTGGGGGCGGCGCTGCTCATGCTGTTGGCGGCGGTTCCTGGCTTGGTCGGCAAGCTGTGGTGGCCTCTATTTGTGGGTGTCTCCGCCGGCTATTACGCGCTGAGTGTCGCCGAGCATTGCTATGTGGAGCACACCGGTATGCGGATGCATTTTCGGACGGTGAAATACGGCGTGTTCAATTTCGAAGAGCTGCGGTTAATTATTCAGCGGGTGATCGGACCGGTTTTCTATTGGCGGATGGCCGTCGCGTTCGCGGTGCTGCTCATGGCATGGGTGCTCTTTTGGCTGCTCAGGCGTCGTGCCGAAGGGGTCGGCCCGAAATGTCTCGTGGCCTGCCTCGCGGTGGGAGTCTTGCTGTCGATCGTGCCCATGCCGGATAGCTTGCAGGATGCCGGGTTGGCCGGGGCGATGGCCGTGGAGCTGGTGAAACCCGCACCGGACCTCGACCGGCTTTATGCCACGATCCCCCAGCCGATCCTCGAGCAAGTCCCTGGCTATTCAAAACCTTCGGTAGTAGCTGCCCAGTCGCAGGTCTCGGCCGAGGCTCGCCCCAATGTGGTGTTGGTCATCCTCGAATCTACGGGAGCGGCGGTGGTGCCGCCCTACTCTGATCCGCAGGTTTGGAGCCAGCTGCCGGCCATGGCCGAGCTGGCCCGGGAATCGGTGGTTTTCGACCCCGTCTACTCGTCGGTGACCCACACGTCGAAAGCTTTGGTGGGCCTGCTTTGCGGAACCTTTCCCCGATCCGTTTTGGATATTCGGGAAGCCGTAGCGGGCTGGCCTTGGCCCTTGGAATGTCTGCCGTCCATGTTGGAGGCGGCCGGTTACCGAACCGCGTTCATGCAAAGCGCTGAAGAGGTCTTTGAGAACCGCATGGTCTTGGTGCGAAATATGGGGTTCTCGACCGCGGCCTTTCAGGAGACCTTGTTCCGGGAGCCGTTCCAGAAGCTCGGATATTTCTCGATGGAAGATCGGGCGATGGTCGAGCCGGCGTTGCAGTGGGCCCGGCAAGGTGGCGAGGGTCCCTTCTTCCTCACGCTGCTGACATCCTCCGCCCACCACCCGTACGACGTGCCCGGACTGCCGATCAATCGGGACCCCAGCCGATTCCCCGCTTATTACCGCGAAACCCTGAGGCAGCAGGATCGATTCCTGGGCGAGCTCGTGCATGGGTTGGAGAGCGCGGGGCTAAAGGAGGACACACTTCTTATTGTCGTCGGTGATCACGGCGAGGCCTTTGGCGAGCACGTGGGCATGCAGCACAATTGGGTGCCCTACGAAGAAGTGGTGAGAGTGCCCTTATTGATGCGTGGTCCCGGGGTCGGACCCGCCCGTCGAATGGAGGGCCTGAGCCATCACGTCGATCTGATGCCTACCCTCCTGAGCCTGCTTTCCGTGTCTTGGCAGGGAGCGTTGCCGGGAAGGGATCTGTTCGACTCGGTTCCTCACGAGCGCGTGTGGAGCAGCTGTTGGGGCAGCCGAACCTGTGCCGGCTTGCGCGAGGGGGATCTAAAGGTGGTCTATCATTTCGGATTGCGCCCGACCCAGCTTTTCGACCTTTCCCAAGACCCCCTTGAGCTCGACAACCTTGCTTCGTCCGTTCCCGAAGCCGAGGTCCGGCGCCTCGAGCAGACCTTATTGGCGCATCTCCGGGCGACGGATCTCTTCTGGGCGGCCAACGACGAGAAAATTCTCGGAAAAGACGGGGGTTGAAGACAGGGGCTGAAGACGGCGGTCGAAGAGGGTCGATTCAATCTTGAAGCAGAGGACCGCGGCTCCAAGGGGTCCTCAGCACCACCAAGGTCTTTCCTGCCATGGTGACGTTGCGCTCGATCGCTATCTGGTGCATGCGGGCAAAGCCGAGATCGGGGCTCCGGCTCAAGGCGGGATAGGACTCCTCGAAGAGCACCACGTAGTCCACTTGAGACCGTTGTAAGTAGTCGGCGAGCTGAAGCTCCCAATAAGGTTCCGAGCCGCCGTTTGCACCCGACCTCGCCTGCATGGACCGGTGAAGGATGCGTCGGGTTTCCGGGGTGATGATGCCCGCTAGATCGACAAAGTAATGGTCGGGTAGGAAGAATTTGAGCGCGCCGATATCTTGGGCCGCCAAGCGGGCGCCGGGGGGCAACCGTTGTTGCAGCCATCGGGCCATCCGGACGTCCGAATCTTCCACATTGGCCACGGTTTGCAGATATCGACCAGGCCCTTTCCAGACCGAAAACGCCATGGGCGTCAGAAGAAGAATCGTCAGCAACGGCGTCCAGCTTAATCGCCATCGGCGCAACGCAAGGGCAGGGGCCGAGAGCAACGGCTCCAGGGCCGCCAACCCGAGCACCACCACCACCGGCACCAAGGGAAAATAGTAGCGGCCGAAGTTGCCCAGGGGCTGGGGTCCTTGGGGAGAGGTGAGGATCGAATAGGCCAGGGGTTGGCCGATCAACCACAGCACCGGCAGCAGCCGCGGGGGGCGTAGGACATCGGCATGGGCCGCCAGGCGAATACCGCCTGCTAGGGCCAACAGACTGAGGATCGGCTGGGCGTCCCACAGCACGTTCAGCACCGATCGCAGATAGCCGGCGTTGGGCACCAACACCCAGTCGGTGTGGGTCTTGGCATGGAAGGTGGTCGGCAGGGGTGAGCCCCCGACCCAGATGTTGTAAAGCAAGACCGACGACAGCACCATCAGACCCACCGCTAGTCCGGGCATCGTTCGAGACAAGCGGGCGCGTTCGTCCAAGATACGCTCACCCACGGCGAGAGCCCACAGCAACAGCCCCTCGGGCCGGGCCAAGCATGCGACGGCCAGCACGGCGACGGAAATGGGGGCTGCGTGCTCGTCGTCGGCCTCCCGCTGGTGAAGGATCAAACCCCAAATCGCCAAATTCGAGAACAATAGGATTTCCATGCCGGAAAGGGCCGACCAAGCCCACCAATGGCAGCCGGCGACCATCAGCCCGGCCATGGATTGTGACCAACGGCCGAGGCCGAGCGCCGCCGCCAGGTGAACGGTGGCTCTCACGCCGGTTAGAAAAAGGGCGATGCCCAGGAGCTTGGGCCATAACAAAGGCAGGCCACCCGGCAGCAAAAACCCCAGGCTGAGAACCGCCGTCCAAAGGGGTGAGGTCGAGCCGTTGACCCGTTCCCCCACGTTGTAGACGAGACCGTTTCCTTGCGCCAAGTGGCGGGCAAATTGTAAATGGATCCAGCTGTCGTCGAGCGGAAAGGCGGGGCGCTCGAAAAGGTAGAGCTCGGCGCCGAAGTAAAGCAGCACCAGTAGGAGCGCGAGAACCGGCCCGAACCATCTATATTTCATAGGTTTAGCGCTCCCCTCCAGGGGTTGCGAAGTTGGCTGAAAAGTGAGGCCATATGCTAACATCCGGCGGCCGTAGGCTTCCGCCGTGACCGCATTTCGAGACGACAACAGCGCTTGGAGCAGACCCCTGGATCCCAAGAAAGATTTGGCCAACAAACCCCTCGTCAGCAAACATAAAGCCTTTGCTCGTGCTCTGTTGTACGGCCTGCCGATCGCCATCGTGATCGCGGCAGCTCTCTACATCCGCAATGCCGATCCGAGCAAGCTCCTTGCACACGATTGGAAAGATGTCGACTACGAGGGCCTCGAATCGGTCCAGCTCTTTCGCGACTACCTCCGTTACGACACCAGCTATCCGACGGGAAACGAGATTCCGGCAGCCGAGTTCTTGGCGCGGGTGCTGGAGGCCGAGGGCATTGACGTCGAAATTGAGCGCTTGGGCACGCGGAACGCCAATCTGACGGCGACCATCGAAGGCAAAAATCCCAAGAGATTAGTGCTGCACAACCACATCGACACCGAACCTATTCGGCGCCCCGACCGGTGGCGCGTGGATCCTTTCGGAGGGGTGATCGAGCTGCCGTTCATCTATGGCCGAGGGGCGTTCGACATGAAAAGCATCGCCATCGCCCAGGTGATGTCGATGTTGGAAATCAAGCGTAGCGGCAAAACTCCGGAGCGAACCCTGCAGATGCTCGCGACCAGCGACGAGGAGCGAGACAGCTGGTTGGGAACCCGGCGTCTGCTGCGCCTGCACCCCGAATGGAAGGACGAGATTTGGGCGGTGCTGACCGAGGGCGGCGCGGTGGAAGCGACGGGGGTCGACGAGGTCAAATACTGGGGCACGGAATACCACCAAAAACGCTTCGTCGACATCTGGGTTTGCGACAGCAATCCGCGTCGGCTGAAGCATTTGCGCCGAGAGCTCCACACCAATCAAACGGATTGGCGACTGGAGCCTTCGGTCGCGAAATTTTTGCCCATCTACGGACCGACCCGAGATCGACGGGTCACTCGTAGATTGTTGGCCAAGCCGGATCGATTGATTCATCGCTTGAAAACCCATCCTGTCGACGTGGATCCGACCGTCTTGACCCCTTATGTCGATGCCATGTTGCGCAGCCTCATTTCCGCTTTTCCGGTGGAGCCGGATCCCGAGGGCGGCTTCAAAACCCGCATCATCGTGCACTTGCTGCCGAGCCTGGAGCTGGAAGACGTATGGGACGAGCTGGTGGGCGATGCCCTGAAGGGGTTCACCTATTCGATTGAAGAGGTTCATCCACCGGTCGCGGCCAGTGACTTCAATCACGAAGTCTTCAAGCTGCTCGACGCCACCATGGCCGAGAAGCTTCCTGAATTCACCCACGGGCCCCTATTTATCCCTTACTCGGCCACGGACGCACGATATTTCCGACAATACGGCATCCAAACCTTCGGATTCTCGCCCTTCCATATCCTCTCCGGCGACTCCATGAAGATGCGCGGTGCCGATGAGCGCATGCCGGCCCCGGCGTTCGTGAAGGGCGTCGAGCTTTATGGCGAGATCGTTCGAAATTTAGTGGCACCCGGCGACTGACGAAATTTGTCGCCATCTGGGGCCGTTGCCTGACAACCGACGGCACACGCGCTGCTCGAGCCGTCTCAGCAATCCGATTTGCGTTGATTTCCGAAGTGTCGGCACAAGAAAAAATCGGTCGGCTCGTCCTCCCAACCAAACCGGCCGCGGCTCGGCTCCTTCTCGGCTTGCCTCGGATTTCCGGGATAGGGCACCAAAGCCCACCGACTCCATCGAGAGCATCTAAGCCATGGCCGGAAAGAAACTTACACGTCTCAGCCGCCTCCTGAGCGGGAGCGGAGACACCCCCGAATTGGACGTCGACCCGGCCATTGTGTTCCCTACCGGCTCCAAAATGGACCCTTCTTGGATGGGGACCCGTCGGCTGCGATAGGCTTGTCGCAGCCTTGAGGCAACCATTCGACACCTTTTCCGCGCCACCGCTCGGCTTTGGCACGATTGATGCATCTTGAAGTGGATTGGTACGTGGAATTATCCAGTGAGACAAGGAAGAAGGAGGAAGTGAATGCTGAAGCGTAACCGTCAAAAGGGTTTCACCCTGATTGAGCTCTTGATTGTGGTAGCCATCATCGGCATTATCGCCGCGATTCTTATCCCCAACCTGCTCGACGCCCTCCAGAAGGCGAAGCAGAAAAGAACCGTCGCCGATGCCCGTAACACCGGCACCGCGTGGATGTCCTGGCTGACGGATCAGGTGGGCGCGGCCTCTGCCGGTGCCACCAAGAACTACCGCGCCGGCGGGTACTCGACCGTGTCCTACGGGACACTGTTCAATTACATGCACCCGACCGATACGTTCTTCTACATGCAAGAAGTGCCCGAGAAGGACGGCTGGGACGGTACCTACTCTTACGCCATCGACTACGACTTGGTGCAGTCGAGCGTGATGATCATCTGCTCCGGCGGTCGTGGAAAAAGCATGACGGACGCTACCTGCAAATCGACCTGGACGGTCGAGGCCTTCATTGCTACCGACTACGACCAAGACATCATCTGGGCGGACGGCTACTTCGTACGCTGGCCCAAGTGATCTCTTAGGCTGTCAAAGCCATTCGCTTCAAAGGCGCCCTCTGGGGCGCCTTTGTTGCGTTTAGGGAAGACGTGCGTCTTTTGACGGGTCGGGTGTAGGCACTACAATGCGATCATGATCGATGTGATCTCGTCAGACGGTCTTTGGGCCTCGACCCCGCCGATGGTGATTTTCACCGTCACCATGCTCGCGTCGTTCGGTCTGGTGATCGGAAGCTACCTGAATGTGGTGGTCTACCGATTGCCCGCTGGAATCTCAACAGTGTATCCGGGGTCCCGTTGCCCGCGCTGCCTGATGTCGGTGAAGCCGTGGGACAACATTCCCGTGGTCAGCTACCTTCTTCTGGCCGCGAGATGCCGCGATTGTCGCGGGCACATCTCTCTCCGCTATCCCCTGGTGGAAGCCCTGACCTCGATATTCTTTGTCGTCTCCTACTGGCGCTTCTCCCCCGATGTTCTTGAAGTCGTCGTGGCCTGTGGGCTCTCCTCTTGTTTAGTCGTTCTGGCATTGATCGATTGGGATCATCGGCAGGTGCCTCTTCCGCTGGTATTTGCTGGGGTGATCTGCGGTTTGGGGCTGCAGCCTTGGTTGGGCTGGGTAGCACCTTTCGAAGCGATTCAAGGGGTGCTGGTCGGTGGTGCCGGCCTGTGGCTGATGTCAGGCGCCTGGAGGCTGCTGACCGGCGAGCAAGGGTTCGGTGACGGGGATGTTTGGGTGCTGGCGTTGATCGGATCGTTCGGGGGGCCGGTGGCAGTGATCAAGGCATTTGTCGTCGCGGCCTTTCTGGCTCTGGCGGTTCTCGTTCTGCGAATCCCTTGGCGGCGGACGGCGTCGCTGAGAGGAGTTCCTTTCGTCACCTACCTGAGCATCGGCGCTTTAGCGGTGCTTTTTATGCCCTCCTAGCCTCTTCCCGAGAATTGAGCTATGAGATGGAGCTGGTACCCAGGCGGCCGCACGGAAGCATCGACCTTTTTGGTGCTGAGTCTGTTGCTGCTCGTTTTCGTCTCGTCCTACACCCTCTTTGCCTATTGGACGGCCCTTGAGCGCTTGACCGAAGTGCGGCGGCAGGAAGCTTCCAGTTGGGCTCGGACCATGGCGGGGCGAATCGGTCCCCGTGCTCCTGTTCCCAAATCGAGGGACTTGCGCGAATGGATGCCGGAAGCATTTGCCCTTTCGGTCTTCGATCCGTCCGGTCGGCTCCTGGCCACCAGCCGATCTGAAGAGGGGCTGGAGCTGAAGACCGTCGGTGAGCCGTTCTCTCCGCAGACCCTGATCGGTTCCTCCCAGTTGGTCCGTGATGGCCGCACCTTCACCGTCCAGGTCGATCTATGGTCCCCGTCATTGATGGCTCGCAGAGCGACTATGAAAGTTCTTTTGCCCTTGGTCTTGGGCGTCGATATCGGTGTGCTCTTGTTGCTCTTGCTGTATATCCGGAGGCTGCTCAAACCCCTGGATCGGATTTTGGATCGAGCCAAAGAGCTGGGCACGGCGCCGGCGCCGGACGAAGAGGTGGCCTTCTTGATCAGGACATTCGACAGCGCCCTCGAACGGCTCGCGCAACCCGACGAGCTCGAAATTAAGGCGTTGGAGAAGGTGCTCGGCAGCAGCATGGAGAGCGGGGTCTTGCTGTGTGATCTGGGGGGCAGAATTCTGGCCCTGAACGATGTCGGCATGGAGATTCTGGGGGTCGAGGACGAGCCGGTCGGAGCGACTCTCGGTGAAGCCTTGGAGGCCCATCCCGACTTGCTCGATCGACTGGTGTCGGCGGTGAGCCGTCGTCAAGCGGTGCAGAGGGAGGAGTGTCGGATCGCAACGGCGAACGGCGAGAGAATTCTGGGTCTGACCGCTCACCCCTTGCGTCGGGATGACGGTGAGCCCAGAGGGTTCCTGGTCTTATTCGCCGACTTGACCGAAGTCCAAAAGCGCTTGGCCGACGAGCAACTGGCGGACAGCTTGAGGCAGCTCGGCGAGCTGACCGCTGGAATTGCCCATGAGATGCGCAACGGCTTGGCCACGGTGAAGGGCTATTTGACGTTGATTCAAAGAGGCGGTGGCCGAGAGTCGATCGACGCCTATGTGGCCGAGATGCGATCCGAAACCGATGCCTTGCACCGGACCCTGGAGGACTTCTTGACCTTCGCCCGGCCAGGGGGAGGACGGACTGAGAACGTCGATGTGGCGCCGCTGGTCTTCCGCGCCGCGGAGGATCCGGCGTTGGGCGATGCCCGGATTCGGGTCGAAGTCGAATTGGAGCCCGGGGAGGATGCTACCGTGGTCGGAGATGCCCTGCTCCTGGCCAAGGCGTTGGCCAACCTTCTGCTCAACGCGCATCAGGCCCAGATCCAGGCCGGCGTCGACGATCCGATTCGACTGTGTTTGTCCCGCGCGGGGGACGACTACCACATACGAATCCTGGATTCTGGGATCGGCGTTCCCCGGGACCTTGAGGAAAAAATCTTCGATCCATTCGTGACGGGTCGCCCGGAGGGGGTCGGCTTGGGCTTGGCCCTTGCCCGCAGGATCACCCTTTTGCATGGGGGCTCCCTGCGCCTAGAGCGCCGCGACCCACGGGGAACGCGCGCCGAGATGGTGCTGCCGGGCGGCAAAGTTGATACCAAATGTAACAACTAGAAACATGCAAACATGCCGATTTTGGCTGCTCGAGAAAAAAACTCGTCCACAGACGGGCCTATTACAGGCAGGAGCGTTTAAAATGAGGCATTGGCGCGACCTTTGCAGTGGTAAGAGGGTTCTTGGCGTAGATTTCCCTCCTACAGGCCGAACCGTCGCAAACCGGCCGCGATGAAACCGACACGAGGTTGTTCATGATCCAAAAAGCGCTGCCGAAAAGCCCTCCCGCGGTTGGCTCCAGCATCCAGCGGAAAGAAACCGGTTTTACGGTCATGGAAATGCTGGTGGTCATTATGATCGCCGGCATCCTGGGGGGCATGACGATTTCGATCTACAACTCCCTGCGCCCGAAGATGGTGCTCACCTCGGTGTCCCGCGAGCTGAATACGATGTTTCAAAAGGCTCGGCTCGCCGCGATCAGGGACGGTGAGCCGGTGGTCGGGGTAATAGAAACGGAGCTGGGCGCTCCGGTCACGGATTACAATCCGAACGGCATCAAAAACGAGTGGCTGGTGCTGAAAACCGTGGACGTCTACGGCGTTGAAACAGAAATCAACAGCTACCAGATGTTTCGGGGTTTTCCACCGATCCACTTCTGGGGTCACTCGGAAGATGAGATCCAAAAAGACAGCGCTAATACCTTCCGGAATAAAATCTTGGCTTACAATTTCGATGGCTCGGTCTTTTCCACCGGCGCCCTGCGGATTTCCTACGCCAAGACCGGTACACGGAACACTCTTGAGATCGCCGTTCCCACCCAGAGTGGCATTCCGATTGTCAGAAAGTTCTTAAAAGTGGATGATCGACCGAAGAAAGCGAAGTCCCAGACTTTCTTCGAGGAAACCGTCGCTTCCGCGGCCCGGCGTCGAGCCCTATGGGTTTGGTACTGAGGCCCCGGAGCCGAGTGGCTTTGGGGCTGAGATGCTCGGAGCTGGAGAGTGTTGAGATCCGTAAAGCGTTGGGTTGAATGGAGATATCTATGAGATTTCATATGCCGGCGGCTCCGTGGGTTTCCCCCGCCCTGTGTATCGGATTGATCCTGGGCGGAGCGCTAACGACCGAGGCTGTATCGGCGGATGTTCTGATCACCCGAGATGGAGCGCGAGTCGAGACCAAAGGGGCCTGGAAAGTGGAGGGTCGGCAGGTCATTTTCACCCTGCCCAACGGAACGCTCTCCGCCATGCGAGCCAGTGAAGTCGACCTCGATGCCAGTCGATCGGCAACCCACCAAGCGTCCGCTCCGGCTGAGCCACCTCCCCCACCCCCGCCGCCGCCCCCGCCGGTATTGGTGCTGACCAATAAGGATCTACCCGAGGTGATCGAAGGGGCAGGTGGTAGCGGCGCACCCGGGAGCCCAACGGCACCCGGAGACCGCGAGCCGGTGCAGGTCACCAGTTGGAGGCAGCTCGAAGTCGATGAGGGGATCGAGATTCGAGGCACGTTGCAGAATACGGCCAAGTCGACGATGGCTGCCAGTATTAGTGTCAGCCTCGAGGTCAAGGACGAAGACGACGAAGTGATCGGCACGGCGGTTGCCTTCCTGAGGTCCGAGACCCTGATGCCGGGCTCGTCGACCTCGTTTAAAGCAACGCTCACCGACGTTCCCGACTTCGCCGGCGAGCCGGTTTTCACTGTTCAATCCTCCGCGCTCACCCTGGGCGGGCAGCGTTTCGGTCCTGGAGAACAAGCCGACGCGGGTGACGACGGCGGGGATTCAGACGACGTCGATGACGGGGACGATTCGGCGGTGGACGACGCTTCCGAGGGCGAGTCCGGTGCCGATGATGCCCTGGGGGAAGACGGCGGCGGTCTGGGGGGTGACGAAGGCTCGGAGCAGGTTCCGGAGAACCAGTCTCCGGGTTACGGTTACGAGGACGAGACCGACGAGGAACAAACCGTGAATAGCGACGGCTGACGGCCTGCGTCGGGCTCGGATCCAAAGCCCTCGTCTCTCGCAAAAACCGGCCGCCTCGGCCGGTTTTTGCGTTTCTGGTAAATCCCGGCTTCGAGGACAGCGAGTGAAGGCGTCGAGCAGCCCGTCACATGTGTTACGGAAAGTAGCATGTAGGGTGAGGTGGATCTTTTAGAGGCTTCGGAAATGATCTCCTAAACTCAGGCAAACATTGAATTTGCGTGTTTGGGTTCGATGCGGCACGCAGATTGCTACGTACAGACTTATTCAGCGGATCACCGTGTCGAGAATTCACAGGAGCCGGCTCAATGAACCCTTTCACTCGCCTCATCCACGACCGTCGTCGCCAAGCGGGTATGTCGCTCGTCGAGGTGCTGATCGCCTCTTTGATCATCTTCTTCATCTTTCTCAGCATCTTGCCCCTTTTTGCTCGGGCCAAAGTCAGCAATAAGCGGGGCGGAGAGTCAAGCATGATGACGAGCTTCTTGACCACCGGTCTCGAGGTGATCAACCAAAGCTCGATCAACCACTCCACCTTCAACGACCAATACAACTCCTACGAGGAGCTCGAGGATATCGAGCAGCAGAATTCGAGCAATGAGGAGGGGAAGGACGAGCTTGAGGTGAAAGCGATTCAGCTCGACGACCCCATGTACTACAGCAATACAACGAATTACATCGGGCTGCCGACTACCTATTACGGAACCGGTGCTCGCGATGAGATTACCCAGGCCGACGCGGTGCTCGGTGATGAAACCTGGCTGAACCGCGAAGACGCGAAGGATCACGAAGGCAGCTTGCTCTGGCTGAAAGACACCTATCTATTCAACTGGGATATTTCCGATATCAACCCAGGTACCATCAGCAGCATCGTGGAAACCGATGAAGACGGGAACGAGCTCCCCCCGACCGCTGTCAAGGTGGGAAACCCGAGGCTATTCGACAATCCCTTGAAGTGGAGCCAAGACAATCCGCCGGATATGCGCGAAATCCGCGTGATGATTCGATCCAGTGTCTCTTCGTCACCCTTGGGAACGGGCCCCGCAATGGTGCTCGGCTATTACCGCAGCTACTGATCGCAGCTCTGAGATCCAGGCAGGAGAACGAATATGGATGTGAAATTCAAACAGCCGAGAGCTTTCTCTCTTGTGGAGCTGTTGGTGGTGATGGCGGTGTTATCCGTTTTGTTGACGGGCATCTCCTTGATCTTCGTTGAAACGAGCCGCGTGGCGAGGGTTCAAACCGAGCAGGCGACCATGCAACAGAATCAACGGGCCGCACATCAAGAAGTTGGCAAGTATCTGCGCATGAGCGGAATCGGCGGCTTGCCGATTACCTGGACCCGCGCCAAAGCCGGATTTGATCCCGATTACGAAACCGTCGGCTCGTTTCCCAACGGCTTCGCGATTTCCATCACCAACAACTCGAAGAAAGACGCCCGCATGCCCGACGACGAAGAAGATGGCGGCGGTGGTGGCGGTGGCGGTGGTGGCGGCGGCGGTGGCGACGATAGTGATGACGAAAACGATGACCGAGATTGGGTCTTGCCCGGCTCGGACGTGCTGACCGTGAGGGGGGTCTTCACCACCCCGATCTACTATCTCCTCAAGGCGGTGGAGCTCGAGAATTCCATCGATACCAATGAGATCCCGTCTCTGGTGCTGCAAGTGCCTTCGCGCTATGGCGGATCCACCTATGAGGTCCCCTTGGATCCCTTGATTGATCGCGTCGGCGAGGTCATGGCGGACGACGACGACGAGAGGACGATCCCCTTCATCCTTCGCGATCTGGCCAACCCGGACGCCTACTTCATCATGGCGCTGGATCGCGACGACGACAAGACTAAGCTCACCCCTTACAACTGTTTCGAGGGGACTACCCCAGCGAGCTGGCCTGCGGACGAGGAGCCTCCTGAAGGTATCACTTGGTGCATCGACATCGGGCTGACCTTCCTCAAAGGTGGCAAATACACCCAGGATTGGGGCAATCTCAGCATGGGTAACAACCTTGAGGACAATGTTGGTAGCTTGCAATTGGAGATGCCCACCGACTCGACCAAGAATTTCCTCGAGATTCCGAAAGAAATTGGATCTATCGGCATCCTGGAAGAATTCCGCTTTTATGTGAAAGCGGATTGGGAGATTCCTGGGGAAACTGGGAGCCGTTTGACCCCTACTCTGGCCCGGGCCGAGTTCCTTCCGGGCACCAACGAGCTGTTGGGCACCATAGACATTGCCCGAGATGTGATCGACTTCCAGGTTGCGGTGGGCATCGAAGACGATGCGGAGGTCGGCATCACGGGTTTCAACGAGATAGTCGACAACGGTGACGGAACCGACGAGATCCTGTTCAACTCGGTGGACGACGTGCTCGTCGAGCCCCAGGTGCTCAAAACCGCGGGCCTCGATCCACCGGAGTACTACAACCCGGATCTGGATTTCCACTTTATCCGGCTGACCACCGTGGCCCAGCTTTCCAGCCCGACCACCGGACAATGGGTGCCGAGGTTGTCCTTGATTGAAGACCACAACCTCACCGAATCCCAAGAGGTCGACGGCGAGCTCTACAACTTCAACTCCGATCGCAACGTGCCACACGCCTATTTGCAGACGGTGATTGAGATGAGGAATCTGCGATGAAAACTCCACGCCTAAAAGAGCGAGGCTCCATGTTCCTGGTGGCGCTGATCGCCCTCAGTGTTCTGACCCTCATTGGCCTGTCATTGGCGATGGTGACAGAAACGGAAATGATCATGGGCGCCAACGAGTGGGTGGTTACGGAGACCCATTTCGCGGCCGAGGCCGGGATCAACGTGGCCATGGCCCAGCTCTTGGTCTCTGCGGACCCGTCTCCGGTAGATTTCGTCGTGCCGTCCTATTTTGGTCGTCTCGACGGCAGGAATCAGATCGGCTTTGAGATCAAGAGCAGCGGATCTTTAGACGTTGATCGCGGGGATCTGCCTTATAGCAAAGCCAACCTAAACGCCGGTGACAATCCGCAATTCGCATATTCTTATACGACGGTTCGTTCCCAGCGAACGGCGTGGTCGCAGGGCAAAGATGTTCCGGATTGCAATGACACCCAAGAAAAGATACTAGGCCAAAAGCATCTGTTGGTCGCGCTCTACTACGCGCCCTTGGACCCGCCTTCTTCGGAGTCGCTGATCGCTGAGGACCGGGCCGGCAAGGACATCACCTTCAGCGAGGGTCGCATCTGCGAGTGGGAGTTCCAACAAAACAACGACTTCGACAAAGATCTGACTGAGGAAGAGAGCAATGCGGTGGGCTCCGCGAACGATGTGCTGACCCGCGGAAATCCCTTCTATTACGGCTATACCGCCGGTAGCTGACAGTCATGATGATGAAAAGTAAGAATTTTCTGACGGGGAGCTCACCCATGAAGCTGAATCTACTCCACCGAGACCGGATATCCATCCTATCCGCGGCTCTCGTCATCCTGGCGGCCTGCTTCGTCGGGCCGGCCCTCGCCGACGATCGCGAGCTGCTGCGGGATGCCACCGGCGACCCATACGTGTTCGTGATCATGGATACCTCGGGCTCCATGCACTGGACCACGGCCTGTACCGAAGAGGATGCGACAGACGATATCGACCCCTGGGACGGCAAATGCACCCAGGAATGTACGTTCGACGCCGCCGATTGCGCTCAGATCTGTCCAGATTACGGTTGCTTGGAATACGTCCAGGACAAAGACGCCACCACGCCGATCGAGATCATCATCGACAACGATGATCCCGACAACGTGACCACCACCGGCTCTTGGTTTACCTTCACGACCTCCAACACCTACGGCGACGATTACTACTACACCACGAGCTCAGGCACTGCCTCGATTACCTACAACATCGAGGTGCCGGAGGACGGCGAATACCACCTTTACCATTATTGGCAAGCTCGCAACAGCCGCGCCGAGGACGTGAAGGTGACCATCGTGCACGCGGACGGCACCCAATATTTGGAGGTAGACCAAACCGACGCGGAGACCGATGGCCAAGCCAACTTTCTGGGAACGTTCCCCTTCTCCGCCGCGACCCCGGGCTCGGTGACGGTTTCCAATGTCGACCGCAGATTCAGCGGCGGTGTATCGGCCGACGCCCTGCGTTTGTATCGCCTGCCGGAGCCGGCTTCTAAGGCTTGCGTAGCCGGGAATATGGGCTACCGTTGCCAGCAGGATTTGTGCCCGCAGGGCGATTGCCATGCGCCAATGGGTGCCGACGATCCCTTCTCGAAATTCTTCCAGGCAAAGTCGGCCCTCTACGACGTCATTGACGATGTGCCCGACGTGAATTGGGGATTCGGCACCTACGAGCAAGACAACGCGCGGGTTCGGTTCAAGCATTATCTCTACCGGGTCAACGCCACCACGTCCGGCGGCGACGCCCAAGAATTCTTCGATTTCAACGGCTTGGATTGGCCGACCACCGACTCTGCCGAGGTCTTCGGAACTGGGCCGGACTACGACAACTGGGACTCCAACGGCCGAGGCGATGACAATCTCTTCGACTGTGTGGCGACCACCGCTTCCCCCGAAGGCTCCAGCAATTTTGACGACGATCAATGGATCGGCTGTGTGGGCGAGGAGCCGGCGGACCTGCTGGACATCTGGGAGGTGGAGCGAGCCCGGCGTATCCCGAAGTTGGGCCGCCCTGGCACCTACGACACGTTCATCTTCATCCGGGATACCGACGGAACGAGGTATCGACTCGAATACGAGGACGATTCCGTGACGCTCGGCGATCAATACATCACGGTGAGAATCATCGCCCGGGCGTGCACCACAGACCGCTGCTATTACGACAGCGAGGTGTCCAGCACCTCGAGACAGATCACCGTGGAATACGAGCTGGTGAGCGACTACGTGGAATGGTCGGGAGCGACCCAACGCCATCCCATGCAGCGAAACGGTTATTTCAACTATCAGTCCGGGCCTTATGCCGACAATTATTGCGACGGCATGGAGGAGAACTGGGATTGGGACAACAACATCACGACCAACCCCTCGTACCCGCTCTATACCTCCCACGCCGGCGATGACGCCTGGTGGGCCTATCCGATCAAATGGGAGTGGGAACGGGATTCCCGGGGTTCTAAGAACGTAGACGGAACGTCGTTCAGCAGCGTTCCCGGATCGCCGGAGCCGAGGGTGGCGTTCTTCGACCGCGGAGACGTCATTCCTCTGGACTGGGACGACACCAACGATATGCGGCTTCTGCGCCATTTGGCGCCGAACGCGGTGCAACGGAATGCTGTGACCGGGGAATATACATTCACCGGAGATACTCCGGACTTCCGCACCGGTAGCTATTTCATGGACACCTACGATGAATTCGCCAACGAAGACCGTCGCCGGCTCAAGCTCCGAGATGAGGACGAGCGGCCGTTGATGGCCTATGGCAGCACGCCGCTCTACGCGTCACTCGAAGATTTCCGTCTGTGGTTCGCCGGCAAAGACGACGAAGACGATGACGGCGATGACGATTGTGTGTTTGAAGGCGCCGACGCGGCGAGCAACAACGTTCCTTGCGGCTGGCAAGATTATGCCGAGGTTTACGATCTCGACTGGGCTTGTCGTGAAAAATACGTGCTGTTCCTCACCGATGGCGACGAAACCTGCGTCAGCCCGGCGGACCGGGCCTGCGAGGTGACTCAAACCCTTTTGGACAGCTACCAGGTGAAGACCTTCGTCGTGGGCTTCGGTCTGCCGGACGCCGGTGATGCCCTGGGCTGTATGGCCGAGAACGGTGGTACCGGTGAGCCTCTGTTGCCGCGCAACAAAGAGGAGCTGGTGGAAGCGCTCCGCGCCATTGTGTTGCAAGTGAAGACCGAGTCTCGAGCCTTTGCATCCGCGTCGATTCCGACGGTTCAGCGTACGGCGTCGGACCAAATCGTGTTCGCTAGCTTCACGCCGATTCCGGCGGAGTCGTTCTGGCCGGGGCGCATCGACATCTTCCGTCAGCCTCTGCCCCTGAACGATGCTTTGCAGCCGGACGTGGATCTGAAGTGCTCCGCGGACAAACAGTCGGGTTGCCACCTCTGGGATCTCGGCGAGCAAATTTTGAAGCAAGCTCCCGAAGAAGGCGATGTCGTGGGCGCCACACCCGATTACCGAATCGGCGATGGCACCACCACCGAACGACGCGTATTCTACGGCCAAGACAATCCGCTCAACCAGCGTCCCGGACCGTTGCGTCTATTCACGCCGCCCAAGGTCGGCGACTACGCCGACGCGGCATCGGATCGACTGGATATGGCGGAGATGTTGGTGCCGGAAGACGATTGGGTGAGTTATTTGTCGGGCGGTTTGACCGAAGACGCCTTGGACAGCAAGCTGCAGACCACGGTCGGCAATACCTTGAAGATCAAGGAGGTCGACATTCAGCAGAGTGTTGTGGTCCTCGACGATGACGGAGATCCGGTCACGGTGGTGGTGGAGGGTGCCTGTACCGGTGGCACGGACAATGTTCCTTGTCGCTATGTGATGGGCGATATCTTCCACGCCCAGCCCCAGGTCTTGGCGTCACCGGCGAACTTCAGATTCTTCCGCGAAAACCTCTGCGGTACGCCCCTGGAGAGAGGCCAACCCAACAATTGCGTGGATCCCAGCGAGTTCAACTCAGCGGCTGAGATGAACGTGCGCGGTTATAAAGAGTTCGTCCGGCGCTCGGCTTGGAAGCGGCGCATGCTGACCGCTGCGACCAACGACGGCCAACTGCACTTCTTCGATGCCGGTATCTTCACCTCGATCGATGACGAAGACTTCGGAAAGCTCGAGCTGTTCACCGACGGCACGGGTTACGAGCTCTTCTCCTACATGCCGCGCATGGCCATGCCGATCGTGAGAGATCAGGCCAACGGAATCCGGCACATTTACTCCATGGACGGCTCGCCGCGATTGGGTGATGTGTTCATCGATCCGGTGCCCGACAATACCGGCGCTCTCGACGAAACCCAGCGAGAGTGGCGATCGGTTCTCATCGGCGGCCTACGCGAAGGCGGAGACGTCTTTGATCAAACCAATCACGTCAGAGGTTTCGACAGTGGCTACTACGCCTTGGATGTCACCTTGCCGGACCAGCTCGAGGCGTCGGATGATCGCGACAGCGAATTCGCCGCTTACCGGCCGAAGACTCCGGGAAGCTTCCTGCCGGATTGCATGGCGTTCAACGAGACCACTGGGGCCCAAGAAGCGGTCGAAGGTTGTCGGACCCTGAGTGGAGAGGACGCGCCGTTCCCGTTGGAGCTCTGGACCTTCCAGGACACGGTGGAGGTTCCGTATCTCGCCGCCCGCTATCCGCTGGATGAAGAGGTCACCTTGAAGGATCTGGACCTCGACGGGCTGCATGACGGCGGGTACCTCAATACCTTCTCCGCCAACGACATCCGTGATCTCGGCGAGACCTGGTCCGTGCCGGTCATCGCACCGATCGCGGTGTGTGAGGGAGCGGATTGTGACTACACCGACATCGATGACGGCTCCGCGGACGATCTGAGCGTGCGCTGGGTGGCGATCTTCGGCGGTGGCATGGATGCCATCAACAAACCCTCGCCCACCAAGGGATATTGGATCTACATGGTGGACGTGGAAACCGGTGAGGCGATCTATAAACGTCAAGTCCAAGGCATGGTGCCGACGGAGCCTGCGGTGTATGACGAGGACGGTGACGGCCTCGCGGATCGGGTCTACTTCGGCACTACCGAGGGTCTGATGTACAAGATCGACTTGACGGCGCTCACCGCGGGTGGTGACGTCCCGTCGGTTGAAGACCTGACGATCAATCACATTCGAGTGAAGGGTTGGACCCCGGATACCGCCGCCGGCGATCCTGAGGAAGTGACCGTTCAGCGGATTACCGATTCGGCTTGGGATCCCTTCCCCATCGCGTTTGCGGATTGTCCGATCTACTACCCGCCGTCGATCTTCCGGATCCCCGAGCGACAGCAGGTCGGCTTGACCTTCGGCTGTGGCGATCGCGAGGACTTGTGGCTGGAAGACGGCACCAAGTCGAGGTTCTTCGTCATCGTGGATGAGGATTTCAGCATCAACTCCGCCGATCTGCCGATCGTTCAAGCGGACCTCGTCAATCTGGATTGGCAGACCGGCTTGGACTCGGATATCGCGGATGAGACCGACAGCAACCTGCTGTTGAACACCGCCTCCACGGTGAATCGACCGGGTTGGGTGATGGTCTTCCCGGATGACTTCCGCGCGACCAACGAGCCTTTCTTGATCTCGGGCATCTTGATCTTCTCGATGTTCGAGCCCCTGACCTTCAACGTCGGCGCCGGTGGCGGCGGCGGTGGAGGCGGCGGCGGTGGCGGCGGTGGTGGAGGCGGCGGCGGTGGTGGAGGCGGCACTGACGCCCTCTGCGCCCGTACCGGCACCACCTACGCGTTCGTCGTGTCGTTGATGAACGGTGAAGGATTCGGCAACCAGCCGGGTTGTGGCGGAAGGTGTACTCAGGTCAACGAGTTCACGACCGCGGTTCATATTCAGTCGACCACGACGAAGAATCCGCCCGACAGCGACAATCCGACACCAGGAGTTCAGCTGAGCGCTGAGCTGCGAGACGCCCTTCGCCAGGCGATCCTCGAGCAAATGCCGCGCAGCTGCCAATTCAACGACAACTTTGAATGGGAGGTCAGCGCCTTGCGCAACTCCACCGGCGTGAACGTCTTCGCCGGCATCCCCAGGGTGGTATGCCCCGGAGATTGGCGCAACTAGCAAGCGCCGCTCAAAGTAGAGAAACCTGCCCTGGGTGTTACCCGGGGCAGGGCTCCCCGAGGAGCACGAAAAAGGACCGACACGAGCCTCGTGTCGGTCCTTTTTCGTAGGTGTTGCTTTCGAGCGGGTGTTTTTGTGCGCGCTCAGGAGCGGTATTTCGGAAAGCCTTCGAGGTCGAGCTCTTTGATGCGCCGCTGCAGGGTGCGGTAGCTCATCTCCAGCAGGGCGGCTGCCTGTTTCTTGTCGCCGTCCGTGTCGAGCAGAGCTTGGCGAATGCGGTCTTCAAGATTCTCTTCTTCGTCCTGCAAGAGGATGTCGACATCGCTATTTTTCCAGGTGCCGTCGCTGAGGATGAGAGCCCTCTCCACGAAGTTGGCCAATTGGCGCACGTTGCCGGGCCATTCAAGGGCCGCCACCCGTCGGATCAAGCTCTCCGGCACCGAAGCGGTATTGGCCATGCCGAGCCGGTCGGAGATCCGCGAGGCTAAATGGCGGACCAGGTCAGGAATGTCGCTTTGGCGATCCCTGAGAGCTGGAAGCTCGATGGGGAAGACTTCCAAACGATAAAAAAGATCTTGTCGAAACCGGCCCGCGGCGACCATTTCCTTGAGATTGCGGTTGGTGGCGGCCACCACCCTGGCGTCGGAAGCGATAGGGCGACCGCCTCCGACCCGCTCGAAGACCTTCTCTTCCAGCACTCTCAGCACTTTGCCTTGGACCTCGGGTTTCAGCTCGCCGATTTCGTCCAGGAAAAGCGTTCCGCCGGCCGCGAGCTCAAATCGCCCTTGCTGCCGCTGTGAGGCGCCGGTGAATGCGCCTTTTTCGTGTCCGAAGAGCTCATTTTCCATCAATGATTCCGGAATGGCTGCGCAATTCACCGCTACAAAAGAACCGTCCGCGCGCTTGGAAAGCCCATGCACGGCTCGGGCAAAGAGCTCCTTGCCGGTGCCGCTTTCTCCGGCCAGGAGCACGGTGGAGTCGAGGGGGGCCACCTTTTGCACCAGCCGAAGGGCCGCCCGCAGGCGAGGATGGCTGCCCACGATGGCCGGGGAATCTCCGGGCGGTTGGAATAGAACGGGTTGAGCCTTGGAGCTCAGCCATTGATCGATCAAGGAGAACAGCTCGTCGAGCTCGACGGGTTTTTCGAGAAAGTCGGCGGCGCCCAGCTTCATGGCTTCCACCGCGGTCCCGACTGTGCCAAAGGCCGTCATCATGATCACCGGCACTTCCGGATGATGCCGCTTGACCGCGTCCAGAACCTCGATGCCGGTGCCGTCCGGCAGTCTAAGATCGCTGAGCACCAAATCGAACGCGCGTTCCCTGCCACCTTCCGAGCCGGCTTGGGCGGCTCGGATGCCGTCGGCAACGGTCCCGACACCCGTGACCCGATAACCCTCTCCTTCGAGGGCGAGGGTGGTCATCTTTCGCAAGGACTCCTTGTCTTCCACCATCAGCAAGTGGCCTCTTTTGCTCATGGTTGCTCGCGCTCTCTTGGGCTCGGAGATGCCGGAGACGCCACCGCCGCGATGACGGCGTCTCGCAGCAAGACATCATCGTCCGGATGCACGGTGCGCAGGTCGAGCATCAGCTTCTGATCCCTCAAATAACCCACCACGGAAACCTGTCCCGGCTCGCCCAATCGCAGACGGCGAGCGAGCTCGTCGTCCGCGGGGTGGATGGCCAAGGCGGGTCCCGGCACAGCTTCGTCGGGGAAGGAGCCTCCGCCGACGAATCCCTGCGCCTCCACCTCTTCGACGCCGAGGTCCTTGACGCCTTCTTTGACCATCGCTTCAACCAGCGCGTCCGCAAGGGCTTCGAGGCGTCGGCGTAGGGGCTCGAAGGGTTGCCAGAGGGAGTCGAGGGGCATGGGGCGACCCGCCAGCCGTCGGCGCAGAATCGCCTCTAGGGCCGCAAAGGTGAATCGATCGGGACGCATGGCCCGGTAGAGCGGATATCGACGACAGCTTTCTACTAGATCGGCCCTACCCAGCAGCAGGCCGGATTGCGGCCCTCCGAGCAGCTTGTCGCCACTGCCGCACACCAAATCGCATCCCATCTCCAAGAGCTCCCGCAGACTGGAGTGGCCCTTGAGCCGGCTGTGCTCGGTGCGGGTGGCCAAGCCGCTACCTTCGTCGACCACCACCGGTAAACCGAAGCGACGCCCGAGCTCGACGAGCTGGTCCGGCTGTGTCTCCTCGGTGAAACCGCGGATTCGATAGTTGCTGGGATGCACCTTGAGCAGCAGGGCGGTGTCATCGCCAATGGCGTTTTCGTAGTCGGCGAGGCGGGTCCGGTTGGTGGTGCCGACTTCCCGTAGACGAGCCCCGGCGGCCGCCAGAATGTCGGGAATTCGAAAAGATCCGCCGATTTCCACCAGCTCGCCCCTGGAGACGACGACCTCGCGGTCCTTGGCCAACGTCGCCAGAATCAGCACCATGGCGGCCGCGTTGTTGTTGGTCACGATCGCCGCCTCGGCGCCACAGAGGTTGCGGAGCAGCGGCGCCACGGCTCGATTACGCTCACCGCGCACGCCACTGTCCAGGTCGACCTCCAGGTCGCAATAGGCCGTGAGCAGCGGAACCACTTCTTCCACCACCTCGGCGGGCAGCGGTGAGCGGCCGAGGTTTGTATGCACCACAATGCCGGTGGCGTTGAGCACCCTGCGCATGCCCCTAAATGAGAGAGACACTTGCTCGGCAATGCGCCGCGGAAGGTCCTCGATCAGCCGCTCAAGCCCGATGATCGACAGCGAATCTGTGTCCGAAGAGGGCTCGGAAGCATGCTCGTGAGCGAGAATCCGGTGTCTGAGCCCATCGATCTCACGTTGAGCTTGGACCCGCACGGCGTCCCTTCCGTATAATTCCAAGACGCCCCCTAAAACCGGGTCGTCCAGCAGCCGACCGATGGCCGGAAGTTTTCGTACGAGCGATATTCGGGTCATGGGACATGAATTCTATCGAGAAGAGCGGAAGGCGTATCGGTGAGAAATGCTTCCGGGTCAGAAACCGAGCAGAAAAAGAGCGCGAGCTTCGAGCAGGAGGTGCATCGCCTGACTCAAGGGATCGAGCAATTCCGCATCGACAGCCTGCGGTATTTTGCCGGCGATTTGAAAGTACCACCGGATGAGCTCAAAACCCAGATCGCGACTGGGTTTCGCCGCCTGCGGGTGGGCGGTATCAAAGGCGTGGCCGACAACTTCCGCTTGAATTCCCTCGAGGCCCGTTTCAACAGTCAAATCGATCTCTACAATCGTAAGTTGCGAGAGCGAGAGCAAGGGGGCTCCCGAACGTCGGCTCAGCAGAAAGCTGCGCCGGATCCCATGCAGGGGGTCACCCTCGGCCGAAACGGCGATTCGAACGCCGTTGAGGTGCTCTACAAAGGCCTCTACTTGAGCGGCGGCTCACGCAACCCCGGTATGGATTTAGAGAAATTCCGCTCATATATCGACCGCCAAGCGGCGGTCGTTCGTTCCAAGACCGGTTGTGAAGACATCCAATTCCGGATTGCGGTCGAGGACGGAAAGATGAAGATCAAGGCCAAGCCGGTCAAGTGATAGAGCCCGATGGGCTCGAAGGAGAATTATTGTGGCCAAGTCCTCCCTTGCTCTGATCGTAGTGTTGCTGCTTGCGGCGCTCGCGGTATGGGCCGACACGACACCTCCCAATATCGACAAGGCATTGCAAGCCCAGTATGAGTTGGTCGTCGAGCGTCCCGATGATGCGATGGCGCACAACGACCTGGGAAATCTGCTGAGCTTGACGGGTCGGCTGGATGAAGCGGAATCCGCCTACCGTCGAGCAAAAGATCTCGACGCCGCGGATCCGTCCATCCGGTTCAACCTCGGGCTGCTTTTCCAGCAGGCAGGGCGCCTGGACGACGCCAATCAGGAGTTCTACTCCTTGTTGGAGCTCGATCCGAAAAACGCCTGGGCCTACTACCAGCTGGGTGTCGTAGCCGTTGATCAAGGCAAAAACAGAAAGGCGACCGAGCTTTACGCGCGTTCTTTTGCCATCGACCCGACCCTCTCATTCCCCGAGCACAACCCGCACATCATCGACAACGATCTGGCGACAGAGGCTCTGTTGATGTCTAGCCGGTTTAAGAGCGACTCGACCGCCCGGGTACCGAGGAAATATGCGGAAGCAGCCAGGATCGCCGACTTGATGTTGGAAGAAGAGGCTCTGGCTGCGGAGGAGATGCTGGAGGAGGAAGCAGAGGCCGAGGCGGAAGAAGGCACCGAATGGGACGAGCCCGTGGATCCGTCGGCGGAGCTGCTGGAAGACGGCGAAGGGGAAAGCGCCCGCGTGCTGACCAACGAGGACCTCGAAGATCTGAGTCCGGTGGGCCAAGCCGGGGGAAGAAACAGCCGCCGCGGAGCTCGAAGCAAGGGAACGTCTCGCTATAGCTCCGGCCGATCGGCGGGCCGCGACGGCTCGGAGGAGCAAGATCGCCGGTCCCGCTATCGTCCGCGTTCGTCCAGCGGTCGGAACAACTCCCTCGGGGGCTCGGGTTATACGACCATGGGTCGCGCCGGGGAGGAGGAAGGCGGCACTGACGAAGCGGTCGAAAAGAGCGGCACCAGCACCCTGCGTCCAACCGTAGGCCAACCGAGAGCGGGAGCGCCGATCAGTCGTCCGATCGCCGGTCGTCCTCAAGCGGGCCGACCGACTCCGGATCGTCCCACCTCCACCCGCCCGATCACGGCCCGTCCGGGATCCGGCGGCGGCGGCCGGCCCTTCGAGTCGGGCACGGGCAGCACCGCAAGCCTTCGGTTCGAGCTGGTGGGTGATCAGGACGACACCTCGACTTGAGCCCTGCCGCTGCCTGAAGAGCAGCTGACCGCAGGTGAGCAAGAAAAAGCGCCGGCCTCATAAGCCGGCGCTTTTTCTTGAAGTGCCTGGCACCGCACTATGGTGGTCTCTTGCGAGATGCCTGGCACCGGTCTACGAGATGCCCGGCACCGATCTCTGAGATGCCCGGCACCGGTCTCTGAGATGCCTGGCACCGTTGTGCGAAGTGCCCGGCACCAAGCAGAGTGGCACCGAGCACAGTGTCGCCTCAGGACCGTTGACGAAGCTCGAGACCTTTGACCAAGACCGTCGGCGAGCCGATCATGCCGCCGCCGAGGGGCATGAAGGTCAGGTCGCGAGCGGCCGCCAAGATTCCCTTGAAAAAGGTGGAGATGCTGCCGGTGAGCCAGACTCCGGTGACGGAGCCGGTAGGACGGCCGCCGTCGATGGCGAACCCGCTGACGGGCACCGCAAATCGACGAAAACCGTCTTCGATCTTGACGCTTCCGTGGGTGGAGAGCAGGTAGTAGCCACGGCTCAGCCCTCCGAGGAGCTCACCCACGCTGACATTTGGGTTTGGATTCAAGTAGAGGTGGGTCGGCCCGGCGCTGGGCAGATCTCGCCAGCCGAAGCGACGGCTGCAGCCCGAGGGTTTCATGTCCCCGCCGGCTTGTCGCCACGACACCAAGGGCTGACGATAGACACCCTCTTCGACAAGCGTGATCTTTCGGGTCGGTTGGCCTTCGCCGTCGACCGGTGCCTCGAGCACGCCGCCGGGAAATCGTCCATCGTCGACGAGGGAGAAATGACGACTGGCCAAGCGACCCTGGCGATCGATCAGCCGCCGAGCCCTGGTGGCGGCCTCAGGGCCGAGCCAGAGTGGAGAAAGCGCGTGGATCAGCGGGCTCATCACCCCGTAGCTCAACAAGAGCTGGCCGCGGTCCTTGGAGGGTGAGGATCCGCGGCTCAGCAGCAGGAGGCGATCTGCCAGCTGACGTGCCACCGACGTCGGAGTGAACCGTCGGGCTTCCCTCTCTGCTAGGAGCATGGAGATGGAGGGGCCGTCCCGCCGGGTGGCCTGGGCCTCAACAAAGAGTGACGCGGCGCGCTGCTGAACCTCGGCCCGGACCTCTCGGCTCGACGCCAAGAGCTGGTCGCTGGAGCCGTCTTCGAGATAGGCCCGGATCAAACGCGACCCGGGTAGCTCGTCCGCCAATGCCGCTCCGATGGCTCGCAGCAGATGGCTCGCTTCGGTTTCGCTCAAAAGCGGCGCGTTCGAGTCCATCGGCGGCGCCCAGTTGGGAATCGGCCGGGCCGACGGCAAGCGTAGGCCGCGACCGTCGGCCTCGGGCCATTGGGAGTCTGGGCGTGGTTTTCCCGAAGCGGTATAGAAAAAACTGCGTCGGCTGTCGCCCGCTCGAACCGCCCATCCTTCCTCTTGACGGAATGACGTCACGGGGCGATCACCTTCCAGGCGCAAGGTCCGCGAACGACCCCGCTTGTGGAAGACCTCGACCTCCCTCCAGCTTTGCCGTCCGAGGGCGTCGAGCACGTCCAAAAGGAGATCCAGCTGCTTCAAGGGTAGACCTCGACCTCTGCCAGCCGGATATGCGGCGCGGTGGCCCAAACCGGCATCAGGATGCCGCTCTTGGCGCACCAACCAGCACCACCGGATCGCGATTCACGGCCCACGGCTTCCACTCGGGTCAGAAGATCAGTGACGTGGCAATGGATGGCGCAAGGACCCACGGAGGCGCCTGGGGTACCGTCTTGGATGCGGCGGCCATAGGGGAAATGCAGCGTCAGCTCACCGGTCATCGGGTCGAGATGGCCGCTTTCCACCTCGGGCAAGTAGAGGCCGCCTTCGGCTTCAGCCAACAGATCCGCGGTGGTTTCATCCCCCGGAATCAGCTCAAGATGGCTGGATCTGGGCCCGGGCGCATCGTGGCGATCACCCCGCCGGCCCGCTCCGGCAAGCAAGAGGTCCGACCGACGAGCCCAGGCCGCGTCACAAATGGGTTGCTCGACCACTCCCCTCCTCAGCAGGCATCGCCGGGAGGTGGGATGGCCCTCGTCGTCGGCTTTACGGCGGACGGGCTTGGGGCCGTTGGTGGGATCGTCGAAGACCGACAACAGGGGGCTGGCCATCTGGACGCCAATGGCCGCCTCGGGGTGGCCGCCTCTGGCCAGGATGTCGGCTTCGAGGGCGTGCGCGACCGCTTCGTGCAGCAGAATCGCGGTGGCCGAGGGCCCGAGCACACAGCTGTGGGGCCCCGACTCCGGCACCTCGGCCTCCCGGGCAGCGCGAATTCTCACCACGCTGGAGGCTATTTGCTCGATGGTGGTGGCGTCGAGGGTTTCGAACAGACCGCCATAGCGAGCACCGTCCATGCGAGCCGCCACGCTGTAGAACTGTTCGTGCTCGGTGGATGACGCGAGGTGGGACCCTACGACTCGCACCCACTTGCGATGCCTGCGGACGGTGATCGGAATCGTGCCGATGTCGCCGTGGTAAGAACGCAGCGCCTTTTGAAAGAGGGCCGGAAGCTCCTGCACTTCCGGCGCCGAAGCGGGCTCCAACCAGACGTCGCGCCCCAAATCGGGGACCGGGTAGGGGGCCGAGGGCAAGGCCCGGGCCACCCGACGGAGTGCTTCCGCGAATCGCTCGTTGTCGATGCCGTCCCGGCCGGCGAGCCACGTGTGACCGTCTCGCAGCAGTCGAATCGCCAAGCCGGATTCTCGGCGCACCCGAATGCCCGGCTCACTCCCCTCCGGTGGTAGCTCGATCTCCTCCAAACGCTCGAAATAGGCGTCCGCCAAATCGTCGGGGCGGTCCGCGATTTGTGAAAGGGCTCGGCTAATGGCTGCGGCGTCGATGTCGGAAAAGGGCAAGGCGACCTCATGACTCTGGACCCAAGGTCCGGTGCGATTCGAGGCCGCATTCTACGTCTCTTCATGCTCGGCTGTCAGATCGGAGTGGCCGTTGGCGGGAATCCGTCGAATTCTGATCGCGGGGCTTCTGCTCCGTGGGCAATCCACCGTCCTTCAAGTACAATGCGCCCATCCAAGCGCCATCGGTGGCGACCCGCATTTGCGCGCCCACCAAGCAGCCCAGCGAACGAGGAATCCATGAGCGAATCAACTTCCGAGTCCCCACAAGATCCACATGGCGAGCTGTCGAAGCGCCTAGAAGAGGCTCGCCTCGGCGGAGGTCGAGCACGGATCGACAAACAGCACGCGGCGGGCAAGCTGACCGCCCGTGAGCGGGTCGAGCTGCTGCTCGATACAGGCTCCTTTGTAGAAATCGATGCTCTGGTGACCCATCGGTGCACTGATTTCGGCATGGAGGCGCAAAGAATCCCCGGGGACGGCGTGGTGTGCGGGCACGGCACCGTGGACGGGCGGTTGGTTTATGTATTTGCCCAGGACTTCACCGTCTTCGGCGGATCGTTGTCGGAAACCAACGCCGGCAAGATCTGTAAGGTCATGGATTTGGCGGTCGAGAACGGCGCACCGCTGATCGGTCTCAACGATTCGGGTGGCGCGCGGATCCAAGAGGGTGTGGTTTCACTGGGTGGATACGCGGATATCTTTTTGCGCAACACCCTCGCCTCCGGGGTGGTGCCCCAGATCAGCGCCATCATGGGCCCCTGCGCCGGCGGCGCGGTGTACTCTCCGGCGATCACCGACTTCGTCTTCATGGTCGAAGATACGAGCTATATGTTCATCACCGGTCCGGACGTGATCAAAACCGTGACCCACGAGGAGGTCAGCAAAGAGGACCTCGGTGGTGCCCAGACCCATCACGGCAAGAGTGGAGTGGCCCATTTCACCTCGCCCAACGATGCCGCGTGTCTTGCTCAGGTTCGGCAATTGCTCTCTTATCTTCCGAGCAACAACCTGGAAGACGCTCCTGTAGGCACCAGCGACGATGATCCGGCACGGGAAGACGAGATCCTGGATACCTTGGTTCCCGCCGACCCGAACAAACCGTACGACATCAAGAAATTGATCGAGGCGGTGGTCGACGACGGCAAATTCTTCGAGGTTCAAGGCGACTTTGCCCGCAACATCGTGGTCGGCTTCGCCCGTTTGGCCAATCAATCCGTGGGCATCGTAGCGAATCAACCCGCGTTTTTGGCCGGCGTCTTGGATATTGACGCTTCGGTGAAGGGGGCTCGATTCGTTCGATTCTGCGATGCCTTCAATATTCCCTTGATCACGTTCGAAGACGTGCCGGGCTTCTTGCCCGGGGTTCAGCAGGAGCACGGGGGCATCATCCGTCATGGAGCCAAGCTGCTCTTCGCCTACGCCGAAGCTACGGTGCCTAAGCTCACGGTGATCACTCGCAAGTCCTACGGCGGAGCCTATTGTGTGATGGCGTCCAAGCACTTGCGCACCGATGCCAATTTCGCCTTCCCCACCGCCGAGATTGCGGTCATGGGGCCGGAGGGCGCGGTCAATATTCTGTATCGGCGAGAGCTGGCCGCTTGTGACGACGAGCAGCAGCAGGCTGCCCTACGGGCCGAGAAGGTGGCGGAGTATCGTGCCAAGCTGTCGAATCCTTATGTGGCCGCCGAGCGGGGATTCATCGACGCGGTGATCCAGCCGCGACACACCCGTCGCCATCTCATCCGAGCCCTTCGGCAGCTGGGTAGCAAGCGCGCCAAGCTGCCGCCGAAGAAACACGGCAACATGCCCCTTTGACCCCAGTGATCGGAAAGGAAGAAGAGCGATGAAAATTGCTATCGGGGCGGACCACGCCGGAGTCGAGCTGAAGGATCACTTGGCGGACATGTTGAGGCGCCAAGGCCACGAGATTGCCGACCAAGGCACCCACGGCACCGACAGCGTCGATTATCCGGACTTCGCGGCCAAAGTGGCCCGGAGTGTGGCTTCCGGCGAGGTGGAGCGGGGAGTTCTCGTGTGCGGCACGGGGCTCGGGGTCGCCATCGCCGCCAATAAGGTGGACGGTGTGCGCGCTGCGACCTGCAACGATTTGTTCACCGCTGAGATGTGCCGGGCTCACAACGACGCCAATGTGCTGACGCTGGGCGCCCGGGTCGTAGGAATCGGCGTCGCCGAGGAGATTGTTCGAATTTTCGTGGCAACAGACTTCGAAGGGGGGCGTCACGAGCGCCGCCGGGACAAGATCCACGCCTTGGAATCCTGACTTTTCGCAACCGAGTTTCGAAGATAGAGGAAATCATGACGACCTATCCATCGTTGAAAGCCGCGGATCCTGAGATCCACGACTTGGTCAGCCGGGAACGCCGCCGCCAAGCGGAAGGACTGGAGCTGATCGCTTCCGAGAATTTCGTCAGCCGTGCGGTGCTCGAAGCCGTGGGCACAGTGTTGACCAACAAATATGCCGAGGGTTATCCGGGGCGTCGATACTACGGCGGCTGCGAGGTCGTCGACGAGGTGGAGAGCTTGGCCCGGGATCGGGCCAAGGAGCTGTTCGGAGCGGAGCACGTGAATGTCCAGCCCCACTCCGGAACCTCTGCCAACATGGCGGTTTACTTCGCGCTGCTGAAGCCCGGGGACAAGCTCATGGGCATGGATTTGTCGAGCGGTGGCCACCTCACCCACGGCCATCCCCTCTCCTATTCGGGCCGTGACTTCGAGGTCACGGCTTACGGCGTCGACCGGGAAACCGAGCGTATCGACTATGACGAGGTGGAGCGTCTGGCTCTCGAGCACCGGCCGAAGATCTTGGTCTGCGGCGCCTCGGCCTACAGCCGGGTGATTGACTTTGCCCGATTCCGAGAGATCGCCGACGCTTGCGGTGCCCTGTTAATGGCCGACATCGCCCATATTGCGGGCTTGGTGGCGGCGGGTGTGCACCCCTCGCCCGTGCCCCATTGCGATGTGGTCACCACCACCACCCACAAGACCCTGCGCGGACCGCGATCCGGGTTGATCATGTGCCGCAAGGCCCATCGCAAGGCGATCAATAAGTCCGTCTTCCCCGGCATCCAAGGGGGGCCCTTAATGCATGTGATCGCCGGCAAAGCCGTGGCCTTCAAAGAAGCCATGACCGAGGAATTCCGGGAGTACCAACGGCAGATCGTCCGGAACGCCCAGCGCTTGGCGTCGTCCCTGGAAACGACGGGATTCCGGATCGTGTCCGGTGGCACCGACAATCACGTCTTCCTTCTCGACGTCAGCAGCCAGGGCCTTACCGGCAAGGTGGCCGAGGACGCCCTCGGCAAGGCGGGCATCACGGTCAATAAAAACACCATTCCGTACGACCCGAATCCACCTCTGGTGGCCTCGGGCATTCGCATCGGAACCCCGGCGCTGACCTCGCGGGCCATGGACGAGGCCGCCATGGACGAGGTGGCGCAGGTCATCGCCGACGCGTTGAAGCATCCCGAGGACGAAGCCCATCTCGCGAAGGTGCGGGGCGAGGTCGAGACCCTTTGCGCCCGATTCCCCCTCTACGAAGGGTTGGATTGACTCTCAGAGATCGAGGGCCGGCGGGGTAGCCTCCAAGATCGCTTCGACGATGCGCATCTCTGCTTGGAGCGCGGCTTCGAGATGGCCCATCCGCGACATATGGCTCAGGCTCGGTGATGAGTTGACCTCGATCACCGTGGCCTGGGCCGGGTCCTGGTCAAGGCTCTGGATCTTAAGATCGATACCGAAGTGTCGCATCGAGAAGATCCGGCCGATGGCGATGCCCAGCCGAGCCCAGGGCTCGGCCAGCTGCTCCAGGCGGCGACCCACGCACAACCGATTGAGATTCAAAATGGGCGTGTCGAAGTCGAGAAGCTCGCCTTTCGGCAGCACCGTGTCGAGGGTCAACCCTTGATGGCCGGCTTCCCTCTGCCAGATGTCGTCGTTCATCAAATGCTCTTCAAAGCTCGGACCGTCAAAGCGCGAGTCCTCGCCGGTGAACAACTCGCGCAGCGTGGATCGGCCGTCACCCGAGAGGCGAACCGGGGAGCGGGTATATCCGAAGAGATATTGGTCGTCGAGGAAGTCGATCCGCAGGTCGAAACCGACCACGCGCTCCTGGACCACCGCCAGATAATCCCGTTTCCAAACCTGCTCGATAGCCTCCTTTAGCTCTCGCTCGTTCTGAACACTCGCGATGTCCAGCCCCCGGCTGCCGAAGTTGGGTTTGACCACCAGCGGAAAGCCGTGTTGCTCGGCGAAGCTCAAGCCAGGCCCGAAGCCACTGAGATGAGCGTAGTCGTTGTTCCGGAAATGGTCCGGTTTCAAACAGCGTACGGAAGCCGGGACGCGGATACCCCGGCTCTTGAGCACGGTGAGGGCGTGAAATTTGTCACCCACCAAACGGGCCGCGACGGCGTCGTTTAGGCTCGACAAGCCGCCGACCAACACCCGTCTGGTTTTGCCCCGTCGGATCTCGTTCAAATAACCGGTGTCGGGGTCCAACGGAACCACTTCGCAACCCAATCTGCGGGCAGCTTCGAAGCGAAGCTCCAATAGGGTCGCCGGAAGCGGTGTTTTGAGAGCAGTCGTGCTGGGTGTCTGTTTCGACATGGGTGGACTTTCGGAGCAGGTCGCTCAGGCGGACCGGTTTTCTTGAGACCGGGTTGTTTGGGATTGGGTCTTCGGAGATGGCTTAGGTGACGGTTTGAGCAGCAGCTCGCGGACCTTGCCCACCAGATCCACCGACCCGGTGACACAAATGGGACCTGCCCCGAGAGCGGTGGCGATTTCCAGGGCATGAGCGGGCGAGTCGGCGACGATGGCGGGCTGTGCAGAGCCGATGTCTCGCCACTGCTGGGCTAGAAGGCTGGGTGCTGTCGATCGGCTGTGGCCCGAGGTGGTGACGACTAATCGGCCGATCCAGGGGCGCAAGATGTCCAGCACACGGATTGAATCCTTGTCTGTGAACGCGCCGAAAATCATGTCCACGGGTCCCGAAGAGCGGCTTTCGAGATAGTGGGCCAAGGCAAGGGCCGCGGCAGGATTGTGTGCCGCGTCGAGGAGAGCGGGACGTTCTCCGTGAATCCACTCCAAGCGACCGGGCCATCGACAAAGCTCGAGCCCTCGGTGTATGGCCTCTCGATCTATCCGGGGGAAATATCGGTCCGCCACGTCTTGGCAGACCAGGGCAGCCAGAGCTGCGTTTTGGGCTTGGTGACGTCCCGCCAATGGAAGCTTGACCGACAGACCGTGACAGGGCCCCGCCCGATCCGGTTGTGGGCAGCTCAGGGTCATGGACTGCCCTCCATCCGGGAGCCTTTGGATCTCGACGGGAATTAAGCGCTCGGCGCAAGAGGTCGGCTCGGCTCCTACGTGCCGGGCGTGTCGGCGTGCCGCTGCTTCGACCTCGGGTGCCAGGAATCCCAGATGGGCGGGACGTCCCCGCCTGAAGACACCGCATTTTTCTCGAGTGATCGCCGAAAGATCGGGGCCGAGGTGCTCAGTGTGGTCGAGATCGACGGTCACCAGCACGGACGACAGGGTGGATCGCATCACATTGGTGCAGTCGTGGGCGCCTCCCATGCCGACCTCTATAACCGCCAGATCGACCCGCTCCGCGGCAAAGGTCAGAAAGGCGGCAGCGGTCAGGCATTCGAACCAGGTCAGCTCGCCGGCTCGGTCGGCACGGAAGAAGGCTTCGAGGTAGCACTCGCGGTCGATCGCTCGGCCGTTGACCAGGATGTGATCCTGATCGGGTCCGAGGGCCGGAGACTGAAAGAAACCCGTGCGATAACCCGCGGCGCGGACCATTGACTCGATCATCGCTGCGGTGGAGCCCTTGCCGTTGGTGCCGGCGACCAGAATTGTACGTGTGGTGTCTTGCGGCCTCCCGAGGCGATCAAGGGCCTCCGTGATGGCCCTCCGGTCGCGGCCCATCGGACGTCGGCGAAGCTCCAGGGAACGCTGTTGGTATCGAGAGTCGTCGTTCAAGCGGCGGCGGTGAGATGCCTCAGACAACGCGCGAGTGTGTCCTTCATCTCAGAGCGGGGCACTACCATGTCGAGGAATCCCTTCTCCAACAGAAACTCAGAGCGTTGGAAGCCTTCGGGCAGACTCTGGCGAATGGTTTGCTCGATCACCCGGGGGCCGGCAAAACCGATCAATGCACCCGGCTCGGCGATGTTGAGGTCTCCGAGCATGGCGAAAGAGGCGGTCACTCCCCCGGTGGTGGGATCGGTGAGAATGGAGATGTAGGGCAATCCTTCGTCACGTAATCGAGCCAAGGCGGTCGAGATCTTTGCCATCTGCATCAAAGACAGAATGCCTTCTTGCATCCGGGCGCCCCCCGAAGCGGAGACGACAATGAGAGGTACCCGGCGGCGCAGGGCTTCCTCCGCGGCTAGAGTGACCTTCTCCCCGACCACGGATCCCATGGAGCCACCCATGAAGGCGTAATTCATGACGGCCAGCATCACGGGCATGCCCTCGATGGATCCGGCGATCACATGTAGGGCATCGCGCAGATCGAGCTTCTTTTGGTATTGCTTGAGCCGATCTTTGTAGGGCTTGGTGTCTTTGAAGGCAAGAGGGTCGGCCGGGCTGACCTCGGTATAGAGCTCTTCCCATCCCTCGTCGAGCAGCAACCGGATGCGAGCTTCCGCCCCGATCCGGAAGTGATGGCCACATTTCGGGCAAATGCGCGCGCTGCGCTCGAGCTCTTTGGAATAGACGATTTCCTTGCAGGAATCGCATTTGACCCAAAGACCCTCGGGCACACTGCTTCGTCCGCGGTCCGAGCGGACCGGTTTCGGCTTTTTAGTCTTCTTAAACCAGGGCATGGGCCTGAGCTCCCACCGGAGGTTCAGCGACGTCGATCACAGGTGTTCGAGCACACCTGCCGGGATCATTCGTCGTCGTCTTCCTCTTCTTCCAATTCGTTCGGGACGCCGAGCATCTGGCAGGCGGCATCGTACATTTGCCTGGCTGCCTTTTTGTGATTCTGGAGCTCCGCCAGACGATCTTTGACCTTGGCCAGCTCTTCTTCGATTCTTTGATCGAATTCGGCGATTTGCTGCCGAGAGGTGGACAGGGTCGTTTCGTAGAGCTGTCGTTGCTGGTCATTCAAAGGCATATTCAAACCTCGGTGTCATGATGTTGGCGGAAGGTGAGAATACTCGCGTTCGGGCGAGGTGACAAGCTCCCGGTGTCAATTGTTTGACGTCGATCAGCCTGACCCCGAGCTCCCGCCGGAGGACTCCTGGACTTTCTTGAGCTCCTGCTCCAGCCTTTGGCGCTCCGCCTCGAAGTCCGCCTCGAGTCGCTCTCGCTCGGAGGCGAGGGCCTCATCGACCAAACCCCTCATGTCCAGTTGGGACTTCGGGTCATCGGAAGAAGCCGCGCCTTCTGGGTCGTCCGTTTGGGATGGCTCCTGCGCCTCGCCGTCCGGGCTCGCAGTCTCAGACCCGTCCGCCTCGGCCTCGGGGGCGGGGACCGTCTCCACCGGAGAAGTGACCGGCGCTGGGCCACCACCTTCGTCGGCGGAGTCACCCGTGCCGAGGGTCTGATAGAGGATAAAGCCGATCGTCGCGAGCGCCGCCAAAATGATCGCCAAAATCAGGAAGAGCTTCGCTTTGCCGGAGCCGCTTTGGCTGTCGGTCCGGGTTGAGGTTGCCGCTGCCTTGGCCCCGGGTCCGGAGCCCGCTGGGCCGGCCTCGGGGCTACCGGCAGCCTTCGGAGGTGTTTGAGCCGACTCGGTAGCCGGTAGCGAGAGGGTCGCTGAGGGCTCCGAAGAAGCCGGAGCGGGCTGGAATAGCGATTCCAGATAAGCCGCCAGGTCACCTTGGCCGGGGCTCGGCTTGAGTGTTTCCAGTACCGCCAAGAGATCCCGTTCAAGATCCCCGGCGGTTTGATATCGCTCTTCCGGGGTCTTGGCCAGTGCCTTGAGGGCGATGCGATCCACCTCCGGCGGAAGATCCGGAACAAGAGAACGCGGGGCTCGAACGCGACAATCGCGCACGGCATCCAAGACACCGATTTCGCTATCGCCGGTGAACAACCGCTCTCCGGTCAAGACCTCGAACAGCACCGAGCCGAGCGAGAAGATGTCGGACCGGGCATCGACTTCTTTACCCCAGGCCTGCTCAGGCGACATGTATTGGAGCTTGCCTTTGAGGGCGCCCATTTGGGTGGTGCTGGCTTTCGCGACCGCTTTGACGATGCCGAAATCACACAGCTTGATCTCACCTTCGAAACTGATGAGAACATTCTGGGGCGAAACGTCTCGATGCACTAAGCCGAGAGCTCGATTGTCGAAATCACGCTTTCGGTGGGCGTAGTCGAGTGCTCGCGCGAGCGCCGCGACGATGGTCAGCGCCAAACCGGGCGGAATCGGACGTTCCAGCTCGTCGGATCGGTTCAGAATGCTGCGGAGATCCTTGCCGTCCACCAGCTCCATGGCAATAAAGAAGTCTTCGTCGACTTTGCCGAGGTCATAGATCTGGATGATGTTGGCGTGATTGAGCTGGGCTGCGAGCTTGGCTTCGTCGATAAACATCGTGACGAAGTCGCTGCTGCCGGTGAGGTGGGAGAGGATTTTTTTGATCGCAACGGTTTTTTGGAAGCCCTCGACGCCGCGACGACGGGCTCTCCAAACCTCGGCCATGCCCCCGACCGCGAGCCGTTCGAGCAAGCGGTAGTCGCCGAAAGGGGTGCCCTCCTGGTCCGTTGCCGTTGGAGTTTTCCTGTCCCCGCGGATCTGCAACACGCCGTCGAGTGCTTCCTGGAGACGATCGGTGGAGTCCTCTCCGGGAGCCTCTTTCTCCGGCATGCTGAAAGCGGAAGCAAAATCCGTGGGGTGCACGCCGTGTCTGGACGCAGAGAATGGGTCCTCAGCCGGCGGCTCGAGCGCGGCCTCTTCCGCCGGCGCGAAGCTGTCCGCGCCGAAGGTATCCGAGGCAAATGAGCCCGATTCAAAAGGATCTGGGAGCGGTTGGGCGGTGTGGCCCGGCGCAGAAGGGGACGAAGATGCTGTGGAGAACGGCTCCGATGGCGGAGCGAAGTCCGAGGGGGCGTCGAAGCTCGCGGGGGGGCTCGGATCGGTGGGCGAGACCGATGGTTCGGGAGCCGCCGTCCCGTCAAACGCCGACGGCCGAGGCAGCGGCGAAGGCTCCGTGTCGAAATCCGCAAAGCTGGGTGGGTGCTCCGGCGGAGTCAAAGGGGGCTCGTCACCCAAGGTGAAGTCTTTGGGGATGCGAGGACTGGCCGGAGGGCTCGAGGACTCTGCTCGCGGAAGCTCGCTCTCGAATGAGACAGACGAGGGAGCCGAGCCGAATGTCGATGCGGGCTCGAATTTCGGCGGCGAGTCGAAAGCGTTCGGCGAGTCGAAAGCGTTCGGCGAATCGAAAGCGCTCGGCCGATCGAAAGCGCTCGGCCGATCGAAAGCGCTCGGCCGATCGAATGATGGAGGAATCGCAATGGCTTCGGTAGCGGCCGGGTTTGCCCCTTCTTCCGCTGCCGTCTCCGAAGCGGGCGGGTCGAACGGCGAGGGCGGCTCGGGGAAGTCCGGCGCAAAGCTCGTTGGATGCTCCGGCTCCGTCGTCAGCTCACCACGGGGCTGCTCGGAGTGCAACGAGAAGCCGGCCGAGCCGGAAGCCGGCTCGGGAGCAAAAGAGGTGCTGCCCCAAGGGGATACGGAGGAGGCGGGTCCAGAAGCACCGAAATCCAAGCTCGGTGCTCGTGGCGCCTCAACAGACGAGTCGGTTGAAGACGGTGGCCCTGCGTCCACAAAAGAGGGTGGCTCGGTCGGCGGCGGCTCGGTCGGCTGGGGAATCGACCCGTCGAACGCCCCAGCTTCGGACATCCCCGCCTCGGACGCTGCCCCCGACATGGTCTGTGGGGGCGGTGATATCGGTCCTGTCGGCGCGACGGCGGGTGGTGCCGTTGGCGCGGTGGTCGGTGGCTGTGTTGTCGGTGGCTGTGTTGTCGGTGGCTGTGTTGTCGGTGGCTGTGTTGTCGGTGGCTGTGTTGTCGGTGGCTGTGTTGTCGGTGACTGTGTTGTCGGTGCCTGTGTTGTCAGGGAATGTGTCGTCGGGGAATGTGAGGGTGTCGATTCCGGCGGACGCGGGGCCGGGGTGGCTGATGACGATGTCGGGAGCGCTGCTTGTGCTTGGGAGGCCGGTGCCGGCTTGTCGAGGCCGGCCGGATCGAGGCCGGGAGCAGCAGCCGGGGCCCCCGCGCGCTCGGCCCCTCTGCTCCGTCGACTGCGGGCCGGCAGCTCCAAAGAGGAGAGGGTCTTATCCAGAAGGTCCTCGATCTCGTCGGCGCTCGGAACTCCCCTTCGTCGCTTCGGTTTTGCAGTGGCCGGAGGGGCAGCAGCATCGGCCTCGGCTTTGGCCCGGAGCTTGTCCGGAAAGAAGCCGGACAGAGTTTCCTCGAGCTTGCGATCAATATCCGAGTGGTCGGCCCGTGACCTTCTCCGGCGAGACTCCGTCACCTGGGCCTCCGCCTCGACCTCCGCCAACACATCGCCGAAAATCTCCTCGGACGTGAGCTGGCCCCTTTGGGCGGCTGCTCCGGAATTCGGCCTGGGCACAAAAAGCTCGACGATCTTGAGCAGCTCTTCGTCGGAGAACGGCTTGGGGAGCACTCGATCAGCGTGGTACTGAGCCGGAGCCGCTTGACCGGCGATCGACAGGGGCAAAATCACGACCGACCCCGGCCCCCTTTGATGTTTGGAGAAGCGAGCCAGGACCTGAGGCGCGCCGGGCAAGGTACCGCTCACCAGCACCAGCCCCGCATCGGCTGAGTGTTGGGAAGCTTCTTCGAGGCTCGCGAGCATCTCGGCCGGGTGCCCAGCTGACCTCAGCACCGAGGTGATGCGGTTGGCGTAGGCCGCGTCCTGCTCGATCACTAAGATGACCGACATGTGCTCTTGGTCTCCGAAGGGTCCTTGTCCATCAATACTATGGTCTGTGTCATCGGGGCTGTCAGCCTGAGGAAATCGTCTGCCCGTGGATTCGTTGGGATCGGTCCGGTTGCGTAGACAAGCGTCTTGATTAGGGTTCCTGTAGACTACCGTTTCTCTGCGGCCCTACCAAGCACGATCACGCACCGGGTAGACAAAGCCCAAACGCCGTGCTTCAGGCTCTTAGACCCGAACAAAGACTCAGGGCTCAGTTTCTACCAAACAACCCGATTGTATCTCACACACGGTATCGGAGCGACGGATAGGAGATAAGCAATGGCCGGCCATAGTAAATGGGCGAATATTAAGCGCCGAAAAGGAGCGCAGGATGCCAAGCGCGGCAAGATATTTACCCGCCTCTTACGCGAGGTAACGATCGCCACCAAAGAGGGTGGACCCGATCCCGACGGCAATCCTCGTTTGCGCTCGGCGATTCAGGAGTGCAAAGCCAACAACGTGCCCAACGACAAATTCGAACGGGCGATCAAGAAGGGTAGCGGCGAGCTCGGGGGAGAAAGCTACGAGGAGGTTTCCTACGAAGGCTACGGCCCCGGCGGTGTCGCCATGATCGTCGAAACCGTGACCGACAATCGCAACCGGACGGTCGGCGAGGTGCGGCACGTTTTCAGCAAGCACGGCGGCAGCCTGGGTGAAAACGGCTGCGTCAGCTATCTATTCGAACGGCGCGGGTACTTTGTCGTCGACTCGGAGGGGATGGACGAGGACACCTTCATGGAGCTGGCCTTGGATCTCGAGGTCGAGGATGTGGAGACCGAAAAAGGCGGTTTTGAGATGTATACCGCCATGACCGAGTACAACGATGTGCGCCAGGCTTTGGATGATCGGGGCGTGGCGATCGAGAGCGCCCAGCTGGCGATGATTCCGAGCACGACCGTCGAGCTGGGGGAAGATCAGCTGCCTCAGATCCTGAGACTGATGGAGGCGATCGAGGAGCTCGACGACGTCCAAAACGTATGGGCGAATTTCGAAGCGGACGACAGCCTCTTGGAGGCCCACTCTGGCTGAGCGGCCCACGGAGGGTTTGACCATCCTGGGCCTGGATCCCGGAAGCCGGTACACCGGTTACGGTGTGATCGAGCGACGGGGATCGAGAATCCGTCTGCTGGCTGAGGGCAGAATATCTCTACCGTCGGACCGGCCACTGGCGCAACGGCTCGTCACCCTCGTGGCCGAAACCGAGAGGCTGATCTTCGAGCACAGCCCTACCGTCGCCGTGCTGGAAAGCCTGTTTCGCGGCATCAACGTAAGGTCATTGATCGTCTTGGCGCAAGCTCGAGGCGCCTTGGTGTCCACGGTCGCGAGGGCCGGTCTCGACCTCTATGAATACAGCCCGACCGAGATCAAGGCCGCTGTGACCGGCCACGGCCGTGCCGACAAGGAACAAGTTTCCCGAATGGTCAAGATGATCCTCGGTACCAAGTCCGAGATGACGCCCGATGCCGGGGATGCGTTGGCCGCTGCGATCTGTTTCAGCCAGCGTTCGAGACTCGACGCTCTCGGGTCTGTCGCGGCCTCTCGAAAGGCGCGCTAAACCAAAGAAAACAAGCGGCTTAGGTTGAGCAAATGGGTTGTTGACCTCAGATTTTCCGCTGTGCTAACATGGCGCGCCAGCCGACTCTAGATGGGCGTATTGCGGTTGCCCTGTCCCAGGCTGGGCCGAGGCCCGAGCGTCAGCTCGCTGTTTTTTGGCTCGGCGAATGAGCCCGGCCATTGCCGGAAACGGCGACAACCGGGTCAAGGTCGATCGTTCTACACTTGTAATGTAGAGCGCCCGTTCAGGAACTCAGGATTCCCGACTCTGGTCGGGTGTCGACTCATCCCCGATCGACTGTCGGTCGACACATGAAGCTAGAATTCTTTTAGACGTCAGCGCCACACTTGAGAAGTTGGCGAAAAAAATTGGAACCGGACTCGTAGTCGGCGAGTCTAATCAGTCCAAGGAGGAAGAACGTTGCCGGACATTGGTGGTACCTTTTGGAAGTTCATGCACCAGGGCGGCCCGGTCATGTGGGTTCTTTTGGTTTTCTCAATCGCCGCTTTGGCGGTCATGGTCGAGCGCTGGCTCGTGCTGCGGAAAGCCAAGATCAACGTGAACGAGTTCTTGGCCAAGCTGCGCAAGGCCTTGATCGTCAATAAATCGCTCCGCGATGCGATCAAGATTTGCGAGCAATACCGCGGCCCTCTCGCCTCCATCATGAAGGCTGGGTTGTTGAAGTACGGTCAGCCGAAAGAAGACATTGAGAAGACCATCGAGACCGCCTCTCTCCATGAGCTGGCTCGTCTCGAGAAACGCCTCGTGCTGCTCGCCTCGGTGGCGAACGTGGCGCCTCTCCTCGGCTTCTTCGGAACGGTGACCGGTATGATTCAGTCCTTCGAGGCCCTCGCCGAGCAGGGTCTCTCGAATCCGGGCGCAGTGGCCGCCGGTATCTCCGAGGCCCTCGTGACCACGGCTGCCGGTCTCCTCGTCGCGATCCCGACCCAGCTCGCTTACAACTTCTTCATGAACAGCATCAACAAGTCGGTCCGTGACATCGAGACCTCGACCAACATGCTGCTGGAGACGTTCGGTGAGATGGAGCGTAGCGGCATCACCGCTGAGCAGGCCGGTGCCGGAGCGGCAGCCGGCGCGGACAAGAAGAAATAAGGACGGGCTGACTAGATGCGCCTCAAAGCACGCCACGAACAACAGTCGATCATTCCGACAGCCTCCATGGCGGATATCGCCTTCTTGCTGATCGTTTTCTTCATGGTGACTATCACCTTTGAAAAGGACAAGACGCAAGTGGCGCTTCCCAAAACGGAGCTTCGATTCGAGGTGCCCAAGATCGCGGCCTACATCTCCGTGACCGAGCAAGGGCAGATTCGAGTGACCGACGGTGAATCCATGAGCACGCCTGTGGGGCGCGTTGACGACGTGGACGCCTTCGCGGCGAACCTCGTTGCTTCGTACCCGAAGCGTCCCGTCGTTCTGAAAGCCGATGCAGATGTGCCCTATCGTCACATCGACCGCATCATTGATTCCTTGAAGCAGGCCAAGGTCGAGCTGATCTACCTGCTGTCGGAGCAGAAGACAGTCGAAGAGCTGTCCGGAGGCTGAAGATGAAGCTGCGACAAAACAAGCCGGATGACGAGATTCCAACTTCGTCGATGGCGGATATTGCCTTTCTGTTGATCATCTACTTCATGGTGACGACCACTTTCGCGGCGACCCGTGGCTTGGACTTCTCCTTGCCCAAAGACGATGATCAGCCTCCGGTGGTCGAGAAAGAAGATTCCGTATTGGTGGAGATTCTTCCCAATGGAGATCTTCTGGTCGATCAGAAGCCGATGGAGCAAGGAGACGTTCTCGAGTACCTCAAGCCGAAGCTCGAGAATAACCCTAAGAAACCGGTGATCATCAAACCCGACCAAAACGCGCCTTATGGTGGGATGGTGGGTGTCTTCGACGTCCTGCGCCAAGCAAAAATCTTCGAACGCGAGCTCATCAAGAGAGCGGACCGTCCGGAAATGACGGACGAAGAGTGGGACGAAGGGAAAGACATCAATATTTCCATTCCCACTCAGCGTGAAATCGAATCCTTCTGGTTCTGAGGTCCTGACCCATGGCAGAAAACAAACCCACAGCACCGCCTAAGAAGAGCGAAATCGATTTCGCCGGTGGAACCACCTCCATCTTCCTGGAAGAAGAGCGCGAAGATAATAAAGTGATGAGGTACTCGCTGATCGGTGCAGTGATCTTCCACGTCATCTTCTTCGTGATCAACCTGCCGAGCTTCGCCAAGCAGGCGACGGCCCAGGAGAAAGAGAAGAAGGTTTACGTGGTTCAGCAGGTTCGGTTCCAGCCGCCTCCGCCGAAGCAAAAGCAGGAGATCCCGAAGCCAAAGGCCAAGAAGGTGCCGATTCCGGATCCGACGCCCGACGAGCCGGAGCCGATTCGTTTGGAAGAGCCCGAGCCTGAAGTGGACCTGCCCGAGGTCGACGACATTGTCTTCGGCATTCCCGACGCTCCGCCCGTTGCCGAGCCGGAAGGTCCCATTCACGTCGGCGGTGACGTACAGAAGCCGGAGAAGGTTTCGGCTCCGCAGCCTCAATACACCGAGATCGCCCGCAAGGCGCGAATCCAGGGTGTGGTGATCGTGCAGGCGATCATCGACAAAGGTGGAAACGTTACCAACGTGAAAGTGCTCAAAGGATTGCCCATGGGTCTCTCGGAGCAAGCTGTCGAAGCGATCAAGAAGTGGAAGTTCAAACCGGCTACCCTCAACGGCAAGCCTGTGGACGTCTACTACAATCTGACGGTGAACTTCCGCCTACAATAGGCTAGAAACGCGGCAACATGGCCTTCCAAGGGTCACTTAAAGAGCTCCCTCTTCCCGACATCATCCAGCTGGTTTCGGTGTCGGGAAAGACGGGAGTGTTCGTTCTTCAGTCCCCCACGCAACGAGGTGAAATTTACCTCCGCGATGGGGAGATTGTTCATGCCGTCGCCGGCTCAACCACCGGCGAAAATGCGGTCTACGAGCTGGCCATCTGGCAAGAGGGCGAGTTCGAGTTCAAGGCGGCCGTCGACACCGAAGAGCGGACGATCAAAAAGTCCAACACGAATTTGCTGATGGAGGCGGCTCGTCGCATCGATGAGTGGCAGGTCCTTTCCAAGCGAATTCCATCGACCCGCCTCATCCCCATCTTCACCAATCAAAGCTCGAGCGCTTCAATCTCATTCACTCCTCAGGAGTGGCAAGTTATTTGCAAGATCGATGAACGGCGCTCGATCGATGAGCTGGCCACGGTTCTCGGAGGCAGCGCCTTCGACGTGTGCAAGCTCCTCTACGGTCTGGTCACCGCCGGTCTCGTGGAGCTCAAAGAGCCACTCGGGCAGATTCCAGCTGAGCGTCTGAAGCGAATGTCTCCAACGGAGCTGGCTTTGGCCGCCAAGGGAATCCACGATCAGGCGAAAGCTCTCTTGGGTGAGAGCGATCGTCTGGCGGAGCTCGAGGCGACCACCCGTCGCACGCAGTCGGAGATGGAATCCGGACGCGGTTTCGACGCCGTATTAGACATGATCCGTTCCATGGAACAGGTCGTGTCGTCGGCTCTGGGGCCAAATTTGTCCAGGGTCTTTCTCGAGCGTATCAACCAGCAGCTGAGCAGCTGATCAGTAGGGCTGCTCAACCGATCTCTCCATCCTCGTCCGATACACAGCCGCACCTGCGGGAGTCGGAAATAAGGAGTCGAACCATGCGCAGACCGGTGATTTCAAGCATCATCGTGTTGTTTGCTGCGGCCTCTACCCTTCCCGCATTCGCGGGTTGGGAAGAAGGCGTCGCGGCGTTTACAGCCAAGGACTACCAGCAAGCAGCTGCCGAGTTTCAGCAGCTCGTCGACCAAAACCCCGAGGGCTACCGTAGCCACTACATGCTCGGGATGTCGTTGCAGCGCCTCGGCCGCAAAGAAGAAGCGCTCAACCATCTTCGTAAAGCCTACGACTTGAACCCGAATGACTTGAGCATCAAGCTAGAGCTGGGCAAGGCGTATTTTACGGTTCGGCGCTACAACGAAGTGACGAAGCTTCTCAACTCCGTGGACGCCTCCAAGCTTCCCGGCACCCACCAAGCCGCGTTCTATCAAATGCGAGGCGAGGCGAAGCTCAAGGTGAAGGACACGAACGGTGGATTCAAGGACTATCAGGCCCTGGCCAAGCTGAATCCGAAAGACGCCAAGATCCAATATAAGTTCGGCGCGGTGGCTCTCGGAGCCGATGAGATGGAAGCGGCTATCTCCGCTCTCGATCGAGCCGTACAGCTGGATCCCAACGATCCGGAGAAGAAGAAGGTCTACGCCAATGCTCTGATCAAGAAGGGTCGGATGGCCCGTGATAAGACCGCCAAGAAGAGCAGCTACCTCAAAGCCGCGAAGCTTGCGAGCGCTGTGACCGCGGCAGATCCTTCGTTCGACAACCTGATGCTTCAGATGTCCGCGGAGCTGGGTGCTGGGCTTTATGACGAAGCCGTCGTTACCGGCGGAAAAGCCGAGAAAAAGAACCCTCAGGATTGGCTGGTTCCTTTCTACATCGGTCAGGCTTATACCAGCAGCGCAAATCACGGTAAGGCCGAGGCTCCGCTGAAGAAAGCCCTGTCGCTGGCGAAGAAACCTGAAGACCAGAAGAAAGTCTGGAAGCAGCTGGGTTTCGCGTATGAGAAAGGGAAGAACTACGAAGCCTCTATCTCGGCCTATCAAAACGCCGGGGATCAAGGCGCGGTGGCTCGAGTCGAGAAGAACTACGAGACCTCTCGCTACAACGAGCAGGTCGAAGCTGAAAACGATCAGATTCGGCGGATGGAAGAAGAAGCGAAACGCCTTGAAGAAGAGCTGAAGAAGCTCGAAGAAGGCGGCGGCGTCTAAGCGCCTATTCTCCTTTCCACGACAGCTCAAATGAGGTCGTCCTTCGGGACGGCCTTTTTTGATGGGCGCAGGAATGCCGAGGGGAGCAGTCAGGGTGCAGGAAGCTCTTCCATCGAAGCTCTGGTTCGACATCGAGAATCGGCATCGACTGAGGACGGCGGCGTGATGTTTTTAGGACACTTGACGCGTGTGAAGTTGTAATCGGCGCTTCTTATTCCGGCTCGGCGGTTTGTCCCAGGGATTCCTTGCGTAGGGAGAGAACTGCACCTCCGAGACCTGCCGCGGCACCGAGGGCCACCAGAAGCAGGAGCTGAGACGCGGGAAGAAAGGTCTCCGCCAGGATAGACGCCAAGACCTGTTGTTGTCCGTCGGTGTCTCTGAATAGCGCCCCGTGGCCCGCCAGAAGCATTCCAATGGCGAAGATGCCGCCTGCTAGACCTTGGAGCAACCCCTCCACGTAGAAGGGGCCGCGAATGAAAAACTCGGTCGCGCCGACCAAGCGCATCACGGCAATTTCGTCTTGATAGAGGTAGGCGGTCAGGCGAATGACACTCGAAATGGTGAAGACGGCGGTCAGAAGGAGAATCACGCCGACGACGGAGGCCAACCCCTCGATGATCAAGATCATGCCGTCGAGCTGCGCCAGCCAGTCCCGGTCGTCGTCCACCATCTGAACGGCGGGGTCCGCCCCCAGCTCTTTGAGCCACCCTTCTAGGGAGCCTTGCTCGAGAGCCGTGAAATCCGTTGGGATCTCGAAGGATGCGGGCAGCGGTTGGTCACCCCAACCCTCGAGCAAGTCCGCAAGGCTCGGAAACGCTGACCGGAATCGATCCTCAGCGGTTTGGGGATCCACATATTCCGCGGAGCCGGTCCCGGAAACCTCTTCGATCAATGCTCGAATCCGGTCGGTGTCGGCTTCCGCGGCCTCTGGGCGCAGGTAGACTACCAGCCGGTTCTCATCTCTCCATTGGTCCGCGAGCAGCCGAAGATTGCCGCTGACGATCAGGAAGACGCCGCCTAAGAAGACACTGACTGCAATGGTGAGGATCGCCAGAAGGCTGATCTTCCAACTTCTGATCAGATTCGAGGAGGCCTCCACAAAGAAGTAGCGCAGCGCTTGGAGAAAGGTCACCGGGCCCCCTCTTCCTTTGCGAGGTCTGCCGGCCCGAGGTCACTCGTCGCTGCAGGCTCTTCCACTGCCGGCTGGATGGCGGAGTCGGGAAGCATCTGACCCGGTAGCATTTGATCTCGGACCAACTTTCCCTGGTGCAAAGTCAAAACCCGGCGACCGACCCGCGTAATAAGCTCCCGGTCATGGGTGGCGAAAATGATCGTGGTTCCTTGGAGATTAATTTCGAGAAATAGCTTCAGAATCTCTTCCGACAGCTCGGGGTCGAGATTACCGGTCGGCTCGTCGGCGAGAAGAATGTCGGGCTGATTGATCAATGCCCGAGCCACGGCGACGCGCTGCTGCTCTCCACCGGACAGCTGCATGGGGAACGCGTTCATCCGGTGGGCCAAGCCGACCCGCCGGAGGGTTTCGTAGGCCAGCTTCTTCTGCTCGCGATGGTCCAGGCCGAGGATTCGGGGCAAATAGCTGACGTTCTCAAAGACGGTCTTGCGAGGGATCAAGCGAAAGCTTTGAAAGACCACGCCGATGGTCCGCCGGAGGTAGGGCACCTTGTTGGCCGGCAACGAAGAAACATTGCGACCGTTGACCAGAACGTAACCTTCCGTAGCCATCTCTTCACGATAGATCAGCTTCAGCAGAGTGGTCTTGCCCGCTCCGGACGCGCCGGTCAGAAAAACCAGCTGACCTTTTGGGATCGAGAGGCTGACCTCGTCCAAGCCCACCTGGCCGCCCGGATAACGTTTGCTGACTTGATTGAGATCGATCAAGGCGCGAGATCCCCGTGGCTATCGTCCGCCAGGAGCTCGGCCAACAGAAGATTGACTTGTTTGGGGTCGGCTTTACCCCGAGACAGTCCCATCACCTTGCCGACCAGAAAGCCCAGGATTTGCTTTTTCCCGCTTCGATATTGCTCGGCTTGGTCCGGATGCTTTTCGATCACCTGAATGGCCCACTCTTTGAGCTGCTCGGGATTTCTCTCCTGGATGAGACCCAGGCGCTCGGCCACCGCTCTTGGGGGCTCTTCAGACTCCCAGAGCTCGGCCAAAACGCTCTTGGCTGCGGAAGCCGATACAAAGCCTTCCCCAACCATCCCGATCAGTCTCGCCAGACGGTCGGGGGCGATCAGCCGGCCAGACGACGACACGTCCGTCAGATCGATTTTCAGCTCTTTGACCACACGAAGTATTTCGGTCTTGATCCAATTGGCAGCGGTCCGGCCGTCTCCCCCGGTGCTTTCTACGACCGCCTCGAAATAGTCGGCGAGGGTCGGCGTTTGCGCGAGGGTGTCGGCGTCTTGAGCAGGAAGATCGTATTGTTCTTGGAATCGTTTTCTGCGGGCGCTCGGCAGCTCGGGTAGACCGGCGCGGAGGCGCTCCAAGCGCCGGCTGTCCACCCTCAAAGGGGGCAGGTCGGGTTCCGGGAAATAGCGATAGTCCTGGGCCTCCTCTTTGGTCCTCAACAGGTGGGTCCGACCCCGATCCGCATCCCAGGTCAGGGTGGATTGCACCACCTCCCGGCCGGACTCCACCACCGCGATTTGACGCTGAATTTCGTAGTCGATGGCTTTGGCCACGTGCCGAAACGAGTTGAGGTTCTTGATCTCGGTTCGGGTTCCGAGGGTGGTCTCCCCGATTGCCCGAATCGAAACATTGGCGTCGATTCGCAGATTGCCGTGCTCCAGATTTGCGTCGCTCACCCCGGTGTAGACGAGAATTTGGTGCAGGCTTTGGAAGTAATCCGCGGCTTGCTCGGCGGTTCTCAGATCGGGCTCGGACACGATCTCCAACAGCGGAGCGCCGCAGCGGTTGAAGTCCACGAGGCTTTCGTCTTCAAGCGTGCCCCCTCCGGGCGATTCGTGCAGCAGCTTGCCCGCGTCCTCTTCCATGTGCAGGCGGGTGATGCCCACCGTGAGGTCGTGCTCCCGCAATCGAAGCCTGCCGTGCTCCGCCAGTGGACGATCGAATTGGCTGATCTGATATCCCCGCGGCAAATCGGCATAGAAGTAGTTTTTTCGGGCGAAAACGGAAACCGACCGAACTTGGGCGTCGAGGGCAAACGACAATCGGATGGCTTGATCCACAGCCTCGTGATTGAGGACCGGTAGGGTTCCGGGGTAGCCGAGACAGACCTCGCAAATGTGGGTGTTGGGCTCGCCGCCGTATTGGTTGGGGCAACGGCAGAAGATCTTGGTGGCAGTTCTAAGCTGAACGTGAGCTTCCAGCCCAATGACGGATTCGTAACTCATCGGAGCGCTAGTTTACGCGAGCTCGGGGCTCTGGGGCCTCGGAAAGGCTAGAATCGAGTGGAAATGAAAAACCTGAGTCTCAGCATGGACGGTGATCGTGGAATTTGGGTCGCGAGCGACATTTGGGTGGGACCGACCGGCACGAAAGTGACCGCTTGCTTTGCCGGCAAAGGTCTGCCCGCTGCCCGGCGACAGGCGATCGAAAGCCTCGTGCCGCCGGATGTCGAGCCGGCCTGGGTGGAGCAAATTCACTCGGGCACAATCCGTGACGGTGCCTCCGGCTCATGCGGTCCGGGTGACGCCTTGATCACCGATCGCTCTCGGCTGGCGCTGTCGGTGGTCACGGCAGATTGTGTGCCGGTGCTCTTGGCGAGCGAGCGCCAAGTGGCGGCGATCCACGCCGGATGGAAAGGTGTGGTGTCCGAGATCGTCGGGAAATGCATCGAGCGCTTTCACGATCCGGTAGAAGTCGCTTGGATAGGCCCCTCCATCCGCCGTCCCTCCTATGAGGTGAGCCCGGAAGTCGCGGATCAGGTGGTGGCGGTGAGCACCCCGGAGGTCCGAGTCGAAGGGCCGAGGGGGCGACCCCACGTAGATCTCGCCGAGGCCGTGGCTTGGCGCCTTTGGCAGAGCGGGATTTCCGAAATCCGACGGGTGGACGACTGCACTTTCGCAGAGTCGCAAAAACTCTGGAGCTATCGCCGGGAAGGCGCGGCGGCCGGCCGAAATCTCTCACTCCTGTGGCGTCATTAGATCCGTGCCCCTGCTCCCCTCTGTCAAAGGATGAGTCGGTATAAACTTTGCCGGTGAAACCCACTCAGCTACACACCCTCCAGCTTCGATTGCCGGTCCGGCTCCTCTTGACGTTTCTTGTGAGCCTGGTGCTCCTGAGCTTTTCGAGCGCGCCTCTACGAGCCACCGACACGGCCGTGGGCTCTCCGACCGATTCCTCAACCGATGAGGCGTGGCTGGCCGGTCCGTTCAAGGCTTCGCCGAAGGATATCTACGACGAGGCTGTCGCCCGTTCCAAGCACACGGATGCGGCCGCCTTGATGCTATTCCAAGGGGTCGAATACCGCTTCGCCGCCGACGGCCGCCTCGAGATCCAGCGCCATTGGATTTACCGGGTCATGGACAGCTCGGCGCTCAACGATTGGTCGGTGAGTCAGATGCGCTGGTCTCCCTGGCACCAAGATCGGCCCGAGATTAAAGCCCGGGTGATTCGTGAAGGAGGCGAGCAGCGGTGGCTGAGGCCCGAGGAGCTGGAGGAGCGAAAGGCGCCGGAAAGCGCCGACGGCTTGAGCGGTGACAGACGCTTGCTGTCCGGCCGATTGCCCGGGGTCGAGTCGGGCTCGGTAGTCGAAGAGTCGATCGTGCTTCGGGAGAGCCGGCCCGCATTTCCTTGGGGCACCACCCACCGCCACTACACGGCGTTATTTATTCCCACCGTCAGGGGTCGGGTCGTTTTGGACGCTTCCACTCACCTCGCCCTGCGCTATGGGGCTCGCAAAATGCCGGGTCTCGAGCCGTCGTCGACCGAGGTCGCCGACGGGCGGGTGCGGGTGGTCTTCGACTTCTACGACATGCCGGCGGTAGAACCCGTGGAAGACGGCCTGCCGGCCCATCGCCCCCGATATCCCCACATCGCGTTCTCAACCGGCCGCAGCTGGAATTGGGTCGCGACCGGGCTTGGGCAGCTGTTCGAGAAAGTGGTGACACAGACGCGGCTGGACGCCCTGGCCGGGGACCTACCGTCACCCGCCGATCCGTTGCAAGAGAGGTTGGACCGAATCCTGTCAGTGGTCCGCCAACGGATCGAATACAACGGTTTGGAAATCAACGCCTCGGCTTTGAATCCCGACCCTGATCGGGTTTTGGAAGTCGGCTCGGGTGACGGATTCGATATTGCGTTGACCTTGGTCGCCGCTTTTCGCCGGGTCGGCCTGGAGTCCAGCCTGGCATTGATCAATTCTGGATTCGGCACCGACGTAGAGCCGCGCCTTCCGGGATTCGGCCTCTTCAACCACGCCCTTGTGCGAGTGACCCCTGGCCCGGGCATCGATCCGGTGTGGATCGACCCGATCGCGCCGTTCTCTCGGCCTGGCGAGCTGCCGTTGGCGGCCCAGGGACGTTTTGCGCTCATCATCGGCCCGAATACCGAAAAACCGATTCTGACGCCATCCAATCGACCGGAAGACAATCTTGCCCGCGAAACCCGAGAAATTTGGTTCTCCGATTTTGGGCCGGGTCGCGTGGTAGAGACCTGCGAATACTCCGGCTCGGCGGAAAGGTCCCAGCGACGGATCACCGAAGGGCTCGAAGCCGACGCGCGCCGCCGTGGTTACCAAGCTTATGCCCATGCCTTCCACCACGCCGCCGGTCTCGGGCTGCTGCAGGAGACCGACGCCAGGGATTTGTCGGGACCCTTCGTGCTCAAGCTGGAAGCCCTCGACAGCAACCGGGTGCGCACGGATCTCGATCACGCAGTGTTGGAGATACCGGTGCGTGAGCTCGCTCGGCGTCTGCCGCCCGCCCTGCTCGAGCCCGAGCCCGGGCCGAGGAAGGAAGAGTACGTGTTCCCCGAGCCCTTCGTCACCGAATGGCGATACGAAATCTACCCACCTGCAGGCTTCGTGTTGCTGGAGCTGCCGGAGGACCTCGACCTTGAATTGGGAACCGCGACCTACAGCCGACGCTTCCGCAGGGAGCGCAAAGCGGCCGGTGAGCGGATTATCGGCGAGCTGCGCTTCGATGTCGGTCAGCGGCTTCTGGCCCCGAGCCAATTCGACGAGTTGCGAAGCTCCCTGGAGGAATTCCTAAAAAGACCCACCCTCGAGCTGAGGTTCGACTCGATTGCCGGTCAATTTTTGAGAGACGGCAATTTTGAGGCGGCCTTCGCGAATTTGAGCCGTGGAGTTGAGCGGGACCCGGGCAGCGCCAGCCACCGGGTTCGTCTTTCCCAAGCATTGCTCCGGCTGGGCATGATCCAAGAAGCGGAGCATCAAGCTCGCCAAGCGGTAGCTCTGGCGCCCCGGTGGGCCATGGCCCATTGGGCGGTAGCGATTTGCCTTCAGCACGATGAAATCGGCCGAAGATTCTCCCCTCGTTCCCCCTTGCAGCAGTCGGCGGAAGCTCTGGAAGAGGCGATTCTCCTGGCACCCGCCAGCCCGATCATTCGTGCCGAGTATCCTCGGATTCTCCTGCGCAGCATCGATGGTCGACCCGGGCCGGGGGCCGAGATCGATATCGCGATCAAGGCCTTTCAGAAGTGGCGGGCCGATTTCGCCCGAAATGATTTGGATCAAGAGCTGTCGACTTTGCTCACCGTGGAGCGTCGATGGCAGGAGCTGGCGGAGTTGTTGGCGGTCACCGATCCCGGCTCCAACTTGCACCGCGCGGCCCAAATCCTCTCCGAGAGTATGGACGCCGTGGCTGACGAGCCGGATCTCGACCGAGTCGGAATCGCCGACATCTTGGTGGCAGCTCGGGAGTACTCCGTGGCCGAGCGTCTGCTCCGAGCGGGGACGAAAGTGGAGGGCGAGAGCCCGGAGTGGTCCTGGCTTTCGGGTGTTGTGCGAGGTGAGGATCTAGAGCTGCACCCACAAGATCCGCGCACTCCCGTCCAGCGGTTGGTGATGGCGCTACGAGCAACAACCCCTTCGCGACAGGAACTTGCGCTGGCCTTGCATCCCCGATTGTTGGCCAAGGTCGATGGGAGAGAGGTGCTCAAAATCCGTCATGAGCTCGATCAGCTGGTCCCGGCGTCGGCCCGGGGCTTGGAGCTCGGGCGAGACGTTTGGTCCGATCTGGTGCTTTCCCAGCTCGAGGCAAACCTGAGCGGCGCCCCCCATCTGGGTTATCGGGTGGATCTCGGGGTGGGTTCCCAGGGAGCTTTTTTCGTCACCCAATCCGCCGGCGAGCTGAGGATCGCGGCTTGGGCCTCCCTTCCCGGTGAGCTGGGGGTCGAAGCCCTCGAACGGCTCGATCAAGGAGACCTGCCCGGTGCGAGGCGATGGCTCGATTGGGCTTGGCAGGCTCTGCCTGAGGACGCTTCCCAAGATCCGATCGATATTCAACCCTTGCGATATTTGTGGCGAGCGGACGAGGCTCTCGAGCCGTCCGCCGAAACCCTACGGCTCGTGGCCGCGGCAGTGGCTGCGCCCTCGGATCGAAGCGGGGTCAGCCTCTCCGTGCTCCAATCCGCCACTCCTTCGGATCTAGACTTCGGCAAAGGTGATTTGGGAGGAGATGCGACGAGTAGACAGGGTTTGGCTTTGGATGTCGCACGTCTCCAATCCTACTCCTCCGCGGGGGCCTACCTCGATCTGGAGGCCCTTGCGGGTAGCTTGGCGGATCGCTATCCAAGCTCGGCCATAGCTTTTCAGCGCCAGGTGGAAGCCTTGACCGCCCTCGGGGAATGGCGGGCATTCGTGGCTCGGGCCGAGGCGCGTCTGGAGCGGTCGCCCAACGATGTCGACGCCCATCGAGCACTGGCCCATTGGTCGCTGCGGGGGCCCGATCCCGAGTCCGCGGAGCGGCACTTCTCCGCCGTCACCGCCCATGGCGAGCTGAGCCCCGCGGATGCCGCGACTTGGGTATTCGCCAAGGCGATCGGCAACCATCCGGATGTCGAGGCGTCTCAGCGCATCCTCGACGAAACCGAAGGCGAGGGTTGGAAAGACATTCTCTGGTTGCGCGCTAAAGCCATGGTCTTGGCGCAGCAGGGGCGTGCGCTCGAAGCCCGCCATGCCTTGGTCAAGGCCATCGAAACCCAGGGGGCGGAAGCCGTGACCGTCGAGGATGGTTATATTTTGGGAAGGATCGCCGAAGGAGCCGGCTTATCGGCGGTCGCCCGCGATCTCTACTCTAGGCTTCTATCCAATGACGAGCTCAAGAACCGATCGCCCTTGGTCTTTGTGCTCGCCGAGCAGGCGATGGACCGATTGCGCGCGTCCGGCTGACCAAGACACGGCGCAGCGGTTAGACACGGCGCCGCGGCAAGACACGGCGCAGCACTGCCGGTGATTTTCTTGCCCGGCACGAGACGGCTGTGATGCTTTTGAACACCCGTAAAAAGGCTCTCCTTCGGCTATACTCGGCCCTCCTGCACCTTGTCTCGGTGAGGTAGCACTGCGGGCTAGTCCCGCCGACGCGTTCGCGGCGTCACCATCCCGACAACCCATGAGGAATTCCTGTGCAAGCTCTGATCCTAGCGGGCGGTAGCGGTACCCGCTTTTGGCCCCTCTCCCGCCGCTCCCGGCCGAAACAGCTTTTGGCGCTCGAAAACGAGCTCAGCTTGCTCCAAGATACCGTTCAAAGGCTGTCGCCGTTGATTCCCGCCGAGAATGTTTGGGTGTGCACCAACGAGCGTCTGGCCTCCGCCGTCCGCGAGCAGCTACCCGACGTTCCCGAGAACCAGATTCTCTGCGAGCCCGAGGGAAGAAATACCGCTCCGGCCATCGGTTGGTCATTGATCTCCATGCCGTCGAGCCGTCGTGACGAGGTGGTCGCGGTCCTGCCGTCCGACCATCGGTTCGGTGATGCGGAAGGATTTCGCAGAACCTTGGCGTTGGCCGCAGAGGTGGCGGAGGGCGAGGATCGGGTGATGACATTGGGCGTTCGACCGCGATGGCCCGAGACGGGTTACGGCTACTTGGAGCTGGGCGCACCCCTGACCGCTGCCGACGGCGCGACCGCATATCCCGATGCCATGGAAGTGGCGAGCTTCCGCGAAAAACCAGATGTGCAAACCGCCGAGCAATACGTCGAAAGCGGCAATTACCTCTGGAACGCCGGTATCTTCGTTTTTAAGGGCGCGACTTTGCTCCGCCACCTCGGGCACTTCGAGCCTGAAATCGGAAAAGGCTTGGAGGCGATTGCGGATGCGCCGGAGCGGGTGGCTGAGCTCTTTCCCACCCTTCCCTCCATCTCAATCGACTACGCGGTGATGGAGCGCTTGCGGGACATCGCCACCGTGCCCTTGGACTGCGGTTGGAGCGATCTGGGCTCCTGGGAGGCGCTGACCGAGGTGATCGATCCGGACGAGCACGGCAATCGGGCTCGAGGAGACACCTTGGCGATCGACGCTCGGGACAATCTGTTGTTTGCCGACGAAGGTCAAGTCGTGGCCCTGGGAGTCGAAAACCTGGTGGTGGTTCGAACCGGAGACACGGTGTTGGTCATGCCCCGCAGCCGCTCGCAGGATGTCCGTCAGGTGGTCGATCGGTTGAAAGCCGAAGAACGTCGAGATTTGTTGTGATTCAGGCCGAGTCGAAACTCGGAGCTCAGGTGTCCGACGCCCATTGCAAGCGAGGGCTCAAATTATGCGCCTAGTGCCTTATTACACCCTCGGCGATCACCAGGGACCCTTGTTGGATTGTCCGATGCCGCTCGATCTGAGCGACCTGCTCGACGGCGGGCCGTGGGAGGTGGAGCTGGGTTACGGCAAGGGAAAGTTCTTGCTTCAGCAGGCCCTTGCCCATCCCGAGCGCCGATTTCTCGGTGTCGAGGTGGTGTCGAAATACCAAAAATTGTTGAGCAAGAGGGCTCAGCGCTGGGGTGCGTCCAACCTGATGAACATCCGCGGTGAGGCGCTCTACCTCCTTTCGTCGGTGCTGCCCCGGAGATTCGCGGATCGATTGCATGTCTACTTTCCCGACCCGTGGCCGAAAGCACGTCACCATCGGCGTCGGCTTTTCGATCCAGAGACCGTCGACCTGGTGCTGGGAGTGCTCAAACCCGGAGCGGAGCTCTGTTTCGCCACCGACTTTCTCGACTACGGCGAGCTGGTGATGGAGATGTTGGACGGCTTCCCGGGGTTGACGGTCGAGCCGGTGTTGGAGCCATGGCCCGATGGCGCGCGCACCAACTACGAAGCAAAGTACATGGAAGAAGGGCGTCCGATCATTCGATGCGTGGCGCGTCTTTCGGAGCGGGCGGACCAGCAGGCCCTGCACCCGGCCGGTGCCCGTGGTATTGCGGCGGCGTGGCATCGGCGGGAAGAATCCTAGGCGAAAAGTGATGAGGTACGAGCTTCGACAGGCCGAGCTTGCCGATGGTCCAGACGTTGAGAGGTTGATTCAATGCTCGGCAAGAAGCCTCGGGGCCCAGGATTACACACCCGAGCAGATCGAGGGGGCGCTCCAGGGGGCCTTCGGCCTAGACACCCAGCTGGTCCACGATCGTACCTTCTTCGTCGTGGAAGCGGTGGACGCAGAAGACCCGGAGGAGCGGCGGGTGGTCGCTTGCGGTGGATGGAGCTTTCGCAAAACCCTTTTCGGCGGCGACGTCGGAGTGGAGAGGGACCCCGAGAGACTGGATCCGGCTACGGACGCGGCAAAGATCCGCGCATTTTTCATCGATCCGGACCATGCCCGTCGCGGCTTGGGCAGCCTGATCCTGGATCGGTGTGAGTTGGCCGCCCGTGAGCACGGTTTTGAGCGAGCCGAGCTGATGGCCACCCTGACCGGGCTCAAGCTCTACGAAGCACGGGGTTACGCGAGAGGGGAGCCGATCGAATTCGAGCTCGGCCCGGATCTGAGCATCACCTTCATACCGATGACGAAATCATGGATCTCGATTCCCTAGAGCAGAGGGCGAAGGAAAGCCTCAGCTCAGACCGCATACAGGAAGCGGTCGAGCTTTGGTCCCGTGCCCTGGAGCAGCGCGAGCAAGTGGTGCGAGAGGGAGACGAGGGTTCCTACGACCCGGATCTGTGTCGATGTCTCGACCATTTGGGCCGTGCTCTGAGGAAATCGGGCGAGCACGAGCAAGCTGAAGAGGTCCATCGACGGGCCCTCTCCATCCGCCGCTCCCACCTAGCCTCCGACCACCCCTTGGTCGCTGAGAGCTACTTTCTTCTGGCAGAAGTCGACCTACTTCGCGGTCAGCCCCTCGAAGCCGAGCAAAAGCTGGTAGGCGTAGTGGAGGTGCGGAGAAAACACTTCGGACAAGGCCATGTCGACAGCCTTGCCGGTCTCGGCGCCCTATTGGATTTCTATGTGCGTGCCGAGCGGCCGATTGCGATCACAGCGCTGGCGGAGTCTTGGCTGTCCGAGGCCCGAGAAACCCCGGGATCGGCCTTGGGTGAGAGCGCGTTCAAAATCGCGCGCGCCTATCGGTCCCTTGGAATGGAAGAGGAAGCCGGACCATTGCTCGCCGAGGCGGAGCGGAATTGGGTACCGTCGGCGTCCGACGACGACCCGGAGATCTTCGATCTCTTCGAGCACTCCTTGGCGAGCTCGCTGGCCTTGGGGCGCATGGAGGAGGCAAAACGCTTGCTGCTCTGCTTGTTGCAGCGCGAGCGAGCCACCCATGGTCCAACGGATCTGAAGGTGATTTTCCGCCTCAAGCAGCTTTCGGACTTCATGGATTCGCAGGGCCGTCCGTCCGAAGCGATCTCTTTTCTCGAGCAATGCCTGGAAGCCACCGTATCGGCACTGCAAGAGGACCCACCCAGCTTCGATGCACCTTGCCCCGTTCAGATGCTCGAATCCCTCATCGGCTTGGATGCGAGGGTCGGCCGTCCCGAGCAGGTGGAGGCCAGACTCCAACAACTCGTAGCCCTGCGGACCACTGAGCAAGACCCCTCTGAAAAGAGCTCGCTAAGAGCTCTGCTTCGCCTCGACGAATTGGCTCGAAGCGCCGACAGCTCCAATGGGCAGCTCCTCGAGCGTTTCCGCGAGTCCGCGGACAGCCTGTCCGTTTTATGTCTCCGGGCCGGCCGAGACCTGGAGTCCCGGGATCTGCACCACCTGCTGATCGAGCATCTGGAGAACGTTGCTCCCTCGGATTTCCCCCGGGCCCTCCACCTGCGCGAGCGCTTGTTGGGTCAGCTGTTGAGCCGAGAACGTCTGCAAGACGCGGAGCGGGTGCTCCACGGGATTTGCGAGCGGCGCGCCGAGCACTTCGAGTCGGACCCAATCGGCCTGGCAAGGTCCTTGGAGCAGCGCGCGAGCTTGTTGAGGACCCTGGGCCGATTCGCTGAAGCGGCTGAGAGCCTGGATCAAGCGCTCGCTAAACGAACGGCCGGATCTCCAGGGGAGGACGACCGAGCGGGCAGACAAGAGCACGTGGAAATGCTCCGGCTCGACCTCCAGATCCTTTCGCAGCTCCATTTGGAAGCCGGGCACGTTGATCGAGCCACAAACATGCTCGCCCGGCTGGCGACTTCTTGGCGGGAGGAATCACCGCGGGACGAAAAGCGGGAGCTCGAATGCTTGGAGACCCTTACGTCCCTCTATCTCGACGAAGGGCGGCTGGAAGACCTCGAGACGACCCTGGAGAGGGTCCGGGATCTAAGGCGGTCGCAGTCGGTGAGGGATCCCCAGGCTCAGATCTCGAACCTGGAGCTGCTCGCCGCCGTGAAATGTGTGTTGGGCAAGGAGAGGCAAGCCGAGACGATCTTCGAATCGTTGCCCGAGCTTGAAGATGCAACCCAGATCCCTGCACGGCTCTCCCGACGATGGTTGGAGATGTTGGACCAACACGGCAAGCTCGACCGCGCGCCGGGAATGCTCGGGGCGGCTTTGAATGCCTATACCGACACGTCCGGCGTCGATCCTCTGGTGCTCGAACCTGCGGTGCTCGATCCTGTGGCGCTCGATCCCGTGGTCCGAGAAGAGGGCCGAGAAGAAAACGGAGAGGCCACGGGTGTCGACCCCGGGACCCGAACGGCCCGCCCCCGTCGTATGGGTCTTTGGGCTGCGGGCTGGTTGGAGCTCAAGGGCGACTTCGACCGGGCTCGTCTTTTTGAGGTGGAGACCTGTTATCGGGAAGCGCTCGAAATTCGTCGGCGAATGCTGGGAGACCGACACGGTGAGGTCGGCAGGAGCTTGGGCAAGCTGGCCGCCCTCTACGCGGATGAAGGGCGATTTGAGCAGGCCCTGGACCTCTTTCGGCGAGCCGTGGATATTCAAGGCTCCTGCCCCGCGACCGGACCCGCCTCGATGGTCGAGACCCTCTCTGGACTGGCTGAAGTCTGCTCGGATCTGGGTTTGGCCGCCGAAGCGGAGGCCCACTATCGAGCGGCGTTGGAGCGAAGCGAGCAAGCCTACGGGGTCGACCGGGTCGAAACGGCCAAGGTGCTCGTCGGGTTGGCGCGAGTGCTGCGGGAGGGTGGGCGCCCGGCGGAGTCTGAGCCGTTGATGCGTCGCGCGTTCGACATTTTCGCATCCAAGCTTTCCGACGATCATCCTTTGTTGGCGACCACGGCCCTCGGCTGGGCGGAAATACTCTGTGACTTGCGGAGCTTCGAATCCGCGGAGCCCCTGTTGCGTCGAGCCTTGGCCATTCGGTTGCAACACTTGAACGCATCGGATCCGGACATCGGCAGAATTCACAACCAACTGGGCTTGTTGGAGCTGGGCTGTGATCGCCTCGACGAGGCCCAGAGGGAATTCGAGCGGGCGAGCACCATCCTCCGTCCGCTGGCAAATTCAGAGCCGTTGGAGTGGGCGGTTCTGTTGTCCAATCTCGCGGAGCTCGAGCTGCGTCGGGGTGGGATGGGCTCGGCGATCGAGCTGTTTCAAGAAGCGGCGGATATTCGTGAACGCGGGCTCGGCCCGAAGAATTCTGAAGTCGGGCTGGCTTGGTGTCGGCTTGCACGGGCACACGAGCTCGCGGGTGAGCCGGAAAAAGCCGAGAGGCTCTTGGAGCGGGCGGTAGAGGTCCTAGAGGATCAGGCGGATCGGCCGCTCGATACGGCGGCCGCTCTGGACCAGCAGGCAAATCTATGGTGCCGGTCTCGTAAGTTCGAGCTCGCCGAGCCCCTCTATCGTCGCTCCTTGGAGATTCGCGAGGTCCAGGCGGGATCGGAAAGCCGAGAGGCGGCGTATTCCCACTTTGGATTGGCCACCACCCATCGTTTCATGGGACAGCGCGAGAAGGCCCAGCAGCACTTCATCCGCTGCAAAGAAATCTGGCGCAGCGCCTCCGAATATGGGCTGCTAGCCGAAGTGGATCGTCGTTGGAGTCGGCCGTTCCAGGAGGTTTCCCCTTGAGCACTACATCCACGCGCCCCAAAACGCATCGTCGAAAGACCCGGGATAGCGCCAAACCGGACCTCGCCGTCACCAGCGAGTATTGGGGAAAGGAAGACGGGATCTGGTATCGGCCGGAGTGGATCCATTGGCGTCAGCATCCGGCTGTTGAAAAGCGGATAAATGAGAAGCTCGCCGACCGGGCGGATTGGGACCTTTTCTACTATTGGATGAAGAAACATCTCGTCGGTCGTGCGCCGGTGGAGCGAGCCCTGAGCTTAGGGTGCGGGATCGGCGGCCTGGAGCGGGGCTTGGCCAAATACGGCTTTGCCCAAGATCATTTGGGCCTCGATGTATCGGAAGGTGCCATCCGTCGGGCCCGCCGCTTGGCGAAAGAAGAGGGTTACGGCCATCTGTTGCATTACGAGGTGGCGGATCTCAACGTGGCCGAGCTCCCGGAAAAACACTTCGACGCCATTCTGGGAGTCTCGGCAATCCATCATGTCGAGGAGCTGGAACGGCTCTTCGAGCAAATCGATTTCTCGCTCAAGGACGACGGTTTTCTGTTCATGGACGAGTTCGTCGGCCCCAACCAATTTCAGTGGGGTGAAAAGCAGTTGGAGATCGCCAACCACATGTTGCGCCAGCTGCCCCCGGAGTATCGACGATCCAGCCGAATCCCCGGGGAGATCAAGGAATATGTGGCGGTCAACACCATAGAAGAGATGAATCGGGTGGATCCGACGGAATCGATTCGATCCGAGGACATCCTGCCGCTGGTGCACCACTACTTCGACGTGGTCGAGATCCGAGGCTACGGGGGCTCGCTGATGCACATCTTGCTCGACGACATTGTCGGCAACTTTGATCCCGACAGCAATCAGGCCAACTGCTATCTTCAGCTTCTATTCGAGATCGAAGATCTAGCCATCAAGGCCGGCGAGCTGCAACACGATTTCGTCGCCTTGGTCGCTACCAAGCGGGCTCTGGCACCTCGCAAGCAGCACGAACGCCTCAATTCGGCCCACCGTCTGCCGGCTCCCTCGCTCGCCCCGTGGCCCGATTGAGCCGGACGCCGTGGCCGCGGGTGGGCAGGGAGAGTGTCCGGCGGCGGACAGAGTTGGCATTCGGAGTGCCTAATTGGCGCACGCGGCTGCGAGGGCCGGGGCGAGACGAATCTGTCCGCGCTTGACCGCCCGGCAAAGTTTGCTGCGTAAGTCTTTCATTGGCAGTGTTTAGGTGCGCCTTTGCCGTCTCGCGAGACTCTTTGGGACACCTTTGCGAGCGCGATCCCGGGATCGGCACCAGACTTGCATTTACGGGGGTCGAGAGCGGGCTCCAGATGTGATGGAGCTTCGCGAAGTCGGCTCGGCGGACGTTGTTGAAACCAAATCGTCCTCCTCCTTGCCTCCGAGCTGGATTTCACGGGGCTCCATCACCTCAGGGAGACTTTCTCGCCTCCCCCTCCTTCCCAGCAACCCTCAGCTCAAGCGCCCGCACAGCTTTTCAACCAAGCCGAAAGAGTCGCGTCATTTTCGATGTCGCTGTCGGTGATGTGTATTTCACCGTCCAGCTGAGCGAGTTGGATGCCGTTTCGCAGATCCTGCAAAATCGCCTCGAATAACGACATCTCCTCGACGTCGTCTCGGGTGCCGTAGAGCTTGACGGAAAATTCCAGGAGCCGACGAGTGGCCGCCTCCGGGCTGCCCAAGTGGGCGCAGAGAGCCAGCAGCGCGGTGACGTATGGGAGCGATGCATCGCCATGGGTGATGGAGGCGTGATGGGGCTCCTCCCGCGGCATGTTGACCTCGGCATAGTAGGCGAAATCGTCGCCCAGCAGCTCGATATATTTCCGCCGGGCGGTGGTGGCATCGTCCTCCTCGTTGTAGCCGTCGTGGGCGATAGAGCCCCCTTGGTCGATGGCGATGTCGGAGATGGCGGCACCTTTGGCCATGTTTCGGATCTGATCGTAGTGACAGACCTTCTCTGCCGCCTTAGCCCCTGAGCGGTGAGCGAAGACGAGACCCACGGCACCCTCGAGGGTCTCGTCGGTCAGCTCGGCTTGGACCTCGAATTCGCTGAATCCCAAACCGGGCAGGAACGTTTTAAGCTGGCGGCGCATGGGCTCCCAAGGCTCGATCACCACCAGCTGCTCGGTTTTCGGGCCGACCTCACGGATGGCGCTTCGGCCGGCGATGCCGCCGCCGACGATCACGACTTTGCCCGGTCCAACTCCATTGCGATCCAGGCCTTCCACCAGCTTGCGACCGGCGACCATGCCCGCAAAGCGCGACATGCTGCCGACGATCGGGGTTCGGTCGCCCTCCACCAACAGGTAGGAGCAGTTGCCGACGGTGCCGCCGTCGAGAATGGCCGAGAAATTCCGTTTGGCCAGCAAATCACAGATTCCGGGTGGCTTGCTGGCCAAGTGCAAAGCTCCGATGCGGAGCATCGAGCCTGGCAGAGTTGCTTCATATTCGGTCGGCTCTTTGAGCGCGTGGACCACGTCAAGGTCCTCCAGCTCTGCAGCTTCCTCGAGTGTGACTACCTCGGCTCCGGCGAGCTCATAATCCTCGTCCGTGAACGCGGGTTTCGCACGATCCCCAGCGCCGGAGATCACAAAGATCTCCAGATCGACACCGATGCCCTGGAGGTCTTCCTGCAGCATCTCGAGGTGGTGGGGTGCCATAGCCACCCGGGCTTCATGGGGAATATGCTCGTCGGTGCCCAATAGAAAACGCACCGTTGAACGGCTCATGGAGAATTCCTTGAGCTCGGACAAGAGGGTCTCGCGGGTGACTTCCAATGAAGTTTTGCTGTTGGACACGTCAGCTCCCCAAAATCTGGACGAGGTGGTAGACCTTGCGCCCTTTACGCAGGACCAAGACCTGACCATCCTTGAAATCATCGGTCGAAACGCCGGCTCTTTCGTCCTCCGACCGCGTGTTGTTTACGTAAATTCCACCGTCTTTGATCAGACGGCGAGCTTGTCCTTTGGACGGGGCCAGCTTTGTTTCGACCAAAAGGTCGACGAGCGAAAGGCTCCCGTCAAACCTCGACTTTTCGAATCCGGTCGATGGCACATCGCCGAAGATGTCGAGAATATCCGCCGCGGCCAAGCCGTCCAAACCGCCGCCGAACAGCACCTCAGACGACTTTTCCGCCAGCTTGAGAGCCGCTTCGCCATGCACCATGCGGGTGACTTCTCGGGCCAGCGATTTGTGGGCCTCGCGCTTTTGCGGCGCGGCTTCGTGTTGAGCTTCCAAGGCGGCGATTTCTTTTTGGTCGAGCCAAGTGAAGTACTTTAGGTAGCGTACGACATCGTCGTCAGTGACGTTCAGCCAAAATTGGTAGAACTGGTACGGGGAGGTGAGCTCGGCGTCGAGCCAAACGGCACCTGCTTCGGTTTTTCCGAACTTCACACCGGAGGACGACGTCACCAGGGGTGAAACCAGGCCGTAGGCCTTCTTCTGCCTCAGCTTTCGGATCAGCTCGGTGCCCGCCGTGATGTTCCCCCATTGATCGGAGGCGCCCATTTGCAAGGTACATTGGTAGCGATCGAGCAGCTCGACGTAGTCGAAGGACTGCAGCAGCGAGTAGGTGAATTCCGTGTAGGAAAGGCCTTGCTCACCCTCTAGTCTCTGCTTCACCGATTCCTTGGCCATCAAATAGTTGACGGTGAAGTGCTTTCCGACGTCGCGCAGGAAATCGATCAAGCCGATCGAGCACAGCCAATCGCCGTTGTCGACCAATACCGCGCCGGTCTCGGAGTCGTCGAAGTCCAGAAAGCGGCCCAGCTGCTCGCGCAGGCCGTCCAAGTTCTCCTGCACTTTTTCTTTGGTGAGCAGCTGTCGCTCGGCCGTCTTGCCGGAAGGATCGCCGATCAATCCGGTGCCGCCGCCCACCAGGGCAATCGGCCGGTGCCCGGCTCTCTGCATGCGCGCGAGGGCCATGATCTGCAAAAGCGAGCCCACGTGCAGGCTCTTGGCGGTGGGATCGAAGCCGATATAGAGCGTGACCTTATGCTCGGCCAAATGCTCTCGCACCCCTTCGGTGCCATCGTAGATCAAACCACGCCATTCCAACTCATCGTAAATGTTCAAACCGATCTCCTTCATGCAGAGGAGCAGATGTCATTAGAGAATCGCGCCCGGCGGGCGAAAAACAGGTCCAAAAGAGTCCGTCGAAAAAAATCCGTAAACCCGTCGTCTTAGACCAACGTTAGACCAACGGATGCCGGCGGAGATGTGAATACGCCGAAGCACAGGTCCACCCCGCGCCGTCGAGAAATGCGCGATGGCGCCTCGAAGAGAGCTGGATGCTGTGCCGATGGCTTGCCGATGCCGGATTGGCCGGGCGACGACAGAAACCTTACGGGTCGCCGTGGGTGATGCCGTCGGGAAAGCCCCTGGTTGCGGGTGGCTACGGCAGCGAATAGTTTCGGCGAGGCAGGTGCTTCTGGCGAATCATGAGCTCGGGCTAGGCGCCCTAGGTCTGTCGTGCAGAGCCAAGGCGTGACCGGCGGGGTAATTATAGCATTGCCATGCGTCAGGGTCTTGTCGACGCGGGGGCAACCAGCGGGTCCATCCTGCCGTAAGTAGGAGAAGTGTCCGAGGATAGTCACGCCGATCTCAAGGAGATGACATGCCCCAACGCCACCCTCTAGGCTGCCGCCGGAGTCTTCCGAGCGTGCTTTTCCGTGCTGGGCTCGTGTTGGCAATTTGCTCAGCGGTCTCCGAACGACCGGTCTTTGGTGAGGCGGCTGTCGGCAAGACCACGGGCTCACCAGCGACCACGGGATACAGATCCGGCCCCATGCGGGGCATGACGATTTCGTGTCCTACCTGGGGTCCGGTATGGGGATCTCCGCGCATGACCCAAGCGTTGGAAGAGATCAAGCCGTTGGGGGTCGAATGGGTTTCCATCCACCCTTATGCCGGAGTCCGGCGAGACGGCACCGTGAGAAATCGTCCACTGGAAGAGATGGACTTTCTGGGTCGGGCCGTCCACATCGCCGACAAGGCTGGGATGAAGCTGTTCTGGAAGCCCCATCTGGCCTATTGGGGCAGCTTCGAATGGCGCGGCTCCATCGAATTCGGCGACGACGAGACGAAGTGGCGGCGATTCTTCAAAACTTACCGCGAATTCATCGTGCAGCAAGCCCGCTTTGCGGAAACCCACGGCGTGCCGCTATTTGCCGTGGGTTTGGAATACGAGGCTACCACCCACCGCGAGGTGGAGTGGCGCGAGCTGATCAAAGCCGTGCGCGGGGTGTACTCCGGGCAGATCACCTACTCCGCCAATTGGGATCGCTTGGGTGACGTGCCGTTTTGGGATGCCCTCGACCTGATTGGGGTGCAGGGCTATTTTCCGCTCTCATGGGGCGACCAGACTCACCCCACCCGGGAGCAGATCCACGAGCGTTGGAGCGGGCCGATCGAAGAGCTGCGGAGTCTCCACAAGACCTATGGAAAGCCGGTGCTCTTCGCGGAGATCGGCTACGACCTCTCCGCCAAGGCCGCGGTGGAGCCGTGGTCGAGCGCGGCCCACGACAACACCGAGAACCGGGCTCTGCGACGCCGTTTGATGGAGGTGGCCCTGGAGCGTCTCGAAGCGGAGCCTTTTGTCGCCGGAATGTTCTGGTGGAAGTGGATCCCCGGCGCATCTCCGAATCGGGACTTCGCCATGCAGCATCCCGACGCGCGAGAAGCCCTTCGTCGGGCCTGGGCCTCCCCTGCGGTGGCTTCAGGCCCGGTGTCTACCCCGCAGGATTGAAGGCCGCCGAGCTCGGCGTGGTCCAAAGGCCCCGGGTCATGGGACCCAGGCTCACGGGCTCAAAGGCATCGAATTCAATCTCCCGCGCCCACTGGCAGCTGGTCCACAACATGCGCCCGCCGCGGGTTTTCCGCCCGATACCGGTGATCCGGTACCAGCGTTGAATTTCGGCCTCCGTGGGGGCTCGACGAGGCAGGGCTCTGCCGACCAGCCGAATTCCGGGAGGAGACGAAAACCGGCCCTTCAGGAACGACCTCAACCAGAGCCATTTGCCGCTGTCGACTCCGAGTACCACCACCCTCGGATTTTGGTCCAGGTGGGCGGAGAGCCGACGGGTCAGAAGCTCAAAGTAGACGGCTCGAGGGCGCTCCCGATCGAACATCAGCGAGCCGATGGGCGTGACCCAAGGGTTGCCGTCCGGATCGACCGAAGCGACCGAAAAAGCCAAGGAGGTTCTGCGGGTGCGGGTCGTCAATCGCTTGATCGTCGGCCATTGAGCTGCCAAAGGGTGGTCCGAGCCGGGATCCGAAATGTCCATGATGGTCCTTCTCTGGGTTGGTTTCATCCGTACCGCTAGGCCAAGTGGGTGGGTCGATCGTTGAGGATGGCCAATAAGCTTTCGTAGATGCCTTTCAGCTCCTCCCCCTCGAGGGGAGGTGACATGTGCTGTGCGCCGACGTGAACCGCGAAAATAATCGTCGCGAGCTTCGTGGCCTCATCGGACCCGAGATCCGGCCTAAGTCGGCCCACGAGCTCGGCCAGATAGGCTCGGCGATTCGTATCGACCCGTGCTTGATGAGCCGCCACCAGCTCATCGCTTTCTGCCCAGGCGCGAATCGCTGTTTCCAGTCTCGCGGGTCGAAGCTCCATAGACATGATGGTCAGCTTTCGAATGCTGCTCACCGGATCCACCTCATTGCGACTGCTGTCGATCAATCGTTGGGTCTGCTGTTCATGCCAATAGGTGAGCAGGGTGTCGATGTAGTCTTTTCGGTTTCGAAAATGGTGGTAGAAGGATCCTTTGGTCAGCCCGAGACGTCGGCACAAGCCGTCGATGGTCAGCTCTTTCGGGCCGTTGGTCCCGAGAACGACGAGGCCCATTTCGAGCCAGCGAGTCTTGGTGTCGGCATCTGACTCGGTGGTGCTGGGCGGGATGGAATCGCGTTCGGCCATAAGCATACCATACCGTATGGTATGCGTCGTAGGCAAGCCGGAGTCGGATCTACCGAAGGAAGCCTTGGGATTTCGAGGTCGTGGCGGTTTCGGCTAGTCTTCGAGCTCAGGATCGAAGAAGACGTTGCGGCCGAGCGGCCGCAGGAAGTGCATGCCGGGACCGTCCATTCGACGGGCGTTTCTCAGCTGGTTGAGCTTGGAATCCAGGTTGTCGAGCCAATGGAGCACGAAGGCCTCGATGGTAGACGGCACTACCGGGCTGCCGTATTCCCGATTGCCGTGGTGCGACAACACCAGGTGCTCCAGGTGCAGCTGTAAGCGCTTCGGCACGGTGTCGTTCAGGGCGGCACAGGCCTCTTTCAGCATGTGATGACCGATGCTGATGTGTCCCACCAGCTTGCCCTCGAGGGAATAATCGTTGGCGGGCATGGCGCCGAGCTCCCGCAGCTTGCCGAGGTCGTGGAGCAGCACCCCCAAAAGCACCAAATCCCGGTCGACGTCGCCGTAGTGGTCACAGATCTGGATGGCCAGCTCGGACATGTGGACCACGTGCTCCAACAACCCTCCGCGATACGCGTGGTGGATGGCCTTGGCGGCTGGATGCTCTTTGATCTCGTCGCCGTGGCGACGCAGGATCTCCTCGCACAGCAACTGGAGCTCCGGACGCCGAATTTGACCGGGGAACACGGCGTTCAGTCGCTCCCATAGGGGCTCGACACCTTCCGGCGCCGAGGGAATCAGCAGCGCCTCGTCGAATCCATCCTCCCGATCCGCTTCCGTCACCCGTCGACAATGATCGAGATTGAGCTGGAGCTGCTCACGGTATTCGCGCACCGTGCCTTTGAAGGCGATGAATTCCTTCTCGTTGAAGGGCTCCTTGATCGCCGGGCTGTCGGGCCAGATCTTGGCGGAAAGGCTGCCGCTGGCATCGGCCATTTCCAAGTCGACGTAGTCGCGTCCTTTGCGATCCTGACGGACCTCTTTGCGGGTGACCAAGGCAAATCCCTGGGCGAAATCGCTGTCTTGCCATTGGGCGATGGGCTCGTTGATGCGTACGGTCGGCATGAGGTCTCCAGGATGGGCTCGATAACGGGTCCGCAAGTATACGGGCCCGGGACTCGGGCCGCCAGAAAAGCCGTCGGTCTGTAGGTCCTTACGGATTCGGTGTCCGCCCAAGGGGACGATTTGGCTCGACGCACCGGTAACGCGGGCGCCGTCCCAGTCTTCGGTCAGGAGTCGGACAAAGCCCTTCTGCCATCCACAGCACAGATTCTGCAGCTCATCCTCCCCTGGGGTAGCCGTGGCATCGGTTGTGCAAAGATGTGGCCCGATATGCGACATTCAACCACCGCCATCCATTCGTCCCGGTCGTATTGCGGGTCCTGCCCAGCCGGTTTGAAGATTTCAGCGTTGATCCTGGGCATGCTGTGCTGCCTCGTCCTGCCATCAAGCGCCGGGGCCAATACCCCAGGGCAAGAAATATTCGATGGCGTGCTGGCTTGGCCCGAGTCACAGCGGGCGTTCGTCCAAGACGGCCCCGGTTTTCTGCTCTCTCGGGAGCAGCGAAACGAGCTCTTCGATTTGGATATCGAGGGGCGAGACCGGTGGATCCAGCAATTCCTCGCGGACCCCGTGCCGGAGACCCCGGAAAACGAGATGTTGGTCGGCATTGAACGTCGGCGAGAGCTGGTTCGACGGATGATACCGAGCTTTCAGGATGATCGAGCCCACCTACTTTTTCTGCTCGGGGCGCCCGACGATCGCCAACTGGTGGATTGCGCGGAGACGTTTAAACCGATGGAGCTTTGGCGGTACGGCGGTCCTCCGGACGCCAAAATCGACGAGCGAGTGCCGGGCCGGACCCTGGTGCTCTACCAGCCCAAATCCAAACGACCCTACCGTTTGTGGCTGCCCCTCGACGACAAAGGCGTGCTCTACACGGATGAAATGAGGTACTACCTCCAGCAATGGGAAGAGCTCAAGAGCCGGATTCGGGGCGGAAAGCGAGTGGACCGCTATTTTTGCGAAGACAGTGAATCCGTGGATCGCATCACCGGCATCGACAGCATGTACGGCTTCGAGCCGGGACGGCCGAAAGACTCGGATTTCCAAAAACGTCTGCGGCCACCGGAGGATCTCAAGGCTTGGGCGATAGCGGCGGCCGCCGAGCCGGAGGTCGAGGAAGATTTGTTCGACGGTGAGGTCTCCCTCAGCTTCCCCGAGAAAGACGGCCAGCGCATGATCAGCCGGATTCAGGTGCTGATCGAGGATCCTGCCCAGCTCGAGGTCTTCGAGGAGGGCGAGGCCAAGCTGGTGCGTTTGGTCATCGACGGCAGCTTGGAAAAGGCCGGGCGTTATTTTGAGGACTTCCGGGTGCGCTTCCAAGTGCCGTTCCCCGAGGGAGGATTCCAAACGCCGATCGCCCTACATGCGGAACGACTCCTGAGGCCGGGCCAACGCTTCTTGATGCGGCTGCGTATTAAAGACGAGGTCTCGGGCAAGACGTTGTATTCCAATAGGGCGTTGATCATCCCCACTTTCCCGACACCGGTTGAGGAAGCGGAAATTCCGGACGAGGCGGTTCTCGCAATTGGTGAGGACCTGGCAAAGACCGAAATTCAGGGCTATGACAGTCTGGTCCTGGTGCCGCCGGCTACGGACGTGATCTTCGGTCTGTGGCGGGCTGAAGCCCTGGTGACCGGCAATCGGATTCGAAGGATTAAATACTTCGTCGACGATCAAATGATCTTGTCTCGCAAGGGGCCACCGTTTACCGCGGAGCTGAGGCTGGCGGAGTATCCCAAAGAGCAAGTGGTTCGAGCGGAGGGATATAGCGACAGCCGGGAGCTGATCGCGTCCGACGAGGTGGTGTTGAACCAACCCCGCGGTGAGCTGCGGGTTCGGATCCTCGATCCTGAACGGGGGACTCGGGGGAACGGAAAGATACCGGTCAGAGCCGAAGTGGTGGTTCCAGAGGAAAGACGGGTGGAAGAAGTACAAATCAAGCTCAACGAGCAAGTGGTCCACACCTTGGCCAAACCTCCGTGGGAGGCGGAGGTGGATTTGTCGACCACCTTCGGCGAGCTGACCTACATCACCGTCAGCGCTAGGCTGGACGACGGCTTGCTGGCGGAGGATGTGAGATTCGTCAACGCGCCGGAGCACCTCGAAGAAGTCGACGTCAACCTCGTCGAGCTGTACACCACGGTGACCGAGCGCAGCGGTGGTCTGGTATTCGGTTTGGAGAGCGAGGATTTCGAGATCTTCGAGGACGGACGCCCCCAGAGAGTCGCCAAATTCGAGCTCGTAGAAGACCTGCCGTTGTCGCTCGGCATCGCCATCGATGTGTCGGGCTCCATGGTGGAATCCCTGGGTGAGGCTCGACGGGCGGCGGTCGGATTCTTGGAGAAAATCATCACGCCGCGAGATCGAACCTTTGCCGTGGCGTTTTCCGACCGCCCCGAGATTCTCATGGCCCGGACCTCGGACGTGGGTGCGGTTGCGGAGCGTCTGGAAGGCCTGGCGGCCGACGGCATGACCGCCATGCACGACGCCGTGGTCACGAGTCTCTACTATTTCCGAGGCATTCGAGGTCGGCGGGCGTTGGTCCTGCTATCCGATGGCGCCGACACCACCAGCAGCTTGGAATTCCGCGAGGCCTTGGAATATGCCAGGCGTAGCGGAGTGGCAATTTACGCCATCGGCCTGCGTATCGGCAAAACGGACTTTCCGGTGCGCAGCAAGTTGGATCGGTTGGCTCAGGAAACCGGCGGCCGCACGTTCTACATCCAAGAGGCTTCCGATCTGCACGGGGTCTATGCCCAAATCGAGAAAGAGCTGCGGAGCCAATATCTGGTGGCCTACAACTCGGACTCCACGCGACCGGAAGACGAATATCGGGAAGTGGTGCTCAAGGTGAAGGGCGGCAAATTGAAGGCCCGAACCATCAGCGGCTACTATCCATAGATGAAGATCAAACCCCATCTCAAAACATGTGCGCCGGCCGCCTTGGTCGCGGTCGGCCTGCTTCTCTCCTCTGCTCAGGTGTCGAAGGTCGAGGCCCAATCGATACCCGGCGTTTCCGAATCAACGGATGGTGTGACCCTCAGCATCTCGGCCCTCAACCGGGTTTTCGACTCCTTGGACGCGGGATTCGTGCCCATTGAGCAAGGGCCGGTGACGATCGTCATCAGCTCTCCGGCCCATCGATTGGAGGTCTTTGCCAACCACTTGACCCTGAACCCGAGCGAACGGCACGAAGAGGGCGTCCAGGCGTTTTTCGAGGTCGATTTGGAGGGCTGGGGGGATTTGGTCGCCGCGGTACAGACCGCGGTCGGCTCCACCCCTTATCAAGATCGGGTGGTGGTCGAGCGGCAAAAGGTGAGCGCAGAGGTGGTCGTGAAGCTGGTGACCACGGAAATCGGCTACGACATGACCCTCTTGGAAGCCCTGACTCCCACGGTCGCCTTCCAAATCGAAAGCGACATGGCTCGGGAGATCGTGGAAACATGCCTCGCTTTTGCCGCCCTCTTGCCGGGTCTGGGGTGTGACGGGATTTCAGCGTCCTTGGCACGTGTCGAGGTACCGTTGCCGGCCGCTGGAACCCAATACGAAATCGACGCGTCTTTTCTCACCGAAGACGAGCGCGCAGTTTTAGATCGATTCGCCCTGCCGGCCGCCGAGTCTCAAGTCGCGGGTCCGGGTTTAGGGAATTAGGGCCTCGGGGCTGAATGTCCGGAGCTCCCGGGCTGACGGATCCTCTGGGGCCGAAGCACATCGGGAGGAAAGCACCTCCGGAGGAATCGCCTGTGAGGATTCGCCTCGAGCCCAACAGAACCGGCCGTCAATCCACCCTCCGCTTGGCGATGTGCTGTTTCGCCTTGTTGCAGACCTTCCCGACAGTTGCTGAATCTCAGGGCTCTCAAGTGGGCTTGCAGGAAGAGCCGGCGTTCTCCCGCGAAAGGGGAGGGGATTTTCCCGCGGCATTAGAGGAAGCAGCGCCCGAGGGACTGCTCTCCGTGGCTTTCGACCCATTGAATCCCGGTGTGGTGTATGCCGGAACCCGGGGTTGGGGCTTGGCTAAGAGCTTGGATCGAGGGTATTCGTGGTCTTCGGTTGGGCCCGAGCTCGAAGGGCTGTCGATCACCTCGATCGCGATTCATCCCAACGGTCGGGTAGTTTATGTGGGTTCCCAAAGCCAAGGGGTCTTCCGGTCGATCCATGGCGGGATCACCTTTCAGAACATTCAGGTCGGTCTTCCGGATCCGGAAATTCGCGACCTAGAGATTCATCCTTTCAACCCCCTGACACTTTTCGCCGGCACCGCCGCCGGCCTCGCCTGGAGCCAGGATGGTGGGAACACCTGGCGGGCGTTTCCCGGGGCCGGCGGTGGACCCAGCGAGGTGGTGGACATCGAGCTTTCCCTGCTGCGTCGCCAATCCGGCCGTGAGGAGCCGGCAGACGCTGAATCGACCCGACCCGATCGCGATAGCGGCTCGCCCTATGTGCTGCTCGCGACCGGTGACGACGCGGTTTGGGGGTGTGATTATCAGCCTTCTTGCCGGCCGATCTTGGACCGGGAGCGGATGGCTCCCATGCTCGTCGAGGCCTTGGCGGGCGACGGCGGAGATCCGCGCCTGGCTTTGGAGGTCTTGGCGCGTCCCCAGCCCATGACCCTGGCGGTCGCCCCTTCCGACCCCGAGGTGATTTACGCGGGCTCGCCCACGGGCATCTTTCGCAGCACAGACCGAGGTCTGAGCTGGGTCGGCTTCTTCGGCATACAGTCGATCAAAGGGCTCGGCGTCCATCCTGACGATCCGCGCTGGGTGTGGGCGGCGACCGACCGAGGGTTGTGGCTGAGCCGAGATGCGGGTCAGACGTTCCAGCAGATCGATACCGGGCACGACTTGCGACTGACGGTTTTGGCGATCGATCCGTCGGATCCGGGAATCCTATTTGCGGGGAGCGACGACGGGCGCCTCCTGGTGGGTGAAAACGGCGCCTTCCGCACGGTGTCCCTACGCTCCCAGCAGGTCACTTCCGACCCGGGTCCGCCCGCTCCGGGGCCGCGGTTGGGGCGCATTCCGGCGCGCTCGGCCGGCTCGGCCCTATTCGGCCCCCACATCGACCAAATGCTCAATGTCCTGATCGCGGACCCGCGCTTTCCTCACATCCACTACGCCGGCACGCGCACGGGTGTTTTCCGTAGCCGCGACCAAGGTCGCAGCTGGTCGGGCCGGCGGCAGGGGATCGGAGATCTCGACATCTTCGATTTGGTGGTCGATCCGGCGGACTCCTATTCTCGCCATCCCGAAGAAGAGGCCACGTTGATCGCCGCCACCAACGGCTCTGGCGTGTTCATCAGCAAGACGTCCGGAAGGTCTTGGCAGCGGGTGGAAAGGGGACCCGGGGATCCGGTGGTCCGGACCTTGGCCCTCGACCCGGCGGACTCCGACTTCGTGGTCGCGGGAACTCGTGATCGGGGCATCTTTCGCAGCGTCGACGGCGGGCGAAACTGGACGCCGGCGCTGGAGCAGCCGACGCAACCCGGTGGGATTCCTGAGCGCGGCATCAGAGACCTCGCCATCGAGGGGGATCGAGTCCTGGCGGCAACCGATTGGGGGGGCATCTTCACCTCCCGGGATCGGGGTCTCACCTGGCAACGCTTGGCGTCGCTGTCGATCCACTCCGACTCGGACTTGGCGCCGCTGAAGACCATCGGAATTTATGCTGGAGCGCTGCATGTGAACGCGCTGGCGCTCCACCCGGACCGGAACGGCTGGATCCATGCGGCGACTCCGCTGGGCATCTTTCGCAGTGAGGACGGCGGCGAGCAGTGGCGCCGGGTCCTGGCCTGGCACAATGGCGCGGTGTTGACGCATCATCCATCCCAAAGCGATGTCCTGGTCGCGGGCACGGCTCAGGGGATCGCCTTCAGCCGGGATGCCGGAGAGACTTGGGATCTGCGAGTCTTGCGAGATCCTATCTCGGCCGCGGAATTTGATCCGGTTTACGGCTCGCGGGTTTTTGCCGGCAACGACCACGGTGAGTCGATCGAGCTGGACCTGGATCTGGAGCACCTCGAGCGACGGCGAGCTCCCCGTCCCAAGGTCCACCCACCGTCCGATCGTGGGCAAATTCCGCTGACCAAAGAGGCTCGATACGAGGCCGGCTGGGAGGACCCGCGGCGAGATCTCAGGCGCCGCGCCCTGGCCTGGCTGGCCACCGCGCCGGACCACGAGCTGGGCATCGAAAATATGCGCACGATGGCGCTTTTGGCCCTCGAATCCCACTTGCGGGGAGAAACGGCGATCTCCTCGGATCCGGAAGTAGATCTAACCGATGCCGCCGGCAGGCTGATGAAACGTCAGCATCAATTGCAGGAGCAATATGTCAGTCGATGGGGCGTCGAACGGGTGTCGGTCGACCCGACCTCACGTTTGTTGGCCGTGGAATACCGCTGGGACGACGGAGCCCGAGAGCGCTCGGAGATTCGGGTCTTCGATCTCAGGCGCTCGTCCCTCTATCGTCCCTCGGCGTTCTCAAGTGTGGGCCCTACGGTTTGGTGGAAGGAGCTTCATGATCGATTTCGGCGGCCGGAATCCTGGGAGCCGCAGCGGGTGCTCTCCGGAGCCGGGCGTTTCCTCGGTTGGAGCGTCGACGGCTCGACTTTGATCAGCCAAAACGATTGGGATCAAGTCACCCTTTGGCCCGTCGGCGCCGACACCCAGGGTGCCGGTGAGGCCAAGACCTTTCGAGGTCTCTCTTCGCCGGTGCTGGACGCTTCGATGGATCCGAGCGGCACCCTGCTGGCGATCGTCGGTCTCGACGGCCGGCCGCTGTGGATCGACGTGAGATCCGGGTCGAGGCGCTTGCTGACCCGCGACGTCCTGGACGGCGGTATCCGCCACGTCGCCATGACCAGCCACGGCGTGCTGACCGCCGGCGCCGACGGCACCGTCCGCCGTTGGCCTCTCGAAGGTCCGGACACCGTCTTGGTCTCGGAAAGCGAAGGATTCGATCACGTGGAGCGATCGCCGGACGGTCGATGGTGGCTTCTCGGACGCAACAACGAGCGTCGGGGCGAAAGGGAGGACGGCCTCTGGGGTCGCGTCCATTTGATGGACCTTACCGATCCGGACCTCACGGCCTACCGTTTGGGGGAAGGTCAGCTGTGGTCGGGCATCCGTTGGAGCCCGGATCAGCGGTGGGCAGCCCTCAGCCACGGCACCCAAGGGTCGTCCTTGCTCGTGTCCCTGACTCGCAACGAGACCCGAAGTCGGCCGCCGGCGGCCTTCGAGGTGGGGTCATCCCCGTATCTGCACTTCGATCCCCTCGGTGATCTGGTGATCACCTCAAACGCTCTTTGGGTTCTGGGCCAGACGCCACAGGTCTACGAGGAAAAACCTCGAGCCTCCCCCTTGGCTCGCTTTGATCGGCCGGAGGCCCAGGGATTCTGGCGGCTCTTCGGCCTGCGTCCACCGGAGGAAGAGTCCCATGGGTTTCCAACGGCCCTGAGCTTCCCATGGCTCGACGGTCAAACCCCTAACCGGTATACGGCGTTGCCGCCCGGCTTTCACCAAGAGCTTCACAGCCCTGACGGGCGTTGGCTCCTCGGTCTCGATCGACGAGGACGATTGGCCATGTCCTACTTCGACACTGAGACCCGAAGGTCGCGGCAGGATGAGATCCGACGGTCCACGGTGGTAGGTGCTCAGCTGGTGAGCCTAAGGCGCCACCAGCTCCCGGAATCCGACGGCTCGGGCAGCCGTTCGCCGGCCGACCATTGGCCCCTCAGCCTCACAGGTGGAGCCCGGTGGGACGTGGGCTCGTTCGGCGACTTTCTGAGCTGGGGATGCGCGCTGGCGGGGCGCAATCTCAGCACGCGTGAATGGCAGCGATTCTTCGGCGACGAGCCCCATAAACCGACCTGTCGCTTCCCGCGTAAGGCCGGAGCGCAAGAGAGGGTCCCGGGGCGCCCGGGCTGAGGCTTGCCCAAACCTTGTGGAAAGCAGCCGTCATTCAGAATTCTTCTTTTCGGCGTCCTGCCGCTCCAAGGCGATCAAATCCGCGATCTTGATCATGGTCTTCGTCAGATCCGCTTGGCCGTCCAAGACCGGTGCCCAATGCAGATCGAGGAGATCACGAAAGGGCGCCCAGCCGGCCTTGCGGTAGACCTGTTGGGCCCGCGCGTAGGGGACATAGTCTTCGATGCCGTTTTCGACCAACACCCGCCGGGTGATGGTTCCGGAATTCCAGAACAAAACCGCGTGCCAAAACCGACGGGGTTGTTGGACACCGCGAGCATCGAAAGCGGCGATGATGGCATCGCCGACGGCTCCCAGCTCAATGAAGGTATGGCTGCCTTCGTGGAAGAGCATTTCGAGCGCGGCTAGCCCGGAGTAGTCGGGATCTACGCTGGAGATCACCACATGGGGGGGGAAAGCGGTGGTGTACGCACCCCTGGAGCCGCCATAAACCGCTGAATCGACTCGCACCGGCGCTCGCCAGGGGCGATCCACAAGCCGCGAGATCCTACGGGCGATCTCGTCACCATGTCGTTTCACATGGGGCTCGAGCTCAGCGATCCAACGGCGGTTGGCTTGGTCGTGCTCTGGCCATCCACATCGGCGGTAGAGCTCCGCCACGGAAGCGAGGGCGCTCGTTTGATCCGGTGGAATGTCGTCAACGCCGGCCAAGCGAGCTCGCGGTCCAACCAGGGCGAGGCGAGCCTTTGCGGCCGTCTCCGCGGTGCCGAAAAGGTAGTCGCGCTCCTTTTTCTGGCCGTAGATCTCGGCTGCAGACCGCCAAGCCGCTCGGGATGATTCGTCCATCGCGGACTCGCAGTCGAGCTTGGGCAGCTCGCGATCCATGGCTTTCGCGATCAGAGTTTGATGCAGATTGATCCAAAACGAGCTGTAGAGCTCAAAGGGTGGGAATTGGAGCACCAGCTCCGCCTCCGCCTCTTCCGTCGCGCTCTCTTCAGCCGGGCCCTGCGGCGGCAGAGCTGTCGGGGGCTCGGGCTGAGCCGCCACGGTTTCGGTCTGGCCCCACAAGCAGGTGGAAGCCGTGGGAAGAAGAGCAAGGCTCAGGGTGACGACTGCGGTCGAGAATGCGATGGGGTGACGGAAAGAGAGAAGATCAGCCATGGTACGTCCTTGGAAGCGGGCGACATCGATCGGCGCCTTTAACGAGTCGATCAGACCGGGTCGATGGGACTCGATGTCCGTAATTTGCGCGCGCTATTGTGCCAGATTGGATCCCGGAGCACAGCTTGTGAGCATCCGAGATTCATCTATTTCGCTGGCACTATACTTTTAAGTCTGCCAACGAACACCCTAATTACAGGGATAAAGGGTCGACCACTGCTCATCGATCCGGGTCCGCACCGAGACCGGATTCCGACCTTTTCCCGACCCGCCTGCTCTCTCTTCAAGGCCCGCTGCGCTTCGGCGCGGCGGGCCGAGTCGTCTGTGCCGAATGGGTCACCCTCTGCCGCGGGAGGCCCGAAAAGCGTCGACAGTGAAAAGGCCGAGCGCGATCCAAATGAGAACGAAGGCCGCTAGCTGGACCTTGCCGAAGGGCTCGCCGTAAACCACCACCGCCAGTAGGAATTGGCAGGAGGGGGCAATGTATTGGAGGATGCCGACCATCGAGAGGCTCAGTCGGCGCGCTCCGTGGGTGAAACACAGCAGGGGTGCCGCGGTAATGGCTCCGGTGAGCACCAACAGCAGGTCGATGGTCCAGCCTTGATGACCCCAGGCTCCCCCAGGTCCTCCCTCGCCGTGAAGGCTTGCCAAATACAGCAACGCAATCGGGCTCAGAAGCCAGGTTTCCAGGACGAGACCTTGCTCGGGGGTCGCGTCGACAGTTTTGCGTAGCAGCCCATAGAAACCGAAAGTCACAGCCAGCACCAAGGAAATCCACGGCAGGTGCCCGAGCTTCCAGGTCATCAAAGAAACCCCCAATGCGGCGATGACCACCGAGACCTTCTGTTTGGGCCGAAGGCTTTCGCCGAGGAAGAGCATGCCGAGCAAGATGTTCACCAACGGGTTGATGAAGTAGCCCAAGCTGGCGTGCAAGATGCGATCCGTGGCCACGGCCCAGATGTAGAAGAACCAATTGCAGCCAATGAGGGTGGTGGTCAAGAGCAGAGTCGCCAGGGTCTTGGGTCGGCCCAAGAGGCTCCGCAAGTCGGAAATCTGTCGACCCAGGGCCAGTACCGGAATCATCAGCAGCGCACACCAGAGCACCCGGTGGGCGAGCAGCTCTTTGGAGGGGACGCTTCCGAGCAGCTTCCAAAATGCGGGTGACAAGCCCCAGAGTAGGAACGCGGATATGGCAAAGGCGAAACCCGTTCGGGTTTCCGCTGAGCTGGAGACGGAGGTCATGGGTGATGTCTTTTCTCGAGGCTCGCCCGGTGGCTAACCCACCCATCCGGAGCTTGCCGATGGAATGAAAAAGGATCGGTGACGGCATGAAAAAGCGCCCCCCGCAGGGAGCGCGCGCTCTTTGGACCTGCCGCCCCGTCATCAGCCGGGGCGGCCGCGGCCGCAATCAGCTGCCGGCAGGTTACGGGCAGGTGGCGAATGCGTGGGTGTCGGTAATCGCCGGGGCTGCGTTGCCCAGGGGATTATCGTAGCAGCGCACGGCACCGGTTCGGGTATCGGTCACCTTCAACATATATTCCACATGGGTCGTCGCCGCGGCGAAAACCCAATAATGGTTGTTGATGTCGCAACCGTCCAGAACCTTCACCAGCATTTCCCAATTGGCTGGGTTGAAGAAGTAGAAGAGCCCAGCGACGCTGGATTCGATGTCCGTGAAGCCCAATTGGGCCACGGTGGCGGCCCCTTGGAAGCCAAGGAAGTCTTTATATTCCACGTCGACTTGGAAGCGGTTGTCGAGGCAGAAGGTGTTGTCGTCTTCGACGCAAATCGACGGCTCAGTGTCTTCGCAGTCACCACCTCCGCCGCCTCCTCCGCCACCGCCACCACCTCCGCCGCCTCCTCCGCCACCGCCGCCGATGTCGGAAGCGTCGATGCCTTGAAGGGTGGTGGCTTGGGTGTTGCCGGGATCGAGGAAGGCGGAGGCGCCGACCTGCATCTGAGAGCTGACCTTTCCGTACCAATCCTCGAGGTCGTTACCGCAGGCGGCCAGGCCGCCGAAGAGGGTGCCGACGATCAGCTTGGAGCTCTGGTCGAAGAGGGGGCTACCGGACGATCCGGGCTCGGTGGTGCCGACGTCCCAGTCCACAATTTGCCAAACGGTTTCGTTGCCCACCTCAAAGAGATCGATGGAGTTGGCCGGATCGTTGTCGAAGCTGATCGACTTCTCGTCGGTGCTGGGATGGTGAATAGCCGCGGTGGCGGCCGGCGTGTTGCCGGTGGCGTCCCAGCCCGCGTAGTAGACGTTGTAATTGGGCGGCGGCATGTCGTCCAGCTCGAGCAGGGCGACATCTGAGCTGAACTCCGAGAAGAGGAGACTGGCGCCGCTTTGGCTGTCGTCCAGGTCGGCTCCGGATGTGGCTCCGCACGTCGGCATCTGGTAGTTCCAATAGACCACCATATTCGGGAAGGTGGTGCTGCAGTGATTGGCGGTCAGGAACAGCGGCCGACCATCCTGTCGGGTGTTGTTGACCAGGGAGCCGGTGCAAGCGAAGAAGCCGTTCAGGGTGTAGACGGCCACCGAGCGGATCTGGTCGGCGTAAGGATCCCCTTCCGGGCAAGCGACGTCGACGTTGCACGCTCCGCGTTTCTCTTTCTCACCGAACATCCGATATCCGTGGTTGACCCGGGAGATCTTGAGGCGGGACAGCTCGGCGAATTCAGCGGGCTCGTAGAGCTCGACGATAATTTCCTGGCCGAGGATGATTGTGGACCAGATCTCCCCGAGCTCGTTGACGTGTTGAGCCTCGTACGGGCCTTGGATCTGCTTGCCGTCCGGCGAGTAGATCCACAAGCCGGCGCCCTTGGGGAGCTCGAGATCCTCGAAAGTCAGGTTGAGGCTGAGGGCACCAGGGGACTCGATGCGCAAGCGCCAGAGCCGGGAGCCGTCGTCGAGGTTTTGCCAGGTCCCCGAGCTCAGCAGGTCGTAATCGACGTTGACCGGTGTGGCGAATCGGATGGGTCCCGGTTGACCGCTGGCCTCCTGGGCCGCGTCTTGAGATTGCCGATAGGCAAGATCTTGGGCCAGGGCCACGTGCTTCTGAACGTCTTGGATGGACTTGACGCGCTTCTCGAAGCTGATCGGCGGGCTGGTGTTCCACGCGGAAGCCGGCAGTGCGACCCCCATCAACAGCGCGGCGCCGATCCACGTCGCCGCTGAGCGGCTCGCAAGTCGGCGAACAGATTGGATTGAGCTCATAGCATCTCCTTCAGTGAGCGTCTTGATCAGGCGATGTCGCCCAGCCGAGTCGAAGTGCGGGGCGGGGCCATTGAAGTCTTGCCGAACGTGGGGGTCGATAGCGAGACCGAATAATTCTAACCGACAGGGACGACCTATGCCACGAAAACATGGTTTTGTCCCGGTTCTCGCGGCGATCGGCAAAAAATACCGTAAACTATGGAGTGGAAGAGTTTTTCGCGACGAGCACCGCGGAATCGGGAGCTGGTCGGAGTCGCGATGGTCGGACTCCGACCGGTTGGACCACGAACGAAAGGGTCAATCTATGGACGAAAGCATCCGGATGGAAAAGCCCGTGGAGTTGTTCAAAGAATGGGTGGACGAGGCCATTGACGGACATATGAGCCCCAGCGAGGACTCGTCTTTCTACCTGGTTCAGCTCCTAGAAGCGTTTGTACGACCTAGGGGCATGTATGTCGATGTCGGCAACCGTCCGGAGAATCCCCTGGGGCCGATGCTCTTCGCCGCCGCCCACGCTCAGGGCGCAGAACGATTTGTAATGCTCAAGTCGGTTGGGGACCTAGCGCTTTTTTTGACCGGATTCTTCTACCGATCCCTAGAGCGTCGGCTGGTCACCGCGGACTACTATTCCCGGCTCGGAACGTCCGCATACGGCCACGCGGCACAGGTCTGTCGACCGAAATCGAGTGCCGCGTTATTCGAGGAGCTGGCGGAAGAGTTCGTCGCCTTTTCGTTGGTATTACATCGGGTCAGCGAGCGATGCGCCCTAGCCCAACGACCGGATTTGCTGAGCCTCTACCATCAATATCTGGAAGACGGGAGTGAGCATTCCCGCAACCTTTTGCAAAACTATGGGCTGACCCTGCACGGCATCCCGGACGAGCCTCAATAACGACGGCGAGCTCTCCAGCGGCCCGGTGATCCGTCGGTCGTATGAAGTCGGTCCTCGGCGTCCGCGTCCCCACCGCAACAGGACCGCCGGCGCCCCCCGGAGTCCGAGTCCTCGAAAAAACCCGCCACGGAAACGTGGCGGGTTTTTTCTTGCGGCCTTAGAGCAGCTTCCCGAACCTCGCGGGACAACTAGCAAGGCAAAGCCTACGGCCGAAGAAAATCGAACACACCGATCCCGCGAGTCAGTCCCTGTGGTCGAGCGGCGACTACACCTTCGACGGTGTGGGGAACATCGCCACGATCGGTGCCAACCGCTACGTCTACGACGCGCGAGCCGACTGCGCAGTGGCACCGTCTACGAAGCCGGCCCGACGCGCAAGGAGGTCCTGACCTACGACGCCGCCGACAACGTCACGTCCATCGCCAGGGACGGCGGCGTGCCCATCGGCCACCACGTCGACGCGGCCACCAACCGGCTGCTCGGTCGTGGCACCGCCACGGACATCGTCTACGACGCGGCCGGCAGCGTGACGAACGTAGGTCTATAGCCCGACAACCGGCCGATCTTCAACATCACGAACGGCCCGTTCCGTCGGCAGACGTCCTTCGAAACCACCCGCAACGATCCGGGATTCCCGTCCTTCCACTGGGCCTACAACTACGGACCGGGAGACGTGCGCATCGTGATGGAAACCGACGGTCAGCGTCGTTGGACCTTCCGCGATCCCCAAGACCGCGTGGTGCGCGAATACCTCGAACAGGGCGACGTCTGGAGCCACGAGCGCGACTTCATTTACGCTCCAAACGGCCTGCTCGCCACCCGTTGCCGTTCGCTACTCCCCCCCCCGACGCTTAGCTTTATTAAGGTTCTTCTTGCCGCAGCGGAGTCGAGGCTCGCCGTACCTGAAAAAAGTTGAGCGAAATTAGTGACCCGGGCAGGGCCGGCTCAGTCGACGGAGGTTTCGGGTTGGGAGCGCCGTAGGGCCAGCACCGCCAGGGCGCTCAACGCCAGTAGGACGAGGGCGCCGAGCCGTCCGAGGGCCTGTTGGAACGTCGCTTGGATTTCGGCCCAGGAGCCCGCGGTCCACAGGCCGATGGCCATCAGCATGCCGACGAATGCGATCACACTGACGGCGTTCGCGAGCATCGCCGGTAAGAGGCGGAGGCGAAAGGCTCCGGCCCCGTAGATCATGAAGTTGCGAAAGAAGGGGATGAAGCGGTTCACCAAAAGCACAGGCTCGCCGTAGCGCTCGAAGAGGTGTCGCAGCCGGGCCGGGGCCTCTAGTTTTTTCTTCTTCCAGCTGAGATGGCCCAGAATCGCGGGCCCGTAACGCTCTCCGACCAGAAAAGCCACCGCCGAGCCGAGCACGCTACCGGCGACCGCGGCAATGAAGACCTCGGTTGGAGAGGCGACTCCTTGCCCGGCGAGGAAAAATCCGAACAGCATCATGCTGTCGCCGAAAAAGGGCGGGAACACGAACTCGAGCCATGCGGATACGAATACGATCAACGTCAGCACCGCGGGGCTGAGGGTCAGTGCCAGCGCATAGAAATCTTCGAGTGAGCTCATCGGGAGAGGGACGGTCCTTGGGGCAATGGGTCCAACGCCGAGTTGGGCTTGGGTCGAGCCGGTCGACGCCGCGGGAGCACCATTCTATGCCGGCGACTCCCGGAAATCGACGCCGGGCTCCCCTAACCTAGATCCTGAGCTCATCACTCTGTGATACACATCACGGGTGAGCCGAGCAGCCTCCTACCCCAACGGTCGACAGACCCATCGATGGCGCTACATCCGCGTCTCCCTATTCTTTTTCCTCGCCTTCGCCGAGATTCTCTGGTTCGACTTCTTCATGAACCGGCCGGTGTTGCGCTGGTTTCGGGGACGTCCCGTCCAGCGTTGGACGCGCATCGCCGCCCGCTATCGGGATCTCGCTAGCCGTCTCGGCGGGGTGTTGATCAAGCTGGGGCAGTATTTGTCGACCCGGGTCGACATCCTTCCCCTGGAGGTGACCCGGCAGCTGGCGGATCTACAAGATGAGGTGCCCGAAGAGGCATTCGAGGACATCCGACGCCAGGTGGAGCTGGAGCTGGGAGGCCCGGTCCAAGAGGTCTTCAGCACCTTCATGGAAAAGCCCCTCGGTGCTGCTTCCTTTGCCCAGGTCCATGAAGCCCAGCTGCACGACGGCCGGCCGGTAGTGGTCAAGGTCTTGCGACCTGGGATCGAGGATCTGGTGGAAGTCGACCTCCGAGCACTGCACAACGTGCTGGCTTGGCTCAATTTTTGGTCGGCGATCCGTCGCCGGGTGGATCTCAAGTGGGTGGAAGAAGAATTCGGCACCACCACCCGCCGGGAGCTGGACCTGCGCCAGGAGGGGCAGTTCGCCGAGCGCTTTGCCGCCAACTTCGCCGACCAGGTGGACGTCCACATTCCCGAAATCTACTGGGATTACACCTCGCGGCGGGTGCTGACGGAAGAAAACGTCGCCTACATCAAGATCACCGATTTCGAGGGTCTGCGGGAAAACGGCATCGATCCACGCGAGGTGGCGAAGAAGCTGTACCGCATTTACATGCAGCAGATCTTCGTCCACAACTTCGTGCATGCGGACCCCCACCCCGGCAATATTTTCGTCCGACCCATTCCGAGCGACGGCAATTTGATGGAGGAGCTGAAGACTCGCGCCTCCGACGCCGCCGAAGCGTTGGGTGTCGAGGATCATCTGCCTTTCGAGCCGTCGGGCTCGCCGTTCCAAATTCTCTTCATCGACTTCGGCATGGTGGCGGAGATTCCACCCCGTTTGCGCGCGGCCTTGCGCAAATACCTGATCGGCATCGGCAATCGGGACGCCGCTCTGGTGATTCAAGCCTTGCGGGATTCGGGCAGCCTCTTGCCCGGCGCGGACCTCGGGCAATTGGAAGAGGCATTGGAGGCGGTCTTCGATCGCTTCTGGGGCCTGGATATGTCGGACATCAGCCGGGTCGGGCTGCAAGAAGCGACCAATCTGTGGTCTGAGTTCGGGGCCCTGCTCCGAGAAACGCCGATTCAGGTGCAGGTGGATTTCATCTTCACCGGCCGAGCCATCGAGTTGTTGACCGGCATCACCAAAGCGCTGGACGACGCCTTCAATCCGTGGTCCGAAGCCATTCCGTTCGCTCAGAAGCTGGCCTTTGAGGAGCTCACGGATTGGCGGGTTCAAGGGCGAGACCTAGGCCGCCAAACGCGAGCGGCGTTCCGTCTACCCAATCAGCTCCACCAAACCCTGGGCATGATGCAACGGGGTCGGTTGACCACCCGCAGCGCGCTGGCTCCCGACACCCGAGCCCGGCTCGAAGGGCTCGAAAAGGCGATCCGTCGCCTGGGAAACGCCGTGGCGGGCAGCGCCTTGCTGATCGTCGGCACCATGATCTACGAGCAACATCCCGACGTCGCCCTCGGGCTGATGTCGATCAGCGCCGTGGTTTTTCTGTTGTCTAAATAGACACCCTCAGCCGATCTCGATGCTGCCGTGGGTGGCGTCGACCAGGGCGGCGCGCACGTCCTCCACCTGCTCGATGGGCACGGCCAGCTCGAAGGCGACCTCGGCACCGTAGTCGGACGATGCGGGGCTGAGGCTGAACGACGTCAAGACCCCTTGCACGGGGCCGGTGAATCCGTAGTCGAAGCGAACGGTCAAGGTTTCGACCACCGTCCTTTCGATGATGGTCGTCAGATCCAAGGCCTCTGAAGCGGCCCCGCCGTAGGCTCTGATCAGACCTCCCGTGCCCAATTTGGTGCCACCGAAAATACGGCTGACGATCACCGCCAAGTCGACCAAATTCCGTCCGTCGATTTCCTGCAAGATGGGCCGCCCCGCGGTGCCCGACGGCTCGCCGTCGTCGCTGTAGCGCATGCGGTCGGCTCCGGAAAGCCTCCAGGCGTAGCAATGGTGTCCGGCGTCTCGGAATTGCTCCCGACAGCTTTCGACCAAGGGAGGCACGTCCTCGCTTTGAACGACCGGATAGATGGACGCGATAAACCGCGATCCTTTGATCTTGTCGATCTCGTGTTGAAAAGGCTCCGCAACGGTTCGAATAACGGCCATCTCAGCTCCAGCCAACGGAAAGCAAGATGCCGACGGGAAGAGTCGGCAAATTTCGCAGATCCCAGTGTACCGGGCTTGAGGGTTCTCAGGGCTTATTCGGTCAAACCTCTCCCAGATGGCATAAACTGCCGTTCTTTTGCCGCCGGCCGACACTGGCCGGCGTTTTGGAGCATCCATGTCGTCCTTCGGTTTTTCTACAGATCTTCGTCACGAGCTGCGCGCGGTGGTGCGCTTGGCGGTGCCCGTGGTGGTCACCCAAATGGGCATGATGCTCATGGGCACTGTGGACGCCATGATGCTCGGCCGAGTGTCGGAGCACGCTCTCGCCGCCGGCGCGTTAGGCAACGTGGTGACCTTCGGCATGATGATTTTCGGCATGGGCATGCTGATGGCGCTGGACCCCTTGGTATCTCAAGCTTTTGGCGCCGGAGACCACGCGGCGGTGGCCCGGCACCTGCAGCGGGGATGGGTGATGGCTTTGGTGATCAGCATTCCCCTCGGTTTGATCATGTGGGATATGAAAGACATCCTGATCTTTCTCGGCCAAGATCCGGTGATCATCGAGCCCACGTCCGCCTACATTCGCTCGATGATTCCAGGGGTGCCGGCGTTCTTGCTCTTCGTCGCCAATCGTCAAAGCCTCCAGGCCATGAGCCACGTCAACCAAGCGATGGTGGCGATGGTGGCGGCGAATATCGCCAATGTGGTGGCCAACTACGCGCTGATTTTCGGTCATTGGGGGTTCCCTGCCCTGGGAGTGGTGGGCTCCGGTTGGGCCACCACCCTATGTCGAATCGCACTCTTTGTAACCTTGTTGGCTCTCTCCTGGCCGATTCTGAAGCCGTATCTCACGGGGGTCCGAAGAAGAGTCCTGAACTGGCGGACCTATGGTGATTTGGTCCGTTTGGGGATTCCTATCGCGTTTCAGCTTTCGGTGGAGATTTGGCTCTTCAACGCGGTGGCGCTGATGATCGGCAATTTGGGAGCCCGGGAGCTGGCGGCGCACCAAATCGCTCTGACCCTGGCGGCGATGGCTTTCATGGTGCCCATGGGAGTCGCCGGCGCCGCGACCACCCGGGTCGGCAACGCCATCGGCAGACGGGACTCGGACGGCGCCCGGCTCGCGGCAAAAGCCAGCCTCGGCCTGGGTGCCGCAGTGATGACGATATCCGCCTCGGCGTTCGCCTTCTTCCCCGAGCTGTTGGCGCGGCTCTTCACCCCCGAGGAGCCGGTTATCGCCATTGCGGCCACGTTGCTGCCCATCGCCGCCCTCTTCCAGATCTTCGACGGCTTACAAGTGGTCGGTGCGGGAGTCCTGAGAGGCGCCGCCGACACCCGGGTGCCGGCGATCTTCGCCGTCATCGGGTATTGGGCCTTGGGCCTACCCCTAGCGTGGTGGCTCGGTCTGCACACCGAGATGGGACCCCGGGGCATGTGGTGGGGCCTGACCCTGGGGCTCTTCTCAGTGGCGATCCTCTTTTTGGTGCGGATCCGCAGCACCTTCAGCCATCGCCTGGAGCGCTTTGAGGACTAGCTCTTTCGCCAAGGAGCTAGGTGCCCAAGAATGGTGGCTTGGGTGTTGAGGGGCTTTTCGCCGATTTCCGGTTTCACCTTTTCGAACCGGCCGTCGGGCAGCAGACGTCGGCAATTGACGGTGTCTTTGAGGTGGGTGAATAGGATGTCGTCCCGCACGGCCCTTAGGATTTCCGGCTCGTCCATGGGAAACAGCACCTCCACCCGGCCGTCCAGATTGCGGGGCATGATGTCGGCGCTGCCCGCCAAGATCTCCTCTTCTCCACCGTTGCGGAAGTAGAAGATGCGGGTGTGCTCGAGGAATCGCCCGACGAGGGAGGTCACAGAGATGTGCTCGCTGACCTTGGCAACCCCCGGCCGCAGGCAACAAATGCCGCGGATCTGCAGGTCGACCTTAACTCCGGCCTGGGAGGCTTTGTAGAGGGCTTGGATACAAGCCTTGTCCACCAGGGAATTGACTTTGAATACGATGTGACCGCCACCACCGGACTCTTGGTGCTTCTGAATCTCCCGGGAGATCCGGCCGAGAAGCTCCTCGCGCATGGTGCGAGGCGCCACCAGGATCTTGCGGTAGGTGTTCTTGCGCGAATAACCGGTCAGACCGTTGAAGAGATCGGACACGTCGGCGGTGATGTTGCTGTCGCAGGTGAAAAACCCGAGATCCGTATAGATGCGCGCGGTCACCGGGTTGTAGTTGCCCGTGCCGAGGTGCACGTAGCGTTTGATGCCGCGTTTCTCCCGGCGCACCACCAACGACATCTTGGCGTGGGTTTTCAACCCTAAAACGCCGTACACCACGTGAACCCCCGCGCGTTCTAGAGCTCGGGCCCAAACGATGTTGTTGGTCTCGTCGAACCGCGCTTTTAGCTCTACCAACACTGCCACTTGCTTGCCGTTTTCCCGTGCCTCCATCAAGGCTTTGACCACCGGTGAGTCCGGGCCCACGCGATAAAGGGTTTGTTTGATAGTCAGCACCTTCGGGTCGGTGGCCGCGGTGCGGATGAAGTCCACCACGGGCTGGAAGCTGTCATAGGGATGGTAAACGAGCTGATCCTGCCTGCTGATCTCAGAAAAGAGATTGTCGGGGCTGGTCAAGCGTGGAGGGGTATACGGCAAGAAAGGAGGATCCTTCAGCTCCGGACGGTCGAGCTTGGCGACCTCCATGACGTCGGACTTTCCGATCGGGCCTTCCATGATGAACGCTTGGTAGGGTGCCATGCCCAAATTGCGCACCAGGATCTCGCGAATCGAGTCCGGACAGTCGTTCTCCACCTCTAGCCGGACCGCAAAGCCGAAGTGGCGCTGCCCCACCACCTCTTCCATGGCTTCGAGCAAGTCGGACGCCTCGTCTTCCTCAATGTCGAAATCCGCGTCCCGGGTGACCCGGAAAGCGTAGGAATCGATCACCTCGAGGCCCGGGAACAGCAGGTCGAGGTTGGCGGCGACCACCTCTTCGAGCCAAACGAAGCTCGAGGATCCGGCGACTTGCAAACCCAGATCCTCATAGGCGTCGGCTGTTTCTTCCTTGGGGATGCGCAGCAGCCGAGGAAAGATCTGCGGCACCTTGAGACGCGCGAATCGTTCACCGAGCTCGGGGTGGCGGACCACCACGGCGAGGTTGATGGAAAGATTGGAGATATGGGGAAACGGATGGCTGGGGTCGAAAGCCAGTGGCGTTAGAGCCGGAAAAATTTCTCGCCGAAAATGGCGCCGCAACAGCTTGCGTTGCTTGTTTTTCAGCTGGGAATAGCTCAGCAAGTGGATGTCATGGCTCGCCAAGGCGGGCATCAGCTCTTCGCGCCATAAGCGGGCGGATTCGTCGAGCATCGGGGTCAGGGTTTCGTGCAGGGCGGCCAGCTGCTCGCCGGGTGACATGCCGTCCGGCGGTGGGTTGAGCACGCCGGTCTGAAGCTGACGCCTCAGGCCCGACACTCGGATCATAAAGAATTCGTCGAGGTTGCTGGAGAAGATCGAGAGGAATTTGACCCGCTCGAGCAAGGGGTTCTCTTTGGACTGAGCCTCTTCCAATACGCGGCGATTGAATTCCAACCAGCTGAGCTCACGGTTGAAATAGAGAGCCGGATCGTCGAGGTTGGGCGCGGCGTCGCGCCGTGTCCGGCGAGTCTTTGGGGCCGAAGCCGTGGGGGACTGAGTTTCGGCAGCGGTGGAAGGAGAGGACATCGTGATAGAACTCCTGCTATGAAAACCCTGATGTTGCTAAGGCACGGAAAGTCGGATTGGGACTCGGGTATTGCCTCCGATCATGAACGGGTTCTGGCCCCGAGAGGTCAAAAGGCGGCCCGTTTGGTGGGTCGTATGATGACCGCGACCGACCTTCAGCCGGATCGAGTCATCAGCTCGTCGGCGGTACGGGCGCTGACCACCGCACAGCTGGCGGCCGATGCGGGGGATTGGCCCGGGGAAATCCAGGTGACTCGGGACCTCTATGGCGCCTCGGTGGGAGGGGCTTTGGAGGTCTTGCGAGCAAGGGCCCGAGACTTGGATTCGGCAGAGCGGGTTCTGATGGTCGGACACGAGCCGACTTGGTCGAGCTTGGCATCCGGATTGGTCGGCGGCGGACGTCTGGCGGTGGTGACCGCCACTCTGGTGGTGATCGACTTGGCGATCCAACGATGGACGGACATCGAGCTCGGCAGGGGTGAGCTGCGATTGTTCATTTCCCCGCGGTGGCTGAAGAAAGCCACGGACTGAGCCGCACCCGGGGCCGAGGCGGCTCACGGGGAGTCTCCAGCCGACTCGGGGCTCGGGATCGACGGTTTACCCGGTGCCGGGAGCGCGGAGCCGACATTGGGTGGATCCCCGGCATCGTAGACCCCGACCTTCATCTTGAGGCCGGCCGCTTCCATGTAAGCAATCTCTTGTTGAAGATCCGCCAGGGTCAGGGGATGGCGGCCCAGCCATCCCTTGGGAAACTCGATTTTCAATCGTTTGCCCTTGGCCTCCAAGCTCAGCCGCGGTAGCTGTCTCGGATTACGGCTGCGGGTCAGCACACAGGCCAAACGCAAGAGCCGACAGAGGCGAACGACGCCTTTGGCGGTTTGTTTGGGGAGCTTGTCGTAGATGGTCGCTTTGCAGAATTTTCGTCGTTGCCCGCGCACCAGAAGGGCCAGCACCCGCTGATTCTGCATGGAGAAACCGGGCATGTGGCCGTGCTCGAGCAAATAGGCGCCGTGTTTGTGAAAAGCCCCGTGGGACACACTCAGGCCGATTTCGTGCAGCCTGGACGCCCAGCGGAGAAAGCTTTGCGAAGACTCGGGGTCGAGGTCCCAGGAGTCCTGCACCTGATTGAGGCACGAGAGGGAAACCGCTTCTACCCGTCGTGCCTGTTCCCCGTCCACGCGGTATTGCTCCTCCAGCCGCCGGATCGTGGCTTCGCGGGCGTCGCTCCCTTTATGCCATCTACCAAAAAGATCGTAGAGCAAGCCCTCTCGCATCGCACCGGGCGAAATGATCATGCGCTCAATGCGCAGACTGTCGAAAATTGCGGACATGATGGCGAAGCCACCGGGCAAGACCTTGGCGCGCTCCCGGCGGAGACCGTCGAGAGAAAGCCGGTCAATATGTCCGCTTTCCACCAGCTCCCGGCGGAGACGGGCCAGGCCGTCAGGGGTAATTCCTTGGTCCGACCACCCCTGAAGTCTCAGGATCTCCGAGATGGCATGGGCCGTGCCCGATGCGCCGACCGCTTGTTGCCACCCTTCCCGTTTGAACGACGTTTTGATGGCGCGAAGCTCCAGACGCGCGGCAGTCTCCGCGTCCCGCAGCCCGGCTTCGGTGATCTTGCCGTCGGGAAAGTGGTTCTGGGTAAAGCTGACACAGCCCATGTAAAGGCTTTCCGCCATATGGGGATCGAAACCGCGACCGATGATGCATTCGGTGCTTCCGCCACCGATGTCCACCACCAGTCGGGAGCTCGGGCTGCTCAAAGAATGGGCGACACCGAGATAAATGAGCCGCGCCTCTTCCTGGCCCGAGACCACCTCGATCTGATGCCCGAGCGCGGATTGGGCCCGGATCAAAAAGGCCTGGGTGTTGCGCGCCTTACGCAGGGTGTTGGTGCCCACGGCGCGGACCGTTCCCGGTGGAAAGTCGCGCAGTCTCTGGCCGAAGAGCTCGAGGGCGTGCAGGGCTCGGTCGAAGCCTTCCTGGGTGATGTGCTGATCCTCGTCCAGGCAACCCGCCAACCGAACCCCTTCGCGTAAACGATCCACGACCCGCAGCTCATGGCCGTCACTGCGGGCGATGACCATGCGGAAGCTATTGGATCCCAGGTCGACGCCTGCCATCATTTCCGGCAAGGCGCCGGGCGAGGGTGGATCCGTGTTGCTCTTGGGAGGGGTCATGGGGTGATCATCAGTCCAGGGACACAAGGGTTTGATAGCTCACGTATGCGATCTTCTGAAGCGCTTCGTTATTAAGAAACGGTAAAGATCCGAGGTAAGTCGAGATCTCTCTGTTATCTTGCCGGGGGTTTCGAGGCACTCTAATCAAATCACGGAAGAGGGCTTCAAACCAATCTATCCTCGGCTATAGGTGACAGGAGACGAAATGAGCAAGCTAACGGATATTCGGGGAATCGGGCCCAGCACAGCGAAGCTGTTGGCTGCGGCCGGGCTGACCACGGTGGCAAAGGTCGCAGGAGCGTCGCTTCAAGAGCTGGCGGCCATACGGGGATTCAGCGTCAACCGGGCGGCCGCTGTCCATTCCGCCGCCGCCGAGCTGGCGCAGCCAAAGGCCGAGCCCGCCGCCTCCAAGCCCAAGGCGCCTGCCGCCTCTAAACCGGCGGTTTCCGAGCCGGGGACACCTGCCGCTTCCAAGCCGAAGAAGTCTGCCGTCTCCAAGCCGGAGGCGCCGAAGAGCTCTCCGCCGAAGAAGGCCGAAGCCCCGGCGCCGACCGACAACAAGGTTGCCGACAAGAAATCCGCTGACAAGAAAACCTCCGCGAAGGAAGACGCTGAGGGCGGCAAGAAGGCCAAAGCCAAAAAAGATAAGGCGGCCAAAGAAGACAAACCGAAGAAAGACGGCAAGTCGAAGAAAGACAAGGCCAAGAAGAGCAAAGCCGAGAAGAAGTCGTCCAAGGACGATAAGAAACCCAAGTCCGGCAAGAAGTCCAAAAGCGGCAAGAAATCCAAGGCCGGCAAGAAATCCAAAGATGAGAAGCCGAAGGGCAAGAAGAAAACCGACAAAAAGTCGAAGGGCAAGAAGAAGTAAGACTCCGCTCCCTTGCTCAATCCGATGAAGACGCTCCAGACATTCGCATTTCTGATCGATTCAAAGCGGGCCTCCGAGATCGTGGAGGCGATAAAGGGACCTTTCCGGCTGTCGGAATCTCAGCAGTCGCGGCGCAAGCTGACGTTTTACGACACCTTCGATTGGCGACTTCACCGCCAAGAGCTCGCGCTGGTGGTCGAGCAAGAGGTCTCGGCCGGCAAGAAACCCGGCGACGTGGGTTTGTACCTCGAAGGACCGACGGAGGCGCTGCACATGGCGGTGCCGTCTTCCTTGGAGCCCGGTTTCGTTTGGGACCTGCCGGAGGGTCGAATGCAAGCTCAGCTCGAGCCGATCCTGCAGATGCGGCGAGTGCTGCCATTGCTCGCGGTGGACGTGAGCAGCCGTGGCTGGAGCGTGTTGGGCGCTGAGGACAAAACCGTAGCTCGCGTGCGACTGGAGATCGCCGAATGTAGTCGGGAGGGCGACCCCGACAGCAGAGACTTGGCAGCTCGGCTCTTTGTCGAGTCGGTGCGCGGATATTCGGCGGCCCAACGTCTGGGTGACTATTTGCATAAAAAGTCGGGCCTGCAAATCGCCGACAGACCGGTTTTTGAAGAAGCCGCGGCGGTTTTGGGCATGGAACCGGGAAGCTACGCGTCCAAGGTCAAGATCGAGCTGTTTCCCGAAGACTCCGCGCTCGACGCCGCCCGACGTATTTTTCTCCAACTACTGGACACCATGGAGATCAATGAGGACGGCACGCGCCGAGATGTGGATTCGGAATTCCTCCATGATTTCCGGGTGGCCGTTCGCCGCACTCGAGCCGGTCTCAGCCAGATCAAAAAGATCCTGCCGGAGGATGTCGAGGCCTACTTCAAGAACGAGCTCTCTTGGTTGGGCAAGCTCACCGGGCCAACGCGGGATCTCGATGTCTATTTGCTCAAGATGCCCGGCTACCGCAAGTCCCTCCAACCCGAGGTGGCGCGCGATCTGGAGCCCCTGGCCATGTTTCTGGCCAAGAAGCAAAAGAGTGAGCAGAAAAAGCTCGCTCAGGGTCTGGCCTCTCCTCGATATCGGAAATTGGTGGCCGATTGGCGTAGCTATCTGACCTCGGCGGATACGAATATGACCGGTGAGGTGTCGCCCGCGACGCAGCCGGCCAATGCGGCCCGACCGATCCGAGAGGTCGGCTCGGAGCGGATCTGGAAGATCTATCGGCGGATCTTGAAACAAGGCCTGGCTATCGACGATTCAAGCCCGGCCGAGCGCCTGCACGACGTCCGTCTGGAGTGCAAGAAGCTGCGCTACCTGATGGAGTTCTTCCGCAGCCTCTACGATACGGCAGAGATCGAAAAGTCGATCAAGGAGCTCAAACGTCTACAAGACAACCTGGGCGACTTCAACGACTATGAGGTGCAACAGGCTTCCCTGGCACAATTCGCCGAAGAGATGTCCGCACAGGCTGAGACCCCGGCCGCGACCCTGCTCGCCATGGGGCAGCTCCAATTTCACCTGGCGGAAGGTCAGAACGCCGAGCGCCGAGCTTTCGGTTTACGATTCGCCCGTTTCGCGTCGGCCGAGAACCAGCAGCGGTTCAAGCACCTCTTCAAATCCCCGTGAGCGTAAAGCGGCGGTCCGTCGCTTGATTTTTGGGTCCGCCGCGCTTCTTCACCGGCGGTTTTTCGCTTCTTTATAAACTGGCAGGACAATCCGCCTGAGACCCAAGGGCATCGTGTACCCTTTGGATGAGCTCCGCCCTCGATCCCGTCCGCCACCCGCTCGATCCGTCCGGAATCAAAAGCTCCCCGGCCGCCGTCCAAGGAGCGTTATCCTAAAAGAGAGAGATATCCATGGCAGTACACCTTCATCGCGATCTCGAGAGAATCAAGAAAGAGCTGCTCTTGCTGGGTTCCCTCGTCGAAGATCTCACGGTCCGCTCGATCGTTGCCCTCAAGGAGCGCCGCGCCGGCCTTGCCGAAGAGGTAGACCTCGGCGACAAGGAGGTGGACGAACGTGAGATTCGGCTCGAGGAAGAGTGCCTGAAGCTGCTCGCCCTGCACCAACCCGTCGCCAATGATCTGCGATTTGTGGTGACCGTGATGAAGGTCAACAACGACCTGGAAAGGGTGGGTGATCTGGCCGGAAACCTAGCCAATCGGGCCGAGTTTCTGGCCCAACGGGAGCCGGTCAAGATTCCCGACGAAATTCTCGCCATGGGCGACCGAGTGCCCGGGATGCTGCGACACAGCCTGGATGCGCTGATCGCGCAGGATACGAAAAAAGCGCGACAAGTGCTCGACGAAGACGAATTTGTCGACGAGACCCACAAGAGCGTTTTTCGGGTGATCGAGGACAGGATTCGAGAGCATCCCGATAAGGTCAGCGAGTGGATCCAGCTGCTCTCAGTTTCGCGCTATCTCGAGCGGATCGCGGATCTGGCGACCAACATCGCTGAGGACGTCGTCTTTTTGGTCGACGCCGAGGTCGTACGGCACAGAAGATGGTGATAGCAGGATGGGGTGGTGCTCGCCGCCCGCGACCTCTTTACCCGCCGAGTCGCTCGTTTTCGGCGGGCAGACTCGCTATTCTGCATAGAATGGGTGGGCGTCCAGCCTATCCGCAGTCGGACCGTGGAGATTGGATTTCGTGACACGCCAGAAGATTGTAGTCATCGAAGATGAGCCTGATATTCTCGAGGTGGTGGAATACAACCTGAGCCGGGAAGGCTTTCAGGTGATCACGGCGACCACCGGAGACCAAGGGTTGGATGCCGTCAGCCGAGAGGCGCCGGATTTGGTGCTCTTGGACCTTTTCCTTCCGGGAATCGACGGTATCGAGGTCTGCCGGAAGATCAAAATGGATCCGATGACTCAACGGATTCCGATCATCATGGTCAGCGCAAAAGGCGAGGAGAGCGACATCGTCTTGGGGTTGGGCGTCGGTGCCGACGACTACGTCACCAAGCCGTTTCGTCCCAAGGAGCTGATCGCTCGCGTCAAGGCCGTTCTGAGGCGTGGCTCCTTACGGGCGGAAGGCAGTAGCTCCGAGCGCCTCGTGCGGGGAGCCCTGTCGATCGACGGCGCCCGCCATGAGGTTCGGGTCGACCAAAAGGCCGTGGTCTTCACCGCCACGGAGTTTCGCCTTTTGCATCTGCTCGCATCCCACCCCGGACGGGTTTTTACCCGAGATCAGTTGGTATCCCGGGTCATCGGCGGCGGTGCCGCGGTGATCGATCGGAACATCGACGTGCACATTCGGTCGATTCGAAAGAAGCTCGGTCACCTACGTAACATGATCGGCACCATCCGCGGTGTGGGCTACCGATTCCAGGATGACGGCCTAGAGGACTAACCACTCAATGCTCCGTTCGCGCTTCCTGTGGAAGCTCTACGCGGTTTACGCCGTGGTGATTTTGCTCTCTTCCTTTTTCGTCGGAAGCACGGTCACGAGGCGGGTCGAGTCGGAAACCGTGAGGGAGGTCGACCAGCGCCTCAGCTCCATTGCCGTCACCTTGCGGGAAGCGGCGCGGCATCGAATCGTCGAGGCGTCGGCCCCTTCGGCGGAATCCGCAGCCGAGCTGCAAGCTGAGATCACGCATATCGGAGACCAGCTGGGCGTCCGATTGACCATCGTGCGCTTGGACGGTTTGGTGATCGCGGATTCCGAGCAGCTGCCGGAACGCATGGAGAATCATGCGGATAGGCCGGAAATCATCCAAGCCTATGTCGAAGGCCGCGGCAGCGCGACTCGATTCAGCAAGACCCTGGGGCGAACCCTTCGCTATCTGGCCGTCCCGCTAGTGGAAGATGGCGCCCCCGTGGCGATGGTTCGCTCTTCCTTGCCCCTGACCGATTTGGAAGGGCGCCTCGACCAGCTGCAACACGCGGTTTTCGTCGGCGCACTATTGGCCACGTTGGCGGCCCTCTTTTTGGGCTTTCTGCACGCCCGCCGAGTCACCCGACCGATTCTCTCCATGGTCAAAGCGGCCGAGGAAATAGCCGCCGGCGACTACGAGCAACGAGTGCACAGCTCCAGCCGGGACGAGCTCGGAATTCTCGCCAGAGCCTTCAACACCATGAGCCGAGAGCTGAGGGGGTCGATCGCTGCCCTGAGCACGGATCGCAACAAGCTCACCGCCATTCTTTCGAGCATGGAAGAGGGAGTGGTAGCCGTGGATCGAGACGAACGGGTGGTGCATATCAACGAGGTCGCCGGGGATTTGCTCAAGGTGGAGCCCGACCAAGTGGTGGGCCGGCCCATTTGGGAGGTCGCAAAGCTGCGCGAGGTCTCGGAGGTGTTGAGCGCGGTCCTGGAGAGCTCCGAGAATCAAAATACGGTGGTGCATTTCCCCGGCTCTCCGGAACGGGTCCTAGAGCTGAGGGGAACACCGCTGTGGGCGGGAACCGGCCTTGCCGGCGCGGTGCTCATTCTGCAAGACGTCAGCCGCTTGCGGCACCTGGAAACCATGCGGCAGGATTTCGTCGCCAACGTCTCCCACGAGCTGAAAACGCCGCTCACCGCCATCCGGGGCATGATCGAAACCCTGCTCGACGACCCGGATATCGATTCGGCACGGCGGGATCGCTTCCTTCAGCGTGTGCTCCTGCAGGCGCAGCGAATGGGCACGTTGGTCAACGATCTATTGTCCCTCGCCCACCTCGAGTCCGCGGAGGCTTTCTCGGATCCCCAACCCGTGGATTTGGCAACTTCCATCGAGCAAACGATCCTCGCCCTTCAGCCGGTGAGCGAGGCCAAGCAAGTGCGAATCGAAACGGATCTGCCCGTGGAATCGGTGTGGTCCATGGGAGACGAAGATTTCTTTGACCAAGCGATCGCCAACCTGCTCAACAACGCGATCAAATTCTCCCCCCGGGGGAAACGGGTAGAGGTGCGGCTGAGAGTCGAAGGAGAGGAAGCGTGGATCGAGGTCGAAGACCACGGAATCGGCATCGAGGCAGAGCATCGAGATCGACTCTTCGAACGCTTCTATCGTGTGGACAAGGCCCGCTCGAGAGAGCTGGGGGGCACTGGCCTGGGGTTGGCTATCGTCAAGCACATCGCCTTGTCGATGCAAGGAGAGGTGTCGGTGGAAAGCACCCCCGGGAGCGGATCGACGTTTCGTCTCAAGCTGCCGATCCAGCCGGAAAGCGGGCTCGAAGGCCAGGAACCGCTACAAAACGTTTGAGGGACCGGCCAAAAGTCGACAAGTAGAAGAAATTCGCGGGTACAAGCGGTTGCGGTCGGCTCGGACGACCCCTCAATATATAGTTGTCGGATCTGGATATCACAAGTTTTCACGTGAAACAATTGTTGACTTTTTGAAAATCTCCAAGGCTCTCTCTGTGCGGGGCTCCAGGTGGAAAATCGCGGGAAAAACAGTGGCTCACGGCCCCTTCACTGTGAGCGTTTCCGGCTAGATGATTCGATCCAGATCGAGCACGTCGGTGGCGGTTCCGGTAGACTCGCCGCGTGCAAATTGCTGTTCTGCTCATTCGTTGGCTCACGCTGGGTGTGGTCGTCCTGGGCGCCTGGGCTTGGTGGTCCCTTGAAAACGTTCAGGACGAAGGCTGGGCGGGGCCTTTGATCCGTCTCGGCGTCGAGGTCGCGTCGGCGCCATGGTTTTGGCTTGCCCTGGTCGGATGGCTATTCGCCGGCCGCCGGGCGAAAGTGTTGGACTTCGAGGCGCAGAGCACCACCTACCGCTCCGACTCCAATCACCCCCACCAGCCCATGCCCCTTGAGGGATCGGGGTCGAGCATGCCGAGCGCCGGAGCATCGGCCGGCGGGAGCGGACGTCAAGAGCCGATCCTGGCCACGGGCAGCGATCGCAGTCGGCGCGACGAGAAGACCCGCCGCTTACGGCTGGCTGCCTTGCTCAAAGGGAGAAAGCCGGACGTGACCGCGTTCGTGGATGCCCTGCTGATCGAAGCTTCGGAGGCCGGAGCGAGTGACGTACATCTCCAGCCCCACGAAGGCCCTTCGCGGGTCACCCTCAGGGTGCGAGGCGCTCGGCAGGAGATCGCCCAATATCCGGCCGGGTTACACGGCGATGTGGTGAGGCGGGTCAAGGTGTTGGCGGGGCTCTCGTCCTATGCCGGCGACCAAGCCCAGGACGGCAGCTTCCGCTTCGAGACCCCCGGCGGCCCGACCCACGTGCGTGTGTCCACGGTGCCGTCCAGCCATGGGGAAGCGATCGCCCTGCGCTTGGCGGGACGAGCCACCGCCATGGAGCCGACGTCGCTCGGCTTTGAGGTGCCGGATCTGGACCGCTTTACCGCGTTGCTGCGTGAGCCCCAAGGGCTTCTGGTGCTGACCGGCCCCACCGGCTGTGGCAAGACTACGACTCTCTACAGCTCTTTGGGGTACATCCACGGCCAGCGAGGTGCCACCACCCACTTGGCGTCGATTGAGGATCCGGTGGAGGTGGAGCTGCCGTTCGTGCAGCAGGTCGCTATCGATCGCTCGCGCAAAATCGGTTTTCCCGAGGCCTTGAGAGCGCTCCTGCGCCAGGATCCGGACGTCTTGATGGTCGGCGAGATCCGAGATGCGGAAACCGCCAAGGTGGCGGTTCAGGCGGGGTTGTCGGGGCATCTGATTCTGACCACGATGCACGCGGAATCCGCGGCCGGAGTGTTTCCTCGGTTGATCGATTTGGGGGTCGAGCCGTTTCTCGCCGGATCCTCCGTGGTCGGCTGCGTGTCTCAACGTTTGGTGGGTCGCTTGTGCGGATCCTGCCGTCATCCCCAGGCCCCGGACAAAAAACAGCGAGCTCGTCTGGTGGAGCTGGGCGCAGACCCGCAGGCTCGGTTCTATACCGCCGCGGGTTGTGCCCGCTGTGGTCGGTCGGGCTTTGTCGGCCGTCGGGCGATCTTCGAGGTCTTGGCGCTGGACTCCGAGCTTCGTCAACGGGTGGCGGGTCGAAGCCCCGTGGACGAGCTTCAGCGCGCGTTCGTGGAGTCCGGGGCAAAGACTCTTTTTCAATCCGGCTTGCCCGCCGCCATCCGCGGCGAGGTGAGTCTCGATGACCTGCTCCGGCTGGCGGGGGCGCCATGACCCGGCGGCGCTCCTCTTCCTCTCGTGCGGGCGACCGCTGGCGTTTGATGGCCGCCGCGTGTGGTTTGGGAGTCGCGTTGTCGATCTTCTTCGGTCCTTTATACGGCGTGCTGGGGTCCGGCGAGGTGGCCCTATTGGAAGGAACCCTATTGGAAGGAACCCCATTGGAAGGGACCCCATTGGAAGAGACCGTGCTGAAGGACCTGCCCGCCCGCCTCGGCGGCGGTGCTCGCAACCAGGGCTTCCACGTCAGGATCCTGTCGGAGCCGTCGGGAGCCGAGGTCAAGATCCAAGGAAAGTCGAAGGGACACACTCCCTTTATCGGCAACGTGCAATGCCGCAATGAGCAAGAAGTGATCTTCGAAGTGTCATTGAAAGGTTTTCGACCTTGGGTTCGAAATCCGCTCTGCCGAGTTGGAGGCACCCTGGAAATCAACGCCCGGCTCGAAGCCCTGCCTTAAGCCTGTCGCTGCCTCCTTCTTGACCCCCTTTCTTAAGTATTTTGTCTGCTGCATTTAGCCTGCCCTTGAGGCGGACAGCGGGGCGCTGAGCCCAGGGCTCTGATTTGTAGGAAATTGTCCTACATGAGAATAGGTTGTCGACGGATGGAGCACCTACCCACTAGAAGGTATTCTTTTTTCCGTTGAGCAACGAGCTCCAAGTGATGACCGGATGATGAGGTTTGGGGCGTTCCAAATGTCCTGGACCGAGAATCAGAGGAGACCCAAATGGCCCGTCTGATGCTGACCCGATGCCTCCATCTCTTTTCGGACCTGAACGGCTTTGGATCAGATCACATGTTCGTCGAGGGTTGGGCCGTACCCGATCGCGACGAAGCTTCGTAGCTCAAGCCTGGTATCTCAACTGGCGGCTTCGTCGCACTGGGGAAATTGCGACGAAACCGTGCTCCTGGTTTTTGACTGCACCGGGTCTTGCGACCCACTACGCCACGCCATCTACACATGAAATCGAGGGTTTTCTGATCTGAATCCAACGATGGCGCGACTCCTTTTCAGCCCCTCGCTACGGTGCCATATCGCGCTCGCCCGCGATATCTGACGCGAGATCGGGCCGGAGAGCGCCAGCAGAGTCTCGCCTCGTCAGAGGCATTGTTCGCCCGCTTGCCACCTCGGCAGTCGGGCGTTTTTATTTTTACCCCCTTTGCTCGGTGGTGATTGCTCAGAGATCAGCTCAGATGTTCTCGGTATCCGCGTCGAAGCCGAAGGTCGGATCCTCGTAGAGTCGGTCAAAGGCCTCCGAGTGCAGCTCCTCGATGGCTTTGCGCTTCATCTTCATGGTCGGTGTCATCTCTCCTTGCTCGCGGCTCAGGTCGCGGCCAAGGACAAAATAGCGCTTGACCCTCTCGACCCTGGACAGCTCGCGATTCCCCGCCTGGATGGGTTCTTTGAAGATCGCCTGAAAGCGAGGATCGGCGGCCACCTTGGCCATCGATTCGGAAAGGGCGTCGGTCCGCGAGGACGGATCCGCCAGCAGCTCGGTCTTGCGGGCGACGGCTTCGGCCTTCTCGAGCAGTCCGTGCTCGAGCCCCCAATCGATGGTTTCGATCGGGCTGGGCGCGATCAGGGCGCTGATGTACGGGCGACGATCACCGTGGGCGTGGACCTGGCTGATCAGCGGATGTTGATTCTTGATTGCACGCTCGATATTGGCGGGCGCGACGTTCTTGCCCCCGGCGGTGATGATCAGATGTTTCTTTCGATCGGTGATGCGCAGGAAGCCCTGGTCGTCTATTTCACCGATATCTCCGGTGTGGAGCCACCCGTCGACCACGGTTTGAGCGGTCGCCTCGGGATTTTTGAAGTAGCCCTTGAAGACCATCTTGCCGCGCACCAAAACCTCCCCGTCCTCGGCGATTTTGCACTCTACATCGGGCACTGGACGGCCGACCGTTCCGAGGCGCGCGTCGCCCACCCGGTTCATGTGGGTGACGACGGTAGCTTCGGTCATGCCGTAGGCTTCATAAATGGGCAGCCCGGCGGCCCAAAACATTTCGAGGATTTCGTAAGAAATCGGCGCGGCGCCGGCGATGCAAAATCGAATCCTGCCGCCCAAAGCTCGGCGGATCTTGGAAAAAATCAAGCGGTCGCCGATTGCGTGGCGGATCCGCAGCCACCCGGGCACCGGTCGACCTTCGAGGACAAGCGCCAAGCGCTGCCTGGCGGCACGATCGACGGACCGAAAGACGGCTCTTTTGATCGCTGATCCCTTGGCGACCTCTCCCTGGATTCGGTCGTACATTTTCTCGAAGAGTCTCGGCACGGACCCAAAAATCGTAGGGCGAATCTCGGAAATTTCTTGCAGCACGGAGCCGATGGATGTGGCGTAGGCAACCGGGACTCCCGCATCCACCCGCACGAAGAATCCGAGGATGCGCTCGGAGGCATGGGCCATGGGCAGGAAGCCGAGCAGCATGTCGTCTTCATAGAATTCGATCATGGAGGTGTGGTGCCGCAGCAAGGTCAGAATGTTGCGATGGCTGATCATCGCGCCTTTAGGCGGTCCCGTGGTGCCTGAGGTGTAGATCAGGATGGCGGTGCTTTCGGGGTCCAGGTCTTGTTGTATTTGCCGGGCCTGCTCCGCGTCCATCACCTGGTCGCTGAACGCATCTATCGAGGTGACCCGTGCATCCCGCTCCTGCCACCGCTCCGCCAGGGCCGAATCCCAGGCCACGATGGCCACCAGCTCCTCGACTTCGGTCGCGGCTTGAATGGCGGTCTCCATGTCTTCTTCATCGGCAGTGAACAGCACTTTGCACTCACTGTGCTTCAGCAGGTAACGCACTTGATCCACGGATTGCTTCGGGTAGATTCCGAACGTCACCATGCCGGCCAGCTGTCCGGCAAAATCGCAGACGCCCCAATCGAACCAGGTGGGCCCCAGAATGCCGATTCGGTCGCCGGGTCGGCAGCCGGCGCTCAACAGTCCCTGCGCGATTCGCAGGCTCCGTTGGGCAAAGTCCTGCCAAGTCCACAGATGCCAAGCCCCGTCGACTTTCTGGAAGGCCGCGGGTGAGTCGGGGGTCGACGAGGCGCGATTCAGCAGCACCTCACCCAGGGTGCGGGCTCCGGGTGAAACGGCTTTCGTCCGGCGATGGGCTGCGTTGACGGCGATGTCGCCGACAGGGACTGGGGACATAGGGCCTCCTTCCGGAAGGCGTAACAGCTCAACCTGTTCACTGAGACGTGTGCTTTAGTGCTCGGGTGACTTTAGCAGGCGCCGAGCCGAATCCTCGTCGGAGACGGGCTCTGTGGAGCCCAGCTGAGGATTCCGTGAAATTTCAGGGTGCTCCCGTCGGCGGCAGCTCACTTGGGATAAGATGACCAATGTGCTCCGCTTCCGGCCGACCGCTTCCGGCCGACCGCTTCCGGCCGACCGACCCTCAAGATCCCAAGCTCAAGATGGCCCAAGACTCTTCATCGCCCACATACAGCGCCTTTCGCAAGTTGCTTTTTCGCAAAGGCTTCGAGCGCCGGGAAATCGTTCCCGAAGGAGCTACTTCCAAAGATATCGGCCCCCAAAAAATCCTTCCCAAGGGGGCCTTGAGAGAAAGCTTGTTGCGTCGATTTGGGATCAAGAGGGAGCCCGGCAACGGACCCGATCATCCCGACCTGTTGTGCTCAACTCAGGTTCCGGACAAAAGGGCGTCTGCGGTGCGGCTCTTTTCTTTGAACGTGGCACACGGACGCCGCACCGCAACCCATCAAGCATTGTTGCGGGAGTCGACCGCTCGCAACAACGTTTCCGAAATCGCCAAGGTCTTGCGACACGTGGGTCCGGATCTGGTCGCCCTACAAGAGGCCGACGGGCCATCGGCTTGGAGCGGCAACTTTGACCATGTGGCCACCCTCGCGGATCATGCCGAGCTCACGGACCACTACCGGGGAGATCACAATCACTTCGGGTCTGAGCGTTATCCGCTGTCCTCGGGCACGGCAATCTTGTCCACCTGGCGCCTCAACGATCCGATCTCCCAGCGTTTCGGCACCACCTGGCGCGACACCAAGGGGTTTGTGGTCGCCTCGGTCAAGGTGCCGGAGTGGCAGGGGATGGAGCTCGACGTGGTGTCCGTTCACCTGGACTTCCTAAGGCCGAGCCTGCGCAAGAAACAAATCCTTCAGATGGTCAACGCGCTGATTCATCGCCGCCGGCCGATGGTCATGCTCGGTGATCTCAACTGCTGTTGGCAGCAGGAGCCCAGCTCCTTGAGGCTATTCAACGACATGTTGGGGCTCCGGGCGTTCCGTCCAGAGAGAGCTGTTCCCACGTTCCCGTCTAATCGTCCACGGCGACGCTTGGATTGGATCCTCGTGTCGGATGAGCTGGATTTCAGCGACTACCACACCCTGAAGACCCCCCTTTCCGACCATCTCGGTGTGGTTGCGGATCTAAGCCTGCGTTAGGCTGTTCGATCGAGCCCGGTCGACGTTTTTGAGCGGCCGACTGCGCTCATCCTTCAGCGGAAACAAGGTCCGCAATCAGCCGGCTTGTTGACGGGTGATCACCGGCAGGGACGACGGGTTCGTCCGGAGGGCTGCTCGGTCGGGTTAGAAAGATATCCGGCTTTGAGATAAAGGTTGCGGATTCACTCGGCATAGAGCGCGTCTTTTTAGGAAGGCTTTGACCTTTCAGACTGTAGCCTTTGAGAAGATGTAAAGTCCTTTAAAATAGGCTAATTTTTCAGGGCCCGTCTCTACTCTTCGGGCTGCGCGCTCAGAGAATTTTCGGAAAACGAGCATTGAGATGGATTTGGGTCAAAAAATTAGCGTCCAGCGTAGATACAGGAACGCGAATTCACCTATAATAGGAAATGTCCAGTCGATAGGCACAGAATAAACACATACTCGGTTACACCCCATTCGACGGGCCAGTCTAGAATTAGCCTGCCGACAAAGTGTCGGTTGATATGAAATAAAGAGACATGATGCGAGGAACCCCCATGCAACTCGACACGACGTCTAAAGACCTGCTGCAAACCGCGGCTCTGGAAACATTGGATCGAATAAGAAACGATCAAGATCAAGTGCCGCCGCGGCTGAAGCCGATGCTGGCCTATATCGAGAGTCACCTCTTCGATCCCAAATTGAATGTCAATCGCCTAAAGGATGCCTGCGGCATTCGCGACAACTCGGTGGCGATTCATTTCCACGCCGCCGTGGGCAAGCCGCCACATGCCTATATCTCTCATTGCCGGCTCGAAACCGCTGCCCGCTTGTTGCGAGACACGGACCTTCCGATTTGGAAGATCAGTGATTTGCTCGGCTTCTCGAGCATTCAGGTCTTCAGCCGCTCCTTCTACCGCTGGGCTGACCAGCGGCCGACCACCTTCCGCCGCGACGCCCGCAAGCGTCTTGCGGATCGCCCGCGCATTCAACAAGCGGTCGATTCTCCTCAGACCGAGGAATATTGGCGTCGGGCGATGTCCGGGGCTTTGAAGGACGACGAGGCAGCGGTGCTCATCCAACGATTGTTGGAAATTTATCCTCCGGGTCGCCGTCCACTGGCCTGAGACCCAACCGGGCGCTGCCGAGAGTGGCGTCCGACAAATGACTCGACTGTATTGCCGTCAGTTGATGCCGACGAATTGCCGTCAGTTGATGCCGACGAGGCTCGCCCCTCGCGGCGCGGCTGAACCTTGCCTTGAGCTTTCTGGGGTGTGAGCCGCGCGGTCTGCTTATTGCGCGCTGGGGACGTTTGGGGACGTCTCGGAGGCGGGCAGTAGAAATTGAAGCAGCAGGGTTCTTTGGTTTTCGCTGAAGTTGTCGTCCGACAAAAGGTAGACCCAGGTCGAGCCCTGCGGACCGGGCGCCGTGGCGATGGCCTCGAAATTGTCGATCGTGCTCGGATCGTCCAAATAGAGCACTTGATGTCGCCTGATCGGGTTTTCGGCTTGGAGGTCCGAGTGCGTCAGCACCGACAACGCCGCTCTTACGCCGTCGACTTCGTTCCAGCTTCGCTCGAGAAGCAACACATTCCCGGATGCCAGCAGCGCGGCCCCGGTCGGGTGAAACCCGCCGTTTCTTTCGAGACTCAGCTCAGTCCAAGCGCAGGGGATTTGCTCGCTCTGACCCTCGACGTGCTGCAACAAGTGGCCGACCCAGACCGGCAGAGCGGCAGTGCTCGTGGTTGTGGGCTCGGAGCCATCGCCGTTGCCGGTGGGAGCATCCTCGGCGATCAGCAGCAGTCGACCGTCGGCAAGCCGTGTCATGGCTTCGAGACCACTATTGGCTTTCAGCTCGGAGACCCGTGCAGGCAGCTCGACCGCGAGGGGTGCCTTGTCCGACAGAGCTGGGCCCTCGGTGGACCGGTACCAAAGAATCTTGTGTTCCTGCTCAAAGGAAACGAGCCAGCCTCCCGGCCAAGGGCTGAGCTCCTCAGCATCGAAACGCTCTTCTTTGGAGTGCGCGCTTTGGCCTAATGTGTCGTGGAGCGCGCTGAGCTTGGAGTCGGTGAATCCGAGCAGCACTCCCTCGGAATCCAAAGCGAGATAGCTTTGCCATACAAGACCCGAATCAGAAACGGAGATGAGCCGATTGCCGTCGATCGTCAAACCGGAGAACCCACCAAAGGGAAGGTGGCGGGTCGAGAGCTCGAAACCGGCTTTGAACATCGAGCTGTCCACCAGCGGTGAAGGCACGGGTCGAGCGCGAACCACGAAAGGGCGAGCGTCGCCGGTATCTTTGGGCCCCAAATCGCACCCGCAGAGGGGGCTGAGGCAGAGCCAAAGGAAAAACGGAGTCGTGCGGGCGAAGCTCAAGGGTGTCGGACCAAATCGTTTATCTCGCCGTTTGAGAACGGCAGGCTGATGGGTCTGGAGAGAAGGATTCAAAAAGTCAGGTTGCAGGGTAGCATAACCCGGCGAGGAACCCTGAGTATGGCTTAGCGCCAACCCTTTCGTCACCAGCGAGGTCGAGAATTTGCGATGCTCATCCGTCTGTCATCGAGCCGGTCATCGAACGGTTTTTGGGATTTTGGTGCTCTCCTGGATCTTCTTCTTCGATCCGGTCAGCGCCTGGGCAGAGACTCCCGAGGACCGTGCGCGGCTTGCGGTTTTTAATATCTGGGAGCTCAGCGCGGAGAAAGTCGACCAGGTCGACGACCAAGGCCGAGGTGTCTTGCCCCAGCTGATCAGCGCGGCTGAGGTCATTGCCCGATTGCGTCCCGACGTCTTGGTGCTCAAGGAAATCGATTATCACCCGGGTCGAAATCTGCCGCGTCTCTTCTTGGAGAGATACCTGGATCCGATGTTGGAGCGCGCGGATGAAGCGCCGTTGCCGTTTCCGCACCTCGTCTACCTACCCGTCAATACCGGCTTGCCGTCCGGATTGGACCTCGACAACGACGGCCGAACGGACAGCCCCGAGGACGCCTGGGGTTTTGGACGCTATCCCGGCCAATACGGCATGGCTGTGCTCTCCCGTTTCCCGGTTCAAGAAGAATCGCTGCGCACCTTCCGTGGGTTGCGTTGGATTACCATGCCCGGTCATCTGATGCCCGACGGTCGAGACGGACGTCCCGCCTGGTATTCCGCGGACGAGGCGGCGGTGCTTCGGCTGTCGAGCAAGAGCCATTGGGATGTGCCGATCGAAATTCGAGATCGGGTGATACACGTCTTGGTGAGCCACCCTACCCCGCCGGTATTCGACAGCATCGAAGATCGAAACGGCCGCCGAAATCACGACGAGATTCGCTTGTGGGCGGACTATATTTCCGTGGACGCGGACGACCCGACCACCTATTTGGTGGATGATCGAGGTCGCCGTGGCGGCTTGGGTGCCGATCGATCCTTTGTCATCGCAGGGGATCTAAATGCCGATCCCCATCGCGACGGCCCCCTCGGGCCGCCATCGATCGAGCTGTTGCTTCAACACCCACGGGTTAGCGATACGCGACCATCTTCCGAAGGAGCGTTGCCCAACCGCCGCGAGTCCCCGTATCCTGGGGAAACTCGGCAGCGAACGAGCGCCTATGGCCGCCTCGATTACCTTCTGCCGAGCCGTGATTTGAACATAGCCGACTCGGGGGTTTACGCGCCGAGCGCCGACAGCCCGGATCGAAGGCTCGTCGAGGGTGACGGCCGGGCGAGTGATCATCTTTTGGTTTGGCTGGATTTATCATTGAAAGGATTGCCATGAGGCCTGCTCTTCAACATCTCGGCTTCCGTTGGGGAAGTCTTATCTGCCTAGGTCTGCTTGCGTCTGCTTTGATGCTCGGTTGCTCCGGTTCCCAGTCCGGGGCCGAGCCTAGCCAAGCGGCCGACGGCGGCGCGGCGGCCGACTCGGAGCTTCAGGTAACGTTTCTGATGGGACATCTGGCGACTTATACCCACAAAATCGGTTGGGCGGCCCAAGCGGAAAACGGCCCCCTAGCCACGTTTTACCTCGATAAGGTCGGTCAGGTCATGACCGAGCTGGTCGGGGTCGATCGATGGGAAGGCATACCCATCGGGAGCATGGCCAAAGCCACCATGAGCGGTAGTCTTCAAGCCCTTCGCAGCAGTGTGGAGAATGGAGATTGGACCGCCGCCGGCGAAACCTATCGGGGCATGACCTTGGCGTGTAACAGCTGCCACGCGGCAACCCGCCGGGAGTACGTGGTGGTGGTGCCGGTCACGGGCGAGGTTCCACCCGGGCAACAATTCGGCACTCGCTGAGCCGGTTTTCCGTAGCCGGTCTCGCGTAGCCAGTCTCGCGAAGCCGGCCTGCCGACGCATCTTTATCGTTTCTTCCGCGGCTCTTTCCGTCGGAAGGGTAGACATCACTCTTCATGTCATCGCCTATTCTCTTCTCCCTACGAGGTCAACATGACTGCCGACGATCAGCTTCCAAAAAGATCTTCAGTGGACCGCAGAAAATTCCTGAAATATATCGGTGCTGGGGCAGGGGCGATTTTCGGGACCACGGCCGGTAGCTCATTGCTTCAGCTGGGCTGCGCCCCCGGCTCGTCCAAGGTCGGCAGCTGGGTCCTAGCCGACGGCACCGGCAATTGGCGTCAGCCCGCTTATCCGGTGCCCTTGCCCGGCAGCATGGGGAGCAAGCCGGATGCCGAGCTCTTTGCCGACTATGAGGTGCGAGACGAGCTGGTGCTGCCGGAAGGTTATCGATTCGATATCGTGGCCGAGTGGGGGCAGATCTTCGGCTCGGACACGCATCAGATCCGATTCGGATACGGCAACGACTACACTGGTTTGTTGAGGATCGAGGGCACCCAAGATCAATATTGGTTGTTCGTCAATCATGAGTACGTCTCCATTCGTCCGTGGCTGGAAGCGTATGGGGAGATGTTCGGCGAGCAGCCCCCGGAAGTCAGCTTGGTGGCGGATACCCGGGTTCCCATGCTGTCCAAATACGGCATCTTTACTTTCGACGGCTACACCTTTCCCGAAGGCACCAGCTTCGACGCCGCTGACGCGGAGGCGGTGGCCGCGGTGCCGCCGGCCACCTTGGAAAAGATGAAATCCGTGGCGAAAAAGATCCTTCGTGAGATGGGGGTCTCCGTGCTGCGGGTACGACGCCTGGCCGACGGGCGATTCGAGGTCGTGGCGGACGCCGACGATCACCGGCGGATCACCGCCTTCGATCGGCAGAATATTCCCGGTCCCGCCGAGCAACACTCCCGTTTTACCGGACCCTCGGCCTGGCTGTTCGAGACTCCTCCCCAGGGCACGATGTCCAATTGCTCGGGCGGTACCACCCCGTGGGGCACGTTTCTGACCTGCGAAGAGAATTTTCACAACGATACGAGCGACGATATTTCTCCGGCCGGCCGAGAGTTGGACGGCTGGCGCAAATCCTACGGGTGCAGGGCGCTCAAGGTCGGTGATTTCTACGAATTCGACGACGGCCGACCGTATTCGATCAACGGCAACGGTCATCTGCTCGAGGAGCCCCTGGACGGTCGTCAATTCGGCTGGGTCTGCGAGGTCGAGCCGGAGACCGGCCATATGGCGAAGCATACGGCCCTGGGTCGCTTTCGACATGAGAATGTGGCCCTGAGGGCGGACGCGGGCAAACCCCTGGCCGCCTACATGGGTGACGATCGTCGGGGCGGTCATATCTGGAAATTCGTCTCGAAGGGCGTCGTCAAGGATCCTAAGGATCCGGCGAACAGCAAGCTGCTGGAAGAGGGCACCCTTTACGTGGCCCGTTTCCACGAAGACTTCAGCGGTGAGTGGGTGCCCTTGGAAGTGGGCACTCCCTTGCGTCGGCCAGAGCCCGAGCTCTGCTTTTCCCAGCACATCCAAGTGCCGTCCCGTTTCGTGGGCGGTGCGGTCAAAGTCGGCAATACCGACCGGGATCAGCCGGAGATCGAGGTCGAGGATTGGATGGATATCATCGCTGATTTTGCCGAGAAACCCTTTGATAGATGCACCCTCGGGGATCTCGTCCGGGTCGACCCGCAGACGGAGGGCGAGGAACAGTCGGTGATCGAGCAGAAGAAGAAGGGCATCTTGACCATGGATGCATTCTTGATGGGCAACGCGGTCGGCGGGACGCCGTCGGCGCGGCCGGAAGACCTAGAGGTGCACCCCGGAGATCGCAGTGTCTACATCGCTTTTACCGACGCCACGGATTCCAGCGACGGCTCGCCGGATCGACGCATCTTTCCGGACTCGGCGATGGAGACGTCGCGTCAATACGGTGCGATCTACCGGATCATGGAAGGCGGTGACGAGTCCGCGGATTCGGACCCCGGTGCCACCGAGTTCAGCTGGGGGAAATTCGTCAGCTCGGGTGAGATCGCCGAGCAGGGGGGTGGGTTCGCCTGCGCCGACAACATGGTCTTCGATCCATCCGACAATCTGTGGATGGTGACGGACATCTCCACTTCAGCGTTGAACTTCCCTACGTCACGGGAGCAGATCGACGGGACCCACCCCGGTGGAAAGAACTTTCCGGGAGTTTTCGGCAATAATGCCATGTTCATGTTCCCCACCTCCGGGGAGCGGGCCGGTACGCCGCAGCTCTTTGCGATCGCACCGATGGAGGCGGAATTCTGTGGCCCGACCTTTACCGAGGACGGCGAAACCTTGATTCTGTCGATTCAGCATCCGGGTGAGCTGGATGGGGCACGAAAGAACGGCGCCGCAGAGCAGCAGGCTCATATCGTGCACGATCGGCAGAACAAACCCTTCGAGCAGCAAAGATCAGTTCCGATCGGCTCGAATTTTCCCCACGGCGAGGAGGGCAAGGCTCCCCGCCCCTGCGTGGTGTGCATCACCCGCGGGTGATGCGTCGGTAGGGTTCCCTGGAGAGTCGTTTGTCCCGTCATCGCAACACGAACAAAGGTCAGCTGCTTCTATTCGGACCCGAGCAAGAGCAAGAAAGAGGTCCGGTGGCCACGGCATTGGCCCCGGCCCCACGTGCCGTCCGCTCCACGTCGGCTCGTGGGAGCTCGGCTCCACGGTCGAGCTCGACGGAGCGGGAGACAGAGGCCGCCCCTTTGATCCGTAGGCTTTCCGAGGGTTTGTCCACCTCGGTGTGCTCACTGACCCTGACCCGCAATCGGACGCGCATTGTCTCCGCCAAACCCCGGCGCCCGGGCGACGGCCGGTCTGCCGGGCTCGACATTCGCGTCCACCGTTGTTTTGCCCAGGCGGACGACCGGGTGGTGCAGGCGTTGGTGGATTTTTTGGAGGCGCGGACCGCGGCGTCGCGCCAACGGGGCTTGGCGGTCATCCGGGAGCATTTCCGTCTGCACGGCCAAGAAGATACTCGGCGCCCACCACTTCTCAAGCCGGAAGGCGAGGTCTTCGACCTCTCGGTGCTCAAGGAGCGGGTGAATCGGCGCTATTTCGGCGGCGAGCTCCAGGTGGACATCACCTGGGGGAAGGGCGCCAAGGGACGGGCCTCGGCAAGGGGCAGGAGGCGCCGAAAGGGGTCATTCTCCATCCGGCTCGGCAGTTATGACGAACGGCTGAGCCTGGTGCGGATTCATCCGGTGCTCGATCGTCCGGAGGTGCCTGAAATCGTGGTGGAGTCGATCGTTTATCACGAGATGCTGCACGCCGTGATCCCCCCGAAGCGAGGGGCTCGACGGAGGAGCGTCCATCCGCCGGAATTCCGTCGAATGGAGCGTCAATACGAGCATTTTGAGCAGGCCGAAGCCTGGTTGGACGCCAACGTCGAGCGTTTGGCGCGGCTGCGGTAGCTCTAACTACTGGCGTGAGCGCTTTTTGAAGGACCACGTGAAGTGGAATCGAGAGACCTCGGTGCCGTCGGGCATATGGCCCACGGTGAGCACTTTGACGGTAGCCGGCTCACCGGTTTGGCAGGTCTCGGCCACTGCCGCAAAGATCTCGTCGCCGGCCTCGCAGGTGAAGGTGGAGATGTCCGTGGCTTTCTTGCCGAATTGGGCGTCCAAATCGGTGATCAGCATCGCCACCGATGCGGGAGCCAGCTCCACCGCGACCATGGCGAGAGCGCCGGTGGACAGCTCGGCGGCCATGCTTTGGGCCGCAAAGTAGGTGGAGCGAAACGGGTTCTGAGTCCGCCAGCCGTAGGGCACAGTGGTCTGGCAGCGGGAGGTGTCGATGGTTTTGACCCTCAAACCGGCCATGAACCCCAGGGGCAGCTTGGCGAATAGGAAGAGCGGCATCAGAAGCGGGTTGGTGAGCTTCTTCTGAATTTTTGCCAATCGCGCCTGATCGATATCGAGAGTGGGAGTATCCAAGGTCGTCGCGGTGCTCGTCATCGCTTAATCCTCCAAAGTTGCTTCGGAGCGCAAGGATATCCCATCCAATCGCACCGGCATTCCTTACGTGGGACCGTGGTCTCGCGCGGTATTCGTCACCTCGACAGGACGGGGTCGACCTCTCGGGTGGCCGGACGTCGCCTCAGGCTCTCAGGCACCCAGCCTGGGTCGCAAGGCGGGTCCCGAAAACCGACGGATGCCGAACGCCGAGAGATCCATGGGGCATGATCGATGGGTGGCCAATTGGGCTAGGGCCTCACCCAAAACCGGACCAAATTTGAACCCATGACCCGAAAACCCGGTGCCGATCGTCACCTGGGGTAGCTCGGGGTGACGGTCGAGCACGAAGTGGAAATCCGGGGTGTTGGTGTAGAGGCAGGTGAGGGTTTGGCTCGGTCGTGGGTGCAGGGACGGGAATCGGCGTGTGACGTATTCCACCAGCCGTTGGATCAAGAGGGGGTCGGCAGGTGGGTCGAGATCGGGATCGGTCAGGGGGCCGGATCGGTGGCGCCCCACCTTGACGCCGGGAATGTCGATCTGCGGCAAGGCAAAGAAAATGTCCTGATCGTCGTAATCGATCAGCACCGGCATGTGGTCGAAGCGATGACTGTGACCCGAGTCGGCACGCGGTGGGAAGTAGGCCAATGCCTCCCGGTGAGCTGTGAGGGGAAGGTCGAGCCCCAGGTCCATCAGGAGGCCCCGTGACCAAGACCCGGCGGTGACGACCAGGGATCCGGCTACCAAGTTGAGCCCATCCCCCTGGACGCGGACGGACTCGTCCGTCACCTCCAGACGCTCGACCCGTCGGTGGGTGAAATGCTCGACCCCGCTCTCTCGGCCGAGCCGCCAGAGGGTGCGCAGGGCCAAGTCGGCCCGTAGGATCGTGCCGCTGGGCTCGTAGAGCACCTCGGTGTCTTCCTCCACCTGGATTTGAGGAAAGCGTCGCCGACTCTCGGCGGCGGTGAGACGCTCGAACGGCACGCCGGCCGCGGACAAGGTCGCATCGAGCTGGGCCATGATCGCGCTGCCGGGCCGTCCACATTCCCAATTGCCGGTGCGCTCGATCAATCGCACGTCACCCTGGTGCTCAATCTGTCGCCAAGCGGGAATTGAGCTGCGAACCAGCTCCAAATATTCCCGTTCCGGATAGGTGAAGCGCATGATTCGGCCGTCTCCGTGAGAGCTGCCCCGCTTGTGACCGGGCGCTAAAGCTTCCACCAGCGCCACTCTTAGGGCGGGTCGGGAAAGATCCGCATTGCCCCGGGCCAAAGCGCAGGCCGTGGACGCGCCGATGATGCCGCCGCCGATCACGATGACGTCGAACCTATTCATGGAACCACCGAATCACCTATTCGTGCGATCTTCCCGCGCATCGGGAAGCTCCGGGAGCTTATCGCGCGATCGCCGGGTCGAGAGCTACCCGATAGAGGAATTCGCCGATCGTGCCCGAAGCGTCCGGGGACAGCACATGCAGCAGAATTTCCGTGCCGTCGGGGCTCCAGCTGGTGTCGGCGATCCAGGCTTCGCCCAAATAGTGGTCGCTCTTCGGGTCGTTGAAGTAGGTCAGCCTCTCCTGACGCCGTCCACTTTCCGACGCTAGCCAAAGGTCGCCTCGCCAAGGCAGCTGGGGGCTGCGAGGCCGCTCGATGCCTCGGTCCGAAACCCAGACCCGGCGTTGGCTGCGGGGAATGCCGGAGGGAGAAGAATCCCAGCTGCCCGTGGTCGCCAACGGCTCGAAAGTGCGGGTTTCAAGATCGAAGCGACCGATCGAGAAGCCCCGCCGACCTTCTTCTCTGTTGCGGCCCGGAGCCGGGGTAACGGTCAGCCAGAGCCCTTTGTCGTCGTCCGTGAAGCCGTGCACGGAAAGGAAACCGGGCCAAGGCAAGGCGTCCAAGGTTTGGACCTTGCCCAAACGGGGCAAACCTCGTTTGATTTTGAATTCGGCGACACGCACCTGCCAAGAGCCCCACCGTCCGCCGGTGGTGGTGTCCACCCGCTGGGCCCAAGCCAGCCGATTCCCCTCGTGGGAAAAATGCGGATCGAGGACCGCTCCGCCCTGGCCCACTACTTGAGTCATTTGCCAGGCGTCGCGGCCGTCGCGGGTGAAGGCCCAAAGCTCCGAGTGCAATGCACGATCCGGCCCCGCCAATTTCCAAGTGTCGAGATCGAGCCGTTTGGCCGGTCCTTGGACCATCGCCACCAGCACCTTGCCCGATGGATGCCAGGTGGGCGCCAGAACATGGCTGTGGCGCAAATCCCAAGAGTCGCAGGTCAAGCATTGGTCCAGACCGCCGGTGAGGGTTCCCACGTGCAATCCACGAAAACCACGCTCGGTGTCCTTGTCGAATGCCACCCAATCCCCTTGGCGAGACCACTCCGGACGTCCGACACCCTTGTGGACCCGGGCGACCTCCTTCACGTAGCGATGTCCGGAAGGCTGGATCAGCCGTGCTTTGACTACCTCGGCCCGCGCCTCGTTGCCGGTGGTTTCGCGCTCCTGGCCCGCCGTGTCCGAGGCGTCCTCGGTCTCGCCGTCCCGGGTGTAACCCCAGGTGTCTCCGTCGCCCTTGCCCTCCGGCGGCATCACCGAGGTGGGCTCGGATCTAGAAGCTCTGTCGGCCGGCTCCGCAGGCTCCGGTTCCTTTTGCTCTTGGGCGAGGCTCGCCCCGGAGGTCCCCAGCCAGGCGATCAGCAAGCACAGCCCGAGAAGAACCCAGCGAGATGGAAGGATGCGACTTTGCGTGGCCGATTCGGTATCAAGGCCCTGGGAGACGGTCGGGCTGGGAAGGTAGGGATTCGTGGTTCTCATCTCGTTTCCTGATGCAAGAATCGTGCGCTTCGAGCGGGTCGCTCCCTCGGCGAAGCCGGCGACTCGGAGCTCGGTGGATCGGATAGAATTTCATCGATGAGTGAAACCGTGTTGAAAGCCGATCCGAGGCGACAGCGTTGGGTTCTTTTGATCGCCACCTTGGGCGCTGCCCTGGGCGTTCGATTCATCCATGAGCTCGATCGTACCCTAGGGGACATCGCGCAGGTCGCGGTGCTCAATCCGAGCCGAGCCGCGGAGCTGACGATTCAAGTCAGCCGGAATTTCCTGCTCGGCACCTCGGCGGTGCTGGGTTTGATCGCCCTCTATTTGATCGTCCAGGGCATTCGAATCGTGCTGGCCGAGCAACATCCCCTGCCCGGTGCCCGGGTGGTGAGGGATACCAAGGTCCGATTCGGTGACGCCGCCAAGGGGCGCGCCTTGATCGGCTTGACTCTGGCCGCGTTGCTGATCGTGACGGCCGTTTGGCTGCCACGGATCGGATTACACTACATTTCGCAGGCGATCGTGATTCCGGAGGCTGAGGAGATGCCTCAGCTGATCGATCCGGACGCATTCCCGCAAGGTGTTCCCGGCCCTTATCTGGTGGATCCGAGGGATCCCCGCAACCCCCTGGCGGCCGGCAAGGCGCAAGGAAGAAAAAGCTCACAGCCTGCAGGGGATGTGGCCCCCGAGGACGTGGCCCCCGAGGACGTGGCCCCCGAGGACGTGGCCCCCGAGGAACCGTGATCGTCGACGGGATCTAAACCAGAAAGATGAAGGCCATGATCGCCAGGGCGCCTAAGGTGATCAGCAGGGTGACCCAGATGGCTCTGATGGTGTCTTGAGGGGTGGCGTCGGATGCGGGCTCCGTAGAGCCGACTCCCATGGGGCGCTGCGGCGAGGAAGGCGGCGGCGCGGCCGGCGTACCCGCGATGTTCCCGGTCTCCCAGCCTTCCAGGTCCTGAATCAGCTCGGAGCAAGAGCCGTAGCGCTGGTCGGCGTCCTTGGCCAGCAGTCGACTGAGGATTTTGTCCAAAGCCGCCGGCGGATCATCGTCGCGGTGATCGCCAATCGGTGCCGGTTGTAGGGTTTGCACCGCGGTGAGCACCTGCGCCAGATTGGAGCCGGCAAACGGCTGCTTGGCGGTGAGCATTTCGTAGAAGACCACGCCCAGGGTCCACAAATCCGTGGTCGGCTCGCTGTCGTTGCCCCGAATTTGCTCGGGAGACATGTATTCGGGAGTGCCCAGGGACCAGCCCACCTGGGTCAGCCCACCGCCGCTGACCATTTTCGCCAGGCCGAAATCGAGGATTTTGACCCCTCCCGTCTGGGTCACCAGGATATTGGCGGGGATCAAATCCCGGTGGATGATGCCGTGTCCGTGGGCTTCGCTCAGCCCGCTCGCCAGCTGTTTGGCAATGGCCACCGCTTCTTCGAGCGGCATCGGTCCACGGGCGATCTTTCGGTCCAAGGACTCGCCTTGGTAGAAAGCACGGGCCAAAAACATACGACCGTCTTCGGACTCACTGATCTCGAAGATGGTGCCGATATTCGGATGCTCGAGGTTGGAGGCGGCCTGCGCCTCTTCCATGAACCGTTGAAGGGCTTCTGGATCCTCTTTCAGCTCGTAGGGAAGGAATTTGAGAGCCACGTGCCGACCGTCGCGGGTGTCCTCCGCGCGATAGACCCATCCAGTCGCACCTTCACCCAACTGCTCCAAAATTCGATAACTGTTTACGGTCTTGTCGATCATTTTTGCCGGACGCCGGTTTTCTAGAAAATCAGAGCTTTCGTGGGCAGGGACTCACGCCCCAACTATAACCGACTGGTAGGCGGGTCGGGAATCGCTATTGCCCTGTCCGGGCAGTTCAGTGGGGCGGATTTCCCGTGGGCTCCGCGACGTTGTCGGGTTGTAGCCACAAATGGCTTTGGGCGTTTTCCTCGATGGCTTGATCGGAGAACCACCACCAGAGGGGGGTGCCGGTCATGAAGGCCTCGGTTTGATCCTGCTGGTGGGGGTGGAACGCTCTGCCTACGGCCCCACCCGGCAGCACCGCACGGATTTTGTCGGGGTCGGCGAAGTCCACCACCATGCGCAGGGACGCGGTAAAGGTGGCTGCGTAGGGCTCGTTGAAGCTGTACCAGCCGCGGTAAAGGGTTTCCGCGGATCCGCCCATGGGCATGGGGCCGCTGCCGAGCCAATCGCTGCCGAAGCCGGTTCGGCGGAGGGGGTGGTAAAGCTTCAAATAGTGGGGATTTCCCCAGCGCCAGCTAGCGGGGGCGGAGCCTTCCCAAGGGCCCAGGCGATCCAGAGCGGCGAGCCCGGCTCGAACGATGATGTCGTCCCGGGACTCGACGGCTTCGGTGGAGGTGTCGTCGAACCAAGACGCGGCGACCGGATCGTTGGTCACCAGCATGCGTTGCAGGCGCTCCTGCCAAAAATAGAGGTTGCCCAACATGGTGGAGGTGGTGCTCTCGCCGAGCTGGTCGGTAAAGGTGGCGAAGGCCACTTGACGGATCATCTCCTGGAACACCAGGGGACCGGGAGCGTCGGGGCTGTCCTCGTGATTCCAGTCCTCGAGAACGCGACCGAGGCTTTGGGTTTGAGGCTGTTGCACCAAGGCTCGCGCGAAGATCGGCGACAGCTCCCGGGCCATGGGATTGACGAGATCCCGCTGCCATTGCCAGAAGATGTCGTCGGTCATGGGCTCACCGCTCTCGATCTGCTGGGAGAAGAGCTCCTTCAAGCGAGCGTATCGATAGGAAGCGGCCGCCCGATTGGAGTAGTAGTGGGGATAGTCGCGGTCGACGGTGAGATGGTTGGCGGTGCCCAGCCAGCTCTTGGAGCCGGTGAGGTCCTGGGGCATCTCCTTCAACGGAATCCAGCCGGTCCACGGATCGGTTTCTTCACACGCCTCGATGCACACGATCCACGGCTGTCGGCCGGCGCCGGGAAGACGGGTCGGCAGGCGACCGGAGACCCGCCAGCCGATGGCCCCATCGGTGTCCGCGAAGACGAAGTTCAAACCGATCATGGGGAGGTGGTCGATCGAGCGGTTGACATCTTGGATGTCGCGCGCTTCCAGGATCTCGAAGAATCCGATTTTGGGGGTCCAGGTGGCCGGGTCCGCCGCCGCCCAGCGCAGGCTCACCCGCTTCTCGTCTCCGAGGAGCCCGCTCCCGTCCTCATCCTTCAAGCCGGGCAGGCGACCGGAGACCACCGGTCCTCGGCGGGTCGACCGGATCTCTAGGGGATCTTCTCGAAATCCACCCTCGCTGTCCTTATCTCGAATGCGCAGGGTTTCGTGCAGGATTTCGAAAGGCAGGGATTGGCCGGATTGCAGGTAGCGATCGGGATTCTCCGGGTCGAGGGTCTCCACGTAGAGGTCCTGGGCATCGCCGTAGGCGTTGGTCATCGATAACGCGATGAAGTCGGTGCGACCCAGGCCGATGCCCGGCAGGCCGGCGACCGTGGCTCCGACCGCCCGATTGCCCGGCCAAACCAAACCGATGGGATGCCAAATCCCGGGCAGCATGCGCGGGTCGAGGTGGGGGTCGCCGGCCAATAGAGCCTTGCCTCCGGCGGTGAGCTGCGGGGAGGCGACCCAATTGTTGCTGCCCACCTGCAAGGCGCCGTCTTCCATCAGGGAGCGAAGGGAAGGGTCGCCGAGCCAGTCGGCCCGGGCGATTTGATCTTCGGCCGAATCCTCGGCGGTGCTCCCCTGACCCTCGACCTCGGACCCTTCGATCTCGTCCGGGTTGATGTTGAGCGGCTTCAGGGTGCCGGCTCGCTCTTCGCCCACCTCTGCTTGTAGCTGGGCGGTGGTGATTTCGTGCTTGAGATTGGCGGAGCTATTCCAGGCCATCAAGTAGAGAAGAGCCATGGAGTCTTCCAGGGTCCACGGCTCCGGCTCTAAGCCCGCGAGGCGAAATTCGAGATGCAGGTCGTTCGGGCAGCATTCGAGAAAGGCGTTGACCCCGTCCACATAATGCTGGAAAAGCGCCCGGGTCCGTGGGTCGAGGATCTCCGCGTGCCCCCGCGCGATGCGGTAGAAGCCGAGGGTCCGATTTTGGACGTCCAGGTCTCGCGCGACATCTCCGGCCAGCTCCGTAAGACGCCCTTGGATCATCAGCCGCACCAAGTGCATATTGAAGAAACGATCTTGGGCGGTGAGGAAACCCTGGGCGAAGAGAACGTCTTCGAGGGACTGGGCGTGAGCATAGGCCATGCCCTTTTCGTCACGCCGGACCTCCACCGGCGCGGCCAGTCCGGCCAAAACCAGCTCTCCTTGGGTTTGAAAGCTGTTGGAGCGCTTCAAAGCGATGCCGGAGCCGACCACCAGAGCGGCGACCAGCAGCACGAGGATGATGAGCAGACGGGCAGACGGCTTTTTCATAGGTGCATTGTAGCCCTCGGTTCCATCTCCGGCCCGCTTTCATGTCGGATCCGGCCGCCGCCGCGCAATGGGCCGGGTTCAGCTCGGGGTGTCGGGCGGAGAGTCGAGGGCTTCGAGGGTCACTTGGACTCCCCTTCGTAGGTTTCCCAGGTGGTATCCGCCTTCGAGCATGGCGACGATCGGGCCCTGTGGCGCCTGTCCCCGGATGTGACGCAGAAGGTCGCCGTAGTGCTCGGCCTCTAGGGTAAACCCGGCCAAGGGGTCGCCGAGCATGGCGTCGTAGCCGGCGGAGATCAGCACCATTTGGGGCTCAAAACCTTCGAGCGCGGCATCGATGCCGGTTTTGAGGGCCGACACGTATTCTTCCGGCGGTCTGCCCCCGGGTCGCGGAACGTTCCAAATATTGCCGACCCCGCGCTCGGTTTCGCGCCCCGTGCCCGGGTAGAGGGGCCATTGGTGCAGGGAGACGAATCGAATGGCGGGCTCGTTTTCCACCAAATTTTGAGTGCCGTTGCCGTGGTGCACGTCCCAGTCGATGATCAGGATTTCTTCGGCCAGGCCCTCGGCGCGGGCTTCGGCGGCCGCCAGGGCGATGTTGCCGAAAAGGCAGAAGCCCATGGCCCGGCCGATCTCCGCGTGATGCCCGGGCGGCCGCACCGGCGCGAAAACGTTTTCGCCGGTTTGCGCCGCCAAGTGAACGGCCTGGGTTCCCGCACCTACGGCGCGCAAGGCGGCGTCCCAGGATTTCCCGTTGACGGAGGTGTCCGGGTCGAGGGCCCCACCTCCAGCCAAGGAGAGGTCGCGCACACGGCCGATGTGGGCGGCAGGATGAAGGCGCTCGAGCTGGTCCCGCCGCGCCTCGGGCGCCTCGTGCCGTACGATCCGCGCCGAGAGCTCCGTGTCGCCGAGCAATTGATCCACGGTGCGCAGCCGATCGGGGCGCTCGGGGTGTCCGGGCCCACCCTCGTGGGCGATGCAATCCTCGTGGGTGATGATGTGAACGGTCATGCCTTGCTCTTTCTTAGATCGGGCTTTTTATCGGCTTCCATCACATGGACGCGTCACGGACGATCTTCCAGCTGCCGTCTTGTGTCCGTTCGAAGACCAGGAGCGTCAGGCCCGTAGCGGTTTCTCGGGAGGTGTCGTCCGGGTGTTCGAGGGTCCAGCGACCGACCACCGACACGCTGTGGATACGGCTCGGGCGGGCGTCGCCGAGCATGGAGACCTCGGTGCCGTCATGACCCTTGAAGTCGAGCACGTCGATGCTCAGGGTGCCCTGGGCGCTTCGGTCGGGGTACCGTTTGCGGTACCGCTCGAGCACCTGCTCGCGGCCTTGGCTGCGACCCGAGGGGGAGATGAAGATCGTGTCCTCGGTGTAGTCCGCGCAAAAGCCTTCCAGGTCCCCGCGATTCCATGCTCCGACTTGGCGCTCGATCAGCGTCTCGATCTCTTGGCGGGCCTGTTGGTGCCGTCGCTGGGTGAGGATGCGATCCCACAGCCCAGGGCCTCGTCGTCCGACGTAGGCGTGGGGCTCGGCAAAGGCGGGATCGGCGAGCACCTCGTCGGCGTCGGCGAATCGATAACCGCGATCCGCCAGCCACTTGAAGAGTCGATCCCATTGGGCGGCGCCCACGGATCCGGCGTGCAGCAGCAGGATCTGCGGCACGGCCCGTTCGAAGATCTGATCCCCGGTTCGCTCGTGGTGTCGAATCGAGAGGTGGAGGGACTCGTGGTAGGCCTCCGCCACTTGCTCGATGGCCTGCTCGTCGCCGGCGGCGACCGCCCGGGCCCAGGGGCGCTCGAAGCTCCAGTCCTGGTTGTCCAGCGTCACCGGTAGGTTGCGCTGGCCCGATTCCCTCAGGTACTCGCGCATGGCGTCCAGCTTGGCGGTGGTGGATCCTTCCCGCAACATGGGGAAACGAAAGAATCGAAGCGTCTGCTGGTGTTCGCTCAGCAAATCGGCGATCTTGCCCCGAGCGTGCTCGATATCGGTGAGGTAGGTCTCGACGTCGGTGTCCGTGTAACTGAGGTGGCGATGGGAGTGATTGCCCAGCTCGTGACCCGCGGCGAGCCATTTCTTCAATAGGGCGATATCGGCGGGGCCGTTGACGTTGCCCCAGGTGACCAGGCCCACCGCGCGAATGTTGTGGCGAGCGAGGACCTCGAGCATGGCGTCGGTGATTCGGGCGCGTTCTTCCGGCTCGCGGTGCAAGCCCCCCGCGATCGGCAGGTCGTCGACGGTGATCAGCACTGGTCGCCGGTCGCTTCGGACCTCTTCCGCTGGAGCTTCCTGGGCTCGGGTGGAGACGGCACACGGGAAATACGAGCACAGCACGCACACGAAGAAGGTGCCGATCCAAGCAGTTCGGGCTCGTCGAGCGAAATGCACCTCGACTCCCCTGTCGACCCCAATTCCCATGCTCAGCCGTCGCTCTCGGCCATTTCGGCCTTCACGGTCGATCCGTCGAGGATGCCCTCAATCCGTTGGACGACCTCGTCGTCGAGCTGCTCGAGCACCTTGAGGGCCTTCATGTTTTCGCTCACCTGCGATGCGCTGGAAGCGCCGGTGATGGTGGTCGAGATCCAGGGGTCGCGCAGGGTCCAGGCGATGGCGAGCTGGGCCAAGGTGCAGCCCAGGTCTTTGGCGACTTTGGCCAGGACGTCGGCTCGCCGGATACGCGCTTGGCCGAGCTTGGAGTCGAGATGACGTTTTTTCATCCAAGCGTAGGCTTCGACCGTGTATCGGCTGCCCTCGGGCAAGGTGCCGCCGGAGTATTTGCCGGTCAGAATCCCGCCGGCGAGCGGGCTCCAAATGGTGGTGCCGAGACCCCTCTCCTCGTAGAGCGGTTTGAGCTCCTCTTCGATGCGGCGGTGGAACATATTGTATTGGGGCTGTTCCATCTGAGGGCCCATCAGTCCTAGTCGATCGGCCACCTCGTAGGCCTCTCGCAGCTGCTCCGCGCTCCATTCGCTGGTGCCCCAATAGATGGCCTTGCCCTGGTTGAGCACGTGATTCATCGCCCGTACGGTTTCCTCCATGGGTGTGTCCGGATCCGGGCGGTGGGCGAAGAGCAGGTCCACGTAATCCAACCCCATGCGTTTGAGGGAGGCGTCCGTGCCTTCGAGAATATGCTTGCGCGACAAGCCCGTGTCGTTGGGCCCGTCTCCGCCCCAAAAGAGCTTGGTGGAGATCACCAGGTCGGACCGCTTCCAACCCGCCCGCTTAATGGCTTTGCCCATCAAGACTTCCGCGCGCCCGGAGGCGTAGGCCTCGGCGTTGTCGAAGAAGTTGACCCCTGCCTCATAGGCGGTGGTCATGCATTCGAAAGCCTTGTCCTCGTCGAGCTGGCTGCCGAACGTGACCCACGATCCGAACGAAAGAGCGGAAACCTTGATGCCGGCGGATCCTAAGCGACGATATTCCATGGATGTCTTCAGCCTCTCAATGCCTGCCAGAAGATGCCCGGCAGCTTGGTGATGGAAGGTTGGGCTTCGAAGTCGGTAATTCTTTTGCCCATGGCGGTGCAGGTTTTGTGGGTGGCGAACCAGGCGGGTTTGGGCACCATCCGAAACGGTACCCTCACCACCGTCTTTTCCACCTTACCGAACATCAAGGTGTTGTGGACCACGTCCGTGCCGCTTTGGATGTCGTAGAGGTCGTGGCCCGGGTAGGCGCCCCACGGTGTGGTCACCAAACCGTAACCGACGGCCGCCCAGCAGTTGATGGCAATCGTCCCATAACGCAGGTCCGCCAACGCACGATCGAACGCGGCGCGGGTGTCCCGGTCCACCAGGCTCGCGGGGTGAACGATCAGGGTCGCGTTGAGCGTGCCCCAAATGGTTTCGTTGCACAGCTCCACCGCTTGGTCGATGAAGCTCGCCGGTGACTCGGCGTCGAGGGCGGTTTCCGCCATCACCGAGCAGAAGGCCTCGTTGCGTAGGGCCATCTCGTCGGACGTCGCCTGGACGTCGGGGATCAGCGTCCAGGGCAGCTCTCCCTCGGAAGGGTGGCCGATGCGCTCGGCTTCGGGGTGGGCTTCGACAAAGCTCTGAAAGCGCTCGGCGGCGCCCGGGTAGTAGGCGTGGCGGGTGGGGATGCGCTCGAAAGACTGCCGTACCTCGTTGAGCAAGCTCTGGCGGTGCTGCCAGGATTCGTGCTGAATCAGAACCCGCGCCGCATTGCAGTTGAATCCCGCGTTGTTGGCGAGCATGGAGGCGATGTTCTCTCCCTGGTAGGCCAGATCCGCTTTCGACCACGGACCGGGCACCACGATGACCGGCGAAACGTTGCCCAGCTCGCTCGAAATGGGGCGTGTGTTGCGTGGATTCTTGTCTTGTTTGCGCTTCCGGCCCTCTTCTCCGGGACCGAAAACGATCGCCTCCACGGTTTTGTCGGATCCGGTGATGTGAATTTCGTCCACCTCGTCGTGGCGGCAGAGCAAGTCGCCGATGTCCACCCCGCCGTAAACGATGCGCAGCACGCCCCAATCGAGGAGCGCCCGGAATCCTTTTTCGATCAGCGGGCCTAAATAGGCGTTGACCGGGTGCATCTTGCACACCACGACCCGATTCTCCACGAAAAGCTTGTAGAGGAAATCCATCGGCCCGATGGAAGACACGTTGCCCGCCCCCAGCACCAGACAAATTTGGCCTTCAACGTCGGCATCGGCGCCCGAGGGAGGTCGGTAGGCTTCCGCCATGGTGTCGGTCAGGGTGTCGGCGGTCACCCCCCGCTGCATCCACACCTCGGCTTGAACCCCCGAGTAAAAAACACGGTCGTAAATTGAGGCGGGGAAGACCTCCGCGGTCACCCGGCCGTCCGCTCGCGTCCGGACCGGCCCCGGGATTCGCGGATGCCCGAAGCGTTGGATGTCCGCCAAAGACTCCTCCAACAACCGCAAGTTGCGCAGCACCACGTAAGGACCTGCCAGCCACTCCTCCCCAGCCTGGGGTTGGTCGGCGGGAATTCCCTCAGCCTGTCGACAGATGTCCATCCATTGGTCGGATACGCCGTGAAAGTCTCGAATCAGCTCCTTGAGGATGGCCCGCCGATCGGCGACCGAAACCTCGACCCATGCCCTCGCCTGGAGGCGTAGCTCGGCCAACGCCCGGTCGATCTGGGGGGCGGTCGAGTCTGGGGGCACGCGATCCCTGACGAGGGCGGGAGAAGGCTCGAAACGGCTGCTTGATATGGCCGCGGCGGTCATAGGGCTCTCCTGAATTCGGCGGTGAGACGGGCTCGAGCGAGTGTCGCGGTCTGAGTATCTATGGTGGAAAGCTACCACAAATGCCGCGCCGCGGCAGGCTGGTTGCTCAGAGGATGCCGTGTGCCGTGGACGGAATGGTACTTGGACAAGAGTTGGACGTGTCCAGCTTTCCTGCCGGCATACCTCCAAATCCATGGTCGCTTGTGGTAAAACACCGGATCTCGATCTATCGTGCTCGACCCTGCGCTCTGCACCGCCCTCTACATCACCGCAGGGTCTTTCTGGAGGCTCCCCGATGACGAATTCGTGCCCAATGCCGAAAATCCCTACTTTGCCGGTCAGCGAGCTCGAGCTGCCCAGGGAATTCGAGCGGCTCTATGAGATTGCCTACAACTTGTGGTGGTCGTGGACTCCGGAAGCACGAGATCTATTTGCCGCCGTCGATTCCGCCAAGTGGAGCCACTACCGCAACCCGGTGGAGCTGTTGATCAACGTCGATCCGCGCCATTGGTATCCGCTGCTCGAAGACGAGTCCTTTCAGACCCGCTACCACGAGCTGGTGGAGCGCTACGAAGACTATATGTTGGAGCGAAACGGCACCTGGTTCGACCAAAGCCACGGCGGCAAGCTGAGCGCGCCAGTGGCCTATTTGTCCATGGAATATGGGCTGCACCAAACCCTGGCGATCTATTCCGGGGGCCTCGGCGTGCTTTCCGGCGACCATTGCAAGAGCGCAAGCGACCTCGGCCTGCCGTTCGTCGCCGTCGGTTTGCTCTATCGACGGGGTTATTTCACCCAGGCGATCGACGCCGAGGGATTCCAACAGCACAACTATCCGGAATTCGATTTCACCCGTTTGCCGGTCCGTCCGGTGGCCACGCCGGCGGGGCGCGAGGTCTTTGTCGAGGTGCCGCTGCCGGGACGCACCCTCAAGGTCAAGCTGTGGCTGGCGCAAGTGGGTCGGATTCCCCTGATCCTGCTCGACACCGACTTGCTCGACAACGACCCCTCGGACCGGCCGATCACCAACCAGCTCTACGTCCGCGGCCGGGAGATGCGGTTGATCCAAGAGGTCGTGCTGGGGATCGGAGGGGCGAAGGCCATCGACGCAATCGGTGTGAAGCCGTCGGCCTGGCATCTCAACGAAGGGCACAGCGTGTTCTCGCAGCTCGAGAGGCTGCGACGGCGGATCCGGGATCGCGGAATGAGCCCCTATAAGGCCCTCGAGGATCTCAAGCGTAATGCGGTCTTCACCACCCACACGCCGGTGCCCGCAGGCAACGAGCAATTCGATCCGGCTTTGGTAACCAAATATTTCTCCGCCTGGTGCGGCGAGACCGGCGTCACCCAAGACGAGCTGATCGCCTTGGGCAAGGCCCACGCCGACGACGGTCAATTCAATCTCACCGCGCTGGCCATCCGCACCTCCAGCTGGTGGAACGGGGTGAGCAAGCTCAACGGCGAGGTGGCCAGCGACATGTGGCGCCACCTCTTTCCGCCGGACGCCGGTGATCAACCGATCGTGGGTTTGACCAACGGCGTGCACGCTCGGACCTGGCTGGGCCGTGAGACCCAAAAGCTGTTGCGTCGCAAGCTCGACGAGCATTGGGAGGCTCGGCTGTTGTCTTCCGAGGGCTGGGAGGCGATCCACGGCATCTCCGATCACGACATCTGGCAGACCCACGTGGCGCAGAAGAAGCGTCTCGGGCGTTTTATTCGATCCCGGCTGCGGGAGCAATACGCCCGCCACGGCGCGTCGCCCGACGAGCTGCGAGCGGTGAACGGTATTTTCGACGACCACGCCTTGACCCTGGGTTTCGCCCGCCGATTCGCCACCTACAAACGGGCCAGCTTGATCTTCTCCAATATCGAGCGTCTCCAGGCCTTGCTCTGCAATGCCGATCGGCCGGTGCAGCTGGTGTTCGCCGGCAAGGCCCACCCCGCCGATCGACCGGGACAGGACCTGATCAAGAAGATCTTCGAGCTGTCGAAAAGCGATCCGTTCCGCGGACGGGTGATCCTGCTGGAAAATTACGACATGCGCATGGGTCGCATGCTGACCCAGGGTTCCGACGTTTGGCTGAACACCCCGCGCCGCCCGATGGAGGCCAGCGGTACCAGCGGCCAGAAAGTGGCGATGAACGGAGGGCTCAACTTCAGCATTTCCGATGGCTGGTGGCCGGAAGGCTTCGACGGAAAGAACGGCTGGGTGATCGGTTCCGACAAGAAATACGACGACGAGGGGATTCAGGATCAGGAAGATGTGGAATCCCTCTACGACATCTTGGAGAAGGAAATCATTCCGATGTTCTACGATCGCGACGACAAGAATTTGCCCGTGGAGTGGATCCAGCGGATGAAAAGCTCGATGGCGACGTTGACCTCGGATTTTTCGGCGACTCGAATGGTTCGGGACTATGTCGAGCTGGCCTATTTGCCCGCTGCCGACCGCGGCGAGGGGTGATCAAAAAGCTGCAGAGGGGTGATCAACTTGGAGGCAATTGTGCGAATTGGGCCCTTGTGGAAGTGGCAAGGGCCGATTTGCGCAGAGGAAGGGATGCCATTCCCGTTACTGGCTTCTAGGGAGAAGTGACATAATAGTTGATCCCTTCGATTCTTTTCTGCCTGAGCTGAGCGTCTCGTGGGACCCGGAGCCCATAGGTCTCTTTGAACGACAGGCCCATTTTGGGAGGCTCGGCGGCCGTTGAATAGGCGAAAATACCCGTTTGGATCCACTTCTGTTGAAAGCCTCCACTCCCCTTACCTTCATCCTCTGCGCGCTGCTGACGGCCACCGGCTCGCCGGCCACGGTTCCCGACCCCGGGGCCAAGGCGTTCGATCCGACGCCGACCGAAACAAGCCGCTATCGAACCCAACGCATCTCGGCCTCGGACGGTCTCGCCCAGAGCTCGGTGTATGCCTTGCTGCAAGACCGCCAAGGTTTTGTTTGGTTGGGCTGTCAAGACGGTCTTCAACGATACGACGGGTATCGATTCGAGTCTTACCGTCCTGATCCCTCCAGCACGGAAAGTCTTTCCCACGGCATGGTGCAGGCTCTGCTCGAAGATGCTGCCGGCGATCTGTGGGTGGGTACCTTCGGCGGTTTGGACCAGCTCGACGCGGAGTCGGGAGAGCTCATCGGCCATGGTCCGCCCTCTGGAGATCGTTGGAATCTCACCGCTCTGGCGGAAGACGAGCGCGGTTTTGTTTGGGCCGGCACCTTGGGCGCGGGTCTGATCAAGCTGCCCCCCGACCGACAAACCCCAACGGTTTTCGATACTCGCAGCCGTCCCGCCCTGCCCAGCAATCAGATCCAAGCCCTTCACCTGGACCGAAGCGGTGCTTTGTGGATCGGCTTCAAGGATGCCGGTTTGGCTCGGATGAGCCCCGAAGGCCGGCTCGAGCCCATTCCCTTGGGCAGCTCACCCCAGGCACGTTCCGTTCGCTCGATCACCACCGATGGCTCGGGACGCCTGTGGGTGGGTTTGGAAGGGGCCGGCTTGGCCCGGGTCGATGCTCCGGGACAAAGCCCGATCTTCCATCGCCACGATCCATCGGATCCGAGCAGCCTGACCCATGATCAGGTGGAGACCTTGCTGGTCGACAGCTCCGACCGTCTGTGGGTTGGGACCCGGTCCGGCTTGGATCTGTGGCAAGAAGAGTCCGAGGGTTTCGTGCACTTCAAGCATCGGGTCGAGGATCCCAACAGCCTGGCCAACAACCATGTTCGGGCGTTGATGGAAGACCACAGCGGTTTGATTTGGGTCGGCTCGGCCATTGGTGGGATCACGATCATCAACACGCGCTCGCGCTTTATCACTGTGCGCAGCCGGTTCGACGGCTCGGGCCAGGTAGTCGAGAATTCGCTGCCGAGCAATGTGGTGCGAGCGTTCCACCAGGACCAGCGTGGGGAGCTGTGGATCGCCACCGACGGTGGCGGTGTGGTGAAGAAATCGCTCGGCTCAGATCGATTCGAAGCGCCGAAAGCGTTCCGAGATGCGGGTCTCGGGGGCGGCGGCCCATTGCCCGAAGCGCGGGTTTGGTCGATGTTCGAGGATCGGGACGATCGTTTGTGGATCGGTGGAGATGAGGCGCTCTATCGGTGGACCGCTACCGCCGAGGCCGACGTGGAGGTATTTCGCCACCAACCGGGAGAACCCCAAAGCTTGGGGCCGGGCAGCATTCGCAGCATGATCCAGGACGAAGCCGGAAGGGTTTGGATCGCCCACTTCGGTGGCGGTTTGTCGAGACAATCCCGGGGCGAGTCGCGTTTCGAGCACTTTCGTCACGATCCCGACCATCCGTTCAATTTGGTCAGTGATCTGACGCTATTTCTGTTCAAGGATCAGCGCAGCCAGCTGTGGATCGGCACCGCCGACGGTCTTTCGAGGCGTACGGCCGACGGGCGTTTCCACACCTACCGCCACGACCCCACCGACCGCACCAGCTTGCTCGGCGACATCGTCCGCCACATCTACCAGGACCGGCTCGGCAATTTGTGGGTCGGGACCGATGCGGGGCTCAATCGTCTGCCGGCGGATCGGGTGTTGGCACCGCCGGTGACCAGCACCAACAATCGTGGCTTCACCCACTTCACCGAGGCCGACGGCCTGCCCAACAACACGGTTTACGCCATCTTGGAAGACCGCGAAGGGCGTTTGTGGCTGTCCACCAACCGGGGCCTGAGCCGCTTTGATCCAGCGACCCGAGAATTCGCCAACTTCGACCTGCACGACGGTTTGCAAGATCTGGAATTCAACGGTGCCGCCGCCTTGAGAGCCGCCGACGGTCGGCTCTACTTCGGTGGGGTTCGGGGATACAACGTCTTTTTGCCCGAGGAGATCCGCCAAAATCCGTTCAAGCCGCCGGTGGTCTTCACCCGCATCGCCACCTTGGCGGGGCCGGTGGAGCACGAAGGGCCGGTCTGGCGGGCGCGAGAGGTCACGGTCCCCTACGGCGAGCCGTTCATCTCTTTCGATTTCGCGGCCTTGGATTTCACCCACAGCCCATCGAATCGATATGCCTATCGGCTCGAAGGTGTCGACGACCAATGGCGGGATATGGGGACGAAGAGCTCGTTGACCCTGTCCCACCTAGACCCGGGCGACTATGTGTTGCACATCCGCGGGTCCAACGGTGACGGCATCTGGAACGAGGAAGGGCAGTCCGTTGCCTTCACGGTGCAATCGCCGCCCTGGCTGAGCCCGGGCGCGCGGTTTTCCTACGCGGTGTTGGCGGTAATGCTGCTTTCCGGTGTGTTGCGTTACCGCCGTCGCCGCGCGGAGGAGCGGGAGCAGGTCAACCAACGCATTCGGGACAGCGAGCGTCGGATGAATCTGGCCCTATTGGGAAGTGGTGACGGGGTCTGGGATTGGGATATCGCCAGCGGCGAGATCTACCGCAGCCACTTGGCGGAAATGCTGGGCTACGACACCCAAGACCTGCCGGTGGGCAAAGACCTCTTGGAGATGATCGTGCACCCGGACGACCTTTCCCGGGTGGAGCGCACCATGGATGCCCAGCTCAGGGGTCGCGGCGGAGATCGTTTCGAGCTCGAGTACCGCATGCGAGATCGAGCCGGCAAGTGGCGTTGGATCTTGGATCGGGGCAATGCGGTCGAGCGCGACGAAGAAGGCCATGCGGTTCGGTTGGCGGGAACCTTCAAGGATATGACCGCCCAGAAGCAGCTGGAGAGTGAGCTTCGTTTGTGGTCGACGGTCTTTGAGTCTGTGGACGAAGGTGTGGTGGTGCTGGACCCCGAAGGCTCGATCAAGGTGGTGAACCCGGCCTTCTGCCGGATGACCGGTCGCTCCAAAGAGGATCTGGTCGGTCGACCCATCGCTCATCTGGAGCCGGAGGAAAACGCGAGCCAAAATCGTCGAATTCGCCACGCGATGGCCACCCGCGGCTCGTGGGAAGGCGAAATTCGGTTCCGGCGTGTGGAAGCCGACGAGCTGGACGCCGATGAGCTGATCGTATGGATGAGCTTCAAGTCGATGCTCGACAGCCGCCGTCGGGTGAGTCATTTCGTGCTCGTGGCCACTGACATCACCCACCGTAAGGCGGCTGAGGAAGAGCTGCTCTATCTGGCCAACTACGATGTGCTGACGGATTTGCCCAACCGCAGCTTCTTCCAACAGAAGCTTGAAGCGGCGCTTGAAAGCGCGGAGAAACAAGAGAGCAAGCTGGCGCTGATTTTCGGCGACTTGGACCAATTCAAGCAGGTCAACGATACCCTGGGACATGGGGTCGGCGACCTCCTGTTGCAGGAAGCCGCCCAGCGCTTGCTCAGCTCGGTGCGTCAAAACGACCTGGTGGCTCGCCTCGGGGGCGACGAGCTGATCGTATTGCTCGAGGGAGTGGACCACATCGACTCGGTGGTCGCTGTGGCGGAACGTATTCTGGATGCCTTCCACCCTCCGTTCCACCTCGAGGGCCAAGATCTGACGGTGTCCACCAGTCTGGGAATCAGCGTCTTCCCGGGCGACGGCCTCGACGCTCAGACCTTGCTGAAACACGCCGACACGGCCATGTACGAGGCCAAGGCGGCCGGTCGTAACCGCTACAGCTTCTACGATCAAGAGATGAGCGCTCGCGCTCTGGCGCGGATGAGCTTGGACAACCGCCTTCGCCGTGCCCATCAGAACGAAGAGCTGACCCTCTATTTTCAGCCCAAGCTCGATCTCGACACGGGGATGGTCAGCGGCGTGGAAGCCATGGTGCGCTGGCCTCAGGCTGACGGCCAAGTGTTGACGCCCGGGGATTTCTTGACCGTGGCCGAGGAGACCGGTTTGATCCTTCCGATCGGGCTGTGGGTCGTGCGCCGAGCCTGTGAGCAATGCGTGCAGTGGGTGGAGACGGATCTCGACTTGGAGATGTCGGTGAATATTTCGCCGACCCTGCTCTTCCAGGAGGACTTTGTGCAGGTTCTCAAGCAAATACTCGCCGATACAGGTATCCAGCCGTCCCGCCTGACCTTGGAGCTGACCGAAGAGATCGTGATGGACGATTCCGAGGAACGGCAGCAAAAGCTTGCCGATTTGAAGGCGCTGGACGTGCGCCTTTCCCTCGACGATTTCGGGACGGGTTATTCCTCGTTGGGGCGGCTTCGCGACATGCCCATCGACGAGCTCAAGATCGACGGCTCGTTCGTGCGTGCGATCTCCGAAGATCAGGCGACGGTGCCGAAGACCATTCTGGCCATGGCCGGGGGTCTGGGGCTCGATGTGGTCGCGGAAGGGGTCGAGACCGAGGAGCAGCTGGAGGTATTGCGCAATGAAGGCTGCCGGCGCGCGCAGGGATATGTGGTCAGCGCGCCCCTTGCCTCCGACGAGCTGGAAGTTTATTTGAGATCTCCGGACCCACCTTGGAAAGCCCTGGCCAAACCCCGCCGCCGTCGCCCGAAACGCCGCAAGCTACGGGCTGTGGAATAGGGCGCCCAACAGTCTCCGCTTTCTTTCCGTGCCGCTGCTTCCCGGGTATGGGCGATCACAGGGATCGTCCCTATGCTCGGGACCTAGCTACCGAGAATCCTCCGGCTCCGGTTTGCCGTAGAGCTGCCGGTAGTGGGCTCGGCTGGTGAGCACTTTGCGGACGTAGTTTCGGGTTTCCCGGAAGGCGACCTTGGACCAATACTCGGCGGGCTCGTCAGAATAGCAATACCGTTTCCACAAATTCGCCTGGGGCTCCCCGGCGTTGTAGGCCGCGATCATGGTGGATAAGTCGCCGTCGAGCTCCTCGGCCAGCTGCCGAAGATAACCCGCGCCCAGGGCAACGGCCACTTCAGGTCGATGGATATCGCGCGGGGAGATGGGTTTCATGTCCAACCTTTCGGCGATCTCCCGGGCCGTGGGGAAGATAAATTGGGTTAGGCCTCGCGCCGAGGCGCCGGAGAACGCGTCGGCGTCGAAGCGGCTTTCTTCTCGGATCAGCCCGGCCAGCAAATAGGGGTCGACCTGTTGCTTGCTGGCCTCGCGCAGGATCAAGTAGCTGTAGCGGAAGGGGTACAGCTGCTCGCGGTAGGCAGTGGGCAGAAGCTCCTCGGGAAGCTCGTCGGGCATGCGTTTGCGCAAGATTTCGGCGATGTAGAGGGAGCGTTGGGTGGCCCCTCGGGCGGCCAAGACCGAGCTGCCGGTGAATGCGAGGGACGGCTCCCCAATCGGAAAATGTCGGAGCACCGGAGTCGCTGGCTCGTGGAACAAGCCGAGCCCGAGGAAGAGCTCTTCGGGCTGGAGCAAAGGACGCTGCCAGAGGGGCCAGTCCGCTACCGGTACTCTGGACATGGTCATATACGGCTTGGTCTCGGCGTCCGCCGTCAGCTTTTCGATGAGCACCCGATGGGCGGTCTCGCCCCGAGGGTCGCGCGGGCCGAAGACCAGCCACGCTTTGTAGAGCGATGCGGGATCCGGTCCGGCGGCAAGCCACTCTCCGGCTTCGATGGCATGGGAACGTAGGGACTCGAGCTCGAGACGCGCTCGGGCGGCCTCGCCGAAGGGGTGATACGGGTTCTTCGCCACCACTTCCAGGTAGGCGTCCACGGCGTCCTTGGGTCGCCCGTCGAGCTCGGCGGAGCGGCCGAGCCAATAGGTCAGCTCCTGGTCCGGAATTCGGCCGGCCCGCTGCACGGCTTGTAAATGGGTCTTGGAGCTTTGGTGTCGCCCCCGGACCAGATCCGAGGCGGCCAGGAAAATCAAGGCTCGACTGTAATTCTCGGCCCTACCGCTTCGTTTCAGCGTCCCCAAAGCGGCGTTGGCGTCGGTGGTCTTGCCGAGTAGGAAGCTCAAGCGCAAGCGGCCCACCAAGGCGGCGGATGACCAGCCGCTGTCTGGGTTGGCGCGGGTGACCGCGGCGAAGCTCTCCGCAGCTGAGGTCCAGTCTCGAAGAGTCGCCTCGTCCAACTCAGTTTCTGAATTCGGCTCAAATAGGGAGCCGGCCAGCTCGAAGCAGCGAGCTTGTTGAAAAAGGGCCTTGGCTTTGAAGCTGTCGGTAGTGGCTTGCTCGGCCAGCCCGCCGAAGACGGCCGCGGCTTTGCGGTACTGGCGGAGCCAAAAATAACTACGGCCGAGGTCGTAGCGGTGGTCCAGGATCGGGTGCTCGGCCCTGCGAGATCGTCGGCCCTCCGGGGTGCCGGCGGCGAGAATGTCCGGCCGCGCCAGGGCCCGTTCGAGCAGAGCCACGGCCTTCTCGAAGTCCCGGTGGTGGTAGTAGGCGGAGCCTATGTCCAACAACCATCGAGTTTCCGCTTCCTCCGGGTCGACAAGCTCGGACAAACGCTCTGCGGCCACAATGGCCGGATCATCTCTTGGATTTTCCCTGAGCAGCTCCGCGAGCAGGACTTGTTCTTCTTGCAGGTCCTCGGACCGTCGAGCGCAGGACGCCTGGGCGAGCCGTAGCCGCCGCCGATCCGCGTCCTCGAGCCGAAGGCCGCCGAGGCCCTTGAGCACCCGACAGTCTCCCGCCACCGCCAGGCTCCGTTGCAAAAGATCGACGGTGGGGCCGATCAACGTGGTGGGGGGCTTGGAGCCGAGCAAGGTTGCCGCCAGGCCGGCGGCGATCTCGTAGCGCCCTTCGGCCTCGCGAATCTTTGCCAGATGAAAGCTTGCCCATGGGCGAAGCTTGGGAGAATCCGAGAGCGCGTCAGCGAAGGCGTCGGCCGCTTCAGCGCGCCGGCCTTCCTCGAGCAACAACCTTCCCTTGAGATAGGGAAACCCAAGGGTTTTGGCTCGCTGGGACCCTAGGTTGCCTTCTACCCGTTGCAGGGCCTTGGCCGGCTCGAGCTCGAGCTGCAGCCGAACGATCTCGATTCGGGGATCCGCGAGCGGTGCGGCCGTCAACAGGCCGAAAAGAATGGCTAAGGAACCTTGTAGAACAATTCTGCTCACCGTTTGGCCACGCGGAGATTGGAGGGCTCGGTTGGGTGGTGGAGATCCACTCGACGTGAATCAATCGGAGATTCGCTCGACCCGAGCCCCGAGAGTGCGGAGCTTGCTTTCTATTTTCTCGTATCCACGGTCGAGGTGATAGATGCGATCGACAATGGTTTCACCGTCCGCCACCAAACCGGCGAGCACCAAACATGCGGAAGCCCGGAGGTCCGTGGCCATGACACGGGCGCCCGAGAGCGGCGTGACCCCTTTCACCTTGGCGTAGGTGCCCCGCTCCACCCGGATATCGGCACCCATGCGGGCGAGCTCGGGAACGTGCTGAAAACGATTCTCGAAGACGGTTTCAGAGACCGACGAGCGTCCTGAGGCCTGGGTCATCATCGCCGTGTATTGGGCTTGTAGATCTGTGGGAAAACCCGGATGAGGCTCGGTCACGATGCTGCTGGGCTGCAAGGTTTCGGAGCATCGAACCCGGATCGAGCCGTCACCGGTGGTGACCTCGGCCCCGACGTCTATGAGCTTCGTCGTCAATGGTTTGAGATCTTTCGGCCTTAGCCCTCGCACGGTGACGTCTCCTCGGGTCATGGCCGCGCCGATCAAATAGGTGCCGGCTTCGATCCGATCGGCGATCACGGAATGCTCCGTCCCATGCAGTGAGCCCACGCCTTGGATTTCGATGCTTTCGGTGCCCGCGCCGCGAATCTGCGCCCCCATGGCATTGAGCAGGGCCGCTAGATCCTCGATTTCCGGCTCACAGGCGCAGTTTTCGAGCACCGTGGTCCCTTTGGCTAGGGATGCGGCCATGAGCAAGTTCTCGGTGCCGCCCACCGTCCGATGGGCGAATCGAAAGCGGGCGCCTCTGAGCTGGTCGCAGCGCGCGTCGATATAGCCCTTCTCCAGCCGAACCTCGGCACCGAGGGCCTCGAGCCCGGATAGATGTAGGTCCACCGGCCGGACTCCGATCGCGCACCCCCCCGGAAGCGAGACTCGGGCATGGCCTCGTCGGGCCAAGAGGGGGCCGAGCACCAACACGCTGGCGCGCATGGTCTTGACCAGATCGTAGGGGGCATCGTCGGCTTTGCCGTTGCCACCGACCAAAAACGTGATCGCATCGTCGCTCTCCGTGTGCCCGACCCCGAGATGCTCCAACAGGCGAATCATGGTGCGGATGTCACGCACCGCGGGCAGATTCTTCAAGGTCAGCGGGTCGTCGGTGAGCAAAGAAGCCGCCAGAATCGGCAGGGCGGCGTTTTTGGCGCCACTGGCGCGGATGATGCCCTCTAGGCGGCTCGGTCCTTCAATTCGAAGCTTTTCCATATTCGTCCCCCAAGGGTTGGAGTCTTACCACATCCCGTCGTGGGCGGAGAAACCGCGGGACGGAAATCTTCTCGCTCACGGGATTCGCCGGCTGCGGATCTTCCGCGGATCGGCCGCCTCGACGCCGGCCACCCGACCCGGGCACTGTAGAAGGCGCCGTGGTGTGGGCACGAGAAGCGTATTCGAAGGGTGTGGCGATAGCGTGCAAGCTTACGGGCAGGTCGCCTCAGGTGTGCCACATTTTGCCGGGCAACCTTGAAAATAGAGGGCTGGGTCGCTTGCCGCGACGGCACCGGCGTTTTCCATTTGCTTTTTGGTTGACGTTCGACCAAACGGTCGATAGCCTCATCCCCTCGGGTTCGCTCTAGCGAATTCGTCAGCCGGAAAACGCTCTCTGCCGTCGGTAGAAAAATGGGATGGACCGGCTCGTCCTTGTTTCCGACGCGTTCGGTATCTGTATGTGGAAGCGATTTTCTGGATTACCGACACAATCGCACAAACTGACGGTGCGACCCCTCGGGCGTACCATTGAGGCGTCGGAGCGCTCGACGTTGCTCGATGCCGCTCTCGACGCGGGCGTGCCGATTCCGTTCAGCTGCAATGTCGGTGATTGCGGTTCCTGCATTTGTCGCCTGATCTCCGGTGAGGTGGAAGAGCTCAATGCTTCCGCCGTGATCAGCCCTGCCCAGCGACAGGCGGGATTCCTGCTGGCGTGCCAAACTCGAGCCCGGTCCGACGTCACGGTCGAGCTGCCGGGTGCCGATGGCGCGATCGAAAATCATCCGACCCTGAAAACCGAAGGCACCATCGTCGCGGCGGAGCATCTGACCCACGACATCCTCGAGATCCAGGTGGAGCTCGATACACCCATGGCCTATACCGCCGGCCAATACGCCGAGCTGGCGATTCCGGGGGTGCTGGAAGAAGGGCGGAATTACTCCTTTGCCGCGGCGCCGGCGAAAGGTGAGCGCAATCTGCTGGTCTTCCACATTCGCCACGTCCCAGGCGGCGCTTTCAGCGGTTGGCTGCACAATGAGAATCGAGTCGGCGCCAAGCTGAGGGTGACCGGCCCCCACGGCCAATTTGCGCTACGCAGCTCCACCAGCCCAATCCTCTGCGTGGCCGGTGGGACCGGCATGGCACCGATTCTGTCGGTGCTCGAGCAAGCGTTGCTCGACGGCGTCCAGCGGGAGGTCACCTACTTCTTCGGCTGTCGACAACAACGCGATCTGTATGCCATCGAGGCCATGGAGCGCTTGGCGGCGGATTGGCCGGTGAAATTCCGTTTCGAGCCGGTCTTGTCCGAAGAGCCGATGGGAACGGAATGGCAGGGCAATCGAGGTTTTGTGACCCAGCTGATCCGGGACGAAGGCGAAATGCAAGTGATGCGGGCCAAGGGCAAGAAACTCTCCGACCATGAAGCCTATCTCTGTGGCCCACCGGGCATGATCGACTCGGCATTCGATATTTTGGTCGGCTTCGGTGTCGATCCCAACAAGATTTTCTTCGACAAATTCGTCGACAAGCGGCACACCACCGGCTGACACCGGCGCGGTGACGCCGTGACCAATCGGGGTAGAATGGGGCTTTGGAAGAGGCCCCAAGTTGACCAAACCCATCGATTCAAATCCCGATCCCAAATCTCCGGTCCTGAGGCTTGATCGACTGGAGGTCAGATATCCGAGTAGAACGGCTGAATCCGACGCCGTTGTGGTCGATGGGCTGGGTTGTGAAATCGCCCGGGGGCAAGCGGTCGGCGTTCTCGGGGAGTCGGGTAGCGGCAAAACCAGCCTGGCTTTAGCGGTCACTGGCCTCTTGCCGTCGGAAGCCCGCTGCTCCATGGAGCTCGAAATCCTCGGGCGACCGGTTCCTGCCGCCGCTGACGAGCGTTTTTGGCGGCGCCTTCGGGGCGACACCATCGGCATGGTGTTCCAACAGCCATCCCTGGCGTTGCACCCTATGCGCAGAGTCGGTTTGCAGGTCGCCGACGTGCTGCTGAGCCATCGTCCTTGGAGCGCTCGTTCGTGTCGACGTAAGGTGATGGAGCTTCTGGACGAGCTCGATCTCGAGTCGGATATCTTCCAGGCCTTTCCCCACCAGCTGAGCGGCGGCCAGCGTCAGCGCATCGTGTTGGCTCAGGCCCTAGCCTGTGAGCCGTCGCTGCTCGTTGCGGACGAGCCGACCACCGCGTTGGACCGCAAAACAGAGATTCAGGTGTTGGAGCTGGTGAGGCGCTTGAGCCGTGAACGGCAGATGGCCCTGTTGTGGATCAGCCACGATCCGGGGGTATTGGCGGAGATCACCGATCGGATCTATGTCATGTACGCGGGCCGTTGGATGGAAGAAGGGCCCACCGAATCTTTGTTGGCAGAGCCCAATCACCCTTACACCAAGTTGTTGTTGGATTGCCTTCCGAGGCGCAAAGCTTTGCGTTCGGAGCCCCTGGACCGAAGGCGCCTAACGGTGATCCCGGGTATGGCGCCGCCGGCGAGCGAGCTGCCGAGCGGCTGCCGTTTTGTCGACAGATGCCCTGTCGTCACGGAATCTTGCGGTGAGAAACCGTCGCCGGTTCCAATGGGCCAGGGTCGCACCTGGTGTGTTCGTGCCGGCTCGACGCGCTTAGGGAGTGGCCCATGAGCGGTGGGCCGGCGGATCGCGCGGTCTTGTCGGCGGCGAATATTTCCATGCGCTACCGTCGGGGCGGAAAACTCAGCGGAAGTGAGCAAATACAAGCCCTCGACGGCATGAGTCTGGAAGTGCGATCCGGGGAGATTCTGGCGTTGGTCGGCCCCTCGGGCAGCGGCAAGTCCACCCTCGCCCGCTGCTTGGCGTTTTTGGAAAGGCCCGATTCCGGTGAGGTGGGCTTCCAGGGCGAGGCGGTACCTTGGGAGGACGTCTTGGCGATGCGTGGGCTGCGGCGCCGGGTGCAGCTGGTGTTCCAAGATCCGGCCCGGGCGGTGAGCCCTCGCTTCACCACCGAGCAAGTCTTGAGGGAGCCGCAGCAGGCCTGGCAGCAACGCGCTTCCCCGCAACGCGCTCTAGATTGGGCTCAGCTGTTGGCGGAGGTGGAGCTGGACCCCAAGGTCTTGCCCATGCGGGCACGAAGCTTGTCCGGCGGACAATTACAACGGCTGGTCTTGGCGCGGGCGCTGGTCACCGAGCCGGACGCGTTGTTGCTCGATGAAACTTTCTCCGGCCTTGACCTGAGCCTGCAAGCGAAGCTGGCCAACCTGGTGTTGGGCTTGGTGGAAAGCCGTGGGCTGACCTGTGTGCTGATCACCCACAACTCTGCCCTGGCCGAGCAGCTGGCCGATCGAAGCTTGGTGTTGTCCCAAGGTCGAGTGGTCGACGAGAGAAGCGCTCCGGATGCATCCACCGGCGGCACCTCATGAGTCGGCTGGTGGGCCGGCTGGCCCAGGGTGCGCTGTTGTTGGTGGTGTTGTCGATGCTGGTGTTCGTTTTCGCCGAGCTCGCCCCGGGGGATTTCTTCACCGGCGCGGTCCTCGACCCGCGAATGAGCGAGGAGCTGATCGAAACCCTCCGGCTTCAATATGGGCTGGAGCAACCCCTACATATTCGATATCTCCGGTGGGCGAGCTCCGTCGCGCGAGGAGAAGGCGGTTTCTCTATCGCCTATCGTCGACCGGTCGTGGACCTTTTTCTGCCGCGAGCCGCCCACACCTTGATGCTGGCCGGAGCCTCTATGTTGTTGGCTTGGATCATTGCCCTCGTCCTCGGCATCGCCGGCGCGTATCGGGCCGGCGGGTGGCTGGATCGATCCACCTTGATCGCGGTGGCGGCGCTGTTGGCAATTCCGGAGCTTCTGCTGGCGTTGCTCGGCATCCTGGTGGCTGTCAACACTCGGTTACCCCTAGGCGGAGCCACTTCCCTGGATTACGCATCCCTATCATTGGGGGCGCGACTCATCGATCGCATCGAGCATCTGGTGATTCCGGTAACGGTGCTGGCGCTCACGAGCCTTCCGGTTTTGGTGCGCCACGTTCGGACCTCGGTGCTCGAAGCTCTGGATGCGCCGTTCGTGCGTGCGGCTCGCGGCCATGGAATCTCCGGCCGGCGCTTGATGCTCGCCTATGTTTTGCCGGCCGCCGCGAACCCATTGATCACCCTCTTTGGAATCAGCTTCGGCGGCTTGCTCTCCGGCTCCCTGGTCATCGAAGGAGCCATGGGATGGCCAGGGCTCGGCCCCCTGGTGCTCGAATCAATGACCAATCAAGACCTTCACGTGCTGCTGGCAGGCATCCTCGGGGTTTGTGCATTTCTATGGGTGGGCAATCTGATCGCCGATGGGCTCCTGGTGCTGATCGATCCGAGGTCTGGAGACTGAGGTTTGGGGACTAAGGTGGCCCGGAAATGGCTCTGGTGGATTCTGGCGATCCACCTCGTGGTGCTCGCCGCCGAGCTGGTGGCTCCCCATGATTTCGCTCGGCAGGTGCGTACCCTTTCGTTTGCGCCGCCCACTCCACCTCGATGGATCGATGCCGAAGGGCGTTTCCATTGGCGTCCATTCGTGTATGCCCTTCAGCGGGATCCGCGCAACCCGAGAGAATTCATCGACACTACGAACGAGCGGCATCCCATCCGTTTTTGGGTGCCCTCGGAACCGAGACAAATGGGTCCAATGGTTCTCAAATATCGGTTGTTCGGAACCAGCTCTCCCACCGGCATCCATTTGCTGGGTACGGACCGCTACGGTCGCGATATGTTTTCCAGAATCCTCTACGGAGCGCGATTGTCACTCTTCGCAGGTGCTCTGGCGGGCACTCTGGCCGTTGTGCTGGGTTTGATCGCAGGCACCCTGTGCGTGACCTGGGGTGGCTGGGTCGACGCGTTTTTGATGCGCATGGTGGAATTGACGATTTCCCTGCCGTGGCTCTATTTGTTGATCGGCGTAAGGGCCTTTTTGCCTCTAAGTATGGACCCGGTGCCTGTGTTCGTGCTAACGATCGCGTTGGTCGGCACGCTCGGCTGGGCGGTTCCGGCAAGATTGGTACGAGGCGTTCTGAAAACAGCTCGAGAGCAAGACTACGTTCAAGCCGCTCGGGGCTTCGGGGCATCGGAAGCTCACTTGCTTTTCAAGCACCTGCTGCCCCAGACTCGGGATACTCTGTTGACCCAATGGGCGCTTCTCGTTCCTAAATGCGTGATGGCCGAGGTGACGCTGTCGTTCTTCGGTTTGGGGGTGCAGGAGCCGTTTCCCAGCTTGGGCAGCTTGATTTCGGTGCTGACGGAGGCCCATGGGGCGATGACCAGGGTTTGGATGTTCTGGCCGGCGGTTGCCTTGGGTCTTGCGATCCTAAGCTATCATCTGTTGGCGGAAGCCTTGCAGCAGCACCGTGATGTTTGATCACTCGTCTTATGCCTACACCCGAGGGCCTTCACCCTTGGGGCGTCGGCCATTTTAAAGGTCCAAAGATGAAGGACTCCGACAACTGCTTTCGGATGGCTGCTCGGTCGGCTCGGGTTGGCTGCTTGCTCTCGGTCGCGTGGATCTGTTTGTTCGGCTGCTCCCCTTCACCGGAAGCGCCGTCGGCCGACTCCAAGGTAGCTGCCGCTTCTTCGTCGCCCGGCGCTACCGAGACATATGAGGAACCAGAGGTCGGAGGACGTCTGGTGGTGGCGCTGACCTCTGAGCCGAGGACTTTTAACCCAGCGACCGGGGTCTCTCAAGCCACTCTCATATTACTGAGTCTGACGCATCGCGGTTTGATGGCGCTCGACCCGATGAGCCAAGAGATCCGTCCGTCATTGGCGGTGTCCTGGACCGCAGTCCCGACCGATGGCGAGGATTTTCCGCTGTACCGGATCGATCTTCCCCGCGACCTCAAGTTCTCGGACGGCGAGCCCTTCGATGCCGATGACGTGCTTTTCACGATCGAGGCCATTCTCGACGAGCGGGTGGGCTCCCCCCAGCTTCAAACGCTGATGGTCGACGATGAGCCGATTTCCGTCACCGCCATCGACAGCCACACTGTGCAGGTCCGCCTACCCTCTCCGGTCGCCGATCCGGGAATGTTGTTTGAGAGCCTATACATCCTGCCCGAGCACTTGTTGAGAGACGATTTCGAGCGGGGCGAGCTAGCCTCCGCTTGGGGAACCGAAACGTCGCCGTCAGAGCTGGCCGGGTTGGGACCTTTCCGTTTGGCCTCCTACCGTCCGGGTGAGCGGATCGTTCTCGAACGCAACCCCCATTACTTTCAACGCGATGACCAGGATAGGGCTCTCCCCTATCTGGACGAGATTGTTGTGCTCTTGCTGACGGATATGCAGTCGAGCTTGTTGCGTTTCGAAGCGGGGGAGGTCGATGTGCTTTCCAATGTGCCGGTAGATGGTTTTCAGCGCCTCCAGGTCGTGGCCGAAGAACGTGGTTTGCAAATGCGCGATCTCGGTGCCGGGGCAGCCTACGAGTTTCTCTTTTTCAATCTTAATGATCTCGGCACAGAATCCCGTTCAGAGCTAATCGCCAAACAAAGTTGGTTTCGCAGCCTCGGTTTCCGCAAAGCCATTAGCCACGCGGTGGATCGTCAAGGCATTGTCGATCTCGTTTACAACGGCAAGGCGACCTCCCTGGGAACCCATGTTTCGCCGGGAAAGAGCCGCTGGTTTGTGGACATCGAGCCGCCCGAGACATCCTTGACTCAGGCAAAGGAGCACCTCGCTAGAGCGGGCTTTCGCTGGAGTGAAAAGGGGCGCCTCTTGGATTCCGGCGGCGCCGAGGTGAAGCTGTCGATCGCGACCAACTCTTCCAACCCCAGGCGGGTGCAGACCGCGACTTTGATTCAAGAAGATCTCAGCAAGCTGGGGATGGAGGTGCAAGTGGTATCGCTTGAGTTCGGTGCGCTCCTGGACCGCGTGACAAACAGCTTTGACTATGAAATCGCCTTATTGGGTTTAGGGCGGGGAGGAGTCGACCCGAGCTCGGATCTCAATGTTTGGCATTCGTCGGGCAGCAATCATCTCTGGCATCTAGGAGTGGATTGTCCGACCACGGAATGGGAGCGGCGAATCGACGAGCTGATGGAGCTGCAGAAGTCGGAGTTGGATTTCGCCAAAAGAAAAGAGCTGTATGGGGAGGTGCAACGCTTGGTTTTCGAGAATCAGCCGGTGGTGACGCTGGTGGCGCCCAATGTGTTGGTTGGGGCAAATAAGCGCATAGGAAATTTCTCGCCGACTATCTTCGAGCCGACGATCCTTTGGAATGTTGAACGCCTCTATCGGCGATCCGATCGGCCCTAGGGCTGCGGTAAAGGCGCATGTCCGATAGTAGTTCCCCGAATCCCGGGTGGGAAGATCAACGCTTGGTGACGCTCTGCCTTCAGGGCTCCGAGGCGGCGTGGGGAGCCCTGGTCGACAAATATAAGAATCTGGTCTACACCGTCATCATGAGATACGGCGTATCCCAGGACGACGGTGCCGATCTTTTTCAATCCGTCTGGCTCGAGGTTCACAACGATCTGGAGAAGCTGCGAAACCAGAGCGCGGTCAAACCCTGGCTGATTTCGGTAGTGCGAAACACCTGCTACCACTGGCAAAATAAGAAGCGGAAGATCGCGGATAGGGAGCTGACGGGCGAGGAACCCGAAACGCTGGAGGAAAAAACGGGCTACGACCCTACGTTCAGCGAGGACTTAGAGCAGGATCAGCTGATTCGAGAGGCCATTTACGGCTTGCCGGAGCGATGTCGTGAGATGGTGCACTTGCTCTTCTTTCATCAGCCACCGCTGCCCTACAAAGAGGTGGCCGAACGATTGGGCATCGCCGTGGGCTCGATCGGATTCATCCGCGGGCGCTGCCTGAAGAAGCTTCAGAAACAGTTGGAGGAGCTCGGTCTCGAATGAAGGCGATCGAAATACCCACCACCGATCCCGAAGAGCTATTGGACCAGATGGCTCATCTGGTCGGTGAGGTCGAGCGCCGTCAATACTTCGATCGGAGACCGGACCTGGTGAATGAGGACCAGGTCCGAATTCTTTGTGTCGAGGTTGCCCGTCAGGCCCGCGCCGATAGTGAAAGAGCCTTCGAGCTGGCCAATACGGCTCGGTTTCTCGCTGCCCGGCTCGACGCCCCCTCCTGTCGAGCGCTGGCGGCCCGAGCCTCGGCCAATGCCTTGCATTGCCTGGGCGACTACGACCGAGCCCAAGAGAGATATGAGGAGGCCTTGGCGGCCTTCGCCGAGCTGGAAGATCCTTTGTCGGCGGCCATTACCCGTTCCAGCGCGTTGCAGAACCTCGCCTATCTGGGTGAGTACGAGAAGGCCTTCCGCTGGGAGTCTCGGGCCCGGGAAGCCTTCGAGAAAATGGACGATCGCTTGCGGCTGGCCATCCTCGACAACAACTACGCCAACGTATTACAGCGACAAGACCGATGGCAGGAAGCCCAGGAGCACTACTACGCAGCTTATGAGGTGTTCGTGGGTTTGGAGCGCCCGGAGGACGCCATCCTCTGTCTGAACAACGTGGCGACTTGCTATCTCGATCTCCATCTCCCGGATCAAGCGCTCCAGAGCTACAGCCAAAGCAAGGCCTATTGTGTGGAGCAGGGGTTGCCCCATCTCGAAATGGTGGTCGATTACCACCTGGCGCTGATTTACTACCTGCGGACCGAATACAACCGCGCGATCAAGCTTTACCAAACCGCGCGCCGCTCCGCGGACAGCTTCAACGATAAACATCAGCATGCGCTCTGCGAGCTGGGCTTGTCTGAGATCTATCTCGAGCTCAACCTCATCGAGGATGCGGAGCGGCTGGCGAAGTCGTCGTTCGATGGCTTCGACCGGCTCAAGATGCCCTATGAGGCGGCGATTTCTCTGACCAACAACGCGCTCGCGGCTAGCCGCCTCGGGGATGTGGAGCAAGCTTTGGTGATGTTGCGTCGGGCTCGGCGGAGCTTCGTCTCGGAGCAGAACCGGCTCTGGCCGGCGTTGATCGACTTCTACCGTGCGGTCGTTCTGGCCCAGGCCGGCCGTTTGTCGGAAGCCGAAACCTACTCCCGCACAGCCCTCCAATCCATGGACACCTCGGGCCTCGATTCCAGAGCGACCATGTGCGAGGTGCTGTTGGCCACGATACTTCTCCGTTCTGGCTCAGTGCCCGCGGCTCGGGAAGTTTGTCTCGCCGCCCTCGACCGCCTCAAAGGCCTGGAGCTCCCAGCCTTGGACTTCCAGGTCTTCCAGGTTCTCGGCCGGGTGGAAGAGGAGCTGGGCTCGATCGGGAAAGCTCTCGAGGCCTACGAGAGATGCGACCGATGGCTGGAGCAAATGCATGGACGGCTGCAAGGGGAGGACCTCAAGATCTCTTTCTTCGGCGCCAAACAAACTCTCTACGAGAGCTTGGTTTTCCTGAACTTCGCCAGGGGTGTCGGCGGCGGGAAGGAAGAAGTCTGTCTGCGCTATATCGAGAAGTCGAAGTCCCGAAGCCTGGCCGATCTGCTCGCGTTTGGATCTCACGCCCTACCGGCTAAGAGTGCCGAGGCCAACGAGCTGGCGGATCTCACGCGGGGGTTGCGCGAGGAGCTGAATTGGTTCTATCGCCAGTTGGACGTTCAAGCCATGCGCGAAGGCCCGGAGGTGCAGGCGACCATTCAGCGCTTACAAGCGGCCGTGCGGGAGAAAGAGGATGCCCTCTTGCAGGCTCAAAGAGAGCTGACGGCGAGCGATCTCGAGCTCGGTTCCATTCAGTCGGCTGCGATGCTCGATCCGGACGTCGTAAGGGCCTCGATCCCCGAAGACGCTCAGCTGATCGAGTATTTCATCGCCCGAGGCCGCCTTCTAGTCGCGGTGATCGATGGCACCGGTTCGCGATTGATGGACTTGGGCTCGGAGAGCGCCGCCAGGGAGAAGCACCGCCTGCTGCAATTCCAGCTCTCCCGCGGCGTCCACGACCGAAGCTCGCCCGGGGTTGCCGCGCTTATTCAACGATCGACCACGGCCCATTTACGGGCGCTCTATCGACACCTGGTGGCTCCGATCGAGCATCTGCTGCGACGCGGACACTTGATCATCGCTCCGCACGGCTTTCTCCACTATGTGCCGTTTCACGCCTTGGTCGACGCCGACGGGACCTCCCTAGTCGAGCGCTATTCCATCTCCTACACGCCGAGTGGAAGTGTCTTTCATCTCTGTGCCATCAAGCATGAGGATCTGGAAAACAGGTCCTTGGTCATGGGCGTAGCGGACGAGCTTGCGCCACATATCCTCGACGAGGTGCGAGCCGTCGCCGAGGTGCTTCCCGGAGCCCAATTGCTCGAAGGCGAGTCTGCTAGTGAGGATGCCCTTCGTGAGCTGGGTAACGGCTGCCGCTATTTGCACATCGCCACCCACGGTCTGTTTCGGCGGGACAATCCCATGTTTTCTGCAATTCAGCTGGGCACAAGCAGGTTGAGTCTATTTGATCTCTACAATTTGCGTCTTTCCACTGAGATGGTGGTACTGTCGGGTTGTGGAACAGGTCTCAATGCGGTTCTGGGCGCTGACGAGCTCTTGGGTTTGACCCGCGGAGCACTGTACGCCGGAGCGAAATCCGTGCTCGTCACCTTGTGGGACGTGCACGATGCGAGCACCGCCGCCTTCATGCGCCGTTTCTATCGGCATCTCGTGGCCGGCGTGCCTCGGGCGAAAGCGCTGCAGCAGACCATGCTGGAGCATCGCGCTGAGTACCCTCAGCCCTACTTCTGGGCCCCATTCGTGATGATCGGAGACCCGGGCTGAGCCTGCCGCCGGCTGGGCGCTGTGCTCGGAAGATCCGCCCATCTGCGGGCCTGACAGTGTTTTCAGGTGAGCTGTTTAAAGACGAGCCGTCTGTTGGAGCTTGAGTTAAGGTAAAACGTAAGGTGGCGGGGCTAAAATGGTAAATGATGAAGGTCGATTCTGCCGTCGGCCTACCGTGGAAGACGCAAACAAAGGCCAAAAATCCGAGAAATTTTTCGCGAGGGTATATTTTTTTTCATCGCAGACCACCCTATAAATGCGATGAATAAACCATGATCTGTTCTCAGGAGTCCGGTGCGATGACCAAACAAGACATCACCCAAGTGGCCGATTTTGTCCGGGGGCTGATGGAACCCGAGGCGGCGCGGCAGATGGAAGAATATCTGCAGGGCCCAGGAGCATCGTCGTCCACCCAAAAAGAGGTCTCCGCCTTACGCCGAGTTGCTCGTTTAGCTGAGATCGACCGCAACCTCCAAGTGCCCGGCTACGCAGTGCGCTGCGCCAAAGCTCTGGGAAGTGTGCGCAGGCAAGAAACCCGAGAATCCTCCCTGCTTGAGCGTCTCACGATGGCGCTCACCTTCGACAGCCGCATGGCTCCGGCCTTCGCCGGAACCCGCGACTTGCGCTCTTCGGATCGCCAGATGGTCTTCCAAAGCCAAGGGTTTCAAATCGACCTGCGTCTTGAAACGGACAAAAAGGGCTCGGTGGTTGTCGGTCAGCTGATAAAGGACGGCAAAGACGTTCAGCCAGTCGCTGATGTACCGATCTTGGCCATGGCGGAAGAAGAGATTATTGCCCGGTCGAAGACAGGTGAGCTCGGCGAGTTCCAGGCCGAAGGACTCAGCGCTGAATCGATTGCCCTCCTCTTTTTGGTCGATGATGAAAAATGCCTTGAGGTTTCGCTCGGGGAGATCAACTGAACCCCAGAGGGCTTAGCGAAACAAGAGAGGAGAGAGCCCCATGACACGCCTGAAGATCAGCCAAGGAATCATAATCGCCGCCTTGTTGATGTCGGCGGCTACCGGCTTCGCCAGAGATCTCGGTGAGCGCACCGGTGCCGACAAGCTCGGCAACGACAAGGTCGCCGGCAAAGAGCAGCTGCTTCTGCGTACCGCCGATATCGACCGGCTTACGGCCCGATACGGCGTTCAGGTGGTTGAAAAACTCTCCTCTCCGTCCGGAGATGTCTTCCTGGTCGAGCTCGGAGCCTCCCAGAAGATGTCCAGCTCCGCCCTCCTCCAACAGATGATGCTCGACGGCGCGGCCAAAGACGCCGAAGCCGCGGTGCTCGCCAGCCTGCCCGCGTCGACCCTGAGCGGTAATGAAGCCGGCGAGCTCGACGAAGAGCTGGACTTCTCGGGCACCCTCGATACTCCCTGTCTCAATGCCTACATGCCGGGGGCCTGGAGCGGTTTCACCGGCCAAGCGGCGACCCAGATGATCCAGCTGCTCGAGGCACAAACCTACGGCGGCTGCGGTGAAGGCATCGTGGTGGCGGTGATCGATACCGAAATCGACACCGAGCACCCCCATCTTCGGGACGCAATCGTTCCCGGCTACAATTTCGTGGACCAGAGCATCTACACCATCGGCTCCGGCATGCCCACAGCCGACTTGAGCACACGGACCCTCAACATCATGGAGCTGGCCGGCACGGCGGTGCTCAACGGCAACCGACATCCGGTCGGCCTGACCACGGGTGTGGTGGTTCTCGGCCAAGAAGACGTTGAAGCCGAAGCCGATCTGCAAGAAATGCTGCCCTACTTCGGTCATGGCACGATGACCGCGGGTTTGATTCGCATGGTCGCCCCGGCGGCTCAGATCATGCCGTTGGTGGCCTTCGATGCCCATGGCACCGGCAACTCCTACGACATCATCAGCGCGATCTACTACGCCGTGAACAACGGTGCCGACGTGATCAACATGAGCTTCAGCATGGAGGAATACTCCCTGGAGCTGGGTTTGGCCCTCGAGTACGCCCGTGAAAACGGGGTGATTCCGGTGGCTGCCACCGGCAACAACGGCTTGCACACCTACGCATTTCCCGCGTCTTTCACCGCTGCGGTGGGCGTCGCGTCGACGAATTGGGCGGATTACCTCACCGACTTCACCAATTACGGGGTGCCCACCGGAGATTTGACGGCTCCCGGAAAAGAGTTGGTCACGCTCTACCCGGGTGGCGCCTATGCCGTGGGCTGGGGTACGTCGTTCTCCACTCCCCTGGTGGCCGGAACCGTGGCTCTGATCCGCGACATGCACGCCGGCAGCAACAAATTCAGCCACAAGAACACTCGGCTGGATTTGCTCTACGGCACGATCTACCGGCCATATCTGTGGGATTGGATCTATTCCGGAGGACGGCTGAACGCTTTTGGTGCGGTGCTGTACTCCTTGGGATACCTCTGATCCGCCGCCGACCTCGTCGCCTCGACGTCAATGAAAAATGGGAGCTGCGGCTCCCATTTTTCATGACCTGCCGAATTCTTGTCCCGGACCTTGCTCAGCTCGGGCTGCTCTGCCACCATTAGCCCTCTTTGGCAGAGGAGAGCATGGAAATAAGCCAGACATCGTTGTCCGACGCGGAACAGGACCCGCACATGATCGGCCCTTGGCGGACCGTGGTGCTGCCGTCCCTATTCTTGATGGTGGCGATGTTCAATCTGACTCTGATCGTCGCCGGCCTCAAAGAGCTGATCGTCGACGATTTGGGCGGGACGACATCCGACACCAGCCTTTTTTTCTCGCTCGAGATGGTGTCCTACATCCTTTTCGCCCCCCTTTGGGGTGTGCTCAGTGATCGTTGGGCCAAGCGTCGACCGTTGATTTTCATCGGTTTCTTAGCCAGTGGCGTGCTTTATCTCAGCTATCTACACGTGCAGTCCGTGAGCATGCTGCTGACGATCCGCTTTGTTCAGGGCGCTTTCTCCGTGATGGGCTGGTCGACGCTGATGGCCATGGTGTTGGACCAGCCGGACGATCAGCGTCGGGGCCGATATATGGGCATCATGGGAGCCGGTCTCATCTTCGGCATTTCCATGGGTGCTCCGTTCGGCGGTCTGATTACTCGAGAGCTGGGCATACGCGCGCCTCTCCAGGTCGCTGGATGGTTGTTTCTGCTTTTGGCAGCCGGCACGTTCTTGCTGCCGCGAAGCGGCTCGCTGCGCAAGCAAGTCGGATTGAGATCCATATTCCGGACCCTCATCGACAGCCCCAGGCTGCTGTTTCCCTTTGCGTTTCAGTTTGCAGATCGCTACACGGTGGGTTTCTTCGTCATTCTCTTTCCCCAGTACTTGGCCTCTCTGGGAGTCGACGATCCCGCGACTCGGGGTCAGTACCTGGCCTTCTTTCTCTTGCCCTTCGCCTTCCTTCAATACTTCACCGGACGTTTGGCTGAAAGGGTAGGACCCTACAAACCTTTGCTGATCGGCTCCCTCGTTTACGGCATCGTGCTGTGTTGGGTCGGATATTCGGACCTTTACGAGCTCTGGTGGGTCATGGCGGCTTTGGGTGTGCTCGCTTCGGTCATGTTTCCGCCCGCGATTCTGCTGACCGGTCAGCTCAGTGATTCCGAAACCCGTGGCAGCGCCATGGGGGGCTTCAACCTCGCCGGATCGCTGGGTTTTGCCATCGGGCCGTTGGTAGGTGTGTGGGTGTTTGAGCAGGCTGGCTTCGGGGTCGCCTTCGTGGTCAGTGGGGCCATAGAAATCCTATTGGTGTTGGTGGCCGGCGCTCTGATCCTGCGGTGGGCGTCCCAAGAGCGAGCTTAGGGACCATGTCAGCACCGCGCGTTTCCGTGATTGTGGCGACCCATCATCGTCCCCGACTGCTGGAGCGGGCAGTGGCCTCGCTTTTGTCACAGAGCTTTGCCGACTTTGAGCTGCTGATTGTCGACGATGCCTCAGGTCCGGAAACCGGCAGGCTGATTTCCATGCTGATGGCATCGGATGAACGCGTTCGTGGTCTGCGGTGTGAGCAAAACCAAGGTCCGGCCGGAGCCCGCAATAAAGCGGTAGCCGAAGCCCGCGCCGATCTCTGCGCCATCCTCGACGATGACGACCTATGCCTGCCCCACCGGTTGGAGCGGCAGGTGGCCGTTTTCAACAGCGATCCGGAAGTGGATTTGGTCTGCTCTCCGGTCCAGTGGGTGGACGGATTTGGGGAGCGGCTGGCGATTTGGCCGGGGGTGCTGTCGCGTGGAGAGCTTCCCGACGATCCCCAGGACGTGTTTCGTCTGCTCTACCTGGAAAGCAACAAAATTCCGAATACCACCCTGATGGTGAAAACCGAGTGGCTGCGCCGCCTCCCCTACCCGGAAGATCTGAGGGTTGGCGAAGATTGGTTTGCGTTCATGCAAATGGCGGCCTCCGGCGCCCGTTTCCGATGCATCGCCGAGCCGTTGGTGTTGCAGCTTCGGGCGGGCGATCATCCGAGCCTGATGGCCGAGAAAGCCCATGCCTTCCGAGACCAGCGCAAGGTGTTGGCGAAGATCGCAGCTTGGCTGGAAGCTCAAGGCCTCAAGGAGCATAGGGCTCTGCATCGACGCGCCGAGTCCAACCAGAGGGTCCGGGAAGCTCGATTCTTCGGGGGGCGAGAAGGTCTCCGGCTCGCCGGCAGCGCCCTCGCCTACCAACCCTCGAACCCGGCGGCTTGGGCCCAGTTGCAGCACCTGTTGGCGCGGGGCGGCAAGAAGGTTGCGCGGACCCTTCGTGGATAAGCGCAGAGCCGGCGGAGGAGAGGTGGCTCAAGTCGAGGTCGGGGATTGGTATTTCGCCTTGGACGGCCGGCCGCCGGCCGCCGGCCGCACAAGTCTGCCGTGGACCGAGGTCTTCCGCAGCGAGGATCACGCGCTCTTTACCCAAGCTTGCTCGGGCTCGAGCGAGCGCCCGATCGACGGCATCCGGAAGGGAACCCCATTAGATCCAGACGGCGAAGACGGAAACGCAGGTGGAGATGCCTGGCACTGGGTCGGAAGTGCCTGGCACCAGCTTGAAGGGGCTCGTGGTCGGGTTTGGCTCTTTGGCGAGATCCGGGCGACTCGCGAGGAGATCGAGAAGGTCGCTTGGTCGGACGCGGATCCCGCGGTCCTCGGCGAGCGCTTTATCCTGATCCGCCGAAGCGAGAACGGGCAAATCGAAGTGCTCACCGATCGTTTAGGGGCGATGCACGCTTACTACGGTCCCGCGGGCTTCGGCAGCTGCATGGCCGGTGTATCGGTCGGCTCCCGTCGACACCTTGATCTCTTCGGTTTGGCGGGATTCTTCAGCTTCGGGTTCTTTCCCGGGGACCACACCCCATATGAAGATGTGAGGATCTTTCAGCCGGCGAGAAGATACGTCTATGAGCTCGACTCGCGGGCGTGGCGCCAGAGGCGTTATTGGGATTGGTCCCACCAGCCTCGGTCCGGGCGCTCCTACGACGACACCCTAGAAGCCTTCTGCGCGCTCATTCGGCAGATCATGAGCGAGATCGATCAATGTGATGACACCTTGGCCATCCCCCTTTCCGGCGGGCTGGACTCCCGGTTGACCCTAGCGGCCCTCGACGGGCAGCGCGAAGGAAGGTGGTGCTACTCCTACGGTTACGGCCCCCGCTCGGTGGAGACCCGAATCGCCCGACGCTTGGCGGATCGTCGAAGCATGCCCTTTGAATCGATAGAGATCGAGCCCTATCTTTTTCGTCGACACCATGAGGTGATGGCCGCCGTCGAGGGATTCCAGGATGTCACCCAGACCCGACAATCCCAGATTTCGCCTCTCTTGAGACGGCACGGGGGCTCTGTGGTGGCAGCCCATTGGGGGGATGTCTGGCTGGACGACATGGGATGGCGAGGTGGCCAAGACATCGAGGAAGAGGTGACTCGGCATACCCTTTCCCGCCTGCAAAAGCGAGGCAGTCGCTGGCTGGTGGACCACATCTGTAAATCCCGGCTAGGAGAGGAGCCGTCTGAAGCGCTCGCCAATTGGGTCGGGGGAGAGCTGTCGCGATATGGGTCGATCCAAGACCCGGACTTCCGGATCAAGGCCTTCAAAACCGACCATTGGTCGTTTCGCTGGACCGTCGCCGGCCTGCGGGCCTATCAGCTCGGGTCCAAGCCGCGTCTGCCCTTCTACGATCCTCGCTTGGTGGATTTTTTTACCGAGGTGCCGACGGAATTCGTGGCGAATCGGCGATTGGAAATCGATGCCATTAAATGCCTGGCACCGCATCTCGCCCGGGTGCCTTGGCAGGTCTACGATGCGTCGCTCTACACTTGGCAGCATTTCAACACCTGGCTACTGCCGAAGCGAGCGTTGAAGAAGGCCTGGCGAGTCCTCCGACGGGAGCGGGTCTTGGAGCGCAATTGGGAGGTGCAATTCCTGCACGATGAAGGCCGAGCTGCGCTCGAGCGCCACCTGACCCAACCGGGCCTTCCTGTTCACGACTGGGTCGAGCCGGCGGCGATCCGCGGTCTTCTGGATGCTTTCCACGCCGAGCCGCTGCCCGCCACGGGTTATACGGTCTCGATGCTGTTGACCTTCTCCATGTGGCTGCAACGCCAATAAGGAATTGGAAATGCACCAGGGCACGACGACCAAGCTGCGGATGTTGGTGCTCGGGAGCCGTTGGCCCCCGGAGTCCTTCTTGGAGCGCCTATTCCGCGGCTTGGCCGACGAGTCCTTCCAGATCTGGATGGCGCTCAAGGATTCGGTCGAGCCGAATGCCGACCACATCCACCGCTTACCGCTGCCCCGGGAGGGCGGGGTGGCCGAGCTCTGGCGTCGTCGGTGGGGATCTGCAAAGCCGAGCCTGCGACCCTTCCTCACCCAACCTTGGGACCTTCTCTACTTTCCCTGGAATTCTGCGGCTGTGCACTACCTGCCGTTGATGCGCAAGGGTATTCCTTCGATCGTCAGCTGCCGAGGCTCGCAAATCTTGATCGCTCCCCATGTTCCCGGTCGAGGAGCCTTGACGGATCGATATCCGGAAATGTTTGAGCTGGCGACCGCCGTGCATTGCGTGTCCCAAGACATCCTGGACGCATCGGTAGAGCTCGGTTTGGATCCGGCCAAGACGCGGGTGATCACCCCGGCGGTGGATGTGGATCGGTTGCGACCGGCGAGCTCGAGCGAAAAGATCCCAGGGGAGCCGTTGGAAGTAGTCGGTGTTGGATCGTTGATCTGGCGTAAGGGCTTCGAAGACGCTTTGGTAGCGATGGGTTTGCTGCGGGATCGGGGTGTCGACGTTCGCTATCATCTCGTGGGCGACGGGCCGGACCGCCAGCGTCTGCTGTTCACGATTCAAGATCTCGACCTCCAAGACCGGGTGGTGCTCCACGGAGCCCTCGATGCCGATGGCGTCCAAGCGATGCTTCACCGTGCGGACGTCTTTCTCCTGTCGAGTGTTTGCGAGGGCATTTCCAATGCCGTGCTCGAAGCCATGGCGTGCGGGCTGCCGGTGGTTTCCACCCTTTGCGGGGGCATGGCGGAAGCTATCGACCACGGTGTGGAGGGGCTGTTGGTGCCGACCCGATACCCTTCGGCGATGGCCGATGCAATCCAAACCATCGCAGGCGACCCGGAAGCCGGCCGTAAGATGGGTCGAGCGGGGCGCCTGCGGGTGGAGCGAGACTTTCGTCTCCGAGACCAGATCGAAGCCTTCAGGCAGATGTGCTTCGAAACAGCGGCAAATAGATAAGACCCCTCGGCACGGGAGCGCCGAGGGGTCGATGATCGAATCAAGGTCCGAAGGTGTGCGGACCGCTGCTATTCGCCGGTTTCACCACTGGTGGTCGACGGCAAGAGATCGTCGATGATGTGGCTGACGGTGAGCGGGGTCTCCGGTTTGTAGTTGTGGCAAGTGAAGCAGTTCTTGGGCGACTGCTGGAAGAACGTTTCCATGGTGGTATTCGCCAGCTCTAGGGACCCGCGCTGCACGTCCGTGCCGCCCGAGGCGACTCCGCCGTTGGTCCACAAACCGCCGACCAGCTGGTAATACTGCCAAATCGCCATGTTCGGATCCGCTTTCACGAATCCGTCCGAACCCACCAGCTGATCGTTCAGCTCTATGATGTTTTTGCGGTTGGTGTCGTTGTCGTTGCCGTTGGTCTCACTGCCCGGGTCGGTGCCCCAGGCATAAACCTGGCAGACCTCGTTGGGGGCGCCGGTGACCGAGCATGGGGGCTCACCCTCGCTGCCGCACTTCACACCCGTGTTGAAATTACACGTCGCTTTGCAGGTGTCCGTGGGGTTGGCCAAACACTCGGCGCAGGTTTCGGAAAGGAACGACCAGCCGCCCGCAGGAACCGGCTGCGGATCGGTGCAAGTCGGCGCGTTCGATTTGTGCTCCCAGGTCAACCAAACAAATTCCGGGTGATCCTTGGTGTTGATCACCAAATGGAAGCCAACCAAGCCGAGGGTAATCGGATCGTCGGAGAATTCCGGCACGACCACGTCGGCCATTTGGTAGTAGGTGTCGAGCTCGGGCTCGTCCGGCTGCAGAACCCGCCAAGAAAGCTTGGTTTCGATGGTATTCGGCAGGTAGCCGTTCTCGGCCGTAGCTTGGCATTCGTTCGAGCTATAGCCGATGGTGTAGAGCACGACGTTGCCGTTCTGGTCATAGAGGGCTTGACCGGTGGCCTGGGCCAGCTCCGCCGGTTGAACATGGGCCGTATCCTGCTCCATGCCTTTGGAGAGGCGCACGTGAAGGCTGTTCTTCATAGCCTCGACGCCGGTGGCGAGGGCGTCTTTCAAACACTGGTCCTTGACGTTCGGTAGAAAGACGGTCAAGGCCTCGAAACCGCGCTCTCCCGAATCGCCGGTGGGCGAGGCCAGCTTCAAGAACCACTGCCAGCCGAATTGGTAGAACTGGCAATTCGTTTCCTCACCCACGGGCACTCCGTTGCCGATTTCGGCCGGCGGATTCGGATCGGTCACCCACGAGGGAGACGCCAGGCACGGCTCGGAGCCTCCTCCATAGGTTTCGGTTCCCGAGGCGGCTTCGACAGCTTCCTCGGTTTCGGCCTTTTCCTCGCCGGCACATCCGGCAAAGAGCAGCAAGCAGCAAGCGAAAAGGGCGAGCACGATGGACACGCGATCACGAGATCTCATGATTCTCTCCTTCAGGCAGATTTCGGCAGCACGATTCGCCGGGGCAGGGCGAGCCGCTGGAGATGACGATTTGTGGAGCTGACGCTGCTCGGATTGTACCGAGACCTTGGTCACGGCGTCCAACGTCGTTTCTTTGCCTGTCGGGCGACGTCGTGAAGGGCGGTCACGTCCCAGAAGGAGATTAGGTGAGGACCTAAGGTGCTCGTCGGTCTTGGAGAAATGGTAGCCGCTCGCGCACCTCGCGGGTTCTCCGGGGCTCGACGTCGGCGATCAACAGGGTTTCTTGATCCGAAGCCGCGGCCACCACATGACCCATGGGGTCGATGATCCGGCTGTCTCCGGAGTAGCTCAGCTTGCCACCCTGGCCAACCCGGTTGACCCCGACCACCCAAGCTTGATTTTCGATCGCCCGTGCGGTGAGCAGGGTAGTCCAATGGGCGCGTCGGGTTTCAGGCCAGTTGGCGACCACCACGTAGGCGTCGGTGTGCGCGGCTGTAGCCCAAAACTCGTCGGCGAAGCGCAGGTCGTAGCAAACGAAGAGGGTGATCCTCAACCCTTCGATCTCCACGTGCACGAATTCGGTGCCGGCTTCGTAGTGCAGGTGCTCGTCGGCGTAAGTGAAGGGGTGGATCTTGTGGTAGCGGTGGATTTGACCATCGGGCCCGGCGAGCACCAGCGTGTTGGTAGGTTTTTCGGCTCCGGGTCCCTCTTCCGGCAAGGAGCCCGCCAGCCAAAGGTTGTGCTCAGCGGCAGTGTCGACCAGAAAGCGGGTCGAAGGCCCGTCGACGGGCTCGGCGATTCGATCGGTGTTCATGGAGAATCCGCAAGCGAACATTTCCGGCAACACCACCAAGCGCGCGCCGAGACCGGCGGCACCCGCAATCCAAGCTTTGAGGCGTGGGAAGTTGGCTTCGGGGTCTTCCCAGGCCATGTCGAATTGGAGGGCGGCTATTTTCATCGGCTCAGTCCCGAAAGTCGGCGGATCCCTTCTTCGAGCAGATCCATGCTCTTACAGAAGGCAAAGCGCACCAAATGGCGGCCCGCGGATTTGTTGACGTAAAAGGCGGTGGGGGGAATCGCCGCGACTTGCACCTTTTGCGGCATGACGCGGCATAGCTCGACATCGTCGTCAAAACCCAATGGACGCATGTCCGCGAGCACGAAATAGGTGCCGTCCGGGCGGATGACATCGAAACCCACGCTTTCCAGTCCCCGGCAAAGGAAGTCTCGCCGTTGGCGGTAGTCGTCGACCAGCTGGGTGAAAAATGCGTCGTCCAAGCGCAAGGCCGCGGCCACGGCGGTCTGAAACGCGGTGCCCGACGAAAAAGTCACGAATTGATGGGCCGTGCGCAGGGCAGCGGTCAGCTCGGGCGGCGCACACATCCAGCCTACTTTCCAGCCGGTGAAGCTGAAAGTCTTGCCCGCCGACGACAAGGTCACGGTTCTTTCCCGCATACCCGGCAAAGAGGCGATGGGAATGTGAGCGGGAGCTTCGCGGTCCGAGCCGTCTGACCCGTCCGTATAGACCAGATGCTCATAGACCTCGTCGGCAATGACGATCAGATCATGGCGCCGCGCCAAGTCGGCGATCAGCTCGAGCTCCGATCGGCGGAATACCTTGCCGGTGGGGTTGTGGGGGGTGTTGAGCAGAATGGCCCGGGTCTTGTCCGTGATCAGACGCGCCAGTCGATCTCCGTCGACGGCGAAATCCGGTGCTTCCAGGGTGTACCGTCTGTCCACCGCGCCCGCCATGGCAATGCAAGCCCGGTAGGAGTCGTAAAAGGGCTCGAAAATCACCACCTCATCGCCCACCTCACACAAGGCCTGAAGGCTCACGTGGATCCCCTCGGTCGCACCGTGGGTGATCGTAATCTCGGTGTCAGGGTCGTATTCGACGCCGTAAAACCGCTTGCGATGCTCCGCCACCGCCAAGCGGAGATCGGGCAAGCCGGGCATGGGACCGTATTGATTGTAGCCGTGGCCCACGGACTCGGCGGCCAGGGCTTTGATCTCGTCGGGACCGTCGAAATTCGGGAATCCCTGCCCGAGGTTCAGGGCGTCGTATTTTTGGGCGTGCAGGGTCATCTCGGTGAAGATGGTGGTGCCGAAACCCTGCAGGCGAGATGTCAGAAAAGGCTGGCGCATATGGTCGTCCTCCGGTGAGGGAATCTTGTCATAGGCGACTCGCACAGGCCGCCTACGGCGACCCGCGTAGGGCGGCAGCGAGCTGCTAAGCTTCGGCCATGAGCTCAAAAAAAGCTGAAGAATGCCATGCCGGAGGGCCGGTGGCCGTGATCGGTCTACCTTGGGACGCCCACTCGACCCACCTGCGTGGACCTGCCCAGGCGCCGCCCCTCATCCGCCGCGCCTTTCATTCCGACGCCGGCAACTCCACCACCGAGAGAAAGGTCGACTTGGCCGCGGCAGCCGATCAGGGCCGCCTCATCGACGCTGGGGATTTAGAGATCGACAACCGAAAGGGACCCCACGGCGTCGAGGCGATCGAGGGCGCCATTCAGAAGATCTTGGACCAAGGGCAGCGAGCTTTCGTGTTGGGGGGCGACCACACGGTGAGCTATCCGATCCTGAGGGCCTATGGATCCCACTTTCCCGGATTGACGATCGTGCATTTCGATGCCCATTGTGATCTCTACCCCGACTTCGAGGGCGACCTTCTATCCCACGCTTGTCCCTTTGCACGCATCATGGAAGAAGGGCTCGCCACGCGGTTGATTCAAATCGGCATCCGCACCCTCAACCGGATCCAGCAACAACAAGTGGACCGCTTCGGCGTCGAGCTCGTGGAAATGTCGGACCTCAAGTCTTTCGACCCAACCGCCCTGAATCTGCAAGGACCGGTCTACCTCTCTTTCGACCTCGACGCCCTGGATCCAGCCTTTGCCCCCGGCATCTCCCATCGGGAGCCGGGAGGTTTGTCGAGCCGGCAGGCCATCGACTATCTACACGAGCTGCTCGGCCGGCCCGAGCTCGATTTCGTCGGCGCGGATTTGGTGGAATACAACCCCACCCAAGACGTGGGCGCCGGTGCCGGACCAGACGGCGAGCCCGGTGTTACCGCAACCGTAGCCGGCAAGCTGATGAAGGAGATCGTCGGTCTGATGTTGGGCACGCCATGAGTGAATCCGGAGCATCGACCGTGGGTCTTGCCACGAAGCGCTTCGCCGTGCAGCTCTTCTGCCTGTGGATGATCCTCTACGGTCCGCCGATCTTCGCACTTCAGGAAATCGCCGGCGACCGCCAAGCGGCCGAGGCCCGTCTTCAAGCCGAAGCCGACGAAGAAGCCCGGGAGCAGGCAAGAATTGAACGAAAGCTCGCCGAGCACCTGGACGATCTGCAAGGGTTGTTTCCGTCGACGACGAAACGCCCGGCACCAGTGGTGATATCCAAAACGGAGGCCCCGTCGAAACGCCAGGCCCCGTCGAAACGCCAGGCCCCGTCGAAACGCCAGGCCCCGTCGAAACGCCTGGCACCGCCCAAAGAGGCTCCCGCGAAGCGCCAGGCTCCCGCGAAGCGCCTGGCACTTATCTCGGCAGCCCTGGCGACCACCGTTTTCGGTGCCGTCCAAGAACCGACGGAACGTCCGACGCCACCGTCACCCCCGAGCTTCGGCGTCTCCGAAACGCCCGGCTCTGAGACGCCTGGCACCTCAGCCGGCCGCACCCCAACCGGAACGACGGTCTTCGCCAAAGCCGATCTGGATTCGATCCCGTTCCTACCGTCGTGGAATCTAATCTCCATCCCCGAAACGCCGACCCCGAGCACCCCGTCCGACGTCTTCGCACCTATCGCCGGCAGCACTTCGAAAGTCTGGTTCTACGACGCCTGCGATTCCTCGGGCGACAAGTGGAAAGTCTACGACCCAGCCAATCCGTCCGAGTCCACCCTCACCAACATCGACCCGACCCAAGGACTCTGGCTCCACGCCACCGCAGCCGGCGTCCTGCCGTCCAACGACGAGCTACCCTCGACCAGCTCATGGCAGCTCTGCACGGGCTGGAATCTGATCGGCTTTCCGGCAGGTCAAAACCGTCACATCAAAACGGCCCTCCAAGTCATCCAGGGCAAATATCGGATGGTCTACGGCTACGACCCGTCCGACGCCGAGGACCCCTGGGCCATCCACGACGTCACCGTGCCGGATTGGGCCAACGACCTCCAGACGTTTGAGGTCGGCAAGGGCTATTGGATCCTCGTGACCGAGGACGTGACCCTGGAGGTCCCCAACCAAGGCGACGCCCCGACGGTCGCGTTCACCACACCGCTCGACCTCGCCGAGGTCACCGAGCCCACGGACCTACTGGGCAACGTGTCGAGCCCCATGCTCGACTTCTGGCGCGTGTCGAGCCGTCTGATCGGTTCCACCGATCGCCTGATCGGCCAAACCGATTGGCAGGAGCTGGCTCGCGGATCCCAGCCTCGGGCGGGCGAAAAGCTGGCCGGCTTCGACCCGACCCTGCTGCTCAACGGTCTGCACGAGCTCAGGCTCGAAGCGACGGACAGCCTGGGACGCATCGTCGAGGACCGCATTTCCGTCGTCGTCGATGGGCAGATGAAAATCGGCCACTTCACCCTCAGCTTTGTGGACCTGCAGATCCCCTTGTCGGGCCTCGACATTCGTATTCTTCGCACCTACGACAGCCGCGACCGGCGACTGGGCGACTTCGGCGTGGGCTGGACCCTCGACATCCGACAAGGCTTCTACCAAAACAACCGTCCGCCGGGCGACGGCTGGCAAATCCCAGCGACCTCGGGCCCCTGGGGTCTGCCGTGCTCGGTGGTCCAAGAGACCAAAAGCCACCTCACGACGATTCGATTGAGCGACCAAGAGGTCTACCGTTTCCGCCTAGCGCTCAAGCGTCCCAGCACCTTGATCGGCGGCTGCATCGCCGACG
>JAUIJL010000050.1 GCA_030431255.1 Thermoanaerobaculia bacterium | reverse complement strand
GGCCTTCTGGGCCCTCCTGTGCAGGCCCAGCGAGTGCCGGGTGGCGGCCCAAGCGCCGAAAAGGGTCATGACCCGATAGGCCACTCCGGGATTGCTCGGCCGCTTGCGCGCCTCGGCCGAGGCGGCGCCGAGCTCGATATCGGCCAGCCGAGCCGCGCCTAAACGATCGAAACCGCCCCACCGTTTCTCTGGGCGAGGCCCAGCAGTGCATCCGGTTCCCAGCGGCCCGCCAGGCTGAAGGCGACGTCGAGAAAATCGGCGGCGTCGTTCCGCAGGCCCAAAGTCCTCAGATGGTAGGAAACTCGAATCAGCTCCCGGCACACCAGACGTGCTACCCGCTCCGGTAGGGCATCAGGGGCTTGTGCTGCAACGGTTTCCAACCCTTGAATCGCCTCATCAAACGCTTGCTCAGGGGCGGTTTCGGTAGGGATATCCGGAAAAGCCGGCCCCTGGCCCGCCTCAGAAATCGAAACCGCGGTCGCCCAACTGAGCAGCTCCCTTTGAAAAGGGAACCGTTCCCTATGCGGCCCGGTCTCCTTCAAACCGTGGAAGAACCGCCCAGCTCCCACGGGTAGGGGCGCAAGGCAAGCCCTTCTGACGGCTTGAGTCGGCGTTACGCCCAATTTTACGAGCAATCGCCCCCAGCTCGCGACGGTCACGGGCTCATTGCGATTCAAAGCGCCTGAAAACGCGTTTCGGGCACCGAGCACGCGATCGAGCTCGGCGGCTGAGCACTCGGCCGCGGCGCGCTCCGAAACCAAGGCCCTCATGGCGGCCACCGCATCTCGCTTACCGGCGGAAACCCAACTGCTTCGGGCTCCGAGTGGGTGGGCTTCGTTTGCCGAGAGGTGCTGTTTGGAAAACTGCTGCAAAAACCGGCGATCACTTTCCACGGCCTCCAAGTCGGCGGCCAGCAATCCCAAGAGCATGGCTTCCTGGCGACACCAAATTGCGTCTTGGGGGTGCCCTAAGCGCCCGCACAGCCGGGCCGCAACCCGGAAGAGAGCAACGCGCCATTTCACATCGCCGATCCGCTCTTCCAGCAGAAATCCCAAATCGGTGGTTCGGCAGGCGGTGGCGATGTGGTTTTCTTCGAGCAATGCCTCCGAGATGAGGACCAAGCTCCTCAATAGAGATTTCGCCGTTTGGCTACCCACAAGACCGGGCCGGTTGCGGCCGAAAATGGATAACAAGCTATTCGCTTGAGCCAGCACATCGAGATGATTTGGATCAAAGCCCGCAAGGCTCAGCTGCGCTTCGACATCGAAACGGTAGTAGGGCGCAGGCTCCCTGAGCTCTACATTGCGCAGCCACGTTTCGAAGGTGTCGAGCTCCGAGAAAGGGCAGCTTGTATCGGGTGGTCCCAGCCGGTTCAGAAAGCCGGGAATTCCAGTCGGAATGAGAGCCTTGTCTTGGGCCAGGCGTTCGAAATACTCCAAAGGAGCAAAGCCGAGAAACCGAATCGCCGAGAACGTCTCGTGGAGGCGGAGGTTCGCGGCAGCAACACGCCTCAAGTATCGCGGTCCGCGGCCAATGGCCGTGTCGACCTTGAAGGCTTCCCTCGCCGAGAACCGCTTGATGTCTTCGCGTAGCTGTGCCAGCAAGCTCTCAGCCAGCCAAAGGCCGTGGTCTTCAGGTGTCCTCACTATGAATTCCTGGGTCGGCGTCTTTCACAAATCGGGCGAATTCGTAGATCAGTCTGTGTGGCCAGAAATGTTAGCAGCCCTGGCGCGCGCGAAATCGTGGGGCGATCCAGAGCCCTCGATCCGTTTGAGGCCGGCGTCGGTTTGCGGAGCTTCGCCCCTACGTCAGGTGTGACCTTGTGGAGCTGCCTAGGAGGAGGTCTTCAAGACCACCTTACCGATCGCCCGTCGTTCCGCGAGGGTTGCGAACGCTTCTTGATATTGGTCGAGGCCGAAGGTGGTGATGCGCGGGTTGAGGGTTTTATTCTCGAACATCTGCTTGAGCTCGAGGAAGTTGGCTTGGGAGCCCTTGGGGTCGCGCTCGGTCCAGGATCCCCAGAAAACACCACAGATATCCGCGCCCTTGAGCAGAGCTAGGTTCAGGGGAATTTTGGGAATATCGCCGGCGGCGAAACCCACCACGAGAAAGCGACCGTTCCAGGCCGTGGCGCGCAGGGCTTGCTCGGAGAAATCGCCGCCCACGGGGTCGTAAACCACGTCCGCGCCCCGGCCTTGGGTCAGCTCCTTCACCGCTTGCTTGAGGGGTTGCTCGCTGTAGTTGATCCGGTCGTCGGCTCCGGCCGCGACCGCGGCGTCGAGCTTCTCCTCGGTGCTGGCGGCGGCGATCACCCGTGCTCCCATGGCCTTTCCCAGCTCGACCGTCGCCAAACCCACTCCGCCGGCGGCCCCCAACACCAACAAGGTCTCGTCGGATTGGAGCCGAGCCCGTTGCTTGAGGGCGTAGTAGGAGGTGGCGTAGGTGATCGCGATGCCGGCGGCGGTTTCGAAATCCAAACCCTCGGGCATCGGCACGACGCTCTTGGCGTTGACCACCATTTTTTCGGCGAAGGCCCCTACCAAGCCCATGGCGATCACCGGCATGCCCACTTTCAAGTGTTTGACGCCCTCGCCGAGAGCCGAGACTACCCCCGAGCACTCGCCACCGGGCGTGAAAGGTAGATCGGGACGCACTTGATATTTGCCTTGGACCACCAGCAGATCCGGAAAGTTGAGCCCCGCGGCACGGACGTCGATCAGCGCCTCCCCCGGACCCGGGCTCGGGTCTTCGACCGTTTCGAGGCGGAGTGAATCGAAGGATCCGAATTTTTGACACATCAAAGCGCGCATGTTGGCTCCTCAAAGCTGGTGACGGTCGGGTGTCGATCAGGCGACATCCCGTCGAAGTGAGGGCCAAGCGTATACCCAACCGGCCTGATCTTCGATTACAGCCCGAGGAGCTTCATCTTGGCTTGCAAATCTTCGAGTGAGAGGCCGAGCTGATGGGCAGCTCGATGCAGGTCGCCTCCGTGTTTCGCCAGTGCTTGGCGGACGAGCACCGCCTCGGCTTGCTCCAGGGTCATGGGCGGCGGGCTCCTGAATTTAGGAGCTGAGCCCGTCCTTTTTTGAGGACATTTCTCGGCGACTAGATGTTGTGATGGGCGGACCGGTCCACCGATGAAGCCCGTCTCGCCCCCCGTGGGCGCCGCGGCGCTCGGATCTTCCGCGGAGCTGGGTAGCGCCGAGTCGCCGTTGGGTTTTTTGCTCAAAGCGGCCTCCAAAACGAAGGGAGTGATCGGGGCGAGCCGTTGCCGGCAATCCGTTGAGCGAGCCGAGATCAGCGGTGATCTCTGCACGCTCGTTCTTCTTTGCAGCAAGACCCGTGCCGTGCCGCAATTTGTGCGCGGGGTGTCTCAGCCTTGAGAAAACCGAGCTCTCAGAGCTGAGAATGCGGACCGTGGAGCGAGCCGTCCGTGGTGGCTGATGAAATCCCACAAATGTAGTGAGCACCGGACTTAGGAGAGCTCGCGAGGCTTCTTGAGGGGCGGTGTCGGGTATCCGGCACGATTTTTGATGATATTGCCTGCAGAAACAAAAATCGGAAGGGTTGAGCCATGGCTGCGTCCTCGCAAAGGCCGCCATGGACGCGGTGTCGGATCCCCCGTAGGTCCGAGATCGTGGCGCTGGGCGGGCACATAGGAGAGGTGTGTCGAGCCGGCGGAGCCATGGGAATTCCCTTCCATCCAAGGAGCGTTGCTATGAAGCATGCCTTTCTCGTGACGATGGTTTTCTTGCTGCCGATGACCGCGGTTTCTGCCGACACGGTGTTACCCACCGAAGAGTCTGCGGAGGAATTCTCGATGGATTCCGAGGTGGACACCGAGGTCAAGGGCGCCGAAAAGGACGAAAACGCCTTGCAAGCCTTCAAGGTAGGTGACGAGGTACGGCTGGAATTTGTGTCCGAAGCCTGGTCCGGGTCACAAAAAGTGTCAGGTCCAGTGTGGCGAGTGGATCTCACCATGCCGGGTGCCAGCTATATCGCACCCCACTTCAGCCACTTCGCATTGCCCAAAGGCGCCGAGGTGATCGTCCGCGCCCCCGACCACTCCCGATCCTGGACCTTCACGGGTTTCGGCAAGGCGGATCGTTTGATCGAAGAAGGCTTTTGGGGCATCCACATCCCCGGTGACGTGGCGGTGGTCGAGCTTTGGTCGAAAGTTCCGGTGCCGGAAGGGGCGGTGAAAATCGACAGCTTCGCCCATGGCTACCCGCACCTCGACATGTCGAAAGTGGACTTCGGCCTCGGCGATGACCTGTCGGCCCCTCCGTCCAAAGCGATCTGCGGCTCCGACAACAACGGCTGGGCGAAGTGCTATCAAAGCAGCGAAGCGGATATCTACAACGAGTCGAGAGCCGTCGCCCGTCTCTTGCTTAACGGCTCCAGCGCTTGCACGGGCTGGTTGGTCGGCTCCGACGGCCATCTGATGACCAACGAGCATTGCATCGGCAATTCGTCGACCGCCCTCAACACCAACTACGAATTCATGGCCGAGGGCTCCTCGTGCTCCACCAGTTGCGCCAGCTGGGGAGCCTGCTCCGGCACGGTGGTGGCCACCCAAGCTACCCTGATCCAGCTCGACGCGACCCTCGACTACGCTTTGGTCAAGCTGCCCACCAATCCCACCGGCACCTACGGCTATATGCAGCTGCGGGCCTCCGGCGCGGTGGTCAATGAGCGGATCTACATTCCCCAGCATCCCGCCCATTGGGGCAAACAAATCGGCGTGACCTCCACCCACAGCAGCGATCAAAGCGGCTATTGCGAGGTCTTCTCCAAGAGCCAGCCTCCTTGCAGCGGCGGCAGCGGCAACGATGTCGGTTATTACTGCGATACCCAAGGCGGCAGCTCGGGCTCGCCGGTGCTGGGTTATGGCGATCACTTGGTGGTGGCCCTGCACCATTGTGCGAATTGCCCGAATCGCGGTGTGCCGATTGAAGCGATCATCAGCGATCTCGGCTCCAACCTGCCGCCCAACGCCCTTGGTGGCGGCGGTGGCGGCGGTGGCGGCGGCGGTGGTGGTGGCGGTGGCGGCACCGGCTCCTGCAACGGCACCAACTGCATCGATTGGGACGTCACCGGCACGGTTTCCTACTCCAACCAGGACGCCTCCGGCACGGTCA
>JAUIJL010000041.1 GCA_030431255.1 Thermoanaerobaculia bacterium | reverse complement strand
CGACTGTGGAGAACCGACATTGCCGAGAGGTGGTCACGTGAATCCCTCCGACGGCGGTGCCCGGTCGGCGGGCATCTGCTGAGCGAGCCGGCTGAACGGCACCCGTTCGACCACGATCAGCTGTGCTCCGCATTCCGGACAGCAGCAGGTAGAGGGCGGCTCTTTCTCCCGCCGGGGCGGTGTTTTCTTGCCTTCGTGCTCCTCGAGATGGCGACGGCAGGACTCCAAGGACTCTCGCAGCGCGTGGTGGTACAAGCCGTAGGATCGGACGACTCGATGGCCCGGCATCGGAACGTGCTGAAGCCAACGGCCGGTAAACTCCTCGACCGACAGCTGCAGGGTCGCCTGTCGCTTCGATTCCCGAAAGTCGCGATACTGAAAGGTCACCTGGTCGCCGTCGAATGCGGACAAGCGAGAGTTGCCGATGGGGCCGCCGCGCAAATAGCGGGCGAGGTAAATCGCCAACCCCTCGCCGTGCTCGTAGGGGTTCTCGATCCGAACGTTCCAGCGCTTGCGGGCGCTCTGGCGCAGGAGCCGGAGCGCATCGCAGAGGTGCATGCCTTGGGGCAGCTTCCAGGCGCCGGCTCGCAAACGAGCTTCGAGACGACGGAGCAGGCACCCGCGGTAAACCTTTCGAATCACACCCAACGGCAGCAGCAAGCCGCGACGGCAAGATTTCCATTGCCCGTCCGGTGTGATGCCGCCGGCCGTGACCAAACAATGCACGTGAGGATGGTAAACGAGGGTTCGACCCCAGGTATGCAACGCCGTGATCACTCCCGGCTTGGCCCCTAGATGATCTGGATCGGCCAGCAAGCTGAACAGGACTTCCCGCGAGACTTCGAACATCAGGTCGCCGGAGAGCTTTGGATTCCACCGCCACAGCAGTCTTAGCTCCGAAGGCAAGGTGAAGACCACGTGGAAGTGGTCGCAGGGCAGCAATCGATCGCGCTGGCGGTCGAGCCAGGTTTCTGAATCCCGGCGACCACAGCGAGGGCAGGAACGATGACGGCAGGAGTTGAAACGAAGCTCCTCGACGTGGCCGTGGGGACAGACCCGCCGATGCGCGCCCATGGATGCGGTGCGGCAGGCGAGCACGGCCCATGCCGCACGATGATGGTGGTCGGGCAGCTTGCGGAAGCGAGTCAGTCGGCGGTAGCCGGCTCGAAGCACAGTTTTGACGTCCATTCTCATATTGAGAATGGACGCCAAAAAGCACGTCAATTCTGCACGAGATCAGAAAAATATCGTAATTTCCCTGTCGGAGCGGCTTCGTTTCGATGGCGTGCGGTTGCCGGTTATGGGCATGTCGGCTGTCCAGTTTCAGAAAGATTTTGCAGCGGAGGCATGTCGCGAAGCGTCTGTCCAACCTTAGAGTGGACGACACGGCCACCCGGCCAGCTATGCTTGACTTTACGGAACCGAAATTGTCTGCGAGCCTGACGGCAGGTGATCGTGAGCACATCCCTCTCCTTGCAAGTTCTTCTGCTGAGCATTTTACCCGCTGTACAGGCGCATCGTCAACGCTACATAGCGAACGTTCGCTATGTGCGAGCGCCGTAATATGTTGATTATGGGTGACTTATTCGCTTCCGGCTGACGGTAAGCAGACTGATGAGCCTACAGGTAAGGGCTGAGGCCGGGAGCATGGCGAGCTCGGCGACGTTCGGTAGGCAATCGCCGGATTTTGTCTGATAACAAACTCGACGGAAGCGCAATAATAATGTTGATATAAAGGTTGATTGGGTACTTGAGAGGCCTGCGCTGTGGTAAAATATATGGGTTCACAACCCTTTAGGAGAAAGCAAATGGAAGGCAAACGCTTTTACCAACCCGCTCTGCTGGAAGAACACATTCGAGCGCTTTATCGGCTCAAAGTACGAACGGGTCTACCCATGACTTACCACGCCCGGCTCGCTGTGGAGCAATATGTGGAGGCTGGGGCGAGCCGGGCGAGCAAGAGGAGATCTCTAGAAGAGATCGTCAAACGGGCTGAGCACTCCGTGGGCACCTCGATTCAACACATGGGTGTAGATCATGGTGGTTTTCACCGAGCTGTGACCCAGCAGCTCTTGGATGGTTCGAATATCGCAACCTTTTTCCAGGAGATGAGTGGCGAAGCTGTGACGCAAGGTGTGACAGCTTGCCGCTTTCGGAATGCCCGACTCCCGGGGGGCCTTCTTGAACGCGCGTTGTGCGCTGCGCTCGTGCAGATGGTGGCGGCGTCGGGCGCCGGTGCGTGGGCATCGGCTCGGTTGGCTCGCGGGAAAAACGTATTGCCACGCCGGCTCGTGCTCGGCTCGAGGGTATTTCTTGGCGAGCGCGAAAGGCATCTCCACGCCGGAATATCCTTCCTCTAGGGCCTTGGCCAGCTGACCCTCTACGTATTGGATTTGCCGGCGCAGGGCGGGCACCAATCCCTGGGGCAGGACCGTGATGCGATCCTTGTTGCCCTTGCCGTCGCGGACCACCACCAGCTCGCGGTCGAAATCGATGTCTTTGACCCGCACCCGCAGGCCTTCCAACAATCGCATGCCCGTGCCGTAGAGCAGGGCCAAGACCAAACGCGAAGGGCCTTTGGGTATGTGCTTGAACACGAGCTGGACCTCCTTCCGGCTGAGCACCACGGGCAGCTTGGTTTTACGCCTCGCCCGCACCACGTCCAGCTCGCCGAGCTCGTGCTGAAGCACGTGACGGCAGAAGAAGAGGATTCCGCAGAGGGCTTGGTTCTGAGTCGAGGCGCTGACTTTCCGCTCGTTGGCCAGTTGGCTGAGAAAGCTGGCGACCTGACCGTCTTGGAGCGGGGCGTTGTCGGGCAGCCGGCGTTGTCTTCGGAATCGTAGGAAACGGCGCACCCACGACACGTAGGCGCGTTCGGTCCGCAGGCTCAAGTGTCGCAGGCGAGCCTGGCGCTTGAGGGCGGAGAGAGGGTCGTTGGGTAGGGGACGGGACGGGTGATCGGCCATCGCAAAAGCTCCTTCCGAGACCCGGTAGATAGAGTAGTGGGCCTCAATAGAGTCTTGGACGGAAAAACACCCGTCAATTCTGAGCTCGATTGACTTTTCTTCGAAAATTGTTGGGATCCGGGACTGGATGCTGAAGAGAGAGCTACCCCCAATCTAAGGACTTGGCTTGGCAGCTGATTCCGCGGCCCCGATGTTGAGATGGGGTTCATTCTCATCCGAGCTACTGTTTAGATGCGCGACGAGGGTTTCGAGATCGTATCCATGTTGCTCAGCGATCTCGTCCTTGACTGCCCACAGCTCTTCGATGATTTCATCCTTCATGGCTAAGATACTCCCATGAGCTCTGGTGGAGTGCAAATTTCGGGGCATTGATAGTGGCTTCGTTCGCAGATAAGGCGAATGATTGGTTTCAGTCCTGCGCTGAGGAGTTATTCAATTTGCCTGTCGCGCAGAATTGCCGACCGTTTTGCCGTCAAAACAATGACATGTTGGCAAAAACCATATCCGCAACTCCGTGGGGCGTGGAAGCTCGCCCTGTCCAGGTGGAGGTCGACATTCACAACGGCCTGCCACAAACGCAAATCGTCGGCCTGCCCGACGCGTCGGTGAAGGAAAGCCGGGAGCGGGTGCGCTCGGCGATTAAGAATTCGGGGTTTGAGATGCCGCCCAAGGTGGTGGTGATCAACTTGGCCCCGGCGGACTTGAGGAAGGAGGGTAATCACCTCGATCTCGCCATTGCTTTGGCCCAGCTGGCCGCGTTGGGACATGTGCCCCAAGAGGCTCTGGACGGTCGGTTGTTTTGTGGCGAGCTGGGGCTCGACGGTGGCATTCGGTCGGTGCGGGGAGGGCTGTCGATCGCCGACATGGCGAGCCGGGAGGGGGTCGAGGAGATTCTGTTGCCCGCCTGCAATGCCGGGGAAGCGGCGGCGCTCGGCAAGGTACCTGTGATTCCCGTGCGCAGCCTTTCCGAGGCGGTGGAGCATTTGATGGGCTCGCGGATCGAGCCGGTGCGGGTGCCGCCGATCGTCGGGGAGGTGTTGGAAAGCGGGCCGGATTTGAGCGAGGTCCGCGGACAGGAAGGGGCGAAGCGGGCGTTGGAGGTGGCGGCCGCCGGTGGACACAACCTCATCTTCATCGGTCCTCCCGGGTCCGGCAAGACCATGTTGGCTCGACGCCTGCCCGGCATCTTGCCCGCGCTCTCCCTGGCGGAGTCCATCGAGGTGACCAAGGTGCATTCCTTGGTCGCCGAGGAGCCGCCTTCACGCCTGCTGTCGGTGCGTCCTTTCCGCAGCCCTCATCCCGGCACCTCCACGGCCGGCATGGTGGGCGGTGGAACCATCCCGCGGCCTGGGGAGGCGAGCCTGGCCCACGGTGGGGTGCTCTTTCTCGACGAGCTGCCGGAATTCCACCGCAACACCTTGGAAGCGTTGCGGCAACCGCTGGAAGAAGGCTGGGTGACGGTGGTCAGAACCCGAGCTCGTTTTGATTTCCCCGCCCGTTTCGCCTTGTTGGCGTCGATGAATCCTTGTCCTTGCGGGCACCTCGGAGACTCTCGCAATAACTGCCGATGTCCTCCACCGCTGGTGGAGCGGTATCGGTCACGGGTCTCGGGTCCACTCTTGGACCGCATCGATCTACATGTGGAGGTGCCGGCGTTGACCCTACGTGAGCTCAAGGGTCCGCCGTCGGAGCCGAGCGCGGCCGTGGCGGAGCGGGTGGCGAAGGCGCGGGAAGCTCAGCGACGGCGATTCGGTGCCGGCTGCGGCACGCCGATCAACGCGGCCATGGATCCCGAGGGGTTGCGTCGATTCTGCGTGCTCGACGGCGACGCTCGACGGTTGTTGGACGCCGCTTTCGATCGATTGAATCTGTCGGCCCGCGCGGTGACGCGGATCCTGAAGGTGGCGCGCACCATCGCGGATCTCGGAGAAGAAGAGCGCATCCGCGCCTCCCACGTGGCGGAGGCGATTCAATATCGCAGTCTGGATCGGCGGGTGCGCGGGTAGCGGGTGTGGACCCTGCCGGCGTCCCGGTGGACGCCGGTGGCGCCTGCTTTGAAGCAGGTCTGAATGGTTGACTTGCAGGCAAGGCGTGCATACAGTGCAGGCATGCAATACACGATACGCAACATTCCGCCTCATCTTGATCGTGTGCTTCGGGAGCGGGCTCGGGAGCGCGGACAGAGTCTCAATGAAACCGCGATCGATGCCCTCCTTGACGGCGCGGGGCTGACGGACCGTCCGATAGCCCGGCGAGACTTGAGCGATATCGCCGGTGCTTGGGTGGAGGACCCTGAGATCGACGCCGCGCTCGAGGATCAGCGTCGAATCGATCCGGATCTTTGGGATTCCACCTCTTGAGAATCGCGCTCGATACCAATCGCTACCGGGATCTTTGCGACGGAGATCCAGAAACCGTCACGTTGATCCAGGAGGCGGAGTCCGTCCATCTGCCGTTCGTCGTGCTTGCCGAGCTTCGAGCAGGTTTTTCTCTCAGCCGGCGAGGGCGTGAGAATGAACGAGTCCTACAGCGTTTTCTGATGAAACCAGGAATTGAGATTCTCTACGCACGAGACGCGACGACTCGATCTTTCGCCTCGCTTTACCGCCAGTTGCGACGCCAGGGCACCCCGATTCCGACCAACGATCTCTGGATCGCCGCTCTGGTCTTCGAGCATGGGCTCGCGCTCTACACACGGGACGCGCACTTTGAGCATCTGCCCCAGTTGAATCTGGTCTGAGCCCGAAAGGCGAGATCCTCATTTTGAGGATAGCCGTCGGTTCTCCCCAACCAGGCACGCTCACGAAATGATAAATTGAGCCCTATGGTTTTTCTTAGAGCCTTCGGGTTGATGATTCTTATCGGGTTCTGGGCAAGCATCGGAATTCCGGTGTCGGCTCAGCAGGTTGGGAGAGTGGTGGACGACGCGGCGCCGGTGAAGTCGTTTCGTTCATTTGTGCGCAAAGTGGGGTCGGGGCTGCCGCAGTCGACGGCGGTCTCTTTGTTGGTCGATCGTCACGGTGTGTTGTGGGTCGGCACCCTCGGTGGCTTGGCCACCTTCGACGGTGAAACCATGCGCCATGTGTCGGATCCCGAGGGGCCCGGATTCTTGGGGATTCGGGCCTTGGCGGAGGATCCGGACGGCACCATCTACGCCGGCTCGACCGAAGAGGTCTTCGCATTCGACGGTCGAGTCTGGTCGCGCTTGTCCGCGCCTGGAGGCTGCGTACAACTGCTGATGTCTCCTGATGGGCACCTCCTGCGACTCGATCTAAAAGGGCGCTCTTCCCTTTGGCGAGGGCCGGACGGCGGTTGGCAAGAGCTCGGACCTGCGGAGGGGCAGGGACGGATCTCCCGCCTCGGATTGGACGGTCCGCGGGTGTGGATGGCGACCGACACGGGCATCTTCCGAAGGGATGAGGGAGGTGAGTGGCGACAGGTAGTGCCCGAAGCCCCCGGGGCGATCTCGACCGCATTGAAAGTCCGCGACCATTGGTGGATCGGAACCTTTGAGGGGCGGCTTTTTCACACCACCGGCGAGGGCGGCTGGCAAGAGGTGGTCCTTGAGGATTGGCAAGGAGGGCGGTTCGGCACGTTGGAGGTCGATCTGCGGGGCCGTATTTGGGCGGGCGGCGCTCAGGGTGGGCTCGCTGTGGGTCGTGAGGTCGGCGATTGGACGCTCTTGGGTCCCCGCAACGGTCTCTTCCCCGACGGTGTGTTGGACCTCCTGGCGGATCCGTTCGGCAGCCTTTGGATCGCCTTCAACGGGCACGGCTTGCAGCAGTGGATTGGCGAGCAATGGTCCCATCGCACGGAGTGGCAAGGGCACCATCGGGAGGAGCGGGTCAAGGTCTTCGGCATTTCGGGCACCGAAAACGGCGATGTGCTGGCGGTGGTTTACGATCGCGGGTTTTGGCGCATCCGTGGGCAGACCGTGCGTCAATTCGGCCGCGCCGACGGTTTGACCGAAGACCTGCGATCTGTGGTGGAGCCCGAGCCGGGAGTCCTGTGGGCAGCGGGCCGCTTTGGGGTCTGGGAATCGCGGGGCGGTGAGTTTCGGCAAGTTTTGAAGCTTCAGCACGGCTTTGCCAATGGTTTTCGCCGCAGCCCGTCGGGTAGCTGGTATCTCCTCACCTCGGCGTCCGGCTTGTACCGATACGTCGATGAGCAGTGGTTGCCCGAGCAGATCATCAACGAGCAAATTCCCGAAGGCAATATTCGAGACATCCTTTGGCGAGGGCCTGGAGAGCTTTGGTTGGGGATCTCCGGGCACGGAGTGCTCCGATTTGTCGACCAACAGCTGAAGCCGTTGCCGCCCCACGAGGCCAAGGATCTTCCCACCCGCGTCAATGCTCTTCTGGAAGTTGGAGATGAGGTCTGGGTTGGGGGTGTGGGAGGCATCGGTATTTGGTCCGCAGGGGGCAGTCGGAAATGGGAAGGCGGCACGCCCGGTCACACCGTTTTCGAAATGGTGTCGGCGGGCGATGACGGAATTTGGGTGTGTGGATTGGCCGGAGTCGCTCGGATCCGAAACGGCAGCGCGGAGCGGTTCAGCTCGAGCAATGGGTTAATCGAGGACGAGTGCAATCACCAGGGGTTATGGATCGGCTCCGACGGCGTGCTCTGGGTCGGGACCATGGCTTCGCTCGCCCGTTACGACTCACAGCTCGAGCAAATCGCGAATCCGGAGCTCAAGGTGCGATGGCGGCAGCGTCCGAGCACGGACGTCGACGGTGACGGCGTGGCCGAGGTACCGGTGGATCAGCGCACCGTGCGCTTGGCTTGGCACGCGCCGTGGCTCGTGCCCAGGAATCTCGAATATCGCCTCAGCGGCAATCATTGGGACGGCTGGTCGGAGCCCATGCGGGAGCCTTTCATCGTCTTGGACGATCCCAAACCCGGTGCATGGCAAGTCTCCGTTCAAGCTCGTGTGGTTGGGGGAGCTTGGAGCGAGCCGGCTGAGACGCGGTTCTACGTCGCCCCGAGGTTCTATGAAACCTTTGGGTTTCGGGCCCTGTTGGTGCTGCTGATGGGCATGATCGTGTGGGTCTTGATCCAGCTCCGGACCCGCCTGTTGAAACGGCGGGCCGAGGAGCTGGAAGAGCGGGTTCAGGCGGGTCTGGCGCAGGTCAAGATTCTCAGTGGCCTGCTGCCGATCTGTGCCCGATGCAAAAACGTGCGCGACGACGAAGGTTATTGGCAGCGGATCGAGCTCTTTATCGGAGAGCGCTCAGAGGCCAACTTCACCCACGGTCTGTGTCCGGATTGCTCTGAGCAGACCTTGCGAGAGCTTCGGATGGGAGGGAATCCTCCTCCGGCCGGCGCAGAAGACTGATCGCGTCGCGATAGCGGGGCACGCCGAATTCGCCGTTCCGCCCCCAGCGATCGATCTGCCGCTCGATGCGCAAGCCATTGCGCCGCGCCAACCCCTTGAAGCGCCGACGCGACATGTCGGAGCGCCAGCCGTCGTCTTCGTCGCGGCGCCCTAGGCTGAGGCGGTTGTAGAGCTGAGCTCCGCGCTCTCCGAAGCGCTTCAGCGTTCGTAGCGGCAAGAAGGCATGGCGGCGGCCCGCGTGATGCACGATGGCTCGACCCCCGGGCACGAGCACCCGCCGCATCTCGGCCAGGTAGTCCGCGACGACCTCGGGCTCGATGTGCACGAAGACGTCATAGGACCAGATGAAGTCGATCGATGCATCGGCAACTCCCCGGAGCGAGCGCCCGTCGGTGACCACATAGGAGACGTGCTCGCGATCTCCGAACACACCGCGGCAATGCTCCAAGCAGGAAGGGCTGAGGTCGGCCAGGACCAGCTTTTGGCAGCGATCGACGATCTCCTTCGACCAGCGCCCATGGCCGGGCCCGATCTCGAGCACGGCGGTTGACGTCGAGACGTGCGGCGCGATGAACGTCTCGACCACGGAGTGCTTCCACGCCTCGTAGGGCCGGCCGCAAAGACGCGCCTGCCCGTCCCACTCGTCACCGTCTCGGGTCCAGGGATACTCGCGGTCCCAGACTCTCAGATTGTTCTCGATCGTATTCTTCAATCTATGTCTCGACCTCCGGGCGATAATAGCTCAGCCTGTGTGCGTCTCCAATGCGAGGACAGCGACGGCGGCGAGACGTTTTCGCGATCTCGGAGCCCGCCACGGGCGAGGCCGTCGTCGACACAATCGCCGACACATACGCAGCGGCCCTCGACGCGCACCCCCGGACGCGGCTCCTCCTTGTGACCCACGCCAACAACAAGACCGGGCTCGTCCACCCCGTCCGTGAGATCACTGAGCTGGCCCGGGCACGCGGGGTCGATGTCGTCGTCGACGCCGCCCAGTCGTGGGGCCAAGTCCCCATGGACGTCGTAGGCTTCGGAGCCGACTACGTCGGGCTCAACCTCCACAAATGGATCGGTGCCCCGCTGGGTGTCGGAGCCATGGTGATCCGGGAGCCCGGGATCGACAGGATCGACCCGGCGCCGGGTAGGCTCGAGGAGCGGGACGCTATTGAGAGTCGGGTCGAGACGGGCACGGTCAATTTCGCGGCGTTCCTCTCGGTCACCGACGCCCTCGACTTCCAGGCCGCCATCGGTCTCGAGAACAAGCGCGGCTCCGCTACCTGCGCGACCTCTGGGTAACCGAGGTCCGAGAGATCGAAGAACCCTGACCCAACGCATGAGGCTGCTCGTGAGCCGGCGTACCCGGCACCGAGGGATCCACGCTTAAGTGGACACGTCGCATCGTACGACTTCCTTCTCTAAAGTGGTGACGTCCGGCATCGCGCGGCGAGCAGCCCGGTGGCTGCGCTGAGGTCGAGGTCCGCGACCAACAAGCCCTCTTGGCCGTAGGGTTGAGAGCACAGCAGCGTTCCGTCCGGGCTCGCGATGGCCGATGTGGTGGGGGAGCCTTCGCTTGCGAAGTTCACCGAGGCGAAATAACAGGTGTTCTCAGCTGCTCGACACAGTATCGCCTTCTCGTGGAAGGTATTGCTCGGATCCGCGAATTGGGTGGGGCGATAGCTCCCGGGCTCGGCGACGTGCGCGTGGGGGTGAAAGACGACTTGTGCGCCTCTGCGCGCCGCCCAGCGCACCGTTTCCGGATACCTCCACCCTTCGTGGCAAATCGCCACGCCGAAGGTCAGCGGTCCAGCGGTGAAGATTCGACGTTCCTCGGCGAGCGCGGGATAGGTGGCTTCTTCCGATGGGTCGATCTGTCCCTTGTCTTGCCAACCCGCAATCGTGCCGTCCGGATGCATCACACAGGCGGTGATCTGCAGGCCGCGGTCGGTCAGTCGTTCCGTGCCGAGTATGACGGTGATGTCGGCAGCCCTGGCAGCGGTCGCCACCTGTGCCCAAGCTCGTTTGAGGAATTGAGGGTCGGGCGGAGGTGCTTTTGCGCTCGGCCATCGATATCCAGGAATGAAGCATTCGGGGAAGCAAATGACCCTCGCACCCCGTTTGCCCGCCTCGGCGACTGCCGAGGTCGCAAGCTGGACGGACTCGTTCGGGGTCTCAGGCGCGCGGATGTTCGCGAGCGCGACGCGGACCGTGCTCATTTCGCCGTGCTCATTTCGCCGTGCTCATTCGACGTGCTCATTTCGCCGTGCTCATTCGACGTGCTCATTTCGATTCGTCGCTACGGCGCCGCCGCCGGCAGACCGGGCCCTTGTACGTCATGGTTACGATTCCCAATGTTTCCGCGCCCAACCGACCGGCCATCCGTGGCGCCCCAGCGATCGTGTGTGTTTCATAGGACGAAAATACACGAGTCGGGGATTCTGTCAAAGGCTCGTCCGTCCTCGATGTCGAACCATCGCGGGGGCGAGTTGGCGGGGACATGAGCAGCGGGTGATCTCTGCGATTCTGGTAGCCCGGTGAGATCGGTTTTGCACAGGCTTTACAAGAAAACGACATCCTTGGTCGCGTCCGTGCGTAGTAGCTTCTGAAAATTCTTTTCAACACCCAATACCGAATCTCAAATCTGATGGAGCCGACCATGCGTCCAGACCGCCTTCTCTTCGCCTCGATCCTCTGCCTGTCACTCAACCTGACGTCCGCCGTTGCTTTCGCCGATAGCCCCACCTTCCGAGGACCGGATCGCGACGGCATCTTCGACGCTTCAGGGTTGGCGACATCCTGGCCGGAGAACGGGCCGAAGCTGCTGTGGGCCGCTGAAGGTCTGGGCGAAGGTTATTCCAGCCTGGCGATTGCCGACGGCAAGATTCTCACCACCGGCTCTGTGGAGCAGCAGGGTAGCGTCTTGGCCTTTGACCTCGAGGGCAAGCTCCTGTGGAAGACTCCGTTCGGTAAGGAGCACAGCGGCAACGGTTACCCCGGTAGCCGGACGACTCCATCGACCGACGGTGAGCTGGTGTTCATCCACACCTCCATGGGCCATGCGATCGCCTTGGATTTCGCCGACGGTAAAATCGTTTGGCAGAAGGATCTGCTGAAGGAATACGGCGGTGAGAATATTTACTTCGGCGTTTCGGAGTCACCGCTGATCGACGGCGACCGGGTGATCTTCACCGCCGGCGGCAAGAACGCTTCTTTGGTCGCCCTGGAGAAGAAGACCGGCAAGCTGGTCTGGCGCACGAAGGGCTTGTCGGACGTCTCCGCCTACTGTGCGCCGGTGATGTTCGACAACGGCAAGATTCGCCAGATCATCACGCTGGTGCAGAAGCAATTGGTCGGAGTCGATCCGCAAAGTGGCAAAGTGCTCTGGACCCAAGACTTTCCTGCCACCTATGACATCCACTCCACCTCGCCGGTCTTCGAAGGCAACATGATTTACGTCTCCCACGGCTACGACCAAGGCGGTAAGGCCTTTAAGCTGGCCGACGACGGTAAATCGGTGAAGGAGGTGTGGACCGAAGCGGAGCTCGACATCCACCACGGTGGCGCGGTGCTGGTGGACGGGGTGATCTACGGAGCGGCGTCGAAGAAGTCCTGGTACGCCCTGGATCTAGACACCGGCAAGGTCTCGGCGACCCTCAAGCGGGTGGGCAAAGGCGCGGTGGTTTACGCCGACGGCCTGCTCTACGGTTATGTGGAAAGCGGCGATGTGCTGTTGGTCCATCCCGACCCTAAAGACTTCCGCGTGATCAGTGAATTCAAGATGAAAGCCGGTGAAGGCCAGCATTGGGCTCATCCGGTGATCGAGGACGGCGTGCTCTACATCCGCCACGGCGACGTGCTGCACGCTTACGATGTCAAGGCACCCAAAGCCGCCGCTGAAGGTCCGTAAGACGAGCCCCGCCGCGATGGATTACCGTGGCGGGGCGGCGACCATCGTCCGGCTCAGGCTAGGGGGTCGCCGAGGACCAGGCGGTGACATCGCCGGTTTCGAATCCATCGAAGAAGATCTGCTGCTGCCTGAGCTCGAAATCAACCACGATCGCGGGTCCGTCTACGGTTCTTTGCACAGGGTTGCCGTCCTCGATGGCGCAGAGCCCGAGGAACGCCGGGCCGGCCGGGCAAGCAATATCTTCGTGGACTTGATCGACCAGCGGCTCGGCGGCGTCGGTGGCCACGTAGTAGCTGTCGTCGGTGTCGAGGGGCAGGCGATAGCGTCCGGACGCGTCGGTGATCGTGCTGAGCCAGAGCTCGGGGTCGGAGACCCGTCGGAAATCGATCGTAACACCGCTCAAAGGCGCTCCCATTTCGTCGGTGACGCGACCACGCACGCCCGGCCCGAAGTCGAGCGCCAAATCGATTCCGCCCACCATCTCGCCGAGGCCGACCGTGACCGGTGTGCCGTCGGCCACCTGGCAACCCGACTCACACGGTAAGCTTCCGTAGATCACATCGATGTGAACATCGCCGCGGGCGCCGACCCGATACTCGCCGGGAGACACGCCCATGAGGGTGTAGCCGCCGGTGTTTTCGTCGCTTTCCACCGTGCGCAGCTCCGTGCCGGAGGCGTCGAAGAGGACCACGTCCACCTCGATGCCCGTGCCCTCGATGGAATCGGTGACGGTGCCGCTGATCGAGCCGTAGGCCTGCAGTGCCAGGTTGATGTTTTCGACCGTGTTGCTGGCCGTGGTCACCACCGGATCGCCGCCGGGCAGGTCACAAATCGGCACCGGATCGAGGCTACACGGCCGGTCGTTCCACACCTCGTGCCGGTAGCCGTCGAATTGTGCCGCCACCCGCAGCTCACCGGCGGGCAGGCCCCGGATATCAAAAAAGCCATCGCTGTCGAGGAATTCCGTGGCCAGCAATATGCCGTCTATGGTGTAGGCGCGAACCGTGCCCGGAGCGGCGAGGCCGAGGCCACTGGCCGCGTCCGTGATCCGTCCAGTAATCCGGGCCACGGGATCGAGGATGATCGACAACGATACGGTTGGGTCGCCGACGGCCACCGGGATCAAAGCGCCGGCTTGCCAATCACACCCACTGCCGGGTGGGCATTGCACGTCGTCATAAACTTCATCGACATGGGAGCCGTTGGCGTCGGTCCAGAGCCGGTAGTCGGCCGTCGACAAATCGTCGAAGACGAATCGGCCGTCGAAATTGGTTTCGGTCTGGCGGTTGGTGTCGAACGGGTCGCTTCTCAAACGCACCTTGAGGCCTTCGATCGGCTCGAGGGTCACGGAATCGACGATGCGCCCTTCGACGCGCCCCAACCGCTCGAGGGGAAAGTCGATGTTTTGGACATGTTCGTCTAGGGACGCGTCGATCGGAGTGGCGTTGCTCAGATTGCATTGAAAGGTCTCGTCGCAGGTCACGCCCTGCCACAGCTCGGGCCGATAATGGGGGCTGGAGTCGATCCGCACCCTATATTCACCGGCGGGCAGTCCCGTGAATCGATAGCGACCGCCGTCATCGGTCAGCTCGGAGGCGACCAGCTCGCCGCCGTCGTCATAGAGCCCGACCTCCACCCCTTCGAGGCGTGAATCGTCTGCTGAATCCGTCACCGTGCCGGCGATCGTCGCCCAAGATTCGAGCGCTACGTTCGCTTCAAAAACGTCGCCTAGACCGATGGGGATCGGTGTGCCCGTGGTGGGGTCCACGCCGAATGCATAGGGCATGGAATCGTAGAGCTCGGGCACCAGGCGGATATCGTCCGCTTCGATGACCATGAAGTGGGTGCCGAGAAGGTCGACGAAGAAGTCTACTCCGTCCGGTGTGGTGGCCACTGAATCGACGAAATCTCCATCTTCGTCATAGAGCGTGGCGAAGGCGAATTCCACCGGGCTGCCGTCCGTCGTCCGCTGCACCGACAATTGGATTTGCCCCAGCTGTTCCAGTCCGAAATCGATGTCCGGAATCTGAGCACCCTCACCGACGACGACGGGGTTGCCGGTGGTCACGTCACAAGCGCTTTGATGGCAAGGGATGTCGTCGTAGAGCTCGGTCATATAACCGATCACGGTATGGGCACGCAGATAGTAAGTGCCGGCTTCGAGCCCGCCCAAGCGATACTCACCTTGGCCGTCGACCGCCGTGCTATCTACGAATTGGCCTGCGGCATCGAAAATCGTCACGGCCGCGAAGCCCAGTGGCTGAGCGGTCTGGGAGTTGGTCACCCGGCCGCTGACCGAGCCCTTGAGCGCCAGAGCGAAGTCCACGACCGCCGTGCCGTCGAGCGCCACGTCGATCGGCGTGCCCGTCGTCGGATCGCAGCCGACGCCGCAAGCCATGCCGTCGTAGAGCTGGGTCGCATAACCGCTCAAGTCGGCGGTCGCTCGATAAGAGCCCGCCGGCAAACCGGTGAAACGATAGCGACCGGCCGCGTCCGTAAAGGCCGTTTCCACCAAGTTGCCGGCCGGATCGTAGAGGGTCACCCGGGCATTGGGCAGCCCGTCCGACGAGACGGCATCGTCCACACGGCCACCGATGATCGCGCCGCCGAGCAACCTCACGTCCGCCGTGACGGTCGTTTGCCCGGGCTCGAACACCAACGGCGAGCCGTCCGTGGGCGCGCAAGGCACGGTGTGGTCACACGCGACGCCTCCCCACAGACCGTCCAGGTAGCGACGTCCTCCGAGCACTTTCAAATAGCTCGGTCCGCCCGCTGCTGCCGACATCTCGTACTCGCCGAGCTCGTCGGTGACCGCCGCGGCATACGGCAACTTCTCTTGATCGAAATAGAGATGCACGACAACGCCCGCCACCGGATTCCCCTGCGTGTCGGTCACACGACCGCCGATGTGGGCGTCGGCCTTCGACGGTTGATCCGAGGCCGATCGCGCCATGCGGCTCCAATGCGTCGAGCGGGCCGCCGGATCTTTGACCGCCTCCAAGACCGCCAGCGCCATTTGCGTCGAATCCCAAACCGATCGATAGCGTCGGGCTATCTTGCTCGACGGCTCCTCGGCGCCGGAGAACCTCGCCTCGACGTCCCGGAGATGGGCTTCTAGACGCAGCAGCTCCGTGGCGGCCCGGAGCAAAATCTGCTCGCTTCGGCCACAGCCATAGAGCGAGCTCGCCCGAATCGAATCCCCTTCAGAGCAAGCGTTCAGCAGCCACAGGGCCGACCGCCGATGGCGATCCACTAGGTTCTGGATCTCCGTCAAGTGATCGACGGTTTGAGCGTCGGCCGAAACCGCGCTCGCCAGGTCTCGGGTCGCTGACGGTCGGGACGTCTGAGATGCCTGGGGCGCTGCCACCGCAGGGCTCGAGATACAGATGAGCATCGATGAAGCAACGCCAAGGTCGATCAGCTTTTTCAGACTGGGCAAACGCATGATTCCTCCGAAAGGGCTCGAGAAGTAGAAAACGGGAGGTGACACCAATAAGTGAGCAACGAGCCGCGCCTATTTCAGCCACAGGTCACGGTGGCTGTGACTTTCAAGACTAAAGGCGTCATCGAGCCGTTTTCTGAATCACAGCCCGACTACGAGCTTCCTTTCGCCCCTGGCCTGGGGCGCGGGAAACCAGCTTCGCCCTTGAGGCTCTCAGGGGCGTGACGGCTCGCCGTCACGGATCTATGCTGAATGCTAAAGCCCAGGCTGAAATCAGCCTGGGCCTTCTTGATGCTGAGACGTTTGAATCGACGAGAGGGCAGCCTCGCAGCACACTTCGCTGCTCGGAAGCGTGCTGCCTTCGGCTAGCTCAGGCGTGATCGGTGCCGCAGACGCATCGATCCGTATAGGGCTGGGTCGCACAGATGGTGGTCACCACGCACCATTTGTTGAAGCCGCACGGCGTTCCAACGGGCCGACCGGCACAGGCGCTGATGCTGCAAGGGCCACACGTCCAGCCGAACGAGGCACTCACCGACAGCGGGGAATCTATGCCGAGAGCTTCCGCTATGGACGTGTCTGTATCGCAGCTCGGCTCGGTCACGGGCTCGAGGCTCTTGGTGTCGACCATCGAGCTCGAGTCGTCGGCGAGGTCAGTCGCCAAGCTTTCCGTCACGGGCTGGTTGCTGGGATCCAGGCCCATCTCGTGGGTGGAGGCGTCATCGGCGTAGGCGATACCCACCGTCAGTCCGAGCAGGAGAGCAAACACCCACAACTTGATAGCGTTTCGAGATTCACACATTGATAGTGCTCCTGAAGTGAAGCCCGGGTGGATGGATCCACCAAGGCGACATGGGTTGTCTGACACTGGGCCCCGGGCAAGACCTGCCGATGGCGGGACCTGCCGGTAGCGACACGTGTCAGAGACGAGACACGGAGTCGAGATTAAACGCAATAGGATACGAGATAGAGCATAGAAGATGGGAATATCGACTGCAATCAGGAAATCCCCGGCTGGACGTTCTCGTTGCCGTCTCCTGGGAATAAAGAGAATGGTGTTTTCCTGGATCGCCGTGCTCGGAAAGGTGGCCCCGTTTGGGTCGGGTCTGCGTTTGCAAAGGAGAAGCGCAGAAGGATTCAAAGCTGGGAAAAGGAGACGGAGATGAAAACGAGAGATGGGAAGGTCCCGAGTCTTGTCGTCGGTCTGGCCCTGGTGGCCGCGTCGGTGCTCGCCCAGGATCGTCTGACGTTCGGCGGGCACGAATTCTTCCGGCCGGATAACCCCGCCACCTGGCCCGAGGCCGAGAACGAATGCCGCGTGAGAGGAGCTCACCTGGCGAGTATCCACTCCGCGGACGAGAATTCCATCGCCAAAAGAGTCTGCTTTGCTCGCTGCGCGGCCGAAGGGTGCAACTATCTCGATGATTGTTGGATCGGCCTCCATGATCGGGATCACGAAGGGCAGATGACCTGGAGCGACGGGTCACGATTCGACTTCCGGCCCGATCACTTAGAGTGGAATCAGGCGAGCCGCGACTGTTTCGTGCTCGAAGGGCACTACCACAATGGTTCCTGGGAAGGGGACCACTGCACCGAGTCTGCCGACAACCCGAAGAAGCACTATGTGTGCCGGCGGAAGGCCGTGGGTCTCTCGGTGTCGAATTTCGAGCACGTCCGCCTCGAGGTGCGGACCGACGAGGCGTACGGGCATCCCCTGAAACCGGGTAGCATGACTTCCTTCGAGGTCCTGGAGGACGACCAATATCTTTCCGTCTCGTTACTCGGGCGGCAAGGTGGAGGTCTAGAAGACTCGATCGGCTTTTCCGTTTATCCTCCGTCCCATTCCAGAAATCCCCGTTCCACCGGTGAGGTCGTCGCCGCTCCGGGCTTCACCGGAACTTGGCGAGATGGGAGGCTCGTCGCCCTGCACGTGGCAGAGCCCGAAGCGGGAATCTGGCGGTTCACCGTCAACAACCCGCGCCAGGACAGCCGATGGGCCTGGGTGGCCATCGGCGGCGACTACGATGCCATGGACGACGTCGAGCTGCTCGATCTGCCGCAATCGGAGCGCACCTTCCTGACCACCGAATTGGGGGTCACCTTCGAGCCGGGGATCCGCAAGCGATCAGCCGGGGCCTCCGCGTGCCATGTCGTCAACTGGCTCTGGCGGGCCTTGACGCAGCACCGTACGGGGCTCTTGGAGTGTGCCGCCCGCCTTCCTCCCACGGACGAAGCCGGGCAGAAAGTTATCGAGAGCTACAACCCCCGTCAGCAGGCACAATCCAATTGGTGCTGGGCGGCCGTCTCGTCCGCCGTCATCGACGTGCTGACCGGCGAATCGATCGATCAGTGCGAGCTTGTCAACCAAACCCTCGGGCGCTCGGACTGTTGCCTGCCCAGGGCGGCGAAGGGGTCGTTTTGTAATCGACCTCACGCCGTCGGGGACGATCCGAGCCAGCCATGGTGGCAGAAATTCATCCCCGGTCTCCGCGACCAGGGGCCGCTCGACAACTATGGAGTCAAGGCACGAGAAATCGACGACCCCATATCTTTCGGAGCACTGATGGCCGAGATCGATGGGGGCAGACCGGTGATCGTCTGGTGGAACAATCACCGCGAGAAGACTGGACACGTGGTGGTGGTCTACGGATACGAGATCGACGAGGATCTCAACCAGTGGGTCATCTACAGCGACCCGAGAAATGACACGGACCGTAAGAAAAAGGCCTTCGACGAATTTCGCGACAACCCCGGCGACGGCTTCGAATGGGACGGCACAATTCTGACTAAATGGCCGAATTGAGCGGATCCCGACCCATCCGGAACCGAGCCTGGAGAAAGAGCCGGAGCCCGCGGGCCTAGAAACGGATCGTGGCTTCCCGGCGACCCTGGGCGAAGGTGGCGCTGCGTACGGTTTTGTCGCGCTCCACGTTGACCAGGTTGACTTGATCCGGCCAGACGTCCCGCAGGGCGTCGTGGGAGAGGGTGAGGGCGGTAAGCTTTTCCGGGATGGGGGTCTCCGCATAGACCCAGAGGTGGCGGCCTTCGATCTCGTTGCCGACGGGCGTCAGGTCCATGGGTTTGCCGTCCTGGTCGGCCATGGAGAACCGCTCGTGCACGTAGGTCTCGAATCGGTCGCGGGCCTCGGCGCTACCCAGCAGGTCGGCGTCACCACCGAAGAGCTTGCGGCCAGCGTGCTCGGCGTCGTGCAATAGGAATCGGTGCATCACTTCGATGTTGCCGGTACGCGGGTTGAAGAGGATCCGGGTGACGGCCTCTTTCTGCTGATGGGCGAAGAGTGGCATTGCCAGTAGAAACAAGGCCAGAGCTAGGGCCACCGGCGCCGATCCGTTCGCGGTCGTCGGCACCGGTGTGGGCAGACGGAATCCGCTCACTCTTTGCCCTCGCCTTTGCCTTTTTCTTCGGTCTCGTCTTCGGATTTGAGCTCGGTCTTGATGTCTTGCATGATGTCCCGCCGATCCATGCCTTCACCGTCCGGCGCCTTGAACGCTTCGATGCGCGACGGGATGAAGCGCCGCGGGAAGTGGTTGTTTTCCACGTCGGTGTCGGCGGTCTCCCAATTCGGATCGATCGTCACCTGGGCCAGCTCGCGGTCGGTGACGATGAGCTTCTTGACGCTTTTTGCGTTCCGGCGCCAGATCTCGGCCGGGATGTCCAAACGCTCGGTGGCCCCGTCGGTGTAGGTGAGCTCCAACAGGATGGGCATCACCAAACCGCCCAGGTTGTTGAATTCCAGCACGTAATAATTCCGGTCTTCCTTGACGGCACGCTCAAGAGCTTCGCGTTCCCAATCTTCGAGATCGGCAAGGAATTTCCGATACTCGTTGCGTTCCTTATTGGTGACGGTGAAGCGGTCGTTCTTATCGTAGAAGTCGCGGATGCCCGGGTTCTGCTCCACCCAGGTAGGGCCGTCGGCGCGATTGCGCTCGACGATCACGGACGCGGGTTTGTCGGCCTCTTCCTGGCGCCGTCGGGCGAAGTCGATGTCCGGGTCTTTGGTGTCCAGACGCAGCTTCCAAATCCGATCGATGCTGATGTCCACATGGTCGGTGGTGTAGAACCAACCCCGCCAGAACCAGTCCAGGTCCACGCCGGACGCCTCTTCCATGGTGCGGAAGAAGTCCGCCGGGGCCGGTCGCTTGAACATCCAGCGTCGCGAGTACTCGCGGAAAGCGAAGTCGAAGAGCTCGCGGCCCAGGATGGTTTCGCGCAGGATCATCAGGGCCGCGGCCGGCTTGCCGTAGGCATTGGGGCCGAGCTGCAGCACGGAGTCGGACTGGGTCATGATCGGCACTTGGTTTTCGGATTTCATGTAATCCGTGATGTCCCTGGGTTGGTTGTTCCACGGAATCTCCGGATCCCATTCCCAGCCCGCCATGGCGTCGAGGAAGCTGTTCAGGCCCTCGTCCATCCAGGTCCATTGGCGCTCGTCGGAGTTGACGACCATGGGGAAGTAGATGTGTCCGACCTCGTGGATGACCACGCCCAGAAGATAACGCTTTTCCGCCAGGGTGTAGGTGCGGTCGCCGTCGTCCTGCAGGTCCGTGCGCGGTCCGTTGAAGGTGATCATGGGGTATTCCATGCCGCCCACGGGTCCGTTCACCGATTGGGCGACGGGGTAGGGGTAGTCGAAGGAGAACCGCGAGTAGACCTTCATGGTGTGGATCACGGCGGCCGTGGAGAATTTCGACCACAGGGGCTCGCCTTCCTTGGGATAGAAAGACATCGCCATCACCTCGGGCTGCACCTCACCACCCTGTGGATAGCCCTGAGCATCCCAAATGAATTTACGCGATGAGGCCCAAGCGAAGTCGCGGACGTTGTCGGCCTGAAAGGTCCAGGTCTTGGAGCCCGAGCTGCCTTCTCGCTCGTTGGCGAGCGCCTCTTCCGCGGTCACAATGAAGACGGGGGCATCGGCCGTGCGAGCCGACTCCAGCCGTTGCCGCTGGGTGCTTGTCAGCACGTCGTCGGGATTCTGAAGCTCACCGGTGGAGGAGACGATGTGGTCGTCCGGCACGGTGATACTCACCGTATAGTCGCCGAATTCCAGGGTGAACTCGCCACGACCGAGGAATTCCTTATTCGTCCAACCCTCGTAATCGGTGTAAGCGTGAAGGCGTGGGAACCACTGCGCCAGCAAGAAGATGTCGTTGCCGCCTTCGCGCTCGTCGTCCGGGAAATGCTCGTAACCGGAACGAGCCGAGACGGCGTTCTCGTCGACGATGTTGAACGCGAAGTCGATCTCGAATTCGGTGGTCTCCCCGGGCTTTAGAGGGTTCCGCAGGTCGACCCGCAGGTTGGTGCCGACCACTGTATGGACCAGCTCGCCGGCGTCGTCACGCACCGACGGCAGCTGATAGCCGAGCTCGTGGTCGGCCATGAATTGCCGACGTCGGAGCTCATCCAAGCTGATCCGTGGAGGTTTGCCGTCTTTGCCGTCTTCCACTTTGGGGCCCCGCCGGCTGGTGTCGGCAAAGGCCGCGCTGCGCTCCGCCAAAGAGTCGTCACGGAAGCGATTTTGGTCCAGCTGGAGCCATAGGAAGCGCAACGTGTCCGGGCTGTGGTTGGTGTAGCGGATCCGCTGGCTCGCCTCGATGCGCCGCCGGTCCTCGATCAACCGGACGTCGATGTCGTAGTCGACTTCCTGCTGCCAGTATTCATGCCCGGGCTCACCGCCCGCGGTACGGTAGATGTTGGCGGTGGGAAGCACTTCGTCCAGCTGGCGGAATTTGTCTTTAAATTCACCCTTGGTCTGTTCGACGGAGGATAGGGCAGGAGACGCAAAGAGCAGGGCTGGAAAAATCAGCCAGAGCATGTGACGGATCATCAGAAGAGCCTCTTGGTCGTGGTAGTCATCGGTCGCACAACATACCGCAAAGCACCCCGATGAGCCTATCGACGATTGTAAAACGAGGGTTTGTGCTCGGGAGACGTGCTCACATCAGACGGTAGAGCAGCCAGAATCCGAGCACACCGAGCAGGATGAGCCCGCCTAATCCCACAGCGATCATCGGCGCGACCCGTTCTTGGGGGGGGGCCGCTCCTCAGAATCCACCTGAGCCTTTCCGTGTTCAGTGGTGTCCGGCATATTGCTTGGCTGCTCAATCGGCGAAAGCGAGCTGTGTACATCTTCATACAGCTTCGTTCGGAGAATAGCGTCTCATAGTTGAGCCCCGGGGTAGGGTCCGGGTTGACGCCCATGGGCGCTAACCTAAGAGGTTTTCACCTGTCGCACGCCTCAAACTGAACAACCCTCACCCAGGGGGGAATTGATTGCTTGCGCTTCGCGCTCGCATTTAGAGTGGCCTTGAGCCGTCTGGGCGTAGAAAAATCTCCCACTAAACCGAGCAAGTTGGGCTGGGGGGTGAGGGCGCAAGATTGAAACGACTGAGGGCTTGAAGTCACAAGCTTCTCAAACAGACCTTTGCCGAGAAATTGCGTCAGCTCGACATGGCGCCTCAGCCCTACTGCTAGGAGATCACGATGAATAAGCTGTGGATCGCCTCTTTTGTATTGTGGTTTGGAGTGGGTTGTAGCTCGGTGAAACCACCACCCCCGGAAATCACGCCTCCCTCTCCAGTTCTGGGGACTCTGCTCCGAGCCACGGACGAGCGTGCCGTTGAGTCTGCGGCGCGGCTCGAGCCGAGGGAGCGGGCGGACTTCTTCAACGGTTTGGCCTGGTTCGACCAGCGCCCGGGTGAGGTGATCCTGACCCGCGACGGACGCGGGATGATCAGTCGCTTGGAAGGCCCCTTCTTGGCTCACGACCACGCGCCTCAGCTCGCCGAGGAGCCGAGCCGGGAGCGGGCCGAGGCGTTTTTTGCCGACGGCGGTTTGGGCAGAGAGCTGCTCGCTCTGGGGGATCGTGCGGACTTACGCTTGACCCAACGGCTGCTCGGACGACACGCGCGATTCCGCTTTGAGCAGCAAGTGCAAGGACGCCGCCTATTCGAAGCCGGCGCCACCGTCATGCTCGACGACGCGGGGCGCTTCGTCGGGCTCCGCTCGGCGGGTTTGGTGGCCGATCCGGCGCCGAAGGCGGGGGTAGTGATCTCCGAAGAGCGGGCCGTGGCGGTGGCGATCGAATCCATGACCCAGAGCGATCATCCCCTTTGGCAAGGGGCGACGCCGAAGGTGGAGTCGGTGGAGAAGATCGTCTTCGACCTCTTTCCGAGCACCGGCGCCGATGAGCTGCGCTACGCCTACGCGGTGATGTTGATTCCGGCCGAAGGCATTGGGGGGCGACGGGAAGTGGTGGTCGACGAGCAGACCGCTGAGATCCTGGCATCCATAGAACGGGCCAAGCTGATGCTCGGGCGGCAGGATCAAGTCTGGCGGATGGAAGGGGCCATCGGCGGAACCCGGGCCGACGGCAACGAGCTGGTGTGGACCGAGGAGCTGTGGAACGGGGAAAGTGTCTGCCCGCCCTCCGACGCTCCGATCGTCGGGACGACTCCTTTCGAGCGGGACTTGGACGAAACCAGCTTGACCTTTTGTGAGACCGAGCGCTTCTTTGCCGATCGGGGCGGCGAGCACGGGTCCACGGATCTTCGGCAATGGCTCGCTTCGGGCGGTGCCATCCCGCGGGTGGGCATCGGGGCTGTGCCGCTGCTGAGCATCGGCGTGAATACGGGCGCCCAAATTGCGGTGGCCGAAGGTGCGGGCCGGGCGGAGGTGGTGGGACACGAATTCGCCCACAGCCTGTTTTCCTCCACGGGCGGGGTCGATTTCGGAGGCAGCGGCACGGACGGCGCGGCGATCGAAGAGCATATGGCGGACATCATGGGGGTGTTGCTCGAGCAACGCATGACACCGCGCAACGAAAATCGGTGCATGCTTTCCGACGATGTCGACACCATCGCCGCCATCGACTCGGTGGTCTATCCGGAGGTGCCGTGTCGAGGTCAGGCGCTGCCTTGGCGATCCCTTTGCCAACCTTGGCTGGACAACGGGGGTTGGTGCGAAGGCCCCCGAACCTTCCTCGACAAAGGATTCAATCACTACGATTTAGGATTTCCCGCGCCGACCCCCTACGCGCGGTCGCACACCAATCTCGGGATCGGCAATCGACCGGCCGCGGCTTTCCTGAGGCCGGCCGGGGCGTCCACTCTGATCGAGGGATTCGAGGTCCAAGGGTTGGGTCAAGAGTTGGCGGAGCGTCTTTTTCTAGGCGCGGCCACGGAGCTGCCGAGCTTTTCCACCTGGACGGATTGGGGCCAAGCGTGGATTGACGCGGCCGCGGCCCTCGACGATACCCTGCCCGCGGGATCGGAGTCCGTGGAGCAGGTCGCGCGAGCGGCGGTCGCCGGTGCTCAGCTGTGGAGCCTGCCGCGACCCATGACCGCCGTCGACGAGCCCATGTTGGAGGCGACCCGGGCGACTCGTCCGGCGGTGGCGTCCATCGAGCTGGCAGACGGCCGAGAGCGTACCTATATTTTCTATCGCCGCACGGATTTCGACGATCGGCTCTATTACGTCTGGCGTAACGAAGTGGCCGGAGGCCTCTTCGCCGACGAGAGCGATACGCCGTTTCAGGGCCCGTGTCCTTTGGCGGAGGCACGGTCGCGGGAAAGCCCGACCGCCGTCGGATCCGGCGCCCAGCTCTTTGTGGCCTGGGCGGCTCCAGCCGACGACGGCAGTGAGGTAGGGCAGGTGGACGGGCTGCGTTTGTCGGCCTCGGAGGCGGTTGACGCGGGATGCGGTGATGCCTGGCATCCGTTTCCGCCGGGGCTGAGAAGCGCAGACGATGAAGAGGGTGTCGAGCGACGCCTGCTCGGAGCACCTTCCCTGGCGATTTGGCGCTTCGAGCGGGAGTCGGATCTTTCGCCACCGGAAGAGATCTTCCGATGCGATCCCCGTTTCGACTTTCCAGAGCCGCCGATTTATCCGAGGTTCCCCATCGGGCCATTGGGCCCGAATAGCTGGTCCTTTGATCTCTGCAACCTATTTTCGCCGTCGCCCCAGGTTCCGCCCCAGCCCTTGCCACCGGATTTCACCCTCCGATTGGAAGATTTTCTGGGGCCGGTGATTCAATCGGATTGGGTGCGGTCGATCCCATCGGTGGTCGATCCCTTGGCCCCTTCTTTTGCCCTCGAGCAGGACGACTTCGAGCACACCTTTTCCATGGATACCGCCTTTCAAGCGGATCCTCAGATGGAAGCGGACTTCGAGAATTTGTTGAGCGGCTTCGGAATCGGTAACGCCGGTCCCGATTTGGAGCGGACCGCGTTCGGGGCGGGAATTCCTCACCCGGACGCGCCCTTGGCGGGAATATGGTTCCGGATTAAATATTATTTGCCGGACGGCCCACCGAGCTTTGAATTCGGACGCACCGAAGAGCGATTGGTGCTCGCGTTTCGGGATCCGGAAAATCGAGCTCGTGTGGTCTATTACGGAGATCCGACAGCCACCGATCGTCCCGACGGTGAGCCGTTGATCCCCGTGGTGGCGGAGTCGGCGGGAGGCATCGATCCGTCGCTGGCGTCGGTGCGGATGAGCGCGAGACGCGATTATCTGACGGTGATTTACGGTGCGGAGCACAACGGCCGGGAGACGGGTCTCGCCTATCGAGTCGCCCTAACCGCAACGTCGAGCGGCACCCTGCGGGCCTCTTCGTTCACCGCAGAGGAACGCATCGATCAGATTCGGGGGCTGCGGGCGGGCACCCTCCGACGCCGAGTGGACTACGCCTATGCACGCACCTTGGACACCCCGGCGGTGGCCGGCGGCACTCGCGAGCTGCACCTCTTCGTCAACGAGCTCGACCACGACATTTCCCGGCTCACCCCGGGTGACCCGGATTCCCCGGGTTACGATCCCTTTCCCGACACCGCAAACCGCCCGAGCGACTTCAACGATCGTGTGCGATACGCCGTGTTGGCCATGACCCCCAGAGGCCTGCTCCGGCCGGTGGGGGAGCGACCCGTCCGGCTTTACAACACGAGGATCACCAGCCGCCCGCGCATCCGGTCGGGCCGTTCGGCCCAAGTGGGGGCGGCTCAAATCCCCAAGCAACGGCGGATCATCCGTTTCTACTTCCCCAACGGCTCGGAGGTGGGCATCAAATCCCGGGTGTTGAGTGAGTAGCGGGCGACCCAGTTACATCTTACGGGCTGGTGCGACGGAACCGGGCCCATCAGGGTGGATGGATCAGCTCTACCGTGGGGAAGTAGGTTCGAAATCTGCGAACGTCACGAGTGACTAGCCGATATCCTTTGATGGCCGCGTGGGATCCAATGTAGAAATCTGGCAACGGTGAGGTTCTGGCTCCACCGCTACGGCGATATTGTAAATAACACTTACCTGCCAAAAAAGCCGCTTCCCAGGGAAGCGCTTCCCTTTGAAAAACATCGCCGGGTATGATCTCTTCGAGATCTTCGATTCGATCGAAAGCTACCGAAACCTCTGCATAGATCAATGGATTCACCAAAAGAACCGTTTGATCTGCCAGGGCTACGATTGTGTCTTCTGACCAAGCGCACCAATTTGGATCATTCGTGATGATGTCCAGCAAGACATTGCTGTCGACCAGAGCTGGAGTCATCGGTCCTCGCCGCGAGTCAGGGCCATGATCTCGTCGGTCGTTAGGTTTACGCTTGCGCGACCTCTCATGCTCCGGATCAATGTTTGACGACGGTTCTCTTGGCCGTCTTCGACTTTTCTTAGACGCACAGAATCGCCGTCGATCTCGAAGGCGACTCTGGTGTGAGGGAGCAGACCGAGCTTTTCCCGGATGGCGATTGGGATTGTGACTTGGCCCTTCGAAGTAATTTGCATAGGAACCTCATGCTCAAGAGTAATACTTTTAAAATTCTTACCGCCGGCATGGCGGTTGTCAAGCTTGATCTAAAGACCACCGTGACCATGAATCGGTACCACGCAGCTCTCAAAGCTCCTAGCAGGCGACCCGCTCACACATAACCCGTGCGTAGGGCCTTCGCCCAATCGTCGCGACCTACGGATTCGGCCTGCTTCGCCATCGGCTCGACATCGTAGGGTAGGGAGATCAGCTCGCACGACCATCCATTTCGGCGTCGCTCGGCCACCGCGTAGCGGGCGTTGGGCGAGCCGGTTTGCATGCAGTGATAGATGGGCTGGTCGTCGTCGTAGGCGGGCAGGCCGACACTTCCCGGATTCAAGATCAGGGTGCCTCCAGGGGCCGTGACCACCCTGGGAATGTGGGTGTGGCCGCAGGCGACGAGCTCGGCGTCGGTGGATCCCAGCCGCTGATGGATCTCTTCCGCGTCGGCCGGCCGGACTCCTTCGGTGGTGACCGTCTCTAGAAAATAGGTGCGATCGCTGGCCGGGGTGCCGTGGCATAGCAAGATCGACGGGTCGTCGAGGAGCACCCTGGACGATTGACCCGCCATCCACTCCAGCTCGGCCTGGCCCAACCGCGGGTGGGCATAGGCGTCGGACGCGTTCATGCGGTCCGGCGCTAGGGTGAGCAGCCGGCGCTCATGATTGCCGGCCAGGTGAAGCCAATCCTGCTGCATGAGCAGGCGGGTGGTCTCCAGGGGAAAGAGAGGGCCGGAGGCGTGGTCACCGAGATTGACGACACGGTCTACGGATCGGTGCTGGAGGTCCTCCAGGACCGCCTCCAGGGCTGCCAGATTGCCGTGGACGTCGGAAACGATTGCGATTCTCATGAAAACGTGCTCCCGGTGCTCCCGGTGCCCCCGGTTTCGGGCCGGCTGAGTCTCAGTCTTGAGAATGGAATTCTCAGCGACGAGACGGCAGAGGGTTTGAGGACTTGATATTGGACACCCAATCGAGAAAAACCTTAGTTTCTGCGGACATGGTGAGAATTCTCGTCCAGAACCTCACGGTTGGCACCGGCTTTGCTTTGAAGAGCGGTACATCCATTCATGGTCATTCCTCGGCAAGGCGGCGACCCGCTGATGAGCTCGGGTCCGTTTGGGATGATCACATCATAGGAGATTGCCGCATGAAACACTGCCGTATGAAGAGCAGTCTTGTGTTGTTCGTGTTGATTTGTCTGCTGTCGGCCATTCCGGCGGCGGCGCGCAAAGGCGCACCCCCGTTGTCCTTTGCCCAGAAGAGCTTGTCCGCCCAGGCCGTGGACACTCTCTGGCTCGACGGGGTCCATCCCGAAGCTTTATTGGCGGAAGACGCCGCCCGCTTTGTCAAAAACCACGTGGGCGAGGCCCCCAATCCGGTGCGCTTCGCGGTGCCGGTGGATATGAAGGTCAATATCCGGACCCACGGCACGTGGACGGAGCTGGAGAATGGGCGCCTCTGGCGTCTCGAGGTCCAGGCTCCGGGTGCCACCGACCTCAACTTCGGCTTCAGCCGATTCCAGCTTCCCGCGGGTGCGACCCTGCACGTGATCAGCCCCCAGGAGCGCTACTACCAAGGACCTTATACCCGTGCCGACCAACGGGACCACGGCCAGCTCTGGACCCCGGTGATTCCGGGTGAGGTCGGCTTGATCGAGGTCTTCATTCCCCAAGGCGTCAAAGTCATGCCGCAGCTCGAGCTGACCCGCGTGGGTCAAGGCTATCGGGATCTGTTCAACAAGGGTCTCGCCTCCGCCATGAAACAGGGCAGCTGCAATATCGACGTGGTTTGCCCGGAGCGGGCCGGTTGGGAAGACGAAATCCGCTCGGTGGGTGTTTACGGCACCAACGGCTCTACCTTCTGCACCGGCACCTTGATCAACAACGTGGCCCAAGACGGCCGCCCCTTCTTCTTGACCGCCAACCACTGCGGCATCAGCTCCGGCAACGCCGCGTCGGTGGTGGTCTATTGGAATTACGAGTCCCCCACCTGCGGTCAGCTGGCCGGCGGCACCCTGAGCGACAATACCTCCGGTGCCACTCTGAGAGCTTCCGACTCTCAAAACGACATGACGTTGCTCGAGCTGAATAGCGTTCCCAACGCTGCCTACAACGTCTTCTATGCCGGTTGGGACGCGCGCTCGTCGACCCAGCCCCAGGGCAGTGTCGGCATCCACCATCCGAATACCGACGAGAAGGCGATTTCGTTCAACGACGATCCCTTGACCACCGTCAACAGCTGCATCGGAACCGGTGGCTCCAACACCCATTGGGAAGTGGACAATTGGGAGCAGGGCACCACCGAGCCGGGCTCCTCGGGCTCGGCGCTTTTCGATCCGGCTACCAATCGTCTGGTGGGTTATCTCTCCGGTGGCGCGGCTTCTTGCAGCAACACCTCCGGCTACGACTGCTACGGCAAGATGTCGGTGGGCTGGTCCCGCGGTCTTTCCGGTTGGCTCGATCCGTCCAACACCGGCACCCAATTCGTCGACGGCCTTAACGGCGGCGGCGGTGGTGGCGGAGGCGGCGGTGGTGGCGGCGGAGGCGGAGGCGGCGGTGGTGGCGGTGGCGGAGGCGGCCCCACGGTCCTCACCAACGGCGTCCCGGTCACAGGTCTTTCCGGCTCCACCGGCAGTGAGCAATTCTTCACCTTGGACGTGCCCGCCGGCGCGACCAATCTCAATTTCGAGATGTCCGGAGGTAGTGGCGACGCGGATCTCTACGTGCGCTTCGGCTCGGCCCCGACCACCTCGACCTACGATTGCCGTCCGTACGCCGGTGGCAACAACGAGAGCTGTCCCACGAGCCCGGCCCAAGCCGGCACCTACCACGTCATGATCCGCGCCTATTCCACCTACTCCGGTGTTTCCCTCGAGGGTAGCTACACCGGCGGTGGCGGTGGTGGCGGCGGCGGTGGTGGTGGCGGTGGTGGAGGCGGTGGCGGCGGCGGCGGTGGTGGAGGCGTCCTGCAAAACGGCGTCCCGGTCACCGGTCTCTCCGGCACCCAGGGCAATGAGCAATTCTTCACCCTCGACGTGCCCGCGGGCGCGAGCAACCTGACCTTCGACATCTCGGGCGGCAGCGGCGACGCGGATCTCTACGTGCGTTTCGGCGCGGCGCCCACCACGTCGACCTACGATTGTCGGCCGTATGTGGGTGGCAATACGGAGAATTGCTCCTTCGCCAACCCCTCGACCGGCACCTACCACGTGATGATCCGCGCCTACTCGTCGTATTCGGGATTGACCCTAGAGGCCAATTTCGACACCGGCGGCGGTGATAGCGGGCAGACGTGGTCGAACCTCTCGGGATCGACCGGCAACCAGCAGACCTTTACCCAGGTCATCACCACCAGCTCGAAGCTGACGGTGTCGACCTCCGGCACCAACGGCGACGCGGACCTCTACGTGCGTCTCGGCGCGGCCCCGACCACCAGCACCTACGACTGCCGGGGTTATACCTCCGGCAGCAACGAGACCTGTGTGATCGATCCGGCCTCATCCGGCACCTACTACATCATGGTGCGCGCGTACTCCACCTACTCCGGCCTGACCCTCACGACCACACCGGAGTGAGCTTGCTGAAAGCCTGAGCTTCGGCTCAAGTTGGGAAACACCGTCGACGGAGAGATCTGTCGACGGTGTTTCTGTTTGTGGTCAACCCTGGTAAAAAGGGGCAGCTGCTCCGCGGGACGAGATCATTTCCTTTGTTGAGACGCTCAATGGGTGTCACGTCGCCCCCCGAGTCACGAATCCCGCATAACCCGCCGGAGGCAGGTGCCGCTCACACTCCACCCGCAGCTGTTCAAAGGCTGTGGGGCTACGGGTATCCGCGGCTTGCTGGA
>JAUIJL010000005.1 GCA_030431255.1 Thermoanaerobaculia bacterium | reverse complement strand
GGCGTTTCGATGGGGCCGCTGCCGACCCGCCCAGCTCGTCCAGGTGCTCGGCGATCCCCCGCTCGATCCTCGCCTGCTCCCGCGCCTTCTCGTCAGCCTCGGCTTGCTGGGCTTCCGTGGTTTGCCGCTCACCGACGAGCTCCTGAAGTGCGAAAACCGGCGGACCGTAGAGCACGGTCCACAGGCAGAAGAGCTGCACGGCAAAGCGTTTCAGTTGTTCTGCGAGCTCCCGGAGAAGAGGGTCCATCTTCCGATTCTACCGGCTGTGGAGCTCATGATCACCTATTGGACAAGGCCTGGGCCGGTTGACGGCGGCGCTCGGGGCAGCATCTGGCTGCGGCGTATCCCGACTGCGGTGCCAGGCAAATCTCCCCAGGGCGATTACGGCTCGACGGAGGACCAAGCCCCGGTGGTGCCGTCTTCGAAATCGTCCGAGAAGAGGTCTGAAGCCGGCACGACGTCGACGAAGATCGCTCCCGGGGGACCTTGCTGTCCCGACGCGTCGGTGCCGACCACGAAGAGCACGTGACGCCCTTCGGAGAGCCCGCTGGTATCGATCGAACCGGTGACGTCCTCTTGGGTTTCGTCGAAGGCTCCGTCCACGGCGCTCAGGGCCGTTCCACCGCCGCTTTCGAGGGCGGCCAAGTCGAAGCCCGCCCGCGCCGAGACGATATTCTGAACGGCCTCGTTGCCGAATCCGTTGGAGTCGAAGCGGGTATCGTCGAGGGTGGCCTGGAGGGTGACGGCCTGACCGGCTCGGGCGATGGCGACCGGCAGCTGCAGGTTGAGGGCTTCGGGCCCGGAGGGTTTTTGATACGGACGATCGGCGACTTTGGCGGCGTAGACGAGAGCTTCAAGGTTGTCGGGATAAATGGTGCTCTCGAAGTTGGTGCAGCCCTCGAAAAAGGAGTTGCCGATCTCAAAGGTATAGGCGGCCACGCCGTATTCGCCATAGGCCACGTCGACGGTGGTGCCGGAGGCGGTGCCGAGGCAGTCCTGGCAGACGGAGTAGTCGTTGAAGAAACCGAATTTGCGGCCCAAGGTCTGCAAGCCGGCGTGGTTTGGGCTGTCGTTGTTGGTCCCCTCCCACGGGAAGAGCACCAGCTCGCCGAAGCTGTGGACGGAGATGAATACGCCTTGGGCGGTATCCGGCGCGGGATCGTTCATATCTCCCTTTTGATCGAGGAAGACCTGGGCCATGTAGTCCTCGATGGTTTGGGTTTCCGGCTCCGAGGCGGCCGACGGGCCGCGGTAGATCTCACTGCATTCGGAGCCGCTCGAAGCCCCGCCGCCCCAGAAGAAAGTGCTGTTGCGGTTGAGATCGATGCCGCGATTGTTGCTGTTGGAGCAGAAATCGTTGTTGGTGTTTTTGCGCCAAGAGATGCCGGTTTCCGCTTGCTTCCGCCCGTCGGGATTTTGTTGGGCCACGATGTGGACCTCGCGGTGGTCCAAGATCCAAGTGGCCTCGGGATCGGTGCCGTAGCCGTTGAGCAGGTGCAGGGCATAGCGGGCGGCCAGCTCGGCAGTGGAATATTCTCGGGCGTGCATGGCGGCAATCAATAGAAAGACCGGTTTCGGACCGGTTAGATTCTTGTTGGTGAGCACCAAGATCTGATGGTCATAGCCACCTTGGCCGACGGTTTTCTGCCAGCTGTCGCCGATATCGAGCCAAGAAGCGAGGTCCGGATGGGCCGTCGCGGCCGCCGACAAATCCGCGTAGGTCTCTTCGACAGTGCGATAACAGGAGAAACCGGGGATGCCGGAGCCGAGCCGATCCGCCGCGGTCCGGGGCGTTAGGTGCTCAGCGGTGCGCTCGGCGTCGAGCACGGGAATCGAGCCGCTTCGTTCCAGTTGACGCTTTTGGTCCGGGGTCAGGAAGACGATGGCTTCGGACGTTAAGGGGTAATACGCCCAAACATCGACCTGGTCGCGGAGCTCGTCGAGCTCGGAAGTGGAAGCGGTCAAGCGATAGACCGCGCCGGCTCCCGGGTCGGCAGCCAAAGGCAGGTTGAAACAGCCGACGAGAAGCATGACGCAAAGGATCTGCTTAGCCAGTGTACGCCCCGTGGAGGGGCCAATTGCGGAACGTTTGAAAAGCGGGGGGTGGACACCGAGCATGAACAGATCTCCAATGGATTGCGACTCACCGAGGGCTGGGCGGGTCGGAGGGGGGGTGAACCGTTTGCAGCTTGTGCAGCGGGTATCGTTGGGGCTCCTCTTTAGAACGCGAAAGCCGGGGTGGAAAACCGCATGTCGAAAACCGACGACCACAACATGAAAAACGGGACGGCGTGAGCCGTCCCGTTCAATCGTCGAATCAGCTGTCTCAGGCGCGCGCGAGAATTTCGCTGTCGCCACCGCAGTCCTCGCACCAGCTGGCGGTCGGATCGCAGTGGGAGTAGTGGGTGCCCGCGCCGCCACCGGCCACGTCGGTCAGCTCGTCGTCGTCGAGTTGGGCCGCGCCCGCCGGGTGGTCCGGCATGGCGGCTCGCTCTTCGGCGGAGAGGGATTCAAAGGCATCTTGGTCGCGCCACGCGGAAACAACATCTTTCTTTTTCATGGTGACTCCAATCGGTTGGGTCCGGGTGTGTTTCACCCGGGGGTTGGCAGAGATTCCGGTCGACATCGACCGGGTCTGGAAATGGATGCGGGGAGCGCTTCGGATCGAGCATCCGGCTCCGCCAGCCGAAGCAGGGAGGGTGTGCGATCAGGGGCGGCGAGGCGCAAGAATCCGTAGCCGATACCGGCGATGCCCACCATCAGGCCGGGCGGCTCGGTGCCGCCGGGGGAGCCGTAGAGGAACCCTTGATGGCGAAAGCTCCGCAAGACACCGGCGGAGAGACGAGAAATGTGGGCTGGGAGCGCTTTGAGCGGGTCCTGCTCGCGGCTGGCCTCCAGCAGAAAGTCGAGATTGCCGAGATCTCCGTGGCACAGGCTGTGGGTGAGGCCGAATCCCTGCCCCAACGTGCAGGCAACGGCCCGCTCGACGTCCCGCTGGAGAGCGGCTTCGGAGAGGTGATCCGTCAAATGGGTGGCGGTGGATCCAGAGCCTTCGGATCGTCGGAGGGTTTGGAGGATAGCGATCCTGGCGAGGCCGATGCCTGGTGCGCCGTGGCACCAGGCGACCAAATGGCGGTCCGACTCCTGCTCGGGACGATCCCGCAAGTCCCTCCAATTGCCGGCGGAGGCGTCGAAAAGGGAGCTTTCGTAGCGCAGGACTTGTCCGGCGGCCTTCGCGAGCTCGGAGCGTAGATCGCTGGTCAGGTCGCTCAGGACGGCGAGCTCGGCCAAGGCCCAGGCCAAGCCCGACGCGCCGTGGGAAAGGCCGGCTAGGGGACCCTCGGCTCCGGCGGGAGCGGGCCATGCAACCCCCTCTGCCCGGGGCTCTATGGATTCGAGCAGCTTCCGACCGCACCGTTCCACCAGTCGCACCGTGGCGGAGGTCGAAAACTCGGGATGGCTCCGATGCAGCCGGACAGGGCGAGGGCGGCGCCGGCCGTTCCGTGCACCAGGTCGAGCTTGGTGTCTTCCGCCAGCAAATCGGCCATGGGCTGGGTGAGCTGCTCGGCGAGGTCCAGCAGCGCCGGCCGTCGGTAGATGTCGGCCAGCTGGGTCAAGCTGTAGATCACGCCACCCCAGCCGTTGTAGGCACCGATGTGACGCAGCCCCAAATCTTCCAGCCATGGCCTCGGAAAGCTCAGCTGCCTCTGCAGGGTAGCCAGGGTCGCCTCGGCGAGCTCGCCGTCGGCGGGGCGACCCGCGATTTGATGGAGTCGGGCGAGAAAGAGGGCAATTCCGGCCAGGCCGTAGTAAAGATCCGGGCCGGCTTCGACCAGCGTCCAGCGATTTCGCCCGAGACGCAGGGGCACCAACCAGCGGGCGCCCGAGGAGTCGACGAAGGCCCGTTCGGCAAGGCGGTCCGCGGCGGCGAATGCGGCGTCGAGCAGCTCTGGCTCCGACACATTCGGGGTGATCGACAGCTCCGACTCCGTGGTCGAGTAGGGGCGAGGGCGCTGTCCACGCTCCGCGGCTCGCAGCTCGAAGGTTTGGCGAATCAGGGTCAGCTGTCGGGCGGTGGTGCCCGGGTCGAGCTGGTCGAGCCGTCGTTGAAGGCCCGACCAACCGGATTCCCGCATCTCGCCTACCGCCCGGCCCTCGGAGTCGAAACATTCGGTGCTGTCGGTGACGGCGGAGAAATAGGGGATATCGCCCCGCCGAAGGTCGCGGTGCTCCGCGTCGAGCATCGGCCGCAGCCAAGGTTGGGTGCGCACGCTCAACCAGAGCCGATCGAAGTGTCGGTCTCGATCCACCGCGTCCCCCAAGAGGTGGGGATGGAAGCCGGCCTGAAGCAGCTGGGCGTAAATGCGGGTGGCGCGCAAAACCACCCGCGTGCGCAGTCCCCGAAAGGCAGCCAGCGGCCCCTGGGGATCGATCAGCTCTCGGCGTCGGCGGGTGAGCTCCTCGCGGGCGGCGGCAAATCCCTCGACAAACGCGTCCGCGAATTCGATGGGGTCGGCCGGCTCGCCGTTCAGCACGGGGCGACCCGGGGTGGACCGAATTCGACTCTCGGCGGGCACGAAGCGCATTTCGTCGGTGCCCGGCCCGGCCAGACGTAGGTTGTTGCCAGGGGTCTTTTGACCGACCTCGGCGCCCATGCCGCTGGGGTCGAGCCCTTCCTGCTCGTCCCTGGAAGTCCTCATGCGAACGGGCAACAAACCCACACGCAACACCGTGTCTTCGAGGGAGCTGATGTCTTCGAGGGAGCTGATGTCTTCGAGGGAGCTGAGGTCTTCGAGGGAGCTGATGTCTTCGAGGGAGCTGATCGCCGGCTCCGGCTCGGTGCCTCGGTCGGCTTCGACCGAAGGCGGATGGGGGTGCAGAAGGGTTTCCAAATCGAGAATCAAGGGCTGGTCGGCCACCGCCATCAGATTTTCGAGGTGCATGTCGGTGGCGCCCAGCAGATGAAGGAAAGCGAGCAAGCCACCGAGTCGCCGATAAAAAGCCCGGACCTCGTCCTCAGATCGACACGGGACGGGCTCCAACCACTCCATCCAGCCATGGTCGCCGGCGTCGAGAAAGCGGGTGGGACGCGGGATGTCGTCCAGCCGGCTCCCGGCCCAGGCCAGTAGGTCTTGAAACGCTGCCTCGACCGCCAACGGCCGGGGTTTGTAAACCAGCTTCAGGCCCGACTCGAATTCGGCGATGAAAACGATGCGTCCTCCCCGGTGGGGATCTCCGCCGCTGTCGGACAGGCCGCATAAGCGACCGAGACCCGCCGTCTTGCGGACATCGGAGCCGTTCTCGGCCGGATCGTTCGAGAAACGGCGGGCCAGGGCGCCGTGGGATGCGGCGGTTCTCGTGATCAGCTCAAGGCAGATCTCGAGGCAGGAATCCACGTCTCGGATCCATTGCCGAGCCAGCACCGGATAAAGGCGGAAGAGGTCGGTGGCGGTTTCGGGATCCGACAAGGAGGCGACAAAGTCCGCGAATCGTTCCTCGGGGGTCTCCCCTTCGAGCCTCTCCTCCAAGGCGGCGATCCTCAGCTCGAGCACCAGGGTCGGCAGGGTGTGCCGTCGAAGTCGGTGGAGCAGAAGCCGCAGCCAGGAAGCGCGGACGGCGTCGATGTCGACCGCGGTGGAGACGTCACCGAGGTCCCGGGCGGCGGCATCGAATCGTTTGCCGGCATCGTGGAGAAGACGGTGGAAGAGCGCGTTGAATCCGGTCGGCTCCAGGCCGTCCATGTCGAGCTTCGGCTCGCTGAAAGAGGGCCCGTAAAGCCGGCTGAGGCGCAGGGCCCATTCGGGGGTCGGCAAAGCCAACTCTTGCGGAGTGCTGAGCCATGACATCCAGTCTTGCTCGGTGGCGGCAGCACCTTGCTCGAATGTTTCGAAGCGTTGTCGATGGAGCGCGGGATCGTCGAAGGGGTTTTGTGCTCGCCATCGACCCAACCGTCGCTCGGCCTTTGCGATCCTCCCCGCATCGCTCGACGGCTCGTATGCTTCGAGCTGGATCCGTTCCCGCAAGCAGAGGGCGGCCGGCCAAGGGATAGGCGGCTTCTGGGATGTGGAAGATGGGGAAGAAGAGGAGCTCAAAATCGAGCGGTCACTCCGGAGAGAGCAGAGGGGTGAATCACCTAAAAATCTGAGACGAAAATAGACGTTCTTTGAAAGACGACTAAAAGATAAAGAGCAGGGGGATGATTCTTTGAGGATAAATCATCTATCTTGGGATGATATACGAGCTGTGAAGTTTTTCACAAGAGGGGGTGTGCTCGGCAATCGCCCTGTCGAATGAGTGTTTTAGCTGAGTCTCGGACAGATGCTCGAGAAAGTGCCGGGGTCTGCTGTGGTCAGATGCCCGGTAGGCTCCAAAGCTGCCAAGCTCCGAGCCAAAAAACCGGGGCTCCCGCGTTGGCGGAAGCCCCGGCGACCAACTGTCTAGCGGGTGTCTAACGGGTGTCTGACGGTCGATGGATCCGTTATTGGATCACTCTCTTCTGTGACGGCAGGCAGAGCAGGTCGGCGGGCTCGAGACGCAGATTTTCCTCGCCGAATTGGTTGCGGACATAGGCGAAGTCCATCAACGGCTCGGTGCCGTAGAGCTGATAGCAAACCAGGTGATCCAAGGGGTTTTGGATCGGCGTCACCTTGCCGTTGTGCTTTTTCTTGGTCGGGTTGCAGAGCAGCTGCGGCTCGTAGGCCCGGAGCTGGGGCTCCCAGCCGAATTGATCCCGCAGGCCGATTCCCACCGCCGCCGGCTTGCCGAAGACCTCATAACACTTGAAGTGGTCGAGTCGTTCCGGGAAGGGGTGATTGCCCGGTTTGATCTTCTGGGTCGGCACGGCGAGGAATTTCGCTTGGCCGATCTCGAGCTTTTGCTCGGGACCGAATTGGTTGGTCACCTGAACCAAAGACGGGGTTTCGCCCTGGGCTTCCAAGTAGTAGAGCTCGAGATGAGCGTCTCTGTCCTGAATCGGGGTCACGATGTCGCCGTGGTGTTTTTGGACGGCGTTGCAGAAGCGAGCCGATTTATACACGTGGGCCTCACCGCTATCGAATTGGTCGCTGAGCACCACTGGAGCGTCGGCCGCACGGTCCGCTTCCGAGGGATAACACTTGAAGTGATCCAGGTTGAAGCCGGTTTGCTCCGGACGCTCAGGGGCACCGATGCCGATGCTCGGTCCGCGGACCACGCCCACGGGCGCGGGAGCGGCCAGCGCGCCGCCGAGGTTCTGGCTGTAAAGCAGCCGCAGATTGGACCAATCCACCAACATCAGATCCTCTTTGAGATCTCCGTCGACGTCGTAGGCGTCGATGCCGGTGAAGTTGTTGGTGTTGAAGGCCGGTCCCGCGGGTGCCGCGAAATTGCCCAGGCCGTCGTTGGTGTACACGTAATGGCTGCCGTCGAAGGAGCCGCCGACCACCACGTCCGGATCGCCGTCGCCTTCATAGTCGAAGAGGGCTAGGCCGGTGGGATTGGCGACCACGGGGAAGTCGATGGAGACGTTGAATTTGAGGGCCGGTGCGGCCATCGCGCCGGTGCCGTTGCCCTGGTAGAACCAGACCTGACCGGTGCCGACGCCGCGGTAGCCGAGCACCAACACGTCGTCGTTGGCGTCGCCGTCCACATCGCCGACCGCGACACCGAAGATGCAATTGCATTCGACGCCCGAGGGGGAGGCCCAGGTGATGTCGAGACCCGCGGCCACCGGGGTGAAGGTGCCGACGGGGCCTTGGAGATAGACGAACATGCCTTTGGTGACACGGTTGTCGCCCACCACGAAGTCGGCGAGCCCGTCACCATTGAAATCGCCTTCTCGCAGGTTGGTGCAGAAGAAGCTGCCGCCGACCCCGGAGGTGATGCCGTTGGCCACCAGCGAGGGAACGAAGACCCCCGCGGGACCTTGGGTGTAGAGATAGACCTCGCCCACAGAGCCGTCGCAGGCGAAGAAGTCGTTGTCACCGTCGTTGTCCGCGTCGACCACGTCCATGCCGTCGACGATCGCCAATTGGGGGATGTCGGACCGCGGACCGAAGACTCCGGTGCCGTTGCTGGGGAAGCAATGCTCGTCACCGGAGGCGGTGCTCTCCGAGCCGGTGACCACATAGTCGGGGGTCAGCAAACCGCATGAGGCGGTGGGCGGAATCGCGCGCGTGGAGGCTTTTTTGGCCATCTCCAGCCGAGCTTCCACCTGCGCGGAGCCACCGGGGGCCGATTTTTCGTGGTCCTGCTCCGCTGCCCAGGTCGAGGGAGCGGCGATCACCGCAAGGCCGAGGGCCGCGACGATTACAGTTTTCTTCATGTTTAGTCTCCTACGGAGTTGATCGTACCCGGGCCGATCGGAACGTTTCCTATGCGGGGTGTTGACCCGGGTTTCGCGGGGTAGTGAGACCGTCCTGGAGAGCGTTTCAGGAAAGCGTAGAAAAATTGAAGATTGGGGATATATAGACGCTGTATTTGATCACTTTGCCAGTCGCCTGACGAAAGCCCTGGGCAGCCCTGGGCCGGCCCAGGGTTTCGCGGGCTCGCTCGGCTCAGAGGCTCGACGCGCCGTGATAGAGCACGAAGGGGGCCCAATAGTAAGGCTTGCGGTAGGCGGATTCCGAGCTCAACAGGCTCAGCTTGGCCCGACGGAGGGCATCGGCGGCGGGCTCACCGGCTCGCAGCTCCCGGTAGAGGTGCTCCATCAATCTCGAGGTAGATGCGTCTTCCACATCCCAGAGGCCGCCGATGACGTTTCGGGCTCCGCTGCTCATGAAGGCCCAGGCCAATCCCACCAGTCCTTCCCCGGCTTGGGCGCGGGCGCCGGCGCTGCGGCAGGCGGAGAGGGTGACCAGATCGGCCTGCAGAGGGATGTCGAGAACGTCTCGGGCATAGAGCTTGTGGGAGCCCGATCCCGGTGACAGCACCACGGCGGACTCCAAGGGCAGCTCTCGGTTGGCGGTCACATGGGCCGCGAGGTGGATGAGCCCGTAGGCTTCGGGCTGGGCCTGCCGAAACGCGGAGGGAATGGCCTCGGCACCGGTGATGATCCGTCGACGGTCGGGTTCGAAGAGATCGGCGAGGCGTTGGATTTCGCGGCTCGCATGGGCCAGTCGAGGGAAGTCGGTGGAAGGCACGGGATCCCCGATCAGCAAGAGGCGCGACGCCCGTGAAGCGTCGGCCGGCGAGAGCCGGAAGGATTCACCCACCAACGCCAAGGAGGGGGTGAGGGAGATGGTGACCTTTTCGATCCAAAAAGACGGCGGGCCGTTCGAAGGCTCCGTGGGCACGATCAACGCGTCGAAGCTCAGGCGGTGCAATGGCCCGTCCGGCGCGATGACGACCTGGGCTCCGTCGGGAATCCAGCGGGCCACCGGCGCCACCAGTCGATCCCACAGACGCCGACCCACCTCCAGACCTTCGATCCGGGGATCTCCGGATTGCAGCACCATCCTCTGATAGCGGTCGATGTCCTCGCTCAGCCGGCGCTCTGAATCGAGCTCCCGCAGCTCGACACCGTCGGCGTGGATCAACCAGACGAAGGAGCGGCGGCGGCTCGTCCAATAGGACAGGAAGACCAGATCCGAGCCCTGGGCCAGCTGTTGTAGGTCCGCCACGGAGCGACCGGCGCCGGCGGTGTCCGCCGCGGCTCCCTGCCGCAGTCGTTCCCGAAGCAGCCGAGCGCGGTTCTCCATAGCGTGTTGTAGGGCTTCAATCGGTTGGCCGCTGTCGACCGAAAGCTTGACGGCGATGTCGGCGAGCTCCTTGGTGCCGGAGCTGAACGACATGCGATGTCCGACGTTGCGCAGGCCGACTCGGGTTTGGTCCAGCAACTCGAAGGCCTTGGCCAGCTCGTCCCTAGCCTCGGCGATGTGGCCGGATTTGGCGTGGAGGCGGGCCAGGATGCCGTGGGCCTCCTGTTCGAGATCCGGCCGCAGCACCGGCGATTCCAGCACTTGGCGCACCAAGGGCTCCGCCTCTCCATCCCTTTCCTGGGCAGAGAGCACCTGGGCTTGAGCCAAAAGGGTGTGCAACCGGCCGACAGCGTCGCCGACCTCGAGGCGCAGGGCCAAGGACTCTTGCAGCAGGGTCTCCGCTTCGTCGAGCCGAAGCTCGTCGAAAGCGACGAGGGCCATATTGGAAACGATGGCGGGTTTGGCCGGTTTGGCGCCGATCTGCTGGGCCAGGTCAAGGGCCTGCGCGTACCGATCCATGGCTTCGGCCGGGCGGTCGAGTCGATAAAGAGCCCGGCCGAGGTTGTTCAGGTTGGTGATCCGATCGCCATCGAGACCGAGCTGCCGAGTCGAGGCTTCACCTTGGCTCAACAGCGTGAAGGCCCGCTCGTAGTTCCCCAGCTCGAGATAGCACCAACCCAGATTGGACACGGTCTTCGCAGCGGAGATGTCGGCGCCGATTTGCCGCGCCACGGCCAGGGCTTGGTGCAGCCATTCCGTAGCCTGATCGAATTTGCCGTCCCGGATGTGGATCAATCCCAGGCTGCCGGCCGCCTGGCTTTCGAGATGGGGAATGGCCCCGTGGTGGGCAAGGCGTAAGGCGTTTTCAAAATAGGGCTTCGCGTCGGCCACTCGACCGAACATGAAGAGGCAGGTGCCGAGGCGCAGGTCGACCTCTCCTTGGAGCAGGTCCGACGACAGAGCTCGGGCCTGCTCGGCGGCGAGCTCCAAACGGCTCAATCCCGCTTCCAAGGCCCCTTCACTGCCGGAGCGGCATTGTAGGAGGCCGTGGGTCATCAGCGCTCGGACGTGCACGGCGTCGCCCTGGGTGGAGGATCTCGAAGCGTTGGGTCGTAGCAGAGGATCGAGCAGATCCGCGGCTTCCCGGTCTTGACGCCGCCCCGCCAGCGCCTCCGCTTTGAGCACCTGGAACGCCGGCAACCAAGGCTCGGCGTCGCCGGCTTCGACCCGCTCCATGCCCTGGTCGGCCAGTTGCTCCGCGGTGGTCAAATCACCCTTTTGCAGGGCTTCATAACCTCGGTCGTGGAGCTGCTCCAAGGACGGTGGTGGTGGCCCCACGCACGCGAGCAGGGCCAAGAACAGACCGGTCCATCGCAGTTTGTGGGGCTTGCTCAAGACAGGTCGCTCAAGACGGTGGCTCATGGAGCTCGGGTCAAGGATAGGTGCATCCGTTGCCGTCCGTGGACACGATCGATGCTTCGCCTTCTTCCGGTGATCCCATATCCAGCCGAATCATGGTCAGCCGACGGGAGTAGCGGGTGATCATCAGCTCGCCGAGGTAGACCGTGCCGAAGCCTTCGATGTGGATTCCCCAAGGGTAGAGCGGCTCACCCCGGTGGGTCTTGCCGCTTTGGGTGCCGGCTGGAAGCCGGCGGGGCAGGGAGTAGAGCGAGGTCAGGACTTGGTGATCCTCGAAGGACCTGTTCCCGCCATCGGCATCAAATCCTTCGAGATGAGGAACCTTCAAGGGACCACCCATGCCGTCGAGGCTCTGGTGGTCCCTATTGGCCAACGTCTCTTGGTGTTTGCTGATGTCCTGGAGGGTCGCCGCTTTGAAGAGCCAGTCGTGGGTGGGAAGCTCCACGGGCACACCGGCGATTTTGAGATTGGAGAAATAGCTACCGATGGGAAGCATCGGCAGCTCCGCCTGACCCTCATGGCGTTCCGACACCATTCTGGCGACCACCCGGTCGGCGGTGACCACGTCCGCGACATTGAGATTCTCGACCGTGACCGTCGAAAGCGTGTTGTAGATGCGTTCGCCGTCACGCTCGTCGACGTTTCCGAGCACCTTGCTGCGTGCGGAGCTGAAGGAAATGAGATCTCGATAGCGGTAGTCGGAGACCTCTGCTTGGGCACCGCCGCCGATGTTGGGCAGCACGCTCGACGCTTGGGTCTCGATGATCTCCTTATACGGACGATTCATATACCCGCCGATGGCGAAGGCGTTGCCGCGGTAGAAGAATCTCTCTCTAAAGTCGGAACGCAAAGAGGTCATGTCGGCTCCTTCTCCTAGGGGTCACCCGAGTGGGTGAGTGATGGTTTTCAGAATTCGAAAGTGAATCGGCCCGGTTGATCGGCCCGGTGGATCGCCCCGGTCTGATCCGTTGATCGATCCGGTTCGACCGTCCCGGCTTGATCGCCCGGCTAACCGCCGTTTTCGTCGATTTCCAACTCGACGGCGTAACGAGAGATTTCCGGCGCCGAGGTAGGGCCTGATCGGGATTCCAAGCCGGATAGAACCAGGGCATATTCACCGGATTTCAGCCGGCTCGCGGGCAAGATCAAGCTCAGCTCCTCGCCCTCCGGCGCGGCCGGGACCACCGCGCTCTGGACCACCCGATCGGACGCGTCCCGGAGCTCGCAGCGGTAGAAGGGAAAGGCCTGCTCCGAGCTACGGCTCAGGCGTAAACCGACCCAGCTGTGATCGGAGGACAGCTCGACTACCGGCGTGGCGCTGCGGGATACGGTGAGAAATTGCCAAGAAACCGCTTGGGGGCTTTGGGCCGCGGCCAGCCGGTTTTGGAGGTCGGGAATCACCACCACGTTTTGGAAGACCATGCCGCTGAACAAGAGCAAGACCGCCGCCGCCAGCAGGGCCGGTGGGGGTTGTAGACGCCTGGGCAAGAAAGGGATCAGAGCTCCGCCTTGGGCGTAGACGGGAGCTCCGACCTCGGCCTTCGGTGGCAAGGGGCCGAAAAGGTCCCCTTCACCCTCGCGAATCAGGGCGCGGGCGTTGTCGGTGAAGGCCACGGCGGCTTTGACGTCGTCGGCACATTCTCGGCAGTCGAAATAGTGGTCTTCGAAATCGAGCCGTTCCTCAGGGCTCATCTCTCCCAGTAGATATCGCTCAGCACATTGTGACTGAAGGGCCTCTGCATGATTCATCTTAGTGCTCCCTGCTCGGCAAGTTGCCGCTCCTCCAAGCCGTGCTCGCGTCGCGAGCGGCCTGGCGCAGGAGAAAGTCCTTGCGAAATTCGGTCTTCGCTCGGTGCAGCAAGACCCGCAGATAGCTGCGATCCACGCCGAGCTCGGCGCAGACTTGGTCTCGGTCTTGCTCTTCGAGGAAAACCGCCCTCAAAACCCCTCGATCCCGAGGAGGTAAGTCTTCGATGATGCCCCGAACCTGGGCCTTGCGCTCCTCGGTCACCAGGGCATCGTCAGCACCGCAACCGTCTTCACTGACCAAGGAGATGGTCTCGTCGGAGACCGTCGGATGTTTTCCCTGGGCCCGCAGATGCTCGAACATGACGTTGTTGCACACCGAGCTGACGTAGGCGCCGAGCCGTTCGGGCTGGCGAATACCTTTGGGAGAGCGCAGGGCGCGGAGAACCCTGAGAAAGGTCTCCTGCTTGACGTCCTCCACCATCTGTTGCGAGCGAAGGCGGGCGCGTAGCTTGATGGCCAGCAAATCCGTGAAATACGAGACGAAATGTTGCTCGGTCTCGGGATCACGTTTGCGCAGGCGATCGATGTAGGCCGAGTCGAAACACTGCACCATCGAAAACTTTCTTCGGCGTAATACCGTCATCGTAGCCATATCACCTCGTCTTTCATCCGCTGGTGTCTTCGTCCGCTGGTGTCTCGGTCTGCTGATGAGACCTGTCTGGATGGGCTGCTGCGGAGCGGGTCCTAGGGACTAGGTGAGCTATCGGCTACATTCGTTTCAAGGATCTCGAAGCAATTGGGCTCGAGCACCGGTGCCTCGGAGCGTCGGAGCGGGCAAACCCGGGCGAAAATCAAAGGAGGATGCTCGGGCGTTCTTGCTGGGCTTGGTCAAATCTCCGCGCCGGGGTGACGCTTGGATTCAGTTTTTTTCGGTCATGTCGGCAATAAAACGGTCTGCTTCGGCGATCGAGGCTTGCATGTCGGTGATCAAACGGCTGACGTCGGTCTGAAGCAGCTCGGCTTCTTGACCGAGGGATCCCAAGGCCTGAGCGTTCAGATTGTGTTTCAGATACAGCACTTGGTCGTGAAGCCGTTTCAGCACCGGATCCATGGAATCGGAAGCTTGTTGCATTTTTGCCAAGAGCTCGGTGTATCGGGCTTTGGTTTCCTGGAGCTTTCCCTCGCTCTCCTTGCGATAGGAAGCATTGTCGAATTGGGCGATTTCTTGCCGCCACTCCTCGAATAAGGCTTGGGCAACGTTTCGAACCTTGCGGATGCGATCGCGGACGTTCTCCGCCCGAGCCTCGGCATCCTCAAATTCGCCCTTCAAGGTGTCGTACATCGCTTCGAGCTCACCGCCGTCGTGACCGACGAGTGCTTGAAGCTCCTCCAACGCGTCCTCGAATTGTTTTTGGGCGTCCTCTTGCGCGTCGCGCGCTTTGTCGACCCGTTTGACCAGCATTTCCCGTTTCTCGATGCCGATCTTTTCGAGGGAATCGTAGTACTTGCCCCGGACCTGCTTGCGACAACCCTCACAGCCCCCGACCATCAGGGCTGTGGTCAACAGCAAGGCCCCGGCCGTCAACCCGCGTAATGTGCTCATGGGTTGAGCTTACCAGCAATCCCGGGCGTCGGAGGCTCCGGGATCCGGGTGGAACAAGGTCTGCTGAGGAGGTCGGCTCACAAGGTCCGCTCGCAAGGTCGGCATACATGAAAGGGGCCCGCCGAAGCGGGCCCCCAGGTGTCCGATGGTCGGGCTGAGCGACTAGCGCTCGAGCTCGATCCAGTCCAGCCAGAATCCGCCGGTCTCGATATCGATCCGCAGGATCTTGTTGGAGCCGGCCGGGAGGTAGACATCGTTGACCGTGATGGTCTGGAAGTCGCCCTCGGTGACCTGGATGCTCTGGGCGAGAGTCGCTCCGTCGAGACTTACGCTCAATGCGGCTCCGTCCGGATTGTGACCCTCGGCTCGGATCTTCAGGTCGTAGAAACCCGAGGAGGTGACATCGACGGTGTGCTCCAACCATTCGCCAGGGCGATTGTGGGTCACGGCGTAGATGGCGTTGCGACGGGTGATGTCGACGCCGTCGGAGCGCAGGGCGCCGCCGTCGTTGGTGGCGGTGACGTCCTCCCAGGCCAGTCCCTCTCCGCCGATGTCGTAGTGCTCGGCCTCGATGCGAGTGGTGCCGGAGCCGATCGAGAACGGGCTGCCGAAGTACGGTGCCTGCTCCGGGCCGGGGGCTGCGAAGTCGATGTAGTCCAGCCAGAATCCGCCGGCCTCGACCATCAATCGCAGAATCTTGTCGTTGCCGGCCGGGATGTGGACATCCTCGATGACCACGGACTGCCACGGAGCGTTGGGAATGACCGCGGTGCTCGTGAGCGGCTGGCCGTCGAGGTAGAAGCGCACCCTGGCCCCGTCGACGTTGTTGCCCTGGGTCCGCAGCTTGATGTCGTACAAACCGGAGGTCTGCACGTCCACGGTGTATTCCAACCATTCACCGGCCAAGGTGTGGGTGACGGAATAGAGCGTGCCACGGTCGGAGATGTCCACACCTTCCGCGCGCACCGAGGCATCGCCGTCGTTGGTGGGGGTGGCGTCGTGGTAGGCGACCCCTTCACCGCCGTCGTCGAAGTGCTCGGCCTCAATCCGGCTGCCGCTCTGGCGGATGAGGGCGGGCGAGCCGAGGTACGGGGTCTGTGGCGACTCCGCGCATTGCACGGCAATGAGCTCGTCCAGGAGATCTCCGAACCAACGGACGCCTTCGTGGGCCATGCGCCAATCCGTGCGATAGCTACCCTCGGTAGAGGGTGCGGTCAGCTCGAGATTAAAGGTATGGCTTTGCCCCGTGTAGATGGTCGTACCCGTGGGGATCGGCAGCCGTCGGACCGAGGTGAACGGATCCGAATTGCCCCAGGCGCCCAGCTTGTAGGCGGAGCCGCCGACCCACGGGGCGCTGCCGGTGTTCTTCAGGGTCAACGACACGTTGCGGGTTTCGTCGCAGGCCATGGTCGACGGGAAGGTATGACCGGTGAGCTCGGCGTCGTCAGCGGGTCGGCTGTCGTTGTCCACCATGATGGTCATGGTGTAGTGGCTGCTGGTCATGTCGTCGGCCCGGGCGGCGTGCACGCTGATTTTATGTGGACCGTTGCTCAGCTGGGTGGTGTCGAGCAGGGCCTTGAAACGAGAGGTCGCGTCGCAATTGCCGGCAGAGATCTCGTTGCAGGTGAATTCATCGTACAAGTCGGTTTGCACACTGTGCACCAGGTTTTCGTTGCCGTCGACGGTGATCACCAAATCACCCATCGGCTCTCCGTCCAAGCGGGCCACACCCATGATTTCCATCTCGCCCGAGTAGGTCACGTCCTCGTCGTTGCGCAGATAAAGGTACGGGGGCAGGTAGGTTTGGTCGCCGGCGGATTTGGCTTTGCAGGATATGCCCAGGAACAGTTGGGTGGTGAACGGAGTGGTGGTGCAATCGTACTCACCCTCGCCGAGCTTGACGCATTTCCAACGGATGTAGTGGATGTGGAGAATATCTTTGGTGCAGGAATGGCTGCCGGTGCCGGCGCCTTGGAGGGGGCACCATGCCGGTTTGTGCTCGCAATCCTGGGGTACGCTGATGCACAAACCCTCGGCCTTCTCGCCGCTCCCGGCCTCGATGGTCGGGGTCAGCCCTTGGCAGCGGAGGTGGTCTTCGTTGCTCTCCTGAATCTCGACCGAGTAGGTGGCACCATCCACCGGATTCTGGGTGAAGAATTGCTCGACAATTTTCTCGCCGAAGATTTGTTCCGTGGGAGCGTCGATCACCGTATTCAAGGTGGAGCTACCGCCACCGTTTTCGGTCAAGGTGACCGAGGCTTTGGATCCGGCGGGAAAGGTGCCGACATTGTCCCAATGCATGAAGGCGATACGTGCCTTGGTCTGAGACCCGCCTCCTCCGCCACAGCTGTCGGATTTGGCGTTGCCGGCTAGACCTTCGCTGGAGCCCCCGTCTTCCCCTGGGGAGCTGCCGGTGGCACACGGGTCCTGGCATTGGATGATGGTATTCACCCAATCACCCCCGCTGACCTGACCCGTGGCGCCCGAAGCTACCTGGCAGGAGTCTCCGCCGTTGGTGACACGGATGTTGAAGTGGGTGCCGTCGGAAATTTTGCGTGGGAATAGGAAGCGACCGTCTTGGGTGGGATTCACAATCAAGTCGGGGCTGGGATCGCTACCGTCTAAGGGTTGGAGGGTCACCTCGATGATCGGCGGTGGTTGGATGGATCCTAAACCCTGGACGTCGAAACCCACACGGAATTTCTGCTCGCAGGGTTGGCATTCCTGGGGAAGGCCATGACGAAAGGACCACATGGCATCGTTTGGGGAAAATGAGAACTCAACACTGCCCACGGGATCGATTCCAACGCCGGCTGAGAAGGAACAAAACGGAGTGAAGCAGCCGCGAACTGCGCAGTTCACCGCTGCCATGCAGGCTTGGGTGCCCGGTTGGCTGCCGGCCCAAGCTCTCACGTCCGACGCAAGGGCTGTGACATGGAAGAAGTAGATCTCGGTCAGGAACCCGGTGTCCTCGCAGGTCAGAGATGTAATGGTAGGTATACAAGAATTGGTGCATCTGGAATCACAGCGACACTCAATCGAGGCTTGGCCGTTGAGAAAATGACTGCCGAAAATGTGGTCCTCTCGGCCGGTGCTGTTCCAGTTGATCGGATGCGTGTAGCTCTCAGGGGTGCAAGTCTGAGCTTTGCCGGTCGACACCATGCCGTCTGTGTCCTGCTGCCAGGCTCCGCCGTTTTCGAGCTCCGTCATCCGCTGGTCGAGAAAAGCCGGGTCCAGTGCCGGCGGTGCCGGTAGATTGACCACAGAGTGAATCCCGTCGGCCACATGGTCGACGATCAACATTTCATAGCCGGCTTGGGTCTGAAACGGGTTGTCGACCCAGAACACAGCGGCGTCATAAGTTCGCTCGCTGTCTTTGAGGGCGATAGTGACTTTGAAGCGCGTCGCGAAGGCGACTCGATTCCAGCGGGCATCCGAAGGCGCTTCCATGGCGAGAGCTTCCGCGAGGTTAGTGCGCTCCGGGTCGAATCCCTCCGGGTTTGCCTCGAAGTTGAATGACTCTTCTTTCCATTGGTGAGAGGTCACCACCCTGGAGCCTTCCGGTGACTCGGAGAAGTAGTTGAGCTCCGTGTTCAGGATTTGCCCGTCCGGCATGGAGACGAAGTCCACAGCCGGCCACCTTTCGAATTCAGGGGGTGTCACGGTTTGGAATCCAAACACCGTCACATCCAGCGGATCACCGCTTCCTTCGGAATACTGGCCATAAAGGTTGTAGAGGTCGGCAACGATTTGCTGCGCTTCGGTTTCGCTCGGCACCGCAGCGGTGGCGGGAAGCGCGAAGGTGAGCAACATCATCAGGGCCGTCAGCAAGAGGGTGCCCCATCGAAAATCCGGTCGAAGTTGGGCGCGGGCCTTCCTGTCGTTGAGGTCAGCAAATTTTCGGAACGTTGAGGTGTTGGATTCGAAAGTCATGACGCCTCCTGGGTGACTTGTTTTAGGCTCGCTCGAGCCGTGGCTCGAAGTGGTTTTTAAGGTCGAGCCTCTAAAGAGCAAGCGGGGTGCCGGCCTTGAGCGTCAGGTTGTGGATTTCCTTAAGTGTTGAAAATATTCGTCTTAAACTGATCGTCCGAGGCTTGGAGGGCGCAGATGGACGACCAGGTGTTGAGCGCTTCGCTCAAACCTTGGGTCTAGCCGCTATACTCCGACGGAATGGAAGCCAAAAAGTCGAATTCCGATCCAAAGCTGGTCGTGGTCAGCGGCCCGAGGGAAGGGCAAAGCTTCGTCTTGGACGAGCGGACGGACGTGCTGACCCTGGGTCGCCAAGAAGGAAACGACCTTCAAATCCTCGAAGCCGCGGTGTCTCGACGTCATGGGGAGATCCGTCGACGAAAAGGCGAAGATCCTGACGGGTCGGCCTTTGAGCTGGTCGATTTGGAAAGCTCCCACGGCACCTTCGTCAACAGCGTGCCCGTGCATCGACATCAGTTGGCTCATGGGGACTTCATCCAAGTCGGCTCCACGTCACTGCTTTTCTTGTCGGAGGCGTCGCTCGGAGTGGCTTCCGCCCAGCCCGGTGATTCCCTCTTGGCTCGGAGCACCGTGCAAAAAGAGCCGGGAGAAATCGCCGCCTTGGTGCGTCGACCGGACGCCGAGTCGGGCATCGAGCTGGCTCTGCTTCTGGAGATCGGCACCGCCGCCCAAGAGCTGAGGCAAGCCCGGGCTTTGGCCGAGCGACTGCTGGAGCTCCTTTTCGAGCGCCTGCGGGCTGAAAAAGGGGCCGTCTTGCACCTGGCCCCGGAGCAGGACCATCCCGAGCTGTGGTGTGAGCGAGGGCGCGGCGACCTGCACCTGAGCCGCACGGTAATCGATGAGGTGTGCCGTCGAGGGGTGGCCTTGCTCTGGGACGACGTCATCGTCGATCCCGCGATGGCCGGCGCGGAGAGCTTGCGGCAGGTCGAGGTGCGATCGTTGCTGGCGGTGCCCATGGCCGGGCGCCGCCGTCTTCACGGGGTGGCGTACTTCCAGAGCGGCACGGCGGGGGCGTTCGGTGAGACCGATCTGAAAACCGCCGCCGCCGCCGCCGGCATCGCCGGCTTGGCGTTCGACACCGCCGACGTCATCGACGATCTGCGAGCTGAAAATCGGCGCCTCCGCGGCCTGGCGATCGAGCACGACATGGTCGGCGAAAGCCTGGCCATGACCCAGCTCCTGAGCTTCATCGAAAGGGTGGCGCCGGTGGACTCGACGGTACTGCTGCGGGGCGAGTCGGGCACGGGCAAGGAGCTGGTGGCCCATGCCCTGCACAGCAGCAGCCCCCGAGCCGACGGGCCGTTCGTCGCCATCAATTGCGCCACCCTGTCGGAAACCTTGCTCGAAAGTGAGCTTTTCGGCCACGAGCGCGGCGCCTTCACCGGCGCCGTGCAGCGCAGCATCGGAAAATTCGAAGCGGCCGACGGTGGCACCCTCTTCCTCGACGAGGTGGGCGAGATTCCCACGACGGTGCAGGCGCGGCTCTTGAGGGTGCTGCAGGAACGGCAATTCCAACGCCTCGGCGGAAGCCGTCAGATTGAGGTGGACGTGCGATTGATCGCCGCCACCCATCGGGATTTGGAGGCGGCCATTCGCGATGGCTCCTTCCGTGAGGATCTCTTCTACCGCCTCAATGTGATCGCCTTCAACGTGCCTCCGTTGCGGGAGCGCCGAGCCGACATTCCGCTGCTGGCTCGACACTTCTTGCGTTTGCACGGCGAACGCCTGGGACGCCCGGGGAGCGGTTTGGATCCAGACACCTTACGGACCCTGACGGCCTACGATTGGCCCGGCAACATCCGCCAGCTGAGCAATGCCATCGAAAGGGCCGTGGTGCTCGGGGACGGCGACATGATTCGTCCCGAAGACTTGCCGGACGAGCTTCTCGAACGCAGCGCCGGAGAGGTTCCCCTGAGCGATTTTCAAAACGCCATTGCCGAAACAAAAAAACAGCTTCTGCTGGGCGCCCTCGAGCAAACCGACGGCAATGCCGCGGCTGCGGCGCGCCAGCTGGGCCTTCACCCCAACTCCTTTCGGCGCTTGATGCGTCAGCTCGGATTAAAGGATTCCGGGGAATGATTCGACCACTAAATTCAACGATTCAAGGAGAGACGCCATGAGCTCACAGCCGGTCAGCAAGGAAGTCACCGTGACATTCACCGGGGATACAGGGGAGGCGGGCCAGTGGAGCTTCAGCGAGAATCCCGTCGAGCTCGACCGCGGCCTCTCGACCCTGACCTACAACATTGAGGGCTGGAATTTCCGCGCCATCTCCATCGGGCAGGCGGAGCCGGTGTCGGACGAAGGTTTTGTCGACGCCAGGTCGGGCGATGAAGGGCAGTCGTTCACCACCGCCGACGAGCTGGTTACCGTGACCTTGACCACCCTGGACGACAACCAGATCGTTTTGAATTTCAATGTCTCCACCAGCCTTGCGTCCAAGATGGTGCTCGCCGTGGTGTTGACCGTCGGCAAATCCGGGATGCGCCGATCGAGCCGCGATCCCCAAATCGTGCTCAAACCCGACGGACCTTGATCGTCCGACGTAGGGGAGGCCTTGTGCCCTCCCGATCTTGATCGGGGCAAGCCCGTGGCAAGCACCGTTCCTGGGTTTCATCGGGGCGGGCGGCCCATCATCTTGAGGAATCCCGGCTCTCGATAGCCGATGCGGGCCAGCTCGTCGGCGATGGGTTGGGCCTCGTCGGTGCGCCTGAGGGCGAGCAGCAGAAGCAATTGGATATCGAGGTGGGTAGGTCTTCGGGTTTGTTCGACTAGCTCATCGGCGAGCAGCAAGGCGTCTAGTCGGTATTTCCGGGCCGCTTGAGCCCAGCCGAGCTCCGCTTCGATCACCGCCAGCAACCAACCGGATCGGGCCTTCCACAGCTTGCCGCGGGCTGTGGAAGGGACGGGGCCGAGCAGCTCTATGGCCTCGGTGATCTCGGCTCGGGCCGCGGTTGGATCAGCGGCTTGGAGCCGTTCCCAGGCTCGCAGCCATAGATGGCTCGCTTGCCACGGGCGCCATCGCGGGTTTTCCGGTTCCAGATCGAGAGCCTTTTCCAGGAAAGCCGCATCTCGAGCCAGGTGCCGATTCGCGTCCTCGTGTCGATCGAGCATGGAATAGGTCCACGCCAAATTGCGATGGCGTTGGGCCAGCTCTTCTTGCCAGACAAGGTTCAGCGGATCGTGGTCGACCACTCGCGACGCGATGTCGAGATCGGAAAGATAATGCTCCAAAGCTTCTTGGTTGTGGCCCTGCTGGCGCAAGACGTCCCCGACGTGGTTGTGGGCGAAACCGAGGAAGCGGAGCAGCTCGATGTGGTCGGGCTGCGCCGATGAGGCCTGGGCCATGAGCTCTAGGTGGGCACGATAGCGAGCGAGGGCGGGGGCGAGCCGACCTTGGGCTTCCAGCACTCGCCCGAGCTTGGCGTAGACGTGGGCCAGCTCGACACCGAGTGACGGATCGCCGTCCGAGCTCAGCCGCTCGAGAATCCGAGCGCTGACTTCCAGGTGGTCGGCCGCTCGGGGGTAGTCTCCACTTTCTTCCTCGAGTGCTCCGAGATTGCTGTGGGAATAGGCCAGCTCCAGCTGCCAGTCGGCTTGCTCGGGCTCTCGATCCACCAGCCGCTGTGAGATCGCTAGGTAGTGCTCAAATTGCTCCCGGGCCGGCTCCAGGTCTCGTTGCTGCCAGTGAAGGAATCCCAGCCAGAAGTGACTCTGGCCCAATTCGAAGAGTCGATCGGCCCGATCGCCATGACGATCGACCAGGCTTTGGGCTTGGATGAGGGATTGCCGGAAGGCTTCCTCGGCTTCGGGAGTCCGACCGAGCTCGAATCGCACCTTGCCGATTTGGTGAAGGGCCTTGGCGTAGGCGGCGAGCTCGTCTTCGCTCAGCCGGTCCGACGGCACCCCGGCGAAATATTCCATGGCCTGATCGCCGATTTTGTCCAGGATCGACAGCTTACCGATCGGCTCGAGATCCCGTCGCAAGTCCACGAGCAGAAAGTCGATGAGGTTTTCCGCCTGGCTCCGGCGTTGCTCGGCGTATTGACGGGCTTCGAGCTCACGGTTCTTGGCCCGCAGGGTTTGCAATGCGAAGACTGAGACCAGGGCGGTGAAGACCATGGCCGCCACGCCCAGCCGTGCCGCCAAGCGCCGTCGGCCGCGGGCACGCTCCCGTTGGACGCGGCGTCGCTCCTGCTCCTGTCGTTGGGCTCGCCGCTCTTCCAGCTCGCGGATCCGGGAGGCGACCTCCAGGGCCGAGGCCGGCCGGCGGGCGGGATTGCCGTCCACGCAGAGACCGATATCTTCCGCCAGCAAGGGGTCCTCCACCTGACGATGCCAGCCGGCAGCCAAGGTTCGGGAGAAGTCTTTCACCACCGCCTGGTAGAGCAACACGCCGAGGGCGTAGATATCGGCTTGAGTGGTGGCGGGCTCGCCGTCCAAAACTTCCGGAGCCATATAGCGCACGGTTCCGCCCGTGGAGCTCGGGTCGTCCAAGGTCTGGGTGAAACCCAGGACCGTAAAACCCGGACGATCGAGGCGATCCCGTTCCGTCAGCAGGCCGACGCCGAAATCGGTCAGCCGGGCATAGGGTCGGCCGTCTGGGTCGTGGGCAACGAGCACGTTTTCCGGTTTGATGTCCTTGTGCAGGATGCCCACCGAATGGGCGGCCGCCAAGGCCTCCGCCACGCCCGCGACCAGCTCGAGGCGGGTGGCCAGGGGCACGGCGTCCAGCCCGCCGCGTTGAGCCGCCCAGCTCGTGAGGCTACCGCCGTCGGTGTATTCCGCTTCGAGAAAGAACGGCGCCGCTTCGAAATCCCAATCGAGGATTCGGGCGATGTCGCGGCGGTGACCGAGGGTCTCCCGCAGCAATCGGAAGAGGGTGACCTCCCGTTTGAGGGCTCGCAGCCGATCGGCCTCGAAGCAGAATTTGAACACCCGCTCCTCACCGGATTTGTGCCGCGCCAGCCACACCTCGCCGAAGCCCCCCTCGCCGAGCCGATGGTGGAGCCGCCAATTGGGGCGCCGTGGCACGGTTTGACCCACCGCGGGACGCCAACCCAATGCCGGCTCTTCGCCCGTGGACACGGCGCGTCGGGTCCTCTCGCTTTCCCTCGGCGCCGTCAGAGGGGCGAGACCGGATCGGCCGACCTCGAAGACCTCCAGGTCGTCGTCGAGTCGCTCGAAGCGATAGGCGCCGTGGGCCAGCCAACGCACCTCCGGGGCCACCAGCTCCTCCGGCGTGACCGCGGCGCGGGCGAGATCGAAAGCGGCCCGGGTGAGCAGGATTTGCCCGGGCCGGGCTCGGTCCGCCAGAAGCTCGGCGACTTCCGGTCCCTCTCCCTGAGCCTCAAGTGTTGGAGACTTGCGGTTTGGCTTCACCTCACCCAAATGAACGGCGATCCCCGGTAGCGAGTTGCGGATTCCTGACGGCTCCGAGCTCAGGCTTTGAAGCCACGCGAGCGCGAAGGCGACCGCTTCTCCAGGATGCTCGAACATCAGGGTCAGGCCGTGGGCCGGATCCTCGGACGAACTGTAGAGCTCGGTCGCCGAGAATCGTGCACGGGAGCTCGCGATGAGCTCCATGGCCGAAGCACGGGCATCGTATGCCGTGGTCTCTGAGGCCCAGCCGATGTGAGCGAGGGTCCGAACCACGGGTTTGGAGTCGGAGCCGGGCCCGCGGGTCTCGGCCTGGAGGAGGTCGTCGCTGTGGATCCCGGCTGCTTCGGACGGTCCGGGCAGCCCGTGGGCGCCCTTGTGGCGTAAGGAGTCGCGCAAGGGCGAGACGACCTCGGCGGTGGGTTGATCCGGGTCGACGTCCAACGGCGGGCCTTCGGCCTTGAGCTCCGCGTGCCCCGCGTCTGGGCCGGCCGACCCGCGCTCCATCCGGTCGGCGAGGGTGGAGAGCTGCCTCGCCACCCAGCGGGTGTTGGAGGGGCGCCCGTCCGGATCCTTGTCCAGAAGTCTTTGGAGCAGAGAGCCGAGGGCAGCGGGCAGATCCGGAATCGGCTCCGGCGCGGCGGTTTGTACTCGGTGCAAGGTGTCGAGCAGGTTGTGGCCGAGGAACGGCGGCCTGCCGGAGAGCATCTCGTAAAGCAAGCTGCCGAGGGCGAAGAGATCCGATCGATGATCCACGGTCCGTCCACCGGCCTGCTCCGGCGACATGGCATGGGCGGTGCCCACCAAGGTGCCGGAGCGGGTCAAGGACGGGTCTGAGACAGTCCGCGACTCGGCGTCCTGCCACAGCGACTTCGCCAATCCGAAGTCGAGGATCTTCACTCGACCGCTCGGTGTCACCATGATGTTGGCCGGTTTGAGATCCCGGTGGATCAAACCTTGGGCGTGGGCGGCAGCGAGACCTTCGGCAATGTCGACGGCTAGGCGAACGGCGGAGGCCGGGGTGCGCTCCCGGGAGGCGATCCACTTGCCGAGGTCGTGCCCCCGTACGTGCTCCATCACCAAACAATCGCTTTCCGGACGTTCCAGCACATGGAAGACCTGGACGATGGCAGGGTGGCTCAGCCGAGCCACGGCCTTGGCCTCGCGCAAGAAACGGGAGCGTCGGCTTTCGTCCGCCAGCTGGTCGCGACGGATGCGTTTGATCGCCACATGACGTTCCAAGATCTCGTCCCAGGCCAGGAAGACCTCGCCCATACCCCCTCGGCCGAGGCAGGATTCGATCCGATACACGCCGAGCCGTTCGGGCGTGCTCGGATCGTCGGACAGGGTCTTGGAGGTGGCGTTCATGGTCTCTCGAATCAGGTGCCGGGAAGTGGTTCGAAGCAGCTGTCCCTAGCATAGATGATCGCGTTTTCGAGGGCAGCAGGTGCTGGAGTGGAGACACGACAATTTGTGTTGTGAGTTGTACTCAGTTTAAAATGAGCGTCAATCATGTTGAGCGCATCGGCATCTCCACCCAAACAAACCCGCGGCGAGAGAACCCGTGGGGCTCTGGTGCGGGCGGCGGCCAATCGTTTTCAGGAACGGGGCTTCGACAAGGCGACCACCGGCGAGATCGCCCGCGACGCCGGCGTGGCCGAAGGCACGCTCTTCCTGCATTTCGGCTCCAAGACCGGCTTGCTGCTTGGGGTCATGGAGAGCTTCTACCAAAGCTTGGTGGAAGAGCTGGCGGAGGAGGCCAGCCGGGGTGGCACGGCGGAAGCGAGGCTCCGCCACCTGGTGCATTTTTGGCTACGGCGGGTGCATCGGGATTGGCGTCTGATGCGGGTCTTCGGCCAGCACGGACGTTTTTCCGACGACCCGGACATGATCGTTCGCTTCGCCGAGATGAACCGACGGATCACCCGTTTCTTCGGTGGCATTTTCGAGGATCTCAAAGCGGTGGGCGCGATTCGCTCGGATTTGCCGACCTATGTGCTGCGGGACGCCCTATTCGGCGCCGCCGAGCATCTGCTGATCGGAATGGACACCACCGGCCGAGAGCGGGATTTGGGGGAGGCGTCGGAGCATCTCTGCGACCTATTGCTCGGGCCGGCTCCCCCGTCCGCGCTTCGGTCTTCGACAACGAAACGTGGGCCGGTGGGGCTCGAAGACATCGACGCCAAGCTCGATCGCATCCTGGAGGCGGTGGTGAGCGATGACCCACCTGATGACCCGACCTGATGACCCGACCTGATGACCCGACCTGATGACCAAACCCGGTGATTTGAAGGGAGACATCGTGGAGAGAAGCCCATGAGGGTGCTACCCAGCCGTGTGGATCCGAAGAGCGAGCTCTTCGGCCGAAATCGAAGCTGGTTTTTGGACAAGCTCGGCGAGCTGGACGCGGCGCTCAGCCGGGTCAATGCCGCAGGCGGTCCGAAGTACATCGAGCGCCATCGGCGCCGGGGCAAGCTGATGGCCCGGGAGCGCATCGAGCTATTGCTGGATCGGGACGCGCCATTTCTCGAGATCGGCGCTTTGGCGGCCTGGGGCACGGACTTCGCCCTCGGCGGCAGCGCTATCTGCGGCATAGGAGTGGTGTCCGGGGTCGAATGCGTGATCATCGCCAACGAGCCGACGGTGCGCGGTGGCTCGATCAACCCCTACGGCCAGCTCAAGATCAAGCGGGCGATGGAAATCTGCGCCCAGAATCGGTTGCCGATGATCAATCTCACCGAGTCCGGCGGCGCCGATCTGCCCTATCAAGCGGAGCTTTTCGTGCCCGGAGGAAGCCTCTTCCGCGAGCTCACCCGCCGCTCCGCCGAGCGCATCCCCACCCTCTGCCTGGTCTTCGGATCGTCCACTGCCGGCGGCGCCTACATTCCCGGCATGTCGGACTATGTGGTGATGGTCAAAGAGCAAGCCCGGGTTTTTCTCGGCGGTCCGCCCCTGGTGAAGATGGCGATCCACGAAGACGTCACCGAGGAGGAGCTGGGGGGCGCCGAGATGCACAGCCGGGTCTCCGGGGTCTCCGACTACCTGGCCGAGGACGAGCTCGACGCCATCCGCATCGGTCGGGAGATCATGGCCCAGCTCAATTGGCGCAAGCTCGGGCCTGCGCCCGCCGACGGAGCGAAGCCTCCGCTTTACGACCCCGAGGAGCTGTTGGGCATCGTCAGCGCCGACGTCCGCCGGCCGTTCGACGTCAAAGAGGTGATCGCGCGCCTAGTGGACGGCTCCCGCTTCCACGAATTCAAAGGCACTTACGGAACGACCCTGGTCACCGGTTATGCCCGAATCCACGGCTACCAAGTGGGCATCGTGGCCAACAATGGCGTGATCTTCTCCGAGTCGGCGGAAAAGGGTGCCCAATTCATTCAATTGTGCAACCGCCAGGACGTCCCGATTCTCTTCCTGCAAAACATTACCGGCATGATGGTCGGCCGCCGTTACGAGCAGGGGGGCATGATCAAGGACGGCGCCAAGCTGATCAACGCGGTGGCCAATAGCGCCGTGCCCCACCTGACGGTGATGATCGGCGCGTCCTACGGTGCCGGCAACTACGCCATGTCCGGTCGAGCCTACACACCGCGATTCCTCTTCAGCTGGCCGAACCATCGCATCGCTGTGATGGGCCCCGAGCAATTGGCGGGCGTGCTGTCGATCGTCCGGCGGCAGGCGGCGGAACGGGCCGGCGTGCCCTTCGACGAGGCCCAGGACGAGAAGCTTCGACAGGCCGTCCAGGGTCAAATCGAAAAGGAGTCCTATGCGTTCTTCGCGTCCGGCCGGTTGTGGGACGACGGCATCATCGATCCGCGGGATACCCGCACCGTATTGGCCTTGAGCCTGTCGGCGGCGTCTTCGGGGCCCGTCCAGGGCACGGATCAATTCGGCGTGTTCCGGATGTGAAGGAGGGCGAGATGACGACCCGAAACGTATCGACCGCCGACGTATCGATCGCCGAGGTGCTGATCTCCAAAGTGTTGATCGCCAATCGTGGCGAAATCTCCCGACGGATCCAGCGCACCCTTCGGCAAATGGGTATCGCGAGCGTGGCGGTGTTCTCCGATGCCGATCGCGACGCGCCCCATGTGTCGGAAGCCGACGAAGCGGTGCATATCGGACCGGCTCCGAGCGTTGAGTCTTATCTCAACATCGACGCGGTGATCTCGGCGGCTAAAGCAGTAGGCGCTGACGCCATCCACCCGGGTTATGGATTCCTGGCGGAGAATCCCGAGCTGGCCGAGCGCTGCGAGCAAGAAGGCCTGGTCTTCATCGGACCCTCCGCGGATGCGATTCGCCAGATGGGCGATAAGGCCGCGGCCAAGGCGATCGCCGAAAGGGTCGGGGTCCCGACCCTCGAGGGATTCTCCGTCGACGGGCTCACCGAGGATAAAGTGAAGGCCCGAGCGGAGGAAATGGGTTATCCCCTGCTGCTCAAGGCGACCGCCGGCGGTGGTGGCAAGGGCATGCGTCGCGTGGGCTCCGGCGACGAGCTGGCGGACGCTTTGGTGTCTGCCGAGCGGGAAGCGGAGGCCGCTTTCGGTGACGGCTCCTTGCTGGTCGAGCCGTGGCTGGAGTCGGTTCGACACGTGGAGGTGCAGGTCTTCGGCGATGCCCACGGCAAGGTCGTGCATTTCTTCGAGCGCGACTGCTCGGTCCAGCGTCGGCACCAGAAGGTGATCGAGGAAGCGCCGAGCCCGGCGGTGGATTCAGAGTTGCGGCGGAGAATGGGTGAAGCCGCCGTGGCGTTGGCCCAAGCGGTGGACTATCGCGGCGCCGGCACGGTGGAATTCCTGCTCGACGCCGAGGGTGCGTTCTACTTCTTGGAAATGAACACCCGCTTGCAAGTGGAGCATCCCGTCACCGAGGCGATTACGGGGCTGGACTTGGTGCGGCTTCAGTTGGAGGTGGCCCAAGGTTCGCCCTTGGGCTTCAACACCGAGGACCTAGAGATTCGGGGACATGCCGTGGAGGTTCGGCTCTACGCCGAGGACCCGACGCGAGATTTCCTGCCGTCCACGGGTCGGATTTGTCTTTGGAAGGTCCCGGTCATCCCTGGCGTGCGGGTGGATTCCGGTATTGAGCTGGGCCAAGAGATCGGCATTCACTACGACCCGATGCTGGCCAAAGTGATCGCCTCTGGGTCCAATCGCCCGGAAGCCTTGCGTCGGCTGCGTCGGGCCCTGGACGGATTGGCGGTCGGTGGGGTGGTCACCAATCGGCGTCTGCTGGCCTCGGTGCTGGCCCACGAGAGCTTCGAACGGGGCGAGGCCGACACCGGATTCCTTGAAGCGAATCCGCCGCAAGACGGGCTGGACGAGAAGACGGACGAGCAGACCGATGCGCAGGTCGCTGAGCTGCACGCCATCGCCGCCACCCTGCGCTTGGTCCACCTCCGTCGTGGCTTGCCAAGCCCTATTCCGTCGGGCCTGCCGACCGCTTGGCGCAACAATCGATGGCGACCCCAAGAGCAAATTTTCATCGATGGCGAGCGGTGTTGGGTGGTCCTCTACCAACCCTGTGATCAAGAAGACGGTGGTTTCCAAGTCCAAGCCTTTGCCGTCGAGCCGTCCCAGCTGAGCCCGAGCCTGGGCATCGACCCCCTGGTGGATCCAGAGCGGCCCACCCGAAGGGCTCGCTATATTCCTGGGGACGACATTCGTGGGGACGACATTCGTGAGAACGACGTCGGCGACGACGGTCCCGAGTGGGTGATCGAAATCGACGGCGTGCGTCGGCGGTTTGCCATCGCGGTCGAAACCATCGGAAGCGCAAGCCCCAAGCAACGCCATTGGATCCACGGGCTCGGCCGGACCTCGTCTTGGATCGAAGCCCCTCGCTTCCCCGAGCAACGCGGCGCGGAGACCGCGGGCGGCTGCTTGGCGCCGATGACCGGCAAGATCATCGAGGTGCCGGTGCAAGTCGGCGATTTGGTGTCGGCCGGTGACTCTCTGGTGGTCCTGGAGGCGATGAAAATGGAGCATCGATTGACCGCCCACGCCGACGGTCGGGTGACGGCGGTACGGGTGGAGGTGGGTCAGATGGTGGATCCGGACGAGGTCATGGTGGTGGTCGAAGCGCTGGAGGAGACGGCATGAGCCGAGCCACGGAATCCCGAGAGGTTCTCTACGAAATCCGTGGCGACGCGGCCTGGATCACCCTGAATCGTCCGGATCGTCGCAATGCAATCTCGCCCGGCTTGGTGGCGGAGCTGAGCGAGGCGCTGGACCGCGCTGCGGCGGATGAGAGCGCCCGAGCGATCGTGCTCACCGGTGCGGGCCGAGCGTTTTGCGCCGGCGCGGACCTCAGCTCGGGAAATCCGCTGATCGAGGACGCGGACGCGGGACCCAATCCTTTCGCCCAGCTTTTGCAGCGCATCGACTGCAGTGACAAACCGGTAGTCGCCGCGATTAACGGAACCGCTTTCGGCGGTGGCTTAGGTTTGATCGCCGTGGCCGATATCGCTGTGGCCGTGAGCGACGCGGTCTTCAGCTTCAGCGAGGTCCGTCTCGGTTTGATCCCGGCCATGATCTCGATTTGGGTGGTGCCGAAGCTCGGCGCCCACCACGCGAGACGGCTTTTCGCCACCGGTCGACGCTTTAGCGCCGATGAGGCGCTGGCCTACGGCTTGATCCATCGGGTGACCCCCGCGGAAGGTCTGCGGGCGGCGGTCGATGAAGAGGTGGCCGACATCGCTATGGGCGGTCCGGAAGCCATTGCCGCGTCCAAGCGTTGGATCCGAGATCTCCGAGGCTTGTCGACGGATGAAGCCGCTGCCGAGGCGACCCGACGGCTCGGGCAGCGGGCGCGCTCGTCCGAAGGGCGGGAAGGCATTGCCGCGTTCACGGAAAAACGTCTTCCCGGGTGGCGATCGTGACCGTCGAAAGCTCACAGCGAGTCTTGAGGGTCGCCAATTGCAGCGGTTTTTACGGCGATCGTCTTTCCGCCGCCCTGGAGATGGTGCGGGGTGGCCCGATCGACGTGCTGACCGGGGATTATCTGGCGGAGCTGACCCTGTCGATTCTGCACAAAGATCGGCAAAAAGATCGAAACGCCGGATACGCCAAAACCTTTCCCCTCCAGCTCGCGCAGGTGGCGGCGGAATGTTTGGAGCGGGGCATCAAGATTGTGGTCAATGCCGGCGGGTTGAATCCCGCGGGTTGCGCGGAAGCGTGCCGTGAGGTCTACGGAAAGCTGGGTCTCGAGGCGCGGGTCGCCCACATCGAGGGTGACGACCTCTTGCCCCGCCTGGAGGAGCTGGCCGCCGCGGGGGAGACCTTCGACCATTTGGACGACGGACGACCTTTGCCCGAGCTGCAAACCCCGGTGCTGAGCGCCAACGCCTACCTGGGTGGCTGGGGCATTGCTTCTGCGCTGGAGCAAGGGGCCGATCTGGTGATTTGTCCCCGGGTCACCGATGCTTCCCTAGTGCTCGGCCCGGCCGCGTGGTTTTTCGGCTGGGCTCGGGACGATTGGCATCGTCTGGCGTCGGCGGTGGTCGCCGGCCATATCTTGGAATGCGGGGCCCAAGCCACCGGCGGGAATTATTCGTTCTTTCAAGCCGTCGCCGGCGACCAGCGCCTCGGTTTCCCGCTGGCGGAGATGTCTGAAAACGGCGACTTCGTCGTCACGAAACATCCCGGCACCGGCGGTGAGGTGTCGATCGGCACGGTGACCGCCCAATTACTCTACGAAATCGACGCGCCGGACTATCTGAATCCGGACGTCACCGCCCGCTTCGATTCCATGGAGCTGGCTCAGGAAGGACCCGATCGGGTCCGCATACGGGGAGTCCGGGGTGGTCCGCCACCGGAGCGCACCAAGGTTTGCATCAACCACCTGGGTGATTTCAAGAATCAGGTCACCTTTTTGTTGACCGGCCTCGATATCGAGGAAAAAGCGGCTTGGGCGGAGCGGAGCTTGTGGCGGGCACTAGGCGGTCGCGAGAGCTTCGCCGAAAGCCGGGTGGTGCTGACCCGGGCCGATGGCTCCACGGCGGGTGTCGAAGGAGCTATCTCGCGGCTAACGGTTTCGGTCAAGGATCCGGATCCCAAGAAGGTCGGCCGGCGATTCTCCGCGGCCGCCGTGGAGCTGGCGTTGGCGTCGTATCCCGGTTTCAACCTCGCCGCACCGCCGGGCAAAGAGCAGCCGTTTGCCGTCTATTGGCCGGCCCTGGTCGCCACCGATCAGCTCACGCATCGAGTGTCGATGGATGGACGGCAGTGCGACGGACAACGTTGGGAAGTGGCTCCGACGGCGGGATCGGACGAGGGTTTGCGGAATTGGGATGGTCAGCCGGCGGATGCGAGCGAAAGCGACGCCGATCCGGATCCCGGACCTACAGATACCGTTCCGTTGGGACGCATTTGCGGCGCTCGGTCCGGAGATAAGGGAGGCAACGCCAACCTGGGAGTGTGGGTAGAAACCGAGCCGGGATTCCAATGGTTGCGCCGCTGGTTGACGACGGAGCGTTTGCGCGCGCTGATCCCGGATGCCGCTGAGCTGGAGATCGACCGCTATGAGCTGCCGAATTTATTTGCCTTGAATTTCGTGCTGCGAGGGTTCCTGGGCGAGGGTGTGGCGGCGTCGCTGAGCCTCGATCCTCAGGCCAAAGGGCTCGGTGAATATTTCCGGGCCCAAGAAGCCCCGATTCCTCGCCGATTGATGGATCCCAAGACCTGAACATGTGATGGGAGCAAAGATGCAAGCCGTAAGCAGCCATCTCGAGGGCAAGGTCGCTTTGGTCACGGGCTCGTCCCGCGGCCTCGGGGCGGGGTTGGCCCGCTGCCTGGCGACCGCCGGGGCGGACGTGATCATCACCTTTCGCCGGGCCGAGGACCAGGCGCGGGCAGTGGCCGAGGAGGTGCGACGCCTCGGTCGTCGCGCTTGGGTTATCCCGCTGGAGATGGGCGAGACCGAGTCCATCGAGGCCCTCTTCGAGGCCATCCGGACCGAGGTGGGTCAGCTGGATATTTGCATCTTGAACGCCGCGGCCACCAGCTTTCGCCCGCTGATGAAGGCCGAGATGAAACACCTGGAGAAGACCTACGCCATTTCGGTATTCGGTTTCTTGCGTGCCGTCCAGCTGGCCTTGCCGATGATCGAGGCGCGGGGCGGCGGCACGATTCTCGGGATCTCGGGCGCGGATACCCGCACTTGGATTCCATCCCACGGCATCTTGGCCGGCGCCAAGGCCGCCATGGAATCGATGATCGCCTATTTGGCCGTGGAGAACGGCCGCTCCGGGGTCACGATTTTGGGGGTCAATCCGGGCACGATCCGCACGGAGTCCGTGGACGTCATGCTCGGTGAGCTGGCGGAGCCGCTGATGGAAAAAGAACGTCGGGATCATCCCATGGGCATCTTGGCGACCCCGGACGACCTCGCCGAATCGATCGTTTTGCTGACTTCCCCCGCCGCCCGCTGGGCCCACGGCACCGTCGTCGATCTCGACGGCGGCGGAGTCTTCGCCATGTGGGGTCGCTACACGGGTGAGTGTTTGAAGGGTTTGTCGACCCGGCCGTCCGCGAAGTCCGCCCCCATGGCCGATGCCCTGCGCCGAGAAAAAACCGATCCATCCGATGCTTAGACACCTCCAAGGGGTAAATTTTCTACAGATGAGCCGGCTTCGAGTCTCTTTCTCTCCCGTTCGCGGGCGGGGGCAAGCCCCGCCCCTACGCCCGGAAGGCAATCTCGTCGGCCTGAGCCGCTTCGTTAGCCGAGAATATTTCTACAAGGAGTCGATAGATGTTCCACCGTCCCGATCCCAGCTCTGAGCACAAGCTCTTCCGTGAAACCGTGCGCCGCTTTGTGGTCGAGAAGATCCGTCCCCGGGCCCGGGAATTCGACGAGAAAGGGCGCTTCGACAAATCCCTCTACCTGGAAATGGGCGAGCTGGGTCTGCTCGGCCTGCGTTACGACGAGGCCTACGGCGGCAGTGAGCTCGATTGGACCTTCACCGCCATCTTGCACGAGGAGCTGGCGCGCTCGGACAATGCGGGCGTCACCACGGGCATCTCGGTGCACACCGACATGGCGACGCCGTCCTTGCATCAATTCGGCACCGAGGAGCTGAAGCAGAAATACCTGGTGCCCGCCATCGCCGGCGAGATGGTCTCCGCCATTGCCGTCACCGAGCCCGGAGCCGGCTCCGACGTGTCCGGCATTCGCACCCGGGCCGTGCGCGACGGCGACGATTGGGTGATCAACGGCACCAAGATCTACATCACCAACGCCGCCACCGCGGATTGGTATTGCCTCTTGGCGGTCACGGACCCTGAAGGTGGATACGGCGGTTTTTCCCAAATCATCGTGCCCACGGACACACCGGGCATCTCGGTGCGGTTGGAGGAGAAAATCGGCCTTTGGGGCTCGGACACCGGAGAGATCACCTTCGACAACGTGCGCGTTCCCGTCTCCAACACCATCGGTGAGCCGGGCGCTGGTTTCCAACAGCAGATGATGCAATTCCAGGACGAGCGCCTCGTGGCCTGCATCAGCTTGCTCTCAGGGTCGGAGCTGTTGTGGCAAGAAACCCGCGAATGGGTGGAGGGTCGGATGCTCTTCGGCAAGCCCCTGTCGAAAATGCAGAACACCCAATTCCGCATGGTGGAGATGCTCACCGAGCTGACCGCCTGCCGAGCCCTAGTCAATCAATGCGTGGATCAGCTAGTGGAAGGGCACGACGCCACCGACCTGATCAGCATGGCCAAGCTGCAATGCTGCCGCGTGGTGCGTCGAGTGGCCGACGGCTGCATTCAATTTCACGGCGGCTACGGTTACATGAAAGACAGCGCCGCCGGTCGCGCCTTCGTCGATACCCGCATCGGCAGCATCGGGGGCGGCAGCGACGAGACCATGATGCACTACCTTGCCAAACGGCTCGGTTTTTGACGTGGCTCGGTTTTGATTGACGCCGCCGGCTAAATCTCTAATCCGAAAGATTCCGTGTCGAGCCACAGGGCGGAGATCAGGCCGAGGCTGAGCAGGGCGAGCCCTAGGATGTGATGGCTTTCCAAGGGTTGGGCTCCGGTCGGCCTGAAGTCGGGCCAGCCCGGGCCTAGAGCCGCAAGAAAGGCGCCGCCGAGCAGCGCGGTGATCAGGACACCGGCCCACACCAAGGCTTGGGTAGATCGACGCCTCCGACCTTCTCGGTCCACTCGGCTCAGGACGTCACGGGAGAAGCCTCCGTCTTCCAGGGGCTCTTCCGCGAGCATTTCTCTGAGCCAGAGCTGGTTTGGATCGGCGGCTTCGCCGGCTTCGGCAAGCTTGCGTTCGGAATGGTCGCTCATGCTGATTCCTTGGTTGCAGCATATATCTGCTTCATCTTGAGACGGGCTCTGCGGACGAGGGATTTGAGGGTGCCGAGGGGGAGGTCCAAAGCCGCGGCGGCCTCTTCATGGGTCAGGTCGTGTTGATAGCACATGAGCACTGCCGCCCGCTCCTCGGAGCGTAGACATGTGAGCATCGACTCGACCGTGTGACTGAGCTCCACCTGTCGGCCATCGATTCGCGGCGCGGCCGGCTCGATCTCCAATGGGCTCAGCCGGGCTTTGGACCGGCGTCTTTGGTCCGAGACGAAGAGTTGGTAGGCGATGGAGAAAAGCCAGCTCCGCAGCTTGCCGTCGCCGCGGTAGCCGGCCAAATGACGATAGGCCTTGAAAAAGGTCTCTTGGGCCAGATCGTCCGCCCGTTCCAAGTCGCCGGCGGTCAATCGGCGCAAGAATTGCCGCACTCGAGATTGATGCAGGCGGACCAGCTGCTCGAAGGCCGAGTGGTCATCCTTTTCTACGACCCTTCGAACCAAGGCCTGCTCCTCGGGATCGCGGTGCGATTCCGCTCGGGCGGGGGTCACGATCGCCCCGAGCTCCGGCGCCAGAAGAGCAAATACACCAGCCCGAGCGTGATCGGCACAAAGCCGAACATCCATGCGATTCCGCCCATGAAGAAGAACAACACCGTGAGGCTGATGCCCAGGCAGAGCAAAAGGACCCCGCGTCGGAAATCGTTCTCCGCCCGGTGTTTCGGACCCATGATGCGCGACCATTCGGCGCGGGTGGATTCGTCTTTTTCGAGCAGCATTTGAAGGGTCTTCTGCTGCTCGAGCTTGAGCCGGCCGAAAGAGTAGATGACGGCGGCCAATAGGATGGCCGCGCCGACGAGGGCGGCTGCAATCAAGATGGGATCTTGCATGTGAAGCTCCTGGCGGGAATGGTGAGATCGGGTTCTGGAATGATCACGGAAAATCGAGTCATTTCGTTCCAGACGGATCGTTGGGCCCAGGGACGGCGGTGAATTGAAGAGGTGGTAGCTCAACTTGATGGGGCAGCGACACATCGGTGTCGGTGAGGAAGCCCTGAATCCACCGGCGGGACTCGGGACGATGCGCATAGAGGTTGTAGAGCGCCCCATGATGACCACCCACGACCTCCACCAAGTGGCCGCGAGACAGGGTCTTCACCGTTTCCCGGGCATTCTCTATCGGTGTCGAGGTGTCCCAAGTGCCGTGGATCAGAAGAGCTGGAATGTTGGAGCTCACCGGCTGCCGAAAGGTGTCTCCTAAGTCCTCGACTTGCCAGATCCCACAAAGGCTCGAATACTCGGAGTTGAGATCACCCAAGATGTCCGTGGCCGGGTTCGACTGATATTGCTTGCGCCGTGGCTCGCTGACACCCGAAGCACAATCCATGGTGTAGTGCATGGGGTCGTTCATGCGCAGATGACGCAAAGCCAGGGCGCCCATGGCCACCTCGGAAAAATCTCCTCGGTACATGTCGAGAATCATCTTCGGCCAAGCGTTGGGACGGCTCCGTTGCCCTGCCTGGCGGTCGGCGATCCGTTGTACCAGCCAATGGTCTACCAAGACCTCGTGGGTGTTGCCCCGATGCTCCACGGTCGCGGTGATCGGCTCTTTTTTGAGCCTCTGGAGGACCGTGCTCAGGGCGCCGAGCAGGCCTTCCTCTGGAATCGATGGTGCCAGCTCCGGCGACGCCTCGGCCGCTGCGGCGATCCGGCGTAGGGTGTTGAGCTTGGCTCCCGGGTCATCCCAGGTGTGATCGACGCCTTCTACACCGTACAACAGCACCCGGTCGATGGAGTCGGGAAAGCGACGCATCATATGCAGAGCGAGGTGGGAGCCGTAGCTGCCTCCGATCAGGGTGATTCGCGTATAGCCGAGGGCGCGGCGCAAGGCGTCGACATCAGCGGCATTCTCATCGGTGTTGAAGGCCGAGAGATCCACTCCTTGCTCTGTCCAATGATCTCGGCATTGGCGCGCAAGCTCCGCCATGGCGGCCTGCACCCGATCGGGCGACAGAGGCGAATCGAAGGGTAGCTTCCGCCGCTGCGAGCAGCCCATCTCCGGCTGGGCGGTGCCGCCGCCCCGTTGGTCGAAGAGCACGACATCCGCGAAGCTCTGATAAAAGCGGACCTCCTCGTAGTTTTCCTCGTTCGCGAAACGTCGGATCCAGGAGGATCCCGGACCTCCGGCGAGCAAGAAGATTGGCGGCGCGGGGGAGGGCGAGTCGGTGGACAGACGATAATAAGGTAGCGACAGCTCCCGATTCGAAGGGCGTCGGCGGCTTTCGGGCACCCGCAACACACCGGCCTCCACCTCGACCTCGGTGCCGTCCTTTAGGGTGACGGTTTTGGTTTCTCGGGTCAGGGTCGTAGGTGCCGAGGTTCGCTTGATGTCGGCTTGGCTTGCGGTCTTCTCAGCGACAGGAACCGGCGCCGCTTCAGTCGGTCCGGGTTGGAAGAAGGATAAGAGCTGGAGAGCTGAAAAGCAGAGGGCTCCGCAACAGCGATGAAGGGCAGAAGTCTGACGAAGGCATGGCAATGGACGAAACATGCTCGGTCTCCGGAAGATGGCGCAGCGGGATCGCTGAGCCCATGATTTCCGTCCAGAACGCCGAGCGGTCCGTTTTGGATTCACCGGGCCGAAAAAATCCGCGGATGCAGGATCTCCGTCTAGAAGAAAGATCCCAACCACATCAGGCTGTTGATTAGTCCTGTGAGCAGCAGGATGAGCAAGGGAATACCGTAGGCGAATAACATGAATCCGCCGACGACCGCGGCCCGGGAATCGTTGCCGTGCATCATGGGCATGGCGACGAAGAGGCCTTGGATCTCAGGCGGAACTTTCGTGCCGTCGGCCAGATCGCTGCGGATCTTGGTGGCTGCTCCCGAATAGCGGACCAGCTCCACGGTACCCAGGGACTTTGTCTTCCTCGAAATGCTTATCCTTTTCGAGGACCGTGATCTTCTCAGCTTGGTTGGTGAGCCAGGGGTCGACGTCCGGTTTTTGCAGACGGAATTGACGATCATTCGTAGCGACCTCGAAGCCACCCCACTTCGCTTTAGCTGTGGCTAGGACATCTCTGCCGTCTTTGAGCTCGTACCGACCCCGACGATGTCTCAGGGTGAGCTCCCGTCCATCGACGGTCAAAGTGGCTCGCCGTCGCCAGGGGGCGAAGCTGAGCTTCATATCGTGCTCTCCGACGCGGGCGTGCATCGGTGATATTTGGAACATCGGAGTGTTGGATACCCAAGTGACGTTCATGTCCAGGCTCCTTATGTCGTTGTTGGATCAGCTCCGGCGAGATGTTCCTCCGTTTTTCCTTGGGCCACCTCCTGGGGGACCACATGCTCTCATCGAGCGACTCGACGTCCGATCAGTGGATCGTCGGATCGGCCTCTCTGCCATCCTATCACTCACCGATCTGGTGGTTCGGGCGATAACCAATAGAAACCATTTTTGCAAATGTGTGCTCAGATGCTCTCGCCCCAAAAGCCTAAGAATGGTTCGTAAGAAAGACGGTGGCGGGGTGTCCAGGGAATGCCGGCACCTCGGTATTCTTTCCCTTGTTCGTCGCCTACTTTTTCACCATGAAATAGATCACCGGGATGACCACCAGGGTGAGGGCGGTGGAAATGACCACTCCCGAGATGAGCGATACGGCCAAGCCTTGGAAGATCGGGTCGAGGAGCATGACACTGCCGCCGACCACCAGGGTGGCACCGGTCAGGGCGATGGGACGGAATCGGACCACCGCGGCGCGGATCACGGCTTCTTCCAGCGAGGTGCCTTCGTCCAGCTCTTGATCGATGAAGTCCACCAATAGGATCGAGTTGCGCACGATGATGCCCGCCAGGGCGATGAAGCCGATCATGGAGGTGGCGGTGAAGAAGATACCGCCGATGGCATGGGCGGGCAGGATGCCCACCAAGGTCAAAGGGATCGGCAGCATGATGATCAGGGGCGTGGTGAAATTGCCGAACCAGCCCACCACCAGCACGTAGATCAGCACCAACACAATGGCGAATGCGATTCCCATGTCGCGGAAGACCTCGTAGGTAATCTGCCACTCGCCGTCCCATTTGATGGCATAGGCGGTGGGATCCGTGGGCAGCGTGGAAGAGAGCACCTCGACCTGGCGCCCCAAGGGGTCCTTGAGATCGGCGACGGCGTCACCCATGGTCAGCATGGCGTAGACCGGCGATTCCGCGCCGCCCGCAACCTCGGCCACCACGTAGGTTACGGGCTGAAGATTTTTGCGGTAGCGAAAGAGCTCTCGCTCACCTCGGATCGGCTCGGCCAGCTCTCCTAGGGCGACCGGTCCTCCGACGCCGGGAACCGCCAGGGTGCTGAGCTCCGCAACGCTCGCCCGGGCCGAGCGGTCGAGCCGCAGCCTTAGGGGCACGGGCTCGCGGCTCTTGGGCGTTTGCAGCAGGCCGAGCTCGTCGCCCGCAATGGCCAAACGCAGGGTGTGGGCAATGTGCTCGGGGTTGCTGCCGACCAGCGCGGCTTTGGTCCGATCGACTTCAAAGCTCACCCTCGGGGATGGCTCTTCGATGTAGGTGTCGATATCGACCACTCCCGGGGTGCGCTCGAAAATGGCCTCGAGCTCGCTCGCCAGTCGGATACGGGTTTCCAAGTCGGGACCGTAGACCTCCGCCACAAGGGTGGAAAGGACGGGCGGACCGGGTGGCACCTCCGCGACCTTCAGCCGCGCGCCGGTGCCTTCGACCACCGGCAGCAGCCGCTCACGCAATGCCTTGGCGAAGGGGTGGCTGGCCCGCTCGCGGTGATGCTTGGGCCGTAAGTTGATTTGCAGATCGGCCATATTCGATCCACGGCGTAGGAAGTAGTGGCGAACGAGGCCGTTGAAGTTGAACGGAGACGAGGTGCCGGCATACACCTGGATGTCGGTCACCTCGGGCATTCTCGCGGCTTCCGACGCCAACCGGCGGGCGAGGGATGCGGTGGCTTCGAGGGTGGTGCCTTCGGGCATGTCGAGCACGACTTGCAGCTCGCTTTTGTTGTCGTACGGCAGCATCTTCATTTTGACCGCTTGCAAGGCCACCAGGCTGAAGCTGGCGAGAAGCAGCACAGCCACCAAGGCCAACGAGGCCCATCGCTTCCAGGGGGAATTGAGCATCGGCTTGATCAATCGACGATAGAAACGGTAGGAGCGGGTCCCCGCGATCAGGTCCACCGCCTCGCCCCGCTCTCGGCTCTTACGGGCCTCTTCAGCCAGCTCAGCGGCGTGGCGTCGGAAGAGATGGTGGGTGAGCCAGGGTGAGACGATGAACGCGACCGCCAGGGAGAAGAGCATGGCGGCCGAGGCATTGATCGGGATCGGCCGCATGTAGGGGCCCATCAAACCCGAGACGAAGGCCAGGGGCAGCAAAGCGGAGATGATGGTGAAGGTGGCCAAGATGGTGGGATTGCCCACCTCGTCGGTAGCGCGGATGGCCGCCTCTCTCGGTGTTTCTCGACCCATGCGGTAGTGGCGATGGATGTTTTCCACCACCACAATGGCGTCGTCGACCAGGATGCCGATGGCGAAGATGAGGGCGAAGAGGGTGACCCGGTTCAGGGTGTAACCGAATAGATAGGAGGAAGCGAGGGTCAGGGCGAGGGTGGTGGGCACCACCAGGGCGACCACCACGGCTTCACGCCGACCCAGCACCACGGCCATCAGCAGGATGACCGATAGGGTGGCTCCCCACAGGTGCTCGATCAGCTCGGACGCTTTCTCGTCGGCGGTGGCGCCGTAGTCACGGGTTTTCGTGACGCTCACCTCTCGGGGGATCAATCCACCTTCGAGGACCGACATGCGCGCGTCCAGGTCGTGCACCAAGTCCACGGCGTTGGTGCCCGGTTTTTTAGCGATCGCCAGGGTGACGGCGGTGGCGTCTAAATCCGACCTCAGGCCGCGCTCGGACGCCGCGGCCCCGCCGAGCATGAAGACGTAAGTGTCGGGGTCTTCGGCTCCGTCCTTCACGGAGGCCACGTCTCGGAGGTAGACGGGCTGCCCGTTGCGCATGGCGATGACGGTGCTCGCCACCTCTTCCGCCGTGCGGAAAGCCCCGTCCGTGAGCACCTCGATCTCTTGGTTCGCTGCGACCAAATGACCCGCGGGTAGGCGTCGTCCGGCGGCTGTGAGGCCTCGGTGCAGCTCCAGCAGAGTCATGCCGCGAGACGTCAAGGCTTGGGGATCGGCATCGATTCGTACCACCCGCCGACCACCGCCGATCAAGGTGACGTCGGAGACATCGTCGTGGCCGGCGAGGGCGTGGCGTACCTCTTGGGCGATTCGTCGGAGCTCCAGGGGCGCCAAGGCGGAAGCGTGCAGGGTGTAGGCGACGATCGGCACGTCGTCGATCGAGCGTGCCACCACTCGCGGCGCCGGCGCGTTGGACGGCAACCAGCTTGCGGCCTCGGCCACTTTGGCCTGCACCCGCAGAACAGCTTCGTCGGGATCGGTACCCACCAAGAAACGCACAATGGTCAAGGAGCCCGAGGGCTCCGAGGTGGAATAGACGTATTCCACGCCGTCGATCTCCGCCACAGCCGCTTCGATCGGTGTGGTGATTCGCTGCTCGATCTCCTCGGCGGTGGCTCCGGGAAGGCCCGCGAAGATGTCGATCATGGGCACTTGGATCTGGGGCTCTTCCTCCCGTGGGGTCACGGCGACGGCGAAGACCCCCAACAGAAGCGCTCCGATCACCAGCAACGGCGTGAGCTTGGCGTCGAGGAATGCGGCGGCAATGCGACCGGCGGGTCCAATCGATTTGGCGCCCGGGCCCGGCTCGTTCGGTGTTGAGGAGGTTGCTTCCGTGGAGCTCATCGCCGCACCTCGACGGGACTACCGGCGGGTGGCACCGCCCGCAAATCCAACAACAGCTGCTCGTCCCCCATCAAACCCGAGAGCACCTCGATCCGTTCGCCGTCGAGCGCTCGGCCGGTGGTTATAGCGCGGGTCTCGGTGGTGCCGTCTCCGGAGCGCAGCACCACCAGCTCAAGCCCGCCGTGACGCACCACCGCTGTTAGTGGGGCGGCGATGACCTCCCGGCTGCCCGCCTTGATCAAAGCCCGACCCGCGGCGCCGTTAGCTATGGAGATGTCCTCGCCTCCCGGGAGCTGGATTTCGATTCGGAAGGAGTGACTTCCGGAGTCCGCCGTTGGAACGACTTCGGCGACGGTACCCGGAAGCTCGCCGAGATTCGGCCGGGCATCGAGGCGAACGGGCACGGTGTCGCCCACTTCCAGGGCTGCTCGCGTCCACAAGCTCTCGGGCACTGCCACCGCCAGGCCTTGGGCGGTTTCGGTTTCGATCTCCACCAATGGTCGGCCAGGGGCCGCCAAATCACCGACATCCACCCAGCGACGCACGATTCGGCCGGCAAAGGGGGCTGTGACCTGGGTATCCCGGGCTAGGGATTCGGCGGCGGCCAGGGCACCTTCGGCTTGGGCGACCGCTCCCCGGGCCTGTTCCAGGTCCGCTTCTGCGGCCTCCACCTCCAGCTGGGAAGCGGCATTTTCCGCCAGAAGCGCCTGGAATCGCTCGGCATTGCGGGTCGCCAGCGGGACCCTCGCCCGCGCTTGGGCCAGGGCGCCGCGCGCTTGCTCCACTTGACCGCCGGCCGTTTGCGGATCGATCTCAAGCAGTAGATCTCCACGCCGAACGCGTCGGCCGGCGTCGGCATGGACGGCGGTCACCGTGGCCATCACCCGCGCGGACACCGTGCCGGTCTGAGCGGCCACCACAGTGCCCGGTAGCTCCACCCAATCCTCGAGCTCGAAGCGCTCAGCAGCGGCAATCGAGGCTCGCACCGTTGGGGATTGTGTGGTCTCGAGCTCGGGCGGCGGCGATCCACAGGCGATATTGAACAGCCCTGTGGCTACGAGGACCATTGTAAGAGCGGCGTGTTTGGGGTGAAGGGGAAGACGAGAGCGGTTCATGGGCGTTCTCCTCGCAGCTCTGTAGAAGTCTCAGACTTCGGGGTATCGGTCGGGATATCGCCTAGGGCCGTTGATGGGTGAGCACTCCCCGCCATCGGCCGGGGAGCCGGATCAGGTTCGGCATCGGGGTTGATGAGCCGCCACCGATCCAGCGTTCGACCGGCGGATACCCACAGGCGTAGGACCGTGCGGTGGCTGTCGGCGCGGGCTATCAGCTCCCGGGCCTCCGCCTCGCGTCGGGCGCTGGTGGCGTCGAGCAGGTCGAGCAAGGGCGCGACACCTTGTTGGAAGCGCGCCTTGAGGATGCGCTCGTTCTCTCTCGCGGCTGCCTGGGCCGCCAGAGCCGTCGCGTAGCGCTCACGGGCGCTGGTGGCCTCGCTGTGGGCCGCCAGCACCGCCAGCCGGACGCCGGCGGCGAAGGCTTCGACCTCGTGGGCCGCTCGCTCGGCATCGGCGCCGGCGGCGGCAACGGCCGCCCGATGCCGGCCACCGGTCCACAGGTCGACCCGCGCCTGAACCATCAGGGACGTGTGGTTGCCCTCGGCGCCGAAAGGGGTATCGTCCACCAAGTCGTAACGCGCCACGAAGCCCGCCCTGGGAAGGCGAGCAGAGCGGGCGACCTTCTCCTCCAGCTGAGCGATAGACAGACGCCGGCGTGCCGCCGCGAGATCCGTCCGGTCGTCGGCGGACCGCAAAAGGTCCTGGATCTGGGGGAGCTCGGGCGGCTCTGCCAGGGGTGTCAGGCTCCAAGCCGTGTCGAGGGGCCGGTTCAGGACGAAGGACAGCTGGGCTTGGGCCACCCTGTTGCCGGAGCGGGCTGCTGACAGCAAGTCGGCGACGCGCGCCATTTCAACCTCAGCGCGCAGTCGGTCGGATTCCACAGCCATTCCTTGCTCGACCAGCAGGCCGGCTCGGTGGGCGTGAGCCTTCACGGTGTCGAGGGAGCGTTCGATCAAGGCCACCCGTTCCCTGGCCTCGGCCAGACGGATCCATGCTTCTCCGGCCGCCAAGCCGGCGCGGTCACCGGCTGTGCCCAGGTCGTCGGCGAGGGCCTCCGCCTCCAGGGATGCTTGCTCAACCCGGCTCCCCAGCTCGCCGGCGGTGTAGAGGGGCACGTCCAGCTGTAGGCGGGTGGTGGCGCTTTCCAGGGCGTCGGGATGGTTGGGGTCGCCGGCTACGAAATCTGAGAAGGAGAAGCGCTCCTGGCTCAGCTCGAGGGCGAATACCTCGGCGGGGGAGTCCGTGCGGACCCAGACCTCGCTCAGCGAGAGTGTGCCTTTGCGGAAGCCTCGGGCCAAGTCGGCACGGGCCTGCCCGGCCGCCAGCCGGGCTTCGGCCGCGGCAACCTCTCGGGCCTCGGTCCGTCCAAGACGGATCGCTTGCTCCAAGCTCAAGTCGGTTCCCGCCGATAGGGCCGGTGAGGCCACGAGCAGCACTAAGAATACGGCCGTCGGCCGGAGCCGTCGGGCTCGCCGGTGAAATGGGAATGACGTCTTTGACGGGTCGTCCATGAATTCTCCTCAATCGAAACAGCCTCTACTCCTTGTGAGACACGAAGACCGACAAGGGTTTCAAGGCCGAGGATCGCCATCCCGCCCAAAAAAGAAAACGCCGATCGAGAGAGCTCGATCGGCGTTTTCATGACCGCCGAAGCGGTCACTTTCAACGTGGTGTCAGATCATTGCGGGCAGATCGACACGTCGTCGATACCGGCCTCGACCAAGTCACCAGCGCTGGAGCCGTCGGAAGCGCGAACCCGCAACACGACGTTGGAACCGGCGGGCACCGTGGTGGTGGCCTGGGTCCAAACCGCGTTGGAGGTCACGTCACCGGCCGATGCGAAGGCCGAGAACGTGGCGCCACCGTCGGTGGAGATCTCGAGCGCGAAGTAGTCGCCCGAGGCGTCGTCACCAGCGTCCCGTTGACCGTGGAAGTACCACACCGACACGTCAGAGGCCGCGGAAACGGCGTAGGTCGGGGAGGTGGCACGGCACTCACCACCATCGACGTCGTTGACGCCGGCGCTGGTGTTGGTTGCGGTGAAGAGGGCGTTGCCGCCACCGGTGTGGTCACCGGCGAGCTGGGTGGTCACGCCACCGTTGACGATTTGCGTCGGCGAGCCGTTGATGAAGGTACCGGTGGAGCAGGTGCTGCCACTGGTGCTCCAGGTGGCACCGCCGTCGAAGTCCTCGTCGGCAGCGCAACCGCCGCCACCACCACCGCCACCGCCACCACCGCCGCCACCGCCGTCCACGGCGAAGACGAGGTCGTCGGTGTCGTCGTAATTACCGGTTCCACAGCTGCTCGGGCTTCCGTTGTAGCGGAAGTTGGCGCGAACGGCTTGCATGGTGCCGGCCGGCAAGGTGTAGGTCGCGGACAAGGTCTGCAGACCACCGGAGCTGAGGTTGATCGTCTGGATCAGCTGCCAGCTCGGGCTGTTCGCGTCGGCCGCATAGTAGAGGTCGAGGTGATCAGAGGTGCCGGTGCTCCAGGCGTAGACCGTCGCGTCGACCCGCACCAACTCGCCCGGGGCGAAGTTGTTGCCACTGACCGTGCTGACCACGATCCGATCGTTCGATTCGTCGCTGTGGTAGGAGCCGGAGGTTCCATCCGTGCAGGAATCGAGGGTGTTGGGTTGGTTCGGCTCGGCCGGGCTCAAGCTGGCGCTACGGCTGTCGAGCAAGGCCACGGAGTCACAGCTGTTGCCGACGGTGCCGCATTTCGGGGCGCCGAGGGAAGCGTCGTAGGTAGCGGTTTGACCGCCGCCACCGCCACCGCCACCGCCGCCACCGCCACCGCCACCGCCACCGCCACCGCCACCGCCGCCACCACCGCCGCCGCCAGTGGGCGTGCCGGTGGTGCAGGAGGAAGCAGGACCGAAGCAACCAGCGGTGGAGCCCATCGGGATCACCACGTAGGAGTAGTCACGGCCGTTTTGTAGCCCGGTGTCGTTGAACGAGGTGCCGGATTGTTGGTCGGCGATCTTGACCTTACCGAAGTCGCAGCCGAAGACACCTTCGGTGCGGAAGACGGAGTAGCTGGAGGCACCGGAGACCGCGCCCCAGCTCAAAGAAACCGAGTTGTTGCCACCGGTCGCGGTGACAGTGGGAGCGCTGGAAGGCGTTCCGGAGCAACCGGCGTCTTGGACCGACGGGCTGCCGCAAGCGATCTGCTGGTCGTTGAACGATTGGTAGATGGCCGTCATATGCGGTGTACCGTCGTTCAAGTTGCCGTTGTCGTCGTCGGCGGCCAAGAAGTTGTTGTAACCGCTGGAGCCGGAGCAACCACCGTTCGGCGGACCACCGGAGAACCAGGTGCTGGTGGCACCGGCAGCGATGAAGGTCAAGCGATTGACGATCTCGTGCGCGGTGTTGTTGTCGTAGTTGTAGGGCGCGCTTTGCAGCTTACGCTTCCACAAGGACCACACGGCTTCCGAGTACACGGCGCCGACACAGTGGACGCTGCCGCCACAGTTGCTGTTGGACCAGGTGTAAGTGTGGGGGTTGCCGGATTGGCGCTTCAGGTAGTCGATGTCGCGAACACCGGTGCAATTGGTGCAGGGGTCGCCGTTGCCGGAGCAGTTGGACGACAGGAAGTTGCGACCGATGCAGGAGGTGTTGAGACGAAGGGCGGTGTAGATATCGGCGATGCCCTCACCGGACGGGCTGGCGATGCCACCGTTGACGTCGTTGGCGTCCATGCCGTGGCCCCACTCGTGATCGAATACGGCGGCGATCTCACCGGTGTTGGCGCAGCCACCGCCGGAGCGGTAGAAGTTCACGGTCGAGCCGTTCCAGAACGCGTTACACGTGTTGTTGATGTTCATGTTCGCGGTCAGGCGGTTCTGCAACCAGCCGTTGGTGGGCAGGAGGCCGCGGGCCATTTCTTTGAGCTTGTTGAGCTCGTAGAAACCGTCGCGGGAAGCGTGGGTGTTACCCGCTCCACCGAAGCCGGGGGTGGTGCAATCGGTGCCACCGGAGGTGCCCCAATCAATGCCGCCGCTTTGGGTCAAGCTGTCGGTACCGCAGTTGTCGGCCATGTTGACGTAGGGGCCGTAGAAACGAGCGGTTTGGTTGCCGCTGGCGGTGAAGTTGCCACCGGTGTCGGTGATCTGGCTGCCGACTTCCATGAAGGGCATGGGCTCACCGGCGACTTCAACACCGTCCGGCACCACGCCGTCGTTGGTCACGGGCTGCACGCCACCTTTAGCTTCGAAGTAATGGTTGGTGTCTTCGGTGGCCAAGATCTCGCCGGAATGGGCGTCGACCAAGACCTCCCAATTGCCACCGTCGCCGGCGACCTGGACGTTGATCGCCCAAGCCAAGGCATAACGGTAGCCTTGGCCGAAGCTCACCGCCGAGCGGGAAACGCCATTGGCCATGGGCAAGTAGACGAGCTCGGGCTTACCGCTTTCGCGGGTGATGGCCACGGGGGCCCAGTGTTTCTCAGCCAGCTTGAGAGCCTTGCCCGAGCTGATGCCCGGACGGCTGTTGCCGGCGGGACGATCACCCCAGCGGCTGAGGCTCATGAGGGTCAGGTTGCCCTGGCCGATCACCGCCGACAGGCTGGCGCCACGCACCGGAATACCGTCGAACGTCCGCGGAATGTGAATTTGGATGAGATCGCCACGATCGTGTGCGGCGATCCGCTCTTTGCCGAGCTCCGTCAGGTCGAGACCCAACTGAGCTTGGTTGACGACCAAGTAGTCTTTGAACGCCTGGAAAGCCTCGGCTTCCAATTGCTCATGATCGGTGGGTGCGGTCGCGCGGCCGAGATCCGACCAGGTGAGGTCGTTGCCCACGCCACGGCCCGGCAGCAGCGGGGTGGTCGGCATCAAGGTCACAAAACGGCCCGTGCGTTTGTCGATGCGGGCGGTTTCGGTGTTGACCGAAAGCTCGTTGAGGTCGCGGCGGGCTTGGGTCGCGGCGTCACGGGAGACGCTGGCGAGGGAGTCGAGAGTCTCGTAGTACTCCTCGACGGTGAGGTCCGCGTGCTTGAAGGCTTTCGCGGCCACGTTGGGGGATTTGACGGGTTCTACCTGGGCCTGGAGGGCGCCTGCCAGAGGCAGTGCCAACACCATGGCCGAGATACAGGAATTCTTTGCTACACGTCGTAGCTCATGCATCGTTACCATCTCCACGTTAACTAACTAGGGTTGTCCTAAAAGCCCATACATCACGGTTCAGCTTTCAGCAGAAAGCCAATCAGCTTTCGGCTGGAAAGCCGAGCTGATCCGCATGGACGGGTCCCGGACTGCAAACACAAAGGATATGGCGACAGAGTACACGGCTAAATCTGGAATTGCAAGCCGGGAATCGTCAAGACTCCAGCGAATAGATCAGGTAGAAAATGCAAACAGAGTGCGGAAATGTCTAGGCGGAAGGATGAGGATTTTGGAGGCGGGGTTGTGGATGAGCTTGGCTGAACGGTCAACCCGACAGGAGCTCCCAAGGACTAGGATCGCACTCTGAGCGCCTCCGCGGCTTCAAAACGATGCCCGGCGATGCTAGCCGCGGATGAAAGTCAGTTTTCGAGGCGGAACGGTAGTCCAGTAATACGGTACAGAAGAATGTTGAGTGAACGTATCTGGGCCGAGATTGAGATTTTCGCCGAGGTCAGGTCCCAGCCCTAAAGCTGACTGGCCAAAATCGCGCTAGGAGAAAATCTCATCCGCGGAATCGACCTGGATGGCCCTGCTCAACCATTCTCTCAGCTGCTCGTGATCGAAGGTCTCTTCAATCTGGCGGTGCTGTTTCTCAGAAAGCTCCAGGCCTCGTAGTCGGCAGACGTCGAAGATGGAAACCCGGTGACCCTCAGCGAGCCCTCGACTTTTCCTTCGGTTCGGCCCTCGACACGGCCTTCGGCCCGACCCTCGACACGGCCTTCGGCCCGACCTTGAGCCAACCACTCCTTGGGCCAGGATTTGACGGTTTCTGCGAGCATCTGAGGTTTCTCCAGGAGGTTGTGGACTTCGGGCAATGCCTGACCGGGATATTTCGTTCACTCTCAATGCCCACGGGTTCTTTATATTAGAGTCCGGTCACCGGAAAGGCAAAAGTCTCTCTGTATTAGAGATTTCTTGGCGGTGTAGGGGCCAAAAGAAAAGGCCGGTCGAGAGACCGGCCTTTTCACAATCTGCGTCAGGCGACGATCCGAGAGCCGTCGCCTGTTGATCGACTTACGGAGAGCAGATCGACACGTCGTCGATGCCCGCTTCCACCAGGTCGCCCGCGGCCGAGCCGTCGGAGGCGCGGACTCGGAAGACCACGTTCGAGCCCGCCGCCACGCTGGAGGTGGCTTCGGTCCAAACGGCGTTGACGGTGACGTCACCGTAGGACGCCAGGGTGCTGTAGGTGGCACCGCCGTTGGTGGACATCTCGAGCACGAAGTAGTCGCCCGAGGCGTCGTCACCAGCGTCCCGTTGACCGTGGAAGTACCACACGGAGACGTTGGAGGCATCGGCCACGCTGTAGACCGGGGAGGTCACCACGCACTCGCCGCCGTCGACGTCGTCGGTGCCGGCGCTGGTGTTGGGCGCGGTGAAGAGCGCGTTGCCGGAGCCGGTGGTGTGATCGCCGGCCGGCTGGGTGGTGACTCCGCTGTTGACGATCTCGGTCGGGGTGCCGGCCACGAAGGATCCGGTGGTGCAGGTGCCGCTGGTGGTCCAGCTACCGATGCCGCCGGTGAAGTCTTCGTCGGCCGCGCAACCACCGCCACCGCCGCCACCACCGCCGCCACCGCCACCGCCACCGCCGCTGACGGCGAAGACGAGGTCGTCGGTGTCGTCGTAGCTACCGCCGCTGCAGCTGCTCTGGGAGCCGTTGTAGCGGAAGTTGGCACGCACCGCCTGCAAGTTGCCGGAAGGCAAGGTGTATTGGGCGGTGAGCGTCTGGACGCCACCGGCCGTCAGGTCGATGGTGGTGATCAGGGTCCAGGTCGGGTTGTTGGCATCGGCCGTGTAGTACAGATCGAGGTGATCCGAGGTGCCGGTATTCCAACCATAGACCGTGGCCTCCACCTGGACCGTCTTGCCCGGGGCGAAGTCGGTGCCGTCGAGGGTCTTGACCACGATGCGGTCGTTGGACTCGTCGCTGTGGTAGGTGCCCGAGGAGCCGTCGGTGCAGGTGTCGAGGGTATTCGGTTGGTTGGGCTCGGCCGGGCTCAAATTGCCGCGGCTGTCGAGCAGCGCCACCGAATCACACTCACTACCGACCGTGGCGCACGCGGGCGCTCCGAGACCGGAGTCGTAGGTCGCATCTTGAGGACCACCGCCACCCACCGTGTTGATGGTTACGGAGATCGAGTCGGAGGCGTTCAAGCCGCCGGAATCGCTCACCGAGGCGGTGATGGTGTGCGTGCCGGCCGACAGACCGGAGGTGGAGAAGGATCCACCGGAGCCGATGCTGCCGTCGATGGAGGAGCTCCAGGACAAGCTGCCGGTCAGGTCGCCGTCCTCAGGGTCGCCGGCGGAGCCGGCGAAGCTGACGGAGGTGCCTTCGTCGTAGGACGAGCCGTCCGCCGGAGCGGTGATCGTCGCCGTCGGCGCGTTGTTGACCGGCTCGTTCACCGTGATGGAGATCGAGTCGGAATCGTTCAAGCCACCGGAGTCGCTCACCGATGCGGTGATGGTGTGCGTGCCGGCCGACAGGCCGGAGGTGGAGAAGGATCCACCGGCGCCGATGCTGCCGTCGATGGAGGAGCTCCAGGACAAGCTGGCGGTCAGATCACCGTCCTCGGTATCGCTAGCGGAGCCGGCGAAGCTGACGTTGTCACCCTCGGTGTAGCTGGAGCCGTCGGCCGGGGCCGTGATGGTCGCCGTCGGCGCGGTGTTGGACGAGCCACCACCAACCGCGAAGACCAAGTCGTCGGCGTCGTCGTAGCTACCCGTGCTACACGGAGCGGCGCTGCCTTGGTAGCGGAAGCTGGCGCGGACCGCTTGCAGGCTGCCGGCCGGCAGGGTGTACTGCGCGGTCATCACCTGGGTGCCACCGCCGGACGGGACTTGCGAGCCGATCAACGTCCAGCTCGGGTTGTTGGCGTCAGCGGCGTAGTACAGGTCCAGGGTGTCCGAGGAACCGGTGCTGTAGGCGTAGACCGTGGCCTCCACCTCCACCGTGGCGCCTTCGCTAAAGTCGAAGCCGTCGAGCGTGCGAACGATGATCCGCTCGTTGGACTCGTCACTCTGGTAGGTGCCGGAGGTGCCGTCGGTGCAACCGTCGAGGGTATTCGGCTGGTTGCTTTCCGGACCCAAGCCGGCGCGACCGGTCACCAGGCTGTTGGTGTCGCATTCGGTGCCCGGGGTCAGACAGGCCGGGGCGCCGAGACCGGCGTTGTAGACCGCGTTTTGCGGACCGTTCTGGCCTTCCGGGGTGACCGTGACGGACACGCCGGAGGTTTTGGTGATGCTGCCGTCGGTGCCTTCGACGTTGAAGTTGAAGGTGCCGGTGGCTTGGGCCAAGGCGACGCTCACGGTCAAGGTGCTGTTGCCCGTCGGCGAAACCGACGACGGCGAGAACGAGCAACCGATGCCGCCCGGGTTTCCGGCGCAGGACAAGTTGACGGTGCCGCTGTAGCCGCCGAGGGCGGCCACGGTGCAGGTCAGCTGGGTGCTGTCACCCTGGGAGACCGAAGAGCTGGTCGGCGAGCAACCGACGGTGAAGTCGGGGGCGCTGGCCGGCGCGATGGTGTCGCAAGCGGAAGCATTGCCGAAGCAAGCGGCGGAGCTACCCTTCGGGATCACCACGTAGGAGTAGTCGCGGCCGTTCTGCAGGCCGGAGTCGTTGAACGAGGTGCCGGTGGTGGAGCCCACCTTGACCTTGCCGAAATCACAGCCGAACACACCTTCGGTGCGGAAGATGTCGTAGCTCGAAGTGCCGGAGACGGCGCCCCAGCTCAGGTCCACGCTCTGGTTGCCGGCGGTGGCGGTGACGTTCGGAGCGGCGGTCGGGGTGCCGGCACAGCCGGAGTCCTGGACCGTCGGGGTCGAGCAAGCGATCTCTTGATCGTTGAACGCGTCGTAGATCGCTTGCATGTGCGGGGTGCCGTCGTTCAGGTTGCCGTTGTCGTCGTCGGCAGCCAAGAAGTTCTGGTAACCGCTGGAGCCGGCGCAGCCACCGTTCGGGGCGCCGCCGGAGAACCAATTGCTCACCGCGCCGGCGCCGATGAAGGTCATGCGGGTGACGATCTCGTGGGCCGTGTTGTTGTCCAGGTTGTAAGGCGCGCTTTGCAGCTTACGCTTCCACAGGGACCAGATGGCCTCGGAGTACACCGCGCCGACACAGTGGACGCTGCCGCCACAGTTGCTGTTGGACCAAGTGTAGGTGTGCGGGTTGCCGGATTGGCGCTTCAGGTAGTCGATGTCGCGCACACCGGTGCAGTTGGTGCAGGGGTCGCCGTTGCCGGAGCAATTGGTCGACAGGAAGTTGCGGCCGATACAAGACGTGTTCAAGCGCAACGCGGTGTAGACGTCGGCGATGCCCTCACCGGAGGGGCTGGCGACCGTGCCTTCGACGTCGAAGTCGTCCATGCCGTGGCCCCACTCGTGGTCGAAGACCGCGGCGATTTCACCGGTGTTGGCGCAGCCGCCGCCGGAGCGATAGAAATTCACCGTCGAGCCGTTCCAGAACGCGTTACACGTGCTGTTGATGTTCATGTTGGAGGTCAGGCGACCCTGCAACCAGGTGTTGGACGGCAGCTGGGCACGGGCCATCTCGATGAGCTTGTTGAGCTCGTAGAAACCGTCGCGGGAAGCGTGGGTATTGCCCGCGCCGCCGAAGCCGGGGGTCGTGCAATCGGTGCCGCCGGAGGTGCCCCAATCGATGCCGTCCGTCTGGGTGAGGCTGTCGGTGCCGCAGTTGTCGGCCATGTTGACGTAGGGGCCGTAGAGGCGGGCGGTCTGGCTACCGGAGAGGGTGTAGTTGCCACCGGTGTCGGTGATTTGGCTGCCGACTTCCATAAAGGGCATGGGCCAGCCGCCGTATTCGACGCCGTCCGGAACCACACCATCGTTGGTCACGGGCTGCACGCCGCCCTTGGCTTCGGCGTAGTGATTCTGATCCTCATTGGCCAGAATCTCGCCGGATTTGGCGTCCACCAGCAGCTCCCAAAGGCCCCGGTCGCCGCGCACCTCCAACTTGACCGACCAAGCCAGGCGATATTCGAGACCTTTGCCGAAGGCCACTGCGGAGCGTGCTTTACCCCTGGCCATCGGCAGGTAGACCAGCTCGGTCTTTCCCCATTCGTGGCTGACGGAGAGCGGAACCAGGTAGCGTTCCGCTAGGGCGCGAGCTCGCTCAGGGGTGATGCTCGGACGGCTCGCGCCGGCCGGGCGGTTGGCCCAGCGGTTCATGCTCATCAGAGTCAGGTTGCCCTGGCCGATCACCGCCGACAGGCTGCTTCCGCGCACGGGAATGCCGTCGATGGTTCGGGGGATGTGGATCTGGACCACATCGCCCCGGTCGTGGGCGGCGATTCGATGGTTGCCGAGCTCGGCGAGGTCGAGCCCCAGCTCCGCCTGGTTGACCACCAAATAATCGTTGAATGCGGCAAAAGCCTCGGTTTCCAGCTGCGCGTTGTTTCCAGGAGCGCGGGCGAGGCCGAGGTCGGACCAATTGAGGTTGTTGCCGACCCCGCGTCCGGGAATCAGCGGTGTGGTGGGCATCAAAGTGACGAAGCGGCCCGTGCGTTTATCGATCCGCGCGGTGGTTTCGTTGATGCCGAGGCGTCGTAGGGTTTGACGAGCCTGGAAGGCGGTCTCCCGCGACACTGAGCCGAGACTTTGGGGGGTCTCGTAGAATTCTTCGTAGGTCAAGCCGCTGTGCTTGAAGGCCTTGGAGGCGACGCCGCGATCCTTGACCGGCTCGACTTGAGCTTGGAGGGTGCCGGCCAACGGCAACATCAGAAGGCCGACAGAGATACAGGAAGACCTAAGAAGGCCTTTGCCTACTACTTGCATTTAACCATCTCCACGTTGTGAGGTGAGCCCGACCATCCCTGGCCGATAGGTGTCTGATCTAGGCGATCGATGACCTTTTGGGGGACGTCCGCGGCACGCGGTGCCTAATAGGCAGTCGTCGGGCGAAAGAAATGTGACTGATAGGCAGAATTTTAGCTGATCTGCTGGCGATATGCAAAGATTCTTGTGCTTTATGTCTGGTTTTCCGTGAGGGCACAACGGAAAGCTCATTGCCTATCGATACTTAGCGGGCCTCACAGGTAGACACCAAAGAGCCCTATTGCAAATAGCCCAAGGCCTTGAGCTGGTCGCGGGTCTCTTGATCCAGCTCCTTGGCGGCTTCGTCCTGGCGCGGCACGAGCTCGGCCCAGCGGACATCGAGCTCCTCCAGCCAGGGTGCTGGATCGATTCGGCCGTTTAGGTCCTCCAGCTCACCAGGGTCGCTGGACAGCTCGTAGAGCTCCGGCGGCTTCTGCCGTTGATAGACGATCAGCTTGTGGGTGTCGGTGACCAAGCCCTTCTGGGGAATACCCGCTTGGATGCCGCCGAGCAGGGTGGCGGATCTCGGCGAGTCGGGTCTCGACCCCCTTAGCCAGGGGGCAAGGCTGATGCGGTCTCCGCCGACTTTGGGGGTGTCCAGCTCCAGGAGATCGACCAAGGTGTCGTAGATATCCGCATGGCTGACCAAGGCGTCGATCTCTCGCTTTTCGTCCAGGCCACCGGCAGGTTTGACGATCAACGGAATGTGGGTGAGCCCCTGGTAGAGGACCTTGCCGTGCCCTCGACGAAGAGGTTGTCCGTCCTTGTCGTTGACCGGGGCCACATGTTGATCGGAATACATCAGCTCGCCGTGATCGCTGACGAAAACCACCGTGCTGTTTTGCCACAGGGACGCTTGTTTCAGCCGTTCGATCGCCCGGCTCACATGGAGCAAAGCGAATCGGGTTTCGTCGCGGTAGATTCGTTGCTCCGCATCGAGCCCGGCGGCGAGTGGATCCTCGGGCAGGCCGGGGTGAAGACGCATCGGTTTGTGGGGATCCAGGTAGTGGAGCCAAAGAAAGAGTGGCTGGGAGCTTCGGCTCCATCGGGCGATTTGTTTTTCGAGGTGGCGGTTGACCTCGGCGGCGTCTTGGTAGGCGTGGATCTCCAAACCGCCGAGCCTGGCGATGGCGAAGGCGAGAGGGAGCCGCTTGATGTTGCTGGTCAAAATTTCATAGCGGTCGAAATCTCGATCGAGGCCACAGCCCGGAAAGAGAATCGGATTGGCGAGAATCGCCTCGGTGGCGTAGCCGCGATTGGCCAAGCGGGTGGTCAAAGGAATCGCGGCCTGGGACATCGGCCTGAGGGTGCGGTTGAGATCCCGTTTGGCGTTGACGGCGCCGAATCCGTGCTCCGCAGGATAGAGGCCGGTCAGGATCGAGCCCATGGACGGAGCCGTCCACGGCGAGGTGGCCTGGGCACGGGAGAACCAGGCGGCGTCGTCGAAGTGCTCCGCAAAGGCTCGACCCTCCGGGGTTTCGCGCACCACCCGCTCGAAGACGTCGGCCCGTAGGGTGTCGACCACCAGCAGAATCAAATGGGGCTTGGTGGGGTTGCTCCCCGACTCGGGAGCTGAAGCTGAGGGGTGAACGGCTCGCACGACAGCGATCACCAGCACAGCCGTCGTCAAAGCAGCGATCGATTTGGCTCCGGCCCGCCGGTAAAGCTCCGCCGCGCCGATCACCGAAAGCACGATGATTCCATCGGCCACAAGCGCCGGGGTTTCGAGCGGGTGTTGGAAGGCCCCCCGGTTGACGGCCAAACCCGTGGCCGCGGCGAGCCCGGTCAGGATCATTCCGAGACGTACGTTGCCGGACCGCCGAACGAGCCAAAAGGCGGCGACTCCCGTGAGCAGAAGAGCCGCGAGGATCGAGGTCCCGAAAAGCGCCATCTTTTGCCAAGACATCCCGGCCAACAGAGATCGCTCGATCTTCCCGCCGCCGAAAGCCAGGAGCCGCTCGGCGATAGGCAGGCTGTAGATGACCGCGAAAGCTGCGCAGGCTGGACTGACGATGCCTCCCGATGCCCACGGACCGCTGACGGCCCCGACGGCGAGGCCCACTGAGAGATAAGCGATCCAGATGTCGAGGCCGGAGCTCGGCAGGGGGATGCCGTTCACCAAATAGGCCAAGAGGTGGTCGAGCAGGAGGGCGGCGGTTCCGGCCAGAGCGCCGCCAAACGCTCCCGAGATCAGCCTGGGGCCGACCTTCGAGGGCGCGGACGGCGTGGACGGCCGTGTCGGTTTCTGCGAATCGGTGCTCATGGGCGCCACAGTCTAGCCCAGTCGAGTCTGGCCCAGCCGAGCACGGCGGCCGACGATGGAATCCTACGGTCCGTGGCGCTGGCAGGGTCGCTCACCCCGAAACCCGAAATGTTTAGGAACATTTCGACAACCGTAGCGTAGAGTCCGACGAAGCCGACTCGGCTTCCATCTCATCTTTTGTGCCGGAATTGCTGCGAGCCAACAGCGGAGAGTTCGGTCGAAAAAGAAGACTTTTTTCGACCGGCGGATACTGTCGGTCCGGGAGATGTGCGCCGAGCCGGTCGACGTCTCTATTTCTTTTGCCCTGTACGTCATTCATCACACGATTGAGCTCGTGGAGAGATCACACATGTATAGCTTTGGTTTCTTGAGCCGACGCTCCGAGGTGGCTTGCCGCCGACCTCGGACGCGTTTCTCTGTGCCTACGTCCGCCTCGGTGCCCCGCGCCCTGGTGATTTCCAGCCTGGTTTGCTGTGTCTTGCTGCCGACCCTGGCGTCGGCGCAGACCCCGGTCGGTGCGCCGTTCGATATTCACGCCGTGACCGAGCCTCAACAAGGAGATCCACGGATCGCTTCCGGCGGATCCGGCGGCTTCGTGGTCGTTTGGCATACCGGCGGCAACGAGCAGGTGGTGGCCCGTCGATTCGACGGCGACGGCTTGCCCCTCGACGCCGGCACTTTGTTGGTGGCCGATCCCGCCGAAGATCGCGTGCAATCCCCCGATGTCGCCATGAGCGACGCGGGAAGCTTCGCGGTGGTTTGGCAAGAAGATTATCGGGTGCTGAACGCCCGTCGATTCGCGCCCACGGGTGCCGCTCAAGGGGCCTCTTTCGTGGTCCAAACCCAAACCGGTGAGTTTGGGGTGGACCAGCTGGCCCCGAGCATCGGCATGGACGCCGCCGGTGCCTTCGGTGTGGCCTGGCGAAGCACCTCCAGTGACTCCGGCGCCACGTGGGTCAAGACCTTCGACGCCACCGGCAGCCCTGGAGCCTTCACCGAGGTGAACAACGGCGCCATTCTTTTCGACACCCGCGAGCGGCCCGACATCGCCATGGCACCCACCGGCGAATTCCTGGTCGCTTGGGACGAAAGCAGCTACTCCTATCCGACCCGCGTCGCCACCCGGCCGTTCAACGCCGCCGGCACGCCGAGCGCGTCCGAGACCCAGCTGGATCCAGCGTCCAGCGAGAATCAGCGGGAGCCGAAGGCCGCCCGCCTGGGCTCCGGTGAATTCGTCGTCGCCTGGTCCGAAGCGGATTTCTACGGTTTTTCGGGGGCCGATTGGTCCCAAGCGCGCAGCCAACGCCTGACCTCCGTCGGTATACCCACCGGCGGCATCACCGAGATCGGCGACCTCTTCGTCACCTCCATCGCCGCCTTGGACAACGGCGGTTACGTGGTAGTCGGCGATCTGAGCACCGAGACCTCCCAGCGCGACGGCATCGCCGGTCGCCTTTTCGACGCCGCCGGAGCGCCGATCGGTGAGCTGTTCACCATCGTCGCTTCCGGAGACGGCATCCGCGACGGTCAAGTCGCGGCCTTGACCAACGGTTTTGTCGTCACCTGGGCGGATCCCAATGTCGACGGCATCCTGGCCCAGCGCTACAGCCTCGATACCGGTCCGACCCCCGGTGGCTTCAGCTTCTTGCCGGGTCGCGGTTTGCCCGGTCTGCCGCCCGCCATTCCGACTTTCGGCGGCGGCTCGCTGCAAGATTGCGAATTCGTCGACATCGACGGCGACGGCGAGCTGGAAGCGGTGGTGGAATTCGCCGGGGCCCCCGCCGGCACCGTGATCACCCGCGACCTGGGGGATGCGGATACGGACAACGACTTGATCTTCGTCGGCACCGGTGCGGCCCCGGGAAGCGTCGACATGAGCGCCGGCTCCTTTGCCGCGTCCGTCGACCTCGACGGCGACGGTGAGCCGGAGATCATCATCGCGTCCCCGAGCCTGTCGCCGGGCACGGTGATCGTGCGCGACGCCGGCGATGCGGACACCGACAACGATGTGGTTTTCGTCTCCACCCAAGACGGCGGCAGCGTGCTCGGCACCGGCGATCTGGACGGCGACGGCGAAGCGGAGCTCGTGGTGATCGCCCCGGCCCTGTCCTCGACGACGACGTTGAGCCGCGACCTGGGCGATGTCGACACCGATCTCGACGTGCTCTTCGTCGGCGCCACGGCGGGTGCCAATGGCGCCTTCGGCGACCTCGATGGCGATGGCGAGGCCGAGGTGGTGGTGGAAGACAGCAGCCTGCCCGCGGGCTCCGTGCACTCCCGTGACCTCGGCGATGCGGACACCGACAACGACGTGGTCTTCGTCAGCAGCTTCGGCGGTGGCGGCCTGGTGTCGTTGACCGATCTCGATGGCGACGGCGAGCTGGAGGTCCTGGTGGCCGATCCAGATGCCGCCGCCGGCTCGGTCACCACCGGCGATCTGGGCGATGCGGATACCGACAACGACATCGTTTTCGTCGGCGGTAGCGGCGGTTTCGCCGGTGAGATCGACCTCGACAACGACGGCGAGATGGAAGCGGTCTACCACGACGACAGCAGCCCGGGCGGCACGGTGGTGACCCGCGACCTGGGGGATGCCGACACCGATCCCGATGTGGTCATCGTCGGCACCCAAGGGGGCGGCGCCGCGGTGGCGAGCGCCGACCTGGACGGCGACGGTGAGCAGGAGCTGATCGTCGAGGACGTCCTGGCCGGCAGCGGCTCGGTGGTGTCCCGAGACCTCGGCGACAGCGACACGGACAGCGACGTGGTCTTCGTCGCTGCGGTCGACGGTGGCATGGTGGTCGGCAGCTTCGACCTCGACGGTGACGGCGAGGTGGAGATCATCGTGCTCGACGGCAGCGTCTCGGTGGGCTCTGTGTTCACGCGAGATATCGGTGACGCCGATACGGACGATGATGTGGTCTTTGTCGGCACCGACGGCGGCTTGCCCGCCTTCGCCCTGGATGTCGATGGTGACGGTGAGCTCGAGGTGGCGGTGGACGCGCCGTCCCTGTCCATCGGCACGGTGATCACCCGCGACCTGGGAGATGCCGACACCGACGCCGAGGTGATTTTCTTCGGCCTGGGCAGTGCCGGCGGTGGTGCCTCGGGCGTGCTCGACCTGGACGGAGACGGTGAGCTGGAGATCGTGGTGGAGTCACCGGGTCTTTCCACCGGCACCGCCCTGGGACGGGACCTCGGGGATGCCGACACCGACGACGACGTGATCTTCGTCGCCGCGTTCTCCGGTCGGGGAGCCGCCTTCGCGGTGGATCTCGACGGTGACGGCGAGCTGGAGATCGTAGTCGACGACACCTCCGGAACCGCCGGCACGGTGATCGCCCGGGATCTCGGCGATGTGGACACGGATGACGACGTGGTCTTCGTCGGCACGGCCGGCGGCGGCGCTGTGGTGGCGGTGGCGGATCTGGACGGAGACGGCGAGCAAGAAGTGGCCGCGCAATCCAGCACCCTCGCCCCGACCACCGTGCTCACCCGCGACCTCGGCGACGCGGACACGGATGACGACGTGATTTTCGTCGGCGGTGAGATCGCCGGCTTGGTGGATTTGGACTTCGACGGCGAGCAGGAGCTGGTGGCCGGGGATCCGACCTCCGAGCAAACCGTGGTCACCCGGGATCTCGGCGACGTCGACACGGACAACGACGTGGTCTTCGTCGGCATCCAAGGCGGCGGCACCATCAGCTGCGCCGTGGACCTCGACGGTGACGGCGAGCGCGAGGTGCTGGTCGACTCCCCGACCCTCAGCGGCGGCTCGGTCGTTACCCGAGACCTCGGAGATTCCGACACGGACGATGACATCGTCTTTGCTGGTGTGGGCGCTCCCACCTGCGTGGAAGACCCGTTCGACGACGGCACCCTCGATCCGATCTGGTCGACGGATTTCATCGGCGATGCCGATCAGGGTGGCGCGGTGGAGGTCGGCGGTGTGTTGCAGCTTTCCGGCAACGGCAGCAGCCTCTACGCCGGCGCGGACGACACCGTTTTCCTCTCCCGCAACGACATCAGTGGCGACTTCCGCATGGAGGTCGATGTGTTGGATTTCCCGGGTCAGGTCGGAGGCGTTTACTTCAAGGCGGGCCTCATGGTCCGCTCCGGTCTCGGTGACCAAGACCCGCGGGTGATGGTCCAATACGCTCCGGACTACGGCAATAGCGGACGTCCGGCCCTGCAATTCCGCTATCGCCAATGCGCGGGCTGCGCCGGAGACGGTGCGTTGGGCAGCAACATCTTCGATGTGCAGCTACCCGTGCGTTTGGCGATCGAAAGGGTCGGGGACACCTACACCGCGGAATATTCCGTGGATGGTGGGCAAAGCTGGCAACGGCCACGGGGCGGCAGCCAAGGGTCCATCTTCTTGCCCATGGGTGACCCGCTGATCGGCGTCAACGTGGTGTCGTACGACCCGACGGCAGTGACCGTCGCCGAGCTCGACGACTTCCAGGTCTGCACGCCGTAAACCCACGGACCAACAGGACGAGAATAGGTTCTGTTCAGAAACGGACTCTAGGTAGGGCGGCGCGGCGCCCTGCGCGCGGCGCTACGAGCTCGCGCCGCCGTTGCGGCTCCGTCGAAAGTTGATGATGTGGTAGGTCTTAGGCCGATATATCGGTTGAATCGCTCAGACATACTTCGCTTTCGTGCTCGGTGCGCCGCGCCTTCCAGATCCTCAAGGGCCATTTCTGGGTAGAGTCGGAACAGCGGACGGAATGGGGAGACCCGTTCCGTCCGTTTTCCTTTGTTCCTTATGAAGGCTCAATTGTGAAAGCTCAGTGGTCGGTCCCGCCTTTGGTGAGATCGTAGAGAGCCATCTTGGTGGCCAGGGTGTTGCGGGAGATTTGTAGGAGCTGGGCGGCAAGGGTCCGATTGCCTTCTGCTTTGGCCAACGCCAGGCTGATGATTCGCTTTTCCACCTCGGCGACGTGTTGTTTCAAAATCAAATGCTCGGGGGCTTCGTGGGTCGTCTGTGCCTGCGGAGCGTCCGCCGGGGCGGGGTGCTCGAGGGGTTCTGTACCTTCGGTGGAGGCGGCATGCTCGCGTCGCCGAAAACGGCGGACCTTGTCACTCAGCAGGGACGAGTCGAGGGCTTGGTAGGTGGCGATCTTCTGCACAGCTTGCAACAGCTCGTGGATCAGCTCGCGCACGTTGCCCGGCCATGGATAGAACATCAATAGGTCGAGGGCCCGTTGGGTGACCCCGCGCACCTTGATGTCGAGCTCGCCGGCGAAGCGCTCGACGAAGTGTTGGATCAAGAGTGGTAGGTCCTCCCGTCGGTGGCGCAGCGGTGGGACTCGGACCACGGAAGCGGCGAGCCGGTAGTAGAGATCGGCTCGAAAACCGCCGTCGGCGATTTGGCGCTCCAGGTTGACGTTGGTGGCCGAGATCACCCTCACGTCCACCCGGGTCACCTGGCCGCCCACCGGTTGGACCTCACCGTATTCCAGCGCTCGCAACAATTTGGCCTGGAGGTCCGGATGCAGCTCGCCGACCTCGTCGAGGAAGAGGGTTCCGCCATCGGCGCGGGCGAAACAGCCGGGACGGGCCTCCACCCCGGTGGCCGCGCCCTTGACCACGCCGAACATCTCCGCCTCGATCAAATCCGCGGGAATGGCCGCGCAGTTGACGGTCACGAAGGGGCCGTCCGTGCGCGGGGATGAGCTGTGCAGGGTGCGGGAGATCATCTCCTTGCCACTGCCGGTCTCGCCCAAGATGAGGATCGGGTAACGGCCCCCGGCCGCCGCCTCCATGTCCCGGTAAAGGCGTTGAATGCGCGGGGATCGGCCGACCACATGGTGCTCGGGGAAGCTCAGTCGTGGCAGTCGGGCGGCGCTGCCCGAGGCCGTTGAGCCGGGCTTGGTGGCTCCCGAGACCATTTCCGTCTCGCGCGAGTCGCGCAGGCCGGCCCAAGAGGAGTCGTCCAGGCCCAGGCTGGGACCGCCGAAGCTCAAGGCGAGCCTGGCGTCTTCCGGATGGGTGACCTCCAAGCGTAGGACCGCGGCGCCGAGCGTCAGCTCATCTCCCTTGGCCAATCGACCTCGACCGATCCGTCGGCCGTTGATCCAAGTTCCGTTCTTGCTGCCGCGATCTTCCACCGTCACCCGCCCTTCGTCGATGCGCAGCACGGCATGGCGTCGGGAGATGCCGGAGACCGGCAGGACGAGGTCGTTGTCTCGGTGGGAGCCGACCGTCAAGCTCGAGCTCGTGAGCTGGAAGGAGCAGGCGCGCCCTCCCACCTCACCGGTCAAGCGGTACGCCCGTTGGGTGGCGCCTGCTCCCCGGCCGCGGTGGAGCGGTCTCAGAGACGGCGTGGAGGAGAGAGCGGGGGTCGGTGTCGAGCTGATTCGAGAAGAGCTGATTTGAGAAAGTCGCACGGCGAGCTCCAAAGGTTCATGATCGATCGTCGGCCGCGACCATCCCTCGTCACGGCCTGATAGATTGCGCAGGTCTTAGTAAGCAAAACTCAGACCAACTATGAACGAAGACTCTCTGCTCTCCACAGAAACCCACGGGCCCCCGCCCCAGGAATCGGGGCGATCGGACCCAAAATCCTTGAACCGTGGTGCGTCCATCGGTCGATACGTGGTGTTGGAATATCTCGGTGGCGGGGGCATGGGGATCGTCTACGCCGCTTACGATCCGGAGCTGGATCGCAAGATCGCCCTCAAGCTGTTGCGGGCGGAGGTTTACGCGGATCAAGCCCGGGCTGAAGCCCAGCAGCGCCTACTGCGCGAAGCCCAAGCCTTGGCCAAGCTCAGCCATCCGAACGTGGTCGCGGTCCATGACTTGGGGGTCACCGAGGGCCAAGTGTTCATCGCCATGGAGCACATCGAGGGCGGTGATTTGCGGCAATGGCTGCAGGACGAGCAGCCCACCTGGCAGGAGGTGGTGGAGGTCTTTCTGCAGGCGGGAGAAGGGCTTTTGGCCGCCCATCGGGCCGGTCTGCTGCATCGAGACTTCAAACCCGCCAACGTGCTGCTCGGGGTCGACGGCAGGGTCAAGGTCGCGGACTTCGGCCTAGCGCGCCCGGACCGGATGGAGCCGTCGGTCACCGGCACAGCGGCTGTGAGGTCGGTGGGACCGGATTCCGACACGGAAACCGCGGGGCTGGTCGACGTCCGGCACCATGACGTCCAGCACCATGACGTCCGGCACCACGAGAAAAAGCCGGCGTCCGCCGAGGGCACGGGCTCGGTGCTCGATCAACGTCTGACCCGAACCGGCAGCATGGTGGGCACGCCGGCCTTCATGGCCCCGGAGCAGCTGAAAAACGCCACAGTCGATGCCCGCAGCGATCAATTCAGCTTCTGTGTGGCCCTCTACGCGGCCCTCTATCGCCAGCCGCCCTACGATCGAAGAAAAAGCTTGTTGATCGAGGAGCTGACGCCTCCACCCAAGGGCAGCGGTGTGCCGGGTTGGTTGGAGAAAGCGGTGCTGCGCGGTCTTTCGATCGATCCCGCGGATCGTTTCGAGGGCATGGAGCAGCTCCTGGCGGCGTTGGATCACACCGCCCGTCGGCGCCGTGCGATGGCCGTCGCGGCCGGGTTGGTCTTGGTGGCGGCTTTGATCCTCGCGGTGCTGCGTCCTTGGGCGCCGGCGCCCTGCAGCGCGGCTGCGGACCACTTGAACGGGATCTGGGACGAAACCCGTCGGTCCTTGTTGGACGCGACCTTCAAGCGAGCCGACCAGAGCTATTTACAAGCTTCCAAAAAAGGCACCTTCGACCTGCTCGATCGCTATGCCGACGATTGGGTCGAACAACGCATCGAAGCCTGTGAAGCCACCCGGGTGCGGGGGGAGCAATCGGAGTCGTTGATGGATTTGAGGATGGCCTGCTTGGACCATCGATTGGGGGAAATGAAGGCCCTGGTGGATCTGCTGCTGGAGGGCGAGCCCGGTGATCTCGCCAAGAGCGCGCAGGCGGCCGGTCGCCTGCGCTCCTTGGTGGCCTGTGCCGACACCCGGGCGCTGACCGCCATCGTGCCGTTGCCGGAAGACGACGCCACCCGCCGCAAGGTCGAGCGTCTGCGTCCGAAAGTCCATCAGCTCAAGGGTTTGCATGATCTGGGACGCAACCGGGCCGCGTGGGCCGCGGCAGAGGCCCTCTCCCCCGAGCTGCAATCCCTCGGTTACGCGCCCTTGGAAGCCGAAGCTCTATTGGGGGTGGGCCTGGCCGCCGGCATCGACGATCGGCCCGAGCAGGCCGAGCAAGCCCATGCCCGGGGCGTGGTGCGAGCCGACGCGGGTCGAGACGATACGATGCGAGCGCGCCATCTGCTGGCCCTCGTCTGGCTGCACGTCGGCGCCTCGGAAGACACCGCGGATCGCTGGCTGGAGATGGCGGAAGGAGCCCTCGAGCGGCTCGGCGACGTCGATCTGTGGGCTGATTTTCATCAAGTGAGATCGGTGCGGCTGCGGGTCTTGGGAACATACGAAGAAGCCCTGGAAGCCGCCCAACAAGCGGTGGCCGTCAGCCGGCGTTTTTGGGGCGATGAGCACCTCAATAGCAGTCGCTATCTTTCGACCCTGAGCCGCGCCCAACAATTCCTCGGCGACCACGAAAAGGCCCTCGATACCATCACCCGGGTGGTGAGCATTCATCGGCGCCATCTCGGTCCGGACCACCCCGAGCTCGCCTATTTCACCCACACCCAAGGGGAGCTGCTCAAAAGCCTGGGCCGCTATGAAGAGGCCCTCGACATCCTGCGCCGCACCTTGTCGGTGTTGGAGGCGGCCCACGGTTCGGACCACAGCCGACTTGCACCGGTGCTCACCAGCCTCGGCAATACCCTCTCGCGGATGGGCCGTCTCGAAGAAGCGGAAGAGCTGCTCCAGAGAGTCGTGCGGCTGCGGGCGGAATTCGAGGGCGAAGGCAGCGTGTCGCACGCCGTGGCCCTACACGAGCTCGCCTTGGTGCGTTGGAATCAAGGGGAGCTGGAGCAAGTCGAGGATCTCTTGCGCCGGGCGACCCGAGCGTTGATGGAGCAACGCGGCGACCGCCATCCCATGACCTTGATCGCTCGCCTCAATCTGGGTCGGTGCTTGTTGGAGCGGAACCAGATCCGCGCCGCCCTGGAGCTTCTGGAAACCACCTATCGCTCCGCGGTGGAGGTCCAGGGGGAGTCGAATCCCACGAGCATCGGGAGCCGGCTAGCGCTCGGCGAAGCGCTGTTGGCCGCGGGTGACCGTGCCGCCGGCAGAGAGGCCATCGATGCCGCCGCCGAGCTGGCAGAGGAGCGCCGGGCGGAGCCCTGGCTCATGGCCTTGGTCCGCTTCGCTCAGGCCCGTTCTGCCGCCGCCGATGGGAGATGGGCGAGGTCCCGCGACTTTGCCGTCCAAGCTCAGGAGCTTTTCGAGTCTTTGGGTGGGGCAGGCACCCACAACCTGAAGCGGTTCAGAAATTGGGCTCAAGGCACCTTGCCGCGGGAATTCCAGCTCGAACCGTCCAACTCTTGAGCGTCGCCGTCTTTGAGCGAATTGCTCAACTTTTGAGCGTTCTGCTCAGCAATTGAGCGGCCGTGGCTCGAGCTCCGATCGACCGGGCCACCGGATTCCACCGTCACAGCCCGAAAATCCATAGGTGGGAAGCGTTGTCAGCGCAAAAGATCAACAACTGCGCTCAAGCCGGCTCGGAACTTGCTGAAAGGATATGCCGAGGCTTAGCTCGCCATGCTCGTCGGGGAAACCCGAAAGATCCATACCTTTCGAAGGAGCTTTCCATGTTTTTCGCTGAACCCACTTCCATCCATCGTCACCCCGCGTCGGCTCGCGGCCCCGTTACCACCTTCGTGGTGGGTGCGTTGCTCACCCTCCTGCCCACCGCGATCGCCCAAGGCTCGGAGATCCTCGCCGTCTACGACGCGTCGCAGCCGCCGCCCAACGTGCAGGTCGACTTCGAGCTCGACACCCAGGAATCTGTCGCGGGATACGTCTGGAGCTTCGGTGACGGCAACTACAGCTTCGCGGCCCAACCCACCCATACTTATCAACAAGAGGGCGAATTCTTGGTCAGTGTCGATGTCACCACCACCTCGGGTACCAACTTCACCGTCGACGCGCCGGATCTCGTGGTGATCCACAACCAGATCGTCGCCGACGACTTCGACTCGCTGATCGATCCTCTGTGGGGGGCGGAATCCGACCAAAATCAAGAGCCCTACGGCGACGGCATGGCCATGGGCTTTTGGATGTATCGCGGAGGGGTCGGTAATCAGCAGATGCCCAATGGAGGTATCGGCGTCAGCAACGGTGCGGGCTCCGGAGGCGGCGGCGATTGCATCAAATTCGATTGCCCCTTGCCCACCGACCGCGGCCTCTTCCGATTCCAGGCTGAGATCCTGCCCATGGACTTGATGTCGGGCACGGAGCTGACCCTCTTCAAATTGGGCGGAGCAGAGGTCGAAATCCAACTCCGCTGGAGCTTCGGCGTGCTGCAAGCCCGTACCTCTTTCAAGAAGACGACCACGGCCTGGCAATCCCTGGGAGCGACCAGCAGCGGTCTGCGGTCTTCCGGGCATAAAGGACGATTCGAGGTCGCCTTCTTCCGCGCGGGGCCGGGCATGCTCAGCGACACCTTGGATGTGTTCTGGACTCCCGACCAAGGCACGGGTGCCCTCTCATGGCACAGCACCGCGACCGGGGCCGGCCCATGGTCGTCGATGGTGATCGGAGCTTTCGACGCGGTCTACGGCTCACCCGGTGGTCTGGACCCGGAAGGGTTGGTCTGGATTGATAATTTCGAGATCCTTCGACACAGCTTGGGCGGGGTGCCTTTGCAATGAGCCGGTGACGGGCCGGCGAAGAGGCTCAAGCCGAGGAGACTTGCCCTCCGGACGTAGGGTCGGGGCTTGCCCCCGACCGTGCCCGTGGAGGCTCGGCTTTGCCTCGCCTCTCGGGCGGGGACAAGCCCCGACCCTACGCCAGATTTGCCCTACGCCAGATTCGCCCTCGTCACGGGTGTTTCGCCGCAAGCTCGACTCACCTGTGAAGAATAGAGGCTTCAATAGATGTCCTAGACAGTGGCTACTCGGGGCCGTCCTATTCGGGTTCTCGGATCCGGTGCTCGCCCACGGCCAGTGGGCCGAGCTCTTGGATTCGGCCCGAGGGCCAGTGGACGGTGACTCGGTCGGCCGTTTCGTGGTCGCCGAGGCCGAAGGTGAGCACCGGCTCGTCGGCGCTCAGGTAGGACCGGCCACTGGTCAGCAGACGGCGCTGGGTCCGGCCGTCCACCTCGACGTCGACCCGGGCGCCGTAACCCGTACGGTTGCCGTTGGTGCCTTCCAGGCGTAGGCGTAGGGAGCGGCCGCCGGAGTCGTTTCGCAGCAGGCGCGCGGGTCCGCCGTTTTGGGTCACGATCAGATCCAGGTCGCCGTCGCCGTCGAGGTCTCCCGATGCCAGGCCGCGGCCTACCCACGGATCGGCGGGCACGCCTTCTTTTTGCGGCTCGAACGTGCCGTCGCCACGGTTGCGGAAGATCAGCGCCGGCTGAGCGTATTGCTGCAAGGGCTGCCACCGTTCGATGTCGGGCTCGATGTGTCCGTGCAAAAAGAAGAGGTCGAGGGAGCCGTCCAGATCCAGATCCAGGACTTTGACGCCGAAGGCGAGTGGCATCAAGGTGTCGAGTCCGATGCCCCAGCGGGCGGCTTGGTCGACAAAGATGCCGCCTTCGCCGAGACGATAGATCGCGCTCATCTCCTGGGAGAAATTGCCGATCACCAGCTCGGGGCGGAGATCACCGTCGAGATCACCCACATCGATACCCATGGCCCCGCGGGGTGCCCCGGACTGCCCGAGGGCGATGCCCAGCTCGAGGCCGACCTCTTCGAAACGGCCCTCGCGGTTTTCAAATAGGAAATTGCGGGCGGTATCGTTGGCCACCACCAAGTCGGGCCAGAGGTCGTCGTGCAAATCGATCACCGCCACGCCCAGGGTCTTGCCCGGCAGATCGAGGCCGACCGCCGCGGTGGCGTCCTCAAAACGGCCGCCACCCAGGTTGCGAAAGAAGCGGCCGGTGACGCTGGGGTAGGCCTCCGGGGTGCAATAGCTGCGGTGGGTGCCGTCGGGTCGGCACGGCAGGTCGGTCTCCGGCGACCAAGCCACGTAGCGACCGATGTAGATGTCCAACCAGCCGTCCAGATCGGCGTCGAAAAAGACGGCGCTCGAGCTGAAGCCCACATCCTGCGGCTCGGTAGATCCAGCGGTGGATCCGGAGAGCCCGGCACGGACGGTGACGTCTTCGAAACGTGCCCTCGGCAAGGTTTTGGGCGAGCTCTCGCCGTGACGATCCCCCGAGCTTTGGTTTTCGTATAAACGATCCCCGCCCACCCCGGTGACCAACAAGTCGAGATCGCCGTCGTTGTCCACGTCACCCACGGCCGCGCCCATGCCCAGGTGCGGACCTTCGAGGCCGGAGCCGGCGGTGGCGTCTTCAAAGGTGCCGTCACCGCGTCCGAGATAGAGGGTTCCGTGCCCCGCGGCCGACGGATCCCCGAGCTCTTCGACCGCGAGGCCGCCCACCAGATAGACGTCCGCGTGGCCGTCGCCGTCGGCGTCGAAGATCGCCGCTCCGGCGCCCATGGTTTCCGGCAGGTAGCGCTCGTCGGAAGCTCCGTTTCGGTGCACCGTACGAATGCCCGAGATCTGCGTGGTGTCGACCAGGCGCACGGTCTGGGTCGATGCCGTGGACGTCGATTCTGCGGACGACGGCTCCGGTTTCGGCGGCTCGGACCCACAGCCGGTCACGGCTGAGAGCAAACTGGCGCCCAGCAATAGGAGGCGGATCCTCATCACGTGTCACCTCGAGACTCGCCACGGTCGCCGATCAGGCCGTGCTTGCGCAAATAGTAAGCGAGGTTGCGCTCGTCGACCCCGAGCATGGAGGCGGCGGTTTTGCGCACCCCGTCGGCGCGGCGCAGGGCTTCGAGCAGCGCCTGCCGCTCGGCCCGGGCTTTGACCTCGGCGAGCACCAAGGAGCCGCCGTCGCCCCAGGGGTCGAGACCCCGGCTCGTTCCGGGGCCGGAAAGGGGTGGCAGGCTGTTGGGCTGCAAGCGCTCGCCGGTTTCCAACATCACCGCCCGCTCCACCACGTTGCGCAGCTCTCGCACGTTGCCCGGCCAAGGGTGGGCGCGGAGCAGCTCCAGGGTTTCGTCGGCGAGCTTCAGGGGGCGACGACCTTGGGTCGCCGCTGAGCGGGCGAGGAAAGCGGTCGCCAGGGGCTCGATATCTTCCGGCCGAGCGCGTAGAGGCGGCAGGGGCACGGTGACCACGTTGATGCGATAGAAAAGATCGGCGCGAAAGCGTCCGGCGGCGACCTCTTGTTCCAGGTCGGCGTTGCCGGCACAAATCAGCCGCACGTCGACCCGGGTCGGTCGGTTCTCGCCCAGCCGCTCGAACGCTCCGTCTTCCAACACCCGCAACAGCTTGGCCTGGTTTTGCAGCGGCAGGGAGTTGATCTCGTCGAGAAAGAGAGTGCCGCCGTGGGCCACCCGCAGACGCCCCTCACGGTCGGCGAGGGCGCCGGTGAAGGCACCGCGGCGATGGCCGAAGAGCTCGCTTTCGAAGAGCTCCGTGGGAATGGCGGCGCAGTTGACCACCACCAGCGGACCGCCCGCGCGGCCGCTTTTGCCGTGCACCAGGCGCGCGATTTCTTCCTTGCCCGTGCCGGTCTCGCCGAGCAACAGCACCGGCGCGTCGGTTTCGGCGGCCCGGGTCGCCAGCGACATCACCCGTCGCCACGGCGCCGACTCGCCGATCGGCTCCGGGCGACTCTCGACTCCTTGGCGGCGACGCAGGTAGTGGCGCTCGCGCTCGTGGTCGGCCTGCTCCAAACATCGCCCCACGGTGAGCTCCAGCTCGTCGTGGTTGGGCGGTTTGAGCAAGTATTCCACGGCACCCGCCTTGAGACATTCCACCGCCGAGCCGACGGTGCCGTGGGCGGTGAGCACAACGGTCGGCGGTCCCTTGCCCGCCAGCTCGCGCACCAGATCGAGGCCGGTTTTGCCCGGCATCTTGAGATCGGAGAGCACCAGGTCGACCCCTTCGAGATGGCCGGGTGCCAGGGCTTCGTCCACGGAGCCGGCGGTGCGGATGTCGAAACCCCGTCGCTTGAGCACCGCGGCCAAGGAATCGCGAACGTAGGCTTCGTCGTCGACGATCATCAACGTCGCTCGGTAGGTCACGTTTCCTCTCCTTCTGTCTCGGTCGACCCGGTCGTCTCGGTTTCGTCGGCGCGGCGCGGCAGGCGGACCCGGAGCTCGGTGCCCGGGCCGGGCACGCGGTCGAAGGCCTCAATGGTGCCGCGATGCCGACCGACGATTCCGTGGCAAACCGCCAATCCGAGGCCGCTCGAATCGCGTCCGGATTGGAACGGCTCAAAGAGTCGATCCCGCATCTCCGGCACGATTCCGGATCCGCGATCCAGCACCCGTAGGACCACCGTGCCCCCTGGGATGCTGTTGCGGGTGTCGCCATCCAAATCGCCTTCCCGGGCGTCCACGTCGACCTCGGCCGACGCTCCCTCCGGCACCGCCTGGCAAGCGTTGAGCACCAGGTTGAGCACCAGTTGGCCGAGGCCGACGGCGTCACCTTCGAGCCTTAGGTCTCCCTCGCAATGGATCCGCACGGTGGCGTCGCGGCACTCCGGGTGGCGATTCAAGAAAAGCACCGTGCGCTCGATCACCTCCGCCAAGTCCACCGACTCGTGGGCCGCAGCCCCGGGCTCGGCGAAGTGCAGGACTTGCCGTACGATGCCGGCGACCCGATCGATGCCCTCGTCGAGACGGGGCACCCACTCGCGGGCTTGGTCGATCCGACCGATCTCCAGATCTTCCCGCAGGAGCTGCAAGTAGTTGGTCATTCCGGCCAGGGGATTGTTGATTTCATGGGCCGTGCCGGCGGCGAATCGACCGAGGCTCGCCAGCCGTTCCGAGTGTTGGACCTGCATTTCGAGGGTCCGCAGCCGTTCCCGCTGTCGGCGCTCGCTCTCAAGGCTCGCCAGCCGCCGAGCCCGACGCACGGTGAGCGCGCCGAGCAATAAAGTGACCGGCAAGAGCGCTACGTTCAAGATCAAGGTTCCGCGGTAGAGCCCGGCCAGTCGATCCACCGCCCCGAGCACCCGGGTATCGCTTTCCGTACGTTCCAGCCAGCCCTTGAGCGGCGGTTGCCAACGGTCGCTCGTGACCGCTTCCAAAGGCCCTTGGGGATCGGCAGGCAAGGTCCGATGCAGCTCGAGGGCGGAGCCCAGATCCGCGACCAAGGGCCGGGTATCGAGCCAGGCTTCGAGCTCGCTCGATCCGTCCAGGGGCCACGTGGCCCGCAGCAACCACAGCTCCAGGGGAAGGGGGTCGTCGGGCACTGCCAGGGTGGGCACCTTGCCGTCCCGTTGGGCGACCGCCAACACCCCATCACGGTCGCGCACCCGCAGGCGCGTCACCGCGGGGTTGGACCGCAAATAGAGCAACAACGTCGCCTCCAGCTCCAGCCGCGCCCAGCGGCGCGCCACCGGATCCACTCCGTGGTCGGTCGGCAGGGAGCTGAACGGAGCCGACCGAGCGAGGAAATCGAGACTGTCGTGCTCGGCGGCCAATCGCGCCTCCAGCGCGCGGGCATCGGCGCGGATTTCCAGCTCGAGACCCTCTTGAACCGCCCGACGAGCGTCTCGCCGAGCCGTCACCAAACCGATCACCGCCCCCAGATTGACCGCCACCAGGAGGGCGATGAGCAACACGGTCGGGTCCAGCCGATAACGGGAGAGGTTCATGGAAGGGGGTCTTGCAAGAGGTGGTCCAGGCCGACACGAAGCGCGCGGAGGCGAGCCCTTGGGGCGATCAATGGGAGCGGACGGCCTCGCGATCATAGATTTTATGGTCGCCGCCCGTAGCTCTCAAGGTTTTTGCGCTGAGGAAGGCGCGAAAGCGTTGATTTTCCGGTGTTTTCCGAGTTGGTACGACCCTTGCTCAACTCTCTTCCCTACGGCCTTCCCTACGGCCTTCCCTACGGCCTTCCCTTCAGCCGCGCGAGACCGCATCGGCCCACTCACCATTCGACCGCAATGTCTATGACCCAACCATGCCCATGAACCAGGGAGCTCTCCAGATGTCGTTTTTCATGTCCAGCCGCCGAATCCTGACCACCGCCCTCGCGGTCGCGTCGTCCCTGCTCGTCGTTTTGCCGGCCGGGGCATCCAATATCACCGGATTTCTACCGCAAGCGGGTGAAGGCAGCTTCGCCGTCAGCTATGCGGACGAAAGCTACGATGAATTCTGGCGTGGTGAGGAGAAGAGGCCGACGCCGCCGGCTTTGGGAGAGATCAGCACGACGAGTTTCTCTTTGTGGATGAATTGGGGACTGACCGACCGCCTAGCCCTGGTGGCCGACATCGCCCATGTGGACGCCCAAGCGGACGGCACCTCGGGCATGTCGGACGACGGTCTTCAAGACGCCTCGATCTTGTTGGTTTCCCGCCTCGCCCGTTTCGGTCACGGCAGCGTCGAGCATTCTTGGGTCGGCGCGGTGGGCCTGCGCACGCCGATCGAGTCCTATGTGGCGAACGCCCCCGTGGCCCGGGGCGACGACACCACCGACGGATTGGCGCGGCTCGTGTATCTCCTGCGCGCGGGACGTTTCTACTGGTCCCAACAAGTGGGATTCGACTTCCGGGGTGGCGACGCGCCGGACGGCTTTCCGATCTACTCCGAGGTCGGCTACGACTTCGGACGTTTCACCGGCATCGGCTTCTACTCCCTCTACCTCGCCGACGGCGGCACGGATATCGGTGATCCCGGTTTCACCTTTCCGAGCAACCAGGAGGAATACGAGCGGATCGGCGCCAAGCTGATCGTCGATCTGAACGGTCCTTGGTCGGTCTTCGCCGGCGGCTTCACCACCCTCGACGGCCGCAACGTCGGCAATGCCGACGGTCTCTTCTTCGGTGCGATCGTCAATTTCTGATCCTCTCGATCACCTCTCTTTCACCTTGCCTCTACCTCATGGTCCTGACATTAGGAGATGTTTTCATGCCTCATCGTCTTAGCTTTTGTGTTCGCTCTCTGCTCTTAGGCCTGCTCGCTGCGGGGCTTTTGACCGCGCCGGCCTTCGGTCAATCGGAGGTCTTGCGTTGGAATCAGGTGATGCTCGACGCCATCGCCGCCAATCCTCCGGCACCGACCCTGGTCACCTGGCGCATGCACTTGGTGTCGAGCTCCATGTACGACGCCTGGGCGGCCTATGACGAGGTCGCCCTCGGAACCACCTACGGCGGGCTGCTTCGTCGTCCGGCGGTCGAGCGCACCGACGCCAACAAGCTGGCGGCGGTGAGCCAAGCCGCCTATCGCACCCTGAGCTACGTCTATCCGAATCAAGAGCCGGAATTTGCCGCCGTGCTCGGAGAGCTCGGCTTGACCCCCAGCGCCTCGCGGGATCCGCGTTTGCCGGCGGGCATCGGCAATTTGGTAGCCGACGCGGCGATCGAGAGCCGCGCCGACGACGGCTCCAATTCCCTGGACGGCTTCGGCCAGATCCCGTCGGCGATCTTCCCCGACCTCTACGAGCCGGCGAATTCCGCCGTGCCCGGGGCCGACAACGCGCCCGGCGGTCCGGACTTCGATCCCAACCGCTGGCAGCCTTTGCGGGTGCCCAACGGCACCCAAACCGACGAAAACGGTGATCCCATCGCCGTCGACGACGATCCCACGTCTTACAGCGATCAAGGATTCCTATCCCCCCATTGGGGCGCCGTGCGTCCGTTCGCGCTCACCAGCGGTGACCAATTTCTGCCCCAAGCGCCACCCCAACTGGGCTCCAACAGCGCCTACACCGACGCGCTCGGCAACGTCTCCACCGAAGACGAGGCCTATCGTTCCCAAACCATGGAGATTCTGCAAACCTCCGCCGTGCTCACCGATCGACAGAAGGTGATCGCTGAATTCTGGGCCGACGGCCCGCGCACCTGGACCCCTCCGGGGCATTGGAATCAGCTGGCTGAAGGTCTTTCGATCCGCGATCAGAACAGCCTCGATGACGACATCAAGATGTATTTCGCGCTCAACGCCGGTCTGCACGACGCGGCCATCTCCGCCTGGGACGCCAAACGCCGTCACGATTTTGTGCGGCCGATCTCGGCCATCCGCCACCTTTTCAACGGCCAGATGATCGAAGCGTGGGGAGGGCCGAACCAAGGCACCCAAATGATCGCCGGTGAAACTTGGCGGCCCTATCAATCGCTGACCTTCGTCACCCCGCCGTTCGCGGAATACGTGTCGGGCCACAGCACCTTCAGCCGCACCGCCCGCGAGATTTTGCTCGCCTTCACCGGTAGCGACGCCCTCTACGACGGAGTGACCCGGGTGGGGGAGGACTACGACGGTGACGGTGAGGAGGATTTCCTCGGTCGGCACGTGGTGCCGCCGGGCCACCTGATGTTCGAGGAAGGCCCATCCGAGTCCATCGAGCTCACTTGGCCGACCATGCTCGAAGCGTCCGACGACGCCGGCTTCTCACGTCGCTACGGCGGCATCCACTTCCAAGACGGCGATCTCTTCGGTCGCGAGATGGGTCGTCAAATCGGCCAGCAGGCCTTCGCGTTGGCTGAAAAGATGTGGTCCGGCATCGACGACGGCGCCAACCAAGGGACCTGTGTCGCCGACGGCACCACCCTGTGCATCGACGATCGATGGCAAGTGCAAGCGAGCTTCCAAACCACCCAGGGCGGAGGCTCGGCCGGCGTCGGCAAGGCCACGCCCTTGGCCGAGGTCGGTGTCGATCGGGGAGGGCTGTTCAGCTTCTTCAACGAGGACAACCCCGAGCTGCTGGTCAAAGTGCTCGACGGCTGTGACATCAACGGCCACTATTGGGTGCTGCTCTCCGCCGCCACCAACGTGGGTTATACGGTCACCGTGCGCGACGTGGTCGACGGCTCCACCTACACCGCGTCCAACAACGACGGCACCCTATCCGCGGCCATCGCCGACACTGAAGCTCAGGTCTGCGACTAGCCCAGGTCTGCGACTAGCCCGGCCCGAAACAAATCACGATTTGATCTGCCCGGCGATTCGCCGGGCCTTTTTTTGCGGTGAGGCATGCCATCTCTGCTGTTTCGATCCTCGGATTACGATGCCGATCGAATCGGATATGATGGTGCGAGCGTTTTACTGAAACTCGAAAGACAAAAACGAAAGAGATGCGAGGCCGGGAAGCGCGTCTGGAGGAACCAAATGCTTCTGATGGTCACCAGCCGTCGGGTTCGGGGCGGCACGTATGTCGATGAAGAGCAGCCGAATCACGGTAAGCATTATTTGATCGATTACGCCGGGGCGCCGCGGGGCAAGGACGGCTTTGGTCGCAAGGTCAATCGGGTGTCTTTCGGCAAGGTGATTCAGGCAGAGCTGCAACGGCAAGTGGCGGATCCGGTGATCGAGACGCCGACGGTCGGTATTTATATCCACGGCTACAACAACGACTGGCAAGACAGCATCGACGAGCTGGTGGATTTGCATCGCTGTCTGAATGATCATTTGGGTTATGAGCCGTTTTTGATCGGGTTTTCATGGCCGTCGTCGGGCAAGCTACGGAATTATTTGGCGGATCGAGAGGAGGCGCGGCAATCCGTGCCCGCTTTTACTCGGTTTATCTGCGACATCGCGGCTTTCGTGCGCAACAATCAGCAGGATTGTGTGGCCCGCAGCTACTGCATCGCCCATTCCATGGGCGGCTACCTACTGCGCAAGGGCATGGAATATGCCAGTGACTACCTCGGCAACCCGGTGGGTTTGAAGCTTTTTGACGAGACCATTCTGCTCTCCGCGGACCTCTCGACCAAGGACTTGGAAAGCAATGGCAAGGGCCGATATGTCCGCCACCTCTCCCGGCGAGTGCATATTTACTATTCCAAACACGACACCGTGTTGCGGGCGTCGAGCGCCAAACGTTTCGGCCGCAGGCGTCTGGGGCGCCACGGGGCGAAACCCGAAGCCTTGCCCGACAATGTGGTGTTGGTGGATATGGAGAAGTATGCCAACGAGGATGCGGTTCACGAAGCCGGCTTGACCACTCGGCGTGGCGAGAAGGTCAGCGTTCACAGCGCGGCTCGCTACCATCCCGAGATCATTCGCGATTTTTGGCAGGTCGTATTGAGCCTGGATCGCGGGTTGATCCACACGCGAATGGCGGTCGATGCGGATGAGGATCGTCACTACAAGCTGACCTAGGACGTCGCCCGCGGATTCGACGGTACAAAATCTGGGTGTCCACAAGCCAAGTTACAAGCCAAGTTAGCACCTATGGAGCTTGCCCCCGCACGCGGTCATGAAGTGATGTTCAATCCGGCACCCGAATCTCGAGCTCAGCACCAAAAAGTTGGCTACGATCCCGATCTTCTGCAGCTCGTGTCAACAGAACCTCCGTGTCGAGCTCGACCCGACGATGGACCACCACCTTGCCGTTGACCACCACCCGCACGGGTTGATGGAAGTCCAGCTCCGCCGGGGCCAAGAGCAGGCGGAAAGCGCGCACCCCGCGGGTTTGGGCCACGATCGAGTTGCCGTCACGGGCCAGCTCTACGCGGCCCGAGGGTTTTTTGCGCGGAAAGGCCGTGAACGGGGGCGGGGTAGGCGGCGCGGCGGGAAAGCTGAGGGTGAGCTCACGGACTTTGCCCTTGCGTCGGATGAAGCAGCTCAAGGAGGCGTTGAACGACGCGCTTTCGCTGAGCACCGTCGCCAGCTCGGCGGTGGTGGGGGTGTCGCGGTCCTCGATGCGGAAAATCACATCGCCGGCTCGGAGCCCCGCCTGCTCGGCCACGGATCCCGCTTGGACCTCGGCGGTGGTGACGCCATCGGTCGTCGGATCGTCGGTCGGCACCAGGCCAAGGACCGGTTGGGGATCCGGGGGCTGGATTTGGTTGGCGTCCGGCAGCTCCGCGTCAGAGCCGGTGGTCCCGAGCTCGGTGATCTCGAGCCAATGGTGACGACCGTATCGCTCCACATCCTCGGTCTCCCACGCCAGCTCGTCGGGTAGTGGGTCGCGTGGGTGCAATCGCATAAAGGTTTCGATGGCCTCCGCTTCGGAAGGCCAGAACTTCAGGTCGTGCCCGCCGGTGGGTTGGGGTCGAAACTCGATCTCCGCGCCGTCGGAGTGGAAGAGCTGTAGGTACGGCAAAATCGATGAGGCCGGGTAGAGAGGATCCCGACCGCCGTTGATCACCAGAAACGGCCGATTGCGCAGATTGGCCACGAAAAGCTCACCGTCGATGCTCAGGCTGTGGTTGGTCAAGACTTTGGGGTGGCCGATCAACGACACGATCGATGCCCAGCGCATAGATCGACGAAAGGCGTGGAACCAAGCTCCCGTGGCACCGTCGGACACGCCGATCAGGTGGACGCGGTTCTCGTCGAGGTTGTACTCGGAAAAAAGGTTTCTGAGGATCGCCTCCAAATTCTCCACCTGATTTCGATGCCACCACATGGCCGAATCCCAAGCGGCCGGCAACACCACGAGGTGGTCCTCCGAACGCACGGCTTGCTCATTGCGCCACCACTGATCTCTACGATCCGGCGCCGGTCGGCTCACACCGCCGTGGAGATAGACCCGTACCGGATACCGGCGGGCCGGATCGTAGGACTCCGGCACCAAGATCGCGGTATGAAACCCCCCGAGTCGGCTGATCACCCGGCGTCCCGTCTCCACCTCCGCCGAGTATCCCGGTCCACGGCTCAGCTGATCGTAAAGCTGGGGGAAACCCAGGCCGAGCTTCTCAGCCCGTCGCAAGACCTTGCGAGCCGCCTTCGGACCGTCCGTTTGCCACACCATGTCGGAAATAGAGGTGTCGGGGGTGTCGGGATTGGGCACCGCGACCGAGGAAGGCTCAGCATCGGTAGGCTCGGCGGCGGCGAGGGAACCCGCTGTCGGTAGAGTGAGGAGGAGGCAGGCTGCCATCAACAAGGCGCGGTGGGGTGGGGCGTGCGTGATCATGGAGGCAGGCTAACCCAGCTGTCCGACCTCCGCGCAGCGGCTCAACCCGCGGGCGGAACGATTCGGCCTGGCAGATCGAACGTCCGGCCGGTAGTTGCTGGGGATTTCTGGAAGGTGGACACTTCTTGAATCGGACCCCGCCCCTGGCGGGCACCCCTGGCCGGGCGCCCCTAGCCGGGCGCCCCTGCATCTTCTCCGGGCCGCCCCCGTACGGGGGCAAGGCAATGGTAGCCGCGGAATTTATTCCGCGGTGCGAGATCGGCTTCGTAAAATCATTGCGGAAAAAACTCCTGAATGTCGCGATCTAAAGTGTCTCCGCGACTTCTGTCTTGTTGGTGTAAGCTCAACAAAATCAGATATTTGTGACTGTTGCCTATATCAATTCCGCTCCTACGAAACACTATGTGGGTAGACGTCTCTAATAGGTGATCTTTCAAGCCGGTCTAGTTTCCTGCTGATTCTCGAGTGAGCTTGTGGGGCGATGGTCGCCCCTCATAGGTGACGTGCGTCTGCACGTGATGGTGGATCTGTGCCTTCCGGGCACGCTATTTCTTCGGTTGCGAAGAAAAGGATGATTGACATGAAATTCCGTAGTCCGTTCCCTGCGCTGCTTCGATCCGCGCTCCATTCCGACCACATGCACAACCCTGAGCTGCGAGCTCTTTCGAGGCGGGCGCTTCGGAAGACATTCTGCCTAGGAGCCGTCGGCCTGATGGCGCTTTCGCCGGCCCACACCCTTTGGGCACAAGCCGAGGCGGATGGACCGGCGGCGCATACACATGCCGCAGACTTCGATGCCCGGCACTTCCATTCGGGTGTGCAGAAAATCGCCCAGGCCCTTGAGCCGACGGCTCGGCAGAAGGCCGCGTTGCAAGCCGTGGAGTCGGCGGTACCGTCTCTGGCGGTGGACTTTGACGCCACCACCGGCGTGGCGAGCAGCGTGCGAGCCCATACCGGGTATTTGAGCCTGCCGAATCCGGAGCTCGACCCGGAGACGATCGCCTTGAATCAGATCGTCGATCTGCGGGAGCTTTTGGGTTTGACCGACGAGGATCTCTTGGGCCTCGAGCTCACGGATCGCGTGGTGTCGTCGGTGTCCGGTGCCACCCACTTCCATTTCCGACAGACCTTTGCCGGCATCCCGGTCTACCACGGCCAGCTGCGCATCAGCGTCAATCGAGAGGGACGGGTGATCTCCGTCTCGAATGCCTTCTTCCCCAACCTCGCTTCCGCAGCCGAATCCCAGCGGGCGATCCTCGGCGCGGGGGAGGCGGTGTCCAAGGCGGCTCTGCACTTGGGCTTCAGCCCAGCCAATGGCGTCGAGAACGTGGGGTCGGTGGGAGCCGGCTCGGTTGGAATCTTGGAGCTGGATCCCACGGATGATCTCTCCGCGTCGAAGATTCGCCGCCGCCGAGCAGCCCGTGAAAAAGAGCCGCGGCTCTTCGGCCGTCGGGTCGACGCCGAGCTTGCGTGGTTACCGATCCATCGCGGAGAGGTGCGTCTGGTGTGGGTCCTCGACGTGGATCCACCGGCGGACGACGAGCATTTCGAGATGACCGTCGACGCCGCCGACGGCAAGGTTTGGACCCGCTTCAACAAGGTGCGGAAAGCGCAGTATCGGGTCTATCCGTTGCCTGTGAAGAGCCCCCATCACACCACGCCACTGCCGCCGTCGGACGGTCGGCTTTTGGTGGTGGATCCCCAGAATTCCACGGCGTCCCCGAACGGTTGGCACAACACCGGCTCCCAGAGCTTCACCACCCTGCGGGGCAACAACGCCACCACCGCCAACGGCTCGGGGGCGAATTGCGGGGTGTCGTTGAATTGTGATTTCACCATCGACTTGTCGGGACCGCAGCCGACGTCGACGACGGCTTCCGCTACCCAAGCGTTTTACTTGGCCAACCTCTTCCACGACATCCTCTACCTTTATGGATTCGATGAAGCGGCCGGCAATTACCAAGTCTCCAATTTCGGCAACGGCGGCGCCCAAGGGGATCCGGTGGATATCCGGGTCCAGCTCTCCCAAAACTGCAACGCGTCGTTCAGCGCGTCCAACGATGGCGTCTCCGGTATCCTGAGTCTCTACTATTGCAGTGGTCGCGACGGTGCGTTGGACAACTCCGTGACCCTCCATGAGCTCGGCCACGGCATCAATCGGCGCCAAGTGGGCGGTCCGTCCACCACTTGTTTGAGCAATGCCCAAACCCCCGACGAAGGTTGGAGTGATTGGTTTGCCATGGCCATGACCGCCGAGTCCGGCGACGTGGGCACCGATTCCCAGGGATTGGGATCGTGGTTGATCGGCGGCGGGCCCACGGGCAATATCCGCTCGCAATATTTCTCCACGGACCCATCCGTGAACACCCGAACCTATGCTTCCATCGGCTCGTTATCCTCACCCCATGAGACCGGCACGGTGTGGGCCCAGGCTCTGTGGGAGGTCTTCTGGGCGTTGGTGGATGCCCGGGGATTCGACGAGGATCTTTCCAACCTCAATGCCGGTGCGGGTAATCACCGGGCCATGCTTTACGTGGTGGAAGGTCAAAAGCTGACCCCCTGCAACCCGACCTTCATCCAAGCCCGTGATGCGGTGATCCAAGCGGCCACCGACAACTACAACGGCGAGGACTTGTGCACGGTGTGGAATGCCTTCGCCGCGTTCGGCCTCGGCACCGACGCCTCGACCCCCGGCTCGTCGAGCACCACGGCCACCAACGGCTTCGCCGTGCCCGCCTCCTGTAACGGCGGAGGCGGCGGCGGCGGTGGTGGTGGCGGCGGAGGCGGAGGCGGTGCCCAAACGGCGGTTTACGATTCCGCCCTCGGCGCCCCCAAATGCGCGACCGTCGGCAGCTCTTGCGACTCCGGATCCTTGCTCACAGGCCGCGCCGGTCTGGGACCGGAGCCCAATCAACCGAATACCCTCGGCACTTGCACCGACGGCACCCAGGGCACCTTCCATTCCGACGAGTCGAACGACGCGATCAAGGTGTCGACCCTCGACGGCTCCGACTTCGCGGCTGGAGCCACGGTGAAGATCGACGCCACGGTCTATCCCTGGCAAAACGGCAGCGAGGACAGCCTGGATCTCTATTACGCCGCCGACGCCGGCAATCCGTCGTGGGTCTTCATCCAAACCCTGAGCCCGTCCGGCTCGGGATCCCAAACCCTGAGCGCCCAATACACCCTGCCGACCGGCAGCTTGCAGGCGGTGCGGGCCCGGTTCCGCTACCAAGGCAGCGCCGCGGTGTGCGACACGGGCAACTACAACGATACGGACGATCTGGTATTCGCGGTGGGCTCGTCCGGCCCGACGAATACGGCACCTTCGGTGTCGATCACCGCGCCGGCCAACGGCAGCTCCGTGGCCTCCGGAGCCTCAGTGACTTTCACCGGCACGGCCACCGACACGGAAGACGGAAACCTCGCGGCTTCGATCCAATGGTCATCGTCCTTGGACGGCACCTTGGGCTCCGGCGCCTCGGTCTCCACCTCGAGCCTGTCGGTGGGCAGCCATGTGATCACAGCGTCGGTGACCGATAGCGGCAGCCTGTCGGATGCCGCCACCCTCAACCTCACCGTGACCGGCGGCGGCGGAGGAGGAGGCGGCGGCGGTGGCGGTGGAGGAGGCGGCGGAAACGGACCCCAGAACGCGGCCTATGATTCCGGCCTGGGCGCCCCGGCTTGTGCGGTGGTGGGGAGCTCCTGCGATGCCGGCACCTTGGTCAATGGACGGGCGGGTTTGGGACCGGAGCCCAACCAACCCAACACCCTCGACGGTTGCGCCGACGGTACCCAAGGCACCTTCCACTCGGACGAGTCGAACGACGGGCTCAAGGTGTCGACTCTCGACGGAGCGGATTTCAAGGTGGGAGCCACGGTGAAGGTGGAGGCCACGGTCTACGGCTGGAATACCGGCGCCAACGACCACCTGGACCTCTACTACGCCGCCGATGCCGACAATCCGTCGTGGGTGTTGATCCAGACCCTGGACTTGAGCGCCGGAGGGGCCCAGACCCTTTCCGCTCAATACACCCTGCCGTCCGGCACCAAACAAGCGGTGCGCGCCGCCTTCCGCTACAACGGTAGCCCCGGCGCTTGCGTGTCCGGCGGCTACAACGATCGCGACGACTTAGTCTTCGCGGTCGAGCCCTGAGTCCGTCGGACTGGAACGAGGAAACGCCCGGATCTGCGAGGATCCGGGCGTTTTCGGCGCTCTCCCGTCCTGACGCTTTTCCGAGAGTCAGAACGGGCGGGAGCAAGCCGCGTCTCGATGGCCGATATGGTGTCGCCGGCTCAGCCGACGGACGACCAGCGCGAGAGATCTCCGCTTTCGAAACCGTCGACGAAGATGTCCTCGCCGAAGACCGGGGTGAGGTCGACGCCGTTGACCACGCCGAGGGGTGTGTAGTCCGTGAAACCCGGGAAGACCTGGCCCAGATTCGGGTTACCCATGCGCCGGATCAGGATCTCCGAGAGCACCCGCCGATAGTCGGTGGTCACCTCGAGGTCGGCACCGTCGAAGAGCTGCTCGTTGGAAAGGCCGGGCCAAGTGCCGTGCACGCCGCCGGTGGCGTTGCCCGAGAGCACCATCATCACGCTGCCGTGGCCGTGGTCGGAGCCGCGGTCGGCGTTTTCCCGCAGGCGGCGTCCGAATTCGCTCATCACCACCACCGTCAGCTTCTTGGCGGGGGCGTCGGCTCCGCTGTCGTTGAGGTCGGTGTAGAAGGCGGCCAAAGCTCGGGATAGCTCCTGGATGCGGGTGAAGAAATAACCACCGCCGTCATCACCCTGGCCATTGTGGGTATCCCAGCCGCCGTAGTCGACGGTGGCGACGCGCAGACCCACGTCGAGACGGATCATGCGTGCGATGGTCTGCAGGTGAGAGCCCAGGCTTCCCGACGGGTAGATGGCGCCGTTGGACGGTGTGTAGCCGCCGTCACTATTGAGCTCGATGATGTCGATGGCGTCCAGGGCTTCCGAGCCGGCGTTGTGCAGCCACGTGTTGCCGTTGTTGGTGTAGAGCTGGCGCATGGCCACTCGCCAAGCGTCTCGCCAATCGAACGGTCCGACATTCAAAGAGAAGCTGTCGGGGTTGGTCATGTTGACGGATTCGGTGCTGCCGCGCAGAGCGGTGGCTTGCAGATTGCCCACGGAGAGCGCCGGCATGACGATTTCGTCCGGCAGATTCGATGCCGACAAGAGATGTCGGGTCAACCAGCCGTCGGTAGTGGTCAAGTTGCCGGGAGTGCCCAGCTCCATGAAAGACATGGAGTCGAAATGGCTGCGGTTGTCTTCGTGCATGCCGGTCGCCAGCACCACCGACAGCTTGCCGTCTTGGTAGAGATCGTAGAAGGTGGCCGGCGGTGTCTCCCCATCGGCGGGGATGTTGGTGGCGGCGTGGATGCCGTGGATGCCGGTCAGGGGCAAGGCGGCGTTGGTGCCGCCGGTGGGAATGGCCAGATTCGGCCGGGCGCTTTCGTAGAAGCCCCGATCGGCGCCGCCGATGGGCGGCACGAAGCTGAGGGCGTCCATGCCGCCCCGTAAGAATACGCTGACCAGAATTTCGTCATTGTCGCCGTCGCCACCAAAGGCGAGGGTGTTGAAGTGGGTGCCGGCAAAGGCGGCGACGGCCGCCGAGCAGCCGGTCATGAATCCGCGACGAGAAGTGCTCATGGTTTTTCCTTCGCTGAGTCTGGGCTAGTAGGGGTAGACGGGGCGCGGCTCAGCGCCAGAGGAAGTCCGGTGACATCAGAATCAGGCCGACCATGGATCGCAGGCGATCCAAGGTGTCCTCGTCGTTCAGATTGAGGTCGAAATCCGGATTGATGCCTTGGCCCATGAATTCGACGATGCTCTGGCGATCGTCCGTGGACATGGTGCGCTTGAGGATGCGATCGATCCAAAAATCCGCCAAGGCATTGGCCGAACGAATATGGGCCGGGGTTTGGCCCAGCACGTCGATGTAGTGGACGTCGGAGGCGTTGTCGAAGTCGATCAGCCAACCGGCTAGTCGCCACGACATGACCATCGGCGTCATGCTGGTCCAAGCCCCACGCACGTCGGGATAACCGTTCGGCGCCGGCCAATGGAAGGGCTCATGACCGGTATCGTCGAAACGACCCATAAAGCTGCCGGTGTCGCTGTCCGGCTGAGGAGTGAAGTTGGCGGCGGTGGCTCGCAGGGCGCTGGCCGCGATGTGGAACGGTCGCTTGACCTTCTCACCCCAGGTGGAAATGAATTCCGGTGATTGCAAGATGGCTTGATAGACCTGTTTGAGCTGATCTGGAGCCTGCCATTGGTCGGTGAAGACCCCGGCCACGGTGTCGATCAGGGATTGCGGGGGATCGTCGGAGATGAATTTCCGGCACAGCTTGCGGGCGATATAACGCCCCGTGCCCGGGTGCGACGCCAGGGCGTCGAGCACGTCTTCGCCGTCTTTTTCGTCCGGTTGGTCCGCCGGCAGGAACGTGCCGAGCACGGATTTCTGGAAGCGGTCGTGCCAATCCGGCCGATAGAAAAACAGGCCGGTGTCGCCGTCGTCACCGCTGCCGAAGCTGAAGCTCCAGCCGGTGAAAGCGCGGGTGGCTTCGAAGACGTCGGCATCCACATAACCGATGGGTTTACCGTCGCCATCGGTGGGCACCTCGTTTTGTTGCATCACGCCCAGGTAATTCTCCGCGCCCAGGGTGTGCAGCTCAAAGAGCTCGCGGCAGAAATTCTCGTTCGGCCCGGCGTTGGAGCTAGTGTAGTTGTCGAGGTAGTAGAGCATGGCCGTGCTGCGGGTCACGGCCTCGAGCAGATCCCGGAAGCGACCGAGATGGTTTTGTCGAATCACCAGGTCCAAATGCGGCAAGGTGGCGCGCACGAAGGAGGAGTCGTTCAGGCTGGTGTTGAAGTGGTCGTGCCAAAACTCGGCCAACACCTCCACCAGCTGCTTCTTGCTGTACATGGCGCGCAAGAATTTGGCCCGCATCAGGTCGTCGTGGGGGATGTTCGACGACGAGTTGCCATCCGGTGCGTTGTCGTTGATATACCAATCCCAAAGGGTGGCCAAGTAGGTGTCGGGATTGTTGCTCAGGCCGTAAGACGGGAAATTGGCGGTCGCAAAGCGGGCGTCCATTTCCGAGTCGTCGATGGCGTCGGGATTGAGCTGTTGGGCGATGTAGGCGTTGAGCCGGTCCGTGTCGTTGCCGCCCAAGGCGTTGAAGGCGCCGACATCCCCGGGGCGGGGGCCGAAGCCCATGCGATTGAGGGCGACGACGGCGGCGCTCGGGGTGCTGGGAAGCCCCTTGCTTTGGCCCGAGTAGGTCAAACGTGGGGGCTCGCGGCGGCGCATTTTGGGCAGCGGGCCGCGATCCAAATCAAAGCGGCCGGGGCCATCGGTGCTGCCGATCAGAGGCGGTGCGGCGGCACCGACCGCGCCAACGGCGGCAGCCGTGCCGAGCAACCCGCGGCGAGAGAGAGACGATTTTTTCCGACGATCCGGGCTGGGGGGCGAAGAGCTGGACATGATACCTCCAACGGTCGGGGCAAGAACCTGAGGGGGACGGGGCTGCCGAGCCGACCGGGAGGCCGGAAGACGGCAGAGATTCGAAGTGGAGCCCGAGCAAGGGCAATCAAAAAAGCTACACAGTTATTCTAGCGACACTTGCAGATGTGTCAATAAGTAGATCGGCGGCCTGCTCGTGCCAATGACAGCCTAAACGGAATTTTCGGCGTCAAACCTGCGAGCCGGCCCTTGTAACTGCCTGATCCAACCGGTGTCGCTAGACACCGCCTTCGTCGTCCGCACCTTGCTCAGGGGTTGCGGTGGGCGACTGATCCGTGAGGGCGTGGCAGGCGATGGCGCGGGTAGCGGGGCCTTGCTCGAAATCGTCGCGAATGGAGACTTTGCCGTCGCGCACCAGACCGGGGGTGTCGAGGCCGTCACCGTTCCAATCGCCGAAGAGCACCGGGTGGTCCGAGCCGTCTGGGGAGCGGTAGTCGAGCTCGATGTCGCCGTTGCCGGAAGAGAGGTCATGACGTAGGTAGAAGAATCGCTTGCGATCCACACCCACCGAGTCCTTGCCGTCCCCATCCCAATCTCCGGCAACCGGCAAGTCCCCGGTATCCCCAAAGCCGAAAGAGTGGTCGGCCTCTTCTTTGGCCAGGGAGTCGATCAAATGCCAAACGCCGTCGCGGAAGATTCCGGGGGTGTCGACGCCGTCATCATTCCAGTCGCCGACGGCGGGGAAATCAGTGGGCAAGCCGAAAGGGAAGATATTCGTCGACTCAACGTTTTTTCGTTCCAGCAGCAAATGCCAACCGCCCTCGCGAAAAATGCCGGGGGAGTCCATGCCGTCACCGTTCCAATCTCCGACGATCGGCTGATCCGTCGCCAGACCGAAGCTCAGCTTGCGCTCCTCGATCGGCTCCAATCCGGGGAAAAACCAAGTCAGCGGCTCCGACTCGCGGGCCACGACCGCCGCCACCTCGTCGGTGCCGTCGCCGTCCCAATCCCCGGCCAGGCAGATCACTCTATCTCCAGCGGTTGTGGGGCTTTGGGGATTGGTGGGCTCGGGGGTGGGCTCCGTCGGCGCCGGGGTGTCGGCCAGGGTCGCCGAAGGGTCGGCGTCGCCGGTGGTCGGCGGGTCGGTCGAGGGCTCCGGTGCGCAAGCCGGCCAGGTAGAAAACGCGAGCAAAGTGGCGCAGCAGACGAGAAAACGGCGATCACGGGCAAGGATCATGGAAGTCTCCGAGCAGAGGTTGACGGGAACGAGCGGAGACTATCACCTGGTGTGCCACCGAGCGGCTGAGCCTGGCCTCCGCTTAGGGATGTGCTGACGTCCTGGTGGGGTGGAAGCGCTTCGGAGCCCGCCGTGGCTCGCTAAACTATGCAAAGTGGCAATCCTGCCCGAGCGGGCGCCTGGGATAGACGATGTTGAGGAGATGAGCAGTGATCGAATTTGTGACCTTGCTTTTGGGCCTAGTGATCGGCCCCCATGAGGTCGAGGTGGCGGTCGGGCCGGAAGCTCAGGTGGTGCGTTGGGTGCTCGACGGCGAGACCGTGGCGTCTCAGACGGAGCCGCCGTGGAGAACGACGATCAATTTCGGCGGCCGGTTGCGTCCCAGACGGTTGGCCGCCGTGGCCTACGACGCCAAGGGCGCCCCTCTTGGTCACACCGAGCAGCTGATCAACTACATCCGTTCAAACCACGAGGTGGCGGTGGTGCTCGAGCTGGGCGCCGCCGACGACGGCTCGGCGAAGAAAGTGCCGAGACGCGGAAGGGTGATTGCCAAAGGCGTGCTGGGCTATCAGCCCAAGACTTATTTGCTGCGATTCGACGGCCAAGAGCTGACCGTCGACTCCGGCGGATTCGAGCTGCCGCCCTACGACACCGAGCGGCCCCACGCTATCGAGGCGGAGGTCACCTTCACCGACGGGGTGATCGCCAAGGCGGAGACGACCTTCGGCGGCGGCATGGGTGAAGAAGTGACCTCGGCGTTGTCGGCGGTGGCGGTCACCAGCCGCAAAGGAAAACCTTGGACCACCGATCAAGTGCAGGGGTGGGTGCGTCGAGACGGCCGGCCGTTGCCCGTGTTCCAAACCAAGTCCGATGCCGGGCAGGTGGTGGTGGTGCGCGATGAAGCCCTGAGCATGGCGGTGCTGCGCAGTCTGCCTTTTCCGTCCGGAGCTCAACGCCGAAGCCAAGGCGAGCGGAGCTATCACCTGAGCGCTGTGTCGCCCGTGCCGATCGGCGAGCCGGCCAATACTTTCCGAGAGTCCGCGGTCGGCATGGTGAAGTCCAATACCGGCTTGCTCACGGCGTTGGTCCTGCCCGCCGAGAACTACGGTTTTCAACCCGTGGTCGGCAGCCGCTCGGATCTTTGGGGCGCGTTGGCCATCGCCGGCCGGGCGGCGGCCTCGAGCAACATGCCCCGGGTGGTGATCCTGCTTCTGGGGGAAAAGGCTCCTGAGGCGAGCCTGCCGCCGGAGGTCATTCTCGACTACCTAGAGTCGATTCATGTTCCGGTTCTGATTTGGTCCATCAGCCGTAAATCTCTCAAAGAAATAGGCTTGCACAAACATCCCAACGCCTACTTCGGTCCGGCCGGGCTCGGCTCCGTGGTCGATCGCGCGTCGATTTGGTTGGATTCTCAAACCATCGTCTGGATCGAAGGCGAGCACCTTCCGACTGAGGTCGAGCTGGCGGCCGATCACAAAAAGGCGGCTTTCGCCGGGATCCGTCCCTAAGTCCAACGTTTCTGGCTTTGTCGCACTCGGTCGGTGAATAGGCTCCGCTGCCGGCGAGTATTCTCTGCTCGGAGCATGACGAGCAGAGGACCATGGCATGATGGATACCGCGAGCAGATCGAGTGTTTCTTTGAAAGCCTCGGGAACGAGGGAGTGGTGGCGCGAGGACGCGGATGCCTATGTCCTCTTCCAGGTGAAGGCACTGGCTGTTCCGGCGCTCGAGCTGTTCGGCCGTACCTGGGATCGGCTGGAGCGGAGCCTTGCTGAGGATCTTCTGGCGCCGCTGCATCAGTCGGAGCCCGAGGCCAGGAGGGTGATCGAGATCTTGCCGCAGCTGATCGCCGATCTCTCCGGAGTCGAGTCCATGTCCGAGCTCGATCAAGTGGTCGAGCGTTTGCAGCCGGTGTTTGACCCTTCGATCGATCCCAACAGGCCTGCCGCCGATCGATATCGATTCTCTTCTACGGTGGTGGCAAAGACTGAGGACGGGGATCGAGCCGTGGTCGATTTCGACCCGTTTGAGCTGACCTTCGAGCGTAGGGGAGCCGGTGTGCGGCTGGATGGTCTCGCCCTACCCGCCGATTTCGAAAAGATGTTGAGGGCCAATACGGGCTGGTTGAGCAGCATCGCGATTCAAGGCATCGAGAAGATGTCGCGCCTGCTGGTGATCCAGCTGAAGGCCGGCGACGGTCCAGTGCCGACCGAGCTGATGACCTTTGCGCAAGATTTAAGAGACACGATCCGCGAGATGGAAGACACCTTCTACGATTGGCGGGACCGGCATATGACCTATGTCCGCCGCCACGGCAGCGGATCCAGCTTCCGGCAAGTCAATAAGCTGATGGGACGGATTCAAAAATTAGTCCCGACTTGCCGGGTGGGAGACCCCTTTGTGGTCAAAGAGTCGATCTTGCGAGCCATGTTGCCAGGGCCGGTCAAATACGGCCTTGTGCTGGAGATCGCATTGCCGAATCTCAGCACCGCGGTCTTCAAGCTTCCGGTGCTCTTGCATTTCAATCCGGAGACAGGTCGCCTCGACGATGTTGAGCTATCCACCAAGGGTGGAGCGGAAAGCTCGTTGAAGCGATGGATCGCGGAATCCGGTGAAACCGACGCTGCGGCGGCTCCCCGTATCTGTGAGGTCTGCTCTGCGTCCGGCATCGATCCGCAAGCCGATCTGCGTCTTTCCGAGGTGCAAGGCCACCCGTCTTGGATGGGGTGGTGGTACAGCCTAGTGATTCCGCTGGATCCTTCAGGTCTTGGAGCGCCGCCGAAACCCTGTCTTCTCTGCGATGGAACCGGCCTCTTCGGACAGGTCTCCCGGCATAACCCTAGAACCAGGGCCTACACGGAAGCGCTCGGAAGCTCCCTGAGCCTCAATAGGGTCCAGAAGATCAAGCTTTGGATCTATTGCTTCTTAGCCTCGACAGTGGCGCTCGGCAGCTTCGGCTCGGGCTTCTGGCTGCTTTCGGAGGGCTCCGGGATGCATGAGATCGGTTTTCCGATCCTGCTGATTTTTCCGCTGGGGCTCCTGGCCGCTTATCTAGCGGTGGGATGCGTCCACCATCTGGTTTTCTACTCCGAGCTTCGATGGCTGGGGGACGACGACTCTTAACAGAGCAGCCGTAGGACCGCCGAGCAGTCCTACGGCTGTTGCGTCTCTTTCCGAGCTTCGCAGGCTAGCGAATCGTCTTAAACCACCGAGATTTTCCCTTCCGGTCGTAGGGTCGGGGCTTGCCCCCGACCGTGCCGGCTCGGCTTTGCCTCGCCTGTCGGGCGGGGACAAGCCCCGCCCCTACGCCAGGTCTGCTCTATTCACGGGTGTTTCACGGCAGAGCCTGATTCACCTGTGAAGCATAGAGGTTTGAGAAGCCTTCAACCGGCCTTACGGCACGCTCGACGCCCAGGCGGCGGTATTTCCGGACTCGAAACCATCGAAGAAGAGGCCGCACGAGCTGTTGTCGCCGCCGCAGACGCCACAGAGATCGATCATCGACGCGTTGGGATCGTTGGGATCACAGTCGTTGTCGGCGCAGACGCCGTCGTTGTCCGCATCACCGGTGGAGTCGTCACCTTCGCAGAGGTCGCAGCCGTCGGGCACTTGGTCGCCGTCGGTGTCGATGCCGTCGTCGGACCCTTGGCAGACGTCGAGATCGTCGCAGACGTTGTCGCTGTCGGCATCGCCCGAGGCGTCGTCGCCTTCGCATTGGTCGCAGCCGTCGGGGACCTGATCGCCGTCGGTGTCGATGCCGTCGTCCGAGCCTGGGCAGACGTCGAGGTCGTCACAGACCTGGTCGGCGTCGGAGTCGCCGGAGGCGTCGTTGCCGAGGCAGAGGTCACAGCCATCGGGCACGGTGTCTCCGTCGGCGTCCTGGTTGTCGTCGGCACCCGGGCAGACGTCGCTATCGTTGCACACGGAATCGTTGTCGGTGTCGCCGGAGGCGTCGTTGCCTTCGCATTGATCACAGCCATCGGGCACGGTATCGGCGTCCGCGTCTTGGGTGTCGTCGAAGCCGGGACAGATGTCTTGGTCGTCGCAGACCGTGTCGACGTCGCTGTCGCCGGTGAGGTCGTCGCCGGTGCAAAGGTCCTCGTTGTCACAGAAGGCGTCGTCGTCGGTGTCGCCGGTGGCCTCGTCTCCCTCGCAGAGGGCGACGTAGATACCGGTCATGGAATCGTCGTCGTAGCAGGCGGCGTAGACGAAGATGCCGTCGGGGCTGACCGCCAGGGATCCCGCGCCGCGCAGGCCGACCGCCGGGGTCTTGACGTCCAAGAGGTCGACCTGGCCGGTGCTCGCCATGCGCCGGAAGAGGGCGACGCCGTTGTCGTTCTGGCTGGCGACGAAGACCCTATTGCCGAGGGGGCTGACCGCCACCGCGCGGGCTCCGCCTAGGCCGTCGACGCCGTCGACCCCGTCGCGATCCAGGTCGATCAGGGTCAAGGTGCCGCTGATCGGATCCCGGGCAAAGGTGGTGAGCGTGTTGTCCACCCCGGCGACGGCATAGACGTGTTGTCCATCGGGGCTGACCGCCACGCCGCTGGCGCCGTCGAGACCGTCGATGCCGCCGACGCCGTCGACGTAGGCGGTCACCGGTGAGATGAAGCCGCCGCCCCGGCTGAAGACCGTCAACGCGTCGTCGATGCTGCTGGTGACGTAAACGTGTCGATGGTCGGGGCTGACCGCCACGCCGGACGCGCCGGCCAGGTGATCCGTGGCCACGCCGTCGAGCTGGGCGTCGACGAAGGTCAAGGTGTCGTTGGAGGCGTCGCGGCTGAAGACGGCCACGGAATCGGAGATTTCCGCAGCCACGAAGACCTGCTCGTCGTCACCGCTGACGGCGACCGCGGTCGGCTGGGAGAGCCCGTAGACGCCGCCGACCATGTCTTCCTTGGCCTGATGGGCGACGAAGACCAAAGAGTCGGTGCTGGCGTCGTGGGCGAAGACCAACAAGCTGTTGTCGTAGGCGCTGGTGACGTAGACGTGGCGTCCGTCCGGGGCGGCAGCCACGGCGCTGGCGCCCATCATGTTGAAGACGCCGTCCTCTTGGTCGACGAAGACGTCGTCGAAGGTGGAGGAGCCGTAGAAAGGCTCCCGCTCAAAAACGGTCAAGGCGTCGTCCGCCTCGGCGCTGGTGAAGACGAATCGGCCGTCGCTGCTCAGGGCGACGCCGGACGCGCCGGCCAAATGCTGAACGACTCCGACGCCGTCTTGTTTGAAGTCGACAATGAAGAGGTGCTGGGCAGCGACGGAAAGCACGAAAGCTGCCGATAGGCCGATCAACACGGCGAAGGTGAGAGATCGAAGCCGGGCAGATCCGGGGGGCTTTGGCACAACAATCCTTCCTTTCAAGGGAGTGGGGTCACACGAGTTGGGGGCCCGTGCCGCGGAGAATGCCGAAAGGAATACCGCGGATAGGCACGACGTTGGGATCCCGACAGATAATATTGTGAAACGGCTATATCTTAGGTTATTTCTGGCGAAACGACCAGCGACTTATCCCTCAATCCGGGCAATTCGTAGGGATTTTCGGTAGATCGAGCTCGAAACCAGAGGTTGCCTCATGCATGACATGTCGGTAAGCCCGGCTCCATTTCTGGGATTCCGGGGCTTCGGTGAGGCTCGACATCATGGCCATGGCCTTGGGGGAATAGGGATGGATTTCTAGGGCGCAGGCCGCGTGCTTAAAGGCCGAGCCGCGGTCGCCCAGCAGGGAGGCGGTGTGGGCCAAGGCCAGGTGTCGACGGTGGTCGACCTTGGTGAAGCCGCGCAGGCTCGCGGTCTGCTCACCGAGCTGAAGCAAAGCTTGCAACGATGTCCTCTCGACCCTACCGTCCCTTCTCAGGTCGTCCATGGCACCGGAGTAGCGGCGCAGCAGCTCGGCGGAGAGCTGTTGCTTGCGCAGGTGCTCGGCGGCGACGAGCGAAATCCCGAGGGCCACCCACGTCAGCGTTGCGGCGCGCAAAAAAGCGCCGGAGGGAAAAGCAGGCGGGGCGGACGACATCGGGTCTTCATCGCCTCGATCCGTCAACCGAGAAAGGGCGAGAAAGGCCACCAGGAAGAGCAGGAGCTTGTGGTAGGGCATCTCCTGGACGTAATCCGTGGCCATGGCGACGATGAGCGCCGTCCATTGCGCGCCGGTCCAAGAACCCTCACGGCCGCCGTGTCGAAGACAGGCATAGAGCACCGAGCCGAGGAGAGCCAGCCACAGCCCGGCGCCGACCCAACCGGTTTCCCCCAGGAGTTGCACGTGGTCGCTGTGGGCGCGGCGGACCTGGAAGCTCTCGTCGAAGGAGCGGCTTCGATCGTATTTGCGAAAGACGGGATAGAAGGTCTGCCAATGGCCTAGGCCGACGCCCGAGGGGTGTTGCTTCACCATCTCGAGCGTGTTGCGGAAATACGTGCCACGATCCGATTGCAGATAACCCTCGACGCTCAGGAATTGACCCATGGATGCCGCTCGTTGGCGGGTGGCAGGGTCGGCGATCAACGCTATGGCGAAGATCGACAGCAGAACCGCCGCGACCAAGCCGAGCCGTTGGATCGGGATCGCCTTGGACGGATCCGGTCGGAGCCCACCATGACGCCACTTGACGAGAAATACCGTCACCAAAAAAGTGGCACCGACCGCGAGCGCCAGATAGGAGGTCCGGCTGTGCAGGGTCGCCAGGTAAAAAAGCTCCGCGGCGAGCAAGCCGATCAAGAGCAAACGCAGCTTGCGAGAACGAGAGGTCCAGACCCAACCGGCGAGCAAAAAGATCTGTCCCAAAACCGCCAAGGCGGCGGGATTCTTATAGCCCATCAGTGACGGGTGATCGGCGCCGAATTGTGGGTTGATCGGTCGCAGCCACGATTCGAGGGCGGGGAAAAACCCACTGAGCTGGGCCAAGCCGATGATCGTCACCAACCCGAGGGAAGCCACGATGCCGGCGCGCACGGCGTCGGCAATGCCCACCTCCAAGCGCGACCATGTGAGCAACACCCAAACCAAGGCGCCGAAGGTGAGGTATTGCAGGATCTCGTAGAGGTAGAGCTGCCGGACCGGGCTCCACAGACCGGTGACCGTCAGCCAGCCGAGGAAAAGGGCCGCCAACATCAGAGACGGACGGGACGGTGACGGCTTGGTGAGGGTGGCGAGCAGCTCGCGGGGGAAAACCGCCCGAGGTCGCAGCCAAGCCACGGCGGCGATTGAACACCAGGCGGTGATCATCGCCAGGGCGAGCTTGGGCTCGCGGTAGAGCACGAAGACCACCTGGCCGTTGGTGAACCCCCAGGATACGGCCAGGGCCGGCAGGGTGATAGCCAGTCCTAGACCGAAGCGGATCGACGGGGTCGGCATGCGGTGCTCAGCCGGCCGGCAGCAGGGGCTCGGCGCAAGGGAAGGCTTCGATGTCGACGATGGTGTCCGCCACCGTGCCGGGGCTGTGGAGGTAGATTTGCTCGCGTTCGCCTTGGGGATCCGTGCTTTGCAGATCCACGACCTTCAGCTCGAATCCCACGTCGGTGGTGCCTGCGGCAAAGACCCAGAAAAAGCCGTTGATCCCGCAGCCGTCGAGCACTTTCACTTGCAGCTCCCAATTGTCCGGGGAGAAGAAGGTCAACAGACCCGATTCCGCGGTGCGCGCCGAGCCCACCCGCGCTTCGCCGGTTTCGCCTTCCGAGGTGGTCCAGCCCGCGGTGACCCCGAAACGACCCTGACGCAGGCACAGGGTGGTCTCCGAGGGCAGGCAGCCACCGGGCGTGCCGTAGATCTGATCGGCGAGGAATACGAAACCGTCGCCGAGGGTGTTGGGCGGCCATTCACTGTGGCCGAGCCCGAAGCCGATCTCGGTCTCCACCTCCACTCCGAGACGCTCCAGCTGGTCGACCATCGCCGGTCGCGCTTGGATGTAATTGGGATCTTGGGTGCCGTAGTAGAAGCGCACGGGCGGGGTGTAGTCCGGATCGGAGACCTGCAGCACGATGCGGAACGGCGAGGCGAGCGCAAACACCCCGCTGACTCTCGAGGCCCGGGCCAGGGCGTAAACCACGGCGTACGCGCCGCCGGCGGAGTGGCCGGCGACGGCGATCCGTCGCTCGTCGATGTCGACCTCTTGGCGCAGCCGATCGAGGGCGAGCTCCACGGTCCGCTCATCGGCACCGATGCCGAAGGAAATCAGGTCGATCGCTCGCGGCACCAGCAGCGCCACCCCCGCTTGGTCGGCGGCCGGCTGCAATTGGGGCTGCCACGGCTCGGGCGAGGTGCCGGAGCCGGGAAAGAAGATCACTACCGGCAAGGGACCGTCGCCGACCTGCTCGGGCAAATACCGCAGCACCCGGGTGCCGGTTTCTTCGACCTGCCACGTTTGCCACTGAGCTGAAGCTGAATAGGCCCAGCCGACCATCGTCAGCCAAGACACCAACACCGCCGCCCAGAGCTTCGAGCCACGCCCGCTGGAACGGCCGGTAGGCGCGATCGGCACGGTGTGGGGGCAAAAACGGTGATGGCTCGGATTCGGCATAGAACCTCACTTTAGGGTCGGGAGCATCGAGAGATCGGGAGGTCGGGAGCACCGGTGGTCGATAGTAGCACCGGGAAAAACATCCGAACGAAGCCTGCGCCCAGTCGTCCCCGCGGCCTGGCCCGCCCAATCGGAGCGCGGATTGCGGGGTGTCGGGCATTTTTTCGTGACCGGCATAGGGAAAAAGGAACGGCTCAAGACTCCCCCGTCAAAGAGAACCCCATCTCGGAACTTTTTAGGAGAACGCTCAAGATGACTATTCCCATGAACCGCATAGACAGAGCCGTCCGTCGGCTCGGCGTAGCTTTGGCGGTGTCCGCCATCGCTTTGCCTTCGTGGGCGCAGGTGCACCTGTCGCCCCAACAGAAGTCTCGACCTCTCCAGGAGGAGCCGTCGGCGAAGCTTTCCGTGGACATTGCGGAAGACACCCCAGCCGACCTGCCCGACACCATTGAGGTGCCCTATTTGCGACGGGTCGCCATGGACGGCAAGCGACCGATCTACGCCGCCACACCCGCCCCCACGGGGTTGCCGGTGTTGGACGCGGACGGACGGTCCATGGAGGAGGTGTTGCAAGACATCCGCGACCACTTCGGTTTGACCGTCGCTCAGGATGTAGCAGTTTATGTGGACGGCTCCCCTGATGGTCTCGACACGGGCGGTCTCGACGCGGACGGACCCGGCTCCGAGCAGCGCTGGAACGACCGGACCGCGTTCGGCGAGTCCAGCAGCGCGCGATTCGTGATGGAAGACCTGCAACGGCAGCTGCCCCAGGCGTCCTTTCACCTCCTGGATTTGGAGTCGGTGACGACCGCCTTGGACGCGCAGATCGACGATCCCCGTCTGGCGTTGTGGGCCGGCTCGGTGGCCGATCGCGGCCTGCTGCGTGAAGCTCCGGTGGCGACGGAGGTCTTGCGCGGCCGTGAGGGCGTGGCCGGTCCCTGGGTGCGCGCCGTGGACCAGCTTCTGGCCGACGGTCGCGTGCTCTTGGTGGTGCCGGCCGGTGATCGCCATGCCCAAGGGGTCGACGGCTTGGCCTTGAGCCGCAATGCTTTGGTGGTCACCGCCGACGGCGCGTCGTTCGGTCCTGCCAAAGACGGTCGGTTGCGGCCGGATCTCTTCGTCGGCCTTCCGGCCTTCGAAGTCGAGAATTTGGGCGCCCTATCCAGCGGTTTGACCGCGGCCCAAGGTGCCACCGCAGCCGCCGGCCATTTGATGGCCGTGGAGCGGGCGATGGGGCTTTCCCGTCTCGACGCCGCCACCCACCGGGCGATCCTGGTCCATGCCTCCGCGGAGGTCGGTGAGCCCGGTCCCGACGCCTACGGATGGGGCCGTCTGGACATGGGCAGGGCAGTGGAGACCTTGGAGTCGGCGATCCACGGCGACGCCTTGGTCGGCGAGTGGCTGATCCAACCCGGTGAGCGGATTCGACTGCGCTTCGCCACCGAGGGTCGATCGCTGCGCGCGACGCTGGCCTGGAACGATCCGGGGCGCCGCGACGGCTCCCTTCGCAACCAGCTCGATCTTTCGGCAATTCAGGGCGAGAACACAATTTTCCCCTGGGTCCTCGATCCCGCGGCTCCGGATCTGCCGGCGCGTCGCGCCGCCGACCTCTACGGCAATTTGGAGCAGCTCGACGTCACGGGTAGCGGTCTGCCCCAGGATTTGCTCGATGCCCAGGAAACCGTCGTCTTTGTTACCCACTCCGGGGGCGAGGGACCGCAGCGGTTCTCGATCGTGGTGAGCGGCGGAATTCTGCTCGACGATCCCGCCCGGATCGAGCCGGAAAGGGTCCGCGCGGAAGACGAAGGGGCTGAGGACTCAAAAGATTCGGAGCAAAAGGATCGGGGCCTGCCGACCAAGAACGACGCCCCCGAGGTCTTCTTCCAGCCGACGGTGGAGTCCGGTCAGGTGGCGCTTTTCACCGGCGCCTCCTCCTACAGCTTCGCCATCGACGTGCCGTCCGGCCCGGGCGGGTTGTCCCTGCCCATCAACCTTTCCTACAACAGTGATTTGGCGTCGGCCAAGAATACCGACGGCAACAGCGACGGCGGCTGGGTGGGACTCGGTTGGAGCCTAGATGCCGGTCGCGTGGAGCTGACCGGCGGGGTCAGCGGCGATCATCGGGTGACCATGGGCGGCGAATCCGCCACCCTCAAATACCGTGAGGCGTCGAGCCAGAGCTGCTCCAATCAAGGCAATTGGACCTGCGACGGCCAAAGCCTGCAGAAATTCAATACCGAGCAAGCGCGATTCTGGAAGATCGAAAAAACCAGCCGCACCTGGAAACGCAACGTTTGCACCTGCGATTCCGGCGGCTGTGGCGGTCCGCCGTACCCCAACGTCTTGGGTTGGATCCGCGACGATTCCAAAATCCAGATCTGGAATCGCAGCGGCGTGCGTTACGACTTCGGCGTGGATTCCTTCAACGCCCTGCCCTGGAACGGCTGGTCCGACCAATGGGGCAATCCCGGCACCAGCAGCCGCACCTTCCATTTGAAATATAAAGAAGGCCAGGGCCCGGATCATAAAGAGGCCTGGTATCGCGGTTGGGGTCTCGAGAAGGTCGAGGATACGATGGGTAATACCATCAAAATCGATTATAAAAGTTATAGCGCCGACAAATGGCATCACAACTGCTGGGGTTTGCCCGAATACGGTTGGAAAGAAACCTATCCCCACCGGATCAAATACAGCACCAATCCGTCGGCGGGGGACAACCACGCGGAGTGGGAGGTGGAATTCGTGCAATCCACCAAAAGCTTCGACACCATGGAAGACTACGCTATCGCCCAAAGCGCGGTGAAGCTCGACGGCATCAAGGTATGGTTCCATCCGGTGTCCGGCAGCTCGGTCTTGATGCGCGAATATCGTTTCGAATACAACGTCGACACCAGCGAGGATAAAAAATCCTATCGATTGCGACGGATCCGGCAATACGGCAAGGGCGGCGTCGCCGGTGGGCAACAGCTGCCGACCGTGGAAATGACCTACGCCACCCGCACGGTGATGAAAAACGGCGCTTCCCGCACCCGCTATTTCCTCACCTCGGTGCAGCACCAAGGGGCCACGGTGACCTGGAATTACCAAGATCACAACAATACGGAATATCGCAAGCAACGGGTGCAATCGAAGGTGTTGGATCCGGGCGAAGGGCCGACCCAAACCGTGACCTACGCCTACTTCGGCGAGAAGGTGAAAACCGACGACGACGGCACCAAACGCCTGATCGGTTTCGAGCAGGTCAATGAAAACTACGGAAATCGTCGGGAAGCGACCAAATTCCACGTGGTCAACGAAGACGACGAGCATCCCCTGAACGGCAAGCGTCAATGGCATTTGATCGAGCATCTGAACGGCACGGACCGAACCAAAACCGAATGGGTTTGGGGTCTGGAAGAGCGCTTCCGTCCGGGCTCGAGCACCAACGCGGGCTGGTTCCACCGTTTGGACGCGGTCAAGGATTGGATGTGGGACGAGGGGGGCACGCAGCACAGCAAGAAGGTCACCTACGCCTACAATCCAGCGGATCAAGGTGGCGCCCAATACGGCAATGTGGTCGCCACCCGGGAATACGACTCCGTGTCGGCCGGCGCCCCTTATCGCTCCACTTGGTCGCCGTACGCGGTCAACACCAGCGCTTGGATCGTCAACAAGAAACGTATGGACGCGGTCTTCAGCGGTGATTTGTTCAACGGTAACTACGTCAAAAAAACCGTCAATATCTGGGAGCCAGGATCCACACCGCTCTACTACACGGTGGACGAATCGGGTCTGCAATACGGCTTGCGGGAGTATCGCTGGAACGGCGGCTCGGAGCAGGTGGTGGACACCCGCTTCTTTTACGACGCCTACGGCAATCGAACCCAAACCCGCACCTTCGGCTCCTACGGCACGGCGTCGGCCTACGCTTCGGCCAACGCCCGCAATACCAACGTGGTCTTCGACTCCAGCTATCACATCTTCCCGATCCGTACGACCAACGCCCTCGGGCATCGCACGGACACCCACTACTACAACGTCAACGGCGTGTCGTCGACCCAAGGAGGCGGTCTGCCGGGCCAAGTACAGGCGGTGCGGGATTATTCCAACTACGATTGGCGGGCGGCCAACCATTACGACGCCTTCGGCCGGCTGCTTTACACCTGGAACGGCAGCACCTCCACCTGGTGGGATGCCTCCAAGGCCAATCAGAAGGTGGTCTACGACGACGTCAAACGCATGCGCAAGGACAGCGTGCGGGACGACACGGGGTCCGGATCCCACTTCCTGCACAGTTGGACTTTCTACGACGGCTTGGGGCGCGTGATCCAAACCCAGCGCAAGTGGTCGTCGAGCAACAAGCAGATCGTCAACACGCGCTACGACGCCTACGGCCGGGTGGCGAGCACCACGGTGCCGAGGGTGGTTTCCTGGAGCGACAACCTATTCAACTCCGCGGAATACAACAACGCGAGCCTGCCGGCGACCCACAAGACCTACGATGTGCTCAATCGGATCCAATTGAACATCCGTCCGGACGGCACCGAAGAGCATTCCATTTATTGGGGTCCGTGGGGCGACGTGGCGGTGATCGATCCGACCGACAAGCGCAAGGTGCACCACCGGGTGAACACTCGCGGCAACAATTACCAAACCTACGAGCGCAACGAGACCAACGGCGTGATGTACTACACCGATCGCACCTTCGACACCCTCGGGCGCCTGAAGACGATCGAGGATCACGCCGGCCACACGACCACGTTCAACTACGACGAGCTGGGTCGCAAGCTGCAGGAGGTCGACCCCGATCGGGGCACCACCACCTACGAATACGACCCGCGCGGCAACTTGTTGGAGACCCAAAACCAGGCGGGTGGCCGGACCTGTTATTGGTACGACAACCTGGATCGAGCGATCGCCAAGCAGCTGCGCTCGTCCGAATGTCCCTCGACCATTCCGACCGCGGCCATGCGTTATACCTACGACGCCGGCACCAACGGCCAGGGTCGTTTGTGGAAGGCGGAGAACAACGACGTGACCCGCACTTATGCCTACGACGCCCGCGGTCGGCTGACCTCGGAGTCGGTGGCGATCACCGGCGCTCCCCAGACCTACGTCAGCTCGTGGAGCTACGACGAAATGGACCGCCCGTACGCCATGACCTATGCCAACGGCCGGGTCGCGACCTCGGGTTTCCACGCTTACCACGGCGCGCCCACCACCCTTTCGGTGAACGGCACGTCCTACGTCAGCAGCGCGTCGTACAACAGCTTGGGCCAGCGCACCCAGGTGAATTGGGGCAATGGCCTCAGGACCCGCTGGACCTATAACGGTCAGAGCGACAACTATCGCCTATACCGCATGCGGGTGGGCACGGACAGCTCCTGGGGTCGCGACGAGTACTTTGAGTACACCTGGGACGACGCCGGCAATGTCACTAAGATCCGGGATCGCCGGGGTTTGACCTCGAGCAGCAACGACACCTACCAAGATCAGAATTTCCAATACGATTTTCTCGATCGCTTGACCCGGGCTTATACCCAATACGATGCGGACGGTAGCTACAACCTCTACTACTACTACGATGCCCTCGGAAATCTCACCAGCGTCAAGGACAGCGGGGTGACCACCACCTACGGTTACGGCTCGCGACCCCACGCGAAGACCAAGGTCAACGGTGTGACCAAGATGTGGTATGACGGAGCCGGCCGCATGACCACCCGTCGGGTAGGCTCCACCGACTACACCTATGCTTGGAACCAAGAGGGTTGGATGACCGGCACCAGCGGCAACGGCTCGTCCCTGAGCTTCATCCGCGATATCGACGGCGCCCTGGTGAAAAAAGTCGACGGCGACGCCACCACCTACTACATCGGCGATTACTTCGAGGTCACGGTCACCCCGTCCAGCGGTGGCGGTGGCGGCGGAGGCGGAGGTGGTGGCGGCGGTGGCGGCGGTGGATCAGATCCGTGCTGCCCCGGTGGCACCACGTTCCTGACCAAGGCCTCCGGGCCGATTTGCCCGGATGTCATCTGCCCGTTCTTCGACTATCCCTCCGGCGACGAGCAGCTCTACACGGCCGCAGACTTCGGAGCCGATGAGATCGATTTCGGCGGCTCCGGGCCCCTCGGCCACGCCAAGAGCGGGAACGACATCCAAACCCGTAGCTACTACACCTTCGCGGGCGATCGGGTGGTGATGTTCACGGAGCTGGCGGCGGGCTCCACCCAAACCCGCTATTTGCACAACGACCACGTGGGCACCACCACCTTGATCACCAACGGCTCGGGAACGGTGGTCGAGCGTAAGCGCGTCCGTCCCTTCGGCGCCGAGCGTTGGACGTCCGGCACCGATCAGCACGACCGTAGCTTCGCCGGCGAGGTCGCCCACGACGGCATGGCCGGGGTGCACGAGATGGGCATTCGGTTCTACGACCCCCACTATCGACAGTGGTTGTCGCCGGATCCGACCCTGCCGGATCTCAGCAATCCGCAGAAGCTCAACCGTTACGCCTACGTCACCAACAACCCCTTGCGTTACGTGGATCCGACGGGTTTCGACGGCAACAGCTGTGAGCCACCTCCGCCGGAAGGACCGAATATCCCTTGGTGGATTCCGGCGGGTTGGAATCTCCTGGATGCTACCGAAGGGGTTACCGGTGCGGCGTGGCCGCTGTTGTCGGCCATTGACCAAACCCTGGACGGCGATTGGCTCAGTTTCAGAGGGGCGATGATGGGCAATGCCGACGCGGAATTCATTCCCGGTTGGGTTGGCGACGGCATTGACTTCGTCAATTGGACCGGCCAAGGGGTCAGCATCCTGGTCTATTGGGATGCTGGAGAGATGAGCGGCTCGCAAGCTTATTTGGAATCGTTGGCCTTGGTGGGTGAGATCGGTTTCGACAAAGGCACCGACGCTTTGGCGACGGCTCTCTACGCGCCGACCGGAGGTGCGTCGACCGCCATCACGATCACCAAGGAAACCGGTGGAGCAATGTCGATGATTCCGGGATCTCCGCTGGGTGATCCCAGCGTGGCGGCCGGGCAGCTCTTCGCCATGACCGTCGGGTATTTCACCAACTCGGAAATCCGCGGTGCTATCAACGACACCATGGGCTGGTTCCAAGGACCGACGGCGGCACCCCCACCGCCGGGACCGGCACCCGTACCGGCTCCCACCCCACCCGCAGCACCCACGCCGACGCCCACGGGAACTCCTTCCCCGGGTGGAGGTTGATACGAGACATTGCAATCAGTTGATGGAAATTTAGAGGCCGGTCGTCATTCACGACCGGCCTCTTTTTTCCTAACCTGAGCAATCCTCGGCGCCGAGCTGCAGGTTGTAGATCTCCCGCCCGTCTCGGTCCCGGTAGGAGTAGGCGAGCCGACCCCCTTGGTCGATCAATCCCTTAAAGCTGGGTACGGTGCAGGAATTCTGCAAGAGGGCTGGGCGCATGGCTTCGGCATAGGCTTCTAGGTCCAGCTCTTCCACTGTGATGTTGACCAAAACGTAGTGCAGGGTCAGCACCTTGCCGTCGGACGAGACTCTTTTCAATTGGGTGTCCTGATCCACCATGATCGGCAGCTGTTTGCTCAGCATATCGACCGCCCCCTGCAGCACCAGCTCTACGTCGTTCTCGGATCCCTCGCATCTGGTTTGCATGGGCGACTGCATGGCCGCCTCAACGATTCGAAGCTGACCGTCCGCTTCTTTTCTGACCCGTAGATGAAAGCCGTCGTCTTGGAAGCACTTCACCGTGGAGTAGCGGTCGGCGGTGATCCGCGCGCCGTCCTCCAAGTGCTCGACGGCGATGTTGGTGTATTCGCTTCGATCTCCACGTTTCTTCGCCAAACCCAGGGAGTCTCGAAGCATCTCTTTCCACTGCTCGCCTTTGAGCTGAAGGGTGCGCTGTCCACCATCGGGTAAGATTTGGACGGCCGAAACCACGACTTGGTCGGAGTAGAGGTCGATCACCTCTGGATCAAAGCTCTGGTAGAGAGCGTCGTAACGTTGAAAGAATTCGAGATATTCAGAGTCTTCGGCAGCCGCAAGCGGCAGGGCAAAACACAATAGGAAGCTCGCCTTAACGACGAGGCCCGTGATCCGTGAATTATTTGTTTTCAATGTCCGTCTCCTGGGGATTGCTGAATGGTTCGGCCTGTAGGGCGCGAAACGGACGATGAATGTGCCGGCTTTTCTTGTCCAGGGCCACCGTTCAAAGAAGCGCGAGGGACTGGGATGTGATCCGAGGCCGGTCGTGATTGCGACCGGCCTCGGTGTTTGAGGTTAGTTAGGACTCGCCTTCCACGAGCGCGAAAGTGCTGGTATCGCTCGATTCGTAGGCTCGAATCCGTCCGTAGCCGTCACGGGCTCGGGGGTAGGTGTGCAGATGCACCGCGAAGCTGCATCGGTTGAATGGTCCCTTGCCGCCGGTTGCCCGGAGCAGGTCGTCGACCTTGAAGGTCTTGGCGATCTCTCCCGGTGGGTCGTAGGGAGGCGTCTTCGACTCGCCGGGAGCGGCAAAGGTTTGGTTGGCCGAGCCGACGCCGATGCCGGACACTCCTCGGCGAATCGACAGCCCGTAGCTATGGACGAAATCCCTCGGCGGGCCGGGATGGTGATCGGCCTCGAAGGTCACTGTGACCTCGTCGTGCTCTCGATCCGCATATTCCATGAATTGACATTCCTGGGTAGCTGCCCCGCCGAGGCCGACGGATTTGATGTTCGCGGTGGTGTCCCGGTTGTCCACGAAGAGCCGGAAGATCACGCTACCGTCCGCGAGCACGCTGAGGTCCGAATCCACGGGCAGAGGGCCCCCGTCCGCAGGGCCAGACGGTAGGAGATAGCGGAAGGTCGAGTCTGAGGGCCTAACCACAGATCCTTGCTCGTCGAACATCTGGAGCCGCAGCATGTAACGACCGTTGGGCACTTGAGGCACGTAGCGGCCGAGGCGGGCGTCCCAGAGGGCAGTATGCCAAATGGCGGCAACTCGGTCGTTCCGATTTATCGCCACCCAGTCTTTGTCCGGGTCCGGGACTTCGAAGAGATCGTGCTCGGTGCCTACCGTTTTCGGACCGAGTTGCTCGTTGACCAAGTAGTATTCGTCGTCGATTTCGTCCAAGTAACGATGGGTGACAGGAGCCGAGATCGATGTCCAGGATTCGGGTTGGGTTCCTTCCAGATGGTAGGACCACCGATAGTAGCGAATACCGCGCTGTCGCAGCTCATCGTGGAATTGCATCTGCAAATCCAAGCGGGTGCCATATGGGTCCGAGCCATTATAGAGGCCTCCATGGAGCTCGTATTGGGTTCGGTCTACCTCATTCGTAAGCTGCGGATAGTCGATTTCATCCCAGCCGTCGTTGCCGATGCCTAGGGGCATCACGTAGGCGTCATGATCTGGGGTTGGTCCTTTACAGGCTGCTGCCTCGGGGTCTGTGACTCGGAGGTGCACGGGCTCACCGTTGGGGTGATTCCAAAAGGTGTGACAGAGCACCGGATGGCGACCGTAGATGGTGCGTTCGACACCGCTGATCCTTTGCCTCACCGAGAACCAAAGGTCGGGAGTGTCACGCCGGAAGATCGGTAACCAGACCGTTTTTTGGAACTGACCCTCAGCCTCGAGCTTTGCCGTGCCCAGATGCTGCAGACCATAGGGGTAGCAATAGGGCCACCAGCGCCAGTAGATCCAAGGACAGCCGCAGAGCCAGAAGCGGAAAGGCTCAAAACGTTCCACCAGGAGGTGTCGGAATTGCTCGGTGGTCGTATGCACGAGCTGCGAGACCTTAACCCCTTCCGTGGCGTCGCCGGCGAGCCAAGCTTGGCGGTCGAGCGAGCCCATTTGGTCCATCAATGCCTCGACTCTTCCAGCCGCAGTGTCGACGGCATCGACCCGTGGGGCCAAGTCCGGAGCGAACACTTGGAGCTGGGCTCGCAGATAGCGGGGATTCAACCATTTTCGAGGCAAAGGTCGTGGTGGAGTCCCACACCAAACGATTCTGTTGGCGACCTGGCTCATGAAGCCGGTGACGAGCGCGCCCATTCCACCAACCTCGTAGTCGTTCTTACGGACGAAGCTCAAGTCGGCCCTATACGATGATTTGAGCCGCGGACCGTCGACCGGCAGGGGATCTATCACCAAATCCAAGAAGCTATGGCGGATGTCTTCGACCACCGAATCGGGAAGGCGCAGCAAACACCGGACGTTGACATCAAAGATATCCACCTCGCCGTGACACACCGCCATCATTCGGTCGTCTTGCCATTTCTTTACCGTTCCGGTGACCACATAGGGCCGTACCAACCACTTCTTCCAAAGCTCGGGATGAATCCTCACCTCGGTGTGGAGGACATCTTTGGGGGTCACCAGCACGCGTTGAGCAGTCAGCTCCTTGCCGGCCAGCTCGCGGCGGTTTTCGGCATTCGGTCCCACCTTGACGATCAGCGTTTTCGGCGGGGTTTTCGGAAGAACGAAACTGGCGACGCCCTCGTCCCAGCCTTCACCCTCGGCAGCGACCAGCTGCGCTTTGGCGAGCAATCTTCCGGAACGCGTATGGAGATAGGTCGCAAGCCGATCCCAAGACATATCGTTGGGAGGCTGCTCTAGGAGCACCCGTACCTGGAGAGTTTGCTCTGACTTTTTCTGAGTTTTAGTTTTTGCCATGGTTTGCCTCCTTTAATATTTCGAAAGCGTCGATGACCCTTTAAAAGGGCGCCGATAGGGTCGCCTACCGGCGGAAGCTCGGCCGGATCGCCCGGTAGGGTGGATCCAGCGGGGCCTCTCATTAACCATGTCAATCTTGCGATTTCTCCCCAATACCCTTTTAGTCTGTCTGGCCCTGACCTTTTCAATCTGTCTGGACCTGCCAGAAAGGGCAGGAGCGTGAGGAGCGAATCCGACCCTACCGCGTAGGTCGGATCGAGGCTGGCCATTGCTCGCGACCAGCCTCGGTATTTGAGGTTTGCCGTAGGCTGTTAGGGCACGACCCAGGACCAGGCCGAGGTGTCGCCCAGCTCGAAGCCATCGGCGGAGATGTATGCGGCCTCGGCTTTGGCGGCGTAGATGTCGCTGTTTTCGAAGTTGTTGCTGCGCAGGTCGTCCCACAGGATGAGGAAGGTATCCGTCTCCTCGGAGTAGGTCACGGCGCTACAGGTTTGCACGATCGGCGCGTCGGTCACCAGCTGGGTGTCGAGGCGGGTGCCGTCCGGGCGGAAGCGAGCCAAGGAGATGTCCATCTCGAACGGGCTGTCCGCCAGCTGAAACGTCCAAGCGACCCGCAGAATTCCTTTGTCGAAGGAGCCCTCGGGATGGAAGTTGTGGCCGGTGGAAAGGGGATCGGAGAGCAGCACGCCCTCGGTGGGCCAGAGGTGCTCGCCCTCGGCGTCGAGCCGGAACATCCTCAGGCGGGTGGTCACCTTGCCGACATCTTCCGACGAGATCACCACGATGCCGCCGTCGTGGGGCTGGATCGCGGCGCGGTGTTGGGTCGATGCCGCGTCGTCCACCACCACGGTGCCGTCGCCCCAAAGCAACGAGCCGTCGGCAGCCACCCGCTGGGCGATAATGCCGGCGTTGGACACCGCGTTCCTTTGAGCCTCGAAGGTCAGCACCGCGCCTCCGGCTCCGTCCTCGTGCACGTCGAAAAAGTCGGGGTGGTAGAACGAAGAGCCCTCGGGCAAGAAGGTATCCCGCACCACCACACCGTCGTCACCCCAGAGCCGGGCGCCGGCGCTGCTCAGGCGTTGGCCTTCCATCAACATGGTGTCGGTTTGACCGTCGTTCGGGTCTCTTTGGTTGCGCCAGAACACCATCAGACCGCCCGCCGGGTCGGCGATGCCCCGGGGACGCGCGTGGGCACCGGGAGACGTGCTCGGAGCGATGCCTTCGGCCGGCCAGAGGCGGTTTCCTTTGGCGTCGAGATGTTGGCAGCGAATTTCCTCGGTGAACGATAGGGAAAAGCAGGTGAATACGCCGCCGCTGGTGTCGGGCACGAGGAACGACGAGCTCTGCAATCCCTCCAGATTGGTGGCCGAGACCCCCTCCCCCGGCCATTGGGGATCGCCGTCGGCATCGAAGGATTGGATGGTGATGCCGTCGGGCTGGGCGAAGGAGCCACCGAAGGCGACGAAAACACCCCCGGACGGATTGGCGACCAAGGTGGCGCTTTCCACCCCTTCGGCCAGGGTCTTGCCGTCGGCCTCGAACATCACCTCGCCGTCGGCGTCGAGCCATTGCATTTGGAGGAAGGAGTCGCCGAAGCTACCGGCGACCCAGACCGCGGCAAATCCGCCCCCCGGCAAAGCCACGACGACTTGTCCCGAGCTGTCGGTGGATTGACTGAGGGTGGAGGTGGCCAGGGGAATTTCTTCGAGCGCTCGCAACAGGGTTGGGTTTAGAGTGGACAGCGCGGCCAGGGTCCATGGGAGCGCGAACGAGAGCATCCACGCCAGCGGCATCCGGAGCCCTGCGACCCAGGGCAGGAAGGCCGGGGAAGACCCCAGGCCGGTGCCCGAAGACGGATCGGTGGTCGGGCTCGAGCGGCGACAAAGACAGGATCTCAGTGAAGGGCGGTTGAATCGATGGTTGGGGGCAAGAAAAAAAAACAACGCATCTAAAGGCTCCTAGAAAAGAGTGGGTTTCACGAAAGCATCGGGAGCTCGGCTCCCTGCTTCGGGCCCCTTGTCGCGTCGTCGAGCCGGATCCTTCGAAGCGATTTGAGTTTTTTTCATCGCAGCGCGAAGGATCCCGTCCTTCGGCGCGACAAGAGAGGTGATGAGAGGGGAGTCGTCGATCGACGAGAGCTTGTGGGAGCGTGGTTTGCTGCGGGGAATGGCCCGCGGGGATCGCGCTGCCTTCGACCGGTTTGTCGCCCATTACACACCGGTGCTGGTGCGCTATGCCCAAAACCACCTGGCCGGACACGACGAGGTCGTGCCCGACATCGTGCAATCCACGTTGGCGGCGGCGGTGGAGCGTCTCGACTCGTTTCGGGGCGACGGGCCGCTCGGGGCTTGGCTGCTGGGCATTTGTCGTTTCCAAATCGGCACGTATTGGCGCCGTTGGAAGGTCCGTCGTCAGACGGAGGTGGATTCGAGCGTGGTGCTGGACGACATAGAATCCGCTGAGGACTCGCCTTGGCAGCGGTTGGAGTCCGACCACCGGCGAGCGACGGTGCACGGCACCCTCGACCTTTTGCCTCCGCCCTACGGTGATATTTTGGAGTGGAAGTATTTGCAGGATTTGAGCGTGAAAGAAATCGCAGGGCGTCTCGAGGTCAGCCCAAAAGCCGCGGAATCCGCCTTGACCCGCGCCCGCGCGGCGTTTCGCAAGCTGTTCTCCGCCGCCATGGAACCTGCTGCTGTGGGACCTGTCGCTGTGGGACCTGTCGCTGTGGGACCTGCCGCGAGGGAAGGGGAGAGAGCCCATGAGCTCTGACGATGAGCTGAACAACGATTCGCTGGCAGAGCTGCTGCGCGAAGCCGGTCCGCGACCTGCCGCTCCGGCTTTGGATCAGCCGCCGTTGGATTTGGAGTCGCTGGCCGCGCCGGCGCTGGCCGTTTGGCAAGCGCAACAGGAGCGTCGCGAAACCCGTCGTCGGCGCTCGGTGGCCCTGGCGGCCGCGGCGGGATTGTTGATGGCGATCGCGGTCTTCGTGCTTTGGCGCTCCGGATCCTGGACACCGGCGCCCTCGGGCCCGGTGGTCGGCCGAGTGATCGCGCAGGCCGGAGTGGACGGTCCTCTGGACGTCGCTCGAACGGGTCACGATCCGGCGTTTCTCGACCCAACGTTCCTCGACCCAACGTTCCTCGACCCAACGTTCCTCGATCCGGTGGTGCAAAGAGGTCGGGTCTTGCGAGCCTCCGCCGATCCACCCCGGTGGCTGACGCTCGAGCTGAGCTCCGGCCATCGATTGCGGCTCGACGCCGGCACGGAGCTCTTGGTCAGCACCGCCGAAGAGGTGGAGCTGGTGCGCGGGGCAATCTACATTGAAGCGGTGCCGGCACCGCTGCGGGTACGAGCCGGCGACACGGTGACCGAGCACATCGGGACCCGCTACGCCGTGCGCCACGAGCCCTCCGGGGCCGTGTCCGTGGGAGTGCGCGAGGGCCGGGTCCGGGTCCGCCGAGCCGACGATTCCGTGGAGCTAGAACGGGCGCAGCGGGTGGTGGTGACGACGGCCCCCCTCGAGGTGGAGCCTTGGCCGACCCACGGCGCGGAGTGGGCCTGGACCCGCCGCGCGGCGCCCGCCTTCCAAACCGACGGCGCCACCCTCGAAGCCGTGTTGCGGTGGATCGAGAGAGAATCCGGCCGGCGGGTGGAGGTGGACCCATTGCTGCTCTTGGAGGACGATGGCGAGCCGTTCGATGTGAGCGGGGAATTTGGCCACTATCCCATCGAAGAAGCCTTGTCGGTGGTGTTGGACGGTGCGGGTTTGGCCTATCGGATCGATGGCGATGTGGTGCGGGTGAGCGCCGCGCCCTAGCGCTGTGCCCTAGCGCTGTGCCCTAGCGCTGCGTCCTTGGCGATGGGGTCGGCTCAGAACGCCAGCTCGAGGCCCCAACGGAAGCGTCGCCCGAGGCCGAGCTCGGGAGCCAAGGCCGCGGGGGCGTCGTGTTGCAGTGCCGACAAGTCGAAGCCGCGCACGGGTCGACGATCGTAGAGGTTGTCGATGCCCGCTTCCGCGGAAATCCGCGCCCCTTTCCATCGCCACTGGCGGCTCAACCGAAGATCGAGCCGATGCTCCGGCGGCAATCGTTCGCCGTGGTACGGGCCCAAAGCGGCGGCAAATCCTCCGCGCACGAACGCTTCCGGATCGAAATGGGTCGTCGGCCGACCGGTGGCTGCGGATCCACGCAGACCGGCGTTGATGCTGTGGGGCAGCTGAAACGTCGCCCAAACGTCGACCACATGTCGTCGGTCCGTGCGGCGAGGTCGCCAGATGCCGTCGAGATGATCCTCGGACCGGCTGAGCTGATAGGACAGGCCGGCCCGTCGACCGGACCACCGCCATTCGGCCCGCGCCTCCAAGCCCTGCATGCGGGAAGTCTCAGGGGCTAGGCGCAAGCGGTCGATTTCCAGCTCCGGGATTCGGCTGATGGGTTTGAAAAGGTTGACGAACCGAGGCCGGGGATCCTCGATCCATTGGCTGAACAGCTCCACGGAGAGGTTCGGCGCGCGGGATGGGTTGTCTCCCGAACGGTTCCAGGCCAAAGAAAGATGATCGGTGGTTTCACGGCCGGGCAGCTCGGACTCACCGTCTCCCAAGCGCAGCTCATGGGTCGCCGGAACGGAGACCACCCTCGCGCTGCCCAGCCTCCAAATCGACTTTCCGTGCCGCAGGCTGACGGTGGCCCGAGGGGCGGCTCGGGTGCCGACATCCCGGGCACCCGGACCTAGATCGCGATCCAACCGCAGCCCCGTCTCCACGGTCAGCCGGCTCAAGGGTCGCCAAGTCGCCAGGGCAAAACCGCCTTGGTGTCGCTGGTCCAGCTCCGTGACCAGGCGTTCCAATCCGCCCAGGTCGAAACCCGCGTAATCGTAGCCTGTGCGCTCGTGATTCGCTTCCAGACCCCAGCTCAGATCGAGGCGGCGAGTGGTGCTCGATTGACCTTCGACTTTCAGGGCTCGGCGGTGGGAAAGTCGAAAATCCTCCAAACGGTAGGCCCCGGGGGGAGCGGGTTGAAGCTCGGAATAGTCGTGCTCATAGCCGAATCGACGGCGGTCCGTACGCGCGTCGCTGAGCAGGGTCTCCACCCAATGGCGGTCGCTCCAAACCAGTCGGTGACGCAGGGCAAGGTGCCGGCTGCGCTGGTGGGCGAATAACACCGGCGACGGATCGTCGGCGGCGAGCAAATAATTCTCAGCGGGGCGAAAGGAGAAGTCGTCCCTCGCCCACAGGGCTTGAAGTGCCACATCTTGCCGCCGGCCGAGGGCCGACGACACCTTGAGCAGGCCGTCTCCATATCGCGGCTTGGGGTCGAGCTCGGCGATCTCCCTGGGAATGTCCGGCCGACCCGAGCGATAGGCGGCCATCCACCGGGCCCGACCGTTCGCCGAAGCGCCGAGCAAACCGAGCTGGAGGCTTTCCGTGGTGGCGCTCAGACGTCCGGAAAAGGGCTCGGTGGGTGAGGCGGTCACCACTTCGAGCACGCCTCCGGCCCGATTGCCGAAGCTCACGGGTGGGCTGCCGCGGTGCAAACGGGCTTCGGCCACCGCTTGGGGGGTGACGGTGCCCGCTAAGCTGCCCAGGTGACGAAAATGGTAGGGCTCCACAATGTCCATGCCGTCGACCACCAGGGTCACGCGCTCGCTCGAGCGCCCTCTTACTCCGAATGACGCTCCCGCCTCGGCCAAGGTGCCGGGCAGCTGCTGCACGGCGGTGAGCAGGTCCGGATCGGAGCGCCTGGCCTCGGCCAATCGGGTGGGGCGAAGGGCGAGCGTGCCGAGGGGCGGCTCTTCGAGGGTGGTGGTGACGAAAATCTCTTCGGCGGCGCGGGCGTCGATCACCAGCGCGATCGTCAGACGCCGGGTCTGCCCGGCCTTGACCTTCATGTCGAGGCGATGGGGCAGATATCCCGGTTTAGAAACCTCCAAAACCCGTGAGCCCGGGCTGATCTCGCTCAAGCGGAAACAGCCGTCGGGTCCGGAACGAGCGGCTGGTGGGGTGGTATCCACGCGCACCTCGGCACCGACCAAGGCCCGGCCTCCGGGATCCGACACCACGCAACCCTCAACAGCGCCGACGCGGGACACCACCACCCGCCAACGACCGTCCGCCATGGGTTTGACCGTCAAACCGAAGGGGCTCAGCAGCCCTTTGAGCCGATCCTCGACGGCATCGGCCCCGGCTTGATCTCCGTCTGGGAAGCGCTCGACTCGCAAGGCGTCGGTCACCAATCGGCTGGTGTACACCGTGTCGATGCCGTCCGCCCGAAGCCGTTCCAAAACCTGACCCAATGGGAGCCCGGGAGTCGGGCTGGGCTCTCGGGAAGGCTCGCCCCAAGCCGCGGCGGCCAGCCAGGGTCCGCACAAGGGTCCACCCAGGAGCCCGCACAATAAACCACCGAGCAGCCCGCGCCCCATCTTCTTATTCAACCGCCGTCGTCGCCCCATGGGTGATTCTGTCTCGATCCCCGGTCGATCGTCGACCTCCGAGGGCCGATCCAGAGAAAAGTCCCGTGTGCGGATAGCTAGGGCTGCTGGTCGAAGTCACTCTCTAGGCGGTCCATGGCGTCGAAGATCTCCAGCAGACGGGAGCCTTTCGAGGTGATGCTGTATTCCACCCGGGGAGGGATCTCGGGGAAGGTGGTCTTGTCGATCAACTCGAAGTCGAGCAGGCGGCGCATGCACTCGTTGAGGGCTTTGGTGGAGAGACCTTCGACGCTTCGGACCATGGCGCCGGGTCGGTTGACGCCTTGGCGAAGCAGCTCGAAAACCGTTAAGGACCATTTACAGCCGGCGATGATTTGCACCATGGTGCCGACTCGAGGAGCCATGATCTTGCGGTGGGTCTGCATGTTTCTTATGTGGATTTTTCTTATATAGCTAAATCATTTGTTTCGTGTAAATAGCACCGAGAGGTAAGTACGGTACCACAAAGTACGGACTGTTCAGCGGCGGGATCGGCCGGTAGCTTGAAGGCCTCGGGAGCGGACGTTGGGCTCGCTCTCGATTTCACAAAGACAGCTTTTTCGACGTCGCCGAAGCGACATCGATGGCGATTGGAGGCCTTCATGTCAATGGATCAAAAAGTCGTTCTCATCACGGGTGGTGGCACGGGTATCGGTCGGGAGGTGGCGCGGGCGGTGCTCGAGCAAGGAGGCTCGGTGGTGATCAACGGCCGGCGGGCGGATGTGTTGGCGGCCACGGCCGAGGAGCTCGACCCAACGGGGGAGCGGATCGCTACGGTGGCGGGATCGATCGCCAATCCCGAGGTGGCCCAGGCGATGGTGAAGGTCGCCGTGGACCGCTTCGGCCGTGTCGACGTCTTGGTCAACAATGCGGGCATCTTCAAACCCCAACCCTTCCTGGAGCACGGTCCCGACGACTTGGACCGCTACCTCGACATCATCGTCAAGGGCACGTTTTTCGCCAGCCAGAGCGCGATCCCCGAGATGCGGAAACGCGGTGGAGGCGCCATCGTCAACGTCGGCTCTATGTGGGCGGACCACGCCGTGGGCGCGACTCCCTCGTCCGCGTATTCCGCGGCCAAGGCCGGGGTCCATGCTTTGACCCGCAATCTGGCGATCGAATTCGCGGCGGACAACATTCGGGTCAATGCGGTGGCGCCGGCGGTGGTGGAGACGCCGGTCTACGGCACGTTTTTGTCGGAGCAAGAGGTGACCGAGGTCTTACCGACCTTCAACGCCTTCCATCCCATCGGCCGCAATGGACAGCCGGCGGACGTCAGTGAGGCGATCCTCTATCTAGCCGGGGACGGCGCGGGTTGGGTCACCGGAGCGGTGTTGCCGGTGGACGGTGGGGTTACCGCCGGTCGTGGCTGAGCGGTGGAGCCCGAAGACGAAGACGACCCGCCGGGGGCGGGTCGTTTTCGGTCGCTGCGGGTGGGATCAGTAGCAGATGTCCGGGCAATAGGAGTTGGGGATGATCACCGTGCCGCGGCAGCAGTAGTTGGCGGCATCCCAGGAGTAGCTGCAGTATTGGCTGTTGCGGTCGATGCACCATTGCGGCCCCGGGGAAGGTTTGGGGCGCAGCGCCGTATCCGTGACCATCCACACCGGTGTTTCGAAGCCGAGCAAGGGCAAGAGACCCAAGTCGACGGTGCTCGTGGGTGCGGTGTCGGCGAGGGTGGCGGGAACGATCAGGCCGACGGAAAGCAGGATGGCGAAAGCGAGCAGCTTCTTCATGGTGATCCTTTCGTGTTTTTGGGTTTCGGACATCTTACGAAGATATAGAAGGAAAGTCAAAGTTTAATAAAAAGCAGAGTTAAAAAGTTGAATAGAGGCTCGGGTTGGTCATTTCTTCGAGGTCGACGGCTCCAGCTTTCGAAGATTCTTCTAGAAGCGGGTCGCTGGCAGATCTGAAAGGGGTCGAGATAACCTTCGGGGGCGCGGAGCTTTCTCGCATTTCGTGTGGGAGCGACCGGGCACGGAGGAACGACTGTGAGTCGCACCTTGGTGGTTTTGGCGGCGGGGGTCGGCAGCCGATACGGCGGCCTGAAACAGCTCACCCCCGTCGGGCCGTGTGGCGAGACCCTGATGGAATATTCGATCTTCGACGCTCTGCGCACGGGTTTTTCGCGGGTGGTGATGGTGATTCGTGCGGAAACCGAGGCTGAGATCCGGGGGCGGCTCGACGCCACCGTGGGTCGCGCGATTCCTTTGACCTATGTGTTTCAACGGCTCGACGACCTGCCGTCGGGATTCGAGCCGCCGGTCGGTCGATCGAAGCCGTGGGGCACCCTACCGGCGGTCCTGGCCGCTTCGCCGGCGATCGACGGTCCGTTCGCGGTGCTCAATGCCGACGACTTCTATGGCCTGGGGGCGTTCCGAGAGCTGGAGAGAGAATCCGACAAGCGCACGGATTCCGGGTCCGAGCTTGAAGAGATGCCGGTGGCGGCGGTCGTCGGCTTTCGGGTGGCGGATACCTTGAGCGACGCCGGACCCGTCTCCCGAGCTTGGTGCCGTTCGGACGACGGGGGCTGGGTCCAGGAGATGGTGGAGATCAAAAAGATCTGGCGTCACGAAGACGGTGGCCGCTACCAAGATGCCGACGGTGAGGACCGTTTTCTGGCCGGCCACGAGCTGGTGTCGATGAATATGTGGCAGCTGCCGGCCGCGGTGCTGCCGGATCTCCGGCGCCGTTTTCGCAGCTTCCTGAAACTGCACGGCGGCGAGCAGACGTCGGAGTGTTTATTGCCCGACGAGATCCAGGCTTTGGCGCGGGAAAGCCGAATCAAGGTCCGAGCCCTAAGGGGACCCGGACCTTGGTGCGGATTGACCTATCCGTCGGATAAAGCGCGGGCCGAAGAGCTGCTGGCACAGCTGACGGCCCAAGGCGTCTACCCAGAGGGGCTCTGGGCTCCGGCTCCGTGACCCGTCACTTCTCTCGACACTGCTGCCGGGGCTCGATCTCGTCGTAGACGGTGTTGTCGGCCAATTGAACCAATTTGGCCTGGATGCCGTCGGCCGTGACCCGGACTTGGGCCTGGGGATCGTCGATGACGATGCCGTCGGCGTCGGCTTCGAGCAGGTTTCCCCGATCCCACGAGATGACGATGGATGCCGGCTGCGTTTCCCCTTCGAGGAAGAATTCCACGAAGCTCCGGCCGACGCGGGACGGCTCACCGAGCCCGTCGGTGTCGACGTGGGTTGCGAATTCGCTGGCGAATGCGTAGGCGACGTGGGCCTTCATGCACGGGTCGAGGGGCAGGCCGGTGATCGGCGGGCAGCTCTGGTCTTCGGTGATGTGGTTCATCAAGCGGGTATTGGCGCAGACCTGCTCGACTTCGGCTACCGCTTCCACGGTGTCGAAGAGGCCGCCCGAGCATTTCCACCAATAGGTGGCCTGGGGCCGCCCGGCGGTCGCACCTCCCGTGGTGACGGGGATATTGATCGCCACGGGATCCGTCCAGGTGGGGGCCGCGCCCGTGTGCCATTGGCCGGTGCGGAACGAGGCGTCCCAATCGACAAATGGCAGGGCGCCGTCTTTGGAAACCCAGGCGACCCGATACTCCCCGTTGAGGCTGTTGCGCTTGGCGGCGACATGGGCGTGCCGCTCGTCCGTGCCCAGGGTGACGGCGTCCCAGGTGCCGTAACGGCCGTGGGCGAGGCGGGTGCGGGAATTGCCGTTGGAGGTATCCGACCAAGCGACGTAGGTATTGCCCGTGGTGTATTGGGCGTTCATGGACAAGGAAATGGCCTCGACGCTAAGGCTGGGAGTGACCTCCGTCACCAAATCCGTGTAGTCCAGGCTCCAAGTGGCCGTATCGTCGTCCCGGGCACAAACCCGCGGTCCGACCTCGGTCATCACCGACGCACAGGCGCCGTCGGGGTTGGTGGTTTCGTCGGAGTAGCGCAGGTAGGCCACTTTGGGCACCAGGTCACAGCTCTCACGCACCAGGGCCACCGAAGGACGGACGAAGCCGGTGTTCGGGCACGAGGAGATCTCGATCTCCTCACCGAAGGCCATCGGCGCCGGCGGAGAGGTGGTGGGGAAGGTGGTGTATTGCACCCGATTGATGGTGGTCCAAGTCAGATGGACCCGTCCGCCGCGCGCGTCGATATCCGGTTGCGTGCCGGAGGTCACCACTTGGCAATGGGACCAACCGGTCGCCCCCCAGGCCTTGCGGGCGAAATGGATCTGGCCCATGCCCTGGGCGTCCGGGTTGGCGACGAACGCCACCACCAAGGTGCCGTTGGAGTCCGAGGCGATGGCCGGCATACCCGAGGGCACTCCGGGGGCGACCACCTCGGGAGAAGTCCAGCCGAGGCCGTCGTTGGAGGTCGAATATTTGATCAGCCCGCTGTCTTCCCAGACCACGTGCAGGGTGTTGAAACGACCGATGGCCACTTTGTCACCGTTGCCGTGCTCGAGGGCACCCCAACCGGCCCAGCCGTTGAGGTCGGTGATCCAAGTCAGCCCTTGGGCATCCGCGGGGGGAGCAGTTGAGGGAAGGATCGAAAAGATGGAGAAGAGGAGCAAGGCGACGATCGGGGCGACCGCTCGCTTCGAGCGATGAGCAAAAGAAAACGAATATTGGGGCATTCTGGGCTCCTGCGCACTTGAAGATTAAAGGAGGGGTTTAGAAGAACGTGTCGTCTAGCCCCAAGTGCGAAGAAGGAACCGGAATCCCATCATGCCGTCTTATTTTTGTTTTAGAAAGGCTGGGTGTCAGTGCCCCCAGGTCGTCTGTTGGCGTCGGATTTTCTTATGATCCTCGCGGTTGCCGAATTCTCCTTTCGGACGCTGCTCCCGCTCCTCCTCGAAATCGATCCGCCGGCGCTCTTGATCCTGCGCGGCTTGGCGGAGGTATTTGGCGTAAGCGATTTCGTGGGTAGTGCGTTCCGGGTCGGAGGCTTTGCCCTGGAAAACCGCGGCAAAGTGCTTTTGAATTCGATTCTGAGGCTCGCGGGTTCCGTCCGCGAGGCTCCGGTAGAAGGGGAGCCACTGGTCGATCAGGGCTTGTTCCTCTTTGGTGAGCTCGAGATCTTTCATCGGGTGACCTCTGGTTGGATGCCTGCGAAAGAAGAAGCTTCGGGGTCGTCCATCTGAGCTGGGTACATTCAAAGTATTATATCTAAAAGGCCATAAGGGCAAACCGTGACGGCAGGAGGTTGAGGCTGGAGACGCGCGCCTCGGCGGGAAAATGAAGTTGAATGGTTAACGACGTACGTGGTTCCGACATTATTGAGCTCGTTGTCTGATACGCTGAGCAAGCCGAGGTTTCGGAGGAGAGATGAGCGAGCCCCCCATCGAACGGCAAATCGCCTCAGGATACGAAACATGAAGGTAACCCAAAGCTGGTGGACGGAAGACAAAGGTTGGTCCGGTCGATCCGACGAGCCCTGTGTCGAAACGAATTTACTGCTGGTTTTCGGAGCGACGGGAGCTCTCGAAAAGGAGGATTTGCTCAGAGATCTTCGCCAGGACCACCCGCAGGCGATCGTTTTGGGTTGCTCCACCGCGGGAGAGATTCAGGACGTCTGGGTCCGAGACGAGAGCTTGGTCGCCACCGCATTGACGTTCGACTCGACCCGCCTGCGCAGCCATCAGGTGGCGCTCGAGGAAGGGTTGAGCAGCCGGGAGGCCGGCGAGGCGATCAGCCGAGAGCTCTGGGACGAGGATTTAGCCCACCTTTTGGTCTTGTCGGACGGTCTGCACGTCAATGGTAGCGAGCTGGTCGAGGGATTGAACGCGGGTTTGTCTCGCCGGGTCACGGTCACCGGCGGTCTGGCCGGGGACGGTCAGGACATGGGACATACGTTGGTGTGCACCCACGAGCCTCCCCGTCAGCGCCTCATTGCGGCCGTCGGCTTTTACGGAGATCGCCTAAAGGTCGGATGTGGCTCCTTGGGCGGATGGGACCCATTCGGCCCGGAGCGAATCATCACCAAATCGACGGGCAACGTGCTCTATGAGCTGGATGGACAGTCCGCGCTTTCGCTGTACAAGAAATTCCTGGGCGAAAGAGCGTCCGAGCTGCCGGCCAGCGGCCTGCTCTTTCCCCTCAGTCTGCGCGTCGGCGACGAATCGAGTGTCGTCCGCACGGTTTTGGCGGTCGACGAGGGCGATCAATCCATGACCTTTGCCGGCGATCTGGAGCAAGGAGCTCGGGTGCAGCTGATGAAAGCGAATTTTGAGCGGCTCATCGACGGCGCCGTGGGCGCGGCGCGGGTCAGCTCAGAGGCCTTCGCCGAGAATAGCGCTGATTTCGCGCTTTTGGTGAGCTGTGTGGGCCGCAAGCTCGTGCTCAAACAAAGGGTGGAGGAAGAAGTAGAAGCGGTCCGGGATGTGTTGGGCAATCGTCCGGCCTTGACGGGCTTCTATTCGTTGGGAGAGATTTCTCCCTTCACGCCGAGCGCTCGTTGTGAGCTGCACAACCAAACGATGACGGTCACCACATTTACCGAGCTGTGATGCACAAGCTCCTGGAACGCCAGATTCGGCGGCTCCTGGGGAGAGCCGCCGAAAAAGTACCGGCGAGCTTTCTAGACGCCGTGAGCAAAGCCTACGAGCAGGCCGACGAGGATCGCCTGCTCTTGGAGCGCGCCATGGAGCTGACCTCGGACGAGCTGCTCGAGCGCAACGATGCTTTGAGCCATTCGTTGTCGTTGCTGCAGGCGACCTTGGAAGCCACCGATGACGGAATCGTGGTCACCGACCTCAATCGGCAGGTCAAAAGCTTCAATCGTAGGGTGCTGGAGATGTGGGGCTCACCCGACGAAAAGCTGGACCTGAAAGACGCGCAGGCCCGGGTCGCGCAAGCGATCCTGGGCATTGTGGAGCCATTGGATTTTTCTCGACGCCTCGATGAAATCTATGCCGATGCCGGCGGGGAAAGCTACGACGAGATCACGCTCCAGAATCACCGGATCCTAGAAGGATTCTCCCGGCCCATGACCCACGACAGCGAGATCATCGGCCGGGTTTGGAGCTTCAAAGACGTCACCGAGCAGCGGCGCCTCGAGGAGCAGATCCGACAAAGTCAGAAAATGGAAGCGGTGGGTCAGCTCGCGGGCGGCATCGCCCACGATTTCAACAATCTACTGACCGTGATCTCAGGATGCTGTGATCTCAGCCGAAGGAAGGTCGGCTCGATGGATCCGGACATCTCCAAGCTTCTGAATGAGATTTCCAAAGCCTCCGCCCGAGCCTCGGAATTGACCTCGCAGCTCCTGGCCTTCAGCCGCCGCGCGGTGCTCAAGCCGGAGGCGCTGTCTCTCGACCACGCAGTTCGCGATGTGGAGGAGCTTCTGCTCCGGTTGGTCAGCGAGAACATCGAGCTGACCATCGAGCTCGATGCCGATGATTGCGCGATCCTGGCCGATCGAACTCGCTTGCAGCAAATTCTTCTGAATCTGGTGATCAATGCCTCGGACGCGATTTCCGGCACCGGCCGGATTTGGGTCCGGACGGAGAAGATCGCCGTGGGCGACGACCCCCCCTTCAACATCCGCGAATCTGGCGACTTCGCGCTCTTGCGCATCCAAGACGACGGGTGCGGCATGTCTCCGGAAGTGCAAGAGCGCATCTTCGATCCGTTTTTCACCACGAAGGAGCCCGGCAAAGGCACGGGCCTCGGCCTAGCGACGGTCTACGGCATCGTGCGTCAATTCGGTGGCACCCTTCATCTCGATTCCGAGCCGGGAAAAGGCAGTGAGTTCGTGATCGCGTTCCCGATTACTGATCAGGCCGTCGCGATCCCCGCACAGGAAGAATCGGCCTCCTCTCCCTCGGGCGGAACCATTTTGGCGGTAGAAGACGACCACGCGGTGCGACTGATCTTGGGTGAGATGCTCGCTTTGATGGATGGATTTACCGTGCATCTGGAAGGCAGCCCGGACGAGGCCCTCAGGCATTTCTCCGGTCCGGGTCAGGCCGATGCGCACATCGATCTTTTGATCAGCGACATCGTGATGCCGGGAATGAGCGGATTTGATCTCGCTAGACGGCTTTCCGAGCGCTATCCAAATCTGAAGGTGCTGTTCGTTTCAGGCTACGACCCCGAAACCTCCACGACGGAGCTGCACGATCCCAGGCACCGGGCCGGCTATTTGAGCAAACCTTTCGATTCCGCGAAGTTGACCCGAAAGGTCCACCAAATTCTAGCGACCTCACCTCCTTATCGAGACCAGCGAGAGCCCATCGGAGACTCGATGGAGCCGGCTTCGGTCAATCCTCAACATCCCACTGTCGACGGCTGAGACCTCCGATCCCGTCTCACCTATCGCTTGACAGACGGAGCTCGATGCTCTAGTTTTGACGCATCGCGGCAAGTTTTAGCCAAGACGCGGCAAAATGGTCGGGTTCGTTCCGACTGACGGCCGCTGCTCAAATGAAGCACGCATGAGATCCAATTCGGGACGTTCACCCCGGCTCCGGTGACGGAGCTTCGGACGACCGCTGGTCAGCGCCAGGATCGTGGCTCTGATCGGCTTGTGTGGAGATGGTACCCATGAGACGTATCCAACGTTGGTGTGTGCTGTGTGGAATGTTGACCTTTTTCTTAACACTTCCCGCATTCGGTAGTGGTTATACGGAAACTCGAAATCCGATCGTTTTGGCCCACGGCATGGCCGGATTCGATTCCCTTTTCGGTGTGGTGGATTATTTCAACGGCATCGTCCATGCCTTGCGCTCGGGCGGAGCCGAGGTCTATGTGACGGAGGTGAGCGCATTCGGTGCCACCGAGGCCAGGGGTGAGCAGCTGCTGGCCCAAGTGGAAGAGATCGTGGCCATTACCGGACGACCCGTGAATTTGATCGGCCACAGCCACGGTGGGCTGGATGTCCGCTATGTGGCTTCGGTGCGGCCGGATTTGGTGGCCTCGGCGACCTCGGTGGGCAGCCCGCACAAAGGGGCGGACCTCGCGACCTTGTTGCGCGGAAGTCTCACCGAGGGCGGTTTTTCGGAAGAGGTGTTGTCGTTCTTTGCCGACAGTCTCGGCGTGTTGCTCGGGCTGTTGTCCGGCACCACGAATCCTCAGGATTCCGTCGCGGCCTTGGAGTCTTTGTCGGCCGCCGGAGCGGCGGTGTTCAATGCCGACTACCCTGAAGGTCTGCCGTCGTCTACCTGCGGCGAAGGCGCTTACGTAGAAAACGGGGTGCGCTATTACTCCTGGAGCGGCACCCGTCCCCTGACCCATTTGCTCGACATCTCCGATCCTGCCATGGGTCTCTCCTCCCTGGTCTACTCCGAAGCCAATGACGGTTTGGTGGGGCGGTGCTCGTCGCATTTGGGTGAGGTCATCCGCGACAACTATCGGATGAATCACCTCGACGAGGTCAACCAGCTTTTCGGTTTGGTCTATTGGTTCGAATCCAACCCGAAGTCCGTCTTTCGCGCCCACGCCAACCGATTGAAAAACGCCGGCCTTTGATCCAGGGAGACGACAAATGAAAACCTTTAATTGCAATCCGCTGGTGACGAAATCGTTTGGCTCATGCTTGTCGGCGGCAGCCTTGATAGCCCTATGCACGGCTCTGCCGATCCAAGCCGACCCGGTCTTGAGCGCCACCTCCCTGGCGGGCACCACTGCCGATGGTGATCTTCGAACGGACGATCAGGGTAATTTGGTGGTCGACTCCGAGGTGCGTCGGTTCATCGACTACTTCCTGGCCGCCCGGGGTGAGCTCAGCGACGACGCCCTCCGAGGAGCGGCAGAGCGAGCGGTGATGGATCGCTTGCCGGCGCCGGCTGCGAAACAGGCTCTCGAGCTCTTCGACCTCTACCTCCGTTACCTGGACGAAGCACCCCGAGTGCTCGGGGACGGACCGGCCAAAGCTTTGGACGACGGAAGTCGCATCCAAAAGGTTTACGGTCAGATGACCGATCTGCGGAGCGAGATCTTCGGTGAGGATCGCGCGTTGGCCCTTTTCGGCGCGGACCTCGGCCGAGAAGCGGCGACCCTTCAGCTCCAATCGAAGCTCTTGAGCGCCGACGAAACCGACGCTTTGAGCGCCGCTCGTCAGGAGTGGGAAGTCTCCCTTTCCGCCGATGAACGTCAGGCACGGTCCGCGGCCCTCGGTCCCGTCGCTCTGCGGGAGCGGATCGAAACCCTGCGCGCCGCCGGTGCCGGCTCCGATGACATCTGGGCGGCTCGTGCCCAAGCCTACGGTCCCGAAGCCGCCGATCGCCTGGCACGGCTGGACCTAGAACGGGTGGAGTGGCAGCGTCGAGTGGAAACCTACCGAGCACAACGAGCGACCATCGAGAGGTCGAAGCTCGCCCCGGCAGAGAAACGGCGCGCGGTCGAGGGATTGTTGATGGAAAGCTTCAACCCCTTGGAGCAGAAGCGGGTCCGCGCCTTGGATCGAATCGAGCGGTAGCAGGTCACCTCGGGGTAACGCGCGGCGCTACCCCGGGGAATGGCTCAGAGATTGAGGCTCACCTTGAAGTCGAAAACCCAGGGGTCTTTATCCACGAAAGCAAAGGCTTCGTCGGCGAAGAAGTAGCCGAGCCCGACCGAGGTGGTGATGCCCTTCGGGGCTTCGATGTTGAAGTCCACATCCATCTCATAGCCGATATCTTGATTGCCGAACACCGGCTCCTGGAATTTGTAGCGATGCACGGAAAAACGAGTCGAGCGGCTTTGAATATCTCCGGCCGCGTCGAACAGCTCCCAAATAGGCTCCAGCGGCGAGTATTGTTGGAAAGCGAGGTTCAGGCCTAGGTAGCGCATGTTGGTGAGACCGCCGAGCTTGCGACCTTGCTCATCCAGGAGATTCGGCGCCAGCGCGGCGAGGAAGATTTTGTCCACGGAGAAGCCGGCGGAAGGGCCGGAATAACCTTCGTTCATCTCGGGAGTCGTCGCCTCGTCACCGTCCCCTTGGGCGTATTGGATGCTGTACGTCCGTTGAACGTCCGAGACTTTGGTCCCTTTCTTTACGTCACCCGCTTTGACCTCGTTCGGGGATGCTAGGTCGATGAATTGGAGCAGCAGATTGTAATGCCACCCTTCACCTTCGTCAGCAGGCTCGGGATGAAGGTCGCCATATTCGATTTCGCTGAAACCGATGTCCAGATCGGCGCCATAGGCGGAGCAAATCTCGTCTTTTGAGTTTTTGCACGAAGCTTGGGTATCGAAATAGGCGGTCAAGCCGTAGGATTTGAATTTGCTTTCTTCGGCCGGATTCTCGTCTTCTCCCTGAAGTGCGAAGACATCCATGCGAACATCGTTGGACAGCCGCAGATTCTCACCTAGGATGAACGTGATTCGAGAGTCTTGATCGGCGTCGTTCGCTTCGCCGGATAAGCTTTCTCTATTGATGATGTGGCCGATGGAAAATCCCCTGAGATAGAGCTCGAGCCCCTCTCCTTTGGGGTTGGCCTGTAGGGAGCTCAGGAATCTATATTTGCCGAATCGGAATTGGAGATCGTTCATGCCGTAGGTTTGGATCGTATATTCCGAGACCACCACGTCGTCGGTTTGATCCGCGGCGCCAAAAGCGCCGTTTTTGAAAGCCAGGGTCGCCGTACCCAAGGCCCGATTGCCTAGGGTTTGTTTGAGCTTGAAGCTGCCGCTGCCTTTGACCTGACGGACGCTGTTGCCGTCGTAGGGATTGTCGACGGTGGGTGGGATTTTCTGGACCTCGTCGTCCTTGCCTTCCTCTTCCGAGGGCACGGTGACTTTTTCAACGAATTCCGGGGCCCGTTGGGCGGACACGGACGCCGAAAGATTCCAGCTGGTGCTGCTCTTCGGCTCGACGATGTTCTCAGCTGTTCGAAAGTATCCCGTGCTGTTGTCGGGAATGTCGGGATCGCCCACAAAGCTCACGGAGAAGCTTCTCACTCCGCTCGCGTCGGTGAAAAGCGCGACGGTATCGCCTGAAAGGTTCTTTTTGGATCGCGGCTGGATCGTCCAAATGCGTTTGCAGCTCAGTTTGTTACCCGCCGTCTTCTTGCATGCTTTCGCCAGCTCTCCTCCGCCTTCGGAGGCGTTGATGTCTTGTTGAATCTGGGTGAGTGTACTGAACGCGCTGCTCGAGATCTCAAGATAAGGGCCCGCCCAGCTGAGCCCGGCCTGAGCCTGGATTAGCTTGCGCATTGCGTCTAGCCCATTCCTGGCTTTCTCGATGTCATCGTTGGAGGGTAATTTGGCTTTTCTGAACGGAGATAAGCTCTTTTGGTAGGTTTCGAACGCCTCATTCAGCTTCGTGTAGGGATCGTCGTCCGAATCGTCCCCGGACTTTTTCACTTCCCTTTCGAAACGGCTCGCGAGCCAACGGATCCGCTCTTTTTCCGGAACTAGGAGAAGCTCGGCTTGGACGAGCTCTCGGTCCTCGGCATCCAAGTGGTTTAGAGCGGCATTCAGAAGCGCGACCTGGATCTTTCGTTTTTTGTCTTGTTCTTCTTCGAGCTCTTGGTCGGCCTTTTCTATTTCGGAGGCCGACTCCTTGCGGGAGCGCTGGGCTTTCAGATTCTGAATATTCTGATTCGCGTCTTTGATTTGATCGAGTAGTTGCTCGTCGTACCGCTTTTGGGAATCCGCAGCTGTGGCGGCCGGTGGCGGCAAGGCCAAGAAACGCCGTTCCGCAGATTCCAAGAGGAGCTCATCGAAGGTTTCTAAGATGTTTGGAAACGGAGAAGCTTGCTCCAGCTCCATGGAAACATTAAAGGTGCGATTGGATGTGCGGTTGTGGAATTCAACCTGGACTTTTTTGAGATTTTCGGCCGCCGCCCAGCAGCCGTCGTCCGCTTGGGTCTTTCGAAAACCAGTGGATTTCCTCAGCAGGGGAAAAGGGGCCCTGGGATTTAAGAATCCCCAATCTCCGATACCGGTGGCGTCGAGGGGAACGACAATTTTACCCGTGAGCAAGGAATTTGGATCACATTCGGAGTCCGAATCTTGGGCCAAGGCGACTGGACTCCAGGTGAGGCAGACCACGATCAGCTTGGTTGTGACGACGAAGAAGAGTGGGACGGCTCGCATGGCAGGCTCCTAGATCGTTGTAGACGGAAGCTCTACTGGTCTACAGCGAAAACGGATGCCCAAATCACCCACCCGTTTGGGTGGTAGTCCTCAGTGTCCCGCTACGCCCAGGCTCAGTCGGGATTACGTTTGATCACCACCACGGTGCGATCGTCGGAGGGGCTGCAGGTGGAGCCGAGGAAGTCGTCGGTGGCTTCGAGCAGCCCTTGGGCGATGTCGGACGCCGGTCGATCGGCGAGCTTTTCGAGGGTGTGGCGGGTGCGTCGCTCGCCGAAGTGTTGTTGATCTTTGTTGACGGCTTCTTCGATGCCGTCGGTGGCGAGGACCAAGGCGTCACCGGGCTCGAGGGTGATGGTGATTTGCGGGTACTCGCTGCCGGACATGGCGCCGACGGGCACGCCCGCCACGGTGAGCTCTTCGGTGTTGCCGTCGCGCAACAGGTAGGGGTAGGGAAGACCCGCATTGGCGAGGGTCACGCTGTGGTCCCGGCGGTCGTAAATGGCGAAGGCGATGGCCAAGAAACGCCGATCCACGGCTTTGCCGGCCAGCTCGTCGTTGAGGTACGACAACAAACAGCTGGGATCGCATCGATTTTCAGCGGCGTATCCCCGCAACATGCCGATGGCCATGGCGCCGTAGAGGGCGGCGCCGGTGCCTTTGCCGGCCACGTCGGCGACCAAATAGCCCGTGCGGTGCTCGTCGTAGGGCAGAAAGTCGTAGAGATCGCCCCCGAGGTGGCGGGCGGGGCACCAGGCGACGGCGGTCTGAAGATCCGGTGCCCACGGGCTGATGCGCGGCAGCAGAAGATCTTGGACCTGGCGGGCCGCTTTCAGCTCGCGGTCGAGACGTCGCTCTTCTTTTTTGATGGTTTCGTAGAGCCTGGCGTTTTCCAGGGCTACCGCCAGATTGGCGGCCAGGGTCGACATCAGAAGCTCCGCTTCCGGGCCGAACGCGTCGGTGTGGTAGCTCTCCAGGTCGATGACGCCGATCAGCCGATCCTCGATCAACATCGGCACCACCAGCTCCGAACGGACCCGATCGTCGCCACAGGAGAAGTAGCGGGAGTCGGCACGCACATCGCCCACCCGAACCGCCTCTTTGAGGCTTGCCGCTGTGCCGCACAAACCTTGGCCCAAGGGAATGCGATCCTTGGTGCTTTTGCAGCCGTTGTGGTGGACGGCGATGCCGTGCTCCAGGGAATTCGACTCGGGATCGAAGAGCATGACCCCGAAGTGTTGATAGTCGATCAATCCCTTGACCAGCTCCGCGACTCGACCCAACAGCTTTTCGGAATGCAGGATCGACGAAAGCTCGCGGCTGACCTCGTGCAAGAGGGCCAAACCGTCGCGGGACGGTAGCTGGGGTTGGGTCTCGGTCATCGGCACGGAGGCCAGGGCGGACAAGGGTGACATGGCGGGAGCTCCTGAGATCAGGCGTCAGCGACGCGCTTGTAGGCCATAACCACGAATCGGGCCGGTAAATTCCGGATCGGCCGCAAGAAGAAAAGAGATAAGCTCGACCCCCATGGGTTACCTTTCAGTATTCGAACGACCGGACGGGGCTCGATGACCTATCGCGTCGCGGTCATCGGCACGGGTATCGCCGGTTTGAGCGCCGCTTGGCGCCTCGGCCTCAACCATCACATCACCCTCTACGAGCGGGCGCCGTCTTTGGGCATGGCCGCCCACGGCTGGCAGACGGAATCAGGAACCGCGGTCGACGTGCCGATCCGAGTGATGAGCCCGGCCTACTATCCGGCGTTGCTCGGGATCCTCGCCGAGGCCGGGGTGAAAACCCGTTTTCTCGACGGCAGCGCTTCGTTCACGGATTTTGACGGATCGACCTATTTTCGCTACTCGAACGAAACCTACGGTCCGCTTGCCATGCCCAAACCCTGGTTGCGCGCTTGGATTTCCCGAGAATCTTTGCGGATCATCAGCGACTTCATGCGACTTTCGAGGGCGGCCAGGGATCTCGTCCACGGCGACGGCACCGAGGATCTCGACGGCTTGACGCTCGGCGAGCTATTGGCCCGGGACGCCTATAATCCAGTTTTCGTCCACAAGCTGCTGCTGCCGATTTTCGCCACCCTCTGCACGTGTACCTACGAGCAGGCGGAAGATTTTCCTGCCCGCACGGTTCTGGAGTATCTGGGAAAAGGCATGGTCCATCGCAAGCTGAAGAAGGCGGTGGGCGGCGCGAGCGCGGTGGTGAAGGCTCTGGCGTCGAGGGCGGACGAGGTGTTGTGCGGCGTGGAGGTGCAAGGCATCGAGCGGACCGACTCGGGGGTGGTGGTGATCGACGGACACCAACGCCGCACCTACGACCATGTGGTGGTGGCGACCCAGAGCAACAGCGCCCTGAAAGTCGTTTCCGATTTGACCCATGCCGAGCGCACCGCGCTGGCGGGGTTTTCTTACACGCCGATCGAGGTGGTGATGCACAGGGACCGACGGGTGATGCCGGAGGCGAAGAAATATTGGTCGCCGGTCAATTACGTCGTCGATCCGAATTGGCAGCGGCCGATGGCGACCCTGTGGATCAACACGGTGTATCCCGAGTTGAAGCGCGAGGAGCCGATCTTTCAAACCGTGCATCCGGCGATCGAGCCCGATCCCCGAGCCCTGCTCGCCCGCTCTTCCTTTGAGCGTCCGGTGGTCAACCTGGACACCCAACAAGCTCTGGACCGATTGTCGGCCGTGCATGACGAGCCCGACCGACGCCTTTGGTTTTGCGGCTCCTACGCCATGGCCGGCATTCCCCTGCTGGAGAGCGCGGCGGGCTCCGCCGTGCGCGTGGCGGAGGGCATCGAACGGAGCCGATTGCCGACCTCCGCTCGCTCGGCTTAGGGGCCCTGCGCCGTTCGGCGGGGGATCCACAGCGCGCGACCGGCAGTTGGTCCGCAAAGCCGGACGGTTGACATCAAGAGCTGGAAGGCCGTTCGTTTTTGGGATAGGTTGGTCTTCCTAGCTTCGGCTAGAGGGCCGTCGTGCCCGCCCTTCCCGCCCAGTGCCTCAGGATTTGAGCTATGTTCTTCAATGTGCGCCTTGCTGCCTTTGCGGCCGCTTTGTCGGTGGCTGCTGTGCTGATTCCGTCTGTTTCGGCTTGGGCCCAACTCAATCCCAACTCGAGCCCCAACCAAGATTCGCGCTTCGCCCTGTTGGCGAATCGCTCCCTGACGATTTCCGACGCGGAGCTGATGTCTGGAATCGGAGCCTTCGCCCGCCCTTCGATCACCTCACCACCGTCCCACGGCTCTCTGGAGCGAGACCCCCAATCACCGACCTCGGCCTGGATCTACACCCCCGATCCAGGGTTTTTCGGCCGCGACGGATTCACCTATCGGATCGGTGATCGACCATTTAAGGCCTGGCTTTTGGTGCAGCCTGTGGCGAATCCCATCGCCGGCCGTTGGCCGACCGAGTCCTGCGCCGCCAAAGGCTCGGACGCTTCGGCTTGCCCGCCGAGCGTTGAGCCCGGTCACGGCATGGAGCTGGGTTGGTGGGACGCCCTGTCCACGACCTTCAATCTGTGCGATTGGGAGGGCGATCATCTCCGCAAGTGTGTGGCGTTCGGGGTGCTCGCCGGCTCGGAGGTGCAAACCTGGAGCCCCCTGGTAATCGACGTGGACGGTGATGGTTGGCATGAGCTCGCCCTGAGGGATTGGGTGACCGCGGAGGTGCGGGTTTTTACCGTGTTGACCAATAGCTCGAGCACGTCGCCGACCGGATTGGCGCAAGTGGATCAATTTCTGTTGGGAGATTCGGGAGAGCTGCCATTGGCCGGTAATTGGGCCGGGACCCCCGCCTCGGAGCTCGGAGTCTACGAATATCCCGACGACCTGAGCGAGAACATCGGTGTGTTCCGATTGGAGGACGGCCAAGGCGGTACCTGGCATGCGAATGTCGGCTCTTTCGTGGCCCAGCCTTGGCCCCTCGCCGGGGATTGGCTCCGCCAAGGAAAGGATCAGGTGGCCATTTTCGATCTGGACTCTCGGATCCTGCGCGTGACTCCGGCCGGCGGTGGGACCGTGACCTCGGAGTGGATCCCCCAGCGGGGTGCGCCGGAGTCGGTGCCGATGGTCACACCCGTGGCCACCGCCCGAACCGAAGCGGTTTTCATGCTCTTCGACGCCTCCGAAGGCTTTGGGGTTTTTCATCTGCCCCAGGTGCGTGAGGACGAGGACGACCCCCTGCCGTTGGAGGTGGTGGTCGATCCCACGGGCGGCCCTCGACCGCCGGCGTATTGACCCGCGCGCGCCAGACGCGTAGAAAGGTAGAAAGCAGGTGACGACCCTTTAGGAGCCATTGCTGTCGATGAAAGGAAAACGAGATCCCGATTCCGTGCCCGACGAGCCGTCGATCGACGAGCCGACCGCGGCGATGTCGGAATGGGAATCGTCGACCGCGGCAATGGCTCTAGACGTTCCGTCGAGCGAGACCACGACCTTGGCCTCGACCCTGGCGGATGGGCAGGCCCGGGATGCCGAGTCACCGAGGGAGCCGAGCCGCGGCAGCCTGGTGGGTCGTTATTTGGTGCTCGACCTGCTCGGCTCCGGGGGGATGGGCCGGGTTTATACCGCCTACGATCCCGATCTCGACCGCAAAGTCGCCCTCAAGCTCCTGAGACCGACCTCCAGCCATCGACAGCGTCTGGAGACGCGGTTGCTGCAAGAGGCCAAGGCGTTGGCGCGGCTCAACCATCCTCAGGTGGTGGCGGTTTTCGATGTCGGGGTCGTGGCGGACGCCGAGCAAGAGCGTGTATTCGTCGCCATGGAGCTGGTGGAAGGGGTCGACCTTCGCGGCTGGTTGCAGGGCGCCTCCCGTTCGAGCGAAGACATCCTCAACGTGTTTTTGGAAGCGGGCCGAGGGCTCGCTGCCGCCCACGAAGCCGGTTTGGTGCATCGAGACTTCAAACCCGGCAACGTGCTGGTCGGTGACGACGGCCGGGTGCGGGTGTGCGACTTCGGTCTGGCCTCCGGCTCGGACGACAGCCTTCGGCTCGACTGGGAGGAGCTGGAGTCCGCCGGCCCCGAGCATCTCGAAGCCATAGCGTCCCTCGATCCGCGGGGAGTCACCCGAACCGGCACGGTGCTCGGCACACCGTCGTACATGGCCCCGGAGCAGCGGGAGGGGCGGGTGGTGGGTGCCGCCGCGGACCAATACAGCTTTTGCATCGCCCTCTACCAAGCCCTCTTCGGCAAGTGGCCCGAGGGGCATCCCAGATTCGGGGAGGTGATGGACCCGGAGCGCATCCCCGAGCCGTTGGCCCAACGGCTCGAGCCGGTGTTGATCCGCGGTCTGCAGCCGGCGCCGGAGGATCGTTTCGAATCCATGGCCGAGTTGTTGGCCGAGCTCGAGCGACAGCGACGCGGCAACCAGTGGGCGAGACTCGCGGTTGCAGGCGTGTTGTTGGCGTTGGTCGTGTCGGCGGGGTCATATATCGCTTTCTCGGGTGCCGGTGCATGCTCCGGGGGCGAGTCGCGCATGACGGGTATTTGGGATGGGCCACGTCGGGCCGCTCTTCGAAAAGCTTTCATGGCCACCGGCTCGGGCTATGCCGGAGACGCGACCCAAGCCGTGGCCTCGACCCTCGACCACTATCGAGAAGCTTGGGTGGAGATGCACGGTGAGACCTGCCGGGCGACCCGCCGGGGCGAGCAGAGCGAAGAATTGCTCGATTTGCGCATGACTTGCCTGGAGCAGCGTCGCTCAGAGCTCGACGCCCTGGTCGATGTGCTCACCCAGAACGCGGACGAGGCGGTGCGCGGGGCGGCGGAAGCGGCCGCCGCGCTTCCAGCCCTGGGGCGTTGCGCGGATACGGTGGCTTTGCTCGCGCCTTTGGCCCCACCGGATCCACAAACCGAGCAGCAGGTCGCGGCCGCCCGCTCGCGCTTGGCGCGGGCTCGGGCCCTCTCGGACGGTGGATTGTTCGATCGTGGCCTGGAGCTGAGCCGGCAAGTCGTGGCTTCCGCCGAGGAGCTGGGATACTGGCCACTGATCGCCGAGGCCTATTTCGAGGAAGGGCGCGTCCAGGAGCGACTGGAAGAGGTCGACGCAGCCATCGGCAGCCTACAAGAGGCTCTCTTATCGGCCGAAGCGGGTCGTCATGATCGGGTGGCCGCGGAGTCTTTCCTCCGATTGGTACGGCTGGTGGGTTATCGCAAAGTCGACGTAGAGGGAGGGCAACGCTACGCGGACATGGCTCGATCTTTGATTCAGGAGCTGGGGGAGCGCTGGCGGCTCGAGCTGATGCTCGAAGACCACCTCGGGCTGCTGAGCTATCGCCGCGGCGACTATGAGGCCGCGGCAGAGCACCACGGCAAGGCCTTGTCGATCATCGGAGCGGAGACCCCGGCCCACGACTTGGCTCGGGCCGGCACCCTGATCCGCTTGGGCAATGCTGAGCTCGCCGCCGGTCGTTTGGCGGATGCGGAGCGTCACGTGGAGCAGGCCGTCGATCTCTACTCGGGGGTTCACGGTGGCTCCCACCCGGACGTCGCCCTGGCCCTGGAGCGGCTAGGGGGCATTGTTTCCCAGCGTGGGGAGCTGGAACGGGCTCTGGAGCTGAGGCGCCAGGCGGCGGAGATCGTTCGACGGGGTTTGGGAGACCAGCATCCGATGCTGGCGGATACCTTGCAGAATCTCGGTTCCGTGTTGCTCCGGCTGCAGGAGCCGGCCGCAGCCCGAGCCGCCTTCCAGGAAGCAGCGGACATTTATCGAGCGCAGGATGAAGTGGCCGGTCCGAAGATGGCGGTGGTCGCCGGAAATCTCGGCACGGCGGCTTTGCAAGAGGGCGACTATCCACAGGCCTTGGTCCATTTTGAAACCGCCCTATCCGTGCAGACCTCGATCCACGGCGCCGATCATCCGTCCACGGGTTTGGCCCGCTACAACCTGGCGGAGGCCCTCAACGAAATGAGGGACTTCGAAGCGGCCCTCGAGCACCACCGCGCCGTGCTCGAAATCTGGCGCCGGCGGTTGGGCCGAGGCCATTTCTTGATCGCCCATGGGTTGACCGGTGAAGGTCGTGCCCTCTTGGGGTTGGGGCGCCCGGCGGAAGCCGTGAAATCCTTGGAGCAGGCCGCCGAGGTGTGGAAGCAGGCGGATCGACCCGACGCCTACGCCGCTGAAACCGCGTTCTATCTCGCCCAGGGTCTTTGGCAGCTGGGCCAGGTCGAGCAGGCCCTGGACATGGCTCGATCCGCACTCGATCAACTCGCACGATCCCCGAGTCACGGAAAGAAAGCGAAAGAGGTCGAAGCCTGGCTTGCCGATCGCAGCCGTTGACGAGGTCGGCCGCTCGCTGCGAGCACAGCTCAAAAACTTTTTCGGCGAAATTCGGAAATCGGAAAACTTTTTCGTAGCCGAGCCGTTCAAGTGTTTGTGAGGCCGCCGTGCCCGCCCTTCCCGCCTAGTTTCAGGATTCGATCATGTTCCACTTCATTCGTCTTGCTGCTGCCGTGGCCGCCGCGTGGATCTTTCCTTGTCTCGCGCTCGCCCAAGGAGGGCCGGATAACGGCTCAGGAAAAACCTATGCTCTGGTGAGCGACACCGAGCTGATTCTGCTCGAGGAAGACTTAGATCTGTCTTGGATGTCGGGGCCTTCCGAGGAGCCGAGCCCACAGCTCTTGCAGATGGAATCTCAACCGACTTTCGGCTCGCTCGATCCGGACGTCTCGGCCGGTGAGCCGGCCTGGAAATACCGTCCCGACGTCGGCTTCTTTGGTCGAGATTCCTTTACCTACCGAGTCGGTGATCAAACCTTTCAGGCCTATCTCTTGGTGGTGCCGGCCAAATTCCCGATCGCCGGACGTTGGCCGACGGCGGGATGTCGTCTCGACAAGACGGAGGCTGAAGGAGCTTGTCCTATGAGCACTTCCCCGGGCCACGGCTCCGAGCTCGGGTGGTACGACGCCTTGGAGCAAGCCTTCTATCTCTGCGACTGGCAAGGCCGCGTGGTGACCGAGTGCGCCAAGCTGATTGTCCCCAGCTCCGACAGCTTGCAAGCCTGGACCCCACTGGTGCTCGACCGCGACGGCGACGGCTGGCACGAGCTGGCCTTGCGGGATCCCCAATCGGGCCTGACCAAGGTCTACACCATCGTGCCCAATGGGGCCGGCGACCAAGCGGCGAGCTTGGCCTTGGTCGACCAATGGTGGGTCGGTGAGGCCGGGGATTGGCCCGTGGCAGGCAGCTGGTTGGAAGGAGCCTCCTCTGAGCTCGGGGTTTATCGGTACCAGGATGATGTTGCCGGTGTGTTCGGGCACTTGGTGTTGGAATCCGACAGTGAGCGCATCGTCAACGACGTCGGAGAGCATGTTGAACGGGCCTGGCCGTTGGTTGGAGACTGGCTCGCCAAGGGCAAAGATTGGGTCGGCATCTTCGATTTGGAAACGCGGATCTTTTGGCACAAACCCGCTTTGGGCGGTGCCGTGAGCTCCATCTCTGCGCGGGATCGCGGCGATGACGTTGCCATTCCCATCTCGGTCAAACTCGGAGCTTTCCGGCATGAGGTCGTTTTCGGCCTCTTCGATCCCACCAAGGACTATGGTCGGTTCCACTTCTTCCGGGTGAACGGCGAGTCGTACGAAGACCCCCTACCCCTCGAGGTGGTGGTCGACCCCACCGGCGGTCCGTGGGTGCCGCCTTCCTGACCCGATCAAAACCCCTTGGGGTCGATTTCGAGTCGTTTCATGCGTTTGATCAAGCCGCCGCGGGAAATTTGAAGCACCTCGGCGGCGCGCGTTTGATTGCCCGCGGTTTGGGTTAGGGCGGTACGGATCAGCTGCTCTTCCAACGACGCCAGGCGCTCGTCGAGACCTCGCTCGTCGAGCTGGGTGGCCGAGCCGGCACCTTCGCGGGAAAGCACCCTCGACGACAACATGGCGGAGTCCACGGCTTGGCCCGGCGGCGACAGGTAGACCAGGCGTCGCACCTCGTGCTCGAGCTCGCGCACATTGCCCGGCCAACCGTAGGCGGTGAGCGCGCGAAGCGCTTTGATGCTCATGCCGGGAATGCGCTTCTCGGCTTCGGCCGTGAATTTGCGCATGAAATGGGCGATCAATCCCGGAATATCCTCGGTGCGGCGCCTCAATGGCGGCACCTCGAGCTCATAACCCGCCAATCGATAGTAGAGATCAGCACGAAATTGCCCGTCCTCAATGCGCTGATGCAAGTTGGTGTGGGTGGCGGCAACGATGCGCACGTCCACCTGCACCGGCGGTTTGCCCACCGGGTGGACCTGGCCGTCCTGCAGGGTGCGCAGAAGCTTGGCTTGGAGGGATAGGGGCATATCGCCGATTTCGTCGAGAAAGAGAGTGCCGCCGGAAGCCTGTTGGAATTTGCCGTCGCGTTCCTGCACGCCGGTGGCCACGCCTTTGCCGATGCCGAACATCTCCGCCTCGAGCAGCTCGTCGGGAATGGCCGCGCAGTTGATGGCGACGAAGGGTCCCGGCGCGCGCTCGGAGGAACGATGCATCGTGAGTGCCAAATGCTCCTTGCCGACACCCGTTTCCCCGAGCACCAAAATCGGCATCTTGCCGTCGGCCAAGCGACGCATTTGCTGGTAGAGGGAGACCATCGACGGCGAGCGACCGGGCAAAACCCCCTCGGGAAACGCCAAACCGGACGGGCTTTCGGTCTGCTCGGCATCGGCGGAGATCGCTTCGAGACCCCCGGCTCCGAGGCGACGCAACATGTGCAGGATCACGTTGAGGATCGGTCCCGACTCGGCGGGGTCCAAGGTAGGGTGGTCGGGGGCCGGGTCGAACCACAACCAAAGACCTTGGGGGATCGAGCCTTCGGGTCGTTGCAGAATGCCGATCTCCCCGGGGCCCTGCCGGCTGAAGCAGCTCGGGTCGTGGCGGTCGGGCTTGAGGCCTTGGAGGGCCGAGCTTTCCGGAAGCGCTCCCAAGCTGCCGACCGATGCCAAGACCGCCGCGGACAAACCAGTGCCCGGCGTTTCGATCCATGCGGCTCCCTCGGCCCCCAGCCCGGCGACGACCCGCGCCAAGGCGGCGGGGACGTCGGGCTCCGGTAAGGTCAAATAATGCAGCACCGCGGTGATCAGGCGCAGCCGTCCAGCTTCGAAAGTCGGCGGCTCATGAAGGTGGGAGGTTTGGAAGAACGCGGAGGCCTGGGGGGTGTGGGCGGAGAGATCCAAGGCCAAACCGAGCTTGCCGTCGTCGGGGTCGAGGGGCTCCAGGCGCAACGCCAAAGGACCCAGGCGGAGAGTCTGGGAGGCGACCAAGGGTGAGGTGCTCACCCGAGAGCCGTCCACGTACGTGCCGTTGCGGCTCTCCTGGTCTTCGACCCGGACGGTATCCCCATCGACGTGAACGACGGCGTGGCGTCGAGACACTCCTTTGACCGACAAGACCACATCGCAGGATTTGGACGCTCCCAACAGGTTGGAGCCCTGGTGTAGGGGATAGGTCCGTTCCTGATCGTCGATGTCTGCTTTCAAGCAGAAAGAGGGGACACTCGAAGGGAAAGACGTGGAGGGGTCGTTTGGGGTCAAGGCAGCCTCGCTCGGGTAGGTGCTGGGAAGAAGTGTTTCGATTCTAACGCTCGTCACGACGGAACGGGTGTCGATGGGCCGTCATCGATCGAGTCGCCACGATTGGGGTTGTCAACGATCGGGACAGGGGTGTTGACGATGGCGACAATCGCGTGGCCGTTCTCGGCCGGAAGCGCGGTTCCAGCAAGTCCAAGTCGGTCTCCACACGGGTCTAGGTTTCCATTTACCCCTGATGAACGGGCTCGGACCCCGGTTCTTGACCATTTTGTCCCCGACGGCCGGGGTTGGCGCCACCTTTGCTCTAGATGGGTATGCAGCAACGAAGGAGCCTCGACCGGCCACTTAAAAACCCCGGGAAGGGCAGGGTGGGCAGGGCTCCGACGATGCTGAGGGTCGATCCTATTCCTAGTCCGCATCATAGTTGTAAAAGTCTGACAGGCGGGCCCATCGTGGGCCCGTCGTCTTCCCGTGCAGTAGTTTCTTAGGCGCTTCTTTGCGCCGCGGGCTAGGGCCAAAAAGCCCCCCGAGGCTCCGGGAGCCCCGGGGGGTAAGCGTACGGTCGAGCCGGAGCTCGGCCGCCTTGCTGCGAGATTTGAGGCTCTGATCATGAGCCTTTGCCGTTCTTGGTCGACACGGAGTGTGCTGCCGCACAGCTCAGCGACGTAGCGTTACCGACGGGTTCACACGGGTGGCGCGCCATGCCGGGACCAAGGTTGAAATCAGCGCAACAGCCAAAAGCGCAAGGGTCACTCCGCCGAATACCAGCGGATCGCCGAAGCGGATGCCTTCGAGACCGCCGGCCAAGGCCTGGGCCAAAAGAAAAGCCGGAGCCAGGCCGATTCCCAACCCCATCGCCACATGCCGAAGCCCTTGGCTTGCAATCCACAGGGCGAGCTTCACCTTGTTGGCGCCGAGGGCTGCCCGCAAGCCCGCCTCCGCCGTGCGTTTGCTGACGAAGAACGCCAAGATGCCGTAGAGGCCGGTGCCGGCCATCAACAGACCGACCGCGGCCATGATCGAGCAAAGAGTGGCCACTGGATCACGTTGCCGAGCAGGGTGCGATCCGTCTGGGTGCGGCCTCTTGCTCCAGGATCGGATCCGGTGTGATCGGATCGGAACCGGTGGGCTCGATGGTTTTTCGTCGGGTGGCTTGGGTGCTCATGGATTCGTCTCGAAGGAGAGATCGTTCGCTCTCGAACCCATGATCTAGCAACCACTGTGCCAGTGGCAAAACGCTGGGACCAACTGCCGTTTTCGGGTGCCGCTCATGGCCCTAGGTGTTGCAGCCAGCGGTTTTTTCTAGGTGGATCTGTGCCTGCGAGGAAGCGGATCCGCCTACTAGACTTCAGCGCTCGTCGCGAGCGTGAACAAGCCTGTCAACGCTCGGAACAGGACTCGGCGCCGTTGGGGCGGACGCCCACCGGTTCAGAAGTAGCGCTTGAGGGAGAGTTGGAGATAGTCGTCTTCGGCGAAGGCGGAGAGGGGATCGTCGGGCTCGGGGTTGACGAAGGCGCGTAGGCGCAGCTCGAGCTCGTAGCGCTCGCCGAGCCTGCGGCTGCCTTCCACGCTGATGAATGCGGCGTCGCTGTCGACGTCGAAGGCGGCGCCCACGAGCAGCTCGGTGGATTGCACGTCGTTCCAGGCCAGTCGAGCACCGACGAAGATATCGTCCTCGAAAGCGGTGGTGGCTTGTTCTCGTCGCTCATCCCACAGGTATTCGAGCAGCAGGCCGACATCCAACCCGCTGCCACGCAGGTCGAAGAAGGTGTATTCGAAGCCGGCGGCGGCCGCTAGGTAGTCGCCGAATCCCGGGGTCGGATCGTCGGGCTCGCCGCTCCACCGGGACACCGCCTCGAGCTTCCAGAGCCAGGCATCCAGAGTGGCTTGGACGTCGATGCCGAGTTGGTCGATTTGCGCGTAAAACGGCGTCAAGACCAGCGCTTCGCCTCGGGTCTCAGGCAGCAGCAGAGGCTCCCGGGAGGTGCCGCGGAAATACGAGACACCCAGGTCCACGTCGCCCAGCACCCTTGACCAGCGCAGGGCGAGGTCGATGTGTCCCTCTTCGGCGCCGGATTCGTAGCGGGCTGCGTCGACATCGACTTTAATCGGGGGACGAAGGCGGCCGTCTGCCCCCGGGAAGGTGCGTTCGCGAAAGCCGGTCAAGAGGTAAAGGTCGAGCCGACCCCAGGGCTTGGTCAAACCGAGGTGCACCATGGGTTGGCCGACCTTGTCCTCGCCGTCGGGATCTTCCACCCCATCCGCCTGATTGACGATGTCCACGAGATGCACGGACTCGGTGACACCCCAAAATACTTTTCGGAAACCCACATCCAGCTGCCATCGCTTTCCCAGGCGCTGCCAATAGAGCTCCCTGATATCGAAGTGGCTGCGTTCGTCGTCTTCGGAGTCGAGACGGGCGAAGGGACGGACGACGAGCCGATCTCGACCGTCGTTCCATTGGCGAAAATATTCCGGCTCGAGGATCAATGATCCAACCTGATCCTCTTGCCCCGAAACGGATTCCGATTCGAAGGCCCGCAGCTCGAGACCCCAAAAACCCGCCCACTCACCCGGCTCGCTCTGGGCCGGCGCGGGCTCGGTGTTCGGCGGTGACGACTGGAGATCCGAAGCCTGGGAGAAGGCCGGCACGGCCGCCATTGCCGAAAGAAAGAGCAACGGCAGCCATGCGGGGAAGTGCGTTCGGCGCAGACTAGGCATTTCGAGGTGCTCAGCGTGCGCTGGCCAACACGGCGCGGTCGAAATCCGCTTGCTCATAGCCGTTGCGGAAGGAAAATTCCGACCACAGCAGATCCGTGGATTTGCCGGTTTGGTGATTGAGCATCCTCATGGTTTTGGGCCGCCAATATTGGCCGAGGAATTGCTCGAAATCGCTTTGCACCAGGGTTTTGAGCAGGTCTCCCTTGCGGTCGTAGTAGACGATTTTGAAGGTCCGATATTCCGCCTGGTCGATCCACACCTCCTGGCGGGTATAGCCGGATTTGCGGTGGGTCGGCACCCGTTCGACGACGAAGGTCGGTTCGCCCGCCAAAACGTCTTCCCGCAAGAAGCGGTAGGTGAACTCTTCGACCTCTTGGGAGGAGATGTCTTCGTAGGCGAATTCACTGCCCATGAACGGTCCGCTCTTATTGGAAGAAGAGATTCGCTTGACCCGCTTCAATGCCGGCAAATAGAGCCATTGATCGTCGTCGCCGTCCACGTGGCTGAAGGTCAGAAAGGCCGTGCCGTTGACGTCGCGGGGGTGGTCGAAGATCACCAGGGATTTATCGCCGTCGTTTTCTTGCTCTAAGAACCGGGAACGCAGCTCGCGCATGGATTGATCCCCGTGGGCGTTGCGCAGAATCATTTTGAGCTTGGCTTGGTAGTCGGAGAAACCCGCGTCGCGGCGATCCGCTTCGAGGGCGATCGCCAATCCCTTCTCCGCCGCGGGATCGGAAGCCGAAGCCGACATGCCGGAACGGGCGTCCGCAGTGGTGGCTGCCGACAACGAGGTCAACGCCGTCAAGGCGATAGCGGCCAGGGTGCCGCGGCGACTCACCGAGAAGCGTTTCTGGACAGATGCTGAGTAGGAATGAACGGACATGCTTTGTTTCCTCACGGTCAGTAGGTATTTCGGGATCAGGGTCTGGATGATTGGCAACGACGAAAGTGAACGAGTGGACGTGTTGGATCGGTTTGAAGATCGGCCTGAAGACGGAGTCATGAGATCGGGCTCGGAGTAGGTTCGAGGGCCTCGGTCTTCGGTCGATGTCGGCCATCGACGGTGACCAGAAGGGTTGGCAATAGGAAGAAGTCGACGAAGAGCGCTAGAGCGATGGTGATCGCGGTGAGCCGACCCATGCCCGCGTTCATCTCGAAGGATGAGAAGGAAAGCAGTAGGAATCCCGCCACCAGAACCCATGAGGTGGTCCACAGGGCGCTGCCCACGGAGCGGAAGGCGAAACGCACCGCTCCTTCGGCGTCGAATCCCAGCTCCTTGCGTCCCCGTTGGTATTTGGCGAGGAAATGCACGGTGTCGTCGACCACGATGCCGAGGGTCATGGCCACCACCATGGAAAGGGCCAGATTCACTTGACCGACGGTCAGCGCCCAGATGCCGAATGCCATGCCGGCCGGCACGAGATTCGGAATCAAGCTCAAGAGGCCGTAGCGCCAGCTGCGCAGGGCCACCACCAACAAGGCGGAGATCAGCAGCAGAGCGGAGAAGGTGCCGGTCAACATGCGCTCGCCGTTGCGTTGGGCCAAGTGGGAGAACATGAGCGCGGGTCCGACTCCATGGGCGAACATGGACTCCGGTGCGTTCTGGCGCAACCAGGCTTCTCCTCGCTCGGCGGTGGCGATCAAGTCCTTCGCGGACAAGCCTTCGAGGGTCACGGTGAATCGGGTGGCCGCTTTGTCCACATCGATCTCATCGTTGAGGTCCAGACCGTAGGGCAGGGACAGCTCGTAGAGCAGGAGATATTGGGCCGCCAGCTCTCGGCTCTCCGGAAGCCGGTACCACTCCGGAGCGTCGCCGTGCATGCTGCGGTTGACTCGCCGCATGGTGTCCGCCAGGGTGCGCACATGGATCACTCCGGGCTGGGCACGCCACCACTCGGCGAATCGATCCAAGGCTTCCAGGTAGGTGGGCTCGGCAATGCCCCCGCCTTCCCCGGCGCCGAGGGAGAAATCCAGCTGGTAGATTCCGGTCAAACGCTCGACCGCGTAGTCCGTGTCGGCCCGAAAAGCGATCGAAGGCGCAAAGTACTCGATGAACTCGTCGTTGAGCTCGTTGCGCGGCACCGCGGAAGCGAGCACCACGGCGAGCAAACCCGTGCCCACGAGAATCGGCAGCCGACGTGCGATCACCCAGCGTGCGAGCAGATCCCAGCCCTCCGATTGGGCGCGCGCGGGGCGAGCTCGGAAGGGCAAGAAGGTGGTCAATGCCGGCAGGAAGGTGACGGAGAAGAGGAACGCCGCCATCACACCGAATGCCGTCAGGTTGCCGAGGTCGTGGAAGGGTGGGGAGTCGCTGAAGTTCATCGACAAGAAACCGATGGCCGTCGACGCGCTGGTGAGAAAGACGGGCCAAAGATTGCTGCGCAGGGATTCGACCCAGGCGGTTTCGCGGTCGTCTCCGGCCGCTAGGCGAGCCAGAAAGCCCTTCAGCAGGTGCACACAATCGGCGACCGCCAAGGTCAAGATCAGAGTCGGTGCGATGGACGAAGGCGGCGTCAGCATCAGGCCCGACCAACCGGCCGCGCCCATGGCCGCCAGAGTCGACAGGCCGACGACCGCCAGCGTGGCGAAGGTGGCGGCTGCCGAGCGGAAGAGGATCACCAGGAAAATCAGGATGATGCCGTACATGGCCGGCACCAATGTGGCCATGTCGTGCAGGGACGACTCCTTGAAGGCGTTGTTGAGCAGGGCAAAACCGGTGAGGCGAATCTCCAGGCCGGGATGGTCGGCTTCGAGAGCCTTTGCCAGCTCGCGGGCCTGGGCCACGGACTGCGCGGTTTCCTCCGCCGATTCACCGGGTAGCTGAAGGGTGACGTTGACGCCCGCCACGTCCGCGGTCTCACTCAGGACCCGACTTCGAATCAGCGGCTCGGCGAGGGCGATGTCGCGCTTCTCCGCCAGCTCTTCCGGGCTCAGATCCAGGGCGCCCTCAACCAAATCCTCGACGATCAGATCGTCTCCCTCGGCGCGGGTGTGCTGAAAGTTGGTCACCGAATCCACGCGTCGCGCAAAGGGCAGCTGCCAAGCCTCGTGGGTCAGCCGCTCAATGGCGGAAAGGGCCTCCGGCGCGAAGACGTCGCCCTGGCTCGGGGTGACCACAAAGAGGATGTTGTCGTTTTTCGTGTAGACGTTCTGGACTTCTTCGAAGGCCTGGAGCTGCGGGTTGTCCGGCCCGAAGAAGGTGCGGTAGTCGTCGTTGAATCCCAGGTTTTGGGCGCCCATGGCCAATCCGAGGACCACGGCCAAGGTGATGACGATGACCCAACCTCGAAAACGCAGAAGCGTTTCGGTGTAGGTCGCGAAGGGGGCTTTGGGTTCTGCGGACATTGGGTGCTTCTTTCTAGATCGATCGGTCCAAAAATGAGATGAATTTACCTTGGATCTGGTTCAGATCAGATCAAGCTGAGCGAATTCTCCGCGAGAGAAGTTTTCTAGGGTTTGAAGGTTCTAGGGGTTGTCTAGCTGCCTCAAGTCTCGCCGGCTCATGTTCTCGTACCCTCTACGCAGTCGGTTTTCTGGGGTTTCAATTTATGGACTGATCGATACAAAAAAGTTGAAAAAGCACCACGATCTAGAGCCGGCAGCCGGACTCGATCAGCTGTCGCCTGGGGTCTCGGCCACCGCGCCGGCGGCGACCAAGCGGGTGACCCGTCCGCCGGAGAGCACCGTCAGCAGGGTGCCCAAGACGTCGTCGATGATGTCTTCGGTCAGCCCCAGGCGACTGCGGGCGGCCAAGCCGTTGGCAGTGCTGAGGATCAACCGGGCGAAAGCTCGGGGCTGGACGGACTCGGGTAGCTCGCCGGCGACCCGTGCCCGCTCGAGCAGGTCGCGGAATAGGGTCTCCAAGCGATTCTGGCTGCTTTCGATGATCCGGGCCGCGGCATCGTCGACGTCGCCGATTTCGGTCGAGCAATTGACCATCATGCAGCCGCAGCTGCTGGTCAGGCTTTCCTCGCGCCACATGCCGAAGAAGGTCTGTAGGTTGCCGAGGGGAGAGCCTTCCGCTTCGAGGACCTCGCGGGCATGGCTCAGTCGACCGTCGGTGTAGGAACGGAGCGCTTCCAGGTAAAGGGTGTGCTTGTCACCAAAGGTGTTGTAGAGACTCTGTCGGCCGATGCCCATGTGTTGGGTCAGATCACCGATTCCGGTCGCGGAATAACCGCGTTGCCAGAACAGCTCTAGTGCCGAAGCCAGGGCTTCGTCTCGGTCGAAAGCTTTTGGACGTCCGCGCGTCATGGGCTCGGCTCCTTGGGAGAAGAGGCGGGGGGCGCCTCGGTTGAATTGTAGATCGCTCGGTCCATAAAGGCAATGCCGGCGGAGGGCTGTGATGTTTCGTGCTGCGGTGTTTCACGTATTGAAATATGGCATTGTAGGCATTGCCACTGTGGTCGAAAATGAGCTTCTCACCCCACCAACCGGAGACGTTCCATGCGCTCAGCCCCCCTCAAACCCCTCGCCTGCGCTTTCGGTTTCACAGCCCTTTCTTTTTTGTCATTCTTGGCCCAGGCATCGAAGGCCGACACTTATTATGTAGCTCCTCCTCCGCTCGGTTCTGACGGCCAGGCGGGATCCGAGGGTGCGCCGTGGGCGACCCTGCAGCACGCCGCCGATTCCGTGGCCGCCGGGGATACGGTGATCGTGCGGGCCGGCGACTACGTGGGCATGCAGATCACCACCTCCGGCACCATGGCCCTGCCGATCACCTTTCGGGCGGCCGACGGTGAGATCGCGCGGGTGGTGGCCGACAACGCTTCGACCCCGGACGGCATCAATATCGAAGGCGCGGACCATGTCGTGGTCCAAGGTTTCCGAATCGACGGCCGGGGACGGGCGGGCATTCGGGCGGTCCTCTGCGAGCACGTCGTGATTCGCGACAACGTGCTCGACGCCAACGACCGTTGGGGCATCTTCACCGGTTTCTGCGACGACCTTCTGATCGAAGGGAATTCCACCTCGAATAGCTTGGTGGAGCACGGTATTTACGTCAGCAACAGCGGCGATCGGCCGGTGATCCGAGGCAATTTGATCTTCGACAACAACGCCAATGGAATCCACATGAACGGTGATATTTCCCAGGGCGGCGACGGCGTGATCAGTGAGGCCGTGGTGGAAGACAACGTGATCTTCGGCAATGGAAATGGGGGCGGCTCGGGCATCAACGGCGACGGTGTCCAGAATTCGCTGTTCCGCAACAACCTGATCTACGACACCCACGCCAGCGGCATCTCCCTCTACCAAATCGATGGCGGCGCGCCGTCGAACGGCAATCGGGTGCTCAACAATACGGTGTTGGTGGCCGATGACGGCCGTTGGGGTTTGAACGTGCAAGACGGCTCCACCGGCAATGTGGTCAAGAACAACATCTTCTTCAGCCGCCATGGATTCCGGGGCGCGATGTCGATTTGCTCGGCCTGTGTCAGCGGATTGGTGTCGAACAACAACGTGACGGAGGATCGTTTCACCCTGGACGACGGCGACTCGGTGCTCACCCTCAGCGAGTGGCGGACTGCCACCGGTCAGGACTTGCAATCGGTGGCGGTGACCACCATCGATACCCTCTTCGTGGACAGCGCCTCAGGAGATTTTCACCTGGCGCAAGGCCCGGCCGTGGACGTCGGCGAGGTCTTGGTGGACGTGCCGGACGACCTCGAGGGTCGGGCGCGGCCGATCGGCGCTGCCCACGATGCCGGCTGCTACGAAGGGGTGGGCGTGGTCTTCGCCGACGGATTCGAGTCGGGCGACGCGACGTCGTGGTCGGCCACGTTGCCCTGACCAAGGCTTGACCCCGCTCGGGTCGACTTTGTAGGCCGTCGAAGTCCTTTATAACCAGTGTTTTCAGGCAGAGACCTCGGCGCGACCGGGCGGCCCGGAGGAGCTCCCGAGGGAGGGTGGTTGTTACCGCTGGTTGCATTGACGTTGCTTCTGGCGCTTGGTATCTTGACCTTTACACGTCAAGGAAAAAGTGCGAGCTCATCGCGGGTAAAAATTGCCTACCGAGTGACTCGCCCAAGGCCGGATCTCCCGGGATCGTCTCGGGGGGCCTGCCGAGCGTGGCGCCGAGCTTTAGAAGAGGGCTAGGCGTAGAACTTCGAGGAGATCGAGATGAGTTGGAGCAGTCTTAGAGATGCATTGTTGATGGCGGGCTTGATCGTCCCGCTATTCTTCGGCCTACCCCAAGAGATCTACGCCCAAGACGACGGCGCGGAGCAAGAAGCCGCCGACGAGCAGGACGGCGAGAAAGAGGCCACCGAGGAGACCTTCTCCGAAGAAATCGTCGTCACCGGTAGCCGCGCCCAGCCTCGCTCGGCCGTCGAGTCCATGGTGCCGATCGATGTGATCTCCTCGGACGATTTCGCCAATCAGGGTGATACCGACCTGAGCAACCAATTGCGCACCCTGGTTCCCTCCTACAACGTCAACACCCAGCCGATCAGTGACGCGGCCACGGTGGTGCGTCCCGCCAACCTTCGCAACTTGGCGCCCGACCACACCCTGGTGTTGATCAACGGCAAGCGTCGCCACCGCGCGGCGGTCATCTACTGGCTCGGCAACGGTGTGGCCGACGGTGCCCAAGGTCCCGACATCTCGGCGATTCCGTCGATCGCCCTGCGCCAAGTCGAGGTCCTGCGTGACGGCGCCTCCGCCCAATACGGCTCCGACGCCATCGCCGGCGTGATGAACTTCATGCTCAAAGACGCCCGCGAGGGTGGCAGCGTCGAGGTCCGCACCGGTGGCTACTCCGAAGGTGACGGCGACACCCTGACCTTCGCCGGCAACGTGGGTCTGCCCCTCGGCGAGAACGGTTTCGCCAACCTGAGTGTCGAGTTCGGCTCCTCCGACCCCACCAACCGCAGCGTGCAGCGCGACGACGCGGCCGGTCTGATCGCCGCCGGCAACAACTTCGTCGCCAACCCGGCGCAAGTCTGGGGCTCCCCCGAGGTCGAGGACGACCTCAAATTCTGGGGCAACTTCGGCCACTTGAGCGAGAGCGGCAAACAATTCTACGCCCACACCAACTACCAATCGAAAACGGTGACCGGCGGTTTCTACTTCCGTAATCCGAACACCCGTAGCGCCGTCTTCTCCGGCGACGGTGGTCAGACCCTGTTGATCGGCGACTTGCTCGACGCCCAAGACGGCATCCTCGACGGATCCGCCGGCTGCCCGACGGTCAACATCGTCAACAACGTGCCCGATCCGGCGGCCTTGGCCGAAGTCTTCGCCAACCCGAATTGCTTCTCTTTCCAAGAGCTCTTCCCGGGTGGTTTCACGCCGCAATTCGGCGGTGACCTGACCGACACCTCGGTGGTGGCCGGTGTCCGCGGCGCTTTCGCCAACGGCATGGGTTGGGACTTGAGCGTCAGCCACGGCCAGAATGAGGTGGATTTCTTCATCACCAACACGGTGAACGCCTCCTTGGGTCCGAACACCCCGACTTCCTTCGACCCCGGTCTCTACAAGCAGACCGAGCTCAATTTCAACTTCGACGTGTCCTACGCGGTCAACGAGATGGCCAACATCGCGGCCGGTATCGAGTGGCGCGATGAGGAATTCGAGATCGGCATCGGCCAGCTCGAGTCGTATCAAATCGGTCCGCTGGCCACCCAAGGCTTCAGCGCCGCGTCCAACGGTTTCCCCGGATTTGGTGACATCGCGGCCGGCTCCTGGAGCCGCAGCAACTTTGCCTTCTACGGTGATCTGGAATTGGCGAAAGACGAGAAGTGGAGCATCGGCGCCGCGGTGCGTTTCGAGGACTTCGAAGACTTCGGCACCACCATGAACAGCAAGCTGGCGGGTCGTTACGCGGTCAATGAGGACCTCGCTTTCCGCGCCAGCATCAGCAGCGGCTTCCGCGCTCCGACCCCGGGTCAGTCGAACGCGTTCAACGTGTCGACCGAATTCGACTTGGTGCTCATGGATCTGGTCAACAACGGCACCATCCCGCCGAGCTCCCGCGTCGCCCAATTGCGCGGTGGCGAGCCGCTCGAAGCCGAGACCTCCGTCAACTACGCCTTGGGCATGGTTTACGATCGCGGTCCGTTCAACTTCACCGCGGACCTTTTCCGCATCGAGCTGTCCGACCGTTTGGCGGTCACCCAGCTCTTCTCCTTGACCCAAGACGAGGTGGATCAGCTGATTTCCGAAGGTGTTACCAGCGCCGCGAATCTGCAGAACTTCCGCTTCTTCACCAACGATTTCGACACCGAGACCACCGGTCTCGACCTGGTGTCGACCTACACGCCGTATGCTATGGACGGCCGGACCGTGTTCAGCTTCATCTTCAACTACACGGAAACCGACGTCACCAAATTCAACCCCGACACCCTCGACCAGACCCGCATCCGGGAGCTGCAAGAGGCCCTGCCGGAGATCCGCTGGAACGCCGCCGTCAACCACGCCGTGGGTGATTGGCGTTTCCTCTTCCGGGTCAGCTACTACGACGAGTGGTTCGATTCTGAGGACGGTAACGTTTACGACGGCAAATATCTCGCCGACCTCGAAGCCGCCTACACCTGGAACGACCACACCACGTTCGTCATCGGTGGTCAGAACATCTTCGACGAGACCCCGGACGAGAACCCCGGTGCCCGTTCCGGCGTCGGTAACCTCTACAGCCAATTCTCCCCCTTCGGCTTCAACGGTGCGTTCTACTACGCCCGCGTGAAGTACCAATGGGGCGGCTGATCTAGTCGTTACCATCGATCGGGATTCGTTCGTCGGATCCTGAAGAAGGAAAGGGCCACTCTTCGGAGTGGCCCTTTTTGATGGCTCTAAGCCGGAATCCTCAGGGTGTAGGGGCGGGGCTTGTCCCCGCCCGTCTGAGATGTCGGCGGGAGGGGGCAAGCCCCTCGCCTACGTTAAGTAGCTTCGAATCAATGGTTTGTGATGTTTTCGGCGACGTCGGGTTCGGGGGGGGGAGGGATCGCGCGATGACTGTACGCCCAAACGGTTCAGAATCACCTTCCAATGCGCGCGCGAAGCGCAAGCAATCAAATCCCCCCCTCTCCCGTCCCGGGAGAGGGGGGAGAGGGGGGTGAGGGCCGCTTATTGGGCGTTCACGATGTGAATGTCCGCTTTCAGGTTGCCGCAGGTGTCCAACGCCCGCGCCTTGACCTCGTGGTCACCCGGGGAGGGATTCCACATCAGCTCGTAGGGCGCAGTGTGGTCGGCGCCGATCAAGCTGCCGTCGACGAAGAATTGCACCTTGTCGATGCCGCTGTCGTCGGAAGCTTGAGCGGACAGGCTGACCGGGGTTCCGGCGTTGAGGCTCGAGCCCGCGGCCGGGGTCACCAGGTTGATCCACGGTTTGGTGCTGTCGGCGTCGCAGCCGGCGGGATCACCCACCGTGACGTCGATCTCCTGGGCCTTGAGATTGCCGCACATATCCGTGGCTCGCGCCTTGATCGTGTGGCTGCCTGGGGGCGCGGTCCAGGTGGTGGCGTAGGGTGCGGTGAAGTCGGCGCCGATCAAGGCGTCATTGACGAAGAATTGCACCTTTTCCACCCCGTTGGCGTCCGAGGCATTGGCGTTGAGGGCGATTTGTCCCGGAGACAAGCTCGCGCCGTCGGCCGGTGAGGTCACGGAGATTGTCGGCAACACCTGATCGGTATCACAGGCGTTGGCCTGACCGACGGTGATCGAGATCTCCGAGGACGCCATCCGTCCGCAGGTATCGATCGCCCGGGCTTTGAGGGTGTAATCCCCTGGAGCCGCCTGCCAAGGCAGGCTGAAAGGCGCATCGTGGTCGGCGGCCAGCAAGCTGCCGTCGACGAAGAATTGCACCTTGTCGATGCCGTTGGCGTCGGCCGCGGAGGCCTGGAGCTGCACGGTGCCCGGGGTCACCAAGTCCCCCTGCAACGGCGAGATCCAGCCGACCGAAGGATTGGTGCTGTCGACATCACATCCGTCCTCATCGCCGACGGTAACCGTGATCTCCTGAGACCTCATATTGCCGCAATGGTCGATGCCTCGGGCTTTGAGGGTGTGCAGGCCGGGGCTCGGATTCCAGCTGCCTTGGTAAGGCGCCCACAGATCCGCCGACAACAACATGTCGTCGACGAAGAATTGCACCCTCTCGACGCCGCTCGTGTCGTTGGCGGTGGCCGCCAAGGTGACAGTCTGGCCGGCGGTGAGCTGACCCCCATCGACCGGCGAGCTGATCTGCACCACCGGTCCCACGTTGTCCGTGGAGCAATCCGCCGGTTCCTCGGTGATGGTCACCGTGTGGGCGGACGACGTGGCGGCGAGGTTGCAGCCGTCGATCGCCTTGGCGGTCACGCTGAATCTGCCGGGTGTCGCCGCCCAATCGAAGGTGTAGGGGGCCACCGAGTCGGTGCCGATCACCGTGCCGCCGACCTTGAATTGCACTGCGCTGATGCCGTTGGCGTCGCTTGCGGTGGCTTCCAAAGTCACGACTCCCTCGGTCAGGCTCGCCCCATGGGCCGGGCTGTCCAAAGTGACCGTCGGATAGGTGGAATCGTTGGTGCAATCCGCTTGCACGGTCAGCTGGTAGCTGAGGGTGCGGAAGTTGCCGCAGGAATCCCAGGCCCGGACCATGATGTCGTGCACGCCGGGGGTGGCGTTCCAAGAGCGGATCCAGGGCTCCGAGTGGAGGGTTTGGGCCTGTCCGTCAATCCAGATCTTGACCCGATCGACGAGGTTCTCGTCGTCGGCAAAGGCTTGGATCGACACCGGACCCGGGGGCAAGACGGAACCCGCCGACGGTAGCACCGACAAGCCGGGGCCGGCCGAATCCGAGGCACACGGCCCCGCGCCGGCGGTGGTTTCGAAGGTCAAGACCTCCATGGTCGGGGTTTGGTTGCCTTGAGCGTCGTCGAGGGCGAGGATCACCAGCTCGTGATTGCCGTCCGGATAGTCGCTGACGTCCAAGGTGGCGTTCATGGAGCCCGTGGCACCGCCCTCGGGGGTTTGCACGCCCTTGACCAGCTCGCCGTCGATGAAGATCAAGAATCCGTCGACTCCGTCTTCGTTGTCACGGGCCGTCACGTCGATGGTCAGCAGCTCCAAGCCGTTGGGCTGGGTCGCCAAATAGGTCGAGCCGAGGATGGTCGGACCCGCGGTGGAGCCGAAATCGCAATTCCATTTGCAGGTCGGTTGCTCGAGGGTGCAATCCTCGTAGAGGAAGTTTCCTTCATCGTCGTAGACGTCCGTGCACTCCCACGTGGGCTCCATATTCTCCGGGCATTCATAGTTGCAATTCGGAGCGGGAATACCCACGTCGAAGGGCCATAGATCCGTCGGTGGTGGGGTGATCTCTTGGATCAGCTCCCGCAGCTCGCTGTCTTCCCACGCCGGTGGGGTGGGGTCGTCGCAGGTTTCACCGGACGGGCACTCGCAAGCCACGGTCACCGCTTTGAAGAAGCCGTTGTTGGTATTCGCTTCTCCCACCACGCCGCTGTTGTGGGTCGTGAGGGTGCACTCCTTGGCTTCGTTGCTTTGGTTGCGAATCTCCACCGTGAAGCCGGTGCCGATGTGGGCCGACATATTCAACGGGAAGAAACCGTTGCTGCCCACCAGCTTGCCGGAAGATTGACCGTCGTCGGCATCGATGGTGATGGTCACGTATTCGGCGTAATCGATACCGGAGGCCATGCCGCCCAAAGGCACAGGATCGCACTCCGGGCCACCGTTGGTGCCCGTGCATTCGGAGTTGCATTGGATTGTCAGGGAGAGATCCTCGCCGCGCACGTTCGAGGACGCCTTTCCACAAGCGGGATTCGATGGGTCGAAGGTCACCTCGACCCCGTCCGGCACTTTGGTGTCGAAGGTTACCGAGATGTCGTCCTCTTCCGTTCCGAATTGAGTCACGGTTTTGGACGCTTGATGGTGTTGGCCTTCGTCGAGGTAGCTGCGGGTGACGGTGGTCGAGGCCCCGTTGGCCAGCCCCCTCACGGTCACGTCGGCGTTGAAGAGCTTGGTACAGGCCGGGCATTGGGCGTTGACCGCCATCTTCAGCGGCGTCACTTGGGTGCTGGCGGTGAAGCCGATCTGGCCCTCTATCAATAATCCGGGAAGATTGCTTTCAATCGTCACGCCCACGGTGACGTCTTCGCAGTGGCAATAAATACCGAAGTCGTTGCATTCGACGATCGCCGAGCCCATGGCGGCCTTACCCCAGACCGCGTTTCCGTCGTTGCCGGTTTGAATCGAAGAATCCGAAGCCACCACCAAGGGAATACCGTGACAACCCGGTGCGTGGTAGTTGGGTGAGGTTTCGTGGCGATTGACGTCCCTGACCTGCGTCACGGCTACGTTGTCGCAATTCTCATAGCACTGACAGGTGAGGTCTACGGCCCCTTCGAAGTAGTGATTACCTTGCGTATGCCCTTGGGCGTCGGTTTTTCGCACCGTTGTCGGCAGGGCGACTCCAGTGGTTTGGTAGTCAATCTCCAAGCTTTGGCCGTTGTACCGATAATGGTTGGTGAACGGATCCGCTTTGCATTGGGGATTTCCGGATTTTGTAGGCTGGGGTTGGTATTCGAAACCTTGGTTGGCTTGAGCTTCCATGGCCGCGTCGAGGGCTCCGAGCCTTTGCTCGATGTTCTCCACGCCCACGAGCACCGGGTCGAGAATCAGGTATTCGAGCGCCGAGCTACTCTGGTTGCGCAGCCAGAAGGCCATGGCTCGATAGGTGCTGGAGCTCGAGCCCAGTTGGGCCGAGATCTCGTAGGAAGAGACCGCTTCAGTGGTGAACGTGCCGCCGTGGATCTCGGAATAGGAGCTTTCCACCAAGGTCGCGAGCTGGTCTACAGTGCTAGGGGCCTGGCTGCGTTTGACGTTCCAAGCCTGGGTCTCCTCAGCGGTGTAGCTCCGCCAGACGCTGCGAATCGCCGCCTCGTCTCCCGAAGGGCCGGCGAGGGTCACGGTTTGTAGGCCGAATTGGCCCGACGGGTCGAACACGTGGAGATCGAGGGTATTCAGCCCCGCCATCTCTGAGACGTCGTAGTGGTCGAAGCTCAGGAAGTCGACCTGCATTTGACCGAAGCTTTGATCTTGGGCTTCCACGTAAATGGCGTAGTGCTCTTTGAGCACGTCCAGGTGGCTCGGGCTCCTGCCGAAGGCCATCTGATCCCACCAAACGCTGCGACCGTTCTGGTCCACATCCAAGCGCAGGGAAGCGAAGGCGGCGGTTTCGGGGCAGGTGTGCTCGAGCTCCAAGCGTTGCCAGTCGGTGTCCACGGTGGCCGAAAGCAGTCCCGTCGGCACACCGAATACATAGGTGGAGCTGAGGCAAATGATGCGCATCTGCACCGGCGTGCCGGCGGCGTCGGCCTTGGCCCAGGCCGAAAGCCGAAGCGGGGTTTCGCCGTCGAGGGCGATCAGGGCCGCGTCGGAGGAGCCTTGGTAGGGGGCCGTGAAACCATCGTTGTTCTGGGTGGCGGTGAGCCGCAAGGAATAGTCACCGGTCAGCGACTCCGCGCTGTCGATCGCCAACGTGCCCTGGAAAGCATTGGCGAACGGCCGTCTCAGCACGCCCGATTCGAAGTCGGGGTCGGGAATCCGGTTGACGAAACCGCTTTTGTCCGAGAGTCGGACCTCATCCCACCAAATGGTAGATCCCACGCCGTCCGTGTCGAGGCGGACCGCCACGAATTTCGCCGCTGGATCGCAGCTGTGCTCGACGGCGACCCGTTGCCAGTCCGTGCCGAGGCTCGCGGTTTGGGTCGCCACCGGGAAGGACGTGAATTCGTAGGCCGCGTCGAGACAGAAGATGCGCAGCTGAGCCTGGGTGTCGGCGGTCGCCGCCTTGGCCCAAGCCGACAGCTCGAAGTCACCCCCCTGGCCGTCGAGGGCGACCACACCAGCTCCCGGTTCGATCCGATAGGGCAGGGTAAAGCTGTCCGTGCTCGTGGAATCGTGCCTCAGCGCATAATTGCCGACGTATTTGGTGCCGGGGTCTCGCGTCAATGAGCCCTGCCAGGCGTTGGCGAAAGGCGGGATCAGCGCGGGACCTTCGAATCCACCGTTGGCGAGCAAATTCGAGCCGCCGTCGCTGATCCGTCGAAGGGAGACGTCGTCCCACCAGGTGGTGGTGCCGGCCACTGAAACCTGCAAACGCACGCTGGCGAATTTGCTGCCCGCCGGACAGCTATGGCTCATGGATACGGGGGACCAATCGGTACCGACCGTAAACCCTTGGCTGGTGAAGGGATAGGTGAGGTACTCGTAGGTTTCGTCCAGGCAGAAGATGAACATCTTGACCTGGCTCGCGGCGGAGTCGGCCTTGACCCAGGCCGACAGCTCGAAAGCTTGCTCGCCGGAGATGGCGGCGACGGCGGCGTCGGGGCTGTTGCGCCAAGGCGCCGTATAGGCGTTGTTGTGATTGGCGGTGAGGCGCAGCGAAGCATTGCCGGTCAAGGCCTCCGTGGTGTCGATGAATAGGCTGCCTTTGAAGCTGCTACTGAACGGATCCTGCAACAAGCCGCCTTCGAAACCCGAATCGGGAATCAGGTTTTCCGGGTGCGGCAAGACCTCTCCCTGGGCGGCAAAAGCCCCCAGGGAAAGTGCTGCTAGGCAAAGACCGAGCCGCTTCAGAGAGTGTGAGAATCGAGCCTTCGTGGACGTCGGTTTTAACGTCCCACACAGGGGGACACTGGGATTAGACATGGCATCTCCTTGCTCAACGAATTGAGCGGTGTGAATCGATGGATGAAGGGATCGGAGAAGAATCTCTCCGCCTCGATGCCTAAGGCGCCAAGCTCAGGAAAAAGAACCCAATGAGCCTCGATTTCGCAGATTGGATGCGATTTGACGACCAAAGCCTTGACAGCTGAGCCGGTGGCTCCGATAATTAACCATATGGTTAATTCAAGAGCGCAACAACTGGACGAAGTCTTCTTCGCCCTCTCGGATCCCACCCGCAGGGCGATCCTCGCCAGCTTGGCGAATGGGGACCTGACGGTGGCGGAGCTGTCGGAGCCGTTCGACATCTCGGCGCCGGCGATTTCCAAACACCTGAAGGTTCTGGAGCGAGCGGGCCTGCTGGCCCGGGAGCGTGTGGGTCGGAGCAAGCGGGCCCGATTTGTGCCCGAGCCCCTGCAGGGGGCGGCGGAGTGGGTCGACCGCTACCGTAGCTTCTGGGAGAGCAAGCTCGACAGCTTGGCCGAGTACCTCGCCCAGTCGGAAACAGAAACCGGCGATGCCGACGACTCCGGGGGGACTACCCGTCATGTTTCTGAAAAAGACTGAGCACGACGCGCTCGTCGTCCGACGAACCATCCCGGCGCCCCGGCCTAGGGTCTTCGCCGCCTGGACTCAACCGGAGCACCTCAAGCGCTGGTGGCACGCCGATCCCGACGGCAGCACGGCGCTGGCGGAGGTGGACCTGAGGGTGGGTGGCAAATATCGGCTGGGCATGCGGGACCCGAAGTCGGACCAAGTTTTCGTTTGTTTCGGCGAGTTCCTGGAAGTCGTCGAGCCCCAGCGCTTGGTCTACACCTGGGATTGGGAGCCACCCGCCGCGGAGGTGGGGGAAACGGTGGTCACCGTGGACTTTCTCGACTTGGGGGATGAGACCGAAATCGTGCTGACCCACGAGCGCATCGTCGATCCGCAGCTGAGGGCCGAGCATGGGGAAGGCTGGGCGGCGTGCATCGGCTCGCTGATTCGCTGCGTGGAGACCGGTACGACGTGAGCATCTCCCCAACGCTTTAGGCGAGAGCCAGTTTGAAAAGAGCCAGTTTGAAGAGAGCCTGTTAGACGAACCTATCCGCGGGCCGTTTGTCGGCCCAAGCTAGAAAACCAGGGGTCCAGAAGGACAGGGTGTGGTCTCGACCGAGACGGCACATGGGACTCCTATGTCCGGAGAAACCGATGATCGAAGAGCAGCCGTCCGAAAAGCAGCCGTCCGAAAAGCAGTGGTCTGCAGATGCCTCCGACTCCATGAAGGCGGAGATCGTGTCCAACGAATCTTGGCTGGCGGCCCGCCGGGAGCTGCTGAGCCAGGAGAAAGAATTCACTCGATTGAGAGAGGAGCTGGCGCAAAAACGACGGTCGCTGCCCTGGCGTAGGGTGGAAAAAGAGTACGTCTTCGAGGGACAGGACGGGCCGGAAAGCCTTTCGGATCTCTTCGCGGGCCGTAGTCAGCTGATCGTGTACCACTTCATGCTCGGTCCGGACTGGACCGAGGGCTGTCCCGCTTGCTCATTGTTGGCGGACCATTACGAGCCGGCGATCGTGCATCTGGCGCAGCGCGATACCACCCTGGTTACCGTCTCTCGGGGATCGCTGTCGAGTCTGGACGCGTTCAAACGACGCATGGGCTGGGATTTCAAATGGGTTTCGTCCATGGGCAACGACTTCAATTGGGACTACCGGGTGTCGTTCTCGCCGGAAGAGATCGAGCGCAAGGAGATGGACTACAACTACACCCTGCAGCATTTCCCGGAGCCGGAAGCACCGGGCCTGAGCGTCTTCTACAAGGATGAGGAGGGGCGTATTTTCCACACCTACTCGACCTTCGCCCGCGGCCTGGACGTCTTCATCGGCGCCTACAACTTTCTGGACCTGGTGCCGAAGGGACGCGATGAAGCCGGTTTGCCGTTCACCATGGCCTGGGTCCGCCACCATGACCGCTACGAAAGCTGATTCCGATCCGAGGAAGGGAACATCCGATTCGGGTGTTTCCGGGTCCCGGTCGTTTTGTCCCGCTTGCGGACCTCCCAAGTCGAATGCGTCGCCATACGGGGAGCACCGGCACGGAGAGACCAAGCACGGAGAGACCAGGCACGGAGAGGCCCCGTCGCGGCCGGAGGAGCCCGACCCGCGGCGTCTGTTGCGCTCAATGGGTTTTGGCACCGCCGCCGATCGCTCGGCGGCGGCCTCTCTTCTCGTTTCAGGCCTCGGTCTGGCGGTATTGCCCAAATGCCCGCTTTGTCTCGCGGGTTATTCCACGGCTTTGGCGATGCTCGGCCTATCCGCCTCGACCCTCGGTCTTTGGCGGGGTTTGATGGGCACGGTGGTGCTGGCGGCATCGCTGGTGCTGCTGATTCGATTCGCGAGGATCTGCCTAGCCTCCGAGCCGTGCAGTCCGTCTCCCTGAGGATTGGTTCGTGGATTCAAGGCCGATTGCCGATGAAGTTGGTGAAAATCCGGAGTTCAGTGAAATAATGCGGTCATTCACGAGATCGCTCTCGGAGGGGCCGCTATCGGCGGGCCCGCCATCGAGGGCGCCGCCCGAGCGAGCCGCCACCGAGTGGCCCCCGCCTGTCACGACCGTGGCGGAGCCCGGCAGAAACGAACGAAGGAGACTCACCTTGAAACGCCTCTTCCAAAGCCTCGGCCTTCGTGGGCCGATCGCTAAAAAGCTCGCCATATGCCTATTGCCCTTGATGGCCTTGTCGCTCTCCCTTTCCTCCCAAGAGGCGGACAACGCGGCGGGCTCGGACGACGCAACCCCTTCGACCGCCGGCGCCGCAGCCGGCGACGTGGAGCGGGGCAAGTACCTGGTTGAAGGAGTGGGGATGTGCGGTCAATGCCACTCACCCCGCGACGAAAAAGGAAATCTGCAGATGGACGAGTGGCTGCACGGCGGCCCGGTCCCGGTGACCACGCCTCGTGGTTATGAAAATTGGGCCTACAAGGCGCCGCGCATCGCCGGCTTGCCCCAGCACACCGACGAGGAATTCGTCGTGTTGATGACCACGGGCATCAATCGCGACGGCAAGGAGGTTCTGGCTCCGATGCCCCCCTTCCGGCTGACGGAAGCGGACGCTTTGGCCATCGCCGCCTATCTCCGCAGCTTGCCTTGATCAGAGCCCGTTTCGGCTGACGATGCCGTCGGTGGGCGACGATACCGAGTCGCCCGCTGGCCGACAATAAATACCGAGTCGGCTCGATCAGCCCAAAAAAAGCCGCAGCGTTTTGCGCTGCGGCTTTTTGTATGGCTCGGGGTGCGTGGGCTACTGCAACCAATAGTTGACCGTGAAGTAGAAGTGCACCGCCACCGGTTTGCCCTCGTGAATAGAGGGTTTGAACTTCCACTGATAGACCCCTTCGATCGCCTTTTGGTCCAGGCCGAAGGGTAGCCCTTTGACCACCTTGAGATTTCGCACATTGCCCTCTTCGTCGACGATGCCTTGCAGAATCACCACGCCTTGAATGCGTCTTTGGCGGGCTTCCTCGGTGTAAAGGGGCTGCGGTTTGGAGATCGCCACGGGTTTGGGCACCCCGTCACCAATTTCCAGGGCGTCACCGGTGTAGCGTCCCGTCCCGAATTGGCCGCCGTCCGAGGGTGGGGCGTCCGGGATGCCGAAGACCACCTCGTCGAGATTGGTGGGCTCGAGATCCGGGATCTCGATCTCCTCTTCCACAATGGGCTCGGGCTCGTCCGGAGTGGGATCGGGAATCGGGATCTTCTTCGCTTTCTTCTTAGGGATCTCTTGTTTGGTAGGTGCCGCTTTGGCAGGCGGCTTCTTGAAACGCGCCTGTTTCATGACGAAGACCTTGCCCGGCTTGCCGACGAATTTCGCTTCCCGTCGAGCGTTGGGGAACGTGACGAAGAAGAGCGCGAGGTGAAAAATCAGGGCGCAAATAGCCGCCACCCGGAAGCGCCGACGGTCGTTGAGCCGGCTGCTTTCGAGCTGGGCGAGGATCAGCTCCGCAGAGCTCAGGCTCGCCGGCTCGGTCGGCTCGTCGGAGTCGGGGGGTTGGGGCTCGGGCCCTTTCGGCATGGACGCCCGTCCACTATGGAGCGGGGATGGAGGGATGGCGTCTAAGCTCGGTTCGGCGCTCATATTGCGTGTCAGGGTCGAAAGGCTTCCTGGCATGGTCTGGACCTCGGGTCGAAGGAGCGTCGGCGGTCTCGGCTCGACATCAGCCGATTGACACCGAGACCGACTCCAGGGCCCATCGCTTCGTGGACCCTATCAGAGGTTCGCGTGCAACATTCTTGCCGGATGTGCCCGGGGTCCCTTTTCCGGGACGATTGGTCCCGAGGCGCCGTGGAACACCGGAAGAAGACTAGAAAGTAAGCCCGAGCTCGACCTTTTTTGGGCCCGCACCACCAAAGCGAGCACTGAGCGCGGGTGCTGGGCACGTTGGTGATCGCCGGGCGCCGAAGGGACCGACCTCCATAAAGGTCAAGGTGTCCCGCTGGAGGTCGTCCCGCTGGAGGTCGTCCGGCTGGAAGCCGCCTTGATGAAATCGTCGAGAGGATACGAAGCAAGGGATTTGACATAGTGGACCATTTTGGTCCACTATTGGATCAGCTGTTGAGAACATGTTCTCAGCTTGTTCTCAGCTGGACCTAGGCAAACCATCAGGTCTGGACAGCGGACATGGGAAAACCGCCGCGAATCGATCCGATCCCAAGGATCCGCCGCCCGGGGAGCGGATCGATTCGCGAGTCGGTAAGCTGAGAGTCTCCTGCCTCACAGGGACCAGCCCCGCTGGGACGAAACGGCCAAACCCGTTGGGACGAGCCGCGTCCAGGCGGGGTTGTTTGGTTGAATCTGCTTAAACTCTGTGTAGTTTGATCCGTATCACTAGAGTCATTGTTATTTTTTCGTTTTTTCCACTGCTTCAACAGCGCCCTTCTGGGGAGCAACGATGGGAGAGCCTCTCATTAGCACGGTTCAAGCGACGCCAGGCACAGGGTCCGAGCCTCGGATCGTCTCGGACGCCGATCACTTCCTCGGCACCGATCGGTTCCTGATCCAAAAACGCCTGGGCGCGGGCGCTTTTGGTGTTGTCTACGAAGCCTATGATCGGCGCGAGAATGCCTTGGTGGCGCTCAAGGTCCTGCGTTTGGCCGAGGCGGACGCGCTCTATCGTTTCAAGAAGGATTTCCGTTCCCTTGCGGATATTCGGCATCCCAATTTGGTGGCCTTCTATGAGCTGATGAACCACGACGAGCTGTGGTTCTTCTCCATGGAGCTGATCCCCGGAGCACCCTTCGACGAGGCCTTGCGCCACGGGCTCGAGCCCGGCGAGCGGCCCGACTTCGACCGGGTGCGCTCAGTCACCGCCCAGCTGGCCAAGGGTCTGCAGACCGTGCACCAGCACGGCAAGGTGCATCGGGACATCAAACCGCCGAATGTGTTGGTCACACCGGAGGACCGGGCCAAGCTCTTGGACTTCGGGTTGGTGGCGGAGCTGACCCAAGGACCCCTTCCGGAAGTCGAGCAACAGATGGTCGGCACGCCGGCCTACATGTCTCCCGAGCAAGCCAATGGCCGAGTGGGCAATCCGAGCAGCGATTGGTACAGCGTCGGCGTCATGCTCTATCAGGCGTTGTTGGGGGAGCTGCCCTTCCAAGGCTCTTTGATCAAGGTCCTGACCCAGAAGCAGGAAGGCATCGCCCCGGACGCGATCCGCAGCCGGATGCCGGAGGTGCCGGAAGACCTCGAGCAGGTTTGTCTCGGGTTTTTGGAAACCGAGCCGAGCGATCGGCTCACCGGCCCGGAAGCGTTGTCGATTCTCGAGGGCCGCCTAACCGCCACGTCGAGCTTCAAGGCGGTCGAGATCGAGACCCCCTTCGTCGGTCGGCAGCAACCCCTGGCCGAGCTCGACGCGGCCTTGGAGGCAAGCCGCGAGAAGGCCGTGGTGGTGACGATTCGAGGCCCTTCCGGCATGGGTAAATCCGCCCTGGCGGCGCGGTTTACGGAGCGTGTCGTCGAGCGCGATCCCCAGGCCGTGGTGTTGTCCGGCCGTTGCTATGTGCAGGAGTCCGTGCCCTACAAAGCGATCGACAGCCTGATCGACGCCCTGTCCAAATTCCTCATGAGCCTGCCGACCCAAGAGGTCGAGGTCCTTTTGCCCACCCACATGACGGCATTGGCGCGGCTGTTTCCGGTGCTGGCGCGGGTGCCGTCCGTGGCGCGGGCACCCAGCACCCGCGAGAGTCATCTGGTGGAGCCGCAGGTCTTGCGTCGCCGGGCCTTCGCCGCCCTCCGCGAGCTGCTGGCGAGGCTGGCGGTGCGGCGCACCGTGGTGTTGGTGATCGACGATCTCCAATGGGGAGATTTGGACAGCGCCATGTTGCTCGACGAGCTGCTCAAGACCGCCGACACCCTGCCGTTGCTTTTGATCGGCTGTTATCGGAGTGAAAACGAGCACAACAGCACCTTCCTGCGAGCGCTTTCCGAGCAGCGCCAAGCCTTTGCCTGGCGCGGTGTCGACATGCGTGAGATCCAGCTCGGTGAGCTGTCCCGGCTCGAAGCCCGCGAGCTGGTTCAACATCTCGGCGGCATTGAGGATTCCCAGGCCGACGCGCTGCTGTCCGACGCCGAAGGCAGCCCGCTTTTTCTTTCGGAGCTGGCGCGGGCGACGGAGAAGCAGGCTTCGGCGGATGTCGAGCACAGCGGATCCGAGCGCGGGGGCGATTCGGAATCCAAGGTCAATGATTTGATTCGCGCCAGGGTGGATCTGCTGTCACCGGCGGCCAAAGCGTTGTTGGAGATCGTGGCAGTCGCGGGTCAGCCCCTGGCTTTAGAGATCGCGCGCCAAGCCGCCGGATTGGAAAGCGGCGGCATTTCAGCGGTTTCGGAGCTGCGTCAAGAGCGTATGGTGCGTCTGTTGGATTCCGACGACCAAGAGGTCGAGACGTACCACGATCGCATCCGCGAGGCCTTGACCGAGCTGATGGACGTCGATCGGCTGCGCTCCTTGCACGGCCGGTTGGCGGAGGCGCTGGAGTCCTCCGGCCAAGCGGACCCGGAAACCCTGGCGATGCATTTCCAAGCCACGGAAGAGATCCAAAGGGCTTGCCGCTACGCGGTATCCGCGGCGGAACGGGCGGTGGAGGCCCTGGCGTTCGATCGCGCCGCCCGTCTCTACGAGCTGGCCTTAGAGCTGGGGCCGGCGGATCCTCAGCACCGCAGTGATCTCCAGGTTCGACTCGGAGAAGCCTTGGGTAACGCCGGTCGAAGCCGCGACGCCGCCGAGACCCTCTTGGCGGCGGTCGGCTCGGGCATTGTGGATCCCTTGGAAGCCCAACGGTCTGCGGCGGAGAAGCTGTTGATCAGCGGCCATATCGACCGGGGCCTAGCGGTGCTGCGCCATGTCTTACGGACCGTAGACCTGGAGCTTGAGCCACGCCCTTGGCGGTCCCTTTTGAGCCTGTGGTGGTGGCGCCTCCGTTTGCGTTTGCGCGGCTTCGACTTCGAGGAGAAGGCGGAGCACGAGGTCGATCCGGCCATGTTGCGTCGTATCGACGTTTGTTGGTCGGTGGTGATCGGGCTTTGTTTGGTCGATGTGCTGCGGGCGTCGGAATTCCATGTCCGCCATCTTTGGCTGGCTCTGGAAGTGGGGGAGCCCCAACGGGTGGCGCGGGGCCTGGCCCTGGAGGTCTTCTTCGGCTCCATGGAGGGAGCGGACGATCGCGCGGCCCTCGAGCGAGCCCGCGAGCTGGCCGGCAAGGTGGAAGGGCGATATGCCTCCAGCCTGACCGAAATGGCGGCCGGCATGTTGGCGTGCTCCAAAGGCGAGTGGCGCGACGCCCAACGGCGTCTTTCGCGGGCGGAGATGCACCTGAGGGAGAACCGGCGTGGGGTCACTTGGGAGCTGGATACGGTGCGTCAATTCCGGGCCGTGGCGCTGCTCAACCTCGGCCGCTGGAGCGACCTTTTCCTCGAGCTACCGACGTTGTTGGAACGGGCGCGCGAGCAGGAGGATCTCTACCTGGAAACCCACCTGCACCAGTGGGTGGAGAGCATCAAAGACTTGGTCGAGGATCGACCGTCGGACGCCGCGGGCGCGGCGGAGATCGGGTCGGAGACTTGGTCGCAGCAGGGCTTTCATTATCAGCACTTCGGTCATTTGATCGCCCAATCCCAAGTGTCGCTCTACCGCGGCAAGGGAGCGGAGGCCTGGGCGCGGATCCAAACCCGTTGGCCCGAGCTGACGGAGTCGATGATTCAGCGGATCGAGATGGTGTGGGTGCAGAGCCACGATTTGCGCGGTCGCTGTGCCCTGGCGGCCGCGGGTGAGCTGCAGGCAGAGGGCCGTCTCGCGGACATGCGACCGCTGCTGAAGCAAGCGAGCGCGGATGCTCGCCGCCTGGATCGCATGGGAACGGCCTGGCCCCTGGCCCTGGCTTCGGCCCTGCGGGCGGGGGTGGCGTCGTTGCGCGGTGAGTCGGATTCGGCCTTGGAAGCGCTGGCAGTCGCCGAGGCCGCGTTCGAGTCCGCGGACATGGTCATTCACGCCGCCGCGGTCCAGCGTCACCGGGCGTTGGTCCAAGGCCTGGCGCGGGAAATCGAGGCCGCGGATCAAGTCATGCTAGGCGCCGGCATCGCCCGTCCCGACCGCTTCGCCTTTATGCTCTCTCCCGGTTATTGGGCTCGCTGAGCCTCGGAATACGATTTTCACCGTTCCGGTTATCTCCTCTGTGAGACGTGGGGGCTGGGATCCCATACAATGATGGACCGAACCTCGAACAGCTTGTGGTCTCAGTCGTGAGTCCGAGTCTCGTCTATTTTCCGGGCTGGAGCCCTTCGCGCGCGGGAGAGCATGGGAGCCTTTTACAACAGCATTTGTCTGCCCGGCAGCCGGCCTGCCGAGGTGCGTCGGTCCGTGGAGCGTTGGCTCTTGGGGCGCGGATTTCGCCGTTCCCAGGAAGCGGTGCTTTTCGACCTGGACGGTGATTCCGAACGCAGCGTCTTTCTGGTCTGGAATGATCGCTGGACCATCATCTACTTCAGCCATTGGGGCGAGGAACGGCGCCTGATCCGCGAGCTTCAAACCAAGCGGGCACCGCTGGCCTACGTGTGGGTCTACGACAGCGATGTCTGGGGCGTCGACCTCTTCGATGCCCACGGTTTTGCCGGCTCCTTTTCCTCCGATCCCAGAGATCACCAAAGCTTTGCCGACGAGGTCGTGCCCGGCGAGCAGAGGCCGCCGCTGGATCCCGAGTCGATGGTCGAGCTGCTGGGATTGGATCCCGAGCTGGCCCCGCAAATCGCGGCGACGATGAAGAAGGTCAGTCCCTTCCAGGAGGAAATCTGCCAAGAGCTCTGCGCCTTGATGGACGTCCAACCGGCCGCCGCCAGCTACGACGATCTCGAAACCGGCAAGCTCGAAGGGACTCTGGAGGGTTGGAATCGGGATCAATGGGTCTACTTCGACTATCACCGTGCGTTGGAAACCATCGAGGGAGATTTGGATCTCCACGGCGTGGAAATCGATGGCGCTCCGCCGCCGGGATGGGAAGAGCAAGCCACCAAGCAGGTCCGCTTGTCGCCGGAGCTGCAAGCGGAGATGGAGCAAATGCGGCGCCGGGCCCGGTTCATGTTCTTCGTCGTCCGGCCGATCTCTTGGCTGGCCAAAGCCTGGCGGAAGCTCTATGAGCTGAGCTTTTTTCGCCTCGCTCCCAAAGAAAGCACCGAGCCGATTCGCCGCTCGCCGGTGTCCGTGGAACGCACCGCTACCGCCACCCGCCACGAGGTGCGAAATCATCGGCACGGGGTGCGGATGCTGCTGCCGGCAGGGGTCGAGCCCCTGGAAGTGTCGGGCAAACCCGCGACGGTCTTCTCTTTTCGCTGCGGCGACACCGCCGTGGTGTGCACCGCCAGGCGTTTGCGTCACCTGTGGGAGGTCCTGAAACCCCCCGGCTTGTCCAAAGTGCTGCGTCAAGAGAAGTTCAAAATAGGCCCGCTGCTGGCCCGTCACGTGCTTTTCGAGCTGCCGCCGTCACGTTTCGCGCCCGGGCCGGATCATCGCTACCTCGCCTTGCACGTGGTGCAGACCTATCGGGCGCTCTACGTCTTTTTGTATCGCTTCACCGGCAGCATCGAACCCGAGGTGGAAGAGTTGATCCGCACCGCCGTGGAAAGCTTCCGCGAGGACGAGCCGGTGCCCGGCGCGGTACGTCGTCGGTCGCTGGGATCGGCCGTCCGCTAGCAAAGCTTGCCTTCTCTTGGTAGGGGTAGAGCCGAGTCATGTCGTCGCTCGTCGCCACTGCTCCTGCTGGTTTTTTCTGGCGTAGGGGCGGGGCTTGCCCCGCCCGCGCGAGGAACAGTCCACTCAGGGGTAATACCCGCGGATCGAGCGGGTGCGCAGACCCGGACGATCGACCTCCACATCGATGCGACGAAACGTGCCCCGCCCCTTGCCTTCCGGCGAGCCGTAAGCCAACAAATATTGGGACCGCAGATCCTGCTCGATTTGCTCGTAGACCCGATCGAGCGAAGACACGGAGCTGATTGAAAAGGCCCGTCCGCCGCTCGATTGGGCGAGCCGACCCAGCTGCTCGCGAGTGGATTCGTCGGCGACCGACAACAAGATCGGATACACCGCGATCCCGGCCCTCAACACCTGATCCATGGCCGGGTCGAAGGCGAAATCACTCTCCACATCCTTGCCATCGGAAAGCAGCACCAGGGCGCGGCGTCCCGTGCGTCCACCGAAATAACCGGCGGTGTAGACCAGGGTGTCGTAGAGCCGGGTGCCACCCCACGGCACCAAACCGCTGGAGCCCAGCCGCAGGGGTTGGATCTCGTCGGTGAAGGGCACGGTCAAGCGGAGATCGTGATTGAACGTCACCAGCGCCGCGCGATCCTTGGGGGTGAGCACGGTTTCGAAGAATCGTCGCGCGCTGTCGACGGCGAAGGTCAGCCGATCGCGCATGGAAACGGACGTGTCCATGGCCAACACCACCTGAATCGGTAAATCCGCCACGGTGGCAAATCGGGTCAGCTCCTGGGGCTCGCCGTCCTCAAAGAGCTGGAAGCTGTCCGCGTCCAAACCCGTCACCGGTCGACCCGTGGCGTCTTCCACGGTGGTGTAGACCTCCACCCACCGGACGTTGGTGGACTCCAGGGGCTGTGAGCCCACGGACACCAAGGCCTCGGCCCGTCCGCCGCTTTCCAGCTCGGCCACGGCGCGCACGAATTTGGCCGTGTCAGGCAAGGGATTTGGCAGGGTGGCTCGGAAGGGCGGTCGGTCGAAATACCCCAACAGCAGGCCGTCGAGGTAGATCTCCAACCGCTTCAGCTGCTTAGCCTTGGGCACGTGCACCTCGGCCACGGCGTCCACCGGCTCCGGGAAGCTCTGGCCGGGCTTCAGCCGACCCTGGGCGGGCGAGGTCAGCTGCACCGAAAACGGCCGCTCGGCGGGATCGAGCTGGAGCTGATCCCGGGCCAGCTCCTCGCCGTCCGCCGAATAAGCGATTGCCGTGACCCGATGCAAGGCCGGGATGTCGCCCAGCTCGAGGGTGGTCTGAAACGGCGCCTCCGCATCACTGCCGGCGGTCTCGCCGTCGAGCTGGAAATCGACCCGCGCGATCTTTCCACCGTGGGTCACGGTCTCGATGTCCACATTGCCCGCCAGACTCTCTCCGGGCGGCACCAGCTCAATGCTCGGGAAGGTCAGCAAGCTGACGATCTCCCGCTTGGTCAGCTCGGTCATCTTGCGTTTGCCGGCCGGGCTCAGCTCCTCATTCGATTCCGACACCCGCAGGGTCAGATCCCGACGCATCAAAGCCAAGCCGTGGTCGTCCTCGAGGCGCAGGCGCATGATGTATTTGGCCGGCCGCAGTCGTCGATAGAAATCCAGCTGAACGGTGTCGCTTTTCGGCGCCTTCCCGGCCAAGTGGTAGACGATCTCGAAGCGATCCGAGACGTGTCGCCCCAGCAAGACCTCGCCGGTGAGCACAAAGCGGTCGAAGAGCTGACCCGCGTCGCCCCGCCGGATCTTCGACACCGGCACCTCCACCCGTCCCAGCACCACGGTCTTGCGTCCGTCCCGGCCGGGAAACCCAACCGCCACATGGTCGGTGGGCAGCTTCAAAATCCCGGCCTTCAGCTTGCGCTCGAAGGTCTCCAGCCAAGCGGGGTCCGGAGCGCGACGCTCGATCCATGCGCTCACCGTGTCGGGCCCCACCGCGTGGGTCAAGGCGCTGCGCAAGGTCTTCGCTTCGTCCTCACCGGTGCGAAAGCAATTGCGCTCACGGGAATATTGAATCACCTGCTCAATGGAGCGTCGGCTGAACGGCGCGTCATTTTCCGAAAGGGCACCAATACCGACCTCCGGGCTCCACTGACCGAAAAGCCCATCCTCGGCGTTGTAGTCCCGGGCGAACACCAAATAAAAACCCTTCCGCTCCTCCCCCGCCAGCTCCCTCGCCTGCCAGCTGTTGTACCACCAGATCCTCAGCGGTCGGATCACCCCGCGGCATCCGCCGTAAACGAAGATCCGATCCGGCACCCCCACCTTCAAAAGCGCCTGCGGCCGATCCCCGGACAGCTTCTCGAAACGCCGTCGAGCCTCTGAGAAACGCTCGCCCCAACGAGCCGCCGGCCCAGCATCCCCCGCGTCGGCCCGCAGGCCCCGAGTCCGCCAAAACTCCCAAATGAAAAGCTCCCGATGCTCGTCCGAAGTCAGCGCTTCAAAAGCGGCCACTTCCTCATCCACCATCAACGGCCGCGCCGCCGCCGCCCAATCCTCGTAAAAGCGGTCGATCCGCGGGCCCTTCGGCTCCGCAAGCAAGCTGGGGGATAGGAGGAGCAGCAGAAAAACGGCAAGGTGTCGCATGGGTGGATTTTACGGGGGCGGTGGGGCGGATGGCGAGGCGTGGCGTCCCTGGAGACGGGCGGCTCATCGGCCTCGCCGGTTGCCCGACTCTGGGCCGTTGGAGAGAATGAGGCATGATCAAAAACTACTTTGCGCAGCGTGTGTTCTTCCTGATGCTTGTTCTGATGTTGTACACCGGTTGTGCCGGTGACCCCACGGCGGTGGAGCATGCCTCCTCGGCTGAGCCGCCGCCGTCGACGGAAACGGTCGCTGAGCCGCCGCAGGTGTCGGCTGCTGATGCGACATCCCTCGACGCTTGGTGGCAGGGGATCGAGGCGCTTTGTGGCAAAGCGTTCGCGGGACGTTTGGTGTCGAATGACGAGGTGGACGCGCGATTCGCTGAGCAGACGATGACCATGCATGTGCGGCGATGTGAGCCGGATAGGATCGAGATTCCCTTTCATGTGGGTGCGAATCGATCGCGGACTTGGGTGCTGACGCGCCGGCAGGGCGATGGAGGAGAAGCGGCCGGCGTGGTTCATTTGCAGCACGACCATCGCCACGAGGACGGTACGGAGGATGAGGTCACGCTTTATGGCGGGTTGTCCAACGGTGAGGGGTCCGCGGAGGTCCAATACTTCCCGGTGGACGAGTATTCCCGACAGCTATTCGAGCAACATGGGTTGCCGGACTCGGTGGCCAATACCTGGAGCTTTGAGCTGGTGCCGGGCGAGCGTTTTTCTTACGTCATGCGGCGGCCCGGTCGACATTTTCAGGTGGATTTCGATCTCGGCACCGCCGTTGATGCACCGCCTGCCCCTTGGGGACACGAATAGGAGGCGCCGACGGAGGAGTGCGTCAGCCGCCGATGCGGAAAGGCGACGCGACCACTTGTGAGCTTCCATCGCCGGAATTTGCGATCGAAGCCCGAAGCTCGTAGTTGCCGCTGGCGAGTCCGGCGGTATTCAGGTTGAAATAGAGGCGGTCAAGGCCGTCGGCTCGGGTTTCGCTGCGACCTACGAGCTCTACCCGCTGTTGATCGATGCGCTCTCCAGCCGGGAGATCCGTGACGTCGTAGACCTCGATATTCAGGGTCAGATCGGCGCGCGTCAGGTGGTAACCCATCAGGCAAACGCGGACCGGTTTGCCGGGCGCCAAGGCGGGGTGGACACCGGGCACGAATTGCTCGGATTCGCCGGCGATGAAGGGGTAATCATCCGAGGTTCCGTCGTCGGCTTGAGGACGCACGACCACTCCCTTCAGCTCATCGTCGAGCAAGAGCGGCGGCAGCAAGGCGGGGGCTGTCTCTTCCAAGGACGGCACCTCGAAAGGGGCTCGGATCAGGGCGTGTCGGCCCGATTGCGGCTCGCGGACCAAAAGCCGGAGATCGTGGGTTCCGGCGGGTAGGTCGAAATCCATCAAGGCCTGTAGGCCACCGCCGACGAGCCGGGGTCCGGCCTTGGTCGGATCGAGGGTGAAGGAGCGGACCGAAAAGTCGAGGACTCTCTGGCTTGCATCCAGCACGTAGGCGAAGAGCTCCAGGTTGAAGGGCTGGTCGCTCGGCAGTGCTTCGAGTCCGGTGGCGTGGATCCAGGTGAAGGTGCGGGTTGCGTCTTTTTGGCGGAAGCTCACCGGCAGGAAGTCGACGCTGAAGCTGCCGCTGTTTTCGCCGGAAAGCAACATTTCGGCCACGGAAAACCGATCGGCCGTGGCGTCCGCCCCTTCGTCCTCCGAATCGAAGGGTTTTGGCGCGTGATAACCCGGCCGATGGATCAAGCGCGCACCTCGGGGGCCGTTGGGCAGCCGCACCTTGATCTTGTGAAACGCGCCGTCCATGGACACGTTGTCCGCTCGGAACGCCAATAAATAGGTGACCGAGGTTTTGTCGAGCATCTGGTCCATGGCACCGCTGAGGTGGTTGAAGCTGCGATAGGTCTCGCCGCCGGTTTCATTGGCCAAGAGGGCCAGGCTGGTGCCTCCCGAGAGATTCCGCCCCTCTTGAAGGCCCGCGGAATCCACGCTCTGGATCGTCCAGCCCGCTTTGACGAAGCGATCGGTCATGCGCTGGAGATCCCGCAGGGCGGTCGAGCCTTGGCGGCTGTCGAGCAGGGATCGGCGGGTGAGGGTCTCTTCCTCAAAAAAGACGTCGTCGTCGAATCCGGCGGAAAAGAGCACCAGGAATTTGCGGCCGTCGATCCTGGCGGTGGCATCCGCCAAGGTGCTGAGGGCCTCGGAAAAACGTCCCACCTCGGCCCGCGCTCGGGATCGTCCCTGGCTGATGTTGGAGCGATTCATCTCAAAGTAGACCTCGGCCCCGCTACCCCGGCCGCCCGTGTCCATCTCCAAGGCCTCGCGGGCGATATCGATCGCGCGGGTATCGGGCATGAGGCGTAGCGGATCCCGACGGGCCAGGAGCGTAGGATCTTTCTCGGAATCTTTGCCGTCGGAGGTGTCGAAATCCGAGCCCAGGCGATCGAGCACCGCGAGGACCTGCCCGTGATCGGGAGTGAATCCCAACAACAGACCGGCTCCCGCTCGACCATAAACGCCGACGCCCACCAAATCCTGGGGATGGAGACCGGAATCGACCAAATCGCGCGCGCCTTGGAGCCCTTGCAGGCCGCCGGCGGTGAGGTCGAAGAAGAGCAGGAAGTGGCGGCGAGCGGCGATCGGGATCCTAGGCCTCGACTCCTGGGCCGTGGATCGTCCCGTCTCCATGGCGAGGTCCACGACCTCAAATCCCACCAGCTCCCGGGGTTGGCGCCCTTCGAGGACTTCGAAATCGCCGCGGGTCAGACCGCGAACCGTTTTGCCGTCGAGGTGCACGTTCACCGGCACCTCGACCACCACCACAGTGGTCGAGTCGTCGAAGCTCGGTGCTTCCTGCGCGGCGGCCGGGAGGGATGAAATCAGGAGCAGTAGGGTCGCAGGGAGACACACAGCGGGAAAGTTGCGCAGCCATTTCATGGCTGCGGATTGTGTCATGGACCTCGCTATTCGGGAGTCATTGCAACGGCATGGGATCACAGCTGTGATCCTGCTGGGCTCGATCCACCGGCCGCGCCATGCCGTTGAGGTCGTCTGCAAAACCCGAGGGTAGGTTGTAGCCGCCGCGCACGGTGCGCAGACCCAGGGATTCCGCCGCGACGAGGATGCCCGGAGGCGTGGCGCCGCCGTTCATCACCGTCAACACGTCGCCCTCTTCGATGGGCAAGCCTTGGAGGGTGTCGAGGGTGCCGATGATCGGTGAGCCGCGGCGGACGGAGAAGAGCAACATGTCGGTTTGGGCGCCGCAGAACCAATCCCAGGGCCACACGCTCGGGTCGAAGATGCCGTTGCCGCTGTCGTGCACGATGAGGGCGTCGACGTCGTCGTTGGGACCGAGGCCCAGCTGTTGGTAACCGGCGTAGACCGTGGACGCGGGGGTGGCTCCGGGCACGTAGACGAGGATGTCACCGGGGGCGACGCCGTTGACCGCGGCGGTGCCGCTGTTGACGGGAAAGCCTTCGAGCGGATCCATCCAGGCGGCGTCGAGGGAGAAGTAAATCCGTTGATGGTAGGGATTCTCATAGAACAGGCCGTCGACGGTGTCGCCCTGATCCGGCAAGCCGAAGATCGCCGGGTTGGGCTCGATCAGCCCCAAGGCCGGACCCGGAAACGGCGCCAGGCCGTCGCCGTCGAAAATCCCGAGATTGCCCACGGATTTGAGGTAAGCGAAGACGTCGGCGGAAGCTTGTTGATTGCCGGACGTCCCTTCCGAGGCGACGTCCGGCGCGCCGGGCGAGTTGATGCCGGCCGCCTGCTCATCGACTGTGAAGACCAGATCGATGACCCCGGGCCACAGGGTCTTGGAGCATTTGGAGATCGCGTCGACCTCCACTTGGCCGGTGGCCGGGGTCGCCACCAAACCGAAGGCCGCGGCGGGGACGAAGATCGCGGGGCCCGGTAGCAGGACGTCCGCGGGGCTGATGCCCGTGCCCGCGGTCGGCCCTTGGAAATCGATGGAGTAGACCAATTGAGCGGGTTGAGCATGGATGGGTGCGACGGTGAGCAGGGCGACGGCCGAGCCCAGGGTCAGCCGGCGGAGCGAGCTCGAAGGCGTGGTCGGGGTTTGTGGAACAAACATGACGATCTCCTTTTCAAGGCAGGGGTTATCGAATGGGCACAAGGGCCCGTTGGGAAACTGCTGATTCCGAGAGAGGCCGGCTCAGGGGTCCCTCCCCGAGAGCCGTTGGAGCTAGGGACGGACTAGACGCCGGGCTCGACGCACCAAGGCGAGCACGGTGGCGTGTCGTCTAAGCAAAGAGACTCGTGGCATAGGTTGATCAACACGGGCTGCCCGTCGATCCACCGGCTCTGCCAGCAGGACGAAGAGGGGGCCGCCGGCAGAAGCTCGACTCGGAACGGCTCGGATCCGCTTTCGGCGGGCTCGCGGCTCCAGGTACCGGTCAGGTCGAGGTCGATCAGGCTCGGGATTTCCACAATGGCACCGTCCGCCCGGGTGAATCTGGAACGAATGCCCAGGCTGAGGATGCCGCTCGCGGAACCGTGCTCGGAGTCGGGAAGATCCCGTTCGACCACCAGGGCGGACGGCGTTTGTAGGGGCGGTGGGTCGATCACCATGTCGAGCTGCCAGGAGCCGCACGAGGTTCTGACTGTGGGCACCGTCCACAATTCTCTGGCCGTCGGCACGACGGTCAGTGCTTCCGTGCCGCCCGCCCCGGTGGCTCGGCTCACGGTCCAGAGATCCAGGCTCAGCGCCGTGGGGCTACACAAAGCGGCGTTTTCGGTTTTGGACGGATGGGGGAGCTCAGCTCGGTAGGAGGCCCCGGTGCTCGATTCGCTGGTCGTCAGATTGCCGGAGGTGCACGGCTCGAGAGGCTCATCGTCGCCACCGTTGCTGATCGAAAGACACCGCCCGGTGACGTTGGGGTTGATGCCCTCGAGACCACAAGGCTCGGCTGCGGTGAAACCTTCGATCACCGGATCCAGGTGTCGGAGCAGCACACGGACCTCTTCGCTCAGATCAGCGGAGGTCGGTCGAGCCGCGCCGGTGAGCAGGCAAGCCAAGACGATCAGCAGGAAAAGAAATTGCGGCGAGTTTGGGGTGCGCATCTTGAGCTCCTCGGCTCGGGTGTGAGTGGTGCCGACCTCACGGTCGATCGATCGCTTTGGCCACTACGCGCCGTGCCGTTGGAAAAGGGCTCAAATTGATGCTGCTATTTTTTGTCGGGCTCTTTTCGGTCGCCTTCTCGTCTTCTAGTCTTTGGCTCGCTTCGGGGGAATTTCGCGTTCAGCTCCTCGAGCGCGGCAACCGTCGCGACGGTGTCTTGGGCTTTGGGCCCGAGGCGACGGAGCAGCACGCCCCGGGCCGCTTCGAGCAAAGGACGTGCCGTGTCGTGGCGGTCGAGCAGCAGCCAACAGCGACCCAATCGGGCCTGCGCCACGGCCGTTCGCCAATCGTCGGCGGGCAAGCCGGCGAGCCGCAGGTCGAGTCCTCTTTCTAACCAAGGCAGCGCGTCGTCCGGTCGATTCAACCCGAGCAAGGTGGTGCCGAGGCCGACCCACGCCGCGGCGAGACCGGGGTGGTCTTCGGGGGGTAGTTGGCGAGCGATCGAGACCGCGTCGCGATAGACCGTCTCCGCTTCTTCGAGCCGACCCGCCGCCGCGATGAGGTCGGCGAGCCATCTCGAGGCGTCGGCGATTTCCACATGGGGTTCGTCAAAGGCTTGGCGAGCCGCCTCCAAAGCGGAGCGGGCCAGGGTTTCGGCCCGTTCCGAGTGGCCCCGGCGCTTCTCGTTGGAAGACCAACCGCGAAAGATGTTGGCCAGCTCCGGGTGGTCGGGCCCGGTGCCGGCTTGCAAGGTGTCGACCGCCCTGCCGTAGAGCTCGGCGGCTTCGTCGAAGCGCTTTTGGCGTCTCAACACGGCAGCCAAGCTGTTGAGAGCTCGGGCCGTGCCCAGGGTCGACACGGTGCCCGACGTTTCACGGATGGCCAGAGCACGGCGCAAGGAGGTCTCGGCCTCCGGCAGGCGTCCCAGGGCTTCCTGGGCAACGGCCAGATTGCTCATCGCCTGGGCGACCTCGGGATGCTCGGGGCCCAAGAGCTGGATGCGAGCTCGCAGGACCCGTTGAAAGAGCTCCTCGGCTTTGGAGTGATGCCCGCGTTGAAACGTCACCGTCGCCAAATCGTTCCAAGCCCGGAGCGTATCGGGGTGATCGTGGCCGAGGGCGGAGCGAAAGAGAGTGACGGCCTCCCGCAGATGATCGGTCGCGAGATTCAGGTGTCCGCGCTCGGCTTCCAGGTTGGCGACCGACCTGAGGGTTTCGGCGATCAGGGCGGTCGGCGTTTCGGGGGTGCTGTGACCCAAGGCCAGGGCTTGGTCGAAAAAATCCTCGGCGTCGTCGAAACGGCCGGTTTCGACCGCGATCAACCCGGAGAGGTTGAGCGCTTCGAGGCGAGCGGCGGCTTGGCGCGGTCCTGGGGCATCGCGGACGGCCGCCGAAGCGTGTCCCAGGTGCTGCTCGCTTTGCCCGTAGCGTCCTTGACCGGCGAGCGCCCGTGCCGAAGAGATGCGTAGCTCCACGCATTCGAGGGAGGTTTCATCTCGACAGAGGTCTTTGCCGGTGAGCTCCAGCATGCGCCGGCCGTCGTCGTAGAGGCCGAGGCTGGTGTATACGTCGCCGATGGCTTTGAGCAGGGCGGCACGGGTGTCCGGGTCGGCCGCCACGGCTCCGGACGTCGAGAAAGCTGCCGGCGCGGTCAGTCGGCGAGCGCCGATGTCCAAGATTTCCCGGGCGGTCATGGAAGCGCCTCGACTTTGACCCGGATCGGCGGCGCTGAAAAGGCTTTTGAGGAAATCGGAGAGGGCTTCGGCCCGCCGATGCTCGCGCAGGATTTGTTCTTGCCGTTGGGACAGCTCAAAGGCTTGATGCAAGGCCGCACCCGACAATAGAACCACGGAGACGAGCGCCGCGGTGGCCCACCGATGGCGGGTCACGGCGCGGCTCCATCGATACAGCCGGGTCGGGCGACGGGCCGAGACCGGTTTGTGGTCGAGGTGCCGGGTGAGGTCGTCCGCCAGCGCCGCGGCGGTGGCGTATCGGCGGCCGGGCTTCTCCTCGAGGGCCTTGGCCAAGATGGTGTCGAGATCTCCCTTCAGCCGTCGACACCAACGGCGGCGGGCGGTCGTCGAGGCGAAGGGCAAATCGACGGATTTGGCGGCTGAGCGGCCCGCGGCAAGCTTCCGCGGGTTGCGGCCGGTCAGCAGCTCAAAGAGCAGCACGCCCAGGCTGTAGACGTCGGAAGCCGTGGTGACGGCCTCGCCGGACGACTGCTCCGGGCTGGCGTAGTCAGGGGTCAGGGGAGAGCCGCCCGCGGTCAAGCTGGGGGAGTCGGAGGCCGGGTCGAGCAGCTTGGCGATGCCGAAGTCGAGCAGCTTGGGCTCCCCCTCGACATCGACCAAAATGTTGGCGGGTTTGAGATCCCGGTGCACGATGAGCCGTTGATGGGCGTGCTGCACCGCCGAGCAAACCTTCAGAAAGAGCCTCAGTCTGGCCTGGATGCCGAGCCCACGCGCCGCGGCTTCCTCGGTGATCGGACGACCGGCGATGTGCTCGAGCACGAAGTAGGGACGGCCGTCCTCGGTGGAGCCGCCGTCTAAAAGCCGGGCGATGTTCGGGTGGATGAGATCGGCGAGAATCCGGCGCTCGGTGATGAACCGGCGGATGATTTGCTCGCTGTCCATGCCCCGTTTGATCAGCTTGACCGCGACTTCTTGGGGAAAGCTGGGGTCGTCCCGACGGGCCAGGTACACCGCTCCCATGCCGCCCCGTCCGAGCTCCGAGATCACCCGATAGGGGCCGATCCGCCGGCCCGGGGTGGCGGTCCTCCAACGGTCCTCCATGTCGGGCACGGCGGCCAGAGCTCCTTGCTCGAGCAGGGGGCCGGCGCGGTGATAAGCGCTCAACCAGTGCCGCAGCTCCTCGGCAATTTCCGGGGTCTCCGCGGACATTCGCTGTTGTTGCTCGGTTTCATCCAGGTCGACGATTTCGAGGAAGATCTCTTCGAGGTGTCGTCGCAGGTCGGCGTCCATCGCAGCTCAGGGGGCTCAGCGGGTCAGCTCGCGGGCCAACCATGCTTTGGCCACGGTCCAATGCCGTTTAACTGTCGCTTTTGAGATGTCGAGGGCTTGGGCGGTTTCCTCCAAGGTCAAACCGGAGAAGAAACGCAGCTCCACGATTCGGGCTCGCTCGGGATCGAAAGATTCCAGCTCGTCGAGCAGCCGGTCCACGGCCAACACGTCGACGGGACGAGGGGTGTCGCCGATGTCGAGCCCGGAAATCTCGACTCTTACCGCCGCGCCTCCCCGTTTGTCCGCCAGTCGGCCGCGGCAGTGGTCGGCGAGCACGCGGCGCATGACCCGTGCGGCGATGCGGAAGAAATGGAGCCGGTCTTGCCAGTCGGCTTTGCGTTGGTCCAGCAAGCGCAGATAGGCCTCGTGGACCAAGCTGGTGGGCTGTAGGGTCACCACCGGACCTTGATCGCTCAACATATGCACCGCCAGGGCACGCATGTCCTCGTACATCCGCGGCATGATCTCGTCCAATTCCGAACGCGACGAGCTGTTTTGGAACGAGGTGTCGGCGGGTGCAGCGCCCTCGACGTCCCCCATGGCAATCCCCCCTTGAATGTCGATGCTGAGCCGCAATGGAGCTGAAACGCCGACGACAAAGCGGTCGGCACGGACAGAAGCGGTGGCGTCATCGAGCAGCTCGATGTTATCAGCTCCCGGAGAGGGGCAGCAGGAGGTCGGCCTTTGCCTCCAGGGACGGATCCTTCACGGTGATGCCTAGAATCGTATGCTGCTCACCGTGGAGCAAAACCGTTGAGCCGACCGCGCCCGGGGAGGCCCCTAGCTGTTCCCACAACCCGTGGCTGAGCACCACGGACGGTGTGGCGGAGGGTTGATGATCCTGCTCGATGAACCCCCGTCCGAGGTAGACCGGATGGGCGTCGAAGAAGCCTTGGGGGGCGATCGCGGCTTGGACCGAGAATGAGTGCTCGGTGGTGGTGAGAGTGGTTGAGGCCGCCGGCTCCAGTCGTTCCAAGGGGTAGGAAGGGGTTTCGGTCTCTGGTTTGTGGCAGGCGGTCAGGAAGACGAGGGTCAAAGCGGAGATGGTCAAGACGAAGACGGTCTGGGGAGGGAGGCCGGCGTTTTGGGGTCCCATAGTTGCTCCTGGTGGGTACAAGGATGTTGGGTGCTGGGTATGGGAGGAGTACGCGCCCGGGCGCCGGCCCATTCGGCCCCAATGATTGGGCGAGGCTCCGGAAGATCCACTTATAATCCGGGCATGGTGACTCACATCGAGACGGTGTCTCCATGAACGACTCCAGGATTTGGGTCTTTCATGGGCTCTACGCGGTGGCCGGCGGCGCCTTCGTGCTGTTGCCGAGCTCCGTCCCCATGGGTTGGCGGTTCTTCATCGCCGGCGTGCTCTACAACCTCGCCCTGCCGCTATTCGCGGTTCGGTGCGTGGAGCCCCGCTGGATTCGGATCTGGGGTTTTCTCTTTCCCCTTTCGTGGATGCAGATCTTTCCCGATTGGTTTTTGGTCGAGGTGCTCGGCACCTTGGAATTCCCGGACCTCCAATTCCCGAAGCTCGGGCCGGTCAGCGCCTTCATGGGTTTGTTGTGGATCACCCCGCTCTTCCTCATCGTCGGTCTCGGCGAGGATTTGGCGCAAAGATGGGGAACCCGATCCGCGGCGCTCGGCAGCGCCGCGTTGTCGGTGCTGATCTTCGGCATCGCCGAGGCGACCCTAACCCTCATTCCCGTGTGGCATCCCGTGGGCGTCAAGGCATGGGGGCCCGTTGCCCTCTACGTGCTGATTCCCGAGGCGATCCTCGGGGCTTCCGCGTGGTGGGCGTTCCGGCTCACCGAGAGCCGATCGATCCTCTTGCGCACGGCCGCGGCTGCGGCCGTGATGTTGCTGTATATCGCCACGTTGAGCGTGTCCCACGCTTTGATCGAGGGTTGACCCGCGGAGCGGGCCGTTCGGGTCAGAGATTCACACAGTCTCCGGCAGCGCTGTGCCAGCTTTTGCCGCGGCTCTTCACCTTGCAATTGTGGGCATCCCGGTTCGATAAGACCTTTCCGCCACAGCCGCTGGCCGAGCAGCATTGCTGAACCCCGGCATTGACGTCGCACTCCACCAGTGGAAGTGGACCTCCGGCAGCTTCGGGATCCAAGGACGGCACGACAAAGGGCTCTACCTTGCTCAAGGTGCACGAGCCGTCGCCTTCGGGGCATAGGAATGCGAACGTCTTCTGGTCGAGGTCGAAATGGGGGTGGTTGTTACCGGCACACCAATCGACGCATTGATTGGAATCGCATTTGGGGGTCAGAGTCGGATAGAGGGGTGGAGCGGTGCCGAAGCCGGGGGCCCAGGGGGTCCATAGATTCCAATCCTCGGGGTGTTGGAATGAGAGATTGGAGTCACCGCAGCCACAGCTATTGTTGGGCCCATCCGAAAACGCGCAGTCCTCACCGTTGAGCTGATTCTGGAATCCGGCACAGCTCGACGGGTTTTCGTGCACCGGACCGTTGGAAGAAAATTGCACGGTTCCGCCACAACGGTCCACCACCGCCACCACCGCCTCGTTGCCGGACGGTCCGGTGAGCTTGTAAGCAACCCCGCTCGGTCGATAGGGAGCGATGCTGCCGCCATGGGGGACTCCCGAGTCCGTGCAGCCCCATCCGCCCAGGCTTTTGGTGTGGGCCTCCGCTTCGGCCCCGCTGCCTCCGTCCACGGCTTGAAAGCGAACGATCGGCGGCAAAAGATAGTTTTCACCCGGATTGAGAATCTTCACCTCGGTGACCTTTCCCCCTTGGACGACCGCCTGAGCTTGGGCGCCGCTGCCCGCGTCGGTGGTACGGACCAGCTCAACCGTCGGGGCTTGGCTATAACCGCTGCCCCCGGCGGTGACCTCAATGCGCTGAATACCGAGGCCGACCGCTTCGGGAGCCAAGACCGTGTACCCGAAGAGCACAGGATTTACCGCCGCGAGACCCGCGCAGCCGTTGGTGCTGTTGTTTTGGCAAGTCTCGACGCCTAGGAGTTTTTTGAGGTAGTCCTCGGTGACGTCGAGGAAACAAGCGCCGCTGCTGTAAGGCAAGCTGGTGAAGTAGGTGGAGCCGGCGGTTGGAAATTGTTTCATTCCTTTAAACCCACCTTCGAAGGAACAGGTCTGGGTGTCCGGATCGATCGTGCCGAGGCCGTTCGGGCATTGGTCGGTGGTGAAGACGGCTGGGCTCGGATCTTGTCCGGAGCTCGCGGTTGAATCGGCGGCCAACACGCAGACGGTGGTGTTTTCGTTGATCTCCAAGGGAGTGAGGTTGGGTCCGCAGGAGGTGCCGGAGTTGGCGATTTGGGCTTGGGTGCAGGACACGAGGCTGAGCGACAGGATCGGAAGACTGCTCAGCAGGATTCGAGGAAAACTAAAGGACGACTGACTGCTCATGTTCGGTTCTCCTAATTTGGTGGATGCATGTGACGGTTGGGGCTGAAATGAAGCCTCATGGGTGCAAGACTGCAAGATGCAATCCACCTTCAGGTTGCCGTCTCAGGCCGTGTGCGGACGTGCCGGCCACCTTTAGCATCGCCGTGACATCCCCCGACATCCGCCATCTGGACATTCCCGACATTGTAGACATCGAGCTGGGGCTTACCAGCGCCCGGAAAAGAGGGCCTCCGTCCTGGCACGGCCCTTGCTCTCTAAGGTCGGCAAGTCACGAAGCATGACCGACAATCAGGTGGATCCTTCGAAAACGTTTTTGAAGCCGCCTGGAAAACACTCAGGAGCAGAGGAGAGACCCATGCCGCTAACCCAAATCAAGCTGAACCTTATTAACCAGTCGCAAGACGTCAACAACACCGAGTATGTGATTTTTCAGAAAAACGTTGCGGAGAATTTCGGTGAGCTGGCGGTGGCTTGGCGGGTGGTTCAAAACCTCGGAATCAGCGACAACCACCCTTTCGTCTATCCTCTGGAATTCTTCGTTTCCGCCAGCGACGCTTTCGGAAATCACACGCCCCAAATGCAGGCCTACGACGGTCAAGCCTACGACATGGTTCGCTCGGGGTCGGGCGATGTGCTCCAATTGAGCGCGACACCGGCGAGCGCCATCACCGAGGTGGAGGTTCGAAATGATCTGCTGAACGGCGGCATTTCGGCCAACATCTATCGCGACGGCAAATTGCTGGCCACGAAGACCAACATCTCCCCGCAGCAAAAGGCCGTCTTCGAATTCAAGCCGAGGATCTACATCGGCGCCGTTTCCGAGGTGGTCGAGGGCAAAATCATGAATTCCGCGATCGTTTCGCAGATCAACACCGAGATCGATCTTTTGGGCATCCAGAGCGCCGACATCGTGATCACGGGCGGTGGTGGTGGGCCGAATGCCTCGCCGTTTGAATTTACTCTTCAGAACGTGCAGTAGCCTGAAGGCTAACGCTTACGGGTGGTCGAGCGGCCCGTTTCAGGGCCGCTCGACGTCCATCCCATCGATTCTGATTTTATCGTTTGCCGTCCATCTTTCGAAAAGAAATCTTAAGTAAAACAATTGTCTACCTGAGGAGCTCCCTATGCCCGGCTCACCCACCCCGCCCCCCAAACCTTCCTATCAGTGGCAATCCGGCGACTTCGTGAAACCCCCGCGGACTCAACCCCCCTACAACGGGGTGGAGATCCAGGCGGTCCCGACGTACAACAACCAAAAGGCATTGGTTTCCCTCGCGATCACGGTGACGGATTTCGCCAAGAGCAAAACGGGCGCGACTCAAAACCATATCTTCGAGCCTGTGCAGAACGGTGAAAAAACAACGCTCTCGCCGAGTGGGGATTTCACGGTGCAGGGCCCCTTGGAGCTGCGTCTCATGCCGGCGAGTCCCACGGATGTCGTTGTCTTTGTGAATATCTCATACGGCCTCCCCGATCAAACGCACCACGCTGAGGGTGGCATTCTCGAGGTCCCACTCTTGGGCACGCCCGGGCAAGCGGCCGGTGGAGATGGCGACAGTGATCCGAGCCCAAAGGGTGAAACGCAGGTCGACGCATCGAAAGGGCGGCGCGCAAAGACCAAGACCGCCGCATCCAAGGCCAAGAAGTAACGGGTTGAGCCGCCGCTCTCCTCTGTTCGTGAAAAGCTCGAAAGATGACCCATCTCCAATTCGTCAACCGAGCCTTCGATCTGTGTCGGCCGGATGTGGTGTTCTTTCACAAAGATCATGCTCATCCCCACGGCAAGGTGATCGCCTGGAAAGTCATCCGGCGTTGTCCGGTGGATTGGAGCCATCCTTTCCGTGTGCCGGCCGATTTGGAGCTGGGGCTCGTGGATGACTACGGCAATTACAGCCCGCGGATTTCGGTGCGAGCCGGCAGGTCGTACACCTACATCGAGCGGCGGGGACAACGACCTCGTTGGCATCCTCAAGCAGCGATGAGCGCGACGTCGATCGTCGTCGCGAACGGCACGAAGGGGTCGGCCATCGGTTGCCTTTTGACCCGGGACGGCCGGCCCGTTATTCCCGTGCGCCGGCTCGCTCCCGGTGTCGAGGCCGTTTTTGAAATCGGTCTCGACCTTTGGGTGGGGGCCGTCAGGAGAGCACGGGAGGGTGAGCCCCTGGAACCCTTCGATCTCCAAATGTCCTCCACCCGTCTCGACCTCTGGGGCATTCGCAGCGGCGAGGTTTGGATGACCGGCGGGGGCATGGGAGCGTCTGCCGTTCCCTATTCCTTCCGTCTCTGCCGGGCAAGCCCGGGTTAGGAGCCAGTCTCGATGCTCGAAGGTAAGTCCATTCCGGGTGGTATGCTTCGGGCATGTCTCAGGATAATTTCGAGGCTTGGCGCCGGCATTTGGAAACCGACACCCGAACCGCTACTCAACGGACCGAAGAGAATCCCGTGCTCGAGGTTCCGGGCTTGACGCTGCTGGCTCACCCTGATCCGCATCGGGTCGGGGAAGAGGCGCTTTGGCCGGATCTAGCCATTGCGTCGGGTACCGGTGCCAGGGCTGTGGCGGAGCTATCGCGGCTCGATCCCGAATTCGTCCAGCCGACCGGCGGACTGCGTCGCCCCTTGGCGGATCCCCGTTTGAGCCGGAACCCGATTTTGTGCTCGGCCGGAGACGGCGGAGGCCTGATCCTCGAAACCGGCGAAAGCCGCACCCGGGTGGAGGTGAACGGCGAGGTGGTCAAGGGCCGTCGAGAGCTTGCTGCGGACGAGCTGGCGCGGGGAGCGGTGCTCCTGCTCGGCGGGCGGATCGTGCTTCTCCTACACCGTCTGCGGTTGGTGACCGAGCGCCCTCCGAGCTTCGGGTTGGTGGGAGAAAGCCCAGCCATGCTGCGCTTGCGTTGGGAGATCGAACGGCTCAAAGGCATTTCCCTGCCGGTGTTGCTGCGGGGTGCCTCGGGAACGGGTAAGGAGCTGGTCGCCAAGGCCCTCGAGCACCATGGGCCGACGTCGGGGGGGCCTTTCTTAAGCCTCAACATGGCGGCCATTCCGCCGACCCTGGCGGCGGCCGAGCTCTTCGGCGCGGCTCGCGGTGCCCACAGCGGGGCTCGCCAAGCCCAACCCGGGTATTTCCAGCGGGCCGACGGCGGCACGCTCTTCCTCGACGAGATCGGAGAGCTGCCCGTCGAGGTGCAGGGGCTTCTCCTAAGGGTTCTCGAGAGCGGCGAGATCCAACCCTTGGGCAGTGAGACCCCGCGTCGGGTCCGGGTGCGGGTGATCGCCGCCACCGATGCCGATCTCGAGACGGCGATCGCGGAGGGGCGCTTTCGAGCGCCTCTGCTACATCGCCTGAGCAGCTATGAAATCCGTCTTCCCTTGCTGCGCGAGCGACGTGCGGATATCGGTCGACTTTTCTTCCACTTCCTGGCTCTCGAATTGGAAGCTCTCGGTGAATCGAAGAAGCTGGAGAGCTTCGGCCCCTTTGGCACGCCTTGGGTGTCCGCCGCGTTGGTGGCGGCCCTCGCGGCCTATGATTGGCCCGGCAATGTGCGGCAGCTGAAGAACGTCGTGAGTCGGCTGGTGGTGGGCCAAAGGCAAGAGCCGACGTTAAAGCCGGTGGATTGGTTGGTGGAGATGCTCGGCTTGCAGGCCGCGCCGGGGGCCGTCGGCGCTTCCCACGAAGGCGCCGGAGAAACGGAGCGACGGCGTCGCGCTCCGGCCGGCAGCTACCAGGATCCGAGCAAAATCGACGACGAAGAGCTTTTACGGGCTCTCCGGGCCCACAGCTTCGATATAAAACCCACGGCCGAAGCCCTCGGTATTTCTCGGACTTCCCTCTACGGTTTGGTCGACCGTTGCCCGGGGGTGCGCAAAGCCGCGGACCTGGAAGAGCCGGAGATCGAGGCCTCCGCCCAGCGCCACGACGGCAATATCGTCGCCATGGCCGCCGAGCTGGAAGTCTCGAAACAAGGGCTCAAACGTCGTATGCAAGCCCTTGGATTGCGTTGAGCTCAGCTATCGGGAGGAATGGGTTCTCCGCCGTCGTCGCCGACCACCATCTCCGGATCGAAGAAGTACATTCGGGCCTTTCGACCCTGGGACGCCTCTTCGGGAAGTGAGGGGACCACGATTCTGGCCCGGATCCTGAAGATTTGCTGCTCCGAAAGCTGGGCGATCATGTGAGTTTGTTGGTCGAAAGGATCCTTGATCCACTTGTAGAGATTCGTCAGGCCTTCGAAAGGGCTGGTTCCGCTGACCAGCTGAGCGGTGTCGTAAAAGGCTTCGCTCTCGAACTTCGGCAGCGATCGGAAGAGGTCGTAGCGGTCGAAGTTCTCCGTCAGGACCGTAAAGCTCTGAGGTTTGGAATGGAGACTCTCTGGAGTCTCGGTGTCCTTCGTGGTCCACTCATAGATCTGGAATCGGAAGGTGTCGTTGGATTTGGCAAATTTATCGATCAAGAATCGCCCATCGGAAAGGGCCGCGCCCTCAACCAAAATCGAGTCGGAGCCGTTTTCTGTGACCTCCACGAATCGGTAGAGCAGGGTTCCCGGAATCTCCCAATTGAAGGCAAAAGCCCATTCGAAATTCGCCATGTCATCTTCCTTTCCATTGGTTATCTGGCCTCTTTCTGCCTTGCGATCAATAGCCGGTGAAAGCTCACGTCGTCGCGCAGCGCAATGAAGTCCGGATCTCGTCGGACCTCGCCCAAGGGGTAGCCCGCCTCGAGGGCTCGGGCAAGGGTGTTCAAGGCGAGCTCTCGGTGGTTGGAGAGCTCTTGGACCACCGCCGCTCGGTAGAGAATGTCGGGTTGCTCCCAGTCGGCATCTTCTAGCCCATTGAGATCCGCGAGGGCTCCCTCGGTATCACCGCTTCGCGCGCGGTACAGGCTCCTGCGGCTGCGCTGAGCGGCGTTCAGAGCCCCGCCGTCCCGAAGTATCTCGTCGAGCATTTGCAAGGCTCGCAAATAGGCGTCTTTCGCTTCGTCTTCTCGTCCCGGGACTTGTCGACAGGCATCGGCGAAGTTGCCCCAATTGATGTAGCGATGAGTGCCACCTGGAAGATGAAGGGCCTTCTCCAAGGCTTCGGCGGACTCGGCATAGAGACCCTGATAGTAGTAGAGGGTTCCAAGGTTGGCGTATAAGTCTGGGGACGGCTCAATGGCCAGGGCCTTCTGCAGCTCGGCGGCGGACTCACCGAAGCGTTCCAACTTGAAAAAGACGGCGGCCAGGTTGCGATAACCTACCGTGCTGTCGGGGGCATGCTCGATGCTTTTCTCGAAAGCGAGCGCGGCTTCTGGGTACCGGCCCCGTCGGTAGTGAAGGCTTCCCCAGAGATCGTGCAGCTCGCGGTCGTTTTTGCCGGCTGCGAAGGATGCTTTGAAGGCTTTTTGAGCGGCCTCGTCATCGCCGAGGGTGATGTGCATCCGCGCCAGGGCGAAGTGGGCTTCGCTATTCTCCGGATCCAGCCGTAATGCGTGCTGGAGCTGCTCTTCGGCCGCTGCGTGATGGCCTTTTTCCAGCTCCACCAACCCCAGGCTGATTCGCGCTTCTGCGAGATCTCCGTTGAGCTCCACGGCGCGTTCAGCAACCGCGGTCGCCCGTTCGAGCCAATGGGGATCAAAGCTTTTCCAGCGGTACCGTCGCCAGTAAGCCCGCGCTAATCCGGCTTGAGCCGCGGCCCGCATCTCGCCGCTCGCCACCACCCGCTCGAAGCCCTCGATGGCACGGTCGAGCCGGCCCGGGCGGTCGAATCGCCGAAGATCGCTCCAGGCTTGTCGGTAGAGCTCGAAGGTCGAAATCGGATCTCGATCTCTCTCCAAAGGGGATGCGGTCGAAGTGGATGAGGTCGAAGGAGATGCAGTCGGAGAGGAGGCAAAGGTCTCGTCGACGCCTACGGAGGATCGCTCTTGGTGCCAGAAGAGACCTCCGGAGGTGAGCAATAGAAGCCCGAGGGTCAAACCGGCGAGCTTTTTCCACCGCGGAAAATCGGTGAGCCCGAAAGGAGCCCGGATTCTCCGCGGGCTCGGTGTTCGCGACAACGGCGCGAGGGCGTCGGCTTCGGGGGCTTGGAGATCGTTCAATCGCGAGAGCACCGCGCTCATGTCCGGTGGGCGATCTTTGCGCTGTCGTTGCAAACAAGCCGAGACCAGCTCAACGAGCACGGAGGGTACTCCAGGACAGAGCTGGTCGATCGGCTCGACGTCGGCGTAGTGAAGCCGGTGCAGGTAGGCGAGCGCCGTGTCTCCGAAAAAGGGTTGCTTTCCGCTCAACATCTCGTAGAGCAGCACACCGAAGGTAAAGAGGTCCGATCGGGGGTCGATCGGCTCACCGAGGGTTTGCTCCGGAGACATATAAAGCAGGGTTCCGGGAAGTGGACGGTCCAGATCCTCGCTGGAGGGCAGGGTGGTGAGCCTCTTGATCTGCTCGCTTCCCCGGGACAGTGAGGAAATCCCGAAGTCGAGAACTTTCAGCCGACCGTCCGGGGTGACGAGGATGTTCTCGGGTTTTAGATCTCGGTGGATGATGCCTCGCTCGTGGGCGGCCTGGACTGCGGCGCCGATGCCGAGACCGTAGCGAGCGACTCTTTGCCACGGGAGCGGGCCATTCTTGAGCAGATCACGAAGGGATTTCCCTTGAACGTATTCCATCACCAGGACGTCGCAGCCTTCGTGGGTGATGAAATCAAAAACCGTAACGACTCCCGGGTGCTCGAGGGCCGAGCCGAGGCGCGCCTCGCGGAGGAAGCGTTTGCGGTGGCGCTCTTCGACGAAGGTGTCCCTCGGCAGGACCTTAAAAGCGACGTTTCTCAGAAGTTTTTTATCCCAGGCGCGATAGATCACACCCATTCCGCCTTCGCCGATTTTTTCGACGACCTCGTATTGGCCGACCTGGGTCCCGATCCCGATCATGGAAAACTCCAGCGCATCATTCTCCTTGCCTGCGCGGCTGAGGGACCGCTCCAAGCGGTCCCTCGACGAGTCGAAGCCGGCTGCTCACGGCGCTGGGCCTTCAATTTGTTGGAGGAGGCCGCTTCTGGACTGGAATAACTGAGAGAGTCGATCTGTCTCATGCTAGCAGGAAAACACCGTGGGTGATGACCCTGCCCTCGGGGTGGTTTTTCGACGAAGATTGAAGGTCTGATTTGCAGAGATTGGCGTGGCCCCATCGACCTTCCCGGCCGTGGTAAATTCTCGCCGTGGCTACACCTTTTTCTCACACATTGCGGTCGCTGGATCGCCCGAGCGGCCGGCGGACTCTTTGGGGGCTCGGGGCAACCCTGGCGCTCTTCGGGCTTTGGCTGGTTTGGTTTTCATTCGGTCGCTTGGCGGTGCATGCCGTGGGCTCGGCCCGGTTGGAGGCGGATCGACGACCCCACCGGTTGATGGCCTCGGTGTCCGGCCAAGTGTCGCAGGTCGTCGTGGCGCTCGGGGATCAGGTTCAGGCAGGCCAGAGCCTCGTGATCCTGGACGACGAGGCGTTGCACGGGCAGCTGGCCCAGGAGCGAGCTCGTTTGGCGGCGTCGCGACAACGGCTGGAGGCCCTGGAGGGCCAGCTGCGCGGAGAGCTGGGGCGCAAGGCCGAGCTCCAAAGCTCCTCGGGCTCGGCCACCGGTGAGATTCGCTCGCGTCAAGAGCAGGCGATCGCCGCCTTGCGGGACGCGGAGGCCGAGGTGGAGCGGCTTAGACCTTTGGTGGAGCTGGGGATTCTCGGACGGGCGGAGCTGGAACGAGCCGAAGGCAAGGTGAGCCAGCTGGAGCCGGCGGCGGAGGCCCATGCCCAAGCGGTGGACCGCAGCCGTGGCGAGGCGGGGGTGGAGATGGCGGAAGCCGAGGTGCGGATTCGGGCCCTGGAGGCGAGCCTGGCCCAGGAGCAAGGGGTGATCGCCGAGGCGCAAGCACAGATCGAATATTGGCAACACGAGCTCGAGCACTATCAGGTGACGGCGCCCGTGGACGGCGAGATCGGTCGCTTGGTGGATGTGCAACCCGGTGATGTGCTGGCCGCGGGTGACGTGTTGGGGGCGGTGATTCCCGCCGGCGACATCCGGGTGATCGCCGACTTCGAGCCCTCGGTGGCGGTCGGCCGGATCCGCGAAGGACAAAAGGCCAGCATGGCTTTCGACGGTTTTCCCTGGACCCAATTCGGACGGCTTCGAGCGACGGTTTCGAAGGTGGCGACGGAGCCCGGCAGCGGCCGGATTCGCGTCGAGCTGATCCCCGACGCCGAGACGGGAACCGACGCGCCGTTGCAGCACGGTCTGCCGGGCACCGTGGAGGTAGAGGTGGAACGGGTCGCCCCGGCTGAGCTGGTGTTGCGGCTGGCGGGTCGGCGCTTCGAATCGGGAGCAGCGGGCCCTTGACCTCAGCCTCCTCGACCCGAGCCGCCACGACCCAGACCCGCTCGAAGCGACGGTGGATCGTGCCCGAGGTGATCCAAAGCTCGGCCATGGACTGCGGCCCGGCCTCGCTGAAAGCGCTGCTGGAAGGCTTCGGCACTCGCGTCAGCTACGGACGTTTGCGGGAAGCCTGCCAGACCGATGTCGACGGTACGTCCATCGACAGCTTGGAGGAGGTGGCCAAGCAGCTGGGCCTCGACGCCGAGCAGATCATGATTCCCCTCGACCATCTGTTGGTGCCGTCGGCGGCGGCGTTGCCGGCCATCGTGGTGGTCCGGCTGCCGAACGGCAATACCCATTTCGTGGTCGTCTGGGGTCATATCGGTGGTGCTTCCGGCCGATCCGGATGGGTGCAGATCATGGACCCGGGAACCGGGAGGGTCTGGCAAGGCGGCCGGGGATTTTTGGATCGCTGTTTCTTGCACGAGCACAAGGTGCCGGCCGCAGCGTGGCGGCAGTGGGCGTCCACGGACGAATTCCTATCGCCATTGCGAGAGCGGCTCCGCGGTCTGGGGATCGCCAAGGCCCAGGTCGACGAATTGCTGGAGGCCGCGCTGGCCGACTCCGATTGGCGACCGTTGGCTTGCCTCGACGCGGCGGTTCGCCTGTGCCGAGCCCTGCTCGATGCCGGGGGAGCACAGAAAGGAGATTGTGCGCGACTTCTGCCCGAGCTGATGGAGCAGGCCCGATGGGATGGCGAGGCGATCCCAAGGCCCTATTGGTCCGTGGTGCCGGTCGAGGAAGCGGAGCCGTCGGGTGACGGTGAGGCTTCCGAAGCATCCGTGCTGCTGCGTGGGGTCGTCCTCGTTCGAGTCCGCGGCGCCAAAGACATCTTGAAGGCGAGCTCCTCGACCGGGGAGCTGGTCACCGAGTCGCAGCCGGACGCTCCACCCCTTTCCCGAGAGCTGATCGCGGCCCTTGAAGAAGGGTCTCCCTCGCCGTGGAAGAGCCTGCTCAAGTTCCTTAAAGAAGACGGCTTAGGGCTTCCGGCTTTGCTCTTCTTTTCTACCCTGGTGGCCGCCGGGGGAGTGATGTTGGAGGCGCTCGTGTTTCGAGCGATTTTCGAGCTCGGTCCCTTGCTCGGCTCACCGCCGGAGCGGTGGAAGGCCGTGGCCATGTGGTTGGGTCTCGGGGCCGTGTTGTGGCTGCTCCGGTTGCCGACGCTGCAAGGGATCTATCGCTTGGGGCGGCATCTCGAGGTCCGGCTGAGAATTCGATTCCTCGACAAGATCACCCGTCTACCGAATCAATATTTCGCCAGTCGGCTGATTTCCGACATGGCGGAGCGCAGTCATTCAGTGCATCGATTGCGTCAGGTGCCGATGGTCGCCGAGCGTCTGTGTCGCGGCGGCGCACAGCTGCTGTTCACCACCTTGGGCATTGTCTGGCTCGATCCGACGGTGTGGCCCGTGGCCCTGGCGGCGGCGACGGCGGCGGTGACAGTGCCCCTAATGATGTACCCCTTTTTGGCGGAACGGGATCTCAAAGCGCGCAGCCATGCCGGAGCCCTGTCCCGCTTTTATCTCGACGGCTTGTTGGGGCTGACCGTCATCCGTGCTCACGCCGCCGAGCGTTCGGTGCGGCGGGAGCATGAGGCGTTGCTCAAGGAGTGGCGGACCGCCTCGGAAAGCGTGCTCAGCCTCTCGGTCTTCGGCCAAGGGTTACAGCTATCCGTCGGGTTCGGCTTGGCGGCCTGGTTGTTGGTCAGCCATCTCGAGGGCTCCGGCCTCGGCGGTGGGGCCCTTTTGTTGGTGTATTGGGCGTTGCGATTGCCCGATCTGGGCACGGAGATATTCAACGCGATCCAAGTTCTTCCGGGCCTGCGCTCGACCCTGTTGAGGTGGATCGAGCCCCTTGAAGCACCGGAAGATGTCGTGCCTGAGGATGCCGGACGGAAACAAGTGACGCCCTCGGAGCTCGTCGGCGCGGAGGCCCAGGGAGCGAAACACGGCGAGTCGGTGCGGGGCGTATCGGTGCAGCTCTCGGACGTCGCCGTGGTGGCCGGCGGGCACTCCATCCTGCACGGGGTCTCGGTCGAGCTGGAAGCCGGCGAGCACGTGGCGGTGGTAGGACCGTCCGGTGCCGGCAAATCGACCCTCGTGGGTTTGCTGTTGGGTTGGCATCAACCGGCGGCGGGTTTCCTTCGAGTCGACGGCAGGCCGTTGGATGCTGCCGCGCAAGAACGACTGCGCCGTCGGACGGCCTGGGTCGATCCGGCGGTTCAACTGTGGAATCGCAGTCTCTTCGAGAATTTGCGCTACGGCATCGAGCCCCATCGGGCGGTGGCCGCGACCCGAACCTTGACGCGGGCTGACCTCGACACGGTGATCGAGCGTCTGCCCGAGGGCCTTTCCACCCCGCTGGGCGAGGGAGGCGGCTTGGTCTCCGGAGGCGAGGGCCAACGGGTTCGGCTGGGGCGCGCCTTCGGCAGGGCCGATGTTCGCTTGGCGGTGCTCGACGAGCCGTTTCGAGGGCTCGACCGTGGGGCTCGGCTGCGCTTGATGGCCGAGGCGCGGCGAGTGTGGGGCGCCACCACCCTTTTATGCGTGACCCACGATGTCGCCGATACGGTCGATTTTCCACGCGTGCTCGTGGTCGACGGCGGGCGGGTGGTGGAGGACGGCCCACCGCGCGAGCTGCTGAAACAGGAAGAATCGGTCTATCGACGTTTGATGGACGGGGCGGCCCAATCGGAACGGAGCTGGCGCCAAAAGAGCTGGCGTCATCTTTGGGTCGGTGACGGCCGTTTGGAGGAGCGAGGCACAGCGGTGGTCCAAGCCGGGGCCGGCACCACAGGAGCTGAGGGCTCAGCAGCCGACACCTCAGCAGCCGCCACCTTAGGAGCCGACACCTCAGGAGCCGACCAGGCTGGGGGCCCGCCATGAGCTCGGCAAGATCCGATTTGCTCTGGCGGCTAGAGGATTTGGGGCGCGGTTTGTCGTTGCTCGCCGAGGAAGCCTCCTTAGGTTCCGCTCGACCGGTGGAAGCGTCCATCCCCCAACCGCAGGAGCCCCGGCGCTTCGGCGAGTGGATTGAAGCCGTGGCCGGGGGTCACGATCTCGAGGTGGAGGAGATCACCGGCGCCTACGGCGAGCTCGACGCGCTGGTCGACAGCGCGGGGCCGGCCCTTCTGCGGATCGGATCCGGCGACGGGCGATGCCTTGGGGAAGGAGCGGCTGGAGCGACCCGAGATCAGGGTTGGATCCTATTGCTCGGAGCTACGAAAAGCCTCTTCGCTCCCAAGGTGCGGATCCTGGCACCGGACGGCGGCGTCTACCCCGTGCCGAAGGATCGGCTGACGATTTGGTTGAAGGAGCCCTTGGACGCCCTCCACCGGCCTCAGGTGGAAAGGTTGTTGGAGCGGGCCGAGGTGCCGGCGTCCCGGCGAGCGAAAGCGGCGGAGGCGCTGTTGGTGCAACGTCTGGCGGAGACACCCCTCGAAGTGGGCTACTTGCTGCGGCCGTCCCCCAGCACGGACTTTCGGCAGCGCCTGTCCCGCCTCGGCACCTTTCGTCGACTCGCGGCGTTGGTCGGCCTACACGGGGTCCAATACGCCCTATGGCTGCTTTCTTGGTGGTTGATCGGCCGGGCCGCGCTCGGCGGCACCTTGGCGGCCGGTTGGATGACCGCGTGGGTCCTGCTGTTGTTGAGTCTCGTGCCCCTGCGCATGGCCGCCTCCTGGTTGATGGGCAGCCTGTCGATCCGTGCCGGCGGCGAGCTCAAACGGCGATTGCTGCACGGCGCCTTGAGCCTGGATCGTGACGCCATGCGTCATGAGGGAGCCGGCAGCTCCCTGGGCCGGGTGATCGAAGCGGAGGCGGTGGAGAGCCTAGCCATCGGTGGCGGCTTGACCACCCTCACGGCGTTGATCGAGCTGCCCTTTGCCCTGTGGGTCTTGAGCCAGGGGTTGGGCGGTGGGCTCCTGATGGGGATCCTGGTGGTGGTCTTGCTCTTCGGCTCGTGGGCGGGATGGCGTTATCGCGACGCCCTCGATCGCTGGACCGGGCAGCGTTTGGCCATGACCCACGACTTGGTGGAGAAAATGGCCGGGCACCGAACGCGCCTCGCCCAGGAGCCCGAGCGCCACGCCCATCGCGCTGAGGATTTGGAGCTGAAGGGATATTTGCGCCGCCTCGAAACCTTGGATCGGGCGGTGATCCGCCTGCTGCTCTTACCCCGGTCGTGGATGTTCCTGGCTCTCTTGGCCGTGTCCCCGGCGCTGGCCCTGGAGCGAGGCGCCGGCGGCTCCTTGGCCCTGGCGATCGGCGGCATTCTGCTGACCCAGGGGGTGTTGGCCGGCCTGACCGGCGGGCTGAGCACCCTCGGCGCAGCCTGGATCAGCTGGTCGCGGGTCGAGCCACTCTTCCGCGCCGGCGGTCGGGCCGAGGAACGGGGTCTGCCCCAGCTGGCTTTGGAAAGCTCGGCGGCCCTAGCAGGCTCCCGGGCCGAGGCCAACCGAGAATCCGCCGAGGATCGTTCCGCCGTCGCTCCCGCCCCGGTGGTGATCCACGCCAAGGGATTGGCCTTCAGCTACGCCGACCGGGGTCGCCCCGTGATCACGGACGGGGATCTGACCGTCCGTGTGGGGGATCACCTGCTGGTGGAAGGGCCCTCCGGGGGCGGCAAGAGCACCTTGGCCGCCCTGCTGGTGGGCTTGCGCGAGCCGACGGCGGGCACCCTGAGCCTGGGCGGTGTGGATCGTCGCTCTTTGGGCCTAGATGCCTGGCGGCGTCGAGTGGTGTTGGTGCCTCAATTTCACGACAACCATGTGCTGACCGAGACCTTTGCCTTCAATCTGCTGATGGGCCGGGGCTGGCCCGCATCGTCCGCCGATTTTCGGGAGGCGCTGGCGGTTTGTCGAGAGCTGGGGTTGGGAGACCTGCTCGCCCGCATGCCCGGCGGTTTGCAGCAAATGGTGGGGGAGACCGGTTGGCAGCTCTCCCACGGCGAGCGCAGCCGTTTGTTCCTCGCCCGGGCCTTGCTCCAAGACGCGGATTTGTTGATTCTCGACGAGAGCTTCGCGGCTTTGGATCCGGAGAATCTACAGCTGGCCATGGATTGCGCCCGACGCCGAGGCCGCACCCTCATGGTCATCGCTCATCCTTAGCCCAACCACCCGGCCACCCAGGAAGGTGGGTACATCGGTCGCGGAAGGGGATAGGATCGGCCCATGGAGCTTTCCGGACGTTTGACTTCCTTTCCCGTCGCCGAATTGTTGCATTGGGCCCACAACGACTGCCGAACCGGCACCTTGGTGCTGCGCTCGGCGGGGCGTGAGAAGCGGGTCTCTTTCCGCGACGGCCAGATCGTCAATTGCCTGACCGACGACCCGTCGGAGTTCTACGGGCAGTTCCTCCTGCTCAACGGTTATTTAGACCACGACACCCTGTTCCGTTGCCTCTCTCTATGCCGCGAGCAAGGTCGACGCCTAGGCTCGATTTTGCGCGACGAAGGTTTGATGGAGCCGGCGGATATCCAACGGACCCTGCGATACCACCTGGAAGACGTGATTTGCGACATCTTCCTTTGGGACCACGGAGTTTTCTTCTTTCGGGCCGAGCCGCCACCGGAAGAGGAGCTGCTGGCGGAGCCCATCGCCACCCTGGGGCTAGCCCTCGAAGGCAGCCATTGGGTCGATGAGGTGGGACGGATCCGCCAAGTCCTGGTGGACGATTACGTGGTGCTCGGGCGGGTCGGCGAAATGCCAGAGGGAGACATGAAACCGCGGCTTCGACGGATTTTGAGCGAGGTCGACGGCGTCCGTCGTCTCGAAGCCCTTTACGGGGCGGTGCACGGATCTTTCTATCGGTTTTTGACCGCCTCCTACGAGCTCTACGAGCAAGGTCTGGTGGAGGTCGTGCACTATGGTCAAGCCTTGCACGCGCGGCGCAAAGACGCAGGCTTGGACGACCTCTTGTGGCAACAGGCGACCCGAGAGCAGGAGGTGGAAGGACACCACTTCGCCCACCTCGGAGATCTCGAAAATTACGTGCCCTGTTGGGTGCGTCCGCCCGAAGACGGTGAGTGGGCGCGCATGCCCGATGACGTGCGAGAGCTCTACTCGGCGTTCAACGGTCGGCGTCGCCTGCGTCAGATATTGTCCAACGATCACCAGGAGTGGCAGCGTCAGATCGAGCTTTTGATGCTGCAGATCGGCAAGGAGACCATCGCTTTGTTGCCGGCACCGATCGCCGAGCTTCAAGCCGAATCCACGGGAATCGGGGGCGAGGAGCGATCTCGATTCTGGACCGAGGTCTTCGGTCCGGAATCCAGACCCGGGCCCCGGTCGGTGGCGGAGATCCTGGCCGCGGGAGAGGCGGAGCCGTGAGCCGAGTCGACGTCATCCGCAGCCAATACCCGGTGGTGGTGGTGGGAGCGGGCATGGCCGGTTTGACGGCCGCCTTTCGCCTCTCCCGAGCCGGTGCGGATGTGCGGATTTTCGAAGCTTCATCGAGAGTGGGAGGCACGGTGGCCGGCAGCCGGCGAAAGGGTCACCTCTTTGAGCACGGCCCCACCACGGTCATGTCGACCGCGGAGCACCTTTCCGCCTTGATCGACGATTTGGGTCTGCGTTCCCGGGCGGTGCTGAGCGCGGACATAGCCGGCCGTCGCTTGGTTTGGCGTCATGGCCGATTGCACGCCTTGCCCGAGAAACCGCCCCAACTGCTGACTTGCTCCGCCTTGAGCTGGGCCGGCCGGGCTCGGCTCCTGCTCGAGCCGCTGATTCCGGCCAAGCGGGATCGGGAGCCGGAAACCCTGGAATCGTTCGGCCGGCGACGGCTCGGCAAAGAAGCCACCGCCGGGCTGCTGGATCCCTTTGTCTCCGGCGTCTACGCCGGACGCCTGGATCGGCTCGGGGTGGATGCGTTTCCCCGATTGGCCCTCTGGGAGCGAGCCCACGGCAGTCTTTTTCGGGCGGTTGTGGAGCAACGCCGAGAGAAACGGCGCTCAGCCGAGCTCGAGGGCAAGGAGCCGAGCAAAGGCCCGGCCCCGCTGATCAGCTTTCCCGAAGGTTTGGAAGAGCTGCCCCGCGCGTTGGCCGAGCAGCTCGGCCCTCAGCTCAGCTGCGACCGCAGGGTGACGAGCATGGGCCGGGTCGGCTCCCATTGGCGAGTATCGATCGAGTCCAAAGACGGGGCCACGGAAACCATGTTGGCGGCCGCGGTGATCGTCGCCACTCCGGCATCCGCGGCGGCGGATCTCTTGGAGCCCTGGGTCGGTCCGGAGATGGGCTTCTTCCGCGGCCTCGACCATCCGCACGTGGCGACCGTGGGCTTGGGATTTCGTCGGCAGGATGTCGGACATCCGCTGGACGCGTTCGGCCTGCTGTGCGCCGGCGACAGCCGCTTGGTGGACGACGTGCTCGGGGTGCTCTTCGTATCCAGCATCTTCCCGGGTCGCTGCCCCGAGGGCGAGGTGACCCTGACCACCATGGTCGGTGGCAGCCGAGACCCGTACGCGGCCAAGGAACACGACGCGGCTTTGGTGGCTCGGGTCCGGGGCGCGCTCAGAACATTGTTGCAAGCAGAGGGGGAGCCCACCGCCGAGCTGGTGTGTCGGTGGCAGCGGGCCATTCCCCAATACACCCCCGGTCACGGGGTGGAGGTCGATCGGCTGCGCAGCCGGCTCAGTCGGCTGATGGGCCTGCACGTGGCCGGAAATTGGCTCGACGGAGTCGGATTGGAAGCGGCGGTGGCGTCGGCCGATCGGGCGGCCCGGGAGACCCTGGCCGCGGAATGGACCGTCACTTCCGGCTGACCCGACGCAGCGAGCCAAGGATTGTCAGATGATCAATTCCGGAAAGGAATCACGATATGAGCAGTGTTTCAACCATCGCGGACCTGAGCGCGGTCCGAGCATATTTGACCGATCTTCAGGATCGAATCTGCGCGGGCATCCAGGGCCACGAGCCGACCGCGCGGTTCCATGAAGATCGTTTCGAACGTCCCACGGGCCTTTCCCGCCCGAGGGTGATCGAAGGTGGAACCGTCATCGACCGTGGGGCGATCAACTTTTCCCACACCCGGGGAGCACAGCTGCCCGCAGCGGCCACGGAGCGTCGGCCCGAGCTCACGGGCAAAACCTTCGAAGCGGTGTCGTTGTCGATGATCTTCCACCCGGTCAATCCCTATGCTCCCACCACTCACGCCAATTGGCGCTGCTTCCTGGCCGGTGGAGACGAAGAGGATCCGGTGTGGTGGTTCGGCGGCGGCTTCGACCTGACGCCGTATTACGGCTTCGATCAGGATTGCGTGCATTGGCACCAAACGGCGAAGGCCGCCTGTGAGCCCTTCGGCGCGGACATTTATCCGCGCTTCAAGACCCGATGCGATGAGTATTTCTTCCTTCCCCATCGGCAGGAGCCGCGGGGCATCGGCGGCCTTTTCTACGACGACTACTCCGAGGGAGACTTCGACCACGCCTACGGGTTGACCCGCTCCATCGGCGACGCGTTCCTGCCCGCCTACCTACCGATTCTCGAACGGCGAAAAGACATGCCCTACGGGGATCGCGAGCGCGATTTCCAGCTCTATCGCCGAGGCCGCTACGTGGAGTTCAATCTGCTCTACGATCGCGGCACCCGCTTCGGCATCGAACGGGGCGGCCGTGCCGAGTCGATTTTGGTTTCCATGCCGCCGGACGTGCGCTGGCGATACGACTGGAGCCCGGAAGACGGAACCGCTGAGGCTGCCCTTTACCGGGACTACCTGAGGCCGCGGGATTGGGCCCAAGATGGCTGAAAGCCCGGGGACTGATTCGAGACGGATCCTGATCGCCGGTTGTGGAGATCTGGGGACCCGCGCCGGTCTCGAATGGGCGGAGCGGGGGATGCAGGTCTGGGGTCTGCGCCGTTCCGAGGGGGATCCGGCCCTACCGATCCAATGGGTCCAGGCGGATCTGACGGAGGCCGACTCCTTGGACAGCCTGCCGTTTTCGCAGCTTTCAGGGCTCGGCACCCTGGTGTACACCGCCGCCGCCTCGGGCTTCAACGACGAAGCGTACCGGGCCGCCTATGTGGACGGCCTGGCGCATCTGCTGGCGATCTTGGAGCGCCGGCAGTGCTTGCCCCGCAAGCTGGTCTACGTGTCGAGCACCTCGGTCTATGCCCAAAGCGACGGCTCGATCGTGGATGAGACCTCGCCCACGGAGCCCGCCGGCTTCGGCGGGCGTCGGCTGTTGGAGGGGGAGGCCGTTGCCTTGGGGTCGAAAGTGCCGGGGTGCAGCATCGTCCGCTTGGGGGGCATCTACGGTCCGGGACGGACCCGGCTCTTGGATTCGGTCCGTCGTGGAGAGGCGGTGTGTTACGACGATCCAGTGATCTGGACCAACCGCATCCACATCCAGGACGCTGCGCGGGCCGTGATCCACTTGGCGGAGCTCGACGATGCCGAAGAAATCTATCTCGGGGTCGACGACGAGCCGAGCGCCGATGGGGTGGTCAAGCGTTGGCTGGCGCGGCAGCTCGGCGTGCCGGCGCCCCCCGGCGCCGAGCAGCCTCCGTCGAGCACGTCCCGCCGCATGCGCTCCAACAAACGCTGCTCCAACGCCCGCTTGCGGTCCTCTGGATTCGTTCCCAGCTATCCGACCTTTCGGGAAGGTTATGGGGAATTGATCAAGGATTCAGTTGGATGAGCACGCAGAACGGCCGGGGGCAAGCCCGGGGCAAGCCCCGACCCCACGAAGGTTGAGTCGGGTCGGAAACGCGGTCGGAGCATTCGGTGGGGATTTCAGCTCGACCGCTTGAGCTCCGCCGCCCGGCGGATGGTGTTGAAGTGGATGTCGACGATGTCCTCGACCTCCGGAGCGTAACCGCCGGCCATGACCACCGCGACCGGTAGCCGTTCATCCCGGCATCGGTCGAGCACCAGGCGATCCCGACGGTCCAAACCTTCTTTGGTGAGGGCTAGGCGGCCGAGCCGATCGTGCTCGTAGGGGTCGGCTCCGGCCAGATAGATCACCAAGTCGGCACCGAAGATCGACAGGATTCGATCGAGGGAGGTGTCGAGGGCATCCAGGTATTCGGCGTCGCCGGTGCCGTCTTCCAGCTCGATGTCCAGATCGCTCGTCTCTTTGTGAAAAGGGTAATTTCGTCGACCGTGGATGGAGAAGGTGAAGACCGACGGATCTCGGGCGAAGATCGCCGCGGTGCCGTTGCCTTGGTGCACGTCGCAATCGACGATCAGAACCCGCTCGATGGAAGCCCGTTTTTCGGCGGTCTCGGCCTGCAGGCTGCGGGCGGCCACCGCGGCGTCGTTGAAGACGCAAAATCCCTCGCCCCGGTCGGCGAAAGCGTGGTGGGTTCCCCCGGCCAGGCAGGCGGCGATGCCCGTCTCCTCGACGGCGACCCTGCAAGCGGCGACCGTGCCGCCCACGGACCGGCGAGAGCGCTCCACCAGCTGGGGCGACCATGGAAATCCCATGCGTCTTACGTCTTTGGGATCCAAGGCGCCGTCGATCACTCGACGTAGGTACAGCGGGTCATGGGCTCGCCGCAGGGCCTTGTCGTCGATCGCCGGCGGCACCAACAGCTCGACCTCGGGCAATGTGGTTTCAATCCGATGCCGCAGCTGCGCATACTTCGCCATGGGGAAGCGATGTTTCTCCGGCAAGGGCAAGACGAAATGATCACAATAAAACGCTTTCACCCCTTGACCTTGTCAAATTTCAGCGAATCGGGACATAGGTGATCCTCTCGCCCGTGCAGGGGAGAAGAAGGCTTTAGAAAATTTCGAAAAATTTTGCCGTCGGGTCGCGGACGGCGAAACCCTCGGAAGATCAACGGGCTCGGCGAGCCGGCTGGTCGGGAGAGCGGCCGGCGCCGGCGCCGATTTCCCGTTCGTAAAGTATTGGCAAATCGAGAGTTTTGCATCCTGCCCCATTATCTTGGGTGTCTGTTGACAGCCACAACTACATCTTGTACTTTTCTCCCACCTCGTCTAATATAGACGAAGCCAAATAAAGAGGCCCAACCAAGGACCGGTCGCCTGGACAACGGCCGGCGTGGCCGACGATGTTTTCGTCGGTCTTGGGGAGCCCCTTGGCTAATTGGCCGGGTGCATGCCCGGCCTTGTCGGACGGTTTGCAGGCTGAACAGTTATTAGGGACAGGGAACCCCAAAGGCGGAGGAAAGTAGATGTTGGAGGAGCTTCGGGTCGTAAAGCGCACGGGTGAGGTTGTCGAATTCGATACCTCGCGCATCCAGAATGCCATCACCAAGGCTGTCGAGGCGGGCGGAAAGGGCAACATCTCTGCTTCGGAGGTCGAAGCGATTGCCCAAGCGGTCAACGAAGAGATTCGCGGTCGTTTCGTGGATTTCTACCCGAACGTGGAGAACATCCAGGACATTGTCGAAAAGCACCTGGTTCGTGCCCAACACTACGAAATCGCCAAGGCTTACATCCTCTATCGGGCCAAGCGCCAGGAAGCCCGCGAGGAAGCCGCTGAACGGGCGATCGAGAACGCCAAGCTCGGCAAGCTGACGGTCAAAAAACGTGACGGCCGTGTCCAGCTCCTCAATGTTCGCAAGATCGACGAGAACCTGCGCCGGGCCGCCGAAGGCCTCGATCAGCGGGGCATCGACTTCGACGCCATTCTTCGCGAGGTGGTCAAGAACGTCTACGACGAGGTCGAGACCCACGACATCGACCGCGCCATGGTGCTCGCCGCCGCTTCGTTCATCGAGCGCCATCCCGACCACTCCTACCTCGCCGCTCGCATGTTGCTCCAGCGTCTACAGAAGGAAGTGGTGGGCCGCTCGATCAAAGCGTCGGAGCACGAGAAGATCTACCGTAAGACCTTCATCGAGCAAACCCGCGAGATGATCCGCCGCTCCAATCTGGACGCCCGGATCGCCGACATGGATCTCGAGCGCTTGGCCCAAGCCCTGCGCCCGGAGCGCGACCTGCAATTCCAATACATCGGTTTGCAGACCCTTTACGAGCGCTACTTCCTGCGTTTGGACGGCGAGTGCGCGGAGCTGCCTCAATGCTTCTGGATGCGAGTGGCCATGGGCCTCGCCATCCGCGAGGAAAGCCAGCACGAAGACTGGGCGATCGAATTTTACGAGCTCATGTCCCAACGTCGGTTCGTGCCTTCGACTCCGACCCTCTTCCACGCCGGCACCGACCATCCCCAATTGTCGTCCTGCTATCTGACCACCATCGACGACGACCTCAAGCACATCTTCAAAAGCTTGGGTGACAACTCCCAGCTGTCGAAGTGGTCGGGCGGAATCGGCAACGATTGGTCGAATATCCGGGCCACGGGCGCGGCGATCAAATCCACCAAAGTGGAAAGCCAAGGTGTGGTGCCCTTCCTCAAGATCGCCAACGACGTCACCAACGCCATCAATCGTTCCGGCAAGCGGCGTGGCGCCACCTGTGCCTATTTGGAGACGTGGCACTACGACATCGAGGATTTCCTCGATCTGCGCAAGAACACCGGTGACGAGCGTCGTCGTACCCACGACATGAATACCGCCAATTGGATTCCCGATCTGTTCATGAAACGGGTGTTGGCGGATAAGGACTGGACGCTCTTCTCGCCGGACGAGGTGGCGGATCTTCACCACCTCTTCGGTAGCGCTTTCGAGGCCCGTTACGAGCACTACGAGCGCATGGCCCGCGAAGGCGAGATCCGCCTGTTCAAGACCGTGCCGGCCAAGGGCCTGTGGCGCAAAATGCTGACCATGCTCTTTGAGACGGGCCATCCCTGGATCACCTTCAAGGATGCGTGTAACGTCCGCTCGCCCCAAGACCACTGCGGCGTGATCCACAGCTCGAATCTGTGCACCGAGATCACCCTCAACACCTCGGCGGACGAAACCGCGGTCTGCAACCTCGGCTCGGTGAATTTGGCCGTACACATGGAGGCCGGGCAGCTCAACCGCGAGCTGCTGGCGACCACGGTCAAAACCGCCATCCGCATGCTCGACAACGTGGTCGACATCAATTTCTATCCGACCCCCGAGGCGCGCAATTCCAATATGCGCCATCGGCCGATCGGCCTCGGCATGATGGGTTTCCAAGACGCTCTCTTCGAGCTCGACATCGCGTTCGAGTCCGACGAGGCGCTGGAATTCGCCGACTCCACCCACGAGTGGATCAGCTACCACGCGATTCTGGCCTCCTCCGAGCTGGCCGGAGAGCGGGGCGCATACGAGTCGTTCCCGGGCTCCAAATGGGATCGCGGCATCATGCCCTTCGACACCATCGACCTGCTCGAATCGGAGCGCGGTGTGCCGGTGGAGGTCAGCCGGGCCCAGCGTTTGGATTGGGAGCCGGTGCGGGCATCGATCGCCGCCAACGGCATGCGCAACTCGAATACCATGGCGATCGCGCCGACCGCGACCATCGCCAATATTTCGGGCTGCTTCCCCTGCATCGAGCCGATCTACAAGAATATCTACGTCAAAGCCAACATTTCCGGCGAGTTCACCATCGTCAACCGTTATTTGGTGGATGAGCTGTCCGAGCTCGGCATGTGGAACGACGAGATGTTGGATCAGCTCAAATACCTCGACGGCAACCTGTCTTTGATCCCGGACATTCCGGAAAAGATGAAGATCAAATATAAGGAAGCCTTCCAGGTGGATCCGATCCACGCCTTGCGCATGACCGCAACCCGCGGCAAGTGGATCGACCAGAGCCAAAGCCACAACGTCTTCATGCAGGGCACGTCGGGCAAGATGTTGTCGGACATCTACCTATCCGCCTGGAAGATGGGCATGAAGACCACCTACTACCTGCGTACCTTGGCGGCGACCCAAATCGAGAAGTCGACTCTGGACGCGTCCAAATACGGCTTCACCCAGAAGCGGGAATACGATTCGGTCGCTGCGTCGCCGCAGGAATCCAAGGCAGCCAAGACGGTTCTGACCCAAGCGGTCCAAGGCCAATCGGTGCAGAGTGTCGTGTCTCCGAGCGCGAGTCTCAGTGCCGCGGTGCCCGCTGGGCAAGGCATGGTCGGCGCGGAAGCCGTGGCGGGGAGCCATCCGCTGATGGCCGGTCGCGCGGCGTCTGCTTCGGTGCCGTCGACGCGAGCTGAGCCCCCGCAAAGACCGACTCCTAAGCGAGCCGTCGAGCAGACCATCAAACCGGAGCCCAAGCTCTGTCGCATCGGCGATCCCGAATGCGAAGCTTGTCAATAAGTGATCGATAGTGAGCCGGCCGTCTATCGAGAGATGGTCGGCCGAGCCGCATAGCCCGCAGATTCAGCAGCCAACCAGCAGCCGCAGTTATTAGCCAAGTTTTTAGGAAGAGCTCACCGCCTGGAGAGCCGTCGGGACCCTGCCATGACGATCATCAACAATTCGAAGACCGACCCGAACAAGATTTTGCCGATGCGCTACCACTGGGCGCGGGAGCACTACAAAAACGGCATCAACAACAATTGGACGCCCGAAGAGATCTCGATGCAAAAAGACGTCGAGCAGTGGAAGTCCGACAAGGTGCTGAGCGAGACCGAGCGCCGATTGATTCTTTGGAATCTCGGTTTTTTCTCGACCGCCGAATCCCTCACCGCCAACAATCTGGTTCTGGCGGTGTACAACCACGTCACCAATCCCGAGGCCCGGCAGTACCTCTTGCGCCAAGCCTTCGAGGAAGCGGTGCACACCGACACGTTCATTTATTGTTGCGATTCGCTCGGTCTCAACCCGGACGAAATCTTCAACATGTACCAAACGATTCCGTCGATCAAAGAGAAAGACGACTTCGTGGTCGATCTGACCACGTCGGTTTTCGATCCGAATTTCTCCACCGAAGGCACGGAGAATATTCAGCGCTTCGTCCGCGATTTGGTCGGTTTCTACGTGATCATGGAAGGTGTGTTCTTCTACGCCGGATTCGCCATGATGCTGGCCCTCAAGCGCCAAAACAAAATGGTCGGCATCGGTGAGCAATTCGAATACATCATGCGCGACGAATCCATTCACTTGGCGTTCGGCTGCGACCTGATCCACACCATCAAGACCGAGTTTCCGGACATCTGGACGACCGAGTTCCAAACGGAAATCGTCGAGCTGATGGATCGGGCCGTGGCCCTTGAGCAGCGCTACGCCTACGACGCCTGCCCGGAAGGTCTGCTGGGCATCAACGCCGATCAATTCGCGCAATATGTGGAATATGTCGCGGATCGTCGGTTGGAGCGCCTGGGTTTGGGCAAGCGATACCATCGCGAGAACCCGTTCCCGTGGATGTCGCAGTCTACGGATCTTTCGAAAGAGAAGAACTTCTTCGAGACCCGCGTCACCGAATATCAGATGGGCGCGGCGCTCGACTGGGATTGATCGAGTTTCGGTCGCCCAAGCGCTTCTGCTCGGGCGACTTTCCACTGGTTGTCTCACCGGTGGTTTACAGATGCTGTTCCGAACAGCCTGATTCACGTACCAGCCCCGGCGAACCGGGGCTAATTCTTTTTGGGCCCGGATTTCTCACCCACCTCGTCGCGAGACAGGCACCACGAGCACGGTTTGGGCAGATAGGCGCAGGGCTCGACCATCGGGCGCGGTCAGCCGAAACACCTCCCCTTGCCGCTCCACGGTCCACGGTCGGTTGTGCGGGTCCCGGGCCTCGAATCGGATCCGGGAGTCGAGGTGACGCACCAACCGCAGCTCGTTGCGGTCGATCTGCAAGCGATCTCCCACCCGCAAGGCGTCGTCGGCAAAATCCCCGTAGGAAACTCGGATCCGATCCTCGTGCCACCAGCGACGGAGTCGAGCTCTGAGAGCTCGCCAAGAGGATCGGTCACGATCTTCCGGGTTAGGCTTCCCGACGTTGTCCATCGCCGGCGCCATCGGTGGAGCCATCGAGTTGCTGACGCAAATCGTGCAGCTGGTCCTCGACCTGCTCATCAATAGCCGCGTTTTCGCATCGTCGGCGTAGATCGTGGCCGTTCAGGGCATCGTCTAGGGCGATGTAGGCTCGATCTTCCGAAGCTTGACGCTCGACCCGCTGCTCGAGCCGGTCGAATTCCGCGTAGAGATTGGCCCGCTCGACCCCCCGCATCACCGAGCCGGCGGCCTTGCGCGCTTCGCTTTGGCGCATGCGAGCCTGGGTGATTTGCAGTCGATTCCGGGCGTCGCCCAACCGCTCGTGCAAGCGGGTCAGAGACTCGCGGACCTCGGCGGTATCCCTGGTTTGGGCGTCCAGGCGTTCCCGCAAGCGGGCCGCCAGCGACTCGGCTTCGGCACTTTTGCGCAGGGCAGATCGGGCGTCACCCTCGTTGCCTTGTTTCAGGGCCCGGCGGGCCGACGTCTTCCATTGCTCGATCTCGCTTTCTTGGAAAGCGATGCGCTCCCGGAGCCGGTCCTCGTTGGCCATGGCCGCGGCCGCGGCCCGTTTGGCGCTCTCCAATTGTTCTTCCATGTCCAGGATCAGCTGGTGCAGGCTACGTTCCGGGTCTTCGAGCTGGTCGAAAACCGCGTTGAGGTTTCCTTTGACCATCAGGGTGAATCGTTGGGCGATATTCATGGGTTCTTCCTTTCTCGGGAGAGTGTTTGTTTTTAGTTAGATTCCGTCCAGAAATGCCTTCTCGGTGGGGCGGCGCGGCGCCCCTGCGCGCGTCGCTACGAACTCGCGCCACCACTGATTCTCCGTTGTAAGTTGCTGATGTGGAAGATCTTATGCCGATTCAGCGGGTGAGTCGCTCAGACAAGCTTCGCTGCCGTGCTCGGCGCGCCGCGCCTTCCGGATCCTCGAAAACGCCAAAACTGGACGGAACCTAGTTAGGCCCAAGTCTTCAGCTCTTGTCTCCACAGGCGCGCCTGTTGAAGGGCTTGCTCTTTGCGGCTTTCCAAGAACGCGGCGAGGGCCATCAGGGTCAATCCGAAGACCACGCCGAGCACCCAGAGCAAGATCGGAGTGGTGCTGATCATGAAGAGGAAGAATCCCAGGTCGATCAGCACCGCGCCGGTGGAGGTCAAGAGCAGGGACCGGCTGCGCAAGTGGAAGCTCAAGGCACCGAAGCCCACCGACATCACCAAGAGCAGGATCAGAGATCCCCAGCTCAGGTGACGCATGAGCGCAAGGGCGGGCACGGCGTAGAGGCAGCCGGCCCCCAACGTGAAGAGATAGCGGCTTATTCGAGCGCCTAGGCGTCGTTCGAGACCGGTGGCGCCGGCCAAGAGGGCGAGACCGGGACCGATCAGGTGAGCCTCCCAGCCCAGTCCGGGGAAGAGGACCAACAGCTCGAAGCTGCAGCCGACGAAGAGCACGGCCGCGGTCGAGGCGGCGGGCAGCCAAAGGCGCCTGTTCGCCTGCAACGCGAAGTAGAGGCTGGCTAAACCCAAGGGCAAAGCCGCGAAACCCGTCCACGGCGCCGTGGCCATGGAGCCCAGGCCCGCGCCGATCAGCGCCAGGACGGCCCCGGTCGGGGTCAGGGTGGCGGCGACCGCCGGACGTTGTCTGGCGATCAAAGTTTCCCGTGCCACCAGCAAGAGGAAGGCGACCGCGATCGAGATCAGGCTCAGCCAAGGCGCGGAAATGTCGAGAACGGTCAGTCGGCTCAAGCTCCCAAGCCAAGCCATGGACCAAGCCTGGGCGATCCAGGCAGCGCGGCGATCGTCGTGCCTCCAAGCCTTCGGCAGCTGTCGTGCGACGAAGAACAGACCCATGCCGAGGGTGGCGACCCCGGCCCAAGAGCCCGGCAAGCTGGTGACCATGAGGATCGCGGCGCCGACTTGTAGCGCGCCGTCGAGCCAAGACGCCCAGGCCGACTCGGGCAATCGGCGATTCAGCGCTTGCCACAGGGCGAGGCCGAGCATCATGCGCGCCAGAGCAAATCCGGGCGCTTGGCCCAGCTCATGAAGGGTCGGCACCAGGAACGACCCCGGAGCCCAGAAGGTCCAATGCAGCCCGAAGAGCAGCCCGGCGAGGCGTAGGGCGTCGGCTTCGCGGGGTGAGCTCGCGGTTTGCGAAGCAACGGACCGTCGCATCCAAGCATCCATCAGCATGAAGGCTGAGATCGCCAGCGCCCAGGGACCGGTCCAGACGATGCACGCGATCACCGCGAGGATCGTCACCAAGCTATAGGCGTGTCCGGCAGCCGTCTCCAGCAGGGGCTCCAGAGCGGCGACGGCCGAGGGCCGCGAGCGGTAGAGGCGCCCCAGCCGGTAGATGGATCGAGGAGCGCGCACGATCCGGTGAAGCGCCCAAGTCCCCCCTAGCCAGATCGCAATCCAAGCCATGGGAGAAAGACCGGGTAACGCCGCGGCCGAGAGCAACGCGGGAACCAGGCCCAGGCCGAGCATGGCAGCCGAGGTCCGGAGGGGGCGATCTGGGGCACGGTCGGCTCTGATCAGCGCCTCGTCGAGCTGGGTACAGCCCGCGATGATCAAGAAAACCGCTGACGTAACCATCGCCCATCCCCCGGTGAGCACGGTGGCGGGCAATGCCGATAGTCCTAGGGCGAGAGTGGTGAAATAGCCGGTTCGTAGGATCGATCGAAGGGCCGCCGACATCGGGCCCGTCGACATCGCGCTAAACCTGCCCGTCCCCCAAAAGAGGACGGCGAGCACGGTGTTGAGCAAGGGCACGGTGTTGAACAAGGTCACGGTGATGTCGACCGCGGAAGAAAGCTCAGCCAGGCTGGAGAAGGTCGCCAGCTCCAGGGCCGTCACCGCGATCACGGTGGTCGGTGCCGCGAGCTTGGGTAGATTCAGCCGCAGGGCGAGCACCAACACGGGGACCGTGGACCACAAAACGGTCCAGGCGGTCAGGCCCAGCGAGACCACACCTGAGCCGGATAAGGCAACGGCGACCACGATGGGCCCGGTCAGCACCCAGGCGGCGGCCGAGAGGGAGGTCGATCGCTTCCTTGAGACCCAACTGTAGGCCACGGCAAGGGCCGCATTCAGGACCAGGAAAGGCGTTGACCACGGCTCGAGCCCGAGCTGGGGGCCGATCCAAGCGTAAGCACCGGCCATGACGCCGAGGTGGGCCGGGAAGAACGGGGCGGCTCGGTGGAGCAGCCGGGCGGCCAGCCAGCACAGCACGGCGACCGCCGGAGCGATTTGCGCCACGACTTGGGTGCTCACCGCGGTGATCGCCAGGGTCCAGCAGGCGAGCGCGGCGGTCGTCCAGCCGTGGACCGAGAGCATGCGTGGAGTGGTCAAGGGCTGGAGGCGGGGTGAGCGCAGACAGGCGCCCGCCGCGACCAGGGTCGCCAATAGGGCCAGCTCGCCGCTCGCCGCCGCGCTCGCCGTGCCCGCAAATCCGGAAACTTCGAAGTAGTTGGAGGCGAGCTGAATGCATTGGTCGCGCAAGCCCGTCAGCAGGGCGGGCAAGGTGTGGAGGGAGATCAATCCGAGGGGCAGGGCGACGGCATAGGACGACGCTTGCCGATAGCGGAAGGACCAGGCGATCAGATAGGCCGAGCAGCTGCCGGTCACCCATACCCACGAGAGCGCTTGGCCGGAGACGACCGCCAGCCCGAGTGCGATCGCCCCGGTGGCGGCGGCGGCGGTCAGCAAGCCCACGCTTCGGGTGGGCCAGGGGCTGGGCATCTCGCCCGTGGCCCGGGTCAGAGCGCGCACATATTCCTCGCCGGCTTCGGCCAGGGCGAGGGCTACGAAGACCAGCCCGATTGCCCAGTGGGCGATGCCCGCGCCGAGCTGCAGGACGTTGGCCAGGTACAGCCCGACCAGGAATAGGAAGGGCAGGCCGTGGACCGGCCGTTCGATGCCGCTGATCCGGTCGCGATGGAAGAAGAATCGATTGATGTGTCGGCAGGCGAAGGCCAGCAGCAAACCGAGGGACACCGCGTGCAGGGCGATGGGCGGGCTCCACAGGCTCGCCAAGGGCAGGGCGACCATCAGCAGCGAGAAACAAATGGGAAAGGTCCATCCCCGGTAGTCGAAGACGAGCCGCATCAGCCGTTTGGCGGCCCAACCCAAAGCGAGCAGGCCGCCGATCGTCGCGGCTGCGCCCGGCAAGTCGCGGGCCAGGTCTTGATAGGCCGCGCCCCAGGCCAAGACCGGAGCCGCGACCGCGAAGAGGCTGAATAGCGCGGTGGCGGCGGTCGGCAAACGCAGCCGTCGTCCGGCGATTTCTCCGGAGCCGTAGATCCCGAGAGCACCGGCACAGAGGATGAGGAATTGCAGGGGCTCGGGTAGCACGCCCCATTGGCTCGCCACCAAACGGATCAACGAGACGACCACCACCAAAGCGCCGACGAGCAACAACCAGCGAATGCCGTTGGCGGATTTTAGGCCGGGATCTTCGTTTGAGGAGCTTGCCGGTGTATAAGGCGACATCGAGCTCGCGGGAGCCCTGGATGGAGTGGCTGGGATGCTGGTGGTGGGCATGGCTTGTCTCCTAAGCCGGGTCGATGAATCTGGCTGTGAAGTCGGACCGGGAGCGATACCTTGGGTCGGACCTGCGGGTTGTGAAGACTTAGGGCAAGCTCGGTGCCAACATGGAGAGGCTTGTAACGCGTTCCTTTTCAGTGGTTTAGATTTAGCTCAGACGGTCGCCGCAGCATTAGGGGTGCATATTTTTAGATTCAGTGGTGCCGAGCCGCGAGCCGGCTGCGGTCGGCAGGATGCACATCCAGGGGCCTGCTGGGGGCATAATGCAGGGCATGCTCAGCGAGATTCTTCTCTACCTGGACCTCTTGGTGTTTTTGGCGGGCGCTTTGCTGTACGGCTATTTGGCGCGAGAGATCCTCTTTCGTCCCTCGGTGCTGCCGGGCAACTACGGCATCCGAGGAGGGCTTCTGGCCCTCGCTTTCTTCTACCTGGCGACCCTCATCGACGAGCAGATGTTCCTGCTCCAAGGGCTGGTCGACAGGTCGTCGGTGGGCACCGCTTGGGATCTGCTGCGGGCGGCTTCGTGGTTGATCGCCTTCCCCTTGATCCACCAAACCTTGGCCTACGCCCTGAGGACCACAGGGGCGCGGGCTCCGTGGATGCTGCTCCTGCCCGGCTGGGCGACCCTCGGTTTGTTCTTATTGCCGGCCGAGCGGTTCTTGGAGGCCCAATCGCCGGTTCTGGCGGAAGCGACAGGAGGGGCCTATGGCTGGGTCGTGGTGCACGCGACGGTGAATTTGGTCATCAGCGCGGTGCTCGCGGGGTTTCTGGCCGGCCGCATGAAAGCGGCTCGCGCCATGGCGCGCATGCTCTTGGGCATGCAAGCGGTGTTCATCGGGCTGGCGATTTTCTTCTGTGCCACGTATTGGATCGAGCCTTGGTCCGTGCCTCGGGCCCAGGCGGAGCCCCATCAGCTGATCACCCGCACGGCGGTGATGGCCGCCCTCCTCTTGCCGGGTTTCTTGATGGCGGTCTTCGTTCGAAGAGACCACGTGCTGCGGCTTTCTCTCTCGTTTCGTACCTTGCGCCACTTTCTCAGCGTGTTGGTGCTGGTGGTTTTGGTCATGGCTGCCGGGCCGGCCCTGGGCATGGTCGACCTCGGGCTCTACCGTCGCATGGTCGCTTGGGGTCTGCTGATGGCCCTCTTCTTCGGCGTGCTCTACCGACCGGTGGTCGATGCGCTCTTGGCCCGTTTTCAGCCCCTACGGCGATTGATGGGCAGGAATCTCTCGCCGTCGGATCTCGAAGACGTGGTCGAGCGATTGACCGGCTCCGAGCTCTCGGAGGCGGAGCTGCTGGACGCCGCAGCCGTCGAGCTTTCGACCCTGCTCAGTGTCGAAGCAAGATTTTTGTCGAACCCCTCCGCCGGTCGAGACACCGATTCTCAAGGCGTCGACAGCCGAGGGCTGACGGTCTTTTGGCGCCACTTCGAAGCGAGCAAGGGGGAGGGCTCCCGCCCCAATCGACGTCCTGTGCATCGTTTGGATCCCGGGGATGGGCGTTTGGCCGCCGCCCTTGCGCTGCAAGAGCTTCAGGCGATCTTTCCAGTCTGGATCGACGGTCAGCTGGAGGTCCTCTTGGCCCTATCCGTGGCCGACGGCTCTCCGTGGGGAGGGGGTCTCGACGACGGTGAGCTCGAAGCGGTCTCCTTGTTGTTGCGCCAGCTGTCGGCGGTGATGTCTTCCAGGCGGCGGATGGCCAACCGCTTGGCGCAAGAGCGGCGCATGGCGGAGCACGAACGCCTCGGTCTGCTGGGTTTGGTGGCGGCATCCCTAGCCCACGAGGTGAAGAATCCTCTGTCGTCGATGAAGGTGTTGGCCCAAACGTTGCGCGAGGATTTGGCGGAGAAGGATCCGGAGGGCGACGGGGTCATGGATTTGGATGCCATCGTCGAGCAAATCGATCGGCTGGATCAAACCACCCGGGAAATCCTCGGAATCGCTCGACCGAACGCCTCCGCCAGCTGTGATTTGGCGTCCCTGGTGCGCAGTGCCGTTTATGTCATCGGAGCCGACGCGAAACGGCGCGGGGTGCTCCTGGCAGCGGAGACGATCGAGGAGATCGGAGACGTGGCCGGCTCGACGGCGTCGTGGCAAACCGTGATTTTCAATATGGTGCTCAACGCTGTATTCCATACCCCGCCAGGGGATAGGGTGGAGGTCCGACTCGAGTGGCTCGATCCGGACGGATCCGGTCGGCCCTGGGTCTTCGAGGTCACCAACCCAGTTCGGGGCGAGACACCGACGGGTGTCGAAAAATGGTTCGAGCCCTTCGTTACCGAAGGGGGCACGGGACTCGGTCTCGCCTTAGTCGCTCGCCGGGCGGAAGAGCTCGGGGTGGAGGCCTCGGGACGGATCGAGGAAGGGATCGCACGCTTTCGGGTGCAGGGACGGATTTGATGGGGCAAAGGTAAGGCATGGCCATGAACGTTATTCCGAAACGGATTCTGGTGTGTGACGACGAGGCCACGGCTCGGCGTGGCATGGTCCGAGCGCTGGGGCGCGAGCGTTACGCTTTTGTCGAATGTGAGAGCGGGATCGAGTGTCTCGAGATGCTCGATGCATTGGACGTGGATTTGGTGTTGCTCGATTTACGCATGCCCGGCCTGGACGGTCGCGCCACCCTCGACCGGATCATGGAGCGGGAATCTCCGCCACCGGTGGTGATGATCACCGCCGACTCCCAGCTGCGCACGGCGGTCGACGCGGTGCGTGCCGGAGCCTCGGACTTCTTGGGCAAACCCTTCGACATCGGTGAGCTGCGATGGTGTGTGGAGCGCACCCTCGACGGGGCCGCCATGGCGAGGGAGAACCGTCGTTTGCGCCAGGAGGTGGTGCGGCTCCAGGGTCCGGGCAAGCTGCTCGGAGGCTCCGCGCCGATGGTCGCCCTGCGCCGGGACTTGGAGAAGGTCGGTCCCGCGGACGCCAGCGTATTGATCCGCGGTGAGACCGGCACGGGTAAGGAGCTGGTGGCCCGCGAGATCCATCGGCTTTCACCGGTGGCCGACGGTCCCTTCGTCGCCTTGAATTGTGCGGCGGTGCCCGAAAGCTTGCTCGAAAGCGAGCTCTTCGGCCATCGAAAAGGTGCGTTCACCGGGGCCGATCGCGACCGTCTCGGACGTTTTCGCGAGGCCCACGGCGGCACACTCTTTCTCGACGAAATCGGCGATATGCCCCTGGCGGCCCAGGCCAAATTGCTGCGGGTCCTCCAGGAACGTGTGGTGGAGCCTCTGGGCGGTGGCAAACCGGTGGAGGTCCAAGTTCGGGTGGTGGCGGCGACCCATCGCGATTTGGAGGCCTTATGCGAGCAATCCGCCTTCCGCTCGGATCTCTACTATCGGTTGAGGGTGGTGGAGCTGATCCTGCCGCCGCTGCGGGATCGCGGGCGGGACGTCATCGAGCTCGCTAGGGCGTTCCTGGCTTCGGCGGGCAAGGACAAGGCAGAGCTGGACCCGGCCGTGGAGTCGGCGTTGTCGGCTTATCCGTGGCCGGGCAATGTCCGCGAGCTGCGCAACGCCATGGAACGCGCCGCCATCTTTTGCGCCGACGATCGAGTGTTCTTGGAGGATTTGCCTCGGGAGCTGGGGGAGGGGCGAGCCGTGGGACCTACGACCGCATCTCCATCCGCGGCGGGTCCAACGCGGGCTCCGTCTTGGCCGGAAGGCACCGGATTTCAGAATGCCAAAGTGGAGATGGTGGAGGATTTTGAACGGCGATTCTTTGCCGAGATCCTGGACCGCCACGGCGGCAACGTCTCCCGGGCGGCCCGGGATGCGGATCTGCACCGCCAGAACCTACAGAAGAAGCTCCGGAGCCTGGGGCTCGACGCGGCAGACTTTCGCGAGTCCGCGGCCCAGAGAAGGGCCGGCCGGGAGGGGTCCGATTTTGATCAGACCTGAGGTTCCGCCGCCACTTCCCGGGTTGAGCTCCACGGCGCCGAGGATCGGTTAGGTGAGTCTGAAGAAGGTCCTGTTCTTCTGGCTACCGCTCTATGCCAGTTGGATGCTGATGGTCAGCGAAGGTCCGCTGCTTTCGGCGTTGGTCAATCGGCTGCCGGACGAGGTGACCATGTTGGCCGCCTTCGGCATTGCCCTGGCCCTGGCGGTGACCATCGAAAGCCCGGTGATCGGCTTGCTGTCGACCTCGACCGCTTTGGTCCGGGACCGAGGATCGTTCCTCTTGGTGCGTCGTTTCACCCTGCATGTGGCGGCCCTGCTGACGGTGATCGCCGCGTTGCTGGCGTTCACACCGCTCTTCGATGTCTTGGTGGTGGATTTGTTGGCCACGCCGGCGGACATCGCCCACTGGGTTCGACCCGGGCTTCAGATTCTCACCCCGTGGACCGCGGCCATTGCTTGGCGTCGATTCCTCCAGGGGGTCATGATCCGTCAGGGGCAAACCCGCTTGGTGGCCCGGGGCACGGCGATTCGCCTCGTCGCCACCGTCGGAACCGGAGTCGGGCTGGCCAAGCTGAGCCCCCTGCCCGGTGTATGTGTGGGCGCCTACGCGCTGTTGGTGGGCGTGATGGTCGAGGCGATCTATGCCCATTGGGCGGCGGCGCCCGCGATCGAGGGATTGCCGGAGCGTAAGATCACAGTAGGGCGGGAGCCGCTGACCTATCGGAGCTTGGTGCGTTTCCACCTTCCACTGGCGGGGACCTCCCTCCTGGCTTTGATCACCCAGCCGGTAGTTACTTGGGCCTTGGCACGGCTGGCCATGCCCGAGCTGTCGCTGGCTGCCTGGCCGTTGGTCTTCCACGCGAGTCTGGCGCTTCGCGCGCCGGCCCTGGCGTTGCCTGAGGTGATCATCGCCCTGGCGGACGAGCCTGGGGCTCTCCAAGTCTTGAAAAGATTCGTCTGGATCTTGGGGTCGGTGAACGGGGTCGGCATGTTGCTCTTCGTGGCGACACCCTTGGTCGATCTCTACCTGGTGGGCTTCCAGGACGCGGCGCCCGGGGTCGCGACCCTAGCCCGGCAGGGGCTGATCCTCTTCCTACCCCTGCCGGTGATGGCCGTGTGGATCGCCTGGCTGCGCGGGGTGTTGATCCACGAGCATCGGACCCATGTGGTCAACGAGGCCATGGTGATTCTGCTCATGACGTTGATCGCCGCGTTGATGGTGGCCGTGGCCTGGGATCTACCCGGTTTGGCCTCCGCGGCCACGGCATTGCAGGGCTCGATTTTCATTCAGGGTGTCTATCTGGCCGTGCGCGGGCACCGGATCAGAGCGGCAGAGGCCGATGGGTGAAGGTCTTGCCGTCGCCGCCGTAGTCCGCGGCGCCTTGCCCTTTGCCGCGCAATAACCAGCGGGTGGTCAGCAGGCCGTCGACACCCACGGGGCCACGGGCGTGGATGCGTCCGGTGGAGATGCCGACCTCCGCCCCCAGGCCGTAGCGGTAGCCGTCGGCGAAACGGGTGCTCGCGTTCCAGAAGACCGAGGCCGAGTCCACCCGTTTGAGGAAGGCCTGAGCCGTCTCCGCGTGGGCGGTGACGATGGCGTCGGTGTGGGCGGATCCGTAGGCATGGATGTGCTCGATGGCTTCGTCGAGGTTGTCGACCACTTTGATCGCCAGGGTCAAATCACTGTATTCCGTGCGCCAATCGAGATCGACGTCGGCTTCGGTCTCGGGCAAGACCGCGGCGCTCGCGGCGTCGACTTTGAGGGTGACGCCGGCGTCGGTCAGAGCTCGGGCCACCGTCGGAAGCTGAGGCAGGAACCCCCGATGGACCAAGAGGGTCTCGGTGGCGTTGCACGCGGAGGGGTAATCGCATTTGCCGTCGACCGCCAGCTTGGCGGCCATGTCGAGCTCGGCATCGGCGTCGAGGTAGAGGTGACACACCCCTTCGGCGTGGCCGAGCACCGGGATTCGGGTAGAGCTTTGGATCGACCGCACCAGCTCCCCGGAGCCCCGTGGGATCACCAAATCGATGGAGCTGTCCTGTTTCAGCAGCTCGGCAACCGCTTGTCGACCTTCGGCGCCGATCACCGCGTCCGGGTCGAGACCTTCGTCCGCGAGAGCGTCGCGCAGACAAGTGATCAGGATCCGATTGGAAGCTTTGGCCTCGGAGCCACCCTTGAGCAGCACTCCGTTGCCGGAACGCAGGGCCAGGGATCCGATTTGAATCACCGCATCCGGGCGGCTTTCGAAAATGATCAAGAGCACACCGAGTGGGCTGGTGACCTGGGTCAGCTCGAGACCGTCGTCGAGCTCGGTTCGCCGGACGGGCCTTCCCACCGGATCCCCGAGATGGGCCAGCTGTAGAACCCCTTGTTTCAAGGTGTCCAGCTTGGCCTCGCTGAGCTTCAGCCGGCCCAGGAGCGGTTTGGCCAGACCTTGCTCCGTCGCGGTATCGAGGTCGAGCCGGTTCGCCGCCAGGATGTCGGCCTGACGCTCGTCCAGCAGCGCGGCGAGCCGGACCAGGGCGGCGGTGCGCTGCTCGGCGTCGGCGGCACCGAGGCGACGCTGGGCGTGACGGCAAGCCTGGGCCACGGATGAGGCGTCAAAGGCTTGGGGGTTTGCGGATTTCGCGATCGGTTCGTTCAGGGGCATGGTGAGTCCTCGAATAGGCAGGGGTTGAATGGGTGGATTCGGAAGCTCGGATCGGGTTTTCGGTGGGCTCAGCCTTCGAGCACCACGTGGGTGCGACGCAACAGGCAATTCGCTTGGCGGATGCCGTCGGAGGGCGCCTGGCCGGAGCACCATTGACGGGTTTGCTCGGCGTTCCACGACATCAGCCCGCGGCCGACCAGGGTGCCGTCGGGGGCCCTCAGCTCGACCACGTCACCGCGATCGAAATGGCCTTCTACCCCGCTGACCCCGACCGGCAGCAGGGAGGCGCGACCATTGCGCAAGGCCTGGACCGCCCCGGAGTCCAGATACAGCACCCCCTTGGCGGCGGCGGCATAGGCGATCCATCGGCGTCGGGCGGGCAAGCTGCCGAGGGCGGGGAACCAGGTGCCCTCGGTGCGCCCGGCGACCACCTTGCTCAGCGCCTGTGGCACCCTTCCGGAAGCGATGACCACGTGGCATCCGCCGCGGGCGGCGATCCGAGCGGCGTCCACCTTGGAGCGCATGCCGCCACGGCTCACCGACGAGCCGGGACCGTCGTCGATGCCGTCGAGCAGGCGACCGGGGTCCTCGATTTTTTCCAAGAGTTGGGCATTCGGGTGCTGGGGATGACGGTCGTAGACACCGAGCACGTCGGTGAGCAAGACCAGCAGATCGGCATCGCATTTGGCCGCTACCAAGGCGGCGAGGCGGTCGTTGTCTGAAAAGACGTGTCGTCCGGAGATTCGGGGCATGGTGCCGTGGGAAACGGCGTCGTTTTCGTTGAGGATCGGCACGATTCCGGAATCCAACAGCCGCTCCAGGGTCGCACGGAGATCGAGGTAGCGCTGCCGATGGTCGAAATCCTCCTCGGTCAGGAGCACTTGCCCGCAGCTCAAATCGTGATTTGCGAAGGCTTGCTGAAAACAGCCGACGAGCCGACTCTGGCCGATGGCGGCACAGGCTCGCCGTTCCGCGGCGCCGGTCGGAGGCCCCGCCAACCCCAGCACTTCCCGGCCGAGACCCACGGCGCCGGAAGAGACCAGGATCACCTGCCGTCCCTGACGGCGAAGCCGGGCCGCTACCCGGATGGTCTGGCTCAACCGATCCGGCACCAGGTGTCCCTGGTCGTCGATCAGGACCCGGGTCCCCAACTTGATCACCACCCGTCGTGCCTCGGCCACCAACGGTCGACGGATGCCTCGGCGCGGGGACGCAGGCGTCCGGCAGGAGTCGGAGTAGGTGACGGGCAAGATTTCGGGGATGGGTGCTGTGCTCATCGAGGGATCCTCGGTTTTTCGGCCAAAAGAAAAACCCCCGGTCCTTTCGGGGCCGGGGGTTTACGAATTCGGTTTTTGTCGCTTTAAGCGCTAAACACTCCCCAGCCTGGAAGACGTACGGCGGCGTCGCGGGCACGGCACGGCCTGCGCGGTCTGAGCGACGCGCGGAAGGCGAGATTGGGGCTGGGTGTGGTGTTTGGTGTCCATGGCTATTGGAGACGCTACTCCTCGATGTGTCGAATGTCAACCTAGAATATCGGGATTCAAGGAGCGCATTCGGCCGTAGCAGATCTGGCGTAGGGATGGGGCTTGCCCCCATCCGCTCCGATTGCCGGAAGAGCGGGAGGGCGCAAGCCCTCTCATACGTTGGGATCTGCAGCGAGCAGGTCTCGCTGGTCGAGCCCCTTGGTCACCTACTCAGAGCCACTCCTGGAAGATTTCTTCGGTGCCATCTGTCGCAACAAGATCTCGACCCACGAGGTCGGCAAGAGTCGGGAAGAAGCACCGATCAAGAAGCGCATCTGCCAGGGGAAGGGCACCTCGCCGCGGCGCTTTTCGATGGCGTTGGCGATCAACCGAACCGCCCGATCCGTGGGCCACAGGAAGGGCATGGGAGCCTTATTCTTGTCGGTCAGCTCACTGACCACGAAACCGGGGCAAATGGTGGTGACGGCGATACCTTCCTGGGCCAAAGAGACCCGAAGCCCCTGCAAGTGGACGCGCATGGCGGCTTTGGTGCCGCAATAGGATGCGGTGTTGGGCAAACCCAGGTACGACGCCATCGAAGCGACTCCCACGATATGCCCGGAGCCCTTGGCGAGAAAACGAGGCATGGCCCAATCGATCATGCGCAACATGCCCAGCACGTTGGTGTCGTACATCTGGATGGAGGAGCCGTGTTTGAAGCGATGGGCCGGCTCTGGGTGCCCGTAGCCGGCGTTGGCGATGATGATGTCGACCCCACCGAGCTCGCTTTCGAGCTGATTGAGTGCTCCGTTGAGCTGATCGTCGTCGCAGACGTCGGCGACCGCCCAAGCGGCCCGGCCGGCGGCGTCGACGATCTCCGCCGATAGGGTCTCCAATTTCTCGCTTCGCCGCGCCATGAGACCCACCAGTGCCCCGCGTCGAGCCAGCTCTTTGGCCAGAGCCGCGCCGATTCCCGACGAAGCTCCACTGATCAGAACGACTTTGCCATTGAGCTCGGACATGGGCTGCTCCTTTGAGATCTGAGGAATCGCCAAGAATTTGGTGCGCCCAAGGATACCGCGAGCGGTCGGATCCTCGACGAGAAATCGGTGTCGCGAAGGGAAAGCGGAGCCTGCTCCGCCGGTGAGCCGTAGGCTGCCTTGAAACCAAAAGAGCCGCCGGGACGAAGAACGGGACAAGCATTAGGTGATTTCTCTCTTCACGCTTTTCCTGCGATAGAATGGTCGCAACGATTACCGTCTTCAGCTAACTGGTCGTCACGAGATCTTTTTGATCGTGTCCGCGCCTCAGGATCCCAAGGTGTATCGAGATCCATCTCAGCCAGAGCGAGCTGGTCAGTCATGCAGATGAGCCCGGAGCCCACGGTTGCGCGGCCCGTCCACATCCTCTTGGTGGAAGACACCGAGACGGATGTGCTGATCATTCGACGAACCCTCAGCCGCAGCAATCTCAACTACCAGCTGACCGTGGTGCGGCAGGCGGAAGAGGCTTTGGATCTGCTGGACGACGACGCCTCTCCCTACGATGTCTTGGTCACCGACCACCGATTGCCGGGAATGCACGGATTGGAGCTTTGTCGGGAGGTCCTCGGCAAGCGGCATTCCGTCGCGATGGTGATGCTGACCGGAGCCGGCTCGGAGGACTTGGCGGTGCAAGCGTTGAAGGCGGGCGTCGACGAGTATTTGATCAAGGATACTCGCGGAGGATATTTGGCCCTCTTCACCACGGTGATCGAAGAGGTGGTCCGCCGCCAGGCCGAGAAAAGGGAGCACATTCGGGCTGAGCGACGCGTAAGGCATCTCGCTGCGATTGTCGAGTCCACCCACGATGCGGTGATCGGCTGCGATTTGGACACCGTCATCGTCAGCTGGAATCCCGCCGCCGAGCGCATGTTCGGCTTTTCCCGCGAAGAGGCTCTCGGACGGCAATTGGTGATTCTCTTGCCGGACGACCACGGGGACGAAATGTCTCGAATGATGGAGCGGATCTTCGCGGGAGAACGGATTGAAAATTACGAAACCGTGCGTCGCCGCAAGGATCACTCGACCCTCGAGGTCGCGCTGACGGTGTCGCCCATCCGCGACGGAAACGGTCAGATCGTGGGTGCGTCGGCCATCATTCGGGACATTACCGCCCAACGAAAAGCCGAGCTGGATCGGCGCAAGGCGATGCACGAGATGGAGACCTTCCTCTTCGGGGTCACCCATGATCTCAAGTCCCCGGTGCTGTCGGCCCAAGGTATGTTGGGGCTGCTGCGGGAAGAGCTCCAGAATCCCTCGGAAGATTTGTGCACCTACATGAATCACATGCAGACCTCCCTTTCGTGGATGGCTCAGCTGTTGGAGGATCTGGCCGAGATGTCGAGGGTCGGCCGCACGGACACTTCCTCCGAAGTGGTCGATCTTGCGGAGATTGCCGAGGAGGTCGCCGGCGAGCTACTGCCTTTGGTGACCGATCGGGGGCTTACGATCGAGGTACAGCCCGATCTGCCTTGGGTGTTCTGCAACCCGCGGCGTCTGCGCCAAACGTTGAGCAACCTGATGGGAAACGCGGTCAAGTTCACCACCGGGGTGGATCCGTCGCGCATTGAGGTCGGTGCCGAGCCGGAGCTCAAAGACGGCAAGGTGACGTTCTACGTGCTCGACAACGGGCCCGGTATTCCCCGCGGAGAGCAACAAAGAATTTTCGAGATGTTTTACCGCCGCCACGGACGGGAGGTGCCCGGCACGGGCATGGGATTGGCGGTGGTGAAGAAAATCGTCGAGTCCGTTGGGGGCTCGATTTGGGTCGACTCGCAGGTCGGACAAGGGGCGAAATTTATGTTTACCCTACCGATCGCGGTGGAATGAATCGGGAAGGTCTATGGAAAGACAAGCTTCAACCCAGGCCCCAGTGCTCGAGGCTGCGGACCCCGAAACCGGCGACCCGGAGGTCACCAAGGGCAAAATTCTGATCGTCGAGGATGAAAGGCCGCTGATCCTCTTGGTGCGAAGAATTCTCACCAAGGCGGGCTTTGAGATCGTCGGAGAGGTCAGCGTCGACGCGGGGCTGCAACGGCTCGCTTCAGAGGCTTTCGACCTCGTGCTCCTGGACTACAAGATGCCGGACAAACCCGGTACGGAAATGGTCCGGGTCCTCGGAAATCGGCTGGAAACCCTACCGGTGATCATGTTGACCGGATTCACCGACGTGCGTTTGGCGGTGGAGGTGATGAAAGCCGGCGTGGCGGACTATGTGGTGAAGGATGCCCGCTTGGAATTCATCCAATCCCTGCCGAAGAAGATCGAGGACGTGCTCGAACGCTTTAAGCTGCGGCGCGAAAATGCCGAGCTGCAACGTCGGCTTCAAGGCGCGGAGCGAGGGCTCGAGTCCGCCGCCGAGCATGCCGCGCGTTTGGGCAACTTGGCTTCGAAGCTGCGGTCGTCCTGCACCGAGATGCTGACCACGCTCACCGATTCCACGGAGGACCGCCGAGCCCGAGCCCAGGCGGCCGAGCAATGTGCGGCCCTCATCGCCCATCTCGACGAAATGTTACGGGATAGTGCTCAATAGGATCGGCTCGAATCCGTCTTCCTTTTCCTGCACCAGCATGAGGTGGAATCCTCGCCGGGGTCCGATGCGCACGAATCCTTCATAACCGGTGAAGGATTCTTCCATGCCGAACCACGTAGAGGAGGAAGCGCTGTGCAAGGTCTCCTGATAAGCGCGTAGAACCTCGGGGCTGAAGCTGGGAGCGAATAGGAAAGCGCCGCCCACGTCGCCGGTTCGTTTGCGCGCCGATTTGGCGGTGATCACCCGATCGAGGAATGCCTGGAACGAGTCGACATCCGGATCGGCCAGCCGATGGGCGAGGTGGAGGATCTTGCCTTCGCCGTCGTCGGTGGTGAGATCGAAGTCGTCGTGGATCGAGGTTCCAGGTCTCAACACCGAGTCGTAGACGGTCGCACGGCGGATCAGGAAAATCCATTCCGCCAAATATTTCCAGCGCCCGAAGAGCTCCCGCTCTGCGAAGTAGCGGGGCATTTCCTCGATCATCCAGGTCAGGAATCGCACGGCGGGAGCCCGCTCATAGTGCACGCCGGCGCCGTGGAAGGGCTCGACGGAGCCTCCGGGGGCCAATCGTAGGGCCAGCTTGTCGGTGCCCTGCAGGCCGCTACGCGACGAGGAGAACAACTGCCGCAGCCGGGTGCTGGTGGAGCCGGAATCCGGATGGGGGCTTTTGGGGTCGGCGTTTTCGTCGAGGGGTTTGATTTCGAAAACCAGATTGGCGAAAGCTTTGCGGAACCAGCGAGAAGCCGGATTCAAATTGCGGTGCTCGACCTGCGCGTGTACGGGGTGCTCGGAGATCCATCTCTGCCAGCTCTGCTCCACGGGAACTCGATTCCATCCTTCTGAGTACAGGGACAGCTTGGCTTGGCCGTCCACGAAACAAACCATTCCCCAATCTTGACCATGACGCAATCTGAAGAGACCGCTGAAGCTTTCATCCCGGAGCTTGCTCGCCATGGCCGGGAGGTTGATGTAGGTGGAATCCAAATCCGCATGCAGGATGCGCGGCGGGTGGAGGGCCGAGGTCAGCACGGGCATCAGGTCGTTGCCGAATTCTTCCGGCATGGGATGAAGACCGGGAAGCGCCTCCTCGGGGAGCGACTCCGCGATCGCATCGCCGGATTGTCCATCGCGCTTGGCGGCGGCCAGAAGGACTCCGTCGCTGAGGAATAGGCAGGTGTCGTTGAGGAAGACGGCGCCGGAGAACGCCGGCGCATGGAGCGGCCTTTCCAACAACTTTTCCAACAAGGGGGCGGTCGGCTGTTTGTCCAAGACTTGGCCCGGCCACGTGGACGCGAGCTCCACCAGCGCCGATACCTGATTGTGGGGCAGGCCGCGGACCGTCGATTCGATGTCGATCGGGTCGATCGCCTGCTCGGGAATCCTCTGGGTGGCCGGTGCCGAGCTGAGCTGGAGGAAAGAAGCCAGCTCCGAGGCCATCTGGCTTGCGCCGGCGTAGCGCTCCTGGCGCTCCTTTCTCAGGGCCACCCGGAGCACCGCATCGAGCATCGGCGGGACGTCCGGCAACAGCTGGGAGACGGGGGTCGGATCGTTTTGCAGGATCGCATTGGCCAGCTCGAGGAAGCTGTCCCCGGTGAACGGATAGGTCCCCGTCAGCATGTGATAGATCAGCACGCCGACGGCGAAAAGGTCCGCTCGGCCGTCCACGGCGAGTCCCCGCAACTGCTCCGGAGAGGCGAATTTCGGCGTGGCCAGCACCATGCCTGCTTGGGTTTTCACCAGCTCGTTGCCCTGGATCCGGGCGATGCCGAAGTCGGTGACCTTCAGCCTTCCATCGTTGAGCAGCATCAGATTCGACGGCTTGATGTCGCGATGGATGACCCCGACCTTATGGGCCGCTTCCAGGGCCTCGAGGACCTCCTTGGCGATCCGCGCGGCTTCGACGGCCGGCAGACGCCGGCGGGTCTTCATCACTTCCTCGAGACTCTGCCCGTCGAGCCATTCCATGACCATGAAGGGCAGGCCTTCCTCCTCGCCGACGCGGAAGACGGTGGTGACCCCGGGATGAGAAATGCGCCCCGCGGCTTGAGCTTCCTGCAAGAAGCGGTTGCGAATCTCCTGCTGAGCTTCCGGAGTCTCCTCCTCCAACATGCCAGATCGCAGCGTCTTGATGGCGACCGACCTGTCGAGGTTGACCTCCATGGCGCGATACACCACTCCCATGGAGCCGACGCCAACCTGCTCCAGCACTTGATATGGAAACGAGGCGGTGGGTTTTTCCGGTGGAAACATGATCCTCTCCTGGATTCAGGCCGCAGGCCCCATCAGCAGGGTTTAGGGCCGGAATCCTAGACAAAGCGCTCGAAGCCGGAACCTACTGTCGATCTTCGCGTTGTTGGGCATGTCTACGCTATCGGGCATGTCTATTGTAGATTCCAAGGAGGCATTCGAGGCTGCCAATTGCTACTGAATACGTATGTGAACGGATACTCGGATCCAACGAGGACGACTGCATCTTTCGGATGGCGGCATCCTATTCGGTCGGGGTGCACAAGCCGGGGTTGGGCGGCCGTGCAAAAGCGCTGCGGGTCGACTACAATGCCGGACTCGCGGAAGCGCTCGGGGGCTGGTGCCTCCTGCGGTCTTCAAAACCGTTGTCCCGTGCCGGTTGCGGTTTGGGGGGTGGGTTCGATTCCCATGCGCTTCCGCCATTCATGCCTTCTACCGAATCCCATTACATGCATCTACCTACTTTTGGATTTCCCGCGGAAATCCAAGCGTGGAACGTCCTCACTTTAGATGCGACTGACCGGCCCGAGGGTACGCCGTGAGCGGGGGCGTCTCTCCTAGCCCAGACCCCAGCTGCCGGTGGGCAAGACCTCGCACGGTGCTCCCGCGGGACTTTCAGGGCTCAGCTTTCGTGCCCTCACAATGCCGACGCCTCGGGCAAAGGCCGCGACGTCGTGGGATCCCCTGGGCACCATGGGCGTCGCGATCAGCTTACCGTCTCGGTTCTCCAGGCATGCGTTGAAGAATCGATCCCGGCCCTTGGTGCGGGGCAAGGGCGAGCCCAGCTCCGCGCTCAGGGTGTCTTGCCAGAACCCGTCGTCGAATCCGGCGAGACGGCGCAAGGTGGGTCTGACGAACAACCAAAAGGTCATCATCACCGAGCCCGGATTGCCGGGTAGGCCGAACACCCATCCGCCGGAGTGCCGATTGGCCACCAAGGGCTTGCCGGGTTGAATGGCGACACTGTCGAAGAGGCACCGGCTGCCGAGCTCCGCCAGCACCTCTTCCACCAGGTCGTAATCCCCTTTCGACACCCCGCCGCAGAGCAGCAAGACGTCGGCCTGTAGACCGATGCTGATTTTCTCCCTCAGCTCCTGGGGCGTGTCGCCCGCGATGCCCAGGGATTCGAATTCAAGACCCATGGACCGCCCGGCGGCGAGCAAGAACGAGGTGTTGGAATCTCTCAGCTGACCCGGTCCGGGCTCCTGTTCCGGCGGCACGATTTCGTCGCCGGTGGTCAGCACCGCCACCTTGGGCCGACGAATGACCGGAACCTCGGCATAGCCATGGGAAGCGAGCAGAGAGACGGCGGCCGGGGTGAGGGGAAGGCCGGAGCGCAGCAGGGGGCGTCCTTGGGCGACCACCTCCCCTCGGCGTCGGATGTGGGCGCCCTCTTCCGGCGCTTGATGGATCTCGACGGACTCTTTGCCGCCGTCGGTTTGCTCGATCGGAATGACCCGGTCTCCACCGACCGGCACCATGGCGCCTGTCATGATTTTCGCTACCTGCCCCGGCTCCAAAGAGAATTTCGGAGGATGTCCTGCCGCGGAAATCCCTCGAATCCTCAGCGCCTCATGGAGCGGAATGGGTCCCGCCGACACATAGCCGTCCATGGCGGAGACATCGGCCGGAGGCATGTCGACAGTAGCGTTTACGTCCTGCCCGAGCACACACCCGGCCGCCGCTTGACGGCCTGTGGATTCCATGTCGAGGGGCTCGATTTCAGAGCGGATGCGCTGCCAAGCGCTTTCTGGGTCTAGCATATTCGGTCCATAGGTCGTGGGTGGTATACTGACGAGCCGACGGCGGGCCACTCGCTGAAACCGCCGAGCACCGCCCAAATCACCACCGAATCATCAAAGGTGCCGACATCCTCGTGAAGCATCGACTGGAGGTTCGGCCTGGGGGTTTCATCCGGGGGCGTCACCCGTAGCAGACAGTCGATCAAAGTGCTGCGGATCTTAACAGCCCAGGGGGGCATCTCGGTCGCCACGGGGGGGACCTCGACTTCTACCATGAGCAAAAGCTTTCACTTTCAGGGGACCCTCGAGGAAACCTATCTGGCCGATATGTTGTGGTCGATTTATCGGTACAAGGTGCCGGGGGTGCTGGAAATATCCAATTCCGGCGGGGTTCATAAGAGAATCTTCGTCGACGACGGCAGTGTGATCCATGCTTCGTCGTCGGATCCCATCGATCGGCTCGGCCCCTTCCTATTGCGGGCCGGCAAGCTGACCCAAGAGGTTTTGGATCGCACCCAGCGGCAAGTCGAAACCTCGGGTAAGCGACACGGTCAGGTCTTGATCGAAGAAGGGGTGATGAGCCCCGGGGACCTCTATCGGGCGATTCGCGCCCAGGTGGAAGCGATCGTCTGGAGTCTCTTCTCCTGGACCGAAGGCAAGGTGACCTTCCGGTTGGGTCAGGAAGAAGACCCGCTGATGATCAAGATCCATTTGCCCTTGCGCCAAGTGATCGTGCGCGGGATCAAAAAAGTCAAACGAACCCGCGGCCTGGTGGCCCGTTTAGGCAATAAAGCCACGGTCTTCAAACCGTCGTACGATGCCGAGGATCTGATCGAAATCGCCCTCGGAGGCGACGAATATAAGCTCTTGAGCCTGCTCGACGGCGAGCGCTCTTTTTACGATGTCTGCTCGGCGGGCCCTTTCGGTATGTCCGAAAATGCCCGGTTGCTCTACGCATTCCGGGTGTTGCAGCTCATCGAGCCGGTCAAAGACGAGAATTAAACATGCCCATTTATGAATATCAGTGCCGGAAATGCAACGAAGTGACCGAAGCCCTTCAGAAGATGAGCGACGACCCGCTCACCGAATGCAATAGCTGTGGCGGCGAGCTGAAGCGCCTGGTTTCAGCCCCCGCGGTCCAATTCAAGGGCTCGGGTTGGTACGTCACCGACTACGCCGGCAAGAAAGGCGACGGCAAATCCTCGGGTGATTCCAAGGGCGATGCGTCGGGCTCGGCGTCTTCGGGCTCTTCGGACTCCTCGAGCGGCTCGGATGCCTCCTCCAAGTCGAAAAGCTCCGACGCTTCCTCGGGCTCCAAAGAGAGCTCGGGCTCCAAGTCGAGCTCGTCGGGCGATAAAAAGTCGGCCTGAGCGCCGCACCCCCGCCCCTGATCCTCAGGCCCAGGGATCGGGGGCTGAGGGCGCAAGATAGGGCTATCAGCAGTCTAATTTAGCGCCTATGGGGATCGGGGGTGACCCCACCCAACATCAGTCCTGCAAGATCACTCCTGCAAGGTCTCGACCACGGTCGGCGCGTTCCGCAACGCCTCGATGTTGTCCATCAGATCGTCCGCGGCGGCGCTGTCGATCAAAAGCACCGTGTCCCGACCTTCTAGGGATGCCGGTGCCAGCTCGTCATCGCCGGGGTAGAGGTGCAAAACCTCCTCACGCTCACCATCGCTGAGGGTCGCGGTCAGGCGTGGACGGCTCAGGTCGAAACGGGCCTCGGCTTGCTTTCGGCCGACCAAGGATTCGGCTTGGATCTCGGTGAACGGGTAAAGGGCATCGGAGGCCGCGGAATATTCGATGCGATCACCGTCGCGGCTCCAATCCCCGTTGTCTTGGCGTTCGATCTCAAGATCCTTTCCGGCGCCCGAGAATCGAGCCCGACGGATGCCGAAGACTTGAAACGCCGACCACTGGGGTGAGCGCCAGGCATCCACCGAGCCGGCCAAGGCCTCTTCCAGCTCCGGGCTGCTGATCTCAACGGTTTGCGACTCGTCGGCGGAGCTGTATCGAGCCCAGAGCCGTCCCGGATCGTCGGTTCGGGGAAAACCCAGCTCCAAGAGCCACGGCTTCGATCCTTCGGCCAAGCCGACCTCCAGGCGGGCCTGGGCGGGCTCCAATCCGAGGTCCATGGCGGCTGTTTCCGGATCGACGAACGCGGCCGCCTCCAAACCGACCAAAGCGGTCAACAGGCCCCGGACCTTATCCGCGTTGGCGGCGTCGGCGACCGGCTCCACCAAGCGATATTTCTCGTCGTCCCCAAAGCGCTGCAAGCGAATTTCTTGATCTCCGCGCACCAACGCCAGGGTCTCGATGGCATTCCGTGGCTCGAAGAAGATCCGCTTGTCACGCCAGTCCGGAGCGTCGCGGCCCATGAGATCCAGCAGATCGGGGTCGATTCGGGCCTGATATGCCACGTCGGTGGCGTTGCCCCGGAGCGCTCGATCGCCGGAAAGGGGCAGCTCCATGCCGATGTGCAGCTCCTTCGGTCCGCTCTCCGTGTGCAACGTGACCGACAGCTCCGGCTGATCGAGGCCGAGCTGGGACAGCTCGGGGCTGTTGAGGGTGCGTGACTTTTCGATCGAGGTCAGCCGCGAAATGAGATCCGTCAGCCCGTCGGTATCGGCCCGGGCCTGGATCGGTTGGGTCAAACGCCAGACTTCGGGCGGCTTGGACAAGGGATCCTGCGCCTGTTCCTCGACGGCTTCCTCTTTCTCCAGCCGGATCCGACGACCCTGGCCGTTGACGATCTCAATGCCGGTAATGGTATCGGCCTCGACCGCCAGTACTTTCTTTTCAGCTACTCGCCGCTCGTCGGTGGATTGCAAATCGCGCTCGTAGAACGCGATGAATAGACCCAAGCCGAGGGTCAACAAGCTCAGCATCAACAGCGTTTTCGGCTTCACGGCTACCTCCGTCGCTGCAGGGCGATCCAGATTCCGGCGGCCACCGCCAGCGCGGGCATCAGCAATATGAAAATGCCGTAGAGCCCCATCAGCTCGGTGTCGGCGATGCTCAGGCGGCTCTGGGTGGGGGCCTTGCCCTCGATATCGATCAGCTTCTCCCGCTCCACCAGCCAATTGAAAGCGTTGAGCAAAAGCAGACCGTGGGCGCCGTTGGCGACTTGGGCGTCGGTGGCGAAGTCGAGGTCGCCGAAGATCACCATGCGGGCCTGCTGCGAGCCATCTCCGGCGGCGGCCTCGTCGGTGGTCGGCTCTTCCATGGGCTCTGCTTCGAGAGGGTCCGGCTCGGCGTCTTCGGTCTCCTCCGATACCGGCTCCGGTGCCGTGTCGAGATCGTCCTTATCGACCTCGTCGGACTCGGCGTCTCCCCCAGCTTCGGAAGCCATGTCGGAGCTCATCTTCGGGGTCACCGCCAGGGTCACCGCCACGGCTACCGGCACGGGTCCCGGCAGGTCCTGATCGTCAAAGGTCACGGCAGTCAAGGCTTCCAGATTGGTCTCGCCCCAGCCTTGGTCCGAGGTGGTGATCAGCTCGGTGACCTCCACTCCCGCCGGCGGGTCGTCGGCTGCGGCCACGGATCGGACCAGGGGCAGCATGACCCGGGTGCCGGTTTGCTCCAGGCTTTCGACGATCGGGTGGACGCCGTATTGGTCGGTGTAAAGGGTTTCGGGGCCGAAAAACGGTAGCTCGATCGCGGGATCGACCACGATGTCGTTTTGGGTCTCGACGCCGTAACCTCTCAGCCAATCCTCCAATCCCAAGTCGGCGACGCCGGTGGAGCCGGGTCCGAACGCCGGGTCGGCGAAGAGCAGCAAGCGGCCTCCTTGTTTCAGGTAAGCGTCGAAGAGCTCCAGCTCCGGGGGCAGGAAATTGGTCGTCGGACCGGCGATCACCAAAAGGTCCGCGTCCACGGGTACCTCCTGGGCGCCGAGGGAGCTCCATTCCTCGATTTCGAAATTGTCGCCACCAAGGATTTCGCGGGCCTGGGAAAGCGATCTGGCATCCCCGGGATCGAAGGTCGCTTCGCCGTGGCCGGTGGTGAAGACCAGCTTTTGCTTGCGGGCTTCGACCAGGGAGAGGATGGCGCTGGTGATCAGCTGCTCGCCCTTGAACGCCTTCATGGTCGGCGGCTGGCCGAATTGGGCGCCGGAATAGTCGTATTCCACCAGCTCATGCTCGGCGATGATGCGTTTGTCGCCGTCGGCGGCCACCACAATGACGTTGTCCCGCTGGATGTCGTATTGATCCACCAGCTGTTGCAGGGCGAGCAAATCCTTGGCGGCGTCCATGTCTCGCCGTTCGATACGCTGGGGGTTGGTGGCTTCGTAGCGATCCAAAAGCTCGCTGGCCGCGGTGTAGAGCTCCGAGGCCGGGTCCAAAAGCACGATGATGTCCACGTCTCGGTCGAGATCGCGCACCACCTGCTTGGACTTTTCAGACAGGGTGTAGAGCTCGGCGCTGGTCCAATCCCAACGTTTGTAGTGGCGCATGCTCAAATAGTTGAGCAATAGGAAGAGGATGGTGACCACGATCACCGCCAGGGAAAGGGTGGTGCCTTGGAGCAGCGCGTTGCGGGAGGCAGAGCTCGGTGCGTCGTCCGTGGATTTCATAGGGGTCTGATGTGTGGATTCAGTCATGGAATCGGCTCCTCATTTCCACTTCTTGGCTTCGAGCGCCCGGCCGGTGAAAAAGAGAAAGAGCGCGGTGGTGGTGAGGTAGTAGACCAACCTGCGGCTGTCGACGATGCCGCGGCTGAATTCGTCCATGTGGTCCAGCCAATTGAGGTAGCCCAGCACGTCGGAGATGGTCTCGCCCTGGAGCAGACCGTCGGCCCAGGGCACGGCAAAGAGCAACATGAGGATGCCGAAGCTCGACACCGCGGCGACGATTTGGTTCTTGGTGAAGCTCGATCCGAGCATGCCGGCGGCCAACGCCACGGAGCCGATGCCGAGGGTGCCCAAATAACCGGAGGCTAGCGGACCCCAATCGATGTCCGTGTAGCGTCCGACCAACACCGGATAGAAGAGGGTCGGCAGCCAGAGAAAAGCGTAGAAGACCATGGCGGAGAGAAACTTCGCCAACACCACCTGGTTCTCGGTGACCGGTCCCGTCATCAGGGATTCGATCGTGCCGCTGCGGCGTTCCTCGGAAATCAGCCGCATGGTGATCACCGGGGTAATAAACAGCTGGGTGAACCAGAAGAAAAAGCTGCTGAAGAAGTAGTTGAACGGGGTGACGTCGGCGGGAGCCCGCGGGTCGGCCAGGAAACCGACGATCAAGGAAATGATGATGCCTTGGATGACCAAGAAGAAGGTCAGGATGACCCAGGCCATGGGGGAGACGAAATAGGCCCGAAGCTCCCGTTGGAAGACCGCCAGAAAGCTGTGCATCAGGATTCCCTCCCTTGGGCGGGCTCAGGGGTCGACTCCTGGATCGACGACTCGGTGTCGGCGTCCTCGAATGGCTCGTCCGGGTCCGCATCACTTGGGGATGCCTCGGAGAACCGGTCAGAGTCGGCGGTCTGTGATTCCATGGTCTGTGATTCCCCGGGCTGTGATTCCCCGGTCAGGCGCACGAAGACTTCTTCCAAGGACAATCTCTGCTCGGAAAGCTCGACCAACGCCCAGCCCCGGTCCACCACCAGCTCGAAGACGTCACGGCGGATATCCTGCTCGCCGCATGCCAGGCGAAAGCGGCCGACGGTGGATTCGTCCCGGCGCACATCGACCACTCCGTCGAGACCGCCCAGCAGATCGGCCGCGTCGTCGCTGTGGTCCTGGAGGGTCACCCGAACCTCCACCTTGCCGCCGCTTTTCGCCCGCAGCTCCGAGGGGGTTCCCTCGGCGATCAGCGAGCCGCGATCGATGATCAGGACACGATCGCAGATCTGCTCGACCTCCGGCAGGATGTGGGTGGAGAGCAGGAGCGTGCGATCTTTGCCCAAGGATTTGATCAGCTCGCGAATGGCGATGATCTGTTTTGGGTCCAGCCCCACCGTGGGCTCGTCGAGGATCAGCACCCGTGGGCCGTGCAGGATGGCCGCGGCCAAACCGACCCGTTGACGGTAGCCCTTCGACAGGGTGGAGATGATCTGCGAGCGCACCGGCTCGAGCAGGCAGCCTGCCAAGGCCTCATCGATGGCGTTTTGGGTTGTGGAGCGCGCCAGGCCGGCCAGACGGGCCCGGTAACGGAGATATTCCACGACCCGCATTTCCGGGTAGAGCGCTACGTTTTCCGGCAGATATCCGAGCTTCTTCCGGGCTTGGTTGGGATGCTCGTGCAGATCCACGCCGTCGAGGGTGACTTGCCCTGCGGTCGGCGGCAGGAAACCGGTCATCATGCGGATGGTGGTGGTCTTGCCGGCCCCGTTGGGCCCCAGGATCCCCAGGATTTCCCGGTCGGGCACCGAAAAGGAAATATCTCGGACCGCGGTGAATTCTCCGTAGCGTCGGGTCAGCCCCCGTGCTTCGATCATTGCAAACGACTCCTTAACACGCCGATCAAGGATCTGGCCGGCGGTTCCTCACGAATATGAAAGGGGTGGCACTCTGTCGCCATGAACGCATGGTCGCCATGAACGCATGGTCGCCATGAACGCATGATCGCCATAAACGCATGGTCGCCATAAACGCATTGTCGTTGTCGACCGGGCCGCAGCGATACGATGGCCCACAGATCTACCAAAGTTGTAGCAAAAAAGATGCCGTTCTGCGGCCCCCGCCGGACGGCTGGTCCAGGGGCTCTGTGGTCGGTGGATCGACCTGGAAGCGTCGAAGTCGCATCCCGCGGTTGCGCTGGGCGTCAAAGTGGCACGGTCGGCGGGTTTGGGTGAACCTTCGGCTCCGGTGTATCCTTCTGCTGCAAACAAAAGGCACCAAAACCAAGGCACTGTGGACATAAAGCAGAGTTGTGGACATAAAGCAGAGTTGTGGACATAAAGCAGAGTTGTGGACATAACGCAGAGTGTAGGGTGACAGAAGAGGGGCTAGGCAGATGAAATCCGCGTATGAGCTGGCATTAGAGCGTTTGGAGGCCCAGGGCATCGACCGTCCTGATTCGGATTCCATGACCGATGCGGAGCGCGCAGAGATTGCGGACATCCGGAGCCGTGCGGAAGCCAAGATGGCCCAGCTCGAAATTTCATACCAGCAAACCCTGAAGCAATCGGTCGATCCCGTGGCACGCCGGCAAGAAGAGCAGGAATACCTGGCTGAGCGGCGTCGGATCGAAGAGCAGCGAGATGCTCAGATCGCCCGAGTCCGAGGGGATTGACCCGAAAGAGGAAAGTCGATGAAAAGCAGCACGGAAAAGCGGGGCTTGGGCCGCGCACGGAAATGGGCTGTCCCGACGGTGGCCCTAGCCTTGATCCTTATCTTGGGGGTCCTCGTTCCCGGTCCCAGCCTGCACGCCGACGGTTTGACCGTCGACCAGCTGTTGCAGATGCGTGAGGTTCGGGACGTCGCCATCTCCCCGGATGGTGCTTTGGTGGCCCACATCGTCGATGTGCCCCGACGAGCGGGAGTCGACGAGGACGGCTCGGCTTGGCGTGAGCTGCATGTGGTGTCGAGCGACGGCGACGGCCGAAGCCGGGGTTACATCACCGGAGAGGTCAAGATTTCCGATCCGACTTTCACCGCCGATGGCCGCTGGATCGTCTATCGGGCGACGCGCTTCGGTGAGGAGGAAAGCGCGCTGTGGGCCATTCCCGTGGACGGCGGAGAGTCCCGCAAGCTGCTCGATCGTGAAGGTTTGGGCGCTTTCCGCATCTCCCCCGACGGCAAGCAGCTGGCCCTGTTGGTGACCCCGCCCGACAGCGAGGATCGCAAGCAAGCCCTGGAAAAGGGCTACGACCGCGAGGTCTTCGAGGAGGAATGGCGGGCCCAAGAGCTTTGGATCGCGGACTTTCCCGCCCTGGATGTGGAGTCGGTGGATCCCTCAGCTCCCGAGGTCGCCGAGGAGGATCAAGACACCATGCGCCGGGTGGAGATCGACGGCTCCGTGGGGCACGTCGAATGGAGCCCGGACGGCTCTCGGCTGATCGTGGGCGTGCAGCCGCGCAATTTGGTCGACGATGAATATATGCAGCGTCGGGTCCGGGTGCTGAACGCAGCCGACGGCTCGGAGGTCGCTCGTTTCGACAACCCGGGAAAGCTCGGTGACTTCGCCGTCGCGCCCGGTGGCGCGCATATCGCCATGATCTCCGCGCAGGACCACAGCGACCCGAGCCCGGGCCGATTGATGCTGGGCACTGTGGCCGATGGCAGCTTGCGGGATCTGATGCCCGATTTCGAGGCCCATGTGCGCTCGTTTGTTTGGCAAGATCCCCAGACCCTCGTCTGGGTGGCCGACGAAGGCAGCGAAACCACCCTCGGTACCGTGACCCTGGACGGCACCATGGAACGGGTCCTGCGGTCCAAGGCTTCCCTGGGAGTGCCGATCATCCAGGGCTTGCACATGGCTTCCGACGGCCGCCTGGCCTTCCGCGGTCATGGGCCGAGCCATCCCGCGGAGGCCTTCTCGTTGCGGCTCGGGGATCGTCCGAAGCGGTTGACGAATTCCAACCCTTGGCTGGATCGCGTGAAGCTGGCGAAGCAAGAGGTGGTCACCTGGACCGCGTCCGACGGCTTGGAGCTCGAGGGTATCCTGATCCATCCCCTGGATGGTCGCAAGAAGGCGCCGCTGCTGCTGATGGTGCACGGCGGCCCCGAGTCGAACGACCGCAACGGTTGGGTCTCCAATTACAGCCGCCCCGGCCAGATTGCGGCCGCTCGGGGTTACGCGGTGCTCTACCCCAACTATCGAGGCTCCACCGGCCGGGGAGTCGACTTTTCCAAACACGGTCATGGGGACGCCGCCGGCAAAGAGTTCCAGGATTTGGTGGAAGCAGTCGATCATTTGATCCAGGCGGGCATCGCCTCGGATCAGGTCGGCATCACCGGCGGCTCGTACGGCGGTTATGCCACCGCCTGGTGCTCTACCTATTACACGGATCGATTCAAAGCGGGCGTGATGTTCGTGGGCATCAGCAACAAGCTGTCGAAAGGTTTCACCACCGACATTCCCAACGAGGATATCGCCGTGCACACCACCTTCGTGCCGTGGACGAAGTGGAAGTTCAGCCTCGAGCGAAGCCCGCTCTACCACGCCTCGAAATCCAAGACACCGCTGCTGATCGCCGGCGGCACCGGCGATACCCGGGTCCACCCTTCCCAAAGCTTGCAGCTCTATCGAGCGATGAAGATGCAAGACAAAGTGGTGCGATACGTGCGTTACCCGGACGAGCCCCACGGCAACCAACGGGCGGCGTCGCGCCATGACTACCTGCGGCGGGTATTGCGCTGGATGGATCACTTCGTCAAAGAAGGCAACACCGAGCTGCCGGCCGTCGAGCTCGACTGACCCTCTTCGTCTCTCTCTCGTCGTCCCCGGGGACCTGTTCGATTTTCGATTTTTCGATCCCAAAATCGGACAGGGCTAGGGGGCTCCGGGGCGGCGTTGTCCCCACCGATGTGAAGAATTGGATGTAGGGGCGGGGCTTGCCCCCGCCCGTTCCGATCACAAGCGTAGGGGCGGGGCTTGCCCCCGCCCGTTCTGACAGGAAGGCATAAGGCCCTCCCCTGCGACGGGCAGAGCGGGAGGGAGCCGGCATGGGTCCTGCTTAAGGATTCGATGGAGGTTCCCACCATGCCCGAGCTCTTGCCCCATGCCCTAGGAAACGACTTCAAGCTGGCCTTTCGCCAAATCCGGCGTTATCCGATGTTTGCGGGGCTGGCGATTCTGATTCTGGCGTTGGGAATCGGCGCCAATACCTCGATCTTCAGCATGACCCACAGCGTGCTGCTGAAACCCTTGCCTTATCCCGAACCGGACCGTTTGGTGCAGCTCTGGCCGGAGACCTGGGTCAACAAAAGGGTCTGGAGCCGGGTGTCGTCCCGAGGGCAAAGCTTCGACGGGGTCACCGCCTATTCGACCTGGACCTTACCGATGACGGGAAGCGGCGAGCCCGAGGCGGTGGTGAGCGGGCGGGTGACTCCGGGGCATTTCGGAGTGCTGGGGGCGCGGCCCGAGCTCGGCAGGACCTTCTACGAGCAGGAGAGCCGTCCCGGCTCTCACCGGGTGGCGGTGCTCAGCCACCGCCTGTGGAAAACCCGTTTCGGCTCCGATTCAGGGGTCATCGGTCGGCATATCGAGCTCGACGGTGAGAGCTATGAGGTGGTCGGCGTGATGCCCGAATCTCACGTCGCGCTGGATCCGGCTTGGCGCCTGTGGACCCCCCTGACCGTCGACACCACCGACGCCGACGATCTCGACAGCTCCTACTACTTGGGTTTGATCGCTCGTTTGGACCGAGATGTGAGCCTCGATCAAGCGAATCAGGAGCTCGATGTCTTAGCCGCCCAACTGGCGGAGGACTTTCCTAATCGGTTCACCAAAGATCGTCAGGAGGCGGCTGAGGCGGTCTCATTGCACGAGCAAACCGTGGCCGATGCCCGCTCTACGCTCTTCTTGCTGCTGGCGTCGGTCGGCACCACCCTGTTGGTGGCTTGCGCGAACCTGGCGAATCTATTGCTCGCCCGCGCCGAAGGGCGGCGCAAAGAAATCGCAATTCGATCGGCACTGGGCGCGGGATGGATGAGGATTTTTCGCCAGCTGATGGTGGAAAGCCTGGTGTTGGCCAGTGCCGGCGGCGCTTGTGGCCTGTTGATCGCCCTTTGGGGATTCGAGGCCTTGCGCGCCCAGCTGCCGGCGGACATGCCCCGGCTGTCGGAGATCGGCTTGCACGGCGAGGTCCTGGCCTTCACGGTGCTCGTTTCGCTGGCATCGGCCCTGCTCTTCGGCCTCGCGCCGGCTTGGTCGGCGGCGTTTCGTGGACGCAGGGTGGGTTTTTCCTCGAATTTGACCGCCGGTCGCCGGGTCGCGGGGCGTGGCCCGTTGCAATCGACGTTGGTCGTCGGCCAAGTGGCGATCTCCTTGATCCTGCTCAGCGTCGCCGGCTTGCTGACCCAAAGCTTGACCCGCCTGCTCTCCGTGGATCCGGGATTCCGAACCGAGCAATTGGTGACCTTTCGGCCGATGCCGTCCCAAAGCGCCTATGGTGATCACGGCTCGGTGTTGGGGCTTTACGATGGTTTAATTGCGCGACTGAAGGCGATGCCGGCGGTCCGGGACGTGGCGGGCATCCAGCTCTTACCCCTTTCCGAGAACAATTGGCATTTCCCATACAGCTATGAAGGGCATGAGCTGCCCGCGGACCCCAATTCTGGGATTCCTTTGCCGGCGGCGAACTTTCGGGTGGTGACACCGGGATATTTTCGGGTGATGGAGATTCCGGTGGTCGAAGGTCGGGGCGTTCAGGAGATGGACGGTGCCGCCCTGGCCGCGCCGTCGGAAAGGTCGGCGCAAGATGGGAGTGCCGGAGGCGAGCCCTATCGGGTGGGTTGGATCAACCGAGCCCTGGCCACGGAGCTTTGGCCTGGTGAGCGGGCGGTCGGCAGGAAGATCCACCTCTTCGGCAATCAGACGTTCGAGGTGGTGGGAGTGGTGGCCGACGTTCACCAGCATGGCCTGGCCCAGGCTCCGATTCCGGAAATGTATTGGCCCCTGAACCAGGCCGGAGGTTTTGGAGTGCGATCACTGGCGCTGACCGTGCGCACGGACGGGCCGACCCTGGAGCTGGCGAATTCGTTGCGCCGAGTGGTGTGGTCCGTGGATCCGAATCTGCCGATCGTGGAAATGCAATCTATGCCCGAGGTGAAGGCCGCCGGCGTGGCCGGGCCCCGAATGAGAGCCTTGTTGCTGTCCAGCTTCGCGGGGCTGGCTCTCGTGCTCGGGATGGTGGGAATCTACGGTTTGGTGTCCTATTCAGTGGGCGCGCGGACTGCTGAGATCGGGGTGCGCATGGCCCTGGGTGCCCGCCGCAGCGCCGTGCTTCGAGGCGTGCTCATGGAAGGCTTACGTCTAGCGGTGCTCGGGCTGCTCTTGGGTTTGGTGACGCTGGCGGTGATCGGCGGCCGGCTCGAGCAACACCTTTACGTCATTGAATTCGGGCATCCCACAACCCATGCCGGCGCCTGTTTGATCCTTCTCGGTGCGGTTTTGCTCGCTTGTTGGTGGCCGGCCCGCCGCGCCAGTGAGGTGGAGCCATCGGCGGCGCTCCGGCACGAATAGGAGCCCAAGCCGCCTAGAGCTCCAAATCTTCCGGCGACGGGGGCTCGGGGGCTATTTGTGGGATCAGGTCGTCGTAGGCCCGGATCACGGCGTCCGCCAACGACGCGAGATCGCTGAACATGCTGAGCAGGAAACGGAAGTCCTGGCTGTCGGAAGTCGCTGAGCGAGCGAGCAGGCTGTCCAGGTATTTGTTGAGCAGGAGGTTGAACATCTCCTGGAGGGCGTAGACGTGGGTGATTTCCTCGGCCAATTTGAAATCCAAATGGCTCAGGGTATCGGTGGAGAGGGCCACGGTATAAGAAGCGTCACGCAAAATGGGAGGACGAACCCCTTGCCATCCCGGTACACGCTCAGGCGGCTGGGAGCCCGGATCCTGGACCCAAGGCTCCAGGGTTTTGGCCATCGATCGGTAGTAGTCGCGGCTCTCGTCCAAGGATTTACGGTTGAGCTGGAGCTCCTTGCCGATGCGATTCGAGGCGAAAGCGGCTTCCTTCTTCGCCGCTCGGTCTTGCCACAGCGAATTGACCATCAAGGCGAAGAGCACGCTGAAGACGATGGAGCCGACCTCGACCCAGGGTGGACGCCATCGAGGTTTAGACGCTGAGTCTTCAGGTCGGGCATCGGAGTCGGGCATGGATTGGAGCTCGCTCTGCAAGTCAGGACTCGTCGAGCCGGCGTAGCAGGTAGCGAGCCTTGCCGAGCACGCTGAGGTCGCCCAAACCGAGGATCATGAGATGCCCCTCTTCTTGGGGTTTGACCACCAACACACCCTTGTCGGCTTCCAGGGTCAAGATGCCCACGTCACCCTGTCGGGTGTGAGTCGCGGTGTTGGTGGCCGCACGCATCAGCTGGGGGAGGGCGGCTAGATCGGTGGCGGTCGGCTTGGCCGGTCCGTATCCGCGGAGCTCGCCTTCGGGCGACAAGATGCAGGCGAAGCGCAAGGCTTCGATCGAAGCGAGAGGTGCCAGCCGCTCCTCGAGCTCGTCCAAGAGCTCGTCGCCCGGAGACTTCGGCGGCGGATCGACCACCTTCGGCGCGTCTCGGGGATCCGGAGTGGCCAGCAAAATGCGCGGTGCTCGGCCCGCGGTCCGAGCGTCGGTCTCCACAACGATGTCGGCGGCGGCGGAGTCTTCCGGCTCAAGGGTTTCCGCGAAGGTGGTGGCGTCGTCGTCCCGGCGGGATGTTTGCTCGATTTCGACCGGCGCCGTGTCGTCCTCGTCCTCGTCCTCGTCCTCGTCTTCGTCCAGCTCTACGGCAACGGGACCCGTGGGCAGCTCGTCTTCCGCTGTGTCGTCTTGCGCAGCATCTTCAGCTGTGTCGTCTTCTGCTGTGCCGTTTTCAGCTGTGTCGTCTTCAGCTGTGTCGTTTTCTACTGTGTCGTCTTCTGCTGTGTTGCTTTCTACGGCCACGGGACCTGTGGGCAGCTCGTCTTCGTCATGCTCGTGGGTTTCTTCGGACTCGGGGTCTGTGTCGTGCCCGTGGGCTTCGTCGGCGGCTTCGAGCACCCCTCGGCGTCGAAGGATGTCTTCCACCAGGGTCAGCATTTCGTCGGAAGCAAAGGGTTTCTTGAGCACCGCTTCGGCGCCGACTTCTTTGGCCTGGGCCCGCACTTCTTCGTCGACGATGCCTGAAATGACGATGACCGGTACCTCGCTGAGCACCGGGCTTCGCTTGATGAACGTACAGATCTGGAAGCCCTCGATGTCCGGCAGGACGAGGTCGCAGAGGACCAGATCCGGTTGCTCGGGCTCCAGATTTTCTAGGGCAGCCTCTCCGGATCGGTGGGAGATCACTTCCATGCCTCGCGAGCGCAGCATGCGCTCAATGGCGAAACAAACGCTCAGGCTATCGTCGATGACGATCACTTTGGCCATCAGCCGTCTTCCTCCCTACGAAGCCATTCCTTGATACCGGCCGTCACCATCTCCGTGGTGGTGTTTTCGTCCAAGTCCACGGCCGCGGACAGCAGCAGCTGGGGCGCGGTTTGCTCGAGGGATTTCGGATGACGGAGCACCTCATGGGCCGTTAAGGGCTCAAAGCGGAAAGGCATAGTCGGAATCCGCTCAGATTCGTAGACCAATCGAGCAAAGGCGGGAATGCCGATGGCGTCCCGGAACACCGCATGTCGAATCATACCATCCAGCATCAGCACCAGCCCGTGCTGCTCCTCCACCTCCAAGTGCAATCGGCCGGTTTTTGCGGTTTGCGACAGCGCCAGAGTGAGCTCGGCGAAGCTCATTTCACCGAGGGTGCCCGAAATCTCCCGCGGGCCATCGCCTTCCGCCAGATCGGGGGGCACGCTGGAGCCGGATATCAGGCCCCGTCGAATCAAGCGCTGCAAACGGTCGGCGACCGCTTCGAGAGGCCGATCGTCCAGCACGATCAGATCGAAATCCCCTTGACGCTCGGCCAGGAGCTTTTCCTCGAGGCTTCGGGCCAAGAGCACGACCTGCACCCCGGACACAGAGAAGTCTTTTTTGACCATGGCGTTGAGCTCTATGCCGGTCATGTCTCCCAGCTCAGCGACGGTGAGGATCAGGTGGGGGCGTTCCCGTTCGAGCATGGTCAGCGCGTAGAGCCCGCCGGGCGCGACCAGCACTTGGGTATCTGGAGTCCGTAGCCGCTCGGCGAGATGCTCGACCTCGGGGGACTGGATGCCGATGAGCAGAATTCTCTTCATTGGAAGATCTGTAGGGTGTCGAGCTCGACGATTTCAAACGGTAAGGCTTCGGCCGCCTTGGCCGGTTCCGCGGGGTCGCCCGAGTTGTCCTCGGACATCGAGACGGTCCTCAGCTGCAAGAGCTCGTCGATGGCGAATCCCGCCACGCCCCCGGGAAAACGGGCGAAGATACAAAAGAAGGGTCCCTCTGGCACCCCTCGACGGTCGAGGCTCCGCGCGGTGTTTGGAGTCTCTGCCGCGTCTTCCGGCGAGCCTTTCGCCGTGCTCGTCGCCCTATTCTCGGCGAGAGCAATCTGTGGAGCAGTGCTCTGCGCTTCCAAGAGCTCGAGATCCATGAGGCCGGCCACCACACCGCGGTGGGTCACCAGCCCTAGGTTACAACGGAGATCACTGGGCAAGGGAGTGACGTGATGAATCTCGGCCACCCGGACGATGCGGGTGCTGTCCAGGCCGCGGGTTCGACCGCCCAAGCGGAAGGTCAGGAATTGACGCCGCTCTACAAAGGCCGGCGGCTCGGAGCGAATGGCGCTCATGACCCAGGCTCTCCTTGCAAGGCCGCCGGTCCGGAGCCGGTGGGATCACCAGGTTTGAGCTCGGCATGTCTAGGCTCGGAGCGGCCCAAGGAGGAGGGGCCGGAGCTGGCCAACAGACCTTGTGGGCGTAACAGCACCAGGCAGCGGTGTGGGTCCAGGCAGGCGACCCCTTCGAACCACAGTTGCTCACGGCCGCCGAAATGCCAAGGGATGGGCTGAAAGCGACGGATATCGATGCGCAGCCGGTCGAAGACCCGGTCCACGATCAAGGCAGTTAGCCGATTGCCGGCGGAAAGCAAGATCATCCGTCGTTCGTCGGTCTGGTGGCTTCGTCCTTCGGTGGGTAGGTCGCCGATGCGGAAGAGCGACCGGGGATCGACGGTGGGGTAGAGGACACCGTTTTTGGCGATTTTCTCGGGGATCGGCCGCACATCGATGGGTAAGACGTTGTGGACCCCGGCGGCGCGAATGGCGTAGAAGACCTCGCCGACCTGGAATCGAAGGAAGATCTCCGTAGACTCGTCCGACGGGCCGGGTCGGGTCGCCCTTCGAGCAGGGTCGATGCTCATAGTTGACGTCCCCGGCCGACGATCGATTCCAGCTGTCCCACCAGCAGCTCTGCGTCGACGGGTTTGGCCAGATAACCGACGGCTCCCAAATCCTTGGCCAGGGCGGCGTGACGGGCTCCGGCACGGGTCGTGACCACCCACACCGGGGTGTCTTTGGTCGACGCGCGATTGCGCAAATCGTCGATCAGCTCATAGCCGGACATGCGGGGCATTTCCAGATCGGTGATGACGGCATCAAACGGCAAATCGAGCAACAGCTCCAAGGCTTCGGCACCGTCGCGGGCGGTGAAGACCTCGTAACCTTCCTTCTGCAAGACCCTTCCCAGCACCCGACGAACACTCAGGGAATCGTCGGCCAGCAGCACCCTCGGTGGTGCCTCGGGCAAGCTCAGGGCCGCGTCCGTGGGTTGAGCATGGAGAAGGGTTTCGCCGGTCACCAGGGCGGTGAGGTCGAGCATCAAAATTATGTTGCCGCGGGTGTCCAGGGTCGCGCCGTTGAAGAGGTGGGCGCCCGCGAGGAAGGGGCCCAAGGGTTTGACCACCAATTCTTCGATCCCCACCACCTCGTCGACGATCAAGGCGGTGGCGGACGGTGACCGCACCAAGGCGGCGGTCGCCACCAGCCCGGGCACCTCGTCGACGGGTCCCCGGGCGACGAGGCCGAGGCGCTCAGCCAGCCGGAGCACCGGCCAATCCCGTCCGGCGAAATGGGCGATCTCCGTTGCCGACCCAGGAGTATCGTCGGCGGGCGCGGTCACCCGAAGATCCCCCTCGAAAAGATGGCCCAAGCGGTCGACCTGGGGCAGCGGCAGGGCGAAGGAGGCATCGCCGGCTCGCACCACCAGGGCTTCGGTCACCAGCAGGCTGGCGGGCAGCTCGAGGATGAATCGGGTGCCGGCCCCGGGCTCGCTTTCGACCAAGATGTCGCCCCCCAGGCGGTTGACACTATGGCGCACCGCGTCCATGCCCACGCCCCGCCCGGCCGAGGTGGTGACCCTCTGGGAGGTGGTCAAACCCGGTAGGTAGATCAAGTCGAGGGCCTCGCGGTCGGATAGGGCTTCCAAGTCGGCCGTGCCCCGTAGGCCGAGCTCGAGAGCCCGTTTCTTGATCGATTCCAGATCGATCCCAGCGCCGTCGTCCGAAACCTCTAGACGGACCCGTCGCCCTTTGGCTCGGGCGGCGAAGCGCAAGGTGCCCGTGGGCTCCTTGCCGATCATGCGACGGGTGTCCGGGGATTCGATGCCGTGGTGGATGGCGTTTTGCACCAAGTGGGTGAGGGGCTCGGCGACCCGCTCGATGACCGCATTGTCGATTTCTACGTTCTCCCCGGAAAGCTCGATCTCGAGATCCTTGGAGGCCTCGGCGGCGGCCTTGCGACCGAGGCGTGAAAAACGTGCGAAGAGCCGGCCGACGGGCACCATGCGGACCCGACCGATGCCGACGCGAAGGCGTCGGGTCAAGCTTTGAACTTGCAGCGAGCTGTGCCGAGCAGAGGAGAGCATGTGCTCCAGCTCGTGGTGGATCTCGCTCAGATCCGACGACAGCTCTCCGATGCGTCGGGCCAGGATATTGAAATCGTCGTAGCGGTCGAATTCGAGCTCCGCGAATTGCTCTGCGACCGAGCGGCCGGCTGAGGTGCGGCCGGCTGAGGTGCGGCCGGCTGAGGTGCGGCCTGCGGGACCTTCGGAGCCGGGCACGGGCGGCAGGTCGGGCTCCGGGCCTTGGGACCTCGATTCGAGCATGGGATTCAGATGGCGCTGCTGAAAGGTGGCGGTGGTCTTGCTCATCCGCCGTCGGCAATCCTCCAGTTGCTGTTGAATGCCCTCCAATTGGGCCAGCTGCCGCACGGACGTGCCGTGGGCGACGGTCACCTCGCCGGCCAAATCGAGCACGCTTTCCAACCGTCCCAGATCGACCCGCAAGGTGGAGCGAGCCCGCTCACTATCGAGGACTTCCCGGGCATCTTCGGCGGCGAAAGAGATCGACGGCACGGATACCGGAGGCACGGGCGTGTGATCGTCGGCGAGGTCCCCTGGGTCATGACCCTCGGCCCTTCCCTCTTTGAAGCTTTTGTCGAGATAGCGTTTATCGAACGGATCGTCGGTCGATCGGCTCGCCCCCAGCCCGTCAACCCCAACGGGTGGGACAGCGGGCTCGGGAATCGTCAGCTCGGATGGCGGCTTCAGGGCCGAAGCTTTTGGCTCGGCCGATCCCGGGTGTATCGCCTCGGAGTCGGCGGTCGGTCGCGCCTCGGCGCTCTCCGGGTCGGCCTCGCGGCCCGGAGCCGAGCTCGTGGGCTCCACGGCATGGACCACGGTCGCCATCGCGGTCTGCCCGGCGGTTTCTGTGGAGCTTGCCGTGACGTCGTGGTCGAGGTGTGGGCGCAGGTCGTTGATGTGCCTCAGGATTTGGTCGTAGGAGGGCTGAACAGCGGGTCCGGGGCGACCGTCGAGGCGATCGGCCATGGCTTCCAGCGCCGAGGCACAGCGTGCTCCGACCTCCAGGATCTCCTCGTTCAGGCGGACCTCACCGCTGCGGATCCCGACCAGGATGTCTTCCATGCCGTGGGCCAGGTCACCGGCGGCGTGGCATCCCACCGTGTAGGCCGCCCCTTTGATCGTGTGGGCATGGCGGAAGAAGTCGTTCAGGATCTCTATGTCGGCAGTGTCGAGGTGTGGTGCCAAGCTTCTCAGCCGGGCAAGGCGGGACTCCATGCCCGCGAGATGCTGGCGTGCGTCGGCGACGAAGAATCCCACCATTTCCGGCTCGGCTCGGCGCAGCCGTTCGAGCTGTGCGTCCACCGGGCCGGGGGCCTGGGCCCGTCGGCGCTGAGCAGCGAGCTCTTCCGCCGCCGGGACCTCCACGTCGTAGCGCCATTGCAATCCCGGCACCTGGGGGATGTCCTCACTACCTTCGGCGGCGATGTTGTCGAGCACCATGGGAAAGACCGTCAGGGTGTCTCCCAACAGTTGCAAGATATCCGCCGCGCTCGAGTGCTCCAAGGGCGGGAAGGCGTTCGCCAACCGTTCCATGCTGGCGGCGAGACGGGCGATGCCGTAGAAACCGTAGGTCTCGGCGGAGCCGGCGAGCTCTCGGCTGAGCTCGCTCAGGGCTTTGCGCGCGGCGTCGGATTCCTGGCCTTGGAGCCCTTCCACCGCCTCCTCGAGACCCACGAGGCCCTTCCATCCGGCCATCAGGAACGCAGCGATTCGCTGGGGATCCCGACTTTCGTTCATGGCGTTCGGGACGGATCGAGATCAGCCAAGGCTCGGCTCAAAAGCTCTGCTTGCTGCTTGAGCTGCTCCGCCAGCTGTCGACTGTCGCGCACGGAGCTCTCGGTGTGTTGGGCGACCTCGGTCATGGATTGCACCGATCCGACGATCCGTGAAATGCCGGCCACGTGGGATCCGGCGTTTTCCGAAATCGCTTGGGCCAAGCGTGCCGAGCTGCCGCTTTGGCGGGCGATCTCCTGAAGCCGCTCACCGGCCTCGTGGGTGATTCGGTAGCCGCTCTCCACCTCCACGGTGCCCTTTTCCATGGCCACGACGGCGTCTTGGACCTCGGTTTGGATGGTGCGGATCAACAACGCGATCCGCTTGGAGGCCCGCGCCGAGTCTTCCGCCAGGCGCCGAACCTCGTCGGCGACCACGGCGAAGCGGACCCCTTCCTCGCCGGCGCTGGACGCTTCGATCGCCGCGTTGAGGGCCAGCAGGTTGGTTTGCGAGGAGATGGTGGTCATAGTGTCGACCACCTCGGAGACCTCGAGCGATCGATCCCCCAGGCTCTTGATGCGTTGGGAGATGGTCTGCACCTCGCGGCGAATGCGTTGCATGCCTTCCAGGGATCGGCGGACTGCCTGCTGGCCGTTCTCCGCCGACATCTGAGTTTGACGAGCCGCCTCGGCGGACGCCACCGCGTTGTCGGACACTTGGCGGATCGAGCTGCTGATGCGGCCGACCTCGTCACTGGTCTTGCCCGCATCCTGGGATTGGGCCAGCGCGCCGGCCGCCATGGACTGTGCCCGGTCGATCATCTCGGCGGCTTGGACTTGGACGCCGTCAGCGGCGGCTTGGGCCCGTCGGACCCGGTCACCGATCCTGGATTCGATGCCGGCCAGCGCCGTTTCCAGCACCCCTAGCCTCTGCTCGACGGGAGCTCCCGGATCCACCGGAGAGGAGGTCACGTGGGTCGGCCCGTGAGCCAAACGTTGTGCGGTCCTTAGCGCTCGGTCGAGAGCGTCCTGGATCCGGGGGTCGGGAGCGTGGTCGCCTCGAATAGGAATCGGTGGTGGAGTCTCGGCCTGCACCTCCCTCGGGCCGGCGTCCACCGAGGCCACCTCCCTCGGGCTTTCGGGTGTTGCTGCCGGGGGCTCGAAGAACGGATCCTCGAGACTCACGGTCTCGGTGTCTGCGGCGTCCAGCTCGGGTCCTGGGATGTGGTGGTCCGGCTCTCCTTGCAGCGCCAGCAGCAGATGATTCAACGATTCGGCCACCGAGCCCATCTCGCCATGGGTTTCCCCCGTGATCAGATGGTCATAGTCACCGGCGGTGGCGTAGGCGAGGGAGGATTGAATCTCGCGAAGAGGCTCGAGCGCCTTCTTGGCGCTCGCCCTGAGCCAGAGCCAGCCCAGGAGCCAGGCGAAAACAAGCCCGGCACCGACCATGCCGGCAATTTGGACGGCGGCTCGGCGGGCGGGTGCCAAATCGACTCCGACCCTGACGAAACCCATTTCGCCGTCCGACAGCGGATGGACGAGGTCGATCACGGATCGGTGCTCGCCCTCGGCGTTCGAGATGCTGAGCTCTTGGGCCTCCCCGGATCTCGGGTCTCGGGAGGCGATCTCCGCCGGAACGGCCGGCGAAAAGCCGTGAATCCACGGGCTGCCGTCCGGTCGAACGAATAGGGCGTAGTCGATTTCGGGTGCCGGTGTCGCGTCGTCGAGGCGGGTCTGCAAGGTGGCGCCGTCACCGCGAATCGTCAGATCCATGGCGGAAACCGCCAATCCGTAGGCCGTCGCTCGTCCGGCCGACAAGGCATGGTGTTGCAGGCGCAGGTCCACCATCTTGAAGACGAAGCCGGGAATCACGATACATAAGAGCAACATGATCCACGAAAATGGGCGGGTCAGACGGCCGATGGAGCTCGAGCCCCGACGTCGCTGGGGCGGGCTGGAGATGTCGCGGGTCGACGCGGCTTCCGACTCGTCTCTCAAATCGAGTGGAAGCTCCGCCTGGGAGGCGAGGTTGGGGTCCTCGGTCTGCATGATGCTCCTCGAGCAGTGGAAATCAAGTCGAGGTCGACCGCTCAGCGGGCGACGGGTCTGGATCGGGAGTGTCGGAGGTGGAGAGGCGGCGCCACTTTCCGCCGGCCACAGCGCGGGCCAAGATCACGGATCGGGGGTGAAAAACGGGGCGGCGTTGAGCTTCGGTCGGGCCTGAGGATGACTCGGTGAAGGGATCCGAGGAAGTGCCCTCCAGCGGATCTTCGGGCGGGCTCATCGCCTCGGGCTCAAGCTCACGGGTCCGCGACCAGGCCGCCGTAAACAGCTCTGCATCGGGCTCGGGCCCCGCCAGCTCCAAGGCTCGGATGAGCGCCTTGGCGGTCAAGAACCCCTCCAGGCCGGCCGCGGTCAGGGGGTGCTCGAAGACGTGCTCGGCCGGCCGCCAATGCTCGGATAGGTTGGCATCTCGACGGCGGGTCAGCTCCCGCAGCGCAAGGGCCTCGGGGTCGCCCTCGTCGAGGGTAGGAACCACACGGCTTTGCAGGATCTCCTGATCGAGGCTCTCCAGGCCTTTCTGAGCGAGATCCGCCAGGAGAAGCTCGCCGCCGACGGTGGACGGCAAAGCGACCGGTAGCGGCCAAGACCGGTTTTGGCAGAGCTCCACCCACTCGGCGACCTGGCGCGTGTGCAGGGCGCAGATCACGGTATCCGTGGGCTCGGACCGGAGGTGTTGCCAAGCCTTATCCACGGACTCGCCGGGCGCGTAGGCGGCCTCCGCCACCACCGGGCATCCGTGTCGGGTCGCGGCTGAGGTCACGGCGTCTTGAATCGCCCGCCCCGTGGCGTCGAGGGAATAGCAAAGGCTCGGGCGTTCTCTCCCTTCGGCGATCAATTGCCCGACGAGCACGTCCATCTCGAGCTCGAAAGAGGGGCGGAAACAGAAGATCCGCTGAGCCAAGGAGGGCTCGTAGAGGGCCTGTGCACCGCCCCAAGCGCCGAAGAGCAAGGGATCCGGAGTGATCGGCGCGGCGTGGAATCGGTTCCTGGACAGCAGGGGTAGAACCCTGAGCAAAGCGTCGGTGCTGCCGAGGGCAACCAAGGAAAAGACCTCGTTCTCGTTGAGCAAGCTGACCACGTTCCGAACAGCCCGTTGGGGCTGCGCACCGTGGTCGAGGGCGAATAAAGTCAAACGCCGTTCGTGCACGCCCCCTTGGGAGCTGGTCTCATCGAGCTGGGTCACGAATCCGCGCAAATAGTCGTAAACCTGGGGTCCCTCGGGGCCGGTCAAACCCAGACTCGTGCCCAGGCGAATTTCTAGGGGCGAGATGCCCGGGACTCGGGTTTGCGCCCACAGGCTTGCGGGCGCTCCATAACCGACACAGCCGGCGCCGCCGAGCAGGCCGAGAAATCGTCGCCGGTTCACGAAGGCTCCCCAAAGCGAAGGGCCGCAATCGTCGCCGGCAGATCCAAAACCGGAACGACCTCCATTCGATCCGAGGATTCGCCGACCTCCAGATCCGCGAGCTCCAAAATCGCTTGACCGGCCCACAAGCCATGCCATGGATCGTTCGGGTCGTCGTCCCTAGCTTGGAGGCGATCCATCTGGAAGGGCTCGAAAGCGATCACTTCGTCGACGCAGAGGCAAATGGCCTCCTGGTCGATCTGCAAGACCAGAGCAGTGCGGCCCGAGGCGGCGGAGCGCCGGCCGTGGTGGGCGGCGGGATCGACAAAAAGGGCTAAGTCCACCACCGGCAAGATGCCGCCACGTACGTGGCACAACCCTAAAATGTGCTCTGGGGTGAGGGGAATCGCCGTGGGCTCACCGAGGGCTTGAACCCCTCGGCTGAATCGTCCTTCGATGGCGATGTTACGACCGGCAATGCGCACCACGGCCAAGCGCTCTTTCGGTCTATCCAAGGTCGCTCGCTCGCCGAGATCCCAGCGGATCATCTCGGGAGGGGTCGCCAGGTGGGCATGCTCCGAAAGTGGCGCAAGAGCCGGCGACACGGGCGAGCCGTCTGCGGTCTTTGACATGGATGTGCCTTATTCGATCAAGCGCTTCGATCCGGCGAGGATCAACATTTTCATCAGCCGTTGAGGGGCAGATTAGCATGGCAAAGGTGCAGATCGAAATGCTCAGATAGAATCTCGCCGTGCTCAGCTCACTGCAAAAAAAAGCCCGACGTCACCGTCTTCGAAACCCGAGATTTTGGAGCTTGGGGCCGGTGTTGGCCCTCGTGGCGATTGCCCTCGCCCTGTGGGCGGGACGTCACCTTGAGGAGGTGCGAAAGCGGCATCGCGAAGCGCGTTCCGCCGAGCGCTTCGTGGTCAAGGTCCAAGATCAGATTCGGCAGGTGGAAGCCCTCTACCAACGACCGATCCACGATTTGAGATTCGCCCGACGTCAGGTGGTCCGTCAGCTGGCGGCGGTGGTCGGCGAGCTGGGGTTGAGCCGCGATGCCACCCGTCATCCGCGAGCGAGCCGGAGTGTCGGGCGGCTGTATTCGGCGGTACGCCAGGATCGCGCCGCGGCCCATTTCTTCGATCAGCTTTGGCGCTCCGGGGAACGTTCCCCGGAGCTCGCCCGGGCCCGAGCCGTGGTTCACGGAAGGATGTTGATCCGCCGTTTGATCGCACCACGGCCGACGATCGGGCAAGACCCGACCCGGGAGACGCCGCTGCTCGATTCATGGACGGCTCTGGCTGAGTGCTTCAGCGTGATCGCGCCCGACGATCCCCAACCTGGGCAAATCTTATCTCAGCTGCGCCGGCTCGACGTCGCAGCCGCCACCGACTTCCCATCTCTCGAGCCGTGGCTGGCGGCCGTGCCCGAGCTGGGGTACCAGCTGGAGGCGGAAGGCGTGGACCCCGCGTGGCTTTTGGGCAGCCTGCACGTGATGCAAGGCCGATTCATGATGGCCCGCTCCGAGGGGGATGTCGAGCAAGCTCGACCGTCTTGGGCCGCGGCGATCGAAGCCTTCAACGAGGCGCAGATGCGAAGGCCCAGCGACTCCGACGTATTTCTCGGGCTGTGCTCCGCATGGCTCGACGTGCTGCGAGCCGACCTGGGCAGCCCCAACACCAACGACCGGGCGCCCCTCAGCCGGGCGCCCCTAAGCCGGGCGCCCCTCAGCCGGGCGCCCCTAAGCCGGGCGCCCCGCTTCTCCCAGGCAGAAGTTTCCTGTCAGGACGGTTTGCGCACCGCCCCAGAGTCCGTGCCCCTGCTGCTCGGGCGCTCGGAGGTCGACCTCCTGCACGCTCAATGGCGTCTGGAGCGGAATCTAGACCCATCCCCGTGGATTCTCGACAGCCGCCGCCTGACCGAGCGGGTCCTGGCCCTAGCACCGGACCACCCCGGCGCGCTGGCCGACGCAGCCGAGGCGGATCGGCTTGAGGCCGAACAGACGGATCGGCTTGAGGCCGAACAGACGGATCGGCTAGAAGCCTCGCTGACTCCTTGACGCTTTTGCAGCTTGCCGTTTCGTCCAGCGGGTCCAGACTAGGAGTCCACTGGCTGAAGATCCACCAGAGGGTTTTCGGGTGCTTCGAAGGGGCGATTCAGCTTGCGGAAGATCCTCTGGAGCGGGCCTCGCAGGTCCTCGAGGCTGTGTTGTCCGGGGCGGAGCAGCAGGTCGTCGAGCTCTTCGGAGCAACCGAGCAGGGACTCTAATTCGGCGAGCTCCTCCACTCCGGCGAGGCGGGGCATGGTCGGATCTTGCGGATCCAGGGGTGGTGCCTCGGCTGGGGTCAGGTCCGGCGTCAAGGGATTGATCAGCTCGCCGCTCAAGTCTTCCGGGAAATGAGACTCCAGCCATTCCCGAACGACTCGACGGTCGTGCTCGCGCAGCTCTTCTCGATGGTTGACCTGCACCAAGAGCTCGGAGAACGATTGGAGATCGCTCCACAGGCGGCGGCCTTGCTCGTCCCGATCGGCGGCCTGGTGGTTTTCCAACCAGCCGAGGATGCGTTTTTGCAGTCGACGGATTGGAATGCGATCCGAGATGCGCATCAGCGGGTAAATGCTTCGGTCGCGCAGGATGGCGATGCGGTGGGCAGCTTTGCGCAGGCCGCTGTTCAGCTCCTCAGGGGTCTCGGGGGCTCCCAGGTGTGAGATACCGCGGCGGAATTGGCAATAGAGCCGGCGGATCTCCAAGGAGTCGTGGAGCTTGCTCCAAGTGCGCTCCACGGGCTCGAGACCCTCGTATTCCCGGATGGTGTGCTCGAGGGTAATCAGACCCTTGCCGGCCCGGCGAAGCCCGGTGTCCGCGTGGGAGGCGACGACCCAGATCTGGTCGCTGTCGAGGGCGCCGTTGAGGGCGTGGAAGGATTCCAAGAGCTGGGCGCGCACGGCGAAGGCGATGTTGGAGACTTCCTGGGCGGCCAGCTCGATGGAGATAGCGGCGCCGATTTCCCGCAGGAAATCCTCTTCGTCGGCTCCGTCGACATCCACCAGAAGCTGCGGGGTGGAATCGGAGCTGTCGGCCTCGTCATAGTGGTCCATGACCCGGCGCATCAGGCTCAGGGCTTCTTCGATGATGTCCTGAACTTGGTGGATCAAGCTGCTCTGCACCGAGAAGAAACCGGTGTCGTCGGGCACCACAAATTCCAAGGCCTGGGCCCGTCTAACGGTCTCTTCGATGCTTTGCAGCAAGGCGGTTGGACACATATGGGAATCCAAAAATGAGATCGCGGCCACCAGGCGGGGATCATATTGCAGCCTGGGCTCCGGTCACAAATGATCGCTACCGGTGTTTCTGCCCATGCACCGGGTCTCCGGGGGAGACGGCTCGGGTGGCGGAAGCGGGTCGGGGCAAGATATCGAGCCGAATGTCGCCGTCGAAGGTTTCAATTTCGAAATGCCGAGGCGAATCGCCCCGCTGCCATTGGGCGCTCAAACGGCCGGGCTTTGACGACCAGCCGGGCCCGAGGGCATTGGTCAGCCGGCCGCGGTCGCTGCTGAGGGAAAAGGATCCCGTGATCTCCGGGTCGAGATGCAGATCTACGGCCCCGCTGGATGATCTGAATCGCAGACGGGCGGTGGATGCGGGCGATCCTTCGAATTGAATCCGTCCGGTCACGGTGCTGAGCAGACCTTCGACCTCGATGTCGGCTCGGCTGACCAAGGGAGACTCGACGGTTTCGGCGATCAGGCTCTCGATCTTGCCGGCGATATCGACCGCACCGGTGACGGTCTTCAGCTCCACGTCCGGACAGGCGACGTCGACGGTGAGGTCGCCGGTGACGGAGGTGGCGTCAATGCGTCGGGGCTCGCCTCGGATCACCAGATCGCCGGCGCCGCTTTGGATCCGAACGCGTCCGCGGATGTCTGTGATCTCGATCTTCGCCTCCATGGTCTCCAGGCTCACGTCCGAGCCCTTCGGAAGGTAGAGCACGAGCTCGGAATCCAACGCTCGGGGGCCTTCGGGTGGATCGCTCGGCGGATGGGTGACGAAGCGCAGATATCGGCCGTCGACAAAGCTTTCGAGGCGCTCGACGTCGGCACCCAGCCGGCCGACGACCCGAGCCGTGTCACGATCTTCTCCGACGATTCGAAGGCTGCCCGCGGAGATCCGGACGTCGATCTCTCCTCGGGTTTTGGCAGGCAAGGTGCGATCGATCTCCCTCGGGTCCGGTCCCGGCTTGGCAGGAGCGTCCGCTTGGCCGTGCAGGGGCGGAGGCGGCGTCAGGCTCAGGCCCAGCATCATCACCATGGCCGTCACGGCTCGGCGCATCCCAAGGCGGAGCAGCGCATCTGACATCGATTCATCTGCTGGAAGCTTCATGGACACATCCTCATACCAATCCGAGGCGTTTCATTTTCTTGCGCAAGCCTTCGCGACTGATCCCTAGGCTTTGGGCGGCCTGGGTGCGGTTGCCGTCGGCCAGCTTGAGATGGAGCTCGATCAGCTCCTTTTCTTGGTCCGCGAGACTGATCGGTCCGGAGCGTTGGGTCTCCGGACGAGTCGACCGGGTGATCCGGGCAGATAGGCGGTCAACGGTCAACGGCTGCCCGTCCGGAGTGATGGCGACCAATCGCTTGGCCTCGTTTTCGAGCTCGCGCACGTTTCCCGGCCAGCTGTAGGTCTGCAATTCGCGTTCGAGCCTGGGCGAGATCTGAGGCACGGGTCGTCGTTGATCGTTGCAGGCCTTTTCCATGAAGTGGAAAAAGAGCGGCAGCACGTCGTCCGGCCGGTCGGCCAGCGGCGGCAGGTCCAGGGTGATGACGTTGAGCCGAAATAGAAGATCCTCACGGAATCGACCGGCTGCGACTTCTTCTTCCAGGTTGCGATTGGTGGCGGCCAGGAAACGGACATCGACCCGAATGGGCTGGGTGGCGCCCACCGGCTGGACCTCACCGAATTGTAGGGTGCGCAACAGCTTGACCTGCAGCTCAGCGGGCAGCTCTCCCACCTCGTCGAGAAATACCGAGCCACCGTCCGCGGATGGGATCACCCCGACTTTGTTGGCGGTGGCGCCGGTAAACGCACCCTTGAGGTGCCCGAAAAGCTCGGATTCCAGCAACGCCGGCGAGATGGCGCCACAATTGACCGTCACCAGAGTCTTTTTGTGACGTTTGCTGTTGAGGTGCATGGCGCGAACGATGAGCTCTTTGCCGGTGCCGGATGGGCCTTGCACCAACACCGGCAGGTCCGAGCCGGCGACCTGGGCCACGGTTTCGAGAATCTTGATGAAAGCGGGGTCCTTGGAGACGATGCCCGGAAAACGGTGCCGAGCCAGGAAGCCCTGCTCCAACATGTTGTTGCGCTGTTCCAGGACGATCTGGCGCATGCAACGTTCCAGGGCGCGGGCGGACAGCTCGAGAATATATTGAAAGATCTCAAAATCGGGCTTGTCGAAGAGGCGATTCAGCTTGCTCGATTCCAAATACAGCACCGCGGCCGGCTCGTCTTCGATCAGCAGCGGAGCGGCCAACACGGATCGGATCTGAATTCTGAGGATGCTCTCGGTGGGGGCGAAGCTGGAATCCGCCAAAGCGTCGGGAATGAAGATCGGACGTCCTTCGTCCAGGACCCGGGTGACGATGGATCGGCTGATGGGCTCGCTGCCGCTTTCCAGCTCCTCTCGGCTCCAATTGCGGACGATTTTGAAATCCAATCCATCTCCCCGGGCGAGCACCAGGAAACCCCTCTCCCCCCGCAGGATAGATAGAGATAGCCGGACCACCTCATCGAGAATGCGATCGTAGTCGTCGAGGCGGAGCAACTGGCGGGCCAGCTCGAGCAGGCTGGTCAGCTCGGCTTGTCCCAAGCTGGAGAGGCCGGCGGACGGGGGAGTGGAGCCCATTTGCATATCAGTTGGCCGTGAGCGAGCGTGGAGATCGGATAGCTTGCATGGCGAGATCTTTTCCTGGACGCGCGCAAGCGGGCTCAGAGCCCATTGAGCAACCGCAAGACGGAGTCGTCTACATCCAAAGCCCTGGCTTCGTCGAAAGTCATCCAGCGGAGGTCGTTGGACTCGTGGTTTCCTCGCGGCTGTGCCCCCTCCGGAGCCACGACCAAAAAGCGCGAGTCGAGGTGGAGATGTCGCGGCTCGCGCGGTCGCTCGGGGATTTCGTGGATGTCCACATCGATGATCTCAGGCACGATCTCCAGGTTCGAGATGCCGCTTTCCTCGCAGGCCTCGCGCAGGGCGACACCGGGTAGATTGCCATCGCCGTCGCAATGTCCGCCCAATTGCAGCCAACGGCCGAGCTTGCGGTGGTGCAGCAGCAAGATCCTTTCACCGGATGCATCCACCACCAACGCCGAGGAGGTCAGATGCCCTTCCAAACGGGACCGAAGATGTGCGTCGTCTGGGTAGCGATCGATGAATTCGAGGATACGATCACGCATCTGGCCTTGCTCCGGACGCCGGGGCGCATATCCCTCGAGTTGCCGGCGGGCCCGATCTACGGAAGGATCTCGCCTCAGCTCGGCATCGGCGGTGTTCAACCTGGGTGAAGTGGCATACATCCTGCTTTCCTTATTAGACGTAACCAGGGCCGCTCCGATGAGCCGGCTCGCGGATGCTGGTTGCTCAAAGAAGGCCCTGGAGCTGCTGCGAGCGAAATGCCGCCACAGACCAGGGCGTCAAAAAACCTACATGACCTTGATCCTGCCACAACCGGTCCCGACTACCAAGCGGGTCGGCACTTCACCGCCGATCGAGGCGTCACCTATTGGCTACAATGCTCTTCATCGTAGATGACATAAGGAGCCTCTGACATGACTCGAAAATTCCATGGCAAGGGCCACAAAGATATGGACTCCCTCCGAGCGCCGGCCTTAGCGGTTCTGGCGATCTTTGTGGCCGGCTTGTCGGCCGCACCGATTCCGGCCCAAGACGAAACCTCTTCGTCACTGTTCATCGATCGCGTAGACGTCAACATCATCAACGTCGAGGTCTTCGTGACCGACAAGGACGGCAATCGGGTCAACGGTTTGACCGCCGAGGATTTCGAGGTGTTGGAAGACGGCAAGCCGGTCGAGGTGACCAATTTCTACACCATCAGCCGGGCCGCGGAGCCGACCAGCGATTTCGAGCGCGACCGAGAGCTGGTCACGGGTCGGCCCTCTACGGCCGGCGCCGAGCCCCCGGTAGAGGAGGCGATCCCCGAAGACCAACGGCTGTCTCTGGCGGTCTACGTCGACAACTTCAACATCCGACAATCCAGCCGTGCCCAAGTGCTGAAAGAGCTCGGCAGATTTGTCGAGGACCGTATCCATCGCGGTGATCGGGTCGGCTTGCTCAGCCATGGCCTGACGGTGCGTTCGGTGGTGCCGTTTACGGACGATTTGGTCGCCCTCGCCAAGGGCATCGAAGAGGTTTCGAAGGAAACCGTTTACGGTCAGGCCAGCGATGCCGCGCGCCGGAGGGTGTTGCGCACTCTGGAATATGAAGTCGGGGGTCAAGGTTTGGATGGCGCGGATGCAGGTCGTGCCGCGGACGAGATCCGCAATTTTGTGCAACAGCGGCATGAAGAAGTGAAGCGTTCTGTCAACGCCCTTGAGAGTGTAATCCGTTCCGTGTCGGGGTTGCCCGGCCGAAAAGCGGTGCTCTACGTCAGCGATGGCCTTCCTCAAACCCCGGGCGCTGATCTCTATCAGTATTACATCGATCGTTTCGGTGCTCCCGGCGCGGGGGGTGGCGGTGCCCGTTTCGAGCCGATTTCGGCTTCAGTATCCGACGATCAAACCGGAATCTTCAACGACCTGACTCGGCGGGCAAACTCGGGCGGAGTGACCCTCTATACTTTGCACGCCACAGGCTCCAAACCTCGCGGGTCGGTGTCGGCGGAAAATGCTCCGGGAGCGCTGACCAGCCGCGGAGATATCCTGTCGGATGTGGTGCGCCTCGACAACCATCAAGAGCCCCTGATCGGCATGGCGGCGGCCACCGGCGGTGTGGCGATCGTCAACACGTCGAATTTCGGCGGGGCCTTCGAGCGTCTAACCCAGGATTTCGACAGCCTCTACTCCTTGGGTTATCCGTCCCGCCGCGGGGGCGACGGCAAGTACCACAAGATCGAGGTCCGGGTCTTGAGGCCAGGGCTGAAAGCCCGCCATCGCAGCGGTTATGTCGACAAACCCGAAGCCACCCGCGTGGCCGATCGCACCTATTCCTCGCTGATTCTCGATCTCGAAAGCAACCCCCTGAGCATCTCCGTGGATTTCGGTAGCCCGGAGAAACAGGGTCGGGACAAGTACCACCTGCCTTTCCTCGTGCGGATACCGTTCTCCGGGGTCACTCTTTTGCCCCAGGGTGAGAATCACGAAGGGCGTCTGCGCATCCACGTGGCGGTCCAGGACGAGGAAGGCGGGGTGTCCAGCTTGCAGGAGATCCCGTTCCCGGTGTCGGTGCCCGCGAATCAGCTGGCGGCCACCGAAGGCAAGGAAATGGGATACGCGGGCAAGCTGCTCGTGCGTCGCGGTATCCCCAAGGTAGCCCTCGGCGTGTGGGATGAGGTCTCGGGTCTCGAATCCTTCGTCCACAAAAGCGTGCAAGTCGGCAAGCCCAAGAAAGAGAAGAAAAAGAAGAAAAACCGTTCGGGTCCCTGAGTCCGGGGCGGAAGCTCAATCGTCTTCAGACGCCTGTCCGGGCTCCTCTTCTCGCTCGGGGCCCGGATCCATGAGCTGCGCCAGGGTTAAAGGCTCCAGAGGAGACGTCCTAGCCGCCACCAGGTGAGCCCTCAGCTCCGTGAGCTGCTCGCGGGCTTCTTCCGGTATGCGCGGCAGAATAGACCACTGGGATGACTCGTAAGCATCGAAGAGCTCAGCGAGTGGCACGTGATAGGGATCGCAGCTGATCAAATAGCTCCCGGCGTCGGGCCCGTGCTCTTGTAAGAATTCCTCACGGACCAAAGGACGGAGCAAAGTCCTCAGCTCGACGGTCGTGATGTTGAGCCGTTCCGCCAGGTAATGGCTCGGGGTCAGCGGGTGGTGTCGGCGGAAACGGTCCATGATGAGAACCATGGCGGAGACGCCGACCCAGCTCCCTTCGATGACGGTGGTTTCGCGACGCGGTCTGGACATGAAGCGGAAATGCTGGAGGCAATACGCGAGCTCGCTGCCCGCCAGCACGATGGCCCAAGACAGCTGAATGGAAATCATGAAGAAGAGGGCGAATCCGAAGCTGCCGTAAACGAGCGAGGTGGCTTGCGCCTGCTCGACGTAGAAGGCGAAGCCCCGGCGCAGCGCTTCGATGGCGATTGCCGAGCAAACTCCGCCGACGAGAGCCGCACGAAAGTGGACGTCGGTATTCGGCACCTGCCAGTTGAGCATGCTCAGCCCGATCACCGTGACGGCAAAGGTGGCCCACTGTGCCGGCAAGGAATCGGCCATATAGGCCAACGCCGGGCTTTGGCGCAGTAGGAAGAGGGTGGAATAGGCGGCGCCGATCAGCAGCGGTCCCCAGCACAAGAGCAGGATGAACGAGTTGAGACGGTTGCGCAGGGTACGCCGACGCGAGACGTCCCAAATGTCGTTGATGATCTTCTCGATCATGCTGAAGGCGGTCAGAGCGGTGAGCAAGAAGGCGATCAGGCCGAAACCTTGGAGCTTTCTCGATTGCTCGAGGAATTCCGAGAGGTGGACGGTGAGCGTGGCTTCCGTGTAGGGCAGCACCATGCTGAGCAGCTCGATCAGCTGCTCCTGGCGATCGGCGAAGAGGCCGGCGCTGAAGCGGCTCAGGGCCGCCAGCAACGGCACCAAGCTGACGACGGTGATGAAGGCCAGGGACGCGCTTCGATTCAGCAGCGCGTCTTCGCGGGCCTTTCGGCCGGAAAGCAGAATGAATCGACCGACCGCGCGGCAGCGGGCCCAGGTGGTGGGCCGCTCGGGCTCGCTCGGCTCGCTCATGGCGAGGAAGCGCTCACGGATGGCTTGAAGTCGGCGGCTCGGTCGGCTTTCGGATTCGGTCACAATCACCTCACGGGTGGCGGTTGAGCAAAGGTGGGGGGTGGCGACAAATGATATCGAAGCCGAGCCTGAGCTCAGCGGAGAGACCACGGTGAGAAGAGCACAGTGAAGAAACGACGGTGAAGAAACAACCGTGAAGAGACAACCGTGGAGAAACGCCAGTGAAGAGACGCCTGTGAAGAGACACAGGGACGGAAAGCGTTTAGAATTCAAACAACGACCCGACGAGAGGAGATCCGCGGGTCTTTCATCTTGGAGGACATCATGACTCAAGAAAATGCGCAAACCCAAAACGGGTCGACCCTCGATCGTGCGAAGAATGCCTTGAGCGGTACCGTGGACCGGACCCGCGGGGTGGTCGGCGAGGCTCGCGAGCGGGTGCAAGGCGTAGCCGACAAGGTCAATGAACGACTTTCAGAGGTCGATATGAACGAGAAATTTCAGGAAGTGCAAGAGGCCGCCCGGCGTCGGGCCAGCCAGGCGAAGGAAGTTGCCCAGGAGCAATACGCCGTGCGCTCGGAGCAGCTCAAGGACGGTTACTCCAAAGTCCAAGACAACATGCACCATGTGTCGGACGATCTCGGCAGCTTCGTGCGTCAGAATCCGGGCCGTGCCGTGCTCCTGGCCGCGGGTGCCGGTTTCTTGATCGGTTTGCTGTTTCGCGGCCGCCGCGACTGATCGATCGCGAGCTCCGCCGTTTCGTGAGAAGCTGCCCAGCGCTGAGCGTTTGGGCAGCTTTTACGTCGATCTGGTGTCGGGAAGCGATCTGATGTTGGAAATTGGGTGTTTTGTTGAACCCTTGAACGGAGAAGAGATTCGATGAGCGACGAAGGACGAGACTCAGCCGACATGGCAGACGAGGTGATGGCAGCCGCCGACTTGGACGGGATTTACGAGGACGAGGAGCAGGACGACGCTCCGGGTTCTTCTTTTTCTGGAGGCTACGACGATCCGCCCATGACCCGGGCCGACGAGATCGTCGATCAGCTCTTGCCCGAGGGATTCGAGTGGCGTCGTTTGGTGTTTGACTACCCGAAAACCGCCATGGCCGTCTCGGTCGTGGGAGGTTTCGTGCTCGGTCGAGCACACGGTGCCGGGATGCTGGCGGGCCTAACCGGCTTCGTGCTCGGCGAGGTGAGCCGAAACGTGCAGGAATTTGTCGAGGATTTCGGGGCCTGAGCCCGGATTTCGGGCCCAGCCAAGATTTTGGCGCCGGCCCGGTGTGAGAACGAGTGCGCGAGCTGCTTCACATATCCGACATCCATTTCGGACCTAAATTTCTCCAGGCTCCGGCCGACGGTTTATTGGATTTGATCGACCGTCGCCGACCGGATTTGGTGGTCATCTCGGGAGATTTGACCCAGCGGGCCAAGGTGCGTCAATTCCAGGAAGCCCGAGCTTGGGTCGACAGCATTCCCGTGCCGACTCTGGCGGTGCCGGGAAATCACGACGTGCCCGCGTATCGGTTCCGCGAGCGGGTCTTCTCCCCGTTCGGGGTCTATCGGAAGCATTTCGCGCAGGATATGGAGCCGACCTTCGAAGACGATGAGTTGGTGGTGATCGGCGTCAACACGGCGTTCAACTGGACGGTCAAAGACGGCCGTTTTACCCCTGCGGCCCTATTGCGTTTGGACGAGCTGTTGGCCGAGGCTCCGGACCACAAAGCTAAAATCGTCGTCGCCCACCATCACCTGACCCCGCCCCCCCGATTCGACAGTCAGCGGGTCACCGGCCGAGCCTCGGAGGCGATCCAGCTCTTTTCCAGCCATCGAGTGGACATGGTGCTGTCCGGCCATCTACATCAAACCTACGTTGCCACCAGCGAGGAGTATTACTCCACCGGCGGTGATCCGGTGCTGTTGGTCCACGCCGGCACGGCGACCTCGAGCCGCGGCAGAGGCTGGGAGCGACAACGAAATTCCTGCAATTGGATCCGAATCGAGGACGATAAGATCCAATTCCACCATCTCCTCTGGCAGAACGATCACAACGTATTCGCCGAGTGGCGCCGACAAGTCTTCCCCCGTCGCACGTCCGCGGGTTTCCATTTGCGCGGAAGGCTGGACGATGCGATTTCCTGACCCTGGGCACCCCGGATGACCTCGCGATGCTGACACCTCCCATCCCCGAGCAGATCGGGCGTTATCGAATCCTCAGCCTGCTGGGCTCTGGGGCCATGGGGGATGTCTACCTGGCGGTGGATCCTCACATCGATCGCGAGCTGGCGATCAAAACCGTGCGGGTGGTGGGCGGCACGCCCGCGGATATCGCGGACCGCAAGCAGCGGTTGTTGAGGGAAGCGAAGGCCGCCGGCAAGATGATGCACCCCCACGTGGTGACGCTCTTCGATGCCGACGAGACGGGCGGCGTGCTGTACTTAGCCTTCGAGTACGTCCGCGGCATGGATTTGGCCCATCGGGTGACGGCAGCGCCGCCCCTGACCCTGCGCCAGGTGTTGACCCTCGTCCAGCAGGTGGCCGCGGCCCTCGATTACGCCCACGGCCAACGGATCGTGCACCGGGACATCAAACCGTCGAATATTCTGATCGGCCCGTCGGGCGAGGCCAAGGTGGCGGACTTCGGCATCGCCAAAGTGTTGGGCCTGACGGAAATGACGCGCACCGGCTCTGTAGTCGGCAGCCCACAGTACATGTCGCCGGAGCAGGTCCGGGGAGAGCCTTTGGACGGCCGCTCGGATGTGTTCTCCCTGGGAGTGGTGCTCTACGAGCTGCTGTGCCGGACAAGACCCTTCGGCGGCGACACCCTGAGCACCCTCATTTTCGAGATTCTGAGCAAAGAGCCTTTGGCGGTCGCTCAGCTGCGGCCCGGTTTGCCACAGCGTTTGCCGGTGTTGGTCGATCGCATGCTGGCCAAAGACCTCAACGCGCGCATTCCCTCAGCGCGGGCGGTGATGGAAGAGATCGACGATCTCATGCGGACCTTGGATCCCGGGATCCTGGATGAGCCGGCATTGGGTCATCTCGGCACGAGCGCGCGGGGCTCGTCCGCCTCGGTATCCGCGGTCGCCCCCACGGCGACCATGGGAGATGCGCCGACCATCGCGTCCGGCTCGGTGGCACCGGCGAGCTCCGGGCCCGTGCCTCCGCCGCTACCCCCCATTCCATCGGCGGCTCCTTACCCAGCGCGGACTCCCCAGGCGGCTCCACCACCCATGGTAGGTGCCCCCGCGGGTGCGGCCCCGACGCTCACCCGCGAGCTGGACCGCCCCTCGCCGCTGGATACGGGAACCTACGCCGGGGCGGGGCGGGGCAAAGCCGCGTTCTGGATCGCCCTCTTATTGGTCGTCGCCATGGCGGGAGGGTTCCTGGTGTCCCGGCTGCTGTCCGGCGGTGGTGATGGGTCTCCCGAAGCCGGCGAGCCTGTGGTCACGGCGGACGCGAGTGATGCAGTCCCGGGGAGCCCCGCCGCCGGATCCGATTCGGCAAGCGATACCGGGACCTCCGATGCCGGCAACGGCTCGGCCGACGGCTCGTCGCCGACCACGGGTCTCGGTTTGACCCTCGGGGCTCCGGCCATCGGCTCGCCGTCCGGAACGGGCTCTCCACGGACCGAGACGGATCCGCAAGTCGCGGCACCGGCGCAGGAGCCCGCGGAAGCGAACCCACCGAATTCACCGCCCACGGCTCAGGACGCGGGCGGCTCTCCCCGAGTGCCGCCGAAGGCCGAGCCACGGTCCCCGGCATCGTCGAGCCATGAGCCCAGCCAAGCCGATCCAGCGCCGACGACCCGGGTCCCCGCCGACACCGAGGTCCCCGCCGACACCAAAGCTCCCGCTCCCGCCGAGGTCTCACCGACTGCGGAACGTTCCGATCGCGAGCAGCGTCGGCTCCGGGCCTTCGATGCCGCGGCGGCCCAAGCGGCCCAGGAGCTGTCGACGGGGACGAGCTTCCGCTTCGAGGTCGAGCCCGAGGACACCATCGTCAAGATCCAGGCGCGGGGTGAGCGGTCGATCGTGCAAGGTCGGGTGAGGGACTTTGAGCCCGGCAAAGACGGCAGGGCGATGGAGCTGCCCGGGTCCGGCGACTACCTCATCACCCTGGTGCACCAGAGCTTTCCGGACTTGGTGGTCTTGGTGCATGCGGACGCTTCTGTGGGCAATGCCCACACGGTGCGTTTAGACATGGCGCGATTCGCGCGTCGATCCAGTGGTGGCCCCCAGGCGATCCGGGTCTCGCGGGGAATCGCCTTTGAGGGCCAACCCGCAGACGCCGAGGTTTGGGTGGATGGGCAGCGCGTCGGCCTCGCCTCGGAATGGCCGGGTGCACGGTTACCCCGTAGCCGCAAAAATCTACAGCTCGATCCGGGGTCCCACACCGTGCGATTGGCGGCGAAGGGATTCAAGGACTTGGAATTCAAAGTGGTCGTGGCACCGGCCGCGGGTCGCAGAATTCACCGCATCGAATATCAATTGAGGCGCGATCGTTGACGTTTTCCCAGGGTTTGAGGGTGCCGAGGCTGGGTCCGTTTGGAAGACCGGGTCTTTCTCGAAGACCGGGTCCATTTCGACCGGGTCGGTTTCGAGGGCCGGGTCTATTTCGAGGGTCGGGTCGGTTCCGAGGACGGGGTGAGGGCCTGCCCGAGGTCGCCCGATTGATTCCCCAAGCGGAGCTCCACCGGTTGGAAAACGGTTTGAAGGTGATCTTGGTGCCCAGCCGGCGGGCTCCGGTGGTGGCTCACGCCATCGCGTACGGCGCCGGCGCCCGCGACGAAACCGCGGGGCACGGTGGCACGGCCCATTTTCTCGAGCACATGATGTTCAAGGGCTCCGCGGAATTCGGCGCCGGAGAGATCGACCGCTTGACCCAAGATCTCGGGGGCTCCAACAACGCCTTCACCAACCACGATCTCACCCTCTACTACTTCTCGTTTGCCGCCGATCGCTGGACCTTGGCCCTCGATATCGAGCTCGATCGCATGGCATCCGTGCTGTTGGATCCACACGAGCTGGACAGCGAGAGACGGGTGATCTTGGAAGAGATCTCCATGTATGAAAGCGAGCCGTGGGACGCTTTGGATCAAGCCGTTCACCGGGAGCTTTTTCCCGAGCACCCCTACGGCAGATCGGTGCTGGGCACCCGAGACGAGCTGGCGCAGATCGACCGCGAGGTGCTGGCGGCTTTCCACGGTCGACTCTACCGGCCCGAGAACGCCGTGCTGTCGATCGTCGGCGATATGGATCCGCAGCGCGCCCTGGCCGAGGTTCAGGAGCGATTCGGAAAGATTCCGGCCGAGCCCGGGGCCGGTCGCGCCTCGGAGCGGGCTATCGACAAAGCCGGCCACCGGCAGGGCAGCTCTCGGGTGGAGCGGGTGCAAGGGGAGCTGTCGAGAATGCTCGTGGCCCTGCCGTCGCCGGCCGGCTCCTCACCCGATCACGCGATCCTTCGCTTGTTGCTCGCGGTGCTGGGATCCGGCCGATCGAGCCGCTTGCATCGAGCTCTGGTGGACGAAGGCCAACGTTGTGTGTGGGTGAGCACGGATGTGCAGGAGACCCTCGACGCCGGTGTGACCATGATCGCCGCCGAAGCTTTGCCCGGGGTCGAGCCCGGGGAGATCGAAAACTCAGTGCGGCTGGAGCTGGCGAGGCTGCGGGCCGAGCCGCCGACGGCTGAGGAGCTGGCCCGTGCTCGGCGGATGGAGGTCGCGGATTGGCTGTTCGGTCATGAGCGCGTGAATCAAATGGCGTTTTTGGCGGCCACCGCCTGCACCCTCTTCGATTTGGACCATCCCATGCGCTACATGGACACCCTGCTCGAAGCCCGGCCGGAGGACCTGCTCAGGGTGGCGCAGCTCTACCTGGATCCCGAGATCTCCTCGGTGTTCGGTTGGTCACTGCCGGAATGAGCAAGGCCGGAATGAGCGAGCAAAGCTTGGGGGCCAGAGCGGGGCTTCGGCATCGGATCGGGCGACTGGCGATCCGGGTGGAGCGGGTGCCCGGATTGCCCTTGGTGGCCCTGCGCACCTGGTTGGTGGCCGGATCGCGGTTGGAGCCGACCCCCGGCCTGTCGCTGGTCACCGGGAGATTGCTCGGCGAGGGCACCGCGACCAGGGATTGGAGCCGCTGGGCTACCGATGTGGAAGATCGGGGCATGACCCTGCAAACCACCGGTAGCGCCGAAACCCTGGGCATCGCCTTGGATGCCCTGGCGGAGGATGCGGAGCTGGCCATGGACTGGCTGGCGGAGCTGCTGCTGGAGCCTGCGTTCACCGGCGAGCGACTGCATTGGATTCGCCAACAGGCGGCGGCCGAGCTCGAAGGGCTTCTCGATCAACCGGACTTTCGAACCGGCCGCGCCTACCTTCAGCAGCTCTATCATCCCCACCCGTACAGCCGTCCGCTGCAGGGGAGCCGGGCGGATTTGGATCGCATCGAGTCGGCGGACTGCCGGGCCTTCTATCGAAGCGCCCAGGCTTGGGGGGGCTGCCTGGTGGTGGTGGGTGATATCGACGAATCCGCCGCCCTAAAGCACCTTCAAGATCGTCTAGATGCGGATTTTCCGAAACAGACGGCGACGCCGCCGGCCGTGCCCGACATCACCGGCAGCGACGATCTTCGACGTGAGCTGGTGGTCGGCGGACGGGATCAGGCCCACCTCTTTCTCGGTCATTTGACCGTGCCGCGAGCCCATCCGGATCGAATTCCCCTCGAGCTGGCGGGGGTCATGCTCGGCGCGGGGCCCGGCATGGCGGGGCGTTTGCCGTTCAGAATCCGCGAGCAAGAGGGGTTGGCCTATGCCGTCGACATTGCGACCGCAGCCGGTGCCGGCCTTGAGCCCGGACGGCTGACGATCTACGTGGCGACGTCCCCGGATCAGGTGGCCCAGGCGGAGCGAGCGGCCCGTGAGGAGCTGGCCCGGGCCCTCGGGGACGGCTTCAGCGACGACGAATTCGAGAGCGCCCGCTCTTTTCTGCTGGGCCGAGAGCCCTTTCGTCGCGAAACCCTTCGTCAGCGGGCCGACCGACTCGCGGAAGCGGAGGTCTACGGCCTGCCGTCGGACCGCGCGGGCTGGATCGAGTCCGTGCTGAGGGATCTCGACCGTCCGACGGTAGAGGCGGCCCTACGGCGCTGGGTACGACCCGACGATCTCCGGGTCACCGTCGGTTTGCCCAAGACTTGAGCGATTTCGCTCTGCTTCCGGTCGGCCTCCAGGGCGGCGGGAATGATCGCTCGGTACAGCAGCTCGTCGGCGATTCGGGACTTTTTCGAGTTGTAATAGCCCGCGGTGGTCACCACCACCATCTCGAGCTCGGGCACGACGGCGATCATCTGGCCGCCGTTGCCGCGGGCGGTCAGGGCGGTCAGCTCGCGCTCGCCGTAGCGGAGGGGCGTCCGCCACCACAGAAATCCGTAGGGTCGACCATCGACCTTCGTGTGCTCTCGGGTGGAGAGCTCCATCCACGATTCGGGCACCAGCTGCTTTCCCTGCCACCTGCCCTTGTGCAGCGCCAATAGGCCGATTTTGACCATGCCCTGGGGCGTCAGCAGGAGGTGACCTCCGGAGTCGATCTTGCGATCTCGGTCGAAGGAGGCCCAGCGGTAGTTGCGGATGCCCAAGGGCGCGAAGAGGGTTTCGTCGGCAAAGCGGTCGAGGCGGGTGCCGGCCCCGGCGGCGAGGGTGTGCCCGAGGGCGACGACTCCACCCGTGCAGTAGAAGGCCTGCTCTCCGGCGGCAGATACCCGGCGCAGGGATAAGAAATATCGCACCCAATCTTCCGACCGGTACATGCGATCCTCCTGCCCACGGGTGCCGCGATCCCGATCGTGACAGTCGAGCCCGCTGCTCATGGTCAGCAGATGTCGGACCGTCAAATGATTCTTGTCGTGGATGTCGGGGTATTCGCCGGCCAGATAGTCCATGACTGGCGAGTCGACTCCGGCGATAACCCGGCGCTCGATGGCGATGCCGGTCAGCAGCGATGTGATGCTTTTGGTCGCCGACCGGAGGTCGTGCGGTGTATCCCGGGAATGACCGTTGTAATACTGCTCGAGCGCGAGCCGGTCCCGGCGAACGACCAACAAGCTGTGAAGCTCGTGGCGGCCCTTGGCGGCGATTTGTCGGCTCATGCTATGGAGAATGTTGGGGTCGAGACCGACTTCTGACGGCTCCGCCGTTGGCAAGGGATCGTCGACACCGAAGGGTTGTACGATTCGGCTTGCGGTCGAGCAAGCTGATAGGGATAGGAGAGCGATCGGCAGGATCGCGAGCAAGGGGAGATGTCTTCTGGGCACGGGTCGCTCCGGCATGGGGTTCGCTGGGGTTGATGAAATGAACGGTGCGTTCGATGAATCAGACATGATCTGGCTCGGGCGTCGCCCGGGTCGGCTCTGAGCCGTTGAAATAGCTTCGCTTCGCGGCTCGTCGCAAGAATCCGCATCGACTCTGGGTGGATTGATTTGCATGGATGGTGCCGGCTCTGCAGGGCCGGCACAGCGGGTTCCTCGGAACCTAGGGCCAGTGGATGCGTATGTCTCGGGCATAGGAGAAAGTCATGTCGATCTTGCAGATGGTGCGCACGTCCCTCCGGCCGCTGATCCAGCGACCGACCTCTTCCTTCATCATGATCGCGGGCTTGGCGATCGGCATCGGGGCAAATACCTCGATCTTCAGCCTGGTCAACGGCGTTCTGCTCCAACCCTTGCCCTACCCGCAGGCCGACCGCTTGGTGACCGTGTGGGAAGACCACACCCAGCGGGAAGGACCCGAGGACGAGTGGACGGGTTACAGCACCTTTCGGGATTGGCGTCAGGGGGCTCAGACCTTCGAGGCCATCGCCGCCTATTCCGGCTGGCTTCCCAATCTCGGGGTTGAATCCGGTGGGGCGCCGGAGCAGCTCACCGGCATGGTGGTATCCCACGATTGGTTCCGCGTGCTCGGCGCTCAGCCGCAGCTGGGGCGATTCTTCACCGCCGAGGACGACCACGACGGTGCCGAGACGGTGGTGGTGTTGAGCCACTCTCTGTGGCAACGGCGTTTCGGCGCCGACGAGGGATTGGTGGGCCGGACCATTCGTCTCGACGACCAGCCCGCTACCGTCATCGGCGTGTTGCCCGAGAGCCATCAAACCCTGTTGACCGGCGTGGAGATTTGGCGGACTTTGGGTTTGAGCCCATCGCGGGACGATCGGGGAAATTACTTTCTGCAGGTGGTCGGCCGTTTGGGGCCGGAGGTCGACCTCAAGCGGGCCGAGGCGGATTTGGAACGGATCACCCAGGGCATCGCCTCTCGATATCCCGCTGAATACGAAGGGGTCGAAATCACCCTGATCCCGCTTCAGGATCGATTGATCGGCGCGGCGAAGCAGGCCATCTGGGCGCTGGCCGGGGCGGTGGGGCTGCTGTTGTTGGTGACCTGTGTCAACGTCGCCAACCTGCTCCTGGTGAGCGCCACCGGCCGTCGTCAAGAGCTGGCGGTCAGAGCGAGCTTAGGGGCCGGTCGCGCCGGATTGATCGGTCGGTTGTTGGCGGAAAGCTCTGTGCTCGCCGCCATCGGTGGCCTCGGCGGCTGGGTTTTGGCGATCTGGGGCACCCGCCTGCTGGTGGCCATGGCGCCGGCCGGCACGCCGCGGATTCACGAGGTGACGCTCAATACCGAGGTGGCGGCTTTTGCCGTCGCTCTTTCCTTGCTCACGGGATTGGTCTTCGGCATGTTGCCGGCCATCCGCGCCAGCCGGTTCGACTTGGCGCAGGTGCTTCGCCCTGGAAGCCGGGTAGAGGGTGCGGGCCAAGGACGGCTCCGCTCGGCGCTCGTAGTGGCCGAAACGGCGCTGGCCCTCAGCTTGTTGGTCGGGGCCGGATTGTTGGTGAAGAGTTTTTGGACCGTGACCCGGGTCGACCTGGGCTTCCAGCCCGAGAGCGTGGTCACGAGCACGGTCAGCCTGCCGACCGCTCGCTTCGAGCGTCCGGAACGGGTCGACTTTTTCGCTCGCTTAGTCACATCCCTCGAAGCGAGGCCCGAGATCGATTCGGTGGCCGCCGCCACGTCCCTGCCCATGTCGGGCCCTGGCTCGGATTTTTCCTATTACGTCGAGGGGGCGCCGATCCCCGAGCCGGGTCGGGGCCCCGCGGCGTGGTATCGCATGGTGACCCCCGGCTATTTTGAGACCCTCGGGATTCCCGTGCTCGCAGGCGAGCCGTTCCACGGCGAGCATCGCCTGGATTCGCCGAAGGTCATCGCGGTGTCGGACCGGTTTGCAAAGCGTTGGTTCGGGGAGTCCGAGGCCATCGGCAAGCGTTTGAAAATCGGTGGTCATGACTCGGATCGAGAGTGGATGACCATCGTGGCGGTGGTCGCCGATGTGCGCGACCGTAGCCCGATGCAGCCGACCCGCGATGACGTCTATCTCGCCCACTCTCAATGGGGCAACGGCAACATGAGCTTGGCGGTGCAATCTCCGGCGGGATTGGAAGCCGCCGCCACGGCCATCCGGGCCGAGCTGGAGCGGCTGGATCCGACCCTCTCCGCATCCCAGGCGACACTTCTGTCGGAAACGGTGGCCGACACCATTTGGCTGCCTCGGCTGGCGTCTCAGGTGTTGGGGGCTTTTGCTTTGGCCGCGTTGATTTTGGCGGCTCTCGGGCTCTACGGCGTGCTCGCTCAGACGGTGCAGATGCGTCGCAAGGAAATGGGAATTCGCGCGGCGCTCGGTGCCGGGCGCAGGGAGATCGTCGGTCTGGTTTTGCGTCAAGGCCTGGGCTTGGCCGCCTTAGGTCTGGTGCTCGGCGGGGCGGCCTCCATGGCTTTCTCCGGGGTGATCGAAAGCCTGCTGCACGGAGTGGAGCCCACGGATCCTCAGGTGTTTTTGGTGACCGCGGCGGTGATGATGCTCACCGCGGGTTTGGCGGCCTGGTTGCCGGCCCGACGGGCGTCGGAGGCGGATCCGATGTTGTCTTTGCGGGAGGATTGAGGAAGCAAGAGGCCGGTGCGGGAGGTCAAAGCGGAGCCGACGCGTCGGACGTCGGCTCCCTTGTGGTGGGTCGGAAGCTCTACCGGCCCGCCCAACCGATGGGGGAATCGTAGATGTGTCCCGCCTCGTCGGTGTCGGTCGTTTGGGGCTTGACCGGTTGTCCCCAAGCTTTTGCCGCGATTTGCAGGTCTTTGACCAGGCCCGCGAAGAGGCTCGCGGAAAGGGTCAAACCCGTGGGATTCGCTGGTTGGATGGGGGCTATCAGCTGTCTCATACATCTTTCTCCGGGATTCAAATCGTGGACCGAGGGCAACTCGAGCCCTCACCTTTGGGTGGGCATTCGGCCAGATGGGTCATCGGCCAGATGGGCAATCGGCGCGGGTTAGCCGACGGAGGCTCGTGGTCGAAACCGCGACGGATCGGGTCGCCGCGACAGATCGGGTCGCCGCGACGGATCGGGTCGCCGCGACGGATCGGGTCGCCGCGACGGATCGGGTCGAAACGACGGATCGGGTCGAAACGATCGCGCGGATCAGGTGACCGGACACTTCCCATCCCGTGGTGCGCCACCACTCGGCCCCGATGGGCCTGGGCTTATCTTACGGTCAAACCTAAGCAAGGTTTGTGCCAATCGCGACGTCTCTCTGTTTGTCTTTGAGCAAGGGCTCTGGCCCGACTTGAATCGACTCGATCCCCGGGTGTCTAAGTGTCTTCAGCGGAACAAGTTGTGGCTTTGCGGTGGGACGCAGCTCGGAGCATGCGGATGGGCGCCCAGGGCCGTGGGATGGCACATTGGCCAGCGCAAAAGGCAAATTTGGGCGCCGATCGGGAGAAATTCCGCGAGGCTCGGCTCAGAAGTCTAATCTTTCTTGCCTGCGGAAGATTCCTCCGTGGCCGGCTCTTCCAGGGCAGATTCCTCAGGGGTTTGCCCTTTGTCGGCTGCCGGCTCGGTGGCTGCCGGCTCGGTGGCCGCGATGCGGTAGAGGTGCCCGAGGCTTCGCACGTAGAGCGAGTCCCCGTAGATGGCGGGCGTGGAATCGACCCCCTCGTCCAATTGGTTCTCCGCCAGCACCTCGAAGGTGTGGCTGTTCTTGACCACCGTGCCGGTGCCGTCTTTGTCGAAGATGTAGATCCGATCACGGGTCGCGACCGGGGAGCCGTAGACGTTTTGGATGCCCGGCAAACGGACCTCGGTGAATCGCACCTCGCCGGTGTCGGCATTGAGGCAGGTGAAGCCGTTTCGATTGTGTTTGATGAAGCAGAGCTGGTCGTCGATCAATATCGGCGAAGGCACGTACGGCGTGTGTCGGTTGTGGCTGAAAACCAAAGCGGTGTGGGCCGGTCCTTTGGCCCGCTTAAGGTCGATCGCTTGTAGGGCGTTGCCCTTGAAGCCGCTCATCAAATAAACCACGTGACCCCGAGCCACGGGGGAGGGAATGGTGTTGGTGGTCATGCCTTCGATCGCCCAAATCTCCTGGCCGCTCAGGGCGTCGTAACCGCGGCTCTTGCCCGTTCCCGAGAGCACCACCTGAGGGCTCATCCCGCCGTCCCCGTCGGGGTCGACGACGATCGGCGTCACCCACGACGAAGCCTCTCCGGGGCGCTCGACCCGCCAGCGCTGCTCGCCGGTTTTCTTATCCAAGGCGACCAGGAAGGAATCCCCCTCGTGGTCCCAGGCGATGACCAGCAAGTCCTGCCAGATCAGCGGTGAGGTGCCCTCGCCGAAACCGTTGCGGGTGGTCATGTCGCCGAGGTCTTTTTTCCAAATCAGCTTGCCTTCGAGGTCGTAAGCGAAGGTTCCGTTGGAGCCGAAGTGGGCGTAGAGCATCTCGCCGTCGGTGGCCGGGGTCGCCGAGGCCCACGAGGCGTCGAGGTAGTGGGTTTCGTGGGGCACGTGTTTCGAGGCCGTGCGACGCCACAGCAAGTCTCCGGTCTCCGCGGAATAGGCGAGCACGACGAAACTCTGGGCCACGGGCTCCACAGCCGGCGGCCATTCGTTGTTTTCGAGCTTGGATTGGGCGGATTGACGGGATTTTTCTTGGGCTTCGGCGTCCGCGGCTTCGGCGCTCAGAACGTACACCACCCCGTCGTAGACGATCGGTGACGCCAGGCCGTGACCGGGCACCTCGACTTTGAATCTTACGTTTTTCGTTTCCGAGAAATGGATCGGCGGATCGGCGTCCGGCTGGGTGCCGTTGAAGTGGGGGCCGCGCCATTGCGGCCACGGGGTCGGTGTCTGCTCGGCGATCGAGGATGTTGAGCCGAGCAGAAGCGCCAAGAGGGCGATTCCGGTCGTGGTCCAGATGAGAGCTGTTGAAGAGAGCCGGGGCTTATGGGTCACGGTGGGTTCCTCCTGGGGCGTCAGGACATAGCGAGATGAGCACACACTCTATGAGTATTCGCGGGAAATCCAGCTTTGGATGGCTGTCGGCACCTGCTGTTCGTATCGTTTACCTATTCTAACGAAGCCGATCCATCGGGTAGTGAGTGGGCTCGCGCCAAAGTCGAGTCAAGGGATTTTGGAATTTGTATGAAATCCGAGGTAACGCCGGCGTCGACCGGCCCACTCATGGAGAAAGAACCCCCTTCTTTGGATCTCCATGAGGAGCTGTCAACATGCCTCTGCAACCTTCGAAAGTCTTCCTCGCATCCGTCATTCCTGTCCGTCTGCCCGAGATCTCTATGCCTGAGATCTTCGCGCCTGAGATCTTCCACTCCAAGGTCTTCGTATCCAGGGTCTTCGTATCCAGGGTCTTCGTATCCATGGTGTTGATCTCCGTGGTGCTCATGTCCTCGATGCTCGTACCGGCCCCCGCCATGGCCTGCGGTGGCAAGGCGATCACGCCCAGCTGTGGCCGAACGGTGGTGGTGACCGGCGCCTCTCCGACTCCGATTTTCACCACTGGCGGCACCTTCACCTTCACCCAATTGGTCTATTTCGGCCTGGCGGAATTCCCGCCGGGCTCGGGTCTTTGTCCGGGCGGCCCCTTCGAGCTCGACCTGGATTTGACCATCACCTGCACGCCGTCGGGCGATGCCGCGGGATCGGTGGTCGCGTTGCCGATCAGCACGGGATATACCGAGGTGGATGTTTCAGTCGTCATTCCGGCCGGACCTCCGCGCATCTGCACCGTCGGCAGCGCGGCGACCGTCACGTCCACCGACGGGGCCGAGATCACCGGATCCGGTGGCGGTCAGGTGGTGTGCATCGTCGACGAGGCACCGACCTTGCCGGGTACGCCGAGGCTGGATTTGGAGCTGCTGCCCCCCGGCCCGCCCATCGCCCGGGTCCACCCCGGCGACCAGAGCAGCCATATGTTTCTATTGACCAACAACGATCCCACGGCGACCTTCATCGGTGGCTTGGAAGCCCAAACTCAGAATCGTTCGAAAGTGCCCCTGTGGGTCGACTCCGGGGTGCCCGGTGACGGCGTATTTTCACCCTCGGACCCCGGGGAAGCAGACAACTTTCCGATCGCATTCGGTGATGAAATCAGCGCTTGCGTGCCCTTGCCCGCCGATCCACTGGCGGCCGCCATTCCGATCATCGAACGCAAGATCGTGCTGGCGCCGGGCGAGTCGACTCTCGTCGAGATTCTCACCCGCCCTTGGGGTATGTGCTCCGACGGCAGCTGCAGCCAAAGCAAAATTGAGATCGTCGGGGACTTCAGCGACGTGACCGCCGGCTTGGCCTGCACCAGCTTCGTCACCGCCACCGAAATCGCGGTGCCGGCCACCTATTTGTGGCCCGATGCCGGAGCCACGGCATTGGTGCAGCCGCCCGTGGATCCGTTGTTGGGTCAGCTGCCGTTCGTGGGTTTCCCCACCCCGGATGCCGATCCGGCTCAGGTGCTGGCGATGTTGAACGGCCCCCCGCTGCTTTTGCCGCCCAAGCTGCCGCCAGTCGTCGGCAACCCATTCGCCGAGCCGCTGGATCCCGAGCGCGGACGTATCCGGAGCCTCTTTGATTTACCCCAGCCCCTACAGCCCGGGGTGCCGTTCGATGTGGTGCTGCCCATCCAATTCCAACCGGATCCGGCAGGCACGATCGTCGGCGTGGATTGGATCGCATTCCAGTGGATGGAAGGCGCGCCTGTCGGTTTCGAGAATTTTCAGCCCCTCTTCATGGGCACCTTGGACGTGACCCGCATGATCGATGGGCTGCCGGTGACCACGGCCTTCGATTTCACCCTCCAGCTGACCCTCTTCGGGGTCGATCAGGCGGGCGTTCCCCTCGATCCCATCCCGCTGATTCCCCATCTGCCGATCCCACCGGGCTCGTCGGGTTTGGAATTGGGGCTTCAAGGGGTGGTCTTGCCGCCGTTCACGGACCGAGAGCTCGGTGGAGGTGTGGGTCGGGTCCAGCTTGACGCGGATTTCAGGATGTACGCCTATCGCGGCGATCGGGTCTTCAGCGACGGCTTTGAAAGCGGTGATTTGACCGCCTGGAATTCGAATTGACCAGGCGGTGACCGTGGACCTTGCAGGTATCGGGGTGGGGACCGCGGCTCGGAAGCTTTCCGAATCCGCGGGCCCCTTGACCCGTGCTACGATCCCAAGGGTGTCCCACCCTCAGAATCGTGGTCTTTCGAGCGTTTCGGACGAAGATCTGGTGCGCCGAGTGCTGGTGGGCGATCCGACGGCGGAAGAGGAGCTGGTCGAGCGCTATCGCGGCTTGATCGTCGGTTTGGGGCGGTCGCGATTCGGCATCGAAGGGCAGCAAGCCGACGAGCTCTTGCAGACGATCATCGCCCTTTTGTGGCGGGATGATCGACGTATCCTGCGGGTCTGGCGAGGGCAGAGCAAATTGTCGACCTATTTGTCGGTGATCGTATGCCGGCATTGTCGGCAGTGGCTGGGCTCGGAGCAACGGCGGCGGGCGGTGGAAGGGGCCGAGCCTCCGACGACCGAGCCCGTGGATTCGACGTCGTCTCCGGACGAGGACGCGCTGGAGAACGAGCGTAGCCGAGCGTTGAGGGAAGCGCTGGCTTTGCTCAACCCGAGGGATCGATTGGTGATTTCTTTTCGTTTCTTCGACGAGCTGGAGCCCCGGGACTTTGCCCCTGCGTTGGGGCTGAGCGTCGGTGCGGCGCGCAAAGCCGTTCACGACGCCCTGAAGCGGCTCCGCCGCAAGCTCGGGCCGAAGCTCTATCCGGAGCCCGTCGCTCGTCTTACGGATCGGGAGGGCGATGGGTGAGCCGTTCAGAAAACAAACCAGCCGAGCGAGAGCTCGAAACATGCCTACGCGGTCTCGATTCCGAGGGGATGGATCCGGTCGGCGATCACCCGACGGCCGTCGAGCTGGCGCGGTGGCTCGACGGAGCCCTGCCGGACGGGCGAGCGTCCGAGATGGAAGCCCACTTGGCGAGCTGTGGCGAGTGTCGGGCCTTAGTGCTCGACGTATCGTCGGCCCGAGAACCGGTGGAAGATCGCATGCGATCGACATCGTCCGCAAGCCGCCGAGCTTTCCGATGGATCGCGGCAGCCGCGTTGATCTTGGTGTCGCTCATGTCGTTTCGCGGCTTGACCGTGGACCGACGCCTCGGGGAGCTTGGGGTGGGGCCCTGGTCCCGGGTGACCGCGGACCGCGAGGTGCTGGACGCCGCCGTGGGTCTGCTCGACGGACGTGCGGTTCCTTCGACGCCCTTCGCGAGTTTCTCCACGGATGAGCCGTCGATTCGCGCCGGCTCCACCGATTCGGCGCTGTTGATGTCGCCCCGATGGGAAGCCTTGGTGGGCGACTCGGTGGTGTGGCAGTGGATCTCGCCGTTCGAGGCCGTGGAGCTTTGGGTGGTCGACGACCGTGAGCAGCTGGTGTTGCGGCAGCCGATCGATCGGAGCGCGGTGCGAGCACAGGACGAGGTGCAAAGCTTTGGCCCGATCTCCGGGCTCGGTCCGCTCGATCCGGCTCGGCTCTACGCTTGGAAGCTGAATTTCCGCGATGCCGACGGACGGCTGCTCGCCTCCGGGTTCACCCCCTTCCATCGCTTGGAGCCCCATCAGCTCGACAGTGATCTCTCCGCGTGGCCGTCGTTTCTGGCGGCGGCGGCCTTGAGCGAGGCCGGAGCCCACGGCGAGGCCCTGCGTCGCCTCGGGGAGGTGGAGAGCTCGGCGCCCGGTCTTCGTCGAGCGGTGCGCACGGTGATGCAGCGTCGGCGGGTGCCGGAGGAGCTCCTGGACCAAGAGGTGACGAGATGGATGCGAGCCGCAGGCCAAGAATAAAGCGGGTGTGGATCGTCGGCTCGTCGCTGCCGGCGCTTGTGATGTCGGCTTGGCCGGCGGTTGCCCAGCCGTCTCCTCCGAAGGCCGAGGTGAGCGCAATAGAGGTGAGCACATCCGAGGCCGGCACACTTGGGGCGACCCAGCTCGAGGCGTGGCTCGAGCAGAGCCGGCAAGCCCGGGCCGCCATGGATTTTCCGCGCGCTTTCGCCGCCTTGGAGAAAACGGAATCGTTGGCCGAAGGCTCGGATGTCGCCAGTCTCGAGATTCGCCTGGAGCGTACCGCCGTGCTCACCCATAGCGGCGCCATGAGTCGTGCCAAACAGGAGGTGGAAGCGGTCTTGGACTTGCTGCGGAGCGCCCGGATCGACGATTTGGATCTGCGCATCGAGGCCTATTGTTGGTTGGCTCGCATTCAAAATGCTTTCGGTGAGCACCGGGCCGCGGATCGATCCGTCGCGCAAGCCGCAAGCTTGCTGCCGGGCCCCGGACCGGATTCTCGGTCGGCCATGGTCGACGCCACGCGTAGCAAGCTGGCGATCCATCGGGGTGAGCACGAGACGGCCCTGGAGACGGGCCTCAGGGCCTTGGCCTTTTTCCGCGCCGAAGAAAATTGGCGCGACGCCTTGGCACCCCTATTGAACGTTGCCTACGCCTTGCATCAGCTGGGGCGCCGGCAGGATGCGGAGCAGCGCTACGAGGAGGTGATCGAGCTCGCTTGGCGGGTCGGTGATCAATACGCTTTGGAATTCGCTTATTGCAATCGAGGTGAGGTCCGCCGGCGCCGTGGGGATGTGATTCCCGCCATCGAAGATCTGAAACACGCGGTGGAGGGGTTTGAAAAGGCCCGGGGCAAGGTGGTCGGAAGCGCGGAAGAGCGGGCCGCTTTCCTGGATCGCCAGGTCTCGGCCTACGAGCGGTTGATCCTGGCCCTGGCGGATCGCGGGCGCGGGCGGGAGGCCTTCGAGACGGCTGAGCGTTTTCACGGTCGATCGTTCTTGGAGCTGTTGGATCCGCAAACCCGATTGGCGGCGACCCGTCGGCGGCCGGAGCTGCACGCCGCCGAGCGACCCTGGCTGCGGCGCATGGCCGAAATCCATCTGCGGTTGAACGAGGGGCCCAAGTCAGAGGAGGCTCGTGCCCTCAACGGCGAGCTGGAGCGGCTGGAGGTCAAGCTGTGGGAGGCGGAGGCCGATTGGCAGCGCAAAGCGTCGATCGAAGCGACGTGGGTAGCCCCTCCGCCGCCGCGCCTGGAGGACATCCAGAAGAGTCTGCGGCCCGACGAAGCATTGATCGCCTATTGGGCGGCGGAAGAGCGGCTTTTCATTTGGTCCGTAGGGCGGGATTGGATTCGCCAGAGCCTCGTTCCGGTGTCTCGCCGTGAGCTGGAAGAGCTGCTGGTCACCTATTTGGAGCCCTTGCGGTCGGCGGTGAGCTCTCAGGATTTGGCCCTCGGCCGGGGTGAAGCCGAGCATCTACAAGTAGGGCGTCGCTTGTACCGCTTGCTGATCGAGCCCATTCCACCGGAAGCCGAGCAGCGTGAGCATTGGCTGGTGGTGCCGGACGGCCACCTGCACCATCTTCCCTTCGGAGCCTTGGTCACCGGTTGCGAGAAACCCGAGGGCGCCAAGTCCGAAGAACCGCGCGAGGCTCCCTTGCACGCTGCCTACGGCGAGTGTGAGTTCTTGGGCCTGCGCAAGGCGATTTCCTACGCGCCGTCCGCCGGGGTGTGGGCCGCGCTTCGTCGTCGCTCGGCCCTGCGATCGGAGAATCCCGAAGGCGCGTTGCTGGCCCTGGCTCCGTCATTCCGTGGCGAATCGGATCCGGTCGAACGCTTCGCGAGTCGATCCGTCGGTCCGCTGGCCTTCAACGGTGAGGAGGTGCGTCGCATCGGCCGATGGTTTCCCCAGCCCCAAGTGAAACACGGCAGCTCGGCCACGGAATCCCACCTCAAGGAGCAGGCTCACCGTTTTCGCCGCTTGCACCTGGCGACCCACGGTTTGGTGGACGATCGCTTCCCCCTCGGCTCCGGTGTGCTCTTGGCCCCGGACGATTCGGACGACGGCCTGTTGCAAGTGGCGGAGGTGGTCGGGCTCGATTTGCGCGCCGATCTCGTGACCCTGAGCGCCTGTCGATCCGGCCGAGGTCGGTTGGGTCGGGGAGAAGGGTTCGTCGGTTTGGGGCAAGCCTTCCTCTTTGCCGGGGCGTCCGCCCTGGTGTTGTCCCTCTGGGACGTGGACGATCGCAGCACGCCGATTCTCATGGAAAGCTTCTACGAGCATCTGAGCCGGGGAGCCCGTCCGGCCGAAGCCTTGCGCAGTGCCCGCCGCACCTTATTCGAGCAGTCGGAATCCCGTCGGATGATCTTCCGTCGCCGCGAGGTGAGCTTTGCCCACCCTCGCTTTTGGGCTCCCTTCGTGGTGCTCGGCGACGGTTGATCCGGCTCGAAAAGAAAAAAAGTCGCCGGTCTTTCGACCGACGACCTCAGGAGCTGTAGGTGAGTCAAAGGGGGTGAGCCGGAAGTGGCTCCATCCGGCTCAGGGGTAATGGCCGAGGGGCGAGCCGATGTTGCCGGGGCGTACACCCAGGTGGGTTTGGACCCAATTGCCGGCTTGGTTGGTGAGGGTGGTCATATTGTTCGGCGCCGCGGCTCCGGCGCGGTAGAACCAGAAGGAGCTGGGGTCCGGTGCCACGGTGCCGGCCTGACATTGGATGTTGCCCAACACACCGGCGAAGAGATGGCTGGAGTCCACCCGGCCCCAGGTCTTGCTGTCGCCACCGTAACCGAAGGAGAGGAACATGCTCTCGGCGTCCAGCTCAAAGCGGTAGGTGCGGTTGGGCAGGATGCTCAGGGGCGAGCTGCCGGAGGTATCCCAAGCGATCTTCATCTGGGAGGTCTTCGAGGTCTCGGATCCCTGGCGGGTGATCAAGCCGACGACGTTGTTGAAGGTGTCGGCGAGCAGATCACCTTCCAGCAGTGAGGCCGCCGTGGTGCCATCGGTCGCGACCGCGACCCCGATTTGGGCCGCCGCGCTGAGAATGCCGAGGGCCGCTTGCGAATTCCAGCCGGTCTTGGTGTCGCCGGAGACCGCCACGCCCTTGGTGAAGAGGTCGGTGCGCGGAGCGGCGCCCGGCGGGTCGTGGGAGAAGATCGCCGTGTCGGCGGCCAGGCTGCGAGCGCGCTTGCTCCAAGCACCTCCGGTTTGGACTTGCTCGAAGACCCGGCTACCGTATTGAACCCGCAAGTTCAGGTCGGCGGTGCAAGGAGTGCCGCCGCAGAGCACACCACCGGGCGTGCCGTTCTCCGTGCACAGGAGGCGAACGCTCATGTGGGTGGAGTTGTTGAACGGACGTTGAATATCCCATTGGTTGTGCTTGGTGTGCCTGGTCATCGACGCATCCTTGCCGGCACCGTGGGCGGCGACGGTGAAATCGAGATCCTTTACCTTCTTCGGCCAGCCCCAGGTTTGGTAAACCTGCTCGTTGCGTTGCAACACCCAATTGGTGGGGCTGCGGTCGAAGGTCACCACCGTGGTGCAGCGGCACGGATCCGGTGTCCAGTCGATGGGGTCGGTCAACGCGCCGGCCTGGGCTTGCAGCTGGTCGAGACCCGCCACCACCAGGAAATCTTGGAAGCTCATGCCCTCGTCGGCCGGGGTGATGTTGGCCGCCGCGGTTTCCTCGATGAGCTGGGGGAATTCCTGCTCGATGAAGCTCTCAAACGTCGCGCCTTCGCCGACTACGGCCCGCTCACTTTGGAGGGCGAGGAAGTCGTCCTCCCGATGGGACATGAAATAGGCCAAGAGATCGGCGCTGTCGGAAGCCTCGCCCACGGCGTCGGTGTATTCGGCATAGGCCTCCGGATAAGACTTGGAAAGGTGCACGTCGAGGGTCGTGCCGATGGCTCCCTCCAGCCGAGAGGCGTAGGCGATGATCGCTTCGGGTTCCAGGAGGGCCATATCCTTTAGATTGGTGCTGGGCTCGGACCAAGCGCCGATGGCTTCCATCAGCTCTGGGGAGACGACATGAACCGAGGGGTTTTCAGAAGGATTTTCTCCTCCTCCGTCCTCTTGGGCTGCGTAAATAGGTGTGAAGCAAAGGGTTGCGGCGATGGCGGCGGACGCAATTCGGGCGTGAATGTTGAGGGTCATGATCGACTCCTTGGGGTTCGAAAGGTTTTTTGCCGGAGTTTTCAGCTTGGTCACAGGCTGTTGGTCGCGGGCCCTGCAACCGTTCTTGCCTGTCGACTTGTAGGCGGAGATCCGGGGTTGAATCCCTCAAAAAAGTTGAGGAATTTGCGGGGCCCTTTACAGGAGCGGCCCGACGGGGGAGTATCCGCGGGCGATGACCTTCTATGAGCTTTTGCGAACCCTAGCGATCCCTGTTTTGCCGGTCCTTCACGGACGAGCCCACGCCGATTTACGCCGCTTGATCCGCCAATCCGAGCGGGAAAGCCGAGCGGACGGTGGGGGTGGTGAGCCGCCGCGGTTGCTCGATATCGGGGGGCGTAGCTCCCCCTACACCACCTGTTTGAAGGCTCGGATCACGCTCTTGGATCTGCCCCGGGAGAGCGAGGTTCAGGAGGATCTGGCGTTGGGCATCAATCAGCAGGTGCTCGCCAAGGTGCGTCGTCGGCGCTCGAATATCGACCAGGTGATCCTGGAAGACATGTGCCGAACGACCCTGGACGACGATTCCTTCGACGCCGCCGTGGCGGTGGAGGTCTTAGAGCATGTGCCGGACGACTCGGGGTTTCTGACACAAATCGCGCGGGTGGTGCGGCCCGGAGGGTGGTTTTATATGACCACTCCCAACGGTGAGTGGGTCAAACACGAGGAGACCGACAATCCGGATCATCTACGCCACTACACCCGCGTCCAGCTGGCGACCTTGCTCGAAAAGCACTTCGACGAGGTGCGGGTGGTCTACGGCGTCCGAACGGGCAAGCAGCGTTGGCGCGGGCTGAGGCCGTTCAGCTTGCGGCGCCCCGGGCGATTGCTGGTCGGCATGGTGTCCAACCTGATCAACCACTGGCAGTCTCGAGGTTTGGACGACAACCCTCGGCGCACGGCCCACCTGATCGCGGTGGGGCGGGCACGTTCAGAGCAAGGCGAAGGTCACGACTAGGGCGATTACCAGCAATAGCATGAGTGACAGCAGGTGGGCGAGGCTCAGCAGGGCGTATTTCCACAACATCGTACGGCGCCGATCGCCGTAGATTTTGCGGAATCCCATGAAACTGTGGACCAACAGCACTATGATGGCGCCGGCACTGGCCGGGCCGTTCTCGTCGCCGCGGTAGCCGAGCACATAGTCGGTGAGGGTGCCGAGGGTGACGAGCACGAAACCCAGGGTGTGGAGGTGCAGCGAGACCACCAGATGCTGAACGTAGGATCGGTAGCGTTTGCGAAAGAGCACCTTGAGGAAAAGCGCGTAGAGCGGCACCAAAAGAAAGAAGGCATGGGGCATGCGATCCAGGAAGGCCTTGTTGACCGCCTCCGGGTCGGATTTGAACCGCTGCGCCGAGCCGCTGATCCACTGACCGACCTTCTTCTCGACTTCCGACTCTGAGCTGTCGCCGCCGTCGTTGCCGCTATCGTCGTCTTTGCCGCTATCGTCGCCGCCGGCGGCTTCTGTCGTGGCTTCGGTATGGGCCCCGTCTCCGTCTAGGGCGGTGGTCTCCTCGGAGCTTTGGGGGGCTTGGGAGTCCGCCGCCTCGGTTGGAGGGGCGCCGTCGCGATTTCCGCTACTCCAGCTGTAGGTCAGGGTCGATTCTTTCGAGGCGTCTCGCTCGGAGAAGTTGACGACGCTGGAGTCGCTGACGGCAAGAGCTAAGAAGACCGCGACCGAAATGAAGAAGTAGAGGCGCAGCGGTGAGACATAGCGGGCCCGTCGGCCTTCCAGGAAGTCGATGCTGAGCCCGCCCGGGCTCAGCAAAAGGCGTCCGAGGGTGCGCCAAATCCGGCCGTCGAAACCGAGCACGGCGGCCAGCCACTCACCGACAAAGGACTGGAAGCTGACGTCCAGCGAGCGAGCCTCCTGCCCGCAAACGTGGCAATAACGTCCTTCGAGCGGTGTGCCGCAGTTCTCGCAGGAGTCTCGGCAGTTTCCGGACCGGTCGATGTCGTCCTGGCTCATGGTCGCGTCAGCCCTCGTCGACCTGCCATTTGGGGGCGATCAATCGACGACGATTTTCGTTGGCGAGGGTCACTCCCGGCTCGTCGAGATCCTCCCGATCCCAGAGTTGGCAGGTCACCTGTTTGTGCATCTGGTCCAATCCTTCGCAGTAGTTGGTGAAGATACAGCGCCGAACGTGCCCGCCGAGGCCCTTGCGGACTTTCAGGAACCAATCCGGATCCGCCAAGGTCTGTCGGGCCGACGCCACCACGTCGGCTCCTCCGGAGCGCAGAATATCCTCGGCTTGCTCGAACGTTGCGATCCCGCCGGAGACGACCACCGGGGTGGCCAAGCCGGCGGCGCGGATCTCCTCGCGGATGGAGCGGCTGGGCTCGACGTTGCGACCGAAGGGCCCCTGCTCGTCGCTGATCACCACCGGCATGCATTCGTAACCGGACGGCCCGGTGTAGGGATAGGCAGCCCGACCGACTTTCGGCTGGGTGGCGTCTTCGAATTTTCCGCCCCGCGAGAGCGAGAGAAAATCCATGCCCGCCTCGGCAAACCGCCGACCGAAGTAGCGACTGTCTTCCAGGGTCGAGCCGCCGTCGAGACAGTCTTCGGTGAGGAATCGGCAGCCCACCACGAAGTCTCCACCGACCCGTTCGCGCACACGTCCATAGACTTCGAGGGGCAAGCGGATCCGATGCTCCCGCGGGCCGCCGTAGCCGTCATCACGGTCGTTGAGGGCGGAAAGGAACGACGCCATGGTGTAGGCGTGGGCATAGTGCAGCTCGACGCCGTCGAACCCGGCGCGCTGTGCCCGCTCGGCCGCGTCGGCAAAAAGGGGCGGCAACGCCTGGGGTAGGTCACGGATATGAGGTTGATCCAGGTCCGTGACCCGTTCCCGGAATCCTTGGTTCAGGCTCTCCAGCTCCCGTGGGCTCAAGATCCTTTCCAGGGCTTCCCTATCATCGGCCGCATGCAAGGCCAATAGGGCCTCGCGCACGTCCTCATCGGCGTCTTGGCCGGTGCCTCGGCGGTGGGTGTCCGTGATGCGCAAGTAGCGGCCGAAGTACTTTTCCGGTTCGGGCCGCCGTCGGATGGTCAGAAAATCGATCAATTGAATGAAAAGCCGGGTTCGACCTTCGGAGGCCTCGCGCACCGCGCTGACCAAATCCCGCAGGCCGGGAAGAAATCGGTCGTGGCCGATGCGCAGCAAAGGCCCCGAGGGCACGTCGCGGATGCCGGTCGCTTCCACCACCAGAGCCCCGGGTTTGCCCTCGGCAAAACGCCGGTACCAATCGATCACGTCCTGGGTGACGAACCCTTGCTCGGTCGCGCGCCAGGGCACCATGGCCGGTACCCAGGTACGTTCCACGAGGTCGAGGGCTCGGTAGCGAATGGGAGAGAACCAAAGAGCGGACTGGATGTCATCAAGAGTCGGCCACTGCGCCTCGGGGAGACGATGCCGGATACGTTCAGGAGGTTTCCACATGCCCTGATCTTATCCAATCAGCGATCGCCAAAGGGCTCTGCCGCCGGCTCCGGTGGTCGGCTACGGTGTGTCCGTGGCGTCTTTGGGTCGGACGATGACCGATGACGGCGGCGGTCCGGCCAATGAGGCGGATCCCGATCTTTCCGCGGACTATGCCCTCTTGGCGGCCATCGGCGCCGCCCGTAGCCATGTCTACATCAGTCAACACACCTTGATGAATCCGTCCTACGCTCCGGGAGCCCCAAAGTACTCTCAGCCTCTCTTCGATGCCCTCGCCGCGTTGATCGAGCGGGAAAGGTTGATCCGGATTGTGATCTCCAGCCCCTGGAGAATGCTGCCTGCCTTGGTCGACGCCGAGGCCGTGCACGAAGCGCTCACCGAGCACATCACGGATTTCTTGCGCAATCGGGGTTATGGGGACGGCGAGAAAGAAACCCTCCTATGCAACCTGCAAGTAGCACCGTTCGTCGCCACAGGACCCATCGCCGACAACGCATTTCACTCCCATGCCAAATATCTACAGATCGACGACCAAGCCGTTTTCCACCGCGAATATGCCCAGCGACCGTGCCCAAACCCTTGCCGCACAGTTCTGGCAAGTGGGGGTCCTGGATACCTGGCAGCTCGGCGAATCGAGGGTGGCTCCGGATTTGACGGCCATCGTTCAAGAGATTATCGATCAACCGGCGTGGCAGGCCGGCAACGCCCTGGCTCTCATCGTCGAAGACTCAGGCTCCGCGGGCAGCCGAAGGGTGGTGGGATTCGATCGACCGACTTGGTATCCGGGCGAAGACTACGCCGCCTATTTGGCCGTCGGATGCGAATCGGCGGATCCGGGGTCTTGCGGTGAGCTGTGGTTGAAATAGATGAGTCAGATCCAGCCGGCGAAAAGAGCGTTTAGGCCGACCCAAACCAAGAGGCCACACACCATCGAGGAGAGGGTGAGGACCAGGACGACTTCCGCGCCCATCAGGCCGGCCAGTCGGAAGCGATCACAGCCCATGCGAGCCATCAGGCGCAGCTCGTCTCGACGCAGGCGTAGGCTCAGCGACATGACCAGCACGAAGAAGGCCAAGGTGGAGAAGGCGACGAGGACGAAGTAGGCCTCGAGGGCGTCGCGCAGCCGCAGCACGATGCCCCATAAGTTGGAGATGACTTCCCGGGGACGGACCGCTTGGTAGAGAGGGTCCGAGGCGAAGTCACCGAGCATTTGGTCGTGGGTGCGTTGGTCTTCGGGGAATCCCTTCGGCAAGATCAAGAATGCGCTCACCGGTGCGTCGTCCATGGAGCCGTGGAGGTGGAAGGTCGGCCGATTGGCGTCGGTGATCTCTGAAAAAAGAAAAAGAGCCGCCCCCGCTTCGAGGTTGTCGTTCTCGTCGGCCGCGGGGTTCAAGGATTGCTCGGGGGTGACTTCTTCGTGGCCGTGGAAAAGCCCGTCCAGGGCCCAGGTGGTCTTGATATCGGTGAAGAAGACCTCGTCGTCGGGAGTGCCCCGGGGCGCCAAAACGCCGACCACCTCGAGCAGCAGTGGGTAGGCGCCCGAAATATTGTAGAGATTGCTCAGGTCTGAGCGCACGCGGTCACCGATCTGCAGACGGAAGCTCTCGGCCACTCCGGCTCCGGCCACCATCTCGCCGATTTTTACCGGCAGGCGACCCTGGGTCGGACGCAGGGCCCGAGCTTGAAAGTACTCGGGAGAGATGCCCACGAGGCGGTTTCCCGCCACCGAGTGACCGACGGAGATCGGGATCACCGTGCCGGCCGCGCGGACCGCGGGGCCGCGGCCGAGCCCGAAAGGCACCGCGCGATCTATACGGCCACGAAAGTAGAGGGTGGCGAGGGTGAGGTCGAGCTCATTGCCGGCGTGTCCCAACAAAATTGGTGACGCTTCTGCACGGGCGAGCAGCTCGTTTTCCAGCCGATGAGCCGTGAGCCAGGTGAAGATCGGCAAGAAGAGGGTAATGGTCACCCCGAGCACGAGCACCGAGGTCCGAGCGGAAGAGAATCGCAGGTAGCGGACGGCTAAGTAGAGGGCGTCTTTCACAGGCCCGTGCCGGGTCGTGGACTTTGGCTCAGTGGACTTTGGCTCAGTGGACTTTGGCTCAGTGGACTGTGGCTCAGTGGACTTTGGCTCAGTGGACTGTGGCTCAGTGGACTGTGGCTCAGTGGACTGTGGCTCAGTGGATTTTGCGCGGATCCCGATTCAAGCGAACCCGTGCCAAGGGGCTCATGTGGGAATCCGACGAGCCGCTGGTCGAGGGCTCGGGGATCGCCTGGGCAAACGATGGGCCGCCCGCTTGCTCGAGCAGAATTTCCATGCGCACCAATTGGGCCAATGAGCTCGCTTGCATCTTTTCCATCACGCTCGCCCGATGGGTTTCGACGGTCCTCTGGCTGAGGTGCAACTTGCCGGCGACCACCTTGTTGGTGTGGCCTTCGGTCACCATGGCGAGCACCTCGAGCTCCCTGGGGGTGAGGGAGAAGAGGCGTTCGAGCAAGGCGTCTCGGGTGGATTTCTGCTGCTCGAGATCGTCGGCAACTTCCAAGGCTTCGTGGATGCGGTCGAGGATGTCCTGGTCGCGGAACGGTTTGAGCAGAAAGTCGATCGCCCCTTTGCGCAGCGCTCGCACCGCCATTTGCACGTCGCCGTGGCCGGTGACGAAGATAATCGGCAATGAGCAGCCCAGCTGTAGGAGGCGCTCCTGGAGCTCCAGACCGCTCAGGCCGGGCATGCGGATGTCCAGCACCAAACAGCCTTTCCACGTCGGATCGTAAGCTTCTAGGATTTCCCGGGCCGAGTTGAATGTGCGGACGTTGAGGTCCACGGATTCCAGCAGCATGCACAGCGCATCGCGCACGGCCTCGTCGTCTTCGACCACGAAAACCGTCTTGACTTCCGGGTCCAGCTCTTGGGGCGCGGGCTCACCTTTTGCATTCACCGAATGACCTTGATTTGAAGCAATGTCTTTACCCATGATGATTGGGATTCTATCATATATAGGTAACCTCTCTTGCTTTCCGGTGGAACATACGCTCAGCTTATTGAAGGTATGCAATGGCGCATTTGGAACACCTGGACAGTCGAGATGTGACCCGTTCTCTCAGCCGCCGATCCCTGGCGGCGGTCGGCATTCTGGCGGCATTGGCCGTCGGGAGCCTGCTGCTCTTCCTCCTGCAGACCCGCACTTTGGAAGCCGGAGCCGGTGTGTTGAACACCAGCGGCCGCCAGCGGATGCTGTCTCAAAGAGCCGCGCTGCTGGCCCAGCGACTGTCCGCCGAAGAGGATTCCTCCGTCCGCGCCTCGCTCCGGGAACAGCTGCTCGATGTGGCGGACGAGCTCGAGACCGCCCACCTGGGGTTGAAGAACGGTGATCCGGAGCTCGGGCTTCCGGGCGCGCCGGGCCCGGGGGTGATGAGCGTCTTCGAGGACCCGCCCCACGAGCTGGATCGAAGGGTCCGAGCCTATCTCGAGGATCTTCGCGCCCTGGCCGAAGACTCCGGCACACCGGATCCTGATCGAGCGCGACTGATCGCCGAATCGGCGGCGCCCGAGCAATTGCTCGGCGCTCTCGACGCCTCGGTCAATGCCTTTCAACAGCAGGAAGAATCGAAGGTCGCCTGGTTGAAATGGGCCCAGGTCATCGTCCTGCTGCTGACGATCCTGGCCATCGAGGCCATGCGGCGACGGATCATCGTGCCGATGGTCAATCGGGTCGGACACCATATCGACGAGCTGCAATTGCGCGAGCAGAACATCAAGCGCAGTCAAGAAGAGCTGCGCTCGATCCTCGAAAATGCGCCCATGGGCATCGCGACGTGCGATTTGGAGGGGCGCTTTCTGCGGGTCAACCAGGCCCTCTGTGCCCTGCTCGATGCCGAGGAGAGCGAGCTCTTGGGCAGGACGCTTTTGGACTTCACCCATCCGGACGACGTGGCCTCCAGCTCGCAGTGGTTGCAGAAAGTGGGCTCGGGAGAAGTCGCCTCTTACCATCTCGACCAGCGGATCATCCTCCAGGACGGCTCCGTTTTGCGCGGAGTGCTGCACAGCACCGTGGTCCAGCTGGATGGGGACGAGCCTTCGGTGTTGATTGCCCAATTCGAGGATCACACCCAGCTTCTGGAAGCCCAAGAGGCGGTGCGCTCGAACCATGAGCGCATGGCCCATGTCAGCCGGCTGAGCACCATGGGTGAGATGGCGGCGGGCATCGCCCACGAGGTCAATCAGCCCCTGAGCGCCATCACGCTCTACTCCGACGCCTGTAAGCGGTTGATCCACGGGGGCAAAATCGGCACCCAACAGCATTTGGACTCTCTGGCGAAAATCGGCGAGCAAGCTCATCGTGCCGGTGAGGTGATCCGCCGGGTCCGTTCCCTCGGTGAGCAGCGGGAGGTGGAATACCAACGCCTCGATCTCAACGAGGTGGTGCGCAAATCCCTCGATTTGGCGGGCACCTACGCCGGATTCCACGACTTCCGGCTGAGGGTCATCTACGGCGAGGATCTTCCCGCGGTGTCGATCGACGAGGTTCAGATTCAACAGGTGATTCTGAACTTGATCAACAACGCGGTCGAGGCCCAGCTCCAGGAGCAAAACGAAGATGCGATTTTGGTCTCGACCCGCGTCGACGACGACGGAGATTTGGAGGTCGCCGTCACCGATGCCGGTGGCGGTTTGGCCGACGGATTGGAAGATCACCTCTTCGAGCCGTTTTTCTCCACCAAGGATGGTGGCATGGGTATCGGGCTCTCCATCAGCCGCACCATTATTGATGATCACGGCGGCTCCTTAGGATTCCGACCTAATAGAGAAATTGGCTCGGTGTTCTACTTTCGTTTGCCGGCCGCGGATTGATTGGGCAGGCCGTGGGGGCCTGTTGACTCTTTGTAGCAATCTGTCCTACGTAGAATCCGCATCATCTTTGTGACAACTCCGAATTGTGGGGCCCCTAGGTGGGGCCCTAGAGTTTTGATATGCCGTGATTTCGCAGATTTACCAGACATAACGTAAGCGGTGTCGCCAAGTCATTGGGAGACCACGGGCAGCTCAGACTAGAAATGGAAGCTTGGTGGAAAGGCTCGTTGAGGAAGATTTGATGGAAGAGCAAGACATTCAGAGGATCGCCCACCTCAATGAAATTGTGGTGAGTGACTGGCCCGCAGCCGAAGACTACTCCTACAAGGTGACCATTGAGGTCAGCTCGTTATTCTCCCGCGACGTCTTTCGAAAGGAGCTCCAGGCACGAACCGTTCCCGCCTGGATGCTCAATATCCGCCAAGATCCCCAGAGCAAGGTCGAGCTGATCCTACATTTTCGGGTCAGCGGCTCCCAGGAGCCCTGGCAGGAAGCCGGTCGGGCCACCCTACAACTCTCGGAAGCGCTCGCCGCCAATCCCAGCGCCGCCAATGTCACCCTGCCGGTGACCACGTGGGCCCAGGCGCCCAAGCTCAAGCTCAGGGTTCGGCTGCTGAGCAGCCTCATGTTGGAGCGCACCCGCGGGCTCCGGCAAATTCCGCACATCACCTCGACCCGACCCACGGGTTTCGTCCGTGACTTGGAACATCGCGTCCAAGACCAAAGCGGCGAGCCCGCCCGTCTGCCCTTGGCGGTGAGCTTGACCGAGCCGGAAGAGGTCATCATCAAGGACACGTGGAATAAGCTGTTGGCGTGGAAAGAGCTGGCGGTGCCCATGTTCTACCGCCGTCTGACCCACAAAGCTCCCGAGCTGGGTGAGCTTTTCGAATCGGTCGGCGAAGGCATGGCAGAGCAACTATTCGGCCTGCTCGATCTCTGCGTGCGCAATCTTCAACCCCACACGGAGCACGTTCTGAGAGAGGCCTACCGTGGGGTGCATCCCTCGCCGGAGTTTCCCTGTGACACGGTAGAAAAATACGGCCTGCTCTTCGCCGACATGGGCATGCGTCCCGCCCATTGGAGGATCTTCCGCGACTCCCTGCTCTGGATCCTGCCCTCGGTGCCGTACATCGAGGAATATGAGCTGGGCAATTTCGAGCTCGGCAAGGATTCCGCGTGGTACCGATTCTTGAACGGCCACGTGGTCACTCCGATGCTGAAGACCTTGCAAGTCGAAGACGCCAGATTGGGGGCCCAGGGGCTGCAGTCGGTGGAAGGGCTCTGGTCGCAGTCGGACGAGCAGAATCGAAAGGTCGGATTGGAGTTTCTGTACCAGCTCTTCCAAGATTCCCCCGAAAGCCTGCGCCACTTCCAACAAGTCGATATCGACCGAATGGCCAAGTCGTCGTTCGGCTCCTTGGAATCCTCGCTCTCCGGATTGAACGACTGGCGCCGGTTGACCGGTGCGACGGAGGCCACTCCGGATGCCTTCTTCGAGTCACCGCAACCCGAGGCGTCCTCCGCTCTCAAATCCGCCCTGAACCAAAGCGTGGGTTCCTTCTCACCGGAGCTCGAAGCGGCCTGGGATGCTGTAGCCGGGCGATCCAAGACTGTCTGGGAGCAAGCGAACCGGCGCGACCATCGAATGCTCCGCAAAGCATCTGAATACGTCGAGAAAGTGGCCAAGGAGCTGGGTTGGGATCTTCAGGATTTGGAGGGTCGGCTGCACGAGATCGGTGAGGAAATCGCCGCTTGCGGTACCTACACCCACACCTACGAAGAAGCATGCTACGGCGCCCAGATGGCTTGGCGAAACGCGTCGAAATGCGTGGGCCGCCTGGCCTGGAAGCAGTTGATGATCCGCGATTTGCGGCATGTCAATCACCCCGACGACATGTTCGAGGAGATCAAAGAGCATCTTCGGGCCGCCAACAACGGCGGCAAAGTGAATCCGACGGTGTCCTTATTCCGCCCGATGCGGCCCGGCGAGGCCTGGGGTCCGCGGATTTGGAATCCCCAGATCATCCGCTACGCCGCCTACCGACTGAGCGACGGAAAGATCATGGGCGATCCCGCGAATCTCGCGCTGACCGAAGCGATCATGAAGCTCGGTTGGACCCCGTCCCACCCCCGCACCCCTTGGGACATCCTGCCCTTGGTGATCGAGGTGCCGGGCATGCAGCCGAGCCTCTACGAGCTGCCGAAAGACCTCGTTTTGGAAGTGCCGATCAAACATCCCAAATATGAGCAATTCGCCCATCTCGGCCTGCGTTGGTACGTGATTCCGGCAATCGCCAACTTCCGCCTGGAGGTCGGCGGCATCAGCTACGGCTGTTGCCCCTTCAACGGCTGGTATTTGGTCACCGAGGTGGCGCGGGACTTCTGCGACGACTACCGCTACGACAAGCTGGAAGAGATCGCCAAGACCTTGGATCTCGACACCGGCAGCCTGCAGACCATGTGGCGCGACGAAGCGTTCCTCGAAACCAATAAGGCGATCTTGCACTCTTTCCAGAAGAACAAGATGACGATCGTCGATCACCACAGCGCTTCGCGTCAATTCTTGACCCACGACTTGCGGGAAAAGAAGGCGGGTCGCGAATGCCCCGGACAATGGTCTTGGGTCGTGCCGCCCCTCGGCGGAACCACCTGTCCCGTGTACCACCATGAGATGCGCGATTTCTTCCTGGAGCCCCAGTACTACTACCACGCCGATAAGTGGGCGGTAGAAACCGAATCCGCGTTTGAGGAATCCTCGTGGTTGGCCGCTGAGATGACCGACGAAAGCGTGCAGATCAAGGTGTTGCACGCCTCTGAGGACGATTCCGCGGAATTTTATGCGCGTATGATAGGACGCCGCCTCAGGGTCTTCCAGCCCGCCATCCACGAAGGCTCCCAATTCGCGGCGGAAGATTTGTCGACCGATCCCACCGTTTTGTTGTTGGTGGTTTCGGCGATTGAATCCGGTGAGCTACCGGCCGGGGCCAAACGTCTGATCGAGGAGCTGTCACAAAAGACCGATGGTGAGCTCGATCGCATGGTCTTCGGTTTGTTGGTGCTCGGCGACAGCGTGCACGGCCACTTCGTCCACGCCGCGGATCCCCTCGTGGCCGAGCTGTCGAGGATCGGCGGGCGAAAGATGCTGCCGGTGAAGAAAGCGGATCGTCTCCAGGGCGAATCGGCGGCTTTCGACCAGTGGCTGAGCTTGGTCTGTCGGATGATGGGTGAGGATCCGACCGGTGCCTCCGCCGAGCAAGAAGCTCCCGAACGCCGTCTGGCGATCAAAGAGCAGGCTGTAGGAGCCGTGGCGCGGCCCAAACCCCTGCGCGGGCGTTGGGTGACCGTCGGTGGTTGCGACGTCATCCACCAAACCGACGCGCGACAGACCCGCCGGTTGGTGATCGACACCGCGGGAGCCGACTTTGAGTATCAGGTCGGTGATCGGATGTTGATCTATCCGCGACACAGCGACGAGTTGGTCCAACGCCTGTGCACGCGCTTGCGCATTTCGCCGGACACAGTGCTGTCGGCGAGCTATATGGGTGTCTTCGGCGAGGAGCTCGAGGACGAGCCGCCTTTCCCCTCCCCGATGACCGTGCGAGACGTGATGGCCGGTGAGCTGAGCCTGACCTGGACCGAGCCCTACCCGGAAATGTTCAGGACCTTGATCGCCAATTGTTCCGACGCCGCCGAATCCGCTCGGCTTCGGGACGTGCTCTTGGCCGTCGAGCGGGGAGATTTGGAGCATAAGCAGCACGTACGGCGTCAGCTGGTGAGCCTCTATCCCACCGTGGTCCACTTGCTCGAAGCGTTCCCGTCGGTCTCCATCAAAGTGAAGACGTTGGTGGAAATCCTGCCCAAGGTTCGGCCGATCGAGCTCATCGTCTGCTCGTCGGCGGAGCTGGAGCCGGGCAAGATTCGGGCGACGTTCAACCTGCCGGTCAGCGGGGGAGTCCCGGAGGCGTCGTATCTCGCCGGTTTGAAGGCGGGAGACGCGGCTCGGGTCGAGGTTCGCGCGTCGAGATTCCGCTTGCCGACCGATACCTCAGCCCCCCTGTTGTTGGCGGCCGAAGGCATCGGCCTGGGAGTCGTGACCGGATTCCTGAGCGAGGTGGCGACCAAAGCGCAATTGGGCACGACCAGCCCGCCGATGCATCTCTTGGTGATCGGGGACAGCGCGCCCTATACGGAGCAGCTGGAAGCTTGGGCGTCGCGGGGTGTGCTCACGGATTTGGTGATCGCCGCCGATGTCGGGTCCGGGCTTCAAGACCTGGCGAAGGCTGTCACGAGCTGGGGAGACGCGCCCAACGGGCATGTGTATTTCAGCGGTGAGACCTTGGTCAGTGATGCTTTCGACGATGGTCTGCTGGCGCTTTGGCAACAACAGGGAGCGCGGACCTACAGCCAAGCGGTCGACCTTCTGCATCAGCTCGAGGATAGCGGTCGCTTCCACAGATCCCTCGTGACCCTGACCCCGGGCCAGACCTCCATCGAGCAGGTGAGGCTGGCGAAATACTCGCAAGGGGAGCGCTGGATGCGGCGCTACAAGCCGAACGAAGCGGTCGAAACGGTAGCGGCAGGAGGTTGACGGATGGCTTCCTTACCTTCTCGCTACCTACGGATCTTTAGGACGATCACTGAATTTGGACAGGTTTTAGGAATGTGAATTAGAGAGCCACCAGGCCGGCTTTCGAGCCGGCTGCTTCCAAGCGCCCGGAGGAGCGTAAGCTCCGAAGGGCGCTCTTTTTTTCGGCTCGTTCGAGAGGAGGCCTACGGGGCTCAGTGCACCTCGCCCTCAAAGATCAAATGCACCAATTCCTCAGCGCGGAAGCGAGCTTCTTCATCTTGCAAAAGCCCTTGTCGGCGGATCGCCCGGAGCTGCTTATAGGTGGCGAAAAGCAGCTGCTCCGTTTTCCTCGGTCCGAAACGATCATGGTAAGTCTTAATCTTTGCTTTGATCGCCTGCAGAGCGTCTGGGCCGACGGAATCGTTGGCGGCGGCTTCGGAAATAAAAACCGTTATTTCCTCCAGGCTCTCCGCATTGATCTTCGCGGCTTCGACAGCTGTCCGGCGATCCTCGGCGGAAGCTTGCAGTCCTTGCGGCTGTCCCATGGGGAATCCTCCTTGATGCTGAGCTGGACTCTTTGAGCTACTTTCACTGTAGACGATTTCACTCGCGAATTCAACCGTTTCGGGGGGCTGCTAACTTCAACTACGCAAAGTTGGACCTTACGGTTTCGAAAGTCCCTTGGCGGATTTCTCCGATAGCCCAACCCAACGGGGGTCAAGAAGCACTTTCGACGACCAGCTCTTGGACGTTTAGGCGATGATCGAAGCGCTCCAACACAGCCGGCTCGTGGCTGACCAGCAATAGGGTCAGCCGGTGCTGGGAGCAGATCTCTTCCAGCAGATCGAGGGTTTTCTGCGAGCGGTGTGGATCGAGACCTGCGGTCGGCTCGTCCGCCAGCAGCAGGCAGGGGTCGGTCACCAGCGCTCTGGCGATGGCCAGACGTTGTCGCTCGCCCTGGGAGAGCTCATGGGGTCGCCGGCGCTCGTAGCCCGGCAAGCCCAGCTCGGTCAGGAGATCTCGGGCCCGTCCGCGGGCTTGGGAGTCGAGCTTTAAGTCACGGGTAAGGCGAAAAGGGAGCAAAACATTGTCGAAGGCATCGAGATATTCGACGAGTGGAAAGTCTTGAAAGACAAAGCCGATATGTCGGATCCGATGACTCCTACGCTCCGCCTCGGTCATCGCGCCGAGCTCCGCTCCGGCGATGTTGACGGTGCCGGTATCCGCTCGCAGGATGCCGGCTATGAGATCTAGCAGGGTGGACTTGCCACAGCCCGATGGTCCGTAGAGAGCCATCCTTTCGCCGGCTGCCGCTGTCAAGCTCGGTAGGCGCAGGCCGAAACGAGGATTCCCGGCTTTGGCGGGATATTGGAAAGTCAGGTTGCGGATGTCGACCGTCGGTTCCGGTACGGCATGTCGCGGGGTTTCGCCGGCTTCTTCGTGCGAGCAGCTTCCGGAGGAGACCTTGGAGGAGCTTCGGTCGCTCAACGCTTCTGCTCCTGCGGCGCGCCTTGCTCCTGCTCCTGTTGCTCCCGCTCACGGCGAAAAGCTTCCACGTCCTCGGTCATTCCCGCCTTCAGCAGATCCAGCGGGCTCATCATGCCGCCACCACTTTTCGGCAGTCGGTCGAGCGCCCACGGATCACCCTCGGTCAACGACGCAAACCCACGGATACGATTCATATCCCGCAATCGGGAGCCGACGAAACGCCAGCCATCGCTTTCGAAGGCCATGTCGTAGACGGCTCGGTATCGATTGGTTCTAGGGTGGCGATGTTGTTGGTGGGTCACGATACCGCCCACCGACCAGCCGGCGTCGATGCGCACGAAAGTCGAGGTTTGCTCCAGGATGTCGATCCGTTCGTAGTCGACGCGAAGAATACGGATGGCCGTGGATTCCTTTTGCATTTGGAGAAGGGTCGTGAAGTGCTCCACATATTCGCGGGTCAGCGCTTCTCCGCGAAAGCTCGTGGCCAAATGGGCGTGTACGGCATCACGGTCCAGGCCCAGCCCGTAGACCTCGAAGATGGGGCGATGCAAGGCGCGGAATAGGGTTTCGAGCGCGTGCGAGGAGGCCCAGCTCGGCTCAGAGGAGGAGCGCGGGTGGTCGGCGCACGCGACGACCAGCGCGACCGTGGAAACCAAGATGGCGCCGAGCGCGATCCCGGATACCCGCGGTCGATCAGGGAAACATCCCATGGGTCAGAAGCCGAACGCTCTCGGTAGCGCCATGCTGAGCTGGGGAAAGTAGGTGACCAATAGGAGAGCCAGGATCATGGCGCCGAAAAACGGCAACAACGGCCGCGTGACGTCCTCAATGCGAGCATTGGCCACGCCACAGCCGACGAACAACACACTGCCTACGGGCGGCGTGCACAGGCCGATGCAAAGGTTGAGCACCATGACGATGCCGAAATGCACCGGATCCATGCCCAGCTCCACGGCCGCGGGCAGGAAGATCGGCGTGAAAATCAACACTGCCGGGGTCATATCCATGACCGTGCCCACCGCCAGCAGCACCAAGTTGATGGTCAGGAGGATGGCGATTTTGCTGTCGCCGGCCTGCAGCAGAAAGGCCGCGAGATTCTGGGGAATGGAGGCATAGGCCAGCACCCACGACATGGCCAAGGAGGTGGCCACCAACAGCAAGACCACGGCCGTGGTCTGAGCCGCTTCGAGAGTGGTTTGGTGTAGCTGCTTCCAGGTCAGGCCGCCGTCGAGCAGCGCGAGCACCAAGGCGTAAAGCACGGCCACGGCCGCCGCTTCTCCGGCGGTGAAGACCCCCGCGACGATGCCGCCGATGACCACCACCAAGAGGAAGAGGCTCGGCAGGGCCGCCAGCAGCCGACGTCCGAGCTCCGCCCATGGCACCGGTGGCTGGGTGGGATAACCCCTTCGTCCGGCGGAGACACCCGCGACGATCATCAGGAAGAGCCCGGTCAGCAAGCCGGGGATGTAGCCGGCCAGAAATAGGGCCGCGATCGACACCCCGCCGGAGGCCAGGGAGTAAACGATCAGGATATTGGAGGGGGGAATCACCAGGCCCGTGGTAGCCGAGGTCACATTGACCGCGACCGAGAAATCGCGGTCATAACCTTCCTCTTTCATGCTCGGCGCCATGACCCCGCCGATGGCCGACGCCGCGGCCACGGCGGAGCCGGAGATGGCGCCGAAGAGCATGGCCGCCATGACATTGACGTAGGCCAGCCCGCCCGGAAGCGGTCCGAGCATGGCTTTGGCCAAGTCCACCAGCCGTTTTGCGCTGCCGCCTCGGTGCATGAGCCCGCCGGCGAGCACAAAGAAGGGGATCGCCGTCAACGAGAAGCTGTCGAGCCCGGTAGCCATCCGTTGGGCCACGGTGGTGATCGCGGGCTCCATGGGCATGCCGGTCAAGAGCGTGAGGGTGGTGGCGATGCCGATGGCAAAGGCCACCGGCACCCCCAATGCCAGGAGCGCGGTGAAGCTGCCGGCCAGCACGAAGATTTCGAGCCAAGCCATCAGCCGGTCGCCTCGTCGAGGGCGACGCGAGATGCCCGCAGGTGCTCGCGGGCGAAGAAGGCGGCGTAGAAGGTCATGACCCAGCCGGAAATGGGAATCACCGCGTAGATCCACGCCAGGGAGATGCCCAGGGCCGCGGAGCTTTGCCCCAGGGTGGAGGTGAGGCGGACGAGAAACCAGCCGCCGAGCCCCATGACGAAGAAGCTGAAAAGGCCGATCAAGACCTGAACCGCGGCCGCCAATCGGTGCCGTGGCCCGGTGGTCAGTCGGTTGGGCAAGAGGTCGATGGCCAGATGCAGCTTCTGACCCGCGGCTTGGGCCGCCCCCAACAATCCGATCCAAATCAATAAATAGCGAGCCAGCTCATCGGTGAACGACGAAGGATCGCCGAGCACATAACGGCTGATCACTTGCCACAACACGGTCAGGACCGCCCCGGCCATGGCCAGGGTCACCGCCGCGGCCAGAAATCGATCCAGGGTCTGCTTGACGCCGTTCATGGTCCGGTCTCCGCCGGCATTTGACCGACCGCTTGGATCTCTGCGTACGCGGCGGCGACCTCTCGTCGGCCCTCAAGCAGCTCACGAACCGCCGCCTGGAAGGGAGCCTTATCCGGCCGAGTCACCTCCACGCCGGCCTCCTTCACCGCCCTCAAGGCTTCTTGCTCGGCCTCGCGCCAGAGCTGCCTCTGAAAGGTTGCGGATTCGTCGGCGGCGGCTTGCAACCAACGCTGTTGGGTCTCGTTCAGCCGCCGCCACACCCCGGTAGACACCAACAAGACGTCGGGCACCGACGTGTGCTCGTCGAGGCTGTAATAACGGGCGACCTCATAGTGGCGCGAAAGGTGAAACGACGGCGGATTGTTTTCCGCCCCGTCCACCACCCCTTGTTGGAGCGCGGTGTAGAGCTCGCCCCAGGCGATCGGCGTTGCCGCGCCGCCGAGGGCTCGCACCATGCCCATGGCCGTCGCGCTCTCCTGGGTACGAATCTTGAGCCCGACCAAATTCTCCGGGCTGTGGATCGGCCGATCGCGGGTGTAAAAGCTGCGGCTGCCGGCGTCGTAAAACGTCAATCCCCGGAGCCGGGCCGCCTCGGAGGACACCAACAGCCGTCGACCGATCTCACCGTCGAGCACGGCGAAGGCATGCTGCCGGTCCCGGAAGAGATAGGGCATGCTCAGCACCTTGAAATCCGGCGCGAAACCCTCCAACACCGCCGCCGACACCTTGGTCAGCCCCAAGCTGCCGATTTGCAGCAGCTCCAAACATTCGCGCTCGCTGCCCAATTGCTCCGACGGGTAAATCTTCAGACGAAGCTCGCCGTCGGAAAGCTCCTCCAAGCGCTGGGCCATGAATTCCATGGCCCGGTGCACGGGATGGTTTACATCGAGACCGTGCCCAAGTCGCAGCACCGTCCCTGAGCCGGCGTCGGCACAGCCGGAGACGGACGCCCCCAAGACCAAGGTGGCGACCAAGAGGCCGGAGGCAAATGTCGAGATTCGGATCATGGGGCCGATCCTATCCGGCGGGGCGTTCGCGGTCGATGACGGGTCTCTGGTTCCAGGGCTTTTCGTTACAGGATCGGGGCCAAGAGACGGGTACATTGGGTGGCGAAGCGGACGAAGAAGCTGCGTGCTTCGAGCTCTTCACTGCGCAATCGAGTTGAATGCTCGAAGTCTTGCTCGAGCACCTCCGCCAGCGCGTGGCAGGCATCGTCGTCGTTGACCATGTAGATGATTTCGAAGTTGAGCCGGAAGGAGCGGTTGTCGAAGTTGGCGGTTCCCACTAGGGCGTAGTCGTTGTCGACCAGCATCACCTTTTGATGCATGAAACCTTTCTCGTAAAGGTAGATTTTGACCCCCGAGCGCTCGGTCTCGGGAAAGTAGGAGTACGGCACGAATTTGAACAACATGTTGTCGGTGCTGCGCGGCATCAGAATGCGGACATCGACCCCGCGCAAGGCGGCGAGCTGGAGAGCGCCCAACACGCCGCCGTCGGGCACGAAATACGGCGACGCAATCCACAGGCGTTTTTCGGCACAGCTGATGGCATGGGCGAAGAGCAGGCCGCAGGATTCGAGCTTGTCGGCGGGCCCCGAGGCGAGCACCAAGGCGGTTTGGTCGAGCTCCTGCATCTCGGGCTCCCAGCTCACCTCCAAGAGCTGCTCGGTACCGTAATACCAATCGCGCAGAAACGAAGACTGCAGGCCGAGGACCGCCGGGCCGCGGATCTCGACGTGGGTGTCGCGCCAATAGCCGATCTTTTCGTTCCGACCCAGATATTCGTCACCCACGTTGAGCCCGCCCATGAAACCGCGCACGCCGTCGATCACCACGATCTTGCGATGGTTGCGAAAGTTGAGCCGAAATCTGCCCAACCAGGCGCGTCTGCCGCTGAAATTCGAGACCTCGACCCCGGCGGATGCGAGCTTCTCGAGATAGGCGTTGGGAAGGTAGTGGCTGCCGATGTCGTCGTAGATGAGGTAGACGCGGACACCGCGCTCGGCGGCGGCGATCAACCGATCCTGAAATTCGGTTCCGATACGATCGTTTTGGATGATGTAGTACTGCGCCAGAATATAGGTTTGGGCCGCTTCGATGCCGGAGAAAACGGCTTCGAAAGTCTGCTCGCCGTCGATCAAGAGCTTCGAGCTATTGCCCCGGGTGAACGGTGTCGTCGCCAGACGGCGGAACGCCTGCAGCTCGCAAGCGGTTCGTAGGTCCGCGGTCTCCTCGGGATGGGTAAACGCGTGCGCCAGCTTTTGGTTCCGATGCTCCTGGAGCTGCTCCTCGACGCGCTCATCGAAGTGGCGCACGGACCGCACGTAGTCTTCGAATTTAACCCGGCCGAAGGTCCAATAAACGGGTAGCGACAGGAAGGGAATCGTCACCAGCGCCAATGCCCAGGCGGAGGAGCCCTGAGGTGTGCGGGTGGTCATAATCGCGTGCACGGCGCTGAGCACGCCGAGGCCGTAACACAACGGTATCGAGGCGGCGAGTATCCAACCGATCATGGGAAAGTGGTGGGGTCTTTGGCCGTCGAAGGATGCAAGGTGACCGTCCTTTGAAAACGTTGAGCAGCCCTCGATGGGTGCCGAGGGTCAAGCTCAGGTTCTATTCTGGAGTCGAGGTTAACAGCTCCTGGCCAAAAGTCTTCGGCCGGACGAAGGGCAGAATGCCGGACAGCGGCTCAGGGCCACAGTCACCGTCGTGCGACCGATCGTCGGACCATGGGGATCGGCCACACCAGAGCGATCGGCATCGTGTAGTCTCGGTGACGAGATGGATCAGCCGAGCCGGTCTGGAAGACGATTTGGATCGGCCACATGCACAAACCTTCGAGGAGGTCTCCATGCCCGAATTTACTAATGATTCCCGCAGCCTTGCCGTGGTCGAGGACAGCCGTGCAACGTTCGATGTGCAGGTGGGGGGTCGGAGTGGGACTCCGGTCCTCGAGATTCCGGTGGTGAACGGCAATTTGATCGAGGTCACCTGCCAATTCATCGCCAAGAATCCGAGCGGTGGATTCAGCTACACCGTGAAATCGGCGTCGTCCGATACGGTAAAGCTGACCCCGCGGGCGGAATCGATTTGTCAGAACAGCGCGGGTTGGCAGAGCTGCGTGCGGACCGACTATTTCTTGGTCAAGCTGCCGGCGGGCACGGGCGCGGACGATGCCACCTTCGAGACCTTCTTCGACGCCGGTGGCATGAGCAATCCCGGTGAGGCGGGCTCGTTTATTTTGATCGCCAAGATCGTGGGATCGCAGCTGATTCCAGAGTAAGGCCCCGGAGCAGACCTCGTTATCCGCGAGCCGGGTCGACCGTCGGCTTGGGTATCTCGAGTCGGCGGTCCGGGTATTTCGCTTGGATCTCTACGGCTTCGTCGGTCCGACCCAGCCGTCGCAAAAGGTCGCTGTAGCCGTCGACGGTCCATCGCAGCTTCTGCGGATTCTTCCCGTCACCGTATCGTTCGAGGGCTTCCAAATACGAGGCTTCAGCTTGGTCGAATCGACCCGTTTCTCGATAGATATTGCCGAGCACCCGATATGAGTCTCCGAGCTCCGGGTGATCCTCTCCGAATACCTTAATTCTCAGCTGGTGGGAGCGTTTGGCCAGGGCCTCGGCTTGTTCGCTCTGCCCCTTTTGCAGCAACACGGTCGCTAAACCCAGCAGGGGGCGGGCGATCTCGGGATGCTCGGACGGGCCGGTGGCGTCGAAGAGCGCGATCGCCCTCCGGAAATGGGGCTCCGCTTCCTCGTATCTCTCTTGACGCAACAAACAATTGCCCAGGTTTTGCAGAGTCCGGGTCAAGTTGAAGTGATCCGGGCCGTAGGTGGCTTCGTGGATTTCCAAGGATCGGCGGTAGAGGGGCTCCGCCTTTTTGTATTCGCCTTGGTTCACATAAAGCCCACCGAGATTCTCCATGGCCGCGGTGGTGTTGACGTGCTGCTCGCCCAGGGACGCCTGCCAGATGTCGAGGGCTTGTAGGTAGAGCGGCTCCGCCTCCGCCCTCCGGCCTTGGGCCACGCGCAGCAGGGCCAAGGTGTTGAGGGCTCCGGCGACCCGTGGATGGCTTTCGCCGAGGGACTTTCGATAGCCGTCCACGGCTCGTCGGCAATTCTCTTCGGCGTCCGAGAGTCGGTCCAACGTGCGCAAGAGGATGCACAGATTCTTGTGGATGGCAGCGGTTTGCTCGTGGTCCGGCCCGAGCTGATGGCGACGAATTTCCAGACTCCGTTGGAGCAGGGGCTCGACCTCGTCGTAGCGCCCCTCGTTCCAATAGACCGTGGCCAGGCTGTTGAGGCTGTCGGCGATGTCGGGGTGCATGGGGTCGAGCGCGGCCTCACGAATGGCCAGTGCCCGTCGATTGATTTGCTCGGCTTCCTTCTGCTCACCGCGGCGGGAGAGAATGCCCGCCAATAAATCGAGGCTGGTCGCCACTTGAAGGCTGTCTGTGCCGAAGACTTGCCCGTTCAGCTCCAGGGCTTCCCGGGCCATGGCTTCGGCCTGGTCGAAGAGGGCGAGGCTGCGGTGGACGCTGCCCAAAGTCGACAGGAACCTGGCGCGAATCCGGGGTTGATCCTTGAGCTCGGTTTCGATTTTTTCCGAGCCGGTGTTGATCAAATCAAGGGCTGAGATCGATTCGGCTTGCTTTGCGCCTCGACGGGACGCCTCGAACAGACCGATCAAGAATTCCACGACTTGCTCCGCCTCGGTGACCGCGTCCTCGGCTCGGGCTTGGGCAGCTTGAGCCACGTCGCGCTCCCGGCGTAAGCGGGCGGTGGAGAGGGCGGATAGGCCGAGCAGGGCGACCAACAAACAAGCGACCAAGGCGGTGGACCAGCGGTTGCGGGCGACGAATTTCTGCGCTCGGTACACCGCGCTGTCCGCCCGGGCGCTGATCGGTCGGCCTTCGAGGAACGCTTCGACGTCCTCCACCAGGGCGGTGGCCGAGGTGTAACGGCGCTCCGGCCGCCGCCGCAGCGTTTTGAGGACGATGTTCTCCAAATCACCGGAAAGCTGGCGGATCAGGGCTTTGCGGGTGGTGGAGCGGCTCTCGGCGATTGCTTCCGAGCTGGGAATGGTGAGCACCGTGCTCGGCCGCGAGGGCTGGTGGTCTCGGGCGATGCGCTCGGCGAATGAGAGGTTCTCGAACGGCCGACTACCGCACAGCAGCTGAAAGAGCAGGATGCCCAATTGGTAGATGTCCGACGCCGTGGTCAGAGGCTCACCCATCAATTGCTCGGGGGAGGCGTATTCCGGGGTCATCGGCATGGCCGAGGTGCGGGTCAGCTGGTGCCGCTCGTCGAGCTCCTCGGCGTCGAGGATTTTGGCGATACCGAAATCCAGGAGCTTCACCTGGGCGCCGTCGGGCCCGGGTGCCGTGCCTTCCGGTGTCACCTCCTCGGAAGTCGTGCTCTCGGGGCTCACGCTCGACGTCGCGTCCGGTCCGGACGACACCAGGATATTCGACGGTTTGATGTCGCGATGGATGACCAGGGAGCGATGGGCCGCCGCCACCGCCCTCGTCACTTGCACGAAGAGCCGCAGCCGATCGTGGACCGATAATCGGTATCGATCGCAGTAGAGGTCGATCGGGTGGCCGTCGACCCATTCCATGGCGAAATACGGACGATCTTGGTCGGTCAGGCCCCCGTCTAAGAGCTGGGCGATATTCGGATGCCGCAGCTCCGCCAGGATTTGACGCTCCAGGTGGAATCGAGCGGTCTGCCTGGGGCTCCGTTGGGGCTCGAGCATCACCTTGAGCGCCACCTGTTGACGAAAGGCGCCGTCGACCCGATCCGCCAAATACACGACCGCCATGCCGCCACGACCCAGCTCGCGAATCACTTGGAACGCTCCGACTTGATCCCCTTCCTCGAGAGGGCGGCTGGATTGGATTTCGCGCGCCATTTGAAAAGCCAACGGTCCGCGAAAAGCTCCTTGCTCGAGAGTGTCGGCGGCCTCGTCGGTCATCTCCGCCAACATGCGCTCGACGTCGGCGCGCAAGCCGGTGGGGCATTGTCGCTCTAAAAAAGCGGCGCGCTCGCCGGCCGGGAGATCGAGGGCGCGGTCGAGAAATCCGTCGATTTGAATGCGGCGGGCTCTGCGGGCGTCCGCATCTAAGACCGTTTGAGTCGGCTCCGGAGGAGAAGGATCCATGGCGGTACTTTGTCATTCCGGCGACGCTTCTCCAAGCGCTCTCGCGCCGGAAAAGACTTGCTGAATGCGATCTGCGGAAGGAAACACTTGACGTGAACTAAGTGTACTAGTACGATTAGTACACCATGTTGCCCTTCAACCTAAAACTTCAATCCGGCGTCCCCATCCACGACCAAGTGGTTTACGCCGTCAAGCGCGCGATCCTCTCCGGCGCTCTTTCCCCCGGAGAGCGATTTCCGTCGATTCGCAAATTGGGTAAGGCATTGGGCATCAATCCCAATACCGCCCAGCGGATCGTGGCGACCTTGACGTCCGAGGGATTTCTAGAAATTCGACCTGGGATCGGTTCCGTGGTGTGCGAGGGCGGTAGCGCGGACCCCGAGGCTCGGAACCGGCTGCTGGGGCCGGACCTCGAGGAGATCGTGGTGAAGGCCAAAGAGCTCGGTCTCGAGCTGCCCGAGGTGCTCGACGCGACCACGCTCCATTGGCGGCGCCTCGAGAGCGGCTCTGCTACCGGTACCGGCAACGACAAAGACTCGGAAGGACAGACTCACGATGTTTGAGATCACCGATAAAAACGAAAATTCAGCGATTCAGATCGAAGGCTTGTCGCATCGCTATTGGGGCGGTTTCTTCTCGGGCTCCGACGATTGGGCGTTGCGAAATGTGGATCTCGATGCCGGCCCGGGAGAGGTCTTCGCCCTGGTCGGTGCCAACGGCAGCGGCAAATCGACCTTGATCTCGGCCTTGATGGGCTGGCTACGTCCAACCCATGGACGGGCGCGATTGCTAGGCGTCGACAGCGGTCGGCTGGGCCCCGAAACCTTGTGCCGTGTGGGCCTGGTGTCCGAAGCCCAGGAGCTTCCCGGTGGTTTCACCCTCGACGCCTTGATCCGCTTGATCAGCCCCCTGTATCCCGAGTGGGATCAAGCCCTCTGCGACGAGCTGATCGAGCAATTCGGTCTGCCGCGAGATCAGCGGTTGCGGCGATTTTCGAAAGGCATGCGGATGCGGGCGCGTTTGGTCCTAGCGATGGCCTACCGTCCGGAGGTCCTGATCATGGACGAGCCCTTCGGCGGCCTCGATCCCGCGGTCCGCGAGCATGTGGTGTCCGGAGCTTTGGAAATCTCCGCCCGCGAGCGGTGGACGGTTTTCCTCGTCACCCACGAAATGCACCTGGTGGAGCGTTTGGCGGATCGGGTGGGTTTTTTGGACCGGGGTCGGATGCTCTTCGCTGACCACCTGGAGGAGATGCTGACTCGCTATCGACGGGTCGAGCTCAAGCTGCGCTCCCCGCCGGATGTGGATGGCCTGCCGGAGTCCTGGCTCGACGTCCGAGCGCGAGGTGATCGGCTCAGCTTCGTCGATTCCCAGGCCCAGACCGACGATCGTGAGCGGGTTCTCGAAACCTACGGGTCCTGCCTGCCGAGCATCGAGACCTTGGATCGAGTGTCCATGGGCTTGGAGGAGATCTTCTTGACCCTGCATCGGCAATCGACGGTCCGACAAGGGTCGGAGGCACGGTCATGAGCGAGCTGAGGTCGGCCGTCCAAATGTGGCTGTTTATTTTGCGAAGCTGTTGGCTCTGGCTGGCCATGTGGTGTTGGCTGCTGTGGAATACCTTCGAAGGGCTGGGGCCGTCTTTGAGCTTGGAGCACAACGGCACCGTGCAATTCGAGGCTTTCCTCGGGGTCTGTGGCTGGCTGACCTCGGGAGCGATCATGCTTGCCGGGTCGTCGTCCCATCGAGCCTTCTGGCGCGGTCGTCCGTGGAGCTGGGAAACCGTCGTGGGCTGCAAGCTCGTCCTCTTGACGTTGGTGATGGGTGTCTTGCCCCTATGGCTCGAGGTGCGGCTGGTCCCTGAAACCTTGTGGCTGACCTCGTGGTCTTTCTGGCTCGACGGCTTGATCACCTTCATGGCCGGCGCGATATTGCCCGCCGCTTTGGCGGCCTTTTTTCCGAGCTGGGCGGGTTTTCTGACCGCGAGCATCGGATTGGGTTTGGCTGCTCAGGCGATCGGTTACGTCTTGTTCGCCTTCGATCTCGGGGAATATCTCGCCACGGCTCCGGTGACAGGCTCGGCGATTCTGGTGTTGGCGATGGTGGGTGCGTGGTTGGCCTATCGACGACCCTCCAACCGCCGACTGCCGTGGATCGTGATCGCTTTGTGGGCGATCACCGTGCCGGTCGGGGGGCTGTGGGGTCACCTGGAAAAGGCCACGGGGCATCCACCGAATCCGTCGGTGGTCGGCGAGGCCGTCGAGGATCGGAGCGCACGGCCCGGGTTGGAGGGGCCCACGCTCCAGCGGCCCGAGGGGTTGCGATCCTTGGCCGGAGCCGACTTCTACCAGCTCTACGCCCGCGTGGCCTTGGAGGATTCGGACCGACCCAGTGAATCTTCTGGAGAGGCGCGCTCCGGATCCGTGCGTTGGCTGGGCAGCCGTTGGATCGCTGAAGACGGTGCCGTTTGGCGGACGCGCTCGAAGGCCCAGATGAGCCTGCTCAGCTACGGCAATCCGTCCATCGGGGACGAGATCCTCGCCGAGCCGTCGGAACAGGGGCCGGTTCTGGTCATACCGGCTCAAGAGATCGCGGCGGTGGCCGATCGCCCGGGTCGTCTGGAGCTGGATGTGGTCTTTGCCGAGCGCCGGCCCGAGATGGTGGGGCGGCTGCGCCTGCTTTCCGGGGCCTTCGTGGCCCTCGACGGTGGTGTGTTGCGGGTCCATGAGGCTCGGAGACAAGGAGACCGCTACGTGTTGCGCTTGGGTTTTTCGGAAGTAGTGACCGGCCAATCCTTCGTGGCCGAGCCGCCGACGGTTCCGTCGTTTCATTTGCCGGGATGGCGGCTGCTGAAGCCGTCGGCCGCCACATCCGCGGACCCACAGGAGGCGTGGCATCAAGGACACCACTTCAAGGTGCTATTGCGGCAGGTCGCCACCATATTTCCGAGTTTTTTCCGTTTGCAATATTTCTTGTTTCAAGATCAATCCTTCGTGCCCGAGCCGTCGGTCGGTGGGGGTGAAGGTGCCGACGCCTATGGGCGAGACGTGCCGGTTCCGGACTATTTGGAGCTGTGGCAAATCACGGAGTCGGAGTCGGACCGCCGGACCTTGGTGCTGTCCGGGGTCACCCTGGCTGAGCTGGACGGCTCGTCGGAGGTGTTGACCCGATTTCACGAACGCGAGCTGAAGGCTTTCCGAAGCGCAGAAGGAGCAAGGCAATGAGCAGAGTCATGGATCCGTCCTTTGAACCTTCGTTGGAGCCTTCGTCCGATGGTGCCGCGGCCATGGGGCGCCCCTTGCCCGGGAGCTCGGTGCAGATCGGTTTGCCGATGTTGCTCAGCCTGCGCCGCATGTGGCCGGCCTTGCTCGGGTTCTGGTTGCTCGTGTGGGCGGGAACCTGGGCTTCCCCGGGTTGGGGGGCTTTGCCGCCCGCCAAAACGGAAGGGCTCGCCTTCTTCGCGTTCGGGGTCCTTCCCGTGCTTCTGATCGGCGGTTTGTTGCTCGGCGACGGTCCGAGGTCGCCCGGAGCTTTCTGGCGTGCTCGCCCGGTGTCGCGATCCGCGGTCTGGGATGCGAAGCTGGCGGCCGTGGTGGGTTGGGTCGGCTTGCCGATGCTCGTCGGTCATGCGCTGGTGCTCTGGCGCATGGGTTTGCCCGCGGGTCAATTCCTGCCGGCATTGGCCCGGGCAATTTCCGGCTTAGCCCTCTTCGCCGCCTGGGTGGCGTTGGTGGCGATTCCGGCTCGACGCTGGTCGGAGCTGTTGGTGGGCATGCTGTTTTCGTATATCGCCCTGGCTCGGCCGATCTTCTTCGTGCTCGAGACTCCATTGGGCACCCTCATCGCTCAAGCCATGGTGGCCACGGCTTTGTTGGCCTGGCTTCTTTTCGGCCGCGCGCATCGATCCGTGCTGCGATGGCTCCTCTTCGTCGTCTTGGCGGCGTCGGTCGGCATCGGCGCCTATCCCATGCTGCAGGGGAACGACCTGCCGTCAAAGACCGCCGGACCGGAGGCGTCGGCCATGATCGGACATGACGCCGCGCCGCAGCCGAAGATGAACGTGACGCTGGAGCCGGTGGTCGGCCGAGCCGGCTCGGACGAAACCGTCGACCGCGAGCCCTTCCTCTGTGCCCAGCTCGACCTGTCTCGGCTCTCCGCCGGTTTTGCCTACGAGCTCGAGCCCAAGCAGATTCGACTGGCGGATCTCTACGTCTCCGAAGCGGACCAAACCCCCGTTTATCCCTCGGTGTGGTGGATACCCACGGAGCAGCAGCTGGCCGCGACCTCTCATCCGCCGTTGCCCACGGAAGCTAGGCTCCGGCTGAGCCGTCGGCTATCGACGGAGCAGCTCGAGATGCTGGTGAGCCAATGGCAGCCAGGTATGCATTTGGAGATCCGAGGCACGCTCCATCGCCTGGAGGTCACCCCATCGACCGTCCTGCCCCTGGAACCGGGAGCGAGCGCGCTCGGACCGGAAGGCCGTGTGTCTTGGGCGGAGCTCGAGACCTTCAATCGGCGATTGACCGGGCTCCTGGCCGAGCCGATCTCTTGGCGTCACGGACCGTTGATGAGCCAAGGCGATTCCCGGAGCTGGGTCAGAATGTCCTACGGTCCACCCAAGGACTACCTTTGGGTCGGAGCGGATCGCGCCTGGGCCCTGCGTTTGCCGCAGATCCAGCATTTTCGCCATGTCCCCGAGAGCTATCTGGCACCGTTCTCGGGTGTCGAAATCGGCCTGTCGATGCTCACGGCCCTCAGCCCCGTGGATGCCGCCCGCCTCGACCTCCCGGGGTCCAGTCTGGTGACCTACGAGCGTCGGAACTTGGAGCAAGCACCGGTGACCCTGCGGCTGATCCCTGCGGAGCTCGACGACCTCTTGTGTCGTCGGTTGCCGAAAGGAGCATCGCCGTTGTGAGTCTGGATCCAAATGGTCTTTCGGCTCCGGTAATTCTAAAGTGGGCGGGCGAGTCTCAATCCCTTCTCCCATGAGGGTGCTTTCTCTATTGCGCAGTTGAGATCGGTCACACCACCGTTGACCCTGCTTAGCCCAAGTTCCGCAGTTTCATCCTGGAAACGGCAATTTTCGCCCCGAAAGTTGCCGTAAGTTATTGATTCTAGGTAGAGCGATCCCCGAAAACCGCTTGTAGTGCCGACCTACCCCCTTGTTTTTGACACTTCCGCCAGGGGGAAAATAGGTCACGATGTTCCTGCGAAAGAGCACCCGAAAGAAGGACGGAAAGACCCACATTTACTGGCGACTCGTGCGCTCCGTGCGGCGCAATGGCAAGGTCGTTCAGGAGACCGTCGCCCACCTCGGAGAGCTCGATGCCGAGGGCCAAGCTCAGGCCCGAGCGTTGGCCCGCCAAATGACCGGACGGGCCGATCAGCTCGAGCTCTTCGAGCCGACACTGAGGTCACAGGCGATCCCGATCCAGTTGGACCGCGTTCGCCTGGAGCGTAGCCGCAACTTTGCGCAGGTTTATCTTGCCTGGTCCTTGTGGCGCGGCCTGGGACTGGACGAGCTCTTCGAAGACCTCCTGCCCAAAGGCCGAGAGAAGGTCTCATGGTCGACGATGGCGGCGATTCTGGTGATCGCTCGGCTCTGCGAGCCGTCCAGCGAGCTCTACATTTCCGACCACTGGTACGGCAGCACGGCGCTGGACGACATCTTGGGAGTGCCTGCGGAACGCATCAACGACGATCGCCTCTACCGCGCTTCGGAATGTGTCAATGACTTTGAGACACGGCCTTCGGTTATTTAGTGTGTGATCTCAAGGCGGGAACACCGGAAACCGGAAGCCTCCGGCGGGCGGAAAGCAATCTCCTCCTCTCACCCCAGCCCACAAGGCAAAAAGACATTTCGGAGATTGGAATGGTGACCCCTCGGGGCGATCGTTCAGGCACCGAAGCGTCGGCTGAGCCCGGATCAATCTTCACGGGTGTTGACCGGTCCGGGGCCCGGAGTCTCGGGCACGGGTTCAGTGTCGTGTTCCTCCTTTTTGGGTGGATTGATCCAGGCTCCTTCGGGCAGGTTGCCCGCTCGCGGAAGGCGATTCTTGAAGCGGCTTCGACGATTGGAATAGGCCTCTTTCAGCACGGCTTGCCTCTGCTCCAGAATCGCTGTTGCGCGGCCGTAGTGCACGTCGGCAGGAGCGAGAAGAGCGAGCTGAGTATGGCGATGCCGCGTGTTGTACCAGTCGAAGAATTCTCTCGAGAATGCGCGAGCGTCTTCCAGGGACCCGAAGCGCTCGGGAAAGCTCGAATGGTATTTGAGGGTCTTGAATTGAGCCTCGGAATACGGGTTGTCGTTGCTCGTGTACGGACGGCTGTGGGACTTGCCCACGCCGAGCTCGGACATCAGCAAGGCCACCGACTTCGAGGTCATGCTGGGCCCTCGATCCGCGTGGAGCACCAACTGATCCCGACCGATTCCTTGCTTGTCGAGCGACGCCTGAATCAGCTCTTCAGCCAGAGCGGCCTCTTCTCGTCGAGCCAAGAGCCCGCGACTGATCCTTCAAGAAATGACCAAGCTCCACAGCGCGGACATCGTCCTGCCGACGGCAGAAACCACCTCGCGAGAGCTGCGGATCCGCTGCGTGGTGCGTCCGGATAAATCACAAGCCCAGCTGTTGGATCGGCTGGGCTCGCTTACCTCAGAGGCTCATGATTCCGGCCTGAATCTTCACTTGTTGCAAAAATGTAGTGCAGACTTTTTTGCTAAGTCATTGAAAACATTAGACCGGACATCGCGAACTGCGGAACTTGGGCTAGCTTGTAAGTGCGGAATGAGAACAGGCCAGCCCGCAAACGGCAAGCTGCCTTGGTCTTCGGAGTTGGAGAGGCGAAACTCTGCAGAACTAAGTGTCCATCGGAAGCGCCTTGGCGAGAATGCAACTAACAGGCACAGCCCGGTGGTTGGTGGCATTCTTTTTTCCGGCTGATGCAAGAGTTGCCGCAAGGCTTACCTTTGGTGCAAACCCGGCAACAGCCTGGACTAGTGAAAGGCGAAGAGGCCTGGGGCCGCTCTTTCCGAAAAAACCATCGCTTCTTTTTCTTCTTCTTTGTCTCGCGAAATTTTTCAGCTGTCGACCCATCAGAAATGTAGTGATCGTGTACGTATCCATACCGTCCTTGGTATTTCACCCTCCAAACTGGAGGTTCATAGCTGACAGCCTGCAAGCTGCTCCCAGGCGGAATTTCAAAAATGACCGCCGAATTGATACTAGGTGTGGTTCTCATCAATGCACCGATGCCCTCCAGTTTTGTCGTAACTTCATTCGCGACTTCACGGACCTCGGTTGTTTTATTAGAAGGCTTCGGTATTGCCGGTGATTGTGATTGCTCTTGCTTTTCCGAGATAGAGATTCGTTCTTCCAGAATTCTAAGTTCCTCTAGCAGCTTTTCTCTTCTTTCATATAGCTCCTGAAGTGTACTTTCGGGAGCTTCGGCTAACTGGATAGATCTACCCGAGGTGTCCGCGAAAACGACTTGAAAAAAAATGACCTCACAAACGACAAGAAGAGCGAGTATTTTAGGAGCCATCTTCCTGCTACCTTTTACTGATGGTTCGAGATCCGACTGCTGATGTGCATTGTAACCAAGTCCCCTGTAGAGGCCGAAAGAGAGTGCATAGCGGGCGTCTCAAACAGGGGCCTTGAGACTTAGGTAGTCCATGCCAGAGCCAGATGTGGCTCCCACTGGTTCGTACGATACTGCTCCGAGTTATCAACTCGGATTCTAGGACCTCGTGCTACGATCATTGAAGTCGGCTTAGCGCAGCGCACTGGCCGACTTACTTCTGGGAGGCACCTCTCCATGATCCAACCAACCCGACGGAACGACGGCCATGGAAACCTATGCAAGCGCGCTTTTGGTGGCGATCCCCCTTTTCATGATTCTGATTCTGGTGGAGGCGGTTTACGGAGCTGTGAAGGGTCGGCAGACTCTCAACAGTATGGACACCATCTCGAGCCTGAGCTCGGGCATGACCAACGTCATCAAAGACTCGCTGGGTTTGGTGTTGGTCATCATTTCCTACCCCTGGCTGTTGAAACACCTGGCGGTATTCGACATCGAAGCGACCTGGGCGGTGTATTTAGTGGGATTCATCGCGGTGGATTTCGCGGGTTATGGCTCCCATCGGCTCAATCACAGTGTGAATTTCTTTTGGAATGTCCACGTGATTCATCACAGCAGCGAGGAGTTCAATCTACCTTGCGCCCTGCGCCAGTCGATCTCGAATATTCTCGGGGTGTATGCGGTTTTTCTAATTCCCGCGGCCTTTTTCGGTGTGCCGGCGGAGGTGATCAACATCATCGCGCCGGTGCATCTTTTCCTTCAATTCTGGTACCACACCCGCCATATTCCCAAGCTCGGCTGGCTGGAATACGTGATCATCACGCCGTCCCAGCACCGGGTGCATCACGCCATCAATCCCGAGTATTTGGATAAGAATTTGGGCCAGATCTTCACCTTTTGGGACCGGATCTTCGGCACCTTTCAAGAAGAGCTCGACGACGTGCCCGCGGTCTACGGTGTGACCCGCCCGGCGGCGACCTGGAATCCGATCCGCATCAATTTCCAGCACCTTTGGCTACTGACGAAGGATGCGTGGCGCGCGGAGAGTTGGTGGGATAAAGCGCGGATTTGGTTCATGCCCACGGGTTGGCGCCCGGCCGACGTGGAGGCGCGATATCCGGTGCCGAAGATCGAGGATCCCTATCACTTCGAGAAATATCGCACCGAGGCCACGCCTTTCCTCTTGGCTTGGTCGTGGTTCCAATTCGTCGCGACCCTCCTGCTCCTGACCTTTATGTTGGCTCGTTTCGGCGAGATCGGAATGCCCGGGCTCTTCTACTACGGCACCTTCATTTTCGTCAGCGTCTACGGCTTCACGTCGGTGATGGACCGCTTGAAGAGCGGGGTTTGGATCGAGATCGCTCGCGGTGTCGCCGGCTTGGCTTGGGTGGCTTCCACGGGCGGTTGGTTCGGTCTAGAGGAGATCTTGCCCGGCGGCGCTTATGTGATGGCGGTCTACTTCATCGCGACCGCAGCGGGGGCGTTGTTCTGTGGCCCGGCCCCCGAAGCACCCGGAGCTGCGGAAACCTCCGAGCCCCAGGGTGCGGTCACCTGAGACGTCCGAGACGTCTGCCGGGCAATTTTCCGCCCGCGATCCTCGGATGGCTCGCCTTCTTCGCGGTGGTCGCCGGGCTGCGATTTTGGACCTCCCTGCTCTCCCCCGAGCCCCTGGGCGATGAGCTGATCTATCTCCAAGCGTTTGTTCGAGTGGCCGAAGGCCAGTCTCCGTATCAGGGGGGGTATTTCTATCCGCCGCTTTTTGCCATGACCGGTGCGGCCCTTTGGCAGCTCGGTGGTGATCCCTTGGTGTTGGTGCTGCTGCGTTTAGCCAATACCTTCGGCTTGGCGGCTTTGCTGATCGCGTCCCTATGGCTCTGGCGATCCGGAACGGCCCAAAGGGCGTGGATCGGCGCGGGAGTGATCTTGCTTTCTCCAGCTGTGGCCTTGGGCATGGAGTGGGGAAATCTCTCCCTGTGGGCAGCCGGTGTGACGATTCCGGCGGTGCTGGGCTTTCGGCGTCATCCGTGGAGCAGCGGGCTCGCTCTGGCAGTGGTGGTGGCGATCAAACCCTTGGCCGCCGTGGCGGTGGCGGTCGTCCTAGTGGATCGATGGTGCCTGCTCACACCCTGGAGGCGTCCGTGGACGGCAGCATCGATTCGGGAATGGCTGTTGGTGGTGATCCTGGTGCTGAGCCAATGTGTGGCCCTAGCGGTGGGCGCCCGCTATCTCGGGGATTTTCTCGCCCAGCGGTCCGGTTGGCCGGAAGCCACCCGCAGCGTCTCTTTGCATCGACTCTTTCACTTGGCCGGGTTGGAGCTCGATGCCCTGGTGATTTTCATCGCCGTGGTAGCCACGGCGGTCGCTTTGGTAGGAGGCATCTACTTCTTTGGATCCCAGCCTTTGCATCAGCGGGAGGCACTGAGGGAGGCACCGAGGGAGGCACTGAGCAACGAGGAGCTGTTGGGGGTCGCGGTGGTGGCTTCGCTGTTGGCGACCCCTCTGGTCTGGGCTCACACCCTTTTGTTGGCTTTGCCCGTTCAGGTGCTTGCGGTGCGGCGATGGATGGAGCGCTACGTTCCAGGCCACAAGTTGAAGCATGGGAACATCGGTGGTTTTCGAGGCCGTTTCCGATTCTATGAAGCAGTTGGAGTCGCTCTGGCGATCCTGGCTTGCCATTGGGTCGAAGGCACCGGCGGGATCGATGATCGTTCGGCCCTGGTTCAGGGTCTGGTGCAGACCTTGCCCGCGATGGCGACGCCCCTGCTTTTGGCCTACCTATTCTGGACCCGACGTAGGGTTCATGCAGGCAGTTAAAAAGTATTTAAAGGTCTTCAGGTGCGGAGACTTAGTTGATGAATGGCCCGCCAAGGTTTAGAATGTGAGCATTCGATGTTCTGAATGAATTCACCGGTTACCGCCGGCATCCTGCGGGATGTCTACCGCGCCGTGCTCGGAAGCATGCGCTTTCGGACGGTATCCGTTGATCTCTAGGGGTCGTTGGCAATGACCCGCACGAGGAGAATTCATGTCTAGGATCGCGTTCGTCTCTTGTGTTCTTTGGTTGACTTTCAGTGGTTTTTCGATGGCGGCTGACGTGCCGACGGTTCCGACCACTCCTGAGCCCGAGCTCGCTGCCTTCGGCACCGACGAGCTGGGTCTTCCCCAGACCGCCTTGCAGCAGGGCGGAGAGGTGGTGAATATGGCCGGTGGTTGCAGCGCGTCTGCCGATTGCTGGGACGGCTCTACCCGCAGCTGCTCCGGCGGATCGGGCTCCACTTGCACGGCCGTCGACAGCAATTGCGGCTCAGGCGTCGCGGGTTATGCGCGCTGCGGCTCCAGCACCTACAACTGCCCGCCGTGCCCGTCCTCCGGGTGCTCCTTCAACGGCGCCTCCTGCTCGTCGTCGGCGTTTTGCGCGTCGAAATGCCAGCTGATCTGTGACAGCCCGTACGGATTCTGTATCAATGGCCATTGTGACTGCGAAGGCCTCTGAATCTACGGTTTATTGACTCTCAGGACGACCGTTCCGGATCCCGGAACGGTCGTTTCCTTTGTGTGCCCGGCGAGGCCGGCGATGGGCCGGGGTTCGTCCGTGCAACCTGCTTGAGATCCTCCCGCGGGGGCACGGATTAGCGGCGTCATTGTGACAAGATTTCAGGGGTCCGGTGATCCCTCTCCATCGCTCTTCGGAGATTTCTCGTGTTTCCGAGCTCTTCGCGAAAACGCCTGCTGATTCTCTTCGCCGCCCTGCCGGTGCTTCTGGTGGTGGCGGCCAATCTCTATATCTTGGCCATGGCCCACTTCGAGGGTCGCCGGCGAACCTTTTGGAAGGCCTTGGAATGGGCGGCTGAGACGCTGACCACCACCGGTTATGGGGCGGATGCCCAGTGGCAGCATCCGGGCATGGTGTTGTTCGTGGTGTCGGTCCAATTCTTGGGTGTTTTCCTGGTCTATATGTTGGTGCCGTTGATTTTGATGCCGCTGCTCGAGCAACGATTCGAGGTCAGGCTGCCGCGGCAATGCCCGAAACGCTGGACGGATCACATCGTGATTTTTCGTCACGGCCCGGCGGTGGAGACCCTGATCCAAGAGCTGTGTGATGCGTGCATTCGGGTGTTGGTGATCGAGCTTGACGAAGAGACGGCTCGCTCGCTGTTAGAGCACGGTGAGGGCATCGGCTTGGAGGGAGGCTCCAGGTCGCAATGGGTCCAAGTGCTCTACGAACGCTCCATTCCCTTCGCGCTGAACAATGCCCGTTTGGGCAATGCCCAGGCGTTGGTGGCCAATGGCAGCGATTCCGAGAATGCTTCGGCGGTGCTGATCGCCCAGGAGCTGGGATTCGAGGGACGGATCTTGACTCTGGCCGAGGAGCCCTTTCACCGGCGTCCATTGAGCTTGGCCGGTGCGCATTCGGTGATCACCCCCAGATTGGTGCTCGGCGATGCTTTGGCCGCCCGAGCCAGCTTGCGCATCCATCCGCGGGTGGAAGGAATCCGTCAGCTCAGCTCCAAGCTGGAAATTCGGGAGCTGAAGATCGATCCAGAGAGTCGATTGGCCGGCAGAACTTTGAGGGAAGTGGATCTGGCCCGTCGAACCGGCGCCACGGCCATCGGTCAGTGGGTGACCGGCAATCTCGACGTGCAGACCCACGCCGATACCTTGCTGGTGCCCGGTGGCCTGCTCCTGGCGGTCGGCTCGCCCACCAGCCTCGACCAGCTGAGCGCGCTGGCGGGAGGACCGGATCAGACCCGGGCGAACGGTCCGCTGATCGTCGTGGGTTACGGCGAGGTGGGACGCCGGGTAGTGGAAGAGCTGCGGCAGGTGGGAGAAACGGTGGTGGTGGTGGATCGCGACAGCGACGCCGACGAAGTGGGTGTGCGCGGCGATATCGTGGACCCCAACGTGCTGGACGGGCTGGGCTTGGAGACCGCCGCGGGGTTGATCCTCGCGTTGGACAGCGACACCTCCACCCTTTTCGCCACCCTGATCATCAAAGGCAGAGCCCCGGATCTACCGGTGGTGGCGCGGGTCAACGGCGCCGGCAACATCGACCGCATGTATCGGGCCGGAGCGGATTTCGCCCTCTCGATCTCGCAGGTCGCGGCGGAGATTTTGGCCCAGAAGCTTCTGGGCCGGGAAACCTTGGCGTTGGCGGCCCAGCTACGGCTGGTCAAAATCTCGGCGCGAAAGATGGCCGAGGAGCACCCTTCGACGTTGAATATTCGGCGCCGCACCGGATGCTCGGTGGTCGCGGTGGAACGGGGCGATGAAATCGTGACCACCTTCGAAGAGGACTTCCAATTTCAAAGCGAGGATGTCGTCTACGCCTGTGGCCACCATGAGTCGACGGAGAGCTTTTTGGAGCTCTTCGACGATTGACGATCAGGGCTGAGCGCGTGGGATCGACGCGGTCATCTGAATCTCCACCAGGGCGTCCGGGGTCATCAACGGCATGCCCACGGTGGCGCGCGCGGGCGGCTCTTTGCCGACCATCTCCCGATAGACACCGTTCATGGCGCTGTAAAAACGAGCATCGCTCAAGTAGACCGTGGCGTTGACCACGTCATCAAAGCTCAGGCCGGCTGCTTCGAGGGTGGCGGCCAGGTTCTCTAGAGTGATGCGGGTTTGGGCCTCCACACCGTGGGGGAAGCCGTCGGGGCCTCGTCCGACCATGCCCGCCAGGTAGAGACGACCGTCGGCTTGCACGGCCGGAGAGAACGGCCGGGTGCTCGGGGCGGCGCCTTTCGCACGCACGATTTTGCGGTCGTCGGCGTCGACGGCAATGCATTGAACGCCGAAACGGGCTTCCGGGTGGAGCAACCGGGCCCTGACGGTGGCCCGGCTCGGGGGCTCCGAGCCCACGAAGGTGCCGTAGACGTCGTTCATCGGGCCGTAGTCGTTGGGGTCGGGCAGGAAGACCCGGCAGCGCACCACCGAGCCCCAATCGAGACTGGCGGCTTTGAGGATTTGGCCGACGTTGTCCATGGCTAGACGGGTTTGGGCCTCAAAGTCTCCATCGACAAATTCGCCGGTGGATGGCTGGATCGAGGCCATGCCGCTGGTGAACAGCACATTGCCGGCCATCATCGCCCATTTGCCGCCGGCTCCCGGATCCATCCAACCCTCGGGCTGAATGGCTCGAATCTCGACGCCGGGTTTGGCGGCGACCATCGAAGCCTCGAGGCGGGCACCGGGGATAGCGATATCCGCCTCCACCGCGGCGCCGGCCGGCGTGTGGCCGTCGAGCTCGCTGAGCAAGGTTTTCCAAAAGGCCGGGAATTGGCGCAGATCGGAAAGGTAGATGTTCATCGAGACCACGCGGCTGAAGTCCAGGTCGGCGGCGTGCAGCACGGAATTCAGATTCTTGAGGGTCTGTCGGGTCTGGGCCTCCACATTGCCGCTGACCTCGATCTTGCCCGGCGGATTGCCGATGGCTCCGGAGAGGAAGAGCAAGTCGTCGCTCCAGACCGCGGGGCTGAAGGGAAGCCCCAGCTCATAGCCCGGCGGGGACACGATCTGTTTGCCTTCGATTTTCGGGGCTTGGGTTTCTTGGGCTTGGGCTTCTTGGGGTTGGGTCGAGAGGGATCCGAAGGCGGACACGAGCACGGCAAGGGCAATGAGCCGACGGGACATGGAGATCTCCTTGAGCAGTGGCGGGTGAGGATGGGCCCTATTCTCTGCGCTTCCCTTAGTTTCGTCCAGCGCCCGCCGACAGCCGCTCGTGGAGCGCGACGAGCCTTTTCAGCTCAAGATCCCAAGGATCCTGCTCGCGGGCGGAGCTCAGATACGAGGCGGCTTTCCGCAGCTCGTCGATGCCGGAGCCGGTCTTCCGGATCGAGATTTGAGCCGCGATCAAATGGATTTCCGCCATGGCCAGCCGGGTGTAGTAATTGTCGGGGTAGATTTCCAGGCTGCGGAGGCCCAGGGCGACGGCCCGTTCCAGACTGCTGCTCGCCGTGGGTGACGCCTGTGCCCCCGCGGACGAGCCGAAAGCCGATTGCCGCGATTCCGACAGCCACAGGGCCTGGAGGGATGAGAGGGTCGCGTAGGCGGTCAGCAGGCCGGGTAGCTTCGGTCGATCTTTCAACGCTCGATCCCCGAGCGCCACTGCCCGGCGAATCGTTTCGCCGGGGTCTATGCTGTGGTCCAGCTGGTAGCGGGTTTGGGAGATCAGCGGCCACAACATGTTGGAGTAGATCATGTCCAGATTGGACGCTAGGGCGATCGCTTTCTCGTAGGTCTCGAGGGCCAGGTCGACCTGCTCGCTCGGATCGCTTCCCTGGCGGTAGAGATAGTCCGCGTACAGGGAGCAGATGTTGCCGATGCCGTTCAAGGGGCGGGTGGATGCCGGAGCCAGCTCAGACGCGTGCCGAAAGGCTTCGAGCGCCTTGGGGATGATTTCGCTCGGGTCCTGATGATCTTTGTAGTAGAGGCGATCCGCCCAGGCGGTGTAGATGTTGCCCAGGGTGTTCCAAACCCAGGTTTTCGATGGATCCATCTCCAAGGTACGGCGGGCGTGCTCCGCCGCTTGCTCATAGCTTTTGATGCTCGGATCGGCATTCCATTCGGCCCGACGGAACAACAGCACGCTCAGCAGACCCGAAGACCCCGAGTCGTCCGGATCGATTTCGAGGGCGGTCCCGCAAGCCTCGATTCCGTAGTCGAGGAACGGTTGAATCTCGCCGCCGAGGTGATGGAGGGTGGGCTGAATTTCGAGCTCGGCGAGATCGCAAAGGGTTTTGTGGATTTGCAGGTCGCCGCGACCGATTTGAGCGGCCTTTTGGAGGGCGGCTCGGGCCTGGCGTCGGCTCTCGGCCACCCCTTCATAGTCTTCTCGCAGGGCCTGCTCATGGCTGTGCTGGATGTGGGTTTGGGCCACCACCATATGGGCTTCGTAGAGCCTGGGCTGCTCGGCGACGGCTTGTTCAGCCGCCGCGACGGCGTCGGACCATCGGCCTTCGTGCAAGGCGATGACGGCGGCGTCGAGCCCTGCGGTTTCGCGGCTCAGCCAGCCCGAAGTCTTGCTCTGGCGGTTGCTCTGGGCTTGTCGCAGGTAGTCGAGGCCCGGGTCCCGATACTCGCGGCGCAGCTCGGCCATGGGCTCTTGCCGCTCGTCGGGCGCCAGCTGAAGGTAGAGCTCGGTGGAGCGCTGCTCGTAGAGGCGGAGCAGCAAGTGGCCGAGATCGGCGGCCGCGCCCGGTGGAAAATAGCCGAGGTCCTTGGCCGCACCGAGGTGTCGGAGGGCTTCTTCCGGTCGCCCCAAGGCGGCGGCGGACCGAGCCAGGGCGTGGAGACCTGGACCCTGAGCTGCTTTGCCGAGGGCCTGAATTCTGCCCTTGAGGGCGTCCATGTGTCGATAGACCTGGGCTCGCAGGGGACGGATGTCCCGCGGTGGGCTGAGGGCGGCCGCTCGGGTGACCCATTCCACATCGCGGGTTTGGAGGGCGAGCTCGCCGGCGATGGCGGCGGCCCGTTGGCTTTGGAATCGGGAATGGACCATGAGCGCCACGATGGCGGTCACCGCCACGGCCGCGGCGGCGATCAGCGCCGTGCGTTGTCGGCGTCTGCGTCGGCGCTCGGGTTTGCTGCGGATGCGTTCCAATCGCACCAAGACCGCGGAAGCCGAGGGCCGCTGGGAGGGCGAGAGGTCGGTGAGCGCTTGGATCAGCTCGGCCCAATCCGGGGTGAGGCCTTGCATGGAGCCGATTCGACCCTGGATCACGTGGTGGTATTGCTGGATGGGGTCCAAATCCTCTTCATAGGCCCGGCGACCCGTGAGCATTTCCAGCAGGAGGATGCCGAAGGAGAACATGTCACTGGCCGGGGTGACCTGCCGATTCTGCGCTTGCTCCGGGCTCATATAGCTGAGGGTGCCGACCAAGGAATGATCGTCGGTGACGAAGGTCGAGCCCGGATCGAAGTGGGTGACGGTGTTACTGCCGTCGAGCAGGGAAAACGGATGGACCAGGGTGGCGTCGAGCTCGTGCTCACCGGAGCCGGGGGTGTTCGCGCCTGACGAATCCCCTTCGCCTTCTGAGGCGTCTTCTAAGGTGGGCGACGGAGTCTCCGGTGTGGGGCTTTCGAGATCCTGGGTGGCGCCGAAGCGTCGGGCGATGCCGAAATCCAAGACCTTGAGCTTGCCCTCGGGGGTGAGCATGAGATTGTCGGGTTTTAGGTCCCGATGCACCACACCGGCGCGATGGGCGGTGACCAAGACGTCCGCCAGATCACCGGCCAATCTCAGCTGGTCGTCGTAGGGCAATTCCGCAAGCCGCTCCCGGCTCATGGTCTCGCCTTCCACCAGCTCTAGGATCAGAAAGTCATCCCCCCGATGCTCCACCAGATCGTAGATTTGGCAAATGGACGGATGGTGCAAGCCGGACAGAATGCGAGCCTCGCGGATGAAACGGGCGCGGGCTTCGGTGGACGTCCGAGAATGGGATCTCAGCACCTTGATCGCGACCGCGCGCTGGAGGGTTTCGTCGTATCCGCGGTAAACCCTGCCCATGCCGCCTTGGCCGATCTGGGAGTCGATACGGAAATGGCCGATGCGGCTGCCGAGGAGTCTCATGAATAGGCCGACGCTCCGATGAAATCATGGGGGTAGGAGTTTTGGCTCGGTCGAGTTGACTATTTGCTATGGGAATGATGTCCTGCCCCGGATTATTTCAGGTTCGCCACAAGGAGGTTTTGACATGAGGCCGATGACTCGTTTCGCTTGGATCGTCTTTGGGATCACCACAGCCCTCTGGGCGACGGGGGTCGGCACAGTGTTGGCCCAATCTCCCCTACGCCCGGTTACGACCTATTCGATCGTGGCCCGCGATGCCGCCACCGGTGAGCTCGGTGTGGCCGTGCAGAGCCATTGGTTCCAAGTGGGCAGAGTCGTTCCCTGGGCGGAAGCCGGTGTCGGCGCGGTGGCTACACAATCGTTTGTCGAAGCGAGCTATGGGGCCAGGGGCCTGGAGCTGATGAAAAAAGGGCTGAGCGCCCAAGAAGCCTTGGACCGCCAGGTGGCGGAGGACGAGCAACGGGATGTGCGTCAGGTGGCGATGGTGGATGCCAAGGGTCGGGTGGCGGTGTGGACCGGTCCGAGCTGTATCGCGGCGGCCGGCCATCTAGTGGGGGACGGCTTCTCGGTGCAGGCGAACCTCATGGACAAGGAATCGGTCTGGCCCGCCATGAAAAAAGCGTTCGAAAACGCGGACGGCGATTTGGCCGGCCGGCTCTTAGCGGCCATGGAAGCGGCCCAGGCCGAAGGCGGAGACATTCGCGGCAAGCAGAGCGCCGCGATCCTCGTGGTCAGCGGTGAGCCCACGGGCAAGTCTTGGCTCGATCGCACGGTGGATCTTCGGGTGGCGGATCATCCCGAGCCGTTGGTCGAGATGCGACGACTATTGGATCTGCACCGGGCGTACGACTCCATGAACCGTGGTGATGAAGCCATGGCCGAAGGCGATGTCGCCGCGGCGAGCAAGCTCTACGCCGCGGCGGCGAAGGCCGCGCCACATATTGAAGAGCTGCCCTTCTGGCAGGCGGTGACCCTCTTCTCCGTGGGCAAAGAAGCCGAAGCCCTGCCGATCTTCAAGCAGGTTTTCGAAAAGAACCAGGATTGGGCACGGCTCGTGCCGCGTCTTCCCGCCTCCGGTCTGCTGCCCGACGATGCGGAGAAGATTGAGAAGATCCTCGCCCAAGCTCCCAAGAAATAGAGTCTGTACGCGTGGAGAGTGTTTCGCGTGTGGCCGGCAAGGACTCTCCGCCGCCGGGACTTAGAGGCGCGCGTCGAGGCTTGATCTCAGCTCGGCGTCGCCTAGGCGCTGGAACGGCCCCTGCTGTGGCGGGGCTCTTCCCCTGCGCCGGCACGTCCCGGCTCTGGAGAGCCCTTGCCTCCGTTGCACCGGTGATTCAGTAAGACCGATGCTGTTGGTTGAGTGCTTTGTCCCTTGCGGAATCGGTTCGAAGACAATGCAGGGCAGCCCTGCCAGGGGTAAGGCAACGGTAGCCTCGGGCTTCAGCCCGTGGCGACCAGCCCGTGGATCCTGTCACAGGTGACGTTCCAGGTATTCGTAGATCATGGTGTACATGTGCAGACGGTGGGCTTTGCCGCTGATGCCGTGGGTTTTGTTGGGGTAGAGCATGACGTCGAATTGCTTGCCCGCTCGCACCAAGGCATCCATCATCTTGATGGAATTTTGGGGATGCACGTTGTCGTCGTGGGTGCCGTGGATCAGCAGCAACCGACCTTCCACATTCTCGGCGCCGTTGATGGCTGAGGTGCGCTCGTAGGCTTCGGGCACCTCGTCCGGGTGACCCATGTACCGCTCGGTGTAGATGGAGTCGTAGAGGCGCCAATCCGTGGGCGGCGCGCCGGCGATGCCGACTTTGAAGAGATCCGTGTGGCCCATGTGGAAGGCGGTGGTGAAACCGCCACCGCTCCAGCCCCAAATAGCGAATCGCTCGGGGTCGACGTAGGGCAGGGTCTTGAGAAAATCCACCGCCACGCGATGGTCCTCGGCGGCCACGGGGCCGATGTTGTGATCGGCTTTGGCGGCGTGTTTATGCCCGGGAATCGACGCGGAGCGGTCGTCGATGTAGGCCACCACATAACCTTCTTGCACCAAGAATTGGTGGAAGAGCCCGCGGCGTCCACCCGTCCAGCTGTTGCGAATGGTGGGGAAGCCGGGCATGCCGTAGACGTAAACGAGGACCGGACGTTTTTCCTCCGGCTCGACCTTCTCGGGGGCGAAGAGCATCATGCGCACCAGCTCACCGTCTTCGGTTTTGAGCTCGTGCATCTCGGGCTCGACCCAATCGAATTCCTCGCGCTCGTCCACGGCCTCAGAAAGCACCTGTTGGTTGCCGGACGCCAGATCGTGGACTCGGCGCCCGCCCGGCTCGGTCCACGACGAGAAGCTGTCGATGTAGGCGTCGGCCTGGTCGCTCATCTGGATCCGGTGGTTGCCGTCCTCGCGGGTCAGGCGTTCTTTCTTGCTGCCGTCTCGCTGAATGCGGTAGAGGTCGCTGCCCAGCAGGTTGTGCTCGTTGGAGGAGTAGTAGATGCGACCCTCGGCGTCGACCCCGTGCACGGCGGTCACTTGAAACTCGCCCTCGGTCAACCGGCGGAGCTGCTCACCCTTTCGGTTGTAGATGTAGAGATGCCGCATGCCGGAGCGGTCGGAGGTCCAGAGGAATTCGTCGCTGCCTTCTAGGAAGGTCAGGTCGTTGCGGACGTCGACCCAATACGGATCCCGTTCGAAGAACACCGATTTGGAGCGTCCGTTGGCGGGATGGGCGAGCACCAGCTCGAGCTCTTCTTGGGCGCGGTCCAAGAGCTGGACCGCCAAGGTTTCGGCGTCGGCCCATTGGAATCGGGGGATGTATTCGGCGGAGCGATCGAGCCAGACCGTGCGCGCCTTCTCCACGTCGACGATGCCGATTCGAACCTTTGGATTCGGGTCGCCGGGTTTGGGGTAACGCTGTAGATCGACGGTCGCTTGCCACGACACTTTTTCGGTAATGGGGTAGGTGGGCACGACGCTTTGGTCCGACTCCATGAACGCGATGTAACGGCTGTCCGGTGAGAAGCAGTATCCGGTGCGGACCCGGAATTCTTCGGGATAGACCCAATCGAGATCGCCGTGCAGGAGCAGCTCGTGGCCGCCGGTGGTCAGCCGGCGCTCAGCGCCTCCGTCCACCGGCACGACCCAGATGTCGTGATCGTACACAAAGGCGATCGATTGGCCGTCGGGGGAAAACTTAGCGTCCAGCACACCGTCCTTTTTGGGTGCCAAGACGGCGGTTTTGCCGCTTTCGAGGGTGTGGAGCAGGAGCTTGCCGGAGCTGGTGAAGAGGATCTGCCGTCCGTCCGGAGACCACAAATAGGCGGCGACGTCGAAGCGGGTGCGTCGGGTCCGCTCCCGCTCATCGGAGGTCGCTTGATCCGGCGACGGGGCCATGGATCGCAGCTCCTCCGCGGTCAGCAAGACTTTCTTTTTGCCCGTGGAATAGTCGAGGATCCACAGGTCTCGCCCGGCGTCCGCGTCGGAGTCTTCGTCTTTTTCCGCCTTCAAGAAATAGCTCAGCCGGTGGTCGGTGGTCCAGCGCGTCTGAGAAGGCTGGGGAGCTTGCTCGCGATCCCCGAAAATCAGCTCCAGGGACATCGGTGCTTTTTCGCTTGGCGGGCTTTCGGAGGTCGACGATGCGTCTTCGGCAGTTGATCCGTCGGCCAGACAGGCCACGGGAATCAGCAGGGCGGACAGGGCGCAAATGAGCGGTAGAAAGCGCATCGAGGCTCCTAGGGGGTAGTTGAGCGAATCGGCAATCGGCTCAGAGAAGTCAGGGGGCAGTCGGCGTGTGGAGAGCCATGGGTCAGGGCTCCCACTCGCCGCGCAATCGATCGAGCTCTCGTCGCTCCCGTTTCGACGGCCGACCCTTGCCGCGTTCCCGCAGCACGGGTCGGCGTCGCATCAGCCGTTCGAGCTCGTCCAATTTCGGTCTGGGCGGGGAGAGATCTTCGAAAACCCGCGCGGCTTCTTTTTTTGGCAAGGTCTTATCCCGAAGCTCTTTGACCACCAGCACGCGGGTCCAGTCTCCGTACTCGACCTCCACCTTATCCTCCAAGGCGAGATTGCGGTGGGGTTTGGCAACGGCGCCGTTGACTCGCACCCGGGAGAGGGTGCACGCCTTGGTAGCCTGGCTGCGGGTTTTGAACGCCCGAGCCACTTGCAACCATTTGTCGAGCCGCACGGTATTTGCCATGGTGAATTCTTACCATGGATCGAAAGCGGGCTCCAACCGTCGCTCGTGGCCGCCGATCAGTGAGCGCCCATGGAGATGTGAATAAATGCCGGCGGCCTACGTATGCACAACAAGGAGATCCGCGTCCGGAGCTCCGAGATGACATGATCGACCCCGCTCTGTGATTGCCCGCTCTGTGATAACCCAAGAAGGAGCTCCTTGTGTCAGCGACCCAAGAGAATATCCCCAAGGAAGCCTCGGGCTTGTTTCTGAAGCTCGGCTCCAGGACCTTGCTCGCTATTGTGACCAGCCTCTTTTTCATCGACGTTTTGGTGCCCGACGCCCTGCCGTTCATCGACGAAATCGTGCTCGGCATCTTGGCGGTGCTGCTCGCTCGATGGCAGAGCCGAAGAACCCCTCCGAGCCCCGCCTCCGCCGAAAAACCCGGCGAGAAAAACGTCACCCCCGGCTAAGTTGGACACCATCCCTGCGAGGATTTGAAAGGCTCGGCGCGCTTAGCCGGCCGCGCACCCGGCATGCTTACGGGGACGGCTCGGAGCAGATGCAGAGCAGCCCCGTCAGGGGCAAGGCATGTGTAGCCTCGGGCTTCAGCCCGTGGCGAAGTGCCCGTCGCTAAGGCCGGCTAGGCTCTACCCGACAATCCCGCGTAATTGCGCACACTGTCGCAGAGGAAGAAGAGGATCCGCGATCCGGGCCGCTTGCGGGCTTCGTCTTGGGCCACTTTGAGCAAGGCTCCGGACGAATGACCGACCGGCAAGCCTTCTTCCTTGAGCAATCTGCGGGTCGCCTCCGCCGCGACCCCCATTTCCACCGTCACGATTTCATCCAAGCAGCTGGGGTCAAAAATCGCCGCTTCGAAATCCGGCGTAATGCCCGCGATGCGATCCCCTTCCTTCTCGCTGCCCAAATAAGAGCCCTCCGCCGACACTCCGATCAGCTTCACATTGGGTAGGCGGGGCCTCAGCCCGCGCGCCAGACCGGTGGCGGTTCCACCCGTACCCACTCCGACGATCACGGTATCCACGGAATCTCCGAGGGCGTCGACGATTTCCGCGGCGGTGGTTTCGTGGGCCTGGGGATTGGCGTCGTTTTCGAATTGATTGAGGAAGATGCCACCGCGTTCGTCGGCGATGCGCTGGGCTATGCCCAAACAGCCCTCCTCCGTGTCCCAGGGAATATTCGGATCCGCCAGGGCGACCTCGGCTCCCATGGCTTCCATGATCTCGGTCTTGGGACCTTTGTCCGAAGCATTCATCACCGAAACAAATTTGTAGCCTCGGGCGGCGGCGATCCACGCCAGGCCGATGCCGGTATTTCCAGCCGTGGCTTCCACCAGGGTTTGACCCGGCTTGAGAGCGCCGGAGCTTTCCGCGGCTAGAACCATGTTCAGGGCCACACGGTCTTTGATCGAGCCACCCGGGTTGAGGTGCTCGGCTTTGACCAGCAGCTCGGCGCCGGCTTCCTCCGACAAGCGGGCTAGGCGAAAAATGGGGGTGTTGCCGACGAGCGCGGTGGCGTCGCCGAATATGGTGGGCTGGGAATCCGATTGGGTCACGTTGATCTTCCTTCGTGAGGGGTCAGCTAAAGGATCTGAGGTCCGGCCTCCGGTAGACGGGGCCGGTCGACATCCACGCTTCAGGCGGGTTGGTGAGATCCTACCAAGTTGGCCGCCAGGAGAAGCGGCCCCATGGTGGCAGGGCTGTGGCAAGCCCGAGGCAGCGGCGGGGCGCCGTGCAACGGGCGCCGTGCGGATCGATGCATGCGACTCCTTGGCTTGGTCAATTCAGCTGTGCTCGCGGTGGTCACGTCGCTTTTTTTGCCGGCGATCCCCTTTATGGAGAGAGCTCTCTTTCAAATGGAGATGCGCGCCGAAGGATCTTGTCGGGTAGAGGCTTTATCTCTGCCTCCTCAATGAGGGGGTTTTCACCTCAGCATGATCTATGTTAGGTTTTGCCTCTCTAATATGAACCCATCCGATCTTGGATGGTTGAATATTTGCAAATTCACATCTGTAATTCCTGACGTTTTTGAAACGTTTCCGCGTGTCCTGTCATGGGGAGTCGAGAGGTTTACGATGAAAGAAGTGATGTTTTTTCTGTTTTCTTCGCTATGGCTGCTCGCCGTTTCGGTTAGAGCGGAATCCCCTGACAACGACGGCTTGGAGCTGACGCTCTTGGCTCTCGACCCCGCCCAACGCGCTGCTGTGTTGTTGGAGCCCTCCGGCGGGCTCGAAACGATTCGGGTGGGCGATCGCCTGGAAGGCACGGGCTGGACGGCGGAGCTGATCCGAGTGGGCGATGGTGAGGCCCGCTTCGACACCACGGTGGTGGCGGCCAACGGGCGAGTCCGCCGGGTGGATTGGTTTGTCGAGGCCCGTCGTACCGGAGAAGAGACGTCTCGCTCGCGGGTGTTGGACCCGAATCCGGAAGCGATGCCGGAAACCACCGGCCCCCCCAAGCACGTGACGATTCCAGGCGATTCGAGCCCTGACCAACGAGTTTTCAAATTGTCGAAAGACGGTGATTGGAGCGAGCTCGAGAGCAAGGGCGGCAAAAGCTGAGCTCTCCATCCGGGTCGTTTTGTGCATCGGACACGATTTCAGATTTCTGACCTTACTTTCCTGACGTTTTTCTACAACGCTTATTTCGGGCGGTTTCCATGAGCAAATTTTTCAGGTCGTTTTCCACGCTCTCTCTTCTGATTTCATTGCTGCTTTCATGGCTGTTGCCCATTGGCAGCCCGGCAGCCTCGGCCGACGTGCTCGGACCCGTCGACGGCGGCCCGGCGAGCGCTCAGGGTGCGAAATCGGCGCCCACGGTCGCCTTCGATCAAGATACTGCCGAGCGGGTATCCATCTTGAGATTCGAGGGCGGCTACGATCGCAACACGGAGACCGGCGAGGCGAATTTGGCCGCCAGGCAAGCGGTGTCCCAGGCTTTCTACCAAGACCACGACGACCTCTACGACTTCTTGGTGGTCTTCACCACCTTCGACTACGAGATGGAAGGGGCCGACGGCTTCTACGTGTCGGTCCAGAACGATATCTCGGGCATCGGCCTCGACCTCTTCGACTACTCCGCTGAATTCGGCAGCGGAGTAGGCAGCGGAGAAGGCAGTGGAGGAGGCGGCTCCGGGCAGCTCCAGGGTTACGTCGACATGGGCAATATCGGCTCTTGGCAGCTCAATGCCCGGCATCCCGACTTCGAGGATTTGCTCAACACCTTAGGCCACGAGCTCATGCACCGGTGGTGTTGCTTTGTGGATGTGGATGCGCCGCAGCTGGCGACCGACGCCCTGCGCGGCGCCGACGGCGGCCATTGGAGCGATCTTCTGGATAGCGGCGCATCCCTGCTCTACGGCCACGATTGGGCGGATCGGGGTGACGGCACCTTCGATTCCTTGGCGGTGCGAAAATTCTACGGCCCGTTGGATCTCTACCTCGCGGGTTTCCTGCGGCCGGATCAGGTGTCGGATCTGCTGCTGATCGACAATCCGAGCCTGGACCCCGCCGTGCTGCCGGAAGAGCGGCAGACCGTGGAAGGGGTTGCGGGCTCGGTGTCCGTTCAAGACGTGATCGCCGCGGAAGGTCCGCGATCCCCGGCGGCGGCGGAGGCACAAAAGACTTTCAAAGCGGCCTTCCTGCTGCTCGCTCAGCCGGACGAGGAGGTGGATCCGGCGTATTTGGTGGGTCTGGATCGGTTGCGGCGGGAATTCGCCACCCGCTTTTCCATCTTGACCGGCGGCCAAGGGCGGCTGGAGATCTACCCCGAAGGTCGGCCCGCGGAAACCGGATCGCCGACCGCGGGCACTTCCACGGGCGAGCCCCTCGGGCAGGCGGATCCCACCTTGGCCTTGCAATGGCTGCGAGCGCGTCAAGAAGCGGACGGCTCTTGGTTGGACAAACCGGGCACGGACCTGCGGGATACCCAAGTGGTCTTCAACGTGTTGTCGACCCTGGACGAAGGATTCTCCGGCGGCCCCGCGGCCCTGGCTTGGCTGGGGGATTATGCGTCCCGCAGCACCGACGATCTGGCCCGCCGGATCTTGGCTCTGGTGGGTTCCGGAATTCCTTTACAAAGCGCCGTAGCCGAGCTCGAGTCGCGGCAAAATACCGACGGTGGTTGGGGGCCCGCCCGCGGTTTCGCCGCCGACGCCCTGGACACCGCCCTGGTCATCCAAGCGCTTTCCGCGGCGGGTGGCTCGTCGACGATCGGAGCCGCCGTCGCGTTTCTGCGCAACGCCGAGCAGAGCCAAGGGGGCTGGTCGAGCATCGCCGGCGGACCGAGCCGCTCCACCGTCACCACCGAGGTCACCCGTGCCCTGATGGCCGCGGGCCTGGGAGCCGACCCGGCCGTCGACCGTGCGGTCACATGGTTGGCGAGCAAACAGAATCCCGACGGCGGTTTCGGCGACAGCCCGAGCTCGGTCCACGACACCGCCAATGTGCTGAATGCCCTGCTCGCCCTCGACGCGGTCGCCGCCGTGGACCGAGACGCCGCCGAGGCCTATTTGGTCGGCCGTCAGCAGGTCAACGGCTCCTGGGACGGCAGCGTTTACGCCACCGCCCTGGCGGTGCGCACCCTGCGCAGCGCCGGCACCCCGAATTTCGTGGTCGAGGCGCCGGTGCCGACGCCGACCGCGCCCAGGGACGGCGAGCGGGTGACCTTCTCGATTCCGGTGAGCAACCTAGGGGGCGTGGCCGCGTCCGTGACCTTGGCCCTCTACGAAGCCGCTCCCGAGAGTGGCGAGCCCGAGACCGGCGGCACGCTGGTCGGCGAGCTGGTGGTGCCGGAGCTGGCGCCGGCGGAGCGTCGTTGGGTCGACATGGATTGGAGCTCCTTCGATCAAGCGGGCGAGCATCGATTCGTCGTCCTGGCCGATCCCCACGGCGAGGTGGCCGAGGCCTCCGAGCTCGACAACCGGTCGTTTGTCGACCTGGAGGTGGCCCCGGCGCCGAGCGGCGTTGAGCTGGAGGCGCGCCCCGGCGACATCCACATCGTGCCTCCCGATCCCAACGAGCTGCCGGCACCCCTGGCGATTTTCTTGACCCTGCGCAATTTGGGCGCCCAAGACGCGATCCAAGCCCGGGTCCGCCTGTGGCGAGGTGAGGTGGGAACCGGCGTGATCCTGCACGACCAGCTGCACGACCTACCGGGTCGGTCGAGCACTCCGGTCAACTTGCTCGACACCCTGGAGGCCCCCGGCACCACCCTCTACACCCTTGAGCTGGATGCCGATCAGACGGTCGCCGAAGACGACGAGACCGACAATGTGGCGTCGACCGAGGTGATCACCCGGCCCAATTTGGATCTCGAGGTGCTCGACGGTGATCTGCGAGTCGGCGGCTCGCCGGTGGTGGGTGGGGATATCACCTTCGAGGTGGATGTGCGCAATCGCGGCACCGTCGATTTGGAACGTAATGTCGAGCTTCAGCTGGCGATCCTCGACGACCAAGGCGCGGTGGTCGAGCAGCTGCCCGCGCGATCCGTATTCTTGTCGGCCGGCGAGCTCCAGACCTATGCCACGTCCTGGCGCGCCTCCGCCGAAGGCAGCTACCTGCTGCGGGCGTCCCTCGATTTGAGCGGCACGCCGCTGGTGCTGGACTCCAATCCCGACAACCAAGAGGCACAGCTGGCGTTTGCCGTGGGGGCCAACACCCTGCCGAATCTGTCGGCCGTTCAAGATTCGTGGACTTTGGACCCGTCGCCGGTGCTCGAAGGCGCGGCCCTGACCGTGGGCGTGATGATCGAAAATAGCGCCGCTGCCGTCGGTTCCTTCGACGTGGTGCTCTACGACGGCCATCCCGACCAGGGTCAATCCCTGGGCAGCCTGACGGTCGACGGCTTGGGCGCCGGTGCGACCATGCCCGTGGAATTCACCTGGGCCGCGGTGCCCGATGCCGACGAGCACACCCTCTTCCTGCGCCTGGACGACGGCGATGCGCACCAGGAAATCAGCGAAGACGACAACATCGCCTTCTTGCCCATCCGTGGTTTGAGCCTGGCCGACGCGGCGGTATCGGCGGCGTCGACCCAGGTCCAGCCGAGCTTCCCTCGGCCCGGCCAAGCGGTCTCGGTCACCGTGGATGTGGCCAATTTGGGCGAGCAAGCCATGCACGATGTGTCGGCTCGCTTGCACCGTGGGTCCGTCGACGGCGAGGTCTTGGCGGAGACCTTGTTGCCGCTGTTGGCGGGAGGCGCCACGGCCACGGCAAGCCTGGGATTCCTGGCTCCGGCCTTCGGCACCGAAACCCTCTACGTGGTGGTCAACCCGGACGGGGTGGCGACGGAACGGAGCCTGGCCAACAACACGGCGGCCTTCGAGCTGTCGGTGCAGGACGGCGACGTGGCCGCGGATCCACGCCTCTTCAGCCCCAACGGTGACGGCGTGTTCGACACCACCACCCTCTTCCTACGCTTGGCGACCGCCGGCACGGTGTCGGTGGAAATCGAGAACGAGCGCCGGGGTGAGGTGATTCGGACCTTCGATGGGGTGGCGATCGACGGTGACGGCACCCTGGAGTGGGACGGTCGAGCCGATTCCGGGGCGCTGGCCGCCGACGGCACCTACGTGCTGCGGGTGACCGATGCCGACGGGGCTTGGCTCGGTGAAGCTCGGGTCACGGTGGACACCAACCGCTCGCCCCTGCTCGATGCCCTCGGTACCTCCTTCGCCTTGGAGAAACATTTGGGCTGTGAGCTGCCCGACATGGGTGAGCCCATGATCACCAACGACGAGCAATGGCTTTACTTCCGGGTCGGCGAAGCGGAAGCGGGATATCCGGCCGGCATCTATCGCATGGGCCTGGACGGCTCGTCGTTGACGCCGCTGGTGACCTTGTCGGGAGGCAAGAAGCTGCCGTTCTACGGCATCTCCGGCGACGGCTCGGCCATCCGCATCATCGTCGATCCGCCGAGCGGCTCGAATTACGCGGAGATTGTCACCCTCGACGGCCATCGCGGCAGTTTTGCCGGCTTGGAAGGCTCGTATATGGGCCTCGACAACACCGGCGACTATGTCTATGCCCTGACCACGGACCGAATCCTCCGGGAGTCCGTTACCAACATGCAGGCGGCCGGAGAAGAGGTGGTGTACCTGCCGGGTCTGCGATCCGGATGGTCTCGCAACGTGTCGCCCAGCCGTCGGTCGGTGGTGTTCCGGCGACTGGACCGGATCTACATTGCCGACATGGTGGCCGGTGTCGGTGGCAGCGACGGGGTCGGCTCCACGGCGGCGAGGTGGTCCTGGGACGGCACCCGCCTGGCGGTCAGCTTGCGGGCGCCCGGGGTCGGTGAAGGCGGTACCAGCTTGGATGGCACGCGGGTGGCGTTCTACCGCTCCGACGCCACCCTCGAGCGCATCGTCGATCTGCCCCTCGATCCCATGCCCAGCGAGCTCTACGACGGTCCGGGATGGTGGGATCCGGTGTTGGCCGGTGCCGTCGCTCGTTTCAAAGGGGCGACTTGGGACGCCGCGGGACAGCGGGTCGCGGTGCAGATGGAATACGACATCGAGCTGATCGGTCAGCGGATCGTCGGAAACCGTTACGTGGTGATCGACGTCGACAGCGGGGCCAGCGAGACCGTGGCATGGTCGGTGCCGAGATACTCCTGTGAAGGCTGTGGGCCGGATGAGGATGTCGGGGCGGTGATCTCGCCGGATCTCATTCCGGCCGACGCTCACCGTTGGGTGCCCCACAACGAGGCCCTGGTGTATTGGAATGGTTTCGGCGGCTCCCAGGCTCTGGCCGGTTTCTTCAGCGGCAGCCGGGTGCCGTTCCTGACCGACAAACACCTCTTGACCGGCCTGAGCACCTCGGAAACCGGCCATTGGTTCATGGCGGTGGACAACACCACCACGGATCCCACCTCCACCTGTGTGGGGGATCGACAGCTCTGGATGCTGCGCTCGTTGCAGAACCTCACCGCCGACCTGCGGGTGCGCCGCACCGCCGACGGCACGGCCATGCTCGAAGGCACCGCCGCCGATGCCCATTTCCGCTCCTACCAGCTGGAATACGCCTCGGTGGACACCCCGGACCAATGGAGCCCGATCGCGCCGCCGTCCTCGTCGCCGGTCTTCGACGATGTCTTCCAACCCTGGGCGGCGCCCGCGGCCGGCACCTATTTGGTGCGTTTGACGGTGGAAGACAAGGCCGGAAACCAACGTTCCGCGATCCGTCGCGTGTCGGCGGAAGCACCCGCCGGGGTAGCGGACGTCTACCTTTCGGATCCGATTTTCTCGCCCAACGGTGACGGCACCCTCGACCGAGTGGAGCTGCGCTACCGCACCCTCGGTCCGTGGATCGCCGAGCTCGAGATCGAGAACGGCAGCGGCCAGGTGGTGCAGACCCTGAGCCGCATCCACAGCCAGTCCGAGGAGGGCTCGCTGATTTGGGATGGCCGCAACCTCCACGGTCAAAGGGTGCCCGACGGTGTCTACCGAATGCGATTCGGGGTCTTCCAATTCGACCTCCGGGTCGACACCCGCGCCCCGGATCTGTTCACCCGGGTGGTGGAGCCCTACACCCTCTACAACAACGAGCCGGTCATCGATCCGGTGCTGCAGGCCGTGGCGTTGAAGGATCGCCCGGCGGAGCAGATCGACGCGATGGTCGAGCACGGGTTGGGAGCCACGCCGAGCACCTGGCAGCATTTCCTCGAGCTGGCGGAGGTGGATCCGGCGGCGGCGGGCAATCCCGGGGATTTCGGCGAGGATCTGCCGCTCACCGAGGAGGCGTTGCTCGCCTACATCGAAAGCCACGACTTGAGTGTCGACGAGCTGACGGAGCTGGCGGTGGCTTATTCCCTGGCCACGGGACTGCGCATGGAGCAGGTCGCCAGGGTGCTCACCTTCGAACAGGTGACCGGTGTGCGCTATCGGACCCGAGCCGAAGACGAGGTCGGCAACGAGTCGGTGCTGGCGGGTCCGTTGATGCCCGAGAAATTAATGCTGCTGGGCTGGCAGGACTTCGAGCCCGGCGCCGTGGCCAGCAGATTGCACCCGGTGATTCTCAAGCAGCTGATCCTCCAGGATTCGGGTTACTCCTTCGCCGGCTTGCCGATTCTGCGCATGAGCGGCGACCAAGCCCACGTGCTCGTCGCCGAGACCTTGGTCGCCGGCATCGACCGCTTGGATCTGCAATACCGTCAGCCCGGAGCCGCCGGCTGGTCGTCCCTGCCGATCTTCGAATATCTGAATCCCCAAGGCGGGGTGCTGTCGCAGCCGACCCAGGGTCAATTCGAGATGGTGGTGGACCTGGGGCAGATCCCGGCGGTGGAAGCCCACGAGCTGCGCTTGCGGGCCTTGGACGACGACGGCGCCGAGCATCTTTCCAAGCGTTTTCGGGTCGGCGGCACTTGTCGACCGGTGAAGCTGGTGGGCATTCTCGAAGACCTGGACGCGCCCTTCCCCGGCAGCAGCTGCCTCGATGAGGAGAGCGCCCGCCAAACCCTCACCGAGCTGGTGGACGAGCTGGGTCTGGACCTCGCCGCCGAAACCGTGGTCTGGGCGTGGGAAGCGCTGATCGACGAGCCGCGGGAGGTTACCCTCAAGATCTCCAGCAGCCAGGACTCCGCGTTTTACGTGCCGCAGACCTTTAGCCCGATGGCCGTGCGCGACGGCGTGATGATCTTCCTGCCACGGCTGGAGTGCGACGACTATCGCGCGAGCCTGTCGATGACCGGTGAGAGCCTGACCAGCGACGGCCAGGTCGTGACCTCCTACTTCGAGGATAACGAGACCCTGCGCCTGCAAGGGGGCTGCTTGCAGGTGGCCGGCGGCGCGGAGATTGTCGCTGCTGACTCCTGCGACGACCCGGCCCCGGGCCGAGCGGTGATCGCCCTACGGGTCTTCGGTGAGGATTTGGAGGTTCTGCGCCTGGAAGACGAGGACGGCCAAGTCCTATTTAATCAACCGGCGCCGGTGGAAGGGCTGCGTTACGAGCACTTGATCGATTTCGACGACTTTGCGGAAGATGGTGTGGTGCCCTTGATCGCCAGCGCGCAAAACGCGGCGGGTCGGGTCCATCGACTCACCATTCCGCTGCCCATCGACCGCACACCGCCGAATGTGCAAGTCACCTTCCCCGGCGATGGCCGGCTGGTCTGCGGTTATTCCGATCGCGGTTTGAATCTGGCGGTGTCGATTCAGGACGATATTGCCGGATCGGCCGCGGATTTGGCGCCCTTCACCGGCGACGATGGGCTTCCGATCTACGGTGACGATCACGAGCGGACCCTAGACCACAGCGCTTGGTACGGCTTCGGAGCCGAGCCGTTGATTTGGAATCGGGCCCTGAGCCCGCCGTCGAGCCCGAGGGTCTACGCCGCCGACGGAGCCTTGTTGTTGAACGGCGATATCGCCGAGCTGCCACCGTTGGACGCCGAGATCAGCGCGCGCCTGGAGGTGGTCGGCCTCGGTGGCCATCGGGTGTGTGCGCAATCGACCTTCACCGTCGACACCCTGGTGCAGGCCGTTCCCGCGCCCACCGCCACCCGTTTGTATCTATCGCCCAACGGCGATGGATTCAAGGATCAGCTGACCCTGCCCTTAGAGCCCGTGGGCGAGCCGGTGTTGGTGGATCTCGAGGTCCGTTCCGGTTTCAACATCGAAGCGGGCGACTGCGAGCGTCCGGCGGGCAATCCCGTGGCCACCCCGGCCGCTGATCTGCCGGTGCCGGGCGCGGACGCCACGGTGTGGGACGGTAGCGCCTTGGCGGACGGCCCGTATACCGCCACCTTGGTGACCCGCGATGCGTGCGGCAATCGGGCCGAGTCGTCGGTGTGCGTGGTGCTCGATACCGCGCCGCCGACGGTCGCCTTTGAGCAGCCACAGGTGGGCGTGGAGCTTCCCACCCTGGTGGACATCCAAGTCACCTCCGACGGCTCCGACATCTTGGTGTACTACGGCGTGGGCGAGACGCCGAGCTCGTGGCGTCCGATCCCGCGGGTCTTCCTCAACCGATTCCAATGGAATACCTCGAATCTGGCGGAAGGGCCGTACACCCTGCGCGCCGTGGCGATCGACGACGCGGGCAATCAGGGCGAGGCCCTGCTGCCGGTGGTCCTCGGTCCGCGGCCGGGATTGATCACTTATTTGGAGGCCACCCCGGCCCTCTTCTCACCCCAGGGCGATGGTGTGCTCGACACCACGGCCGTGCGCTTCGGTTTGTCCCAAGGGGCGTCGATCTCCGCCGAGGTCCGACTCGATGGCAGCGCAGTCCGCATTCTGAGGGCCTCCCAGGACTACAGTGAGGGTGCGGCGACCTTGGGCTGGGACGGCAAGGACGACGACGGCGCCCCCGTGGCCGACGGCACCTACGAGCTGTGGCTGCGGGCCGAGGCGGAGGTGGGCGGCCAGCCCAGGGTGCAGATCGAGCAGACCTCGGTGGTGGTCGACACCACGGCGCCGATCATCGATTTCGCGAGCCCCACGGACGGTGGATTCCTCACCGCCGCGGCCGCGGCCGGCGCGGAGATCGAGGATCCGCACCTGGAATCCTGGACCCTATCGTTGGCCTCGGGCGCCGGTGCCCCGGCTTGGCAGGTGTTGGCGGAAGGAGAGGACGCGGCGGTGACCACGGCCCTCGAGCTCACCGAAGGGCCTTGGCTACTGCTCTTGGAAGCCCGCGACGCCGCCGGCAATGTGAGCGAGACCCGGGTGTCGTTCACCGTCGACTCCACGCCGCCGGTGGTCGCGATCACGGCGCCCGCGCCGGCCACGGTGGTCGGTCCCGCGGCCGGTCCGATCGAGGTCACGGCCACGGTGATCGAGCAATATTTGGATGTCGACGACTCCCAAGCTGTGTTGTTGGAGGCGGTCGGCCCGGACGGCTCCGCGATGTCCGTGCCGTTCGAGCTGAGCGGCTCGTCCGCGGGTTATCAGCTGTCGGCGGCCTGGAATCCCGCCGGTCTGGTGGACGGCGCCTACAGCCTGGGATTGACCGTCACCGATCGCGCCGGGCAGGTGGGCATCTCCGCCACCGAGGTGATGGTGGATTCCACGCCGCCCCAAGCGGTGATCTCGGCCCCGGCCGAGGGCTCCTACGTCACCGGTCCGACGGCGATCCAAGGCACTGCCGCCGACGACCATTTCCGGCTTTTCGAGCTCGAGCTGTCTCCCGCCGGCGCGGGGCTTTGGTCCGCCCTGGGCCTGGGCACCGAGCCGGTCACCGTCGGCCAGCTGCGCGGCTGGAGCGATTTGCCGGCCGACGGCGCCTACGATTTGCGCTTGCGGGTCGAAGACTTGGCGGGTTGGCAAAGCGAGCACGAGGTGTCGTTCCACATCGACACCCGTCCGCCGTCCACACCCACGGGGCTGCGGGTGCAAGGCGCCGAGGGCGACGCCGTGCTCAGCTGGAACGAAGCCCCGGAAGACGACGTCACGGGTTGGCGTGTCTACCGCGACGGCGCGCCGCTGCCGGTGCTGGTGCCGCCGGCCGGTGGTCCGTCCTATGTCGATCCCGGGCTCGGTGAAGGTCAATACGAATATACGGTGCAGGCGGTGGACGCCGCCGGCTGGGAAAGCGAGCCGTCGGCGCCGGTGGTGCTCGACATCGACTTCACTCCGCCCAACGTCTCCCTGTTGGCACCCCTCGACGGCGCCCGGGTCGGTTCACTGGTGGATGTCCGGGGCAGCGCCTTCAGCGTCGACCTCCTGGAATATCGGTTGTGGCTCTCCGCGGAGGACGGCTCGTCCAATCAGCTCCTGCGTCGCTCGCCGGTGCCGGTGCAAGTGGACGAGCTGGCCCAATGGAGCACCCTCGGCTTGGCGGAGGAGAGCCGGTGGCGTCTGCGCCTCGAAGCCGAGGATCTGCAAGGCAACGAGGCCGCGGTGGAGTCCGTGGTGACGGTGGACAACGCGCCGCCGTCGCCGCCCGCCGACTTGGACGCCCAGGCCACGGGTGCGACGGAAATCACCGCGACCTGGAGCGCCTCGCCGGAGCCGGACGTGTTGGGTTATCTGCTCTATCGCGACGGTCGGTTGGCCAATGTGGACGGTTTGGTGGTCGGTGATTTGCGGCCCTATTTGATCGCCGGCACCACCTATGCGGATCAACAGCTGCCCGACGGCACCTTCGTTTATTCGGTTTACGCCATGGACGAGGCCGGCAACCTGAGCGATCCGTCGAACGAGGGCTCGGCGACGATCGAAAACGGCGCGCCCCACGCCGAGTGGCTGCGGCCCGATGACGGTGCCTCCTTCGAGCTGCCTTTGAGTTTGCAAGTGACGGTGGCGGACGAGGACGATGTCCAAGTGCGCTTCGATTGGCGAGCCGTCGGCGGTGCCTGGAGCGAGCTGGCCACGGTCGGTGAGCGCCCCTTCTTGGCCGAGCTCGATCCCGAGGTGCTCGGCTTGAGCTTCGGCGATTACGAGCTGCGGGCCGTGGCCACCGATGGCGACGGCAACACGGATCCGTCGCCCGCGTCGCGCTCGGTGACCCATGCCGACGTCTTGCCACCGGCGGTGGCGGAAGGTTTGACCGCGCAGGTGGACGGCGATGTCGTCAGCCTCTCCTGGCAGGCGGACGAAAACGACCCCACGGTGCGCTACCACGTGGAGCGTTTGGTGGAGGAAGGCTGGCTGCGCTTGACCGCCACGCCGATCTCGACCACGAGCTATTCGGAGAACGGGGTCGCCGAAGGTAGCCATCGTTACGGCATCGTGGCCGTGGACGTGGCCGACAACGAGGCCGACCGCTCGTCCACCGCGGACGCGCGGGTCTATCGACCGACCCTGGCTCGGCCGTTCAGCCCCACCCGTTCGTCGTGGGTGAGCTTCAGCGGCAGCGGACCCGTGGCCGGCAGCGCGGAGATTTCCGTGGCACGTCCCGCGGGAAGCGAGCAGTGGACCACGCCGACCTCGCAGATCGGCACCTTCAGCTTCGAGCTCGCCCTCGATCTGGCGCCGGAGCTGGGCGCGGCGGGCGGCATCCACGAGGTGACGGTGGTGTTGGTGGACGACGACGGCAATCGTTCGTTGCCGGCCCTCGCCCGGGTGCAGCGGGGCGATACCCCCAGCCAACCCCAGGCCTTGGTCGACAGCGGCACGGGAGCCGACGTCTCTTTGACCTGGAACGCCAACCCGGAAACGGACCTGGTGGGATATCGCGTCTTCGAAAACGACCAACCCGTGCTCGCCGACCAAGGGGTGCCTTTGGCCTCCGTGATCGACCTTCAAGGGCAAACCCAGGCCTCGCCGGTGGACGGTGATCCCTCCACCCGCCACGGCTTGGCGGTGGGCGAGTGGATCGAGATCCCGCTGTCGGGCACGCGTTTGGTGTCCGAGGTGGAGATCCAATGGGGCGTGTCCTCGGCGGATCCCGAGATCTTCTTCGGCGCCGGGCTCTTCCGGCTCGAAGCGGCCCACGGACCGTCGTGGGTGACCCTGGCGGAGATCGACGGCAGCAACCAACCGATCTCGACGGTGAGGCTCACCGACGCTTATTGGACCGATACCCTGCGCCTGACCATCGTCCGTGCGATCCAGGGCGACGGCGGCGAGCTGGCGACGGCGGTGGCCGAGCTCGAGGTCTCCGAACGGCCTTTGCTGCCCACGGATCCCACAGCCTGGAGCACCACCATCGCCAACGGCATCTTTAGCCACACGGTCAGCGCTGTGGCCACCACCGGCTTCGAAAGCCCGCGGTCGGATGCCACGCCCGAGCGCACGGTGGGAGACGTCGAGGCCCCGGAGCCGCCGGTGTTACAAGCCTCGTTGGTGGACGCGGACGTGCAATTGTCGTGGGATGTGCCCGTGGACGCGGTGCTCTTCGAGCTCTATCGCGACGGCCTGGAAATCGCCTCGACGGCCTCCAGCTCCTTTGTCGACGTTTCCCGGCCGAACGGCGTCTATCGCTACTCAGTGATCGCCGTGGACGACGCCGGCAATCGCAGCGAGCCGTCCAACGAGGTGACGGTCACGGTAGCCGTCGGCCTTCCCGGCGCGCCGGATCTTTACTACATCGCCGCGGCCGAGGACATGGGCGCCATCTTCATGGATTGGTACGCGCCGGAGGGGTCGGAGGTCAACGTCTACGCCATCCTGCGCTCGACCACGGCCGGTGGGCCCTACGAAGAAGTAGGCCGCAAGTCGACGGACGGTTATTTGCGATTCATCGACGACACGGTGCTCTACGACCAGCGCTACTACTACGTGGTGATCGCCTACGACGCCTTGGGCAACGCGGGTCCACCGTCGGTGGAGCTGTCGGAAATCTTGCCCGCGCCCGTGGGGGCCGAGCCCAGCCTCCACTATCCCACCGTGGCCGGCATCCCGTTCACGGCGGAGCAGGGCACCCAAACCCTGGCGGGTCGAGCCGCCTGGAATGTGACCGTCGAGGTCCGTCGCGACGGCGAGAGCCTGGGCACGGCGAGCCCGCGGCAGACCAACGACTATCAGGCGATGAATTATTACTGCTTGGAGCCCGCCAGCCCGATCTGGCCGTCCTTCGATGGCCGGTATCTGTGGGTGGAATGCGGTTACGGTCACCCGCAGGTCTTGTTGGATTATCAGACCGGCTCTTGGCTCAACTTGGATCTAGGGGCGGGCAGCGCCCGTTGGTCGGGCACCGGGCACCAGGTGATTTTCACCACCGCGAACGGCGAGATCCAACGCCTTAGCTTGGTCGACGGCGACATCGAGGCGGGGGCCACGGAGCTATTGGCCGCCGGCGCGATTCAGCTGGCGGTTCCGTCGTCCGACGGCAGCCGTCTGGCGGTGCTCGCGGATCTTCAAGGGGTCGCCGGATTGTGGCTCTTCGATCCGTCCACGGACGATTGGCAGCTGCTCCACGACCTGGGCGCGAGCTACTTCAACATCGATCTGGAAAGTCTGGCTTGGTCGCCCGACGATCAACGTCTGGTGTGGATGCGTGGCACCTCCGTGGAGGTGCTCGACGTCGGCACCGGCGTCGTCGAGCTGGTGACCGCCAACACCTCCGCCGGCGTGATGCCCTATTGGTCCCCCGACGGCGGCCGTCTGCTCTACGCCGAAGCCGGTGGGTCCGGTGGCGGCGAGGGTGGCGAAGGTGGCGGCGAAGGCGGTGGCTCCGACACCCCGATCGGCTGGATCTACACCGTGGCCGACGGCACCCGTCAGCAGGTGCTCGATCGATTCTCCCAAACCCGCTTCGGTTGGACGCCCGACGGCCGCCAATTGTGGGTGGAGGAGGCCGGTGAGGGGCTCTACATCGTGATCGTCGATTTGGCGACCGGTGAGGTCGACTCCTTGGTGGAAAACTCCGACGGAAACGGCCGTAATCGCGCCCATTGGGCCCCATCGGGCTATTTCTTCTTCATGGACGAGGTTTACCCCGCCCGCATCGAGCCCTTCGGCCGATGGGAGCTGGCGGACGTGCCGTTGATCCAAGGGGAGAACCACCTCGTGGCGGCGGTCGGCAGCTCTCAATCGGATCCGATCCTAGTGATCTACGACGGAGACGACGGCGGCGGTCCGCCGGATCCGGATCCCGCGGATCTCGAGCTGGAGCTCTACGCCGTGCCGTCCACCTTGTGGGCGGGTGGCGAGGTTCGGGTCACGGCCCTGGTCCGAAATCACGGACCGGCCGACGCCGCAGCGACCGATCTGACCCTGGTGGTCAGCGGCCCCGACGATTTCTTCGTCGAGCTGGCGAGCGAGCAGGGGATCGGCGCCTTGACCGTCGGCGCGCTCGAAACCTTGTCCTTCACCTGGCAGGCGCCGACGGCGGGAACCTATACGGTGGCCGGCGGAGTCGACATCGCGGCTGTGGTCTTTGAAAGCAACGAGGCCAACAACCTGGCGTCTGTGGAGGTGCGGGCAATCGAGGTAGGTGACGGTCCGGAAATGACCCTGAGCACCGACGGCACCGTCTACGCCATGGACCAAACCGTGAGGGCGACAGTCACAATTCAACAAACCGCCGCCGAGCCGTGGTCCGGTCACGCGGACCTGCGGGTGCTCGACACCGAAGGTTATGAGGTGGCGGACCTCGGTCGCCAAGGGGTGAGCGAGCTCGAGCTGGGCCAGACCGTGGAGCTGAGCTTCCCATGGCCCGTCGGCGGCACCTACGCCGGTGCCTATACCTTGGTGGCGGATTTGGTCGCCGAGGACGGCTCGCCGGTGGCCACGGACAGCTTAGATTTCTCGATTCTGCCGTCCGTGGAGCTGACCGCACGGGTCACCTCGGACCGCTCGACCTATCCGGTGGCTGCCGCGGTGCGGATCGAATCCGCTTGGGATTACGCCCAAGGCAACGCCCTGCTCCAGGGTCTCGAGATGCGGACGGTCGTGCTGGCCGCCGACCTCACGGAGGTGGCGAGCTTCGTCCATGCCCCGGGCATCTTATTGCCGGGCTCGGTGGGCAGCTTCGCCGACTTCTGGACCGCCGACGGGATCGGCGAGTACCAGGTGGAAACCGAGCTGCGCCAAAGCGAGGAGATCTTGGCCTCCGCGTCTACGACCTTCGTGGTGTCCGAGGCCGAGCTCGACCTCACCGGCAGTGTCGGCCTGGCGAGCACCTCCGGGTGGCTCGACGCGGTGCCGTCGGGCGAGGCGATTCCGCTCGAATGGAATTTGACGCAGGTCGCGGGCACGGCCCTCGATCAGCTCGAGCTCCGCTGGGTGCTGCGAAGCGCCGACGATCCCGACGGTACGGCGGTGATTCACCAAGAGCTGTTGGATCCGTTCCCGGGCTCGGCCACGGGGGCGCTCGATCTGCCGACCGAGGGACTGGCGGTAGGAGCCTATTTGCTGACCTTCGAAGCTTTGACCCCCGGACCGTCCGGCGATGCTTGGGTGGTGATCGACGGCTTGGGCCTGGATCTGGAGGATCAAGCGGCGCCGGTGGTGGCCATCGTGTCTCCCCAAAACGGTGATTTGAGCCGCTCGACGATCACCGTCGAGGTGTCGGTGAACGATCAAGAGAGCGTCATCGATCGGGTCGAGATCCGGCTCGACGGCGGCCAATGGGGCCGGGCGACCGAGATCGGGGCTTCCCTCTCCAGCTTGAGCTTCGCGGGTCTGCTGGAAGGGCAGCACACCCTGGAGGCGCGGACCTTCGATGCCGCGGGCAACCAGGGCTCGGCGGAGCCGGTGACCTTCGTGGTGGATTTGAGCCCGCCGGTGATCGAGATCCTCGGCGTGGAGGACGGCGGGGTCTACGGCTCGGCCGTGACGCCGATCTTCCAGGTCAGCGACGCCCACGGGGTGAGCGTCACCGCCACCTTGGATGGCGAGCCCTTCGCCTCCGGCACCCTGGTGGAGCTCGCCGGTGAGCACACCCTGCAAGTCAACGCCTTGGACGCGGCCGGCAACTCGGCCTCGACCACCGTGATCTTCACGGTCCAGGAGGGCGATCCGATCCTCTACGCCACCCTCACGGACGCCTTGTGGGTGGACGTGGACGGCGACGGATTCGCCGGTCCCGGGGATCGGATCCGTTACGCGCTCGACGTCCACAATCTGGGCGACGGCGCGGCCACCGAGGTCGAGGTGAGCGTGGAGCCGATCGAAGGCGTCTCGGCCGTGCCCTCTTCAACCATCACCAGCCACGGCACTGTAGTCACTGAGATGGTGGCGGAGATGTCGGCCTTGACCGCGTTGCACATCGAGCTCGGAACCCTGGGGGCGAGCCATACCGCGACGATCACGTTTGAGATCGACGTCGAACCCGCCCTGCCGGTGGATCGCACCTGGATTGCCGCCCAAGGCCGGGTCACCAGCCTGGAGGTGGCGGACGTCTTCACCGACGATCCCGACACCGAGCCCTTGGGAGATCGAACCCTGACGCCGGTGCGCAGCCTCGACACCCTGCGCTGCGCCACGGATGATTTCGAGGTCGAGCCGGCTACGGGCTGGCAGCTCGCTCAGCTGGGTGACGCGGATCTCGGCGGCATGTCCCAAGTCGACGGACATCTGCGGGTCAGCGGCAACGGCTCGAGCCTCTACCACGGCGACGACAACGGGGTCTTCGCCTTCCGTGAGACCACCGGCGACTTCCGGGTCGAGGTCGATATCGTCGATTTACCGTCGGACTTCGGCGGTCAATATCGCAAGGCGGGTTTGATGGTCCGCAGCTCGGCGGCGGCAGACGCCGCGCGCTTGATGGCCATGTACATCCCCGACTTCCCCACGGGGCAGCCGGCCCTGCAATTCGACGTTCGCTCGGCTGACGGAGGCGTCGCCACCGAGCTGGCGAGCACGGTGCAGAACGTCAGTCTGCCGGTGCGGGTGGCCTTCACCCGTCGGGGTGATCTGTGGACGGTGTCCTACACTCGCGACGGTCTCGAGTGGGTCGATCCCCTGGGGGCCGCCGGCGGCACCGTGGAGGTGCCCATGGCGGGCCCGGTGATGGCCGGCATGGCGGTGGCGTCCTACGATCCTCAACAAGCCTTGGCCGCGGATTTCGATGACTTCCGCCTGTGCCATCGCAACGACCTGCCGTTGGTCGATCCCGGCCTCGAGCCGAGCTGTGACGCCGACGAGCCGTTGGACTTCTTCTACCTCTTGGATTTGTCCCAGAGCATGAAGGCCGATCTCGCCGACGGCAGCGCGGTCAAGCTCGATGCGGCGCGGGATCTGCTGGCGGATCTACACGGTCGATTGAGCGTGGACCTGCCCGACAGCCGGGCGTCGTTGGTGACCTTCGCGGGCAGCGACGATGCCGCCTACAACCTGAGCCAAAGCGTCGCCGAGGTGGTGCCGATCACGAACGACCTGGGCAGCGTAGGGTCCGCGGTCGCGGGTCTGTCGATCGCGGACGTGCCGAACCTGGCCTCGACCCCGACGTCGATCGCCGTGGATCGGATCCGGGAGCTGATTGCGGCGTCGGTCACCGAGGGTCGTCGTCCGGTGCTGATTTGGTTGACCGACGGTCTGCCCAACATCGACCGCAATGGTTTCGGCCCCGCGGCCTATCACCTGAATCATGTTCAGGCGATTTCCTTGCTCGATTCGCAAGGCCTGTTCCGGCCTTGGGGCGAGGTGGCCTGGCTCGGTCGATTCAACGGCGATCTCGACACCTTCGACGGCGAGCCCTTGGCCAACACCATGGCCGCCCTCGACGACTTGGCCGCGTCCCAATGGGATTTGGCCGCCCACGGCGTGGCGTTGCTCGGCGATGGGCTCGAGCTCGGGACGTACCACGAGGAGATCGTGCTCTACGGAGCCCGGGTCACCGGTGGCTCCGCCCTATCCATGTCCTCCAATTCCGATATTTCCACCCTTGTAGATAGCCTGCATGACGCTCTCGTTTGCCAGGAGGTGCCTTGATGTTCCGCTCTAAGCTGTTTTCGACGTTCGTTGGGGGGTCGGCTCGATGGCCGGCCATGGGCCTCGCTTTCCTCGCCTGCTTGCCCGTCGCGGCCCAACCCTCTGGCGATGGTGCGGATCCCGGGGTTTCGACCGTGCTTTCCCCGAGGTCGTCCCTGCTCGAGGCGTTCGCCCGAGGCGAAGACGTTTCGAATCGCTTGGACGCGTTGTCGAAGAAGTCGGCCGAGCCCGGCGAGTTCGATGAGCCCGCCGGCAAGGCGCGTCGAGTCGGCAAAGACCGTCGCGAGAGCCGGGCGATCGACGCGTTGGGCCAGGCCGTGAAATCGGTGCGGGCGGCGTCGGCGGATGCGGGGGGCACGAGGTTCGAGCGAGCGATCCAAGAGCTGCGGGCCGCGGATCTTCTGGTGCGCGGACGCTTCGATCAGCTGGAGCGGGTGCTGAGCGCCGAGGGCTCGTCCGTGGGTTTGGAGCGGTTGCGAGCGGCCCGTCAGGCCTATGAGCATCGGCTGGATCCGGTGATCGACGCGCTTTCCAAGCCCCAACCTTCCAAAGCGGACCGAGACCTGGTCGCCCAAGGGCTCGACGACCTGATGTCATGGTCGTCCACGGGCACCTTGCGGGCCGGGCTCTTGCCCTATCGCTCGGCGGAGCTGGGGGCTCGGGCGTTGCCCACGGGCGCGTCGGTGGTGCCGGTGTACCTGGACGCGAGCGATCCATCTTCCGGTCCCGAGGATTTGCGGTCCACGGCCACGGCGCCCCTGTCGGAGGCGGTCATGGCCAAAGCCGCCGAGCTGGGTCACGATTACGTGGCGATCTACGAATTCGTGCGCAACGACATTGCGCTGGAGACCTACGCTGGATCGATTCAAGGGGCGGAGGGTACCCTGCGCTCGGGTTTCGGCAACGACGTGGATCAAGCGAGCCTGTTGGTGGCCTTGCTGCGAGCCTCGGGCGGTGCCGCACGTTTCGTGCACGGGGTGATCGAGGTGCCGATCGAGCGCTTGGCGGCCGATCTCGGTGTGGTCACGGACCGGGTGCCCACGGCTCTAGCGCGTTCCGGCGTGGCCCACGAGCCGGTGATCCGCGGCGGACGTCTAGCGGCCATGCGCTTGGAGCACGTGTGGGTGGCCGCGCACTTGCCGTACACGAATTATCGCGGCTCGGTGGTGGATTTTTCCGGTCGAACCTGGCTACCCCTGGATCCGTCATGGACCGCCTTCGAGACCCAACGGTCGACCGTGCTGGAGGCCATGTCCTTTGACGCCTCGGCGTTCCGGCAGGACTACTTGTCGACGCAACAAAGCGAGCTCCCCCTTGAGATGCTTCGCTCCCGGGTGGAAAGCCATCTCTTCCACCAAGGCGAGGTCGATCCCGATTGGCGGGATGCCTTGGGTTTCCGTCGTCAAGTGCCCCAACGGCTCGGCATCCTGCCGTCGACCCTGCCTTACGAGGTGGTGGAGGTGCTCGGTGAATGGGCTGAGTTGCCCTCGACCGGAGGCTCGGAGATCGTGGGCGTGGCTCCGGCCACGGCCCGTTGGATCGTGCGCGCCGGGGAAGCCGAGGGATCGCCCGCCCTGCTCGACGCGACTCTGCCCCTGCGAGACGTGGTGAGCCGACGGGTGACGTTGTCCTATGTGCCCGCCACCGTCGACGACCATCGGCTGTCGGCGAGCCTGGGCGGGCTGGGCTCGGTGCCGGCCTATTTGATCCGCGTGCGGCCCGTGCTCAAGGTAGACGGTCGGGCCGTGGCCACGGGCGAGCCCATGGAGATGGGTGTGCCCCATCGGTTGGATCTGGATCTGATCGGCGCCTGGGGCACGGAGCGTACGGGTCGCAGCCTGATTTCCGGCAGCTACACGGCCATCGCCCTCGGCGGTCCGCGCACGGCCCCCTACCTGGACGCGGGTGACGACGCCGCGGACACGGAGAGTCTGTCGGCCCGTCTGCTGGCCCAGCTCGCCTTACGCTACGGCGCGGCCTGGGACGCGGGCGAGGACGAGCTGGCCCGCTGGTTGGGCATGAGCCTGCGTCGACCCGTGCCGTCCGTGGTCTTCGTGTCCAATCGCGTGCGGGTGCGGTTCTTGGCGGGTCTGCCGGCGGATCTGGACTGGCAAGGTGTGGAAATGGACGCCGCCCTGCGCGTCGCTGAGCCCATGTGGCTGGCATCTAGCGCGCCTGCGTCCACCAGCGATTGGCGCCGGCTGTCGGCCTTGCAGGGCTCGGCCTTGGAGCACAGCCTCTTCGAGGACATCCTTGGAGTAGAGTCGATCTCCGCCGACAAAGGCTTGGGTCTGGCGCGGGATCAAGGCATCGCCGTGGCCACGCTCCAGCCCGGCGACGACCTCTCGATCCTGGACCTACCGGCCTCGGTGGTCTCGGAGGTGTCGGCGAGCCTGGCGGCCGGCGCGACGGTGGAGGTGCCCGTCGCCGAGGTGGAGCTCAACGAGTGGCGGGGCTCGGTCTGGCACGTGCGGGATCCGTCGACCGGGGGCCAGGGGTATTTTCTTTCCGGCGATTTGGTGGACATCCCGGCGGCCGGCGGTGTGACCACCATCAACCCGTCGGATTGGGATCCGGACGTCTCCGAGCCCCTGGAGGATCCCTATGCAGAGCAGCCCAACCTCGACCCCTTGGCCACGGAGCTGATCGAGCCCCTGTGGGAGCTCGACGGCCAATTCGGCACCGTCGGCCAGCTCTTCGACGAGCCCATCGGCGTGTTGGTGCTCGACGGCGCGGGTCGACCGGTCAAAGGCGCGACGGTGACCTTCGAATTGGAAAGCGGCGACGGCGAGCTGCGCTCGGGCACGCGTGCGGACACGATTCTGGCGGTGCAAAGTGACGGTCTCGGCAGGGCCGTGGTACGGCTCGAATCGGGAACCCGCACCGCGGATCAACCGGCGTTTCTTCGGCGCGACGCTGAGGACACTTACAGCTTTCAAGTGCTCCAGAATCAGATACGGGCGTCTGTCGAGAGTCGTTCCGGTGACCTGGATCTCTCTCGTCCGCTGGTGGCCTACGGCTTCCCTGACGAGGTCGTGAGCTACGAGCGCACCAATCGGGATCCGCGCTATTCCGGCAACGAATACTTCGAGTCCACTCTGGGGTTGTGGAGTGACACCATGCAGCTGAAGGCGGTGGACGCCTTCGACAATCCCGTGGCCAACGCGGAATATACGGTGTTTGCCGACGGCTATTGGGAGGGTTACGTAGATATTCCGGTCCAAGGCGGAGGACGCACCGAAAGCTGTTGGGTTCCCGACGAGGACGATATCCAGCTGGCCACGTTTTTCGACGCCACCGTCGGCTCCGCAGGGTTGCCTGGCGATTGCCCGTCTTGGACTCCGAGCACGGGAGATTGCGGCAAGACCCTCAAAACGGTGAAGAGCCGCAGCGACGGCACCGCCGCGGTGGGCGTGATCCCAGGCAATTCGTGGGTCCAATACGAGGTCGGCACCCGGCGTTCCCACGAAGCGGATGCGGCGTGCGAGGAACGGTTGGATTCGGGCGATGCTCAGGCGAATTTCGAGCAGGTGTGCGCGGATCTTTACGCCGGACCACCATCGCAAGATCCGAAGCTGAGCACGGAAGACTTCTACTACTCGTTTTTGGTGACCATTTCGTCGGCCTACGACCCCGAGGTCACCCCGGGCAATCCGTGCTTCGTGTTCGGCTACCTGCTCCACACCTGGGAGAACCGCGAGACCTTCTCGGCGGTGGGCGTGGGGTCGACCCCGTCGTCACCGTTGATCTTGGCCCATTACACCCTCCAGGACGCAAGCTGCCGAGCTATCGGTACCCCCTATTGCGACGAAGAGCAGTCGGAGCTGAACGTGGGGGGAGTGGACTACCCCAATTGCTCTTGCAGCTCGCCGCCCGACGGCGAATGGTGCGACCCGTGCAAACGGATGTGGGATTTATGTAGTTACGGAGATCGCACCATGCCCATGCCGGGTTGTCTCTTCGGCATATTCCAAGTGTTTGACGGAGATCGACTGGTCCCCATCTCGGACGTGGAGACGAGCTGTTCCGAGGGCTGCAGCGACAATGATCCCGATACCGAATGCAACTGTTCCCTAGATTATCCATCCTCGATCATCGGTCAGCGCTGCAACTTCCAGCGATCCTACGTGTGTAGGGACAATGCCTGGGTTTGGCGTCCGAGCTTTATCGATCCCGAAGATTCGAGCACCAGAGCGGAGGTGATCGAGCCGGAAGGGTCTGCTCCGACGGGCGTCCAGGTATCGCCCCCTGTCGGTGCGGATCCGCGGATTCACTACTCTGTGACCGGCGGCTCGGCGCCGCGATCGCTCGTGCTCCACACCAGCGCACAGGTCTATCCTTGGTGGCAGTATCCGGATTACAAGGGTGAGCTGCGCCAAGGGGATACCCGCTATCAAAGAGAGCTCACCTTCGACTCGGAGCTCGCCTTGGAGATGACGGTGATCCGACCGGTCATCACGGACATTCGACCGGAAAGCATCGAGCTCGACGAGGAGGGCCGCACCAAGGAGCCGATCGAGGTCGAGTACTCCATCGAGCCCGGGTCCTACGTGCCGCTGCGGGTGGCGGTCAATCTGAGCGAAGGGGTCGCCAATCCAGTCTATTGGGCCTTGGGCGAGCCGACCAGCTCACAGCTTCCCGGCGTCACGAGCGGCACCACCAAGAGCGCCAGCACGGGCATTGCCGTCTTCCCCAGGGGCCTCAAGCTCGACCCGTCCTGGCAACACGAGCTTCAGCTGGTGGTCAATCCCGGCACCCGTTGGGAGGTGGCCCCCGAAGCCGACGACATCGACGTGGCACGTAGGCCCATCAACCTCGACGGCAACGTCATCCGCCGAGCCGACACCAGCGTCTCCGTCTCCCAGACGATCGACCTGGCCCAGCGCCGCAGCTGTGCCACGTCCGACATTTTCTCCTTCCAGCTGGTGCGCGACGCCGAGGTAAGCCTCAACGCCCGCCGCATCGACGGTTTGAATACCTCGGGTGACAAAGAATTCGGCGACGCCGTCGAAATCTTCAAACAATCCTTCCAAGCGGAAGGCCCTGGCCCGGTGGCCGACGGCCCCCCGGTCACCCTGATCCACGAAAGCACGATCACCGTCGAGGATCTGCCCCAGGGCGACTACGAGCTGATTCTGCGCGCCGAGGCCGAGGACGGCACCGTGGAAACCCGCCGCGCCCGGGCCTTCTCCCGGGTGGCGTCGAGCGATAGCCTGCCCCTGGGCCACACCCTGATCGAAGGGGTGGACCTGTGGAACGGCGCTCTGAGCCTGAGCCGTAAGGACTTCGAGGTGCCCGGCCGCGGCCCATCCCTGGAATTCCGTCGCACCTACTCGTCCACCAACGGCGCCGACCACGGACCCTTGGGCATCGGCTGGGGCCACAACTACAGCTCATCGGCCCACCTTTCCAACTGCGGCATCCTGACGATTTCCGGCGGCGAAGGCTCGGGCATGCAATTCGACATGGGCGGCGCCCCCACGTCGGGTCTGGTGGAGCTGGAGGCGCTCAACGGCTACCACGGCTCCCTGATCGTCGACGCCGACGAGGGCAGCCTCGACTACTACACCCTCTCGGGCAACCGCTACCACTACGTGCCCGGCGTTGAGCAGGCGACCTGGGCGTTGGACTCGATCACTGATCCCAACGGCAATACCGTCAAGCTGACCTATGGCGTCGCCTCCGACGGCTTGCAGCTGCAAGAAGTCACCGACGCCACGGATCGATCCCTGAAATTCGAATACACCGTGGCCAGCTTCGTCGCCTGGCAGGGCACGGTGATCACCAGCGTCACCGGTCCCGGCGGTCTGCGCATGGACTTCGAATACGACAGCTACGGCCACCTGGTCACCGCGAGCCGCGAAGAGGGCGCCCGCGCCGAGCGTTACGACTACTCGCCTCAGCCTGATTGGAATTACACCGTGCGCCACGTGCTCGATCGGGTGGAGGACCTGGTCACCGGCGCCCAAACGAGCTACACCTACCAAGTGGCGCCGATCGGCGGCCATCAAGGTACGAAACAAAGCCTGATGGTCACCGAGCTGCGCACCCCCGAGGCCCAGGCTTCCGGCCATCCGCCCATGCTCTTCGACTACGACGAAGCTGAGCTGCTGGCTCGCGGTGGATCCGCCACCACCGTGGTCACGGATCGGCGGGGGCAACCCACCACCTACACCTTCAACGACTACGGCGCCGTCACCTCGATCACCGACCCGTTGGATCACACGAGCTTCGTCAGTTGGGATCTCGACGAGGTCCTGATGAAGGACCGTACGGACGCGAACCAAGTCCTCACGGGCTTCACCTACGACCAACACGGCAACGTGCGGACGGAGACTACCGGTCCGTGGACGGTCGCCTACACCTACTACCCGGAAAGCCAATTCGATCCGCCGTATCTCAAGAACCGGGTCCGCACCAAAACCGATCGCAACGGTCACGTCACCACCTACACCTACGATGCGAAGGGCAACCTGAAGTCGGAGTCGACCGAGCTGGGCACCGCCGACGACCGACCCGGCGGTGTGGTGACCGTCAGCCACACCTATAACGGGTTCGGGGATCGGCTCACCACCACCGACGGTCGCGGCCACACCACCCACTTCCTCTACGACGAGCACGGTTTCGTGGAGGAAAGCCGCAATGCCCTGGGCCACACCACGAACAACCTGACCGACGAGCGGGGGCGGTTGATTGGCCAAAGGAATCCCCGGGGTCGTTATACGGTCATCGACTACGACACCCTGGACCGGGTGTTTGTGCGCAGAAGTTATAAAAGTGGCTGGCCGCAAGGCGGCAGTGCCGTGGGAGAGCTGATCTCCTGGGAAAAGTTCGAATACGACGATGCCAACCGCCGGCGCACGACCACCGACTTCGAGGGTCGGCAGACGATCACCGACTTCGACCTCGAAGGCCGGGTGGTGCAAATCACCGACGCGGAGCAGGGCAAGAAGGTTTTCGAATACGACGGTGAAGGCAACAAATTGCTGGAAAGCCTGTGGTTCGGCAACGGCTCACCGCGCCACGACGTGATCTTCATCTACGACGAAGCGGGCCGCTTGGACCAACGCATCGAGCCCTTGGGTCGAGTCACGGACTACGAGCACGACGCCGTCGGCAATCCGACTCTGGAGACCCTTTTTGACTCGAACGATCCCAGCTTCAAGCCGCGGGTCAAGGCCTGGCCGGATTACGACGACTTGAATCGTCCACGGCGGGAGGAGAAGACCCTCTTCAACCCGGTGACGAACGAGACCGAGATCCTCATCACCCACTTCGAATTCGACGGCGAGGGCCGGAAGATCTCCGAGACCGATCCCCTGAATCGCGAAACAGCCTGGACCTACGACGGCCTGGGCCGCCAAATCAAGCTCTCCGAGGGTGGCGGTCTGCGCGTGACCCGTCAGTTCTACGACGGCGCCGGAAATCTGGAAAAGACCATCCTGGTCAACTCCGAAGCCGTCGGCGAGCTGACGCCCAGCGGCGATCAAGTCCGCACCTTCACCTACGACGCCGCGAACCGGATGGTCAGCCAAACCGACGCGGAGGGGGAGACGTCGTTCTCCGACTTCGACGACGTGGGCAACGTGATCCGCACCACCGACGCCCGAGGCTCGGTGATCGAATACGACTATGACGCCCTGAATCGGCGGACCCAAACCCGCGAGCGCCTGCAACGGGGCCGCGACGAGGTGGTGTGGGCGATCACCGAGCTGACCTACGACCGGGTGGGCAACGTGGTGCAAGAGGATCACCCCAACGGCAACGTGATCCAACACACCTACGACGGATTGAATCGTCGCTTGTCGAGCTCGGATCTGCTCGGCGCCATCGGCTCGTGGACCTACGACGCGAGAGGCAACGTCAAAACCGAGACCGACGGCGAAGGCCACGTGACGGTCAATGCCTACGACGCCTTGGATCGTCAGTACCAGCAGCAGCTGCCCGAGGATCGCGAGATCGTCCGCACCTTTGACGTGGCGGGCAACATCACGGAGGAAAAAGATCCCCTCGGCCGCACCGCTTCCTTCGAATTCGACACCCTGAATCGTCGGGTGCGCACCACGGATCCCGCACCCTTCGCCTACACCACGATCACCACCTACGATGCCGTGGGCAATGTGTTGGCCGAGCAGGACCGTCGCGGTCACACCGTGGATTTCCTCTACGACGACCTGAATCGCCTGACCCGTCGCACGGAGCCCGAGGTCGACGGAATCCGCCTGACCCAGATCTACACCTACGACGCGGCGGATAACCGCCTGTCGATGATCGACGGCCGGGGCATCTCCACGGTTTACGGCTACGACAAGGAAAACCGCCGGGTCGAAACCCGCCGCGCGGATCTGACGATCGAAACCACCGAGTACGACGCGATCGGCAACCCGCGTTTCGTCACCGACGCCAACGGCCACACCACGGGATTCGTCTACGACGAGCGCGGCTTGGTGCTGGAAGAAAATCGTCCCGAAGCGTCGGTTACCCGACACCTCTACGACCTACAAGGCAATCGCACCCACACCTTCGATGCGAACCAAAAAGAAACCCGCTTCGGTTGGGATCAACGCGGCCGTCAAGAGACCCTCAGCCTAGAAGTCGAGGCGAGCCGTTTCGCCACCACCCGCTTCACCTACGACAGAAACGGCGATCGCCTGACCCTGGAACGCCCGGAATCCGGCGTCCAGACCTTCGCCTACGACGCCGCCCGCCGTCTACACAAGGTGACCGTGACCCAAGGCGGCGCCGACGGCGGGGCCCAAAACGCCACCACCACCTACACCTACGACAAAAACAGCAACCTTCGTTTCGTGGACGACGCCGAAGGTCGCAGCACGGAATTCGTCTACGACGAGCTCAATCGTCGAACCCGGCGGATCTACCCCCAAACCGCCAACCAGTCCGAGCCGAGCCAGGAGATCTGGACCTACGACGCCAACGGCAACATCGACACCTTCACCGACGCCAAGGGTCAGCTCTTCGACTCCACCTGGGACGCCCTCAACCGCGAGAGGATTCGCACCTACCCGGCCCAAGAACCGGGTCTGCTGGCGGATCACCTGCTGCAAACGGAAAACACCTACGACGGCAACCACAACCTCGTCCAGGTCGACGAGACCTTCAGCCAATCCGCCGTGCAAACCACGGTCCACACCTACGACGACTTCGATCGCCTCGAAACCGTCACCGACCGCTGGGCCCGTCGCATCGCCTACGGCTACGACGCCAACGGCAACCGCACCAGCCTGCAAGCCCCGGGTCAATCGTCCACCTACACCTACGACGACCTGAATCGCCTCGAAACCGTCACCACCGCGGGCGGCCTCACCACCTACGGCTACCACGCCAACAGCCGGCTCAAATCCGTCGACTACCCCAACGGCACCAAGATCGATTACACCTTCGACCTCGCCAACCGCCTGAAGTCCATCCGTCATCACCAAGGCGAGCTGCTGATCTCGTCCTACGACTACGTCTACGACGACAACGGCAACCGTCTGGAGCAAACAGAATTCCAATACGGCCGAGGCAGCGAGCTCACCACCTACGGCTACGACCTGGCGGATCGCCTGACCTCGGCGGTCTACCCCGACGAAGCCGTCACCTACGGCTACGACAAAGCCGGCAACCGGCTCACCGAATCCGTGATCCCCACCGCGGGCGATCCCTACGTCAAAACCTTTGCCTACGACGCCAGGGATCAAATCGAAGCTATCTTCCACAGCCTCGACCCGGCCGAGAACGTCGCCTACATCTACGACGCCAACGGCAACCAACTGTCAAAAACCAAAAACGGCAACGTCACCGCCTTCACCGTCACCAGCCGCAACCAAATCGCCAGAATCGAAGAAAACGGCACCCCGGTCGGCACCTACGGCTACGACTTCCGCGGCCTGCGCATCAGCAAATACACCGACCGAGAAACCCAATACCTCTACGACGACCAAAGCGTGCTGCAACGCCACGACGCCGGCGAAGGCACGATCACCTACGAATACGGCCCCGATCGCCTCCTCAGCGTCCACCACCCCACCGAAGGCCGCAGCTTCTACCTGCACGACGCCCTAGGCAGCGTCGTCGGCCAAACCACCGAAGGCGGCTCGCTGCTGGGTCAATACAGCTATGACGCCTGGGGCAACCGCCGACACGAAGTCGGCAACCAGAGCAACGTCTTCGGCTTCACCGGCCACGAAACCGATGCCGAAAGTGGCCTGGTCTACGCCAAAGCACGGTTCTACGACCCGGAGATCGGTAGGTTCTTGAGTCATGATCCGGTGGAGGGGGATCCGAACAATCCGCCGTCCTTGCATCGGTATTTGTATGCGTATCAAAACCCCACGGTGTGGATCGATCCGACGGGGAGGTCGGGAGAAAAGCAGACAGATTTGTTCGAGCCAAGACCCCGGCTATTTGAGCATGGTGAAAAGATCCCCGAGGGATGGATCGTTACCGACACCTCGGAGGCTGGCAAGATCGCTCAACCGCCGAAATCTGCTGCAGAGTCCGGAGTAGCGGATCCCAACGCCGCACTGGAGGAAAAAGAACGCTCCATCTGGCAAGTCATCACCGATTGGGCTCAAGAAGGTTTCGATAGCCTGGAGACCGCCAAGAATAAGTGGCGGGACCTCGGAAAGAAACATGAAGAAGTCACCAAAGATCGTCGATCGACGGAGAGTCTGGATTCCACTGGAGGCACCTTGGCCAAGGCGGAAACGGCCAAATTAGCCGAGGTCGGAGAAGCAACTCTCGAAGCAGTGCAGACCACGGCTGAGACGAGCATCCTTGTAAGTGATAAAGTTGGTACGGCTTCTGGGTATGGTGCCTTGTTCTTGCTGGGCAAAGAGAAGGCGAAAAGGTATCTTAAAAAGAAGGCTTTAGGCAAAGTCCCAAGGGGAACAGCGGGTGACGCGGCCCATAATGTCAATTCTCAATCAGCGTTGAGATCGAAGTTGTCGGGCCTTCAAAAGGCCCAGCAGAATGCTGCTCGTGTCAGGGAACTACCAGATGGCCGAGTCCGCTATTACACAAAAGAAGTAGCAGCCTCAAAGGAAGGGCCCACACGCGGAGCCTCATTCGTAACCGAATACAATCCGCAGACTGGGCAAACTCGTCAATGGATGGAAAGCTATGATCATGCTGGCGAGGTTGTGCGAACTCATCCCAAAACGATTGATGGCCAAGTTCTTGATGCCCCACACTTCCCGCCCACAAAGAGCGAACTCCAATGACTTACAGTGCTCTAGAACTAAAAGCCGAGGTTGAGGCTGAGTTGGCTAGCGGATACGAGCCAATCAGGCTCGCTAAGAGAGCTTTCCAGATCTATTTCGAGAAAGGGCGAGACTTGGATCCAGCTCTCGACGCGACTGTTATGCGTCTTGTAGCAATGGAAGAAGGTTCCGAATTCGAATTATCTGAAGAAGAGGTTTTGGAGTTGCTCGATCAGCTTTGAGTAGCTGCATCACAGTACTGGAGAAAGCCCGGCATGAGCCGGGCTTTCGTGCGTCTGGACTTATTGTCCCGAGGCTAGGCGTCTAGCCTGATGTTGCAGGATGAGGCCGTCGAGCACGGTTTTGGCAACCATCCTAGATTCAGCATCGAATTGCGCGATGGCCTCAAATTGAAGTCGCAGGTCATCGCTCGGCCCTCTCTCCTCGGCATCGAAGAGCAACTCATCTGCACTCACGCTCAGAGCAATCGAGAGCTTCCGAATAGCGTCGAGGCTCGGCTGCGACGAGCCGCCTTCGTACCGTCGAACCTGCACCACATGAATGCCGACACTGTCGGCGAGTGCTTGCTGTGTTAAGCCTCTTCTTTTGCGGAGTTTGCTGAGCCGTTGTGCGAATTCCATGACGAAAATCCCGGAAATTACTGGTCGGCTCATTCTAAATCCCCAAACAGATAGGCTTGGTTGTAGGTATCTAATATGCTATCTTCAGCATAGCACAAGAGATTCTTGACAGCTTTTTGAGCTAAGGAGAAACCCATGACGACCCGCACTCTGACCGTGTCTAGGCTCTGCCCGACGTCGCTCTACATTCCGAAATTCAGCTGTAGGCCGAGCACTCGCTACTACGAGCCGGTGCCGTTCTTGCGGTTGTCGGGGAAGTGGTTGGAGGCGGCTGGTTTCGAGATTGGCGCGAAGGTGCGCGTGGTGGTGGAAGATGATCGCCTAGTGGTCGAGCGGGCGGACGGGCTCTGATCGTGGCGCGGATTCCGGATGCCGAGGTGGAGCGGCTGAAGCGGGAGGTGTCGGTGGAGCGCCTGGCGGCGGCTCGGGGTGTGGAGCTGAAGCGGCATGGTGCAGATCTTTTGGGGCTTTGCCCGTTTCACGACGATCGGGAGCCGTCGTTGGTGGTCTCGCCGGAGAAGAATCTTTGGCATTGCCTTGGGGCCTGCCAGGCTGGGGGTTCATCTATTGATTGGGTGATGCGGGATCGCGGGGTGTCGTTTCGCCATGCGGTGGAGCTTCTGCGGGCGGATCTTCCGACGGCCAACGGTGACGAGGTGGTGAAGAAGGCGGCGTTGCCGGCGGTGGTGGAATCTGACGCGGAGGACGCTGAGCTGTTGCGTCAGGTGGTGGGCTTTTACCGCGAGACTTTGAAGGAGAGTCCGGAGGCGCTCGAGTACTTGGAGGCTCGGGGGCTCATGGATTCGGAGCTGATCGAGCGGTTTCAGCTGGGGTACGCCAATCGGACGCTCGGCTACCGGTTGCCGGCGAAGACGACGAAGGCCGGCAAGGAGATGCGGGAGCGGTTGCGTCGGCTGGGGGTTCTGCGGAAGTCGGGGCACGAGCATTTCAATGGGTCGTTGGTGGTTCCCGTCTTCGATGGTGAGCAGGTGGTGGAGATGTATGGGCGCAAGGTCCAGGGTGAGCGGCTGCGGAAGGGAACGCCGTTGCATCTCTACCTTCCTGGCCCGCACCGTGGAGTGTTCAATTCGGAAGCGTTGGTGGTGTCGACGGAGGTGATTCTTTGTGAGTCGCTGGTCGACGCGCTTACGTTTTGGTGTGCCGGCTTCCGAAATGTAAGCACGGCGTACGGGATTCAAGGGTTCACCGAGGAGATGCTGTCGGCGTTTCGGTCCCACGGCACGGAGCGGGTGTTGATTGCTTACGACCGGGATCCGGCGGGCGATAAGTCAGCGGTGAAGTTGGCGGAAACGTTGATGGCGTCGGGGATCGAGTGCTTTCGAGTGCAGTTTCCCCGCGGCATGGATGCGAACGAATACGCGTTGAAGACGTCGCCGGCGTCGTTGGGGTTGCTGTTGCGCAAGGCGGTTTGGATGGGCTCGGGGTCGCCGCCGGCTCGCGTGTCTGCGGCCGCCGAATCGGTGCCGGCCGTCGAAGAATCGCGGGCTCCTCGAGTTGAGCCGGAGGCATCCCCGTTGCCGGCTCCGCCGCCTCCGGAGATGCCCGTGGCCATCAAAGATCAAGAGGTGGTGCTGTCAATCGGCGATCGCCGCTACCGCGTGCGCGGGTTGCCGAAGAACTTGGCTTACGACGTGCTCAAGGTGAATGTGTTGGCGAGCTCCGGGGATCGGTTTCACGTCGATACGTTGGATCTCTACGCGGCGCGTCCGCGGGCGATTTTTCAGAAGGCGGCGGCGTCCGAGCTCGGGGTGGATGAAGAGGTGATCAAGAAGGATTTGGGCAAGGTGTTGCTCAAGCTCGAGGAGCTGCAGGACGCTCAGATTCAAGCGGCGCTTGAGCCTGACTCGGATCTCGTGGAGCTTTCAGAGGCGGAAAGATCGGCAGCATTGGAGCTGCTCAAGGCACCAGATCTGCTTGATCGAATTTTGTTGGATTTTGAGCGCTGCGGGGTGGTCGGTGAGGAGACGAACAAGCTCATGGGCTACCTGGCGGCGACGTCGCGGCTTTTGGAACGGCCGTTGGCGGTGGTGGTGCAGTCCAGCTCGTCGGCGGGTAAATCGGCGTTGATGGAGTCGGTTCTAGCGCTGATTCCCTCGGAGCAGCAGGTGAAGTACTCGGCGATGACCGGGCAGTCGTTGTTCTACATGGGTGAGACCAACCTGCGGCACAAGATTTTGGCGATCGTCGAGGAAGAAGGAGCGGAGCGGGCGTCTTACGCGTTGAAGCTACTGCAGTCGGAAGGCGAGCTGACGATTGCTTCGACTGGCAAGGATCCGTCGTCGGGCAAGCTGGTGACCCATGAATACCGCGTCGAAGGTCCGGTGATGATCTTTTTGACCACCACGGCCATCGATGTCGATGAGGAGTTGTTGAATCGGTGCTTAGTGCTGTCGGTGGACGAGGCGCGGGAGCAGACGCGGGCGATCCATCGGTTGCAGCGGGAGCGTCGGACGCTCGAAGGGCTGTTGTCGCGGACGCGTCGGGATGGAGTCGTTGAGCTGCATCGGAATGCTCAGCGGTTGCTTCGGCCGCTGGCGGTGGTGAATCCGTTCGCTCCGGAGCTGACGTTTTTGGATACGCAGATTCGGACGCGGCGTGATCATGAGAAGTACCTGACGTTGATCGACTCGATCGCGCTGTTGCATCAGCACCAGCGGCCGATTCAAAAGGCGGAGGTCGACGGTAAGTCGGTGGAATACGTGGAGGTGCTGCCGTCGGATATCGAGACGGCCAACCGCTTGGCTCACGAGGTGCTCGGGCGATCGCTCGACGAGCTGCCGCCGCAGACTCGGCGATTGTTGGGCAAGATCGACGAGATGGTGTCGGCGGCCTGTGAGGCGCTCGAGATGGATCGGTCGGATTATCGGTTCACTCGGCGGGAAGTGCGGCGGTTCACGGGCTGGAGTTATCCCCAGGTACGGGTTCACCTGGATCGCCTGGTGGAGCTGGAATATGTGCTCGTTCACCAAGGCGGCCGTGGTCAGAGCTTCGTTTACGAGCTGATTCACGAGTGCTCCGACGACGATCAAACGGCGGTTTTGTCGGGTTTGATCCAGGTCGAGCGGCTGAAATCTGACGGTACGACGAAAAGTTTGAGGGGCTCCGGAGCGAGTTTGCGGGGCGAAAACGGCGAGTTTGACCCGCCATTGACCCCCCATTGCTCGCCCATTGACCCCCCTTTGAGGGATGACGTTGAGCCATTGGAATCAGGGGTTTACGCCGAAAATCCGGGCTTGGGCCGAAAAAACACATATAAGGGCCCAAAAGTTGGGGGAAATCGCGTCGTACGCACATCGACCTCTTCCGGGGCTTCTTGATGCCTCGCCGAGGCGAGCGGAAACGTCGGCGGTTGCCGGGGGATCCCACGGATCAGCGGGGGTTCTCGACGATGGTCGAGCAGTACTTAGAATGGATGGCGATCAAGAACTACTCGCCGCGGACGGTTGAGAATCGTCACTTGTATTTGGGCTACTTCATCACCTGGTGCCAGGAACGCGGGCTGACGCGTCCGCAGGAGATCACCAAGCCGATCCTTGAGCGCTATGCGCGGTGGCTTTACCACCTGCGGCAGGAAGACGGTCGGCCGTTGTCGTTTCGGGCTCAGCATTCGCGGTTGGTGCCGGTTCGGGCGTTTTTCAAGTGGGCGGCGCGTCAGAATCTTCTTTTGTTCAACGCGGCATCTGAGCTGGAGCTGCCGAAGCTCGAGCAGCGGTTGCCGAAAGCCGTTTTGACGGCGGCCGAGGCGGATCAGGTGCTCAATCAGCCCGACGTCGAGGACGTGTTGGGCATTCGGGATCGGTCGATCCTAGAGGTTCTCTATTCAACCGGGATGCGCCGGGCGGAGGTGATCGGGCTGGGTCGCTACGACCTCGACGTCGACCGTGGAACGGTGATGGTTCGCCAAGGGAAGGGACGAAAGGACCGGATGATTCCGATTGGGGAGCGGGCGTTGGCTTGGCTGGATCGTTACGTGACGGAGGCGCGTCCGGAGCTGGTGGTGGAGCCGGATGATGGGACGTTGTTTTTGACCAACGACGGGGCCGCGTTCACGCCGTCGCGGATGACGCAGCTGGTGCGTGGTTACGTGGTGGCGGCGGAGCTCGGGAAAAGCGGGGCTTGTCATTTGTTTCGCCACACCATGGCGACGCTGATGCTCGAGGGTGGGGCGGATATCCGGTTTATTCAGCAGATGCTCGGTCATGCCAAGCTGGAGACGACGCAGATTTACACGCAGGTTTCGATTCGTCAGTTGAAGGAGATTCACGCGGCGACGCATCCGGGGGCTCGGTTGGGTCGGCGGGCGGCTGCGGAAGATGACGACTTCAAGGAAGATTTGGATGAGCTACTTGATCGAGAAGAGGAGGATGACGACTTAGACGACTATCTTCGTGGCGACGTCGGCGCGGCCGGATAAGAGAAGATTCTTGCCCTTTGACGGCCCACTCAGCCCCCAACGGGTCCGGCCGGGGCGAGCTGTCGAGTCGTCACAGGCTTACGAAGCGCAAGCCGTCGGCCCGGCGAGGGGTGCCGGGGGAGAAGTTAGTGGCTTCGAGTCGCCCGGCCCAAGCTACGCCGCGGCCGGCCGCCCGCCAGGCACCGGCTCCGCCGGCACCTTGCCGGGATCGGTCCACGCCCGATAATGCCGCATTATCCGTCGTGGCCCTCGGCCACCCGCGGCTCCGGGGCTACGCCCTTGACGTAACGAGTTACGTCCGAGCCCTTCGGGAACTTGGGCCGGCCGGGCTGTCGGCCCCAGGAAAGATTCCGGCTTCGGATCCGTTCTTGAGGGCACCCCTCGCCGACCCTCGTTGCCCGTAGACAAGGCTTTCGCCGGCTCGCCCCGGCCGAACCCGAAAGCCCACCCACCCCCAATCGCCCCCTCCAGAATCCTAGATCTTTAAAGGTATTTCTGGATTGGATCCGGCGTGCCCTTCAAACAGCGCAGAGTGCTGCGCACACTGCTCCCACCGAAGGAACAGCAGAGTGGCCGCGGCGGCCACACTGGTTAGAAGGTTCCCCAGGCCTTCGGCGGTTTCCTCGAGGGAGCCGCTTACGTCTTCGACGTCCGCAGAGTGGCCTCGGCGGCCGGGCCACACTGCTCGTCGCGGTGACTTGCAGAGTGCTGGCGCACACTGCTGGGCTCGAGGCCGCTTCTCCGTACCAACCTGTGCCGGTCGGAAGAGTGGGGGTGGAAGACAGCGGGGAAAGGCAGAAGAGCGCGGTCTTTCTCCTTTAGCCGCCTGCCTTTAAACCACTTCACCGGCGACGCCTGCCCAAGCCCCCGGAAGCGGCTAAAGGAAAAAGAGGGTGGCGTTTTCCTGTCTCGAGACGTGGCCGCGGAGTCAAGAAAACCTGCCAAAGTGGAAGAGAGCCGGCGACGGAAGCCCGGATGTTCAATCTCCTGCCGACGACTACCTTCCAGTTTCGGCGGCCGAAGGCTTCGAGCTGAGCGGCGGAGCCGGAGGCGACGTCCGCTCCAGCGTTCGCTTCGGCGGGTCGTTCAGCAAAATGCATCAAAAATGACGAAAATGCCGGCTTCCACCGCCGGCCGGCCTAAGCTGATTCCGGTTGAGAGATCTCCGGTTCTTTTTCAACGGATCATTGGTTCTCCCGCGGCCCTCGGCGCCACAACCGAGGGCCGCCGGTCGCCGGCCCCGCCGGCCCCGCCGGCGGCGGCTTACAATAGGGCCGTGAGATCCCTAATCCGAATCCTGCTTCCGGCGCTCGCGATCCTGGCGCCGGTGATCGCCTCCCCGGCCGCGGCGAGCTACGCTGAAACTCGCGTCTGGGGTTTCGAGCTCGAAGAGCCTGCCCGTGCTAGGGCCCAACCGACCTTAAGTGAAACTTGCATAGAGGGTTACCCGCCTGCTTACGACGGGTTCATGGTGGGCTGTTCCCCTGTCCCAAGGGGAACAGCGGGTGACGCGGCCCATAATGTCAATTCTCAATCAGCGTTGAGATCGAAGTTGTCGGGCCTTCAAAAGGCCCAGCAGAATGCTGCTCGTGTCAGGGAACTACCAGATGGCCGAGTCCGCTATTACACAAAAGAAGTAGCAGCCTCAAAGGAAGGGCCCACACGCGGAGCCTCATTCGTAACCGAATACAATCCGCAGACTGGGCAAACTCGTCAATGGATGGAAAGCTATGATCATGCTGGCGAGGTTGTGCGAACTCATCCCAAAACGATTGATGGCCAAGTTCTTGATGCCCCACACTTCCCGCCCACAAAGAGCGAACTCCAATGACTTACAGTGCTCTAGAACTAAAAGCCGAGGTTGAGGCTGAGTTGGCTAGCGGATACGAGCCAATCAGGCTCGCTAAGAGAGCTTTCCAGATCTATTTCGAGAAAGGGCGAGACTTGGATCCAGCTCTCGACGCGACTGTTATGCGTCTTGTAGCAATGGAAGAAGGTTCCGAATTCGAATTATCTGAAGAAGAGGTTTTGGAGTTGCTCGATCAGCTTTGAGTAGCTGCATCACAGTACTGGAGAAAGCCCGGCATGAGCCGGGCTTTCGTGCGTCTGGACTTATTGTCCCGAGGCTAGGCGTCTAGCCTGATGTTGCAGGATGAGGCCGTCGAGCACGGTTTTGGCAACCATCCTAGATTCAGCATCGAATTGCGCGATGGCCTCAAATTGAAGTCGCAGGTCATCGCTCGGCCCTCTCTCCTCGGCATCGAAGAGCAACTCATCTGCACTCACGCTCAGAGCAATCGAGAGCTTCCGAATAGCGTCGAGGCTCGGCTGCGACGAGCCGCCTTCGTACCGTCGAACCTGCACCACATGAATGCCGACACTGTCGGCGAGTGCTTGCTGTGTTAAGCCTCTTCTTTTGCGGAGTTTGCTGAGCCGTTGTGCGAATTCCATGACGAAAATCCCGGAAATTACTGGTCGGCTCATTCTAAATCCCCAAACAGATAGGCTTGGTTGTAGGTATCTAATATGCTATCTTCAGCATAGCACAAGAGATTCTTGACAGCTTTTTGAGCTAAGGAGAAACCCATGACGACCCGCACTCTGACCGTGTCTAGGCTCTGCCCGACGTCGCTCTACATTCCGAAATTCAGCTGTAGGCCGAGCACTCGCTACTACGAGCCGGTGCCGTTCTTGCGGTTGTCGGGGAAGTGGTTGGAGGCGGCTGGTTTCGAGATTGGCGCGAAGGTGCGCGTGGTGGTGGAAGATGATCGCCTAGTGGTCGAGCGGGCGGACGGGCTCTGATCGTGGCGCGGATTCCGGATGCCGAGGTGGAGCGGCTGAAGCGGGAGGTGTCGGTGGAGCGCCTGGCGGCGGCTCGGGGTGTGGAGCTGAAGCGGCATGGTGCAGATCTTTTGGGGCTTTGCCCGTTTCACGACGATCGGGAGCCGTCGTTGGTGGTCTCGCCGGAGAAGAATCTTTGGCATTGCCTTGGGGCCTGCCAGGCTGGGGGTTCATCTATTGATTGGGTGATGCGGGATCGCGGGGTGTCGTTTCGCCATGCGGTGGAGCTTCTGCGGGCGGATCTTCCGACGGCCAACGGTGACGAGGTGGTGAAGAAGGCGGCGTTGCCGGCGGTGGTGGAATCTGACGCGGAGGACGCTGAGCTGTTGCGTCAGGTGGTGGGCTTTTACCGCGAGACTTTGAAGGAGAGTCCGGAGGCGCTCGAGTACTTGGAGGCTCGGGGGCTCATGGATTCGGAGCTGATCGAGCGGTTTCAGCTGGGGTACGCCAATCGGACGCTCGGCTACCGGTTGCCGGCGAAGACGACGAAGGCCGGCAAGGAGATGCGGGAGCGGTTGCGTCGGCTGGGGGTTCTGCGGAAGTCGGGGCACGAGCATTTCAATGGGTCGTTGGTGGTTCCCGTCTTCGATGGTGAGCAGGTGGTGGAGATGTATGGGCGCAAGGTCCAGGGTGAGCGGCTGCGGAAGGGAACGCCGTTGCATCTCTACCTTCCTGGCCCGCACCGTGGAGTGTTCAATTCGGAAGCGTTGGTGGTGTCGACGGAGGTGATTCTTTGTGAGTCGCTGGTCGACGCGCTTACGTTTTGGTGTGCCGGCTTCCGAAATGTAAGCACGGCGTACGGGATTCAAGGGTTCACCGAGGAGATGCTGTCGGCGTTTCGGTCCCACGGCACGGAGCGGGTGTTGATTGCTTACGACCGGGATCCGGCGGGCGATAAGTCAGCGGTGAAGTTGGCGGAAACGTTGATGGCGTCGGGGATCGAGTGCTTTCGAGTGCAGTTTCCCCGCGGCATGGATGCGAACGAATACGCGTTGAAGACGTCGCCGGCGTCGTTGGGGTTGCTGTTGCGCAAGGCGGTTTGGATGGGCTCGGGGTCGCCGCCGGCTCGCGTGTCTGCGGCCGCCGAATCGGTGCCGGCCGTCGAAGAATCGCGGGCTCCTCGAGTTGAGCCGGAGGCATCCCCGTTGCCGGCTCCGCCGCCTCCGGAGATGCCCGTGGCCATCAAAGATCAAGAGGTGGTGCTGTCAATCGGCGATCGCCGCTACCGCGTGCGCGGGTTGCCGAAGAACTTGGCTTACGACGTGCTCAAGGTGAATGTGTTGGCGAGCTCCGGGGATCGGTTTCACGTCGATACGTTGGATCTCTACGCGGCGCGTCCGCGGGCGATTTTTCAGAAGGCGGCGGCGTCCGAGCTCGGGGTGGATGAAGAGGTGATCAAGAAGGATTTGGGCAAGGTGTTGCTCAAGCTCGAGGAGCTGCAGGACGCTCAGATTCAAGCGGCGCTTGAGCCTGACTCGGATCTCGTGGAGCTTTCAGAGGCGGAAAGATCGGCAGCATTGGAGCTGCTCAAGGCACCAGATCTGCTTGATCGAATTTTGTTGGATTTTGAGCGCTGCGGGGTGGTCGGTGAGGAGACGAACAAGCTCATGGGCTACCTGGCGGCGACGTCGCGGCTTTTGGAACGGCCGTTGGCGGTGGTGGTGCAGTCCAGCTCGTCGGCGGGTAAATCGGCGTTGATGGAGTCGGTTCTAGCGCTGATTCCCTCGGAGCAGCAGGTGAAGTACTCGGCGATGACCGGGCAGTCGTTGTTCTACATGGGTGAGACCAACCTGCGGCACAAGATTTTGGCGATCGTCGAGGAAGAAGGAGCGGAGCGGGCGTCTTACGCGTTGAAGCTACTGCAGTCGGAAGGCGAGCTGACGATTGCTTCGACTGGCAAGGATCCGTCGTCGGGCAAGCTGGTGACCCATGAATACCGCGTCGAAGGTCCGGTGATGATCTTTTTGACCACCACGGCCATCGATGTCGATGAGGAGTTGTTGAATCGGTGCTTAGTGCTGTCGGTGGACGAGGCGCGGGAGCAGACGCGGGCGATCCATCGGTTGCAGCGGGAGCGTCGGACGCTCGAAGGGCTGTTGTCGCGGACGCGTCGGGATGGAGTCGTTGAGCTGCATCGGAATGCTCAGCGGTTGCTTCGGCCGCTGGCGGTGGTGAATCCGTTCGCTCCGGAGCTGACGTTTTTGGATACGCAGATTCGGACGCGGCGTGATCATGAGAAGTACCTGACGTTGATCGACTCGATCGCGCTGTTGCATCAGCACCAGCGGCCGATTCAAAAGGCGGAGGTCGACGGTAAGTCGGTGGAATACGTGGAGGTGCTGCCGTCGGATATCGAGACGGCCAACCGCTTGGCTCACGAGGTGCTCGGGCGATCGCTCGACGAGCTGCCGCCGCAGACTCGGCGATTGTTGGGCAAGATCGACGAGATGGTGTCGGCGGCCTGTGAGGCGCTCGAGATGGATCGGTCGGATTATCGGTTCACTCGGCGGGAAGTGCGGCGGTTCACGGGCTGGAGTTATCCCCAGGTACGGGTTCACCTGGATCGCCTGGTGGAGCTGGAATATGTGCTCGTTCACCAAGGCGGCCGTGGTCAGAGCTTCGTTTACGAGCTGATTCACGAGTGCTCCGACGACGATCAAACGGCGGTTTTGTCGGGTTTGATCCAGGTCGAGCGGCTGAAATCTGACGGTACGACGAAAAGTTTGAGGGGCTCCGGAGCGAGTTTGCGGGGCGAAAACGGCGAGTTTGACCCGCCATTGACCCCCCATTGCTCGCCCATTGACCCCCCTTTGAGGGATGACGTTGAGCCATTGGAATCAGGGGTTTACGCCGAAAATCCGGGCTTGGGCCGAAAAAACACATATAAGGGCCCAAAAGTTGGGGGAAATCGCGTCGTACGCACATCGACCTCTTCCGGGGCTTCTTGATGCCTCGCCGAGGCGAGCGGAAACGTCGGCGGTTGCCGGGGGATCCCACGGATCAGCGGGGGTTCTCGACGATGGTCGAGCAGTACTTAGAATGGATGGCGATCAAGAACTACTCGCCGCGGACGGTTGAGAATCGTCACTTGTATTTGGGCTACTTCATCACCTGGTGCCAGGAACGCGGGCTGACGCGTCCGCAGGAGATCACCAAGCCGATCCTTGAGCGCTATGCGCGGTGGCTTTACCACCTGCGGCAGGAAGACGGTCGGCCGTTGTCGTTTCGGGCTCAGCATTCGCGGTTGGTGCCGGTTCGGGCGTTTTTCAAGTGGGCGGCGCGTCAGAATCTTCTTTTGTTCAACGCGGCATCTGAGCTGGAGCTGCCGAAGCTCGAGCAGCGGTTGCCGAAAGCCGTTTTGACGGCGGCCGAGGCGGATCAGGTGCTCAATCAGCCCGACGTCGAGGACGTGTTGGGCATTCGGGATCGGTCGATCCTAGAGGTTCTCTATTCAACCGGGATGCGCCGGGCGGAGGTGATCGGGCTGGGTCGCTACGACCTCGACGTCGACCGTGGAACGGTGATGGTTCGCCAAGGGAAGGGACGAAAGGACCGGATGATTCCGATTGGGGAGCGGGCGTTGGCTTGGCTGGATCGTTACGTGACGGAGGCGCGTCCGGAGCTGGTGGTGGAGCCGGATGATGGGACGTTGTTTTTGACCAACGACGGGGCCGCGTTCACGCCGTCGCGGATGACGCAGCTGGTGCGTGGTTACGTGGTGGCGGCGGAGCTCGGGAAAAGCGGGGCTTGTCATTTGTTTCGCCACACCATGGCGACGCTGATGCTCGAGGGTGGGGCGGATATCCGGTTTATTCAGCAGATGCTCGGTCATGCCAAGCTGGAGACGACGCAGATTTACACGCAGGTTTCGATTCGTCAGTTGAAGGAGATTCACGCGGCGACGCATCCGGGGGCTCGGTTGGGTCGGCGGGCGGCTGCGGAAGATGACGACTTCAAGGAAGATTTGGATGAGCTACTTGATCGAGAAGAGGAGGATGACGACTTAGACGACTATCTTCGTGGCGACGTCGGCGCGGCCGGATAAGAGAAGATTCTTGCCCTTTGACGGCCCACTCAGCCCCCAACGGGTCCGGCCGGGGCGAGCTGTCGAGTCGTCACAGGCTTACGAAGCGCAAGCCGTCGGCCCGGCGAGGGGTGCCGGGGGAGAAGTTAGTGGCTTCGAGTCGCCCGGCCCAAGCTACGCCGCGGCCGGCCGCCCGCCAGGCACCGGCTCCGCCGGCACCTTGCCGGGATCGGTCCACGCCCGATAATGCCGCATTATCCGTCGTGGCCCTCGGCCACCCGCGGCTCCGGGGCTACGCCCTTGACGTAACGAGTTACGTCCGAGCCCTTCGGGAACTTGGGCCGGCCGGGCTGTCGGCCCCAGGAAAGATTCCGGCTTCGGATCCGTTCTTGAGGGCACCCCTCGCCGACCCTCGTTGCCCGTAGACAAGGCTTTCGCCGGCTCGCCCCGGCCGAACCCGAAAGCCCACCCACCCCCAATCGCCCCCTCCAGAATCCTAGATCTTTAAAGGTATTTCTGGATTGGATCCGGCGTGCCCTTCAAACAGCGCAGAGTGCTGCGCACACTGCTCCCACCGAAGGAACAGCAGAGTGGCCGCGGCGGCCACACTGGTTAGAAGGTTCCCCAGGCCTTCGGCGGTTTCCTCGAGGGAGCCGCTTACGTCTTCGACGTCCGCAGAGTGGCCTCGGCGGCCGGGCCACACTGCTCGTCGCGGTGACTTGCAGAGTGCTGGCGCACACTGCTGGGCTCGAGGCCGCTTCTCCGTACCAACCTGTGCCGGTCGGAAGAGTGGGGGTGGAAGACAGCGGGGAAAGGCAGAAGAGCGCGGTCTTTCTCCTTTAGCCGCCTGCCTTTAAACCACTTCACCGGCGACGCCTGCCCAAGCCCCCGGAAGCGGCTAAAGGAAAAAGAGGGTGGCGTTTTCCTGTCTCGAGACGTGGCCGCGGAGTCAAGAAAACCTGCCAAAGTGGAAGAGAGCCGGCGACGGAAGCCCGGATGTTCAATCTCCTGCCGACGACTACCTTCCAGTTTCGGCGGCCGAAGGCTTCGAGCTGAGCGGCGGAGCCGGAGGCGACGTCCGCTCCAGCGTTCGCTTCGGCGGGTCGTTCAGCAAAATGCATCAAAAATGACGAAAATGCCGGCTTCCACCGCCGGCCGGCCTAAGCTGATTCCGGTTGAGAGATCTCCGGTTCTTTTTCAACGGATCATTGGTTCTCCCGCGGCCCTCGGCGCCACAACCGAGGGCCGCCGGTCGCCGGCCCCGCCGGCCCCGCCGGCGGCGGCTTACAATAGGGCCGTGAGATCCCTAATCCGAATCCTGCTTCCGGCGCTCGCGATCCTGGCGCCGGTGATCGCCTCCCCGGCCGCGGCGAGCTACGCTGAAACTCGCGTCTGGGGTTTCGAGCTCGAAGAGCCTGCCCGTGCTAGGGCCCAACCGACCTTAAGTGAAACTTGCATAGAGGGTTACCCGCCTGCTTACGACGGGTTCATGGTGGGCTGTTCCCCTGTCCCAAGGGGGATACCGGCAGCCCGGACCACAATTAGCCCGGAAGATCTCAACTTTTCGCAGCGTACAGTTAGTGGGAACGTTCGGTTGTACGTTGACGACATGAAAAGAGGAGATTGGGATTGGGAACGGTCGGGGCCCCTTCGAGTTATGGAGCGTGATGGTCAGCTCGTCAGCTACGACAATAGAAGGCTCCGGGCAGCTCAAGAAGCTGGCTTAAGAGATGTCCCAATCGAAATTGTTAATCCCGATGATTTAATGCCAGGCTCGAAAATTACTTGGGATGAAGCCTACCGACGCCGCTTCTCAGATCCGCGTAATGTCCGGGCTGGTGGTGCGGTTCCAAACGGCGGTCTAAAAGAACAACCGACAATTGCAGCTCCGCGGCGGCGGCAATAACATGAATTCAGAGAACTCTTCCGTCAATCTGCAGGAGAGGTGGTCCGGTGGCGCTTGCCCGATTATCAACGGTATTGCGTTTCCGTCCGGTGTCGTTCGATGGCTGAACGTTGAAGAAGAGATTGGGTCTGAGCAAACTACAATTGTTCTAGAACCAGCTTCTCCGACCTCACTTCTCGAACTTCAGCAGGAAGGCTCGCTTGATTGGACCCAGTGTACTCAGCTTCACGAGTGGTCAGATCAGAGCTTGGGCTTGGGCGTGAGCTGTGGTGAGGGTGGTTTGGGGGCTGATGGATTCGTCGCAGTCTTTAATCTTGATGCTAATAAGCTGATTTGGTTGGCATTCTTTGAATGCTCCAATCCGTTTGTGGGCTCAAGGATCGAAGATGATGCCGTTTATGCTGAGACTACTCATGGGCACAAGTGGGTCTTTCCACTCGAATCACCGGAAAGAGTCACCGTCTCGGGCTGATTTCTAGAGCATTCAGTCCAACCGCGTCGGCAGCAGCGATTTTGCACGTTATGACGAAGCGCCGAAGACTCCCTCGACTCGGTGTTTCAAAATCATCGCGTCGATGAGCTTGATCACCGCTTCTTGATCATCGGGCTCGAATCCTTCCAGCGCCCGAAACCGATCCAGCAAACGCGGACTGTGAAGTGGCACCGCTTCGTCCGCGTTTCCCGTCAATAAGAAATCAACCGTCGTATCGAGCACCCCGGCGAGCTCTACGAGCTTCTCGGGTGGCGGCGCGTGCAATCCACTTTCGTATTTATTGAGCTGCGAGAAACGGACATCGATTTTGGTGGCCAGCTCCTTTTGCGTCCACTTCTTCTGCTTCCGTAGCTCTTTGAGGCGCCCGCCGAAGGCTTTGAGGATCTCTGCTCGTTCCATCATCAGCATTTCGTCCATGTCGTGATCCTCCAAGTTTAGCGGTCGATCCGTAATACGCCTTGTTTGAATTTCGTTTTGCGATTATAATCTAAGGTGTAAAACGCATCAATGATTCGCTTGACAGGTTTCGGGCGGAATCGTGGTGCCCAATCGCTGGAGAACCCCATGACGACCCGCACGTTGACCGTCTCAAGACTCTGCCCCACATCGCTCTATATCCCGGAATTCAGCAACGCGCCGAGCACCCGCTACTACGAGCCCGTACCGTTCCTACGATTGTCGGGGAAATGGCTCGAGGCGGCGGGATTCGAGATCGGCTCGAAGGTGCGGGTTCAGGTCGAAGGGGATCGCCTGGTGGTCGAGCGGGCGGACGGGCTCTGATCGTGGCTCGGATTCCGGATGCCGAGGTGGAGCGGCTGAAGCGGGAGATTTCGGTGGAGCGGCTGGCGGCGGCTCGGGGTGTGGAGCTGAAGCGGCATGGGTCGGATTTGTTGGGGTTGTGTCCGTTTCATGACGACCGGGAGCCGTCGTTGGTGGTGTCGCCGGAGAAGAATCTTTGGCATTGCCTCGGAGCCTGCCAGGCCGGTGGCTCGCCGATCGATTGGGTGATGCGGGATCGCGGGGTGTCGTTTCGTCATGCGGTGGAGCTTCTGCGGGCTGACTTGCCGGCCGCCGGCGGTGGCCAGGTGAAGAAGGCGGCGTTGCCGGCGGTGGTCGAGGGCGATGTCGAGGACGCGGAAGTGCTGCGGCAGGTTGTGGGCTTTTACCACGAGACTCTGAAGGAGAGTCCGGAGGCGCTCGAGTATTTGGCGGCTCGGGGGTTGAAGCATCCGGAGATGATCGAGCGGTTTCAGCTGGGCTACGCCAATCGGACGTTGGGTTATCGGTTGCCGGCGAAGACGACGAAGGCCGGCAAGGAGATGCGGGAGCGGTTGCGGCGGTTGGGGGTTCTGCGGAAGTCGGGCCACGAGCATTTCAATGGGTCGTTGGTGGTGCCGGTCTTCGATGAGTCCGGCTCGGTGGTGGAGATGTATGGGCGGAAGGTGCAGGGTGAGCGGTTGCGGAAGGGCACGCCGTTGCACCTTTACCTTCCTGGCCCGCATCGTGGGGTGTTCAATTCGGAAGCGTTGGTGGCGTCAACGGAGGTGATTCTTTGCGAGTCGCTGGTCGACGCGCTTACGTTTTGGTGTGCCGGCTTCCGGAATGTACTCACGGCTTACGGAATTCAGGGCTTTACCGAGGAGATGCTGTCGGCGTTTCGGTCCCACGGCACGGAGCGGGTGTTGATCGCTTACGACCGGGATCCGGCCGGCGACAAGGCGGCGGTGAAGCTGGCGGAAACGTTGATGGCGTCGGGCATCGAGTGTTTTCGGGTGCAGTTTCCCCGCGGTATGGACGCCAACGAGTACGCGTTGAAGACGTCGCCGGCGGAGAAGTCGTTGGGGTTGTTGCTGCGCCAGGCGGTTTGGATGGGCAGCGGATCGCCGCCGGCTCGCGTGTCGTCACCCGTCGCGGCCGTCGAGCCAGAGCCGCCGGCTCCTCGAGCTGAACCCGCGGCATCGCCGTTGCCGGCTCCGCCGCCTCCGGAGATGCCGGTGGCGGTGAAAGATCAAGAGGTGGTGCTGTCGATCGGCGATCGCCGTTACCGGGTTCGCGGAATGCCGAAGAACTTGGCTTACGACGTGCTCAAGGTGAACGTGCTGGCGAGCTCGGGGGATCGATTTCACGTCGATACGTTGGACCTCTACGCGGCACGTCCGCGGGCGATTTTCCAGAAGGCGGCGGCGTCCGAGCTCGGGTTGGATGAGGAGGTGATCAAGAAGGATTTGGGCAAGGTGTTGCTCAAGCTCGAGGAGCTGCAGGACGCTCAGATTCAGGCGGCGCTTGAGCCGGAGTCGGACTCGGTGGAGCTGTCGGAGGCGGAGAAAGCGTCGGCGTTGGAGCTGCTGAAGGCTCCGGATTTGCTGGATCGAATTCTCGTCGACTTCGAGCGTTGCGGGGTGGTGGGCGAGGAGACCAACAAGCTCATGGGCTACCTGGCGGCGACGTCGCGGCTTTTGGAACGGCCGTTGGCGGTGGTGGTGCAGTCGAGCTCATCGGCGGGCAAATCGGCATTGATGGAGTCGGTTCTCGCGCTGATTCCGTCGGAGCAGCAGGTGAAGTACTCGGCGATGACGGGGCAATCGTTGTTCTACATGGGCGAGACCAATCTGCGTCACAAGATTTTGGCGATTGTCGAGGAAGAGGGAGCGGAGCGGGCTTCGTATGCGCTGAAGCTTCTGCAGTCGGAAGGGGAGCTGACGATCGCTTCTACTGGCAAGGATCCGTCGTCGGGCAAGCTGGTGACCCATGAGTACCGGGTGGAAGGTCCGGTGATGATCTTTTTGACCACCACGGCCATCGACGTCGACGAGGAGCTTCTCAATCGGTGCTTGGTGCTGTCGGTGGACGAGGCGCGGGAGCAGACGCGGGCGATTCACCGGTTGCAGCGGGAGCGTCGGACGTTGGAAGGGCTGCTGTCGCGGACGCGTCGGGATGGGGTGGTGGAGCTGCATCGGAATGCTCAGCGGCTGCTTCGGCCGTTGGCGGTGGTGAACCCGTTTGCGCCGGAGCTGACGTTTTTGGATACGCAGATTCGGACGCGTCGGGACCATGAGAAGTACCTGACCTTGATCGATTCGATTGCGCTGCTTCACCAGCACCAGCGGCCGATTCAAAAGGCTGAGGTCGATGGCAAGGCGGTGGAATATGTGGAGGTGTTGCCGTCGGACATCGAGACGGCCAACCGGTTGGCTCACGAGGTGCTCGGGCGGTCGTTGGACGAGCTGCCTCCGCAGACCCGGCGGTTGCTGAGCAAGATCGATGAGATGGTGTCGGCGGCTTGTGAGGCGCTCGAGATGGACCGGTCGGACTTTCGATTTATGCGCCGAGAGATCCGGGAGTTTACGGGTTGGGGTGACACTCAGCTCCGGCTGCATCTCGCCCGCCTGGTGTCGATGGAATACGTGCTGGTGCACCAAGGTGGCCGCGGTCAGAGCTTCATTTATGAGCTGGTTTACGTACCGGAAGACGACGATCGGCCACGCTTGACGGGCTTGATCGGCATCGAAGATCTCAAATCTGACGGTACGACGAAAAGAACGCGGGGTCAGGAGGGGGAGAACGCGGGGTCATCGCGGCCCCATAGCGGGGGGTTCGCGGGGGGTTCGCGGGTTGGGGTTGAGTCAACGGAATCAGAGGTTTACGCCGAAAATCCGGGGTTGGGCCGAAAAAACACATATAAGGGCCCAAAAGTTGGGGGAAATCGCGTCGTACGTACATCGACCTCTTCCGGGGCTTCTTGATGCCTCGCCGGGGCGAGCGGAAACGTCGGCGGTTGCCGGGCGATCCCACGGATCCGCGGGGGTTTTCGACCATGGTCGGGCAGTATCTGGAGTGGATGGCGATCAAGAACTACTCGCCGCGCACGATCGAGAATCGCCGGCTCTATCTCGGCTACTTCATCACCTGGTGCGAGGAACGTGGGCTGACGCGTCCGCAGGAGATCACCAAGCCGATACTTGAGCGTTACGCGCGGTGGCTCTACCACCTACGGCAGGAGGACGGTCGGCCGTTGTCGTTTCGGGCTCAGCATTCGCGGTTGGTGCCGGTGCGGGCGTTTTTCAAGTGGGCGGCGCGTCAGAATTTGTTGCTGTTCAATGCGGCTTCTGAGCTGGAGCTGCCGAAGCTCGAGCAGCGTTTGCCGAAGGCCGTTCTGACCGCGGCGGAGGCCGACCAGGTGTTGAATCAGCCCGACGTCGAGGACGTGCTGGGCATTCGGGATCGGTCGATTTTGGAGGTTCTGTATTCGACCGGCATGCGTCGGGCGGAGGTGATCGGTCTCGGTTGTTACGACTTGGACGTGGACCGTGGAACGGTGATGGTGCGCCAGGGCAAGGGGCGGAAAGACCGGATGATTCCGATCGGTGAGCGGGCGTTGGCTTGGTTGGATCGCTACGTGACGGAGGCGCGTCCGGAGCTGGTGGTGGAGCCGGATGACGGGACGTTGTTCTTGACCAACGACGGGACCGCATTCACGCCATCGCGGATGACTCAGCTGGTTCGCGGGTATGTGGTTTCGGCGGAGCTCGGCAAGTCGGGGGCGTGTCATCTCTTTCGCCACACCATGGCGACGCTGATGCTCGAGGGTGGGGCGGACATCCGGTTTATTCAGCAGATGTTGGGTCACGCGAAGCTGGAGACGACTCAGATTTACACGCAGGTTTCGATTCGCCGGTTGAAGGAGATCCACGCGGCGACGCATCCGGGGGCTCGGTTGGGTCGGTCGGTGGACGCCGGCGATGACGAGGATTTGGACCGGATCGAGGAGATTCTCGATCGAGAGGAGGAGGACGACGATCTAGACGACTACCTTCGCGACGTCGACGCGGCCGGATAGAAAGGCAGTTCTACTACTCCAACGGACTTTCCAGCCCCCAACGGGTCCGGCCGGGGCGAGCATACGAGTCGTCACAAGCTTTCGTGACGCAAGCCGTCGGCCCGGCGAGGGGTGCCGGGGGAGAAGTTAGTGGCTTCGAATCGCCCGGCCCAAGCTACGCCGCGGCCGGCCGCCCGCCAGGCACCGGCTCCGCCGGCACCTTGCCGGGATCGGTCCACGCCCGATAATGCGGCACTATCCGTCGTGGCCCTCGGCCGGCCGCGGCTCCGGGGCTACGCCCTTGACATAACGGGGTTATGTCCGCAGCCCTTCGGGAACTTGGGCCGGCCGGGCTGTCGGCCCCAGCAAAGATTTCGGCTTCGGATCCGCCAAAGAGGGCACCCCTCGCCGACCCTTTTTCACCGTAGCAAAGGCTTTCGCCAGCTCGCCCCGGCCGAACCCGAAAGCCCACCCACCCCCGATCGCCCCCTCCAGAATCCTAGGTCTTTAAAGGTCTTTCTGGATTCAATTCCCCGTGCCCTTCAAAGTCCGCAGAGTGCCGAAGCGGCACACTGCTCGTCGAGGCAAACTGCAGCGTGGCCGAGGACGGCACACTGGTTAGAAGGTTCCCCAGGCCTTCGGCGGCACTCTCGAGAGAGCCGGCTACGCCTTCGACATCCGCAGAGTGGCCCCGGCGGCCGGGCCACACTGCTCGTCGCATGACTTGCAGAGTGCTGGCGCACACTGCAAAAGCCCGGAGAAAGGCGGAAGAACGCTCGCTCTTTCTCCTTTAGCCGCCTGTCTTTAAACCACTCCATCGGCGACGCCTGCCCAGGCCCCCGGAAGCGGCTAAAGGAAAAACAGGGTGGCGTTTTTCCGGGGCGCGAAGGTGATCAAGGGGTGAAAAACCGCCAAAGGTGTAAGAGAGCCGACAGCCAAAGCCCGGAAACTCAACCTCTCGCCCAAAGCTATCTTCCAAATTGGTCGAATCTGAGCTGACGGCGTGATGGGGCTCATGGGGCCAAAAACCGCCCAAAGTGGAAGAAAGCCGGCGATAAAAGCCCGGACATTCAACCTCTCGCCGACGACTACCTTCCAGTTTTGGCGGCCGAAGGCTTCGAGCTGAGCGGCGGAGGCTCGGCGACGTCCGCTCTAGCGTTCCGCTTCGGCCATCACCAAATGCACCAAAAATTACAAAAATGATGGTCGTTACCGCTGGCGGTACTAAGCTGCCGTCGGCTCAGAGAGAGATCTCCGGCTCTTTTTCAACGATTCATGGTTTTCTCCCGCGGTCCTCGGCGCCCACAGCCGAGGGCCGCCGGTCGCCGGCCTTGCCGGCGGCGGCTTACAATAGGGCCGTGAGATCCCTAACCCGAATCCTGCTCCTGGCGCTCGCGATCTTGGCGCCGATGATCGCCTCCCCGGCGGCGCCGAGCTACGCCGAAACTCGCGTCTGGGGTTTCGAGCTCGAAGAGCCTGCCCGCGCTAGGGCCCAGCCGACCTTAAGTGAAACCTGCATAGAGGGTTACCCGTCTGCTTACGACGGGTTGATGGTGGGCTGTTCCCCTGTCCCAAGGGGGATACCGGCAGCCCGGACCACAATTAGCCCGGAAGATCTCAACTTTTCGCAGCGTACAGTTAGTGGGAACGTTCGGTTGTACGTTGACGACATGAAAAGAGGAGATTGGGATTGGGAACGGTCGGGGCCCCTTCGAGTTATGGAGCGTGATGGTCAGCTCGTCAGCTACGACAATAGAAGGCTCCGGGCAGCTCAAGAAGCTGGCTTAAGAGATGTCCCAATCGAAATTGTTAATCCCGATGATTTAATGCCAGGCTCGAAAATTACTTGGGATGAAGCCTACCGACGCCGCTTCTCAGATCCGCGTAATGTCCGGGCTGGTGGTGCGGTTCCAAACGGCGGTCTAAAAGAACAACCGACAATTGCAGCTCCGCGGCGGCGGCAATAACATGAATTCAGAGAACTCTTCCGTCAATCTGCAGGAGAGGTGGTCCGGTGGCGCTTGCCCGATTATCAACGGTATTGCGTTTCCGTCCGGTGTCGTTCGATGGCTGAACGTTGAAGAAGAGATTGGGTCTGAGCAAACTACAATTGTTCTAGAACCAGCTTCTCCGACCTCACTTCTCGAACTTCAGCAGGAAGGCTCGCTTGATTGGACCCAGTGTACTCAGCTTCACGAGTGGTCAGATCAGAGCTTGGGCTTGGGCGTGAGCTGTGGTGAGGGTGGTTTGGGGGCTGATGGATTCGTCGCAGTCTTTAATCTTGATGCTAATAAGCTGATTTGGTTGGCATTCTTTGAATGCTCCAATCCGTTTGTGGGCTCAAGGATCGAAGATGATGCCGTTTATGCTGAGACTACTCATGGGCACAAGTGGGTCTTTCCACTCGAATCACCGGAAAGAGTCACCGTCTCGGGCTGATTTCTAGAGCATTCAGTCCAACCGCGTCGGCAGCAGCGATTTTGCACGTTATGACGAAGCGCCGAAGACTCCCTCGACTCGGTGTTTCAAAATCATCGCGTCGATGAGCTTGATCACCGCTTCTTGATCATCGGGCTCGAATCCTTCCAGCGCCCGAAACCGATCCAGCAAACGCGGACTGTGAAGTGGCACCGCTTCGTCCGCGTTTCCCGTCAATAAGAAATCAACCGTCGTATCGAGCACCCCGGCGAGCTCTACGAGCTTCTCGGGTGGCGGCGCGTGCAATCCACTTTCGTATTTATTGAGCTGCGAGAAACGGACATCGATTTTGGTGGCCAGCTCCTTTTGCGTCCACTTCTTCTGCTTCCGTAGCTCTTTGAGGCGCCCGCCGAAGGCTTTGAGGATCTCTGCTCGTTCCATCATCAGCATTTCGTCCATGTCGTGATCCTCCAAGTTTAGCGGTCGATCCGTAATACGCCTTGTTTGAATTTCGTTTTGCGATTATAATCTAAGGTGTAAAACGCATCAATGATTCGCTTGACAGGTTTCGGGCGGAATCGTGGTGCCCAATCGCTGGAGAACCCCATGACGACCCGCACGTTGACCGTCTCAAGACTCTGCCCCACATCGCTCTATATCCCGGAATTCAGCAACGCGCCGAGCACCCGCTACTACGAGCCCGTACCGTTCCTACGATTGTCGGGGAAATGGCTCGAGGCGGCGGGATTCGAGATCGGCTCGAAGGTGCGGGTTCAGGTCGAAGGGGATCGCCTGGTGGTCGAGCGGGCGGACGGGCTCTGATCGTGGCTCGGATTCCGGATGCCGAGGTGGAGCGGCTGAAGCGGGAGATTTCGGTGGAGCGGCTGGCGGCGGCTCGGGGTGTGGAGCTGAAGCGGCATGGGTCGGATTTGTTGGGGTTGTGTCCGTTTCATGACGACCGGGAGCCGTCGTTGGTGGTGTCGCCGGAGAAGAATCTTTGGCATTGCCTCGGAGCCTGCCAGGCCGGTGGCTCGCCGATCGATTGGGTGATGCGGGATCGCGGGGTGTCGTTTCGTCATGCGGTGGAGCTTCTGCGGGCTGACTTGCCGGCCGCCGGCGGTGGCCAGGTGAAGAAGGCGGCGTTGCCGGCGGTGGTCGAGGGCGATGTCGAGGACGCGGAAGTGCTGCGGCAGGTTGTGGGCTTTTACCACGAGACTCTGAAGGAGAGTCCGGAGGCGCTCGAGTATTTGGCGGCTCGGGGGTTGAAGCATCCGGAGATGATCGAGCGGTTTCAGCTGGGCTACGCCAATCGGACGTTGGGTTATCGGTTGCCGGCGAAGACGACGAAGGCCGGCAAGGAGATGCGGGAGCGGTTGCGGCGGTTGGGGGTTCTGCGGAAGTCGGGCCACGAGCATTTCAATGGGTCGTTGGTGGTGCCGGTCTTCGATGAGTCCGGCTCGGTGGTGGAGATGTATGGGCGGAAGGTGCAGGGTGAGCGGTTGCGGAAGGGCACGCCGTTGCACCTTTACCTTCCTGGCCCGCATCGTGGGGTGTTCAATTCGGAAGCGTTGGTGGCGTCAACGGAGGTGATTCTTTGCGAGTCGCTGGTCGACGCGCTTACGTTTTGGTGTGCCGGCTTCCGGAATGTACTCACGGCTTACGGAATTCAGGGCTTTACCGAGGAGATGCTGTCGGCGTTTCGGTCCCACGGCACGGAGCGGGTGTTGATCGCTTACGACCGGGATCCGGCCGGCGACAAGGCGGCGGTGAAGCTGGCGGAAACGTTGATGGCGTCGGGCATCGAGTGTTTTCGGGTGCAGTTTCCCCGCGGTATGGACGCCAACGAGTACGCGTTGAAGACGTCGCCGGCGGAGAAGTCGTTGGGGTTGTTGCTGCGCCAGGCGGTTTGGATGGGCAGCGGATCGCCGCCGGCTCGCGTGTCGTCACCCGTCGCGGCCGTCGAGCCAGAGCCGCCGGCTCCTCGAGCTGAACCCGCGGCATCGCCGTTGCCGGCTCCGCCGCCTCCGGAGATGCCGGTGGCGGTGAAAGATCAAGAGGTGGTGCTGTCGATCGGCGATCGCCGTTACCGGGTTCGCGGAATGCCGAAGAACTTGGCTTACGACGTGCTCAAGGTGAACGTGCTGGCGAGCTCGGGGGATCGATTTCACGTCGATACGTTGGACCTCTACGCGGCACGTCCGCGGGCGATTTTCCAGAAGGCGGCGGCGTCCGAGCTCGGGTTGGATGAGGAGGTGATCAAGAAGGATTTGGGCAAGGTGTTGCTCAAGCTCGAGGAGCTGCAGGACGCTCAGATTCAGGCGGCGCTTGAGCCGGAGTCGGACTCGGTGGAGCTGTCGGAGGCGGAGAAAGCGTCGGCGTTGGAGCTGCTGAAGGCTCCGGATTTGCTGGATCGAATTCTCGTCGACTTCGAGCGTTGCGGGGTGGTGGGCGAGGAGACCAACAAGCTCATGGGCTACCTGGCGGCGACGTCGCGGCTTTTGGAACGGCCGTTGGCGGTGGTGGTGCAGTCGAGCTCATCGGCGGGCAAATCGGCATTGATGGAGTCGGTTCTCGCGCTGATTCCGTCGGAGCAGCAGGTGAAGTACTCGGCGATGACGGGGCAATCGTTGTTCTACATGGGCGAGACCAATCTGCGTCACAAGATTTTGGCGATTGTCGAGGAAGAGGGAGCGGAGCGGGCTTCGTATGCGCTGAAGCTTCTGCAGTCGGAAGGGGAGCTGACGATCGCTTCTACTGGCAAGGATCCGTCGTCGGGCAAGCTGGTGACCCATGAGTACCGGGTGGAAGGTCCGGTGATGATCTTTTTGACCACCACGGCCATCGACGTCGACGAGGAGCTTCTCAATCGGTGCTTGGTGCTGTCGGTGGACGAGGCGCGGGAGCAGACGCGGGCGATTCACCGGTTGCAGCGGGAGCGTCGGACGTTGGAAGGGCTGCTGTCGCGGACGCGTCGGGATGGGGTGGTGGAGCTGCATCGGAATGCTCAGCGGCTGCTTCGGCCGTTGGCGGTGGTGAACCCGTTTGCGCCGGAGCTGACGTTTTTGGATACGCAGATTCGGACGCGTCGGGACCATGAGAAGTACCTGACCTTGATCGATTCGATTGCGCTGCTTCACCAGCACCAGCGGCCGATTCAAAAGGCTGAGGTCGATGGCAAGGCGGTGGAATATGTGGAGGTGTTGCCGTCGGACATCGAGACGGCCAACCGGTTGGCTCACGAGGTGCTCGGGCGGTCGTTGGACGAGCTGCCTCCGCAGACCCGGCGGTTGCTGAGCAAGATCGATGAGATGGTGTCGGCGGCTTGTGAGGCGCTCGAGATGGACCGGTCGGACTTTCGATTTATGCGCCGAGAGATCCGGGAGTTTACGGGTTGGGGTGACACTCAGCTCCGGCTGCATCTCGCCCGCCTGGTGTCGATGGAATACGTGCTGGTGCACCAAGGTGGCCGCGGTCAGAGCTTCATTTATGAGCTGGTTTACGTACCGGAAGACGACGATCGGCCACGCTTGACGGGCTTGATCGGCATCGAAGATCTCAAATCTGACGGTACGACGAAAAGAACGCGGGGTCAGGAGGGGGAGAACGCGGGGTCATCGCGGCCCCATAGCGGGGGGTTCGCGGGGGGTTCGCGGGTTGGGGTTGAGTCAACGGAATCAGAGGTTTACGCCGAAAATCCGGGGTTGGGCCGAAAAAACACATATAAGGGCCCAAAAGTTGGGGGAAATCGCGTCGTACGTACATCGACCTCTTCCGGGGCTTCTTGATGCCTCGCCGGGGCGAGCGGAAACGTCGGCGGTTGCCGGGCGATCCCACGGATCCGCGGGGGTTTTCGACCATGGTCGGGCAGTATCTGGAGTGGATGGCGATCAAGAACTACTCGCCGCGCACGATCGAGAATCGCCGGCTCTATCTCGGCTACTTCATCACCTGGTGCGAGGAACGTGGGCTGACGCGTCCGCAGGAGATCACCAAGCCGATACTTGAGCGTTACGCGCGGTGGCTCTACCACCTACGGCAGGAGGACGGTCGGCCGTTGTCGTTTCGGGCTCAGCATTCGCGGTTGGTGCCGGTGCGGGCGTTTTTCAAGTGGGCGGCGCGTCAGAATTTGTTGCTGTTCAATGCGGCTTCTGAGCTGGAGCTGCCGAAGCTCGAGCAGCGTTTGCCGAAGGCCGTTCTGACCGCGGCGGAGGCCGACCAGGTGTTGAATCAGCCCGACGTCGAGGACGTGCTGGGCATTCGGGATCGGTCGATTTTGGAGGTTCTGTATTCGACCGGCATGCGTCGGGCGGAGGTGATCGGTCTCGGTTGTTACGACTTGGACGTGGACCGTGGAACGGTGATGGTGCGCCAGGGCAAGGGGCGGAAAGACCGGATGATTCCGATCGGTGAGCGGGCGTTGGCTTGGTTGGATCGCTACGTGACGGAGGCGCGTCCGGAGCTGGTGGTGGAGCCGGATGACGGGACGTTGTTCTTGACCAACGACGGGACCGCATTCACGCCATCGCGGATGACTCAGCTGGTTCGCGGGTATGTGGTTTCGGCGGAGCTCGGCAAGTCGGGGGCGTGTCATCTCTTTCGCCACACCATGGCGACGCTGATGCTCGAGGGTGGGGCGGACATCCGGTTTATTCAGCAGATGTTGGGTCACGCGAAGCTGGAGACGACTCAGATTTACACGCAGGTTTCGATTCGCCGGTTGAAGGAGATCCACGCGGCGACGCATCCGGGGGCTCGGTTGGGTCGGTCGGTGGACGCCGGCGATGACGAGGATTTGGACCGGATCGAGGAGATTCTCGATCGAGAGGAGGAGGACGACGATCTAGACGACTACCTTCGCGACGTCGACGCGGCCGGATAGAAAGGCAGTTCTACTACTCCAACGGACTTTCCAGCCCCCAACGGGTCCGGCCGGGGCGAGCATACGAGTCGTCACAAGCTTTCGTGACGCAAGCCGTCGGCCCGGCGAGGGGTGCCGGGGGAGAAGTTAGTGGCTTCGAATCGCCCGGCCCAAGCTACGCCGCGGCCGGCCGCCCGCCAGGCACCGGCTCCGCCGGCACCTTGCCGGGATCGGTCCACGCCCGATAATGCGGCACTATCCGTCGTGGCCCTCGGCCGGCCGCGGCTCCGGGGCTACGCCCTTGACATAACGGGGTTATGTCCGCAGCCCTTCGGGAACTTGGGCCGGCCGGGCTGTCGGCCCCAGCAAAGATTTCGGCTTCGGATCCGCCAAAGAGGGCACCCCTCGCCGACCCTTTTTCACCGTAGCAAAGGCTTTCGCCAGCTCGCCCCGGCCGAACCCGAAAGCCCACCCACCCCCGATCGCCCCCTCCAGAATCCTAGGTCTTTAAAGGTCTTTCTGGATTCAATTCCCCGTGCCCTTCAAAGTCCGCAGAGTGCCGAAGCGGCACACTGCTCGTCGAGGCAAACTGCAGCGTGGCCGAGGACGGCACACTGGTTAGAAGGTTCCCCAGGCCTTCGGCGGCACTCTCGAGAGAGCCGGCTACGCCTTCGACATCCGCAGAGTGGCCCCGGCGGCCGGGCCACACTGCTCGTCGCATGACTTGCAGAGTGCTGGCGCACACTGCAAAAGCCCGGAGAAAGGCGGAAGAACGCTCGCTCTTTCTCCTTTAGCCGCCTGTCTTTAAACCACTCCATCGGCGACGCCTGCCCAGGCCCCCGGAAGCGGCTAAAGGAAAAACAGGGTGGCGTTTTTCCGGGGCGCGAAGGTGATCAAGGGGTGAAAAACCGCCAAAGGTGTAAGAGAGCCGACAGCCAAAGCCCGGAAACTCAACCTCTCGCCCAAAGCTATCTTCCAAATTGGTCGAATCTGAGCTGACGGCGTGATGGGGCTCATGGGGCCAAAAACCGCCCAAAGTGGAAGAAAGCCGGCGATAAAAGCCCGGACATTCAACCTCTCGCCGACGACTACCTTCCAGTTTTGGCGGCCGAAGGCTTCGAGCTGAGCGGCGGAGGCTCGGCGACGTCCGCTCTAGCGTTCCGCTTCGGCCATCACCAAATGCACCAAAAATTACAAAAATGATGGTCGTTACCGCTGGCGGTACTAAGCTGCCGTCGGCTCAGAGAGAGATCTCCGGCTCTTTTTCAACGATTCATGGTTTTCTCCCGCGGTCCTCGGCGCCCACAGCCGAGGGCCGCCGGTCGCCGGCCTTGCCGGCGGCGGCTTACAATAGGGCCGTGAGATCCCTAACCCGAATCCTGCTCCTGGCGCTCGCGATCTTGGCGCCGATGATCGCCTCCCCGGCGGCGCCGAGCTACGCCGAAACTCGCGTCTGGGGTTTCGAGCTCGAAGAGCCTGCCCGCGCTAGGGCCCAGCCGACCTTAAGTGAAACCTGCATAGAGGGTTACCCGTCTGCTTACGACGGGTTGATGGTGGGCTGTTCCCCTGTCCCAAGGGGGATACCGGAAGCGAGCTATTAAGCTGGCGGATATTTGTCCTGCGGTTGTGCTTAGAAGTCGTCTTGCCCCCGATTGCCCCTTGACCTTTCCCTTCCGCAGCTGATGCGGCGAATTCTGTAGATCGACCTCATTCAGAAAGAATATTCTGAGAATGCGCATATGTTTTTATGGCGGTTTTGGTTTACTTGGGTGGAGACATCTGCGATTCGAAGTTTTTTGGATCAGGTTGGTTTTTTCTTGATGTGTTAAGCCGAGAGCCTGCGCAATATAGATTGAGGGACTTGTAAGTAGTTGGTTTTCGTGACTCACGAACGGTTGCAAGGACGGGGGGTGAAATTGGCCTTGTTGCTGTCTGAAGAGCCTGGGTCAATGCTTTTTTCGAGAGATTGCTCTCACGTATTGCGAAATTGGATGGGCGTCAGAATGGTAATATGGCTCTGATGATTTGCCTGAATTTGTTGCTGTGTGCACGGGAAATGCAAAGTTGATGTGCTGTTCGTGGTTTTTCTGAATGCTACGAATCCCTCAGGTGCGTTGCGAGATTCTTTTTCGCCTTTTAGGTTAGTCAAAATCGAGGTGGCTGAGGTGCTGCCGCTTCGATGATGGGTGCCGACACATGCCCAAGTGTGCTGAGCCGCGTTTTGATTTGGATCTTTTTGGCCCCGCGAGGAAGGCTCGCGAGGGTCACAAGAAAGGGACCTAATGAGATCTTTGATTGCTGAAGTTACAGGTGACGGGTCGACCAGACCTAGGATCACCGACTCTCTCTTCGATGGCCGAGGTCATGCTCGGCCTGCCATCGTGTCCATCGTGCTTTTCCTCATGCTCTGTGCCTTCGCCAATGCCGCGATGGCGCAACCCTCCTTCCAACAGTCTTTTGCTCCTTCCACAATTGGGCCCGGAAGCGTCAGCACTCTGGTGTTGACCATCACCAACGGGACCGCCGCACCGGTGACGGATCTGGCGTTTTCCGACAATCTGCCGGCGGGCGTGACGATCGCGACGCCATCGGGGGCCGCGTCGTCCTGTTTGGGAACCTTGAGCGCTCCGGACGGGGGGAGCGCGATTTCGCTAATCAGCGGTGCCGTTGCGGCTTCGGGCAGCTGCACGATTGAAATCAATGTCATCGGCGCCTCGGCGGGGACTTTCACCAACACTACGGGTGATCTGACCTCCAGCGCCGGCAACAGCGGCAGCTCGTCGGCCAATTTGACCGTTGCCAACAACCGGCCGGGTTTTTCAAAGGCCTTTTCTTCCACCGCGGTGCGATTCGGCGGACGCTCGACGCTCACGTTTACGATCGACAATAGCGCGAATTCGAATTTCGTATTCAACCTCAACTTTACGGACGCCATGCCCACGGGCATGGAAGTGGCTAGCCCCTCCAATGCCTCGACGACTTGTCAAAATGGAATCGTCACCGCAGCGTCCGGTAGCAACACGATTTCTTTCGCCGCATTTGGTGGATTGATGGCGGCGAACAGCAGCTGTACGGTCTCTGTGGACGTGCTCGGCAACTCTGTGGGTGTGTTGGAGAATCTCAGTGGCGAGCTGAGCTCTTCGGCCGGCAGCAGTGGCAAAGCGACCGCCGCCTTGACGGTGACCATCGAAAGAATCGCGCTGACCAAATCGTTCACCAACGATCCGGTGCGCGCCGGCGATTCGGTGGACTTGGAATTCACGATTCGCAATCTCGAACGTCGCGACGGAGCGACCGGCATCACCTTCACCGACGATTTGGACGCGATGCTTTCCGGAGTGATCGCGACTGGGCTTCCGCTCATCGATCCGTGCGGACCCGGCTCGACCTTGACTGGAACGAGCTTGCTGACACTGACCGGCGGAAACCTGGGGGCTGAGGGGTCTTGTACCTTCTCTGTCACCTTGGATGTGCCCGCGGGTGCGGTTCCTGGTCAATACCTCAACGAGACGAGCGCGATCTCCGGCAACGTGGGTGGCCGACCGACCACGGGTTTGACCGCGACTGACCTTCTATTCGTCACCGCGGCTCCGACCTTGACCAAGACCTTCTCGGCGGCGACGGTGGGTGCCGGCGATACCGTGACCATGGAATTTGCGGTGACCAATCCGAGCGGCACGGCGAACGTGACCGGCATCGGGTTTACCGACAACTTGGACGCCTTCCTCTCGGGTGTGGCCGTCGCCTCGCTTCCCGCCCCGGGATTCTGTGGCAGCGGTTCGAATATCGTGGCGGTGGACGTCGGTGCTGAGCTCACGCTGCAAGTCAGCGGCGGCAATCTGGCGGGCGGTGGATCCTGTACGTTCTCCGTGGACCTGTCGATTCCCGAGAACGCACCGCCGGGCATCTACCTAAATACCACCAGCGACTTGACTGCAACGGTAGATGGTGAGGCGACCACGGGAAGCGCGGCGAGCGATTCCTTGAATGTCGCGGGCAGCCCGCTGTTGCGCAAGGCCTTTATCGACGATCCGGTGGCTCCCGGCGACACGGTGACCCTCGAATTCACGCTTTCGTTGGGCGAGGAAGCCCCCGTGGGCTCTTCGGCGATTGCCTTTACCGACGACCTCACCTCGACGTTGACCGGTCTGACCGCAATCGGGTTGCCCGCTAGCGATGTGTGCGGGCCGGGTTCTGAGATCAGCGGTACCACCAACCTCTCCTTCACGGGCGGCAGCCTGGAGCCGGGCGAGACCTGCACCTTCGGCGTGACCTTACAGGTGCCGGTGGACGCCCTTCCGGGAACCTATTCCAACGTCACCTCGAACGTGGTTTCGGAATCCGACGGCACCACAGTGATCGGTGTGTCTGCTCAGGACGACTTGCTGGTCTCGGGTCTGTCGTTCTCGATGGATTTCGTCGACGATCCGGTGATCGCCGGTGGCGATGCCACACTGGAGTACACGATCGAGAACACCAGTGTGGGCTTGGCGGCCGCTGGAATGGTATTCACCCACAATCTGAACCTGGTGTCCGGGGTCGCGGTCACGGCTCCGCCGACGACGGATCCCTGTGGCGCCGGCTCGTCCTTGATCGTTTCCGGCACCTTCGTGATTTTCCAACAGGGAAATCTGGCGGCGGGTGAGTCCTGCACCTTTGCGGTGACGGTGACCATGCCGACCAGCGCGGCGTCGGGCGATTATTTGACCAGCACCTCCAACCTCAGCGGCACCGTCGGCGGATCCTCGGTGGTCTTGGATCCAGCTTCGGCGATTCTCGAGGTCGCCTCCGAGGTGCTGGGTCTGTCCAAGGACTTCACCGACGATCCGGTGGCTCCGGGCGAGGATGTGACCCTCAGCTTTACCCTCGAAAACCTGGGAGAGGATGCGGTGACCGATATCTCGTTCACCGATGATCTCGATGCTGTGGCCACCGGGCTGGCGTCCACCAGCGGCACTCTGGCCGATGTGTGCGGCGTTGGATCTGAAATCAGCGGCACAGGTCTGCTTTCGTTCACCGGCGGTAGCCTAGCGGCGGGTGCTTCTTGCACCTTTGCGGTGACGGTCGCCGTGCCGACGGATGTGGACTTGGATTCCTCGTTGATCAACGTCACCAGCGGGGTGACGGGTTTGGTCGGGGGATTGACGGTCTCCGGCAATGCCGCCACCGCCGAGCTGGAGGTCGACAGGCTGACCTTCGCCAAATCGTTCAGCGGTGTGGTGGAGGCCGGCAGCGGCGTCACGCTCACCTTCACCATCAGGAACGAGAGCTCGACCTCCTCGGCCCGCGGTCTGGCGTTCTTCGACGATTTGGGCGCGATGTTGCCCGGCACGCTCGCTATTGGGCTGCCGTCGTTCAGCGATTGCGGTGAGGAATCGATTCTCGACGGAGCGACCTTCCTCACCATGCAGGGCATCGATCTCTTGCCGGGGGGTAGCTGCACCTTCTCCGTGGACTTGTTGATCCCGGCGTCGGCAACGGCCGGCGACTACGTCAACACTACGAGCAACCTCTTCCTCGACGGCATTCGCCAGTCGGCTCCGGCCGTCGCTACCTTGACAGTGCTCGGTTTGGATTCCGATGATGACGGGGTTCCGGATATCGACGACAACTGTCCCGAAACCCCCAACCCCTTGCAGGAGGATGCCGATCTCGACGGTATCGGCGATGCCTGTGACAGCTGCCCGCTCGACGCCGACAACGACGTGGACGCGGATGGGGTGTGCGGTGACGTGGACAATTGTCCGGAGACCAACAATCCCGACCAAGCCGACATCGACGGCGACGGCATCGGTGACGTGTGTGACGCGCCGGCTAACGCCTGCTTGGGCACCATCGACAATCGCGGTTGTTGTGTCGACGAATTCGGCGGCACCGAGCTCTCCGGGGTTTGGGGTGTTGCCGACATCGGCGATGCGGTGGGCGCCACCGCCACGGTCAGCAGCGGAGTGCTGGAGCTTTCGGGCACCGGCTCTGAGCTTTACCATGGCAACGACAACGGGGCCTTCGTGCACCAGACCGTGGCCGGTGATTTCCGCATGGAGCTGGATATCGTCGACGTGCCGGTCGATGCCGGTGGTGCATACCGCAAGGGCGGTCTGATGGCACGGGCGGGCTTGGCGCCGAATGCGGCGAGGGTCTCCGTCCACTATCTGCCCGCCTTCCCGTCACGGGGTGTGGGCACGAGCGGTACGACCGCCCTGATGTTCGACGCTCGGGACGAGAATGGGGTCGCCTTCGAGCTGGCTTCCACCGTGCCGAATGTGGCCCTGCCGGTTCGAGTGGCCATCCAACGTCGCGGTGACGATTGGAGCGTCTACTACTCCACCGACGCTGGAGCCAGCTGGATCCATCCGATGGGTGGTGCCGGTGGCGAGACCACCATCGCGGCCGGTCCGGCGGTTCTATCCGGCCCGACGGTGACGTCCTACGATCCTTCCCAGGCGCTCACCATGTCCTTCGACAACGCCGCGCTGTGCCGACCGGAAGGCGAGGCGGTCAACCCGACCACTTTCGAGTGCGATCCGGAAGCCGATCTCGACGTGGTGGTGGTCCTGGACCGTTCCGGCTCCATGGGTCGCGATCACGGCGGCTCCGGCATCTCCAAACATGACGCCGCTCGCAACGCGTTGGTGACCATGTTGGAAGGGCTCGCCCTGCGCTCCGGCAGCGCCCGTGCGGCGTTGGTCACGGTCAACGGCGGTAGCGACGCGGCGATCAACCTCGCCTCGGGTGCCACCCTGGAAGCCGGGTTCAGCTCGCCGGCGGCGATCGCCGATCTGCTGGGCAGCTTCTCGATGCCGGTGACCGATCCGGTGGATCCGTTGGTGACCTCGCCCTTGGCGATCAGTCTCGATGAGGTCCTCGGCGTGCTGCAAGCCGAGGGCAACCCAGCGAGCGGCGCGGTGGTGGTGCTGGGCAGCGACATGATTCCGAATATCGACGGCATGGGTGAAGGCCCCTTGGCCTATCAGGAGGCGGAAATCAGCGCCATCGGCTTGACCGACGGCTTCGGTGACTTCCTGCCTGCAGGCCTGGTGGCATGGCTGGGCAACTTCAACCCGTCCATCGGCGTCTTCGATGGTCAGGTGGTGGCCGACACCATGGTGGCGATCGAGACCCTGAGGGACGATCAAGGGGATGTCCGCATCTTCTCGTTGATCCCGCGGGGCACGGTGGCCAATCCGCCGGTGTTGTCGGAAGGTCTGGCGGACTACGCCGCTTGGTACACCCAGGGCGCCGTGGTCGGTGCCGACGATCCCGCGGCCTTGGATGCGGCGGTCGCCGGCTTGCTCACCGCTGTGGACTGTGACGTCGAAGGGCCCGCCCAGCTTTCCGGTCGTATTTTCGACGACCTGGACGGCGACGGCGTGGACGATGCCGGAGAGCCTGGTATCGCGGGTGTCGATGTGACGGCCGGTGGATCCTCCGCGGTCACCGACAGTGACGGCAACTACTCGTTGACCGTCGCTGCCGGCGCCGTCTCCATCGCGGTCGACTCGGGTGACCTCGGAGCCGTGAACGTGCCGACGGTGGATCCGGACGGCATCGCGACTCCGAACCTGGCGGCTCTCACGGTTGGGCCTTGGCAAATCGTCAATGGCTTGAGCTTCGGCTACTCCGTCGACGACGGCGGACCGATCGTAGGCTGTCTGGTCGACGACTTCGAAGACGGGGCCCTCGATCCGGCATGGTCGACCGCGTTCATCGGTGACGCCGATCAAGGCGGCGCCGTGGAGTCCGGCGGAACCTTGAACATCACCGGTGACGGCACAACCGCCTACGCCGGTAGCGATAACGGAGTCTTCGTCTATCGCGAGATCGAAGGTGACTTCCGGGCGGAGCTGGATGTTCTCGGATTCCCCACCGACCAGGGCGGGCCGTACCGTAAGGCCGGACTGATGATCCGCGCAGGGCTCGGCAGCTTTGGCGCTCGGGTGATGGTGCAGGCGGTTCCGGACTTCGGTGGTGCCGGCTCGGTGCTGCAATTCCGCGCTCGCACGGTCGCGGGTGGCGCGGGTGACGTGGCCATCGCGTCGAACGTGCGCAACGTGTCGGCTCCGGTTCGTCTGGCCATCGAGAAGTCCGGTGACGTCTACAGCGTCCAATACTCGACCGACGGCGGCACGACCTGGGTGACGCCCGCGGGTGGCTTCCAGGGCTCGGTGACCGCCAACCTCGGCTCGGCACCGCTGGTGGGTGCCAACGTGGTGTCGTACGACGCCAATGTGACCCTCGAGGCCGAAGTCGATAACTTCCAAGCCTGCGCTCCGGGCGCCACGCCCTGAGCCGAGCTTGGATGCGGCCCTATCGAGCCTAGCTCGGTAGGGTCGGATGGCTCGAAGTCAGCTGTTCTGAAAATCGATAAGCCCCGATTCGGAAATTCCGAGTCGGGGCCTTTTCACGCCTGGAGGGTATCGACAGACCGGGCTATCGCTGAAGCAGCACCAACGCCTCGACCTGTCGGGTCTGGGGCATCATGTCGATCGGCTGGGCGGACGCTATCTCGAAACCTCCGCCCACGAGCACGTCCAGATCCCTAGCGAGAGATTGGGGATCGCACGAAAGATAGGCGATCTTGCTCGCGGCCGAAGCGACGAGGGTGCCGAGCACGTCCTCTCGGGCCCCGGCGCGGGAGGGGTTCATGATCACGCAGTCCGGGTCGGCGTCCCGCAGCGGTCGGAGCGCTCGCTCCACCGGCTTCGGTACCACCGTCATGTGACGGACCCTGAACCGCTTGGCCGTGGCCTTGGCGTCGGCTACGGAGCTGCGTTGCCCCTCGATGGCGAGCACCTTCTTGAAGCGGGATTGCAGGGCAAAACCGTGGGTGCCGACGCCGGAATAGAGGTCCGCCAACGTATGGCCCTTGCCCATGAAGTCGGCCATCAACTCGTGGATTCTCGGCAAGATCGATAGGTTGACCTGGAAGAACGAGCCCGGAGAGACCCTCAGCGAGAGCTCCCCAACCTCGACGTAGACTTCCCGCTCGCCCCATTGGTGGTGGATCGGCCCTTTGATCACCTGCGGCCCGGAGCTGGGATTGAGATGGACTGAGATGCCGTCGACTTTGCGGCAGGCCTTACGGATCTGATCCAGGGCAAAGTCCGGCATCTCTCGGCTGCGGAAGATCATAGTCAAGTGTTGGCGACCGGATGTTGAGCCACAGCGGACGTCCACATGGCGGAGGCTCTTAGGAACACGCCGAGAGTCGCGCAGCCAACGGCGAAGATCGCGGGTGGTTTTGAGGATGTCGGCCTCGAGGATTCGGCACTCCGGGGCGTCCTCGATCTCCCGGCTGCGGGGACGGAAATAGCCGAGATCCGGCTCTCGATATTTTGAAATCGCCACGGCCATCTTGGCCCGGTTGCGGTAGGCGTCGATTTTCGGAGACGGCAAGCACTCCTCGATGTCGTAACGCGCCAGAGACTCGTAGGGTTGCATGGCGGCGCGCAGGATCCGGCGCTTGCGGAGGAGCTGGGCGGAATAGCCCATGCCCAAGAACGAGCAGGCGCCACAGGCTTCGCCGTGGGGGCAGTGGAGGGCGGTCATGGGCTCGTCCCTCCGGCGATATCGGGGGCGACATCGAGCCTGGACCCGCGTGTGAGGGGAGGCGCCATCCGATCCACGGGGGCGCTGGAAGGGCGGGGAAAGATGGGTTGCATGGCGTCACCCTACCAGCCACTTCTCGCGTTCCTCAACGGGAAAAATCCAACAAAAAACCCTCCAGCGCAGAATTCGCGACGCTTTTTGCGTCCTTGAAATGATGTGAAAGGAGAAACTGCGTCTAGTGCTAGGCCTCCGGGCTCGCCGACCGGGTCACCGAACCCGTGGAGCTCACCGAGGGCACCCCTGATGCCTTGGGCAATCGGCATCTGGGCGGGATTGGCCCTGGGATCCTCGGTCGATGCACGGGCTGTCGTCACATGGCTCGCGGTATTCGGCGGGATCTCCCTCGTCACCCGCCACCCCTGGGCTTGGAGGCTCTTGGTGTTGGGAGCGGCCTTCTGCCTGGGTATGTGGAGAGACGCTTCGATCGTCGGGTTGGATTTGATCTCGCCGGAGGCACCCGTGGCCATTGAGGGCAGAGTGTTTTCCCATCCCGAGCGGGTGGATGCTGAGTCGATACGTTTTCTGCTTTCGGTCAGGTCGATCGAGCAGCGGTCGCGGGTGCGGAGCGGCGAGCTGGACATTTGGATCCAGGCGCCTGTGGAGGTCGTTGGCCTGGCCCAGCTCGGCAACCTCGTGCGTTTGCGGGGTTATTTACGGCCGTCGATCGGCGCGGCAAATCTAAGGAGCCCTTCCCTGACGCCCTATCGCCTGCGTCTCGAAAGCCCGAGGTTCTTGGAGGTTCTGGAGCCCGCGCCTCGGATCCCTCGCTGCGGCACGTGGCTGCGTGAGCGTGTCCTTTCGGTATTCGATCGCTGGCCCCGGAAGGCCCGTGGGCCGGCCAAGGCGTTGATTCTCGGTGATCGAAATGAGTTGCCGGAGGCGTGGATGCGAGCCGCCCGGGCTTCGGGAGCCGCCCATCTCTTGGCGGTGTCGGGATTGCATTTGGGCATCCTGGTATTCCTGATGCTCGGTGGCACATCGGGGCGATCCCGAACGGCTCGGATCTCGTGGATCGTCCTGGCGTTGGTAGCCTATGGGCTGACGGTAGGTCCGAAGGCAGCGATCAGCCGGGCCGTGCTGATGGCCCTTTGGATCTTGGGATTCCTCATCGTCCGGCGACCCCCGCAGATCCTCCAGGCCCTGGCGGGAAGCGTTGTCGTCATGTTGTGGCTCCACCCGCCTTGGATACACGACTTGGGTTTTCAGCTCAGTGTGTCGGCCACACTGGCGTTGGTGGTGGCGGCCCCGGCGGTCGCTCGGTGGTGGCTGCGAGGCCGGTCGTCCACAAGGTCGTCGACAAGTCTCTTCAAGGTCGTCTCCTGGTCGATGGCCGCTTCCCTGTGCGCCCAGGCGGCGACCCTGCCGATGCTCTGGCCGATCACCGGTTTGGTCCATCCTCTGGGGCCACTTTTGGACTTGGTGGCGATCCCTTGGCTGACCCTCACCCTGAGCGTTTTATGGCTGCTGGTCCTTGGGTCCTTAGGCCTCGAATGGGTCTGGCCGGACCGATCCGCGGCATGGTCGGCGTGGGTCGGGGAGGCTGTCGAGGTGTTGGTATTACCCCTGGAATTTCTGAGCGCCGCGCAGCCGGGATGGGGCGGAGCGACGGTGGGGTTGCCGGTGGAATCGACGGTGGGATCGCCGGTGGAATCGACCGTGGGGTGGGCCGTGGTCGGCATCATCGCCGTGCTGTGCTGTTTGCGGTGGGGGCCGAGGTGTTATGGCGTCTGTTGTTTGTTGTTTCTCGGTTGGACCATCGGCTCGGCCCAGGGCTTTTGGAGCCACTCCGCCGTCCCCGCGGACACCTGGCGGGTAGCCTTTCTCGATGTCGGCCAGGGTGATGCGGTGCTGCTGCAATCGTCCGGATATTCCATGTTGGTGGATGGCGGGGGCTGGCGACGGGGCGATTCGGCGGGTCGTGTCTTGGTGCCCGCCCTCGCGGACCTCGGGGTTCGCCGACTGGATTCCATTTGGGTGACCCATGGGGATCAGGACCACTGTGGCGGCCTGGAGGACTTGCGATCCTATCTGCCCGTGGATGAGATCTTCGCTTCGCCGGGCTGGGGCGAGAACGGCTGTATCAGCCGATTGATCGGTCGGTCCGGTGCTCGTTGGCATCCCGTGTACGACGGATGGCGTGGACGTCGAGGGCATTGGCAGCTCGAGGTGCTTTGGCCGGACGCGGGTCGACGGGAGGAGGGCAATGCCCGCTCGATGGTGATCCGAGCCCGGGCCGGCGGCAAGTCCGTCTTGCTCACCGGCGATTTGGAGGCGGCAGGTGAGCGAGACCTTCTGCGGGCTCCCGAGCTGCTGAAAGCGGACGTGCTGAAGGTGGCCCACCACGGCAGCAAGACGTCCACGATCCGTCCGTTCTTACGCGCCGTCCGACCGAAATGGGCGGTGGTTTCAGCGGGTTGGCGAAATCGCTATAGACACCCCCATCCTCATGTGCTCGCGAGCCTGCAGGCGGAAGGCGTGCGAACGCTTCGCACCGACGGGCAGGGCATCGTGCTCCTGCACTGGGCCCGGCAGGAGCGCGGTGGCATCAGCCCTTTGAGGATTGCTCTGCCCGCGACTCCGGTTCCGGGACGAGAGCCGACCGGGCTAGAATGCGCCGATGAATGAAGTTTCGCCGGAAGCGCCGCCGGTCCCATTTCCGATCCCCGCCGTGGTCGGTCCCACGGCAGCGGGAAAGTCCGGCCTCGGCCTGGAGCTGGCGCGGCGGCTCGATGGGGAGATCATCAACGGAGATGCCCTGCAGATCTACCGCCGGCTGTCGATCGGAACCGACAAGCCGACCCCCGAGATGCTGCGCGAGATTCCCCACCATTTGGTGGACATCCTGGAGCCGAACGAGGCCTTTTCCGCCGGCGAGTTCGCCCGTCGAGGCCGGGTCGCGATTCACGACATCTTGCGCCGAGGGCGGTTGCCGATCGTGGTGGGCGGTAGTGGCTTGTATTTGCGCGCTCTCTTCGAGGGGTTGAGCCCATTGCCCCGCAGCCGCCCCGAGGTTCGGGCCGAGCTGGAAGCGTGGGCCGATCGAGAAGGGCCTGCGGACTTGCATAAGCACCTCCGGGAAATCGACCCTGAGACCGCCCAGCGACTCGTGCCCCAGGACCGTCAAAGGATCGTCCGGGCTCTGGAGATCCATCGGTCCAGCGGTGTTCCGATGTCGGATTGGCTGCGTAGAAAGCCGGTTGAGAAGCCCATTCCCGCCCTGAGAATCGGATTGACGGTGCCGCGAGCCATCCTGTACGATCGCATCGCTGATCGCGTTGATCAAATGGTAGAGAAGGGTTGGGTTTCTGAAGTCGTGAAGATGCTGGATCAAGGATTTGAACCTAGTGCTCCCGCGTTCCAGGCGATCGGCTATCGACAGATCGTTCGTCACGTTCGGGGTGAGCTGAGTCTTCAAGAAGCCGTCAAAGATACCATTCAAGCAACGCGACGCTACGCAAAGCGGCAGATGACCTGGTTTCGCAAGGAGCCGGGCGTCCAATGGGTTTCCGGGCTCGATTTCGATACCGTGTTGCCTTCCCTGTTGCATGACATCCAGTGTATGAAATCCAGATTAGAGGAGCGTTCGCTCAATGAGCAGGCATAACATCAACATCCAGGACGGTTTTCTTTTTCAGAGCCTGAAGGAAGCACGCATCATGTCCTTCGAGCTCATCACGGGTCACAGCCTCGAAGGCCGGCTCAAGCGGTTTGATCGCTTTGCGGTAGTCGTCGATACCGGAGGTCAAGAGGTTCTGGTCTACAAACACGCCATCTCAACCATCGCCGAGAAAGGACGCTGAGCTGCCGACATCGGCGGCCCTTCGCAATGCGAAGATATGCTGTCTTTTTTGTCTCAGCGGCGTTGGTTCTCTGGTTAGTCGGATGCGCGAGCTCTACCCCGGAACGGGTGGTCTCGCGCATTCCCGTCTCTGAGCAATCCTACGTCCTGGATCCACTGACCGGTTATCCGCTGACCGTCAGCGCGGAGGCCAAGCAGCGCATTCGGGCTGCATTTGCCGGCTTTGAGACCGGCGATTCGCTGACCGCGATCGCGTCGGAAGCCGAAGCCTTGGCCGCGTCGGATCCCTCCTTCCTGCCGGCGGTGGTGCTGCGGGCCCAGGTGGACTTCTTGAATCGGATCGACCGCGGAGTCGTGGACCGACTGCAGCCCATTCTGGACGAGCTACCCGACTATTTGGCGGCCTCCTTGCTGGCTGCCAGAGCCCAGGAACGGCTCGGAGCGACGATCCAAGCCTACGAGATCTTTGATTCCCTGGCGCCCATCCATCGCAGGGCTTATGAGCGGGCGACCGAGCTGCGACCCAAGGCGTTGGAAATCGTCGAGAGGCGGTTTGAAGACGCCCTGGCACGAGGTCGGTATGAGGAAGCCCAAGCTCATCTCGAGCAGCTCGAAGTCTGGGAAGTGGAGGAAACGCTGCTGCTGAGCCGGCGGCGCGAGCTCTACTTTCAGACCGGTGAGATCGAGGCAGAGCTCGAGATCCTGCGCCAGTCCGCGGAGCTGGAGCTGGGTTTCGAGGATACCGATGCCAAGGTCGAGCTCTTGAATCGTCTCGGGGCCTTGGAGCTGGAGGCCGGTGACGTGCGTTCCGGCATGGACATCTTCGAAGCCTTGGCGGCTGAGTTTCCAGAGGATCCACTGCTGACGGATCAAGTCGAGCGCGCTCGATTCCTCTGGCGGCTCGAGCTGCTGCCCCCGAAAGTCAAGGTCATCGCCCGCCTGCCCGAGCTGGATCGGGCGGACTTCGCCTCACTGCTCTATTGGCTCTTTCCCAACGTCCGTTTCTCCACGGTGGAAGATCCGCCGATCGCCACGGATATTCTCGATCATCCGAACCGTGAGGAAGTGCTGAAAGTCTTGGACTTGGAGCTGATGGAGATCGACGAGACCCTGCATCGCTTCGATCCCGGTGGCGGCGCGACCCGGCAAACCGCGTTGGCGGCGCTGCTGTCGCTGTTGCAGGGTGCCGAGCCGCCGGCTTCTTGCATGAACGGGGAGCTGCGGGTCTCGGCAAAGGATCGTGATCGCCGTTGGGTGTGTCAGCGAGCGGTGGATTGCTCGTTGATCACAGAAACCACGGAATGCCTACCGGCCGCCGTGCTATCGGGTCATGAAGCCGTCGATTTGGTGAGGAGATGCTTAGACCGCATGGGCTCCACTTGAACCTCCGGCGAGTCGGCTCGGCCCTTTCGGCTGCGGTTCCTTGGAGGATCGCTCCAGCGGTGACCCTGGTGGCGGTCCTCGGAATTGGTGTCCCCGGCTTTTTGTCGGCTCAAAACCCGTCGAGCGCCGGCTTGCCGGAGACTCCAGATGTGCCGGAGCTGATCATTCCGGAAGAGCTTAGAGTCGAAGCGGATCGGCTGGAGGCTGAGGAAGACAACGCGCGAGAAGATCGGGAAGACGCGGATGAGGAGCGGGAGCTGGGGCTCACTCGTCCCGAGACCCCCGTTCCGAGATTCGAAACGCCGGCTCGCAGCTTGTCGGACCTTCAGCGGGACGAGCGCAGCATCGAGCGCCTGCGAGTCGATTGTCGCAGTGAGATCTCCCGACGCGACATCACCCTATTCGCCAACGGAACGATTCGCCTTCGTCAGGGGCCGTGGGAAAAGCAGGAGATGCTGCTGGAAGAGCTCGGTCCCGAGGAGATGACCACCTACCTCAAAGAGTTGGTGAGGATTCGGCGCTCGGACGAATTCCCGGAGCCGGAGGTCGATGGCCGGTTCACGCTCGATGGTCAGTGGTTGAACGCCTGTCGGCTGACGGTCGAAACGCCCAGTGACGTGCCTGTAATCCACGTGTTCAATCCGTTGGAGACCCAACCCTTGCCGGTCGGCCAATTGCTGCAGCTGGCGGAGAGGCTGGCGTCCTTCACCCGGCCCCTGGAGGCCCCTGAGCGTTTGCCCGTGGGTTATGAGCCCGAAATCGACGACGTGCTTCGGAGCCGTGACGGCCAGCTGTTCCGGGTGATTTCACCCACCGACGACGGCGAGGGAGTGGAGCTGGAATCACTGTTGGAGCCGTTCACGGTCTACCACCGCATCAAGGATTTGCCGAACCTCTTCGCTTCCCGGGTGACGGTCAGCGATTTGGAGCTGGAAGAGCGCTTGCTCCAAGAACCCGAGGTATTTGACCTGGAAGATCATGAGCAGGGATTCTCGGCTTGGGGAAAGCGGGTACCGACCTGGGAGGAGACGGCGCCCCTGCCGCCGGAAGATACGCCGAGCTCCGCCACCGGCTCCGACGGTGATTCCGACACTGATATCGATGCCGGTGCCGATGCCGACAATGACGACCCCTACAACGACGCATTCGGTGTCGATTCCTATGAGAGTGGGCTGGACGGCTCTGGGGACGATGACGCCGTCGAGGAGCTCGAAGGGGTGGACGACGACTTCGACGACGACGAGGTGGACGGTTCTGACGACAGGGACGGTTCTGAGGACTGGGACGGGTCTGACGACGGGGACGGGTCGGAGGACGGGCGGTCGAGCTGGTGAGCCGAGGCGTTCGACTTTCATCGGGCCTTTGGCGCGGGCGTCGTTTGGAGGTGGCGGAGGCCGTGCGTCCCACCGAGGGGCGCGTCCGAGAGGCATTGTTGAGCATTTGGCAGGACCGCATACCTTCAGCCAGGATCTTGGATCTATTCGCCGGCAGCGGCGCCGTGGGTCTCGAGGCCTTGGGTCGGGGTGCGTCCCAGGCGGTTCTGGTCGATCGATCCACGTCGAGCTTGACGGCCTTGAAGCGAAATTGCCGGTCCTTGGGTGCCGAAAACGCCTCCGTGCGCCGGTTGGATCTGCCCAAGGGCTTGAGCCGTCTGAACGGCCCCTTCGACTTGATTTTCGCGGATCCGCCCTATGATTTTCAGGCTTACGATTCCTTGGTCGAGCTGGCGTTGCCTCTGCTGCACAGTCATGGCGAGCTGGCCCTCGAGCACGATCGAGAGCTGGGTCCAAATTTGTCTCCCCATTCGGTGAGGCGCTACGGCGGCACGCTCCTGTCGTTCTTCGATGCGCCTTGAGCGGGCACTCTGAATCTCTTATCCTTGGTATTGCGAGATTTGTGAATGCCCAAGCTGACCATCGAGCAAAGAAATCGTCCGATCTTCGACTACACCCTATTTCAGGACGTGGTCAACATCGGTCGTGGTGCGTCCAACGATCTGCATTTTAGAGATCCCTGGTTGTCCCGAGATCATGCCCGGATCGAGCACAAAGACGGGCGGTGGACGGTTGAAGACGTCGGCAGCCGCAACGGCACGTTTCTCAACGGCAAGGTCTTGGAGGGCGTACGATTTCTCGGCCACGGCGATGTGGTCACCCTGGGCGATGTCCAGCTGACCTACTTCGACGACGACGCCACGGGTGTGGTCAAAGTCGCCGACTCCGAAGGGTCCCTCTCCAAGGGCACGGTGATGATCCCCAGCGATCGTCTGTTGCCCGAGCTCAAAGCGCGCGATCCGAAGGGAGACGACGGCGCCGACATCACCGACCCGGAAATGGTGCTGGCGGCGCTCAAAAAGACCGCGGCGGCGTTGATCTCTCACTTCCCGGTCCATGAGCTGATGGCCCGTATTCTCGAGCTGGTTTTCGATGCGGTGCCCGCCCAGCGGGGAGCTCTGCTGTTGCGGACTCGGGAAGGTCGGCTGGACGTGGTGGCTCGCCAGGGCTTCGGCGCCGACGAGGACATCCGGGTCAGCCGCACGTTGATCGATACCGTGGTGGGGGAGAAGAAAGCACTGCTCACCATGGACGCTTTGAGCGACGACCGATTCGGCCGAGCCGAGTCGATCATGATGGAAGGCATTCGATCGATCCTCTGCGCGCCGCTGGTCAGCAACGAGCGGGGGGTTTTGGGTCTGCTCTACTTGGATGATCCCGTTTCACGCGAGAAATTCAATCAGGACACCCTGCGCATGGTGGGATTGATCGCGAATTTGGCCGCGGTCAAGATTGAGAACCACTACCTGCTCGAAGAGCAGATCGAAAAGAAGAGGATGGAAGAGCAGCTGGCGGTGGGTGCTCAAATCCAGCGTCGGCTGCTGCCCGACCGGGATCCCGAAATCGACGGCTACGATATTTGCGGGGTGAATCGTTCCTGCTTCGAGATCGGAGGCGACTACTACGATTTCATCCGCAAGTCGGAAACCGTGCTCTCGGTAGTCGTCGCCGACATCTCGGGCAAGGGCGTGGGAGCCGCCCTCTTGATGGCGGTCTTGCAGGCGTCCATTCGGGCGCTGGTGCAGACCATCGACGATCCCGCGGAGCTCGTGCAGCGTCTCAACCAGGTGCTGGTGGAGAACTCGCCCGACAACAAATTCGCTACCCTTTTCTACGCCGAGCTGGATCTGGAATCGCATCGCCTGCACTACGTCGGCGGTGGTCACAATGCGTCGCTCCTATTGGTAGACGGCGAGATTCGAGAGCTTCACTCCACCGGTCCGATCGTCGGATTGGTCCGCTCGGTGACCTTCCGAAGCCAGGTAGTGGACATGCCACCGGGAGCCACGCTTTTGATGTATACCGACGGGGTCACCGAGCTTTCCAGCGCGTCCGGTGAGGAGCTGGGGGTCGAGCCTCTGTTGGCGATCCTGAATTCGGGCAGGTGGAGGGATGCCAACGAGCTGGTGGACCTCGTGCACGACAGCATGTGCGCATTTGCCGCATCGGATCGTTTCGACGACGATTCCACGTTGGTGGTGCTGAGGCGTCTACCCGCGGATGGCCCGCGGTCTGGGTGATAGGAATCGACGATGTATCGATTGGTGGCCTACGCCCCGAACGGGGTCCAACGATTCAATGTCGACCGCGACGTGATGTTGATCGGCAGCGGTGCGCGTTGCGACATTCGGCTGAGCTTCGCAGGAGTCGGGCCGGAGCACGCCCGGCTTCGGGTCGTCGACGGCGCCTTGGAGATCGAGGACCTCGGTACCCGAAAGGGTGTGCTGATCAACGGTGATCGGGTCAAACAGGGTGAGCTGCAAGTGCTCGACGAGATTCGACTGGGCTCCATCGCCCTTTTGCTCGAGGACGTGCTGCCGGAGCCGGCTTCGCCGGCTCAACCCTCTGAGGATCAGACCGACGAGCCCACCATCACCCCAGAGAGCATGTTGGAGCATTTGGCAAGGGTCTCTCAGTGGGTCCTGTCGGACTCGGCGTCCAGCATCACCCTCGAATCCCTGGTCACCGATTTGTTGGGCGATCTGGGGGGCGGCGTCTTATTCTTATTCCAAGGGGAGCCGGACCATCGGGGCATCAAGCTGGTGGTCGCCACCCGAGCGGAATGGCTGAGCCACGGTGAGGATTTGCTGCGCCAGGTGGCCGATGCGGAGAAAACTTCCGATGCGTCCGGCCTCCACCACGGCACGGAAGCCTACGGTTTCTCAGGTGACCTGGACGACCAGCCGGCTTGGATCGTCTGCCGCTCGTTCTCCGCCCTCGAGCGTCCCCACCTTTTCGTCATTGCGTTGCCTCGGTTCCGTCCCGACACGTGGTCGCCGGTGGCCGCCTTCCGGACCTTGGCGGACCAGCTGATCTTGGGCCTGGTTCACCATGTCGGGCAATACGAGCCGATTCTTTTCGGCCGCAATCCTCAACGCGACCTAACCTTGGCACCCGGTCTGATCGCCGGGGAGTCGAGGGCCATGAAACGCGTGCTTCAAGAGCTGCGTGGAGCGGTCGATCTTCCTGAGCCGGTCTTGCTGCGCGGTGAGGTCGGCGTGTCGAAAGAGCTGTTGGCTCGATCCCTACACCTTTCGGGCAGCCGTTCCGAAGGGCCCTTTGTGATCGCCCAATGCTCCGGCGCCTCCAACGCGCAAATCGAGGCGGACATTTTCGGCGCCGAGCTCGACGGCAAGACCGAGACGATGGTCCGGGAGGGCAAGCTGACCGAGGCCCACGGTGGCACCCTTTATTTGGAAGACATCGAAGCCCTGCCGTTGCGTCTACAGGATCGATTGATGAGATTCCTGCGCTCCGGGGAAGCCGAGCCGGTGGACAGCCTTCGATCCCGGCAGGTCGACGTTCGTCTGATTTGCTCCTGCATGCAGCCCTTGGAATCCTATGTGGCTCGGGATGCCTTCCGTCTCGATTTGGCGTACCGGCTTGCCCAATACGTGGTCGAGGTGCCCGCCCTGAGGGATCGCGGCGAGGATCTACCCCTGCTGATTCAGGCGTCGGTCAATCGCTGCTGCCATCAAACCGGCAAACGTATCCAAGGCATCACCGTCAAGGCGATGGAGGCCCTGGCCAAACACGACTACCCCGGCAACCTGCAAGAGCTGGAAGCGATCGTCCGACGTTTGGTTTACCTCTGCCCCTCGGGGCGCCCGATCGACGACAGCATGCTGCCGGAGCAGGTCCGCTTGTCCAAGATCGAGGGCCTACGGCCGACGATCTCGGCGAGCTCCGAGCTCAACTTGGAAAAGCTGGTGGCCGACTGCGAGCGGGCGGCGATTCGCGAAGCCTTGCGCCGCTCTTCCGGCAACAAATCCGAGACAGCCCGCCGGCTCGGCCTGTCGAGGAATGGCCTGAGCATGAAAATCAACCGGTTGGGCCTCGAAGCGTGATCGTCGAGCGATGAGCTTTTCTGCGATCCCGGGTGACACGGTGGCCGTCGTTTGCCTGTGGATGCTGTCGGCGGCGCTGCTGGTTTTCAAACCTCCGACGTTGGGTACCCGTGGGTTGCGGTGGGCGGCCTTGGTCCTATTCTCGGCTTGGCTCGTGGTTCAAGGCATGCCGAATCCGAACGTGGCGAGCTGGGGCGAGATCGAGCAGCGATATGAAGAGACTTGGCGACAGCTGGATATCGCGGCTGATGGTTTGGCCACGGAGCTCAAAGCCGTGGATCCGGAGCCGCGGCCCGGCCTGCGATTGGAGCTTTTCCAGTTTCTGCAAGAAAACGCGACCTTGCTCAGCACCCCGCAGATCGGTGAGCGCGGTGCCACGGTGCTGCTCTACGACGCCGACGACGAAGCCATCGCTTGGCACGGTCCGGGGCTTCTGCACGAGCCCGAGATTTCCGCGTTGCCGAGAGACGGACACTCCTGGCACCGAGCGGATACCGCGGTCACCCTGTGGGCCGTCAGGACCCTACAGCAGGCCGATCAGGCGCGTCGCCGGTTGGTCGTCGGTTTGAGCCTGCCGGTCGATCCGTTCCCTTTCGCCGCGTTCGGCGCATCTGTGGATTGGTTCATGGCCGACCCCAACGCCGAGGTGAAGGAAGGGGTGCGGGTTCTGGCAGAAGACAGCGGTCTGCCGTTGCTCTGCGTCAAGCTCGCGGAAGCTGCCGACGGCGGCCTCGACCCGAGAACCGGGGAAGCAGCGCTCCAGGTGGATCTCAAATCCAGCGACGGCCGAGCGTTTTCGTCCCCTTGGCTTTGGTATGGCCGGCGGATCTGGTTGGTGCTCGGATTAGCCCTGGTGTTCCTTTGGGGTTGCCTGCACCTTCTGGGAGAGGGGCGAGAGGACGATCGTTCCCGCTCATCGGTCCTCTGGGTGCGTTTGTCGGCGCTCGGCGCCGTCGTGGGCGTGATCGCGGGCGTGGGTTTGGTGATCGGAGGGGCTCCTTTGGCCGCCGTGGCTTCCGCCATGGCGATCGCCTATCTCGTCTGGGTTTTGGCCAGGGTGTTGGCGGATGAAAGGGTCTTGGCGGATGAAAGGGTGTTGGCGGATCAAAGGACGTCGACGGACCAAGGAGCGCCGACGGATCCAAGAGAAAAGTCGGTCGATGTGAGCGCGATGCCCAGCCGAGATCAGGACGTCGTTGAGCTGCTTTCGGAGTCCAGGGCCCGATCGATGGCGGCGATGACGACCGGCGTCGGTGGATTCGTCGGCCTCGTGGCGTTTTCATTCCTCATCCAAAACGAGCAAGGTCTGTGGAGCCCGGCCGGCTCGGAAGGGCATTCCGTGGACGCGTTCCTGCTGCGCTCCGCGGTGGCCGCTTCAGCTCTAGCTTTATTTCTGGGCATTCCGCGTCACGGGGGAAGACCCTCGCCTTGGCTAAGCCTATCTTTGGTCGCCTTGCTCGTAGCCGCGGCCGTCCATGATTGGGCCGGGCCGGCGATCGTAATCGGGGCCTTTGGGGCCGGCTCCTTGGCCCTTTGGTGGGCCCGCGTCGACGAGCGCGGGTCGCCGGCCTTGCTCGGTGTCGTGGCGCTGACCGCGTCTCTGATGGCGAGCAACGTTTGGCAAATTGCCGAGCGGGCGGTGCTGCGGGCTCAGGTTCAAGAGGTCTACCTGCCTTTGGTAGCCCCTCCGACCGATGATGATCTCAACAATATCTTGTTGCAGCTGCAGACCCACTTCGAGGCTTGGGATCCGGCCGAAAGCGGATTGTCCTCACAAGGGGGGGCACCGTTTTCCAGTCGAGAGGATTTGGCTTTTGAGCTGTGGCGAGATTCGCCGCTGCCGCAACGTGACGGATTGTCGGCCCTGGTGGTCGAGGACTCGGAGGGTCGGCAGTCGAGCTTCTCCTTCGGCCTTCCCTTGGGAGACAACGGTGAGCCTTTGCCCGGCGTCGGTCGTCTCAGGGTTCCGCAAGCCGGGGCGTGGACCGAAAAGGTCTATGGAGAGGCGGATCTTTTCTCCGAGGGCCGGCTCTGGGGCCGAGCACGCTATTGGTTCCTGGCCCGACCCGGTTTCCGAATCGGTATCGACGAGCTCGAGGAGCTCGAGCGATATTTGGTCCGCGGCAAACCCAGGGGAAATAAAGCCGACGGCCTGCCCCGGGAGGTGAGGTACGCCTACTTCAGCCAATCAGGCCGAGCCCTCGCCAGCCCTTGGCAAACCCTGCCGCCCTTGCCCCCGGAGCTGTTGGAGACCTTGCCCACCCGGAGCCGGATCCAAACGCCGGACGGCCCCAGCCTTTGTTGGTTGGAGCCCGACGATGAGGGCATTACGGCACTTTTGTTGCCGGATCTCGGGCCGAGGGAAGCTTTTGAGCGGGTGGGATTCATGGCCCTGGGCATGCTGCCGGCGATGATCTTGGCGGCCTGGTTGATCTGGCTGATTCCCACGACCCGTCCTGGGCTGGTAGAGCTGATGCGCCGTTCCCTGCGCTCGTACTCCAGCCGTTTGGTGATGGTTTACACCGTGCTTCTGTTGGTGCCCCTGGTGGCCCTGAACCTGATTCTCTTGCGCAGCTTTTCCGAGCGTCTGCAAGAAGAGCAGGTGGAAGACGCCCAGCGGGCCATGGTTTCCGCCCGTGAGCTGTTGGTCAATTTCCTCAACGGGCTGCAGCCCGGCGTGGCGATTGAGACCCAAGTCAATCGGGAGCTGATGGAGTGGATGTCGGATCTGGTCCAATACCAAGTGAGCTTGTACTGGGGTAGCCGGATTTATCAGTCGAGCCAGGAAGAGCTCTTTACCTCGGGTCTTCTACCGCGCCGCATTCCTGGCGAGATCTTCACCCGGCTGACGCTGCTGGGGCACGGCATGGAGCTCCGACGTCGACGAACGGGTGACTTGGCGTACTTAGAAGTCTATGCGCCCCTGGACGTGCCCGGTGTGGTCTCCAGTCAGCAAGAGCTTTTTGTGTCCGTGCCTTTGCTCGAGCAGGAAGAGGCTGCGGAGCGTCAGCTGGCGGCGCTTCAGCGACGGGCGCTGCTGGTGACCACGGCCCTCTTCGCCTTGTTGTTGGCGGTGGGAAGCCGGCTGACCCGGGGATTCACCCGACCGATCATGGAGCTCATCTCCGGGACCCGTCGTATCGCCAGGGGGGAGCCGTTCCCCGACATTCGGCCCAAAGAAACAGAGCTTTCGGCATTGGCGGAAGCGATCCATACGATGGCGCTGCAAATCGACGAAAGCCGGCAGAGCCTGGTGCGGGAGAAACAATTCGTGGAAAGGGTGGTGGCCAACATCACGTCGGCGGTGGTGACCTTGGACCGCGAGGATCGGGTGGCGTTTCAGAATCAGGTTGCCGCGGAGCTTCTCGGCACCCGGGTCGGAGAATCGATCGAGGAGCGCCTGGTTACCGACCCGCATCTTGCGCCTTTGGGTGAGTTCTGGAAGCAAGCTCGCGACGGAAACTTGCGGCAGACGGAGCAGGTCAAGCTCAGACCCGTGGGGGAGACCGTGGATGTGCGAGAGTGGACCTTAACTTGGGTGCCCATTCCGGGACACACCGATCCAGCCGCGTTGTTGGTGGTCGACGACGACACCGAGGTCCTGAGGGGGCAGCGGCTCGAAGCCTGGGCGGAAATGGCCCGCATCATCGCCCACGAGATCAAGAATCCCCTGACTCCGATCCAGCTGTCGGCTGAGCATCTGCGGCAGGTCCACAAAGTGGATCCGGATCGCCTCGACGAAGTCTTCGACCGATGCACCGACAATATTCTCGTCAATGTGCAAGAGCTGAGGGCGATCGCCTCCGAATTTTCGATTTACAGCCGGATTCCGGCGGCAAAGTTGGAGTCGGCCGATTTAGGGCGACCCATGGCCGAGCTCGTAGCGTCCTATCGCGATGCCCAGGAACGCGGCGTGACGTTGGAGATGACGCATCCTGAGGATCCCGTCTTCGCCCGTTTCGACGAAAAGCTGCTCGGCCGGGCGGTGCGAAATCTGTTGGAGAACGCCTACCGGGCCGCCGCGCCCAGCCAGGGACGGGTCGAGCTGGCGGTCGGCTCGGAGATCGGGCCCGAGCAGCAACGCTGGGCGGTGGTGGAGGTGAGTGATTCAGGCCCCGGAGTGGATCCTCAAAAGCTGAGTCGAATTTTCGAGCCCTATTTTTCGACCTACGAAACCGGAACCGGGCTAGGTCTGGCGATCGTCCGACGCATCGTCGACGAGCACGGCGGCGAGATCGAAGCCCGGAATCGCCCTGGCGGGGGGCTATCTGTCATCATTAGGATTCCTCTAGCCGTTTCGCCTGGGGATCCCGAGGCGTCGAGCTGAAGGTCGGATCCATCACGTCGAGCCGGAGATATTGAGCTGAAAGTGTGCAGGAAGGATTTCCCATGATTTTCACTGAGCCGTCTACCTCGGAGCCGTCAGTCGCGGAGCCGTCTACCTCGGTGCCGTCTGCCTCGGTGCCGTCTGCCTCGGTGCCGTCTGCCTTGGTGCCGTCTGCCTTGGTGCCGTCTGCTTCAGAGCCGTCTGATTCGAAGGTGTCGGATTCGAGCCGAGCCCACCGAGATCTGAAGCGCTCATCGCTCGCCTTGATGATGGCTGTTCTGTTGGCGGTATCGTGGGTGTCCTCGGGGTGTTTCGGTGGCAATAAACGAAAGCAGAAGACTTCTGCCTCCGCGATTTGGATCGGCTCGAGCTCCGAGGAAGTCACCGCCAGCACCTTGGCTCGGCTCAAGGATGCGGGGGTAGAAGAAGCCTATGTGACCGCCGCCAAGCTCGATCTCAAAGGCCCCGATCTGCTCAAGCGATATCAAATCCCCGACCTTGAAGCCTCGTTGCCGACCACCCTGGCGATTCGAGGATCTTGGTCCGGCGACTCCGTGGACGATGCGAGCGCCGTGGGAGCCCAAGTGGCCGAGGCGGCGCAACAGCTTCGGTTCGATGTCGAAAGCCGTGGAGCCCTGGTGGTCGGCATCCATTTGGATTTCACCAAGGTTTCGAGCTTCTCCTCCTACGCGGCGTTCTTGGAAGGCATCCAAAGCGAGCTGTCGAACGATCTCTATTTGTCGATCACGGTCCAACGATCTTGGATCGGCAAAGAGGGGTTACAGGCGGTCGCCGATGCGGTCGATTTCGTGGTGCCGTTCCTCTATGGGCAGCGGGTCAATGAAAACGACGCCGGCGATGCGTGGGATTTCGTCGAGCTGGAGCGGCGTCTGCACCTGCTTGAAAAGCTGAAGGTGCCGTATCAGCTCGGGGTCATCACCTTGGGCACCGCCAGCCTGATCTCCGAGAGCGGTGGCGTGAGAGCGCGCACGACGCGCCGTTCCATGTTGGACCTCTTGCGCAATCCGGATCTCAGGCTGCGGCCGGGTTTCAGCTTCAATGGGGTCAATCGGCGGGTCTATACGATGGGTGCCGAGCGAAACACTAGGGTCGACGATTGGGAGATCGAGCAAGGCGAGACCGTCCGCATGGTACGGATCGCCACCTCGGACCTGGAAGAGCTTCTACGTTTGGTGGAAGTCTGGGCTTTGCCCCACCATTTGGGTCAGCTGTTTCATCGATTGCCGAGCGAGGAAGAAGGGCTGTCGTTGCACAGCGAGAGCCTGCTGCTCGCCTTCGATCCCCAACCCGCCACTCCGGAAATCGGCTTCGATGTCAGTGTTCAGCGACGCTCCGGTCGGGGCTGGCTGGTGCGATTCGGATTGGAGAGCGGAAATCGCGAGTTCACCGAGCTCGCCCTCCTGGAGAACAACTATCTCCAGATTCTCACCGAGTCGGGAGAATTCAACCGCAATGTGGATGTGGGCGACTTCAACCGATTCGACATGCTCACTCTCAATGAAGACGGTAATTACGTGCTCAAGCGCAGGGATCCTAATGTCCTTCGGCTCTTCTTGCCGATTTTGGAAGGATTCCAGAAGGCGACCACCGGCAATATCGAGGTCATCGGCCGGGCTGAGCCGGTGCTGGTCCTGGAAGCCAGCTTTCTCTTGCCCGACGGCCGGACTCTGAAAGTAGGACCTCGTCGGTGGAGCAACGGATCGTTCGAGGACGAAGCTGGAGAGTCGACCCCTTGAGCGACACAGCTGGGGAATCCGACGTCGGGCAATCTAAGGCGCAAAGATCGGTAGCCGTCTTCTTCCGCGCCCTGCTCGACGTTTGGAACGGCCTGGAAAGGTCCTTGGTACCCGGTCCGGTGGCGTTGGCTTGGGTCTTCGTCGGTCTTATGGTGGGATGGTGGATCTATGTTCCCTTCCACGAGCTGCTGCACGCGGCGGGCTGCTGGTTGACCGGCGGCTCGGTCACACGGCTGGAGATCGCCAGGGTCTATGGCGGTGACCTCTACGCCCTGATCTTTCCGTTCGTCGAGCCGGGGGGCGAGTACGCCGGCCGATTGTCCGGTTTCGATACCTTCGGCAATGACCTGATCTACCTAGCGACGGACTTCAGCCCGTTCCTGCTGACCATCTTTCCCGGCATTTATTTGCTGCGGCGCTCGGTCGCCTCCGGCTCGGCCTTCTACTACGGCTTTTGGCTTTCCTTCGCTCTGGCTCCATTCATGTCTTTGACCGGAGATGCTTACGAGATCGGCTCGATTGTGGTGACCCAGCTGTCTCCCTGGCAGGATCACTCCCAGCTGTTGCGCAGCGACGATCTCCTCTTGTGGATGGATACCTATTTGGGGCAATCCGGGATACCCTGGGGCGGCGCGGTTCTGGGGGCGACGATCGGCCTGCTGTGGGCGGTCGCCACCTATTCCCTGGGCAGCTTCCTCAGCTCAGCTCTAGGATACGGGCCAATTCCGCCGCTCGAGCCGGAAGAAGCGGAACCGCAATCCGAAAAAACCGATCAGCCCTAGCCGGCAACCCCGGCCGATCTATCAGACCCTATTGGACCTCACCGACTTCTCGTCCTCGCTGCTTCCTGGTCCCGTTGGACGATGCATCAGGACAGCGAGCCCGAAAGGCGGACATCTGCTCGGAGCAACCATGAGCAAAGACATAGAGCCTTCAGATCTCGAGAATATTTCCGACGACGAATTGGTCGAGATCGATTGGGAGCCGCTTCAGGGAGCGATCGACGCTCTGCACGAAGCGGACCTCGATTTCACCGACAATCGCAACCTCCTGGACCATTGGGGGGCTTTGCTCGGAGCGCTTCTGCGCAAGGTTTACGCCGAAGAAGGCCTCGAGGAAGAGGAAGTGGCCGAGCTGGCCGCTGAAGCGGCGGCTTTTGGGATCGACCTGGCATTCGGTCCGGAAGAGCTACCGGACTTCGCCCCGAGCGAGCCGTCGGACGCAAACTGAGCCGCTCACGCGGTGATGTCGAAACGCTCGATGACGTGAATCGGAACGGGGTGTTTCATGTCTTCCGGCGCTCCCGTGCGCTCGACTCCGATCGCCCAAACCTCGAGGGTCTTTTCGTCCTTGACCCGGCAGCGCAGGAAATTCTTGTAATGGGGCGAGCCGATCGCGGAGAACGCCTCGTTCTGGTGGAATCGCAGCCAATTCAAGCTGGTGAATAAGTAAAGACCGAAGAGGGTGCCGGCTGCGAGCATGCCGACGGCGAATACCTCTGCCCGGATGAGGTATGGCTCCAACATTGGGTGACGATCGGCGAATCCTTCGGGCCACCAGGAGCCGGCCCACATCCAGATGCCGTAGGCCAGAGCCATGTGTAGAACACCGTGGCCGATGCCCCAAGCGGTGCACAGCGCGTTGCCGAAGCGGAAATTGACCGGCTCGGGCTCCTCGGCTTTGTCCTCTTGCTTCGACTTGGCGAATTCCGCCGGCTCTGCCCGCACCCCGGAGCTGCGGGCGAATAGCGTCGCGCCGAAGATGCAGAATAGGCCGAGGGCAAAGGCTGCGGGGTGGGTGAAGGGAAACGCCGACCACGCCTCGAGACCGACGGGCAAGTCGCGGCTCCAGCCCAAGATGCAATAGACGAAGGCGCAAAGGGCCGACATGCCCGGGTGTTTAAACGCGAAGAACGGGAGTTGCCGGGTTAGGCGCCGTGAGGTGGTCGGATCCGGATAGAGGGTTTTGGGAGGTCCCGCCTTTTCCCTCAGATTGTCCGCTTCTTTGGGAAAGCCGTGGGTGGGGTGGAGAAATGCACCGCCGCCGCCGGTGACGATGTGGTGTCGGGTGTAGGGCTTCCCGAGATGCTCCCGCTCTTCTTCATACCGTTGATAATTGTGAACATCTCCGGCGATGATCGCCGGCAGCTTGGCTTTTCGCAGATGGACCAAGCGCCGGATGCGTATCAACGAAAAACGCAGTGGCCTGCTGCTCAGATTGCCGTAGACCCGGTCGGGCTCCGCTGCGCAAAGCAAGACTTTGGAGCTTTCGGTCAGGGTTTCCGAATGCCGCCGGAAAAATTCGAATTGCGCGTCGTCGATATTGGTGACCAGCTGGATATCGACACACCAAATCTGCCAGCCGTGGGCGAGGTGAATCACGCAATAGCTTCGCTTCTGCTCCGGCTCGAAGGCCCCGAAGGTCTTGGTGCGGCGTTCGATGAAGCGATGGCGGAAGGCGCTGAGGGAGTCGTACCAATCGTGGTTGCCGGGGATCAAGAACACCGGGCTGTGGGCGAGCCGGCTCACTCCGAGCTCGGCTCTCACGTCACGCAGGGCTTGGTTGAATGGGCTGATCAAGCGCTGGGCATAGGCCTCCGGCGAGGCGACGGGATAGACCTCGTCGCCACCCAAGACCAGAGCGTCCCCGCGGGCGAGCTTCTCGCCGTCGACTTCCAGCTCCGGACACGAGAGTAGGAAAGCCATGGTGTACGTCGAGCACCAACCATCGCCGGTGTCGGCCATGAAGTCGAAGCTCTCATAACCCTGACGTCCGTGGATGGCCTTCTCGTCTTCGATTTCCCGCTCCATGCCGCCTAAGCGTCGGGTATCGACCATGATGCCTAGTGTTTTCGAAACGATCGTTCTTAGACCGGTAAATGCCAGCTGAGCCGGCGCGTACCAATCCACCATTCCTGGGCGTTCCATGGCTTACCTCCGCGTCGAATTGTGTGGGTCCGAAGACTGCCGTCGATTATCCCATATCTTGGTGGTGGGCACCGCCACAGTCATCCAGGGCCAGCCGGTCGAAGAGCTCGCCAAAGGCCTCACGGAGATTGCCGTGGTGGCGCTCAAAGAGCCGGCGTAGCTCGTCTTGGGACCAGGGACAGCTCAGCTGGTCGCGGGCGAGCAGCTCGTGGGTGAGGGAGATGAAAAGATCCGTGTCGGTTCGGTGAAGGTAGAGCGTCGGAATCCAGCTGAGGGGCCGGTGGCAGGTGACCAGGAGACCCACGGCTGTCTTTGATTGCCGCTCGAGCTTCAGGCGTTCCCAGAGACCGAGCTGCTCCGCACCGTCGACGGTGATCAGAGTCCGGTCGAGTGATTTGGGCAAGGTGGGCAGCGGCGGCTCGCCGGGTCGCCGATGCAAGGTCAAGACTCGAAGGCCCTGTTGGCGATACGCATCTTGGAAATTTTCTAGCAGGGTGGTTTTGCCGGATCCCTTCGGCCCGACCAAAGCACCGCGGTGATCCAGCTCGGCCAATTCAGCCATGAGCCTTTCGAGGGTTTCGGGAGCCGAGGATCGGTGACCGTGTGTGAAGCGAAATGGCAGGCTCTCGATTCGAGAGCTACGGAAGGGGTTCCGGCGTGGAAGAAAGCGCGTGCTGAGCAGACCGGGGCTGGATCCGCAATCGGAGCTGCTTGGATCTCCGGCTCGGTCGATCAAGGCTCCTCCACGGCCCGAAGCAAAATTTCCTGGCCTTCCGGAGCCGAGATGAACGGCGCATTGGTCAGCAAATCCGTGGATTCCAGACTCGCTTCAACCGTCCAGATCAAGGAGATCAGCCGGCCGGAAAAGCTCCACGGGGCCGAAGGCAGCTGAAATTCGAAAGACTGAGAGCCGGTTCGAGTCGGGGAGTGGATCTCGACCTGATCGACGGTGTCCGAGTCTTCGGTTCCCTTGCCCTCCGTATGCCACAGCAAGCTGATCCAAAGGCTCTGCGCGACGGAATCCCCTTGATCCCATTCCACGGTGCCGGTCAATCGCTCGCCGGGCTCCAGAGCATCGCGATCGAGCCGTAGGTGTAGGAAGCTCATGATCGCTCCTCGTCAAAAGCCTTGGGGGGCGAAACCCAGAGCTGGAAGGACTCTGAGACGTCGGGCCAAAAAGGGATGTCCCCGGCGACCAGAATGCGCCATTGGATTTCATTGCGCTGGGCCTTGAACGAAGGGACCGAATCCCTTGGGATCGGCAGGCTGAAGCTGCCCTCGGTGAAATGCAGACGTTGCTCGTCCACCAAGATATGCCGATGGAAGACGCTGTGTTCCGTTCGGGTGTCTGTGCCACGGCGGTAGGTGGCTTGCTCTCGACCTTCGAGAGAGAGCGTCAGCTGCTGCAGTCGGTTGGATCGGCCGTCCAGCTTCCAGCTCACGGAGTAGGTCTCGCCGAGACGCAGATCTCCGTCCGAAAGGGTTAGATGGATCTTCGGGTTGAAGATGGCAAGCCCCTGGTGAATGGTGGCTCCGATCATGGCGATACCGGCCAAAACGAATGGAGACAGAAAGAGGAGCATGAACCAGGATGTGCCGTCTCCACGAAGGGTGTCGACGGCGAAGAATCCAACGAATCCGTTCCAGAAGACGCTGAAAATGCCGATGACGACAAAATTGATCACCCGACTGCTTTCGGATTCGAGCACCAGAGGGCCGGGGCGAATCTCCGGAATCTCCGGCCGGCCGTCCAATTTGGCCAGCAGGGCTGCTTGTTGGGGATCGAGGTCCTGGGTGACGGGGTCTTGCCGTCTGCTGAAGCTTTTCTTGGCGCGCCGTTTGGGTTTGCCGAGCTCGCCTCCCCAGCGAATGAGGGCATAGAAACCGCCGAATCCGATCAACATGAAAGGAATCGGGAAAAGCCCCCAAAGCAAGAACCAACCCGGGGAGCGATTGATGACCGAGCTCGAGGGCGTGTTGGGATCTACGAAGCACAGGGTTTGAGAGCCGGGAGGGTATCGGTCGACGACCGCAGCTTTGCCGTTGTAGCCGCTGCTGGAGCCGTTCGAGAAATTGTAGCGATCCCCGGTGAATTCCTGTCCACCGAGCTCGAAGGCATAGGTGATGGCGATGCTGTAGGTGTCGGAGTCGCTGCCGCTGTGGCTTTCGACCTCGCTGGTCAGAATCGTGCAGTCGACCGCCTCCCAGCTTTGGGCTCTGATGATCTGCCAAACGGGAATCACGGCCAGGAATACGAATACGATCGACCCTATGAGGGCAAAAACGCCGCAGAATATCCAGCCGATGCAACCCGAGAAACGTGAGCCGGCGGTGGATTCAGTTTCGTTTTTTGTCATTGGGGGCAGTATAGCGTGTTTAGCCGGGGCCTTTGACCCACCAGACCAGGTCTCCTCTTTCGTAGTCAGGGGATCCTTTTTCGCTTGCCGGTGGCAGCAGGCCGTCTTCGTCCTCAAAGTTGATGGAAGCGCTCCACAGCTTATAGCCCCCATCGGGTTGTAGGGCGTAGCCGTAGGGACGTTGGGTGAACGGGTCTTTGAGCCGGCTCAGCCCCGCAGAGGTTTGCGGATAACCCCCCTCGGTTTCGAGCTCTTTTTGTAGCTCCAGGGCGATTCGGAAAAGATCCACCGAAGCGACCGCGAGGTCCCTCTTGTGGCTTACCGTGGTGCAGTCGAAAGCTCCGAGTCTAGCGATGCCCCAAAAGCTGGAGGGCAAGCCGTCGGTGAAAGCCGTCGCGGATAATGGCAGCTGGTGGGAAGGCCGCTTGCATAGACCGAAATATCCCTCTGCCCACTGGAGGTAGGCGGCGGCGTTGAGCTTTCGCCAGGTCATCGAGGACATCAAGAGTCGTTGGAAGCGGCCCAGGCCGTTCGTGCCGGCCTGCATGTCCTCAAAGGTCTCGGGTTGGGTCCGCGGATCAACCACGGTAGAGAATGCCGCGGTGACCTCGGCGTTGAGCAGGGTGCTCATGTGATCGCTCCACGGAATTTTCTCCGCCTCCGCCAGCACTCTTTGGCGAATCGGCTCATCGACGGCAGGTCCCGCCAGCAGGCGTTCGACCAGCAAGAATCCGTGCTGTGCAATAGCCCTTGCGATCAGCGCGTTGATCAGGGTCGGCAAGGAACGGTAGGTCCAGACGGCCATCCGTTGCACGGCGAAGGCATCGTTCCAGGCATCGTCCATTCGGCCTTCGGCCAACGCCACCTCACCTCGCGCTCGAATGAGCGTCGACATATGCAAACGGACGAGCAGGTTCGGGATCTCGATTTGATAAGGCACCACTTGCCAATCGGTGAGATATCTCGCGTCGTCGGTGCGGGCGATGCCTTCGTCGAGGATAGCGAGGGCCAGGCTCTGGCGCTCGATCTGTCGGCGGAAGACCTCCAAATCGTCGCTGGAAGGAGCCTTGCGATCGACGGCTAGGGTTTGAAATCGCTCGTAGATCTTGAACACGCCAGGGTCGGTCTTGCCCATGTACGGCGGTTGGGTAGCCCCTTGCCCGCTCATCACCAAGGCGGCGGCTTGCTCATAGTCCGTGCCGTTGACCACGCCTTCCGGCAGGTCTGAGGGAATGTAGTCGGCGAATTCCAGAGAGCCTTGGGTGTGGGCTTGTCGGGTCTTCTTCAGGCGCAAATCGGCCCAGACGCCCAATAGCAAATGAGCGGCCAGAACGAGACCGCAAGCAATGAGGAAGATCCTCAGAAAATGTCTGGGTTTGGACGCTTTCGCCGGGGGCGGGGTCTGTGCTTCGTTCATGGCTTTATCCTTTCAACCCGAGATCCGGGGGATCTGGTTTGGGATCGAAGCTGGGTCTACAGGCATCGGTGCGGCTGTGCCGTTGCCGCCGGTCTAGAGCTGACGAGCCGATGGTCGTGTATTTCCCCAGGTGGTCGAGGTGTGGGTGGTTTTAGGCGCGGGGGCCGCGAAGCCCAACGGCATGTCGTCGAGATGCTCTTGTAGTTGTTGGAGATGGGCGTTGGATGACCTTGCTTGGATAGTACGAGGGTCCACAGGAGCCCAACCGAATTGATGGACCAGGGAGCCGCCGAGCGCCAACAAGACCACTGCAGCCGCGAGCAGCCCATCCAGCCACCATCCGGCTCGCGGACGGATTGCCGAGTCCTGATCGTGATGGCCTAGGGCGTCGGCGGTAGCCCGCAACGTCCGGTGCCGAAGCCCGGGCTCGGGATCGGGAAAGCCGAGGGATCGTAGTTTCCGGTCCAGTTTTTCGAGGGCTTGTTTTTCCATGATCAGACCAAAGAGCTTTGAAGTTTTTGGAGCGCCGTGTGGTAGCGGCTGGCGGCAGTGCCCCGGGGAATACCGAGGCGTTCCCCGGTTTCCTCCAAGGTACAGCCTTCGAAGGCCACGAGCAGCACGACCGAACGGAAGCGCGGTTTGAGCTTTGAGACGGCCCGCAACAGATCCCCGCGCTCTTCCTCGGAGATGTCGCTCGATGGATCGGTCGTGAGCCCGTCGTCGTCTTCCTCTCGGGGAGGTGTCCACAACCGTTCCAACGCTCTTCGTCGCAACGCGCTGTGGACGTGATTGCGGGCCATGGTCCAGAGGTAGGCGGAATGATTCGCCACGTGATCTAAACGATGGGGCTGCCGGGCAAGCTTCAACCAAATGGCCTGAACCGCATCGTCGGCGTCTTCTCTACGACCCAACATGCCCCGGCACCAGCGATGGATCCCGCCGGCATGGGCGTCGTAAAGGGCCTCGAGTCTCTGCTGTGGATCCATGGTTCCCAGAATATCGCCTCTCAGGGTTTCGGTTCCCCGAAAGTCGGCTCCGGGCCGCCATGGAATCGCCGCGGGCTGAATGGTGGATCGAATCATCCGATACCTGCCTCCGTCACTCTCTGTCATGGGTGAAGACGCGTGAGGCGGGGGGATCTCTCGATTTTTCTTCGTGTATTTTTGAGCCGCTTGCAGGTCGGTTACCATAGGCCGAGCTCACGGCAGAACCCCGTGGTCGATCCCAAGGACCTCGGGAGCTGAAGGAAAGGCTAACGATGAAATCTAAGAATAAGTCGGGTGGGCTCGCCTACTCGACGGAGAAGTGTTCCCGTTGCGGTTGGCCCAAGCATCAATGCGCGTGCAGCCGGCCGAGCGTGGAGCCTGCCCCGGGCAAGGGAAAGCGGTCAGGAAAAGGGGCTTCGTCCTCCCACGCGCCTCCGAAAGACGGCGTGGTGCGGGTCGAGCGTCAGACCAAGGGAAGAAAGGGCAAGGGGGTGACGGTCATCCACGGCGTGCCGCTGGAGGGGGATGATCTCAAGGCCTTGGCCAAGACCTTGAAGGCACGCTGCGGCTCAGGGGGCACCGTCAAGCAAGGGACGATAGAGATTCAAGGCGATCACCGCGACACGGTGATCGCCGAGCTCAAAACCAAGGGGTGGACCGTCAAACGATCCGGGGGGTGAGGTCGTCAAGGTGTGGTCGACGACCAATCTGACGTGTCGCCGGACTCGAAGCCGTCGAAAAACATGGGGCTGACGTTTTCGAGCATCACGTTTCCGGTGCAGGTGGCGGCGAAAATGTCGAGCTGACCGTCGCCGTTCCAATCCAGGACCTCCACATCGAAGGTGCCGGAGGTGGTGTAATTGCGGGTTCCGCCGGTGAGCGGATCGGAGTAGGTGATGTTCGGCGGTGTGCCCGTGCCTCTCAGGATCGTCATTTTGCGATTGCAGCCTTCGATGTCGGTGTCGACATCGGCGACCAAGATTTCGAGGATCCCGTCCCCGTCGAGGTCTCCGACCTTGGTGTTGCCGCCGAAAAAGTTGGTGGCCGGGCTGTTGGAGGGGGCGACGGCGTTGAATTGCGCATGCCCTTGGCCGTCATTGCCGGTGTTGAACAAGATCGCGTCTTGGGCATCGTCCACCACGTAGATGTCCTGGCGGCCGTTCTGGTCGAAATCCGCGACCTCGATCATGTACGGAGCGACGGTGTAGGCGAGCTGCATGAAGGTGAAGTTGCCCGAGCCGTCGTTGTAGAAAATCCTCACGGCCGGCTCGCTGGCGTCCGGTGGCGGGCTGGAGCCGCTCGCGTTGTTCTTGATGATGTCCAAGTCGTCGTCGCCGTCGATGTCGACGATCGCCGCGTCCGTGCCGAAGACCGACTCGTACATGGCAAGCGTCATGCGCGAGGTGGTTTCATCGGTGAAGAATCCATTGCCGTTGTTGATCAGCAACCGGTCTTCTAAGTTGTTGTCATAGTCGACGAAATAGATGTCGGGACGGTCGTCGCCGGTGACGTCTCCCGCCGCCAACGCGCAGAACTTCGGACCCGGAGAGAAGGTCGGCAAACGCCCCTCTTTCGGGTCATAGTCGAAGCCGAGCCAGGTTCCGGAGCCGTTCTCGCCCAAATTCATATAGATCCTGGGCTGCTCGGTGAACGTGGTGGCGGTCACCAGGTCGGGCCAGGTATCTCCGTTCAGATCCACCAACACCACGTCCCGGTCGTCGGTTTGATCGAGCATGTCGGGGGCGAGGGTGGCCGTGCGGTCGGTCAGCACGCCGTTTTCGTTCATCAACAGCACGTTTCTCAGGCCGCCTGCGTTGGAGAATCGGACTTTCCGCACGATCAGCAGGTCCGTGTCACCGTCCTTGTCCATATCGCCTGCAATCAGGTCTTTTTCCACGGTGTCGTTGCTGCCGAGGGAGGAGTCTGCCGACAGCTTGGTGTCGGTGACGTCGATGAAGGAGAGCCACTCCACGGTCTGCGCCATGCCCGGCGAGGCCAGGCACAGGCTGAGCAAAAGCGCACAGAAGCATCGAAGCGGTGTTGGGCAAGAAGCACGATAGTGAGTCATGTCGTTTCCTTGAGAAGGGGGTTCAAAGGACGTCATCTACAAAAGGCTCGGGTGCGGCTCTCCGCCTGGGGTCTTCACCTGTATTTCGCTTGTGTTCCCCGCCTTGGCTTTGGAGCCGCGCGCGCTCGGTGCTGCGCGCGGCAGCACCGAGCCTGACTCTATTCAGGCGGTAGCCGGTAGGCGTTAGGCGGTCGGCCGACTAAGGTGAGACCGAGGTCCACCTCGATAGGTCACTGGACTCGAATCCGTCGAGGAAAAGGGCCCCGTTCTGCAAGGAGCTGAAGATCCGGAAGGTCACCAGATTCGAAACCGCGGTGCCGGCTCCGCTGCCGGCGCCGGGGATATACCAGCGGCCGAAGAGGGGGCGTCCCAACCAAGTGTCGTCATTGGGAATCGCCAGGCTGACGGAGGCGAAGCGATCACCGCTTTTGGCCACCTCGAGGCTTACGGTTTCGAGGGCGAACGCCGCGGAGCCCGGTTGGGTGAGCCCGGGGTCCTGGAAATCGATGGCCAGGGTCGCCTGGGTGCCTCCTGCTCCGGCGTCGAAGAGAGCGACGGTGAATCCGGGATTGCCCAAGAGAGGTGGCTCGAGCGCCACGATTCTCGGTGTCGGTCCCTCCGCGGTGGGCACGCCCGTGCCGCCGACCACGGGAACCCGGCTCGACTCCGAATAAAGCCCAGGACGGTCGAAGGGAGCCAGGCCGTCCCGCAGTCGGGGGTCGGTCAATGGACGCCTGAGAAACGCGAGCAGGGCGTTCCGCTCCGTGGGAGTGAGATTCAGCTCTCGCACCAAAGGATCCTTGTTGGGAGCGTCGAAGTCACCGCCGCGGTCGTAGAAGTCCACTACCGCTTCCAGAGAGGCGAATCTACCGTTGCGCATGAAGGGCGGCCGTAGCTCCACATTGCGCAGGCTCGGGGTCCGCATTTTGCCCCGGTCCTCTTCCACCATGGTGACGTCGAAACGTCCCGCATCGTCCGCTTGCGGACGGACGCCGGTGAAATGGAAGTCGTGGTCGGAGGTGATGTCCAGGCTGTGGCAACGGTCGCAGCTGGAAGCTACGAAGACCGAGCGTCCCTGTTGCTCCAGGGGCGTCAGACCGCTGCCGGTGGCGAGAAAAGTATCGAAGGGAGCCTGGTTGGTGAATTGGGTGCGCTCATAGGCGGCGATCGCCATGCCGATCCTCGGGGCGGTGATGCCGGGGGTGCCGAAGGCATCGGTGAAGAGCTGCTCGTAGCTCCGCCCATCGATCCAATCCAATAGCGCCTGGGGTGCGTCCGAAGCCAGGGCGAGAGGCTCTGAAGCGGTGATTCTGGCCAGCACCTCGGGCCACGTCCGGCCTTCATGGGCCATCTCCACGTCATTGACCAGGGGGCCCAAGGCTTGGGATTCCAGGGCCGCTCCGGAGGCGAGGACCACTTGGTCGGTGACCGGATCGACGAATTCGCCGGCGGCCCGGCCGTCCCAGAATAAGGTGGGAGAGTAACCGGCGTTGATCGATGAGGAGGTCCGGCGACCGGTCACCTGGGGAGCCAGCCCGAACGTGCTGTCGAGGATGTAGGTGCCGTCGGTCCTGCTGGCGGGCACTCCAGGGGATCCGAAAATGTCGTCGGGCCCTCCGAAGACACCGTCGAGCCCGGGATGCACGGCACCGGGATTCGCGGCGGATCTTGGGTCGCCGCCACCGTCCCGTGGGATGTGACAAGTGCCGCAGGCCACGGTCCGGGTAGAAGAAAGCTGCTCATCCCAAAAAAGCACCTTACCCAGAGAGGCCTTGCTCGGCGTGGTCGGATTTCCTACCGGATCCTGAGGAGGCTGCAGCTGCGCTCCCGCGGAGCCGGCGGTGAGCAGGGCGATCCATCCCAGGCCGAGGGTGACGGTTCGGAGGGATTGCCGGCAGCTCATGGCTCGACGACGCTCCAAGCGGTGAGGTCGCCGCTTTCGAAGCCGTTGAAGAACACCTCGCCGAGCTCGTCGGTGCTGATCTCCACGGCGAAAGCCAGGCCCAATCGGGCGAATTTGAGGGCGTGGTCACCGCTGTTGCCGAGGGTTGCCAGAGTATCTCCGGTGCTGTGAATGGAGGAGTTGTGCTGGCCGAAACGAGCCTCGAAGGCCATGGCGGCAGGGTAGCCTTCCCGATGCCACGACGCGTGATCGGAGCAGCCGTAGCCGCAGGCGGTGCTGGTTCTCATCAGCTCGGGCTGGTAGGTGTCCACCAATTGGCCCACGAACGAGGTGAGGGTGGAATTCGTGAAGTCCGAAAGCAGGGCGATGTCTTCCGCGGAGCCGTTGAATGCGGTCATGTCGAGCTGCAGCACGGCGACCACCTCGGTGCCGGCGGCCTCATACTCGGCCGCGATGTCACGGGAGCCCAGAAGACCGACCTCTTCAGCGGCATATCCCATGAATTGCACCGTGCGTTTGGGCCTGAAATTCTGGGTCAGCATCACCCTGGCCACCTCGCTGAGGGTGGCGATGCCGGATGCGTTGTCGTCCGCGCCGGGGGCTAAGAAATCCGGGTTGCCGGAGCCCGAGGAGATGGAATCTAGATGACCGCCGAGCACCACGAATTCATTGGGGTAGTGGCTACCTTCAATCGTCAGGATCACAGAGGGCTGAGTCCAAGCGTGCTGCACCAGCTCCACCGTCGCATGCTCACGGCCGGCGGCATAGCCTTGCCAGAGGTCGCGAATCCACTCCGCGGCGGCTTGGCCGGACGGGTGACCGTAGTAGCGATTGTTGAAGTCGGTGGACAGCCGCTCGATGGTTTCGCGGATGTTTTCGGCCTGTAGCCTGGGTTGCAGAGCGGCCATGGCGGTCTGTTGATCGAGGAGGTATTCGATCGTAGCGCCCCGCTGGGCGTGTTGACGATTCAGGGTTTCGACCGCGTGGTCCAGGTCGGGATGGACCATAAAGCCGCTGCAGCGCTCGAAATACTTGTGGATCAAACCTGAAATGCTCTGCAGGTCTAGGGCGCTGACCTGGGTGATCACCACCTCGTCTTGTTCCTGATAGGCGCGCAGCGGTTGTGCGTCGAGCTGGATCTCGTCCGCATGCTGAAGCATCTCAAAAGCGTCCGCACCGACGGTGATCCAAACCCGTTCTTGGGAAGCGGGATCGACGGCAGAGGCGGCGCCGGCAGTGCAGAGGACAAAGGTGAAGAAGGCCAAGAAGAGGCAAACGCGTGGAGCGGGGGATAGACGGTCGACCAAAGACGGCACAATGCCCATGGTTAGATTCCTCAAGGAGCCTGGGGGTTAAGAAGATCAGAGTTTTGAAAGTGAGACTTAGCTCAATAGGTAGCGCGACATCGAGCACAATTTTCCGCGATCTCGGCCGAAAACACATGGCCGACCATCTCGGCATCCTCCCGGAGATGGAAGCTGTTGCGGATCAGATCCCCCGGTCTCGACCGCTTTTCGTCAGCATGGCGGCCGCGATTTCCTTCGCGACGCGATCGTAGCCGGTGGGATTCAGATGTCCGTCTAAAGGATAGTAGAGATTTCGGCCGGGCTCCTCCATGAAAACCGGCCTCAAATCGACGAGGGGAATATCCAGCTCGTTGGCCACCGTTCTCAGACGCTCGAAGATCCGCCAATCATTGTTGATGACATCCGAGGCCTCGGGGATGTGGACCAGCCACATCGGAATGTCGTCCTCTGCGGCGATCTCGGACATGGCCGAGAGATCCCGGCGCAAATAGGTCCATCCCTGCTCGAAGGTTCGGACCTCGAGCTCCGCCAGCTGGGTGCCGCGATGGCGCCATGCCCGCAGGCTGGGGGCGATGCGCGACGCGGTGAAGGTATAGAGGGCGGAGCGCCGCTGCAGCCACTTGAGGGATTTACGCAACCGTTTGATGAAGCCGGGGCCACGGGGCGGTGTGGCCGACCGGTTATCGGAGCCACTCGGCGGGCCCGTGTCGGCGTCGGCCGATCGGGCCCGCTGCGCCTCGAAGCTCACCGCTCCCCACAAATCGTTGGCGTCGCTGGGCAAGCGACCCATGAAAACGCAGATCACGATCCAAGCGGGTCGAGTGTGTCGTCTTTGCGCTTCCAGGGTCCACCGGTATTGGGGGGAAGAGTGGCTGGGGATGCCCAGATTCCAAACCGGCCGTGGCTGCCCGGCGCGATCGAGGTGTAGAGCCAGGCGGGCGGGAATCGTCTCTTCTTCTCCGGCACCCACGCCGAAGACAAAGGAATCTCCGATGACGAATCCCGGTGGCTCTTCGTGATCCGGCTCCTCCCCTCGAAAGCCGAGGGAATTGACGCTTACCGGATGGTCGAATTCAGGGGCGCGGAGACGGCCGCGAAATCCCGGGGTCAAGACATAGTCCCGGTTCGAGTCCTCTGAATTCCAGTGGTGCCCGGATTCCGATTGCCACTGAAACGAGCCGACCCGGACGAAAGACCTGAGCAGGAGCTCCGCGAGCAACAACGCCACCAGGGTGGAGAGCACCAAGAGGCCGAGATTGATCAACCGACCTTTCAACGATGAGGTGCCGGCGAAAGTGGAAAGCGCCGCCATTGCATTCCCTTCACCCAGCCTTTCGCAGGTCGTAACAGGCCATTTCCTCATCGCTCCGCACGTAGAGCAGACCGTTTCGGACCACGGGGTGGTTCCAGCAGCGTCCGTCGATGGCGTGGAAACGTCCGACCTCGGTCATCGATACCGGCGACACCCGGACCAACGCGACGTCGCCGTTTTCAGCCAGCACGAGCAAGAAGTCCTCGAGCATCAAGATTTGCCCGAATCGGTAGCGTCCTTTCTTCCAGGCTCTCTTGCCCTCCCCGAGCTCGAAGGCGGACAGAATGCCTCCGTCCAATCCATAGACATGGTTGTCCTGTAAAACACCGCCGTTGAAACGCAAGCGCATCTTGTTGGGCCGAACCCATCGCGGCTCGACGGTCCAAGCATCCGCTTGGCGGCTCACGTGGAGCAGAGCTGAGCCGGTGCTCTCGGTGCTGATGTAGATATCCCCCGACGCGGTGAGGATCGGCTGAACGGCGTTGGTCCCATAGGGATTGATGAACTCCCACCACCACAGCTCTCGGCCGGTGGCGGGATCGTGGCCCGACAATCCCCAGGCTTTGAAGATCAAGATCTGAGGCTCGCCATCGACGATCTCAAGCCGAGGCGCGCCGTAACCCGCCTGTCGCATTCCGGTCTTCCACACAATGTCGCCGGTCAGGCGATCGTAGGCGATGACGGCTCCTGGGGGGCTGCCGTCGTACATGGACGGATCGCCGCCAGTGGGCACATTCTTGCCCGGGTTTACGATCACTTTGTCGTCGACCACGAGAGGAGAGCCGGAGAATCCGAACTCGAGCTGCTCGGTACCGGCATCCTCCGCGATCTGGCGGCTCCAGATCACCTTTCCGGTCGTGGGCTCCAAACAATCGAGGGTTCCCGTGGCTCCGAGGACATAGAGACGGGAGTCGTGGAAGGTCGGGGTGGCCCGTGGGCCGATGCCGCCGAGAAAGGTTTCGTGACGACCCGGGTTGGTGTGTACCCAGATTTCCTCCCCGGTGTCGGGCCGGTAAGCCACGACGGCCTCGGAATCTCCCCTCTGCTCCTGGGTGAAAAGGAAGTCGCCCACCAAGGCGAACGACGACCACGCCGGTCCGACAGGGCGTCGCCAGACAGCCTTCGGCGGATGCTCATGCCAATCTGATCGCACTTCCTCTCCACGGGCGATGCCGTCGCGATAAGGACCCCGGAAGCCGGGCCAATCCCTTTCGGTAGCTACGAGCTTCTCGGCGCCTTCGTCGGCGGTCTGGGACGCGATTCGTTTTGCAGCTTCGGGTGTGAGCTCGGCAACCTTTTCCTCGGTCGTTTTTTCAAAACGAGATTTGAAAATGGGCTTGAAGTCGCCACCGAGGCCCTCGTATCTGAAGAGCCCGAGGAAGACGAGACCGATTCCCGCGACAGATGCCAGGCCCAGGAATTTTGTTCTCCACGGGAGACGGGAGAAAAACAGCCACCAGAGGCCGAGCAGCGCCGAAGCTCCAAGGACGACCATCCAGGAGGACAGCACTTGCTGCATGATGTTGTCGGAGAAGTAGATCCAAAGGGCAACCTCAGCCGCGGTCGCCAAACAGAGGATTGCGACTGCGGGCCACCATCTGGGCCTAGCTGTAGAAAGCATTGGAGTAGAAGGCATCTGATTCGCTCCTGATGTGTATTTCGCGAGCTTCATGTCTCGAAGCCGTGTTTTCTTTCCAACCCGTGATCGGGTGCCCGGGCATCATGTCAATCCAAAGGTGCTGTGTAAACGAGGTCTCAATCCCCATCTACAGGCTTCCGGTCAAAAGATCAGAAGAAACCTGATCCAAATCCAGCCAATTCCCCCTGGGCCCCCGTTACTTATTTAGTGAGCAGCGAAGACGAATAAGTAACGCTTCGCGATCGCCGATCGGCCCCCGGTGATCCGGACCCGGGACCTGTGTAAGCAAAAATAAAGATTTTTCGGGCGCACTGGGCCCGTCTAGGGGGAGCGTATGCTCAAAAACTATAAATATAGTTTATTTTCCATCCTTGTGTCTACTCTTAGCAACCTTTTTTTGCTGGTGAATCCCGCATTGGCCGCCAATGCGTTGGAGCTCGGGTCGATTGGCTCGGAGGGTGTCGGAGCCAGGGACGGCGCCGGTTGTGAGCAGGCTGAATATCGAGCCCTCGATCGGGGGCAGGTCTTGGAGCTCGAAGGGGCTCCGGAGGTCCTGCTGAGGATTGAGCGACCCGGCTATTTATTGGCGGAGACCTACTCCTGGCGGTCCAGATCCGGCGATCCGAGGGTGGTGATCGAAGGGGTTGGATCCGGGGGCGTGGATTGGTTGGCAGGACGTCTGCTGCGACTGGAAGCCGGTGACTACTGCATCCGCTCGGAGGGTGGCTCGGACGCCGGCCTGGAGTCGACCCGCTTGGTCTTGGCCTTGTCGCCGTATGCACCTCGATCGAGCGGCACCAAGAACGAAGACGTGGGTGACGAGGTTCCGGACGACCCGATCGACGACGTGTTGTTCCGTGCCCCCGGCCCCGGTGGCTTCGAGCTAGCCGTTAAAAACGGCGACGTGGGCGACGAGGTTCCGGACGATCCGATCGACGACGTGTTGTTTGCGGATCCCGGTCGTATTCCCTTCCGCAATGCCTTGGCGGTGTCGGGCACGAGCAAGACCGATGGGGATGTAGGTGACGAGGTTCCGGACGATCCGATCGACGACGTCTTGTTCCGCGCCCCCGGCTCCGGCGGCTTCGAGCTGGCGACCAAGAACGACGACGTGGGTGATGAGGTTCCGGACGATCCGATCGACGATGTGTTGTTCCGCGCCCCTGGCTCCGGCGGTCTCGAGCTGGCGACCAAGAACGACGACGTGGGCGACGAGGTTCCGGACGATCCGATCGACGACGTGTTGCTCAGGCAGGGCCCCACGCCTTCGACTCGCTCCCTCGCCGACGAAATGGGCCTTTGCGCCGATCCCGCCATGGCCGGATCCCTCGCCTGCGCCGCCGATCTACCGGTCGGCAAGGCCATGGTTTCGTCGATGAGCCGAGGTCCATCGATGGTGGAGTCCTACACCTTCGAGCTTCGGGAGCGTGCCGAGATGGCGCTCCTCGCGGAAGGCTCTGTGACCTGGATGGTGCTCTATGACCAGTCGGGACGTCGGATCGCTCAAAGCTTCGGTCAGAACGGCCAAGAGCTGATCGAGACCTTGGCTCCAGGTCGGTATTTGGTCCGGTTGGGCACCGCCGAAGCGGGTGAATGGTACTCCCTCGTCGGTGGGCGAATCGGCAGCTGACGGCGTGAAGCGACCAGTAGGCTCTGATGCGACGGCCCGGCAACACCGGGTCTCGCATCAGAGCTCTACTGGGCCTGGGCTTCGTCCGGTGCGGTCAGGGCCCGCGCCTGGTCGCGAAGGGCAGCCGCTTCCGCGGCCTCGCCTCGCCAATCGTAGAAGTCGGCCATGCGTTTGAGAGCCCGTTCGAGATCCAGGTTGGAGGCGCCTTCCGCTTCCATCGCCTCAAGGCTTTCGAGCATCAGGCGCTCGCCGGCTGCCGGATCCTGGATGCGGGCGATGCAGGCGCCTCGAATGTGTTGGGTCATGGGAATGCGCCAGGGCTTGAGGGTCTTGACATGTTTAAAGGCTTCGAGAGCTTCCGACGCTTTGGCCAGACCTTGGTCGAAAGACTCGAGGGCAGCGAATGCTTCAGCCAGCGATGTTTTGGCAATTCCGAGAAGACGATAGTTCGGTTTTTTTTCACGTTCCAGGAGGTGCTCACTTTCGATCAGATCCTCGAGCGCTTCTGTCTGTTGCTCCTTTTGCAGGTGGGGTTTGGAGGAGTTGATGAGCGCGAAAGCTACCGTTCTATTACCTTCTGGGTAGAGGCGCCGCCGGATATGGACTGACTCGTCGAAGTTTGCCTGGGCTTGCTCGAGCCGACCCAACTGGAACTGCGCTCGTCCTAGATTGCTGAGGGCTGAAGCGAAGTCGGAGTGGAAGATCTCCTCAGGGGGGAGGCTCCTTTGTTGGTCGATCGGTCCTTGAAGCATATCGGCTGCTTCCTCGTTCCTGCCTTGGGCGATGAGCACCGCGGCCAGATTGTTCAGACCCACGAACATGGCCCGGTCGTTCAAGAGAACCTTGTCTTCCGCGGAAGCTTTGGCCATGCGTTCCTTCATTTCGAGGGCCCGGCGCAAGTAGATTTCGGCTTGATCAAAGTCGTTTTGTTTGAAGTAGACCCTGCCCAAAGCATTGAGGGCCTTGGCCAGGTTGAGCGCGTCGACACCTTGATAGTGAATTTCGAGAGCCTTTACCGAAGGGCGGATGTGCTTCAAAGCGGCGGAGTAATCTCCTTTGTCGAGCAATAGAGAGCCTTGGTGAAGGCGGCAGAAGGTGGCGAGATGGGAATTTTCGGAGCCGAGGTCCTCAAGGGTGCTCAAGCATCCTTGGAAGAGGTCCTGCGCTCGTTGTTTTTCTTCTCGGGCACGGAAAACGTCGCCGAGAGTTCGTTGCATTACCGCCTTCGTTTGGGAGCTTTCGAGCCTTCCGATTTGCTCGATTCCCTGCTTCAGAAGTTGATTGAATGAAACCCCGGCCCCCCTCGCGTTGTCGGGTTTTGCCCCGATGAGAATGTTACTGAGCAGGCCGAGCGCTTCTTCGGCCTGATCTCGAGCAGCGACCGCCTGCTTCTCACTGGTGAGTGCTTCAGCTTTGGCTTCCTCGGCTTGATCGAGCAGCACGCTGACGGTGAGGGCGTAAATGACGAGGGCGAGAAAGAGCCCGCTGACGATGGCGACGGGAAGGGCGTTACGCTGAAGATAGCGACGGCTTCGATAGGCGATCGTCGGGGCTACGGCCTCGACCGGTAGGCCTTGTTGGTGCCGCCGCAGGTCTTGGGCCAAACGCTCGACGGAGAGATATCGCCGTTCCGGCTCCTTGGCCAGGGCTTTCAACACGATGGCGTCGAGATCCCCGGATAGGCGACTCTTGAGGGTCCTGGCATCCAGCCCGCGAGATTCGGCCACTTCCTGGGCATCAATGCGCAGGGTTTTGCCGTGGCTGGTGGAAATCTCCTCGTCCAGACCGACCACCGTGCTGGGGCGCTGGGGATCTTCCTCTCGAACGTGGCGCGCGACGGTTTCGTCGGTCAGGGTTTCGAGCCGATAAGGCGAGTGTCCGGTCAGCAGCTGAAAGAGCACCACGCCCAAGGAGTAGACGTCGCTGGCGGTGGTGATGGGCTCCCCCCGGACTTGCTCTGGGCTCGCGTAGCGAGGGGTCATGATGCGCTCTTCCGGTCGGGTGCGTACGGAGAGCGCCTGCTGATCGTCCGACAGCAGCTTGGCGATTCCGAAATCCAGCAGCTTGACGGTGCCGTCCGCTGTCACCAGCAGATTGGAGGGTTTGAGATCCCGATGCACGATCAACCGGCGGTGGGCGGCTTCCACCGCGTCGCAGACCTTTAGGAACAGCTCGAGGCGGGCGTTGATCCCGAGCTGTCGTCGGTCGCAATATGCGTCAAGAGGCACCCCGTCGATGTGCTCCATGACGAAATAAGGAAGGCCGTCTCGGGTGGACCCGCCGTCCAGCAAGCGAGCGATGTTCGGGTGCTCGAGATGGGCGAGAATCTGCCGTTCCATTTGGAATCGGCCGACGATCTCATCGGTATCCATACCCCGACGAATGACTTTGAGGGCCACCTTTTGGCTGAACTCACCCTCGCGCTCCGCCAGGTAGACGGTGCCCATGCCGCCTCGACCGAGCCTCTCGGCCACGCGGTAGTCGTCGATGAGGTGTCCGATGAAGGGATCGCCGACATCTCCCGAGCCCATCGGGGATTCAGCCAAGAGAGCGTGAGAGACCTCTTCGAAGAGCTCGTCGGCCTCTTGCTCAAAACCCAGATATTCCTCAACGCTTCGGCGTAAGGACGCGTCCTGCCCGCATTTTCGCTCCAGAATTTCCTGGCGCAGGGAATCGGGAGCCTCCAGGACGGCTTCCAAGATCGGTTTGATCTGGTGCCAGCTTGCCTGGGCCATGGCACACCTCGGTTAGCTATTAGATGTTCGGTGCTTCAGTAGTCGTTGGGCTCAGCAGCCTGAGCCGCCGTGACGCGAATGCGCAGGACCCGACGGCAAACCGTGATCCAAGACGGAGCACGGTAGCCTTCAACATGGATACGGTACAACGTTCCGGGCGAAAGTGCAGTTCGAGCGACGATGGCGTATAACCCCTGGTCGCGGGAGTCTCCCAATTCCAGCGCACCTTGGGTGAGCACGACCCTTTGCCTCCTTCGGGCGGCAAGGCTCCGGGTGAGGTCGTGGAGGGTCAGCCGGTACTTAGGCAGCGCGGGCTCGAAATTGAGCGGGAAGAAAAGCAGCAGGTATTCAGCGCCGAGGGGCAAGTCGATTTCGTGATGTCGTCCGGGGTCGGAAGAGTCTTGGGACGGCGGAATGAATCCCTTCTGGGGCAACACCAAGCCGCCGATGCCCGGTGACTGTGAATTGTGGGCTGAGGCTCCTTGAGCCTTCGAGTTGCGGAACCGTCGGCGCCAGGAAGCGGAGCGTGAACGGGGAGCCTTATCGAGATGGAATAGGCTGCCGGCACCGAATCCGAGAATCACCAGGGTAAAGGCTTCGAAGGCCGACGAGCGCTTGCCGGCGGATGACGGCTCGGCGGGAGGCTCCCGCGCCGACATCAGGGCGTCCCAAGCGAGCTCGAGGTCCTGGATCCAGTCCTCGTAGCTCGGCGACGGCCCGCCGTCCCGCCCGACCAGCGCGTCCGCGGGCGGGTGTCGGCAAGACGCTCGGAACGACGCGATCGCACGTTCGAGATGCTGTGGCTCTATCTGGCCGGACGCCTTGGCGTCTTTGAGCACCGACGGACACACCCACCGTCCTAGGTGGCAACGGATCGAAAGCGGTCCACAGGGCTCGTCGGCTGGAATCGGCAAGTCTCGAATGCCCAGGATCGGATGGCTGTCGGCGGGCATCAACAAATATTCCTTCGGGCGCTCCTTGCCGCGGTCGACCACCAGCCACTCCACGGCGAACGCAGCGGTAGCTGGATGGGCCCAAAGGGTCCCGGGCCACAAGAGGTCGTCGGGCGAGTCGCAAGCGGGAGGCTCTTCATCCGCGGTCGGATGAGCGGAAATCATTCTCCAGAGACTCTCCCGAGGAGAAGCCTTCATCGAGGGGGTCCTCCATTCAGGGTGTGGGCTCCCAAGAGCTGAGCAGATAGCTGACCGGGAGGTGGCATGGTTGTTGATCTTTCCGTAACCATATCAGTGGTCATATCTCTCAGAATGCGAAATAGGCCGTTGAAGCGGTCACGGGGGATGTGCAGAATTTCGGCCATGCAGCGCGAAGACGGCAGGCGTCCGGGATTCTCGGTTTCCGCGGCATGGTGGCAGAGGAAGGTCAGCAAACGCTGCAAATAGGTTCGGGTCGCGCGTCGACCTTGCCAGGTTCCCACCGCTTGCTCGAGACCGTCGAGCAAGGCCCGGTAGCTTTCCCTTTGCGTCAGATCGCCCGCCGGCCCGAAGTGTTCCACCGTCCCGAAAACGGGATCTTGGTTCTGTAGGGATCGAGTGCTGATGGCAGTCCAGCGGGTTCGCGCCTCACTTTTGACGGCATCGATCAGGTCACCGAATCGAAAGCGGTGAATGCCTCTGGCGGGCAACCCACCCAAAAGATGTTGCAAGTGCTCGATGCAGCTGCCGACCGCCGAGCCGCGCACGGTGACCAGCTCCGGCAGCAGCTCGTCGCACCAAAAAAGCGCCACCTCCTCAAAGGTCTCCGCTTTCGGCAGCTCCGTTTCAGGATCTTCCGTGCCGGCGTGCCGCTCGATCGATGTCGTGTTTGAGCCCGGGCTTTCCGGTGGATGCAAAGTTGTAAATTCCATGATGGTGTGATTTCTGATCCGACGATCTCCGGTGACGATTCTCAAGCTGCCGCCTTGCACGGATTTGCGGACCGCCAGCTGAAGCAGCTCGAAGACGCGAAATCCCAGGGGATCGCAGCGGCGTTGGGTTTCGAATAGAAAGTTTCGCACATTGCGCACAATCAATCCGTCGATGTCTGGCCGTACCCTCGTCTGAGCGATCAAGGACCGCCGTCGTTCATGGATGGCGAAGAGATAGCAATCCTGAACCAAATCGTCGAGCGCCTCGTCGGTCCAGCTGATGCTGCCGTAGATGCCCAGATAGCCGGGTGGTAGTCGCCATAAATCCCGACGGGTCAGCTCCTTGCGCAGAACCCTTCGCAAGGCCGTCCACATGTCGTCGAATAGTCGTCGATCCCTAAGCTCTCCCCACCGATCCAGGTGATTAAGATACCTGGCGAAAACTTTATCGCCCATTTTTCCCTCGTCCAGATCAAAAGCATGAAAAGGAAGGCCGGATTGGTGATCAATCCGTAGGCAGGGAAAAATAAGGGTGTGTTTCGTGGACACAGCTCGGCCACGAGGCTTTTGATCCCCATCTATCCCTGCGCGAGCTTGACCTTCTTGTCTATAAACGCGTGGGCGAGTGGGTGATTGGGAGCACCGGATGGCAAGAAATCTCAAGATCCGTTGCTTTTCGTCGATCAAGGTCTGAATGTCCAAACACTGAGCCCGTGTTTCGGACAAATCGACGTTGACGGACCTGGTTGAGGCGCGTAGCCTGTCGCTGGAAGTCGTATAGCCTGGAACAGTGGGCTGGAGGTGCCGATCGCGGCTCGAGCCGAGATCGTCTCGGTGACCTCACCTAGAGCGCGGTGTCCGTTCCTGCCACGGGAGAGATTGGGTGGTGCAGACGCAAGTGGCCTGAAGCTGATGGTGGATTGAGAGCTGGTTGATGACTGATGACGGCCTATCTGGCGACGAGATCACTCGTTTGTTGTTGCAGTGGAGCCAAGGCGATCTTGAGGCCTTGTCTCGGCTGATGCCCTTGGTGATCGGCGACCTTCGAGCTCAAGCCCGCAGGTATCTCGACCGCGAGGCGCCCGAGCACACCTTACAGCCCACTGCGTTGGTCAACGAGCTCTACCTCAAGCTGAGCGGAAGTCGCAAAGTCAGCTGGAAAAATCGTCGCCACTTTTTTGGTTTCGCGGCCCAAGCCATGCGCCGGATTTTGGTGGACCACGCCCGTGCCAGGAAGACTTCCAAGCGCGGAGACGGGGTCAAGCCCTTACCTCTGGACCAAGCCCTCAACATCGAAGACAGCAAAGATGATCAGCTGATCGCTTTGGACGAGGCTCTGGACGAGCTGGCGTTGGAGGATCTACGCCAGGCCCAGATTGTAGAGCTGAAGTTCTACGTGGGTTTGACGGTGGACGATATAGCGGAAGTTCTCGATGTGTCGCCGGCGACCGTCAAGAGGGAATGGAAGCTCGCAAAGCTCTGGCTCTACGGCCGGATGAAGGCGGCGATGAAGGACTGACGGACTCGGCTGTACGGATCATCCACCCGCGGCTAGAGAGCTTTCGGTCTCCGATTCTGCTGCGGGAGCCGACTTCGCGGCGCTGGACGTGGCCTCCGCGGCGGCTGAGGGAGTCGATTCCGCAGGCCCCTGATTTCCCGACACCTTTTGGTCTAAGGTCCGCCCTTTGTCCAGAATCCGCTGGGGCACCTCGTTGATGTCCCAGACGATGCCGAAGAGGGCCAGCAGCCGCAGGCTGTAATAGCCGATATCGATTTCCCACCAATAAAAACCTTGGCGTGCGGAGCCGGGGTAGTAGTGGTGGTTGTTGTGCCAACCTTCGCCTAACGTGACCAAAGATAGGAACAGATTGTTGCGGCTGGTGTCCTTGGTCTTGAACCTTCGCTTGCCGAAAACATGGGCTAAGGAATTGATGGTAAAGGTGCCGTGCCAAAGGACCACCGTAGAGATCAATCCGGCCCAAACGAAGACCTCGAAGCCGGCCAGCCACCAAAGCAGCGCGCCCAACGCCACCGGCACGGCGATGTAGTGACGGTCGAGCCACCGCAGCTCGGGATATTTCATGAAGTCTCGAATCTTGTGGTGCTCGGTGGCGTGGTACTTCTTGCACATGATCCAACCCATGTGGGACCAGAAGAATCCGCGCAAGGTCGGGGAGTGGATATCCGGCTCTTGATCCGAGTGGCGGTGGTGATGCCGATGGTGGGCGGCCCACCAGAGCGGTCCTTTCTGGACACAAGATACCCCGATGAAGGCCATGATGAATTGAAAGACCCGGCTCGTCTTGAAGCTGCGGTGGGAGAAGTATCGGTGATAGCCGACGATGATCGACCACATGCGAACGAGGTAGAAAACGACCGCCCAAGCCACCAGCTCGCGGGTGGGCGGGATGGCGAAAAGGCCGATGACCGCCGCCACGTGAACGCCCAGGAAGGGGGCGGTTTGCAACCAGTCGATTTTTTGGTCCGGGTCGTATTCAAATTCGAGCATGTCGTCTCCGAGTCCTTCGAAGCCCCGATTGAGCGTCGAAACCTAAGCAAAACACCCGAAGCCGATCCGATGCCATCACGACCCGGTCTCTTTTTCGTAACGTCTATGTGTTGGGACGTCCACGGAAAGGCCGAGGGCATCTCCCCGGCCGTAGCAGATCCGGTGTAGGGCGAGGCTTGCCTCCGCCCGATTTGGAAGAGCCGGAGGGCGCAGTCCCTCCCCTGCGTTGTAATCGGCGACGAGGGGGCCGGCTCAGGGAACGAATCGGTATCCGGCGCCGCGAATGGACATGATGTGTCGCGGGTTGGAGGGCTGCTCCTCCAAGGCCTGGCGCAATTTGCGAATGAAATTGTCCACTGTGCGGGTTTCTAGGGAGCCAGGCATTTCCCAAACCTCCTCCAAGAAGGTCTCGCGGGTGATCACCTTGCCCGGCCGCGAGGCGAAAAGTCTGAGCATGCCCAGCTCTTTGGGGGAAAGCTCCACCGTGCGTCCATCGGGATGGCCGGCGGAGAAAGTTTGGAAATCCACCAACCAATCGCCGAAGCGCATCTGCTCGGGCGGCTCGGCCGCGCTGTGATTCGACGCCTGGGCCCGTCCCCACACCTGGCGTCTCAACGTGCCTCGCACCTTGGCCAGGAGCATGTCCAAATCGAAGGGTTTGGTCATGTAGTCGTCGGCCCCGGCATCCAATCCGGCGACCGCATCCTCGGTTCGATCCTTCGCGCTGAGGATGACGATGGGCTCCATGTGGCCGGTTTGGCGAAGGCGGGAGCAGACCTCGATGCCATCGATGCCCGGCAGCATCACGTCGAGCAGCACCAGGTCGTAGGTGGTGTCGGCCATCATCGTCAGAGCCGATTCCCCAGTGCTGGCGACATCCACGTCATAGGCGGCATTGCGTAAATTGAAGGCCAGACCTTCGGCGATGTGGTCTTCGTCTTCCACCAATAAGATGCGGCTCATGGAGTCTCTTTCGTCGGACGGGCGGACGTGGCTCGGTGACCGGTTTGTGGCTCAGGGCTTGCGGCCTCGGACGGGTCTGCGGATTCCGCATCTTCCGGCGGTGTCAGCATCGGTAGGCGAATCCAAAGAGTCGCTCCCCTGCCCGGCCCATCGGAGCGGGCGCCAACCCGTCCGCCGTGGGCTTGCACGATCGATCGTACGACATAGAGGCCGATTCCGGTGCCTTTTCGTTTTCGCTGGGCGTCCTGCTCGATTCGGTAGAACCGATCGAAAAGGTTGTGGACCTCATGCTCTGGAATGCCGATACCTCGATCGATCACCCTCAGCTCGATCTGACTCGGGTCGACCATCACCAGGTGCAGCGTGACGTGGGGATCCTCTTGGCCGCGATATCGAACGGCGTTGTCGAGCAGGTTGTCCAACACTTGTCGAAACATCTGCTCGTCCAGCCGCACCCAAGCGGTCGCTGGGGCCACCAGCTCCAGGGTCAGCCGGGCATCGACGAAGACATGGGAAGCTCGTTCCACGAAATCGTGCAGATAAGCCCGCATCTCCACTCGTCGGGGCACGACCTGCAGCTCCTCTCCGTGGAAGTCCATCTCCGCGGCGCGCAAGATATTGGCGATCAGCCGATGCAGCCTTTCGACATCGTCGAGGATCTTGCCGACGAAGCTTTGGCGATCGGCCTCCGACAGCTCCGGGCTGCGGAGGGTTTGGGCAAAGAGCTTGATCGACGAGAGTGGGGAGTTGAGCTCGTGAGAGACCGAGGAGATGAAGTTGGTCTGCCGTTGCCCCCAGCGGATTTGACCGATGAGCTGTGAGGACAGGATGCTCGACAGAATGATGATGGTGAGAAAGAGTAGGCTGCCCAGGGCGATGAACAGCCAGTGAAAGGGCTCCTCATGGGTGAGGTCCCGCAATTTCTGGTAGTCCTGCACCAAGGCTACATTCCACAAGATGCCCAGGGTGAGCATGAGCACGATGACCACGATGAAAAGAGTCACCGGGCCGCGGATGGAGAGCTTTGGGTAGCGTCGTCGGGTCTTCAAAGTCCGGCCCTTCAGAAATCTCACGGCAATTTGGGCTGCGCGGACGCAGCTGGTTCGGCGGCTCAGACACGGCTGGGATCACACCGCAAAGGTTGATTGTACGTTCAATCGTCGGGCCGTGGGTGGCGGTCCGCTCGCTTCTCGTCAGAAGGCGCTGGCCCCGCCTCCCAAGACCAAGCCGATATGCTAATCTTTCTCGGCCCGACCGGGCTTCCTCCCCCCTTGGGGCCCACATCGTCTGCATCCCTCGTCGACATCGACGGGCCCAAGGCATCCAAGCGATCGAGTCACCGCGTCCGCGGTCTTAGGAGACGTTATGTATATTCAACTCAACGACGAACAGAAAATGCTCCGCGATGAGGTGCGCCGATTCGCCGACGAGGTGGTCAAGCCGATCGCCAAAGAGACGGACGAAAAAGGCATCTTCCCCACCGATGTGATCCGTCAGGCCGGGGAAATGGGGCTGACCGGCGTGGCCGTGCCCGAGGAATGGGGCGGAGCCGGCATGGACGTCATCTCCTATTGCATCGTCGTCGAGGAAATCTCCCGGGTCTGTGGCTCTACCGGCGTGATCCTGTCGGTCAACAACTCGCTCGTCTGTGATCCGATCATGAAATTCGGCAATGACGAGCAAAAGGAGCTCTTCCTCAAGCCGTTGGCGGCCGGCGAAAAGCTGGGCTGTTTCGCGCTCACCGAGCCTGGAGCCGGATCCGACGCCGCGGCGCTCAGGACCACCGCCCGGCGAGACGGTGACGACTACGTCTTGAACGGCAACAAAGTCTTCATCACCAACGGCACCCACGCCGACGTCGCGATCGTTTTTGCCTCGGTGGATTTGGCGCTGGGCCACAAGGGAATCACCGCTTTCCTCGTGCCGGCGGAGATCGACGGTTACAGCCACGGCATCCACGAGTACAAGCTGGGTGTCAACGGCTCGGGCACCACCGAGCTGGCGTTCGAGGACATGCGCATTCCCGCGGCTTTCCGTCTCGGAGAAGAAGGTGAAGGTTTCAAGGTCGCAATGTCGACCCTCGACGGCGGCCGGATCGGCATTGCGTCCCAGGCGGTGGGAATTGCCCAAGGAGCCTTTGAGGAAGCCGTGCAATATGCCAAGGAGCGGGAGCAATTCGGCAAGCCCATTTCCTCGTTCCAAGCTATCCAACATTATTTGGCGGATATGTCGACCGAGCTCGACGCCGCCCGGCTGCTGACCTGGAAAGCGGCTTGGACCAAGATGAACCGCAAGCGCTTCACTCTCGAGGCGGCCCAAGCCAAGCTCTACTCCTCCGAGATGGCCCAGCGGGTGACCAATCTGGCGGTTCAAATCCATGGTGGTTACGGATATATCCGGGAATACAACGTGGAGCGCTACTTCCGCGACGCCCGAATCACCGAAATCTACGAGGGCACCAGCGAGATCCAGAAGATGGTGATCGCCAATTGGGTCCTCAACCAGGGTTGACGTCATGTCTGAGCTGACATTTGAGCTCAACGAGGAGCAGCAGCTGTTACGCGAAGAGGTGCGGCGATTCGCCGTCGAGCGCATCCGTCCAGGCACCGCCGAGCGAGACAAGAATCACGAGTTCCCGAAGGACATTATCGCCGAAATGGCCGAGATGGGCTTGTTGGGCATGATGGTGCCCGAAGCCTACGATGGCGCCGAGATGGACGTCTTGACCTACGCCATCGCGGTGGAGGAGCTGGCGACCGTTTGCCCGTCCGTGGCGGTGACCATGAGTGTCACCAATAGCGTCTGCTGTTGGCCGATCCAAGAATTCGGCTCCGACGAAGTCAAGGAGGCGGTGCTGCCGGAATTGGCAGCCGGAGGGGCGATCGGCGGATTTGGCCTCACGGAGCCGGGCTCCGGCTCGGACGCCGGCTCGATGAAAACCGTGGCCCGCCTAGAAGGTGACGAATGGGTGATCGACGGCGAGAAGGCCTGGATCACAAACGGTGCCTACGGCAAATACTTCGTCGTTTTGGCTCGGACCAGCCCGGGCAAGGGCACCCAGGGCATCAGCGCCATCGTCGTGCCGTCGGACGCTCCGGGATTTCGGGTCGGCGGCTCCGAGGAGAAGATGGGCCTGAAGGCGTCCAATACCACCGCGCTCTACTTCGACAGCTGTCGGGTGCCGGCGAGCTATCTTCTGGGTGAGGAAGGGAAGGGGTTCCGCATCGCCATGGCGACCCTGGACCATTCGCGGGTCGGCATCGCCGCCCAGAGCGTCGGCATTCATCAACGCGCTTTGGAGCTGGCGGTCAGCTACGCCAAGGAGAGGGTGCAATTCGGCGTGCCGATCGCCAAGCACCAGGCCATACAGTTCAAGATCGCCTCCATGGCGACCGAGCTCGCCGCGGCCCGCACGCTGACCTACTATGCCGCGTCCCGGGGTCACAGCCCCGAAGCCGGACGGTTGGCGTCCCAAGCCAAGCTCTATGCCTCCGAAGCCGCCAATCGGGCTTGTTGGGAGGCGCTCCAGATCCACGGTGGCAACGGATTCTGCGAGGACTACGAAATCGCCCGCCTCTATCGAGACGTGCGAATTACCACGATCTACGAAGGCACCTCCGAAATGCAGCGGATGGTCATCGCGCGGCATCTGACCCGCTAGGAGCTAGCCGGGGCTGAGACCCACCGATCGCCTTCGGTTCACATATAGATGCCCACCTCGGTGGGCCCGAGGTTAAAGCTATGTCTGCTCACGAGACCTCTCCCTATCGGCCGGAAAATCCGGTTCGCATCGTCACCTCCACAGCTCTTTTCGACGGCCATGACGCGTCGATCAACATCATGCGCCGCATCATGCAGGCGACCGGGGCGGAAATCATCCACCTAGGGCACAACCGCAGCGTCGAGGACATCGTTCAGGCGGCGATTCAGGAAGACGCCCAGGGCGTGGCGATTACGTCCTACCAAGGTGGGCACATGGAGTTCTTCCGCTACCTGCGTCAGCGGTTGGATGAGGTCGGGCTCGAGCACGTCAAGATCTACGGCGGCGGCGGTGGGACCATCGTGCCGGAGGAGATCGACCAGCTGCATGAGGACAAGATCGATCGCATCTTCTCCCCGGAAGACGGGCGCAACATGGGCCTCCAAGGCATGATCAACCAGGTGGTGGAAGGTTGTGACTTTCCCGTCCGCGACCTGGAAGTGTCGGTCAACGGGGCTTACCAGCATTTGGCGCGGGACATCACCCGGGCCGAAGCGGGCACAGAAGTGGGCACAGAGCCCGGCACAGTCGCAGCCACAGTCGCAGCCACAGTCGCCGAGCCGGCCTCCGAGCGTCGACCGGCGCCGGTGGTCGGCATCACCGGCACCGGCGGTGCCGGCAAGTCGTCCCTCACCGACGAGCTGGTGCGCCGGTTTCTCACGGACTTCGAGGACAAGAAGATCGCGGTGCTGTGCGCGGATCCGACGCGACGAAAGACCGGTGGGGCGCTGTTGGGAGATCGAATTCGATTCAACTCCCTCAAGAACCCGCGGGTGTTCATGCGTTCGGTCGCCACCCGCGGAGCCCAAGGGGAGGTTTCGGAGTCGATCAAAGACGTCATCGATGTGGTTCGCAACGAGCTGGATCTGGTGATTCTCGAAACCGCGGGCATCGGTCAAGGGGACAGCCGGGTCGCCGAGCTTTGTGATTTGGCGATTTACGTGATGACCGCCGAATACGGCGCGCCATCGCAGCTGGAAAAAATCGACATGTTGGATTACGCCGATTTGGTGGCGATCAACAAATTCACGCGGCGCGGCAGCGAGGATGCTTTGCGCGATGTGCGCAAGCAATTCCAGCGCAACCACAACCTCTGGGACACCCCAGCGGAACAGCTTCCGATTTTCGGCACCAGCGCCGCGCACTTCAACGACACCGGCGTCAACGCCTTCTATGCTCATCTGATCGAGATCCTCAACCGCAAGTTGGACCTCGACTGGCAGTCCAGCTTTCCCGCGGACGAGCGCCGGGTCACGGACAGCGGACAGGCGATCATTCCACCGGCCCGGACTCGATACCTCGCGGAAGTGTCCGAAACCTGTCGCGCCTATCGCCAATGGGCCGACGAGCAGGTAGAGGCGGCAGCGGAAGTCGAGGCCTTGCGGGGCGCTTTGTCGGTGCTCGGCGCCGCCGTGCCCGACTCCTGGCAAGCCTTCGGGAGCGCCGAAGGCTCTTCCTCGGCTGATCACTCCGAGGCGATCACCCAGTTGATCGCCGAGCACGACCGCTTGATCGGCCGTTTGGATACCCGTTGCCGCGACTTGCTCAGCGAGTGGGATGCCTGGGACGGTCAATATCAGGGCGGTCAATTCGTCTACCAAGTCCGTGGCAGGGATATTCGCGTCGACAATTACCGCGAGACCCTTTCCGGGACCCAAATTCCCAAAGTGGCCCGTCCGAAATTCCGCTCGGCGGCGGACAAGCTACAGTGGCGATTGATGGAAGCCGCGCCCGGAGAATTCCCCTTCACCTCCGGGGTCTTTCCGATGAAGCGGGAAGCGGAAGATCCGACCCGTATGTTCGCTGGTGAGGGCACCTCGGAGCGGACCAACAAGCGCTTCCACTACCTCGCCGACGCCCAGCCGGCCAAACGATTGTCCACGGCGTTCGACGCTTTGACCCTCTACGGCGAGGAGCCGGGAGAACGGCCGGATATCTACGGCAAGATCGGCGAATCCGGAGTGGCGATCTTCACCGTCGAGGAAGCCGAGCAGCTTTACGCCGGTTTCGATCTTTGCGATCCGATGACGTCGGTGTCGATGACCATCAACGGACCGGCCCCGACCCTATTGGCGTTCTTCATGAACACCGCGATCCGTCAGCAATGCCGACGTTTCTTGCGCGAGCAAGGACGGCTCGACATCACGGCGGAGCAAGAGCTTCAGCCCGACCGATTGCGCGGCTCCTCGTGGGACGAGGTCCGCGAGCTGCTGACGGACGAGGAATTCTCCGAGCTCAGAGCCAAGGCGTTGAAAGCGGTGCGCGGCACGGTGCAGGCGGACATTCTGAAGGAAGATCAGGGCCAGAACACTTGCATTTTCTCCACCGAGTTCGCCTTGAGGTGCATGGGCGACGTCCAACAATTTTTCATTGAGAACGGCGTCCGCAACTTCTACTCCGTGTCGATCTCCGGCTACCACATCGCTGAAGCGGGGGCGAATCCCATCCATCAGCTGGCCTTCACTCTGGCCAATGGTTTGACCTACGTCGAGTACTACTTGGCACGGGGCATGGACATCGACGACTTCGCTCCGAATTTGAGTTTCTTCTTCTCCAACGGCATGGACGCCGAGTATTCGGTGATCGGGCGGGTGGCGCGCAGGATTTGGGCGGTAGCCCTTCGCGATCGCTACGGCGCCAACAGCCGATCCCAGAAGCTGAAGTACCACATCCAGACCAGCGGGCGCTCCCTGCATGCGATGGAAATCCAATTCAACGACATCCGCACCACGCTCCAGGCCCTGCTCGCCACCTACGACAACGCCCAATCCCTGCACACCAATGCCTATGACGAGGCGATCACCACCCCGACCGAAGAGTCTGTCCGGCGGGCGATGGCGATCCAATTGATCATCAACAAAGAATTCGGTCAGGTGATGTGCGAGAACGCCACCCAGGGTAGCTTCTTGATCGAGGAGCTGACCGATTTGGTGGAGCAAGCGGTGCTCGAGGAATTCGATCGCATTTCGGAGCGCGGCGGGGTGTTGGGAGCGATGGAGCTGCAATATCAGCGCGGTGAGATCCAAAACGACTCGATGAAATACGAGCATCTCAAACACTCCGGTGAGCTGCCGATCATCGGTGTCAATACCTTCTTGCCCAAAGATCCGGAGAAGGCCGGGGTACCGAGGCAGGTGGATTTGATCCGCGCCACCCCGGAGGAGAAGCGCGAGTGCATTCGGCGGCTCGAGGAGTTTCAGGATCGATATCAAGACCGGGCGCCCGCCGCATTGGCCGACCTCCGAAAGACGGCGCTTGCCAGGGGTAACCTTTTCGAGGCTCTGCTCAGGGCTTCTGAGGTATGCTCCCTCGGCCAGATCACCCACGCTTTGTACGAGGTGGGTGGGGAGTATCGACGGAATCTCTGATGCGACCCCTCCGAGAGGGCCCAAGCCACGATAGTTAAAGGGCTTGGGGCGATGGATCAGGCACCGAGGCTTTGTTGACTCCGGAATACCGGAGTGTTACTTTGCCCAATAGGCACAATCGAAGAGACGACACCAGCGGAGGCGTAATGGCCAGGACGATATTGCTCGCCGACGACAGTATGACGATTCAGAAGGTGGTCGAGCTCACCTTCATGGATGAGGACTACCAGGTCGTCGCGGTGAGTGACGGCAGCTCAGCGATCCAAAAACTGTCGGAGATGAGACCTGATTTGCTCATCGCCGACGTTCACATGCCCGGGGCCGGCGGTTATGACGTCTGCCGCCACGCAAAGGCCAACTTGCCCGGGCTGCCCGTGTTGCTGCTGGTGGGAACCTTCGAGCAATTCGACGAAGCGGAAGCCGCGGCATGCGGCTCCGACGGCCATCTGAAGAAACCTTTCGACTCCCAAGAGCTCTTGAATCGGGTCGAAGCCTTGGTCAGCGCATCGGCCGCCCAATCCGCGGCCCCTGCAGTCGGGCCCCCGGCCTCGGAGCCGATGGTGCTGCCTTCGGCTATGCCGCAGGAAGCGCGAGTGCCGGAAATGCCCTCGGCTCCGGCACCTCAGCCGGCCGCACCTCAGCCGGCCGCACCTCAGCCGGCCGCACCTCAGCCGTTGGTAGAGGCTGAGCCCGTAGCTCCCCTGACGGTCCCGCCGCCGAATTCGCCCGCGGGAGATACCGTAGACACCCGTCCGATGGAGCGCAAAACCGCGGCGGCTCCGTCGGCGCCCGAAGCGCCGGCCCCAGAGGCTTCTGCCGCATCGGAAGAAGGGTCTGCTGCGGCCGAAGGTGGTTTGTCCGACGGCGATGTGGACCGTATCGCTCGCAGAGTAGCGGAGCTGCTCAGCGACAAGATTCTCAAAGAAGTGGCTTGGGAGGTGCTTCCCGACTTGGCGGAGGTCGTGGTTCGGGAGCGAATTCACGAGCTTGAGCGCCAAGTAGAATCGGCCTAGCAGCCGGTTGGGGACGCCTAGTCGGTACCAGCGGTCCGCGAACTAGACTTGCTACGGCCCGGCTCCGACCTCCGCGAGAATCGCTGGGATCGGAGGCGGGCTTTCCCGTTCGAAAGATCTTCAATGGATTTCGACACCTTTTGGCGCCGCTTGCGGCGGACGCGCACTGCCGAAGATCGCGGCTTGGTAATACTCCATCGCATCGCCTCCAGTCACGACCTGGCTCGTAGGGCGGCCAAGGAATATCAAGCCGAAGGCCACCAAGCACCATCATCCGATTTCTTGGCATGGCAGCAAACCGCCGGAAAAGGGCGGCACGGTAGACCCTGGCGGAGCCCGGCGGGAGCCGGTGTGTATGCTTCCATGGTCCGTCAGCTGAGCACCTCACAGGCTCGGGCCTTGCCGCTGACCGTTCCCACGGCGTTGGCGACCGCATTGCGAGAGGACGCCGGCGTAGACTGTGGGGTCAAATGGCCCAACGACCTGATGGTCGAAGGCAAGAAGATCGGGGGCATCTTGATCGATGTGGTGACTTCCGGAAGCGCCGATCCCATCGCGGTGGTCAGCTTTGGGGTGAACCACGGTGCTTCCGCCCTGTTCAAGGAATCGCGAGCGATCTCGGTGGCGGAGCGGGGCAGCCCCCTCTCCCTGGACGAGCTGGCCGCGCTGCTTTTGGACCGGGTCGATTGCGCCTTGCGAGAGATTGAGGGCGTCGCGGATGTGTTGGCCGCCTACCGCGAGCTGAGCATCCATCAGCCCGGAGACGAGCTCGCTTGCCGTTTGGACCAGGGTGCCCCGGGCGGCTCTGGGGATGACTCCGGGGAACGTGGCTCAGAGGATCGTCGTGGAGATGGCTCGGCTCAAGTGACCCGAGGGATGTTTTTGGGCATTGACGACGACGGCCTCTTGCGGTTGGAAGTGGACGGCGCGGAACGACGCTTGAGCACGGGGCGATTGCTCGAATCATGAGCCAGAAAGAGCTCGACAAGTCGACCTCGAGTGTCGAGCAGGCCGTGTTGATCGATGTCGGCAATACCTACACAGTCGTCGGAGTCCAGGCACGAGACGCCCTGGTGTGTCGGTGGACCTTCGCCACCGCCCGCGCTCGAACGGCCGACGAGTATACGGCCCTGATCTTGCCCCTGATGGCGAAAGCTGGACTGTCCGCCGACGATACCCACGGGTGTCTGGTGTCGTCGGTGGTGCCGGCCATCAATCCGCTGATCAGCTCCTTGGCACGGGAGCTATTCGGTGCTGAGGCGGTTTTCGTCGAGCCCGGGATCCGCACAGGCTTGCCGATTCGTCACGACAACCCGACGGAGGTGGGAGCGGACCGGATCGTCAACTCCCTGGCCGCGCGGGAGCTCTACGGCGCCCCGGTTGCAGTGGTGGATTTCGGAACTGCGACGACCTTCGACGTCGTCGGACCAGGAGGAGCGTATGAAGGCGGGATCATTGCGCCCGGGGTCGGCATTTCCGCCGACGCGCTCTTTGCCCAGGCTTCCAAGCTCTACCAAGTGGATCTTCGCCAACCCGCCGAGCTGATCGGTCGAAGCACCGTAGCGGCGATGCAATCCGGCATTTACTACGGCTATCTCGGGCTGGTGGACGGCATTCTGAAGCGTTTGAAGGATCAGATGCCGGAACTGGACACCGTGGTTGCCACCGGCACTCGTGCGGCGCTCATGGCCGAGGGGTCGGAGCATATTCGACGGGTCGACGAGAGCTTGACCCTCAAAGGGCTTCAATTGATCTACGCCAAAAACCGTCGGCTCTTTCGTCGACGGGGATCGGAGTGATCGAGGGTCATGGGCTCTTTTTTTGAGTCGTCGCCGGCTCGGGCTTATTTCAAGCAACTCGAGCGTTGGTTCATCGAGCTGCGAGGGGCTCCGCTCCAGCTGGCTCCCGACGACTATCGAGTCGCGAAATCGTGGTTTGAGAAAGGAATTCCCCTGGAGCTCGTACAAGAAGAGATTGGTCAAATTGTCGGTCGATCCAAGGAGAAAGAACAAGAGATTAAACGTCGTCTGCGTTATTACTCGAAAGCGGTAGAGCGCGCCTTTGAGCAGCGGGCTCGGCTCCATGCGCCCGGGTATCGAGAGGATGCGGCGCCCCTAGATCTCGATCAGCGCCTCCTTCGATTGGCTGCGGCGATCCCCGAAGCCCCATGGAGCGCCCGGGCTCGTGAGACGATCGAAGGTCTGAGCGGCGAGGCGGAAGCCGTCGAGGAACAGCTCGCCGCTCTCGAAGACGAGCTCTTGGTCCGCGCACGAGAAGACTTCGGCACCGGCGAGGAAGAGCGTTTTCAGGCGGAGCTTTCCCGGGCCTTAGACCGCCTGAGCGACAGGATGCCGGGAGGTGATATGGTTTCAGCGCGGCGACGTTTGGAACGGCAGATTTTGCGCCGATTTCTCAAATTACCGGAGATGTCTCTCTTCGGTTTGGAAGCAGCGGAGTAACCCGTGGTCGAGACCCACGTCCCTCCGAGCATCGCCCAACAGCTTGACCCTAGTAACGCGGAGCTCCTACAATTAATTCTTGTGAGAGGATCTGGGGCAGCAAGATTCGAGACTCAACATCGACATCATGTGACTCCCGGCCGATCCGTTGCTATGAATAGACTGCAAGCTCGACCGCGAGCTGGATTTCCCCGAGGCGAGTCCCCAAAGTCATGATTACGGGCCACAATACAGACGTACGATATGGTGACGTGGTTCTGCATGTCCAAACCGAGGACAAAGGGCAGGGGAATCCATGTATTGAGAGCCTGATCTATTATGGTGGCCAAGTCGTGGTCGCCAAGCGGGGCTCTTACACCGAGCTGCTGGAAAGCGGCAAAGGTGACGACGAGATCATGGCCTTGATGGATCACCAACATCGCACCATGATCAAGGCGATCCAGGCGGGCAAATTCGACGAAAAGATCCGTGCTTTCCTTCCCGAGAAGGCAAAAACCCCGGTCCGCAAAGCCCAAGAAGTTTCCAGCACTTTTGATATGTCCGCGGACAGCGGCAGGACCCTGGATCAGGTCATCCTCGAATACCTGACCAGCGAGGCCGAGCAGGAGCAGCTGGTCCTGGTGCTGGAGGAAGAGCCGGAGATCTCGTCGGGTAGCTCGATTGATCTGGCCCTGCGCACGCGCTCTTCGAAATCAGGGCAGCCGGTGGGTGGTGCTTCGATCAGCGTCAAGATGATTTCCACCTTCGGCGGTCCCCGTACCCTGGGCTTGGGCGAAACCGATGGTGAGGGAGGAGTTCGACTGCCGGTCGATATCCCCACTGTGGATCGCGGGACCGCAGCGTTGATCATCACCGCCAGCAGCTCCATCGGCCAAGCCGAGCTCAAGCACCTGCTCTAAATCAATGCGCGGTGGGGTCGTCGCCGGATTGGTGACGGCGGTCCATCCATCCCTATTTCCAAGCGAGGATTGAGCCATCATGTCCATTGAGATCGTGGTCAATGGGGCCGAGCAGTCGATCGACGACGGTCTTTCGGTGAGTGCCTGGTTAGACCGTGCCGGACGGGATCCCAGAACGGTCGCCATCGAGCTCAACGGCGAGATTCTGCCGCGGTCCCGGTACACGGGGGTAGTGCTCGTCGACGGGGACCAGCTTGAGGTGGTACAGTTCGTCCAAGGGGGATGACCCCGTTTTTAGAGGAGAAAGCCCCCGAGCCGAGCTCAGGGAAAGACCCCTCAGAAGCCCGAAAACAGGCCCCTGATTTCGGGTTGCCTTTTGGAAGTCGGACGGTTATATTACCGCGTCCGTGGGCCGCTAGCTCAATTGGCAGAGCAACAGACTCTTAATCTGTGGGTTCTAGGTTCGATTCCTAGGCGGCTCACCACTCCTCGGCTTCACTCCCGATCTGCTCGCCAGAGATCCGGAGCTTTCCCCACAGCCGAGCCGACTTGCCCCGATCACTGGACATCCAAGAAACGAAGTCCCTACGGCAAGGCCGTGGCCGACGAGGGCTCTCTGGGCGACTAAGGTTCTAAGGGACCGAGGTTCTGAGCGACCAGGTTACTATGCGAAAGTGGCGAAATTGGTATACGCGCTAGATTTAGGATCTAGTCCCTTCGGGGGTGGGGGTTCGAGTCCCCCCTTTCGCACCATCCTTCCGCAAGCATTCCCATTCCTTTCCAAATAGAAGGACTCCCGACCCGATGAGCGTTGTGACATCCATGGAAGAGGCCGGTCCCTGCCGAGTGAAGGTGACCATCGAGGTTCCAGCACCGGCGGTTGAGGCCGAAATAGGTCGAGTGGTTCAAGACTTTCGTCGGCAGGCCCAGCTGCCCGGTTTTCGCAAGGGCAAAATTCCGCCCAAGGTGATCGAAAGGCGTTTCAAAAACGAGATTCAGAATGAGGTCACCGAACGGTTGCTGCCCCGCTACTGGCAGCAAGCGCAAGCGGAGAAAGACCTGGATCCGCTTTTGCCGCCGACGGTCGAGGATCTCAAATTCGAGTCCGGCGAGCCGCTGATCGTCATCGCGGTGGTCGAAACCCGGCCCGAGATCGCTTTGGGAGATATCGCGAGCTTCGATCTGCCGGCCGATTCCACGGATGTCAGCGACGATGAGGTCGAAGAAAATCTGAACGATCTCCGCCGCCGATTCGCCGAGTGGGAAGTCGTTGACCGCGAGGCCGCCCAAGGAGATCTGGTCGTTGCGTCGATGAAAGATCTCGACGACGAAGAGGCCACGGAGCGACCCCTTCATCATGAGATCGGGGCGTCCAACAGCGACGAAGAGCTGGGACTGGCGCTCACCGGCAAGTCGGCTGGAGCCACTTTCGAGCACACCAAAAGCCACGGCGAGGGAGAAGACGCCCACGAGCATCGCTACGAGGTCACGGTGCGGGAAGTGAAAGAGCAGAATCTACCCGAGCTCGATGACGAATTCGCCGCGACCATGGGTGATTTCGAGAATCTAGAAGCAATGCGGGAGGCGCTCGCTTCCAACTTGGCTGAGCGTAAGAAGTCGGATCTCCGTCGTCGTCGTCAAGAAGCGCTGATGGAGCAGCTGCGCGAACGCCATCCCCTGACGCTGCCGGAAGGGGTCGTGCAGCAGGAAGCCGAGCAGATGGTTCAGGAGCAGGCCGGACAGATGGCGCGCCAAGGAATCGATCTCGAATCCATCAACTTGGATTGGGGAGCCATGGTGGATCAAATTCGCCCCGTGGCGGTCAACCGGGTCCACGAGCGATTGGTGCTCGACGCGATCGCCAAGGCTGAAGAGCTGAAGCTCGACGAAGAGAAGTTCGAGCAATTTCTCGCCGCCGCCGCCGCGGATCAACGGACCTCCTCGTTGGCTCTACGCCAGCGTTTGGACCAGGATGGACGCCTGGAATCCTTGCGGGCACAGCTGCTCCGGAATCAAACCGTAGGTCATTTGCTCGGCGAGCTCGACGACGAGCCGGAAGCCGAGGCGGGCGACACGGAAGAGGAGTAAATCTCTTCGACCGGAAGACGAGAAATCGCCGACGGGAATAATTCGGATCCCAAGCAGGTTGACGCCTTCGAGGGATCCCTCTCGACATTCCTCTCGTAAAGCTCATTGGCTAAGATGCGACAACGAATGCGGCCGATGCACGTAGAAAAGACTATGAAGACCCCTAAATTTCCAAGACTTCGCCGAACTGATAGCGGCAGCTCAGATCAAGCGCAACAGGAGAAGACGGCATGCTGATTCCGATGGTCGTAGAGCAAACCAACCGTGGCGAGCGCTCTTACGACATCTACTCCAGGCTGTTGAAGGACAATATTATTTTCCTGGGCCGGGCTATCGACGATGAGGTGGCGAGCCTGATCATTGCCCAAATGCTCTTCCTCGAAGCCGAGAATCCCGAGAAGGACATCGCCCTCTACATCAACTCGCCGGGGGGCATGACCTCCGCCGGATTGGCGATCTACGACACTATGCAATACATCAAGCCCGATGTGGCGACCATGTGTGTGGGCCAAGCAGCGTCCATGGCCGCGGTGCTTCTCGCCGCCGGCAAAAAAGGCAAACGCACGATTCTTCCCAACAGCAGAGTGTTGATCCACCAGCCCTGGGTTCAGGGCATGGGGGGGCAGCAGACCGACGTCCAAATCCACGCCCAAGAGCTGCTCTATCTGCGGGATCGCCTCGATCAAATTCTCGCGGATCACACCGGCAAGGATAAAGAGCAGGTACATCGGGATACGGAGCGGGACAATATCCTGTCCGCGGAAGCGGCGATCGAATACGGTTTGGTCGATCGAATCACGGTCCGTGATTCGGCGTCCGACGAGGGGTGACGAGACGGACGGAAGGCATACGGTGATGGGCGCATGACATGGATTGGCGCCCAGCTGCTAAGATGAAGCTCGACGGAGGTCGAGCGTCAAGCTCCAGGTAGGCCGACCGTCGAAGCTCCAAGAGGAGCAAGGAGGAAAGATGGCCAAGAAAGACACCGGCGACGACCAATTACGTTGCTCGTTCTGCAATAAGAGTCAGCGAGAGGTCAAGAAACTGATCGCCGGTCCCGCTGTGTTCATCTGCGACGAATGTGTCGACATCTGTCTGGACATCATCGCCGAGGATAGACTGCACGAGCAGCAGCAAGAGACCGATCTACCCAAACCTCAAGAGATCAAGGCCCTCCTCGACGAGTACGTGATCGGCCAAGATCAGGCCAAGCGCAAGCTCTCCGTGGCCGTGTACAACCACTACAAGCGGATTGAGCACTCCGAGCGCACCCGCAGCGACATCGAGCTGCAGAAGTCGAATATTCTGTTGCTCGGACCGACGGGCACCGGCAAGACGCTGCTGGCCCAGACCTTGGCCAAAATTCTCTCCGTACCGTTCACCATCGCCGACGCCACCACCCTCACCGAAGCGGGTTACGTGGGCGAGGATGTCGAAAACATCATCCTCAAGCTGTATCAGGCTTCCGGAAACGACAAAGAGAAGACCCAGCGGGGCATCGTCTACATCGATGAGGTCGACAAGATCTCTCGCAAAAGCGACAACCCGTCGATTACCCGGGACGTGTCGGGCGAAGGGGTCCAGCAGGCGTTGCTCAAGATTCTCGAAGGCAGCCAATGCAATGTTCCGCCCCAGGGTGGACGCAAACATCCGCACCAGGAATTTCTCCAGATCGACACCACCAACGTGCTCTTCATTTGTGGTGGCGCTTTCGTCGGTATGGAAGATCAAATCGCGGCGCGCATGAATCGCAAGACCATGGGATTCGGCGCCAAGGTGCAGACCGTGGAGAGCAAGCGGGACGGCCGATTGCTCGAGCATGTGCAACCCGAAGACTTGATCAAATATGGGTTGATTCCGGAATTCGTCGGTCGTTTGCCGGTGGTCTCCACCCTGGAGGCGCTCGACGAGCACGCGTTGGTGCGCATCTTGACCGAGCCCAAGAACAGCTTGGTTCGGCAATACGAGACCATGTTCGAATTCGAGGACGTGACCCTCAAAATCACCGAAGAAGCTCTGGTCGCTATTGCTCAAGAGGCGATCAAGCGCAATGTCGGTGCCCGCGGTTTGCGAATCATCATGGAAGAGCTGATGCTCGACTTGATGTACAGCATTCCGTCCCAGACCGACATCAATGAGGTTGTGATCTCGGAAGAGGTCGTGCGCAACCAAGTGCAACCGATGATGCTCTACAAGCAGGCAGGCTGAGCCGGTTTTATAGTTGGCAGCAGGACGAAGCCTTGAGAACCGCCCGACCGATTAGGTCAGGGCGACTCGAACCCCGGTCAGACAACAGCGCTCGAGAGGTGTAATGAACTCCAGTTTCGTCGATTCCGAACGGAAGACACTTCCCGCAGTTCCCCTGCGAGATATGGTCGTTTTTCCTTTTATGATGGCACCGTTTATCGTCGGTCGCGAAAGCTCCGTTCGCGCCCTTGAGCTCGCCTTGGCCCGTCCGGGTAAACAGCTTTTCTTGATCTCGCAGAAGGATCCCAAAATCGACGACCCAGAACGCGGTGATATCCAGGATATCGGCGTGGTGGCTCGGGTGATCCAGAATCTGAAATTGCCGAACGGCAACGTCAAGGTGATGGTCGAGGGGGAAAAGCGCGCCAAGCTCTCCGACCTGATGGAAGACGGCGGCGCCCTCTATGCGGAAGTGGATATCTTCGACATCCAATTCCCCATGAACGACAAGCTCCAGAGCTATATGGGGAAGGTGCTCGGAGCCTTCGAGCAGTACGCGAAGACGTCGCACCATCTGGCGTTCGAGGGTCTCATGCCGACCCTCAAGATGGACGATCCCGACCGCTTTGCCGACACCTTGGCGGCCCACCTCATGGTGACCACCACCGAGAAGCAATCCCTGCTCGAGATGCTCAATCCCTACGAGCGTCTGCAACGCTTGCACGACTTGATCGATGTGGAGATCGAGAAGGTCAACATCGAGAAGCGCATCAATGTGCAGGTCAAGAAGCAGATGGAGAAGGCTCAAAAGGAGTACTACCTCAACGAGAAGGTCAAGGCCATCCACGATGAGCTGGGGCGCAAAGACGACCGTAGCGAGGAGCTCAAAGAGCTGAAAGATCGCATTGCCAAGTCGGGCATGCACAAGGAAGCGGAGCAGAAGGCGGAGCAAGAGCTCAAACGTCTCGAGGCCATGCCCCCGGTCTCCGCTGAAGCCACGGTGTCTCGTAACTACATCGACTGGCTGGTGTCGGTTCCCTGGAAAAAGAAGAGCCGGGAGCTGCGAGACCTCAAGAAGGCCCAGACGATCCTAGATTCCGACCACTACGGATTGGTCAAGATCAAAGACCGCATCCTCGAATTCCTCGCGGTCCGCAGCCTGACCAAGAAGACCCAAAGCTCCATCATCTGCTTCGTGGGTCCTCCGGGCGTCGGCAAATCGTCCCTGGCCAAGTCCATCGCCAAGGCTACTGGGCGCAAATTCGTCCGCTTGTCCTTGGGTGGTGTGCGGGACGAAGCTGAGATTCGCGGCCATCGCCGGACCTATATCGGTGCGTTTCCCGGTCAGATCATTCAGATGATGAAGAAGGCGGGCACCGTCAACCCGGTGTTCCTCTTGGACGAAATCGACAAGATGGCCATGGACTTCCGGGGCGACCCGGCAGCGGCCCTGCTCGAGGTCTTGGATCCGGAGCAGAACGACGCCTTTGCCGACCACTACCTCGACGTCGATTACGATCTGTCGAAGGTGATGTTCATCGCCACGGCCAACGTCTTGCACACGATTCCGGCTCCCTTGCGCGATCGCATGGAGGTGATCGAGCTGACCGGTTATACGCCCAATGAGAAATTGGCGATCGCCGAGCAATTCCTGATTCCCAAACAGCTCGAACGCCACGGTTTGGACGACAAAGACGCCGAAATCTCCGAGGATGCCGTCCGGGAGCTTGTGGACTACTACACCCGCGAAGCCGGCGTGCGCAACTTGGAGCGAGAGATCGGCGGCCTTTGCCGCAAGCTCGCTCGCCGATTCGTCGACGGCAGCGACGACAGCTTGAAGATTCTCGACGGCTCGCGGGTCCAGGAGCTCCTGGGTAAGCACAGATTCCGCAAGCGCTCCAAGAATCAAGAATCGGTGGTGGGTGTCACCACGGGTCTAGCATGGACTGAGGTCGGGGGAGAGATTCTCGAAACCCAGGTCAGCCTGATGAAGGGCAAGGGCAAGCTCACCTTGACCGGAAAGCTCGGCGACGTGATGCAGGAATCGGCTCGCGCAGCCGTCTCCTTCGTCCGCAGCCGGGCGGAAGTTCTGGGTATCGACCCGGAATTCGCTGAGAATACGGACGTGCATCTCCACGTGCCGGAGGGAGCGATTCCCAAAGATGGACCCTCCGCCGGCATCACCATGGCCACCGCGTTGGTGTCGGCCTTGACCAATATTCCGGTCCACAAGGATGTCGCCATGACCGGTGAGATCACACTCCGCGGAACAGTCTTGCCTGTGGGGGGAATCAAGGATAAAATCCTAGCTGCCTTCCGCGCAGATATCACTGAGATCGTGGTTTCCAAAGAAAACGAGAAGGATTTGGAAGACCTCCCCGCGGAAGTCCGCAGCGTCCTGAACATCCACTTGGTGGAAGAGATGGACGAGGTGCTGACCATCGCCTTGGATGGCGAGATTCAGTCCCTCCCCGAGGGAAAGGAGAAATTCGATTCCTCGGACGCGGCTGTCGATTCCGGCTCGCTGGCCCACTGATCTCCGTAGATTTGACTGCCGAGGGCCCGACGCTCCAACGCCTCGGGCTCGCAACGCTCCACGTGACTCGTTTGTCGAGGTTCCTCGATACCTGAGCGAGCTCCGTTCCATTATTCCGAACGCCCGATTCTGACAACTTTCAGCTGACCGTATCGGTGGATTGCCGCCGAAAACAGCGGTGAGCGCCTTGGGATTGGCTCTTTCCGGACGCACGGAATCAACCGGCAAGGAACCCTTGAGAGGCGGATCTTGAAGATCCAGAACGCGGAATTCGTGTTGTCGGCCGCGAAGGCCGAGCAATTCCTACGTGACGGTCGGCCTGAGGTCGCCTTCGTGGGCCGATCCAATGTCGGCAAATCGAGTCTGATGAATCGGCTGCTCGGCCGCAAAGGATTGGCTCGAACCAGCTCGACACCCGGGCGAACCCAGTTGGTCAACTACTTCTTGGTCAACAGGAAGCTCTACTTCGTCGACCTACCGGGGTACGGCTTTGCCAAGGCCTCTCGAGCGGATCGTGAGCGTTGGGCGCGGCTGATGGACCAGTATTTTCGCCGGTCCGCCGATGGCAAGGTGCTGTTGGTGCAGCTGGTGGACGGGAAAGTTGGAGCGACCGCCTTGGATGTCCAAGCGGCAGAGTACTTTGAAGACCTCGGGTATCAGCCCTTGGTCGTAGGAACCAAGATCGACAAAGTTCCGCGCTCGAAACGAGTGCGAAGCCTGAGGGCGGTCAATCAGGATCTGGATCTCCCGGACGACGATGGGGTCTTACCCGTATCGGCGGTGTCAGGTGAGGGCATTCAACAACTTTGGAGGCGTATCCAGGCTTTTCTAGAGGATGATTCTGAAGAGTCTTAATTGCGGGTGAGTTACATGACCAACAAGAGCAATCAAAAACCCCCTGGGCAGCAGAAAAACGCCGGACCACCCCCTCAGAAGGCGGGGCAGGCCAAACCTCCCGGACACAAAGGCCGACGAAAGGGACGCACCGGCGGCAAAGGCCAGGACCAACGCCCGACCCTCGACATCCGCGAGCTCAAAGAGATGAGCATCTCGCAGCTGGTTCAGATCGGCAAAGACCTGGGCATCGAAGGCGCCACCGGCACCCGCAAGCAGGAGCTGATTTTCCGCATCTTGCAGGCTCAGACCGAGAAGAGCGGTCTGATCTTCGCCGAGGGCGTTTTGGAATGCCTGCCCGACGGCTTCGGCTTCCTGCGGGCTCCGGAATACAACTATCTGCCCGGTCCGGACGACATCTACGTCAGCCCGAGCCAGATCCGTCGCTTTGATCTGCGCACCGGTGACACGGTGTCCGGTCAGGTCCGCAAGCCTAAAGAGGGCGAGCGCTACTTTGCTCTGATCAAGGTCGAAGCGGTCAACTTCGAGCATCCCGATGTCGTCCGCAACAAGATTTTCTTCGACAATCTGACGCCCCTCTATCCCCTGGAGCGTCTGAAGCTCGAGGTGCCCGGCGACATGGCGTCCCGGGTGATGGACTTGGCTACGCCCATGGGTAAAGGCCAGCGCGCCCTGATCGTCGCACCGCCCCGCACCGGTAAAACCATGCTCCTGCAGTCCATCGCCTCGTCGATCGCGCGGAATCAGCCAGAGGTGGTGCTGATCGTCCTGCTGATCGACGAGCGCCCCGAGGAAGTTACGGACATGCAGCGCTCGGTGCAGGGTGAGGTGGTGTCGTCGACCTTCGACGAGCCCGCCACCCGTCACGTGCAAGTGGCGGAAATGGTGATAGAGAAGGCCAAACGCCTGGTGGAGCACAAGAAGGATGTGGTCATCCTGCTCGACTCCATCACCCGTCTGGCCCGCGCCTACAACACGGTTCAGCCGCCGTCCGGCAAAGTGCTCTCCGGTGGTATCGACGCCAACGCTTTGCACCGGCCGAAACGATTCTTCGGCGCCGCCCGCAACGTCGAAGAAGGTGGCTCGCTGACCATCATCGCCACCGCGTTGATCGACACCGGCAGCCGCATGGACGACGTCATTTTCGAGGAATTCAAAGGCACCGGTAATTGCGAGATCCATCTCGACCGTAAGTTGGTGGATAAACGCGTCTTCCCGGCCATCGACATCAACCGCTCCGGAACCCGCAAAGAGGAGCTTTTGATGCCCGAGTCGGAGCTGCACCGAGTGTGGATTTTGCGCAAGGTGCTGAACCCCCTCTCCACAGTGGAGTCCATGGAGCTCCTGCTCGACAAGCTGCAGAAGACCCGCACCAACGGTGACTTCTTGGGCGCGATGTCCAAATAGAGGCATCTAGGGGCTCAGCCCGCTGGATCTCTTCGATTCGTCGTCGAGATCTCTGGTGACAAGGTCTCTGGTAAAAATGCCTCCCAAAGTGGGAGGCTTTTTCATTTCTTGGGGTAAGCTTCGTCACCATGGCGGTTTCGAAACAAGAGCTCACCGGTTGGGGCCGTCACCCCACAGTGAACGGCCTAGAGCGGCTGACCGAGGATCTGGAATCCGGATCCAAGGGAGCCGAGCTGAGCCGTGGCTTGGGCCGCTCCTACGGTGACGCCTCCCTACCCGTAGCCGGTGGTTTTGCCCTCGGCACTCGGCTGGCGGATCGCATTTTGGCCTTCGACTCCGAGACCGGGTTGTTGCATGCGGAGGCCGGTCTCTCTCTGCACGACCTCACCTGGACGTTCCTGCCCCGGGGTTGGTGCTCACCGGTCATGCCGGGTACCGCTTACATCACGTTGGGCGGTATGGTCGCGGCGGATGTGCACGGCAAAGAGCACCATATTTCGGGCACCTTCGGCCGCCACGTCGAGCGCTTGCGCATGCGCTTGGCCGATGGCCGAGTGATCTGGACGAGCCGTGCCGACCACGAATACCCCGATCTCTTTCGAGCCACCCTCGGAGGCATGGGTCTCACCGGCCATGTGCTCGAGGTCGAGCTGCGCTTGCAATCCGTGCCTTCTCCGTGGGTCTACCAAGAGACGGAGCGGGTACAGAGTCTCGGCCTCTTCCTCGATGCCCTGGACAAAGCCGCGGAATCCTGGCCCATGACCATGGGTTGGATCGATTGCCTCAAGAGCGGTCCTTCCATGGGCCGAGGCATCCTCTTCCGCGGTCGTTGGGCTCAACCCTCCGAGGCGCCGACGAAGACACCGTCCCGCAAGCCCCGCATTTCTCTGCCGATCGATCTACCGTCGGCCCTGCTCAACAGCTTCACCATGCGCCTCTTCAACGAAGCGGTATATCGGAGCCATTGGCGAAGGCTCACCCGGGGCGTGGTGCATCCCGAGGAGTTCTTTCATCCCCTGGATAAAGTTCTGCAGTGGAATCGCGGTTATGGTCGGCGCGGCTTCACCCAATACCAATGCGTGGTGCCCACCCGAGACGGCGCCGCTCGGGTATTGAAGCTGTTGACCGAAGCCAAAGCCGCCTCCTTCTTGTGTGTGCTCAAGGATTGCGGTGCCGAGGGAGAAGGGGTGTTGTCCTTCCCTCGTCCGGGCACGTCGTTGGCTATCGATTTGCCGATCAAAGAAGATACCGAGCAAGTGGTGGCGAGGCTCAACGAGCAAGTGATTCACGAGGGTGGACGCATCTACCTGGCCAAAGACACCTTTACCCGCGAAGCGCACTTCCGGGCAATGGAAGGGGAGCGTTTGGACCGATTTATCGAAATCCGTCGCCTGTATGATCCCGAGTCGCGGCTGCGCAGCACCCTGTCTCGACGAATTCTCGGGGATAGGTCGCCGGGCGTGGGGCCGTTCTCGAAGACGCAAGAATAGACGCAAGAAGGGGAGATGCGATGAGCGGGCAGCCCGGTCGAAACGTTGTCTTTTTCGGAGCCACCAAAGGCATGGGGCGGTCCCTGGCTCGATTGATGGCCGCGCGTGGAGATCGCCTGTTCCTGCTCGGCCGGGATCCGGAAGATCTCGAGCGAAGCGCCCGTGACTTGGAGGTCCGAGCCGGAGCGGAATCCGGCAGCATGGGCCACGCCGCCGCCGACTTGATGAAACCAGAAGGTTTTTCAGCGGCTTTGGATGCCGCCGGCGAAGCGTTGGGAAGCATCCACGTCGTAGTGATCACCGCCGGAGTTTTCGCCGCCCAGGACGATCTGGAAGCGGATCCGGACCGCGTCAAATGGATGTTGGACATCAACTTCACCCACACCATTCTCTTTTGCGAAGAAGCCCGCAAGCGCCTTCTCGCGAGCGGCGGAGGCTCTTTGGTGGTCTTCAGCTCCGTGGCGGGAGACCGTGGCCGCAAGCCGGTCGCCATCTACGGCGCCTCCAAGGCCGGTCTATCGTTCTACCTGGAATCCCTCGACCACAAATTCCGCGACCAAGGCCTGATCACCCTCGACGTCAAACCCGGATTCGTCAAAACCGGCATGACCGCGGGCCTGAAACCCCCTCCCTTCGCCGGCGAGCCCGAGGCGGTGGCACGACAAGTGATGAAAGCCATCGACAAAAAGAAGCCGCTGCTCTACACCCCTTTCCCCTGGGGTTGGATCATGTGGGTCATCCGCACCCTGCCACGCTTCGTCATGCGTCGGTTGGGCTTCTGAGGCGCTATTAATCTCCTCGCAGATCGATATCACGGGGCCAGACGAGAAACGGGCCGTATTTCCCTCTCTTGAGCTCTCCGCCGGCGAGCTTGCCAGCTTCTGTCAGGCCGACCGTTCCTTCTCCGAGCTTCACCAAGCCCAGCTCAACGAGGCGGGCTCGCAGGGATTCGGTTTCCATGCCACGTTCCTCGGCAAGATGCTTCACCGTCAGGTGCGTATAACTCTTCTGTGTCCTCCGCTTCGCTTGAGCTCCTGTTTCTGGAGGTCCCTCCGACACTTCAGCCCTCGACATCGATTCTGAGGGAGCTGCGGCTTTCGGGAGAGCCTTGGATGTTCGGGAATCGCCGTATTCCTGGTCGATAAGCTCTTTCCAGATGTTTTGGATCCAAGCCTCGGCTTCCTCGCCGCTGTAGAGGAAAGAGGCCTCCAAATTTTGCCAGCGTTTCTCGGAGCGTTCAGCCGACAACCAATTGAACGAGCCGTGGGCCAGCCAACGGCGATCGACCGCCAAGGTCTTCAGGTGGATACCCTCCGTGGCGCGGACATCGGCTCCGACGCATAGTAGACGCTGGGCCACCTCCTCGGCTTTTTTACGGTCGGCTTCTTGCTGATGATAGGTGGAGTTGTAAAAAACGATTACGTCCACGCCGCGGTATTTGGCGGCCTCGATCAATGGCTCGATGTCTTTGGCCTGATCAAGAGCGCGCGGCCGCAAAAAAGGCGAAACAATCAGGACCGTTTCGCGGCTCTCGTTGAGCGCGCGAGTCAATGCCTTTGTGTGGTCTTCCAGGCCGGTGAGCTGCTCCACAAGCGCTTTCTTTCTCATGGGCAGCGCGGAGACGCCGGCGATTTCGCTCTCCGGCGAGGCGAAGAGGTGATGTCCCAAAAGGCCGGAAGGTAGGGCGCGGTTGGAAGCTCTGAAAAGCCGTAAGTCGCCAATCACCAAGAAGCTGTCTTTAGCCCGGGATAAGGCGACATTCAACATGCTGGGGCCCCGGTCGAAGAAGTAGGTTCCCTGGCCGGAGTAGCTGTAAACCGGCGAGAAAACGATCACCGGGCGCTCGGCCCCTTGGAAGGTGTGCACGGTGCCGGCGGTCATTCCACCGAGCCCGGCCTTTTCGAGGGCCTTGGCCAGAACATGCTTCTGGGCGGCGAACGGCGTGATCACACCCACGATCTCTTCTATTTTTTTGCTGTCGTAAAAGGTTTCGAGCGCAGTGCGTTGGGTGGCGAGCCAGGAGGCGATGGCTTCCGCTTCGCCGACGTTGACCCAGCTGGGTCCCCGGCGGCCGGCCGGGGATTGCACGTGGGCCCGACCCAGGGCCGGAAGAACGCGTTGCTCGAGCGGCTTACGACGGTCAATGAGATGCCCGTGGTAGGCGAGCTCATTGCAATAGTCGATGATCTTGGGAACACAACGCCAATGCTCGTTCAACCACATGCCCGGCTCGCCCAAACCGACCGTGAAGGCGGTCGAATGGTGGGCCAGCAGCATCACACTGCCCGCCGATACACTGCGAGCGTCGGCCGCGGAATCCGCTTCCGGCAGCCCGTGGCTCCGGCGGTTGGCGTGGTCGAGATATTCTGGCAGCTCCCAAACCGGCTCGATTTGCTTCACATCACCGACGACCACGGCGCGCCGGGCGAGGGCGAACGTCGCCATGGCGACTTGGGGTGTAGTTTGGCCCGCCTCGTCGACGATGAGCAGGTCGATGAAGTCGTAGAGCGGGCGCGGCGCGCCGGCTTTGGGGTCGTAGTAATCGAAGGCCCTCGGGGCGCTGTGAAAGGTGGAGACTACGCACGGCGTGAGCTTGGCGAATCGACGCCACCTGGCCTCGCAGGCTTCTTTGCTTTGAGCGTTCAGGTTGGCACTCTCGTCGAGCAGGCTGCGCATCTCGACCAGCCATCGACCTTCGTAATAGCGGGCGGCGAGCAGGAAAAGTCGATGACGCAAACCGGTGTCGAGAGCCGGGAGGATGCCTTCCGGGGCGTCTAGCAGCTGAGTCTTCTGGGCTTCGTCGTTGGGCAGTCTACGTACGCAGTCGGCGAAGCTTTTTTCTGTCCGCTGCCAGAGCCGAGCGCGATCGAGAATCGCGCGATGGGGTTGAGAGAGCGCGTCGATGTGACTCTCGATGCTTTGCCAAAAACTTTCGGGATCTATGTCGAGCTCGGGAATTTGATGGTGGTGAAAGACCTCGGCCAAGCGCAAGGAAATCTGCTGAGCCGCCCACTTGCGGGTCGGTCCGAAACCGAGAAGGGCTCTTTCATACCAAGGCGCGCGGGCGATGGCGCCGCGGATGGCGGCGAGGGCGGCTCCGAAGCGCTGGATCTCCCCCTCGGCATGGCTGATGACCGTTTCGAGATGCTCCGAGGCTTCGGCGGCGCCGTGGACTCGGGCTGTGGAGCGAAGGAGCTGCGTGCTGTGAGCTGCCTCGAGCGCTCGCCCCAAGAGCTCGGCGTTGTGGCCGATGCTTTCGGCGAGCCGTTCCACCGCCCTCTCGAGATCCAGCTGCGGCTCGCCCAGCGCGCCGCGGGCATGGCCGAGGAATTCCACACTCGCTCGCCGCACGTATTCCTCGGACTCCATGCGCTCTGGAAGACCTTGCCAAGCGGGAAATCCGGGTCGAGCCGCGAGGTAATCAGTTTTCTTGAAGCGGCTGCTGGACGGTAGATAGAGCCCGAGCGAATCGATATCGGGAATCCAACGCTTCGACCATGGATCGTCGTCGTGGACCTCAGTGGCTTCGGCAAAGGTGTCGAGGATATTCGTAACGGCTTGATTGTTACTGGAGCAGGCGAGGATCACCGGGGGCTCATCTCCCTCGATGGCGGCGTTGACCCAGGCGGAAGCCACGACGCTTTGCAGCAGAGTGGTTTTGCCGGTGCCGGGCGGGCCGTTGATCGCGAGCAACTCACCCCTCGGGGTTTGGGTGAGCGCGTGAAGCGCTTGGCGCTGGGAAGCGTTCAATGGAAATGCGGAGCCCATCTGCGCGGTGTGGCGTCGGGGAACCCCGGTACCACAAGCAGGATAGGGTTTCGGTGCCGGTTTGGGCTGTCTCGGAGCGACCGTGCTCTGGAGCAAGGGGAGATCCGGCCGGTCGCGGAGGACAGCACCATAGAGTCCGAGGATCTGAGCGTTGATGCCCCTCTTGGCGTTGCCGAGCACTACTCGGCGCTGTTTCCGGACACCGTCTTGGTCCAGGTAGTCTTGGAGGTGGAATCCGGTCACCGCTTTGAAAAGCCTGCCGCTATATTCGAGAAGGTCGGTCCAGTCGCCCTGTGTGGGAGGGTCGTGCTCGGTGAGAAAACCATCGAAGTCGGCCAGGGTGCCGAGCATGGCGAAGTCGTCTTTGCTGGGCTCGAGATGCTCACGCACGAACCAGGGGCCGAGATTTGGGTCGGGGCTCAGAAAACCTTTGCGGTTGAGCACGGCGGCGATCCAAAAAGGCTCATAGACCTCATCGTCTGTCCTTGCTCGGCCGTGGCTGCGGAGTTGGGTGACGCTCAAGGGAGAGATAAAAACCTGCAGCTCAGTCAGCTCGTCATCGGTTTTCGACCGGCTAGCTCTCTCTGCCTCTTTGAAGATGAGTTGGGTCAGAGACTCGGGAAAAATCCCCTGGCGGTAGATGTCTTCAGGCAGCAACCACTTTCCCAGCATGCTGGCCGGGCTGCGCATTTCGATGTCCGCCAGGGAGTCACGCCAGTAGGCGGTCCACGCTTGGACTTGGTGGGTAAAGGCGGTCACTTATTGGTCTCTTTTCGGCAACATGTTGAGGGACATGAAAGCCTAGGGCTCTCTTGGGCTCGTTTTGATCTGCTCGTTCCCTGCCGAAGACGCCTGCTCCGGTATTTGGATGTGGGACCAGAAGCTTAGTAGAATTTCCAACCTTGGGCGAAGGGTCTGATCGAGCAGATCGGTACCCATTTGAGGGTGCCTGGGCTCAGCTGGAACAGCTGCTACAGCTGCGTTTACATCTATTACAAAGGCTTTACCACCTTCTGATGCCCGTCTTAGGAGGCTCCGCTTTACAATGCACAGGCTCGGGTTCCGATCACCGATCCGGTGATTCCCCATCCTTCAAAGCATTTTCGCCCAGGCCGTTCCTTTCGACGCGCCGGCCCAGGAGCCTCATTGAGCGAGCTTTCTTCCCCTGCCAACGACGCTGAGCCCGCGCCGGAATCCGAAAACGACTCCCGGCTCGACACCACTCCTGAGCACGGCAATCCGCTGGTGCGCTTTGCGATTCATCGTCGGATCACCATGTGCATGTTGATCGTCGGGGTGTTGGTGATGGGAGCTCTGTCCTTGGACCGCTTGCCGCTCGAGTTTCTGCCCGCGATTTCGTCGAGCAATGTGTCGGTGTCGGTGGACCTGCCCTCGGCGTCGCCCGAGGAGGTGGCGCAGCGGATCATTCGGCCGCTGGAGGACAGCCTGGGCACGTTGCCGAATCTCGACCGCCTGTCGGCCAATGCGTCCGCGGATCAAGGACGGTTGGACGTCACGTTCGTCGACGGCACGGATATGGATATGGCAGCGGTGGAGGTGCGAGACCGAGTGGATCGTGCTCGACATCTGTTGCCGTCGGAGGTGCGGCAGATTCGCATTCGCCGTTTCCAAACCTCGGATATCCCGGTGCTGCGTTTCGATCTCTCCGCCGAGTGGCCGCGAGAGGAGCTCTACGACTTCGCCGAGCGGGTCGTGCAGCGACGCTTGGAACGTCTCGACGGTGTCGCCCAGGCGCAGATGCGCGGTTTGAGAACTCGGGCCGTCGAGATCCGGTTGGACGCGGATCGCATGGCGGCCCACGGCGTGGATGTGCGTCGACTTTCCTCGACCCTGCGCCAAAACCACCTCGATCTTTCCGCGGGTCAGATCGACGAAGGATCTCGTCGGCTCCAGGTGCGGGTGCTCGGCCAGCTGAAGAGCTTGGACGATATCCGCCGACTGCCGATCGACGGCTCCGGGCTCAGCCTCGGTGATGTGGCGCAGGTGGTGTACGACTTTCCCGAGCAGGAAGACTTCAATTTCCTCAACGGCGAGGAATCCCTCGGGGTTCGGATCTACAAAACGTCCGACGCCAACTTGCTCGACGTGGTGCAGACGGTCAAGGCGGAGCTCGAGGTGCTGGCCGCCGATCCTCGATGGAAGGGGCATCGGGCGCGCATATTTCACGATTCCTCGGAAGATGTCCGCAAGGGGCTCTCCCAGCTGCGAAACGCCGGTCTGTTGGGAGGTGGGCTGGCGATTCTGGCGGTCTTTCTCTTCCTCCGTCGATTCCGCACCACCCTATTGGTGGGCATCGCCATCCCGATTTCGGTAGTTTTCACCTTCGTGCTGATCTTCTTGATCCGCCAGGCCGGTTGGTCGACCATCACCTTGAACGTCATCAGCTTGATGGGCCTCGTGCTGGCTCTGGGCATGTTGGTGGACAGCTCGATCGTGGTGATCGAATCGGTATACCGGCGGCTCGAAAATTTCGGTGAGCCCGCTCCTACGGCCGCCTTGCGCGGCACGTCCGATGTCGCCCTGCCGATCATCGCTTCCACGGTAACGACCCTCTGTGTCTTCGTGCCGGTAATCTTTCTCCGCTCGTCGGGAGGATTCTTCTCTCGCTATTTGGTGGAGGTCGGGACCACGATTTGCATCGTCATGATCGCTTCGCTGCTGGTCGCCTTGACCGTGGTGCCCATGGTCGCGGCGTTGATCCTGACTCACGAGAAGCCCTCGCCGCCAAAGTTCCTGCGCGCCCTCGAGCGATGGTACGTGGCCACGCTTCGGTTCACCCTGCGCTTTCGCATGGCCTTCTTGGTGCTGGCGGCGGGCATGCTCTGGGGCTCGTGGATGCTCTTTTCCGGCATCGAGCGATCCTTTTCCGGCCGGACCCAAGAACGTCAGGTGACGATCAACATCGACACCCCGCGCAACTATTCCTTGGAGCAGACTCGCGAGCTCTTCGACGAAATCCGAGGCCTTCTGATGGCCAAGAAAGACGAGCTCGATATCGCCGACATCACTTCGTCCTACGACAAGGGAGGCGGGCGATCCCGGGGAGGTTTTAGGGGTGGTCGGCGAGTCGAGCTGCACCTCAAGGACGAAAGCGAAAGCCGATTGTCGACCACCGAGGTGCGGGATCGGGTCCGCGAGCTGTTGCCCACCAAGGCGGGTGTCGAGCTGCGCATCGGCCAAGCCTCCCGGCGTCACGGCGGCGGTGGTGTGGAGCTCGAGCTGTCCGGTGACGACCCTAAAGTGCTGGAGCTGATCGCCCGTGAGGTCGCCGCTCAGATGGAGCAGATTCCCGGCATCTCCGACGTCGATTTATCCTTGGAAAGCGGCGATCAAGAGCTGTGGGTGCAAGTCAACCGAGATCGCGCCTTGCGGGCCGGTCTGTCGACCCAGGCGGTGGCCCAAACCGTGCAGACCGCCCTGTCGAGCCGCAGCGTGTCTTATATTTCGAGCGACGATCGTGAGATCGACCTCACCATGCTCTATCGGGACCAAGAGGAAGCAACCCTCGGCCAGCTCCGGGGTTTCGAGCTGCATCCGACCCAGGCGGAAGCCATGGCGTTGGAAGCGGTCGCCGACTTTGAGGCGAAACCCGGGCCGAGGTCCATCGAGCGGGAGAACCGCCAAGCCAAGATCCAAGTGACCACCAATACGGACGATCCGCAGGCCATGGGCATGGCCATGCGAAGCGTCGGTGGCATCATGGCGTCGATGCCCCTGCCACCGGGTTACTCGTGGAGCTTCGGTCGCTGGAATCGTATGGGTCAACGCGACCAAGAAGGCTCGAATTTCGCCTTGCTCTTCGCCTTGATTCTGGTCTACATGCTGATGGCCGCGCTCTTCGAAAGCTTTACCCATCCGTTCGCCATCATGATGGCCGTGCCCTTTGCCTTCATCGGTGTCGGCGTGGTGATGAAGCTGGCGGCCCAACCGCGGGACAACTTCACCGAGCTCGGTTTCATCGTGTTGGTCGGAGTGGTGGTCAACAACGCCATTGTGTTGGTGGATCACATCAACCGCCTACGGGCCGAGGGATTGCGTCGTCGCGACGCGATCCTCACCGGCGGACGGGATCGCTTGCGGGCGATCCTCATGACCGCGGTGACGACCATCGTCGGCCTGCTGCCGATGGTCGCGCCGGTGATTCTGCCCCAATATTTTGGTCCCCTCGAAGGCCGAGCCGCCACTTGGGCACCCGTGGGTCTGGTGATCCTCGGGGGATTGACCACATCCACATTTCTCACACTGCTGATCGTTCCGACTTTCTATTCGGTGGTCGACGATATTGCTCGATTCTGGAGGCGGGTGGCGGTTCGCGTCATCTGAACGGAGACTTACCCTATGACCACGTCGTTTTTGGCCACTTTTGTTGGATCGTCTTTTCGTCGGAGATCGGCTTTGCCGGCCTTTTCAGTGCTGTTGCTCTTGGCGTCGCCGGCTCTCTTCACCGGCTGCTCCGGTTCTGGGGACTCAGCCTCCAAAGACTCGAGCTCTGAGGGCTCGGGTTCCGGCGGTGAAAGCCACGGCGACAAAAAGGCCGACAAGGGCGACGGCTCCGAGCGCGGAGGTCGCGGGGGGCGCTCCGGTCGCGGAGGTCGCCGCGGCGGCCACGGAGGTCCTCCAGGAGGATTCGCCGGCGGCGGCGAAAGCTCGCGCGGGGTGCCGGTGGAGGTGGCTTCGGTCGGACGTCAGACCATCTCCCTCTTTTTCGAAACCAACGGTACCCTCGAAGCCGAGAACGAGGTGGATCTGGTGGCCCGAGTTTCAGGACCGGTCACCCGGCTGAATACCGAAGAAGGGCAGCGGGTTCGCAAGGGCCAGCTCTTGGCCACCATCGACGATCGCGAGATCGTGGCGCAGCTCGAGGTGGCGAAGGTTCGCCTCGACGAGGCGCGTCAATCCTATGAGCGCATCAAGGAGCTCTTCGAAAAAGAGCTGGTGGCTCGGGAGTCCTACGATCAAGCTTTCGCGTCCTTCGAGTCGGCCAAAGGGGATCTGGAGCGGCTCGAGGTGCAGCTGGCCTATACCCGCATCACCGCGCCGTTCTCGGGCTTGGTGGTGCAGCGCTACGTCAAATTCGCGGAATTCCTGCAAAACGGCGCGCGCCTGTTCAGGCTGTCCGACTTCGATCCCCTGTTGTGCCCGATCCAAGTCCCGGAGCGTGAGCTGTCCAAGCTGTCTATTGGACAAAGGGCGGAGCTGACCGTGGAATCCTTTGGCGACACCCGTTTTGAAGCCAAGGTGTTGCGGGTCTCGCCGGTGGTGGATGCGGCCAGCGGCACGGTGAAAGTCACCCTGGAGGTGTCGGGTCAAGGCAAGCTGCGACCGGGAATGTTCGCCAACGTCTTTTTGGAGATGGCGAATCGTCCCGACGCCCTGGTCGTGCCCAAGGCCGCGCTGGCCCTCGATAGCCTGGGCAATACGGTCTACGTGATCAACGAAGGCATGGCCGCGCGCCGAGATCTGGAGCTGGGTTTCAGGAATGACGATCTCCTGGAAGTGCTCTCCGGATTGGAGGAAGGTGAGCAAATCGTCGTCGTCGGTCAAGACGGCCTGACCGACGGCACGCCGATCGAGATCTTGGGCTCGGGCAGCGCTGCGTCGGATGGCGCGGTGTCGGACAGCGTGGTGTCGGATGGCGCACCGTCGGCGCGGTCCGGGTCTGACGATCGACCCGGACCTGGGTTCCAGGGCGCCGAAGCGGGACGCGATGAAATTGGACGCGATGAAATTGGACGCAGTGAAGGCGGTCGCGGCGAGCGGGGTGGTCGCGGGGGCCGATTCCGTGATCTGGACCTCAACGATCCGGAGCAAGTGAAGCAGGTGAAGGAGCGGATGCGCGAGCGTGGCATGACCGACTCCGAGATTGAAGAGCGCCTGGAGCGCATGAAGGAACGCCGCCGGCAGCGGGGGGAGGGCGGAGGCGAATGAGCCTCGTCGACCTTTCGATCCGGCGACCGGTCACCATCTTCATTTTCGCCGTCGCCGCCGTGGTCTTCGGCTGGGTGGCCTTCGGCAATCTCGCTACCGACCTATTGCCCGACATCACCTATCCGTCCATGACCGTGCGCACGGACCTTCCCGGCGCGGCGCCGGTGGAAGTGGAGACGTTGATCACCCGGCCGGTGGAAGACGCGGTCGGCGTGGTGGGCAATTTGGTGCGGGTGTCCTCCAGCTCCCGGGCGGAGGTCAGCGAGGTGGTGCTGGAATTCGCCTGGGGCACGTCCATGGACTTCGCCGCCCTCGACGTGCGCGAGCGATTGGACGTCATCCGCCTGCCCCAGGACGCGGAGCCGCCGGTGTTGCTGCGCTACGATCCGTCCCTGGACCCGATCTTGCGCTTAGCGGTTTCCGGCGATCCGGACTTGACCCGGCTCCGGCGTTTCACCGAGGAGCGGATTCAACGACCCTTGGAGCGTTTAGAAGGGGTCGCGGCGGTGGTGGTCCAGGGTGGTCTGGAGGAAGAGATCCAAGTCGAGCTCGACGAGCGACGTCTGGCCAACCTCGGTCTCACCGCGGAGGCGGTGCGCAGCCGTCTGGCCCAGGAGAACGTCAACATCACGGGCGGCCGCCTGGTGGACGGCCAGAGCCGGTACATGGTCCGGACCGTCAACGAGATTTTGCGGCCGGAGCAAATCGAGGAGCTGGTGATCTCGCGCCTGCCGTCCACCGACAGTGGCGGCGCGGCGCTGATCCGGGTTTCCGATGTAGCGACGGTGCGGAAAGGCTTTCGCGAGCGCGAGATCATGACCCGGATCGACGGTGAAGAGGCCGTCGAGGTGGCGATTTACAAGGCGGGTGGCACCAATACGGTGACGGTGTCGAAGCGCGCGCGTGCCCGGATCGAGGAGCTGCGCAAAACGCTCAACGCCATTGATCCCAACCTGCGCATCTCCCAAATCACCGACCAAGCCCGCTACATCGAAGCCTCCGTGCGCGAGGTCCTGGAAACCGCCGCCATGGGCGGTGCGCTGGCGATTCTGGTGCTCTTCCTCTTCTTGCGCAGCTGGCGGACGACCTCGATCATCGGCATTGCCATCCCCATCTCGGTGGTCGCGACGTTCTTCCTGATGTACGCCTTCGACATCTCCCTCAACATCATGTCGTTGGGCGGGCTGACCCTCGGCATCGGCCTGTTGGTGGATAACGCCATCGTGGTGTTGGAGTCTATCCAGCGGCGGCGGGACGAAGGCCTCGGGGTGGTGGAGGCCGCCCGGGTCGGCGCCAAGGAGGTGTCGTCGGCCATCATGGCGTCCACCTTCACCAGCATTTGCGTGTTCCTACCGATCATTTTCGTCGAGGGGGTAGCGGCGCAATTCTTCACCGACCAAGCCCTGACGGTGACCTTCTCCCTCCTGGTGTCGTTGGTGGTGGCGCTGACGGTGATTCCCATGTTGGCGTCGCGGCAAGCGCCGGTGGAGCCGCGCTCCGAATCCGATCAGGACGCTGGGGACGGAATCCTCTTGAAAGGCACGGTCGCTTTGGTCTCTGGGGTGATGAAGGTGCTCGGCCTCCTGTTGCGCCCCGTGGCCTGGCTCCTGGATCGTCCGGCGGCGCTTTTTCAATGGGGTTTCGAGCGTCTGGAGCGGGCTTATGGCGACTTCTTGGACCGGTCCTTGCGCCGACCGTTTCTCGTGCTGCTGGTGGGTGGTCTGCTGATGGCCGGCAGCTTGACCCTGGTCGGCGGCCTGGGTGGCGAGCTGGTGCCGGAGCTGGTGCAGGGGGAGTTCTTCGCCGATTTGGAAATGCCCCCGGGCACCCACCTGGAAGTCACCCAGCGGCGCATGGCCAACCTCGAATCCCAGGCCATGGAGCTCGACGGGGTCGAACGGGTCTACGCCATCGCCGGTAGCGCGTCTCAACAAGGGGGCATCGCCGGGGAGAATCGGGAGCATCGCGGTCAGCTGACCTTCACGGTGGCGCCGCCCTTTTCCCGCGAAAAAGAAGAAGCGCTGATGGCCGAGGTCCGAGAGCTGGTTCAGACCGATCCCGAGCTCGAGGCGAAGTTCGGACGCCCTTCCTATTTCAGCTTCAAGACACCGATTGAAATCGAGCTACGGGGTTTCAATTTGAACCTGCTCCGTCGATTGTCGGACGACCTCACCGCCCGGCTGGCGGACACTCCCGGCTTCACCGATGTGGAATCCACCGCCGAGGGCGGGCTTCCGGAGCTGCAGGTGATCTTCGACCGCCGCCGTCTGGCGGTCTACGGCTTGTCCATTCAAGACGTGGCGTCGGTGGTGCGCACCAAAGTCCAAGGTGAGGTGGCGACGGAGATCCAACGCCAGGATCGAACCATCGACATCCGCATCCGGTCCCAGGAGACCTACCGTTCCAGCGCCGAGGACTTGCGTAATTTGGTGGTTCATCAACAGGGTAAAACCGCCTTGCCCCTGTCGGCGGTGGCGGAGGTGATCGAGGCCGACGGGCCGGCCGAGGTCCGACGGGTCGACGGCGAGCGGGCGGCGTTGATCACCGCCAATCTCGACGGCCTGGACCTGGCCTCGGCGTCGGCGGAAATCACCGACGCCATGGAAGCCCTCAACTTGCCCGTCGGCTTCGATTGGCATTTGGGCGGGCAGCAACAGGAGATGGAGACCTCCTTCGACTCCATGAAGCTGGCCATCTCCCTGGCGATTTTCCTGGTCTACCTGGTGATGGCGTCGCAATTCGAATCTCTATTGCACCCTTTCGTCATCCTATTTAGCGTGCCCCTGTCACTGATCGGCGTCATCGGCACCATGGTGCTCTTCGACGTGCACATCTCGGTGGTGGTGCTGATCGGCGTCGTGCTGCTGGCGGGCATCGTGGTCAACAACGCCATCATCTTGGTCGACACCGCCAATCGGCTACGGCGGGAAGGGGCCAGCCGATTCGACGCCATCTCCCAAGCCGGCCGTCTGCGTCTGCGGCCCATCCTCATGACCACGGCGACCACGGTCCTCGGCCTGCTGCCCATGGCCGTCGGCTTGGGCGAAGGCAGCGAGCTGCGGGCGCCCATGGCCATGGTGGTGATCGGCGGTCTGCTGGCCTCGACCTTGCTGACCCTGGTGGTGGTGCCGGCCGCCTATCGGACGCTGGAGCGCTAAAGCGGCAGCTTTGTCAGCCTTCGGTAAACGGGGGTGGCCGCCGGATGTATATTTGTATACCATCCAGTCTTGAGCGCTGCGCCCGCTTTTAGCGAGCCGCGCCCTTGTTTTCAGCACCGCACACCCCGACGCGAATCTTCTACACCGCGTCTTGAAGCATCCCACGCTTGATTGCCGAAACGACGGTCGCAACGACCGCATAGGAGGCCAACCATGCCCAACGGAATTATTCAGGTACCGACTCCGGTCAACGAGCCGATTAAAGCATACGCCCCCGGATCTCCGGAGCGGGCTTCGATCAAGAAACGTCTGGACCAGATGCTCGCGGAGCAGGTCGAGGTTCCCCTGATCATCGGCGGTGAGGAAGTCCGCACCGGCAATACGGGCGAAATGGTTTGCCCCCACGACCACGGACATGTGCTCGGCACGTTTCACCAGGCCGGCGAGGCCGAGGTGCAACAGGCGATCGAGGCCGGTCAGAAGGCTTGGAAGACCTGGTCGGAGATGCCCTGGGAAGACCGCGCCGCGGTCTTCCTCAAGGCCGCCGATCTGCTGGCGGGCCCGTGGCGCGACACCATCAACGCCGCCACCATGCTCAACCAATCGAAGAACGTCTTCCAGGCGGAAATCGACTCCGCTTGCGAGCTGATCGATTTCTGGCGCTTCAATGCCCACTACATGCGTCAGCTTTACACCGAGCAGCCGATCTCCGATTCGGGCATTTGGAATAAGGTCGAGTATCGGGCGCTCGAAGGTTTCGTCTTCGCGGTCACGCCGTTCAACTTCACCTCCATCGGCGGCAACCTGCCCACCGCCCCGGCCATGATGGGTTGTGTGGCCCTGTGGAAGCCTGCCTCGACGGCGGTCTTGTCGGCCTACTACATCACCAAGCTGCTGGAAGAAGCCGGTCTGCCCGCCGGTGTCATCAACCTGGTTCCGGGCCGTGGTGCCGCGGTCGGCGACCCCGTTTTGGCCAGCCCTCACTTGGCCGGCATCCACTTCACCGGCTCCACCGCCACTTTCCAATCCATGTGGCGCACCATCGGCGACAACATCCAGAAATACAAATCCTACCCGCGCATCGTCGGTGAGACCGGTGGCAAAGACTTCATCTTCGCCCATCCCAGCGCCGACGTCCGCACCTTGGTCATCGCCATGGTTCGCGGCGCGTTTGAATACCAAGGGCAGAAATGCTCCGCAGCCTCCCGGGCTTACGTTCCGAAATCCATGTGGTCCGAGGTGGTCGATGGCTTGAAGTCTGAGATCGGCACCATTCAAATGGGCTCGCCGATGGACTTCCGCAACTTCATGTGCGCGGTCATCGACAAAAAGGCCTTCGGTACCATCACCGGTGCCATCGATCGGGCCAAGGCGTCCGACGATGCCGAGATCGTCTGCGGTGGCGGTTACGACGATTCCAAGGGTTATTTCATCGAACCGACGGTGATCCTGGCCAAAAAGCCGAAATACGAGACCATGGAAGTCGAGCTCTTCGGACCGGTGTTGACGGTGTACGTCTACGACGACGAGGACCTGGACGAGGCGATCGAGCTGTGCGACACCACCAGCCCGTATGCTTTGACCGGCGCGATCTTCGCCCGGGAGCGGGGGGTGATCAACGACTTGACCGCTCGCCTGCGTCACTCCGCCGGCAACTTCTACATCAACGACAAACCCACCGGCGCCGTGGTCGGTCAGCAGCCGTTCGGCGGTGGACGGGCCTCCGGCACCAACGATAAAGCCGGCTCGGTGTTCAACTTGTTGCGTTGGGTCTCCCAGCGCTCGATCAAGGAAAACTTCGTGCCGCCCACCGACTACGCCTACCCCCACATGGCGGACGAATAACCGTCACTTTGACTCATAGATCGGGCCGATGCGAGAGCGTCGGCCCGATTTGTATTCATCGACCTGGATCAACATCCGGGCACGACCAATAACTTTCAGCATAAGAGCCGGGAGCCAATATGTCGCAGCCTTCGAATCCCGCCGCCAACACCCACCTCGCCATGGATCCGGATCTCTGCGGCCGGATTTTGAAGCTCGAGCCGGGGTCGGCCACCTTGGAGCTGAGCACCACGGACGTCATGAAGGCCGATGATCACGCCTTGGTCCATGGCGGTTTCATCTTTTCCTTAGCGGATTACGCGGCCATGATGGCGGTCAACCGACCCAATGTGGTGTTGGGGGCCGCCCAAAGCAAATTCCTGCGGCCGGTCAAAGCGGGGGAGCGAGTGGTTGCCGACGCCCGCATCGATCGCACCGAGGGCAAGAAAATCTTCGTCGCCGTGACGGTCCGGCGTGGCGACGATCTGGTTTTTGAGGGAGAATTCACCTGTTTCGACCCGCCGAAACACGTGCTCGATCCCTGAGAGCCGACGGCTCGAGACCATCTTTTCCCCTAAGCATTCCCTAAGCATTCCCTTTAGCAACCATTGAGGAGAGCCCATGACCGGAGGCGATTTGGTAGCCGAGGTGCTCGTCAAACAAGGCGTGCAACACATCTTCACCCTCTGCGGAGGGCATATCTCGCCGATTCTGGTCAGCTCCAAGCAGCGCGGCATCCGCATCATTGACGTCAGGGACGAGGTGACCGCCGCCTTTGCCGCCGACGCCGTGTCCCGGCTCACCGGGGTGCCCGGGGTGGCCGCGGTCACGGCCGGCCCCGGGGTTACCAACACCATCACCGCGATCAAAAACGCCCAAATGGCCCAATCTCCGCTGGTCTTGCTCGGCGGCGCCACGGGCACGATTTTGAAAGGTCGCGGCTCGCTGCAAGACATCGATCAGATGGCCCTCTTCGAGCCCCACGTCAAATGGATGGCCTCGGCGGCGCGGGTCAAGGACCTGGTGCCGATGGTGGAGCAGGCCTTCGAGGAGGCGCGCATCGGTGTGCCCGGGCCGGTCTTTGTGGAGTGTCCGGTAGACCTGCTCTACGGCGAAGATCTGGTGCGCGACATGTACGGCGTCGGTCCGAAAGCCAAAGACCCCCGGAATTTGCCGGAAAAGGCCATCCGCTGGTATCTCAACCGTCACGTGAATCGACTTTTCGCGGGCAAGGAGAAACCCAATCCCAACGCCCCCAAAGAGCTTCCGATCCCTCGAGCCGGTCGTCGCGAGGTGCGGAGGGTGGCCAAAGAAATCCAAAACGCTCAATGCCCGGTGGCGTTGGTCGGCAGCCAAGCCGCCTTGCGGACCGATCGCATCGACGAGGTGGCCCGGGCGGTCGAAGGTCTCGGCATCCCGGTCTTCTTGTCGGGCATGGCCCGTGGTCTGTTGGGGGCCGATCCCGTGAATCAGCTGCGCCACAAGCGCGGCTTGGCCCTAAAAGACGCCGATTTGGTGCTGCTCTTCGGTGTTCCGTGCGATTTCCGGTTAGATTACGGGCGCCACATCCCGCGCAGGGCGCGTTTGGTGTCGGCGAATCTCAGCGATTTGGACCTGATGAAAAATCGCCGTCCCCAGATTCCGCTGCTGGCGGATCCGGGCTTGTTTTTGATCGATGTAGCGGAAGAGCTGAAGAACGCGGGTTGGAAGGGCAAAGATTGGCGATCGGAGCCGTCTACCAAAGCCCTCTTCGAGCGCAACTCGGCGCGCGAGGCGGACATCGACCGTCGCGCGCAGCAGGAGGTGGAATACGTCAACCCGATCCACCTCTTCCGGGAGCTCGACAGCATCCTGCCCGACGACAGCATCTTGGTGGCGGACGGCGGCGATTTCGTTGCCACCGCGTCTTATACCTTGAGACCGCGCGGTCCCCTGCGCTGGCTCGATCCCGGGGTCTTCGGCACGCTCGGCGTCGGTGGCGGATTCGCCGCTGGGGCCAAAGCGGTACGACCCGACTCGGAGGTGTGGCTGATTTGGGGCGACGGCTCCGCCGCCTACAGCTTGGCGGAATTCGACGCCTACGCCCGCCACGGTCTGCCCGTGATCGCGCTGATCGGCAACGACGCGGGCTGGACCCAAATCGCCCGCGAGCAGGTGGAGATCCTGGAAGACGACACCGCCGTGGTGCTCGAATACAGCGATTACCACGTGGTGGCCGAAGGTTACGGCGGGGTGGGGCTCAAGCTGGACCGCCCGGAGGACGTCGGCAAAGTGTTGCGCGAGGCCCAAGAGATCGCCCGCTCGGGTCGGCCGGTGGCGATCAATTGTTGGATCGGCAAAACCGATTTCCGCAAGGGCTCCATCTCCATGTGACCCGATTTGCTAAGCCCATCCAACCGCCGGAAAATCGGTGGATTTCAGCGGCCGTGTCGGCCGCCCATGAGGATAGAGATGTTTCGAATTCAGACCTTGTTCCAGGTGCTTTTGCTCTCTTTGGGTATGTTGACGAGCGCCGTGCCCGTGAGCTTTGCCCAGGCCTCCCATCCCGCGGAATTTCCCGACGTCGTGGCCTCGGTCAATGGTCAGGCGATTACCCGAGCCGAGCTGCTGACCCAAGGCGCGCTCATGCGCTCCCAGGTGCGCAAGGCCGAGGGGGTGGCTCCCAAGCCCAATCTCGAATTCTATCGAGGCGTGCTCGACGGCCTGATCGGTGAGGTGTTGATCTTCGACGACGGCAGCCGCCGGGGCGTTGAGGCCACGGAGCAAGAGGTGGAGCGGGCGCTCCAGGGACTCCGGGAAAAACATCCGAGCGACGAGGCGTTCCAGGCGAGCCTGGTGGAGCAGGGCACGAGCATTCTGCAGCTGCGGGATCAGCTGCACCGCTCCTTGTCGTTGGAAAAAATCATGCGCCAAGAAATCGGTGCCAAATCCCTGGTGGACGACGCGGAAGCGAAGCAATTCTACGATCAGAACCAGCACCTCATGCGTCTGCCCGAGGGGGTCAAGGTTCGCCACATCCTGGCGCGTGCCGACAAAAACGATCCGGAATCCGTGCGAAAGGCCCGCCAGACCCTGGGCGATTACCGACGCCAAATCGAGAAAGGTCGGGACTTCGCGGAGGTCGCTCGGCAATTCTCCGAAGATTCCGCCACCCGCGATTCCGGCGGTCTTCTGCCGTGGGTGCCGATCACCGAATCCGAGGCCGACCAACGGTTGGCGGCTCTGAAAGTGGGCGAGGTCAGCCAGATCGAAGAGACCCAACATGGATTTCACTTGATCCAAGTGATGGAAAAACGTCCGGCCCAGCTCGCTCCTTTCGAGGAAGTGAAGGCCCGGATCATCTACATGTTGGAAACCTCCCGCATGCGACTCGGCGTGCAGGAGAAGGTCGAAGCCTTGCGAAAGGCCGCCAAGATCGAAATCTATATCTGAGATCTTCGAAGGATCTTCGAAAGTCGTCCCTAAGCTGAGGCTCACACGGCCGAGCCCGTGATCAAAAAGAGTCACAAGCCCTTTGGAGGACGATATGAGCATCGAGATTTATTCCGCTGTCAAACCGCACCAGGGTCTCATGTGGCTCTGCTTGTGGGTCGCGATGACGGTCGGAGGCTCTCTGCCTTCAACGGCCAACTCCGATTCCCCGGGCTCCGACGAAACCTCCGTCTTGGCCTTTGTCCAGGTGATCGACGGCGGCGATGCGGAAGCCATTTACGAGCACATGGAGGCGTCGTTCACCCCCGAGGCTTGGCAGCGTCGTGAGCCCGAAAGCTGGCGCACGATCGCGGCGGACTTGGCGAGCTTCGGCGGCCTGACCGTCGACGGAATCGATGTCGACGACGGTGTCTTCTCGATCTCGGGATCCACCGGTCGCGGCGATTCGGTGGGATTGCGTCTGCCGATGAGCCAGGGCCGATTCAACGGCCTGGGTTTGCGCCTCGGGCCGGCGCCGAGGCGGCTCGGCGTCGCCGATCCGGAGGTGGAGCCCGGCGCTTCGGACGAGGCCTTGCGATCCGCGTTCATCGACTTCTTGGCGTCGGTGCCGGGGCCCCAGGGCAAGGGTTTCTCGGGATCGGTCCTGGTGGCCCGTGGGCAAGAGGTGATCTTCGAGCAGGCGTTGGGGATGGCCAGCATTCGCTGGCAGGTGCCCAATCGGCTGGACACTCGATTCGACCTCGGCTCGATCAATAAGTTGTTCACCCAGGTGGCGATCGCCCGTCTGGCCGCCGAAGGCAAGCTCTCCGGCTCCGACACCCTGGCGAAGCATCTTCCGGACTATCCGAGCTCGGAGGTGGCCGGGAAGGTGACCATCGAGCAGCTGATGCGACACACCTCCGGTTTGGGTGACATCTTCGTGCCCGAGTTTTTCCAGGCGTCGAAAGCTCGGTTCCGCCGTCCCGCGGACTTCTTTCCCCTCTTTGCCCACCAGCCCTTATTGTTCGAGCCCGGTGAGGGCCGGTCCTATTCCAACGCCGGCTACCAAGTGCTCGGCGCCGTGATCGAGAGAATCACCGGTGAGCCCTATGCCCAAGCCATGAAGAGGTTGGTCTTCGAGCCGGCCGGCATGTCGTCCACGGGTTTCTTTGCCGCCGACGATCCCCAGCCGGATATCGCGGTGGGATACACCCTGCAAGGCACCGACGGCGCATTGCGCAACAATCTTTTCCGGCTGCCGATCATCGGCAGCCCGGCCGGCAGCTCTTTTGCCACGGCGCGAGATCTGTGGCGGTTCGATCAAGCGTTTCGTGACTTTCGGTTGGTTCCGGCACCCTATTCCCGGTGGATGCTGGGCGGGCCGGCGCCGGGAGAGGCAAAGGGCGAGTCGGAGCCGCGGCTGACGACGCCGATCGGGGTTGCGGGGGGTGCTCCCGGGGTCAGCGCGGTGATGGAGAGCGACGGCGAGCATACGGTCATCGTGTTGTCGAATTTCGACGAGCCCGGCGCCGAGGCGGTGGGATCCGCCCTGCGGCGCGCGCTCAAGAAGTCCCGGCTCGAAAAAACCGTGGTGTCCGACGGCGGATCCTGAGCGAGGAGGGGCCGTTGGCATCTATCCTGATCGTCGAAGACGAGCGCAAGACCGCGGAGATCGTCGAGCTCTACCTTCGGCGGGACGGGCACGAGGTGCGGATCGAGGTCGACGGATCAGTTGCCTGGCGAACGTTCTCAGAATCGCCGGCCGGCGGGGTGTTTGACCTGGTGATCCTCGATTGGATGCTGCCGGGTCTCGACGGCCCCACCCTGTGCCGACGCATGCGGTCCGCGCAGGCCGATCTCAAGATTCTGATGCTGACCGCCCGAGCCGCCGAGGACGATCGCATCCAGGGTCTGGACCTCGGGGCCGACGATTACGTGTGCAAACCCTTCAGCCCGCGGGAGCTGGCGGCTCGGGTTCGAGCCCTGCTCCGCCGTTCCGCCGGCCGGTCGGACCCACCGGCGGAGGTGCTCCGGTGGCAATGTTTGAGCTTCGATCTCGCCGCCCGTCGGGTGACGGTCGGCGGACGGGAGCTGGCCTTGACCCGCACCGAGGGCGAGCTGCTCGCTTGTCTGTTGGCCAATCCGGGAAGGGTCTTCAGCCGCTCCGAGCTGATCGCCAATACCCTGGGAGACGGCTACGAGGGTTTAGACCGGACGATTGACGCCCACATCGGCAATTTGCGCCGCAAGCTGACGGCCGAGGATCCGCGTCTGCGGCCCGTGGAAACGGTCTTCGGCATCGGCTATCGGTTGGCGGACGAGCCGGACGAGCCGGACGGGCCGAACGAAGCAGTGTCGTCAGAGAGAGCGTCGTCGTCCGATGCTTAGCCTCAAGGCCCGTCTCGGCGCGCTGATGGCGCTGATCGTGCTCGCCGCGGTGAGCGCTATGGCCCTGATCTCCACCTGGTCCGCCCGGGTCGAGATCCGTCGATTCCTGACCATGGACGCGCAGGAAGAGAAGACTCTGGATGCCGAGCTCGACTGGCTCTCGGAGCGACTCCAGGTCGTCGTCGCCGAGCATGGCGCCGGCGAGCTGCCGTCGGCTCTCGCCTCTTTAGCTTCGGATCGAGACTTCGACCACGGCTTTTTTGTGCACACTCCGGAAGGCGAGGTGTTGGCCTGGTCCGATCCGCGTTTGGCGGACCTGATGGTCGAGGTGGCTTCGCTCGGCGAGCCGATCCGCTTCGAGCGGGCAGGGCAGAGCTTCGAGCTGAAGATCCCAGGGCGGGACTTGGTCGATGCCGACGGCGAGCCGGTGGGCGTGGTGCGTCCGGTACCGCTGGATCCGCTCATGCTCGGCACCGGCAGCGGAGAGTCGACGGAGCCCGAAGCGCAACGGTCGGGCTCACCGGTGATCGCGGCCCTCGATCGATGGATGCTCATCGGTTTGGTGGTCGTCGTGCTCATTTCTCTGGCGATGGTCGCCGCCACGTTGCATCGGGTCCTGGGGCCGGTCCGACAGCTCACCGAGGCGGCGCGAGGCCTGGAGCTCGGTGAGCAGAAAACACGGGTGAGGGTGGACGGACGCGATGAGCTGGCTGCCCTGGGCCGAGCCTTCAATCGCATGGCATCCCGCCTCGAGCAATCGGAGGATCTCCGCCGTCAGCTGGTGGCGGATGTGGCCCATGAGCTACGCACGCCGTTGACCCACCTCCAATGTCGTTTGGAAGCGGTTCAAGACGGCTTGCAACCCCTGGAGCCTCAGACCGTCGACGCGCTGCACCGGGAAACCCTGCACCTCGGACGATTGGTGGATGATCTACAAGCCCTGGCTCTGGCCGAGGCCGGGGGCGCGACCCTGGATCAAGGCATGGCCAACCTCCACCAGGAGCTCACGACCGCGGCGCGAGCCTGGGACCCTGATGGCGCTCGAATTCACGTCCGCGGTCCGCGAGATGTGGACGTCTCCATCGACATCCTCCGATTTCGGCAGGTCATCGACAACCTGTTGAGCAACGCCCTGCGCCACGGCCCGGACGACGAGGGGGTAGAGATCGACTTCGACCGAGTCACGGACGAGGCAAGCCCCCACGCCGAGATCCGAATCCGAGATCATGGCCCGGGGGTCTCCGCCGAGCACCTGCCCCACCTCTTCGACCGTTTCTACCGCATCGACCCCGCCCGCGGTCGTGCCACCGGCGGTACCGGCTTAGGGCTCGCCATCGTCAAACAGTGGGTGAAGCTGCACGGGGGAACCGTTGTCGCCGGCCCGACAGAGCCCGGTCCCGGCTTGACGGTGACGATTCGGTTGCCGTTAGAGCCTGCGTAAATCTCAGCTTTCGTCCAGAAATCTGCGCAGTATACTCCGCGCCATGGCAAGCCAATCGAGTGAGACGTTCGACGCGGTGATCATCGGCAGTGGGGCGGGGGGCGGTCCTTTGGCCTTCACCCTGAGCCGGGCGGGTTGGAAGGTATTGGTGCTGGAGAAGGGGCCGCGATACGAGCGGTCGGACTACCACCATGACGTGGGGCTTCAACCCGGGGATTTCGTGCCCGCTTTGGATCAAGAGCCCCACGCGGTGGTGACCCGCAAGACCACCCAGCCCCTGTTGACGTCATTGGGATGGATCGCCATGTGTGTCGGCGGTGGCACCAGTCATATGGGTGGATATTTTTATCGTTTTCATCCCGACGACTTTCGCATGCGCAGCCGCTTCGGTGACTACGAGGAGCTCGAGGATTGGCCCTTCTCCTACGACGAATTGGAGCCTTTTTACGGCATGGCCGAGCGGGAGGTGGGAGTTTCCGGAGACTCGGGCTCGGATCCTTTCGAGGGGCCTCGATCGTCGCCGTTTCCGTTGCCGCCGCTCAAAGCGCATCCCTTTGCCGACGCGGTGGAAAAGGCGTGTCGGAATCGGGGCATGCATCCGTTTCCCACCCCGCGGGCGATCCTCTCCGAGCCCTACCAAGGACGGCCCGCCTGTGAGTATTGCCGGCTGTGTGCGTCCTACGGCTGTCCGGTCGGCGCTCGATCCAGCACCCAAGAAGCCTTGATCCCCCGGGCTGAGGCCACCGGGCGTTGCGAGGTCCGCACCGAGGTGACGGTATTTCGAGTGTTGGTGGACAAGGGTGGGCGGGCGAGCGGCTGCCTTTACTTCGACGATCAGGGCCGGGAGGTCCGGGTCGAGGCGTCGGTGGTGTGTGTGTGCGCCTCGGCCATCGAGTCCGCGCGGCTGCTCTTGATGTCCGAGTCCAATCGCTATCCCCGCGGTTTGGCCAACGACAACGGCTTGGTGGGCCGCCACCTGCAATTCCATGGGGTGACCATGGGCCAAGGCCTTTTCGACACCCGCCGACAAGGCTTCGAGCTGCTGCGAGATCCCCATCCCTTCCTCGGCCGCTCGGTGATGGATCACTATTTCTTGCCCGAGGGTGTGTCCGACCTGGCCAAGGGCGGTGTGATTCGCTTCGGCATGGCGCCGCAAGTGCCTGGCATGCAAGGACCTCTACCGACCGAGCTACCCCATCGGGTGATTTACTTCGAAGGCTTCCACGACTTCATTCCCAACCGCCACACCTTCGTCAGCCTAGATCCCGAGATTCGGGATCGGTTCGGCTTGCCGGTGGCGCGCATCCACTTGGAGCTTCTGCCCCATCAGAAAAAAGCGGGGGAGCTTCTCGCGACACGGGCCTTCGAGGTGCTGTCGGATCTCGGTGCCGAGCAGATGGTGGCTACCGATATCGGAGGAACGTCCTCCTATTTGGTCCACGGCACTTGTCGTGCCGGCCATGATCCGGAGACGTCCGTGCTCGATCCCTTCTGTCGGGCCCACGGTATCGAGGGTCTCTACGTGGTCGACGGCAGCTTCATGCCCACCTCGGGAGGGGCCGCCCCCACCCTGACGATTCTCGCCAACAGCTTCCGGGTGGCCCATCACTTGGTGACGGTCGGCAAGCCCTGAGATCTGCGTCCCGATCGACCGGACCTGCCCATGAGGCACACGGCTGGAGCCGACAGGAACAATAGAGCCGAATCGTCTTGACGAACAAATCTGTGGACCGCTAATATCCGCCAGGTTGGTCAATCTTTAAGCGTTAAGCATGGCATTTTTAGTCATGCTGTCTAAAATCTAACGCGATTTCGTCTCTTCTGACTGGTATTTATGACCAGTCCTCTTGGGGTCATCTGTCGTCGCCGAGGTGTGTTTCATGGGCTCTCTTGCTTCGAATTCAGTGGATCTTTCAGTCCCTGAAGCTGGTCATCCTCCCTTCGAAATCGGTACGTTCGCTGAGCAAGTCTCCCAGCTCGAAGGGGCTTGGGCAGAAGCCCTGCGTCTGCAAGAACGGCTAGACATCTACCGGCAATACGCCGGTAGCCCCGAGGACCGAGAGGCCTTGCCGATCGACGCCTCCAAAGGGCTCAAACGTCTTCAAAGCTTCAAGCGGCAGAAACCCTTCGACCGCCCTGCGGATTGGCAGCGGTGGTTGGATCGAGAACGGACGACCGAGCAAGAGCTGGTCGACGTCATGGGCTTGGATTCGGCTTGGTTGGAGACGAATGCCGCCCGTCTACCCTGGCTCGACGTGCTGATGTCGGCCTATGGCCAAGCCGAGCCTTCGAGCTTCGAGCCTTTTGATTGGCCGGAGCATGCTGATCTAGAGCGCTGTCCGTTCCTGCCCCTCTTGGATCCACTCTTCCGTCGGTCCTTTGACGCTTTGGTGGCGGATGCTCAGGCGGTGAAAGCGCGGTTTCCCAACGCGCCCTTCGATCCCCGGCGGGCGGCCACAGCCCTGACGTCGCCGATTCCCGATTTGGTGGCGAGCATGTTGCACCGTCCGATGGTGGTGGAGCTGCACATCGCGCGCATGGAGGAACGCCTAGAGGGCAACGACAGCAAAGAGCGATTCCAAAACTTCATTGAGAGCCTCAAAGATCCGATCACAGCTGTGGCCGTGCTCAAGCGTTATCCCGTCCTGGCTCGGCAGCTGGTGCTGCGTTTCGAGCAATGGCGACGGGCGGCGGGGGAGTTTCTCGAACGATTGGCCGAGGATGCCGACATCTTGTCGCGGCGATGCTTTTCCGCGACATCGATCGGGCAGCTGGAGGTCGTGACCGGTGCGGTTTCCGATCCCCATCGCGGTGGCCGGGGGGTTTACTTGCTCGGTTTCGACTCGGGATTTCGCATCGTTTACAAGCCGAAATCCATGGCCGTCGAGACCGCCTTTCAGGGCTTGCAGCAGTGGATCAATGAGCGGGGCTTCGAGCTCGGTTTCCGGATCCTGGAGGTGGTGGATCGGGGCGACTACGGCTGGATGGAGATGGTCGACGGCGCCGCTTGTGACGACCACGCCCAGCTGAGCCGCTTCTACCGTCGTCAAGGAGCCTATCTGGCCTTGCTCTATGTGTTGGAGGCGACGGATTTTCACCAAGAGAATTTGATTGCCGCGGGTGAGCATCCGGTGCCCGTGGACCTTGAGACCCTCTTGCAGCCCTGGGTGCTGGGCTCGAAGCTCGGCGACTTCGACGATCAGCCCGGCGCGGTATTGCGCTCGTCGCTGTTGCGCAGCAACTTGCTGCCGGACAAATGGTGGGGCGATGGTGAGAACCAAGGGGTCGACCTGAGCGGCTTGGCGTCCCGCGAAGGCCAGATGACCCCTCTGCCGGTGCTGGCGACCGCCGCCGTAGGAACCGACGAGATGCGGGTGGAGCGGCGCAAGGTGGAGATTCCCGTGGGCGAGAACCGGCCCCGGGTGGCCGGCGCCGAGGTGTCTTTGTTGGATCATCGGCAGGATTTGGAGCAAGGTTTCCGAGCCCTCTACGGCCTGCTGACGGCCCATCGGGAAGAGCTGCTGGCGGACGACGGCCCGTTGAAGGCCTTCGAAGATGCCGAGGTGCGCATTCTCTTCCGTCAGACCGCGACCTACGGCACCTTGTTGTTGGAGAGCTACCATCCCCATGTCTTGACCCACGACCCCAGCCGTCGACGGCTCTTCGATCGACTGTGGGTGATGGGGGAGCACCGACCCTTCCTGAAGACCCTGGTGGGTGTGGAGGTCCGCGATTTGGAGCAGGGGGACATCCCGCTCTTCGTGACCACCGGTGGATCTCGGGACGTCTGGACCTGGGACGGCACCACGTTCCCCGAGCTTCTGGGACAGTCGGGATTAGAGAGCGTGCGCCGTCGAATCGAGGACCTGGGTCCTGCGGACCTGGCCCGTCAGCTCGCGGTCTTGCACGACTCCTTGGACGCCCTCTTGCTCGGCACCCAAGCCCAGCCGCGACCTTCCTTCGAGATGTCGCCGCGGGAGCGGCCGGCCGGCCGTGACGAGCTCTGCGCGGCGGCCGCCGAGATTTCCCGCCGCATCGTGGATCGGGCCTTCCGCGGATCTAAAGAGGCCTGTTGGCTGACCCTGCACCACGGCGAGGTAGAAGGGTGGCACCTAGCGCCTACCGGGCCCGATGTCTTTCAGGGCCTACCGGGCATCGCTTTCAGCTTGGGGTTTCTGGGCGACTTGCTGGGCGACGGTGAGCTCACCGAGCTCTCCCGCTTAGCCCTGGAAGCTCAGCGTCGCCAAATCCGCGACGATCCGTCGAGGGTCCAAGGACTCGGCGGCTTCAACGGCTGGGGCGGCGTGATTTATGTGCTCACCCAGCTCGGCTCCCTGTGGGGAGACGAGGCCTTGCTCGACGAAGCCATGGCCACCACCGAAGGGTTGGCCGAGCGGATCGCTCGGGACGAGCTGCTCGATTGGATCGCCGGCTCCGCGGGTTGTGCGGTGTCCTTGCTGCGTCTGCACGAGGTGCGACCCGATCCGAGCCTGCTGCCGTTGGTCCGCGCCTGTGGCGAGCGGTTGTTGGAGAAGGCCGAGCCCCATGGTGAAGGGTTGGGCTGGCGAATGCCCCTGGCCGGTGATCGGGCCCTGGCTGGGCTGTCCCACGGGGCGGCGGGTATTGCGTTGGCCCTGCTGCACATCGCGGACGCCACGGGAGATGAAACGTTCCGACATACCGCCGACCGAGCTCTGGCTTTTGAGCGCGGCCTCTTTGTGGCAGAGCGGCAGAATTGGCCGGATCTGAGGGCCGGAGCGGCCGAAGGCATGGACGCCTCCACCGGCCATTTCATGCAGGCCTGGTGTCACGGTGCGCCGGGAATCGGCATGGCTCGCCTCGCCGGCTTGCCGTTCCTCGACGACGATCAGATTCGAGCCGAGATCGAGACCACCGTACGTTCCACCGAGCTCAACGGCTTGGGCCAGAACCACTGCCTCTGCCACGGAGATGTGGGCAATCTGCAGTTGCTCGCCATGGCGGGTCGGACCCTGGATCGCGGGGATTGGTCGGCGTCCGCCGGTCGGTTGGCGGGCGGTGTGCTCGACAGCATCCGACGGGACGGTTTGTTGTTCGGCCTGCCCGGGAGCGTGGAGACGCCGGGCTTGATGACCGGTTTGGCGGGCGTTGCCTACGGCTTGGCCAGGCTCGCGGCGCCCGAGCGAATTCCTTCTATTCTGACCCTTGAATCGGTGCCTTCGAAAAGCTCTTAGTCTTTCGTCCCGACATGTGTCGGGGCAGCGAGCTGTGGATCGAGGGTCGGTGATCCACAGCTCGAATTGAACCGACCCGCATGTAGGAGACTGACTATGAAAAAGCAAGACGTGATTCGTGCGTGGCGTGACGGCGAGTTCTATGCCGAGCTGAGCCAAGACCAAAAAGCCGCTCTTCCCGAGAGCCCGGCCGCGGTCATGAACGTCGATGACGAGGCTCTCAGCAGTCTCACCGGTGGCTGCAGCTACGGCACCTTCTGCCCGACGTCGGCCATCTGCTCGCCGTGCCCGCCGAAGCACTGCTATTGATATCGGCCTTTAGTCGGTCACCAGGTTAGATCTTTCTTCTTGGTGTGATCTCGAGAAAGAGCGGGTCTTCGGGCCCGCTCTTTCGCTTTTTGGTGCCCGTAAAAGCGAAGCATGCGTTTTCGACGAGATCGGCGATGCATATTCGGCAGCAAGCCATCATTCAGCGGGGCTGAAGCGTCAGTGTGTCGGCGCGGCTGGGGGCAAGCCCGGGGCAAGCCCCAACCCTACGAACAGATTCTTCCTTGGGCCGTACAATAAAGCATGGCAGACAGAGGACATCGTCGAGGATCCCACAGCTGAGGGAGCAAGTGATGCAAAGAGGTCTGCTTCAAATCTACAGCCTTGAATCAGAGAGTCTGGTGATCACCAAACCACAGGCACTGGTGTGGTGCATGCTTTTCTTTCTTGGGTCCATCGTGGCTTCGGTCGCCTCCGCCTCGACGGCTTCACCTTCGGATCCGTTGATCCAAGACGGGCTGCAAAAGATGGCCGCTTCGGATTTTGTCGGCGCGGAGTCGGCGTTCAAGAAAGCCGACCAGGCCCAAGGTGGAGCGTCAGATCCTACCCGACCTATGTGCTGGTCAGCCCAGAAGGGGGCATCCTGCACCGGGTCGGCGGCGGAGGGACGGCGGTTGAAGCCGATCTCCGGCGCCGGGTGGCGAAAGCGATCCGCGACGCTGAAAAATAATCCTGCGGCAGCAGCCGTGACAGTCGTCGGATGGTCTTTCGCGTATACTCCGCCGCACGATGTCCGACGGGGTATGCCCCTGGGACACGCCAACCGGCCGCCCTCGGGTGGCCCTACAACCCCCAGCCGTCGGATCAGGGAAGTGGAGTGAGAATCTCCCGCCGCCCCGCGACTGTGTTCGGGACGAACGCCGCACGAAGACATTGGCGACGAGCCGCTATCGGAAACGCTGCTCGCGGAAACGCCAGGGTCGAAAAAGCCACTGTCGAAGCCCATGGCGGGCATTGGATGGGAAGGCGCGGTCAGTAGGACGAACGTAAGCCAGGATATCTGACCTTCGGCTCGCTTCTATGTTTCCTTCGTGGAATAAGGAAAGGAGCCTTGATGAATCCTGCACGCCCGAAAACTTCTCCGACGCCAACCCTGGCTGCCCTTTCGCTCTGTCTCACGCTCTTCTTGACACTCTCCAATCCGATCTGGGGGCAGTCTGCCGGCGGCGACCTCCCGACCGAGCCATCGGTGGCGTTGGAAGAAGAAATCGTCGTTAGCGCCAGCCTGATGGAGCTGCCCAAGCATCGCCTCGGCAGCTCGGTCACGGTCATCGATCGGCAAGACATCGAAGCCCGGAATAAGGACACGGTGCTGGAGCTGCTGCGCACGGTGCCCGGCCTGGAAGTGGCCACCGTCGGCGGCCCCGGTAAGGCCACCAGCGTGTTCATCCGCGGCGGCAGCTCGTCCCATACCCTGGTGACGATCGACGGCCGCCGGGTCAACGACGGCACCACCGGTGCCTTCGACTTCGCGGATTTGACCGCCGACAACCTGGAACGGATCGAGGTGGTGCGAGGTCCCCAGGGCCTGGTCCACGGCTCCGAAGCGGTGGCCGGATCGATCCACATCATCACCCGACGCGGCCAAGGACCCACGAAACCGTGGGTGCGCGCGGCCGGCGGCAGCGACGGCTACTCCCAATTCGGCGCCGGAGTCTCGGGCGGCGACGATTCCGTGGACTACAGCCTATCCGTCTCCCGCATCGAAACCGATGGGGTTTCTGCCGCGGACGAGGCTAAGGGCAATTCCGAGGACGATCCTTGGACCAACCTGACGGTCTCGGGCCGGGTCGGCACCTCCGTGTGGGGCGATGGCCGGATCGAAGCAACCGTGCGTCATGTGAAAGGGGACACGGACGTCGACGGCTTTACCTTCGGCATCGGCCCGACCGACGACCTCAACGCCCAGCAAGAGCGCAGCCTGACCACGGCGACGGTGTCCCTGCGTCAACCGATCAACGAGGTCTGGACCCAAAGCCTGACCGTCGGCAGCACCCGTGACGAGCTTTTGGGCAAGGACCCGGACGATTTCTTCAGCAATTTCGAAATCGTCAGCCGCAACGCCGAGGTCCGCACCCAGGCGGATTTGAGCTTCGGCTCCGGGGAGCTGATTTCCGTGGGTTATGCGGTCGAGCGTCGCGAGGCCGAAAATGTCGGCTCCTTCGACGAAAGCCTCGATATTCGGTCGCTCTTCGTCGAGAGCCTTTGGACCCTTGGGGACGACGTCGATCTCTCATTGGGGGCTCGCCGTGACGACCACTCGGTGTTCGGCGACGAAGCCACCTATCGCGCGGCGATTTCAGCCCGCCTGGGAGACGTCGCTCGCTTGCACGGCTCGTTCGGCACGGGTTTCAAAGCTCCCACGTTCAGCGACCTATTCTTCCCCGGATTCGGCAATCCCGACCTGCTTCCGGAGACGAGCGAGGGGTTCGATTTGGGGTTGGAGCTGGCTTTCCACGATGGCCGGGTGGTGGTGGATCTGACTTATTTCGACACCGACTTCGAGGATTTGATCCTCTTCACCTTCCCGGCGGGATTCGTCAACTTGGCCGAGGCGAGCTCGAGCGGCGTGGAGCTGACCCTGGACTGGCAAGCGAGCGAGCTCTTCCAGCTCCAAGCCTCCCACACCTTCAACGAAACCGAGGACTTGGCCACAGGTCTCCAGCTGGCCCGTCGGCCCGAGCAGCGCACCACCCTCAGCCTCTTCTACCGACCCATCGACAAGCTGCGGACCACCGCCACCGTGGTGGCCGTGTCGGATCGAATCGACGCGGACGGCTCCGACATGGACGACTACGAGCGCGTGGATCTGTCCGTGGACTATCAGCTCACAGAGCGCTGGCGTCCCTTTGTGCGGGCGGAGAATCTCTTGGGTTCCGACTACAGCGAAATTCCCGGTTATACCTCTCCCGGTTTGACCCTGGTCGGAGGTTTGTCCTTCGGCTTGTGATTTAGCTTAGGTCTCGTTCTATTGTCCGTCCAAAGGTCCGCTTCGGCGGGCCTTTGGCGTTTGAGGTGTCTCGATCGTAGACAGCGTTGTCAACGGCGGATTCAGCGAAGCGGGGTAGGCGGCTGCGATCCGTCCGCAAACCTCTGATCAATGGTGTTTTTGTGGAGCCGAGGCACGCCGGCACGGGAGATGCACTTCTAGTTGGACGCCGACGGCGGACGTCGGCCTCACCGCTGCCATCGAGCGGTGCCTCAGCCCATCCAGCCCATGCCATCGAGGACACCATGTTTCGCAATTTCCACCTTCAGCAACGCCTGCGGCCTCTCGGCTTTCACTTTATTCTCTTGGTTGGTTTCGCAACCATCTGGCTCGCGGCGTCGGCCGTCGGCGCCGACGGCCCCGAATGGGAAACCGCCGGCAAGCAGCCGCCCAATTTTGTCGTGATCATGGTCGACGATCTCGATCTGGGGTCGTTCCACCAATTGCTCGACGGCGGTAAGTTGCCGAGGATCCAAGAGCATTTTCTGGACGTCGGCACCGATGTGGCGCAGGCCTTTGTGTCGAACTCGTTGTGCTGCCCCTCCCGTGCGACGTTTCTCACCGGCCAATACGCGCACAACCATGGGGTACAAAACGTCACCGGCACCAACGGCGGTTACGCCGCATTTCACCCGGGCGGCGCCGATCGGCCGACCCTGGGGACTTGGTTGCAAGCAGCCGGCTATTACACCGCCTTGGTGGGCAAATATAAGAACGGTTACGGCGTGGGTACGCCCGCGCCCGCGGGATGGAGCTATTGGCGCGCCATCCCTTCTCATGCCTTGGTGCCGGGCAGCTATCGGTTTGTGCGGCCCGACGGCAGCGTGGAGCTGCCCACGACCTATCAAACCCGCGCCGTCGGCGAGCAGGCGGAGCTGGTGATCAACACGGTTCCCGCCGCCGACCCCCTCTTCTTGTATTTGGCGCCGACCGCCCCCCACGTGGAATGGCTCACCGATTGGAATCACGACGGCTGCAACAGCAACACGCACCCCAATTTCACGGGTTATTTGAGCCCGGATCGGGGAGATTTCAACAACGACGGCATCATCGACGGCTATCCGGCTTCGGATTACGCGGAATACGGTTGCGACGGTTTCCCTCAGGGTTGCCTGCGTCAAAAAGGTGGCGATCCGGCTCCCGGCTTCGATTTGCCGGGGCTGGGCAAAGCCTCCTTCGACAGCTTCGCGGCCACCCCTCAGGCGGTGCAAGACAAGTGGGAGGCCCTGAGCTGCGGCGACAACCTACAGCAGCTCCGTCGATTGCACTCCGAGCGGCTGGAATCCATGCTGTCGATCGACGTGATGGTCGGTCGGGTGGTCGACGCCCTGGCCGCCGCCGGGCGATTGAGCAACTCCGTGTTGGTCTTCACGTCCGACAACGGTTATTTCCTCGGTGAGCATCGTTTGGGCAATAAGGGATTGGCCTACGACGAATCGGTTCGGGTGCCGTTGGTAGTGCGACCACCGGGGCCCCGCTACCAGGCGCGCACCGATCTTCTGGTGGGCAATGTCGATCTGGCTCCGACCCTTTTGGACTACGCTGGATTGCCCTGGGCCGCCTCGTCTTACGCCATCGACGGTCGCTCCCTGCGTCCGTATCTTCAGGGGGAGCCGAGCCCGGGGCCCTGGCGCAAGAACTTGCTGCTCGAAGCGGAGCATCCCAGGGGACAGAATCCCGTCGGGCCTCAGCGGTGGTGGGTCTTCCCGGACTACCACGCGGTGCGCACCGACCCCATGACCGAGGCCATGATCAGCAATCTCACCTACATCTCGTATCAGGACCCGATCTGGCCGGGCGGTTATAGCGAGGAATTCTTCTTCGATCTGAAAACCGATCCCGACCAAGTCGTCGACCTGCTCAACCACCCGAGCTACACGGTTTTCCTCGCCATGATGCGGTCCAAGGTCCAGGAGCTTCAGGACTGCGTGGGTCAAGGGTGTCGGACGGCGGAAGAAACCTGGGGCTCTGCTTCGGATTAGAGTGATCGGAGATCGGATCCAGCTCCAACTCTGACGGCGCCCAGGCCGCGATTCAGCGATCTTGAAGCTTCAACTCGCTGGAGCGGGTGGGGGCAAGCCCCGCCCCTACGGCCGCTGCCGACTTCGGCTCCGTGGTCAAACATTTCGGCGGATCTTGCCCGGGGTCGGTCAGACTGACCCGGGCTTCGGTGCCGAAGACCAGGGAGTCGGCGCCCGATTCAGCAGATGGATTCGGGGTTTCCAGCCGGGCCTCGACGAAGACCAAGAGGGCGGCCGGATCGATTTCCGGAGCGATTTGCTCGACGACGCCCGACCAGGCCGAGCGCTCGTTGACCAGCTCCGCGCGGATCGAATCGCCGGGTTCGAGGTCTTCGGCCACTTCCAACGGCACCGCGAATCGCACCATGAGATCGTCGAGCCGAACCAGCCGCACCACCGGTGTGCCGACAAGCGTCCGCGAGCCGGGATCCAGGTACCGCCGGGAGATCAGGCCCGTGAACGGCGCCCGGAGCACCGACCGGCTGAGGATGTCGCTGATCTCGTCGATTCGCGCTTGGACCTGATTCGACCGGGCCTCGGCCGCTTCCAAGCTCGCTTTGGCGCTGCTCGCTCGAAAGGCCGCCGCCTCACCTTCCTCGCGGGACACCAAACCCGAGAGGGCAAGTCGGCGCTGCTCTTCTTGGGCCGCGCGCTGCACCTCGATCGATTGCTTTTTCCGCTCCGCCTCGGCGCTTTTGAGATTCGCCTCCTCGATGGCCAATTGATGGCTCAAAGCGCGCGTATCGAGGGTCGCCAGCGGATCGCCGACTTGCACGCGATCTCCCACTCTGACGTTCAAGCCTTCGAGAATACCTTCGATCTCAGCGGCTACATCTGCCTCTTCCCGGGGCACCAAGGCGCCGACGAAACAGCCCGGCTCCGCGTTCGCATTTAGGGTTTGAGCCGGAGCCGGAGCCGGAGATCGAGCCGCCTGGGACGCGCTCGCGCTCGACGTCTCGTCCGTGGTCAGGGCGGTGGTCGGTCCCGAGTCCGGTCCGGCTCGCAGGCCGAGCATCAACACGGCTCCGGCCGCGACGCCCGTGGCGACCAGCAAGCCGGAACGCAGGATCGTCGATTCCTTGAGGCGCTCGGAGATCTTCATGAAGCGCCCTCGGCGTGGGTGATTGCCGATTCGGCTTCTAGGGTGCCGGATTCCAATTGGGCATGGACCAACGCCGCGTAGGCGCCGTTCTTCTGCAGCAATTCGGTGTGGGTGCCCTGCTCGACGATCTGCCCGTCTTCCATCACCAAAACGAGATCTGCCTTGGACACCGTGCTCAAGCGATGGGCGATGACGATGCGGGTGGAGTGGGCACCCTCCAGCTCGATTTGCACCTCGCGCTCGGAGATGGCGTCCAAATGGCTGGTGGCCTCGTCGAGCAGCAAGATGCGGGGGCGACGCACCAGGGCTCGGGCCAGGGCCAGGCGCTGGCGTTGACCGCCGGAGAGCCCTTGGCCGCCGTCCGACACCGGAGAGTCGTAACCCAGGGGCAGCTCCTGGATGAAGTCGTGGATGTGGGCCTGCCGGGCGGCTTCCATCACCCGGCTCAAGGGCAGCCCTTCGTCACCGAGAGCGATGTTGTTGCGGATCGACTCGTTGAAGAGATACGGCTGCTGCTGCACGATGCCGAGCTGGCGTCGCACGGATTGCAGCTCCAGACTTTGCAGGTCCATGCCGTCGTAGAGCACCCTGCCGGACGTCGGGTTGTAGAGGCCGAGCAAGAGGTTGGCAAGGGTCGATTTGCCGGCTCCGGACGAGCCCACGAGAGCCACGAAGCTGCCCGGCTCGATGTTCAAGGAAACGTCCTTCACCACCAGGGGGCGAAGGGCGGAGTACCGGAAGCTGACGTTTTCCAGGGTGATGCGCCCGCTCAGGATGGGGGCCGGGGTGACCTTGTCCACCTCCTGCTCCTTGGGGGCGTCGAGCACGTCGTCGATACGTTCCATGTAGCTGCTCAAGAGCTGCAAGCGAATGCCCGTGGAAACGAGGGAGGTCAGCGGTGTCAGGAAACCGATGGCCAAGGCGTTGACCGCCAACATGGTGCCCAGGGAGAGGTTGCCGGCCAGGACCTCCGAGGCGCCCACCGCCAACACCACGAACGGCGAGGAGGTCCTGAGGGCCTGCAAACCCGACTCGAAGATGGCGTCCAAGCGGCCGCGTTCGAGGGAGACGTTGAGCTCGTCGACGAAGAGGTTGGACCACTGCTCTACGGCTCGATCCTCGGCGCCCAGGGATTTGAGGGTCTCGATGCCGGCCAAGAGCTGGACTTGATAGCTGCGGGATTTGGCCTGGGCTTGTAGCGAGTGGGCCATGAGCTCCCGTTGTCGTTTGCGAACGGCGAAGTAGAGGGCCAGTCGCAGCAAACCGAGGATCAGCACCAAAGTGCCCAGGAAGGCATTGGCGATGAAGAGCAGGATCAAATAGAGACTGACCAGCACACCGTCCAGAATGCCGGTCAGCGCCGAAGAGGTCAAAATCTCGCGAATCGTCGTGTTGCTGTTGAGCCGCATCATCAGATCGCCGGCGCTTCGTTGATGGAAGAAGCTGAACGGCAGGGCGATCATGTGCTCGAGGAATTCGAGGGTGATCTTGGCGTCGAGATGGGTGCGCAGCTGCAACATCAGGTGAGCCCGGATCAAAGCCGACAGGAAGTCGAAGACCGCGATGCCCGCCAGACCCGCCGCCAGCACCATCAGCAGATGGTGGTCCCCTCGGGGCACCACCCGGTCGACGATGATGCCGGTCAAGATCGGCGTGGCCAACGCCAGCAGCCGAAGCAAAAGGGACATGACGACGATGCGAGTCAGGATCGAGGACTGGGCGATGACCTCTTTGAGGTAGCGGGTCGCGCCGTGCTCGCGCTCCGTGCCCGGCTCGAAATCCTCTCCGGGCTGGAAGGTGACGGCGATGCCGGTAAAAGAGCGGCGAAGCTCATCGCGAGAAACGGTCCTTCGTCCGAGGCCCGGGTCGACGATGTGGGCCCCTTTAGCGTCGATGCTTTCGAACACCACGAAGTGGTGAAAGCCCCAATGCAGCACCGAGCCGGCTTCGAGGAATTTGAGATTCTCGATGTCCTCGACTTGCACACCCCGCCCGCGCAGGCCGTAGTGGCGTCCGGTTTGTAGCAGCTGGTAGGCATCGACACCGTCGCGGCCGATCCCCAGCGCCTCGCGCACCTCCTCCATCCGCAAGCGTTTGCCGTAGTAGGCCAGCACCATGGTCAAGCAGGCGGCGCCGCAGTCGGTCTCCGCCACCTGACGGATTTCGGGGATCTTCGTCCGGCGTCCGATTTTGAGCCCTTGGAGAGCCGGGAATCGACTGATCCAGCTCTGGGAGGTGTCGGAGCCGTTGCCGTTGCCGTTGCCGTTGCCGTTGGAGGTTGCTTGGGGGGAGCTCATGGTGACGCGCTTTCTGGTGGCGTCTTTGCTGGAGCTTCCCGTTCAGCGAATAGGGCCTTCAAGCCGGGGACCAGGGTGAGCAGAATGCGCTCCGACCGCACCTTGAGCTCAAATCGGCCGAGGCTGCCGTCGTGGTACGAGTAGACGGTGCCCTCACTTTCGAAATAACCCATGGGCAGACGAGCCTCGATCAACACCACCGGGCCCGAGATCGGCACCGCGTCACCGATGCCGGGGCCGAGGATGCGCCGAGCCTCGGCCGGTCCGAAGACCTCGTCACTGACCGCGTCCACGACCAAGTGCTGGTAGGCGTAGCGGAAGCCTTCGGGCTCGAATCGCAAGGGCATTCCCACTTGGATCTGGGGTCGGTAGCGGCCGGGAAGAATGCCCAGGAGCCGTTGGCTCTCGTCCTGTCGATGCAGCGACAAAATCACCTCACCGGGAGCGAGCAGCTGCCCGGGCTGCACCCGAATATCACTGGCGATGCCCGCCACCGGAGCGCGAACGGAACGTTCTTCCAGCCGCGATAGGGCCAGCTGGCGCTGCGCCCGAAGGGCACCGAGAGTACGGGCAGTGACCGGATCCGCCGGCCGGCGCAGCCGATCCAACAGCCCGAGCTCGAATTCCCGCTGAACGCGTTCCAGCTCGGCCTCTTCTTGCACGTCGTAAAGCTTGACCAGAAGCCGACCCTTCTCGACCGCCTGGCCGGGCTGCGCCAGGACTCGGCTGACCGTACCGCCCACCTGAGCGTTGACGTCGACACGTCCCTGGAGGCGCACGATGCCCACGCCCTCGGCGTATTCGTGCACTTTGGCGAAGATGCTGAAGAGGATGGCGCTGACGAAGAGCAGCAGCAGCAGAGGATAGGCGTAGCGGGTCCACTCCGGGCTGATGCGCAAGATCTCGCCGTGGTCCGGGGCTCCTTCGTAATAGTGCTGAAGGGCCTCCGCTCGGAACGAGATGCGTTGGCTGGAGGATCCACGACCACCGGGGGCGTCGGCACCGGCTTGGGATTGTCGCAGCAGATTCTGCTGCTCCTCCTGCAACAGGAGGTCCGCGATCAAAGGGATGAGGGGGCCTGTGGTGCGTTGGACGTTGCGCGCGTCGTCCGGATCGAAGGGCTCTCGGTGAGCGGATCTCCAGGCCACCCAGACAGCAAAGGCCGGGTACCCTCGGGGGGCGGTCGTTTCGATGCCGATGGAGCGTGGGCCACGGACCGTCAGCGGGACCACCAGGAGGCGGGCTTTTCCGTCTGCCTGCCCGTGACCATCGGCTCGAAACCCATCCAAATCTGGGTCGAAGAAAGGAGAATCCGAGGTCCGTTCTAGGATCTGGATCGAGCCGGTGCGCATCGCAAAGGCGATGGTGCCTGCGGCCAAGCTGTCCTGCTCGTGGCTGGGAGCTTGGAACGAGCGCAGGGTGTCCGACGCGGGCTCGTAAAGGAAGCAATCGGTCCGATCGGCGCTGACCAGACGCTCCAACATGCGGGTGGTGCGACCGAGCAGACCGGCAAGATTCTTTTGGCCGACGACCTCATTGAGCACGATTTCAGCCGGAGAGTCGGCTTGAACGCGTTTGTTCTTGGATCGATGGTCCAGGAGCCGCTCCAAGGTGCGGGGCTTCTCCGGGTCGCCGTAGAGCGATCCGTGGCTGAGCGCGGAGCGGATCAAGGCCAGGGTCTCCACCGAGCTCGGAAAATCCCGGGCCAGGAAATAGGCTCGATCCTCGACCACCAGATCGTGAAAGTGACGGATACCGGCGCCCGCCCCGAGCACAATATTGTGCGCTCGCCGCCACGGATCCAGGTCCGAGGTCCGTTGGATCAGCTCTCGGCCCTCTTCGGCCGATAGCTCGGGCCCGAGCACCAGCACCCTCGGTCCGCTACCAGGAGGGTCCGAGCTGGGAAGGTCCGAGCTGGGAAGGGCCTCCGCCTGATGGGCCGTGAACGATTGGATTCGGAATGGAGGTGCCTCGGATGCGTCGGCTGTGGCTCGCAGGTCTTCCACCGTCGCCTGAGGCAAGCCCACCAACACCACCCACGGCGGATTTTCGGCCGCCTTTGCCGGCTGAGTGTCGAGATGTGGTTTTTCCGTGGGCATATGAAATGGACCCGCCCCTTTCAGCGAGATGGCGGATTATTACACAGGCAGAGTGTGCTTCCGGGGCGGTGTTCAGCTCGATCCAGAGCGATCGCTCAGATCTTCAGTCAGGGAGCCGACGGCTCGCGGGCAGGGGCTTTGACGTCGACGGACCGTCTGCAGGTGGCCACCCCTCGGCTGGAGAACCAGGCCACGTTTTCGAAGATCGGGTCGAGCTCAAAGGTGTAGGTGCCCGGCTGAGGCGGGCTCTTGGCGGTCATCCAAGTGGTGATTTCCTGCCCGGGGGGCACGGTGGCGTTCAAATCCGTGCGATCCCCTTCAAAGACGATGCTGCCGTCCGACCGCAGCCAGCGATATCCGAGACGCACCTCCACGGCGCCCCCCACGGTCCACGGGATCTCGCTGGTGTTGGTGACCTTGGCCAGCGCGAGAAATTCCGAGTCGGCTTCCACGGGCGAAGGGGCTTCGCAGGCGCTGAAGCTCGCTCCGTAAACCGGCAGATCGAGGAACGATTCCGAGCCCAAATAGGCGATGGCGGCGCCGAGGTAGAAATTCTGGCTGGAGTTGCCGTTCCAGAAGGGTTTCTTGCCCTTGCTGGTGTCGACAGTGAGCGGATAAACCCAGATCTCTCGCTCTCCCTGAAGGCGTTGCTGCCCGGCTCGCTCAAAGCTCAAACGGGTCGCGCTTCCGGTGTCCGGAACCTCCTGGAAGTGGAGCGTTTGCCGCTCGCCGGCGAATCGAACACGGACCCGGTTGAAGGACGCCAAATTACGCACTTGGAAAATGACGTCGTCCAAGGGTTGGTCGGCGGTCAAGAAGAGATGCACCTTGGCGTTGCCCAGCGACCAGACCTCGTCCCCCCGCAGCTCGGTGAGGTTGGAGGGAGCCCACAGCTGAAGACCGAGCTCCTCGGGACCGCCGGCCGGCAAGGATCGATAGTCCCCTTCGGTGGCGACAAAGCTGAGATCCAGGGGCAAGCGGGACAACACCGCCGCTCGGGTGTGGCTTTGCAAACCGGCGTAGGCGACCGCCGGACCCAGGCATGAGACCAAGGCCGGGCCCAGGACCAAGACCCCGAGGGCTACGGCCGCGAGGGTCGCCGCTTGGGTTGGGGGGCGGCGGAAAAGGAAGAGCAGCGCCGGCGCGATCACCACCAGGGCCGGATTGCCGAAGACTTCGCCGCCGACTTCAGAAGAGCGGACCCAGGGCTGGATCAGGATTGTCGCTCCGATGCCGGCGGCCAGCCAAACGCGATCCGAGCCGAAACCCGCCAGACCTCGGCGGCGGTACACGATCAGCAGGATCAAGAGCACCAGCCCGGCCGGGAAATAGGCCAGGAATCCCGATCGCTGCTCGATCAGGGAGTAAATCAAGTCTGTGACCGTTTCTGCCGCTAGCTGGGCTCGTCGTTCGCCGAGCACCGATCGGGGCTCCACGGGTCCGAGATCTTCGTCGAGCCAAGGAGCCTCATAGGGAGAAGCGACCGTAAAGCTGCGGGTTTCCGTTTCTGTGAATGGACCCGGCGCACCGAGTATCCAGCCGGCTCCGAATGCCAAGATCCAACCCAGGGCGGCTCCGATCACCCAGGGCGCCGCCCGGCGTCGGACCCAACAGGCCGGAGCGAGCAAGGCCAGCCAGGGTAGGGAAAAAACCGCGCCGCCGAGCAGGGCGCCCGAGCCCAAGCTCTGGGATACGGGTGTCGAGGCGTGAGGCTCTTTCGCGGCCTCCGACAGCCTTAGGGCGGCGACCACCAGCAAAGCGTGGAATAGGGCCGAGCCCAACCAGAAGACTTGGACGAAGGCGGCGCTGAGCCCCAAGAAGACAAATGCGAAAAGGTGCCCGGGCCCCCATGAGCTGCCGTCTTTTCGTCGGCGGTGGCCGGTGAGCGCCAAAAGGCCGAGGAAGCAAAGAGCATTGAGGGCCACCATGCCGTTGGCCCCGAAGAAACGGACGGGTATGGCGGCGACCCAGGCGTAGATGGGCTCTCGGTCGAAGAACGGTGGGGACGACCATCCGTCCGTGCTCTGAAGATGAAAAGTCGGGGGACGGCTGTAGGGGAATTGACCGAAAACCCGGTCGACGTCCTGGGCCTCGCACCGCAGGTCGCCGTCGAAAGCGATGCTCGCGGCCATGGCCAAATAGGTCGGCTCATCGGCGCGAATTTGGATCGGCAGCCCGGGTTTTTCGAGGCCTAAGGGTAGTAACACCAAGAAGAGGCCGAAGCAAGCGCCCAAAATAGCCGTCTGGCGGGAAGCGGTCACGGGGAAATCCCTTCGATGAGGCGAGTCAAATCCATGGGACGCCCGATCTTATCTCCTCGATTTTTGGGAGAGAAGTGATTCTTGGGTGAGAAGTGGCGCGGTGAGGGGAGCCTAGGCCCCGCTGTCCGCACCCAGGCTCAAGTACAGCTCCTCATGGGCGCGGATCATTTGCTCGAGATCGAAGTGGCTCTCCACCCGCTCTCGGGCGGCGTCGGCGAGACGTCGCCGGCGATCCGGATCGTCGGCCAGCTCGAGCAACACCCGGGCGAGGGCGTCCGGATCTGAAGGGGGAACCAAGCAGCCGGATTCGCCGTCGATAATCGCTTCCGGCACGCCGCCGACGTTGGACGCCACGCAGGCGCAGCCCCGGCCCATGGCCTCGAGCAGGGCGTTGGGGGAGCCTTCCTTCAAGGACGGCAGCACGTAGAGATCGAAGCCGGGGTAGAGGGGGCGGGGGTCTTTTTGAAAACCCAAGAATCGCACGGCGTCTTGCAGTCCCAGGGAATCGACCAAAGCCCGCAATGCGGCATCGTCGGGGCCGTCTCCGGCCAGGACCAACCACATATGCTCGCGGGTCTGACGGGCTTTGGCGAAGGCGCGGATCAAGACGTCGAGGCCTTTGGGACCATGAAAGCGACCCACGGCGCCGATGACGAAGGCGTCTTCGGAGGCGGGATTCCCGGAGGCAGGGTTGTCGGAAGCAGAGTCGTCGGAAGCTGGGTACTCGGAAGCTGGGCCCCAGGCGGCACGGGCGGCGGATCGCTCCCCCGGCGCCGGCGGGCTGAAGTGCTCGAGGTCGATGCCGTTTTGAATCACCACGACTTTTTCGTCGGCGATGGATTCGGTTTGATGCAGCTCTTGCTTTACCGCCTTGGAGACGGCGACCACCCGGTCGGCCCAATCGCGGGTCAGCTGTTGGGCTCGAAAGTCGAGACTGCGACCCGTGGGGATCAAGCTGCGCTGACCGGTCACCAAGAACGGAGCCGATCCAGGGGCCAAGCGGGTCAACCGACGGGCGGCGGCCGCCAGCACATTGGCCCGGTACAACAAGCTCTGAACACCATGCGCCCCCCGTCCGCCGAAGCTTTTGCGGAAGAGCCGGGCCAGCCGGAACGTGGCGGTGAGCATTTGCGCGGGTTTGGCCCGGCGGTGCATGTTCAGGGAGGTGACGACGATGCCGAGCTCGCGGATCTGCTCGGCGGTGCGGCCCACAGGGCACAGGGAGCACACTTCGATGTCGAATCGCTCCGGGTCCATGCGGCTGACCAAACGATAGAGAAAGCTCTCACTGCCGCCGAAATCGGAGGTGGTGATGACGAAAAGCAATCTCAGCTTCACGCGCCGTCGTCCTCGGGGGTTTGCGAAGCGCCGCCGGCAGCACCCTGGCCCAGGTAAGCGTCCTTCTCGTCGTCCTTTTTGATCAGCTTGCGGGCCAAATCCGAGATCACCAAGCGACGCTTGCCCCCCGAGGTCAGGGGGATGTCGTCCACCCACCTGAACGACACCTGGATTTGATCGTCGGTCGCCTTTCCCACTTCCCGGCGAATGGTCTCCTCCACTTGGGAGCGGGAGCAATCCCCCTCCGGTTGGAGCAGGATCTCCATGCGGCCTTCCTGTCGTTGGATCACTTGGTAGCGGTAGATCGACTGCAGGCCCTTCATCAACACCACAAAGAAATGGGGCACCAGGTAAGTGCCGTCTGGCACCACGATCAAGTCGGGCACACGGCCTTCGACCTTGCCCATCATCGGCAGGGTGCGACCGCTCGGGCAGGTCCAGTTCGGGTCGGCGGCCTCGGCGACGTCCCCGAGCTCGTAGCGGATCAGCGGCATGGCCTCGTTGTGGAATTGGGTGACGACGATCCGCCCCAACTTGCCGGGAGCGACGGGTCCGTCTCTGTCGAGCAGCTCCACTAAGGCGTTCTCCGGGTGCAAGAGAAAACGTCCGCCGTCGGCCAAGGACTCGTAGGTTTGGCTGGCGAGGTGGACTCCCTCGCCGCCGGCGCCGTAATAGTCGAGCACCGGTCGACCGAAGGCTTTTTCGATGGTTTCCCGATAGGCGGGATAGAGGCTGTCGCCAGTGGCGGTGATGCCCCGCACCGAAGGGGCCTTGAGCCCGTTTTTGAGCATATATTGGCCGAGCACGAAGAGCGACGAAGAGAAGCCGTTGATGTGCTCGATGCCACGTCTTTGGAGCTCGTCGACGATGCGCGCGCTGTCCTGATTGTCGGCGTTGAAGGTCAGATAGGAGCAGCGGAAGAGGCGATCTTGGAGCTTCTTCTTCCAACCCTTTCGGGGATTGAGGTTAATAGTCAGGTATTTATCCCCGGGGCGGTAGCCGGCCCACCGCCAAATGCGAAAACGCAGGGCCCAGAACCAGCTTTCCTGCTCGACGGAGCGATGGAACGTCATGGGCCGACCGGTGGAGCCGGAGGTCACGCAGGAAATAAGGCGCCCCCGGCTGGGCAGTGGGAAGGCCCCCTGCGCTTCGGCGAAGTGGTTCTTGGTCACCACCGGCAGGCCGTCGAGCATGGGGAAGTCGGACCTCGGGCCGTCTTTGCGCTGCCATAGCTCGCGATAGAAATCGCTGCGCTTGCGGGTCATCTCCACGACCTTGGCCGCCGAGGACTCCTGCCGACGGCGAATTTCGTCGCGGGGCACGTGCTCCTGGCCGAGCAACCAATCGAGCTTTTGATGGATGGTGGTGCCGTTGACGATATTCGACATCGGCCACAGGGTGTGCTCGAAAACACGGGTGTAGAGGTCGGTCATGGAGGGTCGGAGCTCCTAGATCACGATCACGCGCGGGAAAAGGACAAACGGCTGAGCCGGCGACGGATTTGCTCGTCGAAGAGGCCGGCGATGCGGGCACTGAGCAGGCTGACGGTATCACTGCCGACGCCGAGGCGGGGCAGCTCCAAAGGGTTGCTTCCCGGCGAGCAGGAGCCCCGACGGGTGGTGCAGGCGGCCTCGATGCCGAGGGACGCCAAGACCTCCAAGGTGTCGGCGTTGTAGTCGGCTTGGGAGCCGTTGGGCATGGCGAAGGTCGTGGGTCGCCGCCCCAGCTCCTCGGTCAGCCGCTCGATGGAGCCGCGGATCTCGGCTTCCTGACACTGTCGATCGAGCTTGGAGAGAATCGGATGCTCGACGGTGTGGGCACCGAGCTCGATGCCGGCTTGTTGGAGCTCCCGGGCCTGATCCCAGGACATGGGCGCGGCGGCGGCCGGCAGGTCGAGGCCGGCGGCCTGAAGCTGGCGCACCGTCTCCATGCGCTCGTCGGCGCTTTTGCTTTTCAACAAGCGCATGGCGCTTTCCAGCTCGAGCGTCGGGGGCCAAGCACCCAAGCTCTCCGCCAAGCGCTCGGCGACCCAGGGCGGGGTGGCGTCCGCCGCCCCTGGCTCAAGGCAGGTGGTCAAAGCCCTTCGGGCGACGTCGAACCACAGCTCTCGACCGTCGAGAAAACTTGAGGTGAGGTAGATGGTGGCGGGTAGGTCGAGCTCGCGCAGCACCGGCCAAGCGTTTTCAAAATTATTCAAATAGCCGTCGTCGAAGGTGATCACACACCAATCCCGATCGAGCTCGCCGGAGGCCAAGAGCCGAGCGGCGCCTGCGACGGTGGTGAATGAGAAGTGCTGTTTCAGCCAACGGAGGTGGCGTCGAAAACGCTGTTGGGAGATGGTGCCTTCCCACTCTCGATGATCCGCGCTGATGCCGTGATACTCGAGGATGTAGATCCGAAAGTCGCCCTTGGAACGCCGCCGCCGGCGTTGCCGAGCGGCCGCACCGGAGCCGTGAAAGAGGGCGCTGAGGGTCAGCAACAGCGCACGGCGCAGGGGACGGGTCTTCACGGCTTAGGCGCTCCCCTCGGATGGCGATGAAACCCTGGGGGACGTCCCGGATCTCAGCCGTTCCGCCGCCGCCCGGCAAGCACCGACGACCGTGCGCGCGTTGTCTTGCCAGGACATGGATCGGTGGGCCCTTTCCGCCGCCGCCGCCCCGAGCCGTCGCCGCCGCTCGGGATCGTCCACCAGCTCGATGACGGCGCGGGCGAGGGCCTCGGTGTCTCCGGCTTTGAAGAGGACCCCATGCACGTCGTGCTCGATCAGCTCCCGCAAGGGCCCGTGGTCGGGGGCGACCACGGCAATGCCGGCGGCCATCCATTCGATGACCTTGAGCGGGCATTGATAATCGGCGGCTTCCGCCAAGATGCCGATGTCCAGGGCGGCGACCAAGCCGGGCACACGGGCATGCTCCACCCGGCCGGTGAAGACCAGCCGATCCTCGCCCAGGGCCGGGGTCGCGGCGCGGATGTCTTCCACGCCGGCCCCGGAGCCGACCATCAAAAAACGCGTGTGGGGACGCTGCTCGGCGACGTCGGCGATCATGGAGCCCATGAGGTCCAGGGCATGCCATTTCTGAAACGAACCGACATAACCGATGCGCGGTCGCTCGGGGTCGTGGGGAAATTTCGGGTCGGGCTCGACCCCGGGATGGAAGATTTCGAGGTCGGCGCCGTTGTGGGCCACGGTCACATGCTCGGGGTCGAGGCCATAGGTGCCGACGTAATAATCCTTCAGAGCTTGGGAGACCACTACCAGCCCTTGGGCCCGACGCAATTTATAGGTGCCGGCCCATTTCCGCAGGCGCACCATGTGGCGGTATTGGTCGAGGTATTCCAAGACCTCGCTCATGGGGGCGTTGATCTCGAGCACCAAGGGGATGTCGAAGTGACGCGCCACGGGCACACAGGAGATGCCGAGCCCTTGGCTGCGCACCAAAAGGGCCTCCGGTGGATCTTGGGCCAACAAGGCTTTTTCTTTACGGATGTAGCGCCAATTCCAGAGGAATTCCTTAGGGTCGTGCAGATAGCGAGAAAAGCGTTTCTTGAGCTGTCGGCGCAGGCGTAGCTTGAGGCTTGGGGGCGGGCCCGACGCCCCGTCGGAAGTCGGTGGGGGAGCCAGGTTCATGGCGTGCACGTCGATCCGATGCCCCAGCGCCTGGGCCGCCTCCGAGAATTGCCGCACGTGGTGCAACGCGGTGTCTCGGCCGTAGAGGTAGTGGAGGTAGGCGATGTGCATGGGCTTCGGGCCGGGAGCGTCAATGACGCCGGTCCATGACCTCCCGATAAAGGTCTTCGTAACGTCGGGTCATGGTTTCGGCGGTGAATTCCGCCTCGAATCGAGACCGGGCCGACTCCCCCAATCGCCGGCGCAGATCCGGCTGGTCGATGACTCGACCCATGGCTTCGGCCAAGGCCCGGGGATCCCGCGACGGCACCAACAAGGCGTCGCGATCGGATTTCAGGGCGCCGGGCATGCCACCCACTCGGGTCGCCACCACCGCCCGTCGGGTGGCCATGGCTTCCAGCAGGGCGATCGGCAACCCTTCGAAAATCGAGCTGAAGACCACCGCGTCCACGGCCGGCAGCCAGCGGGTGATGTCTTTGCGGAATCCGGCCATCTGGACGTGATCCTCCAGGCCCAGATCCAGGCGCATTTGCTCGAGATCTCGGCGCAGGGATCCGTCGCCGAACATCACGACCTGGAAGTCCGCGTGGGATGAGTCGATCAGCTCGCGAAGGGCTTGGAAGAGCACGGGGTAGGCCTTTTGCTCCTCCAAGCGCCCGATGGTGGCGAAAATGACGGCGTCCGGACGGAGCCCAAGCTCGGGAAGCTCGGAGCGCTCGGCCCGGGGACCTTGCTCGTCGAAGGCTATGCCGTTGGAAATCGTACGCACGTTCCGGGCAGCGGAGCCCATGGCGTCCACAAAGCTGGTGCGCACGAATTCCGCGCAGGCCACCGGCACCGTGTCTCCATTCAGCAGCCAGCGATAACCCCGCAGCTGCAAACCGGTGCGCGCGTCCGTGGAGTTGTGCAGGGTCAAGACCATGGGCAGCCGTTGAGACCGTTTGGCGGCCAGATAGCCGTGCAAGCTGTCACCAAAGAGATGCCCGTGCACGATGTCGACCCGGTCGTCGACCATGGCCTTGGCCATGCCGCGGACCCAGAAGGGATCTAATTTGGGAATCCGCCGCGGAAGGATCCTGACCTTGCCCCCGACCTCTTCGATTTGCTCCTGGAAAACACCGCCGTGACAGGAATACACCAAGTGCTCGAAGTCCTCGGCTCCGCGCTCTTGCACGATGAATTTGATCACCTGCTGGGCGCCGCCGAGCCCGAGGCCGTGGATGAGGTGGGCGATTCTCACGGAGCGACGGGAGCTGGGTCGGTGGGTGCTCTCAATGCCGGCCCTCAATATCGTTAGTGGGATCGGTCGTCAGTGGGATCCACAAGGACTTCGAAATTACGAATTCTCTGGACCGATTATGCGTGACCGGCCCGGGCAGATCAAGGGTGCGCGGCGGGTTCCGGGTTAACATATTCGTGCTCTACGTCCTTCCGCGTTTGAGCTTGCCGAGGACTTGCCATGACGGATCCGACACAGCCGCCATCCCCGCCTTCGTACCCACCACCTCCCGGCTACGGACCGCCGCCGGCTGCCTCCCCTGTATCGCCCATGCCCTGGGATCAGCGGGAGGAGATCGGATTTCTCAACGCTTTTGCAGAGACGGTGAAGCTGCTGGTGACCGATCCGAAAGGGGCGTTCGGCCGGCTGCGCTTGGACGGTGATTATGTGGGACCGTTTTTATTCGCGTTGATCCTCGGCTGGGCCATGGCGATCGTCGGCCAGCTCTGGGGTTTGGTGTTCGATCCATTCGGCAGTCTCGCGGGCACGGATCTTCTCCAGCAGATGGAGCAAATGGGGTTTGCGGCGGCTCCCACCTTCATTTCCGTCGTGATCATGGCGATCATCTTTCCGTTCATATTCGTCGTGGTGCTCTTCATCGGTTGCGCGCTCAACCATCTTTTCTTGTTCTTGGTGGGTGCTTTGGAAGGCTCGGAAATGGGCTTCGAGGGCACGTTCAAAGTGGCTTGTTACGCTCAGGTTTGCGCGTTGGGTAATTTTGTGCCGCTATTCGGTGGTTTCATCAATCTCACGGTGGCGTTGGTGCTCCTGGTGATCGGTTTCGCGGTCGTCCATCGGACCACCTTCGTGCGCACAGCCATCGCTGTGTTGATTCCGGCCCTCTTGTGCTGCGCTTGCCTCATGGTGGGGGCCTTTGCCATCGCCGCCGCCTTGGCCGCGGGCATGGCGGGTCTTTGAGGCGACTCCATGACCGAGAGCACGGTTGGGTCAACCGATAGGTCCGCACCCGAGGTGGCTCACCGTCGGATGGTTCAAAAGGGGCGGCGACAGGGCGCCCTGCTGTGGACCGGCACGGCTCTGATCCTGCTGCTCGCGGCTCCTTTCGGTGGCCTCGTGGTGAGAGGCATGCCCAGCTGCCCGTTCAAGTCTTGGACCGGGGTTCCCTGTCCGACCTGCGGCACGACCCGCGCCGCCGCCTTGCTGGCGGAGCTGCGCCCCTTCGACGCCCTCGCGCGCTATCCGCTGCCCACGGTGGCCTGGGTGTTTTTCATCGGCGGAGGTTTGGTCTCGGGAGCATGGTTGATGTCCGGTCGGCCATTGCCCGGCTTGCCCCGCCGCGTCCCCCGTGGAATCCAGGCGCTGCTGATCGCGGTCATCCTGCTGAATTGGTGGTTCAGCTGGCTGACGGGGGTGTGATCGTCGATCCAGCAAGCTCCTTGCACCGGTCGACGGCGGCCGGGTAGGATCCGGGCACATTTCCATTTCGTGGAGCAGGACGCGATCATGATGAAAGTCTTCGTCCCCAATGAGTCCGCTGCCGGGGAGCCCCGGGTGGCGGCAACTCCGGAGACCGTCAAGAAGATGGTCGGCAAAGGTTTGGAGGTTGCCGTTCAAGCGGGAGCCGGCGACCGAGCCCACTTTCCGGACGATTTATTCACTGCTGCCGGCGCCTCGGTGGTCGAGGACCGAAGCGCGGCGCTTTCCGACGCCGATCTGGTGGCCACGGTGTCCGGCTTGAGCGCCGACGAGATTCGGCAGCTCAAAGCGGAAGCCGTTTGCGTGGGCCTGGTGGCACCGCACCAACATGCCGACGCCGTGATCGCCTACCGCGATCAAAAAATCAATTGTTTGGCCATGGAGCTGGTGCCGCGGATCAGCCGCGCCCAGTCCATGGACGCGCTGTCTTCCCAAGCTTCCATCGCCGGATATAAAGCCGTGCTTTTGGCCGCTTATCGACTGGCGAAGTATTTCCCGCTGTTGATGACCGCGGCCGGCACCATCCGTCCCGCCAAAGTGGTGGTCATGGGTGCCGGTGTCGCCGGTCTGCAAGCGGTGGCCACCGCCAAACGCCTGGGCGCGGTGGTCGAGGTCTCCGACATCCGCGAGGTGGTCAAGGAGCAGGTGGAATCCCTGGGCGGTCGCTTCATCGAGCTGCCGGACATGGGCGGTGGCGAAGGGGAAGGCGGTTATGCCCGCGAAATGGGTGAGGAGTTCCTGCGCAAGCAGCGGGAGATCGTGACCCGTCACGTGTCCGAGGCGGACGTGGTGATCTGCACCGCGTTGGTTCCCGGTCGCAAAGCGCCGGTGCTGGTGACCCAGGAGATGGTGGAAGGCATGCGCCCCGGATCCTTGGTGGTCGATCTGGCCGTCGCCCAAGGCGGCAACTGCGTGCTGTCCAAGGCGGAGGAGGAAGTGATTCACCAAGGGGTCACGATTCTCGGACCGTCCAATCTGCCCGCCGACACCCCCTATGACGCCAGCCAGCTCTACGCGCGAAATGTGTGGGCTTTGATCGAGCCGTTGCTCGGCGAGTCGGGGGTGAATTTGGACCTCGAAGACGAAGTGGTCGCCGGAGCGTTGCTCACCCACAACGGTGAGGTGCGACACGCGCCGACCCGTGAGGCTCTCGAAGGAGACAGCAAATGATGGGTCCGTTGTTGATCGGTCTTTATGTATTCGTGTTGGCGGTCTTTGTCGGTTTCGAAATCATCACCAAGATTCCGCCCACCCTGCACACCCCACTGATGTCCGGCGCCAATGCCGTCTCCGGCATCACGGTGGTCGGCGCCCTGGTGGCGTCGAGCAGCGGTGATACGAAGATCTCGAGCATCTTGGGCCTATTCGCCATCATCACCGCCACCGTCAACGTGGTCGGTGGATTCCTGGTCACGGATCGCATGCTCGGCATGTTCGGGAAGAAAAAGAAATGAGCCTGCTCGAGAATTTGGTACCTACCCTCTACCTGGCCTCGGCGGTCCTATTCATCCTCGGCCTCAAGGGCCTGACCCGGGTGAAAACCGCGCGGCGCGGCAACATCTTGTCGTCGTCGGCCATGCTGGTGGCGGTGATCGCGACCCTGATCGAAATGGGCACCGTCGATTATCAGTGGATTCTCGTCGGTCTGGTGGTCGGTGGTTTGATCGGCGCGGTGGCGGCGATCAAAGTCGAGATGACCTCCATGCCCGAGATGGTGGCGTTGTTCAACGGCTCCGGTGGCGGCGCTTCCGCCTTGGTCGCGGCCTCCTTGTTGTGGAAAAACGTCATCGAAGCGGAAGGCGCCGGCACCGCGGTGGAAGCCCTCGGCACCGCGCCGGGCATTACCGCGGTGCTGTCCATGTTGATCGGCGCCCTGACCCTCTCCGGCTCGGTGGTGGCCTATCTCAAGCTTGCCGGAAAGATCAGCGGCAACCCGATCCTGCTGCCGGGCCGTCATGTGCTCAACCTCGCTTTAGTCGGCGTCAGCCTCGGCTTAGGCCTCTACGCCACTTGGTCGGTGGCGGATCCCGGCACCTTGGCCATGCTCACCCTGGTGGTGCTCGCGGCGAGCTTGTTGTTGGGCGTATTCTTGGTGATTCCCATCGGCGGTGCCGACATGCCGGTGGTCATTTCATTGCTCAACAGCTACTCGGGTCTCGCCGCCGCGGCCACTGGATTCGTGCTGATGAACAATGTGTTGATCATCGCCGGTGCCTTGGTCGGTGCGTCGGGATTGATCCTCACGCAGATCATGTGCGTGGCCATGAACCGCACCCTGGCCAATGTGCTCTTCGGCGGTTTCGGCGCGGAGGAAACCGCCTCCAGCGGTGGTGGAGGAGGGGCCGACGAATACGGTCCGGTGCGTTCCTTCAGCGCTGAGGAAGCGGCCTTGGTGCTGGAAGACGCCGAGTCGGTGATGTTCGTGCCCGGTTACGGTCTGGCGGTCGCCCAAGCCCAGCACGCGGTGCGCGAGCTGGCTAGCCTGTTGGAAAAACGGGGCGCTCGGGTGGAATACGCCATCCATCCCGTGGCCGGTCGCATGCCCGGACACATGAATGTGTTGCTGGCGGAAGCGGACGTGCCCTACGAGCAGCTGTTGGAAATGGATACCGCCAATCCAGAGCTCAAGAGCGTGGACGTGGCGATCGTCGTCGGCGCCAACGACGTGGTCAATCCGGCGGCGGAGAAGACCCCTGGAAGCCCGATCTACGGCATGCCCGTGATCGAGGTTTGGAATGCCCAGACCGTGATCATGATCAAACGTTCCTTGAGCCCGGGTTTTGCCGGCATCAAGAACGAGCTCTTCGAATACGACAACACCATGATGCTCTTCGCCGACGCCAAGAAGGCGGTCCAGGGCATGGTGACGGAGCTGAAGGAGCTTTGATGCTCGGTTTACGCAAGGGTCTGTGGGTTGGAGCCGCTGCCGGTTGTTTGTTGATCACCTCGGGAGTGGCCCCTCTGCTCGCGGCGTCTCGTCCAACCCTCCGTGGGACCGGGGGCGCGGTTTCCAGCGACGAGCGTCTGGCGACGGAGGCGGGTTTGGAGATCCTGCACCGTGGTGGCAACGCGGTCGACGGCGCCGTGGCCACCGCCCTGGCGTTGGCGGTAGTCCAACCGGAAGCGGGCAATTTGGGCGGTGGCGGCTTCGCCACTCTGAAAATGGGCGACAAAATCGCTCATTTGGATTTCCGTGAGCAAGCCCCGGCCGCCGCTTTTCGGGAGATGTATCTCGACGAAGAGGGAAATCCGATTCCGGAAGCGTCCCTGATCGGTCCTTTGGCGGCGGGCGTGCCGGGGTCGCCGGCGGGTTTGCACGCGTTGCACGAGAAATTCGGCAAGCTGCCTTGGGCCCAGGTGGTGGCACCGGCGATCAAATTGGCCAAAGAGGGCTTTATCGCGTCGAGCCGCTTATCCGACGCTTTGGCCGAAGAGCAGGAGATGCTGTCGCGCTTTGCTGAAACCGCGGCGATTTGGCTGCCGAACGGCCGGGTGCCCGAACCCGGGACGTTGATCAAGCTGCCGGAGCTGGCCTTGACCCTCGAGCGATACGCGGCGGAGGGACCCGAGGCGGTCACCCAGGGCGCCGTCGCCCAGGCCGTGGAGCGGAGCTCGAAGAAACACGGTGGCATCTTGACCGCCGCGGATATGGCGGGCTACGAGCCGATCTGGCGCACGCCGGTGCGTTTCGAGGCTTTCGGTTGGAGCTTTGCCTCCGCGGATTTGCCGTCGTCCGGCGGTATTTTGATCGCGTCCTCTTTCAGACAGCTGGAAGCGGTGGACTGGCGCGACCAGGAGCGCTTCGGTGCGGATCGGGCCCACCTCATCGCCGAGGTGTGGCGGCGCGCCTATGCCGATCGATTCTTGCTCGGTGATCCGACCACTACCTCGGCCCGAGCTTCCGACCTGCTGGATGCGACCTGGCTGAAGCAGCGGGTGTCCACCCTCGAGCCCGATAAGGCCACTCCGTCCTCAGAGGTCCAGCTGTGGAGCGACCTCAACGATTCCGTGCACGTGGAAGAGCCCAAGGATACGACCCACCTTTCGGTGGTCGACGCGGACGGCAATCTCGTCGCCTTGACCACGACCTTGAACGGTCTTTTCGGCTGTGGTCTCTACGTGCCCGAGGCCGGGTTCTTTCTCAACAATGAAATGGACGACTTCGCCGCCGCGCCCGGCCGCCCCAATCTCTACGGTTTGATTCAAGGGGAAGCCAACGCCGTGCGTCCCGGCAAACGGATGCTTTCTTCCCAGAGCCCGACCCTGGCTTGGCGCGAGGGAGAGAAAGGTACCGCCGAGGCGATCGCCATCGGCGGTCGAGGCGGCTCTCGGATTCCGACCGCCACCATGCAGGTGCTGCTCGGCGTCATCGCCGATGAGGACGGGCTTCAGGAAGCGATGGATCGCCCGCGTATTCACCACCAATGGCGTCCCGACAAGTTGTATTTCGAGGCGGATGCCTTATCGCCCGAGACCCGGGCTGCCTTGGAGGCGCGTGGTCACACCTTGGCGGACGTCAAATCGCTCGCCCAAGTCCAGGCCGTGCGGTGGGTGGTAGAAGGGGATCGGGCTTGGGTGGAGGCTGGAGCCGATCCCCGCGGCGGAGCGGGAGCTGCCGGCGTGGTGGAGCCTTTGCCTTAGCCCCGGGCTTCGGCGACAAGCTCGGGCTTCGGTGATTGGTGTCTTATCCCCAGGGCCGCCCTCCGACAGTCTGCAGACCGGCTCAAACTGAAGTATATTCGGGTCGAAATGATTCTCGGCTTCTTTGAGCAGGGGCCGAAAAGGTACCGGTAGGGTAGTCTGTCGCTCTCGAACCGGGCTCAGAATTTAGATCAACGTGGAGCTTCTCAATGTTCTCTTTCTCGATGTCCTTTAAGATTACATCCGTCCGGTCTACGTCCTTCCGATCGAGTCTCGTCACCCTGGCCAGAATCAGCTCCATCTTATGGGTCGTCGTCGCTTTGTCGGCTTGTGCTCCCACCGAGGAGCCCCAGACGGAGGAGGCAGCAGCGAAGGGCGAGCGGGTGGAGAATGCGGAGCTCGGCATGGCGGTCGCGGACGTTCCCGCGTTCTTCAAGCTGAGCTCCAACGAGGGCTCGGTCATCGAGCTGGTGCCCGCCGATCCCCAAGTCGAAGGCACCCTCAGAATTCACGAGTCCGAAGCCGAAACCGGTGGCATCAACCTGGTCGCCGCGGTCGAGCGCCATAAGGCGGATCTCGAAGCCCGCCCTGACGGTGTGTTCAAAGGTCAAAGGGAGCTGGGCTCCCAGCTGGGCACCGCCTTCTATTCCCGGGGGCAGTACACCGAGGGCGGTCGGACTTTGGAAGAAACGGCGATCTTCATCGTCCATCCGAAAGGCGATCGCGAGCTGCGAATGGTTTACAACTATCCAGCCGGGGACGATTCTAAAGCGCGCTTGACGGAACAGCTCTTCAGTGTGCTTGGAGAGCTGGAGGTCGTCGAAAGCGCCCCGGCCGTCGACGAAGCCGCCGACGAAGCCGGAGGCTGATCCCAACCCGTTCCCTCGGCACGATCGATGACGAAGAAGCTCCCCAAACCCCCGGTGCGTCCGCGGCGCAAGGTCGATCTCGAAACCATTTTCGAGCGGCTGAATCACCATGGACGTGGGTATGACGAAGTTTTCCTCAAGAGTGTTTACGATTTCACCGAGGAAAAACATCGGGATCAAAAGCGTAAATCCGGCGAGCCTTACGTCACCCATCCGATCTACGTGGCCTATTTGTTGGCTGATTTGAAGTTTGATGAGACTTGTGTCGCTGTCGGCTTGTTGCACGACGTGCTGGAGGACACTCTGACCACCAAGTCGGTGCTCGAAAAGGAATTCGGCAAGGATGTGGCCGAGCTGGTGGACGGCGTGACGAAAATCAGCAAGACGGAGTATGTGCGTCGGGATGAGCTTCAGGCCGAGACCTTTCGCAAGATGATCTTGGCTTCCGCTCGGGACTTGCGGGTCATTCTCGTCAAGCTGGCGGACCGGTTGCACAATATGATGACCTTGGAGCATATGTCTCCGGAGGCAAAGCGCAGAATCGCCGGTGAGACCCTCGAGATCTACTCGCCGATCGCCTCCCGTCTCGGTATGTCGCGGGTGCAGGGGGATCTCGAGGACCTGGCTTTTTATTTTCGCTATCCGCGTCAATTCGGCGAGCTCGACACCAAAGTTCGCGACAAGATGCGCAGCGCCCGCGGGCTGCTTCAACGCATTGCACGTCGCCTGAAAGACGCCCTCGACGCCGCCGATATCGATGCCGAAATCAGCTATCGGGTCAAGCGCTACTACTCTATTTTTCGAAAGCTCCAACGCCAAGGCATCGATATTTCTCAGCTCTATGATTTCTTGGCGTTTCGCATCATTACCCACGACCTGAAGGATACTTACGCCGCCTTCGGAGTGGTGCATCAGAATTGGCGTCCGATTCCGGGCCGATTTAAAGATTACATCGCGATGCCCAAGCCGAATCTCTATCAATCCCTGCACACCACGGTGGTGGGGGGCAAAGGGCAGCCGTTCGAGGTCCAAATCCGAACCCGGGAAATGGATACGATCGCCGAAGAGGGGATCGCCGCCCATTGGCAATATAAGAGCGCGGGCTCGAGCCAAGGCTCCAATGATCGGAATATCCTCTGGCTGCGTCAGCTGTTGGAATGGCAAAAAGAGGTCAAAGACCCACGAGAGTTCTTGTCCGCGCTCAAGATAGATCTGTACCCGGACGAAGTGTATGTATTCAGCCCCAAAGGCGATGTCAGCAGCTTCCCTCGAGGCGCCACGCCGCTCGATTTTGCCTATCACATCCACACCGATGTCGGGCACCAATGCACCGGCGCGAGGGTGAACGGCAAGTTGGTGCCGCTCAAAACTCCCCTAGCCAACGGCGATATGGTGGAGATCATCACTTCTCCCCAACGTCGGCCGAGCCGCGACTGGCTCAACATCGTCGCCACCTCGCGGGCCCGCAGCAAAATTCGGCACTGGCTCAACACCCAGCAAAAGGAAGAGGCCCAGGCCATCGGTCGAAAGATCATGGAGAGGGAGCTGCGCAAGCTGCGTCTCCAACCGAAGAAGGTCCTGGCAGGCCCGAAGCTCGAGGAATATCTGCAGCGGGAAGGGCTCTCCAAGCTCGACGATCTCTACTATCGGCTGGCTTATGGGCGGGTCTCCTATCGCCAAGTTCTGGATGCGTTGCTCGACGAGCAACAACTGGAAACCCCACCCGCTCCCGAGCCGCCGGGACCCATTCGCCGGGCCGTCGATCGGGTGACCGGGGCAGGTCCGCTGATCATCAAGGGCCATGGCGACCTGATGGCCAGCCTGGCCAAATGCTGCCGTCCGGTGCCCGGCGACGACTTGATGGGCTATGTGACCCGTGGTCGGGGCATCACCGTCCATTCTTTGGAATGCCCCAATCTCAAGACCTTGTCATTCGATGAAAGCCGCCTGATCGAGGTGGAGTGGGCACGACAGCCCAGCTCGGGGCAGTTCTTCCCGGTTTCCTTGACCCTGGAAACCGAAGACCAGAAGGGGATGTTGGCGCGCCTGACGGAAGTCATCGCCAAGGAAGGAAGCAACATCCGCCAATTCGAAGCCGATACCGAGACCGGACGAGGGTTGATCACCTTCGTGGTCGAGGTGCGCAACCGCAAGCACCTGGACCGCATGTGCACGGCTTTCGAGTCCCTGGAGGGGGTCATCCGAGTCATGCGCGAGATGCGCAGCTCCGTGCGATCCTCGTCCAGGAGGAAGTGACGATTACGGGCCCCATCCAAGGGGGTCGGTGCTCCCAGCTCGAAGTTTTCTTGATCAAAATGGCAGCCTCGCCGAGCCGGTGAGCCAATTTGTCGCCAGGCTACTGTATATTGTAGTGTGGCAATGGTGTCATACCTTATGTGGTGCCCGGAACCGAGCTTTCGAGCAAATTGCTACGTCAAAAGGTGTCCGGATATAGCAAAAAGCGAATGAGTCGATCTTGACACCGCGCGAGACCGACTGCTACGCTCCCAAAACGCTTGAAGGAATTGAGTTAAGTTGGCATCAATACAGTCTTTTCGGGCACGGCATGGGGCCGCCGCCCAACGACCAAAGAGGCACGCGATCAGTGTTTTTCGCTCGCTCCAAAGGAGTCGTCGGTCTAGACATCGGCAGCGCTACGATTAAGCTCATCGAGCTGAAAGAGAAGAAAGGCGGGCAATACCAGCTGCAACGCATTGGAATTGAGCCGCTGTCTCCCGAGGCGATCGTCGATGGCTCGATCATGGACTCCTCATTGGTGGTCGATGCGATCCAGAAGCTGAACGAAACCGCCAAGGTCAAGAGCGCCAACTTCGCGACGTCGGTCTCGGGTCACTCGGTGATTATCAAAAAGATCGAGCTTCCCCAGATGTCGCCCGACGAGCTCGACGAGTCGATTCAATGGGAAGCCGAGCAGCATATTCCCTTCGACATCAACGACGTCCGGCTCGACTATGTGACCCTTGGCGAGGCCGAGCACGGCCAGGAAGAGATGGAAGTGCTGCTGGTGGCCGTGAAGCGAGAGAAAGTCAACGACTACGTGTCGGTCATCTCCCAGAGCGGCAAGTCCCCGGTCATCGTCGATATCGACGCCTTCGCCATCCAGAACGCCTACGAGCTCAATTACGATCTCGATCCGCTGAAAAACGTCGCGCTGATCAACATGGGTGCGGGCGTCACCAACATCAACATGGTGGTTCGCGGAAGCAGCGTCTTCTGGCGCGATATCTCCTTCGGTGGCAATCAATTCACCGAAGCCCTTCAGCGCGAGTTCAACCTCTCCTTCGACCAAGCCGAGCTGCTCAAGCGCGGTGAGACCGTCGGCTCCTATTCAGCGGCCGACGCTCGTCGGGTGCTCGACAACGTCTCTGAGGAAATGGCCAACGAGATCCAAAAGACCTTCGACTTCTTCAGCGCCACCTCGAGTGAGGGCGCGGTCGATGAGTTGGTGCTTTCCGGGGGCTGCGCATTGACGGCGAATCTTCTCGAAGTGCTCCGAGAGCGATTCGGTGTTCCGACAGAGCTGCTGAATCCCCTGCGCAAAGTGAGCTACAAAGATTTCGATCCCGACTATTTAGAAGCCATCGCGCCGATGCTGGCGGTGTCGGTGGGATTGGCGATCCGCCGGGTAGGTGACTAAACCATGATCCGTATTAATCTCATTTCCGAAGGCCGCCGGCCGGTTGTCGCCCGGAAAGCCAAATCCCGGATCAATATCGGGGAACAGGATCCCTCGATCTATATCCTCGCTGCCGGAGTGGTCGTCGGCCTGTTGGTCGGCCTGTGCTGGTGGTTGGTCGTCAACTCCGAGCTCAAGAGTCTGCAGTCGGATATCAGGCGGGCTCGCGCGGAGGTCAAAGAGCTCAAGCCGATTCTCAAAGAGGTTCGAGTCTTCAAACGGAAACGTCGCCGACTGAACACCAAAATCGATCTGATCAACGAGCTGACGGCGAAACGGCGCGGGCCGGTTCATCTCATGGATAGGGTGTCTCGGGCGTTGCCCGATCTGGTCTGGCTGAAATCCATGAACGTGAGAGGTAAGCGGGTCCGACTCTCGGGTCAAGCTCTGAATACCAATGCCATCGCCACGTTCATCGAGAACCTCAGCTTGGTGCCCGAGTTCAAGGAGCCGGATACCCGCAATGTGCGAAGGGCGAAAAGGAATACCTACACCTTCCAAATCAACTTCCGGTTCCAGCTTCCCAAGCCACCTCCTTCTGGTGAAGACGCCACCCAAGCGGACGAGACCTGAGATCTAGGAGAGAAGAAATGGCGGTACAAACAGGTCTAGAAGGTAAGCCTTGGTACATCTCAGCGGCGGTTGCCGTGGTGATCACCGGGATCTTGGTGTTTCTCATCCATGCGACGGCCGTGACTTCCTTGAAAAAGGAAATCGTCAAGAAGAAGAAGAATCTCACCAAGCTCGAGAAGAAGATCAACGAGGGTCGCACGGCACAGAAGAGCCTTCCTCAATTCCGAGAAGAGGTCAGCCGCCTGCAGCTGGAGCTCGACAAGCTGCTCAAGGTGTTGCCGGCTCAGCGCAAGACCCAAGATCTGCTGCGCCGGATCCGCACATTGACGGAGCAGGGAGACTTCACCTTGCTCAGCTTCACTCCTCGGCGTCGGTCGGAGCGCGAGTTCTACTACGAGTGGCCCATTCAAGTCCGGCTCACCGGCTCGTACCACAACCTGGCGCTCTTCTTCGATCGAGTCTCCCGATTCTCGCGCATCATCAACGTCGACAAGCTGAGCATCAAGGCCAAACGTGGGAAAAAGCGGCGTAACCAAACCATCTCCGCGACATTCACGATGAAGACGTTCCTCTACATTGATCGCGACCAGGGAAACGAGAACGAGGAGGATGAGGCGTGAGCACCCATCTGCCTTCTCGGACGGTCGAGCTTGCCCCTTTCCGGGTGGCTTCGTCCGTTTTCGCATTCCTGCTTCTATGTCTGTTTTGGGTACCGTTGGCTGCGGCCCAAGACGACGACTTCTCGGCTGCCGATGACGATTCGGATGCGGAGCTCGTCGACGTAGACGATACAGACGCGGAGATTTCGGACGAAGAGGACGGTGACTCCGACGGTGCGGTTGTGGATGGCGAAGCCATCGATTTCGGCGCTGTGGACGACCTCCTGGCGATGGATGAAGAGGTGCTGTCCTCACCGGACGCCTTCACCTACGATCCCGGAGCCCGACGAGATCCTTTCCGCTCGTTGTTGAGAAAGCGACGAAAGAACGATGGTCGGCGGGAGAGACCGGACGGCATTCCGGGTTTGTTGATCGCCGAGCTTCGGATCGAAGGCATTTTCATTTTGGATGACGGGCCGGTTGCACAAGTTAAGTCCGCCAGTGAACGAACGAGCTTTCTGTTGCGTCCCGGAGATGAGCTCTGGGACGGCGACGTGGTGAGAATCACCCTAGGTGAGGTGGTCTTCAAGCAGAGTGTCAACGACCCCACTGCTTTGAAGCCCTTCCGCGAGGTGGTCAAGAGGCTGTACCCGTCGCGACGGTAATTACCGTCCGTAGAGGAGACGGTGGAAACCGTCCTTAGAAGGGACGGTAGGAACCGTCCGAATAGGACTGAGGAATCGATCGAATGGGAAACCCAAGCGGACCGACCTTAGAGCAAATCCGTTCTAGGCAATCCGTCGGAGGCGATTTGGACATGGGCAAGAGCAAGGAGAAGAGAAGCAGTCAACGTTTGGCCATGGCGGCCGCGATGGCTCTGCTGATCATTCATGTTGGGTGCTCTTCTGCCAAGCGGCAGCGAGCTGACGTCAGCGCGCAGTCAGGGGCGCAGTCGTCGAACGCGGGGGTTACGGCCCAGGTTCGGACCCCGGCGAATATCGACGATCTTCGCGTCGACGACGACGGCCGGAGCGCGTCGATTGAATTGGTTGCCGATCGCCCGCTGGTCTGGACCAGCTTCAGGAATCCCGACGGTGACCTTGTCGTCGAGCTACCCAACAGCCTGGCAGGCGCCGCAGTGAGCCCTAAAGCCACCGCCGATGGCTTGGTCAGCGACATCGAGATCGAGCGTCTGGACGACGCCGAGCGTCCGCTGACCCGATTCGTGGTTCGTACCAGCTCCGCGAGTGAGCACTCCCTCACCGGCGACGGCAACATCTTGCGTCTGGAGCTGCTGCCCATCGACAGCGCTCAGGACGTGACCCTAGCTTATGAGCCCATCGACGAGCCCGAGGTCGAAACCTTGGTGGCCGATTCCGAGCCCATGGCGGCCGATCCAGTGGCAGCGCCGCCACCAGTCGCTTCTGCCGCAGTGCCGCAGACCTATGGAACCCCCGAGGCTCCGCAGCTCGGACCTTCGCCCCAAGGCGTCACCGCCTCCCAGCTCTACGGTGTCGAGGTGCTGAGCGCCGGCAGCTCAACCGTGGTGCAGATCAGCGGTGATGGTGACTTCACCTACTCGACTTTCCGCCTCGAGAATCCGGACCGCTTTGTGGTGGATCTGACCGGTGTCGTCAACACCGGAGCCAGCTCCACAGTTCGCGTCGGCAGCTCCGACGTCGACCAAATCCGGGTCGGTCAGTTTAAGCCGCGCCCCGAGCCGGTCTCGCGAGTGGTTTTCGACCTACACAACTTCTCCGTGCCGAGCATCAGCCGTACCGCCGATGGCATGCTGGTGAGCTTCGGTGACAGCGCCGCTGCTGAGATGGCGAGCGCCGAGACCCTAGCAGAGCCCATGACCCAGGAGATGGAACCGGAGCCCGAGCCGGTCGAGGTCGTTGCTGGGATGGACGATACCGGTGCTTCGGGCGCGGGTAGCGTCGATTCTTTCGAGGCCCAGCCCGAGGTAGAGGATGTCTACGAGCCTGTGGTGGCTCCCCAGGAGACCACCGCGGTCGCCGAATGGACACCGTCGCCTTCTGCCGAGCCTACGCCTGCCGCGGACGCCTACGAGCCCCCGCCGATCGAGATTTCAGGGAACGGCAGGGTAGCGGGGGACGTCTCCCTCTTCGAAGCTCAGAATGTAGAGCTCGACGACCAGGGGCGCACCAAGCAGGAACGATTGCTCGAATCCTTCGGCCCCCTGGTGGTGAGCCGCCAGGAGCGGGAATACGTCGGTGATCCGATCAGCATGTCGCTGAAGAATGCGGACTTGGTGGAGACCCTTCGCTCGTTCGCCAAGATCAGCGATCTCAACTTCGTCATCCAACCCGGCGTTCGCGGCACGGTGACCGTTGAGCTCAAGGGCGTGCCCTGGGATCAGGCGATGGAGCAGATCCTGAAGATCAACAACTTGGGCATGGATATCGACGGCACCATCGTCCGCATCGCTCCGACCAAGAAGCTGCGTCAGGAAGCTGAAGAGCAGCGTCGGCTGCGCCGGGCCCGTCAAAAGTCCATTCCCTTGCGGACGGTGATGCGCAGCCTGAGCTACGCGCGCGCCGGAACCACCGCCCGGCTGCTGCGCAGCCGCTCCGGCAACATCCTCAGCCGCCGGGGATCGGTCCAGGTCGACTCCCGGACCAACACCCTGATCATCCGCGAGCTGCCGGACAACATCGACACGGTGCTGGCGGTGATCGACAGCTTGGATACCCCGTCGCCACAGGTGACTATCGAGGCGCGGATCGTCGAGGCGACCAAGAGCTTCAGCCGATCTCTGGGTATTGCATGGGGCTTCAACTTCACCGCCAACAATCAGAACGGCAACACCACGGGTCTTCAATTCCCGAATAACGTCAGCGGTGACGGTGGCGTCGGCTTGATCACGGGTGGCTCCACCGGCTTCTTGAATTTCGCCATGGGCAACATTCTGGACACGTTCCGGTTGAATGCCCAGCTGGTGGCGGCGGAAGCCGAAGGTCTGATCAACATCGTTTCGGCGCCGCGGATCACGACCCTCAACAACAACTCTGCTTCTATCCAAAGTGGCGTTCAGATCCCGATCCAAACCGTGTCGGATCGAACCGTTTCGGTTCAATTCGTCAACGCCACCCTGCGCTTGCGGGTCACCCCACAGGTCGCGGCGGACGGAACCGTGGTGCTCAACATCAACGTCGCCAAGCGAATTCCGCAGCTCGGCTTGCTCTTCGTAGGCGCCAGCGGTGCTCCGATCTCCACCCGAGACGCGAGAACCAAAGTTCGTGTGCGCGATGGTGCGACCGCGGTCATCGGCGGTATCTACGAGGTGTCGTCGAACCAAAGCCAAGACCGGGTCCCCGGCCTGGCGAGGGTGCCGATTCTCGGGCACCTGTTTAAGAACCGCAATCGTAGTGACGACAACAACGAGCTGATGATCTTCATCACGCCTCGAATCATCCAATTCTGATCCCGAAGACGTGGAAAGCTCCAGGGGAAAGTCCATGAAAGCAGCACTTCAACTGATTGCAATCACGTTGTTTCTGATCTTGTCCGGTTGCACCGAACGAGTCGGTGAAACGGACACGGGCGGGGTCTTGCTCGAGGTTGAGTTCGATGACTCCACCTTCCGGGTAGGCGTCAACGACACCGACTTGTTGGCCCTCGATCAGGTGACCATCAACAGTGTGATCTCCAGACCCGGTGGTGGCTCCTCATCACTGATGGATGTTCAGCTGAACACCATTGAGCTCACCTACACCCGAGTGGATACGGGTACTCGCGTTCCTCTGCCCTTTGTATACAACGTGGTTGGAACGGTGCCTGCCGGTGGACAGCTCAGCTACACCGGTCTGCCGGTCATGACCGTTGAGCAGCTCCGTGGTGAGCCGTTGGCGGACCTGCTGTTCCAGAACGGTGCGGTGGACTCCGAAACCGGTGCCTCGATCATCAAATTGAATGTACAAATGCGGGTCTTTGGGCAAACGCTGGCCGGTGTGGACGTGTCCAGTGTTCCGCGCGCTCAAACCTTCGAGTTCGTGCCTTCTCTGACGACGACCTTCTGATGCTACGGCCGGCCATGGACAAGCGAAACGAGAGACGGAGACCCGAAATGCGTAGCAAAAAGAATCCAGTCATCAACCTTCTATCCGGGATCGTGATGATCTTGGCTCTCTTCTTGGGAGCCTGCGACTCGGACGATGTGACGGGACCGGTTGAGGCGAGGAATCCCCCTCCGGTGACCGACAACACCAACAATTCGACGTGGACGATTTCGGTCACGGCCAACCCGGCCGAATTCGATCTGAACGCCGGCTCGGGCACCGCGCAAATCCTCGTCTCGGCTCGTCGCTCGGACAACAATCAGATCGTTGCACCCGGCACCACGGCTCTACTGAGCACGACCAACGGCACCTTGACCACCAACGATGGTCAGGCCGGTAATTCCGTGCCGATCGTTTTCGATGAGGCGGGGCAATCCCGGGCGACCCTGGTGACCGGAACCGTCGCTTTCGACACCACGATTATCGTTCGGGCCCAAATCGAGTCGAGCTTCGGCTCCGCCCGAATCCAGATGATCGACGTTCAGGCCGCTCCGTTCCAGGTGTCTTCTGTGAGCCCGAGCGTGGGTCCGCCTTCCGGTGGCACCACCCTGATCATTTCCGGCTCCGGATTTGTCTCCCCGGCTCGCGTCCTGCTCACCGGCTCCTTCGGCACCTTGGTGGCGGAGAATACGAATGTTCAGAGCAGCACCCGAATCACCGCGCGCACACCGGCGATCAACTTGGCTTCCGGTCAGAATGCCGCCGCAACCGTGACGGTTGAGAATGGATTTGATGAGAACGGCAATCCGACCGCCACGGACTCCTTGGCGAGCGCCTTCACGTATACCCGCTCGACCCAGGGCACCACGACCCTCAAGCTGATTTCCATCAGCCCGACCCAGGGTCCGAACGAAGGTGGCACCCAGGTTACGGTTCGCGGTGAGGGCTTCGGTAACGAGGCTCAGGTCTACTTCACCAACGGTCCGTTGATCGAGGCGACGGTGCTGTCGATCACGCCGACCCGGATGGAAGTGATCACACCGTCGGCTACGGGTCCGAATGCACCGAATGCCAACAGTCGGGTCAGCCTGATCGTAAGGGATCCCACCAGCGGTCAACAGGCCACCTTGTCGGGTGCCTTCCAATACGGCGGAGCCGGCGGCCAGATGTTTATCTCGTCGATCCGTCCCAACGAGGGTGAGTACCTCGGCGGTGACGAGGTCACCATATTCGGCCAAGGCTTCGAGGAGCCGGTGGCGGTAGAAGCTGGCGCATTGGCCCAGCAAGTGGTCTCAGTCTCGGGTACGGAGATCCTCTTCCGCACTGTCGGCGCGAACATCGGTTGCTCTAATCAATCCGGTACCACGCGGGTGGTCAACCTTGAGACCAACGAAACGACGACCGGGCCGGCATTTACGTATCGGCCCGTGCGTCCTCAGGTTCTTGGCTTCCTTGGCGAGAACACGGGTGTTGCGGGCGACATACGGACCATCGTCGGTGTCGGTCGCGGTTATGCCGTGGGCTTTGATCCACCGATCCGTGTGACCTTCAACGGTTTGCCGGCCGGTATCCAATCCATTGGCGGGGCCTTCGGCGAAGAAATTACCGTTACAGTGCCTGCCTATACTGGTGGTTTCACGACTGCGGAGTGCGCTGCCGGTGTAGCCTTCGTCAACGTGCAGGTAACCAACCTGAATACAGGATGTAGCAATACACTCAGCAACGCTTTTGGTTATTTCCCGACGGGAGATGCGTGTACCGCCGGTGGCGGTGGTGGCGGTGGCGGCGGCGGTGGCGGCGGCTTGGTCGGTGTCTCTTTGGGACTTCCCACCGCTCAGGCCGGCTCTTTGGGACCCTACACATTCACGGTTGCGCCCCTGGGAGGGGATGCTGCGATTGTCGAAAGCTCGATCGCTTGGTGGTTTGACAATGAAGGTCCGGGTCTAGCGCCTGCTCAAGACCTGGACACCTTCTTCGGGACCCATACCTTCACCAGTTTCGATACCTTCACCATTTACGTTAGGTGTACGAACGAGGATGGGGAATCTTGTGGGGGGGACGCGCTGTTCACGATTACTCCATGAGTGTTCGGTTTAGAGAAATCTGAAGAAGGGCGGTCTTTCGGGACCGCCCTTCGCCGTGTTGAGAGTGCAGGTGAAAGGGAAATCGCCGATCGTTTCTGGATCGGCTAGACGCTTGCTCGGCTCTATCCGTATACTGCCTTCGAAGCGTCGAAAAGACCTCCCGACCATCCGCCTTCCCAGCTACCGGATTCCGGCAATCAACCAGGCTCCGGGAATTAACCGGGTTACCGGCAATCAGTTTCCAGCAATCAGGTAAAGATCTATCCATGAAGAGACGACTGGCCATTCTGACCGCGCTTCTGCTTTTGGGCGCTTATCTGTTCGGTTGCGACAGCGCCGATAATCCCATTGCTCCCACGGGCAGCACCTTGACCGTGTCCGCCAGCCCGAGCCAGATCGATCTCGACGGCTCTTCCACGATTTCGATCACGGGTTTTCGCCCGGACGGCAATCCCCTCAACCCGGGCACTCAGCTGACCATCACGACGACCATTGGCAGGATCATGGTCCGTCAAACGAACGGTGCCTTGGTTCCGGGCAATATCGTCGAGGTGGGTGAGGCCGGCAGAGCCACGGCACAGCTGGAGAGCGACGGGAGGTTGGGGACGGCGACGATTACTGTGGCCCTGACCAGCGGAGGAGAGGGCGCCTCGGCGACCACTGACGTACGTATCGGACTGAATCCCGAAGATAACCCGACCATCACTTTGGATGCGAATCCGTCGGACGTAGCGCTCAACGGAACCTCCACCATCACCATGACGGCTCGGCAAGCGGACGGTGCCCCGTTGACCACGGGTACGGTGAACGTGCGTACGACCCTCGGCACACTCGGCGATTCCGCCCTACAGCTTTCGACGAATAACGGCGGTATCGTGAGCACCACGCTGACCTCCAGCCAGTCTGGCACCGCGACGGTGACGGCTTCCGTGGGATCGAGCGATGACGCCACCGTGGAAGTGACTTTCGGCACCACTCGCAAACCGCAGTTGGAGCTGGTCGCCAATCCGCGAATCGTAGACGTGCTTCAGCAGTCGCAGATCAGCATCTCCATACGTGATGAGAACAACAATCTCATCACGAGCCAGCAGACAGTATTCCTCGACGGCAACTTGGGGACCCTGAGCACTTCCTCCACCGGCAATTTCACCTCCAGCCTGCAGGTGGGCGTGTCGGGTGGCCGCAGAACGGTCTTCTTCCAGGCGGGAAATGTGCCCGGCTCCGGCGGTGTGAGCGGCTTTGTGGGCAACAGCGAAACCGCGACGGCAGCGATCGAGATCCGCGACGCTCCTGCCGCGGTGAGCTTGACTCCGAGCACGAGTGTTGTGACCCGGACTACCGAATCCAGCATCACGTTGTCGGCGTTGGTGACCGATAGCCGAAGCAACCGGGTGTCAAACGAGATTGTGACCTTCAATGCCGTTGACGGCTCCGGAGCTTCGTTGAGCTTTGATTGCTCGGAGACGGGCTGCTCGAAAGCAACTGGTTCCGACGGAATCGCGGAGGTGACGATCACATTCCAAGCCAATACGATTCCGGCTGGGATCACCTCGTTCACGGTGAGGGCATCGGTGCGGGGCGGCTCGCCCAACGACACGAAGACCATCACCGTGCAGTAGTCTTCTAGTGAACGCTGTGGGCACGCCCGCAGTGCTCCTTCCGCGCGCGCTCAGAAGCGCTGAAAGACGCCCCGATTCGTCGGGGCGTCTGTCTTTTGCGACTCTCGAAAAGTACCCGGTATGAGCTCAGGTAGGGAGGGTTTGGGCTGGGTTCGTGGATTGGTATATCCTTTGCCGATCGGCGTCGACGCCGGTTCCCTCCGCAGATGTAGATTCCCCAGAAAGGTTCAAGATATGGCCAATGATCTCGAAGGGCTGGTTTGGGATGCCCTCAAGGCGGTTCGATATCCGGGAATGAGCCGCGATATCGTCTCTTTTGGATTTGTCCGCTCAGTGACGGTGGAAGGTGCTGTGGCAACGGTCTCGCTCGAGATGTCGACCCACAATCCTGAAGCGGCGGAACAGGTGCGCTCCGAAGCTGAGGCCGCAGTCGCCGCTGTGGAGGGAATCAGCGCCGCGGAAGCGAGGCTCAATGTGAATGAGCCGCCCAAGCGGGAGGCGGTCAAGTCGGGTGTGACCGCGGATCCGAAGCTGCTTCCCGGCGTGGAGAATATCGTCGCCGTGGCCTCCGGCAAGGGCGGAGTGGGCAAGTCCACGGTGTCCGCCAACCTGGCGGTGACCCTCGCCGCTCAAGGACATCGGGTCGGTCTGCTGGACGCGGACATCTACGGCCCGTCCATGCCGATGATGTTCGGCATCCACGAGAAACCCCGGACCGATGGCCAGAGCCTGTCGCCGTTCGTAAAATTCGGGGTCAAAATCATGTCCCTGGGTTTCTTGGTGGATATCGACACCCCGGTGATCTGGCGCGGACCCATGGTCATGCGGGCGATCGAGCAGATGCTCGGTCAGGTGAATTGGGGACGCCTCGACTTCATGATCGTCGATTTGCCCCCGGGAACCGGTGACGCTCAGCTCACCCTCACCCAGCGGGTGCCCCTCTCCGCGGCGGTGATCGTGACCACCCCCCAAGATGTTGCCCTGATCGACGCGCGAAAAGGGTTGGGTATGTTCCGCAAAGTCGACGTGCCCGTCGCCGGTGTCATCGAGAATATGTCCGGCTTCAAATGCCCCTGCTGTGGGGAAGAGATCGAGATCTTCAAACGGGGCGGAGGCAAGCGGATCGCCGACGTGCTCGGCGCACCGTTCCTCGGGGCGATTCCGCTGGATCCGGCGATCGTCGAGGGCGGTGACTCCGGTGAGCCGATCGTGGTGACCCAGCCGGACAGTGTTTATGCCGAGGCTTTTCAAAAAGTCGCCGAGGCCGTGGTCTCTCAGGTCGCTGAGCCGAAACGTCCCAAGCTGACCATCGTTTGATCGGAGGTCACGTTTGAGTGTGGCGATCATCGCCGATTCCCACCTCGGCGGTCCCGGGGGAGATGGCGACCAATTCATCGAGCAGATCAGGGCTCTCCCGGGGCAAGGCTGCAAGCACCTGATTCTGCTGGGCGACATCTTCCACGTCTGGGTGGGAAGCCGAAAGTTCGAGACCCCAGAGGTTCGCAAGGTCGTGCCCGAGCTGCGGCGCCTGCGGGAGCAGGGAGTTCGAGTGGACTACGTGGAAGGCAATCGGGATTTCTTTCTCATCGGCAGCCCCTATGCCGACGCCTTCGACCAAATCGCTTTGGAAGTCTCCTTCGAGATCGACGGACGTCGGCACCTATGTGTGCACGGTGACGGCCTAAACGACCGGGATCGCCAATATCTGTTTTGGCGATGGCTTTCCAAAAGCGCCCCCATCCGCTTGTTGATCTTGGGGCTGCCTTCCGGTCTCGCCCAGAAGCTGGTCCGTTCCACGGAAGAGAAGCTGGCCAAGACCAACTTCAAACATCGGCGCCGGATCCCCGAGGAGCCGATTCGAAAGTATGCGGAGCGACGCCTGGCTGAAGGGTACGACTCCCTCTCGCTCGGCCACTTTCACGAGCCCCACGAATGGTCCGTAGCCGGCGGCAAGGTACGTTGTCTGGACGCCTGGTTCAACTCCCGCCGCGTCGAGTGGCCTTAGAGGCAAGGGCGATCACAAGGATCGCCCCTACGGGTTCGGCAAGGGCGATCACAAGGATCGCCCCTACGGGTTCGGCAAGGGCGATCACAAGGATCGCCCCTGCTGGTCGAGATCGCGAATCTTGTATTCGCCCACTCGGAGGCCGGCCAGGGTGCGAGATCACCGAAATGGTCGGTGGTCGACTTTGAGGCCCGAATGTTTGAGGAAGTCGATGAAGCGCTGGTAGTCGACTTTGGCGACGCCCAATCGGGTCGCGACCCGAGAATAAAAGCCCTGTTGGCCGGCGAGTTGCCGACGTAATAGGCCTTCGACCGCTTCCCGGCTGAGCCGTCGCTCTTTCCAGGGCTCGTAGACTTCCTGCCAAAACCAATCCGGTGGAGGTGGGTCCGGGCAGATAAGGGTCGGCGTGGCGGATCCCGGGAGCTCTCCAGAGGCCTCTTCCTCGATTTGTAGAGCGTGGCGAACGTCTTCCCTGGTCAGCTCGTCGGGATTGCCGAACATCACGATGGCGCGCAGAAGCACGCTCTCCAGCTGGCGGATGTTGCCCGGGAAGTCGTAGGCGGCCAGCTCCTCGTCCACTCCTTTGGCGATCCGAAGGGGTAGATTGTTGGTCAGCCGCGGCGTGAAATGCCGGACCAACAAGGGGATATCGCCGGGGCGGTCCCTCAAGGGCGGAATCCGGACCACCAGGGCGCTCAGGCGATAGTAGAGATCTTCCCGAAAACGGCCGGCGGCCATCTCAGCTCGCAGGTCCTTGTTGGTCGCCGCCAAGACCCTCACATCGCAGGAAAGCTCTTGCTCACCACCGAGCCGTTGAAATTCCCGCTTGGAGCTTCGTCCCAAGACCCGGAGCAATTTGACCTGCACAGCGGGTGTGATGTCCCCCAGCTCGTCGATCAGGAGGGACGATTCGTGGGCCTTCTCAAAACAGCCCTTCCGTCGGCGGACCGCACCGGTGAAGCTGCCTTTTTCATGGCCGAAGAGCTCGCTTTGGATGAGATTCGGGTCGCCCCCCAAGGCCGCGAAATTGGTCGCCACCAGGGAGCGGCTGCGGCGCGGTGACGCGTTGTGGATGGCGTGGGAGATCATCTCCTTGCCGCTGCCGGTTTCGCCCAGAATGAGCACGATGTCCTGCTCGCGTCCGGCGACCCGTTCGATGGTGCGGTAAACCCGGCCCATGGGCCCGGACGGCTCACCCACGAGGTTGCCGAAGTGATACTCCACATCCTCGGCGTGCACCGAGGGGTGAAAACCGAAATGCCGATGTTGGCGCTGGATCGCCTCCTCTTGGCGCTGCGCCCGGAGATCATCCAACAACCGCGCATCGTCGATGGCGACGGCGATTTGATCCGCCAGCAGCTGGAATCTAGCGCTGTCGTCGGTGTGGAAAGTGTCGGGGAGGCGGCTCGAGGCCATGGCCACACCCACGGTCTCGCCGTGCAACCTCAGGGGCACGGCAATTTCCGAGCGAATCGACGGGTCGGCGGCCAAGTAGATGGAGGAGGCTCGAATATCCGGGGCCGCGTACGGCTCTCCGGTGCGGAAGACGTGGGCCAGAATCGAGCTGCTCTTTTGTTGGTGGAAAGGGATGGATTTGGGCAGCTGGGCGTCGTGGCCGTATCCCGCGTGCTCGGAGAGCAGGAGCGTGCCGGTCTCCGTATCGACCAGGGCGAGGATGCCCGCGTCCGCCCCTAAAAAGGTGATGATCTCTTCGACGACGGTCCTGAGCACGTCGACCAACGCACCGCCGCGGGAGGAGCGGAGCAAGCCCTGGAGATAGAGCAATCCCGAAGCGCGACGGCGCTCTGGTCGGATGCGATCCAAAGAAAATGCCAGGGAGTCCGACAGCCGTCCGATGGCGGCCCGTTCCGCGCCCGTCGGGGCACGTCCGTGGAAGAGCACCGCCGAGCCTACCAAGCGGCCGGCGGACTCCAAGGGCAGGGTCTCCACTTGAGCGTCTTCAAGCATCCTGACCAAAGGCGCCAGGGCCTCACCCTCTGCGTATCGGCGGAAGCTGCTTGCGTCCAGCACGGCCGGAGCGCCGGTCTGAATGCCGGCGGCCAGCTTGGCCAGGTGGGTGCCTTCGAAGGGCAGCTTTCGATAGAGAAAGCGCTCCTGTCTACGACTGCCGTGCCGGGCTTCGAGGATCTTCAGCTCATTGCCACGATAGCCGAGGATGACCGTGGCGCGCAGCCACTCACAGAGACGCAAGGCGGCACCGGAGAAGCGAATCGCCAGCTCGGTCTCTGTGATCTTTCGCAGCCGCTCCGAAAATTTTTCGTCTTCGTGGTGGGCTCGGGCTCGCTCGAGATCCGCGGCGGCTTCGGAGCATAGCTGCTCAATTTGTTGCTCACGATCTCGACCGAGCCGGCGGGTGTCGGCTTCCGCGAAGAGCAGCAGTCGCCCAAAGGGGCGCTCGCCCGAAACCAACGGAAAGATATGGCATTGGTGAAAACCCAGGCGTTCGATCATCCACGGTGACGGAGCTTCCGTGAACGCCTCCGGCAAACGGGCCAGCGCGAGGTCTCTGGCCCGCTGATCGACCAAGGAGGTCGCCACCTCTTCGAGGGTTTGGGTCAGCGGATCTTCCATCTGCAGGCTGGTTTCCCAACCCGGCAAGAGCCAAGCCTCGAGGGCCTGGACGAAGTCCTGAAGGCCCGTGGCGGGAAGATACCTCTCGGCGTGGAAGGGATCGATCGGCATAGTGGTCACGCGGAGGGCGAAAAACAGCCTTGGAGGGTAGCCAGGCTGAGAATCTCCATCACCAGTGCGTCGGCCCCGAGCCGGGGACCGGGAGGTAAGCCCTTGAGCTTGTCGAGGAAGTGGCTCACCTTGGCCGGATCGTAAAAGGGCTGGTCCGCCATCTGCCGGCTGCGCAGGGTGTCTTGGGCTAAGGTGAAGAGGGCGCCGTCGGTTTCCGCGGTGCTAGGCGGCGAGGTGAAGGGGTGCTTTTGCCGACGATAGACCGTGTCCGTCAGCACATCGCGCACGGCTTCCCGCAAGATGTGCTTCTCGGTAATGCCCCGAATCTTGGTGTGGACGGGCCATTGGGTGACCCGATCCACCAAGTGGTGGTCGAGGAAGGGAACCCGCCCCTCGATGGAGTGGGCCATCTCCATGCGATCCCCCAGATTGACCAGGATGTAGCTCACCAACATGCTTTTCGACCACAGGTACATGGAGGCGTGGACCGGCTCGATGGCGGCGAGATGGGCTGTGTTGCCGAGGTGAACGAGCCAGCGATCGATCATGGTTTCGTAGTGCATCTCGCCGAAACCGTCCCGACAAAGCCGCGAGAGCTGGCTCATCCACGGCCGCAGGGCCGCCAGATGGGCAGGCTCGAATCCCAGCTCCCGACGCAACCAACCCGCGGCCTCCGGATCTTCCTCGGCCATCACCAAAGAGCTGACGGCGTTGGTGTCCTCCAACATGGCGAGCAAACGTTGCAGGGTGTCCGGATCCTGACCTTCGTTGTTGTGCCGCAACATGTCTTGGCGGAACGGTGCATAACCACCGAAGACCTCGTCCGCGCCTTCGCCGGTCAAGACCACCTTGTAGCCGTGATCCCGGACCATCCGGCTGAGCAGGAATTTGGCCGCTCCATGGGCGTTGATGCAGATGGTCTCGCCGTGTCGAACGGCATCGGCGAAGGAGTCTGCCAGATCTTTTTGGCTGACCCTCAGGAGGTGGAGGTGGGAGCCGGTGCTCTCGGCCATCTCGCGGGCGATGTCCCCCTCGTCGAAGACCGGATTGCCGCTGGAAATGTCCTCGAACGACAGGGTGAACGCATCGACGGGGGCGTTGTGCAACCGTGCCGCCAAGCCGAGCACGGTGCAAGAGTCCAACCCTCCGGAGAGATAGACTCCCACAGGCACATCCGCCCGCAGCCTCAGCCCCACCGATTCATCCAACAATCGGCGCAGCTCGGCCACCCTCTCCTGCTCGCTTTGGCGTGAGGTCTCCAAGGTCGAATCCTCGGCAGCAGGATAGGAGAAGTCCCAATACCGTTCGAGCCGCACGCCGTATTCCGTGGCGATGAGAGCATATCCTGCCGGCACTTGGTGCACCCCGGCATAGAGGGTGCGATCTCGGAGCAGGAATCCTCGGTCCCAATAGGACTCGAGGTCCCATCTCGCCGGCACGCCGGCGGCGAAGAGGGCCTTGATCTCCGAAGCGAGGTAAAGCACTCCGTCGTGCTGGGCATAGAAAAGGGGTTTGATGCCGAATCGGTCGCGGGCCGCAAAAAGAACTTTCAGGTTGGGGTCGAATAGGGCAAAAGCGAATTCTCCGCGCAGATGTGGAAAACATCCGGAGCCGTGCTCGGCGAAAAGGTGTAAGGCAATTTCGCTATCGGAGTCGGTGCGGAATCGGTGGCCCGCTTGCTGGAGGCGCTCTCGAATCCGCTCGAAGTCATAGAGCTCTCCGTTGACGACGATCACCCGCCCATCGTCGTCGGAGATCGGTTGCGCACCGGTTTCGAGATCGATGATCGAAAGCCGACGGTGCCCGAGCCCTACCTTTTCATCCGGCGAGAGCCACAGACCCTCACCGTCCGGGCCGCGGTGCTCGATCGAGGAGACGGCCGCCGCGAGACGTTCTCGCCGTAGGGTCCCTCCCTGGGAGAACATCGCTACAATCCCACACATACATCACCTCCGATTCGAATGACGGCTCACTGGACTCTCTTTCGGTCCAAGGGTCAGACTACCAAAGCCCGTGGGTTGGTTCACCGCTTGACCTCAGATTCCTTACCAATTATTATTGGCCGACCGGTCAGTTAATAGGCCGACCGGTTCGCGGACCGAAATCTTCAGAAGCCCAGAAAGCGAGCGCTATGGCCATTTATCTCAGCGACACCCCTCCCAAAGCGTCACCGGAGGAAGAAGAGTCCGCGGATCTTCGGCGCCGGAGGGATCCAGAGGCCACGCGCAAAGCTATCTTGGATGCGGCCGAGGATCTCTTCACTTGCCATGGGCCGGCGGCCACCTCGATCAGCCAGGTGGCTCGGCGAGCCGAGGTGACCAAGAGCTTGATCCATCACCATTTCGGCTCGAAAGAAGAGCTCTGGCAAGCGGTTCAGGATCGTCACTTCAAAGAATACTTCGACCTTCAAATGCAGCTCTTGGAGCAATCCGAATCCACTGAGACCTTGTTGGAAGAGTCTTTGGTCGCGTATTTCCGGTTCTTGCAAAACGATCCCAAATCCGTGCGATTCATGGGCTGGCGCTTTGTGGAGGAGGAAGACAGCCAATGCGCGGCGGATCCTGAGAAGCAGCTCTTCGAAATCGGCATCCGAAAGATTCAAGAAGCGCAAGAAGAAGGGCGGATTCGGCGAGATCTGGAGCCGTTTTTCATTATCAAAACCTTGATTGCGCTGCCCTTTTCTTGGTTCCAAAGCCACTGTTTGACTCTCTCGATGGTCGATTCCGAAATCGATGGCCCAAGTTTGGACGAGCGATATCTGCGGGATATGGTGAAGATTTTCTTTGAAGGGGTCCGTGCTCCGAGGGATGAGACCGAGTGATCCCTGAGACCGAAACCTAACCTCGCCGGACCTGAATTCTCGATTCGATGCAACCCTGGATGAATCACCGCGTAGAGGTATGTTGTTGTCGATATTGACCGGTTGGCCAGTTCATAGTCAGGTCGGCCGATTTATTGGAGAAAAATCGTGATCCTCTCGATTCTCAACAGACATAGAAACGTCGTGGTGGGTCTCACCACGTTCATCGCCGCCGTCTACATGACCGGAGTTTCAGAGCCGGCGGTGAGCTCGGACAGCCGTAAGGCGCCGACCAAGCGGGTAGAAATTGGCAGGGTCGATTCCGCTTCCAGTCAGCGGGATTTGCGATTCTCCGGCGTCACCCAAGCGGTCGAACGAGCGCGCCTTGCCTTCTCGCTGGGGGGGCGCATCGTCGCCCGCCCGGTGGAGGTCGGGGATGTGGTGGAGAAGGGCGCCGTGCTCGCCCGGCTCGACGGCCTAGAGGTGGAGAATGCGGTGGCCGGAGCTCAAGGGGCTTTGGCTGAGCTCCAGGCCCGCCGCGCCCAAGCAGAGCGGGACGCTGAGCGTGCTCGCAAGCTCTTGTCCGCAAAGGCCGCGACCGCGGAGGAGCTGGAAAAGGTGGAAGCCGGCTTGCAAGCCCTGCGGGCCGGCGAGGACGCGGCCGGCGCCCGTTTGCGGGAAGCGGAGCGATTGCGCGACGAGACTCGGCTCAAAGCCCCCTTCAAGGGCACCGTGACCGAGGTGTTTTTTGAGCCCGGGGAATTTGTGTCGCCGGGCAGGCCGGTCCTGGTGCTCTCCGGCGACGGTGATCTGGAGGTGGAGGTCGAGGTGCCCGAGAGCGTCGTGCCTCGGATCTCCGAAGGGGATTCCGCAGCTGTGTTCTTGCCCCATCAGGGGCCCAAGCCGTTCGACGCCACCATCGATTCCGTGGGCCGGACCGCCGCGGGTGCCGGCAGGCTCTTCCCGGTGGTCGCACGGTTGGCTGCGGATCCGAGTCTGGTGGTCGGCGCGACCGCCGAGCTGAGGATTTCGTTGACCTCGGATCAAGCGATGACGGTGCCGGTGGAAGCGGTGATCAATCCCGGAGGGCGACAACCCGCCCTATTCAAAGTCGTTGCGGCCGAAGGTGGCCATCGGGTTGAAAAGGTTCGGCTCGAGGTGGGGGCCTTGATCGGCGACTCCGTGGTGGTCGAAGGGGAGCTGTCCCCCGGCGATCGGGTGGTCGTAGGGGGGCAGCGAGGTCTGCTCGACGGTGAGCCTGTGGAACCGGTCGAGGGATCCACCGAGGGGGATCGGTGATGAAGCTGTTGGACGGCATCTTACAACGTCGTCGGCTGGTGATTGCCACGACGTTGCTCTTGGCGGTGGCGGGATTCAGCTCCTGGCTGACCATGCCGCGGGAGGAAGACCCGCAATTTCCCCATCGTGACGGCTTGATCGTGACGGTATTTCCCGGCGCGGACGCGCTGACCGTCGAGCGCATGGTGGTCGAGCCCTTGGAAGAGCATCTCGCCGAGGTGTCGACCATCAACTACGTGGATTCCACCGCCCGCGCCGGTGTCGCCATCCAGCACGTGGAGCTGTTGGAAACGGTCTACGACACGGACGCGGCTTGGGACGAGGTGGAAGACGCCATCGACGAGGCCCGGCGCGAATTCCCTTCCGGGGTTTACGATCCCGAGCTCGACGACGACTTGGTGTCCCAAGAAGCCATCGTTTACGCCTTGGTCGGATCCCCTGATCCGTTGGCACTTTTACACGCCGCCGAGACCCTGAAGCGGGATTTACTTTCCCTCGACGGGGTCAAAGAGGTGAGGCTCGTCGCCGATCCCGGTGAGCAGATCACGATCGAATACGACGACGCCACGGCCCGTCGTTTGGGTCTCAACCCCCGCGCGCTCGGCTTGCAGCTGGCCCAGCGCAGCCGGATCGTGCCGGGCGGTTTGATCTACTTGGGTGAAAAAACCGCCAACCTACGACCCCAAACGGAGCTGCGTTCCCTGGAGGAGCTGCGGGAGACACCCATCCTGCTGCCTTCGGGCTCATCGGTGCCGTTGAGCGAGCTGGCCAAAGTGCGACGGGGACCGGCCGAGCCCGAGCAAGAGATCATGCGTTGGAATGGGGAGCCGGCCATCGGCGTGGCGGTGGTGCCCCAGGATCGCATTGACCGGGTTCGTTTCGGCGACCAGGTCCGGGAGACGGTCGAGGCCGCGGCCGGACGGTTGGATGGGGTGTCGATCGAGGAAATGATCTTTCAACCGGACTTGGTCAAGAGCCGTTTGCAGGAGCTGACCGGCTCTCTGCGCTTGGGCATCTTGATCGTCGCCGGCATCCTCTTCATTGCGATGGGCCTTCGGCTCGGTTTGGTGGTGGCGTTGGTGGTGCCGTTGGTGGCCTTCGGCTCGATCGGCATTTTCGCCGCCGGTGGCGGTGTGCTGCACCAAATTTCCATTGCCGCTCTGGTGATCGCCCTCGGCATGTTGGTGGACAACGCCATCGTGGTGGTGGAGAACATCCAATATCGCCTCGACCAAGGCATCCCCGTGCACGAAGCTGCGGTGGTGTCGGTCAAGGAGCTGGCCGTGCCCCTGGGCACGGCGACCGGCACTACCCTGGCGGCCTTTGTTCCGATGCTGATCGCGAAGGGCAACACGTCTGATTTCACCCGCACGATTCCGGTGATGATCATGTTGTCGCTCACCGTCAGCTACCTCTTCGCCATTTTGGTGACCCCCGTGCTTTCGGAGCTGATGCTCAAGGCACGACCGAAAGCCAACCGCGAGAGCCGATTTTCCAAGATGCCCGAAAGCATCGCCGCGCTCGCGGTGCGTCGCTCCGGCTGGGTATTGATGGGCGCGGCTCTGTTGTTGGTGCTGACCGTCTTCGGCGCCCGGTGGGTGGAGGTGAAATTCTTTCCCGCTTCCGATCGAAAAACCGTGATCGTCGAGCTGGAGATGCCCGAAGGCACCCACATCGAAACCACCGACGGCGTGGCCAAGCGGCTAGAAGCGGCCTTGATGCGACATGTCCACGTCGAGTCGGTGGGCACCTTCGTCGGTCGCAACGGCCCGAAGTTCTATTACAACCTGCTGTCTCGGCCCAATTCGCCCCACCGCTCCATGTTGGTGGCGGAAACCGATGCCTTCGAGTCCGTGGAGCCGGTGATCGATTGGGTGCGGGAATGGGTTCGGTTGGAGGTCCCCGAAGCGGCGGTGGTGGCACGACGTTTGGAGCAAGGTCCGCCCATTGAGGCGCCGGTGGAGATCATGGTGGTCGGTCACGACTTCGAAGAAATGGAAGGGGTGGCCGACGAGGTGTTGGCGGCCCTGCGCTCGATCGAAGGCACCCGAGATGTTCGCCACGATCTCAGCCTGGGAGCGCCGGCGGTGCGTTTCGAGATCGACGATGCGGCCGCCGCCCGTCACGGCTTGGCGCGGACGGACGTGGCCCAAGCCCTTCTCGGTCGCACCTTGGGTATGGAGATCGGGCAATATCGGGTCAGCGAGGACCCGATTCCGATCAAGGTGCGGTCGTCGGAAGGGGAGAAATTCCTCGCCGATAACCTCTCCACCGTCGACGTGGCCGTGCCCGGCGGGCAGCCCGTGCCCTTGGAGCAGGTGGCATCCCTCGAGGTGGAGTGGCTCCCAGCGGCGGTTCACCACAAGCACCGAAATCGGGTGGTCAAGGTCCAGGCCCAATTGGCGGAAGGGGTCACCGCGCAGCGGGTCTCGCAAAAGCTCGAGCCGAAGCTGGCGGAGCTCGATCTGCCGGCGGGAGTGCGTTTGCAGCTCGGCGGCGAGCTGGAGGAGTCGGGCAAAGCCAACGCCGCGATTCTGCAGAAGATGCCACTGGGTCTGCTGTTGTTGCTCTTCTTTTTGCTGTTGGAATTCAATTCCTTCCGGCGCATGGCGATCATCATGGCCACGGTGCCGTTGGCGGCTACCGGCGTGGTGCCCGGGCTGATCCTTTCGAACCAACCCTTCGGTTTCATGTCGATGCTCGGGGTCATTTCCCTGGTGGGCATCGTGGTGAACAACGCGATCGTGCTGTTGGATGTGATCGAAACCCGGCGTCGAGAAGGTGCCGATATCGATGAGGCCTTGACCGAGGCGGTGAAACGCCGGGCGCGTCCGATCCTGCTCACCATGCTCACCACTGTGGCCGGTTTGTCGCCTTTGGCGTTTTCCGGCGCGACCCTGTGGCCGCCCTTGGCCTGGGCGATGATCTCGGGGTTGATGGCTTCGACGGTGCTCACCCTCTTGGTGATCCCGGCCCTCTACAAGCTCTTCTTCGTTCGTCCGAGCTGGAAGAATTTGGGCATGGGGCGCAGATCCCTGGCGGCGGCTTCGATCGCTTTCGTGGTGATTGTGACGGGTTTGGTGTGGGTCGATCCTGCGGCCGCGGCCACGGGCTCGCCAAACCATGGGGATGAAACGGAGCAAGCCGTCGATATCGATGGCTCCGTCGAGCCTGCCACCGGCCGGGACGAGCCCTTGCGAGCCGTGACCCTCGCCGAAGCCATGGAGCTGGCCGCCCTCCGAGGCTTGGTGAAGGCCGCTGATCTGCGGGCGGAAGCCGCGGCGCAAACCGCGGTGGCGAGCCGTCGATCCGCTCGTCTTCCTTCTGTGGCGGTGGTCGGAGATTGGGTGTGGCGAGATCGTGACTACGATTTCGAAACTCCCATCGGGGGATTTACCCTCGGTGATCGGACCAGCACTTCTTTGGTGCTCCAGGTGAGCCAACCGATCTTCGATCCTTCAAACCTGCTCTACGAGTCGCCGGCCGCGGAATCCGTGGCCGAAGCCCGTGGTCTGCAAGCCCAGCGGCTGCGTCAAGAGCTGGCGACGGAAGCGGCGGACGCTTGGCTGACGGTGTTGTCCCTCGACGCGGCCGCCCAAGCGACCCAAGCCTTTGTTGAGAGCTTGAAGGCCCGGGTGGAGGAGATGGAGGCGCGGGTCGAAGCCGGAAGAATCTTGCAGGCCGAGGTGCTGAAGGTTCGGCTGGATCTGGAGTCCGGTGAGCTCGATCAAAGCCGTTTGGCAGAGCAGCGGCAGGTGGCGGTGGCGGATCTCGGCCGGGCTCTCGGCCTCGATGGCGGGGCGGAGCCCAAATGGGACGGCGAGCACGACCGCGAATTCGAGCCCTCCCTCCAAGATTCAATTTCCACGGCCTTGGCCTCAAGGCATGATCTACGGGCCTTGGAAGCTCAGCTCAGGGCCTTGGAGCTGCGGGCCAAGGCGGTCAAGGCGGAACGGCTGCCGAAGCTCGAAGCGGTGGCCAGCCTACAGCAGTCCGACGGCGATCCGTTTCGCCCGGAGGAGCTGGTCCAAGGAACCGTCAACGTCACTTGGGTGCCCTTTGCCAAAGGCACACGGGCTCCCCGACGAGCGGCCTTCGAGGCCGAGGCAGCGGCGGTGCGAGCCGATTTGGTGGAGCTCCGCCGAGGGGTTGAGCTTCAGGTGCGAAATGCCTTGGCCCAGATTTCCGTGGCTCGAAGGGCGGTGGAGGTCAGGGCCCGGGGCACGGAGCTGGCCGGCGAAACCCTCAGGGTCGAGCAAGAGCGCAATTCGGCGGGTCGTTCGACCACCAACGATCTCTTGGTCGCCGAAGCGGCCCTTCGTCGCCAGCGGACCGAGAGCTCCCTGGCCAAGCTGGAGCTGCTGAAAGCGTGGATTGCCTACGATTTGGCGGTGGCGACCCCCAGCGGACAGAGCTGATCCGAGCAGCACGTTTTAGACAAGTTAAACAAGCTCCGAGACGGCGAACGCCGTCCCTTTCCTCCCGCCGAAAGGCGGGATTTTTTTGTGCGGAAGCCGACTCAAGGAAGCGGATTTTCGGTCTCGGAGCCCGCCTCGCCGTTCAGCTGCCGGAACAGCCATGCCCGCGCCACCCGCCAATGTCGATTGACCGTCGGAGAGGATACGTCGAGCACCTTGGCGATCTCTTGAAATTGCAGGCCACCGAAAAACCGGAGCTCCACCAATTGGGCCTTCATGGGGTCCACGGCCGCCAGCTCTTTCAGCGCGTCGTGCAGGGCCAACAGCTCGCTGGGCCGCACCTCCGCTTTTTCCAAAGCCAGCTCGAACGGCACCTTGACCTGATCTCCGCCCCGCTTTTGACTGTGGCGAGCACGGGCATGATCCACCAGGATCCGGCGCATGAGCTGGGCGGAGATTGCAAAGAAATGGGATCGGCTCTGCCATTGAATGCGGTCCTGCTCACTGAGCTTCATGTAGACCTCATTCACCAGAGCCGTCGGCTGGTAGGTGATGTTGGAGCGCTCTCGGCGCAAATAGCTCGCGGCCTGTTTGCGCAAATCCCGATAGACCTTCTCCAGTAGCGTCGACGCGGCTTGGGCATCACCCGAGGTCCAACTCTGCAGCAGCCGGGTGATTTCCGGCGAAATCGCGTCGTCCGCGGAGTCGTGGGGCAGGTCGGGCTCATTCGACATGGGCATCCTCTCGAAATCGGCCGTGGAAGCACGGCACGCAGAGATCTGAGACTTCAGTAGGAAGACCCAGATCCCCATCCTATCGAAACCTGTGGTCTTGGATCCGGGCCGCTACCGGCCGGGTTTTGGGAGCCGGGATATGATCGCGGCTCATTGGGGAGAAACACGATCGAAAGACCAACATCTCGCGGAGCTGAATCCGAGCGGACGGCCACTTCCGGTGTCGAAAGATGGGGCGCGTGGAGGGCTGTAGTCGGGCCTTTGATCGTCGCCGGGCTTTTGCTTTTGCGCTTCGGGGACACTTGGTTGGATTCCGAGACGCGGGTGGATGAGGGGATTTATCTCCTGGCCTTCGAGGCGGTTACCCAGGGACGTTCTCCCTTCACTGTCGACGGCTATCTTTACCCGCCGGCCTTTGCCCATCTCGGTAGCTGGTCGAGCCGATGGCTCGGCATGGAAGGCAGCCGGGCTCTCCTGCGCCTGCTCAGCTTTTGCTCCCTGCTGGTGATCGCGGGGTGGGCGGTGCGATGGTGGCGTCGATTCGGTGGCACGGGGGCCAATTCCTCCAGGAACGATTCCCTAAAGGTCTGGTTCCTGGTCGGTGGGCTGCTGGTGGTGTCGACGGGGGTCGAGCTGGGGGTGGCGGTCGCCAATGTGTCGTTTATGGCCATTGCGCTGTTGTGGACGGCTTTGGAGATCATGGAACGACGGCCGGTGGTGGCGGGTTGTCTCTTGGCCTGCTCGGTGTTGATCAAACCGTTTGCCGTTCCGGCGGTGGCCGTCCTCGGGGTGGGAGGTTGGGTGGCCCGTCATCGTCCGTGGCTGAAGACGTCGATCTCTGCCGGGGTGGCGAGTCTGGTGCTGAACGCGCCGTCTCCCTACTTATTTGAGATGCCCGCGGCTCGCCCGAGCTCATTGACGGATATTCGCGCGGTATCGATCGGTCGAATCTTGCAGACCCTCGGCGTTGAGTGCTCGCCCCTGTGGATTTTGGTGCTTTTCACCGGCGCGATCTGCTCGGTGGCTTGGTGGCGACTTCGCCGGCGGCAGGACCGACGGCTCGACCTGGTGCTGTTGTGTCTGTTGGGCATGTTGGGCATGCCGGTCATCTGGAGCCATAGCTTGATAATTTTCGTGCCGATGCTGTGCGGCGCGTCGGCCCTGGCGTGGAGCCGACGATCCGAGGATCGCGGGGCGTTACCTTGGGTCGTTTTGGGCGCTGCGGCGATTATTTTCAGCGAAAGCGGTGCTTTGGATTTGCTCCCGGCTTTGGCGCAAGCAGTGTTGTTGTTGCCGCCTCTGCTGGCGCCGATCGGTCTTTCGATGTACCTCTCTCGGACCGCGCAAAACACTGCATTGCACTGATGTCGTTGAGCCTGTCGGTGCTTGGTGGCCTGGATGAGGCCAATTCCTTGGCCCAACCGTAGGCTCGGTGAGACGAAAGCTTCCCGCGTCCGAGCCACGCCGAGGACTGTGCCCATGAAAGATATCCAAAGAAAATCGCTCAACGAGGCGAAGATAGATCCCATGGAGCGGGTGACGCCGTCTCACATCTTTTTCGATCGCCGTCGACTCTTCTATCGGCTCGGGCTCGGCGGCTTGGCGATGTCGGCGGGATTGGGATCCGGCTGCGAAGGGCGCGGGTCGGGCACATGGTTGGTGGGTGGTCCCGGGGAGCCGGCGTTCAGCCCTGGTGCCGCGACGTCCCACACGATTCCCGGCTCCGTGGAGCGTCGCTCGATCACTCCGCGGGAGGTCGCGAGCCCACCGAGCCCCAATGGGTGTTGAAACCGGGGCAGGTCGCTCGCTGAACGGCCAACCCGGCTGGGTAAAGAAAACCGGCCCGGGGCCCAAGACCCCGAGCCGGTTTTGGCAATGCCGTTGTTTTGGCAATGCCGTTGTTTTGGCTATGCCGTTGTTTTGGCTATGCCGTTGTTTTGGCTATGCCGTTGGGTAGCGATCAGGGCGTCAGAGGGCACAGGCTCCAATCGTCCAGCTCAGCCGTCAGCTCGAGCTCGGCGTCGTAGGACACCGCGTCCAGACCCACGGAAAGAATCGGGCTCATGCTCAGGCTGATGGAGCCGCCGGCTTGGCCGGTGGGCTGAATCCACGTGGTGCCGCCGTCGGTGGAGTATTCCACGGTGAATAGGTTGCCCTGGCGCTCGATGGCGATGCGCACCGGCAGCTGCAGGTTGTTCACGTTGGTGGCCAAGAGCGCGTCGGACGCACCGGCCGTGCCGCGGTAGCCGAATTGCAAAGCGGTGCTACTGCCGCCCGCCCAATGGGGAACGAATTGCACCATCACCCGCGGAGCCGCGCTGCCGAAGCCGTCGCGCACCATCAGACCGGCCTTGCGGTAGGCGCCGCCTTGATCCACCGGGAAGTCGACCACGTCGACCTCGGCGCGGAAATCACCGTTGACGTGACGGTACAAGTAGTGACCGTTGTCGGACGCGCCGAAGAGGGTCGTGCCGTCACCGGAGAGCTTGAGCGAGCCATTGGACTCGTCCACCGTGCCCTGGTCGGCGTTGCCCAGGTAGGTCGACCGCCAATCCGCTTGCAGAACGCCGTCGTTGAAGTCGTCGTCGACGCAGGCGGTCAGCGGTTGGGTGTTCGGGGTGGTCTCCCCGTAACCGAAGTCCCCGTCGGTGATGGCGTCAAAAGCGGCGAGGGTCACGGCGAAGGAGTCCGCGGAGCCCACACCGTCGGGATCGAAGGTGGCGATGGTCAGCTCCGACGGCAGGCTCGCCGAATCGATCCGGACGTCGTAGCTACCGGCCGGGATATCGATGAAGCGATAGGTGCCCGAGGTGCCGGTGACGGCGGAAGCAATCACGGTCTGGGTGTTGTCGAGCAGCTCCACCGTGACACCGTAGACGCCGTTTTCGCCGCTATCTTGGGTGCCGTCGGCATCGAGATCGCGCCAGATTCGGCCGCCGACGCTGGCGCCCCCTTCGATGTTGCAATAGGCCTCCGCCAGCAGGTCGGACATGGCCTCGATCAGTTGGTCGGAGCCCGTGCCGCCGAAGACCGCGCCGCCGCTCTGGTGGGCCGCATAGTCCAACAGCTCCTCGGAGATCACCGGGCTCGACGAGCCGTCGTCCCGAGGCACGGCGCTCAGGATGCGGGTGGTGGGGAAGCCGGCGAGCAGGTTCTCGATGCCGGCCATGGCGTCCGCCAACACCTCACCGTCGAAGACGATGGTGCCGCCGGACAAGATGTTGGCGTTGCCCAGCCACGCGACCTCGCCGCGGGGCAGGAAATCGCCAACGCCGTCGAGGATGCTCAGTGCCCTCACCTCCGACTCCTGGTAGACCGAGCCGCCGTTGAGCTGATCGTCGACGTTCGGAAGGTTGTCGGTGAACCAAATCAAGACTTGCCGATGGGCCGGATTGCCGGCGCTTTGCAGGAGCTGGGTCGCGGCCGCCAGCGCTAGAGCCGTGGGCGAAGCGTCCAGGGGCTGCACCGCGCCGAAGTTGAGGCCGTCCACTGCCGTGCTGACGGAAGCGAAGTCGGTGAACGAGCTCACCACTTGGGTCGCCTGGGCGGGATCGGTCTCGAATTGCCCCAAGGAGTAGGTGATCAAAGCCGCTTGGCTGCCGTCGGTCAAGGTGCTGAAGGTGTCGTTCAAGCGGTGAATCGCTTGGCGAGACGCTTCCAGCTTGGAGGTGCCGTCGAAAGTGCGGGCCATGCTGCCCGATAGGTCCATCAGGTAGATCACATCCACGGGATCCTGGTCGTCACAGCCGACCGAGACCGGATCTGGATCGACGTCATTCGGCTGGCAGATCGACGCCTCGTTGAAGCCCATGGTGAAAGGTTGTTGGTCGTCGTAGGAGGTGACGTTGAGACCCACCAAGGCGTCCGGTCCGAGATCCAGGTTGACCAGACCGCTGCCCAAGCCGCCCGCGGGTTGGACCCACGGCTGACCGTCGCGTGCGAAGTAGACCGTCAGGTCGTCACCACGGCGGGACATGCCGACCCGAACCGGCAAGGTGATGTTCTGCACCGTGCTGCCCAGCTCGAAGGCCTGGCCGAGGGCATCGCGATAGTGAAATTGAATCGCCATGGTGTCGCCCGCGCCTTGGGGGAAGTGGGGGACCAATTGCACCATCACCCGGGGCGCGTCGTCCGCTAGACCTGCGCGCACCATCACCCCACCTTTGCGGTATTGGCCGCCGAGGTCCACGGGGATGGAGGTGATCTCGGTTTCGACGAAGAAGTCACCGGTCACAGTTTGGTGCAAGAACGTGGTGTGATCCTGGGGATCGTCGTAGAGAGACGTGCCCGTGCCCTTGAGGTGCAGCTCGCCGCCGCTGACGGACGCTCCGGCTTCCAAGGCGGAGGCGTCGCCCACGGTGTCGAGGGACCAGATCGCGCTCGGTGGCTGGGAGAAGTCGTCTTCCCGGCATTCCGTATTGTCGAAGGTCTCGGTTTCGACGATCACCCGGAAGTCGCAGGTCGATGGATTGCCGCAGGTGTCGGTGCTGTCGCAGGAAACCTGGGTCACGCCGAGGGGGAAGAAGCTGCCGGAAGCGTGGCTGCAGGAGCTCGGCAGGTTGCCGTCGCAAGCGTCCACCGGATCCGGATTGAATTGGACGCCGGCACCGTTGATGCCTTCCGCCACCTCGACCTCGATGTCGTTGCAATCGCCGAAGACCGGCCCATCGGCGTCCAGGCGAGTCTTTCGGGTGGCGACGCCCACTTGGCCGGTGTCGTCGACGGCTCGGAAGCGCATCAGGTTGTCACAGGCGGCGAGGGGGAAGTCAAAAGAGAAGCTGGGGTCGATGCCGCATCCCAAGCAGACCGTGCCGACGGCATTACCGTTGACCAGGGCCTCGACTTGGTCGATCGATTGGCCGGAGCTGATGCTGCCGGCGAGAGTCAGCGGGCTGGAGGCGACACAAGCCGGCGCTGGATCGGCGTCGATCGGGAAGCCGACCGGGCCGTCGTAAACGTAGACCTCACCGTTGGTGCCATGGACATTGGCGTGGAAAGACGCGGAGATGGTGAGGTCCAAGTCGCCGTCTCCGGTGAGGTCGGCGATGGTCATGCCCCGGCCGAGCTGGCCGTTCTGGGTCTTGCCGATGATGCGTAGATCGGCCGGGCTCGTGGCAAAGTTCCACACACCCGAAGCGAGAGGACCGAAGGCGATCTCCACCTCGCCCGCGGTGCCGCGACCCTCGGGATTTTTGGTGGGTGCGCCGATCGCGAGATCGTCGAAGCCATCGCCGGTGACGTCGCCCACGGTCAAGTCGTGGACCTGCCCAACCTCGCTCATAAACAAGACGACATCCGTTTGATCCCAGGCGATGGTGGTGCCGGTGCTCAAAGGACCGAATAGCACGGAAGCCGCGCCCGTGATTTCGGTCGTGGCGGGATTTTCCAAATAGCTGGAAGCGATGGCGAGATCGCTTTGACCGTCGTGGTTGAGATCGCCGATGTCGAGCCCGCGACCGAAGCTCTGAATGGTGCGAGTGCCGTGCACGATCACATCGGCGTCATTTCGATCGAGGGCCGCGGCGGCGGCGATGGGTCCGAAGAAGACGTAGGTTTCACCCTGGGCAATGAGCCGAGCTCCGGTGGCTGCAACCACCAAATCGTCGAGTCCGTCGCCGCTGAGATCGGCGATGCCGAGGGAATAACCGACCTGGTCACCGGTGTCTGCGCTGACGACGGAGGCGTCGGCGGGTTGGGATGCCAGGTCATGGGAGCCGGCGGCGATGGGACCGAAGAAAATATGGGCTTCGCCGGGATGGACGTTCGCCGTGTCCGGAGCCCCAACCACCAAATCCGGCTGGCCGTCGTGGTTGAGATCGCCAATGGCCATATCGGCCCCGAGCGGTTCGTTGTCCTGTCCGCCGTAGAGGGTCCAGTCGGCGTCGGTGCTCACGTCGAGAGTGCCCGGGGAGAGGGGGCCGAAGAAGGCGTAGATCTCACCGGTATCGGCTCGGGCGTTGGCAGGACCGTCGGCGCGCAACGCGCTGACCAGCAGGTCGTCGATTCCGTCACCGGTGATGTCCGCGACCAGGCTGGTCCAGCCGAGCACGTCCTGCGGGTCGGAGCCGACGATATGGATGTCGAATTCCGCCGGATCGCTGAGGTCCACCGTGCCGCAAGGGGCCAACGGACCGAGCTTGATGAAAACCTCACCGTCAATCAGCACAGTCGCTTCGTTGCGGCCGCCGGCACCGATCACCAGATCGGTTTGACCGTCGTTGTTGAGGTCGCCGCTTTGTAGACCGTTGTGCTGGCCCTGAGTCAGGGAAATGCCTGCGTGGTGGGCGAGAGCTGTGATTTCGAGGCCTTCGAAATCCTGATCCATGTCGATCAGCTCTTGGCCGTGTGAAGTCGTGCCGGATAGCCAGCATATAACTGCCGTCAAACAAGTTAGAAGAGCAATAAGAGGCGTTGCCGCGGTCGGTTTGCTTTGCATGAGAGGATTCCCCTAGAAGTTTCTCGGAACGCTCCGGAAATGAGCGCCCAGTGACGTGAGGGGAAAACTATCATGAAATGTGAGGTTAAAACTTCCAATTCAGATTTGCAAACCTCTGCAAAGCCTCTCGCCTTCCACGCCCATCCGATTCGGAATCCGTAAGAGCGGGAGGGCGCAAGGCCCTCCCCTACGTTGGGGACGGCCAGCCGCCTTCCCGCCCGTCCGATTCGGAATCCGGAAGAGCGGGAGGACGCAAGGCCCTCCCCTACGTTGGGGACGGCCAGCCCAAGGGCCCCTAGAAGATGACTCCGCTTTCCTCTGCGAAGACCCCAGGGGGCGCTCTGAGCCACGACTCGAGGGCCCGGCGCAGGCTCTCCAGCTCGACGGGTTTGGTCAGGACCTGATTCATGCCCACGTCTAGGCAGCGTTGGAGGTCTTGGCCCTGCTCGGCGGTCACCGCGACGATCGGCAGCTCCGCGAATCGCGGATGGGCTCGGATCCGCTCGGTGGTTTGATAGCCGTCGAGGCGGGGCATCCGACAATCCATCAGGACCAGATCGAAAGATGCCTGCTCCAGCTGCTCCAAGGCTTCTAGACCGTCTGCGGCGGTGGTTGCGCGGCAACCGAGGGAGCTGAGCATCCCTTCGAGGACCATGGCGCTCACGGGGTTGTCCTCGGCGATCAATATGCTCTTGTCGGCGAGGTTCATGGGGGGCTCCGTACGGGCGGATGAATGGGGCGTGGAGGTCGAACGGTAGGGTGGAAGCTCGCTTTTGACCAACGCATCGTTCGAGCCGGCGGTCGACAATGTGCAGATAAAAGTATAACGCCCGTGCTCGGGGGCACAAGGCGGCAGCAAATTGGCTTGATTTCCGTTCCGTGGGAGCTACGAATGGCGGACCGTGAAGACCTGGAGCAATTGGTCGCGAAAGCTCTTTTCACGGTCGAGCGCTTGTTGAAACGCTTCTTTGGCCAGGAAGAGGAGCTCGGTGTGGTCCACGGCCACGGCCGTGGCATTGCGGGGCCGGCCGGTCATCAGGGCCACCTCGCCGAAGAATTGACCCGGCTCGAGAACCGCCAGCTCGTGCCCTTCGGGATCGTCGAGGATGCGTACCGAGCCCGACCGAATGATGAAGAATCCGTGGCCGGTTTCTCCCTCCCGAAAGATCACCTCATCGGGGCCGAAGGTGCGGCGTCGCATGTGCTCGGCGATTTCCGTCAGGCCTCCTGGGCTGTGGGAGGCAAACGCCGGTACCTTGGCGAGGAACTCACAGATCTCCAGGGATTCGCCGACCCGGATGTCGGACACGATTCGGCCGTCGACCATGTTGACGATCCGATCGGCGACATCGAGGATGCGGTTGTCGTGGGTGACCAAAAGGGTCGAGGTCTTTTGCTCGTGGGCCAGCTCTTGCAAGAGCTCGATCACCTGTCGACCGGTTTGGGCGTCGAGAGCGGCGGTGGGCTCGTCCGCCAGGATCAGGCCGGGTCGGTGGGCGAGGGCACGGGCGACCGCGACCCGCTGCCTCTGACCGCCGGAGAGGGCCTCCGGCTTGTGGCCCATGCGATCCCCGAGGCCCACGGCGCCGAGCATGGCTTTGGCTCGCCGATCGATCTCATGGCGGCTCTCGCCGTGCAGCTCCAAAGCCAGGGTCACGTTTTGCAGCGCGGTCAAAGATTCGAAGAGGTTGTGCGCCTGGAAGATGAATCCCAGTCGGCGCCGAATCTCCACCCGGCCCTGCTCGTCGAGCCCGCGCAGCTGCCGACCCAACACGCTCAGGCTGCCCCGTTGCACGGAGCGCAGGGCTCCGATCAGGGTCAGCAGGGTGGTTTTGCCGGATCCCGACGGGCCGGTCATAATCACAATCTCACCCGGCTCGAGGTGGAACCAGACATCGAAAAGCACGGGCATGGGCAGCTCGTCAGAGCCGAAATCGTGGTGGAGGCCTTCCGCGACCACGATGTGCTCGTTGGCGGGCAAGCTGAGGAATCGTTCGGTCATCCTAGAAAACCTCCGCCGGGTCCGCGATCAGGGCCTTGCGAATAGCCAAACGTCCTGCGAGGCCGCACATCAGCACCGTGGCCACGATCACTCCGGCCATTCTGAGCCAGGTCATCCGGAAGACCAGGCCGGTGATGTCTTCCAAGGCCAAAAACGCGAAGACGCCGATCGGAATGCCCAGGGCTAAAGCGCAGGCGGCCATCATGGCGCCTTGTTGCCAAGCCAAGCGAATGAGAAAAGAGCCGGGATAACCCATGGCTTTGAGGGTTGAGAATTGAGGTAGATGATCGACGACGTCGGTGAACAGCACCTGATAACAAACGATCATGCCGATCAAAAAACCCACCGCCAAGCCGATGCCGAAGACCCCGCCGACCGGCTGGTTGCGGGTCCAAAAGCCGTGGATCTCGGACTTGAGAGCGGTGGGCCTTAAGATCACCACATCGTCGATCAGACGATCGGAGAGGGCCTGGGCGACGGCCCGTGGCGAATGCCCTGGGGCTAATTTGATCAATCCAAATTCCACCCGATCGAGCGGATCGAGACGTCTGGCTCCCGGCCCGTCCTGCCGCCGGAAGCAGCGACGAAAGGTCTCGTGGCTGGTGACCAAAGTGGCGTTGAGCTGCAGGTCGGGACCCACCGCGAAATCATCGACCACCCGCAAGCGGCGATCTTGAAGCTCGCCCTCGACTCCGGCGTAAAGGCCGCCGTAGGAGTCCCTGAGCTTGCGGTCGACCAGCGCGGTATCGAGACGGGTCAGCAGGCGTCCCTTGGTCGCCAGCTCCGGATCCTTGAAGACCTGATGGGCGGGATCGAAGGCCACGACCCGGATCAGATTCCGCTGGGACTTGCCTCGGCTCGACCACTGGCCGATGCGCTCGAAATAGATCGGGTGGGCGCTGACCACCCCGGGGACGGCCAGGCTTTGGGCCAACCGCTCACGGGGAAAGGGGTTGGGCGGGTTCATGTCGTCCTTGTGGCGACTGACCATGATCAGATCCGCGTCGAAGGCGTCGATCCACAGGGTCGAGCTGTCGTAAATCGCGAAGAGGAATCCCAGCTCGACGATCATCAAAAGCACGGCGAAGGCAATGCCGACCACGGCGGCGAAGAATCTTCGCCGGTCGTGGGTGAGTGATCTCCAAGCGAGTGTGAGGCTCGTCGCGGCTCTCATTCCTCGACGCCCTCCCTTCGATGCCTTGTTCGGCGCATCAGAACAGCTCCGCGGGATCTACGGAGCACACTCGGCGTCCGGCCGGCACGGCACCCAAGCAGCACATCAGCAGGCTGAGCAGCAGCACCAGACCGGCCAGCTCCCAGCTGAGCTGGAGGGGCAGGCGGGTGAAGTCCCGGATCGCTTTGAACAACAGAAGAGCCGTCAACGTCGCGGGCAGGAACGCGAGCAGGGCGTAGAGCAATCCTTGCTCCGTGATCATCCAATGGACCCTGCGTCGGCTGAATCCCAAGGCTTGTAGGGTCGCCAGCTCAGAACGTCGGCTGGTGACCTCCGAGGCGAGGATTTGAAAGAGGATCATCGCCCCCACCATCAGCGCCACGGCAACCCCGGAGGTGAACATGAGTCCGATCGGGCGGTCTTGCATGAAAAATCGACGATCTTGGGCCATCACCTGGGAGCGGGTCCAAACGGTCACTCCCTCCGGCAAGCGGCGTTGGAGCTCGGCAAGAGCTCGTTGAGGATCGGTCGAGGGATCCAAATGGATCAGCCCCAATTGGATGCGCTGATGTCGGCCGAGATGGGAGAGCCGGTCGAAGGTCTGGCGGCTGGTGAGCACGATGCCTTGGGCCACGAATCCCGCTCCCCAGGAGAATTCGCCGGCCACGGTGAGTCGTCTACCGGCCATTTCCGAGACCGTGCCCACTGGATTGTCGCCGAGCACCGGGTGGGACGCACGGTCGAAAAGCACGGTGTCCAATCGACGTAGGGCGTCGAGCTGGGCGCCGGCTTCTTGTGATCGCAACCGGGTCTTTCCGAGATCGAGCCCGATCGCCATGGTGTCGTAAGACCTGCCGGTTTGGGGATTGCGCCAAGTCGCGGGCGCAATCCATAAGGGGGACGTGGCGGCGACTCCTTCCACCGCCATCGCCCGCCGCAACAGGTCTCGGGAGAAATGGTGGGATTCGAGAATGTAGCTGTAGCGGGCCGAGGTGATGGCCAAGTCGAAATCCATAAGGCCCAAGATGCGCATGGAGGAGACGCGACAGGCGCCGTAAAAACCGAGCTGCATGTAGAGCAAGACGATAGCAACCACCACCCCGGCCAACGCAGCGATGGTGCGCGCTCGCCGGTGCTTGAGGTCATTCCATGGCAGGTGGACGGCCATGGGTGCTCAGGGCTCGTCGGATCCGGAGCGCGCGGCCGTCGGCTCGGCCGGGGAGCCACCGGTGTCGATCACCACGTCGACCTGCAGATGCACGAAGTCGTCGGCGACGTCCGGCTGATCGAGCAGGATTCGCACCTCTACCACTCGGGAATCCGTATCGCTGCGGGGATCGGTGTCGAAGACGTCGTTGCGTTGGATCAAATCGGCGATTTGCTCGACCTTTCCGCTCAACGGAGCCGGTAGGGCCGGGCTGGAGAGAGTCGCGGTTTGCCCGAGCTTCACGAAACGCGCGTCGGTTTCGTAGACCTCGGCCACGGCCATCATGCGCCCGACGTCGCCGAGGGTCAGCAAGGGGGTGCGGTCGGTGGCTTCTCCTTCCCAGGATTGGATGTCGAGCACCCTGCCGGCCATGGGGGCTCGCAGCTCACTTTGCTCCAGCAGAGCTTGGGTTTGCCGTAGGGCGGATTCGGCGGTGGCCAATTGGGCCCGGGCCTCGGTGATCGCCAATCGACGCTCCATCGCCTCCTGCTCAAGGGCGGCACGGGCGTTGGCCTGCTCCGCTCGTGCTTGGTCGACCACGGTCTGTTGATGCTCCAGATCCCGGGCCGGCACGACCTCTTCTTCCACCAGCGAGCGGGTGCGGATCAGATCGCTTTCCGCCAGACGTAGGGTCGCGTCGGCCCGTTCGAGGGTGGCTCGGCGGGTGGCAATGGCGGTGGGTTTGAGCTGGATGCTGCGCTCTAAACGTTTTTGGCTTTCCGTCACCCGGTCCTGGGCGGCTTGGTGAGCGGCGGAGCGTTCGGCGAAGCTCTCGAGCACGGCGAGCACGGCGCGTTGCTCGACCTCCTGGCCCTCCTGAACCCGCAGCTCATGGATGCGATCTCCGGGGGGCGCGCCCACCTCCACGATACCGTTGCCCGGCTCCAATCGGCCTAAGGCCGCCACCGTGGACGGCGGGCCTTCTTGGGTCGGTGCCGTAGGCGTCCTCTCGGTGTCCGCGCACGCCCAAAGCAAGCAGACGAGCGCTGCGGCGATCCCTATGGCAAGACTTTTTTGCATGCGTGCATGATACCTGATCTGCGGATCAGCCCGAAGCAAGAGGACCCGGAATAGGGGCCTGTGAAGAGGCCTATTGCTCTGACCAAGCGCGTTGGAGAATTTGCTCGGCATGGTCCGGGGCGGCAGAAGAGCCGAAGCAAAGACCACGAAGCTCTCCGAGGCGGGCGTCGAGAAAGGCCTGGGCCACGGTCGGCGGGCTGAAACGCAGCAAGCACCCGGCTTGCAAGGCCACGGCCAAGCGCTCGACCCAGCCGCGGGCAGCGGCGGGATGGAGCCGGCCTGCCCTGAGCTGGTCCTTGAGGGCGCCGAGCTCCCTATCGAGCCGGGGGTCCAGACCGGACGCTCGGGCCAGCTCGGCCGTCAAGGCGTCGGCGCTTTCCGGCTCGCGACCCAAGGCGCGTAAGACGTCCAGGCACATGATGTTGCCTGAGCCCTCCCAGATGGAATTGACCGGCATCTCCCGATAGAGCCGGGGCAGGATCGAATCCTCCACGTAGCCGTTGCCGCCCAGGCATTCCATGGCTTCGGAAACCACCGCGATGCCCCGCTTGCAGACCCAATATTTGGCGATGGCCGTGGCTACCCGGCGGAAAGCCTTTTCCTCGTCGGAGTCGGAATCGTAGGCGTGGGCCAAGCGGAGCAGCAGCACCGTGGCAGCCTCGCTTTCGAGCGCCAGATCCGTCAGCACCGAGACCATCAGGGGCTGATCCCGCAGTCGCTTGCCGAATGCGTGACGGTGGCTGGTGTGGTGGAGCGCTTGGCTCACCGCTTGTCGCATCATGCCGGCGGATCCGGACACACAATCCAGCCGGGTGTGGGAGACCATGTCGAGAATGGTCGGGATGCCGCGCCCTTCCGACCCCACCCGCTGGGCCCAGGTGTCCGAATATTCGATTTCACTCGAAGCATTGGAACGGTTGCCGAGCTTGTCCTTCAACCGCTGGATCAAAAAGGTGTTGCGGCTGCCGTCGTCGAGGAAACGGGGCACGAGAAAGCAGGTCAGCCCTTTCTCGGTATGAGCGAGGGTCAAGAATCCGTCGCACATGGGGGCGGAGCAAAACCACTTATGACCCGTGAGCCGATACATGCCGTCGCCCGCTGAAACGGCCCGGGTGGTGTTGGCCCGAACATCGGAGCCACCTTGCTTTTCGGTCATCGCCATGCCCATCAACGCACCGTGTTTTTCACCGGCGGCCATGGGTCGAGGGTCGTACCTGGCGGAGGTCAACCGAGGGATCCAAACCTCCGCCACATCCGGCTCGTGTCGCAGAGCCGGCACGGCCGAAAAGGTCATGGTCATCGGGCAATGGACCCCGGCCTCTGCCTGGCTGAACAGATAGTGCTTCGCCACCCGGGCCACATGAGCACCCGCCCGGTTCCGATTCCAAGGCAAAGCATGGATCTCCGCCTGTACCCCGATCGACATCAGCTCATGCCAGGCCGGATGAAACTCCACCTCATCGATGCGATGGCCAAAGCGGTCGTGGGTGCGCAGCTCCGGAGAGTGTCGGTTCGCCAGCCGTCCGAGCTCCCGGACCCGGGTCTGACCGGCGAGCCGGCCGAGCTTGCGGACCTCGTCCACGGCCCAATCGGCGTCGAATCGGGAGAGTCCCTCGACCAGGGCAGGATCACGGTCCAGGAGATCGACGTCGCCCAGGGGCTGAGCTTGGTTAAGGACTTGGTGCGTGGGTGCCATAGCTGATCCAGTGGGTTGCAAGGTGAGGGGAGGAAGCGTAAAAGGTTGGATCTGCAACTATGTCCTATGTTCGGGCGTCATGCATACGTGGGCAAAACCAGTGTTGGTTCTCGCAGGAAGCTCTGAGCTGACTAGTTTTTGGTTAGCGGCCTTTGGCGATGTCCCAGCCCAGAATTCTAGAAACAGATTCTAGTTCCTCGAAGCATTGTGAGTGTCCATAGAGTGTTCCCAGTTTCTTTTGAAGTTGCCGGGGCTATGCAAAGCTCTGCATAGCCGGGGCAAGTCCATCAGTTCATCCGTCCGTAGTCGAGTAGATCAGCCTATCGAACGGAGTCATTCTACCTGTCGAGACGTAGACTCGAAGTCCTGAAGAGCTGGGAAGGGGGCGGGGGGGTTCGGAAGGTCGACGAGGGGTGAGGAGTCATCTTCAACAACCATGCGGACTAGGAAACGACCCGGCTTATCCAATATCGAGCCCGCCGTTTCTGATGAGCCACCGCTACGACGACAATGCAGTCAGCGTCCAAAAGATAGATGATGTTGAAGGGAAATCTGCGAAGCACGTACCGCCGACAGTTGCCCTCGAACATAGGCCAGATTCCAGGAGCCTCTGAAATCGCCAGAGTTGCCCGATCCGTTTCTCTGAGAAATGCTCGAGCCGCTTGTCGGCTTCGCTCGAAGTACCAGTCGAAAGCGTCCTCAATTTCCTGTGAAGCATTCGCCAGATACTTGATCTTCCATCTACTCACCGAGCTTCTTTGCGAGCCGAGATCGGACTTGTTCCCAAGGGATGGTTTGAGCTTCTCCGGCCTCATAGGCGGCGACCCGAGCAGCAACCTCGCTGCGCCAAGAAGCCTCCACTTCAGCTTCCTCTTCCGGCTCCAAGCTAGTCAAGAGGGCCCCAACCAGATCAGCACGATCTGCATCTGAAAGGGTTAAGGCCTCTTCGAGAACTTTCGCAGCGTTTCTTGTCATGACGGAATTTTACTACGTCAGCAGCCTGCCGTCGATTCCGAACACAAATACACCCATTCGTGCTATCAATGAGGGATGAACGCTCGCCGATCGACCCTCCGCCGTCTGCGAGCCCACCATTGGTGGGTTTGGGGTTTGGTGCTTTGGGTGATGGCGCCGATGTCGCTGTTGGCTCTGCCCGTGGATTGGGTAGAGATTTGCGGCTGTGACGCTTGCCCGTTCGAGGGTGGACCGACGTGTTGTTGTCGTAAGTTCGTTAGCTTCGACAACGCCGACGGCAGTGCCGGTAAGCGAGCGAGGATCGAGGGGCCGTCCGTCTCCGAGAAGAGCGGATGCGCTGCTTCCGAAGCGACGCTTTCGGTGGTGGGCTCGTGGAAAGCCAGTCTTTCACGGGCCGGCGCCTGGGCCTCTCCTCGTCCCTCCGGCACAAATCGGGTCTGCCTTCCGAGCACTCGGCTCTCGCGGGCGACTGATTGGACGCTCCACCTCCTGCCTCGCCCTCCTCCCCGCCGCTGACGCCTTGCTTCAACCCACAGTGTGAGTAGTTGGCCCGACGTCGTCCGAGACGTTGGGCTGAAGCATGGTGCCCAAAGGCGCCGACGAATAAAGCCCCGCGATGGGGCTGACGCCGCGTAGGCAGAAAAGCGCGGGAGGATTTGTTGTGGACGGAAAGATTCAGAACATCAATGTGGTTGTGAAGAAAACCCTTTTCGGGTGTTTGGCCTGGACCTTTGTGCTTTCAGGAGCTCCCTCCTGGGCTGCGGATGCCTCGACGGAGACTGAGGCGCAGGAGATCGAAAAGAAAGAGGTGGTGAAGGAGGAAATCACCGTGACGTCGACGTTGCCGGAGTTGGCGACGGAGAGCCGGTTGCCCTCGGAGGAGCTGGAAGTCGGAGGGGATTCCGATTTGGTGGAGTCGTTGCGCCGGGTGGCGGGTGTTTCGGCGGTACGCCGTGGATCGATCAACCTCGATCCAGTGATCCGGGGTCTCCAGGAGACCCAAATCGTTGCCACCGTCGACGGTGCGCGGACCTATGCCGCCGGGCCGGCGCGCATGGACTCGGGTTTGAGCCACGTCGGACGACACAGCGTGGAGACGGTGCGGCTGGTGAAGGGTCCCTTTGCTTTGACCTGGGGGCCGGGGGCGTTGTCGGCGGTGGATCTCACGACTCGCCAAGGTCAGTTTGGTGACGAATGGCAGGGGGAGATCGGCGGCTCCTATGGCGACAACGGAGATCGCTCCGACGCCTACGCCAATACTTGGGGCGGTGGGGAGCGGTACCGAGCCTACTTGGGTGTGGGACATGCCACCGGTTCCGACTTCGAGGCCGGCGACGGCTCGGTGATTCCCGGGGACTATGAGTCCTTGGACACCAGATGGCGTTTCGGATTTCAGCTGACGGATCGGTTGACGCTGGATTGGAGCGGCGGTTATCAGGCCCAAGACGACATCGACTATCCGGGTCGAATCCTCGACGCGACCTACTTCCGCACCCGATCCCACGCCGTGGCCCTGACTTGGGCCGGCGCCGATCGGGTGGAGCAGGTCTATGGCCGTCTCTACGTGAATCGCAAGGATCACCTGATGAACAACGACGAGAAGCCGACTGCCCAGAATATGCCGGGTCGGATTCCGCCATTCGGTTTGCGGGTGGCGCTGCCCACGGAATCGAATACGTCCGGAGGTCGATTCCGTGTCGATCTCGGAGGCGGTGAGCTGGATTGGAGCGTGGGTGCGGATTTCACCCGCGCCGAGCAGACCGCGTCGCGGCAGATCTACCGTCGCAGCAACGACTTTTTGATCTTCAACGACGTGGTTTGGCCCGACGCGCAAATCGATAGCTCGGGGGTTTGGGTCCAAGGAATTCGGCGGGTGGGCTCCGCGAGCTGGGGCGGCACTCTGCGATTCGACGCGGTCTCCGCCGACGCGGGCGCGCCGTCGGATTTTTTCCGATCCGTGACCTCGGGCGAGCTGGACCAAGACGAGAGCCATGTGAGCGCCGCGTTCTCCGGCTCGTTCGAGGTCAGCGAGGCTTGGACGGTGCAGGCGGGAATTGGCCGGGCGGTTCGGTCCGCCAGTACCCTTGAACGCTATTCCGACCGCTTCCCGGCGACCAAATTCCAAATCGCCGCCGAGGTGGTGGGCAATCCCGAAATCGATCCCGAAAGCTCCCTGGAGCTCGACCTAGCGGCCCGATATCAGCGGGCGGGTTTCTTCTTCCAGGCGGAGACCTTCTACCGGACGATCGATGACTACATCACCTTCGTTCCCGACCCGACCCTGCCCAAGCGGTTGCCGTTGAGCCCGCCCACGGTGTATCGCTACATCAACGGTGACGAAGCGACGTTCTACGGCGTCGAGCTGTCTCTCGACCAGCGGGTCGGCAGCCGATTTTCATGGCACGGGGATGTGCAGTGGATCCGCGGGACGGACGAGACCTTCGACCAGCCGGTCCTCGGACTAGCCCCGCTGACCGTGCGTTGGCTGGGACGCGGGGCGTTGGTATCGGACCGTCTTTGGCTCGATGTCGGGGTGACTTGGACCGACGACCAAGATCGGGTCGCAGCCGGCCGTTTCGAGCAGCCCACGGAAGGGCATACGGTGGTGGATGTGGGCCTTGAGCTGGCGATCGGCAGATGGGTCCTCGAGCTGGACGCCGTCAACGTGACGGACGAGGTCTACGCCGACCACCTCAATGCCCCCAATCCCTTCACCCGCCGGCGGGTGTTGGAAATGGGTCGGACGATCCAGGCGGGGTTCCGTTTGGGTTTCTAGGGGATCTGCGGGGGCGGTCTAATGGCTGATCGCCACCGCCCGTTCCTTCGCTTTCGCCAGCCGGCGTTCGAGAAATCGGCGGACGGGTGCGCTGCACCGGCCTTCCAAGGCTTCTTGGAAGGCTTCCGCCGCTTGGAAGGGTCGGTCGAGTCGGCTGAGCAGCTCGCCGCGGGTGGCGGGGAGCAGGTAGTAGTCGGCGACGGCGGGGTGGTCGCGGATGTCCTCGATGGCCTCGAGGCCGGCGCTCGGGCCGTGGAGATGGGCCACCGCGACGGCTCGGTTGAGGGCCACGATCGGGGAGGGGTGCATCTCGAGGAGCTGGTCGAAATAACCCACCACGGTCGCCCAATCGGTGGTTTCGGTGCCGGTGGCGGAGGCGTGATGGGCGGCGATGATCGCTTGCAGGTGGTAGACACTTTGCTCGCTGCCGCGGGCGGCCAAGTCGAGATGGCCGAATCCGGCTCGGAGGTGGGCGGGATCCCACAGGCTTCGGTCTTGGTCGGCGAGGCGGACCAGCTCGCCGCTCGAATCCACCCGGGCAGGCAGGCGCGACATCTGGAATCGCATCAGCGAGGCCAGGGCGTGCACCACCGGCCGATCCGTGGGTGGCGAGCCGGCCAAGCAGGTGGTCAGCCGCAGGGCTTCGGCGCACAAATCCACCCGCACCAGCTGCTCCCCTTCAAATGCGCTATAACCCTCGTTGAACGCCAGGTAGAGGACCTCGAGCACCGCGTCCAAGCGAGCGGGAAGCTCGTCGGGCGGGGGGACCTCGAAGGGGAATTTCCGCTTTCGAATCAACCGCTGAGCGCGGGTGATCCGTTGGGAGATGGCGGTGTCTTTGCTCAAGAAAGCGCCCGCGATCTCACCGACGCTCAGTCCCATGACGGTTTTCAAGGTCAGGGCGATGCGGGCATCCCGGCTGATGGAGGGGTGGCAGCAGAGGAAGATCAGCCGGAGCTGATCGTCGGTGATTTCGCCGTCCAGGCGCGCGTCCGGCGGCGCGCCGGCGCGGGAGGCGGACGCCGCCAGGGACAAGCTCTCGCGCACGGCGTCTTCTTTGCCGCGGATCAGGGTGTGGCGTCGCAGTCGGTCGAGGGCCAGATTGCGAGCGACCCGGTAGAGCCAAGCCACCGGGTTGTCGGGCACGCCGTGAAAGGGCCAGCGGCGAAGGGCCTGCAAGAGGGCGTCTTGCACGACCTCTTCCGCCAGCTGAAGGTGTCCGGTGCCGAACGAACGGGTCAGGGCCGCCACCATACGACCGGATTCTCGGCGGAAGAGGTGGTCGACCAGCTGGGGAATGCTACGTTCGTCCGGCATAGAGCACTCGGTGGCTAGTGTTTCAGTGATCCTCGTCGATGGCGCGGATTTCCAAGGTGCCGTAGTCCAGGTGGGGGCAGCCCTTGGCCAGCTCGACGGCCTCCTCGTAGCTTGCGGCGTTGACCGCGAAATAACCGCCGATCAACTCCTTGGTTTCGCTGAAGGGGCCGTCGGTAATCGTGATGTTGCCACCCCGGCCGCGCATCACCCGGCCTTCCTCGTCTACCAGCTTGTTGCTGCCCACCAACTTGCCGGCCTTTTCCAGGCTGTCGCCCCAAGCTTTATAGCGCTCGATCACGCCTTGCATATCTTCCGGGCTGATGTTGTCGAAGTCGTCGGGGCCGTTGTACAGCAGAAACATATAGGTTGCCATGATCTCTCCAATGGTTCTGTAGATGGAGCCGACACGTTGTGGGTCGGCGGGGGGTGGTTCCATCATGAGACGAACGGGCCGGGAGCTTTTCGACAGATGGGTGAAACTTTTTGGAGCGATCATTCTAGCTTAGCCAAACGGCGAAGCCTTCGGCCTCAAACCCCTGAGAAACACGGAACCGTAAACTTTCGCCGCACCGCGCCCGAGCTTGAGCTCGCGGTGGGTTCAAGCTGAGGAAATTTTCACGGACAGCACAAAATTTCCGGCGCTTGTCGATGGGTTCCCGGGCAAGGGAAAGGGATTTTCGACAAAAAGAAACCGGCGAGCCTGAGCTCGCCGGTTTCGGCACGCACGGCTGACGGCTCACGCCGCCCGCGGGAATCAATAGCGGTAGTGGCTCGGCTTGTAGGGACCGTCCACGGGCACGCCGATGTAGTCGGCTTGCTCGGGGGTCAGCTTGGTGAGCTTCACACCCAAGTGGTCGAGGTGCAGGCGGGCCACTTCCTCGTCGAGCTTCTTCGGCAGCATGTAGACCCGGTTCTCGTATTTGCCCGCGTTCTGGGCCAGCTCGATCTGGGCGATGACCTGATTGGTGAACGAGGCGGACATGACGAAGCTGGGATGACCGGTGGCGCAGCCCAGGTTGAGCAGGCGACCCTCGGCGAGCACCAAGATGCTCTTGCCGTCTTCGAATTGCCACTCGTCGTATTGGGGTTTGATGTTGATGTGCTCGATGCCCTGGATCTTCTTCAGACCGGCCATGTCGATCTCGTTGTCGAAGTGGCCGATGTTGCCGATGATCGCTTTATTCTTCATCCGCTTCATGTGGTCGGCGGTGATGATGTCGAAGTTGCCGGTGGTGGTGATGAAGATGTCCGCGGTCTCCACGTAATCTTCCATGGTCGCCACCTCATAACCTTCCATCGCCGCCTGCAACGCGCAGATCGGATCGATTTCGGTGACGATCACCCGACAGCCCTGGCCTTTCAGCGCCTGCACGCAGCCCTTGCCCACCTCGCCGAAACCGGCGACCACGGCGACTTTGCCCGAGAGCATGACGTCGGTGGCACGGTTCAAGCCGTCGATCAAGGAGTGGCGGCAGCCGTAGATGTTGTCGAATTTCGACTTGGTGACCGAGTCGTTGACGTTGATCGCCGGGAAGAGCAAGGTGCCCTGCTCTTCCATTTGGTAGAGGCGATGCACACCGGTGGTGGTCTCTTCGGACACGCCGCCGATCGATTCCGAGCAACGGTGCCAACGCTTGGGGTCCGAGGTCAGGTTGCGACGCAGGGTCTCGAGGATCACGCCCCACTCTTCGGGCTCGTTGTCGGCGTCGAAAGCGGGCACGGCGCCGGCGTTCTCGAATTCCACACCTTTGTGGATCAAGAGGGTGGCGTCACCACCGTCGTCGACGATCAGGGTCGGGCCGGAGCCGTCGGGCCAGAAGAGGGCCTCTTCCGTGCACCACCAATACTCTTCCAGGGTCTCGCCCTTCCAAGCGAAGACCGGAACGCCCCGCGGATTGTCGACGGTGCCGCCGGTCTCCGGGCGTCCCACGGCCACGGCCGCGGCCGCGGTGTCTTGGGTGGAGAAAATGTTGCAGGACACCCAGCGCACGTCGGCGCCGAGCTCGGCGAGGGTCTCGATCAGCACCGCGGTCTGCACGGTCATGTGCAGGCTGCCCATGACCCGGTGGCCGGCGAGGGGTTTCTCGGCGCCGTATTTTTCGCGCACGGCCATGAGGCCGGGCATTTCATGCTCGGCGAGGCGGATTTCTTTGCGGCCGAGCTCGGCGAGCTCGAGATCGGCGACTTTGAACGGCTCCCGTCCGGCGGCTTTGGCGGCGTCGAACGGATGGACTTCGGTAGAGGTGGCTACGGTCATGTGGTGACTCCCAGCAGTGACGGGGTTGAACGTTATTTCGAAGGCGGAACGTTGATATGCGGGACGTAGTGATGTCGTTGAAAGTTAAGTGTCCAACGATGAAATCGGTGGGCCGGTCTTCCCTCAGTGGGCTCGCACGGTCTGAAGCTCTGGCGAAGTCTCTCCGGTTGGAGCCGGCGCCGGACGGGCGCAGGTGGCGGCAAATAAGCTGGGCCCTTTGGCGTCGGTGTCCGGACGCAGGGCGTGGACGCGAATGGACGAAAGACCCGCGGTTTGTAGCTCCCTTTCTACTCGCTGCTCGGAGAAGCCGAGCCAAACGTGGCCCATTTCCTGTCGATACTCCTCGTGCCCGTGGGGCAACATATCCACCAGGAGGAAGCGTCCGCCCGGTTTCAGCACCCGCGTCACCTCTTTCAGCACCGCCGACGGATCGGGAACGTGGTGCAGGGTGAGCAAAATCACGGCGACGTCGAGGCTGCGGTCGGTGAGCGGCAGATTTTCGAGGTCGCCTTCTTTCAAGACCACGTTGGGAACATCGGCCAAGCGCGCGCGGGCCCCGTCCAACATGGCCGACGAGCCGTCGACCGCGAGCACTTTCGAAACGAATGGGGCCAGCATCTCCGTGGTGCGACCGGTGCCGCAGCCGAGGTCGCCGACCACCCAGCTCGGGTCCAACAAGCCGAGGAACGCTTCGGCATCGAAGCGACGACCAAAAAGCTCGTCGCGCATGCGATCCCAGCTGTCGGCGGTGGCGGAGAAGAATTCCATGGATCGCGAGCGTCGTTGGGCCAAGATGCTTTCCAAGCGATGGCGATCTTGACGGCTGGGCACGGATTCGGCGATCTCGCTGCGAATCAGAGCCCACAGGTCGCGGGCGGCATCGTCGAGCTGGGGCTGAATACGGTAGAGATTGCTCGTGCCGTCGCGCCTCGACTCCACCCAGCCGCCGTCCGCCAAGACCTTCAGATGACGGCTGACCGTGCTCTGGGGCAGCTGCATCACATTGCACAGCTCGGTCACCGTCAGCTCGTGTCCGTCCACCAGTTGGAGGATGCGGCAACGGGTGCCCTCGGCGAGCAAGCCGGCATGGTCGAGGATGGTGGGGCGTGGGCTCAATGTTGAAATCCTGACAACTGGTTCAATCCGTCTATCCGGATGAAATGGTATTTGCGGCGAGCGGGCTTGTCAAGGGCGATCTTGGAAGAAGGGGTCTCGGGAATTCGTCGGCGGGATGCTCGGTTGTAGCGGTCGACAGATCCTCGCGCCTTCCGCGACCGACTTGACCCGATCCCTTGGAGCCCGCATGAAGCCCTCAGCGCCTTTGCCTCGACATTCGGATCTATTCGATGCCTCCTTATTCGAGAACAGCTTTGTCCGGGATCTGCCGGCGGATCCGGAAACGAATGACACTCGGCGTCAGGTGATGTCGGCCTGCTATTCGAAGGTCGAGCCGACACCGGTCGCCTCCCCGCGTCTGCTGGCGTATTCGCGGGAAATGGCGGAGATCTTGGGTCTGTCGGCGGAGGCTCTCGGGTCCCAGGCCATGGCGGACATTCTGGCCGGCAATGCCCTGGCGGAGGGCATGGATCCCTACGCGATGTGTTACGGCGGGCATCAATTCGGCCATTGGGCGGGTCAGCTCGGAGACGGCCGGGCCATCTCCCTGGGAGAGATGGTCGGCGATTCCGGACGCTGGGAGCTGCAGCTCAAAGGAGCTGGGCCGACGCCATATTCCAGAGGTGCCGACGGTCGAGCCGTGTTGCGGTCCTCGGTGCGAGAATTCCTGTGCAGCGAAGCCATGTTTCACCTCGGCGTGCCCACCACCCGTGCTTTGAGCCTATGCCTCACCGGTGATCGGGTGGTGAGGGATATGTTCTACGACGGAAGACCCGAGCAAGAGCTGGGGGCCGTGGTGTGCCGGGTGGCACCTTCGTTTCTGCGCTTCGGCAGCTACGAGATCTTCACCTTCCGTCGCGATGTCGACACCTTGAAGACCCTGCTCGACTACACCCTGCGTGTGCACTTTCCGGACATCGAAGGCGCCGAAAGCCCGACCGTTCACACGTACGTGGAATGGTTTCGCGAGGTCTGTCGCCGCACGGCGCGGATGGTCGCCCACTGGCAGCGGGTGGGATTCGTGCACGGGGTGATGAACACGGACAATATGTCGGTGCTCGGGCTGACCATCGACTACGGGCCCTACGGCTGGCTCGACAACTACGATCCGGATTGGACCCCCAACACCACGGACGCCCAAGGCCGCCGATATCGCTACGGCTACCAGCCCCACATCGCGCAGTGGAATCTGGCCCGTCTCGCGGAAGCTGTCTTGCCGTTGGTGAATGACGTCAAAGCCCTGGAGCAAGGATTGGCGGACTACACAGAGTTTTTCGCCGAGGCCACCCGTCGCATGATGGGCGACAAATTGGGTTTTCGAGAGCTGGTCGAGGAAGATCGTGCTCTGTTGGAAGATCTCCAGGAGGTCCTCACCGGTACGGAAACCGATATGACTATTTTTTATCGTCGACTGGCGGAGATTCCCGTCGAGGCGGCCGATGCCGCCGAGATGTCCGCCGAGGACCTCCTGGCCCCGATGTCCGCTGCCTACTATGAGGAGCAGCTCGACGCCGAGGCCGGCTCGAAAATCGTCGACTGGCTGCGACGGTACGTGTTGAGGGCCCAAGAAGACGGTCGTTCCGACGGCGAGCGTCGCCGGCAAATGCACGCCGCCAACCCCAAATACGTGCTCCGCAACTATCTGGCGCAGCTCGCCATCGACCGAGCCGATGAGGGGGATCCGTCGTTGATCAGCGAGCTGCTGGAAGTCATGCGGCGACCCTACGACGAGCAACCAGAATTCGAAAAATATGCGGAGAAACGTCCGGATTGGGCCCGCTCTCGCCCCGGCTGCTCCATGCTCTCGTGCAGCTCCTGAGCGAGTAGGCCGCCGGCGGCGACCGACGGTCGAGATGTCGGAATCGTCCTTCCGACGTGAGGATACCGATAGAATGACGCCATGGCTTGTGATCCGCATCGACGCCCGCGAGAGAGCGGCTTCACGTTGCTGGAGGCGGTGGTCGCGCTCGCGGTTTTGGGCATCGTTCTGGCCTCCATGCTCACGTTGTTGGCCCAGCATGCGGCGGTGGATCGTCGGTTGGATGCCCATCTAGGCGCTATCCGTGCCCTTGAGGCCCACCACGAGGCGTTGCGGGGATTTTGGGTGCCGGATCCCGATGAGCCGTTGTGGCGCAATGAGAAGGTGCGACTGAAGCTGCCGCCGATTTTGGTGCCGGAAGAGGTCGACGGGTTCAGCATTTGGGCCGAAACCGAGCCACTGCTGCCGAACGGGCTGTATAAGGTGCGTCTGGAAACCAAGTATCGGTTGGGCAAACAACATTTCACGCAGGTCTTGGAGACCCACTTTTGGCGCGGTTGATCCAACGGGTCCGACGGATGAGGGCGCGGCGTTGCGCCGGATTCACGGTGCTCGAAATGATGGTCGCCATGACCGTGTCCTTGGTGGCCATGGCGATCGCCGCGGAGCTGGTTTTGGAGGCCCAGCGACGGATCGCCCATTCCGGGCGTCGTAACCTGGACATGTCCGTGGACCTGGCCTTCGAGCAGATGCGATTGGATCTTCGGGGAAGCTATGGTTTTGTGATGCCGGAAGACGGCATCAGCGGCGTATTCAACGACGGTGAGGTGGAGCCCTTGGAGCTGAGGGGGCATTTCTCCGGCAAGACCATCGTCTACGAGCTCGTGAAGCGGGAATTACGCCGGGTGGTTTACCAAGGAGCCGGTTACACCCCCGAGTCTCAGCGGGTGGTTTTGCAGGAGGTCAGCCTATTCAGGTGGCGTGACCGGCCCGATGCCCAGGTCCTGGAAATATTGATCTCCCACCGGGAGACCGCGGATATGACCGGATTGGTGGCTGCCGGCCAACGGGAGAGGCTGGAGCCCAAGGTCCGCACGGTCACGATGATGATCAAACAGCGGGACGTGCTGCCGATTACGGGGGCGACGTCGTGGTGAGCCCTGAGCCTGAATCGGTTTGTCGGTGCAGGGGCGCTCGGGCCGAAGATCGGGGCATTGTGCTCTACATGGTGTTGGTGGTGGTGCTGCTCTTGATGGCGGCGGGGGCCGTGCTCGGCATTCACTTGCAGCGCAGGGCGGCCATTTTTCGGGATCAAGAGCGCAATTTGCATGTTCAAGCCCTTCTGGACTCAGGAACCGCGGTCGCCCTTTCCGAGATGCGCAAGGACTTTCAATACCAAGGTAGCCGGACGGTCGAGATCGACGGCGGAAGTGTGATTTCCAGGGTCAGCTTTACGTCGAAAACGGGGATCCGAGACCTTCGAGTGACGGCGAAATATCGGGGTGAGAGCCGGCGGGTGTCGGCGACCGTGCAGGTGGAAAAGGATGAGCCACCGGTGGTAGTGAGCTGGCGACCCGTGGCCTCCTGGGAATGAGCCTGTCGGTTGGGAGAGACGCCGCAGATGGTAGACTCAGGGGTGAAAGGAACGCCGATGGGACCCTCCCCCGAAGAGCCCACCACCCGCAGCCGTGATCAAGAGCTCGAAGAGCTTCGAGCTGAGGTCGCGCGTCTCCGAGCCGAGCTCGACCAGCGGAGCCGGCAGGATTCGGTGCCGGATTCTGATCCGGGGTTCTCTTTTCGCGAGGTCTTGGACAGCTTCCCCGAGCAAGTGGCCGTTTTCGATCGGGACCTGCGATTCGTTTACGCCAACGAATCCTCGGTAGCGGACGCAGAGGTCCGCCGATGGATGATCGGCCGTACGGACGAAGAATATTGCCGGCGACAGGGTCGTTCCGCGGATACCGCCAAACAGCGCAAATATTGGCAACAAAGGGCTATCGAAACCCGCTCCTCGGTGAGCTTTGAAGAAGAGCTGGACGGGTCGTCGGGGGAAAAGCGACATTTTCTTCGGATTTTCAATCCGGTCTTCGAACCGACGAAAGCCTCGCCATCGGTCGCTGAATCAAGGGATCCGCAGGCGACCAGTGAGCTCCGTTGGCTGCTGGGTTACGGCATCGAGATCACCGAGAATCGCCTGCTCGAGGAGCAGCTGCGTCAGAGCCAAAAGCTGGAGGCGGTGGGGCAGCTGGTCAGCGGCGTCGCCCACGACTTCAACAATCTGTTGACGGCTTTGCAAGGATATGGCGATTTATTGTTGCGCTCATTGTCTCCAGAAGATCGACAGTTCATGTTGGCTACGGAAATTCGCAAGGTGGGAGAAAAGGCGGGAGCGCTGACCCGTCAGCTCCTGACTTATAGCCGACGCCGGCGCCGCAAACCCGACGATTTGGACCTCAACGAGCTGGTTCGAGACTCCTTCTTCCTGCTCGAACGGACCTTGGGAGAGTGGATACGGGTCGAAATCCAATTGCTCGACGGAGAGCTGGGTATCTCCATCGACGCCGGGCAGCTCCAGCAAGTGCTGTTGAATTTGGCCCTCAACGCCAGGGATGCCATGCCCGAAGGGGGAATCCTCAAATTGCAGACCGACCGCGAGCCCTTTGTGGAGCGGGAAGGCCAGCGGCTTCGGGGGCCCTGGGCCGTGCTCAGGGTGGAGGACCAAGGTACGGGCATCTCAGAGGACCTCCAGGAGAAAATCTTCGAGCCGTTCTTCACCACCAAGGCGGAGGACAAAGGCACTGGATTGGGGCTGTCCACCGTGGCCGGGATCGCCCGCCAGAACGCCGGCTTCGTGCGTTTGAGCAGTGAGCTCGGCAAGGGCTCTCGCTTCGAGGTGGTCTTTCCCGAGGTCGATTTGAGCTCTCGGCAGCGAGATGCCGTGGCCGGTGCCGAGGTCGATCATTTAGACGACGACGGCATGGAGACCTTGCTCCTGGTGGAAGACGAGGACAGTGTGCGCGAGCTGACCGCGGGTTTCCTACGCCACTTGGGCTACACGGTGCTCGAAGCCAGGGACGGCCTGGAAGCCCTCGCGGTGAGCGAGGAGCACACCGGACGCCTAGACCTGATCCTCTCCGACGTGGTGATGCCGCGCATGGGCGGTCCGGAGCTGGCGCGGCAGCTGAGCCCCCTGCGACCCCACGTGCGGTGGGTTTTCATGTCCGGATATCCCGACCGCGCGCGCATGCCCGAGGTGGTGGGCTCGGAAGCTCCGTTCCTGGAAAAACCCTTCCGCCCGAGCCAATTGGGACGCACGATCCGCAAGGTCCTGGATCGTCACCTTGCCTGACTAAACAGCCCCTTCCAGGTCCCGCCGACACAAACCTTATCGATGGCACCGTCCGCGGCGCCCAGGATGAGGGCGTCGAGCAAATGCTCGTCTTCGACCAAAGCCAGCGAAGGGTGTCCGAGGTCGAGGGTCAGCAAGTCGGCGAGCTGCCCCGGCTCGATGGAGCCGACCGGCAGGCCGAGGGATCTGGCTCCCGCCCGGGTGGCGATGTTGAGCAGGTTGGGGCCGAGCAGCCCGTCGTCGTTGGTGACAACGCCCCGACGTTCCAACGCCAGCCGCTGGACGTATTCCAGCCAGCGCATCTCCTCGAGCATGGAGATGCGGGCGTTGGAGTCGGAGCCCAGGGAGATGCGGTTCTGCCGGATGCCGTCCGCCATGGTGGGCAAATCGGCGATGCCGTCCGCAAGATTGGCTTCCGTCAGTGGACAGATGCACACCCTGCCACCGCGATCGAGATAGCGTTCCATGCTCGGCCCTTCGGTGTGAGTGCAGTGGACCGCCGTGGTCGGGGTCGCGGCGGGATCGACGCGGTCGAGCACGACCTCCATCGGGGTTTTGCCGTAGGCCTCTCGGCAAGCGGCGATTTCCTGACGCTGCTCTTCCAAATGCATGTGAAAGACCCAGCCTCGATCACAGGCCTCGCGATGCAAGGCCTCCAGCTCGTCGAGGTCTACGGCACGGATCGAGTGGGCGACGATGCCTAAGCTTTGGGTCTTGGGATCGAGCTGCTCGCTCAGGGCGTCCAAGCGCTTGCGATAGAGATCCAAGGACGGGGTCGAGAAGCGGGTTTGGCCGCCCTGGAGCGGCGAGCCGATGCCGCCGGTGCGGTAGTAGGCGTAGAGCAGCACGATGCGAATACCGGCTTCCCGGGCGGCTTCCAGGACGAGGGAGTCGGCGGCGAAGTCGTGCTCGTCGGAGAGATGATGGAAATAGTGAAACTCACCGACCGTGGTCATGCCCGCGGCCAGCATCTCGCGAAACGCTTGGATGCAAAGGTCGCGGAATCGATCCGGGTCGAGGGAGGCCACCAGCTCGTACATGGCCTCCCGCCAGGTCCAGAAGCTGCCGGCGCCGCGGGGGAATCGTTCCCCTCGACCCCGCAGACCCCGCTGGAAGGCGTGGGAGTGGGCATTGACGAATCCGGGCAATAAAGCGCGTCCCGGCAACCGGACCCGCCGCTCGCCATCGGCGGGCCGAAGATCCGAGCCGATCTCGAGCACCGTGCCGTCGGCACCGACGCGAACCGCTTGATGCATTTCGAAGGTCCGGCCGGTCCACACCCGGTCGGCTTCGATCAATTGTCCGTTCACGAATTTTCCTCGACGGCCTAACCGCAGAAACGTTGAACCAGGACCCCTAGGTCCTTGGAGCATTGCTCGAGCTCGGGGATCGGCAGCCATTCATTGGGTTTGTGGGCCACGCCGATATTGCCGGGACCGTAGAGCAGGCAATCGAATCCGCCTTCCTGCAACCAGCCGGCATCGGTGGCGTAGGACGCGCTGACCGTTTCTTGCTGATCGTTCAGCTCGCAGACTGCCCGATAAAGATCGTGATCGTCGGACAACAGCATCGGCGGGCTGTGATTCAACGGCTCGAGGCTCCAATCCTCTCCGTCCAAGGCGTCGGCCAGGGTATCGTGGATACGCCGGCTGAAGGCCTCCATGGTCATGCCGGGAAGGATGCGAAAGCCGAGCTCGACGACACAGCGGTCGGGCACGATATTGATCGCGCTGCCACCGTGGATGGTGGCGACGTTGAGGGCGACGAACGGCACCTCGGGAAAGTGCTCGGAGTGCTCGCCGCGCTCTTGCTCCAGCTCACGGCGCAGCCGGCCCAAGGCCTGGATGCCCCGGGCCGCGGCTTCGACGGCGTTGTGGCCGAGGTGCGGGTAGCCGGAATGGGCTGGGGTGCCACGCACGGTCAGCACGGCTTTGGCGTGGCCCTTGTGCAGCCGCACGACCTTCAAGGAAGTGGGCTCACCGATGATGCCCCGCTGGGGCAGGGCCCGATCCTTCGGCCAGGTTTCCATGAAATGGTGGGCGCCCAGGGTGCCGAGCTCCTCGTCGAAGGTGAGGATCAGGGCCAAGGGCGCTTTCAGCTCGGAGGCGGAATTCGCAAAACGCGCAGCGGTGTTGATTGCGAGGGCCACGAAACCCTTCATGTCGCAAGTTCCCCGGCCCACCAATCGGTCGTCACGGCGCACCATCTCAAAGGGGTTACTTTGCCATTCCGGCTCGGTGGCAGGCACCACGTCCATGTGGCCGGAGAGCATGAGACCGTCCCGGCGGATAGGGTGGGTTTCGGGCCCGACGGTCACCACTAGATTCACTTTCTCGCCGTCGTCGGAAAAGTTGCGCTCGATCTGAACGCCCGGGCGGTCCAGGTAATCGCAGATGAAATCCGCGATCGGCAGATTGCTGTAGCAGCTGGTGGAGTCGAAGCTGATCAGGCGCCCCAACAGCTCGATATCGGAGAGCAGAGTAGGTCGGTTCATGGCCGGACCTTATCAGCCTGAGCCGGTCAAGACAGGCTTTCGGAAGCGACTCTGAGTCCTTCGACGACCTCGCGGGAGCTCGGCCGCGCTTCCGGGTTGCGATGGATCATTTTCGGCACCAGCTCGCTGAGACCGGCGGCTTGTAGACCGGCGAGCCGGTCGTGGATCTCCAAGGGTAGGGAGTGCTCCACTTTGGCGATCATCAGCTTCATGGGCGATCGGCTGGACCACGGGGTTTCGCCCACCAATGCTTCGTAGAGCATCAACCCCAGCGCGTATACGTCGGCTTTGTCGGTAATCGGGTCACCAGTGAGCTGCTCGGGGGCCATATAGACCACAGTGCCTACCACGAAGCCGGTGCCGGTCAAGGAGTCGTTGCTGTTGGGGTCGACCGCCAATCCAAGGTCCAGGAGACGGGGCAGATAACCTTGCTCCTCGTCGCCGACCACCAGCACGTTGTCGGCTTTGAGATCGCGGTGCACGATGCCTTGATCGTGCAGATGATCGAGAATGCCGGCCAGGTGGAGATAAACTTTGAGGATCTCCTCCTCGCTGCGCTCTTTCTGCCATTGGTCGAGGGGAGCGCCGGGAATGTACTCCTGGACCAAATGCACCATGCCTCGATCCATGAACGATGCATACCATCTGGGCACGCCGTCGATCTGTAAATTGGCCATCACCCTGGCTTCGTGCATCAAGCGATCCTGCCCGGAATCATCGGACGGGGGCACAATCTTGATCGCGACGGTCTTGCCCTCTTCGTGGTCGTGGGCTCGGTAGACGGTTCCGAGGCCGCCTTTGCCCACCAGCTCCAAGAGCTCGTACCGTCCGTCCAGAATGCGTTTGATTTTCATACCTTAAGAGCTGCCGAGCGGGAGATCTCTGCCCTGACCGTGCCGTCTCGCCGGTCGCGGGTTAGAAGGTAGGCCCCCGGGAATCCCTAATTATTCTCGGTAAGTCGTGAAAAGAGTATACGGAGCCGGGAGCAAGAAGGGTAGACCCAGGACAGGGAAATCGCCATCCTGAATCGCTTCCTTGAACCTTTGGTCAGAGGCGGCGGACGGCCGAGCTCGCGTCGTCTCTGGTGAGCGGGACGTGATAAACTATCTGAACATAAGCCATTGGCCGATTCGCGGCAGAGCCGCAGAACCGCGGATGCGGCGAATGACTCCAGCCGATCATTCATCCAGACTTGAGCTGCCGACAACCAGCCACCCAGGGTAAGCAGAGATCTTGAGCAAAACCTCGCCGAGCCCATCGCTGAATTCATCGTCGAGGCCGTCGTCCCGCGGCACTGTGTTGTTGGCCCTTATCGGTCTGGTCGCTGCGTGGGTAGCCGGCCGCGGCTCCTTGAGCCAAAAAGCGACGGTGCAAGTACCGGAAGAGCCTTTACGCCATGTGTATGTGCAATCAAAAGTAGGCTCGGCGGATAAATGCCTGGTCACCGACCGAGCGGGAGCCACGGTCCGACGATCGGAGCCCGAGCTGGGCAAGATGCGGTGGAAGTGCCGCTGGTCGGACGGACCCGACGGCCCTTGGCTCAGCGCCTTAACCGGCAAAGAACCCTCATTTCTATTCGTCCCCGAGGCGGCGGTGGTGGATCCCGCCCAGCCTTTCGTCTACGAGGCTGTCCGAGGGTTGGAGGATCTGCCCCTTCCACGGGTGCGTTGGGTGCACCTCTTTTTCGACCGCAGCTATCGGGGGCTCTTTCTCCAAGTCAGGCTTCCCGACAAAAAGCTGACGACCCGGCTCGAGCTGGGCCGCGGCGAGTTTCTGTCCGTCGACGGAAGCACGGCGTCCTGCTGGAGCCGTAAGCTCAAGCCGACTTGCCTCTTATGGAACAGCGCGTTCATCGCCGAGGCGATCTTTCCCGATCCCGCCTGGAGCCCCGGTTCCACGCTCTTGAACGATCTTCTGTCGGACACTCAGCTGACCACCCGCACCTTCCTATTGACCGAGCTGCCCAAGGGCAAGAGCCATCTCTGGCCATGGCTGTTGCCGGTGGACCTGTCGCGTCAGCTCCAGGGCTCTGGGCCGGAAGCTTCGCCTTATCGGGATCAGCGCTATTTGCGCTGGAGTCGCTCGTCGATGCCGGCGTTGTCCGGCGCGGATGTCGCGGAGCTCGACCTGCCGACGGCCGAGTGGATTCGAGCCGCCTTGGTCGAAGCGGTGGGGACGGAGGGCGAAGCGGCCATGATCCGCAGGTTGGAGGCAAGCCCGACCCTGGCCTGGCTGATGCGATCCGAGCTCTCGGCCAAGGTGGGAGAGAGCTGATGGCGGGGCGGATCGAGCTGAAGTATTTGATCGATTGGCGACAGCGGGATGCGATCCTGCGGGCGTGGAACCCGTTTTTGGTGCGGGCGCCGTATACCAACGAATACGGCATCTACCCAATCATGAGCTTGTACTACGACTCTCCGTCACTGATTTTCTACGAGGAAAAGCTCGAAGGAGAAATGTTGCGCAATAAGGTCCGCTTGCGGGGTTACGGCTACCGTTGGCGGGAGCTGTCGCCGCTTTTCTTGGAGATCAAGAGAAAAATCGACTCCCGTGTGATCAAATTCCGACGCAAGATCGACGCTTATCGGCCGGAATTGATGGATCCACGGAATTGGGACCTCGGCACCGGGCCCGACGCCGACCAGCTTTCGTTGTTGGTGGAGCGATACCGGCTCAGACCCGCGGTACAGATCCTCTATCAGCGGGAAGCTTACGAATCACCGTTTTTTCCGTCCCTCAGGATCGCTTTCGATTCTAAATTAGTGGCCCTACACCCCCACCAGGAAGCGACGCCGGACGTCTTCGACGATCCGCGCTACAACTGTATGGGTGAGACGCAATACGTCTTTGAGGTGAAGTCCGACGGCGGGCTACCGAGCTGGGTGATGGACGGTTTGCGGTTGGGCCAGGTCAGCCAAAGAGCCATTTCGAAATATTGCATCGGCCTGGAGCAGCTGGGCCTTCAACACCGCGAAATCGGAGTGTACACGTGAACGATTTTCTGTCTCAATTGCTGGGTTCGGGTGCCGAAGACAACGTCTTCCATCCTTTGGATGTGCTGGTCATCATGGCCTTGACCATGATCCTGCTTCTTTTGGTCAGCCGCAGCTACCAGGCCACCCACCGGGGTACTTCGTATGCCCAATCCTTTGTGCACTCCCTCTTCTTGATGGGCCTCACCACCGGCATCGTCATGGTGATCATCGGCAGCAACATCGCCCGAGCGTTCTCCCTCGTGGGTGCCCTGTCGATCATCCGTTTCAGAACCGCGGTCAAGGATGTGCGCGACACGGCGTATCTCTTCTTCGCCATCGTCGTCGGCATGGGCTGTGGCACCGGTTTCTATCTCCACACGGCGCTGTTCACGGTGATCACCGCCGGCCTGATGTGGGTGCTGTTCAAGACCGACTTCGCCTCCAGGACCTCTACCGAGGAAATTCTCAAAGTCACCTTCGAGCGGTCCGCTGCCGGTGCGCCGGCTGCCATCGACGCCTATCTCAAGCAACATTTCGATGAGCATCGCTTGATCAACAGCGTTCGCCATTTCGATAGCGACGAAGACACCCATGTATTTGTCGTCCGGACTCGCAGCGGTGAGGATGCCGATGCGGCGAGCCGAGACTTGGAGCAGATCGAAGGCGTGCGCCAGACCGCGCTCTTCGTGCACGATCAGCAGGTCATGCTGTAGAGCACCGGATCGCCATGGACCCCATTCTTCGCCTCTCTGATTATCTGAAAGAGAAATTCCCGGTGCTGAGCCGGGTTTTGGTGGCCGGTTTTTGGGTCGGCGCGCTGGCGGGTCTTTGGTGGGTGGTGATGGCCTTGCAGAGCTACCTCTACTACGAGTCGATCGGCCGCGAGCCTTATCGCACCAGCCATCTGCGCATCGCGGCCAAAAAAGCGGTATCGACCATCTTGGATCCCTTCTACGACTCCCGGCTGGTCGAGGAAGGGCTCCTGCCGATCTACGACCTACGGATGAGCGAGAAGCGCTCGGAGCAATGGCGAGGCATTCTGAGAAGGGTCTATGCGCGAGGATTTGCCGAGGCCGAGGACCAGGTCTACATGCCGGCGGTGTTCAAATTTAGGGATCTCGAGATCGAGGTCGATATCCGCGGCCGGGGGACCCTCTTCACCCACTATCGAGAAGAAAAACCGTCGTTCCGGATCAAATTTCCCAAGGACCGGTACTTTCGCGGCAGTCGGGTCACCAATCTGATCATCCCCTACGACCAGGCGCGGGTGGTGGGTGATACCTCCGTCAGCTCGCTGGCCCGTCGATACGGATTGGTCACCCTGCCGATCCGCTTCGTCACCCTCCGCTTCAACGGTGAGGTCCTGGGGGTCTACCACGAGGTCGAGCATTTCCGGAAAGAGCTGGCGGTCAAGCAATTTCGTTCCGAGGGATACTTCATGTCGAGCCTCGGAGCGCCGAAGGGTGGCGCGAAGGCCGGCGATCACCCGGGTTTTGCCCGCGCTCTGGAGGCCTTCTCCCATTGCGTGAACCATCCGTGTGCCGACGCTGAGGTCCGTCGGGTTTTGGATGAATTCGTCGACGTCGACAAGATGGCGATCTACTCGGCGATCACGACGCTGTTCGGCGCCAAGCACGGCTGGGGAGAAGACAATCTCATCCTCTTCTTCGATCCGCCCCGCGGCCGCTTGGAGCCGGTGCCCTGGGATATGGGAACCCTCGAGCTTCGACGCGGACAAGATCCGTTCAAATCCCTGGAGTCGGTGAAAGGGATCGGATCGAGATTCCTCCAATTCGACGACTTTAGATTGCTCCGGGATCGCTACGTTTGGGACGTGCTTTCCCGTCACGAGCAAACCGCCATGCGGGAGTCGGACCGTCTCTACGGCGACATTCGTCGCGCCCTGGCTTTCGATACCGAGCATTCCCGTCGTTACACCCAGCGCATGGTGGATTATTTTCAAGGTGCGTTGACGAAAAACTTCGAGCTCTGGCGCCGGCATTTGGAGACCGTGGATCTCGAGGGTCGTCAGACCGCCGGCGGTCTGGAGCTGATCAACCATGGGGCTGCTGCCGTTCGAGTGACCCTTGCCTCCGGACACGTCGAGATGTTGCCGGGGCGCTATTTGGACACGCCGGGCAAGCTCGTGCTCGGGTCGGACGCACAGTTGGCAGAGCTGGTGCTGGCGAATGAGATCAGCGGAGCGTCGATTCCGATTTCCGAGGTTCAATCCGGTTCCCGAGATTCAGGAGCCGGCTCGGGAGGCCCAGAAGCTCCCACCACCGACGCGGAACCGGCTCCACTGGATCCGGTGCAGCCGCCGAAGGGAGTCCGAGCCGTAGCTGAAGAGTGGGTCTTTGCGGGCGAGATCCGGCTGACCGAGACCGTGGCCCTGCCGGAAGGCATAGGGGCCCGCTTCGAGCCGGGCCTGCGTCTGATCCTCGATCCAGAGGTGTCGTTGATCATCCAAGGAGATTTGGTTTCGGTCGGCAGTGAGGATCGCCCGATTTGGGTCGGTGCCGAATCCATCGACGCCCCCTTCGGCGTCGTGGCAGTGCTGGGCCGATCCCACCGTCCGGCGAGAGTGCGCTTGGAGCACACCACGCTCCAAGGCGGCACAGAGGCGTTGTTTCGAGGCAGCTACTTCTCAGGCATGTTCTCCATCTACGACGGCCATCTCATGATGAGTCACAGCCGCATCTTGGACGTCCGTGGCGAGGACGGATTGAACGTGAAATTCGGCTTTATCGAGGCCCGGCACAACGTCATCGATCGCACCTTCAGCGACGCCGTCGACCTGGACTTCTGTCGAGGAGTCCTGGAAAACAACACGATCCGCTCAGCCGGTGGCGACAGCCTGGATTTCTCAGGCTCCTTGGTAGTGTCTCGGAACAACCTGCTCGAAGACACCACCGACAAAGGCGTCAGCGCCGGCGAGGCCACCACCGCCTTTCTGGCGGGCAACCAGATTCGACGAGCCACCACCGGCGTTGCGTCCAAGGACAGCTCCTGGGTCCTCGTGCAAGGCGGCGAGGCCGAAGAGGTTCAGCTCGGCATGGCGGTCTACCAGAAGAAACAAATCTTCGGCTCCGGAGTCATCGGCTTCGATCGGCCCATCGAAGCCGAATCGAGCCCCTTCCTCGCCGATCCCCTGGCCTGGCTACATCATCTGACGGACAACGCCGAGAGCGGAAACTTGCCCTAGACTGAAGCTCGATCGGCGAACGAACTATGTAGCGCGGATCCATAGCGAGCCCACTCCATCGCTGTCAAGGCAGATGTCCTGCGCCACATCGTGCTGTCTCGGGTTGACCTGATGATAAAGGGCGGCATCGTCTACGATAAAGATGACCGCGCCGTCGAATCGGTCTTGGCTTAACAACGATTCAGATGCCGTAGTTTCACGGAAACTTGCAGCCGCCAAATTACCGATCTGAAAAGCTCACTTTTTCGGTAATCGGAAGCCCTTCGGAAAGGGCGATCAGCTTGATCTGATCAATCATCGGCTCATGGCCGAAAAAAGTCATCCAGCACCATTCATAGCAGTAGACATACATATCCTCCTGGCCCATGCTCTCCACAATTTCCCGGGCCGATTTCCCAACGTAGTGGTCCATGAGCTGAATTGGGTCGAGTTTTGGCGGATCCATAAGTGAAAGCACAGCTGGGCAGTCACCCACATAGATGTTGTGGTACTTCGCAAATGCGACTCCCTTGAGAAGCACACCCGCGATATTTTCCGTAATGTGCATTTCTTCGTATGCATGGTAGGGAAAATCCGCCTCAGGGTCATAGAACAAGGTCTGGTGGCCAAGCTCCAGAAGATACCAAAATCGAGGGTCGGATTCCTGCACGGTTGAAATCACCTTATGGAGGAAAGCTCGTATTTCGTCGAATCCAAGGAGCCAGCTGTAGTCACCTTTTACACGCTCAGCGAAATGAACGGTCAATCCGTTGTCGCATAGTTGCATGGGAATCCTTTTTAAGTTAGCAGCTGAGTTTCTTCCTTCCCCGATTCAGCACGTGGTAGTGCAGGTCCAATTCAAATCGCTCTTCATAGTCGATCCTGAAGTACTGACTAACGCTGCTCTGATGAACGTTGTAGCGAAAACCTAGCCCAAACAGCCGGCCACCTCCCCCTCTGGGAACAGCTACTTCAAGTTTTCCTTTTTTACCGACATAGAGGTCCCTTCCACCATCCTTCTTGTCTTGCCTTCCACCTGGAGGCGAAGGGAGGTAGAAGATCAGATTGCCCGTCCCTCGCCGACGTCCTTTCAAGACAGCGTTGGCCTGACTAGCCACCACGGGAGAAATCTCCGCAGCGAGGAAGCCGGAGCAGCGGAGAATCTCCGAACGGACCTCGTTCCATTGATCTTGGCCCATGAAGTCGAAAGCCTCCCTGAATCCCCTCGATATGGCCTGGGCCGGAATTCGACCATCCACTTGGGACATCAGGGTCGAAGCCACAGATGCGGCGGCGGCCTCGGGAGTCGCCGCCGTGCTCACTGAACGCAAGAGCTCAACTGCAACCTTGCTGAAATTCAGTAGATCGCGGATGGACTGGGCGGTGTCGTAGATCTTGAAGGCCGTGTCGAGAAAACGGACGGAAGTCGTGATGTAAGCTTGGATCGAGCTAGTAAGGGACACTTCCGCCGAGCTGACCAAACCCGTCGGATCGGTTAGCACCTGCGGGCTGCCGTTAGCGTAGAGGTACGGATGTTGGGAGATCGGCTGACGTGGAGCCCCCAAGAATGGATCCATCGATCCGAACCGTCCGGCCCCGAAATCCAACCACCGCGCCCGGTGATACCCCAAACCCGCCATGATTCTCGGCTCTCCAGCAAACCCATAGGCCTGGCTCGACTCCCCCAAGCTCCGACCGAACGCCGAGTAGTCCAACCGCTCTGCCATCCCGCCTGACGCATCCG
>JAUIJL010000004.1 GCA_030431255.1 Thermoanaerobaculia bacterium | reverse complement strand
TGTTGGAATGATACGAGATGTCGTCGGCCCAGCCCGGGATCGCGGTCAGGAAACCTGAGCCTGAATCGTAGGTGTAGTCCAAGGTGCGCGGGTGTGGCGCGCCACAGCCGTTGTCGGCGGACACACACGTCGGATAGGTGAGCGAGGCGAGCCTACCGGTAGGGTCTAGATCTTCCGAGTGCTCGAAGGATTCCTCGTCACAAAAGCCGTCGTCGAGACAGTCGGCGCTGGTCTCGCCCGGCTCGCATTGACGGATCCAGGTGACTTGACGGTGATTTCGGGCACCGCCCACGCCGCCGTAGGTGAAGTCTTCCGCGAATCGTTGCTCGCGGGTTCCTGCGCCCAGATCCGGATATTGGAAGTTGACGGCTCGCACCAATTGACCGTTGGCTCGGTTTCCAGCGCTTGACGATTTTCCGTAATCGAAAGATTTGAGCAGGCGACCGCCACCGTCACGCACGGCGGTGAGCCGGCCTCCGGCCCGATCGTAGGAATATTTGCGGGTGAACGGACCGTCGACGACCTGGGTCGCCTGGCCCATGGCGTTGTATTGGGAATATTGGGTGCAGCCCCCGCCGTTGGTGCCGCCCTTTTCAGGATGGCATTCCGAGGTCAGGAATCCCCGTGGGTCGTAGGCCCAGCTCCGAGTTTGGTGTTGACCGCCGCCCACGGGCATGGTGATGCCGGTCAATCGATCCTTCAAATCGTAGGCATAGACGGTGGTGACGTCGGCTCCGCCCGATCCCGACGGCTCGGTGACCGCCACCAGCCGACCCAAGGCGTCGTATTCCTCGGTCCGCGAGACCGGGTTCTCGACCACGACGCCGTCTTCGTCGAGCTCGGTGCCGACGGCCACGGTGCGGGTGATCCTGCGGAATCCCTCGTAGCTCAGCTCGATGCCGTGGGCCGGGCTGCCCGAGTTGGCGTCGGGCGGGTAGATGATCCGCGGTCGATCGAAGGCATCGAATTGCTGCAAGCCCGTGGCTTGGCTGCCGCCCCAAGTGGTGGTGGCGGTGCGGCGACCCTGGCCGTCGTAGAAGTGGTACCGGTCGGAAAATTCAGCGCCGGAGCCTGGGGGCAGGCGGACCCGCTCCTGATCCAGCCGACCCAGGCCGTCCCACCGGTAGCGTTTCTCGGTGAGGGCGTCGTTGTTGTTGAGCGAGCCGTTGGGCAGCTCGCGCACCTCGGCCCGGGCCGGTTGGCTGCTGCTCGTGGCGGTGCCGAACCAGATCTTGGTCCACGCCGCCCCGGAGGCCGCTCCCGGTTGGATCGAGCGAAGGCGGCCCAACACGTCGTAGTCGTAGGACGTGCTGATGCCGCTCGGCGCCCGGCTGGTTTTCACCAGGCCGGTGTTGGCGTCGACGGCGGTGTTCTCCACGTTGTAGAAGGTCAGCGGGCCACCGCTGCCGCCGCTGTCGAACGAGCCGTCGTGGTTGGTGTAGCGGGAGGTTTCGAGAACCCCCTCGGCGTAGGTGTGGGTGAGGCGAAAGCTGCTGGTGCCGAGCCCCATCGCGCACAGATCCACGGCGGTGCCCACCGGCACCAAATCACCGCCGAACCAAAATTGTGCGCTGATCTGGCCTCGGCCGTCGGCGGTGAAGCTTTGGATGAGGTCGTCGTCGGACGGATTCCCGTCGGTCCGGCTCAGGATCCGGTGGCGTTCGAGGAATCCCGTCTCCTCGTCGAAGCAGAATTCCTCGTGCTCGGTGCGGGAGCCTTCGGTGACGGTGGTCTCATCGAAGAGCCCAGTGATCCACGCAGACGTCTTGGAGAATTGAGAGAACGAGCCGGGGTAGGTGCCGCGGTCTTCGTTGAAGTCGGTGAAGCTAGTTCGGTCCGGGCCGAAGTTGCTGGAGATCGTCGACGAGCGGTAGTGACCCAAGCCGTCGAAGCCGGACATGGTTTCGAGGCGCCAGTCTGCCCGCTCCATTCCACCACTGTCGGTGTAATGGTCGAGAATCCGTCGCGATTTCAGACGTCGATTTTTGTTGAAGAGGATGCCCGTGGAGTCGTTTTGGATGGCGGTGTCGTCGAGCTCGTATTCCACATACTCGGAACGTACCAGCTCACAAGCGTTGCCGTTGGCGTCGCAGTCGAAAATCTTCGAGGATAAGTGCCTGGCACCGGCGCTTCCGTCGGCAATCGGGTCCGACTCGGAGCGGGTGTAGGGCAGGCTGTACTCGTTCCAGCCCGTTCCCCATTGGGGCGCCGGCTGGCCCGACAGATCTTTGGCGGGATAGACCGAGAAATAGTGCTCGCTCTTGTCCCCCGACGGGCGATCTACCGTCACCGTGAGCTTTTCCGGCAGCTGCCCGCCGACGGAGAAGCCGGGGGTGAATGCTCGGGAATACGTCCATTCCCCGAGCACGCCGCCGTTGATGCCCTTCTGCCGTCGCTTCGACACGCCAAAGACCGCGTTGTACGGGTCGACCGCCTCGTCCTCTTCCTGATTGGGCGGCAGGGTGCGCAGCTTGGGGAAGGGATAGTTCTCCCAATCCCACTCCAAATAGCCCAGGGTCGGCAGCCGGACCTGGGTCACCAGGCCTTGGTCACTGTAGGCGGAGCCGGCGACGTTTCCCATGACGAACGTGCCGTTGTCCCCTGGCAGGTCGATGCTCTGCAGCAGCCGGACCGAAATCGTGCGGTCCGTGGGATCCGGGTGGTTGTGGGCGCCCGGGCGGTTGACGGTCTTGGTGGCGTAATGGAAGGTGTAGGTGGCGGTTTCGCCGTCGAAGGCCGCCAGCTCGATTTTGGAGATCAGCTCCGGCTGGTGTGGAAACGACGGGCCGGGATCCTCGAAGGTGATTTTCTGCTCGCGGAAGTCGTCGTCCAAGGTCCACACGGTGTTGCCGTTTCCGTCGAATCCACGGCTGATGCCGACACCGTTGCCGAATCGATCTTCCATGCGGGTCAGCAGCCAGTCGTCGCCGGATTTCTCGAAGGTGTGGACGTGCCCGCCGGGCACCTCGATGGTGATGGTCGAGGAGCTCAGGGTGGGTCGTTTGAAGCGCAGGTAGCTGCCGTCGCGGCTGTAGCGGACGAGCTGGTCGAAGCCGGAATCCCCGGCGTCGTCGGTGTCGGAGGCGTGCAGTGTGTTGTAGAAGGTGTGCTCGCCGCCGTCGGCGGAGACGTAGATCCAGGCGGTGGTTTGGTTCCAGCCCCCGGGTGGGATCAGGCGCGGCAAAGCGAGGCGCCAGCCCAAACCGGCGTCGTGGATGCTTTTGGGTCGGAATTCCACGGGGCATTCGGAGGGTGTCGGGCAGGGGCTGGAGTAAACGAAGCTGTCCCAGGGGGTGGAGTGGTATTGCAAACGGAGCTGGTACGAGAAACCGCCGCCGGCCGGATACTCGAGACCGAGGGGTATGCTGAGGCTGAGGGCGCCGTTGAAGAGGGAGACGTTGTCGATGCCGCCGAAGTCGTAGACGCCTTCGGCGCGGAAGCCCGGTGTGGCGTTGGGGGTTTGTTGGGCGAGGGCTGCAGCGGGTAAGAGGCTGATGAGGATGAGCAATGGCGAGGCATAGAGTCGCTTCATGGGTACCTCCACACTAGAAAAAAGAATAGCCGCTACCGTGGGACCAGTTCCACGGTAGCGGCTCAGCCAAGAAAAGGACCGCTAAAAGAAGCGGTTTTTAGGCAATCAAATCAATCCATCTGCTTGCGAAGGACGGTCGGGATGTCGTAGTCGTCGACGTTCTTCCAATTCGGGCCGTAGCCGCTGGAGTCGTCCACGTGACGCATGGCCAGGGCCTTGCGGTAGAACGGCACGTCTTCCTCGGTCTCGATGACCGGCTCGGGAGCCGGCTCCGGTTGCATGGCCGGTGGAGCGGCTTGTTGGCTGACCGGCGGACGTCGGCTGAAGTTTTGGGCCGGGGGCGCCTGGTATTGCGGTCGTGCCTGAACGGGCCGCGTCTGGACCGGTCGCGCTTGAGCGGACCTTGCCTGGGGCGCGGCCTGGCGTTCCATGGCGGCCTGTAGATCTTCCGGACGACGGGGTGGCGGGCGACGGACCACCGGTGCGACCTCGCCGACGTCCGCGGGACGCTCAGCGCTTTGGTCGAAGCCGGTGGCGATCACCGTGACCTTCATCTCGTCGGTCATCTGCTCGTCGATCACCATGCCGGAGATGATGTTGGCCTCCTCGTCCACGGACTCGGAGATGATGCGCGCGGCTTCCGCCACCTCGTGCAGGGTGAGGTCCTTGCCACCGGCGATGTTGATCAACACGCCGCGGGCGCCCTCGATGGAGGTCTCCTCGAGCAACGGCGACGAGATGGCCCGTTGAGCCGCTTCCAGCGCGCGGTTCTCGCCCTTGGCCACGCCGGTGCCCATGAGCGCCATGCCCATGCCGGTCATGATGGTTTTGACGTCCGCGAAGTCGACGTTGATCTCGCCGGGCACGGTGATCAGGTCACTGATGCCCTGCACCGCTTGACGCAGGACGTCGTCGGCGATCAGGAAGGCTTCGGTGAGGGGCGTGCCCCGGTCGACGAAGCTGAGCAATCGCTCGTTGGGGATGGTGATCAGGGTGTCGACGCTGTTGCGCAGCTCTTCCACCCCGCGCTCGGCCAGCTTTTGGCGCCGGCGACCTTCGAAGGAGAAGGGTTTGGTGACCACCGCCACGGTCAGGGCGCCGATCTCCGCCGCCAAGCTGGCCAGTATCGGCGCCGCGCCGGTGCCGGTGCCACCGCCCAGACCGGCGGTGATGAACACCATGTCGGCGCCGTCGAGGGTTTCGAGAATGCGTTGGGTGTCTTCCAGGGCCGAGTTGCGGCCCACTTCCGGGTCGCCGCCGGCGCCGAGGCCGCGGGTGAGCTCGTCACCCAATTGCAGCTTGGTGGCCGCTTCATTACGTCGCAAGGCCTGGAGATCCGTGTTGGCGGCGATGAAGTCGATGCCGCGCAACTTGGCTTGGATCATGCGGTTGACGGCGTTGCCGCCACCACCGCCGACGCCGATCACTTTGATCTTGGCGGGTGCTTGGTCGACGCTTTCGAGCGTGATCGGGAGACTGGTCTTCTCCGCGGGAGTCTCGTCGAAAAGAATCATGGTGTTTCCTCTTCTTTCTTGGCTGTAAGGCAAAAAAACGATAGCGATTAGGTTCTTGAGTTTCGGGTGGTGTGACGGTCGATTCCGCTGGTCTCGGTTTCGGCGTCACGATCTAAGGTCATGGGTGTTCTCGTGCTCTCTTTAGAGGAGGTCCGAGAAAGCGCTTTTCAAATTGCCGAAGAGCTGTTTCATGGAAGCGATCGGCCGACGCCCCGTGCGTTTTTGCTGCTGCTCGGCGGCCAAGCCGTAGAGCAGAAGACCGGAAGCGCTGCACCAATGGGGGCTCGAGATGACGTCCACCAGGCCCTTGAGACGTTGGGGCAAGCCGTAGCGCACGGTGGAGCCGAAGATCTGCTCCGACAGCTCGAGGATGCCGTCGAGCTTGGCGCCGCCGCCGGTGAGCACAACGCCGCCGCGCAAGGGCTCGTCCCAACCGTGTTTGGCCAGGTCGTCGCGGATCAGGGTGAAGAGCTCCTCGGCACGGGGTTGGAGGATCTCGCACAGCTCTCGGCACGGCACCACCCGTTCCGAGCCGCCGGCCACCGCGGGCACCGTGACCCCTTCGGTTTCGTCGACCATGGATTCGAGGCAGCAGCCGAATTTCACCTTGATGCGCTCGGCCTCGGCGAACGGCGTGCGCAGGACCATGGCCAGGTCGTTGGTGAAATGGCTGGCACCGATCGGCAGCACCGCGCTGTGGCGGACCTCGCCCTCGGAGAAGAGCGCGAATTCGGTGCCGCCGTTGCCGATATCGATCAGCAGGGCGCCGAGCTCGCGCTCGTCGTCGGTGAGCACCGCTTCGGCGGTCGCCAGGGGCTCGAAGACCAGCTCCAGGACCTCGATGCCCGCGCGGTTGACGCAGGTTTGCAGGGTTTTGGTGCGCGTGATGTTGCCGGTGGTGAGGTGCAGGGAGACCTCGAGCCGGCTACCCAACATGCCGAGGGGCTCGGCGATACCGGGCTGATCGTCGACCAAGAATTCCTGGGGAATGGCGTGCAGGATCTCCCGATCCGACGGCAGGGCCGCGGATTGGGCCGCCTCGAGGGCGCGTTGGATATCGTGACGGGTGATTTCACGATCCCGACGCGCTACGGCGACGATGGCCCGAGAGTTGACGCTCAGGATGTCGTTGCCGGCAATGCCCACGTAGGCCTTGGAGATGTCGATGCCCGCCATCACCTCGGCCTCCTCGGTGGCCTGTTTGAGGGCGTCCACGGTTTGCTCGACATTGACGATATTGCCGCGTCGAGTGCCCCGGTTGGGGGCCAGCCCTTTGCCCACCACCTCGACGCTCTGGCCGTCGCGTTGGCCGATCAATACCCCCACCTTTGAGGATCCGATGTCGATTCCGACGAGATAATCTTCCGCCTTCGGCATGGTCACGATCGCTTCTTCTGAGTCGGTCAGGATCGACGGGATCCCGAGTCGACGGGTTCTATGATGATTCGCCGAGCAAATCGCAAATCCACGGCACCCACGGTTTCGAACCGATCGAGAATGCGCGGCAGAAGCGCCTGCAAGTGGCGGGCTTTTCGGTCGACCGTGCCGGATCGCAGCAAGAGCGGGAACGGCAGGTCACGGGTGTAGAGGCGGTAATCGAGCTCGCTGAGAATTTCGATCTCGGACAATCCATCGGCCCAAGCGGGACCGGCGGCTTGAATTTCGGCCACCAAGCCGAGGGCGGACGCCAAATGGCTTTCCTCCCCTTTGCCGCTCAGAATCGGTAAGTCGTCGAAGCTCTTGGACGGGGACCCTTCGGACGGAGACCCTTCCGACGGAGAACCTTTCGACGGAGACCAGGGCGCGATCCGGCGACCGGCTTGGTCGACATAGATCAGGCCTTGATCGGCGTCGCGATAGAGGGCCGCCTCCTCACGCTCCACCACCCGCACCTCGAGGGTGTGTGGGGGTTGTTTGCGCAAGGCGACGTCGGCGATCCACGGGTGCCGGAAGAGCACCGCTTCGGCGCGATCCAAGGGCAGCAGCCAAATATTGGTGCCGTCGAAGCCGCTGAGGGTGCCGCGCACCCACTCCCGATCCACCCGTTCGTAGCCGTCACCGATGACCGTGACCTCACTCATGGCGAAGCTCGGGGAAGCGAGAAACCAAGCGGCGGCGGAAATCGGTACGGCCAGGATTACGATCGCGGTGGCGAGGGGAGCCATCCAACGCACCAGCGGGTGACGGCGGAGCCGACGGATGCGCCGCTGCTGGGTCCGGCGCCTGAACGGCAGCACATTGTGCTCGGAATCCCGGGGAATGCCGCGTTTGCCACGCATTAGGGCCGGGGCATCGATCGATGACGGCGAGGCTGGTTGGAGCAGCGGATCGATCATGGTCAGCGATCGGTCGCGGTCCGAGGCTTCGAAATCGTCCTCGTTGTCCTCGTTGTCCTCGTCGTCGTCCTCATCGTCCTCGTCGCCGTCGTCCCCGTAGTCGTCGTAGCCCCCGCCATCGTTGCCGCCGTAGTCCTCGTCGTCTCCGGCGTAGTCGTCGTCCTCATAGTCGCTGTCTAAATCCTCGTCGAGCTCGTCCCGCTCGTCGCCGTCTTCATCCTCGTCGTCGTAATCGTCAAAACCCACGCGACGGGGGTCGTAGCTGTCGAGATCCGTATAACCGTCGTCGTCGTAGTCGTCGTCCATGGCCGAAAACACAACCGGGTGGGCCGGGCCTCGATTTAAGGGATCGAGGGCTTCGGGGCTCCGGCTGCGAAGGGCTTGGTTTTGTGGTGCTCGATGTTGCGGCGCTCGATGTTGGAGTGCTCGGTGCAGCTCCGGCTCGTCTTCGGTGGACGACCACGGGGAGATCGGCGGTGGCTCGAAAACCACCTCCGGTCCTTGTTGTCGGTCGAGCTCGGCTCGGCGCAACAGCTGGTCCATTTTTTCCGTTGCTCTCGATCGGACGGTTTCGGATTTCGATCGAACCCGTCCGATGAACGGAATACCACGGCGTGCGCGACTCACTGGGTACCCCCTTCCTTGCCCAAGCGATGGGCTAAGCGGTAAATATCTCCCGCTCCCAGGGTCAGGATCACGTCCCCTTCCCCGAGGCGCTCTTCGGCCACCCGGCTTTTCAAGAGATCCGCCAGATCGGCCGGCCAGTTCTTGCAATATTCGACTCTTCGATGACCACTGCCGCGGGCGGCCTCCACGACATCACGGCCGGAAACCCCGTCGATCGGTTGCTCTCGCGAGGCGTAAATCGAAGTCACGATTGCCTCGTCCGCGGCCAGCAGCGCGCGACCGAAGTCGCCGCATAGGTCCCGGGTCCGGCTGTAGAGATGGGGTTGAAAGACGGCGTGGATCCGCCCGGTCGGGAAAGCTTGGCGGGCGGCCTCCAGGGTTGCGGCCACCTCGGTCGGATGATGGGCATAGTCGTCCACTACCGCGGCGCCGTGCCAGGTGCCGAGGCGCTCGAAGCGTCGATGCACGCCGCCGAAACCGGCCAACGCCTTGGCGATACGGTCGAAGGGAATGCCCACCGCGCGACCCACGGCCACCGCCGCCAGGGTGTTTTGCACGTTGTGGCGGCCGGGCATGGGCACCTCGATGGTGCCGATGTCCTCACCGCCGGCGATCACCTTGAATCGACAGCCGGTTTTCGTCGGCTCCACATCCCGCGCGGTGAGGTCCGCCTGGGGCGAGAGCCCGTAGGTCAGCAGGCGATGGGAGAGGGCCAAGCGCGGCAACAGCTGTTGGATGTTGTGGTCGTCGAGGCAGAGGATCACCTGGCCGAAGAACGGCACCCGATCGGCGAAGTCGAAGAAAGCCTGTTGGATGGCCTCGAGATCGGCGTAGGTGTCGAGGTGATCGACGTCGATGTTGGTGATCACCGCCAGAACGGGCATCAGGCGCAGGAAGCTGCGGTCGAACTCGTCCGCCTCGGCGATCAAATACTGGCTTTTGCCCACCCGGGCGCCGGTGCCCGAGACCCGCATGCGGCCGCCGACGATCACGGTGGGATCGAGCTCGGATTCGGTGAAGAGGGTGCCGATCAAGGAGGTCGTGGTGGTCTTGCCGTGGGTGCCGGCGACGGCGATGCCGTATTTCAGGCGCATCAGCTCGCCGAGCATCTCCGCCCGTCGAACCACGGTGATGCCCCGCTCCCGGGCGGCCATGATCTCCGGATTGGAGTCCGGGATGGCGGATGACTTGACCACCAGGTCGACATCGTCCAAATGCTCGGGGGAATGGCCGATCTGCACCTCGACCCCGAGGGATTCCAGACGTTCCACCGCCTCGCTACGGGCGCGATCACAGCCGGAAACCTTGAGGTCGTAATCCAACAAGACTTCGGCGATGCCGCTCATGCCGGCGCCGCCGATGCCGACGAAATGCACGTGGGAGAGCCCGGCGAAGATCTTAAACATCAGACCTCCTCCCGCGGGCGCGATTTGCCCACAGCTCCAAACGATCGGCGATGTCCGACGCAGCTTCGGCGCGACCCAGGTCGCGGGCCGCGGCGGCCATGCGCTTCAAACGCTCGGGCCGGCCCAAGAGCTCGGCCAGCATGTGGGCATAGGTCTCGGCCGTGTCTTGATCCGAGAGCACCTCGGCCGCGCCCGCGTCTTGCAACCGCCGGGCATTGCCTTCTTGGTGACCGGCGGCCAAGGCCAGGGGCACCAACAGCACGGGGCGACCGGCGGCGCAGATTTCGGCCAGGGTGATGGCACCGGCCCGGGAGACGATCAAATGACTCTCCGCCATGGCGCCGGCCATGTCGTGTAGGAAGGAAGCCACTTCCACCTGAATGCGGGGTCCGTCGGGGCGATAACCGCCGCCGTCCACCTGGACCACGGGAAAACCCTGCGCCTCGTAGGCTTCGGCCGTGGCCTGCTTGTGTCGCTTGCCGCATTGGTGGCGCACCACGATCGGTCCCAAGTCTTCGGGCAATTTGGCCAAGGCTTCGGGCAGGGCGTGGTTGAGCCGTTGGGCCCCCTGGCTGCCGCCGAGCACCAGGATGCGCAGGGGGGAGCCGAAGGGAAGGTTGGGGGAGACGGCGAAGAATTCGTCGCGCACGGGCACGCCGGTGGTGGTCGATGGGCACCGCAGCTCCTCCGCGGTGGTGCCGTGGGCGAGGGCTGCTTCTTGGCTCCAGCGGGAGAGCATGCGGTTGGCGAATCCAGCCTCGGCGTTGGGCTCGAGCAAGAGCACGGGCACCCTGGCCAGACGCCCGCCGAGCACCGCCGGGGCGGAGACATAACCGCCGGTGCCGAGCACCACCTCGGCGTGGATGCGTTTCACCAGGCGACGGGCGGACCAGGCCGAGCCGAGCAGGGTGACCACCGCCGTCGCTTTGCCCACCAGCCCTCGGCCGACCATCGGCCGGGCGCTCAAGGGATGGAAGCTCAGTCCTTGGCGGCTCACCAGCTTCTCTTCCATCGCCCCTTTGGCCCCGGCCCAATCCACACGCCAGCCACGGCTCTCCAGCTCGGTGGCCACCGCCAAACCCGGGAAGACGTGACCGCCGCTGCCGCCGCCGGAGAAGAGCGCGGTGCGCGGGACGGTAGTGGAGGTGGTGGAGGTGGTGCTCACGTTCATCTCCTCAACCCCCGTGTTGGGACACATTGAGGATCAAACCCGCGGCCATCATGCTGACGATCAGGCTGGATCCTCCGTGGGAAATGAAGGGCAGGGGCACACCGGTGGTGGGCAACAACCCGAGGGCGACGCTCATGTGAATCAAGGCCTGGGTGAAGATCAGCCCGGTCAGGCCCCAAGCCAGGAAGCGACCGAAGCTTTCAGGGGCGTGCAGGCCCGCGACGACCCCACGCCACAGCACCACGGCGAAGAGCCCGACAAAGATCGCCGAGCCGAGCAGGCCGAGCTCCTCGGCGACGATCGAAAAAATGAAGTCCGCATGGGGCGACGGCAAGAAGTGCAGCTTTTGCACGCTGCCGCCGGGACCGAGGCCGAACAAACCGCCGGAGCCCACGGCGATCAGGCTTTGCAGCAGCTGGAAACCCATGCCCAAGGGGTCGGCTTCGGGGTCGAGGAAGGCCAGCAGCCGGCGTCGACGGTATTCCTGGGTGGCGATCGCCAAGGCGACGATCGGCAGGACCATCAAGGCACCGCCGACCACGAAACGCAGGGAGATGCCCGCGAGGAAAATCATCAGGCAAATCGGCAGGCACAGCATCACCGTGGTGCCGAGGTCTTTGCCGGCCAGGATCAAGGCGGCGAAGAGGCCCGTGACCACGGCGGTGGGCACCAGGAAGTGGTGGCTGTCGATGCGATCCCGTTTGCGGTCGATTTGGTAGGCCACGAAGACGATCGCCACCAGCTTGGCCAGCTCCGAGGGCTGGAATGAAAGACCCGCCGCCCGGAACCAGCGCCTGGAGCCGTTGATTTCCGGGCCGAAGAGCACGGCCACCAGGAGCACCAGCACCGCAGCCAAGGCGCTGTAGATGACCGCCGGCTCCTTCAGGCGACGGTAGTCGGCGTGCATGCAGAAGAGCATGGCACCGAGGCCGATCAAGGCGGCGATCGCTTGTTTGACGAAGAGCACGTTGCCCAGGGCTCCCCCAGAGTCCCGGGCGAGGGCGGCGGTCGACGAATAGACCATCACCAAGCCCAAGCCGAGCAGGGCGAGCACGGCACCGAAAAGCAAGCGATCGAAAATCAGCTTACGCGCCATGGGTCACCCCCTCGGCGCTTGCACCGGCCGCCTGCTCTCGGGGCGAACCAGCGGGCAGCTGGTGAACCAATCGCTGGAAAATGCGTCCCCGTTCGGCGAAGTTGGGGAATTGATCGAAGCTCGAGCAAGCCGGCGACAACACCACCGATTCGCCGTCGCGAGCCCGCTCGTGGGCTTCGTCCACCGCCCGCTCGAGCAGCTCTACGCGGCGGATCTCGGTCCCTACGCCCGCCTGGGTCAAGGCGGTCTCGAAGACTTCCGCCGCTTGGCCGATCAAGAAAGCGATGCGGGCTTTTTCGCCCACCAAACGGCAGAGGGGGTCGAGATCGCCGCCCTTGAAAATGCCGCCGAGGATGAGCAGGACCTTGCCGTCCGGGAAGCCGGCCAAGGACTTCAGCGTAGCGGCCAGATTGGTGCCCTTGGAGTCGTCGTACCAAGTGGCGCCGCGCAGCTCGCGGACCTTTTGAAGCCGGTGGGGCAGGCCTTGGAAGCCGCGCAAGCCCTCGCGGATGGCCGACGGGGAGGCCCCTTGGCTGCGGGCCAGCAGGGCCGCGGCCATGGCGTTCTCCAGATTGTGGGGCCCGGGCAGGGGCACGTCCTCGGCATCGAAGAGGTGGATGGGCCCGCCGGACGTGGAATCGCCGGCCGCGGAATCGTCGGACGCGCGCGGATCGAGCTCCATGACCCGATGGCCGTCGAGGTAGCAGCCGTCTTCCACGGCAGTGAGGATCGAGAAGAAACGGCGGCGTGATGCCAGGTGCGCAGTGGACTCCAGCACCTCCGGATCGTCGGCGTTGAGCACGGCGACATCGTCGGCGGTTTGGCGACGGAAGATCGTCAGCTTGGCGTCGCGATAATGCTCGTAGCTCGGGTGCCGGTCCAAGTGGTCCGGGGTCAGGTTGAGCAGGGCCGCGGCCTGGGGGCGGAGTCGATCCACGGTCTCCAATTGGAAGCTCGACAGCTCCACCACAAACATTTTCTTGCCGGTGCTCTCGTCCGTTTGAGGATCGAAAGCCAGCTTGGAGGTCAGAGGCTCGCCGATATTGCCGCAGACCTGGGCGTTGAGGCCGGCCGCCCGCAGCATGGCTCCGGCCATGGCGGTGGTCGTGCTTTTGCCGTTGGAGCCGGTGATCGCCACCAGCGGTCCGTCGAGCCACGGGTAGGCGAGCTCCACCTCGGCGATGATCGGCACCCCGGCGGCCCGGGCCGAGCTGAGCAACGGACGGTCCGACGGCACACCCGGGCTGACCACCACACCGTCGATGGCGCTCCAGCTGAGTGCCTCGGGCAGCTCGTCCGGCTCGTCTCCGAGCCACAGGGTCAAACCCGGGTCCCCGTCCAACGAGCCCAAGGAGACGTCCTGGGCGGTGCGTCGGTCGATGCCCACCACCTCCACTTGGTGATCTCGCAGCCATTGCGCCGCCGCCCGGCCGGACAGGCCGAGTCCGTAGACCAGGACGCGGCTCCACTCGCCGCCTCCGGTCTGCGCGGCGCCGTCGGCGCCGAGTCGGTTCCATGGCACGTGCACGTCCATCACCTCAGCTTCAGGGTTGCTAGGCTGATCAGCGCGAAAAGCACCGACAGGATCCAAAAACGCACGATCACTTTGGGCTCTTTCCAGCCGATCAGCTCGAAGTGATGGTGCAACGGGGCCATGCGGAAGATGCGCTTGCCGGTGAGCTTGAACGACGCCACCTGCAAAATGACCGACATCACCTCCATCACCCACAATCCGCCGACCACGATCAACAGCAGCTCCTGTTTGGAGAGCACCGCCACCATGCCGACGGCACCGCCCAGGGCCAAGGAGCCGACGTCGCCCATGAAGACTTCCGCGGGGTAGCTGTTGAACCACAGGAAGCCGAGGCTGGCACCCACCAGGGCACCGCAGAAAATCGTCACCTCGCCGGCGCCGGGCTGGGGCGTGAATTGCAGGTATTCCGCCACCACCCGATTGCCGGCCACGTAGGTGAAGATGGCGAAGGTCGCGCCCGCCACCAGGGTCGAGCCGATGGCCAAGCCGTCCAGGCCGTCGGTCAGATTGACGCCGTTCGAAGCGCTGATCAGCACCAACATGACGAACGGCACGTAGAACCAGCCGAGGTCGAAGGAGACCTGTTTGAAGAACGGCACCATGAGCACGGGCTCGAAGCTGTAGCTGTCGGGCAGGGTCAGGAGCACTACGGCGGCCAGACCGGCCGCCAGGGTTTGACCCAGGAATTTCGCACGCGCCGAGAGGCCGAGATTCCGTTTCTTCGCCACCTTGATGTAGTCGTCGGCGAATCCGATGGCGCCGAAGGCCACCGTGACGCCCAAGGCCACCCAGACCAGGATGTTGGTCAAATTGGCCCACAGCAGGGTGGCGGAGGTCATGGAGAAGAGAATCAGCAGTCCGCCCATGGTCGGCGTGCCGGCCTTGAGCAGATGAGACTCGGGGCCCACGTCGCGAATGTTCTGACCCACGGACAGCCGCCGCAGGGTGGAGATGAACCATGGGCCGAGCACGATCGACAGCACCAGGGCGGTCACCACCGCGCCGCCGGTGCGGAAGGTGATGTAACGGAAAACGTTGAAGAGGCTCAACGTCTCGCTGAGGGGGAAGAGCAGGTGGTACAGCATCAGCTTTGCTCCTCCACCACGCCGTGGCTCTGGACCATCTCCTGAACCATGACCTCGAGACCGACCCCTCTGGACCCCTTCACCAACACCAAATCTCCGCAGCCCAGGCGTTTACCCCCGATGCTCGGATTTTCCTTCAGCCAATCGAGGGCGGCGGGGGAGTTGGGCAGCCACATGGCTTTGCCACCGGCGGCCTCGGCCCCTTCCTTCAGGTGACGGGAGATCTGGCCGACGGCGATCACACAATCGAATCCCAGCTCGGCGGCACGCCGACCGACCCGGCGGTGGAATTCTGCCTCGTCGGGACCGAGCTCCAACATGTCGCCGAGAATGGCGATGCGGCGCACGGCCGGCAGCATGCGGGCGCTTTCCAGGGCCCGGGCCGCGGCGTCGGGGTTGGAGTTGTAGCTGTCGTCGATCACCGTCAGACCGTCCGCCAGGCGGTGCAGCTCACCGCGCATGGACGCCGGCCGGAAGTCCGCGGCGGCGGCCACCATATCGTCGAGGGAAATGCCGAGCATCGAGCCACAGGCGGCGGCGGCGAGGAAATTTTCGACGTTGTACAGGCCGTGAATCGGCAGCTCGACCGTGCGGCGTCCGGCCGCGGTGCTGAGCTCGAATCGGCTACCCGGGCGCAAAACCCCGTTGGCCAACGGCTGCACCGATGACGCGCTGACGTCCGCCGGCTTTTTGATGCCGTAGGTGACCACCGTCAGGCCCGGTCGCGCCTTGGCCTCACGCTCGACGATGCGCATGACCTCGGGATCGTCGGCATTGGCCACAATTCGGCCGCTCTCGCTCAAACCCGCCATCAGCTCGGCCTTGGCCTCGGCGATCGCCGCCAAGGACGAGAAATTCTCCAAATGCACGGGGCGCACGTTCGTGAACACAGCGATATCGGGGCGTCCCAGTCGGCTGACCTCGGCCAGCTCGCCCGGAATCGACATGCCCATCTCCGCCACCATCCATTGGGTGTCGTCGGGGATGCCCAGCAGTGCCAGGGGGAACCCATAGAGGTTGTTGAAGTTGCCCGGGCTCCGAGCGACCCGGAAGCGGCGCTCGAGCACCGCCGCCAACAGCTCTTTGGTGGTGGTCTTGCCCGAGGAGCCGGTGATCGCCACCAAATTTTCGGGCAGCTCATCGCGAATCGCCCGGGTCAAGGCGTGCAGGGCCTGGTAGGTGTCGTCGACCCGGATCCAGGTTCCCTTGCTCGGCACCTCCAAATCGTGGTGGATCACCGCGCCGGCCGCGCCCCGCTCCACCGCCCGGGCGGCGAATTGATGGCCGTCGACGTTTTCGCCGGGCAGGGCGAAGAAGAGCTCGCCGCCGCGGATGCGTCGGGAGTCCAGGGTGGCGCCGCTCCATCGGGTCTCCGGATCGCCGGAGATGATCGAGCCGGACATGGCCTGAGCCGCTTGCAAGATCGAGCGCTCAGCCATGATCGCCTCCTGACGGTGAGCCCGCGGATCGAGCCGCCAGCTCGAGCTGCTCGCGGTCGTCCAAGGGCACGATGTCGTCGCCCAAATCCTGGGTGGTCTCGTGGCCCTTGCCCGCCACCACCACCAGCCACGTTTCGCCCTGGGCTTCTCGTCGGGCCGCGTGCTCCACGGCTCGGTGGATGGCCTTGCAGCGATCCGCTTCCACGATCACCTCAGCTTGGTGGCCTTTGAGGCCGGCCTCGACCTCTCGGATGATCGCCATGGGATCCTCACCGCGGGGGTTGTCGGAGGTCAGCACCGCCAGGTCGGAGCATCGGCCGGCGATCTCACCCATCAGTGGTCGTTTGCCCCGATCCCGCTGCCCACCGCAGCCGAAGACCACGGCGATGCGTCGATCGGTGAGGTCGCGCAAGGACCGCAGCGCGGATTCCAAGGCGCCCGGGGTGTGGGCGTAATCCACCAGCAGAGGGAAACCGATCTTTGAATCCACCGGCTCGAGGCGACCGTCCACCGCGGGCACGGCCTCGATGCCGCGGGCGATGTCCTCTTGGGGTAGCCCGAGAGCCTCGGCCGTCGCCACACAGGCGAGCAGGTTTTCGAGGTTGAATCGACCGAGCAGGGACGAGGTGATGTCGATCTCTCCTCGGGGGGTGATGAGGCGGGCGCGGGTGCCGCTCAAGCTCAAGTCGGCGGACTGCACGCGGACGTCTCCCTCATGCTCGCCGAAGGTGATCGGCTCGATGCCACGGTCGAGCAGCCGCTGGTGCAGACGTCGTCCCCAGGAATCTCCGAGGTGAACGATCGCTTTGCCGTCGACCCGCAGCTGATCGAAGAGGCGGGCCTTGGCTTCGAAATAGTCTTCCATGTCGGCGTGGAAATCGAGATGGTCCCGGGTCAGGTGGGTAAAGACCGCGGCGTCGAATTCCATACCGCCCACCCGACCGAGGGCCAAGGCGTGGGACGACACCTCCATGGCGACACCGACCGCCCCGCGATCTTCCATTTCCGCCAACATCCGGTGCAGGTCGGTGGCTTCCGGGGTGGTGCGGTGGCTGGATCCGGCCCATTCCTCGTCGCCGAAGCGATAACCGAGGGTGCCGAGCACCGCCGTCGGCTCATCGGCGGCGTCGAAGATCGAGCCCAAGACGGTGACGATGGTGCTTTTACCGTTGGTGCCGGTGACCCCGACCGTGCGCAGCCGACGATGGGCGGCACCGTAGATCCGCGAGCCCAGGGTGCCCATGAGCCGGCGCGGCTCTTTGGTGACCACCCAAGGCACGGTGAAGGCGGTGTCGCCCCGTCCGCCCTCGGGTTTGGGACCGAGCACGGCGACCGCGCCCCTCCGACCCGCCTCGCCGACAAGCTCGCGGCCATCGAAGCGAGCCCCGATGATGGCGATGTAGAGATCCCCGGGATGGATCCGGCGAGAATCGTGGTGAACCCCCCGAACGTCCGGCCAGGGCTGATCACCGAGCTTTGGCAGCTCGACATCCAGACCCTCGAATAGCTCATTCAGGAGCATTACATCGCCCCTTCCATGGAAGCTGCTCCAATGGAAGCGGTGGGGGCCGCGGCTCCCTGCCGCCGCGAGGTCGGCCGTTGCGGCGTCAGGTGCAAAGAAACGGTGCTGTTGACGGTCTCCAGCGGGGTGCCTGGGCTCGGCAGCTGGCGGCTGACGGAGCCGTGCCCCTTGAGCTCGAGCTGAAGGCCGGTTTTCGAAGACAGCAAAACCGCCTCGCGGGCGGAAAGACCTCGGAAGTCCGGCATGGTGCCTTCCGGCGTCGGCTGTCGGGTGACCTCGGAGCGGGCCAAGTGAATGGTCGAGCCGCTGTCGTCGAGGGTCGGCGGATTGGGCCACTCGCGACCGGGAACGTCTCGGTCCGGTGGAATGCCCAGGTAGAGCAAGGTCTGTTGGGCGATGGCCGAGAAAACCGGCGCCGCCACCTCACCGCCGTGGTATCGAGGCCACGGCTCGTCGATGATCACCGACAGCACCAGCTCCGGATTCGAGATCGGGGCAAAACCCACAAAGCTGGCGATGTAGCGGTTGGCGGCATAACCCCCTTGGGTTGCCTTTTGCGCCGTGCCGGTTTTGCCCGCGGCCCGATACCCGTTCAGGGCGGCGGTCTTGGCGGTGCCGTCGACCACCACGCTCTCCAGCATGCTGCGGATTTGGCGCACGGAGGACGGCGAGATGGGCAGGCGCACCACCTCGCGACGGGGCTCGTCGTCATTCTCGACCCGCGGTCGGTCCACGGAGTCGACCACGTAGGGTTTGAGCAATCGTCCGCCGTTGGCGATCGCGGCGAAGGAGTTGGTGAGCTGGAGGGCGGTGATCGAAATACCCTGGCCGAAGGAAATATAGGCCGGGGTGATCGGTGACCAGCGATTGAGGGGGCGGAACAATCCCGCGCCTTCGCTGGGCAGATCGATGCCCGTGGGTTTGCCGAATCCGAACTCCTCGATGGTGGAGTAGAGCCGCTCCTTGCCGGCCGCCCTGCCGAGCTTGATGGCGCCGACATTGGAGGACTTGGCCATCACCTCACGCACCGTGAGATGGCCGAAGGGCGAGTGGTCGCGAATTAGGGTGCGGCCCATCATGATGTGGCCGTTGCCGCAGAAGAACGTCTGCAACGGATCCACGGCACCGGCTTCGAGGGCGGCGGCCAGGGTGACCATCTTAAACGTCGAGCCCGGCTCGAAGGCGTCGGTAATAGCCGCGTTGCGCCAAGTGGCTTGGGGATATTCGTTAAAGCGATTCGGGTCGAAAGTCGGATAGGAGGCCATGGCGAGAATCGCCCCGGTTTGGGGGTTCATCATCACCGCCATACCCTGGGTGCCGCCGCTCGAACGCACACCCTTTTCGAGCTCCCGCTCCACGATGTGCTGGATCGCGGCGTCCAGGGTCAGGTGCAGATCGGAGCCGGGGCGGGCCTCGGAGCTGGCCAGATTCGGGGTCATCACTGTGCCCCGTAGGCCGTCCAAAAGCACGGTGCGGCGTCCTTTTTCGGTCGCCACGGTGTCGTTGTAGAGGTATTCGAGACCGGCCAGACCGTGGTTGTCGACCCCCACATAACCGAGCACCTGGGCGGCCAAAGAGCGCATGGGGTAGTAGCGCTTCGACTCCGGCAGGAAGTCGAGGCCCGGCAAGTCGAGCTCGCGGATGGCATCCGCCCTCGGTTGGTCCACTTTGCGCTGAACCCACACGAAGTTGCGCGAGCTGGTGAGCTTTTTCAGCAGCTCGTCGCGGTCGGTGCCGAGGATTTGCGACAGCAGATCGGCGGTGGTTTCGGGATCTTCCACTGAAGGCGGGTGGGCGGCGATGGAGGAAACCTCTACCGACACCGCCAGCTGTCGGCCCCGGGCGTCGTAGATGGTGCCGCGCGGGGGATCCAGGACCACCACCCGCTGCTGTTGCTCGACGGCCTTGGTTTGGTAGTGGTCGTAGCGCTCCACCTGCAACCAATACAGGCGGAACAACACCGCGCAAGCCCAGGCTGCGGCGGCGGCGCAGAGCACCACTAGCCGGGCGCTTTGCCACAGGCTGTGACGGGGTTGGAACGGTACGACGGGCGGCTTCACGGCACTAATTCCTCGTAGAAGAGGGTCTGCTCCAAGGAGGGGGGACGCATGTCGAGCTCGCCCCGGGCGCGGTTCTCGATGCGCTCCGGACGAGATAGATAAGTGGCTTCGAGCTGGAGGCGTCGCTCCTCCTGCTGCAACGAGTGCAGCTCTTTTTCGAGGGAGTCGACGCGATAGCCCACTGCCGTGATCTCGATGTGGATCCAGGTGTAGGCGAGCAGCCCCACGCCGAGCAGCAGCACGGCAATGCCGACACCCAAGAGCTCGCGGGCGAGACGGCGGTCTCGCTCGCGCACCAGGTAGTCGTTTTCCACCGGACGGCGGACGGCATATGGGCTTCTCACCTAAAGTTCCTCCGAGCCGAATCTCCTACAGCCGACGAGCCGCCCTGAGACGAGCCGAGCGCGACCGCGGATTGGCGGCAATCTCACGCTCGCTGGGGCGAACGGGTTTCTTGGTCAATACCTCGATCACCTGGGTCTCGGCCCGTGGCCGGCCGGTGATCGGCTCAATCTCTCCGGTCGCGAGGTCACGCAACGTGTGCTTGACGATCCGGTCTTCGAGGCTGTGGTACGAAATGACCACCAAATGCCCCTCTTGCTCCAGGATCCGCACCGATTCCTCCAGCAAGGAGCGCAATTGCTCCAATTCCTGGTTGACCTCGATCCGCAACGCTTGGAATACCTGCGTTGCGGGGTGCACGCTCTTCAGCGCTCCCGAGTGACGCCTGCCTGCCTTACCCGCCCCGCGACGTCCACCCCGAGGGAAAGGACGACGAGGTTTGAGCCTCTCCACCAATCGGGCCAGCTCACCCGTGGTTTCGAAGGGCTTCTCATGGCGCTCTTCAACGATGCCCCGGGCGATGCGCTTGGCCTGCCGTTCTTCGCCGTAGTCTCTGAAGATCTTGGCCAATTCTTCCTCCGGGTAACTGTTGACGATGTCCGCCGCCGTCAGCTCTTCGTGGGCGTCTCCCGCGGAGTCGTTCGGCGACGCATCGTCTATTTGGGAGCCCCTCGTTCCGGCCATCCGCATGTCCAACGGACCGTCCTGCTGGAACGAGAACCCCCGCGAAGCTACATCGAGCTGCATCGACGAAACTCCGAGGTCGGCGAGCACCGCCCGAACCCCGTCAATGCCCAATTCCGGAAGCCGCTGCTCGACGTCGGCAAACCGGCTACAAACCCAAAAAATGCGCTCCTCAAAGGGAGCCAACCGCTCTTGTGCGAGCTTCAATGCCTCCGGATCGCGATCCACCGCCACCAATCGAGCTTGGGGAAAGGCCTTCAGAATGGCTTCCGAATGGCCGCCCAAACCCACCGTGGCGTCTACCACCCAACCCCCGGAGACCAGGGCCGGACGGAGGAGATCCAAGGTCTCCTCGAGTAAAACCGGGACGTGTCGAGTCACCGTGTGTCCTAAGGAGGGGCTCAGATACCGAGCTCTGACAATGAATCGAAGTCCTCGGGCTCGAAGGGCTCTTCGACCAGCATCTGCTCGAATTGCTCCCGATTCCAGACTTCTAGATGGTCGAGCCGGCCACTGACCACGACCTCGCCCAGGATTTGAGCCTTCTCCCTCAGGATCTGAGGAAGCACGGCCCGCCCCTGGGAATCGAGCGTCAGTTGTTGGCCAAAGTAGTTCACCCTCGCCAAATAACGCTGTTTCGCCCGATTGGACGACGGAACCGATGCCAGCTTCTGCTCTCGCTCCTCCCACACGGAGAGGGGGTAGATCAAAGCGGATTCACCGGTGACCGAGGTGACGAACACTTCCGCTCCGTGTTGCTCTTCCAAAAGGCGACGGAATTCCGTCGGGACTTTGAGTCGTCCTTTGGCGTCGATTTTGGCTGGTGAGCTTCCACGGAACATAAGTTTTCTCCCCCGAAGGGATATCCGAGGAACGGTAACACCTTTGTCCACCTCTGTCCACTTTGCTCCACCCAAATCCATCGGGAAATCCAAATAAGCCCACATTTGGCCAAATTTCGACCGGATTTGCCGAAACTAGGCGTAAATGAAGCGAATTTTTTGGGTAAGCCTAGAGCGGGGTCGCGATCTATCGGATTCGGCTCGGTGGGAGCGTCAAAGGTCGTGGGCGGTCTCGCCGGTGAGCGCCGGTGAGCCTCTAGGTGGGGCTCTCGCGGTTAAATAGCTGGGAAATCAGTAGATGGAGACGGTTTGTAGGGCTCTGTCGATGACTGCCGACGCCGAGCAGAATCGAAAAAGAAGATCTTTTGATGGGCTGGGAGCGTCAAGGTGGACCGAAGTGGACCAGGATCGGAAAGAGTCGCTGCTCAGTGGAGCAAAAGGGACCGGGCTGGTCAATATCGCCCCTCGAAGAGCCGAAAATCGCGCTTAGGCAGGGAAGCTGGGGACGGCTTCTGAAAGAATATTGAATATGAGCCTAAAGGGAGAAAGCACACCATATAGTTGGGTGTCGTGATACATGCACTATATGTTGTAGCGATCGATTCGAGGCGCGGATGAGGGGGCGGGGCTCGTCCCCGCCCGTGTGACGCGCCGGTCCGTCAGTCCTCGCCCTCTGCCTCTTCCGCCGATTCGTCGGCGTCGGCCGGCTCGCTCGGGCTCGGTGCTCCCAGGGGGGCTCGGAAGTCCCGGAGCTCCGACTCAGGATCGTAATCCTCCGCCAGGGATCGGAAACCCACGGCATCCGAAGGAAGATTTTCGACGATGTGGGAGCGGTTTTCGAGGCTGGCCATGAATTTGCGCAGCTCGGGGCCGAACCTCCGATTGCGCTCGCGGGCGGAGATCAGATCTTGGACTTCCGCGAACGGCTGCACGAAGCCCTCCTTGATCTCCTCGACGAGGACCACGTGGATGCCGCCTTTGGCCCGGGTCGGGGTGGAATAGCTGCCTGCTTGGGTGGAGAAGGCGGCGTCGGCGAGGTCTTGCTCCAAATCGTCGGCCTTGACCCAATCCAAGTCGATCACTCCCGTGGCTACGCCCTGGTCTTGGAACTCGGCGACCGCTTGCTCGAATTCGCTACCGGCGGAGATCGACGCGAGCAGCTTTTCAGCGGAGCCCACCAGCTCTTCGGAGGACAAACCCGACTCGTCGAGGAAGATGACCTCCCGCAGCTTGCGCTCCTCGGCCACTTGAAATTCCTCGGGGTGGTTGCGGTAGTAGGCGCGCAGCTCGTCGTCGCTGACCTCGATTTTGCTCGACACCTCCCGCCGCACCACGCTCGACAACAACATTTCCTGCCGCAGGTTGGCGCGCAGCTGCTCCAGGCTCATGCCGGCGTCTTCGAGGGCCCTCAGCAGCTCTTGGGTGCTGGCGAGCCCTTGCTGCTCCTGGATGCGGCGCACGGAGTCGTCGACGTCTCTTTCACTGACGGTGATGCCGTTTTGGCGCGCGAAGCTCTCCAGCAGCATCTCGCGAAAGACCTGTTGGGTGACGTCCTTGCTGACCTTGGCGACCTCGGCCTGACGCTCCGCCGGGGCGAGGTTCGGATTGGCGAGAATGGCGGAAAGCTCCGATTGCTTGCGCTGCTCGAAATCGTAGAGGGTGAGGATCTCATCGTTGACCCGGAGCACGATGCGGTTCAGCTCCTCCTCTTCCGCCAGGGCGGAAGACGCGGTCAGGAGACCGCCGAGCAGGGCGGTCGAAACGAGCAGGAAGAGCGCTTTATTCAGCTTGGTGTGATGCATATAAGCCCCGGTAGTCAAAGGGGATGTGTTTCGGGTAGAGAACCAGGTCGTAGCGCTCGCGGGCTTCCGCCAGCCGGCTTTCGACTTGCTCGTCTACCGAGCGTCGTTGCAATGCTTCGCGGATCGACGGTAGGGCGGTGTCGAGCGGGATTACCTCGGCCGCCAGCCGTTCCTCCACTTGAAAAATCTGGAAGCCGAAATCGGACTCCACAATGCTCGATACCTCCCCCGGCTCCAGGGAGAAGATCAAGTCCACGAGCGTGGCCGGCAGATCCTCGCGTCCCAGAACGCCCTGATCGCCACCCAGATGTGCTGTGGGACCTTGCGAAAGTCGTGCCGCCACATCGACGAAGGGCTCGCCTTGCTCCAAAGCCTCCTGGGCTTGACGGGCGAGATCGCGATCGTCGATCAAGATCTGGCGCACGTGCACCCGTTCCGGGCGCTCGAACTGCCTGCGGTTGGCCTGATAGTACGCTTCGATCTCTTGGCGGCTCGGTTGAGCCCCAGTCTCCCGCAAAAGATATTGGATTGCGCGCTTTTCGTCGACCTCGCCGTCGACCAATCCCCGCTCGATGGCCAAGCGGATCAACAGCTGGCCGTCGAGGAATTGGTCGAAGAGCGCGCTCCACACCTCGTCACCGATGGCTTCCTCACCCTCTTCCGGGTCACCTACCAGATCCGCCAGGCTCACTTCCGCCTGGCGCCGAAAGGTGTCGAAGGTGATGCCTTCCCCGTCGATGGTCACCGCCGCTTCCTGCCGGTCCAGTTGCTCGACCGCGCCGCAGGCAGAAAGGAAGAGCAGCGAGGCCCCTGCGAAAAACCGCACACCTGTATGCGCGCGCGATCTGAGCTCAATGGGGGCCATGGGCGCTCGCTTCCGGTTGGGTCAGCAGCTCGAGGGTCTCCCGGGCCTTGGCCACGCACTCGTCCGCCGACACACCGTCGATGGTCAGCGCGCCGGAGGGGCTGAAGTGATAGCCCGGCCGGGTGTGGATCAGCTCGATCAGCTTGTCGGGCTCGATTTGGGCGTCTTGGCGCAGGCGCAGCACCAGGCGTCCGTTGCGGGCGGCGATGCCCTGGAGGCGGATTTGCTCCGCCAAGCGTTTGACCGAGGCCACCTCGACCAGGGTTTTGACCCCGGCCGGCGGCTCGCCGAATCGATCTCGCAGCTCTTCGAGCACCTTGTCTTCCGGCTCCTCGCCCGTGGCCAAGCGGTGGTAGATCTCCATGCGCAGGTTGGCGTCGCCGACGTAATCCTCGGGAATCGACATGGGCACCGGTAGATCGATGGTGATCGACACCGGGTCGATGGGCGCCTCGCCCCGCAGCTCGGCCACGGTTTCCTCGAGCATCTTGAGATAAGTCTCGATGCCCACGGCGTTGATATGACCGCTCTGCTCGGCGCCGAGCAGATTGCCCGCGCCGCGAATCTCCAGGTCCCGTCCGGCGACCCGGAAGCCGGCCCCCAGCTCGGTGAACTCGCGGATCGCGTCCAGGCGTTTGCGCGCGTCCTGGGATAGGACTTGGTCCCCGGGCACCAGGAGGTAGCAATAGGCCAGCTGGTCGCTGCGGCCGACCCGCCCGCGCAGCTGGTAGAGCTGGGCGAGGCCGAAGCGATGGGCATTGTGCACGATCATGGTGTTGACGTTGGGGATGTCGATGCCGTTTTCGATAATGGTGGTCGCCAGCAGCACATCGTAGTCGCCGTCGGTGAAAGCGTGCATGCGTTTCGACAGCTCTTTTTCGTCCAGCTGACCATGGCCGACGGTCACCTTGAGACCGGGAAGCAGCTCTTTGAGATATGCGGCGAAGTTGTCGATCGTTTCAACCCGGTTGTAGACGTAATACACCTGGCCGTTGCGCTCGAGCTCGAATTCGATCGCCTCGCGCACCAGGCGCGGGTCGAAGGGCAGAATCGCCGTCTCCACCGCCATGCGATCCCGGGGCGGGGTTTCGATCAACGAGAGATCCCGCACGTTGGCCAGGGAGAGCTGGAGGGTCCGGGGCACCGGGGTGGCGGACATGGCGAGCACGTGCACGTTTTTACGCAGGTGTTTGAGCCGCTCCTTGTGGGCGACACCGAAGCGTTGCTCCTCGTCGATGATCACCAAGCCGAGCCGGGCGAATTCCTGGTCTTTCGACAGCAGGCGATGGGTGCCGATCAGGATGTCGATCTCGCCGGAGGCGCACTTCTCCCGGATCTTCTTGACCTCGGCATTGGTGCGAAAGCGGGAGATCATCTCGATATTGACGGGCAGGTCCGCGAAGCGCTCCTGGAAACGCTCGTAGTGTTGATCCACCAAGATGGTGGTGGGTCCGAGCACCGCCACCTGATGGCCGCCTTCCACGCAGCGGAGGGCGGCGCGCATGGCGACCTCGGTCTTGCCGAAGCCGACGTCGCCGCAGAGCAGGCGGTCCATGGGTCGGATCTTGCCCAGGTCGTCGTAAATGGCGGAGATGGCGTCGAGCTGGTCGGGGGTTTCGTCGTAGGCGAAGGCGGCCTCGAATTTCCCCTGCAGGTCCGTTCCGCCGCTGATCTGGGGGGCGACCGCCATCTGGCGCTCGGCGTAGAGCTTGAGCAGCTCGGCGGCCATGTCGCGCATGCCTTTTTTGATGCGCTTCTTGGTCTTCGCCCAGGACGATCCACCGAGCTTGTCGAGCCGCGGGGCGACCCCTTCGATACCGCTGTATTTTTGGATCTGATCGAGCCGGGACAAGGGCAACAACAGCCGCTTGCCCGAGGAGTAGGCGATTTCCATCACCTCCACGTCGCCGGCGGCTTGGGGGGCCGCCTTGGCCACCTCGCTCGGCACGTGCTTTTGCACCGCGGCACCGCCGCTACCGAGGTTGCGCAGCTGCAGGAATTGACCGATGCCGTGCTCGCTGTGGACGACGTAATCGCCGATTTTCAGATCTCGGATGGAGGCCAGGAAAGGTCCGTAGCGACGTTTTTTGCGCGGGCGCACCAGCGGGCTGCGGCGCATCAGCTGGCGCTCGCTCCACACCGTGACCCCGGCGGCCGGAAGTCGGAATCCCCGCTGCAGATCGCCGGGCTCGAGCTCCACGCCGGAGCGTCCGACCTCCAGCTCGTGCACCTCCAGCAGCTCCGCGATCTTGTCGCGGTGATCCGGCACCACCACCAACACGGCTCGATGTCCTTGATCCCGGGCGGTGCTCACCTCGCGGGGAAAGAGGGGCAGCTTGTCGTGCAGGATGTCCGTGGACGAGCCGTTGAAGTCGATGGCCCGATGATGGTCGGCGAAAAGATCACCCACCCGGATGTGGGCGCCGTCGATCAGGTCGTGGACCTCGCCCATGGGGATCGCCATCTCGTGGGTCGGCACCGCCAGGCGACGGCGCTCGAGACGATCTTTGTAGTCGGCGTCGAGGGTGTCGCCGAAATGGCGGGTCTCTTCGAGCAGGGATTGCTGGTCCAGCGCGATCACCAGTGGATTGTCGAGCAGGTCCGCCAGGCCCACGGTTTCGCTTTTGAGCAACGGTAAGTAGTTGTCCCAACCGTCGAATCGGCCCTGATCCCGCAGCTCGCGCAAATAATCGGCGACCTCCTCGCTCGGTCCGTCGCTGGTGCCCGTGGCCGCCAGCTCGGCGAAGAGCTTGGCCAAGCGTTCCGCTTGCTCGCTGCCTTGGGGAAAGAGGGAGAGGGGCAGGATCTCAACCCGCTCCACCGTGCCCCGGGACCGTTGGCTCTCGGGCTCGAAGCGGCGGATGGTGTCGACGGTGTCGCCGAAGAGGTCCAGGCGAATGGGTTTTCGGCTTCCGGGCGGGAAGAGGTCGAAGACGCCGCCGCGCACGGCGAATTGCCCCACCTCGAAGACCAGATCGCTGCGGTGGTAGCCCCAATGGAGCAGGTGCTCCACTAGGTCGTCGATCGGGATCTCCTCGCCGGTCTCGATGTCTAGGCGGGCGGAGCCGATGTCCAAAGCCGGGGGCAGCCGACGGAAGAGGGCGCGCGGCGTGGTCACCACCGTCGAGGCGTGGCCGCGCACGATGCGGTCCACGGTGCGGGCTTCCTCGGCGCGCACCAAGAGGCTGGTTTCCGCCTCTTGGTAGGGGCTCAGGGAGGGGCTGGGGAAGTAGACCGCCTCGCGGCCCGGGGCAAACATGCGGGCGGCTTCCACCCAAGCGTAGGCGTCGACCTCGTGGGGGGCGAGCACCAGAAGTGGACGGCCGAGATCTTGGGCCAGCAGCTCAGCGACCCAGGCAGCGGCCGGAACGGGCAGGCGCACAACCTCACCCAGCTGATCTTTCAGCCGCTGGTAGGGCTCGCTTCGGCGCAGGTTGCGAGCGAGATCGAGGGAGAAAATGGAGGCGCGTTCGGTCATGCGGTCTTAATTTGAGGTGGCGCTAGAGCCGGCGCGTCGCGGCGCCATCACGGGCTTGGGAGTCGGCGCGTGCTGGGTCGGACTGCAGTCAAGGGGTCGGCTCGCCCCCCGGGGTCTCGTCCGGCAGCACGATCACCACGTCGTGGGCTCGCACCCACCCGAGCTCCTCGCGGGCCAGCTGTTCCAGGGTGGCGTCGTCGTTTTCGATCCGTTCGATCCGGTCACTCAGGTGTCGGATGCGCTGATGGGTGCCTTCGATTTCTAACCTGAGCTTGTGCTCGTGGGTGCGGGCGATCGAAAGATCTCGGTAGCTCTTGACGCCCGCCACCACCAGGAGGAGCACCAAAGCTCCTACCGCCGCCTTCCACAGCGGCCGGTAGGACGTGCTCGATTCGGCTTCGCGTGATTGGTTCACCCTTGCCAGCGGGGATAGGCGCTCGCCCCAGGATAGGTCGCAGCGTCCTCCAGCTCCTCCTCGATTCTCAGCAGACGATTGTATTTGGCCACCCGATCGCTCCGGCACGGGGCACCGGTTTTGATCTGGCCGGATTGTGTGGCCACCGCCAGGTCGGCAATGGTCGTGTCCTCGGTTTCACCGGAGCGATGGCTGATCACCTGGGTGTAGGAGTTGACCTTGGCCATCTCCACCGCTTTCATGGTTTCGGTCAGGGTGCCGATTTGGTTCACCTTGACCAGGATCGAGTTGGCCCAGCCGCTTTCGATGCCTTCGGCCAAGACCTGGGGATTGGTCACGAAGAGATCGTCACCCACCAGCTGCACCTGATCTCCCAGGGCATCGGTGAGCTGCACCCAGCCGTCGTAGTCGTTCTCCGCCAGGCCGTCCTCGATCGACACCAGGGGATATGCCTGGCACCAATCGGCGTAGAGATCGATCAGGTCGCCGGCGGCCAGATGCTCCCGGCCTTCTCCGGGCAGCTGGTAGCGCATGCCCGAGCCGTTGGAGCCTTCCACCAGCTCGCTGGCGGCGACGTCCAGGGCCAAGCCGATCTGCTCACCGGGGCGATATCCGGATTTTTCGATGGCTTGCATCAGCAGGTCGAGGGCGGCTTTGTTGCTCGGCAGATTCGGGGCGAAGCCGCCTTCGTCGCCCACGGCGGTGGTCAAACCTTGGGCGTCGATCAGCTTTTTCAGCTGGTGGTAGATTTCGGTGCCCGCCCGCAGGGCTTCGGAGAAAGCATCGAAGCCGAAAGGCACCACCATGAATTCTTGGATGTCCACCGAGTTGTTGGCGTGGGCTCCGCCGTTGAGCACGTTCATCAACGGCACGGGCAGCAGGGTGGCGATCGGTCCGCCGAGGTAGGCGTAGAGGGGCAGGCCGGCCAGCTCGGCCGCGGCTTTGGAAACCGCCATGGACACGCCGAGCAGGGCGTTGGCGCCGAGGCGGCTTTTGTCGAGGGTGCCGTCGAGCTCGATCAGGGTACGGTCCAAAAGCACTTGATCGCGGGCGTCCATGCCCTCGACCGCGCGGCTAATTTCCTCGTGCACATGGTCCACCGCCTTGGTGACGCCCTTGCCGAGGTAGCGCTCACCACCGTCGCGCAGCTCCAAGGCTTCACGGGCGCCGGTGGACGCGCCGGACGGAACCGCGGCTCGGCCGAGGGAGCCACCTTCCAAAATACAATCCACCTCCAGGGTGGGGTTGCCACGGGAATCCAAGATTTCACGGGCAACCAGCTCATCAATATTGAACATAGAGAGATCTCTTTAAGGTCGAATTAGGGAGTCGGACCGCCGATTTTCGGGGGGCTGGGCTGTCCGGTGGGCAACCCAAAGGATACCGCCCCGCCGCTCCCCTTACAAGATCGGGAGGCTGAAGGCTAGGGGCGTCGCGGCAGCAAAACCTCGGAGGGCTCGGCAAAGATTTTGTGAAGATCGGGGTTGACACCATTCGGGCCCTATGTGAATATTCGCCTCCCGCCGCGATGCGGCGGCTTGACGCGGGGTGGAGCAGTCCGGTAGCTCGTTGGGCTCATAACCCAAAGGTCGCGGGTTCAAATCCCGCCCCCGCAACCAATTTGCAGATTCCACACCAGGCTTCCGGGCCTGGTGTTTTGCGTATGGGGCGATTCTGAGGACCTCCGTGCGCGGCGTTCTGTGGCGTGGGGTGAGGACAATCTCAAGAGATTTCACTCTCAGTGATTGGATTTTCCGCCGTTTCTCGCCTAATCCCATAGAGAGGCCTATGGCCTACTCTGAGGCACTCCCCGGCGCGGTTCACGAAGCCGCGCCTTCTTTTTGCCCGCCCAAATCCTCAGCTCGCGAAGACCTGCGCCATATCTTTGAAGGACTTGAATTCCAAAGCGTTACCGCTGGGGTCGTAGAGGAAGAAGGTACCTTGCTCTCCCGGCTCTCCCTGAAAGCGCACGTAGGGCTCGATGACGAATTCCACCTCTGCCTCCCGCAGCTTATTCGCCAGCACTTGCCAGACGTCCCAGGGCAGGATCACCCCGAAATGGGGCACGGGCACCGCGTGACCGTCCACCGGATTGCGTAAACCCACCCCCGGCTCACCGCCGAGATGGGCGACGATCTGGTGGCCGTAGAAGTCGAAGTCTTGCCATTGGTCGGAGCTGCGTCCGAGCTTGCAGCCCAAAAGATCTCCGTAGAAACCGCGGGCAGCGTCCAAATCGTGGACTGGGAAGGCAAGGTGGAAGGGGGGAAGGGTGCTCATGGGGTCTCCTGCTCTTGGTCGGTTCCAAACTTCGCACGCATCTGGGCAGTGAATGCCTCGGACTCGCCCTTGGGGACGCTCAGGGTCTGCCAGCGATCTCCACAGTGGTGACGAGCCAGCTGCACGATTTGGCCGACGTGGTAGGCCTCGTGGGTCAAAGCTCGGAGCAGGGCGGCCTGCACGGTGTGGGGCTCGGAGCGAATGGTGATCACGGACGTTAGATCCGATTCCGACAGGCCGCGAATCGTCCCCAGCATGAGATCCCAGCTATAGCTCCAAGCTTGCATCAAAGCGCCGCGATCGTCGCCGCCGGTTTCGAATTCTTGGTCCCGGTGCCGGTCGGGTTTTTCACCGTCGGTGGTCAGGAAGTCGGTGAATCGGGAACGAGTGCTGCCGGCCATGTGTTTGACCAGGGTCGCGAGGCTGTTGGATTCCGGGTCCAGCGATTTGAAAAAGTCCGCGTCGCCGACTTGGTCAAGGGCTTTCTCCGCCATGGATCGATGCTTTTCGAGCGCCGTCGTCAGGTCTGCGAGGAAGGTATGGGTCATCGGGGCTGTCTCCTGGAGTTGGGGTGAGCCTGCCGCGAAATCATCCCACAGCTGGATGCGGTGTGTGGACCCATAAAAAGAGGGCGTCGCTTGGCGACGCCCTTGTGCGAACGACCTGAATGTCTGACCGCCCTCCATCGAAGGGGGCATCGGCCTATTGGCTGCGAGGCATATAGAAGACTTCGTCTTGAAGCTCGTTTCCGATGTCGGTATTGCGACGAATCACGTCGGCGAGGCTCGTTCTCTCCGCCCGATCCAGGTCCCGCCGATTCAGCGCGCGTTGGTACCAGAAGCGATCACCGTCTCGCAGGGCCTCGAATTGATCCTTGAAGATGCGGTACCAAAGCTCGCCCACCATGGCGCCGCGACGGCGATCCTCGGCCAGCCCACCGACCCAGAGGTCCACTTCGTCCACGTGGCTATAGGCGCTGCGCAGGCGGTCCTGCATTTGTCGATCGCGGGTGATGTCGGCGAATCGCTGAGCCCTGGGCATGCCGAAGGCTTGGCGGACGTCGTTGTAGCTGGGCAGCCCGTGATCGCGACCCCGCTGGATGTTGAGGGACACCAGATCGAAACCGCCGGCTCCCGGCGGGCCGAAGAGGAAGTTGCGTAGGTCGTCGATGACGTACGGGTCCACGGATTGGCAGGCTTGGGAAGCGAGACCCCGCAGGATCGGGTCGATACCGCCTTCTTCCACCAAGCGCAGGGGCGCGAAGAAGGCGTCCCGCAGGGCCAAATTGCCGGCTCCGATGGGCTCGAGATTCCGATTCAGCCGCAAGATCGTGGTGCTCAAAGTGCTGTGACCGAAGCGATAGGCGGCGGTGGAGAACAGGTTGGCGATCGAGGCGTCGACCTCGGGTCGATATCCGCGATACGGCGACAAGGCGTCGGGGCCGAGCAGCATGGGCAAGAACTCCCGGTAGGTGATGACCTGCATCAGCGCGCCCACCATGCGACGTGCCCGTTGGTAGATCTGGTCGCCGTTCAGGTTGGGATCGTTTTCGGCGATCCGGGCAGCCTGCCGATTGTGCTCGCGGACCCACAAGGTGTGCATGGCGGCCAAGCCCACCTGCTCGTTGGCGCGCACGTCACCGGCCAGGAAAAGGCTCGGCGAGGGGCCACCAGCGTTGGGCAGACCGTCGACGTTGAAGGGCAGCAGATTGCCTTCGGAGGTCTTCAGCCGTCCCGTGCCGTCCAGGGTGCGAAGGGCGGCGGCGCGTTCGTCATCGGAGCCGTAGACGTTGGAGGCGTCGATCCACGCGGTGATTTCATTCACTTGCTGGCGCGGGCTCGAAATGCCCGTGTCGGGGTCGTAGAGGCTTCGGTTGAACGAAAGCACCGCGGTGCCGGAGCCGGTGGGATCGAACCAGGGATCCCCGGCCGGAATGGCGATGTCAGCGGGCTCGGCGGGGTCGGCGCCGTCGGTGAGGTCGATGTCGTGGTCGAGGAATTGTCCCCATTGCCACAAATAGTCGGTGACGCCTTGGGGATTGGTCCGGTCTCGGCCCTGGGCGTGGACCCGATTGCTCACTTGCCTGGCACCGATCCGGTTTTGACCCGCCAGGGCGGACACACCGTCGGCATAGTCGTTGGTTACGGCGCGGAAGAGCTGGGTGTGGGCGGCGCCCATGGAAGGACGTTCCAGGTTGTTGCCGGAGCCGTCGATGGAGCGGAATTCGTTCGGACCGGGTTCGTCGTTGCCTGCTCCAGCACCATTGCCCTCGCCAGCGTCATTGCTTTTGGCGGCTTCGGTCGCTTGGGATCGTTGGGAGATTTGCGCGGCCGGATCTCGGTCGCGCTCGATGCGACGGACCGGCGAGGTGGGAGTGTCCTCCGAGGCCGGCAGGGTGGGAGCTTTAAGCTCCGGACCGTCTTGGGCCGTGGCCGGTGCCACGGAAAAGGTGAAGGCGCCGAGCCACAAGGCGACGGCGATCAGGAATGCCGCAAACGGTGGATCGACCACCGCTCGGATCTGCTCGAAGCGGCCGGAGCCACCGGATCGACCGAAGAAACCGGATCGGCCTTTTGGACGTGCTGGGGAAAATGAGGATAACGAAATCATGGCTTTCTCCTTCTAAGTGGCGGGGGACCGGGGCGAGCCGCGGGAGTCGGTTCGTGCCCGTCGGGACTGGAGAAAGCCTAGAGATCAAATTGGGTAGAAGTTTGGCAGGTCCTTCTTAAATTGAGATATTTCTATGGAAAGCCGTCAAAACTTGACCGCCCGTCCCCATGATCCGGTATTCCGAACGTGGGGGCGATCCTTGTGATCGCCCTCTTCCTCTGCGTGGTCGAATACAAGATTCGCCCCTACGCGATGAGGTATTCCGAAGGTAGGGGCGATCCTTGTGATCGCCCTTTGCCTCTCAGTCGATATCCAGGTCCATGCCCATGGCGTGGTAACCGGCGTCGACGTAAATGGTCTCACCGGTGATGCCCGAGGACATGGGCGAGAGCAGGAATAAACCCAGGTTGCCGACCTCGCCCTGGTCGACGCCACGACCCAAGGGCGCGATGCCGGCGGCGCGTTTGTACATCTTCATAAAGCCGGGGATCGAGCGCGCGGCAATGGTCTTCACCGGACCGGCGGATACGGCGTTGACCCGAACGCCCTTCTTGCCCAAATCGTAGGCGAGGTAGCGCACGCTCGATTCGAGGGCGCTTTTGGCGATGCCCATGACGTTGTATTTGGGCACCACTTTTTGAGAGGCGTAGTAAGTGAGGGTCACCATGGCGCCGTCGTCGGAGAAGAGGGGCTCCGCTTCCTTGGCCACGGACACCAGCGAAAACGCCGAGATCTCGAGGGCGGTCAGCCAATCCGCGCGGGTGGTGTCGATATACCGACCGTCCATGGCCTCACGGGGAGCGAAGGCAATGGCATGCACCAAATAGTCGATGCTGCCCCAAGCCTCCTTCAGATCCGCGAACATGCCCGCCAGCTCATCGGCATCGGTGACGTCCACTTGGTAGAGACGCGCGTTCTCCATATCCGCGGTCAGCTTCTCCAGCTCTCCCTTGAGCCGCTCGCCTTGGTAGCTGAACGCCATCTCGGCACCGGCATCCCGGAGTTTCTCGGCAATCGACCAGCCGAGGCTACGTTTATTGGTGACGCCCATGACCAGGGCCCGTTTTCCAGTGAGGTCTAGTTGGATCATGATCGCGGGATCTTAGCGTGTTTCGGTGGGAAAAGGCTCGCGGATCGGTGCCACGTAGATGTCCTGGTCTCCATGTGCCAAGATGATTGGAGATCCTAGGAGAGCCTGTATGCCCAAGCGTCGACCGGATGATCGAAAGCAAGACACCCGCCGAGAGCAGAAGCTTGAGCTTCTTCGCCATGCCTTGATCGAAGGCGAAAAGAGCGGGATTGCCGGTCCTTTGGATATGGACAGAATCAAGCGGCAAGCACGTGCCGGTCTGGACACCGAAGAAGGTTGGAGTCCTCGGTTCGTCGAGACCCTTGCGTGTGCTCATCAGGACAAAGAAGCCCGCGACGAGGTCGACTCGATAGTGGCCGACATTGCTCGGAACAGGACTCGCAAGAAGCCTAGAGAGTTTTAGTTGAGACTTTTTAATTGGTGCGGGCCCTTTCCGAGCAGCCCCGACAGGGGCAAGGCACAGGGTTGCCTCGGGCTTTAGCCCGTGGCGGATGCACTGTCACCATTGCGTCCACGGGTTTACAGACGGCCGCCGCTTGGACCAAGATGTCCCATGGCCACGAACTTCGACCGACCGCTTATTTTGGGCATCGAAACCTCCTGCGACGACACCGCCTGCGCGGTGATCGACGGCACGGGGCGGGTGTTGTCGTCGGCGGTGTCGAGTCAGAACGTGGCCCATCGGCCGTTTGGCGGCGTGGTGCCCGAGATCGCGTCCCGTGAGCACCTCTCTAACTGGCCGTCGGTGAGCGCCCAAGCCCTGGAAGAGGCGGCGCTTCAGATGTACGACATCGACGCCGTGGCCACTACCCGCGGTCCGGGTTTGGTGGGCTGCCTCCTGGTGGGTCTGTCCATCGGACGCTCCATCGCCTTCGCCTTGGATCGTCCGTTTCATGGCGTGCATCACCTGGAAGGTCACCTCTACTCGCCCTTCCTCTCCGCCCAGGGCGAGCCGTCGGAAGATATCCCCGAGCAATTCATGGGTTTGGTGGTGTCCGGCGGGCACACGTCGCTCTTGGACGTGGACGGCGGCAAGGTCACCAGCCTGATCGAAACCCGCGACGACGCCATGGGTGAGGTCTTCGACAAAGTCGGTAAACGCATGGGCTTGTCGTTCCCCCAAGGCCCCAAGGTCGATCAGCTCGCCGAGCAAGGCCAGGTGCTCAAGACCTTGTTCAAGGTGCCGCCGATCAAGGACGCCGAGCCGTTCTTCTCTTTCTCCGGGCTCAAGAGCCAAAGCCTGCGGGAGATCGAGAAGCTGGAGCGAGAAGGCGCTCTCGAGCCCGGCACCCCGGTCGACGCCTTGCCCCCAGCGGCCCTCAACTTGTTGGCCAGCTTCCGCGACGCGGCCGTGCGTCAAATCATCGATCGCCTGCGTCGGGTTCACGACCGTCGTCGGATCGATACCCTGGCGGTGTCCGGGGGGGTGGCGGCCAATCGATTGCTGCGCCGTCGCTTGGTCCGCTGGGCGGAGGAAGCCGGGGTCAACCTACGGCTGGTGCCGCTCAAGTTCTCCGGCGACAACGCCGCCATGATCGCCTTCGCCGCATTGATGCGGCAGCGTCGCGGCATCGTCGACGATCCCCTCGACACCGTGGTCGCAAGCCGCATCCCATTCGACTGAGCCGACTTTTCAATTTATGCGTTGAAATCACCGGCCAGTCGAAGAGACACAGCCGGTCGATTCCCATCGCCCAAAGAACCCTGAATGCACTATTCCATAGACCTGAATCCGAGCACGTCATGAGCACCGAATCCAAAGCGTCCAAGCCCGAGATCCTCCAAGCCTTCCGTCGAGTGCCCCGCACCGGCGTTATTTTCGTCACCAACGAGGCCAGCCGTCGTGGATATCACGCCGGTCATCCCGAGTGGTGCAATCTCGGGCAGGGCATGCCCGAAACGGGGGAGATCGAGGGGGCGACGCCGCGGGCGGAAGCGGTGACCATCGACCCGGGCGATCACGAATACGCACCGGTTTCCGGTCTCTGGGAGCTGCGGGAAGCGGTGGCGTCGCTCTATAACCACCTCTACCGTCGCGGCATGCCGTCCCAATACAGCGCCGAGAATGTGTCGATTTCCGGTGGTGGACGCGCGGCCCTCACCCGGGTGGTGGCTTCGTTGGGTCACGCCAATCTCGGGCACTTCCTGCCGGATTACACGGCCTACGAAGAGCTGCTCGACATCTTCCGTCTGGTCACGCCCATTCCGATTTTGCTGTCCAGGGAACAGGCCTACAGCTTTTCGTCGGAGGATTTGGAACGGGAGCTCCAAGGCCGAGGCTTGGGCGCGCTCTTGATGTCGAACCCCAACAATCCCATGGGCAAGCTCGTCTCCGGCCACGACATGGCCCGTTGGGTCGGCGTCGCCCGTCGCTACGATTGCACCCTATTGCTCGACGAGTTTTACTCCCACTACATCTGGCGGCCCGGCCCGGGCGAATCCGGCTCCATGGTCTCCGCCGCCCGCTGGGTGGAGGACGTCAACAAAGACCCGGTGGTCATCCTCGACGGCCTGACCAAAAACTGGCGCTATCCCGGATGGCGGGTCACCTGGACCGTCGGTCCGAGAAAAGTGATCGAAGCCGCCGAAAGCGCCGGCTCCTTCCTCGACGGCGGCGGCTCAAAACCCCTGCAACGGGCCGCCGTGCCGCTCATGGACCCGGTCCTCGTGGAGCAAGAAACCGCCGCCATCCGAAAAGCCTTTCTGAAAAAGCGAGAGCTCACCCTGCGTCGAGTCTACGAGCTCGGCATGACCATCGATCGCGAGCCCGACGGCACCTTCTACGCCTTCGTCTCCCTCCAAGACCTACCCAGCCCCCTCTCCGACGGCATGGACTTCTTCCGTCACGCCCTCGACCACAAAGTCATCTGCGTGCCCGGCGTCTTTTTCGACGTCAACCCCGGCCGCCGCCGGGCACGGGCCCTTTCCCGGTTCCACCAGCGGGTTAGGCTGTCGTTTGGGCCTGGGTACGAGGAAGTGGAGCGTGGTTTGGATCGGTTGGAGGGGATGATTGGTGGGTTTGGGTGAGCGGGCTTCCTCAGACTACCTAGATCTCGCTATGTCTAGTAATATAGAATATGTTTGAGGACAAGCTTTGACTAGGTCTCAAAGACGAGTTTAAACAAGAACAGCAGCAAAAGAACGGTGCTGTAGACAGAAGGGCCTACCGAGGAGACTATGTTGGTAACGAAGCGACAAATTTTTGCGTCTGTTGGCTTCGGTGTGTCGGCATTTGTAGTTGCCGTGGCGCTTGGCTCCTTCATTACGGTATCAACCGGAATACCGTTGGCCGGAGGTCTACTAAACGGGATTCTCACGACAATTCTACTCACAGTGGGACTCTTAGCGACTCGCTTTTTTGGAGCAGCAACTGTGATGTGGCTGGTGTTTTCCACTTTGGCTGTTTGGACAACCACTCTCGGACCTCCGGGCATTTACAAAATAGCAATAGGGTTTTTAGCAGGGAGTCTTTGGGACTTGATATACACCTTGCTGGGCAAGGGCAGACTTGGTCTCTATACGGGCGCTATTGTTGGGGCTGCCAGCATCATGCTTTCCCTTATTGCAGCGCTGAGTTTCGGCTTCGGTAAGGACCCTGCTGTAGCACTGGCGAAATACGAACAAGCGTTCTGGATTCTCATGAGTATCAATATGGTTGTTACGACAGCTGGAGTATATCTCGGCGAAGTTGTGTACAATGGACGGCTCGCCAAACTAAGTCTGTTTAGGGACTTGAGGCAAGAATCCTGAAGGATCAAGCCTTCGAGGCAAGGGCATGATTGGATGGTCGGCAGGTGCTGTAGGTTACAGTGGTACATCAATTGAATTTGAAGAATTTAGTCTGAGTCAAAACAGGCGATGTCAGGCCTTGCTGGCTGGAAACGGAAAAGGTAAATCCACGCTGTCTCTTTTCCTCGCAGGAGTCATTCCTGAGGCGATCTGGGCAAACATCGAAATGGACCTTTTTCTAGGAGATCGCCGTTATCTTCCTTTGAAGAGCGATTTAGTTCGAGTGATTCCTCAGAGGTGGCAACATTTTTCACTAGGATATTCTTTAGAATCTGAGGCCAAAGCGGTATCACTAGTGGGGAATGGATCGGAAACCTGGGCCGCCGAGGTCTATGAAGAGCTTGCGATCTTTGAGCTATCGGATCGTCCCCAGGGTGTTCTCTCTGATGGCGAAAAAAAGCGAATCCAGATTGCGTTGACCATTGCTTCCCACCCTAAAGTGATAGTGTCCGACGAATGGGATCTCCATCTCGATACTTTCTGGCGTCTGAAGATTCTTGAGTTGCTGGGTCGCCTGTGTGGTAATGGAACTACCCATCTCGCATTGGTGAATTCTTCGAGCGGAGCTCCAGACGGGTATCCCCTCGACCTCCTGTCGACTCTTGTGGTCCAGCAAGAAGAGCGAGAGCACTGGGATATTGCAGGTGAGGTTAAGGAGCTAACCAATCGCCTTATTCCTGCCGCTGCTGCGGCTGAGACAACCGTCGATGAAAGCGTCGAATTGCCGGTCGGGGTCAAGAGAGTCATTAATATTAAGGCCAGTTCTGGTGATTTGATTGAGGTTGTTGGAAGAAACGGTGTAGGCAAATCTACTCTTCTGAGAAGCCTTTGGAATATATTTACCTCAAATAAAAGATTTTTCTGGCCGCCTATGTTTATTTCTTCGCGGCAGAGGGGAATATACAAAGCTTCGTTTGTACCAGCTGATCCCATCTACCAAGTCTTAGGGCCAACTGTAGGTGACGAAATAGAGAGATGTCTTCGTTCTCACTTCCGGGACAAAAAACAACGACGAGGGTTGCACCAAGAAGTTAGAGCGAATACTTTTGACCTCGATGTGCTTGCGCTGAGCTTCGGTCAGCGAAAGCTACTTGCGATTCTTCTGGCCCTAGCCTCAGGAGCTCCCATAGTTCTCTTAGATGAGCCATTTGCCGGATTGGACGAAGAGCACGTAGAAGTCATCAAAGGAGCTGTTGAGCTAGGGTGTAACCACGGCAAAATCGTTATCAGTGCAGCTCCCGAGCAGTGCTTTAAAAACATTCGAAGCAAGGTTCTGAAAATTGCATAGCCTTTCGAATTGGTCAAGCTGGGCCAGCATTTTTTTTGGAGTTGTCTATGTGGTGGGGGCATCAGCATTGGCGCTGAATCTGAATCCGTGGGGGCTCTTTCTGACCGGCATGGTAGTAATCTGGTTTCATGGCTGGTGCTTGGCCGATGCCTGGGAAGGTCTCTCTGGTTTTCTAAAGAGGGGGCTTGGCTTTTGCGCTCTAGTTGTGTTGGCTCTCCTGATCAGTCCCTTTGATGGTGCTGAGATGTTGGCTAGGTACCTCCTTTGCGCTGTTATATCTACAGTCTTGGTAATGCCATCTTATTTTGATTCACTGGTTGGGCTAATTAGAAGAAAATCAGGTGAGCCTGGATTCTGGGAGGCATTTGCACTCCATCGCAACCTGCTTCCGAGCGCAATATCTGAATTTGCTCAAGGCTTGAAGTATTCCCTCAAAAGTGGACAGGTTCGCAAGAGCGGTTTCGACAGAGTTCGCCAAGCCTATTTGTTGGCAATAGTCGTTGCTGCGCGAGTACCTGATGTCTCGAGAACAGTGCATTCAGCGGCGATAGTGCGGCACTATAGATTGGTCTCTGGGACTGCTTGGAGCCGATCGTCAGAGTCTCTCTTGGGAAGGCTCTGCACGGCTGCCATTCTTAGTACACTAGCTTATTTATTAGAAAATAAATGGAGAATATGAATGTCGGGCTTAAGTCCAATAAGAGCAGAAACTTATCGATATAATGAGATTGAGGCGTCTGCTCACGTCGGAAGATCATCGAATCTAGGTTTGGAGTGCTATCTGGCGGAGGCTTTCTGCCAGCTTGAGGGCTTACAACAGAACGACATAGAAGAGTTAAGATCCTCTGCTGATCGAGTAGCGGAAGAAGCTGTTATTTATGACGGTTGTTCGGCGTGGAAATGGGAAAAGACACCGTCTATTTCAGGAGTGGATTTTCCACCAGATTGGGATGACACCTCGAAGGCAGTCGATCTTGTCAGAGCTATACAGACGTTGGGGCTAGTGCTGGATCTGAGGGGTCCTATTCCGGACGACTCTTGGTGGGAGAGACATCTGAAATCTTCGATATTCGAGCGGGCCTTCTTGGGTGTAGACACTCGCTTGAAATCCGAGTCTACTTTTGCGCTGTCGGTCTTTCTTGGAGACTCAAGGAATCTACCGAAAAGAGAAGATCCAATGGTGACGGTCGCGACTGTTCGAACTACCGCACTTTGGTATCCCAAGGTTGCTACGAGAAATAGGCATCTACTCCTCGCTCTTCTTCGTCGAGCTGGCGAGGTTCTCAACTTCAGCTTAAATGGAGTTCCCTTTTCTGATCTCTCTAGATACTACTTTTCGGCGGGTCATTTTGCCTATCGCCTTGCGGAGGCGGCGTGTCTTCTCTATGTAGATCTTGAAGAAATTGGAGTGAACCCTAGATCGCTGAAAGAAAGGGTAGAGAGCCATAAAGAAGACAGTTGTCTGAAAGTCGGAAACAAATATTCACAGGAAGCGAAATGGTGGGGAATACTCGAGGGCTTTCTGGGCCTTTGCGAATATCCTCCAATTTCCACTGTTGAACGAGGTTCATTGGAAGGCACAGTTGAGCCGGAGAATGAATCTCCGGATATAGTTTTTCGCCACCGTCGACTCAGACACTACTATGGTTCTCCTGGATGGACTAGGCGCCTTCAAGGCTTCGAAATTGCCAACAGGCGGAATAGATCACCGTTCTTGCGAACGGGGTAGGTAGAGGGAAGGGACATGGTTACCTTCGAGCGGCAGAAGAAGGGCGGTTTAACGGTTTCCGTGTTTGCTGTGACTTCTTGCGCTGTTTATCTGCTAGGCACTCTAGAGAGTCTTCCCAATATTGCAAAGGCAATACAGTTGACGGTTGTTACCGAGGAGGGAGAACAGCTGCTGGAGCTTCCAGGGTTGGCCTATCCCGTAATTATTGCACATACTTCAATGGCGGCGAGACTTTATGCCCATGCATGGGCAGTCGACAGCTTGCCGATCTTGGGTTCGGAGAAACTAACTAATGTAATTAGAAAAGTGGAGTGGATTCTGCGGGCCCTATGGGTTTTTCTCGTGAGCTACTTGCCAAACTGCTTTAGCAAGGTTGCTTCTGGCGAAGAGCTTCCTCTCGGGCTCTCTTTGTGGGGTTACTATACGACACTCTTTCTGATTTTGATCGGTTGGGATTTCGCGATGTATCGGGAAATAATGGTGGCATCAGGCGAGAATTCCTTCGTAAACCTTGGAGATTCGCCTGCGGAGCAGCGTCAAAAGATGAAGCACTTGTGGCTGTTCTTTGACGTAGTACTTTTGATCATTTCAGTTTCAATGGCACTCTTATCATTTCGCATAGACGGAACGCTCGCTAATTGGAAACCAATAGTGTTTGTTGGAATGATTTTTGCTGCTGGGGTTATCTGCCTCGTCCAGATGGTTATTTGGATTCCAGAAATCCGCCGCAGGCTCAAATTTGAAGCTCAGTTAGTGTGAGATGAAGCTCGGGTTAGCTGAGATGTGAGTGAGTCGTCTCACTGTATGAATTCAACTTCCCTTCCTATTCCTCGACGCCCCACCAAACCCTGAGTAAACTCAGCCCGCGTCGCCAATGACCGCCCCCATCAAGGGCCTTACGACTCAAAGGTTTGCCGGTGCTGGAAACCAGGTATCGATATCAGTATTTCAAGCGGTGTCCGTTTTGCGGCGGCACCGATTTTCGCCCCAAGGGCCGCAAGGGCACGGGGGTGGCGTTTCATCCCCAGGTGGTAGCTTGCCCGGGTTGTGGGCTGTTGTTTGTGAATCCCATTGCCGACGCGGAGAGCATGCGCGAGTACTACGCGGGGTATGGGGAGACAAATCCGCGCTCGGTGGAGATTTCGGCGTCGGTTCGGGAGTATGTGGCGGCGGCCCATGAACGGATGGGTGAGCCGACGGACGGGCGTTTTCTCGATGTAGGGGCGGCGTCGGGCGAGATCATGGAGGCGTTTCGGGATCTCGGCTGGGCGGTGGACGGGGTGGAGCTTTCCGGGGCGTTTGTCGACTTTGCGCGACGGGAGCGTGGGTTGGAGACGTTGCAGCAGGCGGCGATCGGTGAGGTGGACTATCCGGACGCCTCATTCGATTATGTGCGTTTCTGGCACGTCATCGAGCATTTGCGGGAGCCGGTGAAAGCGCTGGAGAACATTTACCGCTGGTTGAAACCGGGCGGGGTGTTGCACATGGGCATGCCCAATCCGGTGACGCCCCTGGGCGAGGTGATCACTTTGGTCACCGGGCGATTTGGTCTCGGTCAGGATCACACCTTCGGCTTCCCCAAAGCGACCACCGCGCGCATCCTGACCTCCCTGGGTTTCGAGCTGGAGGAGCATCGGATCTACGCCAATCGACGTTGGAAGAAGGGTCCCAAAGACCGCCTTCACAACGCCTTGCGACGCATTTGGCCGTCCTCGGTGGCCTATTGGCAAAGCGCTTACGCCCGAAAGCCCACGAGTGTGGAAAGGTCTTGAGCGACTCATCGACGCCTTCGGAGATTGGGCCGGAATCGGAGGCTGGGCCGGTGGGTCGCTTTCTGGGGCTGGCGACCGTCGATTTCCTCTATCGCCTGCCCCACCTACCCGTGATCGGCGGAAAAACCGTGGCCGAGGAGCGTTGGGAATTCGCCGGTGGACCGGCCGCCAACGCCGCCGCCACGTTTTCGCTCCTGGGCGGACGCGCCGGGTTGTTGGCCCAAGTGGGAAATCACAGCTTGGCGGACGTCATCCGCAAGGACCTCGGACCCGAGGTGAAGATCGACGATCTCGATCCAGGCCGGCAAACCCCGCCGTCGCTCTCCTGCATCTTCATCACCCCGGGCAGCTCCGAGCGGACCATCGTCTCATCCCCGGCGATTCTCCGGGCCGGACGGCTGCCCGCGGAGCTCTCCTTCGAGGGAGTCGACGTGCTCTTGGTGGACGGTCACGAGATGGCCTTGAGCCTGGAGGTCACGAAACGGCTTCGAGATCAACCCGGACCGCGACCGCGGATCGTCATGGACGCCGGTAGCTGGAAGGACGGTACCGATGAGCTGCTCCGGCGGGTGGACGCGGTGGTGGCGTCGGCGGATTTCCGTCCGCCCGGGGTGGAAACCGAGCATGGCGTGATGGGCTATTTCCGCGACTTGGGTCTCGCCATGGCCGCCATGACCCGTGGCGAGCGACCGATCCTCGCTCTGGATCCCTCGGACGTTTCGGAGCTGCTGGACATCGAGGTGCCGTCCATCGAAGCCGGCCGGGAGGTCGATACCCTGGCTGCGGGTGATGTCTTCCACGGTGCCTTCTGCTATTTCTTCGCCAAGGAAAACGACTTCGAAAGAAGCCTACGCCAGGCCGGCCGGGTGGCCACGGCGTCTTGTCGGTTCATGGGGCCTCGGCGTTGGGCGGAGACTTGGCGGGACGAACCGTCCCTGGGGTAGCGCTGCGCGCAACCCCAGGCTTTGGAAAAGAACCCCTTCGGGGTACGGGATGCCGCCGGAACATCAAAGTGGCACCGGTCCGAACATCAACGTGGCACCGGTCCGAACATCAACGTGGCACCGGTCCGAACATCAACGTGGCACCGGTCCGAACAGATCGGCCGAAACATCAACGTGGCACCGATGCTGAGACATCAACCTGGCACCGGTGCCGGGCACCGGTGCCGACGTGATCAGCGGTTCTTCCACTCCGGTGCGCGTTTGTTGAGGAACGCGTCGACGCCTTCTTTTTTGTCCTCGGTGGAGAAGCACAGGCAGAAGAGGTCGCGCTCGTAGAGGATGCCTTCCTCGATCGCCAGGCGCTCGGAGGCGCGCACGGCTTCTTTGGCCACGCGCAGGGTGAGCGGGCTTTGGGCGGCGATTTTATTGGCCAGCTCCAGGGTTTGGGCGCGCAGCTCGTCGGCGGGGATCACCATGTCCACCAGGCCCATGTCTTTGGCTTCGGCCGCCGGGATCATGTCGCCGGTGAGGATCAGACGCATGGCGTTGCCGACGCCTACCAGACGCGGCAGACGTTGGGTGCCGCCGCCGCCGGGGATCAGGCCGAGCTTGATCTCCGGCTGGCCGAGGCGCGCGCGGTCCGACGCAATACGCATGTCGCAGGACATGGCCATCTCGCAGCCACCGCCGAGGCAGAAGCCGTTGATCATGGCGATCACCGGCTTGGGGAAGCTCGCCATCACATCGAAGATGCGGGGGAAGCTCATGGCTTCCCGCTGATCGAAGGGCGAGCGGCCCTCGAATTCCTGGATGTCGGCACCGGCGACGAAGGATTTCTCGCCCGCGCCGGTGATCACCACCGCGCCCACGGAATCGTCGCTTTCGATGGCATTGAGGTGCTCGAGCATCTCGTCACGCACCTGTTGGTTGAGGGCGTTGAGCTTGCTCGGACGGTTGATGGTCAAGACCGCGACGCGGCCCTCCTGCTCTCTCAGAACCACAGCTTCAGACATGTGAAAACTCCTTATATAACTTCTATCAGATGGATGTTTTTGGGCCGGCGCGGCGTCCTGCGCGCGTCGCTCCTAACTCGCGCCACCGTTGATGTGCCGCTTCGAGGTGCTGAAGAGTAGGGACTTACGCCGATTCTCGCTGTAACTCGCTCAGACAAGCTCGCTTTCCGTGCTCGGATCGCCGCGCCTCGATTGGGTGCTCCGGGAGCATTTCAGGCGTGGCGCCATTCCGGAGGTCGTTTTTCTAAAAACGCTTGGACCCCTTCGTTGAGGTCCTCGCAAGTCGCTAGCTCGTTCAAATAAATCTTCTCGGTTTCAGCCAAAGCCTTTTCGAAGAGGGCAACCTGGGGCTGACCCGCGCGGATCGCTTTTTTGGTCAGCCGTAGGGCGGCGGCACTCTTCGACGTCAGCTCGCTCTTGAGCTGGCGCAGGCCCTGGTCGAGCTCGCCGTTGGCCACGCGACGGGCGACGAAACCCATATGCTCGGCTTGCTCGCAGGTAAGCCTACGGCCGGTGGTCAGCAGGTCGAAGGTGCGACCGGGTCCAAAGAGTGTGGGGTAGAGGGCGGCGGCCACGGGCGGAAAGCAGCCCAGCTCGATTTCCGGCTGACCGAAGGACGATCGCTCGGTGGCGATCACCAGGTCGCAGGTAGCGGCCAGCTCCATGCCGCCCCCCAGGCAATGACCGTCCACCGCCGCCACGGTGACGATCTCGAGGGCGAAGAGCCGACGCAGGGCGTCGTGAAAACCGCCGAGCATGGCGGCGATTTTGTCCGGCGTGTGATCCTCGATCGCCACCCCGGCGCAAAAGGCGCGCATGCCGCCGCCGCGTAGAATCAAGACCTGTAGGTCGGATCGGGCCGAAACCTCTACGAGGGCGGCGCCCAATTGGTCGAGGGTTGCCAGGTTCAACACGTTGAGCGGGGGCCGATCGATGGTCAGCTCGGCGACCCGTCCCTCGAAATCGAGGAAGACCGCCTGGGGCTCGGGCGCCACGGGATCGTGGGAGCCGATCATCAGATCCGTTCCACCAACGCGGCGATGCCCAGACCGCCGGAAATGCACAGGGTGGCGATGCCGAAGCGCCCTTGGCGCCAGGCCAAGCCGTGCAAGAGGGTCACCAGAATGCGGGCGCCGGTGGCGCCGATCGGGTGACCCAGGGAGATGGCGCCGCCGTCGGGATTGACTTTTTCGGGATCGAAGGGCAGATCTTTGAGGCAGGCCAGCACCTGGCAGGCGAAGGCTTCGTTGAGCTCCACTTGGTCGATGTCGTCGAAGCTCAGGTGATTGCGTTTGAGCAGCTCGCGGCAGGCGGGCACGGGACCGATGCCCATGATCCGCGGGTCGACACCGACCACCTGCCAATCCCGCAGCAGGGCGGCCGGCTGCAAGCCGTGACGCTCCGCCGCCTGCTCGGACGCCACCAACAAGGCGGCGGCGCCGTCGGTGATGCCGGAGGCGTTGGCGGCGGTCACCCGTCCACCCTGGCGGAAGACCGTCGGCATCTTGGCGATTTTCTCGGCGGTGATGCCGTCGCGGGGGTGCTCGTCGCGCTCGACCACGGTGTCGCCTTTGCGTCCGGGCACGGTGATGGGCACGATCTCCTGGGCGAATCGATCCTCGGCCCGCGCTCTTTCGCTACGGTTTTGGGAGCCCACGGCCCAGGCGTCGGAAGCGGCGCGGTCGATGTCGTAGTCCTCCGCCAGCTCCTCGGCGGTCTCGCCCATCACCAGTCCGGAGAGGGGATCGTTGAAGCCGTCGCGATACATGCCGTCGCTCAGCTCGGCGTGACCCAGCCGATAACCCCAACGGGCTCGGGGCAGCATGTAGGGCGTATTCGACATGCTCTCGGTGCCGCCGGCCAGGACCACCTCGGCTTCTTCGAGGCGGATGTGCCGGGCGCCGGAGAGCACCGCTTGCAGGCCCGATCCGCAGGCCTGATTGATGGTGAACGCCGGGCTTTCTTGGGGCACGCCGGCGCGATAAGAGACTTGGCGGGCGGTATTGGGTCCGCCGCCGGCTTGGCGACCGTGGCCGAAGAGGGTCAGGTCCACGGTGTCGGGGGAGACGCCGGCTCGCTCCAAACAAGCCTCGGCCGCGGCGGTGCCGAGATCGGCGGCGGAAAGGGAAGCCAGGGCGCCACCAAATTTACCGATCGGTGTGCGGACCGGGGCGGCGAGAACGAGGGGTGCGCGGGTTTTTGACATAGTTCTTTCGGGTTGTTCTCTTATCGCAAGCTTGACTGCCCTCACCCTCCTGGCCCCCCTATCCCTACGCGGGCTGCCCGAGGCGGGAGAGGGGGGAATGTACGCTTGCGTTTCGCGCGCGCGTTTGAAGGTGACTGTGAACCGATTGAGCGTTTGAAATCTCCGAGTCCACCGAGCTGGTTGGGCGTGCATTCTGGCTCCCCCTCTCCCGTGTGCGGGAGAGGGGGCTGGGGGGTGAGGGTGCATGCAACCGCGGCCGCCTCTAAACCGACGAACCCCGGACGGGCCGGGGTTCGTGGTGAGATCCAGACGATCAGGTGGCGGAGAATTCGGGCTTCCGCTTCTCGATGTAGGCGTCGAGGCCTTCCTTGGCGTCGTTGGACTCGAAGAGCTGTTGTTGCAGCTCGCGCTCCACCGCCAAACCGGACTCGAAGGGGATTTCCCAACCGCTTTGCACCGAACGCTTGATGCGACCCGCGGCCTTGGCGGCTTTATTCGGCGGGCAGAATTGCTTGGCGTAGTCGTGGATCTGAGCGTGGAAGTCGTCCAGGCTCTCGGTCTCGAGCACGGAATTCACCACGCCGAGCTCCTCCGCTTGCTCGAAGGAGAGCAGCTCGCCGGTGAGCATCAGCTCGATAGATTTGCTCTTGCCGACCATGCGCGAGAAGCGCTGGGTGCCACCGGTGCCGGGCAGCACACCGAGGTTGATCTCCGGCAGACCGACCTTGCCGGCGCCCTTGCGGGCGATGCGCAGATCGCAGGCCATGGCGATTTCCAAACCACCGCCCACGGTGTGGCCGTTGAGGGCCGCGATCACCAATTTCGGGGTGTGCTCGAGACGGTTCAGGGTCTCGTTGGCGTGCAAGCAGAAGAAGTATTTCCAGCGCGGCTCGGCCTGCTGCAACATGGCGATGTTGGCGCCGGCGCAGAAGAATTTCTCGCCGTTGCCGACGATGACGATCACGTGCACGTCAGCGTCGAAGCGGGCTTTCAGAATCGCCTCGTCCAGATCCCGCATCATCTCGTGGGTGTAGGTGTTGGCCGGCGGGTCGTCGAGGGTGAGGTAGGCCACGCCGTCCTTCACGTCGTAACGCACGAGGGTCTTTGAATCGCTCATCGGAACGCTCCTTGTCTTATAGCGCCGGCTTATGACGCCCAGCCCAAAACGGGGACGGGCGATAGCGGGATCTATGATCGGTGGGAAAACCTTGGGAAAACTCAAGAACCTTTTCAAGCCCGAGGCCGATTCACCGAAGTCGAACGGTGGCGAGTCGGTGGGCTGATGATGCCCGTATTCTCTCACATTGGCCTCGGAGCGTGCCAGCACGCGCGGATGCTGGGCCCGAGCTAGACCAACAGCCGCAGGGCGCGGGGCAGGATCCTGAAGGTGGCGGGCTCGGCGGCTTGGGTTTCGCCGTCGAGGTCGAAGGGAAAGAAGCCTTCGGGGGGCTCGACGCGGACCTTGTGCGCCTTGAGGGTCCGGACCTGCTTAAGGTGCACGTGGCGGCCGGTGAGGAATTGGGGCAGCCGGATCGGGAGCTGCCAGAGGGGCACGGGCGGCACCAGCACGATATCCAGCAGGCCGTCGTCGATGCGCGCGTCGGGTGCCACCTTCATGCCTTTGCCGAAGTAGCGGCCGTTGGCCATGGCGACGAGGAAAAACGGCTCTTCGGTGAGCGGTTGGTCGTCCACCTCGACCTTGCAGGCCATGGGCCGGTAGGTGAGCAGGGTCTTGACCGTGGCCCAAAGATAAGAGCCGTGCCCGGAGACGGCGTTGACCGCCAAATCCACCGCGCCGGACAAACCCGCGGAAGCGATGTTGAGGCAGTGGGTCCGGATCCCCGAGTCGGTCTCGATGGCGATGGCGTCGATCGGCCTGGGCTCGGCTTCGAGCACCCGGCGCAGGCACGCTTCCGGATCCTGGGGAAAGGCGTAGGTTTGACCGAGATAGCGGGCGAAGTCCGAACCGGTGCCGGCGGGCACCAAACCGAAGGCGATCCTCTCGCCGACCTCGGCTCGCAACAGCTCTTCCACCACCCCGTGGGCGGTGCCGTCGCCGCCGATGGCGACCACCCGCTCGACGTCGCGCTCCGTGAGCCGTTCTCGGAGCTGCCCACGGGCTTCGCCGGCGTCGGCGTTTTCGATCCAATCTTCGTCCTGAAGGTCCGGGCTTCGCTTGAGCAAACGATCACGCACGACGGCGGCTCGTCCCCCACCGGCGTTGGGATTCAGGACGAAGACCGTTCGGCTCACGACTTCTGGGCCCCTGTCCCGTTGTCGACCCCGTCCAAGGTCCAGCCCTCGAGCTCGGTCTCGAAACCCTGGGCTTCGCGATCCCAACGATCCGCGGACCAGCCAGTGAGCTCGCGGACAGGCTTTTCGAGGACGGGAGCCAAGGTACGGGCCTGGTCGGGACGCCACATGCCGAGGCGGACTCGTCGCAGCAGCAGATCCGAGAGGTGGATCACACCGCCGCCGTGCACATGGGATCGCAGCTCGGCGAGGCAGAGGTCGACATCGTCACGCAAGGGTTTGAGCTCGTCGGCGTCGGCGCTTTCGCAGGCGACCCAGGCCGCCGACCCGAGCCGACGGGCCATGGCCGATGCCAGGTCTGGTCGGAGATCGAAAGCTTTGGCCAAGCGCAGGTCGAGGTCTGCGGGGGCAAGACCGATCAGCGCAGTGCCGGCGGTAGCGCAAGGCGCTGCCCGACGCTGGATGTCGTCGGGCAAATGACGCAGCGCCTCGTCCACAGTCTCCTCAGCGGTCGGTCGCCAGGTGGTCAGCTTGCCACCGGCCACGGAGAGCAGGCCGTTCTCAAACCACACCGCCTCCTCGCGGCTGGCAGCGGAGGGAGTTTCCGCGTCGCTGTTCAGAATCGGTCGTACCCCGGCGAAGGCGCCGCGTATGTCGTCGAGGCCCGGCGGACTGCCCGGATAACCCGCGGCCAGCACCCGCAACAAATAATCGATTTCCTCGCGGGTCGGTCGCGGATCGTCGAGGGATCCGTGGTGGAAGAGGTCGGTGGTGCCCACCAGGGTGCCTTCGGGATGGGGGATGAGGAAAACCGGCCGCCGGTCGTCGGGGGATTCGATGGTCACCGCGCTTTCAATCGGCAGACGATCCCGCTCGAAAATCAAGTGCGAGCCGCGGGACGGGCGGACTTTCTGTCCGTCGAGCCCCAGACGATGGCGCACGCCGTCCACCCAGGCGCCGGTGGCGTTGATCACCAGTGGGCACTTCACCTCGTGGGTGGTGTCGTTGAGCAAATCGCGGATCACCACCCCTGCCAGCTTTCCGCCCGCGCCGCGTCGCAGATCCTCGGCTTGGGCGTAGGTCAAGATGCGGCCGCCGTAGGCGAAACCCGTGGCCGCCACGGCTCGGGTGAGCCGGGCATCGTCGACCCGGGTGTCTTGGTAGACCATGGCGCGGTCCAGACCGTCGACGGTCAAGCCGGGGGCGAGGCGGTGGATCTCCTCCGCGTCCACCGTGCGGTGGGCGACGGTGTTGCTCGTCAGCCGATCGTAGATCCACAGGCCGAGGCCGATCTTCCAACCCGGTGTCTTTTGGCCGTGGTAGGTAGGGTAGAGCCAAGGGATCGGCGTCACCAAATTGGGATTCAGAGCCAGCTGTCGATCCCTTTCCATGCACGACTTGCGGGTGACGCCGAATTGCAGATTCTTCAGATATCTCAAGCCGCCGTGCAGCAGCTTGGAGGAACGTGAGGAAGTGCCCGACGCCAGGTCGTTCTTTTCCAAGAGCAGCACCCGCAAGCCCCGTTGAGCAGCGTCGAAGAAGATGCCGCAGCCGGTGATGCCACCGCCGATGATCACCACATCGAAGGGTCGGTCGAGGTCGGCGAGGGCCATTTCCCGCCATTGGCGATGAAACATCAAAGCTCCAATCGATCCGTGGGATCCAGCAAGACGTGGGGGTTCAAGATGCCGTTGGGGTCGAGGCGCTCGGCGACGCCGCGCAGCATGTCGGTCCCGAGCTCGCCCCATTCCGTCGGCGCCCACGGCGCGTGCCAAAAGCCCACTCCGTGATGGTGGCTGGTGGCGGCGCCGGTTTCGGCGATGGCGTTTTGGGCTTTACGTTTGTGACCGGCCCAAAGGGCGGCGGCTTCGTCGGGATCCGTGGGGCAGCGGAAGAAAAAGGTGAAGTAGAGGGAGACGCCGTCGCCGTAGGGGTGTGAAAGGTGGCAGAGCACGGGTAGATCTCCGAGAGCGTCTCGGACCGCGCGGTAGACGGTGTCGACCTTCGACCACGGGGCGGCGGTTTCTAAGGTGTCGGTGGCGTAACCCCGGTCGAGCAGGCCGTCCCGCAGGTAGGGGTGGCGGAAGCGATCGTGGCTCCAATTGCGGCCGGGCCCAGCGCCGAGCCACACCACTCCGCGCTCTGTGGCGAGGATCTTGGCTTGCTCGAGGGAGCGGTCCACGTCCCAAGGGGATCCCTTGGCGCCGACCAGGAGCAGGCAGCCGCGGTCGACACCCCGGAGCCCGAGGTATTTGCGGGTCAGTCCCTCGAATCGGCTCTTGGCTAGGCCGACGGTGAGCGCCACCTCGGTTTCAGGCCCGTCGGAGAGGCGGAGCAGGCAAAGGGGAATGCGACCCGAGCCGTGGGCGCGGGTCAGGGTGCGCACGGTGTCGACGCCTTGACGCCAGGTGCGGGCCAAGGCGGCTTCGACCCTCAAGGTCTCGGCCCGTCGGCGGACTCGCATGGTGGCCTTGGTAATGATGCCGAAGCGTCCCTCGCTGCCGGTGATCCATTGGCGCAGATCGGGTCCGGCGGCGGAGGCGGGCAGGGCGGGGATGCTCAGACGACCGGCCGGCGCCACCAGATCCAGGCCCGCGACCATGGACTCGATCCGGCCGTGGCCGAGGGATTCTTGGCCCGAGCTGTGGGTGACGATCCAGCCCCCCAGGGTCGACAATTCGAAGCTCTGGGGGAAATGCCCGAGGGTAAATCCGTGGGCACCGAGGGCCGCTTCCAAGGCGGGTCCGCGGGTGCCGGCCCCGAGGGTAGCCAGGCCCGAGACTTCGTCGAGGTGGTGCAGGCCGGCGAGGCCCTCCAAGCTCGCGGTCACCACCGGGCGGTCGTCTGGCACCACCGTGACACCTCCCGTGACCGAGGTGCCTCCGCCGAAGGGCACGATCCTCAGCCCGTGCCGGTCCGCGGCACGCAGGAGATCCTCCAGCTCCTGATCATTGGCGGGACGGGCGACCGCGGCCGGGGTCGCGGACACGGTGCCCGAGCGCAGGCGAATCAAATCGATCAAGCTTTGGCCCCGAGAGTGGGCGAGCCGATCCAAATCGTCAGTGGAGAGCGGCGCCGATCCCAGGTCGGGCAAGGGCTCGGCGGCAGGAATCTCCGCCGTCGCCGGGTCGAAAGACGGAAAAGGCTCGGAGGGGCCCAGCCGTTCTTCCAGCCAGGTGAGCATCGGGGTGGGGGGCGAGAACGCCGCGCCTTCGAAACCCCAACCACCGAGGCGGCGTGTCCGTTGCGCTGAAGTTTTGGTCATGGCTCATATTAACCCGTGGGCCGGCCCTGGAGGCCGGCGTTGGACCCGTCTTGGGGTGACATTGGTCCCGTCAAAGGAACCTTTGGCGAGCCCCTCCGTATCGAAGATCAAATCATCTGCCTGCGAGGAGCTTGGAAATGAACGATCCTACGTTCCATATTCGTCTGCCCGTATTCGACGTTCGTCTGTCCATATCTCGTTTCTCGGGGCGCGGTCTTTGCTCGTGGGTCGCCTTGCTCGCGGTGGTGTTCAACGTCTCAGGTCCGGCACAGGCTGCCGCGGAAGCGAATGGCTCGTCCGACCAATCCGAGATCCGGGATGGCCGTCTCTTCGACACGGGGATCGAGCTCACGGAGCCGGCGGAAAGCGCCCCCGAGGCACTCGAGCGCATGGTCGATTTTGTTGGGGAGTGGGATTTCGATTTCGAGGTCCATCGTCCCGGCCAAGAAGTCCTACGCTCCAAGGGCAAGTCCAAGGTGACCTTCATGAACCGCGGTCATGGGCTGATGGAGCGAACCCGCAACGGGGATTTTGATGGAGAGGGTCACCCCATGGCGACGATCGAATTCATCGCCGTCAATGCCCAGGGGGTGTGGACAGTCAGCGAAGGTAATAGCTGGACCGAGGCCATCAGCCTGTCCAGCGGGGGTTTTGAAGGGGAGAAGCTGGTGGTGTACGACGCCATGCGCCCCGGCGGCGGACCGACTCTGTTGATGCTTCGGCGAACCTATGCTCGGTCGGCCAAAGCAGACGGCGGCGGTCCGGTGGCGAGCTTCACCGTGGACACGGAAATGTCCGCGGACGTGGGCAAGACTTGGTCGCTGCTGGTGCGTCGGACCTACCAGCGTCGAGAACCGAGCGAGGGTTTCTTTCCGGTGCGCGAAGATGTCGGCCTGCCGGACCCGGAACGGGCATCCGAGGCGGCTCAATTCGATTTTCTCCTGGGCGAATTCGAGGCCACCCATTGGCTCAAGCAGCCTCAGCAGGAGCTACGCTGGAAGTCCACCGGTACCGCCGTCCATGCCCTGGATGGACACGCGATCCTGGAATTCGACTGGCACAATAATGATCCGTCCCTGCCTGACGCTGCCACCACCATTCTGCGGATTTACAACCGCAGCATGCGTCAATGGGAGAGTCTCTTCATGCCCAATCGCGGCAACACGCCGTTGCGTTTCGGCGGGGTTCAAGAAGGGGATCGCATCGTGCTTCATCCGTTCGGAGCCCAAACCGGTCGCAACGCCCTTTCCCAATGGATTTTCTTCGATGCGAAAGAGGATTCCTATCGCTGGAAGGGGCTGCGCAGCGCGGACCGCAGCGCTCCAGCGCAGCCCTATTGGACGATCGATTTTGTCCGTAAGTCGGTGACCCCTTGAAGAGGTGCTTGAAGAGGTGTCAATCGATTATTCGGTGACCCCTTGAAGAGGTGTCAGTCGAATAATCGAAAAAGGTATTCAGTGCCATGACGGAGTCGCGAATCCGTCGTTGACTCCCTTAATTTTGTGAATCAGACACACCGACCCCCTCCCCAGGCATGGACACGCCCGAGCCAGCTTCTTACCAACCGTGTAAGGCCACCGAAAAACGACGATTGTCGAAGCTATCCAGGCACTAAGGGATCTAAGGGGCAAGGGTTTATGAAAGGACGGGCCGGCGGGAACGTGCCCTCCGGAAACTCGACGTCAAATTCACCCGCCCGGTACCGCTCCGACGCCTCCCGATAGGCCGCTACGATCCAAATCAACGCGATTCGCATCGCTTCCCGCACCTCGCGACCGATCGCGTGGAACCAAGGACGCGGCGAGCTCGGTTTCTCTCCGGGACGATAGTGAGGATGACGACTCAGGATCGCTTCCACCCCCAAGGGCGCGGTCTCGTTCTCTCGATGGCGCTGAAGCGTCTCCGCCTCGATCTCCCGGACCATCTCGAGCACCAGCTGCCGATAATCGCGGGCCGACAGATGCGCCTGCGACGGCAAGGGCGTCAGATGCAGCTCAATCTCTTCCGTGAAATCCGCCTCCGACACATCCTCTCCACGATTTCGGGCGTGGTGGTAGGCCGTTCGATCCACCCACTCGCCTTTCATGGGCTCCCCGGTGATCAGCGCTTCCGCCGACGACACCCCCGGCCAGTCGAGCGGCGACATCACGAGCGATTCTTTGCATGAGTTGCTGGTGACGTATCGCAGGCGGGCGAGCTCCACCTCCGGCTCCTGAGACAGCTCCACATGGTGGTACCGCTTGGGAAAGACGGAGTCGTCCCAATCGTGGGCCAAGCCCACCTCTTTCGACAGCTTCTGACTGAAATGACGCATGAAGTCGGACATGCGTTCAGCGTCGGCGAAGGTCGCCTGGAGGTGCAGGTGTGTGCTCAAAAACACGAAGGAATGCAGATCGATGGGGTAGAGCTCTTTGGCTTTGGCCAGAGCTCCGACGATCTTCAGGTTGAGGCTTCGATCGGGTTTGAGCAGCGATCGAAATTGAAAGGTGACTTGGGTGATCTCGGCGGTGACCTGCCGAGGGCGGCTGAATAGGCGCAGTGGTCTCGTCATATCAATTCCTAGACGGAAAAACTGACGCCAATTCTGCGCTCAGCCGAAAAGAATGGCTTTTGGATCCTAGCGTGATCGAAGGGTTAGGGCTAGGTCGGCCCAGGGCCGGATCGGCCTAGGCTTATGGCAAGCGGCCGGCAGATTGCCTGCCGGCCAGATCCGGCCGTCAAGGCACGTCGATCAGGCTCAGGGGATCGATCAACGGTGTGGGGTCGATGCGCGCGCCTTTCCAGCGCAACCCCAAGTGTAGGTGCGGACCGGTGGAGCGGCCGGTGGAGCCGATCTTGCCGACCTCATCGCCTTTGCTGACTTTCTGGCCCACTTCCACGCTAAAGGAATTGAGGTGGAAATACATGCTGATCAAGCCATCGCCGTGGTCCACGTAGACGGAGTTGCCGGCGAAGAAATGCTCACCGATCAACACCACCTCACCGTCGGCCACGGTATTCACCGAGTTGTCCATGCCGATGGCGTAGTCGGTGCCGGTATGAGGGTTTTTGGGCTCGCCGTTGAACGTCCGACGGGTTCCGAAGTACTTGCCCTCCGGCAAAGGATCGGCCGGTGGTCCCAGGGGCAGAGTGAATTGGGCTTCGCCCTTTCTCTTGAAGAGAGGTTTGATCTCCGCCTGCTCGGCATAGAGTCTGCCCAGATTTTCTTCGGAGAGGTGAACGAAAGTGTCATCGGGGAATTCGATGTCCTGGTGTCCAAAATCCTTCTCTTGGATTTGCAACCAAGCGCTTTCCATCGAGCCGGCGGCGGGCCAGCGCGCGATTTCGATCCGACCGGGTTTACGCTGGAAGTCGATGGGGTAATAGCAGACGCCTTCGAGCGCCTTCCACGTGCGGCCGTCCATGCCGCAGCTGACGGACTCGCCCTGCCACCGGACCACCGACCCTTGGGGGGCTTCGACCACCGTGGCGGCAAAACCGGCCGGGCCCATGAAAGCCAGACCCGCGATCATCGTCGACCGGACAAGGCTCGACGTTCGGACCTGTTGCGGCAGAGTGATCATTTCTTGATCAACCCAATCAAGAAAAGGAGGATCACGGCGCCGATCGTGGCGGTGATGATCATGCCGAGGATGCCGGCGGCGATCGAGATGCCGAGGGCGCCGAAGGTGAAGCTGCCGAGAAACGCGCCGAGGATGCCGATCACGATGTTTCCGATCAGGCCGAATCCTCTGCCTTTCATGATGGTGCCGGCCAACCAGCCGGCGACGGCGCCGATAAAGAGGGTGATGATGAGACTTTCCATGGTTTCTCCTCGGGGTGTCGGACAGATAGAAAGGATGAGCGATCCGCGGACACGACCGCGAGACCGGCTCTTAAACCGTTTGAAGCTATCTAAAGCAAAAACGAGGCCAGCGTTGGCTTCGAGCTGTTGGGCCGGTTTGACCGCGGCTGGAACAGGCCCAGACGTTTACACCGGGTCCCGACAGGCCGGCTCGGCCGGTAATTTTTCCAAGGGCATGGAAAATTTCTCCACCGAGCGGGTCTTTGCCCTAGCGCTTCGCCAGGGCCGGACGGTTCGAGCCGTGCACAAAGCTCGGACCGATTGCTGACTGAATAGCTTCCGGACCAAGATATCATGGGCGTTGGTATTTCATGGTCATGGCGGGGCTCGGTCCGAAGCTCGCCCGCCGATCGAGCCGTGCTGCGCAGCGCCCCCCTGCTCCAGGCTCTCATTTGAAGGAGCTCTCGTCCGCGATGCATCGCTTCCGACTCAGCCCGCGGGGTCTCAGCTGCCTCTGTGCCGGCCGGTTCCGTGTCGGCCGGTTCCGTGTCGGCCGCTTCTGGACGGCGCTTTGGGTGCTCGGTCTCAGTTGGATTTCGGCTCCGGTTGACGCGGTGCCCGCACCGCCCTCGGCGACCGATGCATCCGCCGCCGAGACGGGTCGGTTTGTCGCCACGGCGGAGTCGGTGACGTCGTTGGCCGGTTTTTGGCGTTTTCAAGAAGGCGACGATCCGGCTTGGGCGGATCCGGATTTCGACGACACCTCGTGGACAAGTCTGAAGGTGCCTTCGGCTTGGAAGAGCGCCGGGGTCGGTGACGCCAGATTTGGCTGGTACCGAGCCCGGATTTCCCTTGAGGGCAAGCCCAGTGGAGGTTGGGGCATCGCCTTTGGCCGCGTGTTCAGCGCCTTTGAGCTCTACGTGGATGGACGCTTGGTAGCCCATGCGGGCGAGCTGCCGCCGAATTCGGTGATGTGCTACGACCAGCTTCGGGTTTGGCCATTGGCGGGGCCTTCGGAGAGGGCACCATCGCCGGAGACCTCGACGCTGGAGACCCCACCACTGGAGATCCCGTCGTTGGGCACGTCGGAGGTGACCCTGGCCCTGCGGGTCTACAGCGATCCGGTGGATCCCGGTGGAGGTGGCATCGTGCGGGGGCCGATCGAGATCGGTGGTCACGATACGCTCTTGCGTCGCTACGCCCGCTGGGATCTCGACCGCCTGTTGTTGGCGGCCGTCTTCATCTGCGCCGGTCTCTACCACCTCTACCTGTACAGCTGGCGACCGCAGCTCAAGATCTACCTGTGGTTCGGCCTATTTTCTCTCGCCTTCAGCAGTTATTCGCTGCTGATCAGCCAGTGGCGGTTTGTGCTCAGCGACGATTACGCGGAATTGAAACGTTGGGAGTTCATCGCCGCGTTTCTCCTGGTCTACATGTCCATGCGATTCGTTTGGTTGTTGCTCGAATCCAGTTTGCATTGGCCCATGGAGCTGTATCTCAGCACCCACCTTCTAGCGGTGGCGGTCTGTGTCCTGACCCCGTCCCTCCATCACCATCTGAAGGTGCTCTTATGGTGGCTGCCCTGGGCGATTCTCGGGGTGATTTGGATGAGCTACCGCGTGGTGCGGGCGTGGTGGGCAGGACATCCAGATGGGAAGGCCATCGGTCTCGGTTTTTCGATCACCGTGGTGACTTTCATCCACGATCTTTTCCTGGCTCAAGGTTGGATCACGGGAGCCGCCCTCTCGACCTATGGATTCGCCGCCTTCGCGGCCACCATGGCGATTTCGTTGGCCGGGCGCTTCAACCGCGTCCATCGCGAGCTGGATCACCTTCGGCGGGGGCTGGAGGAAAGGGTGCGGGAGCGGACGCTCGAGTTGGAGGAAGCACGGGATGCCGCCGAGCACGCCAGCCTCACCAAGAGCCGTTTTCTGGCCCACATGAGCCATGAAATCAGAACCCCCATGAACGGTGTGTTGGGGGTGATGGATTTGCTGGCCCGAACTCCATTACAGCCGTTTCAGCAACGCTATTTGAATTTGATTCGCTCGTCGGCGGAGATGTTGCTTCGGGTGATCAACGACGTTTTGGATCTGTCGCGCATCGAATCGGGGCGGGTGTCGATTTTGGAAGAGGCTTTTGACCTACATCGGCTATGCGACGAATTGGCGGGGCTAGCGCGCTTGGAGGCCGAGTCGAAGGGTCTGGAGCTGAGATTGCGAATCGATCCACGGGTTCCCCGGTGGGTGGAGGGCGACCCCGCGAGGTTACGCCAAGTGCTGGGCAATTTGATCAGCAACGCGGTCAAGTTTACAGAGCAAGGCTCGGTCGAGCTGGCGCTGGCTCCGCTGGAGATGATCCGGATGTCTCGACGGGCCGCCGCTCCGGCGCCGGACGATCCGGCTGGGTCGGCCGCCACTGGCTCGGACGCATCGAATGGCTCGACCGATTCCGTCGCTCCAGGCCCGATCCACCCCCCCGCCGAAACCGCAAGCACCTCTTGGTTTGTCAAGGCCTCTCCGAGGTCGAGCGGCGGAGGGGAAGAGCCTTCCCGGCCGGGAACCTGGATTCGGTTCCGAATCGACGACACGGGCATGGGCATGGACGAGCAGACCTTGGCCAGGCTTTTTCAACCTTTCGAGCAAGGGGACAGCTCGACCCAGCGGCGCTTCGGCGGTACCGGTTTGGGATTGGTCATCGCCCAACGGGTGGTGGAAAGCGCGGGCGGTTGGATCACCGTCAAGAGCACTTTGGGGGAGGGCTCGACCTTCTTTGTGGATCTACCGCTGTCCGCGGTGACAGAGCCTGCCCAACCGACCGATGCGGACACGCTGTCGCTGCGTCGGGGCGCTCGGATCTTGCTGGTGGAGGACGATCCGGTCAATCGGCTGGTGGCCGCTTCCAATCTCGAAAACTTGGGGGCGGAGGTCACCGAGGCGGAGGACGGAGAGTCGGCCCTTGAGCTGTTGGCGTCGAAGAGCTTCGACTTGGTGTTCATGGACTGCCAGCTCCCGGGCGTGGACGGTTATGAAGCCACCCGCCGGTGGCGAAACCTCGAAGGTCCCGGACAACGCCTGCCGATCTTCGCCTTGACCGCCCACGCGGTGGACGGGGAGCGGGAGCGCTGCTTCGCCGCCGGCATGGATGACTTCTTGACCAAACCCTTGCGCCTTGAGGATTTGCAGCGGGTGCTGTCGCCCTGGTTGGAAGGTAGTAAGAGCGACGGTTTGGCTCGAACGCGGGGTTAGCCTCAGATCGGCTCCAAGAGATCGACGAGCCGGCCACTTTCGACGTCATCCCGTAGCTCCGCCCCGAGCTCTTGGGATAAGCGCACCGCTTCCTGCCAGCGACGGATCCTTTGGCTCGAATCGTCGACAAAGGTGGTGAAGTCTTGGCGGTCGGGCAGGGTGCCTCCGGGCAAGCGATCCACGAATGTTCTAGAGGGGAAGATCTGCAGCACATTGTCGAGCATCTCGGTGGAGGGTCTGCGGAACGGCAAGTGTTTGTCGAACCAACCCGGGGCGATGCGCTCGCGGTAGTGGGGGAAGATCACCACGCTTTGGTCGTCCGCGACGTAGCGTTGATTGAGGTGGTAGTCGACTAGGCCGCCGTCCATGTAGGGACCCGGTGAGGCGTCTCCGAGATCGCGGATCGGGTCCATGTAGAGGGGCACGGTTCCGGTGGCCATGGCGGCGTCGAAGAAGTTTCGTCGGTCGAGGGGCAGACAACGCCCGTCGATGGGGTGATCGGTGCCCGGTCGGCTGTGCAAGAGGATGCGCTCGAAGAAGAGCTGCGACCCTCGTTTGGACACGCATTGTGCGGCGGCGGCTCCGATCAGACGCGGCCATTGGGCGGCGCGACCCTTGGATTTCCAGCCGCGGCAGCGGACGACGTGCAGCGCGACGTCGAAGCGGGGATGGTTCAGCACGTGCTCGATGTCCGACTCGGAGAACAGCTCCTCGAACATCTCGCGATAGGCGCGGCTGACGGTGATCGGGGTGTCCTCGCGGGTGAAGACCTGATGCACGTAACCGGCGGTCAAGCCGTGGAGCGTGGCCCGGGGATCCGACGACGCCAAGGCGAGGATTCGCCAACCTCCCGCCGAGGAGCCGACCAGGAGGCTCCGGCGTGACTCGGAGCCCAGGAGATCCAGATCGATCAGGGCGTGGTCCAGCCCTGAGAGCACCAACCACTTCGGACCGCTGGCGGGCCCTACCAAAGCTCCGATGCGGTCCGCCGTCAGCCCGTGCTCTTTGAGCGTCCGCATGGCCGCGGGGCCGGCCCGGTAACGCAGCAAGCGCGTCATCTCAAAGACCCCTCATGGCAGAGACCCTCAGGATCCCAAGACCTCGCCCAAGCAGGCCATGGCGTCGTCGAGCTGTTGATCGCAAAGGTAAGGGGCCGGGCCGAACCGCAGATGCCGACCGCGGAAGTCCGTGGCCACGCCGCGCTCCCGCAGGGCGTCGTGTAGATGCTGGGCCTCGGGGCTGTCCAAGGTCAAGAAGGCGCCGATCTGCTCGAGATTCACCTCGGGACGCCGAATCTTGGACGGATCCGCGTCGAGGGCGTCGAATCCCGCCGCCAGCCGTGCGACTTGGTGTTGGCTGACCCGTCGCAGAAGCTCGGGGGTGAGCTGCAAATCGTCGAAAAAGTCCAGGACGGCAGCGCCGCGATAGTGACTGGTGGGATCGTAAGTTGCCCCGCCGAAGGCGGTAGCCCTAGGGCCGTAGGCCACGCCCTGACCCGGAGCCGAGCTCAGGGCGTCGAATTCGGCGAACCAACCGGTGACCACCGGTCGAAAGATGCGGTCGGGAGGCACCCTCAAGAAGCAATTGCCTTCCCCCAGCTGGAGGTATTTATAACCTCCGCCCACGGCAAAGGCGCCGTCGAGCCCAGTGGAGGGTAAGTCCAGGGGCACGGCGTTGAGGGAGTGGTAGGTGTCCATCAAGAGCTCGGCGCCGTGTTGCTGGGTCGCTTCAGCCACCCGTTCGAGGCCGGGCACGATGCGACCCGTGCCGTAGAGCACGGTGGACACCAGCACTGCTGCCGTGCGGTCGTCCACGGCGTCGGCCAGCCGCTCGGCGAGGGTCGAGGGATCCGCGGAGCTTTCGCGATGCACCTCGATGCCGCTCTCTTCGAGGCGAGCGAGCTGTCGACGGATGGTGTGGAATTCTCCGTCGGTGGTGACCAAGCGCGGCCGGGTCTTCAGATCCAGGGCGGAGAGGAAGCGGATCAGCAGGTCGTGGGTGTTGGCCGCCAGGGCATAGGTTTGAGCGGCATTTTGGGGATCGTCCCCCAGGCGCTCGGCGATGCCCCGTTTGACCCTATCTGCCTTTTCGAAAGCCCGAGACCACTTCTTGTCGACCCATAACGCGGCGTCGTCGAAAGCTTCGAGCTGGGCCTGCCGAGCCCGATCCGGCCACGCCTGATGGGAGTGGCCGGTGAGCAGCAGCCGCTCGTCGACCCGAAAGTGTCGATAGTGGGGCGCTAGGGCGTTGGGCTTGGAATAGAAATCAGTGTCATTGAAGGCCACGGCGGCTCACCTCTGCTCTCCGTGATTGCTCTCAAGTGGGTGCGCTGGATCAGCGTGGACGCGGGCAGCCTACAGCTCTGCGCGGATCGCCCAAAAATCGGGGAATACCGGTTGAAAAAGCGTCTTCTTCAGGTACTCCGCCCCGGGAGATCCACCCGTGCCGGGTTTGGTGCCGATGGTGCGCTCCACCATTTTGACGTGGCGATAGCGCCACTCTTGAAGGCCTTCGTCGAAATCCACCAGCCGCTCACAGATTTGGGTCAGCTGATCGTCATTTTTGTAGATTTTGATCAGCTCCGGGCGGACCTCGGGCATTTCGATGATCGGCTGCTCGGGATCGAAGTCGAAGACCTGCTCGGGGATGTCGTATCCGCTACGGCTCAGGAAGCGGAGAAAGAGCTGGTAGATCGGCGGCTCGTCGAGCCGACGCTGGAGCCGCTCGAGGGCCGCGGGGTTGTCTTGGTGATATTTGAGCATCGACCGCCGACGATTGCCGAGCATGAATTCCAGCTCGCGGAATTGGGGGGATTGAAAACCGCTCGATTCGTCGAGGCGGGTGCGGAAGGAGTTGAACGAGATCGGCGTCATGGTCTCCAAAATATCGACTTGGCCGACCATGGTCTTGAGGATCGTCAACACCCGCTTGAGGGCACCGCGCACCTTGGCGGTTTTGTCGTTCTCCGGCCGGTGCGTCTCGAGCAGCTCCGCCATGAGGTCCATCTCGTGCAAAGTCTGCTTGAACCAAAGCTCATACACCTGGTGAATGATGATGAAGAGCAGCTCATCGTGCTCCGCATCGTCCCAGGTCTCGCCGGATCGGGGGACCTGGAGCTTCAGCAAGGGCTCGAGCTCGAGGTACGAGGAATACGTCAGGGATTGAGACACGGAATATCCTCCTAGGCCGGATCCTGCGATCGGCCGAAGCGTTCGGAATAGATTTCTCAACCTAGCAGGAATGCCGAGGGCCGTGCCAGTCGCCTGTGCCTCAGCCCGGAGGACCCCAGACCTCCGACTCGTCCTTGGGTTTTGCTCGCCGTCGGCCGTGTTTGAGCAGGTCGTCGACTTCCGACATCACCGTTTCGAGAGCTTTGTTCTGGTGCGCCACCAGCTGGTCGATGCCTTCGAAGGCCAAGTCCAATAGGGTGTTGAGCTGCTTGCGGGTGAAGCTGTGCTCCTCACCGGTGCCCTGGATTTCGATCAGCTCGCCGTCGGCGGTGGCCACCACGTTCATATCCACTTGGGCGGCCGAATCCTCTACGTATTCCAGGTCCAGGCGCGGCTCACCGTCGACGATGCCCACGGACACGGCGGCCACCTGGCGAATCATCGGCCATTGCTTGAGGTCGCCGGAGAGGAAGCTTTGGGCGAGGGCTTGCACCAGGGACACATAACCGCCGGTGATCGCCGCGGTGCGCGTGCCGCCGTCCGCTTGCAGCACGTCGCAGTCCACGGTGATCGAGATCTCTCCGAGACGCTCCAAGTCCACCGCCGTGCGCAAGCTACGGCCGATCAAGCGTTGGATTTCAAGGGTGCGCCCGCCGGGTCGTCCTTTCGAGCTTTCGCGCCGGTTTCGGGTGTGGGTGGCTCGGGGCAACATGGCGTACTCTGCGGTGATCCAGCCCTTGCCCGAGTCGGCCAAGAACGAAGGCACCCGGTTTTCCACCGAGGCGGCGGTCAACACTCGGGTATGCCCCGCCTCGATGATCGCCGAGCCTTCGGCGTAGCGTTGGGCGCCGAGCTCGAAGCGGACGGGTCGTAGGGCGTTGGCGGCGCGGCCCGCCGGACGTTGGCTGTTGCTCATAATCTCTCCGGGGTCAAACCTCGACCCACTCCAGGGAAACGTTTGCTTTCCAAGCACGATCTTCTTCGTCCACCGGGGTTCCGTAGTGGCTCAAGAGATCGTGGGCGATGCGTTCGAATCGGTCGCTCAAATCGGTCACGCAAAGGTGGTGCTGGGGAATTTGAGCCGCGGGGTCCTCGGCGTTCGACGGCTGAATCTTGAGATCTGCCTTCTGCAATTGGTCGTCGACAAATCGAGCCACCGCCACGGCTGAGTCCACCCGTTGAATGTGTGGCCCGGTGACCCTACGCAAGACCTCGGTCAACAACGGGTAGTGGGTGCAACCGAGCACCAGGGTACGGCAGCCCGCGTCTATGACCGGTCGCAGGTAGCGCTCGGCCACCTGCTCGGCGATGGGGTCGTCGCTCCAGCCTTCTTCCACCAGGGGCACGAAAAGCGGACAGGGTTGGCTGAAGATCTCGGCTTCCGGCTTTAGACGACGAATCGCGCGGGCATAAGCGTCGGACCGCACGGTGGATTCCGTGGCGAGCACACCGATTCCGTGGTCGCCGGCGGAGCGCACCGCTTGCTCGGCTCCCGGCTCGATCACCCCCCAAACCGGCACCGGGAGATCCAGGTGGTCGAGGGTGACCGCCGAAGCCGTGTTGCAGGCGATCACCACCGCCTTGACCCCGCGATCGACCAGGAAGTCGATATTGCGCCGGGTGTAACGTTCCACCGTGGCGGCGGATTTCGTGCCGTAGGGCAGCCGGGCCGTATCCCCGAGGTAGAGAATCGATTCGTGGGGCAAGCGACGCATCAGCGCCGAGGCCACGGTCAAGCCGCCGACCCCTGAATCGAAGACACCGATCGGTCTATCCGAGGCCGCCGTCGTCAAGGGGTGATCACCCACGAGGTGTCGGCCATCAGTGGGCGCGACACGTCCACATGACCGGCGAAAGTCTCCGGCTGGCGGCCGTCCCACATGAGCACCACCGACCCCACCCCTTCAATGTCGTTCAGGGCCACGGTATTCACCAGGCTGTAGACCGCCAACAGCTCATCTTCCGAGCCGAGGGCGAGCTTGACCGCCTCCGGACGTGGAGCGGGCACCAAGTCCGCGACTTCCTCGGCATTTTCTTCCGTTTCCGATGCTTCCGAGCCCACGGCTTGAATCGGCTCCTCTTCGGCTCGGGATCGAAGATCGAGGGCCACGGCTCCGTTGCTCAAGAAATAGACCGATCCAAGCTGCGCTCCCTCCGGCAGCGGGCTGTAGAGGTCACCGTCCACCGGGCCTCCCGGGCCGTCGATGAGCGCCTGGACCAAGTAGCGGATCCGTTCTTCGGGGCGGTCGTCGGTCGGCAGCGCCTGTCGATGCACCCTCAAGCCCCCCTGGAGACTGGGGAAGTAGAGGTCGGCGGGCTCCAACACCAGCTCCTCGGTGACCGCCACCGCGGCCGGCCGATCCTCGTCGGGCTCATCGGTCGGTGTCGAGCTTTTGGCCGGCCACAGGAAAAGTCGGACGACCACACCGGCGATCGCGGCGAGCACGAACGCCGCGACAATCCATCCCGTGCGTTGATTCATGGCCGGCCCCCGGTGGACGGCACGTCCGGAGATTCGGCTCCGCCGGCCTGTCGGGCTTCCAATTGGGTCTTGAATCGGGAGATGGCGCGGACCAAGGCGTCCGCTAGTTGAATCTGGTAGGCCGGGCTCTGCACCTTGGCCGCCTCTTCAGGATTGCTGAGGAAGCCGAGCTCCACCAACACCGCGGGCATATTCGCCCCCATGAGCACGCGGAACGGAGCTTGGCGAACCCCGCGATTGCGCAATCCCAAGGCCTGGTTGAGCTCTTCTTGCACCAAGCTGGCGAAACGCTGGCTCTCGGTGAGGTGGTACGACTGGGCCAAATCCCACAGGATCAATCCTAGATCGCTGCTCGGCTCGCCACCGGTTTTGGCGCCCGAAGCATTCTCCCGTTCCGCGAGCTGGGCTGCCAGCTGATCGCTGGCGGACCGGCTGAGGAAGAAGGTCTCGGCGCCGCGGGCGCGGGAGCCGCGATAGGAATTGAAGTGTAGGGAGATGAAGAGGTCTGCCTTGACCTCATTGGCGAACGCCACCCGATGGTCGTGGGGAACGTCGACGTCAGTGGTTCGGGTGAGCTCCACCTGGACCGGCAAGCGCTGCTCCAAGCGGGTCTTCAGCAAGCGCGCCATCAGCAGGGTCAAGTGGCTTTCCACCGCGCCGCCTTGGCCCAACGCACCGGTTTCGGCGCCGCCATGACCTGGATCCAAAACGATCCGTCGCAGGCCCGTGGTCAACGGATCGACCGACCGAGCCGAGGTTTCCGTGCCGGTGTCGGCCCTCTTGCCCCGCTGGCGGTAGATCTCAATCACCATGCTGGTTTTGGCGCCCCGGGGCACCAAACGCGGCTCACCGGCCACCGCGTCCTCGGTCAAGTCGATGCGGATGCGGGTCGGTTGGGTGACGATATTCGTGACCAGGGGATCGGCAGGGCGAGAGAACGGCGAGTCGAGGGTCAAGCTGTCGCCCACCAGGCGAACCTCTACGCCCGTGGGAAGGGTCTCGAAGCGGAAGCGGGGTTTGTCGGAGAATTCGATCTCCACGGTGCTGATGCGGTATTGGTGCACCAGGTTGATCGAGCCCGTCAGCTCACGCAGCTCCCGTCGGGCGAGCACCAGCTCCAGATTGCGGAAGCTCCAATCCAGCTCGTAACCCATTTCGTCGCCGAGGGCCCACCGGAGAAATTCCAGCGGAACTTCCAAGCCCCGGGCGGTTTTGATCGGCGCCAACCTCAAGCGGGTGATTTCCTCGGTCACCTGACCGTCGGAGTTGACCGTCACCACGGTCGGATCGTCGGGGCCGAGCAGTATCTTCTTATTGTCGAAAATCAGGGTGTGGCTGTCACCGAGAGGACCGATGCGCAGCTCGACCCCCAGCACCTGAGCGATCGGGGCAAGGGTGAAGCGCGGGCCGTCGTTGCGTAGGCTGAAACCCACGCCCGCCACCTGCTTGCCCTCGAACATCAGGCGAGCCGAGCCGGCGGGATTGACGGTCGAGGTCTCGGCAGCGGCCGGGGGAGGATCCTGAGCCTTCACCTCATCGGGGAATGAGCCGATTCCAAAGGCGACAAGGGTCAGGATGCTGAGAAATTGGCAGGTCCGCAGACTCAACGAGCAACACCTCTCAAGGGCTGATGGACAAGGAGTATCGTGGGGCGTGCGTGCTCGCGGTTCCCCGCGGGCGGCCTCCCGTCGCAAGTGGGGCCGATTCGGACTCCAAAGCGCGCCACAGGAGCCTTCGGATTGTAACCCATCGTCTGCCGGATCCGAACCCGGCAGACGGCTCGCACAAGAAGGGAGCTGAGCGGAGAGGCTCTTCGCCGCGGGGATGGGACACCGTCCCTCGTCTACCGAGTCAGCCCGCAAGAAAAAGTCGGCCCGAGGGGTTGCAAAGGCGAAATTCCCGTGTCTATAATGCCGCTCCTCGCACGGAGACCCCCGTGTGACCCTTCTTAGGGGCCTTTTCAGTGGCGCATTCGTCTAGGGGTCTAGGACGCCGGCCTCTCACGCCGGTAACACGGGTTCGAATCCCGTATGCGCTACCATCCCACCTCCCCGCAGCTTCAGCTAGACTCCCAGATCGCTAGTTTCACGCCGAAATCGACGAATTGTCGATCGCTTTTGTATGTCTGGAAACCTGTCCGGGTAAGCTCTGTGAGTCGATATTTGTAGAGCCGCCTAAGGCCAGGGCTCTCGGCTGGTATGCCAAATGGCCAGAACCTCTATCGACTGATCGCCGACCTCGCGGTAATACAAGTGGTAGTGGATTCGCGAAAGCAAGAGTCTACGAACGCCCGGCAACTCGGGATCATCTATCTCTGGACCGGCTTGAGGCTGAGCGGTGATCAAGTCGAAGCCTCGGGAAACCTCTCGATGAAACAAACCACGAGCCGCGCGGCGGTTCGCAAGCCACCAATCGGCAGCTTTGCGGATTTGCCGTTCCGCACTTCGAGAAACCCGGAGAGACCTTCTCACGCGGGACGAAGATCCTCTAAGAGCTCCCAGCCGTCGACAACTTCGCCTCTCTCGGCTTGTTTGATGGACTCTAGAAGGAAAGCTCTTTCCGAATCCGTCAATTCAAATGATTCTTGATCTGGTTCCGGTACGAGCAAAGTCACCAGGGCGCCGTCATCGGCCGTCCCCGGCGGAAGCGCGACTTGGCCGTCTACAACTTTGGCGGTGATTAGCTTCATGGTCCGATTATAGCTTGGAAAGCTATGAGGGTCTGGACCACGAGTTGGAGTCGAACCTCCCAGGTGGCTATGGCGCTTTCTGACCACCAGACGGTTCAGGTAGCGGGGAGTTTATTTGGCTGAGACAGTACGGAAGTCAGGATCATTTTTGCATCAATATGTCGCAGGAGCGTGTATTTCTTGCTCTTGTGTCATATTGTATGTGCTTCTACACGAAACCGGGTCAACTCAAAGCCGCTCGGAAAACTAGATCCCAGGAGGAGGGAAAGTGAAATTCGAACTCGCTAACGTGAACTGCACCAACTGGGTGAGCCAGGCAAGAATATCTGGAACGCATCTTGAAATTGCTCCCAAGAAAGGTCCATCGGAGTTTCGGCTTCATCTAGTTTTGATCGAAGAACTTGCTAAAGACGAAGCTACGAGCTTTCGACTAAAAGACCGTCGAGGACAGGTGCGCTCCGGAAGCGTGATGGTCATGAGTGCCTCCATACCGCTGCCGAGGCGCCTTCGCTTCAAGATTCAGTAACTCAAGACGCTGAATGGCGGTGAAACAGCCTTCGGACGTTTCCGGGTTCAGGAGACAGCGATTCTTCCAATAGGGATCAAGCCGCGAAGGCTGACTTGAGAGAGACCAGCTGCCAAGTATCCGCCTCGATCTTGCTCGTTCCAGTGTTCGAGCTCGTTACGAGAAGGGCTACCATCCCACCTCCCCACATTGATTCCGACGCCCAACCTGATTGGTGGAGGTGGTGGGCTCGGCGATTTAGCTACGATGGGTCTAGTGATCTCGGCCGCGACCGGTGTCTTCTTCGTTTTGATTCCAGTGTTTCTCCTCTGGAGGAGGATGTCCAAGGGGCCGTCCCAGCAGAAATTGGCCCAGGATCTGCCGCAAGATTAGAAGGACTAGCAGAGGAAAGTGCCGTCTTTGGCCGTACCCGGCGGGAGCGCAACTTGGCCATTCATTCATCACTTCGGCAGTCACTAGTTTCATGGCCAGATCATAACTGGAGCTCGGTCGTTGACAGGACCGAGCTGACCTCAGGGACGTGCTAAGTTTGACTAGCTCGAAACGGTTTCCTCGCCGAGCATCCAAGAGAGGTTGGTTATGGCTCAGCCCAAATCGACTCTGACCGCCGTAGAGTACCTAGAGCTCGAGAGGCGGTCGGACAGCAAGCACGAATACCTGGACGGTGAGCCTTTCGCCATGGCGGGAGCTTCGCGCCGGCACAACTTGATCACCGCCAATATCGTCGGCGAGCTTCGGGCTGCTTTGCGTCGAGGGCCCTGTGAGGTCTATCCGAGCGACATGCGCATCAAGGTGGATCCCACAGGCCTCTACACCTATCCCGACGCTTCGGTCGTTTGCGATGAGCCTAGATTCGAAGACCAGGAGCTCGACACGCTGCTGAATCCCAAGCTTCTTGTCGAGGTGCTGTCCAAATCGACGGCCGCTTACGATTTAGGCAAGAAATTCGAGCACTACCGCGCGCTCGAAAGCGTTGAGGAAGTGCTCTTCGTCGATTCCGAATCGATTCACGTCATGTTCTATCGTCGTACCGACAAACCGGCCGCGTTCAGCACATGGATTCTCAGAGAAACCCGAGACTTGTCGGCAGAGATCCTCGTCCCTTCCCTGGACGTGAACCTGCCCTTAAAAGAGATCTACGCCAAGGTTCGCTTCGACTTATCCACGAATTGACGTTATCCGCGAATTGACGTTCAGAACGGGTTGGTAGCAAAGACCGAAAACTCGGGAATGAAACCTCGATCGTCGATCTTGATCGCTCCGACCACGGCGTCGGCGATTTCTTGGGAGCGGAGCTTTTTGTCCGAGGCTTCGCGGTGGTAGCCGGCTTTGGTGGAGAACTCGGTTTGCACCTCGCTCGGGTTGACCAGCATCACCCTGACGTTGTGTCGCCGGAGCTCGTCGCGCCAGCAGTCGGTCATGCCGCGTAGGGCGAATTTCGACGACGAGTAGGCGGTGCTGCCGCGTCCGCCTTTGAGGCCGGAGGTGGACGAGATGTTGATCAGGTTTCCGGATTGTTGCTCGATGAAGACTTTGGCCGCCTCGCGCGCCATGAGGAAGGCGCCGAAGACGTTAGTGCGGTAGACCGACTCGAGGTCGGCGAGCTCCATCTCCACCAGTGGGGCGAAGAGCCCGAAGCCGGCGTTGTTGACCAGGATGTCGAGCCGTCCGTGTTGCTCGACGAATTCCCGCACCGTGCGGATCGCGTCTTCCTCGTTGCCCACGTCACCGACGCTGTAGCCCACGCCGAGCTCGGCGGCAGCAGTTTGGAGCTTGTCCGCGTTTCGGCCGGTGATCATCACATCGGCCCCTTCCTGGCGGAATGCCGCCGCGATGCCTTTGCCGATACCTTCACTGCCGCCGGTGATGAGTGTTTTGGCGCCTTTGAGGTCCATATCTCGAAGTCCTCCGATTCTTTATGTGCAGCTCGTTGATCGCCCGAAGCAACCTGTTTACAACATCATGGAGCGCCCGTCGCGGAAAAGGAAGGGCAGGCTGTTGTCGGAGCCGTTCTCTTGGAACTTGCCCGGCTGCATCGTGGGTTGCATCGGCACAAAAAACGCGTCGCGTTTCAAACGCGACGCGTATTCCTGCGAGTTGACCCGAATCAGCAGCAGCTGGAAGTCGGATAGCCACCATTCTGGTTGCACCAGTAGCTGACGGAGCCACTGCACGAGCCCGAGAAGGGGTCGTCGTAAGGATGGCCGTAGGCGTTGACCTCAAAGTGCAAATGCGGACCGGTGGAGTTGCCGGAGCTGCCGGAGATGCCGACTCGACTGCCGCAGTTGTGGGCGGAGGCGACCACGGTTCCGTTACGGAAGTGGGCGGAGATGGTGTACCAGTTGCGACCGCTGGTGTAGCCATGGCTCAGCTTGATGTAGTTGCCGAAGCCACCACCACAGGAGCTGCCGTAATAACCGGTGGTCGGGCAACCGTCGTTCCAGCTGTTCAGGGTGCCGTAGGCGCCGGCGTAGACCCACCAACCGTTGACGCCGATGTCGGTGCCACGATGTTGGTTGTAGGTCGAGGTGCCGCACTGCCAATCCAGCAGGCCGCTACCATTGTTGTTGTCGTAGAAAGCGGTGTAGGGGTGACCCGCGCTGCTGTGCAGAGGGTAGCGATATTTGCTGATCGCTTTGGTCGGAAGCGGCTGCGGGGTCGCCGGCGGGCTTGCTTTCTCGAAGGGCTGCAAAGCGCTGATCTCTACGACGGATTCGGCGTAGGCGGCGTCGACCGGGAATTGACTCAGGCGCATTTCCGTAGCGGCCGCTTTGGAGTCGGTGGATGCGCCGGGTCGCGGAACCAATACGGTGTCGTTGTCGAGCCAGGACGGGGATTTACCGTAGGTGAGGTGCAAGGCGCGATCGACTTTGTAGGTCGCGTCCATTTCGAGCACCATGATCTCGCCTTCTTGGCTGTAGGTGGTGCCGTAAAGCAGCTTTCGGCCGTCCTCAGACCATGTGGCGTCGGAAGCGCGGGATGGATTCATCACGAACGAGCTGCTCTTTGCGGTGCGCAGCCCAAGGTTGGTCAGCTGCTCGGCGTCGTTGCCGGCGGTGCTCACCCGCCACAGGGAGGTCACGCCGGTGATACCCGATTGAAAAAGCAGAGAATGGCTGTCTGGAGCCCAGATCAGACTGTGGGCGTCGGTGGCATCGAGCAGCATGCGCTCGTCGCCGGTGGTGAGATCACGGAGACGGATCTCAAAAGCTTTGGAATGGCTGTCCCAGCTCCAATCGGCGGGTGTCGAGACGTAGGCCATCAGGTGACCGTCGGGTGAGATGGCGGGTGAGATGGCGTTCTCGAGCAGCACTTGCCGGCTGTCTCCGGCGCGGTCGACGAGAATCACCTCTTTTTGGTCGTTCCAATAGACGATCCGTTCGAGGGAGTCGCTCCAAAAAGCGCCCAAGACGCGTTCGGCCGAGGTCAGTGGCACGGCCGTTCCGTTGACGACGGTCCACAGATTGATCTCACCGTCGAGAACGTCGGAATGGGAAGTGGGCTCGACGTCTTGGACAGTGAAGAGGGTTTGGCCGTTTACGGAGCCGAAGGCGTGGTGCACCTTGACGGGAAGCTCGTGAACGATCGCCTTGCTGTCCGCATGTTGGGTGAAGAGAAGGCCGTCGGCGGCGAAGCTACCGCCGGTTGCGGCGGCCGCGCTCGCGGCGAGAGGAAGAAATAGGCAAGCCATGGCTTTGCACAGAATTCGCATTGTTGCTCCTAAGGTCGTTTGAAGAGGGCTCGGCACGACGCCGAGTCTTAAACGGAGGCCGTGTTTCGGTAGAAACGCCTCGAATGAGCAGATATTATGCGAACAATTGTCGATTGTCAATATCTACATATGATTAATCGCTAAGATTTATAGACTATCCATGGCTCTCCGACGATTCTCGCCTTAGGGGAGCGCATCGAGCCGATGGAACGTCCTACTCTTCCTGCAAAGCCACCCTCGGCTCCAGCCGGGATGCTCGCAAGGCCGGGGCGAGGGTGGCGAGAAGGGCGCAGGCGATGAGGATCGCCGGGGCCGCGAGGTAGGTGGTGAGGTCGTGGGCGGTGATGCCGAAGAGCAACTTGTCGAGCACCGTGGCGCCCAGCCACGCGCCGGTGAGCCCGAGGAAGACGCCGAGCAGAGTCGGCTGTAGGGCGTCGGCGAGCACGAGGCGCAGGATGCTGGGTCCGTTGGCTCCCAGGGCCATGCGCACCGCCAGCTCGCGGGTCCGTTGGCTGACCAGGTAGGCGATCACGCCGTAGAGCCCGACCGCAGAGAGGATGAGCGCGATGGCGGCGAAAGCGCCGAGCAGGGCCAGGTAGAAGCGTTGGGGACCGTAGGCTTCGTCGATGGCGGCCTCTTGGGTTTCGACCGACCGCAGGGGGATCAAAGGATCCAAGGCGCGCATGTGCTCGCGGATCGCCGGCCGCATGTCGACCCCACCGCGGCTGCGCACGAAACCGCTCAGGTAGGGCGAAGAGGTCTGAGCTTGGGCCATGTACACCGCCGGCTTGGGATCATCGGTCACGGAATAGGCGCGGATGTCGGGCACCACGCCGATGATGGTGTAGGCCGAATCGTCGTCGTCGAAATCGAAGCTGACCCCGACTTTGGCTCGCTCGCCCACGGGGTTCCTGCCCGGGTAGTAGCGATCGGCCAAGGCTTGGCTGATCACCAACACGAGGGGCGCCTCGCGGGTGTCGGAATCGGCGAAGACCCGGCCCCGTGTCACCGGGATTTGAAGGGTTTCGAAAAAGCCCGGGGTGACCACGTCGAAGACGGCATCGAGCTCCTCGCCGGGAGCCGGCTCCGGCCGATCCAAGGGTTGGATGGTGGAGGAGATCTGGCTGCTGCCGAAGGGTCCGGTGAAGGCGAGACCGGCGGCTTCGACCCCCGGCGTGTCCTTGAGACGCTGCTCGAGCTGGTTGGAAAAGACGATCGAGGCTCCGGGCTCCGAATATCCGGAGTCGGGCAGCAGGAATGAGAACCGGGTCACCCGCTCGGGAGCAAAGCCGAGGTCGACCTCGGTCATGCTCACGAAGCTGCGCAAGAGCAGGCCCGCCCCGAGCAAGAGGACCAAGGTCAATGCCAGCTCGGCGGTGAGCAACACCCGCCGAGATCGGCGGCCGCGCAGAGTTCCGGCCTCGCCTCGGCCGCGTAGCTCGACATTGGCGATGCGCAGGGCGGGCGCCAAGCCGAAGACCAACAAGACCACGGCGGATAACACCACTGTGAAGGCGAGCACGTTGACGTCCAGGCCGACGGCATCGAGACGGGGTAGGTCCGACGGCGCGAGCCGTAGGAACGCGGACAGCACCCCTTGGCCGATCAACAGGCCGGCGAGCGCTCCGCCGAGGGCCAGAAGCCCGTTCTCCAGCATCAGCTGACGGAAAAGCCGAGCGCGACCGGCGCCCACGGCCCGGCGGATCGCCATTTCACGTCGACGTCGAGCGCCTCGAACCAAAACCAAGTTGGCGACGTTGGCGGCCGCCACCAGAACCACCAGCAGCACCGCGCCCATGAGCAACCACAGGGCGGATTGCACCGGCGCGATTTGTTGCTGTTTGAGCTGACGGACCGCAAACCGTTTGTAGATATTGGATTCCGGGAATTGCTTGCCCAGGGCCGCGCTGAGCACCTCGAGCTCCCGGGAGCTGGAGCCGGGGTCGGCTCCGGGCGCCAATCGGGCCACGGTATCCATCAGATGGCAGCCGCGACCACAACCTTCGATATCGATTTGCCACGGCACCCATGCCTCGACGTCCGATGGATATTGAAAGCCCGCCGGCGCGACGCCGACGATGGTGTGATCGTCCCCGGAGAGCTGTAGCACGTCGCCGATCACGGATGGGTCGCCACCGAATTGGGTTTGCCAGAACGAATGGCTGAGCATCACGACTTTGGGCGCGTCGAGCACGGCATCGTCGAGCTCGATGTCCCGACCCAGGTGGGGTGCCACTCCGAAGACCTCCAGCAAGCCGTTGGTGACCCGGCCGGTGATCAACAGGCTAGGCTCGCCGTTGCGGACCAAAGTGCTTCTGGATCGGCCGAAGCCGGCGATCGCTTCCAGGGTCGTGGCCTTCTCTTGCAGGTCGTGCAGGTCCGGCAGCGACATATTGTCCTCTTCGCGACCCGGCTCGTTGCTGAAGTGGCGAAAGATCATGACCAAGCGATCGGGATCGTCGAAAGGCAGGGGTTTGAGCAGCACTCCGTGGACCACACCGAACATGGCGGCGCTGGTGCCCAGGCCCACCGCGAGGGTGGCGACCACCATCAGGGCGAAGGCGGGGCGTCGGACGAGGGAGTGGAAGGCGCTCTTGAGGTCGTGGATCAAATCGTCCATGAACGGGCTCCGGGAATGCTTGTGAAAAGTGTGAGAAGGCTGGGGGCCGGCGGTCGACGCGGCGGCTGTTGCAGTGACGGTGGTCGTCGAAGGAATAGCAGCCGAGACGATGGGAGCGGAGAAGCGCTCCGCCAAGCCGGCTCGGGTGATTTGGAAAAAAATGCGTAGACGCAGCTTGGTCCGCTCTTCGGGTCGGGATCGGAGCAGCATCTCTTCCACGGTGTCGACCATCTCGTCGGCTCGGCGTCGACGGAAGTCTTGGGGAAAGAAGGCCAAAGCCAGACGCAACCAAAGCTCCACGTTCATGACCCGGCTCCTTGCCATCCCGCCAGCTCGACCACCCGGCGCAACCGTCCGAGCTCGGCGTCGAGCACCTCTCGTCCGAGCGCGTTGAGTCGGTAGTATTTGCGTGGCTTGCCCCGGGTCGGCTGTGCTTCTCGACGGTCGCTGGTTTCGATCAATCCCTGGCGCGACAAGCGATCCAAAGCCCGATAGAGGGCTCCGATGTCCATGCCGACGGCGCCGTCGGAGTCGTCGGACATAGCTTGCAACAGGGCGTAGCCGTAGAGCTCTCGGCGAGAGAGGGCGAGCAGCAAATGGCAATCCACCGCCGAGAGCGGCAGGTATCGATCCACCTCTTGGGGGCGGTCTGGGGAAGGTCGAGCGGGTCGCGTCAGGCTCATAAATATGCATTACGCATATTTGAGCCCTAGGGTTCCAGTAGACATGGGAAAATTTTCTGCGAGGTGATCGGTCGGGGTTAGGCGTGCCCAGCGGTTTCGTCGGCCGGCTCGCCTTTCGCCCGTTGCAAATCGGACTTCAAGGCGGCCTTCATCTCCGGCGGAAGCTGGGCCCAATGGACGTCGAGCACCGCGCCTTGCAGAGCCCAAAGCAGATTTAAGCTCGGCTTGAATCCCACGTCGCAGATTCGGAGGTAGGCCTCCACCGCGCCGAGGGTCTCGAGCTCCTCTCGGGTCTCGATGCCGATCGTTTTGAGCCATTCCATGGAGACCGGCCCGAGGTTGCGCATGCGGTTCTGGGTTCGTGCCATAGGTGCTAGAGGGATGGTGAGACTCGAAGGATCCCGGGATAGAGTGTTGGGGAAAAAGAATACAACGAGTCGGCTCAGCGTTTGAGACACAAAGCCGAGGAGAAATCGCATGGCGAGCAGATGGAATGTGTGGGTGGTATTGGTGGTGGGCTGCCTGGGAATGGGATGTTGCGACGTCCCGCCAGAGACTGCCGCTCCGGGCACCGAGTCACCGGGCTCCGAGTCACCGGGTTTCGATTCACAGGGCACGCCAGGGGCCCCCGGCGACGCGACGGCCGAGTCGGCTACCGCGGTCGAAGGACAAGATCTCCTGGGCCGAGAGCTGGCTCGGCCCGAGCTCGACGAGGATTTCCGGCAGCGTCAAGAGGATTTCTTGGCCGAGGCCAAAGCCGCGCTGGCAAAGAACCCCAATGACTTGGAGGCGTTGATTTGGCAAGGGCGTCGGACCGCCTATTTGGGTCGTTATCAGGACGCGATCGCCGTCTACAGTCGCGGTTTGGAGCGGGAGGATCTCGACCCTCAAGCCCGGGCTCGTTTGTTGCGTCACCGAGGACACCGCCTGCTGAGCCTGCGCCGATTGGACGCGGCTCAGGCCGATTTCGAGCAGGCGGCCGAGCTGGTGCAGGGCATGCAGGATCGAGTGGAGGCCGATGGCCTGCCCAACGCTCAGAACACGCCCACCAGCACCCTGGGCACCAATATTTGGTACCACCTCGGCTTGGTCCACTACTTAAAAGGCGATTTCGAATCGGCCTCGGCGGCTTACCGGCAGTGCATGGAGCTGTCGAAAAATCCGGACATGCAGGCGGCCACGGCCTATTGGCTGTACATGACCCTTGTCCGCCTGGGGCAAGGGGAGGCCGCCGCCGAGGTGGTGGCGCCGATCCACGAAGGTTGGGAGCTCCTGGAGAATCACGCTTACCACCATCTAATTCTGGCGTTCAAAGGCGAGCGTGACCTGGACGCCTTGTGGGACGAAGCCGCATCCCAAGGACCGGCCGCTTTGGCGACCACCGGCTATGGCGTGGGTTTCGGCTATTTCGCCCAAGGAGATTCGGAGCAAGCCATGGAGGTGTGGCGGACCGTGGCCGACGGCGAGTCGTGGGCCTCGTTCGGTCGGATCGCCGCCGAAGCCGAGGTCGCCCGTTCAGGGACCTAGGTCGTCGGTGGTTCCTCGGAGCTCGTCGGCGTGGCAGTCGCGATGTCTTCCGCGGTCAGCCTTTCCAGGAGGCGATGAAGATCGCGCACTTCCCGGGTTAAGACGTCGACTTTCTGCTCTAAGGCTCGATTGTTGTCGAGGGTCATTTCGTCGATGAAGACCGCGTTGGCCATGGAAAAGCCGAGAATGCCGCCGACCAAGACCGCGGCGCCGAAGAAAACCCTCGTGATGTGGATCCATCCCCCGTTCAGGTCGCCGTCGATGATTTTCTGCTCGATAAGCTCGGGGAATTCGTTCCAGCCTTCGAGCGTGAAGATTTGAAAGATGCTGTAGACGGCCTTGGCGGGATCCCCGAAGCGCTCCGGTGCGATGGTGCCGAAAATGAAGTGGGCCGAGAGGGCGAAGATCAAATTGACCAGGGCCAAAGCCAGAAAGACTCCAACGGAGGCTTTGAGAGCGCGGACGATACCTTGGGCTAGGCCGAGGGAATCGGGAATGAATCGAAGCAGGCGGAGCAGACGAAAAAGGCGCCCAGCCCGGAAGACCGGTAGCCAAGTCAAGTAGTGAACGCCGTTGGTGAGCGGCTCCAGCAGCACGGGCAAGCAGAGCAAGGTGACGAGGAAATCGAATCGATTCCAACCGAAGCTACGGTATCCCTTCCAGCCCAAGCGGTGGATTTTCCAGCCGGCTTCTCCGATGTAATAGAGGACACACAAATAGTCGATGGTGTGAACGATGAAGTATTCCCGGCTACCGGCCGGGTAAAAACCTCCCAAAGTCATCACCAGGGTGTTGAGCAGAATGACGCTCATCACCCAGCGCTCCGAAATCAACCGATCGAAGAGCTTCGTAGTTTTCGCGCTCAACACTTGGTGAGGTCCTCCGGCCGAGCACATACCGTCGCCGTCCTCGTCATTCGGCGAAAATTTCCCCTTCCAAATGCCCCTTTCGCTCGGCGTCGAAACCCAAGGCGACCGCAAGACGGTCCAACCAGCTTCTCTCCAAATCGGTGACCTGGCCGTCGCTGAGCACGATCAACCCGGCGAATCGATACATGGCTTCCCGTTCGGAGAACGACTCGGTGAGGGATGCCAGCTCGGCGGGAGTCGGCGGGATCACCAGATCACGATGGACTTGTTGGACCCTTTCCGCGTCGAGGCCGGAGCTACCTAGGCGATCCAGGATCGTCGCCTTTTCCTTCTCGTCCATATTGCCGTCGGCCAGCGCGGCGGACACCATGGTCCGCACGATGGCGTAGGTCAGGTCCGCTGAAATCGGTACCTCTTCCTCTGCTACCTCTTCAGCCGCTTGGCCCGATCCCGCGATGATGCCGTCGGCCGCCGGCGCCTCCATGGGAGGAGCGATCGCCGGCGTCGGTGGCAAGGGCGGAGGCGCCGCGGGCTCCGGGGCCGCCGGCAGGGGAGCCGCCGTCGGCGTGGGTAGAGGGGGTGCGGCTTGCGCGGGAGAAGCTCCGGGCAACGGCGGCAGCGGCGGAGGTGAGCCGCCGCCCGCCCTCGGGGGCTCCGCCCAGGTGCTGGGGCCGTCGTTGGCGCCTTGGCCGAAGCCGCCGGCCATGCCTCCGGCCAGCGCAGCGCCCGCGCCCAACATCAATAGGTTCTTTCCGCCCACCATGCGGGTGATCTTGCGGACGTCGTAACCCGTGGACTCTTTCAGCATGTCATTGACCAAGCCGTTGAGAAATCCCATGCTTTCTTTGCCTCCATGGAATGGAATGACGAGTTTTCCGAATGATCTCGGACTCCGACACTACGTTTCAACCGCCTGCTCATTCGTCGACCATCGGGACTCGACCGCGCGGCCGATTTCTTGGCGCAATTCTCGCGGTGCATAGATGCGCACGCAATCGATCGGGGTCATTTGACCGATGAAGTTGCTGGCCTTGTCCATGGGCTGCAAAGAGCCGTCGAATCGTCGGACCCAGACGCGATTTTGTCCCAGGCGATGGGGATCTTTTTCGGAGTGATCCACCAATAGGTTGTGCTCGCCGAAGGCCTCTTTGAGCTCGGGCACGAGACCCAGCAGCTCCTTTCGGCGGGCCGGCTCCAGATGCTCGTCCGATTCGAAGGCGAGGGCGAAGCGCTCCCGGTGCACGATGGCACGGGCGTGGGGATCCTCGGACTCTCGCATCTGCTGAAGCACGGTCAGGTCGTCGTGTTTCAGGAAGGCTTCGGGATCCGCGGGCCATTCCACACCACGCGAGCGCAGCCAGCGGTTGAAATGCAGCTCCATCACCTTGCTGGTGACGTTGAAATAGACCTGGGTGAACATGTAGTACCGGGCCATGACCAAGGCTTCGAGGGCATGCACCCCGCCGTGGCCGACGCCGACCCGCCATCGACCGTCCCGTGGATCTTTCAGCGGCTCCACCATCTCGGTCAGCCGTTGCAAATCGTAGATGCCGTATTGCACCCCGCAGTAGAGGCTGTCTCGACGCAAATAGTCCATCTTGTCGACATCCAGCTCCGACGACACGATGTCCGACAAAAGATGCTCGAGACCGCTGCCGGTCTTGGTCAGCACCCGGCGAACCGCCTCGGTGTCGACCCCGTTGCCGAGATGCGCGAAAATCTCTTGGATCTCCGGGGTTTCCAGCAGCCGCATGGTCATGTCTTCGTGGTCGATGCCACCTTCGAAGAGGTCTTCCGCGGAATGGCTGAACGGCGCGTGACCGATGTCGTGCAACAAGGCCGAGACCCTGACCAACCGGCGTTCTGGAGCGTCGGCGTCCCGCGGCAATAGGCCATCGCCTTTGGCGGCCAAGGCGTCGTAGATCTGGCCGGCCAAATGCATGGTGCCGAGCACGTGGCTGAATCGGCTGTGCTCGGCGCCGGGGAAGACCAAGAAGGTCAATCCCAATTGATGGATGAAGCGCAGCCTCTGCATGGGCCGGCTTTTGAGCAGCGCGGTCTCGAGCTCGTCGGTGCGAATAAAGCCGTGGATAGGATCGCGAATCGAGAGCATGTCGGCGCCTTTGTCAGGTCTTTTGGATCAGTGGAAATCCGAATACGGCGCCAGGTGTCGATAGGGGCGCAAGACGTCGAGAACTTTCTGCCGGCTCCTGAGAATGGTCAGCAGGTAGAGCGCCCGATCCGGTAGTGCGTGGCGAAGCAGCTGCAATTTCTTAGGGGGCGCCATGTCGAGATTGGCGGCCAAGTGGTTGACCATGGCTTCGAAAGTCAAACCTTGGGTGAGGTGTTGCAGCGCCTCGCGTCCGAGGGCGAATCGCTCCCCGAGCTCTTCCGAAAGCTCGATCACCAGGGCGAGGATTTGGCGCCTAAGCTCTTGAACGTCGGGATCGAGCTCCGAGACATACGGCTCGTCCATGGGCTGAACCCAGCCCTCGCGCCAGAAACCCGCGGGCACGACCCGCTCGATCTCGAAGCGATGACAGCCCTCGAGAACCACGTGGAAACCCTCGTCGTTTTCCTCGACGTCGAGCAGCCTGGCCGCGGTGCCCGCGCCGTAGACCGAAGCCTGTCCGGGCACAGATTCTTGGTCGGCTCGCAGAAGCACCAGGCCCAACCAGCTCTCGTCCAAGCCCCCGTCCCGGATCGATTTCACCAGCCGCCGGTATTCGGGCTCCACAATGCGTAACCGCAGCTCGGTGCACGGAAAACACACCTCCTCGGAGAGGGGGATCAGGGGAAGTCGCCTGGGGCCGAACGGGGTGGGAGTGGGGGGCACGGGTGGTCCTTAGGGCGAGCTCATCGGCTTCGAGCTCGAGTTGTGAGTTGGTTTGGGTAGCCCATGGTACAACGTTTTCTGTTGCGAATTGGTGTGGCGAATTGCCTCTGGGCTCCATTGTCTTTGGATCTTCATGTCTCGGACGCCCTTGGCGTGCTCACCACTTTGCGCTCACACCCAATCCAGCCGCTGGGCTCGTTGATCTGAGACCTGCCGGAGCAAAAGCTCGATGGGTCGACCGTGCAAGTGGAGCCCGGGAGCCAGGTCCGCCAGCGGTGCGAGCACGAAGCGGCGCTCGGTCATGCGGCGATGGGGCACCTCAATGGCTCCCGACCAGGACGCCGAATCCTTCGAGCCCTGGGGCAAGGCGGCTAAGACCAGCTGGGTTTCACCCCAAAAAAGGAGGTCCACGTCCAGCTCCCGTGGGCTGTCACGGGCTGCGGGTCGGCGTCCGGCTCGGTGCTCCAATTCCTTGGCCAAGCCCACGGCGCGGCGAATCTGGTGCTCCGAAGAGCTCTCCGAGATCGGCTGTCGGGCCAAAGCCACGGTGTTGAGGAAGTCGTTTTGCTCGATGGCCGAGATCGGCTCGGTGGCATAAAGAGGAGCGATTCGAAGATCGCCATAGCAGCTCGCCAACGCGTCGAGGGCCTGCCTCAGTCTGCGCCGAGAGTTGCCGACGTTGGAGCCCAATCCAAAGCCGATCCAGCCTCGCGGCGAATGCAGAGCCGGATCGGGCATCGCGACAGGGCTGGACTCGATCTGAAGATTCACCGTTGCAAGCTAGCAACCGGCCGATGAGCTGTCAACGAGCACGGTCCCTCGTCTGTCTCGGAGCCGGCTTGTCTGTTGTCAATGGCTTGTCAATCTCTGGGCGGGAGCGTTTCGTTGTCTTGATCGGGGGTAAGACGCGGGGTACCATCCGAAATCTATGGACTGGATGACTTTCAAAACCTCTCGTCCGAGACGCCTGGCGTCATCGATTTTCCTTCTATCGCTCTTGCTTCATACGCCTGCTGTGCTCGCCGAGGACATTCCGGACCCGGAGCAAGAAGGCTTGGGGATCAGCGAGCGCCTCGAGCTGTTGATCGAACGCATCAAATACGAGCAGGCGCAGCTCGCCACCATGGAAGCCAACTTCATCCAACGCAAGGAAAGCGTGTTCCTGATGGAGCCGGAGGATTCCAAGGGTCGATTTTGGTACCAGTCTCCGGATCGCGTGCGCTGGGATTTCAGCGAGCCGAATCAGACCACCGTGTTGATTCGAGCCAACGAGATGCTCACCTGGTTCCGGGACTTGGGCACGGCGGAGAAGGTCAACGTCGGCAAGCAGGCGGATCGGGTGATGGAGTATCTCTCCGCCAGCAACTCCTTGGAGACCTTGCAGCGCTACTTCACCCTGCGCACCACCTTTCCGCGGGACCCCGAGGCGCCCTACCGATTGGAGCTGGTGCCGAAGTTCAAGCGGGTCGAGAAGAAGATCAAAGGCATGGGCATCCACCTGCATCGCACGGGCTACTACCCGCTGTACCTGAAATACGTGGAGCCGGACGGCAGCGTGACCGAATTCTTCTTTGAGGACGTAACGGTCAACGAAGAGATCGCCGAAGAGCAATTCGTGGTCGAGCTGCCGGAAGATGTCGAGGTCAAGGTGGTCGAGCTGGGCAAAAAAGGCAAGCGAGCCGCCAAAACCGAGAAGGGTGACGGCGGAAAGGGTCAGTGAGCTCAGCCCTTTCGAAAAGCGTGCGGTGATCCGAGCCTCCCACATCAATCTATGGCCCTGAAATACCAGCTTCTCGCCACCGACGGCCAAGCCCGTCGGGGTCGGCTGACCACCCCCCACGGGGTGGTCGAAACCCCGGCATTCATGCCCGTCGGCACGCTCGGAGCGGTCAAGGGGTTGACCTTCCAAGAGCTCGAGGACGCCGGCGCGTCGGTGATGCTCGCCAACCTCTACCACCTGACCCTGAGGCCGGGCATCGACGTCATCGAGCGCCTCGGGGGCATCCACGCTTTCACCGGCTGGCAACGACCGATCCTCACCGACAGCGGCGGATATCAGGTCTGGAGCCTTTCGCCCCTGCGCAAGATGAGCCGTGAAGGGGTCGTGTTCAAGAGTCATCTGGACGGCTCGATGGTGAAATTCACTCCCGAGAGCGTGGCCGAGAGTCAAGCTCGGATGGGGGTCGACATCGCCATGATGCTCGACGAATGTCCGCCGTATCCGATCGAAAAAGCCGATGCGGCGAAGTCCCTCGAGCTGACCAACCACTGGGCTGAGCGGGCGAGGCAGGCTTGGCCGGACGAAGCCGGCGGTGGCCTGTTCGGGATCGTCCAAGGGTCGGTCTTCGAGGACCTCCGGCTGCGGGCCGCCCGCGAGCTGACGGAGATGGATTTCGCGGGATACGCCATCGGCGGGGTCAGCGTCGGCGAGGGCATCGAGCACCGTCGCTTCGCGGTCGAGTGCACGACCTCGGCGCTGCCGGAGCACAAACCCCGTTATCTGATGGGTTTGGGCACACCCTTGGATCTGCTGCACGGAGTTCAGCACGGCATCGATCTCTTCGATTGTGTGATGCCGGCCCGTCACGCTCGTCACGGCCAGCTGTTCACCCGCGACGGGGTGATCAAGATCAAAAACGCCCGCTTTAAGGACGATCCCACGCCGATCGATCCCCACAGCTCCTGGCCCCTGGCGCAGCGTTACAGCCGGGCGTTTTTCCACCACCTCTTCAAGGCCAAAGAGATCACCGCGCCGGTGCTCGCCACCCTGCTCAACGTCCGCTTCTATCTTGACTTTATGGCCGACTTGCGAGAGGGTGTCGAGCTTGGAACGTTGGCGACTCTGGCCGAAGAATTCGTCCGCCGCTACACCGCAGGGGATCCCGGGTCGTCCTAGACCTTTCCCCTCCCCAGAGCCCCCACCCATCGCGGTTTCCGCCCTCAGCACAGTGTCGGTCTCATCGGATGCGCGGAGCGTGTCCCGGGCCATCGGACTGTGATGCCTGCGGGCCGTTACGCGTCCTAGCCGGTGGGGTCGAGCCGGGGTGATCGAGCGTCGGGCAATAGCTTGGGCCTAGAGCGCATTCTGATCGACATGCTCTCGAGGAGCTAAATAGATGACGAGCCTCTGGTGGACCATCGCGCTCGCTCAGGCGAGCCAGCAGCCTTCGGCGATCGTGCAATTGATGCCGATGGTCCTGATTTTCCTGGTTTTCTACGTGATTTGGTTCTTGCCCCTGCGCAAGAAGCAGAAAGCCTTGGATGAGATGGTGGACAAGCTCTCCAAGGGCGACAAAGTGATTACCAATGGCGGTTTCTACGGCAAGGTGATCAAAGTCGACGGGGAGATAGTCGTTCTGGAGCTCGCCGACAATGTCAGAGTTCGAGTCGCCAAACGGGCGATCGGCGGTCTGGACGGATCCCAGGCCGATAACGGGAGTTAGAGACCATGGACCGTAATTTGCTTTATCGCGGCCTGCTGATCGCGACCATCGTCGTGGTGATGGCCATTTCGGCGTATCCGCCCGAAGAAAAGATCAACCTCGGCCTCGATCTTCAAGGTGGTATGCATCTGGTGTTGAAGGTCAAAACGGACGACGCCATCCGTGCCGAAACCGACAATACGATCGACACCCTCGTCCGCGAGCTCGCCGATCGGGATATCCAGGCGACCACCGAGCGCACGGGCATCGACACCTTCGATGTGCTCGGCGTGCCCTCGGCCAAGGACAGCGAGATCGAGGATGATGTCGTCGAGGTCTACTTGCCGGGTTGGAAAATGGCCCGGAGCGGGGATCGGTTGCAGATCAGCCTGACCCCGGGAGAGGCCAACAACCTGCGCAGCATGTCCGTCAATCAGGCCCAGGAAACGATTCGGAATCGCGTTGACGCATTCGGTGTGGGTGAGCCGATCATCCACGACGAAGGCGCGGGCTCCGACCGCATCGTGGTCCAGCTGCCGGGCGTCGACGATCCGGAGCGGGTGAAGGAGCTGATCCAGAACACCGCTTTCCTCGAGTTCAGGCTCTCCGTCGCGGGCGTCGGTCCCGGAGATACCCAGCAGCAAGTCATCGATTCGCTGCCCGGGGGTCTGACCGACGACATCGAGGTGATGAAGGAAGAGCTTCGGGACGAAAACAAACGGACGATCGGCGAGCAATGGTGGGCGCTCGAAAAGAAACGCGTGATCACCGGTCGTGACCTCAAAACCGCGCGCATGTCGTCAGGTGACTTCGGCGAGCCCACGGTGGCCTTTATCCTGACCAGCGACGGTGGCGAGAAATTCGCCGAGGTCACGGGAGCCAACATCGGCCGCGGATTGTCGATCGTGCTCGACAACCAGGTCATGTCGGTAGCGACCATCCAAGATCGCATCCGTGATCAGGGTGTCATCCACGGTAGCTTCACCCAACAAGAAGTCCAAGATCTCGTGACGGTGTTGCGTTCCGGTGCTCTGCCCGCGGGGTTGACCGTGTTGGAAGAGCGGACCGTGGGCCCCAGCCTCGGTCGTGACTCGATCGAGAAGGGTAGCCGTGCCGGCATGCTCGGAGGTCTTTTGGTGGTGCTCACCATGCTCGTGGTCTACAAGCTGACCGGCATCAACGCGGTGACCGCATTGGGCCTCAACGTCATCCTGGTCTTCGGTGCCTTGGCCTCCTTCGGCGCGGTGCTCACCCTGCCGGGTATTGCCGGTATCGTGCTGACCATCGGCATGGCGGTGGACGCCAACGTGCTGGTGTTCGAGCGCATTCGCGAGGAGCTCCGCTCCGGGCGTACGGTCAAGTCGGCGATCTCCGCCGGTTTCGAGAAAGCACTGTCTTCCATTCTCGACGCGAATATCACCACTCTGATCGCGGCCATGTTCCTCTTCATGTTTGGAACCGGCCCGATCCGCGGTTTTGCCGTCACCCTGTCGGTGGGCATTTTCGCTTCCGTGTTCACGGCGGTGTTCATCAGCCGCTTCTTGTTCGACGCGCTTTACTCCCGTCGCGACCGGGTTGAAAAGCTGTCGATCTGACACCGCCCATCGAGACTCTGCAACGAGGATCTGAACATGCAGTTTTTTACCAATACCCACATCCAGTTCTTGAAATACCGCAAGGTATTCGTCTGGCTGTCCCTATCCCTGTTGGTGATTGCGGTCGCCGAGCTGATGTTCCTCGGGGGGCTGAACTTCGGCATCGACTTCGTCGGTGGCACCCAGCTCACCCTCAAGCTCCGCGACGCGGATCAAACCACCGACGACGTGCGCAACTCACTGACCGAGGCCGGCTTGCGGGAGGCGCTGATTCAACAGTACGGCGCGCCCGAAGAGCACGAGATCTTGATCAAAACGCCGGTCAAAGAGGACAGCGAAGAGGGCACTGCCGCCGAGGTGTTGGCGGCTTTGAATGCCCAGCTGAACGGTGACCTCGGCAATAGAACCGATCTCAACCAACGCGGACGCGAAACCATCGCCGATCTGCTGATCCAGGCGGATCCCGATGGCATGGCGGCCGACGCGGACGCCGCTCGGAACCATTACGAGGCAGTGGCCGACGCCATCGTGTCCAAGCGGCAAGAGCTGAAGCTCTTCAAGAGCCTCGATCAGGTGACCTCGCTGGACGAGGTCACCCCTGCCACGGCGCAATTCCTCGAGAGCAATGCGGGGCTCGGCGCCTTCCAGGTCTTGTCGAGCGAGAACGTCGGTCCGCAAATCGGCTCCGAGCTGCGGACCAAGGGTTATCTGGCGGTGATCATGTCCCTCTTGGGCATGTTGGCCTACATCTGGTTCCGCTTTGAGCTGCGTTTCGGTATCGGTGCGCTGGTCGCGGTATTCCACGATTTCCTGATCACCGTCGGCCTCTTCGCCATTCTCAACTACGAGTTCAACCTCTCCACCATCGCCGCGTTTCTGACCTTGGTCGGTTACTCCGTGAACGACACGGTGGTCATTTTCGACCGCGTGCGCGAGAACATGCGTCGCTATCGCCGGAAGCCCATGGAAGAGGTGATGGATCTGAGCATCAACCAAACCCTCTCCCGAACGATCCTGACCTCCGGCACGACGTTGTTGGTGGTCGCGTGTTTGTTCTTTGCGGGTGGTGAGGTGCTGCGCGGATTCGCCTTCGTATTGATGGTCGGTGTGATCATCGGTACCTACTCGTCTATCTTCGTGGCCAGCCCGTTCGCTTTGCTCTGGGAGCAGTGGCGCGGCAGTAAGTCCGCAGATAAGGCTCCGGTCGCTCAGCAGGCTTGATCCACAAGGCCTCTAAACGACCCGCAGCTTTCAAACCCCGAAGCCCCACAGCTTCGGGGTTTTTTCTTGCCTAGTCCGCTGGCCTATCGGTCGGACCGGGTTATGATTCGCCGATTCCGGGGAGAATAATGTGATCCCCTTCGAGCACGATCTGGGCTGTGTTGCCCTTGCATCAGGCCGTCTCGGCGGCTGAATAGAGGGTGAATTGTTGACCAAGACACCAAATCCAAGCTGGCCCGACGGACGGTTGGTCGAGGCATGTCTCCAGGGAAATACCCAAGCTTGGGACGCCCTGGTCGACAAATTCAGGAAGCTGGTTTTCGCCATCATCCTGGATTTCGGCATCCCCCAAGATGATGCCGCAGATGTTTTTCAATCCGTGTGGTTCGACGCCTGTAAGTCCCTGAGCACCTTGCGGAAGCAAGAGGCCTTCAAGGCTTGGCTGACCTCTCTTACGCTCAATCGCTGCCGTCAATGGCTGCGCAATCGGCAAAGGGGCCCGTCCTGGGTGGAGTCCGAAGAGATACCCGACGAGGAGGTCTTTCCGGATTTCGTCGAGGAGCTGGAAAATCAGCAGCTCATCCGTGAAGCGATCTTCGAGCTGCCCGAGCGCTGCCAGGAAATGATCCAGCTGTTGTTCTTCGATATCCCTCCGAAGCCGTACAACGAGGTCGCCGAGATATTGGGTTTAGCCACCGGCTCGATCGGCTTTATCCGCGGGCGCTGTCTGCAAAAGCTGCGCAAAGCTCTCGGCGAGAAAGGCCTGGATCGATGAGTCTCAACCCTCAAAAGAGCACTTCAGAAGAGACGTTTGCAAAAAAAAGCACGATGCCTATATTTCTGCAAGCCCCTCGTGCCTCTATTAGGGTGTATGAGGAAGCGCCGGCTACGGGCCGTCGCAAAAGGGGGTTTCATGAAGAAACAAGATAGAGAAATCGCCTGGCTGGATTTCGCCCGCGGAGTCGCGGATCCCGACACGGAGTCGGAGATTCTGCAAAGGCTCGCTTCGGGTTCTAATCGAGACAAGAAAGAAATCGACCTGTGGCGAAGCGTCGCCGCTTTAGGTCGTCGTGATATCGAGCAAGAGATTGCCGACGAGCTCGACGTGACCAGGATCGTTAAGGCCATGGGCCGGATGCATCTGCCCGCCCCTGCCGAGACCGGTCTCGCCGCCGTTCGCAGATTGGTGGCCGAGCTCACCTTTGGCCATCAACCGGCTCCGGTTGGAGTTCGTGGCGCCACCTCTGCCGTACGCCATTCCGTGTACTCGGCGGAAGACTACGTCTTTGACATTCGCATCGAGAGCCTAGACCCCAAGGGCTGCCGGCTCGACGGCCAAGTGGCCCGGCAGGATGGACAACCCCTAGGTCGTTCTTCTCGACAGAAGACCGACCCAGGATCCCAGCAGGGCGGAATTCCGGTGCTGCTGCTCAAAGACGACGACTTGTTGGCGTCGGTGGTCTGTGACGAGCTCGGTGAGCTCCATTCCCAAGACCTCCAACAGACGCCGACCAAGCTCCAATTCTTGGTCGAAGAGACGCTGCACATCGAGATTCCAGTCAGCTAGTTAGACCGGACCGGTCTTGTCGCTGAAAGCGACCCGGTTTTGTCGCCCAAGGCGACCAAAACTCCACAATCCATGGCCGTAGGAGCTTTTTTTTCGAAAAAAGTTGCTACGGCTATATTTTTTTCGGCGGCGCGGTCTCTATATGAGCAAGTGATCAGCTTATTCCGGCTCTTTCCGGCTTTTCGCCGTGAATTCCGGCAACCCCCTAAAGGAGTTTTCCAATGAAACGTGTTGTGATGGCACTTTCGGTGCTCGCGTTGCTCATTCCTGCCCTCGCCGGCGCAGGTCAAGGCGAGTTCAAGCACAACGGGCAGACCTTCGTGAACGAGCAGGCCTTCCGGGATCATGTGCAATTCCACAACTTGCGTTGTGGCCAACGGGACCTCAGCGCCGAAGAGATGGAGCGGGTCGAGCTCGACATCGCGTTTGCCATGGATTCGCTCACCCGCCTCGGTGTTTCCAAAGCCAAGAACGGCAACGGTAACGGCGGCGGCAGCAACGGCGGTGGTGGCGGCGGTGGCGGCGGTGGCGGCAATCCCCCCGCGAATGTCTCCATCCCCGTGGCCTTCCACGTATTGCACGACGGAAACAGCGGCTATCTGAGCAGCGGTGACATCAACGGTCAGATGAACGTCTTGAACCAAGCGTTCTCCGGTACCGGCTTTTCCTTCACCCTGGCCAGTGTCGACTACACCGACAACGCTTCCTGGTACAACATGGGCTACAACACCGCCGCCGAGCGCGACGCGAAAGCCGCCCTCAACATCGATCCTCACACCCACCTCAACGTCTACACCGCCAACCTGAGCGGTGGCCTGCTCGGCTGGGCGACCTTCCCCTCGTCCTTGAACGGCAATCCGGATGACGATGGTGTGGTCTTGCTCGACGAGTCCTTGCCCGGCGGTAGCGCCGCGCCCTACAACGAAGGCGACACCGGCACCCATGAAGTCGGCCACTGGCTCGGCCTTTACCACACCTTTCAAGGTGGCTGTAACGGCCAAGGCGATCAGGTTGACGACACTCCGGCCGAGAAGAGCGCCGCCTACGGTTGCCCCACCGGCCGTGACTCCTGCCGCCGTGACCCGGGCCTCGACCCGATCACCAACTTCATGGACTACACCGACGACGACTGCATGAATACCTTCAGCACGGGTCAAATGCTGCGCATGCACGCGCAGGTCCAGACCTACCGTCCGTTGCTGTGATCTCGGCCTAGATATCGCGGCCGAGATAACATAGGTCGCGCGAAAACGGGGGCGTTCCGGCGCCCCCCTTTTCGTTTTTGGTGTGAAGACCTACCGCGCGTAGGGTTGGGGCTTGCCCCCAACCGCGTCTGCGTAGGCCGGCATTGCCGCGCCTCACGGGCGGGGACAAGCCCCGCCCCTACGCCAGATCTACCGTGATCATGGGTCTATCGCCGTAAAAATCGGCTCATCTGCAAAGAATGAGGCCTTAGCAGGTTCTAGGGGGTAGCTCATATGGTGGGTCAAAGCCCTTGGGCGTTGAGGTGGTTGAGGTGTCTGGTCGCGATCGGTTTGGCGCTGTGGATCCACCCGGCGCTGGGCGCTACGGCCGAGTCGGAGGAAGCTCGGATCGACAACGTCAAAGGGACGGTGGTCAAGGTGGGTAGCTTCGGCTTCGGCTTGGTGCCGGACGACGATCCGGGGACCCGCTATGCACCTACCGAGCCCTTGGCGGACGCCTTCCGAAGCGACGGTCTAAGAGTGCGGTTCAGCGGTGAGCTCGGCGATCCCTCCGACACCAAAGGCCGCAGATGGGGCACGCCCTTGAACGTGACCCACATCGAAGTGCTGGATTCGTCGGGCTCATGAGCCCCGTCGCCGCCGGCACAGGATCGTCGGGTTCGGTCTGGCGGCAGCTCGTCGGCATCGATGTGCGCTCCTTGGCGGCTCTGCGCATGGGTTTGGCGGCTGTGCTCATCTATGACCTGCTCGCCCGCTTACGAGATCTGGAAGCCTTCTATTCCGACACAGGGGTTCTACCCCGTGTCGGTCTGCTGGCTTGGAATGAAGATGCGTTCAATTTCTCCATCCATTTTTCGAGTGGCATTTGGTGGGTTCAAGGGCTGCTCTTCGCCCTGAGCCTAGTCGCTGCCATCTCCCTGTTGGTGGGGCGCCACACCCGTGTCGCGGCCTTCGTGTGCTGGCTGATGGTGGCTTCGTTGCATGTCCGCAATCCCCTCGTGCTGCACGGGGGCGATCTCTTGTTGCGAATGCTGCTTTTCTGGGGAATGTTCGTTCCCTGGGGACGGGCCGCTTCTTGGGATTCCCGGTTACAGCCGCCCATCGACCGAGATCCGTGGGTGGTCAGCGTCGGCAGCCTAGCGCTGAAATTGCAGCTATGTGGGATGTATTGGTTCTCCGCCGCGCTCAAATGGCACCCAGTGTGGGTCGAAGAGGGCACAGCCGTTCTCATGGCCCTGCGTCTCGATCAATTGGTGACACCGTTCGGCCGCTTCCTCACCCAATGGCCGGACCTGCTTCAAGCCGCTACCTTCGCCACCATGGTCCTGGAAACGGTCGGCCCCGCCTTGGTCTTCCTGCCCGTCCTGACCCCGTTCCTGCAAATGTTTGCGGTGGTGCTCTTTGCGGGTTTCCACTTATTCGGTCTGGCCCCAGCGCTTTATTTGGGAATTTTCCCTTTTGTGTGTGCGGCCGGTTGGTGCATGTTCATCCCCGCGCGGTTCTGGGAGGAATGGTGGCCCCGCTACCGCGGAGTAGCGTTGGGGGCCTGGCTGCGGAGGATGTCCTTCGCCTGGGGCGGGCGAGGGTCGAGTGGATCAGGATCTCGGTCGAGCCGATGGAAGCCTCGGGGGAAGTTGGCAAGAGCCGGCGGATGGGCGGCTCAGAGTCTGGCGCTGGTGCTGCTGGTCTACGTTGGCTTGTGGAACCTCCGGACCGTGAATTTCGAGCGTTGGGAGCCGGTCTTCCCCGAATCGGCCAATCTTGTCGGCGACTTCTTGCGTTTGGGGCAGATCTGGAATCTCTTCGCTCCTTTTCCCGCCACGGAGGACGGATGGTTCGTCTTCGAAGGTCAGTTGGTCAATGGAGACGTGGTCGACGCCCGCTCAAACCCGATGAATCCTGAATCCGTGACCTTTGACAAACCGACCAATCCGTCTCAAGCCTTGGGCAATGAGCGCTGGAAGAAATATCTCATGAGCCTCGATGATCCCCAGAACGGGGTCCACCGTCGCATGCTCGGCGAATACCTCTGCCGGACTTGGAATCGTGACGCCCAAGGGGACCATCGGCTCGCCTCCATCGGCATGTATGTCATGCGCGAGCGGACCTTGCCGACGGGTGAGGAAGAGGAGCCGATTCGAGGGAGATTGTGGAATCAGATCTGTGTGCTTGCAGATTGAAGGGCACGGCTTTTCAGCAAATCGCGAGCATCGAGTCTCCGAGACCACCGCTGTGGGCTGCTAAGATTCTCAAAAGCCGACATCGAGACCCCCACCCTGTTTTCGGCGCCTAGGAGATCCACCGGTGCAGCGCTCGCGACTGAATTTTTCGAACGTTTCCTTTCAAACGCCGGATCGAGAACCCTTTCGGCCGAGGATCACTGGATGACCGGCAACCCAATAGATTGTGATCCGAATCCATTAGATCGCTCCGCAGGCCGAGGGGAGATCCAAAGGCTGAAAACCGCCGGCTGGGGAAGCTCGGGTCTTTGGATTGCGATCTTGGCGGCATGGTGTCTCGGATTTCCGCTTGCCGCGGAAACCAGCCCAAAAGCTTCAGCGGCTTCGACCGACGTTTTGGTCAGCCCCGTGACGGGTGAGCACGGTGGCCGGTTGGTGGTGGCTTTACGGGCGGAGCCGACCACGTTTAATCCGGTCACTGCCCTCGACAATCCCTCCCTAACGATTTTGCATCGAACCACGGCGGATTTGGTGCACGTGGATCGATCGACCCAAAAGCCGGTGGCTGCCCTGGCAAAAAGCTGGCAGCGATCCGACGACGGCTTGGAATATGTTCTCGACCTACGCCGGGGCATCCGATTCTCCGATGGTAAGCCCTTCGATGCCGATGACGTGTTATTCACCTTGGAGGTCTTGCTGGATCCGGAAATCGGCTCACCCCAACGGGATTTTCTGATGCCCGGCGGCCAAGCGATTGAGATCGAAAAGCTGGATTCCCACCGGCTGCGATTCAAGCTTCATCGACCGAACGCCGCCGGCCTGCGGCTTTTCGACAACTTGCCCATCTTGCCCAAGCATCTGCTGGAGAAGGCCTATCGGGAGGGGCGATTCGGTGAGGTTTGGGGAATCGGCAGCGATCCCAAGCAATTCGCCGGGCTGGGACCGTTTCAAATCGAGTCCTACGTGCCCGGCGAGCAGATCGTGCTGAGCCGGAATCCACATTATTGGAAGGTCGACTCCGCCGGCCGCCCCCTGCCCTTCCTGGATCGGCTGGTTTTCGTCTTCGTTGCCGATCAAACCGCGCAGGCCTTGCGGTTCCAAGCCGGAGAGGTGCACGTGGTCGATCGTTTGACCACCGAGGCCTTCGCCTATTTGCAGGATCTCCCGGGCAAGTCCATGAAGGATCTGGGGCCGGGGCTGGAATACAGCTTTCTCTTCTTCAATCTCAACACCTTGGGAAAGGGCACTGCGGCAGACACCGCGGCCGACAACACCGCGGCAGACGGCACCGCGGAGGGCGACACGACCTCACCTGAGTCGGACCTCGAGCACAAACAGACGTGGTTCCGAGATGTCCGATTTCGTCGGGCCGTCTCAGCCGCCATCGACCGGGACGGCATCGCCGGCTTGATCTATGCCGACCGAGCCAAACCCCTAGCCACCCACGTCACTCCGGGTATTCAGCAATGGGTTCGGAAGGATCTCCAGGCCAAATCCCAATCCTTTGATCGAGCCGGAAAAGAGTTGGCAGAAGCCGGCTTCCGTTCTCGGGGAAATAAGCTCTACGATGCCGGCGGGCAACCGGTGGAGCTGACGATCATCACCACCTCCTCGAATCAGGCGCGCATGGGCATGGCCACGATCGTGCAGGAGGACCTGAGGCAGGTGGGGATCGCAGCCACGGTGGTAGGGCTGGAATTCAGAGCCCTGCTGGATCGGGTCTTCAATCGGTTCGACTACGAGGCGGTGGTGCTCTCCATGACCAGTGGCGACACGGATCCCAACGCCCTGATACCGGTCCTGACCTCCGGTGGGGGCAATCATCTCTGGCGGCTGAAGGCGGGAGCGGACATGCCGAGCTGGCAGCGGGAAATGGATGATCTGATGGCTCTTCAAGCGATCACCTTAGACGTCGCCGAGCGCAAGCGGATCTACGGAAGAGCTCAAGAGCTGGTGGCGGAGCATTTGCCGATGATCCCCTTGGTCAGCCCCCATGTGTTGACCGGAGGAGCGTCGGGTCTCGGCAACTTTCGACCCACGGTATTGGGTCACTCGACCCTGTGGAATGTCGATGAGCTGTATTGGAAGGTTCCCGCGGGCAACTGAGGGGTCGATCGGTCATGTCTGATCCCATTCCCGTCACTGATCAACTGTCCTTGTGGGCATCGCTCATGAGCGAGGAGCAGCGGCGTGCCGAGCTGTCCCGTCGGCCCGAGATCCTGCGGGCGGCCTCGGTCGAGGAGTTGTGTGATCAGGTCGTGGCGGAGCTGGGCACGAATTTGGACGCCGCCGAGCGTCTAGCCGCCGGGGCCAGGTTTCTAGCGGAAGAGCTGGATGATGAATACTGCCGCGGTCGTAGCTGCCGAGCACAATCCATCGTCTGCATCCAACGCCGTGACTATCCCTCCGCGCTGATCCACGCGGAAGAGGCTCTAGAGCATTTCAATGCCGCCGGTGAGGAGCTCGAGGCTGCGATTACTCGATCCAGCAATCTCCACGGCTTGGTCCACCTCGGCTTTCATGATCGTGCCCTGGACTGGGCCAAAGCGGCGGAGGACACCTTCCGGCGCTGCGGGGATCATCTCCGGTTGGCGCGGTTGAGATTCAACGTCGGTACCCTATTGGCTCGGCAAGATCGCTTCAGCGAGGCGTTGGGCCATTACCGCTCGGCCCATCGGACGTTCCTCGCCATCGGTCGCGCCCAGGATGTCGGGACCTCGCTGCGGAATATCGCGGTTTGCCTACAATGCGATCATCAGCTCGAGGAGGCTTTAGAGGCCTACCATGAGGCCCGGGTCTATTGTGAGCAAAACGAGCTCTCCCTGCTGGTGCTCGAAATCGACTACAACATCGCCTACTTGCACTATCTACGGGGAGAGTATGCAAAGGCGATCGAGCTTTTCGAGCGGGGTCGGGTCAATTGCGAGGAGCTCGGGGATCGTCAGCACATGGCGCTGTGTGACCTCGATCTGTCGGAGATCTATCTAGAGCTGAACCTAGTCGGCGAAGCGGCACACTTGGCCGAGCGGGGACGTCGAGAATTCGAGTCCCTGGAGATGGGTTATGAGGTCGCCAAGTGCTTGACGAATCTGGCTCTCTCCAAGGGGCGAGCCCACGAGCTCGACCAGGCGCTCGAGCTTCTCGACAAAGCCCGATCTCGGTTCGTCGAAGAGAACAACTCGATCTGGGCCGCGTTGATCGATCTCTATCGATCCCAGATCGTGGCTTCCTCCGGACAGGTCGAGGAAGCCGAGACCCTCGCCGAGCAAGCCTTGGAGATCTTCGAGACCCACGGCTTGCCGGTGAGGATCGCCAGGTGTGAGATTCACCTGGCGCGGCTGGCCCTGCGTCAGAACGATGCGGAGCGGGCTCGTGCCCGATGCTCATCGGCCATCTCAAGATTCGAATCCTTCGGAATGCCCGCATTCGAATATCGGATCTGGGCGTTGTTGGGGGAGGTCGAAGAGCATTTGGGTCGACCCGAAGCCGCGGTGGAGGCCTATCGAAAAGCAGAGTCGACCCTGGAGCGATTGCGCAGCCACCTACAAACCGACGAGCTGAAGATTTCTTTCCTCGAAGACAAATCGGAAATCTATGAAGGTTTGGTCTGGCTCGGCATCGAGAAGCTCGAGGCCGAGCCGGGCGCGATCTTCGAGGACATTGAGGCGGCAAAATCGCGGGGTTTGGCGGATTTGCTGGCGGTTAAGGTCGATACCATCCGGGCGAAATCTGAGTCGGAGGAGGGGCTGGACCGGCTGCGCAAGCTGCGGCGAGAGCTCAACGGTGCCTATCGTCAGCTGGATTTGTTGGAGGTTCAGGCGGGCTCCCAGCCCACAGAGAGACTCGAGAAGCTGAGGCAGTGGATCCGCGAGAACGAGGATCATCTAGTGCGCTCCTTGCGTCGGCTTCAGAGCTCGGATCGAGAGCTCAGCTCCTTGCAACAGGGGACGAAACCGAGCTTGGACGGAGCTCTGGCCGTTTTGCCCGAAAGCTCCGCGTTGTTGGAGTATTTCGTCGCCAGGGGGCGCGTCGTCTCCTGTTTGGTGCGGGAAGACGGCATCGAGGTGTTCGACTTGGGATCGTCCGATCAGCTCGAAATGCTGATGCGCGCTTTTCGATTCCAGCTCTCGAAAATGTTGTTGAATCCGGAATATGTCGAGGCTTTCCAGGCCACTTTATTGCAGCATATCCAGATTCGGCTCAAGGAGCTCTACGAGCTATTGATTCCCAAAGCGATCGATTGTTTGAGCTGTCGGCATCTGATCATCGTGCCCCACGGCTCTCTCCACTACTTGCCGTTCCATGCGCTTTTCGATGGAGAGAGATATTTGATCGACCGGTTCTCCATCTCCTATTCGCCGAGCATGGGGGTTTACGGTCTATGCCGTAACCGTCCGCCCAGCGCCGGGCGAGGCGCTTTGGTGCTGGGGGTGGCCGACGAGCGGGCGCCTTTGATCCGTAAGGAAGCCGAGGCGGTGGCGAGGACCTTGCCGGAAACCCGACTATTCGTCGGCGCCGAAGCCACGGAGCAGAATCTGCAACTCTACGGGAAGGACGCGCGATACGTGCATTTGGCCGCCCACGGCCATTTCCGTCGCGACCATCCCATGTTTTCGTCGATCCAGCTCGGAGGCGGGCGCCTCAGCCTCTTTGATCTCTACAACCTGGAGCTCGATGCCGATCTGGCGGTGCTCAGCGGCTGCGGAACGGGTCTGAGCGACGTGCGTCGGGGTGACGAGCTGGTGGGGTTGACCCGTGGTTTGCTCTATGCCGGTGCGCGAACCGTCGCGGTGTCCCTATGGGACGTCAACGACGAGACCACCACGGAGCTGATGGAGGCTTTTTATTCGCGGCTCAGCCGGGGGGTTGAAGCCGCCGAAGCCTTGCAGGAGGCGATGTTGGAGCTTCGGCGGCAACATGCCCACCCCTACCATTGGGCGCCGTTCGTGCTGATCGGCGACGCCTTCGGGCGGATCTCAATATCCGGAGAGGCCGTGGAAGAAGGCGTTGTAGGCGTCGAGCCGGCCGCTTCCGGTCTCTTGGTTTAGATCATCCAGCTCCACCGAGCTGGCCTCGTAGATTTCCTCGGCCGCCTGGTAGTCGACGAAGAGGTCTACCACCTCGTCGGCGTTGAGCAACGTGGTGGCACCGGAAACCAAGGCAGCACTGAACGAGGTGCCCCAAGCCACTGCATAGAGGCCGCCGGGGTAGATAGTGATCAGCTCCTCACCGGGCGCGGCCAAGCTCACGAGGTTGGGTCCAAAGTTGGAGAAGTCGCTGAGATCGCCGAGGGTATTGGTAGCGGCGACCCCTAAGACCGTGTTGAAGGCGGCGGGCCAGCTTTTCGAGCTGCGGGCGTTGTTGCCGGCGGACGACACACAGACCACACCGCGGGCGGCGGCGTAGTCGATGGCCTTTTTCAGCTCCACGGATTGGCGGTCGACGCTGAAGCTCATATTGATCACGTTGGCGCCGTGGTCCACGGCGTAGTAGATCGCCTGGATGACATGTCGCGGGTTGGCCTGACCGTAGCCGTCAAAAACCCTCAGGGGCATGATCTTGGCGCCCGGGGCCGCCAACCGAACGAGGCCCGCGATCATGGTGCCGTGACCGAAAGCGTCCGGTAGATCCGTGCCTTCCAGGATGGAAGCAAAGCTTTGGTCCACGATGGTGCGGGTGGACGAGCTCATGGATACCGCTTGTCCACGGCCTTCCAAGATACTGGCGAATGATTGGTCTGCCGAGCCGCGAAGATCCTCTTCGACCTGATTGCGCAAGCTGGGGTGGATGGCCTTCCATTCAGAGCCGGAGCCGCTGTTTTCGATGAAGTCGAAGCCCGGAACCAGGGCCCCGGCCAGCACAGGATGGTCCAAGTCGACTCCGGTGTCGATGATGGCGACGGTGCCGAACCCTTGGGACGCCATGGAGTCGAGCGCGCGGGTCTCCGGAAGTCGAATCAAGTCGGCCGCCGGTTGGCTCATGAACCCTTCCCAGACCGGAGACTCGAAAAACAAAGCCTCGGTTCCGGAGTATTCGCCCTGCAGGATCAGTGATTGGACCGGTACCCCAGAGCCGTCGGCGAGGGAGTCCAAGCGGACCTCTTCGAGGACGAGGCAATCTTCACTCGATGTGTGGCCGCAATTTAGAGCTTTCAGATGGGAAGCTGAGCTCGACACAAGAAACACGATGCAAATCAACACACGAATCATGGGTTCCTTTCCTCCTGGGCGGGCTGCCGGCCTTGCTCCCGATTCCGGGGTATCAGTGGTGGGTACTCACCATCGGGAGCCGCCTCCATTAGGGAGGCCGGTTTGTAGAACGTTGCCCACCTCAATAGAGTGCGGAAGACCGACGTTTGATATACCGACAATCGAGATTTTTGCGTTTTGTGGGTCAATAACCCCAGCCGGGCCATAGTGCTTCTGTGCCAGTGATCTTGCCGAGGCCCTCTGAATACATTCGCACAGTCTCCACCAAGCCGGGGGTGATCAAATGGCGGTGGTTACGGTCTTGGCGGAAGAGGTGTTTCCAAGTCTCGCGGGTGCCGAGCTGAACTTTTCTTTGACGGACTTTTTGCCCGAGCCGACCGACGCGGTAGCGGAACGCGATCATGCCGGCGGTAGTGAAGTAGCTGCCCACAGACAAGCTCCCGAGCCAATCCACCAGCTCCTGCTCGGAGGAGAATCCATGGGCGAGCGAATCTAGGCTCGGGCCCGGCGCTTGGGCGGCGCTGACCACGGCAACAGGTCGCAAGTCGACGAATCCGTTGTTGGCGATGGCCCAATCCCGGAACGCTCCCGGCTCGGTGCCGAGCTTGCCGGCCGATTCGTGAAAACGAGCATCGAGATCCTCGACTCGGCTCACCGCCATGTCCAAGGGGGCCACGTACGGACCCACCAAGACCCGATCTCGACCACCGGCGCGTCGATAGATAATCGGGATGCCCAATGAGGTGATGGTCTGCAAGTAGCGCTGGATGCAGGTGGCCAAGCGGCTCAAGAATTTCTCCCGGCCGGGCTGGCGAATTCCCAGCTTGCGGGCTTCGAACCCCAAAAGACGGCCGGCGCTTTCCATGGAGTCCGCCTCACAAAGGCGGGTCAGGAGCTCGGAGAGGGCATGGGCGTCGAGGTCGTCCAGGTCTTGGAAGCTGGGAATGCGAGTGTTGCGCCAAACAAATGTGGCGACATCGGGCAAAGCATCCACCAGCTTTTGGACCGGGATGTCGGCGAATCGTCGGCCCAGCTCCCGCAGCCGCAACGCGAGCATCACGAGCCCCAGCTCGTGCAAACGAGCCTGGTGGGTCGAAGAGCCGAGCGCCTGATAGGCCTGGACGGCGAACGGCCCATGGTGGGCCCGTAGGAGCTCGGGATAGCTGTCGAGCAATCGCAGGGCAAAGTAGCTGTTTTCGGTTTCGGTGTAATAGGAAATCTTGTCTTGGAACCAATCTCGACGTCTTTCCGGACCGAATACCGCGTGGCGCACCAGGACCATGGCCAGCTCTTCGGGGATCGCCACTTTCATCACGTTGTAGAGGGCGACGCAATTGGCGACGGAGAAAAGCCCATTTTCGCCGGAGCGGATGGCCGCTTCCACAATCAAATCTTTACCTTGGCCGAAGCTCAAGGCTCCGGGATCCCGCTCTTCAGCTTGGAAAGCTCCGGAGGCGTAGGGGCTGGGCGGCTCGGCATCGGCTTCCGACCCGAGGGCAGCTTCGTTCGAAGGTTCCGTTTGGGGTGGTTCCGTTTGGGCTGGATCCGCGGAATCCTCGGCCGCATTCGCTGTGATCGGATCCGCCACATCCGAGCCCTCGGCGTCCTGAGAGCTACCGGTGATCTGGTCGAGCGATTCCCGGTCATTGGGCGTCGCTTCGCCGTCGACCGCGGGGATCAGCGGGACGTTGCGATACGGATAGAGGTGAATCACGCCGGAAGCGAGATCCTCGATCGGTAGGGTTTCGTGGCTCGCGCGGTCGGCGCAATCCCGCAGATGTCGAGTGACGGCTCGATCCGAGGGTAAGCGACACCGAAAATCCACCGCGTCGATGCCGATCGCCGCGGCGGTGACCAGGACGTCGAAACCGTGGTCGACAAAGAGCTGGGTCAGCTCGTCGGCGAAGTATTTTTTCTCCACCAGCTTCTTGCCCAACGAGCTGTGGGCGAAGCCCAGACGAATCTCGGGGATGCCTTCGTCGACCCGGTACATGCCACCGACGGCGGTGGTGTGGGCCATCACCACATGGCGAGCCTGCTTTTGTTGGATCACCGCTAGGCCGCGAATGAAGGTGTTGAGATAGCTCTTCTTGATGCGCTTGGCCACCAAGGGGTCAAAACCGTGGGTCTTGACCAAGCGGTCGATGGAGCCCATGGTGTAGGTGGCGACGCTGGGCAAGGGAATGGCCACCACCACCGCGTGCAACATCTCGCCTTCGAGGTCTTCGACGAATCTCAGGAACGGGCAGGGTTGATCGCGGAAGTATTGATCGAAGATGTCACAGAGGTGCTCGGCGTCGCCGTTCTCGGGCATTTCCTTGGCCACGTGCTCGGCCAAATCCTCGGGCAGATCCAAGCGCAAGGTAGAGAAGCGAAGATCAATGCGGTGGTCGAGCCGGTAGTGTTTCAGGGGCTCAATCTTTTCGATGTCGATTTGGTCGCCGAGGGCCATATACATCCGGCTGACGAATTTGGAGATCTCTTTGCTGCCGAGACCCGTGGCGTAGATCTCACCCTTGAGGGCTCGACCGACGGAAGCGGACATCAGGATCAACCGGCAGAGCTCCATGACCGCGGCTCCACCCACCGCGCCGGTACCGCCGAAGACCACGAAACGAATGGGATGGCGTGCGCCGCCCGGCAGCAGACGGTTGGCCAGCAGGTGTTCGAGGCTTTCGAATTCGTGGTACTGGATGCGCATAGAAGCCCTCATCCCAGCCATCGAGCCGGGCTCGGCGGCGGGAGAAAGAAGAAGTCAAAGAAAGAACGCCGGATCCGGGCGGCCTCTCCGGATGTGAGGCCTCATGATACCGGATCGGAGAGGGAGGCCGCGAGCTCAGATGCAGAGGCCGGAAAGGCGGGGCTCAAAGACCGAGCAGGCCCCGCAGCTCATCGGCGGAGTCGGCCAGAGGACGTGCATAGGCCATGAGCTTGTCCCGAGGGTGGAAGCCCCAGGTGACGCCGATGGCTCGCATGCCCGCGTTGTTGCCGGTCTCCAGGTCGATGGTGGTGTCGCCGACCATGGCCAGGCTCGACGCCGCTAGGCCCCAGGTTTCGGCGATATCCAAGGCGGCTGTGGGGTCGGGTTTCTTGGCGACGTCTACCCGTTGGCCGAAGATCGGAGAGAACGTCCAGCGGTGCAGCAAGGACTCGACGCATTTGAGGGTGAAGCGGTGGGGTTTGTTGGAAAGGACCGCCATGGGTAGCCCTTTTTCAGCGATCGAGTCGAGCAGCTCCTCGATGCCCGGATAGGGGCGGGTGGCGCGCGACCAATGGCTCTCGTAGGCGGCTTGAAAAGCTGCTTCGAGCTCGATCACGACCGTCTCCTCGGTCTCGCCGTGGACCGGGTTCGCGGCCGCCCTCCTCATCAGCTCCAGGGATCCGTGGCCTACGAAGTCCAGGTAGGAGGGGATGGGGTGGATGGGCAAGCCCTTGGACCCCAAAGCCTCATTGGCGGCGTGGCCGATATCCTCCACGGTGTCGAGCAAGGTGCCGTCTAAATCGAAGATCACTCCTCGAATCGGAGCATCGGGGCGCATGGGTCGGTCTCCTCGTCGTCGCTCAATAGCGGCAGCGCTCGATTTCATGGTGCAGCATGTCGAAGAGCTGCTGATAGGCCTCGGGCCGCGAAGGACCTTTACACGCCTCGAAGATCAGCACGTGGGGCAGCTCCGGAGTATCGTCGTAGAGCTCGTGGCGCTCGATGCCCCGGAAGTCGTCGAGCTCGCTTTTGCTGTATTCACACTCACGCACTCCATCGAATCCCGCTGCGGTCAAGGCTTCGCTGAGCAGCTCACGGTTCCAGATGAATCGATGTTGCCAGCCGTAGAAAGCGCGATTGATGTGCACGGCTTTGTCCACCCGCCGGTCGACTCGATCCGATTGGCCGGTCATCGGATCGGCGGAATAGAGATGGGTCCAAACCCAATCCAGGTTGGGGGTCGAGAGGCGGATCCAGCCGCCCTCGGCCAAGCTGCCGTGGCAGCCGTGCAGAAAAGCCAGGGCGTCGAGCACCTCGAGATGCTCCAGGAAGTGCTCGGCAAAGATGTGGGTGGCGCCGTGAAAGGGCAATCCTCGGCTGACGTCGAGGCAGAGGTCGACGTGGGGCAAGGGCAGCAGATCGATATTGCACCAGCCGTCCAGGCTCTCCTTGCCACAGCCGATGTGCAGACGCAGGCCCGCGGCATGGCTGGGCGGTCGTAAGCGATGGACGACCCGATGTTTGAGCCAGGCACGAAAAAGCTTCCGGTCTGAAACCAGCTCTCGGGCGGCTCCGGCCCTGGCGCGCAAGCTGCGCAGCCCATTGACGAGCGGGCTCGGTCGACGGCTCGGCTCCATCAGTCTCCGATCTCCTCGAGCTCGGCCCAGCGATCGTAAGCGGCTTCGAGCTCGGACTCGACCTCCTCGAGGCGTCCTTTCGCGTTTTGAATCTCGTCGCTGTCTCCCCGTTTGTAGAGCTCCGGATCCGCCAGCTTGGCCTGGAGCTCGCCCTGCTCCTGCTCCAAGCTCTCGATGCGGCCCGGTAGCTCCTCGAGATCCCGTTTTTCTTTGTAGGTTAGCTTTCGTTTTCCGCCGGCGGAGGAGTCCTTGGCTTTGGAATCGGATCGGCGGCTCTTCTCGGTTTCGCTTTTCTTCACCTTCTTGGGTGGGCTGTCGACCTCCGGTCGCTGGACCAGCCAATCGGAGTAACCTCCGGCGTACTCGCCGACCCTGCCCGCGCCTTCCATCACCAAGCTGCTGGTGACCACATTGTCGAGAAAGTCGCGGTCGTGGCTGACCAACAACAAGGTGCCGCCGAATTCCACCAATCGGGCTTCCAGCAGCTCCAGCGTCTCCACGTCCAAATCATTGGTCGGCTCGTCCATGACCAAGACATTGAACGGCCGGGTGAAGAGCCGGGCTAAGAGCAGGCGATTGCGCTCGCCGCCGGACAACGATTTCACCGGGCTGCGGGTTTGGGCGGGAGGAAAAAGAAAGCTCTCTAAATAGCCGATGACATGACGGGTTTTGCCGTTGACGGTGATTTTGTCGGCCCCTTCGGCCACGTTGTCCGCCACCGAGGCGTTTTCGTCGAGCTGCTCGCGGTGTTGATCGAAGTAGGCGATTTCCAACCGCGTGCCGTGTTGGACTTTGCCGCTATCGGCTTTGAGATCGCCGAGCAGCAACTTCAGCAGGGTGGTTTTGCCGGAGCCGTTGGGCCCCAAGATGCCGACCTTGTCACCGCGGCAGATGATGGTCGAGAAGTCCCTGACGATCGCCGGGGAAGCCGGGATTTGGCTCTCCTCGTCGGCGGGATAGGCGAAGGAGACGTTTTTCAGCTCGATCACCCGCTTGCCGGAAGCCTCCGCCTCGTCGAGACGGGCTTGGGCTCGTCCCTGGACCCGTCGGCGGGCCTGGGCTTCGGATCGCAGCTTTTCCAACGCCCTGACCCGACCCTCGTTGCGGGTGCGCCGAGCCTTGATGCCCTGGCGAATCCAGGCTTCTTCTTGGGCCAGCTTTTTGTTGAAACGGTCCCAGTGCTCGGCTTCGACCTTGAGCTGCTCTTCCTTGCGTTGGAGGTAGCGGTTGTAATCCCCCGGCCAATCGCTCAGCCGGCCGCGATCCACCTCGAGAATTCGATCGGCGATTTTCTTCAGGAAAGCCCGATCGTGGGTGACGAAGACCAGGGCGCTCGGCAGGTTCAGCAGTAGATCTTCGAGCCACTCGATGGCCTCGATATCCAGGTGATTGGTGGGCTCGTCGAGCAACAGGACATCCGGCTCGGACACCAGGGCTCGGGCCAGCAAGACCCGACGTTTGAGCCCTCCGGACAGGGTCTCGAAGCGATCGCCGTCGGGCAACCGCAACCGCGAGACCACCGTTTCCACTCGCTGGTGCAGGTGCCATCCGCCGGCCGCTTCGAGCTGATGCTGGACCTGTTCCAAACGGCCGAGCACGGTTTCGGTTTGGGCGCCGTTGCTCTCGGCTAAATCGTGGCTGAGGTGGTGATATTCCGCGAGCAGGGAGCCCAGCTCTTGTACGCCGCCGGCGACCACGTCGAAGACGTCTCCCTCAATATGGTGGGGCACTTCTTGGGGCAGGCGGGAAATCCGGCGGCCTGTTTGTAACGCGATCTCCCCGCTGTCGGGGGTGTGGTCACCGGCGAGCAATTTCATCAGGGTCGACTTACCACAGCCGTTGCGACCCACCAGGGCGATTCTTTCCCCTTGCTCGATATGAAATGAGACGTTCTCCAGGAGGGGAGGTCCCCCCCAGGACAAAGTCACGTCGCGAATGCTCATCAAAGCCATGAAGCGCTGTCCTCAGTCCCCGGTCTGGTCCAGATCGTCTACGCCCGGGTCGTCCTCGACCCGATCTCCCTCGAAAATACCGTGCCGGCCTTCGCCGGAGCGAAAACGTCCGGCGCCTTCCAAGGCTTCGCCGGTCGCCAGGGTTCGTAGGCCCAGCTCCAGCTCCGAAGCCATGGCCGCCGAAAATGCTTGTCCGCGAGAATCGTAGGCGTTGCGGCGGTCGTTGAGCATACAGATTTGGGGGAAAGACGCCAGCTCCAGCGCTAAAGCCTCGGCAGCGTCGCGGGATTCGCCGTCGGCAACGACTCGGTTGACCAGGCCAAAGCTCAGAGCCTCGTCCGCCGCCACCGGGCGGCCGGTGAGGATCATGTCGAGGGCTCGAGACAAGCCGATCAAATCGGGTAGCCGAACGGTGCCACCGTCCACCAAGGGGACACCGAAACGTCGGCAGAAGACGCCGAAGACGGCGCTTTCCTCCGCCACCCGTAAATCGCACCAAAGCGCCAGCTCCAAACCTCCGGCCACCGCATAACCGGCCACCGCCGCCACCACCGGCTTGTTGAGCCGCATACGGGTGGGGCCCAGGGGGCCGTCTCCATCGGCCGCCACCCGATTGCCGTTGCCGGCGGCAAAGGCCTTGAGGTCGGCCCCGGCGCAGAAATGTCCGCCTTCGCCGTAAAGCACCGCAACCCGGGCTTCTGGGTCGGCTTCGAAGTCGCGGAAAGCTTGGGCCAAGGCGTCCGCGCTAGCTCGGTCGATGGCGTTGCGGGCGTGGGGGCGATCCAAGATCACGGTGGTGACGGGACCGTTTTTCTCGGAGCGGACGGGTTGTTGAGGCGATCTGGATTCCATCAACGTTTCTTCTTCGGCTCCGGGCCGACGACGATGACGAATTCGCCCTTCAACGAGGGGCGGGCGGAAAGCTCCTGGTGCAAGGAGCCGAGGTCGCCGCGCAGGACCTCTTCGTGCATCTTTGTCAGCTCGCGGCAGACCGCCGCGGGCCGATCGCCGATTTCGGCGCGCGCGTCCGCCAAGCTGGTGATCAGTCGATGGGGCGATTCGAAGAGCACGAAGGTGTGTCCGAGCTCACCCATGTTTTTGTAAAACTGGCGCCGTCGCTTGACCCGATTTGGGGCAAAACCCGCGAATGTGAATGGATAGGGCGGCAAGGCCGAAGCCACCAAGGCCGCCAAAATGGCCGACGGTCCTGGCACCGGCTCGACCCGGATGTCGTTCTCGGCGGCCTCTCGCACCAGCAGGAATCCTGGATCGTTCACCAGGGGTGTGCCGGCATCGCTGACCACCGCCACCACCAATCCTTGGTAGAGGGCGTCGATCAATTGAGGCAGGCGCCGCCGCTCATTGTGGTCGTGCATGGACATCATGCGCTTCTTCAGGCCCAAATGGGCCAGCAGGCGGCCGGTGCGCCGGGTATCCTCACAGGCGATGATATCGGCGCTCTCCAGGGCTCGACGGGCCCGGGGTGAGAGGTCGTCGAGATTACCGATCGGCGTGGCCACCACCACGACTTTGCCCTCGCCGGGGTCGGTGTCGGTGTCCATGACCTGATGTTCGGAAGCTTGGTCTTCAGCGGCGTCCATGGGGCGATGCTAGCATTTGCCCGGAGGGTCTGTGCACGCCGATGAGCACCTTCCAAGCCGCTGATCTTGGACCGACGTCTATTCGATACTCAGAGACTTCTATGCCCCGAATGCTGCCCATGCTCCGAAGATTCCTCTGGCTCACCGCGCTCTTTGCCGGTCTCGTGGTCACGGGCCGGGAAGTGGATTCTGCTCAAGAGACGGCCGCGGTCGAGCCACCGGCAGTGCAAGAAGGATGGCGGGAAGGCGGGCAAGACGGCTGGCAGCTGGTCGACCGCTTGGTGGCGGTGGTCGACGACGATCCGATCTTCTTGTCGGATCTGCGTCGAGCCCGCTTGCTGACCGGCATGGGAGACCGGGCCGTGCAGGTGGGGGAAGCGGGTCAAGAGCAGCAGCCACAAGCCGCCGAGTCCGATCGCGAGCTTCTGGACCGACTGATCGATCGCCGTTTGCGGCTGCACGAGGTGGAACGTTACGGTGACGCGGCCATTTCCAGCGCTCGGGTGGAAGAGAGCCTGAAGGCGGTGGAGACGAGGCTCGGCGGTGCCGATCAGCTCGATCAAAGGCTGGCGGCGTCGGAGCTGGACCGTGACAGCCTGCGCGAGCTGCTGCGTCGTCAGCTGAGGGTTCTGGTGCACGTGGAAGAGCGGATCGGCGCGCGTATCTTCGTCGACCAAGACGAGGTCCGCGCCTACTACGACACCACTCTCAAGGACGAAATGGATCGTCAGGGCAGCCGGCTACCGCCTTTCGAAGAGGTGGAAGAAGGTATCCGGAATCTTCTGCACGAGCAGGCCCTGAACCGTGAGATCAAGATCTGGACCGATGAGCTGCGCCGGGAAGCGAAAGTCGTTGACCTGCTAGCTGGTCACCCACCTTGAGCGCAACCTAGCCATTTCGTTGAAGTAGCTGGCTACTGATTATGGTTGCCGAACATTCACTCTTTGGTGGCATTAAAGGTATAATTTTCATATCATGTTCGAGTTCGATGATGCAAAGAGTCGTTCTAATCGTGAAAAGCACGGTATCGACTTTGTCGAGGCACAAGCGCTGTGGGATGACCCGGACTTGATAGAAATTCCAGCCCGCACGGAAGATGAGCCGCGCTATCTGGTAGTCGGTGCCATCTTTGGCAAGCACTGGTCAGCTGTAATTACTTATCGAGAACGTGCAATTCGCATCATCTCAGTACGTCGTTCACGTCGAGAAGAAGTGAGGCTCTATGAAAGCCAAATCCTTTGATCAGAAGTTTGATTCGGGCCAAGACGTTTCCGAGCACCTCGATCTATCCAAGGCACGACGTCCTCGTGTTGCACAGAAAAGGGTCAATGTAGATTTTCCCGTCTGGATGATCGAAAGCCTCGACAAAGAGGCGGGCAGAATAGGAGTGACTCGGCAGTCCATCATCAAAATGTGGCTAGCCGAGCGGCTTGAAGTCGCAGCTGCGGGAAGATCGCCGAATCCCTAGCTTTTGCTTTGCGGGTCGAGCGGATCTTTACTCGATCACGAATGGCATCAGGGTTTGGTCGGTGCGGCCGAATTCGAAGTCTTGAATGGAGACTTCCAATTGGTAGTCGCCGGGTGGCAGACCTTCGGTTTGTAGGCTGAAATCGAATCGATCCAAACCGTCGGGGGCGGTTTCGCTCTGGCTGACCAATCCCAAGCGATCTTTTCCCAAGAGGGAGCCGTCGGCGTTGAGCAGTCGAGCGTCGAGCAAGCTCTGATCCTTTTTGAGGTGATAGCCGACCAGGGTGATGCGAGCTCGCGACGGACCCTCCTCGAGCACCGGCACCACCTTGGGCACAAAGGCTTCGTCGGTCGCGGTGAGGAAAGGATCCAGGACCGAGTCTTGCTCGGGCCGGCGGAGGACTACCGAGTCCCCCTCGTCGTCGATGAAGAGAGGCGGCAAAACGGCCGCCTGGGCGGGCTCGAAGGATTTGACCTCGAAAGCCAGCTTGCGATCGACCCGGGGCTCGCCCGAGCCGTCGTGGACGCGCAGATGGAGCCGGTAGGTCGCCGGAGCGAGCTCCAGACGACCGTGGAGCTTGAGGCCCGATTCACGGGCTTGTTCTGCTGGCTCATCGACGAGCTCGACGGCATGGTTGAAGCTCGCTTGGGACCGGCCTTCCGCATCCAAAGCGTCGACCCCGACGGTCATGCGGATCGGCTCACCCTTTGCCGAAGCCTGAGCCAGCGCGTCGGCGGGGATTTCGAGCCAGGCGTGCACGGCCGACTTTCCGTCCGAAGCCCGAAAGGGTGTCAGCACGACCGCCACCGGAAGCTCCGCCGGCTGCTCGGTGGGAGGTTTCAGCCCCGGCTCGGGGATGGGATCGACTTGCGCCGACACCGCGCCCGGCAGGCCGGCCAGGGTGAGTGACAAAAAGGCGAGCGCGAGGGGTCTGAGCAACTGGATCATGGCTCAGATATAGCCCAAGGCTTCCAAGCCGGCAGCCACCTCGGGATCGAGCTCGACCTCGGATTGTCGAGACTTGGCAGCTTTTTCGAGCAGATGGTAGCGATCCAGGATGTAGGCGGTCTGCTCGTCGACCCAGGGTTGCAGCTCCGCGGGAGTGTCGATCGGCCGCTCCAATCCGTCTTGCTCGGAGAAGAGCTGGGCCTGACCGTCGGAGCGAACCACCAACTTGAGCCGATCCCGGTAGAGCGCGGCCCGATATCCATGGAAGACCTCTGCGGGCTCCCGGGGATCGGTGTACAGCTCGGCGAGGATGAAGCTTTCGGAGGCCGGGGTATCTTCGCCGTCGGACGGAGACTCGTTGAAGGTGATGGCCCTGCCGTCTACGGCGTTGTGGAAGGGACGACCGAGGATCGCCGATACCGTGGGCGGGATATCCACCAGCTGGACCCGCCGCGAGTCCCGACCGACGTGCTTCGAGCCGGGGTATTTGATGATCAACGGTATCCAGATTTCCGCTTCGTTCAGGGATTTGCCGTGGCCGTCGAAGGCGTTCTCGCCGAAGGATTCCCCGTGGTCGGCGGTGACGATGATCAACGAGCGGTCGAAGAGTCGCATCTCACGCAGCCGATCGAAGAATTTGCCGAGCTCGGCGTCCATGGAGGCGATATTCGAATCGTAGAGATCGATGCGCTTGCGGAATCGATCCTCGGGCTGGGGGCTGTTGCCCGGTCTTTGGGGGAGCACCGGCTCCGCCGCGAAACGCTCGTAGTGGAGTCCGGGCTGGTGAGGTCCCCAGGGAAGGTGGGCTTCCATGTAATTCAAGAAGAGAAAGAATCGATGGGTGGGTTGGGACTTCAACCAGCGGCCGGCGAGCTCGTTGATGCGTCCGGCATCGCGATAGACCTGCCAATAGCGGGCCACTCCGGGCAGCGCGTGGACACGACGATGCAGAACCTTGAGGATGCGCGGCTCCACCGGCGTGTTGCGCACCGCGAAGTAGTCGTCGAAGCCCTGGTGCACTTGGAATGCGGGATCCATATAAGCGTAATTGGCGACGATGGCACCGGTGGCGTAGCCCGATTCCGAAAGCTGCTCGGCCAAGGTCTCGGCGTCTTCGGGCAAGGGGTAGGCGGGCCGATGGATGCCTTGATGGGAGAGGGATTGGGCATCGTCGTCGAGACCCGGCAGACGCAGGGCGCCATGGGCGAGGGGATGCAGGCCGGTGAATAGGCTGGCGTGGGCGGGCAGGGTCCAAGAGGAGGTGCTGGTGGCCCGATCAAAGACCATTGCGTGCTCGGCCAGCTTCTCCAGCTCGGGGGTCGTCGGCCGAGGATAGCCGTAGACGGACATATGGTCGGCTCGGGTGGTATCGAGCACCAAAACGAAAACCGGGGTTCCACGACCCAGCCTTTCGTCCGCCGGCTGCACGTCGAGATCATAGGCAGGGGCTTGGAAGAGCCTAAACACCGAAATCGAAAGCAGAAGCGCGCCGGCAACCCAAGCCACGCGACGTCGGCCCAGGCGCTCGGAGAGCACCACGGTGAGAGCCGTCATGCCGATGGTGAAGGCGAAGAAGGTGGCGGTGGCTGGGTCGAGGGCGACGTCGGTGGTTTTTTCCTCGGCGATGCGAGCCAGGTCTTTGAGCCGGCAGGCCACGGTCCAAAAAGCCAGGGCGCTGACCCCGTAGAGGCTCAGGCATCGAGGTGACGAGCCTTCGCGTTCGCCCGATTGCAAGCGCAGCAAGAGCAGGCCGACGGCCAAGCTCGCGACGATCACCGCCGCGGAGGTGGCGGCCTCGGCACGACAAGCGATGAGGACTTTGGGCAGCAGCAGCAGCGCGACCGGAGCCAAGGCCAAGATCCGGTCGTCGAGGGCGGATTGAAGGGCACGGGGCAGGCCGGACCCTTCCAAGGCGCGGCGCAGCAGATGCCAAATCGTTCCGCCGACGGCGCCTACCAAGGCGTAAAGCCCGATCGCCGAGAGCAGCAACAGCGCGGGCTCGGATCCGAGCGGATCGGCGGCCGTGAGCACCTCGGCAATGCCGAAGGCCGCGGAGCCGATGGTCCACACACCAACTCGATCCATCCAACCCTGATCTTTCACCGATGGTCTCCTCGACGAGATTGCGATCCGATTCAGCAAACGCGGAGCTTAGAGCAAAGGGCCGATGGCTGAGACCCTATCAAACGTGAACGGTCCGAAAACCATGCTTCTCCATCGTCCGGATCCGATAGCATGGACGCATGTTCGAAGTGGTCCATGATCACGAGTGTCCTTATATTCCGGGAATGACCGCAAAAACCGATTATCGGTTGATCGAGGATTGTTCGGCTGCGGAATATCAAAGGTTGCTCCAGCGGGGTTGGCGGCGGTTCGGCTGCACATTCTTCCGTCCGATTTGCGCGGACTGCCTGGAATGTCGCAGCTTGCGGCTGGAAGTCGAGCGCTTCGCACCTTCCCGATCCATGAAAAGGACCTGGAAGAAGAATCAGGACATCAAGGTGTTGTTGCAGCCGGTCTCCATGAGCGCCACCCATTTGGAGCTCTACGAGCAATACCATCGGGACATGGCCCTTCGTCGCAGCTGGAGCGACAAGACCATCTCCGCGGGGCATTACTTCCAGACCTTCGTCGAAGGTAAGAACGACTTCGGATTCGAGCTCTTGTACATGAAAGACGACCGGCTTTTGGGCGTGGCCCTCGTGGACATCTTGCCCGAGGCTCTGTCGGCCGTATATTGCTACTACAGACCCGACGAGCGCGTGAGGGGCATCGGCGTCTTCTCGGTGCTGATGCAGATTGAGCTGGCGCGACGTCGGGGGATCCCGTATGTCTACCTGGGGTATTGGGTCGAGCCCAACGTCAGCATGCGATACAAATCCCGCTATCGACCCCACGAGCTGCTCGACGGTCGCCCGGGTTTTGACGAGGAGGCCCGGTGGAGACCACCCGCTGTCGAGCATCCCACCCCTCGCCCAACCACCCGCTCGACCTTAGGAAGCCCGGACTATGGCGCTTGAAGAATCGGCGGCCCTTGACGAATCAGCGGCGCTTGAAGAATCGGCGGCTTCTGAGCCATCGACCCCTAGCGAAGCCACTGGCGATGGATCCGCCGGCAGTGAGCCGAGCTCGGAAGTGAAGCTCAGGAAGACGCCACCGGCTTGCCGGCTGGACGAAAAGCTGGAATCCGTGCTCGTGGGTGAGCCCGGGCATCGATTTTCGATCACCCGCGGCGATCACGGTGACCCTCATGTGTTCTTGGGCCCCCATGACGCCGAGCTCGAGGGCCGTCCTGGCGTGGTGATCAGGGTCTTCCATCCCAAGGCGTCCGCGGCGTGGATTCTGGCGGGGTCATCGGGCTCCGAGCTGGAGGCCGTCGAGATCGGCCCCGGGCTCTTCGCTGCCTGGCTCGAAGGAGGGGATCCCGACGCCCCATACCGCGTCCGTTTTCGTCGTGTGGGCTCCGGAGCGAGCGATCATCACGACGTCACCGATGGGTTTTCGTCGCAGCAGCCGGAGAGCGAGGCCGGCAGCTCCCCTGAGCCCGGCCCTGTTGCCGAGACGGCTGCAGAGGCGGAGACCGCCGCGGAGACTTGGGAGCAGGAGGATGCCTATCGGTTTCCCGTCTCCGTCACCGACGACGACCTCTACTACTTCAGCGAGGGCACCCATCTGCTGCTCTGGGAGTGCTTGGGGGCTCGTCCTTGGAGCCATAGCGGCGTAGCGGGTTGGTCGTTCACCGTGTGGGCTCCCAATGCCAAAAGAGTGGGGGTCGTGGGGGATTTCAACGGTTGGGACGGCCGGGTTCACGCCATGCGACGGCTCGGCTCGTCGGGCATGTGGGAGATCTTCGTTCCCGGAATGATCTCCGGTGAGATCTATAAATTCGAGATTCTCGACCCCCACGGCAATCGTTGGCTGCGGGCCGATCCCATGGCTCGCTGGGCCGAGGTGCCGCCGCAGACCGCGTCACGGACCTTCGAATCCACCTATGCCTGGCAGGATGACGAATGGATGGCGGCCCACCCGGGGCGGGACGTGCGGCGCGAGCCCATGGCCGTCTACGAGGTACACCTAGGCTCGTGGCTCAAGGATCACGATGCCGAGCAGCCCGTGACCTATCGGGATCTGGCTCCCAAGTTGGTGGAGCACGCTCGTTCCCTGGGCTTCAACTACCTGGAGCTGCTGCCCGTGGCGGAGCACCCCTTCGACGGCTCCTGGGGTTATCAAATCACCGGTTATTTCGCCCCCACCTCCCGCTACGGCACGCCGGACGACTTCCGCTTCTTCGTCGATTATTGCCATCGTCACGGCATGGGGGTGATCGTCGATTGGGTGCCCGCGCACTTCGTCAAAGATGCCCACGGTCTGGGTCGGTTCGATGGCACGGCCCTCTATGAGCACGAGGATCCCCGGCGCGGTGAGCATCCGGATTGGGGCACCTACATCTTCAACTACGGTCGCTTCGAGGTTCGGAATTTTCTATTGGCCAACGCCCTGTACTGGCTGGAAGAGCTGCATGTGGACGGCCTGCGGGTGGACGCGGTGGCCTCCATGCTCTACTTGGATTACAGCCGCGAGGCGGATCAATGGCTGCCCAACGAGCACGGAGGTCGAGAGAACCTGGCGGCCATCGCCCTGCTCCAGGACGTCAATCGGCAGGTCGAAGAGCATTTTCCCGGTCGGTTCACGGTGGCCGAGGAATCGACGGCATGGCCGGGCATCACCCGTTCGGTCGCCGAGGGCGGTTTGGGCTTCACCCTGAAATGGAATATGGGTTGGATGCACGACACCCTGGACTACTTCGGCATCGATCCCTTTTTCCGGCCTCACCATCACGACAAGCTGACGTTCGCCATGGTCTACGAATATAGCGAGGCCTTCGTCAATCCGCTTTCCCACGACGAGGTCGTGCACGGCAAAGGCTCACTCTATCGTCGAATGCCCGGCGACTCCTGGCGCAAATTCGCCAACCTGAGAGCTCTCTTGACCTACCAATACGCCCGCCCGGGCAAGGTTCTCTTGTTCATGGGGAGCGAGCTCGCCTCGCCCCGGGAATGGAACCATGGGGCGAGCTTGGAATGGCAGCTGCTCGAAAAACCGGAGCATCGGAAATTTCACGACTTCGTCGGCGAGCTGGGCAAGCTCTACCTCGACGCCCCCAGCCTTTGGCTGCTGGACCATCAGAAGGACGGTTTCCAATGGGTCGCCTGCCACGATCGCGACATGTCGATCTTCTGCTTCGTCCGCTGGGCCGATCCGCTACCGGTTGAGCTTTCTTTGGACGATAAAAGCTCTGCGGGCACGAGCCCGGACGATGAGAGCCGAAGCAAGCCGAGCGATCAAAAGGCCGATGACGCTGGTGATGGAAAGGTCAGAGATGAAAAGGTCGGTGCTCGTTTGGGAGAGCATCTGTTGGTGGTGCTCAATCTGACTCCCGTGCCCCACGAGACCTACTCCGTGGGCGCTCCCATGTCGGGCACTTATCGCGTTTTGCTTTCCAGCGACGACGCCCGTTTTGGGGGTAGCGACTTTCCGCGCGCTGATGCCTGGGTCACCGAGGACGAGCCCCTCGACGATTGCGCGCAGCGGCTGACGCTGACCTTGCCTCCCCTTTCGGCGATGATCCTCGGCCACGAGCCGGGGCCGAGCCGGGCCGATGCCGAGGCTCGACCGCGAAGAAAGCCGAAAGCTGCCAAAGCCAAGGCGAGCACCAAGAAGCGGAAGAAAGGGCATGACCGAGATTCCTGAGGATTTGACCCGCATGCTGAACGCCGCTGCCGCCGGTGAGCTGGCGGCGGAGGAGCTGCTTCCCGTGGTCTACGAGGAGCTGCGGGCCTTGGCCAGGGCTCGCATGGCCAACGAGAGGCCGGGTCAGACGTTGCAAGCCACGGCGTTGGTCCATGAAGCGTTTTTGCGCTTGGTGGGGCATGACGATCCGGGTTGGAACGGCCGGGGTCATTTCTTCGGCGCGGCGGCGTTGGCGATGCGCCGAATCCTGGTGGAGCAGGCCCGCCGCAAAGCTCGATTTCGCCACGGCGGCGACCAACAAAGGCTCGGGCTCGACGAGGTGGATCCGTGGGTCGAGCCACCGGACGAAAGGGTGCTGGCGGTGGACGAAGCGGTCCAACGGTTGGAGGCCGAGGATCCGCGCAAGGGCAAGATCGTCAACCTGCGCTATTTCGCGGGTCTGACCACCGCCGAAACCGCCCAGGCGCTGGATGTGTCCGTGGGCACCGTCGAGCGGGAATGGCGTTTCATCAAATCGTGGCTGCGAACGGAGCTGGCCTCTCAGGATCCGGCCGGCCATCGATGAGCAGCACGTGTCGACGGGCTGGGGCCGAGGTGCCATGCCCGATCTAAGACGTCTCGAAGAGCTTTTTCAGGCCGCGGCGGATTTGCCGGAGTCGGAGCGTGACGCTTTCCTCGACGCCCAGTCTCCGGAGCCCGAGATGCGCCTGCGGCTGTCGGCTATGTTGGCGGACTTGGACCGCGGCGGAACGTTGGAGCGGCCGACTTTGAATCCCATGGCAGGCTCGGGCCCCTCCTTGGAGTCGGCCGACCCAAGAGATTGGGTCGGCTCCACGGTGGGTCGTTACAAGCTTCTGGAAGCCATCGGTGAGGGTGGGTTCGGGTTGGTCTATCGGGCCGAGCAGCTCGAGCCCGTGCGCCGCCAAGTGGCCCTCAAGGTCATCAAGGTGGGCATGGACACCCGCGAGGTGGTGGCCCGATTCGAGGCGGAGCGTCAGGCCCTGGCGATGATGGATCATCCGGGCATCGCCAAGGTCTTGGACGGCGGCATGACGGAAAGAGGCCGTCCCTATTTCGTCATGGAGCTGGTGCGCGGCCTGCCGATCACCGACTACTGTGACCGCGAGAGCCTGGATCCCAGGCAGCGTCTTGAGCTTTTCTTGGACGTCTGCCACGCGGTTCAGCACGCCCACCAAAAGGGTGTGGTGCACCGTGATCTCAAACCGACGAATATTCTGGTGTCGGTCCAAGATGGCCCGGCCCCGAAGGTGATCGACTTCGGAGTCGCCAAGGCCATGCACGGCCGGCTCACCGACAAGACCCTCTTCACCGCTTACCATCGGTTTGTCGGCACGCCGGCTTACATGAGCCCCGAGCAGGCGGAGAGCTCTGCCCTGGATATCGACACACGGGCCGATGTCTACAGCCTGGGGGTGGTGCTCTATGAGCTGTTGACGGGCTCCACACCGTTCGAGCGGGAGGAGCTGGCGCGGGTGGGATTGGCGGAGATCCAGCGGATTTTGCGCGAGGAACGACCGCCGCGTCCGTCCACCCGGGTGTCCACCTCGGCGGATGCGGTGGAGGTCGCCCGACGTCGCCGAGTCGAGGCCTCCGAGCTCAGCAAGCGGCTCAGGGGTGATCTCGATTGGATCGCCATGAAGGCCTTAGAAAAAGAGCGGGGTCGTCGCTATCCGGCGGTGAGCGAGCTGGCCGCGGATCTGCGACGCCATCTCGACGACGAGCCGGTGTCCGCGGGTCCGCCCAGCCGCTCTTATCGATTGAAGAAGCTGCTCGTGCGCTACCGCGCGGCCGTCGCCGCCGGCGTGCTTTTGCTGCTGACCTTGCTCGGCGGCATCGTCGGCACCGGCGTTGGTTTGTGGGAGGCCTCGTTGCAACGGGACGCTGCTCAGCTGGAAGCGGATCGCGCCCGCCGGGTGACGGACTTTTTGGTCCGCACGTTGACCCTGGCGGATCCGGAGGTGGCCCTCGATCCCGCCCTATCGGTCCGCGCCCTGCTCGATCGAGCGTCGGCCCAAGTGCCGGAGTTCTTCGTTGGACAACCCTTGGCGGAGGGCCGGGTGCACGCCACCCTCGGCCAAGCCTACGAGAGCTTGGCCGAGCTGCCCCGGGCCGAGCTCCACCTGCGTCGATCCATGGACTTGATGGGCCCGGCGGTGATTCCCGATGATCAGCTCGACGACGGGAGTCTGAAAGAGCGCTACGACGTCTTGTGGACCTTGACCCACGTGCTGTTTCGTTTGGAGCGACCCGACGCCTTTGAGCTCGCCCAGGCCGCCCGGAAGACCGCCCATCGGTTGATCGCCCGTAGCCGACCGGAGCTGGCCCAGCGTTTGGATCGATTCATCGACGCCATGAGGACTGGTGGTCACTCGCCGGACCCGGAGCCCTTCGAGCGAGCCGTCGAGCTTTTGGACGACGCCATCGAGCACGCGAATCGGGTCCTGCCCCCGGGACACCTGTTATGGCCGGTTGTGGCGGACACCTGCATGGACGGGGCCTTTTCCCTTTGGTACACGCCCCACGAAGCCTTGTCGGAGGGGTTGTTGGAGCATGCATTGCAGATCCGGCGGCGGGAGCTGGCCCCGGGGCACGCGGATACCGGCGAGGTGATCGGTCAGCTGGCTGGGGTGTTGGCCCGCAACGGACGTCCCGCGGACGCCGAGATCCGGTTGAAAGAGGCGGTCGACGAGCTGGCCGAAACCTTTCCGGAGGGCAGCTTTCAGCTGGCCTTTGCCCGCTCGATGTTGGGGGAGAATTTGACGGCACAAGGCAAATTCGAGCAAGCCGAGCCGTTGCTGGTGGAAAGCCACCGAACCCTCCTCGCCATTTCCGAGGACGAAGCGACTTTCTTTCCCATCGATTCCTACGGCCGTGTGATCCGGCTCTACGACGCCTGGGGCACCCAGAATCCCGCCAAGCACCGAGAGGGTGAGAGCTATCGTCTCGGATTGGCTCGGGTCTGTGCCAGATCCCACTGGCCGATCACCTGGCCGTTCGCCGGAGGTGCCTTCGGCCCCGATTTCGAGCCGATTGTCCGAGCGGCGGAGTCTCTCGAGTCGCGCTTGGGGGCGCAGGCTTATACGGTGGTCCAAGGTGAGGTGGTCGGCGATGAGAGGCTCGAAGCCGACCTTCTTCGGCTCTTCGAGCTCCAGGATCAGCTCTTGCCCGAAGACCACCCTCTGACCCAGACCCTCGCTCGGGTCGCGGTGACCTGGATGAACGCCTTGGGTGACCCCAGTATCCGAGTCTTGATCGCCGATCGGGTGGTGGGGCCCCTCGAATCGACCAGAGAGGTGGTGCCCTTGGACTTGGCCGAGGTCTTGAGTGTGCAAGCCTGCGACACGGATGATCCGTCGCGACTCGACGAAGCGCTCGAGCTGGCTCGAAGCTGGCAAGAGGACGACTCCTGGTATACCGCCAACGCCAAAGCGCGCATTGCCCGTTGTTTCGCCGAGCGAGGTCGAGCTTCAGACGCCCGCTCGTTGTTGGAGCCGGCCGCCTCGACCCTCGAAGCCCAGCTAGGGCCCACCAGCCGTGACTTCCAAGAAATCCGTCGATTGTTGGATGGCCTTTAGGCGCCCCCCTTAAGTAGGCGAATACAAGATTCGCCCCTGCGCAATGAAACCGATTGCTTCTGACGTAGGGATGACCACAGGCCGTTAAGGCACGATGCGGGGGCCGGAGGCCGCGGGATGGGCGGAAAGGTCCCCATAACCGCTGTCCGCGGAGGTGACGATGCGGTTTCGGCCGGTATTCTTGGCTTGGTAGAGCCTCAGGTCCGCCAGGGCCAAGGCCTCGGAGAGATTGACACCGTCTTGGGGCCAGACCGCGATGCCGACGCTGACCGTCACTTGGGCGGTGCGCGAGCTGTCGACCTGAATCTTCGTTTTCTCGATGGTCTGCCGCAGCTGCTCCATGCGGCGGGTGGCGTCTTCGAGGCTCATGCCGGGGAATAGACCAGCGAATTCCTCGCCGCCGTAGCGAGCGACCAAGTCGGTGGTGCGGAAAGATTCCCCGAGAATGGCCGCTACTTTGCACAGGGCCACGTCACCGGCGAGGTGGCCGTAGGAATCGTTGAATTTTTTGAAGTGGTCGACGTCGATCATGGCGACGGCGACGGGCTCACCGGAGCGGGAGGCCAAGGCCCCGATGCGGGTCAAGCTTTCATCGAAGAATCCGCGATTGGCCAGGTTGGTCAAGCGGTCACGGTTCGACAAGCTCCGCTGCTCTTGGGCACGCACGATCAGGGCGGTGGCCAAGGCGGTCGCCATGGCCAGCAGGATCAAGCGTCCGCCCTGCAGAGCCCAGCTGAAGTTTTGGCTCAGGATCGGTTGCAGTGTGGGATTGTCGAGATCCCAGCCCCAAACCGCGTACCGGACCAAAGCGGCGTATTGCAAGATAGCCGTGACGCCGGCGAGTATGCTGATACGCCAGTCGTAACGCAGGCTGGTGGCACCGATCGCCAGCAGATAGACGGGGAAAATCACCAGGTCGTTGATCCCGTCGAGGGGGCGGTCCAAGCGTAGAAACAGCCACAGGCTCAAGGTCACTAGGGAGACATCCAAGATGCCGCTGAAGAATCCGATCCAGCCCCGTCCCCAGCTGCGCATGACCGCCGAATAGATCACCAACGCTTCTGCAAGGGCGGCCACCGCCACCCACAGCACCACCTGTCCGCTCTGCTCGGTCGGCGACTGAAGGAATTGGTGCAGGGGCAGAGCCATGATCACGAGCACGATCAGCAGCCGAATGCCGGCGATCATCCATTCGCCCCTGAGACCCGCGTCCACCAGATCCGGGTCCGGGGGGGTCCACAGCCTCTTCAGGGCTTTGCGCATCCGCTGCATTCGCTGCGAAGGCTTGACCTTGCGGATGGTGGGGTTGCGAGGATTCGCCATAGTCAATCCCTGGGTTGATCGATGAGTCGCCCTGAATTCATGGATCTTGAAACGGAAAAAGCTCCGAGGGAGCTGGATCGTCGATCCGGCCTCGGAGCTTTTCGCCCCCTGCTTGGGTAACAGGAGGAAGGGAACAGATTGGTGGAGCCGAAGGGAATCGAACCCTCGACCTCTTGAATGCCATTCAAGCGCTCTCCCAACTGAGCTACGGCCCCACGAGCTTGGGAGGCGGAGTGTACACATACGAAAAACCGGCTGTCAATGGATCGGGCGCAGGAAATTTTCATTGGCCCTGTCCGAGCTGGGGTTCAGCGGTTTCGGCCGGCACGGCCGGCTCGGAATCCTCATCGAGCTCGGGCGCTCGCATCCACGGAGCGATGCGTCCGTCTTTGCCGAAAAGGCGGATTCCGAGCTCTTTCTTCAGCTCCTCGATGCCGTGTCCGGTGATCGCGGAGATCCTGAGAGCCTCATGGCTCGAGCCGTTGGGACGATCCGTGCCGTGATCTTGATCTTGATCCGCGTCGTGATCTTGATTCTGATCTTCTCGAGGGTTGGTCTCCACTCGATCGATCTTGTTATGCACCAAGATGATCTTTTCGACCTCGACCCCGAGATCGCGCAAGACCTCGTCGCCCACGGATTGCTGCTCCATCCAGGCTGGATGGCTCCGGTCGACCACGTGCAGCACCACATCCGCTTCTAAGACCTCGCCCAAGGTGCTGCGGAAAGAAGCGACGAGGTGGTGGGGTAGCTTGCGGACGAAACCCACGGTGTCGGCAAAGACCGCGGTTCTGCCGCCCCCTAGATGGCCCTTGCGCAATTTGGAGTCGAGGGTGGCGAAAACCTGGTTTTTCACCAAGGTGTCGGCGCCGGTCAGCTGATTGAAGAGGGTGGATTTGCCGGCGTTGGTATAACCGGCCAGGGCGATCTCCCGGACCTGCTGCCGTCCTCGACGTTGGAGGTTGCGGGTGCGCTCGATGCGCACCAGATCTTTTTCCAATCGTTGAATGCGGCGTCTCAACATGCGGCGATCCGCCTCGAGCTGGCTCTCGCCCTCACCGCCGCGCACGCCGATGCCGCCGGCTTGACGGGAGAGGTGGCTCCAGCGGCGGGTGAGGCGCGGCAAGAGGTAGCGTAAGCGAGCCAGCTCGACCTGGGCACGGGCTTCGCCGCTGCGAGCCCGCTGATGGAAGATCTCCAGGATCAGGGCGCTGCGATCCATGACCGCGCATTCGACGATTTTTTCCAGATTTTTCACCTGCCCGGCGGTGAGGTCGTCGTCGAAGAGCACCAAATCGAGCTCGGACTCACGCACCAGCTCGCCGATTTCTTCGGCTTTCCCGCGTCCGATGAATAGGGCAGGATCCAGAGCTTGGCGCCGTTGAACCTCCCGTCCCAACACCTCCGCTCCCGCGGCGCCGGCCAACGCGTCGAGCTCGTCGAGGTGATCGTCGACCACGTGCTCCGGGGTCGCGCCGAGCCGCACCCCGACGATCAGGGTCTTGGGTTGGCCGGCAAATGGATCGCGATCTTCAAAGTCGGTGGTCATGAAACCTCTATGCTTCCAGCTTATCGTCGGCGCTGCCGTGTCTTCCGCCAATGTGGCTGCCATCCGGCGCCGCTCCGTGTAGGATCGGACACCGGCGCGGCGACCGGTCCCATCTTTAGTTTAGGACGTTTAAAGCGAGAGTACAGGAATGGAAAGCGAAAGTGCACACGGAACGCTGAATTCTATGCCGTTGGGCGACCTGAGGCCTGGTTTAGGTCGCGAGGCTCATTGGGCGTTCATGGTCGTCGCGGTGGTCGTTATCGGTCTGTTGCTTTGGCCCCACGAGGAAGACGATACCGCTCCCATGGGTAACTTGGTGGACGTGAGCGGTCGGGTCGTTCCCCTCGCTTCCCAAACCGCTGCCGTGACCCTGATCCATTTCTGGTCGACTTGGTGCCCGCCGTGTATTACCGAGACGCCGGCGATTCAACGCCTGGCGGCCGACTATGCGGACAATCCGCGCTTCAAGCTGGTGATGGTGGCGGTGGCCGACGACACACAGAAAGTGAGCGAGTTCTTAGGCGATTCCGGGCCTGGGCTCTTCGATCCCGATTGGAAAGTCGCTCGCAGCTACGGAACCCAGAAATTGCCGGAAACCCACCTGGTGGTTCGAGGCCGATGGATCGATAGCTATATCGGCGCCGTCAATTGGGATGATCCGGCGATTCGTCGGCAAATCGAGGACGCCCTCGGGTTGGCTATTCGCGAGGAAGCGGAGGAGGCTGCCGAAGCGTCAAAAACGGCGACCAGTTGAGACCGATCGCCGCTGAAGCCCTTGGAAAGCTGAAGCCCTTGAAAGAGGTAGCTAGAATCTGAAGGCCAGACCGGCGTGGCCGAGCAAGAAGATCTGCGCTCGGTCGAAGTCCGCATAGTGGCCGGAAAGCTCCACCACGACACTGAATCGCGAATTGATTCTGAAATCGCCGGTGACTCCCAGGGTCAGGCCGAGGCTGTCTTCGTCGGTGAAAGGCCCTTCGAGGCGGTAATAACCGAGACCGATCAGCAGGCCCGAGGTGTAGTAGTCGGCATCGCGCCGGTACTCGGTGCCCAAGGTGAGGTACGAAAGGTCGTTCTCCTCGATGATCCCGTTGTCCAGCTCAAATTCGGTGGTCAGCTCACCGATCCTCAGGCCGGTCAAGGTATTGCGGCTGAGATCCATGGCCGCCAAAAGCTGAAAGCCGCTGCCGTCGTATCCGTCGGAATCGGGAGATCCGCCCACGCCGGCAAAAATGCCGACTGTGATGCCGTTGTCTTGGGCTTCGGCTTCAACGCCCGGCCATAGAAGCGTGGCGAGAACCACCGTCACTAGAAAAACAGTCCGAAAATGCCGCAAGGGTAGGTCTCCTTCGAGATCAGTGAGAGTGGGCCGATATCGTTCGCCCGGAATCTTCGTATTGTCGCAGAATTGGACGCTCTTTTTACGTCTCCATATGTAAAGGCCTTCTTCGAGGCCTTCGATCTCGCCGAATCGATCGAGCAAGCCGAGCATAGGAGCGCTGTCATGTCATACGAAACACTGCCATTGGACGTCACAGATGTGCCGAGGAACCAGCCCGCCGATCCGTCAACCGTGGCCCGTTGGCGGACTCTGGGAGCCCGCGGCTTGGACCTCCTCTTTCCGTGGTGCTGTGTCCATTGTGACGGGGAGATCCGGCCGTCGGAGCGAGGGTCCGCCAACGACTATCTCTGCCTCCCTTGCCGAGGTCACTTGACCTTCTCACCCCTGGAGCTCTGTCGCTCTTGTGGCGGTCCGCTCACGGGAGGCGCCTCTGAAAGCTGTCGGCTCGGCGGTGGGGAGGCGGTCGAGGATGACGGAAACCTCGGATTCGGGCAGTGCTCACGCTGCGTGGACCGGCAACGAGCAGGTATGCCCTCGTCGCTCGACGGGGTGTTGTGGTCTTGGGTGTATGCCTCGCCGATCAGCACGGCGGTCACCGCGATGAAATTTCGCGGTCTGGACTACCTGGCCGACAAGATGGCCGCGTCGGCTCTGGATCATGTGCATGATCGCTTGCCGGTGGTGGACGCAATCGTTCCGGTGCCGCTCCATTGGAGCCGCCGTTGGGCTCGGGGATACGATCAGGCGGAGCTCTTGGCGGTCGGTCTGAGCCGGCGATTGGGCCTCGCGCGAGAACGCTGGTTGCGTCGAGCGCGAAGGACCTCCGCGCAGAGTCTTTTGAACGAGACGGAGCGCCGAGCCAACCTCGCTTCCGCCTTCCGCCTGCGAAGAAAAGCACGACCTCAAGGACGGCGCATTCTGCTGGTGGACGATGTAATCACCACCGGGGCGACTCTGGAGGCTGCTGCCGGCGCCCTGAAAAACGGGGGAGCTACGCAGATTTTCGCTTTGGCTGTAGCTCGGACGCCACAACCTGAAGAGCTATTCGAGCTCTGAGACGGGCTGAATCCCATTGTCGAGGGCATTTAGCGTAGATTGTAGCTTTAATGAAACACAGTGGATCAAAAAAGACTCATTCAAGTGATTGGCCTCGGCTTTGCCATGCCGGCGAGCGGCCTCGGACCTCCCGAAATGCTCACCAAATGCGCAGCGAGCCGTCGGGCAGGCGTGAATCCGCCGTGTCGTCGAGTGCTTCATGCCGTTGTGGCATCGGCCTGCCTCGCTGTGGCATTGGCCCAATATTTGCTTCGCTGATAGAGGAAGATCTAGCTGAGTAGAGAGCTGGGGCAGGCCGGCGCGAATCGGGAAGGTGAGCTCCCAGCATGACTCTTTCTGCTAAGATAGCGACGCTCGCAGGATCTCGATCTCGGCGAATGCCGCGAAACCAACGTCCACAGAGGTTGATGGGCCGCAGCTGAGGGCTAATTGACGGTTAATCCCTAATCCGGTGCGACTTAGCCAAAAAGCCACCTCAAACCTACACAAGTCGCGTATCGTGGATCGAATCGGCTCCCGATCGCGAAGTGGAAGATCGAGTCGACTACGGGTACACCCAATAGAAATGATGAAGACACCCCAACACGCCATCCTCTGTCTGCTGCTTCTGACGGCACCGTCTGCTTTTGCCGACTCGTTGCCGTCGGAAGGGATTCGAGCCGAGGAGCCCACCCACGGCTTGGTCAACGCTTTGGGCAATGGGTCCGCACGGCAGGCTGTTGAGGAGCGGGTTGAAGGGAAAAGCGGTGTCGAAGGACGGGTCTACCAGCGAGGGGCCGCCGCGAGCCGTAGCGGCTCTGAGGTTTCCAAGGTCAAGCGATCCGTGGAGGCCGAAGGCTCTGCGGATGAAGGCACCCTGAGCCCGATCACGATCTACGCCTACGAGGTCGCTTCCAGCGAGCTGATCAAGGTCACGACCGACGCTCTGGGGCGGTTTCTTTTTGAAGGCTTGCCCGCCGGCATGTACAAGCTGGTGGCTTTCAAACCGGGATTCAAACCGGCCGTCGAGCTGCTTCTGAGGCGTCGTCCGAACGACCACCAATACGTGGAGCTGGAGCTACAGTCCAGCGAATCGAGGTCGAACGATGTCGCCCCTGCCGCGGATTTCTGGACGGTCCGCGGGCGGGTGCCGATGGATGTTCTGCGCCAGATCGATCATCTCGAGCTCCGACAACAAGCGGTGGCGGACATGGGCGTTTCGATCGAAAACGCGGCCGTGTTCGAGGCGGAGATGCACGCTTTTTCGGGCGTCGAGAACTTGGGCCCCAGCTTCGGCGACGCCCAACTGACCGCCGCCGAGCTGGGCCTGAGGGCCGCGGTCGGCAGCATGGGAGTGGGCATCGACGGACTCTTCCGTCAGCTGACTCCTACCGATAGCTCCACCTCCGTCGACGGAATGGTGAAATCCGTTGCCGTGCAGCTCGACGCCACCGCCGACCAACGGTTGCGATTCGCGACCTCGAACAGCCGCCTGACGACCCGGCTGGCGGATCCGGTCGATCTGGATCGTTATCAGGTCGATTGGACGGGGCGCACCGGTTCCCAGAGCTCGGCCAGGGTCTCCGCGAGCTTTGTCGAGGAATCGAATTTCTTCTTCGGCAGCGTCCTCCAGCCCATGTACGCGGTGGGCGATTCCCAGACCTGGGGCCTGGAAGGGGCCTATTCCGGTCGGCTGACGGATCGCACCTCGGTGGAAGCCGGGCTGGTGTATCGGCAGCGTTCTCTGGCCGGATTCGAGACCGCGGACGAAAGCCTCGGGCTCTTTACCTCCGCCGGCTCCCAGCTCCAACCCAAGATTTTTGTGGAATACGGTCTCTATTCCTCCATCCGCGACGGCAGCCTCTCCCTCGTGCCCCACGGTGGCGTGGTCGTGAGATTCGGCGATAAATGGAGCGCCGAGACCTCGATCAGCAAGCGGGTAGAGCAGCAAGAAGACGACTACTTTTATCGCGGCTACCAAAGCGCGTTCTTCGGGGACACCGGCTCGTGTCGGGAAGTGGGTGAAGCCTGTTACGAGGTGACCCTGGAGCACACGGACGGCGAAGATACCTTGGCCATCGGTGCCATCCATCGGGAGTTCTCGGAGACCCTGAGACTCTATTTCAGCCCCGATTTCTTCGACCGGCTCGAAAGCGTTTTCATGGTCAAAGGCGACCAGCTCCCCGAGCTACAGCTGAGCTTGGTGCGTCGGATCAGCCCGAAGGTCCTCGCTCGATTGGAGTCGAATTTCGCTTCGGGTGGTGGAGGCATTTTCTACGCCACCAACGAGTCCTCCTACGAGAATGAGGTCCGCTATTTGGTGACCTCGCTCAACACGCAGTTCCAACAAACCTCGACCGGTGTGTTTGTGGCGTTCCACCACCTTGAGCAGGCGTTCAATCCACTCCAGCTGGAGGCGGAAACTCCGGCCAGGGTCGAGCTGCAACGGCTCCAGCTGATGCTCACTCAAGATCTGAACGTGCTGGCGGATCTGGCCTCGAAATGGGCGGTGAACCTGAATATGGAGCTCAGCCGGGGGGCGACTCCCTACGCCTTGACCGCCGACGACCAGACTTACCGCAAGCTCACCGGTGGATTCTCGGTCAGCTTCTAAGGCCATCGGCCGGTCCAACCCCTTCTCTCGCTGAATCTCGGCTCCGTGGATGACCTATGCGCCGCTGAGGCCATGGGTTAGTATCCGCTCTCCGAAGCTTTCGATAGACCCTATTCAGCTGAGCCATGTCCGTTCTCAACGATTACGAATTCTTTCGCGACGGTATCGGTCTGCTGCCGGTCCCCGGCTCGACGCCCAAAGGATCCGCAATTTGGATCCATTCCCAAGACAGCGGGCCGCTAAGGTCGTGCACCTGTGAGGAGTGCAAGGGTTCTCGACGTCAGAAGACCTGCGAGGCCTTGCGGGCTCTCGGGCGAGGAGCCCGGGATTTCCAGAGGGTGTTCCCAAGGGGGTGGCAGCAGCACTTCGAGAGCACGGTATGGTTCCAGCTCGCCAAGGCGATTTACGCTGGATCCCAATTAGCCTGCGAGGACGTTCGGGTTCAGCAGGTCGAGACCGGCTCGGGCTCGACGGCGATTCGTTTCCTGGATACCCGGGGGTTCGAGGTATTGCGTTTGTTGGACACCTCGCCCGTGGCCAGGGCTTTCCTGGAGCGGACCGGTAAGGTGCCCCAGGGTGAAATGTACGTCAACCGTTCGGCGGTGATCGACCGCTTGCGGCTATTCCAGATGACCGACCAGGAACGGGCCTTCGAAAAGGCCGGCATGCGTAGCCAACGCCAGGCATGGGACGGCAGCTTCTGGAGCCGCTGGGCCTATCACTGCGTCCGAGAGCTGATGGACGAGCAAGGGCAGGCCCTCGGTACCTTCCATCCGGCGGTGGCCAAGAGCAGCGGCGACTTCACCCTGACCCACCGCCTCGGTGATTCGAGGGAGACCTTCAAGATCACCCTTCCCCGTCAGCGGGTGGCCGCGGTGCTCAAGCTGTTGTCGCGGCACTATCCGGAACAAGAAGATCTTCAAATCCATCCCGTGCCCTTGCGCTCGCTCTTCCGCGTCAGCCATGAAACCGAGCTGGACCTGCGGGTACGGCCGGTGATCCGTCTCTTGCAGCAGTCCGGGGAAGAGAAATACCTCGACCGCGAAGAGCTCAAAAAATTCCAATACGGCAATCTGGTCTACGTCCGTGAGCTCGGTCTGCTCGCCGAGCTGGAAAAGGATCGAAAGCAGCGCAAATACGCGGCGCCGAAAGCCATGAAACTGGCCCGCAGCCAAGTTGCGAGCTTTCTCGACGACTACGGCGAGGCCATTCAGGACGGCACGCTGGTGCTGGAGGAGCCCTTGCGTGGGCTCAAAATCCACAAAACCTACGACCGGGTCGAGGTGGATGGGACGCCGGTGGATGGTCGGCCCAGCTGGTATTGGCTGTCGGTGAAATACGGCTTTGGTGACGAAACCGTCACCCTGGCCGATATCCTGCGGGCGAGGCGCAAGGGAGCGCCCTATTTGGAAACCGGCAACGGTTGGATCGATCTCAAGTCGGCGGTTTTCGAAGATCTGACACGGTTGGAAGACAAGCTGGTCGACGATGAAAACGGCGACCAGCCCGACGACCAGCGCATTCCCATGTCGGTAGGGGATCTGCTGCGCTTTCAGGCCCGGGCCGAGCAACCCTTGCAGGTGGTAGCCCAACAGAGCAAGAGTGAGTGGCTGCGACGGTTGCTCGATCGACAGCCGCCGGCTCCGTACCGAGCGCCCGAGGGATTTCGGTCGGAGCTGCGGGACTATCAGCGGGCCGGTGTCGATTGGCTGAGATTCCTCGGAGAGCAGCAGCTCGGTGGATTGCTGTGCGACGATATGGGGCTGGGGAAGACCCATCAAAGCATGGCCTTAATGGCTTGCTTGGCTGACGAAGATCGATCGAAGGGGCCCTTCCTCGTGGTCAGCCCGACGAGTGTCATGAGCCATTGGCGCGACAAGCTGCGCCGCTTCGCACCTGCGCTCCAGCCCCGCATCTACCATGGCACCGAGCGAAGCCTGGGCTACCGGCTCGATCGTCGGCATGTGATCCTGACCTCCTACGGAGTGTTGCGCAACGACGCTGAGAAGCTCGGAAAAGTGCCGTGGTCGGCGGTGATTTTCGACGAAATCCAATATTTGAAGAATCGGCAAACGCGGTCCTACGCGGCGGCCTTGCAGCTGAACGTGCCGATCAAAATCGGCCTGACGGGCACGCCGATCGAGAATTCCCTGGAAGAGTTGAAGAACCTGTTCAATTTGGTGATGCCGGGCTATTTCGCTGAAGACGAGGCCCTGTTCAAGGGCTTGGAAAGCCATGGCACCGAAACTGGGTATCGCCAGGATCGCCGTTTGTTGGACCGGCTCCGGCGCCTGATCCACCCCTTCGTGATGCGTCGGTTGAAGAGCTCCGTGCTCGACGAGCTACCGGAAAAGATCGAAGATCTCCGCTCCTGTGAGCTCAGCCCGGAACAGGTGGGTCTCTACCGGCAGGCCATCCAGGGCCGGGGCAAGAAGCTCATCGCCCAATTGGAGGATCAAGGGGAGGTCTTGCCGTATCTCCATGTCTTCGCCTTGCTCGATCTGCTCAAGCAGATCTGCGACCATCCCGCATTGGTAGAGGGAGACTTGGATTACGAGGGCCACAGCTCGGGCAAATGGGACCTTTACTGCGAGATCTTGCGAGAGAGCCTGGACGCCGGTCAGAAGGTCGTGGTGTTCAGCCAATACTTGGACATGCTCGAAATGATGTCCCGCCACTTGGCCGCCCAGGAGATCGATCACGTCAGGCTGGTGGGCTCCACGGCCGCCAAAGACCGAGGCAGCCTCATCGAGCGTTTCAACACCGACCCGAAGTGTCGAGTATTCCTGGGCAGCCTCAAGGCGGGCGGCACGGGCATCGATTTGGTCGGAGGCTCGGTGGTGATCCACTACGACCGTTGGTGGAACGCGGCCCGGGAGGATCAGGCCACCGATCGAGTGCACCGGATGGGGCAGAAACGGGTGGTGCAAGTCTTCAAATTGGTGACGGAAGGCACCCTGGAAGAGAAGATCGCCGGCATGATCGAAGCCAAGCGTGATCTGCTGGACGAGGTCGTGCGCGAGGACGATGCGCGTGTGTCGAAGCTGTTCAGCCGCGAGGAGCTGCTGGAGCTGCTCCAGGAGATCTGAGATCACGGGCCGCCGACGAAGCCTCGACTTTGGACCCCGGCGGGCATGTTCTTCCAGCTTAGTGGACTTGTTGCCGGATGAATTCCTGGTATTCGTCGCCGGCGGAGCCGTTGAAGGAGAGGATGCGCATGCCGACGCCTTTCAGATGCTCTTTCTCGTAGCTTGCGTGTCGGACGATCTGGGCTCGGCCGCGAATCGGCAGGCGGCTGCCGGGTAGGGTCAGCTCAAAGCCGACTTCCGTTCCACGCCCTAGGAGCTGGTCCGTCTCCACCAAGAGCCCGGTGGCGGAGGTGTTGCGCACGACCCCGAGCACGGAGCTCGGTGCACCGTCGAGCCGAGCCTGAAGTCGGGCGAAGAATCGGGCTGAGCGGCGCGGAGCGATGTGCAGCAAATCGGCGAAAACGGTCTCCAGCTCGGCTGCTTGGGGCTCCATCTCGATGACTCGATTGGCCCCCTTCAGCAGGAATTGCTCTGCTTCATCCACTTGCGGACGATCCGCGAGAATCACCAGAGAGGATTTTCGTGATCGGGTCGTGGGGTGCCGAATTCGATCCAGGAAGTCCGCCATGGCCATTTTCGGCAAGGGATATCGCACCAAAATCATGTGGAACGGTATGGGAGCCAATAGATCGAGGGCGCCCGTGGGGTCGGGAAAACGGTCCAGCTCGAAGCTGGAGCGCTCCAAGAGTGGCGCCAGGCGGTTGAATTCAGCCGAGCTGAAACCCACAGCTAGGATTTTTCGGTGAGAAACCGGCGATGAGAGTCGCATCCTAGTGGAAGTGCTTGCTAATTGAGGCATGAGCGAAGTCTCTTGCTGTTGTCGGGTCCGATTCCGGGCCAATCAGTTTACCAGATTCCATGGGGTCTGTGCCGAAGCTCTTTTTCCGGGTTGCACATTCGGGGTGAAATTTCACGGTTTTCGCCCGAAACAAAAAAAGATCGAGCTTCGTAGTGCGTTGTAGGAGGTGACACCATGATGAAATTTTTGCTTTGGTGCCTGCTTTTCGTCCTTTGCTGGCCGATCGCTCTGTTGGCCTTGGTGCTCTACCCGATCGTATGGCTCCTACTATTGCCGTTTCGACTGGTAGGCATTGCGGTGGACGGCGTCTTCGAGCTGTTGAAAGCGATCTTATTTCTACCCGCGCGATTGTTGGGCGGGGCACGTGCCTAGCTCGTCCCGCTGATCTCGGTGTTTAGAGCTTACCCTGGAGAATTCAATGAAACGGACTGCATCTCGTGTTTTGCTCTTGCTTCTTTTGGCTCCCGTGCCGGTTACGGCTTGGGACAACTGTGATCATAAGGCCGATCGACGGGCCTCGGAGAGCCTCGATGGCATCGAGCGTGTGGTCGTTTCAGCCCGTGCCGGTGATCTTCGGCTAGAGAGAGGCGATGAGGCCAACCGTCTTTCAGCCATCGGTGTGGCCTGCGCATCCAGCGCCAAGCTGCTGGACGGCATCCAGCTCGAGACCCGTCGATCCGGCTCGACTCTACACATTGAGACCGACATGCCCGAGACCAGGGGGTGGAATAGCCGGGCGAGCATGGATCTGGAGATTCGAGTGCCGTCGAGCGTTGAGATGGAGGTTCAGGATTCCAGCGGCGACGTCTCCGCGGAGGGCGTCAGGCTGGCGAGCATCAAAGACGGCTCCGGCGATCTCTCTCTGCGTGAGACCAGCGGGGATCTGCGAATCGATGACGGCTCCGGCGATATCCGGATCAGCACCCATCACGGCAATGTCGAGATCGAGGATGGCTCCGGGGATGCTCGGCTGAGCGAGATCGACGGGTCCGTTCGGATTTCCGAGGACGGCTCCGGCGATCTCTCGATGAAGTCGGTCAGCGGTTCCGTGACAGTGGACCGTGACGGCTCTGGAGACATCTTCGCGGGTCGCGTCGGCGGCGACTTCATCGTCGCCAGGGACGGCTCCGGGGACGTTCGACATCGCGACGTCAAAGGCCGGGTGGACGTGCCCGCAGACGACTGAGCTTGCCGCCGGCTCAGCGCGCTTAAGAACCCTCGCTTGACTTGCCCACTGGCTTGCCGACAAAATTCCGGTCTATTCTCTTCTAGCTGCTTGGTGGGTTGCTCGTCGGACATCCGATTCGTGAGCCGTTCTCAGCGGATGTCGACAGGTGACCGCAGCGGATGACCACCGGCGCCAATTTGATTTTGGTCAGTGGTTCTGGGCAGCACAGATTGCTGGTCTCAGCCGTGGTCGACGCGGAGGTTGGTTCGAATGGCCCGATTCAGTCTGGAGGTTGGCTTTTCCACGGATGTGGGACGCCAGCGTCGTCGAAATGAAGATAGCTACGCGGTATTCGTGCCGTTTCCGGGCGAGGGCAATCCGTCTCAGCTTTCCGGCTTGATGCTGGTCGCTGACGGGATGGGGGGAGAGCGGGCGGGAGACCGAGCCAGTCAATTAACCGCCGAGCGGCTACGCCATTGGTTCGCCACCGGCACCTACTCATCTTGGCCGGAGTTCTCCGGGGATCGCGCGCTCCAAGCGGCGCTGACCCATGCCGTTCGCGCGGTGTCGAACGAGATCTACCAGCTCGGCCAGAACGACCCTTCGATTCGTGGCCTCGGCAGCACGGTGGTCATGGCGGCCATGACCTCGAAACACATGGTGCTCGCCCACGTCGGTGACAGCCGGTGTTATCTGGTCCGCAATCACACTATCCAGCAGGTGACCTCGGACCATTCCTGGGTGCAACGTCAGGTCGACGCCGGGGTGCTGACCTCCGAGGCCGCCCGTTCCCATCCCCAGCGAAATATCCTCACCCGATCGTTGGGGGATTCTTTGCCCCCCGAGGTGGATATCACCACGCTCGACTTGCGAGATGGTGATCTCTTCGTGCTGTGCTCAGACGGCTTGACCGGTGGATTGACGGACGAGGAGATGCTCGACCTGACCACGGTCTGCCCCGAGCCGCAGCCCTTGGCGGAAGCCTTGGTGCGCCGCGCCAACGATCAAGACGGCTCCGACAACATCACCGCTGTCGTGGGGTTGTGCCGTTCGGAAGGCCCTGAGCAGACCAAGGAATTCGAGGATCACACCACCAGCCGGATCATCATCGACGGTGATGAGGAGTTTTATGACGGGGATACCGAGGTCGATATCCCCAAGCCGACTCGCGACGAGCTCTTCGGCTCGGCGGAAGATGCGGAGCCCGGCTCGACCGGATGGAAGACTTGGTTGACGGCAGCGTTGCTGGCCCTGGCGCTGGGCCTGTTGGCGGGTTATTTGGTCCAGAGCTCCCACGGCTCCGACCTGGCCCGGATATCCGACCAAGCCGCCGAGCCGACCCAAGCCTTGAGCTCTCAAGGTCGCGACTAGATCCCGTCCAAGGAAAGATGCTGGGTCAGGAAGGCGACCACGGCCTGGTCGAAGAGATCGCGGTTGTCCTTCTTGCGGAAGCCGTGACCTTCGTCGAGAGCGTCCATAAACCAAACGACTTGGCCGGTTTTTCGCACGTCGCGCACGATTTGCTCCGCCTCTGAATAGGGAACTCGAGGGTCGTTGTGTCCCTGGGCGACGAAGAGCGGGGAGATGATGCGCGCGGCATGTCGAGTGGGGCTGATCTGGTCCAGGAACGCTCTCATGCCGGGATCCCGCTCGTCGCCGTATTCCACCCGTCGAAGATCCCGGCGATAGGCCTTGGTGTTCTCCAAGAAGGTGACGAAGTTGCTGATGCCGACCAAGTCGACCCCGCAGCGCAGCCGATCGCCGAAGTGGATCAGGCTGGCCAGCACCATATAGCCACCGTAGCTGCCGCCGTAAACCGCCACCCGCTCCGAGTCGAGATCGTCCTGCAGCTCGATCCAATCCAAAAGGGCACCGATATCTTTGACCGAGTCTTCTCGCAACTTTCCGTTGTCCAGCTTGAGATAGCGGGCGCCGTAACCTGAAGAGCCTCGGACATTGGGGGCGATCACCGCCAGCCCGAGGCGGTCGACCCATGCCTGCACGGAGCCGTTGAATCCAGGGCGGTATTGGGACTCGGGCCCACCGTGGATGCGTAGGACCACGGGATGGGGGCCCTCGGTGGTGGGCCGGTAGACAAAGGCCGGGATCGTGCGTCGGCGACGGGCGGTCGTGGCACCGTCCATGAAGCTTCTCTCCTCCGAGTCGTCGTCTAGCGTGCTTTCTTCTAGGGTGTCGAAAGTCGGGTAGTGGATGAGCTCCGGCTCGACGAAGGTCGAAGCGGGCAAGCCACCGACCTCGCTCCGGGTCCAACGCTGGATCGTGGCTTGGAGGTCCGCTCCCGTTTCCAAATCCAGGGTCCAGACGTCACCGGGGCCGGTGGAGTGGTCGAGGGTGAATCCCAAGCGCCGGCCGTCCGGGGAGAATCGAAGATGAGACACCAACCCCTTGGGCAGCTGATCCACCCAAGAAAAGGCAGCCGACTGCGGGTCGAAGAGGTAGAGATCTCCATATCCGTGCCGATTGGCGACGAAAGCGGCGCGATCTCCGGAGAGCGCGAAGCCGGAGATATCCCAGGGTAGATCATCGGTCACGATGTCGAGAGCACCGCTGCTCGCATCCGGGTCCAAATTCAGGCGGGCGAGGCGATTGAAGTCGCCGTCATGGTCGGTGCGGATGAAGAGGGCCTTGCCGTCGGCGGAGAAGGCTAGCGGGTCGTAAACGCCTGGGCCGGCCGCGCCTGGGCCGGCCGCGCCTGGGCCGGCCGCGCTTCCTTCGCCCGCGACGATTCGAAAATCTCCGGACTCGACGTCGAGCATGCCGGTGGCGCGATCGGTGACCGACCGATAGATCTGAACGGCTAGCCATCGGCCATCGGGGCTCCAGGCGGCCGGGGAGAGCCAAGTCCCCTGGGGTGCGTCGACCCACTTTCGCTCCACGGTCGGATCCTCGGGATCCACTAGCCAAATATCGTTGGATTGGAGATCGCTTCGCGTGCTCCGGCAGGCCAGCCATTTGCCGTCGGGGCTCCACAGCAGGGAAGCATTCCGGCCTTGATCGTCGGTCAAGGCTCGAAGCTCGCCGGTGCCCGGGAAGTAGAGATGGATCTGGTAGGACTCGTCCCCGCCCCGATCCATCAAAAAGGCCAAGCAATCGTGCTCAGCTCCGGGGCGTCGGCAGACCTCTTGGACCGGCTCCTTGAAGAAGGTCAGCTGGTGCCGGGCACCTCCCGGGGCATCGATGCGGTGCAGCTGCTGGGTGTCGGCGAAACGGGTGGTGATGTACAGGCTCCGGCCGTCACCGGAAAAATCCTGGAGGGTCGCGCTGCGGATGTTGTGGAAGGGCCGCAGCAAATCGCCGAAGCGAGAGGGAATCTCGGGGATATCTTCCAGCACGACCCGCCCGTCGTTGGCGGTGCGTCGGACGATCTGTGGATGGGTTTTTGTGGGCATTCGGGCTCCCGGATCGGTATCTCTAAGGAAAGGTCAGCTCTGGGATGGAGGACGGCGGGTTAAGAGGCAGAGGGCGGTGGCGGCGACCGCCGCGGTTTCCACACGCAGGATCGGGCAGCTCAAACCCACGGGTGCGATCCGCAGATCATCGGTCAACCGGCGAAGCTCGTCGTCGCTGAAGCCACCCTCGGGGCCGATCCAAAGGGTCGTGTCGCCGCTCGATCCAGCCCCTTGGAGGGCCTGCTGGAATGCGGCGGAGGCCGGTGGACCGTCGGGGTCCAGGACGAACGCATCGCCGAGCGTCGGCTCTTGCAGGGCATCTCGCCAGGGCGTTACTCCGCTGAGCCGCGGCAAGCGCGACCTCCCACATTGTTCCACGGCCGCCGCCGCGACCCGCTGGAGCCGGTCGAGCCGCCCCTTGCCGTATTGTCGGGGGGTTCGCTCGGTGGTGATGAAGGTGATTGAAAAGACCCCGAGCTCAGTGGTCTTTTCCACCAGCCAATCCGCCCGCTCCGGTCTCAGGGCGCCGACCTTCAGGTGAAGACGATGCTCCGGCTCGTGGCTGGGCAGCTCGCCGCCGATGTCGACTCGGGCGTGTTTGCGGTCGATTTCCACCACGACACCGGATCGCGCGACGCCCTCGCCGTCGACCAACCGAATCGAGTCTCCGACGGCCATCCGTCGAGAACGGAAAAGGTGTTTGTAGGCTTGGTCCCGAATCTCGAGGCTCGGCTCGTGGAGGGCTTCTGGAGAAGCCAAATAAGTCGCGAGGCTCGGGGTGGGATCAGACGACATGGGTGGGCTGGTCAGGCCAGGTCGAGCAAGAAGGAGGTCCACTCCCCTTCGTCCAATTGGCCGGTGAGGCGTAGGCCGAGACGAGCGAAGGAGCTCACCAGCTCGTCGCGGCGGCTGATCAGATTGCCGGAGCTGATCACTTGCCCACCGGGTCGTAGGCAGCGGATCAATCGGGGGTAGTCCCCGAAGATGCGCTCCGGAAGCACGTTGACCATCAGCAGGTCGAAGGCGGGGGCGTCCGCCAAGCTGCCGGCGACACCGGCGAAAAAAGACGGCGAGCATCTGTTGCGCCGGGCGTTGAGCGTCGCGGTGGCGACCGACGGCGGATCGAGATCAAAACCCACCACCGAGGCGGCACCGAGCTTGAGAGCCGCAAAGGCGAGGATGCCGCTCCCGGAGCCCACATCGAGCAGGCGTTTTCCCGAGAGATCGAGGGTTTCGAGCCACCTCAAGGCGAGGCGAGTGGATTCGTGACTACCGGTGCCGAAGGCGTTTTGGGCCGGAGCCCGGAGGAGGATCCGGCCGTCCGGCGCCTCGGGAAGGGTTTCGTCGGGCTCTCCCTGGACGACGAAAAACCGCTCGCCGACGGCGAAGGGGCGGCTTTTGGCCCGATAGTCCGCCAACCAATCCTGCTCCTCGAGGCGGGAATCGTGGATTCGCTCGACGTCGGTCTCGCGCCAAGCGTCGACCGCGCCGGCGGTTTCGGGATCCCTGGGGAAGTACGCTTCGAGCCGAATGAAACCCGGGCTCGGATCCTCTTTGACCTCAAAACCCAAAGCGCCGAGGCGCCAGAGGGTCGCCGCCACGTGGTCCTCACGGCTCGCCGGAAGCCGATAGGTGCAATGACGGTAATCCACGGGGCTTCCGTCAGACCTGAAAAAGGTTCTTCACTTTTTCGAACACGCCTTTGGCCTCGTGTTGGACCTCGCTGCCTTCGAGCTCCGCCAGCTTGTGGAGCAAGGCGAGCTGATCGCTGTCGAGATCCCTGGGTTTCGGCACTTTCAGGCGGACATGGGCCACGTGGTCGCCCTTGCGATCGCTGTTCAAATGGGTAATGCCCTGCCCTCTCAAGCGGAACTCGTGGCCGGGCTGGGTGCCGGCGGGAATCTTGAGAGTCTCGGTGCCGTGGAGGGTCTCGATCTCCACTTTGGCGCCGAGAACGAGCTGAACATAGCCGAGGTCCAGGATCTCGTGGACGTCCGTTTCGTCCCGTTGGAAGCGTTCGTGCTCATCGACCAGAATCACGACATCGAGATCGCCCTTGGGCCCGCCTCGCATGCCGTGCTCGCCTTCGCCCCGAAGGCGCAAGCGCATGCCGGTGTCCACGCCCGCCGGAATCGTCACCTCGAGCTCCCGCTCCCGAGCCTGGCGACCCTCGCCGCGACAGGTTTTACAAGGATTGGTGACCTTCTTGCCGCCACCTTGGCATTCGGGGCAAGTGCGGGCGACGCTGAAGAAGCCCTGAGAAAAACGGACCCGGCCACTGCCGCCGCAGACGGTGCAGACCTGAAGCTTGCCATCGGCACTGCCGCTGCCGCTGCAGTCGTCGCACGCTTCGAGCCGAGGAAATTTGATCGTCCGGCTGGTGCCGAAAGCGGCTTCCTCAAAGGTGATGTTGAGGTCGTATCGCAGGTCCGATCCCGGAATGCCTTGGGATCCGCCACCCCGCCGCCGACCGCCGCCGAATCCGAAGAGGTCCCCGAGGATGTCGGAAAAGTCGCCGAAGACCGATGGGTCGAAGCCACTGAATCCCTGAGGGCCTTCTTGGTGGCCGAAGCGGTCGTAGCGGGCGCGTTTATCCGTGTCGGACAAGACCGCATAGGCCTCGGCCGCCTCTTTGAATTTGTCTTCGGCCTCGGGATTGTCCTGGTTGCGGTCGGGATGGTATTTCACCGCCAGCTTTCGGTAGGCGGATTTGATATCTGAATCCGAGGCGGTTCGCTCGACACCGAGCACCTCGTAATAGTCTCTTTTACTCATGGCAGATAGTCGTCGTCCTTCTGGCCGAGATCGTCACGGCTTGGCCGGCTTTCGGTGCCTCGATCATTTTTCGTGATGCCGAAACCGTGGCGACTCGATGGATCTGAAAAAGAAATCAGCCGTCTGAGGAATCGACCGTCCTAGAGGTCAGCCGTCCGATCCGGCGTGCTCGAGCATGATCTGGGACAGCTTCTGAGAGACGGTATTCAGATCGAAGATCGCGGCTTCGAGGTCCGCCCGCTCGTCTTCATTGAGGGCCAATCGGGCTCTCAGGAAAGACTGGTGGATCTTCTTTCGCTCTTTCTCGTTCAGCATTTCTTGGAATTGCTCGAAGACTCTCTCATTGGAGTAAACGAGCCCTTCCAGCCGATTCTTAACCCGTCGAAGCTCTCTCTTCTTGGCGTCGTCTTGGGCGAATTCTTGGGCTTCTTCCACCAGACGGTCGATTTCCTCGGTGCTCAAACCGCTGGAGGCATTGACCTGGATACCCTGTTGTTGATTCGTGGCGACATCACGGGCCGATACGTTGACGATGCCGTTGGAGTCGATCGCGAAGGTCACCTCGATCTGTGGAACACCTCGAGGGGCCGGAGGTATTCCCACCAGCTCGAATCGGCCCAAGGATCGGTTCTCCGCGGAGATCTCCCGCTCGCCTTGGAGACAGTGAATCTCCACCTTGTCCTGGTTGTCGACCACGGTGGTGAAGATCTGGGAGTTCTTGGTGGGAATCGTCGAGTTGCGACCGATCAACGGGGTGAAGAGGCCGCCATGGGTCTCGACACCGAGAGATAGGGGCGTGACGTCGAGCAGCACCACGTCTTTAATCTCGCCGTCGAGAATGCCCCCTTGAATACCCGCGCCGATGGCCACCACCTCGTCGGGATTGATCTCCCGATTCGGGGGTTTGCCGAAGATGCGCTCCACGTGCCGCATGACGATCGGCGACCGGGTTTGCCCGCCCACCAACAGGACCTCGTCGATTTCCGAAGCGTCGAGTCCGGCGGCTTCGAGCGCTTCCAGGCACGGGCCCTCGGTGCGATCCACCAGCTCTTTGACCAAGCTCTCGAAGTGATCCCGGCTCAAGGTCCGGGAAAGGTGGCGTGGGCCGCTGTCGTCGGCGGAGATGAACGGCAGATTGATTTGGGCTTCCTCGGCGGTCGACAGCTCGCATTTCGCTCGCTCGCCGGCTTCCTTCAGCCGTTGCAGAGCCATGCGGTCGTTGCGCAAATCGATGCCGGTTTCCTCGAGAAATTCTTGGATCAGCCAATCCATGATCCGTTGGTCGAAGTCCTCGCCGCCCAAGTAGCTGTCACCGGAGGTGCCGCGCACCTCGAACATGCCGGCGGACAGCTCCAGGATGGAAATATCGAAGGTGCCACCGCCCAAGTCGTAGACCGCGATCACTTGATCTGAGTGCTCGCGCTCAAAGCCGTAGGCCAAGGCGGCGGCGGTCGGCTCGTTGATGATGCGCCGCACCTCGAGGCCGGCGATCTTGCCCGCGTCTTTGGTCGCTTGACGCTGGGAGTCGTCGAAGTAGGCGGGAACCGTGATGATCGCCTCCGCCACCTCTTCGCCGAGCACGTCTTGGGCGAAGTTCTTGATCTCGGTCAGGATGAATGCCGAGATCTCCTGGGGCGAATATTCCCGGTCGTCGATTTTGACCCGCACGTCTCCGTTGGGCGCTTTGGCCAGAGCGTAGGGCAACACCTCTTGGGCCCGTTGAACCTCTTGGTCTTCGAATTTTCGACCGATCAGGCGTTTGACGGCGAAGACGGTGTTTTGAGGGTTCGTCACCGCCTGCCGTTTGGCGATCTGGCCCACGAGGCGATCATCGTCCTCCGCGAAAGCAACGATCGACGGGGTCGTTCGGCTTCCTTCGCGGTTGGCCAGCACCTTGGGTGCCAGAGCCTCGACTACCGCAATACAGCTATTGGTAGTTCCGAGGTCAATTCCGATGATCTTGGACACGTCGCAGGATTTCCCTTAATTCATCTCTCAGCGTCGGCTTCAACGCCCGCGCTCAGCACGCGGAGCCATGGGTAGACACAAAAGCCGACCACAGAACGAAAATATTGTAGCGTCTTTGCACGCCGATCAGGGGACGCGTCTTGGCTGTGGAACGAACTTTTTCGCGACTCGGCGTCAACTCATACGCGACAAGAGATTTAATCTACCGCAAATCAGCCCGAATCGGTGACTCGGATGCTCTGCGGTGATTCGGATCAGGCGTCCTCGTCAGAGCTTTCTTCAGTGTCGTCTTGCGATTTCGGCTTTGCCGCCGGCATGGCGACGCTGACCATGGCTGGACGGAGCAGGCGGTCGTGGATCATATATCCCCGCTGGAGCTCACCGGTCACCGTCGGCACATCGATCTCCGAAGAATCCTCCCTGGCTACGGCCTCATGGACGGCAGGGTCGAAGGGCTCGCCCACCGCCTTGACCGGCACCACTCCCCAGCGCTTCATGGTCTCCCCGAGCTGGCGGAGGATCATGTCGACCCCTTTCTTGAGCTCGTCGACACTGCCGGCGGACGCCAACGCCCGTTCCAGGTTGTCGGCCACGGGAAGGAAGTCTTTGAGGGTGTCGGAAACCGCGTAGCGCTTCTGGGCCTCCTTCTCTTTCTCGGAGCGTTTGCGGTAGTTGTCGAAGTCGGCCAGGGTGCGCATCAATCGGTTGCGCAGCTCTTCCTTTTCCGCGTCGGCCTGCTCGGGCCCATCGCCGCTCTCTTCGTCTTCGAGAATCACTTCGGGCTCCAGGGCCTCCACGGTCGCGGCCGCGGTGCCCTCCTTCTCTCCTGCCATATCGGTATCCAAGCTGGAATCCTCTCGGGAAATCTTCTTCTTGAGCTTTTTTTCTTCTACGGCTTCGACCGCCGCCAGGGCATCGCGCATCAAATCGTCGACTCGGGACTCGGAGTCCTGGTTCAAGTCGAGCTCATAGGTACCGGAATCCTCGGATCCGGGGCCTTTTTTAGCTTTGTTCGGCTCCATGATCGTGCGAGCTCCCATCGAGTTCTTATCTGCATCAATCGGCGTTTAGCGAGACTCTTGCTCCACCGCCGTAAGTGACTTGCTGAGGGTTTCACCGAGATAGCGGACCAAGGGCACCAGCCGAGGATATTCCATCCGCGACGGGCCGAAGACCCCCAGGCTGCCCAGCGTCGAGCTCTCGGTGCCGTAGGGAACGGCCACCAAGCTGAAATCCAGCTCGGAAGTGACCTCGCTGTCCGAGCCCATGAAGACACGGACGCTGTCGGTGGTCTCCAAGCACAGGCTCAGCAGGTGGGCCAGCCTTGCGTTGTCAGCGAAAGTATCGAGCATTTTCTGCACTCGATCCAGATCTTTCAGCTCCGGTTGCCCGAGAAGGGTATTCGCTCCCTTGACCAACACTCCCCGTTCCTCGGTTTTTCCGAAAGCTTCCTTGGCCACCTCGAGAGCCCGGCTCAGCCATTGATCGACATCGCTACGCGCCTCGACCATTTCCTGGAGCAATTGCTCGCGGATGTTGGGCAGCTTGCGACCCGCGAAGCTGTCGGTGATGAAATTCGAAAAGCGAACCAAATCCCGGCGAGCGATCTCTTCCTCGATCTCGACCACCACGTTGTCGACAAAGCCGGACTCGGACACGAACACACAGAGCACCTGGTGCTTGCCCATGGGCACGAAGTCGGCCGAGCGCAATACGATGTCGTTGACCGCTGGGGTCAGCACGACCCCGATTTGGCTCGACAGCTCCGAGAGCAACTGACCGACCACGTCCACCTTGCGGTCCCCGTCGGCGGCTCGTGCGATGGTTTGATCGATGTAGCGTTGCTCTTTCACCGGCACTTTGCGGGCCCGCATCAAGCTTTCGATGTAGAGCCGATAGGCTTTTTCGGTGGGTACCCGTCCCGCGGAGGTATGGGGCTGGCGGAGCAGGCCGAGCTCTTCCAGGTCGGCCATGACGTTGCGGATGGTCGCTGCCGACAGGCCGTGCTGGTCGTGTTTGGAAACGGCACGGGAGCTGACCGGCTCCCCGCTGGACATATGCGTGTGAATGATGTCCTTGAGGATTTCCCGGTCTCTTGGGTTGAGCCGATGCTCCGCGCCCGCGGGTGACGTCTGCTTTTTTGCCGTTTTCTTGACCATCATTGCTCGTGCCGGTCTGAATGCTGTCCGTTCCGGCCCCTTCGCCGCCGACTGGGGCTCGGGAGCCGCTTATTGTATCGTAGCCCTATCATGCAAAACCAATCGGGAGCGGGGAGCTCCAAGGGTCCGGGCTCGGAAGCCGGGCAGGCCGAAAATGTGCAGCCCGGCGACGGCCTGCCCATCGAGCTTTCCGGCACCCGGAAAAGTCCTGAGGCACCGTTGAATTTGCGCTTTGCCTTGGTCGGTCCGGGGCGGGTCGGCGCCACCCTCGGCCGTTGTTTGATCGAGTCGGGCGGGATCTTGAAACGGATCTCCGGCTTGCGGGACGACAGCCCGCGGCTTCAAGGGTTGGTAGAAGCGGCACGTGGAGCCGGCGGTGAAGCGGTCTGGTGCCCGTCGAGCGAGCTGAGCACCGAGGATCTCGACTTGTTGTTGATCACGGTTTCAGACCCCGCGCTTCGGCAGGTGGCCGAGCTGCTGTCTCGGCGTCCACAAGCACCCGTGGCGTTGCATGTAGCCGGACAATTCGATGCCGAGATCCTGGCGCCGCTGCGTTCCGTAGGCTGTCGTGTCGGCTCGATGCATCCCTTGAAAGCATTCGCCGACTCGGCGCGGGCGAGCGGCTCTGAGCTCGAATCGCTCCATGGTGTGTGGTTCGGTATCGATGGGGATCCCGAGGCTCGGGATTCAGCGCAGAGGTTGGTCGCGTCCTGGGCCGCCTATTCGGTGATCGTGACCGGTGATCAGAGAGCGGTTTATCATCTTGCGGCGACGCTGGCCGCCGGCGGGGTGGCAACCCTGCTTTCGGTGGTTGAGGAGCTGCTGGGGGTCGCAAATTTACCCACGGAGCTGCTCCAAGCAAATCTTGCGTTGACCCGGGGTGCCTTAGCGGCCGTTGAGCAAGCAGCGGCTGAAAAGGATGTGTCCGTGGCGAGCAAAATCACCGGGCCCGCCGCCCGGGGAGACCTGGTGACGTTGGGGCGTCAGAAGGAGATCTTGGCGGCGACGGCGCCCCATTTGTTGCCGTTGGTCGAGCGGTTGCAACACGAAACCCTTCGGCGATGTGGTTGGGTGCCTCCGGAAGGCGCCGCCGGTGAAGGCGTGGAGGGTGACACGACCAAGGCCGGTGTCGAGGACCGCGGTCCGACAAAAATCCCTCCACCAGCTGAACGAAAAACGGAGTAGAATCCCAGCGAAGTCGGCCTCAGTGCACCCTGCGGTGGTGTCGTTGACCCCATTTTGGCCAGCTGCTAAGCTTCTCCATCCCTCACGAGGATCGGTCGTCGATGGTTTTTTTCAATTACAGCACAATGCAAATGGCCGCGAAGGTCGTCTACTACGGCCCCGGTCTATGCGGTAAGACCACCAACCTTCAGTGGATCTTTGAGCACACGTCCAACGATTCTCGGGGTGAGATGGTTTCGCTGGCCACCGAAACGGATCGAACCCTTTTCTTCGATCTGCTTCCCATCGACGTGGGCTCGATCGCCGGTTTCTCGACCCGTATTCAGCTCTACACGGTTCCGGGCCAAGTGTTCTACAACACCACGCGCAAATTGGTGCTCAAGGGCGTCGATGGTGTGGTGTTCGTCGCCGATTCCCAGAAGCCGATGCTCCAGGCCAACATAGAGTCCTTCCAAAATCTGGAAGAGAATCTCGCCGAAATGGGCCTTTCGTTGGACACGATCCCCTTGGTGTTGCAATACAACAAGCGGGATCTTCCCAACATCATGAGCACCGACGAGATGAGCCAAGCGCTCAATCCTGAGGGTCGCTGGCAATGGCAAGAAGCGTCGGCCCTCAACGGTGACGGTGTCTTCGAAACCCTCAAGACGATTTCCAAAGCCACCCTGTTGGCGCTCAAGAAGCGTTTGACCAAGGGCCGCTCCGAGCCGGCCGGCGGTGCCAAACGAGCGGCGGCTGCCCCCGCTCCGGCCCCGGCGAAGGCCCCGAGCCCGCCGGTCCGTCCCGTGGCGCCTGCGCCGCCCAAAAAGGTGCCGGCTCCCCCAGAAGCGCCCTCGGGTCTCAACAGCTTGCCCGAGAGTGAGGAATTGACCGGGCCGGTGGCGACCCGGCTTGAGCCTCCTAAAGCTCCTTCGCCGCCTGCCGCGGCCCCGGTGGCTCCGGCTGCTCCCGAGCCGGCCGCCCCTGAGCCGGCCGCCTCCTCTCCCGCACAGGCCGAAAGCGCTTCTACCGAATCGCCGATCTTCACCTCTCCAGACCTGGGGCCGCCCCTGGAGCTGGACTTGGAGCCGGTGCCGATTTCCGAAGCCGAGCCTGAGCCTGCTCCTGAGCCCCTGGAGGCGGAGCCGGCTCCGGCACAGAAGGAGCCCGAGACGTCCACCGCCGAGCCGGTGACGCCTCGGCCTGCTGCTCCGGCCCCAGCGCCTGCAACCCCGGCTCCCGCGCCTGCCGCGGCGATGGCGGGCACCAACCAGCTCGGGACCAAGAAGAAGCCCAAGGGCAGCAAATCAGGTTTCGGCATCGATGCCCTGGCGGAGCTCGAGAAGCTGCGCAAGCAGACGTTGAAGTCGAAGTCCAAAGGCTCCGAAGCGGTCAACGGTCGGCAGGAGATTCGCAAGAGCTTGCAGCTCAGCCTGTCTCCCGGAGATTTGAGCCGGGCCAAGCGGTTCGCTTTGACCGTGCAGCTGGAAGACGCGGAGCACAGGCTCCTAGACCAGGCCAAAGAATTTCACGTCGAGCTCGATTCGGACGGCTCCTTGGAGCAAGTGCTACTCAACCTCAAAATCGCATTGAGCTCATCCTGAGGCCCGGGGCCACCGCTCGTTCGATAGAAGCCCTTCCGATTGCGATCCCATGAAATGCCCTTTTTGCTCAACTAATGACGACCGAGTGGTCGATTCCCGGGAAAGCCGGGACGGTGCCACCATCCGCCGACGGCGGGAGTGTTTGGCATGCGGTCGCCGTTTCACTTCCTACGAGCAAATCGAAGCGATCCCTTATTTGGTGGTAAAGGTCGACGGTCGTCGAGAAGAGTTCAACCGCCAGAAGCTGTTGGCGGGTCTGCTCAAGGCCAGTGAGAAACGGCCGATTCCCGCTCGTAAGCAGGAGGCGCTGGTAGAGCAGATCGAGCAGCGGTTACACCAGCGGGAAGAGCGGGAGATCTCGACCCAGGAGATCGGCTTGATCGTGATGGAGCAGCTGCGCGACTTGGATCCGGTGGCGTACGTCCGATTCGCTTCGGTGTATCGTCGCTTTGAGGATATCGGCTCGTTTGTCGAAGAGATCCAAAGCTTGCTGAATAAACCCCCGTCCGAAGAGTCGGAGCCGACGGAAGATCCGTCCAGCTAGAGCTGGAAGAACCGTCCAGCTGAAGCTGGGGAGACCGTCCAGCTAAAACTGTCCCCTCAAGCGACCCGACTCTGGGGCGTCCCCCCAAGATTTCCAACCGAAGAAGATGCGTTGAACGAGCTGCAGCATCCCGCAGAATTTCCCGACGTCCTTCCCGTCCTTCCGCTCAAGGAAACGGTGGTCTTCCCCTATGTGATCGTCCCCCTCTCGGTGGAGCCGGACCGCGGGGTGCAAGCCATCGACCGAGCTTTGGCCGAGCATCGCTTGGTGATGATGGTGGCGCGCAAAGACGCCGAGGTTCCGGACGTGTCTTTGGAGCACCTCCACACCCTCGGCACCGTCGGTTTGATCATGCGGATGCTCAAGCTGCCCGACGGCAGGATGCGGGTCTTGGTTCAGGGCATCGGTCGAGCGCGGTTGCTTTCCTTGAGCCAGGAGGAACCGTTCCTCAAGGGGCGAGTGTCCGAGGTAGAGGTGCCCGAGGTCGACTCAGAGACCTCGGAGCTTGAGAGCGAGGCTTTGGTGCGCAGCGCCCGGGATCAGCTCGAAAAGGCCCTGCACCTGGGTAAAGGCTTCTCTCCGGAGGTGATGGTGCTGGCCGCCAATCTGGACGACCCGGGCCGATTGGCGGATTTGGCCGCCTCGAATCTGGAGCTTCACCTTTCCGACGCCCAGACGATTTTGGAGACGATCCACCCTCACGAGCGCTTGCAGAAGGTCAGCGAGCTGCTGGCGAGGGAGCTTGAGCTGTTGCAGATGCAACACCAGATTTCCATCCAAGCCCAGGGCGAGATCGACCGCAGCCATCGGGAATACTTCCTGCGCCAGCAGATGAAGGCGATACAGGAAGAGCTGGGAGATCTCGAAGACCTCTCGGAGGAAATCGCCCAATACCGTCAATCGGCGGAAGAAAAAGCGGTGCCCGAGGAGGCCCGAGAGGAGCTGGAAAAACAGCTCCGGCGACTCGAGCGCACCCATCCGGAGAGTGGCGAGGTGCCGGTGATCCGCGCCTACCTGGATTGGTTGACCGGCCTTCCCTGGGGAACGCTCAGCGAAGACGATCTCGACCTGCAGCGAGCTCGGCGGATTCTCGACGAAGACCACTTCGGCTTGCTCAAGGTGAAAGAGCGCATCTTGGAATTCTTGGCCGTGCGTCGGCTGAGGCAAGACGCCAAGGGACCGATTCTGTGTTTCGTCGGCCCGCCAGGGGTGGGCAAGACAAGCCTCGGCCGGTCCATTGCCCGAGCGCTTGGGCGCAAGTTCATTCGTATTTCCTTGGGCGGGGTCAGAGACGAGGCGGAGATTCGAGGCCATCGACGGACCTACGTCGGGGCCCTGCCCGGCCGGGTGATACAAGGCTTGAGCCAAGCGGGCACCAGCAATCCGGTATTCATGCTCGACGAGATCGACAAAATTGGTGCCGACTATCGCGGGGATCCGAGCTCGGCCTTGTTGGAAGTGCTCGATCCCGAGCAGAACGACGCCTTCCGTGATCACTACCTCGGAGTGTCCTACGACCTTTCGAAGGTGATGTTCATCACCACGGCCAACCTGCTCGATCCGATTCAGCCGGCATTTCTAGATCGCATGGAAGTGATCCGCCTGTCCGGATATACGGAAGAGGAAAAGCTCACGATCGCCCGTCGGCACCTGCTGCCCAAACAGCTGCGTGAGAACGGTCTCGAACGGGATCAAGTCCACATTACCGACAAAGGGCTGAAGAAGCTGATTCGTGGTTATACCCGCGAGGCCGGCTTGCGTAGCTTCGAGCGAGAGATCGGCTCGGTGTGCCGCAAAGTGGCGGTGCGGGTGGCTGAGAATCGTCGTTACGCCTCCCGGCTGAGCGACACCCACATCGAAAATATGTTGGGTCCCGAGCGGAATTTCAGCGAGACACTGCTGGATCGCCACCGGATCGGCGTGGCCACGGGTTTGGCTTGGACCGCCACCGGCGGCGATTTGATGGTGATCGAGGTGACCGCCGTGCCGGGCAAAGGCAAGCTGCATTTGACCGGTCGATTAGGGGATGTGATGCGCGAGTCGGCGCAAGCGGCATGGACCTATGTGCGTGGCTACTTCGCCCGCTGTCCGGAAGAGTGGCAGCTGGGCTCCGGGGAGACTGCTCCCGAGCCCGACCGCGATCACGTGCGCCGCGCTCTCGGGGATCTCGACGTGCACGTCCACGCGCCGGCGGGCTCCATTCCCAAGGACGGTCCGTCCGCAGGAATCACCATCGCGACGGCTTTGATCTCTCTATTGTCTTCTCGGGCAGTCGACCGGGAGGTGGCCATGACCGGTGAGATCACCCTGAGGGGCGACATCCTGCCGATCGGTGGCTTGAAGGAAAAGACCCTGGCCGCCCACGCTGCGGGCATCAAGACGGTCATCATTCCGGCGCCCAACGAGAGAGATCTCAAAGAGCTGCCCCGAAGTCTGAAGGGCAAAGTCGATTTCCATCCCTTGACGCATATGGACGAGGTATTGAGCCTCGCCTTGCGACCCTCGCAAGACACGGCAGATGACCTCGACAGCCGGTGAACGAAGACGATCTGATCCGTTGGCTGAAGCGGCGAGCTCGGGGTCAAGGAGGCGAGCGCATCGGTGACGATGCCGCGATCTTGCCGGCCGGGGGTCCCTGGGTCACCACGGTCGACTGCCAAATCGAAAACGTTCATTTCTTTTCCGGCACGGATCCCGCGCAAGTGGCCCGTCGACTGTTGGCGGTCAATTTGTCGGATTTGGCGGCCATGGGAGCTGAGCCCGCCTATGCGTTTCTGGCGCTCTCCGCGCCGTCGAGCTTTGACTTCAAGCGTTTCTTCGAAGGCTTTTTAGAAGGCTGTGAGGCCTACCGTGTCGAGCTTTCCGGTGGGGATCTTTCCACCCAGCCGACCGTGACCGCTGCCCTCACGCTCATCGGCAAGCCATTTCCCGATGGGCGTTTCCTGGAGCGAGGCGGTGCCCGGCCGGGTCATCGGCTTTGGCTCGGGGGCTCCGTGGGAGAGTCGGCGGTGGGCCTCGCTTTGATCCGGCTCGGGGCCTGTTTGCGGGAGAATCGAGTAGATTTGACCGCCCTCGGTCGCCTCGGCCCCGAGGCTTCAGCGACCGCCGCACAATGCGTCATGCGGCATCTACGTCCGGAGCCACAGCTGGAGCTGGGCCGTCGATTGGCAACAACGCGGCGGCAGGGCGCAGCCATCGATATTTCCGACGGTCTGGCAAAAGACGTGCATCGCCTGTGCCGGGCGAGCGGTATCGGTGCGGTGATCGAAGCGGATGCGTTGCCGGAGCCGGCAGGCTGGTCCGAGCTCGAGCCGCTGGTGGACGAGCCCTGGTTGCACTCAGCGCTCGGCGGTGGAGAGGACTATGTGCTGTGCTTCACCCTGCCGGCCCGAGAGGAAGCTCCGTCCGAGCTGGGAGCTCGACCGATTGGAGAGATCTGCCGAGGGCACCGAGTGATGCTGAGGCAAAGGGGGCAGCTCAGAGAGCTGCCCCCCAGCGGTTGGGATCATCTGGCCCGAGACCGGGGACCGCATCTCGACGGATAACCGGTCCCGGCGCCCCGCCATCAGACCCCTTTGCCGTCAGACCTGGTCTCCATCAGACCTGGTCTCCATCAGACCTGGTCTCCATCAGACCTGTCCGAGTCAACCGCCCCGTTTAAGGATGACTTTCATCGGTTTGCTCAGCTCTTTTTCGAGCCGTGCCACGTCGCGTTGAAGCTGCGCGTGAGATTTCTGCAGCTCTCGCATGGCCTGGAGGAGCTCGGCCATCTCAGCGCCACCGCCGGCTCCACCGGACGCTGGGGCTGGGGCGGAAGCCGTGGATGCCGCGGGCACCGGCCGCGGCCGAATCGTGGTGGTCGCGGCGCTGGTGACCTTCGCCGGTCCCTTCCGCCCGCGGCGGCTTTCCTCTCGTAGGGTCCTGAACACATTGACCGCCTCGGGTAGGAAGCGGCGCTTTCGACCGGTTCCGCGATGGGGAATGCGTTTGAGGCTCGTTTTTACGTAGCGCAGCAGGGTGGGGTAAGAAATATTGGTCAGCTCTTCGATTTGTTTAAGAGTCAGGAGCCCTTGATCGCTATCGTGGCTGGCCGGCAAAGGTGTTTGGGGCACAGGCCGACGGCGTACGGCGGGTTTCGGGCGGGAATCCGCGGACGCGTTCTTGCGCGGCCGTCCCCGCTTTTTCATATTTTCTTTTTTGAGCTCTCGGAAAATGTCCAAAGCCTCTTCCGGATATCGCTGGGTTCGCCCTGCTCCACGGGATGGGATTCGATCTTGAAACAACTTTTTATAGCGTTGCAGGGTCGGCATTGAGATGTCGGTAAGCTTGGCGACTTCAGTCAAGGTATACAGTTTTTCTTCATCAGCCATTAGAGTCTCCTAAAGGATTAGATCTGAATTGGGCACCGATCTGGTCTAGGGGATCGATTCAAGGGATAAGGCTCGGTTCGAGAGCTTTCATCGGCATTTAGCGGATGTTTGCGCGTTGGTTTGGACGGTGTGGTGCACGTTCAACCAACCTACTTTTGCGCTTGATTGGAACGTTCTAGAGTGCTCCTTCCGAAAGCCTCAAGTGAAACATCAACCCTAGCATTTTTAGATAGGAATTGGGCAATGTCAAGCTTTTTGTAAATAGGGCGAAAACCATCACAGTAAACCTAGTTTTCGGGCCAAGTAAGAAAGTGCTTGGCGGGTCATACCGAGGTCTCTCGCCGCCGCGGACTGATTCTTTCCATGGCGCTGTAAAGCTGTAGATACCAGTTCCTTGCGGTACTCTTCCACAAGTTGATGATAATCCTTGCTGGGACCCGGAGCCGGGGAAGCGGGTTCCTCGGAGATGGATTCGTCGATCGGGATGCCCGCATCGGCTAAATGCTCGGTACGAATCACCTCAAAATCACTGTAGGTAGCCGCTACCCGGACGACACTTTCCAGCTCGCGAATATTACCGGGCCATGTATAGATGCTGAGAGCCTTTCGCGCCGATGCGCTGATGCGTGTTCCCCGTTCGCGAAGGGCAAAGAATTCGGCCAACAATATTAAATCTGAATCCCGATCCCTCAAGGCCGGCAGCACCACTTTGGCCACCCGAAGACGGAAATACAGATCCTGTCGAAAGCTGCCTTCGTCGACCATCTTGGCGAGGTCCCGATGGGTCGCGGCAACAATCCGCACATCCACTTTTCGGGCCAAGGTATCGCCGACCCTACGGATTTCCCCTTCCTGAAGCACCCGCAACAGGTTGCCCTGAACCGCCAGCGGAAGGTCACCGATTTCATCGAGGAATACCGTTCCTCCCCGGGCGCTTTCGAAAATGCCCGCCCGGTTTTGGTCGGCGCCGGTGAAGGCTCCACGCACATGGCCGAAGAGAGTCGATTGAATTAAGGATTCTGAAATGGCGGCACAGTTCAGAGGTAGGAATGGGCCGCTATTTCGTAGGCTGCTCCGGTGGGCCCGCCGAGCCGCCAGCTCCTTTCCCGTGCCGCTTTCGCCGAGAATCAAGATCGGCAGGTCGCCGCGGGCCAAGCGGTCGATTTTTCGGAGGGCGTCTCGCAGCGCGGGGCTCTCACCGATGATGCCGCTGTGATCGGGTTTGGCGCCGTGGCCGGAGTGGGCATTCGGGTCGTTCACATCGGCGACTTGTCCCACAGCCGTTGCGGCCTCGAGCATCTCCGCCAGGCTGGTGCCGTTCGAGGTCTCGGATCCTCGGCCGAGATCACGGGCGACCAAGGAGAATAGCGCCTCGAGCACCGGATCTGGACGCCCTTCGTCGGCTTCGAGGGTCAGCGCTCCGGATTCGAGCATGACTCGATACCGGGTGGCTCGGGGGTTGCGGGCCTCGGTCTTGCCGGCCACCAACACGCGGGTTTGATCGCCATCTTCGAGACTCAAGCTAGCTTCCCCGTAGCCGGCGTTTTGCAGCAGCTCGGCGATGGCGCCGAGGCTCGTGTCTCGGCCGAGATATTCGGTGATCGCCATCCACGGAGAAGTGGCCCGCTGCTCCAATACCTCCACAAAACCGGCGAGCCTGCGTTTGCGCAGCAGCTCTAGGGCTCGACGTAATCGGGCAGGGGGGACCACCCCCGGCATCAAGGTTTCCAAATCGAAAATCAGCCGTGCCGAACGAAAAGGATCGAGGGTGTCGAGCTGAGCCCAACACACCGAAGGTGGGTGCAATCCAGCGGCGAGAGAAGCCCAAGGCTCTTGCCAGGGGGTGCCCTCGGTCAGTCGGCAGGCGTCGTCGAATCGACCGGCCAGGGCCCAAGCGGCCGGACGCTCCTCGGGGTCGAGAATGTCCAGGGCCTCGGGATCGTGACGATTCAGGCAGGCCTCCGCTTGCTGCGTTTCACCCAGCCAGCCGTGGGCTCGGGCTGCCAGCACATCCAAATTGGCCTGGTTGCAGACCTCGCCCGACTGTCGCGCTTCTGCACAGCGGGCCAGCGCGGCCGTGGGTCGCCCTTGGGCAAGCTCATAGCGCGCCCACAGCTCGAGGTCGTGGGCTAGGCCTCGCTTGTTGCCGGTCAGTCGGTTGTCCGCGGTGGACCGCTCGAGGATATCGGCGACTCCGCGCAGCAGGCCTTGGCGGACCCGCAGCTCCGCCAAATTGTAGAGCCCGAGGGTGTTTTGAGCCCGACCCTCGCACCGTGCGAAGAGGCGCAGGGAGTGGCGACAAGCGTGCTCCGCGCCGGCGAGATCGCCGGTGCTTTCGCGGGCCAGCGCCAGATCGTTCCAAAGCCTTGCCGCGGTGATCAGATGCAGCTTGCGCCGATGCATGGACAAGGCTCGGGTCAGGTGCTCGACGGAGCCCGGACCGTCCCCGGCCTGCCAACGGCGAAGCCCTTCGAGCTGATGCCACTGCACGGCCAGATCCGGCGGCAGGGTCTCCGGATCCTCGGTTTGGTCCAAATATCGCCCCATGGCGGGGAAATCGCCGACGTCGAAAGCGGCTCCTGCGGCCACCACCAGGCCTCCGGAGCGGGCCGGCTGGGAGGTCAAGCTGAGCATCTTGGCGATCCATTTGCGCAGCACTTGGTGTTGATAGCGAGCCGCTGCCAAGCGAATATGAATCTCGGCGACAGCCACCAGCTGCAGGTCTTCCAGATCTTGCTCCAGCAGCAAATGCACGGTTTTATCCGCTGCCGGTCGCTCTTCCAAGTCGAGCTGGCAGGTGGCTTTGAGCAGCAAACCCTCCACGTCGCGCCGTCGTTGCAGGAGAGCCAGGGCCTCGGAAGACCGGCCGGTGGCGCGCAAGCACCGGGCGAAGGCCAAGGTCTCGGCCTTGGTTCGACGGCTCGCCCGTCGCCACAACGCCGCGGCGTGCTGCCACCTCCCTTGCTCATAGAGCTGCCACGGGTCGGCGTCCGGGTCGTCTTCGAACCCGTCCCAAAGCTCCCGAGCGAAGCCCGAGGCGGCCAAGGACTCGAGGCCGGCTCGGGTGATCTCGTCCTCAGCGGCGGCCCGGCGCAGAAAAAGGCGCCGGGCTCTGCCGGGGCCGACCACCCAAGGATGTCGATCCTCGCCCCGGAGATGCTCGCCGACCAATGCTTTCCGCGCTTCCGCAAAGCTCGGGGACCACAAATATTCGGCGCTGCTGAGCAATTCCATGACCGCCAGATCCGGCGAGATGGGAGTCAGCCGATGATGCCAGAGCTCCAGAAGCCGTCGGGCAATGCGCCGGGCCGTTCCCCGCCCGGCCACAGTGTTTTCGCTCTGAAACGCGATCAATAGGAGCTGCCGCATGAAGGTCTGCGGAAGATCCGCGGCGCTTCCCGGATGAACATCACCGACTTGCAGCCGCCCGGCCGGGTCGATGGTCGCATCTTCCCAGGCGGATGCGGCTTCACCGGTGGTGAGGTAGAAACCGCCGTGCTCCAAATGGGCCATGAGGGCCGCGCCCTGAAAGACCACCGCCAGCCGCTGTTGGTCATTGAGTCGGGCTTGGCTGAGCAGAGTGCCTCGATGCTGGGATTCGTCGCTGCCGTTCCCGTTGGGGAGAGACCCCTGAACGCCGAGGGATCTCAGGCAGACGTGCAGGAGGCGTCGGGGTGCGGCGGTCTCGTTCACGGTTGAATCAGCTCCTCGAAGTCGCGCCAGAATTCGGGATACGACTTGGCCACCACCTGGGGCTCAGCCAAAGAAATACCCGGTCGTCGTAGGCCCACCAATGCCATGGCCATGGCAATCCGGTGGTCGCCGTGGGTATCTACGGTGACCGGCCTGTTCGGCGGGACCGGCCTGCTCGGTGGGTTTCGGTCGGCCCAGATCCCGGGGATCACCAAGCCGTCTCGCAGCTCCTCGACCTCGGCCCCGACCCGTTGTAGCTCCTGAGTCATGGCCGCTAGGCGGTCGCTTTCCTTGAGCCGAAGATTGGGCACATTGACGATCCGGGTGGTGCCCCGGGCGAAGGGGGCGAGGGCCGCCAGAGTCGGCACTTGATCGGGCATGGATTCCAAATCCGCCTCGATCGCGTTCAGCTCGCCACCGCGGATCCTCAGACCGGCATCGGTCCATGCCACCTCGGCGCCCATCCGAGCCAGCACGTCGACAAAGCCGCGATCCCCTTGGCGGGACGTCTCGCGCACGTCGCGAATCAGCACTTGGCCGCCGGTTAAAGCCGCCGCGGCGGCCGGGTAGGCGACCGCGGAGAAATCCGCTTCAACAGTGACCGTGTCGCCGGTGGGTCGAGCACGGTGGATGCGATACTCCGGTCCGTCCTGCCGCACCTCGCCGCCGAGCTCGCGGATCGCATCGAGGGTCAGGTGCACGTAGGGCTCGGAGGTCAGGGAGCTGACGGTGACGCGGGTCGACTCCGGGGTCACCAGACCGGCCATCAGCAGAGCGGAAAGATATTGGCTCGAAGCACCCGCGTCGAGGGTGCAGGCACCGCCCCTCAAGCTGCCGCCGTGGATGCGCATGGGCGCGTGACCTTCGTGGTCCAGGCAGTCGATGCGCGCCCCCAATTGACGCAAGGCCGAGATCAACGGTGCGATGGGTCGCTCCCGCAACCGCGGGATGCCGTCTAAGGTCCAGGTTCCTGGGACCGCCGACAAGGCGGCGGTCATGAACCGAAACATGGTGCCGCCGGCCCCGCACCAAATGTCTCCCGTTTTCGGTGCTTCTCGCCGGCTCGCCTCCGGCGGCTCGAGATGCACGGCGACCCCCGCTGCCGAGCCCTCTTCAATCCGTACCCGGAAACCCAGGGTCTCCATGGCGGCGAGAAAGAAACGCGTGTCCTCCGAAAGCAGAGGGCCACGAATGGTCAGGGCCCGACGGCCGAGCAAGGAGAGGGTGAAATACCGCTGGGTGATGCTTTTCGAGCCCGGAAGGCGAATCGAGCCGCTCGCCGTGCGGCCCGTGGGCACCGGGCCGTATGTGTCTTCCGTGGCCACGGTGTCTGTCGAAGCCACGGTGTCTGTTGAAGCCACGGGTTTTTCCGAAGCCACAGGATCAGATGTCGAATGAGAGGCCATCGTATGCAAGCTCCACTCCCGCAGGTAGCTCGACCTCCGGGGCGTTGTAATCGACTTCGTGATTGAGATGGGTCAAGACCGTCCGACGGGCGCCGATGCGTGACGCCACCTGGATGGCCTGCTGGACGGAGAAATGGGTCGGATGAGGACGATAGCGCAAGGCGTCGAGGATCAGGGTCTCGACTCCGTCAAGCTTTGCCATGCTCGCTTCGGGGATCTCGTGGGTGTCGGTGACGTAGGCAAAGGTGCCGACGCGATAGGCGAAAACCTCTAGGGAACCGTGAAGCACGGGTATCGGCTCGATCGACAGGCCGGCGACTTCGAAGGTCGCGTCCACCGGGCGAAGCCGAAGCCGGGGCTTGCCGCCTCCTTCCGGCGCCTGACCGTCGAAAATATAAGCGAAGGTTTTTTTGACAGAGGCCAAGGTTTGATGGGAGCCGAAGCAGTCGATATCCGCCTTTTGACGAAAATTAAACGGCCGGAGATCGTCGAGTCCGAAAATGTGGTCGGCGTGGGCGTGGGTGAAGAGCACCGCATCCACCCTGCGGATGTCGAAGCGCAAGCATTGACGACGGAAATCCGCCGAGGTGTCGATGAGGATCACCCGCTCCGGATCGCCGAATGCGATCCGCAAACCGGACCGCATGCGATCGTTTTTCGGGTCCTCGGAGCCACACACCGCGCAGTCGCAGCCCACCACCGGCACTCCAGTGGAGGTGCCGCAGCCGAGAATCGTGATGCGCAGCGGAGGAGCTTTTCGGAGAAGTGGAGCGGATGCCACCTGGGACCCCATCGGACCTGATCGTCCAAGTCATTGTCCAAGTCTTGAAAGTCGACACCCGACATGTCCGGCGGACGGTGCGTCGGGCGACTCGAAAAGGTTGGGCAAGTGAAAGGAATCGGTGGAGTCTGCTCGCCTACCTATGCAAAAGATTTTGACACATTTCTGTCTACCATAGAAATTTCCGGTTTCTAAAGGGCCGGGAAGGCCATGGCAAGAAATCAACAGGGTGGGATCCAGGCGGCAAAGTCGGTAGAGTCGAAGAGATGACGAACGACACGCCCACAAGCGATTCCCAGTCCGGCTCCAGGGATCCGGATTTCGATCAGCGCATGGAGAGCTCCCTGAACGAAGCCCAGCTGCGGGCTGTGAGATCAGAGGGCGGGCCCCATTTGGTGATCGCCGGTGCGGGCACGGGCAAAACCCGAGCCCTCGTGCATCGGGTCGCCCATTTGGTGCGTCAAGGAGTGCGTCCAGAATCGATCCTTCTGCTGACCTTCACCCGTCGCGCGTCCCAGGAAATGTTGCGTCGCGCCGCCGGTTTGTTGGACGACCGTTGCCGACGGGTCGCCGGTGGCACTTACCATTCCTTTGCCAACTTGGTGTTGCGTCGATATGCCGAGCGGTTGGACTTTCATAACCGTTTTACGATTCTCGATCGATCCGACGCCGTGGACTTGATGGGCGTGCTGCGCTCCGAAGCCGGCTTTGATCGATCTAAACGCCGTTTCCCCCGTGCCGACACGTTGGTCAATCTGTTGTCCAAGCATGTCAATACCCAACGGCCGATTCGCGATCTGCTCGAGCAAGAGCTGCCCCACTTCACCGAGGATCTCGACGGCATCATCGATCTTCAGGGCCGTTTCCAGCGCCGCAAACAAGAGCAGAACGTCATGGATTACGACGATCTGTTGGTTCATTTGCGGGATTTGTTGGTGCAACACGGTGATGTCCGCAAAGCGTTGGCCAGCCACTATCGTCACGTATTGGTGGACGAATACCAAGATACCAATCGATTGCAGGCCCATATCTCCGCGCTACTGGCATCGGTGCATCGCAATATATTGGTCGTGGGCGACGACGCTCAGAGCATCTACTCCTTTCGCGGTGCGAGCTTTCGCAATATCTTGGATTTTCCCAAGATTTTTCCCGGCTGCCAGACGATTCTCCTGGAGCAGAACTATCGAAGCACCCGGCCCATCCTCAATTTGGGCAACGCGGTCCTGGAGCCCGCCAAAGAGAAGTTCGAGAAAAAATTGTTCAGCGAGATCCCCGGAGACGACCTACCCGTCTTCATGCGCGTGCCGGACGATTTTGCCCAAGCGGAGCTGGTTTGTAAGAAGGTGCTCAAGCTGCGGGAGGAAGGGGTGCCCCTTTCCCAAATCGCGGTGCTTTCCAGGGCGGCATGGCACAGCAACTCCCTGGAGCTGGAGCTGCAAAACCGGAATATCCCGTTTCGGAAATTCGGTGGAATCCGTTTCGTCGAAGCGGCCCACGTCAAGGATGTGTGCGCGATTCTCAAATTGGCGGTGAACCCTTTTGACGCGGCGGCGTGGTTTCGGGTCTTGCAGCTCTTCGAAGGGGTGGGGCCCAAAACCGCCCGATCGATTGCCGCCCACGTGATCGAGCGGGGTGGGGATCCTCAAGTTCTGGTGCAGCCCAAGCTGACGTCGAAGAAATACGGTCCGGATTTGAAGGCCCTCTCCGAGCTGCTGCCGACGGCGGGTGACGTGCAGATTCACCTTTCCGCCCGCATGGAGCGGGTGGTCAAGCAATACGGCGTATGGATGGCGCGAAAATTCGACGATGCCGCTCAACGGGAAAGAGATCTCGAAGCCCTGTCGGTGATCAGCGAGCGATACGACGATATCGAGCGTTTCTTGAGCGACCTTGCCATCGATCCGCCGGACTTTTCCCGCGGTCGGCCCCAAGACGACAACGAGGACGAGCTGCTCACGTTGTCGACCGTCCATTCCGCCAAGGGCTTGGAGTGGCATACGGTCTTCATCTTGCAGCTGAACGCCGGGCGTTTTCCGTCTTATAACGCCCTCGGTAACGACGACGAATACGAAGAGGAGCGCCGCCTGCTCTACGTGGCGGTGACCCGCGCCCGCCAGCAGCTGTATTTAATGAAACCCGAGGAAATCACGACTCGATCCCAATCCTACGAGGTGGGGGAGGTGAGCCCGTTGTTATTGGACATCGACGGTTTCAGCAAGTTGGTGAACGAGCAGGTTTACGCCCCCGGACAAGATCTCCCGGAGCTGAGCGACGGCGACAGCCCCGACGACGACGAGCAGCTGCAGAGAATCCAGGACTACTTCAGCTGACTCACGGCTGATCCCGCTTCCCTCCCACCGTCAGCCGACGGATTGGCACCGCTTCTGAATGCGATTGATCACGTCGCCGACAATTTCTTTTTGCTCCGATTTGATGGCCGCGTTGAGAATATGGAGGTCCACGGTCGTCATTTTAGGGAGCGGCAGGATTCGGCGAGCGATCACCCGTCCTCGGGCGAATACACAAGTGACTAGGCTGGCGCCGCGCTCGACCTCGGTTTGAACCTCTAGCTTGATGTTTCCGAGCTTCAGAAGGCGCGTGGATCCCAAAGCAGGATGTGACAAGTTGGTCAGCATCGGTGGTGCTGCGGTCGAGATAACGGGCATAAGAAGCTCCTGGAGGAAATATGAAATATCAAAACAGGCTCGACCTCAGAAGCTGTGTCTATTCAACGCTTTGCTCTTCCGACCTAGCCTGGTCATCAAGGCTGTCGACCAACTTATGGGCGGTAGCTTACGGCGAACATTACGAACGATTTCGACAGAAATATAAACCAACCGACCGGTCGGTTGAGAAGAGAATTGGTGTCCAACGCTCCCGCAAAATCCGGCACTCGTCCCGCCGACCTTGGGCACTGTTGCGGAATCTGACATCCTTGGCCGGCGAGATACGGGCCTTCACTCGTGGGCTCTACCTCGTGGGACCTCGCTCCCAGGGTCTGGAGCTTCAACCGACCGCACCGACGATCGATTCCCCGTTGAGACACCTCCCATCGGCTTCCTCGATCGGCCCACCGATAGCGATATTCGAGACCGAGATTGAAGATGCAGAAGGTGAAGATATGAGTCGATTTGCGGGACGGCACAGCTGGGTCTGCGGGTTCCTGTTGGCCGCTGTGCTGTGTGCGGAAGCGACGCCGGCAGAGTCGGCGGCGAAGGCGATCGTCGGCCAAATTCAGACCGTGGACGGTCGAGTCGTTGAGCAGGCTCGGGTATCGGCACCCGATCAAGGCCTGGAGGTCTATACCGACGCCAAGGGGCGGTTCGCGCTCGACGGCTGCCGGCGACCTTGTTTGCTGTTGGTGACCCATCCCCGATTCCAGGCGGAGTCGATCACCGTTCCAGCGACGACAGACAGCGAAGCCGAATCGGGCGGGGTCCACATTCAGCTCACCGCCAAACAGGAGATTTTCGAGCGCATCGATGTCACCGCCGGGCGTTCTTCCGGGGATGCCTTTGCTCCCGAAACCGTGGCTTCGACCGAAATTCGGCTCGAGGACAAAGCCTATGCTCCTAGCTCGTTGGCGGAGATGGTAGAAGGGGTTGCGGGCGTTGCTGAGAACGGCCAGCCCGGGCTTTTTCAGGTCTATTCCGTCCGTGGCGTGTCCCGTCACCGGGTCATGACGCTGATCTCGGGTATGCAAATCGTCGGTGAGCGGCGGGCCGGGGTCGCGACCTCCTTTGTGGATCCCACCTTGATGGGAGCGGTCGAGGTGTTGCGCGGCCCGGCCTCTACGTATTACGGATCAGGGGCCCTCGGCGGCGTGGTGCAAGTCTTCCCCAAGGAATTCGAGCGGCTCGAGGTGGACCTGGCCTGGAATAGCTTCGGTGACGAGAACGTGCAGACCGTGGGCTGGGGACAAGACGGCTGGTCGATCGGCATCGCCCGTCGGGATGCCGGCAACGACGACGTCAGCGACGGCTCGCCCCAAGACACCCATTTCACTCAGATTTCCGCGGCGGTGCGCAAGACCTGGGAGCGCGCCGGTCGCACCTGGGAAGTGTTGGTGATGCCGTCGCTCGGTGACGACATCGGCAAGCCGAACACGGATTTCCCCGATAGCCGGATCACCGAATATCCCGAAGAAGAGCATCTGCTGGTCAAGGTGGGCGTGCGCGACGACGCGGGTTGGTCCGCTCACGCCTTTGTGCATCCCAACAGCCTGATCACCGAGACCTTGAGGATCGGAAGCCGTCTCAACGTGGTGGAGAACGAAGCCTTCGACCTCGGCGCCAACGCTCAGCGGGAGTGGGATCTGGGCAGCGGCGCCCATGTGCTCGCCGGGGCCGACTATTTCGGCCGTCGTGGGGTGACCGCCGACGAGCTCGAACGGCGGTTTTCAGACGATGCCTCCGCCGACGAAATCACCCTTCTCAGGACCCTCGACGATGCCGGCCAAGACGAGCTTTCGGCTTACGGCTCCTTACGATGGTCGTGGGGTGCGGCGTCGCTCCAGGCGGGTGCTCGGCTGACTTGGCAAGAGCAACAAAACGGTAGCGCTCCCGCTCGTGACGACACCGCGTGGACCGGGTTCTTGGGTTTCGTCCGCCCGGTGGGCTCGGGATTCGAGCTGACCGCCAATTTGGGCACGGGCCTACGCTTTCCCAATCTTAGTGAGCGCTTCTTTACCGGAACCACGGGTCGTGGCGGCACGGTCGGCAATCCGGACCTCGAGGCCGAACGATCCACCAACGTCGATCTGGGCCTGCGCTGGTTCGGTGAGCGGGCTTTCCTCGCCGCCCAGGTATTCCATTTGGAAATCGACGACTACATCGAGCGGATCGAAATCGAGGACGACGTGCTCACCTTCGTGAATTTGACCTCGGGCTCTATCGAAGGTTTCGAGATCGAGGGCTTCTACCAGCTCTCGGATCAGTGGTTGCTCGAAGCCTCCGGCCATGTGATCGATGGCGAGTCGGAAACCGGCGATCCACTGGCCGACATCTCACCGGATCGGTTGCAGCTCGGATTGCGTTATTCCGGCGAGCGATTCGGCGGCAAAGTGCAGTGGCAGTATCGAGCTGCCAAGGACGATCCGGGTGGCGGGGAAGTCGCAATTTCCTCGGCCAATGTGGTGTCGGCGTCCCTGTCCTACGACCTCTCCACCTCGGTAAGCCTGACGGTGCGGGCAAAGAATCTATTGGACGAGACCTACTTTTCCTCCGCCGACGACAAGACCTCGGCCGCGCCGGGGCGATCGGTCGGTGTGGGTGTGTCCTGGCGACCGTCGCGATAGATTCCGTCCTTCCTGATTCCGGGCAAATAAAAGACCCCTGAGATTGCCGGATCTCAGGGGTTGATGGAGAAGAAGAAGCTCACCATCATCTACGGCAAAAGGGCAGAAGATGTTTCCGAATCGCAGAAAAAAATTTCCCGGCGGCCCCGAGCACCATTCCGACAAGCCGTCGACTCGCCCCGACCATCCGAAACGACCCGCTCTCAAGGCCTGCTTTTTCCGGGTTGTGAGCCTAAGCGCCGCGGTGAGCTTTACCTTGGTGACCGGCGCCCTGGCCGGCCCTAGCGCTGCGGCCGGCTCTACGTCGGCGAGCGCCGAGCTCGAGAAGGCCGCACCAGAGCAAGACGAGCTTTGGTATCAAGTGCTCATCGCGGATGCGCCGGCGGGTTGGATGGTCACCCGGGAAATCGAGCAAGTGGATCGGTTGATCACCGAAACCGAGCTACGCCTCGAGCTGAAACGGGGTGGTGCCGCCCAGACCATGCAGATGCAGGGGCGATTTGAGGAAACCCTGGACCATCGACCCCTGCTTGCGATCTCGGAGCAACGGCTCGGCTCCGTGCCGACCAAGACCACCTTCACGTTTGAGCAAGATGGCGTGTTGGTGACCACCGGCGCCGGCGAGCGTCGGGTCGATCCACCGGAAGGGCAATGGCTGACCCCGTTCGCCGCTGCTAAAGAGGTCGAAGCCCGCCTCAAGGCCCTGAAGGGATTCGATCCCGCGACCGACGAGCCCATTTCGTTCAAGGTCCGATCCATGGACCCCGCCTTGGGTCTGCAACCGATCACCACCACCTGGACCTTGGTGGAGCATCGGGCCGAAATCGTCATGAATGGCGAGGCTCGGGAGGTCAGCCGGTGGCGTCATACGCCGAGCTACGCCCCCTCGGTGCAAACCATCGTGGACATCGATGCCGACGGCGTGCAGCTGCGCAGCGTGACGCCGATGATGGGCGCGGAGATGACCGTGGTCCTGAGCAGCGAGCAGGCGGTATTGGGAGCGGACCCGGCCCAGGCCGAAGCGCCGGAGCTTTTGGTGCCCAGCTTCGTATTTCCCGATCGGGCGATTGAGCGGCCTCGGAATCTGCGACGGGCTCAGTATCTGCTGAGCCTTGACGGAGAGGCGCCGGAGCTGCCCCAGACCGCCGTGCAGCGTTCGGAGACCGTGGACGGCGGCGTCCGCGTCTGGGTCGATTTGGAGAGCCCGGCGGCCTCAGGGTCGACCCATTCCGGAAACGGCGGCTCATTGGCCGATGCGGCTATTTTTCTCGAATCCACGGATTATTTGCGTCACGACGATCCCGAGATTCGTCGCCTCTTGGAGCGACTTCAGAAAAGCGACGACTGGGCCGCAAACACCCAGGAAGGGCGAGCCGAGGCTCTGCAATCCTTCGTCGGCAAACATCTGACCGAGAAGAACCTCGACTCCATTTTGGCGACCGCTTCGGAAGCGGCCGCCACCGGGGCCGGGGATTGCACCGAGCACGCCATGTTGTTGGCCGCTCTGCTGCGGGCCGAGGGTATTCCGTCGCGGGTAGCGGCCGGTCTGATCTACGCGGAGTCCTTTGCCGACCACGAGAGCTTATTCGCTTACCACATGTGGACCCAAGCCTGGCTGGAAGGCCGGTGGGTGGACCTGGACGCCACCCTGCCGGGCGGTGTCGTCTTCGACGCGGCGCACATCACCCTAGGAGTTTCCGCCCTACAAGACGGCAGCTCAGCTCTGGTGGATTTGGCGTCCACCGGACCGTTGATCGGTCGAGTCGCCATCCGAATCGAAGATTTGGGTTACGAGGATGATTCCGATTGAGCTAATCTCTGCCCACGCCCCCGGTGCAGGAGATGGTCGATGTTGAATTTTTTGAGTGGTCGACGGGATGCCGTCGAAGATGCCGTGGCCCAGGGCCACTATCCGAAAGCAATCCGAGAGCTGGAAAAACGTCTCGCCGACGAGCCCACCAGCGTTTATCTGCGTCAGCGCCTCGCGGAAGTCCTGGAGCTCGACGATCAAGTGGATCGTGCCGTAGAGCTGCTCTTGGAGCTGGTGGACGAGCTGGCGGAAGGTGGGTTTGTGGCCCGCAGCCTGGCGTTGCTCAAGAAGGTGCGACGCATGGCGCCCCAAACGCCGGTTGACGACCAACTGGCGGTGCTCAAGGGAGCCGGCGGTGACGCTTCCTCCGCGGATCGCGATACGGGTGCAGCCTTCACCACTTCCGAGATCGTGCTCACCGATTGGGTTGAAGAAGCGGAAAGCCGGGACGATTTTCACTGGTCCCCCTTGCTCAGCGAGCTTTCCGAGCAAGAGCTGGAGTCGGTCTTCGGTGAGCTTCGGTTGTTGGTCAAACATCCAGGGGCGATCATCTACTCCGCCGGAGAGCGTGGTGGCGGGTTATACGTTCTGGCCAACGGCTCGGCTCGGGTTTACCAAGCCGACGATCAGGGACGCTGTCACCAAATCCGCATGCTTCACGGCGGCGATTTCTTCGGCATCGATTCGGTCCTTCGACGGGGTCCCCGCCGCTTTACGGTGACCGCCGCGGAGCCCTGCGAGCTGTTGGAAATGGATCCCGCCCTTTTCGAGCGCTTGGCCACCCTGCATCCCCAAATCCGCGAGCAGGTGGAACGTATGGCTCAGAAGATGGACGCGCTCTCTTAGGCTCGTCTATTCGCTGAAGATCGATGGCAGTGCGGTAGTCTTCTGCTCATGATCCGCCATCCCCAACCTCAGAGCTGCGAGCCGCCGTGCTGACCGCGGATTTGGTGCGGGCCCGCATCATCAAAAAAGAGGTCCGGCCCTGGTACGTCAGTGATCGGGATCCCGAGATCCTGACCTTGGCTGAAAGCTTGATCGAAGCCTTCAGGACCTATGAAGGACGTGCCCGTCACGAGCTGGAAGACGAGCTGGGTGAGATCTTGGGGGCCGACACGGATTTCATGCTGCATCGGGCGCTGGCCAAGCTGCTTTTCGATCGCTGTGACTTCGAGGCATCGTCGGTCAAACCCGCGGACGAGCTGCGCGACGTGCTCTTCGCCACCGCCGCCGAGGCCTATCGTCGACCCCTCGAAGAAGACGCGGGTCCCTTCGCCTTCGATCGCAAGTCGGTGCTCTCCGAGGCCGCTGCCAAGTTGGAGGTGGAGGGCGACGAGCTGGAGGCAGGCCTCTACGCGGACCTCAAGTCCGAGCAGGTGCTGACGCGGTGGCGACCCTGCGGCCCGGAGTGGTTGGTGCGCCGCTACAACGTCGCGTTGGCCCAGGGGGTGCTTTTGCGGGCCACGGAGCTCGAGATCGAGGTCGGGTCGGAGCAACCGAAAAAACATCGCGAGCTTTTCCGCAAGATCAAATTCTTCCAGCTCATGCATCGGGTCAACCGCACCCCCGAGGGCGGTTGGCGGATCGTGCTAGACGGCCCGATCTCGCTGTTCAAAGCGAGCGGCAAATACGGCGTGCGCATGGCGTCGTTCTTGCCCACCCTCTTGCACTTCGACGATTGGTCGTTGGAGGCATCGCTGCAATGGGGCCCCAAGCGTCGCCCGTGCAAATTCCGCCTCAGCGCCGAAAAAGGCCTGCGCTCCCACACCAAGCTCAGCGGTCAATGGCAGCCCGAGGAGCTGGAGTGGTTTCCCGAGCAATTCGAGAAGCTCGACAGCCCGTGGAGCGTCTCCACCGACGGTGAGCTGGTGGACCTCGGAGGTGAGGGAGTGTTGGTGCCGGATTTCGTCTTCGTCCACGCCGAGACCGGCCGAACCGTATACATGGAAGTGTTCGGCTTTTGGCGCAAAGGAGCCGTCGAATCGCGATTGAAGCTGCTGCGCCGCCACGGCCCCAAGGACTTGATCCTCGCCCTCTCGTCGTCCCTCGCCACGGGTCGCGAAGGCCTCGACGAGCTCGAGGGAGAGGTCTACATCTTCCGTAGCCACCCCATCGCACGCAAAGTGCTGAAGGTGTTGGAGGCTTTTGCTTAAGGAATGGGATGACGTTTCTAGCTGGTTTCAAATCCGGATTGAGGTTGGTGCTCAAGCAGCCGGCACTCGGGCTTGCCTGTGTGTTGATCATGGCCGTGGGCATGGCGTTGGCGACGACTCTGCTCAGTCTGGTCTACGGCGTGCTGGTCCGTCCTGCGCCGTTCGAGGGGGCGGAACGATGGGTTCATGTGAAGACTTCCCGTGGGGTGGACGGCGGAGCCGGCTGGGGGCCGGTTTCTCCTGAGGAGCTGCTCCATTGGCGCCGGGGCCAGACATCCTTCGAGACCCTGACGGCTTATTCCATGCATATGTCGTTCGTCACCGCCGAAACCGGACCAACCGAGGTTTATGTCGCCGCGGAGGTGACCTCGGAGCTGCTCGCTTTGACCGGCGTGCGACCCCTCGCGGGTCGTTGGATCGAAACGGAGGACGAGAAACCCGGTGCTCCGGATGTGGCGGTGATCGGTCATCGGCTGTGGCAGCGCCACTTTCTCCAAGGACGGGTTCCGCAGGGACCGGGTGCGGAGGTCGACAGCGCGGTGGGCGCGCGGATCTCGATCAATGGTCGGGTCGCCACGGTGATCGGCGTGGCCCCGGAAGGGTTTGAGTTTCCTCATAGTCAGCAGCTTTGGGTACCTCTGCGCTTGAATGCTTCGAATCCGGGCGGGGACGGGTATCTGAACGTTCTCGCGATTCCGAAGGATGGGCCGAGAATCGGTCGGGCCGAGCTGGAGATGTTGAGCGCGGGTTTGGTCGAGCCGTCGACCCGGGACGACGGCCGTGCCGCCAGGAGGGTGCTGCTGGAACCGTTCGTCGCGTCCCAAGCGGATCCACAGCTCAAGAAGGCGGTCACACCCATGGTGATCGCGGTGCTCGCCATGCTGGGGATCGCGTGCCTCAATGTGGCGGGTTTGATGCTGACCCGCACGATCCGCAAGGGACGGGAGACCGCCATTCGCGTGGCGCTCGGCGCCTTGCCCGGTCGACTGACGACCTTTGCCTTGGGCGAGGCGGCGGCATTGGCCGGCCTTGGTACGGTTTTGGGTTTGGCCGGCGCTTCGGCGCTGATCACTGAAGCGGTCGATTTTCTCGGCCGTGGGCAGGTGCTCCAGGGTTTTTGGGCGGAGCCGAGGCTCGATCCGTGGGTGTTGGCCGGAGTGCTGGTGCTGGCGGTGGCATCGACCCTCATCGCCGCGGTCCTTCCCGCTTGGTGGGCGGGCAGGGTGGAGCCGACCGACGCCCTGCGCCAGGGCTCCGGCGGCAACACCAGCGGTCAGGGGGTGAAGATCGCCGATTTGCTGGTGGTCGCGGAGGTGGCGTTGGCCACCGTGCTGTTGGTGATTTCTTGGCTCATGGTGAGCAGCATCCGCAACCTTTCGGCGGTGAATTTGGGATTCGAGACAGACCACCGCGTGGTGGCCAAGGTGTCGTTGTTGCGAGCGTCGGACGGCGATTCCGCTCGACGTTTTTTCGATGGCGTGCGCCAGCAGTTACTCGCGCAGCCCGACGTGGAGGCGGTGGGATTCGCGAGCACTGGGCCCGCGGACGGTAGCTTCTGGCGTCAGATGTCGACGGTCGGTAGGGAGGACGGCTATGCCGCTCGGTGGAGTGTGGTCAGCCCCTACTACTTTGCGGCTCTGGGGGTCGACATGGTGAGCGGCAGGGGCTTTGCCGATCACCTCGACAGCATCGACGGCCCACCCGTTGCGATCGTCAGCCGTAGCTTTGCGGAGAAACATTTGGCCCCCGGTCCAGCGGAGGGGCAGAAGGTCCAGTGGGCTGATGACGACCCGTCGGCTTTCGAAGTGGTGGGCGTGGTTGAGGATTTGGTGATGGGTCCGGTCGACGACCCACGCAGCGAAGCCACGCTCTACCTGCCTTCGGGTCAGAGACCGCGGGCGTCCATGGTGATGGTGGTCGCGGGCCGCGACGCGGCTCCGACGCCCCATCGGCTCCGAGAGGCGGTTTCCACGGTCGATCGCACCGCTGGGAGCTTCGATATCAAGACCCTGAGCAGCGTCGTGCAACAGCGACGCTGGCTCTACGATGGTTTCGCAGGCCTCTTCGGACTCTTCGGCCTGGTTTCCTTGGGGCTTACCTTGGCTGGGCTCTATGCTTTGGTCGCCGCTGCGTCTAGACAACGGGCTCGGGAGCTGGGCATCCGTCTGGCCTTGGGTGCGGGCCGCGGAGATATCTTGAAGCAGGTGATGGGCTTGGGTGCGTGGAGATTGACGGTCGGAGCGGGGCTCGGCGCGTTGGCGGCCGTGCCGATCACGGTCTGGGTGGAGTCCGTGCTCTATCAGGTGTCGCCCACCGATCCCTGGATCTACGCCGGAGCCGTGCTGATGATCTGGCTTTTTGGCATGCACGCGGTCCTGGCACCGGCTTTGGAAGCTTCGGGCATCGATCCAGCTTCGACCCTGCGCGCTTCCGGCTGAGCCTGTCGGACTAGAGAAGCCGGCTCAGAGAAGGTCCTCGGTGGATTCCACTAGAGCGGCCTTGGCCAGCCAAGCTTCCAAGGTCGAGAGGTCTCGACATTCGCGAATCTCGGCTTCCTTTGCCGCATCGACTTCGAGGCCTCGGGCCTTCAGCACACTGAGGATCGCCTTGCCCAGGGTGTGGATCTCACCTTCAGCGCGACCTTGGGCATGGCCTTCGGCTTGCCCTTCCGCGCGAACCGCCTCGAGGTCGTCGTAACCTTGGCGTTGTAGAAGGTTTCGCAGGGTGACGCGGCTGCCCACTTCCCAATCGTAGAGAGCGTCGACGGGCACTGGATTGCGCAGCACTCCCGGGGCTTCGAGATCGTCGCCGGAGTGGGCGAGGCGCTCGGATTTGCCGGGCTCGTGGATCTCCACCCGCCGCGGCCCGTGAAGGCGCACGACCCAGATCCATCGGGTCCCGGCTTCTAGAAGCTCGTGGATCTTGGTTTTCAGATCGGCTTCGTCCTGGCCGGTGTCGGCGTATTCCACGGCCAGGGGCGGGACACCCTTCACCCACCCCGGCTCTTTGGGCACGTTGCCGACGGCGATGTCCGGGGCTCGCAAGGTTCCAGGCTTCGGCGAATAGCCGGTATCGACGCCGGCTTCCTGAACGTCGGGGTCGCTTTTCAGCACCGCCGCGCCGACCGCGCTGGCGCCGGATCCCCGTCCCCCGGCTCCCATACAACGAATGGTGTGCCCGTTGGACAGCTCGTAGGGATCACCCGGCCGAATATGATCGGCGGTAAAAGGGCCGCGGGTGTCGGGAAATGGGTCGCTCATGACTTGATTTTAACTTGCGACTTTTAGCGTGCGACGGAAGAGCTTGAGCAGGCCGACCGACCCCTTGAGATGGGTCCTTGGTCAATCACGGGTTTAGAGCTATTTATGAATAAGTACCAAATGGGTACTTATTAATATTTAGGACTAAATCGGTGCTGTTTAAGGTGGGGCAAGCTCACGCTCTCGATCTCTCTCTAAGGCCCTGAATTCAAGGTGTTTTCGCATCTGAGGGGCTCCCGGATGAGAAAATTCCCCCAAAAAGCCCCGCATCTGAGTTAAGATCCGGCATCCACAGAGCCGAGCTTGTGAAAAATTTCACAAGCTCCTCCAAAACGGCGCTTGATTGGGGTATGCTCCCATCAAGAAGCGTTGTGCGTGCCCCGTGCGTGGGTGCGGCAACCGCCCCCCAGAACATCCGCGAGACCCGCGTTGCGGTCGGACCACCTACCGCGAAATTTCGCGACTCGGTCGGACTGCCACCTTGAAGCTAGACGTAAGAACAGGACTGCGATGGCACAGATCTTCGGTCCCAGTAGCAACATCTATTCGAAGCTGAGCATAGTGCTCGCCGCTCTCTTGGCGGGAGGAGGGGTTACCCTCGTGATGGCGTTTGAACGCTCTCCCTACAAGACCAATGAGAACGTGATCTACACTCAGCCGATCAAGTTCTCCCACGACCACCACACGGCGGCAATGGGTATCGATTGCCGATACTGCCACTACACCGTGGAACGGTCGCGGTCCGCCAACATTCCCCCTACCGAGCTGTGCATGAACTGCCACAGCCAGATCTGGGCCGACAGCCCGATGCTGGAGCCGGTTCGGGCGAGCTACCGCAACAACGAGCCCATCGAGTGGAATCGGGTCCATGACCTTCCCGATTACGTCTATTTCGACCACTCGATTCACGTGGCCAAAGGCGTAGCTTGTTTCTCCTGCCACGGGGATGTGAACGAAATGCCGCTGATCAAACGCGGCGCATCGCTGCAAATGTCTTGGTGCTTGGATTGCCACCGCGATCCGACCCCGAATTTGCGCCCACCCTCCGAGGTGACCAATTTCCGCTGGGAGCCGCCGGAAGATGCCGGCGACGAGTATTACGCCCACCTGGCCGCAGAGGCCAATCTTGCCGACCGTCAGCGGCTGTTCAGCTGCTCCACTTGCCATCGCTGATGGGACCGAGCTTCGCTATGGTCCCCATGCCAGGCCCTGACAAGAGAAGATACCGATGAAGGATATCGATTCGACGATCCATACCATTCGGTCCGAGGACGAGTCCGCGAGTCCGGCGCCCGAGCGTCTGGACAGCTTGCAAGAGGCGCGCGACCACTTGGCCGATAAGAAGGGTCAGAAGATGTGGCGCAGCCTCGAGCAATTGGCGGAGACGCCGTCGTTCCAAGAGATGCTGCACCGTGAGCTGCCGCGCCAAGCTGCTGAGCTGAGCTCCGTAGATCGGCGCCGCTTTCTACAGCTTTCCGGAGCTTCCCTCGGCATCGCCGGTCTGACGGCTTGCACCAAGCAGCCGCCGGAAAAGGTGATTCCCTACGTCCGCCAGCCCGAGGACATTGTTCCCGGCAAGCCCCTGTTCTTCGCCACCTCGGTGTCGCGAACAGGTTACGCGATGCCGGTGCTGGCGGAGAGCCACATGGGGCGTCCCACCAAGCTCGAAGGCAATCCGGAGCATCCGGCGAGCCAGGGCGGAACGGACGCCATCACCCAGGCCGAGACCCTCAACCTGTACGATCCGGACCGCTCCCAAGCGATTACCCATCTCGGGCAGATCCGCACTTGGGAAGCCTTCCGCACCCAAGCCAACGGCCTTCGCACGGCGTTGACCGGTACCTCCGGCGACGGCTTGGCGCTGGTCACCCCGGCGATGACCTCGCCGACCTTCAAGCGTTTGCTCGACGAGCTGTTGGCCGCCATGCCGCAAGCCAAGCACTATGTGCACGAGCCGCTGCTCGGCAACGCTGCCGAAGGCATCCGCCAGGCCACGGGCTCCGGCGGTGAGCTCTTCTACGACTTCAAGGCCGCCGACGTGGTGGTCGCGGTAGACGCCGACTTCACCGCCGAAGGGCCCAATTCGGTCCGCTACTCCAAAGACTTCTCCAGCCGGCGCAAAGCCCACGATCTAGCGGGCGCCGAAAATATGAGCCGCCTCTACTCGGTGGAATCGATGCCCCACGGCATCAGCACCGTGGCGGATCATCGCTTGGCGGTCAAGCCCACCCAGATGGGGCAATTCCTGGTCGCCCTGGCGGCCCAGCTGGGCGTTGCGGGTGCCTCGGCTCCGGCCGGCGGCGACGAGCGCTTCACCGCTTGGGTGGAAGAGGTGGCCAAGGATCTACAGGCCCACGCCGGCAGCTCGGCGGTGGTGGTCGGTAGCTACCTGGACGCCGATCTACACGCCCTGGGATTGGCGATCAACGACAAGCTCGGAAATCTCGGTACCACCGTCATGCTGCACGAGAGCTTGGCCGTCGAAGGCTTGGCCTGCGATGAGCTGGTGGCCGATCTCGAAGGCGGCAAGGTGTCCACCTTGATGATGCTCGGTGGAGTCAACCCGGTTTACGACAGCCCGGCTGACGTCGACTTCGGCGCTGCCATGCGCAAAGCCACGGTCCGCATCCACCATGGGCCGTTCGTCGATGAAACCGGCGAGCTGTGCCATTGGCACATTCCTGAATCCCATTGTCTCGAGAGCTGGGGCGACCTGCTCAGCGGCGACGGATCCGCTTGTTTGGTGCAGCCGATCGTCAATCCCCTCTACGACTCCCGCACGGGCGTCGAGGTGTTGGCGGCGCTGCTCGGCCATCAGAAAACCGCTGAGCAATTGGTGTCCGACACCTGGTCCACATGGCACTCTGGCCAAGGGGCGGCGGCCGGAGCCGCCTCGAGCTTCACCAAGTTCTGGCGTCGCTCCTTGCACGACGGTTTCGTCATCGGCACCGAGGCGGTCGCCAAGGTGGCGTCGGTCGATGCCTCCGCCGCGGCTTCGGCCGTGGCGTCGAAGACCCCGGCCGCTGTCGAGCTGATGTTCCGTCCGGATCCCAACGTGCTCGACGGTCGCTACACCAACAACGCTTGGCTGCAGGAATGCCCTAAGCCGATCACCAAGCTCACCTGGGACAATGCCCTGCTGATGAGCCCGGCAACCGCCGAGGCCAAGCTGGGCAAGAACCTGCTGCCCGGCAACGAGCAGCGGGACAAAGCGCCACTGGTGACCCTGGAGGTCGGTGGACGCTCCCTGGAGGTCGCGGTTTGGGTGGTTCCGGGCATGGCCGACGACACCTTCGGCTTGCACCTCGGTTACGGTCGCGGCACCGCCGGCGCGGTGGCTACGGGCACGGGTTTCAATGCCAATGCTCTGCGCGCCTCAAACGCTCTGTGGCAAGCGGCCGATCCCAAGGTCAGCTCCACTGGTAAGAAATACCTCATCGCCTGCACCCAGGACCATCACTCGATGGAAGGCCGTGAGCCGATCCGCTCGACCAACGTGCAGACCTACCAAGCGCACCCCGACGCGCCGCTCAACATCCATCACCATTTCGACATCGACAAGACCTTGATGCCGGGCGATGACTATCCCTACGACTCCTATCGTTGGGGCATGTCCATCGACCTGACGTCGTGCTCGGGTTGTAACGCATGTTTGATGGCCTGTGTGTCGGAGAACAACATTCCGGCGATCGGCAAAGAAGAGGTCCGACGCGGTCGCGAGCTACACTGGATCCGCGTCGACCGTTACTTCTCCGGTGACGATCCGAACGATGTCGACGAGATCCTCTCCCAGCCGGTGCCCTGCATGCAGTGCGAGCAGGCTCCCTGCGAGGTGGTCTGTCCGGTGGCCGCGACAGTGCACAGTGACGAAGGTCTCAACGACATGGTGTACAACCGCTGCGTCGGAACCCGTTATTGCTCCAACAACTGCCCGTATAAGGTGCGCCGTTTCAACTTCCTGCTGTACCAGGACTTCGATACGCCGCAGCTGAAGCTCGGCCGCAACCCGGACGTCACCGTTCGCAGCCGTGGTGTGATGGAGAAATGCACCTACTGCGTGCAGCGCATCAACCATGCGCGCATCGAGCGTCACCGTGACGGTGAGCGGATCCAAGAAGGCGACGTGGTCACCGCGTGCCAGCAGGCTTGTCCTTCGGACTCGATCATTTTCGGCGACTTGTCGGACAAAGAGTCGGCGGTCTCGAAGGCGAAGGCCTCGGGGCTCGATTACGGTCTGCTCGAAGAGCTGGGAACTCGTCCGCGCACCACCTACCTCGGTCGTGTACGCAATCCGAACCCCGAGCTTTGGGCGCGTCTCTTCCCGAATCGTCCGTTGGTCGAAGAGCGTCACCACGGTGGCGATCACGGCGGTGGCCATGGTCACGGAGCCGGCCACGGTGCTGGGCATGGCCATGGTGGTCACGCCGCGGATCACGGTGCCGGCCACAGTGCCGAGGGCCATGGTCACGGTGGTCACGGACACGGTGGTCACGGGCACGGTGGGACCGAAGACCACGGAGCCGCGGAACATTGATTTCAATTCATAGAAACTCGAGCGCCCTCCGCTTGGCGGGGGAGCGAGGTGGGAAGCGATTCCCGCTCTCGAATACTGGAACCATAGAGAGGACTTAGGATGTCGACACCGGAGACACGCTCCGCGGCGGCGGCGGATCCGATCCTCGTGCCGCCGGGCGATAAAGAGATTCTCTCCCCGGGCCACGACGCGGCGTCGGTGACCAAACGGATCGCGATGATCCCCGAAGGTCGAACTCCGATCTGGATGTTCGGCGTCTTCGCGGTCAGCTTCTCGTTGGTCGGTTTGCTGCTGACGGCGATCACCTACTTGGTGTTCAAAGGCACCGGTATCTGGGGTTTGAACATCCCGGTTGCCTGGGGCTTCGCCATCATCAACCTGGTTTGGTGGATCGGTATCGGGCACGCGGGTACGCTGATTTCCGCGATTTTGCTGCTGCTCAATCAAGATTGGCGCAACTCGATCAACCGCTTCGCTGAGGCGATGACCCTTTTCGCGGTGGCTTGTGCGGTGATGTTCCCGTTGCTGCACACCGGTCGTCCGTGGGTCGCCGCCTACTGGCTGCTGCCTTATCCCAACACCATGATGTTGTGGCCGAACTTCCGCAGCCCGCTGATGTGGGATGTGTTCGCCATCAGCACCTACGGAACGGTTTCGTTGCTGTTCTGGTACGTGGGATTGGTGCCCGATCTCGGCACCATGCGCAACCGCGCCAAGAAGCTCTGGCTCAAACGCCTCTACGGCGTCCTGTGCATGGGCTGGCGCGGCTCCGCACGCCATTGGCATCACTACGAAATGGCTTACCTGCTGTTGGCGGGTCTTTCCACGCCCCTGGTGCTGTCGGTGCACTCCATCATCAGCTTCGACTTCTCGGTCTCCCAGCTACCGGGTTGGCACACCACCATCTTCCCGCCCTACTTTGTGGCAGGCGCGGTGTTCGCCGGTTTCGCCATGGTGATGTTGGTGGCGATTCCGGTGCGCAAGCTCTACGGCTTGGAAGACATGCTGACCTCGCGCCATCTTCAAAACATGGCCAAGGTGACCTTGGTGACGGGTTTGATCGTCTGTTACGGCTACCTCTGCGAGTTCATCTACGCCTACTACAGCGGCAATCCCTACGAGCGCTTCGTGGTCGGCGAGAACCGTCCCTTCGGTCCTTACAACTGGGCCTGGTTGTCGCTGGTGTTCTGTAACTTCCTCGCGATCCAGCCCCTGTGGTTCAAGAAGGTGCGCCAGAGCGTGGTTGCGTTGTGGATCATCTCCTTCATCATCAGCATAGGCATGTGGCTCGAGCGCTTCGTGATCGTGGTCATGTCCTTGCACCGCGACTTCCTGCCTTCGAGCTGGGATCGCTACGCCGGCACTTTCTGGGACTGGGCGTTGTACCTTGGAACCATCGGCTTCTTCTTCAGCCTCATGTTCCTCTTCATTCGCTTCGTTCCGATGATTCCGATGTCCGAGATCAAGATCCTCCTGCCGGAGGCGAAGGTCAAGGGCGGATCCCATCACTAGGAGCTCCTGACGATGGCGAACCAACAAGAAAAACCGCCCATCTACGGCGTCATGGCCGAGTTCTTGAATCCTCAAGAGCTCTACGATGCCGTCAAAGCGGCCAAATCCGAAGGGTACGACAAACTCGACGCTTTCATGCCCTATCCGGTGGAAGAGATCAGCCACGAGGTGGTCAACCACGAGCACTCGGTGGTGTCGAAAATCGTCTTTGCCGGTGGTCTCACCGGCGCCGCTTTCGGTTTCCTCTTCCAGAGCTGGGCTATGGGTTACTTCGAGCCGTTGCAGAACCTGACCAACACCCTCTTCGGGTACCACGGTTACGGTTTCAACATCGGCGGTCGTCCCTACTTCAGCTGGCCGGCGTTCATTCCGGTGACCTTCGAGCTGACGGTGCTCTTCGGCGCTTTCTCCGCGGTGATCGGCATGTTCGTGGTCAACGGTCTGCCCCAGCCCTACCATCCGGTCTTTAACGTCGACAGCTTCGATCGGGCTGCCGACGACCGCTTCTTCATGGTCATCGAGTCCGCGGATCCGAAATTCGACCAAGAAGGCACGCGGACGTTTCTCGAGGGCCTGAGCCCGCAGGAGGTGACGGATGTCGATTGGTGATCGCAGGACCTCCCCACGGGGCTGGGTCCGTCGACTTGCCGTCTTGATGCTCGCCGTCGCTGCCCTGGGCACCGTCGGGTGTCGGCAAGATATGCAGGATCAGCCCTACTACGAGCCCTTCGAGGCCAGTGAGCTGTTCGACAACGGGACCACCAACCAGCCGCTACCGGCCGGCACCGTGGCCCGGGGTCTGCTCAAGGAAGATACCCACTACTGGTTCGGTCGCAATGAGTCCGGCCAGTGGGTAGAGACGCTGCCCGCCCAGATCCAAGGCTCGCGTGAGCTGTTGGAGCGCGGGCAGGAGCGATTCGAAATCTACTGCAGTGTTTGCCACGACTCCTCCGGCTCCGGCCGCGGAATGATCGTGCGCAGAGGTTTTAAACAACCGCAACCGCTCTACGAGCAACGGCTGAAGGACATGCCCCTCGGGTATTTCTACGACGTTGCTACCAACGGTTTCGGCATCATGCCCGCCTACAGCAAGCAGGTGCCGGAAGACGACCGCTGGGCGATTGCCGCGTATATCCGGGTCCTGCAGCTCAGCCAAGGCAGCACCGTCGACGAGCTACCTGCCGATGTGCGGAACGAGCTCCACGAGGCCCTCGCTGCGGATCACGGGGATTCCAGTCATGAGTGATGAGCAAACAAGCTTGACCATCGACAACGCCCAGCTGCAGCCGGCAGACGATCTGGCCAAGCCTCGGCAGATGGCGCTGATCGCCGCCGTCATCGGCTTGCTGGCGACCGCTGCCGGCTGGTTCATGAAAGGCCCGGACGGGTTGGTGGGTGAAACGGAATATTTCATCGCCTACCTGATCGGCTGGATCTACTGGCTGGGTATCGCGCTCGGCTTGTTCATGATTTGCATGATGACCAACCTCTCCGGCGGCCGCTGGGGCATTCAAATGCACAAGGTGCAGCAGACCGCCGGGCGCAGTGTTTGGGTGTTCGCCCTCTTGGGTCTGCCGATCTTGGTGGGCGGCATGCAGGTGTTGTTCCCGTGGACTCGCCCCGAGGCCATGAACGACCTGTTGATTTTGGAGAAGACCGGATACCTCAAGCTCTGGATGGACTTCGAGGGGCCGAATCCGGAATGGATGGCGACTTTCGTTCCCGGTTTCTACATTCGCTACGTCATCTACTTTGCCCTGTGGCTGTTCTTCGCCCACAAGATCACCTCGTTGAGCAAGAAATTCGACGAAACCGGTGACCTGATGGTCCGGGACAAGATGCAGAAGTGGAGCGCCGGTGGCTTTCTGACCTTCGTCATGGTCGCCACTTTCGCCGGCATCGATTGGTTGATGTCCACGGACCCGCATTGGTTCTCCAGTCTTTACGGTCCTCAGATGTTGGTCTGGCAGGGGTTGACCGCGTTGTGCTTCTCGGTGCCGCTGATGATCTTCCTCAGCAACCGCAAGCCGTTGGATCAGCTGATCCGCAAGACCCACTTCCACGACTACGGCAAGCTGATGCTGGCCCTGACCATGGTCTGGGGTTATTTCACGGTGTCGCAGTTCCTGATCATCTGGTCCGGTAACTTGCCGGAGGAGGTGATTTGGTACGCTTACCGCAACACCGAGGGCTGGAAGCAATACACCGTGGCGGTGGTGTTCTTCTCCTTCTTCGTGCCGTTCCTGATCCTTCTCCAACAACGGCTGAAGTTCAAACCGAAAATCTTGATGAACGTCGCGTTGTTCATCCTCGTCGTCCGGTGGTTCGATTACTACTGGCAGGTTGCCCCCAACCTCTTCGGCGACCGTGGATTGACGCTTCACCCCTTCAACATCTTCCCGTTCGTCGGTATCGGCGGCTTGTGGATCTGGTACTTCCTGGGGCAGCTCCCGGGTCGGGTGCTGGTTCCTGTCGAGGAGCCGGTGATCAAGGAGGCCTTAGCCGATGGGTGATCAACAGCTTTGGCGCAAGAACATCCCCGAAGATTACCAGGGCAAGATGGGTGAGAATTGGGACGACGAAATCAGCATGGGGCCGATCTATTGGGGCTCTGCCGCCATCGTCGCGTCCGTTGCCTTCGCGTTCGGGCTCTGCTGGTTCCTGATGGGCGCTCCGCTCAATTACATTCCCGAGACGTTCTGGGGCATGAAAGCCCAGCTGTCTCCTTTGGCGGAAGCCAACGAGCGGCGTCTACCGCCGACTCCTTGGCTACAGCCTAAGCCGGAGATCGAGATGGACGATCTTCTGGAAGAGATGGCCGAGCACAACAGCACCTACGGGTGGAACGATCAGCTCAACGGCATCGTTCGCATTCCGGTGGATCGTGCCATGGATTTGGTCGCGGCTTCATTGGAGTCGAGCCCGTCCGACGTTGAGCCCGCCCAGGAAGATCCGGTCGACGTCGAAGCCGAGCCCGCCTCGGACGAGTCGTCAGGCACCGAGCACGGACCTGAAGCCGACCACGGTGACGCTGGGCAAGGAGAGGCCCAAGGCTGATGAGCCCCTTCGCGCATATGCTGCGCCTGCGAGCGTGCTGTGCCCCGCTGTTGGGGATGCTGATCGTTGCGACGATCGGCCTTCCCGTGGCGGCGGACGAGCCGATTGTCAAACCGGAAGATATGCCCGGTCCACTGAAGCAAGTCCGCATCGATCAGCATTTGGGCGATCAGCTGCCGCTGGACGTCCCGTTCGTGGATCAAGACGGAAACGCCGTCAAGCTCGGAGACTACTTCACCGGCGATAAGCCGGTTGTGCTCGCATTCGTCTACTTCGAATGTCCCATGCTCTGCTCGCTGATCCTCAATGGGGTGGCGACGAGCTTCAACATTCTGAAATTCAACCCTGGGCAGGATTTCGACGTGGTCGCTATTTCGATCGACCCCGACGAAACCCCTGCCATGGCCACCGAATCCAAGGCCGCGACGCTCAAACGTTACGGCCGTCCGGACACGGGCTCGGGTTGGCATTTCTTGACCGGGGACGAAGCGGAGATTCAGAAGGTGGCCGACGCCGCGGGATTCGGTTACGACTACCTACCGGCCACCGATGAATATGCCCATGCGAGCGGCATCATGATCGTGACCCCCGAAGGCAAGCTTTCACAGTACTTTTACGGCATCGAGTATCCCCCGAAAGACGTGCGACTGGCTTTGGTGGAAGCATCGTCGAACCAGATCGGGAGTCTGGTCGATCAGATTCTTCTCTATTGCTATCGCTACGATCCGCAGGTCGGCAAATACACTGTTCTGACCATGAGGATTCTGCGAATCACCGGCGCGGTTTTCGTGCTGGGAATGATCATCTTCGTGTGGATCGCCATCCGCAGAGATCGATCGGCGAACGACGCTCAGTCGCACACGTTAGGAGCCGCATAGATGTTGGATTTCCCGCTATTTCCAGAAAGCGCATCGACGTTCGCGCCGAAGGTCGATGCGCTGTATTTCTTCACTCTGGCGTTGACAGCGTTTTTCACGCTGCTGATTTTCGCCGCAGTGCTCTTCATGTTCGTGAAGTATCGCCGTACCGAAGAGAATCAGGTGGGGGATCCGATTCACGGTTCCACCCTGCTCGAGATCATCTGGTCGGTGATCCCTTTCTTGATCGTCATGCTGCTCTTCTTCTGGGGTGCCCAAGTATTCTGGGTCGGCGTGTCGATTCCAGAAGATGCTCGCGAATACCTGGTCACAGGCAAGCAATGGATGTGGAAAATCCAACATCCGGAAGGGCATCGAGAGATCAACACCCTTCACGTGCCGATCGGAGAGAAGATCAAGCTCACCATGACCTCCGAGGACGTCATTCACAGCTTCTTCATTCCGGCGTTTCGGGTGAAGCAGGACGTCTTGCCGGGGCGATACACCCAGCTTTGGTTCGAAGCCACCAAGACCGGTGAGTATCACCTCTTCTGCACCGAGTATTGCGGTGCCGAGCATTCGCAAATGATCGGCACGGTGACCGTGATGGAGAAGGACGAGTATCAGGATTGGCTCGCCGGCGGCATTGTCGGCTCGTCGCCGGTCGCCTCCGGTGAGGAGCTTTTCCAGCAGTACGCTTGTAACACCTGCCATGAGAACAGCGGTGACACCCTGCGAGGACCTTCGTTGAAGGGCATCGCCGGAAACGCTGTGACCCTCGCCGACGGTGCCAGCGTCAACCGCGACGAGAACTACCTGCGAGAGTCGATCGTTCGGCCGTCTTCGAAGATGGTGGCGGGCTATCAGAACCTCATGCCCACCTACCAGGGCCAGATCACCGAGGAAGGGCTTTCCCACTTGGTGGCCTACATCAAATCCCTGGGTAGCGAAGCGGATGCAAACGAGAATTCAGGCCACGGCAGCTCGGATCATGGTGAGTCCCATGACGACGAGGCCGCCGACGCCGAAAGCACGGAATCCACGGAAGCGAGCGCGGAGTAGCACGAATGAGCCAGACTACGCATGGGACGACTGCTGAGCACGAGTTCCCGAAAGAACACTACCTAAATGCGGCCCACGGCTGGAAGTCGTGGCTGCTGACCACCGACCATAAGAGGATTTGTATCCTCTACCTGATCTCGGTGTCGGTCTTCTTCGCCATCGGCGGCATGTACGCGGGAATGATCCGCCTAGAGCTGGTGACCCCGGAAGGGGATCTGTTCCAGCCCGACACTTACAACCGTGTGTTCACCATGCACGCGGTGATGATGATCTTCTTCTTCCTGATCCCGTCGATTCCGGCAACCCTCGGCAACTTCTTCATCCCGCTGATGATCGGCGCCAAGGATGTGGCGTTCCCCAAGCTGAACCTGGCGAGCTGGTACATGTACCTGATGGGCTCGAGCTTGGCCCTCTTCGCCCTCTTCAAGGGCGGTGTCGATACGGGTTGGACTTTCTACACGCCGTTCTCGACCACCTACTCGAATTCCTACGTCAGCACAGTGGCGGTGGGCATCTTCATCAACGGCTTCTCGTCGATTTTCACCGGCGTGAACTTCATGGCGACCATCCACCGAATGCGCGCGCCGGGAATGACTTGGTTCCGACTGCCCCTTTTCATCTGGGCGCACTACGCTACCAGCTTGATCATGGTGCTCGGCACGCCGGTGCTGGCGATCACGATTCTTTTGGTCGGCATGGAGCGGTTGTTTAAGTTCGGGTTCTTCGACCCGGCCTTGGGCGGCGACCCGGTCCTCTTCCAGCATCTATTCTGGTTCTACTCCCATCCGGCGGTGTACATCATGATCCTGCCGTCCATGGGTGTGATGAGCGAGATCATCGCCACCTTCACTCGCAAGCCCATTTTCGGCTACCACTTCGTGGCCTTCAGCTCCATGGGTATTGCGATCATCGGCTTCTTAGTTTGGGGTCACCACCTCTTTCTGTCGAGCCAGTCGGTGTACGCCAGCTTGGTCTTCTCCTTCTTGACCATGTTGGTGGCGGTGCCATCGGCGGTGAAGGTCTTCAATTGGGGGGCGACCCTCTATCGAGGGTCGATCGCGTATACGACGCCGATGTTCTATGCCTTGGGCTTCCTCGGCCTGTTTACCATCGGTGGCTTGACCGGTGTGATGCTCGGAACCCTGGGCCTCGACATCCACATGCACGATACCTACTTTGTGGTGGCTCACTTCCACTACATCATGGTGGGCGGCGCGCTCTTCGGTTATCTCGGCGGTCTCCACTTCTACTGGCCGAAGATGTTCGGGCGCTCGGCCCGCGGATTCTTCCCGCATTTGTCGGCGCTGCTGATCTTCGTCGGTTTCAACCTGACCTTCTTCCCGCAATTTATCCTCGGGTATTTGGGCATGCCTCGTCGATACCACGTGTATCCGGAAGAGTTCCAAGTGCTCAACGTCATGTCGACCGCGGGTGCCACGGTGTTGGCGATCGGTTACGCCCTGCCGGTCTTCTACATGATTTGGTCCCTGAAACGGGGCGAGATCGCCGGGCCGAATCCGTGGGGTGCTTCCGGGCTCGAGTGGCAGACCCAGTCGCCGCCGATCCTGCACAACTTTGAGTCGATGCCGGTCGTCACTGAAGATCCTTATACGTATCACCCTCCCGCGCAGGAAGGTGCCGGTCAACCGGCTGCCGCCCACAGCGCATCGTGACCTAAGGAGCTGGACCCTTGTCTTCCCAAGCTCTCGGCGAATCGAAGCTGCATCATCACTTCGAGACCTATGAACAGCAGAAGGAAACCTCCTTCCTAGGTATGTGGCTGTTCCTGGCTCAGGAGGTGATGTTCTTCGGCGGCGCCTTTGCCGCATACGTGAATTATCGGACTCTCTACCCGGAAGCCTTTGTTGCGGGTAGCCAGCAGCTGGACACGACGATCGGATTTCTCAATACGCTGGTGCTGCTGTGCAGCTCCTTCACCATGGTTTACGCGGTGTGGGCGGCTCAGAACAGCAAAGGTCCGAAGAAGATTGCCCTCGGCCTCTATGGGACAATCTTCTTCGGGGGCATCTTCCTGATCGTGAAATATTTCGAATATGGTGCGAAATTCGCCCATCACTTGGTCCCGGGGTACAACTTCATCCCGCCGGTGCAGGACATTCCACACGCGGAGAGCACCGAGATTTTCTTTGCTCTCTACTTCGGCATGACGGGCCTGCATGCGCTGCACATGATTGTCGGTATGGGAATCATGGCCGTGATGCTCTTCGGCTTGCACACGGGCAAGTCTTGGGCGATTTGGGATCGGAAGAACCACAACTTCGTCGAAGGTTTCGGCCTCTATTGGCACTTCGTCGATATTGTTTGGATTTTCCTCTTCCCCTTCCTCTACCTGCTTGGCGCTCATCCGCCGTCGTTCTAATCTCAGAAGGAGTGGACCGAAAATGTCCGACAACCATCACGACGACGAGCACCACGAACACTCGTTGAAGCCGCATATTTTCAATTTGCTGGCTCTATTCGGCCTCACCACCCTGACCTGGTTTTCCGCGGCGTACCTGAAATTCGGCGAGCCTTGGGATAACCTGATCGCCTTGGGCATCGCCATCACCAAAGCAAGCCTGGTGATCCTGATTTTCATGCACGTGAAAGAAGCGACTCGGCTGGTCAAAGTGTGTGCCTTCGGTGGATTCTTCTGGATCTTCCTCTTCTTCGCCTACTTGGTGGGGGACGTTCTGACCCGGCCTGGGACGACCACTTACGAGGGTTGGCAGCCCGATGTGCGAAAGGCCGTCGAGGCGCCGATACACCATGGCCACGGCGGTGGTCACGAAGGTGGTCATGGACACGGTGAAGGGCACGGAGCCGGTCACGGCGAAGACCATGGCCACGGCGGTGGTCACTGAGCTTTTCACTGATATTCCATATGCCGACGGGCTGATTCGTCGTGCTGAGAAGAAGCCGGGCCCGTGCCCGGCTTCTTTGTTCTCTGATTTCTGCCACTGATATGCCCACAAGAAGCTATGACGTGCTGATCATCGGCAGCGGCTTTGCCGGTGCCGCCACCGCGTTCCACCTGAGCCGGAGCCCATCCTTCTCCGGCTCGATTTGCATCGTGGAGCAAGAGAAGACCCCCGGGGCCCACGCCTCCGGTCGTAACGCCGCTCTGTTGCTTCAATCCGTGGAAGATCCCGGCATTCGGAAACTCGCCGTGGCCAGCCGCGCGGCCTACGGAGATCTTCGAGAGCGTATCGGTTTTCAGGAGGTGGGGTCCTTGTTGCTCGGCCGAGCAGAGCAGTTGGAGGCGGTCAGAGAGCCGAATCTTCTCGCCGGCGAGCTCCTGAGCCCGGAGCAAGCCGTCGAAAAAGTACCCCTGCTTCGAGGGCATCGGTTCGATGGCGCGCTGCTCACCCCGAGTGATGGAGTGATCGACAATTGGGCGTTGTTGAGCTTCTATTTGGAAGAGGCTCGGGCGCGTGGTGTCGAGCTGATCACCGACTGCGAGGTGGTGAGCCTCGAAACCGGGTCCACGTTCCGGGTCGAGACCTCCCGTGGAACGTTCGAGACCCACCGCTTAGTCAACGCGGGGGGAGCTTGGGTGTCGCGGATCGCGGGCTGGGCCGGCTCGGATTCCCAAATGCACCGTCCACTGAAACGGCATCTCTTCGTGCTCGACGGCGTGCACGGGATGGCTGAGGATCAACCGTTTGTGTGGAACCTAGACCAGGAGCTCTATTTCAGACCGGAGTCCGGCGGTTTGTTGTTCTCGATGTGCGATGAAGAGGCCGTCAGCCATTTCGAGGAAAACGTGAGCGATGGCGCGTCCGAGGCTCTAGCGGAGAAGATTCTAAAGACTCTGCCGACGTTTTCCGAAGCGAAGATCAGGCGCGTGTGGGCATGTTTGCGAACCCACGCTTCCGACCACCGATTCACCATCGGATGGGATCCAAACGTCGAGGGCCTCTTTTGGGTCGCGGGCTTAGGCGGCCACGGCATGGGCTGTAGCTGGGAGGTCGGTCGACTGGCGGCCGCGAGCTTCCTCGGTGAGGAAAGCAGCCCTTTTTCGTGTCGTTGAAGCGACTCCCTTCAGATCTTCAGCGGCCCATCCAACGCTCTCACTGACCTACCCTTGAAGTTTTGACGGATTCGGCTCTGGTGCGCCGTTCTGCGCGCCGGCCGGCGAGTCGTTTGGGTCGTCGTCAGTGGATGGATCAGTCTGGCTCTGATTGCGGTGACCGCCAGTTAGCCAGCGATGAATGCGTCGGCGCAGGCGGAGCATTTTGCGCCAAGCCCTGGGCCATCGGCCAAAGCAACGACGCATCAGCAAGAGGATTGAGCGACTGACCAGGGAGAGCAAGGCACCGCCGAGCAAGATGGTCAAGATGCCTTGGAGCCCGGGTAGCACCAAGCCGGCGATGCCTACTAGGACCAAAATCCAACCGAGGATCAGCAGCAAAACGCGGGTGAGCGGGGGCAGTGGTGGGAGCGGATCGCGATGGGCCGACATGATTATCGATCACCCACCGCTTCTTGGAGCAGGCCGGGCCGGGGACGGAGAGAAAGATTCGGTTCGGCGAACCCTGAAGGAGGAGGAGAGAGAGGGTTCGCCGAACCCCGAGCAGAATATAGATAGTTTTGCATAAGATAATTTAAAGTGCAACAGAAAATCGGGATGCAACTGCAGCTTTGCGTGCAAACAAACGATCCACGGCCGGGATCCAAAGATCCGGGACGCTGCCGTTCCAATCCGTTCGATTTATCTTCGGCTATCTGCAAGAATTTGCCTTTGGGGTCGGACCCCTGCCCATCAAGAGCAGGAGATGCGCGCTCAAATCGGGTCGGTAGACCCGCGTAGGCGAGTGGAGATGGATCATGTCGAATACCTGGACTCGGCGCAAAATGTTGGCGTCCCTCGGCTTGGTGAGCGCCGTGGGTGGCGCCGGGCTCACTTTGCGCTATTTTACCCACGAGCGCGACTACGAGGAGTGGGTTGTCGAGGTGGACGAGGTGTTGCCCCATGTCAAAGACATCTCTGCCCTCGGTCGTCGGTATTTGGAGCAAGCACCCGGGGAATCCGATCCCGAGCTGCTGATACCCTTGACGTTTGCGGACGAAGACGGGAACCTTCGCGGCAACCCATGGAAGCAGCTCGACAAGACGATTCGGCTCGACTACTCCACGGGCAATATTTTTCGTGTCGACGGTTGGGTTCTATCTCGAACGGAATGCCGCTTTTCTGGGCTAGTGGCACTGATGATGGAACGCGGCGAGTTACAGTGGCCGAGATAGGAAGGTAGCCGGGTGCTCGTGGATTGTCGGCAGTTGGAAAGCGGCACCGTGGTGCGTGCCGACGTTTGCGTCATCGGGGCCGGCTTTGCAGGAGTCTCCTTGGCGCTGGCTCTGAAAGACAGCGGGCTCCGGGTGGCGCTTCTGGAAAGCGGCGGCCTCGAAACCGACGAAAACGCGAGCGGCCTTCTCGACGGGACTTTCGATGGTCCGCACCGAAATAAGTCCTACCTGCAGACGTCGAGAAGCCGAGTCTTTGGAGGGACTTCCGATATCTGGACCGGTACCTGCAGACCCTTGGACGAGATCGACTACGAGGCCAGGGATTGGGTTCCGGACAGTGGGTGGCCGTTCGGTCCCGAGGAGCTGATTCCCTACTACCAGCGTGCCGCTCCCTTATTGAAGATTCGAACATTCAAGACCTACCGCCGCGAAGGGGCGTTGGTCGGCTACAACCGGCTCGCGGGCCCGGACTTCACTCGCTTCGTTCCGAAGGCCCTATTCCGCAGCCACCCGGTAGCCCGATTCGGTGTGCTCTACCGTGATGACCTGGAAAGCTCGGAGCGGGTCACGGTCTACCTCCATGCCAATGTATTGGAGCTGCTGGCCTACCCTGACGGGGCTGGGATCGAGGAAGCGGTGGTAAGCAATTTCGCCGGCCGGGAGCTCAGATTCAAGGCCCAGGAATTTGTCGTCGCGGCCGGAGCCCTCGATTGTGCCCGGCTTCTCTTAGCTTCGAATCAGGTCCAGAAAGCTGGCCTCGCCAACGACTTCGATGTCTTGGGGCGCTATTACATGGACCACACCCGTTTGCCCCGGACGGCGCAATTGGTGCCGACCCAGGAGAAAAGACGCCCCTGGGAGGGCACCGGTGCAGATGCGGTCCGCTACTACTCCTACTATGTGTTTTCTCCTAACCGCGAAGCCCAGCGGAGCTTGAAGATGCTCAACTGCGGGGTTCGACTGAGTGAGCTCGATCGGGAGGAGATAGCCGCCAAAGCCGGAGGGCTGTCCCAAGAAGTCGGCGGTTTGGCCCGGGGTCTCGACCAAACGGTGCTCAGCGGTAGCCGTCCCGCCCGTCGATCAAAGCCTATCTACAGCGCCAAGCTCTACAATGAGCATGTGCCCCTGCATCACAGCAGGGTCCGTTTGGGATCGGAGCGCGATCCCCTGGGGCAGCAGCGGCTGGTGGTGGAGTGGCGAAGCAACGAGCAGATGGATGAGAGCGTCGGACGGACGTTGGAGCTGCTGGCGATGGAATTCGGTCGGTTGGCCCGTGGCAGGATGCACTTGAGTGTCGCGGATCCGCTCTACACGGCACCGTGCTACCTGGGCGCCCATCCCATGGGCACGACTCGCATGCACCCTTCTCCCAAGAAGGGGGTGGTCGATGCCGACTGCAAGGCCCATGGTGTGAACAACCTTTTCGTGGCGAGCAGCTCGGTATTTCCGACCGGTGGATTCGTCAATCCAACCTATACGATCGTAGCTCTCGCCTTGCGTTTGGCCGACTTCCTGAAGCGCAAACATGGTCTTGCCTAGCCCAGCTCCGTGCTTCTTGAACGGTTGGACATTTGAGTGCCGGAACAATAGGATGGGCGATGCTCCGAGAGCTGAGATCACTGCTCTGAAAAACCAACTGTAAAAGCCGACAAGATCCGTCGATGATTGGGACGCAATCACCTCCGGGGGAGGATCGACTCGAGAAGATGGTAGATATTTTTCAGCTTTGTCCCGGACCGGGAAGTCCTGTTCCTTGGGATGAAATCGATGCGCGCTTTGCTTGGATCCGCAACCTGAAAGGCTGTCCTCAGAACCCCAGCTACCATGCTGAGGGGGATGTTTGGATTCACACGCGCATGGTCTGTGAGGCGATGGTCGGGCTCGATTCCTGGGGTCGACTGGACGAGACCCTGAGACAGGATCTCTTCGCTTCCGCCCTATTGCACGATGCCGCCAAACCCGAATGCACCAAAGTTCAAGCGGGTGGGCGGGTCACCTCCCGAGGGCATGCCCGTCGTGGCGCGTTGTTGGCTCGAAGACTGCTGTGGTCGGACGGCGTGTCCGCGAGCCGGAGAGAGCGGATATGCGCCTTGGTTCGGCATCACATGGTTCCGCTTTATCTGAGGGACAGCGATCATCAGGAACGGCAGGTGCTGACCATCAGCCAGTCCCTGCGTTGCGATCTGCTGGGCATCCTCGGACGAGCCGATGCCGATGGACGGATTTGTGACGATCCCCAAGATCTGGACGATCGACATCGAGCCTATGAGCAGATTTGCTCGGAGCTCGGCTGCTTCGAACGTGCCTTCGATTTTCCTTCGGCGGCCACCCGCTTCCGATACTTCCACCAGCTGACCGACGACCCCCGAGCCCTAGTGGATGGCGAAGGGCCCCGAGTCGTCTTGATGTCGGGCCTTCCGGGTGCCGGCAAGCGGCGCTGGGTGGAGCGCAATCTGTCGGATGAGCCGCTCCTCGATATCGACGCCCTCAGAGCAAAACACGGGATCACTTGGCGAGAGAATCAAGGTGCGGTGATCTCCGAAGCGCGGGGTCAAGCACGCGAGATGCTGTCGCGCGGCCAGTCCTTTGTCTGGCTGGACATGAATCTCGGTCGTCAGCTTCGAGATCATTTGATCCGTCTCTTTGCCGAGCTTGGTGCCGCGGTGCAGCTGACCTATTTGGAAGCGAGCCCAGAATCTGTGCGATCGGCTTTGGAGGCCGACAAGGCCCGCGAGGGCGACCTCGAGCTTCTGCTCGACCATTGGGAGGCTCCGGAAGCTCAAGAGGCTCATCGTCTGGAGGTCGTGGATCTCGAGCCGGCGGAAAAACGAGACCAAGGCGTCGGCCAAGACCAGGGTGTCGAGAAAGACCAAGGTATCGATAGGGACCAAGGTATCGAAAAAGACCAAGGTCCCGCTGCTGGAGGGCTCCAAACCTTGTCGCCTGTGACGGAGCCCGTGTCGGCGATTTCCTAATCCGCTTGTTCAGCTACCTTCAAGACCCGGGTTTCCCATGGCTCGAGCTCAAGGCTTAGTCCATGGGCCGCCGCCGACTCACCGTGGACCTGAAAGGAACGGTCACTCTGGAGATCCTCAAGGGTGGATGGGCCCGTGGTGGGGATGTGCAGCACTTCCGCCAAGGTGGCCGCGCGAGCCGGATCCGTCGAGCCGGAAGCGGGACTTTCAGGGTTGAAGCAGCAGTGAACGACGCCGCGTTTGGGATCCGGGCTGTTGTTGACCACCACCCATCGCATCTCCCGCTTCATGCCATTGACGAAAGCGATCACATCCTCCGCCCCGTGCACGGGAAAGAGGGTCAGGCCGGCGGCGCGGGCGAAGAGTCGGCGGTCCCGGAGCAGAGGTACGATTTTGCGCTGGTGAGCAGCGCAGGTTGAGAGCGGATCCTCGGCTCGGATTGCCTCCGAGCTCCGCCCAGGCTCCGGTGTCGGATCCCCGAATTGTCGGTGACTGAAGATCGGACACCCCGGCAGGGTGGCCAAGAGGGTGCAGTGGGCGAAGTAGCGGTCGTCCCCGGCGGGCTGCCCGTGGATTTGACCCGGGTAAGTCAGGTAATGAGCCCAACCTTCGAGGCGGCTCGGATCGGCGGCCAGGGCGCTCCTCAAGCTTTCGATCAGCTGGTCGTTACGTCCCTGGGTGAGCAGCTCCAAGAAAGCCGAGCTGTCGACCCGATGCATGCCGAGCTCGTGGGCGAAATAGGTCTCGGTATTCCAAAGCGCCTCAGCGAGGATCAGGGTCCCAGGGGCCCGTGCGGCGACCTCCGCCAAGACTTCCTGCCACAGCTCACGGGGCATAAAGCGTGAAAATTGCTCCCGGGTCATCTGGTGCTCCGCCCGCGACGGCACGGCGCCGCCCTTGCCCGGCTCCGGAAACCACAGCCGTTGATAGTGCCTTTGAATCAAGGTCATGGCAGCACCCAGACGCAGGATCGGAAACTCCTGGGCCAAATCGACGATCTGCTCGATCAGGGCTCGTCGCACGTCCTCACGGCTGAAATCGAGCTGGGCGGTGTCGTTCCAAGGCAAGCTGTTCCCATCGTTGCCATGGTAGATGAAACGGGTTTCTCCCGTGGATCGATCCACCCGTTGGAAGACCACGGCAGCATCGCTTTGGTCGGAATAGTGATCTTCCAGGAAGATCGCGACCCTCGGGTCCGACGACAGATCTTCGCCGTCGAATGTGTAGCTGGGGAACGGTCGCTCGGCGGTTTGCATGAAGCGTTCGGGATGCTCGAGCAACCAACGACCGTCGATGGCAGTATGGTTGGGCATCAGATCGCAAGCCAGCCGAATTCCGCGGGACCGGGCCCGTTGCTCGAGATCCTTTTTTGCCGGCCGACCCCCGAGCTCCGGAGCCACCTCGTAGTCCTCGATGGCGTAGGGCGACGCGACGGCTTCAGCATCACCCATCCTGCGACGGATCCGGCGTGATGCGGGGCTTCGCTTCCAGATGCCCACCAACCAAATTCCCGTGACGCCGAGGGCTGCCAGCCGTTCGAGCTCCTGGTCGGGAATCTGGTCCAGGGTAGTGATCGCCTTGCCGTGGGCGGACGACAGCTGGTCGAGCCATAGGAGCACATCCTTGGTGATCAGCACGAGCTCGCGCATCCAAGGAAGACTAGGCCGCTCTGTGGGAACCAGGCTCGCCGGGGCGTCTACCGTATCGGGCTCGGAAAGACGAGGCTCGGAATCGAGCGGTCGTCGGTGGATGTCATCCCACCTAGGAGCCCGCTCCTCATGCAGCACATCGAGGCACAGCCACAGCCGATCCGCGAGCTCGTCGGTCAGCCTCGGGCAGGTCTCGAGCCAAAGTTGGAGCTGTCGGGGCAGGTCGTCCGGGGCGGCCCGTTGGGCCCCGAGCAGCTCGTCGAGCAGCGTGGAGCCTTCTTCTGGGCTGGACAAGGCGTCCAGCGCCTGCTCGAGATCCCGGCAGACCTGGTCATAGGCCGGATCGTCTCTGAGGTCCCGGTCATCGAAGAGGCGCCGGGCTCCCTGGAGCGCTGGATTGTCGTTGAGCCGGCGTAACACCAAGAGTCGGCGCAGCAGTCGGCCCCAACGGGACGTTTCGAGCTCTTTGGAGCTTTGGTCGGCGAGCTGGTTGTGGCTGGAGAGGGGAGGGAAAAGGCGGGCGAATCGCTCCACCAAGGCCTCGGTGCTCGGTTGGCTCAGCCGATGCTCGGCCAAGGTGGACCACGGATGGGATGGGTCGCTATCGAAAGCTTGCATGCAATGGTGCAGGACCTCGTGGATTAAGGCCGCCGCCTTGATCTGACCGGCGAAAAACAGGGGCTCTCGGCCGTCCTGGACGTCAGGGTGCTCGTTGAGGCGGTGGACGAGCCGTCGGACCGATTGCAGAGAGCCGATCCTCAGGCCGCCACCCTCGGTCAAAAGGGACGGCTCGAGGTGTCGGTGGTGTCGAGCATCGGCGGAAAGCGGGAGCTCCCGGTGGCCGATGGGTACATCTTCGCCGGCTGGGCCTCTCAGGGGGCTTTGGGCAGCGTCCACTCTATCCTTGGCAGACCGGCGGCTTCGATGTCGAGCCCGCAGCTGCACGAGCAGTGTTCGCAGCTCGCCGTGATTTTGCACCGACAGGGCGGGTGCGAAAGCCTCACCATCGAGGACGGGGGAGCGCCATGAAGAAGCATGGTCGCTAAGGGCCGGCCCTCCGACCAACAGCGGCACGTCGGAGCCGAGCCGTCGACGTAGGTCGCGCAGCTGGGCACCTTGAGTGTGGCTTTTCGGCTCGGGGTTTTGTTGTTCGGGGCGCTGCGTCTCAGGGTGCTGTGTCTCTGGGCACCGTGTCTCTGGGTACCGTGTCTCTGGGTACCGTGGCGGAGCGGGCAGGTCGAGCATGACCGCCACCGCTTCGGTCGTCTTGCGAGCTGCGGCTATTTCCTCCGCCGGCACCTCGGTCCCGAGATAGACGGCGCGCCAGCCCTCACCGATCGCATGGGCAGCCATCAGAAGAGCGCCGAGCTCCCATCGGTCGCCGATCAAGGTGGCGACCACTACCCGTGGCGCCGCGGCGTCCAGGGGTGCGCGGCGCATCAAGCCCTGGACGAAGGCGCGAAGCTCGCATTCCGCGAAACGCAGATGGGCTTCCCTCAGTCGGCCGAGCCGGTGCCGCTCGCGGGCTTCGGCAAGCAGCGGCTCGACCCAATCGCTGAGGGCCCGGGCGTAACCCAGCCTCAGAGCAGCTTGGTCCAATCGGGCGGCAAGGGCTTCGGAGCTCAGCTCGGCGATGGCGTTGAGGGCCTCGTCAAAGACGTTGGCCGGCTTCTGCTCCGGAAGTGCCGGCAGATGGGCCGGCTCGGGGGATCGATCATTTTCGATCAAGGCTCGCAGCTGCTCGTCGCTCAGCTGGGCCAGCTGACCAATGGACCTCTCCGAGGATGTCGCCCGGCGCAGGAGCAACAGCCGCTCGATGTCCTTGTCGGAGTAGAAGCGGTGGCGACCGGCGGTGCGCCGGGGTTTGATCGCACCGTATCGCCGCTCCCAAGCCCGGATCAAATCGGGCTTGAGCCCGGTCCGCTGGGAGACCACACGAATCGGATGCTGGGGAAAGACGGGAGATGATTTCGAAGAGGTCACAAGCTCGGCATGGCTCAGAGTCGGCGTAGGAAGACTTCCCGAATACTGTGGCTCGGCCCTTTGCCGAGGATCAGATCGGCCCGCTCGCGGGTCGGAGCGATATTCTCTTCCAGATTCGGGCCGTTGATTTCATCCCAGATGCGTTCCGCCGTGGCCGTCGCTTGGGCCTCGTCGAGCTCGGCGTAGCGATGGAAATAGGAGGACGGATCTGTGAAGACGGTTTCGCGCAGCCGAAGGAATCGTTGCACGTACCACTGCCGAATGACCGCGGGCTCGGCGTCGACGAAGATAGAAAAATCGAAAAAATCCGAGACGAAGAGCCGGGCGGAGCGACCGAGATTGTGGGTGGCGTTGGTTTGCAGCACGTTCAACCCTTCGACGATCACGATGTCCGGTCGGCGGACCACCAAATCGTGGTCTTTCAGAATATCGTAGGCTTGATGGCTGTAGACCGGAGCTCGAGCTTCTTCTTGCCCGGACTTGAGGTCGACCAAGAATCGCAGCAGGGCGGAGACATCGTAGCTTTCGGGGAATCCTTTGCGGTGCATCAGGTTGCGAGCCTCGAGCTCGCGGTTCGGATAGAGAAAGCCGTCGGTGGTGACCAGGTCGACCTTGGGGTGGCTCGGCCATCGAGCGAGCAGAGCTTGAAGAATGCGAGCGGTGGTGCTCTTGCCGACCGCGACGCTGCCCGCCAGCCCGATGATGTAGGGCACTTTCGGCTGGCGATGACCGAGAAAGGCATCGGTGGCGCGAAAAAGATTGTGAGAGGCGGCCACGTAAAGATTGAGCAGGCGGGAAAGCGGCAGGTAGATCGCCTCCACCTCCTCCAAGGAGACGTTCTCATGGATGCCGCGCAGCTGCTCCAAATCGGATTCTTTGAGCGTCATCGGCGTGGACGCGCGCAAATGCCCCCAAGACTTGGGGTCGAATCGGAGATAAGGGGTGAGATCGGTCATGTCTGAGATCCATTGCCGGGTCGAATCAGCTTCGGCCGCCGTTCGACCGAGGTGGCCGCAGGTCGTCCTTCGACATCATCTCTTCATATGGGCATGATAGTAAAGAACCCATGAAGATGAGACGCACCGGCGCCCTTCCGCGAGTCGGGGGTGCCCAAAAACGAGGATATGGCTCGTGAAAGTGATCGCGCTTTACAACCTAAAAGGTGGCGTCGGGAAAACGGCCGGGACGGTCAATTTGGGCTATCTATCGGCATTGGCGGGTTTTAGAACCCTGATTTGGGACCTGGATCCCCAGGGTGCCTCCACCTTCTACTTCCGAATCAAACCCAAGGTGTCGGGAGGGCGCAAGAAGTTGATGAAGGGCAAGGGTGGCCATCCCCTCGACGATCATATTCGGGGCACCGACTTCGAGCTTCTGGATCTGATGCCGGCCGACTTCTCCTACCGCAAGATGGACTCGGCTTTGGACGAGATCAAGAAAAGCGAGCGCTGGCTTTCGCGCATGCTGAAATCCGTCGCCGACGAGTACGATGTGATCTTTCTGGACTGCCCACCGTCGATCTCCACCACCTCTGAAGCGGTATTTCATACCGTTGACGCGCTTTTGGTGCCGATGATCCCCACCACCCTTTCGGTGCGCACTTTGGAGCAGCTCACATCGCATCTGGACACGAATGGGCTTGGAGATCTGCCGATTTGGCCCTTCTTCTCCATCGTCGACCGGCGCAAAAAAATGCACCGAGAGCTCATGGCCCAGGTGGAGTCGCAGGATGCCTATTTCGACACCTTCATTCCGAGTGCCAGTGCGGTCGAGCAGATGGGCGTGGAGCGGTCTCCGGTGGCCGTTTTTGCCGGCGGGACCGTGGCCGCGAAGTCGTATCTGAATCTGTGGGGAGAGATTCAAGCCCGCTTGGGCATCTCTCCGGGGGGAGCTTGAGCATGGCGGAGGAAATCGAGAGGAAGTTTTTGGTCCGCAACGACCGATGGCGCGATGCCGTGCACAAAAGCACACAGATGCGCCAAGGCTATTTGTGCACCGATCCTGAGCGAAACGTGCGGGTCCGGACCAAGGGTGAAAAGGCGGTTTTGACCATCAAGGGCCGGAGCGAGGGGCTCCGTCGATTGGAATTTGAAGTCGACATTCCCAAAGAAGATGCCGAAGAGGTGCTCTCGAATCTGTGCCTGCCGTGGGTGATCGAGAAAACCCGACACCTGGTGACCTACGACGGCCTGCTTTGGGAAATCGACGAGTTCGCCGGGGTCAACCAGGGGTTGATCGTCGCCGAGGTGGAGCTGGAGAGCGAGCAGCAGGAGGTCAATCTTCCCGAATGGGTGGGTGAGGAAGTGTCCCACGATGCCAAATATTTGAACGCTAATTTAGTCAGCCGACCTTTCAAAGACTGGTAATCGGCAATCCTCCTCGAGGCAGGAAGATCGATACAGAAGGGTTGAGAATAGAAAAGGCGGGCCGAAGCCCGCCTTTTCTGATGCCTCTGCTGTGGGAGCCGAGCTTATTGATTGGTCGGGCTGGCCATTTGGTCCTTGAGCTTGGCCAAAGCGGCGGCCATGGCGTTGAGGCCGCTACCGCCACCCTTGCTCTCGGAAGAGCCCCGGCCCTGACTCTTCATGTACTCCTTGTAGTCCTGGATGCTGCCCTCGGCTTTCGAGGCCTCGGTGCCCAAAGAGATCCGCTTCTTGTCGCGGTCAATGGCCAGAACTTTGACCTTCACTTCTTTGCCCACTTGGAATTGACGCTTCGGGTTGCCCACACCGCCCACCACCGAGAAGGGCAACAGGCCGGTCAGCCCGGGCTCGAGCTCGATGAAGGCACCGAAGTCGGCCAGACGTTCGACTTTGCCGGTGACCAGCTCGCCTTCCGGATAGCGGTCGGAAACGTCTTTCCAGGGGTTGCCTTCGGCGACCGGGCGCATGGACAGGGAGAGGCGACGGCGTTTGCGCTCGACCTCGTGCACCCAACCGCTGATCTCGGCCCCCGGCTCGAGGGACTCATCGGAAAGCGTGGTGCCCAGGGGCAGACGGCTCTGGTGGACCAGGCCTTCGAGACCCGGCTCGACTTCGACGAACAGGCCGAAGTCGGTCTTCCGGACGACTTTGCCTTTGAACTCCCCGCCCACGGCGAAGCGTTCCTGCACGCCGTTCCAGGGATCCGGCTCCAGCCGTTTCATGGAAAGGGAGATGCGTTTGCCGTTCTTCTCGACTTTGAGCACCGCCACCTTGACCTGTTGGCCGACTTTGAGCACCTCTTTGGCGTGCTCCACGCGGCGGCGGCTCACTTCAGAAATGTGCACCAATCCCTCGATGCCACCGCCGAGATCGACGAAGGCGCCGAAATCGGTGATCGAGCTGACCCGCCCTTCCATTTCGGCATTGGGTTTCAGCTTCTCGCGCACCTTGGCGGCTTGGGCTTGACGCTCCGCTTTCAACGCCGAGGCCCTGGAGAGCACGACGCGGCGGCCGTCCTTTTGCACCTCGATGACGTGGAAGGGAAATTCTTTGTCGAGATATTTCTTCGGGCTGCGGGGGTTGCCGATCTCGATCTGTGAAACGGGGCAGAAAGCCGCGACTTTGTCGACCGCGACGTGGTAACCGCCCTTATTCCAACCGATGACCCTGCCGACGACCGGGGTCTTCGACTCCTTGGCCGCGTTGAGCTGAGCCAGCTCCTCGCTTTGGAGCGCCGGGCCCGAGGGGCCGTCCTTGGAATCTTTTTCAGCTGCTTCGTCGGTTTTTGCGGCGGCAGCCTCGGCGGGTTTTTCCGATGCTTTCTCAGCCTCTTCAGCCTTGGCTTCGGCAGCAGGCTCGGCTTCCTCAGCTTTGGCTTCTGCCGCGGGCTCGGCCTCTTCAGCTTTGGCTTCAGCAGCAGGCTCGGCTTCCTCAGCTTTGGCCTCAGCCGCGGGTTCGGCTTCCTCGGCTTTGGCTTCTGCCGCGGGCTCGGCTTCCTCAGCTTCGGCTTCGGCAGCAGGCTCGACCTCTTCAGCTTTGGCTTCAGCAGCAGGCTCGGCTTCTTCAGCTTTGGCCTCAGCCGCGGGTTCGGCTTCCTCGGCTTTGGCTTCTGCCGCGGGCTCGGTTTGTTCTTGCTCGGTGGTGGCTTCGGCTTCTGCCTCGGGAGCGGCCTCTACGGCGTTCTCACTGGGCTCAGCCTTAGCCTCAATCGGGCTTTCACTAGCTTCGGTTTTTGCCTCGCCGTCGGTAGTGTCGGGGGCTTGCGAAGGTGTCGCGGTGGGATCGGACATGACCGTCCTCCGGAAACGTCTTGAAATTTTAGGTTCTTGGAGCTGGAGAGATGATGATCCGAAAGAAACCATCCGGAGCCAGCAGTCCGGGAGCTAAAGGGAAAGTTTTCCTATCTTGGACCGACCGACGGGTGGGCGGTGTTGAGCATGGGGCTGGAAGCCTTGTGCGGCACGGCTTTGCGGGATGTGGCCAGGGACGCGAAGCCGCCTAGGAACTTCCGAGTATACCCGAACCGCCGGCGTTCGACAAATAGCTTGGGCCTAAAAGACGGGCTCGGGCGAAGAAAAATTTCGAGCCGTGTGTAACAAAACTAGGACGGCGTCCGTTGTTGCATACGAAGACAACGTTGACCCTAGGGAAAACAACCGGCCCAAGCGCGCAAGGCCCCCATACTGCTCGAAAGCTCGGAGATGACCATGAAACATAAGTTATCCATCGTATCCGCCGTTTTGATTTCCTGGATGGTATCCGCATCCGCCTTCGCCTCTGACCAGTGGCTGCACGTCAAGATCGAAGGCGACGGTGACGAGCGAGTGACCGTCAACCTGCCCCTCTCGCTCATGGAAGCCGCTCTGAACATGATCCCCGAGGACGTCAACGCCGAGGTCAACAACGAGATCCAAGTGGCGATCGACGATGTCGACATGAGCTGGCAAGACCTCAGGGCTTTCTGGCAGTCATTGAAAGATTCTCCCGAGGCGACCTTCGCGACGGTTGAAACCCGGGACGAGAAAGTGGCGGTGAAGAAAGAGGGTGAGTACCTGCTGGTGAAAACCACCGAGGTGAGAAACGGTGGCTCCGAGATCGATGTTCAGTTGCCCATGGCGGTGGTCGACGGTCTCTTCTCCGGTCCCGAAGGCACCTTGAATTTTTCGGCCGCGATCCAAGCCCTGGCGGACCATGGCGGCGGACATCTGGTGTCCATCCGCGACGGTAACGAGAACGTGAGAATTTGGATCGACGACCAAAACGAAGCCGACTGAAGCATCAAGCGCAGAAGCAGGAGCAAGTCATGAGCCCTCAGAACCCAGCTGAACGTCCGAATCAGAATCGCCCGAAGCGAAGTCGGCCGGCCCGCTTCATTGCCATCGCTCTTCTCGTGCTCTTCATGCCGATCTTCGTCTTCGGCGCGACGGTCGCCGCGACCGGCACGGTCACCGTCAGCGTGCAGGAGAAGGGAGGAGTCGACCTCTGGATCCCGGTTCCGGCGTTGCTCTTCGACCTGGCGATCTTCGCCGCCCCGAGGTTGATGCCGGAGGACGAGCTGGCCGAGGTTCGGAGGGAGCTCGCGCCGTACCACGACACCCTTGAAGCCTTGGCTTCCGAGCTCGAGAGCATTCCGGCCGGATCGGTGTTGGTGGAGGTCGAAAGCGCCCGGGAGCAGGTCAAGATCACCAAGGATTGGCGCTCTTTCGACATCGTGGTTCACAGCGACGATGCCGACGTCAGGGTGAGCATTCCGGCTCGATTGTTGAGCCGAGGGTTGGATCTGATGGGCTGATCGGCCGATCCCAAGACAAAAACCGAGAAGCTTGCCGAGGACGGTGCCTGATTTGGGCACCGTCCTTTTCTGCTTAATCGCAGAATGCGGTGCAGATGGACGACGTCTGGCCTTCGTCGATGGCGATGGCGATGAACGGGGAGTGGCGAGACCGGCAGAGATGGGCCGAAATACGATGGGTCGGTCCGCTTTCCGGATCCAAGCTCCAGGTGCCGAAGCCGGTGAAGGTCACGGTGTCTGGGGTGCGTCGGGCCCGGGAGCTCGGGCTGCTGCCGAAGACGATGTGAGCCAGATGCTTCAGCACGAAGGTTCCGCCGAGGGAGTGGTCGGTGAGCTCAAAGATCGCCGGGTCCGACGCGCGGGTCGAGAGCATGTAGCGATAGGAGAAGAGACGTCGGGTCGAGGACAGCAGCCGTTCCTCGCCGCTCAACTTGCCCGATGGGGCTCGCAATCCGCGGCCCGCCGTCAGCCGAAGGCCGAAGTCGAGGCGTGATTCGTTCCGTACGGGGTAACCGGAGGTGCCGTGGGGGGCGGGGAAGATCCCGCCGGGCTCGAGGTGCAGGCTGGGATGTTGTCCTTGCCCCTCGGAGGTCTCCAGGGGGCCGGCATCCCCGCTGAAAAATTCGTTGAACCCATGAAAAGACGGGTCGAGCAAGAAGTAGAGGTCACCCCCGGATTTCGCCTCGAGCCGGGCGCGTCCCCGGTAGGTCAAGCTGGCCGCGCCCGAGGGTTCCTGAAGCTTGAGGAGATCCGTCAGCAGGCGCCGGTCGTCTTGCAGCGTCAGCTCGAAGGGGCCGACGCTTGCATCGCTGAGCCGATCCAAGGAGCACATGTTGACCGAGTGGCAAGGCGGTGAGAGGCGAAGGGGCGGTTGGGGATACATCTGCCGACCGAGCCGGACCTCGGAGTCGAAACCCAGCCAGCCCGGAGGACCGTGGCAGGCCTCGAACGGCAAGAGGTGGACCAAGATCGGTAGCCGACCCTCGCTCGGCTCGCCGCTCTGCAAGACCCATCGACCCAATAAGGGATGGGCCCATCCGACGTTGGCGCGTGCTGGAGGAGCGTCGACCCGAGCGAAGGCGCTGAGCCTCGAGTCGTGGCAGAAGGACGTCAGCTCAAGGAACGAGCGAGCGGGCAGAGGAGAGGGGTCCGTGCTGCGGTCCCCGGCCGTGGAACGGACCTCCCTGGAGGCCATGGCTTGGACCCCTTCGGAAGACGCCGACGAGGCCGAGGCCCTGAGGTGCAGCCGTTGGGACCACGTCACCCGTCGGCAGCTGAGGTAAGCCGTCGGCATGGCGTCAGGGCTCGGGGCCGCCGCATCCGCGAGCCATGGAAGTCTCGCGCCGGAGCCCGATTCCGGCCCACCCCAGCTTGAGATCCAGGTGACCTCCAGGCTCAGCTGGAGCACACCCTCGGAGCTGCGTGAAATGTCGAGCCGGGTGTCGAGCCGATCCTCGGGCGGCTGAGTGCTGAGGTTGGAAAGTCGGTTTCGGAACGGGCAGTCTTGCCCGAAATCGAGGGTCAGCTCGCGGATCCGGCCGGATTGCCGATGGAGGAGACCGGTCCAGGTTCCGCGCAATCGGCTAGGGGGTAGGTCATGCCTCCACATCTGTGGCGCGGAGAGGGGGGCGGCGGCCACGTCGAGCTCCGGATCAAAAGTCAGCTCAAAGCGAGCCCACGGATCCACGTCTGATTCGGTGGTGTTTTCCGCGCCCGGCAGAAAACGAAGTCGCAGCTTGCCCCGGGCCGCTGAACGACCGATCGCGGGACCTCCGAACATCAGATCCGGATCCTCGGCTCTGAGGATTCGGTCCAAACAGCCGTCATCGGGACCGAGCTCGAAGAGGTGCTCCTGGTCCGCCGGCAAATCGCTCAGGTCGGTCGTTGTCGAGCAAGAAGGAGCTTCGGTGGTGGTCCTGGTGAAGATTTCGGTGAGTTGGACCGAGCTCGTGTTTGGGCGGGAAAGCCCGCCGCCGAGGGAAAGCGGTGGGGTCATTCCCAATTTCAGATGGTCGTCGGCCTCGAAAAGGATCTCCCAGGCGAGCTCTTGCCGCGGACGATCCGAGGGATCTCGGTCCATGCCGGGCTCGGTTTGCAGCAGCTCGACCAACTCCTCGGCGATGACTCCATGGCCGACTGGACCGGGAAGGAAGCTGGTCAGGGAAAAGAATCCACCGCCGGGCTCGGCGTTGATGCTTCGGTCCCCGACCTTCAGCCCGTGGTCGGCGAGCTCTCGAAATAGCGATTCCAGATCGAGCAGCCGCGCTCCGTCTCGATCGGCGGTTTGTCGAATGATGCGGTTGATGGCTGCCAAGCCCTCCCGCAGCTCAGCGGCGAGGGATGGGGTGAGCAAGGCGAACGGGGGCTCGGAGCTGAGAGGCGAGCCGTCCCGACGGAGACGGGCTCCGACGGATCCCAGGGCGGAAGCCGGCAGCAGGTGCTCCGGCTGCCACTCGAATCGGCGGCCGAGCTCCTCCGGCTCGACCTTCCACCAGCGGCCCACGATGTCTCGGCTGAGAAAGAAGGTGCTGAGCAGGGGATCGGGAACCGTCGACAAGATGCGTCGGCTTGGGCCGAGGGTGGCACAGGCCTGCTCCAGGGATTCCCGAACCAAGGAAGTGGGTGGCAACAAAGCGGGATCGAGGGCGGTCGCGGCTCGGCAGGTCTCGTGATAGCCCAAGCAGATCAAGGTGGTTTGGGGCTGTAGGGAAGCGGCCATCTCGACCGGCGTGAGGGCGCGTCGACCGTCGAGCAGTGCGGGAAGGCCCAGCGCCAAGTTGAAAAGATCTTGGTTCGGATCGTTTCCGACCAAGGGCCGGGTGATCCGACGATGGATCGCTTCATGAAAACCGATGCCCGGCAGGGCGACGAGAGCCGCGGGTGAGGGGTCGGCCATCGGGTGCGTGGGCGGCGCGGAAAGCGATAGTCCCAGGTTGGGTCCGCCGGGCACGGAGCCGACCGGAGCACCGATGCCCACACTCGGTAGCTCCGGCGGACGAATAGGCCACCCCAACCGCGAGGCCGCCTGGGCGGGGAAGCTCCACATTTGGCGGTGGCGGGAAAGACCGAAAGGCCCGGCGCCGGCTGCGAGCTCGTCACCGACCACCACGAAGGTTTCGCGGTGAGGTCGGGGGCGGTGAGGCTCAGTGGCTGTGGTGAGGCTCAGTGGTTTGGGTCCTATGGTCGAGTTGCCGGCGAGCAGTTGTCTAGGTGTCTAGGCCGCCAGTATGATCTCCTGCACTAAACATCATCTTTCACCAGGTATTATTCCTGAGTTGACTGCGGCCTTGGAATCACGGCAGGCATCACTGCCGAAATCGCGGTGGGAATCGCGGTCAAAATCATGATTCATAGATCCTTCCTCTTCGCTACCCGGCCCATCGTCGGCCCCGGCCGTTGCGGCTTCGAGCGGACCTCGTGATGTCGATGGTCTCGACGGTCGTGCTCGCCCTCGGAGCAGGTGCGTTGATCGGTCGCGCCATCCGGCTCGCGGTGCCGTCGATCCTGAGTCTCAAGGATAGGGCGTCCATGCCTTTTGCCTTACCCTGGCTGGAGATCCTCGGGGCATTGGTCTTCACCCTGCTCACTTTGCAGCTCGGAGGACCCGGAAGCTTTCCGCTCTGGTGGATCTTCGCCGTCCTGTTGTTGGCGATTTCCGCCACCGACTATTTGGTGAAGCTGATCCCGGATCGATTGACCTTCTCCGGCACGGTGTTGGCGATCGGTTGGCATAGTGTCGAGCCCGACTTCTTGATCGGTTTTTCCCCATGGCATCGTCTGCTGATCGCCTGGTGGAGCTCGACTGTGGGGCAGCTTCCCTCAGGGTTGTTGTTGAGCCTTGCCGGGGCTCTGTTGGGGTTCTTGGTGCTCGAAACGATCCGCTGGACCTTCGGATTGATGGTCGGGATGCAGGTCATGGGCATGGGCGACAGCAAGCTTTTGATGATGATCGGGGCCTTTCTCGGCCCCGTGGGTGTGCTCGGCACCCTAGCCTTGGGATTTCTGCTCGGCGTGATTCACGGCTTGGTTTGCTATCGAATCTCCGGCCAACCCCACTCACCCTTCGGCCCGCCGCTGGCGGCGGCGGGTTTGGGGGTGCTGCTCAGTGCGAATCTCTGGGTGAGCGTGTTGGAGGCATTTCGTGGATGGGTACTACGCCTGTCCTTGGAGCTCCTGGCCGTGATCTACACCGTATTGATCGTGGTCGTGGTGCTGCTCCTGGTGCGGACCCGCCGGAGAGCCAAGGAATACGAGGCGATGATCGAGGAAGACTATCGCCGAGTCGACGATCAGCTGGAGTAGACGATCGGCTGGAATAGGGGTTGGCCCGGGCTAGTTGAGGCTGCCGGGTTGGGGCTCCGGCAGATCGAGCCAGCTGCCGGCTAGGGGTCTGCCGGCCAGGGCGCTGTGGAAACCCCAAGAGCCGAGCGCTCCCACCAGAGCCAAGGCCATAAAGCCGTGGCCCGCGAACCACGCGCTGTTGGCGGTGGTGAGGGGAATTTGGTTGAGCAGCAAGTAGCTGAAGAACGCGACGACGTAGGCCACCAGACCAAAGCGCACCAGCAAATAGGCACCTAATCCGGCCAAGCCCAAGCCCAGGGTCAACCAAGAGAGGCCGGGGCTCGATCCGCTGAGGGTTTCCCAGACCCCGCGCACGAGCACGAACGAGAGAATGGCGGTGGTCGGCCTGCGGGTCCAGATGCGCAGCACCACCAAAAAGCAGATGTCGAAAATGCCGAAATAGAGGGCGTCTAAGGCCATTTCCAGCACGGTCGACCAGAAGGTGCGGAAAGAAATTACGTTTTCCAGCTGCAGAGCCACGGACAGCTCGGGCACCACATCCAGGGAGAGGTTGCGGCCGAGGATTCGATCCGCGGCGTTCAACAGGGCCCAGATCGCGCCTACCAAGGTGCCGACCAGCACGCTGCGGCCGACCACCGGATCGCGGAAACGACCTTGGATCAGGCGGCTCCACGAAACGATCGGCTCGTGCCAGAAGCGTCGAATGGCCGGCTCGAAGGCAATGTAGGCCACCCAGAGCATGAGGGCTTCGAGCAGGATGCGGCCGAGGCGGAAATTGATCCTCTGGACCTCGATGTCGAGGATCGACACATGGTCGGCTGCCAAGAGCCAACGGCAGAGCTGGGCGGCCACCACAAAGAACACCAGGCGTTTGGCTCCGCTGAGATCGCCCCGCCGTTTCAACAGATTGCGTCGCGCCAGGATCGCGCCGGCCACCGGCAGCACCACCGAGAGCATGAAAAAAAGCACGAGGTAAACGCTCTCAAAGCTCGCCATCAAGGCCAGACCGGGTACCGGGGTGGTTTCGGTGGGCCGGACGTCGACGAAAACCACCTTGCCGTCGAGCGCGGCGGCTTCCATGCGCAACCGCCGGCTCGGAACCCGGGGATCCGGAATTTCCCAAGCTCGTTGCTCTTGGGCGAAATACGGCGGTGTGATGAGCGGGTCCACGGTCTGTGCGAGATCCGGCGAGAAGCCGGCGGCGGCCATCGCCGGCTTCCAATCCGTGGCGGGAGCTGGATCCGCGTCGGGATCTTTGCCCGAGTCGAGGCCGATGGCCGAGGTCACCACCTTGAGGGTGACCAGCCGACCCATGGAGTCGACCAGCATTTGCACCATGCCGAGGCTGACCGGCGATGGGTCGTAGTAGGTGATGCGGTCTTCTTCGGAAACCCGACGGTAGTCCGAAGGCACCATGGGAGTCGGCGACTGCCGGTACCAGAAGAGGTTGGCATCGGCGACACCGGACGTGGCGAAGTCCGGTCGGAATCCCCAAGCTCGATCCGCAACCGGCAGCTCATGCCCCAAGCTGGACAAGATCTCACCCGCTCGGTTGGCCAGCACCGCCGGCGATTTTTGGGTCCAAAGGGATCGGCTGGGATACGCATAGTCGGTCAGCAGGGGGAGGGCAGCCAGGGTGATCAACAAGGCGACCCACAAGCTGACCACCCCTCCGGTCCCCGGTTGATCGGTCAAGGCCCCGGCCACCGCCTCGGGCGACGGGGTTTCGCCGGCGTCCAAAGCTCGACGAACCAGATCCCCACCGGGTAGTCCCGCGGCCACGTCCCGCGCCGATCGAGGCCTTTCCTTGGGGGACGGCTCGAGGCAGCGAAGAATCGTTTCGGCGAGATCCGGGTGCAGGCCGGCCAGGTCCTTTTCCAAGCCCAGGGTCTTCGGATCGCGCTCCTGGCCGACGAAGTCTTGGAAAGAGCTGCCCCGAAAGAGGGGTTTGCCCGTGGCCAGCTCGAAGAGGGTGACCCCGAGGGAGTAGATGTCGCTTTGGACCGTGGCCGGCTCACTCCTGAATAGCTCGGGAGCCATATATGCAGGAGTGCCGCCTTGCACGAATTGGGGCATGTCGACGAAGGTCGAAATGCCGAAGTCGGTGATCTGCAAGAGACCTTTGCCGTTGATCAGCAAATTAGCGGGTTTGAGATCCCGATGCAGAATGCCCTTGGCGTGGGCGGCGCTCAGCCCGCTACAAGCCTGACGGGCGAGCTCGATGGTTTTGTCGTTCGAAAAATGCCCGATCTTGCGCAACAGGGATCGCAGGTCCTCACCGTCGACATACTCCATAGTGAGGTAGGTCTCGCCGTCGGATTGGCCGAAATCGAAGACCCGACAGACGAAGGGGCTAGTGACCTGGAGCGCCAGACGGACCTCGTTGACCAACTGCTCGTAGAGGGTCGGATCGCGATCGGGCAGCACCTTGAGCGCGATGTCCACGTCCAGCACCACGTCATGGGCTTTAAAGACCCTTCCCATGCCACCCCGTCCGAGCTCCCGCTCGATTTGGTAGCGCCCGGCGAAGACCTGGCCTATTTCGAAAATAGGATCGTCGGCCTTCGGGCGTCCCGCGTCTTCGGGAGGATGCGGTGTGGGGTGAGAAGGTGAGTGGGTCACTGGATTGGGGGATCTTTACCGGTTTAGTGGCATTATGGCTTGCCCGTGCGTCGGTCTCAAGTCGATCTACGGATCCGCCGTCGGCACCGGTGAGCTCGGGCTTCCGCATCTCCGTGAATCTGCTCTTTTTCAACGGATTGTGCCATTTCTGTCAGGTCATTCCGTGGCAAGGTCACGATAAGCTGAACACCGATTTGTCGTCACCCACGGCGTGGACCTCCGGACCTTGAAAGCCATCAGCAGCAACTTGTCGTCTTCTCCGAGACCCACACCGAGCGAGCAGGCCGAGCGCCTTCTATTCGAGCTGATCCGTCAGGTGCCGTACCTGCCGTCGGCCACGGATCTCGCCCTTGTGTCCAGCCCGGTCACGCCCTGGCCCCATCAGCGCCGGGTGGTACGGCGGACGGTGGAGCGCTATCCCCAGAGCTTCCTTTTCAGCGACGAGGTCGGCCTCGGCAAGACCGTTGAGGCCGCGCTTTGCTTGCGTCAGCTGTGGCTTTCCGGACGGGTCCGGCGAGTGCTGCTTTTGGTGCCGAAAGCCGTGTTGCGCCAATGGCAAGAGGAGCTGCACGAGAAAGTCGCGATTTCAGCGCCGATCTTCACCGGTGGGCGCTTCCTCGATCTCCACGGCTCGGAGCTCGAGAGCCCCCGGAACGACGACAATCCGTGGAATCGATTCGATCTCTTCTTGGCATCTACCCAGCTGGCCCGAACCCGGCAGCGGAGCCGCGAGCTTTGGCGCGCCGACCCCTGGGATCTGGTGATTGTCGACGAGGCCCACCACGCACGACGGCGACGGTCGGACGCGGGGGGAGAGCAACGCCCCAATCGCTTGCTCGAGCTGCTGGCCGGCAGCCGCGATCGACCCGGCGGACTGGTGGCCCGCACCCGCTGCCTGTACCTGCTCACCGCCACCCCCATGCAAATCCATCCCTTGGAGGTTTGGGATCTGCTCATGCTGCTCGGCATGGGTGGGCGTTGGGGTGCCGGCCAGGAGGCGTTCGTTCGATATTTCGAGCAGATCCGAGGGAGCTTCGAAACGCGAGATTGGTCCTTCCTCTTGCCTTTTTTGGTGGAAAGCGCAGATCTCGGGCCGGTTTCCGATCCTGTATCCGGGGTGATCGAGGGAGCTCGCCGAGGGAATACGGCCGAGGCGCGAGCCCGGTTGGACCGGCTGGATGCCGAATCCCAGGGTGAGCTGGACCGTCTGCTGCGCCGGATCGCCCCGACCCGCACCATGGTCTGGCGCAATACCCGATCTCTATTGCGCAGATACCACCGTTCGGGCCTGCTCCACACGGCGGTGCCGGAACGTCGACCGCGCAACGTCTGGATCGATCTATCTCCGCCGGAGCGCCGGCTCTACGATCGGATCGAAGATTATTTGAGCCGTTTCTACCACCGCTACGAGGCCCGTCGGAGCGGCTTGGGTTTTGTGATGACGATCTATCGTCGTCGGCTGACCAGCTCCTTTTTCGCTGTGCGCAGAAGTCTCGAGCGCCGCTTGCGCCTGATTCAAGGGCATAGTGACCCTCCCTTGCCGGAATGGTCCGAGGCGCTGGATTTGGAAAGCGCCGGTGGGTCCGGGCCGCCGTTGGAAGTGGATGAATTCGAGGGGCCGTGGATGGGTTTCGCCGCCGACCTGGGATTCGGCGAAGACTCGGACCGGCACCAAGGCGAGCTCTTCGACAAGATTTCCCTCTTCGGTGAGGTCTCCGACACGGCCTCGCCCCGGGATTCGAGGCTTCCGTCCACCTCGCGCCTGTCCAAGGATGAGGTGGGCTATTTGGAGGATCTGCTCGCGGCGCTCGAAGATCTGCCGGACGATTCCAAGCTCGGCCGATTGACCAAGGACTTGGAGCGGCTGCTCCAGCAAAGGGATCGCGTTCTGATCTTCAGCCAATACCTGGATACCGTCGACTATCTTCGGCAGGTCTTGGGGGCTCGCTATTCGGTGGCCTGCTATTCCGGGCGCGGGGGCGAGCTGCCCAGTGAGAGCGCCGACGGGCAAGGCGGCCTGAGCTGGCGCCGGGTCGGCAAAGAGGAGCTCAAACATCGATTCGGTGCCGGCGAGATCCAGGTCCTGATCTGCACCGAGGCGGCGGGAGAGGGCTTGAACTTGCAAAGCTGTGGGGTGCTGATCAACTACGACATGCCCTGGAATCCGATGAAGGTGGAGCAGCGGATCGGCCGAATCGATCGAATCGGGCAACGACATGCCGACGTGTGGATCCTCAACTACTTCTACTCCGACACCGTGGAAGCGGAGATCTATCGAAGGCTGACCGACCGCATCGACGGATTTCAAACCGTGGTCGGAGGCCTACAGCCGATCCTGCATCGGGTCGGCGAGGCCTTACAAGAGCTGGCCCTTTCTCCCGCGGACCAACGGGATCGGCGGATGAAAGATCGCATGGCGGAGATCGAGCACGATTTCGAGCATCGACCCCCGGATGTGCTGGAGGTGAAACCTACGGAGGATCCAGATCTGCCGGAGCTCGAAGAGCACGATCTCGAGCATCCGGCTTCACCGGAGGTCTTGGAGCGCCTTGTGGTCGGCTCCCGATGTGTGGGCCCGTTTTTCGAGCCGGATTCAGGCTCGGACGGGGTATTTCAGCTAGCTTGGGGCGGCGAAAGCCGAAGGGTGACCTTTCGTCCGTCTCTTTTCGCCGAGCATCCCTATAGTCTGGAGCTGATGACGTGGGGCCATCCCGTCTTCGAGTCGGTCGTTGCTTCGGTGCCACCTCCGCGGCAGGAGAGCGATCCCCAAGGGCTGGGTCTCTACCGAACTTCCGGGGCGGCGCCGGTCAGTGTGTGGATCGGGCCGGCCCCGAAGAGCGGAGGTGGCCTTGAAATCGGTGTCCGTGAGCGGGGCAGCGGGGTAGAGGTGATCGATCGCCTGGAGCGTTTGCAGGAGATTTTGGACCGCGGCTCGGACGCTGTGTTGGGTCCTTGGCCTCGGGCCGCGGAAGGCGCGGCCTCGTCTCTGTTTTCCAAGGCTCGGCGTCAAGTGCTGAAGGGTCAGGCGCAAGTGGAGGCAGAGCGTCGATGGGCCGAGCGGCGTGGGCTGCGGTCGCGGGCGGCGGATTTGTTGTTGCGCTCGGCCTGGGTGGAGCTGGCCAAAGCCAAGAACCCCGGGCTCTTCGATCGACCCTTGGGTTTCGGTTTCGGCGCGGAGGCGGTGCGCGCCCAAGGTCGTCATGGCGCGCCCTTCGACCGATGGGTGAAGCGCTGGGCCGACAACCTGCCCTCGGCTGAGGAAAGCGACGGCGGATTTCAGGACCTGGTGACTTGCTCCGCCGGTACATTGGATCGGATCGCTACTCAGCTGAGGGACGAAGCCGAGCAATTGGAGCAGCGATGGCAGGCGTTGGACTCCGCCGAGGCGGAGGCGCGCAAGGAGCACCGCGGTGTGGGGCCCCGGGACATCCTAGAACGTCGGTTCTATGTGCTCGAAGAGAGCCTTGCAGACTCGGGCATTACCCGGCCCTCTTTGGCCGAGGTGCCCGCGGACGAGGTGAAACCCTTCGACAACGCCGTGCCCTTCTTCGACCGAGTCTCCGAGGCGGCCCAATGGTTGTCGGAAGCGTCCCAAGAGGGTTTGGGGCTCGATCCAGGCGCGGATTCCGATCATTCGATTTGGGTGGCTCCGGAAGGGCGCTTCGGCCCCGGTCCGGGTTTGCTGGTCTGTCGGTCTTCGGATTCCTGCCTTGAGCCGCGAGTGCCCGTCGGAGCGGACTTGGTGCTGAGCATCGAGCGTCGAGCACCCCGCGCCGGTGAGTTGGTGCTGGTCCGTCATCCCCAGCTGTCCGCGGAGCTCGGCGAGGCGGCGGCGATTCGAGAGTGGGCCCCGGAGCACGACGCCCGGTTCGACACCTACCGCTTGAAGCTTCTCGAGGGCGACGGCCGAGTTTCGTTGGTCCTGGAGCAAGATGAGGCCCTAGAGCTGGAAGTGGCGGCGATCGTCGTCGAGGTCTTGCGCCTATGACCCGTGCGTGCGGGTCGCCGCGCCGACCCACCGAAAATCCGTTTCCTGACGGAACCCAGGTCGGGTCGTGGTTGGGGTGTGTAGCCTAAGGTATGATGAGGGGGTCGGTGGCGGCCTTCTTCGATAATTTTTCGAGATTCCGAGCTCAGAGATCCTCAGCTCTGGAGTCCCCAACACTTTGAAGCCTGGAACGGCTTTCCGAGCACACAACACTCGCCCCCGGCTTATCTATGGAAGACAGGGATTTACCCGAAGAGCCTTCTTTCTCCGAGCTGGTCCTCAGCGACGACCAACGGGAGCTGGTGGAGGTATTCGGTGAGCTTGCATCCGAAAGATTGGGCATCTCGCCGGTTCCTTTGCGCGGCTTCCTGTGGAAAGCAGCTCGTGAATGGCAGCAGCGCAACCAAGCCGCTCTCGCAACTCTCAATTCTTCGTCACCGGAAGAACGGCTGAAAGGTGCCGAGGAGGTGGCTCAGCTGGTTCTCGACCGAATGCTTCAAGCATTTCCCGAAGAGAAGCATGATGACATCCGGCGGGCGGTGGAGGATGGTCTCGTGACCTATCGTGAGCGATTCAATCGCCGATAGGCCTGCCGCCTATCTTGCCCGACCCTTCAGCGCGCTCAGCTTTCGTCCGACCGCGGAAACGCCGTGGAAACGGGTTCCCGCGTATGTTTCGCCCGGCAAAACCGTCGATCGATATCCCGACTCGTTCGGGCATCCGACGCTCTGCAATCTCGGCCATGAGATCCCGATAGTCCAGCTCGGAGCTTCCGGGCTGCACCGCCTCCATGACGCCGGGCAGTCGAGTTCGGCGGGTTCGTGAGCCGTGCTTGGAGCCGTCGCCGCCGATGAAGTGGTCGAGAACCACCGCATCGGCGGAGGTGGCGATCCGACGGAAGAAAGACTCGGGGTCGGCGATCGGCAACAGCGGTGAAACCGTGATCACGGTGAAAAGACCCGCGTCTCGCAGTCGGCGGGCCGCTTGAAATCGTCGCTCCACCGGGCTGCCGTGGCGCGGCAAGCCGGCCACTCTCTCGCGGTCGGTCTCGATCGAAAGATGGCATCGCAGGTCGCAAACGTCCGCCAGCCGCTTCAGCAGGGGGATCGCGCCCTCGATTTGGTGGCTGTGGGTTTGCAGGATCAAGCGATCCGGAGGGTGCTCGACCATGGCTTCGAGCACCGATCGGGTGATGCCGAAGCGGCGCTCCTGAGGTGGAAAAGGCTCGGTGGCGCTGGAAAGGAAGATCGCGAATTCGTTGCGATGCCGACGCGCCCATCGGCGTTCCGCCTGCACGTGGCGGAGATAGGAGCTCGCGGCGTTTTGCCGGGCTTCGAGAAAGTCACCCCACGTCCGTCCACGGGTGATGTGACGGGAATGTTGGACGTAACAGCTCACCCCACAAAGGGAATGGCCCAAAGCGCAGCCCCGATACGGTTGCAGCGAGTGGGAGGCGACGGTTTGTAGATAACCGGAGGTGCGGGTGAGCACCTTGCCGATATCGACGACGGAAATCTGCATGTCTTGGGCCTGGGGTCGGGCTCCGCTCCGTCACTCGGAGGTGTTGCAATCCGGGCAGCTGCCGTAGAGCACGATTTCGTGGGATTCCAGGACGAAACCTTCGGGCGTAATCGACGACAAGTTGCCCGGGCACCCTTCGACGTCGTAGACCTTGTCGCAATGGCGGCAGTGGAAGTGGTGGTGGTGATCCTGACCCGCCAGCTCGTATCGATCTGGCGATCCCGGAAGCTCGACGGGTTTGAGCCACCGGCTGTCCACCATGGCTTTGACGTTGCGATATACCGTCGCCAATCCCAGGCCCGGAATCTCCTCTTGGGTCTCTTCGAGGATCTCCTGCGGGCTCAGTGGACGACCGGCATTGCGGATCGCCTCCTGCATGGCGGCACGTTGTCGAGTTTTTCGTTGCATGATGAAGGTGGGCCCTGAGCGTGTGTCGTATCGCGTGCGTGGGATCAAGTGTCGCCGTGCAGGAACCAGGCGAGGATCGCGCCGACCAAGGTCCATGAGGTCAAGGTGTAGGCGGCTTGAAGCACGTGGTAGTCCCAAGGTTGGAAGTACCAAATGGGTCGACCGAGATTAGAGAAAACCGCTTCGATCAAGCCGAGCCAAACCATGAATCCCCAGCGCTGTGAGTAGGAGCCGAGGTAGCGGGCGATCCACCGCAACAGAAAGGCGGCCAACAGAATGCTCACCAGCATGTGGACGAATCCGTGCAGCATGACCGCCGGATCCATGGCTTTGGCACCCCCGGGTTTGAACATCACCGTCACCAACGGGCCGGCCTCGTGACGCCGTTGCCACGTGTCCATGTCCGTGGTGTCCGTGGGCAGGAAGTAAGTTCCTTCGTGCTCCAGCCCACGGGCGATGTCCGCGGCGAGGGTCGCTTCGTCGGGGGCGGTTTGAATCACGCCCACAACCGGCTCGATCACGGTCCAAAATAAGAAGCCCCAGAAGAATAGGGCGATGGCTGCGATCAGGCTGGCTGAGAAGATTCGAATCATGGGGCTGCTTTCAGAAAGTCTTGAAAGATTTGCGGAGATGCTCAGCCTTAGGGCTGGGTCGGGCCGTCGATTGCCGGGAGCCGCGCGGAGCCCGGGATGTGGGCTGGAGCGAATTTACCATGACCATCGGCAGACCGTGCCCGCCGGCAGACCGTGCCCGTCGGCAGACTGTGCCCGCCGGCAGACCGTGCCCGCCGGCAGACCGTGCCCGCCGGCAGACCGTGCCCGTCGGCAGACCGGCCCGTCGGCAGACTGTGCCCGTCGGCAGACTGTGCTTGCCGGGAGACCTGCTTATACCGCGCCGCCGGATTCTTCCAGGATCTGCTCGGCCAGCTCTTTGCGCAAGTTTGCCAGCTCCGAGCGCTCGCCGAAGTGCTCGATCGCCTGTTGCAACGCCTTCCAGGCCTTGAGGGGCTCGCCTTCGACCCGCAACCGCTCGATTTCGGCGATCGTGTGTAGGACCCCCGACTCGCTATCGAGGGGGATCGGGTCATCGGCGATCTTCTCCTGGGCCGCGGAGTCCAGCATGCGGGCGAAGAGGGAAATGGCGGAGTCGTCCGGGTCCATCCGGCTCGCTTCCGCCACCAGCAATCGGGCTTTGAACAGATCGCCGTGGACCCTGGATTGCTCGGCTTCGCTGAGCAGCTCTTGGGCCCCCACTCGACGCTTTTCATCGAGACGTTTTCGCCACGGCTTTGCGATGGCGTCGCCCCAGCGTTGGGCCAAGATCTCCAGCATCTTGTGAGCTTCTCCGAGCTCTCCCTGGGTCATCATGGCGGCAAGATGCTCGAAGTCCGTCCGACGCTCGTCGTCCTCCCGTCGGCGCAGCTCCTCCTCTTGCTCCGATTCTTGGCGAAGCCGGTGGGCTCGATCGAGCTGGCTGCGGATCCAAGTGTTGTTGGGGTCGAGCCCGAGCATTTCATCCAAGCAGCGGATGGCTGTGTTGTAGCGACCCAGCTCCAAGGCTCGGCCCGCTTCGCTGCCGAGCTCGTTTTGGCGATCTTGGATCGCTCGCTCGAGGATTTGGCCCAGGGAGTGGAAGACGTCGTCGTCACCGTATTTGTGTTTTGCCAGCGCAAGATGCTCGCGGGCTTCGTCCAGGTTGCCGACGCGCAGCAGCTTGAGCACCTTCTGCTCGACCCGGTCGATCTTCTTCCGCCGCTCCCGGGCCTCGATCTTTCGCTGGAGGTGCAAAACGCCCTGGGTCAGCTTGTCGTGTAGCGGGCCTTTGGCGGGAGTCAGTGTTTGAGCTTCCCGGAGTCGATCCAGGGCCTGGTTGTATTCGCCCTGCTCCACTTGCTGCTCCGCTTCGTCCAGCAGCTCTTGAATTTTTGTCGCCAGCTGATCTTGAAAGCGTTCGTCCAAACGGCGGCGCATATCCGGTAGCGGAGGCACCTGTCCGTGGGTGGCGATCAGCTCGGCCATCAGCTGATCCGCTTCCACCAATCGATCGCTCTTCAACAGCTCGTCGAAACGGACCACCGCCCCCGACGGCAGAGGCTCCGAGGGCTGGGATGAACCCGTTGACGAGAAGACTGGAGGAGGGACCAAGGGCTGATCCGAATCCCCTTGGCCTGAGGGCGTTGAAGCCTCAGGGGGCTGAGTCGGCAGAGGCTGGGTCGGCGGAGGCTCGTCCTCGGCCGGTAAAGGGCTCTCCAGCAGCTCGATCAGCTTTAAGGCACCGGGATGCTCGTGGTCGAGGTCCAGGATCATCCGGGCTTGGCGTCGGGCTTGTTCGGGCTCCCCCAGCTCCATCAGGGCCTGTGCGCCGGCGAGCAACACGTCGAGCGCGTTGCCACCGTCGGCGGAGGACATTCCGGATCCTGATCCCGGGGAGGCCCCCTGGCCCGACCGGGACTGCTCGTCGTCCTGGGAGGTCGGGTCGCCGAAGAGCTTGCTGAAGCGCCATTGAGTATCGCCGGAAACCGGCCGGGCCCAACCTTCGGGGGGACAGCCCAAACGCACGGCTTCCTCGAGCTCCGTTGGCGTTAGGGGATAGTCCTTTTGCAGCTCCTCGATTTGCTCCACCCAGGTTTTGGCGTCCTCAAATCGATCCTCGGCGTTCTTCTCCAGGGATCGTAGGACCATCTGGCGAACCGCCTCGGGAACCTTGCCCTCGGGATCGGTTTGTTCGAAGTCGAGGGGCGGTTGGAAAAGGTGGGCGGCGATCAGCTGGGAGGTGGAGTCTCCGGCCATGGGATAGCAGCCGGTCAACAGCTCGTAGAATACGAGACCAAAGGTGTAGAGGTCGCTGCGGGCCTCGGTGCCGTCGGGTCCCTTGGCGCCGAAATGCTCGGGGGAGGCGTAGCGGAACTTGCCCAGGAACGAGCCGGAGACGGTCAGATCTTGCTCGGCGTCGTGATTCTTGGCGATGCCCAAGTCGATGAGCTTCATCAGAGGCTCACCTTCGACGTCCACCGTCAACATCAAATTGTCCGGTGAGACGTCGCGGTGCACGAAACCTTGGCGATGTAAAAACCCGAGGGCGCGCAGGCTTTGGCGGGCGATCTCGAGGGATAGGGCCAGGGACGGCCGGCGATCTTCCTTGAGCAGGTAGGTGAGGTCCGAGCCATGGATATATTCCATGATGATCAGACCGGCGCCGGTGGCATCGAGGGAAAAATCGAAGATTTGAACGACGTTGGGGTGGCGCAGCTGAATGGCGGCACGGGCTTCCCGAGCCAGTCGCAGGCGCAGCTCTTCGTCTCCCTCGTGCTGGGAGCGTAAGACTTTCACCACCCGAAGCTCTTCGAGGAGGCGGTGACGAACCTTGTAGATCGCCCCCATGCCGCCCTCTTTGAGCTTGGCGACGATTTCGTATTTGCCTTCTAGGTCGGCAACGGCCAAGCCCATGGGTATCTGGTGCTCCGCGGAAGATATAGGATCGGCGGGTTGATTGTAGCCGATCGTCTTCCATCGGTTCACGTTTAGACTCGCCTCGGCCCGGGCGAAAGTTGCGGGAGCCCGGTCGGCTCCCGTGGAAAGGCTCTCCATGGACCCAGCATCCGGTGACTCCGAGCTTCCGCAACCGCCCCAACCTTCAGGCTCGGAGCCACTGCGCGCGGGCAGCTTGAGATCCCGACGCAACCTCAATCGTGAAAGCCCTTTGCGTCGGTTGTTGCCCTGGCTGTTGGGGCTTGCGGCAGTGGCAGGTATCGGGCTCACCCTCTCGACCCGGCTGATCGCGCCGCCGGATCCCGAGCTGGTCCTGGAAGCCGAAGGCAGGGTCGCGATCCTTCCCATCCGCAATGAAGGCCCGAGGTTCGACGATTGGGCGATCTGGGGGCTCTCGGCGGTGATGAGCGAAGGGCTCGAGGCCACCGAAGGCGTGCACGTGGTGGTGCCCGAGCATCTGCATCGGGAGCTGCTCAGCCGTCGGCTCGATCCCGCGGTCCAAAAGGATCGGGACCGATCCAAGGATCTGGCCGCCGCCCTCGGGGCCCGGGTCATCGTCGACGTCACCCTCCAACGCAGCAGCCGGGACGTTACGTTGAGCGCGGTCCTGACGGATCCCCAAGGCGCCACCCTCGCCACCTTCGAATCCGAAGGCGACGACCTGCTCACGGTCGGCGGTCAGCTGGTGTTGGCGCTCGCGGACGCTCTGGGTCGAGGATTGGCACCGGTGACGTTGACCCGGGCCCTTTCATCGGATCCTTTTGTCGACCGTCTCTACGCCGAGGGTCTCGATCGATTGCTGCGCAGCACGCCGGAGATCGCCCAGCCCTATTTCGAAATCGCCTTGCGCAACCGCCCGGACTTCGTGCAAGCGCAGCTCAAGCTGATCGACTGCTTGCGCCGTCGCGGTGAGCTCGAGCAGGCGCGGGCGCTCAGCGAGGAGCTTCTGCGTCAAGCCCAAAGCCGAGGGATCCGCTCGCTCCAAGCCCGGGCATTTCGAGCTTTGGGCCTTCTGCACGCCCTGAACGGCGACACGGTCGCGGCCGCGGAGCAATACAAGCTGGCCCATCGCATCGACAAGCAGCGGGGGGATCCGCGGGCTCGAGCGGAATCCCTCTACGAGCAGGCCCGATTGGCTTTGGCGCAGGGCGAGACGTTGGAAGCCGAGGGGCTGTTCGTCAAGGTTTTGGAGCTGCGCCGGGAAGCGGGGGATCGCTTGGGGGAGATCGATGTGTTGGTGCGCATCGGCAGCTTGTTGTTGACCGCCGGGCAGCCCGATGATGCCGCTCGAATTTTTGCTGATGCCGCGGCTTCCGCCGATCAATTGCGGGATGTCTGGAGCGAGAATCGGGTGGCCGCGAGCCTCGGCGAGGTGGCTTGGCGGCAGGGGGAATGGGCCGAGGCGACGGAGCATTGGGGACGCGCCCTGAGCTTCTATCAACAGCAGGGCGATACCCAACGGATTCTTTTGTTGTCCCGCAACCTGGCCCGCGCCCTGATGCAAAACGGCGACTATGCCGCCGCGGAAAAGCGCTACTACGATCAGCTCCAGCTGGCCAAGGATCAAAAAAATCTTCGATTGGAAGCGGAGGCGACCGTGCAACTCGCGTGGTTGCAGCTGCGCCAGGGTTATCCATTTCAGGCCCGCGAGCTGGTCACCCGGGCCGTCGAGCTCGATCAACACCTCACCGATCGCTCGGACCTCCAGCGGGTGATTGCCTGGATGGCCTATGAGGAAAGCAACTACGCTTTAGCGGTCTCGACCCTCGGCGACTTGCGTCGCCAATCCCCTGAGTCCTGGACCGACCAGGACGAAAAATTCTTGGAGGCCTTCGTCAAAGCGCGGGTCCAACGTCGTCGTCTGCCGTTGCCGGGCGAAGCCGACTACCCGGGTTAGGGTCTGCCGGCGAAATCCAAAGGTAGGGGCGATCCTTGTGATCGCCCCTGCTTCAAAAAGGGCGAATTCAAGATTCGCCCCTACGCGTGAGACCGTCGGATTGCCTGCCGGACGTCAACGCCGTTCTACAAACATGGCATCGCCGTAGGAGTAGAAGCGATAGCCGCTGTCGACGGCCTCGCGGTAGGCGGCGAGCACCCGGTCACGGCCTTGGTCCAGGGTCCGGCCGGCCAGAGCGCTGACCAGCATCAGCAGGGTGGATCGCGGGAGGTGGAAGTTGGTCAGCAGGGCGTCGACCACTTTGAAGTCGAATCCCGGGGTGATGAAGAGCCGGGAGCGCCCACTGCCGGCGGCGGGTCGTCCCTGATCGTCGCTCGAGCTTTCGAGGGTGCGCACCACCGTGGTGCCCACCGCCACCACCCTGCCGCCTCGGTTTCTGGTCCGTTGAATGGCGTCGACGGTGGCTTGGGGCACGGTATAGCGCTCTTCGTCCATCACGTGCTCCGTCACCCGGTCGGCGGTGACCGGACGAAACGTACCGATGCCCACGTGTAGGGTGACTGCCGCGCGCTCCACGCCGCGGCTTTCGAGCTCGGCCAGCAACGACTCGGAAAAATGCAACCCCGCGGTGGGAGCGGCCACGGCGCCGTCGTGGCGGGCATAGACGGTCTGGTACGTGGTGTGATCCTGTTCCTGATCCGGTCGCCGAATATAAGGCGGCAATGGGACATGGCCGAGCGCTTCCAAATGGGGCTCGATCTCCTCGCTGAATCGGATGGAGATCTGCCCGTCTTCGAGGCGGGATAGGCTTTCCGCCCACACCGCGGTTCCGGGAAGGTCGATGGATCCGGGAAAGTCGATGCGCGCCCCCGGTTTGAGACGTTTGCCCGGGCGACCCAAGGCGCGCCAAGTTTTCGGACCGGTTTTTTCGATCAGCAGCAGCTCGACTTTGCCGCCGTGGGGTGGGCGAACGCCGAATAATCGGGCCGGGATCACGCGGGTATCGTTGACCACCAGCAGGTCTTTCGGTCGCAGGATGTCCGTGAGATCGGCGATGGACCGATGCCGCCCGGAGCCCTTCTCGTCGAGCACCAGAAGGCGGCTTTGGCCCCGGGGCAAGGGCTCTTGGGCGATGGCGGATTCCGGCAGCTCGAAATCGAAATCAGAAGTCAGCATCAGCTCACGGCTCGATCGGGTAGAGGTCCTTGGGGCGAGGTCTCATCGATGGACGAGGTGCGAAAACGGGGGTCGAGCGCGTCTCGTATTTGGTCGCCGACCCAATGGAGGGCCACCACGGTAATCACCAGGCCGAGGGCAGGAAAGGTGAGGATCCACCAGGCGGTCGCCATGAAGCTTCGCCCGGCCGCGATCATATTTCCCCAGCTGGCTTGGGGCGGTTGGACCCCGAGACCGAGGAAGGATAGTGAAGCCTCGACCAAAATCAAATACCCCACCCTCAAGGTGGTGGCGATGGCCAAGGGAGTCCATATGTTGGGCAGCACGTGGCGTATGAAGATCGCCGGCTCCGTCATGCCCAAGCCCCGTGCCGCGAGCACGAATTCCCGATGCCTCAAGGCGCGGATTTCCCCCCGTGCAAGCCGGCTGATGCTCATCCAGCCGGTGCAGCCCAGAATCAAGATCAGCGGCGTGATTCCGGAGGGAATGAAAGCGGTCAGTGCAATCAGCAAGAAGATCCATGGGAATGCCAACAACCCATCGACCACCCGCATGAGGACCATGTCCAGCCATCGACCGCCGAGGGCGGCGAGGGCGCCGACGGCAATGCCGAGGCCGGCCGCCAGAGCGGCGGAAAAAAGGGCGATCAGGAGTGAGATGCGTGCGCCGAAAAGCCAGCGCGAAAGGATGTCTCGTCCCAGCTCGTCGCTGCCGAGCAAGAAGCATCGACGGTCCGTGACCCGACCCTCGGAATTCAAATTCAGCACCTCGTCGGCCCGCACGGTGCGTCGGCTGTCGGCGGTGAGCAGAATCAGCTGATCCCCTTGACGCTCCACCCGATCGGCGAGCATCCAGCGGCCGTGGTCCAGGCGCAGGGCCCACATGCCGGTCAGGGGTGGGCGCAACCGACCGGCGGCAGGATCCGCCTGCTCGTCGGGATCGTAGGGAGCGACCCAAGGGGCGCTGAGGCCCAGGACGGTAATGACGATCAACAAGGCGCCCGCGACTTTCACCGCCGTCGGCACTCTGCTGAGCCCCGAGACGAGGCCTATGTCGGGCTGCTCACTCATGGGCTTCGCGCACCCGGGGATCGATCCAGCCGTGCAGCAGGTCGGCCATCAAATTGCCCGCGACCACCAGAAAGGCGGAGAACGCGGTGGACACCAACACCACCGGATAATCCCGTTCCAGCAGGGCGTCGTAAACGGTGATGCCGAGCCCGGGCCAGGCGAAGATGATCTCCAGGATGACGACCCCGGAAAGCAGGATCGGCAGGCTCGAGCCGAGGCGTTGGACAAGAGGGCCGAGGCAATTGGGCAGGGCGTGGAGCCACAGGATCCGGCGCTCGGAGACCCCGAGGGCTCGGGCGGTTCGAACGTAGTCTTGGCTCAAGATGTCGAGCATGCCGTTGCGCACGAAGCGGGCGACCGCGCCACAGCGGACCACCCCCAGGGTCAAGGCGGGCAAGGCGAGGTGATGGAGCAGATCGAGGGTCTGTTGCCATCGGGTCATGGCATGAAAGCCGTCGGAGGTCATGTGCTGGGAAGGAAAGAGGCCCAGACGAGCGGCGAAGATTTCGATCGCGAAGATCGCCAGCACAAAGGACGGTAGGGAATGCAAGAGCAGGGAGATCCAACGGGAGTGCACGTCGAACGCGCTGTCGCGGTGCAGGGCGGCGGTCAAGCCGATCCACAAGCCCAGAATGTGCTCGATCACCACCGCGGAGATCACCAACAAGAAGGTCGCCGGAGCTCGACCCATGAGCAGATCCCAGGCCGATTGGTTGTTGGTGAACGAAATGCCCCAATCGCCGGTGACGGCAGCCTTGAGCCAGCGCACGTACTGCTCGTGGATGGGTTTGTCGAGGCCGTAGAGCTCGAGCATATGGGTGCGGGTTTCCGCGGAAACCCGCACCAGATCCAACATGTGAACCGGATCTCCGGGCGCCAAATGCAAAAGGAAAAACGTCGACGTCAGGACCAAGAAGATCAGGACGATCGACGCGGCGAGGCGCTGGAGCGCGTAGGCGAGCACTGAAGCCTGCGGGGCTGCTCGATTATTTCTTTTCGGCGATTCGCCATTCCCGGACGTTGGCGAAAGGCGAAATGATGGTCGGTTTGACGTTGGTCAGCGGGGCACGCACCGCGTAGAGGCGTCGACCCTCGTAGAGGAAGGTCACGGGCTGTAGATCCTGGATGCGCTTTTGGATCTCGTCGTAGAGCTGCTTGCGGGTCGGATAATCCTCTTCGGTGTTGACCGCCTCGATCAAGCGGTCGGTTTCGGGATCCGAGAACGCGGGCCAATTCAATCCTTCCGCGCCGATGCCTTTGGTGTGGAAGTTGTAGGACAGATCCAGATCCGTGCCGATGGAAAGCCCGGCGATCACGGCGTCGAAATCCTGGCTAGAGATCGGATCCACCAAGCTGCGGAAGTCCATGGTTCGGGTGACCACATCGACTCCGATCCGCTTGAGATGGCTCTGGATCATGACCATGATCTGCTTGCGCAAGCTGTTCTCCGAGTTGGTGAGCAGCTCGAAGCGGAAAGGCTCTCCATTGCGCTCGAGGATGCCGTCACCATCGGAATCGGCAAAGCCCTGCTCGGCGAGAATCTTCTTGGCTTTGCCGGGATCGTAGGGAAGCGGTTGCAGCTGATCGTTGTAGGCCCACACGTCCGAGGCCAACGGGGAGTGGGAGACCCGTCCGTAGCCGTAGAAGAGCGTGTCGATGATCGTTTGACGGTCGATGCCCAAGGTCAAGGCATTGCGGACCTCGGGGGAGTCGAACGGCGCCCGCTGATTGTTCCAGGCCACAAAGTAGTAGATGCGGGGGATGTAGCTGTCGAGGGTGATGGCCGGATCCGCCTCGAGCTGAGCGGCGTCACTGTAGTCGACAAACTCGATGAAATGGCTGTCACCGGCTCGCAGGCTGGCGGTTTGATTGGACCGCTCGGGCATGATTTCGACCACCAAGCGGTCGAGCTTCGGCAGGCCTTCCTCAAAGTACTTGGGGTTGCGGGTGAAGGTCGCCCGCTGACCGATCTGGAGGGACTCCAACAAGAAGGGTCCGCTGCTCACCGCCCGCTCGTTGAACCAATCGCAGCCCTCGCGCCATTGGTCGAAGGGTCGCTCTCCCCACACATGGGCGGGCATGATCACCCCTTGGGCGGCGTCGTAGAGCTGCAGGGGATAGACCTCGGTGTAGTGGAAACGAACCGTGTGGGGATCGACCACCTCGACGTCACGAATCCGTTTCTTGAGGTCGAGATATGCCCAACCCACATCAGGATTTGTCTGGGCCTGCCAAGTGAAACGAACATCCTCGGCGGTCAGCGGCCGGCCGTCGCTCCACACGGCGTCGGTGCGCAGGTGGAACGTCAGGCTCATTCCATCTTCCGAAGCCTCCCACCGTTCCGCCAATCGGGGACCGAAGCTGGGTCGTCCCTCCTGGTAGTCGGCCTTTTCTTCCACCAAGGGGGTGTAGAGGCCGAAGTAAGTGATAGCGGTGTGAATCGGGGTCAGGGGTTGGGTGATCTCGTTGACACAGTCGAACGGCACCCCCGAGATGGCGATCGCGGTTTTCGCCACCTCCTTTTGAGCGCCGTCGTCGGGTCCGTCGGTGCTGCCGGGTCCACAGGCCACCAGGTGCGCGCCGACTGTGAGGGCGACTGCTGCCCCGAGGGTCGCAATCGGAGGGGCCGGCGGTGCGGTACGGGGGCGACGGGAAGGCTTGGAACCGAAGGTCATCGAGAATCTCCAAAAAGTCGTGGGGAGCGCGCGCTGGGAACATTGAGGTAAGAGTATTTGTGGTGGTTCACATGGGATAGTGACATCACCCTACCGTGTCCCCAGGGAAACGGTCAACGCCGGGAATAGGCCGAGCCGGGAGAGGTTCCAGGGTTGGATCGGCGGGGTGGAGAGGCGGGCAGCGCGGGCTCGTTCGACCGACTCTAGCCCCGTGCTGCTATGCTCCGAGCATGGCACGCAGCACCCGTTTCTTGGGATCCCGACGGATGGTTTTGGCCTCGACGATCTTCGGTCTTTTCGTCGTTTTCGATATCGGTCTCTTCGCCTGGTTGATCCTCGATTCCCTTTCCCAGCGGGAGCTCGAGGAGACCCTTTTGGAGACCCGCGAGCAAGCCGAGCCGATCGCCGAGGAGCTGGCGTTGAGATCCCAATTGGAGAATCAAGAGGACCTCTTCCTATTGGTCAGCACGGCCGAGGAGACCCAGACTTATATCGAATCCGTGCTCAGTCGACGCAATCTGGTGCGCACGATTGAAATCCGCGACGCCGACGGCCAGGTGGTGTACACGAAAAGCGAGGAAACCGAGCTGCCCCTGGAGGGGGACGACGGGCCGAGGATCATCAACGACGGCAGCCCCGAGCCGACCCTCATCGAAACAGAGATTCCCATCGGCGCCAATCTCGGGACCTTGGTGATCGGGGTCAGTGAGCAGGCGGTGCAGGAGCGCATCGCGGTGCTGCGTCAGGAGCTGGTCCGCCAAACCGTGCTTATCGGCGGCTTTACCGTCGCCCTCTTAGTGGCCGCGCTGGTGGCCTTTCTGAAGCTGCTGCGCAGCACGCGCAAGTTGGAGGAGCAGGCCCAGGAAGCCGAGCGTTTGGCCTACGTGGGGACCTTGGCGTCCGGTCTGGCCCACGAGATTCGCAGCCCATTGAACTCCCTCAGCCTGAATATGCAGATGTTGGAGGAGGAAGCCCAAGAGGTCGGTGAGTCCAGCTCTCAAAAGCGTTTGCTTTCGATCACCCGCAGCGAGCTACGACGATTGGAGGTTCTGGCCACGGATTTCTTGGCCTATGCCAAGCCGCAAAATTTAGAGCTCAAGGAAGTCGCCCTGGTGGGTCTGCTGCGTCGAGCCCATGAGGTGTTGGCGGGGGAGATCCGCGACCGCGGCGTGGAATGTGAGCTCGAGGACCGCACCGGCGGCGAGCGGGTGAAGGTGGATCCGAGCCAGATCAACCAATTGTTGCTAAATCTCATGCAGAACGCCTTGGCCGCCATATCGGGGGCTCAAAGCTCCGAGTCTAAACATTCTGAGGTCAGACGCCCCGGTCTGTTGCGCTTGGTGGCGCGCCTCGACGGACCGGATCCGGTGCTCGAGGTGATCGACAACGGCCAAGGGATTCCGGACAAAGTCCGCATCAAGATGTTCGACCTCTTCTATTCCAACCGCAAGGGAGGCACGGGTTTGGGCCTGGCCATCGTCCAGCGGATCGCCGAAGCGCATGGCGCGAGGATCGAGGTCGACAGCGTGCCCGGCGACGGAACCACCGTCCGCATTCGTTTCAAACGGCATTCCTGACGTTCGCCGACTCGGAGCTGGGAAAGCTTGGCCCGCATCTCACCATCGAGGATCCTGCTGAGGATAGTGACTCGCCTGTTGGCGCTGGTCGGCAATCTATGGATTCGCGCCCAAATCCGTCGACATTGGAGAGCGTCTCGGCCCCTGCGACCCGGAGAACGGGTGCATCTCGAGGCCTATTTCGACGAGGAGCTGCTGTCGGACGTGCGGATCCGCGAGGTGCGCAGCGTCTCCAGGCCTTGGTTCATACGTCCCCTTGCCCTCTTCGGCTTGAAGCTGGACATGGACTTTCGGAGCGCGGCGGGCATCACCTTCGGGGATTTGGTGTTGGTGTCAGAGCTCGGTCGGGGTCGTACCTTGCCGGCGGCCCTGCTCTTTCACGAGCTCATCCACGTCTTGCAATATCGCGCCCTGGGCATCGGTGGTTTCGCCCTGAAATATGTCGACGGTTGGCTGAGCCATGGTCGGGAGTACCTACGCATTCCCTTGGAAGTGGAGGCCTACGCCCTCGAAGATCGTTTCCGTGCGGGCGAGATCTTCCGTGCCGCCACCTGCTGGTCGCGGCCCGATTAATCCCCGCTGTATTTATCTCCGCTGTATTGATCTCCGCTGTATCCCTCGGACCTCTGGGCGCATCTCATCTTCTGATCGATATGGACTTGACGGGAAAGGAGCCCGTGATGACTGAAACCATGACGTCCGAAAGTGGGACGGTTGAACGTAGGCCGACTGAAAGTGACATGTTGACGCTATATGGAGCCAATTGGTGCGGAGACTGCCGCCGGGCGAAGAAATTTCTCGGCGAGCAGCGGATCCCCTACGAGTGGATCGACATCACCGACAACGACGAGGCGATCGCCTTTGTCGAGAAAGTCAACGACGGCAAGCGGCGGATTCCGACGCTGGCCTTGGCCGATGGCCAGGTGTTGTCCAACCCCGACAACGCGGAGCTGGCCCGCGCGTTGGGTCTAAACACCTCGGCGAAGCTCGATTTCTACGACGTGATCATCGTCGGCAGTGGTCCGGCGGGATTGACAGCGGCCCTTTATTTGGCCCGTGACGGCTTGGAGGTGTTGGTGGTGGAAAAGAGCGGTCTAGGTGGCCAAACCGGGATCACCGACCGGCTCGATAATTTCCCCGGATTTCCGGACGGCATCACCGGTGACGAATTCGCCCGTCGTCTGGTGCACCAGGCCAAACGGTTCGGTGTTGAGATCCTGGAAGCCCAAGAAGTGGCCGACATTCGAGCGGAGGGTCCCTCTCAAGTGGTGGAGACCGTCGGTGGTCAGGTCTACGGCGCCCGTGCCGTCGTGTTGGCGACCGGCTCCACCTACCGTCGCTTGGAGGTGGAAGGCGAGGAGGCTTTGATCGGCGCGGGTGTGCACTTCTGTGCCACCTGTGACGGACCCTTCTACCGCGACCAGCCGGTGGCCGTGGTCGGTGGCGGCAATAGCGCCGCGGAGGAGAGCCTCTTCCTGACCCGTTTCGCCTCTGAGATCACCCTTCTCGTCCGAGGTGATCAGCTGAAGACCTCTCCCATGGTGCGAGAAAAAGTGGAGAGCCATCCGAAGATTGAGGTGCGTTACAACACCTCGATTGCGGGACTGACCGGCAAAAGCCGGCTGGAGAAACTGGAGGTCGAGGATGCCGATGGCGGGAGTGAGATCTTGAATCCGGCGGCGCTCTTCGTGTTCATCGGCCTATCGCCCAACAGCGATTGGGTGCCGGAGGTCGTAGAGCGTGATGAATGGGGTTTCATCACCACCGACAAAACCCTGATGTCATCGGTGCCCGGAGTCTTCGCCGCCGGCGACGTACGGGCCGGAAGCACTCACCAGGCGGCCAGCGCGGCCGGCGAAGGGGCGACGGTCGCCCTCATGGTCCGCGAGCACCTCAAAGAACACTGAGCTGCAATGGACGGGTCTAGGAAAGGGCGCCGGACCCCCTGAGCTCCGGTGAGTCGGGGGATCCGACGAATGGGTCAAGCGGCTTGCCGGGTCGGCAGTGGCACGGCGAGGATCTGGTCGAGAAGCTCCCGACGTGAGGGCCGCGAAAGGCGCGGTAGGAGATCGAGCAGGGTGTCGGGCTCGACCTCCACCGCTTGGACGGGAATACCCGCGCCCGCGAGCCGATCGATGAACGGCTCCGAGCCGGCGCCGACTTGGACCACGACGACCTCCGGGCGGGTGTGCACCTGGGCGGCGTAGTCCGCGAACACCTCCTCGAATCGAGGCTTGGAGCTCTCATCCTTGCCGGTCACCAACACGATTTGCTCCACCTGCTGCCGCTTCCGACGCATGGCTTCCAACACATTGCCGGCCGACATGGCGCCGGCCGCTTGAATGTGACGGAAAGCCCGATCCCAAGCATCGGCATCGTTGCCTTGCGGCAGGATCAAATAGGGCAGCAAGTCGAAGGCGTAAACATGGAGATCCGCCTCGGCGTGGTCTGAGATCAGGCTCGCCAGCTGTTTGCCCAGCTCGAGACACCGCTCCATGCCGGCGGATTTATCCACCAGCAGGGCCGTCGGTCGACGGATCGTCGGCTCGCTCGGCTCGAAACCGCCGCGAGCCTCCGGGCCGGCGGTGGCATGGTCGCCGGTGTCTACGGCGGCCAAGGAGATCTCCGGTAGGGGATCACCTTTGAAAAGGATCCGATCAGCACGCTCGCTCGGGCGAACGTGCAGACCGGCATACAGGTATTTCAGCGATCGGCGGTTCTCGTGAGCCGCGCGATCGAATTTCGAAACATCTTGCTCTAGGGATCGCAGGAAGCTGATCACCGCGGCCCGGGCAGACCGAGGGGTCTTGCCCAAATGCCGCTTGAGGATCTTGACCGTCCGCGAAGCCTGGGCCGGAGAGAAGTCCTGAAATAAGACGAATCCGGCGTTGCGATGCTCTGTGGAAGGGCTGGTCAATAACGTCGCCACGAAGGCCTCGGAGCGGGCCTCGCCCCGAGTATGGTTCCAAACCGCCAACCGGCCGTAAAAGGTTGGGTCTTTCGCCATCATCTGTCGATGAAGCTCCACCAGGGGCCCCGTCTGGAGATGAAACGGCGAAAGGAGCTTGTCCATCACCTCGAGGCGAGCGATGGTTTGCTGTGATGTCTCACGCTTTGGAGTCATGTTCACTCTCTCCTCTGAGTAGGTTGGTTCATTGCTTTGGGCGATGGTTGGGTATCGGGCCGGGATCCGGAAAGTCGACGATGTAGAAGGGACTCGCGAAAGTGTGCAGAGTCACCGCAAGTTGCTAGTCTGAGAAATCGATCTGTGGGATCGCCATCTCGGATGAGCCGTTCTCCAGGTGAGATCGGCTTGCGGTCTGGGGTCGCGAGGTCACCTTTTACCCTCGAGCCGGCTCGCGTAAGTCGATCGGACGCTCAGGTCCGTCGGTGGTCGCGAAACCGTGCTTTCCGAACATTTCAGGGGCTCAGCTTAATTCTTTACACATACCTCACCTGATCCTTTCAAAACCGATGCCTCCGGTTTCGCAGGTACTAAAAAACCCACCTCGGTGAAACCGTGAGGTGGGTGCGCTTCAAGGCATGATCAGATCGACTGATCACGTCTCTGCACACCCCTTTGCCCCCTGGTTGATTGCGGAAAACACACGTAGCACACGGCGCTTGCAGGCGACCGAGCTGGCTGGGTGTAGGGTCCAATCGTTCATGGTCTCGTTTTCCGGCAATCCGCTCAAAGTATCTTTGAGCTCTTTCCGCTCAAAGTATTTGAGCGACGGTTTCTGAGTGAGCGTCCGGTGGTGCCGGAGCTTCCCGAGGCGATGGGCTTTAGATCATTTTTCAATCACCGATCGTGAGGCGCGAGGCCTGAACAGACCGGTTGTCGGGACGGGAGATTAGACGACCCGCGTCCCGGTGTCAACCAAGAAATGATGTAAAGCGGGTATCTATTTCGAAAATTTATTTCGAATATGTCTCTGGCTATACTTGCATGGGTGCTCGGCCACATATGGCCGCTCCACGTGTCGTTCCGTCCACCGTCTCGTCGGGTCTGCCAGGGTGAACCTGATTGTCATCGGCTTCTGCCGTCGGTAGCATGACGGAAGACCTTTCGTCCGGCCGCGTCCTCCTGCGAGCCGGCTTCCCCATACAGGCCCGAATCGAGGCCGAGCTACCCGGCTTTTCCCCACCGCGGAGGTGGCGCAGCACCCCGGGAAGGTGACTCCTAAAGGAGACGGATCGTGGATTTCTCCCTGACTGAAGAACAGCGTGCGGTGCAAGAGGCCGCCCGAGATTTTGCCCTCGGCGAGGTGGACCCGATCGTCGACGAGATCGATGAGCAGCAGCGTTTCCCGATGGAAGTGATGAAGAAGGCGGGTGAGCTCGGCTTTCTGGGCATCATCTTTCCCGAGGAGCTGGGTGGGGCCGGCATGGGGTACGTGGAATACGTCTTGGTGGTGAGCGAGCTTTCGAAGATCGACCCGTCGGTCGGCATCAGCGTCGCCGCCCACAACAGCCTGTGCACCAACCACATCTATAAATTCGGCAACGATGAGCAGCGTCGTCGCTGGGTCACGCCCCTGGCCTCCGGAGAGAAAATCGGAGCGTGGGGCCTGACGGAGCCGAACGCCGGCTCCGACGCCGCCGCCACCCAGACCAAGGCCGAGCGAGTCGACGGCGGTTGGGTCTTGAACGGCACCAAACAATTCATCACCCACGGCTCGGTCGGCGATCTTTGTGTGGTGATGGCGGTCACGGACCCCAACGGCGCCCGGGCCCACAACATTTCGGCTTTCGTGGTCGAGAAGGGCATGGAAGGCTTCCGCCCGGGCAAGAAAGAAAACAAGCTGGGCATCCGGGCGTCCGACACCGCCGAGGTCATCCTCGAAAATTGCTTCGTGCCCGACGAGAATATGCTGGGTGAGCCCGGCGAAGGTTTCGTACAAGCCCTGCAAGTGCTCGACGGCGGCCGCATCTCCATCGCCGCGCTGGGCCTGGGCACGGCCATGGGCGCTTACGAAACCGCTTTGGCCTACTCCAAAGAGCGAGAGCAATTCGGCAAGCCGATCGCCAAGTTCCAAGCCGTGCAATTTCATCTGGCGGAGATGGCGACCAAGATCGCTGCCGCCGAGATCCTGACCCTCGCCGCGGCCCTCGAGATGGATCGCAAGGGTCCCAACGCTTCCCAACTGGCTTCGGAAGCCAAGCTCATGACCGGTGATCTCGCCGTCTGGTGCGGTGATCTCGGCGTTCAGATTCACGGCGGTTACGGCTTCGTCAAGGAGTATCGGGCGGAGAAGTTCTACCGCGACGCCAAGATCTGCACCATCGGCGAGGGTACCAGCGAAATCCAACGGTTGGTGATCGCTCGCAACATTGTCGGCAAGTGATTGTCGACGAGAGAAGACCGTTCATAGAGAGCCGTTCGCTGAAAGCAGAGCCATGATCGACAAAATCGACCACATCGGAGTCGCCGTCCATTCCATCGAAGAGGGCCGCAAGCTCTACGAGAGCCTGGGCCTCGAGGTGGAGCACATCGAAGAGGTGGAATCCGAGGGGGTGCGGGTCGCCATGATCCCCTGCGGGGAGAGCAAAATCGAGCTCTTGGAGCCCACCCGCGACGACTCACCGATCGCCAAATTTCTGGAAAAGCGCGGGCCGGGCATCCATCACGTCTGCTTGGGCTCCGACGATATCGACGCCGACGACCGTCGGCTCCGCGCCGAGGGGGTCCGGGTGCTGAGACCGGAACCGACGATCGGTGCCGGCGGCTGTCGAGTGCAATTCGTGCATCCGAAAAGCGCGGGAGGGGTGTTGTTGGAGCTCTCCGAGCCTCCGGCCAACGACCCCTGATTCAGTTGCATCCGGATTTCACGCGTGGCTTCTGAGTGGGCGAATACAAGATTCGCCCGACGCAGTGAAAGCGAGCCTGGAAAAGTAGGGGCGATCCTTGTGATCGCCCTTGTCTTTTGGGGGTGTCGAGAGAGAAATGCGAGGCTATCCGTCTATTTGCGATCCCCCATGTGCATGAGCGGTAGAGGCATGGGGCTGTCGCCGTCGATGAAGTAGAGCTTGCTGGCCGGATCTTTGGAGATCGACTTCAGGGCGTCGAGGGCCTGCAGCTGGACGTACGCCGGGTTGGAGGCGATGGCGTCGTTGATCTTTCGGATCTCATAAGCGCGGGCGTCGGCCAGAATGCGTTTGCGCTCTGCCTCTTCCTCGGCGGCCTTGCGCTCGGCTTGGGCCAGCGCGACTTTTTGCTCCTGCTCAGTGCGGAAACGGTCGAGCTCGGCCCGCTGTTGCTCGGCGGCTTGCTCCCTTTCCTTCTTCAGCTCGATGGCTTTCATGATGAACGCGGGCAGACGCACGTCGCGAATCAGCACCGATTCAATGATCAGACCCTTCGGCTCGGTGAACTCCTTGAGCTGAGCAGTCAGCCGTTGTTGCAAGGCCACCTGCACCTCTTCCTTGAAGAAGTCCTCGGCCCGCGGGATCGATTTACCCTGCTCTCGCAAAATGCTGCGCAGCTTCGGGATCAAATGCACCTCGATGGTTTGGCGCGCGGTGCCGGTATCTTGCAGGATCGCCGGGGTCCGAAGGCGGTCGACGCGATATTGCACACTGACGTCGACATCGGTGGAGAGCTGGTCTTGGCTCGGGATGTTGGCCACTTCCATGTGGGTCTTCTGGCGGCAATCGTAGTGGGTCCAGCGTTTGAGCGGATTGACGATGTGGAATCCCTCGTCCAGCGGCTCGATATCGACTTTACCGAAGAGACTGCCGACGGCGGAGTGACCGGGCGCCACGGTGACGACCATTTGGGTCGCCAAAAGAATGCCGATGAAGACCAAGAATAGGAACATGAAGATGGAGGTACTGACCTTCTGACTCATGATTGGGCTCCGGAGAAGGAGATGGATATGGAGACTAGCCTTTGACGGATAGATCTATGACGGAAAGGTCCTTGAAAGGTGCATTACGGGGCAAAGCGGGCTTTCATTCGACGGGACAGAGAGGGCAGAGCTCAGCCCGACGAGCGAGCTAAACATCGAATCGAGCCCGCAGCTTCGGGGGCAGCACGGGGCAGACGCCGGTGGGTGGGCGCAACCATCTCTTGCGGTAGCGGGCGAACAAATCGTAACCGAAGTCCCGCAGGGGCCTTGGTACCAACCAGAGCAAAGCGGCGGGCAGCCGCCAACCTCTGCCCAAGCGATTCAAGATGTAGATGAGCCCAGGGGTCCTCATCAGCAAGCGATCGTCGACGGTGTGCACGATCATGGAGTCGGGCAGGTCCGTGCGTCGCCGTTCTTCGATCGAGCTCCGGAAGGTGTCACCGCCGAGGGGGGCAAATCGAAAGGTGCGCCCCTCCGGATCCCGCTTGGCGACGAAGCCCACCGCCCAATGGCAGATGCCGCAATCGCCGTCGTAGTAGATGCGCTCGGTCATTTGGGCTGTCATGCTTTTAGAGCGTCCTCGTCTCAGCCGAGGGCTCGGGTTGGTTTCCTATTCGGTGCATCAGCGAATATATTAGCGCTTGCTTGCCATGGCCCCTAAACTCCCACCGCCCACGCTCACGACCGAGGTCGAGGAACCGCCCGACTTCAACCTTGGAGCCCCTCTCGAAGCGCCACCCCTCGGAGCCCATTGGGACGGCGCCGGTGTGGATTTCCGTTTGTTTTCCGGTCGGGCGGAGGCCGTAGAGCTGTGTCTCTTTGAGGATCGAGAGGCGGTCACCGGGCCTCGCCTCCCTTTGCAACGCACCGGTGATATTTGGCATTCCCGGGCCCAAGGATTGGGGCCGGGCACCCTCTACGGTTACCGAGTCCATGGCCCGTTCGCCCCGCGGGACGGTCTGCTCTTCAATGCCTCCAAGCTCTTGATCGATCCCTATGCTCGGGCCATCACCGGAGAGCCGCGGGCGGATCCCGCTCTCTTCGGATTCACCCTGGGCAAGAATCCATGCCTTTCCTTTGACGGTCGCGATAACGCGGACGTCATGCCGAAATGCGTGGTGGTAGACCCGAGCTTCGATTGGCAGGGGGTCGAGCGGCCGAGCATCCCTTGGTCGGACACCGTGCTCTACGAGGCCCACGTGCGCGGCATGACCCGTCTTCATCCCGAGATCGAGCCGCGGACGCGCGGCACCTTCAGCGCCTTGGCGCAGCCGCCGGTCCTCGAGCACCTGAAGCGCCTGGGGGTGACCTCGATTCAGCTCATGCCGATCCAGCAGAGCGCCCCGGAAGCTCATCTGTTGGCCCAGGGGCGACGGAACTATTGGGGTTATAGTGCGATCGGCTTTTTTGCTCCGAACGCCCGCTACGCGCAGGCGTCGGACGGCTCCCAGGTCGATGAATTCAAGACCCTGGTGCGCGAGCTGCACCGCCATGATTTCGAGGTGATCCTCGACGTGGTCTACAACCACACCGCGGAAGGGGGCTTGGCGGGTCCTATCTACAGCTTCAAAGGCATCGACAACCCTTCGTACTACAGATTGCGTCGAGATTTGCCCAGCCGCTGGATCGACCACACGGGCTGCGGCAATTCTCTGGATATCGGCTCGCCCGCGGTGCTCAGGCTCGTGCTGGACAGCCTGCGCTATTGGGTATCGGAAATGGGGGTGGACGGCTTCCGCTTCGACTTGGCCCCGGCCATGGGTCGTCAGGACGGGACCTTCCGTCCGGACGCGACGTTTTTCCAGCGGATCGCCGAAGATCCTCTGCTCGCCGGGGTGAAGTGGATCGCCGAGCCGTGGGATCTCGGCCCCGACGGTTATCGGCTCGGGCAATTTCCGCGCCCTTGGTCGGAATGGAACGACCGTTTTCGAGACCTCACCCGTCGGGCTTGGTCGGGTGGTGCCGATGGCCCGAGCATCTCGGAGCTGGCGTCCCGTTTGGCCGGAAGCGAGGACTTATTTGGGGGCAAAGGAGCCGGACCGCGGGCGAGCATCAACTATGTCATCAGCCACGATGGCTTCACTCTCCGGGATTGGGTCAGCTACGAGCGCAAGCACAACGAAGCCAACGGTGAGCAAAATCGAGACGGCACCGACAACAACCTGAGCCGCAATTGGGGCGAGGAAGGTCCGACGGAGGATCCGGAAGTCTTGCGTTTGAGGGATCGAGCGCGGCGCAACGTGGCGGCGACCCTGCTCTTGGCTCAGGGAGTGCCGATGCTGCACCACGGGGATGAGATCGGCCGCACCCAAGGGGGCAACAACAACCCGTACAACCAAGACAATGCTACCTCGTGGGTCGACTGGAGCCGGCCGGATCGGGCGATGATGGAAACGGTTCGAGGTTTGGTGGCCCTGAGGAAGCGTTTCCCCCAATTGCGGCGCGACCGTTACTTTCAGCATCCGGGAGTCACGCCGGGAGCCGAGCCTGGTCGTCGGGACGCGGTGTGGCTGCGGGTCGACGGAAAGGAGATGGAAAGCTCGGATTGGCAGGATCCGCAGCTCAGATCGTTGGCGCTGATGCTGCCGCCAGGGGAGCCTCGGTTGAAGGGAGGGAGGGCAACCGATGAGACGCCTGGCACCGAATCGCCTGGCGCCGAATCGCCTGGCGCCGAATCGATTGGCGCCCTGCTGTTGGCATTCAATATCGGCGAAACGGATTTGAGCCTAGTGCTTCCGCCCCTTGAGCTCGGTGCGTGGACGGTGCTCTTCGACTCCGCACGGTCGGACGATCCCTTGAAGGAAAAGGAGATCTCCACGGGCACCGATTCCACTCCGCTCTCTATTCTCCTGGAGCACCTCTCGGTCCAGGTCCTGGTGAGTCGACGATAACGAGCGTTCGGGAGCGCGCTGTCGTATTCTCCATGGTGTTGACGAAATCCATGCTCAGGGACCGGTGTAAGGAGGCTGTGTGAGTTGGATCGATGGGATCGACCGACGTAGCGTCGAGGCTCAGCTCGACCCCTCGGAGACCCGCAGATACGGGCGCCACCTCGTGCTGCCGGAGGTCGGTGTGGAGGGGCAGCAGCGCCTCAAATCGGCCCGGGTGCTGTTGATCGGAGTGGGGGGCCTGGGCTCGCCGGCCGCGCTCTATTTGGCCGCCGCGGGGGTCGGCACCCTGGGCCTGGCGGATTTCGATCGGGTCGACGAGTCCAATCTTCAGCGTCAAGTGCTCTACGGCCAAGGAGATGTCGGTCGGTCGAAAATCGAGGCGGCAATCGACCGATTGCGTCAAGCTAACCCCGGAATCCGGCTGGTGGCCCACGAGGGGCGGATCGACCGGGACAATATCTTGGACCGGATCGATCCCTACGACCTGGTGCTCGACGGCAGCGACAACGCCGAAACCCGATATTTGGTCAACGACGCGTGTCTGGTGGCCGGAAAGCCCAATATCTGGGGCGCGGTTTTGCGTTTTGAAGGTCAGGTGTCGGTGTTCGCGGCTCCCGGCGGGCCGTGCTATCGCTGCCTATTTCCCGAGCCGCCCCCTGCCGGGGTGGTGCCTTCCTGCGCTGAAGGTGGAGTGTTGGGGGTTTTGCCCGGGGTGATCGGATCCTTGCAAGCCAATGAGGCGATCAAGATGATCCTGGGCATCGGCGAGCCCTTGATCGGTCGGTTCGTGGTCTTCGATGCGCTACAATTCCGTTTTCGCGAAGTGAGCCTGCCCCAGGATCCGGCCTGTCCGAGCTGCGGTACCGATGTTGAGCCCAGCTTGGCGGACGACTACGCCCTGGCTTGTGAGCTGTCGTTGGGTGGGGTGTCGGCCGGGCTTTCAGGGACTGGAGCGGCTGAAGGGGACGATCCATCTTCGAGCCCGCAGGCGCCGAAAACGGCGTCCGAACCGATGCAGGAGAGACAAATGAGCGTGGAAGACCGCGAGCTTCCTTTTGATATCGATGTTCGCCAGCTGAAAAGCTGGCGGGATCAAGGCGTCGAGCATGTGTTGGTGGATGTTCGGGAGCCCCAGGAGATTCGGATCTGTCGAATCGATGACGCGGTCGTCATCCCGATGCGGGAGATCCCCCAGCGGCTCGAAGAGCTGGATCGCGGGCAGCTGACCGTGGTGCATTGCCACCACGGGGGGCGATCGGCTCAGGTGGTGCAATTCTTGCGCGCCCACGGTTTCACCCGGGTGACCAACCTCGCCGGTGGAATCGAGGCCTGGAGCTTAGAGATCGACCCTTCCGTTCCACGTTATTGATCGCACCGTCGACTCGTGATCACGAGTCCCGTTTCCGTGCGAAATTCCGGGTAGATTCTATGAAGCCGAATGGCCTAAAAAGGACCCGTGGTAAGGTTCGCCGCGACGAGCCGACGACCCAATAGGCTCTCGCCTTCGGACACCCCTGGAGCTGTCAGATGCAACTCGAATCCCAGCCCAAGCCCGGCTCAGAAGACAGCGATCTGCTCGCTCAGATCGCCGCGGGCGACACCCGTGCCCTCGAGCAGCTATTCGACCGCTACTCCGGGCTGCTGACCGCTTTGGCGCGACGGGTTCTGCACGACCCCTCCGACGCGGAGGAAATCGTGCAGGAAGTCTTTCTGCAAGTCTGGAATCAAGCCGGCCGCTACGACCGGTCCCGGTCCTCGGTATCCACCTGGTTGGTTTTGATCACCCGCAGTCGTGCCATCGATCGCTTGCGCAGTCGGCAAGTCAAGGATCGGACCTTAACGGCATTGAAACAAGAAAAGCCGAGTCTGCATACATCCCCTGAGGGGGGGCGAAACGTACTACTTGATCAAAGGCGGAGTCGGTTGCAAACGGAGCTCGCCGAATTGCCGAATGAGCAGCGAGAAGTTCTGGAGCTGGCCTTTTTCAAAGGCATGACCCAGAGTGAGATTTCCGGCTCGACGGGCATTCCTCTCGGCACCGTAAAGACCCGCACGCTATTGGCTATGAAAAAGCTGCGAAAAGCTCTTCATGGCGATATTCAGGACCTGCTGTGAGGATCAGCTCGTGGCAGACTCCACGATTTGCAGATTTTGCGATTTATTGTGACTTCTTTTGGAAGTGAAGTGACGGAAGTGACGGAGCAGTGAAGCCATGGAACAGGATTCACCACTAATTCCCGAATCCGAGGACGCCAGCGCCCAACGAGCGCTGGAGCGCCTCGCCTCAGGCTGGATTCCCCAAGACTCAGCCGTTTCCGACAGTGGCGACGCCGCCATTCGTGCAGATTTAGAGGCGCTGGCCTTGCTCGCCTACGAGCTCGAGCCGGAAGCGCCCTCGGAAGGGGCGAAAGCTAGGCTGATGGCCCAGGTTCGAGCCCAGGCCGAAAACACCGCAGGGGTGACGTCCATTTCCCAGGGTGTAGCCCAGCTCGATGTAGCTCAGCGCGACCCTGCCGACATGACCCTGCAACACGCCGCGCAGCCGAGCGAAGCCCCGGTGGCGGACTTCAGGACTCACCCTCTCGAGACCGCGGACAAAACCCTGATGATGGAGATGCCCGTGGCGGCCGGCTCATCTAGAGGGTCCGGGAGATCGGGTTTCTCTTTTCCGACTCTGGCGATGGCCGCCGGTCTAGCTTTCTGTTTGGTCGGGCTCGGTTATCTCTACGGCCAGGTGAATGCCAAGAACGCGGTGATTGCCCTGCAGCAAGACCGGTTGGAATCGGCTCAAGATGTGGAGCTGGAGCTGGAGCGTACGCGCGACGATCTGAGGCGAATGCAAGACAGCTTGGCGATGGTGACCACCGTCGCTCAAACCGCCTATCCCCTGCGCACGGCGGGGCCGAGGTCGGCCTCTTTGGGTTCAACGCCCAGCGGCAAAGTGTTCGTTTGCGGGCAGCACCAACGGTGGTATTTATCCCTCAGTGATTTGGAGACCCCACCCGAGGGATCCGAATATCACCTCTGGTTCCTCACCGAGGAGGGAGTCGTCGACGCGGGTCGGTTTGAGGTGCGCAACGGCGTCGCCCGCATGCAGGATCTGGCCATGCCCGACGGCACTCACGGATTCCAAATCACCGTCGAGCCGATCGGTGGAGGTGAAGAGCCGGTGGGCCGCACGATCATGATCGGAGATCGACCGGTCAAGCTTTGATTTCGCCTCATCAGGAATGAGATTCGATCTGCCCTTACAAGAAGGCGTGCTGATTCGGCGCTACAAGCGCTTTCTGGCGGACGTGCGTCTGCCGGACGGCTCCGAGCTCACCGTGCACTGCCCCAATTCAGGGGCCATGACGTCGTGCTCGGAGCCGGGACGTCCGGTGTTCATTTCCGATTCGCAGAATCCGAAACGCAAGCTGCGATTCACGTTGGAAATGATCCACATGGGCGACGCTTGGGTTGGAGTCAACACGGCCAATCCCAACCGCGCCGTGGCCGGCTTCATCGAGGGTGGGCAAATCCCGGAGCTTTCCGGTTACGAGACCCTGCGCCGGGAAGTGAAATACGGTCGGGAAGGCCGTAGCCGAATCGACATCCTGCTCGAAGACGAAAAGAACGCGCAGCCCCGCTGTTTCGTGGAAATCAAGAATTCGACCCTGCGGTCCGGCGAGCATGCCGCGTTCCCCGACGCGGTCACCACCCGGGGCTTGAAGCACCTGGAAGAGCTAGAAGAGGTGGTGGCGAACGGCGAGCGCGGAGTGATTTTCTTTTTCGTCGGTCGCGAAGACTGCCTGCGCATGCGGCCCGCCGATGAGGTCGATCCCGCCTACGCCGAGGCGTTGCGCAGGGTTGTGGCTTCAGGAGTAGAGGCCCTGGCTTACCGCATGTCCTTCGATCCGCAGCACGGCATCCGTCTGCTCGGCCGGGCGCCGGTGGATTTGTAGGGGGCGATCCTTGTGATCGCCCTTCCTTCCACCAGTGATCACCCTTGATCGGGCGAATACAAGATTCGCCCCTACGCAGTGAGCCGATCTCTGGCGGCTTGGACCACCTGGATCGAAATGTGGGTGGCGAAGCCGAGGCGTTCTAAGTGTCTGGCCAGACCCGCGGCTTTGCCGTTGGGGCTGCGTGCCAGCCACCGCTCCGCGGCCTCTTGAGCCAGCCTCTTCTCCTCCGGCTCCACCAGCTCCCGCACCCATTGCTGGGCCAAGTCCGCGTCGACCCCGCGGCGCAGCAAGCCGGCGAAGAGCTTGCGACCACCCTGCGGCTTGCGAGCTAATTGCTGCTCCAACCACAGCTGGGTGGTTTGGGAGTCGTTGAGATAACCCTGCCCGGTCAGGCGATCGAGAGTTTGGTCGATATCCTCGGGCTCGAAACCCCGTTGGCGCAGCTTGGTATGCAGCTCGGCGCTGAAATGGGCTCGGCGGCTCAGCAGGTCGACCGCCCGCTGGTAGCAGTCCTTTTCCGGCTTGCCCTTCTTTTCGGGCTTTTCGGTGTTCAACACGGTTTCACCGAGCCTCGGCTCGGTCGAGCACTCGGCTCAGCCGAAGCGCTCGACGTCGTCGGCGCCGAATAGGCCGTCGTCGCCCATCAGGTCGTCGTCGTTGCCCAGGATTCCCATCTGACCTTCCATCTGCTCCATGGCCTCGTCGGAGGTGAATTGGACGCCTTGTAGCTTGAGCTTGAACTCGTCCGGATTGGTGGCTCGCTTGAGGGCGTCCTCGACGGTAATCAGACCGCCTTTGTAGAGGTAGAACAGGCTTTGGTCGAAGGTCTGCATGCCGTATTGGCTGGTGCCGAGGGCGATTTGCTCGCGGATGAATTTGGTCTTTTCTTTGTTCTCGATACAGTCGCGGATGAAGGGGGTCGAGATCATGACCTCGGCGGCGGGCACACGACCCATGCCGTCGGCCCGGGGAACCAGGCGGAGAGAGATGGTGGCTTTGAGCACCTGAGCCAATTGGATCCGGATTTGTTTTTGGTGGTGGGGCGGGAACACCGAGATGATGCGGTTGATGGTTTCCGTGGCGTCCAAGGTGTGCAGGGTGGAGAACACCAAGTGGCCGGTTTCCGCCGCGTGCAGCGCCGTTTCAATCGTTTCGAAATCGCGCATCTCACCGACCAGCACCACGTCGGGATCTTGACGCATGGCAGCGCGCAAGGCCGAGGCGAAGCTGCGAGTATCGACGTCGATCTCCCGCTGATTGACCAACGACTTTTTGTCCCGGTGCAGGAATTCGATCGGGTCCTCAATGGTGATGATGTGCTCGTTGCGGTTGGCGTTGACGTGATCGATGATCGACGCCAGGGTGGTGGATTTACCGGAACCGGTGGTTCCCGTGCAAAGCACCATGCCCCGCCGCTCTTCGGCGATGGATCGTTCCAGCACCGCCGGCAGCATCAGCTCGCGAATGGTCTTGATCCGAGCCGGAATCACACGCAGCACCAATCCGACCACGCCCCGCTGCTGGAAGATGTTGCAACGGAAACGGCCGAGGCCGGGCACCGAATAGGCCAAATCGATATCGAGCTCTTCTTTGAACCGAGCCTTCTGCCGCGCGTTCATGATCGAGTACGCCATCGAGATGGTGTCCTCTTGCATGAGCCTTTTCAGCTCCATCATAGGGGCCAAGGCACCGTCGACCCGCGCCATGGGATGGCTACCCACTTTGAGATGCAGGTCCGACGCGTTTCTTTCGACCGCCAGCTTCAGCAGATCATTGATATTCATCGTGGCAACCTCGACGCCTCACGGTGTTTTCGATCTCGATCCCGTCTGGATCTCGATCCGCGGTCCGAGCTTTATTCTCGGTAAATATTCCCTACGGGTTGTCCATCGTAGCACGGTCAAGTGGGCGGTAACGCCTGACGGCTCCGGGGTGCGACGCGGGGCCGGGCTTAGGGTGCAGGGGGTTTGCAGGGGCAAGGGCACGGGTGGGTGGCGGGTCTCGAGGGCAAAAAAATAGCTCCAGAGTGATGCTATTCCGTGAAGACCAGGCTACTTGGGAGCTCGCTCATTGGCGGGTGTCGTCGGGATGACTGACTGGCTGGAAGACACCCGGCCATGATGTGTTGGCCTTCGCGGAACCCCATCACTCGGAGCCCGCTCTCTGCTCATTCCTTTAAGCAATGGGGGTGCCAAGTCTCAACCTCGCGGGTGAAGTTTTGGCTCAAAGCGGGAATGCCGACTCTATCCCTCTCAGAATCAACAGTTACATTTGATTTGAAAGCTTCACCGAGAGCCACTTGCCCCAAAAAGAGGGTCCAAGAAGAGCAAAAACGGGAGGATTGCCATGACCGGAACCGGCCACTGCTCAGAAACGGACAGGGTTTCAGAGGGCGAGATGTGTACGGAATCGGTCACTCGCCCTATTCCTCCATGCATCCGCGCCTGGCTCGGTCTGGATCGAGGGGTCTCAGCGAAGATCCTCGAGGGCCTGCTCAAGGGCCGGGATCGACGGATGATCCCCGTAGAAGATCTCCACAGCCAGCTCCAAGGAGCGCTCGAAGAGGAATCTGGCACCGTCCCGATCGCCGGTGTCTCGGCGGAGCTCGGCCAAGCGTGTCCAAGTCGAGAGCAGAGCCGGGTGATTCGGGCCCACCAGGGATTCTTCGAGGGGAGCCAACCGTTCCAACAACGCAAGGGACTGCTCATCGTCGCGCAGCTCGTCGGCGACTTTGGCCAGGTTGCGCAAAGCCCCGTAGAGCTCCATGGATCGTGGGCCGAAGGTCGCCTCAAAAACCCGCATCGCCCGTTCGAGCTCCTTGCGGGCCAGCTGTAGCTCACCCATTTCGAGCAGCAGCCCAGCGAGGTTGTTCCGTTGGATGGCGGTGGCTGGGTGATCGGCCCCGCGTTTTTGCTCGGTCCACGCCAAGACTTGCTCGAAGGGGGCGCGGGCCAGGCGGAGGCGTCCACCACGAACCAGCATCTTGCCGTAGTTTTCCAAGATCATGAGCCGCTTGTCGTCGTCCTCGGGCAGCAGCTCCGAGGCCAGCTCGACACAGGCTTGCATTTGCTCCAGAGCCACTTCCAGCTCATCCGCCTCCGCCAGGAGCAAGGCGCAGAGGTGCAGGGCGGCGAGGTAGGACTTCGATTTGGTGCCGTGATTCAGGCCTTGGATTTCCAAGGATCGCCGAATCGCATTCAAGGCTTCCGGCAGATCCTCCGCCAGATGAAGGATCTCTGCCCTGAGCATTTCTGCATCGCCCTCGCGGGAAGGGTGCCCGTCCGCTTCCTGCCAGGCGTCGAGAAACGCGAGCCGATGATGCGGGGGCCAATTCGACTCTCCCGCCAACGTCCAAAGCTGGTCGCTGGTGAGGATTCCGGATCCCAAGGCACGTTCGATGGTCACTTTGAGGTCTCTGCTGTCGGACCACCAGCGCAGCCTCAGGCGAAGGCGGTCCGCCGCCTCTTGGTCTCCGGCCGGCTCCGCCAAGCGCAGCAGGATCGCGAAAGCACCGCGGCCCCGTTGGAGACGATGGCGCAGCCCGGTCAGCAGGGTTCGGGCCATTTTGCGACGATCGTCGTCGGAGATGCCGTGGAGCAGGAGCGCCGGCCACAGGGCATGGCTGGGCCGGTAGACCGAGTCCCGGAAGGAGGGGTGGAGGAATTGGAGATCCCGCAAAACCTCCAGAGCCTCACCCTCGACCAGCTCGTCGTCGACCGTGTCGATCATTTGCTCGCGGCTGTCGTCGTCCAGACCGAGGGTGGCGAGCACCGGCTCGAGGGGAGCGCTGCTCGGGTTGTCGCCCAAGAGCAAGGCCCAGTGGGCGAGGGCGTTGCGCAGGGGTTGCGGACACGCTTCGCCGAGTCGACGCAGCAGCTCTTCGGTATGCGGGCTGTCGGTCAAGGACAGACGGGCTCGAAGCTGCGCGTCTTCGGCATCGGACGGCCAGATGTCCACCCAAAGCTTGCCGGAGCCGGCGGCGCAGACGGACGCCAGGTTTTGGCGCAGGCCTTCGGGCAAGAAATCACCGCCGGGCACGACGACCGCCAACGGCCCGGCGCCGGCCACGCGATCGAGCACGGCGGTGAGCTCGGCGGACGTCGGGTCGAATGTGGGGGCCGATGCCGACGGATCAGCGAATAGCTGGGCATAGGCGGCTGCCGCGGACAGAGCTGAATTCTTGGACGCTCGGTCTTGTCCGTCGGCGTCTCCCTCGTCTTCGCTCGCCTGCTCAGCCATCGGTTCCTCGACCTCTGGCTCCTCGAGACCTTCGCGCCCCAAGCCGGTTACCGCGCTCTGATAGCTCAGGAAGCCGTGGAGATCGGGGGCGCTCGGCTCCCAGCCTTCCAGATCGAGACGAATTACCTTGCCGTCGACCTCTGCCATCCGTTCCCGTATCCAGGCCTCGGCGCATTCGGCATGACCCGCGACCTTCAAGGTTCCGCCGGTGGTGAGCAAGCTCGAAAGATCGTTGTCGGCCTCGATGGTTTGGATCACCGCGCGCCATTCGAGATTCAGCAGATCGTCGGTTTCTAGGCTTTTCATGATGCTCGCGTTGGGGTTGTTGCCGGCCCTTTCCAAGGAGGTGTTCTCTCCTTGGGAGTCGACGTCAGGGGCAGACGGCGAAGGCTTCGGTGTCGATTCGGCTTACGGTGGCGCCCATGGGATTGCGGTAGGTGCGATAGCGCCCTAGCAAGCTGTCGGTGACCCGCAGCTCGAGCTGCAGATGGGTGCCAGCTCCGAAGAGTACCCAAAAGTGATCGTTGATGGCACAGCCGTCCAGCACCTTCACCAACAATTCCCAATTCTCGGGGGAGAAAAACCACAGCAGGCCGGAGTCCCAAGGCTCCGTGGAGCCGGCTGGGTGGTCGACGACGTTGGCCGTTCCTTCCAAACCTCCGGGGGTGCGCCAGGTGGCGGTGACCTCGAATCGACCGTCACCGGCTCTAGGCCCTGAGCCGTCGCCCATGTCGGTGCTGCCCAAGCAAAGCCGCTCGCTATCGGTCCGGCATTCGAAGGGCTCGACATCGTTGTCTTGAATGGTGATCGACGTGGTGACGATGCTGCCCAGCTCGGCGTTATCCGATGGATCCCTGAGGACCACCACGAAAGATTCATCTTCTTCCGGCGTGTTGTCGTCGAAAATCGGAATCTCCACCAACAGCTCGCCGTCTTGATTGGCGCCCCAGGTCAAAACGCCGGACGCGGCGGCCATGTCCACTCCGGCCTCGGCGGTTTGGGATTGCACCTCCCAGGTCACCTGGACCTCATTGATCGACTGGCCCTCTCGGGTCACCGCGAGCACCACCGAGCCGTCCGGCTCGTTGACCGCCGAAGCGGCGTGGGTCCAGCTGAGGCGGCCTCCGTTGAGCACCCGGGCTTTGCGGAAATTTGCCACCAGCTCCCGCACCTCGTTGATCGACCGCGCGTTGTTTTGCTCCGCGGTGCCCAAGGGTGAGCCGTCGTAGCCCACGTCCGGGTTGGACCAACGCAGCATCCGGGGACAGCCACCGAGGCAGTTGTAGGCCATCAGAGTGCGAAATTCGTCGTTGGGGTCCTTGTACGCAAAGGAGTAGTCAAAGGCCCCTTCACCCAACGACGGATCGTCCGGAGCGTGTCGGCACCCCAAGTTGTGGCCGATTTCGTGACCAAACGTGTAGTTGGGGCTGATGCACGGGGTCGCGACATAGTTGAAGGCGAAGGCCTCAAAAGCCGCGTTGTCCCCTCCTTCCATCAACCAGGCAATGCCGCATCCACCTCGGGTGCCGGTGCCCACCAAGGTCACCACATCGGCGTGGCGGAGATCCCGCAAGGGATGCAGATCGTCGAGGAATCCGTCCTCGGGGTCGGTCAGTCGGTCCAGGTGGGTGCCGATCTCCACCTCGCCCTCTTCGTAGTCCACCCGCACGGCTTCCACGAGTCGCAGGCGTGTTTGGACCCGGCTTGCCAGGAAGGCGGTGTTGGTTTCTACCACCCCGAGCTCGATCAGCTGACGGATGGCCTCCTCACTGCCGGCGGTCGCGATCGCCCTCGGCGTATAAGCCACCATCAGGTCGATCTCGGCGCCACTGTCCTTTAGCGGCAGCAGTGGAGGGTCTTTCTCGGAGGTTGAGCCACTTCGAGAATCGGAAGCGGCCGAGAGTCTTGGGGAGCCGGTCGGCGAAGGGATGGGGCGTGCGTCGGGGCCCTCGGGATAGCGGCTCAAATCCACTTGCTCGATCATCGGCCCGTCCGGGGTCGAGCGAACGCGATATCTATCCCTGAGGCCCACCTGGATGCTGCCGTGGAGGTGACCGCCGCCCCAGACCAGGACCGCACGAGAGGCCCCGCCTTGGGCCGAGGGGCCTTCCGGGTGAGACGCGGAGGCGATCAGAGCCCATCCGTAGCGGGTTTTGAAGATCGACTCGATGTGGAGGTCCACCGCGCTTTCAAAGAGCGGTAGTCGGAGCGTTCCGAGCTCCTCGTCGACGGCCGCGTCGGCCATCCGGGTTTTGTCGACAGCGGCTCGGCTCCAGCTTTCGAGCACCGATCCGTGGAGCTCGATCGGTCGACGTTTGATCACCGCCTCGTCGTCCGGCGCGACGGTGAAGACCTTTTCACCGATCATCGAGAATGGGGTTGCGGCTTGGGCGTCGAGGGAAAAGCCGAGGGCAGAGAGGGCCCCGAGCAAGAAAAGGCCGATCGCCCGAGCATGTCGAGGGCGACGGTGCATCGAGCCGTGCACCGAGCCGCACGCCGAAACCGAGGGATCACCGTGGGCAGAGGATTCGGCTGAGGATGTTTGGGTTCGGCTCATGGGCAAATTCTCCGGCAGGCTTGGGGGGCCGAAGCAAAACCATGCTACATCATGGTTTACGACAGATTTCGACGATCAGATGCCCCGATCTCCCTGTCCGTCCCGTCTCGCCCGAAGCGCGAGGGTAAGGGCTGACGGCGCGGCTGAGGCCGGCTATACTTCGGCTCTCCGTCTGTGAGTCGGCTCTCCGTCTGTGAGTCGGCTCTCCGTCTGCGAGTCGACCCCGGCGGAGAAGTGATCGGCGACGCCGGGAGGCGGATCCCGGGCAGCTCTAACGATCCAGCAACCTCACCCATGGCAGGAGTATCCGATGGAAGCCCACTACGTTTGTCGAATTCTCGACCTGATCGAGCCCGAAAGTCTGCAGATTCTCGGCATGAGCGAGGACGAAGCTCGGCGACGGGTAGGTTCCGGGGATGTTCAAGCCGTGCGCGAGATCCGAGGCTCCTTCGCGTTGACCAGCCGCGACGGCGAGGTGGTGCGTTTGGCCCGCAGTCTCGATCGGCCGCTCCGCTACTTCTTGGCCAAGGAGAAGTCGGGCCCCATGCTGATCGTCGCCGACCGGATCGACGTCATCAAGGCGAAGTTGGACGAGCTCGGCTACGGCGACCAATTCCATCCTTCCTACACCCGGATGGTGCCCGCCCACCACGTGACCACCCTGCGATTGGTCGGTTGCCCGGATCCCGCGCCGGTGCATCGCCGATTCTTTGACCCGCCCATGGCGACGTTGCCGGCCGACTTGGACGTGATCGGCGAGCGCTACGTGGACGCCCTGCTGAAAGAAACCCGGATCTGGCTCGAGGCCCAGCGGCAAGACGAGCCCTTGGGTGTGCTCTTCTCCGGCGGCATCGACTCCGGAGCGGTTCTGTTGGCCCTGCACCACCAATTGTTGGAGCTGGGGCGCACGCCGACGGTGCTCAAGGCCTTTACCCTGAGCGTCGACGGGGCTGGTCGGGATGCCCGGCAAGCCCGTGACTTCCTGCGTCGCACGGACCTCGAGATGCTCGGCGAGGTGATCGAGGTCGAGGAGCAGGCGGTCGACCCCTGGCGGGCCGTGGAGGTGATCGAGGACTACAAACCCCTCGACGTGGAATGCGCGGCGGTGGGTTTGGCCCTGCTCGAAGCCATTCGCGAGCGCTACCCGGAGTGGAAGCTGTTGGTGGACGGTGACGGCGGCGACGAGAATCTCAAGGACTACCCGATTGAGGAGAACGCCGAGCTGACGATCCGCAGTGTGGTTTCGAACCCCATGCTCTACCAAGAAGGTTGGGGGGTCGACGCGGTCAAGCATTCGCCGACCTACTCCGGCGGCCTGTCCCGGGGCACGGTGAGGACCTATGCGCCGGCGCGCAAGCTCGGATTCGTCGGCTTCTCTCCGTTCACCCGGCCGTCCCTGCTGCAAGTGGCGGAAGCGATTCCCTTCGCGGAGCTTTCGGACGGATCCCACGAGCGCCTCTACGCCCTCAAGGGCGAGATCGTGCGCCGCGGCTTTGCCCGGGTCACGGGTTTGGAGATGCCGATTTTCCCCAAACGCCGATTCCAACACGGCGCCGGAGACGAAGATCTCTTCGCCGAGCGCTTCGCTCAGCCCAAACACGCCTATCGCAGCCATTTTTTGAATCTCTACGCCGGTTGATGTAGATGCCGTCCGCCGAGGATGCAAGGCTGAGAGCCTTGCGGCCGCCCAAGTCGGTGATCGATCCCTGGCGTCCGATCGACACCTTGGTCGAGCGCGAGCTGCTGCCCGACGGGCGGATCGCCGACTCTTGGACGATTTTCCTCGCCGGGCGCGAATGCCCCTTCACCTGCGTTTTCTGCGATCTCTGGCGTTATACCACCGACGCAAGAACCCCAAAAGGCGCGATTCCACACCAAATCCGCCTCGCGTTGGAGTCCTTGGGCTCGCGGCACAGCCGTCCGTCCGAGCCGGCGACGGGTGGGCGTATCCTCAAGCTCTACAACGCATCTAATTTCTTTGATGCCGGCTCCGTGCCGGCGGAGGACGATCTCGAAATCGCCCGCAGCGTAGCGGACTTCGATAAAGTGGTCGTGGAATCCCACCCCAAGCTGTTGGGTCGGCGATGTGAGGAGCTTTCACACCGGCTACACGGCGAGCTGGAGGTGGCGATGGGGTTCGAAACCGCCCACCCCGAGGCTTTCCGGCGGTTGAATAAAGGGGCCGGTCTCGACGACCTGAAACGCGCCGCGGACACCTTGGGAAACGCCGGGATCGGTCTTCGGGCGTTCCTGCTCCTGGGTGTTCCGTTTGTGCCGCCCGGGCAGGAGCGGGAGTGGTTGAAGAAGTCGGTGAGCTTTGCCCTCGATTGTGGGGCAACGACGGTGTGGTTGATTCCGGTCCGGGCCGGATCCGAGGAGCTGGGAAGATTGCAAGCGAAGGGTGAATTTAATCCGCTGAGCCTCGATCGCATTGAAGACGGCTTCATGGCTTGCCGTGAGCTGGCTCCCGGAGCCGTGCGTCTGGACACCTGGGATTTGGACGGATTTGCCGACGACCCCCACGGTGAGGATCGTGAGCGCCTAGACCTTCTGCGGCGGCTACAAATGACCCTCGAGCCGGCGCCTGACGGCGGATCGCTGCTGGGCGCGGGGGCCGGCGGTGCCTAGATCCCTACCAATTTCCCACGATGTCGCGATCATCGGTGCCGGCTTCGCCGGCTCGATTCTGGCCCGGATATTGTGTCGACAGGGAAAAAAAGTGCTGCTCTTGGAGCGGGAATCACACCCCCGGTTCGCCCTTGGAGAATCGAGCACCCCGCTGGCGAATCTCGCCCTCGAGCGGATCGCGGCCCGTTACGACCTGCCGGACTTGCATCACCTGGCCACCTACGGTCGATGGATGCGTCACCTGCCCCATCTGCGCCGAGGGCTGAAGCGGGGATTCACGTTCTTCGATCATCGTCGCGGCGAGCCGTTTCGCAACAGTGGATTCAACGAGGCTCGGCTGATGGTCGCCGCCAGCCCCGAAGACCGGTTGGCCGACACCCATTGGCTGCGGCAGGACGTGGACCATCACTTGGTGACCATGGCGGAGAAGGAAGGAGTCGACTACCGGGAGCTGACCCGTGTCACCGATTTACAGATCGACGAGAGCTCGGTCCTGCTGACGATCCAAGGTGCCGCCACCCAAGCACAGCGCTCGGCGGAGCAAGTACGTGTGGGTTGGGTGGTCGATGCCAGCGGTGCCGGCGGTGTGGTCGCCCGCAGCCTCGAAATCCCGTTTCGAGTCGAGCAAACCCGGACCGACACCGGTTTGCTCTTCGCCCATTTCGAAGGGGTCAAACCGCTGGCCGAGGTGGCGGCCGGTGCCATTCTGGGAGACGGCCCCTATCCCGAGCACCAGGCCGCCGTGCACCACATTTTGGACGATGGATGGATGTACCAGCTGCCCTTCGATCACGGGGTGACCAGCGCGGGTTTGGTGCTGCGCAACGATCGCTTGAGGCTCGATCCGTCGACCCTGACCCAGGACCCGACCGGTGCATGGCAGGCCTATTTGCAAGATTACCCGACCGTGCAAGCCCAGTTCGCCGACGCGGAAGCGGTGAATCGAATCCGTTACGTGCCGCGATTGCAATACCAATTCTCTCGCAGCGCCGGGCCACGATGGTTCTTGCTGCCCCAGGCATACGCCTTCTTCGACCCCCTCTATTCGGTCGGCATGGCTTGGAGCTTGAATGCCGTGGAACGGCTGGGGGATCTTTTCGCGAATCATCTCGAAACCTGGCGTTCCTATTCCATGTTGCTCAGCCAAGAGGCGGATCAAGTCCGGTATTTGATCGAAGCCGCGTACGCCGGCATGGATGACTTCGAGCATTTCACCGCCGTCAGCCTGCTTTACTTCGCCACCGTGAGCTACAGCGAGATGCAGCAACGGCTGACCTCGGAAGCGGAGCGCTCCGGGGCTTGGTCGGGATTCTTGGGAGCCCGGGATCCGGTGGTGCAAAGCTTGTTGGTTCAAGCCAGAGATCGGTTGCTGAACGTGGGCAGCAACCTAGAGGATTTCTCCGATTGGGTGCGCCGTCGCATCGAGCCCCGGGATATCGCCGGTCTGGCTTCGCCGAGCACGCCGAACCTTTATCCCGTAAACTTAGACTTATTAGTTGAGCGCAGTCATCTCCTAGGCCTGGAGCCGGAGGAAATCGTCGCCGCGTTGCCTAGGCTGCGTGGTGACCTGGACGCATGAAGGGGCTATACCCCGAAAGGAGCCATCGATGAGCGAAGAGGACCATCCGGATCTTCAGTTGGAAACGGTTTTCGCTACCTCTCAGGCCGATGTCGTGCCGGTGATCAAGTCGGTGCTCGAATCGGCGGAGATTCCCTACGTGACCGACGGCGAGGCGATGATGAATCTCTTTCCTTCGGACCTATTGGGCCCGACCCTGCACCGGGCACGGGGTGAGCTGCGGTTTCAAGTGGCATCCGAGCGTGCCCAAGAAGCCCGCGATCTGCTGAACCAACATTCCGACGTGCCCTACCCCGAGAGCGCCGAGAACGAAGGCGCGGACGGCGACGGGGGAGACCCCTCTGCGGATGGATAAGCCGAATGCCTAAGGCCGGTCCGCAGTCTCCGGAGCACAGCGCGGCCGAGCTCCTGGCTTCAAACCGCGAGCTTTGGGATCAGTGGACCGACGTGCACGTGGAAAGCGATTTCTACGCGGTCGATCGCTTTCTCGAAGGCGAAAGCTCACTGCAATCGATCGAGCTCGACGAGCTGGGGGAGGAGGTGGACGGAAAATCTCTGCTCCACCTCCAATGCCACTTTGGTTTGGACTCGTTGTCCTGGGCCCGTCGCGGGGCCCGAGTGACCGGAGTCGACCTGTCGCCTCGGGCCATTGAACGGGCTCGCGGTCTCGCATCCAGGGCCGGATTGGCAGCGACTTTCCATGCACGAGATGTCCTGGAGCTGGATTTAGGGAGACGATTTGATGTCGTCTTCACCTCCTACGGCGTGCTCGATTGGCTGCGGGATCTAAATCGTTGGGCGGCGGTGGTGGCCGCCCATTTGGAGCCCGGCGGCCTGTTTTATATGGTGGAATTCCATCCCGTGCTCGGCCTTTTGGACGACGGAGGGAGATCCCTCGAGGGCTCGTATTTTCCCGCCGCCGAGCCCATTCGATACAAAGAAAAGGGCACCTACGCCGATCCCGACGCCGCCGTGGACGGAACCAGCTACACGTGGCCCCACAGCCTGTCGGAAATTCTGAGCGCCCTGCTCAACGCCGGTCTGCGGATCGAGTCCTTCCGCGAATTCGACTTCAGCCCTTACGATTGCTTCCCCTTCACCCGTGAGGTGGCGCCCGGAAGAAGCGTCATCCCGGGCCTCGAGGGCAAGGTGCCGCTGTGCTTTTCCGTGCGGGCGCGGGCGGCCGGAGCCGATGCATGAAGCGGGGGCTCGCTGAATGATCCGTCCAGAGGCCGGCAATCCGCCGTCTGCCGTCGACCCAACTGCGTCGCGAGACATCGCCCGGGCCGTTGCCGAGCTTCGGCAGCTGCTCGGTGATCGCCTCTCCACCGCCGAGGCGGTCTTGCATCAGCACGGCATCGACGAGTCGTACCATCCGCCCCATCCTCCGGACGCGGTCGCTTTTGTGTCCTCTACCGAAGAAGTGGCGGCGGTGGTCGGCGTGTGCGCCAAACATCGCTGTCCGGTGATTCCGTTCGGCGCCGGCACCTCGTTGGAAGGTCATATCGCGGCACTGCACGGTGGAGTCAGCCTAGATCTTTCGGGGCTCGATCGCATCCTGGAGATCCACCCCGACGACCTGGATTGTCGGGTCGAGGCGGGGGTGACCCGGCAGAGCTTGAATCGGTCGCTAGCGGAGCATGGTTTGTTCTTTCCCGTCGACCCCGGAGCCGAGGCGACCCTGGGGGGCATGGCCGCGACTGGCGCCTCGGGCACCAACGCGGTGCGTTACGGCACCTTCCGGGAGAATGTCTTGGGTTTGACCGTGGTCACCGCCGAAGGTCGGGTGATCCGCACCGGGGGTCGGGCGCGCAAATCGTCGGCGGGTTACGATCTGACCCGGCTGATGATCGGCTCGGAAGGCACTTTGGGGGTGATCACCGAGCTACAGGTTCGGGTCCATGGCCTGCCGGAGCAGATCGCCGCCGCCGTGTGTCCGTTCCAGACTTTGGAGGGGGCGGTGCGAACCGCTGTGGAAACCATCCAATCCGGCGTGCCGGTGGCGCGCATGGAGCTGTTGAACGAGGCCGCCATCGACGCGAGCAATCGCTACTCCCAGCGCCAGGACCCGGTGGCTCCGACCCTGTTCTTGGAATTCCACGGCTCTCCGGCGGGGGTCGAGGAGCAAGCAGACGCCGTGCAGGAGCTGGCGACGGAGAACGGCGGCAGAGGTTTCCGTTGGGCGACCGACGCCCAGGAGCGCAAGGCGCTGTGGCACGCGAGGCATCACTGCTATTGGGCTTGTCTCGCCCTCAAGCCGGGAGCCAAAGGCTGGCCGACCGATGTCTGTGTGCCGGTGTCGTGTTTGGCCGATGCGATCCTCAAAGCCCAGGAAGATATTGAGGAGCACGATTTATTGGCGCCGATCGTCGGGCACGTGGGCGACGGCAACTTCCACCTTTCTTTTGTTTTAGATCCAGAAGATAAGGACGAGATGGCGCGTGCTCAGGAAGTGAATCGCCGCATGGTGGAACGGGCGCTCGCCGTGGGTGGCACCGCTACCGGCGAGCACGGCGTCGGTTACGGCAAAATTTCCTGGGTGGAAAAGCAACACGGAGAAGGGGTCGAGTGGATGCGCTCGATCAAGCGAGCCCTCGACCCGCTGAACATCCTCAATCCCGGTAAAGTGATTCACCTTTGAGCGTAGCCATGACCCGAGCATCTTCCCAACACGTGACCGTCGCCATTGCCCAGGCCCGGCCCCTGCCCTTCGACACTCCGGCCTCGTTGGACAAGGCCGTGGAGCTCATCGGTCGAGCGGCGGGAGAAGGGGCGCGCTTGGTGGTTTTCGGCGAGACTTGGATCGGAGGATATCCGGTGTGGCTGGATATCTGCCCGGACGTCGCCTTGTGGGGCGAGTCGGCAATGCAATCCGCTTTCGCGGATCTGCGCCGGTCGAGCATCGCGGTTCCGGGGCCGGAATGCGACCGCCTGGCCGACGCCGCCCGCGAGCACGACATCGTGGTGGTGATGGGCATCAACGAGAGGGTGGATCGAGGTCCGGGAAATCGCACCCTCTACAACTCGATCTTGATCTTCGATGCCGATGGATCCTTGGTCTCACACCACCGCAAGCTGGTGCCCACTTTCACCGAAAAGCTGGTTTGGGGTCCGGGAGACGCCGGCGGGCTGAAGGCGGTCGACACCGCGGTCGGACGCATTGGAGCCTTGGTGTGTTGGGAGCATTGGATGCCCTTGGCGCGCCAAGCCCTGCACCGCGACGGCGAGACGATCCACCTCGCCCTGTGGCCCACGGTGAACGACCTGCATCAGATGGCGAGCCGCCACTACGCCTTCGAAGGGCGCTGTTTCGTGTTGGCGGCGGGCTCGATTCTGCGGACGTCGGACCTGCCGGAAGGGCTGTCTACCGCCAGGCCGCGAGCCCCGGAGGATCTGGTGCTCAAGGGGGGCAGCTCGATGATCGGACCCGACGGTGAATACGTGGCGTCGCCGGTCTTCGAGGACGAGACCCTGCTGGTGACCGACCTCGATTTGGGCGCCATCGATCGAGCGGCCTTGACCCTGGATGTGACCGGTCACTACGCCCGCGACGACGTCTTCGATTTCGCCGTGCGCCCCGAAGCCCGCCGACGCGACCCGGGCTGAGGGCGCGGGCGAAAACCGACGGCAGCAAGCCCAGTGTAAGCCTTGCAACTGCCTAAGCTCGAGCAGCCGGCCCTATTTGCAGAAGGTCCACCGCCGGCGGTCCCGTGCTAGCATCCGCGTATGGCGACACCGAGCCGGCGCCCAAAGGCGGCCGATCCCCTGGACACCCTGCTCAACCGCAGTGAGCGAGCAACACCCCAAGACGGGGGCACGGAGGGCTCCGCGCCCGCCGATGCTGCGGCTTGTCCCAAGTGTGGCGACATCGGATGGATTCTGGCCGCCGACGGTGGCGCCGGCAAAGCCGTCCGATGCGATTGCCGCAACGCCCGGCGTCGCCACGATTATTTATCGCTGGCGGGAATTCCCGACCGTTACCGCGGTTGTCGGTTGGCGAAATTCAACACCAGCAATCCGGACCCATCCGTGGCCGAGCGGTTGCTGCGGGCGCGCAACATCAGCCGGAAGTACGTGGATTCTTTCTTCGATCTCACCCAGGATCGATATCGGCGAACGGGTCTGCTGCTCATCGGCCCACCGGGCGTGGGCAAGACTCATCTGGCGGTGGCGGTGTTGATCGAGCTGATCGAGCTCTACGGAATCCGCGGGCGTTTCGTGGATTTCACCACCCTGCTGCATCAGATCCAGGCCACGTTCAATACCCAGAATGCGACCGAGTCCCACGCGTCCATCCTCTCCCCGGTGATCCATGCCGACGTCTTGGTGCTCGACGAGCTGGGCGCCCAAAAGCCGACGGAATGGACGATGGAGAACCTCTACCTGATCATGAACACCCGCTACACCGCGGGGCGGCCGACGATTTTCACCTCCAATTATCGTTTGGATTCCGCCGAGCGGGCGGCGGGTGACGGCGCCGAGCTGTTGAGCAATCGAATCTCCCCGGCCCTGGTCAGCCGCCTGTATGAAATGGCCCAAGCTCTGCCGATGGACGCTCCCGACTATCGACGGACGGTCATGATGCATCAAAACAAGATCGGTGGCTGAGCCTCACCGGCGGTCCATGGTGGCAAAGGCGCGTCCAAAATCCTCCGCTAAGGCCCCCACCTACGGCAAATCCTTCTACGCCGTCCGGGGTGGGAGGCGCTTCGCCGCGCTTCGCGGGTGGATCGTCCGGATCTGGGACCGCCTCGCGAGCATCACGGGTCGCCTCCCGAGCATCAAGAGCCGTTTGCCGTCCCGTCTGCCCGCGGCTCGGGTCCGCAATCATGCCTTGGTCACGGTGCTCGTGGTCATGTGCTTGGTCCTGTCGTGTCGACCGGCCGACCAGCCCGTCACCGCGCCGGAGCCGGCCCCCGAGAGAGTGATGGTGCGGCAAGATCCTCCGGAAGAAAAGGCGGAGGTGGCGCCCATTGAAACCGAGACCTTGCTGCCCGAGCCCGTGCGCAAGGACGACGACCGTCCTCTGGGACCGTTGGTCCTGCGAGTGGGTCTGGCCACGGATTTGGCAGACTTCAAGCTGCCCTGCTGTGACCCGCGCATCGAGGCGGTTTGGGGGCAGGGGGACAGCATCCTGCCCATGGATCGGCAGGCGAGCATCAGCCCCGAAACCGGGATTGAAAAGAAGGCAATTTACCGGTTGCAGGTGGCGGCCCTCAAAGACGAGAAGCAGGCCGCGGGCATTGCCCAATACTTGAGCTCAGAGACCGAATATCCTTCGGAGTCGATTTTCGACGCGGACACGGACCTCTATCGAGTGCGGGTGGGACGCTTTGCCGACCGGCAAGGTGCGGAATCGGCCCGTGGCCATCTCGCCGGCCTAGGGGTCACCCAAGCTTGGGTGGTGAGCGAAGGCGGCGAGCTGGAAAACGCCGCCCTGCGGTTGGTCCAAGGAGGCGCGAAATATCGGATTGCCGACCGTTGGTTGGAGCTGCGGGCTCCCGACGATGTGGGAATTCCCTTTGGCCGCACCCGCTACCGGGGCAAGCTCTTGGTCTTCCTCAACGAGCGGGGCCTGCTCAACGTGATCAATGAGATTTCGTTGGAGCAGTATTTGCGTGGGGTCGTGCCCAAGGAGATGGGGCCTGAGCTCTACAACGAGCCGGAGGCGCTCAAGGCTCAAACCGTGGCCGCGCGGACCTACACCTTGCGCAACCTCGGCGAATTCTCGGGCGAGGGCTACGACATCTGCTCCACCCCTCGCTGCCAGGTCTACGGCGGCATGGGCGTGGAGCACCCCGTGAGCGATCGCGCCATTGAGGAGACCGAAGGGCAGGTACTGCTGTATGAAGGTCGACCCGCGGAAACCTTCTACAGCGCGACCTCCGGCGGGCACACAGAAAACGTCGAAGTGATCTTCCCGCTGAAGAAAGGCGACTACCTGCGTGGGGTTCCTTGTTTGGAAGCGGGGCCCACCCTCTTCCAAGGCAACCTCGATACGGGCGCGGTCTTCCCCTCGGGTTTGATGCACCGCCTGCTCCCGACGTCGACGGGTCGACCGGCCCAGGTGCTCTCCGCCCGGTTGGAGCATTTGGCTTTGATGGTAGATCTATCGGTGCCCGGCGACCGGCTGTCCTCGTTGAAGAAAAGCGAGGTCTTGCGTTTCGTGGCGTCGATTTTCGACCTCATGTTGGATCGAAGGATGACGTCCAAACGTCAAGTGGATGCGCTGTTGAAACCGGATAGCGGTTGGGCCGACCGGGATCGTCGATTGGCGACGTATTTGCGCATGGGCGGTTTCTTGGAGCCCAAGGCCGACCGGGCTCTACGGCCCGAGGAGGCGGAGGAGCTGCTCTTCGAGCTGGCCCTCTACCTCGGTGCGTTGCGGGAAGAGAAAGCCCATTTCCTGAAGCTGGAGAAGGGCGTTCTCTCCGTGCGCAGAGAAGCCCGGCATCTGTCCTACCCACTGCCGTCCTCGTTGGCCACCTATCGGCGGCGGGGCGGTCGTACGGTGGCTTCCAAATTGGATCTCGTGCCCGGAGATCGCCTGCGGATCTATTGGACCGGAGACACCGTTTCAGCCCTGGTGCAGCCCGTGGATTCGCCACCGGTGAACCTGGCCAGGCGGGCACCCAAGCAGAAGTGGCGCATTTTCAAAACCGATGCCGAGCTCCGGGCGGCCGTACAGAAGCGCTATCCCGGCTTCCCCTTCGTGAATTTCGAAATCCTAGAGCGCGGCGTCTCCGGCCGGGTCGGTAAGATCGCGCTCATCGGCTCAGGCGGCGAGCGCACGATCGTCGAAGGTCTCGCCGTCCGCTGGACCTTGGACGTGTGGGACACCCTTTTCCAAGCGGAGCGCACCAAGAATCAGGCGGGCCAAAGCGGCTGGCTCTTCCGCGGCCGCGGTTGGGGCCATGGGGTGGGCATGAGCCAAGCGGGCGCATTCGGCATGGCCCAGCGAGGCATCACCTACCGTGAGATCCTCGAGCATTACTACACCGGAGTCGAGCTCGGACGTCTCAAACCGGTGCCCCCGCGCCCGAGGTTTCCGGTGGGTTAGTGCTAGCAAGCCCTAGAGCTTTCTCGAACCAGCTCGTCGGTTGGTTGGGTCGTTTCGACCCAGCACAAGTTACAACCGGTTCACTGACCTGCCGTCTGCCGTTTCAAGATTCGATACGCCAATCCTCTCGGTGTGGCGTTTACAGCTTGTCCAGATTCAATCAGCGCCACCGCCTGCTCGATGGTTGCATATGCATCGAACCAATCCTTGATCGAACCGATGTCGCCAACGATACGCTTCGAAAGGCTATTGCATGATCCATCGGTCCTAAGCCAAGGCAATCGATAGTAGAGATCGGGCTTTCCTGCTAGAAACGGCACAGAAGTTCCATCCACCGAGTATTTCCCATCAAATAGGTCTTCATCAGACTGCACGAGCTCTGGACTGATGAAGACGGAGACTTCCACAGATAGTAGCGTATGATTGCCGGTCCGCATGATTAGCCGGACAGCGTCTGTTTTCCAACTCACGGAGCTCCGGTAGAAATACCATTGTCTACTTTTTCTGTTGTGCCGGAAGATGGGCTCCTTCTCAAACCCATGGAGACCAAGATACTTACTTACACCTTCCAGGACTCTTTCGATGCAATCCTCAGCCGGACAACCTGGCATTTCTTTCACCTCAGAAATTTCGAAAATATAATAAACGTCACCGCCATGCTGCCTGATCAGATCTTCCGTGACCTGAGCTGGACGAGCCAGGAAGAAGTAAGTTTGGTCGTGGGAGATCACGAACCGTTGGCGACCGACTTCGTCATATCGATAGGTGGTGGTGAATTCCCGCGGGTCGATGACCGACTCCAGGCGACCCGCATCGTCGTAGATGTAGATCGTTTCCTGGTCGAGCGCGTCGATGACCTTGGTCCGGCGGCCGGCATCGTCGTAGACGTAGCGGGTGGGGTTGCCCCGCTCGTCAATGACTTTCACCAATCGGCCCGCTCGGTCGTATTCGTTGGTGACGGTGGGTTTTTCGAGACCGGGCTCGTCGGGGCCAGGATATGTCGTGGTCAGCAGGCGACCCACTGGATCGTAGGTGTAGCGGGTGGTCCGGCCCAGCTGATCCACCGACGCCACGGTTCGTCCCTCGGCGTCGAAGATGTTGCGGGTGTGGGTGCCGTCGGGGTAGAGCACCTGAGCCAAGCGGCCCTGCTCGTCGTATTCCGTGCGCACGGCGCGGATGCCGAAGGCGTTGTGGATGTCTTCGAGATAGTGATCTCGGTAGCTGAATTGGGTCTCGGCGCCGCTGCGATCCGTGTGCTGGATTAGGTCGTTCTGTACGTCATAGCTGTAGACGCTGCGCTTGCCCCTGGGATCGATGATTTCTTCGATCTTGCCGTCCGCCCCTCGGATGAATTCCACGCCCCGGCCGCTGGAATGGGTGATGCCGTCGGACGTGGTCTCCAGGGTGTTGCCGTGCAGGTCTTCCAGATGGGTGACGCCGTCTTGGAGGTCCAGGTGGAAGATGCGGCCGTCGCGGGTCGTGAGCTTGACGTCGTCGGGCACGAAGGGTTGCTGGGTGTGCCGGTCGAGCACGGCGTCGCTGTTGTTGGGGTAGAACACCTCGGTGTTGCCCAGGATTTCCAGGGTGGTGCCCGGCAGCAGGCCGTCGACCCACTCGAATTCAGCGTCGGCGATGCAGCCGCCGATCAGGGTGCTTGGACGCTTCAAGACCAATCGAAAGCGGTAGACCTCTTGGTCGGAGAGTCGGACCGTCGTGAGGTGGCTTTTGGTCTCTTGAACCACGGAGCACGGCAGACCCCATGGGCCGGAGGTCGCTGGGATTTGCCAGCCATCGCCCGGTGGACGGTTGTTTTGGTAGAAGCCTTGACGGATGTCGAGGGTCCAGCCCACCCCGAAGTCACCGAGGCGCTTGTCACGACTGTCGTAGGTGCGAAGAATCCGAGTGTCGAGGCCCGAGAGCGGGATCTGTAGGTCCACGAAGCTGAGAGTGAAATGGCCGAGTTTCATCCGCCCCTCGACGACGACGGAGATACGGTCCTCGACGATGCGACCCAAGCTATCCACCGCTTCGAGCTTGAGCTCGTGCAGGCCGTTGAGCAGAAGGGTGGGGTCGAAGCCGGCGAGCTTTTCGCCCGCGCGAGGCTGGGACCCGCGGGCCAGCTCTTGCCAATCGGTTTGACCGATCAAGCGGCTCGACACGCGCCAGAAGTCGAGCATCGGGCTCGACACGTCGCCCAGCAAATCCGTGGGCTCGGTGACCTCACTGAGGTCCATCGGCGTGGTGAAGGCCACCGTCGGGGCGTCGCCTTGATTGGGGATTTCTAGGGTCACGTCCTCGGTGACGAGAATCCAATAACCCTTGCCGACCTCGAAGGTCTGGAGGTCATTGGCCCAATCCGGCACGGTGACGTCGTGGATGGCCCAGGGGTCCTCGGCGTCGGACGGGTCGTAGCCGTAGACCATCGAGTATTTGCCCCGGATGTTCTGGAGAGCGGTCTTGATATGACGGTTTTGCCCCGCCGCCGGGAAGCCGATGAGATTCCAGCCCGTGCACAGCTGCCATGAGCTGGTCGCAGGTAGCTCGCCGGTGGAGGCAGGGCACCGGCCGCGGTGGCGTCGAGCCAGAGGCCTTGGGTTGGGTCGATGGCCGCAAGAGTGGAGCCGCCTGAATCTGCTGGGTCGTAGGCTTTCCACTTGTCGGCGGAGGGGTCGCAGGCGTCGTAGAACCAGACTGTTGCATAGCGGGTGTCGATGGGTGCGAAGACATCGGATGGGTTGCTCACCGTTGGGGTTTTGGGGAGCGAGATCAGGTTCCAGGACGGCAGGAAAGGCACTGAATCCAGATCGGCCTTGGCGAAGGCTGCCGGCACGGTTGGAGTGCGGCCGGCTGAGGTGCCGGGCGTTTCGGCGCCAGGTGCCCTAGATCCGGCGAAGCTCGGGGGAGTTGGTGGTGTGGGACGGGCTTCGGTCTCTTGGACGGCGCCGAAGACGGTCGTCGCAAGGGCTGTCGAGATAGGTGCCAGGCGTTTCGACGGGGCCGGTTCCGGTGGTGCCGGGCGTTTCGACGGGGCCGCCGTCGAGGACGACCCTTCCAGGTGCTCAGCGATCCTTCGTTTGATCCTCGCCTGCTCTCGCGCCTCTTCGTCAGCTTCGGCTTGCTGACGCGCCTCGATAGTTTGACGCTCACCAGCAATCTCTTGAAGGGCGAAGATCGGCGGACCGGATAGGCCCATCCACAGGCAGAGAAGCTTTACGGCGAAGCGTTTCAGCTGCTTTCCGGGGTCGGCGGGACAAGCGTTCATCGTCCGATCTTAACGCGGTCTGCTTCGGCTGGTTCGAGCCGGCGAGGAAGGATTCATTGGTGTGGATGGGACCGAAGCGGTGGCGACTGAATGGCCGCGCACCGCTTCGGATGCTCAATCAGTGGTGAGTATCCAGGTAAGCGCGTAGGGCGCTCACGAAGAGCTGAGCTTTCTCCGACGCGGAAATGGATCCCAGATTTTTCCACTCGTCCAGGGAGTCGCGCACGCAGCTCCGATATTCCCCGAAGCTCGACCATTGGGCGGTGAAGTCACAGGGGATTTCAGGCAGATGGAGGGTGCGTCCGCGCACCACGTTGTACACGCGATTGTGGACCCCTCCGGGCCAGACCACCTCGACGGTTCCAAAGGCGGCTCGACCCAGGCCCATGGCGACCTCCAGGCTACCCTGAGAGGTATAGGACGGGGCGCCCACGGGCACCATGGATGTGGGGCCGCGGTGGGGCGTGGTTTGAATCACTGCGCCGATGCCGTCGCGATTGGAGACAGCACCGTTCACTCGACCGGCTCCCCCTTCCAAGGAAATGCGGATGCCGCGATTGCCGTTGCCGGCGCTATTCAGCTCCACCGCCAAGGAGCCGTCGGGAAACTCGATGCCGCTCCAGGTCCATTCGAAGGGATTGCCGGTGGGGATGAAGGCTTCGACGTAAACCGCGTCGGCATCGAACGGCCCACCGTATTGGTAGGCGTGGGTGGTGAGCGGAATCGGCGGCGGAGCGTCGAAGTTGGACGCGCTGACCACATCGGGGAAGCCGTCGTTGTTGAGATCGCCGATCGCCATGGCCTGCACGTTGCGTCGCCCGTGATCCGTGGACCCGGCGACCGCCGCGGCATCGTATTCAAAATCCGCGCTACAACCCTCGTTGCGCAGGAAGACTCCGGCGTTGGAGCTGTCGACGAACGGGCTGACGTCCAAACCGCCGTGGAAGACGATGTCGGAATCGCCGTCCAAGTCGTAGTCGACGATCGCATTGCTCCAGCCGAAGGGCGTGGCGACGAGATCTCCGACTCCGGGGTCGCTGAAGGTGCCGTCACCGTTGCCCAGGAACCATCGAGACGCGGAGTCGCCCAGAGTGTAGGGGATCGGCAGTGGGCTGAAGCCGTAGTCGCCGAAGTTGGAGCCGAATAGGTCCATGGTGCCGTTGCAGTCCAGGTCGCCGAACGCCAGCCCCATCCATTGACCGGGTTTGTCCGTGCCTGCGCTCAGGGTGGTGTCGGTGAAGAAACCCGAGCCGTCGTTGTCGAAGATGTGAATCAAACCCCGATCCACGCCGCCGTAGACCGCGAAGGGAATGCCGCCTTGGTCGTCTCCGGCAATGACCTCGACGTCGCCGTCGACATCCATGTCCGCCATGGCGATGCTCCAAGTCAGGCCGGCCTCGCCGAATCCTACGGGCACGGTGGCGACTTGGTTGAGCAAACCGGAGGTGGCGGTGACCTCGGCAAAGGTCATGCTGCCGAGGTTACGAAATAGCTGATTGTGCTGATTCAGCGCATAGGGCTCGATGAAGAGGCCGAGCTGATTCGACCAGTCCGAGAAGGAGTTGCCGACCAGAATATCCAACAATCCGTCGTTGTCGATGTCGCCGAAAGCGCAGGTGGCACGGCTGCGCGCGCCGGCGTCCGCGCCGCTGGCGACGCTGATGTCGGAAAAGGTGCCGTTGCCTTGATTCCAGAACAACCGGTTCGGCTCGTTGTTGCCGAGCACGTAGAGGTCCTGAAAACCGTCGTTGTCCAGATCTCCGAAGCAAACACCAGTGGAATCTTGGCTGGTGGCGTCGACGCCCGCGGTGATCCCGGCGTCCCAAAAGGTCAGAGACCCCGAATCGGCCAGCTGATTGAGGAATAGGCTGTTGGCGCTTCCCGGACCGTTGGTGACGTAGATATCGAGATCGCCATCCTGCTCGACATCGAAGAGCGCGACCCCGGGCACTCCACGGGTCTTGATCGGGGTTTGAAGCACGTCATTGAAGGTGTAGAGGGGTTGAGCTTTCAGTTGGTCGAAGATCAGCTCCGTAGGTGACTCGGTTCGGTGGTAATTGAGACCGAAGCTGGGATCCGTTGCAATGTCGTCGAAGGTGACGCTGCCGCCACCTCCAGAGGCCGCGGCTGTGCCGGCCCCACTGAAGACGACAAAGAAAGAAAAGACGACAAGAAGCATAAAACGCAAATACACAGGCATGAGAAAACCCCCTGTTCAGAAACCCGATTGGATCGAGGATCGATCCTATGGTTGTCAGCCGAACATTCGACTGATTCTGCAAGGTAATGGACCGCTCGGTTGAGCTGGCCTGAGAGATGATGTAGTGCATTGCCTTTCGATGAGTAGCCTTGTCGTCTAGGCATGATCTCCACGTTTTTTCTCTCATCCTGAAATTGCCAAGTTTCGATATTCGATTAGGCTGATTGAAACGGTTCGCTGACCTGATTTTAGCAAAAAAAATAAACAATAGAATGGTTGTTCATATGAGATGGATGTCAGGTTGAGTCCTACGCCTGTAGGACTCGGCTGAGCTCGAAACGTCCCGCAACGACTCCTGCTTGCGGCCGGGTATGGGGATCCACGGTCGAAATTCGGAGACCAAAGCATTCCGGTTGAGGATGGCAAGGGCGTGCCCGGATCTGGAGATTTGTCGGATCAGGAGGGCAAGGTGGTCGAAGGGAGGTGGATGCGTCGGCGTTTGGCCTGCAGAGGCTGATAGGGCAGGGTGCTCTGGGTCTATTTGGCTGGTCTTTGCAAATCGACTGTCAAGCAACGGTCGGCGCAGACAATTTGATGCCACAGTGACATGTTTTTCGGTGGCCGGACGGGGGAAGCATGCCCAAACGCGTCTACAGGGTTTCGATCGGTTTTTTAGCGGCTGGTTTTCGAGGTCTTGGCGTCCACCAGACGGACGGAAACGGATCCCATCTTGGAGTGATCACCACAGATCTCCACCGGCACCCTGGAATCGACGTCGAGGAAGACCTCCAAATCCCCTTCGAGACCGATCAGCTCGATCTTCTCGTCCTCGGCTTGCCCCTCGAGGGTTGAGCTGGTCAGGGAGATGGCGATCACCCGGCTCTTTTCGTCGATCGGTCGACCGTCTAGCTGGTAGCTCGTCTTACGCTCGCTGAGGGCCGTGACCTCTGCCCTCAGCAGCCCGAAAACCCTTTTGGAAAACACACAGACCTCAAAAGCATCTCCGGGTTTTTCCAGGTTGGACGCGGAGAGCAAATAGAAGATCTGTGCCGGATCGACTACGGCGGTGCAGCCGTCGGCAGCCGTCAAAGGGAAGAAGGCCTCCTGGTGGTGGGTCCAATCTTTCTCGTCGGCGTTGCTCGGGGCTTCCCCTGGTGACGAGCGTAAGACGGATACGCCGCCGTCCGAGAAGCGATGCTTTTTGGAATAACCCTTGCCTCCGAAGCGACGCTTGTGGCGCTGCACCGCGGTACCGTCGCCGGCGTCGAAGAGCACGTGCTCCCGAGATCGCCTGCCGAGGGTTTCGGATTCGAGGATGAGACCGTGGTTGATTCGAGCGGCGGGAACCGGAGCCTGGCTCTTCAGCTCCTCGGATTGAGGCGTGTAGAGGTCGTTCGGCGCCTTGGCGTCGACCTCGAGAGTGACGGTGGTCGATGCGGTGATGAAAAGCTTCGAGGCCTTGTAATTCAGAACCCTCCACAGCGGGGGGTGGGCGGAGAACGGGTTGGAGTCGCTCGGGTCTTGCGCGGCCCCCACGGACGACGAAGCCGTGGAGACCCAGAGCACGCCGGCGACCATCAGGAGCAGGGCCGATGTCCAGATCGGACGGATCCTTTTCAACGGTTCTCGCAATCTGGGCCCGGTAGCAGGCATCAGGATCCGGCTCCCGCGGAGGCTTCCACCACCTCGATCAAATTGCTCTTGGTCAGCAGCTCGCCGAAAGCGTGCGGCTCTTGGCCGGGCCGGAATAGGACGTAAAAAGGTACCGCCGATCGACCATAGCGGGCCAAGAACTCGGTGATCGTGTCATCGCGGTTGGTCCAGTCGCCCTTCATGGTCACCACATTATTCGCTTCGAAGGTCGAGGCGATTTCCTCGGTCTCGATCACCAGCCGCTCATTGGCCTTGCAGGTCAAGCACCAGTCGGCGGTGAAGTCGACGAAGACCAGCTGACCTTCTTCTGCCAAGGAGACCGCTTGGGTCTCGTCGAAGGGCACCCAATCCAAGTGCGCCGACGCGGACCCCCCGGCGGTGGCGGGCGGAGCTCCGGCGGCCAGGAAAATCGACAGCGCCGCCGCGCCGAGGGCGCCGAGGGCGGAGAGGCGACGTCGACCCGCGCTCTGGGAGGTTTCTTTGCCCAACCAGACGAAGAGGGCGAGGGCGAGCAGAGCCAGCTGCACGAAAGCGATGCGCTCCGGCGAGATTTGGCCGGCCAGCACATAGAACAGCCAAACGGCCGCCGCTGCCAATAGGAAGCCCATGACCTGGCGGAAGGTGATCATCCACTGCCCGGGCTTCGGCAGCCATTTTGCGGTGGCGGGGAACGCCGCCAGCAGAAGATACGGAAGGGCGAGCCCGAGGCCGATGGCGGTGAAGATGATGAAGATCATGTAGGCCGGCTGGGCCAAGGCAAATCCCACAGCCGTGCCCAAGAACGGGGCGGAGCAGGGGGTCGCCATCAGGGTGGCGAAAAGGCCGGACGCGAAGTGCCCGGCGAGACCTTCGCTGGGTCCCGAGCCCCCGATTCGGGCCAAAGATTGGGGCAACGGGATCTCGAAGAGCCCCCACATATTGAGGGAGAACAGCACCACGACCACCGCCAAGAAGGTGACGAATCCAGGCTGCTGGAATTGGACTCCCCAGCCCACGGCGGCGCCCGCTTTAGCCGCCAGCACCGCCGCCAAGGCGAGGGCCCAGAAGGAGACCAGAACGCCGGCGGTGGTGGCCAAAGCTCCGGCCACCAGATGGGAGCGTCCCTCGCCGGCGCTCTTCACCAAACCGAAGACCTTGAGGGAAAGGACCGGCAGCACACAGGGCATGGCGTTGAGAATGAATCCGCCCAGCAGGGCGAGCAGGAGCATGACCGGCAAGCTGCTGGACGAGGTACCGGTCGCCGCGGGGCTGGAAGCTTCGGCAGGGGAGGTGTCGTGGGAGGTAGCCGGCGGTGGACCGAGGGCGGGCTCACCCGCCCGCTGCATAGCCAGCTGGGGCGTGTCGGGATCGCCGTCGAAGATCGCCGCGTTGATCGCCTCGCCCCCGGAGCCGACGGTCAGCTGAAGCTGGGTTTGGGCGGAAGTGGGGGCCACGCATTGGCGATCATCACAGGCCTGATATCGCAGGGTGGCGGAGATCGGCAGAGTGCCGCCGGCCAGGTCGCCGGGAAGGAGGAACTCGGCGACGATGTTGAAGCGTCCGTCGTACACCAGCACCGGCTCGGTTTCGAACGGGAATTGATAGGCGTTGTCCGGCGGATAGATGAAGGTGGGTGTGCCGGAGCCGGGAGGGAGCTCCAGCTGCAGCTCGGTGGGAATCAGGTATTCCTGAGCAGGTTTATTGCTGTTGATGTGCCAGCGCTCTTCCACTTCCACCACCGCCGCCAAGCGCACGGCCTCGCCGGCTTCATAAGCGGAGCGATCCGCCACGAGCTCGAAGGAGGCCTTCGCCGAGCCCATTTGGGCGCCGGCCGGGAAGCACAGACAAAGGAATAGGACGGCTGCCGTCGAGCGGGCGGCAGCGGGCAAAAATTTCTTGATATTCATCTCACCCTCGGGTGTCGGATCTCAGCGAGCCCCGCGCGGGGCTTCGGTTCAAGTGCAGGCTTCTTCTTGCTTCAGAGCGCTCAGGGTACGCTCCAGGCTGCGGCGCATGACGCTTTTGGGGTGCGCGCTCAAAAACGTCTGGATGGAGCTTAATGCCTGTTTGCAGTCTCCGAGGTCTTGCGCGATGTAAAAGGTCAGCAAATCCACGCGTTCTTGGAGCTCCTCGGACCGGTTTTCGAGCTTCCCGCTCAAACGGTTGGTGCGTTCGAGCCATTGGTGGGCGCGGTCGAATTCGCGGGCCATTCGGTAGGCGTCGGCGGTCATGTAGTGGAGCCAGGCATAGGCCTCGGTACCCGGTTGGACCTGCTCGATCACCGACTCGTAGAGAATCGCGGCGCGGGCTCCGTCGCCTCGTTCGTGGAGCTCTTGGGCCAGCTCCCGCTTGAGCTCCGCGTCGTCGCTTTTGCTGACCATCTCGAAGTTGGCGCCCACCACATCCCAGGCCTTGAGCTGCTCGTCGATGAATCTGAGAAAGGAGTCGATGGGTGCGTAGCCGCTGATCGAGCCCACCCTGACGAAGGAAGCGTCCAAGATCAGAGTCGTGGGAAGGCTGAAGGCTTGGAAGCGGCTTTGCAGCCCGGAGCCGTCCCCACCGTCTTCTGTGTCGACCCGGAGCAGCACGAAATTCCTGGACTTGGCGAATTTCTTGAATCTCGGGGTGGAGAAGACCTTTTCTTCCAGAACTTTGCACCAGCCGCACCATTCGGCGTACAGGTCGACGATGATGTACGCGTCGTTCTTCTTGGCCAAATCGATCGCCTCCCCGACGCTGGTCAGCCAGCCTTCCATTTCCGGAGGGCCGTTGGATTTCGTGGCCGGGCCGGCTGCCGCGGGTCCCGCGGCCGAAAAGAGAAGCAGTGAGAGCGCCACGCTGTAGAGAAGCATGGATTTCCGAATCAGAACGGTCTGAGCGGCGATGGGAAAAAGACGGTGCGTCTTCATGGAGTCACCTAAGCGAGGAAGTTTCGCGACGAAGTTTCGCGACGAAGTTACAAAGTGGGGGGCTGTGAATCGCGGTCGTCGGCGGACGGCACAGACCTTGCGATGATACCATGCGCGCCCCATGGAGATTTCCACTGAGTCCCTAGCTTTTTCCCGCCGAGCCCGTCTTTTGGCGGAATCCGCGACCATGCGGGTCAGCCGCCGAGCTGGGGAGCTCAAGGCCGCCGGGCGAGACATCATCGACCTCTCCGCCGGCCAGCCGGACTTCCCGTCGCCGTCGGTAGCCGTGGAGGCGGCCCGAGAAGCCCTGGCCGCGGGATTCACCCGCTATACGGCCGCCGCCGGTCTGCCGGATCTCCGCCGGGCCTTGGCCGACCGATATGCCGAGGGCTTCGGCGCCCCCTGGGAAACCGACAACGTCATCGTGACGGTGGGCGCCAAGGCGGCTCTCTTCGAGCTGATTCAGGCCTTGGTGGACGACGGAGATGAGGTGGTGATTCCGTCACCGTGTTGGGTCAGCTTCGAAGAGCAAGTCCGATTCGCCGGCGGAAACCCAATCACCGTGCCCATGTCGGCGGCGGACGGCTTTACCATCCACGCCGAGCCCTTGATCGGCGCTTTTTCCGATCGCACCCGTCTGGTGCTGGTGAATTCGCCCTGCAATCCCACCGGCGGGGTCATCGGTGCCGCCGATCTGCGACGATTGGCGGAAGCGTGCGCCGAACGGGGAGCGATCTTGTTGTGCGACGAGACCTACGAACGGTTCGTTTACGACGGGGTCGAGCACGCCGGTGCGGCGGCTCTGGCCCGGGATTTTCCGGTCTCGGTGGTAGTGGTCGGCTCGTTCTCCAAGACCTATTCCATGACCGGTTGGCGGTTGGGCTGGGCCGCGGGGGATCGGCGGATCATCCGCAAGGTGCTCGAAATCCAAAGCCACGCCACCTCGAACCCCACGTCGTTCGCCATGGTCGGGGCACTGGCGGCGCTGCGGCAGGGCGAGCCGGACGTCCAAGCCATGCTCGCAGCCTTCGCCGAGCGACGCCGGGCGGTGGTCGATGCCTTGAAAGCCATCCCCGGCGTCGATTGCCGGCCGCCGGCAGGGGCTTTCTACGCGTTTCCCCGGGTCAGCTCCTATCTCGAAGATCCAGGTGAGGGCAGGGGCGGTGGATCTTTGGAATTGGCGGAGTATTTGCTCGAGGAAGCAGGAGTGGCAGTGGTCCCCGGTGTGGCGTTCGGAGCCGACCCTCATCTTCGCTTAGCCTTTGCTTGTTCCGTGGAGGATCTCGAGACGGGCATTCAACGCATCGGTGAGGCGCTCGGCCGATACGGCCGCTCCCGCTGACGGAGCCGGCCGATTACGGTTCGGGCCGGGTTGGGTGGCGTCGCGTTTGAAAGAGGAAGAGGCCGAAGATCAGGATGAAAGGAAAGTCCGCAATCCAGGGCTGCCAAGCGTTCTCCGCGGGAAGCTCACCCAGCCGAAGGGCGTGCAGGGAGATGACGAAACCGCAAACTTTGGTCAGCCAGCCGAGCCAGACGATATTTCGATTGCGGATGGGGTCCTTCCAGACCATCAAATAACCCACACCTAGAATCATCACCAAGAGAAAGAGCAGCTGGAAGGAGTGGGTGTAGTGGGGAGCCGGCAGCCCGGCCTCGGCCAAGTGGGATTCGAACGTGAGAAAGCCCGCGGCCCCGCCGACCAAGTTGAAGAGTCCTGCGATCAAGAAGAAGATCTTCCAAGCTTTCATCGTCCGACCTCCTCTGAATACGCGCCGCGATGCTCGTCTTGCCCTTAGAATGAGAACAAGGAGAGAACAATCATGAACCGATTTGAAGCTCGAAGTCTATCGTCCCTGCGGTCCGCCTGTGTGTGGTGGTGGGTCGGCATTGTGCTCTGCGGCGCGATATGCGTCTCGGGTCAGGAGAAGGCCGGCGGTCAGGGACATGGCCACGCTTCTCACGACCACGCAGCGCACGATCACGGTTCTCACGACCACGCCTCCCGCGACCATGGAGCTCACGGCCACGCCGGCCATGACCACCAAGGGGCTCTGAATAGCAAAGGGTTCCACCACGATTTCAGCGACGCCGAGCGCTGGGCGAAACGCTTCGACTCGCCGGACCGGCCCGATTGGCAAAAGCCGGAGTCGTTGATGGTCTTGATGGGTGTGGAGCCCGGCATGACCGTCGCCGATCTCGGAGCGGGCACCGGCTTTTTCCTCGGCTATTTGTCGAAGGCCGTGGGCGAGCAGGGCAAAGTGCTGGCCTTGGACGTGGAGCAGACGTTGATTTCCCATATGTCCGAGCGAGCCGAAGAGGCCGGTTGGTCGAATGTGGAGACCCGTCGCATCCCCTACGATTCGCCGGGGCTCGAGCCGGCCTCGGTCGACCGAATTCTGATCGTCAACACTTGGCATCACATCGATTCCAGAGCCGACTACTCGGCCGAGCTCCTGAAAGCTCTCCGTCCGGGCGGGGCTGTTTATGTGGTCGACTACACCCTGGAGTCCGAAGACGGTCCTCCCAAGGCGCATCGTCTGGCGCCGGAGCGGGTCCTTGCCGAGATGAAGGGTGGAGGTCTCGAGGCCGAGGTGGTCGACTCTGAGCTTCCCCGGCAATACGTGGTCGTCGGTCGCGCGGGAGGCTGAGACACCGTATCGCCTTTATCGCACCGCCTTCATCTCTTTGCCGAACATCTCTTGGTCGAATCGAGGAAATCCCCATGGACATTGAAATCCTTTGGCAGCGTTATCGAGACTGGCTGTGTGATTGCCCGGAAATTGGTGTGCGTCTGGATATCAGCCGGATGCGCTTTGCCGATGATTTCTTTGCCCGCATGTCCGAGCCCATGGCAGAAGCTTATTCAGCCATGGAAGCCTTGGAGAAAGGGGCTATCGCCAATCCCGACGAAGGGCGCCAAGTGGGTCATTATTGGTTGCGGGCTCCCGAGCTGGCGCCAGATGTCGAAATGACCCGCGCTATCGAAGAGACCCTGGCCGCGGTGGAAGCGTTTGCCGCCAGCGTGCACAACGGCATCAAAAAAGCGCCGGGGGGCAAAAACTTCTCGGATGTCTTGGTGATCGGAATCGGTGGCTCGGCGTTGGGTCCCCAATGGGTTGCCGATGCGTTGGGCCACCCCCGCACCGACGCGATGGGGGTATGTTTCTTCGACAATTCGGACCCGGACGGCATGGACAAGGTGCTGGCCGGCTTGGGGGACCGCTTGGCGACGACCCTGGTGGTGGTGATTTCGAAGTCCGGCAGCACGCCGGAAACCCGCAACGGCATGCTGGTAGCGAAGGAGGAGTGGCGGAGCCACGGATTGGAATTCGCGGGCTGTGCGGTGGCGATTACCGGCGAAGGGTCGAACCTGGATCGGATCGCGCTCGAAGAAGGGTGGTTGGCCCGATTCCCCATGTGGGATTGGGTGGGCGGGCGAACCAGTGAAACGTCAGCCGTCGGCCTCTTGCCGGCGGCCCTGCAAGGGCTCGACATCCGTGGCTTGTTGGAGGGGGCTCGGCGATGCGACGAGCTCACCCGCAGCCGGGAAACGAAGAAGAACCCGGCGGCATTGCTGGCTCTGATGTGGTTCCACGGCACCCGCGGGCGGGGTGAGAAAGACATGGTGCTGTTGCCCTACCGAGATCGGCTCCTGCTCTTTTCTCGCTATCTTCAGCAGCTGATCATGGAATCTTTGGGCAAGAATCGGAATCTTCAGGGAGAGCCGGTTTCTCAGGGCATCGCGGTCTACGGCAACAAAGGCTCCACGGATCAACACGCCTACGTGCAGCAGCTTCGGGAGGGGGTCGACAATTTCTTCGTCACCTTCGTGGACGTTCTGCAGGATCCGGCCGTACCCGCCTCCGAGCTGGCCGTGGAAGGGGATGCGACCTCCAGCGATTTTCTGCGCGGCTTTCTGCTCGGCACCCGCCAGGCGCTCACGGAAGCCGGAAGAGAATCCATCACCCTGACGGTGGATCGACTGGATGCGAGCCGCCTGGGCGCCTTGATCGCGCTCTATGAGCGGGCGGTGGGTTTCTATGCCACCCTGGTGGGCGTCAATGCCTATCACCAACCCGGAGTGGAGGCGGGCAAGAAGGCCGCCGCGGGCGTGTTGGCGGCTCAAGGGCGGCTGTTGCAGGCTTTGGCGGAAGCGGAAGGTCCGCTCTCCGTGATGGAGCTGGCGGAGGAGGCCGCTTCCAAGGATCCGGAAACCATCTTCCATCTGCTGGAGGGCCTTTCCGCCAACGGCCGGATCCGGCGCTCCGAAGGTCATGGACCCCTAGCGAGCACCTATTCTCTCTGATCTCGACGGCTTTCTCGTCCAATTCCGACCGTGGAGAGCTCGCCCGCCGTGGGTGGCTCAGGCGGGTCGCCGCCCGAAGCTCGGGCCATGGTGGATAGCCTGGGAGGAGCCGCGCCGGGGCTGAAACGGTTGAAAAGAATTAAACCGGCGCGATATTCCGACCGTTTGGAAGGCTTCGTTTATTTAAGGTTTTCCATAGAAATCTTTATTACTAGGCAAATAGGTCGAAAACTCACCGAAAATCAGCGAATTCGGAATCTGGGTAGAGATTTTCTTCCGAAGGCACTAGTGCCACACTATACAGAATGTTAAGCTGCGAATATTAATCGGGCTCGTCGCTGATCCTCTTGGGTCCGAGATCGGCGAGGTTTCCCGAGGTATCCGGTCGAATTTCGCCATCTCTTTTCATTTTCATCCGGTAGCGAGATCGATTCAGCAGGTGTTTTCGTCCATGTGGACGAATCGATAGGGGAACGGTGGGCTCAGGGTCGTGGCGTCCCAGGCCCGCCTTTAGAAAGGAGCAGTCGTCATGTTTAAAGGTATGCAAAGAGGACTCTTATGCGTTTGTTTGCTGGCTGTCTTGGTAGCTCCCGCTGCCGGCGCCGAGAGCTCCCGCTCAGAGGCCTCTCCGTGGGATTCCGCATCCTACTTCGTTTCGGACATCCTGGCAGAGGTGTGGCAGGGGCTCAGTGACTTCTGGCACAGCGCCTTCAGCGATAACTACACGAGCGACGGATTCGAAGCCGATGAGACCATCATCCCGCCCCCAGAGGAAGGTGATGGAGGGGGAGCCTCTACTCAATCCGCAGGTGGGGATCCACCGCCTCCTCCGGGCGGTGAAAACGACGACGATGGCAACATCGGCGGCGGCAGCGATCCCTGGGGTTGATCCGGGCTAGACGTCGCCAACATACGGCCGCCTGAGATGCTCAGGTAGGTCGCCGATAAGGCAACCCTTTTCCGTTGAACGGCGACAAGCGCCGCTCGACGGGAGGGTTGCCTTTTTCATGGCGGGAAACCGGTCTATGTCGAGACCTTCGACCCCCGTGTGGAGAGGTCGTCCCTTTGGGGATGGGCTTCAAGCGCTCATGCGGGAGCTCGAATGCTCTCCCATGGCCTTTTCCAGGGCCTCCACCATCATCAAGGACAGTCGGCCCTCACTCGCGGCTCGGATATAACCCAGGAGCGCGGCTTCTTTGATTTTGTTCTTGCGGAAGCACGTCAATAGGCGGGCCATGCCCTCGGACAGCTCCACCGCTTCGCGGAAGCGTTGTTGCTCCAGCCAGAGGCGAGCCAAGTCCAAACACACGAAAACGGCGTCGGGAGCCTCGCAAGAAAAGAGCAAGTCTCGGGCTTCGATCCAGCAGGTTTCGGCGGCGTTCAGCTGATTGCGGAGATAGTACAGCCGACCTTGCTCCCACTTGACCTTGGCCCGGACGAAAGCGCCGCTGCTGGCGTCCAAAGAGTCCAGCTTCTTGTTCAGCCACTGTTGGCTCGCGTGTAGATCGCCGGCCTCACGGCAAGCGCGGGCCAGCTCACCGAAAGCCGAGCTGCGGTAGCGGGCGACGGTAGGGTCGGACTCCGGTAATCTTTGGAGACTCTTGCGCAGGGCGCGGCCGGCGGAAATATGGTCACCGACCTCGTTGAAGACGATGCCCCGCTGCACTTGTACTTTGGCCACGTCGACCTCTCGGTCGAGCTCGTCGAAAATGACGATGGCTTGTCCCAGGAGCTGAAGGGCTTCTTGGTAGGAGCCGTAATCTGAAAGCAGATAAGCGCCGAGTCGCAGCAGCTCCGCCTGGATGGGCAGCATCTTGAAGCGCGAGCTGATGCGCAAGCCGAAGTGGGTCGCGGCGGCGCTTTGCTCCAGCTGATCGATCATCCGCATGCTGAAGCCGAATAGCGATAGGCCTTTTAGAGCCAAACCGAGCCGCTCTTCCGGATCCAGGTCGGGAATTTGGGGCACCAGCTCGGTGACCACGGTTTCGGCCTGCTTAGTGACCGTTCTCGGGTCGTTGTAGCAAAGGGGAATCAAGCTCTTCAGATACCGCTCCACGAAACCGGGGCGTCGATACCGCTTGGCGGTCTTGAGCCGACGCCGCTGCTCGATCCCCGAGCATTCCAGCATGGCTTCCACCAGCTCTTGGTCTTTCTGCGCCGTTTCCGTGCAGAAGGGGTTGGCAAAGACGCCACTGGCGTCCTCGATGCCACTGGCGTCGAGCGCCAGCTGATCGATGGCCTTCTGGATGCGAGCAAGGGGTTTGTCGGCGGTTTGGGCGGCGATGCCTCTGAGCAAATCCCCGGTATCCAAGGGGGCGCCGAGGGCCCGGCTGAAAAAGCGTCCGGGGTGTGCATTGAGCAGCTCGAGGGATTTGAGCAGCACGTCCACAGGGATCGCGAGCTCACCACGGCAGTACTTGCTGAGGTAACCGTCGCTTCTGGACAGCTCTCTCTCAATTTCGGCAATGCGTCCGAAATTCCTTTGAAGCTCGGCTTTTAGAGCCGTGCGCAGGCGTTCGTTGGCTTCTCCCGAATTCATGGCTTCCTACTTTAGCATAGTGGCTCTACCTTTTGACAATAGTAAAGTCGAGGTAGGCATATTTCCCGTGCAGAAAGTCTCGGAATTCCCCGATTTGAGGGCATTATGCCTCCAAGACTTCGGCAGGTTCTCTGTTGACGGCTCGCCAGGCTTCCTGCCAAGGGAATGAGCTCGGACCTAAGGCCACGAAATTCGGATTTTGAAGCTGCTCTTTGTTGTAACGCAGAGGCTGCCCGTCGAAATCGATCACGTGCCCACCGGCGGCTCGCAAGACGGCGTCCGCGGCTCCGGTGTCCCATTCCATGGTCGGGCCGAGCCGCGGATAGACATCCGCGAGACCTTCGGCCAGTCGGCAGAATTTGAGCGAGCTGCCCATGCGGACCAGCTCATGAGGGGGGAGTTGCTCGAGGTAGCGGCTCAGCTCTTTGCCGGGATGGCTGAAGCTCACTAGGACCTTGGGGGTCGGTTGAACCTCCTCGGAGACCCGAATGGGTTGTTGACGATCACCGTCGAGGCGCCATGAGCCGTGGCCCACGGCGCCGACGAAACCCAGGTCGAGGACCGGGGCGTAGACCACCCCGAGCACCGGCCGTTCGTCTTCGATCAGCGCGATGTTGACCGTGAACTCATCCCGGCGATTGACGAATTCACGGGTGCCGTCGAGCGGATCGATGAGCCAATAACGCCGCCATGTCCGACGGGTCTGAAAATCCGCGTGAGCGGTCTCTTCCGACAGTCGGGGAAGATCCGGAGTCAGATCTTGAAGACCATGGTCGATGATCTCCTGGCTGGCGAGGTCGGCATCGGTAATCGGCGACGAATCCTCTTTCTCCCGGGCTCCGAGGTCCGGTCGACGATAGACCTCAAGAATGGCCGCCCCGGCTTTCCGGGCACATTGCCAAGTTTCTTCGAGAAGTCCGACCGACCGGTATCCCATGTCCATGGCGACATATTATCCGAACACTGACCGGTGGTGGCAGCAATTTCAACCCGGAACAGAAATTGTTCGCTGAGTTTTTGTTCAAGGCGCGGGGCTGAGACGGGTATCTAGAGCGGCCTCGGCTCCTTCACTCTCTCGTTCCGGCTGGTGGCCAGAGAGGGAGTCGAAGAGATCGTGGATATCCTGCAGGATTCGGTAAGTCACCGGCACCAACACGAGGGTCACGGCGGTGGCGAAGACGATGCCGAAACCGAGACTCAAGGCCATTGGGATCAAGAATTTGGCTTGCAGGCTGGTTTCGAAAATGATCGGCGTCAAACCCATGAAGGTGGTTAGGGTCGTCAGGAAAATGGGCCGGAAGCGCTGCTTGCCGGCTTCCCGGATGGCGATGTCCAGCGACACGCCCTCATGACGTCGACGGTTGATCAAATCGATCATGATCAAGGAGTCGTTGACCACCACACCGGTGAGGGCCACGATGCCGAAGAACGACAGGATGGTGAGGGTCACGCCCATGATCAAGTGGCCGGCCAGCGCTCCGACGAAACCGAATGGAATCACCGACATGACGATCAGCGGTTGGGTGTAGCTGCGGAAGGGAATCGCCAGCAAGGCGAAGATCACCACCAGGGCCATGACAAAGTTGCCGCGTAGGCTGCTCATGGTGTCGGCTTGCTCCCGCTGCTCGCCCTCGAAGTCGAAGCTCAGGCCGGGAAAATCCGCCATCATGTGTGGAATCACATCTGCCCGTATCGCGTCGTTGATCTCGTTGGCGTTGGCCACGCCTTCGTCGACGTCGGCGCTGACGGTGACCACTCTGCGGCGGTCCACCCGGTTGATAGTGGCGAAACCCCGTCCTTCGGTAACCCTGGCCACGGTTTGGAACGGAACCTCCGAGCCGTCGGCCAGGCGGATTCGCATCGCTTCGATATCCCCCAGGCTTCGGCGCTCACCTTCCGGATATCTCAGCATGACCCGGACGTCGTTGCGGCCCCGTTGGATCCGCTGGATCTCCTCGCCGTAGAACCCCTGGCGGGTTTGGCGCGCCATCTGGAGCAGGTCGACCCCCAGGCTTTGCCCTTCTGGGGTCAGCTCCAGCCGGAGCTCTTTTTTACCGGGTTCGAACGAATCGGAAATATCGAAGACGCCGGGGTATTCCGCCAGGATTTCCTTCATCCGATCCACGCCGCGGAAGAGGGTCTGCTCGTCGTGATGGGCCATGCGAACGCTGACCGCATCGCCGGCGTTGAATAGGGAGGCGTTGTAGGTCAAGGCCACGGCACCGGGCACTCCGCCGACCTCTTGACGCCATCGATTCATGATCTCCGTGGAGCTGATGCCCCGTTGCTCGCTGGCCAAGAGCTCGACGTTGATCTCCGCCAAGTGGGAGCCGGTGCCTGCGGTGCTGCCGGCGGAGGTCGGTCCGCCGCCGCCGCTGGTGGGTTGGGCGCCGACGGTGATCGAGATGTGGTTGATGATCGATGGGCCTTCGCGTTCCGAGTCGTAGGATTCCGCGACTTTCTCCGCCGCTGCTTCGATCCGCCGGCTGATCGCCGCGGTTTGCTCGTCCGGAGTGCCCTGGGGCATTTTCAGATAGGCGACCATATTGTCGGCATCGACATCCGGTTGGAAAGTGAATTTGGTGAAGCCACCGGCCACTAGGCCCACCGACAGCAGCAGGATGACTATCGCTGAGGCGGCGCTCAGATAACGCCACTCCAAGGCCACTTCGAGTAGGTCGTGGTAGGGACCGTCGACAAAACGCTCCAGGCCGCCGGCGGTCCGCCGCCGAAGCCTGCGCAGAATGTTCATCAGCGGATCGAAGAAGCGAGTGATCGGTCGGAAAAATCCGCCGCCTTTTTTGCCGTCGCCGGCGATGTGGGCGGGAAGAATCAGGAGGCTTTCGATCAAGGACATGAACAATACGGCGATCACCACCACCGGGATATTGCGCATCACCTTGCCGATGGAGCCTTGGACGAAAACCAAAGGCATGAAGGCCGCGACCGAGGTCAGCACCGCATAGGTCACCGGCATGGCCATTTCCCGAACCCCTTGGACCGCCGCCTCAAGGGGCGCCTTGCCCCTTTGCAGATGGGAGTAGACGTTCTCGCCCACGACGATGGCATCGTCGACCACGATGCCCAGGGAGACGATGAAGGCGAAGAGGGAGATCATGTTGATGGTGATGTCGAAGTGCGGCAGCAACCATAGACCGCCCATGAACGAGATGGGAATGCCCATGGTGGTCCAGAACGCCAAGCGGAAATCGAGGAATAAGGCCAGGCTGATGAAGACCAACACCAAGCCGACCCGGGCGTTTTTTAGCAGTAGGTTGATCCGCTGGTTCAGGATCTTGGAGGTGTCCAGCCAGGTGGAAACATGCATGCCCGGAGGCAGATTCGGCTGGAGCTCCGCAATGTAGTTGCGGGCGGCGGCGGTAACCTCCAGGGCTCCCTCGTCACCGGTGCGGTAGACCTGCACCAACACCGCGGGCTCGCCGTCGAAGCGGGCGGCAACGGCGGTTTCCTCGAAACCGTCCCGCACGGTGGCGATTTGGCCGAGCTTGACCTCGGTGCCGTCGGCGGCCGAGAGCACGGTGATGTTTTCGAATTCTTCGCCGCTGTATCGCTGGGCTTCGGTGCGCAGCAGAATCTCTCCGCCGTCGGTTTTGACCGAGCCGCCGGGTAGATCGAGGGAAGAGGCGCGAATCGCCCGCGCGACCTGATCAAAGCTCAGGGAGTGGCGGCGCAGGGCATCCTCGGAGACCTCGATGGAGATTTCATAGGGTGGGATGCCCCGCAACTCCGCCTGGCTGATGTCGCCCAGGCTGGTCAAATCGTCGCGAATCCGCTCGGCCTTCTCCGTCAGGACCTCGATCGGAAGGTCCCCGTGGACCACCACGCTCATCACCTGGCGGCGGGTGACGATCTCGGCGATGATCGGCTTTTCGGTTTCCGTCGGGAAGGTGTCGATTCGGTCGACGGCGGCCTTGATGTCGTCGAGCACTTGGCGATTGTCCGCATCTTCCTCGAGCTCCACGGTCACCAAACCGAAGCCTTCGTTGGCGGCGGAGGTCACCCGCTTGATGCCTTCCGTGGCGGCGATGGCCTCTTCGACCCTGAGGATGACTCCGCTTTCAACCTCTGCCGGGGAGGCGCCGCGATAGGGAACACGGATGGTGATGCGATCGATGTTGATCTCCGGAAGGATCTCGACCGTGATCGACAGGAGCGCCATCAATCCAGACAACAGGATGAAGATCATCAAGAGGTTGGCAGCCACGTGATGGCCGGCAAACCAAGTCAGCAAATTGCCCGACCCCGGGGGTGTGGAGGCCTCGTGAGACTCGGGCTCGGGCGTCGCCGGCGACTCGGTGAAGTCACCGCTGGAGCTGCCGTCGGAGCTGCGGTTGGGGGTGTCGTCGGAGCTGTCCGTGGGGTTCTTGGGGGTTTCCATCAGCTTTCGCTCCCGCCTTCGGTTTCGACTTCGGTGTCGTTGGAGCCGTCACCGCTGGACGGGTCGCCGGCGGCCAACATCCGGACCGCCATGCCGTCGGTGGCGGCCTCGACCGCGCTGGTGACGATGAGATCTCCGGAGTCGAGACCCGACCCCTCGCGGATGACCACCGAGTCCCGATGGGCGCGCAAGACCTCGACCGTGCGGATGCGCAGTCGGTCTTCTTCCACCACCCAGACCTGGTCGCTGCCCCGCAGGGTGGAGCGGGGGATTTGGATGATCTGCTGCAGGGTCTCACCGTGGATGGCCGTCCGCACAAAAGTGCCCGGCATCAAGGGCGGCGAATCCGTCCCTTCGACTTCACGGTCGAAAGGCTGGTCGACTCTGATCACGACATGCACCATGCGAGATCGGGGATCGACTTGTCCTTCGAGTCTCTCCGCTTCCGCCGGCCGGCTCTGATGCCGACCGGCGAAGTCGACGCTGACCGTGGCCGGAGCGGGTAGGTCGAACCAGGCGAGCTCGGAGTCTTCCAACGGCACGCGGATTTCCACGGCGTCTGTGCCGATGACCTTGGCCACCGAGCGACCCGGGCTCACGAGCTGGCCGAGATCCACGGTTTCCTGGATTACCAAACCATCAAAGGGCACCGTGATTCGAGTCCTTTCCAGCGCCAGCTCCGCCGTCGCCAGGTCGGCGTTGGCGGCTGCCAGCTCGGCTTCCGCTTGACGGGTCTGGGGTTTGCGAGCCACCAAGGGTGGTGGCTCGATCGAGCCGTTGATCGCCTCCCACTCGGCCGTCGCCACCGCGGCCTCGGCTTGCTCCCGTTCTAAGACCACCTGGGTGCGTGCCACCGCGGCGCGGGCACGCTCCACCGCCAGCTCGTAATTTCGCGGATCGATGCGGATCAGCGTTTGCCCGGCTCTGAATCGACCGCCGGAAACCAGATTCGGGCTGATCTCAACCACCCTGCCGGTGACTTCCGGCAGCACCTCGATACGGGTTTTGGGGGTCACCTCGCCACGGCCTTCGATTTCGAGGGGTAGGTCCTCGGCCTGCACCCGGATGGTTTCCACCAACGCGCCCAGGGTCGGTCGCGAGGCAGGCTCCGGCGCTTTGCGGGACGAAATCAAGGCCGCGGTGGCACCGGCGCCGAGCAGCAGAACCGCCGCCGGCAGGATGATCTTCAACATCGACCTCATCTTCGAGGGGGAGTCGGTTTGCGGGGACGAGCTCATGGGGTGTTCTCCTTCTCGGCTCCGGCATTCACGGCCGTGGCTTCAGGGGATGTGGGCTGGGATTCGGCAGAGGTCGGCATGTCGGGGTCGGTGGGGTCCTCTTTCAGGCCCCAATCTCCACCCAGGGCAAGGTGGAGGTCGATCCTCGTATTCCAAAGCTCCCCTTGGGCGGCGTTGAGGGCGTCTTCCGCGGCGCGCAGCCGGCGTTCGGAATCGAGGGTTTGGAGGAGCGAGGAAACGCCTCGTTGATAACGGTCTCGAGCGATGCGGTCGGCGGCCTTCGCTTCGGCCAATCTGCTCTCTAGAAATTCCAGCCGCTGACGCAAGCTTTGATCCCGAACCAAGGCGTCTTCCACCTCCCGCAGGCTGCGGAGCACGGCGCCTGCGTAATTGGCTGCTGCTTGATCGGCCCGGGCTTCCGCCGCCTCGACCGCCGCCCGGCGCTGACCGCCGTTGAAGATCGGCGCCACCAAATTGGCGATGGCGTTGTAGACCAAAGCGTCGGAAGACACGAGATCGGATAGGGAGTCGCTGCGGGTTCCACCGGAGCCGGTGAGGCTGAGGCTGGGGAAGAGATCGGCCATGGCGGCTCCCACCTGGGAGGTGGCCGACGCCAGCTGCATCTCCGCCTGTCGCAAGTCGGGCCGCCGATCGAGAAGATCCGCGGGCAGCCCGAGGGGCACCGGAGCTAGATCCGGAAGGGGGGCGAGCAGGCTCGAGGGGCGATCACCGCTTCCCGGTCGTTTGCCCACCAAGACGTCGAGCGCCAGCTGAGCCTGGGAGAGCTGTTGTTGAGCGGCGATGACGGCGGCTTCCGACGCCGCCAGATTTTCTCGCGCCGAGCGGAGATCGAGGGCGTTGACCAAGCCGCTTTCATAGCGACGCTCCACCGTGCCCATGGTCTGTGCCCAGCTGTCGCGGATACCCTCTGCCACCTGCAACCGCCGTCCCAGGATCGAAAGCCGTACCCGTCCTCGGACGACCTCCGAGACCACGGTGTGCAAGAGCGCCTCCCGGGCCGCTTCTTGGGCCAGCACCTGGGACCACGCGGACTGACGGCTGCGCCTGAGCTTGCCGAAGAGGTCGAGCTGGTAAGAGATGTTGAGATCCGCGGAGTAGGTGGTGGAATAGACCGCCACCCGTCCCACCTGGGGCAAAGTAAAGGACGACTTGGAGCGGTTGGCGGAGCCGGAAGCGGATACCTGTGGAAAACGGGTGCTTCGGCTTTGGCGGAGCTGGGCTCGGGATTCCATCACCCGCGCGGCGGCGGCTTTGAGGTCGGTGTTGTGCTCGAGCGCTTGGCTCACCAAGTCCTGGGTGAGGGGATCGCCGAATATTTGCCACCAAGGGGTCAATGGTTGGGGGCCGGATTCGGCGGTGTGCTCGGCGCCGACGTACGACTCGAGCTCATCGGCAACCGTGTCGGGGCGTTTCGGATCCGGCCCCAGGGTGCAGCCCACCGTCCAGATGAGGAGCCCCACCAAGACCGCGGTTTGCAGCCGTCGTTCCAAGCCGGCTCGAGCTCGGCGCTGATTGCTCATGGTTGGTGCTCCATTGCGCGGATCGGGGTTTCGGCAGGATCTCGGGTTTGGAGCTCCCGAATCCCGGCCATCGAAAAATCGCAGATATGTCGGGCGAGACGGTCGAAGTCGGGAAGGTCGCCGATCGGCATCGGTGGTAGGTCCTTTTCGATCCGACCGGCCGCGGCTTGCGCTTGGAAGCGCTGCATGGCCGGTTGGGTGTGGCGATAGAACAAGCATTGGCCCAGGATGCTGTTTTGCACCAAACGCAGCTGGAATCGATCCAGATCCGGCAACAGAGCCTGCAACACCTGCTCCAGATTGACCATGATCGGCAGCATTGAGCGGCGTAGGAGCTCGTCGAGGGCGGGGGTGGGATCGGCCATCTCACGGGCCATCAACTTGCCCAGGGGGCCGGCACCGTCGACCAAGAGCAGCTCCAGGAACCAGCGCACGAACGCTCTCAGAACCAGCTCGGGCTCGTCGGGTCGGTCGGTGTGCAAGGGCATGGGTCGTTTTCGCACCGCCCGCAGATGGCAAGTGGCCAGCACCTCGGCGTAGAAGCGCTGCTTGTCGCCGAAGTGGTAGTTGACCGCGGCAGCATTGGCCTCGGCTTTGGCGCAGATGGCGCGAATAGAGGCGTCCGCGAAACCGCGTTCGGCGAACACCTCCATACCCGCTAGCAATAGACGCTCTTTGGTGTCGTTGGCTTCGTTGGCGTTTGAGGTCATAGGCGTTCCGATAAGAAGAATTCGAGAAGCGTGGCTTCTGACACGTGTTTGATACGATTGATTCAAACATGTGTTTCAATTTCTTGCAAGCTCATCCGGAAAAGTCGTCATATAGGTGTGTCGAACCCAGGTCTAGCGGCCGAAGATCCGGCGCCACCGCCACTTGGTTTCGGGGGTCGGAGGGGCCTCACCGGTGTCGGTACGAGCCGACACCGGGAGATCTTCGAGCCAGCGTCGCAGGTCCTCCGCCAGCTCTCGGCAGCTCGAATAGCGTGCGTCGGGCTGTTTCGCCAGGGCTGTGAGCACGACAAGATCGAGCTCGGAGGCTCGCTCCGGGGTCGTCGCTTCGATGAGCGTGCGGCTCGGCAGGGGAGGGGGTTGCTCGCAGACTCGCTGAGCTAGCTCGATGAAGGACCCCGTGTGCTCGAACGGACGGCGGTCGGTCACCAAGAGATAAAGCACAGTGCCGAGGGAATAGATGTCGGAGCTGAACGTAACTGTTTCCTGTCGCAGCTGCTCCGGGCTGGCGTATTCCGGGGTCATCAAGCGACGACCGGTGGAGGTGAGGCTCGAGGTGCTTTCAGCCTCGGTCAGGAGCTTTGAGATTCCGAAGTCGAGCAACCGAGGCTCGCCGGCGGAATTCACCAAGATATTGGACGGTTTGAGGTCCCTGTGGACGACGGAATGCCCGTGGGCGAAGAACACCGCCTCGCAGACCCGGATCATCAGCTCGATGCGAGCCCGGAGGGAAAGGTCCTGCTGTCGACAGTGTGTGTCGATGTGCTCGCCGGCGATGTATTCCAAGACGAAATAGGGCTGCCCGAGCTCGGTGGTGCCGGCATCCAAAATCGGAACGATCAGAGGGTGTTGAAGTCGTCTCAGAATGTCTTGCTCGCGCTCAAAGCGCTCGAGCCGGCGGCCGCTTCCCGGCAAGGTCGGCAGGGTCTTGATCACGACCCGACCGCCGTCGTCGGATCCGTCGGGTGGCGTGGCTCGGCCGGCGGAGCACGCCAGGAAGATTTCAGACATGCCACCATGGTCTAGGGGAGCAATCAGCCGATACGTTCCGATCCTCAGATCGACAGGAGCCGACTCGGCCAGCACAGACGACAAATCCAGTGGGTCGAGGAACGACTCGTGGCCGGCTCGGTCGGAACGGAGCATGCTCTCCACCTCGGAACGCAGGTCTGAGCCGGTTGGGCAATGGCGGTCCAGGAATTCCGACCATTGATCCTCGGGCAGCTCGAAGATCCGTTGGAGCAGATCGTCCATCCGGCGCCAGCGCTCGGACGCTTCCCGGTCGGGGTTTCCGGGCTCGATGTCGGATGGGTCGCGACGGCTCATCGACGAAGTTTAGCGCTTTGAATCCGCTCGCGGCCCTTAGAGCGAAGCAGAAGCCGACGTTGATCGCGCCTCAAGGTGAGGTCCGCGCCATACAGCCTCGGAATAACTCGAGGGACAGAAACGTTGAATGCAAACGAACGGATGCCGTTGATCACGGCCTGAATAGTTCTTCAAGAGGAGCACGACTTTGATCTTCGACCCCGTATATTTCCTGTTCATCGGACCGGGCATTCTGCTGTCCCTATTGGCTCAGTGGATGACCAAATCGGCTTTCAATAAGTATTCCAGAATACGAAATAGCTACGGCCTGACGGGTGCGCAAGCGGCCCAGGCGATGCTCGATCGGGCGGGCATTCGCGACGTCAACATCGTCCCTAGCCAGGGGTTTCTCTCCGACCACTACAACCCCATGACCAAGACCCTGGCGCTCTCGTCCGCGGTCTATGGTCAGCAATCCGTGGCCGCCATTGGAGTGGCCTGCCATGAGGCGGGGCACGCCATTCAACACGCTCGCCACTATGCTCCGCTTTGGGCAAGGTCGGCGCTGGTGCCCACCGCCCGCTTTTCCGGCATCGGCATGTGGGTGATGATGTTCGGCCTAATGTTCCAGTCCCAGGGCATGGTGGGAATCGGCGCGGTGCTGTTCTCGGGTGTGCTGCTTTTTCAGGTCGTGACCCTGCCGGTGGAATTCGACGCCTCCGCACGGGCCAAGAAGCTGGCTTTTGAGCAAGGCTTGATCGCTCCTCAAGAGCGGGCGGGCATGGCGAAGGTGCTCAATGCGGCAGCCCTGACTTATGTGGCGGCGGCGGTCAGCAGCTTGTTGACCTTGCTCTACTTCCTGATGCGCGCCGGTCTTCTGGGTGGCAGGGACGACTGATCACTCAGTTAGTCAGCGTGCCGGCGTGCGTTTGCCGGCTGGACGGCACCGTACGAGAATCTTCTGAAACGACAAAACCGGCGAGGGCTTACGCTCTCGCCGGCATTCTGTACCGAAAAAACTAATCAGAAGCTGTCGACTATCGGGCCTCAGAATTCTGACTCAAGGGGGCGGTACTATAACCCCGATGTCATAGGCCCGCCGAATGGTGGTGAGCCTACAACCTGGTCGGCTTATCGGTGGGACGGCTTACCAGCGGGGACGACGTTCGCGGGGGCGGGCTTCGTTGATGGTCAAGGTGCGTCCGCCCATGGAGCTCTTGTCCAGAGCTTCAATGGCTTCGTCTCCACCGTCTTCCATCTCTACGAATCCGAATCCGCGGGGACGACCCGTCTCTCGGTCAGAAATCAGATTCACCGAGGTCACGGTTCCAAAGGCCGCGAACAGGTCGCGCACTTCGTCTTCGGTGGCACTGAAAGGCAGGTTCCCCACGTAGATTCTCTTCGACATCTCTTCGATCTCCTGACCCGCGCGAGCGGGCGATTCTTTTCATCTCCGGACTAGGCGCCGGAGCTTCGCCATAGGGTACACGTCACAAGGAACAACGTTCGTCAACGCTTTGAAGGACGGGGGACGTTTGGACAGTCGTGGGTCGCTTCGGCAGGCAGGAGTACTGGCGTGTGATCCTCGGGACAATTTCGAAGTTACGGTAACACGCGCCCTTTCAACGGACAAGGAAAATCTCCGTGAAGGTTTTTTAAAACGGAATCTCGGCGCCGCCTAGCGCTGGCATCGTGCACAGTAGAACGTGCTGCGATTGGATTGCACGATACGACGGATGGGTGCCTCGCATCGTGGGCACGGTTGATCCTCACGACCGTAAGCGGCCAGCGACACTTGGAAATAGCCGGCATTGCCTTCACCGTCTTGGAAGTCGGACAAAGTGGTTCCGCCCTCAGCGATTGCGTCGGCCAACACGCCACGGATCGAGCTCGCCAGGCGCTCCCAGGTCTCGGGGCCGATGCGATCGACACCACGTTTGGGATGGACCTTCGAGCGCCACAACACCTCGCTGGCGTAAATGTTGCCCACCCCCACGACGATCTTGCCGTCCATGAGGAATGATTTGATCGGCCCCCTACGCCCTTTGGCTTTGAGGCGTAAATAGGCGCCGCTGAGCCCGCCGGCCGAATCAGCGGTGTCGAGGGGCTCCACGCCGAGGTGTGAAAATCGTCGGTCCGACGCGAGCCCGGGCGTGGGCAGCGCGAAGGCCATGCCGAAGCGCCGAGGATCCACCAGGCGAAGGCGTCCGCTGTCGGAGAGGAAGAAGCTGAGGTGCTCGTGCTTCTCTCGCGGTACGTTCGAGCCCACCACGGTCAGTCGGCCGCTCATGCCGAGGTGAATGACCAGGGTGTGACCTCCCTCGAAGTCGATCAACAGGTATTTGGCTCGACGTCGCAAGCCGCTGACCGTGGACCCCGTCAAAGCGACCAAAGCCTTGTGGTCGAGGGGCTCGCGCAGGGCCGGGCTATGCACCGCGACCGAGCTCACGTGTCGGCCGATCAGCCGCGGCTCGAGGCTTCTCTTGACCACTTCGACTTCAGGTAGCTCAGGCATAGGCGATATTCAGGCGTAAAATAAGTTGACGAAAGGCGTAAACATGGCGTAAGATTGGCGTAATGGAGGCGTTAGTCTCGATTGAGCACCTGAAATCACCTCCATCTGGCCGTCATCTGGATCTGGCCGTCAACCCACTTTAAAAGCACCTCACTCTAAGTACCTCATTGGAGACGTTCCATGGCGATAGTAGCTTCATCGATTCCCGGCTCAGCATGGAAGCACACCGGAATGCCCGTGGGTCGCAGCTCGTGGCGTCGCTTGAGGGAGTTTATATCGCCGGTCCTGCAGCTCCGCATTTCCCGTGCGATTCGAAAGGGAGAGCCGGTGGTGCTCGGCAGCCGTACCCGTCCCTTCGAGACTCTCGAAGATCGACACGGTTTGTTGGACATGTTGCCCGAAGATCAAGGGCTCGTGGTTCGAATTCGTTGCCGTGGTCGGGAGATTCTCGATGACCTTCCACGCCTGGTCCGTCTGGACAGTCGGCACGATCTGACGGTGGAGTGGTTGATCGACCGACCTCGTCGATTGGGCTGGTGTCGCTCGTCGTTGGAAGCGGCAGGTCGTTTGGCCGCAGAAGGCATCCGAGTCCGACTGATCTGGCGTGCCGCGGACCCTCGAGACGAGCCGGACCTTAGGGCTTGGATCGCGGAAGCCCGACGGTTGCGTATTTGGGACGTGGAGTGTGAGACCCAACGCTCATCCCTGTCGGAGCGATTCGACGTCCTGCGTCTGGAGCACGGTTTTCCACTTTTCTCCCCGGGGCGCGGTTGAGCCCGAAGCCGGTGGGGTCCCGAGCTCTACCGGTCCAATAGGTCGCGTACCCTCTCGGCGAGCATTTTGGCGGTGAAAGGTTTCTGCAGGACCTCGTCCGTGTCCTCGCAAAATCCGTGCTGCACCATGAACGACCCCGTATAGCCGGAGATGAAGAGGATGGGCACGTCGGGCTGGTTCCGGCGGAGCTCCGCGGCCAGCGCCGGACCGCTCATCCCGGGCATCACCACATCGCTGACCACCAGGTCGATCTCAAAGCCTTGCTCCGTTTCCTCAACTTTCTGCAAGGCGGATTCCCCATCCTCCGCGGTGACGACTCGATAGCCCTGGCGCTGAAGCTGGGTGCGGACTAAGTGGCGCACGGTTTCGTCGTCCTCGACCAGTAGGATCGTTTCGCTGCCTTGGGCGAGCTCGGCCGCATCGCGGACGGTGAGGCCCTTCTCTTGATCAGTCTCCCGCTGGACCCTCGGCAAGAGCAGATTGAAGGTCGAGCCCTTGCCGACCGAGCTGGACACCTCGATCGATCCGCCGAACCGATGAATAGTGGCGTAGGCCGTTGCTAGGCCCAAGCCGGTTCCCTTGCCCGCTTCTTTGGTGGTGAAGAAAGGCTCGTAAATGTGCTTCAGGGTACGAGCGTCCATGCCAATTCCAGTATCGGAGACCGTCAGGCATGCGAATGGGCCCGGCTCGAGCTGTGCCGTGCGAGGGGGTGGCGTCATCTCCTGATCGTGCCCGGTGATCCACCTGGTCTCCGTTCTCAAGGTCAGCTTTCCGCCTTTGGGCATGGCATCGCGGGCATTGGCGGCCAAATTCAAGATGGTTTGATCCAGCTGTCCTGGGTCGACTCGAACGAAGCTCGGCTCGGCTTCCAGCTCGACGCGAAGCTCGACATCTTCCCCGATCAGTCGGCGCAGGAGGCCTTGTAGGTCGCGCACCGAGGCGTTGAGATCGATGGTTTTCGGTGTGACCTTCTCTCGCCTGCTCAGCGTCAGCAGCTTGGCCGTCAAGGCCGAGGCTCGGGTGCCGGCGGCTTCGATCTCACGCACATAGGAGCGCATCTCCTCATTGGGGGCCTCGTCCAAAAGCAAGTCGCAATAGCCGGTGATGGCGGTCAAGAGGTTGTTGAAGTCGTGTGCGATGCCGCCGGCGAGCCGACCGATGGCTTCCATCTTCTGGCTTTGCCGCAGCTGGTCCTCGACTTGCCGTTGGTCGGTGACGTCACGAACGATGGTCAGGAATCCTTCGGGTCGGTCCAGGTCGTCCCGCATCTCGACCATCGTTCCGCTGACCCACCGATCTCCCTTGTCCTGGGTTGAGAAGAGGGTTTCGAATTCTGCGTATCCGCGGGTCTTCGCCTGCCGAAAGACGTTCCTCCTCGCCTCCGGGTCGCCCCAAACCCCTCGGCCGATATCCATGGCCAAGACCTGCTCCTTGCGCTCGTAACCGAGCAGCTCCAGGCCGGCGCGATTGACGTCGATCAGCTTACCCTCGTGATCGCTGATCGAAACGATGTCCCGGCTTTGGTCGAAAAGCCGCCGGTACCGGAGCTCGGACTCTCGAACCGCTTCCTCCGCGCGTATCATCTCTTGTTGCCAGTGCTCGGTGGAAGCCGGCTTGGGAGCTGAGGTTTCCTCAATGCCTCCGACGGACTCGAGATAGAGCAACCGGTAGCTTGGGTCGGTCAGCCCGCGAGACCTCACGCGCAAGCTGACGCTCCGGCCGTCGGCCAACGTGGCGTCCACAGCACGGGTTTCCGTGGGTGGCTGTTCGAGGATACGGGCGTCCAGGCCGAGGCGCTCGCGGAGCAGGGACTCAGCTTCTGAGCCGCGGAGCGGCTCGAGGGGGGTCTGGAGTAGATCGAGCCCGGCGGAATTTGACCAAACCAATCTCGCGGACTGGTCGAAGACCAAGACCGCGGTGGAAAGTCCCTCCAGGGCATCGAACAAAGGCTCTTGCACAATCCTCTCCTTTACTCGAATCCTGCGTTGGGCAAGAATTCGGTAACGGGGACCTCTAGTCTATCGCGGATCAGCCGTCGGCGTCGGATGATCTGCTGGATAAATCTAGGTTTTACCTTGCGTTAGATTCAATTCGGCAAGGCTTCTGAAGGTTGCCTAGAGGGGGAATGCCTGATGTTAGCCGAGATTTTTTGAAACAGTCTCAGGAAATGCGTCATGTACATGACGGAGCGGGGATTCTGCCTAGAAACCCCTCAGAAGAAAGTGGGTCCAGAAGATGGCTTCGAAAGAAACGCGCAAGAGATACTCCAAGCAAGATGTCTTGAATCAAACCCTGGTGGCCTTTGGCCAAGGCACGGGTTGCGTAAGGGTTTCATCCGGCGCTTGCCGCGAGCTCGTTGGGTTGATGACGCCGATCATCGAAGCGCGCAACCTTGCCGGTGATTGGGAGGACATCGCGGTTCAGATGTTGGAGCGAATTCGGACCATCGGACGGGTCGCCGTCAACTTGATGTTGGACGAAGGACGGGTCTATATCGAAGAGAAGGACGTGGCGGTGGCTTTTCGTCGGGTTCAGCTGGGCTCGAAGACTGGTGACTGTTTCCGAGACAGCGAAGAACGCACTGGTGATTGAGATCTGAGGGTTGGTAGTTTGAGCGAATCTCCGAGAAATCGATCCAGCTCCAAGAGCCGAAGGTGGGCAAGGGGCGTCGCAAGATTTGACCATATTGCGTTTGGATTCCTATTCTTCAGGGCTATCGCTTCTATAGCCGCCTACTTGGTCCTCGCCATTTGGTTCTCCGACAAGCTCGACTATCGATTTCATGTTTGGGTGATCTTGGCCTCGGTTTATACCTTCTTCGGAACCTGGGCCTTCCGGTCGAGTCGGAGCACTCAAGCGAAAGTATTCGCGATCTTTCTGATGTGCACTGCGGGTGCATATTCGGCATCGAATATTCTACGATTTGGGTCTGCTGTTCCGAACCTGAAGCTTGTTGCAGAAATTTTGGGTCGAACCAGATTTGAATTCTTTCTGGCCTGGTATTCCTGGAGATTTTTGGAGTACTTTCCCGGCACCTACGAGCCACCGGTTTTAGCAAGAATTCGCCGTGCGTTCCAGGCCGCGTCTTTGCTGATCTGCGGATTTTACTTTTTACTGGGCCAGCTGGATTATATCTTGGGTATGCTTCCGGGGCGGGCGGGCTTCTTCACAATCGGAATCTGGCACTTGACGGATACCGCTTGGTATTACCTCATGCCCTTGGCATTTATGAGCATGCTGGGTGTCTTCTATCGGGTGAGAGGTGCGGTTGGGGAGGTAAAAAGGAGAGTCAGCCTTTTCGGATATGCACTGGTTTTGGGGTTTGGGCCGCAAACTTTCAAGAATTCCTTGGAGCTCTTCTTTGCTAGGGAGCAACTGTTTTTTCCGACTGATCCGGAAGGAATCAAAGTTACGTTTCTCACTTTTAATTCATTAATCCTTATCATGCCTTTCATATCCTTTTATGCCGTTCTTGCCAATCGGGTTTTGGACGTTCGGCAGCTGGCTCGAAGCGCTATTCAATATTTATTGGCTCGGTATTCAGCCACGGCTTTTGCCGTGATGCCGTTTGTTTTACTGGTTGTCCTGCTCATTCAGAATCGAAACAGTCCGTTGGTGGAGGTATTCACCGGCACGAAAGCGATCCTGCTCACGGGGTTGACCGTGTTGGGCATCATTTTGATGCGATTCCGCCGAGTCTTGGTGGACGCCATCGACCGAAGGTTTTTTCGCGACCGATATAACGCCAGGGTGGTGCTGACGGACTTGGCGGAGAAGGTGCGCGGAACTCGGAATCTCATCGAGCTCTCGAAACTGGTGGGCTCGGGCGTGGATCTGGCGCTGCATTTGGACCGAGTCTCCCTGTTGGCGTTGGACTCTGCCCACGGTCGTTACGTCGATCCGCTCGGGATCATTCGGCCTCTGGACACCGCTTCCAAGCTCACGACCCTTCTACAGGGAAGTCGGGAGCCCCTGGTGGTTGAATTCGACGATCCTCGCTCGCCTCTGCACGACCTTAGCGATTCGGACAAACAGTGGTTGGTCGACGGCAGTGTGGAGCTGCTTTCGCCGGCCCATGCGCTGGACGGTAATTTGATCGGAATCCTCGCTTTGGGCCGGAAAAAGAGCGAGGAGCCCTTTGCGGCCGAGGATAGGGATCTGGTGAAAGGAGTTTGCTCCTCCACGGGTCTGGTGATCGAGCTGCTGCAGCTCAAAGAGCAGGCTCCAGCCACGAATCTGTCCCTCACCCCGGAGATGCCCAGCGCTCAAGAGATCTCGGAGAGGCCGGCGGAGCTCCAGCAGGTCGCCCGGGAATGCTTAGCCTGCTCGAGGGTCTATCCGCCTTCGGAAGACCGCTGTCCGAAATGTGTGATCGAGCTGGAGCCGACGGTCGTTCCCTACGTGCTGCGGGGGCAGTATCGCTTCGAATCGAGGTTGGGAACCGGTGGTATGGCGGTGGTGTATCGGGCCACGGATCTACGGCTCGGGCGGGAGGTGGCGATCAAAACCCTGCCGCAAGTTTCACCCGAAGCGGCCATGCGACTGCATCGGGAAGCGCGTACCGCGGCGACGGTCACCGACTCCGGCTTGGCCGCTATCTACGGCATCGAAACCTGGGAAGGTATGCCCCTGTTGATTCAGGAGTTCTTGAAGGGCGGCACCCTCTCCGACCAGCTTCTGGCCGGACGGCCCTTGACGCCCGCTGCGGCGATCGAAGTGGGAAAAACCGTGGCCTCGGCGTTGCAAAAAATTCACTCCGTGGGAATCCTGCACCGAGATCTAAAACCTTCGAATATCGGCTACACCCAAGACGGCCAAGCCAAGCTTCTGGACTTTGGGGTGGCACGAATTCACCAGGATTGGCGGCAAGATGTCGAAGCCGGTGGCGTTGAAGAGGAGCTGGACGGACGATCTCGAATCCAGAACACGGCCAGCTGGGTGATTGCCCGTACGGCGACCGGCCAGCTGGTGGGCACGGTCGGTTATTTGTCACCGGAAGCGGTGATGGGGCACCGCCCGGAGCCGTCGGTGGATCTTTGGGCCCTCAGCGTCGTGCTTTGGGAGTCGTTGGCAGGGGTGAATCTCTTCACCGGACGTTCGTTTCAGATCGTGTTGGAGAAGATCCGCGATGTGAAATTGGAGAAGCTGACGGACTACATGGAGGGCTGCCCGCAGCCCTTGGTCGACTTCTTCGCCAGAGAGCTACACCCCGACAAGATGAAACGGGCGCGCTCCGGCCGGGAGATGGTCGAGCGTTTGGAGCAACTACGGCTCGACTTGGACAGCTGAGCCGGCCGTTCGCAGGCGATGAGCATCGTCGTCTATGCTGGTTTCGCCGTGCCTCCTCGCCTGCCGGCCGAAGCGGGTCAAATGGCTGAAGTAGCGCAGGCCGCCCCAAAGGTGCACATCGTTGTGACCGGCTCGGGCGATGGGTAGAAACGATTTAGGCTCCGCTGCCGCGCTGAAGAGGCGCTCCCCTTGGTGGTAAGGGACGGTCAAGTCCTCCCGACCGTGGATGAAGAGCTTGGGCATCTTTAGCTCGGGCACCTTTTCGATCGACCGGAAGGCATTCCTGCTGATCCAATGAACGGGTAGGTCGGGATAGAAGTGACGAGCCATGTCCGAAGCCTGAGTGAGGCTCGATTGGACCACTAGGCCCGCGATATTCGGTCGATGGAGCGCGCCGTCGATGGCGATCGCCCCACCCAAGCTATGGCCGAAGAGCACCGTTCGATGCCGCGGGGCGAGGAATTCCGCGGAATAGTCCAGGGCTGCGCGCACATCGGAGAAAACGCCGGCTTCGCTCGGAGATCCGGCGCTGCGTCCGTAGCCCCGATAGTCGAATGCGAACACATTCACTTTCAGCCGTAGCAGTTGTTGGAAGACATCCACTCGCTCGGCGATATTGCCGGAGTTGCCGTGACAATAGACCACGGTCAGCTTGGCTTCATTGTGGGGCATCCACCAGCCGTGAAGCGGTGTGCCGTCTTCACTCGTAAAGTGAACGTCAACGGTGTTGAGCCCGTGGACCTCGGCGTCCCAAATCCCCTCGGGAAAGCGGGTCGGGGCGAACATGTGGCCTTGTTGGAAACGCTGGCGGGCGAGCTCCAACAGGCCGAGCCCACCGGCCACCGCTAGGGACGGAAGGGTGTATCGGAGCCAGGCGTCGGCTGTGGGCGCCTTAGGACCACTCGGTCCGAGATCACCACTCGGTCCGAGATCTTCGGGGATCAAGTCGGTAGGTAGCGTTTTGGGGGATGAGTAGGAGCTTGAAGCTTCAGGGGGTTTTTCCATGTGGGGGACTGCTCCAAATCGATGGGTGCGGCTTTGCGGGATCGATAGAGGCCGAAAGCCTTATCTTCTAGTATAGCATAAGGAAAATGACGCAATGCGTCAATATGTGCCGCGTTGCGGAATTTGCTCGGCAAGGGTCTTACGGCGAGGATCGATTGCCCTTGACCGGCCGAGAGATCGCCGAAGGGTGCTCAGGGACGGTAGGTAGCCGAGCAGTCCGGCCCTTCCCAGACCGTCACCTCGGCGACTCCGGCGTCCGGCATGAGATCCCGCAGCTCATGGCAAAACCAATGTGCCAAATGCTCGGTCGTGGGGCTTAGGGTGTCGAACGGAGGCACGCTGTTGATGTCGTTATGGTCAAAGCGGGAAGCCAGGGATCGAAGCTGCCGGCGGATCTCCACGAAATCGAAGCCCATGCCCTCGTCGTCTAAAGCATCGGATTCGAGGACTACCTCCACCTGCCAGCTGTGTCCGTGGATCTGCTCCGGTTTTCCTCGGTAGGACCGGAGCCAATGGGAAGCTTCGAAACGATCTTTGACGCGTAGGGTGTAGGTGGCCATGAAATGCTCGGGTCCTGTCGTCGCGGATTCGCGTTTTGGTCCGCAAATCCGGATTGCAATCTATGGGTTGGGACTATCGGGACATGTTGGCGATGAGCGATCCGTTGTCGACTCGAACGAGATTCCGCTCCATGAATTCATTCACCATCAGCCGGGTCAGCTGAGCGCCGTCCCGGCTGCCCAGCAAATGGCCGTAGTCGTCGAACCAGCGGGCGTCCGCAGCGAGCCGACAGAGGTCGTCCAAGCTCACGGGTTGGGCGGCGAGAATGGAGCTCATGAGCACCCGTCCACAGAGGTGACGGGCGAGCTTGCTCGGATCTTGTTGGAATTCCAACAAACGCTGCTCAAGGCGGTCGATGGCGCCGGCGACGTCGAGAATCAGCGGGCCGTGACCGGGTACGGCGACGGCGGCGTTCAGGGATCGGAAGCGTCGGGCGGTTTCCAGGGCTTCAGAGACGATCTCCCGCCCGTGAATAGCCACATGTAAGACGCCACAATCGCCGTCGTGCAAGGCGTCGGCGGAAACCAGAATCCGATGCTCCTCGTGCCACAGGGCGATGGAGTCGGGGGCATGGCCCGGGGCCGCCAGGATCTCGAACGCGTATCGGCCGAGCTGAACCACCTCACCGATCTGCCAAATGCGATCTGCGGTCAAGGGAGGCTGGGATCGATCATGGTAGAGATCGTGCCCGAAATACTCCGCCCACATGGCGCGCAGGTCGTTGCGGGCGAAAGCCTCGGCGGTGCGGACGCCACAGGCGATAGGGGCGCCCGAGAGCTCCACCAACCGTCGATTGCCGCCCCAATGATCGGGATGAATGTGGGTGTTGACGATCAGGCTCAGGGACTCGGGAGCGACCCCGGCGGCGCGGAGTCGATTCAACGTAAACTGCTGGTCTTGGACATGGCCGGTGTCGATCAAGATCGGCCCCTCGGGGGCATCGATCACCAGGTGATTGGCGTTCAGCCAACCCCGCTCAATGAACAACATGCCCTCGGGAAGAGGCCCGGTGGTCACGGGATCTCTCCGATGTCGGTCAGAAGGTCTGTGGCCCCGAGAAAAAACTTCAGGCTGCGGGTTCGATTGGTGAAGCGAAAATGCCGACCGCTCACCGGCTGACCGTCCAAGTTCAGGTTGAGGGTGCTTCCCCCCGGGCATGAAACCTCGAGCCACGGTAGCCGGCGATATACGACCGGGCTGAGCTCGCTGAGATTGCCGCTGACCAAGGCATCGCCGAGCAGTGGTAACCAGCTTTGGGGATCTTGGGCGGGCATGATCATCACATCGAGCCGGCCGTCATTGAGCTCGGCTTTGGGGCAAAGACGGATGCCGCCGCCGGCAAATCGACCGTTTCCGACGGCGAACGCGAGCGCCTTGCCCGCCCATGAGAAGTCTGGACCCTTGACGATCATCTGGGTCGACTCGAGCTCGTTCAACCGGCTGAGGCCTTCAAATAGATAGGCGCTGCCGCCGAGCAGCTGCTTGGAAAGGGTCGGGGCCTCGACGGTGACTTGGGTCCACCAGCCGCCGGTGATCATGTTGACGGCCAAGAGCTCGGGGCCCGGCTCCGGAAGCTCCTCCACCCCGATCACGTCGATGGCGTGGGGTTTGCTCTGGGTGATGTGCTCCAGAGCAGCGGCCGGATTTCCGGTGAGAATTCGGGCGCTCTGTGCAAAGTCGTTGGCAGTGCCGTAGGGCAGCAGACCGACCGCGATATCGGCACCGAAGACGCCGTTGGCGACTTCGTTCAACATGCCGTCTCCACCCGCTGCGACCACTGCACCTGCGCCGTTGCTCACGGCTTCCTGTGCCCACCGTCGGCCGTCGCCGTCCTCCCAGGTCAGACGGACGTCCAAGATGTGGCCGCTCTGTCGAAGCCGGTCCGCGGCCTTGCGCAGATCCGGATCGCCGGCGGCTTTGGGGCCCAGCACCCAAACCATGTGACGGGGACCACGGTCCGAAGAATAGGGTTTGATCATCTGCGGGATCATAGCCGACCCGCTTGGAGGGTGCTCGGCGAACCTTTAGTGATGCCCTTCAGAGATTAGAGATACGGTGTGAGCAGGCGAGCCAATCCGTCTCGAAAGCGGATCGGAATAGGCCGCGAGTCGACCTCTTCGAGGGTGATCGGTCTGGCGTTGGCTCGTTTTTCGGCGATCGCCGCTTCCAGCTCTGCCGCCAAGCTCGGGCAAAAAGCCTCGAGATTGAGCTCGAAGTTGAGGCGAAGACTGCGAGGGTCCCAATTGGCGGAGCCGAAAACGGACCATGCTCCGTCGATCACCATGAGCTTGCTGTGGTCGAAAGGGCGGGGGGTTAGCAGGATCCGGCATCCGCTCTGTAAGACTTGCCACAGATTCGCCCGACAAGCCCATTGGACCACCAGTAGGTTGCTGTGCTCCGGAATGAGAATTTCGACGTCTACTCCTCGGCGCACCGCCATGTTGATGGCGGTGATCAATCCTTCGTCGGGCAAAAAATAAGGAGTGACGATACGAATTCTGTGTTGGGCACAGGCCAGGGCTCCCAAGAGGGTCCATCGCAAGTGTCCCAGGTTCTCCGCGGGGCCGTCGTCGATCACCCGGGCGATGACCGGTCCGACAGAAGCCGGCTCGGGGAACCAGGTGGGGCCGATCAGCATTTCACCGGTGGTGAAGGACCAATCCGCGGCAAAGACCCGCTGTAAGGCGCTGACCACCGGACCGTCGATCATGAAATGGAAGTCCTGGAGCGGGTGCTCGACCCGGTCGTCCGCGTGACCCTGGCGAATGTTCATGCCACCGGTAAAGGCGATTCGGCCGTCCGCCACCATCAGCTTGCGATGATTCCGGAGGTTGGCGTAGGCGATGTGGCGGGGGAGCAGGGTCGGCATGAACACCGCGCATTGCACACCCGCTTGCTCCAGCACCCCGTGCATGGGTGGCCGGGTATAGCGATCCCCGACGGCATCGATGAGCACTCGCACCTCGACCCCGCGCCGCACGGCCTTGCCCAGGGCCTCGAGAAATTGCAGGCCGGCCTCGTCATGGTCGAAAATGTAGGTTTGCAGGCTGAGAGACAGCTCGGCGGAATCGATGGCTTCGAGCATCGCCGCAAAGGCCTTATCGGTGGAGGTCAAGGGTTCGATGCGGTTGCCGCCGCAGAGGGGGGTGTGGGTGACCCGATCACCGAAAGCGGCCAGGGTTTCGAGCTGTGGGAATCCGAGAGCTCGAATATCTTCGTCTTCCGCGGGCTGGCGTACGGGCGGATCCGGAAACGGCTCGTGTCCCTGGAACGCGGCCTCCGCTCGGCGAAAAATTCGATTGATACCGAAGGTCAGGTAGAGCAGCGCTCCGAGGATCGGCAGGGAGACAATCAGGGCCAACCAGCCCATGGCAGCGCGTGAGTCCCGCTTGTACATGACCACGTGGCCGCCGGCCAGGCCCACAGCCACGACATTTACCGCCAGCAGCACCAAGTGCCAAAGATCTAAGATGAAATCCAACGGTGCTCCCGGGCAAGCGGGACGTTCTCAGGCTTCGAGGCTGTCCGCCGTGATCTTCAACCGCTTCATCATTTCGTGCAGGGTCGTGGGTTTGACCTTCAACACCTCGGCGGCGCGTTTTTGCACTCCGCTCGACGACTTCAACGCTTGCACGATCAGCTGGCGCTCGTAAGAGGCCACGGCTTCTTTGAACGACAATCCGTTGAGCGGTAAAGCCACGGCTTGGTCGGGCAAGGATTTGGGCTCCCGAACACTGGGGGGCAGCAAGTCGACGTCGATTTCGTCGGAGGTCGAAAGCACCACCGCTCGCTCGACGACGTTTTCCAGCTCCCTAACATTGCCGGGCCAAGGGTAGTCCAGCAAAAGAGCCATGGCCCTCGAGGTGATCTCACGGATGTGTTTTTCGTTCTCGGTCGCGTAGTGCTGGAGAAAATGGCGGGCCAAGAGAGGAATATCTTCGGTGCGACGTCGCAGGGGAGGCAGCTCAATGGTGATTACGTTGAGCCGATAGTAGAGGTCCTCACGAAACTCGGAGTCCCGAACCAGCTCTTCGATGTCCGCATTGGTGGCCGCCACCAGGCGAACATCCACCCGGATGGTGTCGACATCACCCAGGCGCATGAATTCCTTTTCCTGGATCACCCGCAACAGCTTGGCTTGGGTCTCCAGTGGGATGTTGCCGATCTCGTCGAAGAAGATGGTGCCCTCGTTGGCGACCTCGAACAGCCCCTTCTTGGCGGTGATCGCTCCGGTGAACGCCCCTTTGACGTGACCGAAGAGGTTGCTCTCCAGGAGATCGTGGGGCATGGAGCCCGAGTTGACGGTGACGAATCGGCCGTCGGATCGGCGCGAGTGGTGATGGATGGCCTTGGCCACCAGCTCCTTGCCCGTGCCGCTTTCACCCAGCACCAAGATGTTGGACTTGGACGGCGCCGCCAAGCGGATCAGCTCGAAGATTTTCTGCATCGGCTTGGATTTACCGATGATGTCGTCGAATCCGTAGCGCTGGCGCAGCTGAGCTTTGAGGGCACGATTTTCTTCGGAAAGACGTCGTTGCTCCAGACCCTTGTGGATGGTCAGCAGCACCTCATCGTTCTTGAACGGCTTGGGAATGTAGTGGAAGGCCCCTTGCCGCATGGCGTCGATGGCGCCTTCGATGGACGAAAAAGCGGTGATGATCACCACTACCTGCTCCGGATAGTGCTGTCGAATCTGTTGCAGGACTTCCATGCCAGACATGCCCGGCAGCATGAGGTCGAGAAGCACCAGGTCGACTTTCTCCTTTTCCAGCAGGCGCAGCCCCTCCTCGCCGGTTTGGGCCGAGAGGGAATTCCATCCCTCTCCCCGAACCAACGAGGTCAGAACGTCTTGTAGGACCTCTTCATCATCGATGATCAAGATGTTGTTCATCGGGCTTATCTTAGTGGGTTCGCGGCTGCAAGGCAGTAGCCGGGGTCAAATGGAGCTCAGTGAGTGACGGTTTGGTAGGCAGGCAGCTCGACGGTGAAGGTGCAGCCGCCTTGCTCCTCGGAATTGTTCTCGGCCTGGATGTGACCCGCGTGGCGTCGGAGGATGTTGTAAGCGATCGCCAGGCCTAGTCCGGTGCCGCCCCGACCCAATTTGCTGGAGAAGAACGGCTTGAACACAGCCTTTAGGCGTTCCATGGGAATTCCGGGCCCGGTATCGACCACGCGAATGACGAATTTGGTGTCGCGTTTTTCGAGGGTGACAGTGACCCGGCGCGGCGAGGGCCGATCGACCAACGCGTCGAGGGCGTTGGCCACCAGGTTGGTGAAGACTTGGTGCAGCTCGCCTTCGTTACCCAGGGCGATACAGGGCTCGGAAGGGACTTCCAAGATCAGCTCCGCGTGGGCCTTGGCAGCCCGAACCTCCAACAAGCTCTGGGTCTCGCGGAGCACCGAGCCGAGCTCAACCGGTGCCATCTCGCCCCGGCGATTGCGGGAGAACTCGAGCAGATTGTTGACGATTTGCGACGCGCGAAAAGTCTGACGTTCCACCTTCTGCAACATCTCAAAGCGCGGGTCGTCTTCGGAAGTGCCGGCGATCAGGAATTGAGCGTAGCTGGAGATGCCGGTCAGGGGAGTATTGACCTCGTGGGCTACCCCGGCAGCCAGAACCCCGAGGGAGGCCATATGCTCTTTTTCCCGCAGCTCCATCTCCATGACGGTTTTTTCGGTGACATCCTGAACGATTAGGACCCGGAGTGGCGATCCCGGTGAGGTGGCGAGCTCCGTGGGCTCGGACAAACCGGTGAGCTCCGCCGTTCCAGCGGGCTCGAACCACTCGGTGGGCCCCGGCACGGCGGAGATCCCTGGACCTTCCGAGGACACGATCGTCTCAGAGGCCTGCTGCTCGTGGGGACGGCCGGCCGTCGAGCGATAGACGGCCAATTGCAGTTGGAGGTAGCGCTCTTTGCCGTCGGCGGTGCAATAGCCGATTTCCACGGGACCCTCGCTGTCCAAGGGAGGCGGGCTCACCGGTAGGACCCGGGCTAAGGGGCTGCCCTCCAGGTCGTGGGTCTCGATCGCGCAGATTTGGGCCAATCTCGGGTTGGCCGACACGATTCGGTCGTCGCCGTCGAGCACGGCGATACCCACCGGTGACGAATCCAGGATGCCCTGGTTGACGGCCTGCAAATGGCTGACCTGCTCGAGCTTGTGGTGCAGCTCGTCTAAGAGACCGGCGTTTTCGATCGCCAGCGCCGCTTGAGACAGCAAACCTTGCACCAATTCGAGGTCCTCTCCGTCCAGCGGGTCCTCGCCGTATTTGTAGCTCATCAGCACCATGCCCACGGGATGGCCCTGAACCCGCAAGGGGAAGGCGTAGCGATAACCGGCGGCGTAGAGATGTTGCTCCGGGCTGGTGACCTCGTCCGGTAGCTGGATGGCTTTGAGAGACTCCACATCCCGGCTCCACAGCTCGTCGCCCAGAGAGCTCAGCCCCAACACGTCGGGAATCTCGGGTCGCTCATGCATGGGCACCAACCGGCCCTCGCCTTGGCGAAGGTAAAGCTCGACCTGCGCCGCCAAGCTGTCGGAAAGCTCGAGGGTCAGGGTGGTGCAGAGCTTTTTGAGATCCCGCTCGTGCAGCAGGCTGCTGCCGAGGGCGTGAAGCAGGCGTCGGCGTCCCCACAAACCCCGATGTTGGAGACGCTCCAGGCCTTCGGCGACCACGTTGCGGGTCGGGACCAACACACCGGCGATGACCAAGCCGGCGGCGAAGGTCAACATATTTCGGGCGGTGCCCAGCTCCGGCCCCAGTCCCTGCTGGATCGCCAGCTGGGCTCCTTGGAAGCCGAAAATCGCCACGATTCCCGCGGCGGAATAGGACACCGCGTCCCGCAGCACGGAGCCCATGTCCAGCAGGCGATATTTGAAAATCGCGTAGGCGAAGGTAAGAGGCACGAGCCCCATGGGCGCGACCGCGAACACGGTGGACCAGGTGGGGGTCGGTAGATTGAGCACCCAAGGAAGCACGTAGGCGACCAAGAAAGGCACATGGCCGGCGATCAAACCGACCACGATCCATTGAAGCTGGCGCCGGTGCTCCCACTCCGGTCGACGGTGGAAGCGAATGGCCAGGACCAGGGCGGCGCAAAAGAAGGCCGCGACCCAGAAGACCAGCTCGAGGCGGTCCAATAGGGTGATGAACGCGTCGTCGACAAGGCCGGTATATCGTCCCTTGAGCAGGCTTTGGTCGACGTAGAATCCCACCGAAAGAAGAGCCGGCAAGTAGAGGCAGGCAACGGCTCTACGCATCCAAAGCCGATCGGAAAGCCGACCGGGGAAGACCAGAAAGAGGTGCAAGGTGAGGGCGGGCAGCAGGGTCCGGGCGGTCTGATCGACCAAGAAGATCAGCCGGTCGGTCAGGTCCAGAGGAACCTGCCGAACACTCAGCAGGAAGAGTGCCGAGGACGTGATGCACCAAAGAACGAAAAGCCGGGTCGACGTTCGGCGATCGTTGAGGCTGGTGTAAAGACCGATCAGCAGGTAGAGAACCCCGATGCCGGCCAGAATGAGGTAGATCCAATCGATGTCCAGACCAGGACGCTGATAGACCAGGGTCTCGAGGCCTTCGCCCCGTTGCACCAGCAGGGCGCTCTCTTCCGACGCCAACAGCTCGTCGTAGAGCTTTTGGAGACTGGCGGGGGTTTCTTGGCGCACCAGAAGGACGACGTCACCGATCTCCAAGGCGGTTTCCGGATCGCTGATCTCGGTGACCAGAAACGCGCCGCCAGATTCCACAAAGCTCACGCCCACCGGCTGGAAGCTTTGAAGCTTCCGCTGAAACGCGCTTCCGCCGAGGCCGGCGACCAAAATCGCCAGCAGGAGACAGGGGATGAGGAAGAGGGGGCGGTGCCTGGGCATTCGTTTCGGTCTTCGACAGAGCTTCAGTGGGGCTGGAGCAGCATCTTGGGTCTGTGCATCTCTTGTTGGGCTTGTTGTGTCATAGGTGCGTCGTCTCTAAGGGAATAGCAGATTCCGTGCCACCTAGTCAGAAAAATGGATCGGACCGAAAGTGTTGTAAATCCGGGGCTTTTCGTCGAATCGGAGAACGATTCCAGGGGCCGATTCTTCAATTGAATGAATAGATACAGATCGATGGATCCAATTTGATCGAGCTGTCAGTACCCCTAACCGCCTCTAGTCCGTCTCCGTCTGCCGTCGTACCGGGTTTCTCGAGTGGGTAGCGAAGAGTGCGGGCTAGAATGGGTTCATGAGCACCGCCGATCCTGTCGTTGATTCCGCCGTCGAGGTGACCGTCGATCCTGCCGTGGATTCCAGCGTCGATCCATCCGCCCCAACCGTGGCCGATTGGATGGCCGAAGGGCGTCGCCGATTGGTGGATGCGGCCCGGGCCTCTACCCAAGCCGCAGACATCGAGCCCCGGGAGGCCTTTCTCTTGCTCGGGGAGGTGTTGGGCTGGAGCGAGGCGCAAATCCGGGCCCGTGACGAGCGCCGATTGAATGAAGAGGACGGCCGCCGCTTCATGGCTCTCGTGAGGCGCCGCTGTGCGGGCGAGCCCATGGCCTACATTTTGGGGCGACGGGAATTTTACGGTCGAGATTTTCGAGTCGATTCGAATGTGCTCATCCCGAGACCGGAAACGGAGCACCTGATCGATGAGGCGTTGGCGGATCTGCGCCGAGTGGGGTCGCAGAATCCGCGGATGCTGGATGTGGGCACGGGCTCGGGATGCATTGCGGTCACCCTCGCCTGCGAACGGTCGGACGCGACCGTGGTGGCGACGGATATCTCTTTGCCGGCGTTGGGGGTTGCGTCGGGCAACAGCAGATCGCAACGGGTACACGAACGAATCGACTTTGTGGCCGCGGATTTGGTGTCCGGTATCCGGCTCGAAAGCTTTGATCTGGTGGTCAGCAATCCGCCCTACGTGGCCCCGGAAGCCGCCAAGGAGATGTTGCCAGGGGTGGTGGATTTCGAGCCCCACGGAGCCCTCTTCGCCGGTGATCGAGGACGTGCGGTGATCGAGACGTTGCTCGACGAGTCGGCTCGCTTGCGCCCGGGGGCTCTGGTGTTGATCGAGATCGGATACGACCAAGGTGAGTGGATCGAGACGGCGATCGGCGGTCGTCCGTACCTGGAGAGATTCCGGCTGATCCGCGACCTCGCGGGTCATCCGCGGGTGGCGGCCTTCCGGAGGTCGGCATGAGCGAGGTCCACATGAGCGAAGGTGAGACACCTCCGGCGGTCGACAAGCCCAGCGAGGCGACGTCCGGAGGGCCGCCCATCAACCCCGCCGTCAAGGACGGGGGCGACGGTCTGGATCGGCCATTCATCGCCAAAGCGGGCAAAACGGTGTTCCGCTTTTTGCACGACTTCTATTGGCGGGTGGAGGTTCGCGGTCTCGAGCACATTCCGCGTCAAGGACCGGTGATGCTGACCGGGCTTCACCGCAATATTGTGCCCTTCGATGCCATGATGGTGTTGCATGAGGTGGCCGGCGCATCGGGCCGAGTGCCCCGCTTTCTCATCCACCCCGCTTTGCTCAAGGTCGGCTCGATCGGCAGTGTCATCACCAAACTGGGCGGCGTCGTGGCGTGCCGAGAAAACGCGTCTTGGGTTTTGGAGCAGGACAAGATCCTCGGTATGTTCCCGGAGGGGGCACGGGGCGCGTTCGTCCCGTACCGGCAGACCTACCAGCTGCACAGCTTCGGTCGCCACGATTACATCGCGCTCGCCTTGAGGCATCGCGCTCCGATCTTGCCTTTCGTGACCGTGGGCAGCGCGGAGACCTATCCGGTTTGGAAGCTCTTGCCTTGGAAGTGGTGGCAGCAATTCTCCGGCTGGCCGGGCCTACCCATTACGCCCACGTTTCCTTTCCTGCCCCCGGTGCCGCTGCCGTCGAAGTGGCATACGGTATTCATGGAACCGATGCATTTCGAGCGGCAGTATCCACCGGAAGCAGCCGGAGACCGAAAGCTCGTGCGTCGATTGAGCGAGCAAGTTCAAGAGGTGCTGCTGACGGCGATGTTGGAGATCAAGAATCGGCGGAAATCGATTTTCTGGGGCAATGTCTTCGATCGAGATGATCTCGATCAAGAAGCCCTGACCAGCCGGCGAGCCGGCCCCGAGCATGCATCGAGCTCGCAAGAGGAGGGGGCGTGAGCCGATCCGCGGCGAGCCGCTTGGTGCTGCTCGGCACGGGCACGTGTCAGCTGGTGGAGGGGCGCCGGGCTTCCTCGGCGTTGCTCGAATTGGGTGATTTGCGTTTGGTCTACGATCTCGGACGGGGGATTGCCGACCGACTTGCGGCCCTGGACCTGCGTCAGGACGACGTCCGCCACATCGTCTTCTCCCATTACCATCCTGACCATATTTCCGATCTGGTGCCCTATCTCCACGCGGCCGCTTGGTCGCAAATCGATCCACGCACCGAGGACTTGCATCTCTACGGCCCGCCGGGGTTGGAGCGCCAAGTGGAGGGAGTGCTCGAGCTTTTCGGTGGGCACGCCTTAGTGGGCGAGTCGTGGCAATTGCACGTGCGAGAGATCGACCAAGAGTATTTGGAAATCGAAGGTCGGACCTTCGACTTCATGGAGCTTCCCCCGGCGGGAAATCGCGGTCTCCGTTTTGAAGTCGATGGACGGCGCGTGGCTCTAACCGGCGATTCGAATTTCCACTCCCAAGAAGTAGCGTTTCTCGAAGGAGTTGAGCTGGCGATTTTTGATTCCGGCCATCTGAGCGACGAGCAAATCATCGAGCTGGCCATGGCCTCTGGTGCTCGTCGGCTCGTCTGCTCCCATGTCTATCGTCCACTCGACTTGGAGCTCCTGCAAGCGCGAGCGGAAGCCGGCGGATACACCGGACGATTGTCCATAGGGCGGGATTTAGAAGCGTTCTCGCTTCGACCCTGGAGCCTCGAGAGCGAGCCCGTGTCGGTTGCCGCCGGCTCATTGGAGTCAGGGGCCGGGCTGGGGTAAGCTCTGGAAGTCATGATCACAGGAAGCAATAAGATCTTCGTCCACGAAGGCCGAGAGTTTCATCTTCAAGCGGAAGATCTCGGCGCAGCGGCCAAAGTATTCGAAATGCGGGTCTATGACCGAGGGACCGTGCTCTGGCAGAAGCGTGTCTCCTACGAGGAGATCATTGCCCAGGAGCTTCCCAAGCTCGAATTCGAGCAGGCATTACGCGCCAAAATGGAAAAAACGATGTTGACCGTCGAAGCGGCGATCGCCAAAGGCAAGATCAGCTGAGACCCGCCGGAGCTGGAGGCTGTTGATGGCCGGAGCCGTGGAACCCACCTTGGCCGAGCTGGCCGAATTCGCAGTCGATTTGGCCTGGAAAGCCGGTCGAAAGACCCTGGCCCATTTCCAGACCGGCATCACCGCGGAGCAGAAATCGGACGGCACGCCCGTGACCTTGGCGGATCGCGAGGCGGAAAAGGTTTTGCGAGAGGGTGTCCGCGGCCGATTCCCAGACGACTCTCTCGTGGGAGAAGAGTACGACGATGAAATCCGGCCGGGGCGCCGCACTTGGATATTCGATCCCATCGACGGCACCAAGGGTTTCGTGCACGGGGTACCTCTCTATTCGGTGCTAGTCGCCATGGTCGAAGACGATCGCTCGAAGATCGGAGTCATCCATCTCCCCGGCTTGGGGGAAACGGTCCATGCCTTCGAAGGTGGTGGCTGCTGGTGGAACGGTCGACGGGCCAGGGTGTCGAAGGTCGATCGAGTGGAACAAGCCTTGGTTTTGTGCAGTGATTTCCCTGGACAAGAGCAAAGGCGAACGCCCCAACGGCTTTACGATCGCGCACGTTTGCGGCGGACCTGGGGGGATGCCTACGGTTATGCCATGGTAGCCACGGGGCGGGCCGAGGTGATGGTGGATCCGGAAGTCGCCCCGTGGGACGTGGCCGCGATCCAGCCGATTCTCGAGGAAGCGGGCGGTCGGTTCACGAGCTTCGAAGGCGAGCGTCGATTCGACGCAGGAAGCGGCATCGGCACCAACGGCCGCTTGCACGAAGAGGTGCTCGAGCTGGTTCGCTAGCTAGCCGACCTCAAGGCCTGCCGAAGCCGTCACCTTCCCCATCTAAGGGCTCGTCGTCCAGCGGCTCGTCATCGGTGGGTGCATCGTCAAAGCCGTCCGAATCGTCTGAAAAATCGTCCTCGAATTCGTCGTCTTCGAAGCCGTCTTGATCTAAGAGCGTCTCCAGGTCGTCATCGGCGAACCCATCGTTGTCGAGGCTGTCTCCCTTTTCGATCAGCCAACGCCCCGAAATGGAGGAGGGCGAGCGCTGAACTCCGATCGCGCTCTCCAGCTCAAGCTCCGAAATACCGGCGAATCGGTACTTTTCGTCGAGAAGAACTTGGGCTTCGTGAATCAATTTCTTGGCTTCTAGGAGGCTGGAGGCCCAGCGGTCCTCGCTCTCGCCGCGGCAGGCGTCTGCACTCGAATGAAGAATCGGCAGAGCCAGCTTAAGCAGGTTTTCCACCTCGGAATCGGGACATGTCGAAACGTTGGACTCGACCGCCCTCAGGTTCTTCTGCAGATCACGGCACCGAGCTTGCGCGATGCCTTCGAAGTCGATTTCGTCCAGGGCGAGGGCCAGCGGAGACATCCATTGCAGATATTCCTCGGTCCAGGGCTGGATGACCTCTGCGGTGACTTCCGTGGACTCTGCTCCTGGGGTGGCGGTCGTGGTTTCGGGTGGGGCCGGAGGCAGGGTTCCTCCTTCCCGTCGGTTTTTCAGCTTGGGGGGCGGAGGAGGTTGACGCTCGGTCTGGTCGACCTCATCGTCGGGGGTCAGCTCCTCGACTTCCGAGATTGCCGCTGCCCCGTCCGAGCTGGGCATCCAAGAGCTCCAACCCATCCAAGCCAAAGCCGCGACGCCCACCGCCGCCAAAATCCCCGCTGCAATCTTCAGCACGCGAGAAATTGGGCTTTCCTTAGCGGCAAACGCGTAGGAGCCCACGGTGTTGGCGCTGCTCGGAGTCGATGCTCGAGTCGGAGCCGGCGGTCGCGGTAGCTCCCGCTGGGCGGGAGCTAGGGGGCTGGGGGCCTCTCGAGGAGCGCTTTTGGCAGGGTCCGGGGGCACGAAGACCCCTGGGGACACCGGGGGCGGGGGCTCCACAATCCTGGGCTCAGTCATGTGTTGCCCGGGGACCTGCTGCCCAGGGACCTGCTGGCCGGGGACCTGCTGGCCGGGGACCTGCGGGACCTGTTGCCCCAGAGGTTTTGAGCTCCGGTCGGAGCCGGCCAAGTGATGCTGTAAGGCCGCAGGGGAAAGGGCGACCGTCGCTTTGGGGTCACCTGGAGGTTGTTGTCCGGGTCCAACCGGTGGCGCTTGGGCGGATGGGCTCGGAGCCGCGGGAGGGGGTGCCGCAGGACCTTGCGCCGTCGGCGGAGCAGGTACCGGTGGTGGTTGATACGGGTGGCCGGGCGGAGGCGGCTCGTACGGCACGCCCGGAGGCAATTGGGGCTGAGGCGCGGCCGGCTGAGGCGCGGCCGGCTGAGGCGCGGCCGGCTGAGGCGCGGCCGGCTGAGGCGCCCCCGGCTGAGGCGCGGCCGGCTGAGGCGCCCCCGGCTGAGGTGCGGCCTGCCGAGGTGCGACGCCGGTGCTCGGCGAGTATGGAACCCCGGGCGGCGGCATATCCGGCAACCTGGGTGTTTGTGGTTGCGGTGAATGACTGGGACCGGCGGGTGGCGTCATCGGGCCGGGTGAGCCGCCTCGGCCCATGGAGGCAAAATATTGATCTATGTTGGCGGGAGCTTCCCCTTCGTCGCCGCTGACTTCTTCGGATGACGGGGCGGAGAAGCCGATCTGCTCAATGGCAAGGGATCCGAGCTCGACTCTCTCCTGCTCTTGGGTCATGTGGGTCTTACGGCCGCCAAAAATACCCGCCGCGGCGACCACCAGCCCGATAATCGACTGCTGTAGCTCTCCGATGGCGAGCAAACCGCCGAAAATGGCGAAGCCCAACAAGCCCACCAGCATGGCGAAGGGAGTCAAACCTTCGGTGACGAATCGAGGTGGCGGTCCGGAACGCTCCTCGAGGTCCAGGCTCAGGGGGCGTTTCGACAAATAGTAAGGAAACGCAACGGGCCAGGCGAGAAAGGTCATGGCGGCCCAAGTTTGCGGCGGTGTGCCTTGGGGGCCGATTCCGATATGGCGTGAGTCCCTCAGTCTGGACGCGTCGAAAAAGACCCAAATCGCGGAGTTGACCACGGTCAACAGACATAGGAATAACCAGAAGCTCATGGGGCTAGAAGCTCCAAATGCGCGGGATGATGAAAATACTCAAAAGGAAGCACAGCAGATTGAGAGGTAAACCGACCCGGGTGAAATCCGTGAATTTGTATCCGGCCACGCCATAAACGTAGGTATTCGTTTGGTAACCGATCGGTGTCGAGAAACTTGCTGAAGCGGCCAGACAAGCGGTGATCACGAATGGGCGAGGATCCACCCCCAGGCTCGGGCCGAGGCTGAGGGCGATCGGTGTCATCAGCACCACGGTCGCATTATTGGACAATGTCTCGGTCATCACCATGGTGAGCAAGTACAACACCCCGAGGACCACAAGGGGTTTGATGTCATCCGGGATGAAGGAGAATCCGGCGACTTTGGTCAGGATCTGGGCGAGCAGGTCGGCCGCGCCCGTGGAGCTCATGGCCAGACCGAGGCCGAGCATGCCGAAAATCAGCAGCAAAATGCTCCATTCGATGGAGGCGTAACCTTCTTTGGGGGTCAGGCAGCCGGTGGCCAAGATGACCGCCACTCCCACCAAAGCGGTTCCGGCGATGGGCATGAGGTTCAGCGACGCCAAGATGATCACCAGCGCGACAGTGGCGAGCACGATGGGTGTTTTCTTTCGGCTGCTGCGCGAAGGGGTCGGAGGGTGATCCAGCAACAAGATATCGTCGCTGCGCCTCAGGGCTTCGATCGCTTGGTCGGTGCCCATCATGAGCAGCAAATCGCCCGACTCCACCTTGAGGTTGTCCATTTTCTTGCGCAGGTTGATGCCGCGGCGGTGAATCGCCATTAGGATCACCCGGAATCGCTGGCGAAAAGCGATATCTCTTACGGTTTGGCCGACGAGAGTCGAGCGTGGACCGATCACGCCCTCGACGATCGAGCCTTCGTGGGCGCTGATGGCCTCCAGCCCGAGGCCGAGGGTGGATGAGAGATCCAGGCCTTCGATGCTGCGGGCGTGGGCGAATCCCGATGGCCGGCATCCGAGCACCAAGCGGTCGCCGGCGAGCATCGTCGTTTCCCGTGGGTCGACCGGTAGAGCCACATTCTCGCGCACCAGTTCCAGAATCCGAACGCTTTTGCCCTTGAGCAAGCCGCTTTGGCTGATGGACTTGCCCACCAGAGGCGAGCCGACCGAAACATAAGCCTCGGTGAGAAATTCTTTGCGCTCTTCCTCGGTGAGCAAGGAGGTCAAAGTCTCACGCTCCGGCAACAAGCGATGACCGATGGTGATCAGGTAAATGCATCCCATGATGAGCAACGGGATGCCGACCCAGGCAATCTCGAACATGCCGATCGGAGGCTGGCCGGCGTCGGCGAGGATGCTCGACGCCAGGATGTTGGTGCTGGTGCCCACCAGCGTGCAGGTGCCACCGAAGATCGAGGCGTAAGAAAGGGGAATGAGCATCTTCGAGGCGGGCACCCCTAGGGTTCGTGAGAGGGACAGAACCGCCGGCAGGAAGACCATGACCACCGGCGTGTTGTTGATGAACGCGGAGATCAAAGCCACCGCGACCATCAGGATCAGCAGAAATCTGCGGTACCCCAAACCCGCCAGCTTGCCCAGGGCCGATGCGATCCATTCGATCACCCCGCATTTTTCCAGCGCCGCGGAGAGCACGAACATCGCGGCGATGGTCACCGGCGCCGGTGAGGAGAACACCACGAACAGCTCTTTGACCGTCGGCAGGTGGGCGGCCCAGGGCAAGGCTCCACCGGCGATCACCAGGGCGAGCACGGTGATGGCCACCTGATCCGGGGGCTGCCGTTCCAGGACGAAGCTGATGATGGCGAAGCCCAAGACGGCAAAGACGAACGCGATTTCCCAGGTCATCCGGCGGCGATCCTTCTCCGACCTCGTCCGAGATCGACGGAGTGTCTATCTCTATAGGTGGTCTGCGGACTCAGAAGCTTACCAAACCAAGTGAGCGGATTTGTCTGGGGTGGCTCGGTTTGCCACGTATGTCAGGGGGCCTGTGTGAGGGAGCTTGTGTCTGGGCGCTGATTTGTCCGACAGCTGAGGGGACTCGCGCCGCTACGAAAAGAAACGCCCCCGCTGGGCGGGGGCCGGCTGGATCCGAAGATCCCTCTTCGGCGCTCCGTTGTGGCCGGAGCGCCGCTCTTTACTGCGCGGCCGCGGGGGCGGCGGTCTCTGCTCCGCCGTCGCCGGCGAGATATTGGTCGGCGAAGCTTAGGATGGCGGCATAACCTTTCTCGCGGTTCTTCTTCTTGGCGAAGCCGTGGCCTTCGTCTTCGAATACTAGATATTCCACCGGCACTCCGTTCGCCTCGGCCGCGGCGACGATGTCGTCGGACTCGGCCTTCAGCACCCGCGGATCGTTGGCTCCTTGGAGCACCATCAACGGTCGAACGATGTTTTTGGCGTGGAAGAGGGGAGAGATCGACCTCAGGTAGTCCTCGTCATCGAAGGGGCCGAGCTCTTTCTCCAAGGCCTTGCGCTGGGCTTCCCACCAGGGCGGAATGTTTTGCGTGGTGCGCAGCCAATTGGAGACGCCGAAGATGTTGATGCCGATGTCGAATTCCTCGGGAGCGAAGGTCAAAGCGGCGAGGACCATGAAACCCCCGTAGCTGCCGCCGATGATGCCGATGCGTTCCGGATCGACATAACCCGTATCGATCAGCATCTGCTTGCTGGAAATACAGTCTTGTAGATCGCCTTTGCCGTGGTCTCGATCGTCGAGATGGAAGAAGGTCTTGCCGTAACCGCTGCTGCCGCGGTTGTTGATCGCGTAGACCACATAGCCGTGATTGGCCAGGTATTGGATCAGCGCGCTGAAGCCGACTCGGCTTTGACCGCCGGGACCACCGTGCACCCAAACCAATGCCGGTAGCTTGGCACCTTCTTTTTTGGCCTGATGAGGAGTGTAGAGCACGCCGGGGATTTCCAGGCCGTCGAAGGACTCGAATCGCACTACCTCGGCTTCGACCAGGTCGCTTTCGTCGATGGACGAGGCCAGCGAACGGGTCAGCCGGCGCGGCGCTCCGTCACCGGCGATTTGGTGGACGTAGAGATCCGAAGGCGATTTGCTCGAAGACGCATAGAAAGCCATCATGGTTTCGTCTTTCGACAACCTGAGGCCGCTGATCTCGGCGTTCGGCAGCTCGGGCAGGTCCAGGGGTTTCATACCGTCGGTTCGATAGAGCCGTAGCTCGGTGCGGGCGTCGTTGTTGATCGCCGCGGTCAAGTAGTTGCCGCTGCGCGACGGTCCGCCGTAGAGCACATCCCAATCGGTTTTGACCAGGGTCTGCCACTCGCCGCTCTGCAAATCTTGTTTGACCAGGTAGCGAAACTCGCTGTCGAGATCCGTGGTGAAGTAAAAGGAGTCCCCGGCTGGATCGAAGCCCATGGCCGAGAAGCTGACGTCGCCTTCTTGCTCGGTCAAGAGCTTGGTTTCGCCGCTTTCACGGTCGTGTAGGTAGAGGTCCGTATCGGCGTTGGTGACGGTTTTGGAAAGCAGAACGTATCGGCGATCCGGAGAAAGATCGGCGAAGAAATAGCCGCCTTCGTTCTCGAACACCATCTCTCGCTCGTAGGTGTCCGTTTGGTATTCGTAGACGTCGATGAAACGTTGATCCCGCTCGTTAGTGCCGACCAAGAAGGTCTGCTCGTCGAAATGCCAGCCGAAGAAGCTTGCCCGCAAACCCTCGCCGGGGGTCAGGTCCTTGGTGCTGCCGTCGATCTCGCGAACAAAGAGGTGGTGGAGCTCGTTGCCGCCGGAGTCCGCGGAGAAGAGAACCCGTTCGTCATTCGGGAAATAACCCCGAGAATAGAAGGACTCCTCCGTCGATGTGGTCAAGGCCTGCGGCTCTCCACCTTCAATGGGAATCGAGTAGAGGTTGAAAATTCCCGATTGGTCGCTGGACACGAGAATCTTGCTCATGTCCGGTGAGAAAGAGCTGCCGCCGTAAGAAACGGTGTCGAGCAGCTCGCCGATTTCGTATTGGCGGGTCGGGCGCTCGACCGCGTCGGCCTCGGGGGTCGGGGGTTGCTCGGGGGCCGATTGACAACCGAGTCCGAGCAATACAAAGAGCAGAATCGTGAGCCATCTCGTGGTCGGGGCGAGGTTCGAGTGGATAAGGGATCTGGGACGCATCTAATTCTCCTGAAATGAAAAGGCTGTGAGGCCTGAAATGGAGGGGCGGCGAGGCCCAAAGCTGGGGCGAGAAGGAGTGGCCACCCAGGCCTCATACGAACGGGGCAGGTCCCGGGTTTCGCGTCGACGGAGTAGATGTCGAGCGCAGGGACCACCGGGCAGGGAGATGTTGGTCCCTTTTCTTGCCTCTAGGCACTTGTTCACGGTGCTAAGATTTGTGGGTACGGCAACCATGACACCCCCTGGTTCGAGCCGCCAACCCTGCATTGCCGAGGTACCCAATCCATGCATGTCATTTTCGTGGAACCCTGTTTCCCATACAACCAGCGCCAATTCGTACGGGCATTGAAAGCCGCCGGTGCGACGGTCACCGGTATCGGCGAGATCCCCAAGGAATCGCTACCGGATGAGATCAAGGGCTGGCTGACCCACTATGAGCAAGTGCCGAGTGTGGTCCACAAACCTTCGATGATGGAAGCGGTCAAGAAGGTCCAATCTTTGGGTTGGGTCGACCGATTGGAAGCCACCGTGGAAGCCCACATCATGGCCGCGGCGGAAGTTCGTGAGGCGAGGGGCATTCCGGGCACCAGCGTCCGTACCTCTCATCTCTGCCGCGACAAACCGGCGATGAAAGAAGCCTTGCGGGAAGCCGGAATCCCGTGCGCTCAATCCCTTGGCACGGATTCCGCCGACGATTGTCGCGAGTTCGTGGCGTCCGTGGGCTATCCGGTGATCATCAAACCCCGGGACGGAGCAGGCGCCGCCGGAACTTATAAGTGCGGCAATGACGAAGAGCTGGAAAATGCGATCGTCGAAAGCCGATTGGCCGACGGTGCGAACGTGGCGGTCGAAGAGTTCATCGAGGGGCACGAAGGCTTTTTCGACACCATTTGCGTGGGCGGTGAGATCATGCACCACTTCATCACTCACTACTATCCCGGGGTGTTGGAAGCCATGCGGACCCGTTGGATCTCCCCCCAATTCATCGCCACCAATCGAGTGGCCGCGGAAGGGTACGACGAGGTTCGCGAAATGGGCAAGAAGGTGATCGATGCTCTCGGCATCGGCACTTCTGCAACCCACATGGAGTGGTTCTACGGTCCCAAGGGCCTCAAATTTTCCGAGATCGGTTGCCGTCCCCCAGGGGTCGGCGCCTGGGATCTCTATTGCGCGGGCAACGAGATGGACGTTTATAAAGAGTGGGCGATGGCGATCGTGCACGGGCGCCCGTCCCAGCAGCCCAGCCGACGCTACTCCGCCGGCTTGATCAACCTCCGGCCCGATCGCGATGGTCGGATCGCCGCCTACGAAGGGATCGAGCTGCTCGATCAGATCTCGGACCACATCATCGATCACCATCTGCCGCCGGTCGGTGCGCCGACCCAGCCTGTGGAAGCCGGTTATATGGCCAACGCCTGGATCCGAGTTCGTCACCCCGACTACGACGGCCTGCGGCACATCCTGAATACCATCGGCGAGAAGGTTCAGGTACGGGCTCGCTGAGCGGAAGCCATGGCGTTATTTCTGACCTTCGAGGGGCTCGACGGCAGCGGTAAATCCACTCACCTCCGACGTGCGGCCGAGTGGTTACGGGCCCAGGGTGAGAGGGTCGAAACCACCAGAGAGCCCGGTGGAACCCCATTGGGCGATTCCATTCGGCAGGTCTTTCTCGACCCCAAATGGGGTGAGATCGACGGCCGGGTAGAGGCGTTGATGGTGTTCGCAAGCCGTCGTCAACATTTGCTGGAGCGCATCGAGCCGGCCCTCGCCGCCGGATCCCACGTCTTCTGCGACCGTTTTACGGACTCTTCCTTGGCCTATCAAGGGCACGGTCGATCCTTGGGAGCGGACTGGATCCTGAAGCTGGATCAGTTGGCCACCGGCGGCCGGCGGCCGGACAAGACCCTGCTTTTCGATCTACCGCCGGACATTGCCCAGGGACGAGGGCAGAAGAAGGATCGAAGCAAAGGACCACCGGATCGTTTGGACGTAGAAGGTTTGGCCTTTTATACCCGGGTCCGGGGGGCGTTTCTGCATCTCGCCGAGCAGGACTCGGAACGATTTGTGGTGGTCGATTCCAGCGGAGAGGCGACCGCTACTTGGGCTCAGGTCGAGGGGATTTTGCGGGAGCTTTTTCCAACCCCGGAATCCGGCGGCAGGAGCGTGGGACCATGACAGGGATCTCGGAGCTCATGGACATCGCCCGACGGGGTCGGCTCTACCCGTCGACGATCCTCTACGGCGGTGGGGAGCCCGATCGTCGCGAGGCGGCGCTGGAGGTGGCGCGGATCCTATTGTGCGAGAACGAATCGGAGCCGAAGGGCTGCGATCCCGAGAGCGCATCGGCTTGCCGCCATTGTCGGCGAATCCTATGGCCGGAGAAGGGTGCTGAAAGGTTCCATCCGGACCTTCACGTCCTGGAACGGGATCTACGGACGTCCACCTCCGTCGACGCCACCAAAGCCTTTGCCCGTTCGGCGATGTCTTCACCCTTCGAGGCGAAGGGGCAAGTCTTTGTGGTCGCGGAAGCGGATACCTTGGGTGGGGGTGCCGCGGACGCTTTGCTCAAGCTGCTGGAAGAGCCACCCGCTCGCACCCCTCGCCACTTCCTCCTGCTGACCGCCTCCAGGCTGAGCCTGTTGACCACACTCCGAAGCAGGAGCCTGTCGGTATTCCTGGGTGGGCACAGCCGGCTGGAGGGAAAGGAGCTGGAGTCCGTGACGGCCGCTGTGGCGGGATCATTGGACGCCTTCTTCTCCAGCCGGTCCGCCTTGTACTTGCTGACCACTGCCGAAGCGTTGGCTCAGGCGAAAGGCTGGGAGGATCCTCGGGCCAGGCGTCCTTGGGCGACGGGAGCGTCCGCTCTGGTGGCCTATGCCCGCGACAAACCCTTGGATTCGGCGAAACGGGCTGCGGTTTTGAGGTTGGCCGAAGAGCTCATGGAGGCTCCGTCGATGCGACGCCGGGGTATTGCTCACACACGAATCTTGGAAGGTCTGGTGTGCCGGCGTCTGGGGGCTCTGCCGCAGTCTTGAGTTTGTGGTGATTACGATGAGGAGGGTCTCTGAGCATGCTCCTACTTGAGAAATCTCACGATCTAGGGCAGAATCTCAGAGGCTTCCGCGACATGTTGCATACCTCATGAAGCTTCCACCAAGGATCGCTGTCGCCGAAGACGTGCCTGATTCCTGAGAATTCGATAGAAATCAGGCACGGACGCCAGATCTCAGCTCAGGCTCAAAAGCTTTGGTTGAGAAGCCTCTGGTCGAGAACGAGATGAAAGCGCTGTGCGGTCACCTTTAGCGTGCCCGTGTTTTTTCTGTTTAGCCCGTGTTGTCAGTTGCCGGTTTCTTCGCAGTCACGTGCAGGGCACGTCGTCTTCCTGTCGGGGAGCTGCCCAGGAGCTGCGATCACTGACAATGGAGAGGTCCATGCACGATCGGTCGGTCCCCCCTCATACGGAAAATATTCGTCGAGCCTTCATGCTGGTCGCCAGCCTAACGATTGGAACCGTGATTTGGTTTCTGCTGGGCGACTCCGATAGCTTGGTAGCGGAAGAGACTCCCCCCAAACCCCCACGTTCCGAAAGCGTGCTCGCGGAAGTGGGAGGCATTCCAGTGACCGAGGACGAGGTACGCAGCCTCGTTGCGGACGAGCTCCAGGCCTTGGAAGCTCAGCGACGTCAATTGATGGAAGCCGCCCTCGAGGTTAGGGTCCGCGAGCTGATGGTGGAGGTGGCCGCCGCCGAACGTGGCGTGACTCCGACGGAGCTCGTGGTCCTCGAGGTGGAGCAAAAGCTGGATCAAGTAGCCCAAGCGGAGGTCGACTCCTTCATCGCCGAGGCCGGGTTGGTCGATGGTCAGGCTGTGGATCCAATAGAAGTGCGCCGTCGGCTTCGCATGCAGAGTTTCATCCAAGAGCTGGAGAGTCGTCCCGACGTGGAACGTTCTTCCGAGCCGCCCTTGCCCGAGCTGAAACCCGGTGAAAGCGCTGCCGGCGTCACAGAGTGATCTCTACACGTGTGATCTCTACACGTGTGATCTCTGCGACGTGAAGTCTCCGCGACGCGATCTCCGCTCGGATCAGGCCTTCGATTTGAGCTCCAAGATCAGATGATCGACCTCGGCCCGAAGCTCTTCTAGCGTACCGTCATTCCTCAGAATTCGGTCCACACCCTGCCGGCGCGCCTCTCCGTCACCTTGTGCTGCCAATCTCGATCGAGCGTCGGATTCGGACATCCCCCGAGCAATTGCCCGCTTCAGACGAGACGCCTCGTCGGCTTCCACCGAAAGTGTCAGGTCGAAGCCCTGTGCGTGGCCCGACTCCACTAAGAGCGTCGCTTCATAGACGATCACGTCCTCGAGGGATTCGGCGATCTCTCGAAAACGTTGATGCACGAGCGGGTGTATCGCGGCCTCGACCGCGCGGCGTTTGTCCGGGTCGGGAAAGATCGCGGCCGCGACTTTGGGCTTGTCCACGGCGCCGGTTGAATCGAGAACGTCCGGGCCTAAGAGCGATTTCAGCGCTTGGGCCCCTGCTCCACCCGGGGCATAGAGGTCGGCGACCACGCGATCGGCGTCGATCACATGGAAGCCGGCCTCGGCGAGCATGCGGACGACCGTCGACTTGCCCCCGGCCATGCCGCCGGTAATGCCGACCAGAAATCGGCTCATAGGTCGATCTCGATGTCTCGGCTCTGATTTCGCAGGGAGGCGCGCAAGGTGTTGGCCACCACCATGGCGACGGTCAACGGGCCGACACCGCCGGGGACCGGCGTGATCGCCGATGCTCGGTCGAAAACCCGGTGGTAGTCCACGTCACCGGTCAGGATGTAACCCTTCTTAGCGAAAAGGGCCGCTCTCTTTTCGTGGTCCGGATAGAGGCGTTGGACCGTGTCTTGATCGTCGACCCGATTCATGCCGACGTCGATCACCACGGCCCCTTCGGCGACGTAGCTCGCATCGACCATGGCGGTACGGCCCACGGCCGCCACCAAGATGTCGGCGTTTCGGCAGACGGCCGGCAAGTCGCGAGTGCGGGAATGACAAATCGTCACCGTGCAGCTCTCGCGCAAGAGCAGGCCCGCCATGGGCTTGCCGACGATATTTGAACGGCCGACGATCACCGCGTGACGCCCCGCCATGGGGATGTCGCATCGGCGTAGCATTTCCACAATGCCTGAGGGGGTTGCCGGGGCCAGGCAATCTTCTCCGGTCCAGAGCCTGCCGACATTGACCGGATGAAATCCATCGACGTCCTTTTCCGGAGCTACCAGCTCGAGGATTCGGCGCTCGTCGATGTGTTTCGGCAACGGCAGCTGGACCAAAATTCCGTCCACCTCGGGGTCGCCGTTCAAACGACGGATCTCGGATTCTAGGGACTCCTGGGTCAGGTCGGAGCTCAGGCGCAGGGTCTCTCCGGCCATGCCGACCTTGGCGCAAGTGCGCGCTTTGCTGCCTACGTAGGCGGCGGAGGCCGGATTGTCGCCCACTAAAACGGCTACCAGCTTGGGTTGTCGGCCGCCTTCCGCGATCAACTGCTGAACGCCTCGTGCGAGGTCGCTATGGATTTGAGAGGCGACGGCCTTGCCGTCGAGGATCATGGTGGTCTCTGCGTTTTGTGCGGGGTTCTCTGCGGTCACGAAAAAAAATCCTCCGAGTGACGCTCCTAGTGTATGCTCTGCCGGCCCCGAGCATATCCCGTGAACGCTTCGCCGTTCGACGGGAGATTCCCCCGGCACCCGGCAGAGAAACTTCACGATCTTAGTGCGAGCCCTTGACATCGCCAGTGACGGTTCGTATTATCGGCCGCCCTTCGCAGCGCGAAGATTCGTGCTTCTGTGTTCGGCCATCCAAGCCGACCGCGCCTCAAGATCCCAGACGGAAACTCGGACGATGAACAAGACTTATAGCCCGAAGAGCGCCGATATTGATCGGCAATGGTATGTGGTTGACGCCACTGGATTGCGTCTGGGCCGACTTGCCTCGGTGGTCGCTAGTACCCTGCGCGGCAAGCACAAGACGATGTACACCCCGCACGCGGACACCGGCGATTTCGTCGTGGTGGTCAACGCGGAGAAAGTGCTGCTTTCCGGTAATAAGGAAGATCAGAAGATCTACCGACGCCACTCCGGACGTCCTGGCAGCATGAAAGAGCTGACGGCCCGCGAGGTTCGTGAAAAGCATCCGGAGCGCTTGGTTGAGCTGGCGGTCCGGGGTATGTTGCCCAAGAACCGCCTCGGCCGCGCCCTCCATCGCAAGCTGAAAGTGTACGCCGGCCCAGATCACCCGCACCATTCGCAGCAACCCCAATCGTTGGATATGTCCCCGGCCCAGCTTTGAGCCGATTGACCACGGCGTGAGCCGGCGAGATTCAGCCCAGCGAGGAGAATGTTTTGAGCGAAGTTCAGTATTACGGCACAGGCCGCCGCAAGACCGCCACCGCGCGGGTCTACTTGCGGCCTGGGTCAGGAGAGGTCACCGTCAACAAACGGTCTTTGGACGACTTCTTCGCCAACGAAGTTCTGAAAATGATTGTCAAGCAGCCCCTGGCCCTGACCGAAACCACCGAGCGATTCAACATCACGGTGACGGTCACGGGCGGCGGCAACTCTGGTCAAGCCGGTGCCATCCGTCACGGTATTACCCGCGCGCTGATGGAATACAACAGTGAGCTTCGCCCCAAGCTCAAGGCAGCCGGTCTCGTCACTCGCGATCCTCGTAAGAAGGAACGCAAGAAATATGGCATGAAGGGTGCGCGTGCCCGTTACCAGTTCAGCAAACGGTAAGGGAGATAGAACCGTGGTTGAGCTCAGGATGCGCGACCTGCTCGAAGCAGGTGTTCACTTCGGACATCAGACCCGTCGTTGGAACCCGAAGATGCGTCGATACATCTTCGGAAAACGCAACGGGATTTACATCATCGACCTGCAGAAGACCTTGCGTCGCTTCCATGAAGCTGCAGATTTCGTGTTCCGCCTCGGGCGTGACGGCCGTCGTTTGCTCTTCGTGGGCACCAAGCGCCAAGCCCAAGAGGCCATTGCCCAAGAAGCTCGTCGGTGCGGCCAGTACTACGTGACGCATCGTTGGTTGGGAGGCACGCTGACCAACTACGTGACGATCCGCAACTCGGTCGACCGCTTGAAAGAGATCGAAGGGAAGCTGGACGACGAGTCCACGCCCTTGATCAAGAAAGAGCGGTTGCGCCTGGATCGCGAGCGCATCAAGCTGGACCGCAACCTCTCGGGTATCCGGGATATGGGCGGCTTGCCGGATGCGATCTTCATCGTCGATCCGAAGCGGGAATCGATCGCGGTCGCCGAGGCCAACAAGCTCGGTATTCCGGTCATCGCCATCGTGGATACGAACTGCGATCCGGAGCTCGTGGACTACGTGATTCCGGGCAATGATGACGCGATTCGCACCATTCGCTTGTTCTCCCGCAAGATCGCTGATGCCTACCTTGCCGGTGCCGGCAAGCTGCAGGAAGATCAGATGATCGCCGCAAAGGACGCCGCTCCCGCCGCGAAGGCGGAGGCAGCTCCAGCGGCCGAAGCCGAGACCGCTGAGCCCGAGGCGGCTCCAAAAGCCGAAGAAGCCCCCGCGGCAGCGGCTGAAGAGACCGCTGAAGCATCGGAATAAGCGGCCCAGGAGCAGCTTTCGAATCGATCGGCCACAAGGCCGTTTGGGAAGAGGTCAGACCGGCTGGAAACTCGGTCTGGCCTCTTTGCATATTAGGCAGATCAAACCCGGCGAATTATTGCGGGTACCCGCAGGGCGACCGATGCGCGGCTGTGTCGGCCCGCCACTGCTCACCCACTACTCGCAGTGCGTTGAGGGGCTACGCATCGAGCCCAAGCCGATGCAACAAGAATTGGTGGTTCGAATCCAACGAGCGCAGCTCGATAAAAAACACAGTCTGAAAAGAACACAGTCCGATAAGGAGATAGATATGCAAATCACCGCTCAAATGGTGAAGGAGCTTCGGGAGCGCACCAGCGCCGGAATGATGGACTGCAAGAAAATGTTGCAGGAAGCCGAAGGCGACATGAACAAGGCGGTCGAGCTCTTGCGCAAGAAAGGTCTTGCCGCGGCTGAGAAGAAGGCCGGTCGTGTGGCGGCCGAAGGTACCGTGGGTTCCTACATTCACGGCAACGGCTCGATCGGTGTTTTGGTGGAGGTGAACTGCGAGACCGATTTCGTTGCTCGGACCGAGGATTTCCAGAGCCTGGTGAAGGACATCGCTATGCATGTGGCGGCCGCCGACCCGCGCTTCGTGCGCCGTGAGGAAGTCACCCAAGGCGTGCTCGACAAAGAGGCGGAGATCTATGCCGAGCAGATGCGTCAAGAGGGCAAGCCCGAGAAGATCATTCCCAACATCGTCAAGGGCAAAATTGAGAAGTACTACTCTGAGCACTGCTTGTTGGAGCAGCCGTTCATCAAAGAGACCGATAAGACCGTTCAGCAGATGATCACCGAGAAGGTGGCGAAAATCGGCGAGAACATTCAAGTGCGGCGATTCGCTCGCTTCAAGCTCGGCGAAGGTATCGAGAAGAAGCAGGAAGACTTTGCCGCTGAGGTGGCGCAAGCGGTCAGCGGTAAGTGAGCCGGCCCATGAGCGGTGATCTCGCCTACCGCCGGGTTCTGCTGAAGCTCTCCGGTGAAGCCCTGATGGGCGACAAAGGCTTCGGTCTCGACGAGTCCGTGGTCGATCAAATTGCCGACGAGCTGCAAGAGGTCTATAGGCTCGGCGTGCAGCTGTCGGTGGTGATCGGCGGCGGCAACATCGTCAGAGGCTTGGCGGTGGCGAAGCAAGGCATGGATCGTGTCACCGGCGACCACATGGGTATGTTGGCGACGGTGATCAATGCCTTGGCGCTTCAAGATGCATTAGAGCGTCGCAAGGTGGTGACGCGGGTGCAGACCGCGATCGAGATCAAAGAGGTGGCAGAGTCCTATATCCGCCGTCGCGCCATCCGGCATCTAGAACGAGGACGGGTGGTGATTTTTGGTGCGGGAACGGGAAATCCGTTTTTCACCACGGATAGCGCCGCCGCTCTTCGGGCCAGTGAGGTGAAGGCGGAGGTGCTGCTCAAAGCCACGAAGGTCACGGGAATCTACAGCGCGGATCCGATGAAGGAACCCGACGCGAAGCTTCTGCCGGAAGTGACTTATCAGCAGGTGCTGGAGCAGAACCTCCAGTTCATGGATGCCGCTGCCATCAGCCTTTGTCGAGAGAACAAGATTCCGATCCAACTCTTCGACCTGGCGATCAAAGGCAACATTCTGCGGGTGCTACACGGAGAAAAGGTCGGTTCCTGCGTTCGCGATTGATCCCGGGACCTGTGGCAAGCTGACCGATTGGGCGACGGGCATGGGCCCGTCGCCTTTCGGGTTTTTGCCGGGATTCGGCTCCGTTGACAGTCGGGGCTCAAGCGGGAGAGGATTCGCAGATCGGCGACACCTTTCCCGAAAATAGAGTCTCGACAGCTTTTCCAGTCGAACGATTTGCTTCAAGGAGTTGTTATGAAAGAGGTCTTTCGCGACGTTGAGGATCATATGAAGAAGGCTGTTGAGCATCTCCACCACGAGCTCAAGACCTTGCGCACGGGGCGGGCCTCGATCGCCATCCTCGACGGTGTTCAAGTCGAGTATTACGGCACGCCGACCCCACTCAATCAGGTTGCGAATCTCTCGGTCGCAGACGCCCATATGATCACTGCCCAACCTTGGGAAGCGAGCATGATCGGCCCGATCGAGAAAGCTATCCAGACCTCGGGATTGGGTCTTAATCCATCCAACGACGGCAAGCTGGTGCGCATTCCGATACCGATGTTGACCGAAGATCGGCGCAAGGAGATGGCCCGCAAGGCCCACGACATCGCGGAGAGCAGCCGCAATGGAGTTCGTCAAGCCCGTCGCGACGGCAACGACCAGCTAAAGAAGATGGAAAAAGAGAAGGAAATCAGCCAGGACGACGAGCATCGCGGATTCGATGAGATTCAGAAGCTGCACGATCAATACATCGGGGAGATCAACAGCGTTCTGGAAACCAAAGAAAAGGACATCATGGAGGTCTGACGACCTTAGATACTCTTCCTATGTCGGATTTCGTGAATCGTCGAAAGATCTTCGGGTTCCACCCGGTACGGGAGCTGTTGCGGCATCGTCCGAAGGAAGTGCTGGAGGTCGCCTGCAGCGCCAAACCCGGCAAGCGTCGTTCCGAAATCGAAGGCCTGTGCGGACGAAACCGCGTCTCATTTCGCGCAACGACCGGCGCCCAATTGGACCAGCTGGCGAATGGCCAGGCCCACAACGGTTTTGTCGCTACGGCGGAGGGAGCGGCGTCGGCGATTTCAGGCGGACCGGACCCTGAGCTGGTAGTCCTGGTCGAGGACATTCAGGACGCCCGAAATCTGGGAGCCCTGCTAAGGGTTTGCGAAGGCGCAGGCGTGGGCAATGTGATGATTAGAGATCGCGGCTCCGCGCCGCTGACCGCCGGCGCGATCAAAACGTCCGCCGGGGCCGCGGAATGGCAGCCCTTTGAGCGAATCACCAACTCGGCTCTTGAGATTGAGCGCCTGAAAGCGGACGGCTATTGGGTTTATGGGGCTGACGCGGAAGGTAAGCCTCCGTGGGAGATCGATCTCACGGGCAAGGTTTTGCTTTGTGTGGGCGGGGAATCCAGCGGCCTGCGCGCTCGAACCCGCAAGAGCTGTGACGAGCTCATAGGCTTGCCGATGCGCGGTCGAGTCGGCTCTTTGAACCTAGCCACCGCTGCCGCTGCCTTGCTCTACGAAGCGGTACGTCAGCGTTATACGGAGTCTGAATAGCGGACTCGCCTTCAAAGAATCGACCGGCAAAAAAAGATCGAAAAACGCCTTGCGTCCCCAAGGCAAGCTGGTTACAATCCGTCCTCCGCCGGACGCTGCATGGCAGCGTGACAGGTGCGACCGCGAAAAATCCAGGTGGCAACGCCTTATCGACGGACTCGCCGGCATAGCTCAGTTGGTAGAGCAACTGACTTGTAATCAGTAGGTCCTCGGTTCAAGTCCGGGTGCCGGCTCCATCAGCAGATGAGGTTCCGGCCCCAAGGGAAGATTTCGTGGAGGTGTGGCCGAGTGGACAAAGGCAGCAGACTGTAAATCTGCCCGCGAATGCGTACGGTGGTTCGAATCCACCCGCCTCCACCATCAATATTCGAGCGGCCGAAGGCCGTAAGCGGTTGAGTCGCTCAGCCGAAATGCGGGAGTAACTCAGGGGTAGAGTCACAGCCTTCCAAGCTGTTGGTCGCGGGTTCGAATCCCGTCTCCCGCTCCATCTTTGTGAGTACAAAGCGAGCCGTTCAAGGTCGCCGGCTCACCGTAGACATGTGTGGCGCTCTCTGTTAGGGTCGCCGCCCTCTGCATAGCTGCGACTTTGTGAGCCCACTGGGTTTGTGATTGCCCAGGTGCCGGCCCAGCCCGACACCTCGCAAAGCTCGCGATCATGAAAGAATTTTTCGGCGCCGGCGATTCGCCGCTCGCCGAAGAGGTGTCAAGTTTCAAGCCCACGTAGCTCAGCGGTAGAGCACTTCCTTGGTAAGGAAGAGGTCACCGGTTCAAGTCCGGTCGTGGGCTCCATGAAACTCTAGGTCGATCTACCTAGGAACCGTGTTTAGAACACCATCCCGAGCGAAACCTGTCACATGTGGTGCCGCTCTCGAGGAGGCGTCTGAAGGTCATGGCCAAAGAAAAGTTCGAGCGGAATAAGCCGCACGTCAACATCGGCACCATTGGTCACGTCGACCACGGAAAGACCACGCTGACCGCCGCGATCACGAAGGTGCTCGCGGACAAGGGTTTGGCGAGCTTCACCGCGTTCGACAACATCGATAAGGCGCCGGAAGAGCGTGAGCGTGGCATTACGATCGCCACGGCGCACGTGGAGTACGAGACGGAGAACCGTCACTACGCCCACGTGGACTGCCCGGGTCACGCCGACTACGTGAAGAACATGATCACCGGTGCGGCGCAGATGGACGGCGCGATCCTGGTGGTGTCGGCTGCCGACGGCCCGATGCCCCAGACCCGCGAGCACATCTTGTTGGCGCGTCAGGTGGGAGTTCCGGCGTTGGTCGTGTTCATGAACAAATGCGACACGGTGGACGACGAGGAGCTGTTGGAGCTGGTGGAGATGGAGCTGCGCGAGCTGCTGTCCTCTTACGAGTTCCCGGGCGACGACATTCCGGTGATCCGCGGCTCGGCGCTGAACGCGCTGAACGGCGAGGGTGATTGGGACGAGAAGATCATGGAGCTGATGGGCGCCGTGGACGACTACATCCCCGAGCCGGAGCGTGTGTTGGACCAAGACTTCCTGATGCCGATCGAGGACATCTTCTCGATTCAAGGTCGCGGCACCGTGGTGACGGGTCGTATCGAGCGCGGCATCATCAAAGTGGGCGAGTCGGTGGAGATCGTGGGAATCCGCGACACGACGACGACCACGGTGACGGGAGTGGAGATGTTCCGTAAGCTACTCGACGAAGGTCGGGCTGGCGACAACGTGGGCATCCTGCTTCGTGGCACGAAGAAAGACGACGTGGAGCGTGGACAAGTGCTGGCGAAGCCGGGCTCGATCACGCCTCACACGAAGTTCAAAGGCGAGGTGTACGTGCTGACGAAGGAGGAGGGTGGACGTCACACTCCGTTCTTCAACGGCTACCGCCCGCAGTTCTACTTCCGTACGACGGACGTAACGGGTTCTTCGGCCTTGCCCGAGGGCACCGAAATGGTGATGCCCGGGGACAACGTAAATATGTCGGTGGAGCTGATCGCTCCGATCGCGATGGAGAAGGGTGTACGCTTCGCCATTCGCGAAGGTGGTCGCACGATCGGTGCGGGCACTGTGACCGAGATCGTTGAATAAGGCGTAAGCCTCGTCAAACGATCATCCGTTAGCCGCCGCGATTTGGACGCGGTCGGCGCGGTGCCCGAGGGCCCCCAAAGGACCTTCGGGCATCCCGAGTTTATGCACGGCAGTAGCTCAATTGGTAGAGCACCGGTCTCCAAAACCGGCGGTTGGGGGTTCAAGTCCCTCCTGCCGTGCCAATTTCGACTTATGAAGTAGGTCCGATGGAAAAGATCAAGTACTTCTTCAACGAGTTTCTTCCCGAGGTGAAAGCCGAGTGGAAGAAAGTCACCACTCCGAATGCACAAGAGGTCACTCAGACCACGATCGTAGTGGTGGTGACCAGCTTCATTTTCGCGATCTACCTCTGGTTGGCGGATGCAGTCATCCAGTGGACCTACGAGAAGCTGTTCCAGGTTTTGGGTCTGTAATGTCCGCCAAGCAATGGTACATCGTCCACACCTATTCCGGCTTCGAGGAGCGGGTAGGTGAGACGCTCAAGCAAAGAGCTGAAGCGTTGGACATGGCTGATGCCTTTGGCGAGGTGCGGATTCCGACCGAGACCATCGTCGAGCTGAAGGGCGGGAAGAAGCGTGAAACCCAGCGCAAATTCTTTCCCGGTTACATCCTCGTCGAAATGGAAATGTCCGACCCGGCCTGGCACGTGGTGAAGAACACACCCAAGGTCACGGGTTTCGTAGGAACAGGGAAGAAGCCGACTCCTTTGACCCAAGAGGACGTGGATCGAATCCTCGATCAGGTGACCTCGACCAAGGAGAAGCCTAAACCCAAGTACGTGTTTGAGAAAGGTGAGCCGGTCAAGATCATCGACGGTCCTTTCAGCAACTTTACCGGTGTCGTGGAAGAGGTCAATCTCGACCGCGATACGCTGAAAGTGATGGTCACGATCTTCGGACGCCAGACGCCGGTCGAGCTGAACTTCCTTCAAGTCGAGAAGCTCTGACCAGAGCTCTAACGGGAGGAGATCCGGTCTATCCGAGTTCTCCGTCTGTACCGAGAGAGGCAATACATGGCAAAGAAAGTCGTCGGACAAATCAAGTTGCAGATTCCCGGCGGCCAAGCAACCCCTGCCCCGCCCGTGGGTCCGGCATTGGGTCAAGCAGGAGTCAACATTATGGACTTCTGCAAGGCCTTCAACGCTCGTACCCAGGAGCATATGGGCACGATCATCCCGGTGGTCATCACCGTCTACGCAGATCGCACCTACTCTTTCATCACCAAGACGCCGCCTGCGGCCGTTTTGTTGTTGAAAGCAGCCGGGCTCCAAAAAGGATCCGGAGTTCCCAACCGAGACAAGGTGGGAAAGGTGACGTCCGCGCAAGTCGAAGAGATCGCCAAGACCAAAATGCCCGATCTCAACGCTGCTTCTGTCGAAGCCGCGATGCGGACCATCGCTGGAACGGCTCGTTCCATGGGTCTAGAGGTCGAGGGCTGATCGGGGAGGTTTGGTATGGCTAGGAAAACAAAAAATCATCGCAAGATAGCCGAAAAGGTCGAAGCCCGTCCCTACGAGCTCACGGAAGCGATCGAGCTGCTGAAGGACGTCAGCTTCACCAAATTCGACCAGACCTTGGAGATCGCGCTCAGCTTGGGTGTCGATCCCAAGCACGCCGACCAGATGGTTCGCGGGACGGTCGTTCTTCCCCATGGCACGGGCCGCACGGTTCGCATCTTGGTTTTCGCCAGTGGCGAGAAGATCAAAGAAGCGGAAGACGCGGGCGCGGATCATGTGGGCGGAGACGAGCTGGCGCAAAAGATCCAAGGTGGCTGGGTCGACTTTGATGCGGTTATCGCGACCCCCGACATGATGCGGGTGGTCGGTCGACTAGGTCGAGTGCTTGGTCCCCGTGGTTTGATGCCCAATCCGAAATCGGGCACCGTGACCATGGACGTCACCAAGGCGATCAACGACATCAAGGCCGGTAAGGTGGAATTCCGGGTCGACAAGGCCGGTATCCTCCACGCGCCTTTGGGCAAGCTTTCCTTCGATACGGACAAGCTCCAAGCCAACACCGTGAGCTTGATGCAAGCGGTTATCCGTGCGAAGCCCGCTGCGGCCAAAGGCAAATATGTCCAGGGCATGAGCCTATCCTCGACGATGGGGCCGGGTCTCAAGTTGGACGAGACTGTCCTACAGAGCCTGGAGGCATAGCACCATGGCAACTAGAAGCGAAAAGCAAGCGACCATCGAGAGCTATCAGGATGGTATGGCCTCAGCGCCTCACGCCTTCTTGGTCAGCTTCAAGGGCATCACGGTGCCTCAGGTGACGGAGCTTCGGGACAAAATCCGCGAAAGTGGCGGCAAGTACGAGGTGGTGAAGAACACCTTGGCTCTGCGCGCGGTCGAGGGCAAAGGCCTCGAGCACTTCAAGGACGAGTTCAAAGGCCCCACGGCAGTGGCCTACATCGGAGACGATCCGGTGGCCCTGGCCAAGGCGTTGACCACCTTCCGCAAGGAAGCTCCGGTCATCGAGTTCAAAGGCGGTTTGGTCGACGGCAAGCCCGTCAGCCCCGACGATCTCGAAGATATCGCCAACCTGCCGAGCCGTGAAGAGCTCATCGCCAAGCTGGTGTTCCTCCTCCAATCGCCGATCACCAACATGGTCCGCACTCTGGCCGCGATTCCGAAGGGATTCGTGGTAGTGCTCGACCAGATCGCGCAACAGAAGGACGGCTGAGCCGCAGCTCGGGCCCACGAAGCACCCTGACACCGTCTGCAATGTCGGCCTGCGCCGATTTCAAGATTGATACGAGACAAGAAGATTCCGAAGACCGCCTTTCAAGGAGTAGAAGACATGGCCATCGTGACCGAAGACTTCATCAAGCAAATCGACGAGATGACCGTTCTCGAGCTGAACAATCTCGTCAAGGCCCTCGAAGACCACTACGGCGTTTCCGCCGCTGCGGTTGCTGTTGCTGCCGGCCCGGCCGGTGGCGGTGGCGACGCTGCTGCTGAGGAGAAGACCGAGTTCGACGTAGTGATGACCTCGTTCGGCGACAAGAAAATCAACGTCATCAAAGTGGTCCGCGCGATCACCAGCTTGGGTCTCAAAGAGGCCAAAGAGCTGGTCGAGGGTGTTCCGTCCCCTATCAAAGAAGGTGCCTCCAAAGAAGAGGCCGAAGACATCAAGAAGCAGCTTGAAGAAGCTGGCGCTCAAGTCGAGCTCAAGTAACTCGACGTTGCTTCAACGTTCGGTTGTTCATACAGGCTCGACCACCCTTGACAAGGGTGGTAAGCTGTATTGTGAGGCCGTCCTCCACTGGGACGGTCTCTTTCGAGCATTGCGAGACACCGAAACGACCATGTCCCTCAAAACCGCGGAAATTCCGCGGGAGGGACATGGTGTCTTCTATTCTGGAAAGCCGATAGCCAGCTCCATGCAAAGTCGCCCCCGAAGAAGGTGAGCTCTTGAATGGATCGCAGCCTCGACTGCCTGACCTGGTGGGTGAGGAGCGGGTATTCGCCCGGTCCGCCCTACGAGCTATTGACGACAGCATTCCGCCCGAGTCCGGTGACGAACGACTCACCGAGTCGTTCCAGGTTTATTCCTACCCGTCCAAGCGGCGCCAAGCTCTTGCCGAAAGGAGCGTAGAGATTCTATGAGCGAAGGGATCCAAACGCCAATCGCGCCACGCGAAGACTTCTCGCAGATTGAGACCACCCTGCCGATCCCGAATTTGATCGATGTGCAGCGGCGGTCTTATGAGCGTTTTCTGCAGATGAACCTGTTGCCAGAAGAACGGGGCAATCACGGTTTGCAAGCGGTCTTCACCAGCATCTTTCCGTTCTCCGATTTCCGGGAAACTTGTTCCCTGGACTTCGTGAAATACACCATCGGTGATTGGCAGTGCAAATGTGGAACCTTGCAAGGTCTCGAATACCTGCGCATGGATTGTTCCAACTGTGGTGCCAAAATCATGACCGATCATCCTCTGGAAGAGATCGTGTCCTGCCCGGAATGCGGTGCCGACAACAAGAACCGTGTGGTGCGCTGCGACATTTGCGGTGGCCCCGTCGAGCTCCAGCTGAAGTACTCGATTTCTGAGTGCCAAGAGCGCGGAATGACTTTTGCGGTCCCGCTCAAGGTGACCTTCCGGCTCTTTGTTTACGACAAGGACCCGGAAACCGGCACGCGCATGATGCGCGATGCGAAAGAGGAAGAGGTCTACTTCGGCGAGATTCCGTTGATGACCGAATACGGTACTTTCGTCATCAACGGTACCGAGCGGGTCATCGTCAGCCAGCTGCACCGCAGCCCGGGCGTCTTCTTTACCAAGGACGGCAAACGGACCTTCTTATCGAAGATCATTCCGTACCGCGGCTCCTGGGTGGAATTCGAATACGACCAAAAAGAAGTGCTTTCGGTCCGCATTGACCGCAAGCGCAAATTCCACGGCACGGTTTTCCTCCGCGCATTGGGCCTCGAGTCCAATGAGGCGATCCTGCGACAGTTCTACGTGCCGGTCGGATTGTCGATCCTCGGCGAAGGTCGCTACAAGCTCAACGCGCCGTTCAAAGTCATCGAGCAAGAGCGCTTGCGGGATCGCTCCAGCCGCGGTGTCCGTCGTCACTACCAATTGTTTGCCGGTATCTCCATTCCCAAGGGGAAGGCGGATGAGATGGGGCCGGACGACAACATCGAGCAGGACGTCTCCATGGCGGAGCTCGAACGGGCCTATTTCATTGCCGATGTGGTGGACATTGAGACGGGTGAGATCCTCTTCGAAGCCAACGACTTGGTACCGGAGGATTTGGAGACTCGCCTGGATGGCAGGGATACCACGGACCTCGAGGTCTTCTTCCCGGATTGGGAGCTGACCGGCAATCTCTTGACCAACACCCTGACCAAGGATCAAACGCGCAACTCCAAAGAAGCGCTGATGGAGATCTACCGTCGGATGCGTCCCGGGGACCCTCCGACTTTGGAGAGCGCCCGGTCGCTCTTCTACGGCATGTTCTTCGATGCCAAGCGGTACGACTTCTCCCGGGTTGGGCGGTTCAAGTTCAACATTAAGCTCGACACCGAGGTACCGGTGGAGCAGAAGACGTTGTCCGCGGACGACTTCTATCGCGTCATCGAGTATTTGCTCCGCTTGCACAAAGACATCGGCCGGGTCGACGATATCGACAACCTCGGCAATCGTCGTGTGCGCGCGGTCGGTGAGCTGCTGGAGAACCAATTCCGCATCGGTTTGGTTCGCATGGAGCGGGCGATCAAGGAAAAGATGTCGGTCCATCAAGACATCGATTCCGCCATGCCCCACGATCTGATCAACTCCAAGCCGGTGATCGCCGCGATTAAGGAGTTCTTCGGCTCGTCTCAGCTGTCGCAGTTCATGGATCAAACCAACCCGCTGTCGGAGGTGACCCATAAGCGTCGTCTCTCCGCCTTGGGCCCGGGTGGCCTTTCCCGCGAGCGCGCGGGTTTCGAGGTGCGTGACGTGCACGCGTCTCACTACGGCCGGATCTGCCCGATTGAAACCCCTGAAGGGCCGAATATCGGACTGATCTCCTCGCTGGCGACCTTCGCTCGCATCAATGATTACGGCTTCATCGAGAGCCCGTATAAATTGGTAGAAGGTGGCCGGGTTCTCGATCACTACCGGGTGGTCCGCACCGGCGGCTCAAATAAGAAGCTGGGTCAAGTCCTGACGGGCGACGAGCTGAAAGAAGTCAACGCTCAGCTCAAGAAGGACGGGAAACGGCAGATCGAGGTTGAGCCTCACGCCTTCTACCTGACCGCTTGGGAAGAAGAAAAGTACGTTATTGCCCAGGCGAACGCCACCGTCGACGACGACGGTTGGTTCGATGACGAGCGGGTGATCGCACGCGCCGGAGGTGACTTCATCACCGTCGAGCGCGAGCGCGTGGAGTACATGGACATCAGCCCCAAACAGTTGGTGTCGGTGGCTGCGGCGCTGATTCCGTTCCTTGAGCACGACGATGCCAACCGCGCGCTCATGGGATCGAATATGCAACGCCAAGCCGTGCCGTTGCTGCGCAGTGACTCACCGGTGGTGGGTACCGGCCTCGAAGGCACCGTGGCCCGGGATTCCGGCGCCGTGGTCAGCGTTCGACGGGCCGGCGTGGTCGACTTGGTCGACGCGGAGCGCATCATCGTGCGTGTGGAGGCCGAGGACGACCAAACCGGAGAGGCCAAGGATTTCGGCGCGGATATCTATCAGCTGACGAAATTCCGCCGCTCCAACCAGAATACCTGCATCAACCAGAAGCCCATCGTCAAAGAAGGGCAGCGTGTGAGCAAAGGGGATGTCCTGGCGGACGGTCCGTGCACCGAGCTCGGCGAGCTGGCCCTGGGACGAAATGTTCTGGTGGCGTTCATGCCGTGGCGCGGTTACAACTTCGAGGACGCGATTCTGATCTCCGAGAAGATGGTCAAGGAGGATTACTACACCTCTATCCATATCGAGGAATTCGAGATCGAGGCCCGGGATACCAAGCTCGGCCCCGAGGAAGTGACCCGCGACATCCCCAACGTCTCCGAGGCTGCCCTTAAGGACCTCGACGAGTCGGGAATCGTTCGCATCGGCGCCAACGTCAAAGCCGGCGACATCCTAGTCGGTAAAGTCACGCCGAAGGGCGAGACCCAGCTGACCCCTGAGGAGAAGCTGCTGCGAGCCATCTTCGGCGAGAAAGCCGGCGACGTTCGCGACGCTTCCCTCAAGGTTCCGCCGGGCATCGACGGCACGGTGGTGGATGTCAAGATCTTCTCGCGCAAGGGTGTTGAAAAGGATCAGCGTGCCCTCGAGATCGAGGATGCCGAGATCGCGCGGATGAAGAAGAACATCAAGGATGAGATTCGAATTCTCACCGAGGAGCGGAATAAGAAAATTCGCGACTTGCTCGATGGTCACGAAGCCATGGCGGATGTGGTCAACCGGGACGGTGAGACCGTGCTTCAAAAAGGTGATCGAATCACCCATGAAGCTCTGGTGAAGCTCAACCGCCAAGAGATTCTTCGTCTGCCGCTCAAAGGTAACTCGGTCCACGAGCAAGTGGAGAAGGTCTACCGCAAAACCGATTCTCACATCGACGTCTTGCATAAGGTCAACGAAGAGCGGGTGGCGTTGCTGCAAAAGGGCGACGAGCTTCCCCCTGGTGTGATTAAGCTGGTCAAGGTCTTCGTCGCTATGAAGCGCAAGCTCCAGGTGGGTGACAAAATGGCCGGTCGCCACGGTAATAAGGGTGTGATCTCGCGGATTCTTCCCGAGGAAGACATGCCCTACTTGCCCGACGGCACGCCGGTGGAGATCGTGCTCAATCCCCTGGGTGTGCCCAGTCGTATGAACGTCGGGCAGATCTTGGAGACCCACCTCGGTTGGGCCGGCATGGCCCTCGGAGTGAAGTTCGCCACGCCGGTTTTCGACGGCGCCAGTGAGGAGTCGCTGAAAGGCTTCCTGACCCAGGCCGGCTTGCCGACATCCGGTAAGACCTTGCTCTACGACGGCATGACCGGCGAGCAGCTGGAGAATCAAGTCACCGTCGGATACATCTACATGTTGAAGCTGTCGCACTTGGTCGACGACAAGATCCACGCCCGTTCCATCGGTCCGTACTCGCTGATCACGCAGCAGCCCTTGGGTGGTAAGGCCCAATTCGGTGGCCAGCGTTTCGGCGAGATGGAAGTCTGGGCCCTGGAAGCCTACGGCGCGGCCTACACGCTTCAAGAATTGCTCACCGTGAAGTCGGATGATGTCGAAGGCCGTTCCAAGGTCTATGAGTCCATCGTGAAGGGGGCGGTTCCGGATGATCCGGGTCTCCCCGAATCGTTCAACGTGTTGGTACGTGAGCTTCAGAGCTTGTGCCTTGACGTCGAGCTCCTGCAGGCCTGATCCGGATATTCGAAAGATCGAAGGAGGCACCTTTGCAGCCAGTCAACTTTTTCGAGAAACCCCAGTCGTTGAAAGATTTCAACGCCATCCGGATCTCTGTCGCATCGCCTGAAAAGATCGGTGCTTGGAGCTACGGTGAGGTGACGAAGGCGGAGACCATCAATTACCGCACCTTCAAACCGGAGCGGGACGGTCTCTTCTGCGCCAAGATTTTCGGTCCGATCACGGATTGGGAGTGCTTGTGCGGTAAATACAAACGGATGAAGCACCGCGGTGTGGTGTGCGACAAATGTGGGGTCGAGGTCACTCGCTCCAAGGTCCGCCGCGAGCGGATGGGCCACATTCAGCTCGCCAGCCCGGTTTCCCACGTCTGGTTCTTCAAGGGTCTGCCCAGCCGTATCGGCCATTTGTTGGACCTCTCCCTGCGGGATTTGGAGCGCATCCTCTATTTCGAAAGCTATGTCGTCATCGATCCCGGTGACACCGAGCTGAAAGAGAACGAGCTGCTCTCCGAGGAGCGGTATCGCGAGCTGCGCGACGAGTACGGCGAGGACGCCTTCGAAGCCCGAATGGGCGCGGAAGCGATCAAAGACTTGCTGTCGCGCATCGACCTCGACGAGCTGGCGGAAGAGCTGCGTATCGTGATGAAAACCGATACCAGCCAGATCCGTCGCCTCAAAGCCGCTAAGCGCCTCAAGGTGATCGACGCCTTCCGCCGTTCCGGGCATCGCCCGGAGTGGATGATCCTGGAAGTCATCCCGGTCATTCCGCCCGAGCTACGCCCGCTGGTGCCGCTCGACGGTGGGCGTTTCGCCACCTCGGACCTGAACGACCTCTATCGCCGTGTCATCAACCGCAACAACCGGTTGAAGAAGCTGCTCGAGCTTCGCGCGCCGGAAGTGATCGTGCGCAATGAGAAGCGCATGTTGCAAGAAGCGGTGGACGCCCTCTTCGACAACGGTCGTCGGGGTCGTGTGCTCAAGGGCTCCAATAACCGGCCTTTGAAATCGCTGTCCGACACCCTCAAAGGCAAGCAGGGTCGTTTCCGCCAGAACCTCTTGGGTAAGCGTGTGGACTACTCCGGCCGTTCCGTGATCGTCGTCGGTCCGGAGCTGCGCCTTAGCCAATGCGGCCTGCCCAAGAAGATGGCGCTCGAGCTCTTCAAGCCGTTCATTTACAACCGTCTCGAGGACAAGGGTTTGGTGGGCACCATCAAGGCCGCCAAAGAGATGGTCGAGCGGGAAGAGGATGCCGTTTGGGACGCCCTGGAAGAGGTGATTCAGGATCACCCTGTGCTGCTCAACCGCGCACCGACCCTGCATCGTCTCGGCATTCAAGCCTTCCAGCCGACCCTCATCGAGGGTAAGGCGATTCAGATTCATCCGTTGGTCTGCGCGGCGTTCAACGCCGACTTCGACGGTGATCAGATGGCGGTCCACGTGCCGCTTTCGCCGAAGGCTCAAATCGAATCCAAGATCTTGATGTTGGCTTCGAACAACCTGCTGTCGCCGGCGAACGGTAAGCCGCTCGCGGTGCCCAGCCAGGATTTGGTTCTGGGTGGCTACTACCTGACTTTGGAAAAAACTGGCTCGTTGGGCGAAGGGCGGATCTTCCCGGATTTCGACTCGGTGCTTCTGGCGCTCCATGCGGGCGATGTGGAAACCCAGAGTCGGATCAAGGTGAGGTATTCCGGTGATCTGATCGACCTGACCCGGCAGTATAACGATCAAGATGTGGTTCACGCCGAAATGGAGAACGTGAGCAATGTCCTGATCGACACCACTGTCGGCCGCGTGATCTTCAACATGCAGCTACCCGAGGAGATGCCGTACATCAACGGTCTGCTCAAGAAGAAGGGTCTGCAGAACTTGGTCAGCTACTCGTTCATCCGTTTCGGTAACGACAAAACCGTCACGATGCTCGATGAGATGAAGGAAATCTCATTCTTCTATGCGACCAAGGCCGGTATTTCCATCGGCATCGACGACATGGTGGTGCCTTCGACCAAGATCGAGATTATCGACACGGCCCGTGACGAGGTCGTGGAGATCGAGAAGCAGCGTACCGCTGGTGTGATCACCGCCGGTGAGCGGCACAACAAGATCATCGACATCTGGCACCGTGTGACCGAGAACGTCTCCGAGGAGATGTTCAAGGAAATGTCGAGGGAAGAAGAAAAGCTGAACGTCTTCAATCCGATTCGTGTGATGGCCGACTCCGGCGCCCGTGGCTCTCGCGAGCAGGTGCGTCAGCTGGCCGGTATGCGCGGATTGATGTCGAAACCTTCCGGTGAGGTGATTGAAACGCCGATCACCTCGAACTTCCGCGAAGGTTTGACGGTGTTGCAATACTTCATCTCCACCCACGGTGCACGTAAAGGCTTGGCGGATACCGCGCTCAAAACCGCGGATTCCGGTTACCTGACCCGGCGCCTGGTGGACGTAGCCCAGGACGTGATCGTCTCCGAGGACGATTGCGGCACCATCGACGGCATTTTCGTGTCGGCGATCATGGAGGGCGGCGACATCCTCGAGCCGTTGCGCGACCGCATCGTCGGCCGCGTGAGCCAAGAGGAGATCTACGACCCTATGACCGGCGAGCTGCTCTTGGGCCTGGCCCAGGAGATCACCGTCGAGATGGCGGCGAAGGTTCAAGAGGCCGGTATCGAGCGGGTGAAAATCCGTTCGGTGCTCACCTGCGAGTCGCGACGTGGGGTCTGCATCAAATGCTACGGCCGCAACTTGGCCACCGGTAAGACCGTGGACATCGGCGAGGCCGTGGGTGTAATCGCCGCGCAGTCGATCGGTGAGCCCGGCACCCAGCTGACTATGCGCACCTTCCACTACGGTGGTACCGCCAGCCGCGTGTCCGAGGAATCGAAGCACAGCTCGCGCAATGCGGGCACGGTGAAATTCATCAATGTGTCGACGGTCGATTCCAAAGACGGCGATTTGGTGGTGGTCAACCGGAACGGCAAGATCGTTTTGGTCGACGGCAAAGGCCGAGAGCTGGAGCGTTACGCCGTGACCTACGGCTCGCACCTCCAGGTGAAGGAAGGCCAGGAAGTCGAGCCGGGTACCGAGCTCGTGGTCTGGGATCCCTTCACCTCCGCGGTGCTGACCGAAATCGCCGGTAAGGTGGAGTTCCAAGACATCGTCGAAGGTGAGAACGTTCGGGAGGAGACCGATAAAGTCACCGGCCTTTCCCAGCGGATCATCGTCGAGGCGTCGGCGAACGAAAAACGCGCACCCGCCATCGTCATCAAAGGTGACGGCGCGGAGCGGCGTTACCTCCTGCCGTCGGGCTCCCACTTGGTGGTGGACGACGCACAGCAGGTCTATCCGGGTGACACCCTGGTCAAGATCCCGCGCGAAACCACGAAAACCAAGGACATCACCGGTGGTTTGCCTCGGGTCGTGGAGCTCTTCGAGGCTCGCACGCCGAAAGAGCCGGCGATCATCTCCGAAATCGACGGCACGGTGCGTTTGGGAGACATCCACAAAGGCATGCGCAAGGTCTTGGTGGAGTCGGATCACAACGAGGTGCGTGAATATCTCGTGCCCCGTTACATCCACGTCAACGTGCAGGACGGCGAGCGAGTTCGCGCCGGCGAGCCGTTGATCGACGGTCCGATCAATCCGCACGACGTCTTGACCGTGTTGGGTGAGAAGGAGCTGCAGCGCTACTTGGTCGACAAGATCCAGGAGGTCTATCGCTCCCAGTCCGTGGCGATCAACGACAAGCACATCGAGGTGATCGTTCGCCAGATGATGCGCTCGGTGAAAATCGAGGAGGTCGGGGACACCAACTTCCTCATCGACGAGCAAGTCGATCGTTTCCGCTTCCAGGAAGAGAACGAGCGGGTGGTAGTCGCCGGTGGACGTCCGTCCATTGGTCGTCCGCTGCTCTTGGGAATCACCAAGGCGTCGCTGTCCACCGACAGCTTCATCTCCGCGGCTTCCTTCCAGGAAACCACCCGGGTGCTCACCGAGGCCGCCATCAGCGGCAAGGTGGACTACCTGCGAGGCCTCAAGGAGAATGTGATCGTCGGCCGTCTGATTCCGGCGGGTACGGGTCTGCACCACTACCATGATTTCCACATGGAAGAGGAGACCTACCAGGACGATACCCTCGGTGACGACGAAGAGCTCTACCTGCAGTTCCGGGAAGAGGACATTCGGTCCCTGCCGGCCGGAGCTGCCGCCACTAAGGACTGAGCTCGCCCGAGGTGAGGTGCACCTTAGTCGGGTGCACCGCGGCTCGAACTTAGAAAACCCGCTGCCGAGAGGTGGCGGGTTTTTTCTTCCGCCTTCAATCTAGGTCTTTCTATCCGAACACCACATCCCTGCTCGGTGCTTCAAACGCCGAGAGTTTTCGTGGTGATAGGTTTCCTAACAGGGGGTTTTACAATGGCCTTGACCTTGGTAGGTTCGATGTATGACGACGATCCCTTTTGACCAGTTCTGGGCCTGGCTCCAGCAACATCCGAATTGCATCGTCCGGATGTCGACTCCCGACGCTGCGGTCTACGACGATGACGACTGCCATTGGTACATCGGTCCTGTTCAAGAGGACCTGGTGGCGCAGATGCTCAAAGGTAAGAGGATGGTGGCAGAGCTCTTGATCTCACCAGAGCATATTTCCTATGTGCAGGATCTAGGGGAAGAGCGGGAGGGAGAGCATGTGTTCGAGGCCATCGCCGAGGGCCCAACCGAACGTTTTGCTGCCTATGCCTTCGTCATGACCCATGGCTTTGATGAAGATCCGGCCGAGCACACCCCTGGCACCGTTCACTGACTCGTCGGATTTGTTCCCACAGCCTGCGCTCATCGCATTAAATTTCAGAAAACCAAGCCGAAGGCCTTGGCAGATCAAATTGCTTCGGGTACCATACGCTTCTCACTACGGCGCGTTCTGCGCTGTTCGAAAAAGCGGGCTAGTGACTCGAATCGATGCAAAGTCGATATTGAGAAAAAGGCTTGACGCGATTTTTGCGCGTTGCTAATATCCCGCTTCCGCGGCGAGACCGGTAGGTTCAGTCGAGAGAAGTCCTCTCGATGATGGCCAAGACTGATCCCCAGTTCAGCCCTGACACAGAATTCCAGTCTGCATGGTGCATCCCTGTTGGGTAATGCCCGTGGCAAACGGACTGGTCCCAGACTCTGACGCTCGGCATCGATGCGCGAGCTACTAGGAGAGTGGTGGAATGCCGACGATTCATCAGCTGGTGCGCAAAGGGCGCGTCCGCCAAAAGGCGAAGACCAAGAGTCCAGCCCTCCAGTCCTGTCCGCAACGACGCGGCGTCTGCGTCCGTGTTTACACGCAAACGCCCAAGAAGCCGAATTCGGCTCTGCGTAAAGTTGCCCGTGTTCGTCTGACCAACGGAATTGAGGTAACCACCTACATTCCCGGTGTCGGCCACAACCTTCAAGAGCACTCCATTGTTTTGGTGCGGGGTGGTCGTGTGAAGGATCTTCCGGGTGTTCGCTACCACGTGGTTCGTGGCACCCTCGACGCAGTTGGTGTTGACGGTCGCCGTCAAGGGCGCTCCAAGTACGGGGCGAAGCGGCCCAAGGGCTGATCGCCCAAGATTGATAACGAGCTCGAAAGGCGAATGACAGATGCCAAGGCGCCGTGAAGTTCCGAAGCGGGAGATTCTTCCCGATCCGCTCTACAACTCTCAGTTGGTCACCAAATTCGTGAATGTCGTCATGCACGACGGCAAGAAATCCGTGGCCGAGCAGCTCTTGTATCGAGCGCTGAGATTGATCGAAGAGCGCACTCAAGAAGATCCGATGAAGGTTTTCAAGAAAGCAGTGGACAACGTCAAGCCGCAAGTCGAGGTGAAATCTCGCCGCGTCGGTGGCTCGACCTACCAGGTGCCGATCGAGGTTCGCCCCTCCCGGCGTTTGGCATTGTCCATGCGTTGGTTGATTGCCGCCGCCAAGGCTCGCGGTGAGAAGACCATGGATGTGCGGTTGGCCAACGAATTTATGGACGCCGCTCAGAATCGCGGAAACGCGATGAAGAAGAAAGATGATACCCACCGGATGGCCGAAGCGAATAAGGCCTTCTCTCACTACCGTTGGTGAGCCCGGTTTCTAAGCTCTAGCGACGCTCTCAACTCAGCGTTTCAAAATAGACGGCGGCCGCCCTGCGGTATTCAGTCGTCAGCGGATTCCCTCTTCCTCTCTAGGGTGGCCTCCGCACGGAGAACGAGTCATGTCACGCAAAGTCTCGTTGGAAAAAACTCGAAATATCGGCATCATGGCCCACATTGATGCCGGTAAGACGACGACTACCGAGCGGGTGCTGTTCTATACCGGAATCAGCTACAAGATCGGTGAGGTCCATGACGGCGCCGCCACCATGGACTGGATGGAGCAAGAGCAGGAGCGTGGAATTACGATTACCTCCGCTGCGACCACTTGCTCCTGGAAAGAACACCGCATCAACATCATCGACACCCCGGGTCACGTGGACTTCACCGCTGAGGTGGAGCGTTCCTTGCGTGTTCTCGACGGGGCGGTTGCGGTATTCGACGCCGTCGGTGGTGTGGAGCCTCAATCTGAAACCGTCTGGCGCCAAGCGGACAAATACCATGTGCCGCGAATCGCCTTCGTCAACAAAATGGATCGCGTCGGCGCCGATTACGCTCGCTGCATCAGCATGATGAAGTCGCGACTCGGTGCGAATCCGATCGCCATTCAGCTCCCTTGGGGTGCTGAATCCGATCTTCAAGGCGTGATCGATCTGGTTCAGATGAAGGGTATCTCCTACGCCAATGATGCTTTGGGCTCAGCTTTCGAGATCGTCGATATTCCGGACGACCTTAAAGCCGAAGCCGAGGCCGCTCGCGAGCAGCTGGTGGAAGCGATCGCCGAAACCGACGAAGAGCTCCTGGAGCAATACCTCGGTGGCGAGCCCTTGACCGAGGCGCAAATCAAAGCCGCCATCCGCAAGGCGACTCTGGCCGACGAGATCCACCCTGTTCTCTGCGGCTCCGCGTTCAAAAACAAAGGCGTGCAGCCCTTGCTCGACGCGGTCGTCGACTACCTACCTTCGCCCCTAGACATCGGCGCAGTCAAAGGTACCGACGAGCACGGTGAAGGCGAGATGAGCCGTGAGCCCGCTGACGACGCTCCGTTCTCCGGTTTGGTCTTCAAGATCATGACCGACCCCTTCGTCGGTCAGTTGGCGTTCTTCCGGGTCTATTCCGGAACGCTCGACGCCGGCTCCGGTGTCTACAACGCCACCAAACGGCGTAAGAATCGTGTCGGCCGCCTGCTGCAAATGCATGCCAACAAGCGTGACGAGATCAAAGTCGTGCGCGCCGGTGATATCGCCGCCGCGGTCGGCTTGAAAGACGTCACGACCGGCGACACGATTTGCGACCCGGCCCATCCGGTGGTGCTCGAGTCCATGACCTTCCCCGAGCCGGTGATCGCCGTCTCCATCGAGCCCAAGACCAAGTCGGATCAAGAGAAGCTTGGGCAGGCCCTCGGCAAGCTCATGCAAGAGGACCCCACTTTCCGCGTCCACACCGATGAAGACACCGGACAGACTCTGATTTCAGGCATGGGTGAGCTTCACCTAGAGATCATTTGTGATCGCTTGATCCGTGAGTTCAACGTCGCAGCGAATATCGGTCGTCCCCAGGTGGCCTACAAAGAATCCATCACCATCGAAGCCGAAGGCGCCTGCAAATTCTCCAAACAGACCGGTGGTAAGGGCCAGTTCGCCCACTGCAAAATCCGCATCCGGCCCTGGGACGGCGGTCACCTCAAGTTCAACGACAACATCAAAGGCGGCGTGATTCCTCGCGAATTCATCAAGCCTGTCGAGCAAGGCATCGAAGAGCGCATGGAAACCGGCCCTTTGGCGGGTTACCCGGTCTCCGGTATCGAGGTCGACCTCTACGACGGTAGCTACCATGAGGTGGACTCGAGCGAGGTGGCGTTCAAGATCGCCGGATCGATGGCTTTGCAAGACGCCTGGAAGAAGGCCAAACCGGCTCTGTTGGAGCCGATCATGGCGGTCGAGGTCGTGACTCCTGAAGAGTACATGGGTGACGTGATGGGCGACCTCAACTCCCGTCGCGGCCGTGTCCAATCGATGGAAGCCCGCGCCGGCGCCCAGGTGATCAACGCCAAGGTGCCGTTGTCCGAAATGTTCGGATACGCCACAGATGTTCGCTCCCTGACCCAGGGTCGTGCGAACTACTCAATGCAATTTGACAACTACGAGCAAGCTCCCCGGAACGTCAGCGACGAAATCGTCGCCAAAGTCGCCGGTTGACGGAGTTAACAATTTCCTAGGATTTTCAACGATTCCTCGGAGGAAGAGATGGCCAAAGAAAAGTTCGAGCGGAATAAGCCGCACGTCAACATCGGCACCATTGGTCACGTCGACCACGGAAAGACCACGCTGACCGCCGCGATCACGAAGGTGCTCGCGGACAAGGGTTTGGCGAGCTTCACCGCGTTCGACAACATCGATAAGGCGCCGGAAGAGCGTGAGCGTGGCATTACGATCGCCACGGCGCACGTGGAGTACGAGACGGAGAACCGTCACTACGCCCACGTGGACTGCCCGGGTCACGCCGACTACGTGAAGAACATGATCACCGGTGCGGCGCAGATGGACGGCGCGATCCTGGTGGTGTCGGCTGCCGACGGCCCGATGCCCCAGACCCGCGAGCACATCTTGTTGGCGCGTCAGGTGGGAGTTCCGGCGTTGGTCGTGTTCATGAACAAATGCGACACGGTGGACGACGAGGAGCTGTTGGAGCTGGTGGAGATGGAGCTGCGCGAGCTGCTGTCCTCTTACGAGTTCCCGGGCGACGACATTCCGGTGATCCGCGGCTCGGCGCTGAACGCGCTGAACGGCGAGGGTGATTGGGACGAGAAGATCATGGAGCTGATGGGCGCCGTGGACGACTACATCCCCGAGCCGGAGCGTGTGTTGGACCAAGACTTCCTGATGCCGATCGAGGACATCTTCTCGATTCAAGGTCGCGGCACCGTGGTGACGGGTCGTATCGAGCGCGGCATCATCAAAGTGGGCGAGTCGGTGGAGATCGTGGGAATCCGCGACACGACGACGACCACGGTGACGGGAGTGGAGATGTTCCGTAAGCTACTCGACGAAGGTCGGGCTGGCGACAACGTGGGCATCCTGCTTCGTGGCACGAAGAAAGACGACGTGGAGCGTGGACAAGTGCTGGCGAAGCCGGGCTCGATCACGCCTCACACGAAGTTCAAAGGCGAGGTGTACGTGCTGACGAAGGAGGAGGGTGGACGTCACACTCCGTTCTTCAACGGCTACCGCCCGCAGTTCTACTTCCGTACGACGGACGTAACGGGTTCTTCGGCCTTGCCCGAGGGCACCGAAATGGTGATGCCCGGGGACAACGTAAATATGTCGGTGGAGCTGATCGCTCCGATCGCGATGGAGAAGGGTGTACGCTTCGCCATTCGCGAAGGTGGTCGCACGATCGGTGCGGGCACTGTGACCGAGATCGTTGAGTGATCCGCCGAAAGGCGTAGGCCCGAGGGCAAGAAGGAAGCACGATGGTCAACGAGAAGATCCGTATCCGGCTCAAAGCCTTCGATTATCGAATCTTGGATACTTCGGCGAATGAGATTGTCGACACAGCTCGACGCACCGGTGCCAAGGTGGTGGGTCCGATTCCACTGCCGACGCACATCTCTCGCTACACCGTGAATCGCTCGCCGCATGTAGACAAGAAGTCGCGAGAGCAATTCGAGATCCGCACCCACAAACGCCTGCTCGACATCTACGAGTCCACCAGCCACACGGTTGATGCGCTTATGAAGCTTGAGCTGCCGGCGGGAGTGGACGTGGAGATCAAGCTCTGAAGCCCAGGGGGAATGAGCCGATGAAAGGCATCCTCGGAAAGAAAGTTGGAATGACCCAGATCTTCGCGGAAGACGGCCAAGTCGTCCCCGTGACAGTGGTCAAAGCAGGCCCCTGCTTGGTGGTTCAACGCAAAACCAGCGACACCGACGGCTACGACGCGGTGCAGCTGGGGTTGGTCGAAGAAGCCGGGCCCAAGAAGGTGACCAAAGCCATGCGCGGTCACTTCGACAAGGCGGCGGTCTCTCCGATGCGAGAGCTCGTCGAGTTCCAGGTCGAGGGTGACGATCCCGCGCAGCCTGGAGACCAGGTGAAGGCCTCGATCTTCGAAGAGAACGACTACGTCGATGTGGTCGGAACCTCGAAAGGTAAAGGTTTCCAGGGTGTGATCAAGCGCCACGGCTTCGGTGGTGGACGCGCGACACACGGTTCGATGTTCAAAAGAGCTCCTGGCTCGATCGGACAATCCGCCTACCCCTCCCGCGTATTCCCCGGTGTTCGTTTGCCGGGCCGCATGGGCGGCAAGCGGATCACGGTCAAGAACCTCCAGATCGTTAAGGTTGACGACGAGGAGAACCTCATCTACCTGCGCGGCGCCGTTCCCGGTGCTCGGAACAGCTACGTCACCCTCAAACCGGCGAAGCGGGGCTGAAGGGGTTCATAAGACATGAAGATCCAAGTTAAAAACCTCTCCGGCGCTGATGTGCGCGAAATCGAGGTGGCCGACGATGTCTTCGCCTACCCGTACAAGGAGCATTTGATCCACCTTGCGGTCAAGTCCTACCTTGCAGCTAAACGGGCGGGCACCCATAAGACCAAGACCCGGGCGGAGGTTCGGGGCTCCGGTAAGAAGCTCTGGCGGCAAAAAGGCACCGGCCGTGCCCGTATGGGTAGCGTGCGGAGCCCGATCTGGCGCAAGGGTGGCATCGTTCACGGCCCGCAGCCTCGCTCCTATCAAGACAAGCTTTCGGTGCGTGAAAAGAAGAACGCGCTGAAGTCGGCTCTGTCTCGAAAGCTGGCTGACGAGCAGATCACCGTCGTCGAGAATCTCGACCTGGAAAGCCCGAAGACGAAGGCCTTGGCCGGAGCGCTGAACGGCTTGGGTGTGGAGCGCAAAACGCTTCTGGTCGACTCTCGCGACAACGAGAATCTGCAGCTGGCCTCACGCAACCATCCGAAGCTCAAGGCCATCGACGCTTTGGCGCTCAACGTTTATGACGTGGTCGATCGCGACCGAGTGATCGTCTCTGAAGCGGCGTTGAACCGGATTCTGGAGGTCCTGGCGTCATGAGAATCCAAGACGTGATTCGGCGACCGTTGATCACTGAGAAGGCGACCATCCAGCGTGAGCTGGCGGAAACCTACGCCTTCGAGGTGGCCCGGGACGCCAACAAAATTCAGGTCAAGAAAGCTGTCGAAGCTCAATTCGGTGTCAAGGTAGCCGAGGTAAGGGTTGCTGTCATGCACGGAAAAGAGCGTCGCCAAGGTCGTTTCTTCGGTCGCCGACCGGATTGGAAAAAGGCCTACGTGCGGCTGAAGGACGGCGAGAAACCGATCGAGTTCTTTGAGGGCGTCTGAGCCCCAGGCTGAGCCGGATATCTAGGAAAGAGCGACATGGGAATCAAAAAATATCGTCCGACTAGCCCGGGCACCCGTTTTCGGACGGGATCGACCTTCGACGAGCTCACTCCGGGAAAGAAGCCCGAGCGTAAGCTCACCAAGGGCAAGAAGCGGATCGGCGGTCGAAACAACACCGGCCGGACCACCATCTGGTTCCGAGGCGGCGGGCACAAGCGGCGGTACCGGATCGTCGACTTCAAACGTCACGACAAGGTCGGCGTGCCGGCCAAAGTGGCGGCGGTCGAATACGATCCGAATCGTTCGGCCCGGCTCGCCCTTCTGCACTACGCCGACGGCGAGAAGCGTTACATCCTGTGGCCTGCGAAGGTCCAGGTCGGTAACACGATCGTCTCCGGTCCTGAATCAGAGATCAATCCAGGAAATGCTCTGCCCCTGCGCAACATCCCCCTGGGTACCCTGATCCACAACATCGAGCTCAAAATCGGCAAAGGCGGCCAGATGGTCCGCAGCGGCGGCACGTCGGCTCAGCTGATGGCGAAAGACGGCGACTATGCCCAGGTCAAGCTGCCTTCCGGTGAGGTCCGCAAGGTGCACCTGAGCTGCTACGCCACCGTCGGTGAGCTGGGTAACTCCGAGCACGGCGGTGTGTCCGGTGGTAAAGCCGGCCGAAGTCGCTGGAAGGGCCGTCGTCCCCACAACCGTGGCGTGACGATGAACCCGGTGGACCATCCGATGGGCGGTGGTGAAGGCCGGTCTTCCGGTGGTCGTCACCCCTGTACTCCTTGGGGTGTTCCGACGAAGGGCTACAAAACTCGCAACAACAAACGTACGGACGGCATGATCGTTCGGCGTCGTAACCGGAAATAAGGGGCGGATCTGTCATGGCAAGGTCGCTCAAAAAAGGGTTCTTCGTCGATCCTTCCCTAGTGAAGAAAATCGACGCGATGAACGAGTCGGGCCAGAAGCGCGTGATCAAGACTTGGTCGCGTCGGTCCACGATCACCCCCGACATGGTGGGTCATACCCTCGCGGTTCACAACGGAATCAAATTCATTCCGGTTTTCGTCAGCGAGAACATGGTCGGGCACAAGCTCGGTGAGTTTGCGATGACCCGCACCTTCCGGGGTCACGCCGGCAAAAAAGAGAAGATGGCGGGGAGGAGATAAGTCATGGAATATATGGCCAAGCTCCGCCACCTTCAGGCGTCACCGCAGAAAGTTCGGCTAGTCGCCGACATGATCCGCGGTAAGGACGTCGAAGAGGCGGCGATCATCCTGAAACACACCAAGAAACGTGCTGCAGGCCCGCTTGAGAAGCTTTTGAAGTCCGCTGTGGCCAACGCTGAGAATCGTGACGAAAACGTCGACGTGGACGATCTCTACGTGAAAGAAGTTTTCGTCGATGGGGGCCCTGCGATGAAGCGCATTTGGTTCACCACGATGGGGCGTGCCTACCGCAAGCTCAAACGCCAAAGCCATGTGACGATCAAATTGGACACCCGGCCCGAGGGTGATGATCGCGGCAGGAGGAACTGATCGTGGGACAGAAGACTCATCCCTATGGCTTCAGGTTGGCCTACAACAAGACCTGGCACTCTCGCTGGTATGCAGACCAGGACTACGCAAAGACTTTGCACCAAGACCTGAAGCTGCGGGACAACTTGAAGAAGCGTCTGTCCCACGCCGGTGTGAGCGAGATCGACATCGAGCGGGCGGCGGATCGTCTGCGGGTGACGATCTACACTTCTCGGCCCGGCATCATCATCGGCAGGAAGGGCGCCGAGGTCGACAAGCTTCGCGACGATCTCCGCAAGATGACCGGCCGCGAGGTCCACATCAATATCCAAGAGATCCAGCGTCCTGAGCTCGATGCTCAGCTCGTGGCGGCCAACATCGCCGGCCAGCTGGTGCGCAGGGTCTCGTTCCGTCGCGCAATGAAGAAGGCGATGGAATCCGCCTTCCGCTTCGGAGCCAAAGGCATCAAGATCATGGTTTCCGGCCGTCTCGGCGGAGCTGAGATCGCGCGGACGGAGTGGTATCAAGAAGGCCGCCTGCCGTTGCACACGCTGAAAGCCGACATCGATTACGGATTTGCAGAGGCCGGCACCACCTATGGCGTCATCGGCGTCAAGGTCTGGGTCTATAAAGGTGATCTGCTGAAGGAAAAAGCTCGCCGAGCGGGCTGATAGAGGGCAAACACCATGTTGATGCCGAAAAAGGTCAAGTATCGCAAACGCCATCGTGGGCGCATGCGGGGTCGAGCCAAGGGTGGTGACCGGATTACCTACGGTGATTTCGCCCTCCAGGCTCTCGAGCCGGGCTGGATCACCTCGCGTCAGATCGAATCTGCGCGTATCGCGATCACCCGCCACATCAAACGTCAAGGTAAGGTGTGGATTCGCATCTTCCCGGACAAGCCGATCACCAAGAAACCGCTCGAAACCCGTATGGGTAAGGGTAAAGGTAGCCCGGAAGGTTGGGTCGCGGTGGTCAAGCCGGGACGCATCCTCTACGAGCTTGAGGGTGTCGGGCACGAGCTCGGTAAAGAAGCGATGCGGTTGGCGTCTCACAAGCTGCCGATCAAAGTGAAATTCATTGCTCGGCACGAGCCGCAGGATTAGGAGCACGGATCATGAAGGCGTCCGAGTTGAGAGAGCTCACAGTTGAAGAGCTGGGAGCTCGGGAAGCCGAGTTGTCCCAGCAGCTGTTCAACCTGCGACTACAGCAGGTGACGCAGGGTCAGCTCGACAACCCGGCCAAGATGCGAGAGGCCCGGCGAGATCGGGCTCGCGTTCTGACCGTACTGCGTGAGAAGCAGGATTGAAGCCTGACGGCTCACACGGGAGTAAGTCGAGATGACGGACAATATTGAGACGGAAAGAGGTCGTCGGCAGGTTCTTGCTGGAACCGTGGTCAGCGACAAGATGGACAAGACCGTCACCATCAAGGTGGAGCGGACGGTTATGCACCCGCTGTATAAGCGGTTCATGAAGAAGTCGCAGAAGTACGTGGCCCACGATGAGACCAATGACTGCAACATTGGGGATCGCGTGGTGATCACCGCCTGCCGGCCACTGTCTAAGCGCAAGCGCTGGCGGGTGACCGAAATTGTCGAACGTGCCAAATAAGGAGGGAGTGAGCCATGATTCAAATGGGAAGCGTCCTCGAAGTGGCCGACAATTCCGGCGCCAAGAGAATCGGTTGTATTACGGTTTTGGGCGGATCCACAGGCAAAACTGCCGGTGTTGGTGACGTCATCACCGCTTCGGTCAAGGAAGCCCTGCCGGACGGCACGGCCAAGAAAGGCCAAGTGGTGCGGGCGGTGATCGTCCGGACCCGTAACGCCACCCGTCGTAAGGACGGTAGCTACATCCGCTTCGACACGAATTCTGCGGTGTTGATCGATGCAAACAACGAGCCCATCGGCACCCGTGTCTTCGGTCCGATCGCCCGCGAGCTTCGCGAGCGTCGGTTCATGAAGATCGTGTCTCTGGCGCCCGAGGTTCTTTGAGCCTCTGCTCGTCTGGAGCCGAGGAGGAATACACGATGGCCAAGCTGAAGATCAAAAAAGGTGACACGGTCAAGGTGATCGCCGGTAAAGATCGCGGAACCGAAGCGAAAGTGCTGCGGGTCGATCAAAAAGCCGGAAAAGCGATCGTCGAGCAGGTCAACATGGTCAAGAAGCACACGCGCCCGAATCCACAACGTCAGATTCAAGGCGGAATCTTGGAACGCGAGGCTCCGATCGAGCTGTCCAATTTGATGCTTATCTGCCCTGAGACCAACAAACCGACTCGCGTCGGTCGAAAGGTCCGCGAGTTGGAAGGCGGCAAGAAGAAGATCGTTCGGGTCGCCAAGACTTCCGGGGCGACCCTGGACTGAGCGCGGACTGGAGAGTTTCGACATGGCGACTAATCAATACGTACCGCGATTGAAGGCTCAGTACCAAGACGAGGTTGTGCCCAAGATCAAAGCGGAATTCGGCATCGACAACATCATGGCCGTACCGAAGCTGGACAAAATCAGCATCAACATCGGTCTGGGTGAAGCGAGCCGTAACTACAAGCTGCTCGAGGTGGCGCAACAAGAGCTGACCGCGATTGCCGGTCAACACGCGACCATCACGAAAGCGAAGAAATCTATCGCAGCTTTTAAGCTCCGTGAGGGAATGCCGATCGGCACTCGCGTCACCCTGAGAGGACCCCACATGTGGGAATTCCTCGACCGGTTGATCGCGACCGCGCTACCGCGTGTGCGTGACTTCCGCGGCGTCCCGACCAAGAGCTTCGACGGCCGAGGAAATTACACCCTCGGAATTCGCGAGCACACGATTTTCCCCGAGGTGGATGCCACCAAGGTGGATCACATCAAAGGTCTCAACATCACGATCGGCACCACCGCTGAAAACGACGAGCAAGCACGATTCATGTTGCGCGAGCTCGGAATGCCCTTCGCTAAGAACAACTGACCGCGCAGAGGAGTGTGTCGCTGCGGATCGACGATCCGAACGGGCGCACGGGAGAAACGAGATGAGCATGACCGATCCAGTCGCGGATCTCCTCACTCGCATCCGCAACGCTTTGTTGGCCAAACACGACCGTCTGGACGTGCCGGCCTCCAAATTGAAGCGGAACATTGTAGCCCTCCTGAAAGCCGAGGGTTACATCGAGGACTTCGAGATCATCGAGAATAAGCCGCAAGACACGCTACGTGTCTTCCTGCGCTACAGTCAGCAGGGAGTTCCAGCCATGCGCCGGGTGTCCAGGGTTTCCAAGCCCGGTCGCCGGGTTTACCGAGGGGCGGACGACATCAAGCCGGTTCTCAACGGCCTGGGCACCGCGATCGTTTCCACCTCCAAAGGGCTCTTGACCGACAGGCAGGCTCGCGAGATGCGGGTTGGCGGCGAGATCCTTTGCGAGCTGTGGTGAGGAGGGACTAACGATGTCACGTATCGGAAAAGCCCCTATCGATGTGCCGGCAGCGGCCAAGGTCAAGATCGAAGGCGATGTCTTCACTGCCGAAGGTCCCAAGGGCAAGGTGTCTCAGCGCATCTTTCCCGCCGAATGCCCCGTAGAGATCGATGGCAACGTCATTACGGTCACCCGGGTCAGCGATTCCGGCTCGGCTCGGGCCAAGCACGGCTTGAGCCGTGCTCTGCTCGCCAACGCGGTCGCCGGAGTGGTGGACGGATTCAGCAAGAATCTTGAAATCGTCGGCGTTGGTTATCGAGGCGAGGTCAAGGGTAAAGAGTGTCACTTCGCTCTCGGTTTCTCCCATCCGGTGATCTACTCGATCCCCGAGGGAATTGAGATCGAGATCGATAAGAGCAATAAGATCAAAATCTCCGGAGCGAACCGCCAACAGGTCGGTCAGGTCGCGGCGGAGATCCGCAGCCTACGGCCACCGGATCCCTACAAAGCGAAGGGTATTCGTTACAGCGGCGAGCAAATCCGTCGTAAGGTCGGTAAAGCGGGCGCCCGCTGATCTCAGCGAGCCTAAGAGTCACGGAGCAAGCGATGAGCAACTCGCACTCGAAGAAGGTCAAGGCCAAGCGGATGCGTCGTCAACGTGCCCATTTGCGGGTTCGCAATCGGGTACAGGGAACGGCGGAACGTCCCAGATTGGCGGTATACAAGAGCCTACGTTATGTGTACGCCCAGGTCATCGACGACCAAAGCGGCACCACCTTGGCTCAGGCCAATTCCCAAGAAGCGGATATCCGCAGCGGCTTGGAGGCCTCGGCCGGAAGCACCGAAGCTGCGGCCGCGGTCGGTAAGCTGGTCGGAGAGAGAGCCAAAGATAAAGGGGTCGAGCAAGTGGTGTTCGACCGTGGTGGGTTCATTTATCACGGAAAAGTGAAAGCGGTGGCAGAAGCTGCCCGCGAAGCTGGACTCAAGTTCTAAGAATGAAGCGAGGACGGGCATGATCCGTCGATTAAGGCAAGGCGTAGCCCCGAAGGAGAAGCGTTGTGGCTAGGGATTTCGACCGCGACCCTGAGTTCGTAGAGCAGGTCGTTCACATCAACCGCGTGACCAAAGTGGTCAAGGGCGGTAAGAACTTCTCCTTCTCGGCCCTTGTGGTCATCGGTGACCAGGCTGGACGGGTGGGTTATGGAACCGGCAAAGCCAAAGAGGTTCCCGTAGCCATTCGCAAGGGCATCGATGAGGCGAAGAAAAACATGATCCAGGTTCCCATGGACGGATCCACGATCCCCCATGAGACCCTTGGAATTTTCAGCGCGGGCAGAGTGTTGCTGAAACCGGCATCTCCCGGTACTGGTGTGATTGCCGGCGGCCCGGTCCGCGCGGTCATCGAGGTGGCCGGTATCCAGGACATCCTGACGAAGTCGCTGGGTTCCACCAATCCACAGAATGTCGTGAAGGCTACCTTCCAGGCGCTCTTGGAGCTTCGAGACGAGAATACCGTTCGTCGCGAGCGTGGCCTGCCCCCGATCGAAAAAAGTGAGACTGCCCCGGCCTCGGCCTGAGGGCGAGTGACCGGAAGCACGCGCGGAGATTTAGAACCATGGCGAACGAAAAGAAAACCATTCGCATCGAGCAGCACTCAAGCCCGATCGGATATCCAAAGAAGCAGCGGGAGCAGCTTCGCGGGCTCGGATTGCGTCGAATTCGGCACGTCGTGGAGCGGGAGGACACTCCGGCAAACCGCGGCATGGTCAACAAGATCCCGCACCTGGTGCGTATCATCGAGGATTGAAGGTCATGAAGCTGCACGATTTGTCTCCGGCAGAAGGAAGCACCAAAGCCAAGAAACGCGTGGGTCGCGGCCCTGGCTCCGGATTGGGTAAAACCGCCGGGCGGGGTCACAACGGCCAACGCTCACGGGCGGGGTTCAGCCAGCGCTTCGGATTTGAGGGCGGTCAGATGCCCTTGGTCCGTCGGGTGCCGAAACGGGGTTTCACCAACCTCTTCCGCACCGAGTACGCGGTGGTCAACCTGCGGGATCTCGGCCGGGTCGAAGGTGATGAGATCAACCCCGAGAATCTTCAAACCAGCGGTCTGGTACGACGTGGCAAGCTGGTTAAGATTTTAGGTGAGGGTGAGGTCTCCGGTGCCTTGAAAGTGAAAGCCCACAAATTCAGCAAATCCGCACGCGAGAAAATCGAAGCGGCCGGTGGTAGCTGTGAGGAGCTGGGCTCGTGATCGACAGTTTCCGCAACATCTTCGCGATTCCCGAGCTTCGCAAGCGGATCGCCTTCACCTTCGCGCTCCTCGCGGTTTACCGTGTGGGGTGCGTTTTGCCGGTGCCAGGGGTCAACCCCGACGCGCTGATCGAGGTGATGGCCGCGGCGCGGCAGACGATGCTCGGCTTCTTGAACACGTTTACCGGTGGCAGCATCGAGCGCGCGGCGATCTTCGCTTTGGGCATCATGCCCTACATTACGTCCTCGATTATTTTGCAGCTGCTGACCGTCGTGGTTCCCTACCTGGAGAAGCTCTCCAAGGAAGGGGAGCTCGGTCGGCGCAAGATCACCCAATACACCCGCTACGGCACCTTGGTCGTGTCGTTGATCCAATCTGCCGGTATCTCGTTCACCATTGAGCGAGTGACCACCCCCGGCGGCATGTCGTTGGTCAACAATCCCGGTTGGGGATTCCGTTTGATGACGATCCTGACCTTGACCACCGGATGTGCGTTCGTCATGTGGCTGGGTGAGCAGATCAGTGAGCGGGGTATCGGTAACGGTATCTCCTTGATCATTTTCGCCGGTATCGTGATCGGTCTTCCGAGCGCTATCGCCAGCACCTTCACCAAGATGCAGACCGGCCAGCTGTCACCGATCCTGATCGCGCCGTTGGTCGTGTTCATGACGTTGGTGACCGCGTTCATCGTTTTCATGGAACGAGCGCAACGTAGGATTCCGGTGCAATACGCCAAGCGGGTCGTGGGTCGTAAGGTCTACGGTGGTCAAAACACCTACTTGCCCCTGCGGGTCAACACCGGTGGTGTGATCCCGGTGATTTTCGCCAGCTCCGTGGTGATGGTGTTTCCGACCCTCGCGGGTTTGGTGGATTGGGAGCCGCTGCAACGGACGGCTGAGATCATCAGCTGGGGCCAGCCGCTCTACTACTTGATCTACATCACCACCATCATCTTCTTCTGTTACTTCTACGTGTCGATCATCTTCAATCCGCAAGATACGGCCGAGAACATGCGGAAATATGGTGGTTTCATTCCGGGTATTCGCTCAGGGCGTCGGACGGCCGAGTACATCGATAAGATTTTGACCCGCTTGACCCTGATCGGTTCACTCTACCTGGCGGCGGTATCCGTGCTGCCGGAGCTGATGCTCTTCGGTTTCAAAGTCAGCGGGCTGCCGTTCATCGGCGATACCCTCGATCGAGTGGCTCCGGATTGGATCTCCCAAGGCATGGGCATCGACTTCTACTTCGGCGGCACGTCGCTGCTGATTATCGTCGGTGTGGCCATGGACTTTGTCCAGCAGGTGGAAAGCCAGTTGGTGATGCGTAACTACGACGGCTTCCTGAAGAAGGGACGAGTCCGTGGCCGACGCTAAGAGGATCGTTTTCCTGGGTCCGCCGAATTCGGGCAAAGGAACTCAAGCCGTTCGCCTGGCTGCTGCGCTGGGTATTCCGGCTATTTCGACCGGGGAAATGTTGCGGTCGGCGGTTGCCGCCGGAACGCCCCTCGGTCACCGGGTTTCCGATGTCATGGATCGTGGGGAGCTGGTTTCCGACGATCTGATGGCGGAAGTGGTGAAAGCTCGCCTGGCGGAAGACGACGCTAAAGTCGGTTTCCTGCTGGACGGCTATCCCCGCACTCTGCCGCAAGTCGAGACCTTGGATTCGATCCTCGAAAGCATCGGCGCATCGATCGACCACGTGGTCATGATCGACGCTCCCGAGCCCGTTCTCGTAGAGCGAGCCCTCGGCCGTGGGCGCAAAGACGATACGGAGGACGTGGTCAAGATCCGGCTCGAAGAGTATCGCTCGAAGACCGAGCCCTTGGTCGGCCACTACCGTGGGCTCGGGCTGTTGCGCGAGATCGACGGGCACCAAAGCATGGACGCCGTGCAGCAAGCTATTCTTGATGCGGTGAAAGACCAGTGAGCAAAGTGATCCTCAAAACCCCGGGCGAAATCGAGCTGATGCACGAGGCGAATGCCATTGTGCACAGGATCCTCGCGGGTCTAGAGGATCGCATCGAGCCGGGTGTGACGCCGAAAGCTCTGGATCGCTGGGCTGAGCAAACCATTCGCGAAGCGGGGGGTGTGCCGGCGTTCTTGAATTATAAGGGCTATCCTGCGACACTATGCACCGCGCTGAACGACGTGATCGTTCACGGCATTCCCGATGACCGCCCCCTGCAGGAAGGCGACATCATCGGATTCGACTGCGGGGTGCAATACAAAGGGTACATCGGGGACGCGGCTCGCACCTATGCGGTGGGGCAAATCTCCGAAGAGGCTGCTCTGCTGTTGAAAGTCACCCGTGAGTCGCTGATGCTCGGTGTTCAACAAGCTCGTCCCAACGGACGCTTGGGGGACATCGGTCATGCTGTTCAATCCCACGTTGAGGCCAGGGGTTTTTCCATCGTCCAGCAATTCGTTGGACACGGGGTGGGGATGTCTCTACACGAAGAGCCTCAGGTGCCAAATTTCGGCAAACCGGGCAAGGGCCAACGCCTGCGCCCGGGGCTTGTGTTGGCCATCGAGCCGATGGTCAATGCGGGCAGCCACAAAGTGAAGACCGACGCCGATGGTTGGACGTCCCGTACTTTAGACGGGGCGCTTTCGGCGCATTTTGAGTACTCGGTGGCTGTCACCGAGCGAGGACCGAGGATTCTGGGCGTCGATGAGGCGGAAAACAACCGGATTCTCACCTTCCAGGCCGCCGACGACAATGTCGTCGCCGCCAGGGCCTAGAAACCGACAAAAGGATTAACTTTGGCCAAGGAAGACGCGATCGAAGTCGAAGCGGTGGTGAGTGAGACTTTGCCCAACGCCATGTTCCGTGTGGAATTGGAAAACGGGCATCAGGTTTTGGCTCACATTTCCGGAAAGATGCGTAAGCATTTCATTCGTATTCTGCCGGGTGATCGGGTGCGAGTCGAATTGTCGCCCTATGATTTGAGCCGCGGAAGGATCACGTACCGGCTGAAGGGTTGATCCTTTACGGGAACCCTCAACGGAACTAGTAGCGAGGAACCGAAGCATGAAAGTCCGAGCATCGGTCAAACGGATGTGTTCGAAGTGCAAAGTGATTCGGCGGCATGGTGTCGTCCGGGTAATTTGTGACAACCCAAAGCATAAGCAGCGTCAGGGTTAAGAAGATGGCACGTATTTCTGGTGTCGACCTGCCACCGAACAAACAGGTCTGGATCGGGCTCACCTACATTCACGGCATTGGCCGGACTGTTTCCTACAAGATCCTGGAAGCCACCGAGGTCGATCCCACGACCAAGGTGAAGGATCTGACGGAAGATGAAGCCCGTAAGATTCGTCAGGAGATCTTGGACAACCATCGAGTCGAAGGCGACCTACGCAAGGAAGTCAACCAGAACATCCGTCGTTTGATGGAAATCGGTTGCTACCGCGGCGTACGCCATCGCCGAGGCCTGCCGACCCGGGGACAGCGGACCCACACCAACGCCCGGACCCGCAAGGGACCGAAGCGTGTGCAGGTGACCGGTAAGAAAAAAGTCCGCAAGTAAGGGTAGTGTAGGAAAATGGCAAAAACCAACAAAGACAAGCGTAGCGGCAAGAAGAAGGATCGCCGCGTCGTGCCCCACGGCGTTGCGTTCATCCAAGCGACTTTCAACAACACCTTGGTGTCGGTCGCGGATCCAGAAGGCAACGTCATCGCTTGGGCCTCTTCCGGCAAAGCCGGCTTCAAAGGCTCTCGCAAGGGCACGCCTTTTGCCGCCCAGATGGCCGGCAGGGACGCGGGCATGACCGCCAAGGAGCGCGGGGTGCGAACCCTCGACGTAATGGTCAAAGGCCCCGGTGGTGGACGTGAGTCCGCGATTCGCGCGCTTCAAGGCTGTGGCTTGCAAGTCCAGTCGATCAAAGATTTGACCCCGATCCCCCACAACGGTTGCCGTCCGCGTAAGCGTCGGCGCGTTTGACGGATCTGGCTCTCCAACCCCATACCATCGGACGAATCGCAATTCCGGCTTGCCGTTGTGGCATCCGGACGTCGAGTCGTCGGAATCTCGAAGAATTCGTGTCCTGTAGCTTCAGGACAAGGTCGGGCGGCTTTCGCCGACCCAACCCATCCAACGAAGGAGTAGAACGTTGGCTAGATACACGGGTGCAGTCTGTCGACTCTGTCGCCGGGAGCGCATGAAGCTCTTCCTCAAAGGCGACCGTTGTTTTAAAGAAAAATGCGCGATCGAGCGCCGGGCCTATCCGCCGGGTCAGCACGGTCAACGGCGGGGTCGCCGTACCATGGGTTACGGCTTGCAGCTGCGCGAGAAGCAGAAGGTCAAGCGCATCTATGGCGTTCAGGAGCGGCAGTTCCGGAACTACTTCAAAAAAGCAGATCGCTTGAAGGGCATTACCGGCGAGAATTTGTTGGTGCTGCTGGAGCGCCGTTTGGACAACGTGGCCTACAGTCTCGGTTTCGGTTCCTCCCGAGCTCAGGCCCGCCAGCTGGTGCGCCACGGTCATATCCTGGTCGATGGTAAGAAAGTGACGATTCCGTCTTTCACGGTCGACCCGAATCAGGTGATCACCGTCAAAGAGGCGAGTCGCAAGAACGAATTTATCCGTGGCGCGGTTGATTCCGCTCGCGGACGAGGAATTCCCGGTTGGCTCGAGCTCGACGCTGAGAGCTTCACGGGCACGGTCCGCAATGTGCCGACCCGCGAAGATATCAAGATCCCGATCCAAGAGCAGCTGATCGTCGAGTTGTACAGCCGCTGATGTGAATGGGGCCTGGTACTAGGCTCCAGGAAGGAGATTCCATGCTCTGGAAAGGTTTTCAACGGCCGAAACGTGTCGATATCGACAAAGAGACGGCCTCGCCGACTTCTGCAACGTTCTCGGCTCAGCCCTTTGAACGGGGTTTCGCCACTACCGTCGGCAATGCGTTGCGCCGATCCCTGTTGTCTTCCATCGAGGGCGCGGCGGTCACGGCGATCCATATCGAAGGGGTTCTGCACGAGTTCTCGTCGGTTCCCGGAGTGGTCGAGGATGTCACCGACATCATCCTCAACTTGCGTCAGGTGCCGATTCGTCTCGAAGGTGAGGAGCCGCGCTTCTTGACCCTCGACGTGAAAGGCCCCGGCGCGGTCGTGGCCGGTGATCTCGAAGGGGATCCCTCGGTCACCATCGTCGATCCTGAGCTGCCCATCGCGACCCTCAACGAAGAGGGACACATGCGGATGCAGATCCAGGTGAAACAAGGTCGCGGCTACGTGACCGCCGACAAGAACTTTGACGAGACCATGGGCATCGGCTGGATTCCCATCGACTCGGTGCACTCGCCGGTGAAGCGAGTCAACTTCCGGGTCGAGGCCGCCCGTGTGGGTCGTGCCACGGACTACGAGAAGCTGTCCTTGGACATCCACACCAACGGCACCGTGGCTCCTGAGGAGTCGTTGTCGTTGGCGGCCATGTTGTTGCGCGACCAATTGGGCATTTTCACCCATGCCGAAGAGAGCATGCGGGAAGAGGCTCCGGCCGCTCACTCCGAAGAGCTGTCCACCCTCGACAAGCTCCTGGCCAAATCCATCGATGAGCTCGACCTTTCGGTTCGCTCCGCCAATTGCTTGAAGAACGCGAATATCCATACCCTTCGGGATTTGGTTCGTCGGGCGGAGAAAGAGATGCTCGAAACCAAGAACTTCGGCAAGAAGTCGCTCGAAGAGCTCCAGGACGTCCTGGGCAAGCTCGGACTGAGCTTTGGAATGGACGTTCCCGAGCATCCGCCTGCCGGACTCGAGATGTCGGTCTGAGCTCTGAGGAGATAGGAAAATGCGTCATTCAATTCGCGGAAGACGACTCGGCCGCAACTCGGCCCATCGTCGCGCCCTTTTCCGGAACCAGCTGTCGTCTCTGGTAGAGCACGGTCGAATCACAACGACCCTGCCCAAAGCCAAAGAGCTTCAGCCGATCTTTGAGAAGTGTGTGACCAAAGGAAAACGCGGCACAGTCCACGCTCGGCGCCAAGTGCGTCAGTGGATCAGCAGCCGCGAGCTGGTCAAGAAGCTTTTCGACGACATCGCCCCTCGCATGGAAGACCGTAACGGCGGATACACCCGGGTGCTCAAGCTCGGTCCGCGCAAAGGAGACGGTGCGGAAATGGCGATTCTCGAGCTGGTGGACTACGAGCCGAGCTTAAGTTCCGACGACGAATAAGCTAGTCGTCGCCGAGGTCGGTAGCTCGAGTCGAGGAAAGGCCGCCCATCGGGCGGCCTTTTCCATGGATGGCCCTTTGAAGGTTACGTTCCCCCGGTCGCCTCCTTTGCGTTCTCCAGGTCGTCTAAAGATGCTCAAAGCCTTTATTTGAAGGGCTTTGGGCTTTTGTGTATAGTGGGCCTTCCGACTGGAAGGTAGAACGTTGCTGATGTATCACCGCTCTCTCGCCCCCCTCAAGCTTCGCCGTCTCGTGCTTTGGATCCTGCCCCTCTTCGTGGGTTTTGGGATCCTGTCGGGCCTACGTTTATTCGAGGCCAGGGCAGCCATTGAGCAGGCAGAGCAGCTGTTGGCCGAGGGCGATTTCCGACAAGCCGAAGAAAAGCTGCTGCCTTGGTGTGATCACTCCATAGAAGGCGCCCGTGTCCGAGCCGGTCTACGGATCGCTTCCGCTTTTGCAGAAGATTCCGCCGGCGCTCTGACTCCGGCAGAACGCTCCCGTCTGGACGCCCGTGGCTTTGATCTACCCTTGATTATTCGCGCGGCTTTCGAGCGGGCTGAATTCGGGGCGGTGCTGCGGCTCACGGATCTAGCGGAGGCTCTCGGACGTCCGACCATTCCCTGGGTGACGGTGGCCGCGCACATCGAAAACGGCGACGAAACCTCCGCCAAGCTACGCTCATCTGGTCTGGATGTTGGGCTGGATCGCGAAATCGGCCGTCAGGGACTTCTCGTGCAGAGAGTTGCCCACCACTTGGAGAAGAGCTCCGCAGGGGTCGCGGTTCGTGATCGTACGGGTCGACCCTTGGGGTGGCTCGAAAGCGGCCGGCTGGAAATCAGCCACGGGGCTCGTCCAGAATGGATTCCCAAGGATCTTACCCAGCACGTGGAAGCCTATTCAGAGGCCGGGTCGGTGAGGACCAGCCTCGATCTCGAGCTGTCGAAGCTGGCTTACGAGTCCTTCGGCCGCTTCCGAGGCTCTATCGTCTTGGTGGATCCGATGACCGGCGAGATTCTCGCCGCAGTGAGTGATCGTCGCTCCCACCGCCGGGAGCCGGGAACGCCGGCGTTCAATCAAGAGCGCGAGCCGGCGTCGATTGCCAAGCTCATTACCACTGCCGCCTACATGCGGAGCGGGCTCGATCCGGATCGTGCATTCCACAATATGCAGTGCCGCGGTCATGAGCTTTATGACGGGACGCCACTCTATTGCCCGGTGATCGCTGGAAGACTTCGGACCTTGGATCGTGCTTTGGCGGTTTCTTGCAACGTGGGTTTCGCTAACCTGGCGGCGGAAATCGGCCGTCCGAGGTTGCTCGAGGAGCTTCGCCGATTCGGATTCGACCGTCCTTTGGGGCCTTTCGAGGGCGGGAAGATCCTGCGGGCACTGGGTGATGAGCGACAATTGGCGGACCTCGCCATCGGACTGCAAGACACGGAAATTACCCCTCTGCATGCGGCGTTGATGGCGGCGACGGTGGCCAACGGAGGGGTCATGCCCGAGCCGACATTGCTACATTCCAAGGACGGCAAGCTGGGGCTGCACCCTGAGCTCTTGCCGCGGGGCCGAGATCGGCAGGTGCTCGAGCCCGAAATGGTCGAAGCCCTCACCCACAGCATGATTTCGGTGGTGGAACGTGGCACTGCCATGCGGGTCCGCACCCCAGGATTCCCGGTCGCCATGAAGACGGGAACCGCTTCGGATCCCCGCTACGGATTCCATGTCAACTACATCGGGTTCGGGCCGTTGCCCTCGGCACGGGTCGCATTCTGTGTGCGTATCACCCACCAAGGCACGTCTAGGCGGGTTCGTATGGCCGCGGTCGAGGTGACAGCTCGCTTGCTGCGAAAGCTGAGGACGGTGTCGAAGAAGCGAGGGTGGGACGAGCCACTTCCCATGGAGCCCATCGAAGGCTCGCGCTTGGTGAAGCTCGGAGATCGGCTATCCGCCCGCGACGTGGCGGAGATTCCTCCCCGCGCTCGCCTCCGTCGCTAGCCTCGGGCTAGAGCTCGTCGCGCAGGAAGGCCGTGGCCAGGGCGTCGGCGTATTCGTTCCAACGGGAGCCGTTGTGGGCCTTGATCCAGCGCAAGGTGACCCCTGGGTGTTTTCGAGAAAGCTGAAAGGCTTCCTTCACCAGGTCGAGGTTTTCCACGGGACCCGTCTTTCGACGCCAACCTCGTTTCTGCCAGCCCGCGGCCCATTCGTTGACGGTTCGAACACAGAGATTCGAATCGCTCCAGATATCGACCTCGGCATCGTTGGGCAGCATGGAATAGGCGGCGATCAGCGCCTGGAGCTCCATCCGATTGTTGGTGGTCCGCTCCTCGTGGCCGTAATCCTGTTGCAACACCTCGTTGTTGCGCACCCAGACGACTCCCCAGCCGCCCGGCCCGGGATTGCCCGAGCAGGCGCCATCCGTAAACAGCCCGTCGAATGGGCCTTCGGAATATTTCTCCAACACGGCGGCCACCGGCAGCAGCTCTTCTTTGGCGGATCCCTTTTGACGGGACGATCTCCGGGGTCGTTTCTGGGCCGGTCTGCCCTTGGTGCCGGAGCTGGAACGCTTAGCCGAGGGACCTCGGCTCTTGTCCCGACACTTCAGGCAGACGGAGGGGGTCCAGCCGGGATACCTGGCCAGCACCTCGGTCTTGAGGGTGAAATCGTCGCCGCAGCTTTTGCAAGTGAAAGTCTTGACCGTCATCTGGTTGGAGGGCTCTCGTGCCGGTTACGGGGCCTATGGCGACCTTCGGGTCGATTCTGCGACTACTCGGCCGACGCGGCAAACGAAGTGATCGCGTCCTCTTCGCTCTGGTACACGTCCAGGAGCGGCAGAAGCTGGGAGAGCTCCAGGATGCGCAGCACTTGTCCTTGAACATTCAACAGCCGAGCGTCGCATCCAAAACGACGAGCGAGCTTCACCGACGCCATCAGCTCACCGATGCCGGCGCTGTCGATTTTGCTCACCTTTGAAAGGTTCAGCAGGATTTTCTTCCAATCGTCGGCAACCAGCTGGTTCATCGCCTCTTGGAGCACAATGTCGCCGATACCGGCCGTCAAGCGACCCGTCATGTCGAGGATGATCACGTCCTCAACTTTCCTCAAATCGATTTCCATAGCGATTCCTTTGGCTCACGCTGCCCTGGCCTGGGCTTTCGTCAACAGTTTAGGGATGGTGAAATTCGGATTACCGACTTCGGGCCGCCGACCCTCGGGGGGAGGCGGGATCATAACATGTTGGGGCTATTCAATTCCTCGGCGGTCAGGGAGCAGCCTCGCAGCTGAGCGTCGTCGGCACGACCCAGGAGCCAGAATTCGGACGTCCCGGTATCCGCCCCGGAGGGCTCCGAAATGCCGAGATCTTGGGTGATGACGTGCAGTATGGAGCCGACGTTGCTCAGGTCGAAGAACGAGACCAGGCCGGGCTCTCCCGCAGGCACCTCCGTCAACGATTCGGGATCCAACATGCGGACTCGCATGAACGGTGGCACCACGAAGCGATCGGGATGCCCACCGTGCAACACATCGGTATAGAAGTGGCCGGTGAGCTCGGTCATGCCGTATTCGCGGACGACGGTCCGCGGGGACAGGCCCAAGAGCCGCTCAATGCGTTCGAGCAGCTCTCTGCGTTCAAGCTCCCGCGCACGGCCTTTAAAACCGCCGGTTTCAAACAGAGTCGAGCCCTTCGGCAACTCTTTCCTCAGACCCGCTTGCTCAAGGGCATCGAGCCAATAGGACAGCGCGAAAGCGGTGGTGAGGATGGTGCCGGGTCTACCTCGCAAGCCGTCTACCCAGGTATTGGCCGCGTCCGCGTCCAGACCATCGGCTCCCATCGCGACCACGGAGCCGGCGGTCGCGAAGCGATTCACGATGTGCTCACACATGAAGCCGAGACTGGAATCGGGGACCGTCGAGCGCGAGGGCACCAAGGAGAGCATGGGGCGACGGCCGGGGGGGCAGTCCGCCGGCAGACACGCATGGGGGAAGGTCGCGTCGATCACCCGCCGGTACAGATCGGGGAAGGGATGGTAGTGCACGCTGCGTGCTTGTGCTCCGCCGGTGGTGCCGCTGGAGCGAAAGATTTCCACCGGTTCGGCGGCGTGTAGCTTCTGGCGGCGAAACGCCATGACCGGCACCGCCGGGATGCGGGTCCAATCGAACGGATCGAGGGATTGAGGGGTCAGGCCGCGATGATCGCAGAGGCGACGGAAGGGAGCCACGCGGTGATATTGAAAGTCGAAGGCTTCTCGGGCCAGCGTTTCGAAGCTTCCTGTACCTTGGCCGACGAAAGCGGTCACCCGTCGAACGAGTGACTCCGTGTCCAGATCGGCCGCTTCTCGATCGACTCGTCCGGGGCTGGTGCCTTCTCTGGGATGAGTGGAATTCATGTCGCCAATCTGACCATTGGAAGCCGCCGACGGCAAGGGGGGGTGGGCGCGAGTGTCGGCTGAACAGGTGTTGTTCACGGTCTTCTTCGCCCGGTCTTCTTCGCCCAGTCTTCGGCCCTGGGGTCTGATAAAGTCTCGCCTCACCGGATTGAAATCCTCATCTACACGGTTTCCAGCCCACCTCAGCGGTGGCGGGGAGTGATCGGAATGGCCAAGCAACCCAAGGCAAAGAAACTTAAACCGGGTAGGCCGGCCAAGAGCGGTACCCGAGGCGCCGGCTCGACCGGGGGATCGGGGACGATCAAGCTGGCGCTCTTGCTGGTGCTGATGGTGGTCTTGGTGGCCGGAGTGATTGCCGGAAGCACGGCTTTGGTGACTGCCAAGGAGCGGGCCGAAACCGCTCGCGCCACTATCGATAAGGTGCTTCCCGGCAGCAATGCGGTGCTCTCGATTCTCCAACAGCAGCGATATTTGCGGCTGAATTTGATTTCCCGCATTTTTTCGACCGATCAAGTCCTGACCTCCTACCTGGCCGCGGCGGCCCAAGCTCGAGACGAAGCGGCGATTCTCGCGTCCGTCGAGGAGTATCAGGATCTGCTGACGTTTGATTTGGCGGTGGTGCTGGATCGCAACGGGGTGGTGCTGACCCGCACGGACGACCGCAGCGCCAGCGGTGAGGATTTGTCGTCCACTCCGCTGGTGGCGCTGGCATTGAAAGAAAGCAAGGCGTCCGGGGTTTGGCAACAGCAGGATCAGCTCTACCACGCCTTGGCCGTGCCGCTGGTGCGCCAATTCGAGCTGGTGGGATATATCGTCGTCGCGTATTCCATCAACAACACCCTGGCCGCCCAAATCAAACGTACGGGCGGCGCTGAAATCGTTTTCCTCGCCGAGTCCGGCGTCGGACCCGCGCCCGCAGCCTCAACTCTCGATGACGGCGCGTCCCAGGAGCTGGTGGCGGCATTGAGAAAGCAAGGGGATGTCCTCGGTCGGGTGATGGAGGAGGGCGAGGTGGTCGATCGCGTGGAGATCGAGCTCGGCGGCGAGACCTGGACCGCGTTCATGGCGCCCTTGAGGGATGCGGCGGGGGGCTCGGTGGGAGCCGCCGCGTCGTTGACTTCCTTGGGGGATACCCTCCAGAGCTTCAACACCATCAGCGGTGTGGCGTTGGCGGCGGGTGGGCTTGCGCTGCTGGCCGGAGCTTTGCTGGCTTTCGGTTTGGCGTCCTGGGTGTATCGCCCGTTCACCCGTTTGGCCGACGCCGTGACTCATGGGGTCCAAGGGCATTGGGATGTTCAGCTGCCGACCGGTAGCGGCGACGCCAAACGCATTTCACAGGCCGTCAGTGAGCTCTTCGCTCAGCTCCGCGAGAAATCCGCGGTGGAGTTCGTGGTCGGCCGGGTGTCCCGATTGTTGCCCGAGCCCGCCCAAGAAAGCGCTCAGAGCGCGGCGAAGGCCGGGCACCTTTGTGTGGTGGGCGTGGAGATGCGTCGCTACGCGGATCCCAAAATCGGCTACGACGCCGAAGAGAACATCAATCGACTGGGTCGAGATCTTCAGAAGATCTCCACCTCCACCCGGACCCAAAAGGGTGACGTCATGTCGATTCAGGGGCATCGGGTTTTGCTCGCCTTCGAGGGTGAGCATTGCACCTGGCGTGCCTTCTGCGCGGCGACGGAGGTGATGCTTACCCTTTCGGAGCGGGACAACGTCTTCGACGAGCCGAGCCCGCCGGTGGTGGCCCTTTCCAGCGGACCGATGATCAGCGGCTCGGTGTCCTCCGGTCCGGCGGTGGCCGGTGTTCCCGTCCAGATCTTGGAAAGCTTGATGCGCGAGGCATCGCCCGGGGGGCTTTACTTTTCTAAGCAGGTGTATTCCGAGCTCGGACAGCTTTTTCAACGGGCACAGGTCCAGGTCAAAGGCCAACGGGGCATCCTCAGCCCGCAGCCGCTTTATTTGGTGGATTCCGAGTCCGCGGGTCGCATGACCGGTGTCCAAGCCTTGACCGACGGCGGCTCCGGTGGCGAGGGTCGAGGTCTGGCCGACCTCCGTCGCGGCGTCCTTTTGGCGAGCCGTTTCGACATGCTCGACGAGCTCGGCGCGGGGCGCATGGGCATTGTGTGGAAGGCCCACGATCGTGATCTGGGGGATCTCGTCAGTCTCAAGATGCTGCGACCCGAGGTGATGCAAGATGCCGCCCTCTTCGAGCGGCTGAAACGGGCGGTCGCCAAAGCACGTTCCATTCGTCACCCCAATGTTTTGAGCGTTCTGGACTTCGGCGAGGCCGAGCGTCTACCGTATATCGAGATGGAATTCGCCCGTGGCTTCACTGTGGCTTATCTGCTGGAGCAGGCGCGACAAGTGCCGGTGGTGGCCGGGGTTCGTTTCGCTCGTGAAATCGCTCGAGGATTGGCTGCGGCCCATGAGCAACAGCTGATGCACAGCGGGCTCAAACCCGAAAATATTCTGATCGACACCTTGGGTACGGTGAAAATCATGGACTTCGGCTTGGGTATGCCGGTGCGCGCCGGCGTGGCCATCGAAGCCCCGGGTTATCTCTCCCCCGAGCAGCTGGAGGCCCGGGAGCCCGACTCCCGCGCCGATTTCTTCAGCTTCGGTGCGGTGGTGTACTCCATGCTGACGGGTAAGCTGCCCTATCCCGGTGCCGGCTCCGACGAGATCCGACGCAGGATGGCGGAGGGCGCTCCCGAGGTACCCACCTCTTTGGTGGCCGAGATCCCGCCCAAGATGGAAGAAATCCTCTTGAAATGCCTTCAAATCGCTCCGGATCAACGTTATGAGTCGGCCGAGCGGCTGGTGAAAGATTTGGAAGACATCACCGTCTAACCGACCCGGCCTGACCGGCGACATCGCCGATCCCGTGGGTGAGCCTTAGCCCCGGGCTTGCCGCAGGTTCTCGGTGAAATTTGAAAATTCCCCGCAGGAAATCCAGATCCGGCGTGTTTCAACACATGTGACGCAGTCTGCCGAAGTCCTCCAGGACCCCGACCTACCGATTTTGCTCCGTGTTGCCGAGGGTGATGTGGAGTCCTTCGGTGTGCTCGTGGAGCGCCACCAGCCGAGGTTGTGGCGATTGTGCGAGCGCATGTTGGGTAGCTCCGAGGACGCCGGCGAGGCCACCCAAGAAGTGTTTCTCAAGGCCTATCGGGGATGCTCGGCCTTTCGTCCCAATGCCAAGGTGTCGACCTGGTTGTATCGGATCGCGGTCAACCATTGTTTGAACCGCCTGCGGCGTCGCAAGCTGGCGACCTTCTTGTCGTTGGCGGAGCTCGCGCCGAAAGCTCAGGGTGAGGCGCCCGCCGCGGAGTGGGATCCAGCCGACTCCGGGCCGGACGCGGAGCAGCGGTTGGCGGACCGTCGTCGTTGGGCCCAGGTCAAAGCAGCCATCGATCGATTGCCCTTGAATCAGCGGTCGGTGTTGGTGCTGGCGAAGCTCGAAGGGTTGTCCTATCGAGAGATTTCCCAGACCTTGGGCATTACGGAAAGTGCGGTGGAGAGTCGCTTGGTTCGCGCCATGCGGCGTTTACAAGCCCTCGGCATTCAACAAGGGGTTGGACATGGCGGTTAGAGATCGAGACATCAAGTTGCTGATGCGCTATGTGGCCGGGGAGCTTGACGAGGCGGCCCGCCGGCGGCTCAAAGAACGACTGGATGAGGATGAGCAGCTGCGCGCAGCCCTGCGGCAATTGCGGTCCACATGGTCGGCGCTTTCGCCGCCGATCGGGGAGCCGAAGGTGCCCGACCAGACCTCGAGGATCCTGTCGGAGATTCGGCGTCGACGGGAGCGGGATCCGGGCGTGGCCGGCTGGTTTGCGGCTCCGGTGTGGATCAAAGCGGGATCCCTGGCGTCCCTGGCGGTCGGTTTGGTCATGGGATTGCTGGTGTCCACGTCCGGGTTCGGCCCTCCCCCCGAGGTCTCTGAGCCGTCCGCGGACGGGGACCTGTTTCTTGCGGCGGAGCCGACCTCGGCGGATTTGTATTGGCGAGCCCTCGAAGCCTCCAGTGGGGGGCTGGGCGACGAGCAGGAGAACGGGACGTGAGCAACCAGCAGTTGGGAAAACGGTGGTGGTGGATGTGGGTCTTGATGCTGTCGGTGGGCATCAATATCGGAGTGTTGGCCGGATGGCTGGCCTCCAAGACCCAAGGCGAGCGTTCGTCCGCCGTGGTGGAGCAAGCCGAAGGGGATCCGGCGGGTGCCTCCGCGGGAAACTCGAGCGATCCGGCGGATCGGGTCGCGGGCGATCTAAGACGATCGGATCTTGGTATCGCGCCCCGCCGGTTGGAGCGCATCGTCAACCGTATGGCGGACGAGCTGGGGCTGAAGGACGACAGGCGAGATACCTTTTTGGAGATTCAACGGGATTTTTTCCATCGATCCGTGGAAGGCAGGGATCGGCTCAGGACAGCTCGCGCGGGGCTTCGTCGAGAGCTCACGTCCCCGTCGCCGGAGCGGGGTCGGGCGGAGCATTGGGTCGGGGAGGTGGGGCAAAGCCAATCCGAGCTTGAGCAGGCCTTCATCGCCAACTATTTCGCCACCCGGGAGCTCTTGGATCCGGAGCAAGACCGCAAATTCCGCCGTTTCATGGCGAGGATTCACAAATTACGTCGGCAGCTCATGGAGCAAGGGGAAGGGCCCGAGGAGCGTTTTCGCCGACGGTCACGTCGGGGCCGGCCGAGGGGATGATCTCGTCTCTCTTGCATCGTCGGCGAAGTGGGCAGAAACTAGCGGTCCGGCGGGGGCCCGCCTTTGGAAGGGCAGGGGGCAGCGGGCCCTGTTGGACCCGGCCGCCGCACCTTGAGTTGCTCATGTCTCGGAAGGGTGTACGGCCCACCGTCACTCACCGTCTAGTCCATAGCCACACCACCCTCGGATCCTCCGGCTGGATCCGTCAGCCGTCCGTCCTCTAAACCACTCGGACCTATTGTCAGTCCTTCAAGGTCCTGCGAAAAAGAAAGCCCATGGCGTTGAATCCATCCGAGCAGGGACCCTCTGAGCTGGAACCCTCCGTTCCCAAGGATTCCGGTCTCAAAGAAACCCTTCCGGCAGAGCCCGGACGGGAACGCCGTGGTCTGAAGATCGCGCTCCTGGGTAGCCGAGGCATTCCCGCCCGCTATGGTGGGTACGAAACCTTCATGGAGGAGATCGCGGGTCGGCTGGTGGCCTTGGGCCATCACGTCACGGTGTACTGTCGCTCCCACTACACCCGTCCCGACGAGCGAGAGCATCTGGGGGCTCGCTTGGTGGTGTTGCCGACCCTCCGGACCAAATACCTCGACACCCCGGTGCACACCCTGCTGTCGAGCCTGCACGCGGCCTTCGCTCGATACGACGCGGTGTTGGTGGTGAACTCGGCCAACGCCCTCTTCGTGCCCATCACCCGTTGGACGGGAATTCCCACGGCACTACACGTCGACGGCATCGAGAAGCGGCGGGCCAAATGGGGAGCCCTGGGTCGCTGGGTCTACGCCCTTTCGGAGCGGCTCGCGTGTTTTTTGCCGACGGTTTTGGTCACTGACGCCGACGTGATCCAAGCGCATTACCAAAGCCGTTATGGTGCCGACTCACGCATGATCACCTACGGCGTCGACCCGCGGCTGCCTTCGACCCTGGGGGTCCTGGATCGACTGGGATTGGAGCCGGGAAAGTTCTTTCTTTACGTCAGTCGCTTCGAGCCCGAGAATAATCCGGACAAGCTGGTGACCGCCTATCGCGACGTCTCCGGCGACTTGCCGTTGGTGATGGTGGGTGACGCGCCCTATGCCGACGACTTCATCCGCTCATTTCGCGAGCGCGCGGATTCGCGAGTGCTCTTTCCGGGAGCCATTTACGGCGAAGGATACCGGGAGCTGCAGTCGGGGGCTCTGGCGTACATCCAGGCCACGGAAGTGGGTGGCACCCATCCGGCCCTGGTCGAAGCTATGGGGTACGGCAATTGTTTGTTGGTCAATGACGCCCCCGAAAACCGAGAGGTGGCCGGCGAGCCCGCCATCTACTTTCAAGCGCAACAGCCCGCTACCCTCAGCCAGGCGATGCAATGGGTTCTCGATCACCCCGATGAAGCGCTGGAGAGAGGTCGACGGTCCGCCGAGAGGGCGCAAGAGCGTTACTCGTGGGACGCGGTGACCCAGGAGTATCAGCAACTCTTCTCGGAGATGGCCGATTGAGCGTGGCGCATCGCATGTCGTATGCTTCAAAAGCATTCCCATTCTTTACAGTTTGGGTTAGAATTTTCGCAAGAGGGGCTCTGCCCACGCCCAAAATTCGACTTCTGCTAGATCTAGAGAGTGTTTAGGCTAGGATTCTTCACGTGCTAATTCAACAAAGTAGATCCGTTTGGGCCCGAGCGAAACCCCATTTTCATGAGGATGAGCCATGCTAAAAGAGCAATCTCGCCTCATTGCCACCTGCGTCTTCCTCGTCGACCTGCTGTTGGTGGCGACGGCCTTCCTCGGCGCATGGTGGCTGCGGGCGGCGGGATTGCCTTCGGTATTTCCAGACGCCTTTCCGGCCCCCTTCTATCCCCTCGCCACCTACCTCCCGCTTTTGCCGTTCGTGATCTTGGTTTGGGGCGCCTTGTTGCTCGGCTCCGACACATATCGATCCCACCGGACCGTGCCCTTGGTGGAAGAGTCGAAGGGCATCCTGAAGGTCAGCGCCCTCGGCGTGGCGATCTTTGCCCTGACCATCTTCTTGCTGCGCTTGGACGAGATGGTGCTCGGCACCGACGAGCTCAGCCGTTTGTGGATTTTCTTGGTCGGTGCGTTGAGCTTCGTCTTCCTGCTGACCGAAAAGCTGGCTCTGCGGATCCTCTCCCGCTACGTGCGATACCGCGGCTTCAACTACCGCACGGTGCTCATCGTCGGCACCAGCCCGGGCGCCATCGACCTCGCGGATTCGATCCAGCAGCACCGCTTCTGGGGCTTCAAGATTCTGGGTTTCGTGTCCCATCCCACCGCCACTACGGAGTGGTTCCCGTCTCGTTATCCGCTGTTGGGCACCATCGACGACATCCCCAACCTGGTGGATGATTTGGTAGTGGACGACGTGCTCTTCTGCGTCAGCCGTCGCGAGCTCGACCGCATGGAAGATCTATTTCTGGCCCTGCACGAGCAAGGCATCCGAACCCGCTTCGCCCTCAACCTCTTCCCCCACGTGAAGACCCAAACGAGGATGGAAGAGCTCGACGGCGTGCCGCTGCTGACCTTCTCTACCGCGCCGGAAAGCCCCACGGCTTTATCGTTCAAACGGCTCATGGACGTTATCCTGGCGTCGAGCTTGATCGTGTTGTCGTTGCCGGTGATCGCCGGCATCGCGCTCTTGATCAAGCTGACGGAAGGCGGTCGGGTGCTCTACACCCAAACCCGCTGCGGCCTGAACGGGCGTCGCTTCACCATGTACAAAATCCGCACCATGGTCGAGGGTGCCGAGAATCATCAGGGCGATCTCCTGCATCTGAACGAGATGGACGGCCCGGTCTTCAAGCTCAGGCAGGACCCGCGGGTCACCAATTTGGGCCGCTTCCTGCGCCGATTCAGCCTCGACGAACTGCCCCAGCTCTTCAACGTCCTGCGCGGTGATATGAGCCTGGTGGGCCCGAGGCCACCGATCCCCGACGAGGTCGCCCGCTACCAGCGGTGGCAGCGCCGCCGGCTGTCCATGAAACCGGGCCTCACCTGCCTCTGGCAAGTCAGCGGTCGCAACCAGCTGGATTTCGACCGTTGGATGGAGCTCGACCTGCAATACATCGACAGCTGGTCCCCGTGGCTGGACCTCAAGATCCTGCTCAAAACCGTTCCCGCGGTGCTCACCGGTCGCGGGGCTTCATAAGCTGACATGGTTTGACGCCTTTCGCCTTTTGATCGGCTGACAGCCGGATCCTGCTAGAATCTGCGGCCCATGGTCGCCCCCCCATCCAACTCCTCAGGTCCGTTCAAGAGACCGTCCATCGACCGTCTGATCGAGCTGGTCGACCGCTTTCGTGGCCGTCCGGTGTGGATGCTGGTGGATTTGGTGGCGGACCGATTTATTTCCGGAACCCCCAAACGTATCAGCCGCGAGGCGCCGGTGCTCATCCTGAGCCTCGACAGCGAAACCACGATTCCCGGCGGCGGGGCCAATGCGGTGGCCAATGTGTCGGCCCTCGGTGGCGACGCCAAACCTCTCGGCGTCGTGGGTGACGATCTCGCCGGTCGTGAGCTGATCGAGATCTTCCAACAGCGGGGCATCGATACCGGTGGGATCTTGGTCCGTTCCGACTATCGAACCCCCACCAAAACCCGCGTGCTGGGCGGCGGACGTCACGCCATCAAACAGCAGATCGTGCGCTACGACCTGGAAGACGAATGGCATCCCACGGACCGAGACGTGGACGAGCTGCTGGCCTTCGCCCGAAGCCATGGCAAGGGGAGCCGGTCGGCGGTGATGTCCGACTATGGCTACGGCGCCGTACGTCCCCGCATGATCGAGATCTTTCGGCAGGCGTTGACGGCGGATGGCCCCGATGCCGCCCTTCCGGCGATTCTGGGCGACAGCCGCTACCGGCTCGGGGAATTTGTGGGTCTGGCCGGGGCGACGCCGAATTTGGAAGAGGCCGAGAATCTATTGGGCAGATCGCTCGACGAGCCCGAGGAGCTGCTGATCGGCGGCTTCGAGCTCCTGGAGGTGATGCAAGCCGATTTCCTGCTGATCACCCGCGGCAGCTCGGGCATGACGCTCTTCAGCAGTCAGGGCGCGGCCCATCTACCGGTCCACGGCACCGATCAAGTCGCCGATGTCACCGGCGCCGGAGATACGGTCATCGGCACCTTCGCCCTGGCGCTGGCAGCCGGAGCAAATCCCCTGGAAGCCGCTTGTTTGGCCAATTACGCCGGCGGCGTGGTGGTGATGAAAATGGGGACGGCCACCCTGAGCCCTGAGGAGCTCAAGGAAGCGGTGTCCTCGGATCCGAGCTTGCTCGAGGCCCTCAGCTTCGACGAGCCTCAAGGAGTCTGATGATGGGATCTGTGCTCGATAAAGACAGCCTAAAAACCGAGGTCGAGAAGATTCGGCAATCGGGTGAAACAGTGGCGTTCGCCAATGGCCATTTCGACATTCTGCACGTAGGCCACCTCCGCTATTTGCAAGACGCCAAGGCCCAGGGGGACTATTTGATCGTCGCCTTGAACGACGACGCCAGTGTCGAAAAGCTGAAAGGCGCGGGTCGTCCGGTGGTGCCGGGCTCGGAGCGGGCCGAGCTGCTCGCCGCCCTGGAGCCGGTGGACTTCGTGGTGATCTTCAGCGGTGACTCTCCGGCGCCGCTGCTCTCGGAGCTACAACCGGATGTCCACTGCAAGGGTCCCGACTACGGATCCCCGGAGCAGGTGCCCGAATACGCGGTGGTCAAGGCCTACGGCGGTCGGACGGCCTTGGTGGGCGACCCCAAAGATCACAACACCAGCGACATCATCGCCACGGTCAAAGCTCTGCCTTGAGCCGACCGTCGATCGAGACTCCCGTGAGCAATTCCTCGGCGGCGACTGTGTGGGGTGCGGCCACCCCCCAGCGGATCCTGCTGGTTCGCACCAGCGCCATGGGCGACATCGTGCATTGCCTTCCCTTCCTGAGCGCCCTCCGCCGTCTGGTGCCGAAGGCCGAGATCGGGTGGGTGGTGGAAAAGGTGTGGTCGCCGATACTCGAAGGTCATCCCGACATCCATCGTCTGATTCCCGTGCGCGCCAAGGCCTGGCGCAAGAAGCCTTGGTCGGCGCCGATCCGAGCGGAAATCGGCCAGGCTCTTGCGGAGATCCGCAGCTTCAGAGCGGATCTGACCTTCGACCTGATGGGCAACCACAAAGGGGGATTTCTCGCCCGGGCGTCCCGAGCCGACCGCATCATCGGGGCGTCGGAGAGCTGTCGACGGGAACGATCCAGTGCCCGCTGGATGAAGGAAACCGTGGATACGAAGGCCGTCCAGCCCGGGGTCCACGCGGTAGATCAGGCTTTGGCGCTCCTGGCGAGCCTGACGGGCGAGGACGGCCTACATGAGGCGATCCGTGAAGTGAGCTTCGAGGGCCACAAGTTGTTGACCCGCCGTCCTCCGGAAGCCGATGCCTTCTTCGAGGCACAGAGCCGGAGCGGTCGACCCCTGGTTTTGATCCAGGCTGGGGCCGGTTGGGCCAATAAAATGTATCCGCTCCAGTGGTGGGGGGAGGTGGCTCGCAACCTGGACGAGCAAGGCTTCGATGTCTGGCTGCCCGGCGCCCCCGGCGAGTTTCACTGGGCCGAGCTGATCGTCGAGCTGAGCGACGGCGCGGCGCGCACCGTGGACGCCACGGACTTCCATCTTCTGGCGGCCCTGCTTCGCGGCGCCTCCTTGCTGATCGGTGGCGATACCGGTCCCGTGCATCTCGCCCATGCCTTGGGGACACCGGTGTTGTCGATCATCGGGCCGACGGATCCCAATCGCAACGGGCCCTACCGTGCGCTGGATCATGTGCTGTTTCACCCGCTTCCTTGCAGCTACTGCTACAAGCGTTTCGACGGCCCGAGGGCCTGTTTGCTGTCGATCCCGCCGAAACAGGTGACGGAGAAGGCCCTGGAAATCCTGCGTCGCCAGGAAGGACGAAGCTCGCGGTTTGGGTCTCCGGTTTCCTGAAAAAAGGGGAATCCGAGGTAGTTTTGTCCATCTATTCCGCCCTTTGGCCGGTAGCTGTATAAAATAGCGTTCCGATTCGCGGCTATTCCCCCCTCAGTTTCATCCAGACGCGGATCATTCTCCGTTGGAAAGGAAGTCTCAATGAGTGACAGATTGGGCGACCTGCTGGTCAAGGCCGGCAGAATCACTCCGGATCAACTAAGAACGGCCCTGGGCAAACAGAGAGAGGAAGGCGGTCGCCTCGGCTCGAATTTGGTCAAAATGGGCCTGATCACCGAACCGGAGCTGGTGGAGTTCCTTTCTAAGCAGTTCCGGGTGTCCGCGATCAACTTGACCCAGGTCGAGATCGACCAATCGGTGGTGAAGATCATTCCCGCCGACGTGGCGCGCAAATACACCATCATGCCGGTGTCGAAAACCGGTGCGAAGGTGACCATCGCGATGTTGGATCCCTCCAACGTCTTCGCCATGGACGACATCAAATTCATGACCGGCTACAACGTCGAGCCGGTGATCGCGTCCGAGTCGGCCATTCGCGCGGCGATCGAGAAGTACTACGGCGCCAGCCACGCCCTCGAGCTCAAGAAAGTGATGGAAGAGCTCGACGACGATCCCTTGGGGGGCGACGATCTCGAGGTGCTCGAGGACGAGCCCGATGAATTCGATCTCGATACCCTCGAAGAAGAGTCCGACGAAGCGCCCGTCGTCCGTTTGGTGAACATCATCCTCACCGACGCCATCAAACGGGGTGCTTCCGACATCCACGTCGAGCCCTACGAGAAGAAGTATCGGGTTCGCTACCGGATCGACGGCCAATTGTACGAGGTGATGCACCCGCCCCTGCGCCTGCGCGAGGCCATCACCAGCCGTATCAAGATCATGTCGAAGCTCGACATCGCGGAAAAGCGGCTGCCCCAAGACGGCCGTATCAAGATCAAAACCAAGATCGAGAACAAAGAAAAAGAGCTCGACTACCGCGTGTCGATTCTGCCGACCCTCTTCGGCGAGAAAATCGTGCTCCGCTTGCTCGACAGCGACAAGCTGATGCTCGACATGACCAAGCTGGGCTTCGAGCCGGAATCCCTGCGCAAATTCGAGTTCGCCATCCATCAGCCCTACGGCATGGTGTTGGTCACAGGACCGACGGGATCGGGCAAGACCAATACCCTTTATTCGGCGTTGTCCAACGTCAACAAGCCCGACACCAACATCATGACCGCCGAAGACCCCGTGGAATTCAACCTCGCGGGCATCAACCAGGTGCAGATGAAGGAGTCGATCGGCCTCAACTTCGCGGCCGCCCTGCGCTCCTTCCTGCGCCAAGATCCCAATATCGTGCTGGTGGGTGAGATCCGCGACTTTGAAACCGCCGAGGTGGCGATCAAAGCCGCCTTGACCGGTCACTTGGTGCTGTCGACCCTGCACACGAACGACGCTCCCTCCACCATCAACCGTCTGATGAATATGGGCATTGAGCCGTTCTTGGTGGCGACCTCGGTGCAGCTGGTGGTGGCCCAACGTCTCGTCCGGCGCATTTGCACCTATTGCAAAGAGCCCTACGAGGTGAACCCGGCGGAGCTGGTGGCGGTCGGTTTCTCCGAGCGCGAGGCCCGCACCCTGAAGCTCTTCAAGGGTCGCGGCTGCGAAACCTGTGGCGACACCGGCTACAAGGGCCGGGTGGGTCTCTACGAGGTGATGAAAGTCGACGACGACGTGCGCGACCTCATCCTCTCCGGTGCCACCTCCGTCGAGCTGCGCGACAAAGCCGTTGAAAACGGCATGATCACCCTGCGTGGCAGCGGTCTGCAGAAAATCCGCGACGGCATGACCAGCATGGAAGAGGTGCTCAAAGAAACCGTGCTTTGAGTTGGCCGCAGGGCCAACGCCTTCCATGTCGGGATGATCCGAAGCGTCAAGCAAGACTTGAACGCTGGTTTGCGTCGTGCTTTTCGCACGGATTGACGCTCTCTTTGGCTGGGACTATACTGATCGATAGTAGAAATTTCGTTCAACGTCGGTCAGGAGCATGTCGTGCTAAATCGAGTAGCGGGTGGTTTGTCCTGCGCAAGGAAATCGGTAATTCCCTTATTTGCGATGGTGCTGTTCCTATTTCTGGGTACAGGACCTTCCTTTGCAGGCTGCCCTGGGCAGTGTGAGGTGGAGATAGGGGGGCCCTCATGCAATACCTACTATGTATTGCAGATCGGCTGCATAAAACCTTCACCGAATACATGCATACAAGACATCTGTATTTACTGGAACCCGGTTCCGCTGCCTGAGAAATCTTCGGTATCAGCTGAGGAAGAACGATCACCTAGGGCCCTGTGTAACCTGCCGAAAGAAGGCGAGAGCTTAGTCCTGGAAGAAAGCCCCAAGCTTCGGGTGAAGAGTGTAGAGGTCACTGAGGCGAAACCGTGAGACCACATGCCCTGGGATCTTCTGCTCTGGGGGTGTTCGTCTGGTTTTTGGGGGGGTTATTCATTTCGTTCGGCGTATCCGCCCAGGTGGAGGTTGAGAGGTCGGCGCCGTGCAAATTACGCCTGTTGGACGATCGAGGCGTGCGGATTGAGGGGCGGCTGAGCTTCTGTCTACCCGGAGCTGGATGTAGAGAAGTTTCGGCGGCACAGCTCGAGGGGCTTGAGCTGCCTCCGGGAAAGACCATTGAAGTGGAAGGGGAGCGCCACGGACCCTTTGTCGGAAAGGCGACGCGGGACGAAGAAGAGGCGGGGCGTTGCACGGTGAGAGTCCCTCGCAAGACCTACGTTTTAGTGCTTCCTCCAGAGGGGAAGCGAGATCGGCTAACGGTTTCCTTCTACCGCGCGAGCCTCGGTACGAAGCTCGGTGATCCCACCGAAAGCTTGCTGGTGACCTCGAAGTTGGAGCGCGGGGTTTATCTACCGGCGGATGACTACTTAGTAGCGTTGACTCTCAAGGGCTGGGCTCCGGATTTACGGTGGATCCCGATGGCACCTGGCGCCGAGCATACCTATCGATTTCGCGCCCGCGACGGTTGGTCTCTGGCCCTTCGCACGGTCACACCCGACTCGAACGGCTCGTTCATGCCGATCGACGGCGCTCGGATCGATGTCGAAGAGACCGCGGGGTTCGAAACGAATCTCGATTCGAAACAGAGACCCTTCAAGGGAGCCGACACCCGAGATCGGGGAATCTTTCTGCTTTCGGGCATCGAGAGCCCCATGATCACCGCTTCAGCCCGCCATCCGGATTTTGTGGCCGGCGGCCTGCCGGCGGTGTCGTCACCGCCGAGCACGTTTCATTTTTTCGAGCTTCTATTGGATCCAGGCGCAACCCTCGATGTCGAGCTGACCGAAGCCTCGGCTCCGGTCGTGGGCGCGCTTTGTGAGCTTCAAAAACCAAAGACCGAAGTGGTCGATCATTCCGCGACAACCGTTTGGTCCGGTATGGCGGATGGTAAAGGCCGTTGCCGGGCCGAAACTCTCGAGCCCGGCCTTTATTCCCTGCGGATCTCCCGCGACGGGCTGAAGACAGACGCCCGAAGGGAGGTCGAGCTTCGTTCGAGCGAAATCGCAAATCCGCGCATAGAGCTGCGCAAGATTCGAGTGTCCGGGGCCGTTCGTGCGGGCTCCGAGCCCGCCGTAGGAGAGGTGCTCGAGATCACGCCCCTTTACGGAAGCGACATGGTCGCGCCGGAAGTGCTCGATGTCGCCGAAACCGACGAAGACGGCCGCTACGCTTTGACCGTTGGAGCGAGCGGTACCTACGGCCTACGCCTTGTGAACGCGGATCATCGGCGTCTCGAGCTCGACGGAGACGCGTCGGTCGACTTCGAGCTGTCGACATTTCAGATTGTCGGGCGGGTGGTCGACGCGGACGGGGAGCCCTTGCCCGATGCCGCCGTGGTTTCGATTCTGGAAAGAGGCACTCGAAAGCGTTTCTTGAAGGTGGAAAAGGACGGCGAGGGCGGATTTCGATGCCGGTTTCCCAAGGGAGGCGGGACCGTTGAGATGACGGCCCGGAGGCTCGGATACGAGCCTTCTGAGCCGACCCGGATCGAGGTTCGAGAGGATGTCGAGCCACCGTCGATAGATTTGGTGCTGCATCGCAGGCCCGGATATCGCGGAACGTTGAGCGACTTGGCCGGGGCTCCAATGCCGAACGCGTGGGTAGCGGTTTACGGCCCTGCCGCCGGCTCTTTGTCGAAAATGCTCGATCTCTCCACTACTGACGAAAATGGGCGTTTCGAGCTGGCGGTGGTGGGTCAAGGTGGGGCTCTGCTTTTCTTCGGTGGCCGTGGATGTGCATTAGGAGCCCGCCAAGTTGAGCTCCACCAGTCCGATCATGAGCTAGCACTCTCGTGCGGAATTCCCGCAAACCTGCGGGTGCAGCTCAAAACCGAGGATGAAAACCGCTCTATGATGCAGTATCAATCCCTGCTGCTTCGAGTCGGGGACATCGTCATTCCTGAAGCTGTGCTGAGGCGACACCTCTCCGCTCTCGGCTTACCGTTCCAAACCGACAGCTCGGGCCGGCTGGGCCTCCTGGCACTAGAGGCGGGTGAGTATGATCTTTTTCATGGAGGAGTCGGCAGCGAACGAAATCTACAAAGCGGACACGAAGCCGGGTATTTGGCTTCGGCGTATCTCGACCCTTGGGTGACCGTAGGTCTCGACATTTCGCTAAACCTAGAGGCGCCGAGGCCGTTCGAGCTTGCGCTCGGTGAATGACGATCGACGGACGGCGGGCGGAGCCCGTTCAGGGCCGACCCGTCTCAAACCGTGCTGTGGGCAACGATATAGTGGGACCGACTGCTCGTCGGTCCCTTCGCTTTTTTGGAGGTGGGCTCGGCGGCCAGACATCCGCTTTGCACCGTGGCACGAACACTCCTATTGGTGTCCTTGCCATCTTCCCGGGGTCCCGATTACCGTTCCAGGAGCATCGAGAATCTATGCTGCGATCCGCCACCTCGTTCCACCGTCCTCATGGCCGCAGCTACCGAGCCGTGAGGTGCCCGGCTTCGTTGCGGCTAGGAGTGCTCAGGCTCGCCGCGATGGTGCTCTTGAGCTGGGTATTCTGGGTGAGCGCGGCACAGGCGGAGGAGGAGCCGAGCACGGTGGTCAGCCCCACAGCGTTGACGCCGGAGATCATCGAAGGCTTCGGGGTTCTCGACGACGCCGATCCCCTCTCCGAAGAGATGATCCGTTGGCTCGACGAGGTCGGCACTCTCATCACCGCCCAAGAGCGAGGGCTCTTCCTATCCCTCAAACGTGAGTACCAGCGCAAAGCTTTTGTCGAGAGCTTTTGGCGGGTCCGCGATCCCCACCCGAGAACCACCCGCAACGAGCTGAAGGAGCGCTGGAATATTCGGGTGGCCGAGGCCAAGAGTCGGTTCGGTGGTCTCGAAGACGATCGGGCACGCATATACCTCACCCACGGGCCTCCGGCCGGAAGCTTCGAGGTGCGATGCACCAAGAAGCGGATCCCCATCGAGGTTTGGATTTACCGCGGCACCGATTGGGTGGACGTCAACATTCCGCTCTTGTTTTTCCGCCGCGCCGGAACCGGAAGGTCGCAGCTGTGGCGACCCGGTTATTCCGGTAGCGCCGCCGACGCGGAAATCCGTCGGTCGAAGAATTGCATCAACGGCGCCAATATGTTCCAGCTCGCCGGGTTGATCTCTAGCTCCCAAGACTATCCCCAACAGCTCCAAGCGATCCTCAAGAAACCTCGCCCCAGCTCCACGGAATGGGTTTACTCCTTCCGGGCCCTCTCCACGGAGCTGCCAGACGGCGCTGAGCCGATCGAGGGGCAAGTGGATTTCGCCTTTCCGGGTCGCTACCAGCATCGCACCGTGTTGCAAGGGATGGTCCGCCTGGATCGTTCCAAGCTCGGCATCACCGAGTTTGCGGGGCATCGATCCTACGATTTTCAGCTCAACGGCGAGATTTTGATCGACGATGAGCTATTCGAGACGTTCCGCTACAAATTCGGTTTTGCCGCTGAGGACGTCGGCGACACCGTGCCCTTGTCTTTCCAGCGATTCCTGCGCCCCGGCACCTATCGGGTGGTGCTGCGGGTCGACGATCTGAGCTCGGCCAAAGTCTTTCGGGTCGAGCGGCAAGTGGAGGTTCCCCAGGTCGACAACCTGATCGAGCGAGCTACTTTTCGAGATCCGGAAACCGAGCGTCTTTTCGCCGAGGCCACGGCGTCGATCGCCGCGGGGGAAACCAGCATCCGCCTGGTGCCGCCCCAGGGTGAGCTGCACACGGGCTTTACCCGCTTCGACGCGTTGGTGTCCGGCGACGAGATCACCAAAGTGCGCTTCCTGCTCGACGACAAGCGAATCCTGACCAAGAATCGCCCGCCCTTCCAGGTCTCCATCGATCTCGGGCCCTATCCCGATCTCCGATCCTTGAGGGTCGAGGCGCTCAATGCCGCCGGCAGCGTCGTGGCCGAGGACGATCTGTTGATCAACAGCGGTGGCTATCGCTTCATCGTCAAATTGCGTGAGCCCCGCAAAGGCAAGACCTACACCCACAGCCTGCGAGCCCGCGTGGAGGTGGAGCTGCCCGAGGGCCGGACGTTGGATCGGGTGGAGCTGTTCTTGAACGAGGATCGGGTGGCCACCCTCTACCAAGAGCCTTTCGTTCAGCCGATTCTCTTGCCGGGAACCGCCGAGGTCGCCTACGTGCGTGCGGTCGCCTACTTGCCCGACGGCAACGCCACCGAGGATTTGGTGTTCATCAACGCCCCGGATTACGTCGAAGAGGTGGAGGTTCAATTCGTCGAGCTCTACACCAGCGTGGTCGACGGCCAAGGGCGCCCGATCAGCGGTCTGGCCGAAGGCGATTTCAAGGTGCTGGAAGACGGGGTGCCCCAGAAATTGGCGCGCTTTGAAACCGTGGAAGACTTGCCGATCCACGTCGGCATCTTGATCGATACGTCGGCCTCCATGGTTGGGGTGCTTTCCGACGTGCGCCGCGCCGCGTTGTCGTTCATCGATCAAGCGATTTCCCCCAAGGATCGCGCCGCGATTATGACTTTCAACAACTTTCCCCAGCTCAAGGTCGGGCTGACCAGTGACCGGACCGCGTTGGGTGGAGGTTTGGCGGGATTGTCACCGGAAGGGCAGACCGCCCTCTATGACAGCGTGATGTTCAGCCTCTACTACTTCACGGGCATCAAAGGCCAGCGGGCGATTCTGGTGCTTTCCGACGGTAAAGACGAATCCAGTCGGTTCGACTTCGAGCAGACCATGGAATACGCCCGGCGCGCGGGCATCACCCTCTACACCATCGGCCTTCGGCTGAGGGACTTCGGTGCCCGCTCCAAGCTCACTCGCTTGGCCGAGGAAACCGGTGGCTCGAGCTTCTTCCTCAACGACATCAGCGAGCTCGAGCCCGTGTACCAAAGCATCCAAGACGAGCTCCGCTCCCAGCTGTTGTTGGCTTACCAATCGTCCAACACGGCCGACGATGAGGAATTCCGTCGCATCGAGGTGGAAGTCGACCGCCCGGGAGCCAACGTCCGCACCATCAGCGGCTACTACCCTTAATTCGAATAGATCAAAGACTGGGCAGGATCGCCGTGGGGTCGCCGAGGATGACCGTGGATTGGATGTCGCGGGAGGCGAGGCGGAGATAGAGCAGCAGCTTCTCTGTGTCTTGAGCGGCGGTGTCTTGACCGGCGGTGTCTCCACCGGCATCGTCTTCACCGGCGTCGAATCGGCGCATTGCTTGGTCCCATGCCGTGTACAGCGTGGCCAGACCCGAATACCAGGGTCGCATGGCGAGGCCGATGCCCTCGGGCTGATAAAGACGGTTGTAGAGCGCGCGCAACAAGGGGTCCGTGAGATGGGCCTTGCAATAGGGGTTGCGCAAGGTCCAGCTGAAGGTCGGCTCGACTTGGCCGACGAAGGCGCGCAGCGGTTTGCTGGAGCCGAGCAGGCGTTTGGGCAGCGGTGAGGTCATGGCGCCGAGCTCGGCGATGGCGTCGAGGGTGTTGCGGAAGTCGGAGCCGGACGGGAAGAGCGGGGCGAAGATCGACGGTGTGTCGCTGCCGGCGCTACAGCAAGCATGGCAAACCCAAATCGCCCCGTCGCCTTTCCAGGCATCCACTAAGGCCTCGAGATCGAGGGCCTCAAAGCTTTGATCGATCGGCAAGCCGAGACCGGCCGCCAGCTGCTCGGGACCGTCGTCGTGCTCCGTGTTGCCGTGGCTGGTGGTGAGCACGAAGGCCGGGCGCTGGGAGCTGAGCGCTTGGATGAGGTCGGACCCACGGAGGCGCTGCCGCGAGCCGTCGATGTAGGTGACGCCGTCCTTGAGGTCTTCGTCACCCTCGAATTTTTCGGCCACACATTTGGCGATCGCCCGGCGCATCAGCTTGGTGATGTCGGTGCCGCCGTGGTCGACGGCGCCGATCACACTGCGTTTCACGTCTGAGCCGGCATCGGACCAACCCTCGAGCAGGTGGCTGATGTAGTTGCCCAGGCCTTGCTCGTCGAGGTCCAGCCGGCCGACACGACGCTCAGCGTTCAGCAGGTATTGCGCATCCCATGGAATGCTGCCGGGCCCGTCGCCGGGAGGCGCGACGATCAGCAAATAGCTCGGCATCTGGTTGGGGCCCACGCCCACCGGTGGTCGGTCGAGGGAGGTTTCGGATTGGGTGGCGTAGTTGCGCAGAAGCATCGTTCGGCGCGCGGCGTCGAATTGCGGGCGGTAACGCAGCACCGCGGTGCCGGGACGTTTGCGCAACAGCTCCACGATAGGCTCCGGTGCGTCGCTGCCGGTCTTCAGCTGCTCGTCGGTGAGGCCGTCGGTTTCGGGCAGCAGGACCCCGTAGCCGACCCGCGGATCCCACCAATGGGTGGGGTCGGCGTCGGCCGGTGGTCGTGCGAAGGTCTCTTTCTGCATGGGTTTCCCCAATGCCCATCGCAGAGCCGCGTCGGCATCGAGTGACTCGTGCTCGGGAGGTGCACCACCCCCGGAATAGGCGTTTATTTGAAGCTGGACATCCAAAGGCATCATCGCTCCCCTCGTGGTTTCGAACCTCTATCGAGTATCTGCTTCAAATAGACCCTCGCTCGCGGCTGACGGTTCTTCAATAGCGTCGTCGACCGTTTCATTGAAAGGCACCGAAGCCTCTTCAGCGGGAGCCTCTTCAGCGGGAGCCGTCGCCCCAGCGGGAGCCGCTTCAGCCGGCCCTGCGAAGGGTGGGCTGACCGCCGCCATGTCCGCCCAAACGCTCGGCACCTCCACGGGTTGGACGGGCAAGGCGGCCGCTGGGGCGACGGCTGCCGGCTCGTCGGGCAAGGCCGACGTCATCAGTCGGGCTCGCCACAAAACGATGTGTTGATCCAGCTCTCGCAATAGGGCTTGGGGGGCACCGTTGCGAGCCAAGGCCGTCCGCTCCTGCTGCAGGGTTTGGAGAACAGCCTGGGCGTGCACGAAGTCCGTCGTGCTCATGCCCGACTGAGTGGGTGGCCGGACCAAACGGCTCGGCTCGGGGCGCACATAAAGCACGGGCAGAGTCCACTGCTTCACATCACCCGCGGCGCTCAATAGCCGTCCCCGCTTTTTGCACATCTGCCGTCGCGCCTCCGCCAGCAGCGGTGCCAGCTCGATGTCGAGCGCTGAATCTTCGGCCCGTAGGCCCGAATCGAGATAGGCCAGCAAGGATCCATAGAAGTGGCGGCAGAAGAGATGGGCGTCGTTGTTGAGAATCGGCTCCCGCATGCCGATAGCGGCTGGGAATCCGGCGTTGACGCAGCCGGCGACCAGGGACCTTGTTTCCGCTTCCGAAGCGGCGCCCAAGCAGCAGTTGAGCACCACTAGAAAAGCGCTCGATTTGGCGGCTCGATGAAATTTTCTGAGGTCCATCTCCTCGAGAAAAAAGTTGCCCCGCGGCGATTGACGGATCACATCGCTCCGGGTGGCCAGCTCGAGGACCGGTGTCGATCCGACGACGTCGCCGTGGCAGAAGAAATGCAAGATATGCGGGCGGAAATCCGCGACGGCACGTTGAAGGTTGCCGTCCGAGAGGGTCTCAATCTCGATGCTCGGATCCATGGCGGCGGCGCTTTCCACGGTCGCCTTGAGAGCCGGGTCGGCAACCATGACCCGCAGGCTGTATCCGAGCTCTAAGCTCGTGTCCTGCAACGCCTCGTAGAGCGCTCGCCATTCGGGTCCACCGTCGATTCCGGCGGCGCTGATCACCACCAAGATCCTCAGGGGTGGGTCCACAAAGCGCTCGATATCCTCGGCCGAGTCGATATCGGCGATGCGCGCCACCGGCGAGGTTTCATCCAGGGATAAAAACTCACCTGTGCCTTCGAGACACAGCGTTTCCCAAGGCAGCAAGTCCGGCCGAGGCACCACGGTGTCGACCTTGAGATAAATCGGATGCGGATCCTCAGGGCTGCCCTCTTGACGGGCCCGTTCGAGGCCCGCCTTGACCCGCGGATGGCGAGCGAGCTCTTGATAAAGGGCGGTGCCGATCTCCCGCACCAAGCCGGCGGGTAAGTCTTGGAGTGCGAGCCGGCTGAACGGCTCGACATCGTGGCGCAGCTCGAGGCGCGAGAGCAGGCCGCGCGGAATGCCTGGAACTGTGATTGGCGGCTCGGCCAGGGAGAATCGATCGGATTCGTCGTCGGAGGGTTGGAAGTGGATCACGACCCGGGTCATGGCACGCCTCCGCGGTGTTTTTCCATCAGCTGAGCGACCAGCTCCAAGGCCTCCTCCACGCCGGCTCTCGCGGCTTCGTGGGTATCGGAGCTCGAAGAGACGCCGGCTTGCAGGGACCACGTGCTCTCGATGCGTCGTTTGCTCGCCGCCATCCAGCCCGATCCGTCGTCGAGGGCGCGGATCGCTTTCGCCGGCCCTCCGGTGCTTTCGAGCACGACATCCTCGGGCCCGACCACCTCCCCCAACGCTTCATGGGAGCCTAGGTCCACATCGCTCGCCGGCTTGTGGTCGGTACCTCTTGGTCGGCTCGGGCTGCCGTACGAGGCGCCGAGCAATCGCTCCCGGGCCGAACGGAAGCGACGACGTCGAGAAGGGAACGGGCTCGTGCTCAAGCTCAGGGCCGGCGATGCCGGAATGTCGTCGACCAGATCCCCGAGGGCTTGGGCGAACAGGCCCCTTGCCGCTCGGAAATCCGAATCCATGGAGGCGTCGTGGATCGCCACCGGTCCCGGCCGAAGCTGGCCTACTCCCTCCGCGACCGCAAAGAGGCCCGGGGCGCTGAAGTTGTGGGCGGGCGATTCGAGCAGCAGCAGGCGTGAGCCCAGACGTTCCAAGAGAACCGCCAGCTGCTCGGCACCGACAAAGCGCGACCACGCGTGATCGTCGTTGACCCGTGGTGAGCGAGCAAATGCCAGCGCACCCTTGTGGTATCGATGGTAACCGTGGCAGCAGAAGGCCACGGCGTCGATCCTCCGGCCTTCGAGGGCACCCACCATCCAGGTCATCCAAGGATTGACGATCTTTCCGCCGGTATCTTCGATGGTAGAGCTGCGGTCGGTCGAGATCCCGGTCTGGCCGGCATCGTGGATCTTGATCTGGGGACCGCGAATCTCGGCGGATTCGAGCTCGTAGAGGACGGTATCGCGATGTCCGCTGTCGACGAAAACATGCACCATCCCGTCCTCGGGAACGGCTTTGGCGAAGCTCGAGGTCAGCCGGCAGACCAGGGTGGCCAAATCGAATTCGGCTTTGGCCACCGGCATGGAAGCGCAGATGGCAAGGTTGGGCGGATAGGGGTTGTCGGCGCGGGTCAGCTTTCCGATGGCGTCGCTCAGCGGGTGTGCTCTAGCGACGGCACAATGGAAAATCGGCTGCAACAGCCGTTCCCAAGGGATCAAAGCGAGATGGGCGCGGGGTCGCTCGAAATCCAACCAAACGATATCCGGTCGGTCGTCGAGCAGCGGTCGTCGCAGATCTTCGATGAAGCTCGGGGGGAGCCTTCCCGGTCGCCAGTCTTCGAGCTGTGGAATGGAAACCGGGTTGGCGGGCAGGCCCTCCTCGGAGGCGGCCAACCTAATGGGAAGCGGATCCTCGATCCCAGCTCGCAAGCTCCAGCGGAAAGTGTATTCGAGCGACGGCTCACCGTCGCCCTCGGTCCGTGCGAGGCCGATGCTCAAAGTGTGGCGGTCGGAGAGCATGGGTCAGGAGCTCCTTCCTTCCGGATGCGTCACCGAGCTCTGCGACCCGAGAGCCGGCGGATTTGCGCTGAGATCTATCCAGCAGTATCGCACCTCGCTCTTATCAGCGCCAAATAGCGGCGGATTCCATCAACCTACTTCGGAGCCTAGAAACGAAAGCTCAAATAGTCGTTGGTAGCGGATTCGGAGCGGTCCCTTTCCGTGCCGGCGAATACGACCTGGGCCTTGCCGTCTTTGATGGTGAAGAGAGCCTGATTACCGGTGGCGTAGAGCTTGGCCGTGGAGGAATGATTCGAGCTGGTCCGGCGATGCACGGAGACTGGAATATAACCGTGGGCGACGAGCTCGAGCTGCTCGCGACCCGGGTGGAGCAAATAGGTGGAGGTGGCGGTGAGGGGCTCTAGGCCCGCTCCGGCGAGCAGGGGATCTACCGGCGCGTCGGTGGGTGATCCGTGGGTCACCAACACGGTGAGGGCATCGGTCCGCAGCTCGGCGCCGAGCTGAGCATCGCGGGCTTGCTCTACCCGTGTCCTGGTGACGATCTCCGTGTGGGGGCGCACCGCCGAGGGCAGGCCGAGCAACAACACCTCGAAATCCTGGGTGGGTTGGTCCGCTAGGCTGGTGCGTTTTCTCGGTGCCCAAACCACCCCGAGAAGATCTTCTCTGACGAATCGGGCGTCGGCTAGGACGTGGTCGCTGCTCAGGTCGATGGTGTTCAGGTCCATCATCTCGGTCAGGTCGACCACGACCTCACCGCTGACGGCGTCGCGCAGCTCGAGGCGGCGTGGCACCAGGGAGTTGAAGAGTAAGAGCCCGCCTTCAGGGCTGCGGGTATAAAAACGACCGAAGACGTCGCCGGGGATTCGGCCGGTCACTTTGGACTCTCTGGAGTCGATATCGAAAACGTGAATGACCTGCCGATAGGCGTGGGCATCCGGGTCGAAGCTCACCAGCCGCAATTGACGGGCGGAGAGGAAGCTCAAGTCGACGATGTCGGGGGTGCGCGCCGCCGCGATCAGCTCGCCGGTGGCGGTGGCGTAGACCTCGACTCCGCTGTTGTGACCCAAGGCGATCAGCTGACCTCCGTGCGATACGGCCAAGCGGATGTAGTTGGTGCGAACAGCAATACCCGTGGCCCTGGGCTCGGTGCCCGCCGCCAGATCCTGGGTCCACAGCTCGCAAAGGGTGGGCACCAGGCGCTTGCAACGGGCCCACACGGCACGGCTGCCGTCGCCCGACCATTTCCAGTGGAAGAGAGCCGGCACGGAGCTGCCGGCCGAGCGCACGCTCGAAGGCGGATCGACGTCGAGGGGCACGATGAACGTGCCCTGCAACCCGGCACGACCCTTGAGCGTGCCACCGACAACCATGTGGCTGCCGGTGGGATTGGGTGAAACCCCGGACAAGCTTTTCAAGTCCGACACCGTGCCGCCGGTGATCCACGAGACGTAAGCGGCCGACACCAGGGTCAACACCGTGAGCCCGGTCCAAGCGTGCAGGGAATACACTCGATGGCCGCGTACGGGGTCGATTCGTCCCAGCTCCAATTGCCGCAGACCCGCCAGCCACAGCACCGCCGGCAGGCCCACACACCAAAACCGCTCGATCCAAACCATGGCACCGAAGGCCTGCAGACTGAGCAATTGATCCCGCAGGGACCACAACACCGTGCCGAGCACCGCCAAGCCGATCATGTCGAGCAACAACCACTTGGAGCGGGAACGCACGACGATGTTCAGCCAATGCACCAAGAGCAAGACCGCAAGCAGGGTCAGCACCGCGGCTGGGATCCTCAGCGCGGGCGACAAGACCGCGGGCAAATCCGGTTGGGCCCGCAGACTGAAAAATTCCCCCAAGGCCGACAGCGGAGCTGCAGGTTGGTCGGCGCTGCTTCCCAGAGCTCGGATCACGTCCGGTTCGGCGACCAAAGTGGGCAGTGACACGAGGAGCAGGACGAACATCAGGACGGAGCCGATGGCGACGACCCGCGCCGACCACAGGGTGGCCGACGAAAGAGGGCGGGTGAGGAAGAACGAAAGACGGCGGGAGGCCAGATCACGGGCGAGCAAAGCCGGGGCGAGAAATCCCACCGCCCCGACGCCGACCAGGACCAAAACCAAAATGGCGGCCGCTTGACGCACGTCCGAAGGCGCGAGGTGATCGGTTCCGGGCAGCAGTGGAGCCGCCCAAGGGAACCATCCGAGCAGGAAAGCGCCCGCCACGAGCAGACGCCATTCCATCCACTCCCGCCGCAGCACTTGCAGCCAGGCTTTCATGGTCGGCCCTCCCCGGCGGAGCTCGACGCTCGGGTTGCCGTCGCCTGGGCCGGGCTCGACTCGCTCGGGCTCGGCTCGGTCTGAAGCAACAAGATCTCTTCCAAAGAGGGGACCCGCAGGCTGACTCGGTGGGCTCCCAGAGCGTCCCTGAGCTCTTCGAAGCTTTTGGGATCGAAGCGCTGGACGAGCACCGACGAGCCCCGACCCCGAGCTTGTTCCGATACCGGCTCGAGCTCCGAAAGGGTCTGGACGTCGTCCGCGTCCACCAGATCCAGCCAGCGGTACCGTTGCTTCACGGATTCCAGCTCCTCGTCCATGGCCAACCGTCCATCCCGCAACACCGCGATGTGGGTGGCCAATCGTTCGATGCCCGGCAAGTCGTGGGAGGTAATCAGCACCGTCAGCGGTCGGGTCGCCAACTCGTCCACGAGATCCTCGAACACCGCTTTGCGCGCCACCATGTCCAGGCCGAGGGTGGGATCGTCGAGAACCAACAACCGCGGCGAAGCGGCCAGAGCGAGGGCGAGCATCACCTGGGCCTTTTGACCTCTCGACAGCTTGCCGAAGCTCTGTTTTGGATCGATGCCGAATCGCTCCAGTCGGGAATGGTAGGCGGCGTGATCCCAGTGGTCGTAGAGCCCCGAGCTGAAGCGAGAGAGCTGGGCGCCGGTCATCGACGGTGGGACATCGCTCTCTTCGGGTACCACACCGATGCGTCCCATCAGCCGATGACGATGGGTCCAGGCGTCTCGACCGAAGAGCTCGACCCGTCCTCCGGAAACCGGTTGCAAACCCAGAACGCAGCGGACCAAGGAGGACTTGCCCGCTCCGTTCCGCCCCAAGAGGGCGTAGACCTGTCCTTCTCGAACCTCGAGGTCGAGCTCGTGCAGAAGGGTCTTGGCGCCGTATCGCACGGTAAGCCCTCGGGCCGCGACGATCGTCTCGGGGTCTTCCGGGCCCATGAGATCCTGGTCGAGGTCGTCGAAGCTCATGGGGTTTCCCTCTTTTGGGGTTGCAGCTTCGTCCAAGCCCGGCGCACGGCAGAAAGGGCTTCCGGCTCTTCGGCGCTCAGATTTTTCGCTTGCCCGGCGTATCGCAGGGCGGCCTCTTGCAGCTTCTCCTCACGCTCGGTGTCGCTCATGTTGGGGGGACGGCTGGAAACGAAAGTTCCTTCGCCGCGTCGGACCGTCAGCACCCCGCGATCCGCCAATCGACGATAGGCTTTAGAAACCGTCAATGGATTGACCCTCAGCTTGCGAGCCAGCTCTCGGACCGAAGCCACCGGATCGTCGGGTCCCAAGGTTCCCGTGGCAATGAGATGGAGAACCCCTTCCTCGATTTGTTTCCAAATGGGAACGGCGTCGGATGGGTCAATATGCAGCATGGGGTCTCGGTAGCGGGCTTCGATCACGGGCCCGATTCGAACGAAGATGGGCGAAACATCGACCGAATCAGTGTATTACACTAGTAGAACACCTGCGATGGGATTTGTCTAGACGGAATGGGGGATGAAAAGTCTGTGCTGGAATGACGGTTTTTCCAAGGGCGACCTGCGGAATGGGAATGCAGTGAAAGTATGTCTACGGTCAAAATTGTCTCGGAAATGTCAAGTTTTGAGATTTTGTCCACAATATTGAAAATTGATATTGCCTACGACCTGCGGGGGCGGTACTTTTTCCGTGGTTGGACACGGCGGCCTCGCCTGACTATTTAGCTTGGCCTGAGTGCAGTCTGATGAGGCGGAATGACGCGGTGCCAACCCAACGATGGAGCAGAGAATGGATGAGATGAGCAGCATGAGGGTGATCGATTCCCACACTGAGGGTGAGCCCACGCGGGTGGTGATCGAAGGGGGGCCGGATCTGGGGTCCGGCACCCTGGCCGAGCAGATGGAGGTTTTTCGTCTTCGGCACGATCACTACCGGACGGCCTTGATCCACGAGCCTCGGGGATTCGACGCCTTGGTGGGGGCTTTGCTCTTGGAGCCGAGCAAGCCCGAAGCCGCGGCCGGCATGATTTTCTTCAACAACGCCGACACCCTATTCATGTGCGGACACGGCACCATCGGCGTGGCCGCGACCCTGGCTCATCTCGGTCGGATCGGTCCCGGTCGGCATCTCTTGGAGTCACCGGTGGGTGACGTGGAGATCGAGCTACACGACGACGGCTCCGTGTCCGTGGACAACGTGTTCAGCTACCGCTATCGGTCGGCAGTTCCCGTGGAAACCGTTCGCCACGGTCGGCTGGTGGGAGACATCGCTTGGGGCGGCAATTGGTTCTTTTTAGTGTCCGACCACGGGCGGGTGCTCGGTTCGGAGCACCTGGAGGAGCTTTCCGCCTTGACCCGCGACATCCTCAGCTCCCTACGGCGCCAAGGCATCACCGGTGAAGACGGCGCGGAAATCGACCACGTGGAGCTCTTCGGCCCCGCCACCCGAGCCGACGCCGACAGCAAGAATTTCGTGCTCTGCCCGGGCGGGGAATACGACCGTTGCCCCTGCGGCACGGGCACCAGCGCCAAGATGGCCTGTTTGGCCGCCGACGGCCTGCTCACGGACGATCGGGTTTGGCGGCAGGAGGGCATCTTAGGCAGCCGATTCCTCGGCAAAGTGCGCCGAGTGGAGCAACAAGGGCGGCAAGGGGTGCTGCCCACCATTCGCGGTCGAGCATGGATCACGTCCGACAGCCGTCTGCTCTTGGATGCCACCGATCCCTTTCGTTACGGCATCCACCGGGGAACGGGCACGGGTGTCGGCGATGAAGGCCACGACAAAGGATCCAGTGAAGGTCGCGGACCCGCTGGAGGTCGCGGACCCAGTGAAGGTCGCGAAAAAGATCGTGGCAGCGATTCCGGGCCATGAGTCACCATGGAACCCCACAGGCGGACCGCGTGCTGATCGTCGGAGCCGGCATCGTCGGCGCGTCTTGCGCCTACGAGCTGACCCGGCGCGGGTACGCGATCACCGTCATCGAAGGGGGGCGACCCGGTGGCGGAGCCACCGCCGCGTGCATGGGCCATGTGGTGGTCATGGACGACTCCGAAGCCCAATTCGCCTTGGGTCACTACTCTCAAAGACTGTGGGACGAGCTCTCGGATCGCCTGCCGGGCTCCGTGGAGAGGGATCTGTGCGGCACCTTGTGGGTGGCGGAAGACGACGAGGAGATGGCGGCGGTCCACGCCAAGCATGCCTTTTACACCGAGCGAGGGGTCAAGGTGGAGATCCTCGACGCCCCAGCCCTCCGCCGAGCAGAGCCTGAGCTGCGGCCCGATCTCTTGGGAGCTTTACGGGTACCCGGCGACAGCGTGGTTTATCCACCGACCGCCGTGGACTTCATGCTGTCGGAAGCGGTCCGCCACGCCCGCGAGCACGGGGTGGACTTCGAGCTGGTGTGTGGAACGCCGGTCGAGCGGCTGTCCTCCCATTGGGTCGCGTTGCGGGACGGCCGACGCCTGGAAGGGGATTGGGTGGTGGTCAGCGCCGGCCGAGGGGCCCTGGATCTGCTGCCGGAGGCGCTGCCGGGTCACGCCATCCGCCCGCGCAAGGGCCATTTGGTGATCACTGATCGCCGCCCAGGTTTTTGTCGCCACCAGCTGGTGGAGCTGGGATACCTGAAAAGTGCGCACAGCTCCGGCGACAGCTCGGTCGCCTTTAACTTACAGCCCCGGGCCACTGGGCAGATGTTGCTCGGCTCGTCCCGCCAATTCGGTCGGGATACCGCCGAGGTCGAGCTCGACATCGTTCATAAGATGGTCGATCGAGGCCGACACTTCCTGCCACGTCTCGGCGAGCTTCAAGCCGTGCGCATTTGGGCCGGCTTTCGGCCGGCCACCGACGATCACCTGCCCTTGGTCGGTCCGGTGCCCGGCCATGAGACCTTGTTGTTGGCCGCCGGGCACGAGGGTCTCGGCATCACCACCTCCTTGGGCACCGCTCGATTGATCGCCGACCGAGTGTCGGGGGTCGATCCGGAAATCGATCCCACGCCCTATTTGCCGTCGCGTCCGGGGGCCGACCATGGGTGACGCACGAGCACAAAACACCGTGCGGATTTCCATCGACGGCCGGCCGGTGACGGTCGCCGTCGGCACCACCGTGGCCGTTGCGGTGTGGAATCACGGCATCCGTCGATTTCGAGTCGGCGTGGCCGGCGCCGGTCGCGGGCCCCTCTGTGGCATGGGGATCTGCTACGAGTGCCGCCTGACCATCGACGGCCAGCCCGGCCGGCGCTCCTGTTTGTTGCCCTGCGTGCAAGGTATGTGCATCGAGACCGCCACCGAGAGCGAGTGCACGGAACCGGCTGGAGGGACCCGCGATGTCTGAGCCCGATCTGGATCGCAGTGAGCAACAACCTCGAGGATCTGGGAGGCCCAGCGACCCGAGCACGGAAAGCGGAGACTGTCTGAGCGGTACAGCATATGAATCGGCTGAGCTTCCTACACATCAGCAACTTGCAACGACGAATCAGCGGCGGCGCGAGTTTCGGAGCGACGCGCGCAGGGCGCTGGGCCGACCTGCCGGCGAGCGATTTAAGACAAAATCCGGTCTCAACATTGTGGTGGTGGGCGGTGGACCGGCCGGGGTAGCCGCGGCGGTCACCGCGGCTTCGGCGGATCCTACGGCGCGGGTGACCCTGATCGACGACAACCCCGCTTTGGGCGGCCAGATCTGGCGTCAAGGAGCGGCACCAGAGCCCGCCGTCGGCGCCCGCAAGTGGTTACGCCGGCTCGATCAGCTCGGGGTCGAGCGCAGGTGCCCGGCCACGGTCATCGATACGCCTTCGCCAGGGCGGCTCGTGGTGGCCGACGCCGAGGGCACGTCGGAGCTGGCGTACCATCGACTGATCGTCGCCACCGGCGCCACCGAAAGATTCTTGCCCTTCCCAGGTTGGACCCTTCCGGGGGTGCTCGGTGCCGGGGCTCTTCAAGCCCTGGTCAAAGGCGGCTTGGACGTCCGCGGTCTGAGGATCGTCATCGCCGGCACAGGACCGTTGCTCTTGGCGGTCACAGACTTGGTCCGTCGGCGCGGTGGACGGGTGGTGGCCCTGGCGGAGCAAGCCGACTTCAGCTCCGTGATGACCTTCGGTCGATCCATGTGGCGCAGCCCGTCCAAGGGGCTCCAGGCCCTGGGTTTCGCTCAAAGCCTTTGGAACGTGCCCTACCGTTTCGCCACCTGGCCGGCGCGGGCCGAAGGCGAGGGTCAGCTGGAGCGTGTGGTGCTGGTCAATCCTCTGGGTGAGGCGAATGTCGTCGAATGCGATTTGCTCGCTTGCGGTTTCGGTCTCAGGCCCAACGTCGCCCTCGCCCAGGCCCTGAGTTGCGACGTGGTGGACGGCCGGGTGGTGGTGGACGATCGCCAGCAGACGATCGTCGACGGCGTCTATTGCGCGGGTGAGCCCACGGGCATCGGCGGCCTCGACAATGCCTTGCTCCAGGGTCGCATTGCCGGCCTGGCAGCCGTGGGGCGCAGTGAGGAGGTCAGATCCCTGAGCCGGCGCCGACGGCGGGAGCAGCGCTTCGTCGCCGTTTTGGAAAAAGCTTTTCGTCTGCGATCGGAGCTGCGGTCGCTGCCCGAAACCGACACGATCGTGTGTCGTTGCGAGGACGTCACCTGGGGTCGCGTGCGCGAGTTCGACGACGTCCGCGACTGCAAGCTCAAAACCCGCTGCGGCATGGGGCCCTGCCAGGGTCGCGTGTGCGGCGGGGCCTTGGAATTTCTCAAGGGTTTTCGGCCGGAAACGCCGAGGCCACCCTTCTTCCCCGTCACTTTAAATACCTTGGCGCCGACCGGCGCTTCGGAGAGAACCCCGGCATCGGAAGATGCCCCTGAGGAGTGAGTCATGACCGAAATGTCTTGGAAAGGGGTTATCCCCGCCATCACCACACCTTTGCACGAGGACCAAACCGTCGACCACGATTTCTTGGCCAAACATTGCCGTTGGTTGATCGACAACGGCTGCAACGGCATCGTCGCCCTGGGCTCCTTGGGCGAAGGCGCGACCCTCGAGCACGACGAAAAAGTGGCGATCCTCTCCACCTGCGTCGAAGCGGTGGGTGATCGCGTGCCGGTCATCCCCGGAGTCGCCGCCCTGTCGACCGCCGCCGCCGTGCGCCTGGCGCGCGACGCCGAGCGGGTGGGTTGTAAAGGTTTAATGGTCCTGCCGCCCTACGTGCACAAAGGCCCCTTCAGCGAGATGCAAGCTCACTTCGAAGCGGTTTTTGCTGCCACCGATCTCTCCTGCATGCTCTACAACAACCCCATCGCCTACGGCACCGACGTCTCCCCGGAGGTGATCCAAGAGCTGGCGGCCAAACACGAAAACCTGCGCGCGGTCAAAGAATCCAGCGGCGACGCCCGTCGCATCACCGCCATCCGCGCCCTGGTGGGAGATCGCCTCGCCCTCTTCGCCGGCCTCGACGACGTGATCTTCGAAGCCATCCAATGCGGCGCCGTGGGTTGGATCGCCGGTTTGGTCAACGCCCTGCCGCGGGAATCCGTCGAGCTCTTCGACCTGGCGATCGCGGGTAAAACCCAAGAAGCCTTCGAGCTCTACAGCTGGTTCCTGCCCCTCCTGCGCCTCGACACGGTGCCGGAATTCGTGCAGCTGATCAAAATGGTGCAACAAGAAGTCGGCATGGGCAACGAAAACGTCCGCGCCCCGAGAAAACCCCTCGAAGGCGTCGCCCGCGAGCAAGCCTGGGAAACCATTCGGGAGTCCCTGGCCCGTCGGCCCGCCGTCGTCGCGGCTTAGGGTGCGTTTTCGATTGTCGCCCTGGGGTAGCTGCGCAACCCCAGGCTAATGGTAGGAACGCCTCCGGCGTACGCTCCTGCAATAGGTGATCCGTTGATCATCTGCTACCGCGAAGCGGTTGTTTTCCTCAGCCCGGGGTTGCGCAGCTACCCCGGGAATCGATCTGCCCAACCTCTTCCCAATCTCAGCACCTCCTCGACTAGCAGATCCATATCCGACCGCTGGGTGCGGAAGTTGACGATGCAGATGCGCAAGCTGTATTTGCCGTCGAGGGTGGTGGGGGAGAGCAAGAAGCTTCCTTCGGTGACGAGGGTTTCGAGGATGTGGCGGTTGAGGGGGTTGAGCATCTCGTCGTTGGGCTCAGCCGTGGGCCGATAGCGGAAGCAGGAGATGCTGAGGTCGGAGCCCAGGGCTTCGAGCTCCGGGGTTTCGGCGATGCGTTGATCGAGGTAGCGACGCAGGTCGATCTGACGTTGGATCTCTTTGCCCAACCCTTGGGCGCCGTGCACGTTGAGGATGGCCCAGACTTTGAGGGCGCGGAAGCGGCGGGAGAGCTCGGGGCCGTGGTCGAAGAAGGCGAATTGTTCGTTTTCGTTTTGGTTTTCGACCCGGATGTATTCGCTGCTCCTCGAGAAGGCTCGGTGCGAGGCTTGGGGATCGCGAACCAGGCTGCAGCCCACGTCGAAGGGGGCGAAGAGCCATTTGTGGGGATCGACGGAGAGGGAGTCCGCCCGGGCAAAACCTCTCTTCAGGTGGCCGTGGGATTCGGTGAGGGCGGCGGGCGCGCCGTAGGCACCGTCGATGTGAAACCAGACCTTGAATCGCCGGCAGACGCCGGCGATGGCTTCCAGGGGGTCGACGGCGCCGGTGTTGGCGGTGCCGGCCGAGGCGCAGACGCAGGCGGGTCGGAGTCCTTGCGCCAAGTCGTCGGTCAAGGCTCGCTCCAGGTCCGCGACCACCAAACGTCGATCCGGGTCGACCGGCAGCCGGCGAAGGCGGTGATCGGCGATACCCAGGGATTTGGCGGCTTGATGCAGGGAGAGGTGGGCCTCTTGGGAAAGGTAGAGGGTCAGCTCCCGATCAGGCGCCGCTTCGCGGGCGGCGGCCACGGCGCAGGCCAGACCGTGGGCGTTGGCGGCGCTGCCTCCCGACACCAAGAGCCCATGGCCCTGGCCTTGAAATCCCAACAGCTCGTCGAGCCAACGCACGACTTGACGCTCCATCTCCACCGCTCCGGGTGCCGATCGCCAAGCGGTGAGGATTTGGTTGGAGGCCGAAGCCACGAAATCCGCCAAGATGCCGACGGGATCCGCGGAGGCGCAAACATAGCCGAAGAATCGCGGATGGCCGTTGCGGCGCGAAAAGGATCCGAGGGCGGCGATGGCCTCATCGAAGACCTCGTCCGCGGACCGTCCGCTCTGGGGAGCCGGTTGATCGAAGGCCTTGCGGCTCTGCTCACCGCTGACCGGTGACAACACGGGATTCCGGGATTCCGCGCGCAGATGCTCGGTCATCGCATCCACCAATCGGTAACCCAGCTCGCGGAACTTCTCGGGGTCCATCTCGAAGTCGATGTCGGCTGTCTCTGAATCCCTGGGTTGATGGCTCATGGTTGAATCTTACGTGGTTTTTCAGGCCACGTGACCCTCGAAGGCGGCCGGTGATCACCGAAGCCGGCTTACGTCTTGCAAGGTGTCTTGTCAGGTCGGCAGCCCCCCTGTCACAATGAGGAGGTGTCTGCGTTGCAGCGAGACTTGACCATGAAAGCACCCGCCACATCCCATCTGAACCCGGAAATCGCCGAAAACAGCGCCCGCGGTGTGTCCGCCGAGGTGGACGGTGGAGTCGGACCCAGGGGACGCCGGGGCCGCTTCGAGCCGCTTCGTTTGGCGGTCCTCTGCGCCATGATGATCGCCTCCGGCTCTTTGGTGATGATGGCCGGAGCCACTGAGGCCCAGACTCCGAGCAAAGATTCGGATGTCTACTTCAGCCTGCGTCGCGAGATGGTGGAGACCCAGATCCGTCAACGGGGAATCACCGAGCGGGACATGCTTTCGGCCTTGGAAGAGGTGCCGCGTCACCGTTTTGTGCCGGAAAGTGTCGGCCGTTTGGCCTACGAAGACGCGCCGGTGAGCTTTGCTCCGGGGCAGAATCTCTCCCAGGCCTATGTGTCGGCCCGCATGATTTCCTTGTTGAATCTCGACGGCGACGAGACCGTGCTCGAAATCGGCACCGGCTCCGGTTACGACGCCGCCCTGCTGTCGCGATTGGCCGACAAGGTCTACACGGTGGAGATCGACCGTGAGCTGGGCGAAAACGCCCGCAAAAAGCTGGGCGAGCTGGGTTACGACAACGTCGAGGTGAGAATCGGCGACGGTTACCGCGGTTGGCCGGAGGCGGCGCCTTTCGATGCCATCCTGCTCACCGCCGCCCCCCAGCGCGTGCCGGAGCCCCTCTTCCAACAGCTGAAAATCGGCGGACGCATGGTGATCGCCGTCGGCTATCAGCTGCATCAAGATCTCAAGGTCATCACCCGAACGGGCAAGAACAGCCGCGAGAGCAAACGCGTCAGCCTGATCAGCTTGACCCCGATGACCGGAGAGGTCACCCGCGAGCCCGGCGACTGAGTCGGGTCCCCGAATCCTTCCACGTGTCGTCCGTAGTATCCTCCGTGTCGGGAGGTCTACGTGTCGATGTTTGAGAACCGCGCCAAATCTGGGTCCGCCATGGATCCGAGGCCGAGGGAATCGAATCCGGCCGAGCCGGCATCGGATCCTGCGGCGATTCTTGGGCTGGACAATGTGCCCTTGGACCTGCACCTCGCGGGTGTGGGAACCCGTTCCTTGGCGATATTTTTCGACTCCCTGGTGCTGGTGGCTCTGACGACCTCTTGGTGGTTGCTGATCGTCGTGTTGACGAATTTCGCCGACGATCCGAGCTCTCCATGGTTTTGGGCGGTCGGTTTATTGGGCATGTTTCTGCTGCAATGGGGCTATTTTTCCGTCTGCGAGATCCTGATGGGCGGCAGAACACCGGGTAAATCGCTGTTGTCGATCCAAACCGTCTCCCACCTCGGAGGCCGGCCTTCGATCGGTGCCATCGTGATCCGCAACCTTCTCCGATCGGTCGACTACCTCTTCGGCGTATTTTTCATGGTGATCGACCCCCGGAGCCGGCGCCTCGGTGACATGTTGGCCTCGACCCTGGTGGTGCACCGAGCCGAGCCGCTGCCGGCGGATTCTTTTCAATTGGGCCGCGTGCCGGACTTTTGGACCTCGCGCGAGGTCATGGTGGTGGAGAGCTTCCTGCGGCGGGCGGTGCGCATGGAGAGCAGCGTGGCCCAGGATCTGGCCGGTCGATTGGTGACTTGGATCGAGCGCAAGGATCCCGAGTTTTTCCGCCGAGCGGAGCCCCTGCCTCCCGAGCTCGCTGAGGCGGAGCCTTTGCCGCCTCGGGCGGTGCCTCCGAATCTCCATCGACTGTGTGCCCTGCTGGCGGTCAAAGACTTGAAAGCATCCGAATCGTGAGAGTCGGTTTGGGCGGGCAGCTCACCTCGGCACGCCGCGGGTCGAGGGATCTACGATGAGATATCAGAGCTTTCAGGACCTTCGTCGGCCCATTTGGGACCGCTTGGAAGGTCTGTTGGCAGAGGCCCGTCGGAACCCCAAGAGCCTCAGCTATGAGCAATTGGAAGAGATGGCGGTGATCTATCGGCAGGTGCTACACGACTACTCCCTGGCGTCGTCTCGCTTTGCCGGTACCGCCGTGGCCCGTCGTCTCCGGCATCTGGTGCTCGAAGCCACCCATTTTTTGCAGCGGGATTCCGGGGCCCGGCTGCCGAGTCTCAGCCGTTTTGTGCTGCGCACGTTCCCGCACACCATCCAGGCCCTGAAACCGGCCCTAGCGGCGACCACGGCTCTCTTTACCGTGCTGGCACTTTTCGGCTTTGCCCTCGCCGCCGTGGAGCCGACCATGGGTTTGTATTTCATGTCACCCGCGGTCATCGACGGCCTGGAGCGGGGCGAGCTTTGGACCGAGTCGATCTTTGCCGTCACCCCGGGGGCGGTGGCCTCCAGCCAAATCGCCACCAACAACCTCTCCGTGGCCATCACGGCCTGGGCCGGCGGGGTGCTCGCCGGTCTGGGAAGCCTGTGGGTGATCTGCGTCAATGGATTGATGCTCGGCTCGGTGCTGGCGCTCACCGCCCACTACTCCATGTCCCATGCGCTCTTGGAGTTCATCGGCGCCCACGGCCCGTTGGAAATCACCATGATCTTGGTATCGGCGGCGGCGGGTCTGCACATGGGAGCGGCGATGGTGCGGGCCACGGACGTTCCCCGCTCCGTGGCCCTGCGGGAAGCGGGCAAGGAGAGCTTGGTGGTCCTGATGGGCTGTTTGCCGTGGATTCTGGTCCTCGGTTTCGTCGAGGGCTTCGTCTCCCCTTCCACCCTGCTCAATCCCGTGACCAAATGGGGAGTCGGCGTGCTTTTGGAGCTGGTTTTCATCCTGTGGTGTTTGAGCTCTCGACGGGAGGAAATCGTTGACCACTTATGAGCTGACACCGTTTCGTCGCTTGTTGGATCAGATCGTTCCTCGAGCACGGCTGGATTTCCGTCGAATCTTCCCGTCGATCGGCATCACCTTGACCTTGGCCGGGGGTGTTTATGCGCTGGTCCAAATCGTATGGATGACGAGGTTTTCACAGGTCTCGTCGCCCTCGAGCCCAGCGGTTTTTCTGGTCATGACAGGCATGTTTCTGGCGGTCCTGGTCTTCGCAATCGTCAATATGTTGGCGTTCACGGCTTTGTCGGTGGCTTCCATGGACGCGCTGAGCGGTCGTGGGGTCGACATGGGTCGTGCCTGGCGAGTGTCCTTTCGGGGACGGGTGCTTTGGACGCTTCTGCTGAGCACTATTCTCTACGCCATCAGCTTCGTCATGTGTTTGGTGCCGGCGTTGCTGGTGTGGCCGCTGCTGAGTTTGACTCTGCCGGTGATGATCATCGAGGAGAAATACGGCTCGGACGCCATCCGACGCAGCGCTCAAATGACCTGGTGGAACGGCACGGGCCGCATGGCCGACAGCAACTTCTTGCAGGTCAGCGCGCTGATGCTGGCGGGCTGGTTGATCCACACCGCGGTGACTGGTCTGGTGCAAGCTCCCTTGGCGCTCTTGCAGCAATATGTGATGTTGCGCGAGGCGGCCGGAGGTGGAGCTGAGGAGCTGGAGGGTTTGGCGTCTTCAGTCTGGCTCCAAGTGCCGACCCAAATGCTGTCGACCTTGGCGTCCTCGGTCGCTTTGTTTTTTTGGACCTTCGGCTACGGCATGCTTTATTTCGAATTCGAGCGCCGGCGGCACGGGACGGATCTGCGGCAGGCGATCGATGAGCTGACGGCTGCAGACTCGCTAGGTTTGGCTGAGCCGGAGGTGTCGTGATCCGCAACCGACGCCACGGCATCGCGGTCTGTGTGATGGCGGTCGGTGTGATCGCGGCTTGGGTGTGCCTGATCACATGTTTCGGTTCTGCAGCCTATGCCCAAGCATCGGACGTCGACGATCCGAGCCCATCGCGCGGTGCCGGCACAGCCGGCGGCGAGCAGGGAGCCAAGGAAGACTTGCGTCGCCGCTTGCAGGCCCATGGGGTCGACACCAAGGCGACGAGCCCGGGGCCGATGGCTTATCTTGCCGACGTTGCCCAACGGTTTTCCGAGCTCGGCAGCTCGTGGCTCTCAGCTCGAATAGGCGGTTTGGATCCAAAGCTCGGTCGTTGGATCATCCAAGGAACCCGATTCTTGGTCGTTGTTGCGGCCATCCTCTTGGTGGTCCTGCTGGTGCGTCGATTCGCCGATCGACCTTGGCAAGTGACCACGGATACATCGAGCGAGCCTTTCGAAGCACCGCCCGAAGAGCTCGGGGTCGACCACTGGCAGCGTCGGATAGAAGAGGGCCTGAGCCGGGGTGATGCCGCTGCCGCTCTCAAGGCCCTCTGGTGGTGGTGGGCTTGTCGTTTACAAGCCCGCGAGGTCGATCCTTCGTGGACCACCCGTGAGCTGTTGCGGGCCGTGGGTCGCAACGATCTGAGGGCGCTCGGTCGTGCTTTCGATGTCTTGGCCTACGGCACCGGCGGCGCCTCCATCCAAGAAGTCGACGGGTTGTGGCAGCGATTGCGTGGATCCGACTCCGGCATCGACGAAAGCTCTACACCGGAGCCGGCATGAATAGGTGGCGTTGGCTCCTGGCGGCGCTTGTCTTGATCGGCACCCTGACCCTGCTCGTTCGATCCGAAGGGAATCGAGCGATTTCCAGCGTGGTGTCGAGGGGTGAGGACGGTTGGTACGGATTCCGCCAAGCTCTGGAGCGTCACAACATCTCTTTGGAAGTTGCAAAAAAGCCTTGGGACGAGTCCCTCGAAGCACAGCTCGGAGCGGCCGAGCAGACCGTTTGGGTCGTGACCTTTCCCTGGCAAAGGTCTTTGAGCCGTGACGAGCTGCACAAGATGTCCGGTTTTTTGCGCAAGGGCGGCACCGTGTGGGTGGCCTACAGCGGATACTCCGGGTCCGTGGACGAAGCCGCAGTGTTGGAGTCTTTGGGTCTGGGCAGCCTGAGACGTCTCCGCGAGCCGGCGCCGATGTCGCCGTCGGCTTGGTGGCGACACCGGAACGAGCGATGGGAATTGCAGCCTAATCCGGACCACGTATCGGCAGGCGTGAGGGTCGAGATTCCGGCTTTGGATGTCGCCCCGGCCCCACCGTCCAAAGCGGAGATCTACTTCGACGCGATCATTCAAACGGAGGGGTCGGAATCGGCCGAGGACGGCTCCATCCCCTTGATTTTCGGTTATCAGCGACTCGGCGGGCACGTGCTCGCGATACCGGCGGTGCTGTGGTCCAACGCTGAAATCTTGACCGCGGGAAATTTGGCGCTCCTGGACCGGTGGTCGCAGGGCCGTGGCCCCAAAACCCGCTGGTGGGTGGATGAGTATCACCACGGCATGCTGCACCCGGACTTGGTCAAAAACAGCGCATCCAACGTGTCATGGGATTTGTTCTTCCTGCATTTGGCGCTGATCTACGGTCTCGGGGTGTGGGCTCTGGCCCGTCGATTCGGCCCGGTTTGGCATGAGCGCCCAGCGCGATTCGGCTCGACCGCGGAGTTCTTGGAGAACCTCGGCACTCTGCACCATCGGCTGGGTCATCACCGATCGGCAGCCCGACACATGGTCGCCCGCATGGCGGAGCTCTACCCCCAATCGCAGCCGGCGGCAGGTTCCGGCTCGCAGCCCGAGGATGTTGGACAGACGGCGGAGCAGGTCTCCGACGGTCCGAGCTTGATTCATCTTGCCCAAGAGCTCAGTGCCCATAGATTCATCACCCAAAAGCTCAGTGCTCGAAAGCTCAGCACACCTGAACCTACCCGGGCTCAGGAAATGGATCCTAGAAAGGGAGATTCGAATGACCGATGAGACCCCCGTGGAAACCGCGGCAGGGGCGGAAGCCGAAACGGACAGCCTGGAATGGACGCCGGACGTCGAGCGGGTCTTGGCCGCGATCGATGACCACGTCCTGGGTCAACGGCAAGCTTCCGAGCAATTGTTGGCGGCCTACATGGCGGGCGGACACGCTCTGCTCGAGGGGATTCCAGGCATCGGCAAGACTCTCTTGGCGCGTTCCTTCGCCGCCTCCCTCGGGCTCGATTTCCGTCGCGTGCAATTCACCCCGGATTTGATGCCGGCAGATGTCCTGGGCACCAACGTCTACGATCGCGAAAAGGGCGCGTTCCGGTGGATGCAGGGTCCGATTTTCACCCAGATTCTGATGGCGGACGAAATCAATCGCACCCCGCCGAAAACCCAAGCCGCGTTGTTGGAAGGGATGCAAGAGGGGCAGGTATCCCTCGACGGTGAGCGCCACGGCTTGGACCCTTCGTTCTTCGTGGTGGCGACCCAAAATCCGTTGGAATTCGAAGGCACCTACCCGTTGCCGGAAGCGCAGCTGGATCGCTTCCTGTTGCGCATCGAGATGTCGTTGCCGTCCGAGGATCACGAGCTCGAGCTGTATCGACGGGCACTGGAGCCGGAGGTGGATCGGCGGCCGGGCGGGCTGCCGGATCCCGTGTTGACGGCGGACGTCGCTGCCCGCTTGCGCGACGCTTCCCGTGAGGTTCGGGTGGCCGAGGACCTGCTCGACTACCTGCGCCGCCTCGCCGTCGCGGTGCGGGAATCCCCCCACCTGGAGCTGACGGTGAGCCCTCGGGGAGCCTTGGCGCTGCTGGAAGTCGCCCGTTCCTTCGCCATCTTGGACGGCCGGGCCTTTGTGATTCCCGACGATTTCAAGCGAGGCTTGCAGCCCTGTTGGGGGCACCGATTGATTCTCGGCGCAGAAGCGGAGCTCGAAGGCCACTCCAGCCGACGCATCCTCCAAGATCTCGCGGATTCCGTCGAGGTGCCTAAATAAACCGGAGCCATTAGCTTGCCCTCGATGCGTGTTTTTTATTTGCTCGCCTTGACCACCGTGTTGTGCATGGTCGGTGCGGTGGTGCCTGCCTTGGCCTACTTGGCTTTGGCGTTGGATGTCGTTTTGGTGTTTGCCGTGCTTTGGGACCATCACAGGGCGTCGAAGCTGGTGGTGTCGGCGGAGCGGAGCTGGCCCGAGCTCTTGGCCCAAGGGGCGGTTTCGGAGATCGAGGTAGTGTTGAAAACCGCGGGCGAGCGGGCGTTCGAGCTCCGGTTGAGGGAGGCTTTGCATCCCGCCCTGGCGGAGAGCCCGGTCCGTACGGAGCTGGGGATGTTGCCGGGGCGTCGGCAGCGTTGGAGCTATCGGATTCGACCCCGACGCCGTGGCCGGTACGTTTGCGGCGCTTTGGTGGGTCGCGCTCTCGGTCCCTGGGGTCTGGCCTGGCACCAGCGGACGCTCCTGGACGGTCAAGAGCGCCAGGTCTACCCGCAGATCCGTTGGCGGGGCAAGGTGGGGCAGCTGCTGTTGCTCGCCCAGCGTCGATCCTTGGGTCGCCACCCCCAGCGGATCCAAGGTTTGGGCACGGAGCCCTACGCCCTGCGAGAGTATTTGCCCGGGGACGCCCTGAACCGCATCCATTGGAAAGCCTCCGCCCGTCACGGCCGTTTGGTGACCCGTGAGGACACTTGGGAACGGGGCGCTCGGCTGGTGGTGCTTTTGGATTGTGCCCGCGGCATGTCCGGGCTGGACGGTGAGCGTTCGAAGCTCGATCACGCCCTGGCCGCGGCATTGGCCCTGACCCGGGTCGCCGTGGGTCGAGGCGACCAAGTGACCTTGGCGGCGTTCTCAGATCGCCTGGATCGTCAGGTGAGGGTGCGCGGCGGCTCGCGCAGCATGCAGGCCGCCTACGGCTCGGTCTACGACCTTCAAAGTCGGGCGGTGGAGCCCGCCTTTGATTTGGCCGCGGAAGCCGCCTTGGCCCTGGAATCGCGACGTTCCACGGTGGTCCTATTGACCTCGGTGGTGGATCTGGCCTCGGCGGAGCTGTTGCGTCGATCCATGATGCGCCTGGAACGACGGCATCGGCCGATCCTGATCAATCTTCAGGACCCCGAGCTGGTGGCGTTGGCCGAGGGGGTGCCCGATACCGCGCCCCGTGCCTTCGCCAAAACCGCGGCGTTGGAGATCCTGCAGGCCAATCGCGCGTTGGGGGTGAGCTTGCGCCACGCCGGCGTTCGAGTGGTGAGCACGGCGGCGGACCGGCTGGCCTTGGAAACCCTGGAGGCCTATTTGACCCTTTTCGGTCGGGGAGCCTGAACATGCCGGAGGCCGAACAAAGCGAAAAGGCGCTGAGCCGAGAGACGCTGGCCGAGCTGGATCGCACGGATCCCTTGGCTCGATGTCGCGACCACTTCCAGCTGGCTGAGGATCTGCTCTATTTTGACGGCAACTCCCTCGGACCGTTGCCGAAAACGAGCCGTGAGCATCTGCATCGGGTGTTGGATCAACAATGGGGCGAGGACCTGATCAGCTCGTGGAACAGCCACGGTTGGATCGAGCTGCCGCGACGGATCGGCGGACGGATCGCACCCTTGATCGGCGCGGATCCCGAGCAGGTGGTGGTCTGTGATTCGGTGTCGGTCAATCTTTTCAAGCTGCTCGCCGCGGCCACGGAGCTACGTCCAGGCCGTCGGACCCTGCTTTGCCAAGCGGACCATTTTCCCACGGACCTTTACATCACCCAGGGGCTGGCCGGGCTGCGGGGCCAGGGCTATCGGGTGGGCTACGTGGGGGTCGACGAGCTGCGGGACTATCTGCTCGATCCCGAGCGCGGTAGCGACGTGGCGGTGGTCAGCTTGGGGCAGGTGGACTTTCGCACGGGCCGTCTGCTCGACATGGCGGAGATCACCCGGTCGATCCACCGCGCCGGAGCCCTCGCCCTCTGGGATCTCTCCCACAGCGCCGGTGCCCTGCCGGTGCGCCTCGACGAGCACGACGTGGATTTCGCCGTCGGCTGTGGTTATAAATTTCTCAATGGCGGACCGGGTGCGCCCTCGTTTTTATATGTGGCTGAACGACATCTCGGCCGAGCGGTGAACCCGCTGGCCGGTTGGTTCGGGCACCGCGATCCCTTTGCTTTCAACCGCGACTACCTACCCGCGGTCGGCATCGACCGATTCATGTGTGGCACCCCGCCGATCCTGGCCATGACCAGCCTCGACGCCGCCCTGGATGTCTGGCAGGGCGTCAGCCTAGAAGAGGTGCGGGAAAAGTCGGTCCGTCTCGGGGATCTTTTCCTGCGCCTAGTGGCGGAACGGTGCGACGGTCTCGGGCTTTCACCGGCTTGCCCGGCGGACGCGGACCTCCGGGGCAGCCAGGTCTGTTGGACCCATCCACACGGTTACGAGGTTATGCAGGCCTTGATCGAGCATCGATTGGTGGGCGATTTCCGGTCCCCGGACATCCTCCGATTCGGCCTCTGCCCCCTCTACCAACGATATGTCGACCTGTGGGACGCGGTCGAAATCCTGCGCCGAGTCCTGGAATCGAGCATCTACCTAGAACCGCGATTCCAAGTCCGCTCCAAGGTGACCTGAGCCCCGCGGGAACTCGTGGGGAGGTTGGCTTGTCCAAGTAGCTGACCTCCGTCATCGAGCCCGCGTTGGGTGTCGAGCTTACGCCGATCCAGTGTCACGCAAGGAGACCGCTCCATGGACCGACCATTCCGGCAGCTGATTCAGGAATCCAGCCGCCTCCATCATTTGGGTCAACCGAAGGCCGCGCGAGATCTCGAGCAAGAAGCGCTCGAGGTCGGCACTGAGCAGGACGTCAACACCCTCGGATATTGCTACCTATTTCAGCAGAACGACCTCGAACGGGCCACGGCGCTATTCCGCAAGAACGCGGAAGACTACCCGGCCTCGTGGAATGCCCACGATAGCCTCGCCGAGGCCCTGGCCTTGCAAGGGGAAATCGGCGAGTCGCTGGACTGCTATCGCATCGCTTTTGAAATGGCGCCCTCGGGCCATCGAGCGCGGATTCGGCGGACCATGGATCGTCTCTCCGCTTTGAATTGAGCGGACGGGCTATGAGCCGCCGGCATCTTCAGGGCTGTTGTTCCTTTTGCGCTCGAGCACGAGGGGTTTGCGATGCTCGTCCACCAAGCGTTGGGTCAGCTCTTGGTCCCTCTTCATGGCCCCGGCGAGAATCGCTTGGCCGATTTCGAGGCGACCCCGCTTGATTTCCAGAAACGCCCGAGCGCATTGTAGGGGCACGGAGCGATCCCCCAAGCTCTCCGCGTGTTGGATCTTCTTGGCCGCCCGCCGAACCTCGCCGGCTCTCAGCTCGAGCAAAGCGAGGTTGACCCAGGCGGCTGAGAAGTCGGGGCCCAGCTCCGTAGCCCGCACATAGGCCAAGAAGGCCCGGGAATATTCCTTCTGTTTTTCCAGCACGATCCCGAGGTTGTTGAGCACCCGGGGCTCGGTGGGAAGCAATTGGGTCGCCACGCTCAAGTGGCGCTCGGCGGTCTCCAAATCGTCCAGGCTCAGGCTGAGGGTGCCGAGCTGGAAGTGGGCCGCGGGATCTTCCGGGGCCAAGTCCACGGACCGTTGGGCGTCTGCCCGGGCGGCCTCTAGGTCTCCGCGATGCTGATGGGCGATCGAGCGGAAGAAGTAGTCTCGATAGGGGGTTTCCGGTTCGACACCGAGCCAATTGACCGTCGAGATCAAAGCCAAGACGGCCGCGGCTATCCAAGCGATCGGCGGGGCGTGGAGCGCGGTCCTAGAGTTGCGTCCGCGGCGCCGGTGCCAGAGATCCCGCAGGGAGGTCCAGGCGGCCGCCGCGCCACCCCCCGCCAACACCGCTAGGGCGGGCCAGAGGGGCACGCGATACCGAGCGTTGACGAAGAAGAGCAAGATCCCGCCGGCGTAGGTGGCGATGAAGAGCAGCAGCCAAACGAGCCCGGGTCGGTCTCCCTGGTTCCAGGCCACCCATCCCCCCACCAAGGCCAGGGCCAACAACAAAGCGAATCGAACGGGTAGCAGGCGAAGCACCCGAGACGCTTCGGTGGCCATGAATTGGTAGCTTTTGTTGTTGGGAATTTCGTGGTTCCACAACAACAACAACGTTTTTCGGCCCATCAATTTGAGCACGCGAAGCGGATCGCCCAACGCTTCACGGACAGTCTTCCGATACCAAAATCGAGACACCGCTCCGGGATCTAAAGGCGGCGTGGATCCTGTCTCCTCCATGAACACCTGCTCGGAGAAGACCTGAACCGAATCACGGTAGCCGTCGCCATAGGCCGCGTGTCGGTCCTGGCGGGGAATCATGCCGTCGGCGCCGGCTTTGTTGCCGAGGTAGAAATTGACACCGCCGGACGTGGGCAGGAGGTGGAAGTGTCCGAAATGGTGACTGTGCCAGAGGGCCGCGAGCACCAAGATGCCGACGGTGCCGACCAGCATCGCCCCGTAGGCCCCCAGCCGACGAGGCAGCGGCGCTTTCCACGGATTCCAGAGCACCATCGGCAGGCCGATCAGCAGGGCCGGCAAGACGTTCGGCCGAGCTTGCGCCGCCACCCCCAGCACGAGACCAGCGAGGCCCCAAACCCTCCAGCCGGCGGGCAGCCCGAGACGGTCGACGGTCGGTAGGGTCAAGAAGATCGCTGCCAGCAGGGTGAAGAGGGCGGTGTTGAGCAGCTGGCTCTCAAAGTAGAGCGGCGGCCCGGCCAACGCATAGAGCACGCCCGCCCACAGACCGGCGATGGAAGAGCCGAAGAGCCGACGGGCCAGCATGGCGACGAGCATGGAGGTGACGATGCCCATGGCATGTTGCATCAGGATCGCCAGGGCGAAACCCCAGTCGGGGACGATCTGGTAGATCACCGCCAACAGCGCGGGGTAGAGCATGGGCCGGAAGGCGGGATTGAGCTCGGAGATCGATTGCCCCGCTGCCAGGGCGCGGGCGACCGTGTCGTAGAAGGCTTCGTCGAGGATCGGCACGCCGAAGAAGGCGGATTGGATCATTTCCGAGAAAAAGGCGAAGCGCACGATCAAGGCGAGGGTGCCGACCCACAACAGCAGCCGTTCCGGCGAGAGCTCGGCAGCGGAGAGTCCCCGCTCTTGCGAGCTCATGGCTCCAGAATCACCGGCCACAGCTGCTCGCGCTCAAAGCATTGGTCGAGCAGCTCGGCGACCTTGCGCTGGCCCTTTTTGCGGAAGTGGATGCCGTCGCGCATGAACAGCTCTTTGCGCGTTTCCGCGTCGAGGGTCGCCAGCTCCGCCTCGAGATCACAAAGCACGGCCCCGGTATTCTGGGCGACCCGCCGTTGTACCTCGACATAGCTTTGGTGCAGTGGCACCAGGTCGTCGAGGTTTCGCAACCATCGCCGTTTGAGGCTTTTGGGCTCCTTGCCCCGGACATGATTCGACGCCGCGGTGATGACCACCGGGATCGCTCCGATCTCCTGCGCTTTGGTGACCATGGTGATCATGTTGTCTTCGAAGTCCGCCAGGGACACTCGATTGGGGAAGTCGGTGTCACCCGCCCGATAGGCCACCGTGGCTTTGGTCAGCAGCTGCACCGTTCGGAGATGGCTCCAACGGCTGGAGAAAATCTGTTTGACCTGGGCGACCGTGCGGTCCTCGAGACCGAAACCGATCCAGTGGTCGTTCCAGCCGAAGTAGATCGTCACCACCTTGGGTTGGAGAGCCGGCACATCCCGCTCCATTTGCCGACGGCCCTGGTACGACGACCACCCGACGACCGCCAGATTGCCGAAATGGAGCGGAGCCCCGCGGGTCCTTTGGGTCAGCTCCGCTAGGCGCTCATCGTAGCGGCCGAGATGGGTGCAGGAATCGCCGAGCAGCAGCAGGGGAGGTCGCTGCTCGGTCAGCATCTCGATCTTTTGCCAATAGCCCTTGGGCACCCAAAAGAGGTCGTCGTCTTCCTCGAATCCCATCTCCAACATCAGCGGATCCGGGCGTCCGAATTCGATGTCCGACGGGGTCAGCACAAAGCGAAAATCGGTGATCCGCAAGGTCAGCTCGATAACCCCCAGGAGCAGGACCACCGTGACCGTCAAGACGAGCAGATTGATGGCGATGGAGCGCGCACCGGATCGGCTCGTTGGGTGTGGCTCGGGTGTCTTTTGGGTGGTCATGGATCAGCTTGGGAAACGGAACGCGAGGGCCGGATGGTACCAGGAATGGGTACTGCTCGGCAGACCCCGACGAGCTCCGGTGTCTTAACGATAGACCTGGGCGTTTGAAAGTGCTAGGAAAGATCTATGAGTATGGCGAATCTCATTCGCTCTTCTAGCGACGACGCCAAACCGGGATCTCCAGCTGAGGAGACGGCGACGCGTCGACGTGTTTTTGGATGACCCGAAAAGGGAGCTTTATTGTGGGCATCGAAACGGAAATCCAGAAGTTTATGGCGGGCCTGGAAAAGCGAAATCCCGGCGAGCCGGAGTTCCAGCAAGCGGTCCAAGAGGTGGTGGAAACGGTGATGCCGTTCTACTTGGACCACCCTTCGTATCAACAAGCGCAGATTTTGGAACGGATGACCGAGCCTGATCGGATCGTGATCTTCCGGGTCACCTGGGAGGACGATGACGGCAATATTCGGGCGAATCGAGCTTGGCGGGTTCAATTCAACAACTCCATCGGTCCCTACAAGGGAGGCCTTCGCTTCCATCCCGACGTCAATCTGTCGGTGCTCAAATTCCTCGGTTTCGAGCAGGTCTTCAAGAACTCGCTGACCGGTTTGCCCATGGGAGGTGCCAAGGGGGGCTCCAACTTCAATCCGCGGGGCAAGAGCGATCATGAGGTGATGCGTTTTTGCCAATCCATGATGGTGGAGCTGCACCGCCACATCGGCGAGGACACGGATGTTCCCGCCGGCGATATCGGGGTCGGTCGGCGAGAGATCAGCTACCTCTTCGGCATGTACAAGCGCATGGAGAATCGCTTCGCCGGCATCTTGACGGGCAAGGGCCTGAGCTTCGGTGGCAGCTTGATCCGCACCGAAGCGACCGGTTACGGCTCCGTTTACTTCATGCAAAACATGCTCAAGGAGCGGGGCGACTCGGTGGAGGGTAAGACCTGCGCGGTATCCGGCTCCGGCAATGTGGCGACCTACACCATTGAGAAGCTGGTGGAGCTCGGCGCCAAGGTGGTCACCGCGTCGGATTCTTCAGGTTTCGTGCACGATCCCGATGGCTTTGATCCGGAAAAGCTGGCGTTCCTCAAGGATCTCAAGGAGAACCGACGGGGTCGTATCCACGAATACGCCGACAAATTCAAGTCCGCGAGCTTTCACGAGGACAAGCGGCCCTGGGGTGTGGACGTGGATCTCGCCTTCCCCAGCGCGACCCAAAACGAGCTGGACGGAGACGACGCGAAGACGCTGGTCAAGAACGGAGTGATCGGGGTCTGTGAAGGCGCCAACATGCCCAGCACCAGCGACGCCGTGCACACCTTTCTCGAGGCCAAGGTCCTATTTGGACCGGGCAAAGCCGCCAATGCCGGCGGGGTGGCGGTGTCCGGTTTGGAGCAAAGCCAGAATGCCCTGCGCATATCGTGGAGCCGACAAGAAGTGGACGAGCGCCTGCAGGGCATCATGAAAGACATCCACGAGCGCTGCACGGAATACGGTTCCAACGGCAATGGCTGGACCAACTACGTCAAGGGCGCCAATATCGCCGGATTCGTCAAAGTCGCGGAGGCGATGTTGTCTTACGGCGTGGTTTGACCCTAGCGAAAATCCTCCACCAGGAAGAGGTCGCTGGTGGTTTCTGATTTTTCGTAGACCACTTGGTCGCCGTTGGGGGACCAAGTGGGGTAGCGCAGGTAGCCGGTGAGGCTCGGGGAGTCGGTGAGCGCTCGGATCTCGCCGTCTTCGATCGACACCCAATAAATATTCCACCGGCCGTCGCGGCGTCCGGCGAATACGACCTTCTTGCCGTCGTCGGAAAAGCCGAACGGCCAATTGTCTCCGGGGGCGTCGACCAACATGCGGGGCTCTCCCGCTTTCAGCGGCGCCAGCCAGAGCTGGGTGCCGTCCTTGACCCGGACGTGATAGGCCACCGCGTCGCTGCGGCTGGACCACGCGGGGAATCCCGCCTGCTCGGCATGGAAGGTCAATCGCCACGAAGGCCCTCGCTCGAGGTCACGAATCCAGATGTCCAGATCCTCGCCGCCCCGGGAGGAATGGAAGGCGGCTTGCCGACCGTCGGGTGAGACCTTCACCCAATCGTTTCCCTTCTCCAATTGGAAAAGCATCTCTTCCTCGTCCGTGACCGGATCGAGGCGTTGGACGGTGGTTTTGCCCGTGGAGTCGATTTTGGAATAGACGATTCGGCCGTCCGGCAGCCAGCTGGCGTGGCTGTTGGTGAGGTTGCCGCGGGTCAGAGGGCGCCGCTCACCGGTTTCGAGATTCAGCTGGAAAACATCGATGTCGATGCCGAGCTTCCAATGGTCGAAGGCCAAAAAGCGTCCGTCCGGGGAAAAGGCCGGGCGGTTGTAGCGGTCGTTGCCGACCGTCAACGCCCGTGGGGGCGCCGTGGTCGAGCCGTCGGCGTCCACCGAAACGCTCCACAAATTGCTGCGGGTCAAATAAGCGGCAAAGACCAGCTTGCCGTCGGGCCCGAGGCTCGGTTGGCGAACGCTGGAAAGGCCGACACCGGCGACCTCGTGGGGCACGGAAACGGGCTCCATGGTGCTCGGGTCGATCTCGACCCGCCACAGACCTTTGACCTCCCGTTGGCGGGACACGAAGAAGAGGGACCGACCATCGGCCGAGATCGCGGGATCGTACGCCGCGGGAACCCGCAAGATGGGGATCAAACGTTTGGTGTCGATCTCCACCGCCCACAGCTCGGAGATCGAGCGCCGGGAGGCGGCAAAGACCACAAAGCGTCCATTGGGCGAGAAAAGGGGAGCGCCGTGGCCGCCGTCGGGCTCGTTGGGCTCCGTCAACAGCTCCTGGGATCGACTCTCGACGTCGAGCAGAGCGATCACTGAAGGAGGAAAAGCCGGGACCGTGGTGTCGGAGAAAAGGGGCGAGGATCCGGTTTGAAAGACCAGTCGATCACCCTCGGCCGAGAACGAGGGGCGGCTCCCGTGCTCTACCCATCGAGTAGGCCGGCCACCTCCGGCTGGGATCTGCCAGATACCCTGGTCCGGTCGTCGATGGAAGAGAATCGAGCTGCCGTCGGGAGACCAGATGGGCTCGAAAGCCTGACCTTCGCCGATGTCGAGCACCTCGGGCACCGCACCCTCGCTCAGCCCTTGTACGACCAGTCGAAAGCCACCGTCGTCTTGCTCGGCGCTGTAGACGATCCGTTGACCGTCCGGGGAGATCTCCGGGTCGAGCTCCACCCCGGGCGCGGACGACAACCGTTTGGGATTGAAACGCGCCGGCCGATCGGCGTCGCCGGCGTCCCGAGAGCCCCACCAAGCGAGCGCCGCCAACGCGACGAGCACCGCCAGCGCGGGCCAGCCGGGGCGGGTCTTCTTCGATTCCTCCTCGGGCAGGGGAATCTCGGAGGTATCTTGGACCGGTGGGTCCCGCCGGACCGGCGGATAGAGCGCGCTGAGCTCCTCGGTGATCTCCAAGCTCTGCACGACGTCCTCGGCGGAAGCCGGCCGTTCCCCCGGATCCTCCGCCAAGCAGGACATGATCACCGCTTCCCAGGCCGGGGAAATGCCGGGGGTGAGCTCGCTGGGTCGAGCCGGTGGCTCGCTCACTCGCTTGACCAACAGCTGCATGGGATTCGGTGCGTTATACGGCTTGCCGCCGGTCAGCATCTCGAACATCACCACACCGAGGGAGTAGAGATCGCTCTTCGGGCTGACCGGATCCCCGCGGATCTGCTCCGGTGACATGTAGTCGGCGGTGCCGAGAATCAAGGAGTCGGCGGTCAACGGCGTGCGAGACGGATCGTTGGGCACCATGGACCGGGCGAGACCGAAATCGGTGACCACCACCCGTTGGCGTCCTTCGTCGCGTCCGGGCACCAACATGACGTTGTTGCTCTTGAAATCGCGGTGGATGATGCCGGCCTCGTGGGCCGCTTGCAGCGCCCGGCACATCTGCACGATCACCGGCATGGCTTCGGTTTCCGACAGCTTTCCGCCCTTTTGAATGCGGTCTTCCAGCGTTTCGCCGCTGAGCAGCTCCATGGTGACGAAAGCCACCGGAACACTCTGCTGTGTGCCGGGCACTTGGGCGTGGTGCTGGTAGACGTCGTACACCCGGCACACGTTGGGGTGGGTGACCTTGCGCGCGAGCTGGATCTCGCGACGGAAGCGTCGGGTGACGTTTTCGTCACCGAGGTTGCGGTGGCTGAGGAATTTGAGCGCCACCCGCTCGCCGAGGACCTCGTCGCGGGCCTCGTAGACCTCTCCCATGCCACCTTCGGCGATAAATCGCAGGACGGTGAATCGGTCCGCGACCCGCATGCCGGTGTTGACGATGAGCTTCAAGCTGTGGGTCTCGAGAGCATGGCCGAGAATATCGGGTGGGGGAACATTGGGAGCATTCAGGGAAAGGGCCCAGGGGGGATCGGGTGATTACCGGAGCCGACGGTCGATGCCACCGGTTCCGGCCATCTGAGGATACCATCGCCGGCTAAGCTTCTGGATAGCCGAATGTCTCTCGTGCGCTCCTCGAGCCGAGCTCTCCGTTGAGGATTTCCAGGTGATCGAGGGTGATGTCGGACGGATGAAGCACACCGCAAGCGCGGGAAAGGCCGAGCAGCTCCTTGCGCAGGGTCATCACGTAATTGGCCAGTCGGGCGGCTTTGTGGGTCGGGTCGAGACCGCGCACCAGCCACTTGTTCTGGGTCGCGACACCGGTGGGGCAATGACCGGAGTGGCAGCGCTGGGCCTGAATGCAGCCGATCGCCAGCATGGGCTCGCGGGCGACGGAAATCAAATCGCACCCGAGCCCGAAAGCGAGCAGGGCGGACTGAGGAAATCCCAGCTTTCCCGAGCCGTTCCAAACCACCCGCTCGGCGACACCCCGCTGGTGGAAGATTTGGTAGACCTTGGCAAACCCTTGTTTGAACGGAAAGGAAACGTGGTCGCTGAAAGCTAAAGGAGCCGCGCCGGTGCCGCCCTCGCCGCCGTCGATCGAGATGAAGTCCACAGCCCGGCCGCTGTCTCGCACCATCAGATCCGCCAGCTCCATCCAAAAGCCTTCCTGACCGACGGCGGATTTGATGCCGACGGGCAGGCCGGTTTCTTCCGCCAGATGCTCGGCGAAGTCCAATAGCTCGGAGGCGTCCCTGAACGCTTTGTGCACGGCCGGGCTGATGCAGTCTTTGCCGCGGGCAATGCCCCGGATGGAAGCGATTTCCGGGGAGATCTTGGCCGCGGGCAGCACGCCGCCCAGGCCGGGTTTGGCCCCCTGGCTGAGCTTGATCTCAAGCGCCCGAATTTTCGCGGATTGCACGGTGTCCTTGAGCCTTTCGAGATCGAAGCTCCCGTCCGCCGCCCGGCAGCCGAAATAACCCGTGCCGATTTGCCAGATCAGCTCACCGCCGTGGCGGTGGTGATCGGACACCCCGCCCTCACCGGTGTTGTGCAGGCAGCCGGCGATAGCGGAGCCCCGATTGATGGCCTCCACCGCGTTCGAGGACAACGAGCCGTAGCTCATGCCGGAAATATTGACCACCGAGCTCGGCCGGAACGCGAGACGGCGTTGGCGAAACTCACCCAGCACCTTGGCGCACGAGATCTCGTATTTCGGATCGTAGCCCTCTTCTCCCTTGAACGGGCTGTGCAGGGGGAAGGCGCTGTGTTTGATGATCAGGAAGTTTTCGACTTGCTCTTGCTCGGTGTCGGTGCCGAAGCCGAAATAGTTGTTCTGTTGCTTGGAGGAGGCGTACACCCAACGGCGCTGATCCCGGTTGAAGGGACGCTCTTCGTCGTTGCCGGTGACGATGTATTGACGCAGCTCGGGTCCAAACGCTTCCAAGAGGTATCGGAGGTGGCCGATGAGGGGGAAATTCCTCAGGATGGCGTGTTTTCGCTGCACCAAATCGTAAACGAGCAGCGCTGCCAACAAGGCGAGCAAGGTCCAGGTCATCCACAACACGGCGGGTCTCCGTTGAAATTCGAGTCTGCGGCCCGCTGTCGCTCGACAGCGGGCCGCAGAAGGGGACGTCGACTAAGGGCAGTCGAAGGCTTCAATATCCTTGATCAGCACGAAGTCTTGATTCAAGGCGTTTTGGTAGCTTTTCGACGAGCCGCTTTGCAGGTCGGTGACGTTCACTTCCACGCCCACGTTGGTCAGGCCGGAAGCGAAGACCCAATAGTGATTGTTGATGGCGCAACCGTCGAGCACCTTGACCACCACCTCGACGTTGTTCGGGTCGAAGAACCAGAAATACGCCGTATCTTCCGTCAGCTTTACGGGTCCGGCGGCGGTCATGGTCGTGCCGTCGTTCCAATCCGTGGAGACCTCGAAGCGGTCACCGCGCAGCAGCACCGAGTTGCTGTCGGCGCAGGCGACGCCGCGGATCTGCGAGCCGACGCTCTGGCCGACGCTGACCACCGGGATGGTGATCGACGGGTCGTCGCCGGTCATTTGAATCAGCTGGTCACCCGCGTTGTTGGCGATCACCACGGCGGCGGCGCCCGCTACTTGGGCATTGGCCGCTTTGACGTCGAAATCGCAGATGCCGCGGTCGATGAGCGCGATCTTGCCCGCCAGCTCGCCGGCGTTGGTGGCCGCGCTACACGCGTCGAAGGGGGCGCCCTCGCCGTCTTCGTAACAGGCGATCTCACCACTCAAGGACCCTGAAACCTCGGCTCCGAAGTTGGCGGTGCCCACGTCGTAGACGCCGTCGAGAGATCCGGCCCCGCTGAGGGTGAGGGAAGGCACGCCGGGATCCAGATAATCCTGGGCAGCAGCGGACGCTTCGATGCCGCTCCACGCCAATCGATTCACGCTGGTGGCGGACGCGGCTCGTTCGCTCGTGGTCATCTCGGCCCAAGTTTTGCCGAGATCCAGGTCGTAGAGAAAGTGGTCGAAAGCCGCGGGCATGCCAGAGTTGAACACACCGTTCTGGCCGTTGGTTACGGTGGAAAAGCCCAGACCGTGGCCCAGCTCGTGCAACATAACCACCGCCAGATCGATCTGGTTGGCGGGGGCATTACCGTCGAGTCCGTAGTAGAAGCTCGTGCCGGCTCCCAAACAGCCGCTGTCGATATCCACATTGACGGCCACGGAGATGTCACCGCCCGGGCTGATCGGGTCGTCCGGTGGGCCGGTGATGTCGTCGAGCAATAGGGACTCGGCGTGGGCCGCGTGGTACCACGTCTCGTTGAGGGGCAGCTCGTTGGTGTCGCTGTAGATCACGAACCTCGGTCCGGCGGCGGCCAGCGCCGCTCCAAATTGGTCACAGGGCAAGGACAACCAGCTCACGACGACGTCGATGGGTATGGTGCTGTTGAGAATCTGGCCCCAGCGGGCGAGCACCGTGCCGACCACGTTGAGCCGGGCCTCACCCAGAGTGGTGGCGCTATTGCCCGGAGCACCCGAGAATGGGGTCGGGTCCAAGAAACCGTTGTCCGTTCGCCAAATATTGAAGCTCGCGGTCTTGGCTAGAGGCTGGCCGGGTTGCAGGGTCTCGGCCACGGACCAGCCCAAATCCTGAAAGACCTCGTCGGTGAGGTCCACCTGGAGAAGGGGCAGATCCGGATTGATCGACGGCTCCATGAGCAGGTTGGGGGAGGCGGTGACGTCCCAATGGGAGACAGAGGATCCCCCCTCGTAGGGATTTGGGGCGTACATCAGCGGCTTGCCGTCGTCGCTCAGGCCGGGTCGACGGCTTTCGTCGAGGCCGATGGTGCCCGTGACCTGGGCGCTGGCGCCGGCGGTCATCCAAAGGCTGGTGACGAGCACCAGGGCCGATACTCGAGCTGCCCGACTCAATTGGCTCACGCGGCTCATTGCTCCACCCAGCCTTCCGTGGCCGGCAGGGATCGAGGACGCTCGGGAGTCGGGGTTTGGGTGATCGAAGCCGGGGCCTCCGGCAGGGTCTGGGCTTCAGGTAGCAGGCTGCCGACTTGGACGCAGGCGGCGACGGGATTGCCGTCGGCGTCGACCCGATGGGTGGAGATGCTCATGCCTTCAACCCCCAAACCCATCCGGTAGACGCCGTCTCGGACCCGCACCTTCTCGGCTTTTGTGGCTGCGATCGGCATTTGGAGCAAGGCGGCCCGAAGATCTTCGGCGAGTCGGCTCATTTGGTCCTTTGCGGGGGTTTGGAACACCCGCAGCTCCGGATCCCAAGCGATCACCGAGCCGGACATGGCAGAGCTCGCGGTAGCAGCATGGTCCGAATGGAGGTCGGCACCTTTGGATTCATGGGGGGATTCATGGGTGAATTCTTGGGTAGATTCTGGCGCCTCAGGCTCGGCGGCGGTGAGTCCGCCTGCCGCCAAAAGCGCGCAGAGAGCGATGAAAGGAATGAAAAGCTTCGGGTGGCTCACGCGAAATCTCCTGGCCTGGTGGAAAGAGCTGGCAACCAGGGGTTGCGGGACGTGGCAACCTAGGGTTGCAAGACGTGGCAACCGGGGGTTGCGAGGTGCGATAGGGAACCATGATCTGAGCTTATCAGCCGATGGATCTCCCTCTGATCGACGCGTCAAAGGGGCTCGAAAACCGTAGGTCGTGACCGTGGGTCCGGCGAGCTGTTAGTGTGCGGCGACTATCAAAGCATTGCCGCCCCGTTTTTTGGAGCCGTTGCTGCTCGGTCGGTGAGCCGATGGAGCCTCGGCTCGGTGATTGCGGGCCGACCGCGGGAGATCTTGCCGTGACCAAAGACTTGCGCACCACCGAGCATCAGAGCGACCCGGACGTCGCCGGTGACCTTTCGGCCGTCATCTTTCCCGGTGATTTTCCCGGTGACGACCGATGGGCTTGGCCGGCCTTTGCCGCGGCCGCCGGCCTGCTGGTGCTCTTTGTCATCGCCCTCGCTCTGCCCCAACCCCCGGCTTCGTACGGCATGCCCCACCCGGAAGTGGAGGGTCTTCTTCACGGCGGCTCGGGACCGGAGCGTCACGGTGGACGTCTCGGATTGGGCTGGGCCATCGGCGGTTTCGAGCTGCTGTTTTTCCTCAGCTTGATCGCTTTAGGAACGCGACAACGGGCGGACCTTCGGGGTCTTGGAAAACCCCTGATGCTCGGTGGCGCGGTCTATGTGGCGATCTGGACTTTGCTCATGGTCGCCTACGGACGATATCTGGGCCAGGCCGAGCCGTCGTTGGTGCTGGCCCTGCCGGAGCCCACTGCGGTGATGCTCTATTTGCTCTATCCGATGCCCGCGTTCTTCATCGCGTTGTATGTGATCGGATTTCGTCGTTGGGTGCTGACGGAGGACGACCAAGCCGCCTTCGATCGCTTGGTGCTCGAGCGCAGGTCTAGGTCGAGCAGCAGCGACGCGGAGGATCGGCGATGAGCGGTGACCGCGAGCTGATCATCCTGTCGTGTGTGGGCGCCTACCTGATCCTGTGCATGGGCGTCGGCCTGTGGGCCATGCGCAGGACCCACTCCGCCCAAGATTTCTTCATGGCCGGTCGCAGCCTGGGGGTGATCGTCACCGGCATGGCGATTTTCTCCACCACCCTGAGTGGATTCGCCTTTGTCGGCGGGCCTGGGCTGGTCTACGCCATGGGCATGAGCTCGGTGTGGATGATCGTCGCGGCAGCCATCGGCTTCGCCACATCGTCGTTCATGTTGGCCAAGCGGTTGCGGTTGTTCGCCGAGCTCTTCGACACCAGCTCCTTGCCCGACGCCATCGCCGCCCGCTACGGCAACGAAACCACTCGCCTGCTGTCGGCTATCGCGATCCTGCTCGGGGTCATGGGTTACCTAGCGACTCAGCTCTTGGCCATGGCGACGGTCTTGGAAAGCTTGTTGGAAAACACCTTCCTGGGCCATATCGATCTCGTCGGTTGCGTGATCATTTCCTTGGTGGTGCTGGTGTTTTACTGCGTCACCGGCGGCATCATCGCCTCGGTCTATACGGACGTGGTGCAAGGGGGCATCATGATCGTCGGCGGGGTGCTGGTTTTCTTGGCGGCGCTGTCGAGCGTCGAGGGCGGCCCGAGCCAAGCGATGACGATCATCATGGCCGACGACCCGGAGGCGGCCGGACCTTGGGGCACCTTCGGCATCTTGGGCTGTTTGTCCTGGTATTTGTTGTTCGTGGTCGGCGGCCTGGGGCAGCCCCACATCATCACTAAAAACATGATGCTCAAGCGGGTGCAGGACGCCCGCATGGTGCCGGTGGCCTCCCTCGCCGGTTATGCGCTGTCGGCCCTGCTGTGGATCGGCATCGGATTGGCCATGCGCGCCCTGGTGATCAGCGGCGCCCACCCGAAGCTCGACGGCGCCGATTCCGCGGCGGCGGTCTTCTTGCAGACCTACACCCACCCGTTCCTAGCTGGATTGGTCTTCGCGGGTCTATTCGCGGCGATCATGTCCACCGCCGACGCCTTCTTGAACATCGGCGCGGCGGCGGTGGTGCACGACATTCCCCTCGCCGTGCGCGGACGGGCGTTGGGCCATGAGCTTTTTTGGGCGCGTGTGGCGACGGTGGTGATCGCGCTCGTAGCCGGCGCGTTCGCCCTCTACTCCCACTTCGAGAACGCGCGGCTGGTGGCGGTTCTGGGGGCCTTCGGTTGGGGCACCTTCGGCGCGGCCCTGGTGCCGACGGTGGCCATTGGTTTCAATTGGAAGCGGGGCAACGCCCTGGCCGCCAACGTGGCGATCATCGTCAGCCTGGCGTTCAATCTGGTGGTCGAGCTCTTCGACGTCAAGATCCCATACGGTGTGAGCGGTGGCGCGCTGGCGTTGTTGATCTCGGTCACCCTCTTCTTCGGCATTTCCTTTGCCTCAAAACCCGCTCGTCTGGATCCGGACATCGAGAAAGTGATGGATCTCTGAGTCGAGTCGAAACCGGTCATCTGAGAGCGTTCGGTCCGGATAACCCCTGAAAAGCGTTTGCAGGCGAATGATCCTTTTCTCGCCGATTTCTCGCCCTGATCTCTAGAAACGTCAGGTTCCAGGGACTTTCTCCCTGGGTTGATCCGCTAGGGACGACCGTTCGTCCCCATAGAATAGCGATCTAGGGCTATGAGTCTGGTTGTAATGCCTGCCGTAATACTGCCCGTGCCACCCTAGCTTCTCTTGTCAGACTTTTCTTGTCGAAATCTCCTTGCCGAATAGATTGTCCTGAGTTGTTCTCGTCGAACGGTCTCTGCATGAGCTGAGCCATTGAAAGGAGTCCCCATGGGCCGCAGCCGGATTCGCTACCTCTCCACCTTATTGCTTTGTGCGTGTCTACTCATACCTTCCGTGATGCTGGGAAGCACACCGACGCTGAATCCCGCGGGGGTCATTGCATCTCCAGATCCGGCGATCGAGCAACGCTTCGGTCGTTTCCCCGCGGCCGACAACGGTATGTTGGCGGTGGGCACCTCTGAGGGGGTGGCCTATGTCTTTGAGCAGACCGCGCCTTCCCAATGGGCGCTGTTCCAAACGATCACCCCGGGCTACGCCACCGACTATTGGTATGCCATTGAAGTGGACGTCTCCGGTGATGCGGTGATGGTGGCCAACGCCTATCGGGGCAATGAGAGCGTTGCGATCTATCGACTTCAGGGTGGCGCGTTTGTGCTCGAAGCTACCGTCACGCCGCCGGCCGCCGACCGTGAGCGATTCGGTGTCGATGCCGAGCTGGACGGCGACGACTTGGTAGTGCGCTCCATCCGAGGCAATGAGGTGGTGGTGGATCACTTCCGCCACGACGGGCTCGGTGGCTGGCCGCTCCTCGGCACTTGGACCTTCGATACCGGAGCACGCTATCCATACGGCGGTCTGAGCCTGGACGGTGATCGGTTGGCAGTGGGTTTGCGCAATCTCGACGACAGCCGGGGTCGGGTGGTGGTGTTCGAGCGAAACGCGGTCACAGGTGGTTTCGACGAGGTCCAAACCCTTCAGCCGATCGGTCTGAATTCGGCGGATTTCTTCGGCGACGCCCTATCCCTCGACGGAGACATCCTGGGCGTCGGCAGCGGTTTCACCGACGATCAAGGTGGGAATTCCGGCTCCGCGTGGATCTACGAGCGTCAATCCGACGGCTCTTGGACCCAGCTGGCCTATCTACTGGCTTCCGACGGCGCCGCCAGCCGCAATCTCGGCAGCTATATCGCGGTGCAAGGAGATCGGGTTTTGCTCTCGGGCCGGGACCTATCGGGGGGCACGACCGTCGCTTACCTCTTCGAGCGCCAGGCCGACGATTCCTTTGCCGAGACCCGTTTGCTCTACGGCGGTTTGGCGGGCCTCAGCTGGACCGGGCGCGGACTCGAGCTCGATGGAAATACCGCCTACGTCACCCATTTGGACACCGGCGACGACAACCGTGGATATCTCATCGCCTACGATTTGAGCGGCGACGCAGTGCCGCCGTTGGTCCAGGTGAATGGAGCGTCCGCTTGTGTGGCATCGCCGGATCTGACCCTATCGGGAGTGGTGACTGGAACCTCCGCGATCCAAGAAATATCGACCCAGCTCAACGGCGGTAGCCCCAACGTGCTGTGCACGGACTGCGGCGAGTCGCCGTCGTTCGTCGACGATTTCAGCCTCAACGCCTGCGACAACACCATTTTGATCGCGGCGGAGGACGTTGACGGCTTGGTGGGATCGACCTTGGTCAGCACCCGCTTCGACGCCGAGGGTCCGACCCTCCAGGGCTGCCCGGACGACATCTTCTCCCACAATAATTACGTGCCCTACGTGGCGCCCAGCTCGGCGGTCGACAATTGTGACTCCGCCGTGCCCACGCCCACCTGTCGTCGTAGCGATCACTATCCGGACGACAGCTTCAACTTCTACCAGAGCACGGTGCACGTCACCTGCAGCACCACGGATTCCTGTGGTCGTTACGGCTCTTGTGGCTTCAACGTCACGGTGTTGCCTTCAGGCTCGGCTTTGCCCGAGGCCGATTGCGAGTTCTTCGAGTTTCGTTATGAATTCGGCGACATGCCCGGGTTCTCAGCGACCAACCTGGGCGACTCCACCTTGGCCATCGACTACGCCGACGACTTCTTCGGCTCGATCATCGAGGGGCGCGGAAGCTCCCTCGGCGGGACCTCGGACAACGGAGCTTTCGCCCAACGGACGGTCAGCGGTGATTTCCGCATCGAAACGCCCTTGCCCACCCCGGCCAACGGGGACCCGGAGCTGGCCAAAGCCGGCGTGATGGTGCGCTGGGGTCTCGACGCCCAAGCCGCCATGGTGATGGTGGTGCGCGATGAGCAAAACAGCCGCCTCGAATTCAGGATTCGCCCCGGCTCCGGCCAGGCGGGCCGGGATCTGGCGGATCCGATCCCGTTGACCGGGGTTACCGATATCGCCATCGAGGTCGAGGGCGATCGGGTCACCGCTCAATATTCCACCGACGGCGGCAACACCTGGACGATCCCCACCGGCGCCCTCGGCGGCGCGGAGACCGTCTCGACCTCCGGTGACGCCCAGGCCGGCTTCGTGGTGTCTTCACAGAAGACCTACGAGGCGGGGTACTACTTCACGTGGGCCACTATCTGCCCCACGGAAGGGGTCGACCCGGGCGAGCCGCCGGTGGATCCCAATCCGGACGGTCCGATCACCGGTTGTCAGTTGTATGACTTCCGCGACGAGGTCGGCGGTGAGACGCCTTACGTCACCACCGCCGCCCTCGGCGACGCCATCAACGTCACGGATTGGCTGTCGGTGGACGGCTCCACCCTGTGGGCCCAAACCTCGGATCTCTACCACGGTAACGACAACGCGGGATTCAACTACCTCGATTTGGAGGGCTACGGCGACTTCCGGGTGGAGATTCCGGTGCCCGAGATCGTCGACTACTCCAACAGCCCGTACCAGAAAGGTGGATTGATGGTGCGCTACGGTCTCGATCCCCTGGCCGTCCGGGTGATGGTGATGCACGTGCCCGGGCATCCGAACGGTCCGTCGATTCAATTCGACGCCCGTCCGGTGGCCGGTGGGCCCGCCACGGAAATGGCGAGCACCATCAGCTCCTTCGGTATCGACCGCTTGGCGATCGAGAAACGGGACGATCTCTTCGTGGTCGAGGTCTCCACCGACGGCGGATCCAGCTGGTTCCAGCCCTTGGGTGGTCTCGGCGGTGAGGTCACCCTGAGCACCTCCGGCAACGCCTTCGTCGGCATGGCTGTGGCGTCCTACGAGCTGACCAACGACGTCGGTTTCGTTTTCCCCGAAATGGAAGTGTGTGGTGAGGAGGAGATTCCGCCGCCACCGCCGATCGAGCCCGTGGACGGCTGCCTCTCTGATCCGTTTGACGACGGCTTTGTCGACACGGGTTGGAGCCTTCAGGCCATGGGCGACGCGGACCAGGTGTCTGTGGCGGAAACCGATGTCCTACAGCTGTCCGCCGATGGCACCTCGCTCTTCTCGAGCGGCACCGACCACGGTGGGTTCCTCTATCGCGCGGTCACCGGTGACTTCCGGGCCGAGGCGGTGGTGGACGTCAACAACATGCTCGGCACGGGTGCTTACCGCAAGGGTGGGTTGATGCTGCGGGCCGGTCTCGATGCCAACGCCATCCGTTTTATCGCCCAGCTGGCGCCGTCGTGGAACAACACCGGCACCACGTCCCTGCAATTCCGTTATCGCGCCATTCCCGGCGCCCGCGGAGACCTGACCTGGGCGTCGAACCGAGACCACGTGGCGAAGCGCGTGCACCTGGCCATCGAGCGCCAAGGCCAGACGGTCAAGGCCTTCTACTCCCTGGATCAAGGCGCGACCTGGATTCAGCCCGTGGGTGGCACCGGCGGTGCCGTGACCCTGTCGGCGTTGCCGGAGACGGTCTACATCGGCATGAACACGGTGTCGTACGACGCGGCCGAGGCGGTGACCACGGAATTCGACGACTTCTCCCTCTGCGCTCCGGCTTCGGTGGGAGGTCTGCTGTGGTGGGATCAAAACGCTGATGGCGTGGCGGGCGAGGGCGAGCCCCTGCTCGACAACGTGCAGATGGAGCTGCGGACGCTCTCCAATCAGCCGATCTTCACGGTCTACACCGGTGAGGACGGTCGTTACCTCTTCCCGGCCGTGGAGCCGGGCGACTACCGGTTGTTGATCGACTCAGCCCTCGGCTTGGGTGGAAGCTTCGCCGCCACCGTCGACCCCGACGGCACCGACACCCAGGAATACGCGATCATCTCGGTGGCCCAAGGCCAACAATATCTGGACGCGGATTTCGGCTTCCGAGTGACCTATAACGGGCCGTCGCCCGATTGCAGCCACCACTCCGACAACTTCGATAACGACAACCTGGCGTCCTTCTGGTTCCAAACCACCTTCGGTGACGCGGATCAGATGTCGGTGGTGGAGCAGGGCGGCGCGTTGTCGATCACCGGTGACGGGTCGTCCCTCTATGCCGGCTCCGACCACGGGGTCTTCGTCTTCAACCACTTCCAGGGAGATTTCCGGGTCGAGGTGGATGTGGACGGCTCCGGCATGACCACCGGCGGGCCGTACCGTAAGGCCGGCCTGATGGTGCGCACCGGATTCGGCTATTCCGAGCCGCGATACATCGCTCAGCTGGTGCCCTATTGGGATAACGGCACCAGCGCCGCGGATTCCGTCTTGCAATTCCGCTATCGCCAAACCGAAGGCGGCCAAAGCGACATCGCCTGGGGATCCAACATCTCCGGCGCGCCGAGGCAAGTTCGTTTGGCGATCCAGCGCAGCGGCAACACCCTGAGCACGGAATACTCCTACGACGGCGGAGCCACCTGGCACCAGCCGGCGGGCGGAGCCCAAGGCTCCACCACCGCGTCGAGCCTGCCGGACACCCTGCTGGTGGGCATGAACGTGGTCAGCTACGACGCGCTCACCCCGTCGACCGCGGTCTTCGACAACTTCGAGGTCTGCACGGACTGATCACGGAGCAGCGAAAAACCTCGGGCCGGAGAGCGACACGTCGCTTTCCGGCCCGTTTTTAGTTTCATGGGGAGAATTGGCAGGCCGCGTGATGCTCGCGTCAGCCGATCAGATTTGGCTTAGTGGATGTCGGCAGCCGTTGAGCCGCCGGGAGCCAAGCGATTGAGAGCGATCTGCAAGGATCGATCGTCGAAGAGACTGAGCTTCCTTTCGGCCGCCCCGTTGCCACCCTGCCAGCTCGCCAATCCGGCTTTGATATCCGCCGGCTCCGGGCGCCGATGCTCCTTCTTGATCAACCAATCCACGGTCGCCAGCAGCTCCAGACCGAAGGGCGACTCAAAGCCGTCGATTCGATCCGCTGCCGCCGTCAAGACCTCGGCATAGTCCGAAGCTTCTGAACGGAGATAGAGCTCGACCCTTTCGCGTTTTTCCGTATTGAAGAAGATCAGGTCCGTGGGTTTCGCGTCCGCAATGCGCACCTCGGAATGGAGATAGCTGCCGTCCAGACGATCGAGAAGATGTCGCAAACGGTCGGAGTAGGGGCCGTATCGATGAGCGACAAATCGTAGGTCCAGGGAATTCTTGAGTCCTCGGGCGACGATCTCTTGTTCCAAGAACCAGGCCAATTTCTGCACTTCGAGCAGGGTGCAATCCAAACCCAAAATCCAATATCGTCGAATGAGCTCGGCGATCAACGCGCGGGGTGGAGTCAGCTTTTGGACACCTTCCCGTTTGGCGACGTTTTGGTATTTCTTCGTCGGCTCATAGACGACCACATCGACTTCGGCAAGATCTCCGAAAGCATCCTCGATCATGGACCGCACGGCATGCCACTCCAGGCCACCATTGCCGCAGCCTAGTGGCGGAATTGCGATCGAAGCCATCTTGTTGTTCAAGATCACTTCTCGCAGGTCCTTCAATCCTTCGCGCACCCATTCAATTTGGGTCGGATTCCGCCAATGCTTTTTGGTGGGGAAGTTCACGATCCATCGAGGACCATTCAGCGCCGGTCCTTCCGTGACGAACATTTTGCCGACTTGCACCTCTCCCGATTTGCAGGCCGCCGCATATCGCTTGAAGTTCTCCGGAAAGGCCTCCTTGAACATGAGAGCGATACCTTTGCCCATGACTCCCACCGTATTGACCGTGTTCACGAGGGCCGAGGTGCCGGCTTCCAGAAGATTGCCTTGAGTGTAGGTCAGCATTAGAAATACCAGTTGGGTCGAACGAGAGCTCTCAGGTCTAGGTCGCAGCGCCGAATCTGTTCGTTCACTTTACCCCTAACTTCTTCCGAGTGACAGGCAACAGCCCACAGCAAGTCGACCGGAAAATGGCGGTGAATGAGAGCCTCTGCCTGATAGCGCTCTAGTTTTAGAGGATCCTCAGGATTTCGCTGAAAATCGCTTCTCTGGAGCAAGTTCCAGTCGATCCGGCCGAGCGCGGACAGTTCTGACTCGAAGCGAGCGGTTTGTAGATAGGCGTGAGAATCAGTGAAGACGAAAGGTAGCCCTTCCAACCTTGTCAAGGAGCTGACCAAGAAGATGAGCTCGTCATTGGATCTTTTGGACACGCCTCGACCCGTCTTGATGTTCAACAGCATGGGCGAACGAGGCGTGAAATAGAAGGGTACATAGTCGTTGAGGGAACCACCGGGCGGTATGGGTACTGCTCGACTGGTTCTCTTGAGAATCAGCTCCGGATCGCCGATCGACACAAATTCCTCATCGCGAGCATTGGACCTCTGACAGTGGAGCCCATTGCGAAGCACCCACGGTAGATTTTTGATGTGGGTGACTCTGAATATCAGACCATTTTCGGGGGTGAGGACTTCAGCGAGCGGCTTGGGCATCTCTTAGATGATCCTCACTACACCAAGTCTGCCGATCTCTCGGATTGCAACCACTGTTTACACCCGCAAGACCGTCAGCGCTCGTCCTCGATGGTCCAGGGCCTCTTGGGAGCAGCGCTCTTCCATGGGCGGGGCGTCGGCTCGTAGGTCGAAGAGGATCAGGGTGCCGGTGTCTAGCTGGAGGCGGTCCAGGTAGTCGGAGAGCTGGTCGAGGCCGGTTTGGAGCGGATCTCCGGCTTTGTCGCGACGGACTTTGAGCTCGACGGCGAAGCGTTGGGTGGTCTGCCCGCTGACGGGCCAGCGGATCATCAAATCCACCCGTCCGCTGCCGACGGCGAATTCGCGGTCGACGGTGGCGACGGTGGAGCTTGCATCGAGGGTTTCGGGCCCGATCTCGATGCCGTTGACCAAGCGGTGCAAGAAGGCCATGAACACCAGCTGGGCGGCGGCTTCGGAGTAGGGCTGCCGGCGGAGCATCCACTCGGCGTTTTGCTTCCAAAAAGCGACGAATCCATCAAGCAAAGCCGGCCAATCCAAACGTCCGTCCGATTGGATGTAGGACGCACGGCGCATGGGAATGTAGTGCTCGGCGACGGAGGTTAAGGCCCGCGGGATGATCTCTCGATAGATGGGATTGGCGATTTCGAGCCCACTCTCTCCCATCTCCACGAGCCCCAGGTCTCTGGCAAATTGAAGGTCGTCGTTGAAGACGTCGTCGTCGGGAAGCTCGCCCGCCAGGATCGGCTCCAGCACTCGACGAACCCGCTGCTCCCGTAGGCGATCCAGGAGAGAGTCGAGATGGGTGTCGCGACGACGGATGAGGATCTCCTTGGCGACGAGAAGGTGGTCGGTGCTGATCTCCCGGGATCGATCCGGCACGACCGTGTCGATCAATTGGCGGGCCAAGGCGTTGACCAGCCAGGGCTGACCGCGGGTCAGCTCAAAAGCGGCGGCCTTGACCTCATCGGTGAAGGCTTGGCCGGTAGCGTCGGTGTGCTGCTGGTAGAGCTCGGCGACCTCGTCGGCGGTAAAGTTGGGCAAGCGCAGGGAATCGCTTTTGATGTTGAAGGGCGACGCCGTGCCGAGGGTGGCGTGCTCGCCCCGGGCGATGATTTTGTAATCGCGTACGTCCCGCAAGCCGACCAAGGCGACGGAGTGGGGAAAATCGTCAGGCCGAAGCTGGAATCCGTTTCGTAGCTGGCGCAAGACGGAAATCAGCGCGTCGTCGTAGAGGGCGTCGATTTCATCGAGAAAGAGCACCACGGGTCGGGGGCATTGTTTCGACCATCGGCTCAGCAGATCGTACAGTCGAGATTCCGGCACCATATTTCGATCAATGGCCGGTGGCCGCAGCTCCGGGGCGAGAAACTTCTGGGCGAAGGAGACCAGGGAATCGAGGATGGCCTGTATGGAGCCGTTTAGATCGGGAATCAGCTTCTGGCCGGTTTCACAGCTGGTGTGCAAAGTGGCGTAGGTGCCCTCGGCGGTCAACGCCTCGGCCAAGGCTCGAAGAGAGGTGGTCTTGCCCACTTGGCGAGGAGCGTGCAGGACGAAGTATTCCTCATCGTCGATCAGCGGTCGAAGGCTCGCTACCCGCTTCTCGGCGGGTAGCATGTAGTGCCGTTCAGGCCGGCAGGGACCGGAGGTGTTGAAGAAGCGTCGTGCCATGGACGGATCTTATCCCAGGGTCCTGAAGCCACTGGAAAACCCGTCGATCCCTGTGCTTTTGAGCTCGAGCTAGGCTCGAGCGTTCTTTAGAGCGTCGGCGAATCGGCGGACGATGTCGCCCGCGGGCTCGATGTCGTGGATGCCGTGCACGCTTTTGCCCGCTTGCAGGAAATCTTTCGACGAGTAGCTGCGTTTGGCGCTTTTCTTGAGCTTCCAGAAGCTTTGGAGCGAGTAGAGCATGCGCATCCAATGCTTGGTTTTGTGGCCGCGCAGCATCCAGCGGGCGATGGGACCGGCTTTATAACCCACGCGGTCCAGGTGGGGAGTCCGGATCACCGCCACGGGCACGCCGGTGAGACGCTCGGTGAGCACGATGTCCTCTTCGTCGGCGTCGACGATGGCTTTTTTGTAGTCTTGATGGGAGTTGCATTCGCGGGTGGCGATGAAGCGGGTGCCCATTTGCACACCGGCATAGCCCATGGCCATCACATTGACGAAATCTTGCTCGTCACCGATGCCACCGGCGGCCACCAGGGGCACACCCAAATCCCCGAGATCCTCGAAGAGCTGCTCGGCGCTGTGGTCGCCGGCGTGGCCCCCGGCTCGCTGATTGACGCCGATGATGCCGTCGACCCCGTTGTCGATGGCTTTTTGGGCCCATTTCCGGTTGACCACATCGTGGTAGACCAAACCGCCCACCGCGTGGGCCTTTTCCACCACCCAGCGGGGATTGCCCAGGGAGGTGACGAAGAAACGAACCCCTTCTTCAATGGATTCGTCCACATAACGCTGCATGCGTTCCAGATAGACCTTGGACGACTTTTCGACGATGACGTTCAGGCCGACGGGTTTCGAGGTCAGCTTGCGGATCAGCTGCATGCCGGCGCGGAATTCGTGCCCGTGCACGTAGACAAGGGACAGCGGCTGCACGATACCCATGCCGCCGGCTTCGGAGACCGCCGCCACCAGCTCTGGATTGCTGCATGGATACATGGCGCCGCAGATTAGGGGAATCTCAATTCCCGTGGTGCGCGTAAGCTCGGTGGAAAGCGGGTTGTCGTCAATTGCCGGCGATTCGTTTTCGGGGCTCATGGGTTTCTCCCGGGTTGGGCCTTAAGATCGGTCAGGGGCGCATTGTAACGAAGCTCCCGGCCACCGAGCATCCGCGGCGATTGCGGAAAAATTGAAATCTCGAGAGAGCTCGGCCCTTCGGCCCAATTAACCGTCGAGCTGGTCGGCGAATTTCATGTACTTATGTCCGATGCACTTAAGCACGAGGGTGCGATGTTGAGATGTTGTTGGCCTCATAAACTCCTTTTCCAGCGGCAACAGGGCGATCAGTGGCAACAGATTCATCAGTGGCAGTTCGGCACATGGATCCTCAGATCGATGATCGGTGTCTGCGTGTCGGCCTTGGGGCTCACCGGCGTCGGCACCCGGGCTTGGGCCGATTCCCTCGAGCTCAAGGGTCAGGTCGCGGCACGGGTCACCCAGGGGGAGGGGACCCCATCTTGGCGTGACGGCGGATTCGGCCGCTTGGACTTGAGCTCGGACCCGGCGTCGATCGATAGCGCCGAGCTCTACGCCCTGGGACGCGCGGATCTGACCCTGGATTGGCGCCCGTCGACCCTGGTTAGTGCCTATCTCCACGGCACGGCCCGGGCGGAGCCGGACGAGCTGGCAGGACCGGGGGATGTGGGTGAGCCGGCGGGGGTGGTCGAGGCGTTCTTGGAGCTGGAGCCGACCTTGGCTTCGGCCGATCGTCTGCGTTTTCGCTTCGGCCATTTCTTGATGCCCACCTCCCGGGAAAACATCGATGTGGCGTGGGCCTCGCCCTACACTCTGACGTTCTCCGCGCTCAACTCGTGGATCGGCGAGGAGGTTCGCCTGACCGGCGTCGAAGCTTCGTACCAATGGGCGGTGGGTGACGTCGACAACCTATCCTGGACGGTGGCGACCTTCGGCGGCAACGACACGGCCGGAACGTTGCTCGCCTGGCGCGGCTGGGCCATGGGGGACCGGCTGACGGTCTTCAACGAGACCTTGCCCCTGCCGCCGTTGCCCGGTTTGGAGCCGGGTGGCGGTTTCGAGCCTCAACAAGATGCAGGCACCCAGCCCTTCGGCTCGGATCTCGACGGACGATTGGGCTGGGCATCTACCTTGACGTATCGATTCGGCGAAACCGGCGCGCTGCGGCTCAGCGGCTACGACAATCAGGGAGATCGAGAGCTGCACGACGGGCAATATGCCTGGGACACCCGTTTCTACACCGTGGGAGTCGACCGTTCCTTGACGAACGGTAGCGGTACCTGGGATTGGGTGGCCGAGTGGATGTGGGGTCGGACGGGCATGGGGAAGCTGGACCAAGCTCACGTGGACGCCGATTTTGAAGCGGGTTTTCTGTTGGCATCCTTCAGCCGAGAGTCGTTCAGGACGACCCTGCGTTGGGATACCTTCGAGACCGTGGATCGAGACGGCTCGGTGGCTGACGACCCCAACGGCGGCGATGGCAGCGCTTGGACCTTGGCGCTCTTCTTCCAGCCGGTGGAAAGCCCGTGGCGCTGGGCGCTGGAAATCGTCGATCTCGACGCTCGGCGTGACGCGGCCGCCATCTCCCCGGTCGGCAACGGAAGCCCCGATGTCGACGGCCGGACCTTGAGCTTGGAGCTTCGCTACCTATTTTGAGTCGGCCCGGCCATCGTTGGCCAATAGAAATTCCAGAATTTGCTCGGTCTGGAGTCGCCAGCTGCGATAACCCGGGCCGGCTGAGAATTCCCCGCCTTGGACCTCGAAACCTTGGCCTTTGAGACCGTCCCGCAGATCGCGGGCAGCCTGCGCCTCGTCGAATCCGGTTTCAGCAGATCTCGATTCGTAGCGGCTCCAGCTGATGAAGAAGCGTAGGTCGCGGTCGGTGGGTAGGGGTTTCAGCTCGCCTCGATAGGTGCTGGGAGATTGGAAGGCCGCGCGACCGAAACGGGGATAGGTCCGCAGGATGTCGAGCCCGATGGCCGCCTTCTCTTGGACGGTCCACAGGCTCCAGGAGCCGGCCGATCGATCCGTTCGATACGTTTCTTCCAGCGCACGGGGTAGCTCCTCGCCGATAAGCTGGACGGCGCGTCCGCCCCATTGGCCACCCACCCAGCCGTCCAAGGGAATGAAAGCCACCAACGCCGGTCGGATACCGGGGTTGGGGTCCTTCTGGGCCATGAGATGGTCCAGGCTGTTTTGGGCCCCAGCCTTCAACCACAGGTCGCCGTTGGGGATCACCAACACGGGATATGCCGGTCCTTCGTCCGTAGATTGCGACGTCGAGTCGTAGCCGGCCGGCAAATAGACCTGGACCTCGATCGGCTGCCCGTATGCCTTGCTTTCCAGCTGGAAAGGCTCCAGCCGACCCCGCAGCATGCCCTCGGCCGGCTCTCGAATGTGTTTCGGATCTCGGAATTGGGGCATCACCAGCTCGGAATGGGGCTGGACCTCCCCCAGAGCCAGGCGATCGTTGAGGGGATCGGGGATGGGCTCCTCGAAATCCACTTGCAGCCGATAGTGCCACCGGCCCGCGGGCTCCAGAGCATAGGTGCGATAGAAGAAGTCCGTGCCCGGAATGCGCCGCATGGGCTCGGCCACGTCGCGGTCTTGTTGCATGTGCCCGACCAACGAGACGCCCTCGCCGGGTCCGCGATACACAAAGTGCACCCACCGTTCCTCCTCGATCAGCGGGATGTCGGGGGTCTCGGCCATGAACGTGTCGATCCGTCGAGCCTTGGCCTCCGGGTCGGTGGTTTGTTGAACCTTCTCGACCCAAGCGCCGAATGCGGTTTGCGTCGCCGGGGAGGCGGCTTCCTCGGTCCGGGCAACGGGTTTGGAGTCGGGTTTGGAGTCGGCCCCGATGATCCGAACGGCGGCGATGTCGGTGAGGTTGCGCACGAAGATATGCCCATCGGCAAAGCTTGGAGCGGTATAACCGCCGGAGCTCGAGACACGAATCTTGGCTTTCTCTCGATAGGCCTCGGGAGTGGCTTCGATCGCGGTCAGCCAACCGCTGGAGCCGAGCACGAAGAGGTGGCCGTCCACCAGGATCAATCCACGTCCTCCGGGTCGGCGGGATTTCCAAATCAGCTCGCCGGTTTCGACATCGACACAGGATAGGAATCGACCGTTGAAGCCGTAGAGAAAACCGTCATGGCTCACGGGAATCGCGGTGCTGCCCTTCAGGCTCGTGCTGCGCCAGAGCTCTTCCAACCCGTCGTGGGTCAAACGGTAAAGCACCGCCTCGTTGGAAAAGGTCAACAAGATTCGGTCGTCGCCGAGGCCCAGAGCTTGGGGATAAGTGGGGTCGAAAGTCGGTTTTTCGCTATGGCGATGGCTGACCATGAGCTCGCCGGTGTCGGGGCGAATCGCGGTGACTTGAAACGCGCCCACCGAGACCCACAGCCGCTCGCCGCCGAGGGTGACGTAAACCGGCGACGGATGGTTGAAGCGGTCGTCACCCACGGACCATTGGGTGTGCCCAGTGGCTGGATCGAGAGCGATGACCGATTTCGGGGCATCGCCGCCGGCCTGCAAGAGCAGGGAATCTCCGATTCGGACCGGGGTGGCGGAAAAGCCGTAGATCGGCGTGGGCGAATTGAAGTCTTTCGGCAGGTGACGGCTCCAAAGGGTTCTGCCGTCTGCCAGAGACAAGGCGACCAAATGGCCGAAGGGCCCGACGAAGAAAACCCGTTCCCGGTCGATGGTCGGAGCCCCCACGGGTCCATCGGTGGAGCCGTCATGGCCGCGATAGGTCTCGGCGAAGGGGGTGCGCCACAGCTCTTTGCCACTTTGGGCGTCGAAAGCGATCGCCACGTCCTGGGAGCCGTCGGAAAAGAGAGTGATGGCCTTGCCTCCGGCCACGGAAACTGCCGAATAGGCGGGCCCGAGCTCGTGTTTCCACGCCAAGTCGAGGTCGAAATCCGAGGCCGGAAGCGAGGCATCGGGCGAGCTGCCGTCCAAACCGGGACCCCGATGATTCGGCCAATCCGCGGCGGAGGCCGTGAGACTCGAGAGGCCGAGAAGCAGAAACGCGAAGACGGATGGGCGGATCATGGATATCTTCCTAGGAGGAGCAGGTCGGTCTAGTAGGTAGGGCGTGGGCAGATGCACGTCACACGCTGCCCATGTTGCCACAGACGCCCGGATCGACACGGCGCAGCGGGGGAATTCTCAGGGAAAACTCAGCTCGACATGCCGATGTCGAGCCGGCCTAGAGCGGAATTTCGAGCTCCCACATGGGCTCGCCGTCAAGCTCCAACCGTAACCATCGGCCGTGGAATGGGCTCACCAGCCGGTCCAACGCGTCGATGCCGATTTCAGGGTCGGCGAACCACGGACGGGGCGAGCCCGAGCTTTCGAGAAAACCTTGAAGACGCCAGGTTTCGTCGTCGTACGATGCCTCGAGCCGCAGGTGGTCCCCTTCCCCGGAACGGCTCAAGGTCAGCAAAAGGGTGCCGAGGGCGAGCAGCAGCATGGCGTCGACCCGACCTTCAAGCTCCGGCTCGGGTGGCTCCAAGGCGGTCAAGTCCAGCGTGAGCTCCCGGCGGTCGAGCTCGCTTCTCAGGATTTCAGCCGCGTCGTCGAAGAGGGCGGGGGTGTCGAGGGCCTGGACCCTCGGCGCAATCTGAGCCAAAGATCGCAAGCGACGCAAAGAGGCGGTGGCCAGGTCCAGGTGGCGGATCATGTCCGGCAGCACCTTCGTCGGGTCCGAGTAGTGGCGCGAGCCGCGGCTCGCCACCTCGGCTATCATGCGCACGGCGGCGAGGGGATTGCTCAGGTCGTGCAGAAGGGCTCGCATCAGCTTGCCGAGCAGGCGAAAGCCGCTGCTGCCGTGAAGATGGGGTAGCTCGGCTCGGAAGAGGCTGTCACCGTCCAAATCCAGACTCGCCAACCGGGTCAGCTGACGGGCCTGGGGGCGACCGTTCAGCCACGCCTGAAGAGGAGTCGGATTGGCCAGCTCCGGTCGCTCGGCGAGCAAGCGCCGTGCGGTCGCGTTGACCGACGCCAACGGACCCTGACCGTCGTGCGGACCGCGCCAGATCGGATCCGCTAGCCCCCAGCTCAGGCGAGCCTGAACGACGGGGTCGAGGGTCAGCTGCATGCCGGCCGACTCGTTGCCGTCGGGCGCGGGTCGGATCGGCCAGGGTCTCCAGGACCGCCATAGGGTATCGTCGAAGGCGGGGACGTCCCGGGAAGCTGAGACGGCGGCAGGGGGAAGGAGCTCGCCCCGCAGCCAAGCCAGGGTCCGCTCTCGAATGACGGCCTTCCATGGGTCGGCGACGAAGCTCCACACCGGGAGACCCAGGAGAAGGTCCGGGGCGAAGGCTCGGACCTGGAATTTTTCACACAGGGAATACCAACCGGGTGAAAATTCGTTGAAACAACCGGATCCGTCGAGACGGCAGAAAACCGCTGAGCTCGTAAGGCGGGTGCCGTCGTGACGGGAAGGGAATAGAGTCGACATCTAGTCTCGATGTTATCGAAGCCGACGATTTGTCGAAACCGCTGAATTTATCGAAGCCGCCGCTTTTATCGAACCTGAGCCGGTTTGGAGGCGTGCAGCGGGATCGGCTAAGATTCCCGGCTGCGATCGGCCTTGCTCGACCGGTTGGAAAGCCGAGCCTTGGCGGCGGCCGTCCCGACCAGCTCTGAAAGCACACCATGCAACATCAAAAATTAGCTCAGCTCGCCCAAACCCACGAAGATCTGACCCGTCGGCTGGCGGATCCGGAAGTGGCGGTGGATCCCAACCGCTTTCGTGAAACCCATAAAGCGCTCTCGGAAATCGAATCGGTGGTGGGATTGTATCGGGAGCATCAGAAGGCCGAAGGAGAGCGGGCCGACGCGCAGGAGATGCTCAAGGATCTCGATGATCCTGAAATGCGCGAGATGATCGAGGAGGAGGCGCGCGAGCTCGAGCAGAAGCTGGAAGAGCTCGCCGAGCAGATCCGCCAGGAGCTGATTCCCAAAGATCCCAACGATGCCCGCAACGTGATCCTCGAGATCCGGGCCGGCACCGGCGGAGACGAAGCCACGCTCTTCGCCGCCGAGCTTTTCCGCATGTACAGCCGCTACGCGGAGCAACAACGTTGGAAGGTGGACATCCTCGACATCTCCGAGTCGGAGGTCGGCGGGGTCAAAGAGATCGACGCGATCATCGAGGGCAAGGGCGCCTACAGCCGGCTGAAATTCGAGGGCGGGGTGCACCGGGTGCAGCGGGTGCCCCAAACCGAGTCCTCCGGACGGATCCACACCTCCGCGGTGACCGTGGCCGTGCTGCCGGAAGCCGACGAAGTGGAGATCGATGTGGCGGAAAAAGATCTGCGTGTGGACCGGTTCTGCTCCTCGGGTCCCGGTGGGCAAGGGGTCAACACCACCTATTCCGCGGTCCGCCTGACCCACCTTCCCACGGGCATTGTGGTGTCGTGCCAAGACGAGCGCAGCCAGATCAAGAATAAAGCCAAAGCGTTGCGGGTGCTGAAATCTCGACTCTTGCAGGCCGAAGAAGAGAAAGCCCACGCCGAGCTGACCGCCGAGCGTCGTAAGATGGTCGGCTCCGGAGATCGCTCTGAAAAAATCAGAACGTATAATTTTCCGCAAAACCGGGTGACCGACCATCGGATCGGTCTGACCCTGCACCAGCTGCCCAATGTGATGGAGGGCACGCTGGACCCGGTCATCGACCCGTTGGCCCAACACTTCCAAGCGCTGAAATTGCGGGAAGATGCCGACGGTGCCCGTTAATGGAAAGTCCGCTGAAGGGCTTCTCAGGTTGACCACATGAAGCTTTTGCTCAAATTGTTGGGTCTTCTCGGAGTGTCCGGCTTCTTGGCCCTGCTGGTGCTCTTGGCCGTCGGCGCGGTGGTGTGGCTCGTGCTCAAGAAGCGATTCTCCGGCTTCATGACCAAAGCGGTGATCGCCGCCAGCCCACCGCATCTTCATCTGGTCCGCGAGCTCTCTCCGGTCTGGGACGACCACGAGGAGATCGTCGAAAAGGTCGACGCCTTGAGAGCCCACGGTTTCCGAGCCCTCGGGACCTACGGCTGCCAAGAGCTCGACGACTTTCAGCTGGTGGCCCTGGCCCATCCCCGAGAGGGTTTCGCGGCGGCGGTTTTCGAGCATCCGGACCAAGGGCGCTGGGTGGACCTGGCGACCCAATTCCGGGACACGGGCGAATACCTGGTCGCGTCCGGAGCGCCCGACCCGGGCAATAAGCCGAAAATCCCCGGCTTCATCAAACACTTCGACAAAAAGGCCTCCGTCGACAAGCTCTTCCAGATCTTCGGCAAGAAGGTCGGCCATCATCTGGTGAATCCGGTGGGGCCTGAAAATTACGTGTCTTTCTTCGAGACCTATTATGCGGCCGAGATGGAAGGCTATTACGAAGCTCTCGGCATCGAGCCCGACGCGACCCTCAGCCCGGTGGAGGATCCGATCGATCGAGATCCGGCCCAAGACGAAGCGTGTGCACCCCTTTTCCGCGCCCTCAGCCAGAGGGATTCGGCCCAGCTACAACAAGCGCTGCAGACCCTCACCTCCGTCGGCGGCTCTTTGGAGGGTCGAGACGAAGAGGGCCGTACGCCGCTGATGGCCGCGGTGCTCACCGGGGATCCGGCGCTGGTGGAGCCGTTGATCGCTGCCGGTGCCGACGTCCATGCCACGGTTCCCGGCCTTTCGGATCGACCTTTCCATCGCGAGCGTTCGTGGCAGGAGATGGCCCAAGAGCAAGATCCGCAAGCCCAGGCGGCCATGGCCTCGATGGGCAGGGTGCTGAGCGCTTTCGGCGCCGATTCTGCGAGCGCCAAAGAGCCGTTGACCCCTTTGATCCTGGCCATCTGGACCGGCAGCGAGCCGGTGGCGGCGAGGCTGATTCAAGCCGGCGCGTCCACGGTCTACGGCCACGACCCAGAGCCACTGCATTACGCCGCCGAGCGGGGCGACATCCACATGGTCAACCTTCTCCTGCGCTCGGGAGTGGATCTCGAGCTGCGGGACGAGATGGGGCAAACCGTGCTGATGGTCGCGGTCCGAGAGCAAGATCTGGAGCTCGTGCAATGGTTGTTGGAAGCCGGGGCCGACGTCGACCAGAAAGACGAGGACGGAGATACTGCCCTGTCGATCGCCGGCTACGAGGGTGCGGAAGATATCTTCGAGGTGCTGGTGCCCCACGCCAGAAAGAATATTCGCAAAGCGCGAAAGCATCTGGCATCGAACGCGGATCCGGAGCAAAACCCCGCGGCTCGGCGTTTAGAGCGCGGCGCGAGGCGTGGCAAGGTCGCCCACCTACAACGCTTGTTGGGCAGCGGCCTAGCCGTGGACAGCATTGCCGATGAGGAAGGCGAGACGGCGCTCATTGCCGCCGCCGGTGCCGGCGAGCTGCGGACGGTTCGAATGCTGCTCGACGCCGGCGCCAACGTCAACCATCGCACTCGCGAAGGGGAATGCGCGTTGTCGACGGCGGTGGAATCTCCGAGTGTCGACGGCCGCCTGTTGCCCGACTTGGTGCAGATGCTGCTCGACGCCGGCGCCAGCCTCGACGCTCTCGAAGCCGAGGCGCGCCGGCAGGTCGTGCAAGTGCTGCAAAGCCGAGGCGGGCTGTTGCCCGCCTGAGATCCGCCGTAGCGAGTCGATCAGCGGGTCTTGGCCAGTGCCTGATCCAGATCCGCCAAGAGATCCTCGGGCGCCTCGATACCCACCGACAAGCGGAGCAGATTGTCCGAGATGCCGAGCTCCGCACGCACCTCCGGCGGTACGGAGGCATGGGTCATGATCGCCGGATGATTGACCAACGATTCCACCGCGCCGAGGCTCTCCGCCAATTGGAAGACCTTGACGTTCTCGGCGAATCTACGGGTTTCCGCAAGACCACCCTCGATCAGAAACGTGACCATGCCGCCGAAACCGTCCATTTGGCGTTTGAACAGCTCGTGTTGGGGATGGCTCTCCAGCGAAGGGTAGATCACTTTGCGCACGGCCTTGTGGTCTTTCAAGAAATCGACCACCGCCTGGGCGTTGGCGCTGTGGCGTCGCATCCGAATTTCCAGGGTTTTGATGCCGCGCAGGGTTTGAGAAGCGTCGAACGGACCCATCACCGCGCCTAAGGCGTTCTGCAGATACCGCAATCGCTCGGCCAGCTCGAGGTTGCCCGCCACCAACACGCCGCCGACCACATCGGAATGACCGTTTAGGTACTTCGTGGTCGAGTGCATGACCACGTCGAATCCGTGCTCGAGGGGACGTTGAAAAATCGGTGAGGCGAAAGTGTTGTCGCACACCAGCAGGACATCCGGATTTTTGGCCTTGGCAATGTCCGCAACCCCCTTGAGATCCACCAGCTTGAGCAAGGGGTTGGTGGGCGTTTCCACCCACACGAGCTTGGTGTCGGCGGTCATCGCCCGGTCGAAGAGCTCCAGATCGCACATATCCACATAGTGAAAATCCAGGCCCTGGGATCGAGCTTTGACGTTCGACATCTGACGCCGGGTGCCGCCGTAGAGGTCGTCCATGGCGACCACGCGATCCCCTCGGTCGAGCATATCCAGCACCGTGGCGGTGGCCGCCAGACCCGAGGCGAACGCAAAGGCCCCGCAGCTGGGATCCTGCGCTTCGGTGACCGGTGAGCCTTCCAAGCTCGCCACCATTCGCTCCAACGCATAGCGGGTGGGGTTGTGACTGCGCGAGTATTCGAAACCCCGATGCTCGCCCGGCGACGACTGGACGTAGGTGGCGGAGGTGAAGATGGGCGGCATCACCGCGCCGGTGATCGGCTCGGGATGCTGTCCGCCGTGCACCACGAGGGTACCGAGTCGGTGGGAGGGCTTGTCGGAAGTTCGGCTCATGGTCGTCTCCATCGCGTGCGAGCGGGTCCTAGGGTGGGGTCGTCGACGCGGCGTCCACCACAAAATTTAGCGGCTCAGTGTACGCGAATTGTCAGATCTCGTCAGGCCCCTTTTTTGAATCGCTGCACCCGGGTCCAAGCCGCCCAGCTTCTAGCCTTTACGGCGCCTCTTCGCGTTTGAATGGGCGAATACAAGATTCGCCCCTACGCCTAGAAGCCGACTATTCCGAAGGTAGGGGCGATCCTCGTGATCGCCCTTCCCGTCCATTACGAAGGTAGGGGCGATCCTCGTGATCGCCCTTCCCTCTCCCAGGGCTCGTTCAGTCTTCGGAGTCCGCCGCCGACAAGCTCTGCTCGAGGATCGACCGCAGCTCCGGAGGCAAGGGCACGGGGCGCCGGGTGTCGAGATTCATCAACACATTGGTGATGCGCGCACGAAAGCTCCTCGCACCGTCCCGCTTCCGGCGAATGGTGTATCGAAAGCCGGCCGACGACCTGCCCACTTCCTCCACCGTCAGCTCGACGACGGCGATGTCGCCGTATTCGAGAGGAGCCGTGAAAGTGCTTTCGATGGCGACCGTGGGAAATCCCAAACGGCGATCTCTTATCAGCTCCGGGTAGGAGATGGGAGCGGCCGTATCGAAGAAATCCTCAAACGCGGCGTGACACAGGTGGAAGAACTGGGGGTAGTAGACGATCCCGGCGCCGTCCACGTCATCGAAACGGATTTTCTGTACCGAAGTAAATGCCATGGAGGGATTCTAGCGAGCTCCCATCCCGCCGGCGATGGGGCTGCTTTCAGCAGCGGGATTCGCTGTGGTGAGACGGGTTGAGCCGTGTGCTGGGGAACGAGACCGAGGGCCGGCAGTCCCGGGTCGGGGGCCAAAGGTGGATCGTCCCCGGGGTTCGGGCAAAGTGCGAAATCGGAGCGTCTTCGAGATGTTAGACTCGATCGAGATTCACCTCATTTACAAAGCGTCCGAAAGCGATTCCATCGAAAGCTTCGTCCACAGACACCCCATAGATTCGATTCCCCCATCCGAGGCAGCCGTGCAACATCCCCAGTCGTCGTTGAGCTCGAAGTCGCTTCATTTCTTATTTGGGCTTGTCGCCTGGTGGATCGTGCTGGGCACCCTTCCGACGCCACCGGTGCATGCCGGTGTGGTGGGCACCTACGATCTGACTGTTACCTCGGACAACCCGCCGATTTTTGTGCCCGAGGCCGATACCCAGTTGGATCTGACCATCGAGCTTGTGGGCGCCGGGGTTTGCAGCTCGTCCTGGTCGGGCATTACCTGGGCCGTGAATGTGGACTTCAACGGAGATGCCGGCCCTGGCGATGTGGGCAATCCATTCCCCACGTCGTTGTCCTTCAGCGACGCGACGCCGACCGCCAACCTGCAAATAGCCCTCAGCCCCGACACCATGGACGAGCCCGACGAGTCGTTTGAGATTTCACTCACGCCCTTGAACGAAATCATCAACTGCTCGATGCCGTCGGGCAGCGTGATGCCGAACCTCAACGACTATCGGATCCTGGTCACGATCGTCGACGACGATCTGGGTCTTGAATTCGTGATCCAAGATACCCAGGTGATCGAGGGGGATGCCGGCAGCCCCAACGTCGAGGTCACCATCGACATGTTGAACGGTCCGTTCGGCCAAGACGTCACGATCGACTGGAATACCTCCGACGGCACCGCCACCACCGGCGACAACGACTATCTGCCGGCCGGCGGCACGCTGACGATCTTCTCCGGCCAGACCTTCACGAAGGCGCTGATTCCGGTGGTGGGTGATACCAACCCCGAGCCAGACGAGCAATTCAACGTTTCCATCTTCAACCCTTCCCAAGGCACGGTCATCGACAACAACGCCGACGTGACCATCCTCGACGACGATACCGGACCGCCCCTCGAGTTGGTGGTTCAAGACGTTACGGTGGTGGAAGGCGATACGGGTTTCCAAAACGCCGAGGTGACCATCGATCTATTGAACGGTCCGGCGCCGTTCGACGTCACCATGAGCTGGACCACCTTCGACGCCACCGCCACCACCGCCGATGGCGACTACCAATTCGCCGATGGCTTCATCACCATTCCCGCCGGCGATGTCTCCACCAAAGTCACGGTGCCCGTAATCGGCGACACGGTCGAAGAGCCCGACGAATTTTTCGAGGTCAAGATCTTCGACGCCATCGGCGCCGACATCTTGGATGAGCGCGGGGACGTGACGATTCAAAACGACGACGGCCCCATGTTCTCCGTCAGCGTGGTCGACGCCCAATCGGTGTTGGAAGGGGATTCCGGCCTGACCTCGATGGTCTTCACCGTCGAGGTCAACGCGTTGGCGAGCCTAGGTAGCTCCGGACGTCGCAGGACCTTACCCGCCATGAGCGTCGACTTCCTGGCGCTGCCCGGCACGGCGGCGACCAATATCGATTTCCAAGCCACGTCCGGGACCTTGGACATCGTCGACGACTCGCCCCAAACCGTGGTGGTCCGGATCATTGGCGACACCCTTGAAGAGCCGAACGAGAATCTCTTCTTGCGCCTGTCGAATCCGATCAACGTGGTGATCGCCGACAACGAAGGTGAAGGGGTCATCATCGACGACGACAGCCCGGTCGGTGAGCTTTCGGTGGGGGATGCCCAGGTGGACGAAGGCGACGAAGGCAGCACGGAAATGACGTTCGAGGTGCACCTGGCACCGGCCCAAGATGCGGAGGTGCAGGTGAGCTACGAAACCCTCGACGTCAGCGCGACGGTCGAAGGCGGCGACTACCAAAGCACCCAGGGTCAGTTGACTTTCCAGCCGGGACAAACCCTGCAAACCCTTTCGGTGGAGGTGAACGGCGACCTCGAATCCGAGGGGGACGAGGTCTTCCAAGTGCGGCTCTTCGACCCGGTGGGGGCCGACTTGGCCGATGATCTCGGGGACGGCACCATCGTCGACGACGACGTGGCCACTTTGCCCACGATCAGCATCGGCGACGCCGGCGGGCTGGAAGGAGATTCCGGATCGACCCAGGTGGAGCTGACCGTCACCCTTTCCCAGCCTGCCGATGGAACCGTCGAGGTCAGCTACAGCACCGCCGACGGCACGGCCACGGCGGGTGTCGACTATCAAGCCGACACCGGCCTTGCGACCATCCAGCCGGGTGAGACGAGCACGACGATCACCGTCAGCGTGTTGGGGGATACCGCGGAGGAGGGTGATGAATTCTTCACCGTGGTGCTCTCCGAGCCCCAAGGCGCCGAGCTCGGCGACGGGGAGGGTCGAGTGACCGTGATCGACGACGACCAGCCGCCCGTGTTGTCGATCGAGGACGCCCGGGTGGTCGAGGGGGACGAAGGGCAACGGTCCGCGGTCTTCACCCTGCGCTTGGAGCAACAGACCAAAGCCCGAGTCATGGTGGACTTCGCCACCCGCGACGGCTCCGCCTTGGCTTCGGACAACGACTACGTGCCGGTCAGCGGTCGATTGGACTTCGATTCCGGCGACTCCACGGTGACGTTGGAGGTGCCGGTGATCGGCGACCTGCGACCGGAAGACGACGAGACCTTCTTCGTCGACTTGTCAGCCCCGGACGGCGCGGTGCTCGGCGACGCTACCGCTCAAGCATTGATCGTCGACGACGACTCCGACGGCGGTCCCGGCGGCTCCGCGGGCTCGATCCGCCTGATCCCAGCGGAGGCTGCCATGGAAGGTGCCGGCCCGGCGGTGATCCAGGTCGAGCGCTTCGGCGGCAGCACGGGGGTGGTCAGCGTGTTGTTGTCCACTGCCGACGCGTCCGCCACGGCGGGCCAGGATTACCAGGCCTTCAGCCAGAGGATCCAATGGACCAACGGACAAAGCGGTCCCCAAGCGATCGAGATACCGATCCTGAACGACGCCGTGCGTGAAGACGGCGAGGCTTTCGGGGTCGTCTTGAGCAATCCGGCCGGCGCGACCCTGGGCACCCCGAGCCAGATTTCCGTGTCGATCGTCGACGACGACACGCCCATGGCGTTGGAAGCCGTGGGCGAGCTGGAGCGCACGGCCACCGTGCGCACGGAGCAGGTTTTCCAAGCACGGGTGGTCGGCGAGGGCGGTGAGCCGGTGGAGGGAGCGGTGGTCCGATGGTCCGCGGAGGGTCAAGCCCGGCTGCCCGACGAAGGTCGGACCGTGAGCGGTGCCGACGGCTTGGCGGAGCAGACCGTATTGTTCGCCAACCGTCCGGGAGACGCGTCAATCGTCGCCCGTTTGGTGGGCTCGGACGAGCCCCTGACCTACACGATCGAGGTCCGGGGCGACCTCAGCGAGAATCTCGGCGACGATGGTGGCGACGGATCCGACGAGCCCGGTGTGGCGGGAGTCTTGGATGCATCCTGCGCCGACGCCGGCAGCTCCCGCTACTCGGAGCTGTGTGATTTCGTCTACGGGCTGGCGAATGTCGACGATCAGCGGGATGTGGTCGATCAGCTGACCCCGAGGTCCACCCTAGCCCAGGCAAAAACCACCCTGCGGGCACCCGCCCAGCAGATCCGTAATGTAACGTCCCGCTTGAGCGCCCTGCGGGGGGGCTCGGCCGGCTCGGCCTTCGGTCAGCTGGCCTTTGCCGTCCAGGGGGATTCCATCTCCCTCGGTCCGTTGCAGCAGGCGGTGGTGAGCGCAAGCCAACCCTCTTCGAATGAAGGCTTCGAGCGGCCCTTGAGCCGAGCGATCGAAGACGCGCGGGCCAACACATCGCAGACCGCCTCATCGCAGACCGACGAATCGCCGTGGCGTCGTGGTGGCGCGGCCAGTGGTGACGAAGAGGATCCCACCGAGGATCTGGATCCCTACGACTCCACCGAGTCGCCCTGGGGATTCTTCATGAACGGCCGAGCGTCCTTCGGTGACGCTCCCAGGAGAGGCGTCGATCCCGGCTACGACTTCACGACCCAAGGTTTGACCGCGGGCGTGGACTATCGCGTGTCCGACCAATGGGTGGTCGGCTCGTCCATCGGTTACAGCCGGTCCGACACGGACTTGGCGGGTTTCGGGGGGCGTCGAGACGGCGGCTCCATCGATACCGAAGGACTGTCGCTTTCCGTGTTCACCTCGTGGTACCGCGAGGACTTCTACCTCGACGGCGTGGTGACCTTTGGGCAGACGGATTTGGAGACCGAGCGGGTCATCGACCTGCCGTCGAGCCTCAACGGACGGGATCGTTTCGTCGCCGCCGGAGCCCCCGACGGCGATGAGCTGTCCCTGCACCTCGGCTTCGGATACGACTTCCGCGTGGGCGAAGCTCTCAACCTGAGCGGATTCGTCAACGGAAATTACGTACGAGCGACGGTCGACTCCTACACCGAAACCGGCGCCGACCTGCTCAATCTGATCTACGACGAGCAAGAGCTCGAATCGCTGCTGGCCGAAATTGGTGTGGAGCTCACCTATCCCTACAGCTTGTCGTGGGGCGTGGTGCAGCCGCTGGTGCGGGTCGCCTTCCTGCGGGAGCTCGAGGACGACCCACAGATCGTGCGAGCGCGCTTCGCCGAAGATTCTACGGGGCGTCGTTTCCGGCTGGCTTCGGAGCGACCGGATCGGAGTTATTTGAACGTCGCCCTGGGCCTGACCGCCACCCTACAACGGGGCTGGGCGACCTACTTCCAATACGACACCGATCTCGAACGCGACGACCTCGATATCTACACCCTATCGGGCGGCTTCCGCTTCCAATTCTGAGGATTGGCGTCCGCTATCGGGGGATTGAGCCATGCCCGGCCACGCAGACCTACGATTTCGACTCGCTCGACCCGTTGACGCTGAGCTCCTGCGCTATTGGGACGAGCAACCCCACGTGGTCGCGTCGGATCCGGACAGCGATTGGCAATGGGAAATAGAGCTGCATCAGCGGCCGGCGTGGCGTGAGCAGCTGATCGCCGAGCTCGACGGTCGCCCCATTGGTTTCGTTCAGATCATGGACCCGGCGGGCGACCCGGGTCAGTATTGGGGTGAGGTGGAGGACAATCTGCGCGCCATCGACATCTGGATCGGACCAGCCGAGGATTTGGGTCGCGGTTACGGCACCCGCATGATGACCCTGGCTATCGAGCGCTGTTTCGAGCCCCCGGAGGTGACCGCCATCCTGATCGATCCACTGGCGAGCAATACTCGGGCCCATCGTTTTTACCAGCGATTGGGCTTCGTGCCCATTGAACGTCGCCTATTCGACGAAGACGACTGCCTGGTACATCGTTTGGAGCGCACGGTTTGGGAGGGTTGAGCCCCCATCGCTCATCGAAGAAGATGAGCCCATGAATTGGGACAGCACCACGAGAAAACCGAATAAGGATCCCGGCTCAGCTGAGAATCTCGAGTTGATGTCGCTGACGATCGCTTGCCACCTCGACCTTCGGCGGATCGGTGAGAGGGCGTTCCTTTCTCAGCTCGAACGGGGCGATGCTGTGGGAATTTCGCGGGTCCAACCCGATTTCGCTCAGCCCAGGGCTCCCTGGGGCCGGGCTCTGGAAGATGCTTTTCTCAGTCGGAAGCCCCTGTGGCTTAAACCGAGTGGAGGTGGCGCCGTGCTTCTCGACCCTGCGGATTGCCCCATCTCTATTAGGGTTGGAGAAGACGTCGTCAGCGCGCCCCATCGACTTTCAGCCGAAGCGGTCAGGGCGGGTGTGGCGGTGGAGCTCGCGGATCGCCTGGTCTTGGTTCTCCACTATCTGCCTTAGCCGGAGCTTGCCCGCAACGATGACTCCGACGACGAGATGGTCGGCGAAAGCGGCTCTATGGCGCAGGTTCGTGCGTCCATTGAGCGAGTCGCCGACCTTGAGGTGCCGGTGCTCTTGCGCGGAGAATCGGGAACCGGAAAAGAGCTGGCAGCCCGGGCCTTACACCGCCGAGGGAGGCGGGTCGGAGGCCCTTTCGTTGCCGTGAATCTCGGGGCCCTGCCGCCGTCCCTGGCTGCCGCCGAGCTCTTCGGTAGCGTCAAGGGTGCGTTCACCACCAGGATGAATTACATGGCACCTTTTCAGTAGAAAGTTTTCTCAACAATTTTCGAATTCGTGCAGAATTCGAGAGAGTTTCTACGTCCAAGCTCTAGTGAAAGAGCGCCGCGAACACCCGTGCGCGCAATTCACAATGGAGAGCTTGAATGCCTAGACAACCTCGTATCCACACCCGACCCGGTGCTTTGGTCGAAATCGTCAATCGAACCATCCAAAGACGCTACCTCATCAAACCCGGGCCGACTATGAATGCCCTCATCGTCGGCGCCTTGGCGAAAGCCCAACAACGACACGCCGTCGACATCCACGGCGGCGCTTTCATGAGCGGACATTTTCACCTCCTGCTCAGCTGCCGAACCGTCAGAGACCAAGCCGGATTCATGCGGGACTTCACCCGCAAGCTCTCTATCGAGAGCGGAAAGCTCTACGATTGGGAAGATCCGACTTTCCCCAAACGCTACCGTTGCACCCAGCTCTCCGACGAAGCCGAGGCTCAGGCCGCTCGGCTCGCGTACTGTTTGAGCCACGGAGCCAAGGAAAATCTCGTGCATTCCCCGCTCGACTGGCCCGGCGTGCCCTTCGCCGAAGCCCTAATTACCGGCGAGCCCTTGCGGGGCATTTGGATTGATCGCACCGCCTACTGTCGAGCCCTGGATCGTGGGGAGGACGTCACCTTGGACGACTTCACGGAGCATTTGAGCCTCGAGCTAAAACCCTTGCCTTGCCATCCACACCTCAGCCGTGAGCAACAGCGGTCCATGGCGTTGGAGCTGGTGCGAAAGATCGAAGAAGACACGGCTGTGCGGCATCGGGCGGAGGGTACCTTCCCACTCGGGGCGGAGGCCGTCCTCAACGCGGACCCTCACGATCGGCCCGAGGAAGCGCGAGCCTCGAAATCAGAGTCGACACCCAAGCCCCTCTTCCATGCCTTCACCCGAAGAGCGTGGCACGAGATGCGTGAGGCGTTGTCTTTCATCCTTGCGGCGTACCGCGATGCGGCTGAACGCTTGAAGAGCGGCGATCTTACGGTCGACTTCCCGGAGAACACCTTTCCGCCCGCCCGCTCCTTCATCGAGCCGATTTGGTCGATGGCTGGATCCTCACTGAAGACTCCTGCTCCGGAGCTTCTCCAGCCCGGGTGACGTGCTGATCGTCCTTCGTCGGTGGCCTCACAAATTGGAATGCTCGCGGCCAAACTCTGGGTGGGGGGAGGTGTGCCGGTTTTCTTTGAATCCGCGGGTTACGGCTGGGAGAAGCTGTGAGAAATATCACTCACTACGAATTTACGTGGTCCCTTCCAGCAATCTCCGAGCTTCCCTGAACCCCGACTTCAGGGCTCCGTGCACGGTTTGGTAACCGCTCGCCATGGTGGCCTCGCCGGCGAAAAAGAGGCGGTTGAAGGCGGGCTCAGCCAAGGCTCGTCGATCTGCGGGGCCGCTACCCACGGCGTTGTAGGAGTAGGCGCCGAGGGCGAACGGGTCGGCGGCCCAACGGCTGATTTGCACGCTTTCCGGTAGGGGAATGGCGTTGCCGTAGATGCCTTTGAGAACTTCCATGGCACCGTCGACGGTGTCGGGGTCGCTCCAGCTTTCGAGCTCACGGGCGAAGCTGCCTCCGTTGAGGGCGATCAGGACGGGCTGTTCCGTGTAGGCGTAGAGGTTGAGAAATTCGAGCCAGCGACCGGGTCGGTCGTCGACGTGGCCGATCAGCTCGTAGCCTTCGTGCCAAAAGACGTCGGGAAAACGAAGACAGCATTTGTTGAGCAGACCCGAGCCCAGCCGTTGAATGGCCTCGACTTTGCGCTCGGGCAGGGGAGGGTCGAAGGTCACTTGCTCGGATTGTAAGACCCCGAGAGGAAGGGTGATGAGGACTCGGTCGGCCTCGATCTCCCCCTGGGTGGTTTCTAGAATCACTCGGGTGCTCGAGACTCGAACGGTTTGAACCGTGCAGTCCGTGGTGATGCTCAGGCCTGTGGCCAAGCCGTCGATCAGGGCGCCGTAGCCGCTGGGCAGAAAGAGGTCGGGGCCTGAGACCGCGTCGTCGCTATCGAATCCCGTCTGGCTATCCAGGTCCCCGAGATCGGCGCCGTAGAGGTGCTCGGTATCGTTGGCCGCCGCCAGTAGCCAGCGTCGCCGATCATCGGGGAGCAGGTCCGGGTTCCACTTCAGATGCAAGGCGTCCAGCATGGAGCTTCCGGGGCCGCAGTCGATGGGCTCGGCCGCGAGCTTTTCCAGGTGCTCCTCCACCTCGTCCATGAGGTGCTCACCCGCTGGCGAAAGAGGCCGACCGTCGACGTCGAAGAAAATTCGATTGTCGTAGCTGGTGACCATGTGGGGCGCACCGAGATCCTGGGCGAGATCGGTCAAGGGATTGCCGTCGGCGCCGTGAATCCAACAGGCCCCGAGGTCGACAGGAACATCGGGCCACAGGTTGGAGGTCCAGATCCGCCCGCCGATTCTGTGGCGAGCTTCTAAGACTCGGACCTCGACGCCGTGGTGGCGAAGCTCCGCGGCGGCGGCCAGCCCGGCCATTCCGGCACCCACGACCACGACTTTGCCGACCTGACGATCTGTATCGGGATCTGCGCGGTCTATCGGATCGTAAGTCATGGCGATCATGGACCCGGGCTGCCGAGAAGATAAGAGTAGGTAGCGACCGGGCCGAGAAGATGGAAGTTAGGCGGCTGAATTTTCTAGGCCGATCAACTGACCGCCGAGCGCGACCGCATCTTCCACACTCGCCACGAAACCGTCCGCTCCCAAGGTTCTCCAAAGGTCGGGGGCGTCGACGAACGCGCCGCCACCGACCATGATCTTGGTGCGCTCCTCGGAATGGGATCGAACAGCCTCGATGGATCTGCGGGCGGATGCCAGCTGGGTGGGCAAGGCTACGGAAAGGGCCACCAGATCGACCTCAAAATGCTTCGTGGCGGTAGCGATGTCGGCGGGAGGCACGTCGGGACCTAGGCAAATGGAGCGCCATCCAGCGATTTCGAAGAGGTCAGCGAGCACCCGGACGGCGAGGCTGTGGTTGTTGTCGGCGACTGCGGCCACCAGCGCGGTTTTGCCGTTGGAGGGCTGTTTGGGGGCGAGCTCGGCGACGGCGGACGTCGCCCGTTGGGTGTTGGCGGTGACCAGGTGCTCTTCGGAGACATCGAGCTGGCCCAGATGCCACATACGGCCCACCTCTCGCTGGGCGGTGAGCAGGACGCTGTAGGCCTCGGGGATCTCCAGACCACCTTGGACAATGGCGGCTTTGAGCTGCTTGATGCCTTCCGTTCCCTCGCCTCGTAGGGTGGTTTCAATATATTCGAGGGCATGACGATGGATAGGGTTGGACGGGTCGAGAGCGGGCTCGTCCTGGAGGACCTCGTCGAGGGCTTGAAGCGCGGGATCGAGAAAGCGGATCGCCGGCTCGCGGGCCAGTGCCGGCAGCTCCTCTTCCAAGACCCGGCGCAGGCAGTCCAGGGCGGATCTGAGATCCGGCTCGTTCAGCTCCCGGGCGGCGAACGCCCGACGCTCCCAGCGGATGCGCGACGAGAAGAGCCGTGGCTCTTCGGTATCGAGGGCTGCGATCAGCTCCAGAACCCTTTGCTCGAGATGCGCTTTCCACATCTTGAAGGCGTTGGGAGCATAACGCTCTGCCAAATCCGGCTGGTTTTCAAGGAGCAGGCCGGCTGCTGCGCCGGCATACGCGGAGGAGCTGGCTTCCAGCAGGCGGGCGGTAAAGATGTTCGATGAGCTCATAATAGGAGTCGCTCGGCAGAGGATTCGTGGTCCGAGGTCTGATGAGAGCTAAAGTATACGCTGTCATCAGCACGAAGTTGGCGGGGCGCGCATTCGGCCGTCCAGAGGGCTCTTCGACCGCGTTGGGGATTTGGATGTCGGTCGTGGAGTTGGGTTGAGTCTGTCGTTGACGATCGAGGGGCTTCGTGGTACCTTCACCGACCCTGCCACGCGGCACGCCGCCCTTCGTACCTCAAAAATCCGGACGCGGAATCCTCGGCCCCGATAGGCAGCTTCCAAATTTATCGAACAGTCGGACGCGGACGTCGCTGCGTCGACGGCTGTTTAAGAGCATCCTTTCAAGGAGACCAAAGCGATGTATGCAGTGATTGAGACCGGTGGCAAACAATACCGGGTACAAGAAGGTGACATCCTCGATGTCGAGCGCATCTCGGGTGTGTCGGGCGAGCAAAAAGAGATTGTTTTCGATCGCGTGCTTCTGGTGGGTGACGGCGACGACATCAAAGTCGGCCAACCCGTGGTCGAAGGCGCGAGCGTCAACGCGGAGCTGGTGAACGAGGTTCGCGGCCCGAAAGTGATCGTTTTCAAATTCAAACGCCGCAAGCAGTATCGGCGCAAGAACGGCCACCGTCAGGACCTCCACCGGGTCCGCATCCAGGGCATTACTGTCTGAGCCCGACGGACGAATAAGGAGACACGAGATGGCTCATAAGAAAGGTCAGGGTTCCAGCCGTAACGGCCGCGATTCCAATCCGCAATTTCTCGGCGTGAAGCGATTCGGCGGTCAATCCGTCACCGGTGGCACCATTTTGGTCCGTCAGCGGGGCACCAAATTCAAGCCGGGCAAAAACGTGGGCTTGGGCAAGGACGACACCCTCTTCGCTTTGATCGACGGTGTGGTCGAATTCCAACATCGTGGCCGCATGGGCAAATTCGTCCATGTGATGCCCGCCGCCGAATAAGCCTTCGCCTGAGTCGGCAAACGGTCTGAAAATTCAGTCGGCGTCGAATTCGACGCCGAGCCGAGCTCTTCACCCCCGCGGGACTCCTGCGGGGGTGTCTTGCTGTAGGCTGAGGTCGGCTCGCGATTTGTCCACATCGCGACAGCACAGGGAGCAGAGATGGCTTTTATCGACGAAGCGGTGATCGAGGTCGTGGCCGGCAAGGGCGGCAACGGTTGCATCGCCTTCCGGCGCGAGAAATTCGTTCCCCGTGGCGGACCCTCCGGCGGCGATGGCGGCGACGGCGGATCGGTGATCCTGGTCGGCGATCAGAATCTCAATACCCTCTACGAATTTCGCCACAGCCCGCGCCGGGTGGCGGAAAAAGGGCGTCACGGCGAAGGCTCGGACTGCACCGGTCGGAGCGGAGTGGATTTGGAGATCATGGTGCCGTTGGGCACGGTGATCTTCGACACGTCTTCCGATGAGATTCTGGGCGAGCTGCTCAAGGACGGTGACCGTCTGTTGGTGGCCAAAGGCGGTCGTGGCGGCAAGGGCAACGCACGGTTCAAGACCTCCACACGTCGGGCTCCGCGCTATGCGGAGGACGGCCGGGAGGGCGAGGAGAAGAAGCTGCGGCTGGAGCTCAAGCTGTTGGCGGACGTCGGATTGGTGGGTTTGCCCAACGCCGGCAAGTCCACTCTCATCAGCACCGTGTCGGCCGCCCGTCCGAAAATCGCCGACTATCCCTTCACCACTTTGGTGCCGCAGCTGGGTGTGGTGGCCCGGGGGCCGATCGAGGATCCCTTCGTCATCGCCGATCTTCCGGGTCTGATCGCGGGCGCCTCCGCCGGCGCGGGTCTGGGCCATCAATTCCTTCGCCATGTGGAGCGCTGCCGGGTGCTCGTGCATTTGGTGGATCTGAGCGGCGGAGAGGGAGCTTATGTGGACGTGGGCGCCGAGGGTGCTCCCGAGGTGGCGGGGGCCGACGAAGAGCTGGCCGCGATCGAGGACGAGCTGCGGACCTTTGATCCCGAGCTTCTGAACCGTCAGCGGATCCTGGTGGGCTCCAAGGCGGACGCCGGCGTCGAGGAGCGTCGGATCGCCCTGAAGACCGCGGCGGCGGAGAGGGGGCTGAAGTATTTCGAAATCAGCTCGGTCGCCCACCAGGGCTTGGACCCCCTGCTGGCTGAAATAGGCTCTCTGCTGAAAAATACTCCGCGATTTGAAGATCCGGAGGAGAACGAGGACGAGTCGACCGAGCCCGCCGACCCACCAACTCCGGAGGCCGAGATGTGAACGTCGGCTTGTACGGCGGAAGCTTCGATCCCATCCATCGAGGTCATGTTGCCCCCATCCTCGAGGCCAAATCGGCAGCGGGTTTGGATCGGGTGATCTACCTGCCGACCGCTAGACCACCGCACAAAGAGAGCCGCCGATTGGCCCCGGCGGAGCACCGCTTCGCCATGGTCGAGCTGGCGCTGTCCGACCATCCGGAGCTTGAGGTGTCGCGGTTCGAGATGGGTGTGGAGGGGCCTTCGTATACGGTGGAGACCTTAGAGCACTTTCGGGCTCAACGGCCGTCGGACCGGCATCACCTTTTGATCGGAGCCGATTCCTTCCTGACGTTGGACCGTTGGTATCGATTTCGAGATTTACCGTCGTTGGCTCGCCTGGTGGTGCTCGTTCGGCCGGGCTGGGAGCTGGGCGAGGCCGACGACCATTCACCCTGGATTCGACGACTGGCGGAGGATCCTTCGGTTATTTGGGTGGAAAATCGACGAATCGACGCCTCTTCAACAGAAATTCGACACCTTTTGTCCCGAGGAGAGCCGGTTCCTGCCGATTGGGTAGCGGAGCCGGTGTTAAACTACATCAGCAGATTTGGGTTGTACGCCGAATGCCCTTGAGTTGAGGGTGTCGGCGACGGAATGACAAAAATGGAGAGCTCAGCTATCCCATCCCAGCAAGAAATTCTGTCCCGGCTCGAAGGGCGCAGCGATGATCGTCCGTCCGCCGAGCTGACCGCCGCGGAGCAAATGCGCAACGCGGTTCAAGCGGCTTTGGATCGCAAGGCCGTCAACGTCAAAGTGCTCGAGCTTGCCGAAGTCAGTGACTTCACAGATCTCTTCTTGATCTGCTCCGGCACCAACGAGCGTCAAGTGAAAGCGATCGCCGATGCCATCGATGAGGTGCTGACCAAAAATAAGGTCAAACCGCTGCACATCGAAGGGCAGAATCGGTCCCGTTGGATTCTGATGGACTACGGTGGTGACATGGTCATTCACATCTTCCATCAGGAAGCCCGGGAGTTCTATGACCTCGAGAGGCTTTGGTCGGACGCTCCGGTGGTCACCGATCGGTTCGCAGATCCCGGCGAGCTCGCTGCTTCCGCATCGGCTTGATCGTCGACGGTTTCTCTGAGGCCCCGACCTTCCCCAAGGACCTCTCTTTCTCCGAGGACCTAGGCCGTGGTGGGTGAGTCCCTTGAGGAGCTGCTACAGGCTTCTCCGTCCCTGGCGGAGACCCTGCGCGGCATCGATCTGGCCGCGGCGACCCAAACGCCGGTGTTGATTCTCGGCGAGTCCGGCACCGGGCGCAGCGCCTTGGCGCGGGCGATCCATCGCCACAGCCCGCGTTCCTCCGGCCCGTTGGTAGAGATCGATCCCGGGGTCGTTCCGGCGAGCCTCTTCGAAAGCGATCTATTCGGTTATCGCGCGGGTGCTTTCACCGGAGCCGAGAGCAACTCTCCCGGACGGGTCGAGCTGGCTCGCCTCGGCACGTTGGTGCTGGATCACGTAGAAGCTCTGCCGATCGCGGTCCAACCCAAGTTGTTGCGTTTATTGGCGGAGCAACGCTATGCCCCCCTCGGCGGCAGGGATCGACGGGCGGACGTGCGGTTCGTCGCCATCGCCACCCCGGACCTACGTCGCCGGGTCGATAGCGGCGCATTCCGTGCCGACCTCTTCTTCCGGCTCGAGGTATTGGCCTTCCACCTTCCTCCCCTGCGTCGACGATTGGCGGATCTTCCGACCCTGGTTCAGAGCCTGTTGGTAGATCTTGCTCATCGATTCGGCCGCCCAATTCCGAAATTGACGGAAAGCTCATGGGCTTGGATGTCCGACTACAGCTGGCCCGGCAATTTGCGCCAGGTGAGGAATCTGCTCGAGCGGCAGATGATTTTATCCACGGGAGACGAGCTGGAGCTGCCCCCGCCCTCCGACGCGGTGGAGCTGCAGCCGTGCTCACTGGCGGAGCTCGAGCGGGAGCACATTCTCCGCACCTTGGCTCATACCCGAGGTCATCAGGGTCGAGCCGCCGAGATCCTGGGAATCAGCCGTAAAGCTCTGTGGGAAAAGCGCAAGCGCTTCGATATACCTTGACCTCGTCACTGCTTTTAGCAGAAATGTGGACCGATCGCCTGTCGACGCGCTAGATGGCTTCGGACGGGCTATGATTTCTGCAATATGTTCCACGGTCGGCTTTTCCTCATCTTGGGTGTCCTCTCGACGGGTTGGCTGATGTCGATCGCCTCGGAGGCGCAGACCCCAACCCTCACGGTCTATTCGGCTGAGCAGGGCCTGCCCCAAGGGCAGGTTTTGGCACTGCACCGGAGCCCTGAGGGATTTCTGTGGATAGGCACCTATGGCGGGCTCAGCCGTTACGACGGCCGCGGGTTCGTCACCTGGACCGCCGCCGAGGGATTGCCCAGCAATACGGTCAACGATCTGGCCACAGATGCGCGGGGCCGATTGGTGATCGCGACCTCGAAAGGGGTGTGTTTCTTCGACGGTGCGGACCAGGTCGGCATCGGTGAAAGGAACCCGAGTGTGACCTGCCCGGCCGCGGGCCGATTGGCGGTGGAATTCGGGAACCTTTGGGCCGATACCTCCGAGGGCGGCTCAGGAGAAGTCTGGGCCGCGACGGAGCAAGGTTTGGCGCTCTTCGTCGACGACACCGCACATATCTTCGACCAACGTCACGGGTTGCCGTCCGATCGTGTGAGTGCCGTCACTTTCCACGAAGGAAGGCTTTACGTCGGCACGGAAGCCGGCGCGGCGGTTTATGTTCCAGTCGGTCGACAGGGGCGTTTCGAGCCCGTCGATCTCGGCGACATGACCGATATGTCGGTCACGGCCATGGCGTCGTCTCCGACGGGTCTTCTGATCGCCGGAGAAGGGAAAGTTCTGGCCAAGCGCGAGCAGGATTTTCGCTCCGAGGCCCTGCCGGTGGCCCTGGAAGGGGCGAGGATCGAACGCCTGGTACCGACCGCTGCTGGGGTCTGGTTGGCGACCTCCAAAGGTGCCGCCCATTGGCACGACACCCCTCTCAGCCGGGCTGCCGTGCTCGATCGTCGGCGTGGATTGCCGGCGGCCCGCGTCTACACCCTGATCGTCGATCACGAGGGCATCGTTTGGTTGGGCACCGACAGCGGTATTGTGAAACGCGCCCCGAGCCCGTTTTCCACTTTCTCGGTGGCCGATGGGGTGCCCGATGCCTTGGTGCGGGCGATCGCCGAGCGGGCCGTGCCCGAAAGCGCCGTCAAAGCCGAGCTTTGGTTGGGCACGCGAGAAGGGGTGGTGCGCAGGAGAGGCGAGGGATTCGAGCCGGTCGATCTCCTGAATGTGGCGGATCCCAGGGTCTACGCCTTAGCCGCCGGCACCTTGGGCGAGATGTGGATCGGCACGGTGTCCGGCTTGGTGCGTTGGTTTCCAGATCGCCAGCGTCTCTATGACGAATCCGATGGCCTGCCCCAAGATTTCGTGCTCGCCTTGCTGCCGCAGAGCTCCGGTCCGAGCGTCGCCAACCGCGGCGCTTGGGTCGGCACCCGCCGGGGCTTGGTCTTTGTCGATGAAAACGGAGAGGTCAAGGCCTTCGACCACGTCATCGGCGAAACCGCCGTGCTCAGCTTGATCAAGGGCAAAGACGACGCCCTATGGGTCGGCCTGAACAACGGCGGGATCCAGGTCTTGGATTGGAGATTCAGCAAGCAGGGGCCGGTGATCGAAGGCACGCGATGGCACGGAGCTGCCGCCAACGGCTGGACGGATCTTTCCATTTGGTCCATGGACCGCGGCCTCGACGACAAAGTATGGCTGGGCACCAACGGGGACGGGTTGCTGGGAGTCACCCAGCACGGAGGTGCCCCGCAAATTGAGCAGCTGACAGTGGAAGACGGCCTGATCAACAATTTCGTTTGGCAAGTAGAGAGCGATTCCGCCGGCAGCCTTTGGCTGTTCACCAATCAGGGCCTGGATCGTTATTTTCCCAACCGGCCGGAAGGTGAACGCTTTCGGCATTTCGGATTGGGCGATGGATTGCCGACTTTGGAAGGCGCCGCGTCGGCGATTCTGGAAGATCACCTGGGCCGGCTTTGGTTCGGCACCTCCAAGGGGTTGGTGCAATTCGATCCGGATCAAGATGTCGACAATTCCCTACCGCCACGAGTGCTCATTCGGGAAGTCTTGACCGACGAGGGGCGGAGCATCAGCTCCGGTGCCGTTCTGGGTCCGGGACCGGCCTCGCTGTCGGTCTTGGTGACCGCCCTCAGTCTCCGTCGCGAAGATCGCATCCGGTTCCGCTATCGACTTCTCGGAGGCGAGGGGAAGTGGTCTCAATTCATCGCCCAAGACACCATCAACTTTGTAGGAATCGGCGCCGGAGAATACTCGCTGGAGGTGGAGGCGATCAACGAGTCCGGGGTGGTGAGCACCAGCCCGGCGATTTTTCACCTGGAGGTTCGGCCCGGTTTTTGGGGACGTTGGGAGATCCGCCTGCTCGGTGCCTTCTTGTTGATGGCCGGGGTCTTCGCCCTAGCGCGCTTCCGGGTCCGTCACCTCGAAGGGGAGCGTCGGCGTTTGGAGTCTTTGGTCGCGGCTCGAACCCTGGAGCTGCGGAGGCAGAACGAAAGCCTGGAGAAAGAGATCGAGGAGCGGACGAAGGCGAAGCAAGAGCACAGCAAGCTCGAAGAGCAGCTTCGGCAATCGGAGAAGATGGAAGCCGTCGGTCGCTTGGCCGGCGGAGTCGCTCATGATTTCAACAATCTTCTGACCACCATCACGGGATATTGCGATCTGCTCGGCGATCAGCTCGAGGCGGAGGATCCGAAACGGGCCGACTTGAAAGAGATCCAACGGGCCTCCCAACGGGCGGCGCGGTTGACCCATCAATTGTTGGCTTTCAGCCGAAAACAAGAGATCGCTCCGACCACGCTCCATCTCAACGCCGTGGTGGAGGAGGTGAGCCGCATGTTGGAGCGGCTGATCGGTGAGCATATTCGGCTGGGTTTCGAGCTCGAAGCCGCTCCCGACACGGTCCTTTGCGACCGCGGTCAGCTTGAGCAGGTATTGATGAATTTGGTGCTCAACGCCCGGGATAGCGTGTCGACCGGCGGCTCGATCAGCATCCGGACCCGCTATGAGCTGCTCGAAGAAGAGCTCGCCGGCCAATACGGAGGTCCTGTGGCGGCGGGCGCTTATGTGGTGCTCGAGGTGCTCGACACCGGCCACGGCATGGACGATGAGGTGCTGCCGAGAATATTCGAGCCCTTTTTCACCACCAAAGCGGAAAGCGAAGGCACGGGTCTCGGCCTGGCCACGGTGTATGGCGCCGTTTGTCAAAACAAGGGCTCCGTGCATGTGAAATCCACCTTGGGCGAGGGCACGCAATTCAGTGTTCGCTTCCCCGCGGCCGTGGAAGGGCCGACCGACATGGCTTCCACCGGAGCCTTCGAGGCAGTGCCGGAAGGCATGGGCTATACGGTGTTGGTGGTGGAAGACGAGGATGCGGTCCGAGCCTTGGTTTCGGGCATTCTCAGCCGTTTCGGATATCGGGTGCTTCAAGCCGCCCACGGCGAGGAAGCGATCAGAGTTTCAGCAACCTTTGACGGCCCGATCCACTTGTTGCTGTCCGACATGGTGATGCCGGAGCTCGACGGCCGAATGCTCGCCGAGCGTTTGGAGGCCAGCCGTCCTGCGATGGAAGTGCTTTTCATCTCGGGTTATCCCGACGACTATCTCAGCCGTCGCGGTCTCTTGCCGGAAGGAAAAAGGTTTCTCAACAAACCTTTCTCCTCCAAACGCTTGGCCAACACGGTGCGCGAGATCTTGGTCGAAACAGCCGCCTCTTAATCTCATCGGATAGGGATCGGCGTCCGGCCGGGCTCGCCGAGCCGGTGCCGATCCCCCGCTCCATACGACCGATGATCAATCCTTGGGATATTGAATGACCGCCGTGGCCGCGCCCGACGGGTCCGCGAGCACGGCAATTCTGCCGACCCCGGGAGCGTCGAATGCTGGATTCAACACCTCGCCGCCGGCGGAGCCGACCTTGGCGACGGTGGCGTCCACATCCTCGACGGTGATGTACGGTAGCCATTGTTGCTCGATACCGGTTTTGTCGGCAAAACCACCGAGCGGAGTGTCTCCGAGCGCGAAGGCCGGATACGTGGAGCCGTCTTGCATCGGCATGGGCACAGGATTCCAGCCGAAAAGCTCGCTGTAGAAAGCCTGGGTCTGAGCCGCGTTTTTGCCTTGAAGCTCCATCCAGCTGAAAGCGCCGTGGGTCGATCTAGGGTCCATGGGGTATCTCCTGATTGGTGACCGCTTCATCGCGATCATCCCAAGGACGTACGACATCAAAGCCGGCCGACATCTTGGTGTCAGCTATTTCGAATTTTTGTTATTTCAGATTTTTTGTGCCCAGACGGTCCAGCTGCCCTTCGATGTGGCGGACCTCCGCCTGGGTTCTCGCCAGCTTCAAGGCTTTTTGCAGCTCGGAACGTGCTCGGTCCAAGTCGCCGATCTCGGCCAAGAGCAGGCCCTTGGTGCCGTGCAGATGGAAGTACCCGTCGAGGGCGTCGGTGAGGTCCTCGATTTTTTCCAAGGCGGCCTCGGGTCCACGGGTTTCAGCGATGGCGACGGCCCGGTTCAGGCTGACCACCGGGGTCGGCTGTAATTGCTCGAGGTAAGCGTAGAGACGCTCGATTTCCTGCCAATCGGTGGACTCGGGAGAGTCGGCGACGGCGTGGGTCGCGGCGATGGCGGCTTGGACTTGCAACGGGCCGGGGCGGCCCTTGCGCAGAGCTTTTTCCACCAACACCCGCCCTTCGTCGATCAGCTCCCGCTGCCACAGGCCGCGATCTTGGTCGTCGAGCAGGATCAGCTCGCCCTCGGCATCGAGCCGGGCTCGGTGTCGGGAGTGTTGCAACAAGCAGAGGGCGAGCAAAGCCATGACCTCGGGCTCGGACGGCGCCGCATGGAGCAGCAGGCGGGCGAGTCGGATGGCCTCTTCGCACAAGGGAATCCGGGTGTGGTGCTGACCTTGGGAGGCGGAGTAGCCTTCGTTGAACACCAGATAGATCATGGAGATCACCGCAGGCAGGCGTGCGCCCCGCTCTTCGGGGGTAGGCGTGCCGTAGCGGACCTCGGCGTCGGCCAGGCGGCGTTTGGCGCGGGTCAAGCGCTGCTCGAGGGCCTTGGGTTTGACCAGCAGGGCGCGGGCGATCTCTTCCACCGTCAAACCCGCCACTACCCGCAAGGCCAGGCTGATTTGATCCTTGGCTTTGAGGGCGGGGTGGCAGCATACGAAGAATAGCCGCAGCAGATCGTCACCGTAAGGCCGACTTTCGAGATCCTCGATCCAGCGATGCTCGGGGTCGGCGTCGGCGGGCAGCTGGGGCTCGTCGGGCAGCTCCTGATGGCGGGCATGGCGACGCAGGGCGTCGATGCCGGCATTGCGCGCCACGAAAATCAGCCAGGCGGTGGGATCCTTGGGCAGCCCTTGGCGTGACCAGGATTTGAGGGCGCGCATACACGCTTCCTGGAACGCTTCCTCGGCGGTGTCGAGGTCGCGAAAGACCCGCAACAGAGCGGCGATGGCCCGTGGCCGGGCCGCTTCCAGATGCCCGGCCCAAAGCTCGCCGCTCACGGCTGGTTGCCGGGCTCGAACCAGGCGATCGGTCGCACCTCGAGGGCTCCGCTCTCCAAGGGTAAGCGGCCTGCCCGTTCGACGGCTTCTTCGAGGGAATCACATTCCATGACGTAGAAGCCCACCAAATGCTCCTTGGTTTCGGCGAACGGGCCGTCCATCACCAATGGCTCGGTCTTGGGTCCAGTCGGGGGTTTGAGGGTGACCGCTGCGGACGTCGGCATGAGACGGGCCACGGGTCCGAGATCGCCCTCCCGACGCAGGGAGTCCTGCAGGGCCACGTGCCTCTCGAGGCGCGCACCGTGCTCTTCCGGGGTCAAGCGGTCGACCAAGGCTTCGGAATCGTAGATCAGCACCGAATAAAGCATCTTGTCTCCATGACTCTACCGTGTCTCCAGGGGTCTGGTGATCCGCCGGCCGCGGACCTCTAAGTCAAGACGATCTCACCCCGCCGTTGCCGACACCCCGGCCCTATCTTGGGGCCAGAGCCGGCATCCCGCGGCCGGCTGTGGTAAACAACACAGCCCCACCTTAACGGTGATCTTTTCACGCCGACCCCTTCGAGCCGGCGTCATTCCATATCTGACCAACCCATCGTCAGGAGCCCCACATGGCCAAACAAAATTCCTTCGATATCGTTTCCAAAGTCGATCTCGCCGAGGTCAAGAACGCCATCAACCAAGCCGCCAAAGAGCTCGGCCAGCGCTATGACCTCAAAAACACCCGTTCGAGCGTGGAGCTGGACGAAAAAGAGCGCAAGATCGTGCTCGCGTCCCAGGACGAATACACCTGCAAAGTGGTGGACGATATCGTCAAGGCCAAGCTGCATCGGCGTGGGGTGTCGTTGAAGGCTTTGGACCACGGAAAGTACGAGCCCGCTTCCGGAGACACGGTACGCCAGACGGTCACCCTGCAAGACGGTATTTCCAAAGAGAAAGCCAAGGACATCGTCAAGGAAATCAAGGGCTCCAAGCTCAAAGTGCAGGCGGCCATCCAAGAAGATTTCGTGCGGGTTTCAGGCAAGGATCGCGACATCCTGCAAGAGGTCATCGCCTTGCTCAAGGCCAAGGACTTCGAAATCGACATGCAATTCACCAACTATCGCTGAGCGGAGCTCGGTTCTAGCCGAAAAGACATCATGGCCGAAGGAAATAATATGACCGATCGCTTGCCGTTCCAGAAACGCCTCTCCATTCCGGTGGTTGCCGCGCCCATGTTCTTGATCTCGGGTCCCAAGTTGGTGATCGAGACCTGCAAGCACGGCGTGGTCGGCACTTTCCCCGCGCTGAACCAACGTTCCACCGAAGGTTTCGAGCAATGGCTGATTGAAATCAACGAGGCGCTGGACGGCTATTCCCAGGCCAATGGCGAGCCCGCCGCTCCCTACGGGGTCAACCTGATCGTGCATCGGTCCAATCCCCGGGTTCAGGCGGATCTGGAGATGGTGGTCAAGCACAAGGTGCCGTTGGTGATCACCTCTCTCGGTGCGGTCTCCGAGCTGGTGGACGCGGTCCATTCCTACGGCGGGTTGGTCTACCACGACGTCACCAATCGCCGGCACGCGGAGAAGGCCGCCGAGGCCGGGGTGGACGGTTTGATTTGTGTCGCCGCCGGCGCCGGCGGTCACGCGGGCACCTTGAACCCCATGCCGTTTATCGCCGAGATGCGCAGCTTCTTCGACGGCACCCTCCTGCTGTCGGGCTGCATGTCCACCGGCCAAGACGTGGCCACGGCCATGCAGCTCGGTGCGGATTTGGCCTATTTGGGCACCCGCTTCATCAACGTCGAGGAAAGCCGGGCCGACGACGGCTACCGACAGATGATCATCGAGAGCAAGACGTCCGACATCGTCTACACCGCTGCCGTGTCGGGGGTGCCCGCCAACTTCCTGCGCCGCAGCTTGGAGTCCATGGGCATCACCAAGGAAATGTGGGCGTCCAAGGCCAAGGTCGATTTCGGCAAAGAGCTCGACGCCGCCGAGGCCGAGGCCAAAGCCTGGAAGACCCTGTGGTCCGCGGGCCAAGGCGTGGCGACCATCGACGACGTCGTGCCTGTGAAAGCGCTGATCGAGCGCCTGAAGTCCGAAATGCACGACGCGATCCGTCGTCAATCGGGCCTGCTCGAAACCTACGCTTGATCCTTGGGGCGGAACGTCGGGTCGGGCGTTAGTGAATCCTCGCTCCCGATCTGATGATCACCCTCGCTTGATCGCGAATCCTTAGGAAACGGTTGTTGAAGTCGACATCCAGGGACGCGCCGGCGGCGAGGGTGAGGGTGACGTTTTCAAAGACCACCACGTGACCGGACACCGAATGGGCTCCGAGCAGCAGGCAATCCTGGAAGACCCACCAAGTGCCGACAGCGGGTGGCGTGCAGATCTGAAAGCCCTTCTCCTGGCCGCCGAAAGCCGTTGAGGTCGCGGCCTCAGGGCCGGAAGGCGGGTCGGGCCGAGGGCTCGGCTCGTGGGGCGCGCCCGCAAGCAGGGTGAGCAACAATAGGGTCGTGATCATGATGTCCCCCCCTCAGCAGCCACTGCCGATGCAGATTTCGCCGTCGGCGAGGATGTCGCCGTTGATCCGAAGGTTGCCGTTGACGTGCAGCTTCTCCGACGGGCTAGCGGTGGCCACGCCGACGTTGCCGTTGCCGCCGACGAAGAGCCGTGTCACGCCGCCGACTCGGACTCGCATGGCCTCGCCGGAGTCGGCATTGACGGTGAATTTGGCGCTCACGCCTTGCTCGGAGCCCACCCGCAGGCGGCCTTGGTCGTCGAAAATCAGCTCTGAGCCGTCTTCGGGTAGAACCACCCTCAGGCCGTCCTCACCGGATTGCGGTTGCACCAGGGCGGTATAGCCTTGCTCGAAGCGGTAAGTCCGCCCGTCCACGCTGCGGTCGTCCACCGGTAGCAGGCCGGCGTAGAGATTGCCCACCAGCAGGGTGTCCACGGCGCCGTTGCCGATGCGCACGCCGATCGGGTTGCCGGCGCAGAATTGGGGGATCACCGGGCTGCACTCGAAACGGTTGTTGATCACGTGGGTGGACACCGTATCGGTGTAAACGCCGATCGGGTTGCTTTCCATGCGCACGGAATCGATCACCACGTTATTCGATTCACGCACCCGAATCGCGATCCGACCCGCCTGGGAGCTGAGGCCGCCGACAATCCGCCAGCTGTGGGCCTCGTTGTACAAGTAGTAGTTGTAGGTTTGGTTCACGGACACGCTGCAATTCAACGCGTGCGCGGAAAAGCTGAAGTCGCCATAGACCCCGACGTCGAAGCCTCGGACGGTGAGGTTGCGCAAATACACATTGTGGGATCCGCTCAAGTCCAGGCCGCGGAGGCTGGTGTTGAAATTGCCGCCGGGCGTGAAAAGACCTTCGATGTCGAGATTCTCGATCGAAACCCAGGCGTCGCCACCGGGTTGGATGGAGATGGCGCTGCCGGCGCTCATGGAGAAGGCGAGGATCCCTTGGCCTTGGTGACCGAGGCCGACCAAGCGGAATCGACGGGGCAGCACGATCGGTTGATCGAGAAACAACGTTTCGTCGACGATCACCATGCCGCCTTCGCCGGCTTGATCGATGGCTTGTTGCAGGGTGCCGCCGTATTGGCTGATGGTGATCACCTCGGCGGCTCGGGCCTCGGGTGCGACGGAGGACAGCGCGCAGAAGGCGACGACCGCGAGGGCGGACAAAGCGTGACTCGGGCTGAGCCTAGAGAATAGCTGGGGTATCGACATGATGGTTGCTCCTAGGGGTAGACGTGACGTGTCTTCGCCACGCAAAGGGTCAACGCATGCCGCTTGCGGATTTCTCAGACTTCTTGGGGCTCGTCCGGGTCTTTGTGCGTCTCGACCGGTTTGGGTCCTTTGACGATGGTGACCGGGATCGGCGAAATCTGCACCAGCTTCTGAGCCTTGGAGCCGAGCAGCAATTTGTCGAAACCGCTCCGACCGTGACTGCCGGCGACCACCAGCTGGGCCTGTGTCTCGCCGGCCACCTCGAGGATGCGGGTGACGGGTAGGCCGATCACCAGCCGTTTTTGGAATCCGTTCAGCAGCTCCGGATATTTCTTTTCGAGCGCTTCCAGGAAGTCCGACATCATCTCTGCAGCTGCTTCCTCGATCCGCCGAAGATATTTCTTCCGTTTCTTCGAGCGCTGGTAATAACCCGGCGCGGATTCCGGATCGTGGACCACGTGCAGCACGATGAGCGGTGCGTCGAATAGCTTGGCCGTTCGAGCCGCCCACAGCAACGCGCGCTCGGAGCACGGGGAAAAGTCGATGGCGGCGAGAATCGGTCGGGTCTTGGCGCGGTTCGACTCTTTCATTCAAGCGGCTCCAAGGGCTGGAGAATCGGCTTCCTGCGTCGGCTCGTTCTGCCGTTCTGCTAGAGGCTCCTCACCGGCCAGCTGGACAATGCGTCGGGCGAAATAATAAATGCGCTCCAGGGCTTCCACCATCTCGGACTCGAGGCGGAAGGTGCTGAGACGACGGGGAACGGGAGCGGCCAAACGGGTGGCCAAATGGTCGTGCACTTCTTGGGCAAGTCGCTTGATGTCGCTTTTCGCCTCGAGCACCCCCTGAATCGCGGGGGTATCCTGGGAGGCGACGGCTTCTATGGTGGTCTTCAGCGTCCATTCGACCCGTCCGTGCAAAGCGCGCAGCAGATCCCGAGTCGTCGGGCTGATCTCGACCTCTTGCTCCAGGCGACCGTATCCAGCGTCGACCAGATTGGTCTCGATGACGTCTCCCATATTCTCAAAATAATTCGCCGCGCTGAGGCGTTTCGACAGCAGATGAGATTGTGCCTCGGTGAGGTTTTCCACAGAGAGCCGACCGAGGTAGGTGACGAGCGCGCCGTGCAATTGATCCACCTGCTCGTCCATGGCGCGCAGCTTCTCCAGCTCCTCGCGTCCGCCTTCGAGCACGGGACGGATCGACCCGCGCACCATCTCCAGCACCACCGAGCCGAGGCGTGCCAGCTCCATGCGCACGAGGTCGAGCGCCAGGGCCGGGGTCACCATGAGCAGGTCGTCGAGATAACGACGATCCACGGAAGGCTCGCCCAGCCGTCGATCCGGCACCACCCATTCCACGAAGCGGGCGATCCAGGGGGTGAAACCGATGAAAATCAGGGTGTTGGCGACATTGAAGACAGTGTGGGCATTGGCGACCTGGCGGGGCATGGCGCCGGCCGCCTGTCCGGCGACATTCGGCGACAGCAGGAGCACAATGGTGGCCAGCTGGTCGATCAAGCCGATCCAAATCAAGACACCGGCGGTGTTGAAGAGCACATGCACCAGGGCCGCCCGGACTGCTTCTCGCGGTTTGCCGATGGAGGCCAGCATCGCGGTGACGCAGGTGCCGATATTGGCCCCGAGCACCAACGCGATGGCGGCTTCGAGGGTCAAGAAACCTTGGCTCGCCAGCACGATAATGATGCCGGTGGTGGCGGAAGAGCTTTGCACCAAGGCGGTGAACAACGCGCTGAACAGCACCCCGACCGTCGGGTGGTCGAGATTGCGCATGGCCCCGATGAAAGGCTCGTAGGAGCGCAAGGGGCTGGTCGCCTCCTTCATCAGCTCCATGCCGAAGAAAACGAGACCGAGACCCATGATCATCGAGCCCCAATGCCGGATCGATTCCTTCTTCGGAACCGCTGACAAAAAGAAACCCGCGGCCACCATAACCAGCGAATAGTGAGTGATTTTGAACGCGATGATCTGCGCGGTGATCGTGGTGCCGATACTGGCGCCCATGATGATGCCGATCGATTGCGAGAGGGAGAGCAAACCCGCCGAGATGAACCCGACCACCAGCACCGTGGTGACCGAAGAGCTTTGGATGATGGCCGTCACCGCCGCTCCCGTGATCACACTCTTGAAGCGATTGCTGGTCATGCGCTGAAGCAGGCTTTTCATGCCGTCGCCGGCCAACAGCTTCAACGAGACGGTCATCTTCTCCATGCCGTAGAGGAAAAGGGCCAGGCCGCCGATGAGCCCTATGGCGACGGTGCCGACGCTCAGCTCATCCACGGGCTGTATGTCTCGCGATACGGATGTGGAGGGATGCCTCGGGGCAGGCACTGAAGAAGGCGAAGCGGGAGGAAGAGTCGGCAACGTGAGGGGATAGCTTCATAAATGCAACGTCAATAAGGAGTTGTAAATCTAGCGTTAAGAAATTCATAAAAGCTTATCGCACGAGAGCCGGCGACCGAACCCCAGAGCCGACTCGAAGCGGAGTGGATTGCCGAATCTCATAGGCTTACATTTCTCGGTCTTCAATGGCACCATATGGCGACGAGCGACTGCCGAACGGCGGCTTGCCCTTTTCAACGAGCTACTCGGCTGAAATCACAGCCTGGAGATGTCTCCCATATGACCCGCCCAAACCCCAGCTTCTGGCAACGATTCAGCACCCTCACAGAAGAGCGTTCCCCTTTCTGCTGCGGCGTGGACCCTTCCGACACGCTTCTCCACAATTGGGGTTTGTCCCTCGATGCCGCCGGCGTCGGGCATTTCTGTGATCGGGTCCTAGAAGCCGCGGAGGATCGCTTGGCGATTTTCAAGCCGCAATCGGCCTTCTTCGAACGCTTCGGCCCCGCCGGCATGATGGAGCTGCGGCGGTTCATCGGCGGTGCCCAAGCACAAGGGGCCCTGGTGCTGCTCGACGCCAAACGCGGTGATATCGGACACAGCTTGGCCGCCTATGCCGAAGGCTTGATCGGACGCGACAGCCCCATGGGTCCCGACGCCTTAACCCTCAACGCCTATTTGGGGCCAGGGACGCTGCGCCCCGCGGTGGAACGGGCCGCCGAGCAAGGTGCCATGCTCTTTCCGGTGGTGTTGTCGTCCAACTCGGAAGGACGGGAGCTGCAAGCGGCTCGCCTCGAAGACGGCCGCTCCGTGGCCGAGTATTTGGCGGATCACATCACCGACTACAACAGCATCACCGACGAGCCGGTCGGCCCTGTGGGTGCGGTGATCGGCGCCACCCTGGGCGAGGCCGCCGCCTCCGCGGTCGAGCGCATGCCGAAGTCCCTCTTCCTCGCTCCTGGCATCGGCGCCCAAGGGGCGAGCTTCGACGACGTGCGCGCGGTCTTCGGCGATGCGATCGATCGGGTGATCCCGACCTCGTCGAGGGGAGTCCTGAGCCACGGTCCGAGCATTTCGGGCCTTCGTGAAAGCATGGAGAAACAGCGCGACCGAGCCTTCGAGCTGCGACAAGCAGCATGACCCCCGATCGTCTCCGACAAGTGGCCTCGGTGCTGGAAATAGCCCTTGAGCTCGACGTCGAGACTCGGGACCGCTACCTGGATACCTTGGCCGTCCAGGATCCGGAGCTGGCGGGAGCGGTGCGTGCGCACTTGCCCGCCGCGCCTGGGGATGAAATCGAGTCGGGGCTCGAAGCGCTCTCGGACGACGGCACCGCCACGGTGGCAGAGCCCGTCGCACCCACCAATCCCCTGGCGTTGCCCAAACGCATCGGTCCCTACCGCATCGACGGTTGGTTGGGCGCGGGCGGCATGGGGGCGGTTTATTCGGCGATTCGCGACGATCGTGAGTTCGAGCGACGGGTGGCGATCAAGGTCTTGCAGCTGCGCTTTCCCACCGACGAGATGGTGCGTCGATTTCGCGGTGAGCGGCAGATCTTGGCCGCGTTCGACCATCCCAACATCGCCAAGCTCTACGAAGGAGCGGCCACGGAAGAAGGCCTGCCCTACCTGGTGATGGAGCTGGTGGAGGGCTCGCCGCTGACGGATTTTTGCGACGACCGAGGTCTTTCGATCACGGAACGGATCCACCTCTTTCGCAAGGTCTGCGCGGCCGTGCAATACGCCCATTCTCGGTTGGTGGTGCATCGAGATTTGAAACCCACCAATGTGTTGGTGACCGCCGACGGCGAGCCCAAGCTGTTGGATTTCGGTATTGCCAAGCTGCTCGATCCCGAGGCTTTTCCCCTGACCGTGCAGGCGACCATGACCGGACCCGGTCCGTTCACACCTCGCTACGCCAGCCCGGAGCAATTGCGAGGCGAGGCGATCACCACGGCGTCGGACGTGTATTCCCTCGGCGTGTTGATGTACCTGGCCTTGACCGGCACCTTGCCCTACCGACCGTCGAAGCCGTGGCCGTCGGCGATTTTGGAGCATATGTCGAGCCACGAGCCGCCGCCGATCAGCCGCGCGGTCCTCACAGGGGATTCGGAAACGTCGATTCCGGCTGAGCAGCGCTTCGGCGCGGAGCCCTCGGTGATCAGCCGTGAGCTGCAGGGCGATCTCGACAACATCGTGGCCAAAGCCATCGAGGTTGATCCGGAGCGTCGCTACCGGTCCGTGGAGCAGCTGGACGACGATCTGCGTCGATACCTGGAGGGCGCGCCGGTGCTGGCGCGCCAGGGCACCGCGCTCTATCGGGCGGGCAAATTCGTGCGACGCCACCGCGCCGGGGTCGGCGCGGCGTTGGGTTTCGTGGGCATGAGCGGCTCGTTCGCGGTGGCCATGAGCCGTCAAGCGGCGCGGGTGGCCCGTGAGCGCAACGCCGCGTTGGAAGCGCGAGATCGGGCGGAGCAGGCGCAGCTGGTGGCGGAGCAGTCGTCCCGGGCGGAGCAGGAGGTGTCGCGGGTGCTGGTGGAGCTCTTCGAGAGCGAGGATCCGCAGAATCGTGATCCCAATGTCTCGGCCCTTTCGTTGGTGCAAAAGGGCGTCGCTCGGGTCCAAGAGCACGCGTCCCTAGCCCTGCCGACGCGTATCAAGCTCTTGGGCACTTTGGGTTTGGTATTGCGCAACCTTGGGGAATATCCCACGTCGGCGGACGTTCTGAAGCAAGCGGCCGGCTTGGGGGAGGGGGAGCGCATTCCGGAGAAAGCGGATGTGTTCCTGAACCTCGGCCGCGTCTACGAGTCCATGGGCGACTTCGAGCGGGCGAGCGCGGCCCTGAAGCAAGCCTCCGCGTTGGCCGCCGAGAGCGGGGAAGCTTCTACCATGATCGACATCTTGAATTTGCAAGGAATCGTCGCCTACTACACTGGCTCTTCTGAGCGGGCCATCCGGCTATATCGCGAAGCGCAGCAGCTCTCGGAAACGACCCATGGGCCGTTGCATCCGAGCTCATGGATGCCCAGGCTGAATGCTGCTTCGATCGACGGTGACCAAGGTCGGGTCGCGGAAGCGATCGAGGAAGTCATCCTGATTTTGGAGGCTACTCGCGAGCACCCGTCCCTTGTTCGGCCGCATGCCTTGCCGGTGCTCGCGGGGCTCTTTTGGCGTGCCAATCATCTTGAGATGTCCCTTAGAGCCTACTATTCAGGGCTCGAGAGCAATCGAGAGGTCTATGGCCCCCATCACAAGAGATTCTTGAGACTTCTATTCATGCTGATCCAGGTCCTTTGCGGATTTGGTGAGTCGAGCCGTGCTCGGGCGCTGATCGACTCGGTCGATATTCAGGCTCTTCCGGATCATCTCAGGGCTTCCGTTGACGTCGAGCTGCGGATGTCACGTGGCATCGAGGACTTTGTGGCGGGCCGATATTCCGAAGCTACGAAGTGGTTTGGCCCACTCGGAGACAGCCCGAGCTTCCTCAGCCCTTTAGCCTCCTCTCAAGCGACAGCGATCGCGGCGGCGGCGTGGGCAAATGTCGAAAAGGGAGACCACGACATGGCTGAGAGGTTTCTCTCGGACCTCGAGGAGCTCCAAGCTGAAGCAACGAACGAGGTCTCATTGCTTTCACTGATCTTTGCGGTCAAAGGACGGATCCGAGAGTCGGAAGGTCAGCTGGACTTGGCCGAGAAGCACTACCGAGAAGTTCTTCTTGAATCACCCGCAAGCCTGGGCAAAGAGGTGGTCTTGGCTCAATCGGTGGACAGGCTCGTCGCGATGCTGAGAGCCCGAGATCTTCAGGACGAGGCAGACGAGGTCTTGAGCTTGAGGGAAAGAAATCTGGAACCGCAATTCCCCTTTGCTTGTCCATCCTGGCTTTTCGAAAGCCGGCCTCCGATAAACGCCGAAGTCCGTTCCCACGGGCCATCGAGTGTTGCGTTCTAACATTCATGGTCTGCTCTACGGCCGGGTTGTGAAGCTTGATCTGAGGTAGGTATGACCCCCGATCGTCTCCGACAAGTGGCCTCGGTGCTGGAGCCGGCGGGAGCGGTGCGTGCGCACTTGCCCGCCGCGCCTGGGAATGAGATCGAGTCGGGGGTTGGCTTGGCGCCATCGGCAAGGGATGCGTCGTCATCGGTCAGCGGCAGGCTGCGCCCGGTCGTGGTAGTTTGATGGAAAAGTCACTGCCACGAAAATTCTTGAAGGGCCGGCACATGGGTATGCCTCCGAATGACAGCTTTCGTTTCACGATGGTCGTTCTGCTCGTTCTGACGTCGGTTTTCGTCGGGTTTTGGATCGAGGCCGAGCCGAGCCCGGCGGCCGGTACGGCGGTCGATGCAGAGGCACCGGGGGTGGACGGCATCACGGGTTTTGAGCAAATGATGCAGGTGATCACCCACCGGCGCTGCATGAATTGCCATCCCGCTGGGGATCAGCCCCGCCAAGGTGAGGACAGCCACCTCCACCGTTTTCATGTGCAACGCGGGGCCGATGGTCACGGCTTGGCGGCTTTGGCTTGTGGCACATGCCACCAAGGGGAAAATAATGATTTTTCCGGGGTTCCCGGCGCGCCCCATTGGCATCTCGCGCCCGCTAGCATGGGTTGGGAAGGTCTCAACCGCTTTGAGATTGCCCGCGCGATGCTCGACCCTGAAAAGAACGGTGGTCGCAGCCCCGCGGAGATCGAGAAACACCTCACTACGGATCCGCTGGTGCTTTGGGCGTTCGAGCCCGGCGTGGACCACGAAGGCACGCCTCGAGAAAAACCACCGATTTCCCGCGAGCAATTCATCGCCGCAGTCAAAGCCTGGTTTGCCGCGGGAGCCCCCATTCCCGAACCTTCGAGCTCCGGAACGGAGGCAGACTAATGGAAGAGCTTCCTGTGCAGATTTCGTTCACCGTCAACGGCGTGGCCCAACGGGTCGAGGTCGCCGGGGATACTCCGCTGCTTTGGGTCCTGAGGGATCTCTTGGACCTCAAGGGCACCAAATACGGTTGCGGCAAGGCCGCCTGCGGCGCCTGCACCATCCATGTGGACGGTGAGGCGGTGAGATCCTGCTCGTTCGCGGTCAAATTCGCCGAGGGCAAAGAGGTCACCACCATCGAGGGCCTGTCGACGGAGGGCGGTCTGCACCCGGTGCAACAAGCTTGGGTCGAGGAAGTGGTTCCCCAATGTGGCTATTGCCAGCCGGGATTCATCATGGCGACCGCCGCGTTATTGGAGAAAATCCCGTCGCCCACGGACCAGGATATCGACGACAACATTGTGAATGTATGCCGGTGCGCGACTTATTACCGGATGCGTAAAGCCATCCATCGGGCTGCCGAAATCCGCGGTCAAGGCTCGGAGGAGCGGTCATGAGCGAGGCGAAAAAGGCCAAAAAATCGGGGTTCGGTCGGCGCAAGTTTTTGGTCGGAGCGGCCACGGGCGTGGGAGTGATTCTCGGCGCGGGATATCTCAGCCGTGATCTCGGCCGACGTTATATGGCTGGAATGATCCACAACTTGGAGCCGAGCTACAACAACGAAGCCGGCCCCAATCTTTGGTTTGAGATCACCGCGGAGAACCGGGTCATCCTGCATTCGCCCAAGGTCGAAATGGGGCAGGGAGTCTTTACCGGCTTGGCTCAAATCGCCGCCGACGAGCTCGAGGTGCCGATCGAGAACATGGAAGTGGTCCACGCCGCCACTGATCGACACGTGGATCCCCGTTCGACCGGCGGTAGCGACTCGATCGCCGGTCTGTGGAATCCGCTCCGTGAGCTCTCGGCCACGCTGCGCGAGATGCTCAAGAGCCGGGCCGCCGAGCTCCTGGACGTGGAGCGCTCGGCCCTAACCGTCGACGCAGGGGTGATCTCGGGCGCCGGCAAATCCATGACTTACGGCGAGGTGGTGGCCCAGACCCAAGAGAGCGAATGGGTCGTGCCCGATCCACCGCCGCTCAAAGACGTCTCCGAATACCGCTACGTCGGACGTCCGATCGCCCGGGTGGATCTCCAAGACAAGGTGCTCGGCTCGCCGATCTTCGGCTTCGATGCCGCCCTGCCGGACATGCTCTACGGTGCCGTGGTCCGGCCCGACAAAATCGGCGCGACATTCCTCGGCGCGGACACCTCGGCCGCCGAGGGCATGCCGGGGGTGGTCAAGGTGGTGGAGGAGCCCGACTTCGTGGGTGTCGTCGCCGAGTCGCAGATCCAAGCCGAGGCGGCCAAGAAGGCGATTCGAGCCCGCTGGCAGGTGGATAGGAATTGGCAGCAAGCCGATATCGAAGCCATGCTCAAGGTGGGTGAGGGGACGGCTTTCGAGATTCAGAAAGCGGGGGATGCGGAGGATCTTCTGTCCGCCGACGGGTCCGCCGACGGGGACTTGATCACAGCGGAATATAGCTCTCCGATCGGCGCCCATGCCCAAATGGAGCCCAACGGCACCGTCGCCTACGTGGAGACGAAGCAAGGGGCGGACGATCAGGTCACGATTTTGATCTCGACCCAGGTCGCCAAAATCACCCGTCGGGAGGTGGCGGAGCGCCTGGGGCTCGACGAGCGGCAGGTGAATGTGAAAACGACCTTTTTGGGCGGTGGGTTCGGTCGACGCTTGCACACGCCGAATGCCATGCAAGCGGCGGTCCTTTCGAAAGCCGTGGGCCGACCGGTGAAGTGTTTCTTCGACCGCAAGGAAGAATTTCAAAACGACACCTTCCGTCCGCCCACGCATCACGTGCTCAAAGCCAGGCTGAACGGGGGGCGGATCGAGGCGTTGGAGCACCATGTGTCGAGCGGTGACGTGGCCTTCGGCTCGCCGTTCATTCCCGAGCTGATGGAAACCGTGCTCGGCGCCGATCTGGGGGCTTGGCGCGGCGGCATGATCCAATACCGAGGCATCCCACACCATCGCGCGGTGTCGTGGCGGGTCAAGCTGCCGTTTGCCACCAGCTGGTGGCGGAGCCTGGGGCTGCTGGCCAATACCTTTGCCATTGAAAGCTTTATCGACGAGCTGGCCGAAAAGGCCGGAGCGGATCCGGTGCAATTCCGGCTCGACCACCTCGCGGACGACGAAGCGGGGCGGCGTATGCGCGGGGTGATCGAAGCGGCCAGGGATCGAGCGAGGTGGGCGGAGGGTGCCGGCGAAGGTCGGGCCTTGGGATTCGCCGCTTCGACCGATGCCGGCACCCCGGCGGCCCAGGTGGTGGAGGTGTCCGTGGAACGGGGGGAGATCAAGGTCCACCGGGTGGTGTGCGCCATGGATCCCGGTCTGGCGGTGAATCCGGATCAGATCCGCGCCCAATGCGAGGGCGCGATCATCATGGGGCAGAGCGCCTCCCTCTACGAAGAGATGACGGTCGAGGACGGGGCCCTCACGCCGACGATTTACGGCGCCTATCGCATGGCGTTGATGCGGGATGCCCCGAAAGAGATCGACGTCGTGATCCTCGAAAGCACCGACGAGCCGGGAGCGGTGGGCGAGCCGCCCCTCGGACCGATCGGGGCGGCGATCGCCAACGGCGTCTTCAAGCTGACGGGGCAACGCCTGAGATCGTTGCCCCTGCGGATTGCGTCTACCAACCAGGGATGATCGAGGCCGGGTCGATCAGCTGATCGCCTTGCCAGATTTCGAAGTGTAGGTGGCGTCCGGTGCTTTTGCCGGTGTTGCCGGGCACGGCCACGACTTGCCCTTGCTCGATGCGATCACCGGCTTTGACGCTCAGAGATTCAAGGTGGGCGTAGCGGGTTTTGACGCCCGAGCCGTGGTCTAAAATCAACACCGTGCCCCAGGCTTCGTTGCCTTCCCAGGCTTCGGTCGCCAGCTCTACGACGCCGTCCGCCGGAGCGAGGATTTCGGAGCTCGGCTCGGCGTGCACGTCGACGCCGTCGTGGTGCATGGTCTGGCCGTTGAACGGATTCCGCCGTAGGCCGAAACCCGAGGTGAGCTTCTCGCCGGGCAAGGGATTGATCATCTCCGACAGCAAATGTTGAGTGCTGGTCGCGGCGGCGGAGACGGCAGGTGGATCCGCGGTCGGTGCCTCGGCGCTCGCCGTCGGAGCCATCGGCGCCATGGGCAGCAGGGTCACCCATAAGGCGCCGTAAAACAAACGTCCGGAGCGGGAGCTGGGACGAGGATCCGAGAGAAGGGAGTCGAAACGCATGGTGGATGTCCTTTTTCTACGGTTGAGGAAAGCTCCGGGATCGTCGGATCCGAGACCGGGCACGGCCAGGGCCGGGGTCAGCCCTTCCCGGAGCAGGGTTCGAAGGGTCGCGACGTAGCGGACCCGGGTCCATGGACCGCGGGAGATGGCGAGCTGATCGCAGATCCGCTCCCGTTCGCGGCGCATGGCGGCGGTGGCGAGGTGGACCGGCGGAAAGCCGAACCACAGGGCTCGCACGGCTTCTTGAAAACACAGGCGTAGATCGTCGAATCGCGACACGTGGGCCAGCTCATGGGCGAGGGTGACCTCCAACAGCTGGGGACGACGGAGCACGGTGGCGGGTACGTAGATGGTCGGTCGGAGCGTGCCGACGGTGAATGGGCCGGCAGCTGGTAGACCGCCCGTCACCCTCGAGGCGTCGGCGGCAGTGGGCTCGCTGACCAAGCGGACGGGTCGTCGGATACCGTAGCGAGCCCGCCAGCGATCGAGCAGATGTTTGGCCACGGGTTCTGAAACCTCGCAGCCGTTTCGTGCCAGCCGACGGTAGGGGCGACGTCGACGCAGGGTTCTGGCGGCGAAGAGAAGGGATCCTGTGGCCCAGACGATCAACAGCAGGGCGGGAAGCAGCGAGCTACTGTCCATGGTCGATGTCAGATTAGCGAGATGGGGGGCTGTGGGAATCGTCATGGAAGAGGCGGGTGTTTCGATCTGGGCCGGGTTTGAGGCGAGTCGGTCGGCCAAACCGCTGAGGGCCGTGGTCAAGCTCACCGGCGAAGCCAAATCGACGGGCAGCACGAGTCTCAGGACCACCAATCCCCACACCGCGTAAAGCAGCGCCGGCGATCGGCGGGATCGGTGCCACGCAAAAGCCCAAGCCACTAGGAAGACAATGGTGGCGTAGACCATTTGCAAGGTCATGATCTGCCACAAGTCGGCCGCCCAGCTAGCGATTCCCGAGATCACGGCTCCCGAGATCAGGGCTCCCGAAGTCACGGCGTCGCCTCCGGCTCCTGCTCGGCGGTCCGCTCGGCCCGTTCGAGGGTGGCTTCCAGCTGCTCGAGCTCCTCTTCGTTGAGCACATCGCTGTGGGAGAACAAGGTGGCGACGGGCACGCTGTCCAGCTCCAAGACCCGCTCTGCGAATTCTTTGGCCAGCCGAGCTAGGGTCGCCACTTTGCCCACCGCCGCGGAATACAGGTAGAGCCCGTGGAAGGTCTTGCGATGCAAGAGATCCTTCTTGACCATCCGATCGAGGGTCGTTCGGGTGGTGGTGTAGGCCCAACCCGTCCTGCCTTCGGTGGCGTCGTGGACCTCCCTGGCGCTGAGCTTGCCCTGACGCCAGAAGATCTTGAGGAGATCCAGCTCCGCTTTGGAAATATCTTGGCGAGGAAGGGTGAGGAGCTCCGCAGGATCCTTGGGCATGGCCCTGGATTGAGGGTCGTTTTGTACCTTGTTTTTGTCGTCGGGTGCCTGGGTCATCGGTCGTCTTGCCTCCGTGGTCGCCACTGTACTACAGGTGTAGTAACTCTACAAGTGTAGTATCTGATTTATTTCCGTGGCGACTCTCGGCCCGTCAAGGTCGCCGGCCCGACATAGGATCGTTAAATAAGGTCGTTGACCCGAAATCCTCCTGGTCGCTAAGCTGAGCCGACTTGCCCCAAGGTCATCCACCCACCTCCGATCCCGAGACCCGCTCTTGACCCACTTAGCTGCCGCCTTTGGCGTGTTCTTGATCTCGTTTTCAGCGGTCTTCGTGCGGCTTGCCGACGTGGAGCCGATTACCGCGGCCTTCTTCCGTGCGTTCTACGCCCTGCCGGTGCTTTTCCTCATCTTTCGTCGCAAGGCGGCCGATGGTCGATCGGTCCGGGATCGTCGGATGGCGATGGCGGCGGGGGCGATGCTCGGGGTGGATCTCATCTTTTGGCACCACGCCATCGATCACATCGGCACCGGCTTGGCGACGGTCATGGGCAACACCCAGGTGGTCTTTGTGGGTTTGATGGCCTGGTGGCTCTACGGCGAGCGGCCCAGCCGTTGGGCCCTGGCGCTGATCCCCTTGGTGTTCACCGGGGTGGTATTGGTTTCAGGCCTAGGGCGCAGCGACGCCTACGGTGCCGATCCGAGCCGCGGGGTGATCTTCGGGGTGCTGACCGCCTTGGCTTACACCGCTTATCTGATGATGCTGCGGGCGTCCGGCCGTTCCCAGGGCTCGCCGGTGGGGCCGCTGCTCGACGCCACCTTCGGAGCGGCGGTGGCCAGCCTCTTCTTCGGTTTGGTCCTGGGAGACTTTGAGCTTGTGCCCCATTGGCCGGCTCACGGTTGGCTGGTGGCGTTGGCCATGGTGTCCCAGGTCTTCGGCTGGCTGCTGATCACCCGCGCGTTGCCCCGGCTGCCGGCCTTGGAGACCTCGGTGCTGCTGCTCATGCAGCCCATGCTGACGGTGCTTTGGGGGCGTCTGCTCTTCAACGAGCTGCTGTCCACGATTCAATGGTCGGGGGTCGGTTGTGTGTTGCTCGGGGTCGGAGCCTTGTCGCTGGCAGGTAGCGTGAGCGCCACGAGCCCTGGGACGAACCTGAAGACGAACGAGGAGCAAACGACATGAAATCGGCGATGCATGCCGCGGATCGCGAAGATCTTCAACGCCGTCTCGGGGCCCTCGACGAGGCGTCGAAGGCCGCCTGGGGCAAGATGACGGTGGGAGAGATGGTGTGCCATCTCGGGGACCAGATCCGACTCGCCCTGGGCCGAATCGAGACCGCCGATCAGTCGAGCTGGGCTTCCCGTCAGATTTTGAAACGTTTGGTGCTTTGGGGCATGCCGGCGCCCAGGGGTAGGGTCGATACGTTGCCGGAAATCAACCAAGGGCAGGGTCGAGGCACCCGGCCGACGGACTTCGAGGCCGATCGCGCACAAACGGAGCAGCTGCTCGCCGACTTCTTGGCGACGTCCGAAGAAGACCTGCACGCCCACAGCATGATGGGCCCGCTGACCAAGGCCCAGTGGGCCCGGCTGATCTACGTGCACATGGACCACCACCTCCGCCAATTCGGGGTGTGATGTCAGCCTTTAAATAGGTCGATGAGGCGGCTGTATTTGATGATAAGTCGGCGTTGTGGCTCCCTGGCCCCCATGCCGATTTCTTGGATGTCGTTGTAGACCACATAGAAGCCGGTGCCGGCGTCTCGTCGCCAGCCGAAACGGATGTTGGACGACCATTGGTCGCGACGGTCGTTGTATTGCACCAAGCCGTCGATGAATACCTTGGGGCTGAAGGAATAGGCGAGCCGTAGCCGTCCGAGGTCGGTTTCAAAAGAGCCGCCCGGCAAGTCGATGTTGTTGTGGCTCCAGGCCAGCTCGCCGTTCAGCTTTTCGCCCCGCCGGAACGTAATCGACGGGCTGACCGAAATCCGATCGCCGCCGAAGAACCCTCCTGCAACCAGGCTTGTTTCGACGCTCACCGCCGCGCCGCGATTGGTGAATGCCACCAGCTGGACTTCGTGGTGATCATAGGTGCCGGCGGGCACGACGACTCCGGGGAAGATCTCGAAGGGCTCTTTGACCCCCTCGCGGGTGAAGTTGATGCCCGTGTGCACCTCGTGGCCGTTTTTCCACTCCCAATGGTTGTCGATGTGCAGGTAGCCGGTTTCCTGAAAGTCGTCGAAATCCCAAAAACCGCGGTAGGAGATGTGGGGTCGCAGCTCGTGCAGACCCAGCCAATTCTCCGGGCGGTAGCGAACCAGGACGGAGCCGTTGAGCTTGCGATACCCGCGTCGGCTCAGGAAACCGACCTCCGGATTGAATCCCTCACCCACCTCGGTGTAGTTGGCCTCGGAGAACAGGAGCTCGGAATCGTAGCGGGCACCGACGCGAAAGGCGTGGTCGTCTTCTTCGACTCCAGGGGTGTCAGTGCGGGCGGCAAACCCGCGCAGCTCTACTTTCTGGCCGATGCCCCAGCGTCCGTCGATCCCGAAGGTGCGGTTGGTGTCGCCGTCGGCCTGCCCTTCGCGGCTGGTGAAGATCAAACCCACGGACGAGCGCTCGCCGAGATCTTGGCTCACCCGAACGACACCGAATTCGTCTTCGGAGCGCACCCCGTCCACCTCGTCGGTGCCCATGTAAAGCAGTCCGATATTGGTGCGGTCGGCTTTGCCGGAGAGCCGAAGGCCGCCGAGGATCGGAATATTCCGGCCGTTGGGGCCGATGCCGATCCGTCGGCTGAAGAAGAGCTCGATTTCCTCGGGCACCCCGACGCTGAAGGCACCGGCGTTCTCTAAAAAGAACGGCCGCTTTTCCGGGAAGAAGAGGTTGAAGCGGTCGAGGTTGATCTGTTGGACGTCCGCCTCCACCTGGGCGAAGTCAGTGTTGTAGGTGGCGTCGAGGGTGAGGCTCGGGGTGACGCCGTATTTCAGATCGATGCCGAGCTCGGTATCGGTTTCAGTGCCGTCGATGCCGGGTCCTTCGGAGGCGGAGGCCAACGCATAAGGGGTGATCTGCAGCAACCGCTGCCGCGGCACGTTCAGGTCCACGAGCCGGCCGGCCATGGACACCCGGTTGAGGCCGAATTGCCGGGGAAGGGGGGCCCAGAACGACCGCTCGTTGTGGCGTCTGATATTGCGCTGAAAGTTGAGCCCCCAACTCTGTGGATTGCCCGGGGGAAAGCGCAGGGTGCGGAAGGGAATGGCCATCTCGGCGCTCCAGCCACCTGAGTCCCCGCTGCCTGGGCCTTCACTGAAGATGCGCGCGGCCACTTGCCAGGAGCCGTCCCAATTGAGGTTGAAGCCCTCACCGTCCCGGGTCACCTGACCGTCGTATTGAATGCCGGCGGGGTTGGTGCCGAAGACGAAACCGGTCTGGCGGTCGCCGAAGGTGTCGAAGATCACCTGGAAGCTGTCGGTTTCATCTAAGGACGCGTCCCGACGGCTGTCGGAGACGATGATGCCGTCGGGATTGCGGTCGTGGCAGACGACGCCGATGTAGAGGGTCTGGGCGTCGAAGGTCACGTAGACCTCGGTTCGCTCGGTGGCGGGTCGGCCCTCGTCGGGAGTGGTCTGCACGAACCCGGTGGCGGGCACGAGGCCTTGCCAAGCAGGATCCGTCAGCACGTCGCCGTCGAGGGTCGGGGTCGCCGGCACGGGCGCCGCTTGGAGGGAAGGACGGTCGCTCGGCGTGGTTTCTGAGCCGAGCACGATGGACGTGCCGATGATCAAGCCGAGAAACAGAGAGCAGGGGAGCGGTAGAAAAGAACGAGACATCGATTCTCCAAACAAACCGAGAAGTCCAATAGGAGCCACCGGGACGAAGGATTCCCGGGTCGCGTCGCAAAGTGTCGGCCCGATGAAATCAGCGGCCACGGATGGGATGCAACCGAAAACTGCGGATCGTCGGTAAAACCGCGGTCAAAACCTGCGGGTCAAAGACGGGGTTGGGGGATAGGGCTCCATTTCCACGCTGTTTCATCCGAAGGTTGCTGGTCGACGAGGGCGCGGGCCAACCAAGAGGGGGAAAGCAGATGGTCAAAAGTGGGAGCGATCGGATTGGCCGGTCGGGGTGGGGGCTTTGGATTCTTTTGTTGGTGTCGGCGTTGCTGGTGGGCTGTGTCAAGGACAAGCCGTATTTCGTGCCCGACAAGTCGAGATTTCTGAAGGAAGACACCCAGCCGAATCTATTTCGTCAAAAAACTTGCAAGAACCGCAAGAAAAGCTCCGAGCTTTGTGGAAACTACGATTTGGCCGTCATCGAGCTCGACGATTGGGGACAGCTGCGGAAGGGGACGACTCAGCTGGAGGACGCGCGAGCCCTGATCCGTGAAATCCGAGCTGAGCTGGAAGGCGATCTCTCCAAGCAAAAAGTCGAAGAAGACGCCTTGACCTTGGTGTTTTTCACCCATGGCTGGAAGCACTATGCGACCAATATGGTGTGTGAAGGCGAAGAGGCGGAAGAACCCCGAAAGTGCCGCTCGGATCTCGAGCGATTCAGGATCTTCTTACAAGACTTGTCGGCCCAAGAAAGCTGTCAAAGGGTCACGCTGAAGGATGCGGGGTCGTACCACGAAAAGGCCCTGGCGGACCTCAGCTGCTCCCGTGTGGTCGGTGTGTTTTTAACCTGGAAGGGGGTTCCCGTCCGCCGAGACAACTGGTTTCTTCGGGCTGTCGGAGCCTTGCCGAATTTCCTTTCGTTTTGGTCTCGGGATCGGGCCGCTGAGCGCATCGGCGGATCCGGGGCGGCTTATATGGACGTGATTCACGACCTTTCGAATTTGGCGCGCAAGCGCGTGAAAGTCGCCTGTCGGCAGGATTCCGAGGAGCTGTTCCCCGACCATGTACGGAAGGTCGTGAGCGAGAAAGCCTGCGTTGAGAAGCTTCCCGATGGCGCCGTTGGCAAAAAGAGAGGGTTGTCGGTTCTTCCCAAGACGACGGTGATCGCCATCGGCCACAGCTTCGGCGGCAAGATTACCGAGCTCGGTTTGGGGCCGAGCTTGGTGTCGGCCACCAAAGGCCGCTCGGCGCTGGCGGCTAGCGCGTTTGTCGAAGCCGAGCAAATCAAGAAGACTGCCGACCATAGTTTCAAACGCTCGGAGGCGCTGACCGTCAAGGCCGAGAGCGAGCAACGGCGGATCCTCACACTAGGAGGAGAGGTCGGCCGTTTCCGCGAACGAATGGGATCGATGAATTCGGGTCCGTGGGTCGTCGCAAAAATCGCCGATCTAAGAGCGTGGGTCAAGGTGAATCAGGATCAGATCAAGGAAATTGAGAGTCGTCCGGGCCAGGTCGAGAGCGTAGAGGAGCTGCGAGCTAAGAAAAAGAGCAAAGAAGACGAGTTGAAGCCGCAGATCCAGAATTTCGTCGGCAAAGTGGCCGAATTCAAAGAACATCTGAAGTGGCTGAGTATCTGGTCGGATCCGGATCAGCCCCTGTCGGGTTCCTGGACGGGTGAGCAGGAAGTGGAGAGCTTCGTAGAGGGGCACATTGAAGACCTTTGCAATGGCATCACCGGTTTGGTGGCTAGCGCTCTGATCAAGGAGTGTCGACCCGGCGAACAGGCTTTTCCGGTGCTTGAGTGGGAAGATTGGAAGCTGAAGGATTTGCAGGGCCGATTCTCGATCGTCGATGCATCGGCCCAGGAGGTGGTCGAGTCAGAGAAAGAAATTCGAGACCTGTCGGCACGCTTAGACGGGCAGCTGCAGCGGAAACAAGAGCTCAAAGACCTAAGGGAAAAGCGCTTGGAGCTTGTGTCGAAGCTTCGTGTCTACGAGTTGTCGCAGGCGAGGGCCGAAAAGGAGCTGGGAGAGCTCGCTTGTAGGGAAGCGGGGCTGAGGGAGGCTGACGGCGAGGTCAAACAATACCGGAGCGGAGCTGAGGTATTCCGGCAGGCCTGGAGAGATGGGGAAGCCAATCGGAATTGGAAAGTGGCGGAGGCGTTGCCGAATCCTTTCGATTTGGTGCTCTTGATCAATCCGGCGGCGCCGTCGATCCGTGCCTTGGAGCTCCGCGAGGCCTTCAAAAACGTCGACGACGAGCTTCGATCCCGGCGCGACAACCTCCACAAACCCATGGTGGTCTCGATTTCGTCCAAAACGGATTGGGCTACGGACCTCGTATTTCCGGCCGCGAAGGGCTTAGCCCTGGGGCACAAACATATCGGGATGACGGGAGAACGTCGAAAGGCTCTGACACGGGTCGCGCCCCATCGAGAGCAATTGGTGGATTTTGAGCTCTGCTGTCAAGACGCGAACGGTAAGTGTCCACAGGAAACCCGCAAGCCCACTTGCTCCACTAAACCGAGCGACAAAGAAGAGAAACCTTTATTCGTCTCCAATGGAGAGGGACCGTCGCTGGATTATTGGCTTGCCCCCAAACAGGACAAGGTCGGCCCCTATTGGGTGATCGACGAGCAGGCGAGTCTGATTCGCGGGCACTCCGATGCCCTGTCCGATAGAACCATGCAGATTCTCATCGGGCTTCTCGGCAAGGCCAACGCCTTTGAGCTTCCCAAGCTGGATGAAGAGACGGAAGGTGCCGAGCCGCCGCAAGGAGGCGACGTTGCGGAGGCTCAGGTGAGCCCACTGGACCCGGTGATCAACGCGGAGGAGTCCCATGTCGAAACGGGCGTATCGATGGAGTGATCGTCGAAATCTACTGCCGTTTGCCGTTGGATTGGCGGTCGGAGTCGGCAGCATGTGGTACTTCCCGATGGGCACAGTCGAAGAGGATGGTAGTGAGGCCGGCGGCGAGGCAGCCATCACGGATCCTCGTCCCCAGGAGGTGATCGAAGGAGATCCTTGGTCGGGTGGAGCCACGTTGACCGCGTCGATCGAGGGGAAAACCGTGCAATGCACCGCCTCGGCGGTCGAGGTCCTGGAGCCGGAGAGCCCCTATCTGGTCGCTGAGATCGAAGTCGAAGGGCTCGAGTGCCCTACTCCGGAGGTGACGGAGCAAATCGGTGGTCGGCTGCTCCGGGGATCCACCTATCCGAGCTTTCGGATCGAAGCGGTCAAGACCGCGGATTATCGAGAAAAGTACCGCTTGGCTGACCACGTGGTGTTGTTCCGAAATCGCATCATGATCGAGCCGGTCCGATTGAATCTGGGACCCGAAGCCGTCGATCTCGAAGCCAAAATCGAGCGAATCCATTGGGAATATCAGGTTGGAGAAGCTGCCGGGGTCGAGGTTGGAGACGATCTGACGATCCAGGTGAGGCTAAGGGCACAGGGGTGAGCGCGTGATCGGTTTCTCGAGAGCGTGATGGGGTCCGGGCTCGGTGTAGGACGGGAAACTCCGTGGGTTTTCGTCGTAGAAGTTGAAGACCGCCCTGCCGGACCCATCCCTGACCCTGAGAGGCCCCTAAATGTTGAAAATCAGTGACCTGTCGAAGACCTACGACAACGGCGTGAAAGCGCTCCAAGGCGTGAGCATGGAGATTCCTCGGGGCATGTTCGGGCTTTTGGGGCCCAACGGTGCGGGCAAATCCACCTTGATGCGCACGATTTCCACGCTGCAAGAGGCGGATCAGGGCAGCATCCGATTCGATGATCTCGATGTGCTGTCGAGCACGGCGTCGTTGTCGCCTTGACGGGTTTCAGAAGATGCGGTGAGAAGGTCGTTCCTTGCGAGGAGCGGCCTTTTCTTGATCTACCCTTCCTAGGCCTCCTCCTCTCTAGGTCTCTTGCGATTTCTTGAGAGAGACCTCTTTAGTAGGCCTCATGCGATTTCCTAAGAGGGCGGATTAGGGCTTCCGTGATGAGTGGAGTGTGCTCTTCGTTGCACGAAGAAGCACACTTTCCCCCTCCCCACGAAGTAGGTGTCGACGTTCCGATTGTGTGAGGCCACCGAGGAAGGGCGGATCGAGGTCTATCCAGGATCTAAGAGGGGAAGACGCATGACCTCTATGAAGGGACGGGCGGGTGGGAAGGTGCCTTCGGGGAATTCGACGTGGAATTCGCCTTCTTTGAAACGCCTCGCGGCTTCCCGATATGCCGCGACGATCCAGGTCAAGGCATCGCGCATCGCCTTGCGTACCTTTCGGCTGAGGGCGTGAAACCACGGACGGGGTGAGCTCGGGACGTTCTCAGGCCGCCGATGGGGATTCGTGCTCAGAATTTTTTCGACTCCGAGGGGCTTGGTACCGTTCTCCCGATGACGTAGGAGGGTCTCTTTTTCGATCTCCCGCACCATGTCGACGATCACCTCTCGATATTGCCGTGGCGATAGGTGGGCCAGCGACGGCAAGGGCTCTAGGCGCAGCTCCTTGGTCACCGCAAAGTCCGACTCGGACACTTTCTTGCCCCGCGCACGGGCGACGCTGAGGGCCGTGCGGTCGATCCACACACCGTGCATGGGCTCACCGGTGATCAACGCCTCCGTCGACGACACCCCCGGCCAGTCGAACGGCGACGCCACCAATCCCTCTTTGCACGAGTTGCTCAAAAGATAACGCAGGCGGGCGAGCTCGATGCCGGGCTCCTGGGAAAGCTCCACGTGGTGATAGCGCTCGGGAAAGACCTTGACCGGCCAGTCGTGCTCGATGCCGATTTCTTTCGAGATCTTGCTGGTGAAGTGGCGCATGAAGCTCGCCATTTGGGCGACGTCTTCGACCGTGGCCAAGACGTGGGCGTGGTTGGAAAGAAAGGTGAAGCCGTGCAGCTTGACGGGGTAGAGCTCTTGGGCCCGCGCCAAGGCTCCGACGATGAGGGCGTTCAGACGGTCTCCGGGCCTCATCAAAGCCCGATGTTGAAAGGTGACTTGGGTGATCTCAGAAACAACGTTCTGAGGACGACTGAAGATTCTTAAGGGATGTCCCATATTGGGACTTGGACGTAAAAACGGTCGTCAATTCTGCAATCCGGCGAAAAAGTCCTGTTTTATTCGGCGCCCTCCGGTGTCGCGACATAGCCCGGCGTATCCTTCAGCCTCATCTTGCTGCGTACGAACAGGCCGTTTCCGCGACCGATTTCCCGACCCTTACCGTCGTAGACGACGGCTTCCGCAAGGATCTGGCTGCGGTTGGTGTGGGCGACGGTGCCCACGGAGCGCATGATTCCCGACGAAATGGGGCGGGTGAGGTAGGTGGTGAAGCTGGTGGTCAGCACGAAGACCTCGGTCTCGATGGAGCCGGCGGCAAAGAAAGCCGCGTCGTCCAACATCTTGAAATAGACCGAGCCGTGCACGGCGCCGGCAGCGTGGCAAAGCTGCTCGCCGACCTCGATTTCGATGTCTGCTCGGCGCTCCTCGACTCGGATTGTCGGTCGGTAGAAGGCGTTGATCGGCGCTGCTAGATACATGGATTCGAGGGCGCGATAGTGGGGCTCGTTCATGGTCTTCTTCCCTGTGATCTTCTGCCTGTGATGGAAAGGCTTTGGCCCTGCCGAGACTAGCGGATCCACAGGGTGGGCCGCAGAGATGCAGACCGATGTCGATTCGTGCATACTCGACGGGCAAATATCCAAGGAGATGAAGATGGTCTACCGCGTTTCGGTTTGGCTCGTTGTGGTGTGCTCCCTTTTCCTAATTCCGGGCTCCGTTACGGGCCAAATCCACCGGGTGACCGACGAGGTGCGGCGGGCCGACCTCGAGAGCAAGGCCCGGGTGGAGCAGATGGTGATGGTGCCGATGCGCGACGGCATTCGGCTGGTCACGGAGCTCTATATTCCGAAGGATTTGGACGGACCTTTCCCGGCCATTTTCTGGCGCACGCCCTACAACTTCAGCCGCTTGCGGGGCTCCAATCCGAGTCGGCCCAACGCCATGTTGAAGTATGCCCTCGACGCCATTGAGCGGGGATATGTCTTCGTGGTGCAGAACGAGCGGGGCAAATTCTTCTCCGAAGGCGAGTGGGAGATTTTGGGATTCCCGCGCACGGACGGCTACGACGCTTTGACCTGGATCGCCGAGCAACCGTGGTCGAACGGCAAGGTGGCGACCCTCGGTTGCTCGTCGACGGCGGAGTGGCAGATGGGTTTGGCGGCCATGGACCATCCCGCCCACGCCGCCGCGATCCCCATGGCCGGGGGCGCCGGTATCGGACGCATGGGTCCGTTTTACGAGCACGGCAATTTCTATCGGGGTGGTGCCATGCAAATGCCCATGGCTTCCTGGCTCTACGGCAATCAGAACGTGCAACGCCCCGTGCTGCCCGAAGACCTTTCCCGGGAAGACCGCATCCGCTTGGCAAAGTATTTCGATTTGGCGCCGCGCATGCCGAAGGTCAACTGGGATGAAACCCTATGGCACTTGCCGATCCTCGACTTCATGAAGCACATCGGCGGACCTCCCGGTGTCTTTTCGGACATGGTCCAACGCCATCCCGATCACGAGGATTGGTACCAAGGCGGGCTCTATCACGACGACGAGCCGTTCCATGTGCCGGCGCTGTGGGTGAATTCTTGGTTCGACTTATCCGTGGGGCCGAACCTGGCCCTTTACGAGCACGTGCGCACGAAAGGCGAGCCCGAGATCCGCGATCATCAATACATGGTGATCGGGCCGACCCTGCATTGCGCGATGTATCGCTTGAAGGATCCGACGGTGGTCGGTGAGATGAATATGGGTGATGTGGAATTCGGATTCGATGACATCGTCTTCGATTTTCTCGATCGGTTCACCAAATCTGTTTCCACCGAGCAGGCCTCCGCCTACGACCACGGCGAGCCTCGAGTGCGTTACTTTGCCATGGGCACCAACGAGTGGCGTGAGTCCACGGATTGGCCTTTGCCCGGCACGGAATCTCAAACTTTCTATTTGGGCAGCGGTGGGCGGGCCAACGGCCTGCACGGCGACGGCGTGCTGATCGCCGATCCGTCAGGGGACGATGCCGAGCTCGACCGTTTTGTTTACGACCCCATGGTGCCGGTGCCGACCCGGGGCGGTAATTTCTGCTGCCTCGGGGGCGAGCCCGAAGGCTCGTACGACCAGCGCTCGGTGGAAGCGCGGCAGGACGTTTTGGTCTTCACCAGCGATGAGCTGAAGGAGCCCCTGGATGCCGCCGGCTCGATCCGCGTGATCCTCTACGTGTCGTCCGACGCCAAGGACACGGACTTTACGGTGAAATTGGTCGATGTTTATCCCGACGGCCGGGCCTTCAACCTCGACGATTCCATCCTGCGGGCCCGCTATCGCGAAGGTTTCGACAAGAAGGTCTTCATGGAGGAGGGGGAGGTCTATGAGCTGGAGATTGGTCCGCTGTCCACCGCCAACGTCTTCCAGGCCGGCCATCGCATCCGCTTGGAGGTATCGAGCAGCAACTTCCCGCGCTACGAGCGCAATCTGAACACGGGCGGCAACAACTACGACGAATCCGAAGGTGTCAAAGCCCACAACGCCATCCACCATTCCGAGCAATACCCGTCCCGAATCGTGCTGCCCGTGCTCCGCTGACCGGCGGGCTGGGCTCCACTCAAGAACGGAAATGTTGAGACAACGTGAGACTGGGTGGACCGAGGACGGAAGCGAAGCTTGTCTGAGCGGCACAGCCTATGAATCGGGTTAAGCTTCACCACATCAGCAATTTATGACGGACCCATAGCGGCGGCGCGAGCTCGTAGCGACGCCCGCAGGCCACCCAGCCGACACTCTGCGAGCCCATGTCCGGACAGAACCTAGGCTTGAGCTCAGCGCCAGGCGGGTGGCTTCTTGGTGTCCAAGAAGGTGGCGATGCCGTGCTTGCAATCGGCGGTGGCGCGGGATTTGGCGTTGATCTCCGCCGCCAGCTCGAGGGCGTCGGCCAGCGGCAGACCCACCGCCTCCAAGAGCAGGCGTTTGGTGCGGGCGATGGACTCGGAGCTGGCCCGGCTGAGCAGGCCTTCCACCAAGTCGAGGGCCTCTTGCTCGGCGTCGCCCTCGGCCACCCGGTTGATCAATCCGATGTCGAGCGCCTTTTGAGCGTCGACAAATTGGGGATCCAAGAGCAGCTCCCGCAGATCACGGCCCTTGACCCGCAAGGGCAGGTAGGTGGCCACCAGGGCGGCGACGAAGCCGATCCGCACCTCGCTGTACATGAAACGGGCGTCTTGGGTGGCCACCACATAGTCGTGGGCGGTGGCGACGCCGCAGCCGCCGGCCACGCAGGCGCCGTGCACCACGGCCACGGTCAGGGCCGGCTGGTAGAGGATCGACGCGAAGAGGGCGCGCAGGGATTCAGAATCCCTGCGGTTCTCATCGGGTCCGGCGTTGCGCAGGCCTTTCAGGTGATCGAGATCGGCGCCGGCGGAGAAATGCTTGCCCGCGCCCTTGAGCAGCACGGCCCGCACCCCGAGACCGCGGAGATCGGAGCTGTACAGCTCGGTGATCTCGCGCAAGAGCACCGGCGAGAGGGCGTTGGCTTTGGACGGATTGTCCAGGGTCACCCACAGCAGGTCCCCGTCTTTGCCGCTACGTTCGAGCCGCAGCATGTTGAAGTCGCGATCGAGGATGCTCATCCACGATCTCCTTCGCCGAGCAGCTCTTCCGGCACCTCGATTTGCATCTGCAAGAGTCCTTGGCCGTGGGTTTTGCCCTGGGCGTCGGTCTTCAAGCTTTCGGTGCCACCGCCCCCCAGGGAGTCGTGCAGAATGAAGTTCAACGCATGGAGGTTGGCCACCTCGTAGCGGTCGACCTCACCGTGCACGAATCCTCGGAAATGATCCTTGACCCGCTCGGGGGTGACCTCGCGGGCGATCACCTCGTAGAGCTCCCGGCTGTTGGCGATCAGACCCACGTTGGAGCCGTCGCCTTTGTCGCCGGAGCGGGCGTGCGCGATTTCGGACAATCGAACCTTCGCCATCTCAGACCTCCTCCACCGACACGCTGATGTGAGCTTCCACTTCTTCTCGGGCCAACAAGGCGGGCCAATAGGCCACCACCCGTTGGGGTTTGGGACGTCCGCCGGCGAATCCGGTCACGCCAGGTGGGCCGGCGGTCACCAACGGCGCCAGCTCCTTGCCGAAGCGCATGACTTTGTCGTAGTCGCGATCCCGAACTCCCAAACGCAGCACGACCTCGGGTGGGTCTGACGGAGCCGGGAACACGCCCGGCAGGCAGGCGTCCACGCCCACCAGCTCTTCCTCGCGATGCTCGGGCTCGAAGGTGACACCGGCCCGTTCGAGCCGCTTCCACACGATCTCGGCGCATAGCCGGGCCTTGTCCACGGCCCTCGGCCCGGTGACGGTCAAGGTGCCCGACGATTTGAAGCCCGCCAAATAGGATGCCGAGACCTTCAGGAACGGCGTGTTCTTCGAGCCTCGGATGCCCGAGACATGAACGCGGTCGGGGCCGTCTTGCTCGAGCTGAATGGACGAGAAGTCGGCGGTCACGTCGGGGGTGAGGTATTCCTCGGGATTGCCCATTTCGTAGAGCAGCTGCTCCGACACCGTGTCCACGGTCACCAAGCCGCCGGTGCCCTCGTGTTTGGTGACGGTGAAAGTGCCGTCCTCCTTGGCCTCGACGATCGGATAACCGACGTTCCATAGATCGGGCACCTCCCACCAGCGGGTGAAGTTGCCACCGGTGCATTGGGGGCCGCATTCCAGGATATGACCGGCGATGGTGCCGGCGGACAGCCGATCCCAATCGTCCGCCGACCAACCGAATTCGTGGATCATCGGTGCCAAAGCGAGAGCGGTGTCGGTGACCCGGCCGCAGAGCACGATATCCGCGCCCTGGGCCAAGGCCTCGACCACCGGCGCGGCGCCGATGTAGGCGTTGGCGCTCGAGACTTTTTCGAGCAGGGGAGCCAGGGGCTCGTCCGTGTCCATGTTGCGCATTTCGTGGCCGGCTTCGACCAGCTCAGTCAATCGATCGGTGAGGTCGTCACCTTCCACCACGCCGACCTTGAGGTTCTCGACCCCTTGCTCGCGGGCGAGCTCGAAGATTTTCTCTCGGCAAGCGTGGGGGTTGAGCCCGCCGGCGTTCGAGAGCACTTTCACCCCTCGCTCTTTGAGCTCGGGCAGCACCTGGCCGATGAAATCGACGAAGTCGGTGGCGTAGCCCTTATTCGGATCCTTGAGCTTCTGGCGCATCATGATCGACAGGGTGACCTCGGCGAGGTAATCCATGCCGATGTAGTCGACCTCACCGCCGCGCAGTAGGCGCACGGGTGCGTCGACATTGTCGCCCCAGAAGCCCTGGCCATTTCCAATTCGGATGGTCTTCATGGGTATGTTCCGCGTTGGCCCGCGCGGCTCGCGGCATACCCCATCTGGATGATGAGGTCCGGACGGCGGGACAGATATGGGTTAGAGCCGACCGCCGGCAGGGAAATCCGAGCATCTTGCGGGGGTCGGCGAAGCATCGAACGTTTCGGCCGATGATTTCATATTTGTCACGCTTTGTCACCGAAGAGTACGGTAGCTTGCTTTGGTGTCAGGCCAGTGTCAAGGTCTGTCAGGGCTCAAGTCAGAGCTCGGGTCAGGGCTCGACCCCGATCCGCCGGTCGCCGGCGGGGTTGAAGGAGCCGGAGGCGCGGCCTCGGACGGATCGTGATTCCGGCGCCACTCCGCGATCCGTTGGGCGATCTCTTCATCGTCCACCTTGTCCACCAGATCCTTCACCAGGTCCCTCGCCTCTTGCTCGCGACCCTGCAATCTCCAGGCATCCGCCAGAATCAGGTCCGCCACCACCAAGGCGTTGTCGACCCAATCCACGCTCTGATGGCTTTGGGAGGCCACCATGCGTTCGAGCTGGGTGTCGCGTACCCGATAGGCGGACGTTTGATCCCCCTTGCGGCTGTGTAGCTCGATCAGGGTCAGGGCGAGCACGATATTGGGCACCTTGGCGAGCACGGTTTCCGTCAGGGTGATGCCGGGCTGGGGAGAGCCGGCGTCGTAGAGGTAGGTGTGGCCCACCAGGTTGTAAGCGTCGGTCATGCGTGGATCCAGCTCGAGGGCCTTTTTGAAAGACTCGCGGGCTTTTGCGATGAGCGGCGAGGTGCTCTGGCCGAAACCGGGAATCGTGCCGTCCTGGGCCTCGAATTGGCGCAGATAAGCGTTGCCGGCATAGAAGTGAGCTCCGGCTGTAGGAGCGATCTTCAATGCCTGCCCCAGGGTCGCGAGGGCACTCTCCGGGTCGTCCGCGTTGAGCTGTAGGATGCCCTTTCCGACCAAAGCTTGGGCATGATCGGGTCGACGGCTGAGCACGTTGTCGAAATATTGCCGGGCTTTGGCCTGCTCATCCTCACCACCGACCATCAGCAGCTCGCCCAAGCGCACCAGAGCTTCGTCGTGGTCGAGGTCGTGAACCTCGATGTCGCGGCTTGCGGGCAGCATCTTGAGATCCAAGACCTGGATCTTACGATCCGCGAACATGACGTTCTTTTTCAGCTTGGATTGGATCTCGGCCAGGCTCGTGCCGAAAGCTTGTTGCAGGGCGTCGGCGGAGGTCGTTCCGGAGTCCAAGAGCTGGAAGAGGCGAAGGGTTTGCTCGCGGCGTCCCTCTTCCCGTTCGAAGAGGAAGTCCACCAAGGCCCAGGCTTGGGCCCGGAAGTCGAGGGTTTTCACCGGATCCCGATAGGCCTCGCCGCGGGTAGTGACCTCGAGCACCTCTTCGATCGGCATCCAATTGCTCGATTGCAAATGGCGCGACCATCCCCGATGCACATGACCGAAACGGGCCTTATTGCGTTCGATCGTGAAGGTTTCGAAATATTCCGCAAGACCCTCGTCGATCCACTGGGGCAGGTAGGGCAGGTTGTTTCTGAGCACGTAGTGGGTGTACTCGTGGTAGAGCGTGGGCGCGGGCGAGAAACCCGAGCCGTCCACCACCATCAGGCTCATGCGTGGGCGGCGGGTGAAGAAACCCGCCAAGCGGGAGCCGTCGGCCACGTATTGGTTGAAGGAACGATTCTTGGCGAAGAGGTAGAGCCTCAGGGGACGCAGGGGCTCGGGGTTGAGGCCCGGAAAGAGCACGTGCAGCACCTTGGAAAAACCTTCCAGCTCTCGCACCCATCTCTCCGCCTCTTTGCGATCCCCATTGGTGTAGACCGTAAAGCTCTCAGTGTCCAGCCGACGCCACTTGCCGATATCGATTTTCTGGCTCGACGCCGCCCGGGCGGGCGGGGCGGCGGACAGCGCGAGGGCGAAGACCAGGCAGGCGGATAAGAAGACCAAAAACGTGGGTCGCTGGAAGGCGAATCTATGTGCGGATTTACGGACGGTGCTCTGAGCTTGCATGGTCTCTCCATAGGCGAATGACTGCTAATGAAGAGTATGGCATTTCTCCGAGATGTGTTTCAGGCGCCTGGACGATTTGATCGAGCGGGGCTGGATCTTCCGCCGTGTGGATTGAAGCTCGGGGCATCCGAGCGTCGCGTGTCGGCTCGGCGCGATACAATAGGAAGACCATGACCCGCCAAATCGGGTACTCGTCGATCGATTCACTGCCAAGGAATGCTCCATGACGTCTTTCCCCAGCCTAGTTTCAATGTCGCGGCTCCAAATAGCTCGCTGTTTGGTTTTCAAAGTTTGTGTCCTGCTCGCTCAGCCGGTCATCGGCGAGACATCGTTGCGAGTGACGCCATCGACGCCGGACGATCCGGCTTCTTTTGTCGATCCAAGCTCCGAGGTGGCCGCGATCGCCTACGACGAGTCGTATGAGGCGGAGCAACGACGTCGAAGCGCTGAGATTGAGGTGGGAAAACCCGTCGGTGACGCCGTCTCCACCGGCTTGTTCGGAGATCCCGTGCTGAATCTCGATAGCGGTTTGGGATATTCGAGCCTGCAGAACGCGATCAACGCCGCCACGGCTGGCGATACCTTGCAGGTGGTCGTGGACTTGGCCGAGGGGCCGGTGACCGTGGATCGCAATCTGTTCATCCAAGGCCTCACCGGCGCCGAGGTGGTGCGGCCCACCCAGGACACCGGGTCTTCCGGCGACGCGCGGGCTTGGTTTTTAGTCGAGCCCGGGGTGGCTCTGGTGGTCCGGGATCTGGTCTTCGACGGCGACGGGTTCAAGGTCTTTCAGGCGTTCCGGCACCGCGGCTTGGGGCTTTTCGAGCGGGTCCATTTTCGCGACATCCAATTCGAGCCCTCGGGTCCGACGTATCAGGGCACCGCGGTGGTGGCTTTCGGAGACCGGGTCGATGTGATCGATTCCACGTTTGAGCAAATCGGTCGGGTGGGGGTGTTGTTCTTCGGCTCCACAGTGGCGGGAGCGGAATTCCGAGGCAACTCCTACGCCGGAAAGGGTGACGGTGACTTCCTCGACTACGGGGTAGAGGTCAACGCCGGCGCGGTGGTTTGGGCGCTGGACAATACGATCTCCAACTGCCGCGGGCTGGCGTCCGACGGCTCGTCGTCCGCGGGTATGTTGGCGACCACGTTTTCAGGGGTCGGTACCGCTTTGGTGGCCGAAAGCAGTCAGCTGCTGAACAATACCCACGGGATGCGCATCGGGTTTGCCGCAGGAGATACTACTTTCGCGGTGGCCGGCTTCAATCGTTTTTTCGGTAATGAATTCGGCGTGACCACGGGCTCGGACTTGGGCATGGACGGGCAAAACAATTGGTGGGCCTGCAACGGCGGTCCCGGTGCCCTGGGTTGTGACTCGGCGACCGCCGTGGATGGCGGCTCGATCGACGCCGATCCCTGGTTGATCCTGGAATTGCCGATCATGCCGTCGATCAAACCCCATGGATTTGCCCCATTGCGGGCCTGGATGTGGCGCAATTCGGACCTCGAAGATACCCGGTCCCTGGGCCGGATCCCCGACGGCATTCCCGGCTTTTTCGATCCCGGAAGCCTCGGCTCGGTGGTGCCCGCGTCGACCGGGACCTCGGCGGCGGAGCTGAGCACACTCTTCATCGCCGGTGAGGCGGAAGGCACGACCGAGACCTCATTGACCGTCGACAACCAAACCGTCGACCGATCGGTGGCCGTGGAATCGGGCATTTTCTGCGACGGCTTCGAGTCCGAGGACACCGTTCTGTGGAGTCAGACGAGCCCTTGAGGTCGACCATCCTTCGACCTTCACACAACCGACATCAACGGAGCCTTCCATGTCACTGACCCGGATCAATCACTTCACCGCCAAACCCGGCGCGGTCGACGAGCTTTTCGCGCTGATCGACTCGTTTCTACCGATGATTCGCGAGTCGGAGGGTTGTTTGGAGGCGCGGCTGATGCGCGATGTGGACGACCCGAATCGCATCGTGGTCGTCGAGGTATGGCGGGACCAGGCGGCCCATCGGGCGTCCGCCGCCAATGTGCCGTCCGGCACCTTCGAGAAGGCCATGGCGCTCATGTCCGGACCGCCCTCGGGCGCGTATTACCAGTAGGTCGCGGAGGTGAGCCGGACGCTTGCGCCTTGTTGACTGGAGAGCCCTCACCCCCCTAACCCCCCTCTCCCGGGACGGTAGAGGGGGGGAATGATTGCTTGCGCTTCGCGCGCGCATTTGAGAGCGATTTGGAACCGGTCGGCTGCAGGACTCTCTCCCCAATAACCGAAAAGTTGGATCGCGCACTCTGGCTCCCCCTCTCCCGGGACGGGAGAGGGGGTTGGGGGGTGAGGGTCTGGTGTAGGGACCGCCCTTCCGCCCGCGGTGGATCTCAGCCGAGCAGGGCCTCGACCCGGCGGACCGTGTCCTCGGTGGTGAAGCCGAAGTGTTTCTTGAGATCGGCGTAGGGAGCCGAGGCGCCGAATCCGTCGATGCCTTGGACGTCGCCGTCGAGGCCGACGTAGCGATGCCAGCCGTGGGTGGTGCCGGCTTCGATCGCCAAGCGTTTGCGGATCGAGCTCGGGATCACCGATTCGCGATAATCCGCGTCTTGGGCCTCGAAAAGATCCCACGACGGCATGCTGACCACTCGGGTTCGGATGCCCTTCTCCAGCAGCACTCGGTGGGCGTCCAAGGCCAACGCGACCTCGGAGCCGGTGGCGAGCAGCAACACCTGTGGATCGTCCGTATCGGCGATCACGTAGGCACCGCGGGCCACGCCTTCGCGGGCTTGCTCGGCGGTGGTGATCACCGGCAGCTTTTGGCGGGTGAGCACCAGGGCTGACGGTCGGTGGGCATTCTCCAAAGCCACCCGCCAAGCGGCGACGGTTTCGTTGGCGTCCGCGGGGCGGAAGGTCGAAAAACCGGGTAGGGTGCGCAGGCCCATGAGCTGGCTGATCGGTTGGTGGGTGGGTCCGTCCTCACCGAGGAAGACCGAGTCGTGGGTGAAAATGAAGATCGCGGGCTGCTCCATCAACGCCGCCAATCGCAGGGTCGGGCGCATGTAGTCGGAGAACATGAGGAAGGTCGCGCCGTAAGGGCGAACGCGACCGCTCAAGGCCATGCCGTTCATCACCGCGCCCATGCCGTGCTCGCGCACGCCGAAGTGAAAGTTGGCACCTCCGGGGTTGTCCCTGGTGTGGACTCCGCGGTCTTTGATGAAGGTGTTGTTGGACGGCGCCAGGTCCGCGGAGCCGCCGATCAGCTGGGGCAAGCCGGCGGACACCGAGTGTAGAAACTTTCCGCTGGCGGAACGGGTGGCGATGGGGCCGTCGTCGGCGGTGAACTCCGGCAGGTCGGCATCCCAACCGGCGGGCAGAGAGTCGGCACCCCAGGCTTCGAATTGAGCGGCCTCTTCCGGGTGGGCCTGGCGATAGCGCTCGAAAAGCTGATCCCATTCGGCGCTGTCGGCGGCTCCTCGTCGTCGCGTGTCCTCAAAGGCGGCACGGGCTCCGTCGGGCACGTGGAAGGTTTGGTCGTAGGGCCAGCCCAGGTTCTCGCGGGTCGCCTGACGCTCAGATTCGCCGAGGGGCGCGCCGTGGGCCCCGGCGGTATCTTGTTTGTTGGGGCTGCCGAAGCCGATGTGGGTGCGCACGAGCACCAGGGTGGGGCGCTCGGTCTCGGCGCGGGCCGAGCTCATGGCTGCGTCCAAGGCGTCGAGATCGTTGACGTCGTCCACCTCGAGGGTATGCCAGCCGTAGGCTTGGTAGCGCTGGACCACGTCTTCGGTGAAGGCCAAGTCCGTGGAGCCGTCGATGGAAATCTGGTTGGCGTCGTAGAAGACGTTGAGCTTGCCCAGACCCAAATGGCCGGCCATGGAGCTGGCTTCCGCGGACACGCCTTCCATCAGATCACCGTCCGAGGCGATCACCCAGGTGATGTTGTCGATCAGCTGGAAGCCGTCACGGTTGAAGTGGGCGGCCAGGAACCGCTCGGCAATCGCCATGCCCACGGCGTTGCTGATGCCCTGGCCGAGGGGGCCGGTGGTGGTCTCGACCCCCGGGGTCAGGCCGTGCTCGGGATGGCCCGGGGTTTTGGAGCCGAGCTGACGGAAGGCCTTGAGCTCGTCCATGGAAAGGTCGTAACCGGACAAGTGCAGCATGGAGTAGATCAAAGCCGAGGCATGGCCGCAGGAGAGCACGAAGCGATCCCGATTCGGCCAATCCGGTCGCGCGGGGTCGTGGCGGAGGTGGCGGGTCCATAGCCAATAGGCCAGCGGGGCTTGACCCATGGGGGCGCCGGGGTGGCCGCTATTGGCTTTTTCCACCATATCTACGGACAAAAAGCGGATCGAATCGATGGCGATTTGGTCGCGGCTGCGTTCGGTCATCGCGGGAGTCTCCTGGGAGGCGGGTCGGGAGGTCGAGTCGTGTGGTGCGCTCGGGTCGTCTGGCGAGGCCCCCGTCGAGGTCTATAGCGCATGGCGCTGCCGGATCCGGAGTCCTGTTGGATCGAATGGTGTGGGCCTCGGTTGCGAGGCGGATCTTATCTTGGGTGGGGGAGGTTTGGGAGACCCGATCCTGGAGGAAGCTTGGGGAAAGCGCGGCGATCCGGGTTGCCCTTGGCGGAGAGGGAGGGATTCGAACCCTCGGTCGAAGTTACCCCCGACAACTGCTTAGCAGGCAGCCCTGTTCGGCCACTCCAGCACCTCTCCCTGTTGGGAGGCGGAATTGTACTCGCAGTGGGTGGTGGGAGTCAAAGGACAATTTACGCTCCAATCCGCGAGGGTGGAAGCGGTGGGCCGGGGGCGAATTTTTTGTCCGCCGAATCGATGAATCTCGTTGGAATGCGGTAGCGTTGCTCCATGAAAGGGAAGTTGACACTTTTGTCCTGCCTTTACTTCGTCCAGGGATTGCCCTACGGCTTCCAGATCTCGGCCTTGCCGGTGTATTTGCGGTCGGAAGGTGTGTCCCTGGCGGGTATCGGCATGGCGGGAGCCCTCTCGCTGCCGTGGGTGTTCAAGGTGGTGTGGGGGCCGGCGGTCGATCGATTCAGCGTCCCGAGGTGGGGAAGGCGGAGGTCCTGGATCCTGCCCCTCCAGCTGTTGTTGATGCTCAGCTGCCTGGTGGCTTCGATGGTCGAGCCCAGCCGGGGATTGATGGTCCTTTTGTCCCTGGTTTTCGCCATGAACCTCTTCGCCTCGACCATGGATGTGGCGGTCGACGGCTTGGCGGTGGATGTGCTGCGCACCCATGAGCTGGGGCACGGCAACATTGCCCAAGTGGTGGGATATAAGCTCGGCATGTTGGCGGGTGGCGGGCTGTTGGTGTGGGCCAGCCCTTGGCTCGGGTGGCAGGGCATCTTTTTGGCCATGTCGGCGCTGGTGGCCTGCGTGCTGGTGATCACGCTGTTTTTCCGTGAGCCCGCCCGTGAGCCCGGTCCCGAGGTCGCGGTGCAGGGGACGGCCGACCCGGGCACCGACGGCGACGGGACCGTTGAGGTGGTGCCTTTGGAAGCGTCTCCGGATGCCGCCACGCCCCTGAGCATGATGGGTGTCCTCAACACGTTGCGGGTCGCCCTGCTGCGGCCCGGCGCGGGTTGGTTGTTGCTGTTCATCGGCACCTATAAGCTCGGGGAGACCATGGCCGACACCATGTTCAAACCCTTCCTCTACGACGCGGGATTTCGCGCCGAGCAAATCGGCTTATGGGTCGGCACTTGGGGGCTGATCTTCTCCCTGGCGGGCTCATTTGCCGGCGGGTGGGCCGCCAGCCGGATCGGAATCTTTCAGGCCGTGGCCTGGGCGGCGGTGCTGCGAGCGCTGGCGGTGGCCGGGGAATGGTGGCTGTCGTGGGTGGAGCCCACCGTGCCCCGGGCGGTGACGGTGATTTCCATGGAGCAATTCTTCGGCGGCGCCCTGACCACGGCGATTTTCGCTTTCATGATGTCGCGGGTAGACCGCTCCATCGGCGCCACCCACTTCACGTTCTTGGCCACCGTCGAGGTGGCCGGCAAGCTCAGCGCGGCGTGGATCTCCGGTTTCATCGCCCAGAGTCTGGGTTATACGAGCTTATTCGGTCTGGCGACGTTCTTCGCCATGGCTTTTCTTATCCTGCTGATTCCCATACGCCGAGCGATTCCCGCATGATCGACATTGAAGTGACCCAAGGCATCGAGGCCGGCCGATTGCGCCTGGGTGAGATCTGCATGTTCCGCATCCACCGCCGGAATCCGGCGGTGGCGGTGCGTTGGTTCATGCATTTCGGAAATATTCTGCAGACTCGGCCGATGTCCGATTGGTCGGACCAGCTCACCGAGATCGAGTGGCTTCCCGAATCGCCGGGGTCCTTTCGCCTCGAGGTGCAGTGGCGTCACGGCGACTCGTCGGGCTTCCGAGAGCTGGCCTTCGAGGCCCATCCCAACATGCATTCCAGCCGCGTGTTCGCGGCTCGTCCGAGCCGGGTGTCCCGCGGCCGTCGCGGCAAGTTTTGGGCCCCCAACGAGTACGAGTCCAAGGGCATCGTGCAATACGAGACCGCCCTTTTCGATCGCTTGCCGAGCCTGGTCAAACCCGGCGATGTGGTTTACGACGTGGGAGCGAATATCGGGCTCTTCTCGGTGCCGTTCAGCAAAGGAGTCGGCGCCGAGGGGCGGGTCCTCTGCTTTGAGCCGAATCCGATTTGTGTCGGCTTCTTGAGGGCGAATTTGGAGGTCAACGGCTGCACCAACGCGAGCATCGTGCCCCTGGCCCTCACCGCCGGCTCCCAGCAGGTCTCTTTTACCCTCAACTTCGGCAACTCCCTGCTCGGATTGACGGATATTTCCGGTTTCTTTCACCAGAAGGCGGGGCAGGTGATTTCCGTCGAAGGTCGAGCTCTCGACGAGCTGCGTGGGACCTTTCGCTTGCCACCGCCGGACTTGGTGAAAATGGATGTCGAAGGGGCGGAAGGGGCGGCCGTCCACGGCATGGCGGCGACCCTGAAGGATCATCGTCCGACTCTTTTGATGGAAATTCACGGTGCCAACGCGGCGAGGGAAGTCGCCTCCGTGCTCGATCCTTTGGGCTATCGATACCAGGAGGCCGCGGGTGGAGCGCCGTTCGGCGACAGCTCCGAATTGGCCGCGAGCCTGGAGCGAGGACCCGTGGTGCAGCAGGTGATTTGCCGCGCTTGAGGGGGATTCGGAGACGGATTGCGGACTATTTGCAACGGAGGGGACCGGGAGGGTTTCGTCGCCGCGGAGTGGTCAGCCTTTGTGCTAAAGTGCTGTCCCGTGGTTTGAGATCTCCTTCGAGCCGCTTTCGGCAGGACCCGTTCTCAGGGTCAGACTTGAGGTGTTCTCCATGTTCCAAAGGCGAGAATCCGATACCCCTTCCGTGTCGGGAAAGGACCTTAAAGTTTTCGAAATCTTTGAAAGCCTGAACGCCGACGAGCGACGTCGATGGAGTCGGGTTTTCGAGGCTCGCGATCTGCAGCCCGGCGAATATCTATATCGGGAAGGCGAGCCGGTCGACTCGCTCTACGCTTTGGAGAGTGGGGATCTGGCGCTGTTTCGAGAGGCGGTGGGTTTTCCCGTTCAGCTGCTCAGCCGATGCCGACCCGGTGACATTCTCGGCCACGTGGCCCTTTTCGCCGAGGTGCTGCACATGGAGTCGGCCCGCGCCACCGGGCCCTGCCGAGTTTCCGCCATCTCACGAGACGATTTCATCGCCATGATGGAATCCAATCCCGACCTGAACGATGCTCTCGAGCACGCGGCTACGGAACAATATGCTTCGCGGCTTGCGGCCGGCTTGGAGCTGGAGAAACATCGCGAGGTGCGCATGCGTCTTCAGCAGCGGGTGGCCATTCGCATGGATGATGGTAGCGTTTGGGACGTAACCTTAGAAAATCTTTCTTTAGGCGGTTTTTGCCTAGAAGGCGCCCCGGACTCGTGGCGAATCGGCGAGGAGGTCTCTTTTGAGATGATTCTGCCGGCCGTGGATCTGGCGTTGACCGGTCGAGTGGCCTGGCGTCGCGACAAAATCGTGGGACTGGCCTTCCATCAGACCTCGGCCCAACACGATCAGCTGATCCAGATGATGACCCACGTGCTCCTGGCTTCGTCGACCTAGCGGGCTGGGAAGCTCACCTGGATGGTTGGCGGACCAAGGGGCCGCTTTCGACTTTTACCAGGGCGTGCTCTTTTTCCGCGCCGTTTCGCCGCTGGGCGGCTTCTTGGCGAATCAGCTCGAGGGCGCGATCCATTTCGAATTGCATGCGCTCCATTTGCTCGCGCATGTTGAGGATCACTTCCACGCCGGCCAGGTTGACTCCCAGCTCGCGGGTCAAGGTGAGCACGATCTCCAAACGCTTCAAACATTCGTGATCGTAGAGCCTGGTGTTGCCGCTCGACCGCGCGGGCCGGATGAGCCCTTCTCGCTCGTAGAGCCTGAGGGTCTGGGGATGGATCTCGAAGCGCTCGGCAACGGCGCTGATCATCAGGTATTTCTTGCCTGATTTCTTCGTGGATGCCATAGCGAGCTCCCCGTGGGATTGGAGTGGTGGAAAGAAAGCGGCCGCAGGAGCCGGTCAAGGCTAACACCTATTGGGGGTGAGCGCGATGAGGGCCCCTGGGGCGCGGGGGACGCGATAAACCCCGGGTGGCGAAGGCCGCCGCCCGGGGTGAAGAGACCGTCGATCAGTTCTTGTTTTCAGCGTCGACGTCCACGTACTCGGCGTCGATGACGTCGTCGTCACCGCCGGCCGTTCCCGCTGCACCGGCTGCCGCGCCGGCGGCCGCGCTCGCGTCGGGCCCACCCGCCTGGGCATACATGTGCTCAGCGAGCTTGTGGGAGGCCTGGATCAGATTGTCCTTCGCGCTCTTGAGGGTTTCCAGCTCCTCGCTGTCGAGGGCTTTCTTCGCCTCTTCGATCGCCGACTCGAGGTTCGAGACGTCGTCCGCGTCGAGCTTGTCCTTGTGCTCACCCAAGCTCTTCTCGGTGGAGTAGACCAAGCTGTCGAGCTGGTTGCGCTCCTCGATCGCCTGACGCCGCTCGGCGTCCTCAGAGGCGTGGGACTCGGCGTCCTTCACCATCTGCTCGATCTCGTTGTCGGACAAACCACTCGAAGCCTCGATTTTGATCGACTGCTCCTGGCCGGTGCCACGGTCCTTGGCGGACACGTTGACGATGCCGTTGGCGTCGATGTCGAAGGTGACCTCGATTTGCGGCACGCCGCGGGGCGCCGGCGGAATGCCCACCAAGTGGAATCGGCCGAGGGTCCGGTTGTCCTTGGCCAGCTCGCGCTCGCCTTGCAACACGTGGACCTCCACCGAGGTTTGATTGTCGGCCGCGGTGGAGAAGGTCTCGCTCTTGCGGCTCGGAATGGTGGTGTTGCGCTCGATCAGCTTGGTGGTCACGCCGCCCAGGGTCTCGATGCCCAGGGAAAGCGGGGTGACGTCGAGCAGCAGCACGTCTTTGACGTCGCCGGCCAACACACCGCCTTGGACCGCAGCGCCGATCGCCACCACCTCATCGGGGTTGACACCGCGATGGGGCTCTTTGCCGAAGAATTCCTCGACCTTCTTCTGGATGATCGGCATGCGGGTCTGTCCACCCACCATCACCACCTCGTCGATGTCGGCAGCTTTCAGGCCGGCGTCCTTGAGGGCCTGCTTGCAGGGCTCGAAGGAACGGTCGATCAGCTCCTCGACCAGCTGCTCCAGCTTGGCGCGGGAGATGCGGACGTTCAGGTGCTTGGCACCGGAAGCGTCGGCGGTGATGAACGGTAGGTTGATCTCGGTCTCCTGGGCGCTCGACAAAGCGATTTTGGCCTCTTCCGCGCCCTGCTTGAGGCGCTGCATGGCCATCGGATCGCCGGAGAGGTCGATACCGTTGTCGTTTTTGAACTCCGAGAGCAGCCACTCGATGATTTTTTGGTCGATGTTGTCACCACCGAGGTGCGTGTCACCGTTGGTGGATTTCACCTCGACCACACCTTCGCCGACCTCGAGGATCGAGATATCGAAGGTACCGCCACCGAAATCGTAGACGGCGATCTTCTGGTCGGTTTTCTTGTCCAGGCCGTAGGCTAGGGCCGCGGCAGTGGGCTCGTTGACCAGACGTTTCACTTCCAAGCCGGCGATGCGGCCCGCGTCCTTGGTGGCCTGGCGCTGGGAGTCGTTGAAGTAGGCCGGCACGGTGATCACCGCTTCGGTGACCTTCTCGCCCAAGTAGTCTTCCGCCGCCTGCTTGAGCTTCTGCAGGGTCATGGCGGACACCTCGGGGGCGGAGTAATCCTTGCCTTCAATTTTGATGCGAACGCCACCGTTCGAGGATTTGCTCACCTCGTAAGGCACCATCTTCATCTCTTCGTTGACCTCGTCGAAGCGACGTCCCATGAAGCGTTTGATGGAGTAAATGGTGTTCTTGGGGTTGGTGACGGCTTGGCGTTTGGCCACCTGGCCCACCAAGCGCTCGCCGTTCTGGGCGAATGCGGCCACCGACGGGGTGGTGCGAGCGCCTTCGGAATTCGGGATGACTTTCGGCTCGTTGCCTTCCATCACGGAGACCACGCTATTGGTCGTCCCGAGATCGATACCGATGATTTTGCCCATTGGGGATCTCCTAGATCGAATAGGTTCAAGAGCCGTTTGTTGCAGCTCTAGTCGGCTGAAATGCCGTTAGTTTTCGAGTCGGTGTTCTTCGAGTCTGTTCGTGTCTATGTATTAAAGGCTCGATCTAAACAGCTGGGTCGAGCCGATCTGAGCTTTCGGGTCTCGGGGCGACGAATCCGCCGCTGCCCGCTGCTCGATGATTGTACGAACCTTAGTGAATCCTTGTCAAATTAGATCTTAGTCTCAGAGAATCAGATCGCGTTCAAGGTTATATGACAATAATGGACTAAGATTTATTCCCGGCTCGTGAAATTTTTTGATCGAGAGCGTCGAGCAGCCGAGTGTAGGGGCCATGGCGCGACCCGAGCCGTCGGCTTGTTTCGGCCGAAAGGAGAGTCGGCCCGTTTGGTCGGGCGGGGGCAAGCCCCGCCCCTGCGACGGTGGTGATTCTGGGTCGCCTGACGGCTCAGTCGAGTAGGACGACGGGGTCCTCGGCGGTGGCGGCGGTGCCGAGGAATTGGGGGTCGACCAGGAAATCGCCGGTGATGGCTTCCATGGTTCCCAGGCCTTCGATGACTTGATCTCCCCTGCGCATGCGGATCGAGTACGAGACCTCTTCGGTCAGGTATTCCAGCTCGTTGCCCGCCGGGCCGCGGTGATCGACGTTGGAGATCAGGCTCAGCTCTTGAAGGCTCTTAAGGGAGTCCGGGTAGTGGGCTTCCATCAGGAAGTGGGTGCGCGCGCCGCGATCGATCCGTTGAAATAGGGATTCTCGAGCTTGGCGCTCCACGGTGCTGCGGGGGTTCTCTTGCCATGGGAACGGCAGAATCAGCGACACCGGGCGGCTCAAGACGGTCAGGCCGGCGCCGATCAAAAGAATGGCGGCGAGGATCGGTCCGGCCCAATCGAGCAGGCGATCGTCGCTCTCCACCGGCTCCGCGGCCGTTGGTTCGGGGGGCAAGAAGACTTGGGCGGCGGTTCGGGGCAAGACCCCGCTGCCCCGGGCGCCGGCCCCTGAGCCGTCCATGTTGGGCCGAGGCACCGCCGTTCCTGAAAACTCTGCTCGGGGTCTCGGCAGGGTTCCGGATGGATCCATGCCGGGAGGCATGGCCAAACCGGAGGGGTCGGCTCCCGGTCCCTGGGGAGCCATCATCGGCTGGCCGGCGCCCGGGGGAGAGTCGGCGAAGGGAATCGTGCCCGCCGATGAGGTTCCTGGGGGAGCGGCGGTCGGCGAGGCGAAAGGCTCCGTGCCGGGGCGGCTCGGTCCGGCAGCTGCCGCCGACTTGCGTCCCGCGGATTCGATCAGATCGAATTGCAAGAGATGATAAAGGGTGAAGAGGAGCTGCTGACGACTCAGCCCGAGGCTGCGGGAGATATCGCTGTTGGAGGCCTGGCCCGTCACTTTGGAGAGAAAAGAAGCCTGCAGCGGGCTGACCCAAATACCGGCACCGAGCCCATCGCCGTCGCGACCGATCACCTTGACCGGGCCTCGGGGGGGCACCGCGCGGTAGATCGTTTGATCATCTGGAATCGAGCCCACCAACCCGGCCTTGTCGCCGAGCTTGCTCACCGCTCGCAGAATCAGCTCGTCGGCACCGATGGGCACAAAGCCGTCTTCGAACGAAACCTCATCCCCGGAGTAGAACTTGAAATCGCCGGTTTTCCAGGTCAGTAGCTGCAGCATGGAACGTAGGGTCTGGAGGCGCAGGGCTTCCAACAGCTGCTGGCGGCTGATGGCGCCTTTGTCGACCAGCAGGTCGCCGAGACTACCGGTGGAGCCCCCCTGGTGCTCGCGAGCCGCGGCGTTGAATTGCTCCGGCGAGACCCATCCCTTGCCCTGCAGCACCTTGCCCAGCCCGTCTTCCACCGTTTGATTGAGGGCATCGGCGGTGACGATGGCGCCCTGGACAAATGAGACCGCCACGATGTCGTCTTCCCCTTGAACGGTCAGGATGCCGTTGGCTTCCTGGACCCCGAGGATGAACAGCACCTTGGGCAGTCTGATTTGTTGAAGGTCGCCTTCGAGGCTGTCGAGACTCATAGGATTTCCCGTGGGCTCCAATCGTGGCTCAGGAGTCGGAAAGCTCTTGGAAACACCGGATGGCGTAGACGAATACTAAGATCAGCACCGCAAGGCTGATCGCCAGCCAGTGGGCTGGGTTGGTGGCCAGGGTCGCACGGTAGCCGAATCCGCGCACGGCCGCGACCAAAATCAATCCAACCGGGAGGGCGATGCCGAAGTAGGCGGAAACCCCACGCCCCTTGGCCATGGAGGAAAGGCCAGGGATCAATGCCCGTGCCCAGCGACTTTCCTCGAGACGAAAGCCGCCCGGCGCCAAACGATCCGACAACGATCCCATCTGGCGTCTTAGCTGGCTCAAGCTGAACGCCAGGGCCATGGCGGCGACAGCCACCAGCAGAGCACGGAATCTCCGCCACAGACTGGCCAAGTCTCCGCCTTGGCGCTTGCCCCGCCAAAGCTCGTCGATGCGGTCGCGCAGCTCGGCAACCCGGCGCAGACCCCCGTCCACCGCCACGGCGCTTTCCTCGGCGGTGACCGCCGCATCGTTCCACTGATCGACCCGCTCACCACCCAGCTCCTTGGCCTTGGCCATGGCCTCGTGCTGGTTGTTGAAGTCGTAGAGCTGGGCATACGCCTGGCTGAGATTGAAGAAGGCTTCCGGCAGGGTCGGATCCGCGTCGGTGGCCCTTTTGAAGTAGTTGACCGCGGTTTCGTAATCGCCCTTGCGGTGGTGAAACACGCCGATGTTGCTGTAGGCGGGCGCGGTATCGCGGGTGGCCCGCTCGGGATCTTGGGACAGCTCGGTGTAGATCGCGCGCGCGTAATCCCATTGCCTCAGTCGGCGGTGTAGATCGGCGACGATCTCGGTCACGACATCGCTGTCGGGCACCACCGAGCGCAGCACCTCAAGGTCGGAGAACATGGATCCGTAGAGGCGTCCGGCGGCGAGATTGTCCACCAAACGCGAGGCCGGAACCAGGGCGACCTGGGTCGCCCGCTGCTGGTAGGAGACGGCGATCGGTGTCAAGCCGAGCATCAGCCAGAGGGCGATCAGGGTGCCCCGCTGGGGGGAGGTGCCGTAGGCCCACAGCAACACCGACCAGTAGATGGCCAGCCAGATCCAGCCCGAGGGAAGGAAAATCGGCCAGATCAACAGCACGAGGGTGACCCCGTTGGCGGCCATGGGTTGCAGCGGTGGTGAATACAGGCGGGAAAGATCGTAGAAGAGCTTGCGGCCTTGGGTCAGCATGAGAAGACAGACGAAGACCGCGCCGCTCATCGAGAGGGTGAACAGCAACCAAAGCACCAGGTTGTTGAGCCACAGCTTCCGTTCCAGAGGCATTTGCAAGACGGCGATATAACCGCGCAGCCCGCTGATCACGGCGCCCGCGAAATCTCCCTCCAGACGCAGCACGGTCGATCGAGCGAAAGCGGTTTCAGGGCGTCCGAGGTCCAGCTCCTCGGCGGCCGCCAGGGCCCAGTGGGCACGTTCGAAATCCCCTTCGCGGGCATATTTGACGCTGAAGGCCGAGGCTGCGGTCGAAAGATCCGGCAGCCGGGCCATGCCGAGATGCTCGGTGATGCTGAGCAATTGCTGGATTTCGTTGTCCGCTTTTTCTCGGTCGCCGGCGATGAAGTGTTTCGACCATTCCTGCCAAGCTTGCTGCAAGCGCCAAAGCTGATGCCGCACCGGTGACGACAGCTCCATGCCTCCGAGGTCGCCGGAAGGACCGGCCCACGAGCTGGCGGTCGGGCACAGCATGAGCAAGCAGATCCCCGCCACCAGCCAAAGCGCGCGGCCGCCTTTCGAGCGACGACCGAGCGTTGGGTGCGCGGTTGGATCTGGCTTTTGTGACACGGCGCTCATGGTCTAGCTCTGGTCATCCCTGCTGCACGAAGGCCATGCGAAGCTGATAGAGGGCATCGTCGAGAAGAGCGGCCTCATCCGCTGCCAGATTGCCTTGAGTTTTCTGTTTCAAGATGGCCAGGAGATCGACGTGCATGCGCGCCATCTCCAGCATTTCCCCACGGTTTTCCAGACGCTGTGCCGATTGGGCCAGGTAGACGGAGGCGGATTGACCGAGCAATCCGATCAAGTCCTGGAAAGTGGCCCCCGATTCCAGCGGCTCTTCGGGCTGTGCCGGTTGCTGAGACGGCGGGGGAGCTGCGGCCGCCTGGGGAGGAGCCGCTTGTGGTGGAGCCGTCTGGCTCGACGCGGCTGCGCTTGACGCGGCGTCCGACGAGCTTTCGTTCCGGCGATCTTCAGCTTCTTTGGGAACGGTGTCTTTATAGATGTCCCGAAGCTCACCTTCCGGGGTGAACATTCGGCGGTCTGTTACCTTAATCCGCTTTTCGCTCAAGGCAGCAATCCCAAGGTCATTGAGTGTCGGGGGTGGGTCGGCTCGGCTCGTCGTTCGGGCCCGACCGACCTTCTTTTCAGGTCGCCGGCCGGCCTTGGAACACATATGATCCGGGTCGGCGGCCGGGCCCGACCTTCACAGCCCGCTCCGGCTCGATGAGACACGGGTAGGTGTGGGCGGCTGCTCTGTCGGGCGACTGCGATTTATTGTATCCATAATCGCCGTCGAAGTCTCGAAGCCTTTCGGCATGCACGCTTAGGGAGAGAAGTCTGGAACGGGACAGAACACCGGGGGCCGGTAAATGGATAAGAGGATAGGTAAACAGGTCTCGGAGCTGGAGGATTTGGTGGCCTTGATTCGGCTGCTGAGAGCCCCGGACGGATGCCCGTGGGATCAGAAGCAAGATATGGGCTCGATTCGAGCTTACGTCATCGAGGAAGCCCACGAGCTGGCGGCCGCGATCGACACGGAGGACTCCCGGGCCGTGTGTGAGGAGCTGGGAGATCTGCTCTTCCAAGCGGCGTTCGTCGCCTGCCTGGGTGAAGAAGCCGGAGACTTCCGCGCCGAGGACGCCGTGCAAGGGATCTACGACAAGATGGTGGCTCGCCATCCCCATGTCTTTCCGGTCGATGAGCGAGCCGCAGCCGAGGACAAACCCAGCAATGTCGACGAGGTCTTGGCGGCATGGGAAGCCCAGAAGTCCCGGGAGCGAGCGCGGGAAAAAGGAAGTGAGTCGATCCTTTCGGGGGTGCCGGCTTCCCTTCCGGCTTTGACCGGCGCCTACCGGCTGACCCAAAAAGCGGCAGGGGTGGGATTCGATTGGCCCGACGTCCACGGGGTGCTGGACAAGGTGCGCGAGGAGCTGGACGAGCTCGAGCAGGTGTTGGCGGCCCGGGCGACATCGGCCGCTGGTATTTCGAGTGATTCGAGTCGGGGTGGCTCCGCTTCGGACGACTCCACCTTGGACGACTCCACCTTGAACGATTCTGCCTTGAACGAGGAGCTGGGAGACTTGCTCTTTGCCGTCGCCAATCTGGGTCGCCATTTGAAGAAGGATCCCGAAGCGGCCTTGGCCGCCGGTAATCTAAAGTTTCGCCGCCGCTTCGAGGCGGTGGAGGAAATTCTCCGCGAACGCGGTGAATCCCTTGTCGATGCGGATTTAGAGCGAATGGAAGAGGCTTGGCAGGAGGTCAAGAGGCGTGAGAAGGCCGGCTCTTGAGGGGGTAAGGGTCTTGGTCGGGAGCGGTCCGTGCGGCTATGCTTGGGGGCATCGACTGCCAGCCGCGGCCCGCCGGGTGCCCAGCCGACGAACGCACGAGCGTTTCAAGACAGGAAATAGTAAATTGTAGAGATAGGCCATGGAACGCTACTTCATTCGAGTCGGAGATAAAGAAATCCCTTTGCCGGACGGCGTGACCGTCGCGGATTGGTCGCGAGAGCGTACTTATTGGCAGAATCCTCGAATCCGCGCCTTTTTAGGGTGTATTCGGCTGTTGACCAGTGTCATGGAGAGCAACTATGCGATCCTGCACTGCTCCCCCGAGCGGCTCCAGGAGATCTGGCGCAAGGTACGCGAGGTCTCGGATTTGATGCTCACCCAGCTGGCGCCCTTGCTCGACAATCCGTCGCCGTTCCCTGAGCTCGAAGAAGCGCGAGCCCACGCCGAGGTGTCTCTGACCATGTTGGCGGACACCGTGCTGGCGGACCTGGAGCGCTTCCCCCAAGACGTGCCCGTGGAGCAGATGGTGGAGGTCCGCAAGCTGCTGTGCGTGTCGATCGGCAAGATCCACGCCTTCTTGCAGGACACCTTCGGCCAGATCATGGCCAGCGATCCCCGCAGCCTGCATGATGCCGACTACTTCCTTTCAAAGCGTTTTCCCCAAGACGTGGAAGAGGCGGAATGGCTGCACGCCACGGTGGAGAAGCTCAAATTCTATCTTTCCGAGCTCGACGCCGACCGAGCTCAACGGCTGGCCCCTATGATCAAATCCATTCGCGCCGAGCAGACCCTGCCCACGGAGCGGGCTTGGCGTGAAACCCGGGCTTTTCTGGACGTGCTGCTCGAAGGGCTGACCTCCAAGCTCAAGGAGGTGCTGGCGCTGCGGGGTATCCGCTTCCACGAGATGGAGATTCTCGACCGCTACGCCACCGAGGTGCCGATCCAATGCGCGCTGCTCAAGGAAATGTTCGAGGCCGCACGAGAAGCTACCGAGCAAATCAAAACCCACGCCGGTGAAACCCGCGTGGAGCGGGAGCAAAGCGTGCGCGACTTGGTGCACTTCCACACGGTGTTCAGCCAACGGATGGTGAGCCTGCTCTCGGAGATCGATCGCACCCTGCGCGACCTCCACGCCTTCGTGCCCCTGTGGCTCGACGGCATTGAGATGCGCCGCGCCCTCCTGCTGAAACGCAACAGCGAGGCCGGCCGGGGCGGCGCCGCCCGGATCCGCGATATCGACCCGGACGACTTCAAGACCTTGCCGGGCTAGCGAACCCTCGCGGTTCCGTCGGGGGCTTACGCCCTTCCAACGTTCGGAAATCTGGCGGGCGGGGACAAGCCCCGCCCCTACACCGGTTTCAGTCGAGGGCTTGTCGGAAATCGTCGATCACATCGTCGACGTTTTCGATGCCGACGGAAACCCGCAGCAGGCCGTCGGCGATGCCGTATTGCCGTCGAACGTCCGCCGGTAAGGCCGCATGAGACGATTTGGGCGGTGAGACCACCAGGGTTTCCACGCCCCCCAGGCTGGCGGCGTGGCAGACCAACCGTACGCGCTGCAAGACCCGACGAGCTCCCTGCCAACCGCCCGCGGCTTCGAACGACAACATACCGCCGAAGAGGCCGCCCAAGAGCTCGTTGGCACGCTCGTGTTGGGGATGGCTGGGCAAGCCCGGGTAGGACACCCGCTCCACTTTGGGATGGGACTCCAAAAACTCGGCCAACGCCAACGCGTTGGCGCATTGTTGGCGGAAGCGCAAGTTGAGGGTGCGCATGCCCCGCTGCAACAAATAGGCGGATTGCACGTCGAGGGTGCCGCCGAAAATGCACATGTGGGCGTCCACACGCTCCATGGCCTCGGCACCGCCGACGACAGCGCCGGCCAGCACGTCGGAATGGCCGTTGAGGTACTTCGTGGCGCTGTGAATGGCCAGGTGAAAGCCGTGCTCCAGGGGTCGGAAGGCGATCGGCGTGGCGAAGGTATTGTCGATCACGGCCACCAGGCCGTGCTGCTCGGCGAATGAAGCCACCGCCTCGAGATCGGGCATGGTCACCAACGGGTTGCCCAGGGTTTCGACGTAGATGACCCGCGTGTTGTCGCGCAAAGCAGATGTCCAGGTTTCCGGCGCGTTGGGATCGATGAAATCGTGCTCGATGCCGAGCTTGGGAAATCGCTTGGTGACCAATTTAAAGGTGCCGCCGTAGAGGTCCTTCGACACCAAAAGGTGATCGCCCTGGTCCAGATTCGAAAGCAGGGCGGCGGTGATGGCCGCCATGCCGCTCGACGTCACCATGCCCTTTTCGGCGTTTTCCAAATCCGCGATGTGAGCGCCCACCTCGAGGGGATTGGGGCCGTCGTTGTAGCGCGGATATCTCAGATCCTCGTATTCCCCGTCGACCGACTCCAAATTTTCGGGGCCGACCCGCCACACCGTGGCCCGATGGATGGCGGGCACCGCGGCCGGCAGGGATTCCGAGCCCGGGGCGTGGATCAGACGAGTTTCCAATGACAATCGGGAGTCGGATTGGCTCATGGCGGCAGCTCCTTGGCCGACGGAAGGAAGGGCGGTAGGAAAGGGTCGCGGTTACATGTCCCGGGCCTGCGTGAAAGAATGGCGCTCCGGGCGAGATATCGTATACCCAATCAAGTGGGTCACCATCCCAGTCGGACCACCGGCCGTCCCAGCCACCTTTTTCATGCATCCGATCGACCATCCGTACACAGCGTCGAGCCGGCGCGCGAGCCTGAATCGAGCTTGCGGGATGTCGGTCCTTGAGGAGACCTCCCCATGTCAGGAACCCCGTCAGACGAAAACCTCCAAGAGACCTCGTCGGGTCTGAAGTATCAAGACTTGGCCATCGGCGAAGGTGCCGTGGCCCAGACCGGCCAAAACGTGCAAGTGCATTACACGGGTTGGCTCACCAGCGGCGAAAAATTCGACTCCAGCGTCGACCGCGGTCAACCCTTCAACTTTGTGCTCGGTGCCGGCATGGTCATCCGGGGCTGGGACGAAGGGGTGTCGGGCATGCGTATCGGCGGCAAACGCAAATTGGTGATCCCACCGGATCTCGGCTACGGCGCTCGGGGCGCCGGCGGCGTGATTCCGCCCAACGCCACCCTCGTCTTCGAAGTGGAGCTCCTGGGTCTCAGCTGATCCATGGAGCTTTGTCAGGAGCCCGAAACGTGAGTGATTCAGACTTGAACGCCGAGACCTCTTTTCCCACCCTCAACCCTTCGGAGCGCATCTTGCTCGGCCCCGGGCCGAGCGGGGTGGCGCCGCGGGTTTTGGAGGCCATGGCCAAGCCCACCCTGGGGCATCTGGACCCCGAGTACCTCGCCATGATGGACAACCTGCGGGAGATGCTCCGGCAGGTGTTCCGAACCCGCAATCCGCTGACCCTGGCGGTGTCGGGCACGGGTAGCGCCGGCATGGAAGCCTGCGTCGCCAATTTGATCGAACCCGGAGACGCCATGTTGGTGTGTGTGTCCGGGGTCTTCGGCACGCGCATGCGGGACGTGGCGGAGCGTTGCGGCGCCGAGGTGCGGGCCATCGAGGTGCTTTGGGGGGAGACGATCCAGGCCGAGCAAGTGGCGGCAGCGCTGGCGGCCCATCCGGAGACGAAGGTGGTGGGCATCGTGCACGCGGAGACGTCCACGGGTGCCCATCAACCCCTGGAGGAGATCTCACGCTTGGTGCACGAGGCCGGCGCTTTGCTGTTGGTCGATGCGGTGACGTCATTGGGCGGAGTCGACGTGAGGGTCGACGATTGGCAAATCGATGCCTGCTATTCCGGCACCCAAAAGTGTTTGTCGTGCCCGCCGGGATTGTCACCGGTGACCTTCTCGCCACGGGCGTGGGAAAAAATCGAAAGTCGGTCGTCCAAGGTGCAGAGCTGGTATTTGGACATGACCATGATCGGTCGCTATTGGAGCAACGAGCGCACGTATCACCACACCGCGCCGATCAACATGAGCTACGGCCTCTACGAAGCGTTGAGGATCGTGCTCGAGGAGGGCCTCGACGCCCGCATCGAGCGCCATCGGCACCACCACGAGATGCTGAAGGCCGGTCTCGAAGCCATGGGATTGACCTACATCCCCGAGCGCTCATTGACCACCCTCAACGCCGTGCGGGTTCCCGAAGGAGTCGACGACGCCCGGGTGCGCTCCCGCCTGCTGGCGGAATACGGCATTGAAATCGGTGCCGGCCTAGGGCCTTTCAAGGGCCAGGCTTGGCGAGTCGGATTGATGGGGCACTCCAGCAGCCGACGCAATATCGCCCTTTTCCTAGCCGCGTTGGAGAATCTGCTGGTCGATGAGGGTCTATCCTTCGACCGGGGCGCCGCTCAGGCTGCGGCGTCCGCCGCAGCCACCAAGAGCTGAGATCAGGCCTCGACCGCAGCCGCTTGCAGGCCCCGGCGGGCCAGCAGCGGCTCAATTTGGGGATCGGCGCCTCGGAATCGACGGTAGAGATCCATGGGCGGCTCGCTGTGCCCGGCTTCCAAGATGTTGCGGCGATAGGAGCTCGCCAGCTCGGGATCGAAAAGGCCGGTTTCTCGGAACGCCTCGAAGGCATCCGCTTCGAGCACCTCGGCCCAAATGTAGCTGTAATAGCCGGCGTCGTAACCGCTGTAGAAGATGTGGCTGAAGTACGGGCCCCGGTAGCGGGAAGAGATTTGCGGCGGCGGATCCAGCTCCGCCATGACCTTTTTCTCCAAGGCGTCGGTTTCCGGCGGCTCTCGATCGAGATCGTCTGCCTCCAGGGTGTGCCAGGCGAGGTCGATGAAAGAGGCCGCCAAATACTCGACGGTGGCGAATCCTTGGTTGAAGCGCTTCGCCTGCCGCATCTTTTCCACCAGCTCGGTGGGTATAGGCTCCCCGGTTTGGTAGTGGCGCGCGTATTCGACCAGGGTCTCGGGGGCGAAAGCCCAATTTTCCATCAGCTGACTGGGCAGCTCGACGAAATCCCGCGGCACGTGGGTGCCCGAAAGGGAGCCGTAGCGAGAGCGGGCCAACAGGCCGTGCAAACCGTGGCCGAATTCGTGGAAAAGGGTGCGCACCTCATCGACGCTCAGAAGGGCCGGTCGGCCGTCACTCGGTCGTGCCAGATTGCACACATTGATCACGTGCGGGCGGATGTCCGTGTCGCCGTCCAGCCATTGGTCGCGGAAGGTGTCCATCCAGGCGCCGACCTGTTTCGAGGGTCTCGGATGGTCGTCCGCGTAGAACAGACCGATATGGCGACCTTCCCGGTCTCGCACCTCGTAGGTGGTGACCTCTTCGTGGTACACCGGTAGATCAGTCCTCGGCTCGAAGACCAAACCGAAGAGGCGCTCGGCAATATCGAACATGCCCTGGCGCACCGCGTCGAGGGAGAAATACGGTCTCAGCTCGCCGTCGTCGAAGTCGAAACGGGATTTGCGCAGGCGCTCGGTGTAGAACCACCAGTCGTGGGCCTCGAGCTGAAAGTCTCCACCCTCGGCGACGATTTGGGCCTGGAGCTCCTCGGCTTCCCGCTGGGCTCTGGCCTTCGCGGGCTGCCACAAACGCCGGAGCAGCTCGTCGACGGCCTCGGGGGTGGCGGCCATATTTTTCTCCAGCACGTAGTCCGCGTGGCTCCGATAGCCGAGCAGCTGGGCTCGACGGGCCCGCAAGGCGGCGATTTCCTCGATCACCGGTCGGTTGTCGTGCTCGCCGTCGCGGCATCGCTGGGTGTAGGCCTCGTACATGTGGCGGCGAAGGGCGCGCCGCTCGGCATATTGCAGGAAAGGAATGAGGCTGGGTTTGTCGAGGGTGAAGACCCAGCCCTGCTCGACTCCACGGCGCTCGGCTTCCGCCCGGGCCGCCGCCCGCAGGGAGTCGGGTAGGCCCGCCAAGTCGCCCTCGTCCCGGAGATGCAGCTGGAATCCTTGATTGGCCGCCAGCAGATTCTCGGTGAAGTCCACGGTCAGCACGGACAGCCGGTGGTTGATCTCCTTGAGCTTCTCCTGGTCGGTGGCTTCCAGCCCGGCACCACCGCGGGTGAATGCCGAGTGGGTTTCCTCGAGCAAAATGCTCTGCTCGCTGGTGAGGTCCAGCTGCTCACGTTGTCGCCAAACCCGGTCGACCCGCTGGAAGAGCTCCGGGCTCAGCAGAATTTCGTCCCGGTGTGCCGCCAGCCGCGGGGTGATCTCCCGGGCGACCTCCTGAAGGCCGTCATTGGTGTGGGCCGCCCTCAGATTGAAGAAGAGATCCCGAACCCGACGCAACAGCCGGCCGCAGCGCTCCAACCCTTCGATGGTGTTCTCGAAAGTCGGCTCCGAGGCTCCGTGGGCGATCTCTCGGATCTCCTGTCGGTGTTGCTCCAACGCCACCTCGAAGGCGGGTAGGAAATGCTCGGCGCGCAGCAAATTCAGGGGCGGGGCGCCGAAGGGTAGGTCGTGCTCGGTGAGAAGGGGGTTCTGGCTCATGTCGTGCTCGGGCAATTTAAATTCATTTGGGTTTCATGGCCGCCATTTGGGCTTTCATCTGGTCCCGCGGGACGTCGGTAAATTTACCGAATTCTTGGCCGTTCTTGAGCCATTCGCCGCCGTCGAGGGTGACGACCTCACCGGTCATGTAGGCGGCCATGGGCGAGAAGAGGAAGGTCGCCAAGTCCGCCAGCTCGGGCGGCTCGCCGAATCGTCCGAGGGGGCTGGCTTTTTTCGCTTGCTCCAAGAAGCCCTTGGGCATCAATCGGGAAAACGCCCCTTCGGTAGGGAACGGCCCGGGGGCGATGCCGTTCAGGCGAATCCCGTAACAACCCCATTCCACGGCCAGGGAACGGGTCATGGCCAGCACACCCGCCTTAGCGCAGGCGCTGGGCATGACGAAGGCGGAGCCGGTCCATGAGTAGGTGGTCAGAATCGACAGCACATGTCCGGGGGTGCCGCGCTCGATCCAACGCCGCCCCACGGCCTGGGTGGTGTTGAAGGTGCCGTACAACACGATTTGGACCACCGAGTTGAACGCGTTGTAGGAGAGATCCTCGCTCGGCGCCAAGAAATTGCCGGCCGCGTTGTTGACCAAACCGGTCAGCTCACCGAGCTCCTCTTCCAGCCGCGAGAGGGCCCCTTCGACCTGCTCCGGATCGCGGATGTCGGCCGAGGTTTGGGCGGCGGTGCCGCCCGCTTTGCGGATGGCTTCCACGGTGTCTTCGAGGGGGGCGCTCCGGCGACCGAAGATGGCCACTTTGGCTCCGAGACCAGCGAATCGCTCGGCCATCGCCCTTCCCAATCCGGTTCCACCGCCGGTGACCAGAATCGTTTGTCCGGACAGGGTATTTTCTTTAAACATAGGTTTCTCCCTCGGGGGCCCGTGAATGATCTGTGGCTCGACCGACGCGAACGTCGAGAGCCGTTTTTTTGGGCGGCTACTTAAACCGTTCGCCGGATGCGTATCGTTGGATTTGCGCTTCGCAGAGAGCCCGCAGATCGCCCCCGAGGCGGTAGGCGCGGGTCCACTCTACGATCCACTCCAGGCAGGTGTCCAAGCTGAGCCGGGGTCTCCAGCCGAGTCGGTGGTGGGCTTTCGACGAATCGAGCTTGAGCAAGTGGGCCTCGTGGGGATGGGGGCCCGGGTCCACCGACCATTGGACCTCTTCTTCCATGGCTCGCTGCCAATGGGCGGCCAGCCGCTCGACGATCCAGCCCACCGGTCGAGCGTCGCGGTCGTCCGGGCCGAAATTCCAGCCTTCGGCGTAATCGGCGCCGAATTCGATCAAGCGCTCGGTGAGCACCAAATAACCGGAAAGGGCTTCGAGCACGTGTTGCCAGGGGCGAATCGCTTGGGGGGAGCGGATGTGGATGGCGTCTTCGTCGACCATGCCGCGCACGAGATCGGGGATCAAGCGATCCCGAGCCCAATCACCACCGCCGATCACATTGCCGGCCCGGGCCGAGGCGACCGCCGGCCCTTCGGCGAAGAACGATCGACGATAAGCCGAGGTCACCAGCTCGGCGCAGCCCTTGCTGTTGGAGTAGGGGTCGTGACCGCCCATGGCCTCGTTTTCGCGGTAGGGCCACAGCCATTCCCGATTCTCGTAACATTTGTCGCTGGTGACCACCACCACCGCCTCGACACCCTCGGTGCGTCGCGAGGCCTCCAGCACGTGCACCGTGCCCATGACGTTGGTGGCGTAGGTGTCGACCGGATTTTCATAGCTCGGTCGCACCAAGGACTGAGCGGCAAGATGGAAAACGACCTGCGGCCGGTGCTCGTTGAAGACTTTTTGCAAGCGATCCAGGTCCCGAACGTCTCCTCGGGTCGAGGTCATGCCCTCGGCGACCTGGGCCAGATCGAAAAGGCTGGGGGTCGACGGAGGGTCGAGGGCGAACCCACTGACGTCCGCGCCCAGCTGCTGGAGCCAAAGGCTCAGCCAGCTGCCTTTGAAGCCGGTGTGACCGGTGACCAAAACCCTTTTGCCACGCCAAAGCTCGGGGCGCAGCAGCGGGCGGGTCTCGGCATCGGTGGAGATGGAGGGAGGCGTTTCCTGCATCGGAAGCTTTCTGGAATGATGTCCTGACGGTTGCGAAGCAGACGCCCTACCGGCAGAAGTCTTGCCGTGCCGGCGTCCGTGGACCGATTCTTACCACAGCAACGGCCTCGTCGACGAGGCCGACCGGAGGGGATGAGTTGAATCTATTGTTGATCGAGCGCCATGAGCTCGAGTCGGGATCGCGGGTTACGCTCCGGGATCGCCGGGCCGACCATTTGCGCAAAGTGCTCAGGGTGGAGCCGGGGCGACGTCTGCGAATCGGCGTGATCAACGGTTTCAAAGGTCACGGCACGGTGATTTCGGTGGATCCGGGGCAGGTGGTGATGGATCTCGAGGTGGAAGAGGGTGAAGCCCCGTGCCCGACGGTGGATTTGATCGTCGGCATGCCGCGTCCCCAGGTCTTGCACCGCGTGCTGCAGACGGCCGCGACCATGGAGGTCGCACGTTTGGACCTGGTGAACGCTTGGCGGGTGGAGAAGAGCTTTTTTCAAAGCCCGTCGGCGACACCGGAGAAGATGCACCGCCAGCTGTTGTTGGGGGCCGAGCAGGGGCGCAAGACCCGATTGCCCGACGTCACCTGCCGCAAATTGTTGGTGCCGTTCGTGCGCGGTTTGGAAGACACGGCGCCGACCCTGCGGTTGATCGCCGACCCCGGCGCGAGCCGCACCTTGGAAGAGGTGGTGGAAGAGGTGGTCGAGCCGAGCTTGAGGGAAGTCGAACGATTCGTGGTGGCGATCGGCCCGGAGGGGGGATGGATCGATCGGGAGCTTCAGACCTTCCAAGAAGAGGGATTTGTCCCCGTCGACCTTGGACCCTGGATCCTGCGGGTAGAAAACGCGGTCACCGCCGCCTTGGCCCAGCTCGAGCTGGTTCGGCGGAGTCGGCCAAAGGCCCAAGCGTGATAGGGTAAACATCCTCAAAAGACCACGTCGGACCGACCGTTCAGCTCGAAATCCGTCGGCGCAGAGCCCACGCGGTAGACCTCTCTTTCGAGCCCGACGATCCGGCGCCATTGATCATGCCCAGGGGGATTTCGAGATATGGCTGAAGGCTGGACCCATTCGCTGCAATTCCAAGGCGAGAGCTTCGCCTTAGAAGATGGCGAGAACACGGTCGGAAGAAGCCGAACCTGCCATGTGACGATCAGCGACCCGAGCGTCAGTCGGCGGCATGTGATTCTGGTTCCGGGCGACGGCCATTTGGTCGTTCGGGATTTGGGATCCTCCAACGGCACGTTCATCAACGATCGTCGAGTGCAAGCCGAAGATGTGGTCGAAAACGGCGATCTGTTGCGTATGGGCGATGCCGAGGTTCGGGTGACCATCGAGAATCCTCAGCTCTTCCAAACCGCCCGGTTGCCGGCCAACCAGAGCCTGCCGCAGCCCGGCGAGGCCACCTTCTTTCTGCAGGCGGAGTCCATGAAGCTGGCGGAGGCCATGGAGTCCCAAGGCGGTGACGCCGGCGCCGGTCCGAGCGCGGCGGAATTCGTCATGCCTCCCGCCGATCCACCCTCGCCGTCGGCCATGCCGGTGCCGCCTCCGGCCCTCGACGCCTCGCCATCGGCCATGCCGGTGCCGCCTCCGGCCCTCGACGCCTCGCCATCGGCCATGCCGGTGCCCCCACCGGCTCATGCGGCTTCGCCGTCGGCCATGCCGATTCCACCGTCCGCCCAGCCGACGACCGCGCCGCCGGCGATTCCGGGAGCCGATAGCGGTTCCGGGGTCAGTCTCGACACCCAGCGAATGAACGTCAGTGAGCTGGGATTCGGTCCTGCCGAGCCCGTCGCCGCTCCCGAGGCATCGGTTCCTGCAGCGGCGTCTTCCGGGGCGGCCGATCAGCCGATGGGGGCCGAGACCCAAAGATTCCAAGTGCCCGACTTTCAGAATCCGGCTCCCACGGATTTTGCGGTCGAGGCCAGCCCCCAGGCCACCCAGCGCCTGGACTTGAGTGCCATACCCCCGGCCGAGCCGGCAAACCCGTCCCTCGTGACCCAACGTCTGGATGCCCAGGGTCTGGTGCCCGAGAGCCCGCACATGGGGCCGGACACCGGCATGCAGACCACGGCCATGAGCCCCGAGCAATTGGAGGCGTTGAGGTCACAAGTCCCGGCGCCTGAAGATCCGGTCATCCCTTCGGCCATGCAGACCACGGCCATGAGCGCCGATCAGCTGGCAGCCCTGCGTGCCGGCACGTCGCCCGAGCCGGCTGAAGGCTCTATGCCCGCGGCCGCCATGCAAACCACGGCCCTGACGAGTGACCAGCTGCAAGCATTGCAGGCCGAGGGCATTGCCTCCGCAATGCCGCCGGCCGCGCCTGGGCCGGCCGCGCCTGGGCCGGCCGCGCCTGGGCCGGCCGCGCCTGAGCCGGCCGCGCCTGAGCCGGCCGCACCGCCGGCTCCACCGTCGTTCGCCGCACCTGAGCCGGCCGCCCCTGAGCCGTCTGCTCCTGAGCCGGCCGCACCTCCGCCGCTGCCGGTGGAGCCCTCTCGGCCGCCGGTCGCACTTCCGGCCGCTGAGGCTTCCGCCGAGCCGTCAGCGCCCGAGCCCGAGGCACCGTCGAGCCGACCGCAGACCGCGGAGGACCTCATGGCCATGGCGGCTCGGCCCCTCCGTCCGCAGGTCACGGCCTACTCGCCCGACGGAGGAGCCGGCGCCACATCGATCGAAATCCCGTCGGTGCCCGATATCGATGTTGCCTCCGAGCAGAGCATCCTCGGCATGCCGATCGCGCCCGTGGCTCCGGAAGCCGACGGCGAGATGCCGGTTGTGCCCGATATCGACGTATCGTCAGAGCAATCGATCGTCGGCATGGCCGCGGTCCCCTTAGAGCCCGAGGTCTACGCCGAAGCACCTCAAGTTCCCGACATTGCTTTGGACGATCTGGACGAGCCGGCTCCACCGGCAATGGCACCACCTCCTGTGTTGGCGAGCCCGGATCCACCACCGTCTCCGAGCCCGGTGGGCAGCGCATCGCCGCCGAGCTTCGATGCCGGCGATTCGGGCCCGAGCTTCGACGCATCGCCGCCGAGCTTCGATGCCGGCGATTCGAGCCCGAGCTTCGACGCGTCACCGCCGAGCTTCGACGTCGGCGATTCGAGCCCGAGCTTCGACGCATCACCGCCGAGCTTCGATGCCGGCGATTCGTCCCCGAGCTTCGACGCATCGCCGCCGAGCTTCGATGCCGGCGATTCGTCCCCGAGCTTCGATGCGTCGCCGAGCTTCGATGCCGACGATTCGGCCCCGGGCTTCGATGCGCCGTCCGCGAGCTTTCAGCCCGCGCCGGAACCGGGATTTGGGGGAGTCGGCGCGGAATCCCTGAGCTTCGGGGATTTGGACGCGTCCTCACAATTCGAGGTCAAGTCTTTCGACTCGGCGGTGAGCCCGCCGTCCTTGGAGCCGGCCGCCCCTGAGCCATCGTTCGCAGCTCCTGAGCCGGCCGTGCCCGAGCCGTCGTTCGCAGCTCCTGAGCCGGCCGCCCCTGAGCCGTTCGTGCCCGAGCCGGCCGCCCCTGAGCCGTTCGTGCCCGAGCCGGCCGCACCTCAAGCTGGGCCACCCGGTGCTCCGGGGACCTCGAGCATCGGGCCGGGGTCGGGTGATTTCTTCGCGCCACCGGCGGCGGAGGTCTTCGACGCCCCGCTTCCCGACCACGCGGACGAGTCCGGTTTGGCCGATTTTTCGGCACCGGCTCCGGAGTTCTTTACCCCCGACCTTCCGGATTCGCCGGATACGCCTCTGGCGGAAAGCCCGAGTGTGCCGTCCTCCGCGCCATCCTTTGATCCGCCCGCCTCCTATGCACCTTCGGCGGCACCGACTCCCTCCTTCGATCAGGTGACACCGCCCGCTTCGCCGCCGTCAGGGGGCTTTTCCCAGCCCACGCCCGCGGCGGCACCACCACCTGAGCAACCCCAAGTGTTGGAGCGTCAGCCGGTCGCGGACCTGCTGCCGTCCTTGGACGACATCACGGCCTCCGTGGGTCCTCCCGAAATGCGTCCACCCCAACAACCGGCGGTCGAAACCGATGCGTTCGCCATGCCACCCGGGCAAGTCACCGCGCAGCTTCCCACCGCCTCCAGCTTGGTGCCCGCTGGGGCCGCGATTCGGCTGGTGGCCTATTTGATCGACATCATTCTGGTCGCGGGTTTGGCCTTCGCGGGCAGTTTGGCGATCAAAGACCCGATGCTCCTCGGGGCGCTGTCCTTCCTGGCCCCTGCCATCTGGCTGATCGGCTGGACCGTGGGCGGTACCAGCCCTGGCAAATGGGCCTGCCGCTTGGTGATTCGCGACGAGCAAGGGAACGCGCGGCTGGGCCCGGTCAAGGCCGTGAAGCGTCTGGTGGGTTACCTCATTTCGGCCCTGCCGCTCGGTTTGGGATTCCTGTCTGTGCCCTTCAGCAAAGACAAGCGGGGCATTCACGACAAGCTGGCCGGCACCACGGTCTATCGAGCCTGACGCCGATGCTCGGAATTCGGAGCCCTCCCGGGACCGGATCCCGGACCTCGAGACAGGCTGTAAAGTCGCGGTAAACCTCTGGCAGATCGGGGCCTAGGCGCTTGCCCTCGGGCGAGCCCCTGCGTACCATTTCGGGCATGTCAGATCCAGAAACCGCATCCATCCAACCGACCCTTTCGACTCCGGACGCTCTATCCTCGGAGGCCGACGGCCCGGCGTCTTGGCGCCGGATCGCCGCCACTGTCGGCTGCGTGGTGCTGGGCGCCGTGCTTCTGGTGGCCAGCTGGGCCAAATCCTTGGATCCGTCGTCCTTTGCGGATTTGGTGACCTCCGAAGGGTTGGATTTCTTGCTCCCGGCCATGGCGGTGGCCATGATCGCGCTTTTCCTCGAGTGGTTCTTGGGCTTCGCGCTGATTTTAGGCGTACGCCACCGCTGGGTGTTTTGGCCGACGGCCGCATTGGTGGCGTTCTTCGTCTTCCTCACCGGTCGAAAATATTTGGCACACCTGCGAGGCGAGGCGCCGGTCGAGGGCGAAAGCTGTGGATGTTTCGGCAACTTGGTGGAACGTACCCCGGCGGAGGCGTTCTGGCAGGACTTCCTGCTGATGGTGCCGGCCTTGCTGTTGATCGGTTTGGCCATCAACACATCCCGGCAGCTGCCGTGGAAGCGGCTCGCGGTGGCCCTAGTGCTCGGTTTGGGATTCACGGTTTTTGCTTGGAACGCTCCGAGCCTACCGCTCGACGATTTGGCCACCCGGCTCAAGCCGGGCATCGATCCCTTCGGCCTCTGTGCGGGCTCGGCGGAAGATGGCTCGCGGGTTTGCCTCGATGCTATCCTTCCGGAGCTGGCGACCGGAGAGCATCTGGTGGTCATGGCAGACATTCAAGCGGAGGCTTTCACCACCGCCATTCCCGACCTCAACACGTTCGCTTGGGAAGAGGGAGTGCCGGCGTTGTGGGTGCTTTCGAGCGCCACTGAGGAAGAGCTTTTCGAGCTGCGTTTCGGACACGGACCCACTTTCGAAATTCGTGAAACCCCCTCAGCGGTGATGGCGCCGCTTTATCGCACCCTTCCGAGATCGTTTTTGGTGAAAGACGGAACGGTCGTGCAAACCTATTCGGGCCTGCCTCCTTGGGACGATTTCCGTAAATCACAACCCTGAACCGCCCGGCCACAGCTGAAAACCCCTAGGCACGACGACCCCTTAAAAGCTGAGACACACAGCCTGACCCCAGCCGGCTCTCGACGACCCGAGCCGGCTCCCACCGGAGAATGAACGTGATGGATAGATATTTAGGTTTCCACGAGATCCGACACCTCGGCCGAATGGCCCTGATCGCCATGCTGGCGTTGAGCACGGCGGGCATGCTCGGTGCCCAGGCCATGCAAGGTTTCGAGCCGTCCGGTGAGTTCGAGGTCGAGCTGGCCGGCGAAGAGCTCGAAGGCTTGGAGCTCTTCCATTCCGATCGCGCCGGTGCGTACCTGATCATGGCCCCGGCCCTGAAAAGCCCGCTCTTGGTCAATACCCGCAGCCGTAGCATCGAAGCCGTCAGCTTGATGAAGGTGTCGAAGAACGACGACGGCACTATCGACCTCTTGAACGGCGCCGTCTTCGACAATTTGGGTCCCTTCCAGACCCGCCACCAGAGTCTGGTCTTCAACGTCAAGGGTCAGCAGATGACCCTCAAGGTCAAGCCGGCCTTGTTGGGCAACCAAAAGGCCCAAAGCTTGAGCGAGCACAATCCCGGCTACCTGTTCAAATCTGCTGCCTACGAGCTCGACGGCACTCAAATGGAGGCCTTGAAGGCCGAAAAACGTGACGTGTCGGTCAAAATCTTCTTTGGTACTTGGTGCCCGGTGTGCTCCCGTTTGGTGCCCAAGGTGATGAGGCTCGAAGAGGGCCTGGAGGGCAGCAAAATCAATTTCGAGTATTATGGGCTTCCAAGAGTGATGACCGACGACCCAGTGACCCAGGAAATGGGGATCAAAGGAGTGCCGACTGGGATCGTTTATGTCGGGGGTAAGGAAATCGGACGTCTGACGGGCCGCGAGCTCCACAAACCGGAGGCGGCCATCCAGAAGGTCCTAAGCGGAGCTTGATATGACTTCCTTGAGCTTGGAGCTTGAGACATCGTGGCGACAAGAGCGGGGCCCTCGTGGCACCGCTCTTTCTTCTTGGAGCGGATTTTCACGGGCGGCTTCCCTCGTGTGGGCGGGAGCTCTTCTGTGGCTGGCCCCTGTGGACGCCCAAGCCCAAGACATCGGCGGCCAGGGAAAGACCGGTCACAGCTACGGCGTGGAGGTCAAAACCCATTATCGCGATAGCGACGCGTTCAGCTTCGAGTCGCCGTTTCCGCCGACCGGGCCGAAATTCCTGATGGAAACCGTCGACGGCGGCGAAACCTTCGAGGTGTCCGCCGCCACAGTGTTCTATCGGGGCAACTGGGGCGAGGAGGGCTTGTGGAGCGCCAAGGCCAAGATCGACCTCTTCGACAAGCACGATCGCAATCCCACGTCCGAGGATCGCGAGTGGGACGTGGACGAGCTGTGGATCCGTTTCGGTCCCGAGCTGGAAGCCGGGCAGATCCACGAAGGCTTCTCCGGATTCGCCAAAATCGGCAAATTTCCCAAATTTGAGCGTCAGGACGACCGCCACCTGGAAAGCTACGGACTGATATCGACCTCTTTCAATCGCGCCGAAGACGTGGGTTTGGAGATGGGTTTCGACCTCGGCGAGGTCTTCTATCTGCGCTTCTCCTTCACCCAAGGCAATCCGGTCTTCTACCGCGACCCCAACGCCCTGGCCGGTGATCACGGCACCATCGGCTTTCCCGGTGATCCGCCCGAGGCGGAGCTGGCGACGGGTCTTCCCATCCTCTACGACGCGGACATCGATGAGCTGGATTTCGAAAACCCGGAGATCGGTCTCGGCTTGGGTCTTCGATTCGGCGACGGCGTGAGGTGGAACCTAGATCTGCTGGCGTTCGGTTACGAGCGAGATTTGGCCGACACCGTGGAGCTCCACGGCACCAGCTACGGCGGTGACTTGGATTTGGTCCGGGGACCGGCCAACGCCTTTCCCCTATTTCCGATCACCTCGGATAAAAAAGAAGAATTCGGCGTCAACGCCTGGCTCTACGTGGGTGACTTCACGCTGTTCGCCCAATATGTGGACCAAGATGTAGGCGGCCTCGTGCGCGACGGTTACGAGGTGGAGGTGTCGTGGGACTTCGAGCTGCCGTGGTTCGCTTCCCTCTTCGGCCGCCAGGTGTTGCCGTTCATTGCCCCGGCGGTTCGTTATTCCGAGATCGATCCCGACTTCGGCCTAGATCCCGCCGCGCCCCATTTCCCGGGCGCCAGCACGTTCTGGGATTGGGAGAAACTCGACCTCGGCCTGCGACTGGGTTTGGTGGACGGCCTCGCAGACCTGACCGTGGAATACGCCGACAACACCTTTATTCGCGGCGGCAAAGAAGAGAGCGCCGACGAATTCCTGGCGACCCTGCGCTTCATGTGGGATTCGCGCATGCGCGCTGGATCCTGATCGCGCAAGAGACAAGATTCGCCCACCGCGCATCAAGGCCTGGTAATCCGAAGATAGGGGCGATCCTTGTGATCGCCCTTCCCGTTTTATCGGTAACCGATCTTTTATTGGTAACCGATCATCACCGCCACGGCCAAAGCGACGGAGCACACGATCCAAGCCTTGACCATGAACGGGAAGATGAAACGCAACCAGCGCTCGTACGGAATCCGGGCCATGGTCAGAATGCCGATCAATACCGCGTTGGTGGGCACCAGGATGTTGGTGAGACCGTCGCCCATTTGGTAGGCGAGCACCGCCACCTGCCGATGGACCCCGACCAAGTCCCCGAGCGGGGCCATCACCGGCATGGTGACGTAGGCTTGGCCGCTGCCGGATGGGATAAATAGATTCAACAAGCTTTGGAAGAAGAGCATGCCCACCGCCGCCAGCTGTGCGCCGGCGCTCTGCAGGGGTAAGGAAACGCCGTGCACGATGGTGTCGATCACCTGGCCCTCTTCGAGAATGATCAGGATCGCCCGGGCAAAGCCGATCAACAACGCGGTGGTGGTGAGCTCGGCGGCGCCGATGCAGAACTCCTTGGCCGCCTCGTCCATGTTCAGCCGGGCTAAAAAGGTCAGCACCACCGCCAGGCCGAAGAAGACGCCGCCCATCTCCACCACATACCAATGCCAAAATTTGAGCCCGTAGACGATCACCGCGATCGCCACCACCACGAGGCCGACAATCAAACCGTCCTTGGACGTGAATTGGGTGTCGCCGGCGACCTTCCACTGGGGATCCGGCTCAACGTCGGCCACCAGACTGGACTTGGGGTCAGCCTTCACTTTTTGCGCGTACTTCCACACATGGTGGATGCCCACGGCCATCAGCACCACCCACAACACCAGCCGGAAACCCATGCCCGAGGCCGGGGTCACCTCGGCGACCCGTTGGGCGATCAGCACCGTGAACGGGTTGAACACGGCTGAGCCGTATCCCACCCCGTATCCGATGCACAAAATACCGATGGCGGTGACCGCGTCGAAACCGAGCCCAATGGCCAAAGCGAGCAGGATCGGTACGAACGGAATGTATTCCTCGGCCATGCCGATGGTGCTAGAGCCCGCCGAGAAAATGAAAATCCCGCCGCCGATCAACAGCCAGGATCGCTGGCCCAGAAAATCCAGCAGAAAACCGAGCAAGGCATCAATCGCCCCGGTGGCCCGCAGCACGCCGAACGAGCCACCGATGATGAAGAGGAACATGATGATGTCTTGCGCTTCCCCCAAACCCTTCGGAATCGCCGTGAATACACTCAAAGGATTGGGACGCTCGGCGTCCGTCAGCACCTTGAACGTGCCCGCCACCACCTGCTCGCGACCATCGGCATTGGTTTCGCGTTCAAATTGGCCTTGGGGCAAGACATAGGTCAACGCCAAGGCGATCAAAATCATGCTGAACAGCAGGATTAGGGTATGGGGTACGCGAAAACGGGCCATGGGCATCCTCCGGGTCGTGGAAAGGTCGCCCTAAGTATTAGCACATTCTGCCGCTTACATCTGCCCTTCGTCGGCGGACGGGCCGTAAGTCGAGGGCACGGGCACGTTGTGCAGACGCAGGTAGACGGTCAATTGACCGCGATGGTGCACCAGGTGGTTCATCACCATGGAGCGAACCACCGCGATGCGCGGCATGGTGAAGTAGGTGTGACCGGCGCTGAGCAGGGACCATGGCTGGTGGAAGGCCGCGTCGTCCGTGGCGGCTTCGAGGGCCTTGCGAGCCTCCGCCACGTTGGCGTCGAAGAATTCAAGGATCTCTTTGCTCGATCCAAAGTTGGCGGCTTCCCAGGGCGTGCCGCCGGGTGGTTTCAAGTCGAGCGCGTCGGTGATCAGGGCTTGGGTCAGCCAAACGGGAATCTCCGCGATGTGGCTCGCCAAGCGACCCAAGGTCATGGATTTTTCGTGGGGAGCCCAGGTGATTTTATCGTCGGGCACGCGCTCCAAGCAGGGGCGGGTGGCGGCCATCTCCTGATCGAATTCGGGCAGCAACATTTGACTGATGCTCATGGACGTCTCCAATGGGTTGCGGCTCGGTGTCGACGAATCGTCGGCGAGCGTCATAGGTCAAAAAGGAGGATGTTTGCCGTCAGTCTAACCCGCCGTCCGCCTCTTGGCATCAGCTCTTTTCGGCGGCGACCACCGAATCCGGCCGGTCCGGGTGTTTGCCCGATTCCACGAACGGCCTCAAGCAATCCTGGAGCAGCCACGACCATCCGGATTCCAGGTTTTTAGCCGCGTTTTCGGAAAGGGCGCCGTAGGGGCAATCCCGGAACATCACCCGGGTCTTGTCGCCCTCGCTCACCAATTTGAACGACGTGATGCTGCGGGCCGGCCCTCCGAAGTCGGCCGAAAGATCCCCCGCCCACTGCAAGAGCTCCCCTTCTTGAAAGACCAAGACCGTGGCCCACAATACCCCTTGGTCGTCGCCCCAATCCTCGTAGACCCGTCCGCCCACCCGGGGCTCGACCACGAATCGCCTCGGCGCCTGGCCGACATAGAAATCCTTCGGCCACCAAGCGGCGATGTCCGCGGTCAGAGAGCTCCACACCTTGGCGGCGGGAGCGTCGATCTCGATCTCCTGTTGAATGTCCAACGCTTGCATCACTCGATCGCTCATCTGTCCCATGGTCGGCTCTCCTGATGTTTCCTCGGTTTTCTCGTTCTCGGACGGCTTCTCGGCCAGCGCCTTCAGCTTCAACAGCCCATCGGCCGGCTCGGCGGCAAAGGGCTCGATCCAACGACGATAGATCCGTTGAATCGGCACCGCGTTGAGGTGATTCCAGCGCTCTCGCCCCTGCCGTCGCACCAGCACCAGCCCGGCATCGGCCAGCACCTCGAGATGTTTCATTACGCCGTAGCGGCTCATTTCGAAATGCTGCACCAAACCGCCGGTGGTCATCGCCTGCACCCGTAGCAGGTCCAACATGCGACGTCGGCTCGGATCCGCCAGGGCTTTCCAGATCTTTCGGTCGTCGAGGGCTTCGTCCCCACGGTGGCCTTGCTCTAACATGTGACTATTTGGTCACATGTTAGAGCGCACGTCAAGAGAGGCCACGGAATAGATTCGTGGAATGCTTCTGGAAACGGGCGCCTTTTTATCCCGGAGGGTGAATGGCGGGTGCCACGTTGATGTTCGCGACGAGTGCCACGTTGATGTTCGCGACGCGTTGATGTTCGCGACGGAAGAGGCTATCTAGATCCCAAGTTGGTCGAGAAGCTCCCGGACGCAACGATCAGCGGCCTGCTGCAGAGCCACGCTTTCACTGCCGCCCATGCCGTTGTGGGCGCATCGAAACGGCTTCTCGACACCTTGGACGGAGACCGTGGAGTCGATGATGATGCGGACGAATTTCACCCGCTGGGTGGAGGGTAGGTCTTCGCTCTGCAACGCGCGGATCGTCAGCACGCGCTGGGCGGAGCTCGGGGCACCCTGTGTAGATTCAGTGCGCATCATGAAGAGCTTGGAGCCGCGATCGTCGAGTCGTTCACCCAGCGCCTCACTAAACGACGATAGAGCGGGGCTCGAATCGATGGGAACGAGCACGAGCAGGTCCCTAGGCCCGATGGATGGTGCTGCTCTCGGTGCGCTCGGCAACGGTCTCGGCGGCGACGGCGTGGTCGACGGTCTCGGTGGTGCGCTCGGCGGCATGGCCGGCGGCGGCATGGCGGGTGGAGGCAATGTCGGCGGTGGTGGGTCGACTCTTGTGGGTTGCTGCGAGGTGGATGGAGGACCCTTCCCAGGGGATGGTTCCACAACAGTTTCAAGACCGGCGGTCACTGGTTCCACCAAACCGTGGTTGAGCGTCAGCCACCATTGAGGACCCAGCAGGGTACCTACGGTCACCGCGAAGGCCGTCGCCGTCAACGCACCGATCCATGGCCCGAAAGCCCATCGATTCCTACGGGAGGGCTCTTCTCGGGCGGGTAGGGGGGCCGGTAGGGCCGGCGCAAGAATGGTTGCCGGAGAAGGCACAGGGGGAATGAAAGCATTCCGTTCCGAGTGCTCGGCCCCGCGCCGCTCCGACCTTGGTTTCAGCATCACCCAGCCCAGGATGAGGGTGAACAGCCCGGCCGAAGCGGCGGACGGCTCCGGCAGCTCGGGCACTACCCCCAGGAACAACACCAAGATGCCCAGGCACAGCACGAGCGCTTGACCCATGCCGAGCACAAATAGAAGCCACGATGGACGATTCGAGGCGACCATCACGATTTCCCGATGCCGAATTTACCGGTGAAGGTGGCGCAAATCATGCCGGCTCCCGCGTACAGCAGATGAACGGTTTCCACGTGGGGCAGCGCGTTGAACGTGCCGTCGAGCAGCCCGGCGAGAAGCACGGTGCTTCCCATCACCAGGCCCGTGGCTCGATACCCTAACTCTTGGGGTCCTTGGCGAGATCCTCGCCCTTTCACCTGCTTAGACACGGCATCTCCCTATTTTGCAACCGAAACTTAGCAGAAATTCAGGAAATGTTCGGATGATGGCTTCGGGATGTGGAGTCACGGCCGACGACGAGCCCGGCAGCGACCTCCAGTGAGGAAACGCGCCCTTTCCGCAGAATGGGGCTCAGATCTGTCGAGGTAGGCCCGAGCTCCACCTCGCCGTCGTCTCGGCGCATCTCCCGTGCCGCGCAGCGCCCATGGCGATCCGGGCCCGGCGCTCTGCGGAAAGCGCCGGGCCCGCAGCTCGAAGCCTGTTTCAAAAAAAGGCTGGCTACAAGTAAGAGCTAGTTACGTGTAAGAGCTAGTTACAAGTAAAAGTGCTGGTATCTCGAGTGGTGGTCGGGAAGTTGCCGCTGGATCGATCACGCGTCCAGGTCCTCTGATTGCCGGTCACGGTGTCTCTCACCGTAATGTCCCACCCGGCGTCCGTAAACCCGCCCAGCCAGAGCCAATACGTTCCGGTAACGCTGCACGCATCGGCGGCTCTCATGACGATCTGAATACCGGTCGGGTTGTTCTGAAATCCGGCGGTGGCATTGATGTCTTCTTGGGGAGTCCAGATCAAGGGCTGGGTCACGGGAGGATTCGAGAAATCGGTCCAGGTTCCAGAGATCTCGAAACGTCCGTCGCGCAGGCAGACCATGCCGTTCTCCAGGTCTTCGATGCAGTCTGCCGAGGTCGGCTCGCTGGTGACGGCTCGTATTCCTAGGGCTCGGTAGTTGGGGGTGGAAACGGAGGGAAGCACGTTGTCCGGTGGAGTGATTCCGGCGAAGAGCCCGTGTCCGAAATAGGCGGGTTGTCCACCCGGGCCGTTTTCGTCCGCACAGACGAAGAAGTTGTCGTTGTCACCGGAGTCCCATTTGGGGCCCACATAGAACGGACGGTTGACGATCAATCCCAGGCCGGAAACATCGGCTTGGTAAAACTGGCCGGACAATCCAGACGGCACGCCGGTGGCCAGGAACGTCTCGCTGACCGCCAGGCGAGTACCGGGGCTACCACCGGGGCCATCCGAGTCCCAAAAGACCAAGCTGTAGTCGATGCTTGAATCGGTTCCGGCTCGCTGCCAGCAAGTACAGACGGTGTCGACTTTGGCCGGATAGGACCCGGGATCCACCTTCATGACGATATGGCCGAAGAACACGGAAGTGGTTCCGTAGCCGTTTTCAAAGGAACCGTCGTCGGTTTGAATGCCACCGGCGCAATCCATCTTGTTGGGTGAGTAGGATCCCAACGGAAGGAGATCTTTCGATTCAGCGAGCCCGTCGCCATAGGCGGTCGAAGTCAACAATAAGAGGGCTCCAAACAACGCACACGCAAAACGAATCATGTCCAATTCCTCCTGTCCCCCGTGGTGGGAGAGCTTCGATAGGTAAATGTTTTTTCGAACAAAACGGGCCGATTGCAAGAGTATTAGACCAGCTCTGCAGCCCATTTCAGGGCTAGATGTCCCCGATTTGGCTCGCCTTGTCCCAACAGCACGGCCGGGAGGAATACGGATCAGACGTGGACGCGCCTCAGCGAGCGTCGCGAGCCCCCGCCTGCTCCTCCAGCTCGCTGTCGTCTCTGTCTTGCTTATCCCGCTCGTCTCGGCCCGTGTCTCGGAACAGCTGATCCTGGGCCAGGCGCTCGTCCAAAAGCCGGTTGACGAGGCGGGTGATCTGGGCGATTTCCCGAGGCGCGTCGGAGGGGCGGCAACGTCGGAGACGCTCTCCGTGGCGATGGCTTTCGAGCACCTCGAAAAGGTCGACCAAGGGGCGAATGAAGCGGTTTTTGAAACGGCCGAGGATCGAGATGGTGAGCAGGAAGGACGCGAAACCCACGAAAACCGCCGCCCAGGCGCCGGCGGTCCCGAGCCGCCGCGCCTCTTCGTCGACTTTGCCCATGGCCCGACGATTGATTTGAATCAGCAGCCGAATGGACGCGACCGCCCTTTGCCGTGCGTCCGTCCGGCCGTCCATGGCGGCGGGTAGATCTCGCTCGATCGATTCCAGCACCGGTAGCTCTTCTTTTTCGGTCACATTCTGGGTGGCCTTATCCAGGGCTCGGCGGGCTCGCTCACGGGCGTCGTCGTCGAGAGCCTCGCCCCCGGCGTCGGCGAGCTCGGTGAGCAAATCCTCGGCAGCGACGATGGAATAAACGTTTTCTTGCAGAATGCGCTCGATCGCGGGACCCATGCGCATGAACAGGCCGATCGCTCCGAGGGCCAAGAGCAAGTTCAAGGAAATGAGCGCTCCCACCATCAAGCGCAGCTCGCGTCTCAGCTCCATGGTCAGTCCTGCTCCATCATGCGCGCCACGGCCGGCTCCCTGGACACCACCACCATCAAATCGTCCGATTCGAGGGCGGAATCCGCCTTCGGCATCAGCACCTCGCCGGATCGTCCCTTGCGGATGGCCACCACGGTGACACCGTATTTTTTCGGCAGCTCCAAGTCTTTGAGCAGATGGCCGGTGAAGCGATCCGGAACCGAGACTTCTGAGATCAGCACCCCGTCACCGAGAGGCATCTCCCCGCGGATTTCGTCGTGAAGCACACGATTGGCGAAGCGCTCGCCGTATTCGCGCTCCGGATTGACCACCTGGCGCGCGCCCACCAAGGTCAGGATGCGGGCGTGCACATCGCTATTTGAGCGTGAGATCACCCGTCGCGCACCCATTTGCTTGAGCAGGGCGGTGCAGATGATCGACGCTTCCTTCGCGTCGTCGCCGATGGCGCAAAGGCAGACGTCGCGTCGCTCCGGGGAGACTCGAGCCAGGGCCGACTCGTCGGTGGCATCGAAACACAGGGCTTCGGTCACCACCGTCGACGCTTCGCGCACCCGATGCTCGTCGATGTCGACCGCCAGCACCTCCACATGGCGTGCCACCAAGGCCCGCGCGACCGTCATTCCGAATTGACCGAGACCGATCACCAACGCCTGTCGTTTCATGGCTTGTTTCCTTAATCTTCTCGCCTTGCCGTCCGCTCACCCTACCGTCCGCTCACCCTACCGCGACGTGCTCTTCGGGGTGTCCCAGGGCCGGGGGCACGTCCCGGCTGCTGAGGAACATCAACAAAGTCAGCCCGCCCACGCGGCCGACGAACATACAGAGGATGATGGCGATTTTGCCGATGCTGTCGAGCTCGGCGGTGCCGCCGATCGAAAGGCCCACGGTGCCCAAGGCCGACACCACCTCGAAGACCGCCGTTTGCGTGGGCATCTGTTGGGTCAGCTGGATCACCAACAAGGCCACGACCCCGATAAACGCCGCCACCGCCACAATCACCGCCGCCTTATGGCGGCTCCGCTCGGAAATCCGTTTGCCGAATACGTCGAGGGTCCAGCGTCCGCGCATGGCCTCCACCACCGAGAGGAGCAAGATCGACACCGTGGTCGTCTTGATGCCCCCGGCCGTGCCGCCCGGATTGCCGCCGACGAACATCCACAACAGCATCATGGTGATCGTAGCCGGGCCGACGGCGGTCAGGTCGATGGAGTTGAACCCGGCCGTCCGCAGAGTCACGGATTGAAACCAGGCATTGTGGATCCGATCCGCGAACGGCAAGCCTTGTAGCGAGCCGTGCCACTCGAAGGCCAAGAAGAAGAAAAAGCCCACCACCAATAGGACCACCGTGGCGGCCAAGGCCAGCCGGGCTTGAGCGGAGACGGGTTTCGCCGAAGGGCGCACGATATCGGGCAAGGCGAGCACCACCAACGGCGAAAGCCCGCCCGCCACAATCAACACGGCGACTCCGTGCAACACCATCGGGGATTGTTGAAACGGCACCAGGCTATCGCTTTGCAAAGCGAAGCCGGCATTGCAGAACGCCGAGATCGACGTGAAGACCCCACGCCAAAGGGCACTGCCCAGAGCCTCCCCCGACGCCGCGAAGAGACCCGTCAGCCATAGGGCGCCGATCGCTTCCACCCCCAGGGTAAGGAGGAGAATCTGCCGCGCGCTGATGAACAATCGACCGCGATCCTCGGTGCTGATCAGGCTGGCGACCGCGCCTTCGTGGCGCAGGCTCAAGCGGTGCCCCAAGGCCCAAAGCGCGGCGGTGGAGAAGGTCATGATGCCCAAGCCGCCGACCTGGATCAGCAGCAGGACCACCAGCTGCCCGAAACCGCTGAACACCGTGGGAGTGTCGAGCACGATCAGGCCGGTCACGCACACGGCGCTGGTCGAGGTAAAGGCGGCGTCGAGCAGGCCGATGCTCTCGCCCGCCACCGTGCTTTGGGGCAACATCAGCAACACCGTGCCCACGGTGCAAAGCCCGACAAAGGTGCCGATGAACAGGCGCTCGGGCCGTCCCAACATCGACTCCCACCAGCCCCAACCGTCGGCCCCCGCCACCGGGCGTAGGAGGATCACGATCAACGCCGTCGTCGCCATGGCGAGGCTGCTCGTCAGCCACCACCAATGGTGCCACAGGCCGGCGGCGATCGCGGCGGCGACCGCGATCACCAAAACGACCGCCAGGGCCCGTCGGCGGTGCTGCTGCCGGTTGCGGATCGCCCATTCCACGGCGAGCGCCGTGGTGACGGCGAACGACCAGGCCACGAAAGCCGTGGTCAGCGTTGAGGTTTCGATCTGAACCCAAACCCACACCAGCCACAGCGCCACTGTCGCGATGGCCGCCCCCAGGGCTTGGCTTTCGTAAAACGGCCGGGTGGCCCCGCCGAAGCCGGCGCCGATGGACTCCTCACGCCACAGGGCGCGCAAGGCCAGGGTTCCCGCGACCAGCACCACCAGGGTGGCAAAGGGGGAGGTGATCAGGCTGGGGCCGGCGAGCACCGCCGCTAGACCGCCGCCCGCGGTCGCCAGCCGTCGACCCCAGAGGGTGTGGCGATCGATCGATCGAGCCGCGGCCAAGAGCAGGAGCGAGGCCAGCGCACCGGCGAGCCACATCCACCGCGCGGCCTCCGGCAGCCGGTCCACCGAGGTGGTCGCGATCACCAGTGGAGCCGTGGCGGACGCCCAGAGGACACCGCTCTTTCCGGCATGCTCGGCGTAACGAGCGCGGGTCGGCTTGGGGTCGGATGGGGAGCTTTCTTTCAACGTCGGGCCTCGATCCGAGCGTATCGCAAAGCGCCACGAGCCTCGCGATGGATTCACCGTTCCCGGCCGAAGGGCTCATGGCCCGCGACCGCGGAGCTCAGCTCCGCCGACCCGAATCCCAGCTACGGCGCGCCACAAGCCTCCACGCGCTGCTCCAGCTCCAAAATGGCGTTCAGCATCGCCCAGAGAATCGGATCGTTGTTGACTCGCAGAAAGCCGGCCGAATCTTCACTGACCGCTTCCGGCACCGCCCGTTGAACGTCCTGGGCCAAGAGACCTACGTACTCCGGCTCGGTGGGCAAGTCGAGAGGGTTGTCGTGCCGATAGCGATAGTGGACGGGCCGAAGAGCCTTTAACGCCTCCAAGCCCCGGTCGAAGGTGTCGACCACATCCTTTAGGCGAGCGTCCGAGGCGGACGACCAAGAGCCGCCACCGGGTTTGCCGGCGCTGCCGTTGACGTGCAGCAAAAAGCTCGGGTCTTCGATGCCGATGCCCACCTGGCCAGTGGGATCCACGCTGACCACCGGCGAGGTGGTGAAGATGTGGAATCGGTCGTCGCTGGTGACCCGCAGCTGGAAAGAAGCCGAATTGGACACCATGGATAGGATCGAGGGGTCGTTGTCGAGCGAGGTGATGAAGGCCACCGGGCCTCCCGAGGTGGTGTTGAGCGCCAATCGCGACGACGTGGCGGCATCCTCCACCCGAAAAAGTGCGTTGTTGCTGACCGACGTGCCGACCATCACCCGGCCGGCGCTGTCGATGAAGAGCCCTTCGTTGTCGCCGTCCCCGGAAAGGAACCGGCCCTGAAGCTGGATGTTGGACGTGGCTTGGTGATTGCCGAGATTGTCGCCGGTGGATTCGCATTGCACCGTGCCGTCGGTATCGATGCTGCGAATGGCCGAGGCCGCCGCACAAGTACCGAAAAACGCGCCACCCACGGAATCGGTGAGCCCGGCGGTACGGGTCGTGCCGGCCACACTCAGGTCGCCGTCCACGTCCACGGGCCCCTGAAGCTCAATCGAGCCGCCCACCACCTGAAGTGGCGACGGAATCTGCTCAAAGCTGATCGACGAAATGGGATCAGCGCCCAATCGCGACATATGACTGCCCACCAGCCGACCCTCAGCGTCCCAAGTCCGCAGCTCATAGACCAAATCGTCGACTCCAGCGGGAATATCTCCGTTTTGGAGCTCGATTTGATGGCCGGTCACGATGCCCGAGTCGTAAATGCGTTCGCGTCCTTGGTCGGCGAACACCTCCAGCCGAAAGCTTTGAACATCTTCTTGTTGGACGCTGATCCGGTGGACCGGCTCAGAAGCGTCGGGTGTAGCGGAAGAGATAACGGGGGTCGCAAGCAGAGATAGAACCGCAAGTTTTAAGAACATGATGGACCTTTGAAATCGAGGATCTCGGAAATTGGCTTAGATGAGCCGATCCTGATCCTCGGATCAAGGCATCGGCCCGGCGCGCTACAGGGTGTGACGTCTGGGAGGGAAACGCGCCAATTCCTGATAAGGGGGCTCACTCCGAGCTGGTTGTAGAGCCGATCCCCGCGGGCGCGGGGCAGACGCCTTTTTCCGGGCCGTCAATCGTCGCATGCACGGCCGATCCCCGCGGGCGCGGGGCAGACTGTCCCGGCTCGGCTTCCGCGGTCGCCGTCGACGGCCGATCCCCGCGGGCGCGGGGCAGACGGCGTTTAGGGAAACATGGGGCGCTCATCGGAAGGCCGATCCCCGCGGGCGCGGGGCAGACGAGCGCTACATCCGCTCGACTACGGCAAGCGGGGCCGATCCCCGCGGGCGCGGGGCAGACGCCCACGGACGACGATATTCCGTTCTGACTGATGGCCGATCCCCGCGGGCGCGGGGCAGACGTAGAGCAGGTCCGGGCCGTTACCAAGCAGGAAGGCCGATCCCCGCGGGCGCGGGGCAGACGCAGTACGTGCTCCACAGCAAAACCACCGCCGAGGCCGATCCCCGCGGGCGCGGGGCAGACGACGAGGAGCCGCAACCCCTTCCGCCGCCTGACGGCCGATCCCCGCGGGCGCGGGGCAGACATAAGTCCTGTCCGGGCGTGGACTAAAAATAGCGGCCGATCCCCGCGGGCGCGGGGCAGACACGGAGTAGGCATGACCACCCTGTTTATGCGGCGGCCGATCCCCGCGGGCGCGGGGCAGACTCCTGTTGAGATCACCAGTCACGAGGCTCCTCCGGCCGATCCCCGCGGGCGCGGGGCAGACGCCAGAGCGACAGGCGGAGACGATCCACAAGCCGGCCGATCCCCGCGGGCGCGGGGCAGACTCGTAGAAAAGTTTCTGTAGCTCTCTCGACAAGGGCCGATCCCCGCGGGCGCGGGGCAGACCGACTATGCGGCGCGGGTCGATGCGGTGATTCCGGCCGATCCCCGCGGGCGCGGGGCAGACGAGCTCGCGACGGAAAGCACGGTCTAGAAAAAGGGCCGATCCCCGCGGGCGCGGGGCAGACAAGGGCGTCGGGAGCAGTGGAGCGCCGGATACCGGCCGATCCCCGCGGGCGCGGGGCAGACCGAACGCCACGAACTCTATACACCTTCCCAATTGGGCCGATCCCCGCGGGCGCGGGGCAGACGAGTGGCGAGGAGGAGGAAAATGCATCAGCCAAGGCCGATCCCCGCGGGCGCGGGGCAGACGGCCTGGACCGGCTTTTTGACCTGCTCCTCAAAGGCCGATCCCCGCGGGCGCGGGGCAGACGGGTCCGTCCGCGAGCTGATCGAAAGCAACCCCGGCCGATCCCCGCGGGCGCGGGGCAGACTGACAGCCCTTGTCCGATCCACCGTTTCGCCAAGGCCGATCCCCGCGGGCGCGGGGCAGACCTGGAGCTGCTGGCCGAGGTGCGCCGCGCAGACGGCCGATCCCCGCGGGCGCGGGGCAGACCTCGCTCATGACTCCCTCCTGCATTTGTGGGAGGGCCGATCCCCGCGGGCGCGGGGCAGACTAATCCGCCGATAACAGAAGACGAGGAGCCATGGGCCGATCCCCGCGGGCGCGGGGCAGACTCTAGGTGGCGGCGGATCCGCTCGGTGGTGGGAGGCCGATCCCCGCGGGCGCGGGGCAGACCTCTCGGCGATGGCCGCCTTTCGCAGAGGGGAAGGCCGATCCCCGCGGGCGCGGGGCAGACGTTGAGCTTCATGCCCTCGGCAATCGCCACGACGGCCGATCCCCGCGGGCGCGGGGCAGACGGCGCTCTGTGCGATGGCTCCGGATTTGTTGCCGGCCGATCCCCGCGGGCGCGGGGCAGACTCGGCGACCTCTCGGCGAGGTCCACTTATTCAGGGCCGATCCCCGCGGGCGCGGGGCAGACAAGACCTTGCCGTTCTCGTACCGCGACAGCTGGGGCCGATCCCCGCGGGCGCGGGGCAGACCGAAGCGCATGCTCGACGACTTCGCCCAGTGACGGCCGATCCCCGCGGGCGCGGGGCAGACTGAGCGTAGGAGAACGAATGCAAGAAGATCAAAGGCCGATCCCCGCGGGCGCGGGGCAGACCCACATTGTCGTAAACAACTGTCACCAAACGGCGGCCGATCCCCGCGGGCGCGGGGCAGACTCACTTCCGGTGAAGCGATCGGAGCCGAGTATCGGCCGATCCCCGCGGGCGCGGGGCAGACCATGCACGAAGGTGTCCTCACTGAGCAGCTCAGGGCCGATCCCCGCGGGCGCGGGGCAGACTTCAAGGCCGAAATCGAGGCCGTGCTCAACGAGGGCCGATCCCCGCGGGCGCGGGGCAGACTCTGCGACATTTTGTCGCGGATATGGGTGGCCGAAACCCGGATTCAGTTTTCAAAGATTCTACACCCGGTGCCCTCCCTCGATCGAGAGCCCGGTCGAAACCCCATCACCCCAGCATCGCCCAAGCGGCCTGCCGAGCCACCTCGGCGTCGACCCGGGCTCGATGCTGGGCACGAATCGGCAGGCCGAGGGTCAAGCACGCGGCATCGAGGGTGCCGCGCACGTGGGGATGCTTTTCCTTGAAGACTTCTCGTAGGCACAAAGCCCTCGGGGTTTGGAACGGCAGATCGTGACGATCACAAGTTTGGCGGAGCAGACGCAGGTCGAAGGCCGCGTTCCACGCCAACACCGGCACGCTGAGCAGCAGCTTTTGCAGCCGAGGCCACACCTGTGGCCACGACGGTGCCGACACCAAGTCGGCGGCGTGCAGACCGTGGACCGCGGAGGCCGTGCCGTGCACGGGACGGTCGGGTCGCACCAAGGACTCGATCAACACCGTGCCGTCGCCGCGCACTGCCGCCACCTCGATCACCACGTCGTAGGGCCCGAGACCCGTGGTTTCCGTGTCGAGGGCGATCCAATCCTCGAGCCCGGCAAGAGCCGCGAGCAAACCGCTCATGGTGGACGACGGCTCATGGCGCGGTCCCTTCCGGATGGGGATCGGGTGTCGCCGGATCCGATGACGGTGCGTCCGCCTCGTCGCCCGGCGTTCCACGACGCACCAAGAACACGCCACAATGATCCCGAAGATCCTGCCGCGGCAAACCGAGGGTTCGCAGGTTTTGGCCCCCCGGCAGCTTGGCCTCGGGCCAGGTCATCAGCACCGAGCACTGCGGATAGGCGAGCCACCATTCCTCCAACACCGACCACATCCGCTCGCGCACGTTGCGGCTCATGCGCGGGGCCGTGTAGACCCCCGGCGCGATCTCACACATGCAGCTCGCTAGGAAGCCGCGGAATCGACCCGGCACGTCACGGGTCACCACCACCGTCATGGGCATCGAAAAGCTCCTTGATGCGTTCGATCATGAGCGAGACCACCCGCTTGCGCCGAAAAGTGGCGACCGCTCGACGACGGACACAGCGCTCCAGGGGTTGATCCGGCTGCTGTTGCAGATCCTTCACCGCGCCGAACGCCACCGGCAGCAGGATCTCCTCGCGGAAGAGGTCCGCCACATCGAGGGCGAGCGCGATGCCGGATCCTTCGTGGATGAAACCCAGCTGGGGAATGGTGCCGGTGGCGGCCACGGCCACCGCCGCCGCCCCTTGCAAGGCCGACGACGCGTGATTGATGGCCTGATTCGGACGATCCGCCGAATCGGGAGAGCTGCGGTCGTAGCGACGCCCCCGCCAGCGGATGCCGTGCTGCTCGGCCGCCAGCTTGTAGGCGGTTTTGACCCGCGAGCCCTCGATGCCGCGCAAGGCGTCGAGATCGGTGACGCCGAGATCCTCCCCCAGCCGCCAGTGGTACATGCGGTGGACCACGGCGAGGCGATCGTCGGTATCGGCCCACATCAACGCTTGCCGACGGGCCCGTTTCGACGCGTCCGGACCGGCCGGCAAGCTGGCGTAAAAGCGCACGCCACCCTCACCCACCGCCACCAAACCGCAGCCGTGACGCGCCAACAAACGCAAGGCGTCGTGGGTGACGCTCGATCCCGGCTCGATCAGGAAACACGACACCATCTGGTAAGGAACGGCATAGTCGCCGGCGTCCAGCTCGTCGTAGCCGGCGGTGACGAAGCGCAACGTGCCCTTTTCCACCGACAGCTGCCCGCGACCCAGCCACATCAGACCGTGTCGGTCGGCGTGGGGCACCCGGGCCCCTTCGAGGCCCAGGCGTCCTTTGAGCATCGGTCAGGCCCTCGACGGCGGACGCAACAACAACATGCCGAAGCCGAACGCCCGGTGGCGTCCGATGCCGCGGGCCACGAGGTGGGCGAAGGCTTCGCTGTGGGTGACTTCGAGCTCGCCGCGCATCACGACGTCGGGATAGCGGGGTCGAGTGGGCTTTCGACCACCACCGTCCCGTTGTTCTCGTCGGAAGAGCTTGAACATGCGGAAACGGTGCAGCCGGCAGGACTTCAGCTCCGCAGCCCCTTCCAACTTGAGAGCCAGCCAGTCCCGGTAGATCGGTTCCCGGGGCGGTAGGTCCTTGTCGTCCGGCCAAGTCTCAGTGGCTTGGAAGTAGGCATCGAATTCCCGCCCTCCCCGCCGAACGGTAGGGCAAACGCGGACTTCGAAACCCAGGCGCCGGCCGACATCCCAGCTGGACGGCATGGTTTTGGTGGCCAATTCCCGCAGGGCCCGAGCGTCGACGGGTTTGGCGAAAATATCCACCTGCTCACGGAGGAGGTCTTGGTCGGCACCGGAATAGCCGAGCACCGTGACCGAGCCGTTGCGCTCCATGGCATGGAAGGGCTTGGGCGCCAGATCGCCGAAAAGCGCTGCCATCTGACCGTGCAGCACATAGCCCAAGTCGCCGGCCCGCTCGGGGATGTTCTGTGTCTTGGCCGATCGCATGAGATCACGGCTCGATACGCTCAATTGCACCATGTGCAAAGGAGGCAAAGGGGCAAGCTCAGGCATGGGATGTCTCCTCGGTGGTCTTTTCGGGGGATTCGCCGAACAATCGACCTTCGATCACGAATCGGCGCCCCCGATGTTTTTGAACCCGCCACTCTCGGTCGTCGAAGATCGGGAGCGCTCGTTGGCGCTGAATGCGAGGATGTTTTTGGATCACCGTTTCGAACCACCAGACCTTGCAGCTCGCCGACTCGGCCTCTGGAGTGCTCCAAGACACCGACCTGGACGACGCTCGGCTCGATCCATGCCAAGGAGGCACGAGGGCCAGCGCTTCGACCGGCGATGGGGCGCTCAGGCGATCTTCTTGATCTCGCCCGCCCACCAAAGGTCGCGCGGGCAGGCAGGTTTTTCGACCGATGAAGAGCGGCCTGGCTGGATGGCGCAGGGCGTCCTCCAAGTCGTCCAGGGTCGGGGATTCGTCCGCGGGATTCAGGACTAGGGTCACGGTGTAGGCCGCGTCGGCCAAGTAGTGTGGCCGGCGAATGTGGGTGCCGAGGGACGCGCCGCCACGCTTTTCTGGGGCGCCGCGGGTGGTCCAGCTCTGGGTCATGAAGTCTTGGCTCAGATCCACGGTTTGATAGTCCACCAACAACCGCCCGGGGCGGTCTTGGCGCACGGCAAAATCGAGCCGCTGCTGCAAACGCTGGAGCGCCTCGAAATCCCCATGGCTCCACCCCAAGGCGTTGGCCAGCAGGCCGGTGAGCATGCTGCGCCCTGGGTGCTCGAGGGTGGGGCGGGTTTCGTCCACGGCCACGCCGCCGAAGCTCATAAGCGGAGCATCGAGGCGTAGGACGAGCACGTCCCGCAAGATGGATTCTTCGCTCACGAAGCCACCTGATCAGGGGCAATTTGATCGTGAGCAAATCTCGCCAGCTCGGTGAGGGGGACGAGCTCGTCGACGGAGCCGTTGAGCAAGTCCTTGTTGCCCAAAGCCAGGGCTTTGCGGCCATCGCTCGGTTTGCCGTAGGCGGCGTCGAGCTCTTGGATGTGGTCCGCCAAGGCCTTGTAGGTGGCACCGATCAGGTCGCCGCTTTTGGCCCCGACCGGGTTCATGAAAGCGTTGGCCAAGGTGCGCGGGGCTTCGGAGCCGGATTCGACCATCATCATGTGGGCGTAGGAGTACGGCGCGGTAGAGCCGAGCTTGGCACCTGGGCTGACGGTGGCGATCAGGTGCACCATGCGGCGGACCACCTCGGCCGCCAAGTCTCGCTCGGCCTCGCGCCATTGATGTTGTTTGCAGCCGGTGAGGTTCGACACTAGGAGCGGAACGTCGACCACTACGTAGCTGTAATAGAGGCCGCTGGTGAGCTCGGTGGAATTAATATGGCCGCTACCGGTTTCGCCGCTCTCCTCGAGCAGGTCGTCGACGGCGGAGAAGTAGTCGTCTTCGGCTTGCTCACCGTGCACGGTAAACGCGTGGGCCACGTGCAGGGCGGCGTCGCAGCGCGACAGGACGTCGCTGGTGACCATGCGTCCGAACATAGCCGAGTCGAGGCCGGCGTCGAGCAGGCTGAGCAGGTTTTTGAGCTCATCCTTCTTAAAATGATTGCTGACGGCTGTCTTGATCTTTTTTTCATCGGTCTCACCACTTTCCAGCACCTGCCGGGCCACGTTCAAGCAGTAGTCCACCTCGGGGCGTCCGAGCACCACCACTTGGCCCGTCCGCAAGACGTCGTCGGGATCCTCCTTCTTGGCCCGGGTTGTGCTCTTCTGCAGCACCACGTTGACCAGGGCCTCGGCAATCATGCGCGCTCGGTCCTCGACAATGCCTTCCTCAACCAGTGGATCTTTAATCAGACTTTCGAAAGTGCGCCTTGACCTCACGGACATGGGCACGGCTTCGTCGCCCTTACCGGGTACGTGCATCAAGGAGTTTTCACCTTCGAATCGTCGCCAGTGGCGTTTGAGACATTGGGAAGAAACCCTGGTGCGAGACACTCCGCCGAAGGGCATGCGTTTGGCAAAACCGACATCGTCGCGATTGAGCAGGGCTGCCGGGTAGCTGGTGAGGGTGTGGATTTGCAGGAATTTCGAGGTGTGGTTGTTGGACATTTCAGAGCCTCCCAATCAAGCGGTTTTCTTAGAGTTTTCGGAATCGGATGTGTTGGATTTGTGCCGTTGATGAAAGTAGTCGCTGGCGATGCCCCGGCGGGCTTTCTCCCGGTCGAGCGCATCGTCGCTCAGAATGAGCATGGCGAAATCCGCCAAGTCGACATCTTGACCTCGGCTTTGGAGCTGGCGAGCGACGCGTCGAGCTTCGGAAAGCAGACTGTCTCCCTCCGCTCTCAGTAGGCGCATGAGCCTGCGCTCGGAGACGTCGGCCAGCTGCATGGCCCGACCGATCCGGACCTTGGGCACATGCACGCGATAGGCCACGGCCACAGCTTGAACGATAGCCATCCATTGACTGACCCGTTGCTCGCTGGATCCTTCATCGAGCAGGTTTGCGGGGTCGAGAACGGTGGCGGCTAAGCGCCAAAAGGCGGCGTCGTGGATTTGGCGTCGTTTGACGTCGAGCCGTCGGAATTGGGCAATGTCGCCCTTGGTCCAGGGGCTCCACTGTTTTGGGTCTTCAGTCCTGCGGAATTCTTCGGCCAAGCGGCCCACGGCGTCGCGGGCGCGAGCACGTGGGCTCTCTTGGTGTGTGGCTTCGCTCATGCTGCGGTTCCCTCTTGGTCGGCATGCTGGTTTTCAGTTTGGGTGAACGCGGCCGGCAGGATCTGCCGAGCCTTGAATCTGAGCAATGACGACGCCTGGGCGATCGCTGCGGGCTTGCGGGCGGCATTCCGCGGCAGGATCTCCACTGCTTCATCAAATAGAGATTCCGTTAATTGCCAGAGGTTCGTTTGCCAGCGCCTTTCTTTCTCCTCGGCCGTGAAATCCAGGTCGTCAAAGAGCGCGTTGAAGAAGATTCGATCCACAGCTCGATCGAGGCGCCCCAGCCACTCTTGGGCCCGGTCGTCTTTGAAGTTGAGGTCGTCGGTTCCCCCTTGCATGAGGGCTAGAAGCGCGGGTTTCAGCACCCGTTTTTGGACGTCTCCGGTCAGCTCGATCCGGCTCCCGGCCAAGGTGGCAAGATCGTGAGTGCCTTGGTCTCGAATGATGAAGCTGACCTTGCTGGGAATGAGCTCATAGCGTTCGTGGTAGCCGCCGGTCTTGCCCTGGCCACCGACCAACGCCATGAAGACCGCGGTCATGTCTGTGGGCTCGTCCTCGAAAAAATCGAGAGTCGGTGGACGGAGGTACTCTGGGGAAAAAAGCAGGTCCGAAACCACGCGATAGTGGAAACCTTTGTCGCTCAAAGTAAGGGCCGCAAGCTCGTTTTTTGCCTTATTTTTGATTCGAATCGGGGTCCATGGGTCGCCGAGGTTGCCGTTGAGATCCTTGGCTTCGACTCGGGCGGAATCGGTGGCTCCGTAGTACAGCATCGGCAGACCGTCTTCGAGCACCACCCGGACCCTTCGACAGACTTCCAAATACCAAGGGTCGAGCTCTTCCACGTTCAAGATTTCTTTCGCTTCGCCGGACCACGGGATCAGCCAGAGCAGGGCGTGACCGTCGAATTCCGCGAAGTTGTGGGATTCCACCGCCTCTTCTCGTGCATCGAGCAGGATGTCGAGGTCTCGCCGGAAGCGGGTAGGCCAGCGCAAATCCGGAGTGAGGCACACCGCGGGCCGGCTGCCGAATCCGCCGTTCATGCGTGCGATGCCGTAGTTGCCTCTGCCTGAGAAGCTGTTGAAGGTTTGATAGGCAATCAGCAAGAAGGGTAGCTGCCGGACAGCGGTTAGGAGGTCGTGGGAGGCCACGGTCTCGGCCTTGACCTCGTGGTTTTTGGCGGTGACCAAGAGATCCAGCTTGTCCGGGTGTCGCGTGGAATTTTTGAGCTTCGAAAGATCTCCCTCCGGCACCGGTGGCTGCATGAATGCCGGCTTGCCGAGGTCTTCGACAATCAAACACCAGGCTTCCGGCTCTGGCGTCAGCGCCAGCAAATAGGAGCGCCAATCGCCCGCGTCCAACGGCGGATCGTCCTGCTTTGCCCGGTCCAGTGCGATCGCCGCCAGCTGCACCAAGAACGCATGCCACGGATGTTGGTGGTGGGCCGCTAGGCCTGGGAATTCGAGCTCTTGCTCGGAAGTCAAGCGCGCCAGCACGGTGGGTAGGTCGACCCATGTCGAAACCCCTAAAGCATCAGCTGTCTCGATCAGTGGGTCTTCCAAAAGATTAAAGCGAGCTCCTGTCATGAATTCTCCTTGGATTGCGTACACGTGTAGCTACGGGTGCTTTAGACCCGGCAAAAACGGAAAGGTTGAGTGTCGGAAGAAACTATTTCAAAGCTCTTCCACAGCGAGCCGTCCCCGCGTGGGCGGGGGAGATGAAGGCACTTTCAAAACAGAAATAGGGCCGATCCCTGCTTTGCTCGCAGGGCAAATCTAAACAAAAATAATTAAGGTAGGGAGATTTTCTAGGATCGATCTCTTTGTGTCAAGTATGCCGACATCACCTCTCCTCGACCCGAAGACCCAAGCGATCGTAGCGAAAACGGATGCTTGAGAAGTCGAAACTGAAACCGTCGTCGTCTTGGACGATGTTCTCGGGCTCGGTTTGGTCGTCGAGCTGGAGGTCATCGTCGAGCTGGAGCTCATAGGGGCGGATCGACAGATCTTCGACCGGTTGGCCGAAGGGACCTGTGGGCGGATCCGGGAAGCTGACCAAGATGTCGAGCTCACCGAGTCGGGTTCGGATCTTTCGGTCGAGCTCGGCAAAGGACAAGGTGCCGAAATGCTCGTCCCAGCTGAGGAGGCCGGCTTCGGCGCTTTGCTTTTTGCCCACTTTCTCACCTGTGACCACTTGCCCGTGTCTTTCCCACAAGCCGGAAGGAGCCGACGACTCGACGCTCAGGGCCTTAAGGGCTTCGGAGTGGGTGGCGAGCTCCACGAGCTCCCGGTTTTGGGTCGGCAGGTCGAGCATTCGCTCGGCCGGGATCTGTTGGAGGGTGGCTTCTAGGACCCGTAGATCGGGGTAGACGTTGCCGAGCCCGTGCAGTGGGCGCGGGCTGCCGTTTTCTCGTAAAAAGGTCCATAGCTCGACCTCCGGGGTCAGCACCTCGACACAAGGCTCACGGAATCCTTCGGGCCGGTCTTTGATTTCGTGACGGAAGAGGCGGCCGATTCGCTGCAATAGGACATCCATGGGGCAGAGATCGGTAACCAGCAGGTCGGCGTCGATATCGAGGCTTTGCTCTACGGTTTGGGTGGCGATCGCCACACAGCCGTCATATGGACCAAACCGGTTCCCTGAGAACGTGTGTTCCACGGCTTGGTCCAGGGCTCGGCGATCCGCGCGCGAGTAGCGGCTGTGATGGGGCGACGGCACATGGCCGTGGCCTTGCACCGTGATCCCGAAGAGCAAATCCCGCTGGTCGGTCTTGGCGGCGAGCTTTTCGAGCTCGATCTGCACGGCTCGACAGCCCTTGACCGTATTGCGAATCACCAACACCCTGGCTCCCAAAGCGGCGGCGCCCAAGGCCAGCTCGGCGATTTGCGCGGGTTGGTCGATCAGGCCGAATCCCCAGGCTCCGATGCGTACCTTCTTGCTCTCGGCTTCTTCCGTGGACACCTCGATCGGCGGCTCCAGGGTGTTTCCCCGTTGGATTTGCACCATGGGATAGGGCACGTCGAGGGCTTCTTCGAGGGATGGAGGCCGGCTCCTCTTGGGCCTACGCCTTCTTCCCGTGCGCCCCCCGCTGGTTCTTAAACCTGCGGTGAGCAGCGCGTGGCGGGCCTCGGAGCCCAGGGTGGCAGACATCAGCAGGGCATGGCCACCGGCTCGGCGATGGTGGGTCACCACTTGCTCCAGGATCTTGCGCATGTAGATGTCGGAGGCGTGGACCTCGTCGACGATCAGGAGATGGCGCATGAGGCTCGCCGCTCGCAGATGGGTGTGTTTCACCTTCAAACCGGCCATCAAGGCTTGGTCGATCGTGCCGACGACGAACGCCCCAGCTAGATAGCGTTTGCTGTGCTCCGCCGCCCACGCGCGAAGAGCAGATTCGGGCTCTTGGGTCCCGGGCTCCTGGGAGTCGGACCAAAGCACCTCGAATCCGGGAAGACGCTCACCGATCAGACCATCGGCGCGGAAGTAGCCTGACACGGCCTGAATCACCGCAGGACGCTCGTCGGGACCAAGCTCGGGCAAGAGCCGTTCTCGCACTAGGGTTTCTATCCGTTCTTGAATCTGCGATGCCGCGCTGCGGGTGGGCAGGGCGAAGTAGAAGCCGTCCACCAAACCGGCCTTGAATAGGCGAGCGAAATGCCACAGGGCAGCCTCGGTTTTTCCCACACCGGTGGACGCTTCGAGCACCACCGCCGTGCCCTGGATCGCTTCTTGGTCAGCCATGTCGAAGCGGGCGATTTCGAGCTGAGCCCGCCGTGGCGGGTAGGCTGAGATGCGGTCGAAACCGGGCTCTGCCGGCAAGCTTTGTCTAACCTTGGTGATCTCGAGACCGATGTGACGTAAGGCCTTGGCGGCTCGCTCCCGGGCGAGCTGCAATCGATCTTGGCCGTTTGGGGTTTTGTAGGGAAAGAAGGTTTGAGTAGAGCCGATCCAATCCGCGAGATTTAGGACTCCGTTCCAGCCGTGCTGGAAGCTGGGATCCACGGGTAGGCTCAGGCCGGGCTCGAAGGTTCTTGGGAACCATTGCCGGGCTTGCTTTACAAGCTGATCCAGCTCTTCGCGTGGGACGAGCCCGAACGCCGGGTTGAACAGACCTTGGTCGAAAGCCGCGGTTTGCCGGTGGGGTGTGCCATGGTGGCAAACCGTAGCGGTCAAGAATTTGCACAGCTCTCGATAGCGATCGCGACCTTGCCCGAGCAGGGGCATCAATTGGTTGGGTAGATTCTCGAAGAGCTCTTCCTGAAGGGAGGAGGGATCGCTCCTGAGCAGGCTCAACCCGGCCCGAACATGGCTCCGGCGATTCCAATCTTTGAAACCCGGAAAGATTTGTCGTTGAAAAGGGACTGCAACCTTACCGAAATCGTGGATAGCTGCGAAGAAGCAAAGGGTTTCAACCAACGGCTCGGGCAGCGATTCGAGACCACCCAGCTTGGCTAATCGTTCGCCCATCAGGCTCCGGGTGAGCAGCCGCTCGGTCACTGCCGCGACGTCGGCGCTGTGATCGATCAGCGATAGAAATGTTTTATTCTCTTTATCCCATTTTCCCCAGAACACTCCCTCAGGCAGCATAAATCCCCCTCATGGGCGGCGCAAATCGAGCAAGGCGGCGCCCTTTTCGGCTGTCGGAAGCGATTGATCAGAGTCTAGTATACGCCGTGGTTTGAGGCTCTTGAACAAAAAATACCCGACCTCCGCTCGCAGCGGAGGTCGGGTGACGAAAGGGATCTTTTAGGGATGGATCGGGATGGTGGGCTCAGTAGCCGCCCGCGTCGTAGAAAGCGATGTAGTACCACCAGTTGTTGCGCATCAGGTCGCCGTAGAGTTGGTTGGTTCCCGAGCTCGCAGGAAGATAAGACAACCACCAGCTGAGGAAACCCTCCTGGGTTTTTCCCCATTCCGCCGCGTTGATCCAGGTGGCCGGAGTGAAGCCATGGGGAAAGTTTTCCCAGGATTCGCAATTGCTGCGAACCCATTTGGTGCTGTTGTATTGGTAGTCCTGGGTGGCGTTGGGGGGATAGTGAATGTCGCCGCAGGCGGCGGCCCCGGGGGAGTCTTGGTCGATGCAGATGAATTGGGTGTAAGCGCTGGTGTTGTTGCAGCGGTGCCAGAAACCTTTACCCGGCGGAGAGAGGGCCAGGGTGGATTCGATGCGATGACCGTAGGAGTGGATTTGGTTGTCGAACCCGTTTTCGAGAATCCAGCCCATCACGAAATAGGTGCGATTCGTGGCCGGTAGGTCTTTCTTGCGGCCGTCGTAAAGCCAGTAGTTGTAGGGTTGGGGGTTGTACATGGGCTGATCGTCGGGGATTTTGAAGGCAAATTCGTCGAAGCCGAAATAACCGCCGCCGTAGACCCAAACCTCATCCACCTGGCCCGTTTGGATTCGACTCGCCAGATTGGTATCCACGTTCATGAGTGTGTGGTAATCGGCATCGTCGGGCATGATGCATAGGGAGGTGTCGCTACGACAGGCCTGATAGGAGGCCCAGGTGTAGGTTGCGCTGGTGAAGCGCTTGTCGGGGAATTTATTGAGCACGATGAAGTCGACGACTTGATATTTCAGATATCCACCGGATGCGGATTGGATCAGCGATACGAAGCTCGAGGTTCGAGCGTTGGCATCGGCCCAGCCCATGTAGTCGCTGAGGCGTTGGCCTGTGGTCGGATGGGTGGGGTCGTAGTGCACCACGGCAACTTTTCGAGTCACGCTGTTGCCGCCGATGATTTGCGCATCTGCGGGAGAGCCGGTGAAGGGCAGGCTGGAGGAGAAAAGGATCGCGGCCAGCGCGAGACCCTTCCCTGCGATCAAAGTAAACGGTTGCATAAGGACGTCCTCATTTCGTGGTTGAGTGCGGGGCTCGCCCTGGGGCTCGAGCGAGTGGTTTGCTACCTTTCAGAAATGAGGAGTCCGCCGGGAAGATTTTTCCCCAGCGGTTTTTATTCGGACGTGGACCCGAAGAGTGGGACCCGTCGATCAGAATAGCGACAGGTTGATCGCCTCCGGCAGATCGTCGCAGGTGGAGTGCAGGGAGACCGCCGGCAGGCCGACGCTGAAACGGCCCGAGGCGGAGACTCTCGAAAGCACCCAGCCCTGGCGGGGGGCTTCTTCGGGGAAGCGCTGATTGAGGTCGAGGTAGAGCCAGCCGGCGTCGAAGCCCGGCGGGGTGAAGAAATCGTCGTCGGTGATGTCGGTCCGTTGGGTGGCCAGGGGTAGGCAGTTGTAGAAGATGGGTAGGAAGGGCGGGCTACAGACCGGGCATCCCGGTAGGTAGCAGAGGTCTTCGACGTCTTCTTGCTCGTTGAAGGCGTAGGCTTCCCGCTGGTCCAGGGGCAGCGGATGCGGTAGCTCGAAGCCGTTGCAGTCGACGGGCTCGGTGGCCGGGGTTTCCCGCCACGCGATCAGCTCGGTGCCACCGGAGAAGCCGCTGCCCGTGAGATAGCGGACGCCGAAGATCGACGGCAGGGGCTCGCGGTTGTCGATGGTGGTGCCACCGTGAAAGCGTCCGTAGAAGGTGACGTCGCCCTCTTGCCAGGGGGTGTCGACGGGGTTGCCGAAGGCTTGCACGTGCACCATGGGATCGCCGATAGCCGAGTTTTCGGACGGGTTCACGAGGTAGAAGTCGCCCCAAAGCTGGTTGTCGTTGGTGGCCACCCCTTGCCCGCCGTCGACGAAATACGGGGTGTCGGACGGGCCGCCGGGTGTGGTGCTGCTGGGGCCGCCGAGGGTGCATTCGCGGGCGTCGTCGATGGTGATGAAGCCGCGGGCGAGATGGTCGCCGTGGTTGCGACCGGCGCATAGCCCGGTTTCGCTGCTGGGTTGGCCGGAGTGGTACTCCCGGAGCCTTTGCAGAAGGCTGTTGTTGATCACCGGGTTGACGAAGAACGGAAAGAAGTTTTCACATTCGGGAAAGCTGCCGTCCCACTCGGGAAAGAATCCGTGGGGGCTGACAGTGTCGAAGGCATCGCTTTGCTCGTCGGCGGTGATCGGGAGATTGCCGTTGACGAAGATGTCTCGCAGGTTGATGGTCGCTAGGTCGTAACCGGTGAGGAATAAGGCGAAGTCGAGGGTGGGCATGCCGTAGTCGGTCCAGAAGGTGAGGTGGACCAGGGTCGGCTCGGACCAAGCGTTGTTGATCGAAAAGAGAGTCGTGACCCCGTTCGGATCGGCGAGGTCGACTTCGAAATAGGGAAGCAAAAGGGTCGCGGCGGGCTCGACGGCCAGGTCGCATCGACCCGAGTCGCCGGTTTGGGCCTGCGCAGGCGCGGCGCTCCAGGAAGCCACGAGCAGTAGGGGGCACAGCAAGATCAGGTGTTGCCGGACGAAGCTGGACATGGAATCTCCTTCAGGGGCTGGGTTCCCGAAACCGGGGTAGGGGACGAGACAGGCGACGGCTATCAGAATGTTCGATGCTCCAATAGCATATTGCCTTCTTCGCAACAAAGCAAGCTTTGCCACAAAGCAAGCTTCGCCACAGAGCCTGTCTGCGCGCAGCTCAGCGCTAGCCGGCTGGGCGGGTGTGGCGGATCACGGGCGGGTTCTGGAATGAACCGCGGACCAGGAATCGTCGAGGCTCGATCCCTCGGGATGGAGCCAGCGTTTGAGCACGTTGGCCAGATCCCTTCGATCGTAGGGTTTGGAGAGGTAGTCGTCCATGCCGGCGGCCATGCAGCGTTCCCGATCGTGGCCGAAGGCGTGGGCGGTCAGCGCCACGATCGGGATTCGATATCCGGATTCGGATTCCTGTTGGCGGATCTGACGGGTGGTTTCATATCCGTCCATGTCGGGCATTTGGCAATCCATCAGAATGAGATCGTATTGCTTCTGTGCCATGGCTTCGAGCACCTCGTTGCCGTTTTCGGCGATATCTACCTGCGTGCCGAGGTCTTCGAGCTGGTGCTGGGCCACCATTTGGTTGATCGGATTGTCTTCCGCCAGCAAGATGTTGGGAGTCTGCTGCCAGTGGAGCTCGTCGGGCCGGCGGCGGGGTCGGCTCGGCGGCCTCGCCTCTTTGAGTGGCAGGGTGAACCAGAAACACGAGCCCTCGCCGGGCCGGCTTTCCAAACCGATCTCGCCTTTTAGGCGGGTGACGATTTGGCGGCAGATGGCGAGACCGAGGCCGGCTCCGCCGTAGCGGCGCGACCGGGAGCCGTCCACTTGCGTGAAAGGCTCGAACAGGCGATCTTGATCTTTGGGGTCGATGCCGATGCCCGTGTCTCGAACCTCGAATCGAAGGTTCGACCGGTCCCGGGAGGCGGCGATGGTCACACCTCCCTCGGGGGTGAATTTGATGGAGTTGGCCAAGAGATTGTTCAGCACCTGTCGCAGGCGGTTGGGGTCGCCGACAGCGAATTCCGGTAGTTTTTCGTCGATCGTCAGCTCGAGCGACAGCCCTTTGAGCTCGGCGCTCCGCTTCTGCAGGTCGACCACCTCGTTCAGGGTATCGCCGATGGAGAAGCGTTGAATCTCAACGGTCAGCTCGTCCGCGTCGATCTTGGTGTAGTCCAAGATGTCGTCGATGATCTGAAGCAGACCGCGGCCGGAGGAACGCAAGATGTCCACCCGTTTGCGGTCCTGCTCGCTCAACGGGCTGGTCAAGAGCATGTCGGCCACACCCAAGATGCCGTTCATCGGCGTGCGTATTTCATGGCTTACGTTGGCGAGAAAGCGCTGACGGGCAAAGTGGGATCGGTCGGCGACTTCTTGGCTGATCCGCAGCTCCCGGAGCTCTTTGCGCTGGGCAGCGGCCTGGATCAATCCTCGGTAGAGCAGGTTGGATTCGAGCACCACCAAGGAGAAGAGGAGCAGCAAGCAAACCAGGACGACCCCCTCCCGGGCCGCGCGCGCGCCTTCGTCGACCCAATCGAGTCGGTAGATCAGGATGTGCAGAGCCGGCAGCACGAAGGCGAAGAAGACCAAGGGGCTTTGGCGTCCGAGCTGCCAATCGGGCAGGCCCTGCTCCTCGGTCTCCTCGGAGGGCTGTTCCTCGAAGTCGAAATGTCTCATACGAGCGGCGATCACCACCGCCAGCATGGGTAGATTCCACAGGAAGTCCAGGCTCGGCCCCCAGCGCCATTCGATGAAACCTTGGTAAATCAACCCTTCTTGAAAGTCGAGATAGCTGTTCATCAGGTGAGCGGCGGCCAGCAAGCGGTAGAGCACGGTCCATCGAAAGTTGCGGGCCTGGGTGGAGAGCACGGCGAGGCGAATGAAGACCAGGAGATCTAGGATGACGAAGAGGAAGAGAGACGTCGACCAGGACTCGACGGTGGCGCTTTCGAGCCGGGCCGGCACGAGCAAGAAATAGACCGACAGACCGAGGATCATCACCAGGGTTCCGCCGGCCCGTAGGCGCCGGATTTGGTTGTCGGTGCTGGAGATGGCGGGGAAGTGGGGGTTGAGGCCCAGGGCCATCAGCCAAATCAAGTAGTAGAGGGCAAAGAGACCGTCGACGGCGAGTGAATAGCCGTAGACGGTCCAGCTCTCCGGCCAAAACACTTGCATGGCCGTGGCGAGCCACCACACGCCGAAGGCATGGGAGAGGTACCGCCAAAAACGAAGCTCGACATTGGACTGGACCCGGCGCAACCCCGCCCAAATCGCCGCCATCACGACCGGGAGATAGAAGAGGTTGGTGCGTCCGCTGTAGGTGGTGAGCTGATCTGTGCTCAGGATTGGCAGCACGTAGGGCAGGTGCAGCAACGCGAAGACGACGAGAAAACCCGTGAGAACGGGATCTTTCGCCAAGAATTGCCGCATGCTGCTCAGACGGTGGCTGCTCAAGCTGGGGCTCCTGCCGGTTTGAGGGTCCTGAGGTCTGAGGTCAATGTGCCTGAGGTCAATAGGTAAGGGGCCGGCCGGGTGACCGGTGATGCCTTGCCTCAGGGGCGTCGATGACAGCTCATCACCCTAGCCTTCCAATACCCATTAAGGCAACAGGCCAAGTCTTAAGGTGCAAGCACATAGGCGAAGACCAAGGGTGCGACGATGGTGGCATCGGATTCGATGATGAATTTCGGGCTGGTGGCGTCGAGCTTGCCCCAGGTGATCTTTTCGTTCGGCACGGCGCCGGAATAGGATCCGTAGGAGGTGGTGGAATCGCTGATCTGGCAGAAGTAAGACCACAGCTCGGCCTTGCGCTGAAGATCTTGCTCGATCAACGGCACGACGCAAATCGGGAAGTCTCCGGCGATGCCACCGCCGATCTGGAAGAAGCCGAGACCGGCGTCGCGGGTGATCTCCTGATACCAGTGAATGAGCTCATGCATATAGTGGAGACCGCCCCGAACCACGTCGAGATTGCTCACCTCACCGGAAATGACGGCAGCGACGAACATATTGCCCAGGGTGGAATCCTCCCATCCGGGCACGAAAAGGGGTAGGTTTCGTTCCGCGGCCGCCAGCAGCCAGGAATGCTTCGGGTCGATTTGGTATTCCGATTCCAGCTCGCCCGACAAAAGGAGCCGGTAGAGGTACTCATGGGGCAACCGGCGCTCACCCGCCGCATCGGCTTCTTTCCACAGCCGGCGCACCTGGGTCTCGATCTTGCGCATGGCCTCGTGCTCGGGAATGCAGGTGTCGGTGACCCGGTTGAGACCCCGATCCGCCAGGGCTTGTTCCTCGTCCGCGGTCAACGATCGCCAATTGTCGATGGTTTCGTAGTGGTCGTGGGCAACGAGGTTGAAGATGTCCTCTTCCAAGTTGGCGCCGGTGCAGCAGATTCCATGAATCTTCTCGGAGCGGATGAGCTCGGCAATCGAGATGCCCATCTCGGCGGTGCTCATGGCCCCCGCTAAGGTCAGGAACATCGAATTCCCCTGCTCGAGCTGTCGCTTCCATGCGCGAGCGGCTTCGACCACGGTGCGGGCATTAAAATGAAGGTAGTGGCGGTCCAAGAAGGCTTTGAGAACACCGTTTTCTTGCTGGGTGGAATCGGACACGGTCTTTAGGCTCCTGTGATTCGAGATCCGAATTCGGAGGGGGAGGGTAGCCGGCGGGGCGGCGCGTGGAATCGGAATTCTACAACTCCTGGGGCATAACGGAAAAAACCGTGGCTCCGGACGGTGCGATTCGTTAGAGTCCCGGCGCCTGAGCCGCGTGCGGCCTGGTCTGAGCCGCGTGCAGTCCCGGTCTTTGCCCGGTCTGCGGCCCGGCCTTTGGCCGCGTGTTTCCTCGACGAACGGGGACCCAGCAACGAGAATCTAAGGTGGAAGCGGAATGACGAAAAAGGGGCAAAAGTCGCCGAGGCGCCCGCGCGCGCGCGAGGAGTCGCGCCAGTGGTCGTTGGCTAAGGCCAAGTCGAGCTACGGCATCGATGCCTGGGGCCGAGGATATTTCTCGGTCAACGAGAAGGGGCATGTGATCGTCGAAACCCGTGAGGCGCCCTCGCCGATCGATTTGAAGGAGCTGGTGGAGGAAATGCAGGAGCGGGGGATCGATTTGCCCCTGTTGATCCGCTTTTCGGATGTGTTGCGCACCCGGGTGAGGGAGATTCACGAGGCGTTTCAAGCCGCTATTCGTCAATACGACTACCAGGCTTCGTTCCGCGGTGTGTACCCGATCAAGGTCAATCAGAATCGATTTCTGGTTCAAGACTTGGTCGAGTTCGGGGGTCAATTTCACTACGGCTTGGAGGCGGGATCCAAGCCGGAGCTGCTGGCGGTGATCGCCATGCTCGACGATCCGGAAGCCTTGGTGATCTGCAACGGCTATAAGGACGCGGAATATATCGAGACCGCGCTGCTGGCGTCGCGGTTGGGTCCCAAGGTGATCTTGGTGATTGAAAAACCGACCGAGCTGCAGCTCATTCTGGAGATTTCGCGGCGCACGGGTATTCGTCCGGTGGTCGGCATGCGGGCCCGTTTGTCCACCAAAGGGGCCGGTCATTGGGAGGGCTCGGGCGGCGATCGATCCAAATTCGGATTGAGCTCGCGGGATCTGGTGGAAGCGGTGGAGTATTTGCGCTCCGAGCAGATGCTCGACTGCTTCGAGCTGCTGCACTTTCACTTGGGCAGTCAGATTTCTTCGATTCGCAACGTCAAGGGCGCTTTGCGCGAGGGTGGCTGGCTCTACGCCAATCTGGTCAAGATGGGCGCGCCGCTGTTGTATTTCGACGTCGGTGGCGGGCTCGGGGTGGACTACGACGGCAGTCAAACGAATTTCGTGTCGTCGATGAATTACACCCTGCAGGAATACGCCAACGACATCGTTTACGGCTTGAAGGAAGTATGCGATCCCTCCGGCGTGCCCCATCCCACCATCGTCACGGAGTCGGGCCGTGCGACGGTGGCCCATCACGCGGTATTGGTGGTGGAAACGTTGGGAGTCGGCGAGTTTCGCGTCGGCGAGCTGCCGGAATCATTGCCCGAAAACGCCGGCCACATGCTCGAGCATATGCTGGAGGCCTACGACGAGCTGACGCCGCGCAACGTCCGGGAGGTCTACCACGACGTCCAGCAATATCGAGAGGATTGTCTGAACCTCTTCAATCTCGGGCATTTATCCCTAGAGCATCGGGTGCTGGCGGAGGATATCTTCTGGACGGTGTGTCGCAAGATCCGGGATTTGGTGCGCTCCCTGCCCTATATTCCGCCCGAGCTTCAAGGCATCGAAACGGCCCTGGCGGACATCTATTTCTGCAATTTCTCCCTTTTCCAAAGCCTGCCGGATTCCTGGGCCATCGACCAGCTCTTTCCCGTGATGCCGATCCACAGGCTCAAGGAAGAGCCCACTCGGCGGGGCATCCTCGCCGACATCACCTGTGACTCGGACGGCAAGATAGATCGTTTCGTGCGCTCCTTTGCCGACGACCTGCACGAGAGCCAGGAGGTTCGTCCCGTGCTCGAGCTGCACGAGCTGGGAGAGGAACCCTACCTCTTGGGTATTTTCTTGGTGGGTGCCTACCAAGAGATCCTCGGTGATATGCACAACCTCTTCGGCGATACCAACACGGTGCACGTGTCCGCCGATGAAGAAGGCCACTACAACATCGAGCACGTGGTGGCCGGCGATATCGTCAACGAGGTGTTGGAATACGTGGATTACCAGCGCGAGGATTTGGTGGCCAGGGTGCGTCGCCTATCCGAGCGCGCGATCCGCAAATCCCGTCTGACCCGGGAGGAAGCCCGGCACCTGATGCGCATGTACGAGGCGGGTCTCGCCGGTTATACCTACTTGGAACGGGACTGAGCCGGGGATCGCTGCGGACGACCTTCCGTAACTTTTTCCCACCAAGGGCGTTGTCTAAAGCAGGAACGTCGACATTGAGACCTGCTGGAGGACCGCGCCATGTTTTCATTCACCCCTTACCGTCAGACCCTTCGGCGACTGATCGGCTCACCCGGCTTCTTTGCCGTCGCTTTGGTGACGTTGGCGTTGGGGGTGGGGGCCAACGCCGCGGTGTTCAGCGTGGTCCACGGGGTGTTGCTCAAACCCTTGCCCTACCAAGATCCGGACGAGCTGGTGGGTTTGTGGCACGAAGCGCCGGGTTTGGGCTTCGATTTGGTCAACCAATCCCCGGCGACCTACTTTATTTATCGCGAGCAGGGCGAGAGCTTCGTCGACGTGGGCATGTGGGACAACGGCCAGGTTTCGATCACCGGCCTGGACGAGCCCGAGCAGGTCCAGGCGATGCTCGTGACCGACGGCACCTTGCCCCTCCTGGGCATCGAAGCCGCTCGCGGACGGATCTTCAGCCCCGAGGACGATCAGCCCGACGCCGCCAAAACCGTGTTGCTGGCCCACGGCTATTGGCAAAATCGATTCGGTGGCGACCCGAGCGCCATCGGCAAATTGCTGAGGATCGACGGTGAGTCCCACGAGATCATCGGCATTTTGCCGAAAGGGTTGCGGTTCTTGGATCGCAGCCCTTCGGTGTATTTACCGTTCCAATTCGATCGCTCCGAGGTGCGCATGGGCAATTTCAGTTACCAGGGGTTGGCCCGCCTGCGCCCCGGCGTGAGCCTGGAGCAGGCCAACGCGGAGATCGCCCGTTTGATTCCGGTGGCGGTGGAGGCGTTTCCCGGCGGCTTGAGCCTCCAAAACCTCGAAGAGGCCCGCTTCGGTCCGAAGGCCAGGCCATTGGCGGAGGACGTCATCGGCGATGTGGGAACGGCCCTTTGGGTGCTGATGGGCACGGTCGGCCTGGTGTTGTTGATCGCTTGCGCCAATGTGGCGAATCTCTTCTTGGTGCGCGCGGAATCCCGTCAGATCGAGGTCGCGGTTCGGCGAGCTCTGGGTGCGGATCGGCGGGCGTTGCTCGGTCACCATCTGGCGGAAAGTCTGACCCTGGCCCTGCTCGGAGGTGTGTTGGGGTTGGGGCTGGCGAGCTTGGGCCTGCGATTGCTGCGTTATTTGGGTCCGAGCGGGCTGCCTCGCCTGCAAGAGATCGCGATCGACAGCCCTGTGGTGACCGCCTCCTTGGCGCTGTCCTTGCTGACGGGTTTGGTGCTGGGTTTGGTGTCGGCATCCCGTCGGGGTGGACGTGAGCCGGCGTCGGCCTTGCGCGAGGGCGGGCGCGGCGGCAGCACGGGAAAAGGTCGTTTCCAGGCGCGCAACGCCCTGGTGGTCTGCCAAATCGCGTTGGCCCTGGTGCTCCTGGTGGGCACCGGTCTGCTGTTGCGCAGCTTTGATGCCCTGCGTCGGGTCGACCCGGGATTCCGGGATCCCGGCCAGGTGCAGACCGTGCGCCTGACCCTGCCCGAGGCCGATATTCCGGAGCCGGAGCAAGTCGTCGTGACCCATGAGCAGCTTTTCGACCGCATCCGATCCATTCCTGGGGTGGCTTCCGTCGGCCTGAGCACCTCGGTGACCATGGACGGTTGGGATTCCAACGACGCGCTCTACGCCGAGGACCATCCCATGCCGGAAGGTCAGCTGCCGCCGATCCGTCGTTTCAAGTGGATCTCCGGCGGTTATTTCGCCACCATGGGCAATCCGTTGCTGGCGGGGCGGGAGCTGACCTGGCAGGACGTTCGATCCCGAGCTCCGGTGGCGGTGGTGACCGAGAACCTGGCCACAGAGCTTTGGCAGAGCCCGTCCGCGGCTTTGGGCAAGCGGGTGCGACAAGATCCGGAGGGGCCGTGGCGGGAGATCGTCGGTGTGGTGGGCAACGTGCACGACGACGGGGTGGATCAAGAGGCGGTGCCGGTGGTCTTTTGGCCCATGGCGATGAACGATTTTTGGGATGAAGAGGTGATGGTGCGCAGGTCCATGGCGTATGTCATCCGCGCGGACCGACCTTTGGGCCCTGAGCTGATGGACGATGTGCGCCAAGCGGTGTGGTCGGTGAACCCGAATTTGCCGCTCGCGAATGTCCGTTCTTTGGACGAGATTCTGGCGCGGTCCATGGCCCGAACCTCTTTCACCATGGTCATGCTCAGTGTGGCATCGGTGGTGGCGTTGGCCCTCGGATTCGTCGGAATTTTCGGCGTCGCCTCGTACGCAGCGGCTCAACGGACCCGGGAGATCGGCGTGCGAATCGCTCTCGGAGCCCAACGTCGACACGTGCGTCGGATGGTTTTGGGGCAAGCGATGGTGTTGGCCGCCATCGGGGTCTCGCTGGGATTGGTGGCCGCGGCCGGGCTCACCCGGGCCATGTCCGCGCTGCTCTTCGGGGTCGATGCCCTGGATCCCTTGACCTATGGCCTCGTCGCCGTTCTTTTGCCGGCGGTGGCCATGGCTGCCAGCTATTTGCCGGCCTGGCGCGCCTCGCGGGTGGACCCGATCGACGCCCTGCGCCGGGAATAGGTCGGAAGGGGCTCAGCGGGTTAGGGTCGTTGATCGTTTATTTTTTTGTCGTATTCCGAGAAACGCACGGTGTAGTGAGCGGGGATTTGTTGGTCCTCGGGGCGGAATCGGTTGACGAAGCCGATCAGGCTCGGCTCCGAGCTACCCAAGCGTTTTTCGTGTTGAATGAAATCCGATCGGAACCAGTCGAAAATCTTATTCAAAGTGACGGTTCGGGCCCCGTCGTCCACCTTGCAGTGGTAGGGGTCGTTGACCCACCTCATGGTGGCCGCTTGCAGCTGGGCATCGAGGGTTTCGGCCCGGTAGGCATCCCGGCTCAAGGGCGGGCAGCCCACGGACGCACAATTGAGCGCGGCGTGGACCCGTGCCTCCGGGAAGACCGCCAGGATCTTTTTTTCTTCGAGCTTCTTCAGATTGGTGGTTTCGCCACCGACCTTCACCTTCATTTTGGAGAAGAAGTTATAGCCGGAAATCAAACCGCTCCACACACTGTCGGTCTCGGGTCCGCGGGCAAGCACCCCTTCAAACACCAAGGCGTTGTAGGCGTTGAGGTAGAAAGCCAGCGCTTGATTCGAGGTCGGGAAGAGATTCGGGTGGGATTCCGGGCTGTAGGTATGAACGATTTCCAAATAACGGTCTAGGCGGGATCGGTTCTCGGCGAGGCCTCGATAATCGACGAAACCGTCGTCGTTGACGAATTCCTGCAAAACCGCCTGCCAATCGTCGTGGGAGATGGATCCGGAAGTCTCGGCGGCTCGATGCGCATCGCTCATGGAGGGGCCTTTCGGTGAGCTTTGTGTGGGATGGCTGCGGGGTGGCTCGGCCCGTGCTGGGCTCACTGGGAACAGTGAGGCCGAGAGGAGTGAAAGCGAGAAAATGGAAACAAAGAGAGTGGAGGCCACGGCGCCGCGCAGCGCCGAGCTGGGTTTCGATGGGCTGAGGTTTAAGGCGGTGAGCTTCACAGTCGATCTCCGAGGGTCATGGAGTCTGCGGCGTCGGAGCATCCGCGCACGATTCCAGGTACGGGCGGTAGGCGAGATCGGATGACTCGTCTGCTCGGGAAATTCGACATGGCTGCGGTCCGGCTTCAGTATCAAAGAGCCAGAAATAAGTCACAGAAACCGAAGCTCCATTGATTTATGAAGAGATTGGCCCTATCCTTAATCCTCATCTGACAATTCTATACTCGGTCTGCGGACGCCCCTATTGCGGGTCGATTCCGGAGATCGCAAATTTCTCGGGTCCTCAGCTCTTGCGCATTGCGACAGATCGGCAACGACCGGCTGTCTCGGGCGAGCTTGTGGGCTCTTGCTGGGAGGAGCCGTGAACGGGCGCGCCTCCCTTTGAAAGTTTCTGCCGGAAGATCTTTATGTCACCTGCCAAACGCCCCGCCGTGATTCCGATGATCATGGCCATCGCCTACGTGGTGCTCGTGGCGAGCTTGGAGCTCGTGGGTTTCGCAGGTCTGGAGGAAACCGGGGCTGCGGTGTCGTGGGGCGGTCAGTTTTTCTCTCTTTTTGTCGTCGTGACCTGTCTGACCTTGGGGCTCTTGGCCCTTTATCGCCGAGGCTCCGACCTTCGGGCTCGACTGGTGGCCGCGTTTTCGTTTCTGCTGGCGATCGAGCTTGCCTTGCCCACTGGCTCGCTCGTCGATTCCCGGCTTCAGGTCTTGAGCCATTCCCTATTTCTACTGGTGACCGGCGTTCAGATGGCGGTAGAGCTCCATCTGGCGTCGATCGTGCCGACTCGCCAGCCCTGGCTCAAACGACGGGCATGGGTGGTTGTGGCCTTCTACGTCGTCGGTTTGGGCTCGGGATGCGTCGCGTGGCTGACCTATTTAGCGGAAAACGGTCTTCGGCCCCTCGCATCTTTGGGGGCTGTGCTGCCCTGGACCTACGCCCACATGGAAGCCTGGCTCTTCGATTGGTTGATGCCCGTTTGGGCGTTGGCGGTTCCGGGTCTGCTGGCGGCTTCCGCCCTTCGTCGACAAGAGCATCGAGCCAGGGCCCAGGCCGGCTTGATTTTGCTCGGTGTGCTGCCCTGGAGCGTCTACGTGCTCTGGGGTGTGGGCACCCAGCTGCTCGGGGGTGAGGTGCCCCTCTGGCTCGACGCCTCCTTCCCGCTCATCGTGCTGGCGTTCCCGGTGTCGGTCTTCATCAGCATCTACCGCTTTCATCTCTTCGACATCGAGCTGGTGGTGCGGCGGACCTTCCTCTACACCGCTTTGATGTCGACCTTGATTCTCACCTTCTACCTGGCGGCGGGCACCTTGGGATTGTTGTTCTCCAAGGTGACCGGCAGCTCGAGCCTTTCGATTTGGACCGTTTCCGGGTCCATGTTTTTGGTGGGTTTGGCCTTTTCTTATTTGCGCAAGGAGCTTCAGCGGGTGATCGATCGCTTGTTGTTCCCTGAGCATCAGGCGCTGAGGCGTCAGTTGGTGGGTTTGGCGAGCGAGCTTCCGGCCCAAGGCAATGTGACCGCCATGGGGCAGCACCTGGTCCAGCGGCTGGCAGATATCTTCGGTGTGCAGGCGGCGAGCCTGCTTCTCTCCGACACGAAGAGCGGTCTCTTTTTCTCCGTGGCGTCGAATTATCGCGAGGCTCGGGACGACCACCCGTCTCTGTCGTTTTTGGTCAAACCCAGCGATCCGGTGCTCGAGCGGCTGGCCGAGGTGGGTGATCCCTTGCCCGCGGGTCGTCTGCTGGACCGCAGCCCGGTGCTCGCCCAGCAGCTGCGGGATCTCGAGGCGCAGCTGTTGGTGCCGTTGCTCAGCCATCAGCACATGGTGGGGGTGTTGGTGCTCGGTCGACGCCAGGGTCGAATGGGCTTTACCCGCGAGCATCGGGATCTGCTGAGCCTGATCGGACATCAAATCGCGATCGCTTTCGAAAATATTCGGCTCTTCGAGTCGGCGACTTTTGAAAGCCTGACCGGGCTGCGGCGCCGGGAAGCGATCATGGATCTCCTAAAGACCGAGATCGATCGCGCTCGTCGCTACCGGCGTCCGTTGGTGGTGGGCATGGCAGACCTCGATGCTTTCAAAGCGGTCAACGACAGCTACGGCCATCTCGCCGGCGACGAGGTGCTCAAGCGGGTGGCGGAGGTGTTGGCCTCGGGTCTACGGTCTACCGACGTGGTCGGTCGCTATGGGGGCGAGGAATTCCTTTTGGTGCTGCCCGAGACCCGAATGGACGGAGGGCTGGCGGTGGCGGACAAGCTGCGTGGGCAAGTGGAACGCCTCACCGTGCCCATGGACGACGGCACGCGAGTGGATCCTCGAATCTCCATCGGTTTGGCGGAGCTTCAGGACCTCGACCCGGACTCGGAAGGCGGATCGGATGCCCTGCTGCGATTGATTGAAAACGCGGATCGGGCCCTGTACCGCGCCAAAGATTTGGGCCGAAACCGGGTGGAGCCCTATTATCTCCAGTCCCAGGACCCCAACATCGAAGAAGAACCGTCCGGTTCCCACGCCGGTCTCCGGGCGTAGGGGCGATCCTTGTGATCGCCCTTGTCTCCGTGAGGGCGAATACAAGATTCGCCCCAACACAAGGCGTCGCCCCTACACTTCCAACGCCGGCACGATTTTCGCTGATCATGAGCCATGAGGTCGAAACGGGGCGGCTCATCGCCACGCAATAGATCCAGGGTCGAGCGGAGCGGAGAGCGAGAACAAGAGGTCGGGTGTCCGGTTTCGGGATTTTGTCGTCCCACGGCCGAACACTTTTTCGGCACAGTTTGGGAACTGGGGTCGATTCGGAAAAAACTTTGAATTTTAGGCACGGAAAAGCGCCGAAAGAGTAACCCCAGCGGGCGGACGCCGTATCACTTTCACACGGTATCGACGCTCGCCCGACCCAGGCTAGAAGACGCGGTCTCAGAAAAAGCTAAGAACGACTACGGCAAGAATACGGTGATTGCCCAGCGGCAATTCGCCGACAAGCGTTCGGTTGTCCGAACGGCATATGCAGGAGGTAGGCCGATGGCCATGGATGTCCCACGCCCCGATCGAAAGAAAGCCAAACGCAAACGCCAAATCATCATCGGCACCCTGGTGGCCGCCGCATTCATCGCCATTACATTCGGCATCAACAGTCTGGAGCCGGCGGCCCGCGAGGTGGACAGCTCGTCGGTTTGGGTGGACTCGGTCCGGCGCGGCGAGATGCTGCGCTCGGTGCGCGGCGCCGGTACCTTGGTGCCGGAGGAGATCCGTTGGATCGCCGCCGAGACCGAGGGCCGGGTCGAGCGCATCGTGGTCGATCCCGGGGCCCAGGTCGAAGCGGGCACGGTGATCCTGGAGCTTTCGGATCCGGCCACCGAGCAGGCCGCCCAAGACGCGGAGCTGGCCCTCAAGGCGGCGATCGCCAGGTACACGGACCTCAAAGTGCGGTTGGAGAGCCAGCTGCTCGACCAAGAGGCCAACCTCGCCAAGGTGAAAGCCGACTACCAAACCGCTGTCCTACAGGCGGAGTCGAAACAAGAGCTCTTCAAACATCAGCTGATCCCGGAAATCGAGCTCAAGAGCTCGAATCTCACCGCCGAGCAGCTCGAGGTGCGTTACGACATCGAGCAGAAGCGGATCAAAAAATTTGCCGACTCCATCGAGGCCCAGCTGGCGGTGGAAAAGAACGCCCTGGAGCAAGCCCGAGCCCTACAAGACCTGCGCAGTGACCGCTTGAGCTCACTGCAAGTGCGGGCCGGCATTGACGGGGTGCTGCAACAGGTTCCGGTGGAAGAAGGCCAGCGGGTCACCCCCGGCACCAACTTGGCACGCGTGGCCCGTCCGGATCGGTTGAAGGCCGAGGTTCGAATCGCTGAAACCCAGGCCAAGGACGTGCTCTTCGGCCAGACCGCGGTCATAGACACCCGCAACGGCAAGGTCGAGGGCAAAGTAGTCCGCATCGACCCGGCGGTACAGCAGGGCACGGTGACGGTGGAAGTTCGTCTCGAAGGCGAGCTGCCCAAGGGCGCGCGTCCCGATCTCTCCATCGACGGCGAAATCGAGCTGGAGCGGTTGGAGGACGTGCTTTACATGGGGCGTCCGGTCTACGGTCAGGCCCACTCCACGGTCGGTCTATTCAAGGTCAACCCCGATGGCGAAACCGCTGAGCTGACCCAAGTGCAGATCGGCCGCAGCTCGGTGAATTTCGTCGAGGTGGTGAGTGGCCTGAAGGAAGGGGATCGAGTGATTCTCACGGATTCCAGCCAATGGAACGACGCCACCCGCATTCGTTTGAAATAAGTTTTGAAGCCTTAGGATCCATAAGCATGTAACCCTTGAGCTTCGAGCGCGTAATCCCTAGGGAGAGCTATTTTTCCTGCGGAGCCGCTTCGAAATGCCGCCTCGAAATTCGTTAGGACTGAGGAGAGAGATTATGAGCAAAGACCCCTTGATTCACCTGGAAGGTGTCAAGAAAGTTTTCTATACGGAAGAAGTCGAGACCCACGCCCTGTCCGGCATCCACCTGGACATTCACCCCGGCGAGTACGTGTCGATTTCCGGCCCTTCCGGTTGCGGTAAGTCCACCCTATTGTCGATCCTCGGGCTGCTCGATTCGCCGACGGAAGGGACCTACATCCTCAACGACCAGAGCGTGGCCAATTTGAGCCTGTCGGAGCGGGCGAGGATTCGCAATCGTGAGGTCGGCTTCATCTTCCAGGCCTTCAACTTGATCGGCGATTTGACGGTATATGAGAACGTCGAGCTGCCGTTGACCTACCGCGGCACGCCCTCCGCCGAGCGTAAGAAGAAGGTGCAAAACGCCCTCGAGCGCGTGGGCATGGCCCACCGCATGAAGCACTATCCGGCTCAGCTTTCCGGTGGTCAGCAACAGCGTGTGGCGGTCGCCCGTGCGGTGGTCGGAGATCCTTCGATCCTGCTCGCCGACGAGCCCACGGGTAATTTGGATTCTTCCAACGGCGAGGCCGTGATGGGCCTCTTGAAGGAGCTGCACGAGGGCGGTGCCACCATCTGCATGGTGACCCACGACCCCCGTTACGCCCGTCACGCCGAGCGCTCGATTCAGCTTTTCGACGGTCGGGTGGTCGAAGAAAAAGACGCGGCCTGATTCGATCCGGGAGGCCAGATGTCGACGATCATTCGTACCCGCAACCTGGACCGGTTTTACGAAACCGGTGCCGGGCGAACCTACGTCCTGCGACGCATCGATATCGATGTGGAGCAGGGAGATTTCGTGACTATCATGGGGCCCTCGGGTGCCGGCAAATCCACGTTGCTGCACATCTTGGGCATGCTCGACGGCGCCTGGCAGGGGGAGTATTTCTTCGACGGCCACCCGGTGCACGAGCTCAAGCAGAAGAAACGGGCGGCTCTGCAAACGGAAAACACGGGTTTCGTGTTCCAGAGCTACCACCTGCTGGACGACCTCACGGTCTACGAGAACCTCGAAGTGCCGCTGACCTACCGCAAAATCAAAAGAGCGGAACGGCAAAGCATGGTCGCCGACGTCTTGGATCGATTTCAGATCGTCGGCAAGAAGGATCTCTTCCCGAGTCAGCTCTCCGGTGGCCAGCAGCAGCTGGTGGGTGTGGCCCGAGCGGTGATCATGGAGCCGAAGGTGATCTTCGCCGACGAGCCGACCGGAAACCTACACTCCGGACAAGCCCAGGAAATTATGGAGCTGTTCAAAGAGCTCAATGATCAAGGCACCACCATCGTGCAGGTGACCCACTCGGAGAAAAACGCCGAATACGGCAACCGGATCATTCACCTGAAAGACGGCTGGGTGGACCGAGACGAGAGGGCCGCCTGAGCAGCCGGTCGATCGCAGCTGGTCTGACGTAGGGGCGGGGCTTGTCCCCGCCCGTCTTGGTATTCAGAGGTGTCGGGGCCGGAAGGCGGACGGGTTATAGAGCGGCGATCCGGGCTTCGTAGGCGGCCAGTCTGGACTCGTCGGCGTTCATGCTGCGCAGGAGCTTGAGGGCCAATTGGGCCTCGACTTTTTTGCCCGCGGCAATGAAACCTTCGAGACTGGCGATGCCCTGGACGATCGATTGCTGCCGGCGATCTCCGGCTTCCATTTCCGTCACCCGATTGAACATGGCGGCCGAGCGCGGGTCTCCGGGGAAACGGTTGCCGAATCTCTGAGCCACCTCACGGGCGTTCTGCCAATCCCGCTGTTGAAGATAGCGCTCAAAACCGATGTTCATGGCGTCCGCCTCGGCGGCATCTCGGATGTGGGTGCGCTTCTCTTCGATGCGTCGGGAGTAGGTTTGGATGGTGATCCGCGGCAAACCCATGCTCTGAAGCTCTTCCAAGGCCGCCTGGGCCTCGTCCACCTTCTCGGCGGCCAAACCTTCCTCAATGCGCTGCTTGAGCCGATCGATTCCCGCGCTGGTTTCGCGACCTTGGGCCGCGCGTTCTACCTCGGCGGCGAAGTCGTCGGTGGAGGTGGAGTAGGGCGCGAGCTTTTGCAGGGCTTCCACCTTGCGCCGAGCCTGCACCAAATCGCCTTCGCGCAAGGCGGTTCGGCCCTCATTGAGCACGATATCGATCCGGCTTTGCAAAGCCATTTCTTCGCCCAGGTCGTCAACCCAAATCTTGTATTCGGCGAGTCGCGGGTGCTGAGGCGCGATCTCCCTCAAGGCTTCGAGGGTCATCTTGGCGAGCGATTGTTTCCGTTGCTGAATCGCTCGAGTCAGCATCTCTTCCGCGGTGTGGATCCGCTCCTGAAAGCGTTCTTCCTCGGCCGTCACGGCTCGCTCCTTGCCTTGGGGGGTCGGACAGTCTTTCCTGGTGAAATCATGCGGCTAAAAGCCTAATTCGCAAAGAAACCTGCGGGGGTCGGTATTTTATGAAGAAATGGCCCCGGTTCCAATAAGAGTTTCGTGAACCATTTACACCAGGAGAGACTCTGCGACTCCATTGCACCGAAATGGCTCCAGTGCCCGGCTGACTCCGATCCGCGAAAAAGGTAGCCTTTGTCCATGGGCACGACAGTGGATCAAGAAAACGGTGCCGAAGGGCCGTGGTGGGCTTGGACGGCCTTCGGGGTGGTGACCGTGGCGACGTTGGCCGGCGCACCTGTGATGGGCAGGTTACGCGATGCCCTGCTCGAGCGATTCCCCGGCACGGCGCTCAAGGGGCTGGCGGTCGTTCTAGCGGCAACTCTGGGGATCGCCTTGCTCGGCTCGGTGTCGGCTGCGTTGCGCCGACCCGATTCCCGCACATGGAGCCGGTGGCTTTGGATGGTGGTGGCTTTGGTGGCTTTGGGGATCCAGTTGTTGGGTTTTCGCACCTCGAGCCTGCAGGTGGATATCGTCGAGAAAGTTCATATCGTTCAATATGGATTGCTCGCTTTTCTGGCCGCGACGGCCCTGAGCCGTTCCGCAGCGGATCGACGTCGGCTCGGCATCGAGCAGATCTGGCTGCCGATCTGTCTCGGGACGTGGGTAGGTGTCGCGGACGAGTCGGTCCAAGGATTTTTCCAATTGCGCACCGGCGACATCCGAGACGTCGGGCTCAATGTTTTGGCGTCGTTGACCGGTACGTGCTTCGCGGTGGCGGTGGGGCGTTGGACGTGGCTGGAGCTCCGTCCTCGGCCGTCGGACCGTCCGCGTCTCGCCTGGATAACGAGCCTCGCCGTGTCGGCGGTAGCCCTATTTTTCTACCACGCCCATTTAGGTTACGTGATTCGCGATCCGGAGCTGGGCCAGTTCCACTCTTGGTTCAACGCGCAGCGGCTCGTCGAGCTCACCGAGCAGCGTCGGGCGGTTTGGCGGGTCGATCCTCCGACCGGGCTCAAAGCCTGGGCCAAACAGGACTACTACCTGACGGAAGCCGCCTGGCATGCCAACCACCGCAACGAGCGATTTCAGGCCGCAGACTATACGTCGGCTTGGCAGGCCAATCGCATTCTCGAAAAACACTACGAGCCGTTCTTGGATTTGGAATCGTTCCGCGGCGCGGGAAAACATCGATGGGATCCCGAGCTGAAAGCGGAAGTCGCGGGAAAGGCCCAGCCCCTCGATCCGGCGGAATACCTCAGCCCGGTGTTGCGATTCCGCATTTACCCGTGGCCCAAATCGACCTTTGTCGGTATTTGGTTGGGGGCTGTGGCGATGATTCTCTGGCTCGGCTATCGAGGCGCCGGTCCCCAGAGGCCGAAGTTTCGCCCAAAAGAAGACGCGGCCGCTGAGGCCGCGTAAGGAGGAGGGAGAGAGCTTGAAGCTCGGGGAGCTTCAATGCTTCTTTGCGCGATCATAGTGTGCGGCATAGACCTTTCGTTCAGGATTAAGATCCAGCGACATTAGCATGGACCTGCTCTTGCCATACGAAGAAAGATATGCGAATATAACTATGGAAGAGGTCGTTGGGTGTCTACACGACACCGAACGCATCCGAACAACGAGGTCTTCCTCTCCCTCCCTCCGGTCATGGGCCGACCGGAGGTGTTTTTTTATGGGCCGATTTCTTCAGGGCTGCTTGAGCCGTTGCTCCATCTCCGCCATCCGCCGACGCAGCTCGTTCATTTCGTCCAATAGGTTGCCGGGGCTGCTCGACGACTGACCAGCCTTCGGCTCGGATGTCTCGACGGCCTGGGTGTCGGTCTGATCCGAGCTCGCTCGACGAGGGGCGAGGGGCACCTCGGGAGCGGAGGTCTTCCAATCGGCTTGCATGCGTCCATAGGCTTCCAAGGCTTGGCCCAGGTACCAATTCAAAAAGCTCTGCTTGTCCGGGTCCGAGGCCAATATGAGATGGCGAAGAAATTCCACCGGCGGGCCGGCTTCCCCTTGCCGCGCCTCTTCGAGCACCACTTGGGTCAACACTCTCCGGGTCAGGTCCTGCCCGGATTTGGCGTCGATGACCCGAAAGTCCTCGGCTCGTCGGACCCGTTCGGCGATATCACCCAGGGTGATGTAAGAGCTGAGCTGGGAATCGTAGAGGCGTCGATTGGGATAGCGTTTGATGGTGACCATGGTTTGGGAATCCTGATGAATGACGCGGATGCACGGACCCTTTGCACCTTGGGCCGCTTCAAGGTCAGACGGTACCACGGCGGGCCGAGCTGGGCACGGCTCTGTAGGGCACGTCTCTGTCGGGAACACTTTGGGGAAGCGAGATGGAACGTTGACACGTTGAAGAGCGTCTGTTAGCTTCCCCGCCGTCATGAGAACGATGAATTCCACCACACCGTGTCTTGTCGCACCGTGTTTCGTTGCTAAGGGAAAGGCCAAGAAGCCGGGCTCCATGCCTGGATAGCTTCTGCTTGGTCACATTCATCGTACCTACCGAGCCGGCTTCCAGGTTGAACCTGAGGCCGGTTTTTCGCGTTTAGGACTAAATCCAACCCCTGATCCCAGCTTTTCGGATGGAGATATGAGCCGCTTCAAACTGCTTCCCAACCACCGCTCGACCGCCACCGCCCTCGGAATGGATCCGATGATCGCGGTGTCGTGTGTGGCGGAGCTGTGTCTGGAAAGCAAGAAGAAGATCGAGAAGAAGAAGGCCGAGAAGAAGATCAAGCCTGATCCAGGGGAACGACTATTCGTTTAGCAGCACGCCACATCGCAAACGAAAAAACGCCGGCCCCTGAGTAGGGAGCCGGCGTTTTTTTTTTGTGGCTTGAAGCCTCGCTTCGCCCTCGAAACCCAACAAAGCACTGTTCACGAGACGTTTAACAGATTGGAGCAAACCATGACGACTACCGCCATCACCCAAACCGCCGACGCCCACAGCAACCCCAGCGAGGTCCCGGGCATGGCTCCGGAATGCCCGGAATGCTGTGCCGAGGTGACCTTCGACCAAAACCCCATGCTGCACGAGATCCTGCCCTGCGCCGATTGCGGAGCCGAGCTGGAAGTGGTCGCCATCGATCCGGTGGCCGTCGAGCTCGCTCCGGAAGTGGAAGAAGACTGGGGCGAATAAGTCGTTCTGGATCAAACCTAATTAGAACCCATCCAGTTCTGGCGTTTTCGAGGATCTGGAAGGCGCGGCGCGCGCCGAGCACGGCAGCGAAGCTTGTCTGAGCGATTCATCCGTTGAATCGGTCTAAGGCCCACCACATCAGCAGCTTGCAACGGCAAGCCAGTGGTGGCGCGAGCTCGTAGCGACGCGCGCAGGGCGCCGCGCCGACCCACAGAGAATCTGTTTTTGGACGGAACCAAATTAAACAAGGAGCAGGATCATGAGAATCGGAATGTTGGTCGATCGCATTCGAGCCGAGGAAAAACTATTGATTCGGGAGCTGGAAAGACGCTCCCACGTGAATGTGGAGCTGATCTATCACCAGGATCTGATCTTCAGGCCCGAGGATGCGGAGCGTTGGCGTCGACTCGACGCGGTCTTTGATCGCTCCGTATCCCACAGCCGGGCCCTGACGGCCCTTGGCTTCTTCGAGAGTCTCGGGGTCGCCACCGTCAACTCGTCGGCGGTGACCCGCCTGTGTGGCGACAAGGTGGCCACCTCCTTGGCTTTGTCCCGCGCCGGTGTGCCCCAGCCGCGGTATCGGGTGGCGGCCCATGGGGAGTCGGCCCTGGCCGCCATGTCCGAGCTCGGCTTTCCCGTGGTGCTCAAACCCGCCGTGGGCTCTTGGGGGCGGTTGCTGGCCCGGGTCGGGGATCGCGACGCCGCCGAGGCGATTCTCGAGCACAAAGCGACCCTGGGCGGGCCCCAACACGGCATCTTTTACATCCAAGAGCACGTGGAGAAACCCGGCCGTGATCTGCGGGCCTTCGTGGTCGGAGGGCGGACCCTCTGTGCCATCGAGCGCAGCTCCGAGCATTGGATCACCAACACGGCTCGCGGAGGGCGAGCGTCGGTGCGACCGGTGGACGAGGACCTCGGGGTCTTATGCCGGGCGGCGGCCCGGGCGGTGGGCGGCGGCATGGTGGCGGTGGACGTTTTCGAATCGGAGCGTGGGTTGTTGGTCAACGAGGTCAACTCGACCATGGAATTCCGCAATTCCATCGAGCCCACCGGGGTCGATATTCCCGCTCGCATGATCGACTACGTCATCGCCACCGCCCAAGGCGCGATCGAGACCCGGGAGGCGAGCGAGCTGCTGCCTAGCCCTCCTCCGTTGTTCGTGTCCCCAAGCCCTGTGTCTCCAAGCCCTGTGTCCCCAAGCCCTGTGTCCCCAAGCCGGGCGCCTTCGGTGTCGGTGTCATCGGCGCAGGACGTCGAGATGCCGACGGCTCCGACGGCTCCGACGGCTCCGACGGCTCCAACCGTCGAGGTGGAGGTACCGGTGCCATGCTGAATACGGCGGTTGCGGAACAAAGCTCGGCCTCCGCACCGGAGGCATCGGAGACCGCGCAGCCGAGAAGTCGGAGCACCCCGGAGGTGTTGCGGGTGTCGATCGTCGGCGGATCCGGTTACGTCGGCGGTGAGCTGTTGCGGCTGGCCGCCGGTCATCCCCACCTCGAAGTGGCGCAGCTGACCTCGGAGCGCTTGGCCGGTCGATTCGCCCACACGGTGCATCCCAACCACCGGCCGTCACCCGGTGTCGGAGCCCATGGACCGCTCAAATTTCAGTCGATCGACGATCTCGAGGCGTGTGACGTCCTCTTTCTCTGCCTGCCCCACGGCCGAGGTTCGTCCCACATGGGGCGTTTCGCGGAGCTGGCGGACACGGTCATCGATTGCTCCGCGGACTTCCGCCTGAGATGTCCAGATGCCCATCGACGGTGGTACGGACGGGATGTGGACGGCCCTTGGCGGGAGCGTTTCGTCTACGGGCTGCCGGAGCTCGAGCGGGATCGGCTCGTGGGGGCACGCCTGATCAGCGGCGTGGGCTGCAACGCCACGGCGGTCAATTTGGCGCTCTGGCCCCTAGCCCAAGCGGGTTGGATCGACCGGGTGGTGGTGGAGGTGAAGGTGGGGTCGAGCGAGGGTGGGGCGCAAGCCTCCGCCGCGACCCACCATCCGGAACGCTCCGGCGCGGTCCGTTCCTTCGCGCCCGTCGGCCACCGACACCAAGCGGAGATCCACCAACAGCTCGGGCTCGACGACGATCAGCTCTTCTTCTCCGCCACCGCCATCGAGGCGGTTCGAGGGGTGCTCGCCACCCATCACGTTTTCCTCAACCGAGAGGTGGAGGACAAGGATCTCTGGCGATTGTTCCGCCGAGCCTACGGCCGAGAGCCCTTCGTGCGCATCGTGAACGAAAAGCGGGGTCTCTATCGATTGCCGGAGCCCAAGATTTTGGCCGGCACCAATTTCTGCGACATCGGCTGGCGACTCGACGACCACGGTCGTCGGCTGGTGGTGATCTCGGCCCTCGACAACCTGGTGAAAGGCGCGGCGGGAAGCGCGATCCAAGCCCTCAATGTAACCCGCGGCTTTGCCGAGACCACCGGGCTGGAATTCGCCGGTTTGCATCCCTGCTGACCTTTCCACGCTCTAAGACGACGGAGAAAACCATGTTGGTGATCAAAATTGGAGGGGGTGAAGGCAATGCGCTGGAGCCCCTGATCGAAGATATCGCACGGTCCTGGGGCGGTCGTCCCTGGGTTCTGGTGCACGGCGGCTCGCAGCGGGTGGGGGAGGTCTCCACCGCCCTGGGGCGCCCGCCGCGATTCGTGACCTCGCCTTCCGGCTATACCAGCCGCCGCACGGATCGGCAGACCGCCTTGACCTTCGCCATGGTCTGCGCGGGCGACGTCAACAAGCGGATCGTGGAATCCCTGCAGCGGCGCGGCGTCAACGCCTTGGGGCTTTCGGGTCTGGACGGCCGCCTGCTGACGGCACGCCGCAAGAAAGCGATTCGGGTGAAAGAAAACGGGCGAACCACGGTGCTGCGCGACGATTACACGGGCACCATCGATGGGGTCAACGCGGATTTGCTGCGCGGTTTGATCGCCGGCGGCTTTCTGCCGGTGGTCTCGCCGCCGGCGCTCTCCGAGGAGGGGGAGATGGTCAATGTGGACGGAGATCGCGCCGCCGCGGCCATCGCCCGTGCCTTGGGCGCGGAGTCGTTGGTGCTGTTGACCGGCGCTGACGGTCTCTACCGCCGGGCCGGGGATCCGTCGACCCGCGTCGGGCGTCTGGCGCGGGCGGATTTGGCGGAAGCCGGTCGCAGCTGGGCCGAGGGACGGATGCGCATCAAGCTCAAGGCCGCCGAGGAAGCGTTGGACGGCGGGGTCGGCCGGGTTTGGATCGGCGCCAGCCATCGCGAGAATCCGCTGACCGGTGTGATGTCGGGGCAAGGGACGGTGATCTCATGAGCGTTCTAACGGCTACCGCGCCCATGGACCTCGAGCAGCGCCATGGGGCGGGAGGTTATCCGTCCAGGGGCATCACCTTGACCCACGGCCGTGGCGCCCGGGTGGAGGATTCCACGGGGCGCACCTACGTGGATTGCGTGGCCGGTCACGGCGCGGCCTGCTTGGGTCATGCACACCCTGCTTGGACCCGGGCGCTGACGCGCCAAGGCGATCTGCTGGTCTCGTGCCCGACGTCCTTCGGCTCGGAGGTGCGGGGGCGGCTTTTGGAACGGCTCGCCGAGGTCACAGGTTTCGAGCGCTTCTTCCTGTGCAACTCAGGCACCGAAGCGGTGGAGGCGGCGATCAAATACGCCCGTTCAGCCACGGGCCGCAGCCGGATCGTCGCCGCCAAGCGAGGATTCCACGGGCGCACGCTGGGTGCCCTTTCCGCCACCTGGGAGCCCCGCTACCGTCGTCCTTTCGAGCCCTTGATTCCCGGGGTCGCGCACATTCCTTTCGGCGATCTCGAAGCGGCGGCGCAAGCCCTCGACTCCGAGGTGGCGGCGTTGATCGTCGAGCCGATCCAAGGGGAAGGCGGGGTTCGGGTGCCGGACGACGACTATCTGCCCGGCCTAAGGAATCTCTGCGATGCCCACGGAATTCTTTGGGTGGTGGACGAGGTCCAGACCGGGTTCGGCCGGGCCGGCAGCTGGCTGGCCCACCACCACTGGCTCGACGGCTCACCGGGCCAAGCGACCGACGGACCGGATTTGGCGGCCTTGGGCAAGGGCATCGCCGGAGGATTTCCCATGGGAGCCCTGGCCATTCGCCGAGGTTTGCCGCCCTTCGCCGCCGGATCCCACGGCTCGACCTTCGGCGGAAATCCGCTGGCGTGCGCGGTGTCGTCAGCGACCCTCGACACCCTCGAGCAGGAGGATCTGATCACCCGCTCCCGGGAGCTCGGGGAATGGGCCCTCGATCGGCTTCGCCAGGATCTGACGGGGCAAACCGCCGTCCGGGAAATCCGAGGCATGGGGCTGATGATCGGAGTTGAGCTTCGACAGCGAAGCGGCCGACTGCTGAGCCGATTGGCGGAAGACGGCATCTTGGCGTTGTCCGCGGGACCGACGGTGGCTCGCCTGTTGCCGCCGCTGGTGATCGACGAAGGGGATTGGCGTTGGGTGATCGAGCGAGTGGTGGAGCACATCCGTGGGTTGGACGCGCCATGACCCACTCAAACCTGCAAGACGTGACCGAAGCGGAGGCGATCTCCCTTCTGCACACCATGGTGTCGATTCGCAGCGAGAGCCGGCACGAGGGGGAGATCGCCGAATTCTTGGTGGAGCGCATGGCGGCGCTCGGCCTCGACAGCCACATCGACCGGGCGGGCAACGCGGTCGGCACGGTCGGCAGCGGCTCTAAACATGTGGTGTTGCTCGGCCACATGGATACGGTGCCGGGCGGGCCGCCGGTGGAGATCCGAGACGGCTTGCTTTTCGGGCGCGGCGCGGTGGACGCCAAGGGGCCTTTGGCCACCTTCGTCATGGCCGTCTCGGAGCTGGCCCGGCGGCCGGATTTCGATGCCATGGATCTTCGCCTGACGGTGGTCGGGGCCGTGGAGGAGGAGGTGTCGTCCTCCAAGGGTGCCCGCCACATCGCCGAGCAGCTCTGCCCCGATGTCTGTGTCATCGGCGAGCCCAGTGGCGCTCAAGCCGTGACCTTGGGATACAAAGGACGGCTCTTGATGCGCGTAGTGCGTCGGTGCCCGACCTCCCATTCCGCCGGGCCCGAGCCCACGGCGAGCGCGCTGGTGGTTCGGGATTGGAATCGCGTGGAAGCGTTTGCCGCCGAGCACAATCAAGGCGTGGACGGAATCTTTGGTCGGCTTCAAATCGAGCTGCAGAGCATCCGGAGCGAGCGGCTGGCCGATGAAGAGCTGTGCCGGGCTACGTTCGGATTTCGATTGCCGCCGGCCCTGGAGCCCAAGCAGTTGGAAGACTGCCTACGGGATCTCATGCCCGGTGCCGAGCTCGAAGCCTCGGGTCATGAGGTGCCGTGGGTGGAAGAGCGAAGACAGCCGTGGCCGGCTTCCTTCTGCGCGGCCATCCGAAGGGTGGCGCGGGCTCGACCTACTTTGAAATATAAAACCGGAACCTCCGACATGAATGTCGTGGCACCGACATGGCGATGCCCGATCCTCGCCTATGGTCCCGGGGATTCCTCGTTGGATCACACCCCCAGAGAGCATCTGAGCCTCGAGGAATATGTGCTGGCGATCCGCGTTCTTGCGGAGGCCCTGGTGCAGTGGAGCCAAGGCGCCGGCTCGGCTGGGTGAGCGGCAAAAACTGTCAGTCGTGGAGGCAGAGAATGGTGGAAGTGGGGAATTTTCGTCACTTTTCGGCCGGCAAGGGGGCAAATAGAGCGGGCATGGTTATTGCTCTTTTCAAGCCGTGGATCTCGAGTCGCTGGGAGGATGAGAGGGAGCACCCAATCGGGGTGCTCCCTCGCCGCTTGTCGGGTCAATCGGCAGCGACTCCGGGATTCAGCTCGACCGTGAAGGTCGAGCCCTGGCCCACCTCACTCTCCACCGTCAGCTCGAATCCCAGCAAGTGGCATAGGGACCGGGTGATCGATAGGCCCAGGCCGGTGCCCGCGTATTGGCGTGAGGTTCCCGAGTCCACCTGTTGGAAGGCTTCGAAGATCGTCCCGAGTTGGTCTTTGGGAATGCCGATGCCCGTATCGCGCACGGCGATCGCCTTGGGCCGGCCGTCGACGTGTTGGTGCAAGATCAGGGTGACTTGCCCTTCGTGGGTAAATTTCAGGGCATTGGCGGTGAGGTTGACCAGGATCTGGCGCAGCCGGGCAGGGTCGGTTTCGATGTCGACGGAATCGTCGTCGTGATCCGCCGAAGTACCCGCATCGCCAGTGGTGGTGACTTCGTCGGTTGAGGGATCCAGGGCGGAGAAGCCGATCCCGAGCTTGAGGCCCAATCGCACGTCGGATCCCGCTTGGGTGGCCATTTGCTCGGCGACTTCCCGCATCAGCTGCCGCAGGTCCACCGGGCGGCAATCGACCTCCATCTGGCCCGCTTCGATCTTCGATAGATCGAGCAGCTCGTTGATCAGCGCCAACAAATGTTTGCCATTGTCGGAGATCCGTTCGAGGAATCGAAGATCTTGCTCCGACAGATTTCCGTTCTTGTTCTTTTCCAAGAGGTTGGAGAAGCCGATCACCGAGTTCAGGGGGGTGCGCAGCTCATGGCTCATGCTCGCCAAGAAATCGCTCTTGGCGCGGCTGGCGGCCTCGGCAATGTCCTTGGCCTGCCGCAGCTCATCCTGGGTGCGTACCAAATCGGTGATGTCCGTGGCGACCACGGCGGCGCCGACCTGGCGTCGGTCCACCCGCCAAGGGGTGCAACGCACCTGAAACATCGTGCCCGCGGAATCGATGGCGACGCTGGTGGTCACCCTTTTGCCTTCGAGGGCTTGGGAAAGGGGCTCGGCGATCATCGGCCACAGCTCAGCCAGAGGCTCGCCGGTGTCTTGCTCGGAAATGCCGAGGGTTGTCAGGGCCCTGCCCGATGCCACGGAAATATTGCCCCCCATGCCGGTGGCGATCAACGCGATCGGCGCGTTGGCGGCCACGGCTTCTACGAGATTCTCGGTCTGGCGGGTTTGGCGCTGGTGGATCCGCAGCTCGGCTGCGGTTTTGAGCTTGCTGAGGGCCAGCTCCCTGGACCCTTTGCGCAGTTGCTCTTCGAGATCCTCATTTTTAAAACGCAGGTCCTCTGCTTGTCGTCGTCGGTCGGCGACGTAAGGAAGCCAGCGAAAAAGCCCGATCGCGAGCAGCAGAAAGCCGCCGAAGAAACCGACCATCTTCTCCGCCACGGATTGCATCGGGGTCTGGCCGAGGATGACGAAGCGGTTGAGGGCGGGGAAGTGGTCGGAGATGTCGACCAGGGCGCCGAAAAACAGTAGGCAGGAACCGACCAACACCGGCCACCACCCGCGATCCTCGGCCAATCGATCTCTGCGCCCGGCTCGCCATAACAAGAACACTACCGAGCCGGTCAGGATGGCGACTAGAACCTCTAAGACAAGACTTCCGAGAAGCATCGTCAGCTACGCTCCGTGGGGCCGACACCCGGCGTGCCGGACCGTAGGATCTGGAGGGTGAGGCAAAAACCCATCAAAATCGATGTGTCCTCAGGATTGGACGAGCTTTTCGTCGATCCGGTCTTGAATGGTGGCGATCAACAATTGGTCGTCGAGAATGGGTTTGCTGATGTAGTCGTCGAATCCCTGGGCCAAGAATTTCTCGCGATCACCGGCCATTGCGTGGGCGGTCAGGGCGATGACCGGCAGGCGAGCTAGGCGTGGCTCCGCACGCATTCTCCGTAGGACCTCGATGCCGTCCATTCCCGGCAAGGAAATATCCAACAGCACGAGGTCGGCTCCAATATTGGGGAGCTCCGCCAGGGCCGAGGAGCCGGACTCGAATTGCACGATGTGAAAGCTTCCCTCGAGCATCGCTTCCAAAAGCAGTCGATTGTCGGAATTGTCTTCTATGACCGCTATGCATTTCATGCCGTGGGCATCTCCCGTGCGTTGAGGCGCGTCGCTCAGAAGGGTGGTGGTCTAGCCGGCTAGGGTCCGGGGCTGAGCCGTAGGGGGCTCGGGCCAAGGGAGCCGAGGTATTCGAGATCATCGGATAAGCTCACTCGAATCGAGCGGGCTCAAATCGGACTCGGCATTGATGACGCCATGCTAGCACGGGCGAGACAGATCGATTCGCGACGGAAATTCGAAAGAGCGGGCGAAAGGGCAAGTGCGATATCCTTGGGAGGTCTCGCTTTTTTCGAGACGGTGTTTTCCGAGACGGTATTTTTTCAAGACGGTAAGTGGGCTTGATCTCGATAGAAGAGAAGGCGCATCGATGGAAGAGAACGATTGGAGGTAGAGATGGGTGGGCAAGACCCGGCAGCCGTGGATCTGCTCGATGAGTCGATTCTTCAGACGCTTTCCATGCTTGGGGAGCGAAGGGGCAAAGACTTGTTGGGACAGCTTTACGGTCTGTTCTTGGAACAGGCACCCACAAGCTTCAGCTCCCTTCGTCAAGCCCTTGCGAGTGGAGACGCTGACGGGGTGAAAAGCACTGCCCACAGCTTGAAAGGGAGCTATCGCTCCCTCGGCACGCCCCGGCTGGCGGAGCTCAGTCGGCAGCTGGAGGAGATGGGCTCCTCCGGACAATTGGAAGGCGGCGAGACGATTTTGGCGGAGCTGGAATCCTGCTTCGGCCAGACGAGCGAAGCCCTGCAATCCTTCCTGGCCTCCCGGAGCGGAGACTCCGGTAAGGCCGGCTGAGTTGATGGTTGCCGAGCCGATGGTCTCCGAGCCGATGGTCTCCGAGCCGATGGTCTCCGAGCCGATGGTCTCCGAGCCGATGGTCTCCGAGCCGATGGTCTCCGAGCCTTCTTCGACCCACCGATCCCCGTCCGCCGAGTCACCTGCCGAGTCACTCTGAGAGATTGAGCCATGCCTAGCCAGCTCACTCAGCGTTTGCACTTTAAAGCAACCCTCAGCGTCATGCTGGTGGTGCTGGCGGCCATTTTGATCGCCGTGCTGCCGATCTACTTCCGAATCGGTAGCGATCTCTCGGCCGACCGTCAACGGCTCGCCGACAACCTGGCGGCTCGGGTGGCGGAATACGCCGTTGACGGCGATCAGCTCCGAAACGCGGATCAGCTCGAGCACCAGGTGACCCGCGTCGCCCACGATCGAGAAGTCCGTTGTCTGATGGTGGAAACCGCCGACGGTGAGACCTCAGCCTCGTTTATTCGCGATCCGAGGGCGCTGGAAAGCTGGCGAGCCGGGGATCACGGAGGGCTCTTCATCGGCGAGCACCGATTGAGCAACGCGTCCGGCAAGGTGCTCGGGCGGGTGATTGCCGTGATCGACCGAGACGCCGTCTTGCACAGCCGATTCGGCTTGTTGGGTGCCATCGGATTGTCGTCGATCATCGCCATGGTGGTCAGTGCGTTCTTGGTCGCTCCGGTGGTCGGTGGCCATAGTAGGCGACTGGAGAAATTGGTGGAGGCCACGGAAAAAATCACCCTCGGTGATTTCTCTGAGCCGGTGTCCACCGATGCCCTTTCAGACTCCGGAACCGACGAGATAGGCCTGCTGGCGGCGGCGTACGAGAACATGCGCCAGAAGGTCAAAGAGAGAGACCTCGAGCGCGCCCGCTTCACCGCGGACCTGCAGAAGCTGGTGGAGGAGCGCACCCGTGACCTGGCTCGTGCGAAAGAGGTCGCCGAGGAGGCGAGCCGAGCTAAAAGTCTCTTCTTGGCCAATATGAGCCATGAAATCCGCACGCCGATGAACGGTATCGTGGGGGTCACCGACCTTCTGCTCAAGACCGAGGTCAACACCCGGCAACGGGATTATTTGATGACTATCAGCTCATCGGCCTCGTCGCTGTTGCGCATCATCGACGACATCTTGGATTTCTCTCGGATCGAGGCCGGCAAGCTGGCTTTGGAGGATCTGGACTTCAACCTCTCGAGATTGGTCAATGAGGTGGTGGAGCTCTTGGGTCCGCAAGCCGCATCCAAGCAAATCGATGTGACCGTGGCCTTGCCCGAGGACTTGCCACCCCGGTTGACCGCCGATGCTTCTCGAGTGCGTCAGATTTTGGTGAATTTGGTGTCGAACGCGGTCAAGTTCACCAGCCAGGGAGGGGTGGTGGTCCAGGCCGCCGTGCGTCACGACGATCGTCGGGGCACTTTGGAGATGCGCGTCAAGGATTCGGGTATCGGCATTCCCGAAGAGCATCTCAAGAACCTCTTTGAAGCTTTCACCCAAGCGGATAATTCCACGACTCGACATTTCGGCGGCACGGGTCTGGGCTTGGCGATCAGCAAGCGATTGGTGGAGCTCATGGGTGGCTGCATCGGGGTCGAAAGCGAAGCGGGTAAGGGCTCGACCTTCTGGTTCGAAATCCCCGTGCGGGTTTCATTCGAGCCGTGGTTCGGTGAGTCCTCCATCATTGAGCTGCCGGCCGATTTCGTCGAGGAGATGAAGCGGGAAGCCGAAGCCGCGGAAACCAACGGCCACATCCTCGTGGCCGAGGACAACCCGGTCAATCGGACCGTCGCTTTGGGACAGCTGGAAGAGCTCGGGTTCACGGCCAAAGCGGTGGAGAATGGTGAGGAGGCCCTCAAGGCCATGGAAACGGAGGCTTTCGACATCATCTTGATGGACTGCCAGATGCCCCGATTGGACGGCTACGAAACCTCCCGGCAGATCCGAAAACGTGAGGCGGAGCAAGGGACGTCCAGGCCGATTCGGATCATCGCGGTCACCGCCCACGCCATGAAAGGTGATCGCGAGCGCTGCCTGGAAGCCGGCATGGACGACTATTTGGCAAAACCGTTCCGAAGCAGCGATTTGGCGAAGATGTTGCGGCGGTGGTCCGCTCCCGACCAGCGTCCGAGCACCTTGAGCCCGCGATCGGACCCCTTCGAGGCCTATGAATCGGCAAAGTCCCAGGAGCAACCGGCACTGCTCGACGAGGTCATTTTGGAGTCCCTGCGCGAGCTCGGGCGCAAAACCCATCAAGACATGTTGTCCAGGGTGGTTTCGACCTATTTGCGGACCTCCGAAGAGGTGTTGGAGAAGCTCGAGCGATCGTTGGCCTCGGAAAGCTACGATACGGCACTCGAGGCGGTCCACTCGTTAAAAGGCAGTGCCGGGAGCGTTGGGGCGTTGAGGGTCTCCAAGCTCAGCGCGGCGATCGAGCGAAAGCTGCGCACCGAAGGCGGAGGGGTGAGCCGGGCCGAGGTGGAAGAGCTGCTCGCGGCTCAACGGGAAACCGAGGTGGCGTTGAAGCAAGCGGCCGCGTGAGCGCTGAAGGTCGCAGGGCTCGCGGGATAGCTCTGTGCCTCTCGAGGTGCTTCGATCTCGCGGAACACAGGCTAAATCCCTGGCCTCGCGATAAGATGCACCATCGGATGAAAAAAATGCCCGCATCGCAGGTGCGAATAGATCTAAGGAACTGGCTCAGGCCGTAAAGAGGCCCTAGTAGTGGACGAAACTTTTACCATCCTGTTGGTGGACGACAACGAGGTTCGGCAGATGATCTGGCGACCTCGGCTCGAGCACGAAGGCTATCGGGTGTTGACCGCTGCCGACGGTGAGGAAGCGCTCCAAATGCTCTCCCGGGAGCTGGTGGATCTAATCCTCTTGGATGTCAAGATGCCGGGCAAGAGCGGCTTCGAGGTGCTCGAGATACTCCGCGAGCAGCGGTCCGCCGAAGAGCTTCCGGTCATGATGATGACCGGCTTGGATCAAGATGCCGACATCATCAAGGGGTTTCACCTCGGTGCCAACGACTACGTGGCCCCGGAAGCGGTGGGCGAAGAAGTGGTTCTGGCTCGGGTCCGAGCTCAGCTGAGGAATCGCATTCCGGCCCGTTCCACCAAAAGGCAAGACAGCGAATCCGACACCCCCGGGCCGGGCACTCTCCTGGACGGCAAGTACCGATTGGATACCCTGATCGGCCAGGGAAGCTTCGGTGCGGTTTATCGCGGCACCCACCTCCAATTGCAACGGCCGGTTGCGATCAAAATCTTGCGCACGAATTTCGGCACGGATGAGGTGGCCTTGGCCCGCTTTCAACAAGAGGGCATTTCCCTTTCTCGGCTGGAGCATTCCAACGCGGTTTCTGTGCTCGACTTCAATGTCTCGTCCAAAGACGTGGCTTACATGGTGATGGAGCTTCTACAAGGCCGCAGCCTCGACCAGCTGTTGCGGAGCCGAGGGGCGATCAGCCCTCGGCGGGCGATCGAAATCTCGATACCCGTGTGCGATGTGTTGGCCGAAGCCCACTCCTTGGGAATCATTCATCGGGACATCAAGCCGCAGAATATCTTCATGCACACGGATCGCCGCGGAGAGGTGATCAAAGTGCTCGACTTCGGTATCGCCAAGCTGGTGGGGGATGCCGATTTGCAGCAACAGCTGACCATTGAGGGCAACAGCGTCGGCACACCCGCCTACATGGCCCCGGAGCGGTTCACGAACGAGCCCTACGACGGTCGAACCGACGTCTACAGCCTTGCGATCAGCCTCTATGAGATGTTGACCGGACGCACCCCATTCGCCGGAGCCGACGGTAATTTTTTCAAGCTGATTCGGATGCACGTGGTGGAAAGGCCGAAGGCTTTGCTGGCCCTCAAGCCGAATATTCTGCTTCGGCTCAACGATATTGTGATGCAAGCGCTGGCCAAGAAGTGTCCGGATCGGCCGACGGCAAGTGAAATGGCCGCGGCGCTGCGCGCATGCCTGGACGAGCTGCCGGCGGAGAGCACGGGCGCAGAAGGCTCGGCCATCGTCGAGTCGGAGACCCTCGAAGCGGCTGCCGACGATGGGGCTCAGGACACGGCCGAAGCCGAGCTCCAGGAAAGCTCCGGGTCGTCAGTGGATGCGGTCGATCTACCGGTGGACCCCACGGTCGAGTGGCGCAGCGAGCCTTCTTGATTCCGATGATCGATCGCGCCGAGCGCCGGCCGGAAGGCGGGACCGGAGCGGCACGGAAGTGGGTCCGGGGATAGGTTCGGAGATGGAACCGGGGATGAGTTGTTGAGCATCGGTGAGTTTTCTACCCAATGGGACTACCAAGAGCTGTTCGACGCGGCTCCGGTGATGTATGTCATCACCGCCGTGGGACCTGGGCGGGAGCCGAGAATCGTCGATTGCAACGATACTTTCCTCGATGTGCTCGGCTATCAGCGCCGTGAGGTGATTTATCGACCCTTGAGCGAGCTCTACTCCTCCCACTCTCGCAGGCAGATCCTCAAAGGTGGCTATGAACGAGCTTTGGAAGGCGTCTTCGTTGAGGAAGAGCGTGAGCTCGTGACCCGCGAAGGTCGGGTTGTGGAAACCCTACTGCGGGCTCGGCCTCAATTCGACGCCGAAGGTGCTGTGATCGGTACCCACGCCATGTTCGTGGACATCTCCGATCGCAAGCGATTGGAGCGGGAGCTGCGCCGAAGTGAGGAGCGGCTGAGCTCGGCCCTCGACGCCGCCAAGATTGCCATCTGGGATTGGGATCCAAGGTCGAAGAAGCTTTGGGTGACCCGCGAGCTGGATCAATTGGTGGGATTTCCGTGGGTCGACAGTCTGTCCGAGGTTTCCGAATATCTCTCCCGGGTGCATCCCGAGGATCGCGGCCGTTTGCGTCGAGAAGTTCGAGCTTCCCTGGTCAAAGGGAGAGTCTACCGCTGCGAGCATCGCATCCAGTCTCCGACCGGCGAGGAGATTTGGCTGCTGGGCACCGGGCGTGCGATCCAAGATGCCGACGGTCGGGTGACTCGGATGTCCGGATCGGTGATCAATATCTCGGCGCAAAAAGAGCCCGAGCTGGCCTTGAAATATCGCCTTGAGCTGGAAGAGCTGATGGTGTCGATTTCTTCCCAATTCATCCATCGTTCAGAGGATCAGATCGAAGATCAGGTGGCGGAGATTTTCCCGCGCATCGGTGAGCTCTTGGGCTGTCGCAGGGTCCTGCTGGTGCTGTTCGACCCAGAAGATGGGCGGGCCGTGGCGCACCATCAATGGCAAGCGGAGGGATTGCCTCCCCTGGATGGTGAGGGTGAGCTCGTCTGTCGTTTGCCCTGGGCGATCGAGCGGCTGAAGAATCACCGTGCGGTGGAGTGGGGAGGCAAGCACTCCATTCCCAAGGAGGCGTCCGAGGATCGCCGTCAGCTGGAAGAGCTTTCCCTGGAATCGTTGCTGGCGGCACCGTTGGACGTCGCCGGTGAGGTCGTGGGATTCATCGGATTGGGGGCGGGAGAGCAAGAGGGCTACTGGCCGGACGAGGTGATCGCATTGAGCCGTTTCGTCGCCGAGGCCGTGGCCTCCGGCCTGGAGCGGCGCCGAAACAGCCAATTGGTTCGGGCCAAAGAAGCAGCTGAGCTGGCCAACGAGGCGAAAAGCCTCTTCTTGGCGAATATGAGCCACGAGATTCGAACGCCGATGAACGCGATCATCGGCATGGCCGGTCTGCTTTTGGACGCCGATATTCCTGAGGAAGAGCGCAAGAAAGTAGAGATCTTGCAGGCTTCGGGAGAGGGTTTGTTGGTGTTGATCGACGACATTCTCGACTTCTCGAAAATCGAGGCGGGCAAGATGTCCCTCGATCACACTCCCTTCGAGCTGGCGGAAGTTGTGGACGCGGCGCTTCTGCCGGTGATGCCGAGGGCTGGTGCCAAGGGGATCGGAATCCGTGCCGACGTCACCCGCCAATTCCCCACCCGTCTGTGGGGCGATCCGGCGCGATTGCGCCAAGTGCTGATCAACCTGACCTCGAACGCCGTGAAATTCACCGATGAAGGCCACGTGACCGTTCGCGTGACCCAAAAATACTTCAATACCGAAGGAGTCGGGCTGCGTTTCGAGGTGATCGATACCGGTATCGGTATCTCCTCCGACACCTCGAGGGAGCACCTCTTCGATCCTTTCACTCAAGCGGACAACAGCACGAGCCGTCGATACGGTGGCACGGGTTTGGGATTGGCCATTTGCTCGCGCCTGATCGAGCTGATGGGTGGCCGTCTGGGGTTCGACAGCGAGATCGGCAAAGGCTCCACATTTTGGTTCGAGCTCGAGCTGATTCCGAGCCTCAAATCGACCAAGACCCGTCGGGCCTCGAAACCCGTCTCGGCGGCCAAAACGCCCGAGGTCTGTCGATTGCTGTTGGCGGAAGACAACGAAATCAATCAGCTGGTCGCGATCAGCCAGCTCGAGGCCATGGGATATCGGGTCGACGCCGTAGGGAATGGATTGGAGGTGCTGGAAGCCCTGGAGGACGGCTCCTACGATGCCATTCTCATGGATTGCCAGATGCCACAGCTCGACGGCTACGAGGCCGCCGCCAAGATCCGAGAGATCGAGCAGGCGACGAAGGCGGAGCCCATTCCGATCATAGCGGTGACCGCCCATGCGATGAAGGGAGATCGCGAGAAATGCCTGGCGGTAGGCATGAACGACTACATTTCGAAACCGTTTAAACAGGAAGATTTGCGCGATATGCTGGGCCGTTGGCTGGCTTCCTCCGGGGCGAGCCCAGCGAAAGACCTTTAGTCCCAAGGTATTGACGTCCCAGCCCGATACCCTGCTTTTCCACAGAAAACCGTTCTAAGGTTTAGGGCATGGAAGATGCTTCAGCATCGACCTGGCCGAGGTCACTGGGCGGGAGTTGACCTCGAGCCGGTGGGCCGATGGCCGCACCGAGCCAACTCCTAAGAACGACACCGCGTTTCATCGGTCCGCCACACGCCTTGAAATAGCAGCCCTCGATCACCTCGAGGGCTGTTGATGTTTTTGGGCTAGCTCAGGACCGGGTAGTCGGCGTCGATCAGCAATCGATAGACCGCGGGCAGGGGTAGGCCGACCACGTTGGAGTAATTGCCTTCCAAGCGGTCGACGAAGATGGCCGCAAGGCCTTGGATGGCATAGGCACCGGCTTTGTCCATGGGCTCGCCGGAGGCCACGTACCAATCGATTTCCCGGTCGCTCAGCGAATGGAAGATCACCTCAGTGGTGACTACCAGGGTGGTGACCGTGGGTGCACGGCTGGGATCGGAATCGGCTTTCAAGAGGGACACGCCGGTGAGCACTTGATGGGCGCGACCGGAGAGGCGGCGCAACATGCGGCCCGCGTCTTCCGCGTCCGTGGGCTTGCCCAGCAGGTCACCGTCCACCGCCACGACGGTGTCCGCCGCCAGCACCAGCTCGCCGGGCTCGTATTGGGCACGGGCCTTGGATTCCGCCAGCCGCATGACGTACCGCTCCGCTTTCTCCTCCGGAAGTGGAGTTTCGTCGATATCCATGGGCCGGATTTGGGGCTTCAGGCCGAGGCCCGCCAGCAGCTCACGGCGTCGCGGTGAGCCGGAGGCGAGGATCAGCCGGGGCGAGGCATCTGCGGGTCCGTTCTCGGGATCGTTCTCAACATCGTTCATGGGTCAGGGATAGTACCCTCGAATGGACTTGGCTTCGAGCCCCTTCTTGCCCGGGGTCTCGATTTCCACCTCGCGGAATCCCTCGGTCGTGGACGAGCTTTGATAGGCGATCAAATATTGAGATCGCAGCTCCAGCTGAATCGCGCCGTAGACCTTTTTGAGGTCCCGCACGCTGTCGATGAAGAAGAGCTCGCCGCCGGTTTCATGGGTGATGCGCCGAAGCTTGATCCGGATGTCCCGGGCGCTGGGCAGGTTGAGGCCGATGATGTACACGGCGACGCCCGTGTGGCGGGCAAATTCGATCGCGTCCTCAAAGGTGTAGCGGCTGGAGGAATCCTCGCCGTCGGTCAACACCACGATCGCCCGCTTTCCCTTCAATCCGCTGAAGTAGTGCAGGGTAAAAATGATGCTGTCGTAGAGGGCGGTTTCCCCTTCCGCGTCCAGATTGGCCAATCCGCCGGCGAGCACCGAGGTATCACTGGTGAATCGCACTTTCAGCTCCGGCTCGTCGGCGAAGGTGACCAACGCCGCGCGATCCCGCTCGGCCATGACCTCTTCCAAGAAGCGATAGGCGGCCTTCTCCACGTCGGGCAGGGAGGTCACCATGGAAAGCGAGGTATCGATCACCAGCCCGGCTCGTATCGGTAGATCGCGCATGGTGTCGAAGCGGCGGATCTTCTGCGGCTCGCCTTCCTCCAGCACCACGAAGTCGTCACGGGTCAACCCTTCGACGAAGTCCCCCTTGCGGTCCAATACCGAGGTGTAGAGCTCGACGAAGCTGACCCGCATCTCGTCGACGTAGTCCGGGGCGTTGATGAATTGAACGTCTTCCGCCAAATCGCCGTTGCTCAAATAAGCGCTGGCGCGGATATAGCTCAAATCGCTGTCTTCGGGCAGCAGAATGGGTTGCTCGAACGGCGGTTGGTAGAGGGTGGCGAGCCGGGTGTCGTTCAGGTAAAGCTCGACCCGGTCGAGGCGCTCTCCCTCGGGCACGTCCACCTCCACGTGGGCTCGCACGCTGTTTCGATACACCTTGCCCCGCTGCGGCTCGATCAACCGCACGCTGAAGCGGTGGGGGCCCGAGTTGATCAGCACCTCGTCCACCGCCAGCTGCTTGCCCTCGGCGTCGAGGGCGACCGCGGCCAGGGTGTGGATGGTGGGTTTGTCTCCCAGATTGAGCTCGACGCTATAAGGCGGACGGCTCTTTCGCATCACCGGCCGATCGTTGAGCAGGAACGCCACCCGGGCAATGCCTTCGCCGCGGGTGCGCGCCTCGACCCGCATGCGACCGACCTGCAGCACATCCGGCAGGGAGAGAATTTTGATCGTGTGATCGCCGGTGGAGATGCTGGCGTTGGCCTCGGCCAAACGATCCGCCAACGGTGTGGGCGCGTCGAAGCCCGAAACGGCTTGGGGGCCGTCCAGCTCCTCCAGATCGTCGGTGTCTTCCAGATCGGCGGTAATGACCTCGCCGTCCTCTCCCACTCCGACCGCTTGGCGCGTGGGATCCACCCGTGGCACCACCAATTTCATTTCTCGACGGTGGAATTTCTTGCCGTTGGTGTCCTCGACCTTGACCACGTAGCGGTAGGTTCCGGGTCGCAGATACCTTTGGACCACCAGGGGTATCTGCTCACCGGTCTCGCCTTCCGGGAAGTCGAAACGGTAGCGAAATTGGTCGAAGAGCTCGTCCTTGCGCAGAATTTCACCGTCCACCAGCAAATTGAATCCCCGGTAGTCTCCCACCTCCGCCGCGGTCAGCTGATCCCTCGGCACGGTGATCAGATTTTGAACCACCGTTCGGCTTTGGTGACGACCCGGAAAACCCATTTCGACGTGGCAACCTGCGAGCATCTCGGCCCCGTCGGGAATCGCCGTCGATCGGGCCTGAAAGGTGCGCACCCATTCTTCGTTGGGCGGCGTGAAGAGGTGGTGCTTGTCCAACAAACGCTCGGTGTCCACGGTTTGTGCCAATGCCGCCAGCAGATCGTCACCGCGGATGCAGTCGAAGCGCAAGGAATTCGCCATCTGCTCTTCGCCGGCGCGAATGCTGGTGGTGAGCGACATCAGGCTGTGCAGACCATCGCGCGGATGCCATAAAGTGCCCGCCGTCTTCTGCCCTCCGAACACGCTGAAGACCAGAGTGAAATAGCCGCCCACCAGGTCGGATCCCCGCTCGTAGATCCAAATATCCACGGGTTGACGCAGCAGATTGCAGCTGACCTTGACCCTCCGGCTCGGCGGGCCGAAATAAAGCATCATGCGCGCCCGCTCGGAGGTCAGGGTGCCGAAGGATTCGCGGGCGGTTTTTGCTCGCTCGCCCCATTGATCCTGGAGCTCGTTACGCACGGTTTGAGGAAACGGGTCGCGGACCTTCCAAAACTTGCGGATGAAGGCGTCCCGTTGGTAGTCCTCGGGAATGCTCAGGAAGACCTCGCGCTCGGCCTCGGAGATCAGGGGCTCGACATCGTCGAGGAAAGCTTGGTGTCGATCCTGGAGCTGGGCCTGCTCCTCGCCGCCTGGGTCGGCCTTGTCGCCGTCGGTTTTCCCGTCCTCCGCGGGCGGATCGGCAAGCTCACCCGCGCTGTCGGACGCTTCGCTGACGGCGCGGACCGGCTTCTCGGCGGCCGAGATCCAAATCCAAGCCAGAAGGGAGAAGGCGAGGAAGGCACCGAGCCGGCGTGTGTCTCGGCGGTCGCAGATCAAGGGAAATACCCCCGCAGCGTTTTGGCCTCGTGACTTTTGTCCAGGGTCTGTACATCGATTTGACGGAATCCGCGGCTGCCCGTGGTGTTGGACGATTGATAGGCGAGCAGGTAGCGGGAGCGGAGCTCTTGTTGGATGGTGGTGTAGATCGCCTTCAGCTCGTTGACGTCCTCTAAGAAGAAGCTTCGTCCGCCGGTTTCCTCCGCCAGCTTCTTCAGCTTGCGCCGAGCCTCCCCTTCGGAACGGGGAATTTGCAGGCCGATGCTGTACACCGAGACGCCGGATCGTTGGGCATATTCGAGCACGTCCTCAAATTCGAATTTGCTCGACTCGTCCTTACCGTCGGAAAGCAGCAGAATCGTGCGTTGGCCGCGAATGCCGTTGAAGTAATAGAGGGAGAAGATCAGGGCGTCATAGAGAGAGGTGCCACGTTCCGCTTTCACCCCGGCCAAACCCGCGGCCAAGGTCTTGAGGTCGTTGGTGAAATCGCTGGTGAGGTTCGGATGGTCGTTGAAGGTGATGGTGGTCGCTCGATCTTTAGGGGTGATGGCCTGCTCGAAGAATTGGATGGCGGCATCGCGAGCGGCGTTCAAGCGCCCTTCCATCGAGGCGGAGACGTCGAGCAGAATCGCGGCGTGGATCGGCAGGTTCTCCACCAGCTCGAAGCGAACCATTTCTTGGGGCACCCCGTCTTCGAAAATGGAGAAGTGGTCGCGGTCGAGCCCCAGAACGGGTCGATTGTCCCTATCCAAGACCAAGGTGTAGAGCTCGACGAATTCGACGTCGATCTCTTCCAAATTGTCCGGGGCGTTGATGAAGACCAGGTCCTCGGTCATGGCCCCGTCCGGGGTGTAAGCCACCGCGCGGACGTAAGCCACAGGCTCTTGCTCGGGCAAGACGATCGGCTGCACCCAGGGGGCCTGGTAGAGGGTGGAGACCTTGGTTTCGTTGAGATAAAACTCCACCCTCTCGATCACCTCGCCCTTGGGCACCGCGATATTCGCCTCGGCCCGCAGGCTGCGTCGGTAGGTTCTGCCGGGCCGGGGCTCCTCCAGGCGAACGTCGAAACGGTGGTCGCCCGAGTTGAGCAGGCTCTCGTCCGAGGCCAGAATCTTGTCCTCGGCGCTGAAAGCCTCGACCCTCAGGACCCGCGATCTCGGCACATTGCCGAGGTCGAGCTCGACGTTGAACGGAGGCCGACGTTTGGTCAGGATCGGCTCGTCGTCGAGAAAGAACCTCACCTTGTCGATGTCGGAGCCGGTGGTCAGGGTGTCGATGCGCACGAGGCCGGTTTGCCATGCACCGGTCAGGGGAACGATCTTCACCGTGGTGTCCCCCTGGCGGATCGCGGCGTTGGCTTCCTTCAAAATGCTCGCGGTTTTTTCGTCGAGCACCGCGGGCGGAGGCAGGTCCATACGCGGCACCGTGATCGGCATCTCCGAGCGATGGAACCCGCCGCTGCCCAGATCCTCGACTTTCACCATCAGCGTGTAGTCACCGGCCCTTAGGCTGCGCTGAAAAACCAACGGCAGCTGATCGGTGACGTCGTCGACCGGGAAGTCGAATTGGTAGCGGAAGTTGTCGAATAAGGTGCCGTCGCGCAAGATCTCGCCGGTCAGCAACAAATTGTAGGACCGGCTCAGGCCGTCGGCCATGACCACGGGGGCCACGGCTCGAGTCGCCACGCCCAGGGCGCCTTGGACCACGGTTCGGCCTTGATGCCGTCCCGGATACTCCACTTGTAGGGTTGCGTCGAAAGTCGTCGCGCCTTCGGGCAGCTCGGTGGTGTAGGTGGCAAAGGTCTGCACCCACTCTTTTTGTGGCGCCGAGGGCGTGCTGGTGATGCGCGCCAAAAGCGCGGGCCAGCCCATGACCCCGCCTTGGCCCTGAATGAATCCAATGGCGGCGAAGAGCGCCTCGGCGTGTTTGATCTGACAGCGGGTCTCGATGCTCTGCCGATCGATTCGGTCTCCTTCTAGCGACAGCTCCTGCAGGCCGTCGTTGGGCTCCCACAACCGGAAGTCGCCGACCCCCCATTTTTGGTAGAAGAGCAGCAGAAACTCGAAACCCACGGTGTCGCTGCCGTCGTAGTACCAAACCTCGACCGGAACCATCAGGGGCCGGCAGCGAATCTCGATGCGGTTCAAGGGGTAGCCGTTGGTGAGCAAGACCTTGGTGCGCTCGTCGAATTTGCCGCCGAAATATTGTTGGGCTTCCCGCAGGCGATTGGAGTAATTCTCCCGGAACTCATTGCGCGCGGAGTCGGGATAGGGATCGCGCACCTTCCAAAATCGCTCGATAAAGGCGTCGCGCAGGTAGTCTTTTTGCAGCTCCACGAAGAGAACCAGCTCCTCGTCGGAGATGATGTAGCGCACCCCTTCCACCCATTGCTTATATTTGGCCGGCAGCGCCTCGACCTTCTTCTCCAGGGCCCTTCCCTTGAGCTTCTTCTCCCTCTTCTTCTTTTTCTTCTTGGATCTCTCGCTTTTGTTAGAGCTCTCAGCCGGCGGGTCCTTCTCGGCCTCGGGGGCGACAGCATCTTCATTCGCGCCGACGCCCTCAGGGGGAGTTTCAGGCTGCTGTGGGGGCTTCTGCTCGGCGGTGGTCTGTGCCAAGCTCGGCGGCGCCCAAAGGACCGATGCCGCGGCGAGCAAACCGAGCCCCAGAAGCCCCGACCGAAGCGTGTTGCAGAAGGGTCGGAAGGCGAGTGCGGATGAGGTGATATCCATAATCACATCCTAAGCAGTCGAGGGGGCGGTCCGCAATCTTGAAGGGACGAGATCCCGCCGACCCAGGGCGGACTGGAGCTGAAATGAGCGCGTATTTCGATCACAACGCCACCACCCCACTGGATCCCAGAGTCCTGGAAGCCATGTTGCCTTTCTTCATCGAGCGCCACGGCAATCCGTCGTCGGCCCACGGCCATGGACGAGCCGCCCGGGAGGCGGTGGAAAAGGCCCGCCGGCAGATCGCTGAGCTGTTGTCGGCCTCCCCGGAGGAGGTCATGTTCACCTCCTCGGGCACCGAAGCCAACAACGCGGTGATTTATTCCGTGGCCGAAGCCTGCGGCCATTCCGGTCACATCGTATTCGCCGCCCTCGAGCACCCTTCGATTCGTCAGGCCGCTGAGCGGGTGGCCCAGGGAGGCATGGAGCTGACCGAGCTCGATCCGGACGCCCGTGGCGTGGTGGGTGTGGAGTCGGTGGAGTCGGCGCTGAGGCACGATACCCGGCTCGTTTGCTTGATGCAGGCCAACAACGAGCTCGGTACCCTCCAGCCGGTGGCGGAGGTCGCCTCGATGTGCCGGCGACGAGGTATTCCCGTGCTCTGTGACGCGGTCCAAGCGGTGGGTAAGGTCCGGGTCGATGTGCAAGCGCTCGGGGTCGATTACCTCTGTCTGGGCGGTCACAAATTCCACGGCCCTCCGGGCATCGCCGCCCTTTGGGTCCGCTCCGGGGCGCCCATGGGCTCCCTGTTGGTGGGGGCCTCCCAAGAGCGGGGCTTGCGCGCGTCCACAGAGAACGTCCCGGCGGTGGTGGGGCTCGGTGAGGCCGCCGAGCTGGCGCGTCTCGAGCTGGACGATCGCCATCGGCGGTTGTCCGCTCTGCGGGATCGCTTCGAGGGTCAGTTGAAGGATCTGCCTGAGGCCGTGGTCCATTGCGCGGACGTCGAGCGATTGCCCCACACCAGCCACGTAGCCCTTCTCGGAGTTTCCGGACACCAGCTCATGTTGTGGCTCGACCAGCAGGGCTTTGCCGTCTCCACCGGCTCCGCTTGCCACTCCGGCAAGCCCCAGCCCAGCCGGACGCTTCTGCGCATGGGGGTTTCCGAGCCGGAAGCCCTGGCCTCGCTCCGTATCAGCTTCGGTTTGACCAACTCCGACGACGAGGTCGATCGTCTGGTGGAGGCCCTCCGACGGGGTGTGGTGATCCTCAAGGACGAGGTGTCGGTGGTCTCCTGAAAGTTTTTGATTCCTTGGCCCCAGGGCCCTCTATTTTTTGAATCTATTTCGTATCTATTGGGCAAGGCGCGTCGGCGATTCAACGCTTAACCTGGATTTTTTCTGAGCAAACGATAGTATCGCCGTCGTTGAATGCTATGCAGAGATTGACCAAGAGCTGGGCGGGCCAGAATGTTTCCCTTTTCTTGTTGATGTCGGCGTGTTGGATGTCGGCTGGGGAGCCCAGATGATCCGGAATTCCCGAATTCTAGAGCTCGTTTTCGTATCGATGATCGGTTTGGTTGCGGCTCAATCTGCCGCGGCTCAGGTCGCTTCGAGCCCAGGCGGGCCCCCAACTGTCGCTCCGGCTTCCACGCAGGATGCGGACGCCGACATGGGCTCGGCCCGGAAGCTTTACGAGATCACCAAGGCGAGCTCCCCGGAGATCACCGTCGACGGACGGTTGAACGAAACCGCCTGGTCGGAGAGTCTTTCGATCGAGCTGCTCTACGAGTGGCAGCCCGGTGAGAACATCGAGCCGCCGGTGAAAACCGTGGCCCATGTGCTCTACGACGACACCCACCTCTATGTCGGCTTTCGAGCCTTCGATCCGGATCCGAGCGCGATCCGCGCCCACTACATGGATCGGGACGAGGTCTCGACCTTCGTCCAGGACGACCATGTGGTCTTTCAGGTCGATACCTTCGACGACCAACGTCGCGCCTTTCAATTCCGAGTGAATCCCTACGGCATCCAAGCGGATGCGATTTTCAGCCAAGCCCAAGGTGAGGACTTCTCCTGGGATGTGGTCTGGCGTTCCGCCGGCTCGATCGACGAGCAGGGATGGTCCGTGGAGCTGGCGATTCCTTTCCACCAGCTGCGTTTCCCGAAAACCGAGAGCGTTCAGACATGGGGGGTGGATTTTGGGCGATCGTATCCCCGGACGGTCCGGCATCGCATTTCAGCCAGTCCATTCTCTCGCAGCAACAATTGTTTGCTGTGCCAGGTGCCCAGAATCGTCGGTTTCAAAGGATTGTCGCCGGGCCTCGGCCTCGAGCTGGCGCCGACGGTCACCGTCAACCGAATCGATAAGGCGCCCCAGCTGGGTGCGGATTTGGAAAGCGGTGACGAAGACACGGAAGCGGGCCTCAGCATCCGTTGGAGCCCGACCACCAGCCTGACCCTCAACGCCACGATTAATCCCGACTTCTCCCAGGTCGAGGCCGACGCCGCCCAGCTCCAGGTGAACGAGCGTTTCGCGTTGCTATTTCCGGAGAAGCGACCGTTCTTCCTTGAAGGTGCCGATTTTTTCGGCACGCCGATCCTCACCCACTTTACCCGGTCGATCGCCAACCCGGAGTGGGGCCTCAAGCTCACGGGCAAGCTGGGTGGCTCGGCGATTGGTCTGTTGGCCGCTCGGGATGAAATCAACAACATCATTCTTCCGGCCAACAACTTCACCCGTCTGACCACCCTCGACGGCAAGGTCGACAACGCGGTCGCGCGCTGGCGAAGGGATGTCGGTGCCGCGTCGAATATCGGATTGATGCTCACCGACCGCGAGGGCGACGGTGGTTATTTCAACCGGGTGGCCACCGCCGATGGCGACATCTTCTTCAACGCCCGCAATCGCTTCCAATGGCAAGCGTCGGTTTCCGACACCCAATACCCTCTAGAGGCCGCGCTCGATCTGGGTCAGCCCGTGGACTCCTTCGGCGGTCAAGCCCTTCAAGGAATCTATTTCTACGGCGATCGTTTGTGGAACGGCTCGTTGGGTTATCGGACCTTCAGCCGCGGATTCCGGGCCGACTCCGGATTCGTGCCCCGGGTGGACTTCAAGACCTGGCGCGGTGATCTATTCCGCACGTTCTGGGGTGAGGAAGAAGATTGGTACACCAACGCCCAGCTGGGAGTGATCGCCCTTCGTACCGTCGACCACAACGGCCGTCTGACCGATCAAAAAGTCCAGCTGCTGAGCTCGGTAAGCGGTCCCCTGCAGTCCAGCTTCAATTTCAGCGTTGCCAACCAGGATCAGATCTCCGGCGACACCCTGTTCGAAGACCTACCCCAATACAACGCTGGAGTAGAGATGCAGCCCACCGGCAGCATCCGCTTCGAGATCGAGGCGGATTGGGGCGAGGCGGTGGATTTCGTCAACAGCCGTCAGGGAGATCTGCGACAGCTCGAGCTCGGGCTCGAGCTCAAGCTCGGTGATCACATGAACGCCCAGGTCGAGCTCCTGCAGCGCGATTTGGACGTTGAAGGGGGACGCCTCTTCCGTGCCGAGCTCGCCCAGATGCAGCTGATCTACCAATTCGACGCCCGCATGTTCGTGCGCGGCATCTTCCAATACGAGGAAATCGATCGCGACCCTGCGCTCTACCTCGAGCCGCCGGGACCCAATTTCGAGCAACTCTTCAGTCAGCTGCTCTTCTCCTACAAAATCAATCCGCAAACCGTGGCCTTCCTCGGCTATACGGAAACCCGCCTCGGCCTCGACGGCTCCGACCTGGAGCCCCTCGACCGCGCCCTCTTCTTCAAGCTCGGCTACGCTTGGATCCGTTGAATCCGCGCCCACCTCAGATCAACAGACTCTTCCAAGATTTATACCTTCGGCACCTCGAGACGGAAAACGGTGCCTTGGGGTGGGTTTTCGGTGACGAAGATGTTGGCGTGGTGGTCGGTGACGATGCGATGCACGATCGATAGGCCGAGGCCGGTGCCGCGCCCCTTGGTAGAGAAGTAGGGCAAGAAAATCCGCTCTCGGTCCTCGGCGGGCACTCCTCGCCCGGTGTCCGCGACCTCGAGCACGATGCGTCTCGGGTCGGCCTTGGACCGAAGGGTGACGCTGCCGGGTGGCTCGGTGGCGGCGATGGCGTTGTCGATGAGGTTGATCAACACGCTGCGCAGCTGCTCGGGGTCGAAGAAGACGGTTTCCGCCCCTTCTCCCACCTCAAAATCCAGCTCGATGCCCGGTTTGATGCCCTCATGCAGCCGGATCAGCTCACTGAAAAGGGTGGGCAGGGAAACGTTTTTAGGCCGGGGTTGGGGCATGCGGGCGAAGCGGGAGAACTCGTTGACCATGGTCTTGAGGCTCTCTACCTCGCGCACGATGATCTCCACGCCCTGTTCCAGCAGCTCGCCCAGCTTGGGGTCTCCGAGCTGATGCTTGCGCAGCAATCGCTCGGCGGTCAGCTGAATCGGGGTCAGAGGGTTCTTGATCTCATGGGCGATGCGACGGGCGACTTCGTTCCAGGTGGCCATTTTCTGCGCCTGGATCAGCTCCGTGAGGTCCTCCAGCACCAACACCCGACCCCCGGCGGGCAGGCCGCTCGGATCCGGCAACATGGTGACTTTGACCTCGAGGGTCTTCCACACGCCGCCGATGGTCAGCTGCACTTGGCGTCGCATTTGCCCACCGGCGGTGAATTCCTCGGTCAATAGGTCCGCCAGGCGCTTGCGCTCCGGGTCGGCCCACACCTCGCTCAGGCGTCGACCGACCACCTCATCCGAGCCTTGGCCGAGGATCGCCAGGGCGGCATCGTTGCACGAGAGCACCTCGGAATCCGGGCCGATGGCCAGCACGCCGGCGGCGACGTTTTGAAAGACCGCCTGTTGGCGTCGATTGGAGGACACCAGCTCACGATTTTGCAGCTCCACCAGCTCGCGGCTGCGCTTCAGCTCCCGGGTCATGCTGTTGAATCCATCCACCAGCACGCCGAGCTCGTCGTCCACCGCCACCTGGATCTCATGGTCCAAGTCGCCTTGGGAAATGCGCCGAGTGCCGTCCGCAAGGGCTTGGATCGGCGCGGTGATTCGCCGGGCCAAGCGCATGCCGATGGAAGAGAACGCCAGCATCACCAACAGGGTGACCATCAGCAGGATCGACAAGAAAATGGCCCGCAGATCCTGACGCTGCACGGTCATCTGCAAATAGGCCTGATGGGCGTCCACCAACATGCGGCTTTTGCGCGCCATATCCCTGGGTATCACCGTGCCGGTGATCACCACCGTGTGTCGCGGCCGCACGGGCCCTTCGACGTCGGTGTCGACTTGGCGCGGCGCGGCAAAGGCGGAAACCAAAAGCCGGCCGTCGATATCCAGACTCTCCTCGGGAATCCGCCAAGCCGAGCCTTCGCGAATCGCTTCTTCGAGAAAGTCGGTACGGCCGAGGTAATTGGGCTCGCGACGGAATCCCACCGAAAGGTCGGCGGTGCCGTGGATGTATTCGAGGTCGTCGAAAACCGCCAGATAATGCACCTGAAGCTCCTCTCGCAGCTGGATCAGGCGCCGTTGGAGAGCGACCTGTTGATCGAGGGAGCCGAGGTCGTAGGTGATCACTTGCTCCAGCACCCGGCGGGCCGCCCGTTGGTTGTTGCGCTGAATTTCCTCGGTCAGGTATTCAGCGGTTTCCCGGGCCTGCTCGACCACTTCCTCGATCGGCAGGGAGAACCATTGGTCGAAGGAATCGAGCAAGAGCTTGGTGGCGAACGGAAAGAGGATCAGCACCGGGATCATGGAAAGGGAGATCGCGGTCAGCACCAGCTTGGTCTTGAATTTCGAGCCGAGAATGCGGTTCTGTCGCTCGAGCACCAAGCGGAAGAAGCTGCGCACCAACACCAACAGAATCGCCAGGATCAGAATCAGGTTGGCGTACCACAGCACGAACAACAGAAGCTTGTTGGCGGCCAGCTCGGCGGGCACTCCGCGCCCCCGCTGGAGCATGTAGTAGACCGCGGCGCAAATAGCCAGCAAGGCGGTCAAGCCGCCGAAGATGAATCGCGCGTCCTTGCGATGACGAAGGAGCTGCTCGCGGAGGTCCATGGTCGTTAATGAGCGGGTCTTTGGCGGGTGGGCCGAGGGTCGAGGTGCCGGCTATCGTGCCAGGTCGGCGATCCGAAAGCGATCGGTTCGGGCCCATTCCGTGGCCAGAGTACGGGGAATAAAAGCGAGCAGCATCCGTGTTCCCAGCTCGGCGCGAACCCTGAGCTGGAGGCGCTCGTCGGGATCGCGGCCGGCGATCGAGAAAATCGGAAAGTCCGTCAGCTCGGTCATGGCTTGGTGCAGCTGGTCGGGATCTCGAACGATCCGACTTTCAATCAGATTGCCGTCGTGTTTGAAATTCACCAAATACTCGCTGGTGACCGCGTTGAACATGGCGATCACCTGCAACCGACCGCTGGCGACGCTTTGGTCGAACCAAGATCGGCGATCGCGCTCGAGCTCGAAGCGGAAGACCAAGTCCGTCGGCAGACCGCTTTCGATCCTTCGACGAAAGTCTTCGTCGAAGGCATTGACCAAGCGGAAGGTGGTCAGCACCTGCTGATCTTGAATCTTGATGCGTAAGTCTTGGATGCCGGCTTCACCGGCGGCTTCCACCGCCACGGCGAGCCAGAGGGCAAAGAGGCCCACCGGCAAGAACCAAGACAAAGCTAGAATGCGGGATTTCATGACCGAATATTCACCATCGAGAGAGAACTTTAGCATTAATGGGGAAGAGGCACCGCCGTGGGGGGCTCAATGGCCTTCGGGCTGGGATTGTACGGTGGGAGTCGGTTCCGGCCCGATCCGGGCTACAATATGGTGCTCCGCCCCGGATGCGGCACCCCGTGCCGGTGCTCGGTCCGCCTGAGGAGATTTTAATGTCAGAACAAATCTATAAGCGAAATTTGGCGAGCAATCGCAAAGCATTTCACGAATACCATATTCACGATCGATTCGAAGCCGGGATCGCCTTGACCGGCACTGAGGTGAAAGCAGCTCGTTCGGGCAAGGTGCAGCTAAAAGAGGGTTTCGTGGAATTCCGGGGCGATCAGGCCTTTTTGTCCGGGATCCACATCAGCCCCTACAGCCACGGCAATCGGGAAAACCACCTGCCGGACCGTCCGCGTAAGCTGTTGCTCCACCGACGTGAGCTCGACAAGCTGTTGGGCAGAAGCCAGGCTAAGGGCCACACCATCGTTCCGCTTTCGATGTACCTCAAGGGCAATCGGATCAAGGTGGAAATTGCCTTGGTGCAGGGCAAGAAGCTCTACGACAAGCGTCAAGCGGCGAAAGAACGGGAAATGAACAAAGAAGCGCGTGAAGCCATGAAGGTGGCGTCGCGTTATTGACCGAGAGTTGATCCTCAATCGAGGCGACTCACGTCTTTTCTAGCGAGTCTCTACCAACATGTCTTTCCTAAAGAACTTGCCGCAAGACGCGGCCTTGCTCGACGTGCTCCGTGCTTATCCCGAGACCGCCAAGCCGCTGTTGGACTACCACGAGGTGCTGCTGCGCGGCGAATCGCCGTTGACCCCGGGGGAGCGAGAGCTGATCGCCGCCTACGTCTCCGGGCTCAATGCCTGCTCCTATTGCCACGGCATCCACACGGCCACGGCCGAGGCGTTCGGCGTGGAGGAAGGGTTGTTGGAGGCCCTGCTTTTGGATGTGGACTCGTCGTCCGTGGACGACAAGATGAAACCCATTTTGCGCTACGTCCAAAAGCTCACCTCGGCGCCGAGCCGGATGACCCCGGCGGATGCGGACGCGGTCTACGCCGTGGGTTGGGACGATCAGGCCTTGCACGCAGCGGTGAGCATTTGCGCCCTTTTCAACTGCATGAATCGATTGGTGGAAGGCCTCGGCATTCAAGCTCCAGCGGGATATCACGCGACGTCCGCAAGCCGCCTGAAAGACATCGGTTACGCGGGTTTGGCCGCCATGCTCGACGAGGAGTCATGATCGAGGATCGCCCTTCGTCGGATTCCACGGTCGCTCCCCCTATCGAGCCCACAGCCGAAGCCACAGCTCAACCCACAGCCGAGCCCCGCTTCCACTCCACCTCGTTGGTGATTTGGTGCCTGGCGGCTGTTCTGCCCGTGGCCTTGACCTCGAATCCCATCTATTTGGGGATCGGTCTGGTGATGGCCTGCGCGCTCTTCCATGCCGTCGCGCGAGGCTCGGAGGACGCTGAGGCGTGGGGGGGCTTCGCGCGATTCGGGGCTTTCTTCGTGCTCCTTTCCATGGCCTTCAATCTATTTTTCGGCACCGGTGGTGAGACCGTGTTGGTGGAGCTGCCGTCGTGGCAGCCCGAGCCGAGCTCACCTTTCCAAGTCGGCGGATCCTTGACCCTCGAAGGCCTGATCCTTGCCCTCACCTCGGCAGCGGCCCTGGTGACGTTGGTGTTGGTGATGGCCTGTTTCAACGCCTTGGTGGACCACTACTTCTTGCTCCGCAGCCTGCCGTCGTTCCTGAACCAAGCCGCGACGGTCGTGTCCATCGGCTTGGCGCTTCTGCCCCAGTGGTTTCGAGCGCAACGGGAGATCCGTCAAGCCCAAGCCCTGCGCGGGCATCGGGTCCGCAAGCTGCGGGATTTCTTGCCCATGATTTGGGCCCTGCTCTCCGAGGCCTTGGAGAAAGCCATGGTGTTGGCGGAATCCATGGAGGCCCGGGGTTTCGGTTCCGCGAGCCCGGCTCCACGGGGTTTTCGGTGGTCCCTCTTAATCGCTCTGATATCCGTTTTCGGCGGATGGCTGGCCCTGGACCTCGGGCCCCCGAGGTGGATCGGCACGGTCCTGGTGGTGTTAGGCTCGGGGCTTCTCGTCGAGACCCTGAGACGACTCGGCCGACGGGGCCGACGCACTCGCTATCGCCGTCAGGTTTGGCGAGCCCGAGACTCGTGGCTCACCGCGTGGTCGTTGGGCGCCGCGCTGGTCCTCGGTGCCTTGGCCTTGGGTCCGAGCTTGAGCTATGGGGTCTTGCCCTTGGCAGAGAGCCCGCCGTTCGATCTCCGGGTGCTGCCGTCCATGTCCGTGGTGCTCGCTCCCTGGGTATTGCGGTGGGGCTTCCGCGACGCAGCCGATGAGCGGCTCGAGCTCGGGGACGGCATCCCGTGAGCGCGCAGATCGAAATTCGTGACCTCACCTACTCCTATCCCGGTGCCGAGCGGCCGATTCTGCACAGCTTCGACCTCGATGTGCATGCCGGAGAGCTGCTGTTGGTGGCCGGCAAGTCCGGGGTCGGCAAGAGCTCCTTGCTGCGGGTGTTCAACGGCTTGGTGCCCCACTTCCACGGCGGTCGACTGAGCGGCTCCGTGCGGGTTTGTGATCGCGATCCGGTCCGTTTGGGGCCCCGGGGCATGAGCGATCGGGTGGGATTCGTCAATCAAGATCCGGAAGCGCAGCTGGTAGCGTCCTACGTGGAGGACGAGCTCGCCTTTGCCATGGAGAATCATGGCTTCGAGCCCGACGAGATGGCCCGCCGCATCGAAGAGGTGCTCGGGCGCATGTCCATGGGGCACCTGCTCAACAGACGGGTCGACACCCTTTCCGGCGGCGAGCGCCAGCGGGTGGCCTTGGCCGGGGTTCTGACCCTGCGACCGGCGGTCCTGGTGCTCGACGAGCCGACCTCCCAGCTAGATCCGGAGAGCGCCGAGAACGTCCTGCGAACCCTGGACGCGCTCAAGGCTCAAGGTCTCACCTTAATTGTCTCGGAGCATCGTCTCGAGCGCATCGTGGGCCGCGCAGATCGCGTCTTGCTGATGTCCGACGAAGGCCCTCATCGGCTCGGCCGTCCCGCGGAGGCGCTAAGCGGCTCGGATTTGGCACCGCCCCTTCTGCACCTGACCTCCGGCCTGGGCTGGGAGTCACCGCCCGTTACCCTCGATCAAGCTTGGTCCCATGCACGATGGCCTTCGCTGAAGGCTCGGTTGGCGGGTTTGAACGGGAGCGGCGTGGAGGAACAGCTCGAGCCGCCTTCCGAAACCCCGTCGCCCGATGCGGTGGTCGCTCGGGGGCTGGAATTCCAATACGACCACGGCCAAACCGCCCTCAACGGCGTGGATCTCACCCTACCCGTCGGCACGCTCACGGCTTTGATGGGCAGGAACGGCTCCGGCAAATCGACCCTGATGAAGTGTTTGATGGGTTTGCTGAGCCCCCAGAGCGGCGACATCCGGCTGCATTCGGACGGGCATCAAGCCGTGGACCCGCGAGGGGTTGACCTTTCCGAGCTATGCCGTTGGGTGGGCTTCGTGCCCCAAAATCCATCCCGCTTGTTGTTTCACGACACGGTCGATCAGGAGCTTCAATACGGGTTGAAAGGTTTTCGGGAGCGGGAGATTTGGCGCCGCTCCGCTCCGAGCTTCGGCATCGATGGGCTCGGCCCGATGCATCCGAGAGACCTGAGCACCGGCGAGCGACAACGATTGGCGGTCGCGACCATCGTGATCATGGGGCCCCGCCTCTTGCTCCTGGACGAGCCGACACGTGGGCTCGACGTGGCTTCCAAGGAGAGGTTCAGCGAATTGCTGCGGTCCTTGGTGCAAGAAGGCATCACCGTGCTGACCGCCACCCACGACGTGGAGTGGGTAGCGAGCACCGCCGATCGGGTGGTGATCTTGGATGCCGGCCGAGTCGCGGCTGCCGGTACCGTGCGAGACGTGCTGGGCAGTCGAGCGGCTCAGCAACGGGCATCTGAGATCACGTTCGTGCCTCAAATAGTGGCTTTGACCGGCGTCGATCGATGGCTGACCCCGCAATCGCTCTTGGCCTGCCTCGAGGAATCGGCATGAGCCGACGGTGGGGAGATTGGCTTTCGGCCGCGACTCTGTTGGTGGCGTCGGCCTTGGGTCTGTGGGGGCTCTTTCGACCGCTCTTCCTTTCCGCCGGTGAGCTTGGGCGGGGGGCCGCTTCGGGGGCGGGCAGCGAGCAGGCTCCGGTGCTGATTTTCGGTCTCTTGGCCCTATGCTTGGTGGTGGTGGTCAGCAATTTGGAAACCCGGCGCATGGACGCCCGATCCGTGGCCCTGCTCGGAGTCCTGGTGGGCATCAGCGCCTGCCTGCGGCTGATCTCGGGACCGCTGGGTGCCAGCGGCTCTTTCCTGCTGCCGATCCTGTGCGGATACGCCTTCGGCGCCGACTTCGGATTCTTGCTCGGCGCCCTGGCCATGCTGATGTCCAGCCTGCTTACTGGGGGCATCGGTCCTTGGTTGCCGTTCCAGATGTTCGGAGTCGGCTGGTGCGGCATGGTGGCGGGTTGGCTGCCCCCCATGCCAGGACGCTACGGCCGAGCTTGCGTCCTGCTGGCGATTTGGGGAGTGCTGAGCGCCTTTATCTTCGGCGCGTTGATGAACCTCTGGGTATGGCCGTTCCTCACGCCCGCCGCGTCGGAGCACAGCTTCGATCCAGGACAGGTATGGAAAGTGACGGCCGCCCGTTTCGGCGCCTACTACCTCGCCACCTCCAGCTGGTGGGACGCCGGTCGCGCCATGGCCAACGGAGTGTTGATCCTGCTCGGCGGCCCGCCGATCCTCCGACTCTTCGAGCGCTTCCAACGTCGCCTGCAATTCGAATCCGCTGACGGCTGAGCCACCTCGGGGTCGAAAAATCTCGTGCTAGGGTGTTCCGGTTTCGATCAGCTCGATCGTTTATCTGCAAAACCCTGAGCGGAAGAGATTCCCTGCGCGAGCTCTCGTAACGAGCTATTGCAGAAAGAAATATCTTTCTATTCTCGACTCCTCAACGGAGCCCGGCATGCGTTATGTGTGGATGGTTGGACTTTGTGCTGTCTTTCTCATAATCCCTTCTGCGTTCGGAGCCGACGAAGCGGACGGCTCGCCACCGTTGGTCGTGGAGCCGGCGTATACGCCGGTAGCCGCGCCTCGAGGTGCCCGACCCCACACGCCGTTCGAAGCCGGTCAGATCGATCACGTCGATACCAGCTCGGGCAATCTCACCGTTCGCATTCCTTTGGGCCAGACCTACACCGTCGGTCCACGCCTGAGCTATCGATTTCAGGTCGTCCACAACTCCAGTGTTTGGGACTTCGTCAACTCCGAGGTCTTCGCCGATCCCACCTCCAGCACGAGCTACGTCCTAGCCCTGGCCAATCCCGGCAGCAACGCCGGTCTGGGCTGGGAGCTCCATTTCGGCAAGCTCTACGCCCCTGAGGACTCCCCGGACTTTCCGTCCGGGCTGGGTCTCATCGATCACGATCGATGGCCCAACCGCGACGCAGACCCGAGCGAAGGACCGACCCGTTGGATGTACGTTGCCCCCGACGGTGCCCGGCACTACCTCTACGATTTACCCGGACGCGACGGCGGCA
>JAUIJL010000020.1 GCA_030431255.1 Thermoanaerobaculia bacterium | reverse complement strand
AATGGTGGCGGACGGCGGCAAAGGCCCCGAAAACCCGCTAGGATGGACTGGATCCCCACAGCCCAATGCGGGAATGGATCGAGAGAACGAGGCCGCCGGAGTGGCATCTCCGGCGGCCCCGCTTCCCGTGGGTCGGGGATCTTCGGGTAGAAGCGACATGATGTCTGTCATACCCCTTGCCACGAGAAAGGAGGTCTTTCCGAGCGGATCAAACGACGAGAGCACGCTTCGGCTCTGGTAGGTCGGCGGCGAGCGCCTCCTGTTGAAGACTGAGCAGCTCGGCCCGTAGGGTCTCGGGCTCGGCGCCCTCGACAGGCTTGCCGGAAATCACCGCACGGGCGAGACGGCGTATGGAACGGCCCCAGCTCTGTTTGTCACTCAGCTTGCGCAAGCCGAGCACGGCATGGATCAGTCGGTCCTCGTCGTCGGAATCGAAACTGGTGCTGAGCTGTCGACTGAGGGTGGCAGCGGCGAGTAGCTCCTCGAGCACGATCTCCGGGCCGCAGATCTCCGACGCCAGCTCCACGGCAGCCACTCGAAAGCGCACGGCGTTGGGCAAGCTACCCTCGGCCTCGGCCAGATCGGCCTGGGTCGAAAGTGCCCGGCATTGCAGGGGCAGCGAGGGGCCTTGAGGTAGGGCGGCGAGCAGCTCTGCGGCTCCATCGAGCCGTTGGGCCTTGAGGTGAAGCTGGGCGAGCCTCAGCCGAGCCTCGAAAAGCTCCGGACACTCTTCCTCGGTGAGCACGTCTTGGACGGCTTCGAGGATAACCCGAGCTCGGCGCTCTTCCTGCTTCTCGGCCAGGGCTTCGGCGAGCTGCATCAGGCAGCGCGTCACCGCTGGGCCGCTTCCCGCGGTGGTGAGATGGACGGTGAGGGCGTGCTCAAGCCAGGAGACGACGCCGGCCTCGGTCAAGATGTGGGCGGATCGTTCTACGGTGAAGGCGTAGAGGCTCGAAGCCGGGTCACGCCCGGCCCAGGCCTGGGCCTGCTCCATGGCCTTGCGTGCCGCCCGGTTTAGGCCCAACGCGTGGCGGGTGGAAGCCCACACACCGAGCACGGCGGTCAGCCGCTCGGCGACACCGGGATTGCCCGGGCGTTTGCGGGCTTCGGCGGTGACGGCTTCGAGCTCGATGTCGGCCTCTCGGGCCGCGCCGAGGCGATCGAAGCCGATGCGGCGGTCGATGGCCGTGACCACCGCCGGCAACGGCACCGCCCGAGCCGCCTCAGGTAGAGGTGGCGCTTCCAGGCGCACGTCCAAGGCACCGACCAGCCGGCCACAGCCCGGATCCGCCGGGCCGCCATCCAGATCTACAGAAATAACCATAACCATCCCCACGAGGTGTAGAGGTCTTCCGGCAAAACCGGAGGAATCGTTTCCTTGTGGGGAGATTGTGCAGAGGCCGAAAACGGAACGAAAGGAATTCCGAGGAAGTGGACCGCTTGTTTACCCATCAGGAGGCCAGCAGAGTTCCTGGACTGTCTGCTTACGAGATTCGACCTCTGTCTCCTCTCTTGAGCAGTCATTGAGCGTGAAATGAATCAAACAGAAAAGGAGAAAACTGAGATGCACAGATGGAAGTCAACCGTTGTCGCAACATCACTCTTATTGCTGGTCACTGTCCCCGCAATGGCTAGTGAACCGAGGTGTGGGTCGTCGATTGGTTTGAACGGTTGGGTAACGAGCCTATTCGAGCCCGTCTTTGCCTGGCTGGACGCGGCCGTAGTGTCCTTCGTCGGAGAGTCGCCTCAGAACGCGATAATAGGCAGTCCAGATCCTATTGGAATTACGGTCCCGGGAGATCAAGAGAGCACCGCCAGTGATCCGCCGAGCAGCGAGATTTTTGGCATTCCAGACCCTATCGGCAGCACTCTGACTCCAAACCAAGATGAGCCCCTAGAGCCTCCTTCGAATGAGATTATGGGCCACCCAATACCTATCGGTTAAGGTATCTGGAGCTTTCTCAAATTCGGATGTTGGATTCGGTGCATTGTCTCTTGCACCGAATCCAACACCAGAGCCCCGCTCATGATGTCTCGGCACAGTTGAAATATCGCAGCTCTGCCAATCGGATTCCGCTTCAGCCCTGAAGCTTCTTGCAGAAGAACGTTGACGTGCTTTTGAGCTTTTCCGAGTTGGTCGAACCTCAACCAGTGGCGGCATTTTTCAATTTCGACCAAAATTAGATCGGTTACTCTTCCACCTTGCCGAAAGATTTCAGCCGATTGTTCCAGAAGTGGAATCGGAGCCGCTGAATCGCCTGCAACGGAAAGAGTCTCAGCTTTAATCCACAAGAAATCCGCAAGGTAGCTGTGGGCCGGACCGATGAGAGGCTCTGCAGCTCTGAAAGCATCGAATGCCCCCTCAACGTTCCCTGAGGCTAGATGAGTCCGGGCCAATGAGATGAGGACCGTCTCAACAGGCAGCAACCCTAACTGTTTGGCAGTTCTGAGGCACTGCTGGTGCAACTCAACCGATCGCTTGTATCGCCCTATTGTCTTCGATAGGACGGCTTCGAGGTAGGACGACAAAGTGAGTCCCTGTAGATTCCAAGAGACCGAATCTGCCATTTTTGCTCGCTTCAACGCCATAGCCGCTAAGTCGACCGATCCAGAATGGAGAGCCAGAACGCTCGTAGTGCGATAGGCCCACGCCAACTGAGACGCCTCAAGACTTGGGCCCAACTGCCGTACGAGCCTAAAAGAAACAGCTAAGAAATCGGAAGAGACTTGGAGAAGGTCCTTTTCGCGTAGTATGTGCGCAGTCAGGACAAGGCCTCCATGCAGCCGGGCGCCATTTCGTGGGCTGAGTCGGTCTGGCAAGCCGATGCGGAGCTCATCGAAACCCTCGCAGATTTCCAAGTAGGCAGCTTCTGTTTTCGTCGTCCAGCACGAGCGATTGAATATGTCCAAATCGGGAGCCAAATCCGAAATCTCCACTTCCAGGGCCCATTTAGGAATCTCGCTCTGCCAAAGAGCCTTCGGCGGCTCGGACTGCCTGTTTTTCAATTGCTGAATCCAAGGCTCCGGAGAGGGAAAGCTCAGGTCCACCATCTCCAGGCGGCGTGCTTGGAGGCCTAGGCTCGTATCCAGGGCCTCCAAGAATCGCCCCCATCGGCCAAGACTCATGGGCGCGCGGCCTTTCAGTGCCATGGAAAATGCCTTCTGGGCACCTAAATGGCGATCCAGCTCAGCCGCCGGAATCGAAGCGGCCCGGCGGTCAGAAGCCATTAATTGGAGAAGTTTGTTCAGATCGGCATCACCGTCCGCAATGGTATCGGAAGGCGAGCGGTTCCACAGGGCTCGGCTACTGCCGATGCCTTTTTCCTCAGACCTCGAAGTAGCTTCGGCGTGCAAGCTTCGGGCGCGGTCGAAATCTGGAATAAGGAGGGCTGCAAAACCCGCTTCGCGCAAACACCAGATTCCGTCCAAGGGCTCGCCGAAATCGAAGCAGAGCTTCGCGCCCAGCTCGAAGAGCCGGCATCGCAATTCTACGGTCTGAATTTGCTGCTCCAATTGCAACGCCAAGGCCAGGAGGGCGTGCGCTTCGATCGGCCGATCCCGCTCGCAAAGAATGCCGATCATCAGTATCAAAGAACCAATCAGATCTAACGCGCTTTCGGGACGGAGTACCTCGGATCCGTGCTCGTCGGCATAGTACGAGCACACCAAATCTACGAACTCCAAGGAATCGGTGCTGGGCAGGCCCTTACCCGACAAGCGAAAATATTCGGCGAATTCGATCGTCGGCTTCTGTCCATCCTCATCCACCAAAACGGCATAACCCCACTCCAGAAACTGGTCCAGCAGGGGTCGAGGCTTGTGGGCGCTTGCGGAACCGCGGGCCCTAAAAAAGGCGACTGCTCCTTGAGGATTCCATGAACCCAATCGCCCAAAACGATAAAGAAACTCGCTGGGCCGGTAACCGAGCATTCGGCCCAAGGCAAAGAACTCTTGGAGCTTGAAATTGTCGGTTTCTACTCTTTGCAGAAAACGGACGTTCCTCCCCAATCTTTGATGCAGTTGCTCAAAGGTAGCTCGATCCAGCCGCCGCAGATCTCGGCGCAGTCGATCCAGGATGAGTTGGGCGTCCATCGCTTTTCCGGGCTCCAGGCTTTTGAAGACGCCGCTAGCATACCCCAGCCCGTCAGAGTTTCGGATAAATCGGTACGGAAGGGCTCTTTGCTAACTCTCCCACAGCTCCAACCCTAACGGCTCTACCGATGGCCCGCGAGCTGCGATCGGCCTTGCCACCGAAGACAACATAGTGGCCGAGCTCTTGGAGCACGGGCAGAGGGATGGAGTGCGGGCTCCATGGCGGCCGACAGACACCCGCCGCGCGGCAGACATGATTCTCGAAGCTTGTCGACGCCCCCGACACGCCTGGAATCTGATCCCAAATCGTGAGCCGCCGTGGTGGGTCCGTTGCTATAGTTGCTGGATGGGATTTTTCACCGAAGCCGAGCCGAGCCGCGCGAGCATGAAGCTTGTCGGGCTGGGTTGGAGCGTTGGTTTGTGGCTCCGTGATCGGCTCAGAGGCATTCCGCCGGCTCGCTGGGTCCCCTTCGGTCTGCTGGCCGCGGTGGCTTTATTGGCTGCGGTCGCGCCGGTGTGGGCTCAGCAATATGCGACCCGGATCTACACCGAGAGCGATGGTTTGGCCAGCTCGAAGGTCTACGACGTCGGGCAGGGGCCGGACCGCCGGATGTGGTTCGCCACCCGCGCCGGGGTGTCGGTCTTCGATGGGGTGGTATGGCGGACGTTCGGTCCGGAGAGCGGGCTTCCCAGCACCAATTTTTTCCGACTGGGCATTGAGGACGACGGCACGGTGTGGGCGGCCACCGACATGGGCGGCGGAGTTTTCCGATTCGACGGCACGCGCTGGGCACCCCTGCCTCGGCTTTGGGGGGAGCGGTGGTATGCCGAGGACTTCGTCGACTTCGCGGTGATCGGGCATTCGGGCGGGGCGCTGCCGGTCATGGCGACCAGCCACGGGCTCTTCATCTGGCTCGGCAATAGGTGGTGGCGGTCGGACTCTGGTTTCGACGGCGAGCTACGGAGCCTGCAGGTGGTGGGCGAAACCCTGTGGGTGGGCACGTCCCAGGGTCTCTTCAGACTCATATTGAACGACGAGCCGTCGGCTCCCGGCACGTTGGAACGCGACCCCATCAGCGATTCTCTGCCCGATTCGGACGTGATCGCTGTAGCCGCATCGGAGAAGGGAGACCTTTGGATTGCCGGGTCCCATTGGTTGGGCGTCATTCGTGACGGGACCTGGCAGCCCCTGAACGTCCAGATGCCGGAGCTGTCGAGCGCTCCGGGCTGGGCTCGTCTGGAGCCGGACGGACGATCCGGGGCCTATGTGGTGGACCGGTCCATGAGCTACCACGTGCGGCGGGACGGCTCGGTGGCCCGTTTGGGCATGGGCTCGGGCATGGCTTCCAATGGAGCGACCGCCGTGTTTCGCGGCCGCGACGACGTCCTGTGGCTCGCGGGAGCGCGGGGAGTCACCAAAATCGTCAGCCGTCGGTTGGTCAGCTTCAACCAAACCCACGGCCTTTTGGACGACGAGGTCACGGCGATCGTCGAGCTCAGGTCCGGGGCCATGGTCTTCGGCCACAACCAGGGCCTGAGCTTGATGAGCGACGGGGAGGTCGAAGCGCGAATGCCCTTCCCCGCCGGGCCGGAGGAGCCTCTCAACCACAATCGGGTGATGGATTTGGAGCAAGGCCCGGAGGGAAAGGTCTGGGCGGTGACCAATCGCAAAGGGGTCTGGCGTCTGGATCCCGAGGGGCTCCGGAACCCTCGGCGTTTCCACTCGGATTCAGGTCTGGAAGGCCCCTTGGCCGGTCTGGGATTCGACCAGGATGGACGTCTCTGGGTGGTGGGCAAACATCTCTTCCGTCTCGAAGGGGATCACTTTGTGCGGCAAGACATGCCGGGCGTCGAGCAGACGAGCTCGCTGGTGCGTCGGCTCCATGTCGGCAGGAATGGAGCCATGTATTTGGCAACTTCCCGCGGTGGCCTTTTGGTCCGCGATCAAGAGGGGTGGCGAACCTTTGTGCAATCCGGCGGAGGGGTGAGCCTCTTTTCCGTGCTGCAAGACAGAGCGGGGCAGGTATGGCTCGGCTCCTCGGAGGGGCTGCTGAAGGTGCTTCAGGGTGGGACCCGCCCGATCGCCGAGGTGAGCTTGGGACGCCCTGTCTACAGCCTGGCGGAAGATCAACGGGCACGGCTCTGGATCGGCACCGATCATGGCGTAGCCCGTCTCGACGACGGGGAGGTGCGTCACTACAGCCGTGCCGAGGGGCTGGCGGGCAATGAGACCAACCGGGACGGCTTGGTCGTGGATTCCCGGGGACGGGTGTGGATCGGCACCGATCTCGGGGTTTCGAGATTCGATGAGGATTTCGATCACCGGCCCGAGCAGCCGGTGCCGACGCTGATGGCAGTCGAGACCGGTGGAGCGGTCCAACCCGCGGAAGAGCCCCTGGATCTACGGTGGAATGAAAATAACCTGACCTTTCGATTCAGGGCGGTGTCGTTTCTCAGCGACGAAGGCGTGGAGTATTCGGTGAAGCTCGATGGCTTCGACGAAGTATTTCTGCCGCCGGAGCGGGCTTTGGGACGTCAGATCAGCTATACCCACCTGCCCGCTGGTCGATATCGATTCATGGTCCGAGCCAGGGTGAAGGGAGCCGACTGGAGCCCGCCGTTGGTGGGCGAGGAGATTCGGATTCGTCGCCCGTTTTGGAAGGCGCCGTGGTTTTTCGGCTTGGCGGCCCTGGCCGTGGCCTTGGCCACCGCCGGCGGGTTGCAGCATCTTTCAACCCGCCGGAGCTCCAGGCTGCTCGAGGGGCAGGTCCGTGATCGGACCCGGGAGCTCGAGGCCTTCAATCGAAGGCTTCGCGAAGAAATTTCCGAGCACCGGCTGACGGAGGCGGAGCTGCGCCGGGCAAAGGCATCGGCGGAGGAAGCCAATCGGGCGAAATCCCAATTCTTAGCGGTCATGAGCCATGAGATTCGAACACCGATGACCGGTGTGCTCGGCTCCGTAGAGCTGTTGCGACGCTCGCCCCTCAACGACGATCAGCAGCAACAGGTCACGACCTTGCGTCGCTCCGGTGAGGCGCTGTTGGCGATTCTCGACGACATCCTCGATTACTCCCGCATCGAGGCGGATCGACTGGAGATCGAGGCTTACGCGTTCTCACCCCGGCGGGTGATCGACGACGTCGCCGCTCTTTTCGCGGCTCTGGCGGAGCGGAAAGGGGTGGCGCTGAGCGCGGAGGTGGCGTCCTCGGTGCCCCAAGCGGTGATCGGCGACGGCTCGAGGGTTCGGCAGATCATCGCCAACTTGGTGGGCAATGCGGTCAAATTCACCGATTCCGGTGAGGTGACTTTGGTCTGTCGTCCCCGGGCTGAGCCGCCCGAAGGATTGGAGATCGAAATTCGTGACACCGGCATCGGTATCCCGGAGCAAAGCCTCGAGGCCTTGTTCGAGCCGTTTCAACAGGTGGACTCTTCCATCCGCCGGCGGCACGGGGGAACCGGTTTGGGCCTGGCCATCAGTCGCCGGCTGGCTCTGGCCATGGGCGGGGATATCGTGGTGCGGAGCATCGATGGTGAGGGCTCGGTCTTCAACGTCAGCCTGCCGCTGCCCGCGGCCGAAATGCCATCGGAGACCGATGAGAAGCCGGCGGAATCGCTCCGGCTCGCCAGTGACCGGCCGCTCCGGGTGCTGGTGGCTGAGGACAATCCGATCGTTCAGGCGATCACGGTCGATATGGTCGAATCCTTGGGGCTGACCCCGGATCTGGCGGAAAACGGCGTCGAGGTGCTCGATTTGCTCAAGGATCAGCCCTACGATGTGGTGCTCTTGGACGTGCAAATGCCGGTGCTCGACGGTTTGGAAACCGCCCGACGCATCGTCGATCAATACGGCCGAGACCGCCCGGTGCTGATCGCGGTCACCGCCCATGCTTTGCGCGGCCATCGGGAGCAGTGTTTGGCTGCCGGCATGGACGACTATCTGGCTAAACCCTTGACGCTGAGCACCTTGGTGGAAAAGCTCAACTTCTGGGTGGGGCGTCCGATCGGGGCTTCTGAAACAGAATCACATCCGAGCCGATGAAGACGGGTGGGCTGCCGAGACGCCTACCCAGCCATTGGAAAGTCGGGCGACTGAAGAAACACACGTGGGTGAGGTCGTTCTTGTAGTGCCAGCGTGAGAAGGCCTGGCGATCTTGCTCCGGGTCTTGAGCCAACGCGAGCTTGGTCATCAAGGCCAACCAGCCGCCGGGCCGGACTAGGCTCCACATGCGGCTCAGCTCTTCCTTGGGGCGGTGGAGGTGCTCTACCACCTCGGTGGCGGTGACGAAATCGTAGGTGCTTTCCAAGACCTCACGGCTCGGAGCATAGAAGGGGTCGTAGACCGCCATGGGATGCCCCGTTTCTTCGAGCATCACCGAAAGGGTCGGTCCGGGCCCGCAGCCGAAATCCAATCCATGGCTCCGCTCCGGCAGGCGCTCCACCAGCGGGTCGTGGAGGCGGCTCAAAAACCGTCGGTAGCCGGAATCTCCGGGGTGATTCTCATGCAGGTCGTATTCGGCTTTCTCTTCGGCTTCGGTGAGGAAGAAGGTGGACGGCACGTGGATCAGCCGGCAGGCGGGACACCTCCAGTACTTCCGGCGACGATCCCGGTGAAAGGGATCCGTGTCAGGGGATTCGCAGAGGGGACACGGTTCTCGCGTCGCCGCCTTCTCAGCTGGGGGAGGGCTCATATAGCAAAGTGTCGATAAATGTCAGTGTGTGCCGCGTATGCCGACAGAAAACGTACCTCCAACAGGACCGGGGATAAGAAGAACACGGTAGAGCACGGTAGAAGCAGGGTGGCTCGGTCGTTCATCCAAGCAAGCCATCCGGCACAGAGCTTGCTCTTAGAGAAAGAGCTTACTGCTGATGATCCGTGTGATTCCGAGAACCATCCCGAGCTTTCACGAGCCCGTCACAGCTCGTTCGGCTCCCACCGCGCGTGGCAAGGCCGCGCCGACCCCGAGCCCTTGAGGAGTATTTCATGCCCCCACTCGATCCCCCCACCTGGTCCCCGCTCGACGTCTGTTCCAACCCGCGGTTCCCATCGACCCGTCGGTGGATCGGGGTTCTCTTTGCGATGTGGGTGTGTTGGCTCTGCCCGACCCTATTCGCCCATACCGCCGAGACCGACACGGCGGTTGCCGTAGAAGAGCGCGCAGAGGCCGAGGCCGATCGCCCGGAGGTTCCGAAAGTAACCAAAGGCGGCGTGCCCACGGTGACGCCGGGTTTTCCCAACGTGGCGCAGACCGCGGGAGCCATCCTCAGCGGGATCAATGCCCCCGGCCAAGGCCGGACGGCGATTCTCGCGTACCACAACGGCCTGCTCTACACCGTGCCCGAGCAGCCGTCGAGCCAGCCCGGAGCGGACTTCCTGGTGCGCACGTGGGACCTCGCCGACCCCACGGATCCCCAGGTGGTAGAGGTCTTGGGCATCACTCCCCAGCCGATCAACGCCCACGGCTATTTCAAGAGCGGTGAGTATTTGATTCTCGGCTCCAATTGGCCGCCCGAGGCACCGTGGTCTTTTCAACGGGTTGCGGACGACGTCACCGCGCGGGTGGAATTCCCCGATCTGATGTGCGCCGGCACCCGAGGGTGTTTATTCGCCCCGTGGTTCATTGACCAAACCTATTGGAGCTACGGTGAAATCGGCGGCCTGGCCAACATTCAAAAGGATTGGGTGATGCAATCGGAGTGGGATCACCTCGGACTCACCGGGGTAGTCGGCCATCCGTTCTTGCTAGGAGATCTTCTGATCTTCGCGTCCGACCAAAGCCGCACCGGCGTCGCCACTTACGATGTCTCGGATCCCACCAATCCGGTGCTCTTGGATGTGCTGACCACCGGCGGCGCGGGGGGGTATTGGCCCGAGCTTTGGGGCGGCGACGGCAAGCTCTACGTGGTCTTCCCTTATCGCACCGGCGGCAACGGCATGCGGGCGGTCGACGCCACGGATCCCACGGACCTGCAATTCATCGCCGACACGCCATTGCCGGGCGATGAGTCTATGTACATCCAATTCCAAGACGAATATGCCTTCATGGGTAGCCACAAGGTGGATATGCGTACCTTCCAAAGCGTGCTCGATTTGGACGGCGCCAACACCGTGCGACCCAGTGACGGCGAGACGGGCATCAACACCAGCCAATTTCTGTTGCCTATCGGAAATCTCTTGGTGACCGGCGGCATCGGGCCCAACGAGGGCATGGCCATTTGGGCCCATCAAGCGGATCCCGATCTGCGCGGGCCTTCGGTGGGATTCCACATTCCCCAGGCCGGTCGCACCCACTACCCCGTGGGCGCGCCGATCAGCGTGTTGATCCACGAGACCTTGGAGACCTTCACCATCGTCAACGGCGTGTCGTTCATCGTGCGTCCGTTGGGTGGCTCGCCCATTTCCGGCGAGCTGATTTACTCCTTCGACGATGTGTTGACCTTCACCCCTGGTGCCCCGCTGGCCGCCGACACCACCTACGAGGTGATCTTCCCCGAGGGCGGCATTCAAGACGCGGCCGGCAACGGCATGGTGGGTTATTCCTTCACCTTTTCTACCGGCTCGGCGGTGGGCGGCAATCTGCCGCCGGAGATCCAGAGCCTGAGCGCTTCGGCTTATCCGGTGGCTCCCGGTGGCTCCGTGACCCTCACGGTGTCGGCCACGGATCCGGATCTCGAGACCTTGGAATATCGCTTCGATGCCGGTGACGGCTCCCCCAAGACCCCGTGGTCGAGCTCCACCTCGATGGTCCATGCCTACGCCGATCCCGGACACTACAAAGCGACGGTGCAAGCACGAGACACGGCCGGCTCCGTGGCGTCGGAAACCACCACGGTGACGGTGCTCACCCCGCCCGTGGGTCCGAGGCCGGCCCGCTCGACCCCGGTTTGGTGTGACGATGCCGGCAGGCGGGTGTATCGGGTCAATCCGGACCAAAATACCCTGACGGCCCTGCATGCGGACTCCCTGGCGGTGCTCTTCGAGGTGCCCGTCTGCGACGATCCACGCAGCGTGGCGCTCACCGGCTCGGACGAGCTGTGGGTGACCTGTCGGGACGGTGACGCCATCGCCGTGTTGACCGCCGCCGGCGCGCCGGTCACCGAGCTCGACTTGGGCTGGGGCAGCGCTCCGGCCGGCTTGGCGGTATCCCCCGACGGCTCGACCGCTTACGTGGCGTTGGAAGGGCGGGGGGAGCTGTGGCGCTACGACACCACTACCAGGGGTCTCACGGGCGAGCTGGAGCTCGGACCGACGCCCAAGGCGGTGGCGGTGTCGTCGGACGGCAGCCGGGTGCTGGTCAGCCGGTTCATCTCCACCCGTACCCAGGGGCAGGTGTGGGAGGTAGACGCCGGATCTTGGACCCTCAATCGCACCTTACGCATTCGCAAATTCGGTGGCGACGACCATCGCGACGGCACCGCCGAGGGGCGTGGGGTCGCCAACTACCTGGCGGGGCTGGCGATCTCGCCGGACGGTCAAAGCGTGTGGGTGGCGTCGACCAAGGCCAATACGGACCGCGGTCTGTATTTTCACGAGGATCTCGACACCGACAACACGGTGCGCAACATCCTGACCCGCATCGATTTAACCACCGGTGAGGTGGTGGAGAGCTTGGACCTCGACAACAGCGATTCCGTGACCTCGATCGCGTTTTCGCCCCTGGGGGATTATTTCTTCGCCACCCTACAAGGCAACAATGAGGTGGTGGTCTTCGATGCCCTGGCGGTGGCGGAGGCCAACGGGCTCGGCGGTTTCGTCACCCGCGTGGGCGCGGGCGGCGCGCCCCAAGGGCTCTGTGGTGATCCGACGACCCGCCGGACCTTCGTCCACAACTTCATGGGCCGCAGCGTGACCGCCCTCGAAACCGAGGCGCTCTTCCTCACCGGCGCCAAAAACTTGGCGTCGACCGAGGTGTCGACAGCGGCCTCGGAGAGCCTCGATCCCACGGTGCTGCTGGGCAAGCAGATCTTTTACCACGCGGGGGATCCGCGCATGTCGGCGGAGGGTTATTTGTCCTGCGCCACGTGCCATGTGGATGGAGCCCACGACGGACGCACTTGGGATTTCACCGGTCGTGGGGAAGGGCTACGCAACACCACGACGTTGCGGGGTCGCGCGGGCATGGGCCAAGGCAATGTGCATTGGACGGCGAATTTCGATGAGATTCAGGATTTCGAGAACGATATCCGGGGTGGTTTCGGCGGCTCGGGGTTCATGTCCGACGTGGATTTCGCCGCCACCTCCGACACCTTGGGTGCGCCCAAGGCAGGCCTGTCGGCGGATCTCGACGCCCTGGCCGCGTATGTGACGTCTCTCGGTCGGCAATCCCTGCCCAAAAGCCCGTTCCGTGAGGCCGACGGCTCGATGACCGCGCAAGGGCAGGACGGGCGTCAGCTCTTCGCCCAGCTCTCGTGCAATAGCTGCCATGCCGGAGACTCCATGACCGATTCGACTTTGGGCACAGCGAATTTGCACGATGTGGGCACCTTGCGGACCAGCTCCGGAGCCCGTCTCGGAGCCGGTTTGACGGGTATCGACACCCCGACTTTGCTCGGGGCTTGGAATACCGCTCCCCATTTTCACAACGGCTCGGCGGAGACCTTGGAAGACGTCTTCCGGGTCACCGGCGGATTGAATGTCGAAGCGGAATCGGGCTCGGTATCCGGAGGCGCGTCGATTTCGGATCAATACATCGATCTCAACCAAGATTCGTCGGTACACGGCCTGGCCTTTGTCGAGATCGGTACCCAAATCGGAGCCACCTTGACCCTCAGCGGTATCGATGGCGGTGCCGGGGGCGTGGGAGCTTTGGAAATCCGCTACAGCAACAGCGGCGCCACGGACTTTGATGTTCGCATCAACGGCGTCACCCAACATGTGGCCGTGCCCGACGCGGGCAACAATCCTCAGTGGCGACACGTGAATTGGCATGCTCTGAGGATCGAGGGGGTGAGCTGGACCGCCGGGGCCACGAACACGGTGGAGATCATCTCCACCCGCAATTGGCCCAACATCGCGATCGACGACATCGTGGTCGCCACCTCCGCGGAAGTCGCCGCCGCCTCACCCCATCTGCAGGTCGGCTCGCTGTCCGCGGCGGATCAAGCGGCGCTCGTGGCTTTCCTGCGCCAGCTCGACGCCACGCCGGAAAACAATCCGGACACGGTGCTCTTTGCCGATGGCTTCGAGTCCGGTGACATCTCGGTGTGGTCGTCGAATGTGCCCTGATGTAAAGAGGTGCCGACTCTAGGGCTCTACCCATGATCGCTCAGCTTGGGCGCATGGGGGGCGAATCGCGGGGGTTGGGGAGTCAGGGGCGTCGCGGATCACTGTCGAGCAGTCGGCTCGCCCAGGCTTGGGCCTCATCGAAGCGGTCGAAAAAACGATAGGGATAGGCCGGTTTGGCCTGCCAGAACACGGCGATCATGACCCCCTTCATCTTCGCGTCGGTGACGTAAGCCTCACCTCGGCAGAGTCTGGTGTAGGCCTCATCCATCCGCTCTTGGTGCTCGGCGATGATCGATCGTTGAAGGGCGTTGAGGGAGTCTGCTCGGCGTTGATCGATGATCTGCACGAAACCTTGTCCACGGCCCAATACCTCGTTTTCAATTTCGAGGAGATGCTGCTCGAGCTCCGATTCGGTGGGAGAGCCGTTGGTCGTCAGCACTACCAGTGGCCATTGGGATACGTCGACGGTTAGGGATGCGTTCTTGGTTTCGTTGTGCTCGACCATGGAGCAAAAGCTTATCAACGGGACCAGGGCTACAAGCTGCCGGAGACAACTTGATGATTTGGCCCGTGAATCCCAGGTATTTTGTCGAGTGGGGCTTCGACCGTTTCCATCTATTTGGGGCAAGCTGAGAAGAGAGCACAAGCTCGGTCGTCAAGATTGGCCACCGGTCATGGGTCTGTTTGTTTGTAGGAGTCTTGAATTCGGGCAGGGTTTGGTAGCAGCTTGTAGAATGAAAATAGGGATGCATTGTGTTTTGGGATGTTTGGGGTTTCGGGCGGCGATCCCGAGCCGGCACCGTCAAGGTTTCAGCGATGGAACGGTTGATGATCATCGGGTCGTGAGGACGGCAATGGACCGTAGATCTTCTGAGTGGATTCGAAGAGCCGGCTGTTTGGCTTTGGTTTTGTGGGTCGGGCTCGGATGCGGTGGACCAGGACCGGTGACCGAGCGAGCTGCCGGCGACGCCGAGCCGTCAGCCGCGGCTTCGGGTGACCAGCTGGTGCTGGCGATCGTCGCGTCGTATCCGGCGTCGGCCCTTGAGGAGCTGACGCTTTTCAGCCACTGGATGAATGAGCGGTTGGCTGCCGACGAGCTTCGTCTGGCGGTCAAGGTGGCGGCCACGGTGCCGGAGGTGGCGTCTTGGCTCAAGGAAGGGGAAGCGGATTTTTTTGTCGATTCGCCCCATCCCGTGCTGCTGGCGAGGGCGCTGAGCGGTTGTCGACCCATCTTGCGTCGATGGAAGTTCGGATCTCCTACCTATCAATCGGTATTTTTTGTCCGCGACGACTCGGGGATTCGGGATTGGTCGGACCTCTCCGGTCGAATTCTGGCGTTTGAGGATCGCTATTCCGCCTCGTCGTTTTTTCTGCCGATGGGGCTGCTGCTCGATGAGGGGATTGAGGGGGTATTCATCGAAGAGGTGGGGGTTGGAGTGCCTGAGGATCGACCGGCATGGGTTTTTTCCGGTGGTGACTCGACCACCATGCATTGGGTGCTTGCCGGAAAGGTGGCGGCGGGGGTGATGAACGAGTGGAACTTCAACCGCTTCTCCGGCCAGGACAAGGACCAGCTGCGTGTTCTCGCCACCACCGAGGCAGTCCCTCGGGGCCTCCTGGCTGTCCGCTCCGACCTCGATCCGGAAGTCGAGCGCAAGGTCGTAGAGTTGCTGCTTTCGGCGAATGAGGATCCGGTCGGACGCGAAGCGTTGGAGGCTTTTTCCGCCACGGATCGATTCGACGAGATCCCTCCACGATTCCTTGAGCGCGTGGAGCCGCTGCAAGAGCTGGTGGTACAAATCGACGCCATGGTGCGAGACATGGAGAGCAGCTCTCCAGCCGAAGCACCATGAAGATCAGCTTGAGAGCCGTCACGTTAGTCTACTCCGTGGCCCTGGCCTGCGGGGTCAGCTTCGCGGTGGGCGGAGCCATGTACGGTCTTTCGAGCCAGAGTCTTCGCAAGGCCTACGAGAGCCGCTATGAGGCCGCGGCTCGGGAGGCGGTCCTACAGCTCTTGGATCCGGTCTATCGATTGGACGCTTTCGGCGTGAAACGCCACTTGGACTTGCTCTACGAATCCGATCCGTCCCTGGTGAAGAGCTATGTGGTCGACCGAGAAGGGGCGGTGTTCTGGCAGGACTCGGAGACTCCTCCGCCCGAGCTCGCGGCGACGATTGAGCAGGTCCGTCTGGACGGGCAATGGCATGTGGATACGAGGGGCGAGTCTTGGCTGCTCATCGGCCCGATCGTCGATGCCACCGGTGTGGCCCACGGGGTGGCGACTTTTGAGTTTTCCACCGCGGAGCTGAGTCTCGACCTCAGCCGTTTGAGATGGGCCGCCCTGCGAACGGCCTTGTGGGTCACCTTCGTGGGCTGTTGGATCGGGTTTTTTCTCGCTCGTCGCGCGGCTCGGCCCTTTGATCGATTGGTGACTTGGGTGCAGGACGTGGGGTCTATGGAGCTGCGCACGCCTGTGCCGCCTTCGGTGCGCAAGTCGTCTCTGGCGGAGCTGAGCCGCCTGGCGGGGGCGGTGGAAGAAATGGTCGCCCGCTTGGACGAGACCACCGTTTCGTTGGAAGAAGCGCAAGCCGCGCGCCGAGAAGCTGAGCGCGCGGATCATCTGAAGACCCGGTTTATGGCGAATCTCAGTCACGAGATCCGGACGCCGTTGCATGCGATTGTCGGGCATTCGGACCTGTTGCGGGTGGAAGGCGCCGGTCCGCGCTACGGCGAGCGATTGGAGGGCATTCAGATCGCGGTGCGGTCTTTGCTGCGTCTGGTGGACGATATCCTCGATCTATCCACCATCGAGTCGGGGAATCTCGAGCTGAGCCACGAGCCGTTGAGCTTGGAGCGGTTGGTGCACGAGGTCGCCGAGATTACCCAAGTCCGGACGGATCCGGGCAGGTTGGACCTGGAAGTCCGATTGGATCCCTCCCTGGTTCTTTGGCGTCTGGGGGACCAGGATCGCATCCGGCAGGTCTTGGTCAACCTGGTGTCGAATGCGCTCAAATTCACGATGCAAGGGAGGGTCGTGTTGGAGGTGTCTCCCGGAGACGGCCAAGCGGTGGTTTTTTGGGTCCGCGACACCGGAAGGGGGATTCCACCCGGTGAGATCGAGAATCTTTTCCAACCCTTTGCCCGTCTGGTGGTGGATAGCGCTCGGGTTTCAGGCTCCGGGTTGGGTCTAGCCATTTGTCGGCAATTGGCGGAGGCGATGGGCGGCGAGCTGAGCCTGGAGAGCGAGGTGGGTCGGGGCACCCAAGCGCGCTTCGAGGTCGCCCTGCCGCCGGCAGCTGGGAAGGCTCCAATCGAGCCGGCCCTGTCGCTCGATGAGGCTCGGACGTCCGGCCTGTCCACCTTTCGGGGTTTGAAAGTTCTGGTGGTGGAGGACAATCCGGTCAACCAAGCGGTGCTGTCTTCCATGTTGGAGGTCTTGGGCTGTGACTTCCGCCTGGCGGATAACGGCGCCCAAGGCGTGAAGGAGTGGCGAGCCTACAGTCCGGACTTGGTGCTGATGGATTGCTCGATGCCGGTGCTCGACGGCTTCGAAGCGGCACGGCAGATCCGCCACGAGGAGGAGACTGGCGAAGGTCGAGTCGCGATCCTCGCGTTGACTGCCCATGCGCGCAAAGAGGATGAGGAACAATGCCGTCAAGCGGGCATGGATTCGGTGTTGGTGAAACCTCTGTCCCTGGAAAGATTGCAGCGTGCCCTCACCGAGCTGAGTCAAGCGGGAGATGCGATCAGCACTACTAACGGTCGGCCATGAGGTGGCGGGCGTCGGAGAGCACGTGACGGAATTCTTCGCGGTCGTTTTCCTGGACCGCGTCGATGAGCTCGTCGAGGGCCGCCCGGGCGGCTTTGTAGACCTCGCCCCGGTGCGGATTGAGCTGTTGAATGTCGTAGTAGAGGTCGGGGTCTTCTTCGAGCACCGACGCCGCGGTGGACGCTTGGCGATTGTAGGTGGTGGAGGCGCACGCCTCGAGCTCTGAGATCGCGAGGCCGGAGCGGGTGAGGGCGCAGCCGAAGAGCATGCCGGAGAGGTGGGCCAATCCCAAGAGCCAACCCATGAGTCGATCATGGTGATCGAATTGCACGGGCACCAGGTGGGTGTAGGGGTGGCGTAACCAGGTTTCGATGGCGACTTTTTCTTCCTGGGGATCGTTGCGGCAAGCGAGCACGAAGGTCAGGGTCTCGTAGACCGACTTTGACGGACCGAACATCGGATGCAGGGACGCGACCCGTACGCCGAGCTCGTCCGCATGCTCGAAGACCGGCCGTAGGTGATCCTTGATCGAGGCGATTTCGATCACCAAGCCCTTGGGACGCCGATCGATGATTTGGGTCAAAGCATCGGGCATGCGACCCAGGGGCACGGAAACCCAGATGGCTTGGTAGTCGTCGAGATGCTCGAGGTCGTCCAAGGAGCCGAAACGTCCCTCTGCCCGAGGCAGATAAGCCATGGAGGGATCGACGATGTCGACCCCGTGGCCCAGGCGTTGGGCAAAGCTCTGCAACCACTGACCCATGCTGCCGGCGCCGCCGATGATCAGCACCCGACTGCCGCCGGTGGCCTTGAGGGTGACCCCGAGGCGATGCTGCCGTTCCACGGAGCCGCGCATGACGGCGTCGAAGATCGACTCCATGACGTCCTCGGACACGCCGCAGGCTTCCGCGTGCTGGCGGGCTCGGATCAGCACCCGATCGTGGACCTCGGGCACCAGAATCGGTCGGCCGGAGTCGAATTTAACCCGGCCGACTTCCTCGGCCAGCTCCATGCGGCGATGCAGTAGCTCGATCAGAGAGCGGTCGACCTCGGCGATTTGATCCCGCAGGCGAGAGAGCTTCTCAGCGATTTGCTGAGCGTCTTCGGCGCCGTCTTCCGAGGTCTGATCCCTTTCTTGGGCCATGGTGAGATCCCTTTGGGGCCTGAGCTTTGAGGCCGGGTCTTTCGAGCCTGATCTTTTCTGAGCTCAGCTGAGCTTGTCCCAATCGGAATCCGGCGCGTCCAGAGCGATGGCGAGACCCCCGTCGGCGCCGCAGAACACAGGATCTTTGACTGCGCGGATCTTGCCGCCGCCGAGGTCTTTCAGGGCCTCCTCGAGCGCCGGCCGCAGCCCGGGCAGCAACGAGGTGCCGCCGGAGAAGATGATGTTGTTGCGCACATCTTCCTGGAACTCGGCTTCGATGCGCGGCAAGAGGTCGAGCATCGCCTCGGTGATCGGCTCCAGAATCGACTCACAGGAAGCACGCAGCATGTCGGTGATGTCGAATTGGGTCGGCCGACCGTCCACCGGTGCGGTCACCTCGACTTTGCCCTGGGCCTTGCCCACGAAGCCGTGCTTCTCTTTCCACTCCCGGGCCATGTAGATGGAAACTTTGGCCTCGGGATGTTTCTCGCTGAAAAGCTTGAGCAAGTGCTCGTCGATGGAGTCGCCGGCTTTGGTCAAGGTCTTTTGATCGTCCTCGGTGGGGAAGCGGCCGCGCATCAAGCAGAAGTCGGTGGTGCCTGCGCCGCTGTCGACCACCAAGCTGTGGAGCAGCGCGTCGAGCCCATAAGCGACGGCGAAGGGCTCGGAGACGATCATCAGCGCGTCGACCGTGCCTTCGAGGACTTTAGCCAGCTGCTGTTTGTTGACCCGCATGGCCGCCGCGGGCACCCCGACCACCGCGCGAACGGTGGGTCTCTTTTGCCCTTTCTTCGTCTCGCCCACCGCCAGCTGGAGCAGGTGCTCGAGCAAGGCGCGGACGGCGGAAAGATCCTTCTCCGAGCCCTCTTTGATCAGGCCTCGCTCCAATGGACGGTGGAGATCGACCATGGTGCGATTCTTCACCGCGTCTTCGCCGACCAGCATGTCTCTTTTCAAGACCTTGCGGGCGACCATATCCACCGGCCAGCCGACGTAGCTCTCCACCACGTGGCGTTGACCGTTGGAAGCGGAGACCACACTCCGGGACGTCCCCAGGTCGACTCCCACGTTGATGACGTTGCTATCGCTCATCTGTCAGCTCCCTTTCGCTTCAGATTGGTTGACTTCGTCGGCATATGCTCGAATTCCTCGGGACAACGCCTCGGCGATGTGCTCCCGATACAGCGGACGCGACAAAAGCTGGGCCTCTTGCTGATTCGACAGGCACGAGACCTCGGCGAGTATGGCCGGCATTTCGGTGGCTACTAATACCACGAACGGGGCCGTTTTGACCCCCCGATTCTTCAAATCAGGGTTTTGACGCAGTAGTGAAGAGTATAGTGATCTTTGGATCCTTGTCGCCAGCTGTCGGCTCTCGTCTTGTCGAACACCGGTGTAGATCGACTCCAAGAGGCTCTTCATATCGGCCAGCGAATATCCGGAGTCGCGGTTTTCCCGCCGCGCCAGCTCGTTGAGCTCGGGGTCGTCGGTGGCGCCGAGAAAATAGGTTTCCAGCCCGCGGACCGAGCGCTCGGCAATCCAGTTGATGTGGATGGAAATGAAGAGATCCGCCCGCAGGTCGTTGGCGGTTTGGGCCCGTTCTCGCAGGGATACGGTGCGATCGTCCTCGCGGGTCAGGTAGACCTCGAAACCGTCCGCCTCCAACCGATCCTGGAGCCGGTGGGCGATGTCGAGCGTCATGCTTTTTTCGTCCAACCCGAAGCCGGTGGTGCCGTCGTCGGGCCCGCCGTGGCCCGGATCCACGACGATGCGCCGGACCGCCAGGGGAATAGCCGAGGGGTCGAAGGGCTCGGGCGCGGCAAAGACCGCCGGTTGTGGCCCGGAACCGGATGCGCTTTCGGCGGGCAGCTCGGGCAGCACGATACCGATTTCTGCTTGGGAGGTGGCGTCGTGGTCGGCGAGCTCCGAACGTACCATCGGCAGGATGAGGGCGACGATCGCTAGCGGGGCCAACCACAGGCCGAGGGAGAGCCAAGGAGCCTTGGCGGCAGACCGTCCCGGTGCTCGCGCTCGGCCGATCGAGGATCGGGCCCCAGGCTCGCCGGCCCGGGTCATCAGGTTGTCCTCAACCGCTTGACGCAAAAGCTGTTTCTTCAGCTGCGGCGCGGAAGGTGGGGGCGAGGTCGACACGGGACGGACCGATCAGGATCCAGCCGATAGGGGGGCGGTACACATCGCTGGGATTGTAGCAGAGGTCGGTGGCCGAGAGCGCCGTCCTGGCGCGGTGAGAGCCGATGTCGCCAAAGGCGTCATCGGCTCTCGGGGGCTTGGCGGGCAAGCAGTCGGGAGACGACCCTGTTAGGGATGATCCGGTCAGGACGATCTGGTCGGGTGGCCTCAGGTGACGACGACCTCGTCGGGCTTGCGTCGGAAGACGAGCTTGCGGGCGCCGTAGGCCAAACCGACGAGGATCAGGAAGACCGCCAGCAACGGCATGACGATGGCCATCAGCGTCAGGAAGATGGATGCTCCGGCTTCGAGAGTCGATACCAAGGGATTGCCGAAACCCGCTGTGGCGAGTGAGGAGATTTGGCGGGTGATCGTGGTCAAACCTTGGACCATGCCTGCGGCGCCGCCACCGCCGATGATCGCCACCGACCAGGTCATCCAGGGATCCATGCCGCCCACTTGCGATGCCGTGGCGATGATTCCCGCGATGATCGCGCTCGGGGCGGCCAAGGTGTCGAGCAGATTGTCGAGAAACGGCACATAGTAGGCCAGGATCTCGAGCAGGGTCGCGGTGGCGAAGGTGGCGATAGCCGGCGTCGAGCCCATCCACTCAAATCCATCCGCCAGCACCAGGTGCTCGGTCTTGTGGGCGATGGAAATAATCAGTAATGGGACGAAGATCCTGAAGCCGCATGCCGCGGCCAGTCCGAGTCCGACTGCGATAGAAAGTAGTGCTTCCATGGTTCTCTCCGAGGGGCCGTGGATTAGAGACGCCGCCGATCGCGGGCACTTGCACAGTCTACGGCAATGGGGTGAGGTCTATTCGCCCGGCTCGCCTGAATTCCCGTTTTCGGTCGCAGGGTCGCCCGTGCTTGTCGCTCGATCCGCTGGTTCTTCCGTGCTAGCCTGCCGCCCAGGCACGGCAGCTGGACGACGGAGGTGAGAGCAGGCGATGGAAGCGTGTAGGCGATTTGCTGCGAGTATTGACCGTTTGACGGACCGAATCGGTGGGCTGACCGCCTGGCTGACCCTTTTGATGGTGCTGATCGGCAGCTACAACACAGTGGCCCGTTATATCGACGGCTACCGGGGCCGCCACAGCGTGGAAGGACAGGAGCTATTTCGTTTCAGCTCGAACGCCTTTCTGGAGCTGCAGTGGTACCTATTCAGCCTCGTCTTCCTGCTCGGCGCCGCTTACGCTCTGCGCCACAACGCCCATGTGAGGGTCGATTTGCTCTACGGCCGCCTGAGCCGACGGGGCAAGGCTTGGATCGATTTGGTGGGGGGGCTATTGCTGCTTTTGCCCTTCACCGGTTTTGCCCTTTGGGTGTCGTGGCCGTCCGTGCGCAACTCTTGGCAGGTTTGGGAGACGTCACCAGATCCGGGGGGCTTGGCTCGCTACCCGATTCGGACCGTGCTGTTGGTGGCTTTCGTGCTGCTTCTGCTCCAGGGATTGTCGGAGGTGCTGAAGCGGGTGGTGATCTTATTCGGTCCGTCGGATCCGTCTGATCTGTCCGATCCGTCGGATCCTTCGAAGGCGGCAGATCCGGCGGGTCCGACCGAAGGCCGATCCACGGCGGCGGCTGATTCCACCGGTGGGGTGATGCTATGAGTGAGGTGGGTTTGGGGCCGGTCATGTTCGTGGCCGCCTTCGTGCTGATCTTCACCGGTTATCCGGTCGCCTTTGCGTTGGGCGGCACGGCGTTGGTTTTCGCCTCTCTCGGCGTGATGATGGGCTACTTCGACTGGCCGTTGCTCTTCGCCCTTCCCGAGCGAATCTTCGGGATCATGTCGAATTACACCCTCTTGGCCGTGCCCTTCTTCATCTTCATGGGCACCATGTTGGAGAAATCCAAGCTGGCGGAGGATTTGCTGACCACCATCGGCAAGCTCTTCGGCGCGTTGCGCGGCGGCCTGGCGCTGGCGGTGGTATTCGTCGGTGCCTTGCTGGCGGCGGCAACAGGGGTGGTCGGCGCCTCGGTGGTGGCCATGGGACTGATCTCTCTGCCGGTGATGCAGCGCTACAATTACAGCCTCGAGCTTTCTACCGGCGTCATCTGCGCGGCCGGCACCCTCGGGCAGATCATTCCGCCCTCGGTGGTGTTGGTGGTGCTGGCGGATCAGATGGGTATTTCGGTGGGTGATCTCTTCAGGGGATCCCTGCTTCCCGGTCTGATGCTCGCGAGCCTCTACGGGGTTTACGTCGCCGGGGTGGCGTTCTTCAAACCGTCCGCGGCTCCCGCCTTGCCCGCAGAGGAGCTGGCCATCTCTCGCGGCGAGCTGCTCAGGCAAGTCGTCGGGGTGATGATTCCACCCTTGGTCCTGATCCTGGTGGTTTTGGGCTCGATTTTCGGCGGTTTGGCCACACCGACCGAAGCCGGCGCCTTGGGGGCGGTGGGCGCCATGGGCTTGGCCGCGGTGCGCAAGCGACTGACCCTCAAAGCTTTGCGCGGCACCATGGACGAAACCGCCAAGCTGACCTCGATGGTGGTCTTTTTGCTCATCGGCTCCACCGCTTTCGCCTTGGTCTTCAAGGGGCTGAACGGAGATTTGTGGATCGAGGACCTGCTGACGGGTCTTCCCGGTGGCAAGATCGGGCTTCTGATCGTCGCCAATCTGGCAATTTTCGGTCTCGGCTTCTTCATCGATTTTTTCGAGATCGCCTTCATCATCATCCCGCTGATCGTGCCGGCCGCCCAGATTCTGGACATCGACATGGTCTGGTTCGGGGTGATGATCGGCATGAACCTTCAGACGTCGTTCCTGACGCCGCCCTTCGGCTTTGCCCTTTTCTACCTGCGGGGCGTTGCGCCGCCGGAGATCAAGACCTCGCAGATTTACCGCGGAGTCCTACCCTTCATCGCCATACAGCTCCTCGGTTTGTTGGCGCTCGTCCTCTTCCCCGAGCTGGTCACCGTCATGCTCGACCGCTGAGGCGAGCCCTTCAGGGCGTAGGGGCGAGGCTTGCCCTCGCCCGGTATCTAAAGCAGAGCGGGAGGGGACCGCCCCTCCCGTACGTCAACTGCATGCAAATAAGAGCTTTGTCTGATTTCGAGGCGTCGTCTGATTTCGAGGCGTCGGCTTAGAGGTTCTCGCAAGCGAATCGAGAGTAGGCGAGCTCGGCGGTGGACAGCCAGCGGTAGGCATCCTCGCGGGCTTTGGACCAGGCGTCGAAGATCTTGCGATACGTGGCGTCTTGGACGGCTTGTTCCTCGAGCATCTCGAATGAGCTTTTTTGGGCGGCGGCCATGAGCTCGTCGGAGAATTGCCGCAGCTCGACTCCCTCTTTCAGCAGCTCCGCCAGGGCGGCGGGGTTCTGATGGTCGTAGCGCGCTTGCATGACCGTGGCCGACTCGGCCGCCGCCGCGGTGAACATCTCCTGGAAGCTCTTGGGCAGGGCGTCCCAAGCCTTGAGATTCACCAGGTAGGAAAGCGACGGACCCGGCTCCCACCAGCCGGGGTAGTAGTAGTACTTGGCGACTTTGTGGAATCCGAGCTTGGCGTCGTCGTAGGGGCCGACCCATTCCGTGGCGTCGATGGCGCCCCGTTCGAGGGCGGGGTAAATGTCGCTGCCGCCGAGCACTTGCACGGTAGCGCCGAGACGGCTCATGACCTGGCCACCCAAGCCGGGGATGCGCATCTTCAGCCCTTGGAGATCGCCGGGACCGCTGATTTCTCGCTTGAACCAACCACCCATCTGCGCGCCGGTGTTGCCGGCGGGGAAGGTGGTCATGCCGAAGTCGGTGAAGACGGAACGCATCAGATCGAGGCCGCCCCCTTCGGTGAGCCAGGCGGTTTGCTGCCGGGAGGTCATACCGAAAGGCACGCAGGTATCGAAAGCCAGGGCTGGATTCTTGCCGATGTAGTAGTAGCTGGCGGTGTGACCCACTTGCACGGTGCCTTGTTGCACGGCGTCGAGCACTTGTAGGTTGGGAACCAGCTCTCCGCCGGGATAGACCCGAATCCGAAACTTGCCGTCGGACATGGCTTCCAACCGCTCAGCGAGCACCTCGGCGGCACCGAAAATGGTATCGAGGCCGCGCGGGAAGCTGGAGGCCAATCGCCAAGTGACGGATTTCTGCGTGTGGACCGCGGGGCCAGCCTCTTGTTCCGGCTTCGAGCAAGCGGCGGTGGTGCCGGCGACTGCGGCCGCGCCGACCAGGGAGTGGCGTAGAAATTTTCTTCGGGCAATGGGGTCTTGGCTCACTCTCGAAGCTCCTCAGCGGACGGTCTCAAAGGGAGGCGATGTCGGGTTGGTAGGGCGGGATCATAACACCGGGTTTTGGTGGCGTCGAAAGGGGTCGTCGTAAGCTCGGGCGTTAGATGGATTCTGTTAAAATGGTGGGCTCGTAGGACGGGAGAGCGGCACCCATCAATCGTTAGTCTTGCCGAATAGACACGTGCTGAAGAGACAATTGGATCTGAAAATTACCGAGCTGGCGGCCAAGCGCCGGTGGCTCGAAACCCTCGACACCCTGCTCCGGGATTCCCGGGTCTTATCCGAGGCCATGTGGGACCTGCGGCGGATGCAATACACCGTTGATTTGGAGCGCATCGGTTACGGCTCCCACACGGTGTGGCAGACCCAAGAACGGGTGTTCGAATATCCCACCGTCACCTGTCGTTTGGTGATCTCGCCGGTGGTCTCCTGTGTCGACGGCCGCGATGTCGCGGAGGTGGATGGGCACGGGGAGGTCTTGGAAGCCTTGCAGCTGCGGGATCGTCGGGAGCTGGCCTTGGTGTCGAATTACGGCACCACCCGGCTTCAGCTCGGACCGGATCCTAGCCTCGAGATTCGCGATCTCGGTCAGCCCAATCACGAGCGGGTGATTTGCGACTACGGGGACCCGGGTGTCGATATGCAACGTGCCGGCGAGCTCCTGCGCTCGCGGACGCTCTAGATCCTGCGGACGCTTTAGAACCCGCGCTTTAGAACCCGCGCTTTAGAACCCCGCGATTTAGAACCTAGGTGGGATTCGGCAAGTCGACGAATTCCACCTCGAGGTCGAATCGCTCGGCCAAGTCCTCGCCGAGCCGGCGGACTCCCAAGCGCTCGGTAGCGTAATGACCCGCCGCCAAATAGTGGGTCTCGGATTCCTTGGCCACGTTCATCACCCATTCACTCACCTCACCGGTGATGAAGGCGTCCAGGCCGTCGGAAATGGCACTGTAGAAATCCCGTTGGGCTCCCCCCGAGACGATGCCGAGGCTGGTGACCGGATCCGGCCCAAAGTCGAAATGCAGTGGGTCCTGGCCGTAGATCTCGGCGGTGAGTCGCGCCAGCTCTTTGCTTGAGATGGGGGTGGGGAAGCGTCCTTTGAAGCCGATCGGCAGACCTTTGTGAACGGCGAAGGGCTCGACGCTCTCGAGACCGAACGCACGCGCTGCCAAGACGTTGTTGCCCACCTCACCGTGGCGGTCGAGGGGTAGATGGTAGGCGATCAAATTGATCTGCCCCTCAAAGAGGTGACGCAGCCGCCGATATTGCATGCCGGTGAGGCAATAGGACATGCCGTTCCAGAACAGCCCGTGGTGCACCAGCACCGCGTCGGCCTCTTTCTCCTTGGCGATGGCGAAGAGCTGCTCGCACGAGGAGACCGCGGTGATCAGCCTGCGAATCTCCGTGCGGCCCTCCACCTGAAGGCCATTGGGGCAATAGTCCTCACCATGGGACGCGTCGAGATACTCGTCGAGATAGGAAACCAGCTCGTCTCGGTTCACGGGGAAGATCCGGTGTCGGGGTTAGTCGCCGGCCGCGCGGGAAAGGGGCGGCTCGAGGGTTTGATCGACCATCCGGCTCTGGACCTCGGCGAAGCGGTCCTGGCAGGTCATGAAAATGTCCACCAATACGGGGTCGAAATGCTTGCCCCGGTCGACGGTAATGCGTCGCACGGCCTCGGCATGGTCGATGGGCTCTTTATAAGGTCGACGGCTGGTGATGGCGTCGTAGGCGTCGGCGATGGCGACGATCCGCGCCGCGAGGGGAATCTCATCGGCGGCCAATCCCGCGGGATAGCCGTTGCCGTCCCACCGCTCGTGGTGGTGGTAGGCGATATCCATGGCCATGTGCAGGAAGGTAGAGCCCTGAAAGCGCTCGAGCACAGTCTTTAGGGTATCGCCGCCGATGGTGGAGTGGGTGCGCATGACCGCAAATTCTTCGTTGGTCAGCGGTCCTTTCTTGCGCAAGATATGGTCCGGAATGCCGACTTTCCCGATGTCGTGGAGCGGCGACGACTTGAAGACCCACTCGGTGAAATCGTCGTCGATGTGCTCGGCGTAGGGGCTGTCGCGAAGAGCTTCGGCGAGAATTCGGCTGTACTCCTGCATCCGCTCGAGATGCAGGCCGGTTTCGCTGTCTCGGCTCTCAGCCAGCTTGGCGAGGGTAAGCAAGGCGATATCGCGGGTCCGACGGATCTCTTCCGTTTGATCCTGGACCATTTGCTCGAGATCTTCCTGATATTGCCGATTCTGGCGCAGCAAGCGGCGGCGCTCCAGAGCGCGCTCGGCGGTGTTGCTGAGATCTTCGAGCTCGAAAGGTTTGGCGAGGTAATCGTAGGCGCCGGCCTGAAGGCATTGTCGGACCGTGGCCAGATCGTGAAGACCCGACATCATGACCACTTGGGTGTCTTCGTTGATCGCTTTGATCTTTTCCAGCACCTCGTGACCGGATGCCTTGGGCATCTCGATATCGAGCATCACCAGGGCCGGCGGCTCATCACTGGCCACCAAGTCCAGGGCTGCTAAATGATCTTCTGTGGAGCGGGTGGAATAACCTAGGAAACCCAATTGGGTCGCTACGAGCTGGCGGATCGCGCTCTCGTCGTCAACCACCAAGACGAATTCTTGCATACTGCTCTCAGGCGACTCAAATAACCAACAATGCTGAAGGCATTCTACACCAAGTTAGACCGGCCAGAGGAATATCCGCATTTGATTCTCGGACGACGTCCACAGTGAGTCCGACTCAGCCGCTCCGGGAGCTTGGGGCGAAGGGCTCCGACGCGATCCGCGAGACGGATCCGGGGTCAAGAAAAAGGCCCGTACCGTGCTGTGACGGACGGGCCTTTTGGAGCCGACGTTGAGCCTCAGCGGTTGCCGCCGCGGCCTCGACCTCCCCGTCCTCCTCGACCGCCGTCTCGTCCTCCTCGACCGCCGCGGCCGCCGCGACCACCGCGGTCGCCACCGCGATCGCCACCGCGATCACCGCGATCTCTGCGATCATCGCTGCCACCGGAGGTGTCTGCCAGGTGGGCGTGGGGATCGTTCTCGGGATCGTAGTTGGGATCGTCGAGCAGAGCGGCCTTTCTCGACAGCCGAATGCGTCCCTTGTCCGGATCGATTTCGAGCACCTTGACTTTGACCTGATCCCCCTCGCGCACGATGTCGGTGACCTCGCGCACCCGGAACGGAGCGATTTCGCTGATGTGCAGCAGGCCTTCGGTGCCCGGCAGGATCTCCACGAAGGCGCCGAAGGATTCCACGCGGGTGATCACACCCTCGTAGATCTTGCCGACCTCGGGAACCTCGGTCAGGGACTCGATGATGTCGATCGCACGCTTGGCTGCGAGGCCATCCGGTGCCGCCACCGTGACCTTGCCTTCGCCGTCGATCTCGACCTCGCAACCGGTCTCTTCTTGGATCGAGCGGATGGTCTTGCCTCCCGGGCCGATGATCTCGCGGATCTTGTCCCGTTGGACGTGCAGGGTGTGCAGGCGCGGAGCCAGATCGGAGATCTCCGCGCGAGGCGCGGGGATGTGGTCGCCCATGATGCCCAGGATGTGCATCCGGCCGACCTTGGCTTGCTCGAGAGCTTGGCCCATGATTTCGCGGCTGACACCGGCGATTTTGATGTCCATTTGCAAGGCCGTGATACCGGTCTCGGTACCGGCGACCTTGAAGTCCATATCGCCATGGTGGTCTTCCTGACCCGCGATATCAGTGAGCACGGCGAAACGGTCACCGCGTTTGATCAGGCCCATGGCGACACCGGCCACGGGGGCCAGCAGCGGCACGCCGACGTCGAACATGGCGAGGGAGCCACCGCAGACCGTGGCCATGGACGAGGAGCCGTTGGATTCCATGATGTCGGACACCACGCGAATGGTGTACGGGAAATCGTCCTCGTGGGGCAGCACCGGCGTCAGGGCCCGGCGGGCCAAGATGCCGTGTCCAATTTCACGGCGGCTCGGGCCGCGCATGAACTTCACCTCACCGACCGAGAACGGCGGGAAGTTGTAGTGCAGGATGAATTTCTGCAGGTTGTCCCCGGCGTAGTCTTCGATGATCTGGGCATCCCGACGGGTTCCCAAAGTGGCCGTGGCCAGGGCTTGGGTTTCGCCACGGGTGAAGAGAGCCGAGCCGTGGGTACGGGGCAGAACACCTGTGTCGACGGCAATCGACCGGATCTCGTCGAGGGCGCGACCATCGAAACGACGACCTTCCTCGAGCACGGCTTCCGCCAGCAGGTGGTCTTCCAGATCGTTGATGATCTTGCCGACGGCGGTGTGCAGATCAGCGTCGTCCTCGGCCAGGGTGGCCTTGTAGGCGTCCACAACTTTGCCGACCGCGTCCTTGCGCTCGAATTTGCCGACCGTGAACAACGCCGTCCGCAGGTCGTCCCGCAGGGCGTCGCTGACCTGTTGGAAGAGCTCTTGGGAGTAGGCTTCACGGGGATTCCACTCGGGCTTTTGGAATCCGCCGTCACGGAACATCTCGTGCTGGGCATGGATGACTTTCTGCAGCTCCTCATGGCCGGCGAAGATCGCGTCGAGCACCGTGGCCTCGGGCAGCTGATTGGCGGCCGCTTCCACCATGGTGATCGCCTCGGTGGTGCCGACCACGATCAAGTCGAGGTCTGACACGTCGCGCTCACTGTGGGTGGGGTTGAAGACCAGCTCCCCGTCGATCATGCCCACCCGCACGGCGCCCACGGGCTCGTAGAACGGGATGTCGGACAGGGTCAGCGCCGCGGAGGCGCCGTTGATGGCCATCACGTCGGGATCGTTCTCGTCGTCGGCGGAGAGCACGAAGGAGATGATCTGGGTTTCTGCGAAATAACCCTTGGGAAAGAGCGGACGCAGGGGACGATCGGTCAAGCGGCAGGCGATGATCTCTTTCTCGGAGGGACGTCCCTCACGTTTGAAGAAACCACCGGGAATGCGGCCGGCGGCAGCGCTGTTCTCGCGGTATTCGACCGTCAGCGGCAAGAACGGCCGCGGCTCGGTGGGATCTCCCGAAATACAGGCTGTGGTCAGCACCACGGTATCTCCACAACGGCTGATGATCGAGCCGTTGGCCTGCTTTGCAATTTCACCGGTCTCCAGGCTGAGAGTGCTGTGACCGATTTGAATTTCACGTTTAAGCTTCATTGAATAACCTTAGAAGAATGATTTTTCTGTTTTTTTGAGCATGCTGAATCGACGGGCCCAGCGGGGCCCGTCGTCGGCGAGGTGCGTGGTAAGGTCCACGGACCGGCCTTATTTGCGCAGACCGAGGCTTTCGATGGTCTTGCGGTAGCGATCGAGATCCTTTTTCTTGAGGTAGGCCAGCATCCGGCGACGGCGACCGACCAGCTTGAGCAGGCCGCGGCGACCGTGGTGGTCTTTTTTGTGGATCTTGAAGTGCTCGGTGAGCTCGTTGATGCGTTTCGTCAAGAGGGCGACTTGGACCTCGGGCGAGCCGACATCCGTCTCATGGGTGCGGAATTGCTCGATGATTTCCGTTTTGGCTTCTGTGGAAAGTCCCACGGTTTTCTCCTTCGTGTGTGGCGACCAGCGGCCGCCGTCATTTCTTTTCTTTCTGCTTCAAACTTTGGCCGACGCCTTTCGGCAGGGTCGGCGCAATTTCGATAACTACAAATTTTTTTAAGGCTGGGGCTCGAGGCCTCAGCTGAAGACCACCTTCGGCTGGACCACGCCCATATCTCCGGTGCCGATGCGCTCGACCACCGCGCCCACGGCGATCAGCTTGCGGCTTTCATTCTTGATCATGACCCAATCCCCTTCTTTGCCCTCGACACCGCGCACCAACACAGTTTGGCCGTGTTGAATCCGTCTCTCTTGCTGGAGGTCGGTGGTGATCTGGCCGAAGGGTAGCTCGATCTCATCGAATGGAATCCAGGCGCCGACCGGCTCTCCCGCGTCCCGAGCGGCACGAAGCGCGTCCAGGTCGACGGCGTTGTCGAGGGAGAAGCTGCCGATTTTCGTTCTGCGCAAAGTGGCCAGGGCGGCTCCGCAGCCGAGCGACTCGCCCAGCTCATGGGCTAGGCTCCTGGCGTAGGTGCCGGAGGAGCAACCGAGAACAAAGGGCACGTCCTCACCCTCGGCCCACGGAGCAGCCAGGCGAAACTCGTAGACCGTGACCTCTTTGCGAATCTCCGGCACTTCCTCACCCCGGCGGGCGAGCTCATAGAGCTTCACACCGCCGACCTTCTTGGCGCTATAGGAAGGCGGAGCCTGCATATAGCTGCCGACAAAGGTGTCCATGGTCGCGCGAATCTTTGCCTCGGTCACATCGACCACCGGCTTTTCCTCGGTCACCGTGCCCGTGATGTCGTAGGTGTCGGTGGCGACGCCGAGCCTCGCCGAGCCTTCGTAGACCTTCGGGGCTCGAATCAAGAAGCGGGTCAGGCGAGTCGCTTTGCCTACGGTCAGCAGCAGAAGGCCGGTGGCCGCAGGGTCGAGGGTGCCACAGTGGCCAATTTTCTTCTGACGCAGAATCTTTCGGGTCGAGGCCACAATATCGTGGGAGGTGCATCCCGCGTGTTTGTCGATCAGCAGCAGCCCGTCTCGCATCTTGGGAGGGCTGTCGGCTTTGGCGGTATCGTTCATCATCTTGGTATCGGGAGTCGATTTGAGCAAAGTATGCATTCGAGTGTCTCAGAGGAGCAGCCGGCTAGGGGTTTAATCCACGGCTACGGCATCCAGGCTTTCCGCCATGGCCGCCACGAGCTCCGCTTGCAATTCAGATCCGGTAGACGTTTCCGAGGTGAAGCCGGCCGCATTGCGATGGCCGCCTCCTCCGCGAGCACGGGCGATACGCTCCACGCTGACCTCACCACGGCTGCGCAACGAGACCTTGACCTTGCCGCTGTCCAGCTCTTTGAGCAGGGCGACGGTTTCAACCCCGGCGATGGAGCGGGGGTAGTCGATCAAGCCTTCGGCGTCGCCGGGACGGGCTCCGGTACGACGGACCATGTCGAGGGTCAGCCAGGCGGTCGCGATGGTTCCGTTTCGGTGGAGCTCGAGCGTCGAGATGATCTCACTCAGCAGGCGGATCGCGGCCTCGGGTGTGGATTCGTAGAGCCAGTGAGAAACCTGCTCAGGCCGAGCCCCTTCTCGCACCAAAGCCGCGGCCGATTCAAAGGCCTCGGCAGTGGCGTTCGAAAAGCGAAATCCGCCGGTATCCGTGACCAAAGTCAAATAGAGGGCCGTGGCGGTGTCGGCGTCGATTTTCAAATTCAGAGCGTTGGCCAAGCGATAGACCATGGCGCCGACCGCCGGTGCCTCGGTATCGATCCAGGTCTCAACGCCGTATGCATCGTTGCCCAAGTGATGGTCGATATTGATCATCGGCAATTGGGTCACGTGCTCTTCGAGGCCGCAGCGATCGAGGCTCGGGCATTCCAGCAGGATGGCCGCATCGAATGCGTGGGGGAAGCCCTCGGGCGGCTCTGGGCCGACGTGGATATTGCCGCTGCCGATCAAGGGCAGGTAGGCGGCCGGGGTTTCGTCGCGATTCCAGACCTGCGTTTCCTTGCCCAGAGAGGCCAGGACCTGCGCCAAACCGAGCTCCGAGCCGATGGCGTCGCCGTCGGGATTCACGTGGCTCGTGAGCAGGAATCGCTTGCCGGATCTGAGGCGATCGAGCAACGAGTCAGGAATCTTCTTGGCCGACATCGAGGCTCTCCAAGATTTCATTGATGCGCTGGCTGTGCTCCGCGCCACGATCGAGCTCGAAGTGCAGCTCCGGCACGGTGCGCAATCGGACCCGAGAGGCGACCTGGGAGCGCACGAACCCGCGGGCCTTGATCAGCACCTCGACGGCTTCACGGCGCGCCTGGTCGTCGTCGCCCAACACACTGATCAACACCTTGGCATGGGAGAGGTCCCGGGTAGGCCGGACCTCGGTCACCGTCGCGAGCTGGACACGCGGGTCTTTCATCTCTCGCCGAATCACGGTTGCGATTTCGGCGCGAAGGGTTTCAGCAACCCTTTGGCTACGCTGATTCATGAGGATACATCCATGAGCTGGGGATCCCAGTGGAGCAGAGATGCTTCGAATTCTTGATCCACCAAATTCCGGATCAAATCGAAGATTCTTTCTGCCTCACTATCCCGGAGGGCGACCAGCGCAATGGAGATTTCAGCGCGCTGGTGGAGGTCGTGGTGGTCGCTTTCAATGACCGACACTTTGAAGCGCTGGTGGATGCGCTCCACCAGGCCTTTGACCACTTTGCGCTTTTGCTTCAAGCTGCGAGATTGGGGCAGGTGCAGCTCGAAGATCGATAATCCAACGATCATATCGACTCGTGTCGGTACATCGGTCAGCGGAAGGGCCGACCGAGACCCTTTGAAACGGCCAACGGCTGTGAGCCGAGGCCGAAATTGTCTTGATTTGGAGCGAGCTCAGCGTCGAGAGCGAGCTCAGCCGACTCAGAGGGTGGAGGCCACCTCCTCGCGGACGTAGGCTTCGATGAAGTCTCCAGGTTTGACGTCCTGGAAATTTTCAAGGCCGATGCCGCAATCGAAGCCCTGGCGGACTTCGGCCACATCATCCTTGAATCTTCGCAGGGATGCAAGCTTTCCTTCGTAGATCACCACGTTGTCGCGCAGCAAGCGGACACCGGCGTTTCGGGGAATCACACCTTCGACGACGTGACAGCCCGCCACCATGCCCGCTTTGGGAACCTTGAAGATGTCCCGTACCTCGGCGGAGCCTCGGATGACCTCTTTGAACGTCGGGTCGAGCAGGCCGGCCATCGCCAGCTTGATCTCGTCCAACAGCTCATAGATCACCGTGTGCAGGCGGATGTCGACGCCTTCTTTTTCCGCCAGCTGAGACGCGTTGCGCTCGGGACGAACGTTGAAGCCGACGATGATCGCGTTGGAAGCGGAAGCCAGCAGCACATCGTTGGTGGAGATCGCGCCGACCGAGGAGTGGATGACCTCGAGCTTTACTTTCTCCGTCGACAGCTTGGTCAGCGTATCTTTCAAAACCTCGATGGAGCCGTGGACGTCGCCTTTGACCACCACCGGTAGGGTCTTGGATTCCTCTTTACCCAATTGATCGAAGAGGTTCTCAAGGGACACCCGAGATCCACGCGGAGCCAGATCGCGCTCGCGGTTCTCGGCATGCCTGAAGCTGGCGATTTCCCGCGCTTTGGATTCGTCTTCGTAGACCTGCAGGATGTCGCCGGCAGTGGGCACCGCGTCCCAGCCGGTGAGCTCGATGGCGGTGGAAGGACCGGATTTCTTCAGCCGCTCGCCCATGTCATCGACCATAGAGCGTGCACGTCCCCAAGTGGAGCCGGCCACGAAGACGTCGCCCTGGCTGAGGGTACCGTCTTGGATGACGACGTTGGCGATGATGCCGCGGCCCACATCCTTGCGCGCTTCCAAAACCACGCCGCGGGCGGGTAGGGAAGGAGCGGCTTTCAGCTCCAGCAGATCTGCGGTCAAGAGTAGCATCTCGAGCAGCTCGTCGATGCCTTCGCGGTTGAGCGCGGAAACCGGCACCGAAACCACGTCGCCGCCCCAATCTTCCACCAACAAGCCGTGATCGGCGAGCTCTTTGCGCACTCGATCGAGGTTGGCGTTGGCCTTGTCGACCTTGTTGATCGCCACCACCAGCGGAACTTTGGCCGCTTTGGCGTGGGAGATCGCCTCAATGGTCTGGGGCATGACGCTGTCGTCTGCGGCGACGACCAGGATCACGATGTCGGTGACACTGGCGCCGCGGGCGCGCATGAGTGTGAAGGCTTCGTGACCCGGGGTGTCGAGGAAGACCAAGCGCTTTCCCTGGAGGTCCACGTGGTAAGCACCGATATGCTGGGTGATACCACCGGCCTCGCCCTCGGCCACATTGGTTTGACGGATCGCGTCGAGCAGGGTGGTCTTACCGTGGTCGACGTGACCCATGACGGTGACGACGGGCGCTCTGGGTTCCTTCTCCACCTCTCCGTCTTGCTGCTCCTCGTGTTGCAGCAGCACTTCTTCTTCGAACGAGACCTCCATGACCTCGACGCCGAGGGAATCCGCCAGCCTGTTGATGGTGTCCATGTCGAGCTGGTGGTTGATGGTGACCATCATGCCCTGGGAGAAGAGGGTCTTGATCAAATCCTTGGCTTTCACACCGAGCTTCTCAGCGAAGTCTCGGACGGTCATGCCTTGGGTAATGGTCACCGGGCCGTCGGGCCGCGCATCCTTGAATTGAATGCCGATGTCTTGGCTTTTTGCCATTTCCTCGCGTTTCTGGGCGCGGCGATGGCCACGAGCAGAAGCGGGTTTGAGCACGGGCGGCGGCTCGGACGGGGCCGAGGGTTGGCGTCGGCCTTGATGCCGCTGGTTGCGATGGGGAGGCCGGGTGTCCGCCTTGCGACCTCTGCGCCTCGGCGGCGGCGCCGCAGAAGCTGGGGGCGGAGCCGGTTTGACTTGGTCCTCGGGACGAGAAATCAAACGAGCACGTTTGCGCAATCCGCGGGGTGGCTCTTCTTTCTTCGGAGCCGACTCGGCAGCTTTGGTCGGCTTCGAGGGTGCAGCCGCTTTGGGTGCGGGAGCCTTCGCCGCCGGTTTTGCATCGTTTTTGGCCGGAGCCACCGCGGGCTTCTCTGCCTTCGCAGATGTGGCCTTGGGCTTCGCTTCGGGCTCAGCTGCTCGGATCTCGGCAGCCGGAGCCTCAGCTTTCTCTTTCGGCGCGGCCTTTGGCGCGGGGCTCGGGGCGGTCTGGGTTTCGGACGCGGCGGGGGCCGGGGAGGCTACAGCCTTTTCGGCCTCTTCGGCCGGTGCGCCGTCCTTGGATTTGACCTCGAGCTCCTTGATTTTGCCTTCGACCCTTTGGATCATGCTGCGCCGTGCGGGCCGGATCGCCTGTGAAGAGGTCGAGCTCGGCTGAGGAGGCGGTGCAACCGGCGGGGCGGCGGGAGCAGGTCCAGTGGCCTCGGAATCGTCGCGGAGGATGACCTCGCGAGGTTGAGGCAGGCGTTTGCCTTGGACAATGGCTTGGATGATCTCGCTGTCTATCTCGGGATCGGATCCTTCGAGACGCACGCCGATCGACTTGAGCTTAAACATGAGATCCTGCTCCGGCACCTTCATGGTCCGGGCGAGGTCTTTCAAACGAATCTTTCCCATCGGTTCTTGGCGGCTTCCTGTCGTTGACGCGATGAATATCTCGAAGCTTGTGATCTAAGCTTATTCTCGTTTTTGTAACTTTTGAACCGTCGGAACGTCAGGCTTCCGATTCTTCTTCACTTCCGGCGGTTTCGTCCAAGTCCTCCATTCCGGAGCTTTCGGACCTTTTCTGCTCACTCTCGGCCAACGCGCGGCTGAGAGCAGCCATGAAGTCGTCGTTTCCGAGCCCTTCGGGCTCTTCGTCTTCACCGGCGGCCTCCTCCCCGGAGGTGCCTTCGGCGATTTCGGCGTCCGAGGATACCTTGTCTCCGGCCCAAGCGAGCAGAGCTTGCGCGGTTTTGGGGCCCACGTCCTCGAAGGCCTCAATCGCTTCGGGATCGGCATTGAGCAAATCGCCGTAGGTTGTGTAGCCGGCTTCTTGGAGGGCGCCGGCGGCATTGCTGCCGATGCCCGGAGCGGATTCCCAATCGATTTCGGAGGCTTCGCTGACTCCGAAATCAAAGGCGGGCAGATCCGCTTCCGCCATGGCGTCCTGAAGCATTTTCGCCAGCGCGTCCGCAACCTCGTCCTTGACGTCGGTCTCGCTCTTGATGTCGATGCGCGAGCCGATAAGCTCGGAGGCCAAACGGACGTTCTGACCGCGCTTGCCGATCGCCAGGGAGAGCTGCTCGTCCTCGACGATCACGTCGAGATGGGGAGTCTCGCCATGATGGGTGACGGACACGCGGGTAATCTTGGCCGGAGCCAGAGCGCTCTGGGCGAACGTGACCAAGTCGTCACTGTGCTCGATGATGTCGATTTTTTCGCCCCGCAGCTCGCGGATGATCGACTGCACGCGGGAGCCCTTCATGCCGACACAAGCGCCGACCGGATCCACATCGCGCTCGCGGCTGGCGACTGCGACTTTAGCTCGCTCGCCGGGAGCGCGAACGGCATTTTTGATCACCACGGTGCCGTCGTAGATTTCCGGCACCTCCATTTCGAAGAGCTTGACCAGCAGCCTCGGATCAGTGCGGGAAAGAACGATCTGGGGGCCCTTGGGCTGGGTGTGCACGTCCACGATCACCGCGCGGATACGCTCACCTTGGCTGTAACGCTCGTGACGGGATTGCTCACTCTTCGGCACGATGGCCTCGGTGCGGCCCAGGTCGACGATGATGTCGCCGCGCTCGAATCGTTTCACCGTGCCGTTGAGAATTTCTCCCATGCGGTCGATGAACTCGTTGTAGACCTTCTCCCGCTCGGCCTCGCGAATGCGCTGGTAGAGGACCTGCTTGGCGCTTTGGGCCGCGATGCGGCCGAGGCCGTCCGTCGAAAGCGGTCGGCGGATTTCGTCGCCGGCATTGAGCTCGGGATTCTCCTCGCGCGCTTCCTCAACGGAGATCTCCGCGAGAGGATCTTCCACCTCTTCGACCACCGTTCGGACCACGAACGCCTGGAATTTACCCGCGGAAGGGTCGAATTCGGCGCGCACAGGCTCCTTGATGCGGTGTTGTTTTTTCGCGGCGCTGGCCATCGCATCCTCGAGGGCGGAGATCCAGCGATCTTTGTCGATGCTTTTTTCTCGAGTGACCTGCTCGAGAACTTGGATCAGATCGACATCGGGAGTTTTTGATTTCGGTGGCATGAATCGGGAATTCCTAATCGACAGCGGTGTTCAGAGGCTCGGAGCGAGGGGTTCAGATCTCCACCTCGAGGCGGGCGATCTTGATGTCGTCCAATGAAATGACGTGTTCTTTTTCAGAGCTCTCTTCGCTGAGGGTCACACGGCCCCCGCCGGCAGCGGCGGGATCGAAAGCTTGCAAACGGCCGACTATCGTCTGCTTTTTACGCTCTGGACCACCGAAGAAGGTGACCCGGACGAGATCGCCGCAGAATCGCTCGTAGTCCTTGGGCCCGAATAGCTCCCGATCCAAACCGGGGGAGCTGACCTCCAAGACGTATTTCTTTGTGCCGAAGTCATGGACATCGAGGAAGGCCGAAACTTGCTTCGACACTGTCTGGCAGTCGTCGAGGGTGACTCCGCCATCGGGCCGGTCGAGAAAGATCTGGAGAAGGTGGCTCTTGAATCGAATGTGCAGCAGCTCACAGCCGGAATCTTCGGCGATTGCTACAACTTCACGGTGTAAATCTTCGTCGATGCTCGAGCCGTCCATCGAATCCTGCAAATCCTTCTAGATGTTGGAAACAAGTGCCCATATTTATGTGCCCATTAAAAAAGGCGGGGCCGTAGTCCCACCCTCCCAGACGAGAAAGCTGGTGGCAGGACTATAGACCATGATGCTCTTAGGTGCAACCAGCAATGGCGGCCTTCGGAATTAGAAGCCGGGATCCGGGATTTGCTGCTTCAATCGGGTCAGCAAGGGCCCGCCGACGACCTCGGCTCGCCAGCCCCGAAGGTCTTTGGGAAGGACGGGATCCCGGGCGCTCAGGTATCGGCGCATAAGGGCCTCGACTTGCCTTTTGCTCGCCAGCAGCTCGACCGGGACCCCCAAGTCGTCTGCGCAAGCGCGGGCGGTCTCCCTCAGGTCTTGGACCACGTCTTTGTAAGGACGAAGGTCGATCGGTGACGGCAAGGGCTCAGGCTGCTCGGAGGGCGGGCGACCCCGCGCGGCCGCGATCAACCGAAGCAGGGTTTTGCCATGCCGCTCGAGGTCCCGCCGGTCGAGCTCTTTGATCTGCTTGAGCTCGCTCGGAGTGGCCGGACGCCGTTGGGCCAGGGCGGCGAGGGCGGCTTCGCGGATCACGAAGTTGCGGGGGAGGTCTCGCTCCCGGGCTTGTTGCTCCCGCCACATGCAGAGCTCGTGCAGGACCACCAGCTGTGGCTTTCGCAAACGTCGACCGCGAGCCAGCTTGCGAAAGGTGGCTTGGTCGTCGATACGGAAACGCTCCGGAGACGTCAGACGATCGCAATCATCCTCCAGCCAAGCCGTGCGATCCAGCTCGGCCAAGCGGTCCAAGAGAGCTTCGTTGCATTCCAGCAGATAGGCGACGTCGAGGGCGGCGTAGCGCTTCTGGGCGTGGGTCAGCGGACGGCGCAGCCAATTGGAGCGGGTGTGGGCCTTGGGCAGCTCGACTCCGCAGAAATGCTCCACCAAACGCGCGTATCCCATGGAGTGGTCGATCCCGGCCATGGAAGCGGCCAGCTGGGTGTCGACCAAAGGCTTCGGCACGATTCCCAGATGGTGATGTAGGACTTCCAGATCCTCGCCGCACGAATGCAAGACCTTGGTGACCTCGGGAGCCATCAAGAGATCGCTCAGGGGGGTGAGATCATCGATCTCCAGCGGGTCGATCAACACATTTTCTCGACCGTCGGAAAGCTGGATCAAGCCCAGGGCGGGGTAGAAGGTGCGTTCCCGGGCAAACTCCGTGTCGATGGCGATGGCAGGCGCGGTGCGCCAGCGCTCGCAGGAGCGCGCGAGATCTTCCAGGTCTGTAATTTCGCGATATGAGATGGAATCGATAGACATGAAGTCGGTTGACAGAAGGTAGCTCTGGGTCAATAGAAGTGGGCCGGCGTCGAGAGGCGGCGTCGGGGGAGGCTGCGGGCCTAAGAAATCACTGCGATCGATGTTGGATCTGTTTTCGGAATAGGCGAAAGCCCAAGCCTATCAAGCGCAGGAAGGGCCGAGGTGCGAGTCGGTAGAGCCACCACATCAACCGGGCGTGGAAACCGATGACGATCACCGCGCGATTTCTCTCCACTCCGCGCAAGATCTTCTGGGCGCAGATCTCGGGGGTCATCATGGCGCCCCCGACCGGAGAGAGGAGCGCCTGTTTGTCGACACCGAAATACTCGATCGAGTCGAACATGTCGGTGTCCACGATGCCCGGGCAAATCACGCTGACCCTGATGCCTTCCCGGGCGGCCTCCGCCCTCATGGAGCCGGACAGGCCTACCACCGCGTGCTTGCTCGCGGAGTAGGCGCTGGTCATGGGCAAGGGAACCAATCCCGCCACGCAGGCGGTATTGGCAATGTGGCCGTGACCTTGACGGAGCATGTGCGGATAGACCGCTTGGATGCCGTGAATCACCCCTTTGAGATTGACCTCGATGACCCGCGACCAAGCCTCGCTGGGCAGGTCGCGGAACTCTCCGGTGACACCGATACCGGCATTGTTGAACAGGATGTCGATGCGGCCGTGGGATTTTGTCAGCCCGTCGACCTGTTGTTGGAACGCCTCGAGATCCGTCACGTCCAGCGCCATGGATTCCGCAGCGGCCCCCAGCTCGCGGCTGTGTCGGGCGGCTGACTCGGCGCCGTCGGCGTCCAGATCCGCGAAGACCACCCTGGCGCCTCGCCGTCCGAGCTCCGTGCCCAAGGCCCGGCCGATGCCCGAGGCACCGCCGGTGACGAGCACGACTTTGTCGGCGAAGAAGCTCATGAATCGGCGTGCCGATCAGGCGCTCTTCGGTGCTCCGTGACACTTCTTATATTTCTTGCCCGAGTTGCAAGGGCAGGGATCGTTTCGCCCAACCTTTGGGACCGTGCGCTGGATGGTCTTGGGGACCGGGGCCGAAGACTTAGCCGGGGCGGAAAGGCGCATTTGCTCGCGCATGCGGTCGATCATTCGCTGTCTGCGCTCGGCCATTTCCTCCTCGCTGATCGGCTCGACTCGGAAAATATTCTGGATCGCCAGATCTTCGTAGCGTTCTTTCATCTCGCCGAAGAGATCGAAGCTCTCCCGTTTGTACTCGTTGAGCGGATCCCTCTGGCCGTGCGCGCGCAGGTTGATACCTTCCTTCAGATGATCGAGGGCCAGCAAGTGATCCTTCCAGGCATCGTCGAGCACCTTGAGGAAGACCGACCGCGCCAGCTTGTGCATGATTTCCGCGCCGTGCTTTTCCTCTTTGGCGGTGTATTTGCCGTCCACCAGACCCCAAAGCTTAGTGCGCAGCTCCTCGATACCGAGCTCTTCCAGATCGAGCCCTTCGACTTTGTTGACGTCGATGTCGAAGAAGTGGAGCACGTCCTTGCTCAGCTCCGAGAGATTCCAATCTCGCGGGTCCGCCCCCTCGGTGCAGCTCTGGCTGATCGAGCTTTCGAGGATCTCTTGGGAAAGGGTTCTGACCAGATCCTCCCCGCTATCGTCGTCGAGCACTTCCTGGCGTAGCTGGTAGACCGCCTCACGCTGCTTGTTCATGACGTCGTCATATTTCAGCAGGTGCTTGCGGATTTCGAAGTTGCGCCCTTCCACCTGGCTCTGAGCACGCTCGATGGCGCGGGTGACCATCTTGTGCTCGATGGCCTCGCCGTCTTCCATACCCAGCTTGCCCATCAAGTTCTGCACCCGCTGGGTGTTGTCGCCGAAGATGCGCATGAGGTCGTCGTCCAGGGAGATGAAGAACCTCGACGAGCCGGCGTCGCCTTGACGACCGGATCGACCCCGCAGCTGGTTGTCGATCCGGCGGGATTCGTGGCGTTCAGTGCCCAGGATATGCAGACCACCGGCTTCGAGAACCTCAACCCGTTCTCGGCGAGTGATTTCCTGGAATTTGGCCAGCGCCTCTTCAAATTTTTCCGGCTCGGTCTCGGGATCCGCCTCGGCCCGGGCCAGGCCCTCGGCGTTGCCGCCGAGCACGATGTCGGTACCGCGACCCGCCATGTTGGTGGCGATGGTCACCGAGCCCTTGCTACCGGCCTGGGCGACGATCACCGCTTCTCGGCCGTGGAATTTAGCGTTGAGCACCACGTGTCGAATGCCGCGTTTCTTCAGGGTTTTCGACAGCATCTCGCTGCTCTCGATGGAAACCGTGCCCACCAGCACGGGCTGGCCCCGCTGCTGACAGTCCTGGATTTCGTCCACCACCGCATTCCATTTTTCGCGTGCGGTCCGGAAGACGGCGTCCGGGTAGTCGATGCGGGCGATCGGCTTGTTGGTGGGGATTACCGTCACCTCGAGATCGTAGATCTCACCGAACTCCGCCTCCTCGGTCTCCGCGGTACCGGTCATGCCCGCCAGCTTTTCGTACATGCGGAAGTAATTCTGGAAGGTGACGGTGGCGAGGGTTTGGTTCTCGCGCTCGATGCGCACCCCTTCTTTGGCTTCCACCGCCTGGTGCAGGCCGTCGGACCATCGGCGACCGGGCATGGGGCGGCCGGTAAATTCGTCGACGATGATCACCTGGCCGTCTTTGACCAGGTAAGCGACGTCTTTTTTGTAGAGATGATGGGCGCGCAATCCCTGGTGAACACCGTGTAACAGCTCAATGTTCTCCATTTCGTAGAGGTTGTCTACGTTGAGCACTTTCTCGGCTTTGGCCACACCCTCTTCGGTGAGGGTCACCGTGTGGGCCTTCTCATCGACGAGGAAGTCGCCGGTGGTCCATTTGTTGCCGTTCTCGTCCTCGTGCTCGTCGCCGCGCTCGAACCTCGGTATCACCCGGTCGATTCGGTAGTACTTATCCACCGACTCTTCGGACGGTCCCGAGATGATCAGCGGCGTTCGCGCTTCGTCGATCAGAATCGAGTCGACCTCATCGACGATGGCGTAGTAATGGCCACGCTGCACCATGCGCGAAGCATCGGGCACCATATTGTCCCGGAGGTAGTCGAAGCCCAGCTCGTTGTTGGTGCCGTAGGTGATGTCGCAGGCATAGGCGCTGCGTCGGTCGTCGTTGGGCAGGTCGGTTTTGATCACGCCTACGGTCATGCCCAGGGATTCATAGACGGGGCGCATCCAATTGGCGTCACGCTCGGCCAAGTAGTCGTTGACCGTCACCACATGCACGCCCCTGCCGGCCAATGCGTTCAGATACACCGGCAGCGTCGCGCTCAGGGTTTTACCTTCACCGGTTTTCATCTCGGCGATGCGGGCGCGATGCAGGACGATGCCGCCGATCAGCTGGACATCGTAGTGGCGCATGCCCATGACGCGCTTCGACGCCTCGCGCACCGCCGCGAAAGCCTCGGGAAGCAAGTCGTCCAGAGTTTCGCCATCCGCCAGCCGAGCGCGAAAATGCTCGGTCTTGGCGCGGAGCTCGTCGTCCGACAATTTCTCGAATTCGTCTTCGAGACCGTTGATTCCGTCGATGGTCGGCTTCAGGTTTTTAATCTCGCGATCATGGCGAGTGCCGAACACCTTGGTCAGGACTGCGTTGAGCATGGAGAGCTCCAATTCGCCGAAAAGGCTCATCTACGAGGCGGTGCACACCTTTGGGAGGCCGTGCAGGGCACCTGGGTCTGTCTTAATAGGAATAGGGCCGGCCGAGCTTCTGGGCTGCTGAATCACCGGTCCAAGCTGCGACACGCCGGAATGGCTTGCGCGCAGCAAATTCGTCGTCTTTGAATGTTCGTCTGTGTTGACGCTCTCGAGCTCGTTCGTGCTGGGAACGTTGTGTGCTGGGGACCTTGCGTGCAGGGGACCTTGCGTGCAGGGGACCTTGTGTGCACCCTCGATGAGAGCCAACAGTTTACCAGAGTCCGAAATTCCCCAGTCTTCTATCAGATTCACCTCCAGCGAGCCAACCTTCCTGTGCGGTCGCCGGTTCCTCCATGGGTGAGAATGCGAGTGAAGGCACCGGCTCTTCTTTTAACGGCATTTTGATCGCCGGGTTTCCAGCGGCACGAGCTTCGGTCGGAAGACCGGTTCAAAACGGAAACAGACCGGCTCTTGCCGGTCTGTTTCGGCCGAAGCTCAGGGCTTCGGGGCGTGGGCTTCTCGAGGCGTCTGCTAATGACGGATCGAGTCGAGCACGTAACCCAGCGGATTGACGGCTTGGCCGTTCAATCGGACCTCATAGTGAAGATGGGTGCCGGTCGAGCGGCCGGTATTGCCGACTCGGGCAATGGTGTCGCCACGGCGGACTTTCTGGCCGGGTTTGACCTCGATCTTGGAGAGGTGGCCGTAGCGGGTCACCAAGCCGAAGCCGTGGGCCAGATAGACCACATTGCCGTAGCCCGCGGCTCGTCCCGCTTTGATGACCACAGCGTCACCTGGAGCTTGGATCGCGCGACCTTTCGGGGCGGTGATGTCGATACCTTGGTGGAAGGCTCGCTTGCCGGTGAAGGGATCTTTTCGATACCCGAAGGAGCTGGTGTAGATGCCTTTGACCGGGGCAATGGTAGGCATGCTCGACAGCTTCATCTGGCGTTCGTCGAGGCCGACCTCGAGGCGGTCCATATTGTTGACCAGCCCTTTCAGCTGCTTTTGCAGGGCTCCGAGGTCGTCTTCGAGCCGCTCACCCTTCGGCTCGATACCGCCGATTCCGGGGCCCGCTGCCGGGGACAGCTCCGCTAATCCAGCAACGATGGCCAACCGATGTATCCGATCCTGATAGTCGGTGAGCTGGGTCTCGAGATCGCGAATGCTGGACTCGAAGCGCTGGTTCACAGCCCTTAGATCCGCGTTTTCCTGCTGGATCTCATCCAGCTGGCGGCGATCGAAGGACGTGTCGAAGTAAAGGACGGTGGCGATCACACCACCGAGAGTCAAAAGCACCAAGCTGCTGATAGCGATCGCAGCCTGGGTGGACGAGAAACGCCACTTGCGAAATTTCGCGCGGGCGTGGGGGACAAAAATGATCGTGTGCTTCAAGTCACCTAGGATCCGGAAAGTTGGGTTCCGAAGGAGCTCATCGTCAATCTATGGGGCTCGGGTGACGAGAGCTTGCACCAAGACACTAGATTCAATACGACACTAACAGCAGCGGCAGCCCGAGGGCGCCACCAAGACGGAATCGGAAAATCATCAAAAGGCATCTGAGCCAGATGGGCTGATTGTAGCGAAAAGGCTTTAAGTGTCAAGTTTTCCACGTATTTAGCATCGGCTATATGCTACTGGAGCTTGGTGGGTCCGTGTTTCATGCTCCGCTAGCCTGATTTGCCGATTTTCGAATGTTCTGGCAAAAAACGAACGGTCGTGCTATTTTGGCTGGGCGGGGGATGACCCTTGATTGATTGATGCGAGCCGAGGCCCTCGGCGCGGAGCCGAAGAGTCCGAGAGGGTACGAGAGGGTAGTTGTGGCACCGGAAGCCGTCGAGGTCTTGGGAGTCGAGGCATTGAAGAACTGAAGAAAACCGTAGAGGTGGCATTTGAGGAAAGCGCCGACCAAAGGAGAGGAGACGAGAGCTCTCATTCTGAAGCGGGCTTTTGCTATGGCTAGCGCTGTCGGCTTGGAAGGATTGTCCATCGGCAGTGTGGCGAAGTCGGCTGAGATGTCGAAGAGCGGCCTTTTCGCGCACTTCGCATCGAAGGAAGACTTACAGCTTCAGGTGTTGCAAACGGCGGTAGAGCGTTTCATCGAACGGGTGGCCCGGCCCATGTTGTCGGAGCCCCGCGGCGAGCCCAGGGTGAAGGCGTTCTTCGAGAATTGGCTGGCTTGGGCCGAATCCGCCGACCTGCCCGGAGGCTGTGTGTTCATTTCCGCGGCGGCGGAGCTGGATGATCGACCGGGTCCGCTTCGCGACTATTTGGTCAAGACCCAAAGGGAGGCCTTGAGCACGGCCGAGCGGGCTGCGCGGATTGCGGTCGCCGAAGGGCATTTCCGCGCGGACCTGGACGTCGAGCAATTCGCCCACGATCTCTATTCGATCATCCTGGCCTATCACCACTTCCACCGGCTGCTCGACGACCCCAAAGCCGCTTTTCGGGCTCGGGCGTCCTTTGATCGCTTGTTGGAAAGATCCAGAATCCCCCACTTCGGCCGATCCAATTCCTGATCGCCGAATTTCGAGACAACCATAAGGAGCCTTCCATGTTGTCCAGCGCACTTTCATCAGGAAAGAGCTCGTTTTCAAAAAGCACGATCGGTCGTCCTAATTCCGGCTCCAGCGGTCTGACGCGTACGACCCAAAACCGCGTGCCCGGGACCGCTCGGGCAGCCTTCCGAGGTCTGAGCTTGATGGCCCCCAGAGCCGCTGCGTCGTTAGCGGAGAGCATTTTCTTGAAACCTATTCGGCTGAAGGCACCGCTCCGGGAGCAGTGGTGGGCTACCGATGCCGAAGAAATCACCATTCCGCGTCAAGGTGGTCGGGCTTTGGCGGGGTGGAGCTGGGGCTGGTCTGGGCCGGTGGTGCTTCTGGTGCACGGCTGGGGCGGTCGAGGTCTTCAGATGGGTGCTTTTGCCGCGCCTTTGGTAGAGGCCGGTTTTCGGGTGGTGGCCTTCGACGCCCCCGGCCACGGCAGATCCCCGGGGAGCAAAAGCTCGCTGCCGGAATTCGCAGCGGCGATCGAAGAGGTGTGCACCTATCTCGGGGGTGTCGACGCGATCATCGCCCACTCTTTCGGTGCCGCGGCCACTACCATGATGCTGGGCACCTCTATGTCGAGCACCTCTATGTCGAGCACCGCCGAGAGCCTCCAACTGGCTCCGGAACGCCTGGTGTACGTGGCGCCGGCGAGTGATTTCGGCTCCATCGCCAAACGTTTTTCCGACCTCACGGGATTCACCCCGAAGGTGGTGGGGCGGATGCGTCGGCGGATCGAAAAGCGACTCGATTTGCGTTGGCAGGATGTTCAGCCCCAAACATTGGCGGAGAGCTTGTCCCAAGACCTGCTGATCTTCCACGACTTGGAAGACGAAGAGGTGCCGATCGGGGACAGCCGGCTGCTTCAACGCGCTTGGCCCAAGGCCGAGCTCCACGAGTCTCTAGGTTTGGGGCACCACGGCATCTTGCGCCAGGAGCGGGTGGTCGCCAGGGCGGTCGCGCATTTGACTCGTCCGGAGTGAGCCGCGGGAGCGGCATGCCGGCGTGACGCCTGTGCTCTGGCTGGACCTTGCCAACCGCAGCTGTGCGGGATAGCTTTGCGTTCCCGTCATCACAACTAGAGGTCTTCCATGTCAGAGCACAGCTCGTCCTCCCCCGAAGCCGAAGCTCCGAGCGCCGCAGAATCCGGTTCCCAGGTCTTTCAGCCCGAGCGATATATCGAAAAGGTCAGCCTGATCACCGAGGAGGTGCTCGACGACGAGATACGTCCGGAGCAGCTCTTGGTGAGCCACCATCGGGATTATCATCCCGCGGACGTCCAGGCTCGCCGATTCATGTCACGGCTGCTGGACTCGACCCAGGACGAGGACTTGGTCCGGTCCAGGATGCGGGAAATCCGCGAGCTGGGTCATAGGGTCTCGGAGCGCATCGGCAAGATCGTCAAGAAGGATACCGAGACCGTTTCCAAGACCCTCTTCGGTCTCAAGCGGAAAGAGTATTTCTTCCGCTATCGCAAGCATCCCCATTCCGCTGAAGAAATCGAACGGACGCTTTCTAAGCTGAAAGGCCGGGCGCTGATGAAGCTGGTGGATGTGCGTCAAGGGGATCGACTGAATCTGCGGGTCTTGCTCACGGGTGGCACGGGTTTCGTGGGGCAGGAGATCATGTGGCAGGCGGCCCACGACCCGGACGTGGTGGAAATGGTGGTGCTGATCCGTCCGAAGACCATTCGCGACCGCAAGTCGGGAGAGGTCCTAGAAGTGCTGTCGCCGGAGCGACGCGGGCAAGACTTGCTTCAGCGTCTTTGGCTGGACTCTGAGATGGCGTCGAAATTCCGGTTCATCGCCGGAGACATCGAAGAACCGAGATTCGGCATCAGCGATGAAGACTTCGACGAGCTGAAGACGACCCTGACCCATGTCATCCACTGCGCCGCCAGCGTGGCTTTCGACGATCCGTACGATGTCTCCTTCAAGGCCAACGTCGCCGGCACCCTCAATGCCCTTGAGCTTTCCAGTACTTTGCAAGAGCATGAGGGCAGCCCCTTCGTCGCCCACCTCTCCATTGAGACCTCCTACATCCACGGTCGCCAAAGCCGCAATTTGGCCCGGGAGGATCAGGTGGTCTTCCCGCGGAATTACTACAACAACTACTACGAGCTGACCAAGGCGATGGCGTCCCTCGAAACCGAGCAATACATGCTCGAGCGGGACCTGCGGGTGATTCAGCTATGCCCGGCGATCGTGATCGGTGAGTCGCGGGCGGGCAACAACCGGGGTGACACCAAGGTGGTCAATGCGCCGGTCAATGTTTTCGGCCGCGCCCATGAGGCCATTTCCCACAAGCGGGGCAATGTATTCGACCGAACCCGTGCCGCGGCGTTGGCGCGCATGGCTTGCATCTTTCCCGGAGATCCGTCGGCTGAGATCAATTTGATCCCCGTGGACCGAGTGGTGGAGGGCATTCTGGCAGCTCTGAAACGGCCGGAGTCCGTGGGTGAGCGGGTTCACCTGGCCACCGACAATCGAGTGACCTCCGAAAAGATTCGCGACATCGTGAAGGAGGAGCTCGGGGTCGACGTTCGGCTGGCGGATCCCACTACCCATCGCAACGTCACTCTGCCGGTGCTTTCCAAGCTGCTCTCGGGTTTGAAACAAGAGCGCTTGGCGAATGCCCTGGAGAAGCTGGGCAATATCTTCGGCGGCTACAGCGAATGGGGGCAGCCGATCCACGAGGTGGGCAACGATGTGCGTTTCCTCAACCTCGACGACCGCCGACCGAATTCAGAGCATTGTTTCCGCATGCTGTGCCGACACAACCGCTTCGTTCAACGCTTCGGCCAAGTCCGGGACCTGGACGAGATCTCTCGCCGAGAGAAGATCTGGTGGGATCTCATGATGGAGCTCGAGGCCGAGACCGGCGGTCCCGTGGGGGCGATCGATCCCGAAGCCTTCCGGCAGGCCGTGCGCGAGCGACTCGACGTCGAGAATTTCGTCCGCTTGGACGCTTAGGCGTCGTCCTACGATTGGGTCGAGCGGTTGCGGGCCGACCTGCTTCGGCTCAGCAATCGGTCGACCCTCCGGCGGGCCGTGCTCAAGGGCGTGGTTTGGGAAGCGGCGGCTTCTTCCAGGATATTCGCGACCGCCTCGCCGATGCGGTCCACCCGCTGCTCGAGGACCTCCCGTTCGGAAATGCCTTGGGTCATGAGAGTCAACGCCATGGCGCCGCCGGCGTTGACGATGTAGTCCGGCACGTAGAGGATGCCCCATTTATGCAGCCGATCCGCGTCGTCTTCCTCCAGTAGTTGATTGTTGGCAGATCCCGCGACGATTTTGCAGCCCATGGTCGTGATCGAGTCCTCGTTGAGGATCCCACCGACCGCACAGGGGCAAAAAACGTCGCATTTCTCGGTATAAACCCGGTCGATGGGCACGATGTGGCTGTTGGGTAGGTCCTGGCTCATCCGTTGGGCCCGTGACGAATCCGCATCACAGAGCAGGAGATGAGCCCCTTCCGCCGCGAGCATGCCCGCTAGTGGTGAGCCGACTCCCCCGAGGCCTTGGATGAGGATCCGCACTCCATCGAGGCCCTCTTTTCCGAAGCGATGGAGAACCGCTGAGCGAATACCCGCGAGCACTCCGCGAGCGGTGAAGGGACCGGGGTCTGTGGAGGCGTGGGTCTTCTGATCGACCCCGAGCACGAATTGTGAAACCTCGGCGACATGGCGCATGTCGTCGGGGCCCGTACCGAGGTCGGCGCCCGTGCAGAACGCACCATTCAGCGATTCGAGAAGCCGGCCGTACCGGTGCATCAGGCCCCGACGGGCCTCGGCATCCAGGGGCCGGGAGAGGGCGAGCACTGCTTTTCCACCGCCGAGCTCGGAATTCAAACCGGCCCATTTGTGGGTCATACCTTCGGCCAAGCGCATGGCATCTCGCAGGGCGTCTCGCAGACCGGGGTAGACCTTCATGCGGGTGCCACCGGTCGGGCAACCCAGCAGGCTGGAATGCAAGGCAATGAAAATCCAGGTTCCGGTGGGAGCATCGTGTCGAACCACGATGCCCTCACCGTCCCAGGCGGTGATCAGCGGAAGAATGTCGTCTTTCACGGGCCCACCTCCATGCAATGGGCTCCGTCGGCCGATTCCGGACAACGGATTCCATAAAGATTAGGATCTCAAAAACTGCGCTCAGCGACGCACCGGCGCAAGCGCGCGGTCGAGTGCCCGATCAAAGCATGAAGAAAAGAGAGGCTCAGTCGTTGGCGGCTCGCCGCGGATCTGGCCTGAGCCATTACTCTATCAGTGGTGGCAGGTGAGGGGGCTAGCCTCGGATAATCCCGTGACTTCGAGCTTCGCGATCACAGTGGGCTGGATCGGCGGTGAAGGCGGATTCTGGCCGCTGGGGCAGTGGATCAAGCGTCGGGAATGCGGATGGACTCGCCGTTCTGCTCGGGGCCTAGGCCGAGAATGAACGGCGCCGCGACCTCGATCCAATCTTCCGGTGTCCAATGCTGGGAGGCCGCCTCGCCGAAAGCCTGATCCAACATCTCGGTATGGATGATGCCCGGGGAGAGGGGGATCGCGGCCATGCCTTTGGGCAGCTCCTGGGCCATGGCTTGGGTCATGCCCTCGATGGCGAATTTGGTCGCGCAATAGGGCGCGACCTCAGGGGCGCCGAATTGGCCCCAGCCGGAGCTGAGGTTGAGGATGACGCCGGAGCCTCGTTCGATCATCGCCGGGGTGAAGTGGCGGATGACGTTGACCACGCCCTTGATGTTGACGTCGACCACTTTCGACATCTCGTCCGCCGGCACTTCCCAAAGCGGGGCGCGTTTGTTGATCAGCGCCGCGTTGTTGAGCAAGATGTCGGGTGCCCCCTTTTCGGCGATCACCTTGGCGGCCCAGCCGGCGACAGCGTCGTCGTCGACCACATCGACCGCATCGAAGAGATGCCGTGGACCGAGCTCGTCGCGCAGGCTCTCGAGGGCATTCTGGTCGCGTCCGCAGCCGATGATGGTGTGCCCTTCGGCGGCGAAGCGGACGGCCAGGGCTTTGCCCAGACCCCGGGTGGCTCCGGTGATCAGGATGGTCTTGGGGTCGCTCATGGTATCTCCGTGGATCGGCTCGGGAAGTTGGGTTGCCTCAGAAAACCACCGGTGTTTCCATCAAGGCTTCAATATTGGCGCGAGCCATGCGTTGACCGACCCTCAAGGCCAGCTCCAGGCTCTGCTCGTAGTTGAGGCGCGGATCGACAAACGTCTTGTAGCGCTGTTGCAGGGCGTCGTCCGACAGGCCCCGGGCGCCACCGGTGCATTCCGTGACGTCGTCGCCGGTCAGCTCGATGTGGATGCCGCCGAGGTAGGTGCCGAGCTCGGAATGGATGTCGAACGCTTGCTCCACTTCGGACATGATGTGGTCGAACCGGCGAGTTTTGAGCCCGACTTGGGTCTTGACGGTGTTGCCGTGCATGGGATCACAGCACCACACGACTTTCTGCTCGGCTTTTTCTACCGCCTCGATCAGTGGTGGGAGACCGTCGGCAATCGATTCGTGGCCGAAGCGATGGATCAGAACCAGGCGGCCCGGCTCGTTGTCGGGATTGATTCGCTTGGCCAGATCGAGCAACCAATCCGAGGTCATGGCAGGGCCGATCTTGATGCCGATCGGGTTTTCGATGCCGCGGAAATACTCGACGTGGGCGCCGCCGGGATCCGCGGTTCGCATGCCGATCCACGGCATGTGGGCGGCCAGGTTGTACCAGCCGGAGCGGTGGGGCACCCGACGGGTCTGCGCCTGCTCGTACAAAAGGTGCAGCCCTTCGTGGCTGGAGAAAAAATCGACCCGATCGATCTCGCCCACTTGCCGACCGGCCAGGGTCTCCATGAAGCGCAGAGAATCGCCGATGCCGCCTACAATCTCCCGGTATTCCTGGGCTTTAGGGCTATGGCGAACGAAATCCAGGTCCCAATATTCCGGATGATGGAGGTCGGCGAATCCGCCGTCGATCAGCGAGCGGATGAAGTTGAGGGTCAGCGCCGCCCGTTCGTAACCCCGAATGAGTCGTTCGGGATCCGGACGCCTGGACTCGGGGTCGAACTCGAGGGCGTTGACCAAATCGCCTCGGTAGCTGGGCAGGCTTTGACCGTCCCGTTTTTCAAAATCCGCGGATCGGGGTTTGGCGTATTGCCCGGCGAATCGACCGACGCGAATGACCCGGCGTTTGCCGCTGTGCACCAAGACCAGGCTCATCTGCAACAAGATCTTCAGCTTGTTGGCGATGATGTTGGACTCACAATCTTCAAAGACCTCGGCACAGTCGCCGCCCTGGAGCAGAAAACGACCGCCGGTGCAGGCGTCCGCCAGCTGGCTCTTCAAGGATTCGATTTCCCATGAGGTCACCAGGGGCGGCAATTTGGCGAGCCGATCCACAGCTGCCTCGAGGGCGTAGGGGTCGTCGTAGGTCGGCTGCTGCAAGGCTTCGAAGCCTTGCCATGAGTCGGGCGTCCAATCGCTGTACATGGTCGTTTCCTTAGGCATGGGATGGGCGCATCCGGCGACCTGCCGGGACAACCCTCGGGGGCTCAAGCTCAGGGGCGGGATTATAGACCGATCGGCCTTGAAACGCCCCTTTTCTTCATGTTGATATCGTCGCGAATGTCAACTCGATCAGCGTTTCTGAACCTCGGCCCGGCCGGTAAGGATCTTGCCGGAAGGCACGTCGTAGAGCGAAACCACCAACGTGTGGGGTTTGTTGCGCATGCGCAGCTGGGTCTCGAACGGCATGAAGGCGACCTCACCCGGCGCGGGCACCCGGGGTGATTTATAACCGAAGGGAATGACCGGGATCTCCTCCGCGCTGTTGCCGTCGGAATCGAGCACGGCTATGCGCAGCTCTACCTCGGACGCGAAGCCTTCGGCGCTGGGTAAAAAGGTCAGCTCGTGCAGGGGCACTTGAATGCTCAACGGCACGTCCCTCTTGCCGATGCCGGATCTCTTGCCACGGCCGACCGAAATGTCCAATGGGGTAGCGCCAGGAGCGCCACCGAAGAGCAGGGCGCTCTCGACCATCATGCTGACCTCGGTGGAGCGGGATAGATCTAAGAACGAGTCTCTGGTTCTCACCTTGAGCCCTTTGCGCTTGACCCGAATTTCTACGGAATGCTCGCTGTCGTTGCCCTGCCAGGAAGGGGTAAAGCCGATCCAATAGTAGGTGCGGGTGTCGGCCACGGCCCGCTCAAAGGCCGACGTCCGGACTCCGTTTAAGAAGGCCTCGCCGCCGGTTTCTCGGGCGAGCTGCAGCAACGCGGCTTCCTCCTCTTGCTCCCGGACGCGGCTGGACTCTTGGGACAGATTGGCTTCTTGAACGTTGCCCCGCGCCGCGTCGACCGCTTGGTAGGTGACTCCGGGCATGTCCACCGGGTAGATGGTGTAGCTCAGCCGGTTGGCGGTGGTCGACAGGTCGCCCAAGAGGTCGTTGCCCCGGGGAATGCCTCGGTCGTCGAAGAATCCGGCTTCCTCGGAAGCGACCCAGCGCATGGGGTCGGCCGGCCAGCCGCCGGAAAGCAAGAGCATGACCTTTCGCCCCGGAGGATTGGCGAATCCGCGCAGGGTGGCGGTGGCCGCCCGCACGGCGTTCTCCACTTGACCAGAGATCCGCAGGGCCATTTGCTCCTGCTCCGCGCCGAAGCTGGTGTCGGCGCCGAGATAGGTTTGTCCACGGTTGACGCCGGCTTCCAGCTCCCGACCGGTATCGAAGACACGGCGCTCGGAGTATCGCTCCAAACCGCGGGCTTTGCGATCTTTGGCTTTTCTCAGCTCACGGGTGAGCTCGGGAATGTTGTCGGTCCAATTGGCCAGCATATCCACCCGTCGACCGTCATAGGCGACGATCGCCATACGATCCTGGTTCTGGAGGTTGGGCAGCTGCTCGGATAGGGCGTCCAAGACTCGATCCCGATCGCGGGCGAGGGTGAAAAACTCGTCGATGAATACCAAATAGCTGGTGCCCACGGGCTCGCCCGGGGCGAGGGCGGGTAAAGCGGCGGATTCACCGCTGTCGTCCCGTGCGACGGCGGTGCCGCCGGAGACCTCGGTGAAATATTCGATCGCCACGGGCTCCTTGTCCACCAACAGCTCGAAGTCATCGGGACCCATTCCTGTGACCCGTTCACCCTTTTCGGTGACCACCACCTCGAGATTCACCACCCGGACATCGATGACCTCGCCGAAGACCTCGGGCTCCTGGGCTGCGCTTGGGCCGGCGGTGAACGCGATCACAGCGCAGAGCACGGCTGCCGACACGATGGAGAGCTTGTTGTAAGTGCTGGTCGGGCGATGGGAAGCTGCCGGAAAACGGCGCATATTGATGACTCCTATGGGCTCCTAAGGGATTGAGGATCCAAGCATACAATGCCGGAGTTTGTCGTCTAGTTGCCTTCTATCCAGAAATGCTGTCTCGGTGGTCGGCGCGGCACTCTGCGCGCGTCGCTACGAGCTCGCGCCACCAGTGATTTGCCGCGCCTTCCGGATCCTCGAAGACGCCCAAGCTGGATGGAACCTAGTTGTCGGACGAAAAAATCCGCGCTCGCCTGAGCGCGGATGGTACCGACATAGGGTCTCGGTTAGAGCGAGGCAAGGGTCAGTCGCGTGGAGTGGAGCTTGCCGGATAGGCGGTCGTAGAGGGAGACCACCACGTTGTGCTCCTTCTTGCGCAGAAGGACCCGGGTCTCGTAGGTCGCCACTTCCTGGCCTTCCGGCAAGCGCTCGGTTTCGTAGGTAATGGGGACCACCGGGATGTCCGCGCGGTTGCCGTGCTCGTCGACCACCGCCACCCTCAGCTCGAGCTCCGAGGTGAATCCCTCGGCGGTCGGCAGGAAGGTCACCTCGTTGACGGGAATATCGACGGTCAGCGGGACCTCTCGCTTGCCGAAACGCCGGCGCTCGCTGGGGCCGAAGCTGGCGGTCAAGGGATAGGCATCGGGAGTGTCTCGGAACAGCAGAGCGCTTTCCGTGAGCATGGAAATACGGCTGGACTCCGAAAGATCCAGGAAGCTGCTGCGAGCCCGGACTTTATGCCCCTTGCGCGCCACGCGTACTTTCACTTTGTGACGGCTGTCGTTTTGTTGCCACGTCGGAGAAAAGCCGAGCCAATAGTAGGTGCGGGTGTCGTCGACCACGCGGGAGAAGGCGGTCTCGCGGGCACCGTCGAGCAAGGCCTGGCCGCCGGTGCGTTCGGCGAGCTCGATCAGGCCGAACTCTTCCTCCAGCTCCCGCTGCCGGCTGACCTCGCGTACACTGTCCGATTCGTAGACCGTGGCGGTCCCGGCGTCGACGGTGATGGCGTCGATGCCGGGCATGTCGACGGCGTAGATCGAATAGCCCAAAAGGTTGGCGGTTTCGGTCAACGGATCGAGCATGCGATCCCCTTGCAGCAGGCCGTTGCGCTCGAAGCGACGGTCGAGGTCGGGCACCACCCACCGGGCGGCCTCGTTGGGCCAGCCACCGGAAAGCAGAATCAACACCTTGCGACCCTCCGGTTGGGCAAATCCGCGCAGGGCGGCCGCCGCGGACCGGGCTGCGTGCTCCGTGGCGTCTTCAATTCGGCTGGCGAATTGACGCTCCTCGACACTCAAGCCGGCAGCTAAGGGATTGAGTGAATCGCGCAGGGGCGTGCTGATCCGTTGGCCCGGGCGATAGAGGCGTGATTCCTCGCGCAAGCGGCGAATGCGATTGGTCTCGTAGGTCCGTTCCTCGAGACGCCACTTCAGACCGTGGACCGGTCGCTCGAGGGCCCGCTGCAAGGTCGTGGCGAGGGCGTCGGAGTTGTTGCTCCAATCCGCCAACAAATCGACGGATTGGCCGTCAAACGCCACGACTGCCATCTGATCCGTGGGTTGTAGCAGGGACAGCTCGTTGACCAGTCCCCGGACGGTGCGATCTCGATCCGCCGGCTCGGTGAAGAATTCATCGATGAAGACGAGGTAGCTGGTGGAGACTTGCTCGCCACTCTTGGGGGCGGCGCCGGCGGCATCGGCTGCGGTGATGCTTTGGACCGCGGTGCCGTCGGCCACCTCGGTGAAAAATTCGATCGGCATCACGTGACCGTCGATTTCGAGCACGAAATCGTCCGGGGTGAGCCCACGGACTCGCTCACCCCGCTCTTCGACCACGACTTCGAGATTGACGACGCGAACGTCTACAGCTTCGCCGAACACAGAATCGTCCACTCCGGCGGGGGCTGAGCCGTCCGCGCCGGCCGGCAAGACCACCGCGGTGAGCCATAAGAGCGTGACGATGAGGGTCCTGAGAGCCGTCGGGGCGGTGACCCTCGAGCTGGGTCGGGTGGGCGTGTTGGGGTGTGGGTTGAATCTCATGGGCTGGCTCCTAGGGTGCGTCCTCGGTTGAGGTATTCGGTGTTGCGAATCGATTTCGGGCCGTGTTTTTTAGGCAGTGTTTCGGGCAAAGGGGCCCCCGAGCCGTCCGCGGACGGCAGGCTTCCCAAGGCCGGATTTTTCGAGTGTCGTTTGGCTAAAGCCTTATAGGGCAGGCACTTCCAGCTTCGCTGAGAGAATCTTGCCCGAGGCTTTGTCGTATAGGGAGAGCACCAGGTCGTGACGCTCGTTTCTCATTTTTATTTCAGTTTCATAAACGGTGAACGCATCGGGAGCGGGTTGGGTTTTCGCGGTCAGGGCCATGGGCACGACCGGAATTTCGGTAGTGATACCTTTTCGGTCGAGCACGGCGACCCTCAGCTCGGCGTCGGCGGCCCATCCCTCTTGGGCGGGCAGAAAGGTGAGCTGGCCGAGGGGGATGGCAATTTTGATCGGCACCTTGCGCTTTCCGATTCCAGCCCGGGATCCCCGCTCTATTTGTGCCCGGAGCGGAGCGACGCTCGGGGGATTGCCGATTCTCAACGTGCTTTCCACCATCATGTTGACCTCGGTCGAGCGTGATAGATCCGAAAAGCTCCGTCGGGCGCGGACCTTGCCGTTCCGGTCTCGCAGCCGCACGGCCACCCGGTGGCCGGAATCGTCTCCTTTCCAGGAAGGGGTGAAACCGAGCCAATAATAAGATCGTGTATCTGCAACAACCGCTTCGAAGGCGCGGATGCGGTTGGTGTTCAAGAGCGCTTTGCCGCCGGTTTCCCGGGCGATCTGAAAAAGAGCCGCTTCTTCTTGGTGTTCTCGGTCGAGGGCCAGGCCGAAGCGGTCGGCGTTCAAGCCGATCGTGGTTTGCGAGGTGTCTACCAGGGAGGCGCTGACCCCAGGCACATCCACAGGATAAATCGTGTAGCTGAGCAGGTTGGCGGTTTCGATCAGCGGGGCGAGCAAGCCTTGGCCACGGGTGGTTCCCCGGCCTCGGGCGGAGCGCACGGAATCTCCCGTAGCCCACAACGAAGGGTCGCTGGGCCAGCCTCCGGAAAGCAGCAGCATCACTTTGCGACCCGGGGGACCGGCGAAGCTGCGAAGGGTCGCGGCCGCCGCCCGAATTGCCCGGTCGGCCTGGCCGAAGACCAATCGCGCGTAGCGCTCCTCGGTTACGTTCAGGTCGGCGTCGTAGCCGGCGATAAAGGTCGCGTAGGTGTCGTCGGACTCCAAGTCCCGAAGGTCGAAGCCGAGCTCCAGCTCGCCGAGATCCTGATTGGTTTCAAAGGCCCGGTTCCGAGCGATGCGTTGTAGGGCAAGGGTGTCCCGGCTTTTGGCCTTCTGCAAGGAGCGGGTCAGCGCCGGCAGGCTTTGGCTCCAATTCGACAACATCTCGAGCCGTTTTCCGTCGAATGCGACCACCGCCGCCCGGTCTTGGGGTTGCAGATTCGGAAGCTGCTCGATGAGGCCGTCCAAGACCCGGTCGCGATCCTGCTTGATCGGAAAATAGTCGTCGATGAAAATCAGATAGCTGGTGCCGACCGCCTCGCCGGGGGCTAGGGCGGGCACCGCTCCCTCATCCTCGGTGCTTGGGTCGACTTTTCGCGAGATTCCACCCAATACCTCGGTGAAATATTCGATCGGGATTTCCTGGCCGTCCACCTCCAGGACGAAATTCGACGGGTCGAGCCCGTGCACTTTCTGGCCGTCCTCTTCCACCACGACCTCGATGTTGACCACCCGCACGTCGATGACGTCGCCAAATGTGTGGGTGCCCTGGGCCTGTGAAATCGGTGCCATCCAAGCGGAGAAGGCCAACAACAGACCCGCCAACGTTCCTGCCGGCCTGCTCGCCGGCAGGCTGATCACCGGAGCGATCCGTCGGTGAGCCGGCTTTCCCGGGGCGAGCCGCGGGTCGGAGGTCGGGTTGCTAGAGGGTGAATTCTTCGGTCCGAAAGTCATAGCTCGAGCTCCACCCTTCGTGCCCGGAGGGTCTCACCGATCGGGTCGTAGAGTGCTAAAAGTAGGCGGTGATTACGTTTACGCAGCTTGAGTGTGGTTTTCCAAATCGCTTCTCGACCGACCTCGCCCGCGTCGGCAAAAGACAGCTCCACAGGGATCACCCCGAGGTCCGCGCGGTGTCCACGGTCGTCCGTGGCCGCGACTCGCAGCTCGAGACTGGCGGTCAAGCCTTTGCGGGTCGGTAGAAGGGCGATTCCGTCCAAGGGAATGCGGACCTTGAGAGGCACGTGCACCCTGCCGATGCCGGCATCCGCAGGCGTTCCGAATTCGACCTCGAGCTCGGCGGCTCGGGGTAGGGGGACGTCGAATTGGTGGGCGCTTTCCACCCTGAACGACATCAGCGAAGAACGGCTGAGGTCAGCGTACCCCCGGCGAGCCCGGACTTTTTGTCCTTTCGTCTTGGTTCGAAGCCGGATCTCCCGCGGGCGGTCATTGGCCTGCCACTTGGGCGAAAAACCGATCGAATAGTAGGAGCGGGTATCGTCGGCGATTTTGCGTAGGCTGTGTCGCCGAGCTCCTTTCAACAGGGGGATGCCGCCGGTTTGCTCGGCCAAGAAGTACAGCGAATCTTGGACCATAGCCTCGCTGTCGCGCTCATTGCGGCGAATGAGGTCGGCCTCCCTCAGGGACCCGGCTTCCGCCGCTCCGTAGGAAGAGCTGAGGCGAGTCAGGTCCACGGGGTAAATCGTGAAACCGAGCAAATTGGCCGCTTCGACCACTGGGCTGAAAAGGTAGCGGGCGTCCTGGGAAGCGGCCAGTGGGGCGAGGGTGCCGAACAAACCGCGGTAGTCCGTCGGTAGGCCGAAGGTGCCGAGGCTAGGTAGGCCCCCGGAGAGCAGCACCAACATGCGACGGCCGGAGGGCCCGGCAAAGGCGCGTAGGCTCGAAGCGGCCGCGTCGGCCACCCTCGAGACCTTGGTCGCGATATCCGACTCGATCACCACCGTTGGGCCCGATCCCGCGAAACGGCCTGCGGAGCCGGCGCCGGAGAAGCCGATGCTGGTAAAGCTGGAGCCGGGGACCCGATGGCTGCGATAGTGCATGCGGCTCAGCGCTTGTTGCCATTCGCTGCGCCGTTGAAGCCCGTAGGCAGGTCGATCGGAAGCTTGATCCAGGGCACGCTCCAATTGGCTGCGGTCCGCGCTCCAATCGCTCAACATCTCGACCATCCGGCCGTTGTAGGCGACGATCGCCATGCGGTCCTCGGGCCGCAGCACGTCGAGCTGCTTTCGCAGGTTGGAGAGCACCTGATTCCGATAGGTGGGCAATGAGAAGTAGTCGTCGATGAAGACCAAGAAGTAATTCGGTACCACCGCCGACTCGCTCAGCTCGCTGAGCTTGGGCGACGGCTGAATCGGCAGCGACCTAGTCTCGACCTTTGAATTGGCTGAGTGGGTGGCGGCCAGAGTGCCGGACCTGATCTCTGAGAAAAAGTCGATAGGTGTAAGCTCACCGTCGACCCAAAGCTGGAAATCATCGGCGGACAACCCCTCGATCCTCTTGCCCTTGTGCTCGACGACCGCCTCCAGCTCGACCACCCGCACATCCACGGTTTCGACGAAACCCGGCGGTGGCAGAAGCTTTTCATTCCGTTTTCCGGATTGCGCGTCGACCGAGGGCGCGACGGCAATGAGGACCAAAGCCACCAGGCTCGCCGCCGCGAGCAGCGGGAGCCAGATCCCAACCGACGGCATGGGCTCCCTGACGGTGGATCGATGCCTCGGAGAATGTGGAATGGAATGGCTCATATTGGCTGGAAGCGGTGTCGGTCGAGGAACAACAGTCGAGGAACAACATTGGAAGACTGGGCGGAAGAGCGATGGAGCGAGGCTCACTGAGATCCGAGCGCGTAGGTGTAGATCCTTGGGAGCATAGGGCGTTTCGGGCTCGGGACCGCTCTTCCACGAGGGGTATTCAAAGCAAGCCGCGTGCCGGCTCATACCAGGACACAGAGCAGGAGCAGACGACCATTCTATCGCCGTCGCTCGCTCTCGAAGCATTGGGCGCTGTCCCAAAGGGACGGAGCCCCGTCCCCCTGAGAGGACAGAAAAAATGACGGCACCCCCGCGGGGTACGGAGCGATCGGCTAAGGCTTGTCCCTTTCGCCGGGCCCTTGCTATCCTGCCGTCCCATTTCACGCGCGGTCCCCGGCGACCGCTTGGATCGCATAGAGGGATCCCGAGCCCACAGCCGCTCGGGGATCCGAAAGGCATTCGAGGACGAAACCATGCGCTACAACCCAGCAGAGATCGAGCCGAAGTGGCAGCAGACCTGGGAGGACGAAGAAGCCTTCCGCACGCCCACGGAGCTCGACGAGCTTCGGTCCAAGCCTAAATTCTACGTTCTCGATATGTTCCCTTATCCGTCCGGCTCGGGTCTGCACGTCGGACACGCGGAAGGATATACGGCCACGGATGTGGTGGCTCGATTCAAGCGTATGACCGGGCACAACGTGCTGCACCCCATGGGTTGGGACGCCTTTGGGTTGCCGGCCGAGCGCGCCGCGGTCCGTGAGGGCATCCACCCGGCGATCATCACCAAGCGAAATGTGGACAATTTCCGCACCCAGATCAAACGCTTGGGCTTCTCCTACGATTGGAGCCGTGAGATTTCAACCTCCAACGAGGACTACTACCGTTGGACCCAATGGATCTTCCTCCAGCTCTACGAAAAAGATCTGGCTTACCTCGCCGAGGTGCCGGTGAATTGGTGTCCGGCTTTGGGCACCGTTCTGGCCAATGAGGAGGTCAAGGACGGCAAGTACGTGGAAACCGGAGATCCGGTGGAGCGGCGCAATATGCGCCAGTGGATGCTCAAGATTACTGTTTACGCGGAACGCCTGTTGCAAGAATTGGATCTGGTGGATTGGCCGGAATCGGTCAAGGAGATGCAGCGCAATTGGATCGGCAAATCCACCGGCGCGGACGTGGTCTTCCGGATCGCCGATCAAGCGGACGACGCCGAATTCACCGTCTTCACCACCCGTCCCGACACCCTCTTCGGCGCCACGTATTGCGTGTTGGCTCCGGAGCATGAGCTGGTGGACGCGATCACCACCGACGAGCAGCGCGACGCCGTGCGGGCCTACGTGGCGGAAGCCACACAGAAGACGGATTTGATGCGCACGGATTTGGCCAAGGAGAAGTCCGGTGTGTTCACCGGTGCTTATGCCGTCAATCCCGTCAACGACCAGAAGATCCCCATTTGGGTGGCCGACTACGTGCTGATGACCTACGGCACCGGCGCGATCATGGCGGTGCCGGGCCAGGATCAGCGGGATTGGGATTTCGCCGAGGTTTACGACCTGCCCATCATCCGCACGGTGCAGCCGCCGGCGGATTTCGACGGCAAGGCCTATACCGGAGAAGGCGCCGCCATCAACTCGGGATTCCTCGACGGCTTGGAGGTCGAGGAGGCCAAGGCGAAGATCATCACCTGGTTGGAGGAGAAGGGCCTGGGCACGACGAAAGTGCAGTACAAGCTGCGCGACTGGCTCTTCTCCCGTCAACGTTATTGGGGTGAGCCCTTCCCGATTGCGCATTTGGAAGACGGCGAGGTGGTGGCCTTGCCCGCGGATCAATTGCCGATCACCCTGCCTCAGATCGACGAATACCGACCCACGGACGACGGCCGGCCGCCATTGGCCCGGGGCGGAGACGACTGGCTGATGGTCGAGCTGCCGGACGGTCGCAAGGGTGTTCGGGAGACCAACACCATGCCCCAGTGGGCGGGCTCTTGTTGGTATTACCTGCGCTACCTGGATCCGCGAAACGAGCAGCAGGCCTGGCGACCGGAGCTCGAGGAATATTGGTTGCCCGTGGATCTCTACGTGGGCGGAGTCGAGCACGCGGTGCTGCACCTGCTCTATGCCCGGTTCTGGCATAAGGTGCTCTACGACTGCGGTTTGGTGAAGTCGAAGGAACCTTTCCAGAAGCTCTTCAACCAGGGCATGATCCTGGCGACGAGCTATAAGGACGAATCCGGCAAATACTGGCCCAAGGACCAAGTGGAGTCCAGGGACGGCTCGTTCTTTGCGCCCGGGCAGTCCGAGCCCCTGTCGGTGCAAGTGGAGAAGATGGCCAAGTCGAAGCTCAACGGCGTCGATCCCATGGAGGTGATCGCGGAATATGGTGCCGACTCGGTGCGACTCTACGAGCTGTTCATGGGGCCGCTGGAGCAAACCAAGCCGTGGCAAATGGAGAGCGTCGAAGGGGTCTACCGATTCCTGGCTCGCGCTTGGCGCTTGGTGGTCGACGAGCGCACCGGTGAGCTTTCCGACAAGCTGACCCACGAGCCCGCCGGCAGTGAGCCCGAGCTGCGGAAGTCTCTGCACAAGACGATCAAAAAAGTCTTTGAGGACACCGAGGGATTGAGGTTCAATACCGCGATTTCTCAGATGATGGTCTTCGTCAACGACGCGACCCAGGCCGACACCTTGCCCCGTGAAATCGTTCAGGACTTCCTGCGTGTCCTTTCTCCGTACGCGCCCCACCTGGCCGAGGAGGCCTGGCATCTCCTGGCCGGTGACACCGATCCCGGCCTGATTGTGCAGGAGCCTTGGCCCGCCCATGACGAAGCCTTGTGCGTCGAGGATATGGTGACCGTGGTGGTGCAGGTAATGGGTAAAGTCCGAGATCGTCTCGAGGTGCCGAAAGACACCCCGAAGCAAGAGCTCGAACGCTTGGCCTTGGCGTCGGAGAACGCCCAGCGGTTCATCGAGGGCAAGACTCCCAAGAAAATCATCGTCGTGCCCGGTCGCTTGGTCAACGTGGTGGTTTAGGGCGTATTGGTCTAGAACACGTTTATTTAAAACACGATGGCCACCGAGATCTTTCAAGTCGACGCCTTTGCCGAGCGGCCGTTCACCGGAAATCCGGCGGCGGTCTGCCCACTCGATGGGCCCCGTGACATCGGTTGGATGCAAAGCTTGGCGGAGGAGATGAACCTGTCGGAGACGGCCTTCTTTTGGCCGGAGACGGGAGGTTATCGGCTGCGTTGGTTCACTCCCGCGGCGGAGGTCGATCTCTGTGGCCATGCCACGTTGGCGACCGCCCACGTGTTGAGCCTGCTGGGCGGTCTGGCAGATGGCGAGACGGTGGTCTTCTTTTGTCGTAGCGGTGAGCTGAGGGTCGAGAAAATCGGTGACCTTTATCGGATGGATTTCCCGCGCCTAGACGTGGAGGCGACGGCGGCTCCCGAGGGCTTGTTGGAAGCTCTCGGGCTGGACCCTTCGGAGGTCATCGGCGTGTTTCGTAGCCGGTTCGATGTCCTGGTGGTCACCCCACGTCCGGAGCAGGTGCGCGATCTGAGACCGGATTTCCGGGCCCTGCAATCCACGGACGCAAGGGGGATCATCGTGACCTCGGAGGCGTCACGACCCGGTGTCGATTTCATGTCCAGGTTCTTTGGTCCGGCTGTCGGCGTGGACGAGGATCCAGTGACCGGTTCTGCCCATTGTTGCCTAGCGTCTTATTGGAGCGACCGTCTGGGAAAGACGGAGCTGAGAGCCTTCCAGGCTTCCAAGCGCGGTGGCTACGTGGGGATCCGGGTGCGGGGAGATCGAGTCGATCTCGAGGGCAGCGCGATGCTGGTGCTGCGCGGCGAGCTTTCGATCTGAGCCTCAGGGCGGGCAGGATGGTCGGGCAAGAAGTCTGGGCAAAAAAAGAAGCTCCGAAGAAAATGAGATTCCGGGAAGACCAGGCGATCGAGGTGACGATTCCGGCGCCGTCTTTCTTGTTGAATTTCTTGGAAGAAAGTGACGGCGACTTGGTGTGTTGGTCTCCGCGGAACCCCACTCTCTCGGAGCCCGCTCTCTGCCTACGAGAATAAGCAATCCTCGTGCCGGCGGTGCCTCACGGGTTTTGTGAAGCTGGAAGAGCCTCGTCTAGGTCATCTATCTGCTGATTTCATGGACTTTACGGTTATCTGTCCGGGCGCTGGAGTAGGTGGTCCGTGGACCGTGGGGTGGTTGCCGGCGGTCACTTCTTTCTCAATGTGTCCGAATTCGGTCACTTTGAAGGTTGGGTAGGTGGCCATCGGCGGTCACCGGGGGTCGGCAAAACCCAGGGTCAGAAGATCGAGAGTGCTTTGAAATCGGACATGCCCGCCGGAGAAGGGGTCCTTGAAGCTCAGCGCGCCGGCCCACAAAGCCATGGGTGCCTGGAAGTTGTCCGGCGCCTTGTCTTTGAGCTTCGGGTAGAGGGGGTCGCGGAGAATCGGAAATCCGAGGGAGGCCATGTGAACGCGAAGCTGGTGGGTCTTGCCGGTGACCGGTCGCATCTCGAAATGGCCGACTCCGTCCTGCCAGTCGAGCAAGCGGACGAGGGTTTTGGAGTTGGCAGGATCCCCAGGGCCTGCAGATGGACGGGATCGCATTCTGAACCAGGGGTCGCCTTTTTCGATCACGCTCTCCACCGTCCAAGAGTCGGTCGCCGGCTTCTGTGGCGCCGAGCACCAGGCTTGATAGGTCTTGGTGACGGCATTCTGCTCGAAGAGGCTGCCGTAGGCCGCACGGGCCGACGGGCAGCTCGAGAGCAACACCAAGCCTGAGGTCATTCGATCCAACCGATGAATGGGCGCGATTCCCTCGAGCCCCAATCGCCTTTCGACCCGATAGATCAGGCATTCGTTGACGAAACGTCCGGAAGGCGTGACCGGCAGAAAAGGAGGCTTGTCGACCACCAACAGGCGATCCGATTGGAAGAGGATCTTTTCCTGGTGAGGATTGACCTCTTCCCGCTTCAGCTCTCGAAAATAGCCGACTCTCTGGTGGGCACGGTACGGCGCCGTGGGATCCAAGGGACGGCCGTCACGGTCGATCACCAAACCTCTGCGCATTCGGTCCAGCCACGTGGAGGGTGAAATGCGGGGGAATTTCACCGTCAGGTATTCGAGCACAGAGGCGGGGGGCTCATTCCAGCTATCGACCGCCGGCAAGACCGTCCAGGAAGGGCGAGGCGCGATGGCGGCCATCTCTCGGTGGTCGGCGGGCTCTGCCCTGGTGGAAGCGGAGGAGTCGGAGCGGATTGTCATCGTTTCCATACTTTCTCACGGCCTGGGTCGACGTAGACTAGCCGACCGCACCGACAAAGATACCGCCCCCGTCAAAGAGGCATGAGGATATATCGTGACGGATTGGACTGAGCTCGATCGCCGCCACTTGTGGCACCCCTACACCCAGATGTTGACCTCGCCGCCTCCGATTCCCGTTGCTCGGGGTGACGGGGTCTACTTGATCACCCCCGACGGCCGACGGATCCTGGATGGGATCTCGTCTTGGTGGGTGAATATCCACGGCCATAGCCATCCGCGCTTGAACGCGGCTTTGGCCAGGCAAGCCGACGAGCTCGAGCACGTGATGTTCGCCGGATTTACCCACGAGCCCGCGGCCAGATTGGCTTCTGAGCTGGTGGCGCGGGCACCGGGCGATCTGCCGCGGGTGTTCTATTCGGACGACGGATCCACGGCGGTGGAGGTGGCTATGAAGATGGCGTACCAGGCTTGGCAGCTCCGTGGGGAGACCGAGCGCCGGCTCTTCGTCGCCTTGGACGATGCTTACCATGGTGACACCTTCGGCACCATGGCCGCCGGTGGCTCGGGGGTGTTTCACCATATGTTCCAGGATCTTTTTTTCGAGGTTCGTCGGTTGGCGACCCCCGATTCGAGCCGGCGGGACGATCACGGTGAGGATCTCGAGCATCTGCTCGAGCGGGAGGGGCATCGCGTGGCCGCGGTGTTGGTGGAGCCCATCCTGCAAGGAGCGGCGGGCATGCGCATCCACTCGGCGGAATATTTAAGACGCATACGAGACCTGACTCGCGCACATGGAATTCCCTTGATCGCCGACGAGATCTTCACCGGTTTTGGCCGCACCGGTCGGTTTTTCGCCTGCGAGCACGCGGGCGTCGAGCCGGATCTGCTGTGTGTTTCCAAAGCGTTGACCGGCGGCTATTTACCCCTTTCCGCCACCCTGGCGAGCGAGGAAATCTTCGAAGCCTTTCTATCCCGAGACCGCACCAAGACCTTCTTTCACGGACACAGCTATACAGCGAATACCTTGGCTTGCGCGGTGGCGGTGGAAAGCTTACGGCTCTTTGACGATAGCCAATGCCTGGCACGCATTGGTCGGCTGGAGCGGCTGTTTCAGGGGCGGATGGAGCGATTGGCGGAGCTGCCTCGAGTGCTCAACGGAAGAGTGTTGGGGCCGATGGCGGCTTTTGATGTCTCGCCCGAGGGGCAAGGCGGCTATTTGGATGGGCTCGGGCCGAGACTGCAGCAGGCCTTCTTGGACCGTGACATCTTGCTGAGACCGCTCGGCAACGTGGTCTATTTTCTGCCGCCTTACGTCATCACCGACGACGAATGTCATCGGGTTTTCGACGTCATCGAAGAGGTGGTCGGGTCTCTATAAGTCCGACGATTCTGGCCAAGGTCCGCCCGAGAGCTTCTGCCATAGGCTGAGCAGGTCCTCCGGCACGGGGGCCTCGAGGTCGAGGTCGAGGTCCGTTACCGGATGCCGAAATCGCAGGCACCGGGCGTGTAGGGCCGGTCGGGGGAAGCGTTCCAGCGTCTTGCGAAAGCGGGGCGGCGCTCCCTTCCACCGGGCCTCGCCGTAGACGGGATCGCCCACCAACGGATGTTTGGCGGCTTTCATATGCACCCGAATCTGGTGGGTGCGGCCGGTTTCCAAATCGATCTCCACCGCCGACGCCACCGATTCCACCACCGCCAGGGGGCGCACGTGGGATACCGCTGGTCGTCCGTCGGAACGCACGGCCATGCGCTTGCGATCTTGGGGATGGCGGCCGATGGGGTGGTCGAGGGTCAGGTTCTGCCGGAGGTGACCGTGGGCGATGGCGTTGTAGGTTTTTTGAACCCGCCGCTCGGCAAAGGCTTTAGAAAGGCCGAGATAAGCCGCGTCGGTTCGTGCGATGACCATGACCCCGGTGGTGTCGAGGTCCAAGCGGTGCACGATACCGGGACGCCCAGGACCGCCGATTTGTTGGATCTCGGGATATCTCCCCAGCAGCCGGTGGACCAGGGTGCCGGTGGGTCGCCCGGCACCGGGATGTACCGCGATCCCGGCCGGCTTGTCGACCACCGCTAGGTGCTCGTCTTCGTGCAGGATTCTGAGCTCGCCCGTTTCGGCAATGATCTGGGATTCGACGCTCAAAGTCGGCGGACGGACGATCAGCCTTTGGCCGGCTAGGACCGGGTCCGACGCTTTGGGGGATTTGCCGTCTCGCTCGACCCGACCCTCTTTGAGCCACCGCTGGGCACGGTTCCTGGGGCAACCCAGGTGAGAAGCCAGGTATTTGTCCATGCGCTCTCCCGCGGCTTCTTCGGGCACGGTCCACTGGAGGATGTCGTCGTCGGCAGGCATGGGGGAATTCAGGGTTCGGGCCTATCGGATCCTTGCTCATCGCCTTCCTCATCGTCCTGGGCCTGCTCCGGCGGCGAGCGAAAGCTGCTCAGCAGCATCAGGGCGATTCCTACGGAGATCGCGCTATCGGCCACGTTGAAAGTGTGCCAATGGTAGGTGCCGACATAGAAGTCGAGGAAATCCGTCACACCGCCCTGGTGCACCCGATCGATGAGATTGCCGATCGCACCGCCGACCACCAAAGCGAGCGCGGTCAGCAGCATCCGGTCCCATAGTGGAACCCAGTAGAAATAGAAGCCGACGAAGCCCAAGGCGGCGATGCCCAAGCCGATCAGCAGCAGGGTTCCCGTGTTGTCACCGTGGGAAGCGAGCATGCCGAAAGCCACTCCGGTGTTTTGGACGTGGGTCAAATTGAAGAAGCCGGGGATCACGGGCTCCACTTCAAAAAGAGCGAGCCGATGCTCAATCCACCGCTTGCTCCATTGATCCAAGAGCAGCACAGCCACGGAGATGATGAGATAGGGAGCCTTTTGTTTCAGCACGATCAGGGTCCTTCGAGTATCACGAATGCCACGGCATAATGCTTTTCGTGGCTGATGGTCAGATGAGCTCGGGTCACTCCCATGGCTTCGGCCCGTTCCGCCGCGGCTCGATGCATTCGCAGGAACGGCGCCCCCGAAGGTCGGTGAGCCACCTCGATCTGCGAGAGGCCGAGGCCCTCAGCCCAGCCGGTGCCGAGGGCTTTCAATCCGGCCTCCTTGGCGGCGAAGAGGCCGCCGAGGTGTTCGATCAAAGCCGGGCCGGTCCGTGGCTTGGCTTCTCCTTCACGGCAGATCTTACGGATGAACGCCTCGCCGTGTCGCCGATGGATTCTTTCGATTCGCTGAAGCTCGACGATGTCCGAGCCGATTCCAAGGATCGCCATCAGGATTCCTCGCCTCCTGTCGCTTGCCCATATGCCGCCACCAGCTCATCCAGGGATGATCGGTGGTGAAATGCCCGAATCGCGGCGACGCCGGAAGCCCCGGCGGCCAGCACCTCACCGACGACCTCGGGGCGGATGCCGCCCAAAGCAATGATCGGCAAGCCGAAGCGGGTCGCTTGTTCCAGGGCTGCAAGACCTTGGGGCGGTCCGAATGCAGCTTTGCTCGGGGTCACATAGATGGGGCTGAAGGTCGCGTAGTCGGCTCCCTCCGCCGCGGCCCTGCGGATTTCTTCGATTGAGTGGGTGGATACCCCGATGGTGACCCGATCACCGAAGCGTCTTCGGATCGCCGCCGGCGGTATCCCACGGGCGGGCAAATGCACGCCTTGAGCGCCGGCTGCCACCGCCACGTCGGCTCGGCTGTTGATCAAGATATTGAGACTTCCGCCGAAAGCTTCCACGGCCCGACGAGCCCGGCCGAATAGCTGTCGAGTCTGAGCGTCTTTTTCGCGAATCTGGATCGAATCCACGCCCGCCTCGACCCACCGCTTCAGATGATCCTCAAAACGGCTCGCGCCATCCTCACGACTCGCCCGCCGGCGTGCCGTCGCATCGGAGATGGCCATCAGCTTGGGAACGGCCATGGGTCAGCGCGGAGTCGGCTCGGAAGTGCCGCTCGCTCCGTCTGCCTCCGACTCGGTGCCCTCCGGCTCGGCGGATTCCGTCGGCTGACGACGTCCGCCATGGGAAGGCTGGACGGACCGATGGTCCGCGAGCAAGCTCGGATTCAACACGAGGTTGAGATCGTGCACGCTCCAGATCAGATGGACCAGCCCGAATCCAGTCAAGAGCCCGCGCAGCCACGGACTCTGTAGCAGCCGAATGTCGTCGAAGGGCAGGTGTAGGAGAAGCTGATCCCAGGCTGGGGACCAAGGCATCATCACGAGGACCGTGCCGACGGTGGTGCAGTAGATGACGAAGGTGAAGAGGTAAAGCCGCTCGAGCGCCATGGGACGGCGATTGTACGCGATTATTGCCTAGGAACCGAGCGATATGGAGAGACGGGCTGCCAAACGGCGCAAATCGGGTATAATCAACGGGATCCTGAGCGACTCGTTGTTGTTTTTCAATTCCCACTTTGTTCGATCGGTCCGTGTTGAATCTGGGGATGCGGCCATCCGAGAAGCCCACCCCAGCCTCGGAGGAATTCGTTTTGCTCAACAAAATTTTCGGGCGCAAGAAAAAGGGTCTTGCGAATCCCGAAGACGGTAAAGATCTCTCGATCGAGGATCTGATTACCCTCGAACGCTATGAGGAAGCCCTCGAAGAGCTCAAACAACGAGCTAGGCTTTATCCGAAGGATCTGCATTCCCATCTGAAAATTGCCGAGGTCTACGTCTCGTTGAAGAACGTGACGAGGGCCCTGGACTCGTACATCTTTGTCGCCGACTCCATGGCCGACGACGGCTTTTTCGACAAGGCCATCGCCCTGCTGTCGAAGGCTGCCAAGCTGGCTCCCGGCGACGATCAGCTGCCCAAGCGCATCAATCGATATCGCTCCATGAAAAAGTTGGAGCACCGCCGGAGCTATGCCATCGAAGGGCTGATGATGAACAGCTCGACCCAGGTATCCTCGGCGGCCAACTCGGCGCTCGAAATCGAAATGATGTGGAATAAGATCGCCAAGAGTCATCTCGTGGCGCAGCTCGACGGTGAGCAGCTCAAGAAGCTCTTCTCGGTGATGATCCTGAAGCGGCTTAAGGCCGGGCAAGTTCTGGTGGAAGTCGGCGGGAACCTACCCCTGATCCATCTGATCGTTGAAGGGGTGATCGAGGCGGGAGCCTCGGTCAACGGAAAATACTTCGGCTTGCGGACCTTCTCCACCGGCGATCTAATCGGCGATTCCGCGTTGCTCGAGCACTCGGTTTGGCCCGCGACCTATAAGATTGTCGAGGACGCCAAGGTATTCACGCTCGATCGAAACGGCATGCAGACCACCATGTCCGGACATCCGGATCCTCGGGCCTTCATCAGCGTGCTGCGTCAGCAGCATAACGACCGGGATGTGCTCGCCTCCCTGCAGAAACTTCAACGGAGCTGAGATCCACAGATTCACTCGGCTCTCGACCTGACGGATTCCGATTCACCGATATTTGTCGGTTCAGATTAGCTATGGCCATATTGCCGATTCGATTGATTCCAGATTCAGTGCTACGGGTGGACTGCCCAGAAGTCACGGAGTTCGATGACGACCTTCGCCGCTTGGTGGAAGATATGGTCGAAACCATGTACGCCGCTCCCGGTGTCGGCTTGGCGGCTCCGCAGGTGGGCATTGAAAAGCGATTGGCGGTTGTCGACGTCTCGGTGGGCAAAGCCGAGGGGGCGCTGAAGGTCTTGGTCAACCCCAAGATCGTTTCCCAGGAGGGCAAGGTCACCGACTTCGAGGGCTGTTTATCGATCCCGGACATCTCGGAGAAGGTGGCTCGGCCACGAAAAATCGAGGTCGAGGCCCAGGATGTCGACGGTGAGCGCTTCACTTTCGAAACCGAGGATTTCGAAGCGCGCGCGGTTTGCCATGAAGTGGACCATCTAGATGGGGTCCTCTTCATCGATCATTTGCGCGGTCTCCGTCGAGAGAAGGTCAAACGGCAAATCCGTAAGCTCGGGTTGACCTGAGTCGGGAGCGGCCGGTGGCTGGATCCCGCTTCCGAGACCTACCCGATACCCGTGCCCAAGGTCGTTTGGGGGAGGACGAGGCGGAGCAGTGGATGGTCGAGCGCGGGTACCGGATTCTCGAACGCAATTACAGCTGTAGGTCCGGCGAGATCGACCGTATCGCCGAGCTCGAGGGCGTTCTCTGCTTTGTGGAGATCAAGGCTCGTGCCAATCGCGCGTTCGGCGAAGCGGTGGAAGCGATCTCGATCAAGAAACAACGGCGTATCGCCAGGGCGGCTTCCTACTATCTGGCCCGGAATCCCACGGACCAACCCTGCCGATTCGATGTCGTCGCCTTGGACCTAAGGGTAGGCGGGTGGGTTTTCACTTGGGTGCCCGATGCATTTCAGCTCTGATGTTCGATGGTGATTCCCGATGGTAGGGCGGGGCAAGAATGCCCGTAGCTCGGGGGCCTCGGGAGGTCCGGTGAAGAAAGCGTAAATCCACGAGTCGGGAAGCTTGACACGCCGCAGCCATTTACCTATCCTACGCATCCCCGGGCGGGAATAGCTCAGTGGTAGAGCACAACCTTGCCAAGGTTGGGGTCGCGGGTTCGAATCCCGTTTCCCGCTCCAGAATTCAAAGTCGGTAGCCAGTGCCGACCGCCGAGTGCGAAGCTGGCGACGTGGCCAAGTGGTAAGGCAAGGGTCTGCAAAACCCTCATTCGCCGGTTCGAATCCGGCCGTCGCCTCCAACTCGACCGGCCTCCAGATCTCTCCAGCATGCTTCGTGTCATATCCGGCTTCCGGCCTTATCCGGTTTCGGACCGGAGTGAGCCGAAACGCCTCATGCAGCCAAGCTCCAAGCGGGAATAGCTCAGTGGTAGAGCACAACCTTGCCAAGGTTGGGGTCGCGGGTTCGAATCCCGTTTCCCGCTCCAGTCTGCCTTTCGCCTCTCGACACCCTACAATTCGTCCCCATCTCCCTGCTAAGATCCGCAGCGCGCCGGAGTGGCGAAATCGGTATACGCAGCGGACTTAAAATCCGCCGCCGCAAGGCTTACGGGTTCGAGTCCCGTCTCCGGCACCAGATCGACATCCAAGATTCGGCAGATATGCGAAAGCGCCCTTGATCGGGCGCTTTTCTAGGTTTTGGCAAACCCGTAAACTAGCTGACTATGGACAATCATCGAGATGATCCCATCATCCAACATTGCCGTTCTTTGCCGGGCGCGACCGAAGATCTTAAGTGGGGGAACGACCTTGTTTTTTCGGTCGCCGCGAAGATGTTCGCGGCCTGTGACGTAGAGGATCCTGACGCCTTCTCGTTCAAGGTGGAGCCCGTCGCCTTCGAGATGTTGACGGCGCAAGACGGCATTGAGCCCGCTCCCTATCTCGCACGCCATCACTGGGTGCGCATCGAAGGTCGCCATTTGCTGCCGGAAGACGTTCTGAAGGACCTCTTGACCGCGTCCCATGGATTGGTAGCTTCAAAGCTATCGAAGAAAAAACAACGGGAGCTGGGGCTGCTGGCGGCGAGCTAGCAGCCCAGCGGTCCGCCGAGCCTTGCTTTCGCCGAGGTTCTCATGTGGGTGCGTTCTTGCGGCTTTTGGGGTTAATCCCTACAATGCCTAGGGCTCATTCACTGCAATTTGTCATGCATCGACTGTCCAGGGGGATACTCCTTTGATCCGATCCGTCATTTCCGCCGCTACCTTCTCGATTTTCTTGAAACAACCCTTGTCCGCTGTCGTCCGCGTTGCTCTGCTCTGTCTCGTGCTCTTCATGGCCGAGCTGAACGGGCCTGTGATCGCGGAGGAATCGGCCGCCGCCACGCCGTGGGACGCCGGGCCCTTGGTCGCCAGCGGTGAGGAGCTGCGGAAAGCGGCCCAGGAGGCCTCGGAGGGAGTCGAGGCCGGCACCGCCGCGGTTATTCTCTACGAAGGGCAAACCCTGGATTTCGACGAAGGCGGTCGATTGACCCGCAAAAGCCACCGGATCTATCGAATTCTGGATCCCGCTGGGGTCGATGGTTGGGGCAGCATGTCCGTCACTTGGGACCCTTGGCACCAGCGCACGCCTTTTATTGGTGCGCGGGTGATCGGGCCCGATGGCCGTGAGCACCAGTTGGATCCCGCCACGGTGGTCGAAGAGTCGATCCCCTCCGAGGATCCGGAAATCCTGACCGACCAAAAACGATTGCGGGCGCCTCTGCCCGGGGTCGCCGTCGGAGCCACGGTGGAGGAGTGGTCGGAGGTGGTCGACGAGGAGCCCCTCTTCGCGGCGGGCGTCGTTCAGCGGGTCAACATGGGGCATTGGGTACCGATGCTCGACCGTCACATCCGGGTGAGCGCCCCCAAAGATCTTCCCGTGAGGTGGTCCGCGGACGCCGTCGGAGGGCTCGAGCCGAAGGTGAGGAAGGCCGATGGTCGAAAGCTCTGGGAGTTTCGTCCCGGGCCGGGAGAGCCCATCAAAGAGCTGGAGGATTATTTGCCCGGAGACATCGGGCTTTGGCCGCGGCTGACGATCTCCACCGCGAAGTCCTGGCAAGCGGTCGCCGAGAGCTACGGCGAGGTGGTCGATAAAGCGCTCGAAGGTGAGGACCTCTCCGCCCAAGCCGCCGAGGCCGTGGGTGATGCGACATCTCGCCAAAGGATGGCGGAGCGTCTGCTGGCCTGGGTGCACGACAACGTGCGCTACACCGGCTTGGAGCTCGGCGAGGCCGCCCTATTTCCACGCGCTCCGAGCGAAACCCTGACCCGTGGGTACGGGGATTGTAAGGACAAGGCCACCCTGGTGGTCGGCCTGCTGCGGCAGGTGGGGATCGATGCCCGGGTCGTGTTGTTGCGCACCGGATACGGCCGCGACGTCGATCCTTCGACCCCGGGCTTCGGCGCCTTCAACCACGCGATCGTGGTGATGCCCGGTGACCCGGAGCTGTGGATCGATGCCACGGCCGTGCACGCGCGGGTCGGTGAGCTACCGTTTCCCGATCAAGACCGGATGGCGTTGGTCACCGGTCCGGGTGCCCGCGAGCTGGTACGGACCCCGATGGATTCGCCCGCTGACAACCTCACCGTTGAGGAACGACAAGTGGCGCTCAATCCCCGTCTCGGCAAAGGCTCCATGGTGGAGAAAGGGTTGATCTCGGGAGCCAGTGAAAGGGAGCTGCGGGGCTCCTATGCGGTGATCGAGGCGCGACAGATTCAAGACGAGGTGAAGACCAACATGTCCGAGCAGATGGGCGTGGGCACGGTCAGCAAGCTGACTTGGTCCGATCCCGCGGATCTGTCGGCGCCTTTTGAATTCAATCTGGAAGCCGAGGACGTGGCATGGGCGTTGACCGACCTGACCGACGCGGCCGTCGCTCGGAACTTGAACGACCTCTTCGACGATCTGCCCCAGACGCTTTTCGAATTCGATGAAGAGACGCCCCGAGAGCACGATCTGCTGCTGTTGCCCTATCGCCACGAGTCCCGTCAGCACGTGGTTCCGCCCTTGGGCTATCTTCCCTTGGAGCAGCCCGAGACCAAGACCGTGGAGATCGGTGCGGGTAAATTCGAGCAATCGTGGAAGCTCAACGATGACGGATCTCTCGACCTGGAGCTGATCTTCGACACCGGCCCTGCTCGCTGGACCGCCGAGCAAGTGAATCAGGCTCGCGGGGCCCTGAAAGAGCTGCTGGAGAGCTCGGTTTGGTTGTTGGAGCTGCGCCATGCCGGCGAGCAGGCCCTGGTGGCGGGGGATCTCGCGGCGGCGCTCGAAATCTACCGCTCTCACCGACAAGCGGAGCCGGAGCTGGCCTTGCACCGGGCGCGTCTGGCTCGGGGTTTGCTCAACGCCGGCTTGGGCCTGCGCGCTCGCCAAGAGGCCCGTGCCGCGGTGGAGATGGAGCCCGATTCGGACATCGCCCATCAATTTCTCGGCCTGGTGCTCGATCACGATGAGATCGGCCGCATGCACAGGTCGGGCTTCGACCGTCAGGGCTCGGCCGCGGCCTACCGGAAGGCGATCGAGCTCGATCCCGAGAATCCGGTCCATCGGCTGCGGTTGTCGGCCCTGCTGAGCTTCAATGACGACGGCAATTGGCTCGGCGAAGGCGCGGATCTCGAGGGAGCGCTGGAACAGCTGGAAGCCATGGAGGGCTTGGAAACCGATCCGGCCGACCTCGCCCGTCGGCGTCTGGAGCTGCTCTATCGCATGGGGCGTTTCGAAGAGGTCCGCGACCTTTATGAGGCGACTAAGGAAGTGGCCGAGGATCAAGGGGTGCGCGGCTGGCACACGGGAGCGATCGCCGTGCTCGAAGGCACCGAAAAAGCGGCCGCGGCCCGTGCGGGCGACGCCGACGCCACCCAAATCTTGGCCACCGCCGCTTATCAGCTGTTGGCGCACCGGGAATACGGTTTGGCCGCCGACTTAGCGCAGCTGGCGAGCAGCGGCCAAAGCAATGCCGCCCAACTCTTGGTGTTTGTGGACGTTCTGCGCCGATCCCAGCGTCACGAGGAGATGGAGCTCGATCTCTCGAATCCGGAGCATTGGGCCCGACGGGTGATGGAAACCCTGCTGAAGGGTGGATTCGATGGCCTCCTGGAGCTGGCCGGCACCCGGATGACGGAGGAGCTTCAGGGGCTGAGCGAGGAGGAGCGAGAGCAGCTCGAGCTGATCATTCAGAGCCATATGGACCGCCAGTTGCTCAGCGACACTGGGATCGACGCCGCCTTGGATCTAGCCATCGCTCAAGTCCAGGTGAAGGTTTCGGACGACGGCACCGGCAACGGGATGCGGGTCGAGGCCGGCATCCCAGGCAGTGGAGAATTGCCCGTGGTGGCCTATTTGGTCCGGGAGAAGGGTCGGCTCGTGCTGCTCAGCCTTGCCCGCCAGGGCACGTTGATCGCCGACCATGCTTTGTCCTTGGTGGCGGACGGCCGCTACGACATCGCGAGAACGTGGCTCGGTTGGGCCCACGACGATCTGACGATCGACTCCCCCGATCCCTTCGTTGGGCACGCCTCGCAACCCCTGTGGAAAGGAGCCAAAGGATTCGGCGAGCCCATGGAAGGGTTGTCCGAGGCGGACTACCTGAGCTTCATCGCGCAGCTCTTCAAGGCTGTGGACGGTAAGCAGGATGCGGTCGACGAGCTGCGGGAGAAGTGGCTTTCGGTAGAGCAGCAAGACGCCAAGAGGGCAGTCCAAATGGCGGTCGTGGCGTCGTTCTTTCCAGTATCGCAGCTGGAGAAGGAGCAGGCCGAGCTGGCCCTGGAGATGACCGCGACGTGGCTGGACGAAGAGCCGGATTCCCAATTTACCTTAGCGCTGCGCGCCATGGCGTGGGCCGCGTTGGGCGAAGCGGAGAAGGCCTACGAGCTGGGGCGAGCGATGCTCGAAGAGAAGCCCAAGCGAGCTTTCACCTACGACTTCATGCATATGGCCGCGGTTCAATCGTCGGATCTCAACAAGATTTTCGAGCTGCTCGACGCCAAGGAGTCGGCATCCCTTTCGGTGGCGACAGACTTCAACAACTACGCGTGGTATCTGCTGTTCACCGATCAACCGGACCTCGATCGCGCGTTGGCCATGGCCCAGCGAGGGGCCCAGATGGACAAATATGAAAACGCCGCCAGCCTCCACACCCTGGCGACGATCTTGGCGGAAAAGGATCGGCCGTCCGAGGCGTTGAAGGTGCTCATGCAATCCGTTGAGATGGCGGGAGTCGAGGAGCCGAGGAGCCACGATTGGTATGTCTTCGGGCGGATCGCCGAGAGCTTGGGGGAGCCCCAGGCGGCGGTAGAGCTGTACCAACGAGTGGTCGAAACGGAAGATTCGGAAGACGACCCGGAGGCGTTCGCCACCTCGACCCTGGCGAAGCGACGCATCGCCGGTTTGGCGAAAGCCGATTCCATCTAGCGGCCGGGCGTCCAGGCGCTCAAATCGCCGGATTCGAATCCGTCGGTGAAGAGCAGACCGGTCAGTTGCAGGGCGTAAAAACCGTCCCAAAGGTGTTGGGCGATGAGATCGTATCCACTGCCGCCCAGGTGGAAACAGTCGCTCTGGAGAAACATGGACGGAAGAGGGCTCGGGCGGCTCAGATCACCAGGGGGGATCAAATCACCGGGCTCGATGCCTTCGTCGGGAAAACCGAAGTGAAATTGCATCAGCCCGAGGAATCGAACCGAGGTGACGCGGCTTCGGGTCGCGGCAAAGGCCTCCACTTGGTCCTGCAGCTGGGTCGCCGCCGTGTTGATCTGCAGCGGGGTGGGCTGGCCCAAGTCATTGAACGTCCCTGGGCATTGGGGCAGCAGACTGTCGACGAAATTGGTGTAGTCGTATTGGCTCAACAACACGTGGAGACCCGGTCGGATGCTCAGAATGTGGTCCACCACGGTTTCGGCGTGCCCCAGGACCTGGGCTTGCAAGGCGGTGAAATCCTCAGCCGACATGCCGGTATGCCATCCACCGCCGGGCTGACCCGCCAAGAAATCGTTGCCGCCGATCGTCAGCTGCACGACCTCGACCTCCGGATGGTTGGCTAAGGCGTCGGAAATCAGGGCCAAAAACTCGGGTTGAGCCCATTCGGCGGCGGTTGAGCCGCTGATGGCTGTGGTGCCGCCCTCCTCCAGGATCTCCGGATGTCCGTTGGCGGCAAAAATCGTGCGCAGAGAGCCGGCCACCCACATGAATTCAGCCCAGCTGTCACCCACCATCAAGACCTTCACCGTGCCGCCGCGCTCGGACGCTGAATCCGCGGCCGGGGATTGGGCAGGGGCGAGGCCCGGCCAGATCAGGCCCACCGCGACCAGCCAGGCCAGCATGGACGCGACGGTCGGGGCAAGATAGGACTGCGATGGGGATCCGGATGGGGGACATGATGAGTTGGACATGGTGGCCTCCTGGCCGTCGTCGGATGGATGGAATCGGAGGTGGTGGACAGCCCTGGGGCGTCGACGCGTGTGCGCGGTGTATTCTATGGCCGTGAGCCAATGGACGAGTCTCTCCCTTGATCGACGTTGCTCGAAGCTGAGCCGCGGCGATCGGCGCTATCTCCTTCGAAACGGGCTTTGGTGCCTGCTCGCCGGGCTGTGTCCGATCTTCAGCTTCGGCCAGTCGGCGCCACCCTTTGAAGAGGTTGCGTCTCGGGTCGGTCTCCGATTTGAGCACCAGAACGGGCGGGACGGAAGCTTCTACTTCCCCGAGATCATGGGAGCAGGAGTCGCTCTGCTCGACGCCGACGGCGATGGCGATCTGGATGTCTATGCAGTCCAAGGCGGGCCGCCGGCGCGTCGAAAGGGCACCCGACTGCCGTCCGATCAGTTGTTTCTCAACCGCCTGGATAAGGACGGCGCGCTTCGATTTGTCGATGCCACCGAATCCTCGGGCCTTTCCGCGACCACCGAATACGGCATGGGAGTGGCCGTCGGCGACGTCGACGGTGACGGCCGAGTGGATCTCTTCCTGGCCAACTACGGTCCCAATCAGCTGTGGCGGAATCTCGGCCGAGGGCGATTCGAGGAGATCTCCGAGCGCGCCGGGGTCCGCGATCCGAGATGGAGCGTCTCCGCGGCATTTCTCGACTACGACCGTGACGGTGATCTTGATCTCTATGTGGCCAACTATGTGGTGCACAGCTTCGGCGCCCGGGTCGTCTGCAAAAGCCCGACGGGTGCCGTCAGCTATTGTGGTCCTCAGAACTTTACCGCCGAACGGGACCAGCTTTTGCGCAATCGCGGAGACGGCACGTTTGAGGACGTCTCCGCCGAGGTCTTGGGGCCGGCTTGGATCGAAGGCCGAGGAGCGGGTCTCGGGGTCACGACCGCGGATTTCGACGGCGACGGCTGGATGGACATCTATGTCGCCAACGACTTGGCGGCCAACCACCTTTGGCTCAACCGGGGCTCGGTCACCGGGGGCGCCGGTCCCGATTCAGGTACCAGGCGTTTCGAGGATGAGGCGCTTTTGGCGGGCTGCGCCCTTTCCGGCGAGGGAGAGGCTCAGGCCTCCATGGGGGTGATCGCCGGCGATCTGGACGGTGACTTCGATGTGGACCTGTTCATGACCCATCTGGACCGTCAGACCAACACCTTCTATCGCAACGAGGGCCAGGGTTTCTTCGCCGACGTCAGCCTGGAAAGCGGGCTGGCCAACGGCAGCTGGACCTCTACCGGTTTCGGCACGGCGAAGCTCGACTACGACCTCGACGGCCGGATGGACCTCTTCATCGCCAATGGTCGGGTAACGGAGCATGCCGCCCGAAAAGCCGCGGGAGAATCTTATGCCTTGGCAGAGGGTGATCAGCTTTTTCGAGGTCTGGGAGATGGACGATTCGCCGAGGTGCCCCTGCGTGAATTGGCCGAGAGTGGGCCGGAGGTCGGCCGTGGTGTCGCCGCCGGGGATGTGGACAACGACGGTGATACGGATCTGTTGATCAGCAATAATCACGGACCCCTTCGATTGTGGATCAATCGAACCGAGCACCGAAAGCCCTGGTTGGGTGTGGTGCCGACGATCGGTACCGGCGGGCGAGCTAGACCTGCGATCGGTGCCGAGGTGGTGGTCGAAACCGCGAAGGGACGCCGCTGGGTCGGCACCGTAACCACAGACGGTAGCTATGCCTCCGCCAAGGACCCTCGTCTGTTGTGGACCTTGAGCCCGGGAGAGATTCCAGCACGCGTCAGGGTCACTTGGTCCGATGGCGTGATCGAGGTCTTCGAGCTCGGCCGGCAGGATCTCGGGACCTATCGAGAGCTGCGCCGAGGTACGGGGCAGACCGCCGCGGATGCTGAGGAGCGTCCTGATTCGGTGGGCAGCTCCGAGATCCAAAGGGGCGGCGAATCAGAGGGAAGACCTTGAGCCTGAGCCGGTGTGGCGCCTTGGGCATGTTGATCTGGATGGCGGCATGCTCGGGAGGATCGGCTGGGCCGGTCTCGGGACTCGAGGTGCCAGAGCTTGAGGGCTCGGAGCCTGGGGCGCCGGAGCCGGCGGCCCTTCTCGAGGTCGTTCCTGAGCCGAGCTTGGAAGGCATGGAGCCGGAGGTCCGCGAGGTCCTGCGAGCAGCCTCTCAGAGCTTGACCCAGCTCAGCTCTGAGAGGATAGCCTCGGGCGGAGAAGAAGACGCGCGACGATTGGCGGAAATCTACGGCCAAAACGGCTTGCTCTACCACGGTTTCGGCCTCGAGGGGGCGGCCGCGATGTGCTACCGAAACGCCTCGCGGCTGAATCCGATGGAGCCGAAGTGGCTCTATTTGTCGGCGATCCTGTCCCAGGGACATCGCGATCTCGAAGCGGCCGCGGGGCTCTTCGGGCAAGTCTTGGGGCTCGATCCGGCCCATGTGCCGTCCCTGCTCCGATCCGCAGAGGTATTTCGGCTCCAGGGTCGGGCCGACGAGGCCGAGGCCCGATTCCAAAGGATTTTGGACGATCCGACCCTATCCGCCCATCCCGGAGCACGTCCCTACGCCCTGTGGGGGCTTGCCAAATTGGCCAATGCTCAAGGTAAGGCGGAACGGGTGGTTGAGCTGCTGCGATCCGCGATCTCGCAGCAGCCCGAAGCGGATGCTCTTTTCCACGCCTTGGCCTCGGCCCACCGCCGACTCGGAGACCGGGAGCAGGCAGCGGAAGCCTCTTCCAAAGCTGGGGCCCAGGCAGCTCGATTCGAGGATCCCTGGTCCGAGCTCATTCGGCCCGCGGAAGGAGCGACAGCCCAGCTGTTGCTGGGCAACGCCCAGCTGAGGGTAGGAAATCCGCAGGCAGCCCTGTCGTACCACCGCCGAGCCCATCGGCTCAATCCGCAGGACCCCGCGGCGGCGCGGGCCTTGGCCTTGACCTTGGAGGAGCTGGGGCAAACCGCCGAATCCTTGGAGCTCTATGCCGAGGCCGGTCGTTTGTCCGCCGCGAATCCTCTCTATCTCTACGATTGGGCCCGGGCAGCGATGAAGGCCGGAACGGCGCCGGAGCAAGTTGCCCCGGAGCTGGAACGGGCCCTGGCGGCGGCGCCCGACTTCCTGAACGGCCATCTGTTGTTGGCGACCTGCCGAACCCGTATGGGAGAGGTGGAGGCGGCCATGGAAAGTCTTCAACGGGCCCTGGAGCTGTCGCCGGGGGAGCCGCGCGCGACCGTTGCATTGGCGGGTTTGTGGGCTCGTCGGGCGCACCAAAGCTTGTCCGACGGGGATGTGGCGTCGACCCTCCAATTCCTCAAGAAGGCGGTGGAGCTGGCGCCGACGGAAGTGTCCCTGCGACTGGATCTCGGTAGCGTCTTGATGTCGAGCGGCGCTTTCAAGGATGCGGCCGAGCACCTGCAAGCGGCTTTGGCCTCAGATCCGAGGGGAGATCTGGCTCGTGAGATCCGTCTGAAGCTGGTTGAAGCTTTGCTTTTTTCCGGTCGGGCAGAGGACGGTGGCGCGATCCTTATGGCGTGGCTCGAACGGCCCGGTCCCTCGGTAGCGGTGCTCACCCTGGCGGCCCAGTGGCTGGCGGTGGGACCGGAAACCCTTCGCGATGAGCGGCGAGCAGCTCAGTTGGCCCAACAGGGTTTCGAGACACAAGCGACTCCGGAGGGGGCCGAGACCATGGCCTTGGTCTTGTCGGCTGCCGGTGACTTCGCAACCGCGATTTTGTGGCAGGAGCGATTGGTGGAGCAGATCCAGTCCCTGCAAGCGGATGGAAGGACGCTCCGCCGCCTGGAAAGGAATCTGAAACGCTACCGCGACGGTCGTCGAGGGCTGGCTCCTTGGCAGGTATCGGAGCCCGCGGAAAAAGATCCCGCGGACCATCAGCCTTGAGCCGACCGCGGCTTCGACAGGGGCCGCCGGAGCCGCGGAATCGATATTCGCTGTCTGTGCTTTCGAAGTGTATTCTATGGCTCCGAATTCGCGACGATGACCCCGCATGGCCCGCAGGCCGGAGATCCCCATGAGCAAAGGCGAAAGCTCCCCAACGATGATCATTCCGAGTGGCACTGAGATCCAAATCGATGTGCATGGTCAGCTTTCGGTGCGTACCCCCGGCAATTTGGTGATCCAGAACTCCGGTCACTACGGCGAGATCGAATCGGTGCACGGCTCGATTCGCATCGAGGCCAATGCGGAAGTCGAGGCCGTGTCGGTCAAATGCGCCGAGACTTGCTATGTCCAAGGCAGCTTGACCTCTTGGAAGGTGAAGGCCAAGTCCATCAATCTCGAGGAAAAAGCTCAGGCGAGGGTGGTGCTTCAGGAGACCGACGCCGTGGAGATCGGCAAGAACGCCAAATTGGTGGGTAATTTTTCGTCGGAGAAAGAGCTCTTTTTGCTCTTTTCCCGTTTTGCTCAACAACTGCGCTCTTTGCCCTTCTATTTCGATCGGGCATCGAGCAGCGAGCCCGGCCGGCTACCGCCGACTCCTGGCGTTTCACCCACAGATTCTGCCATGGCCCCAGCCGCTCCGACCCACCCTCCGGTGCCGCCTGTGACCTCAAGGGGAATGGAGGTATCGAGCTTGCCCAATCGGATCCTCGAGGTCGGCGAGGAGCTGCCGGAACCTCTGTTCTTCGCATTGGTGGTCCTGGAGAGGGAAGCGCGAAATGAATCGTACGGCGCAACCTCGGTGCGGGTGCTGGAAGAGCTGGTCAAGCTGCTGCGCGAACGCGATTTCGAAACCCTGCAGCATACCCGGTCGACTCTTTTCCAGCGGATCGTCGAGCCGGGCGACGATATCCAGCGGGCCCGGGAGCTGATCGACGGCTATTTCGTCGAGTCGGAGCTCGAGGGAGCCGAAGAGGCATAAGCCGAGTCTTAGCCCTTCTCGCGATCCATCATGTCGAAAAAAAGATCTTCCGGAAGCGTCAAGAAGAAGTCTGCCTCCACCGTGGCGTCGACCAAGAAAAACAAATCTTCCGTGTCCGCGACCCTCAAGAAGGCGCCCGGATCCGCAAGCTCCGATCGGCCCTCGGGGGCGGGCCTCGACCCCGGCTTGCTGACCATCGGCTTGTTGCTGTGGGCGACACCCCTGTTGCTGCTCCCGGGTCTGACCGACAATTTCAGGCTTCCAAAGCTCTACGCCTCGGAGCTCCTGGGGCTGTTGTCGTTGGCCCTCTTGTCCTTGCGTCTTCGGCGGCAGGGGCCGATGAATTGGCGAGCTTTGCTCAAATCTCCCATCCTGTTGGCCGCAGGTCCCCTGGTGGTGGCGGCGGGTATTTCAAGTCTCACCGGCGACCATGCAGCTCACGTGGCGCGCAGCCTGCCGTCCTTTCTCATCGGCTTGGCCTGTTGGGTGGGCTGGACCCTGGCTCTGACTGCCGACGAGCGTTGGCGGTTGATGCGGGCCTTGACGCTTCCCGCCACTCTGCTGGCCTTGCTGGTCATCCTGCAATTCCACGGCATCTTCGATCCCTTCACATTTGAGCGGCGCCTGACCCAGCGATTGACCATGACCTCCTTGGCGGGCGGAGCGTTCGATCTCGCGGGTTATTTGCTGTTGCCGATTCTGATTCTGCAGGTTTGGTGGCGCCGGTCCGTGGGCAAGCTGCGGATCGGTTTGGCGATCGCCACGGCGATCTGCGTCTACGGCTTGCTGCTCACCCAAACTCTCACCGCGGTCGTGGCTTCGGTGGTCGCGATCTGTGTGTATTGGGCACCGGCTTTGCCCCGTCGCCGGTTGATCGGCGGCGGTCTTTTGGTGGTCACCGTGGCCCTGTTGCTGGCCTTCGCCAGCCCGTTGCGACCCCGCGTGGTATCCAAGCTCGAGAGCCTACAAAAGGGAGAGATCAATCGGCTGCTCACCGGTCGCCTCGACGGATGGCGGGCGGCGGCGCATCTGATCAAGACCCATCCCGTAGCCGGGGTCGGTCACGGGGCCTTCAGGGCGGAATTCGGGAATGCCCGAGTGGCTCTGGTCGACCAAGGGGTCAAATTCTTTCGGGGTCAGCATCGGGTGTTTTTCGTCAATGCCCACAACGATTGGTTGGAGGCGATCGCCGAGTGGGGGCTTTTGGGCGGTCTGGCTTTGATCTGGGCGGCCGGGTTTCTTTGGCATTGCCGGCGGGTCAGGGCCCCCGGGGAAGGCCATGTGGAGGAGCTTCGTCGGCTGGAGCCCGCCGCCCTGGCGGGGATGTTCGTGCTGGCGTCCACCAACTTTCCGTTCCATCTCGCGCTGATCGCTTATCCCTGGTTGATTTTCTTGTCCGGACTGCCCCCGTCTCAGCTCCAAGGGGCTCGTCCGGCCGAAGAGGATATCGATCACGTGGGGGAGGCCGGAGGCTCGGCACGGGTCCCCCGCACCCTGCTCGCTGTGGTCGGCCTTGTCGTCTTTCTAGGTCTTGCAGCCCTGCGCTTCGGCAGCGCCAGGGACCTATTGGGCGCCAATCGCCTGATTGCGATGGTCGAGGGGCGAAGCCGCGCCATGATGGCCGCCGGCGCCAGAATTCCCGCCCAAGCCATGCAGCAGAACATCGCCATGATGAAAAAGGCGGAGGAGCTGGATCCGGCGGCGGTGGAGGCGCCGATGGCCTTGAGCGGTCAGTACATGGTGATGAAGAGGTACCCGGCGGCGATCCGCTCCCTGGAACGGGCTATCGAGCTCGAGCCGAGAGCCGAGCCCTATGCCAATCTCGCCCACTGCTATTTGGCGATGGATGAGAAAGAGAAGGCCTTTGAGGCTATCGACATGGCGATCAAGCTTGATCACAATCAACGCAAGGCATTTGGAGCTATCCTGAAAAGAGAACGTCGACACCAGGAATGGCAGCAGCGGAAAGGTGAGGGAAATGACGGAGAATCGTGAGACGGAGCAGGCGGAAGCATGGGATGTCGGCGATTGGATCCGTCGAGCCGAGGCCCATTCGAGCCTGGTGGGCATTTTAGGCTTGGGTTATGTGGGCCTGCCTTTGGGGCTGGCCTTTTGCGAAGCCGGCTTCAAGGTCCTGGGCTTCGATGTCGACGCCGGCAAGGTGGAGACCCTCAATGCCGGTGAATGCTACATCGAGCACCTGGATGCGAGCCGAGTCGCGAAGGTGGTGAAAGGCGGGAGCTTCGAGGCGAGCGCCGACTTCGGACGCCTGCGGGAGCCCGATTGCCTGTTGATCTGCGTGCCGACCCCTTTGGACGAGCACCGTCAACCCAACCTCGCCTATGTGGAAAGCACGGCTCGGGAGATCGCGGGCCGATTGCGACCGGGGCAGCTGGTGATCCTGGAGTCCACCACCTATCCGGGCACTACCGACGATCTGGTTCGTCCGATTCTCGACGCCGCGGGTCTGGAGTGCGGCCGGGAGTACTTCTTGGCCTTCTCGCCGGAGCGGGAAGATCCCGGCAATCTGGAGTTCGGGACCACGGGAATTCCCAAGGTGGTGGGGGGGGTCACTAAAGAAGCCGGTGATATGGCCGTCGCTCTCTATCGGGATGTCTTTGCCGACACCGTGCTGGTGTCCTCGGCTCGGGTGGCTGAGGCCTCCAAGCTGACCGAGAATATTTTTAGAGCGGTCAACATCGCCTTGGTCAACGAGCTGAAGGTGGTTTACGACGCCATGGGCATCGACGTGTGGGAGGTGCTCGACGCCGCTGCCACCAAGCCGTTCGGTTTCATGAGATTCACACCGGGCCCGGGTTGGGGCGGCCATTGCATTCCCGTGGATCCGTTCTATTTGACGTGGAAAGCTCGGGAATTCGGACAAACCGCGAGATTTGTCGAGCTCGCCGGCGAGGTCAACGTAGAGATGCCCCGATATGTGATCGCCAAGCTCCAGCGAGCCTTGAACGACGCCGGCAAGGCGGTGCGCGGAAGCCGGATTTTGGTGCTCGGCCTTGCCTACAAACCAGACATCGCCGACCCGCGGGAAAGCCCGGCTTTTGAGATCCTCGACTTGCTCATCGAGCTTGGAGCCGATGTGTCGTACCACGATCCCCACATTGCCGAAGCGCCGAGGATGCGCACCTGGCCCCGACTCCCGGCCATGGAATCGGTGCCCTTGGAAGCGTCCGGATTGGCGAGCCAAGACGCGGTCTTGCTGATCACCAACCATCGTGACGTGGACTATCAGCTGGTCCTCGAAAACGCCCCGCTGGTCGTCGATACCCGGGGGGTCTACCGGCAATCCGATCCAAAAGTGGTCAAGGCGTAATTCGCTTTCGGGCTTGCGGCAATCTCGACCTGCTGAATAGCCGCGCAGCCCGCGGATTCTGGCCGAGCCTCTCAGCCAGATGTCCACCCCGCCAACAGGCGTTGGCGCCCGGGTCACCGAGCCGACAGGCGCGCTCGTAGGCGTCCAGAGCGGGGCTCAATGCGTCCGTTGAGCCGGATGCCCGTAAGAGATCCGCGAGCGCGAGCCAGGCCTGGCCGTTTTGGGGGCATCGGGACAGACCCTGACGCCAGCTCGAAATCGTTTGTCGGCTCGCTGCCCGCCACCACCACGCGTCACAATGTTCCGGGTAGCGGGAAACGGCGCGGTCCGCCAGCTCCACAGAATCTTTGGTGGCGCGTTGGAAGCGAAGCAATGCCACGCGCGAGCCGGTGTGCTCGATCAGACGCCGCCACGGTTGCTCGCGGACCTGATCGGCCGTCCCTTGGGCGAGCAGGGCCGCCAGCCACAAATCCCCTGAGGTGGACGACGGAGAAGTAAGCCTTCGGGCGATGTCGCGGTCCTCCGGGCCTGGCGCGCGGAGCAGCGCATGGACAGCTCGTCGGTGCCGTAGATCCTCCGGGATCGAGCCGAGCAACAGGAAAGCGCCCGCCAGCAGCGGCAACCCGATCGACCATCGGGCGAGAGCCGAAGCCGACTTTGGCGACGATTTAGGCCTATCGTCGGAAGTCTCGGGAATGTGGGCCCCACGGGAGGCAGCGGAAAGCGCCAGCAGGGTCCAAAGCCCCAAGCTCGAGAGCTCGGCCGGCGGCAGGCAATCTGCGAGCCCGAAGACGAGCCATCCGAGCCAGGCGGAGATCAGGGCCGCCCGCTCATGGGTCAGAAGTGTCGAGTCGGTCCTTGGTGAGAAACACAGTGAGGAGCACAGTGAGCGCCACAGGGGTTGGACGCAGACCAGCCACAGGAGAAGCCAGGACCCTAAGCCCAGCCAGCCGAGCTCCAAGCCGAGCTGAAGCCACTGCTGGTGGGCATGTCCGGGATTCGGGATCGCGCCGGGGTAAAGCTCGGAAAGGACCCTCGGGGACGCGCCGAGCCCCGCGCCGAACGGCAAATCGGACCAAGCGACCAGACTGCGCCACCAGATAGAGGGCCGGCCGGTGAGGGCGGCTTCGAGACTCGGCCCCTTGAGCTGACCCTCGAAGATCAAGGCTTCGAGGGCCCTTTGGGGCACGCTGGGCATCAAGAGGATCGTCACCAGGAGCGTCGAAGCCAACTTGAGGGCGATAGTCCTCAGCCGACCCCGCTCGAGGCCCAAAGTGAGCCCCCACAGGGCGAAAATCGCCGATGCCGTAGCTAGCCAAGCCCCCCTGGACTGGAGCTGGCCCAGTCGGATCAAGGCACACAGGCACAACACGGCAAAGCACATCCGACGAGCTCGATGTCCGTGGGAGGATCCCGGCCCAACCCACCAGATGGGCAAGAACAGCACCAAGGCACCGGCCGCCTGGTTTTGACCCCATCCGGAGAACCCTGTCCGTTCCAAGAACGGGGCAAGCCCGGCTGAGCAGATCTCAGACGATAAAAGCCACGGCAAGAAGAGGGTCGCCACGCCGACGACGTGGTGCGCGGCTCTTGGGCCCTCGAACGAAGCCCACCCTCGAAGGATGCCGAAGAGAATCCAACCTCCTAGCCATGCCCAAAGTCCACTGGATTGGGAGGCTGGGGTCGTGCCGAAGAGCACCGTGAATCCGAGGCTGCTTCCCACCGCGCCCCAAGCCGCCCACTCGATACCGGTGGCAGAGAGCGTCGCCCCCGGCGTCGGGGCCGCGGAACATGCCATAACGGGGGGATCGGGTCGATTCATGGTCTTTGCTGGGAGCTCTGGGGCTGGGAAGGTGGCTTCAGAGTCGCTACAATCGGCTGTCCGCGGTGGTCTACCACGGGCTAATCAAGGGAGATTCATGTCATGAGTATAGGTCTAGTGGGACAGCGGGTCTTGATGGTCGGCTGCTTGACCGTTTGTCTCGGAGCCGGCGGGGCCTGGGCGAGCGACGACGCGGAGAAATTGGGATTTTTCGAGTCGAGACGGGTCGCCAAAGAAGCCGATCAGGCCCTCGAGTCCGGACGCCCCGACGAGGCCCTGGAGCTTTACGGTCGGTTGATCGCCGGTCTGGACAAATCCGACAAGCGGCAGAGCGAAGCTCGCTATCGGTCGGCGATGGCGGCCTTGGTCAAGGAGCCCGCGGATCTGGAGCTGGCGCGGGAGCATTTGGCCGCTTTGCCGGCGTCTTTCAAGGGGCAGAGCGGCACCGAGGTCGAGGCCTTGCGCGGCCTGCTGGAGCGCGTCGAGTCCGTAGCCGTTGCCGAGCAAAGGGCGAAGCAAGCCCTGGCCGAGCAAGAAAAGGAAGCCGAGGCGGAAATCGCGGCGGAAGCCACGGAAACCAAGGAAGCTGAAGAGGATTTGGAAAAGCTCAAAAAGCAGAATGCCCGCCTGCGCAAAGAGCTGGAGCAAGTCCGCGCCGAGCTGGCGCGCAAAGAGCAAGCCCTGGCCAAGCTCAAAGCGGTGGTGGTGGGCGGCGGGGGCTGAAGGACGAGATCGATGACCCGAGCCGACCGGTCCGGGTTAGAGCAGGCTTTCTATCTTTCGCAGCAGACGTCGTAGCTCCACGGGTTTGGTGTCGTATTCGTCGCAGCCCGCGTCGAGCGCTTTTTGGCGATCTTCCGACATGGCGTGGGCGGTCAGCGCGATGATCGGGATATGACGGGTTTCTGGATCGGCCTTCAATCTGCGGGTGGCTTCCCATCCGTCGATTCCCGGCAAGCTCATGTCCATGAGCACGAGCCTGGGCCTGAGCCGGCGCGTGCAATCAATGCCCTCTTGGCCATCGACCGCCAAGGAGATGCGATAGCCCCTGCGTCGCAAGCGTCTGGACAACATATCCGCGTTCATTTCGTTGTCCTCGACGAGCAGGATGTGCCGGTCGGTCTGCTGATCCTCAGAAGACGGTAGATCCTCAGAAGACGGTAGATCCTCAGAAGACGGTAGATCCTCAGAAGACGGTAGATCCTCAGAAGGCATAGGGTCGAATTCCTCTGCTCCGTGCATCGTGCATGGGCTCAGGACGGCGAAGCGCCGTCCTGGATGGCTGAGCGGGTGTCCTGTTCGCCCGGAGCCGGACGACGTGCTTCTTTTGTAGGTGCTTCCGGAGCTTCGTCGACCACCGCCGGTATCTCGACGATGAACGTGCTCCCTTGATCGGGCTCGCTGGTGGCCCGGATATCGCCGCCCATCAGCTGGCAGAATTTCTTGCAAATCGAAAGACCTAAACCCGTGCCGCCGAATTTGCGCGTGGTCGAGGCGTCCGCTTGGGTGAACTCGTCAAAGACCTTGGCCAGCTGCTCCGGGGTCATTCCGATGCCGGTATCGCTGACCTCGAAGAAGAATCGATCCGTGTTTCCCCCTTGTTGTTTTCGATAAGACCGGAGGGTGATCGTGCCCTCAGTGGTGAATTTGCAGGCGTTCGACAGCAGATTGAAGAGGGTTTGGCGGATTTTGGTTTCGTCGGCGACGAGCGTGTCGAGGCCGTCGGCGAGCTCGATCTTGAGCTCATTCCGATTCTTGGCCACCAAGGGCTCGATGGTCGTGGCGACGTCATCTATCAAATCGTGGACTCGAATGTCTTCCACGAAGAGCGTCATTTTTCCGGCTTCGATCTTCGAAAGGTCGAGGATGTCGTTGATCAACGCCAGCAGGTGCTTGCCCGCCGCGAGGATTTTGTTGAGATCCGGGATCAGGTCTTCCTGGCCCGTATCCTCTGCTTCCTCAACCAGCATTTCGCCATAACCGATGATGGCGTTCATGGGCGTGCGCAGCTCATGGCTCATATTGGCCAGGAAAGTGCTTTTGGCCCGGTTGGCGCTCTCGGCGGCCATCCTAGCCTGCTCTTCCCGCTCCCTGGCCAGCTTTAGGCGCTCGGACATGTGGTTGAAGGCGGAGCCGAGCTGCGCCAGCTCGTCTTGGCTGGTGACCGGGATCTTATGCTCGAGATCACCCTCGCCGATTTTCCTCGCTCCGCTTTCGAGGGCCTTCAGACTCCGGGCCAAATAAGTCGACACCGAAACCGCGACCACCATCGATACCAGAATCGAGATGCCGAAGATCCAAAAAGTGGTTTGGCGGGTGAGCTCGCTCACCTCGAAGAAGCGATCCGTGGCGTGCTGGACCCGGATCTGCTCTTCCACCTGAATATTTTTCACCAGGCCGAGGGCTTCCTTGGCGAGGTTGCCGGCCAGGACCAAATCGAAGGTGTCCGGCTCGCCGGCAAGCTCGGTCGAAGCTGACGGATCCTCCAGGGTGGTACCTGCTTGAGCGGGTGTGACTTGGGTCGGAGCGGGGCTCGGTTCCGGCAGCGGCTCGCCGGCGGGCTCGGTAGGCTCTTCGTCGTCGACTTCCGTCAGCAGATCGGTGTCGGCCAGCCCTCGATAGAAAATCTCCCATTGCGTCTCGAGATCTCGAAAGACCGTTACGAGCTGGTCCGCGTCGTCCGATGCATCGCTGCCGGTCGCCAGGGCGCGCAGATTTTGCGTGGCTTTGGTGGTTGCGCGAATGCGAGCGATCATGCCTTCCAGCTCAGCGTCGTCGAGCTCGGCTTGATCGTCGATGGCCAAGGTGCTCATCAACACCACTTCTTGGTGGCGGTCTTGAATATTACGTTCCAAATCCACGGCCAAGACTTGACGGTGTCGGGTTTTTTGCAAGGCCTGGAACGACTCTGCGCGTTGTTTATCGCTCCAGAAGTTGACCGCGAGATTCACGGCAAAGAGGAGCAAGATCGCAACGAAGGAGAATGCGAGGCGCAGGCGGATGCTCATGGGCGATTATTTTCCCGGGTTGCGGAGTCGATCCAGTAGGCGGTGGAAGATCCCTTGTCCGGCGATGGGGGTTTCCAAGCGATGGGTCGGCCCTTCGAGGACGTCGGCAGCCGCGGGATGGCGGGCTGCCGCCAAGGCTTCGGGGGAAAGCTCTGGAAGCTCTTCGAGCAGAGCTTCAATTCGCGCCGCGAGCTGAAGCGCCGTCGGCCGTTTGGCGGGTTTTTTCTCCAGGCACGCCATGACCAAGGCCTCGATCTTTTTGGGTAGCTCGGGCACGACCGAGCGCAGCTTGGGTGGCGCGTCGTTGACGTGCATCATCAGCAAAGCTACGGGATCGTCTTTGTTGGGTTTGAATGGAAGCTCTCCCGCCAGCATTTGGAAGGCCATGATGCCAACGCTGTAGACGTCCGAAGGGCCGCCGTAGGGTTGGTTTTGCAGCCGTTCCGGCGCCACGTAGGCGGGGGTTCCGAGCACATATCCCTCGGCCGTCAAATTCTGTTGGTTGATGCGATCTCCCGCCAGCTTGGCAATGCCGAAGTCGACGACTTTGATCACCTCTCCTCCGGGGGTGTCCTGCAGAAAGACGTTTTCCGGCTTGATGTCCCGGTGCACCAAACCCATCTGATGTGCCTCGGCCAGCACCCGGCTGACGGGAAGCAAGATCTCGAGGGCGCGCCGAGGCCAGAGCAGGGGGGTTCTCGAAAGCTCTTTAGAAAGAGGCTCCCCCGAGAGCAGCTCCATGGCCAAGAAGGCGGTACCGGCTTCGGTGGTGCCGAAGTCGTACACCATGACCGCGTTGGGGTGTTTCACTTTGACCGTGGCCCGACCCTCGGATCGGAACCGTGCAAGCGCTTCTTCGCCTTCAGCGGCTTGGGTCGACAAGATCTTGACCGCCACGGGCATGTCGAGCTCGATGTGATGGGCTTGGTAGACCGTGCCGAAATTTCCCCGGCCGACTACTTTTTCGAGTCGATATCGGCCCTGAATCACACTACCTGGCCCCAAAGGGCCTCCGTCGCCGCTCGAAGCCCCAGCGGCCGGCGGTTCGGAGGATGCGGCCTTGGCGGCTCGGGCCCGGTCGAGGCCGCGCAGCTCTTTCTGCACCCTGGCGGTGACCACGGCGAAGTCGATCGGTTTGGTGACGTAGTCGTTGGCCCCAAGGTCGAGAGCCTCCACCATGTCGTGGCTCTCGTCTTTGGCGGTCGCCATGATGATCGGCAGCTCGTCCTGGGCGAAGCGGCTGCGGACGCGACGTAAGACCTCGATGCCGTCCATGCCGGGCATCATGATGTCGAGCAGGATCAGGTCGAGGGCCACCGTCTCGAGCAGCTTGAGGGCCTCCTCGCCACTTTCCGCGGAAAGCACTTTATAACCGCGCCGCTTGAGACGGCGCGAGAGCATGTCTCGGTTCTCTTCATTGTCGTCGACAACGAGCAGAGTATGGGATTCGTCAGCCAATGAGCTCTCCGTGACCGGATGGGGATGAGAATACGACCTGTCGAGAGATCACCAGATTGTACGGGGTTTGGCCAGTGGGCGCGAGTGCTAGGTCCGGTTTTGAGCCACAAGGACCCAACCGGGCCGAGCCGAAGCTCAGTGGCGGGAGACGACGATCGAGCCGGACTGAACCCCCTGCAGCGCGAGACGGGTGAGGTGATCGGCAATGCGCTGGAAATCGGCTTCGGTTCGAGGACCCGAGTACCACCGCACCGTCCAATGCACCATACCGATAAGGCTTTGGGCGGCGATCATGGCGTCCACCGGCTGCGAAGCCCCGCTCGACGGTGGGTTTTGGAACTCCTGGAGATCCTGAATCGCATCGCGAAGAGATCGCGTGTAAGCGAGCTTTCGGGCAGCTACTTTTTCGCGGTGCTCGTTGCTGAGATGCTCTTCCTCGTCGATCAGAAGGGTCATGGCGCTCGGATCCCGCAGCACCACTTTGAGATGGCCGGAGATCATGGATCGCAACCGTTCCACCGGGTCGATTCCCGAGCCGGAGTCCGCGAATACCTCGTTCTCGAGCAGGTCCAACGCGAAGCTCATGATGGCGAAGAGCAACGCCTTCTTGCCCTTGATGTAGTAGTAGAGACCGCCTTTGGTGAGGTCCACAGCCTCGGCGATGTCGCCCATGGACGTACCGTTGAAACCCTTGCGGAAAATCACTTCCGCAGCCTTGCGGTAGAGGTCGACGGCCCGGTAGTCGTCACTGACCGTCGGTGGTTTCTGAAAGGTAGACATGGTTTAGCCCCTGGGCGAAGCCTTCAGCGAGGGTTTGCGGGCTGAGCATGGTCCGAGCCGTCGAACCGTCGTGTCGAGCGACCGTTTCGGGACTGGAACGCCCCGCTCTGAGAGCGGAGCCCCCCTTTCAGTGGCGAGGCTCGTCAAGCAACGGCTTCCTTGTCGCCATCGGTCGAGCTATCCGGAGCAGGGCTCGGCGTCGTGTCGTCGAGGGCTTGGGGATAATCGTGGGTCAGCGCCTCGTAGTCCTCGAGGGAGGCGCCCTCCGGAATCGGTCCCAAGGCGACGTCTCCCCAGCGCAGGACGATCGCGGCGCAGCTGGAAACACTTCCGACGCTGTAGAGCAGCACGTTGTCGTCGGGTTTGAGGCGCCAGTGGGCGGCGTGAAAGAGGTTGGTAAAGGTCAGGCACGGACCCACGTTGTTGTAGATCGGGTGCATGTTGATGGTTCGACTTTTGTCGATGCCCAATGCCCGAGCACAGAACGACGCATACCAGGCGAGAGGCGTATTGAAGACCGCGAAGTCGATGTCCTGGACCGACAGACCGGCCCGTTCCAAAGCTCTCGAGGTGCACGCCTTGAGATTCGGCTCCGAGGTTTCTCGCAACAGCTTGCCGGCGCTTTTTCCGGTGCGCATGCGATGGTAGGCCTGGCCTTGGTCGTTGATGTCGAGGATGTATTCCACCGCGCCGCAGGTATTGCCGGAGTGGATGGAATGGGCCCCTAAGAAGCCGCGGTTGGCCTCCACCTCACCGACCACCACGGCGGTGGCGGCATCGCCGACGGTCCAAGAAATGGGGTCGGATTCCTCGGCGACCCGGGAGTAGGTGCACGAGGTCACCACCAGGGCCCGTTTGTATTGGCCCGCTTTGATCAGGTTGGCGGCGGTCATGAACGCGAGATTGGCCGAGGAGCAGGCGGATTCCATATTCCAAGCGGCGCCTTCGAGCCCGAGCTCGCGGGCGAGGAAAGCGGAGCCGCCGATGCCGTGGCAATCGGGCAAGAACGAGGTCAGCAGCATGAGGTCGATGTCTTTGGCCGTCACCCCGGCGGCGTCCATCGCTTTGCGGGCGGCGTCGGCCTCGAGCTCGAGGGCGGAGCCGCCTTTCGGCAGCAATCGACGCTGGATGGCACCTCGGAAGGGATCGCTCAGGAAAGGCTCCATTTCACGGTTGAACGCTACCGAGCCTCCTTCGTCCCACTTCAGGGGTTTCTTCCACATCCAAATTCTTTTTTCGGCTTCTTCAACCAGCTGCGGCTGGCACCGGCGCCAGTGCTCGTTGGTTATCACCCGATCCGGGACGCTGATGGCAAGCGACTGCATGCCCACATAGGTCGACATCGTAGGGCCTCCTTCCTGCAAGAGATAATGATAACAGCACATCGCCGCGCTGGGGGGAATCAGCGACGAGGCACAGGCCGTCTTCAGAGCGTTGTGGGTGCCGTCACCCGGCGGATCCGGCCCGTCAACGCTCCCAGCCGGCGACGTGTTTGGAGTTGCCTTGTTTGATCAGGCTTTCGAAGCGGCGCAGCAAGGGCGAAGCCTCGTTGGGATCGATGCGCACATCCACCACATAGGGCCCAGGCGCCTCCATGGCTGCCTTGAGGGCTTTTTCCAGCTCGTGCTCGGCCTCGACCATGGTGCCGTCGGCACCCATGGCCCTCGCCCAGGCCACGAACTCGACCCGCGGAAGATCGATGCCGTCCGAGGTCAAACCCAAGGCGGCGTGACCGTCGCGACACATGCCGTAGCCGGCGTCGTTGAGCACCACCCAAACCGCGGGGGCTTGATATTGGACCGCGGTGCTGACCTCGGCGTTCATCAACATGGAGCCGTCGCCGACCACCGCCACGGTTTTGCGACCGGAGGCGATGGCGGCGCCGACCACTCCCGAGGCGGTGTGTCCCATGGATCCGAAGAGGGTCGAGACCCGATAGCGCTGCGGGTTTTTGAAACGGAGATAGTGATTGCACCAGGCGAATGAGTTGCCGCATTCGGCCATGATCAAAGCATCGTGCTCGTCGATGGCCGAGCGCTGCAAAGCCGACATCAAGAGCTGGGGGCGCACCGGGCTGCGATCCGCGGAGTCGATCACCGGAATCTCGGTCTGCGGTGGGAAAAAGCTCAGATTGCTGTGATGTTTGGGTTTTTGGGTCGGGAAGTGGTCCAGCAGCCCGTCGAGAAAAGCGTCGATTTCCGCGTGAACCGCTAGGGTTGGGAAATCGGGGAAGGATGTGCCGGGCGCCTCGGGATCGATGTCGACGTGGATCAATCCCTCGCTCGGCAGGAGGTCGCGATCCCAAAAAGAGGTGGCCTCACCCAATCGGGTGCCCAAGACCAAGGTCCATTTGGGCTTCTGCTGCACCATATATTGCAGGGGGCCGTCGTGGCCGCCCAACCCGGTGACGCCCAGGTATTGGGGGTGATCCTCAGGGATGATGCCTTTAGCTCGGGGAGAGCAAAATACCTTCGCTCCGGTGCGTTGAACGAGCTCGCGCACTTTTGCCGCCGAGCGGGTGGCGCCGAAGCCGACCCAAATGGCGAAGGGCTCGGGATGGAGCAGAGCAGCGATCTGGGCAAGGTCTTCCGAACGACAAGTGGGAACCGACCCTTTGGCGGGGGCCATGGAGCGCTCGAGCTCGACTCGGCTCGATTGGACGGCCATGGGCAAAGCAACGTGGGCGACGAATCCGCCGGGTTTGGCCAAACCGAGGGCGAGGCGACGAAAAATTTGGGGCAGCTCGGCGGAGCTTTCCATGCGCACGGCGAAGTCGAAGATCGGTCCGGCCGAGTAGAGGGCGTCTTGGGGCAGGGTGTAGGGCGAAGACTCTTGGGTCGCCCAGCGTCCCCGTTGGGGCGAGCTCGTATAACCGGAGACCAAAATGACCTTGGCTCCTTCCCACTTCGCGGCGGTGATGCCGTTGAGGGCGTTCAGCAGGCCCGGGCCGGTGGTGGCGAAGACCAGGGTCGGCTTCTCGGTGGCGAAATGGGCTTCGCAAGCCGCAAACGCCGCGCCGGTTTCGTGGCGGAAGTGGCGCAAATGGATCGGGCTTTCGGCGATGGCGTCGAATAGAAGGGCAATAGCGCCTCCACTCACACCGAAAGCTTCTTCGATACCCCACTCCGCGAATTGGCGGGCGAAGGCGTGGACCGCGGTTTCACCTTCTGGGGTCGGTTTGGAGCGAGGGCGGAGGACGGGTTCGGCCGGGGCCGGGGCCGGGGAGTCGGCGGGCTGGGTGAGCCTAGGGCTCTCGGCGCGCCGCTGAGCAAGGTTTTGCATATGACGTCCTTACTATGCGTGCGGAGGCGCGAGCAAGCTCCGCCGCATCCATCGAAAAGAGAGCAGGTCTGAAACACCAAAACAAGCACGAATAAAGGAAAGTCGGTCGCGGCTTTCTCGGATGCGAGAGCGCAAGGCTCTGGGGCGGCGAGGCCGATCCATCCGAAAAGCGTTCGGCTCCCGGCGCTCCCAGGTCTCGAACATTGGAGTCGAGAGCTTTTTGGAGGTCAAAATGACAAGCTAGAAGCTTTCAACCGAACGGTCGGTAGAATATGTTTGACCCCCGTTAGTGTCAAGTTACAAGCTTTGTTACGAAAATTCCTTGATGGTTGGGGCAGAGAGGATGTGAAACTTTTCAGAAGTGTCTATCCTCATTAATCAGAGCATTTAGCGTTCGGCTCGACTTTTTGCATGAAAGTGGGTCGATCCAAGTATGGATAAAGCGTGAGGCAATTTGGCCATAAGGAATTTCCGTCTCGGTGCCGGCAAGCTTCGAATTGGGCGCTCGGATCGTGCTTTCGGCCGGTCCTGAGGCTAGTGAGCAGGCTTTCGGGGGGCCGTCCGCGTGATAGGATCGAGCCGCAATTCGACAGATAATCACATGACGAATCATCGAGATTTAGGAACCCAATCCGCCATCGCCCCAACGCAAAGCGGGACGCGATTTCTTCTCAACGGCCGTTTGGTGACGGCCTTGGAGCCTTCCGGCACCCTGGTGTTGGACTTCTTGCGCCGTCGACCTGACCTTGTGGGCACCAAGGAAGGCTGCAAAGAGGGAGACTGTGGCGCCTGTGTCGTCTTGGTGGGAGAGCTCCACTCCGACGAGGGTGTGCGCTATCGGCCGGTGACCTCCTGCCTGATGCCCGTCGACGAGCTCCATGGAAAGCATTTGGTGACGATCGAAGGGTTGGATTTGGGACAGCCGAGCCCGGTCCAGGAAAAAATCGTCGAGCACGGCGCCAGCCAATGTGGTTTCTGCACTCCGGGTATCGTGGTGTCGCTGACGTCGATGGCTTTGGAGGCCGCTTCTGGGCCGGCTTCACCGGGAGGAAACGGTGCCGGCTCCCTCTACAAGACCCCTGGTGCGAGCCGGAGCATGGCGCAGGTGGAGCGGGCTCTTTCCGGCCATCTCTGCCGCTGCACTGGATATAGATCCCTCCGGCAGGCCGGCCTCGAGGTGTTGGAAGCTCTGCCGAGCGGGCTGGGAGACGATCCACAATCGATGGATCTGTGGGTGAAGCGGGGTTGGCTGCCGGCCTTCTTTTCGACCGCGGCCGGCCGGCTCGCTTCTCTACGGGCCGAGCTTGAAACGGCCTCCGAGGCAGATACCGACCCAGCGGGAGAGACATCGCGTATTCTCGCGGGCGGCACAGACCTCTACGTGCAACGCGGAGACCAGCTGCCCGGCACGGGCCTACGAGTGCTCGGTAGGGAGCCGGCCCTGCGGTCCCTGCGGCTCGTCGGCGATCGGCTCGAAATCGGCGCGCAGGTGACCTTTGAGCAGCTTGCGGAATCCGCTGAATTCCGGCGATTGGTGCCGGATGTCGCTCGCTTCTTGCACGGGATCGCGTCTCTCCAAGTGCGCCATCGAGCTACCGTCGCCGGCAATTTGATCAACGCCTCGCCGATCGGCGACGTCACGGTCTTGATGCTGGCTTTGGGAGCCGAGCTGCGGTGTCGGCGCTTCTCGGATGGGGCCGACCGCGAGCGACTGCTGCCGCTTCACAAGCTTTACCGTGGATATAAAGATTTGGATCTTGCTCCAGGCGAGTGGGTGAGCCACGTGCTGATCGATGTTTCGGCTACCGAGTCGGCCACGGTGGATTTCCAAAAGGTGTCGAAAAGGAAGTGCCTGGATATCGCGACGGTCAACAGCGCTTGCCGAATAAGGGTCCGAGAAGGACGCATCGAAGCGCTGGATCTAGCGGTGGGAGGAGTCGCGCCCATCCCACTCTATCTCGGGCAGGTATCCGAGGCGGCGGTGGGCCGAGAGCTGGACGATGCGTGTTTGCACGGGATCCTGCGGGCGACCCAAGAGACCATCTCGCCGATTGACGACGTTCGGGGCAGCGCCGACTACAAAAGAGCCCTCTGTCGGCGTCTGCAAATCGCCCATTTCCTAGAGCTTTTCCCCGACCTTTTCGAACCGTCGTCCTGGCTTGCGCCGATGGCACCGGGGGGAAATCCTTGAAAAACCCTTCAAGCCAGGGAGGCCCGGTGAAGGATCATCTCGACGCGGAGCGGCACACCCGAGGTCAGACCCGCTATGTGGACGACGACCCGCCTCCGTCGAATATGTTGCATGGGGTGGTCGTGCCGTCGCCCGTGGCCCACGGTCGGCTCATCGCTGTCGACACGTCCAGAGCGAAAGCATCGCCGGGGGTGGTCGCGGTCCTATTGGCGGAGCATATTCCCGGCGAGAACCAAATCGGACCGGTGATCCAAGACGAGCCGTTGCTGGCGGAAGAGGAGCTGCACTTCCAGGGACAACCCGTGGCCTTGGTGTTGGCCTCAACACCCGAGCAAGCCAGGGCGGCTCAAGGGCTCGTCACCCTCGACTTCGAGGAGCTCGAGCCGATCGTCGATCCCAAGGTGGCCTTTGAGCGCGGCTCTCTCATCGCCGAGCCGCAACGGCTGAGCCGCGGGAACGTGGACGAGGCCTGGGCCGATTGTGACGAGGTGGTGGAAGGCAGCTGCGAGATCGGTGGCCAAGAGCATGTGTATTTGGAGACCCAAAGGGCCCGTGCCTATGCCGAGGAAGGGGGCGTCTTGAGGGTTTGCTCCTCCACCCAAAGCCCGTACGCCGCTCAGAAAGCGATTTCCAAGGTGCTCGGGCGTCCGTTCCACGAGATCGAGGTGGACGTGCGGCGCCTCGGCGGCGGTTTCGGCGGCAAAGAAGACCAAGCGACCGCTTGGGCCTGTCTGGCCGCCCTGGGCACCCAGCACACGGGTCGAGCGGTTCAGTTGGTCCTTCGTCGCGACGAAGACATGCGGTGGACCGGCAAGCGCCACCCCTATCGGTGCGAATATCGGATCGGCATCCGAAAAGACGGCAAGATCCTCGCTTTTGACGTTCGCCACTACCAAAACTCGGGGGCGGCCACGGATTTGTCCCTGGCGGTGCTCGGCCGCACGGTCTTTCACTCCACCGCCAGCTACGGCATTCCGAATGTGCGGATTTTTGCCGTCTGCTGCCGTACCCATCTGCCGCCGATGACCGCCTTCCGCGGATTCGGCGGTCCTCAGGGCATGTTCGTGATGGAGTCGGCCCTGACCGACGCGGCCGAGGCTGTGGGCCTTAGCCGCGAGCGGGTTCAGGAGATAAACCTATTGGCCGAAGGGGACAGATTCCCCTACGGGCAGGTGGCCGAGGCTTGCCACGCCAGGCGCTGTTGGCAACAGGCGATGGAACGCTTCGACGTGCCTCGCAGGCGGTCGGAGATCGACGCCTGGAATCGCCGCAACCCGCGCCATAAAAAGGGCTTGGCGATGATGCCCGTTTGTTTCGGGATCTCGTTCACGGCGACCTTCATGAATCAGGCGTCGTCGTTGGTCCACGTCTACACCGACGGCAGTGTGTCGGTTTCCACCGGCGGGGTCGAGATGGGCCAGGGCTTGAATACCAACATCGCCACCGTCGTGTCGCGGGCCTTGGGCATCGCGCGCAGTCGATTGCGGGTGGAGAGCACCAATACCCGACGCATCGCCAATATGTCGGCCTCGGCGGCCTCCGCCACGACCCTGCTGAACGGCAATGCCGCCCTGCGGGCAGCGACTTCGATTCGCGATCGGTTGCTGGCGGAGGAGGCGAAGCGGCTGGAGGTGGATCCGGACCGGCTGACGCTGGAAGACGAGATCGTGCATCTTGACGGTCGGCCGACCGCCAAGGATTGGCAGAGCTTGGTCCGGGACGCCTACTTGGCCCGGGTTTCTTTGTCGGATCACGGTTTCTACGCCACACCAAAGCTTTATTTCGACGCCGAAAAAGGGGAGGGACACCCCTTCGCCTACCACGTCTACGGCACGGCGGTCATCGAGGTATCGGTGGATGCACTGCTCGGAACCTACGACATTGAGGCGGTGAGGATCGTCCACGATTTAGGCCGATCCCTCAATCCCCTGGTGGATCTCGGCCAAGTGGAGGGCGGTCTGGCCCAGGGCCTAGGGTGGATGACCCTGGAGGACATGAGATTCGATGATCAGGGCCGCATGCTCTCGGGGGCCTTGGCGACTTATAAAGTTCCTGATGTGTTCTTCATGCCCCGGGATCTCGAGGTCGAGTTTCTCGAAGGTGTGCCCACGGAGCACGGTCCGTTCGGCTCGAAGGCCGTGGGCGAGCCACCGTTGATGTACGGAATCGGCGCTCATTTCGCGCTTCGAGATGCCCTGTTGGCGGCTCGTCCGGACGGCGACTGGCGTTACGAATCGCCCGTCACCCCCGAGAAGGCCTTGGCCTTTTTGTGTCGACCCCCATCAACTGAGGCGTCGCCCCAGCTGGTTCCCGTGGAAGACGCAACGGCCCAGCCCTGAGCCGCAAAAGAGGATTCTCCGTTGGAGCTTTGGCATGAAATCCGAGACCGCCTGAGCCGCGGCAAGAGCGTGCTTCTGGCGGTGGTGGGGGAAGGAACTCGCCATTCTCCGGGAACCGCAGGAGCCATGATGTGGCTGGCCGAAGATGCCGGCGGCGGAACCATTGGTGGCGGGGCCATGGAGCTGGCGCTGCAAACCCGGGCAAAGCGGATCTTGGCCGACGGCCGATACTTCTTCGAAACGCGCGAGCTTCACCATCGCGCCGCGTCCGTGCAGGGCTCTGAGCTCGAGCTCTCGGGCATGATCTGTGCGGGGCGTCAGGTCAACGTCGTGTATTTATGCCGTCCGGACCATGACCGCGAGGTCGTCGAGAGAATTGCTCAGGGATTCGAGGAGCAGCGGGGCGGATGGGCTTTGGATCGCGACGGTTTGTGCTGGCTGGAAGAGGCGCCTTGCCGCGGCACCCGGTTTCATGTGGACGAAAACGGCCGGTCTCGGCTGGAACAAGGGCTCGATCCGCCGCGTCGCTTGACGATTCTCGGAGCCGGACACTGCGGGCGCGCCCTCGCCGACCTGGCCGGCGGCTTGGGCTACGGCGTTGAGGTTTGGGATATTCGCCGAGATTTGGTGCAGTCCCTCGAAGCGGAAGGGTATCGGACCCGGTGGGTGGAGGACTTCCGCCGGGTCGGCGAGCGCGTTCGCTCACCCGAGCAGACCCCGGTGCTGGTCATGACCCCGGATGTACCCAACGACGTCAGGGCCCTGGGCGGAGCCCTCGGCCGTGGGTTTCCATTTTTGGGTGCAATGGGTAGTCGGGCCAAGCTCTCAGAGATTTTCAAGCGGTTGAAGCGGGAGGGCTTTTCCGGCGAAGATTTGAGCACCATCACCGCCCCCGTAGGCCTGCCGATCGGCAGTCGCACCCCGGCTGAGATCGCCGTCAGTGTGATGGCCCAGCTGATCGGCCGGCGTTCACGCTGGGAATCCGACGAGTCGCTTGGATCTGATGAATCGGGAATTATGATCGAGGAAGAGGAGAGCCGTCTTGTCCGCAAAAATTCGTCTCGCTGATCACAATTATGGATCCACCGGGATCCGTCTGCTGCGATTGCATAGAGATTCCGAGCCACAGGGCGCTTTTGAGGTGGAAGTCGACGTTCGTCTCGAAGGCAATCATCTGCCGGCCTTTCGACAAGGGGATGACTCGCAGCTTCTCTCCACGACCGAGCTGGCGGATCGTGTTCGACGGGTGGCCGCGAAGCAGTCCGGCAGCTCCCTCGAGCAGCTGGGCCTGGCCCTCGGGCACCACTTTGTAGAGTCCGTCGGGCCGGTCAGCCGGGCGGCGGTGGAGCTGGCGGAGCGCCGGTGGCTGGGGGTGCTCGAGCACGACCACGCCTTTAGGGCGGTCGGCGGGGAGCGACACACCGCCAGGGTGATCGTCGACGGCGGCGGCACCCGAGTGCGATCCGGTGTGTTGGAGCTCGGCCTGTTGCAGACCGGGCGTCCGAGCTCAGAGGAGCCCCCGGTGTTCGGTGACCGGTTGCGCGCGGTCTGGGACTATCGCCTCACCGAGGTCGATTATGACGAAGCTCGCCGGACGGTCAGGGATTTGTTGGTCGGTACCTTTGCCGAGCATGAGTCTTCGTCGGCTCACCGCATGTTGTGGGATATGGGTTGTGGGGTGCTTTCCGCCATGGAAGCAGTGTGGCGAATTCATTTGGTGCTGCCCCAGATTCCTTGTCGGCCCTGGGACCTGGAAGAAGTGGAAGGGGCTTCTTTCTTCGTGCCGACCCTGGAGCCGGCCGGCCGAATCGAGATCACCCTCGAGCGAACCTGAGTATCTGGGAGAAGCCTCTGGCACCTCGGCAGCACGGTGTTTATAATTCCTCTGCCTATGATTGTTTGAGACCTTACCTTTCCGACCTTCCGCGCGCTTGGCGATGCTTAGCCCGCGGCGCAAACAGACTTCAGTCTGTCGGCTTTGCTGTGTCCTAGCCCCGGCAGACGAGCACCTCGGAAAAGTTTCTCGAAAAGGTCTCCAATCATGCATTCCAGCCCAGCTCGCAATGAGTCCACAGACTCGTCCCTGCTTCTAGAATTCGGATTCTCCAACACTTGGGCTCGTCGATTCGACGAGCTGTCCTCCAGCTTCCACGAGCACCTCGAGCCGGCCCGTGTGGTCTTCGAATCCCGTGAGCACTATCGGGTCGTCACAGCCACTGGCGAACGGGAAGCCCGCCTTGCCGGCCGTTTGCGTCGCGGCGAGGATTTGCCCGCGGTAGGCGATTGGGTCGCGGCGGAGGTTCCCGCGGATGGCATTTGCCGACTCCAAGCCGTGGTTCCTCGGCAAACGCGCTTGTCGCGAAAAGTCGCGGGGGATCAAACCCGAGAGCAGGTGGTGGCGGCGAATATCGATACGGTATTCCTGGTCATGGGGCTCGACGGCGATTACAACCTCCGGCGCCTAGAGCGGTTCGCTGTGATGGCGGAAGAAAGCGGTGCGGATCCGGTGGTGGTGCTGACCAAGTCGGACTTGCATGCCGACGCCGCCGGCGCGCGCATCGATGCTCAAACCTCGGCTCCGGCTCTACCGATCTACACCGTGTCCTCCTTGCTCGATGAGGGCCTTGAGCCCTTGAGGGCGTTTCTCGCCGCCGGCCGAACCGTGGCCATGATCGGCTCATCGGGCGCCGGCAAATCGACGCTGCTCAATCGCCTGAACGGCGCCGAGGTGATGCGCACGGGCGCCGTCCGTGAGGGCGACGACCGAGGTCGCCACACCACCACCCACCGACAGTTGGTGCGATTGTCGGGGGGTGGGTTGTTGGTGGACAATCCCGGGGTTCGCGAGATCCAGCTATGGGCGGAGGAGACGGCGCTGGCGGCGGCTTTCGACGATATCGAAAGCTTCGCGTCGGGTTGCCGATTCAACGATTGCCGGCACCTCGACGAACCGGGATGCCGGGTCCTGGAGGCGGTCCGATCCGGCGAGCTGGAGGCGGGCCGGTTGGACAATTGGCGGGAGATGGAAAAGGAGCTCCAACATCTGGAGCGTCGACGGGATGTGGCGGCCATGCGTCGCCAAGACAAGCAGACCGGCCGTCTCTACAAACGCATCCAGGCTGAGAAGAGAAATCGGTTCCGCTAGCCGCGGCTAGGCCGGCTCCAGGGTGGCCAACACCTTGGAGAGGGCCGGTCCTGGGCCCGGGGTCTCGGGCTCGCCGAGCACCGCGGCGAGCTCATCCCTTCTCGATGCATTCAACCGATACACCTCGGGATCCGCCGGACGTTTGGAGTCGAGGCGGATCAAGAGCTCCGTGTCCTCGCTACGGAAGAGGCTGAAAAGGGGATAGGCGCGGAACGCCGGGTCCGCGGTCAGGGGTAACCAACGGACCTCCCATTGGCGTCCAAGGCCGTCTTTGACGTGCACTCCCCGTCGCCAGACCACATCGAAAATCAGCTGGCGGAGGGGCGGTGGCAGGAGGAAGAAACCCTCGCTGATCTCGATGACCTCGGTCCTTGCCGGCCGCTCGAAAAGGCGAGCCTTGAGGACGACCAGCTTTTCGGTCACCAGCGGGCTGAGCTGGGGCTCCCCGAGGTACGCGGCCCGGTCGGCCTTTTTGATCCTGGAGATGCTCTCGGCAACATCCAGGGCGGCGCGCAGGGCGGCGGCCAAGGTTTTGGCCGCCAAGGGGCTGTCCAAGGCGTGTCCTCCCTCGTGAGAGAACTCTTCGCCGACGGCGTGCAAGTTTTTGAAGGGCCGGAGCACCAGCTGCTCAGCTGAGATCGGCTCCACCGCACAGAGGCTGGCTTCGCTCATGAAAGCGTGCCAGCGGATGACGTCCCAGCCTTCGGGAAGAAGGTCCTCAGGATATTGAAAACTACTGCCTGGTGGCTCGAGCCGTCGAGCCTCTTCGAGCCAGCTGAGCGCCGAGCGTCCCAGCTGCTCGCGGTCCTCCTCGTCATTGATCTCGCCTTCAAAGAGCAGGCCGAGGCTGCCCACGGCGGCGGACCTCGCTATGCAAAGGAATTGTCGGCCGCGTCGGTAGACGTCGATCCGGCGATCTTCAGCTGTTGGAGGAGAAGGGGCGATCATCGGGTTCCTCGAAGCACGGCTGTGGATACCTGGGTATCTCTAGTGGGTGTCGATGGTGCGGTAACGGGCTTCGCTCATTGGGGATGAGTCACTGTACCGCAAAGAAACGGCGGCCCCAACCGCGACGTCGAATCTGCACGCGGATCGGGGACGCCGTTCGGGATTTCCGATGGATCTTCAGATGGGCTCTACGCACTGCGGTGAATCGTTGCGCGGATTGTTGACCATGCGGGAGACGGCGGTGAACGCGAGCTCACCGCCATAGGGCTCGAAAAGGGGCTCGAACCCAGAAGGATCTTGAATCGAAGCGTCGAGCCAGAAGTCCCGCGCATCGCCGTCGAGAATCACCGGCATGCGATCGTGGACCTCCGCGACTTGCTCATTGGCTCGGGTGGTCAGAATGGTGCAGGATTCGATGGGCTCGGCGCCTCGGTCCCACTTTTCCCAAAGACCGGCAAACACAAAGGCTTTGCGATCCGGGCGATGGATGTGAATCGGCTGCTTGCCGTCCGAGAGCTTCTTCCATTCATAGAAACCATCGGTCACCAAAAGGCATCGACGTCGTTTGATGGCGTGTTTGAAGGAAGGCTTCTCGGCGGCGGTTTCCGACCGAGCGTTGATCATGCGACTGCCGATGGAGGCGTCTTTGGCCCAAAACGGAATCAGGCCCCAACGCAGGAACGAGAGGGCCCGTGAGCCTTCGGCACTTTGTCGGATGGCGGGCACTGTTTGGGTCGGTGCGATATTGAATCGGGGCACGAGCTCGCCGCCTTGGGCGTCGACGTGCATGTCTTCCAACAACGTCCCTGGATCACTCAGGGTATAACGTCCGCACATGAATCCTACCTTGTGTGTGGGTTGCTCGGGCTCGTCCGGGCCGAGCGATCGATGCTCGACACCTCAATACGGTCCGTCGTCAGCCGCCGGCTACCTCGCGGGAGGCGTCGGTGCTCGAGCCGTCGTCCGATACCCGGGCGTGACCTCGCAAGGCTTCCAACGACATCTCATCGACTTGAATCACCTTGGCACGGGCCTCGTTCGACCGTCGGATCAGGCCGGCCTGCTCGGCGCTAACGATATCGCGTTCGACGGCCTCGGCCAGGGCATCCTCGACACTGGTTTTCGGCAGGGCTCCCGCCCGCATGGCCGACCGGATTTTGGCCACCGCCGGCTCGCTGAGATGGCAGAGCTCGAACGCTTCTTCCAGCTCCGCCCACGGTGAGCCCGGCTCGATGTGGAGGTGTGGGGTCAGGCGATCCCGTTGAGCTCCGGGCCGGCGGACGGATTGGGCGGCCCGGGATCCAATGTGGTCCGCCGGGGGTTTGCCCATGGGATTCAGCCTTGCCCACCAACTCGCGGGACCCCGCAGCCACGGCCCGAGAAGGGGAACGTCCAGGTTTTGCAAAACACCCTCGAAGGACTCTTGAATTCTAAACAGCCCTTCTTCGCAAGCCCACTGCATGAGGGCTTCGTCCTCTTTTTGACGCCCCTCGGCTTCGAATCGACGCAAGCAGGCAAAGACCAGGTACATCCAGGACAGCATATCCGCCAGCCGTCCGGTGAGGCGGCCGCGTTTCTTCAGCCCGGAGCCCAGAGTCATCATGGCGAGATCCGAATAGAACGCGAAGCGGGCGGAAGCCCAAGCCAAGCGCCGAAAGTAGGGAGCCGCGGCGCCCCCTACCGGAGCGGGTCGCAAGTGGCCACGGGAGAGACCGAGCAGCAGGCCGCGGAAAAAGTTGGCGACGACATGAAGTTGGTGACCGACCAAGGCTCGACGGAACTCCGGCAGGTCCCGACGGCGAATGGACTCCAGCAGGCGATGGGCAAAAGGATGGCAGCGGATCGCGCCTTGTCCGAAGACGATGAGGGTTCGGGTCAGAATGTTGGCGCCTTCGACCGTGATGCCGATGGGAGAAGCTTGCCACGCTCGAGCCATCAAATTTCTGGGGCCGAGACAGATGGCGGCGCCGCCCATGATGTCCATGCCGTCCAAAGCGCTCTGGCGAGACAGCTCCGTGGAGTTGTATTTCATCATCGCCGACACCACGGCGGGTCGCTTGCCGGCGTCGAGAGCGCCACAGGTGAAGACCCGGGCCGCCTCTAGGAGATAGGCCCGTCCGGCAACCCGTGCCAGGGCCTCTTCCACTCCTTCGAAGCGCCCGACGGACAATCCGAATTGTTGGCGCACCATGGAGTAGGCGCCGGCCACGCGCGCCACATATTTGGCGCCCACGGTCGCTTGGCCCGGGAGCGATACCGCCCGGCCGCCGGATAGAGCCTCCATCAGCATCTGCCAGCCGTGACCGGCCTTGGCCACCCCGCCGATGATGTTGGCGGCGGGAATCTCCACACCAAACCCGCGGGTCGGTCCGTTGGGAAAAGGAACGCCGAGGGGATCGTGTCGAGAGCCGATCTCCACGCCCGGCAATCGGGTGGGCACCAGAGCGCAGGTAATGCCGAGATCTTGCTCTCTGCCCAACAAACCCTCCGGGTCGTAGAGTCGAAAGGCCAAGCCGAGCAGGGTCGCGATCGGTGCCAGGGTGATGTATCGCTTGTCCCAGTCGAGGCGAATCGACAGCTCTCCGGGACGACCGTCCGACCCGGGGGCCTGGAAGAGCACCCCGCGGGAGGTCAATGAGCCGGCGTCGGAGCCGGCCTCCGGCTCCGTCAGGGCAAAGCAGGGAATCTCTTGTCCAGACGCCAGCCGGGGAAGGTAATAGCTCTTCTGCTCCTCGGTGCCGACCTCTACCAAAAGCTCACCCGGGCCCACGGAATTTGGGATCAAAACCACCGAAGACAGGGGCATCGATCGACTGCCGAGCTTGCCGAAGATGGTGGATTGCGCCAGGGCGGAGAAGCCGTGGCCGCCATAGGCTTCGGGAATGCCCAAACCAAAGAAGCGGTGCTTTTTCAACAGGGCCCAAACCGCCGCTGGAATCTCTTTGGTGCGGTCCGTGTGCTCGGTGTCCATGGCATGGCAGACTTCTTCCACCGGTCCCTCGAGAAAGTCCCGTTCCCGTTCGGAAAGCTCTGGATAGACTTCCTTGAGCATCGATCGAAAGTCCGGGCGTCCCGAGAAGAGCTCGCCATCGAGCCAGACATCTCCCGCTTGCAAAGCGGTGCGTTCCGTCGATGACATGTCCGGAGCCATTCCGGCTCGACTGAGGGTATTGAGCAAGATTTTGAACATGGCGGCCTCCAAAGAAGGTGGAGAGTATATCCCGCGGGCAGTCGTCGACTTACCGGTAGGTCGGATTCCGTGAGCAGGTGGGCCCTTCGGTGAGTGGCGGGATGCGCGAAAGAAGATGTGGAAAAAAGAAGATATTGTGCGGAAAATTAATAGCAAATTTAGAATAAGAGGCCTTGTCTCGAAATCGGTGAGATGTTACTATCCCATGAGCTAAGAGACGAAGCCTCGGGTGTCCCTGCAGACATCATCAAAGTCTGCCGACCCGCTATCTGATCACCGGTCACGAAAGGAGGTCAGCGATGAAGCCAACGGTGACGCAAACGCGCCGCTCTTCGGCTATTTCGCTCGTCCTCTATGCGTTGGCCGGCTTGACGGTAGGAGCTTTCTTCAGCTCGATCCCCTGCTCGGCGGAAGGTCTCGATCCCCTTTCAGCTTCGACCCTAGCGGTCATTGCCACCGAAGAGCCGCGCAAAGGCGAGGTGATGACGCCGGAGCAGGAAGAGCACTTGGCGCTCCGCCAAACGATTCTGGAACAGGCGCTCGAAGAAGGGGAGACCAGCTGGAAACCCTACGAAAAAATTCTCGGTGCCAGCCGATGCCGAGAGCTTGATCGGACTCTTTTCCGCTACAACCTCTACTCCCCGGCCTATGGCCACGATCTCTGGCAAAATCCCTATGCCATGGACGAGATGGCCGACACGGTGCTCTCCGCCTACGCGAAGTTGCAGCGCGAGCATCTGGAGCAAGTGCTCGGGATCGACGAATGGTTGGACAGCAAGCGCCCAAGCAGTGGCAATAAGCGACAATCCGGCTCTTCGTTCCGTTTGCGGATCTCCCCTCGATTCTCTTCGAATTATCTCGGCGTCAAATTTCGGATGCCGTACTCGGACCTCGGGGTGCTCGATCACCTGAGTCTGCGGGTTCGCTACGATTTCGAGGAAGCTCGGCCCATCTACATGTTGAAGTTCGACGATCAGATTCGATTCCTGAACCTGACTTACGAGCCCGACACCGAGAAATTCGGCGACCTGCTCTCCCTCTCCTTCCGATTCGTCTGGTAGCCGGAAGGCACCGTCTGGTAGCCACACAGGCGCCGTTTGGTCTGCACAGCTCCGTCTGAAGACGGATGGCTCCATTCCGGCCCTATCTCCTCCTCTACGATTCATAGAACCTACGATTCATAGAACCCAAGCAGGCACCTTTGGGTAGCTTCCGAGCTGTAGCCCGGGCTTCGCGCCGCATCTATATCTATGGCTTGAATGCCTGCTCGGGATGCAGCAGAATCTCCTATCAATGATGGAGCTCAGACTGGAGGCCCAAAGCTGGAAGGCTTCGGCTCGGCTGAGCCTTGATTCCAGGGCCGAAGCGGGCTTTGCCGCGCCTCGGCTGCAGATTCTCTTGCACAAGGTCTCTTATGGACGTAGCCGGTTTTCTGACGGACATCGAAGGTTTCGACTCGCTCGGGCGTGAGGCGGCTCAGCGATTGGTCGGCCATGTGGTGGAGGTCAGCTTCGAAAAAGGCAGCCACATCCTAAAGAAGGGCGATCCCGGCGATTGCATGTACGTTTTGATCTCAGGGCGGGTTGAGATTCCGATCTATCAGCCGGACGGGCGCGAGAAGCTGGTGGTGCGGCTCGGGCCGCGGCAAATGTTCGGGGAAATGGCCCTGCTGACCGGCGAATCTCGGACTGCTGATGTCTTTGCAGCATCAAATTGCCGGTGTATCAAGCTCTATCGGGATGTGGTGGAGGAGCTGATCGCCGAGCATCCGGAGGTTGCGCAGCTGCTGACGGCGATTTTGGGAGAGCGCCTTTTGCGTTCCGGGCACATCCGCCAGATCGGCAAATACAAGCTGACCGGCGAGCTCGGCCGGGGCAGCATGTCGATCGTTTATGAGGGGATCCACCCCGACCTCGAGCGCACCGTGGCGGTGAAAATGCTGTCCCACGAGCTGGTCTGCCGCACTAATTTTCGCGAGCATTTTCGCAACGAGGCGAAGATCATCAGCCGGCTTAGGCATCCGCACATCGTAGAGGTTTTCGATACCGAGCAGGCCTATGCGACCCTCTTCATCGTCATGGAGCGTTTGCACGGTATCCCGCTCGATGAGTGGATCGAATCCCAGGGTCCCCTCGAGGCGGACGTCGCACGGGACATTCTGCGGCAAGTGGCCTCGGCCTTGGCCGCGGCCCATCGTCAGGGCATCGTGCATCGAGACGTCAAACCGTCCAACATCATGATCAGTCGAGACGGCTTGGTGAAGCTCACGGACTTCGGCCTCGCCCTGGACCTCCACGGGAGCCCCGCGGATCAGGTCGAGCAGCCGTTCTCGGGCACGCCGGCCTATATGGCGCCTGAGCAAATCGATGGCGCGCAAATCGATGCCCGAACGGACATCTATTCATTGGGCATCATGGCCTACGAGCTGGTCACCGGTAAGCAACCCTTTACGGGCCCCATTCACCGGGTGCTTCAAGCGCATCGTGAGCAACCGGTACCGCCCCTCAGTGTCAGCCGGGTGGGGCTGCCCACGGATCTGGAAGAGGTCGTTCGGCGGGCCACCGCCAAGGATCCGAAAGAGAGATTCGCGTCGTGTGACGAAATTCACCAGCTGCTCAGCGGGGATGCGTCGAGTGTCGGCCTGAGCACCCGGACTTTGACCTTCGTCTACGATCCCCGGCGAGAATCCGAGGTGGAAAGGCTGATCGAAAGCTGCCGCGAAGCGGTCCAGGGGCTCGACGGAGTCGACGTCTCTTAGCCCACCTAGTCCGGCCGGCTCTTCTTATTCTTCTTCTTGGGCAGGTAGAGATCGGTGATGGTGCCCTCAAAGGCTTCGGCCGACATGGCGACGGTTTCCGAGAGGGTGGGATGGGGGTGGATGGTCAGCCCGATATCCGCGGCGTCGCAACCCATCTCGATCGCTAGAGCGACTTCCGCGATCAGGTCCCCCGCGTGGGGACCGACGATGCCGCCGCCGATGACTCGATGGTGGGTGGGATCGAAGAGCAGCTTGGTGGATCCCTCGCTTCGCCCCGAGGCCAAGGCCCGGCCCGACGCGGCCCAAGGAAAAGCTCCTTTTTCGTAGGGGATGCCTTCTTCCTTGGCTTGAGTCTCGGTGATGCCGACCCAGGCGACCTCGGGGTCGGTATAGGCCACCGACGGGATGACCCGGGCGTCGAAGTAGGATGTCTCGCCGGCCGCGGCTTCCGCGGCGACCTTGCCCTCGTGGACGGCTTTGTGGGCCAGCATGGGTTGGCCGACCAAATCACCGATGGCAAAGATGTTGGGCACGTTGGTCCGCATCTGCTTGTCGACCCCTACGAATCCCCTATCGTCGACTTGGACTCCGGCGTTCTCCGCGCCGATGGTTTTGCCGTTGGGGGCCCGGCCGACGCTGAGCAAGACGCGATCGAAGGTGTCTTGGGCTGGAGCGTCGCCCAGACCTTCTCCTTCGAAGGTCACCTTGAGGCCTTTTTTCAGGCTCTTGACGGAGGTGACCTTGGTACGGGTCAAGATGCGCTCGTATCTTTCCTTGAGCCGTTTTTCCAGCGGACGGACCAAATCACGGTCGGCACCGGGCATGATGCCGGGCAAGAGCTCCACGATAGTGATCTTCGAGCCGAGCGCTTGGTATACCGTGGCCATTTCAAGACCGATAATGCCGCCACCGACGACCAACAAACGCTTCGGCACATCGGCGATTTCGAGGGCGCTGGTGGAGTCCATCAAACGATCGTCGTCATAGGGCCAGCCGGGGATGCGAACGGATCGGGATCCGGCGGCGAGCACGGCATTCCGGAAAGCGACCACCTTGGACCCGTCAGCAGTTTCGACCCGTATGCGGTGCGCATCGATCAGCTCACCAGTTCCAGTGACGACTTGCACCTTGCGCTGTTTCGACATGGAGGCCAGCCCACCGGTCAGCCGAGCCACCACGCTTTCCTTCCAGCTACGCAGCTTGTCGAGATCGATGGTCGGCTCGCCGAAGGTCACACCGTGGTCGGCGAAGGCTCGGGTTTCGTCGAGCACTTTGGCCATATGAAGGAGGGCCTTCGACGGAATACAGCCGACGTTCAGGCAGACGCCGCCGAGGGTGGCGTAGCGCTCGATCAACACCACGGATTGGCCCAGGTCTGCGGCGCGGAACGCCGCGGTATAACCTCCGGGTCCGGAGCCCAGGACCGCCAAGTCACAGACGAAATCGGCGTCGGCCGAGGCCTGCTGGAAGGCTTGCTCGGAATCGTCTTGGGCTTGGGATACCGGAGTCGGCTCGTCCGTCGGCGGAGAGGCCGACGAAGGGGCAGCGGCAGGGGCGGGGCTTTCCTGTGAGCTCTCCTGCTCTTCGACACCGGGCCCCTCATTCTCGTCATTGGCGGCTGGGGTCTCTTGGGGGGAATCGACCACCGCGAACACCGCGCCCTGCTTGATTTTGTCTCCGATGGCGACCGAAATGGACGTCACGGTGCCGGCTACGGGAGACGGCACCTCCATGGAGGCTTTATCGCTTTCCAGTGTGATCAGCGGGTCGTCCACCTCCACGGTGGCGCCGGCCCGCACCAGGATTTCAACGACATCCACCTCGCCGTCGTCCCCGATGTCGGGAATTGAGACCTCAACATGGCTCATCTTGGTTTCCTCTTGCGATCAAGCGATTAAAGCAGGAGCTTGCGGAGGTCGGACAACAACCCGGACAGGTAGACGGTGAACCGCGCGGCGGAGGCACCGTCGATCACCCGGTGATCGTAGGATAGGGAGAGGGGCAGCATCGGGCGCGGCTCGAATTCCGAGCCGTTCCAGACCGGCTTCGTTTGGGTGCGCGACACACCGAGGATCGCGACTTCCGGTGCGTTGACGATGGGCGTGAACGCGGTTCCACCGATGCCGCCGAGGCTCGAGATGGTGAAGCAGGCCCCCTGGAAGTCCTTGGGAGTGAGCTTGCCTTCCCGAGCTTTGACGCTCGCCTCGACCACCTCTTGGGCCAGCTGCTTCAATCCTTTCTGATCGACGTCGCGAATGACCGGCACCACCAGACCGTCCGGCGTGTCGACAGCGACTCCAATGTGTACATATTTCTTCAGCACCAGGGACTCGCCGTCGGCGGAAAGGGAGGCGTTGAAATCCGGGAAGGCTTTGAGGGCCGCAGCCGAGGCCTTGAGCAGGAAGGCCAACGGGGTGAGCTTGTAGCCTTCCTTCTTTGCTTGCTCGGCGTGGCCCTTGCGGAAGGCCTCCATCTCCGTGACGTCCGCTTCGTCGTGTTGGGTGACATGGGGGACGTGCAGCCAGGAGCGATGCAGATTGCGGGCCGAAACTTTCCGGATGCGTGACAGGGACTTGAGCTCCACCTCGCCGAATTTGGAGAAGTCGATATTCGGCATCGCCGGCCATTGGAAGCCGTCGACCGCGCCGCCGCCGGTCCGCGCTCCCCCGCCGGCTAGGGCGGATTTCACCCAATTTCTGAGATCTTCGGGAGTGATCCTGCCCTTGCGGCCGGTTCCTTGGACTCGGCCCAAATCGACCCCCAGCTCCCGGGCCAGCTTGCGCACGCCCGGTCCGGCATAGGCATCGGCAAACGCCTGCTCGTCGACGGTGGAGGACGGCTGGGCGGGTTGGGGCTTCGGGGGGGCGGCCGCCGACCGGGGCTCGGCCGGCGCGTGGCTCGGCGTGGACTCGGACTTAGGAGGCTCTTGGGCCGGGCTCTCACCGGCGTCGGGCTTGGAAGCCGACGGGCCGGAGGTCTCGAGCATAAGGATCGGCGCGTCTTGGCCGATCTGATCACCAGTGTTGACCTTGATTTCTTTCACCACGCCGGCCGCGGGTGAAGGCACTTCCATGGAGGCCTTATCGCTTTCGAGGGTGATCAACGGATCCTCCTCATCCACGGAATCCCCCACCGACACGAGAATTTCAACCACGTCCACGGTGTCGAAATCACCGATGTCGGGGACCCTTACTTCCATCAGCTCTGACATCAATTCGTCTCCGGTCTTCGAGGCATCAACCAAGCGTTAAACAGTAGTGGGGTCGGCTTTTTCCGGGTCCAAGCCATAGGCCTCGATGGCCTGGCTCACGGTGTTGGCGCTGACGGCTTTGTCGTCGGCCAAGGCTTTGAGGGCCGCCACAGTGACCCAATGGCGGTCGACCTCGAAGAAATAGCGCAGCTTTTCTCGGGTGTCGGAACGGCCGAATCCGTCGGTGCCGAGCACCGAGAAACGGCCGGGCACCCAAGCGCGGATCTGATCGGCGTAGGCCTTCATGTAGTCGGTGGAGGCGATCACCGGGCCAGCGTGTCCTTCCAAGCATTGGGTGACGTACGCAACCCGCGGCTCGCTTTCCGGATGCAGTAGATTCCAGCGATCGGTCGCCATGCCGTCGCGGCGCAGCTCAACGAAGCTCGGGCAAGACCAAACATCGGCGGCCACACCCCAATCCTGCTCGAGCAGCTCGGCCGCCGCGAGCACCTCGCGCAAAATGGAGCCGCTGCCCATGAGCTGGACTCGTTTCTTCTTGGCCCGGCTCGGCGACTTTTGGAAGAGATACATGCCGCGGATGATGCCTTCGGTCACCGAATCCGGTGTCGTCGTCTCGGGCATCGCCGGCTGGCTGTAGTTTTCGTTCAGCAGGGTCAGGTAGTAGAAGCAATTCTCGTCGTCGGGCCCGTACATGCGGCGCAAGCCGTCTTGCAGGATCACCGCCACCTCATAGTGGAAGGTGGGGTCGTAGGCTTTGCAAGTGGGCACGGTGGCGGCCATCAACAGGCTGTGGCCGTCTTCGTGTTGTAGACCCTCACCGTTCAAAGTGGTCCGCCCGGAGGTTCCACCCAGGAGGAATCCCCTGGCTTGCATGTCGGCGGCGGCCCAGATGAAATCGCCGACCCGCTGGAAGCCGAACATGGAATAGAAGATGTAGAACGGAATCATGTGCAGGCCGCTGGTGGAGTAGGAGGTGCCCGCCGCCGTCCACGACGACACCGCGCCGGCTTCGTTGATGCCCTCCTGCAGGATCTGGCCGCTGGTGGATTCTTTGTAGAACATCAGCTGATCCCGGTCCACGGGCTCGTAGAGCTGACCCTTGGGCGAGTAAATGCCCAGTTGTCGGAACATGCCCTCCATGCCGAAGGTGCGGGCTTCGTCGGCGAGAATGGGCACCAATCTCTCTTTGAGATTCTTGTCTCGGGTCAGCAGGTTCAAGAAGCGGACAAAAGCCTGGGTCGTTGAGATCTCCCGATCCCCGGTGTCCTCGAAAAGGGCTTTGAAGGTGTCGAGCCCGGGGATTTCGAGGGCCGGCGCCGAGGTCCGCCGGCTCGGGAACGGTCCACCGAGCTCTTGACGCCGGGCTTTGAGATAAGCTATCTCCGGCTGGTCGTCGTCCGGTCGCACGAAGGGCAGGTTGCCCAGATCGCTGTCCTCGGTGGGCAGCAGCTCGTCGGCCACGGGCACCTGGAAGCGATCCCTCAGGGAGCGAATGGAGTCCACCTTCATCTTCTTTTGCTGGTGGGCGGTGTTGAGCCCCTCACCATCGCCGCCCATGCCGTAACCCTTGACCGTATGGGCGAGGATGACGGTGGGCTGACCCTCATGATCGACCGCTTTTTTGTAAGCGGCATGCACTTTGACCGGATCGTGGCCGCCACGGGTCAAGCCGGCGAGCTGCTCATCGGAAAGATGCTCCACCCGCTTCGCCAGCTCCGGGTCGGTGCCGAAGAAATGCTCGCGCATATAAGCGCCGCCGCGATTGGCGGCGCCGTAGTTTTGCATCTCACCGTCCACCGCTTCGAGCATGCGGCGCACCAATCGACCATCGTGATCGGCCGCCAGCAAGGGATCCCAATCGGATCCCCACATGATCTTGAGCACATTCCAGCCGGCGCCGTGGAATAACCGCTCCATTTCCTGGATGATTTTGCCGTTACCACGCACCGGGCCGTCGAGCCGTTGAAGATTGCAATTGATGACGATGATGAGGTTGTCCAGACCTTCGCGTCCGGCGACGGTCAAAGCGCCCTGGGACTCGGGCTCGTCCATCTCGCCGTCACCACAGAACGCCCAAACATGCCGATTCGCGGTGTCGGCCAGTCCGCGATGGTGCAAATATTTGAGGAATCGAGCCTGGTAGATCGCGTTCAGGGGGCCGATGCCCATGGAAACCGTGGCCATTTGCCAATAGTCGGGCATCAGCCAGGGGTGGGGGTAGGAGGAGATACCCCCGGGCTCGACCTCTTGACGGAACCGCAGCAATTGAGATTCTTCAAAGGTCCCCTCGAGGAATCCACGGGCGTAAATGCCCGGCGAGGCGTGCCCTTGGAAGAAGACCAGGTCGCCTCCGTGCTCTTCGGTGGCGGCATGCCAGAAGTGTTGGAAGCCGGTTTCGAAGAGCACCGCCACGCTTTGGTAGGTGGCGATGTGACCGCCGATGCCGTCGAGCCGTTTGTTGGCGCCGACCACCATGGCCATGGCGTTCCAACGGAGCAGCGCGCGGATCTTTCGCTCTAGGTCCAAGTCGCCCGGATAGTCGGGCTCTTGCTCTTTGGAGATCGAGCTCACATATTGGGTATTAAGCCCGAGGGGGCCGAAATGGTGGCCCTCGGCGGCGGCCCGACGTCGGCTGAGGTCGAGCAAGTGGTCGAGCAGGAAGGCGGCTCGTTCCGGGCCGTCGTGGCGAAGCACATCTTCGAGCGCTTCCAACCACTCGCGGGTTTCGGTGGGATCGAGGTCGGGATGGCTGAGTCGGGAGAGATCGGGCATATTTGACGTTGTCTCTACGTGCCCACCGGAAGGGACCCGGGGCAGGGTTAGACGGATAGCTTGCACATCTGGTCGAGGCTCGATGGCGGATGAGACCCGACCGGCGGAGTATGTCAGGCGCGGCTTGCTGGGCCAATCACGAGGGGCAAAGCTCAGTCTTCTTGTTGTTCGAGGTGTCGGCCGTTTTCGGATTGCTGAAAAAGCTCCAGGGCCGCCCGAGCCAGGTCGACGGTTTCTTGAACGGAAGCTTCTACCGCCTCGTGACCCATCTGCGCGGCCAATCTGGCGGTTTCCGGATCACCGCCGTCCAACAGCTTTTTCTGCGCCGCGGCTTGTCCGGCCATGGCCAGGGTTTGGAGCCGGCGGGTTTGGGCGACGGAATCGGCCAGAGCCAAGGAGAGCGAATGGGCGATCTGTAGTTGGATCAAGCTCTGACCATCTTTCGGGCCCCTGTGCCGCAGGTGCTCGCCGACTTTCTCCATGGCCGCCGCCACCTCGTGGTGAAGCGCGCCCTCGTCCAAATGCGAGCCGTCGTCCAGCTTGCCCTCGGCCATCAGAAATCACCTTCCTCGTCGTCGTAGTCTTCGAAGCCGTCCATGTCGTCGAAGAGATCGTAAAGCGGATCCCCGGAGATGGGAGCGGCGTCTGCCGACAAGATCTGCTGGACCAGCTTGGCGGTGACCGCCATTTGCACGGTCCACGTATTCTGCTGTTGCTGCACGGCGTTTTGCATCGCCAAGATGCTGGAGTGGGCGAGGTGCTGATAGATCGTGGCAATGGCGACGTCCGGCGCATCCCGTGCCGGGCTCTCCCTGGTTTCCATGTGAGCTTCTTCGGTCGGCTCGGAGACGTCTTCAGGGCTCGACATCAGTTGTTCTCCTCATCCGACATGGTCGGCAACATGGGCACCCGCAATAAGTCTTCCAAGCCGATGGTCTGGTCCCCGGGAACGGATTGGACCAGCTTCACGCTCGAAGCGGTCACTGCCATCGCCAATGTGTTCATGCTCTGTTGGGCGCTGACCGCATTTTGCATGGCAATGCCGAGGGATTGAGCGGAAGCTTGGTAGAGGGTGCTGAGCGCCACGGCTGGTGAGGACCCGATGACGTCGCTCTCATTGGAATCGGCCTCGGTTTGGGTGTGGGCGTGGTCTTGAGCGTCGGCGTCTTCGGAGACGGCGTCGGTAATTTGACCGTTGACCGGAGTTGGCTCAGCCATGGGAAGGCTCCTGGTGTGGATCGAGATGAAGGGCGAGGAACCTAAATCTATCGTCGAGCGCCCTGGGTGTCGAGGGAGATGTCGAGCTGGACCCGGCTCTTTGGGCGGAATCGTGGCTCGGGGCGAACCGAGTCGGGGCCGGTGACGTACTACGGAGCGACACCACGAGAAAGCTCGCCGACGTGGGCCGTCCGTGGATCGATGATTGACGAACCTCGGAGTGTGGGCTAGCGTCGGTCGCGTTTCCATCGCCGCGGGCCCGGGTCGGTTTACTTGTCGCCGGGTTTCGCGATCATCCACCGCTCCTCCGGGAGCCACGACAGGAGTCGACTATGCCAATAGGGAAGCTTTTCCAAAAGCGCACCCTCACCGGGCTGGCCAAGACCTGCGGTTGAGCTGCGAAGCTGAGCCCGGTCGGGCTCGACTCGCTGCTCGCCGGCTTGCCCCGGAATGAGGATCCGAACCTGCTGGTCGGTTTCGAGACCAGCGATGACGCCGCCGTCTACCGCTTGGACGATTCGACGGCTTTGGTCACTACCGCGGATCTGATCACTCCACCGGTGGACGATGCCCACCTCTTTGGACAGATCGCGGCCGCCAATGCCCTCTCGGATGTTTATGCCATGGGCGGCAAACCCCTCGTCTGCTTGACGATCGTGGGCTTCCCCGAAGGGAAGCTGGACGATTCGGTCTTGCACCAAATGGTGGCGGGGGCGTTGACCAAGATTACGGAAGCGGGAGCGGTGCTGGGTGGTGGTCACACCACCGAAGACGAAGAGCCCAAGCTCGGCCTTTCGGTCACCGGCATTGTGGACCCTGATCGGGTTTGGACCAACGCGGGAGCCCAAGAGGGCGACGCGCTGATCCTGACCAAGCCCATCGGCTCCGGCGTTCTTTTCAACGCCAATCTGAAGGGCTGGATTTCGACGCAAGCGATGGAACAGTGCATCGAAACCCTGGTGACCCTCAACAAAGACGCGGCCGAGGCGCTGAAGGCTTTCGAGGTCCATGCGGTGACCGACGTCACCGGATTCGGCCTCGCCGGTCATGGGCTGGAGATAGCCCGCGCCTCGGACGTGTCCCTGCGCGTCGATTTGTCGACCGTGCCGGTGATGGACGAGGCCCTCGAAGCCTACCGTCGCGGCATGACCACCGGGGTCAACAAGGTCAACCGACAGCGAGTGCAAGATACCCTTCGCTTCGAGCGCTCCTTGCCGACTTGGTTTCAGGAGATCGTGGTGGATCCCCAAACCAGCGGCGGATTGTTGGTCGCGCTTCCGGAGCATCAAGCGGAATCCGCCCTCGAAGCCTTGAGGGCCGCGGGGTGCGAGCACGCCGTGCGAATCGGCTCCGTCGAGGCCCAAGGCGAGCATCTCCTGATCTTCAGCTAGCTTATTCCCGTCTTGAATCAGACCTTTCACCCTAACCGTCGCTCGACGGAGGTATCCCCGTGTCTAAAACATCGTCTAAAAAAGACCCATCTCGTCATCAAGCTCTCTCGGCCTGGAGCCGCGCCTCAAGGCTCGCCGTGGCCGTCACCGCCCTCATGGCGGTGACGGCTTGCGGTCCGCAACCCAGCTCCACCGAACCCAGCTCCACCGAGCCCAGCTCCACTGAACCCACAGTGGAGGCGCCGCCGGTGTTGAGGTTCTCCGCGATTCCAGACCAAACCTCGAGCCGGCTGGAAGCGAAGATCGCACCCTTGGTGGACTATCTTTCAAACGAGCTCGGGGTGGAGGTGCAATACATCCCGTCGCGGGACTACCAAGCCTCGGTAGAGATGTTTAAGAACGGCGACGTCCTGCTGGCTTGGTTCGGAGGGCTGACGGGCGTGCAGGCTCGGCAGGCGGTGCCCGGAGCGCGGGCCATCGCCCAAGGCATCTCCGATCCGGATTACTACTCCTACTTCATCGCCCACCGGTCCACGGGTTTGGAGCGATCCGATCAATTTCCGACGGCCATTGCCGACCTGGATTTCACCTTCGGCTCCGAGAGCTCGACCTCCGGGCGTTTGATGCCCGAGTATTTCCTCAAACAGGCAACGGGCAAGAGCCCGAGTGAATTTTTTCGTCAAACGCCCGGGTTCTCCGGCAGCCATGATCGCACGGTCGAGTTGGTGGAATCGGGCCAGTACCAAGCGGGTGTGGCGAATTACAAGGTGTACGAGAGGCGGGTCGCGGAGGGTAAAACCGATCCCGAGATCTGTCGGGTGATTTGGCAGACCCCTGAGTACGCGGACTACAACTGGACGGCGCATCCCGAGCTCGATCAACGCTATGGCGAAGGGTTTATCGATCGGCTCCAGAAGGCGTTGATCGCCATCGACGATCCCGCGTTGTTGGTGGCGTTGCCCAGGCAGGGGCTTATCCCAGCCCGCAACGAGGACTTCGACGGGATTCGGGAGGTGGCCCTAGAGCTCGGAATGACTCGATGATCGCGGCTGAGGCGGGGGTCGGCCTCGGCCTCCGCTTGCGAAACGTGACCTTCGACTATGCCGACGGCTCCCGAGCTTTGGACGGGGTGGGCTTAGACCTCGAATCGGGCTCGGTCGCCGCCTTGGTCGGTCCGAGCGGAGCGGGCAAAACCACACTGCTGCGAGTGTGTGCCGCGTCGTGGATGCCGACCTCTGGCTCGGCGCGTTGGACGGAAGCCGATGGCCGAGAGCATGTGTGGGCTTCTGGGAGCCCGGCGTCGAAGGCGCGGGCCCTCAGGTCTCAAATCGGATTCGTCTTCCAGAACTTCCGGCTCGTTCCCCAGCTGAGGGTGATCCAAAACGTGCTCAGCGGTCGCCTGGGGTCCATGTCGCTCTTCTCGACGATTCGAAATTTGATGATGCCGTCCCGGGAGCTGACCGTGGAAGCCTTTGAGCTGCTCGAGCGATTGGAGCTAGAGGAGAAGCTCTATCAGCGGACGGATCGGCTTTCCGGCGGGCAGCAGCAGCGGGTGGCCGTGGCCCGTGCCCTTTTTCAACGGGGACGTCTGCTGTTGGCGGACGAGCCGGTCGCCAGTCTCGACCCGGCACGAGCCGAAGCGGTCCTGCATTTGATGCGGGAAGAAGCTGCGGACCGTGGCGCCGCATTCCTAGCCAGCTTGCACGATGTGGAGCTGGCCCGGCGGCTCTTCCCCCGCTTGATCGGCGTGGCCGGCGGTCGAATCGCTTTCGATCGTCCGACCTCTGAGGTCACGTCCGCCGAGCTCAGGGCTCTCTTTCGCGGTGACGGGGTAGCGGAGAGCGATGGAGCAGAGGAAGCGGGCTTGCCGTGACGGTCGGTCGGAGATGGACATGGTCGTTCCGGGCACGCGTCTTTGGGGCTATCCTCGCCCTTGGAGCCTTGGCGGCCTGGGGGTTGATGGTCGGCTCGCCGCCTCGGTGGCCGACGGACGGCGGCTGGGCGTTGGCCGGTGAGATGCTTCGGGCGGCGCTGAGCCCAACCTTGTCGCCGGAAGCCGGCTTCGAAACGGCCGGGCGAGGTGAGGGCTCCGTGCTCAGCGAGGCTTTGGGGGCGGCTCAACGCACCGTCACTTTCGCTTTGGCCGGGTGCAGCCTGGCCTTGCTCTGGGGTCTGCCGTTGGGCTTGATGGCATCTGAGGTGTTTTGGAGGCTATTGGGCCGACGACCCGGGACCTGCCGCCGGTGTGCGCGATGGCTGTCAGCGGCGTTGCGATCGATTCACGAGCTCCTGTGGGCGGTGGTCTTGCTGGCCGCCCTAGGCTTGTCCAACGGCACAGCCGTCTTGGCCATGGCCATCCCGTTCGCGGGCATCTTTGCCAAGGTGTTCTCGGAGCTGCTGGACGAATCACCCCAGTCCGCCACATTTGCCTTGGCCGGGGCCGGAGCGGGACCTCTGGGGCAGGTGTGTTGGGGCCTGCTGCCGGCAGCCCTGCCGGACTTGGGGGCCTATGCCGTCTACCGTCTGGAATGCGCCTTGAGGTCGTCGGCGGTGTTGGGGTTCTTCGGATTCCCGACCCTAGGCTATTACGTGGCGGTGGCCTTCGAAAATCTTCACTACCGTGAGATGTGGACCCATCTCTACGTGATGTTCGTGATGGTCGCGATGCTCGAGGTCTGGAGCGCGTCCCTACGGCGGAGGTGGGTGGGGTGAAGGAAGATTCCCGTCGAAGCATCGACCGTTTGTGGCGGCATCGGCCTCGAGATACTTTCTCCCGAGTCTCATTGCTGCTGCTGATGGTGGCGACCGTTTTCTCTTGGCTCGCCGGTGATCTTCAGGTCGGCGGGCTCTTCGAAACCGACCGGTGGTCCAATGTTCGCCGCTTCGCCTTCGAGATCCTTCCCTATCCTCTCCAACAGCACGGGATGTCCGGAACCGTCGGGCAAGGCGACACAGGGCTCTTGCCGAGGCTTAGGGCCTGGGGTGTTGGGCAGCTGGGCAGGGCGCTGGAGGCCACGTGGATCACCCTCTTGATGTCGGTGGTCGCGATGGCGGCGGCGGGCCTGTGGGCGATGGTCGGTGGATTGGCTTCTAGCCGGCGGGTGGCATCCGCGGATCCTTTCGGATCGAGCTCGCCGTCCGTGACGACCGGGGCGTCCCGCAAGCTCTGGTGGATAGTTCGAGCCTCGGCTCGCGGCGCGGCCCTGGGGATGCGGGCGGTACCTGAATATGTGGCGGCTTTTTTCTTCGTCGCGCTCATCGGACCGAGCGCGTGGGCGGTCGTGTTGGCCCTCGCGATGCACAATGCCGGCATTCTGTCTCGCCTAGGCGCGGAGGCGGTCGACAACCTGGACCCTCGTCGGGGTGAGGCATTGCGGGGCCTCGGGGCTGATCGCCTGCAAATAGTTTGGGCTCAAGTGGTGCCGGAAGTCTCGGGACGCTGGCTCTTGTATTTCTTCTATCGCTGGGAGACCTGCGTCCGCGAAGCCACGGTGCTCGGCATGTTGGGCGTGGCTTCTCTCGGCTATTGGATCCAAGACGCTCGGGCGCGTCAGCATCTCGACGAAATGGTCTTCTTGATCCTCTGCGGAGGGGTGTTGGTCCTATGTGGCGACGGCCTCTCGACCTGGGCTCGCCGAAAGCTCAGGGATTCCGTCGGATAGGCGAATCAGCCGACGGCTACCGCTCGAAGACCTCGTCTAGAGAGTCGGCGGTTCGAGCCCGAATCGCCCACCGTTCGATTTCATCGGGACTGGCTTGTTCGAGTCGCTCTTCCAGCTGGCTGGGTAGTCGTCCGAAGGCGCTGCTCAGGAGAGCTTTCAACAAGCGAGATTCCCCTTTTCGGATGCCTTCCTGCATGCCCTTCTGCATGCCCTTCTGCATGCCCTCTTCTCCCGCTAGGCGTTCGATGCTGGTGACGTACTGCACGTTTTTCTCCGTTTCAATTTCACGGACGGTTTCTTTGACTCGGTGACTCAGCTCTGCCGGTAGAGACATGATCCAATCAATGAATCTAAAAAGGCTGACGACATCTCGCTTTGAATATCCTCGGTCATAGAGACCTCTGATCAAACGGATTTTCCAACGAAAGCGCTCTTCGGGCTGGGAGTGAGTCGCCTGGGTCTTAAGATGAGCCATGGAAACCACTGCAAAGGGATTGGGATTTCTCTCCAGCTCGTTCCATCGGCTATTGTACTCCAGCAACTTTGCCGTCGGAAAATCGAGATGGAGACGACACCCCCAAAGGTCGCAAGCTGTGAAGCTTTTAGGGTGAAAATTTCGGTCGGTGTCACACAGGAGGGCGACTGAAACGACCGGTCTCCTAAACCGATCGAAAGTTCGGTAATTGTAGATGAAAACTCTCTCGGCAAAGCTCCGGTCGTTCTGGGCCTGGATTTCAACGTTTACGATGACGTCGAAAGGCTCACCGTCGAGGGTCCAAACTTGAAATAGCTTGTCGGCCAACCGATTCGAGACCTCAGAGTCTGGATAGATCTTAAGCAGCTCTTTGTCTAGGCTGATCGGCGGGCGGCTCCAGTCGATTTCTGTGTGGATGCTCGGGAAATAGAAGCCGAAAAACTCCTCTAAGTAGAGCTCCAGGATTTCTTTCCATGGGCTGTCGTAGTCGCTTTTGGGAATGGCTCGGTCCTCACGAGATGGGTGAAAATTAGGCGTAAGTTTGTCTTCTGGCGAGGATGTTGTCAAATGTTCAAGAAATTTTTGCTGAGAGTAGGCTGCTGGAATGCAAGAGGTTGATGCGGCTTCAGATCTGTCCCAAGGCCCTCAGGCGATCCAAATGGGCCTGAATTTGGCGCATGGCGATGGGATGCACGAAAGGGGGGACGTCCGCATACACCTCGGCGACCATCTCCGACGGCGTGGTTTTGCCGGAGCGGTGGGCCTCCAGAACCATGGACTCCCGTTCCAAACGATGGGAACGGTATGCGTCCATCTTTTCCGGATGCTCCAAAGTGCCGGGACCATGGGAAGGGAAAACGATGCGGGCGTCGAGGGCGGCCATCCGTTCCAAGGATTCGAGATAGTCGTGCATATTGCCCTCGGGAGGATCGATCACGATGGTGCTGAGGGTGGAGATCAAGTCGCCCGCGATCAGGGTCCGAAAAGTATCGTCGAAGAAGCAGAGGTGACCCGGGGCGTGTCCTGGGGTGTGGTGGACGGTCACCGAGAGGGGTGGAGCGCCGTCTAGAACCACCCGTTGTCCGTCGAAAAGCTCGCCATCGATGGAGATGCCCCGCGAGGACAGCAGGCGTCCCGTTTCGGCATGGGCGAGCACCGGGATATCGAGGTGGCGACGCACTGCCTCCACGGCTCCGATGTGATCGGAGTGATGGTGGGTGAGCCAAATCTCGCGAATGGAGTAGCCCTGGTCCCGTGCCGCGTCCAAAGCGTCCAGCAGACGTTGTTGCTCGTCCTCGAACGGAGTCGCGGGATCGATCAACACGGCTTCGCCGCGACCGAGCAGGAAGGCGTTGGTGTGAGTGGCGGGCGGCAAGGTCGGGGTTCGGAGGGGGAAGAGCACGACTCCCGGGCGGAATTCGATGCGTCTCAAAGGGCCGAAATTAGCCGCTTCCGTGGAGCGGAGGCGACCGAGCCCCCGGTGTGGCCCATGCTCTGCCATGACTTTCAGGATGTGGAGAATCGGCGGTGCGGCCAGCACCTCCCCCGCAAGCCATCGATCATAGGCCGCGGCGGGCTCCAGCCATTCACCGAGATCCAGCTCCCGGCCCATCATGGTGGGCTGGATCGGCTCGTCGGCGGGCCAGTGGAGCAGGAAGAACCGATTGTCGAAACGCATGGGAGCGAATGGTGGGGTCAGCCAGCGACCGGCAAAAACCAAGGGGGTAGCATCGGGTTGCCACGAAAAAGGCTCTGCCATTTCTTCGAAAGTGAGGTCTTTGGCCAACAGCCTTTCTCGGTAGACGGCCAGGTCCGTGGTTGAAAGATCCATCGGCGAGCTGGTCGGCAGAATGCCGGTCTCCTCGAAGAGCTCCCGCAGAGCGCAAGCTGCTAGACCGGGGATGAGGTCCGCGGGCAAATCCGGAAGCGCTTCCGGGCTCGAATCTGCGGTCGGCGGCGTGATTTGTCCCGCTGGGCAGCCGCTCGGCTCTCCGTGGATCTGAACCCCCGCGTCCTTGCGGGACAGCCCGCCGCCGGGAAAGGCGTACCAACCCCCCATAAACGGCATCGTGCGAGACCTTCGAACCCAATAAACCTGAACCTTGCCTCCCTCGGTCAAGCGCCACGGCACGATGCTGGCGGAAGCTCGGATCTTGGTCTCCGGCAGGGTGGTCTGGGTGCTGAGAATGGATTCGTAGAGGGGTTTGTGGGTCACGGTAGTCGTCCGAAGGTTGTGAGCCTGCAATTTTGCAATCCTGCAAATTTGCAGCCCTGTAAATTTACAACCCAGCAATTTTGCAGCGTTGCAATTTTGCGGAACTACAAAATTGCAGCCCTATAAATTTACAGCGCCGCAATTTTGCGGGCCGCTCATCATAGCCGATGCGATAGCATGCGGCATCTACCGCACATGCGGTGCGAGACCCGAATAAAATTTTCATGGCCAATAGCAGCGACGCCTATTCCCCACAACGCCACGCCACCCGCGCTCCCGTCGAGCGACGGGTTCGCCTGCAATTCGAAAAGTCGCAAGCGGTGACCGAGGGCGAATGCCGCAACATTTCCATTGGCGGCATGTTCGTGGTCGGCGCCTGCGCGGGGGCGGCCGGGGAAACCGCTCGATTCGAGCTCGGTCTAGAGGACGGCTCCGCGATTCGAGGGCTGGCGGACGTGATGTGGATCCGAGCCACGGATGGCGGACCGGGCAAAGAAATGGGCTTCGGCCTAAAGTTCAAGTTTCTGGAGCAACGGGACCGTCAGCTGATTTTCAAACTGGTCAGTCGACACATCAAGGATCGACTGGCCAGTCGTCACCCGGCTCCGGTTCAGGAAGTCAGTCCTTCCGCGGGCGACATGGTGATTCCACCGGTCGTTGCTCGTCCGCCGGTGCCCCAGCCGGCCGCACCTCAGCCGGCCGCACCTCAGCCGGCCGCACCTCAGCCGGCCGCATCCGATCATGCCTTGCCCGGGGGGATGAAAGAACGCTCGATTTTCGATTCGGGTGAGGGGCTCGACAGCCCCTCGGAGCAGGATCTCCAGTCGGAAGGCTCGGAGCTGCCCGATGATTGGGATTCGGATCCCACGGCGTTCGACATCCCAAAGGCTGACATCCCAAAGGCTGACATCCCAAAGGCTGACATCCCAAAGGTTACTGGCCACGAGCCCTCCCCATCGGTGGGACATCAACCGGGGGAGCTTTCGTTTGCGGGGGTGGAAGCTGCTCCCGAATCTCCCCTCGCTCCGCCGCCCCTGGAGTCTGAGGTCGACTCGCTCTCCAACGTCTTCATGAAGGACCAGGATTTCGCCCTGGACCTGCCGTTGGATCCGAAGATGGCCGATGAGCCCGAGCTACCTCTGGTGACCCCCATGCCTTCGGACGCCGCGTCGGATCCCTATCTCCAACATTTGGGCGAGGATCATTTTGACCACCGCCCGGCGCCCAAAAGGGATCTACCGATCTTGCCGATCGCGTCTTTGGTCTTGGTGCTGGCGGCGGCCTTGGGGTACCTCTTTAGCGATCAATTATTCGAATGGGCCAGCGCGGACGGCCAAGCTCAAGTAACCCCGCCTCCCACTGAAGCTCCGGCGACACAGTCTGCGGCGCCGGGAAGCGTTTACCAAGCGCCAGGCAGCTCAAAAGTCGACGAGTCGCCGGCGAAAGCCACACCCACCCAAGCAGATCCTGGGGAATCTCAATCCAAACCGTCCCCAGGATCCTCGCCCCCCCCGCGACAGTCCGCCTCGCCTTCGCGAGCTCCGGCTGAAACACCGCCGCCGAAGGCCGCCGATCCTGAGCCTCGGCAGACATCCCCTCCTACCGCTTCCCGTCCGGCCGGCGGAAAAGCGTTCAAGAGCTTGTCGGACGTGACTTGGCGAGCCGAGGGGCAGGGATTGCTGTTGACGATTACCGTCGACGGAGCGGCGTCTTCAGCACGGGTGAATCACTTCCGTTTGGACGGAGAGTCGCCCCGGGAGGTCGTGCGATTGCTCGGTGTGGACCGGCGGGCGAGCTTGTCGACCCTACAGGTCGGTGTGGGCGGGGTTCGGCAGATTCGATTCGGTTGGCACAAAAAGCGTCGGGGAAACGAGATTCATCTGGTCATGGACATGGCCGATCGCCAGAGCCGGGTGCTTTCGGTAAAGCCGGAAGGCAATCGATTCCTGGTGCGCATCGGCCGGTAGGCTCCTGAATCGACGGAAAAGAAAAGCGGGATCGCCCTCGAGGGCCATCCCGCTTTTCCGACTTCTGGGCTGAGCGCCCCGGAGACGGCGCCCGTAGACGGCGACCGGATCAACCGGCGACCGCGACCTCGGCCTCTTTCTCGACCTTGGAGGATTCGCCCTTCAACACGTCCTCGATCATCTGCAGGCCCCAATCCAAGTCCTCGCGGCTGATGGACAGCGGCGGGGCGATGCGGATCACATGATCGTGGGTTTCTTTGCACAAGACACCCAGGTCCTCGAGAGCCTCGCAGAAGCGGCGCGCTCCACCGGCGGAAGCGTGCAGCTCCACACCGATCCAAAGCCCGCGGCCACGAACCTCTTTGACGTGGTCGGTTTCGGTCTCGAGCTTCTTCAAACGCTCAATGGCGTAGGTGCCGAGCTCCGCGGATTTCTCGACCAGGTTTTCGTCCACCAGGACCTCGAGGGCCGTGGTTGCGACCGCGGCGGCAACCGGATTGCCACCGTAGGTGGAGCCGTGATCGCCCGGATGGAAGACGTCCATCACCTCTTCGTCGGCGAGGATGCCGGAAACCGGGTAGAAGCCACCGGAGAGCGCTTTGCCGACGATGACCACGTCGGGGCGAATGTCTTCGTGCTGGTAAGCGAACATTTTTCCGGTTCGGCCCAAGCCGCTCTGGATTTCATCGCAAAGCAGCAGGGCGTTGTGTTGATCGCAGAGGGAGCGGAGGTGCTTGAGGAATCCGTCTTCCGGAATGATGATGCCGCCCTCACCCTGGATCGGCTCGATCAGGATGGCGCAGACGTTCTCATCCATGGCCGCGGTGACGGCGTCGGCATCTCCATAAGGAAGGATCTCGAATCCCGGGGTGAAAGGTCCGAAGCCGTCTTTGTATTGATCATCGGAGGAGAAGCCGACGATGGTGGTGGTACGGCCGTGGAAGTTGTTTTCGAAAACCAAGATCTTGGCTCGGCCCTCGGCCACACCCTTCTTGGTGTAGGCCCATTTGCGAGCGGCTTTGATCGCCGTCTCGACCGCTTCGGCACCGGTGTTCATGGGCAGGAAACGCTGGAATCCGGTGAGCTCGGTGACGAATTTGTAGAAGGGGCCGAGCTTGTCGTTGCGGAAAGCGCGCGAGGTCAAGGTCAGCTTGGGAATTTGCTCGAGAATCGTCGCCTCGATTCGCGGGTGGCAATGACCTTGGTTCACCGCCGAATAGGCCGCCAGGAGGTCGAGATATTTCTTGCCGGCTACATCCCAAACCCAACTACCTTTGGCCTTCTCGATGACGACATCGAGCGGATGGTAGTTGTGGGCGCCATAGGCGTCTTCCAGGGCGATGAGGTCTTTGGCGTTGGTCATGGAATCTCCTCGTGCATCGAGCGGCATCATCGTCGGTGAGCCGCGGGTTCGTGAAGCTGCGGATTCTTAGAGCTATGGTCGGAGGCAGGCCATCGGGCTCGACGCTGCTCCGACCTTCGAGCCGACCGTGTCGGCCCATGGTCGGTGCCGGCGTGCTCTAGGTCGAAGCGAGTCCTAGGGGAATGGCCGCACCGAGCAAGAGGGAGCGGGGAAGTCGCTGGATGAGAAGTCCCGAATTTCAGTCCCTGAGAGTGCCTTTTAACATACTTGAGAGCGGTTCGTAACCCCTGTGAAAATTCAGGACAGATCCCTTACCCTAGGAGCGAGAGAGATGGTGTTTGCCGAGATCCAGAGCCGGTGTGCATCTGCTGCAGAATCGGGGCTGGGCATGGCCATCTTCATCTACGTCTTCAATCTACGTCGTCGACGGTCCGGCAATAAGGACGAGCAGGGAGAGCATGAACGGGCAGAAAACGAGCCTGAAGGATGCGGGTGTGGATGATCTAGGACCGGAAAGTCCGAAGCAGGGAGCCCCGCACCGGAAGCTCTCTTCACGGTGGCTGGCGGTGGGCGCTCTGCTGAGCCTTGGGCTGGCCTTGTCCGGAGCGCTTCAGCCGAGCTCAAAAGGCTCGGTTGAGACGGTGAGCGGGAGGCCGGGCCCCCAAGCCCTCGCCCGAGTGGGCGAGGTGATCTTGACCCGGGATGATCTTCGCCGGGCAGTGGAGTCGCAGATCGGCTTGCGCCGGGACACGATGTCTACACCCGAGCTGCGGGAGCTGCTCGACGACTTGGTCGAAGAAGAGTTGTTGATGCAGCGGGCTCAGACCCTAGGCCTTTTGGACACGGACCCTGCCCTTCGGCGCGCCCTCGTGATCTCCATGAAGGAGAAGGTGTTGGCGAGCCTCTCCGAGCCCACTGCGGAAGAAGTAGAAAGCTTCTTTAAGAGCCGTCCGGAGTCCTACGAGGGGCGTTCGTTGGATGAGATCCGCCCCCGAGTGCTTCGTGATTTGGACCGCCTTCGCAGACAGGAGGCGTTGGATCGATTCGTCGCGTCGTTGCGATCCAAGACGGAGGTCGAGCGTTTCACACAGGAGCGGCCCGCCGAAAGCGGGGACCGCCCCGCGGGCCCAGAGGGAACCTCGGAGGCCGAGCCATGACCGACCGAGGCGGGGGGATCCGGAATCCGGCCGTGATCGGCTTGATGGTGTCGGCGCTGATCGGCGTCGGCCTGGGATGGCAAGACGCGAGCGAGAGCTCCGGCTCGGCGGAGATCGCAGCGGATTCCTCGGCGCAGGGGCTCCGTGCCGATGAGGTCGTGGCCCGTGTGGGCGAGGTTCCATTGCTGACCGTCGAGCTCGAAACAAAATTGCGGGAGATGGGGGTCGATCCCGCCGGCGCCGATGAGTCGCAGGAGTCCGCTGCCCTCGATGCCTTAATCGACGAGGAGCTTTGGCTCCGAGAGGCGTTGGCCACCGATCGTTTGAGGCACCATCGCGGTCTCCGAGATGCGGTGGCCCGCAGGATGCTCGACGTGATTTTTCCAGCTGCCGACGATTTCGACGAGTCCGCATTGAAGCGGCTCTACGAAGAAAAGTATCTGGCGGATCCGGAGGCGCCACCCTTCGAAAAAGTTCGCTTTCGTTTGGAAAAGGAACAGACCAGGATCCGCAACAGCCGGGCGTTGGAGCAATACCTGCTCTGGCTGAGGCAAAGCACGGACGTCGAAATGCTCGCGGAGAAGTCGGACCTAGAAGGTTTGCAGGCGGCGGTTTATGGACGGGACGGAGACGTCGAGAGCGGATCGCTGCCGCCGGGCGGGACGGAGGGCGAAGGCGGATCCGCTGCTGAAACCCATGGGGCGGCAGCCGGTGGGGAGGGTGAGCCATGAGGTCGCCGATGTCGAGCGTCGCGGTGCTGTCTTGGATTCTCGGGTTGATGTTGGCTTCGACACCGGCAGCTTGGGGGCACGCGCGCAGCCACTCCTTCTCGGATTGGATCTTCAACGAAGGCACCGTCCACATGACCTTCACCGTCGCGGAGCTGGAAGCTCAGCGGCTCTATGGAACCGACGAGTTTCGTCGGCCCTCCCAAGAAGAGCTGCTCCGTCTCCTGGCGGAAGCCCTCGCGACCGGGGTCCGGCTCGAGATCGGCGGACAAGCTTGCGAGCACACCGACTACGGAGCATTGCCGTCGTCGTCGGGATTCCTACGAGTCGGCTCTCGCTTCACCTGCCCGCGATCATTGGCCGCGGCCGGGGGAGCGGACCTGACGGTGACGACGTTTTTTGACCGGATCCCCGACCACCTCCATTTTGCCAAGGTCCGACGCCTCGGCGGTGAAGACGCATCCGGCTCGCTCAGTGAGTGGGTGTTCAGTGCCGACGAGCAGAGCCGCAGGTTATCCCAGGTGGGAGAATCGTCGGTCTTTCTTCGCTATTTGGTGCTCGGGGTGGAGCACATCTTGATCGGCCTCGATCACCTGGCTTTTGTGCTCGCGCTGCTCATTCTCTGTGCCCGGCTTCGGGATTTGGTGTGGTTGATCACCGGTTTTACCGTCGGTCACAGCATCACCTTGAGCCTCGCGGTTCTGGGTTGGGTCGAGCCCGATATTCCCGTGATCGAAGCGTTCATCGGATTCACCATCGCTCTGGTGGCCGCCGAGCACGTGGCCCGTTCCACCCGGAGCTTCCGCCCGATAGCCGCCGCGGGAGCCCTGGCGTTAGGGGCTTGGGCGCTGGTCAAGCTCTTGGGCGGACCTGGCCTGCCGCTGGTCACCCTGGTCGGGCTGGCGGCGTTTACGGCTTTCTACCTCAACTTGGCCCAGGACGATCAGTGGGCCGCACGTTCCCGTCCGGCCCTGACCATCGGATTCGGCCTGGTTCACGGATTCGGCTTTGCCAGCGTGCTGATGGATCTGGGATTGGCACCGGGGCGGCTGGCCGCTTCCCTGTTGGGTTTCAACTTGGGAGTCGAGATGGGGCAGCTGATGGTGGTCGCGCTTCTTTTGGTTCCGGCGGCGATATTGCGCCTTGAGCGATTCCGGAGCATTCGAGATCCGCTGCTCAACGGGGTAGCCGCATTTTTGTGCGCTCTCGGTCTCTTTTGGCTGGTCCAAAGGGGTTTGATGGTCTGAGTTTCATCCAGATCCTTATTCCCGACGAAGGAACGTCCGAGAGCGTTTTGGAATGGAGGTTGCCGGTTGCTTGAGACAGGTCTTCTGGAAACACGGTTGATAGAGACAGGGTTGATAGAGGCTTGGTCGTGGGGACTCGGGGCGGTGTTGGCGTCTACTTTTCTCCTGTGGCTGTGGAGCCTCCGCCTTCGGGACGTGAGCATCGTCGATTCCTATTGGAGCCTCGGCTTTGTCCTGACGACATGGATCTATGCCTATTTCGGCGTCGAGAACGGCGAGCCGGCGCCGCTCCAATGGCTCCATGGCGGTCTCGTGACTTTGTGGGGGCTTCGGCTGGCGGGGCATATCGCGTGGCGTCACCATCAGGCCGGGGGTGAGGACTATCGGTACCGGAACATGCGAGAACGCACCGGCTCCAGCTTCGGCTGGAAAAGCCTGTGGAAAGTATTCTGGCTCCAAGGTGTCTTGATCTCGATCATCGGTTTGCCTTTGCTCTTCGCCCAAGCATCTCAGCCGACCGTCCATATGCGTTGGGCGCTTCCGGCGTTTGTGTTGCTTTTCTCGGTCGGCCTGTTCTTCGAAGCGGTGGGGGATTGGCAGCTGTCTCGATTCAAGGCGGATCCGGACAACAAGGGACACGTGCTGAACAGTGGGTTATGGCGTTACACTCGGCATCCCAATTATTTCGGTGATGCGGTGATCTGGTGGTCCTTTTGGATCTTCGCCTGTGGTTTCGAAGGCGGAGTCTGGACCCTGCCGAGCACGTTGCTGATGACCTTCTTCTTGCTCAAAGTCAGCGGGGTCAGTCTGTTGGAAAAAACCATCGTCGATCGTCGACCCGCGTATCGCGAATATATCGAGCAAACCCCGGCGTTTTTTCCGTGGTTTCCCAAAAACGGATTCCCGAAGAACGCGGATCGGAGCGAAGCTTGAGAATTGCAGTCATCGGGGCCGGTATTTCCGGTTTGGTCGCCGCCTATCTGTTGGACCGTCGCCACGAGGTGAGGGTCTTCGAGGCCGGCCGGCATGTGGGTGGCCATACCTTTACCTTCGAGGTCGAGGAAGATCGAGGACCCACTGCCGTCGACATGGGGTTTATCGTCTACAACGAGCGCACCTATCCGAGCTTTTGCAAGCTGCTCGACGAGCTGGGGGTGGAGACCCAACTCAGCGATATGAGCTTCGGGGTGCGCAATGAGCGGAACGGCTTGGAGTATTGCGGCTCATCCAGCTTGAATCAGTTATTCGCCCAGCGTCGCAACTTGGCCCGGCCGAGCTTCTATCGAATGATCTCGGGCATCTTCGCCTTCCATCGCCGGGCTGCCGCCCTTTCCCCCGACGAGCGCGCCATGAGCTTGGGAGCCTTTTTGGAGCGGGAGCGCTTTCCCGCATCCTTCGTCGAGAATTACCTAGTTCCTATGATCTCGGCCATTTGGTCGACGGACCCATCCCGGACGTCCGGCTTTCCGTTGCGCACGCTGATCAGCTTTCTCGACAATCACGGCATGCTGCAAATCCGGGACCGTCCGCAATGGCGTGTGGTCCAGGGAGGATCCCAGCGATACGTGGAGAAGCTGACCGCCAAGCTCTCCCACCCGGTTCAAACCAGCACGCCGATATCGATGGTCAAACGTCGAGACCATGGTGTGGAGATCAAGCTGAAGGACGGGCGTCTAGAAGCATTCGACACGGTGGTTTTCGCCACCCACAGCGACCAAGCGTTGGCGTTGCTCGGAGACGCCACGGACACGGAGCGCGAGGTGCTCAACGCTATTCCCTATCAAGCCAACGACGTCGTGTTGCACACGGATGCCGGCTTAATGCCGAAACGCAAATTGGCTTGGGCGAGCTGGAATTACTACCTGGATGTGGGACGGAGGGGTGGCGCGCGCGAGCCACAAACCGCTGGGCCGGCCGGCAGCACCGTGACCTATTGGATGAATCGATTGCAGTCTCTAGACAGTGAGACCGACTATTTCGTGACCCTGAATCGCAGTGACGACATCGACCCGAGCAAGATCCTCCATCGCACGGTGATGGATCATCCGTTGTTCTTGGCGGAGAGCGAGGCGGCCAAGAGTCGATGGTCGGAGGTGAGCCGGGGGCGCACCTATTTCTGCGGTGCCTATTGGGGGTACGGCTTTCACGAGGATGGGGTCAAGAGCGGTTTGAGGGTGGCGGCTGCCTTGGGAGAAAGCTGGTGAGCTCGCGGAGCTCGACGAGCTCGGAGCCCGCCGGTTTCGGCTCCGAGGTGGCGTGCATCTACGCGGGTCGAGTGCGTCATCGACGTTTCTCCCCGAAACCCCACAGCTTCTCCTATCGGCTTTACATGAGCTATGTCGAGCTGGGACGCGTGCAAGATATCTTGGCGAATGTGGCCTGCGCGTCGGCGACGTCGCCCGCTTTGGTGCGGTATCGACGCCGAGACTACTTCGGTGACCCTGAAGTTTCGCTCGATGAAGCCGTGCGGGATCTGGTCTCAGCCCGCACCGGACGGCGGCCCGAGGGTCCGATTCGCTTGCTCACCCACCTCCGTACTTGGGGGGTGTCGTTCAATCCCGTCAGTTTCTATTACTGCTTTGACGCTACGGGCACCGAGGTCGAGCACGTGGTCGCGGAGATCAACAATACTCCTTGGGACGAGCGATATACCTATGTGCTCTCCGGACCCGTGGATCGCAAGGAGCTGGCGGTGGACGGACCGAACGGATCCAAACGGCCGAGGGTGGTCGAGACGTTCATGACCCCCAAAGAATTCCACGTGTCGCCGTTCATCGATATGGACGTCCAATATCTTTGGAAGCTTTCACCGCCGGGGGAGTCGCTCCTGGTTCACATGGAAGATCACCCGCTATCGGGACCGAAAGGCAAAATATTCGACGCCACCCTCTCCATGGATCGCCGGCTACCCTTCAGCTCGAAGCAGCTCCTCGGCAGCCAGCTCAAATATCCGGCGATGCCGGTGATGGTGCTCTTCGGTATCTATCGGCAGGCCCTCAGCCTGTGGATGAAGAAAGTTCCGTTTTACAGCCATCCAAGGAAGCGTGTTCCCCACGAGGCGGATCTATAGGTAGAAGTTGAGCTGCGGGCGGCAGGATTCAGCCCGCCCAGTGGTGATGGATGAGTGACCTGGAAAGGTGTGAAATATGACGCGGTCGATCGCAAATTTTCCCGGAGTCGAGCAAGGGTTCTTGACCGAATCCAAACCAGGGCGAGCCTGGGCCCGGCGTCTGCTCATGAGCAAGCTCAAAGAGCTGCCCAAAGGGAAAATTCTATGGCTCGAAAACGGCGAGCAGCTCGAGCTGGGTACCGCGGAGGGACCGCCGTCGGTGACGCTCACAGTCCACGATGATCGTGTCTATCCCAAAGTGCTGTTCGGGGGTGCCGTGGGAGCGGCAGAGGCCTACATGGCGGGTTTGTGGTCGACGGATGACCTCACCACGACCTTGCGTTTGTTCCTCGAAAACCGAGAGGTTTTGATGTCGTTGGATCGTGGGCTCGGGCGGGCGGTGGCCCCGATCAGTGCCCTCGCCCATTTCTTGCGGGCCAATACGCGGAAGGGAAGCCGGCGGAATATCGCCGCCCACTACGACCTATCGAATGAGTTTTTCGAGCTGTTCTTGGATCCGTGGATGATGTATTCCTCGGCCATCTTCGAGCACGAGGGGCAAGACCTCGATGAGGCCGCGGTGGTCAAAATGGATCGGCTGTGTCGCAAGCTGGAGCTCGGACCCGAGGATCATCTGCTCGAGATCGGCACAGGGTGGGGAGGATTCGCGGTTTATGCCGCGGAAAACTACGGCTGCCGGGTGACCACCACCACCATCTCAAAGCGGCAATTCGCTAAAGCTCGAGAGCGGATCGCGGCCCATGGGCTCGAGGATCGGATCGAGGTCTTGCTCAAGGACTACCGAGATCTGGAAGGTCGATACGACAAATTGGTTTCTATCGAGATGGTCGAGGCGGTCGGCCACGAGCACCTGCCGACTTATTTGAAAGCGTGCTCTGACCTGCTGCGGCCCGGAGGGCTGTTTGCGCTGCAGGGGATCACCATGGCGGATCGCCTATTCAGCAGATATCGGCGATCTGTGGACTTCATCCAGCTCTATATTTTTCCGGGTAGCCACCTGCTGTCCGTGGGCTCGTTGGTCGATGCGCTAAACCGTTCCACGGACCTTCAGCTCACCCACCTCGAAGACATCGGTCCTCACTACGCCTTGACCTTGAGGGCTTGGCGGCATCGGTTCATGCAGCGCTTGGATTCGGTCCGGGCCTTGGGATTCTCCGATCGCTTCATTCGAATGTGGGAGTACTACCTGTGTTATTGCGAAGCCGGATTCCTGGAGCGCACCATCGGTGATCTGCAGGTGGTCATGGCCAAACCCGAAAATCGTTCGTCGGCCATCCTCGGTCGATTGGATAGAGGGAGCGCCTAGAATGCAGTGGATTTGGACGCTCTTGGAGCGGGATATGCTGCCGGACGCGTGGATTCGATTTGGGATTCGAAGATTGCTGGCCGGCCGGCTGAAAGCCGAGCATGCCGGCGATCCCCAGAGCATCCAGCGGAAAAAAGAACGATTGGTGGAGAGCTTGAAGTCCGGCCCGATCGCGGTCCATACCCAGGACGCCAACGACCAGCACTACGAAGTGCCGACCTCCTTCTATCAGCTGGTGCTCGGCCGCCACTTGAAGTACAGCTCGGGGTATTGGCCCGAAGGCGTGACCGAGCTCGACGAGTCGGAAAAAGTGATGTTGGAGCTGTCCACCGAGCGGGCGGATCTCAGGGATGGCCAGCAGGTGCTGGAGCTGGGTTGCGGTTGGGGCTCTTGGACGCTCTTTATGGCCGAGCGTTTTCCGGCCTCAAAGATCGTTGCCGTGTCGAATTCGGGCGGCCAACGGCGCCACATCCTGGAGCAGGCCGAGCAACGGGGGCTGGGCAACATCGAGGTGATCACCGCCGACATCAACGTCTTGGAGCTGGACCGTCGTTTCGACCGGATCGTTTCGATCGAGATGTTCGAGCACATGCGCAATTACGAGTTGCTCTTTGCCAAAGTCGCCTCTTGGCTCAAGGACGACGGCTGCTGTTTCGTGCACGTCTTTTGTCACAAGGAAATTGCCTATCCCTTTGAGGTTCGGGGGGCGGGAGATTGGATGGCGAAGTATTTCTTCACCGGCGGCATGATGCCTTCCTACGATCTCTTCATGCACTTTCCGCAGCATCTGAAGGTGGCTGAGAGCTGGCTCGAATCAGGCACCCACTACCAAAAGACCTCGGAGGCTTGGCTGGCTGAGATGGACGCCAATATGCCGGCAATCAAACCGATTCTGGAGCAGACCTACGGTGATCAGGCGCTTCGATTCAAGGTCTTTTGGCGGGTTTTCTTCATGGCGTGTGCCGAGCTCTTCGGCTATCGCGGGGGAAGCGAGTGGGGCGTGGCCCACTATCGATTCGAGAAGAGCCCGGGCACTTGAGGGGAGCCGAGATGAGCGGAATCGAAGATCTGAAGGTCCTTTTGGCCCATATGGAACCGACCCTAGGGGCTGAGACCTACGTGTTCTGCACCTTTCCAGACGGCAGATACGGTGACTACCCGGAGCTGAGCCCGATCGCCAGCTACTCAGAAGAAGAGGGTTTGACCCTGGTGGTCACCCAGGCCGCGGCGGATCGGCAGTCCCTGGAGTACTCCTGCGTCTTGCGAAAGATCACCCTCAAGGTGCATTCGAGCCTAACCGCGGTCGGGCTGACCGCCGCTGTGGCCGGCCAGCTCGCCCGTTTCGGCATTAGCGCCAATGTCTTGGCGGGCTTCTATCACGACCACATTTTCGTGCAAGCCGAGCGGGCGGAGGAGGCCGTTCAAGCGCTCAACCATCTCTCCGCGGAATCCACGGGAATTCAGTCCTGAGATACAGGGTCGATGCGCGAAAAGGCTCGTACCGGAGCGTCCATCAGCATGCGAATTCGCTGGCCGATGTGTTTTGGGTCGCCGATTTCCGAGACGGCATTGAGGGCTAGGGCGGCCCGCGGCATACCGAAAACCACCGAGCTCGCTTCGTCTTGGCACAGCGTGTAGGCGCCGGTGGCTTTCAGGGCGGCCATGCCTTTGGCGCCGTCGTCGCCCATTCCCGTCAGCAGAGCGGCCAGCACTCGACGCCCACCGACCCGCGCGGCAGACTCGAAGAGCACGTCGATCGAAGGCGTGTGGGTCTGATGCTGGGGATAGGAGCTCAGCTCGGTGAACAGCTCACCGGAGCTGCGGTGGATTCTGAGGTGGGTGCCGGCGACACCGATGTAGACCGAGCCGGGCACCAATCGATCCGCGTGGATGGCTTCTTTGACCGTCAGCGGCAGGTGAGCATTCAATCTCTCGGCAAAGGCCTGGGTGAATCCCTTGGGCATGTGTTGGACCACCACCACGGGGATCGGCGGCTGGCTTCCCAGCTCTTCGAGAATGGTTTGCAGGGACGGAGGACCGCCCGTGGAGGCACCGATCACCACCATGTCGTAGGCGGTAGGCAGTTTGATGTCTTCCACCGGTGAAGGGAATCGATTCGCGTTTTCCTCGGCGAGGGCCTCGGCGGAGAGGGGGCGGATTTTGCCGGTGACTTCGAAGATCTTCTCCAACAAGATCTGACGAAAAGCGCCGAAGTCCACCAACGAGAACCGCTGTTTGTCGATGAAGTCTGTAGCACCCCGGTGCAAGGCCTCGATGGTTTGAGGCGCACCTTCGCCGCTGTGGGTGGACAGGATGATCACCGGCGTCGGGCAGAGCTGCATCACGCGATCCAGAGTCTCCAGCCCCCCCATACCCGGCATATCCAAATCCAAGGTGAGCACGTCGGGACGCCACGCGTCCAAGTTTTCGAGCAGGGTTTCACCGCAGTCGGCGCTGCCGACCAAATCGACATCCGGGTCGTCTTCCAACATCCGGCTGATCGCCATTCGGATGAACATGGAATCGTCGACCACGGCGACCCGAACTTTTTTTCGGGTTTCAGGCATGCGCCCGTCTCCGGTAGGCGATGCTGGTGCCGAGGCGCTCGGCCTGGAAAAGCGGTGTTAGGCCGATGATCGACTCGGAGTGTCCGAGGAAGAGCAATCCGCCGGTGCGCACCACTCGGGCAAAATTGTCGATAGCGCTCTTGAGTGCCGGCTCAGAAAAGTAGATCAAAACGTTGCGGCAGAAGACCATGTCGTAGCGTTGGGGTGTGCCCAGGGTTTCGGGCTCGAGAATATTGCCGCGCTGAATATCCACTCCGAGCCGGTGGGGTTCCTTGAGCTCGAAGGCGGTTGGTGAATGCTCAATAAAGTAGCGCTCGATCTGCTCTGGGCTCAAGCTGCGCAGGGAGCTGGGACGATAAATGCCTTGCTTGGCCTGCTCGAGTCGAGTGGAGTCCAGATCGATACCGTCGATGCGTAGGGGCGCCGATTCTCCGGCTCCGAGGGCTCGGCGCAGGAAGATGTTGAGACTGTAGGGCTCCTCGCCGGAGGAGCAGCCCGCTGAGAGCGCGCGCAGCCGCCCCTTGACTCCTCCCTCCATGAGATCGTCGAGCAGCTCACCTTCGAGCACCTCGAATTGATTGGTCTCACGGAAGAAGTAGGTTTCGTTGTTGGTAATCGCTTGGGTCAGGGGATCCAGCTCCCGCTTGAGGTCATATTGCAGGAGCAGGTAGTAGTCGATAAAGCGCTTGAGGTGGTTGGCGCGCAGGCGAGGCACGAGGCGAGCTTCAAGAATCTCGCGCTTGTGCTCCGGAAAGTGGAGTCCGAATTTATTGGCGAAGAGCTCGTTGAAAAGGGCGAGATCCTCAAGGCTCAGCGAGTCTGTGGGTGGTAGCACCTATCCGCACCCTCATGCTTCCAGGAAGGATAGGGCTCGTTGAGCCACGATGGGTACCGGGTCCGCCGCGAGCTGGGCCAGGGCCGCTAGGTTTTCCGGCCGAGAGAATCGGCCCAGCACCTCGGCGCAGGATAGACGCACGTACCAATCGCTGTGGCTCGCCGCGCCCCGGAAGATGCCGTCGTCTTCCTCGGTCGCACAGCGTGACAACGCGCGGTAGGCCATGCGCTCCCGTTGTGGACGACCGGATTCGGTCGCATCCCGAAGCGCTTGACGGGCTTGGGGCCCGCCGATGCGACCCAAGCTCTCGAGGATGAGAGGCTCCAGGGCCGATTCCGTGCCCAGCAGCTCGATGAGCTGATCGACGCTCTCGCGGTCCGCCAGCTCGCCCAGGGTTCGGATCAAATAGGGCTGTGGTTTTTTGGACAAGAGCCGGCGGAAGCTCGGTGAAAGAGCCCGCTGATTCGCCCGGGAGGCAAACTCTGCGGCGACATGCCCATAGCGTTCCGGGTCGGCGTCCAACCATTCTTTCCACGGTAGCAGGCGAACGACCTCCTCCACATCCAGGAGCTCTTGGACGGCCCGAACCCGGTCATCGGGCTCGAGGCCGGTGACGTCTTCGGCGATTTCTGCGGCTTGGCTTCCGAGCAGCGCTTTCAGCACCACCCTGGTGGGCGGGTCAATATCTCGACTTTCGTTCAAGCGCTCGGCGAGCGCCACCCGGTGGTGCTTCACAAGGGGATGTACCGAAGCGCGCTGCTCTTCCGGCAAGCGAAGGTAGAAGCCCAATAAAGCTCCGCCGACCTCCGGGGCACGTATTTTTTCCAAGGCCCGGAGGATCGGACCGAGCTGATCCGTGGCCGGCGGCTGTGAGAGCGCCTTGACCAGCGCGTCCATGGGCGTGGCTTCAGGGAATCGGGCGGCGAGCAGGAAGCCCCAGGCACGCGGTGCTCCCGATTGGGTGACGAGGTGGCCGATCAGGTCCTTGCGGTGGTGGAGGCAGGCCGGCAGAACCGCCGCCTCGCGGTGAAAGTGCGCGACCTCGTTGAGTGTCAGCTCGGTTTGGTCGCCGACGGCGAGGGCCAGCAAGCAGCGCGCAGCCGACACGCGCACGGCTTCCTGATCGTCCCCCAAAAGCTCGGACAGCTTCTCCTCGAGGCCCTCCGGCGCGCTCGGTGGCCTGGGCAGGCCTTCGAGGACGTGGGCGAGCAGGCCGAGGGTGGTTTCGGTGTCCACCTCGTTGCAGAAGCGCAACCAATGTTGGGCTAGGGCCTTAAAGGCTTGAATGCCGCCGATCCGAGCCAGGGCTTCGGCAGCCATCGGGCCGGACATGAAATCCGTCAACAAATTCTTGAGGTGAGGCACCGCCACCGGCGACCTCAAGCTGCCGAGGGCTTGGACCGCCGCCATCTGCAGCCAGGAATCCGCTTCTAAAAAGCCGAGGAGATCAGGAATCGCCCGGGCGTCACCGAGCTGACCGATGGCGATGATCGCTTCTTGGACCACATTCGGGTCCGGGTGATGGAGCACGCTGCGCAGCGGCTCGAGTGCCCGCGGATCTCTGAGGTGGGTGAGCACGATGACGGACTGCAAAACGACATCCGGGTCGTCGTCTTTGAGCAAGTGGAGTGTCAGCGTAAAACCCCGATTTCCGCGCATCTTGAGCATCTCGACGCCCGCGTTTCGCAAGACGTCGTCCGCGTCGGACCGAAGGTAGTCCTTGATGCGCTCGTCGGGAATGGCGGCGGCTCCCATGCGCAGAGATCGGCTGCGAATACCCGGGCTCGGGTTGCGGATCAACCTTTCGATGGCCTCGACCCGATCTTCGATCGGCATGGAAGGGAGATTGTCGAGCAGCTCGATGCATTCCTGCCAGGTGGTTTCAAAGGGCTGCGGTGCTCCGTTGGTGGCCATTGAGTCTACTCCCGAAGTTTGCTCGCTATGCTGTTGCTAAGTCTCGCTGTTCTTAAGACTTGCCGATTTCTACTTTGCGTATCACCCGCCGGATGGTCTCGCCTCCAAGAGCCCGTTCACGACGGCGGTGGTGACATTTCGTTCAGCTCGTCCAGATCCAGCTCCGACATTTCGAGGCCGAAATCATCGAATTCGGCGACGGGGATCTCTTCCACCGTAAACACCTCCGCTACGCTCAGCAATCGCTCCGCCTCCAGCGACAGATTCTGAGTATTGGCAGAGAGCTGCTCGGCGGCGCTGAGATTCTGCTGGGCGATTTGCGCGATGCGCTCAACCGCCTTGACCACCAAGTCTCCGCCCTGTTTCTGCTCGCGGCTGGCATCGGCTACCTGTTGGGTCATGCGGTTCATGACCTCGACCGCTTTCATCATGTCTCTAGCGCCGTTGGCTTGCTCCTTGGCTGCGGAGGCGAGCTGTCGAGTGACATTTTGCATGTGGGTCGAGGTGGCGAGAATCTGAGCGGCTCCACCACTTTGCTCCTGGGTGGCCGCGTATACCTCGCCGACCAGCTCAGAGGTGCGGGTGACCGAGCCGACGATTTGGCCGAGGATCTCTTTCGTCAGGTCGATAGCATTGTTGGTGTTCTTTTGCACGTTCTCAACCACTTGGGCAATTTCCCGGGTAGAGGTCACGGAGCGTTCCGCCAGCCGCTTGACCTCTTCAGCCACCACCGCGAAACCACGCCCGGCGTCGCCCGCATGGGCTGCCTCGATGGCCGCGTTCAAGGCCAGTAGGTTGGTTTGGTCGGCGATGTCTTCAATGATACCCACGATCTTACCAATATCTTTTGACGCAATGCCGATCGAAGCGATCATTTCCGACAGCTCGTCGCCACGTGTGGTGGCGATGTCGGCCGCTTCCGCGGAAACGTCGTCCACCACCCGAACTTTGGCTTCGATCGATTGGATCGAGGCGGCCATTTCTTCGATGGTCGACGAGGTTTGGTCCACGGAGGTCAAAAGATTGGTGGAGTTTTTCGCCACTTCCTCAATCGAAGCACCCATCTCTTGGATCGACGACGAGGTTTCGTCCACGTTGACCGCAAGAGCCTGAGAAGAGCGAGCCACGCTGTCGATCTGGGCCGCGATCTCCACCATGGTCGACAGGGTTTCGTCGGCGGAGGCGCTTTGGCTTTCCGCGCCGCGGGTGATCTGGGCCGACGAGCTGGAAATCTCGTTCGCAGCGCTGGCCACGGCGTTGGCCGCCTCTTTGACCCTACCGATCATCTCCCGCAGCTGCTCGTTGGCGTCTCTGAACGCTTTGGAGAAGAGGTCGTCTTCGGAACGGGGATCGATTTGGGAGCTGAGGTCGCCGGTGGCGATGGCGCCTGCGAAATCGGCCATTTCCTGCAAGTAGGTCAGCATGCCTTGCATGGAGGTGAGCAGCCGGCCGATCTCATCGCTGCGGTCGTCCACCTCGATCGACACTTCCATGTTGCCTTGGGAAAGATCGTCGGCCAAGTTGACGGCGCGATTCACCGGCAGATTGATGTCCTGGTAGAGCACAAAGGCCATCAACATCAAGAGGCCGAGGATGATCGCCGCGGAAATGTAAGTCCAGTTGCGGGCTCTTCGTTGCTCGGCGATGAGCAAATCGAGCTCTCGGCTGACGGCGTTCTCGTAGTCCTGGACGAAACGCTCCAACAACACCTCGAATTCTTGATAGGGCTTGGCAATCAGACTCAGCTGGTCGTTCTGGAAGTTGGCGGTGTCTCCGTTGGCTTGTTCCACCAAGTCGGCGATGAGCGGAAACGCGAAATCGAAGTAGGTCTCGAATTTCACCTTCAAGGTTTCCAAGCTGGTCTCGGAGTCCAGCTTAGAGAAGGTGTCGTTCAATTGGGCCTTCTCGATCTTTTCCAAGAACTGGTCGCGTAGGTCTTGAGCCCGATCGGCGTTGTCGTCGTCCAAGGTTGCGGCCCAGTCGGCGAAAACCTGCCTCTGCAGCGTGAAGACCGTATTTTTGATCTCTTGGTTGATGGCCAGGCCGGGCACGTACAGCTCGCGAATCTTGCTCGCCACATCGCTGACGCTCCGTCCGGCGAGGTGCGCGATGATCAAGATCGCGGCGAAGCCGATGACCGCGATCGCCGGGCCTACCAACACTTTGTACCGAAGCTTCAGTCGATTAAACATGGTCGGCTCCCGACGGTACGATTCGGCGCGGGCCGACCCTCCAACCGCTATTCATCTACAACCTCCAGGAACTTCAGCTCTTCCGGCAGCTCGGCGGTTCCGGAAACGTAACCGATGGCACCTTCATCTTCCACGATACGCGTCATCATCTCTTCGTCGGATTCCACTTCTGTCGGCGGCACGTCACGACCGGAGAAGATCTCGCGCTGCCAATAGCTCTTGATCGCTCCCGTGCTCTTGTCGTGAATCGTTCGCGTGAATTGTTTACGGACTTCGGATTTCTCTTGGAGGTCGAGGGGCACCACCCTGACGTCATCGGGCCACAGCTCGCTGTCCCAGCGCTTCGTTTTCTTGAGAAAGATGCGGGAGAGCGCCTTGGCGGGCAGAGATTCGATCGGATTGCTGCGATGAACGACGATGCGAAACGGCGGCGGCTCGGATGCCGTGGTCCGGGTGTCGTTGGAATCCGAGGCGCTGGAGTCGATGGACCGGGGGGTGGTCGAAACCTGCGCTTGCGCAGCTGGGAGGCAGAAACATATCGACAGGGTGATGCCCAAGGCGAGCGTGAAGGCTGAGGGCCCGACGCCGATGGGGCTCCCGGAGAGCCCAAAGCTGTGAATCGCGCGCCTCACGCGTTGCCCTCGCGAATGATCAGCGCGCGATCGATATCCAACAGCAGGATCAGGTCGTCGGCGTCGCCGTAAACGCCTCGGATGTAGTCGGACTGCAAGGTCATGATGTCGTCGGGGGGAGGTTGGACCTGATTCAAATTGATGTGCATGACGTGGTGGACCGCATCGACCATCAGCCCGACCAGCCGACCTCGTGAGCTGACCGAAATAACCCGGGTGGAGCGATCGATTTCGATCGGTGACAAGCCGATTCTCAATCTGAGGTCGATCACCGGAATCACCCGTCCCCGGAGGTTGGTCACTCCTCGAATGGGCCGGGGGGCATGGGGGACGCGGGTGATGGTCGACACCCTGACCACCTGCTCGATGGGTTCTACGGGTAAGGCAAAACGTTCGTTCGCAAGGTCGAAGGTCACGAAAGTGCCGATGCGAATCGCAGCCGACGGCGCTGCTTCCTCTTCGTCCTCGAGCAGGTCGGCAAAGTCGAAGACGCGGGTCGGCGCGTGGGGATCGATCGACAGGTCGCCGGCGTCTTTCACCTCGATCTCCGGGATGGTATCGGAGATGTCTTCGATGGACGTTTCTTGGCCGTCCTTGCGCTTCAGCAGATCCGCGGCGAATCCGAATGACGGCAAGGAAGATTTCTTTTTCTCTTCTGGCTTGGGAGCGTCTTCGGCCATAAGCGGCTCGGCCGGCCGTGGCTTGTCGGCTCGGCCGCGCTCTTTCTCACTCATTTAGTCTGACGACCGTCGGGGCTAGATTGACCAGCGCCGAGGGGTCGAGGATCATGATGACCCGACCGTCACCCAGAATGGTCGAGCCGGAAATTCCTTTAGGATTGCCAACAATAATGTCCAATCCTTTGACCACGATATCACGGATACCGACCAGACGGTCGATGAGCAAACCCCGTCTCCGGCCGTTGACGTCGATGATCACGGCAAAGCTTCGAGGGCTCGGCTGATCACAGGTGGCGAAGGAATGGCCCACGTCGAGCAAGGGCACGAGCTCTCCTCTCCAGCGCAGGACGCGGCTGTGATTGAGGTCGTGAACGGCCTCGCGGCTGACGAGCAGGGATTCCGCGACGGACGTGAGGGGTAGGGCATAGGTCTCTTGGTCGACTTCTAGTAGCAAAGATCGAATGATCGCCGCGGTCACCGGCAGGTGCAGTGCGAAGGTGGTGCCGTTGCCTGGAATCGAGCTGACTTTCACCTTGCCGCCGTGGTCTTCGACACTTTTTTTGACCGCTGCCAGGCCGACGCCTCGGCCGGACCCGAGATCCGTGTCTTGCCGGGTCGATAGGCCGTCGACGAAGAGGAGGTCCAGACCGCGGGTTTTTCCCTTCACCTCGGGAGCGACCGCCGCGGCCTTCGCCTCCAGGGCGACCACGTCGATCCCGGCGCCGTCGTCGGTGATTTCGATCCGTGCCTCGCCGCCTTCGAGCGTCGCCGAAACGGTGACCTGTCCGGATTTGAACTTGCCGGTTCTGCGGCGCTCCTCCGGAGTTTCGATGCCGTGGATGACCGCGTTCCTCACCAAGTGACCGAGAGCCTCGCCGGCGGTCTCGAGCAGGGTGCGGTCGATGGGCGTATCCCCGCCACGGATCTCGAAGTCGACGGTCTTATTTTCCCGCCGCGACTCGTCGTGCACGATGCGTCCGAGGGAGCGGAAGAGCCCTTGTAAAGGCACCATGCCCAGCTCGGTGACTTGCTCCTGCAGGAGGTGCAGAGTTTTTTCCAATGCTTGGCGCGCCAGATCCACTTCTTCCCACAGGGAGCGGGCGCGCTCGATAAATTCCTGGTCGATGTCGTTTTCCTCATCGATCAAGAGCATGCTGCGCTCGATGGCATCCGCCAGGCGATTTCGGAAGATCAGGGTCTCGGCCTGGCTTTCCACCAAGCGGTCGATTTTGACGAAGGGCACGCGCACGCTGCCCGCTTCTCGCGGAGAGTCGCTCGGGCTTTCGATACCGGCGGCCGGGGCCCCGGGCTCGTCGTCGCTGTGGGGAGCTTTCTCGCTTTCCGCCGGTGATTCCGCGTCTTCCTCGGTTTCCGGGGTGCGGATCGCCTCGAGCCCTCGTCTCAGCTCATCGAGCTGCTCCAGGAGGCCGTCCACGACGGGTTGGTCCAGGTCCAGCGCTTCAACCTGGTCTTCCATCATATGGGCGAGCTGCTGCAGATCGGAGAAGCCCATCATCCCCGAGTTACCCTTCAGGGTGTGAAGCTCCCGTTTGGCGCGAACGATGGCCGCCGCTTTTTCTTCTTCGTCGCCGGTCGTCAAACGGAGAAGCAAGCTCTCCACCTCGTCGGCGCGCTCCTGCGCTTCCAACAAGAATTCGTCTAAGAGCTCCTGAAATCCACCGTACATGGGCTAGGTCCTGCGCCTTGTCCCGGATGCTCCACGAGACGTCGAAAGGCAAAGTCCGAGAAACATCTGTCGTAGGGGTTGGGTCTGTGGGTCTCTTCGAGAGATAATGTCGAGGTGGAGGGGCGCCGGGGATTCCTCGGAACCCACCGCTGAGCCCGTGAGGCGCTCATCGGCCGCGAGCCGGACGACGTGGACACCGATGCTGTTGATAACGCGGACGTTGTCGGCGGAATGGGCTGGACAACGGCTGATGGCGGAATCGACCATAGTCTTGAAGTCTCCTTTCAGCCCGAGTGCTTGTCAAGGTGGACGACGGTCGGCAGACGACGAAAAGTATCGGCATCAGCGAGCCCGGTGGCTTGCAAGCCCATCGAGCTTGGGCTAGGCTAACCGCTCACTGTGTCAAAGAAAGTCGTCGAGTGTGACACGGATCGCTAGCAGAGAGATTGACGACAATTTGTGATCCCTTGAGCCATCCACAACGTGGCTCCAGCCTCACTTGAAGACGACAGCTCCACCCCAGCGGATGTAGGTGGTCTGACACGTAGGAGGATAGAGGTGCAACCGCGGAAGATTCTGGTGGTCGATGACTCGAAGCTGATCCACAAGATGTTTGAGGTGCTTCTGCGGCAATTTTCGCTGATCCATGCCCATGATGGGCTAGAAGCCCTTCAGTGTCTTGGAAATCACGCCGACATCGATTTGATCCTTCTCGATATCAATATGCCGCGGATGAGCGGTCTCGAATTCTTGAATCAAGTCAAAGCGGATAGTGCCTTCAAGGAAATTCCGGTGGTGATCATCAGCACTGAAGGAAAAGAAGAAGACACCATTCGAGGTCTTGAGGCCGGCGCAGCGGCTTACATCAAGAAGCCCTTCGGCAATCAGGAGCTGCTCGAGGTCATTCAACGACTGTGAGCACGGAGTCTAGCTGCCATGCGTGAGACGGTCTCAGCAGACCTTCTGGTGGAGCTGACCACTGCTCTCGATCGAGCGAAGGAGCTGCTCGGCACCATTGCCGAGCAGAGGACGGTTAGCGCTGCGGAAGGACCGACCCTAGAAGGGGCGGCCTCCGACGACGGCTCCTCCGCGGACGGCAGAATTCAAGAGCTCGAAGGGCGCCTCAGTGATCGCGACAAAGATCGCCAGGAGCTGACCAGTCGCCTCGTCGAAGCCGAGCATCAGCTCGGCAGGCTGATGAACCTCTACGTCGCGACCTTCCAGCTGCACGCCACACTGGATCCCGGTGAGGTCCAAGCGACCATCGCCGAGATCGCCGTAGACCTTCTGGGAGCCGAGCGATTCGCTCTGCTCTTGCGTGAGGAAGGCTCGTCGATTTGCGAGATCGCTCTAGCTCGTGGCCGGGAGGAGGACCCCAGCGGTCTCTATACCGGCGACAGCTATCATGGTGGCGATCCCCTGGTGGACGCCGCCCTGGAGGACGGTATCCTGCGCATGGGTGCCTCCGAAGGGGAATCCGGGGTCGTGGCGGCGGTCCCGCTGCGGGTGCAAGATGCGATCGTCGGAGTCTTGGTGGTGCTCAAGCTCTTCGATCACAAGTCGATTTTGCGAGCTGAGGATCGCGATCTTCTCGATTTGCTGGCGGCCCACGCCGCGTCGGCGTTATTTGCGGCTAGGGTATATTCGAATACGGACCGCAAGCTGCGTACCCTGGAGAGCTTGGTCCAATTGGTCAGAAGCACTTGAAGGAACCTCTTGGAAAGATCCAGGTCTCCAAACCTCGGTCCATCCCAAGCCGACGGTTCGAATTCGGTAAAGGCCCCGACTACGGTGGAATGAGAATCGAGTGAGCCTCAACGGCAAGCTAGAAGACGTATCCCTAGCGGATGTCATGCAGTTTGTGCATTTGGGGCGGCGGACCGGAACACTGTCTCTGGTCCGGGGCTCCGAGGAGGCGGAAATAGGTTTCCATCGTGGACAAATCGTCAGCGCCACGTCGGCCTCGTCTCAATCCCTCTCCGAGCTTCTCATTTCCCTTTCAGTGCTGCCCGAGGAAGTCGTCGAGCAAATGCTTCGCGTCCAACGCTCGGAGCAACCCAGGAGGTCTTTCGGTCAGATCCTGGTGACCTCCGGAGCTCTCGAATCCGAAGAAATTAAGCGCGTGCTGCAGACACAGGTCGAAGCCACGATCTACGAGCTCGTGACCTGGACCACCGGCTCGTTCGAATTTGCGCTGGACGAGCTGAAGCCGATCGAAGACATTGCCCTCTATCCCGGCGATGCTCTGCCGAAGCTGGATCTCAACACCCAGATGGTGCTGCTCGAAGCGGCTAGGATTCTCGACGAAGCCCGGGAGCACGAGGCCCGGGGCGGAGACCCTTCGGACCTCGTCCGCCGACGGCTGAAGCCCACCTCCGAGCTCTCCACGGGCGCGGATCCGGAGGAAACCTCGAAACGAGCCGATGCCAAGCTGGGGGAGGAGATGGCCCTGGCGTCGGTGTCGGAGGCGATCGGCGATTGGGATCTGGACCTGGACCCGATCGAAGAGAGTCTGTTACCCGAGGCCGCGAGCCGGAGGTTACAGGTGGTATCGCCCGATCGCACGATCGCCGAGCACCTCAAAGACATCATCCAGCCGGAAATCGCCCAGGTGGTACGAGTGCCTCTGCGGGAGGCTGGTACCCGCCTTCCCGGGGAGCCGACACCCACCGTGGTGCTTTTGGATCTTCGCGATGGTGCCCACGGCTTGGAGGAGCTGCTGTCGATTCGAAGGTCGCGGCCCCGTTCCTCGACCATTGCCATCGTCGATTCGCCCGAGCTCACCACCCGCGCCTTCGAAGCCGGGGCGCTCGCGGCGATCTCGGCGGATCCGGCGGCCATGGCCGCCTGCTTCCACAGCTTGATGCGAACCCTGCACGATGCCGGTGGGCAGAGTGCGAGCAGCCGGCGCCAGAAGGCTGGATTCGCTCGCCTGCGCCGGGTTCTGGCGGACATCCGCTCGGGTCTGCTGTCGGCGACCATGGCTCTCAATCTGATGCACATCATCTCGGAATCCGTAGAGCGGGCGGTGCTGCTGCTGGTTCGCGAAGATCGCCTGTCCGCCCTCGGAGCATTCGGCTTCAGCGCCGACGGCCGACCCCTGGCGGAGGCCACGCGAGACCTGCGCTTGACCTTGGATCACGAAGGGGTTTTAGCCAGGTGCATATCCGACGGCCAACCGAGATCCGTGGGTTTCGACCAAGCGATGCTGCCGCCCGATCTCGGGCGACTTTTGGGTCCGCCGCGCAATGGGCAAGTCGTGGTCTTTCCGGTGATGGGCTCAGAGCGGGTAATCTCGGTGGTGTATACCGACAACGGCTCTAGTCAACAGGCAATCGAAGACATCGAGCTCCTCGAGCTGGCGACCGCACAGGTCGGTGTGGCGTTCGAAAACGAGCTGTTGAGGCGCAAGATCGAGTCTCGATGATCCGCCGACGGAGCATTCGAGAGTGATCGGTATCTCCATCTGGGTATTTTCCTTCTGGTGGGCCTACGGCCCGAACGATTACCACCTCACGGCCTTGTTGCAGAGCTCCGACGCCCTGGAGCACCAGCTATTGCCACTGGAAGAGCTGTCGGAGCGGCTCAGCCCCCTTTGGATCGTGTCCCACAGACGACCGGACTGGCCGCCGTTCCTTTTCATTTCCGAGCGAGACTGGAATGCGCGGGCCGGCTTTGGATTCGCGTTCGGCACGGAACGCCTTCTGCCGGGTCTACGGGCTCCACGGCTTTTGGTCTCTCGGGATTATTTGGTGGACGGGCAGCTGGAGAAGGGTTTTCGCCCTCTAGAGCCCTTGGCGATCGACGAATCGAATGCCTTTTTCCGAGCTCTCCTGGAAGTCCGCTTGGCTCGGGTTTTGGATGCTCACTCGGACCGACAGGGTGCTATTTCTAAGTTCGTCGACCGACGGTCCGATGAGCTGATGAAAGAGGCTCCCTCCGGCGCACGGCGAGGAGCCTATCTTCATGCCCAGACGGACTACGGAGCCCATCTGCTGTCGATCGCCCATGAGATCGGCCGCCACCAGAGGCGGAAAAAGCCAGGTTCCCTATGTGCCTTGTTGAAGCATCCAGCCACCCTCTTCGGTTTTTGGCAGAGGGCGGTTTCAGAGGGTGCGTACCCAGGCTTGTATGCCCAAGAGAATCAGTATGCCCAAGAGAATCAAGAAACCGACGGCCTGTCCGCGGCTTTGGGGGGTTTCAATCGTCGTGCTTGGCGAATGACCGAGGCGACCTTGGAGCCCCAAGACAAATCCTGGATGGCCGAGAAAATTCTGGGCACAGAGTGGGGTGGGGACCCCTCCCGCGATTTCGTCATGTTGTGTGGAGCTCAGACCCCGTAAGATCTCCGCACTAACCGCGAATCGCCGCTGATTTCAAGGGCCGGGACACTTCTGCTTGTAATGTGGGCCGTAAGATCTACGGCCTAGAATGGTGCATTCTTGCGATGAGTGTATCTACATAGCGAGAAAGTCGTCTCCGCAGGATTTTTAGTGATTTCAGAGATGACACCAGGAATCGACACAAATCACGGAGAAATCTCCGCCTGTCGAGAGCTGAATCTTATGATCCATCCGTCACTTTCCCCGAACTGGGAGCAGACCCCCATGATGAAGAGAACGAGCCCCCACAAGAGATTCCTAAGCGGAATTCTCGCCCTCGCGATGCTTTGTGGCGTATCGACGGCATTCGCCGCCGATGAATTGCCCCAATTCACCAACAAAAATCCACGAGCTCTCGGAATCCTTCAAGCGGAAGGATTCATCGGCTCGAGCCCGGCTGCCGAGAAAGCCGCAAACCAGCGAGCTCAAGACATCTACATCGCGGGTGGCGGCTCGGAATGCGCGGGCATCGTCAGGGTCGAGTGGCGCAATCCCGAGGGGCAGGCGGCGTTTGTGCCCGGAGCACAAATCCAGGCTTTCCGCCAGGAAGGCGAGCTTTTCGTCGCCCAGGCCTTCAGCCAGGTCCGCAACGCGACCTCAAAAGAGAATCTGGTCGTTCGCGGCGGAGCTGCCTTCCAAATCGACGTGTCCTACGCCTACGGTGTGGACGCCTCGGGAGCGCCGGCGACGATGAGTCGGCGCTTCGCGGTTCGAGTTCCTTGCGACGGCATCGTGCCCTTGCACCTGGACGTGCCGAGCCTGGGCACCAGCCAAGGATCTGCCGACGTGCTCAACAGCGGCTCGACCAAAGCCCTGCTGCCGGCCGCGGACACCCAAGCCCTGATGGGCCGGGTGTTGGATCCATTCGCCTCCGACGAGGGGGAGCAAAGGGTCGCTTCGACCAGCTCCTTGGATTCGGCGAGCTGCACGGACGACGGCTTCGGCGGGGATACCTTGAGCGCGGATTGGACGGTTTCCTATTTGGGAGACGCGGACACCGGCTCGGCGGCCGTCGTCGACGGTGCGCTCCAGGTGTCCGGCAACGGCACCAGCCTCTATCACGGCACGGACAACGCGGTCTATGTGCATCAATCGGTCAGCGGTGACTATCGCGCCGAGGTCAAGATTACCGACGTTCCCGGTGATCAAGGTGGTGACTATCGCAAGCTGGGCCTGATGGCTCGTTTCGGTCTCGAGGATGACGCTCCCCGAATTTTCGTTCAATTCATCCCGAACCATCCGTTCTACAACACCACCGCGTTGCAATTCGACTACCGGGGTGTGGACGGGGTCGCCCGGGAGCTGGCTTCGACGCCGATCAATGTCTCCCTGCCGGTGCACGTGGCCATCGATCGCCGTGACGACCTCTTCACGGTCTACTACTCGACCAACGGTGGTAATAGCTGGATCGTTCCCGCGGGTGCCGCTGGAGGTCAGGTCAACATCGCTGGGGGCGCCGACATGACCGTCGGTGTCAATGTCGCTTCTTACGACGCGTCGACCCTGCTGACCGCCGAATTCGACGACTTCTCCCTCTGCGTGCCCGAGGGCACGGAGATTCCCGTGCCGCCTCCGGCCGTCGGATGTCATCCCAATCGCGTGCCCAACATCGCCTATTTGTTGGACAGCTCGGGCTCGATGACCGACGTCTACCCGGGCGCCGATTCCAAGCTCGATGCCGCCCGTAGCGCGATCTACGCCATGAACGCGTCGTTGACCGCCAACCTGCCGGGTAGCGCGGCGGCGTTGGTGACCTTCGCGGGCAACCGGGATCCCGACTTCAATCGCAATCTTTCGGTGAAGATCCGCAGCAACTTGACCACGGATTTAGCCGCGGTCGATCAAGCGGCTGCCGCCATCGACGTCACGACGATCGATCCGGCGTCTTCGACACCCCTGTCGATCGCCCTGGCGCGGACCCTCGACGAGGTGTTGTTGCCCGAGGACAACACCAACAAGATTCCGGTGGTCGTGCTATTGACCGACACCGTGCCCAACGTCGACAGCAACGGCTATGGGCCTCTGCAATACCTCTTCAACGACGTGTCCAACATCAGTCTCTATGACGATGAGGGCAACTTCCGCTCCCGCGGCTCCGTCAGCTGGTCCGGCGGTTATAACGGTGACATCGACACCTACAAAGGCAAGGTCCTCGGTGACTCGATGTACGAGATCCACCGCATCAAGGACGCTCTGCCGGATACGTTGATCTTCGGTATCGCCATCCAAGGCGGCGAGCAATTCCGCGAGGATCTTCTGGAGTACGCGGCCTACTACACCAGTGGCAGCGTCTTCAGTGTCGATGACGCCGGCGGTTTGATGGCCGCATTGCAACAGCTGGTCTCGACGGTCGATTGCGGCTCGACGATCGGTGATCGCGTGTGGCACGACCTGGACGGCAACGGTGAGCAGAACGACGGTGAGCCGGGCATCTCCGGAGTGGTCGTCGAGCTGGTGGACGGCAACGGCAACATCATCGACACGGCGACCACCGACAACGACGGCATCTACATGTTCGAAGGTTTGCTGCCGGATACCTACACCGTGCGCATCCAGCCGAGCACTTTGCCCGAGTCGGTGCGTCTGCCGACCTTCGATGCCGACGGCACGGGCACGCCCCACAGCACCACCTTCACCCTGGCCGACGGAGAGGACCGAACGGATCTCGACTTCGGCTACGAGGAGGTCTCGGACACCTCGCAGCCCGGCTGTCGTGGTGACGACTTTGGGGACGGCATCGTCTCCGGCGATTGGATGAGCACCTCGATCGGCGACGACGACCAAGGCTCGGTGGTCGAGCAGGGCGGAAGCTTGTTGATTTCCTCCAACGGCTCCGACCTCTATCACGGTGACGACAACGGATACTTCGTGTACCAATCGGTGACCGGCGAGCTCCGGGCCGAGATCGACGTCAACGGTTTCCCCGTGGACGCCGGCGGCAACCACCGCAAGGCGGGTCTGACCCTGCGCAGCGGCTCCGGCTCCGACGCTGCCCGTGTGATGGTGATGGTCGAGCCGAGCTTCAATGGTGGTGGGCCTGCTGTGCTCTTCGACGCCCGCACCGCCGACGGCGCGGTGCCGGTGGAGATGGGCTCGACCCTGCAGGGCGTGACCCTGCCGGTGCGCTTGTCCATCGAGCGGCGCAACGGCGAGATCTCGGTCGGCATGTCCCCGGACGGCGGCTTGACGTGGATCACCCCGGCCGGTGGCCTGGGCGGCTCCGCGGCCATCGCCGACTTGGACGGAACGGCTTTGATCGGTGTCATGGCTGCCTCCGAAAGCCCGGCGACCGTGTTCACCGCCGAGCTGGACGACTTCGCCATCTGCCAACCGGATACCGAGAATCCGCCGGATCCCGGTCCCGATAGCTGCGACCCGAACCTTCCGTTGGATGTGTTCTACGTGCTCGACATGTCGGGCTCCATGACGTGGGAATTCCCCGGAGATACCTCCAAATTCCAAGCGTCCAAGTCCGCGCTCAAGCAGCTCAATACCACGCTGTCGGCTTTCAACAACGGTAGCCGAGCCGGCCTGGTGACCTTCAGCGGCAAGAACGATGTCGACTACAACCTGAACATCGCGGTCAAAGTCCGTAGCGGTCTGACCGACGACTTCGATTACCTCGATGAGGTGTTGACCCAGCTCAACATGAACGACATCCCGTGGCAGGCCACGACCCCGGTGCCGTTGACCCTGCAAAAGGTCCACGAGCTGATGATGGCCGAGGCTGATCCCACCCGGATGCCGATCATCGTGAAGCTGTCGGATTCCTTGCCCAACGTCGATATCTTCGGCGAAGGTCCCGAGGAATACGATCTGGACGCCTTGCAAGATATTCCGTTGCAGGACGGCAACGGCGATTGGTTGGCTCCGGGCATCGTGGAGTGGTCGGGTTCCTTCAACGGCACCACGGGCACTTACTCCGGTAAGCCCCTGGCCGACACCATGAACCAGATCCAAGCGATCGCTCAATCCGGCACCAACGCCCGCATGTTCGGCATCACCTTGGTGGGTGACGGCATGGGCCTGGGTACCTACAGCTTCGACTTGGATCAATACGCCGCCTACTACACCCATGGTGAGGCCCGGACCGCAGAGACGGCCGATGAGCTGGTAATCCAGCTGATCTCTCTCCTGCAGGGCATCTACTGTGGCGAGGAAGGCCTCGGGATCATCGGTGATCGGGTATGGAACGATGCCAACGGCAATGGCGTCCAGGATCCGGACGAGGTCGGAATCGGCGGCGTGACCGTGGAGCTGATCGACATCAACGGCACGGTAGTGGCTACCGCGGTGACCGAAAACACCGGCGGCTACCTCTTCCTCGACGTGCCTCCGGGCACCTACGCCGTATCCGTCGATCCGTCGACGCTGCCGGCGAACCTCGATCAGCCGACCTACGACTACGACGGCTTGGCCACTCCGCATACTGCGACCGTGACGGTGATCCAATACCAAGTGATCCTGGACGCGGACTTCGGTTATGAAACCGGTGAGGTAGACCCGGACGATCCGGTGGTGGGTTGTGTGTCGGACGAATTCGACGGCTCGGTCCTCGGATCCGCCTGGCAGACCGCCAATTTGGGCAACGCCGATCAAGGCGCCGTCGCTTTGGTAGGTGGTGAGCTGCACGTGACCGGTGACGGCACGGCGATGTTCGCCGACGACCACGGTCACTTCGTCTATCGCGGTGTCAACAACGAAGCCTTCCGGGTCGAGGTCGATGTGGTCGGCTCCGACGAGGGAGGTGCCACGATCTACCGCAAGACCGGCTTGGCCGTGCGCGCGGGTCTCGGCTCCTTGTCCCCGCGGGTCTACATCCAATACCAGCCCCTGTGGCCGGACGCCCGCGGCTCCCTGCAGTTCCGTTATCGAACGGCAGAAGGTGCCGACGGTGGCGCCACCTGGGCCACCAGCTACGTGGATCCGACCCTGCCGGTGCGCTTGGCCATCGAGAAAGACGGCGACACCTACATCGCTGAATTCTCCCAAGACGGCGGCACGACTTGGATCCGTCCGAGCGGCGGCACCCAAGGCGAGGTGACCATCAACATGGGCGACGCCCTCTTGGTGGGCATGACCGCCACCTCTTACTCCGCTGATACGACCCTCACCGGTTACTTCGACAACTTCGGCCTTTGCGCCGAGGAAGATCCGGGCGGTGGTGGAGTGATCGTCGAGGATCGCTGCGTGGATCTGGCGGAGTCGAGCGCTTACAACAGCAACGGTGGACACGCCGTATGGCTGCCCGGCATCGCCGAGGATCTGATCTTCTACGAGCTCGGGCAGATGGTGGAATACGCCGACGGCACCGCCAAGCTGACCGGCACGGTGTTGCGGGAGAGTCAGACCGATCGCGGCTTCCAGGTCGAGATCAACCTGACCGATCGCAGTGACACGCCGTTGCATCCCGATAGCCCGAAGAAGGAGCTGAGCAGCAGCGCCTATGTGCCCGCCGGCCCCGCGGATTCGGACGATTGGTACTACTACCATGGCTTCACCGCCACCCTGACCGGTGTCGGAGCTTGGGAAGGTGCGGTGGTCGACGTCGTGCAACGGGGACCGGATTGGCAGATGGGTATCGGTGCCAACAACAAGAACCTGGACTTCGGCGCTTCGGCCTGGTTGACCTACACGACCGTGCAGCAACCGACCACCGGGGCGACCCTGAATGCTTCTGGTGTCGGTGACTTCAACCTCAGCTTGGAGTGTCCGGATGCGACATCCGAGTACTGTGTCACTCCGGCTTGGGGTGATAAGTACAGCAGCTCCGGCAATCACGCGATTTCCATGCCGGGTATTGCACAGGACATGTTGTTCACCACCACCGGTGACTTCCAAGAGCTCGATAACGGCTCGGCGATTTTGACCGGCACGGCCTACAAGTCCAACGATCCTGCGAAGAGCTTCGATGTGGTGGCCCACCTCCAAGGTCGGACCACGACACCGCCTCCGGGCAGCCCGAAGCTCGAGCTACCCGGCTCGGCCTACTTCCCGAACGGTCCGGCCGATCCGAGCACCTGGTGGTATTACGAGTCCTTCGTGGCGACCTTCACGGGTCAAGGCGATTGGGCCGGAGCCGTGGTCCAAATCACTCAACGGGGTCCGGCATGGCAGCTCGGTATCGGCGCCAGCAACAAGAACGTTGAGCTCGGTATGTCCGCCTGGTTCGACTACGAGGTGGTTGAGCAACCGACCACCGGTGAATCCCTCCAATCCTCCGGCGTCGGCGACTTCAATGTCAGCATCTACGAGGGCAGCTGCCCGGATGATGGTGGCAGTGGTGGTGGCGGAGACGGCGGCGGTGGCGGAGACGGCGGCGGTGGCGGAGACGGCGGCGGCGGTGGAGACGGCGGCGGCGGTGGTGACGGCGGCGGCGGTGGAGACGGCGGCGGCGGTGGTGACGGCGGCGGTGACGCCACCTGGTGCCCGCGTACTCCCGGCTTCTGGAAAAACCACGTCGACGAATGGAATGCCGACTCCCTCGAAATGGGTGGCACCGTCTACAGCACGGCGGATCTGCTCTACTTCCTGGGTTACGGCGGACCGGATATGTCCCTGAAGCTGGCCCGCTCTTTGGTCGCCACGAAGCTGAATTTGCTGGAAGGATCCGATCCGACCACCATTCAGCAAAGCGTCGACGACAGTGACGCCTTCTTGGTGGACAGCCCGCCGGGAAGCAGCCCGTCGGGTGCCGACAAGACCCTGGCGGAAGCGCTCAAAGACGACCTCGATGGTTACAACAACAACAACATCGGTTGCTCGGGCTCCGATGCCGGTCCCAACACCCCTCGGCGGGTGACGGACAACGAAATCGGCAACCTGGGTTCCGAGACCGAAGGAGACTCCAACCAGGTGACGGCACCCTTGCGCTGATCATCGACGAGTTGGTGATCGAATCTCTGGGCGAGGTCTTAGGACCTCGCCCTTTTCTATGTCTTGCCGCCGCAATACGCGGATTCTGATTTCAGATGTCGCGTCCATGGGTGTAGGCGAATTTCGACCCTCTCATTGGGAGCCGCGCCGTACCGTGCTCGAAGCTCTCGATCCAATCCCCCCATGGAGAATGCAATGTTTGTACGTGTTTCCGCGATGGCGGCAGCCGCAACGGTCTGCCTGAGTCTTGTCCTGCCGAGCACCGGTGAGGCCAAGCGTCAACCCGATACCCACGCCCTTCAGAAGGCCCACTCGATCGATCAAGAGACCTTCCGCAGGGGCAACGAGCACATCAGCCGGGCAAGTGGCGCCGTGGTCGCCATGGGTGGCCTCAGCTACGCGGTGGATCCGGGGACCCCGGAAGCCATGGCACGGCAGTTCTTGGGCGCCCATGTCGGCAAGCTGGGGCTACGCCAAGCCGACCTCTCCGACCTGCGGGTTCACGCGGTGCGCGAGGGCTTGAGCGGCACCACGGTTCGTTTCCACCAATATGTGGGGGATACCCAGGTCTACCGAGCTGAGATCGCCGTGACCTACAACACCAAAGGTGAGATTCGTACGGTGGCCAGCACCTATCGTCCGAGGGCCGAAATGCCGGCCCTGGCTCAGACGATTCCCGCGGATCAAGCGGAAGCCGTGGCCCTCGAATACCTCGGCGTTGCCTTGGTCGGCGACCTGAAGAGCATGCTGACCGTGGATCTCACCACCGATGCGGTGCTCGACGTCGTCGATGGCCGGCCCTACTTGGCTCATAAGGTCGACGTAGAAGGTTACGGGCCGCTTCAGGGTTGGAGCATTTTGGTCAACGCCGTCGACGGCGAGGTCGAGCGCGCGATCGACACCAACCACTACGCCGACGGTCAAGGGCGTGCCTTCTTGCCGGACCCGTTGTCGTCGGCTACCGCCGCTTACGGCGATTCCGGTTTCACCGACGGCAATGATGCCGATACCTCGGAGATGACCGCCGAGTCGCCTTTCGTCACCTTGCAAGACATCACCGAAAATGCAGGGACCTTTACCTTTGTGGGTCCGTGGGCGGAGCTCGTGGATTGGGATTCGCCGTTCAATGGCGATTTCTCCCAGAATAGCTCCACTTGGAATTTCACCCGCGAAAACGATGCCTTCGAAGCCGTAAACGTCTACTACCACATCGACGCCTACATGCGTTATTTGAACGTCACCCTCGGGCTTGATATTCGTCCGTACCAATACGCCACCGGCGTGCGCTTCGACCCGTCGGGTTTCAGCGGTGCCGACAACTCGTCTTATAGCACTGGTACGGGTCGGTTGCGTTTCGGTGAGGGCGGCGTGGACGATGCGGAGGACGCCGACGTGGTGATCCACGAGCTCGGCCATGGCTTGCACGACTGGGTCACCTCGGGAGGCCTGTCCCAAAATCAGGGGCTGAGCGAGGGCGTTGGCGACTACGCCGCCGTCGCATATAGCCGTGGATTCTCCGGCCAATGGACCCCGGCGGACCCGGCCTACAATTGGACCTTCAGCTGGGACGGTCACAATCCTTTTTGGGGTGGCCGCGTGACCAATTGGAACGACACACGGACCTACCCTGGGGACCTCACGGGCAGCATCCACACCGACGGTCAATTCTGGGCCTCGTGCAACGTCGACATCCTCGAGCAGATCGGTGCCGTCAAGTCCGATACCGCCCATTGGGAAGGCCTGGCTCGCACCGCCGGCAGCACCAATCTCGAGCAAGCTGCCCAAGCCGTGCTCGATGCCGCCGTCGACCTCGGCTATTCCACCGCCGACTTGCAAACCATGTTCGACATCTACGATGGTTGTGGCTTCAGCGTGATGGTCGACACAAGCGGCGACATCTTCGCCGACGGCTTCGAGTCGGGGGACGTGACCGGCTGGAGCTCCTCCAACTGATCTCGATCCGCCACTGAGCGGCTCTCAGACGCTAAAAACGCCGGTCCCTCAGCAGGGTCCGGCGTTTTTCGATGCGATCGGGGGAGGCTTCGGTAACTTAGACGTTGTCGTTAGGCGTCGTCGAGGATCGCCTTTTCCCGCAGGGCCTCGGCGGCGGCGGTGAGCGGGGCGTGCTCCAGGATCTGCTGAATTCGCTCCAGGGCTTTGACATGGTCTCCGAGCCCTTGGTAAAGCACCACTTCACCGTAGAGATTTTGGGCCAGCTTTTCGATCCGCGCCTCGACCGTTGCCGCGTGGGCGGTGTTCGGGTACTGCTTGAGGAATTGCGCGCCGACCGACAGGTCCTTGAAGGTTTTAATGACCTCTTCCAGTCTCTGGGTGGAAAGGCGGTGGACCTCCTCGTCTCGGGTGTCGTCGGCGAGCTTCTGCAGAGCGACCAAATCATCTAAGAAAGGGGCCAGGTTGCGCAGCCCACGCAGAGCTTTCTGCCCGGCTTCGGTGTCGGCCCCGCTTTCCATAGCTCGCAAATACTGCGTGACGGCGTCGCTTTGTCGACGGGAACGGCTGTAAGCGTTGCCGAGGGCCAAGGCCACCTCGGGAACGATCTCGGCATCGGGATAGTTGGAAAGAAAGGTCTCGAGGAAAGGAGTCTGGAACACGCCGCCTTGCCAGACCTCCAGGGCCTTGGGTAGGAGGGCCTTCGATTCCCGTTCCAAGGAGTCTGCTTCCGAGGTCAGTGTGGACAGCACCGGGGACTCGGGTGTAAAGGCTTGGATCACCTGGATATGTCCGCGGTAGGTGCGGACCAGGTTGCCGTAGTCTCGGCCGAGCTCGTGCTTTTCCATCTCCCGCTCTTTGAGTCTGCCGAGCTCCGACAATCGGATTTGCTCGGCTCGGTCGCCAATCGGCCAGGCCTCGAGGGCTGTACGTTCCAAGAAAGGTCTCAGCCCCTCGTCCCAGGGTTGGATTTTCTTACGTTCGAGGGACGGGATCTCGGGCGCGGACCTGGGCCTGGTATCGCCTCCGTCGGGGGCGTTCGAGGCCTCAAAGGCGATGTGCTCCGCCAGCTTAGGCGGCATGCCGTCGCTATAGGCCAAAATCGCGCTCTGGACCTGTTGACGGTAGCGCTCCGAGGGTTTCGGCTGTTGGATCTTCAGCTCGCCCGCTCGCACCTCCGCGGCGCGCAAGCGCTGATCCGAGAACGGATGAGTCCGCCAATAGCCGTAGCTCTCGGCGGACGGAATGCGTTGGCTCATCAGCTGCCAGAGCGCGCGGGCCCCATCCGGATCGAAGCCCGCGCCGGCCGCCAGCCGTTGCCCTTCGACGTCGGCCTCGTCCTCGAATCCCCGGCTGAATTTGCGCATCAGAAGCTCGGTGAAGACAATACCGGTGGCCGCGGTGCCCTGGACCAAGGAGCCTTTTCTGCTGCCCGTGCGCTCCAGGCCATAGGGATCCCTATTGTTTTCGGGCTCGTCGTCCATGCCGATCATCACGCCGAGCAAGGCTGCTTGGCTCAGGATGTTCAGCAGGGTGGCCCGTTTGCGCATCTTCGTGCCGTGCTCGTAAATCACGTGCGCAATCTCATGGCCGAGCAGGCAAGCGAGCATGTGGTCCGTCAGCTCTAAGTCCAACATGCCGCGGGTAATGAAGATATGCCCGCCCGGCAGCGCGAAGGCGTTGGGGATCGGCATGTCCACGAGGTAGAAGGAGAACGGGAAACGGGTCCAATCCGACTCCGCCGCCAATCTGAAACCTATTTCATGGACCCTCAGTTTCTCCTCGGGGTTGTCGTACTCCCCGTAGTAGGCCATGGCCGCTTGGGCCGCCTTGGCGCTTTTCTCATAGAGTCGCTCGTCGTGGATGCGAACGTCCTCTTCGGCTCGGCTGTCGGGGGTGGTCGGCTGGCCCCATACCGGTGGACCGAATCCCGATAGGGCGGCTAGCCAGAAGCAAGCGAGCGTGGTGAGCTGGTGACGGGGAAGCCCGCCCCCAGGAAGTCGAGAGCGAGAGGTCCGGAGCGGCACGGGAGGCCTCCCCTCCGAGGGGTGGGCTCCGCTCGTGGTTTTTTGGACCGGGCTCGAAGGTGCTGTCTTTGGACCGCTCATGTCCACCTTTCAGAAATCCAGAGTCGTGGCCGACGTGGTTGGCGGCCCTCAAGGGGACCGTCTGTCCACATTCTATTCAAACCCCATGCCGGGTTTCCGTTCGCGAGCCGATCCTCGGTGAATTCTCCTCAGTGATTTCTCCTTGGTGAATTCTCGTCGGTGAATTTCGTCGACAGCCATGTCGACGCTGGATCTCATCAGGCCTCAGACGAGGTAGATCAAGCGTAGAGGTTGGCCGATTGCCTGTGATAATTTTTGCCCATGAGCCAGATTACTATCGAATTCGATACCACCAAATCCAGCATGTCGGAGATTCGCCCGATCCTGGAATCCGCCCTTCAAAAACAATTTCCAGGGGGCATGCTGAAGCGAAAATGGGACGGTGACGTCCTCGTGCTTTCAGGTCCCGGCGCCAGCGGCTCCATCACCTTGGAAAACGGCAAGCTCGTCGGCCGAGCCGACCTCAAGCCGCCCGCGAGCATGATGCGGCCGGTGATTGAGGAAAAGGTCACTGCGGCGATGCAGGAAGCTGTGGCCTGAAACCCGACTACGCAGCGCTGGGCCTAGCCAAGGCGGCAGAGCAGAGCCCCGAGGAGCCGTGGTTGTTCTACCGCGAAAGCCTCGACTGGCGATGGCGTTCCTACGCACGGGTCGCTGATCAAGTGGCAAGGGCTGTGAAATTTTTGCGCGAAGCTGTTGCCGCTCGCGCCACCGAGCCGCAGGCCGTGGGTCTCGCTGCCGATATGCCGCCCGAGGACCGAGTCGCGGCCATTCTGGCGGCGCAATGCTCGGGTTGTGCGACAAGATGGCCCGGTGGATCTGAGCCGGCCGATCTACTGCTCGGACACCCGGATTTACCGATGCCGCCCTGTCGCGGGATGCTGGACACCCGGGAAAAGCTGCTCGGGCTGCGACCCACCGAATCCAGTGCCGGAGGAGTGATCGTCTCCGGCCCCGACGGGAGTTTTCTCTGGGCGGCCCAAGATCTCGAATCACAAGCCGGCTCGTTGATCCGTGAGTCGGATCGAGCTCTTCTCTCCGACGGCCATGGTCGCCCGATCCTTTTCGCTCAAGCGGAGCTACTGGCCAATCCGGTGATGGTCTCCATCCTCACCTCGCTGTCCCTCCAGCTCCATTCCGCGTGGGCCCTAGAGCCGCATCCTGAGGCCTTCGTGGCCACCGTCTTGTGGGTACGACCCAGTTTCTTGGTCACCCGTGCGTCGGGAGCGGATGCCGTGTGCCGGGCCTTGGGCTCGAAGGGGGAAAAATCGGACCGCAAGCAGAGCCGACTAAGCCGGCTGGTGGTTTGCGAAGCCCACAATCCGGGTGATGAGGCGCGGGCGAGATGGAAGGAGGAGCTGAACGTGGAGGTGGATTGGTGGTGCCTGGAGGAGGCCGGCGCCCGCCCTTAGGCCATTGAGCGACGTCGCGAAGCGGCAAAATTTGCCGTGATGCGTCAAATTTACTGATTCTTGTTAAGATCCCCAAACTGACAGCCCCATCCATCTTCGAGGTACCCGTCATGGCAAAAACATCACCTTCCGAAGCCCAATCGCCTTCCAGTCGCGAGCTGTTGGCGGAAACCCACGATGAAATCTCCTCCCGCGCCGACACCGTGTGGACCCGCGGTGAAGGTCGAGCACCGGCCATTGCCAAGCATCGGAAGCAGGCCCTTAAAGCGGGGTCTCGTGGACGGATTGCCGTTGTCGACGGTTGCCGAACTCCTTTCGTTCGAGCCGGCGAGCAATTTAAGGACATGGACGTGGTGGATCTCGCCAGCGTGCCGGCGGCGGAGCTGGTCAGGCGTCTGGCCTTGGATCCCAACGAGATCGATCAATCCGTATTCGGGGTGGTGGTTCCGGCCCTCTACGCTCCAAACCTCGGTCGTGAGGTTGTGCTACGGACGACGCTTCCGGATCGCATCCCGGGCGCCACGGTAAACCTCGCCTGTGCGTCTTCCAACCGAGCGATTGCCCAAGGGGTGGAGTCGATCCTAGCGGGCCAAGCGGATGTGGTGTTGGCAGGCGGGGCGGAATCCCTTTCCACGGTGCCGATCACCTACAGTCGCAACGCTTCCCAGCGTTTCATGGAGCTGGCTAAGGCCAAATCTCTACCGGCCAAGGCGGCCACCCTGGCCAAGATCAGCCCCAAAGACTTGGCACCGAATCCGCCGGCCATCGCCGAATACGCCACGGGTGAAACCATGGGCCAGTCCTGCGAGAAGATGGCAAAAGAGAATGCCGTCAGCCGGGTGGCCCAAGATGAGATTGCCCTCCATTCCCACCTGCGGGCGGCCGCGGCCGCGGCGGAGGGACGCTTCGACGATCAGATCGTTCCGACCTACGCGCCGGGTTACGGCCCCGTGGTGGATCGCGATACCGGAATCCGGCCCGACTCCAGCATGGAGGCCTTGGCCAAGCTCAGACCGGTCTTCGACCGCGGCTACGGCACCCTCACCGCCGGCAACTCCTCACCCCTCACCGACGGTGCGTCCGCGGTGTTGTTGATGACCGAATCCAAAGCCAAAGCCCTGGGTTACGAGCCCTTGGGTTTTGTCCGATCCTATGCCTTTGCGGCCCTCGATCCAGCCACTCAATTGCTGCAAGGGCCGGCCTATGCCGCACCCCAGGCGTTGGATCGGGCGGGGCTCAAGCTCTCGGACATGCATCTGGTAGAGATGCACGAAGCCTTCGCCGCGCAAATCCTCTCCAATATGAAGGCCTTTGCGTCGAAGAAATTCGCCCGGGACGAGCTCGGCCGGAGCGCTCCCGTGGGCGAGGTCGACCTGGACCGCTTCAACGTCAACGGTGGCTCGATCTCCATCGGTCATCCCTTTGGGGCCACCGGTGGCCGGGTCACCATCCAAGTGCTGAACGAGCTCAAACGACGCGATGAGCAATTCGGTTTGATCACGGTTTGCGCCGCGGGCGGCAACGGCTTCGCCATGGTGGTCGAGCGATGACGGCGTTTTTAGCGCCACTCTGTGTGATGAGCTAACCGTGGAAAACGAATCGCAGCCCTCCGGCTTACCCGCGGAGATGGCCGACAGCAACGACTCGTCCGATCTCGAGCCGGATGCGCCCGAAGCCGGCCCGGAGCCGATCGTTCCCGCCGCCGCGCCGCTCCAAGGCACGACGGTGCTCGATCTCTCCCGTCATCTTCCCGGGCCACTCGTGACCCGTTTGCTGGCGGATTTGGGCGCGCGGGTGATCAAAGTGGAAGAGCCGAAGCTCGGGGATCCGTCCCGCCATGCGCCGCCGCTGGTGGGGGATCTTTCCAGCTTGGCTGCCATCCTGCTGGCCGGGCACCAAAGCATTGCCCTCGATCTGAAGAAACCCACGGCCCGGGATCTGGTGGAAGACCTGCTCATGTCGGTCGACGTGCTGGTGGAGAGCTTCCGCCCCGGCACCTTGAAGCGTTTGGGCCTCGATCCGGAGAAGCTGCGGCAGCTTTTTCCCCATCTGGTGATCTGCTCGGTCACGGGTTGGGGGCAAGACGGCGACTACGCTTGGCGGGCCGGGCACGACCTGGGTTATCAAGCGATCGCGGGCTCATTGGCCGCCGGCGGCGGCATGCCGGCGGTTCAGGTCGCGGACATGGTCGGCGGTTGGTCGGCGGCTCTCGCGGTCAGCTCGGCCTTGTATCGCAGGGGGCAAACCGGCGAAGGATGCTGGATCGACCAAAGCTTGCTCGACGCCGCGGGTCACGCCGCGTTGACCGCTTGGAGCGCCGAGGCGGACGGCCCTAAAGGAGTCGCCGAGCCCTTGATGCTCACCGGTGCGCTGCCTTGTTACGACCTCTACCGAACCCGAGACAACGGGACCCTGGCGCTCGCGGCCCTCGAGCCGAAGTTTTGGAGCAAATTCTGCGCGGCGGTGGAACGAAAGGATCTCATCCGCAAACAATTCAGCCGTGACCGTAGCGTGCACAAAGAAGTCGCTAAATTGGTGGCGGAAAGAACCCGCGAGCAATGGGCCGACTTGATGACCGAGCACGACATCCCAGCCGAGCCGGTGTTGTCCTTGAGCGAGTCCCTCGAGCATCCGCAAGTCCGCAGCCGAGGCATGGTGGAGCTGGACGCTGACGGTCTGACCCAGCTCGGCTACCCGGCGAAAATCGACGGGGTCCGACCGCGGTCGGCGAAGGATACGGCGGAGCTCGGGCAGCATACGGACGAGGTGCTCCAGGAGCTCGGCTTGGCCACGGGTCTGCCCGCCTTGGGCAAACGCCGGGCAGGTATCGGCAAGCGATTCAGCGTCAGGCGCTGGGCGACCCGTGTCGCCGGCAAAGTGGCCACCAAGTGGTCCAAAGGTTCGTAGAATCTTTACTCGCCTTGCCTTGACGGTCCTTAGGGGCGTCTATACAGTTTTTCCCATGAGCTTATCCGGTTTCTCCATGTCCAGACGTTTGCAGAGAGCGGGCGGGCGAAAAACGGCCGGCCGGCCGACAAAATCTCAACGCCTGGGAGGATTCGGAGCTCTACTTCTGCTGTCCACGTTGGTGCTCTCCGGCTGCTCCGTGCGCAAGATGGCTGTTCGGTCGGTGGCTTCGGGTTTGGCGGACGGCTCTTCGGTGTTCGCCACGGACCCCGACTTCGAGCTGGTTGGGCAGGCCCTACCGTTCACCCTGAAAACCATTGAGGCGTTGCTGGAGATCGACCCGGAAAACACCGAGCTTCTGCTCGCTGCTTGTTCCGGTTACACCCAGTATGCGTACGCCTACGTGGAGCTCGAGGCGGAGAAGCTCAAGGCCACCAGCTTTCGTGAGGCCTCCCGCCAGGGTCGTCGTGCGACCGGCCTTTACTTGCGAGCGCGAGATTATTGCTTTCGGGCCCTCGACCTGATCGAGCCGGGAACCTCCGAGCGATTGCCGCTGGATCCGAAAGCCGCCCTGGCTCCATTCGATCCGCAACATATCGAGGTGCTCTTCTGGACCGGCGCCTCGTGGGGCTCGGCGATTTCGTCGGGCCGTGACCGTCCGGAGATCATGGTCGATTTACCCGTGGTGCGGAACGTTTTCGAATTTCTTCTGGCCATGGACGAAAGCTACGGAAAAGGCGTTCTGCACGACGCCATGATCTCTTTGGAAGCGGTGCCCGAGGCCATGGGCGGCTCTCCGGAACGCGCTAGGAAGCACTACGAGCGCTCTGTGGAGCTGTCTCGGGATACCCGGGTGGGCACCCATTTGTCCTGGGCGTGGTTGGTGACCATCGGCCAACAGGATCGGGCGGGATTCGAGCTCGCCCTGGAAAAGGCCTTGGCGGTGGATCTCGATCGCAGCCCAAACGATCGTTTGGCCAATGCGGTCAATCAGAGCTTTGCAGCGTACCTGCTGACCCAAATCGATGATCTATTTTTGAGTGACGCGGGATTCGACGACTTCACGGACGACAGCATCGAAGACAGACCTATTTCGGAGGGATTGCCATGATTCGGCCTCATCAGCTCAGATATCACGACGGCTCTCGGGCTCAACATCGGTGGGGTGCTCGCGGGCTTGGAGCTCTGGTGTTGGCGATGCTGCTCAGCGCCGGGGCGGCCCAGGCTCGCTCGGTCGTCAAAATGGCCACCTTGGTGCCCGAAGGCTCCACCTGGGACCTCATTCTGCGAGAAATGGGCGCAGAGTGGCAGGAGGGCACCGACGGCGAGGTACAGCTGCGTATCTACGCCGGCGGCGTCGCCGGTGACGAGCCGGACATCGTGCGCAAGATGCGAGTCGGGCAATTACATGCCGCGGCATTGTCGGTCGCGGGTTTGTCGTCCATCGACAAGAGCTTTGAGATCTTCGAGATTCCCATGTTCTTCGAGTCTTACGGCGAGCTTTATCACGTGCTCGAAACCCTGCGTGGGGACTTTGAGAAGCGGCTCGAAGAGAAGGGTTATGTGTTGCTCAATTGGGGCAACGGAGGTTGGGTTCACCTTTTTTCCAAGGGTCCCATCGTCGGTGTCGACGATCTCAAAAAACAGAAGATCTTCAGCTGGGCCGGGAACGATGCCATGGTGCAGCTGTGGCGTCAGAACGGTTTCCAGCCCGTGCCATTGGCCGCTACGGACATCTTGACCTCGCTCCAAACCGGCATGGTGGAGGTGGTCCCCACCACGCCGTTGGCGGCGCTGTCTCTGCAGTGGTTCCGACAAACTCCGCACATGCAAGACCTGGGTCTCGCGCCGTTGATCGGAGCTACCGTCGTCTCGAAACGGATTTGGTCTCGGCTCGAGCCGGAGGTCCAGAAGACCCTGAAAAAGGCCGCATTGGCGAGTGAGAAGCGCTTTAAGAACGAGATCCCTGAGCAGGATAAGCAGGCGGTCGAACAAATGAAGACCCGCGGCTTGAAGGTGTCTTCGGTGGATCAAGCGACGGTGCTCGAGTGGCATAAGGCCGCCGAGATTTTTGCGAAATTCAAACGCGATCACATGGAGGATAAAGAGCTCCTGGATCGCGTTCGAAAAGCGCGGGACGAATACCGGGCCCGGCATAGCGACGGCTGAGCCGAGCATCCGCTTTCGGGTCGGTGACGACCTTCGCTTTAGGCCCTAATCCGACGGTGTTTCTTGTAAGAGTTACACAACGCCTTGGGCCGCAATGTCGGTTTTACAAACCCTTTCCGCTGGGCTAGCGTCTCTTCTGCCCCAAGCTCACGGGACAGGCCGGCATGGCTCTTGCTGTAAATGGTGATTGGTACATCTTCAAAGTACCGACAACATTTAGAGCTGGAGGAGCCATGAACAAATTCTTCGTCGAGCGGAAGTCGGATAGCCGAAGCGTCCGAGTGTTCTTGACGGTCGCCTTCGCCTCGTGGGTGATGGCGGGAGAATGCTCGGCTCAGTCCAGCCTGGATCAAGGCTTGGACCCCATGGCTGCCACCACCGTGGCGGCGATCGCCGCCGATGAGCCGCGACAGGGTCAGCCTTTGACCGCTAAGCAGGAAGAGGCCTTGTCCCTGCGCTTTGAGGTCCTCGAACGGGCTGTGAAGAGCAACCACACGGGTTGCCAGAGCTACGAGGACGTGTTGGGCAAGAATCGTTGCCGAGATCTAAATCGCGCGCTTTTCGACTACAACCTGAGCTCCGAGATGTACGGCTACGATTTGTGGGAGAACCCGTCCTCCCGCGACGAGCCCGCCGACGCGGTGCTGAGCGCATACTCCAAGATGCAGCGCGAAGCCTTGGAACATGCACTCGGGCTGGAGGAGTGGTGGGACCGTCGGCGCCCGGATCGCGGCTCGCGAGCCCAAGGCCCACGCCCCTTGTCCTACAAAGTGCGCGTGTCTCCACGGTTATCGTCGGACTACCTCGGCATGCGATTCAAGATGCCCTACACCGGCCTGCGGAGCTTTGATCACCTGAGCTTCCAGATGCGCTACGACTTCGATGAGTCACGACCCATCTACAGCATGAAATTCGAAGACGACAGCCGACTCCTGCGCCTGGTGTACGAGCCCGGCACGGAGCGTTTCGGAGACCTGGTAAGCCTATTGGCCCGCTTTTCTTGGTAGTGATAAGGCTTGTCCGCGCCCGCAATGCGGGGCAACGCCGAGCCTCAGATATCTGGTGTAGGGGCGGGGCTTGTCCCCGCCCGCAATGCGGGGCAACGCCGAGCCCGGTTGGGGGCAAGCCCCAACCCTACGATTGTAAGGTCAGTCTTCCGGCTCATCGCCCCAACGGGCCGACAGACGGTCTCGTAGGCCCCACAGCAGGTCATACATGACCGGTACCAGCACCAGGGTGAGGAAGGTCGCGAAGGTCAATCCGAAAATCACCGCCACGCCCATGGATCGCCAATAATCCGAAGACTCGCTATCTGTCGATAACGCCATGGCGTGGAAGTCGAATTCGATGCCCGTGGTCAGAGGCATCAAGCCGAGGATCGTGGTCACGGCGGTGAGCAACACCGGCCGCAGCCGACGGGAGCCGGTGGTCATCAAGGTCTCTCGGCGGGGCATGCCGCGGGCGCGCAGCATTTCCGCATAGTCCAGCAGCACGATGGCGTTGTTCACCACGATGCCCGCCAGGGAGATCACTCCCACACCGGTCAAAACGATCGAAAACGGTAGCCGTGTGACGAGAAGACCGACAAAGACTCCGAACATGGACATCAGCACAGAGCTGATGATGATCATCGGGATGGCGACGGAATTGAATTTTCCGACCATCAGCGCCAACACGATGATCACCGCCCAGGTGAAGGCGCCGAGCAGGAATTGCCGAGACTCCACCTCTTCCTCCTGCTGACCGGCTTGTTGCATGGAATATCCGGGAGGCAGGAGGTCGGGAATGGCGCTGATCCGTCGTTGCGCCTCGGCGCGAATGGGCTCGGCGAGATTCGCTCGCGTGACCTGACCCGAGATGGTCACCACCCGACGCCGGTCCTTGTGATTGATCGCGGGCAGAGCCGAGGTGCGTTCGATGCCGGCGATCGAGCCCAAGGGCACGGCGGCACCGAAGTCTCCCATGATGCGCAGGCCGGCTAGATCGTCGAGGGATTGACGATAGGGCTCGGCGAGCCGAACGGTCACATCGATGGCCTCGTCTCCCTGTCGATAGGTCGAGGCCTCGCTGCCGTGGATGGCCGTTCGAATGGTGCCGGCGACGTTCGCCATGGTCAGCCCGAGCCGGGAAGCCTCCACTCGATCCACTCGCACCACCACCTCGGGCCGGGCCAAATCGAAGTCGTCGTTGAGCGAAAAGAGCCCGGGTATGTCCTCGATCTCCTTGCGGATTCGCTGGGAGATTTCCCCCAGGACGGCGAAGTCCTCACCGGTGATCTCGAAAGACACGGGAGGGCCGACCGGCAGGGCATCGGTCATTTTATCGACATCGAGATCGACGCCGGCCAGGCTGCCGACCATCTCCCGGGCCATCAGCAGGGTCTTCTCCGAGTCCTGCGTCCAGTCTTCCCGATCCACTAAGTCAAGAACGATGCGACCGGAGCCCGGTGACGATCCTGCGTCGCCGAAGTCGTCGCTTTGGCTACCGTCACCCACGCTCGCCGCCATCACCCTGAGGTCCGGCAGCTCCCGAAGCTTGGATTCGAGCCCTCGGGCGATTTCATCCGTCCGTTCGATCTGGCTGCCGGGCGGAAGGTCGATATCGACCTTGATCTGCTTGGGTTTTTCCTCGGAAATCAGCTCCGTGCCGTTGTTGAAGGCGGCGAAGACCCCAAGGCCCATGACAAAAACCGTGAGCGTGCCCACCAACGTCAGACCGCGGTGGTCGAGGCTCCAGGCGAGCAGCCGTCGATACGAATCGTTGATTCGCTCGCCCCAGCGGTCGAATCGGGAGCCGGCGACTTTTTGATCCTCGATGTCGTCCTCACTGCCGTCCTCAAGGTGATTCGAAGCAGGGCTCACCCGCATGAAGATCGAGCAGAGCACCGGATTGATGGTGAAGGCCACGACCAGGGACGACATCAGGGCAATGCAGACCGTCAACGGCAGATATTTCATGAAATCGCCGATGATTCCGGGCCACACGAAAAGCGGTGAGAAAGCGCCGACGGTGGTCAAGGTCGAGACCAAAATGGCGCTGTCCACCTCGTGGGTACCGCGCAACGCCGCCTTGAGCCGGGGCGTGCCGTCCTGCATGTGGCGGTAGATGTTCTCGATCACCACCACCGCGTTGTCCACCAACATGCCCACCGCCAGGACCAGGCTGAACAGCACCACCATGTTGAGCGTGATGCCCGCCATTTGCAGGGTGACGAAGGTGAGCAAGAGCGAAAAAGGAATGGCGAGCGCGACGAAGACCGCGTTGCGCAGGCCGAGGGCAAACATCAGGACCAAAAGGACCAGGAATAGACCGGAAAGGATGCTGTTCTCCAGGTCTTTGACCTGAAGATGGATTTCTTTGCTGGCGTCGCCCAGATAATCCACTTGCAACCCGGACGGCCAATCCTCCCGAAGGCTGTCGACCGTCGCCTTGACGTCGTCTACCACTTGGATGATGTTGGCGCCCACCCGTTTTTGGATGGTCACTGCCACGGACTCGCGACCGTCTATCCGCGCATAGGATGCGCGATCGCGAAAACCGAACCGTACCTCCGCCACGTCGCGAATAAAGATCGGCTTGCCGTTTCGGCTGGTGATCACGAAATCGCCGATTTCCTTGGGATCCTCCACCTCGCCCGGAATACGCACCGCGTAGGTTTGGGAGCCGAGCTCGATATCACCGCCTGGAATGGAGACGTTTTCGTCCTCGACCGCGGTCTTCACATCGTCGAGGGCCAGGTCGTAGAGGGCCAAGCGGCGGGGATCCACATCTACTTGCACCTCCCGCTCAAGGCCGCCGACCAGGGTGGCGGAGAGCACACCGTTGACGGTCTCGACCTCGTCCTGCAAATCCTCGGCGATTTGTTTGAGCACCACCGGTCCGACATTGCCGGAGAGATTGATTTGCAGAATCGGCACCTCGGAGAAGCTGACCTCTTCGAGAATCGGCTCTTCCGCGTCCTCCGGAAAATCGACTTTGGCCAGCTCGACCCGATCTCGCACCCGCTGCAAGGCGGTGTCGACGTCGGTGCCGGCGACGAATTCCACGGAAACCAACGACACGCTCTCCATGGATTTGGAGGTCATCTTTTTGACCCCGGTCAAACCAGCCAGCTCCCGTTCCAGGGGATGGGTGAGCTGTTGCTCCACCTCGGTGGGCGCTGCGCCGGGGTAGGTAGTGGAGACGAAGAGGATGGGGATTTTGATGTCGGGATATTTCTCCCTGGGCAGGGTCAGGTAAGAAAATACACCGGTCAGCACCAAGGCGACCATCAAGAACAGCACGGTGGATCGGCCGTTCAAGGAGGCATCGACGAAACGCATGTCAACCCTCCGCCGGCTCGATGGATTCGGGATCTACCGGGTTGGGGCTTGTTGGGTTTCGGTCCACTGAGTCGTGGCTCACCGAGTCCTGTTCTACCGGATCTTGGCGGGAGATCTTTTGCCCGGGGCTGAGACGGAGCTGGCCCTCGACGATCAGGTGATCCCCCGGCAAAAGGCCCTCGGTGATCACCACCTGCTCGGGTCCGATCACCGGACCGAGGATCACCTTTCGTTGAACCGCGCGATCTCCCTCTGCCACATACACCGCGTGCTCTTTTTCCAGCTCCACCACCGCATCGAGGGGAGCGAGCACCGCGTCGCTCAGTTGGCGACGAGCCACCCGCACCCGGGCCGCCAGGCCGGGGCGCAGCCGGGTGTCGGTGTTGTCGATCTCGACCACCACCTCCAGCGTGCGGCTGCTGGGATCGAGCTCCGTGGCCAGACGCACGATCCGACCTTCGAAGATCTCCCGCGGGAAAATGTCGACCTCGACCCGGGCGACTTGCCCACGGACGAGGAACGGCACGTCCGACGAAGGGGCGGTGGCTCGGACTTCCAAGGTGGTGGTGTCGACCAGCTCCAGAAGCGGTTGGCCCGGGCTGACGTAATCGCCGACTTCCGCATGCAGGGTGGAGATCGTGCCGCTCCAAGGCGCGGTGACTTTGGATTTCTCCAAGTCCAGGCGGGCGGAAGCGAGCTGAGCCTCCGCCAAATCGCGGGCGGTTTGGACGTCGAGAAATTGGCTTTGGGTGATCGAGCGTCTCTCCAACAGAGCTTTCGCCCTATCGAGCTGGATGCGCCGCTGGCGATCCACCGCCTCCGCCTCGGCCAGGCGTTGTTTCAAGCTGCGGGTGTCGATGGCGATGAGCGTCTGTCCGGCGCGGATGTGCTGACCTTCGTCGACGTGGATCGACTCCACCGTGCCCGGCACCTCAGCGGCCAGGCCGGCACGTCGTTGGGGATGAAGCTCCGCGGGTAGGGTGGCTTCATCGACTACCGAGCTGGGCTCCACCAGGATCGTAGCGACCGTAACCGCGCGGTCGGTGACCGCGACGGGGGCCGGGGTGGCTTCGGTTTGGCGTTGACCGCAGCCGGTGAAGAGGAAGCTTGCCGCGAGCCCGACCAGGCATCCTTTGAGGATCCCTGACCCTCGGCGAAGCCGGCATGACGGCTGGGTCCGGGAAGAAAGCAATATTCGACGGCTCATGGCGTGTCGTCCTCACCGGCGTCAGCCGGAGAAAGGTTGGAAAAACTGAGATCCGAGGAAGGGGCTAGGCCGATGGCTCGGCGGAGACGGGCGAATCGGCTCAAGCTGTCGAAGAAGGCGGCTTCCTCTTCCAGCTCTTGGCGAATCGCGCGATCCTGAGCGTCGAGCAGATCCGCCTGCAGGGCGACTCCGAGCCGATAGCTTTCCGCCGCCACCCGGGAGGCTTCCGCCGCCGCCTGGGAAGCGATCCGGGCGGCCTGCAGTCGCTCGACGGCGGTGGTGTAGTCGGCGAGGCTGCGTTCGATTTGATAGCGGATCGTGCGCAAGAGGTCGATTCGCTGCCATTTGAGCTGATCTTTCCGGCTCTCCAATTGGGCCAGCTGCCCTTTGCGCCGACCGCCGTCAAAGAGCTTCAAGCTGAAACCGACCGTGACCCGCCAATCGTCGAAGAGGGCATCTCCGACGTCCTCCAGCAGCCGGGTTTGGCGGCCGTAGGCGCCGGAGAGATCCACTTGGGGTTTGCCTTCGGCCCGGGTCACCACCCGTTGACGCTCGAGGGCGTCGGTTTGAAGGTCGAGGTCTCGCAGCTCCGGGCGAAAACGCTCTGCCAAGCCCAAGAGATGGTCGCTGGAGGGAAGGGTAATCCGCGATTCCGGACGCTGAGGAGAGGCGAGCCGCAGGGATTGCTCCACAGGCCACCCGATCAAAGCCCTGAGCCGGCTCTCGGCGGCTTTCACGTCTCCCTCGGCCTGCGCGAGGTCTGGACCCACTTGGGCGATCGCGGCCGTGGCCCGCAGGCGTTCGAGCTCGGTGGCTTCCCCCAAGTCGAAGCGGTCCTGCACCACTTTCAGGGCTTCCTCACGGGCGATCCGTTGGGTTTCGAGGCTTTCCCGCGCTGTGCGGGCGTGCATCAAGGTGAGGTAGGTCTCGGCGACCTCCAAGGCGAGGTCCAATCGGGCTGTGTGGATTTGCGCCTCGGTGATGTTGACCGCCAGCTCCGCCAAGTCGATGGCGGCTCGAACCTTGCCGCCGGAGTAGATCGGCTGCTCGAGCTCGACGGCGAGGGTCCACAGCTCCTGCTCCCCGGGCTCGAAGTCCGGGAACATCTCGAGGATATCCTCAAAATCAGGGCTGTTGAGCAGGGAGGGATTGCGGGAACGATTCCACGATCCCACCAGCTCCACCTGAGGCCAAGCATCCGCTCCGATTTCGGTTACGCCGCCCTCGACCTCCGCCCGCCTAGCCCGCTCGGCTTGGAATCCCGCGTTGAAGCCCATGGCGCGATCGATCAGTTGCTCGAGATCCAAAGCGGCCGATTCCGTGGAGTTGAGATCGTTGAGGTGATCGTCGGCCGCTCGGCCGACCGCCGGTGTCGCCAAGGGGACGAGCAGCGACAGGCAGAGGACTGCAGCGGCCCGCCGTGTCGGCCGGGATTCCATGCGAAAAAGACGGGGGCTCACTGCTCGGTCGCTCCAGGGGGAAGGGAGGCGATTCCAGCCCAAAAAATCTGCCAGAGATCATCCAAGTGTTCTAGGAATTCCGAGCGTCGCTCGGGCAAAAAGACCTGACGGGTCAAGATGCCGTCGGTCAAGACCTGCCAGCTGAGGACCAGGATCTTCGGCGGTCTGCGGGCGATCTCGCCGGTCTCCATGCCTTCAACGAAGACCTGCCGTAGCCGCTCACGGTACTCCCTACGGTGATCATCGATCAGAGTTTGCACCCTTTCCGCCAGCTCGCCCGAAACCTGGGAGACGGCGGCTCGGCAGAGGGCCGTGGTGTGGGGATCGCTGACCGCGAAACCCACCGCGGAGTCGAGATGCCGGCGCAATCTCTCGGCGCAGGTGCCATCGCTGTCCAGGGCCGGACGCGAGGCTTCACGCCATTGATCCAAGCTCTTCTCAAAGAGGTCGAGGAAAAGCTCGTCTTTGGAGCTGTAGTAGTTGTAAAGGCTGGGTTTGCGGATACCCAGACGACCGGCAATATCCGCCAAGGAAGTGCCCGAGTAGCCGCGCGCGGCAAAGAGCTCGAGGGCGACCTGGGGCAAGCGCTCAGCGGTGGTCTTCTCTGAAGTCTCGCTATTCATATTCCGGCCACGGGTCAGTTTCTTCGGAGATCGCTAACGACCGTTAGTTAGCTAACGAACGGTCGGTAGTCTAGGCAAATAGCGAAAGTGGGTCAAGGGGGAGATCGTTTGGAGGTCGAAAATGAGGGAGCAGTGGACGGTAGAGCCCTGCGAATTCTCTGTCAGCGCTCATTTATGGCAGAATCGCTGGCAGTCGAACGCATCTAAGTGTGATGTCCATTGGATTCACGGGGCTGGGCTCGATCGTCGTACCGCGCCCCGAGCATCCGGACCACGGGGGATCAGAAGTGCGATGGGAGCCATCCAGCACGGGTTTGTTGGCGACGTTGGATCGCTTCTTGCCCGAAACGGCTCGAAATACCGGTGAAGGGCTCCGGCGGGGCCGGTTCCTGGTCGGTGGGGCCTTTTTGCTTTGCGCGGTGGTCTTTGTCGACGCAGCCCTCGAAAGTCTCCGGCAGGGATCCCTCTCCGCGGTAGAGCCGACACTCCTGCTCGGCACCATCGCGGCGGCGTTGGTGCTTCTGTTGGTCCCGCTTTGGATTCGGCTGACCCAATCCTTAGATGCCGCCTCCTTCATTGTGGTGATCACCGTTTTATTGTGGATCGTTTTCGCCGGTTGGACCGGAGATCGCCTTCACGGACCGGTTCTCCTATTGCTGCCCACCGTGCCGATCTTGGTCACATTTTTGTGGAACGAGCGAGTCGGAGGCATGGTGACCCTCCTACTCTTCGCCGGTCTTTCGCTTTGGCGCGGATCCGCCGAAGCCAATGCGTCTTTGTTGGACGGCTCCCAGGGCCGGCTGACCACTCAAATGCTGGCCTCAGTGGTGCTGCTGGCGGGGGGATTCGCCTGGATCTATGAGCGTCAACGGTTGCGGGCGGAGCGTCGTCTGCGCCACAGCACCGATCTCTATTCCCGCCTTTTCGAGCAATCGAAAGATGTGGTGATGGTCGTCTCCACGGAGGGGGAGATCCGCGACATCAACGCCGCCGGCCTGGAGCTCTATGGTTACGATTCCCTCGAAGAGATCCAGAGTCACAATATCGAGAGCTTCTATGTCGATCTGGCGGAGCGGCGCGAAATGCTCACTCGATTGGAGCAAGAGGGCTGGTTGCAGAATTACGAGCTCCGGCATCGGACCCGCTCGGGACGAACGATCCACGTTCAGGGAACCGTATCCGCCATGCGAGAAGATCACGGCGGCTTGTCCGAGCTGATGGTGATCCTGCGGGATGTAACCCAGGAGCGTCGGGTCCAAGAGGGCTTGGTGAAAATGGCCCGCTTCGACTCCCTGACCGGCTTGGCCAATCGCTACACCTTCCAAGACCAATTGGAAAAGACCCTGGCCCGAGCCTCGAGATTCCGCCGCCGGATGGCGTTGATGATGCTCGATTTGGATCACTTCAAGGAGGTCAATGACCAGCACGGCCACGATGTGGGTGACGCCTTGTTGATCGCGGTCTCGAATCGTCTCAACGGCTGTATCCGCAAAGTCGACACCATGGCTCGCCTTGGGGGCGATGAGCTGGCGGTGATCAAAACCGATTTCGACGAGCCGGAGCATGCGGCCATGTTGGCCCGCCGTTTGTTGATGTCCCTCGAAAAGCCGCTGGAGATCGACGGCCTGCAAATTCAAACCAGCGTCAGCATCGGCATCGCGGTCTATCCACCGGGAGAGAGCGATCCCCAGGGCCTGATCAAACAAGCCGATCTGGCGCTCTATCGAGCCAAACGCGACGGGCGCAATACCTTCCGGTTCTACGATCAAGATATCGGCAATGAGGTCAAGGAACGGATGGAGCTGGCCCATGACCTGTCGCGGGTTTTGGAGGGCGACGAGCTCTATTTAGAATTTCAGCCGCAGGTGGATTTGGGCTCTAAGCGGGTGACGGGGGTGGAGGCGCTGCTGCGTTGGCGCCATCCCCAGCACGGCATCATCAGCCCGGTGAGATTCATCTCCATCGCCGAGGATAGCGGGGTGATGAACCAAATCGGCGAGTGGGTCTTGCGCACCGCCTGTCGGGAAGCGCGGCGTTGGCGGGAGGATCTGAAGCTGCCGGTGCCCGTGGCTGTGAACCTGGCGAGCTCTCAGCTCAGGGATCCCGATTTGTCCGAGCGAGTGGCGGCCATTCTCAGCGAGGTGGGTTTGCCCGGTGACGCCGTGGAAATGGAAATGACCGCCAATCAGCTGCGTCAGCTGCCCAGGGGCTCGAGCCGTCGTTTACAAGAGCTGGGAGAGCAGGGGATCCGCCTGACCCTGGACGACTTCGGCAGCGCTCCCGTGGCCCTGGAAGAGCTCCAAAGGCTGCCCATGGGCAAAGTGAAAATCGATCCGAGCTTCATTCATCGTCTCGAGCGGGACGAAGATGCCGACGTGCTCGTGGAGGCGGCCACCACCGTGGCCCAGAAGCTCGGCCTGACGCCGGTAGCGGAAGGGGTCGAGACCGGCCGCCAGGCTAGATTCTTGGAGAATATCGGCTGCCATGACGTGCTCGGCCATTTGATCAGCCGCCCTCTTTCCAGTGATGCGCTATTGGAGCTGATCTCCAACGGGAGCGATTTGCTGCGACCGTGGGGTCATGACCCTAGCGGCTCCGCCCGGCTTCCGGGAACCGGTGCGGGCTCGGGTTCATGAAACCGACGGATGCCGGGCCCCGCGGCAAGACCTCGGAAGAAGGGGCGCCGGCTTGGTTTGATCAAAGCTTCGACCCCATGCTCGGGCTCGACCTCGAGGGAGAGCTCAAAGCCGTCAACCCCGCCTGCGAGAGGCTTTTGGGCGGATCCCTGGCCGAGTTGGGCTCTTGCAGATTCGTCGAGCTGTTGGCCGAAGATCGCCGAGAGGAGCTGGCTCGGCATTGGGCTCGCTGGACCCAAGGAAAAGCCGGCGATTGGGAGACCGAGCTGAAGACCCGCGCCGGGGACACGCGCTCGGTGAGGATTCGTGCTTGGGTCCAAGACGTGGACGGCTCGCCTCGGCTGTTGATGGTGATTCGGGATTTGACCGAGGATCTGCGGGCAGCCGCCCGATGGCGCCGCTCTGAAGAGCGTCTGGACAGTCTCTTCCACTTCGCCGGCGATGCGATCTTGATCCACGACTTGGCCGGGCTGATCCTCGATGCGAATCCCCGTGCGTCCGAGCTGCTCGGCAGCAGCATCGACGAGCTGCGCCGGCGTCAGCTCTTGGACTTCGCCCCCGCGAGCGCCCGCCGCGTGATGCGCGGTGCCATGGAGCAACTGGAGACCTTGGGCTCCTATCGCTTTGAGGCCGACATGGTGCGCAGCAACGGTGAGGCCCTCGCGGTGGCCGTGGCGTCCAGCTTGCTGTCTCTGGATGGCAGGCAGGTGGTCCAGAGCCATTTACGGGACATCAGCCGACACCGAGACGCCGAGCATCAGCTACGGCGCGCATTCTTCAACGATCCCTTGACCGGCTTACCGAATCGGACCTGGTTGGAGGATCGCCTGTCCATGGCGATCGGCCGCGCCCAGCGTCGCAGCGACGAGGGCTTCGTCTTGATGTTGCTCGGGCTGGATCGTTTCCAAACGATCAACGACGGGCTGGGCCGCCGGGTCGGTGATCAGGTTTTGGTGGAAGTGGCCCGTCGTCTCGGCCAGGCTGTGGGCGATGAGGATGCGCTCGCACGGGTGGGCAGCGACGAGCTCGCGGTGCTCATGCCGCGGGTGACGGGTTTGATCCGTGCCCGGGAAGCCGCGGACGCCTTGCAGGCTGCGGTGGCAAAGCCGTTGCAGCTCGAAAACCGCAACCTGGTGGTGACCACCTCTGTGGGCATCGTGCAATGCAAGGACTCCTATCTCCAAGCGGAGGACTGTTTGCGCGATGCCGGCTCAGCTCTCATGGAGGCCAAATCCGGCGGCGTTCAAGGGCAGAAGGTGTTCACCAAGGCGATGTGGAACCGTGCGCTTCGGCGGTTGGATCTCGAGCAAGCGCTCCGGCGGGCGGTGGAAGAGGGGCAGCTGCGTCTCTACTTTCAACCGATCGTCGATCTGCGCACGGGCAGTATTCGAGACCTCGAATGTTTGGTGCGCTGGCTACATCCCGAGCGGGGGATCGTGCCGCCCATGGAATTCCTGCCTCTGGCGGAGGAAACGGGGCTGATCCTCGAGCTCGATGAATGGGTGTTGCGGGAAGCGGCGCGGGCCGAACGGCGCTTTCGGGATGAGCTGGGAGCCCTGGCGCCCAGGGCCCTGGCGGTCAACGTGTCGAGCGGCGGTTTTTGCCGATTGGAGCTGGTGGCGCTGGTCGACGAGGTATTGCACGAAAACCGGTTGTCGGGTCGGCATCTCAAGGTCGAGGTCACGGAGAGCGCGATGATCGGCGAGATCGCCCTGGCCGCCGAGGTGCTCGGACGGTTGCAGGAACGAGGGGTGCAAGTCTGCCTGGACGATTTCGGCACGGGCTACGCGTCCCTGGGTTATCTCCACCGCTTTCCGGTGAGCACCCTCAAAATCGATCGCTCCTTCGTCAGCGGACCGTCGAGAGGCTCCAAAATCATCGAAGCCGTCGTGCTCATGGGCCACAACTTGGGCATGAAGATCACCGCCGAAGGCATCGAAACCGCCGATGATTTGGCAAGGGTTCGCGCCCTAGGCTGCGAAAAAGGGCAGGGCTACCTCTTCTCTCGGCCCCTCGACGAAGCCTCTATTCTCGAGCTCCTGGCCCGCGATCCAACCTGGTAGGGGTGGAAAGGGGCACTACTCGATTCCGAAACGAACCTCACACGCTCAGGGTCACTCAGTCTGTCTGCGAGATGACCTATGAGATCTATGACCAACAAGGCTTCAACGCTGAGCTGGTCTCCACGAAGATTTGGTTAGGTGAGCCCCGCTACATTAGCGCCCTCCACCGGTGAAATTGCGACTCCGAATAGCATTCACTCAAATCAACGCGGCAGCTCAATTCTAGTTTGTGCAAGGTAGACTGCTTTACTACCTCATTTTTCAACAGATCCACCTCGACGAGCGACCATCCGGAACGCCCTCCCCCTCTCTCAAGGAGGTTCGTAAGGTGCTGCTCCAAGAGGTCTCTGTTCGCACTAGTTGCTGCTCTAGGTTTACCTTCGCGAGGATTCCCCAGCAGCTCCTCAAGAGCTGACGCTTCGCTAGCGTCAATCCCTAACAGAAGGAAAATCCCCGCTTGACGCTTCGGATCAACTGCCATCAGACGGCAGATTTCGGGTGATTGGACGGCTTCACGCTGAATAACACCATCAACGAGTCTGTCGTACCAATCGGCCAGGGCGAGGATCTCGAAAGTGAAACTTTGTGGTTCTGTTTGCATGAGCGGGAAGGCCCTCAGCGCGCCCATTCACTCCAAGGGCGGAAAACGAAGTTGAATATGGTTGTTGCCTGCTCATCTACAGGCTTCGGTAGGTGAACCGTGTAGTGATCCCTTCTGCTTCCTGTTTGCTCGACCACAAGAAACCGTTCAACATAGAATTTGAGGGCAGATCGATGTTTTCTGTCCGACCCGGAAATTCGGTGCTTCAATCGGGTCGAGACGCCATGAGGAAATCCACTCGCTTCGGCGCGTGAGGCGCTTAATGCCAGCTCTTGTCTGGACTCGGGATCGGATCCGAATCTGACCAAATAGAGCTTTTCGATGCATTTATCGAGGGGAGGCGGTGCCTGAAGCGACAAGCCGAGACCGCTACTGTTGGCGGCAGAGCTTATTGCTGCCAGGAGGCTGCAGGAAAGGGTTGTGGCTAAAGTAATCGCAGCCGCTTGAGCCCTAAAGCTCAGATTCACTTGAATCCGTACTGCAGCTATTTGATCGCTAACCGCTACCAGACCTGTGGGATCGAAATAGTTAGTCGGATCTAAATCGGAGTACTGGTATTTCAATAAGGTCAACGGCTGGAACTTGGTTCCTGGCCACGGATCCTTGGATATGAACCTACCCATCTCAGGATCCAACCACCGCGCCCGGTGGTACCCCATGCCCGCTGCAATTCTCGGCTCGCCCGCAAAGCCGTAAGCTTGACTCGACGACTCTAAGCTCCTGCCAAACGCCGAGTAGTCCAACCGCTCCACTAGCCCGCCCGACGCATCCGTCAGCCCGCAGACGCTACCCAAACCGTCGAGATGGTAGTGACGCTCCTCGGGTCCGTCTTGGCTGAGGCCGAGCAGCTGGTCGCCCGCTCGCACGTAGACGGCTTCCATGTCTGCACCGTCAAAATCCGCGACGACGTGGCTCAGCCATCCGCTGTCGTCCACCAGGTAACCCATGGTGTCGCTTTGACCTCCGACCGTTTCGGTGCTTTCCACCCGATTGCCGTTGACGTCGTAGGTGGCCTGCACTTTGACGCCTTTGGTGGTCTCCACTTCCAGCAGGCGGTCATCTGACCACCACTGATAGGACCTGCCCGGTGCCGGCCAGATGGCCGGTTGACTCTTGATCCGGCCACCCCGATCCCATTCGACTCGCTGGCCGTTGTGTTCGACCAAGCGGTCTCTGGAGTCGTAGGAGTAGCCCTGGATCAGCGGCGGGCCGCTAGATTCTTGAAGGTTGGAGAGCAGACGATTTCCTACCGGGTCGTATTGGAAATCTTCCTGGTAAACCAGGCCGCCGGCATTGGTGACTTTGTCCTGGGTCAGGCGCCAGAGATCGTCATATCGATAGGTGCGGACGGTGCCGTCAAACTCGTCGATTTGGGTGCGATGGCCGGTCTTGGCCATGGTGTAGTGGTAGCTCTGGAGGATCTGCCCCACGGGATCGCGGGTGATCAGGTCTTCGAGTCGGCTCTGGCTGTCGTAGATCCACGTGGTGGTGACGCCGTTGGGGTATTCCAGGTGCTCGGCTTGGCTGTTGCCGTTGTATTGGTAGGTGTAGACGCCGCCGTTCGGGTCGGTGACGTTTTTGATTCGGTTGAGGGCGTCGTGGGTGTAGCTGGTGGTGAAACTCTGATCGCCGATGTTGGCGGTGAGGGATTCTCGATTGCCCACCGCGTCGTAGCCGTACTCCAGGCTGTGGCCCGTGGGGTCGGTTTTCTTGGTGAGCCGATCCCGATCATCGTATTTGTAGAGGGTAAGCCCTCGTGGATCCAGGGCCGTGGCCTGGCGACCGGTTTTGGTGTAGGTGAACTTGTGGACGGTGTCGTCGGAGTATTTGCGCTCCAACAAGCGGCCGAGCTCGTCGTAGGTGAATTTCTTGAAGGCTCCGGTGAAGGTCTGATGGACCTTTAGGGTGCCGTCGATGTGGTAGGAAAAGTGCTCCTTGGCACCGTCGGGCAGGATGCGGGTGATTTGACGGCCCAGGGCATCGTATTCGAAGCGGGTCGTGTGGCCGTTGGCGTCGGTTTGGGCGATGAAACTTCCCAACTCGTCGTAATCGTAGCTGGTGATCTGGTTGAGGGTATCTTTGACCGACTTCAACCTGCCGACGTCATCGTAGAAAAACTCGGTTTTCTTTCGTTCTTGATCCCAGACTTCCTTGCGACGGCCCAAGGCGTCGTAGACGGTTTCCACCTTGCTCTGGTCATGGGAGATCACGAACCGTTGACGGCCGACTTCGTCATATTGATAGGTGGTGGTGAAGTCCAGTGGGTCGGTGACCGACTCCAGGCGGCCCGCATCGTCGTAGACGTAGGTGGTTTCCTGGTCGAGGGCGTCGATGACCTTAGTCCGGCGACCGGCATCGTCGTAGACGTAGCGGGTGGGGTTGCCCCGCTCGTCGATGACTTTCACCAAGCGGCCGGCACGGTCGTATTCGTTCGTGACTGTTGGCTCGTCCGGACCCGGGTAAGTAGTCGTCAGTAGGCGGCCCGCCGGGTCGTAGGTGGTGCGGGTGGTCCTGCCCAGTTGGTCGACGGAGGCTACGGTTCGACCCTCCGCGTCGAAGACGTTTCGAGTGTGAGTGCCGTCGGCGTAGATCACTTGAGCCAAGCGACCCTGCTCGTCGTATTCCTGGATCGTCCCGCGGCCCCGCTCGTCGATTTGCTGGGTCACCCGACCCAGCAGGTCGTAGACGGTCTTGGTAGAGGTGCCGTCGGGGGCGGTGACGGTGACCACGCGATCTAGGTCGTCATATTGATAGCGGGTGACGAGGGTCTCGATCTCACCGTTCGGCAGGGTCCGGGTGGTGGTCGAGGTCTCCCGGTTGCCGTGGTCGTCGTAGGTGTGATTGGTGGAATGGCCGAGGGCGTCGGTTTCCTTCTCAACGTTGCCGTAGGCGTCGTATTCGAACGAGGTCACGTGGTCCAGGGCGTCGGTGATGGAAGTCAGCTCGCCTCGGCTGTTGTAGCCGAAGTCCGTGCGGTGGTCGAGGGCGTCCTCGGTCCATTCCAGCTCGCCGTTGGCCTTGTAGTGATTCGTGGTCGTGTGATTCAGCGGATCGGTGATCGTCTCCGGTAAGCCCAGGGCGTGGTAGGTGAACGACGTCACCTCGTTGAGAGGGTTTTTGATCGATTTCAGATCGTTGGAGGCGGAAAAGTAGTCGTAGGTGGTGGTGTGGCCCAGGTCGTTCTTTTCCGTGCGCAAGAGATCGCGATCGTAGGTGCGGGTGGTCTTTTCGCCGTTCTCGTTGATTTCGAGCGTCACGTTGCCGCGCGGGTCGTATTCCATCACCCGGGTGAAGCCGAGTCGGTTGGTGATCACCTCGCGACGACCTTCCAGGTCGTGATCGAAGAGCATCTCTCGACCGGAAGCGTCGATCATTTTCACCATGCGGCCGTTTTCGTCGTATTCCGTGCGCACGGCGCGGATGCCGTAGGCATTGTGGATGTCCTCAAGGTAGTGATTCCGGTAAGTGAAGCTTGTTTCGGCCTCTGCGCGATCCGTGTGCAGGATTAGGTCGTTATTTCCATCGTAGCTGTAGATGTTGCGGTTGCCTCTGGGATCGACGATTTCTTCAATTTTGCCGTCCGCTCCTCGGATGAATTCCACGCCCCGGCCGCTCGAGTGGGTGATGCCGTCCGGGGTGATTTCTAGGGTGTTGCCGTGCAGGTCTTCCAGGTGGGTGACGCCGTCCTGGAGGTCCAGATGGAAGATTCGGCCGTCACGGGTGGTGAGCTTGACGTCGTCGGGCACGAAAGGCTGCTGGGTGTGGCGATCCAAAACGCCGTCGCTGTTGTTGGGGTAAAAAACCTCGTTGTTGCCGAGGATTTCGAGGGTGGTGCCCGGCAATGGACCATCGACCCACTCAAATTCCGCGTCGGCGATGCAGCCGCCGATCAAGGTGCTGGGACGCTTGAGCGCTAGGCGGAAACGGTAGACCTCTTGGTCGCTCAATCGAATCGTCGTGAGGTGGCTTTTGGTCTCTTGGACCACCGAGCACGGTAGACCCCACGGGCCTGAGGTCGCAGGGATTTGCCAGCCGTCGCCCGGCGGACGGTTGTTTTGGTAGAAGCCTTGTCGGATGTCCAGCGTCCAGCCCACGCCGAAATCACCGAGCCGGCGGTCGCGGCTGTCGTAGGTACGGAGAATGCGGATGTCGAGACCCGAGAGCGGGATTTGTAGCTCGGGCACACCGTAGACGACAGAGCCCAGCTTCAGCCACGACACCGGCCAGGCCTCTGGATGGGTCTTCCAATAACCCGGCGATCGGGCGCACGGACGACCATCGACGATCGTCACCGTGCCCGGATCGTCCAGCACGACCATCGTGGACCACAGCACCCGAGCTTGCATCGCTCTGCACCGGATCCGGACGAAGGCATCCATTGCGACTCTGAGAGAAATCTTGGACCTCGTCGAACGATTCGGCTCTCCCCGCAGCCTTAGCACCGACAACGAACCCGTGCTGACGTCGAAGATCTTCCGCTTCGGGCTCTGTTGGCTCGGCATCCGGCATCAGCGGACCGAGCGATGTGCTCCTTGGCAAAACGGACGCATCGAACGGTTCTTCGGCACCTTCAAGGAAGCGCTTCGCTCCAGACCCGCCGCGGAAGAAAGCCTTTCCGATCAAGATCTTCGGACCTTTCGGTTCTGGTACAACCACTGCCGAGCTCATCAGCATCTCGACGGACGAACACCGGCTGACGCTTGGAACGAAAAGCCAAAATCGGCCAGCGATCGACCCACATTCTTCTCCGAGTGGGATGGCCAGATCGCCGGTTTTTTCTTTCCTCCATGAATATCGAACCGATTCCCAAGCAGACCCAACCGAAGATTCCGCTCCTGTCCGGGGGATCGGTCCGCTCGGGCTGCGCGATTCAGGTGATCTTCGGTGGGTTCCGCTCGGAGATTCATGTTTTTCACGGAGGAACTGACGTGATTTCAGTCGATAACCACAACTGACGCTTTGTTACCGCCACCCCATCCTCCGTTCCCCCGGCGGACACCGCGGACAGGACAACTGGGGCGAGGTCTACAATGCACTAGTCGGTAATCTCGCATTCCTCCCAGGAAATCCAAGTCGAACGAATGGAATCTGCCACCACATAGAAACCAAGCTCGTTGTGATTATCGTCGGTAAGGCCAATGACCACCCTTCCTCCTGGTTGCAACTCAGTTTCGTCGAAGACAACTTCAGGAATCAAACGTCGCGCGGCTGCTACCGCTACCGCTACCAGCCGAATGGGAGGAAGAGCGATCTGCCATGACGCTGGAAGATGAAAGAGAACTGCCCCTTCGAAAGTCACCAAAAAGATTTCACTCTCTCGAGGACCTCCATCAACTGAAAACGCAATGCAAAGCTCCTCGGATTTGGCGTTAAATGATTGAAGGATCATACTGTCTGGTTGCTCTCGAGCCAACGTTGCGTTGATTGGCTCCAAGTGATCTTTCATGGGAGGTAGGCTCCTTTTTCTCAAATAGCGAACAGGCTGGATGAGCGAGGCTCCGATTCCATTCCTCAGCTCGTGGGTTTAAGAGTCGTACAAGAACGATGAATCTTTGAGCTCTTGTAATCTGGCCAGAGGAGGAGGTGGCAATGCGGATTGAATGTGGGTGGGGTTCTTCTGAAATCCAACCAATCCATGCGAAATCTGAAAAGCCGATTTCCTTTAGCTTCTCTGCCCAAACCATACTTGACTTCAAATACCCGCCCTGGCCCACCTCCAGTGCTGAAGGTGATTGTTGTCCTCCCTATCTTTCTTTCGTAGACGTCTCTCTTGGATGAGCGCTCTTCGCCTGAAGGGCCTTGAATCTCAATATAGTGACCGAATTTCCAGTCTCTGCTACCACGGCGGGTACGGCGAAACTCTTGAAGCTTTGCCCACATTAGACTCCATACAGCGACTAGCGCTCCTGACGAGCTCAAGGACTCAATTTCGGGACCCCAATAGCCTAAGTCTCTAAATCGATCCAAACTCGTGGTGAGCGTTGCCTGCACTTGAAACGTTTCTGCTACTGCAGCCGCCGCTAGAACGAAGGTCGCCGCAGAAAGGGCTTGTAGCGCTGGTGTGAAAGACATCACCCTCAGCTCGGACGCTACGTTGGTTCCAGCTGACACAGAGGCAGCTGAGGTGAAGAATCCACTTGGATCAAAGCTACTGGCTGGGCTGGCATCTGCATATAGATACCGACTGAGGGATAGTGGGTCGGACGATCTCGCTGGAAATGCATCCACCGACAAAAAACGACCCGCGCCGAAATCCAGCCATCTCGCCCGGTGGTAGCCCAATCCCGCCACCGACCTCGGCTCGCCCGTAAACCCATAGGCCTGACTTAACGTTCCCAAGCTCCGACCGAACGCCGAGTAGTCCAACCCTTCCACCATCCCACCCGACGCATCGCTCAGTGCCCGGACGCTACCCAGGCCATCGAGATGGTAGTGACGATCCTCAGGACCGTCACGGCTAAGGCCGAGCAATTGGTCGCCAGCTCTCACGTAGATCGCTTCTATGTCTGTTCCGTCAAAATCCGCGACGACATGACTCAGCCAACCGCTGTCGTCCACCAGGTATCCCGTGGTGTCGCTCTGGCCGCCGACCGTCTCCGTGCTTTCCACTCGGTTGCCGTTGACGTCGTAGGTGGTCTCCACTTTGATGCCTTTGGTGGTTTCCACTTCCAACAGACGGTCGTCGGACCACCAACGGTATGTCCTGCCCGGTGCCGGCCAGATTTCCGGTTGACTCTTGATCCGGCCGCCGCGATCCCATTCGACTCTTTGGCCGTTGTGTTGGACCATGCGGTCCCGGCTGTCGTAGGAGTAACCCTGGATCAGCGGTGGGCCGCTGGATTCTTGGAGGTTGGACAGCAACCGATTGCCTACCGGGTCGTATTGGAAGTCTTCTTGGTAAACGAGCACCCCGGCGTTGATGACTTTGTCCTGGGTCAGTCGCCAAAGATCGTCATAGCCATAGGCTCGGACGGTGCCGTCGTGCTCGTCGATTTGGGTGCGATGGCCGGTTTTGGCCATGGTGTAGTGGTACGACTGGAGGATCTGACCCACTGGGTCCCGGGTGATCAGATCTTCGAGCCGGCTCTGGCTGTCGTAAGACCACGTGGTGGTGACGCCGTTGGGGTATTCCAGGTGCTCGGCTTGGCTGTTGCCGTTGTATCGGTAGGTGTAGACGCCACCGTTTGGGTCGATGACGGTTTTGATTCGGTTGAGGGCGTCGTGGGTGTAGCTGGTGGTGAAGCTTCTCTCGCCGATGTTGGCGGTCAAGGACTCTCGATTGCCGGCCGCGTCGTAGCCGTACTCCAGGCTGTGGCCGGTGGGGTCGGTTTTCTTGGTAAGGCGGTCCCGATCGTCGTATTTGTAAAGAGTGAGGCCACGTGGATCCAGGGCCGTGGCTTGGCGACCGGTTTTGGTGTAGGTGAACGAGTGGACGGTGTCGTCGGAGTATTTGCGCTCCAACAAGCGGCCGAGCTCGTCGTAGGTGAATGTCTTCACCGCTCCCGTGAATGACTGGTGAACTTTCAGGGTGCCGTCGAGGTCGTAGGAGAAGTGCTCTTTGGCTCCATCGGGCAAGATTCTGGTGATTTGGCGGCCCCGATTGTCGTACTCGAAGCGGGTCGTGTGGCCGTTGGCGTCGGTTTGGGCGATGAAATTTCCCAGCTCGTCATAGTCGTAGCTGGTGATCTGGTGGAGCGCGTCTTTGACCGACTTCAAGCGACCCACGGCATCGTAGAAGTGCTCGGTTTTCTTGCGTTCTTGATCCCAGACCTCCTTGCGACGGCCCAAGGCGTCGTAGACGGTCTCGATGCTGCTCTGGTCGTGGGAGATCACGAACCGCTGACGGCCGACTTCGTCATATTGATAGGTGGTGGTGAATTCCCGCGGGTCGGTAACCGACTCTAGACGGCCCGCATCGTCGTAGACGTAGATGGTTTCCTGATCGAGGGCGTCGATGACCTTGGTTCGGCGACCGGCGGCGTCGTAGACGTAGCGGGTCGGGTTGCCCCGTTCGTCGATGACTTTCACCAAGCGGCCGGCACGGTCGTATTCGTTGGTGACTGTAGGCTCGTCGGCGCCGGGATATGTCGTGGTCAGTAGGCGGCCCGCCGGGTCGTAGGTGTAGCGGGTGATCCGGCCCAGCTGGTCGACGGAGGCCACGGTTCGACCCTCAGCGTCGAAGACGTTTCGGGTGTGGGTGCCGTCGGCGTAGATCACTTGAGCCAAGCGACCCTGCTCGTCGTACTCCTGGATGGTCCCGCGGCCTCGCTCGTCGATTTGCTGGGTGACCCTACCCAACAAGTCGTAGACGGTCTTCGTGGCTGTGCCGTCCGGGGCGGTGACGG
>JAUIJL010000040.1 GCA_030431255.1 Thermoanaerobaculia bacterium | reverse complement strand
TCGATCGCACCGCCTACTGTCGAGCCTTGGATCGGGGAGAGGACGTCACCCTTGAAGACTTCACCGAGCATTTGAGCCTCGAGCTCAAACCTTTGCCTTTTCAACGACATATGAGCCGGGAGCAGCGGCGGTCCATGGTCTTGGAGATGGTGCGAAAGATCGAAGAAGAGACGGTCGCGCGGCATCGAGCGGACGGCACGGCTCCGCTCGGAGTGGAAGCGGTCCTCGCCGCCGATCCTCACGATCGACCGTCGAAGCCCAAATCGTCGCCCAAACCCCTCTTCCACGCCTTCACCCAAAGAGCATGGCACGAGATGCACGAGGCCTTGTCGCTTATTCTCGCCGCCTATCGCGATGCGGCTGAGCGTCTCAAAAACGGTGATTTGACGGTCCGTTTTCCAGAAAATACCTTTCCGCCCGCTCTTGCTTTCACCGAGCCGTCTTGGTCGATGAAAGCCCCGTCCCCGGAGCTGCTCCAGCCCGGATGACGTTTCCTCAGTCTTTCGTCGGTGGCTTTACAGATCGGAATGCTAGCGGCCAGTTTCTGGGTAGGGGAAGGTGTGTCTTCTTGGGTCAACAACCAAACACGTCACGGCAAGGCTTCAGTGGAACTGAGCTTTCATGGCATCAAATTCATCTCCTCAACCATATTTACGTGGCACAAAAGCTCGGCCGCATCAAGTTCATCTCCTCAACCATATTTACGTGGCGCAAAAGCTCGGATTTCCCCTAGCTCGAAGCGCGGAAAAGGAGATCCGCAGCTTGCAGGATCTTCATCCTCAGCTGAGCATTGTAATCTGGACGTTGCTCGAGGAATTCGCGGACCGTCTGCGATGCCGCGGGAGAGCGGTGGTTTTGCAGTGTCTGGTCGAGCCACCGTTTGGGAAAGAAGATATCACCCGTAATCTGAATCTCTTGAAGCAGCTCCAGGCTCCGTTGGATGTATTTTTCCGAATGTCCGATCCGAGACGGATGATGCAAGTTGGCAAGCGCGTCGAGCACCCAACTTTCCGTTTGACGGTTCTTTTCATCCGCGAGGCAAGCGAAAAATTCATCACGGACGGACGGCTCCGCCGACAAAGAAGGCGCGATGAATTCGAACCGTCGTCGATTGTCGGGATTCTCGATGCGAGCCAGCTGAGCCTCAACGATCTTCTGCGCTTTCCCGGGCAGACGCACCGCCAGGGTTTCCGCCAAATCGATGGTGTCGTTTTCGGAAAGCTTCAAGCCGCCGAGGGTCGCACTTGTGTTCCAGACTCTGTAAATCTTATCCAAAGCCTCAGGGCTCGACCCCAGGGAAGCGTAAGCAGTAAAGAACAGCTTCGTTCGACTTTCGTCACCCTGATTCTGGGTGCCGGCCCACAACACCTCCTCGAGCTTCGAACGGCGCTCAGCAGCTGACGCCTCGCTCAAGAAGCTATGGTAGAGGCGAGTCGTTTGGTCGATGGCCAGACTCAACAGTAGCTGATCCTGCTCTTTTGCCAGAATCTCCATCAAGGCGTCGAAATAGGCCTCAAGCTCGACGCCTCGTTTTTCCAGGCCATTCTCATAGAGGTGGACGAGCAGCGAGCCCCTTTCCACCGGCGACCACGACGACCAGGACTCCAGCAGGGCGGGCTGGACGGGAAACAGCCCATAACCAAAACCATTCCCGTTGAAGAGGGCCCTATCCAGAGAACCCACCGGAATCGACAACTCGGTCTCCACGGACGCGGATAGCACGGACGACTCCGCTCCGCCGGGTCCCCCACGAACCGAAAAGCGCTGGGGCCACAATCGACCGCCACCGGACGGATCCTTTTGACTCAAAACCACGGTGCCCGAGTCCCCCTGCCCCACCTCAAAGGTCGGACGACCGGAGGTCTGGACCCAGACCTCGCTCCAAACCGCCAGATCTTGATCGGTCCTGCTGTCCAAGATCCGAATCAGCTCCGGCCACGTCGCATTGCCGAACGAAAACGTCTTTAGGTACTCCTGGATCCCCTCTCGAAAAGCCTGCTCACCGAGCAAGACCTCCAGCTGACGCATCATGATCGGCGCCTTGTTGTAGATGATGGCGCCGTAGAGCTGCCCCGCCTCCGACAAATTCGCCAAATCTTGACGGATGGGATTGGCCCCTTCCGACCGATCGACCCCATAAGCCGAAGAATAGTGCCGCACCAGGAAATTCAGGTCGTGGTCGATCTCCGGGAAGCTCGGATTAACGATTTTGGCCGCCATGAAATTGGCGAAGACCTCTTTGGTCCACACATCGTTGAACCAGTCCATGGTCACCAAATTGCCGAACCACATGTGGGCGGTTTCATGGGCGATCAGGCCGGCCCGACCGAGCAATGCGGAAGCGGAAGGAGCCTCTTCGAGAAAGAGCGTCGACGCTCGATATTGAATCGCGCCGACATGCTCCATGCCGCCGTATTGGAAGGAGGGAATGAGCGCGAAATCGAATTTTTCGAAGGGGTACGGGATGCCCGTAAAGTCCTCCAACCACCGGAGGGCCGCGGCATGAAGCTCGAAAACGTCATCCACATTGCGGGCGACCTTGTCTGGGTCGGTCTCCCGGTGGAGCATGGTCATCTCCCGGCCGTTCAAGGTCCGGGTCACCACCTCGAAGCGCCCGGCGACAAACGAAAATAGATAGGAGCTGATCAGGTCCGACTCGGCAAATCGATGGATGTTTCGGCCGTCCGAGGCTTCCACCGACACCACAGCCCCATTGGCGATGGCCACCCAATCGGAGGGCAAGGTCAACACCAGCTCATATTTCGCCTTGAGGTTGGGCTGGTCGAAGAGGGGAAATGCGGTGCGGGCGCGATCCGGCACAAAGAGGGTGTAAAGATAGTCCGGATTCCGATTCAGAGACCCGTTGCCGGCAATATGCTCGATCTCCACCTCGTTGGCACCGACCTTCAGCTCTGAGACCGGCAGCACAATGTGCTCGTGTTGGAAGGTGTACGAGGTCGACCTGCCGTTCAGCCGCAGACTTTGGATCTTGTCGAAGCTCTCACGGAAGTCGAGCTGCAGCGGCAAGGAGGCATCGCTGAGCTCGAAGCGAATCGTGGTCCGTGCTCGGATCTCCGACTCGAGCTCAGGCGGCACCTCGAGCTCGAGCCGATAACGGATGTCGCTCAGGACCGCGGCCCGATGCTCGGCAAGCTCCAGAGAGACGCCGGGCTCCGCCGGCAGGCTCTTCGGTGCTGGAGCACCGCCATCACAGCTCAGCAGAACAGCACAGAGAGAGATCGAGCTCATCAGCTGAAGGAGTCGTCGCAAAGTGGATCGCTCGTCGGGTTCCAAGGGAGAGCTTCCTTCATGGCCCGTCGGGTGGCTGCCACAGCTCGACCTTATTTCCTTCCGGATCGATGACCCAGGCGAATTTGCCGAAATCAGAGTCCTCTATTTTGTCGAGCACGTTGCAGCCCTCCTCTTTGAGCACCTCCACCAGCCCCTGAAGATCCTCAACGCGGTAATTGATCATGAACGGGGCTTCGCTCGGGGCGAATTGATCACTCGTCTCAGGGCTCACCGACCAGATGGTCATCCCGCCTTGGGGCTCGCCATCCGAATCAGCCCAGCTGAAGGCGGCGCCTCCCCACTCCTGAACGTCTATGCCGAGATGGCGTTTGTACCAAGCTTGCAGCGCAGGTGCGTCTTTAGCCTTGAAAAAGACACCGCCGATGCCAGTCACTCTCTTCATTCGAATCTCCGATAGGGTCCGCGGCAATTTTCGAAACCGAGAAAACGGACGCCATTCTTCCACGAATGTTGGTGCTTCCGCAGCGCTCAGTAGCTCGCCCTCCGCAACGACCTCGGCTCGAAGTCTCCAGCTAATTCGACGGTTGTCTCCTCTTCAGAGCTTCCACCCAATCCCACACCTTCTCCAGGCCCGACGCCAGGTAAATGCACGGATTGTCGACGGCCCCGTCGCCAGCTTCGATGAGCTCGGCCCTGCGCAGACACTGCTCTCTTTTCTTAGATACCAGGGCACCGGTATTGATACCCACAACCCGGCCGAACGCGTCGACCAGCGGACCGCCACTGGCCCCTGGAACGAGAGTCGCGGTGTGCAGCAGGGCATGCCGCATCGTCAGTCGACCGTCCGCGCCCCTGGACGAAAGGGCGCGGTATTCGGCACGGAATGAACCCGGATCTCGCAGCAAATGCCCCACCGAGAACCGTTCGACGCGCCGGGAGCCGTTGGTGTTAGACAGCAGCTCGGGGTCGGGATAACCCAAAGCCCACACCCTGTTGTCTCGCGGGATGCCTTCCGCGGACGGCTCGACCACGGAAAACTCCGCTTCCTCCGGCACCCGCGCTTCCAACAGAGCGAGGTCCGAGGCACTGTCGAAGCGCATCACTTTCGCGGACCGCCAGAGCTCGCTGCCTCGGTGGCTAGGCAGCCCCACCCGAACAGAGCATCGGGCCCGACAAGGCACCACATGGGCGCTGGTGGCGATCCACACGTATCGATCGTCTCCCCGGCGATCGCTGTGGACCACGACCCCTGAGCCCAAGGCATCCACCACGGCGGCCGAGCCCACGCGGCGTTCCAACACCCGGATCGAAACAGTGGCTCGACGCACACGCTCGTGGGCCCTGGTCACAACAGCGTGCTCCCACGAGCCCGTCGGCCAAAGCCCCATACCGGCTTCGATCCAATCCTGGGCATGGGCGTTTCCGAAAGGGCTCCACAAGGCAAGCCCGAGAACGATCCACAACGACGGACGGCAGAGAGAATTCCAGACATAGGTCTTCATGGTCGGCTCCTCCAAAGCTCGACCCACCTGTCGCACCGTCCGTGCCAGGGTAGCGGCGCCCGCAGAGATCTCCCTAAGCACTGGAATCAATGGGCTTAGTGATCTACAACCCGGCTCCTCAAGCTTTCCACCGTCAACACCCATATGCACAAGCCGCCAACCCGCCATTGCGCGCGGACGCCTAAAAACATTGGCGGAGCCGCCAAAGAATTTATGCAGTAAAGTGGGTCGTCGGCCCGAAAGAGGCGGGTTGCATGGGCTGTGGTCGCCGACTTCATCGGCACGACCCTTGCTAACCCTAAAGACTCGGCTAGAGACTCAGGCCCAAAGCAGCCGACTCCACCATCATGGACCTCTTCAACCTCTCACCCCCCATCGTCGCCGCCCTGCTTCAGGGGCTGGTCACCCTGGTTTGGGTGACCCTGGCGAGCTCCTATTGCCAATGCCACGGCACCGCGCAGCCCCAGGGCACGTTGCTGAAGCTATTCCGATTCTTGGCTTGGCTCTTCGCCGCGCATTACTTCAGCAAGCTGCTGGTCGATCTCATACCGAGCCCCGACCCCAACCGCACCCTCTTCGATTTCTTTTGCTGGATCGCGGAGATCACCATGATCGGCATCCTGCCCGTGCTGAGGCATCTGATCCCCCTGGGCACCCTGGGCTCACCGGCTCCGAGCCGACTTTGGTTGACGATCAACTACGGGCTGGGCATCGTCGTCCTCTCGGGCATGCGCCTGCGCGAGACCCTACCGGTCGACCCATGGTCGGTCTATTTCGCCGGTTTCGCCGCCCTCGTGTTGTGGGATTTGGTGGTGTTGGCCAAAGCCAGACGGCGGCCGGTGATCATGGCGGACCTCGGGTTCCGCGGTTATTTGATCTTTGCCGTAGCCCTTTTTTCCGGTGTCCTGATCCTGATTTCCACGGAGCGGCTCGGCACCACCGAGCAGAGCCTGGTCTGGACCCTGAGCCATGCTTTCGTCGGTTTCGCCGCCGCCGTGCCCTTTGCCTTGAGGGTGCTCGGCGAGGTGCTGCGGGGCCTGCTGCTGAACGGCCTTCGCTTCACCCTGGTCGGTGGGATTTACAGCGGTCTACGGACCCTCGGGCCGGTCGCCGAGCACGCGGGCTGGGCGGTCGATCTGCTGGGCATCGCCGTCGTGGTCTATGTGCTCGGCCCCGGCAACGAACGCTTCACGGAAATCGTCGACGCCCTGGTCTTGCGCCACGGTCGGCAATGGCGGCAGCAGCTGCGCACCGCGGCCTACGATCTGTCGCCGGAAAAAGGCCTGCGGGCAACCTGCCGAGACGCGGCGGCCGCCGTCGCCGAGATTCTGCACATGCGCGGCGCGGCCGTGCTGCTGGACGGCGACCCCGAGCCGGTGATCCACGGCGATTTCCCGGTCGGACCGGTGGTCGACGCCTGGCCTCGGGGCAAAGATCTGGAGCGGCTTCCTCGATCCACCTTCGACCTCTTGTGGCTGCGGGACCCGAAGCTGCAACAGGCCATGCTCGACGCCCAAGTCGCTTGGGTGGTGCCCATCGTCAGCGCGCGGCGTCGTTGGGGTCAGCTCTTGGTGTCCGCCGGCGCCCTGGGCAACGCCATCGACCACGGCAAGCTCAAGGTGCTGGAGGATTTCACCCGCGAGCTCGCCCTGGTGCTCGACGCCGCCCATTTGACGGGCCGGGTGCGCACTGCAGAGCGCGAGCTGGCCCGCAGCGAAAAGCTTGCGGCCCTGGGCGAGACCGCCGCACGCATCGCCCATGAGATCCGCAATCCGGTCACCGCCGCTCGCAGCCTGTCCCAACAAATCGCCGAAGAGCCGGTCTCCCAGCTCAACGAAGAGCACGCCGCGTTGGTGGTGCGGGAGCTGGATCGTGTGGAGTGTCAGGTCCGGTCCCTGCTGCAGTTTGCCCACCAGGAGACCTACACCTTCCGGCCGCTCCGGGTGCACGATTTGGTGGCGGACACTGTGGCGGATCTGCGAGCCACGCCGCTCACCAAGGGTGTGGACCTCCAGCTGATCCCGGCGCCGGAGATGGAGACGGGGCTCGAGATCGTGGCCGACGGCGAGGGACTGCGGCAGGTTCTGGTCAACTTGGTTCACAACGCGGTCGACGCCGTGCGCAACAGCTCCGAGCCACGACGGGTGACGGTGGAACTGGACCGTCATGAGAACGGTGTCGACATCCGAGCGCGCGACTCCGGACCCGGAGTGGCGGACGAGCTCCTGCCCAGAATCTTCGACCCCTTCGTCTCCGCCAAAGCCCAAGGCACGGGTTTGGGCCTCGCCATCAGCAAGCGCATCGTCGAAGCCCATGGCGGAAGCATCCACGCCGAGGCGGATCCCGCGGGCGGCATGGTCTTCCACATCCGTCTACCCATCGATGCCCGCTACCCCGACGCCCATCGCTCCCGGGAGCTACCGAAGATCTCGGGCTCCCCTTTGAAAGCCGTGGTCTGAGCCGATGTCGGAAAAAATCCTGATCGTCGACGACGAGCCTACCATCCGGGTGGCCCTCGAGCGCCTGATGACCGGTCGGGGTTACGACGTCGAAACCGTCGGCAGCGGCGAAGACGCCGTCGAGCTGCTCCAACAAGAACGCTTCCACCTAGTGGTGACGGACCTCACCCTCGAGCCCATGAGCGGCATGGAGCTGTTGAGCTGGATCCAGGAGTCCCACGGCGGTGCCGACGAGCACCGGCCGCCGGTCATCATGATCACCGCCTACGGCTCCGAGCGCACGGCGGTGGAAGCCCTGCAAAAAGGCGCTGTGGACTACCTGCCGAAACCTTTCGACAACCGAGAGCTGGTGCTGGTGGTCGAGCGCGCCTTGGAAGAGGGGCGTCTGCGACGGGAGGTCGGCCATCTCCGCCGGGCGGTGGACGACCGCTACCGCTTCCATCGTTTGATCGGCAAAAGCCCGGCCATGCTCGAGGTCTTCGAGCGCATCCGCAAAGTGGCCGACACCGACCTGACCGTGTTGATCCGAGGGCCGAGCGGCACGGGCAAAGAGCTGGTGGCCAATGCCCTGCACTACAACAGCCCCCGTCGTCGACGGCCCTTGGTCAAGGTCAATTGCGCGGCGTTTTCCCGGGAGCTGGTGGAGAGCGAGCTCTTCGGCCACGAGCAAGGGGCGTTCACCGGTGCCACCCGAGCCCGCCAAGGCAAATTCGAACAGGCGGACGGCGGCACCCTCTTCCTCGACGAAATCGGCGACATGCCCCTCGAGACCCAAGCCAAGGTGCTGCGGGTCTTGCAGGAAAAGACCTTCGAGCGGGTGGGGGGCAACAAAACCTTCACCGTGGACGTTCGTTTGGTGGCCGCCACCAATCAAGATCTGGAATCGCGCATCGCCGACGGTCAATTCCGCCGAGATTTGTTTTATCGGCTCAACGTCGTGCCCGTGGATTTGCCACCGCTGAAGGATCGACCGGAAGACGTGCCCCTGCTGATCGAGCACTTCCTAAACGCCGCGGCCGAGCGGCTCGGACGTCCTCAACGGCCCCTGCACGTGGACGCCTTGCGCACCCTCATGGCCCACGAGTGGCTGGGCAACGTGCGCGAGCTCGAGCACGCCGTGGAACATGCCGTGGCCCTGGCCGGCGGTCAGGAGATCGGGACCGGCGACCTGCCGGCTTCGGTCACCGCATGCACCAAGGGTCAAAGCTCCGTTGGATCCGTCACCAGCACCGATTTCAAGGTCGCCAAACAAGAGGCCGTCGACCACTTCGAGCGCACCTTCATCTGCAGCGCCCTCAGACGCCACGGCGGCAACGTCACCCGAGCCGCCGAGGAGATGGGCATGTATCGCCAACACCTGCAAATGAAATTGAGCAAGCTCGACATCGACCCAAAGACTTTCCGCTGATCCTCCAAACCCTAGACCGAGCTCGCTGGAGGCCCAGGAAACTACGTGGCACCTTCTCAGGAAACTACGTGGCACCTTCTCAGGAAACTACGTGGCACCTTCTCGCTCGGCCCTCAGGAAACTACGTGGCACCTTCTCGCACGCCGCACTTCCAAGAGATCAGCGGGTTGATCTGGAGACCGATCGACACCGACCAGAGCTCGACCTAGACGGCTCTCGAGCTGCGTACCGCAAAGCGCGTGGCTCTAGCCAGACTTTCCAGAAAGCTCTCAGAAAAAGTGAATAGAAATCGTCATGCGCTCGTAACATGACGAGCTGCCCACCTCGGGTTTCTAGTCACAATTTAACTCTGGAGAATCTGTATATGATTCGAGCGCTTTGCCGTGTCTTTTTTTCCGGTCCCATAGTCCTTTCCCTCCTCCTTTCCGGCGCGTCTGCGGCCCAACCGCAAAAACCACTCTTTCGAGATTCCTGGCACAACAAGGTCGCTGAGGAGGTCTCGCAACCGATCCAAGGATCGGCCGACTCCAAGGGATCCACTGCACTAGAACACTGTGAATGGTCACCAAACTTCTATCAACGCGACTTGGTAGGCGGCGTGCTGAGCAGTGTCACATTCGACGACGGTAACGGCCCTGCGCTTTATGTGGGCGGTGCGTTCCAAGCCGCCAACAGCACCAAGATCTCAAATATCGCCATGTGGGACGGCACGAGCTGGCACCCCTTGGGCTCCGGCACGAACGATACAGTCTACGCCCTCGCGGTCTACGACGACGGCAGCGGACCCTCGCTCTATGCCGCCGGATCCTTCACCCAAGCCGGAGATGTCAACACGGATCGCATCGCAAGGTGGGACGGCACCGCTTGGCATCCTCTGGGTCAAGGTCTGGGCACCCACCGGGCTCAAACATTGGCCGTCTACGACGACGGCAACGGCCCCGCCCTCTATGCCGGTGGATACTTCTCCGAGGCCGGTGGGACCGAAGCCCACAACATCGCGAGGTGGGACGGCACGGCTTGGTCGGCGGTCGGTGTGGGCGTGGGCGTGGGTGCGAGCGACCAAGTCCATGCCCTACACGTTTTTGACGACGGCAACGGATCTGCCCTCTACGCGGGAGGCAAGTTCACTAGCGCTGGAGCGACCGGCGCCCAACATCTCGCCAAGTGGGACGGCACCGTTTGGTCGGCGATGGGCACGGGCACCGACCAACCCGTTCGAGCCCTCGACACCTTCGATGACGGCAGCGGGTCGGCTCTCTACGTGGGGGGAGAATTCACCTCCGTCAACGGCGTGGCCGCCGATCGAATCGCCAAATGGGACGGCTCACAGTGGTCACCCTTAGGGGCCGGGGTCGGGAGCTGGGCTTACGACTTGACCGTCTTCGACGACGGCAGTGGGTCGGCTCTCTTTGTCGGAGGCTCGTTCCGGACCGCGGGCGGGGTCTCCGCTGGGCGAATCGCCAAATGGGACGGTCAAGCTTGGCACTCGCTGAGCTCGCAATTTGAAAACGCCGTGGTACACCTAAGCGTCTTCAACGACGGCAGCGGCCCGAAGCTCCTCGCCGGAGGCGCTCTCACGATTCCCGGTAAGGCCAACGGTATTGCGACTTGGGACGGCTCCACGTGGAGCGCGGTCAGTAGCGATCCACCCACCGGATCGGGGCTGAGCTCGCAAGCTCACGACCTCGCAACGTTCGACGACGGCAACGGCCCTGCACTCTATGCCGCCGGACTCTTCCGCACCGCGGGTGACATCAGCGCCCGGCATGTTGCCAGATGGGACGGAACGGGCTGGCACCCCCTGAGATCCGGCATCGACAACATCGTCAACACCCTAGCCGTCTTTGACGACGGCAACGGCCCAGCGCTGTATGCCGCCGGCTCGTTCGCCGACGCCGGTGGGGTACCCGCCGACAGCATCGCCAAATGGAACGGCAGCGCATGGTCGTCACTCGAGCTGACCTTCAATGGCTCAATTTTAGACCTTGCGGTTTTCGACGACGGCAACGGCCCAGCGCTCTACATAGCCGGCGACTTCTTCCAAATCGATGGCAGGACGGCCGGCTACATCGCCAAATGGGACGGCACCTCATGGTCGACACTCGGCACGGGCATGGGTACCGGAATCGGCACAAGGGTCCGTTCCCTGGCGGTCTTTGACGACGGCGACGGTCCGGCACTCTATGCCGGCGGCGATTTTACGACCGCGGGCGGAGTCGCAGCCGCCAATATCGCGAAATGGGACGGAACGAGCTGGTCCAATCTGGGTGGTGGCACGAACAACCGGATCCGTCGTTTGGCGACCCTCGACGACGGCAACGGGCCCGCCCTCTACGCGGGCGGCGACTTCACCGCCGCCGACGGAGCCGTCGCGTACCGAATCGCAAAATGGAACGGCAGCGGATGGTCGGCGATGGGCGCGGGTCTCAACGATTTGGTCTTCGGCTTGGGCGCTTTCGACGACGGCACCGGCCCTGCCATCTATGCCGGGGGTTATTTCCAATTCTCAGGAGCCACACCGGTGAGCCATCTCGCCCGATGGGACGGATCTCAATGGCAACCCATGGGCGACGGCGTCAACGGATCGATCAACGCCATGGTGCCCTACCACGACGGCACTCGATCCTCCTTATACCTCGGCGGCGGCTTCACCACAGTGGACGGTCTGCCTTCCATGAAGATGGCCAAATACACGTGTTTTTCACCGCCGAGCCTCAGCTTGCCCCCGCTCGCCCACGCCGCGGTCTCATCTTGGGTGGAGATCCCCATCGAGCTCCAAACCGACGGTCGATCCCTGGAATCGACAACTTTTTCCATCGACTACGATGAGGCCTGCCTCAACCCCGACCTCAACGGCGACGGCATTCCGGACCAAATCGAGCCTCAGCTGCCCGAGGTGCTCGGTGTCGACATCGCCTTCGACCCCCTCGACACCGACGGTGAGCTGGATCTCTCCCTCAGCTTGCTCGACGGCGTGGACGGCGGGCTGCCCGACGGTGCCCTGCTGACCCTCGGCTTCCAGACCACCTGCTCCGCGGCCCCGGGCTCGTCCACCGACGCCGCCGTGGATTTCGCCCTCGACCCCGAGGTGGGCTTTGAAACGAGCCTAGGGCAGAGCATTTCCGGCAACGCCGGCAACGGTGTGGTGCGGATTTGGTCCGGCGACCGAGGGGATTGCAACGCCGACGGCATGGTCGATTCCGCCGATCTCGAAGCCACGGCGCTCGAAATTTTCGACGCTGACGGCGAAGCTTGGATCGACGCCCCGGGCGGCACGTTCTCCGGAAGCCCCGTGGGCTGCGATGCCAATGACGACCTCCAAATCCGAGTAGCGGACTTGGTCTGCTCGCATCTGCTGAGCACCGAAACCGCGTGCGGCTTCACCGGCGAGCTCCAAAACCAAAGCGAGCTTGAGGTCTCGACCCGATGGGAATCCGGGGTGTCGTGGATTCGTCTCGAGGTGACGTCACAGCAGCTGACCTTGCAGCAGCTCGGACCCGTGCATCCCATCGGCGGCTTTGCCCTTTCCCTGGACCTCGACCCGGCCCTCTTCGACCTTGGGTCAGTCGATGCCGACGCCGATGGTGTGCCCGATCTGCTGCGATTCCCTCAGGGTCGGCCGGGGTCGGTCACTGTGCTCTGGAGTGAAAGCGACACCGACGGTGAGCTCGACGTTGCGATTGCTGAGCTCAGTCAGCAAGCTCTTCCAGAAGGGATCGTCATAGAAGTCGGCGTGCCCGCCACCGAGCTCTTCGAAGGTGGGCTCGCCATCTCCCAGGATCCGGCTCCGTCCTTCGCCTCACCGGCCGGCGACGAGCTGACCTCCAACGTCCAAATCCGCTCGGGCCTCTTCGCCGACGGTTTCGAATCCGGCGACACCTCTCAGTGGACCGACTCCGACTGAGGCGTCCATTTGACCCGGAGCGGGCCCCAAACCGCTCAGTCGAAGACCAACGCCGGTCGAATTTCCGACCGGCGTTTGTCACGTTCTGCGATCTCAAAGAACCGTAGGAAACTACGTGGCACCTGCCTGCGCCTGGCTGGCGGCCCCGGGGCCAACGACCACTCGATCGACTTCGGATTCACCGTGCCGTAACCTGTCGGTGCGGGGTCTGGCCTGGCGCTGCTCGCCCTGCTCTTCGCGGCCATCGGAGCCGCGCTTTTAAAGCGAAAATAAGTGAAAGATCCCCGGCCTCATTCCGGCGGGATCTTTCACTTATTGCGGAAAATTAGTTCTATTAACGCGTGTTCTTAGTAGGGAGGAAGCCACGCAATGAGCGTGACTCGTTGGGAGGTTACCATCGTCGATTCGGTGTCGACACCATTTTTTGGGCTTGCCGTCCACCTTCGCTCATCCTCTTTTATGTTTCAAGCTTTTTGCATTCGGAACCTTTTACATTCGGAGGATTGAGTTTTCTTGCAACGCCACTTCGTCTACCTGAGCGTTCATGAGCACACGGGCAGCTGCCTGACATGACGGCGTCGCAGCCGAGCGCGAAGCATGGGGTCGCTATCTAGGTTTCGCGTCGCGGACAGGATAAACGGCTCGGCTACCGGGTGCCAGCAGTCGGCTGGGACCGAGCTTCGGAAGCTCTTTGCGAGAATCTTCGACCTTATCGAGGAATTCCCGCACGTCGGTGCCGCGTACGGTTTTCAGGGGTTTTTGCGGAGCGGCAAAAAAATCTTCCCAATGGGAGACCAGCAAGTGCTCGGGCCGCAGCCGCTTCAAGATGGACCCAGGATATCCCTGAACCTCGTGGTGACCGGCCGCGGCGAGAATCGCCAGATCGAATTCCTTGAGGTCCTCTAGTGGAAGACCTTGCCCTGCGTTTGAGGCGGAGCCCTGAAGATAGACCCGAAAGTCGACCCTGGTTTGGTCGTGGGTGACGGTCAGAAACTCGATCACGAATGCGAAGACCCGCCCTTTGCGGTAATTCGAGGCACGGTTCGGCACCTTGCCTAGGGGCTGTGCGCGCGTGCCTCCGTAAAGGGATCTCCCTCGGAAGTGCGGTGCGTGCTCCGAGAGCAGAGGCATGAATCGCAGACGCGGGGTCACATCGATCCACTCCTTGGGTTTCAGCGGTTCCTGGTCCACCTCAGGCCGACACGGAGGGTCACCCATCGCTTTCAGACGGTCCAGCGCGTCGGCCCGAGAGAATTCCGAATCGAGAATGCAGGTGCCGGTGCGACTGGTGTAGACAACAGCCCGAGGCGCCTTGGTGAGCGCCACGTGAGACACGTCCATCAAATGATCGTAGTGGCTGTGGCTGACCAGAATGGCAGAGACGTCGTCGACCTCAGGCAGCAGCGCGTCCACCCGATCGGGACGGGTCCGGATTCGACCCGCCAACGTCCTCAACAGCCCCGGATTGGAAAAAAAGGGATCCACCAGGATCGCTTCGTCGCCACGGCGCAACAGGAGCCCGGAAGCCCCGAAATAGGTCACCGCAACGTGTTCGACGCCCGGCAGATCGTCGGGCTCAAGGTCGGCTCGCTCAAGCTCGAGACGGCTCAAGGAGCCGGCGCAGCCGCTGAGGCAGAGCAACAGCGGCAGCAGCCATAAGCAGCGATGGACCGTCGACTTCAGAAACAACGTGGCACTTCTTTTCAGCACTTCTTTTCATCGCACCTTTCCGGTCGCCTATGAGACCCGGCAATTCTCCTATTCGCGTACTACAGCGAAATTCCAGGCGTGAGTCCCCCAGACCGCTCAAGGGGCACAACCGCCGCCCGACGCATCAAGTCGAGCACCCGGTGGCTACCGAGGGTTTGATGGGCTTCGGTCTTGAGCAGGCTGCGGTCACTTCGGCCGGAGAGAACGGAAAGGATGGTTTTCAGGGGCAACGCTCTTCCCGAAGGGCGCTGCGATAGGTCGAAATCGACCACCTCTCCGCCGTCAGCGCTTTTGAAGACCACCATGGGCGGCTCAATATTGTGCTCAATACAGAAGCGGCGTCCAAAAAGTGAGCCTTTCGTGCCGAGCACGGAGATTTCTTCCTGCACGGAATGCGCCGGCGACAAGTAGCTGCCGACGGCAGATACCAGAGTCTCCCGCTCCGTTTTGTACATCGCGCTGAAAGAATGGCACATCCCATTGACCGGGCTCGACAAGAAGTGCAGGCGGAGCTCTTTCTGGCCTTCCCCCGCCATCGCCACTAAGAGATCGATCAGGTGGACCGCGCTATCGTCCAAGATACCATTTCCCACGCTTTGAGGGTCAGCTCTCCAACTGCCCTCGGGCATCGCCCCAAAGCGATGGGCAAAGAACCCGTGGACCATTCGAAGGTCCCCGAGCCTCCCTTGACCAATGAGCTCACGAAATACGCACATTAGCTCTTCGTAGCGTCTCTGTAGGCCTTCGACCAACAATTTCCCGCGGGAGGCTGCGAGCGCAACGAGAGCTTCCACCTCATCGAGATGCAACGCCGTGGGCTTGTCCACAAGAACGTGGCATCCGTGGAGAAGACAACATCGGGTCTGCTCGAAGTGGAGACGGTGGGGGGTCGAGATCACCACGAGGTCGGGACTTAGGGCCTCCAAAGCGTGCTCGAGGTCGTTGAAGACCGGTAGCCCCTGCTCGCAAGAGGCTCCCGCCCTCGCCCGCACTATGCCGACCGGAATGCCGTCTGGAGAGCACTCCAGGGCCGGGAGATGATGATTCCGGACCATGTCTCCATAGCCGACCAGAAGCGTCCGAGCTCTCACCAGGCCCCTATCCATGGCTGACCAGCGAGAGACTCGCAGAGCTCGCTGGGGCCCAATGCGCCGACGGGCCGAGATGCTCAACCGATTTCAGGATCGTCCCGAATTTCAATTTCAGTACCTTCTGGTGCGAGCACCTTGAATAGTGATGAGCCGCAGACTTCGTAGACCTCGGTGCCGTTTTTCCGTTTGAAATGGTTCCACCCGGCAACTTTCAGCTCGTCGTAGGCGGCCCGTACGTCATCCACCACCAGCGCGAAATGAACGGGCCCTGCATTGAGCTTTGACCAGGATTTAAAGCTGGTTCCGTGCTTCGGCGTTTGCAGCTCGATCATCACCCCGCCACCCCGCAGCCACGAATTAAAGTCGCGGGTGTGAAAGCCGGCTGTTTCCTTAATCAATTCAAAACCGAGCAGCTCAGTGTAGAAGCGCATCGAGGCATCGTAGTCTTCGGTCTGAATGCAAATGTGGTGAAAGCTCTTGACTCGCATATTCAATTCTCGATTTCCAAGCCGTCTTTAATGATGGCGTCGATCAAGCGCAGCGTGCTCAACGCGTGGGCTCCGGTGGACTGCTCAGGCCCCGTCTCGATGCCGCTCAAGAGAGCGAGCAAATGCTTCAGCGGCAACCCTCGGTCGGGCTTGGCCGCCGGGTTGGTCAACTCTTCCAAGCCGTGCATAGTTTGGTGGGTGGGATCCCACTGAGCCAGGGTCAACACACCAGGATCGTCGTTTCTCGGCGCACAATGCCGGCGATATTGTACTTCCCCTACGGGTCCAGCGGCGAGCAACCCTTCGTCGACAAAATTAGGCGGCCCGAGATTGGAGCACTCGGCTGTGACCGGCACGGGCCGTCCTAGAATCTGAAAGCATAACAATGCCTCAAAGGCGGCGTATTGGCTGGGATTGTTAGGGGACCGCCGGAGGGTGGCGCTGACCACCTGGCCACTGGAAGGGTGACCGCCCAGCTCCTCGACCAACCAACAGAGGGTGTCGAGCAGGTGATAACCGTTGCCGCTCGGAATGATCGCGTTCTCAGGATGGAAGGGCTGGGGCGGCCAAAAGGTGCCATGGGCATGGATGCGGAACCTTTGAATCTCCCCAATCCCCTCAGCGGCCCTTAGGAATTCGCGGAAGATCACCTCGAAACGACGCTGCGCTCCGACTACGATTTTGAGGTTCTTTTGCTTCGCCAGACTTACCAGATGTTGAGCGCTGACGGCTTGGGGAGTCAGCGGCTTATCCACGTAGACGTGAAAGCCGGCCTCAAGACATCTCTTGGCTTGCTCAAAGTGACATTCAGGCGGGGTTGAAATCACAAAAATCGGGCTTTCCGTCTCCGAAGCTCGAGCTCGATCCGCCGCGACTTCCAGCAGATCGTTGAAAGTCCGAACGGTTTGAAGCCCAGGGAGCCCCAGCTCCTTTTCGATCCGTCCCAACCGATTCTTATTCACGTCACAGATTCCGCGCACGGTGAAGTCCGGCTCGGAGGCTTTCAGCACAGGGCACAACCACTTGGAGAATTGCTGCCCAAGCCCTACACAAAAGATATCCCGGGTTACAACTGTCTGGTCCATGGCTTCCTCCGTCAGTCGTGACCTTTCATAGGAGTCGCTCCACGTCTGCCCGAAATGTCTGGAGATGCACGATCTGTTGTTCGAGATCTCCTTCGATATTCCACTCTGGTGCCTGCCAAAGCAATTTATTGATCAGGATTAAATATTTACAGTAATTCTCATAGGCTCGATCTTTCGGTCTCCAACCCAAGGTTAGGGTCCTTAAGTCTTGTCCTTGGAAAAGCTTCTTGCCGTCGAGCTCGATGGCCCTTGCAATCATTTCGCAATCCAGCGCGTGGCACTCGAAAGGTCCCTTGGCCGCGGGTCGTCTTTCCACCACCCTAATAGCCTCTTGATACAGCTTTTCCGGAGTGAGCGTTCCATCTGCGACACCGTGGCTAGCGGCGGCTTCCGGCCTAGCTGCCAACATGCCGAATCCCGCCAGCAGGTACGTCAGAGCGGACTCTCCCCCTCGTTCGACTTTTCCGACCGCCCGAGCCGAGAGGAAATTCTCATAGTTTTCCTCGTGGCAAGGTCGCGAGATCAGCTTGCAAATCGCCCTCCTCGTGGGCGGCGCGCCCCATTTCGGCCGGAGCTTTCGCGCTCTCTCAAAGCAGTCCACCGCCTCCCTGATCGCCCTAGGGCCGGAGGCTTCGGGAGTTGGACGCAAATGGTAGCCCTCAAGCAGAAAATAACCATAACTGTAATTCACTTCAGCTTGGATTTTCTTTTCGATCGACAAACCTTTCGACAGCATGTCTTCCACGAGAGAAATAGCCTTAGAAAAATAATCCTGGGCCTTCTTCCAGCTCTCCTTGCTGGGAGGGTTCGAGTCGTTGGACAACTTGCGGAAAATCGAACCCTGATTACGATACATCTGAACCAGAAGCTCACCTTGGTAGCAGGTGCCACCACACTCACAAGATCTAGTAATCTGCCCTTGCTCGAGCTCCTTGATTGGAGAAGCCTGAATGCCATGGGCCGTTTCGAGCCGACCCAATTTGCGGGCACATACTGCTCGGGCATAAGCAAACAGATGACACTGCGAGATCCTGGCCCATTCGGGATCTTGCAGTATTCTTTCGAAGGTTTCGTCAGCCCTCACGTAATCGATTTCCGTCAACCTGAGGCCCAACAAAAAAGCTGAATGTTCCGAGCTTCTGACGATTTTTTCGACAGAAAGCTCACCAATTGTTTCCAGATGCACCGGCTTTCGGGGAAGCCCCTCCTCTAGCAGCGAGCACACATGAGGCGGGAAGTCCGGCAACTCATCTAACCGTGTCTTATACAGGTCATAGAGATCGCTGGCCGCTCTATAATTGCGGCTTTGATGCAGCTCAATATAACTTTCTAAAAACTTGATCCAAGCAGTTTCTTCCGCCGCCGGCAAGCCATAGACAGGCTGCCGCTCCCTTCCTGCCCGATAGGTCGAAACGATGAGCTCCATGAACTGCCGCTGCTGCGCGGGAGACTCGGGCAACGGTGACACAACAGGGTCCGCACCGACAGCGCTCGACATCTCTTGCCTCCTTTCCTGCACTCGTAAGGGAATCGGGTCCCCAAGGGAGGCTCCTAGCTTGTCTACTCGTAGATCGAAATCCCCTTTGGAGCACTTCTTGTCCTCGCCGCCGTTGGTCGCGCCGGCTGCTTCTCCGGTCCCGATCAGCAAATCCCCCACCCCGTCTCGCCGATAGAGCTCAGGAACCTCGTGCTCGTTCACGACCTCATCGTCGAGCTCCGCAGAATCCAGCCAAAGCAAGGCGTTCTTGCCCAGAGCGTGAGCGGTCTCGATTCCTTTTCCGACACCCAACGCGTTGTAGAAGGCGACCACATAGGCGATAGCCGCCGGATCACTGATCGGCCCCTTCATTCCCACCACAAAATCTATGTGGTGAGAAATGGCTTCGGCATGAGGACTCGTGTTGCAGGCGTTGAGAACCACACAGCGGACTTGGTCTCGGAAGATCTTAAAAAAACCTTCCAAGGCTTTGGGCCCCACCACAAGACCATCACCGTTGCCGTCGTCAAAAATGAGCCCCTGACGGTCCGGAACACCGGAGCCGTGACCAATAAAGTGCACGAGCGTCGGTGCGGCATTGAGCACCGCCTTGGGTACCGTCTCTGGATTGGCGCAGAGCAGGGTTTCAATCCGGAAGCTGTCGCGGAGATTCGAGCTTTTGAGCGCATTCCGTATGATCTCGATTTCCCGATCGAAGACTATCCGTGCAGCACTCAAGGGATTGGCCGCCAGAACGAGGATGGTGATCAGCATGGCTCCTCCCACTCGAAGATTCCGGGAGATCGAGGCTCTCATTGAGGGAAACGCGACGCTTGTTAAGAAACGGGCTCATCCAAGCTGGGCGCACACGCGACAGCCAACGGACCCGCTCACAACATGGCACCTTCGCCTCGGACACAACATGGCACCTTCCTCCCGTAAACCACGTGGCACCTTCCTCCCGGAAACTACGTGGCACCTTCCTCCCGGAAACTACGTGGCACCTTCCTCCCGGAAACTACGTGGCACCTTCTCAGCAGAAGATGACCGGTGAAATTTGCGGTTAAGATCCCCGCATGCGATATAAGGTGTCTCGATGGATCCTCGACACGGTGTCCGGTCGCCTTATAGGTCCGGACGGTGAAGCTCATCTCCGTCCTCAGACGTTCCGCCTCTTTCAGGTCTTGGTGGAGCACGCGCCAGAGTTACTCAGCGTCGATGAGCTCATCGATCGCGCCTGGGACGTCGAGCACGTGTCCGTCGGCACCTTTCGCCAAGCCGTCAGCGAGCTGCGCCAAGCCCTCGGTGATTCGGCCGCTGCTCCACAAATCATCGCCACGGTGCCGCGCCGGGGCTATCGGCTCATGGTGCCGGTCGAGCGAGTCCCGCCTCAAGACTCTTCGGTCCAGCCCGCCGATGCCGACCTCGAGACGTCTCCAAAACCGACTTGCCCGGCACCCCACACGGTCTCGGCTCCTGTGCTCGCGCTTGCACCCACGCCAGAGGACGATCGATCGGACCTCGTCGTCGAGCCCGCGCCGATCCAACCCTTCCGCCAGCGGACCGCCGCCGCGGTCGGGTTGGGCGCCGCGGCAATCCTCGCCGGATTCAGCTTGTGGCTCTTCGTCGGCACCCATGCGCCCGGGACCAAAACCACAGGAGCCCAAGCGACACTCCACGCTCAACCATCACCACCGCCTGAGCTTCGGCCGCAAGCTTCGCGTCTCCTTCGAGAAGCCGAGGACCTCATCGCGCGCTTGGATTTCGAAACCGCCCGAGGCAAGCTCGAGGCGGCGGGTGAGATGGAGCCCGGGAACCCCCTGATCCTCGACCGATTGAGCCAGGTCTACAGCCACTTGGGACTCGACTCCCTGGCTGCTGAAACAGCACGACGCGCGGCTCGCCATGTTTCGGGCGCCCCCTGGGAAACCGCTCGCTCCGCCGAGGCAAGGGCCGCCGAGACCCGCGGCGATTGGACCGAGGCCGCCGAGCTGCTGCAAGCCCTTTGGCAGCGGCGGCCGGAAGAACGCGAGTATGGCCTGCGTTTGGCGCGAGCTTGGATCGAATCCGGCCGGACCGACGCGGCCTTGGACCTGATCCGCCGGCTGCGGCGCGACAGCGGTCCCCATCCCAGCTTGGATCTGCTGGAGCTCCATGTGCTGGCGGCGACCAACGACCTCGACGGTGCCGAGGCCCTGGCACGACGACTGGTCTCGGGCGAGGACGCAGCCGTCACCGTTCCGGCCCGCTTACGCCTGCTCACGGTGCTTTTGCGCCGAGGACTGATGGGGGAAGCCGAGCGACTGGTGGACGAGCTCGAATCCGCCGACGCGCAAACGAACGGCCTACAACCCGCCGAGCTGGCCCGCAGCCGCGCCTTTCTCGCGGAAAGGCACGGCCCGGCGGATGAGGGTCGCAACCTCTATCGTCGGGCCGAAACACTCTTTCAAGTACATGGAGATCGCGACGCCCTGGTCTCGGTGCTCAATCGTCAAGCGCTTTTCCTTGTGCAGATCGGTGACCGAGACGAGGCTCGCCGACTGCTGGTCCGCGGCATCGATGCCGCGCGCCGGCACGGCCTGGAACGACGCCTGGTGGTCTCTCTCTGCTTGTTGGCGCAGATCGATGCCACCGGCCCGAATCCTCAGCAAGCCTGGGAGCCCTTACGGGAGGCACAGGCTCTGATCCACGGATCCCAGGAGCCCCGACGTCAGATCCTTTGGCACCGTTCCCGGGGCGACGTCTTTCTCGCCGTCGGTGATTTGGACGCGGCCGAGCTCGAATACGAGGAATGCCTGAGTCTCGCCGAGAGGGTCGAGGACGGCGCTGGAATCGCCTACTCTCGACTCGGCCTTTCCGCCGTCCACCTCCGTCGAGGTGACCTGGACGCCGCCTACCGCAACGCCCGGGCAGCGGTGGAAGTTTTCGCGCGACTCGGACGCACGCCGGATTTGCTCACGGCCCGTCTGCAGGTCGCCGATGTAGAAGTGGCCCGGGGTCGCCCCCGAGCCGCCCAAGCCGAGCTCGTCGCCGTCTTCGATCAGGCGACGGATCTCTCCTTGCAAGTCTTGGGGGCCCGCGCCAAGGATCGATTGGAGCGGCTGAAAAACCTGTAAAGCCCGAGGATCAACCGGGTTTCTCAGAATCCGCGGATGCACCCTCCGATGAAGAATCCCGACGCCCAACAGTAAGCATGGGCGACGGGACTCAGCTGGCTTCGACGCCCAGACTGTCGGGCATATCGTCTTGAATCTCCAAGAGGGCGACAGCGGCCACCGCGGCGACGGCGGCCGCGTCGTCTCCCTCGTCCGCTTCGTCCCAGCTCTGGGCCGGGTCCCCCTCAACGTCGGTCTCCGCGATCATGTCGGTCTCCGCGATCATGTCGGCCTCCGCGATCTCGCCCTCAGCGACCAACGCACGGAGCTCGCGGTAGTCCGGACGCTCCATATCGTGGTCGTCGCGGAAGTCATCGAGCTCGTCGATCACCGTGCGGCTGAATCCTTCGTAGGGCATGCGCTCATCGGCTGAGAGGGCGAAGGCGTCATAGGCGAGGAAGGTCACCGTTGACTCCATCAAGAGATGGTAGTCGTCATAGTCCTCATAGGAATCTACGTTGTGATGCATGGTATCGACCCACGTCACGTGTTTCGAGGTGCTCTGCCGTTTTTTGCGGGGAAGGGTTTGCAGCCAGTTGGATTTGTCGTCATAGAGATAGTCGTTGGGGCGAGCCCGCCACTTCGCTTCGACCCGTCGAATCGAGCGGCAGCGCTCTCGCCGATCTTCCATTTCTTTCTCGAGGAAGCCCCGCATATCTGAGAAGTAGGCGCTCTTTTTCTGCAGCGCATGGCATTGCGCCACCAGGGCTTTGCCTTCCTTGCGAATGTTGCCGTAGAGCCAGTCGAAATCGGTCTCCTGGAGATGGGCGCTGAGACATTTGCGCAGATAGTCGAGGGCGATGCTATCGAAACGGCTCAGCCAGTCTCTCAGCTCTTCGTGGCTCTTCACCGCGGCGGCTAGCGTCCGATGTTTGCTCTGCCAGGTCTCGAGCTCTTCGCGGTGAAAGGCCAGGGATGTCTCGGTCCGGTGGTAATCGTCGACGACCTGAGCAAAGGTCAAGTCACCCAACGCTTGTCGAACCTTTTCCAAGGCTCGCTCTTCGCGATGGTCGGCCAAGGTCACCACCCTGAGAAAGGATTGAAACGCAGTATCCGACTTGGACTCATGGGCACGTCGCGCGTAAAGCCAACGGAATTCCGGCAGATCGAATCGATCGAGCTCTCGCTCGAACGAGGTGATCAACGATTGGTGCTCGGAAACCTTTTCTGAAAACTCACCGGTTTTCGGATGCAACAAGAGCTCCCTATTTTGAAACCCGGATATGCCTTCAATTTGGCCCTTGCGCTCCTCGGCTTTTTGCCGCTCTGTGAAGAGGTTCTGCAGCTTCACCGGCAGATCCAGGCAGCCCGTCTCCGAAGCAACTCGGTCGATGGTCCCCGCGTCGATGTCTCGCACCAAACCCAGTGCCAACCGGTCGCAGGTGTGCCGTAGCTTGCCCTTGTTGCGAGCCATGGATTCGGCGATCGATTGATGCCGCCGAGCGTACTCACCCATCTGAGACTCATACTCGGTCACGGCCCGGACCGCCATATTCGCGGCCTGCTCTTTGGTCATCATGGGGAAGCATCTCCAAGGGAACGGGCCGTCGACCCGAGAATGTGTTGAACATCGTCGATGGAAAGGGGGCCTTCACTGTGTTCTTCATTGTGTTCTTCACTGTGCTCGAAGGCCGCGGCCAGATCGGCCGGGCCGACGGATCCTTCTCCCAGAGCCTCGAGCACCGCTTGCAGGCACGGCCAGGCCTGCTTGCGATGGAGGGTTTCGTCGAGCGCTCGTAGCAAACCACCCACGGGTGCGCCGTGATTCGAAAGGTCCTCGAATAGCTGAAGGCGCGCCAACCAACCGTGCTCCGACTCCACGGCGGAGAACACCAATTTCAGCCAGCGTCGACGATCCGCGTTGGACGCTTCCAGCTCGTTGAAGAAGCGATCCATCCGCAGCCCCCAGGTCAACAGCTCTAGAACCTGTGCCGTCCAGCCGGGTGACGGCTGCCCGGTTTCTCGCGCGACCAGGGCAAGATCGTAGAGTCGGTTCAGTCGGCCGGCGAAACCCGCCGCTTCGAGCACGGGACGGCAGGCCCCGGTGAACGAGATGTCGTCTTGGGCTTGCGTCGGATCGCGCTCCCGTTCCCGAGCCACCACCTCGGCCCAATGGCCCAGCCATTGCTCCGCCAAAGGAATCTCCCCCCGATCCATGCCGCCACGCCCGTTCTCCACCGCGGCCCGCAACAGCTCGGAAGCGGCTCGCAGGGCGCCATCGGCCACCGGCCGGGTCGACAAACGGCCGCGGATGGAGGTGACGACATCCGGTTCCGTCAAACGATCCACGGTGTTCCGAATGGTCTCCGATTGAAAATCCGGCAGCTCGAGATGGAAACCGGATCCGAGGCCCTCGGAAATGCGCTCATCCTGCCGGTCCAGCCCCTTGGCTTGAGCAAAGAAGGCCGTCGGCACCTCAGCGGCCAGAAGCTCTTGGAAGGTGTTGTAACCGGCGGCGGAAATGGCTACATCGACCCCGAGAAAATAGCGGCCGACCTCGGCGCCGGTGAACGGAATCCGATGGGGGCCGTAGAGCAAGGGACCCCGGAAAAGGGGGCCATACCCCAAGAGCAAGAAAAAGCGCGGATCGTCGGCGAGCACGCGGACCAAGGCCTCCATCTGGTCGCGAGCTCGACGGTCGCCACCGCCTCCCGCCGACAAATAGACCACTCGGCGGTCCTCGGGCACGGCAAGGCGGCGACGTACCTCCTCACGGGACCACGCCCTATGGGCCGACCAGCCGTGAATCGGGCCGACGAATCGGCGGCGCGATTGAAGCTGGAGGTCCATGGGATAGTGCTGGGCTCGGTGCTCGTAATCCGGCACCAACACCAGATCGTAGAGCGCCAAATGGCTCTGATGGACTTTGGAAACCGCCGTCTTCAAATCTCGGCGTCGATCGATGAAGGCGGTCAACACGGCGTGATCCCGCAGCACCAAAAGCTCGTGAAACGCGCCTTCGGGCACCGTATCCAAGACCAACAGGTCCGGACGGAAGGAAGCCGCCAACTGGATGAGGGTCAAGCGGGCGATCCGCTGAAAGTCCTCGACCGGCCCGCCCTGTTTCCGCACGGTCGATTTGGAAGGCAGCTTGTAAACCGGAAAATCCCAGGCCACCGACGGCGCGTCGCTGGTGGTGACGATCTGAATATCCACCCGACCGCCGAACGCGGTGACCAGATCACGGAGAGGACGGGCGACGGACAACAAACGCTGTAGATGGCCGAGCCCGGTGCCATTGATAGCGTAGAACAGAATTTTCAGCCGCCGTCGACGGGACCGGCCCGGTTCTCCCGTCAAGGCGATGAAACCCCGGCAAAGGAGGAGGCTTCGTAGAGCTCCCTCAAGCGAGCAGGAGGCTCTTCCGGTTGCTCGCTTTCCGCCGCCGCATGGGTCGCTTCGATCAAGCGCCGATCCTCCTCGGCAATGCCCAACATCTCGACGAGGCGGGCGAACGCCTGCCGCTCCTCGACCTCGAAGTGTTGGTCGATATAGGCCATGGAATAGGCCCGCAACGCGATGAAGAAGCGATCTTCGTATCGGTCCACCTGCCGACACAGGTCTTCGAGGGGCACGTCGCGCGCTTCCGCCAGAAGATCGTCGAGGGAGGTGGTGCCGGCCATGGCGGCGAGATAGGTCTTCTCGATATTGGAGAAGGTTCCATCGACCAAGGCCATCTTAGCCATGACCAATATGGCCGCGCGTTGCGCCGGCTCAGGGTCCGATCGGGGGGTAGGGCTCATGAGAAAATCTCCGAGGTCGTGTGCGTAGACCTATTATGCCATCCACCGCGACGGAGTCTCTTTCCACCGGATGACATCTACCCGACGTTGCGAGAGCGATCGATCAGGTCTATTCTGCCTCCATGGACCTGCTCAACCTTCTTCAACACCAGCTACCGGCAACCGACGCCGACAACGAGCAGCTCGACCTGCTCGTTCAGCAATCGAATGTGCGCATCGAACGGATCGTATCCACCGGCCAAGCGTCGCCCCCCGGCTTCTGGTACGACCAAGACGAGCACGAATGGGTGCTGCTGCTCGCCGGGCGAGCCGGTTTGCGATTCGAGGCAGAGGAGACGGTGCAGACCCTGACCCCGGGCGACCACGTGCTCATTCCGGCACATACCAAGCATAGGGTCGAATGGACCGATGCCGACGAGCGGACCATTTGGCTGGCGGTTTTTTACGCCTAGCGGGGCACCGCCAAGAAAAGGGCTCTTTCGCCGTTGTCGGAAGATGCTCAAAGCGCCTCGAACCTGGCGTCAACCCCGGAGCCCAGGGGTTCTTGCGCGATAAAACTTAGTGTTGCGACCGGATTTGATGGTTTTGGGACGATTCTCTTAGTCCTTCTAGACCCCATATTCCAGGCTGATCGGTAGCGTCTTTCCTACCTACGAACCTGGACGGGCGCGCCCCGTCTCGACCCCGAGCTCGTATTGCCGTGCGACACGCCACGGCGGAACCGGAGCTCCAGGAGAGACCCCATGCCAACCCATTGCCATCGGACGTGTCATCAACGACCGCCACACCTTTCCCCTGCCTCGGTGCTCGTCGTGCTCGGCCTTGTGTTCCTGGCCAACGCGCCGACTTTCGCCTCGTCTACCCTTCCCGTCGACTGCGCTCTTTATCCCGCCGACTGTGCCGGCGCTTTTCTGGCCTCGCCGTACAACACCCGTGGGCTGAACGACAATCCGCGCCTCTTCAACCTGGCCGTTCATCAGCCGGAAGAAAAGATGTACCGCGTCACCATGGATACGGCCCTCTATCCCGAGGCCGTGTGCAACGACGGTTCGGCGGCGGTGTTTTATTTCGCACCGGCGCCGGTGGGCTCCGTCAACGCCGATAAATGGGTTGTGCAGCTCGAAGGGGGCGGCAGCTGTCTCGAAGCCTTCGATCGGGACGAGCTGCACACGGACTGCATGGACCGTTGGACGGGCAGGGGGCCGAACCTGCTCGACTTTCCGCGCAAGATGTCCACCGATCTGGATGGTGACGGCCTGACCGATTCGTTCTTCCTGCCTTTGGAGGGACGCATTCCCGGGCTGCTCGGTGCCGATTCGGTGGTCACGGATCCGACGTCCAACGGCGGTGCGGACGCCTGGAACCGCCTCTACCTCAACTACTGCTCGTCGGACTTGTGGCGCGGACGGAGTGGCTCGCAGGTCTTGGACGGCGGCGAATGGACCGACGCGAGCGGCGGGCTCCACACCTACGAGCCCCTCGACCATGTCTATTTTCACGGTCACTGGATCCTGGACAGCGTGCTGGACGCGGTGCGTGCCGGGGTGGTGAGTGACGACGGCGAGCATCAGCTGCGGCTCGACTCGGCGCCGTCCCAAGTTCTCTTGGTCGGCGAGTCGGCGGGTGGCGGCGGCGTGGTCGCCAATTTGGACTACGTGGCTTCCAAAGCCGGGTGGGGCGCGGACCTCAGCGGCGTCGATCGGGGCATCACCTCGGGCGTGTCGGGAGCTACGACCTTGCCGCCCTTGGCTTATGACGACGCGACGATCGCTTGGTACGACGGCCCGGACACCGTGCAAGAGTGGGACTTGGGCCCTGGGGTCCCGACCTTGGTGGACGTCGACTTGGACGGCAACGGCGTCGTCGACACCTACTCCAAGGAAGCGCGCATTCCCCTGCGCCGGCCGGTCTACGAGTCGATCCTGAGCGTCTTTTCCGACCAGTCCTGCGTCGCCGCCAACACCGACGCCTTGGCGCCGGACCCGAATCGACGCCATTGGCTCTGCTACACGTCCGTGCCCCTCTTCGAGGACGGACACGTGACGACGCCGATCCTGGTCAAGCAGGATCTGACCGACTCCGTGATGAGCGGCAGCCTGCCGGCCTTCGACGACGGCGTGCGCGCCACCATGGGTACCTTGCCGGCCAATTTCTACTATTTCGGGCCCCAATGCGGTCATCACGAAACCCTGTCGAGCACAACCCGTTTCGGCGGCGATCGGGTCCTCGATCCCGCCACCGGCCGCGAGGTGAGCTACCACTCGGCCATCGCGGACTTCATCCAAGGGATTTACACCTCGATCTATCACCAGCCTGGGGTTACCACGAAGAGCTGCGCGCCTTGATGTTGTGGATTGATGTTGTGGATCTCGTCTTTGGACCCAAGCTCACAAAAACCTTCATTTTCGGAGATGGCCATGAATAAGAAAACATTTTTTAGCGTGTGGTTCGCCCTTTGTCTCGTCCCCGGTTTGGCCGAGGCCCTTTCTTGCAACAGCCTTTGGTCCCTGCGCAGCGGGGGTGGCGTGGCCTGCGACGACGCCGGGCTCGACGCCCTCTACTCGAACCCGACGGTGGCCGCCGAAGGCAGTGGTCCTTTGCTCGGCCTCTTCGCACCGCAGTGCGCCGACGGCACGAGCTCCTGCCTCGGAGACGAGGTGCGCTGCATGGACGGCACCCGTCCGATCTACTACGTGGATCCCGCCGAGGACGCGAACGGCGAGCCCTTGATCAGCAACCATTGGATTTTCTGGACCACCGGCGGCGGCACTTGCATCGACGGACAGGCCTGCGGACGTCAATATTTCAACGGCGACCGTTCGGGCATGACCTCGGCCTCGGCGACGCGTTTTCGCGAAGAGCAGGGCATCTTCAGCTCGGATTCGAGAAACCTTTTCCGACACTACAACCGGGTCTATCTGCGCAAGTGCACCAGCGACCGCTTTTCCGGCACCAACACCCACAACGCCCTCGTCGTCAACGGCCTGGGAGACGACGTCGATCTCTTCACCCACGGCCGGTTCATGTGGCAAGCGGTCTTCAACGATCTGGTGACGACCCATCCGACGATCGGCAAGAAATACGACACGAGCCCGTGTCCCGGCATGGATTGCGACAATAGCTGCCCGCTGGGCTCGACGACCTGCGAGTGGTTGCCGAACCTCGCCAACGCCACGAAAGTCCTGCTGATCGGGTGGTCCGGCGGCGCCACGGGTTTGATCAACCAGGTCGACAGCTTGGCTCCCGAGCTACAAGCCCTGGCCCCCACCGCCGATATTCGCGCCGTTTTTGACGGACGCTTCAACCCGTCTCTCGACGTGCAAGCCGCGTTCTGGGCCGACATCGCGCCGGCCGACTTCGTCAACGACTACACCCAATGCGCCGGTGTGATCTCACCGGACTGCATCGACGCGGATCTCGACGGTCGCATTTCCCACGGCGAGTCCTTGAACGCGCCCCGCGGCACCTACAGCGGCCTCTTCAACGAGCCCGGAGAGCTGCCCTTGAATCCGGCGTGCCCGGCGTGCGGTCTCGGCTATTCGATCTTTCATTTTCAGGTCGGTGAGCGCTCGTGGCAAACCCACGACTTCCTCGGCTACCAGCTCGACGCCGGCTGCGAGGCCGTGCACGGCGTCGACGCGCCCCAATGCCTGGAGCCCATGCACGTGCTCATGAACCACGTCGCCACGCCCCATTTCATCCGTGTGGCGCTGGAGGATTCGACCTATTGGGGAACCGGCGGCACGGCCTCCGGCGCCGACGACTCGAATTACGCCTATCAGCAGGGCCCTCTCGGCGCGCGCACCCGCACCCAGGCGGTGCATTGGGTCCAAGGCTTCGCCACCGACTCGGAGCTGGCCTTGGGGATCGACGATTCGTGGTCCGGCGTCGCCGGCGTGCCGTCCCCGCCGCCCTTCGCCACCGCCATCTTCGCCCCCGCTGGAACGAGCCACGCCGGCACCATCGCCAATTCGTCCTTCTTCAACACCTGCCTCCTGCCGCCGGGGGGCGGCGCAGGCGACGAGCTCAACCTGCACACCGCTCTTTATGAGTGGGCGACCTTCGACATCCCCCGAGACGCCGTGCAAAGCGCCGCCACCGGCTGGAGCCCGGTCGTCTGTCCCTAACGTGTAGGCTCGCCGAGCTCGAGGGCTTGAAGCAGGTGGCCTCGGCGGACGGACGTCTGCCGGCCGGTGCCCGCACAGGTGCCACGTTGATGTCACGGCACCAACGATCGGCCCACCACCGGACAGGTGCCACCACCGGACAGGTGCCACGTTGATGTCACGGCACCACCGGACAGGTGCCACGTTGATGTCACCGCACCAGCGATCGGCTATGCAGAGGCGAATTGACCGGCGATCGGCCATGGCTTACGGTATCTGGCGTGTAACGAGCACCCGGAACGGGCATCGGACGACGAGAGCCGTCGAGGAAAGGACAAAACCCGTGAGATTTGCGGTGGTTGGAGCCGGAGCGGTAGGGGGCTATTTCGGCGGACGCCTCGCCGAGGCGGGATACGACGTAACGTTCATCGCCCGTGGGCGCACCCTCGACGCCCTGCGCTCGCGGGGCCTGGTGGTGAAGAGCCTCGACGGCGACTTCAGCCGCGCCGTCCAGGCCACCGACGACCCAGCCTCGGTCGGTGTTGTGGACTGCGTGATCTTTGGGGTCAAGGCGTGGCAAGTGGAAGCGGCCGCGCGGTCGGCCCTACCGCTCTTCGGAACGGAGTCCTTCGCCTTGCCCCTGCTCAACGGCATCGAGGTGCCGTTCCGGCTGGCCGAGGTGCTGGGCGCCGAGCGGGTGCTCGGTGGGCTTTGCCGGATCATCGCCAAAGTGGAGGCTCCAGGCTCGATCCACCATTTCGGCGCCCGTCCGACCATTGAGCTGGGGGAGCTGGACGGCTCGTCGAGCGAGCGCACCGAAGCGTTTCGCCAGGCTGCCGAGCGCGCCGGGATCGTCGCCAAGATCCCCGAGGCGGGCATCCAAGCAGCCATGTGGGGCAAGTTCATGTTCATCGTCGCCACCAGTGCCGTCGGCGCGGTGACCCGCTCGACCATCGGCGAGATCCGTGACCATTCCGAGAGCCGTCGACTGCTGGAGACGGCCATCCGCGAGATCTGGCAACTCGGCCGACAACGGGGCATCGCCCTCTCAGACGACGCGGTAGAGCGGTCAATAGCCTTCGTCGACCAACTGCCCGCCGAAACCACCGCCTCGATGCAGCGTGATTGGATGGCAGACCGCCCCTCCGAGCTCGACGCGCAAAGCGGTGCGGTGCTCCGGCTGGCCCGAGAGAGCGGCGTCGACGTGCCGGTCAACGCCTTTCTCCACGCCGCGCTCATCCTGCGGGAAACCCGCAGCCGGCAGGCGGCCACCGGCTGAGCTTTCTATTCGCCAGCCGCCTGACCTCGTTCACCAATCCCCGGACTGCAAGTGCCACCTTGATGTTTCGCCCCCTTCTCCGTGGTCATTCTCGCTGTGCTGAAGAATTCGCAGGCTATTTCCCGTCCTTCCTCCAATAGAGGCGTGTGCCCTAAACACAACTTCTATGGAGGAATTGAACATGACCACACCCATCCCAGTCCGCTTGCCCTTGAAGCTCGTCAATGAGCCGGGAGACCTCTGTCCACTCCTCGGGAAGGAGACCTACCATGTCTAGGATCCCCCGAATCTGGACCCAACCCAACGCCGGCGTCGACGTCATGAACCGCTGCATCCAAGGTCGACATCTGCTTAAACCGAGCCGGCACCTCAACTCGATCATCATCGGAGCCTTGGCCAAAGCCCGAGAAAAGTACCCGGTCGACATCTACAGCGGCGCCTTCATGAGCTCCCACTTTCACCTCTACCTACAAGCCGGTACCGTGAAGATCCAGTCACAATTTTTGGCCCACTTCACTCGAAAGCTATCGATCGAGACCGGGATCCTCTACGACTGGAAAACATCTACTTTCCCCAATCGATACCACGCCGCAGAAGTGTCCCAAGAGCCAGAAGCCCAAATCCAACGGCTTGCCTACCATCTAAAGAACGGCACCAAAGAAGGCTTAGTCGCCAGCCCGCTGGATTGGCCGGGCCTCAATTTTGTCGAAGCCTTGATCACCGGCGAGCCGCTCAAAGGTATCTGGATTGATCGCTCCGGGTACTATCGCGCGCGCCGACGAGGTGATGATGTCACCCTCGATGATTTCACCGAGCACCTGGAGCTCCCTATCGCGCCACTGCCCTGCTGGGCTCATCTCGACCCGGGCAGTCGCCGAGATGAGGCTCTGGCCATCATCCGGAACATTGAACAAGAAACAGCTGCTAAGCATGCCGAACAAGGAACGACTCCCCTCGGCGCGGAAGCCGTTCTTGCCAGAAATCCCCACTACTTCCCAGCAAAGCTCAAGAAATCCCCGCAGCCTTACTTCCACGCGTTTCGCAAGAAGGTCCAGCAGCAGATGAGAGAATCGCTTTTGCTGATCTTGGCGGCTTACTTCGAGGCTGCGGAGCGTCTAAAGGCCGGTGATCGGGATGCTGTGTTTCCCGAGAACACCTTTCCACCGGGATTACCCTTCGTCGAGCCGACTTGGGCTCTGACTGGACCTGGTTTGAAGGCTCCACAACCAGGATAGTTTCGGTTCTCTTGTCGTCGGTTTGTCTCACACTGTTGGAAACGAAATATCCCAAGTCTTGGGGAGGGGGAATGTGTGTCTTCTGAGGTCCAGATTCGATCATTTGGGCGGCGCTGTCTTCGATGCATCTGGGGCGATTTCAGTGACCCCCTTTTATTTTCCTGGCACCTTAAATTGAAACGAAATCACCCAAGTCATTGGGAGGGGAACGTGTGTCTTCTGAGGGCCGAGGCCGATCATGAGAGGGCTGTCTTCGAAGCATCTGGGGCGATTTCAATGACTCCCCTTTTATTTTCTTGGCACCTTAATCGGCACCTTAAATGGGGGCGATTGGGCAATTTCAATGACTCCCCTTTTATTTTCTTGGCACCTTAATTCCTTAGTTGCCGACCACCTTAAATGCGCTTAAACGCTTCGCACCTTAAATGGGTTCGCAGGCAAACCTACTCTCTATCTATTGAGAATTGGACCACGACGTTGTATCTCCCGACTCGAAACCATCAGCAAAAACCAGCATCGCATCAATCAAAACTATATCATCCAAGCCAAAATCATTGCCATCTAGGGATGGCGCCGTACTGACGATTTCAAGGACAACCAGGTTAGAAGCAGCGACAAACTTCCCAGAAAGTCGGATCCACACATCTGGAGTCTCCGAGATGTCTTTGCTTGTCACCGGTAGGCCATCTGCTCGAAGTTCGATTCTGGGGTTAGGCCGATTTCCGGCTAATGGGTCAACAAGATTGTTGACCCATGCACCAAAAAAATAGGTAGAACCTTCTAGCACATTTACAGCGTCTCTCCAGGCAACGGTTTCGTTACCTCCGCCGAAACCGTTGCACATCAAAAACAGTCCTGTTCCCGAAGTATGGTCAACACCAGACCAACTCGCATTCACGCTGGAGGCATCGGACCTAACTGAATACTCACCTTCCTCGATAGAGTCGGGTTCTGGCACGAAAGTCGCGTCCGATGAGAATCCCGCATTTCCTGCCTCAAAATCCCCGTTCGAGATCAGGTTTCCGGCAGGCGAGGTGAAGGCAACGAAGAGTAGTCCCAGACTGAAACTAAAGTGAAAAACAACTTTCATAATCGATCCTTTCGGTGCACTAGACTAGAGCCTCTCTGTCAAGACAAATCTCCGCTCGAAGAAAACCGACGTGTTGGATAAATCCGTGGCCGAGATCATCAGAGTATGCATTTGCGGTCGAGTAGCCTTGGGGTCGTTGCCAACCCCAAGCCCCTCTAGGAACCATACGTGCCAGTTTCCCAGCATACGGCTCAAGCTCACCAAAGGCCGGTCGACCGGCCCGGAAATCCAGTTGTCTTCGTCCTGAAACGAAGTCTACATCGGATCTCCTTCGCAATACACACTTGCAGCCATCAAGTCTCATCTACTGACGTGAATTCAAGGGTGCGCAGGCTCTTTCGACCTTCTTTCGCCTTCCCCTGCAAAGATGGTTCTCCAAGCTATCTTGCGATGGCTTACCTGTTGGACGTGGGCTCCCTTTCGGACCCGGCAAATTTAGAACCGGTATCCGACCGATTACAGGCCGGCGTTCGCTTCTTCCAACATCCTTTCCTCCACATCCTTGGGCATTCCTTACGGTCTGCTTGCCGAAGCCGAACGGCATACGCCGACCGGAACGATCCCAGCCTTCTTGCTTCTTTCGGCAGTCGGGGAGGAAGGATCGGGTCATACTCAACTCCGGCGGATATAAAGGGTTTCCACGTTCCACTTTAGAAGTACATATGGGGTTAGGTGCCGGCTATAGTCCGGAGGGCTCAATGATTGCGAGGAGTTGCCGTTCGTGGCTCCTTCCGATCCTCATCACCTTTTGGTCCAAGCTTGTCAGCTCCTTTAGCTTGCTCGCGCGTGACGAACCGAGCGGCCGATTCACATATGTTCACCATACCCACTTTCTAGCCCTTACCCGGTTTGGAGCTACCAGGAGAACCTTACTTTCTCGCGATTTCGGATCCCGCGTCCGAGGACGCTTCGGCACATTGTCCGGGTCGCTCTTTATTCAGACCCATAGATTTACCTAGCAATATAGGACCTGGCCGCTTGACGGTAAGCCATTCACAATGAGAGGCTTAGGTCTTCGTGCAGGACCTCCTAAAGCGACATCGTGTCGCACAACGACTCAGGCGCTGAGCGAGGCCGCTTGAACGTAAATGTTTATACAACTCGTCACAAACCCAACTCCCTTTATCGACTGTTTGAATCCGAGCCCCGGCCTTCGCTCGAGCGCCTGGGTTGGACAGCGGGCCTTCTCTTTTCGAGAACGAAGGTGTTGAAGGGCATTATACCGCCGATCTGCCCCGTCCGCAGCCACCTACCGGCATTCGAGGACGCCGATAGGCGGCACCAACGGCCCTGGCGGCGACCTGATACGGGCCGATCCTGTGGATTGGGCGGATACGGAGGCTTGCGGGAATCCGAAAGCGGCGACGCGGGCAGACCTCTCCTGTCAGTCGCCGCTAGGGCGACGACTGTGGAGAACCGACATTGCCGAGAGGTGGTCACGTGAATCCCTCCGACGGCGGTGCCCGGTCGGCGGGCATCTGCTGAGCGAGCCGGCTGAACGGCACCCGTTCGACCACGATCAGCTGTGCT
>JAUIJL010000049.1 GCA_030431255.1 Thermoanaerobaculia bacterium | reverse complement strand
CCCAGCTCGCCCCGGCGTCGGCGAAGGCTACGGATCAGGTCGTTGATCGCCCTCACGTCGGCGTTCCGGTAGGCGAGCAGGATCGACGACTCGTCCGGACGGGACGTCCGATCCTCGAACCACGACATCGCGAGGGCCGCTCGGGCGTCGGCGGTGGTGCCGAACCAGTGGATTCGGTCGTGCTCGCGGAAGGCTTGCAGGGCCGCAACCGACTCACCGCGACCCAAGGCTTCCGCCGCTTCGCGCATCCACGGCACCTGCTGACGGTGAATCTCGGTCAACACCGCGGACCCGTGGTCTTGCACCAGGCGTCGATAGGGATCCCCGGGACCCACGGGCGGCAGCTGACGCCGATCACCGATCAGCACCAGCTTGGCGCCCGACGCCTCGGCCCGGGTAACGAGCACGTCGAGGTCGAGCACCGACAACATGCTCGCCTCGTCCACCAGGATCAACTCCCGGCTCCCCTGCCCTACCCCACTGTTCTCCCCTACCCCGCCGCTCGACGAACCTGACTGCCTTTTCCAGCGCAGACGCCACGCGGCCACCGTTCGAGCGTCGATGCCCGTTGCCTCCCGCAGACCTTGGGCCGCCTTGCCGGTCACCGCGGCGCCGATCACTCGGTAGCCGGCCGCCGCGTAGGAGTCAGCGATAGCCCGAGCCACGGTGGTTTTGCCCGAGCCCGGCGGTCCTTGGATCAAAAACAGACCTTGTCGACCCACCGACTCCTCCACCACCCAACGATGCTCCCGAGTCGAGAGTCCCGAGGCGGCCACGGGCACGGTGTGATCGATCCGGGTGCGCACGGTGTGCAGGGTCCGGAACACCCGCTCCTCCACCTGGGCGTGCTCGCGGGTGGAAAACCGTCCGCCCTCGAGCCGCAACAGCCGCTCGGATCGCAGAGCCTCTTCGATCACCTGCTCGCCGTTGGGAAACGGCCGGGCCACCCAGCGGGCGTCGCGCAGGGTCCACACTCCGTGATGGGCCTGCAAATCGTTCAGCAGCCGGTCGACGGTGAGCGGCTTGCGGGTGTCTTGCGCCGGTTCGGGTTGGACGAGACCGCGATCCAGGGCCTCTTGCCACGTCTCGCCAAAGCGGGTCGCTAGGCCTGAACTACCAAGGCTCGGGTGGACGTCGCTCAACGCCTTGTGGCTGCCACTGGAATGATGGAGCACCAAACCGGCACGATTCGACGCCTCTTTCAGCGAAAAACCCCGCTTCGCCAACCGCTCCACCAGGTCCTGCCAGGACACGGACTGACGGAAAGCCGGAAGCGTGTCGGTCCAGAAGGTCGCCATACCTTCCGCACGAACTGCCCGAAACTCCCGATCCGATCGTCGGCTACGGCTACGGCTTTGGCCGGGCTCGGCCTGGATCTCGAGACCGAACCGACGCTCGGACCACCGGGCCACCCGCCGCAGCGGATAGTGATCGTGACTCGGACGCCACACGGGAAGCTCCTCGTCCTGGGGCACCCGGTTCACCATCAGATGCACATGCTCGTGCCCGGCGTCGTCGTGCAGCACCCACAAGACTTGATGGGCGTCCAATCCCAGCTCGGAGATCGCCCGATGCACCAGCTCCCGCCATTGCTCGGGATGGAGCCGCTCCAACGGCTCACCGGTCCGCGGGTCTTTGGGCAACGAGAACCCCAAATGGTAGACGGGCTTCTTCACTCCGTCTCGACCGTCGGCCGTGACCTCCATTTCCCAGGCCCCCTGGTCCACGGACTCGGCGCCGAAGTTGGAACCGAACGCCAGCATGCGGTGTCCACGCCGATCCGAATCTCTGCGCAGACCTCGCGGCCCGTTCTCCAAATAATCCCCGAGACCGACGAAGCCGGCGGTCAGCCCCGTGCGTCGTCCACCGGAGCTGACCGCTCCCCCTTTCCACGCCATCACCACCGCTCAGGGCTCCCCTCGCCGACGGTGCAGCAACCGTCGCAGGTCGTCGAGCTGCTCGGTCACGGCTCGGACCGATTCCGCCAGACGCTCGAGCATCTGCTCGGAACCCTCGGTGGTGTGAACCTGTCGGCTGTGGATGAGGCGAACCAGCTGGTTGAGATTGTTGCCCACCTGTTTCAGCTGAAAGCGGAGGCGCAGCAACTCGGCGATCAACTCGCGCAGCTCGGCGTCGGTTTCGGGGACGGGCGGCGAGCCGGAAAGCAGCGTCGTGCGCACCCAGCGGGAGCGGGTCCAACCCAGCTTTCGGGCACGGGCGTCGATGTCGACCAGCTCTCGCTCGGTCAATCGAACCGGTAGCAGCTTGTTGCGGAGGGAGGGGTCCGCCGACATTTCCGTCCTTCCCGGGACCTATCCCGGAGTCGAATGAAATGTGGCGAGAAGGGAATCGAGCCTGACTTCGAACCGCCGAAGGCGGCCGGCGGCATCGGATATCGTCGGCCCCGTGGACGGGGGCGACGTATATACGATGCCATAGCTGGCGATCGGCGTAAATAGAAATATCGAGAATCAGCTATGCTCACCGAGGCACACCTCTTCAACTGTCATCCGAGGGTAGTTCAGCCCCTCAACGAGAGCTCAAGTGATATTTGAGCTCTGCTCGAGAATCGACCTTCAAACACCTACCGAATCCGTCCAGGCGGCGAGCATGAAACCTACTAAGGCAACTTGATCGGAGAATCGGAAACGGAGAAGGCAGGTTTCCTTTTCTGGAACGCAAGCACCTGAAAATAAGTCGCTTATAAGCAAGCTTCAACGTCTACGGCGGCCGAGCCGTCACCTGGTTTACAGCTCATGGCTTCAGTCCAACGGGCCTGCCTAGGAGCGAATTTCTCGCTTCGAGATGCGGTGAAGTATCGCTTGAGCTCTCGCCTAGAAATTACTTGACGTTGACGACCTCGGCGGGCCGGCGTAAGGTGTCCCGATAAGAATTCACGAGGTATCTATGAAGAAATTGGAATTCTCTACACCCGATCTTCCCGATCCGCCGATCCGCGCCGTGGAACCGCCCAAACGCGACCTCCAATTGGTGCGTGTCGAAGAGAGCAACCAAATCGCGTCGGCCATCGAGAACGAGCTTCAGTCGAAAGAACGATCACTGGCGCTTACTTTCGCCAGGTCCATCGCGCTCGCGTGGCTTCCTCGTACCAAGACGAAGGAGCATACCGTGGTGCGGGAGCTGCAGCTGGGCACCGGATTCAAGATCCGGGTGACCTACACCGCAGCGGGTGGATCCAAGATGCCCTTCGGCGAGGACCGTTTCGTGCTCGCCGGCATTCAAGACCTTGCGGTCAAACAAGATTCCGCGCGGGTCAGCTTCGAGAACGTCGGCGACTTGCTGAAAGAGTTCGGCCTCAGCCGCTCCGGTAGCCAGTACCGGGACCTTCGGCAACGGTTGAACCGGCTCAAGGGCTTGAACGTCGACATCGAGCTGATCGACGGCAACGACCGCCATCACGACATGGTGGTCGGAGTCGGCATGAGGGTCATCGAGGAATGGGCGATGCCCACGCGGCGGCGCTTGGCGGCCGAAGGGTCCGGTCAGCTGACGATCGAGGGATCTCCTTATTACGTGCAGATTTCTCAGCAGCTGATGAACTATCTCCGCTCGTCGGAGAACCAGCTCATCGTACGGATGGACCTGCTCAAGAAGTTCGTCAATCGCCCCCTGGGATGGGACTATCTCGTGTTCTTGGCCCATCGATGTGGCGCCGCTCGTTCGTCGAGCGTCGTGCCCCACTCCGTGCTGATGGAGATGTTCAAATCGGGCAACCAATCCGACAGCCGGACGATCGAAACCCTGCGTGGATTTCACGAGGAGATCATGCTCGCCACGGGCAATCGCTTGGAAGCGCGCATCATCGAGATGGAGCCCATTCGGAACCCGAAAGGTGGACGGCCCAGGAAGCAATGGGGCTTACAGGTCGGTCCCAGCCAGACCTTGATCACCTCGGGCAAGCGAGAGCCGAGGGAGCTCCTGGCACGCACCATCAGCGGCTCTTGAGCCTCTTGGAGGTTTGGGTTTAGACCCTCGAAATACGAACTCGAAGGTTTAGACCCTCCAAATACGAATCTTCACGTTGCTTCTCGGTTTCGTACGCAGTTTAGACCCTTCAAATACGATATCTCGCGGAGTTTAGACCCCGGAGATACGATCCTTTGCGGAGTTTAGACCCTCCAAATACGACATATTTGGCAGCTCCGCCACTACCGGATCGCTATTCCAGGCCGTGAGATCGATCGACCGCCGGCAACCCCTACAACCCCTACCCCACTCCGCCGGCAACCCTGACAAAACGGGCTCAGAATCTCGAAATCCTTCGCCTTTCGAATGGAGATTCGATGCCGTAGGGTCGAAACCGGAGCCTGTCGAGCCAGGTTTGCCGAGATTCCGTCCAGTTTTCGCTGCCCGAGGGTCGAAACCTTCGTATTTCAAGGGCATAAACCTGTCGTATCTCCAGGGTCCAAACTCTCGTACCTGCAGGGACAAAACCAACGAAGGTCCCAAAAGCTCTCTCTCACCCTCACCAATTCGTATCTCCGGGGTCTAAACCTATCTGGGTCAACCATCGACACGCGCTGCTTCGTATTTCCAGGGTCTAAACCAATCCAGGCGGAGTCTCGCCGTCGAGCGGACTGTGGAAAACTCGACGATTTCTGTGGAAAAGTACTGATTTTCTGTGGAAAAAGCTGTGGAAAATGCAAAGTTTCCACAGATCTCCGGGGACGAAACCCCCTCGCTTTTTCGTATTTCCAGGGACGAAAAGACGGCTCGTTTTCGACGGTCGAGGGCCTAAACCCAGGGTATCTTCGTACCTTCAGGGCTAAAACCCCTGCGTAAGTGTTGACTTTAAAGGGCTTATGCACCTCACAATATGTCTTCAATATCCCTGATCAGAATCATGAGACCAGTTTCAGTCGGAGCGGCGACTAATTTTTTCAAGAATCATTTGCACAAACCCGACAAGTTTAGGTCGCAACTGAGGTGATCCGGGTTCTGGCATTGGATCTCTCAGGGTGCCTACACGCGCCGATCTCGACGTATGCCCTGCCCCCGGTACTAAGAAGTCGAGATCGAGGCTCAGAACAGGTCCAGAGCGCTGCTGGTGACGGTTCTCGTACGCAACGTCGGCGTCGATCGAGTTTTCGGTTCCTGAAACTTTATACCGTGTCGCTTTGGTGCAAAGACAGCAATGTGCAATGAAAGGATGGAGTCATGACATCGCTCGGCTCGACACGGAGCGGATCGAGGTTGAAGCGGCAGCTCCTCAAGAGCCCCCTCACGCGTCGATCTCGATCTCACCTTGCTCCTAGCTGTGGAGCGACCGAGATCGTGGCTCAGAGCGGCCCTGGGCGCCTCAGGGGGCGATTCTCGAACGGAGTGCTCGTCGTAGACGAGCGGCGTCGGCTCCTAGGCGCGTGTCACATCAGAGCTCCTGCTGAATATGCTTAGAGGGGTGGAAGCTCTGCAGAAGCTCAGCCCTGAAGCCATGAGGTGTTGACGGCATGCTGTTTTGACGGCATGCTGTTTTGATGGCATGTTGCTTTGTAGGGTTCCGTCATGGAGTTTTTGGTGCCTTGACCCTCCGAAGCATGGAAATCGAGTGGGCTGACAACATAGCGTCTTGCATCGAGGGGCCTGGGATGTTCGAGATGGTGAACGCATGAAGGATTCGAGCCATGATGTCATGAGCTCAGGCCGTAGATGAGAGCATGCCTTCATGCTGATATGATGTGATGTAACCATGGCCGTTGGACAGCATAGTGGGTTGGTGAAATGGCCTTTTGAAGGCATGATGTGTTGCTGGCATGGCGTGTTGCTTTCATGGTGGATAGAGATTTCGAGATAAAATACATGATTGCATGGAGTCATGGAAGCATGAGATCTTGAAGTCATAGTTGAGTGACGTCATCCCGTCATCCCGTCATCCCGTCATCCCGTCATCCCGTCATCCCGTCATCCCGTCATCCCGTCATCCCGTCATCCCGTCATCCCGTCATCCCGTC
>JAUIJL010000003.1 GCA_030431255.1 Thermoanaerobaculia bacterium | reverse complement strand
CTTGGAGGGACGCAAGAAGTGGCGGTTTTGAAAGGTGACGTCGGTGACGTGCTGCAGGCTGTTGGGGGGAACGAATCGAAGCTCTCTACCCATGGCAATCCTCCTATGAAAGGGTTTTCCGAAAGATTTCGGTCTCCGAAGCTACGCTTCTGCCCCTTCCTAAGAAGATTGGACGTAAAAATGCTCTTCAATTCTGCGCTTTGGGAAAATTTCCTTTGAAAAAATCGGATTGGGAGGTGCCCGGATTGGGAGGTGCCAGGCGTTTCGTCTTGGCGTTTCGTTTTCTTAGTCCAACGCTAGGTACCCAGGCCGAAGTGCCAGGCATTTCGAGATCGAGAAGGGAGTTGGGTGCCAGGCATTTCGGATTCGGGCATTTCGAGCTCGGCCACTTCGCAGTCGACTCAGCGACGCTGATCCTCAGCCGGCAAAAGCTTCAACGTAATCGGTTGATCCCGATTGAGCTTATGCGACCCCGGAATCGTGCTGCCCGTCGCTTCAAAATTCCGGTTGGCATCACGGCCCGAGACCTCGAGCAGCGCCATCAACAGAGCCACGACGCCGAGCATGACGAGCCAGGATCTACCCGGTGATCGACGCTCCCGAAGGACCCCAAGACCGCGATCCAGCAGCACCGCGCTACTCACACCGGCAAAGCTGAAGAAGAACGGCAGCAGGAGCAGGCCTTGGCGGACGTAGCCGTAGAACATGGTGGTGCTGATAACACCGATGATCGACGCCGCGGCCACCAATCCCAGCCACCGCCGTGACTCGGGACCCGCCAGAGCACACAGAATGACGCCGATGAGCAGGTATATCCCCAGAAACGGCCGAAGCACCGTGGACTCAGGGGTGAAAATATCCACCGGCCGACGCAAGCCGTCCAACCCACCCGGCCAATTCCATTGAGTCCAACCCAGGGTCAAGGTCGTCGACACCAGCTCCCACTTTTTGCCCACCAAATCCACAAAGTCCGTCGGGTTCTCCAGGATCCACTTCCGAGCGTGGCGATCGCCGTGCAAGATGAAATCCAGATGCTGGGGGTCTTCTAGATCCAGGTTGCCCTGCAATTTTTGCGACGACATAAAGTCTCGCGAAAAGGTTCCGTCCGCCAGCTCGTTGTTGGCCAGCGCCAGATTTAGAGGACCGTAGATGGTGATCGGCACGAAGGTGGGAATCGGCTCTGCCAAGCGATCCCCGTAGGATTGATTGAGCTCGGTCAAAGCGCGGTGATTTCGCACCGTCCAGGGCAAAATCGTAAATCCAAAGGTCAGCAACAGCAGGATCCAAGGACGACAGGCCAACGCGAAGGGCGCTGACTCGCCGGCCGAATCCCGACGGCGTAGCCACCATCCCAGGGCACAAAGAATGACCAACACAAAAGGCAGAAGCATAGACTCCGCTCGGGTGAGGGCTAGACCGCCACACATCAGCCCGACGGCGACAGTCACCAGGACGCTGTCCTTGGGCTCAGCGCCCGGCGCGGTGACCGCGCTCGACATCCCACGGGAAAAGAGCAACCAAGTGGCGAGCAGCAGGGTCAAATAGACCCCCTCCGTGACCGGGGCGATGGCCAGCACGTACAGGCCGAAATGATAAGCGGCAAATAATGAAGAAAGAATCGCCACCGTGCGGCCGAGATAAGGCCGTATCAAGAGATAAAGCAGGCCCACCGATAGACTCGAAAACGCGGCGAGCATGATTTTGACTTGCAGATGCGGCACCGAAGCGCTCTCTCCGCCGGCACCCAACCAATCGTGGACCTGCGCCAAAACATAGGCGAACCCAGGGGGATGGAAAGGTAGCCCCTCATCATAGGGTTTGCCGGCGAGCACAGCTCGCGCAAAGCGGTAGTAGGCCTCTGAATCCCCCTCGTAGAAGATGGAGAACGGCCACTCTCGATCTCGATTGGATTGCAAAAAGAAAAACCGATGCACGAACGCCACCGCGCTGAGCGCCAGGGCCCAAGCCCAATCCCCCCGCCCGCCCGACGATGTGGCCGGTTTGGGACCGCGAGACCTACCCGTGGCGGGGCCCGACGACGCGCCCGCAGAGGAGCCCGACGACGAGCCCGAGGGTGCTGGTGATCCTTTGGATTTCGCCCGGGACGACTTCGAGGATTTAGATTTCTGCTTCCTGGCCATGATCGTTGAGCCGCTCCATCAACCGTTGGATGGGCCGCCGGCGGACGAAGCCCATTCATGAGAGGAAAGGATGGGCATCATAACCAGAACCGAACGGCGCCGCATCTTTACCCGGGATCAGCCCCGAGCGGGCTCGCCCCTCGCATCCCATCGCCGGTTCGGCTATTCTCCTCCGCCCATGATGTCCGAGCTGACCCTCTACACCAGCAATCGTTTAGACGTGCTCGTCGCACGCCTTGCCCAGGTCATGGCCGAGTCTCCCCTTCCGCCCTTGGAAAGGGAAATCTTCGTCACCCAAAGCCAGGGCATGCAACGCTGGCTGACTCTTCAGCTGGCCGCTCGGCACGGCATCTCCGGAGGATTGACGACCCCCTTCCCTCGCCCTTTTTGCCACTGGCTCGCGAGCCGGGTGCTCGACGGTGAAGACCTACCGGCCACAGAGGCCATCGGTGACCGTCGGGTCAGCCTCTTCGATCGCGAGATCCTCACATGGCGCCTCTTTCAAAAGCTCACCCATTTGCTCGGTGCCGAATCCAATGCCGCCGATCCCTCCGCTGAAGGCGGCGCCTATCTCGCCTATCTCCAGGGAGATCCCGATCAGCGCAAGCGACTCCAGCTCTCTTCCCGACTTGCTGCTCTCTTCGACGACTATCAGATGTTTCGGCCCGAGATGTTGAGCGGCTGGGAGCTGGATCCGGAACCGACCCTCAGCGACCCGGAATCCATCTCCGAGCGGTGGCAATCCCAGCTGTGGCGCGATGTGTTGGGCTCAACCCGTGATGACGCCAAGGCCGCGACCGACGCTCCTCTGCATCGTCGGCTAGATCAGCTGATCGACGCCCTGGCCACCGATCAGCCTCCCCGAGGCCTGCCCTCGAGGGTCTCCGTGGTCGGAATTTCCAGCCTACCGCCGATTTTCATCGAGCTCTTGGCGGCCCTTGCACGGCATCTGCCGGTCGCGGTCTATTTCGTCAGCCCCACCTATCACTATTGGGGCGATCTTCGGTCCGATCGCGAAACCGCTCGGCTGGCTCGCAGGATGAAGCTCCGGCCCGATCAGCTGTTGGAGGAACGTCACTTCGAGCAAGGCCATGCTCTACTGGCGGCCCTCGGCCGACAAGGACGTGACTTCTTCAATCTTCTGCAACAAGCCGACGAAACCGGCGGTGCCTGGCAAGACGTCGAATTCGAAGATCCCGGCGACGACACGGCCTTGCACGTGCTGCAACACGACATTCTTCATTTGATCGACCGCGGCTCCCCTGGGTCGGACGAGGTCGACCCGCGCCTGCCCCTCGATCCAGCGGACCGCTCCATCGAGATCCACGCTTGCCATTCACCGCTGCGGGAAATGGAAGTGCTGCGGGACCGCCTGCTCGACGCCATGGCCCGCGATCCCGACCTGCGTCCCGGAGATATTCTGGTGCAGGTGCCCGACATCGAGCTATACGGGCCCTACATCCAAGCGGTGTTTGGGGTCGACCATGACGCCACCCCCAGGCTTCCCTTCTCCATCGCCGACCGCCGCGCCGGGCGGGAGCAACCGCCCTCGGAGATCTTCCTCGACATCCTGGATTTGGTCGGCAGCCGCCTCACTGTGCGCCAGGTCTTCGATTTGCTCGACACCCCAGCCATCCGCCGCCGATTCGAGCTGGCGGTGGACGAGCTGCCCACCCTGCGCCGCTTGGTGGAGGACGTGAGAATCCGCTGGGCCATGGACGGCCGACAAAAGCAGACGGAATTCGAGCTGCCGGCGTGGGACGCTAATACCTGGCGAGCCGGACTGGATCGCTTGTTGATGGGTTACGCCGTGGGCTCCGGCCCACGGCTCGAAGAGACTCTGCCGGCTGGCATTGCTCCATTCGCCGGCGATACCGCCGGGGTCGCGGATGCGGTCGGCCGATTCGCCACCTACGTGGAACGGCTCTTCCACGCCTTGCGCGTCCTGGGCCGGGAACGGCCTCTCGACGATTGGGTCGACGTCACCCTGACGGCGGTGGACGAGCTCTTCGCCGCTGAATCCGAAGCTGAAGAGCGAGGTTTGCAGTGGATCCGAGACGAGATCAACAAGCTGGCCGGGCTGCAGGCGAGTCTAGGGCTGAATGAGGCCATCTCGCCCCGGGTGGTCCGAGACCATTTGGCTTCCGTTCTCCATGCCTCCGGCTTCGGCAGTGGATTCATCGACGGCCGCGTCACGTTCTGCGCCCTCAAACCCATGCGCACGATCCCTTTTCGGGTGGTTTGCATCGCGGGTTTGAACGACGGTGCCTTCCCACGACAGGACGTGCGACGCACCTTTGATCTGATCGCGGCATCTCCGAAAGCCGGGGATCGTTCCCTGCGCGATGATGATCGTTATCTCTTCCTGGAAACGCTCCTCGCGGCGCAGGATCGATGGATCCTCAGCTTCGTGGGTCGATCCCAGAAGGACAGCTCCCAGCGGGAGCCGTCAGTGGTTCTGGCCGAGCTGATGGATCAGATCGATCGCACGTTTTTCCCCGCCGACGGCTCCGACCGGGCCGCCCGTGACCTGCTCTGGGTGGAGCATCGCTTGCAGCCGTGGAGCCCGGCCTATTTCCAGACCGATGATCTCCAAAATGACGTCGAGCTTCCGCCCCCTGAGCCCGAGTCGGCCAGGGTTTCTTCGGGGCCCGACGATCGATTGCGCAGTTACTCCCAAGAAGACGCCCGCGCGGCACAAGCTTTAACGGCGCACCGTCATGGCGTGCCCCGATTCGCCGACGAAGAGCTGCCCGGCCTAGAGGACGCCCTGCTCGAAAGCCACGGCCCCGTGGAGCTCGAAGTCCGCATCGACGAGCTGTGCCGTTTCTGGCGCCTTCCCTGTCGTCACTTCAGCCAAAGGAGCCTCGGGGTCAGGCTGCCCGATGAAGACGAGGCCGAGTCGGAGAGTGAGCCGTTCCTCATCGACGGTCTCGAAGCCTTTGAAATCCGTCAATGGATGTTGGCCCGCCGCCTGGGTCGCCGACTCCTCGCCGATGACGACGGAAGTCTCGGGAATAGGCCGGAGGAAACCCAGGGCTCGGATCACGGATTGGACGACATGCCCTTGGCCGCGGTGGAAGCTCTCGAAATGGGGATGCTGCGTGCCCAAGGACGTCTTCCCGCCCAAGGGGTCGGCCGCCATCAAATGCTTCGCCAGAGTCGACGGGTGGAAGCCTTCTTGGACGCGCTACCCCCCTTTCGATCGGCACCGCCCTTGGCCATCGATCTGCACATCCCCGATGACGAGCTGGGATTCCGTCTGACCGGCGCGATCCTTCACGGGACTCAAGATGAGGCGGGGCAATTCCACCAGATCCAATCCCTGCGCTGCGGTGAGATCCGCCCACAAGATCTGCTCGATGCCTGGATCGAGCTCCTGGTGGTGTGTCGCCATGCGAGCTCACGGGGGCTTTCAGTCCCCTCCGCGTTGCTCATCGGCGAAGGCCAGACCCTGCGCTTGGAGCCGCCGATCGACGTGGATACCCGTCTCGAGGAGATCCTGCACGGCTACCGCAGAGGGCTCGGCCGCGCCCTGCCCTTTTTCCCCGAGCCCTCCCATGCTTTCGCCGAGCAGAGCCTGAAGCTCGCCGACCCGAGAAACCCCGCGCGTTTGAGCCCCGAGGACAAAGCCCGCACCGCCTTCGAAGGACGAGGAGGACCCGCCGGTAAGCCCCAAATACAATCCGTCTCCGAGGATCCATACGTCCGGCTCGCCTTCCGTGGCGTCGACCCCATCGACGATCCCGATTTTTCCCATTGGGCGAAGAAAGTCTGGCTGCCGATCCTCGCCGCCATCCGGGAAGTGCCACGATGAGCACGGAATACCCCAGCTCCGCCGCCTCCGAGGACGGCGGTTCCCTCACTCCGGCAGATCAAGTCCTAGACCTGATCGATACCCCAATACCACCCGGCACCACGCTGATCGAAGCGAGCGCCGGCACCGGCAAAACCTACACCCTCACGGGCATCGTGCTGCGACTGATCCTGGAGAAAGAGCTGCCGGTCAGCCAGATCCTGGTGGTGACCTTCACCAACGCGGCGACCGAGGAGCTCGGAGGGCGTATTCGCTCCGCCCTCCGGGAGGCCTACCAGCTCTTCGCCGGAAGTGAGCAAGCAGAAGATCCTTTTCTCCTGGCGCTCCAACAGCAATATGGCGGCGCCGAAGGGGTCGAAGCCCTGCGCCGTGCCTTGCTCGACTTCGACGAGCTGACCATTGCCACCATCCATGGGTTCTGCAAGCGGGTGTTGGAGGAGAGCGCGTTCGAAAGCGGTCTGCCCTTCGAGCTGGAATTTCTCGACAACGACGATGGCCTTCTGGCGGAGATCGCCCGGGACGTTTGGCGCCGCTTGCTCGCTCGCCAAGACTTGAGCCATCCCTTCGTCGGGCTGTGGGTCTCCGAGCAAGATCTGGGACCCCAAAGCTTTATAGCGGACTACCGGCATTGGCAGCGACACCCTCGCACCGTGATTTTGCCCTCACCTCTGACGCCCCAGGTCGCTTTGGCCGAAGTCGAAGGGGCCTACCAAACGCTCTCCGACCGCTTCGACCGAGCTCGGTTGCGGCTGGCGCTCTCCCGGTTGAAGCTCCGAGATCGCTCCGAGCTGTCGAGCCCGGAGCGGCTCAAGGAGGTTCTGGTAGCTGCTCAGAGCTTCCTCGATCAAGGCCTGGGCCAAGATCTCGAGCAAAGTCCTGAGACCGAAACTGCCGGATTCGGAGACGGGCTCTGGGCCTTGAAGCTGCTACGCCCCGCGTCCCTCGCTTCGGCGCTTCCTCCCGGCAAAGAGAGGGACTTGGAACGGTTGCCGGGCCTAGCAGAGATCGACCCATTCTTCGATGCACTCACGACTCTCGAGCACGCCTTGCGATGCGCTTTCTTGGAACGGCTGCACCAACGATTCAGAGACCACAAAGAGCGCAATGCTTGTTTGGCCTTCGACGACCTCCTGCACCGCCTGCATGAAGCCCTCCATGATCCGCGCCACGGCCCCCGATTGCGGCGTGCGGTGGCCCATCGCTACCGAGCCGCGCTGATCGACGAATTCCAAGACACGGACCTGATCCAATACGAGATCTTCAAAGGCCTCTTCCGGCACTGCCCCTTGGTCTTGGTGGGCGATCCCAAACAATCCATTTACGGATTCCGCGGCGCCGACATCTTCGCTTATCTTCTCGCCCGTCGGGACGCGACCCATGCCTACACCCTCGGTCAGAATTGGCGTAGCGGCGGCCGGCTCGTGGCGGCGGTCAACAGCCTGTTCAGCCATGCGCCCAATCCCTTCGTTTTCGACGAAATTCCCTTTCGACCCGTGAGCCCAGCGCAGCCGGTGGCGGGAAGGGATCTCGAGGGAGATCACGGCAAGGCGTTCCAATGGATGTGGCTGCCGGAGGAAAGCAGCCGAGCTCGCGCCGAAGCCACCATCCAGACCCACGTCGCCCAAGAAATCGTCCGTCTGCTCGGCTCTGGGCTGCGCTTGACCGAGGGGGACGGCCAGACAGGCCGGGAGCTTCGCCCCGGAGACATCGCCGTTCTCGTTCGCACCAACGCCCAAGCCATCGGACTCCAGGAGAGCTTGCGACGGGTCGGTGTGCCGTCGGTGGTCGGGCGTTCCGGTGACATCTTCCAATCCGAGGAAATGGAAGATCTGCTGAGACTGTTGGAGGCGGTGCTCGATCCCGCCCGTGGCGATCGATTGCGAGCCGCCTGCGCCACCCTGGCCTGGGGAGACGACGCCGCGGCCATTCACAAATTGCAACGAGACGACGGAGCCTTCCAGCGTTTGGTGGATCGCTTCGACGGCTATCGAGAGGTCTGGCTCCGGCGGGGATTCATCGCCATGATGAGCCTGCTGCTCGACGAGCAGGACGTGCCCCACCGCCTGCTGTCCATCGACGGCGGCGAGCGTCGATTGACCAATCTCCAACACGCTGTGGAGCTTTTGCATCAAGCCATCCACGATCGGGGATTTGGAGCGTCCGCCCTCATCGCCTGGGCCCGGGCCGAAGCCGAGGTCCAAGAGCACGATCGAGACGCCGCGGAGCTACGCCTGGAAAGCGATTCCATGGCGGTGAGCTTGGTGACGGTACACAAGAGCAAAGGTTTGGAATACGAGGTGGTGTTCTGCCCATTTCTGTGGCAGAGCCAGGCGGTGGACAGGGCGCCCGTTTCCGCCCATCTGAGCCCTGACCAAGTGGTCTACGACTGTGGATCGGACGAGCTGGACACCCACCTCGCCCTGGCCGAAGCGGAGCGTCTGGCGGAGGACCTCCGGTTGACCTACGTGGCTTTGACGCGGGCCAAACGCCGTTGTGTCGTAGTTTGGGGCGACTTCGGCCGGGGCGGAGCCTCCGGCTTATCGGCCCTCGCCTACCTCCTCCATCGACACCAAGCGGGTCTGCCGGCGCCGGTGGTCGAAGAGCAGGGGGGAGACGCCCACCAAGTCGCCCGCCGGGTGGCTCACGAGGTCGAGGCTCTGAGGACTCGCCGCTCCGAGTGGCTGGCGGATCTCAAAGCCCTGGTCGCCCAATGCAACGACACCATGGGACTACAAATCCTGGAGGATCAGGCGGAATCGAGCCGTCGAGCCGCCCCATCCGAAGGTAGGTCCGAGCTCCAGGCGCTGAGCTTCCCGGCGGCAGCATGGCCGCGGGCCGTGCCATGGCGAATTTCCAGCTTTTCGAGCTTGGTGCGCGACGGCGAGCGGGAATCGCCGGATCACGGTGACCCGGACCTTCCAGATGTCGGGCGACGCCCCGTATCTGCTCGGCCTGAGCAGCTTTTTGCCTTTGCCCGTGGTCCACGGGCGGGCGATTGCCTGCACCAGATCCTCGAGCAAATCGACTTCCCGCAGCATCGCCAAGCATCTGCCAAGGAGAAAGTCGTCGGTGTGCTGCAGCGATTCCGGCTGGATCGTGGAGAGGCGCATCCCTCCGCCCCCGACGGTTACGACCCGATCGCCGCCGTCGACCAGATGATCGATCGGGTGATGACCCAGCCCCTGCCGGGCCAAGGCTTCAAGCTAGCTTCGGTGGGTCGATCCCAACGATTGGTGGAATGGCAGTTCTACACCCCGCTCGCCGACCTTTCGCCAGTGGAGCTCTCCGATCTTTTTCGGGCCCACGCCCAAGGCCCTTGGGTAGACGACTATTGCCGCCGCCTGGAGCACCTCGGGCGCTCACGGCTGGAGGGGTTTCTCACCGGATTCGTCGACCTGCTCTTCGAGCACGGCGGCAAATGGTACATCGTCGATTGGAAATCGAATCATCTGGGAGATCGAGCCGAGGACTACGGTCATGACGCCATGATGCGGGTCATGATCGAGCATCATTACCTGCTGCAGTACCACCTCTACACCGTCGCCGCCCATCGCTATCTCCAGTCTCGGATTCCGGATTGGAGCTATGAGCGCGATTTCGGAGGCGTGTTCTACATCTTCCTGCGCGCGGCCGGCGGCCAATCCACCGAGGAGACGGTACGCCATGAAGATCTGCCGGCCATGGACGTCATGGTTTACGAGCCCCCAGAGCTCGATGTCGACCCGTCAACCCTCGATGCTCCCAACGAAGCGGCCGCCGATCCGGCTCCAACGACCCCTCCCGTCAAAGGGCAGATGAGCCTGTTCGGCCCACCCATGGTGGCCGAAGCACCACACTTCGAAGCCCAGCCGACGAAAGCGACCCTCAAGAGTCCCCCGGAGCCTCAAAGGGCCTCGGCCTCTGGCTCGCCCCTTTACCCACCCCAGGAAGGTGATCACCATTGGGGTGTCTTTGCCGATCGCCCTGCCAAAGCGCTCATTCACGCCCTGGCCCGCCATCTCTCCGGTAAGGAGGTTCGGCATTGAGCTCCCGTGTCCCGCTCCTACCCCTGATCGCCGAGGCCGAGTCCTTATCTCCCCTGGACCTGCGTTTCGCCGCGCTTATAGGACGACTGGCGAAGCAGCCCAACGAAGGTGACCTCCTGGCCACCACCGCCGGCTTGGTCTCCAAGCTTCGTAGCCGAGGGCACTCCTGTTTGCATCTCGACCGTTGGGCGGGCCAAAGCATCAAATTAGCCACCCACTCCGACCAGAAGAAGGATCTCAACAGTCCGGCGGGACGATTGCCCAGCCGCGACGCCTGGCGCAGCGTGCTGGAACGTAGCGACTTGGTGGCGGTCTCGCCGTCACTGGAGTCCATACCCCGACCCCTGGTGCTCGACCACCGCGATCGGATTTACCTTTGGCGCTATTGGCAGGCGGAACAAACCCTGGCGGGCGACCTCAAAAACCGGCTCGCCGAGGATACCCACCCGGATCCGGAGCTGGAGCGGGTAACTCCGCTTTTTCGACGTCTCTTTCCCGACGCCTCCCAAGGGCCGGACATCGATTGGCAGGCGGCCGCGGCGTGCGTCGCCCTGAGCAGCTCCTTCGCCTTGATCAGCGGCGGACCGGGCACAGGTAAGACCACCACCGTCACCCGCATTCTCGCCTTGCTCGCCGAGCTCGATCCAGAGGCCCGCATTGCCCTGGCCGCCCCCACCGGCAAAGCCGCAACGCGGCTGGAGGAATCAATCGCCGACCAGCTCACCCACTTGCCGGTGGATCCCGAGACCCGCGGACGCATCCCGCGCAAAGCCTCGACCCTCCATCGCCTGCTCGGCTATTCCCCCCGCACGGATCGATTCCGATTCGGTCGGGATCTGCCCCTCTCCGTGGATGTCCTGGTGGTTGATGAGGCCTCGATGGTGGATTTGTTGATGATGGTCTCCCTGCTGGTGGCGTTGCCGCCCCACGGACGCCTCATCCTGCTGGGCGATCGCGACCAGCTGGCCAGCGTCGACACCGGTTTCGTCTTCGGCGATCTGACCACCGCCGCCGGCTTGGGTCGGGGCCCCAAGCCGGAGCTGCCCGTCGCCGTGGCCGCCACCTTTCAGCGCCTATCCGGTTGGCAGGGACGGCCCCAGACCTCGGAATCTATCGATGGGTCTTCTGAACGGCCATCGAAAAGGCCACTGGCGGGCGCCGCCGTGGAGCTCCAGGTCAGCTACCGCTTCCGGAGCCGTCCGGGCATCGGCGCCCTGGCCACGGCGATCCGCACCGGTGATGAGCGGGCCGCGCTGCACACCCTCGAAGACCCCGCATTTGACGACGTCCACCTCCACGGGCTGCCCGACAAGAGCCGGGCGGGCCGAGTCCTCAGCGAGCTCGAGGATCCGCTGCACGCTTGCATGTCCGCCGAGGGCCCCGAAGAAGCCCTCCACCGGCTAGCCACCTTTCGAATACTCGCCGCCACCCGGGTCGGCCCTTGGGGCACCCAACGCCTGAATCGCTTGGTGGAGAGCTACCTGGAAAGCTCGGGATTCAACACCCTGGATCGGTTCTATTCGGGACAACCCGTGTTGATCGAAAGCAACGACTACTCCACCCGGCTGTTCAACGGGGATCTGGGCATGATCTGGCAACATGAAGGGGGTCTCTGGGCCTTCTTCCCCGAAGAGCAAGACAGTCGTCTCAACCTCGAAGCCGGCCCGTCGAGCTCCGGCCCGTCAAACCAAGCGCTGCGCCGCCTCCCACTGGCCAAGCTGCCGCCCTTCTCCACCGCCTGGTCCATGACCGTGCACAAAAGCCAAGGCTCGGAATTCGATCGCGTGCTCTTGGTCTTGCCCGCCAAAGAGATGGGAGATCTTCTGAGCCGAGAGCTGCTCTACACCGGCGTCACCCGAGCGCGGAAGCGGGTCGATCTCGTGGCACCGGCCTCCATCCTCGAATCAGCGATTCGCAAAACCAGCCGGCGATCCTCCGGATTGGTGGACGCCCTAGAGCAGGTGTGAGACCCGTCTAAGCGGTGCGCCGCCGAAAGACGTCGACCCGGGCGGGTGGCAGGTTGTTCCAAACCCAACGCTGGCCGATTCGCTCAAAGGCTTCGTCAAAGCGTCGTCCGACTCTCGGATCGTAGGTGAATTGGATCACCACTCCGTCGGGCGCGAGCACGTGCTCGATTTCGTTGACGATCTTGGCCACGGTTTGGGGTGGCAGGCTGCGCAAGGGCAGACTCGAGACCACGGCGCCTACCCGTCCCACATGATCCCCCAGATAGCGGCGCATTTCTCCGGCGTCGCCCTGGATCACTTTCACGTTTGGGAATTGCTCGTGTAATTTTTGGGCAAGACGGGGGCTGTGCTCGATGGCGACCAACCGCTCGGGGTCGATGCCTTCGTCGAGCAGAGCCCGGGTCACTGGGCCGGTGCCGGCGCCCAGCTCAACCACCACTTGATTAGAGCTTTCGACAAACGAAGCCATGGCCGCCGCCAGCTTGGGCGACGACGGCGCGATCGCCCCGACCCGGCGGGGATCATCGGCCCATGCCGCGAGGAAAGCTCGCAGCGAGCCCTTGGGCCGTCGGGTTTTGGTCTCGGTGGCGGCGGGTTGCGGGGCTTTCGTGGGTTGCATGAAAATCCTTGAGCATTTACGGACAACGAAGCTGTCGTGATTGAACCACAGAACGGCTGCCGACGCGAGCAGCTGACTCCCATAGACCTACGCGTTAGGAGGCAGATCGTTACGGCAAATCCGGGATTCTCCGTCGGCAAGATTCTCTGTCATCCCGACAGACACAGCGTTTTGCGGTGCCGTCTCTTCGGTGCCAGGCACTTCTTGAGAAGAAGCCACGGTGGCGGTGCCAGGCACTTCTTGAGAAAGGCTACTGTGGCGGTGCCAGGCACTTCTTGAGAAAGGCCACGGTCGGTTCCCGTTTCCACGGTGCCAGGCACTTCTTGAGAAAAAGGCCTAGGGCCGTTTCGGTGCCAGGCGTTTCTTGAGAAGAAGACCTAGGGCAGCCGCGATTCCCGCCAGAAGTAAAATCTCCAATGCCAGAAAACCCATCTGACGACGCTTGAGCCTCGGGGCACACTCTTGGAGCTGGCGTTCATAAAGCGCGGCAGTTTTGGCGACTCTGGCTGCGGCGGCCAAAACTCCCGGTTTGTTGCGGTGGCGTCCTTGGGCATAACCACCGGGTCCTTCGTGATACGCCAAATAGAGCTTGTAGGAATCCGTCATCGGAATGCCGGTGCCGGCGCTCAGCTCACGGGCATACCAGCCGACAAAATCCACCGCGTCGGAGAACCGGTCTCGACGCGCTCGGGGGCGTCGCCGTCGGAGCTGATACTCCCGCCAAGTGGAGTCTAGGGCTTGGCTATATCCGTAGGCAGTGGACAAGCGGGGTCCGGGAAAGATCCAAAGGATTTTGCGCCGGGGTGGTCTGACCTTGGAGCGAAAGCCGGATTCATGACGAATAAACGCCATGAGCAACGACTTCCGGGCCCCCCAATGCTTCTCCGCTCGATCGGCGTGCACGAACCACGAGGGACGTTTGGTGAACATTTCACACACGTTCTTCGACGGCAAGCGCGGATCCGTGGCGCTGGTGAGGTAAGAAATCACGACGAAGAAGAGCACCGTGCCGATCGCCAACAGCCGATGAAAGGTATCCATCCGGCGCCAAGCCCTGCTCACCCACCTCCAGGCGGCTCGGGCACCGCGACGAATCTGTCGCCAAAGGAAGGCTCGAATTCGCCAGTGCAACGGTCGCAGGTCGGACCGGGATCGTCTGCGTTTTCTGGAGCTGCCGCTCGAGGCCGCCAAAAAGACCTCCGTAAGAATTCCCGATCTGAAACGTTTCCCATATGACCCGGCCGAAGCCCGCTGCGCGTCTATCAATGAGCGGATCTGCGCACAGTGGCTCCGGCCGGGTCGTCTATTCTCCCCCACTTCGGCCCTGGGCGCCAAAGCGGGGGTCCGCAGGGCCATCTAGTGATTCTGAATCGGTATCACGCCGGAACGGGCGCAACGTTTGGTTCGGCCTTCAGCGTCGTGGATTCACGCGACCGTGCTTGATGTCGTGAGTGGGCTTGCTCCGGGTGAGGATGCCCGGCTCGGGGGTCAGTTGACGACGAAGGGCTCGCTGAGCACGAAAGGCGCGATGCGCACCTCGAAGGCCTCGCCTTCCTCATTCACCATCTGGTAGGTGCCTTCCATCGTTCCGGTGGCGGTGGTCAACGGACATCCAGAGGTGTACTCAAAGGTGCCGCCGGGCACCAACACCGGCTGCTCCCCCACCACCCCAGGGCCACGGACCTCCTCGAGGCCACCGGCTTCATCCCGGATGATCCAATGGCGGGACAGGAGCTGGATGGTGATCGGCCCTTCGTTGGTGATGGAAATCGTGTAGACGAAGAACCATTGCCCGCTCTCGGGCCGTGATCGATGCGGATCGAAGAGCGACCTCGCCTCGACTCTGACCCCTTCGGTGACAGCGACCGAAGAGAAGACCTCCTGCATATCTGTGTCCGTTCCGCTCATTTCGAGATCCTAGCAGGTCGAAAGTGTTTTTGGGCCACTACTCTGGATCTTTTCGGTGCCGACGAGACCCACAAAGGAAAAACTCTCCATCAGCAAGCACATTCACCCACCACATGCGGTCGGTCCTCAGCTTGGTTCCAAAGCTCGAAATAGTATCTCTCCGCCTCACGCCGTAGGTAGAGCTTTGACCGAGATGGCAGGAAGGTCGGGGTCTTGAAACGAACGTCCAACCGACGCAAGAGATCGGTCTCGCCCGACTCTTGCCGGGAGCGCTCGATGTCTGCCAAGGCTCGACCCACCAAATACATGCCGTGGGCGATCGGACGACGGAAACCCAGCAGCCGCGCGCTCCATCCATAGAGATGAATGGGATTGTAGTCGCCGGAAACCCGGGCGTAGCGTTTCCCGATGGTGGGCTCGAGCTGCCATTGGATCGGCTCGAGGTCCTCGGGAGCGGCCGCCGCCTTGGTCTCTGAGGGGCGACCATGCCCGCCACCCCGGGCAAAGTTGACGGAGGTCGATCGGGCGGCCTCGACACCACCCTGGAAGAACATCGTCTCGACAGTGACTTGGCGCCCCTTGGCGACGGTTTCTATTTCGACAGCCCGGGTCTTTACGGTCAAGCTCGAACCCGTTCGAATCGGTTGCAGCAGCTCGAATCGATTGCCGATATGCACCATGCCGAGCGCTTTGAGCGGGAAACGAGCATCGGTGACCAATAAGACCTGTGGCATGAAACCGGCGACGAAAAGGTAGGACAAGGGGACGTGCTCTGTTTTGGGAAAGCCGCAAACCTCTAGGTAGTCGTTGAGCCTGGCTTGTGGAATGGATTGCTCCTCCACAAGCAGCTCAGGCAAGCCGTCGATGCCCGGGGGGCGCCGTCGAGGTACGAGGGCACGTAGCATCAACCGCCAAGGGGCAGGGGGACGTGACACGGTATGTGGGGTCGGCATGGGCATGGCACAAACTTATCGGTAGTGGCTTTTTTTCGCCACAACCTCGCCATGAACGTTTCCTACTCTGCTTCCATGAGCGAAATCACCCACCCACCCCTCGATCTCAGCGAAACCCCTTGGATCCAGGCTAGCCTTCCTCGGCCTCCCCAGACTCCGGAGACCGCATATGCCGCGGTCAAGCGGCCGCCCGCATACTTCGCGCTGTGGTCCGACCTGCGGCTGCGCCTGGCAATCACCCTGCCTTCGGCGTGCGCGCTTCTCGGCATGTTCGCTGGGGTGCTCTTTGCCGCTTCCATCCATCGCCCCGAAGTCGAAACCGCCACGGAGCGGCTGCCGAAAACCAGCACCCTCCTACTGGCCGCCGGCGGCGATGAGCTGCGCAAATACTCCCGGGAGAACCGCATTCTGCTCAGGGAAGGCGAGGTCCCCGAGCTCTTGGCCCACGCCATCGTCGACACAGAAGATGCTCGCTTCTATCACCACGGCGGGGTGGATCCCAAGGCCATCCTGAGGGCTGTTGTGGTGAATGTGACCACCGGAAAACACTCCGAAGGAGCTTCTACCCTCACCATGCAATACGCCCGAGGGCTGTTCAACCTCAGCCGCGAGAAGGCATGGATGCGAAAAATCGAGGAGGCGTTTTTGGCGGTGGAGCTGGAAAAGAGGTTCAGCAAACAGCAGATCGTCACCATGTACGCCAATTATGTCAACTTGGGCCATGGCAACTACGGCATGGAAGCCGGCGCACGGGCCTACTTCGGGAAATCCGTGCATCAGCTGAGCCTGGCGGAGGCCGCCACCCTCGCGGGAATCCCCCAACGGCCCGCTGACTACAGCCCATATTTCAAACCCGAGCTGGTGTTGAAACGCCGGGACAAGGTCCTGCGACGGATGCTGGCCATGAATCACATCACCGAGCTGCAATATCAGGAAGCCACCTCCTCCCCCCTAGCGGTGATTCCGAGGACCCGAGAGGACGAGGCTTTGGGCCCCCATTTCGCGGAGCAAACCCGCCGAGCCGTGGTCTCGCAATACGGCACCGACACCCTCTACGACCGAGGTCTGACGGTCAGGACCACCTTGGATCCGCGAATTCAACGGTCCGCTGAAAAGGCCTTGCGCGAGCAGCTCGTGCAATTAGATCGACGCATCACGGGCAAGCCCAGAGGTCGGTCTGCGGAGCCGGGCGCAGACGAAGCCCACAACCCTGAGCTCGAAGGTGCGGCCCTGGTCTTGGAAACCGAGACCGGCGCGATTCGGGCCATGGTCGGTGGATTCGACTATGCTGAAAGTGAGTTCAATCGGGTCATCCAGGCCCGCCGTCAGGTGGGATCCGCCTTCAAGCTCTTCGTCTACGCCGCGGCCCTCGAGAACGGCTTCACACCTGCGGATACGATTTTCGACGGCCCGGTGCTGCTGCCTGGAGCCGGCAACAAGCTCACTTACAGCCCGCGCAACCATGCCCGGAAATACTACGGCGTCACGACCCTGCGCCGGGCTCTGGAGAGCTCCCTCAACGTCACGGCGGTCAAGCTCCTGGACATGGTCGGTGTCCAGCGGGTGATCGACGTCGCCCGGCGCTGCGGTATCGAGAGCCCCCTGCCGGCCTATCCGAGCCTCGCCCTCGGCGCCGCGGATCTGCAGCCCCTGGAGCTGGCCGCGGCCTACGGGGCCGTCGCCAACCAAGGCATCTGGGTGGAGCCCTATTTCATCGAGTCGGTCAGCGCCCAGGACGGTCGAGTCCTGGAAGAGCACCAAATCCAAGGTCGCCGGGCATTTTCGCCCCAGATCGCCTATTTGCTGCGTCGGATGCTCGAAGGGGTGGCCCACAGGGGCTCCGCCCGGCGTCTCCGGGTCCTTCCGATCGCTACCGCCGGTAAAACGGGAACCACCAACCGCTCCACCGACGCTTGGTTCGTGGGTTTCACCCCCCGCTACACCATCCTCACTTGGGTCGGTAGGGACCAAAAGCAGCCCATCGGTCCGGGGATGACCGGCTCAGCCGCGGCCCTACCCATGTGGCACCGGATCGTCGAGCACGGTTTAGAGACCGGTTGGCTCGAGCCGGGGGAGACCTTTGCGCCCGCCCCGAGCGGCATCAGCACCGCCGCCATCGAGCCTCGGACTGGACTGCTGGCCCGGGACGGCCTGGGGAGCTCCATGGTGGAGTCGTTTCTCGACGGCACCGAGCCCAATCGATCGGTGAGCGATGAGGAGCTGCAAAGGCTCAACCTGCCTTGGTACTTGCAAGAACCTTTCTACCTGGCCAAGGAGGGCGAGCGAATGCCGGCAGAAGTGGAGGATTGGCGAACCGCCAAGGCGAGATGGCATTTATAATCAGCTCATGGACCTCGACCAACCTTCCGATGCCCCATCCCCAAACGAATCCAAGGAGCCGGAGTCGTCCGCCGACTCTCGCCCGAAAATTAATCCCTTGGCTACTGGAATCGGCGGCGGTGCACCACCCAAACCCCTGGCCCAAAGCCCGGATATCGATCGCCGGCCACCTCCGGGGGTGCCCGCCCCGAGCCAGGGCTGGAAGCGCGCCAGGCTATTGGTGATCTACCCCTTGGTGGCCGCTCTTTTGGCGTCGGCCGCCGGGGTGGGAGTCGCGGCCTCGATTCGACGACCGGAGGTGGCAGAGCTCGACTCCTTCGTGCCACGCTTGGTCACCGAGGTTTTCGATCGCCACGGCGCTGTGGTTCGGACCTACTCTCGGGAAAACCGGATCATGCTGCGGGAGGGCGAGGTCCCGAAGGTTCTCCAGGATGCCATCCTGGCCACCGAGGACGCGAATTTCTTTCAACACGGCGGCATCGACCTCAAAGGCGTCGCCCGCGCCGCGGTGACCAACTTCCGGGCGGGTCGGATCAAGGAAGGCGCCTCCACCATCACCATGCAGCTCGCCAGGGCCCTCTTCAGCTTGACCCGTGAGCAGAAGTGGTGGCGCAAGGTCGAAGAGGCGTTTCTGGCCGTGGAGCTGGAAAAGAACTACAGCAAGCAGCAATTGCTGACCATGTACGCCAATATGGTCAATCTCGGCCACGGCAATTACGGAATGGAGGCCGCGGCCCGAGCCTATTTCAACAAATCCGCCGGCGATTTGACCGCGGCGGAGGCGGCCACCCTGGCGGGCATTCCCCAGCGACCGAACCACTTCAGCGTGCATCGGCGCCCCGCCGAGGTCACCCAACGTCGAAATTGGGTGCTGAAGCGGATGCTCGAGGAGGGGTATCTCACCCAGGACGCCTATGCCGACGCCGTATCCCAGCCCCTCTTGGTGACCAGCCGCCGTCAGGAAAAGGAGCTCGGCCCCTATTTCACAGAGGAAGTGCGTCGCCATTTGATCGACACCTACGGCGCCACCGAGCTCTACGATCGAGGCCTACGGGTCCAAACCACCCTCGACCCCGCGATTCAAGCGGCCGCCGAGCAAGCGGTGCACGAGAAATTGGTCGAGCTCGACCAAAGCAAGGGCTGGCGCGGGGTTCCCGAGCATATCGACGCCGAGAACCTCGAGGAGGTCGCCTTGCCGTCTTGGGGTGAAGCGCCGGTGGAAAGCGGTCAATGGTTCGAGGGTTTGGTGGTTCAAGCCGATGCTCGCAAGGCTCTGATCCGATACCGCGACGCCACTTACGAGCTCAAACCCGAGGGCTTTAAATGGACGGGCCGCAAGCGTGCCGACCGATTGCTCAAAGCCGGCAACGTGGCATGGTTCCGTCTGGAGACCTCGGGCGACGCCGATGAGAACGGCAGTGAGGACGCCGAGCCGCGAGTCTTTCTCGCCCAAGAACCCGAGCTGGAAGCCGCGGTATTGGTGATCGAATCCTCCACCGGTGCCATTCGCGCCATGGTCGGCGGCTGGGACTTCGAGCGCAACGAGTTCAACCGCGCCATCCAAGCCCGCCGCCAAATCGGCTCGGCCTTTAAGCCCTTCGTCTTCGGCGCGGCTTTGGAAAACGGCTTCACCGCCGCCGACACCCTTTTCGACGGGCCGGCGGTGTTCAAAGGCGCCTCTGAAGACGACCTTTACAGCCCGCGAAACTACTACCGCAAGTACTACGGCATCACCACCCTGCGGAACGCCCTAGAGAAATCCGTCAATGTCGCTTCCGTCAAGCTGATGGACCTAGTGGGCGCCGATCGGGTGATCGATTTCGCCCGGCGCGCCGGCATTCAATCGGATCTGCTGCCCTACCCCAGCCTAGCCCTCGGTGCCGCGGACCTATCCCCCTTGGAGCTGGCTGCGGCCTACGCCGCGATCGTCAACCAGGGCATCTATGTGGAGCCTTACACTATCGAGCGCATCGAGGCGCGCAATGGCAGGCTGATCTACGATCATTTGCCGCGGGCTTCCAAAGCCATGGAGCCCCAAATTGCCTTTGTCTTGACCAAGATTCTCCAAGGGGTCTCCTTGCGCGGCACCGCGGCTGGAAAGCTCGCCCGCCTGCCCATTGAAACCGGCGGAAAAACCGGTACCACCAACGCCTATACCGACGCTTGGTTCGTGGGTTTCACCCCCCGCTACACCATCCTCTCTTGGGTCGGTTACGACAAGAAGAAATTCATCGGCCGGGGCATGACCGGCGCCAAAGCCGCCCTACCCATCTGGAGCGACTTGGTGGAGAAAGGCCTCGAGCAGGGCTGGCTGACCGAAGGCGAGACCTTCGAGCGCCCCCCGGGCATCGAGACCGCGTGGATCGACGCCGGCAGCGGATTGCTCTGGGGCCCGGGGGGCGACAAGAGAATCGAGGAATTCTTTGTCGAGGGCACCCGCCCCGAGCGGTCATTCGATCAAGAATGGAAGCGCATCATGTCCCTGCCGTGGTTCCAGCAGGAGCCCTTCTACTTGCCCAAAGAAGGCGAGCGGATGCCGAGCCAGATCGCCGATTGGACCGCTGTTCGCGAGGTCTGGAAGCAGAAGGACAAAGACGAGGACGAGCAGCACGAGGCCGACTGAGCCGTTCCCTGCTTCACCTCATGTAGCGTTTCCACAGCCGCAGATTGGGTCCTTCTCGAGTCGCCCGAAAGGCCTCGCCCAAAGACGGGACGAATGGGCTTTGGGCGGCCGGCTCGCCGTTGATCTGCTCCACCAGAATAGACCCCAAGGGCTGCACCTCGCGGGTGATCAAACGCTGGATCACCCTCCAGACTTGATCGATGCGCGGATGATCCGGGATGATTCGGACGTCGAGCTCCTTGCCCCGACGTTTCGACACCAAGACCAAGTCGTGACCGTGGTAGACCACGTGGGTGGTCACCAACCGGGACGGCAGCTCGGCCTTGAGACCTTCCAGCTCGACCCCGCACAGGGAAGCCGGGTCGGCCGCGTTGAAACCGAAAACGACGTCTTCTCCAAGGCCACTGGCGAGACGCCGAAAGGCGCCGTGGGCCATGAATTGCAGCCCCCTCGGACCGGTGAAGAAATAACCCGCCAACACTTCTCCGGAAAGCTCCATCAAGCGCAGGGTACGAAACACACGGCTCCACTGAAAGACCGGCAGCTCCCGCTTCACCAGCTCCCGGAAGAGCACACCGTAACGTGCGAGCAACAACCGCACCCGATCCTTCACCTGCTCCTCCGCCTCCAACGCGTCCTGTGGAGGTCCCGGAGCATCGATCTTCATCCAAGCCCCGGCCCTCGGCACCGCCAATTGCCAACCACTGCCCCGCCCGGCGCGAGACCGAACAACCCTCTGGCGGGACATCCCGGCCCCCGCATTCCTGCGTGGATATCGCTGGGCGCGGGAGCTCTCGGCCATGGATTGAAATTGGTTCTGGACCCCCTGGCGGACCGCGATCCAAGTGTCGTTGATCACCCGCCCCTGCCAGGCCGCCTTCCACAACGCCTCCTCCACCTCAGCCGCTGTTCCGGCCGATTTTCGGATCAGCTCCTCGGTGCTGAAACGGGCACCGGTCGGCTCGAAGAGCCTCAGCACCTCCGTCACCGCCTCCGACTCCTCGTCCCCGTCTGCCTCTTTCACAATTTCGTCCGTCGCGGGATCGAAAAAGAGCTCGAGGTCCGAGTCGAAGCCGAAGGTGGCTCGCTCCTTGCCGCAGCCCAACCAACATAGATCGCTTTGCTGCATGGCCGAGTCGAGCCACGATGGATAATAAGGATCCAAGCGAGCCGGCAGCACCTCCGTTTCCCACGCGCCGGCGGGCAACGGCAAGCCGAAAAGCTGCTCAAGACGCTCTTGGAGACCCTCCAGGCCGTCGCTCGGCGCCGTCAATCCCTGTTGATCCGCCAAGAAAAGGGGAAGCTCGTGGACCGGCCTGGGCTCAAATTGGGGTCGCTGGTCTTGACGCAACCATCTGAGCAGGACCTCGAGGTTCTCTGCGTCACAGACTTCCTGCAAACCGGGCTTGCCCGTCAGCTCGTCGAGCACCACGGTCCGACTCTCCAAAAGCGGCTCCAGGACCGAGGACAAACGGCCGTTTCCAAGCCCGAAAACGGCCTCCAGATCGTCGACGGCTATGGGCCCTTGGAATCGCAGCCACTCCGCCACCGCCGCAGACAGATCGAAACCGTCACCCGCGTCGCTGTGGACCTGCCTTGGATGGACGGCTTCGTCGAACCGGCCCGAGGGTGGTTCTTGATCGAAGTCTCGAGCCACGGAATCGAGGAGCTCGATCGTGACGGGGCTGCCGTCCGCCGACGCGGTGCTGTCCAAGCTCAGGGCACGGCCGAGACGATGTAGGGCCGCCCGCGTGGTGATCACGGGCGCCCCACCGGGTAGCCGAGCCGACACCACCCGCGAGCCCTGACCGAGCAGGTCCACGATCTCGAGCTCGCTCAGCTCGTGATCCCGGGCCACGGCATCGAGCAGCTCCGCCCACTCCGCGGCGGGAATGAGCTGCCGCTCCTCGATCCACAGCACCAGCTCGTCTCCCGGCGCGGGCGAATAACCGGAGGCGAGACGCTGGACTTTCGAGCGAAAGTCCCGCACCAAAGACACCGGAATTCGCGGCCGCAAATGGGGGGAGTGAATCAGCTCTTGGAGGACGTCTGAGCTGACGCCGGAGCCCTGGCGACTGAGGTCCGGGCTGTCGTCCTCGTACATATACTGGTTGGTGTATTGCCACACCAAACCCGCGGCCAGGGGCGAAGGGCGCTCGCTCCGAACCTCCAGCAGCGGGATCTGCGCTTCCCTCACAGCTTGTAAATTGTGTTTCAGATGGGGCAGGTCGAATTCGTCCCGCAAACAAGTCCGCCAGGTTTCGAGCAGAATCGGGAAATCACCGTAGTCGTGCACGCTGTCGAGCAGCTTCTTGGATTTCTGCCGACTCAGCCACAGGGGCATGCGCTGGCGGAATCCGGCCTTCGGCAAAAGCAATGAGATGCCGGCCGCCCAGCGGAACCGCGAGCCGAAAAATCCCGTATTTTCGAGGCAACGCCGCAGCAGCTCCTCCACCTGATCCGGGGGCACCAGGGAAAAGAGCTCGGCGGCCTGCACATGCTCCGGCAATCGCGCCATGATGCAGCAGTCGTCACTGAAGATGTCGATGGGGTCGGGATACGCCGCGTCCCACGACGCTTTCATCGCCATGGCCAGCGGGCGATTGACCGTGCCGCCCCAGAAGGTGTGCAGAATCACGAGCTCGCTGCCGCCCTTGCCGCCCGTGCGATCCCGGCAACGCTCCACCAGGAGTCGATCGTCCCGGGGAAGCTTGCCCTGGGTGCTCGTTTTTTGCTCGGTGAGGAATTCCACCAAGGCCTCGACCGCTTTGGGCTCCAATCGCCATTCCTTCTCCAGCTCTTGACGGAAATCAGCTCGATTCAACCGCGACTCGGCCCGGGACAAGAACGCAGCCATCTTTTGGCACAGCTCAAAGCCACGGTCTTGGGCGTCGGCACGCCAAAACGGAGCGATGCCCGCCGGACCGCGACCTGGGGCGACCAAGACATCGTTGTGGGTGATCTTGCGGATCTGCCAGCTCTGGGTGCCCAGGGTGAAGCTGTCACCGATGGACCGTTCCCAAACGAATTCCTCGTCGAGATCGCCGATCTTGGCGTTGGTGTCGTGCAAGCGCAGGGCGAAATAACCGCGGTCCGCAATCGTGCCCCCGGCCATGTAAAGCAGGCGGTCGACACCTTTGCGGGCTTTGATCGTTCCCCGAGCCCGATCCAGGTGGACCCGCGGCCTCAGCTCGCGAATGCGAGAGTCCGCGAACCGTCCGGCCAACATGTCGAGCACGGAATCGAATTGCCGACGGGACAGATGGTGGTACGCCCAGCTGGTGCGCACTTGATGGTAGAGCTCGTCGAGATCCCACGGCTCGCCGACGGTCATCGACAGGATCACCTGGGCGAGCACATCCAGCGGCGCCTCGACGGGGTGCAGCTCCTCGATATCTTGCTCCACCACCGCCCGGGCGACCACCGCGGACTCCATCAAATCGCGACCGTAGGTGGGATAAAAGACGCCCCGGCTCACCTCGCCGACACCGTGGCCGGCGCGTCCGATGCGCTGCACCGCCGACGACACAGACCTGGGTGCCTGGATCAGCAGCACCTCGTCAAGGCTGCCGACGTCGATGCCCAGCTCAAGGGAGTTGGTGGCCACGATCGCCTTCAGGGCACCGTCCTTGAGGCGCTTCTCCACCACGGACCGCACCTCCCTGGACAGGGAGCCGTGATGGGAATAAGCCAGCTCCGCGGCGGCGCCGACATTGAGAAGGCGGGTCGCCTTTTCGGTCATCCGGCGGCTGTTGGCGAACAGCAGAGTCGACTGATTGCGGCCGATCACCTTGCGGAAATCGCGGGTCAGCATCTCCCACATGGAATCGTCGTCCATCTCCGATTCCGGGTCTACGTCGATGGGGAAACGCACCTTGACCTGGTATTGCTTGCTCGCCGTCGAGCGCAAGATGCGCACGGGTCGGGCCCGGTAAGCGGGCTCCTGGCCGTCCGAAAGCATCTCGTAACCGCCCACCATCTCGGCCACGGCTTCCATGGGTTTCACCGTCGCCGATAGGGCGATGCGTTGAAACTCGCCGGATAGCAGCACCAGTCGGTCGATGGCGGTCATCAAGTGGGTGCCCCGTTTGCTACCGACCACCGCGTGGATCTCGTCGAGGATGACCGCTTTGAGGTCCCCAAGCAGCTCCCTACCGCTGCGGGAGGTGAGCAGCACGTTGAGGCTCTCCGGGGTGGTGACCAAGATCTCCGGCGGATGCCGCAACATTTTTCGTCGCTCGTTCTGGGGTGTGTCGCCCGAGCGGGTGGCGACCTGGATCCTCGGCACCGGCCGACCCGCATCTTCGAATCGAAGCCTGAGGGCCGCCAAAGGCGCCTGTAGATTCCGCCGAATATCCGTGTTGAGGGCTCTCAGGGGCGAAATGTAGAGGACGCGGACTTTGTCCCCCGACCACGCGCCGGTCAGCAGCTGGTCGAGGGCCCAGAGGAAGGCGGTGAGGGTTTTACCGGAGCCGGTGGGTGCCGACACCAGGACGTGCCGGCCGGCGGCGATATGGGGCCAGGAGGAGGCCTGAGCTTCGGTGGGATCGCCGATTTCTTCGACGAACCATCGACGGATCAGAGGATCGAATGGCGCCAACCCGTCCGACGGCTTCACCGGCTTGGCTCGTCGTGGCCTCGGGGAATCGGTCGCGGTCACGGGTCAACCGCCGTCATTCAGCCACCGTCATTCAGCCACCGTCATTCAGCCACCGTCATTCAGCCGAAGTGGCGGGACTTCTCCACCAACCGATGGACGTAACGGCCGATTTGCTCACGCAGATCGAGCAGCGCGCCACGTTCCAGGGAAGGATCGCCTTCCGCCAGCTCGCTCATTTGCTGATCCACCAGCTCATGGGCTAGGTAATGAAAGTCGGCCATCCGGTCGATTTCAGTGGAGTCGCCGTAGACCGCGTCGATCTTGTCCCGCAGGCGGTCGATCGCTTCCTGCAAACCTAAGGCGACCTCGGGAGGAAAGCTGAAGGTCTCGGTAGTATCCATGGGTGCTGACAGAGCCGGATCAGGGTTCATAAGAGCTGAGCGGGCCGGATGGGCTGCTCATCAATAACAACGGTCCACCAAAACGACTGTTCACCAAAACAGGGTGTGCAATTTGCGTCATCTTAGACGATTGGCGGAATCGGTACAACCAAACCCCGGCGGCGTCCGGAAGCTGTTCCGCTTGTCCTATTTAACGAAATCCACGGTGATTTCATTCCCCCTCGGGCGAAAAATCAGGCCCGCGGGCGGTCAAACCGGCTTTGAGCCGTCTGCCGCCTCGTGTACGCTTTGAAGGCTGAAAACAGGCGGATCCGTCGAATAGATACCGAGTGGGCATGGGGAAAGGTCAGATGGGAAAAGACAGGCCTCGAAAGCGGAAATATTGGAGTCGGCAATCCCCGGAAGGTCCCTGGGATTATTTGGTCATCGGCTCCGGCATGGGCGGCATGACCGCTGCCGCGTTTTTGGCCGCGCTCGGCAAGCGGGTCCTGGTCCTCGAGCAGCACTACGTTCCGGGAGGATTTACCCACACCTTTCCCCGCAAGGGTTATGTTTGGGACGTCGGGGTGCACGCGGTGGGTGAGGTCACCCGGCACAGCCTGACCGGTCGTTTGCTGCATCGTCTCAGCGGGGGCCGGTTGGAGTGGGCGTCCCTCGGTCCCGTCTACGACGCCTTTCACTTCCCCGACGGCTTCCGAATCGACTTCCCCGACTCCCCCGCCCAATTCAGACAGAATCTGGTCGACGCCTTCCCCGACGAGCAAGAGGCCATCGACGGTTATTTGGCCAAGGTGCGCGAGGTCGGTGGCGCCATGCGGTCCTATTATTTGGCCAGAACCGCCCCCCAAAGATGGTCGAAACCCCTCGATTGGCTTCTGGCTCGGGACGCCCAGCGTTATCTGGAGCTCAAGACCTCGGAGGTGATCGATGAGCTCACCGACAACCCCCGGCTCAAGACCGTCCTGACCGCTCAATTCGGCTACTACGGCGTGACCCCGAGTCGCGGCTCCTTCGCCATGCAGGCGCTGGTGGCCAAGCACTTCATGCACGGCGGCTACTACCCCGTGGGGGGATCCGCTGAAATCGCCCGAACCCTCCTGCGCACGGTGGCGCAGAGCGGCGGTTGGACACGGATCCTTGCCGACGTGCAGCAAATTCTCATCGAAGACGGCCGAGCCCGAGGTGTTCGACTCACCGACGGCGAGGAGATCCGAGCCAAAAGGGTGATCTCGGCCGTCGGCGTGGCGCCCACCCTGCAAAGACTTCTGCCGGACCGCTACGCCCAAGAGGCTTGGGTGAAGGCCACCAAAAATCTCACGCCGGCCCCGGCCCACGTCTGTCTGTATTTGGGCTTTAAGGGCGATATCCGAGCCGCCGGCGCGTCGGGCGCCAATCTTTGGTTCTACAACACATGGGACAACGAGCGGGATGCCTGGGAGGTGCCGGCGGAGGGAGATCCACCCCCGGCGGAGATCCTCTATTGCAGCTTTCCCTCGATGAAAGATCCCGAGCACGATCCAGGTCCGGATCTGCGGCATACCGGCGAGGTGGTGACCTTCGTGCCGTGGAAGCTCTTCGAGCCCTGGCTCGGTACGCCTTGGGGCAAACGGGGGGACGATTACCTAGCCTTGAAACAGCGGATGAAAGAGAGCTTATTGCGCCAATTCTTCGAACGCATACCCCAGCTCGAGCCGATGCTCGACTATGCCGAGCTCTCCACTCCCCTTTCCACCGACCACTTCTGTCGGCCGAATCAAGGCTCGATCTACGGTTTGGAGCCCACCCCGGAACGTTTTCGCAACCCGTGGCTGCGCCCCAGATCACCGATCACCGGTCTGTTCTTTGCCGGCAGCGAGGTCTCCACCGTCGGCGTGATCGGCGCCATGATGGGGGGTGTTCTCGCCACCGTCGCCGCCGAGCCCATGCGAGCAGCCCGATATCTGCGCAAAGCCTAGGCCGCAGACTCGCCAATCCACCCAGCCTGTTGCCGTGACACCTAATCGAGCCGGCTGAGCAATTCCTCGACCTTGGTCAGGGCTTGCTCCAAATAACGCGAGCCGGCCCGGGCGGGTTCTCCGCCCAAGGAGCTCAGCCGCGCTCGCACCTCGTGGGCCGTGCTCAACGCCCGCTCTGAGTCTCCTTCGGCCATCGCCACCTCGGCTAGGCCCAGCTCGGCTCGCCAGAGCAGATAGGAGCCTTGATCGGCGAATAGATCCCTCGCGCTTTCATAGGAACGACTCGCGGCATCCAGATCTTCGAGGGTCAAAAAGGCTTGCCCCTCGTAGAGCCGCGCGATACCGGCGTACTCGATTCGCCCCGTGCTTTCGCAGATCGTCCGGCCGGCATCAAGGGTCTCGAGGGCCGTCTCGGTATTTCCTTGGGCGAGCAGCGCACGCCCGATATTGACCCGACAATCGCCTTCGCAGGCCCGGTCACCGATCTCGATGAAGATGCCTAGGGCCGTGCGGAAATGCTCCAATGCCCGGTCGTGATCCTCGAGCCGGAAATGGGCCTCGCCCAAATTCGCCAGGTCGATACCCTCCCGGCGCCGCAAGGACAGCCGACGAGCCAGCTCCAATGCCTTGTGATGAAAGGGCAGGGCCTTCTCGATGTCGTCGGTCTCCGCATGGATGGCGGCCAAGGCGGCGATGCAGTGATGCTCGGCGGGTAGATCACCCGCCACACGGGCGAGGTCGAGCCCCCGCGTGGCTTTGGATTCGGCCGCGCTGAAATCCCCCATTTTGAGCGCGGCCCACGACCGCTCGCGCAGGATCCGGGCCCGCGACGAGATCCCGATCACGTCATCTCCGAGCTCTAAAAGGCTGTCCAATCCCTGGGCCGCTTCCGCGAAGCGGCCCAGGCGCAACAAGAAGCCGGCTTCGCACATTCCTATCTGCACCGCCAAATCCGCGGATTCGAGCGAACGGTCCCGCGACGCCAGCTCCCGAGCCAAGGCCAGGCCGTCGTCGAGCTCGCCCACCGCCAACATGCAGCGGGCCAGCTCCAATCTCACCCCGACTCGACGATCCGGAGCCGTGAAACCCTCGGAGGCGCGCAGGAGATGAATTTTGGCGTCTTGAAGCCGCCCCGAGCGCCTGGCCACCACCCCCGCGATCCATTCGAAACGCATCCGAGCTTCACGGGGCAGGGCGGCTTGCAACCGATCCATGGCGGTTTGGGCCGCTCTTAAGCACGTCTCAGCCGTATCTCCATCGTGCGATTTCAAGGCGTGGTCCGTGGCTTCTAATCCCCAACGAAACGTCTCGGGCCAATCTTCGATGGCGGCCGCATGCTGAGCCAACATCGAGGCTCCGGCCCCGGGGGCCACCGAATGGGAATGGGAGCTGCGCAACGCTTCCAACGCCCGACGATGAAGACGGCGACGACGGCCGCGGGAGGTGGAGTCGTAAACGGCACGACGGATGGAGTCGGCGGCGAACGCGTAATCGCTGCCTTCAGGCACGATGTCGTCCCGCAGCAATCCTTCGGAAACAGCGGAGTCGAAGAGGGTTTCGAGCAACTCTTCGTCCATTTGGGCCACGGCCGCGACGATTTCGAAACGCAAGGGGTCTCCGATCACCGCGGCGACCTCGAGCATCCGGCGGAGTTCCGCGGCCAGATCCGATAAGCGGGTTTCGAGCAGCCGAAGCAAGGTGGGGGGCAGCTCCATCCCGTCCAAGGACCCACATCGCCAGCCCTCTGGTGATCGATCGATTTTCTTGCTCGCCAACAAGTGACGGACTATCTCAGCCAGGAAGAAGGGATTGCCCCCGGAAGTCTTATGCAAACGACGGAGGTCCGCGGGGTGGATGTGCAACGAGTCGAAGGAGGACCGCAACAACGTCTCGACCTCTTCGATTTGAAAGGGCTTCAACCTGAGATCCAAGCTCGACCTTCGAGCCGCCAAGATCTTTTGCCAGCGCCGGGCCTCCTGATTGTTGTGACCGGCTTGCAAAGTCACGATCATCAGCGTGCCTCGATGCCCGAGGGCTTGGTGCAAATGCTCCAATAGATCGAGATCGGCACGTCCAGCCCATTGCAGATCGTCCAGCACCAAGACCAACGGACGACCGCCGGCTCTGGCGGCGAGGGCGTCGGCGACCGTGGCATGCACCCTCCAAGCATCGCCTTCTCCATCCAGCTCGAACACATGGCCGACGGGCTCCGATGGACGCACCGCGGTCCCCAGGCCCGATGAAGACAGGTCCGAGCCTTGGGTCAAGAGGGTCCTGAAGGTTTGGTATGCGGGGGTTTGCGAGCCTTGTTGGTCGTAAAACCTTCCCCACAGCACCACAACCTGCTCACGCGCGAGGAGATCGTGAGCAAAATGCTCGACCAGCCGAGTTTTGCCGATGCCTGGATCGCCGACCAGGGTCACTACCCGTCCCTCACCTTCGAGTGCCCGCCGATACTCTCCGCGCAACCGGCTCAGCTCTTGGTCACGACCGGCAAAGTGCTTCAGGTTGCCGGGATCAGGGGGCTCCTCATCGGCGATAACCCGCGGCGACGGCAGCGGCAATACCGATCGAGAGGCCAGCTCCGCTCTGCGCGCCAGCTGCTCTGGAGAGGAGGGCCGAGCTGACGGGTCCGAGTCGAGGGCACGGGCCAACACCTCCACCAATTCCGGGGGCAGGTCGGGAACGATCTCACTCGCCGGGCGGGCCTCTCCTTGCGCCACGGCGATCAGGATTTGGAGAGGAGACTTTCCCAAATAAGGGTGCTCACCGGTGACCATCTGAAAAAGCAACGATCCGAGGGCGAAGATATCCGTCGCCGGTGTCACCAGCTCACCTCGGAGCACTTCCGGCGCCATAAATTGAGGCGTGCCGACCATCTTCGGCTCCGGCTCCGTAGGATCTTGCTCAGAGCCGAAAATCGCTAGGCCGAAATCCAGAACTTTCACCATCTCGCGGTCGTCGTCGCTGCGGGTGATCAACACATTGCTGGGTTTGATATCCCGGTGGATCACTCCCCTTCTGTGGCCGGCTTCGACGGCGGCACAGATGGGAGCGAAAAGCTCCAGGGCCCTGGGGATGGAAAGCCGTCCTTGATCGGCGAGCAGACGCCCGAGATCCTTGCCCTCCAAATGCTCCATGACCATGTAGGGAGTACCGTCATCGGTGCCGCCGAAATCGAAGACCTCCACCACGCAGGGATGGCGGATATGAGCGGCGGCCTTGGCTTCAATCAAGAGCTGCGAGCGGTTCTCCGGCGTGTTCGTGGAGGCATTCAGCTGCTTAATCGCCACCAGATCGCCGATCGCCAAACGGCGCGCGGCATAGACCGAGCCCATTCCGCCGGAGCCGATGTGGTGCATCAGCTCATAGCGACCATCGAGGACCATTCCGGGCACGAGATCTCGGGACCATTGCGACATAACCCCGGAGTTTATGACGAAGTGGGCTTTGCGAGAACCTCCGCTCTCAGGGTCAGCCGTCTCCAATTGGTATACAATGGGTCGAATCAAAATTGACAGCCCGAATCAGATGGAAGCAGATCGAGGTCGAGCCCGGAGGGGCATGAATCGGGCCCGGAGGCAAGAGGAGATGGCATGATTCATCGCAAAGCGTCAGAGATCATGAACACTTCGGTGGTGACGTTCAGGCCGGACACCGACATCTATGAGGCGATTCGCACCTTCCTCAAGAATCGCTTTTCCGGAGCCCCCGTGATCGATGCGGACGCGAAAGTGATTGGAATCCTGTCGGAGCTCGATTGCCTTCGAGTGCTCACCGCGGAAGCCTGGGACGGCTTCCCCGAGGGCAAAGTCGGCGACTACATGACCGCCAAGGTGGCCTCGGTCAAACCCGACACGAGCGTCTACGACATCGTCGGCACCTTCCTCAACAAGCCGTATCGGCGCCTGCCGGTGCTCGATGATGACGGCAAGCTTCTGGGGCAGATCAGCCGTCGTGACGTCTTGGGTGCCATCGACAACATGCGTGAGAACCCCTACCTCTACGGCAGCAAGGACCAACAGCTGGACCTCGAGGAGGGCGCGGGCGGAGTCCACAGCGCCATGAAGCGGGCGCGGGGTCTCTAGGCGCCAAGAAGATCTTTCCCTTTCCGAAGCGAATACTTCGGAGTGACTTCGCAGCTATTCCGGCGCAGGGCGGGGCTTGTCCCCGCCCGCTGTGTTTTTTGGGACGCTGTGTTCTGGAGGAGAGCGGAGGCTCAAGGCCCTCCGCTAAATTGATGAACCCACGACACCCGCTTCCGCGTTCCTCGCCGACACTCCGGCAGGTAGGCGACCCGAAGAATCACTTTCCAACACCAGCTCATCCTCTTCTTCCCGGCCCCGCCATCGACGCAACAGCCTACCCCGCTGCTGGTGCAAGTCATCCAAGATGGCTTGCAGGCAAGGGATCACGAAGAGGCAAATGAAAGTGGCCACCGCGAGGCCCGCGGCGATGGTGGTGGCCAAGGGTTGCCAGGTCTTGGAGCTGCCCCCGAGGCCGATGGCCATGGGCAGCAGACCGAGGATCGTGGTGATCGAGGTGAGCAGGATCGGTCGTAATCGCAAGCGCCCCGCTTCGTGGAGGGACTCCCAGCGATCCAATCCTTTAGCCCGTAATTGGTTGGTGAATGCCACCAACACGATGGAATCGTTGATCGCCACACCCGCCAGGGCGACGAAGCCGTAGAGGGTGGAAATGGAGAACGGGCTGGCCGACACCAGGAGGCCGATCACCGCGCCGATGAACGACAGCGGCACTACCGCCAAGATGAGGAAGGGCTGAGTCCAATTCTTGAATTGGCCCGACAACAACATGAAGTTCAGCAGCAGGCCGAAGGCAAAGAGAGCCGCCAAGCTTTGGAAGGCTTCGGTGAATTCTCGGAATTGGCCACCGTCCTCGATCGCCACCGACGGATAGGCGGTTCGCATGCGCTCGAAGAATTCCCGGATATGCACGTTGACCGCTCGGATGTCGTTGACCTCCTCATCCACATCGGCCTTGACCGTGATCGCCTGCTGCCGATCATGCCGATGCAGGGTCTGGGGGCTGTCGCCTTCTTCCCAACGGGCCACCTCCGCGAACGGAATGATCTGTCCGCTGGGCGCAACGAAACGCAAAGAGCTGAGGTCATCCTGGCGGCTGCGGAAAGATTCCGGCCAGCGGACGATCACGTCCAGCTCTTCGTCGCCGTCCCGATAAGTCGCCGCGGTCGAGCCGCCGAATGCGGCCGCCACGGAGCGGGCGATGCGGGTGGCGTCCAGACCGCGGCGAGCGGCGGCCTCGCGATCCACGAGAATGTCGATCTTCGGCTGACGCTCTCCGGCGTTGTCATGCACGTCGGAAACCCCGGGCTGGCGACGTAGCTCGTCTTGGAGCAGATTCGACACCTCTTGGATGGTGGTCAAATCAGGTCCCTTGACCATCAGCTCCACGGGTTTGGCCGACGGCGGACCGCCGTCATTGACGATGAATTCCAATTTGCTCGGGCCGAGAATCAGGGACATCTCCCGCCGCAGCTGCTCGACGATCTCCGGAAGACCGCGATCCATTTGCGAGGCTTCACGCACATCGACCCAGACCTGCCCCAGATGGGCGGCGCTCACCCACTCTTCCTTCTGCTGTTGTAGCCCGACGTTGGCCATGACCCCTTCGAGCTCCGAGTCCGGCAAGCTCATGGCCACTTGCTCGAATTTGGCCACCACCTTTTCCGTCTCCTCCAATTGGGTGCCGTTGGGCATGGTGACCATGATGCCGATGGTGGAAATGGCGTCACCGGCGAAGAGGGACACTCCCACCAAGGGAATGAGCGCGACCGAGCCGATCAACACCACCACGCAGACGACCGCCGTCAGATACCGCCGTCGCAGCATGACCCGCAACAACCTCTCGTAGCGATCTTGAAAGCGCTCCATCTTCGTCTCTTTGCCCCGATGGCGTTTCTTCAAACGCACGAGCTCCACGAAATGGCTGGGCAGGATCCAAAAGGCCTCGATCAAGGAGGCCATCAGCACCAATGCTACGGTCACCGGAATGATTCGCATGAATTTGCCCATGGTGCCGGGCATCAACACCAGGGGTAGAAATCCGGCGAGCGTCGTCAAGGTGGAGATCACCACCGGCGCGGCCACCTCCGCCACACCATCGATCGCCGCTTGCTCCAGGGACTTACCTTCTTGGAGGTGTCGATAGCAATTTTCGAGAATCACGATGGCGTCGTCGACCACCATGCCCAGGACCAAAATCAGGCCGAAGAGGGTGCTGCCGTTGAGGGAGTCACCGGTCCAATGCAGCACCGTAATCGCCAAGAGGAAAGTGACGGGAATGCCGAGGGCCGCGCACATGGCAGCGCGCCAGCCGACGAAGAGCATCAGCCCGAGGATCACCAACACGAGACCCAAATTAGCGTTCGACTGCAAGACGGACAGGATGCCGTGCACCACCAGGGACTCATCGTTGTAGAGATCGAGCTCGATGCCCGGCGGCAGACGGACGCGCCAATCCTCGAGCAGAGCCCGGGTGTCTCTCACGATTTCGATCGTATTGCCCCGCTCGTTCTTGGTCAGGCTGATGGCCACGGCTCGTTTGCCGTTGAAGCGGGAGATCAGATCCCTTTCCTCGAAATCATCGATCACCCGGGCGACGTCTCCGACTTTGAGCCGCGTCCCCTGGCCGCCGGCCCGCAGCGTGACCGCGGCGACGTCCTCTGCTCCGCTGATCTCAGCCCGGGTTCGCAGCAGCAGCTGGCGCTCACCGAGCTTCAGCACACCGGCCGGCAGATTCCTATCCGCCAACCGCAGAGCGTCCTCCACGTCGACGATATCCAACCCGTGGGCCGCCAGCCGATGGGGGTCACACTCCACGAGGATGGCTCGGCGGCGCTCTCCGATGGGCTCCACCCGCCCGACCCCGCGAATGTCTTTCAATTCCTCCTCGAGATCACGAGCCACGTCGTGCAGGGTGCGCTCGTCCACCTCACCGGAAATGGCCACCGAGACCACGGGCTGAAAATCGTAGGAGTCGAATTCGCGGATCTCGCTGTCGATCACGTCGTCCGGCAAATCCACCCGCGCGACCTGGGTGCGGACATCCTCCAAGCGACGCTCAAAGTCCCGATCCGAGATCTGCTCGAACTTCACCCAGACGAACGACTTGCCGGCTTCGGATTTTCCGAGCACGACATCGACGTCTTGAACTTGAGCAACTTCGTCCTCGATGGGAATGGTGATCAACCGCTCCACTTCCTCCGGGCTGGCCCCGGGATAGAAGTTGAGGATGAACACCCAATTGAAGCTCACCTTGGAGTTCAGCTCCCGCGGCATGGTGAGCAGCGAGTAAGCACCCACGGCGATGATGACAATGACTACCGCGTTGACCAGAGCGCGGTTGGAAATGGAGGCGGCGGCTGGATTCATGGCTCATGCTCCTCCACAAGCTGGCCGTCGGCGAGACGATGTTGACCTTGGGTCACGAGTCGCATGCCCGAAGAGAGCCCGGTGACGACCTCCACCCGCCGGGCGTCTACGGATTTGGTGTCCACATCGACCCTCGAGGCCGTTTCGCCGTCGACCACGAAGACCTGCTCGCCGGAGCCGGAGCCGAGCAAAGCGGTTTTGGGAATCAACAGCCCTTGGTGCTCCGCCAAGGTGAGCGTCAGCGTGCCCTGCAGACCCGGTAGCAAGGCGCCGGCCGAGCCGTCACCGGTAGTCGCGGCCTCGACCAAAAACGTGCCGGTGGCCGGATCCGCCTCCCGTCCGAGAAAACGCAGCTCGGCGGCATGGCTGACCTCAGGCACGGCATCGGTTTTAAACGTTGCCTTTTGATCCAGGCTGAGGCGCATGCGATCGATCGACGGCACGGAAGCGCGAATCTTGAGCTTGCGCAAGTCCAAGAGCCGCACCACCGGATCGCCTTTGGCCACCCAGCTCCCCTTTTCCACGTGGCGCTCGCTCACCACCCCGGTAAACGGTGATCGCACTTCCATGTCTTCCACTTGCTCCTGCATCACCAACACCGCGGCCTCCGCTTCCGCCGCTTCCGCGGCCCGGGTCTCGTGGGCCAATGCCAGACGCTCGACATCGTCTTGGGAAACGATGCCTTCCGACGCCTCGGCCAAGGCCTTTCCCCGCTCCAAGTCCCGACTCGCTTGGGCGAGGGACGCGCGGCTCGACTCGAGGCGAGCCTTAGCTCGACGCAGCTCTGCTTGCGCCCCAGCGGTTTCCAATCGAGCGATCAGCTGACCTTTTTGGACCTGGTCTCCGTGATCCACCAAAAGATCCACCACCCGTCCGCCGGTTTCCGCCGCCACCGTGACCGCCGACCAGGGATGTAGCTCAGCGGTGAGGTCTACGGTCTCCTGCCATGCTTGGGGCTCAATCACGACCGTTGAAACCAAAGGTGGCGGCGTTTGCTCCTCTTCGGCCAGATCCTCAAGCGGAGCAGATCCCGAGCAACCCTGGAGGAAGAGCAGCGCGGACAGACCGAGCGCAGCGGCTAAGGCGGAGATTCCAACCATGCGATTTTGAAGAAGTTTCATGGATATCGGCTCACTAAAAGTGGAAAAGGCTTCGAAATAGGACCGTTTGGCAGCACGCTTCGCGGAGAACGGCTCGACTTTGGGCTCGCGCGGAAATAGAGCGTGGTCCCTGGGCATCAAGAATCATAGACCGTTTGGGTCCATAGCAGTACGAGCCCCAGCGCTCGAAGTTTCCAACGGCGGCGGAATCGGGTCAACCATCAACACCCCAGAATCCAGGACGAGGGCCGGACACCTCTCGGTTCGAGGCGCCTCCACCGGCCGGAGCTCCACAGCCCGTTCGCAGATGCCGGCACCTCGAGTCGGCGGTATAGTCGATCTTCGAATTGCCTGACCCCGGCCATCAAGCCCGGTCACCTAGGGAGCCTTCATTCATGGCCAAGCCGTTCTACGTCGGATTTGATCTCGGCACCACCAACTCAACCTCTGCGATTTTCGACGGCGAGCGAGTGCATTCCGTCCAAAGCGCCATGGGTGGCGCGCTCACCCCGTCGGTGGTGCGATTGAGCTCCAAGGGCACCCCGATCGTCGGCGCCCGCGCCCGTCGGTTCTTGGAACGGGATCCGGAGAATACCCAAAGCGAGTTCAAACGCTTGATGGGGACGGGCAAAACGATCCACTTCCCTGCCGCCGACGTCTCCAAACAACCCCAAGAATTGGCGGCTCTCGTGCTCGCTTCCCTGCGGGCAGATGTCGAGCAGCACTTGGGATTCAGCATCGATCAGGCGGTAATCACCGTGCCGGCGCTTTTCGAGGTTCCCCAAAGCGCGGCCACCGCCGAGGCTGCTCGCCTGGCTGGGCTTCAGCGGGTGGAGCTGCTGCAAGAGCCCGTGGCCTCGGCGTTGGCCGCCGGCTGGGAGGCGGAGAGCGCCCAGGGCTCGTGGATGGTCTTCGACCTCGGCGGCGGCACCTTCGACGTCTCCCTGCTCGAAAGCCGAGAAGGCCTGCTGCGGGTCGTCGGTCACGACGGGGACAATTTCTTGGGAGGACGGGATTTCGACCGGCGAATCGTCGACTGGTGCTTGACCCGACTAGCTACCGAGGAAGGAGTCCAGCTTCGGCGGGAGGATCCAAGCCATCGTCAGGCCCTTCGTCAGCTCGCCCTGGCCGTGGAAGAGGCAAAAATCGAGCTCACCCGCGTTGAGCAAACCACCATCGGTGGCGCGATGCCCCTCGAGGTCGACGACGAGCTCGTCGACCTCGACATCACCCTCGACCGTGCCACCCTCGAAACCCTCTGCGCCCCGGTCGTCGATCGTACCCTCGAGGTCTGCTTACGGCTGCTTCGAGAGCACGGTCAGCGGCCGGACGATCTCGAAACGGTGGTCTTGGTCGGCGGACCGAGTGTCATGCCCCTGGTGCGCCAGAGGGTCGCCGAGGCTTTGACCCAGCCGTCCGAGGAAGGTCTGGACCCCATGGCGCTGGTCGCCCAGGGAGCGGCGATTTACGCCGCCTCAGCCGGTCTAGAAGCTAGGTCGTCCACCCGCCGAGAAGTGCCTGGCACCGCCCGAGAAGTGCCTGGCACCGGTACTGGGGAAGTGCCTGGCACCGGCTTCCAGCGGGGAAAGGGGTGCGACCACAACACAGCTACCAGCGGCAAACCCCACCAGCTTTGGCTGCAATATCCGGCGGTGACCGCGGTGACCACACCGCATATCGTCGGTCGGCTGGCGGAGCCGGGTGCGGGCCCCCCGCCGACTCGGCTCGAGATCGCTGAGGTCTCAGACCCATCCTCTGTGATCAAGGTCGAGCTCGACGCGGAGGGGGCTTTTGTCGCCCAAGTGGTCCTGAAATCCAAGAAGCTGTCGACCTTCGCCGTCCATGCTTGGAGCGCCGCCGGCGAGTCTGTGCCGATCTCCCCTACCGAGCTGCGGATCATGCACGGCGTCACCCTTTCAGATCCTCCCCTATCCCGCACCTTGGGAGTCGCTTTAGCCAACAACACCGTTCAGACCTACTTCGAACGGGGCGTGCCCCTGCCGGCTCGCCGAACCTTCGGCCACCGGACGATCGAGAGCTTGATTCCCGGAACCGGAGGGAACCTCGACATCCCCATTGTCCAGGGGGAATTCGAGCAAGCCCACCTCTGTCGACTGGTGGGCAGCTTGAGGATCAACGCCGATGATTTGGCCGAGACCCTGCCCATCGGATCCGACATTGAGGTCACTCTTGAGCTAGACCGGGGTGGACGTCTTTCGGCGCGAGCTCACATCCCGAGGATCGACCGGGTCTTTGAGGAAGTGGCGCGGTTGCTGGTGCCCGACGCCGAGCCGGAGACCTTGACCCGAGAGGCGGAAGCCCTCCAATCACGGCTGATCGGTCTGCAATCCGCGATCGGCCGTGAGGATCAGCGGGAGCGGCTCGCCGCCCTGGATCGCCGCCTGATCGAAGCCCAGCTGGCCACGGAGGCCGCCAAGGGGGGAGATGCCGACTCCGGCCAGCGCGCGCGACGGATCCTATTGGATCTGGAGGCGGAGGTCGGCGAGCTCGAAGATCTCGGCAAATGGCCCGAGCTCGAAGCCAAGTCCATGAGTCAAATCGCCACGGCCACCCATTTCGTCGCCCAATTCGGCAACGACATGGAACAACGCCTGCTGGACACCGCCGTCTCTGGAGCCGAGCAAGCCCTCAAGGGCCGATCCCACGATCTGCTCAGGCAGCATATGAAGGTCGTCCGGGATGTGGGCAACGCGGCCTTCTACCGCCATCCCGAAGCCTGGAGCTGGGAGCTCGACTACTATGCGTCCCATGTGGAAGAGGCCACGGATCCAAAAGCCGCCGGCCGGATCATCGGTCGAGCCCGGGAAGCCCGCGAGCAGAACGAAACCGACCGCTTGAAGTCCTTGGTCACCGAGCTTTGGCGCCTCTTCCCCGCCGAGGCCCAGCAGCGTCGGCTCAGCCACCGTTCCGGAATCCACTAATCGGCCGCAATCCGAGCCGGCACCCTCTCCATGAGCCGAAATATCACCCAAAACGCCTTCTATGTGTTGGAGCTGAGCTCCGAATGCAGCGTCATGGATGTGGAAATGGCGGGTCAGAAGCTGCTCGCCATGTTGGAAATCGGCATGGCCGACGCCAAGACCTATTCCACTCCCATGGGCCATCAGGAACGGGACGCGGAGCGGGTTCGGGCGGCCATGGCCCAGCTGCGAGATCCCAAATCCCGGATCGTGCACGAGCTTTGGGCCCAGCTGCCGGCGGAGCCTTTGACACAGGCCACCGAAGCTCCCCTGGACGGACCGTGGCCGGAGGCCTTCAAAGCCCTGGGCTGGAAGCGATGAAAGACGGCCGGAGCACCTTGCCTTGAATCCCGGATGCCTGTTGGGAATCGCCCTCGGCCTCTTGCTCCGTTATCGGAATCGCCGTCGAGAAGCCCGGGAGCAACGTCTGGTGGCCCCAAGCCAGTGGTTTACCGCCGTTTGGTTCTTCGTCGGCCTGCCGGCCCTCGTGGTCGTGTCCTTGATCGCCGCGGGTGAAGCTCCGGCATTCCATTGGACCTACCCTCTCGCCGCCCTCGTGTTATTCCCCAACCTCTGGATCCGGCTTTTGGTTCAACCCTTCGGAGCCATCCGCTGGATCTACCGTTTCTCGCTGCTGGCCAACTTCACCTGGACCCTCCGGCCGAAGACCGGGGCATTGTGCGCGGCGCTCTTGGCGAGAATGAAGCACACCGAGCCCTTCGGCTCCCTACCGATCGACCGGTGGTTGGTGGATCGCTCCAAGCCTCCGCAAGGCATCCTGCTATCCACGGATCTTCTCGCTGACGCCTTGCTTTCGGATTTGCGTGGGGATCGCCGACGGACCCGTTTTTTGATGGAGACGATCTTGCGGTTTCCATCCAAGGCTTGTGGCCGAAAAGACGCCCAGCTGGCCCACGAGTGGTTGCTTCTACAAGCTGCGGAGAAAGGCCACTGGTATCGCATCCCGTTGATTCATCGGGGCGCCCGTTGGACCCGCCTGGGCGCCTTCTTGCGCCAAATCAGCCTCGCGCTCACCGACGACGGCGACCCCCAAAGCGCAGAGCATCCCTCTTGGAAGCGCCGAGCCCGACGACTGATGCTGGGGCTCACGTGGATTCTGGCTCCCCGCCCGTGGGCCACCCGTCCCCTGCTGCTCCGGGCTCAGCAACACCTGGAGCCGTCGACCGAGCTCTTGACCGAGGCAGAGGCCTCGGTGGAATCGCCCGCCCATGAGCCGACCTTGGAGGCCATGGCTCATACCGTGCGGGCCACCGACCCCACCGCCACTGCCTCAGCGTGGCGAAAGGTCATGTCCAGCACAGACTTCGCGGCATGGGTCGAGAGTCGCTGCGAGGCCTTGGGCATCGATCCCGGAGCGGCGACCCAAGCCATCTACGAGAGCGTGGCCGACTCCTGGCAAGAGCTCTCAGAGACCACCGGCTTGGCCCTCGACCCGGAAGTGGCCCAAGGTTGGCTCCACGACCAGCAGGCTCATCGTCTGTCCAGCCTGGAGGAGTCCGCCGAGGCCCTGAATCAGCTGGGTGAGGACGACGAGGAGATCCTCGAGCCGATCCACCATCTGGAGGCCTGGCTGGCGTTTTGTCGGAGGTTCGACGAGGCGCTGCAAGCCGGCGCAGCCCTCAGCCTCACCTTCTACCAAGTTCGGGTTGCCGTCTGGAACGGATCGGCGGAGCTCTACAACACCCAGGGTCAGAAAGCCCTGGCCCACTCGATGTTCGCCTGGCTCCACGACCACGCCGTGGCCATCGGCGATTCACACACCGCCGAGCAGATGCGAGCCCACATGAAGCTGGCTGTGTGACTTCAAGGGTCGTCTGACCTCAAATATTGAGCGAGCGACCTTCGACGCCGAGGGCAGCTTCCTTGATCACCTCCGCCAGGGTCGGATGGGCGTGGGACGCTCGGGCGATATCCTCGCTCGAAGCACCGTATTCGATCGCCACCGCGGCTTCGGCGATCAAGTCTCCAGCCCGCGGGCCGATGATGTGGGCTCCCAACACGCGATCCGTGCCCGCATGGGCGAGGATCTTGACTTGGCCGTCGGTTTGGGCCAAAGCTTTTGCCCGACCGTTGGCCATGAAGGGGAACTTTCCGACCTTATAGTCGACACCCGCTTCCATCAGCTCTTCTTCGGTTTTTCCCACGGAAGCAATTTCCGGGTGGGTGTAGACCACGCCCGGGATGGCGTTGTAATTCACGTGGCCATAACCGGTCGCAAAGCCTTCGACGCAGGCCATGCCCTCTTCTTCCGCTTTGTGGGCGAGCATCGGTCCGTCGATGACGTCGCCGATGGCGTAGATACCGTCGACGGAGGTCTTGTAGCTGCCGTCCACGGGAATCTGCCCGCGCCGGCTGGTTTCGATGCCCACCGTCTCCAACCCCAAGTTGTCCGTATAGGGTCGACGGCCGATGGCGACCAGCACCCGATCGCAGGTGATCGGATCTCGGCCCTCGGCTTCCACCACGCACTGCTCACCCTCGACCCGCGCGCCGGTGACCTTGACGCCGAGGTGGAAGTCCAAGCCTTGCTTCTTGAAAATCTTCTGCGCCAGGGCCGCGGTCTCCCCGTCCATGCCCGGCAGAATGCGATCCATGTATTCGAGCACCGTGACCTTCGAGCCCAATCGAGCCCAAACGGAGCCCAGCTCTAGGCCGATCACGCCGGCACCGATCACTACAAGGTGCTCCGGGACCTCGGGATAGGCGATGGCTTCCGTGGATCCACCGATGCGGTCCCAATCCATCTCAATGCCCGGCAGCGTCGAGACGGCCGAGCCGGTGGCGATCAGAATCTTGTCGGTCTTGATCCGCGCGGGCTCGTCCCCTTCGACCACCACCGTGCCGGCGCCATCGATCTTGCCGTGACCGGAGTAGCGGGTGATCTTATTTTTCTTCATCAAACCGGCGACCCCGGAGGTCAGGGCTTTGACCGTCCGATCTTTGTGCTTCATCATCGCCGGCAGATCGAGCTCGACGCCGCTGACTTTGACCCCGAATCGTTTCAATCCCTTGCGGGCCTCTTCGTATCGCTCACTGGCTTCGAGCAGGGCCTTGGACGGAATGCATCCCACTCGCAAGCAGGTTCCGCCGAGGGCCGGCTCCTTTTCGACAATGCCGACGTTGAGACCTAGTTGGGCGGCCCGGATGGCGGCGACATAGCCCCCCGGCCCGGCGCCGATTACCACCAGGTCATGTTGCGCTTCGGTGCTCATCTCATATCTCCAAAAGAATCCGCGACGGATCCTCAATGCGCTCTTTGATCTTCACCAGGAAGGTGACCGCCTCGCGGCCATCGATAATCCGGTGATCGTAAGACAAGGCCAGATACATCATCGGACGGACCACGACCTCGCCGTTGACGGCCACAGGGCGCTCCTCGATTTTGTGTAGGCCGAGAATGCCGCTCTGGGGCGGGTTGACGATCGGCGTCGACAGCAGCGAGCCGTAGATTCCGCCGTTGGAAATGGTGAAGGTCCCGCCCTGCAGCTCTTCCAGCTTGAGCTTGCCGGACTTCGCTCGACCCGCCAGCTCGGCGATGGTCTTCTCCACCTCGGCGAATGACAAACGCTCGGCGTTGCGGATCACCGGCACCACCAATCCCTTGCCACCGCCCACGGCCACGCCGACGTCGTAGTAGTTGTGGTAGACCACGCTCTGATCATCGACCCTGGCGTTGACCACCGGCACCTCTTTCAAAGCCTCGACAGCGGCTTTGATGAAGAACGACATGAAGCCTAGTTTGATGCCGTGGCGATCGACAAAACGGTCTTGGTATTGCTTGCGCAAAGCCATGACCTGCGACATATCCACCTCGTTGAAGGTGGTGAGCAACGCGGCGTTCTGCTGCGACTCCACCAAGCGAGCGGCCACCCGCCGACGCAGGGGCGTCATGGACACCACTTTCTCGGTTCGCGAGCCTTCGGCAGCGGGTTTCTCGGGTTCGCTCTCGGCGGCGCCGGCGGATTTGGAGCCGTGGCGTTGGACGTCTTCTTTCAGCAAACGACCTCCGGGGCCGGTGGCCTCGACCTCGTCCGCGGAAAGGCCCGATTGCGCCAGCGCCCTGGACGCAGCCGGCATCACCCGCTTCCCATCCTCGGATCCCGAGGACGACTTCGCCTCGCCGCCGGCGGCGTCCGCGGTTTCCGGCTTCGTTTCCTGATCCGAGGCCGAGGAGGCTTGCTCCTCGCCGCTTTCCTTGGCGTCTACGGCTCCCTCGGGAGCTTCGGCGGCTTCCATGAAGCCGATCACATCGCCCACCTCGGCGTCCTCACCGTCACCCTTGGTGATCTTGGAAATCACGCCACTGATCGGCGCCGGCAGCTCGACGTTCACTTTGTCGGTTTCGATGACCACCACGGGCTCGTCCTCGGCGGCGTAATCGCCTTCCTTCTTCAGCCATTCACCGATCATTACCTCGGTGATCGACTCCCCCACGGTGGGCACTTTCAGCTCGATGGGCATGTTCTTCCCCTAACCTTGCGACGCCACGGGAACACCGTGGGCCTTTGTTTCCGTCTCAACGTTTTTATCTTTGGTTTCAATCGCGAAATTTCAAATCTTCTTTGATCTTCGGGACCTCAGCCCAGCGCCTCACCCTTGGAACCCGAGCCGTTCGGGTCGAAGCTGAGGGCTCGCTCGATCAGATTCGCTTGCTCTTTGCGATGGGCGGCCGCGGATCCCGTAGCCGGGCTGGCGGATCCGGGTCGGCTGACGCAATACATGGGCCAGCGACCGAATAAATTGTTCTCGAACGTCCACTGCAAGAAGCTCCAGGCCCCCATGTTTCGAGGCTCTTCTTGGACCCAAACGACCGGGATGCCATCGGCGTAGGGGCTGAGGGTCTGCTCCAAGAGCTCGCGATCCAGCGGGTAGTACTGCTCGAGACGCAGCAGCGCCAGGTCTTTGCGGCCAGCCTTCTGGCGGGCATCCTCGAGCTCGTAATACACCTTGCCGCTGGTGAGAAGCACCTGCTTGACGCCCTTGGGCTCCGCCTCCTGCCACACATCGCCGATCAACCGCTGGAAGGAGCCCTCCGCCAGGTCTTCGAGGGTGGAGACCGCCGCCGGCAGGCGCAACAAGCTCTTGGGGGTCATGACCACCAAGGGTTTTCTCCAGGGCCTCAGCACCTGGCGCCGCAGGCAGTGGAAGATTTGCGCCGGTGTCGTCAGATTGACGACTTGGATGTTGTCCTCCGCACACATATTGAGGAACCGTTCGAGACGAGCGCTCGAATGCTCCGGACCTTGGCCTTCGAAACCGTGAGGCAAAAGCATGACCAAACCCGAAAGGCGACGCCATTTGTCCTCACCGGAGGTGATGAATTGATCGATGATCACCTGCGCCACGTTGCAGAAATCGCCGAATTGCGCCTCCCACAACACCAAGCCGTCCGGAGTGTCGAGGCTGTAGCCGTACTCGAAACCGAGCACGCCGATTTCCGACAACGGGCTATCGAAGACTTGGAAAGGCGCTTGATCCGCGTCCAGATGCTGCAGCGGTATGTAACGCCGACCGTTTTCGGTGTCGTGCAACACCGAGTGGCGGTGACTGAACGTGCCCCTGCCGGAATCCTGGCCCGACAAACGCACCCGGAATCCCTCGGTGACCAGGGAGGCAAAAGCCAAGGCCTCGGCGGTGCCCCAATCCAGAGGTTTCTCGCCGTCTGCCATCTCTCGCCGTAGCTTCATGAATCGGCCCAGCTTGGGGTTGAGATTCAGCTCAGCCGGCGCCTCCGTGGTCGCCAGGAGAAGCTTGGTCAGCCGGTCCTTCTCCACTCCGGTGGGCACCTCATCGGTGTCTTTGTCGAGCCCCCCTTTGTAGGGAGCCCACACCCCGGCCCCGGAGCTCGGCCCCACCAGCTCATAATCCGGAGCCTTGGCTTTGGACAGCGCCGCCTCCAGGGCGTCGTGCCGATCCTTTTCAATGGTCTCCGCTTCCTCTTGGGTCACACCACCCAGGGCGATCAACCGGTCTAAGTAGAACTCCTGGACCGACTTACGCTTGCGGATCACCTCATAAAGCTGTGGCTGGGTGTAGGACGGCTCGTCCCCTTCGTTGTGTCCGTACCGACGATAGCAATACATGTCGATCACCACGTCGGATTGGAATTCTTGGCGATAGTCCATGGCAAAGCGCACGACCCGCGCCACCGCCTCCGGATCCTCGCCGTTGACGTGGAAAATCGGGGTTTGCAGCATGCGTGCAACCTCGGTCGCATATTCGCTGGACCGGGCGCTTTCCGGCGGCGTGGTGAAACCGATCTGATTGTTGACGATGATGTGCAGGGTGCCGCCGACCCGATAGCCGTTGAGCTCCGACATATTCAGTAGCTCTTGGGTAACGCCTTGGCCCGCAAACGCGGCATCGCCGTGGATGGCGATACCCATGCATCGGCGATGATCGGAGTCTTGATAGCGATCTTGCTTCGCCCGGACCCGTCCCGAGAGCACGGCGTTGACGAATTCCAAATGGCTGGGGTTGAAGCACAGAGATAAGTGGACGTCGCGTCCCGCGTACTTTTGATCGGAGCTGTAGCCCAAGTGATACTTGACGTCACCGCGACCGAGGAATTTCTCCGGATCCTCGTCCGCGAACTCCCGGAAGACCTCACTGGCGCTCTTGCCCATGATGTTGACCAGCAGATTGAGCCGGCCGCGATGGGCCATGCCCACCACCACCTCGTCGACCCCCTGCGCCGCCGCATCGCCGATGGCGAGATCCACCAAGGGAATGAGTGTTTCGGCGCCCTCGAGGGAGAAACGCTTGGCACCGAGGAATTTCTTGTGGATGAATTGCTCGAAGAGCTCGGCGTCCATCAGCTTGGTCAGGATGTGACGCTGCTCGGAGGTGGAAAGATGCCGGTGGTTGCGGGAGTCCTCGAGGTTCTGGATCAACCAATCCTTCTTCTCGACACTGTCGATATGCATGAATTGCACACCCACGGACCCGCAATAGGTGTGCTCGAGCACATCCAAAATCTGCTTCAGGGTCATGACCACGGTTTGCCCCTCGGTGCCGCCGAGGGCGGTCGCCGAGAAGAGGGAATCCAGGTCTGAATCCGACAGCCCCCAATGCTCGAGGGTGAGCACCGAAGTGGCTCCCCGCTCCCTGCCGAGTGGGTCCAAGCTGGCTTTGAGGTGACCCCGCACGCGATAGGAGTGAATGAGCTGATTGACCCGATCCTGCCGCCAGCTGCGTTGGCGCATGCGCTGGGACAAGCCTTCCATGATGCTCAAAGCAATCGCGGGTCTGGCTTTGCACAAACCGAGCAGCTCGTCTCGGCCGATCTTCAACAAACGCGTCTTTCCGCCGGCCACCACGTCCGCGGACCAGGGCTGGCCGTCGAGCACCGCCAGCTCGCCCACCATCTCTCCCGGATTCAAGGTGGCATAGACCGCCCCGTTCCTTCGCCGTTCCAGGTGGCCGTCGACCACCACGAAGAGCGCTTCAGCCGTCCTGCCCTGCTCGCCGACGAGCATCCCGGTCTCGTAATCCTGCTCATTGCCCAGACGGGCGATCCATTCGAGCTCGGCTTTCGCCACCCCAGAGAAAGTCTTGATCCCGGACAGCCAGGATACGCGACGCTCGAGCACCGCCGGATCCAAAACCGGCAGATCGTCAGGCTCGACGACAGGCAGCGCCGCCGGTGCCGCATCGGACGGCGGATTAAAGATGCTGGCGAGGCGGAATCCCGGTCCTTCGACCGCCACCCTGGCGGCTTGCAGGTCGCCGTCACCTTGTGCCATCTCGGCGAAATAGGCGCGCCAATCGGCATCGACTTGAGAGGAATCTTCGAGGAAGCGAGCGTATTGCTGCTCGACGAAACTTAGATTAATGCCGGCGAAGGGATCGCTCGGGCCGCTCATGTATGTGGGCTCCCGGTAAATAAATTCAGGTGGGTTTAGGTCGCTTTCGATCTACCGCGACAGGGGCGACTATTCTGACACGGCTGGGGCCGTCAGTGCGACGATTTGGTCGTTTGGGATGTGGAAGATTCAGACCCCGGCTCACTGTCTGAGGAGTCGGTCTCGCCGAACGTCACCTCGGTCAAACGCAAGGTGCCACCCTTATAAAAGCTTGAACGATGCTCCCCTTGCCACTGGGCCATTTCGCCGCGGTCGAATTCCAGGGTCAAGTGGTAGAGCCAAAAATCCATCAGCTCGAAATAGCTGGAGGGCTTGCGGTCCGTCCGTAGCACCGTCGGCCCCCCGGTTTCGACCGTCAGTGTCTTGGCCTCGGGACCGAGAATCAGCTCTTCCCGCACGTCGTTGAGCGCCAGACGTGTCCGATTGCCGGCCACGGCGCTGGTCAGCTCCATGTCCATAGATTCGATGGGTTTGCTGCTGTGGATCCAAATGTCCACCCGATCCCCACCGGCCACCAGCAGGAACCCTTGAGGCGTGGCGCGGATGTGGTCTTTCCGTCCCCACAGCCAGGTCTCGGCCTGAACCATGCCGTTGTAGCCGGGAATTTTGCCCAAGGAATGCTCCAACGGCAAAGCGCTGAAGGTCGGATTGCGCACCACCGATTGCAAGGTGGGTTGGGGCACCACCAAGCCGTAGGGAGCCAATACCAAGGGTCCAACCAATACTCCGGCCATGGCCGCCACCGGAATCACCAGCCAATCCGGCCTGATCCGGGTGACGATGAAAATGAAAGCGGGGCATGCCATGACGAAATAGCGGTTGCCGACAAATCCGCCGCCGCCGTGCCAGTTGAAAGGGATCATGATCATGAAGAACGCGCCGACCAAGAGCCCTGAGATCAGGATAGACCACCCCATCACACGTCGACGACCGTGCAGGAAAAAGAGCACGAAGGCCAAGAGGGCAAAAGGCTGGTAGACGAAGAGGCCGGTGTGGCGGCCGAAAAAGAAATGGGGAATATCTTCGGCCAGCTCAAAGGCTTGAACATGGGGCCGATCCAAAATCCACCACCACCCCGCCGCCTTCTTCTTTTCCTCCTCGTCCACCTTGGTGTCGGCCTCGGGGGTCACCTCGAGCTCCACCGGCTTGACCATCTCAGCGCCGGGATCGAAGACCGGATAACCCGCTCGCAAATCGATGAGGTACGCGGTGGGATGACCGGTCAGGGCCCAAGAGCCGGCCGCGTAGACAAGGATCGTGATCGTGGAGGCGGCCAGCCACAGCCCGAGGTGTCGCCAGCGCCGATGCCGCAGAAGCTCGAAACAAATCGGCAAGCCGATCGCCGCCAACATAGGTTTGTTGTACACCCCCGCAGCCAAGCAGGCGGCGGAAATGGGCAAACCCCACCGGGGAGGCACCTTGTCCCCGGCCATGCCCAGCCCGAAGAAAAGGCAGGCCGCCGCGGCAAACATATTGAATACCTCTGGGTGTAACCAGAAGACGTAGGCAAAGGGGATGCCGAGCAAGAAGAATCCCGCCGAGAAGAGATCAGCCAACCAATCCGGATTGAATCTCCGCAACCAAATCGCTCCCATCCAGATCATGGCCACCAGCAGGACCATGTTGAACGCGACCATGCCCGCGGCGCCCCACAATCCGACGAAGGGTGCCGCCGCGAGGGAGTAGAGATAGGGTTTTCCGAAAAAAAGAGTCCGCCAGCCGTCGTCGCTCGAAACGATGACGTTGTTGGCGTGGAAATACGGAAAGCTCTGGAAAATTCGCTCCAGATCGACACTGGTGACCCTCAAGTCGAAATCCCGAACGAGACTTTCTGCCGCAAGGTAATAGGCCGGCTCATCCGCCTTGAAGGTCGGAGGCAGGCCGGGCTTGAAGGCGGTCAAGGGCAGGAGAATCAGGCCGAGGGAGAGCGCGGCCAGACCGAGGTTGGCTTTTCGAATCATAGAAGCGCGGGGGTCAATCCTTGAATGCCAGGGTGTCTCCAACGCTGGCCTGTTGCCCCTGGGGATTGGTGAAGACCTTCTGCCGTCGGGTTTGGGTATCGGTCACGGTGATCTCATATTGCACGTCGGAAAGCGCGCCGTAGAAGACCCAGAAGTGGCCGTTGATCGCTCGCCCGTCGAGCACTTTGACCACTAGCTCGAGGTTGTCGGAGTTGAAGAACCAGAAGAATCCCGTGTCGGCGCTCGACGGTACGGCCGTGGCTTGGCCGGAATCGGTGTCCGTCTGCCATTCCACCTCAACCCTAAACCGCTCCGACGACAAACACAGGGTGTTCTCGCCAACCGTGCAAACGTCCGGAACCAGGCGTTCGAGGGCGGCTTCGGTGGGATTGACGAAAATTTGGGAAAGGATGTCGTAGCCACCGCTGTTGGGGTGGTAGGGATCGGAGTAGAAGCGGTTGTAGAGATCGAAAATATCGATCATGCCGCCGTAGGGGTCGGCAAACACCAGATTGCGATCCTCCGCATCGGAGCGGATGAGACTGCGGAAGAAGGCTGTGTTGGCGTTGTTGCCAGCTTCTGGAGCTCTGGGAATGACCGAGGAGATCACCGGTATGACGCCGGCCGCTTCTGCCCGATCGGCCATGGTGTTGATATTGAACCGAATCGACTCGATGCTGATGTTGTTGTTCGAAAGGTCGTTGGTCCCTTCCATAATCAGGATCACATCGGCGTCGGGATTCTGATTCAACACGTTGTTGATCCGCGACACCCCGGTCGAGGTCAGCTCGCCGCAAATTCCCGAGGTGCGAGTCGAGATCTGGATTCCCTTGTTCGACAACCGGCTCCTCAACCTGGGCGGGTAACCTCCAGGCGCCCCAGAGCACGACACATTGCCGTCGCCGAGGCCGTGGGTGATGCTGTCGCCGAAGGCCACGACCAGAGGTGTTTGGGCTTCGACCCCTGCCGAGAACGCAAAGAGAGCCGTGAGCGTGAGACAGAGCACCACGAGAGTCGTAAGTCGAGGAGTAGGGCTAAGGGCTGATTCGTTCATGCTGTTTTGTTCAATGGACGCAATTTAAGGATGATACGAGGGCGACGGTACAGTAGATGGATCACTTGGCACTTTTCCGAGGCACTTTTCCGAGGCACTTTTCCGGGGCGAGGCCTCGCGGGCGAGATCAATCCGACGCGATCCTCGCTGTCGGCCAGAGGTTATCGTATGTTGCAGCCCCATGCATTCTCTACTGCTCGGCGTAGGGTCGGTGCTGTGGTTTTTCTCGATCTCAGTGACATGATCCTCAGAAAGTAGGCTTCAACCCTGCTCCAACGGCTCGGGCCAAGTCCTCCGGCGTCCCTACATCCAGGAAGCTGCCGTCTTCCATGGCCAGGGTTCGAATCTCGAGCCCCTGTGCCATGGCCGCGCGGAAGACATCGCCGATGTAGGGTTCCGAAGCCGCCGGCCGCGCCCCTTGACCGAGCCAGTCCGCCAGGAATGCCGAAAATGTCGGTCGCCAGATGGCGATGGACCAAGTCCAGCGAAGCTGACAGCTCGGATCCTTGATCACGATCTCGGTCGCGCGTCCCTCGCCGTTCGGGCCGGGCTCGAAGTCGACCATATCCGCTTTCGCTACCTGATCCGTTGGAAACAAACCGAGGGAGACCGCCCCGCCATGTCGGCGATGGAACGCCGACAACCGCTGCCAGATATCCGACGGGGTCAGCAAAATATCAGGAAAACCCAAAGCGACATCCGCGCCGAGGGTCCAGGGCAGGGCACGACCCAGGGTTTCGGGCACACAGGTGCTCGAGCTTACCGACAGATATCCGAGGTCGACTCCCCACTCGGAGCCCTCTCCCAACCTGGAAGCGACGTCCCATTTGCCGTCGCGCAGCACGACCAACACACGCCCGATACCCGCTGACGCCATTCCCCGGAGCAACCCCGCACAGACCGGCGTGGGACGCGGGCGACCGTCCGCGTCGGGCTCGAAGATCGGAAAGATTTCCTTCGAGCAGGGCAAGCTGCCCAATCGGCCGGCGCGTCCGGCGGCGGGAATCAAACCGATCACCGACGATTCCGCCGGCGCCGAGCGGAGCTCCTTCGCATCCTTCAAGTTTTGGAAACCTCGTTCCCGTCCTCCGCGCCGACCTCGACCAACAGATCCGCCTCCAGGAGGGCTCGAGCAGCTTCCGCCACCGCAGTGAATCGCAGGCCGGCGCGCTCGGCGATGGCCAACAAATCCTTGCGACCATCACTTTGATTCAGCACCCAAAGCAGGGCGAGCTGTCGATCTCGCCCTGCTTCTCCACCGCCGATATGGCCGTAAAGGCCCCGTCGCCCCAGCTGAGGCTCACCCTTCGGGCAGAGATTCCGGTAGGTCTTGTTGTCCTCCAGGACATGAGCGACTTGCAAATACCTGAGGACGGAAAGGCCGAGGTGCTCGGGCCGGATGAAGTCCAGGTCGTCCGCCGAGGTGTGGTATTCCGGGAAGCTGCCCCACGGTGAACGGGACAACAAACCCACCGGCAGATCGAAGCCCGACGAGCAATATTGCCGCTCGTCGTAGCCGAAGGGAATGAAATCGGTGATGCCGTAGGTTTGCCCTGCTTCCCTCAGGACCTTCTCCACCGCGCGATCGAGCACGGTAGTGCCCCGTCTGCTGCGCTTAAAGTGGAAATCGCCACCGTCGCCCAGATTGGCGGCGACCAAACCGGCCTTAATCCGGTCCAGCCTCCCCTCGTTGCGCGCCAGCCACGTGATGGCGCCGATGGTGCCGGGCACTAAGACGATCCGATAGCCGTGGGCTCTGCGCACGGTTTTGAGCAGGCGAGCCAGCTCCGTCACGACCCCTATGCCCGAAAGGTTGTCGTTGGCGAGGGAGGGGTGGCAGATGTGCGCGGACAGCAGCACCTCGTGGTCGGTCTCTCCGGGCACAAATATCTCCCCGTAGGTGAGATGGCCGGGCTCGAGGGTGGCGTCGACAAAGACCTCATATTCGCCGGGCGGCAGGGCTCGGCGCCGGCGATCCTCCATGCAAAAACCCCATTGTTCCTTCCAGTAGGAGGTCCGATACGGGATCACATCCGGCTGGTCCGGCAAGCTGAAGAGGTGCTCCTGCAGCTCTTCGAGGGAGACTTTGCTGTGGATCGGCGTGCAATAGCTCAGCACGTGCAGATTTTGGTTCTCGGAGTCGACGACCATCTTGCCGTCCGGTCCCTTGATCCAGGCCCGCCGCAGATTCCATTCGTTCGGCACCGTCCAATCCAGGACAGGAGCACCGGAGGGCACCTCAATCACTTCCAGCTCCGGAAAGTCCGGTCGCAGCAGCTCCAGGGTTTGACGGACCCCGTCACCGGTGATCGATCGACACAGAGGATAGGCCGCTTCGGCGAACGCATAGGCCCGCTCCCCGGCAGCGAGAGCCGCTCGGGAGTCGAACGACCGTAGAAGCTCGCCGAGGTCCGACACCGCGTCCCCGGAATCCTTGGAAGGCTCGTCCATTACCGAGATCCCGGAATGACCAAGTCGTGGGTGCCCAGGGGCACCTTCATCCCCTCGGCGATGCCTTTCGCCTTAGACACGGCGGCCCTGGCGTTGCCCTTCGGCAGCTCTCTCAGCCAGGCCAATGGCAGACCCACCGCAATGAAGAACCAAAAGGACAACCACTGCCAAGGACCGGCATATTTGCGCACGAAGATGGCGGTAGAGCGGCCGGTATGGAAGGTCCGCCCCGGTTTGTACACGCCCGTCGAGTGGGAAATCATGTGCCAGAGCACCGCTTTGTGGGCATACCAACAGGAATAGCCCTCCTGCTTCATGCGCATGCACCAGTCGGCGTCCTCGACCCCAAGGTAGTAGGTGGGATCCCAAAGACCGGTGTCTTCCACCGCGCGACGCCGTACCAACATGGCGCAGCCGTTGGCGTAGTCGACCTCGCAGTCCTGGTCGTATTGCCCCCGATCGGTCTCGCCGTCTCCCCGCTCGCGGGTGACCGATTCTTTGAAGCGCAGGATTCCACCGGTCGACCAAAGGCGCTCACGATCCCAATAGTAAAAAGACTTCGGGCAGACCGCGCCGATGCGCTCCGAGGTCTCGGCCAGCGCGACCATTTCGGAGACCATCGTCGGTGCGACCTCGATGTCGTTGTTGAGGATCAGGACATAGGCACAATCCGTGGCCAAGGCGTGTCGGATCCCGAAATTCATGCCGTAGGAAATACCGCGGTTCTCCGGTACCTTGACCTGCTTCACCGAGGGAAAGGCCTCCTCCACGGCTTCCCAAGATCCATCCGTAGAGCCGTTGTCCACCACCACCAAGTCCAGGGCTGGATAGTCGCCGGCCGATAGGCTTTCGAGGGTCTTGAGGGTGACCTCGAGGCCGTTGTAGTTGAGCACGAGCGCGACAACCCTTGGGGCTTCAGCGCTCGGAGCGGCGCTTTGAGCCTCGGCTCCCGAAGCTTCGACGTGGTCCGTCATGATCTAGCGGTTTGACCACCGTTGAGAAGTCGGCGAAGCAAGCCTCGCACACTTCTTTCCTGACTTGTGGTTTCCCGGCCGCCGGCTTCCCGGCCGCCGGTCGAAGAAGCCCGATCGAAGGACGAGCCGTCGGCCGCGGCGCCTTGGCTCCCCTCTTCAGCGGTAGCCGCCGGCGGAGAGCCTGTGGTTTGAGACAGTGTAGCTGGAGACCCAGTGGCTGGAGACCCTGTGGCTGGAGACCCTGTGGCTGGAGCACCGAGAGCGGTATTCGAATCCGCTTGATCCTCCGGTGGATCCGGCGTGCCGGCCGGTGGGAAGTCCGCCGGTCCCGTGTATCGACCCCGAATCCGCCAATCCGGGGCATAGGAAGGAGAGGCGGCCCACTCCACCAGATCGCGGGTCGTGGCTTCGAAGGACAGCTCTTCGCGGGTATAGCTCTCAGCCCGACTCGCCGTCTCCTGAAGCTCGCCGGGATGCTGGGCGGCCCACAGAATCTGGTCGGCCATGCCCGAGGCGTCTCCCACGGCAAAGGTCAATCCCAGCTCCCGACGACTGAGCAGATTTCCCAGATCGCCGACCCGGTTGTAGACCACCGGCAGGCCGCATCCCATCCATTGGACGATTCTATTTTTGCTGCCGAGCTGCCCCTCATACATGGGAATTTCACTCAGCACTCCGACATCCGCTTCCGCTTGGTAGGAGGGCACCAGCTCCGCGCGAACCCAGCCTTGCAAGTGAAAGCGCTCGCGGAATTGCGACGCCGCAATATGCTCCTCGAATCGCCGATAGGTGGTTTCGTCATGGCCGCCGATCTCGCCGCCGGTCGACACGAAATGGATTCTGGGCTCCTTCTCCATGGCCGATTCAAGAGCCTGGAAGAGAGTGTCCACATCGCTCCAGACGTTGTATCCGCCGCTCCACAAGACGATGAAGGCATCGTCGGGAATCACCGATCCCCGCAGCACGGGTTTGACCTCAGGAGAGTCGGTGGGCACCAAGGCGCAGGGCATCTCGGAGGTCAGCTCGAAGCCGCAATTCTGGTGGGTCAGCCGACCGACCAGCCCCAGCTCACCGACCGCCGCCCACCGCTGGCGTTCCGACACCACCGACATACGATCGCATCGCATCAAAATCGGTTGCAGGAGATTCCAGAAATGAGCCAACGGCCAATTGGCTTTCTCCAAGAAGGCCTTGGCCTGCGCTTCCGCCATCACGTGGCCGAATTGGTCGGCCCAAAACGGCACCTTCGGCTCGGACTTCGCGAGAATGTGGGAGCCGTACATGGTCGCCCCGACCACGGCCTCAGGCTCGATCCGCGCTAATCTCGTGGCCAAAACACCTGGATCAAAAAATTCGGCATCGGAGACCCGCTCGATGTGGACTCCATCGCGGACCTCGGCGCCGTCGGAATCGCCGGCTTGGTAGGTCCCCGGAATACGCATGGCCAGCAGATGGACCTCATGACCGGCTTTCGCCAGGCTATAAGCCATCTGCCAGGTGCGAATCCCCGGCCCGTAAGATTGGATGGTGTTTTCGAAGGGAAGTGGGCATAAGCCGCAAACGAGCAATCTCGCCATGCTGATCTCGAAAATAAACGGAGTGAAGTCGACGGGTTGGTGGCTTCGGGAGGTGAAGTGACCTGTATGGGTCAGTTGGTCAAGCGGCTCGCGGATGTTAGCATAGCTCGGTATCCGAACCCGTTGATGCTTGCATGCAAATACTCCCTAGCCCGTCGGCCCTAACTGCGCCGTCAGAAGCTCATCTCAGCCGAGCCACCCAATGATTTCGACTCCTTCTGCTCTGAAAGTCGCGCCAGAGACCGAATCGACGCAAGAGCTTCCGGATCCGCTGACCCATGTCGATTCCAAGCGATCCCCGGTGCTGAGCGCGACCTCGAAAGACACGGCGACTTCACAGGACACGGCGGATTCCACGAGCTCCTCGGTTGCACGGGTCCACGCGGTGGTCGTGCACCATCGCGGTTTGGAGATGTTGGAGATTTGCTTGCAGACCGTCTTGCAGTCGCAGGATGTCGAGCTCGACGTGGTCGTGGTTTCCAACAATTGCCTGGAGCCGTTGCCGGATCTGGTCGAGGAGCATGCCCGGGTTCACGTCGTAGAAACCGGCAAACCGATCGGCTTCTCCGAAGCCAACAACGTCGGCGTCGCCTGGGCCAAACGCCACATCGGCCACGCCGACTACTACTACTTCCTGAACAACGACACGGAATCCCGTCCAGACACCCTCTCCGAGCTGGTGGCCGCGTTGCGCGAGCGCCCTAAGGCGGCGGCGGCCGGGCCGTTGACCCTCATCCAAGCCTTCCCGGACCATCTCAACAGCCTCGGAATCAACGTCACCGTCGACGCCTGGGGTTGGGACGAAGGGATCGGACAGAAGCTCGAAGCCTACGGCCCACTGCCCGAAGCGCGCGAGGTCCTGACGGTGACCGGCTCCGCTTATTTGCTCGACGCCGAGGTTTACGATCAGGTCGGGGGATGGACCGAAGCCTACGAATGGTATTTCGAGGATATCGATCTGGGCATCAAGGTTTGGAAGCAGGGTCGGGAAGTGCTCCACGTGCCCCAAGCCGAGATCCTACACCGGGTCTCCGCCACCATGACCGTCGACGCCGAGCGCAAGCGCTACTACTTTTGGCGAAATCGGCTGGTCTTGGCCTTGATCCACTGGCCCACCGAGCTTCTGTGGCCACTGCTGCGAAGGGCGATCTATTGGGAGATCGTCAAGGCGCCCTGGGCCGACAGCCGTCTTCAACGCAAAGCCCTGCTCGGCGCTTTGCCCTTATTGCCCAAATCCCTCTTTCTCAGGCGGAAGCACCGTGGACCCGAGAAGTGGAAGAGGCTCCTCCGCCCCGCCGGCTCGGTGCCGGTGATCCACCTGCCCGGAGCTGAGCCGGCTCCGGAAGCCGAGCAGGCCCACGCTGAGCCCGAGGCTCGAGTAGGGCAACATCGAGACGGAGCAAACGACGAGCAAAACAGCGTGGAACCGGTAGCCGAGCACGCCCCCCAGAAACCTCTCGCCCAGCCCAAAGGTCCCGACTTGGTTCGAGGCCGTCGCTCGGAGATCCCCTGCCCCGGCGATCCCTGGCGAGCGGCGGCCGATGTCAGGGCCGGCCACGAGGCGTCGATCCACGCCGCCGACTCCGAGGATGAGTCCGCCGGCATCAAGAGGGTGTTGGTGGTCGGCTGGGGTCCCATGCCGTTCGAAGAGCAGAAAATGAACTATGCCCCCGGCGCCCGCAGCCTGCAATTTGCTCGCGCCCTGGCCGCCGCCGGGCATCGGGTCTGCCTCGCCTACGCCCGCATCCCCGGCTCCTACTTCGGTGAGCCGGCGGATTTGATCAGCTGGCAGGAGGAAAACCTTCTGGCCTACCAAATGGGGCTGGCGACTTTCGACCACCCCGGTGCCCTTGAAGGTTTGGTCGAGGCGTTCGATCCTCACGTGTTGGTCGGCGCGGCTCCTCTGCCTTCGCGCAGGGCCTTGCGCATTGCGGGAGATCGACCGGTTTGGGTGGACTTATTCGGCGATCCCATGTCGGAAGCTCAGGCCAAAGATCGGGCGCAGCCGAATGATGAGGACGGCGATCATCTGACGGCCTACTGGCAGCTGACTCACGAGCTGCTGGCCCGGGGTGACGCCTTTTCGAGCGTCTCGGCGCGTCAGCGATACGCCGTCATCGGTCAGCTCGGCATTTCCGGTCGGCTGAACCGGGCTACCGCCGGCTCCGAGCTGGTGCACGTCATTCCTTGCTCGGTCGACGCTACCGCCGCGGACACGGTCGCCGGCGCGAAATCCGCTCCCCCCGACTTGCCGGCTGGATTCGACTCCGGCTTCCTGGTGCTGTGGAGCGGTGGATTCAACACTTGGTGCGATATCGACACCCTCTTGGACGGTTTGGAAACGGCCATGTCCGAGGAGCCGAAGCTGCGTTTCGTCGCCACCGGTGGGGCGATCGAAAACCACGACGGCGACACCTATCAAAGACTTCAAGACCGCGTCGCGGATTCCCCCTACTCCGATCGCTTCGCCCTGCTCGGCTGCCTGACCAAGGAGCACGCCGATCAAATCCGGGACTATGCCGATCTCCTCGTGGTCACCGAACGGCCACTCTACGAGCGAGAGCTGGGTTCGAGCGGCAGGATCCTGGATTGGATCGCCCGGGGACGTCCCTGTTTGTGCACCGATCAATCGGAAATCGGCGCTTTGATCGCAACCCACGGCCTCGGCCTCAGCTACGAAACCGGCAACCCCAGCTCATTGGCCGAAAGGATGCTCGAAGGAGCCGCCGATCCCGAACGACTCAAAGCGATGGGACTAAAGGCGCAAGGCTTTGCAAGAGAGCATTTCTCCCACCAACGTACCGCCGAGCCCTTGGTGGCATGGGTCGCCGGCGCCGAACGGGCCCCCGATCTCGCCGTGGCTACCGAGCGCAAGAAGTACCACGCCCTGGCCGACCGCTTGGAACGCTCCAATCAGGCGGAAGAACGGCTTTACGCTCTCTACCAATCCCGCCCTTACCGAGCCTACAAACGCATCCGCAGCCTTTTCGGGATTTAGATAGGGGCCGCCCTGGCCACAGGGCGCCGCGCCGACCCGCCGAGAATCCGTTTTTCGACCTACTTGCCGCCTAGGAAGCTCAGTTTCTTTTTCTTTTGTTTGGCTCGGACTTGCAGATCCTTGAGCGCCTCGATGGGCCGCCGATCCGGCATCAGCATCTTGATCGCTCTTTGGAGCAGCTGTTCCGACTCCTCGTAGAGGTCCAGGTGCATGGTCACCATGCCCAAGTAGTAGGTCGCCAGACCACTCTTCGGATCGATCCGCAGGGTCTCCCGGAGATCGTCGGCCGAGCGCTCCGCTTCCCGCGGGTTGTCGAGGAATCGACAATAGGCCAGCTCGGAGCGATAGACGCTGTTTTGCGGGTCGCAATCGTAGGCGAATTGCAGCTGGGTAACAGCCTCTTTGTACTTCCCTTTCTGCATCAGGGAATGGCCGCGTTTGAATTGAAGCTCGGAGTCCAAGAGGTTGGACTTGATGGCGAATCGGTCGGCGTCGGGTTTTTTCGCTTGCTCCCGCTGGTTCTTCCGGTTGGTGAGCAGCGCGTTGCGCTTTTCCACGTCGCACAGCTCACCGAAGGCTTGGCCGCCCGCGATAAAGAGATCGGCGGCCTTGTCCACGAGAATTTGCAGGCCCGGCGCCTCGAATTGCCAGGGAGCGAATTTGCGGCTGTAGGCCAAGTACGCGTCTTGAACCTCCAGCATGCCGGCCGAATCCGGTACTTCCAACAGGTCGAAGGCATCTAGGCTACGGTAACGCAAATAGGTCGCCATCACGCGGTTGCTGAGCTTCTCCAAATCCGCCAAGGGCATGGCCGGAGCGGTCGCCGCTTGTTGCAGCTTCACCGCCATGGTGTCGTCCATGGGAGGTTTGCTCTTCTTCGCCTTTTTCTTGGCCTCCACGGGCTCGGACGGCAACCAATCCTCGGGCACAGCGATACCCATCAACGCCAGGGCGTAGAGCAGCCGCATAATCTTGTCGAAGGGGACCGTGGTCTCCGCCGCCAGCTCGTCGATTCGCTTACCCCCTTCGAGCAGGGAGAGCACTTTCTTCTGCGCGGCGCTCAAGCGGATGTCATCGATGTCGTAGGCGGGATCCGGATGCAGGAAGAGCTTCTTGCCGACCAACGGGCCCACCGCACCGTTGACCTCCTCGTCACCGGCGAATTTCGACACACCGGTGACCACCAGCTGGGGTGTTTTCACCTTGAGGGGCGACTCTACTCTTTCCGCGCCCAACACCCGAAAGCTGCCGCTTCTCCAGGTGAATCCGTCGAGCAATTTGCGGGCCAGGCTGGCTTGTAAGACTTTGTAGAGATCCGAAGCGCTGATCACCTTATCCAGAATCAGCGCCTCCTCGAACCGCAAGCCCTGACCCGCGGATCGGTTGAGGTATTCGGAGCTCTGCTCTTCGGTGATCCGGCCTTGGGTCACCATGAATCGCGGCAGGGTCTCATGAAGCAGATTAGAGCGGCAATCCACCGGGTTGCCGTTCTCAATCACGATCTCCTTTTTGAGCGGTTTGCGCTCAATCTCCAAAACCACGGATTTCTCGTGCGCGGCCATGGCATGCAGGAGCACCGCGAACGGAATTTCGGCCAAATCCCCCTCGCGCATTTTGGCGATCGACTGAAGCTGATCAGAATTCGGAATCAAGAAACGTCCTCCTCAAGTCGGCCGTCAACCGACCACATGAGATCGAGGTCGAATTGTAACCGAATGCGAAAACAATATCTTCCGGCCGCGAAGATCGGAGCGAGATTCGGTCCGTGAGGGGACGTTCGGTAGGGTGCCTTGATATCCTCTCGCCGAAGTCATTCATCTTCAGGTCACGGGACCTTCCAGCGGAGAATTTCATGGCGTCTCAATTTCAAGACCTACACATCGTGGTCACCGGCGGCACCGGCGCATTGGGCTCGGCCGTCGTCGGACGTCTGCTCGACCACGGAGCCATTTGCCATATACCTTGCTTTGATTCAGCGGAGCTCGACAACTTCCCATACGCCCAACACGAGCGGGTGCGGGTCACCCAAGATGTAGATCTCTCGAACGAGGATCAAGTCACCACGTTCTACAACGCCCTGCCCCGGCTCTGGGCCTCCGTCCATTGTGCGGGCGGATTCTCCATGGCCGAAATCGCTGAGACCCGCTTCAAGGACTTTCGGCATTTGCTGGCGATCAACGCAGAAACCTGCTTTCTCTGTTGTCGTGAGGCGGTCCGAGCCATCCGCCGCTCCGATACCGGCGGCAGAATCGTCAATGTGGCGGCCCGCCCGGCTTCGGAGCCCCGGCAGGGAGGCTCCATGGTGGCCTATACGGCGTCCAAGGCTGCGGTCGCGGCCATGACCATCGCTCTATCCGAGGAGCTCGCCGACGAGGGAATCTGGGTCAACGCCGTGGCGCCCTCGATCATCGACACGCCCGCAAATCGTGCCGCCATGCCCGATGCCGACCACGGCAGCTGGCCTTCCGTGGAAGCCCTAGCCGCCACCATGGTCTTTCTCGCCTCGCCGGAGAATCGAGCGACTCGCGGCGGTATCGTGCCGGTCTACGGACGTAGCTGAGCTACCTCACCCGTGGTCCCGCTCCCAGCTCTCAACCCAGCCCGGATCGTGTAAACTGAGGCATCGTGTCTGACGAAAACGACCAACCGGAAACCTCGCCCGGCACCGTTGCGGACAGCCCTCCACAGGGCCGTGCCGACCAGAACGGCGTGCCCAGGGGCCGGCTGCTGACCCATCTCCTCGACGAGGACGTCGATCTGGACGAGGCCTTTGATCGGCTGCTCGACGCCCAACAGGAAACCGGTATCGACCGTTCCGTGTTGAAATCGGTGCTGCCTGGGGATTCCATGGCATCCGGCGACATGACCCTAGCGGTGCTGCTGGCTTCGGTTTTGTCCGAATATGAGGACATCGAGCAGCTCATCGAGGGGTTGCGGGAAAACACCGCGGATTCAGGCCCTCTCAAATCGATCGAAGATGCGGTGGCGGTGGTTTCCGAAGCGGAGCTGGCCAATCCGGAAGCGCTATCAAAAGCCCTTGAGCCGCTTCAGGAGAAAACCCGCTTTGAACGGCTTTTCGAAGCGGCGAAAGGCGCCCTCGACGAGCTCGACATCTATGAGCTGAGCCGAAAATCTCCCAACGATCTCGTCGCGGTCCTTCGACAAGGCGGCAATCTGCGCACGGTGCAGACGTCGGTCGACTTCCTGAGGTCGTTGAATATCGCCGCGGACACGTTTGAATCCATGGATCTGCCCCGGCCGCACATCCGGGAGTACCTCCGGCACCTATATTTGATGCGGGATTGGGACGAAATGGCCCGTCTCGTCGGCCTTCTGGAGGTAGCTGTCGCGGGACTCGCCGAGGCGCCCCAGGCGGTCTCGACCCCGATGGGCCTCGAACAAGAATCGGATGCATAGACGCTCTGAAGCACACGTCACTTTTGGACCCGTTCGACCGTCAAAGACCTCAAGCAGGAGAGCCCAATGAAGCATAAGACTCGATTACAGGTGCTCGCAGGGTTTTCGGCCCTGGCCGCCATGTTCGTCTCCGCCTGCGGTGGACCGAAGGTCTCCACGGCGAGAGTCGTCGACCGTCCATTGCAAGTGGCGCGCATCGAGCCCATCAACCCGGTGCCGGAGCCACGACCGGAGCCTGCTCCGAGACGTGCGCCTGAGCCGGCAGCGGTTGAGCCCGCCGCACCTGAGCCCGGCGCGCCTGAGCCCGCCGCACCGCAGCCGGCGATGGCCCAAGAAGTTACGCCCGAGCCGGCCGCGCCTCAGCCGGCCGCACCTCAGCCGGCCGCACCTCAGCCGGCCGCACCTCAGCCGGCCGCACCTCAGCCGGCCGCACCTCAGCCGGCCGCACCTCAGCCAGAAGCTCCGAAACCGCCTCCGGTACCTGCCCCCAAACCGGCGCCGGCTCCGCAACCTACGGCACCCAAACCGGTCCCCGAGCCCACAGCGCCCGAACCCGCTCCGATCCCTGAGCCCAAGACTCCTAAGCCCGCTCCGGCTCCTGAGCCCAAGACACCTGAGCCCGCTCCGGTCCCTGAGCCCAAGACGACCGAGCCTGCTCCAGCCCCTGAACAGCCGAAAGCCCCAGAACCCGCGGTGGTTTCAGAACCAAAACAGGCCGCACCTCAGCCGGCAGCACCTCAGCCGGCAGCACCTCAGCCGGCCACACCTCAGCCGGCTGTTGCCAAGTCCGAGATTCCGCCCGCGCCCGAGGTGCCGGACGATCCCGCGGCTCGGCGTCAAATGGCCGGGGCGTTGCTCTATGAAGCCGGTCTGCACCGCTCCAAGGGGGAGCTCGACCAAGCGATCGTGGCCTTTTCCCAGGCCCTCGAGCTGATGCCCGACTCCTTCTCGGCTTACAACAATCGCGGGTTGACGTTCCTGGAAAAAGGCGCCTATGCCGACGCGGTTGAGGATTTCTCCCAGGCCGCCAGGTTGCGCTCGGATCGCGCATTCGTGTACACCAATCGCGCCACGGCCTACCAAAAGCTCGGCCGACTGGAGCACGCAATCGCCGACTACTCCACCGCCTTAGAGATCGACCCCAAGATGGCCACGGCCTATTTCCATCGGGGCAATTGCTTCTTCCAAGCCGAGCTCTATGAAAAGGCGATCAAGGACTACGACCGTGCCCTCGACATCAATCGCAAATATCAAGAGGCCCGCAACAACAAGAAGCTGGCCGAGGAGCGATTGAAAAATCGATGAGCACGTCGTCCCCTGGGGAGGTAGCCCCGCTCGAAGAAAAGGTCGAGATCGAGGTCCGCTACGCCGAAACCGACGCTCAAGGGGTCGTTCACCACTCCAACTATGTGGTTTGGTTCGAGGTGGTTAGGACGGCCTTCTGCAAGCGAACCGGCATGAGCTACGCCGAGATCGAAGACCTCGGATACAACCTGGTGGTGACCGGTACGAGTACCCGCCATCGCCGAGGAGCCCACTACGGCGACACGGTGACGGCTATCTGCCGCTTGGAGCGATACCAGAGCCGGGGTTTGCGCTTCGGTTACGAAATCCGCCGGGGTGATGAGCTCTTAGCCACCGGCGACACCGAGCACATCTGGGTGGCCCGGGCGACCGGGCGACCCGCCCGCCTCCCCACCGATCTCGAAGCCGGCTTTCGGCGCCTAGCTGGGGGCGCCTAGCTGGGGGGGTGCCTACTAGCCGGGGGCGCCTAGCCGGGGGCGCCTAGCCGGGGGCGCCTAGCCGGGGGCGCCTAGCCGGGGGCGCCCAGCCGGCCCCGGAAGGCATTCACTGCAGGCTCTCGGTTTGGTCCGCGGCCCAGGTCTCCTTCGCCAGACGGGTTGCTTTGACGACTTCCGCCGCGGGCAAAATCAGGCTGCCGACCATATCGTCCACTGGTCCGGCTTGCCCCGGAAGCCCGCGGCTCTGAAGAGCCGGGTCGCCTTCGCCCTCCCGCGGCACCTGGGCCACCAACAATCCGATCGTCGATCCCTGCTCGTCGAGTACGGGCATGCCCAAATAGCCGAGGGGGCGCGACGCAAGGAAGAGGGGCCGTGGACGATCCAGATGGGCCGAAATCGAGAATTCCGACACCGTAGCCTGGGCACCGAAGAATTTATCCAGCCGACGAAGCACGAAGACCCGTTCTCCCACCCCGGGCGTAACAGCACGGGAGAAGTCGATAAAGCTGAAGCGTGTGCCTTCCGGCACGTCCTCGAGCACCAACCAAGCGAGGTCGCGATCGGAGTCGCGGGCGATCAGCTTGCCGTTCCACTGCTCGTCCTTGCCAGGAATGGAGACCCGCAGATCCCTCGGCCTGGAGCTGATCGGACCGGAAGACCGCCCCAACAACCGAGCCATGACGCGAAAGTAGCCACCCATCTCTGAGCTCGAGCAAAGCACCAGGCCATTGCTCTCGATCATCAAACAGGCGACTTCCCGCTCCACCTCCTGGTTGACTCCCGGCATGTTGATCTGCGCCAGGTAGTGCACCGTCACCACGGCCTCGCCCAGCTCAGCCGGCAAGCGAGCAAATGGATTCTCAGAGGCTGAAACCACCAGAGGCGGAAAGAGCAGCCAGCCGAGCACGATCCCCGCGATGACGCTCTTGCCTTTAAACCAGATCATTGCTCGTCTCCTGCCTTGGTATCGGCCAGCGACGGAGGTGCCCAATCCGGCTCGATGAATTGAAAATAGGTTCGGCTACCCCGCAACACCACGAAAACGACCCGCTCCGGACGCTCTTGGGCGGCTTTGGTTAATGCTTTTCTAAAGCTCTTGAGACCCTTGATCTCCTCACCGGCGACTTTGAGGATCAAATCTCCTTTGCGCACCCCGCCCAAGCCGGCCCAGCCGCCCGGGTCGACACTGTCGGTCAAAACGCCTCGAATGGAGCTGTCCCAACGCCGCTCATCCCGATCGAAGAAGGTCAGCTCGCGGACCGTCAGCTCGAAGTCGTTGTCCACATGTCTTCGGGCTTCCCCAGGGGAAAGCCTTGTCCGTTCGAGACGGATCTCCACCTCGAGCGGCTGCCCATCCCGCAGTAATTCCAAGATGGCGGTGCCGTCAATTTCCAGATCCCGCGCCCGTCGCACTAAGAGATTCGAGTCCTGCATGCCCTCCGGAATCAGGGCCTCCCCATTCAGCGACACCACCACGTCGCCTACCTTGAGCCCCGCTTTGTCGGCTTCTGTGCCGGGATAGACCCGGGTGATCCTGAGACCCCGCAGGTCGACCAGGCCCATTTCGGTGGTCAAAGGCGGCAAGAGCGGCTGGGTGGCGACCCCGATCCATGCTTTCGGCAGCTCCCGCGGCGGATCCTCGGAATCCCGATGCTCGAGCTCCAACACCGTGAGCTGATTGGTCCCCTTGCGGTCGAATTCCAGCACCACCGAGTGGCCTCCGTCCTCGGCACCGCCTTCTCCGCTCTTCGCTTGAATGCTGCCACCGAAAATCTCGATCAGATCCTCGAGACTCGACACCGGGCGACCGCCGACCGCGCGCACCACATCCCCGCGCTCCAGGGACGGCTCCGCTTGGTGGGCCGGGCTGCCCTGACGAACCCCGGTGATGCGCACCCCTTCCGTGGAATCGAGTCGGAGGTCCCTCGCCATTTTCGAGGTGATGTCCTGGGCGGTGAAGCCCCAATCGTGGAAGCTGCTTTGCCGACCGACGTCTTTATCGAGCTTGGCGGTCACCAGCTCCACCTCCAGCGACTCATCTTCTCGCTTGAGCGTCAGACGGTGCCGGCTGCCCACCTCCGTGCCCGCCAGCCGGTCGAGCAAGAGGGGCACCTCCTCCACGAATCGGACGGTCAAGGGCTCGCCCTCGATGGCGGTCATCACGTCACCGGCTTGCACCCCTGCACGATCGGCCGGACCGTCGACGGTGATCGAGCTGATCAACACCCCTTCGTCGATGCCCGTGCGTCGAATCGGTTTGATGCTCATGCCCCAAAAGCTCCGGACCACCTCACCGTGGGTCGCCAGGGCATCGGTCACCCGTCGGGCGAGATCCGATGGAATGGCAAAGCTGAGGGTGCTGCCGCCCAGCTCGTTGATGCCGACGATTTCCCCCGCGAGATTGACCAGCGGCCCTCCACTATTGCCTGGGCTGATGACCGCGTCGTGTTGAATCCAGCGGGTGAACAAACCCGTGCGCTGCCCTCCGCCGAGCTCCATTTCTTCCAGGTCGTCGGAGCCGAAACCGCCGGCGAAGACCCGCTCCGTATTCGACACGATGCCCAGGCTGACGGAACGGGATAGGGCGAAGGGCGAGCCCATGGCCATCACCACGTCGCCGATCTCCAAATCCGCGGAGCTGCCGAAACGGGCGACGGACAGGGGTTTCTCATCGTTGAGGGAGTCGACGTCGAGCTGAAGCAGGGCCAGGTCCGTGAGGGGGTCCTCCCCCACTAAAGTGGCCGAGAGCTGGCGTTTGTCCGAGAGGGTGCACAAGAAGCGGATTCCGTTGTGGGTCACGTGCTCGTTGGTGACCACCAGACCCGATTCGGAGATGATCGTGCCACTGCCGACTCCCTGCCCTTTGAGCTCCTTGCCCCGGCGATACTCCACCGTGACCACTTCGATGCTCACCAAGGCTGGAAAGACTTGGTCTCGGGCCACTCCCACGGTCTCCCGAAGCTCCTGCCTCAAGCTGCGCTGAGCCGGCTCAGGGCTTGGAGCCTCTTGGGCAACGGCTCTCTCAGTAAGCATCCAAGATCCCAGGAGCAACATCACGACCACTGCCCTAAGTGCTTTCCGCAACGCTCCTCTGTCGCTCTCAAACCGGCTCGAATTGTTGAATTCAGCGCGCATCGAATTGCTCCCACAGCCGATCGAATTCCGAGACGAAGGGTTGGACCAACCGCGGATCGTCGGTGACCAGAATGTTTTCGTGATTTTTCTCCGCCGCACCGCGGGTCCAATTGTAGCTACCGGTGATCACGACCCGTTGGTCGAAGACGGCGAATTTATGGTGCATGTGGTCGGGAAGTCGATCGAGGCGAACCGGTATGCCCACGGCTTCGAACCGATGGATGTCGGATCCCCGATCCAAGGACTTATCGTCGTCCGAGATGATGCGCACCGTGACCCCGCGTTCCATGGCACGAATCACCTCATCGGAGATACGGTTGTCGGTCAGGGTGAAGACGCAGATCCACAGCGACTGCCCGCACGCCCGAACCTGCTCTCGGATGATCACCGAGCAATCGTCGACCGGCTCGAAGTAGACCCGCGCGTCTCGGCCGCCGGACTCCGTCTGCGCGTGCACCAGGGTCTTGGACAGGTCCAGGAGCCACGACAGCACCTCCCTTTCGGGCAGCTTGGACAAGGCCTCTCGACCGACCCTAAAGATGCGATTCAGATACGCCGATTTCTCTTCGGCGCTGAGGTCCACTTCGAGAAAGATCTCTCGGAGGGCCCGCCGCTCGGTGCGCGACAAACGACCATCTTCGAGGGTTTTCTCGAGATACGCTTCCAACTTCTTGAGATTCACGGAGCCCTCCCGCCATCGCTGCATGCGAAATCGCCGCCGGCGCTCGCCCGGCGGCCGCGAAACCGACCCTAGGGTATCCCGGATCGGCAAATCTGTGGCGATCTTGGCCCGTGAGCGAGCGCGAAAAGCGCACGCGAGATAGGATTTGGAAATGGATGATCGATCGCCCAAGGGCGAAACCAGCTGGATCGCGCGCAGTCGCCGCTTTTTCGGCGAATTCACCGCCGGTCTCGACCGCAAAGAAGTACGCCGCCTTTTCGACGAGGAGGCAACCCAGGCTTTTCGCACCCTGGCAGGCCGACGGGGCGACGAAGAGCTGCCCACCAAATCGTTCGAACGGTTGATGGTGGAAATCCGGGATGTCTTCCTGGGCTTCGTCTTCAAGCTGTCTCCGGGGCGAAGGCTCCTCTTCACCGTCTCCTTGATCTGTCCGATCCTAGGTCTGTTCGACCTCGACATCCGCCTGTCGGGCGGCAGCTTCTTCGTGGATTCCTCACCCTTCTGGTTCATCATGAGCATTTCCGGCCTCACCCTGCTGCTGGCTTTGGAAATGGTCGATCGCATCCGTGTGCGCGACGAGCTCGAAGTGGCACGCGCCCTCCAGCGGGATCTGCTACCCCAAGACCTCCCGCCCATGCCGGGCTTCGGAGTCGCCCACTCCTACCGCACGGCCAATGAAATCGGCGGCGACTACTACGGTTTCATGCCCATCGCCGACGGCAGAATTGCCATCGCCATCGGAGACGCCAGCGGACACGGTATGGCCGCCGGTCTCTTGATGGCCATTGCCAACGCCACCCTCGAAGCGACCATCGATGTGGATGCCCAGCCCCAATCGGTGATCGAGGCCGTCAACCGCACCCTTTTCCGGACCGGCACCAACCGCGCTTTTCTCACCTTGTTCTACGGTTTGCTGGATTTGCAGACCGGCGAGCTCGAATTCGCCAACGCCGGGCATTGTTTCCCGCTGCTCCGGCGCGAGGACGGCCGGGTCGAAGAGATCGGCCAGGGATCGCTACCCCTCGGCTTGCGGGCGACGGGAGAATGGCCGACCCAAACTGCGGCTTTGGAACCGGGAGATCTTCTCGTTCTCTACAGCGACGGCATCCCCGAAGCGGTGGCCAACGGCCAGGACTTCGGCTTCGAACGACTCCGGGGGCTGCTGCGGACCCCTGGCTCGGCACGCACCGTGCACGACCGCGTCCTCGACAACCTCGATCGCCACCTGGGTGACGAGCCGTTGCGGGACGATCTCACCCTGGTCGTCATCGACCGCCTGCCCCCGCTACCGCCGGTACACAGCTAGAACCGGCTGCAGCGGCTGGGACTGGCGCCGTTTGAGAGCTTCTGTCAAAATCGCCCGCCTTGTGCCTAGGGATTCCCCTGGGATTTCTGACCCGGGATGACACCGACGGATGACACCGGCCCGAGCATCCCTCCGCATTTCCCCCACCCGAGGAGCTTCATCTTGACCCGCCCGACGATTTCGATCCCGATGGACAGCCAGATTGTGGTGACCGGTTCCCTGGCGTTCGATCAGATCATGGTTTTTCCTGGAAATTTCAAGGATCACATCCTTCCCGAGAAGCTCCATGTGATCAACATCTCCTTTCTCGTCAGCGAGATGCGCCGCCAACGGGGCGGTTGCGCCGGCAATATCGCCTACAGCTTGGCCTTGCTGAAACACCATCCTCGGATTGTGGCCGCGGCGGGCAGCGACTTCGGCGATTATTCCGCCTGGCTGCTCAAGCACGGGGTGGATCTCGGCGGCATCGCGATCCACGACGACGTCACCTCCGCCTCCTGCTTCATCACCACGGATCAAACGGACAATCAGATCACCGGTTTCTTCCCCGGTGCCATGGGACGGGCCGGCGACATCAGCCTCCAGGAAAAAGCCGGTGAGCGTCCCGGAGCCGTGATTATCGCCCCCGACGATCCCGGCGCCATGATCCGCCATTGCCGCGAAGCCCGCGAGGCCGACATGCCCTTCATCTTCGACCCGTCCTTCCAAGTTACCGCCATGGACGGTGAGCCCTTGGCCGAGGCGGCTCAGGGAGCGTCCATGTTGGTGGTCAACGACTACGAGTTTGCGGTCTTCGGCAAGAAGACCGGCAAAGCCGACGAAAAAGTCTTCGACTTGGTCGACATGGCGGTAGTCACCTTGGGCGCCGAAGGGTCCGAGATCTTGCTCTCCGGCGGTGGCAAGCTGCCGATTCCCGCAGCGAAGATCTCCGAGTTTGTCGACCCCACCGGCGCTGGGGACTCTTATCGCTCCGGTTTTGTGGCGGGCCTTCAGCGGGGTTTCGACCTCGAGGTGTGCGGACGCATGGGCTCCGTGGCTTCGGCATATGTCGTCGAGCAAAACGGCCCTCAATCCCACACCTACTCCATCCAGGACTTCGCCGAACGCTATGCCGAGAACTTCGGCCCTCTACCGGGCGACCTGGACTGACCAGCTGAGGCCATTCCACTGAGACCCATCGAAGCCGCGGAAAAGGGAAGATGAGCAAACGACGTTATTGGCTGATGAAAAGCGAGCCCCAGGTCTACGGGCTGGATGATCTCAAGGCGGACGGATCCACCTATTGGGACGGGGTTCGGAATTACCAGGCGCGAAATTTCATGCGCGACGACATGAAAGTCGGCGATTTGGTGCTCTACTACCATTCGAATACCAAACCTCCGGGCATCGTCGGCTTGGCCAGGGTCAGCCGGGAGGGCTATCCCGACCCGACCCAATTCGACGAAAACAGCAAGTACTTCGATCCCAAATCCACCGCCGAGCAGCCCAGATGGATTCTGGTCGACCTGGAATACGTCGATCATTTCTCGGAAAAGGTCAGCCTCGACGCCCTTAAACAGGATGCCGATTTGGACGGAATGTTGGTCATCCGAAAAGGCCAGCGACTATCGATCCAGCCCGTGGAGCCGATCCATTTCCATCGGGTGTGCGAGCTCGCGGATTTTGACGCCTCAGCGCTTTGAAAGCCGCCGCTCGACCCTGGGCCGATCCGGCGTCGGCCCTTCCTTCCTCCCGCTACCCTGCCGGCCGGCTCCCTAGAATGCCCTCCACCAAGTCGACCAGGTCGTCGCAGGGAAACGGCTTGTGCAGGAATCCGGCGATCGGCTTATCGGCAAACCGCTGATCGATCTCCTCCGTCGAATACCCACTGGCCAAGGCCACCGGCAGCTCGGGCCTTCGATCATGAATATGGTCGAAGACCTGCTCACCGGTGAGCCTCGGCATGGCGACATCGAGGATCACCATCGACCATTCGCCGAGGAATTGCTCGAAAAGCTCCACGGCTGCTTGACCGTCTTCCGCCAACACCACCTCGTATCCCGCGCTGGAGAGCACCTCAGCGCCGACGATCCGTACGACCTCTTCGTCGTCCGCCAATAGAATCTTCAACTGGCGCTCACCTCGGCTTCGGGCGTCATTGGATACATTAGAGCTTCCAATAGATCAGGGTTTGGGGGCATGAGCATCTTCGATGAATGCTCCGTGTGGGATCGAGGATCGACCCACAGAACAGTGCAGACCATTATGCCATCCGACCTTCGATCTCACTCCGGCTTTTTCGAGCTCGAGACCGCCTCGCCCAAAGATTCGTTCCTCAGCAGCTATCGGCATGCGCCGGTTGCCGATTTCTGCTCGTTTCGACGATTGAATCTGCCGAGCGGTGAGGTGGAGCGCTGAATATGGCATATGAGTGCCGAGCGGAACGAAATCTCTCCGAGACTTACAGTCAATCGAGCATCTAAGTCGATTAATCATTATACTTGGAGCGATGCCGATGAATTTCAAGCGCGGTCGGCCGCATTGGCCCAGAAAAGGTCCGTCTGGGGGATCTATGGGTAGCGTGTCGCCCGAGGAAACCTTGCCTTTGGAATCTCTGCTCACGTCCTCGAGCTCGGAATCGAGTTACCGACGAGATCGCCCACGGTGGCGTCGCAAGGCCAAGGCAGGTCCCGCGGCGCCGAAAATCGACCCGGACCTGGCGCGCATCGCGCGCCCCATCCAGGAGCTCCAGCTCACCTGGATCGGTCACGCCTCATTCCTGGCTCAGCTCGCCAACGTCAATATGTTGATCGATCCGGTCTTGAGCCACAAACGCATCGGATTGCGCAAACGTCATGTGGCGCCCGGATTGGAAATAGATCAATTACCCGATATTCACGCGGTGTTGATCAGTCATGAGCACAGCGATCATCTCGATGAATGGACCCTCGACCGATTGCCGAGGGACCTCCACGCGGTGGTCCCACTTGGTTTGGGCAGATCCTTCCAGCGTCAAGGCTTTCGTCGGGTCACCGAGCTCGATTGGTGGCAATCGGCGGAGCTTGAAGATCCCTTAGACCAAGCCGCAGACGACAAAACCTCATCCTTTGGGACGAGCGCCCCGAGCCACCAACCCTCGGAAGAGGCCATGGAAGTCGACCTGGAGCCCTGTGGCTTGACGGTGACCTTCACACCCGCTCGCCACGGATCCTCCGGCACCATGTTCGAGCGCATGGGCTCTTCCACTTGCGGGGGGTTCGTGATCGAGGATTCCCATCACGCCATCTATCATTCTGGCGACACCGGTTTCTTCGACGGCTTCGAAGAGATCGGCCGAAGATTTCCGGCCCTCGACGCGGCTCTTTTGCCGGTGGGCTCCTACCAGCGGGAAGAAAAAGGGGCTCCCCGCCATCTCAGCCCCGAAGAAGCGGGCCGGGCGTTCCTGCAAACCGGGGCGGCGCGCATGATCCCTATGCATTGGGGCACGTTTCAATTGGCGGATGAGCCCTTGCGAGAAGGCGCAGACCGTCTTCGAACCTGGTGGTCCACCGCTGCCTTGGGGGACGGACGGCGGCTCGACGAGATGGCCATCGGGCAGACCATCGGTTGGGATTGAGACAACCTCTTCGTCGCCGAATTCGCCCCGGATCCATGACAAAGGGCACAATATCTGAAAAATATTCGATCGGGGTATATCAAAGCCGTTCCTCGAGACCACTATAGAGCTGACGGCAAGAATCCTCCTCATGCGGGGCCCCATCATCGGGGCCCTTTTTGTTTTCGGAACGGACACGCGAAGCGACGCGGGCGAAACGCCCCGCCTACCCGCTGCTGGGGATAGAATTCCGCTTCACTGTCTTCGGAGGATCCATGACCGGCCACCCGACCTTTTCCCAAAGCCCAGCTAATCGTCCTACCCTGATGCTGCTCAGCGTGCTTTGGCTCACTTTGTTGTCCCTCGCCCCCAAGAGCGCCGATTCCCAGCAGTGGGACAATTTCCCGCCGTTGAAACCGGGAAGCTGGCTCGGCTTGGCCCCCTCCGTAGATCCCTATCCTTTCCGAACCACGAGCTCGTGTTTGGGAAGCGGCACGAGCCGGGTCGGCGCCACCTATGCCGCGGCTGTGGTTCAGGTCAGTGATGCTCAGGGGCGTGCGTCTTCGAGCTACTCCAACGCCGTGCCCTATGTGGACGCCCTCTACCAAGATTGGCGCCGGACCCGACGGCTTAATTCCGAAGCCCATGTGTTGATGGTGGTGTCGTTGAAGAATCGGGGCATCGCCATCCACCCCGGCACCCGCTGGGCCGATCTGGGATTCGAAGGACGCACCATCACCAAGGTCATCGACAGCTCGGATTTCGGCAACCTGGCCCGCAGCGGTGAAATGGGCCGCGCGCTGTGTGCCCTCGCACAGGAAGTGGACCGTTGGTTGGCCAACCGATTGGAGCGGCAGCAGCGCCAAACCGAATCCTTGGCGAACGAGCTCGCCGAGCTGGGAGCCTTGCGATCTACTCTCAGCAACGAGCTCCTGGAGCTGCATCCAGAGCTGCCCGAGCTCAGCCAAGAATTGGCCGCCCAGCTCGTCGGCTTGGAGGACGACCTGTCCGCCGGCCGAAGATCCTTGGACCGTCAGAGGCTCAGCCACGCCCAAAGCACGATCCGAGAAAGCCGGCAGGGGCTGACATCGATCCGGACCGACATGGAGACGGCTCGCAAATCCCAAAAAGCCCTGAAGCAATATCGACCGCGCCTCGCCGATCTCGAGAAGAAATTGGCCGCCACCCCGGGGGCCGATGCCGATGCGTTCGACCGCGCCCGACGTCAGCTGCTGGAGTGCGGCAAGCTCTTGGATACGGTCGAGGTGGAGTTGCTCAGCGGTCGAGCTGCCTCATCCCAAGGCATTGTGGGCTGTTTGGAGGCGTACGAGAGCGCGCGGCAAGACGCCGTCGACCTGCTGCATTTCCAGCGCGTGGTGGTGCCGACCATCCTGCGGATCGGAGCCCTGCTGCTGTTGGTGGCGATCCTGCTTTTCCAGCTCTATCGAATCCGCCGCGCCCGCAGTCGTTTGCGGGACCTCATGGAGGTCTGGCGACGGCGTCTCGATCACACCGCTGACCGATTGTTGGACCTGGAAACCAGACACCCCCTCTATTTCCAGCCGGATTTCCAACGCTGGGAGGGAGCCAGCCACGAGATGGACCGCGACTGCGCGGACGCGGTCAATCGGGTCTACATGCTCTACTCCGAGGCGAATCTGCTCTATGAGCGCGCCTCCGAGGCCTTGGAATCCTTGAAATTCTCCCGGCTACGGGACCTGGACGCGGGCACACGATGCCTGCAGGAAACCGAAATCCAGCTCGGCGCCGATGGATCCGCGACCGACTCCGCAAAATTGCGTCTACCCGGGGCCGAGCCCGCCGTCTTCAGCTGCCGCGCCGACGAGCTTTTGGACGAAATCGATCTCACCTACGACGACCTGCACACACGGCTCGAAGAGATCACCCTCATTGCCGAGCGATTCTGGGAGCTGGTCGGTGAAGCAGACGTGCTGTCCGGTGAGGCTTCGCAAGCTTGTGCCCGCCGGGCCGAGCTCGATTCGCCGATCGACGCCTTGAGCCGTCGGCTCGAGCCGATCCTCGACCGCAAACAAGACGCCTTGGCTCTGACCAATGATCCCGTCACCGCCAATCCCAAGCTCGAGGAGGTGCTGGAAGAGCTGACTGCGATCCGAGACCGCGCGCGATCCGGTAACCACACCCTTGAGGAGCTGCGCGGGCCGGTCGCTGAGCTCGGTCACACCTTGCGGGCACGGGTCCAAGGGCTGCGCGGCCGAGGCTTCAGCCTAGTAGAGCCCGGATTTGCCCCGGATCTGCGCTTGGATCGGGGCGTGCACCAAGCCCAAACCATCGAAATCACCTTGGCCGAAGGCGGCGAGCCCGAGGCGGCGGATCAGCTTGCGGCGCTCAAACGAAGCCTTGAAGAGCTCGGGCAGCAGCTCGACACCATCCAGCACACCCGAGAAAGCTTGCCGGACGCCGTGCAGGCGATGGAAGCCGATGCCGAGCTCCTTCGGGGAAGAATCCCCCAAGGTCGCGAGATCCTGGCGCTGCTGGAGAAAGAGCATGATCCTGCGGCTTTCACCGTGGAATCGGACAATTTAGAGGAGCTGGACGGCATCCTCTCCTCCTTCGACCATTGGGGACGGCAAATCCGCGAGGACTACCAAGCACAGCGGTATCTGGCAGCGGCCGAGGATCTGGGCACGGGCGAAACGCTGGTCATTCAGGGCAACCGCCTGCTGGACGGTTTGCAATCCATCGAAGAGAGCCTGAGCGAGACCCGCCGGCGGGCGGAAGAGCAGGCATCCTCCTGCAAAGGGGCCGTCTCTAAGATGGAGTCTCTCGCCGGTCGACCCGGGGTCGGCCCCGAGCTGAGAAGCCGGAGCCGAGAGACGGCGCTCGCCACAGAATCCGCCCTCAAAGCTATTGGGGTCGAGCGTCCCCACTGGCCGAGAATCGAGCAGAGCCTGGACCATCACATGGCAATGCTTACATCCACTATTCAGCAGATCGAGAACGAGCTGGCGGCCTATGAGGAATCACGTCGCCTGCTCTCCTCCCTGGGTGGGCGTCTCACTACCTTCCGGGCCGAGGTCGAGCGCGAGCAGCGGGATCGCCCCTTTGTCGCTCAAGCCGTCACCCAGGTCGAAGCGGTCTTCAACCAGTGGCGCGCCGAGGTCGAGCAAGCCGGAACCTCGGAGCCGGCCCAAGGTGGCGTTGAGGTGCTGGCCCAAGGTCGTGAGGTGCTGGGCAAGCTCGAATGGGCGGAGGATCTTTGGCGCTCGGAAATGGACCTCGTCCGCTTGGCGGAATCTAAGTTGGTGGCTGCCCAAGACCGTTTCGATCGCGAGCACGGTCGTAACTACGGCTATGGGGTCGTGGCCAGCTGTGATCGAGCTCAGCAATTGCTGGAAGACTGTCGTCGCCTCCGCCGGCACCGCCAGTGGGAGCAAGTTCTCGAGCTCAGCGGTCGGGTGACCGAGGAAGTCGCCGCGGAAGCCCAACGCAGCCGACGCCTGGCTTCCGAACGCGAAGAAGAAGAGCGTCGACGCCGGGAGGCTCAACGACGAGCCGAGGAACGTGAGCGCAGGCGTCGACAGCAAGAGGCTGCCGCGGCGGCAGCCCGCGCCGCGACCAAGGTGGTTTCGTCGTGGTCCGGCAGCCGTACGTCCTCTTCCAGCTTCGGCAGCCGCAGCGGCGGATTCCGATCGTCCAGCGGTGGCTCGTCCTTCGGCGGTGGTAGCCGCTCCGGGGGCAGCAGCTGGTAGAGCAACCGGATCGCGGGCCGCAATTCCGGCCTGCCCCTCCCCAGCCGGGGTGTGTCCGAGGTAAGATCCGCCGACATGGCCAGCAAATGGGATTTTTCGCCGCCGCCGCACTCCAACCTGGGGGACCACGACGTCCGCCCCGAGGGTCGGCATCTAGACGGTAAGCGCATCGCGTTGCTGATTTGCGGTGGTATCGCCGCCATGAAGGTGCCGATGCTCGCCCGGACCTTGCGCAAGCACGGCGCCAGTGTGACGGCTTTCGTCACCCAAGAGGCCTTGCGCTACGTCACCGAGGACACCCTTGAGTGGAGCACCACCAAAAAGGTGATCACTCGGCTCTCCGCCGATGCTGAGCATCTTTCCGACAGTGCCCCTTTCGACGCCTACCTGCTGCCCCAAGCCACCTACAACACGATCAATAAGATGGCCCACGGCGTGGCGGACGGTGTGATCACCTCCACGTTGGCATCGGCCTTAGGCCGCATGGAGCGGGGTGAATGCTCGGTGCTGGTCTGCCCCACCATGCACGGTTCCATGCACAACTCGATCCTCACGGAGTCTCTCCAGCGTTTGGATCGCATGGGCGTGCACATCATCCCGCCACGGGAAGATTACGGAAAGCACAACATCCCTTCGGACGAGGTGTTGGTCCTGGAAGTGTGCCGGGCCACCACCCGCTCGCCCCTCAGCGGCCATCGATTCCTGATCACCGGCGGACCGACCCCGGTGCCGATCGACAACGTCCGGCGTATCGTCAATCGATTCCGTGGCAAGCTGGGCATACGCATTGCGGAAGAGCTCCAAAGGCGCGGCGCCGAGGTGCTCTTGGTACACGGTGACGGCGCCCTGCAGCCACCTCCCTACCTACCCCATGTGATCACCCGGACTTATGAGGAATATCGCTCGGCGGTCAAAGACCATCTGGCCGACGGCGGCGATTGGAGAGCCGCGATCTTTTCGGCGGCGGTCGCCGACTACCAGCCGAAAGAAGTCCAGGAAGGCAAAATTCCCAGCGGTCAGAGCCTGACCATCGAGCTCAAGCCCACGGCAAAAGTGATCCAAGAAGTCCGCAACGCTCATCCCGAGCTGTTCATGGTCACTTTCAAATACCAAGAAAAGGTCAGCCACGAGCAATTGATGGACATCGCCAAGGATCGGCTCCGGACCTACCAAACAGTGATCGCCAATCGGGGCGAAGAGACCGAGCTCGGCGGGCCACAAGTCGCCTGGCTGGTGACCCGAAGCGGTGAGCCCCAACGGATGCGCGGCAAGCGCAACATCGCCCGCGTGCTGGCGGACCACCTGGAGCGGTCCGCCCTGAGCTCTGCTGCGGGTGACTAGCCCTACTTAATCGGAAAGTAGACGTGGGTGATCAGCTCTTCTTCCGGGGTCTGGGTCGGATCGCTGATCCAGACGTCCCACGGATACCCACCCTCCTCTAGGCCGTAGGCAGCCATATAGGCTCGAACCTTGTCGTAGGTCTCCTCTAGCCGGCCGTAGGCTCCCGTGTGCACCGCTTTGACCGCCTTCCCGGCGTAGGTGTCTTTGGTTTGAACCGGAGAGTCTTCGGGCACAGACTCGGGCGCCGAGGCCACTGGAATCCCGGCGTCGAATTCGAAAGTCTCATCCCAGGCCTTGTTGATCGACAGTGGCTGCCCCGCAAACTCCAGCCCTTGATTCTGCATGAACCCCACCACTTGACCATAGGCCGCGGCGAATGCCTGACCGATTTCGCCGTGATCCTGCGAAGAGCTGCCACTGACGTAAGCGATGGTCACCGCCTCCGTCTCGACGACCTCCGCGTCCACATCGGTCCAATCGTCCGCGGGCAGGCTTTCGGCCAAGGCCTTGAGATCCGCAAGCCCTTGCTCGTATTGCGGGCCCAACATGCCTTCCAGGAAGAAATAGCCGAAAAACCGACCGATCAACCCCTGCAGCTCCGAGTCGAAGCCCCAAACCACCTTGGTGCCCGAGCCTTCCGGAGTCAGCCGATAGAACGCATCCGCAAGACCTTGCTCGCCGAAATCCAGAGAGGTCAACACTTCCGTATTGGGAGTAGCGCCGGTGATCTCTTGGCTCCCGTTGCCCACTTGATTGTGATCGCTGGTCCAAGACATCTTGGCGCCGACGCCTTGGGCTGGGCCCGAATACTCGTATTCGGTGCCTTCGGGATCGATTTTGGCCCAAGGTGACCATTCGTTGAATCGCGCATAGCTATGGACCAACGCAAACACCACATGGGGCGGAGCCTCGATCACGGTTTCCCGTTCCATGTGAATGGAACCGGGCAGCAGAAAATAACCCGCGATCAACGCAACGGCCACCAAACCGACAACGGCAAGCAAAATATTCTTCATCTGTGGGCTCCTCGACCTCTGTTCACAAAATGGATACAAACCGATCTTAATCGAAGTCCCCCGACCGGTCGTCCCTTTCGTCAGCTCCGGCGCACACTTGCCCATTCCCCCTTGGTAGGATGACCCCGAGGCCTTTATGCGATTCAAATACCGATACCTAGACCCCGCGCTCATCGAAGCTCTCGTCCGAGGCATGGGCGTGCAACGGCTCTTCAATCAGCTGTTGCTCGCTTCCGCCGGAGATGTGGACCAAGCCATGGATTGGATGCGCCAGCTCCAAGAGCAGGGTTATCTTCCGGAATCCTTGGACCTCGATCAAATGCTCGAAGAGCTGGCTGATCAGCAGGTGGTGGCACCCGACGGCGAAGGCGGATTCCAGCTCACGGGGGTCGGTGAGCGACGGATCCGGCGCAGTGCCTTCGAGGAGATCTTTGCCGATCTGCACCGGGGCGCTTCCGGATATCACCCGGTCCGGGCGACCGGTGCCGGCACCGAAAAGCTTCCCGAAACCCGTCCGTATCGATTCGGCGACGAGCTCCATCAAATCGACATGAGCCGCTCGTTCCACAACGCCCTGAAACGCACCGGGGGCCGATTGAGCCTGCGCGAGCAAGATCTCGAGGTCCACGAAACCGAGCATCTCACCCAATGCGCCACCATCGTGGCCATCGACATCAGCCACTCCATGGTGCTCTACGGCGAGGACCGGATCACGCCGGCGAAGAAGGTGGCCATGGCGCTCACCGAGCTGATCCAAACCAAATATCCCAAAGACCACCTCGGGGTGATTCTTTTCGGCGACCGAGCCGAGGAAGTAGAGCTGGCGGATCTTCCCTACATCGACGCCGGCCCCTACCACACCAATACCCGGGAAGCGCTGCAGATGGCTCGATCCCTGCTTTCGCGCCAAAAGCAGCCGAATAAGCAAATTTTCCTGATCACCGACGGCAAGCCCTCGGCGATTACCCAGGCCAACGGGATCTATAAGAATCCCTTCGGTCTAGACATGAAGATCGTGAACCTCACCTTGGAAGAGGCGGATCTCTGCCGACGCCAGAAGATCGTCGTCACCACCTTCATGATCGCCAGTGATCCGACGCTCCAACAATTTGTAGAAAAGCTCACCCAAACCAACCGTGGCCGTGCCTATTTCGCCTCGCCAGACAACCTCGGCGAGTTCATCCTCGCAGACTACATTCGCAACCGACGCAAGAGGGTCAAATGAACCGAAAAGCTCCGATCGGACCGGTCGTTCTTCTGCTTGTCGCCTGCCTCCTACCCGCCTCCTCTGGATTCGCGGCCGACAAAGAAACGCGCCGAATCCACCAAGCCTATTTCGCCGGCAATGTGGACAAAGTCGAGATTAGTGTCACCTTGGCCGCCCTCAGTGTCGAAGGGGTTGAGGACGGGCGTCAGGCGGAGGTCGAGGTGCTGCTGAGATGTGCCCGGCAGGACGACGAAAAATGTCTCCGCCGGGCGAATCGAATCGCTTTGGCACCGCGCATCCGGGGCTCGAAGCTCGCCTTGCGATTGAAGGGCACTCCCCGCGGCCAAGCCGGCGGAATCGAAGCGGAAATGCGGGTCAAGCTGCCCAGCCACGTGGCCCTCGAAATCGACGTGGCCGGCGGTGAGATGTCGGTCAAAGGAATGCGGCACCACGTGGAAATCGATTCCGGAGGGGGCAATATCGACTACTTCGGTGAGCAAGACGCCATCGGCTCCTTCAAGGTCGACGTGGGATTCGGCAAGGGGACCCTATGGCTGCGGGAAGGCAGCATTGAGGCGAGTGGCTGGCCCCGATCCATCACTTGGAAGGGCACCGGCGAGTCTAAGGTCGAAATCGACCTAGGCGGCGGGGAGATCAAGGCCAGGCTCGACTGAAAACCGCCTCCTCGACCGCCCCCATGACCCCATCCGACCCTAGCTCGGAGCCATCATCCGAAGGTGAGCTCGAGAGTCGAGAATCTGAAGGCCCCGAGCCCGAAGGCTCTTGGGTGCGGCGATTCGCGCGTCTCACCGTCCTCAATATTCTGGCCAACATCACCGTGCCCTTGGTCGGTTTGGTGGACACGGCCATGCTCGGGCACTTGAAAGACATCCGTTTTCTTGGGGGTGCCGCCCTCGGCGCGGTGGTCTTCGACTACCTCTTCTGGACCCTCGGCTTCCTACGCATGTCGACCACGGGCCTAACCGCACAGGCCGTAGGACGTCGGCAGCCCGCCGAGGCCGAGCGGACGCTCTTGAGATCCGCCGCCATCGCCTTGGTTTGTGGGCTCGCGCTCCTCGCCATACGAGAACCCCTGGCCAACGCTGCTTTTTCCCTGCTCTCCGGCGATGCCGTCACCGAAGGTGCCGGTCGGGACTATTTCTTCGCCCGCTTGTGGGGAGCCCCAGCGGCCTTGCTCAACCTCGCTTTCTTCGGTTGGTTCCTGGGTCGCGAGGAGAGCCGGATCGCCCTGGTGATGACCTTGGTAGCCAACGGCGCGAATCTCGTGCTGGACTATTTGTTCATTCTGCGATTCGGTTGGGCCGCGGCCGGCGCCGGCTACGCCACCGCAGTCAGCCAATATCTCATGCTCGCCGTGGCCGTCCTCTACTATCGGCCGCGGCGACAAGATCTGGGCTCATGGCATGGATTGCTGGAAAAAGAACGACTCCGAGAGCTGCTCTTCCTCAACCGAGACATCATGATCCGGAGCCTGTGCCTGACCACCACCTTCGCCCTCTTCACCGACTTCTCGTCCCGGCTGGGTCCCATCGTCTTGGCGGCCAACACCCTCCACCTCCGATTGATCAGTCTCGGTGCCTTCTTCATCGACGGCGCGGCCTTTGCGGTGGAGAGCCTCGCCGGCATCTTTCACGGTGAAGGCCGCCGTCAAACCTTGGACCGCCTCGTGCGGCTGTCACTGCTGACCGGCGCGGCTTTCGGAATTCTCTTCTCCTTAATACCCGCGCTCTTCCCCTCCGCCATCTTCGGTTTGCTGACCTCCCACCATGAGGTGATCGAGCTCGCGACGGCGCTCCGCTGGTGGCTCGTTCCCGTCCTATTCGTCGGCTCGGCCGCCTATATCTTCGACGGCCTATTCCTGGGTTTGACCGCCGGCCGTGCGCTGAGAAACTCCATGCTTCTTTCGGTGCTCGTTTTCCTGCCTCCAGCCATCCTCAGCATCACCCAGGGTGACACGCACCTCCTCTGGCTCAGCTTGAGCCTCTTCATGGTCGCGCGGGTGCTCACCCTGGCCTTCGCCCGGAAGGAGCTCTATTGAAACCCTCCCCATCGGCTCCGAAACCGAAAGCCACCGATGGCAAGACCGAGCTCCACGTGGTTCTGGTGCAACCGGATATTCCTTGGAATACGGGCAACGTCGGAAGAACCTGCTTGGCCTGCGATGCCCAGCTCCATTTGGTGCGACCCTTAGGATTCCGGCTCGACGAGAAATACCTCAAACGGGCCGGGCTCGACTATTGGCAGCACGTGCATCCCAAAGTGTGGAGCTCGTGGACCGAGCTGGAAGCGCACCTACCGGAGCTCGGTGATCCGTGGTTCTTTTCCGCGGAGGGCGAGCGCAATCTCTGGCAAGTGGATCTACAGCCGCGCACGGTGCTCATTTTCGGCCGGGAGACCGCCGGCCTGCCCACCTCCGTGCGGGAGCAACATCGAGAACGGCTGGTTTCCCTGCCCATGGCCCCTGGACCCGTTCGTTCGTTGAACCTGTCCACCTCCGTGGGCATTGCCCTCTATGAGGCTCGGCGACGGTTGGGTTTCGCCGGTTGACCACTATCATCTAGACCACTGGGACCGCGCCCAGACCGCCATCAGCCCAAGGACCGCAAGAGAGCAGACCATCACCGTGCCGAGTTCCGTCAGTGACGACCTGCCGGTGACCGAAGCTGCGGCGGACAATACACCTCGGACCCCGAGCACCGTGCAAAGGGCTCCGGCTCCAATGGTGGCGACGTTGGCCCACAGCCCGTTGACCTGATCTCCCATCAGCTGGGCATCGTTGACCACCACCAAGAGAAAGACCGCGACGATCGGCAGCAAGGCTCCGTTCAAAGCCTGGGCCAAGATGATGACCGGCACGGGTTTGAAGCCCGCGAGCCCGAAAAAGGTGCCGACGGCCAATACCGTCAGCCAGATCGCGCGAAATCGCCAGGAGGTCATGGACCACTCCGGATCCTCGGGGCCGTCTCCGAACAAACCGCGGGCGGTCACCGCTGCGGCCCAGGGGGCGGTCACCGCCGATGAAAAACCGGCCGCGAAGAGGCCCCAGCCGAAGAAAGCACCCGCTCCGCTGCCCAATCGCTGATCGAGCACCTGGGCCAATGCGGTGAAAGTCATCTCCCCCTGCAAGGCCGAGCCCACGATCACCACCGCCATCGAGACCAACCCACCCAATCCGATGGCCAGGGCCAATCCCAATCTGGCATCAGCCAGTCGCTGACCCGCGGCAAGCCCGGAGCCGAGGAAGAGGTTGTAAGGAACTACCGTTGTGCCCACCAGGCCGAGAATCAGCAATCCGGAGCCCGGCGGGGTCGAGGGAACCGTCAGTCCTCTGAGCAGCTCGGACGCAGGCACGCCGACCCGAGCCGCCGTGAGCGCGAAGGCAAAGCCCATCACGGCGACCAGCAAGCCCAAGGCGCTGACTACCAGACGGGTATTGCCGACCCAGAGCAAGGCGAAAGCCACCAAAGCGGAAATCGCCGTCAAGGCAGCGGGTCCGAGGCCGGTCACCAATTGCGCACCGGCCACGCCGCCCAGAATGTTTCCCGCTTGATAAGCGGCGCAGCCCAACACCACCGCCCCCAAGACAAGCGCAAGGATCAACCACGCTCCGGTCCCGCTGTAGCGCTGCCTCAAAGCCCGACCCAGTGGATGCCCTGAGGCGATGGCTAGCCGAGCCGACGCTTCCTGGAGGACGAAACAGGCCACGGTGGCAAAGACCAGCGCCCACAGAAGCTCCGACCCAAAGGATGCACCGGCCCGGGCGGCTGTGGTGATGGTGCCGGGACCGAGGAAAGCGGCCGCGATGACCGCGCCTACCAAGACGGAGAGAAATCGTTGCACTGCCGGCTCCTGCTGCTTGCTGCCATGCTCGCTTCCGTCGACACGGGCACCATGGCTCCGTCGACGGAACCATGGCAGAGGTCGACTCGTCACCCATTTGTCCGATTCTATGGACAACCCGTGTCTGAAAGGGAGGACAGCCCACGCCGAATCGGCAGAAATTTAGGACGAACCGCCAGGCGCGGGGAGGAGCGCCTGCCCGGATCTCATTTAAGCGCCCAGAGGCTTTGGGCTCTGAATCGGCTCAAAAACCCCCAAAGAAATAGGGGCAAACCCAAAGAACAGACGTATTCGGACACACCGGGGTGGCCGCCGGCACCACGATTTTCGGTTTCCGGCATGAAGCTTGCTTAACTAGGAGGGCATGAGACGGTCACTGCTCAACGCCCTACTCCAAGATCTCGAGCTCATCTGGTTATGGATCGGAGCAAGGTTTTCGGCTCGGCCATCGGCATCCCTTCAAACGGAGACGCCGGTCGTCGAGACGCAAACGGTCCATGAGCGGCCGACCAGCAGTCACCTGCACGCTGCTTGAGACAGCACGCTGCTTGAGACAGCACGCTGCTTGAGGCAGCACATTGCCTGAGACAGGTTGCCTGAGAAACAACTGAGCCTGACAGCTACAGCTTCTAGCACTTTCCTGCGTACCAGCCGGTCTCCGCGAGACCGGCCTTTTCTTGTCCGCCGGTCTTGCCGTGAGACCGGCCTTTTCCTACGCTTCGGAATCGCCGTCGGGAGCCAGTGGTGGCAGACGATCCCAACCGATGTCCACCAGATGTTGGATGATTTGGTAACCGCGGTGCCCCCAAATCGGGTGTAACACCTCGGAAAGCTCGTCGGCCAGAAGCTCCGCTTCCGCCGCCGGGGTCCGACCCGACGTTGCGGCCCGTTCGAACACCTCGAGGCTACGTTGGAAGACTCCCCACGGGGTCTCTCGATCGAGATGGGCTTGGATCGCGGGATCGCCGTCGAAAACACCATATTGCTCATTGGCACAATTGACGATGCCCATTCGATTGGCCAGGAAGTCCGGCACGTAGAGGATGCCCCGCTCATGCAGAAGCTCCGCATCCCGGGCCGGATCCTCGAGCTGGTTGTTCGCGGCCCCACACACGATCGGGGCTTGAAGGGTTGGGATGGTACTGGAATTGAGCACCGCGCCGACCGCGCAGGGCGCGAGGATGTCACAGCTCTCAGCCAGGATCGACAAATCCGACGGCCCGGTGACCCGGGCCTCGACCCGAGGGTCGTCGAAGCGGGCGACCGCCTGCTCCACCACCGGCTTGGAAATGTCGCTGGCCACCACCCGTTTTACATGACGCCGCAAAAGCTCTTCGATCATGAAGCCGGCGACGTTGCCGAGGCCCTGAACCGCCACCGTCTTGCCTCTCAGATCACCGAGGCCGGAACGATGAAGCGCTGCTTCCATGGCCACCACGACGCCTCGGGCAGTCAGTCCGCTGGGATTTCCGCTACCACCGAATCTCGGCGGAATACACGTCGCATGACGGGTGCTGTGAAAGACGTGCTCGAGATCCTCCGGCGTGGTGCCGACATCCTCCGCCGTGATGTAACAGCCTTTGAGACCGGTGACGAAGCGTCCGTAGTCGCTGTAGATCCGTCGTCGGAGCTCGGCGTCCCGGTAGTCGGTTTCCGGCGCTCGCGCCACGATGCCCTTGCCGCCGCCCCACCACAGACCGGCCAAGGCATTCTTATGCCCCATGCCCCGGCTGAGCCGAAGACCGTCGCGAATGAAGTCCTCGACGGTGGGATAGAACCAATTCCGCAGGCCGCCCGCCCCCTGGCCCCGTCGCGTGCGATGGATGAAGGCGCCCAGGAGATGACTGCTTTCTCGACCGATTTCAAAGAAACAAGCCTCGTGCCCGTCGAAATCCCGACCGTCGGCCCGCAGAGCTTGAGCCACTTCCGAGAGCACAGGATGACTCTCTCGGATGTCCCCATCCGAATTGGAAACTATGAAAGCACGGGCCAAACCCGCGTTGCGCATTGATTGGACAAGGTCTGCCACAGGGGCTTTCCACAGCTCCATACCGACTCCTTCAAATTGGGACGAAACGCGGCCAAGAAATATCTAGAAAAAAGCAAATGTCTGCATAGAACGGAGCTTTCAGCTCCGGGAATTCGAAGGGTACACCGTGGCGGCCGTTGGAGCAAACGTCCCCGAGTTGGTTGGGTTTCCAAGCGCCCAACGAACAGGCGCTCAATCAGCGGACCCCAGCTCTGTGGCTTTCGAAAGGGCCTGCTCTTGGAGCGCCTTGCCGATCATTCTGCGGTCGATCTTGCCGCTGGCTGTGGTCGCCAGGGACGGCACCACCTCGATCTGCCGCGGAATCTTGAAGCCCGCCAAACGTCCACGAAGAAACTCCCGCAGCTCCGGGCCCGCGATCACGGCGCCGTCCACGGCCACTACCCGGGCTCGGACCGCTTGCCCCCACTCCGGATCTCGAACCGCGAACACCGCCGCCGTCACCACCGCGGGATGGCTTTCCAAGGCCATTTCCACTTCGGCGGGCGAGACGTTTTCGCCGCCGGAGATGATCACGTCGTCCGCTCGGCCGAGGATTTGGAGCCTTCTCTCAGAATCGAATCGAGCCAAGTCGCCGGTTGCAAACCAACCCTCGGAGCTTATGGCGGGTTTGCCCGTCACCTTCGGCACATAATCCGACAGGAGGGTCGGTCCGCGCAGCTCGAGCCGCCCTTCGACGATCCGCCCCTCCACCCCCGGCAGCAGGGGTCCGACCTCACCGTCTCGTAGACTTCTTTCTTCGCCCCCGGTGTGGAGCTCTGAGAGGCGCTCGGTGGCCACTTGGGAGCAGGCCTCGGTCAAGCCGTAGGTCCGTAGCACCGGCCAGCCGACGGAACGGGCCCGGTTCACCAGATCCGCGGAAGCTGCGGCGCCTCCCAAGAGCACCGCCCGGAGCTTAGGTCCGGGACGGGCGTCCGCCTCGAGCAAGCGCTGCAACATGGTCGGCACCAGCGACAGCAGGGTGACGTCAAACCGATGGAGCCAACGGACGAAGGCCTCCGGCTCGAATCTTCCGGTCGGCGGGGGCAGGACCACCGCCGACCTGGCGATGAGGCTGCGAATCACGATCGAGAGCCCGCCCACATGGGCCAGGGGCAGGCTGAGCAGGGTTCTATCCCCTGCACACCGACCGACGTTGGAGGCATCGGCTTGGGCGGACGCCATGAAGGCACGGCGGGAGAGCGCGACCCCCTTCGGCGGTCCGGTGGAGCCCGAGGTGGAGAGCATCGCCAACAGGGCTTCTGGGTCGATTGGGCTCGAGCTCTGAGGTTCCAATGGAGCGGGCTCTTGCCGATTTCGCCCCAGATCCCTCAGATCCCACTCCGGACCGGCTTCTAAACGGTCGACGAATTCCCGCCGCTCCAAGGCGGTCCACCGAGCATGTAAGGGCACCACACCGCATCCCAGCTCGAGAGCCGCGTAGATCGTCCACAAACCCTCCGCCGTGCACGTACCGGAAAAAGCCAACAAGGCACCGGGCCCAAGGCCGGGTCGCTGTGCACGGAGGTCCATCAACACCTTGCCGACCTCCCGCGCGACCTCGGCGAAGGTCCATTGCCGTTCCGCACCAACCACTGCCAATTGATCGGCAGCCTGCTCCGCCGCGGCGAAGATAGACAGGCTTTGGCTCATGACATCTCCCATGAGAGCCCTAGACCTGGACCCCAGGTAGACGGCGGTGCGCTCATCTCCTCCGCCACCTCCGGCCAAGCCGCGAGGCCCGGATGGCGGCCCAGCCCATGGGCTGGGTGGGCGTCACGATCTTGAGCTTCACCCAGCGGAGGCTGCCGTCTTTGCCGAGCCCTCATGCTGTCGAGCGCCAACGCCAAGGCGTAGGAGGAGCGATAGGCCAAGGGGCCATCGAATAGGTGAGACACCACGGTTTCGATGCCGAGCTTCAGGGCGGAGCGACCCATCTCCAGACAGCGGATGGCTCCGAGCACATGGGGTTTGAGGATCAACGCAGCCGGGCGTAGACGCCCCAGATCCTCAGGTTTGATCGCCAGCCGCTGCAACGATTCGTCGAGGGCGACCGGAACTGGAGAGACCGCTATCCAATGAGCCAAGTCGTCGGAGTCTCGCGGCGTGGTCGGCTCTTCGATCCAGCGGATACGGAGCTCGCTCAGCTGTCTCAGATGCTCGGATGCGATCTCCCGGTCCCAGGCACCGTTGGCGTCCAAGCGCAGCTCGAGAGCCGGATCTTGCCGACGAATCTGCCGCAGAGCTTGGAGCTCCCGAGCAAAGGCCCCATCTCGACCCACCTTCACCTTGAGCACAGAGCTCGCGCCGGACCCACGGGTCGGTTGAAACTCCTCCGCGTCCGGGCAGAGCCTCGCCACCCGAAGCTGCTCCCATCCAAGGGTTCGATCGGCGGACCATAGGGCGGGCATCGGCAACCCATGGGCTCGCCCTGCCAGGTCCAGCAATGCGGTTTCCAGGGCGAAACGAGCCGATCCGGGTAACAGTAGGCCGTCCGAAGCCAGTCTGCTCAAGCCGTGTTCGACATGGGCTTGAACGGAGGTTGGGTCGGCCGACGCAAGCATCCCTTGAAGGGCCTCCGGGGCCAAGACCACGGCTTCCAGCGCCTCTGTGGCTTCTTTCAGGGACTCCGGAGAATAGCCGGGCAAAGGCGACGCTTCACCCCATCCGAAGACCCCACCGGACGGGGTTTCGATCCTCAAGCACAGTCCCTCTCGCTCCCTCCAGGCCGCGCGAGAGCTCGAGGCTGCCCGCGGGAGGTCCCGACGAAAGGGAAAAAGAGACGGCTGGATGCCCCGGGTCATGTGGAACCCCGGATCGACCGTGGGCTGCTCATGCCGGCCTCATCCGAGACCGAGCACCAACCCGATGGTGAAGAGCACGCCGAATACGATCAGCAGACGGGCCGTCGCCACCAGAATTCCGTTCAACGCCTTCCCCTCGAGGGTCAGCAAACCCCGAAAGGCGCTCCACGCCATGGGTAGGGACAGCCACGGAAGGAGCACCCAAAAGTTCGAATCTGCCCACAGCACGAGGCCGACGGGAACGGCATAGGAAGCGATCAAGAGCAGGAGGTATTCGGCCAAAGCCGTCTTCCGGCCTAAACGCACCGCCAGGGTCCGCTTGCCCGCTTCGAGATCGGTCTTACGATCCCGGACGTTGTTGACCACGAGAATGGCCGTGGCAAGCGCCCCCGGAGGAATCGAGGCCCACCACGCCAGGGACGGAATCACCAGCAGGCTCGCATAGGCCGTGCCGCATACCGCCACGAAGCCGAAAAAGATCATCACGAAGAGGTCTCCCAGGCCGTTATAACCCAGGGGGAACGGGCCGCCGGTATAGGCGATGCCGGACGCGATCGAAAAGAAGCCGACCCAAAACATCGGCCATCCCGCGAAGTACATGAGCCCCGCGCCGCCTACCGTTGCCGAGAGAAAGGCGAGCACCATGCCCGTCCGCATTTGCTCGGCGCTCAACAAACCGGCTTGCACGGCGCGGGTCGGACCTAAGCGCTCGCCCGTATCGGCGCCTTTTTCAAAATCGTAGACGTCGTTGGCGAAGTTGGTGCCGATTTGGATCCAAATTGCGGCCCAAGCCGCGGCCACGGTCGGCCACAGACGAGCCCCTCCGCTGACCTCCGCGACCGCCGCGCCCACCGCTACCGGTGCCAGGGCGGCGGTGAGGGTCGGAATTCTCGAAGCTATGACCCAGGCTTTCAGGGAGCCCGGTTTAGCTCCTCTCTCCGCATCCGAGCCTTGAGCTGAGCTGGATCGACTCACTTCACTTCCTCCACCGCTCCCATGGAGCGCGCGCTCCCCGACTCGGTTCCGTCAGCACTTCGGCCACCAACGCCGCCACTTCGTCAGGGACCTCGAGCACCGGGTTGTGCCCCACGCCCCGCAGGACTCGGTGCTCGACACGATCCGAAGCGTTCAGCGCCAGCTCCCGATTGATGGTGGTGAATTTCTCATCCGAGGCCCCCGTCACCAGGGTCACCGGGCAATGGGTCCACTTCTTCAACGCCGGGCGGTAGTCGGGCATCAAACCTGGCGAAAGTGTGCGAACCGCCCAAGCCAGACCTTCAGGGTCGTTGGACAGGCGATGCTGAGTCTGCCGCACCAGCACCTCGGTCGGTAGGCGGTTTTGACCGGCGAAGATGGGTAGCGATTGCCAGTGGGTGATGAACGACTCCAACCCGTCGCGCTGGATTCGCTCCGCCAGCCCGGCGTCCGCGTCCGCTCGTGCGCGCCTCTCGTGCACCAGGTTGATGCCCGGCTGGACACTGATCAGCACCAATCGTTTCACCAGGCTCGGTAGGCTGACCGCAACCCCCAGGGCGAGGCGGGCTCCCAGGCTATAGCCCACCAGGGTAATCGGTTGGGAAAAGCGCTGCTGGATCTCGGCGCGGACGCGCTCAGCGGTCATCTCGAAGGACTCGGGACGGACCCGGCTGGAAGAGCCGTGGCCCGGCAAATCCGGCGACCAACCATCGACCGGATTCGGCAAGCTGTGGATCATGAGGGCCTGCAGCACCCGATCCCAAGAGCTGCCGCGGCCGGTAAATCCGTGTAAAAGAACCAGAGGTTCCATAAAGGCGCTTTTCTCCTCAGCTCAGAATACGTGCCAGCTCTTGATCCAGGGCCATCCGTAACCGGGAGCCGGTCTCCGCCGCCTCGTGGGGTGGAACCACCGCTTCGATCAACCAAGCTCCGCCGATATCGAAGGCTTCCATCAAACAACGGCGCAACACATCCACCTTGTCGATTCGACGGTATTTGAGCTCAAATCCTTCGGCAACCGCCTCGAACGAGCGATGTTGAGGCGTCACCCAATGATCCAGAGTCTGTTGTGAGATGCCCGGCAAATGGGCTACCGGCAGCTGCTCAAAAATCCGACCGCCTTGATTCTGGGCCACGACGATCACAAACGGCGGTCCTTCTCGGGGCACCGTAGCCAAACCTCCTAAATCGTGCCAGAGGCTGACGTCTCCCAAATAGAGGAGGGTCGCACGACCGGTGGCTTCCGCGGCCCCGGCGGCGCCTGAAACCAAGCCGTCGATGCCGCTGACCCCGCGCTGGCAGAGCACCCCGACGCCCGCCGCCGGTCCTTTGCCGAAAGCGTCGAGCAGCCGAATCGGCAAGCTGTTTCCGAGGGCCAAGAGACCGCCCGCCGGCACCGAAAGGGAGACCGCTCGGGCGAGCTTGGCCTCGCTCAGATCGTCGCCGTCGAGAATGGGATCCAGCACTCGGCGATAGGCGCTGGCCACCCGACGCCATTGTCCGGTCCAAGGGGTCACCCGCTCCTTATTCTCCAGCCGCCTGAGCAGCCGACGAAGAGTGGCGGCGGGATCCGCCGCCAACACGGCCGTGGCGGTGGATTCGGAGTCGTTCCAGCCGAAGGGTGAGATCACCCAGTGGTTGAAGCTTCCCGCCCTCAACGCCAAAGCTTGCCCCCAGGCTCCGGACACCGGCACCCGGCCGATTTGCACCACCAGGTCGGGGGCTAGAGCTTTTCGTCCCGTCGGGGTCCGATAGATGGCGTCGAAGGCGTCCAAACGCCGCCCGGATGGACGTCGGAGCTGGCTCGAGGACTCCGCCAGCACGGGGAATCCCGTGCGTCGCGAAAGCTCGGCCACCGCTTCCACCAAAGCCGCGTGGGAAAGGGGCGACGGACCGGCGACGATCACTCCCTTCTCGGTGCCCTCACACGCATCGATCAGCTCATCGAGATCGAGGTCTGCCGGGGAAGCGACCGGGCGACAACCCTTGGCGATCGGTCCCGCCAGCAAGCTGTCGACCCGACGCTGCAGATCCGAGGTCAGCTCCGGCCCCTGTTCTTTCTGCCGAGGCGGCTCCAGGGGTTTGCGCGCTCGAGCGTTGAGGTGCACCGCGCCCGGCTCCGGCCAGGAGGCCGTGAACACCGCTTGGGCGGCGATCCTGCGCAAGCCCCTCAGGGCGGCCGGGTGCTCGTCGGCCAGGCCGAGATCGAAGAACCCTCTCGCGTGATCGCCGAAGATTTTGAGCTGATCGATCGCCTGATTGGCGCCGCAACCCACGAGCTCCACGGGTCGGTCGGCGGTTAGGATCAAGAGGGGTGTGTGGGATGCCCCGGCCTCAACCACGGCGGGAAAGTAATTGGCACCGGCGGTTCCCGAGGTGCAGATCAAGAGGCTCGGATGGCCGGTGGCCCGGGCTTGGCCGAGGGCGTAAAAGGCGGCGCAACGCTCGTCCACCACATCGTGCAGCACCCACCTCGACTCTGACGCGGCGGCGAGCACAAAGGGGGTCGATCGCGCTCCGGGGCTGATCACCACGTGACGGACTCCAGCGTCGGCCAAGCTCCCGATCAACAATCTAGCCCATTCGCTTTGAATCCGAGCGTGATCCGTCTTCAAGCTGTCTCTCCTTTTCTTCGGCCGCCGGCGCAGGTCGAGGCGGTCTGCAGCTATCCTTGTAGGGCCGACAGCATAGCTTGTTTTTTGAGCTCCGTTTCCCTGAGCTCCAGCTCGGGATCGGAGTCCGCGACGATGCCCGCGCCGACGAAGAGGTAGGCCTTTTCCGGCGCCAACAAGCAGGACCTGAGGGCTACCGCCAATTCACCGTCTCCGCGGGCATCGAACCACCCGATGGGCGCCGCGTACCATCCCCGCGCGTGGGTCTCGCGCTCGGAAATCCAGGCCATGGCCGAAGGGGTGGGCACGCCGCCCACCGCCGGGGTGGGATGCAGCTCCTCGACCAACTCCAGGATATGCCGAGGGGCTCCGAGCTGACCGTGAATCGGGGTGTGGAGATGGACCACATCCCGGAGCTCCCGGACCGTAGGACGGGCCGCCACTTGCAAGCGATCGCAAAGGGGCTCCAAGCGACGGACGATCGAATCCACCACCAGCTGCTGCTCGAGCCGATCCTTACCGCTGTCCAACAGCTCTTCGCCATGGCCCCGCTCGATCGAGCCGGCGAGAGCTTCGGTGTGGATCTTGAGCCCTTCTTTGGCCAACAATCGCTCGGGGGTGACACCCAGAAAAACGGCGTTCTCTCGACAGAAGGCGAAACGGGTCGACTCCCTCAGCCCGTGGCCGAGCAAGCCCAGCACCTTCGCTACGTCCAATGCCGCCGGCAGGGAGACCTCTGCCCGTCGCGCGGCGACGATCTTCTCCACCTCTCCACGGCCGATGGCCTCTCGGATGTCTTCGATCCGACGAATCCACTCGGCTCCGTCTTCCGGCACAGGATCCACAGCCGGCCTGGGGGCGACCTCGAGGACCTTTCCGAGCTGCCGGGGCGTCGTCGGTTGTAAGCTGTTCCAGATTCGCCGAATTTCCGAAATGAAATCCTGCAATCGGCCGGGGCCCGACAGCTCCTTGCCGTGCACGGTCAGCGCCAACATGGCGGAGATGCCGTCGCTACCGTAGACGAATCGCGGCAGGGTAAAACAACCGTCACCGAAGTCTCGCCACGGATCCTCGTCCGCCGCTCCCACATCAAAGGCGAAACCTCCCACTACCCGCGGCTCGAAAGCCAAGGCCGCAGGGTGGGATTCGGCGTGCAGCTCGCCGAGCATGCGCCCCGCCTCGGTGCGCAAATCGTGGAAACGGCTCTCTCCCCGGAGCTGGGCCTTCCAAGCCGTCCCCACCCCGGAGAATGAAACGTCGTGGGGGGGATCCCAAACCGCGCCATGGTCTAGGCTGGAGATCTCCAACAGCCGCTCGACCGGCCCGACGGGAGCTGGAATCGCAAGCCAGGTGTGGGTCGGCCGTTTCGCGGCCGCCTCCAGCCGAGGGGCGAGAAAGCTCTCGATCCAGCCGTCTTCGACGGTTTGCTGAGCACCTGCTCCCTGGGGCAAGGAGGGAATCGTGGTGGCCGGAGCGATCAGCGAGCTCATCGCACACCTCCCCGGCTCTCAACGCTCCCTGTTTCACCGTTCCCCGTCTCGGCCGGTCGCACCTCGGCCGGCCGCACCTCAGCCGGCCGCACCACAAATAAGGTATTGGCGCCGAAGGTCATGGAATGGGTGGCTAGGCTCTCCAGGCCACACTCCGCCATCAGCTCCACAAAGGCCTCCGGGGTCGGGAAGGCGGTGATCGAGCTTTGTAGGTATCGATATTCCTCGGAGCTGGACAGCCAAGCCCCTAGGCGAGGCATCACGTGGTAAACGTGAAAGCGGGCGAAGGGAGCCAGAATTCCGGAGCGAACATCGGTGGCTTCGAGGATGGCGATTCGACCCTCCGGACGGGTGACCCGGGCCATCTCGCGAAGGGCCGCAGGTCGGTCCGCAACATTGCGGATACCGTAGGCCATGCAGATGCCGTCAAAGGAATCGTCCTCAAAGGGCAAGGATTCGGCGCGGCCTTCCCGCAGCTCAATGGATGCCTCTAGCTGCTGCTTACGCACTTTCTCCCGGCCGATGGCGAGCATTTCCGAGGATGGATCCAAGCCCACCACTTGGGCGTCGGCCTGCCGACGCAGCACCTCGAGAGCCATATCCCCCGTGCCCGTCGCCAAATCGAGGATTCGGCTGCCCGCGCGCAGGCCCAAGCTGTCGACAGTTTTTTTACGCCAGGAACGGTCGAGGCCGAAAGTCATGATCCGATTCACCAAATCGTAGCGATCGGCGATGCGGTCGAACATGGCGCCCGATCCCGGACGCACGGAGCCAAAAGGGCGAGTCGCTGGAGTCGTCATGGTCTCGCCCCTCATAGGTCCCGATCGATGATCGCTTCGGCGACGGTCGCCAACGCTTGACGAGCCGGACCGGACGGAAGACCCTGCAACGCCTCGACCGCCGCGGCACTGCGCTCGCGGGCCATGGTCAAGCAATCGTCCACCGTGCCGCTTTCCCGCAAATGCTCGATGATGGCTCGACCCAGGCTGCCCGGTATGGGCTCCTCCGCACCGAGAGCCAGCACCTCTTCCACCAAATCACGGAGCTCGGATCGCCGTTCCAGGGCCAAGATCATCGGCAGGGTCATCTTGCCCTCCCGCAAATCCGTGAACAGGGCCTTGCCGGTCTTCGCGCTGTCGCCGGTCAGGTCCAAAAGGTCGTCCACCGCCTGGAACGTGATCCCCAAGTGATCTCCGTAGGTGGCCAAAGCCTGTTGTTGATCTCGGTCGAGGCCGCCGGCCACACCGCCGGCGGTCATCGCCCAGCGGAACACGGACGCCGTTTTGCCTTCGACGACCTTGAAATAGGTTCGGCGATCCATCGACAAGCGCCCTCGGTTTTCGAGCTGCAGGGACTCGGCGAAAATCATCTCTTCAATGACCGCCAACAGCTGATCCAGCAGCTCTAGATAGCCGGATTTGCGAACCCTGCGCAAGGCCTCGACCAATAACCAATCACCGGCGAAAATCGACGCTGCATTGCCGTAAATCGTTCTCGCGGTGGCCGAGCCCCTCCGCTGATCGCTGAGGTCCACCACGTCGTCGTGGAGCAGCGTCGCCGAGTGGACCAGCTCCACGGCCACGGCGAGGTCCAACCCCTTTTGGTCGAATCCGTCGCCGATTCGGGTTGCCAACGCCAAACACAGGGGCCGAAGCCGCTTGCCACCGAGGTCGAGCAGATGGCTCGCGGCCCGACCCACCTTCTCCGGGCGGGAGGGCAGACCGTCGAGCTCGACCTCGAAGGCCGCCAAATCCGCCGCCACGAGGCCGGTCATCGCCCCCAAACGGTGAGCCAAGCTCGACAAGCCTTGGTCGACGCAGATGCCTTCGAGACGCTCCAGCAGGTCGACACCCGCGGGCAGACCCGATACCTCGGACTGCGTCCCGGCCGCGATCTTCGGAATCTCGGCGGTGATTTCCGGCGCCACGCCCGGGGGGGAAATACCGAGGGTAGGCTCGGGAGTCGGCTGGTCGACCACCGGAGGGCTGATAGCGACCTTCATGGTCTCTCCTTATCTTGAGTCGCTTGCTCAAAACGCAACTGTGGGTGCGGAAGATCGGAGCGCGAGGCCCTGACCAACATTTTCAGCCCGATCTTGCTGACCATGCCGCCCTTGAGAAACATCTCTACCATCGAGTCCGCGAGGGTGATGAGACCTTCCAGGGACTCCAGACGCCGACGAAAAGTCTCGGCCTCCGGAGATTCTTCAGCTTCCAATTGGGGAATCCACTCCAAGAGGTGCTCCCGGAGGGGATCCCACTCCCTGCGTTTTCTGATCTGAACGATATTCCGGACTACTTTTTCGAGGTCTGTAGCGGGTCGGAAACGACTACGGCGGGAGCCGGGCGCCTTCTCCACCTCGATGAGGTGCCATTCCCGCAGCTCCTTGCAAGCCATGGAAACGGCACCCCGGGAGAGCTCCAGCCCGGCCATGATCTCTTCGCTGTCCGCGGGGTCCGCTCGGGACATCAACCAGGCATAAACCTTTGCGCCCGTGGGAGAAATTCCCCAGAACGAGCCCATGGCTCCCCAGAGCTGGACGAAAGACTCGCGGACATTGTCGATTTCACTCATGACGGCTTCGCTCCTCGCAGCGGATCATAAGCCGTCAGAATTGAAATTTCAAGACTTTTTGAAACTTCAATAAGTTCAGTGAAATTTCAATAATTTCAGTCAAGGAATCAATTTGAATAGCCCAGCTCACGAACGGTGCGACGGTACCAACCTTCGCCTTCCGGCTCAAAGATATGCGCCTTGCGCAGCTCGTGGGCGTAGATATGAACGGTCACCGAGCTCGAATCCGCGAGGTGGTTGGCGATGGTGTGGTACTCGAACGGCGGGATCAAGGTACCGGACGAGCCGACACCGGCGGTGACGGTTTTCTCCGGCTCGAAACGCCAACGATCACCAGCTTCTTCTAGGTGCGCGTATTGGGTCACGTCGATTTGCCCCTGGAGAACCCCTTCCACACACCAAACGCCATCGTGGTCGTGCAATGCCGTGCCCTGGCTCGGGCCCCAGATCATCGCCACCACCACATAGCCGTGCTCCTCGCTCAAATAGAGCAATCGGCGGGCGTAGCTGCCTTCCACGGGGCGGGTCAGCTCCTCCGGCAGGCGGAGGCGCTGCTGGCCGATCATTTCGGCCAACGTGGTCTGAACCGACTTGGTGACCTCTTCCACCGGGCCGAGACCGACCGCTTGATTTAGGCGTTGAACCAGCTCTTGCCGGCCTTCGAAAGCGGGAGTCGTCATGGTCTGCTCCTTAGTTCACAACAACAAACATCGTGACCTCGAAATGTCGCTCACGATGTCTGTTAAAGGGGCATTCCAGGACGTGTCGAGAAATGCCCGGTCAACGAAATGCACTGAATCCAACGAAGAAGGCAAAAAATATAGAAGTCCGAAGGCCCTTCGGCGTCCGGCCCTGCGACGATATCGGGTCGCCACCCCGGTAGCCTAGCCCTAATCGTCTTCAAATTGTCACCGTCCCGAGAAGCTCTCTCTCCTCGGCGCACGGCGCCGGGACGGAGGTCTGATAGATTCCCGCCCGGGTCAACGGAGTCACAGCCAAAGGGGATTTGGATGTCCGAGTCGAAGAAGGTTTGTGTGATCGGTGCGGGATCGTCGGGCATTGTCGCGGCAAAGGTCATTGCCGAGCACGGGCTCGACTACGAGGTCTTCGAAAAAGGCTCGGGAATCGGCGGCAATTGGCGCTTCCGGAACGACAACGGCATGTCGGCTTCCTACGCTTCTCTGCACATCAATACTTCCAAAGAGAAGATGGCCTACTCCGACTACCCTATGCCCGACGACTATCCGGACTACCCACACCACAGCCAAATCCTGGACTACTTCGAGAGCTATGTGAACCACTTTGGGCTGCGAGACCGAATACGGTTTCAAACCGAGGTGCAATCCGTCGAGCCCGGGGAATCCGGAGGATGGACGGTAGCGGTCGATGGACCGGACGGACGAAAGTCCGAGACGTATGACGCGGTGTTGGTGGCCAATGGTCACCATTGGTGTCCGCGCATGCCCGAGCCGCCGTTCCCCGGCTCCTTCACAGGCAGATCCTTCCACTCCCACGAATACGAGACCTTCGAGGGCTTCCAGGGCAAGCGGGCGTTGATCGTCGGCATCGGCAACAGCGCCGTCGACATCGCCTGTGAGGTGTGCCGGGTGGCCGAAAAGACTTTCCTATCCACCCGCCGCAGTGCCCATATTCTGCCGAAATACGCTTTCGGCAAACCGATCGACCACTTCACCTCGCCCATGAGCGCCAAAACACCCCTGGCGCTGCAGCGAAAATTCTTCGAGGTGGTGCTGGGTATTTCCCGAGGCTCACAGGCGTCCTATGGGGTCCCTGAGCCGGACCATCACATCTTGCAAGCCCACCCCACCATCTCCGCCGATCTGCTCAATTTGGTGGGCCACGGCAAGATTCGAATGAAACCGAATCTCGAGCGGTTGGACGGCGATGGGGTCGTGTTTGTGGACGGCACGCGGGAAGAGGTCGATATCGTGGTCTACGCCACCGGCTACAAGATCCGCTTCCCCTTCCTCAGCCAGGAGCTGCTCAGCTCCTCAGCCAACGAGGTGGAGCTGTATCGCCACGTGGTCCATCCCGAGCTCGAAGGGCTTTATTTCCTGGGATTGATCCAGCCTTTGGGGGCGATCATGCCCTTGGCGGAAGCCCAAGCCCAATGGATCGGCAAGCTGCTGACCGGTCAGGCCGGTCTGCCCGATCGAGATCGCATGAAACGCGCCATCGAGGAGGATCGGCAAAGCACCCGACGGCGCTACGTGACCTCAAAACGGCACACCATCCAGGTCGACTTCTACCCTTATCTTTTTCAGCTGCAAAAAGAGATGCGACGCTCTCCTTAAGAGCGACCGCCGCCTAGGCAAAGTCTTCCGCGGCGCGGAGGGCCACCCGGATGGCGCCGTCGACGGCACGGGTCTTGGCATTCAAATCGGGATGCTCATCTTCCGAGCGGGCCGCGATCACCCCGCAGACGCAGCCCGCGCGGAATCCGTAGACCTGGCCCATGGTAAATACCGTGCCGCATTCCATTTCGAAGTTGATCACGTTGAGGTGGCGGAATTCTTCGGTCATGCCCCGGTGACGGCGCAAGAGATGGGGATTCGCCGACGAGTCCGAGCGTTCTTGGCCTTCGTAGAAAGTATCGACACTGGCGGTGATTCCATGGTGGTGCTCCACCTCCAGCTCCCGGGCGGCTGCCACCATGGCCACGGTGAGGAACGGATCCGCGACCGCCGGATATCCCTCGGGGGCGATGTCCCGCGCCGCCCCCTGACGGACCAAAGCCGAGGTCGACACCACCACTGAGCCGGACTTGACATGATCCTGGATCGAGCCGCAGGTTCCGATGCGAATCACGGTTTTGATGCCGAGCTGCACGAGCTCGTTGATGACGATGGAGGCCGACGGCGCTCCCATGCCGCTGGTGGCGGAGAGAATCGGTCGCCCGTTTTCTAGGTAACCAAGGTAGCTGTGCAATCCACGGTTTTCGGAGAGAGTCCGCGCGCTCGCCAAATAATCGTCGGCAATGCGTTTGGCGCGGCCGGGGTCGCCGCTCAGCACGGCCAGCGTTGGCGCATCCTCAGGTAAATCGTCATGTCCGTAGCCAAGGTGGTAAAAGAAACTTGATGCCATAGCTCGCAAATCCTCCACAAGGTCGTCAGACCCTCAGTTTACACCTTGGCGTACCATCGGTACCCGTGGACGGGTCCGATGGCGATCGATTTCGGTGACACTCGCTCCTGAGCGTCCCCATGACCAAACCGTTACAGTGCCCAGGTCCAGCGTATGCGACCATTGGGGGGTCGGCAACGGTACAATGCCGACCGCAAGTCGCCCCCGCGACAGATTCGATCCCACGCCCAGCGCCGAATCCGGCGCCCGGTCTTCTAGGAGGGCCTGCTTTGGCCACAGAAACCACCGCCACAAAAGCCAGCACCGCAGAGACGACGGTCCGAACGACCGCTCAAGCCCACCCCTCCACCCTCGAAACCCTCCAGGCTTTGATGGCCGAGCGGATCTTGATCTTGGACGGCGCCATGGGCACGATGATCCAAGGTTATGGGCTTCAGGAGAGCGATTTTCGCGGTGAGCTGTTGGCGGAACATAGTCACGACCTCCAGGGAAACAACGATCTGCTGTGCCTGACTCGCCCGGACGTCATCGAAGAGATCCATCTCGAGTTTCTGAAGGCCGGTGCGGACATCATCGAAACCAACACTTTCAATGCCCAGGCGATTTCTCAAGCGGATTACGCCACCGAGCATCTGGTCTACGACATCAACGTGGCAGCGGCCCAGATTGCCCGTCGAGCCTGTGACCGCATCACCGCCGAGGACCCCTCCCGCCCCCGATTCGTGGCCGGCTCCCTGGGCCCGACCAATCGGACCCTGTCCATCTCCCCCGACGTCAATCGACCGGAAATCCGCGCGGCGACCTTCGATCAAATGAAAGACGCTTATCTCGAGCAAGCGCGGGGTTTGGTCGACGGCGGCTCGGACATTCTGTTGGCGGAAACCACTTTCGACACCCTCAATCTGAAGTCGGCCATCTCCGCCTTCGAGCAGCTCTTCGAGGAAAAAGGCCGCCGCTGGCCGGTGATGCTGTCGATCACCATCACCGACAAAAGCGGACGTACCCTCTCCGGTCAAACCATCGAGGCCGCCTGGACTTCCGTTGCTCACGCCAATCCGATCTCAGTGGGCATCAATTGCGCCTTGGGCGCCCAGGACATGCGTCCATACATCGAACAGCTGGCCCAAATCGCCCATGTGCCCGTGAGCTGTTATCCCAACGCCGGCCTACCGAACGCCTTTGGCGAATACGACGAGACCCCGGAGCAAACGGCCGGCCTGTTGAAAGAATTTGCCGAGGAGGGCTGGCTGAATTTGGCCGGTGGCTGCTGTGGCACCACCCCGGCCCACATTGGGGCCATCGCCGACGCCTTGGACGGATTGGCACCTCGCCAAGCTCCCCCTCCCCGGGGCCTGACCGAGCTCAGCGGCCTCGAGCCCCTTTCCCTCCGCCCGGACTCCAACTTCACCATGATCGGCGAGCGAACCAATGTCACCGGCTCCAAACGATTCGCCAAGCTGATCAAAAACGCGGACTACGAAAAAGCTCTGGAGGTAGCGCTCCACCAGGTGCGAGGCGGCGCCAATATTCTCGACGTCAACATGGACGAAGGGTTGCTGGACTCCGAGAAGGAGATGACCACCTTCCTCAACCTGGTGGCCACCGAGCCCGAAGTCGCCCGCCTGCCGATCATGGTAGACAGCTCCAAATTCTCGGTGATCGAGGCCGGCCTAAAGTGCGTCCAGGGCAAGGCCATCGCCAATTCCATCAGCCTCAAAGAGGGCGAGCAGGTCTTCCGCGAGCATGCGCGCATTCTGCGCAGCTACGGTGCCGGCGTCATCGTCATGGCCTTCGACGAGCAGGGTCAGGCCGTCAGCGTGGAAAGGAAAGTGGACATCTGCCGCCGGGCCTACGACATCCTGGTGGGCGAAGAGGGCTGGTCGCCCCACGACATCGTTTTCGATCCGAATATCCTCACCGTGGCCACCGGCATCGAAGAGCACAACGACTACGCCTCGGCGTTCATCGAGGCTACCCGGCAGATCAAAGAGCAGTGCCCTGGGGCGAAGGTGTCCGGCGGCGTTTCCAATCTTTCGTTTTCGTTCCGGGGCAACAACATGGTGCGGGAGGCCATGAACTCAGCCTTCCTCTACCACGCCATTCAAGCCGGCCTCGACATGGGCATCGTCAACGCCGGACAGCTCGCGGTCTACGAAGACATCCCGGAGAACCTGCGCGACGCCATTGAAGACGTCATTTTCAACCGCCATGAGGACGCCACGGAACGGCTCGTGGAGCTGGCGGAATCGTTCCGAGGTCAAGGTCAGAAACAGGTCCGGGACGAGTCTTGGCGCGAGGAGACGGTCGAAAATCGTATCGTGCACGCCTTGATCCATGGCATCGCCGACTATGTAGAGGCCGACACCGAAGAAGCCCGTCAAAAATACTCGCGCCCGTTGCACATCATCGAAGGTCCGCTCATGGACGGCATGCGCGTGGTCGGCGATCTCTTCGGCGAAGGCAAGATGTTCTTACCCCAGGTGGTCAAAAGCGCCCGGGTGATGAAACGGGCCGTTGCCCACTTGCAGCCCTACATGGAGACCGAGGCCGAGGAGCTGGGTCAAACCACCGCCCAGGGCACCGTTTTGATGGCGACGGTGAAAGGCGACGTGCACGACATCGGCAAGAACATCGTCGGCATCGTGCTCAAATGCAACAACTACCGCATCGTCGACATGGGGGTCATGGTGCCGGCCGACCAAATCCTCGACAAGGCGATCGAGGAAAAAGCCGACATCATCGGCCTCTCCGGGCTGATCACACCGTCCCTGGACGAAATGGTGCACGTGGCCAAGGAAATGAAACGGCGCGGTTTTGAGGTGCCTCTGATGATCGGTGGTGCCACCACCTCGCGCCAGCATACGGCCTTGAAAATCGCTCCCCACTACAACCGTGAGGTCCTCCACGTCTTAGACGCTTCCCGAGCGGTCGGCACGGTGTCGAACCTGCTCGACCCCGACGAGCGTCGGCGTCTGGACACGGAGAATCGCGAGCTCCAAGCCAACCTGCGGCAAATCTACGGCGAGCGCCGAGCTAAGCCGATGCTGCCGATCGAGGAAGCCCGGCGGAGGCGGCTGGAGCTGGATTGGTCGGCCTATCAGCCGCCGAAACCGTCCAAGCTCGGTCTGCAAGTCCAGGAGGTCGAGCTCGACACCATCGTCCCGTTCATCGATTGGACCTTCTTCTTCAGCGCCTGGGAGCTGAAAGGTCGATTCCCGAAGATTCTCGACGACCCCAAGCTCGGCGAAGCCGCCCGCGAGCTCTACGACCAAGGCCAAACGCTGCTGAAACGCATCGTGGACGAGCGATTGCTGACCGCCAGGATCGCTTGGGGCCTTTGGCCCGCCGCGTCGGACGGCGACGACATCGTGCTCTTCGACGACGAGGATCGTAAGTCGGAACGGGCTCGATTCAATATGTTGCGCCAGCAGGAGCAGAAGATCGACGACGGCAAGCCCTACCGCTGCCTGGCGGACTTTGTCGCACCCATGGGATCAGGGGCCAAAGACTACGCGGGCGGATTCGCCGTGACGGCGGGGCTGGGAAGCGCGGAGCTGGTGGCGAGGTTCGAAAAGGAGCACGACGACTACAGCGCCATCATGGTGAAGGCTCTGGCGGACCGTCTCGCCGAAGCTTTGGCGGAAAAGACTCACCTCGAGGTGCGAAAGGCCTGGGGATACGGACGGGACGAGCAGCTTTCCTCCGACGATCTAATCGCCGAGAAATATCAGGGCATTCGACCGGCGTTGGGTTATCCGGCCTGCCCCGACCACACGGAAAAAGACAAGCTTTGGCGTTTGCTGGATGCCGAGGAAACGACCGGAATACGCCTCACCGAGAATTACGCCATGATGCCGCCGGCATCGGTTTCCGGCTTGTATTTTTCACATCCTGATGCGCGGTATTTCGCGGTCGGCAAGATCGGCCGCGACCAAATCGAGGACTATGGGGAAAGGAAGGGATTCGAGACGTCCAAGGCCGAGAAATGGCTCATGTCGAATCTGTCCTACGACCCGGATGCCGACTAACGCGGAGGCTGCTCTTCCACCCGGCGGAGCGCTCGCGGGCCTCGCTGAAGAGCCAAGGACCTGAAGAAGAAGGCAAGCGCGGCCCAGGGTGGCACGGCTACCCTGGGCTCCACGCGGTCTCACTAAAGACCCAGTGGTTCAAAACTCAGTGGTTCAAGACTTAGTTTTGGCGGAAGAAAGCCAAGGCGTCGGTCTCTTCATTGAAGTTCTCGAACACACCGATCAGGCGGGTCATCTCGAGCACCTCTTGCACCTTGTCTTCAACGTGCAACAAGACGATCGTCGCGCCGGCGTTGCTCGCCGAAGCCTTGCAGCGGATCAGCTCACCGAGACCGGAAGAGTCCATGGTTTTCACACCCTTGAGGTTGAGGATGATTTTCTTGCTCCCGGACTCGAGATGGTCTTTGACCTCCTCCCGCAGCTTGACGTCACCGTCACCAATGACCAGCTTGCCGTTGAGGTCGAGAATCACGACACCTTCATCTTCCCTAGTATTGATTTCCATCGGGCAGATCTCCTTACATATCGGCACCCTAAAGAGGGGCGCTCCGAGTGAATGGTGATCGAGTCGGCATTTGGGTCGTCGGCTCGCTCGGCCTCAGACCTTCACCGCGGACCAGATCTTGTGAATATACGGCGCAAAGGCTTTGCAGCAGGCTTCCAGATTGCTGACGTCTTGGAGGGTAAAATCGGGTCCGGCATCGGCGGAGCCCGTTCCGGTTCGGTTGACCTCGAAGACCCCGAAGGCCTTTCCCTCCCCGTCCAACAAGGGCGACGCTATCATCTTTTGAATCACCCGAACCTGCCCTTCCGAGTCCGGAATCTGCTCGTAGATCTTGCGGTGGGCTTGCCCGGGAACGTCGTTGATGATCAAGGAAACATTGGCTAGGACCACGCGACCGGCGATGCTGTCGTTGTCCACCGGCATGAAGTTACCGTTGGCGAGGTGGCGGGGATAGAGAAATTCGAGATGGGAGCCCTGATCGTCCGGCTCTACCATCAGCACGGCCCCAGTGCTCTTCGCGCCGGTTCGACCGATGCCGAGACGGGTAAATTCAGCCGCTTCGAATAGGCAATCTTGCAGCCTCGATTCCAGGCTCGCCTGGGGGTTGACCAGAATCGTTTTCATTTTCTCGACCACGTCGACTAGTCTCAAAAGGCGTCTCCTATCCGGCGACGACCACCGGCCCGGGGTCTGACCTGATTCATACACTGATCACCGGATTCTAACCGTTCTATCGCCCGCAGGACAGACACGTGCAAAACCAGCCCACGAGCCTTCGCCATGGTACGATATGCCTGCGCCGGATTTCCGACTTTGGATCCCCCCACGAGATCGAGAGCACTGTGTGAAATCGAGAGCACCGTGTCGAGCCCACCCGCATGAATCCCAATCTTCAATTCATCGTCTATGATCGCTCGCAGGAGCAGGGACGGATCGAGTGGCAGGGAAAACGCCTGGTCATCGGTAGACGGGCGGACGCCGATATCCGGGTCAATGAGCCCACCATGTCGGGCATTCACGCCGAGATCGTGGCGACCCAAGAAGGCGTGGTGATCCGCGATCTCGAGTCTCTGAACGGCACTCAGCTCAACGGAGTCCGAATTAATCATTCGATCCTGCGCATTGGCGACCAGGTTCAGATCGGCCGTTCGCGCATCGTGGTCGCCAACCCCAGCTTCCTCGCCGAGCCGACCTCCTCCCCTACCGTCGAGGAGCTGCTGAGCTCGGACACTCAGAATTCCCAAACCGTCAAGATTCGCCTCGATCACCTGCGGGAGAAGTGGCCCAAGGAAATCGAGGACGATACCCGCATTTTCCTGCTCCGTGATCTTTCCGAAACCCTTAAAAGTCTCGAGAGCCCGGAAGAAATCCTCGAAAAAGCTCGGCGGGTGTTGAGCCAAGCTTTCGAGCGCTCCAGAGCCTTCGTCTTCGTACGCGAGGGAGAGTCTTGGCGAAGTCTCTCCCACGGGGACGAGGAGCGGAGCCCGAGCATGACTTTCGTCGAGGAAACCGCCGCCTCTATGAGCGCCATCCTCTCAACTTCCCTACCCGAGGATCAGCGCTTTTCGGCCTCGGAAAGCGCCCGAATTTCCGGCATCGAGACCGCGATGGCGGCACCCACCAGCCAGGACGGCGCCCCGGTGGCCGTGTTCTATGTGGACCGCTTGGGTTTGCCCCCATTCAACCTGCGGGATCTGAGCGTGTTGGGCATTGCCGCGAACCACGTGTCCGCGGTGTTGGAGAACGCCTCCCGTTTTGCCGAGCTCCGTCGCACCAACGCGGAGCTGATGGAAGCGCGCGAGAATTTGGCGCTGCTGAATCGGAATTTAGAACAGCTGGTGGAAGAACGAACCGCCGAGATCCGCCGCCAAGCCGAGGAAATCCAAACGCTGGCCGACGCCAAAGACGAGCTCATGGGCATGGCGGCCCACGATATCCGGGGCCCCTTGACCGTGATCCAAGGCACCGCCGACCTTCTCAAGCTCCGCCTCAGCCGCCATGGAGAATCCAATGGCGAGCAGATGCAAGGGCTCGCTAAGAGCCTGGACATGATTCACGGAGCGGCTAGGGGTTTGGGTCGGCTGCTTTCCGAGCTGCTCGACTCCAAGGCCATTGAATCCGGCAAGATTACTCTGCGTCGACGACGAGCGGCGATCACCGAAATCCTATCCGTAGCCCTTCCGGTACCCAAGCTCGCCGCCGAGGAGAAGAACATTACCCTGGTCTCGGAAGTCGACCATGCCGCCCATCTCTGGGCAGATCCCCAACGCCTGGCCCAGGCGATTATCAACTTGATGCTCAACGCGGTGAAGTTCTCCGATTCCGGCTCCAGAATCATCTTCCGCGCCTCCCTCACCGACGACCAGAAAGTCGTCCTGGAAGTCGAGGACCAAGGTCTGGGCATTCCCGACGAGGAGCTGGAAAAGATCTTCGGCACCTTTGAGCAAGGCGAAGCCGGTCGACGCTACGGCGGCAGCGGGCTCGGCCTGATGATCGCCCGCCGACTAGTGGAGCTGCACGAAGGGACCTTGACGGTCCAGAGCCGGGTCGGGGTCGGTAGCCGCTTCATTATGACGTTCCCAGCCGATTCCGAAGACCCGCTTTCCACGGTCTCAAACTTTCAAGACTCGGCCTCAGCTACCGGCTGAAACGGTCGTAGACCCCTTCTGCTCGAGGAGCTTTCTCCCATGGACACACCCGTCTCCCATCACAACTTAGCAAAAGAGCTGGACGAAGCCGCCGAAACCTGGTTGGAGCGCGGTTGGCCGACCCCGGACGTCTTCGTAGTCGCCGGATCCGGGCTTTCGACCGACCTCGGTCGCAGCCTAGAGGGTCCCCACCCGTGGTCCGAGGTCCTGCCGTTTCCCGTCCAAGGCATTGAAGGCCATCCCCTATCCTTAGAGCTCTTAGAACCGGTGCCCGGCCGAATCGTGCTTTCGTCCCGCGGCCGGTTACACGCCTATCAGGGATACCACATGGCCGAGGTGGTGTTCCCCATTCGCTTGGCGGCGAAGCTCGGGGCCAAAGTGCTGATCATGACCAACTCGGCCGGCGGCGTGCTGCCCGGTCACGTTCCGGGAGATCTCTTCCTACTCAACGACCACCTCAATCTTTCGGGTATGAACCCCCTGTGGGGACGTTTCCCGTCCTCCTGGGGCCCTCAATTCCCGGACATGACCCACGCCTACGACCCCGAGCTGAGGTCACTCTTGGAACGCTGCGCTCGGGAGCTCGATATCGAGCTCAAACACGGTGTTTATGTCGGTTTGGGCGGCCCGAGCTATGAGACCCCCGCCGAGGTTCGGATGCTGGCCAAGCTGGGGGCCGACGTGGTCGGCATGTCGACGGTCAACGAGGTGATCGCGGCCCACCACATGGGCATGCGCTGTGCTTGTGTTTCGGTGGTGTCCAATCCCGCTGCCGGCGTCACCGACGAGGTCTTGGACCACGCGGATGTGCTCTCCCGGGGACGCGCCGCGGCCCAACGGGTCGCCAAAGTCTTCGAGCGAGCCCTCGCCCACCCGGACCTGCTCTGATCAGGCCGGGTCAGCGGTAGACCATCAGCCACAGGCCGGAGTAGGCCCGCATCAGCCGCATCTTCAGCCTCAGAATGGACCGTGACTCCTTGAGGTCGCCGGCGAGCATCAGCTCGTGAATATAGTGCTCGAATCGACGCAGGAAACGGTCCGCGGACGCGCAGGTTCGGCGGGCCGCCTGAAAGACAGGCGCGTCTTGGGTCACCGCGGTATCGTCCAGGATGCCTTTGATCTCATCGACGTCGTGCTCGATTTGAGCCCGTAGGGCGGCGCCCTGCAAAAGAAATTGCTCCATTTCCCGATCACAATTCGCCCCGCCGAAAATCCGGCGGTACGCCTTGATCTCACGGGGTGAGACACCGAGGGCGAAGATCTCCGGTTGCAACGCCACCCGCTTGGCATCGGTGGTCGGATTGGTGTCCTCCAAAGCTTCGACGATCGATTGGAGGTAGGGCTCGATGATCTCCGAGTCCTTGTCCGATCCGGAGGGCAAAATGGGCGGGGTTACATCTTCTTCGATCAGCTCTCGGGCCTCGGGAGGCACCACAAGAGGGAACTTGCCGGATTCTTCGTCGGGGCTGAGCTTGGGGACGAGATGACGAACCTTGGCCCGCAATCCCGCGATCTCTTTGAGCCGAATCGAATCCCCTTCGAGCTGCTTCTCGAAACGCTCGACCGCTTGCCGAAACTCGTCCAGCTCCTCGCCGAGCTGGACGTCGATCGGCACGTCCCGTTCCAGCTCAAACACTTGCTGGTACTCGGCGATGATCCGCTGCTCGTCTCTTTTGTAAAGCCGATGGATATGATTCTTGAATCCTAGATTGGTGATCAGAATCTCGGGTAGCAACCGCGGCTCGAAGTATTGGTGGCCCAGCCCGTGCTTGAAATCACGATAGCTCTCCACCGAGTTGCGCTGGTGCAAAGTATCGATGGAATCCGCCTCGACCACTTGTGCCTGGATGCTCCGGAGGCTTTTCACCTTCTCGACAAGCTCCGTCTCAGGAGTCGGCACGGTGTCCAAAGCCACCCACAGACCTTGGATGGTCTCGCGTAGGAAGGTTTGATCCCGAAGCACGAAGGCTTCCTTGGAATCGCTGAACTCCGTCAGCAGCTTCGTGCAAAGGAAATCCGACTTGTCGAGACGCTCATAGCTCCAATAGGGTCCATCCTGGCTGTAGAGATAGAACTTGAGCAACTGAGTGAGGATATTGTCGTCGTAGTTCTTGACCCGCTGGAAGAATTGGCGCAGAAGGCTCGGCGAAACCGCATCGTCCGACGCCAGGAGCGATTGAATCATCGGAGCAAGACCCCGCTCGACCTGCTCCAATTGCCGGTTGGCCAACTCTGCGGTAGTCTCCGCCAAGTTCTGGGAGACTTGCTTCAGGTCACCGTAGACGCTCTGGAAGTCGGCGGGATAGTTGGAGGGCCCCACCTCCGGGAAGGTCTTTCGCAACCCCTGGACAAATTGATGAAAAGTCCAGGCCGACTTAAAGTGATTAGAGGTTCGAATGTAGCGGCGATGGACGCGATTCAATTCCTGGACTGACATACCAACCCTCTGGTAGGACGCTGAGACCCCAAAAACCTGCACTTTCCACATCTCTTCGTGGAAACGAACAACTTATTCATTTCGAGCTATGACTATATCGAAGATTGAAGCGCCAAAAGCATTGATTCCTGAAGACAGATTACAAGCCCGTATTGAAGAGCTCGCCGCTGAAATCGAAAGAGATTATGCTCAAACTGAGAAGTTGATCGCCATCGGCGTGCTCAAGGGCTCGGTCTTTTTCATGGTCGATTTGCTGAAACGGCTCTCCATTCCAGTTGCCGTGGATTTCTTCCAGACCTCCAGCTACGGCGACAGCACGGAGCCCGGAGAGGTTCGGATCAAAAAAGATGTCGACATCTCCATCCGCGGCGCGGACGTTCTCTTGATCGAGGATATCGTAGACACGGGTTTCACCCTGCGGACCATCCTCGACCTGCTTCGCTTCCGGGGTGCTCGCAGTGTCAAGCTCTGTGCGCTGCTGGATAAGAAGGCCCGACGCCAAGCCGAGGTGCCCATCGACTACTGCGGCTTTGAGATCGACGATCACTTCGTCATCGGATACGGCCTCGATTATGCCGGCTTGTACCGCAACCTCCCCTACGTGGGAGTTTATGAAGGAGAGACCTGAGATGGATTTCGTGCATACAGACGATGCCCCCCAGGCCATCGGCCCATACTCTCAAGCGGTGCGCATCGACGGCCGCCTTTACACCTCCGGCCAGGTCGGAATCGATCCCACGACCGGCGCCATGGCCGGTGGCGGTTTCGAGGGCCAAGCCCAGCAAGTGCTCAACAACCTACGGGCCGTGCTCGCGGAGGCCGGTTGCGGCTTTCAAGACGTGATCAAGGCGACGATTTACGTCACGGATTTGGCGAATTTTCAGATCTTGAATCGCATCTACGGTGAGGCCATGGAGAATCACCGTCCAGCCCGTTCCACGGTACAAGTCGCGGCTTTGCCCCTGGGAGCCGAGGTCGAAATCGATCTCGTAGCCAGGATTCCCGGCTAGTCCCCGACGTATTCGGCCATCAAGGTGTCGAGTTGGCCGAGGGTGCCGTGTTGGACCCACTCCTCCACCAGCTCTCGGCTGGCGTCATTGAGCCAGTTGATCACCTTGAGATTGTCTTCCCGCACCAGCGCCGCGAGGTCGAGGGATGTCGTCTCCGCACCCCGGGCTGCCCGAAAGTAGGCCTGTCCCGCGGCCACGGACTTCTCCATTCGCAGCCAAAGCTCCCCGGCCAAGGCGAGCTTAGCGGCGATTTCCCGGTTGGAACGGACCCGCGCCGCGGCCCCTACGAGCGGCCGCTCCATGAATACCTTCAATTGGTGGCGATGGGCATAGCGGGCGAAGTCTTTCTCGGTCCCGCCTTCTTTGGAGCCATGGAAGAGGGCGTCGAATACGGACTCGTGACGCCCTTCCGCCAGACGACGCCGCTGCACCGGTGACAGGTCCAGGGCCACGGGTTGCACGCAACCGACACCGGCACTGGCCAAAAGGGGCAAACCGTCTTCCCACCTACCGGGATGGTCGCTGATCCCGGGAATCAACGGCCAAACGGCGACGCTGCCTTCTGGCAGGGACAATAAATCCTCGGTCTCGCTGCTGAGCAACGGCTCTAAAAGGTCGAATACCTTGACCGCACCGTCGACCTTGCAGACCTCACCGATGCGTAGCTGGACCAAAACCCCGGTGCCGCTCTCGACCCAGCTGGCGGCCATGCGATCTCTCTCCGCCGACAGCTCCGAATCGACCGGTGGCAAATAGAAGAGATCGTCCAAGGCCTCCCCGGCCACCTCGGGAATGCCGTGGCCGCTGGTGGGTTTTTGCATGCCTCCCAGGTCGAGGCGAGCGACGTCGGTCCAAAGAAACGAGCAGCATCTCCAGGTTCTTGGGGAATAAGCGATCCAGAATCGAGAAGGCTCCGGCAGCTGCTGGACCGGACGTGTACGACCTCCGGCCTTGACCATCGTCATGGATCGATTCTCCCGGAGACCTGCAGCGCCCTTTGCACATATTTGGCCAGCACATCCACCTCGAAGTTGACCCGATCCCCCGGTTTCAGGGCATCGAGAGTCGTGGCTTCGAGGGTGTGGGGAATCAGTGCCACCTCAAAGCTCGAGGCGTGCAGCTGGGAGACGGTCAGGCTGACCCCGTCGAGAGTGACGGAGCCTTTTTCGACGACGAATGCTTGGTATTGCTCGGGCAGCCCCAGCTCAAGCTCGCGATGGGCTTCCAAATCTCGACGACCGACCACTTCGAGAATGCCGTCGACGTGCCCTTGCACCCAATGGCCGCCGAGCGCTTCCCCGGCGGTCAGCGCGGGTTCCAGATTCACCTTCGAGCCGTGGCCGAGGCTCCCCAAGGTGGTGCGCGCCAAGGTCTCCGGCGAGAGCTCGACCACGGAAAGCCCTGGGGCCATCTCCACCAGCGTCAAGCACACACCCGACACCGCTAGGCTGGCACCTATTTCCAAACGATCGGTCAGCTCTTCAGAATGTCCTACTTTGAGCAGAACCCCGCCCTGCTCTGACGGCTGCGGTGGAGCGGTCAGCCATCCACGTTCTCTGACAATACCTGTAAACATGTCACCTCGAAGCCGGTCAAGATCAGATCCACTCCTCTGCTCTCGACCCGCAGCCTGTCGAGCCGCATGGCGTCCGCGAGTCGAGGAATGCCCATTCCGCCGATCGGTCCGGGAGCCCCGGAACCGCCGATCAGCTTGGGTGCGAAGCAGATCCCCACTCGGTCGAACATTCCGGACCGCAGGAACGACCCGTGAATTTCTCCCCCGCCTTCAACCAGCACACTCTGAACACGCCTTTGATGGAGATCGGCGAGAACCGACTGGGGGTCGACGGTCTGGAGCAAAACCACCGTAGCACCACGATCTTCCAGCTGTGCCCGAGCATCGGGATCCACGTCGCGCCGAGCATACACTACGATCGGCCCTTCGACATCGAAGAGCCGGGCATCGGGGCGAAGACGCAGCCGGCGGTCGAGCACGACCCGTGTAATCGGACCCGGGGCTAAACCCAGCCTGCGATTGAGACGCGGATCATCGGCTTCGGCCGTGCCGATGCCCACGAGAATCGCGTCGTGATCTTCCCGCTGCTCAAGTCCCCATTGACGACCGTCGGGGCTGGAAATCCACTGGCTTTCGCCGGCGCTGGTAGCGATTTTGCCGTCGGCAGTCATCGCCCACTTCAGGGTCACCGCCGGACGTCGATGGATGATTGGGGTCAAGAATCGCCAATTCAGCTCCACCGCCTCGTCGACCAAAAAGCCGTGCTCCACCTCGATGCCGGCGCGGCGCAAGGTCTCGAAACCGGTGCCGGCCACCTCTGGATTGGGATCTTGATGACAAGCCACGACCCGCCGGATACCGGCTTTGACGGTGGCTTCGGAGCAAGGCGGCGTTCGCCCGTGATGATTGCACGGCTCCAGAGTGACGTAGAGGGTGCCGCCGCGGGCCCGCTCTCCCGCATCTCGAAAGGCTTCGATTTCGGCATGGGGACCACCGACTTGCCGATGAAATCCCCGCCCTACCACTTCAGAGCCTCGGGTGATCACGGCTCCGACCATTGGATTGGGCGCGGCCCCGTAACGTCCCTGGGACGCCAGCTCGAGGGCCTGACGCAGGAATGAAAGATCCGTGGAATCGGCCATGTCAACCGTCGAGACTGAAAAGGGCCGAAGCAAACTCCCGGGGGCGGAACTCGATCAAATCCTCGGCCTGCTCACCGACCCCCAGGAACACGATCGGCAATCGCAGCTCCCGAGCCACCGCCACCGCCATCCCCCCCTTGGCCGTGCCGTCCAGCTTGGTGAGGACCACGCCGTCGACGCTGACCACCTTAGAGAATTCCCGTGCTTGATTGACCGCGTTGTGCCCGGTGTTGGCGTCGAGCACCAAGAGGGTCTCCACCGGCCAGTCGGCGGCTTCCCGCTCGATCACCCGACCGATCTTTCCCAGCTCGCGCATCAAATACTCTTTGGTGTGCAAACGCCCAGCGGTATCGACGATGATGCGAGTTGCTTTTCTCGCTTTGCCGGCCTTCAACGCGTCGAAGACCACCGCCGCCGGGTCGCCGCCCGCCTTTTGCCGGATCACCGGCAGATCCAGTCGCTCGCCCCAAAGGCTGATTTGCTCGATCGCCGCCGCCCGGAACGTGTCTCCGGCGGCCATGATCACTTTCTCACCCCGATCCCGGTAGTAACGGGCCAGCTTGGCGATGGTGGTGGTCTTTCCCGCGCCGTTGACGCCCACGACCAGGGTCACAATGGGATTCTCAGTGGCCTGGGCCTTGCGCTGGGGCGCGTCCATGAGCAGGATCGCCACCTCGTCGGAGAGAATCTCTCGAATGCGAAATAGATCGCGGGTCTCCCCGGGACGAACCCCTTCTTTCACCTTCTCCACCAGCTCCAGGGACGTCTCCACCCCCAAATCCGCGGCGATCAGGCTCTCTTCCAAATACTCCAGGGTCTCGTCGTCCAGAACTGCTCGACCAGTGACCGCGGCGTCCATGCGATCGATCAGCTCCGTGTGGGTCATCAAAAGACCCTTTTTCAATTTCTTCCAGAAGCCCTTCTTTTCCTGCTCGAAGGGGAAAGCCCGCTCGGGGGCCAGCTCGAAAGTGTCAGATGCTTCAGTATCCGGCGCTTCGGTGGTCGATTCTTCGTTGCTCATAGGTATCTATTTCTTTTGGAGGAGAGGATCCAATGGAGACAGCGATGCCGACCCACAAAGATCGGATCGCCCCAAGGCTCGGCACTAGCTCGAGATCAGGAGAAGATTTCTCTGGTGATTTCGTCACGGGCCAACAACAACGTTTCCCGTGACCTGGCCACGAGCGCGGGACGCTTTTGCACGAGCACGAGGTAATAGCCGTCCGGCAGCGCGGTGGCAAAGAAATGAATCTCGTCCTTCTCGATGTGCAGAAGCTCGGTGCTGCCCAGGCTCGCGGATTCCATCACGGCGGCCAATTGCCGAAGGTAGATACCGAGATAGGCCCCGACGATTTTCATCTCATACGGCGTGTACTCAGAGCACGCCAGATCTACGGTTTCTCCGGTTTCGTCGAGAAAAAGCACCGCCAAGGCGCCTTCGTTGTTGGATAAGAGATTAGCCAGAGTATATTGAAAAGGCATCAGGCGATTCTTCAGTGAGCGATTCTTAAGTGAGCTGCGCGCTCGGTCATAGTCGGCTCAATCATTTCGGGCATGTCGTCACGGCGATCAACTGAGAATGGCGGGCCGTGGGGCCGCCGCTCCTTCCGGCTGGACCGCCGCTCTGGCCGCGGCCGGCGAGCCTGCGGCAGGCGGACCTGCGGCAGGCGGACCTGCGGCAGGCGGACCTGTCACGGAAGGCCCCGGAGGCAGCTGTCCCGGGGCGCTGGGCACCGGTTGCGCGGGAGCTGCGGGCGACGCCGGGGCGGCAACCTGACCTTCCGCTCGTGGCCGAGCCCCTAGCCTCTCAGCTTCCCAGGCCAAGAGGAAGGCCTGCACGACTTTTTGATCGAATTTGGTGCCGGTCAGCTTCTTGATGGTTTCGATGGCGTATTCCGGGGTCGACGCGGTCTGGTAGGGACGGTTGGTGGTGATGGCGTCGAAGGTGTCGGCCACCCCAATGATCCGCGCCATCAGTGGAATCTGCTCCCCTTGAAGCTTGTCGGGATAACCGGTGCCGTTCCAAGCCTCATGGTGCCATCGTATGCCGGGAATCATGTCCGTCAACGCCGAGATCGGCTCGATGATGTCGGCTCCGATCACCGGGTGCAGCTTCATCTGCTCGAATTCCTCGGGGGTCAGCACGCCTTGCTTCAACAGCACCCGATCCTGGACGCCGATCTTGCCGACGTCGTGCAACACACCCGCAATCCAGACCTTCTCCTGCATATCCTTGGGCAGACCGAGGTAACGGGCGATGGCTCGGCTGTAGGCCGCGACCCGCTCGGAATGACCACGGGTGTAAGGATCCTTGGCGTCGATGGCAGCGGCAAATGCTCGGATGGAGCTGATGAATAGCGAGCGATTAGCCTCGGCCGCCTTGCGCAGCTGCTGAATGTACTTCTCCACATAGTCGCCCATGCGGTTGAAGTCCGTGGCCATGTCGGCGATCTCCACGCTCACCAGACCGTCCACCGGCACCCGTCGGCCGAATTTTCCAGCGGCGATTTCGTGGCTGGTTTCCGCCAGCTTCTGAATCGGCTTGGAGAACCAACGGGTCGCGACAATGGCGAAGAAAAGCGCCAACATCACCGCGAGCACCGACGAGAGCACGGTATCGCGAATCATGTTGCTCACCTGCTCGAACGCGGCCGCGCTGGCTTTGTGAGCTACGAGACCCCAACCGGTTTCTTGCACCTGGACGACCCTGGCCAGGGTCTCTTCCCGCTCACCCGCTACCTCTAGATCAAAGACCGTGGTGACACTGATCAATGGGTTGCGGGCGAAATCCGTGACCATCGACGTTTTGCGCAGGGCATTCTGCAGCTCGTGTTTTTCGCTGCCGGACCACAGCAGGCCGCCATCGCGATCGATCAAGAAGAAATCGTTGACGTCGAAGGTCTCCCCGTCGAGGGAGAGAGCCGCGAAGTCCAAAGGCAGGAGGGCCTGGATCACCAAGGCGTCGTTGCCGTCCTCGCTGGGCACCGGTACCGCCATGGCGACGGCAGGTTTCTGTTGCGAAACCACGGCGAATTGATAAGCGGGCTCGCCCAATCGGAGCGAGGTGTCGAAGGCTTGCTGCAACTTGTCGGCGGCCTGGGAAGGCAGGCTGGGACCCACGCTGAGCCCCTTGCGGGCCGCGCTCAGGGCACCGAAAGAGATCAGCTCGGGATGCTCGGCCACATATTGGCTGAGCAATTGCCCCACCCAAGGCTCCCGCAGCCGCTGCTCCACGCTCCTCATGTCGGGCACGCTGACGATGGCCCTTCCCAGTTGCTCGATTTGCCCCCGACGGCGGGCGAGATCCTCGCTCAACGAGCCCACAACTTGGCGGGCTCGGTAGGTCAGCAGCTCTTTCTCCTGATCGACCAAGGTCGTACGGTTGCGCTCGATCAAAATCCAAGAGGAAAAGAGCAAGGGCGCGATGCCCGGAAGCAGGATCAAGGCGAAGAGAATATGCCTCAGCTTGGGCAGACGTTTCTTGCCGTCGGGGCGAGCCTTGCCGTCGCCCCCTGAGGTGGAACGTTTTGCTGGAGTCTTGGCCGAAGGTGTGGCCTGTCGGGCCGCCGGGTCCTGGCTCACGGATTTCTCCGGGCACTTGGGCGTTGGAGCCCAGGGGTGGAATGAGATGCTACTGCGAAAACTAAGGTCTATTTCAAACGAGCCGCCGACAGGCAAACGCTGCAGCGGATCGTCATGAGCGAGCCGCCACCGGTCACAAATAGAGTCCGTAGTCGGCGGCTCTGCAGATGTTCCAACGGCTCGGATCAGACCACGGAAGGTCCGGAATTTAAGCCGCAAGACAATGATTATAGCTGAATTCACAACACAGCATCGGCACCCGGATGGGCACACGGCGCGAGCACACGGGACCAGAGTCGCCTGGAAAGAGCTAGCGCAAATATCCGAGGGCTTGAAGCTGTTCCTTCAGGCTCTGCGGCACATCGTCGGCAGCCTGCGGTGAGAAGGGATGGGGCGTTTCCCGCTCCACACGTCGAAGCGCATCGGCGAGATGCCTGCTCAAAGGCCATTGAGCGAAGCTCTGGCCCTGAAGCTCCGCCGGATCTTGCAGCCGATCGAAGAGCTGAGGAAAGCCGTCCGTGCCCTCCCAAGTCCTGATCTTCACCTTCCAACGCCCGGTCGGATCAATCCCACGGCTTTCCGTGATGCCGCGCAGTTGGAGATGGGCCACGGCACTGTGGTCCCAGCCGACTTTCGGACCGCCGGCGGTCAGCAGGGGAACCAGGCTCGTTCCCTGGGTCAAGACCGGGGGCTCGAGCCCCAACAGATCCAATAGGGTCGGCAGCAAGTCCACATGCTCGACCACCTCAGATCGTCGGATCGCGGCCGGGGCTCCGCCCGGAGGCCGAATCAGCAGCGGGATCGCCAGCTGCTCGACAAATAAGGAGTGGCCATGCTGCCATCCGCCGTGGTCGAAGAATTCCTCGCCGTGATCGGACAACACCACTACCCAACTGTTGTCGAGCATGCCCCTGGCTTCCAGCTCGTCCATCAATTGGCCGAAGGCGGCGTCGTTGGCGAGGATTTCGGCGTCGTACAGGTCGATCAATCGCGCGGGAGCATCCGCCGGCGGTCGCTCCCGCTGAAGGGCTAAAGAGACCAGATGATCGATCGAGCCGTAGCTCGGGTCCAGGGGTCGATCGGTCATGCTCGAGTGGAACGGCTCCGGCGCTTCATAAGGAGCATGGGGATTCATGGTGTGGAGATAGGCGAAGATCGGCCGTGCGTCGTCGGACGGCTTGGCCTCCAGCCAGTTGAAGAAGAATTCGTTCACCTCCACGGCCCGATAAATCTTGCCGCCATTCTCGTCGGGATCCAGATAGCGAAAAGCGTCGAATCCCTGGGCGAAGCCAAACGGCTCGGCGATATTTCCGTTGGCTGTCACCGCGGTCGTGAGGAATCCCGCGGACGACAATCGTTCCGCCAAGGTGTCGACCGCTTCGGGCAGCGCGTCCGGATCGTCTTGGGCACCGTGTACCGACGGCCACAAACCGGTCAGCACCGAACCGACCGACGCCCTCGTCCACGGAGCCTGGGCCCGGGCATTTTCGAACAACACCGCTTGCTCCGCGAATCGGTCCAGGCGCGGCGAGGTATTTCGGGCATAGCCGTAACAGCCCAAATGATCCGACCGCAAGGTGTCGATGACGTAGAAGATGACATTGGGCTGGGAGGAAGGGCCCGAAGGCGTCGAGGCGACGGCACCGGTCGCTGCGACCTCGGCGGGTGGGTCGGAGCGCCGCGCCTCCGAGGCGCTGCTCCTGGGCAGCTGGATCCGAGGCGAGGACACGAAGGCCCCGCCGGAAGAGCCCCTTGCTTGCATGGAAAGACGTCCCGAGCCCCTACCCCGTCCCCCGGTTGCCACCGGCCAGACCGCGTCTTCCACCCGCTGAAAGAGCCGGCTGTCGGCCGTCTCCTCTTTCATCGAGGTCGGCGACCAGGAGATCTCTACCCCCTCGGCCTCTCCCCGGGGCACCACTCGGTCGGCGCGCCAGCGGCTGCCCGCGGGTAGATCCAGGAAGAAATCCATCCTATGCCCCACCGGCAGAAAGAGAGTCTTGCCTTCCGCGATTTGCTTAGGACCCGACATCCCAGGACCCGACATCCCCGGACCCGACGCGCCAGGCTCCCCTGCCACCGAGAATTCGAGACTGCGCCAAGCCACCCGCGTATCTTTCTTCGGTTGCCAATCGCTCTGCTCCGGAGGATGGCGAAACACCAAGGAATTGCTCCCCTGACGCAACAAGTCGGCATCGACTTCGAAGCGGTAGCTCCCCCAACCCAGAGAGAGACGCCGCTGGAACACGACGGTGCCGTTGATCTCCACGGTCAGCTCGGGGGGGCTGCCTCCCTCCGGCACGACCGGAGCACAGAGAAGCTCGATGTCCATGGTCGTCTGGGGATGGGCGACGAAGAAAGCCACCTCGGCCCGACCGCCAAGGCTCCAGGCCGCCATGTCGTCGCCGACGGGATAGGTCTTCGGATGCCAGCCGGACACCAAATGCGGACGGCTTTCAGCATTGCCCGGAAGGATCAGCCGGGTCGGGGCATGGACCGAAGCGTTTGCCGACAGCTCGAAAAGGTCGATCTCCTCAGGCCCTCGATCCGCCGTTTGCAACGAGCTCGGAGCTTCACAGGCCGATACCGACACCCAAAGCAGCCAAGCCGCGAGCAGGACCACGGACTCCGGTTTGCCATGGGAGTGCCTAAATCTCATCCGAGCCCGTCCCAAGGGTCGTCGAGGAAGCTTTCGAGCTCCGAGGCCACCCAGGTGGTCTTGAGATCCGAGTCGAATCGGTGCTTGCCCAAGCCCGCCGGCAATACCCACGTGAGCCCGGCCCGAGAGGCCTTTTTGTCGCGTCCCATGGCGGCCATCAGCCCCTCGAGGGTCATGGCCTCGGTCGGTAGATCCGGCAGCTCGAAGCGCCGCAACATCTGGGGCAATCGGATGACCATGTCGTCGGCTACCCCTCCCCGCCGGCTCGCCAGCCGTAGGGCGAAGAGCATGCCGTAAGCCACGGCCTCGCCGTGACGCAAACCTCGGTAGCCCAGCTGTTGCTCCAGCGCATGGGCCAAGGTGTGGCCGAAATTCAGCACCTTCCTCAGGCCCGACTCCCGCACATCCCGGGCGACCACATCGAGCTTCAATCGCGCGGCGCCGGCGACGACCCTTGCGACGGTCTCCGGATCCCCTGCCAAGAGGTCGTCCAAGCGCTCTTCCATCTCCACGAAGAGCGCTCCGTCATCCAAAAGGGCGGCCTTCTTCACCGCTTCCACCAGCCCCGCCCGCAGCTCGGGCGGCGGTAGAGTCTCCAAAACGCGCGTGTCGCTGAGCACGAATTTGGGCTGCAAGAATGCGCCGACCAGATTCTTGCCCTGGGGCATGTCGATGGCGGTCTTTCCACCTAAAGATGCGTCTACCTGAGCCAGGAGGGTCGTGGGAATTTGGGCGTATTCGATGCCACGGACAAAACACGCGGCCACGAAGCCCCCTAAATCACCCACCGATCCGCCGCCAAAGGTCACCAGTCGGCTGTCCCGTTTGCCGCCCGCCTCCAACATGGCCTGCCACAGCTCATGGGCATGATCGATGCTCTTGGCGCGCTCACCGTCCGGGACACTGAGGAAAACGGTCCGATCCGCGCACCGGCGCAGGGCTTCGAGCTTACCCCCGTGCCATCCCATGACGGTCGGGCTGGACACGATGAACAACAATCGACCCGCCAACCAATCCTTCACCGGTCTTTGGATCGGCCCCGTGTCGGAGGTCAGCAGGTCTCGACCCACCCACACCTCCGAAGCGGGGCTTTCTTGGCCATCGAAAATCAGCGGCAGGTGGACCATGCCGTCCATGATCCGTCAGCCTCCGCTTTCCTCACCCGCTGGTTCCGCCTTGCCCTGCTTCCGAGGCAGCTTGCGGATCCCGAGCTCGGTCAGCTGATCGTCGTCCACCGGAGAGGGCGCCGCGGTCAAGAGACACGATGCCGAGGTGGTCTTGGGGAAGAGAATGACATCGCGAATCGAGGGCGCCCCGGCCATCAGCATGATCATGCGGTCTAGACCCAGGGCCAGGCCACCGTGGGGCGGCGCGCCGAATCGGAGGGCCTCCAGCAGGAAGCCGAATCGAGACTCCGCCTCCTCCGCCGAAATGCCGAGCAGCTCGAAGACCCGCTGTTGCAGATCGCTGCGATGAATACGGATCGATCCACCGCCGAGCTCCACGCCGTTCATCACCACGTCGTAGGCACGGCTTCGGACTCGACCCGGCTCGGTGGCCATCAGCTCGAGATCCCGAGGGTCCGGGCTGGTGAACGGATGGTGCAAAGAAACGTAGCGTTGGCTGTCTTCGTCCCATTCGAGCAGCGGGAACTCCGTTACCCAGAGGAACGCATGTTTGTCTTCGGGGATCAGGTCGTAGTGCGCGGCCAGCTCCAAACGCAAGGCCCCGAGGGCTTTGGCGGTGGTCGCTTCCGGACCGGCGACGATCAATGCCAAGCCGCCTTCCTCCAGTCCGAGGGCCTCCGCCGCGGCGTTGAGCTCGCCTTCGGTGAGCACCCTCTTGACCTGGAACTGCAGCTCCCCCTCTCGTTTCCGCAGGGTGAGCGCGCCCATGGCACCGTGGCGGCGGGCCACCTCCACCCAACCGTCGACGTCCTTGCGGGAAGCACCCGCCGCGTTCGGCACCACAAAGCCACGGATCACGCCTCCTGCTTCGGTGGCGGCCTTGAATCCCCGGAAACCCGAGCTCCCCAGGATGTCCGTGAGCTCGGCGATTTCGAGACCGAACCGCAGATCAGGCCGATCGGAACCGTATTTGGCCATCGCCTCCGCGTAAGTCAGATGGGGAAACGGCGTCTCGATCTCGATGCCGGCCAAGGGGAAAACCCGGGCGAAGAGACCTTCCACCAGGGAAATGACGTCCTGCTCATCGACGAAGGACATCTCCAAGTCGATTTGGGTGAATTCGGGCTGCCGGTCGGCCCGAAGGTCTTCGTCGCGGAAGCAGCGGGCAATTTGGTAATAGCGCTCGAAGCCGGAGACCATCAGCAGCTGCTTGAAGATTTGCGGCGATTGGGGCAAGGCATAGAAGCTGCCCGGGTGGACTCGGCTGGGGACCAGATAATCTCGCGCCCCTTCGGGGGTCGAGCGGGTCAAAATCGGTGTTTCGAGGTCCAGGAAGCCGTTTTCGTGCAGGTAGTTGCGGGTCTCCAAGGTCACCCGATCCCGGAGCAGGAAATTCTTCTGCAAATCCGGCCGACGCAGCTCTAGGTAGCGATGACGCAACCGGATTTCCTCGGACGCGTCGATCTTGCCGTCGACGGTGACCGGTGGCACCTCCGACTCCGACAGCACTTCCGCCCGCTCCACCTTGAGCTCTACGGCGCCGGTCGACAAGCCCGGGTTGGGCTTTTCGCGGGCCACCACGGTCCCCTCGATCTCCACACAATATTCGGCGCGCACGGCCTCCAAGACCCGATGGGCTTCCGGTTGCTCCTCGGGATAGACCACGGCCTGGGCCAATCCGGACCGATCTCTCAAATCCAAAAAGAGCAAACCACCGAGGTCTCGACGGCGATGCACCCATGCTTGCAACCGCGCCCGGCTGCCGATATCCGAATCCCTCAAGCTTCCCGCTTCTCGACGTTCCATGAAATCTGCTCCTGCTCGGCCGGCAGACCGGCCGGTGGAATGCGTTTGCAACGATCCGCTCAGCTCTCCAGCTGGGATCGATATTCTTCTTTGAGCCCGATGTATCGGTCCCTTATCTCGCCGATGGCCGCTGTTTCCTCCGCGGTCAAAGCACGTTTGACGCGGGCTGGAATTCCCATGACCAGGCTGCCGGCAGGGACCCGCATACCCGGTGCGACCACCGCTCCGGCACCCACCTGCGCGCCGGCCTCGACCACCGCGCCGTCGAGGACCTTCGCCCCGATACCGATCAGGGCACCGTCTTCGATCATGCATCCGTGCACGATCGCCCCGTGGCCGATCACCACGCCTCGGCCGATGCGCAGGGGATGGGTGCCATCGGAAACGTGCAGGATCGCACCGTCTTGGACATTCGTACCTTCGCCGATTCGGATCCAATGCACATCCGCCCGGGCGACGGTTTGAAACCAAAAGGAGACGTCGTCGCCCAGCTCGATGTCGCCGGTGACCGTGGCTGAAGGTGCCAGCCAAACACGCTGTCCGAGCTGAGGATGTTTTCCGCGGAAAGGAAGGGTCGGCATGGTCGGCCTCGAAATAGGACACTCGGGCCGAAGCCCGCACCCACCCGGAATGGGCGGGCGCGGATTGTACCACCTGTGGGTCGCCAAGACACTCCGAGCAGACCAGGAGGATCCAGGGCTTTGGGGGCGCTTACCGGCAAGTGGCGCTAGGATGAAATGGGCGGGCGTTCCGTGGCTAAACCCCTTTGAAGAGGCAGCCCACGGTCAAGAGAACAAAAGCGAGCATGATCAAAATGATGGGTTGGGCTCCGGCGATCAGCGGAATCACCCCAAAATGCATCAGCATACCGGCCAGACCCAAAATGACGGCGACAATGAACAGGGGTTGGGTGGGAGCGGACAGCTTCATGATCTCTCTCCTTCAGCAGGTGCATATGAATGAAGATCGGACGCATAGACCTCGATCACTGCGACCGAAACCACACGACACCGATCAGGCTGCAAGACCGATCCGTCGACCATGGGGGACTCTGGCTGACTGAATGCCTGGACTATATCAGGGCCTATTCAGAGGTGGAATCTTGTGCCGACCATCCACCCAACCCGGATGTAAGAGCCGTGAAGAGAAGGGTGTCGACGGGCGGGAGGTTTATGACAAATTGAAGCCATGAGCCCAGAGACGACCCCGAAACCGACGGCAACCCCGCGGCAGCCCACCGACCCTGTGATCGATACCGACCCTGTGATTGATACGGTGAGCCCCGCCTACAATGAAGAGGCTTCCGTGCACTTGGTCTTGGCCGACCTTCCCCGCCCACCGGTGCGTCGCATGGTGGTGGCCGACAACAACTCCACCGATGCCACGGCCGAAGTCGCCGAAGCGGGTGGCGCGGTGGTCGTGCCGGCGCCCATTCCCGGTTATGGGGCAGCCTGCTTGGCAGGATTGGAGTATCTCCGCCAAAACGATCCGCCGGAGATCGTGGTCTTCATCGACGCGGACTATTCCGATCATCCGGACGAGCTACCACGCTTGATCGCACCGATCCTCGAAGGCCGGGCCGACATGGTCATCGGCTCCCGCACCCTGGGGCAACGGGAACGAGGCGCTCTCCTACCCCAGGCTCGAATGGGCAATTTCGTCGCTTGCACGTTGATTCGCCGGCTCTATGGCTTTCGCTACACCGACCTCGGTCCCTTTCGAGCCATCCGCTGGAGCGCCCTGGAATCTCTCGACATGCGAGACCAAGACTTCGGTTGGACCGCTGAGATGCAGGTCAAGGCCATCCGAAGAGGTCTGAAAATCGCCGAGGTTCCGGTCAGCTACCGCAAGCGCATCGGAGTGTCGAAGATCACCGGCACGGTGAAGGGCACGATCCTGGCAGGCTACAAAATTCTCTTCACCGTCTTCCGTCACAGCTTCGCGAAAAGCTGAAAGACCTCTTAATGGGACGCTTCTCGTCCGGATCCGGGCGCCGTTCGATCGAGAATACCGCCGAAGAAGATGCCGTTGAGGAAGAGCTTGTTGGTGCCGTACCAGAAGGCGCGAAAATTTGGATTATCCACCATCTGAATGACCGCCCCCCGACCGAACCGATCGGCGATGATCGCCGGGCTACCGGCTAGCCGCTCCAAATTCTCCGGTGAGACATAGCCCGCCAACAACGGTTTCTGGGTATAGGCCGCCACGGTAGCGTAGGGGTTCGAAGACGGTTGCAAGAAGATTCGGCTGTTGCGGAATACCGGTAGCTTTGAACGGGTGTAGCCGTAGGCCAAGGGGTGGCTGAGGTCGAGGTCGACCTCGAAGAGGGTCCCACCTATCAGATGCACCGCCTGATCCGCGGAAGCGCTGCCATAGGGTTTCCTCTCCACCGGTGGCTCATCTTTAGCCGAGGCGGACGAGGAAGCGTGGGCCTCATGATCACCGTTTTCCGGCCCGGCCATGGCCTTCACGACCCACTCGGAAGCGCTCTTCGAGGCCACGACCACTCCGCCGGACCGCACCCAGCCGCGCAGGAGCAGCAGGTCATCGGTTTGAAGGTCGTTTTCCGAGCCCGCCACCATCACCAAATGGGTGATGCGCTCCAGCACGTCTGCGCTCAAATCGTCGACGGGAAGCAGGGCCGTCTCGACGCCGAATCGCTGATCCAAAAGGTGCCAGGCCTCCCCCGCTTCGTAGGAGCTCGTCCGGCCACCGACTAGGATCGCCGGTTTGGGTTTCTCCAGCGGACGCAAGGACGGGCTACCCAGATCCACACCGGTGGGGGTCAGGCCCGATCGGCTGCTCAGCACATCGATCCCGTCTTGCTCGGCCGCTTGGCTCAGGAGCTGCTCCACCTCCAAACGGTCCTTAGTTTGTACCCCGAGAGGCACCACCAGGGTCCCCAAGGGCATTTCGCGGACGGCGCCGCTGATCATGGCTGAGAAAGGGCGGGTTGCTACCCGCACGACGACGTCGACCGCCAGCAGACGGTAGAGGCTGCGCGGAGCGAAATATCCGTTCGAGGTGAAGAGGTAGGCGTAGGCTTGCTCGTCGGCCTGGAAGTTGCCTCTCGGCAGCTCCAAGTCGCGGATCGGCCCGTCGAGCAGATCGCCGGAGGAGCCCTCCAAGGATCCGAAAGAGAGGCCGAAGGCCATCGGCAGAGTCCACGCCGAGACATCGTAAAAGGTCGCTTCTTCGAATTCGGTGAAGCTGTCGAACATGGCGCGGATCAGCCGGTATTGGGGTTGGGCCAAGGGCACGACAAAGGAATCCGCGGGCGAATAGGTGACGCCGTCGAGCTCGATCGTCCGCGCCGGACGATGCAACTCGATCTTGTGACGATTCAACAGCTCGGCCAGCAGCGCCGCCCGGGTGGGGTCTCCAGAATCGCCGAAGATCAACGCACCCCGCGGATCCCGCCGTCCCTCGTCCAAGGCTTGGCGGAAGAAGTCCCGTTGGTATTCCAAAAGCTCCAGGCGATGGTTGAAGGCTCCATCGAGGGTGGAAAAAGAGGCCGACACCTGATTGCGAATGGTCGTGGGAAACGCCAAGCGACCATCGACGGCGCTCTTCGAATCCCGCACATGTCCCCGAGAGCTCGCTTGCTCGAAAAGAATGCCGACCGCCCCCTGCAAATCCGGGTAGGTCGACCCCTTCCCGTAGTAGAAGTCGTCGAAATCCTCCTCCGAATAGTAGAGCGTGCCCAAACGATCGAAGGCCTGGGCATGAAAGGTCGCCAGCGCCTCCGTCAGCTCGACGTTTCGAAGGGGCGTCAGGGGATGCTTTCGGGCCCGAACTCCGGGTTGAAAGAAGAAGGTCGAATCACTGCCCATCTCGTGATGGTCGGTCAGCACATTGGGCTGCCAGGCGTGAAATTGGGCCAAGCGAGCCTGGGATTCCGGCAGCTGAGCCGGCAACCAATCCCGGTTCAGATCAAACCAATAATGATTGGTCCGACCGCCGGGCCAAACCTCTTGATGCTCGCGGCTGGCGCTCAACGCCACGGGCGTGGAGCCCTTGTGCATATTTGCCCATTGGGCAAAACGCGAAAGCCCGTCGGGATTGAGCGAGGGATCCAGGAGAATGACCGAATGGTCTAGAAGCTCGGTGATCTTCTCGTCGGTGGAAGCCGCCAGGAAATAGGCCACCACCAGGGATGCGTTTGAGCCCGAAGGCTCGTTGCCGTGCACGCTATAGCCGAGGTTGACCACCACCGGCATGTCCGAGACATCCAGATCCGCCGACCGGCCGGGATCCGACAATTGAAGATGCCGCTCACGAATCGTTTCCAGACTCGCCAAGTGCTCGGGCGAGGAGATCGTCAACAAGAGCAGTGGGCGATCCTCGTAGGTCCGGCCCGTCACCGTCAGCTCGACGCGGTCGGAGGCGGCGGCTAGACGTTCCATATATTTCACCAACAAATCGTGGCGGATATGCCATTTGCCGACCTCGAAACCGAGCACCGACTCAGGAGTAGGAATCGAGGGATCCAGCCGGGAATCCGCGGTCTCCGGATCCAAACCCAGATAGCGCATCAGGTCCGGCGGCCCCTGCCATTCTTGGGCCGACATCGGCTGGGTGAGGGCAATCAAACCCAGGACCATAGCTAGGCCCGGCAACAGACCCCGAACGGAGGCGCGGAAAGGGCTCGAGACAAGAGACGCGATTCGAAATAGAGACAACTCAGATCCTCCGATCGGCGGCTTGATGCTGAAAAAGGACGTCGAAAGACTAGAAAAACCGTGAGCCGGCTTGAGACTCAACCCGTCTTTCCGGTCCGAGCCCTCCGCCAACCCAAATAGCGGGCCGAGATTATCGCACCCATGGACGGCCACGCGAGAGGAGCCGGGGCTGAAGACGCCGGAGCTCGAAGCCGAGCGTCAATTGCAATACACTGAGGTTTCATCAACATTCTCTCTCTCCTGGAGCTTTCATGGCGGCATCGACTTTCTCGGGGTCTACGGCCTCCCAACCCGCGGAACCCCTTCATCTTTGGGTCCTGAATATCGGAAAGATCATCGGCCTGCCGGACCTCGACCATCTCGATGCCTTTGTGGTGCGCCGATTCGAGGTCCTCGAAGATCTCCATGTCGCTCTCGACCTGAGCTCACCCCACTGCCTGATGTTGATCGGCTGTGGAGAATTGGGCCGTACGATTCGCGCCCTCAGGGATCGAGCCCCGGAAACCGCCGTCGTGGTCTGGAGCCCAGAGCGCGACAAGATTCAGGTCGCCCAAGCGTTGGCCGCCGGCGCGCAGATCTTCTCCACCGACACCCGAGCAGAGGTGCTCGCGCCCCGCCTGCGAGACGCCGTGGCTCGTCAGCAACGCTCCGCCGGCCGCTGGGATCACATTGAGGTCCGTTTGGCGTCCCTGGAGCGAGAGCGAGAGCGTTTTACGTCCCTGGTGCGTTCCGTGGCCACGGCTCTGGATCGAGATCTCGTAGCATTGCTGGGTCATCTGGACCAGGCCTTCGATCATCTGCCGGAGCCCTCGAGCCTCAGTGACCATTTGGATCTCATCGATGAATGCGGATCCCGGGCTTCCGAGCTGGCGCAGGAGCTCGCGGCGTATACCGGCTCCCGAAGAATCGTGCCGGAGCCCTTCGACGTTTCCGAGCTGGCCGAAGACATGCAGGTCCTATTGCGGGCTTGCTTGGCTCCCAGATTCGAGCTCACTCTGAACCCGGGTTTCAACCTACCGCTGGTCGAGGCCGACCGGGCCTTGATGCGTCGCATGGTGGTGGACCTGGTGCTGCTGGTCGCCCAAGCGCCGGGAACCGACCACGGAACGCTGACCCTGAGCACCGGTGCCAGGGAATGCGATCGCGAGCTGTTGGCCGACATCCGAGGAGGCGACGGCATGCGCACCGGCAGGTTTGTTTATGTCGAGGCGTCGGTCGATTTGGCGCCCGGCGTGGAGCACACGTTGGACCCACGCGAGCTGGAGCCTCTCGGCGGTCTGGAAGCCGTGTTGCGGGAGCACTACGGCGGCTTACGCTTGGTGCGACGGGCGGACCAACGCCTCGGTGCCCAAGCTTTTTTGCCGGCCTTCGATCGCTCCGCGGAGGACGAGACCCCGATCGCCAAGGGCTGGCACGACGGCGGTTGCATCCTTTTGGTCGAGCCCAACGAGCTGGCGAAAGCCTCCGTGCTTCCGACTCTGGAACGATTGGGATTCGAGGTCGAGACCGCGAGCGACGGCACCCAAGCCCTCGAACAGCTGGACCGTCGCCGAGAACGGGAGGATGGGGATCAGACCTTCAAGCTGGTGATCGTCGACGCGGATCTGAGCCGTCCCAATAGCGAAAGGGTCATCGCCAAAATGTTGGAGCTCGACCCCGACACCCGAATTTTGGTCTCCAGCGGACGGGGCGAGGCCGAGGTGATGTCCGACTTCGAAGGGCTCGCTGTTCGGGGATTCATCCGCAAGCCCTTCCGGGTGGTTCACCTGAGGCGTATCTTCCGACAAGCCTTGGAATTCAACGAGCAGCGCTCGAATAACGAGACATGAGCCTCTCCGCAAAAGCGTCCTTCGCGGACATCGTTCGCCAGGTCTACCTGCGGCGAGCCACCGGCATCATCTCCTTTTCAGATGGTGACGACCGCTACTACTTTCAAAACGGGGAGCTTTTCGTCGATCGAAGCCATGCTCTGGCCTCCGCGATTCAAGCTCGCCTCGACGTCGCACCCAGCGCCCGTCCTGCCGACGATCTGGAGCTCCGTCGACTCAGCCTCCAAGTGATCGAGCCCGCCCTCGGCGCGCGGGCCGAGGTGCGGTTCGACGGTGGAGCCGGCGAATTCCCCGATGCTCCCGTCGGCCCCCTGACGACGGTCATTCTGGCCATGGAATCCGCGGTATTCGGTGCCGATGAACGGCGGCTCATGGAACGTCTGGGAGGTCAAGACGAGCGATTCCAGAACCGGGCCGACTCCCCCGCCCTACAGCAATTGCCCGGGCTGGAAGCGAGCATGATCCAGCTCATGGCCCATATGGAATCGCCGACGCCCGTCAGCGTGTTGGTCAAGCTGAATTCCGCTTCCCGTTTCGACACCTTGGTGGCGCTCACCAAGCTGCACGCGATCGGCTTGGCTGGAGGAGATCCCGCCTCTAGCAGCCGGGCACGCAGGGCCAGGCTTCGCAGCCGCTCGAAAAGCGGCGCGTCCGCGTCTCGCATCGAGGATCCCGGCAAACCCCGGGCCTCCGCCCCGCCGCCGAGCAGGCCCCGTGGTAGCGGCCAGGTCTTGACCGCCAGGTCTTTGGAGCTCTTTTCCGAGAGGATCGCCGAGGATCTCAAGCTCAATCCGCTTGCGTTAGGGGCGGCTCAACACCGTGAGCAGCTCGCCGATTGGCTCGGTCGCCAAGCGGATATGAGCTACTACGAGCTGCTGCAAGTGGAATCGGGGGCCGACGACGAGAGCTTGCACCAGAATTATCGTCGGCTCGCTCGTCTCGCCCATCCCCTGCACATCGAGCCATTGGGGCTCAAAGGCATGGGCGAGGCCCTTCGACTTCTTTTCGAGCGCATCACCGAGGCATATTTGGTCCTTTCGGATCCCAGGCGTCGGGCCGGCTACGACCTGATCATCGGTGTGGTGGTCGAGGAGAAGATCGATGGGGCAAAACGCCTGGAGGAAAAACAGCGCATGGCCGCCGGCTGCTACAGCAACGCCCTGCATTATTTGTCGGAACAAGTGCGAGACTACGGTCAGGCCGTTCAGCTGTTGCAGGAGGCGGTCCGGTTGGACCCGAAGGCGAGCTATTTCTCCATGCTCGGCCAGTCCCAGGCTCAAAACCCCCGCTGGCGCTCCCGGGCTATCGAATCCTTCGAGCAGGCGGTGGAGCTGGATCCTCGGGACGCCGGCATCCGAGTGGCCTTTGCCGACGTATTAGAACGTGAGGGCGACTTTGCCCGAGCCAAGGAGCAATTTCGCGCCGCTTTGAACGACATGCCCAATCACCCTCTGGCTCTAAAGGGCCTAGAGCGTTTGGCCGGCCGCCAGGGAGATGACGGCGCGCTCGGCCGAAAACTCGGTGGCGGCTTGAAAAACCTCTTTCGAAAACCCGACCCCTCGGATTGACCGGCGTCGCCGCGCACACATCCCACACGCAAACCTCCATGGAATCCTTGGGCCATGGGATCCTTGGGCCATGGAATGCTTAGGCCATGGGGTCCTTGGGCCGAGGAATTCGTGGGTCAGATCCCTGAACTTTAGACCCCTTACCTTCGTATTTACTCGCCATGAGCCAGCCATCCAACCCGTCTCCAGCCGCCGATTTTCTCACCGCCGATTCTCTGGCAGAGGTCCCTCGGATCGAAGCCCGTGAGCTCGTCCGTCGCCTGCCGTCCGGCAGCAAGATCTTGACCATTCTCGACCACGTGAGCCTGCACATTCCGTCGGGCCAATTCGTCGCGGTCCTCGGTCCCTCGGGCTCCGGCAAATCTACGCTGCTTTCCCTCTTGGCAGGTCTCGACCGCCCCACTTCCGGCTCAGTGCTGCTCGACGGCCGGCCCTTGGAGCATCTCTCGGAAGATCAGCTGGCTCTGCTGCGCCGCGACAAGGTGGGATTCGTCTTCCAGGCCTTCCAGCTCTTGACCCATCAGACCGCGTTAGAAAACGTGCTCCTGCCCCTTGAGCTGACCGGCCATCCGAATCCTCACCAAAAGGCGTCGGAGCTGCTGGAAAGCGTCGGTCTGGCGGATCGTGGGCATCACTATCCAGCGCAGCTGTCCGGCGGCGAGCAGCAGCGGATCGCGGTGGCCCGAGCTTTTGCCGCTTCGCCGCCGATCCTCTTTGCCGACGAGCCGACCGGCAACCTCGACACCGCGACCGGCCGACAAATTCTTCAGCTCTTGCAGGATCTTCACCGTCGATCCGGAACTACCTTGGTGCTGGTGACCCATGATCCCGCGGTCGCCGAGCTGGCGGACCGAGCCATCCATCTCAAAGACGGAAAAATCGTACGTGACGAGCTCCTCAACGCTTCTCGAGCCGATACCGCCGCGCCCGCAGCGGACCGAGAAGTGCCTCTGGCGGCCATGACATGAGCAGCTCCATGCTCGGCCCGAAATCGGTCAATCCCTCGACCGAGGGCTCCGGCTCCGTGCTTTGGCAGCAGATGCGACGGGAGGCCCGGGGAGGCGGTGTGCGATTGTTTTTCTTTATCGCGTGCCTGGCGGTGGGGGTCGGTGCCGTGGTTTCGGTCGCGGGCTTTTCCGACGGTATCGACGCCGGCATCCGCCGCGAAGCTCGATCTCTGCTCGCCGCAGACATGGCCATCCGCAGCCGACAACCCATCGCCCCCGCATTTCGGGAGGCGGTGCAAAAGGTCCCCGGCAGTGCCATGACCGAGATCTTGGAAACCTTGACGGTAGTGGCCATCGACGAAGCTCCGGGAACCAACGACCCACCGCAATCGGTCTCGGGACCGGCTCCGGTCAACCGCGCCAGCCAGCTGGTAGAGCTCAAGGCCGTCGGTGACCTCTATCCGTTTTACGGCGAGCTCGAGCTGGAGCCCCAAGAAAGTCTCCGCCACCTGCTGAGGAACGATACCGCGATCGCCGCTCCGGAGCTGCTCCAGCGCTTCGGCTTAGAGATTGGCGACAGCGTGAAGATCGGCGGCCAACCCTTCACCATCGCGGCGGTGCTGCACAAAGAGCCGGACCGGCTGGGCGGCGCCTTTTCCATGGGCCCGCGGGTGCTGATTTCCATCGACGGCTTCCACCGGGCACAGCTCGCCCAATACGGGAGCCGAATCGTCTACCGCCAGCTGGTCCGCCTGCCCCAGCCTTTCGAAGCCAATGTCGCGCAGATTCGCGAGGAAATCGCGACCTCCATGCCGGACGATACCCGCTACCGTACCGAGACTTATCTGCAGGCCCAGCCGTCCCTGCGCCGCGGGCTGCGCAGAACCGAGAGCTACCTGGGCCTCGCGGCTCTGCTCTCGTTGATCGTCGGCGGTGTCGGCATTGCCCAAACCGTACGCACCTGGCTCTCCGGTCGCTTGGACAGCATCGCCATCTACAAGAGCCTCGGGCTCAGGCCCCGGCAAATCGTTCAGCTCTACTTGGGCCAGATCATCGCCATGGCGTCCATCGCCGGCTTGGTCGGCATTCTGTTGGGGGTGGGCTTGATGTGGATTCCGGCCCAGACCCTACGTGGCATCTTGCCCGTCGATCACCTGGAGCCGTTTCAGCCCCTGGCTTGGCTTCAGGGCCTCGGCCTAGGGATCGGGGTCTCCCTGCTCTTCGCTTGGCCGCCCCTGTGGAGCGCCCAGCGGGTACCGCCGATTCGGGTGCTTCGGCGGAGCGCGGAGCCTCTTCCCCCCAGCCGATGGGCTTACGGCTTTGCCGCCCTCACCCTGGTCGTGGGTATCGGCGCGCTGGCCTCTCTACAGGCCCAATCGCTGGTACGGGGCGCCCTCTTTGCCGGCGGTCTGGTGACCGTCACGCTCATCCTCGGCTCCACCTCTCGGCTTCTGATCGCCCTCGCCCAGCGGCCTCGCCGCCGCGCCCGACTCTGGTTACGCCACGGGCTGGCGGCTCTGGCTCGCCCCGGTGCCTCGACCATGAGCTCGGTGATCGCCCTCGGCCTCGGTGTGCTGGTGGTTTTCGCCATGTTCTTGGTGGAGCAAGGGCTCTCGAATCAGCTTCAGCGGGACCTGCCCACCGAAGCTCCGAGCACCTTCTTGATCGATATTCAGCCCCACCAATGGCCATCCGTGCAGGAAGCCTTGCGTCAACAAGGCGCCGAAAGCTTCGACTCGGTGCCGGTGGTAATGGCTCGCCTCACCGCCATCGACGGACGCTCGGTGCACGAGCTGGTCGAAGAGCGTGAGGCGTCGGCTCGCGAGCGGGGCGGCGACGCGGAGGTTTGGACCTTGCGCCGAGAGCAACGCCTGACCTACCTCCAAGAGCTGCCCGAGGACAACAAGCTGGTGGCCGGCGCTTTGTGGCAACGGGACGATTTGCCCGAGGTCAGCCTCGAAAAGGAGTTTGCCGACAGCCTCGACGTCGCCGTGGGCTCGACCCTGGATTTCGATATTCAGGGGGTCGACCTCCGCCTACACGTCACCAGCATCCGCGAGGTGGATTGGTCGACCTTCGGTATCAACTTCTTCTTGGTCGCCGAGCCCAACGCACTTGAAGACGCGCCCCAGCATCGAATCGCCGCGGCCAGGCTCGATCAGGAATCCGCGGCCGGTTTGCAGGATCGGCTGGCGGTCGAGTTTCCGAACGTCACTGTGATTCAAATCCGCGAGGTCTTGCAACGGGTGAGCGAGATCATCGAGCGGTTGGGAATCGGTATTCGATGGCTCGGAGCCCTGACGGTTTTGGTGGGTCTGGCCATTCTGAGCGGCGCGGTCACCGCGGGCGCGGTCCATCGCGGCAAAGAAGTCGCGCTGTTGAAGACCATGGGCATGACCCGACGCCAAATCGTCGCCGGCTTTGCCACGGAATACGCCATGATCGGCGCCGTCGCCGGTACCGTGGGCACGGTCGGAGCCGCGGTGCTGGCCTATTTCGTGCTCACCCGCGGTATGGAGGTTGCATGGAGCGCGGCTCCCGGTGCCTTCGTCGTATCCATTCTCGGCACCATCGTGCTCTCCGTCGTCGCCGGCTTGGCCGCCAGCGTGCCGCCACTTCGCCGTCGGCCCGTGGAGGCACTCAGGCACGAAGCTCAATAGGCCTTCCTGATTCTCGATCAGCCCAAAACCTTTTCCAGCCAGTTGCCGATGCCCTGGATTTCTTCCAGACACACCTGATGCCCCATAGGGTATTCGTGCCACTCCACGCTCCAGCCGCCGCGGGTCAGCAGATCCTTGGTCAACACCGCTAGCTCCGGTCGGACCATGGGGTCGAAGGCGCCGTGCGCTTGAAAAATAGACAAATCCTTATTGGCGTCGGAGGCTTCCTCGTCCAATCGCTCGTGCAAGAGCAGGTAGCCGGAGAGCACCATGGCACCGGCCAAGGGTTTTGGGTAGCGCAAAGCCGTGTGCAACGCCATCGCGCCTCCCTGTGAAAAACCCGCCAAAACGATTCGATCCGTTGGAATTCCCCTCTTGATCTCTCGATCGACCAAAGCTTTGATCTGCCGCTCGCTCCTGCGGACTCCCGACTCATCGCGATTCCGATCAACTTGGCTGCTCTCCCCAGGGCCGGCCAAAGAATGAATGTCATACCAAGCGGGCATGATCATGCCGCCGTTGAGGGTCACCGGAATGCTCGGGGCCTGTGGGAAGACATAGCGAATCGCCAAGTCGGAGGGCAAGCCCAGCTCCGGCGGAATGGACTCGAAATCGTGGGCGGTCGCACCTAATCCATGCATCCAAATGATCGATGCGGTTGCGGGGGTCGACGGTTCCTGCTCAATACAGCTCAATATATTGCTCATAGACGATCTATTCCGTTCCAAAGGTTTAAAGGCATGTGCTCGGGGCTCCACCAAAACGATCGGGCCGCCGAGTGCGCCAAGCGCACAGACACGGTGCGCACTTAGCCGGAGAGCGCACAGACACGGTGCGCACAACAAAAGTGACCAGAGCCTAGGGCTCTAAGGTTCCAGAAAGGCCTGCTGTATGATGGAGGCCAGATGATCTGTTTGATTCAATCCTATATGCAAGCACGGGCGGGCCAAGGCTCGCAACGAAGCTCGGCGTTGCGCGGGAACATCCTGCAAACTGTAATTTACGATTTGGGGGCCCTCTATGCAGACCTCAGTGGATCCATTTGCTCGCTCGAAATCATCTCCTCTCCCCTGCCTGCCAACGATTCGAATCTTACCCTTGCTGCTTCTGCTCTTCCTAATCAATGATCCTGACGAGGCATTTGCCGCCACTGAGACCGGAGCGGCACTGACCGAGGACCAAGATCCCGAAACATCCCCGGGTGAGCAGCCCAACGACTCCCAAGCTGAGCCTCAGCATGCCTACGAGGAGGTCGTCGAGGTCACCGCACGCCGACGCAAAGAGAATATTCAAGAAATCCCCATCAGCATCACCGCCTTTGATGAGCAAGCCTTGGAAGAGCGGTCGATCCACGACCTCTCCGATCTGTCCGAGCTGACCGCCAACATGGATTTCTCCGTCACCGGTGGCTTCGGCGACCAGACGTCCGATGCGGTCGTGGTGATCCGCGGAGTGGGTCAAATCGACACCGCGCTTTTTTCAGACTCAGGGGTCGGCATCTACGTCGACGGCGTGTATCTCTCCAGGGCCCAAGGTGGTGTCCTCGACCTTCTAGACGTCGATCGAGTCGAGATCTTGCGGGGCCCCCAAGGCACGCTTTTCGGTAAGAACACCAACGGCGGCGCGATTCAAGTCATCACCAAAAAACCGACTAACCGCTCCCAGGGTGAGCCCCACGGAACGATCGGCCTCACCGCGGGGCGCTTTGACCGCATCGACGGTCGACTCTCGGCCAATCTTCCGATCTCGGACACGGCCGGCAGCTCGATGGCCTTCATGTCCAACAACCGGGACGGCTGGAGCCGTTCGACAATCACCGGCCAAGACTTCTACGACGACAACCGAGATGTGGCGCGGCTCGCTTTCCATTGGACGCCTTCCAGCTCGTTCTCGGCCCATCTCAGCGGCGACTACACCCGCGAACGGGAGGCCGGGGGCACCCAGCTTCTGATCGCGGTCCGCGAGACGCCGCTGATCGGCTTCTACAACCACGTCCTCACCGACCAGGGTTTCACTCCGTACACCTTCGACCTCTGGGGCAGCACGGACTTCTCCAGATCGTTCTCACCCTTGACCGCTTTCTTGGATCGGGACGTGTGGGGAGCCCATCTGGACTTGCAATGGACCTTCGAGAATCTCTCAGTAGGCTCCATTTCCGCCTACCGCGCCTTTGAGATCGACAGTCTTTCCGATGGCGACGGCTCCCCGAACCTGGTCGCGGAGCGGGCCCTCGACCAAGAGCACTATCAGGTCAGCCAGGAGCTCCAAATCTCCGGCGCCGACCCCGATTCCGGGCACCATTGGGTAATGGGTCTGCTCTACTTCTACGAGCGACCCCGAGAGGACAATCGACAACGGTTCATGGCCGACCTCTTCCCCGCCCTGGAGCTCGCGCCGGGACCGATCTACGCACCGCCCGGCGTCCCCAATTTCTTGTGCAATCCCGGACCGCCACCCGAAGGCCTGCCCTGCTTCGGTGGGGCCGGAAATCCATTCAACTTCGCCTTCTTCTCGGGACCCGGCACCGAAGAGCGTATCGATCTCGAAACCGAAAGCTGGGCTATTTTCGGCGAAGGCACCTGGCGCCTGAGCGACCGATTGAGCCTGACCCTCGGGGGCCGATGGACCGAGGACGACAAGACCTTCGACTACCAGGCTTTCAACGGCCTGGGCATCCAGACCTCGGATCTATTCAACCGAGACAGCTGGAGTGACTGGTCCGGTCGATTGAGCGTTTCGTACCAAGCCCGTCCTGATCTCAACGTTTACAGCACCCTCTCCCGAGGATTCAAATCCGGCGGCTTCAACGGACGGCCGCAACAACGTCCCGCCCTCGACCCCTTCGATCCCGAAACCGTTCTGTCTTGGGAGCTCGGCTTCAAGAGCGACTGGTTGTCTCGACGCCTACGTTTGAACAGCGCGGTGTTCGTGAGCGACTACGAGAGCATCCATTTCGCAGCCTCCGTGGACGTTGCGGGCATGCCGGTCTTCATCACCCAAAATGCCGGCGACGCTGAAATACGGGGCCTGGAGCTCGAGCTTCAAGCCTACCCGACACCCACGATTCAGCTCACCGCCTCGGTGGGCCATCTCGATACGGAAATCGTGTCTCTCGATCCGCGGGTGCCGGCGGATAGTGTGTCCCTCGGCAACGAGCTTCCCAAGGCTCCGTCTTGGACCTTGGCTCTAGGGCTCCAAAGCTCCCATGAGCTCGCCAACCGAGGCCTGCTGATGGCCAGGCTCGACCTCACGTCGAGGGAGAAGAGCTATCCTGACTTCGCCAATACGGAAACCACCGCCCAGCCCCATTACAGCCTGGTCAGCGCACGACTGGCCTATGTGCCGCCGTCGAGCCGCTGGGATCTGGCGCTCTTCGGCACCAATCTCACCGACGAGCGCTATTTAGAAGCGGGTTTTTCCACCGGAGCCTTCGGCCTGGATTTGGGCATTGCCGGGCGTCCCCGAGAATGGGGCGTTGAAGCGACTTTTCATTTCTGAGCCGGCACCGGTTGCCCAGGATTGAGCCAACGCTTTAATCGGCTCAATCCTGCGCGTCGATGGTTTCCAAGAGCGTGCGGACCGTCTCAACGAGATCGCCTCGGGCCACCTCTCTCTGCCCGGGGCGCTCGGCCAGCCACTCTTCCCGCTTCTCGATGTCGCCGGAGATCCGCCTTCCGACATCCATGTCTTTGAGGGTTACGACCCCACGCTGCTTTTCATCCTCACCCAGGATCAGAGCGAGAGGGATCTCCCAGCGGTCCACATATTCCAGCTGCTTGCCCAATTTCTTCGAGGTGCCGAGGAAGATTTCCGCGGGAATGCCCGCTCGGCGCAGCTCGTATGTAATCGCCAGATAATCGTCGAGCATGGATTCGTCGAGACGGGTGACCACCACCCGTGACGTGGCTTTGCGAGCCTTGACCTTGCCCAAGTGCTCCAATGCCGCCAAGAGTCGGTCGACTCCGATCGAGGCCCCCACGGCCGGCACCTGCTCGCCCAAGAATCTCTTGACCAACCCGTCGTAGCGTCCACCGGCGAACACCGAGCCGAATTGGGGTGCGTCGGTGAGCACCGCTTCGAAGACGGGACCGGTGTAATACGCCAGTCCCCGGGCGATCGAGAGATCGAGCATCACCTGATGATCCCCGTAGCCCAGGGCATAGAGGTGGCTCGAGATCCGCTCGACGATGGAAATCTCGTGCTCCGCTCCTTCCACACCCGCGAAGAGCTCTCTCAGGTGGGCCACCACCTCGGTACGGGTCTCCGCCCGAATTGATAGGAAGCGCTCGATGGATTCCACCTGCCGAGCTTCCAGACCGACGCCGCGAATGGTGTCGCCCGATTCGTCCTGATAACCCGTGGTCAGCTCGAGCTTGACCTTCTCGAGACCCGCCTTATCCAATTTGTCGAGCACACGAAAGACGTCTTTGGCCAGCTCTGGGGAAATATCGGCGTAGACCAGAAGCGTGTTGAGCAGACCTCGGCTCGAATATCGCACCAAATACCGTTCGATGCCCAAGGCGGTGAGGGTGTCGCACATGCCGGCGAGGATCTCGGTATCGGCGATCTCGGATTGGGTGCCGACGGAGTCGAGATCGAATTGGGTAAATTCCCGATAGCGCCCCTTATCCGGTTTGTCACCGCGCCAAACCGGTGAGACCTGATATCGCCGAAAAGGACGACCCAGGTCCCGATGTTGAGCCACCACCCGAGCCAGGGGCACGGTGAGATCGAAGCGCAAGCCCAGCTCCTCGCCTTCCGGGTTGGAGACCGTGAAGATCTGCTTATTCGCTTCCTCGCCGGCTTCAGAGCCCAGCAGAACGTCCAAATACTCCACCGACGGGGTGGAAAGCGGTAAAAAGCCGTAATTCTCGTAGACATCGCGAATCTGGTCGATCATCCACTGGCGGGCCAGCTGCTGCTGCGGCATCAAATCCCTCAGCCCGCGGGAAACACGGGCTTTGACCCGTCGAGTCTTTTTATTCTTCTTGGCCATTGGCCACCTCACAACCTACCGACTCCCACCGGAGTGGCGGGAGATGCTGATATTAAGAGCCGAACGGAAACCGTAAGATCTAGCCCGGACCGAATGATCTAGGATTGTGAGCCGTCCGGTGGCGAGCCCCGATTCTGTCGGACCGGCGCGTCGGTTTCAACCGCGGGACCCGGGCTTCAGCAACCTCCGATCGGGCCCGAAAGCGTCGTGATATCCTCGACTTGGAATCGATTCTTCATGGAATGTCAGCACCGAAAATCCAACCCCGGAACTGCTCGACCTAAAAGGTTGGCCGGCGCGCTCTGCCGACTCCTGCTCGTCGGTTGGCTTTCGGTCGGCACCTGCTCCCTTCTCGCCGACCCTCCCACAACGTCTCCATCCCCCCATGCCGATTCTTCGGCGAGTGGTAGCGGGGATTCAAACAACGTCGACGGCCGTCTTGAGGCGCCGGCGGGTTTGTCGTTCGGGGTCTTCCCGTTTCTCGCGACTTCACATCTCTCAGATGGGTTCGCTCCGCTCATCGCGAAGCTTCAATTTCGAATCCGCCAGAGCATCCAATTCCGGAGCACTCGGGATTATCAGAGCTTTATGGAGCTTCTCGACCAAGAAGCTTTCGATCTCGCTTATGTGCAGCCCTTCGACTACGTGCGCATCGCACAGCACAGGGGCTACCGTTGTCTGGCCCATCGACCGGGCGGGCTCTTCGCAAGGATCGTGGTCAACCACCGCAGCACGACCAAGGAGCTGGAAGATCTGCGCGGCAAGGTCTTGGGCCTTCCCCCGGAGGTGGCCGCGATCAGCTACGTCAGCCGGGCGATGATTCGAGAGCTCGGATTGGATCGGGGCGACTCGCCCATCGAGCTTCAGCACTTCCGCACCCATGACAGCTGCCTCCAGCAGCTTCTGGTGGGCAATATAGACGCCTGCTCCGTCGGCGACTCCTCGGCCCGAGGTTTCGAGAGGCGGATGGGCCTGGAGCTGAGAACGATCGCTGAAACTCCCTCGATTCCTCCCTCCCTGATCGTCGGCCACTCTCGCCTCGGCGATCCTCAGCTGAAACGAATCCAACGAATCCTTCATCACATGAAGCAGGCCCCTGCCACCAGGACCATCCTCGGCTTAGACGTTTCTGCCACCTTGGTCCCAGCAAACGACGAAGCATACGACCCGGTACGCTCGATTTGGAAAGCGCTCGAGAAGAGACCGGGCTCCTGAGCCTATAGCTGCTAAGCGCCGTCTATGTCCCTCCGCTACCGAATCGCCGTCACCATTTTCGTGCTCGAGGCCCTTTTGATGGCCTTGGTGCTCTGGCGAACCTTCGAGCTCTTCCATTCCGACTACGAGCAACAAATCGAGTCCACGGAAACCGTGCTCTTGCAGCTGATTGCAGAGCATTGTCGACCGGGCTTGGTGACCCTTGAATACGCGGAAATCCAGATCTACATCAACCAGATCGAAGATCCCAGGATCCGTGCGATTTTACTCGCCGACCACCGAAATCGAGTCGTCGCGGCTTCGGACCCCAGCTGGATCGGCTCCGACTTGCCCGATCTCCAAGACGCTGGGGTCGAGCACTGGCGGACCCAGGAAATTCGCCATGCCGCCGGCCCCACGGGCACCCTCGCCATTCGCTTTTCCGATCGAATGGCCCACGAGGGCACCCAACGCATCTTGACGAGCGTTTTGACGATCACCGGCATCGGCATGGCGATCATCGCCGGCATCGCTCTCTTGATGGGTCACCTCCTGACCCGTCGGCTGGTGGCCTTGGGTAAGGCGGTCCGACGCCTAGCCGGCGGAGACTTCACGGTGCAAGCCGATCTCACCGGCGGGGATGAGGTTACGCAGGTCGGTATCGCTTTCGACGAGATGGCCCGCAGCCTGCAGGAGAGTGTCTCGATTTTGCAGGAGAAGGAGGCTCAGATGAGGCTGCTGACGGATTCGCTTCCGGTCGGCATCGCCTATTTGGACGCCGATCGAAGAGTTACCTTCAGCAACCTGCAAATGTCGAAGTGGTTTGGTTGGAACCGAGACCAATCCATGGGTCGTGCCTTCCAAGAGATCACCCAGACCGAGCATTTTGAAGCTCTGCTGCAAGGCTATGAAGCGGCTCTGCGGGGCAACATCGTGCACCATGAGCATCGGCTGGCTTTGCCGAGGAACGAATCGGTGATGGACGTCGTCAATGTGCCCGACATCGGTTCCGATGGTGCCGTCCGCGGGGTCTATCTGCTGCTGAGGGACGTCTCCCACACCAAGAGGCGGGAGGTCGAAAAAGAACGGCTGATGGCCGAGCTGGCCGCCAAAAACGCTGAGCTGGAGCAATTCACCTACAGCGTCTCTCATGACCTGAAAAGTCCCCTGATCACCATTCTCGGCAGCGCCGAGTATTTGGCAGACACCGAGCTCTTGGGCGAGCAGACCCACGCCGACTCGGCCCGAGCGAAGGAAGACCTCCACCGTATTCAACACGCCGCTGAAACCATGGATCGCATGCTCGACGAGCTCTTGGAGCTCGCTCGTCTCGGAGCGGTGGAGAGCAAAAGCGAGCTGGTTTGCCTTCACGACTTGGCGCTCGATACCACCCGCCTATTGGCCGGCCGCATCGCCTCCCGCCAGGCTGAGGTCACCATTGCGGACGACATGCCTAAGGTCCTCGGTGACCGTCAGAGGCTTCAAAGGGTCTTCCAAAATCTGCTCGACAACGGTGTCAAATTCACCGATGAGCATGAGACGCCGAAAATTGACATCGGCGCCCGACTCGTCGACGGCTCCCAACGGAAAGTCCTGTGCTGGGTGAGCGATCAAGGCAGTGGTATTTCTGAGGACTTGGTCGACAAAGTCTTCGATCTTTTCCGTCAAGTGGACCGAAAGAAAGAAGGCACCGGGGTCGGTTTGGCCATCGTTCAGCGAATCGTGGAGGGCCATGGGGGCCGTGTCTGGGTGGAGTCCGAAGGCCTGGGACACGGCTCCACCTTTTACTTCACCCTACCGGCAGCGGGTCGACAAGCCGGCGCCCGCACCTCAGCTCGACGCCCCTAGCCGGGCGCCCCTAGCCGGGCGCCCCTAGCCGGGCGCCCCTAACCTCAGGAGCCGAACGACTCGATTGCTCGCAGCACCTCGTCGATGTCCTCTGCGGTGTGGTCGGCGGAGATTTGGAAGCGAATGGACTCGTCTCCCTTCGGCACCACGGGATAGTTGAGCCCGGTCGCCAAGATGCCTCGATCGTAGAGATGTCTGACCAAGGCAGCGGTCTTCGGAGTATCACGAACCATCAGCGGGGTCACCGGATGGGGACCGGCGATGGTCTCCCAACCGAGGTCCGTGATGCCCTTCTCGAATCGAACGGTCATCGCTCGAAGGTGGTCGAGGCGGGCCCGGCCGTCTTCCGAATCCAAGAGATCGATCGCCTTCAAGGCGGCGGCGCATTCGCCGGCAGTAATGGGATTGGAGTAGATGTAGGTCGGTGCGGTCTCGCGCAAAAAGCGGGTCAGAACCTCGCTGCCGACCACGTATCCACCGTTGACCCCGAGCCCTTTCCCCAGGGTGCCCACCAAGACGTCGGCTCTGCCTCCGGTGTGCTCTTCCGTGCCCCGGCCGGTTTCACCCAATGCCGCGACTCCGTGGGAGTCGTCCACCACCACGACGACCCCCTCCTCGTAGTGCCCGTCGTATTTTCTGGCCAGCTCCACGATCTCCGTCAGGGGCGCGAAAGATCCCCGCATGGAAAAGATGCCGTCGGTGACCAGGATCGCCCGCTTGCCGGAGCCTTCCGAGAGGGCTTTCTCCAATCCCGCCATGTCGAGATGGGGATAGATCTTCTTTTCCAGCGGCCGGGAAAGGCGCATGGCGTTGATGATGCAGTTGTGGTTCAGCTCGTCGCTGACGACCGTCGTTTCCTTGGTGATCAGAGGGACCAAGACACCCAGGATCGTGGCGTAGGCCGCGCTGAAGATCATGCCCGATTCCCGGCCGTGGAAAGCCGCGAGCCGATGCTCCAAATCCACGTGCTGTTGGTAGGTGCCGGAGATGAAGCGAACCGCTCCGGGGCCGGCACCGCAAAGCGAGGTGGCCTCTTCCTCCGCCGCGATCAGCTCGGGGCGCAAGGACATGCCCAAATAGTTGTTGGAATTCATCTTGATGAACTCCTTCTGACCTTCACCGGCGAGGAAATACCGAGGCCCCTTGGCTCCCTCGGCCCGTTGGGTGCCGGTGATCACCGATTCCGCTCCTTTGGCGGTGCCGCGTTCTTCGAGCGCCGCGACCTCTGCCGCCAATGCTTGTTCAAAACGTCCCAATGCCATATTCAGCTCCCCTCTCAGCGGTCGGTGCTGAGGGTCATTGTCTGTGTTGCTGACCGGTCGGTCCTCGGTTTTTTTGAGAGTCAGTCTTGAGAGTCAGGCCTTCAAAGCTCAGGCCTTATCCGCCGGCTCCCTCGAAGCCTTTCGTGAGATGTTCTCCAGCATATCCTCGACCATAGAATCCAAATCAAATGCCGGCTGCCAATTCCACTCTTCCCTGGCGGCGCTGTCATCCAAAGAGTTCGGCCAGGAATCGGCGATACGCTGCCGGATCGGATCCACGTCGTAGTCGATTTCAAATCTCGGCAGAACCTTGCGGATCGCCGCCGCCAGCTCTTCCGGAGTGAAATTCATGGCGGTCACGTTGAAAGCGTTGCGATGTTTGAGCCTGGCTGCTTCGGCCTCCATGACATCCACCGCCGCTTTAATCGCATCCGGCATGTACATCATGTCGAGGCGCGTATCCGGCCCTAAAAAGCTGGTGAAATTCCCGTGGCGAACGGCGTGGTAGAAGATATCCACCGCGTAGTCGGTGGTGCCACCGCCGGGAGGGGCGACGTGAGAAATGATTCCTGGATACCGGACCCCACGGGTATCCACCCCGAATCGGCGATGGTAGTAATCGCACAGTAGCTCCCCTGCCACTTTCGTGACCCCGTACATGGTCGAAGGCCGTTGCACCGTATCCTGGGGAGTCGAATCCTTGGGCGTGCCTTCGCCGAACGCGCCGATGGAGCTCGGGGTGAACACCGCACAGCCGTTGCTGCGGGCGATTTCGAGCACGTGATAGAGCCCCCCCATATTGATTTCCCAAGCCATTTGGGGACGCTCTTCCGCCACCGCCGACAGCAGAGCCGCCAGGTGGTAGATCGTGTCGATGCGATGCCGATCCACCACCTGTTGGATCTGATCGTGGTTCGTGCAGTCCACATGCTCGAAGAAACCGGGCTCGGCTCCCGCCAGTGCATCGGCGGTCGGCATCTTGATGTCCGAAGCGATCACGTTCTCGTTGCCGTAACGTTCTCTCAGGGTCGCGACTAGCTCAGAGCCGATTTGACCGAGAGCACCGGTCACTAGGATTCTCTCCATAACCTATGTCCACCTATCTCCAGGGGTCGCCTATTTTTAGGATCTAATCTATTCCTTGGGGCGTGGTCAGCCGACAGGGGGCTCGGTGGCCATCCGCTTGAGGGCACCTCGGTCCACCTTGCCCAGGTGGGTCCGGGGAAAGGACTCGAGGACCACGACTTTCCGAGGGTGTTTATACGCTTGGAGCTGATCCAAAGCGAGGGTTTTGAGCTGATCGCGCAGCTCATGGGGGTCGACTTCCCCCTCGGCCAAGACATACGCATGGGGTTTCAGCAGACCGTGGTCATCGGCGACACCGACTACCGCGCACTCTTTAACCCCGGGATGGGCGGACAAACAATCCTCGAGCTCCCGGGGGATCAGCCAGCGTCCGCCGACTTTGATCGCATCGTCACCGCGGCCGCAGTAGGTCACGTAGCCGTCTTCGTCCATGCTGATCAGATCGCCACCCACAAACCAAGGACCGCGAAAGGCCTCCCGGCTCTTCTCCATATTCTGCCAATAGCAGCTCGCGCGGGCATCGCCACGGACCCACATCCTGCCCACCTCACCCGCCGGCAGCGGCTGATCTTCCGAATCCCGCACTTGGATTTCAAAACCCTCCACCACTCGCCCCAAGGTTCCGGGTTTGACGTCTCCCAGCCGATTCGTGACGAAGACGTGCCACATTTCAGCGGTCCCCAGCCCGTCCAGCAGCTCCACCCCAAAGGTCTCCACCCAAGAGCTGTAGAGGGAGATCGGCAGGGCCTCCCCCGCTGAGGTGGCGAATCGAAGGCACGACAAATCCCGTTCCGCGGCGGTCGGATCCTGAACCATCCGTTGAACCAGCGTCGGCACGTTGATCAGGATGGTCGGACGGTAAGTTTCGATCTTTTCGAAGAGGATCTCAGGCGTCGGATGCTCGGGAAAGAGGATGGCGGAGCCACCTACCGAAAAGGGGAAGAAGAGGTTGGCACCGGTGGCGTAACCGAAAAACAGCTTGGGCACAGATAGGGTCGTATCTCCGGCGCCGTATCCGAGCGTCTTTTGGGCGTAAAGCTCGGTGGTGACCGCAAAGGATCGATGGCTCTGCACCACCGCTTTGGGTCGACCCGTGGTACCACCGGAATAGAGCCAGATCGCCGGATCGTCCGGGTGGGTGGGCGCGGTCGGTAGGGGTCCAGGCTCGGCATCGGCCAGGGCCGCCGTCAGCCCGTCCGGGTGCTCCGGATCGGCACCGGCCACCAGGAAACCACTTTCCAGCCAGGAGGACTCCCGGGCCGCTCGACGAAAGCTCGGCTCGACCTCGTGATCGACCACCAACATTCGAGCCCGGGTGTACTCCATTTGGGCCGCGATTTCTTCGACCTTGAGCCTTGGGTTGAGCATCACCACCACCGCCCCCAGCTTGAGGACCCCGAAGAGCGCCCCGACGAAATCCGCTCCGTCCGGCAGGGCGATCAAAACCCGCTCTTCCCGGCGGACCCCACGCCGACGCAGGGCGCGAGCATAGTCTTCCGCCAAAGCGTGGACCTGGCGGTAGGTCAGGTCGCCCTCGGGCAAACGAAGCGCGACCCTCTCCCCTTGCCCCTCGGTCAATCGGCGATCCAAGAAAAGCTCTGCGATGTTCAAGGTCTCGGCATCCACGCTCAAGGCTCCAATGGGTTGGGCTCCGGTTGGTGCTCGGGGCGCAGAAGATCGAAGACCGTCTTGACCGGCGCGAAAATCTCCCCCGGGACCTCGACGAAAACGGTATTCCAATGGGCCATGGAGCCGTTCCAAAGCCCCGGTCGTTCGAGCGCTTTGAGCTCCCGGCCTTGGTGAGACTTGACCGTCGTGAAAACCGCATTGGGGTCTACGAAGCGTGCCAAATCGTAGGGCCGACCTCGGTGATCTCGGAGCCGGCAGACCAGATGGACGGGATTGAAGTGGGTGGCCTGCTCGATGATCGCGCGCTGACCCGCATCCGCACGGTCGACTTGCGAGAGCTCGACGATCTGGGGCGAGATCCCATGATCATCTTCGCCCAAACCCGCGCCCTCGACCCAGAAGGGTCCGCCGCCCGGCTCCCCCGTATTGGGCACCACGCCGGCGATTCTCAAGGGGCGATCCAAAAGCTCGATCAGAAAAGCTTGTTGCGCTCTGGCGGGGCGGTCGATCCAGGTTTTGAGATCCTCACGGCCGAGCAGCTCGGCAACCCGGACCACCTCGTCCGCCAGGGCGGCGGATTGGGATCTCGCTCGCTCGACCCGGCTCAGGATTTCCACCAGCTGTGCTTCCAGCTCGATCAAATACCCGCCGAGAATTCGATTCCAACGCAATACCTCCCGACGACGGTGGGCGGGCTGAATGTTGTCGATGTTTCGCAGGAAGACCAGATCCGCCGAGAGTCTCTGGAGATTTCCCAACAAGGCGCCGTGACCGCCGGGACGGAATACCAGGCGGCCTTCCTGGTCGCGGAAGGGCCCGCCGCCGAGGTCGCCGGCGATAGTGTCGGTTTCAGGACCCTGGACTGACAGCGAGATGTCGAAAGCGACCTCAAAGGCCTGCTCCAGCCGGGCGGTGATGCCCCGCAGCTCCGAGCGAAAGAGCAGCTCTTGGTGTTGGGGAATGGTGAAGTGGATCCGACACCTGCCCTCGCCGTCTCTCAAATGCTCGGCGGCTTCGACCAGCTGCTCTTCGAGAGCGGTCAGCCCTCTCTCGCCGGAAGCGTCGGCATGAAATGGAATCAGCGCCTTGGCAGCTGTGGCGTAGCCCAGCCCGGATTCCCCGAGCAGGGCGTCGAGCAAGGCGCCGGCTTCCCCATCGGCCACCAACCCGCTCAGGCTCTTGCCCTGCTGATCGAGCGCCTCGTCCAGCGCGTGTCGAAAAGGCATGCGATGGATTTCATCCAAGAAACGCGACGCGGCGGGATGCTCCGCTGGGTTCTCCACCGCCCGAGCCGCCAGCAAATCCTTGAACATCCGGCTGGCGGCGCCCGAAGCCGGCACGAATTTGCTGAAACGCCCCTGCTCCACAGCGTCGTAGAAAAGGCTTTGATAGACCTCAAAGCGGGTCTCTTCGAGCCTGACGATGCCGTCGCCGACGCGGCAAGCTCGCGCCAGCTCGGTTGCCGGGGGTGGATGATCCAGCAGTCTGAGCTGCCGTTGGACCTCTTCGAGACTCAAACCCTGTCCGGCAACTTGATCCCGATCCCCGTCACCGGGGCTCCACTCTCTCTCCTTCACCGGGTCGACGCTCATCGATCGCTCCTAGGCCCGATACCGAGGCAATGCTTCCTTGAGATCCTTCAATCGCTGGGCGGCGGCGTCCTTCGGCGAGAGAAGCGGTTCTCCCTCCAGCGGCCAATCGATGGCGATGTCCGGGTCGTTCCAAAGGACTCCGATCTCGTGACCGGGGTCATAAACGTCGGTGCATTTGTATTCCACCTGAGCCACTTCCGACAGCACCAGGAAGCCGTGAAGGAAGTCCGGTGGAATATAGAGTTGGCGGAAATTGTCGGCGGTCAACGTCTCACCGACCCATTGTCCGAAGCTCGGAGATCCGACCCGCATGTCCACCGCCACGTCGAAAATCTCCCCTTCCACGCAGCGCACCAGCTTCCCCTGGGGCTTGCGGCTTTGGGCGTGCAGACCGCGGAGCGTGCCCTTGTGGGATTTGGAATGATTGTCCTGCACGAACGTGGCCTCGAGCCCACCGTCGGCAAATTTGTCTCGATGATAGGTCTCGAGAAAAAAGCCTCGATCGTCGGGGAAGACCCGCGGCTCCACCAACAGCACTCCGGGCAACGACAGCTCGGTGATTTTCATGATTTGAGCCCCAGCCGTTGCCGCCCGTATCGATCGGACACCGCTCCACACCAGTCCCGATTGGCCAGATACCAGCGCACGGTTTCCCGCAGACCGGACTCGAAGTGATGCTCGGCTTTCCACCCCAGCTCGGAGCTGATCTTGGAGCTGTCGATGGCGTACCGCCGGTCGTGACCGGGGCGATCCGTGACGAAGACCTTAAGATCCTTGTAGTGCTCGACAGCGCGATCCGAGGCCGCCAAGTTCGGATTCTCAGACGGCGGAAGCTCTTCCTGGAGGATCTCGCAAATGCGATCGACCACCTCGACATTGGTGCGCTCGTTGTGGCCGCCGATATTGTATTTCTCTCCCCCGCGCCCATTTTTCAGGGCCAACAAAATGCCGCTGCAATGGTCGTCCACGTAGAGCCAATCGCGAACGTTCTTGCCGTCGCCGTAGATCGGCAAATCTCGTCCTTCAATGGCGTTGAGGATCATCAGCGGAATCAGCTTTTCGGGGAATTGAAGCGGGCCGTAATTATTCGAGCAATTGGTGATCACCGTGTGCAAGCCGTAGGTGTGGAAGTAGGCCCGCACCAAGTGATCTGCCGCCGCCTTGGACGCCGCGTAGGGTGAATTCGGAGCGTAGGGGGTTTCTTCCTCGAAGAGACCATCGTCTCCGAGAGAGCCGTAGACCTCGTCCGTGGAGACGTGCAGAAAGCAGAAGTCGGACCTTTGATCGGGCTCCTCGGCCACCCAATGGCGAGCGACCTCCAACAGCTCGAAGGTGCCGACGATGTTGGTGTTGACGAACTCGCCCGGACCGTCGATCGAGCGATCGACATGGCTTTCCGCGGCAAAGTTGATGATCGCGGTGGGGCGGAAATCCGCAAAGAGCTCGCGCACTGCTTCGCGGTCCGTGATGTCCCCTTGAACAAACCGGTAGGAGGCGTGATCCTCCACCGCTTTCAAGCTTTCCAAGCTGCCGGCATAGGTCAGCTTGTCGAAGACCAACACCTCTGCTCGGGTGTGGTCGAGGATGTGTCGCACAAAATTCGATCCAATGAAACCGGCACCGCCGGTCACAATCCATCTATCCATATCCAGTTCCGATCTGTAGTTGCGGCCGGGGAAGTCCCGAGAGCCATCGCTAGATCCGGCGGGGAGCCGTTCGGGAAGATGCCGTGTCAGGCTCAGCCGAGTGGCGGCTCCACCCGACCATCGGCCGACGACGGCCAGAGTATACCTGGATTGGAGCGGTCTAGCAGACCCCCGTCCGAGGGACAGGTCCGACGCCATTTGCCGTTTTGCTACCACCTCCTAGGCAAGGGGCTCGACCATGCGGTACCGTTACGCCGCCATGACGTCCCTTCAAGCGCTCGTGCTCGCCCTCATTCAAGGCCTGACCGAATTCCTGCCCATCAGCTCCTCGGCCCACGCCATCTTGACACCGATTCTCTTCGGCTGGCCCGATCAAGGACTGACCTTCGACATCGTCACCAACGCCGGAACCCTCACCGCGGTGTTGGTGTATTTCCGCCGGGATCTCCTCGACATGCTGACCCGCGCGGACGCTTGGCGGCGCAATCCGGAAGCCGGTGCTCCCATGGGCCCGGCTCTGATTCTGGCCACCCTGCCGGTGGTGATCGCCGGTGCGATCTTCTATTCCTGGATCTCCACCAGCGGTCGAAACGCGCTCTTGATCGCCTTGCTGTCGATCGGCTTCGGCCTGCTTCTCGGATGGGCGGATCATCGCGCCACCGGCTCTCGCGACCTGGGATCGCTCACTTTTCGTGACGCCTTGTGGGTAGGGACGGCGCAGGCCTTCGCGCTCTTGCCGGGCACCTCTCGCTCCGGCGTCACCATGACCGCCGGCCTCATGCTGGGCTTCAGCCGGCGCCAAGCTGCGCGTTTCTCATTCCTGCTTTCCATTCCCGTCAGCCTCGCTGCTCTAGCCCACGACATCCAGGAGCTGATCTCCGGAGCGACCTTGAACGCGGGATGGATTCCCCTGGTCATCGGTTACGGAGCTTCGGCGATCTCCGCCTATTTGGTGATCGACTGGCTGCTGACGTGGTTGCAGAATCAGAACATGATGGTCTTCGTCGTCTACCGGGTGGTCTTGGGCCTAGTGATCTTGGGAATGCTCTGGGTGGCCTAGGAGCCCGGGGCAAGGCCCGTGACGACAGATCGATACTGGACCGTTCTTAGCCCGCTGAGGGTATTTCCTCAGGGTTGACAGTGTTTCCCCAGGGTTGACAGTAAAACCGACTGATTGGTAGGATTTGCTTGCGAGGGGGCGAAATCCTCCTCTCATCCCTCCCAACGAGGGGCGCCAAGCGCCCCTCCTTTTTTTGCCCAAGATTTTATTCCGGCCTTGATTTATCCTCTCTTCATTTTCTAAATCTTGTCCAAGGTGAAAGAAGGTCGCAAGCACCTCGCCTGCCCCCGTAATCTCCACCCCCGCCGGCGACAACACCTGGAATTCGCCGTATCCAGAGGCAATTTACCGCCTAGATTGACCAAATTCCTCAGCCGGCTGAGCTGCGGGCGCCCCCTTCCTCGCCGCTTTCTATCTTCGCGGGCCTCGCTCACGAACCCTCCAGCGAAACCATTGAAATCAATACATCTAAAGATCATTTGAAAAGTCTGCTGAGGCGAAGAGGAACGTTTTCGACCAAGCGTTCGAATTTAGCTCGTCCGAAGCTCGCGTTCGACACGGGGGAAATTTCTCTAGCCCCGGCCCCGCATGTCCACCTCGACGCGTGGCACCGAAGACGCCCGCGATTCGCTCCCCGCAAATGGGACGCCGGCTACTATAGAATTCCGGCTCGGACTCGGCGATCGACGTTCCCGAATGGGATCAGCGACCCAGCAGCCCCGCCTTAAAGTCGGCACTGGGTGGAGAATCACCAATCCAACAGCCAAACAGAGTGTCGGCGAACGGCTTTCCTTCAATCTCGCCGACTTTCTTTCCTTTCACCGTGACTGCCAACCCTTTTTCCGGCTCGTAGGTGAACGCCATACGGTCTTTGGTCTTCACATCCTCCATCCAGCCATTCAATTTGGTGAAATCCCGTTGCAGGCTGGAGGATCCGGCACCCGATGAAGCCGCCAGGCAATCGTTCCAGGCTCCGACCAACGACTCCTTGCCCACGGATCTCAGGAATTCCATCTCCAATTTACGGTGGCTGTCAGCGGATAGAATCTGAGTGGTGTCTTGTTGCCTGGCCTTCAAGTAGAGACCGGCCACATAAACTTTGAAAATCGCCTTCTTCCGCAACCCCATGCCGTTCAACACCAACGATTGGTCGCCGACTTGGGTACGATCCGACATCGAGACGCCTGCCAGCTCACCGGCCCGGGTCGGAGCAGCCCAAAAAGACGTGAGCAGGAAGACTGACAGACAGAGACCGATGGAACGATGGACCCGCTTAACCATGGAATGCATTCTCCTTGTGGGGAATTTCCTTTGTGATAGATCTTTCTTCGCGACCCTGCGTAGGTGGTGCTGAGTCGATTCGACCTTTGCCTTCCAACCCGCCTCCCCAACCACGCGAGCCGGTCCCGACATTTTAGCGTCGATCGCCGGCCGAGGAGCTGTTGACGGTCTTGAAAGCCCCCGCCCCCACCGACGACCAGCTCGTCCAGGCAGCTCTCCAGGGCTCCGCTGATGCCTATCGCTTTTTGGTGGAGCGCTATCAGCGGCCGGTGCTGTCGGTGGTGGCGCGCATGGTTCGGGATCCCGGCCTGGCCGAGGACCTCACTCAAGAGGCCTTCGCCAGGGCCTTCCAGAGCTTACGCTCCTTCGACCCGGACCGAAGCTTCTCCAGCTGGCTGTTCAAGATCGCCCACAATCGAGCCATCGATCATTTGCGGCGCAAGCGGCGACCGATGGTTCCTCTCGAAGCTTCAGATGCCTCTGGGCAAGATTCCTGGGAGGTGATCGAAGCTCCCGAGCATCAATCCCCTCTTCGGCAAGCGGAGTCCGCGGAGCTGAGCGAGGTGATCGATCGGGCCTTGACGGAGCTTCGGCCGAACTACCGGCAAGTGCTGATCCTGCGCTTCCAAGCCGGTCTGAGCTATCAAGAAATCGCCGACACCATGGAGATCAGCATGGCGAGCGTTAAGGTATTGCTGCATCGGGCCAGAAAACAGCTGGCCACGGTTTTGACCGCGGAAGGTCTGGCGCCGAATTCGGATTCGATGCCGTGATCTGAGAAAATTCATTTGCCGGCGTAACACCGGCAGCCTAGGACCCGTAGGGTCTGGAGATAGGGATGGAGGTCCCGATTTGAGGGACGATCGACTTGACGGAGCCACCGCATGAGCCGAGAAAATCTAAGTCGTTGGCTAGAGCTGGAAAGCCACGAGAGGGACCAAGAAGCGGAAGTCGCGCTTTTTGAGCTGTTCGGCAGTCTGCCGACACCGGTGCCGTCTACGGATTTCTCTCAACGGGTGCTCCAGCGGGCGGGAGTGATCCGCCCCGAGGATCTGAGGGGTTGGAGCCGCTACGTCACGATGGCGGCCCTCCTCTTCACCGCCGCTACGGCCGCTTGGATGACTCCGCTCATGCTCGGTGTCCTGACGGCCGTCGACCTGAGCGCGGCCATCCGTGTGGCCGCGGAAGCGATCGCCGGAACGGCCCACTTTTTGGTGGAGCTGTGGACCCTGGGATCCGCCTTCGGCAGCTTCGGCCGCGCCCTTTGGGTGGCGGCGGCAAGCCCTCAAGCTTTGACTGCTCTAGCTTTGACCACCACTTTCGTGCTGATTGTCAGCCGTTGTTTGATCGCCTTGATCAGCTCTCAGAGGAACCAAACCCATGTCTCGATTTAACGCCTTCTCTCGGATCTCCGCGCTCTGCCTGGGCTGGATGCTGCTGGCCGCCGCCGCCGGCGCCCAAGATGTGCCCACTCTCGAGGAGATTCAACAGGATTACCGCGTTGTGCAGCTGAGTCGAGGGTGGGTCCTCCAACCCCTGGAAGGCGACGACTTCGACACCCTCGAGATCCTCGACGGCGCGGTCACTATCGACGGAGCTGAGCTCTCCGAAGCGGACCTCCGCAGGTTTGTGGACAACGATGCGGATTGGATCCTCGCCATGGCCGCAGGTGAAAGCCCGCGGTCCGAGGACGAGGTCATCGACGCTCCTGAAGACCCACCCGCGCCCCCTGAGGCACCTGAGCTCAGCGACGACGAGGAGGAGGACGAGGACGAGCGCCGCAGCCGGCGACGTTATCGCAATCGCCGCGACACCCAAGTGTCCTTTGGCAGTGGTCTGCGGATCGAGGAAAACGAATCCGTCAGGGAGGTGGTTCTATTCAGCGGTCCGTTGATCGTCGACGGTGAGGTCGACGGCGATGCCACCGTCATCCTCGGCTCCGCCAGCGTGCAAGGCCGCGTCGACGGCTCGTTGGTGGTGATCGGCGGACCGATTCACCTCGGGCCCGATTCCGTCATCGACGGGGATGTGGTGGCGGTTGGAGGCGGCATTCGACGGGAGCCGGGATCCGAGGTCGACGGCGAAATCACCCAGGTGGGTGTGGGTGAGGCCATCGACCTGGGAGATCTGAGAATCGATCTCGGCAGGCCGAATATTTTCTGGCCCAGCTTCGAGCTCTTCGATTTCTCTTGGTTCGATCTTTTCGGTCGCGCCATCGGTCTCGGCCTATTGGCGATCATTCTTTTGCTGGTGCTCTTGCTGGCGCCGAATAAGGTCGAGGCAATCAGCCGGCGAGCCGAGTTGGAGCCTTGGAAATCCGGCTTGGTGGGTCTCTTGGTCGAGGTCCTTTTTGCGCCCCTCCTGGGACTGGTCTGCATCGTGCTCTTGATCTCGATCGTCGGAATCCCATTGCTGATTTTCGTTCTGCCCTTGATGTGCTTGGCGATCGTCATCTACCTGCTCTTGGGATTCGCCGGCGTGTCCCTGACCACTGGCCGCTGGATCCAGCGGCGATTCAATTTGCAGGGCCTGGGAAAATACTTGCTCCTGATGGTCGGCTTGTTCTTCCTCTACGGCTGGTCGATCCTCGGCGAAGCCATGTCGATCACGCCGTGGCCCATCCGACTGACGGCGATTCTCCTGTTGATGCTCGGCTTCTGCCTTAAATACTTGGCCTGGACCATCGGTTTAGGAGCTGCAGTGCTGGATCAATTCTCGCCCCTGCCGGCGACATCGGGCTTGGGGACCTGGGACGGCCGACCGCCCGCAGACCCGTCAGCGGAACCGGATCCGTTTCTGGATCCGCCACCACCAGTGCCCAGCACGGGGCTGCGCGACCCCTCGGATTCCACGGACCTTGCAAACGATCCAGAGCTTTTGGATTCCTCGGAGGGCTCCCTCACGGATTCAGAGCCGCAGACGGAGGACGACGATGGATCCGGCGCTCGCGGCTAGTCTGACAGGCCGACCAAGGTTCTCCAGTTGGCTCTCCGGCCGGCTCCCGTGCCGGCCCTTGCGTCGACCCTTCCCCTGATCTCGAGACGACCGTTCAGCTGTTCAAGAAGGGCTAGATCTGCGATTATTGGCCCATGCAGACTTTTCTAGCCCTACTCCTGTCGATCGTCTCCGTGATCGCCTATTTCGTCCTGGCCACCGAGGTGGGAATCCGCCAAGACATCCCGATCGCCCACTTCTTGATCGGGCTGGCCACCGCGGGTTGGCTCCTGCACCTCACCTTGAAAGCCGGATCCAAGGTGCAAAGGGTTTTGAGAGGGTTGGCTTTCGCTTTCTCAACATTCTTGGCGGTCGCCTTCATCTGGTACACCCTCGACTATTCCGCTTATGACCGCGAAGGATCGGCCACAGCCCAGGGCCAAACCCTGGAGAAGCTGGCACGACTGGAGCTGGCCAAACACGACGATTCCGTCGGAAAGCTCTTGAGCCCGCTGCCGGACGGCTCTCAACCCGCTGCCACTCTTCTGGTGATCTACCGGGGCTATTGGTGACCGTTCTGCAAACGGGAGCTGGTCGAGCTCCAACAAAACGCAGAAGCATTTGAGCAGAAGGGCCTACGAATCGTGGCCGCCAGCCTCGACGCACCCGAGCATCTGAGAGTTATGCGAGAGGCTTCCGGCGCCCAATTCGATTTCTACTCGGATCCTGAAGGGCAGCTGATCGAGCTTCTGGATATCCGTCATGCCGGCGGGCGTCCCATGGACGGTGCAGACCTGCCTCAAAGCTCTAGCTTCATCATCGACCGCAACGGAAAAGTTCTGTGGTCGCATCTGGCGCCCAACTACCGCGTTCGCCCGAAGCCGGATACCATCTTGGCCGCCTTCGACCAGCTGGAGAGGGGCGGCTCGCCTGCCCCCTAACCGAGCTCAGCTGAAAGTGTCCGATACCTTCCAGGCACCTGCGGCCCCATGAAACAAGTTCCCCTCTTTCCCGAGCTACTACTGGAAGCTCCCTCCGCCGACCCGGAGGAAGCCGCGCCGCCACCACCACGGCCGCGGCCCCGTGCCCAATGGCAAAAACCGCCGGAGCTCTTTCCCGAGCACGCGGCGGCCATGCGAAAAAAGGCGGAAGCCGCCTTGAGGGCGGCCCGAATTGCAGCGGATCGGTCGGCCAAGGGCTCGCCCGGGCGCCGTCCCATGGTGCGCAATCCCATTTCGGCTGTGGTTTGCGTGGTGCGTCGTGAAGTCTGGGGGTCGAGGCCCAAGCTCGCTAAAGCCGCCGAGGTACCGGTGGAATGGATCACCCGTCTCGAGAAGGAGGCATGGTCCGGGCGGGTGATCGATGAGCTGGCGTTCGAGCGACGCCGCTCCGAGCTGATTCGGCGCATGCTGGGATTGTCCATCGTCGAGCTCTTGGACATCGAGGAAGGCCGATTGGACATCTCCGAAGCCCTTGAAACCTGCTTGGACCGAGCCCGAAAAATCAAAGCTTCGGGCAAGCTCTGAGCCTAGCCTAGGTCAGGAATACCAGTCCTGGGGATCGAGGGATCGTGGCAATGGGGTCAAGTTTTCGAGCCCTTGCTCACCGACCACGTAGAGATCCTCGATGCGCACCGCCCATCCTTCGGCTTCATCGTAGAGACCGGGTTCCAGGGTGATGACATCCCCCGCTTCCAGCTGCCCCTCGCCCTCACTCGCGTGTCGACGGAAGCTCGGCAGCTCGTGCAGCTCGAAACCGACTCCATGCCCCAACCCATGGACGTAACCCCGGGTGGTCCCCGGCTCGCTGATCGGCGTCGGATAGCCGGCTCGGCCCAGGAGCTCGCACACCACTTCTTGGAGATGCCACCCGGAAACGCCGACCTTGGCTTCGGATTCCGCCAGCTCGAGGGCCTCTTCGACCTTTCGATGGCCGGCTTCGAGCTTGCGACCCGGGGGGCCGACACAGAAAGTCCGAGTGCAGTCGGCAAATAGGCGGCCCTTGGGAAAGATGTCCACCACTAAGGACTCGCCGGCTTTGAGCACCCGCTCGTCGGTGCCGGTGTTGTGGGGCACAGCCCCTTCCTCAGCGGGTGCGATGATGTTCTGGCAGGGTTGGGTGAGCCCGTGGCGACAAAGCTCTAGGGCCACCTCGCGGCGCAACACCCCCACTGTCAAGGGTGCATCCGCCCACCGCAGGAGGCCGCCCACGATTTCCGCTTGGCGAAGCACCTCCGCCACGCGGTGAAACCCTGCGCAGGTCCCCTGGGCGGCGAGGCGAATGCCTTCCAGCTCCGATTCCGATTTCAGCTTTCGTCGGAGATCCAACCAAGGCTCGGCCGGCTCGAAGAACCAGCCCTCCCCTGCTAGGCGAGCCGAGAAACCCGTGATCAAGCCGGCGGAGAGGGACCCCGCAATCCCCAAGGTTCCGGGGCTCATGGATGACAGGTGTAGCGCCCGGGAAAGCACGTTGGCCCAAAGCTCATCCGGCGGTGTGCCTTCTCGCGACCAACGAAGCATATCTAGCAGCTCTGGAGTCAACAGCTCGAGGCCGCTCAACGCGGCCTCTTGGCGCTCCATGGGCGAAAGGTAACCGAGCCTGGGAGGCTCGCTGCGGGGAATGAGGACAAAGCTGGAAGCCAGCCTCCCCCCACCCGTGAATGGAGCCAAATACGGATCTTCCGAGGATTGGGCCACCACAAGGCAACCCTTCCAACCGTTGGGTAGATCGTTGGCTTGATCAGACACGGGCTGGGTCGAGACCGGAATCGCAGCTGCGATCAGGCTGCGGCGATGTTCTTTTTCAGGAAGTTCTCGAACGCGCTCTTCGGCATGGCACCCATCATCCGATCCTTGACCTCACCGTTCTCGAAGAGGATGAAGGTGGGAATGCTCTGAACGCCGTACTTCAACGCCAGCTCTTGCTGATTGTCGATATCCACTTTGCCGATGGTCACGGAGCCTGCGTGCTCATCCGCCAATTGGTCGAGCACTGGGGCCACCATCCGGCAGGGGCCGCACCAGGCCGCCCAGAAATCCACCAAAACCGGTCCGCCGGCGATGGCTTCTTCGAAGTTGTCGGTGCTCAGCTCAAGAATCTTTTCGTTGGCCATGGCCTTTTCCTTCCCTAGTCTTCGCTATTCGATCCGGCTCGACCGGCTCCGCCGATCCTAACCGGGGGTCTTCATCGTTTCCGTCTGCGACTTGAACAGCGTGTCCAAGTCGCTTCAAAGGTTTAGATACACGTCAGTGCCGAAAGGTTTCACCGTCGGGAGCCGACCTCGGTAGCCGGGCTCATTCCTGTAAACGTCGACGGACGGCAAAATATTCTCGCGTCGCCTCCACATCTCGGCTGATCTGAGCCGAGAGGTCCATCACGCTGGGAAACATCTTTTCGTCCCGGAGCCGCTTGAAGAAGCGGATTTCGACCTTTTCGCCATAGACATCGGCGGAGAATCCCAGGATATGGCTCTCCACCACCTTCTGGTAATTCTCATAAACCGTCGGTCGGGTGCCGACATTGGTGACGCAATCAAAGGTCGCCGGCATGTCGGGAAAAAAGACTTGACCGCAATACACCCCGTCGCAAGGCAGATGCTCGTTGTCGGGCTGAAGGTTGATGGTCGGCCAGCCGAGGCGCGCTCCCATTTGATCCCCCCTCACCACGGTGCCGGCCACCCCGTACGGACGGCCCAGAAGCTCCATGGCCAAGGCCAGCTCACCCTCGCTGATCGCTTGGCGAATGCGAGTGGAGGAAATGACCTCACCGCGATAGGTCTCTTGGCCCATGCCGTACACTTTGAAGCCGAGATCCTCTCCCATTTCGGCCAGCAGCTCGACGTCGCCGCGCCGGCCCTTGCCGAATCCGAAATCGTCGCCGACGTAGATCTCTTCCAAAGCCAGCCGACTGTGGAGGAAATCGCGGACGAAGGTCTCCGGATCCATGTGAGCGAGCTCGCGGGTAAAGCGGATGAACAGCAGCACGTCGACACCCGCCTCTTCGAGCAATCGCAAGCGCTGGTGCTCGAGGGTCAGGATCGGCGGTGCCGAGTCGGGCCGCAAGACCGAGACCGGATGCGGATCGAAAGTGATCAGGATCGACTCCACCCCCAGCTCTTTCGCCCGATTCACGGCGGCATCGATGACCTTCCTCTGGCCGAGGTGAATGCCGTCATAATTGCCGATCGTCGCCACGCCTCCGTAGGGCAAGTCCGGGCTTTTCAGGGCGTCGTGAATCACCTGCATACGCTGTCCCTTGGCATTCAATCCCATATCTTTGGAAATCCGTGTCCCATATTCTCGACCGTCAATCCGCCACGCTGCGCCAGATGTCGGCGGACTCCGCGATCTCAATTCCCGGAGCCCCTTCCGGCCCCACCACATGACCCACCAAATCGTCCGCAAAAGCCTCGCTGATCTCGACTTCCGCCAGGGTGCCGGCGGGAGCAAAGCCGTCGTTGATCAACAAACGCCCGTCGATGTCCGGCGCCATACCGTGATGGCGGGCTTGCAGCAGGTGCTCCGTCTCCTCGCAGACCCCTTCCACCAGGGCTGTCATGCGACGTCCCACCAGGGCTTTTCGCCGCCGCAGGGAGATCGGTTTCTGCCTCTCCAGCAGCTCTTCGTAGCGGCGGGTCGCCTTTGAGCGCGATACCCTGCCCGGCAGCTCTGCCCCAGGGGTTCCGTCTTCGGGGCTGTAGACGAATCCTCCGAGGTGATCGAATTCGGCCTCTTCGATGAATTTCAGCAAATGTTGGAAATGCTCTTCGGTCTCCCCGGGAAAACCGACGATGAAGGTGGATCGCAAGAAAACGTCCGGGGCCAGCTCTCGGGCCTTCTCCAGCAGCCGGAGATAGCGCTCCGCTCGACCTCCACGGCGCATGGCCTTGAGCATGTCGGGGTGGCTGTGCTGTAACGGCATATCGACGTAGGAACAGAAGCGTTCTTCCCGGCCCATGAGCCGCAGGAGCTCCTCGTCGAGGGTGGTCGGATAGGCGTATAGGAACCGAATCCAGGGGAAGGTGGTTTGCTCCAGGAGGGCTTCCACCAAACGGGTCAAACCGTGTTTGCCGAGGCCGAGATCCTCGCCGTATCGGGTGGTGTCCTGGGCCACCAGGCAGAGCTCGGCAACCCCGGACGCTCGCAAAATATTGGCTTCTTCCACCAGGCTGTCGATGGTGCGGCTGCGGAATTGCCCGCGCCATTTCGGAATCGCGCAGAAGGTGCAAGGGTTGTTGCAGCCCTCGGCCACTTTCAAGTAGCCGTAACCCCTGGTGGTCAGCATGCGTGGCGCGGTGTGATCGAAGACCACGTGGCTGGGGCTCGGGGCGGCCGGGGCATCGCCTCCCAGGGTGACCACCTTATCGACCTCGCGCAGCTGATCCAAAGACACGAAGCCGTCGATTTCGGGAATCTCCTCAGCCAGCTCATGACCGTGGCGGTTGACCATGCAGCCCGCGACCAGCAGCTTCTTCGGCCCGTCGCCGGTGCCCTTGCGCTCCGCCATGTCCAAAATAGCGTCGATCGACTCTTGCTTGGCCTCGTCGATGAAGCCACAGGTGTTGACGATCACCGTCTCGGCCGTCTCAACGTCGGCGACGACCCGGAAACCCTTCTGGCCGAGCTCGCCCAACATGATCTCGCTGTCGACCCGATTCTTCGGGCAGCCCAGGCTGATCATGCCGACAGTCCCAGCATTTGCGGTGAGATCACCGTCCTTCGGATCCGTAGAAAAACTCATTTCGATCGCTCTCGGTCTGCCGTGCTCTTGATCCGCTGCTTTCGATCCAGAGCGGCTGAAATCCCGCGCCGACTCGGGTCAGGGCACGGCCAAATCGGCGGACACCTGGGGTATGGGGCGGGACGTTGCGCTTCGCAGGGTCGTCACCCGGGATCGGTGACGTCGTGTGGAAGCTCACTTTAGCAGATCCGCGGCAGTTCCACACCCGACTATAATGACCTTGGCCGGCTGCGCTAGCGGTCCTAGGCCGCCCACCCAAGAATTCACCAGAGGATCAAGATGATTTCTAAGGCATCCGGTATTTTGCCCCTGGCTCTCGTAGGATTGACGCTGGCCGTCGCCTGCGCCGCCCCCGATTCAACGACCGAAAACACCACTCCCGCGGACGAGGCAGAAAGCGCAACAGCCCAAATGGACCGTCCAGACAAGCATTCCTTTGCCCGGCCCGACGTTTCGGTCAAACACCTCGATCTCGACCTCAAGGTCGACTTCGACAACAAGACCCTGACCGGCCGCGCTTCTCTTCATCTGGATCGGCACGCCGATGCCGAAGCCCTCTACCTCGACACCCGCGACTTGACGATCCACAGCGTCACTTGGACGTCAGAAGCGAATTCCCAGCCCCAAGACACCCCGTTCGTGCTGGGCGAGCCGGTCGACAGCCTCGGCCGCGAGCTGAAGATCGACCTGCCGGCGGACGCCTCGGTGGTGCACGTGGATTACGTCACCTCACCCGAGGCGGCCGCTGTGCAGTGGCTGGATCCGGCCCAAACCGCCGGCGGCGAGCAGCCCTTCCTTTTCACTCAAAGCCAAGCCATCCTGGCCCGCACCTGGGTGCCCATCCAGGATACGCCCGCCGTGCGTTTCACCTACAACGCCACGGTCCAAGTCCCCCATCAGCTGATGGCGGTGATGAGCGCCGAGAATCCTCAGGAACGCACCGACGACGGCATTTACACCTTTAAAATGCCCCAAGCCATCCCCTCCTACCTGCTGGCCCTCGGCGTGGGAGATCTGGCCTTCCGGCCCATGGGCGAGCGCACCGGTGTGTATGCCGAGCCTTCGGTCGTCGAGGCCGCCGCCTGGGAATTCGCCGAAACCGAGGACATGATGCACGCCGTCGAGGAGCTCTACGGACCGTATCGTTGGGGCCGCTTCGACGTCCTAGTGCTGCCTCCATCGTTCCCCTTCGGCGGCATGGAGAATCCGCGTTTGACCTTTGCCACCCCGACCATTCTCGCCGGTGACCGCTCTCTGGTGGCGCTGATCGCCCACGAGCTGGCGCACTCCTGGTCCGGCAACTTGGTGACCAACGCCACTTGGAACGACTTCTGGCTCAACGAAGGATTCACCGTTTATTTAGAGCGCCGGATCATGGAGGCGGTCTACAACCCGAGCTATGCGGCCATGCTCGCCCGCCTCGGGCGTCAAGACTTGGATCAAACCCTGGCGGATTTCGGCCCGGGTCACGCCGACGGCCATCTCTTCTTGAATCTCGACGGTCGCGACCCGGACGAAGGCATGACCGACGTGGCCTATGAAAAGGGATATTTCTTCCTGCGGACCCTCGAGGAGACCGTCGGTCGGGAGAAATTCGACCCCTTCCTCAAAGCCTGGTTCGACGCCAACGCCTTTGAATCCAAAACCACCGACGACTTCTTGGCCTACCTCGACAAGGAGCTGATTGCGGGCGACGAGAAACTGGCAGAGTCGCTCCAGGTTCAGGCCTGGGTCCACGGCCCCGGTGTTCCGGGCAACGCTCCGAATCTCGAAAGCGATGCGTTTGAGAAAGTGGACGCCGCCCGAGCGGAATGGATGGCCGGCAAAGACCCGGCCGGCCTGCCAACCTCTGAATGGACCACCCACGAGTGGCTCCACTTCCTGCGCGGTGTGCCCTACGATGTCGGCCCTGAAAAGATGGCTCAGCTCGACCAAGCGTTCGGTTTTACTAAGACCGGTAATTCGGAAATTCTGAGCGAGTGGCTTCTACACGTCATCGACAGCCGATATGAGCCGGGCTACGGCGCCCTCGAGGACTTCCTGACCCGCCAGGGACGGCGCAAATTCTTGCAACCCCTCTACGCGGCTATGGCCAAACACGACGATCTCAAACCCATGGCCATGGAGATCTACACCAAGGCCCGTCCGGGCTACCACTCGGTGTCCTCTGGAACCATCGACGGCATCCTCGGTTGGCAGAGCTGATCTCAGCCGACGGCCGGTAATAAGGGTCCGGCCTCAACGGGTCAGGCCCCGGCTCCCTCTCGGGACCACAAGAAAGGGATCGCAGATCACTTCCGCGATCCCTTTGCGTTATACATCTGCTGTCGAATGCCGTTGTTGTCGAATGCCGTCGTCGAACACCTAGGGTCGAATGGTGTTGTCGAATGATGTTGTCGAATCGAGCGCGACATCTTATACTTTCGCAGTCAGTGAAATTTCGCTCGTTTTTAGAAATCCGCCAAAGGGTCTGCAGCCCCCCTGACCCACTCGATTTCTCCCTCCGACAACTTCTCCGTTAAGATTTATAGCTATGCCCAATACACGTCCAATTCGCAAGTTGATGTGCGCAAATCGCGGCGAGATCGCGATCCGCGTATTCCGTGCAGCCACCGAGCTCGGCATCCGAACCGTAGCGATCTTCAGCCGTGAAGACAGGGTCCATTTGCATCGCTACAAAGCGGACGAAGCCTATGTGGTCGGGCGGGGCAAGAGCCCGGTCGCCGCCTACCTCGACATCGAGGAAATCATCGCCACCGCCAAAGAGAACCGAGTCGACGCCATCCACCCTGGGTACGGATTTCTCTCGGAGCGGGCGAGCTTCGCCCGGAGGTGCGCCGAGGAAGGCATCACCTTCATCGGCCCTTCCCCAGAAGTTTTGGAAAGTCTTGGAGATAAGACCTCGGCCCGAGAGCTGGCGATCGAAGCAGGGGTGCCCGTGGTCCCCGGCAGCGACGGACCGGTAAAGGATCTGGACACGGCCCGGACCTTCGTCGAAGAGCACGGGCTGCCGGTGATCGTAAAGGCTGCCATGGGTGGTGGCGGCCGCGGTATGAGGGTGGTTCGAAAGATCGAAGAATTGGAGTCGGCTTTCGAGACCGCGGTGTCCGAAGCCACCAGCGCCTTTGGCGACGGGACCGTTTTCCTCGAGCGGTATATCGATCGACCTCGCCACATTGAGGTGCAGATCCTCGGTGACGCCCAGGGCAATATCGTGCATCTCTTCGAGCGAGACTGCTCGGTCCAGCGTCGCCACCAAAAAGTGGTCGAAACCGCTCCCGCCACCGGGCTGGCGCCGGAGGTGCGCCAAGAGCTCACCGACTACGCCGTGCGTTTGGCGGAAAGGGTCAGCTACCGAAACGCCGGCACCGTGGAATTCCTGGTCGGTGACGACGGCAAGATCTATTTCATCGAGGTCAACCCTCGCATCCAAGTCGAGCATACGGTCACCGAAGAGGTCACCGGCGTGGATCTAGTGCAGTCCCAAATTCGGATTGCCGGCGGTGCCACCCACGAGGAGCTCGGTCTCGCCGGCGGGGTGACCACCCGAGGGCATGCCATCCAATGCCGGGTCACCACGGAAAACCCGTCCGCGGGCTTTCAACCGGATACCGGCCGCATCGAGGCCTTCAGATCCGCCGGTGGCATGGGAATTCGCCTCGACGGCGGCTCCGGCTATTCCGGCGCCCAAGTGTCGCCCCACTACGACTCACTCCTAGTGAAAGTAACCTGCCACGCCCTCGACTTCGAGGGCGCCGCGCGTAAGCTCGGTCGCGCGCTCTCCGAATTTCGCGTGCGCGGCGTGTCGACCAATATTCCGTTCCTGCTCAAGGTGCTCACCCATCCGACCTTCCTCAGCGGTGACGCACGCACGGATTTCATCGACCGGACCCCTGAGCTCTTCGAGTTTCCACCGCGCCGAAACCGTGCCCAACGAGCCCTCAGATTCTTGGGCGAGGTGGCGGTCAACGGACCGACCACTCCCGGCATCGGCGTGACTCCCCCTTCGCCGCTCAATCCGGAGATCCCGAAAGCGCCGGAAGGGCGTCCTCCCGAAGGGTTTCGTAGAATCTTGTTGGAAGAGGGTCCCGAAGCCTTTGCCAAGGCGGTTCGAAGCCACAAAGGCCTGCTGCTGACCGACACCACGTGGCGCGACGCCCACCAAAGCCTGCTGGCGACCCGGGTGCGCACCCGGGATCTGATGGTTATTGCCCCGGCCACCGCCCACGCCATGGCCAACGCCTACAGTCTCGAAATGTGGGGCGGCGCCACCTTCGACGTCGCCCTCCGCTTCCTCCGCGAGTGTCCGTGGGATCGGCTGGATCGGCTGCGGGAAAAAGTACCCAACATCCCCTTCCAGATGTTGCTGCGCGGCGCCAATGCGGTGGGTTATACCAACTATCCGGACAACGTGGTCCGGCGATTCGTCCGGGAAGCCCATTCCCACGGCATCGACGTCTTCAGGATTTTCGACTGCCTCAACTACCTCGACAACTTGAAGCTCGGCATCGACGCCGTGGGAGAGACCGGGGGGGTCATCGAAGCCTCGATTTGCTACACCGGCGACGTCACCGATTCGAGCCGTGCCAAATACAACATGGATTACTACCTCGAGCTGGCCCGCCGGCTGGTGGACTTGAACATCCATGTGCTCAACATCAAGGATATGGCCGGGTTGTTGAAACCCAAGGCCGCCCGCAAGCTGGTCGGCGAGCTCCGAGCCGCCTTCCCGTATCTGCCGATCCACATCCACACCCACGACACGGCGGGCACCGGTGTGGCGTCTATGCTGGCTTCCGCGGAAGCCGGGGCGGACGTGGTGGACGTTGCGCTTCCCGCCATGGCCGGCCTCACCTCCCAGCCGTCCATGGGCCCGATCGTGGCCGAGCTCCAAGATTCGGATCTCCACACCGAGATCGATCTCAACGCGGTCGAGATCTTGAACGACTATTGGGAGCAAGCCCGCGGTCTTTACGGACCCTTCGAGTCCGGCCTCAAAAGCGGCAGCGCGGATATCTATGAGCACGAAATGCCCGGCGGCCAATACACGAATCTGCAATTCCAAGCGGACTCCTTGGGTCTCGCCGGTCGATGGCGCTCGATCAAGAAGGCCTACGTCGGCGCCAATCGCCTGCTCGGCGATTTGATCAAGGTGACCCCGTCGTCGAAAGTGGTCGGTGACCTCGCACAATTCATGGTGCAGAACGACCTCGACCCGTCGGACGTGGAAGCCCAGGCCGGCACCTTGTCACTGCCCCGCTCGGTGATCGAATTCTTCCAAGGGCACCTCGGCGAGCCGTATCAAGGCTATCCCGAGCCCCTCAGGTCGAAGGTTCTCAAAGGCCTGCCGACGGTGGAAGGACGCCCCGGTGCTTCCCTGGAGCCCTTCGACTTCGACGCCCTCGAAGCCGAGCTCAAGGAGAAGTGGAAGACCCAAATCCGCCCCGTAGACGTGGTCTCGGCGGCCCTCTACCCCCAAGTCTTCGACGAGTACATGACGTTCCGCGACCGCTACGGTGACGTCTCCGTGTTGCCCACCCGCAACTTCCTCTCCGCCATGCAGATCGGCGAAGAGATCCACTTCGACATCGACCGCGGCAAAACCCTAGTGGTCAAGCTGACGGCTATCGGCGCCGACGCTGACGAAGACGGTCGAAAAGAAGTCTTCTTCGAGCTCAACGGCCAACCCCGGTCGATTCGGGTCAAGGACGCCTCTTTGGCGATCGAGGAAGTGCATCGTGAAGTGGCCAACCCCCAGGATCTGGGCCAAATCGGCGCCCCCATGCCTGGATCCGTGGTGGAAATCAAAGTCGAGCCCGGCGAAACGGTCAAAGCGGGAGAGGCTCTCGTGGTGCTCTCCGCCATGAAAATGGAAACCGCCGTCACCTCGCCGGTCAGCGGCAAGGTGCAACGTCTGTCGGTGAAAGCCGGAGATACGGTCACCGCCGGCGACCTGCTGGTCACCCTCGATGTGGAAAAAGAAGAGGCGGAGGCCGCCGGCGGCTGAGCGGGCTATCGCCGTTTTCGAATCCGGAAGGCGGCCACTGCCTCCGGCGGGCTGTCCGTGGTAGGCAGGGCTTTGGCCAGCCGTTTGATGCCGCGGGGCCAGGACGGCTGGCTGGTCCATTGCTTGCTGTCCACAGGCTCGGTGATCAGGCTCGGGTGCATCAACATGGCGGCCAGGTCCGGACGCTGCTCACCGCTTTGATCCACCGCCACGGCCTCGAAATCGAAGCCGTCTCGATAAATGGCCAACAGACCGAAGGTGTCTTCGTTGGCGGCCACTTGCACCAGCGCGACCCGTCCGCGAGGTCCGTCTTCGAGCTCGGCGAGGATGCCCTCGACCAACGCGTGGCCGGAAGCGAAGAAGTCCAGCTCCTCCTCCTCCACGGCCCGCTCCCTATCGAAGGTGCCCAAGAAGCGAGCCCCGTGGGCCACTCCGGGGATATGGTCGACCAAGGCTTGGCTGCCGTATTCGATCAGCCAGGTGCGGGCGCCGCTCTGACGCTCACAGCCGAAGCCGAAGCGGGCGGCCGCGCGCATCACCACATCCTCGGTGATTCCATCCAGCTCTCCGGGCACCCGTTCCAGGATAGGCGACGCCATGTCCCCGGTGTAGGGATCCCTATGCAGCTCGTGGTAGGCGGCTTGGCGCACCCTATCGGCGGCCTCGCGCGCTTCGTCCAACACGCCTTGAAAGGCTTCCATGCCCGATGGCGCGTCGTCTTCGGCTTGGGATCCGTCCAGGGCGACCTCGGACACCCGTGAGGCCACTCGGCTGAGCTCCCGCTCGAGGCCACCCAACGGCTGCTCAAAGAGGCCGATCGCCTCGTAGAGCAATGCCAACGAGCGCACGAAGCCGCCCGGAGGACGGAAGTACACGATCTCCGTGGGTCTGTTGCGGCCGATTCGATCCAAACGCCCAATGCGCTGCTCCACCACGGCCGGGTGCCACGGCAAATCGAAAAGCACCAAGCGATGGCAGAACTCGAAATTTCGTCCTTCTCCGCCGCACTCGGTGGAGATCAGAATCGAGGGCCCTTCAGGCAACCGGAATTGCGCCACCTCGAGGTCCCTCCGCTCGGCGGACAAGTCTTCGTGAAAGACCGCCACCTTGGCTCGACCACGGCGTTCCGCCTCCTGCCGTAGGAGGTCCAGGGACTCCTTGTGGGCCACGAAGATCAGGACCTTCTCGCGCTTCTTGGCCCAATCCCGGGCTTGGTCCACAATCCAGGACACCCGAGGATCGCCCTGCCTGGCTCTTTCCAGCTGAGCGTCGGCAACCCCTGGATCGTCGAGGCTTGCCAAGGCCTCCGCCGAAGCCGTGCCCCGCCAGATGCGCTCTGCTTTCTTCTCCAGCTGCAGCGGACCTTTCGCGGGCTCACGGCGCAAGGACTCGATCAAGCCGTTCCAAGCGGCGAATTCCGAGCTCTGGTCGAGATCGACGGGTTTGGGCAATCTAGGCGGCATGCCACCGATATCCGCGCGCCGAGCCGCGCTGGTACACGGCGGCAGAGGATCTCGACGAGACAGGCGCTCTTCAAAGGAGTCTTCTTCCGGCAGATGGTCGGGCCGTAGGAGCTGGAGCAGGCGGAAAAAGCCGTGAGCATCGTCCTCGAGAGGCGTGGCGCTCAACAGCAACACGTGCTTGCCCAGCTCGGTGATCGGGCGGATGGCCCGATAAGCCGCGTTGCCGGGATGACCGGACGGACGCCGGAGATGGTGCGCCTCGTCCACCACCAAGAGGTCGAGCCCCGCCTCGACCGCTTGCCGCTGGAGGCGCCGGTCTTCGGCCAGCCGCTCGAGGGAGATGATGGATCGGGGGTGAATCTCGAAGGGGTTTGCGTCACGACCGTGATCACGGGCGACGTCCTTGAGGCGATCCGTGTCCAAAAGCACGAAAATCTGATGGTATTTTCGCCACAGCTCGCCGAGCCACTGCACCGTCAGGGTGTCGGGCGCGACGACCAAAGCTCGCTCCACCCGCCCCCGATGCAATAGGCGGTTCATGATCAAACAGGCTTCTACGGTTTTGCCCAGACCCACCTCGTCGGCCAACAGCCAACGGACGAAGCCGGGCTCGTCACCTTCGGCCTGGGCCATGGCAGCGGTCGCCTTCTCGGCCGCGTAGAGCTGATGGGGAAATAGGCGGATGCGCCCACCCAGAAACGAGCCCAAGCCGTCGGCTTGGCGCAGTCGCAGCAACCGGAGCCCGTCTAAACGGTTTCTGAAGTCTTCAAACGAATCGATTTGACCCCGTTTTAGGCGCTGGAGCGGCGACGGCTCCGCCGGAATCGGCCACAGCTCCTCCGGGCTCAGCACGCGTCCGTCGGCTAGATGCACCACCTGCTCGTCGATGGCTTCGACTCGAACGATTTCGCCAGTGGCCTCGATCTTCGCCCGGCCCCCTTCGACCAGCTCCATAGCTTCGAGCACATCGGAACCTGCCGCGATCTGAAGGGTTTCGCCGGATTCCGGGAAAAAGACCCGGATCCTCCGCCCTTCTACCTCGACCACTAAGCCGGGGCCGAGCTCGGCATTGAAACGGTGACTGACGCGATCTCCTGATTTCCACATGGGCCGGTGATCGTATCCCGCTCAGGACGCTGGGGGAAGCCCATTCTCTGTCACGACAACGCCCGATCGAGACTCAGGCCGGTAAATCGCCGGAGCTCCCGGCTCGCCCTCAGCGCTTCAGCTCCCGGATTCGGGCCACCTCTTCTTGCAACTGCAGAAGCCGGGTCTCCAATCGAAGCCTCAAACCCTCGTCCGAGGTCATGGAGACCGCCTCGTCGAAGTACCGCAGCCCGTCTTCGAGCTCTCCCTTTTCGAAGGCGGCGTCGGATTTGAGAATCAGCCGGGTTCGATCCACGTCCTCCCACAATCCGTCGATCAGCTCGAAATCGTCGGTTTGGGCCTGCAAGGTATCCTGCAGCAGCCGCTCGGCCTTCTCGACCTGCCGTTTCTTGAGCAAGATTTGAATGTGACGGGCGGTCAGATCCGCCCGACCGGGCAAGAGCTTTCGAGCCCTTTTGATGGATTCCTGGGCCGCCTCGAGGTCTCCGCCGGGCAAGGCCTCCGCGGCGGCGAGCAGCCCATGGGCCTCGCCGAAGCTCGGCAGCAAACGGATTGCTTCCGTCAGAGACTGCCGGGCTCGCTGAGCCTGCACCTCCGCGGTCGGCCCCCCGCCTTCCGCCAGGGCCACCGCATGGCGCCCATGATGTACATAGGCCAACACCCCTAACGAGCCCCCGGCCATGGCGTCTCCGTAGAGGCTTTCAGCCTCCGCATAGCGTGCTTGGAGATCTCGGATGTAGGCGAGACCCGCATGGGTGTTACCGTGCCGCGGATGGCGCTCCAAAGCCCGATGGAAGAGCTTCTCGCCCTGATCCAGCTTTTGCAGATGAACCGAGAGATCGCCCAGATGGTAGAGCACGTCCGCCGGCGCCATAGCCTTTGACCGAGGCTTGCCGGCTCGAGAGGAGTCGATCCGCAACTGGACGGAGGCATAGTTGCCGGCCGCGGCGTAGGTCTTCAGCTCGCCCGCCATGGTCGACAAATGGCGGTCAAAGGCTCCTTCGAAGGCGCGGCCCGGATCCTCTCCCTCCCGGAGACGGAGGAAATAGTCCACCATGCTGTCGATCTCCTCGTCCCCTCCGGACAGAAGGTAATGGACCAAGAGCCACGACATCGCGTAAAAGCGTCCGACCTCGTCCGCGTCATGCCCGGCCGCCGAAGCGCTGTCCGCCTCGATCAGCTCATCCAAAGAGAAATCGCTCTCGCGATCGAGCCAACGCAGGTGTCGCTCTACGGGCAACCCGAGCACAGCTCTACCCTCTTCGATCTCAAAGGTGCTGTAGTACTCAGCCAGCCCTTCATTGAACCAAAGTGGAACTTTTGGAAAATTGTGTGTCACTAAGAAGTGCACATATTCGTGGTAAAGGACAGCGTAGGAACCCGTGCCGGCAGCCGAGGCGTCTAGGGTCAGGTAGTTGCCGTCGAGGGTACGGATAAATTGCCCCAGGGTTCGGGCGCGCCCGCGATCTTCGCGGGTCTTGAACGGGGCATAGGATTCCCCATTGCGAAAGGCGAAGAGGGTGGTCGGAGCAGGTGACTGCAACTCCAAAGACGGTGCGAGGCGCGCGAAGATGCTTCGCAGCTCTTCCAAACGTCGGGCGATCTCAGCCCCTCGGCGGGGCGAGCCATCGGTCATGAGCACGAAATTTCGGGTTTCGACGGATGTCCAGGTCGCGGGGTCGATGCTCGCTTCGGCGGGTCGTGGATTCCCTAAACCCACCGCCAAGATCACGAGCGCAAGCATGCCTCCGAGACCCTCCGTCCATGGGCCCGATCCGAGCCGCTTCCGCTGTCTTTTCATGCCTCAAACCTTTCGTTCCGCATCCCGGAATCACCTGACTTCCCCTGAGCTTCACGCTAAGATCGCGATGTCAATCGAGCCAACCTTATCTGATTTTTCGGCGACTTCCCGTCGTCCTATTCCAAGGAGCTGAGAGTATGTCCAACGGCACTCCCCCACCGCCCCCCGCCGCCGCACCACCACCGCCCCCTGCTGCCGCGCCACCACCGCAACCGAGCTACGGCACCGGACCTGCGTCCGGCCAAAATGCCGGCGGCACCGGTTTTCCCCTGTGGGCCAAGATCGGCCTCGGCTGTGGTTGTTTGGTGCTCATCGCCGGCATCGTGCTCTTCGGCATTCTGGGTTACGGCGCCAAGAAGGCCGTGGACTTCGCGCGGGACTTCGAATCCAACCCGTCGAAGGCCGTGGAAACTCTGATCGAGCTCAACCCCGAGCTCGACGTGGTCGACAACGACCCGGACTCCGGCAAGATCACCATCCGCAACAAAACCACCGGCGAGGAAGCGACCTTCGACTATTCGGAAGTCCAGCAGGGGCGGATCAACTTTGAGAGCGACGAGGGCTCTTATAGCTTGGACGCCAATGATTCCAGTGGCCTGACCGTGACCACACCTGAGGGAGAGACCCGTATCGGTAGCAATATGTCCGATGTGCCGAAATGGGTGCCTCGATATCCCGGGGCCGAAGCCGACGACAGCGGCGGCATGACCATGGTTCAAAACGATACCGCTTCGGGTTTGGTCGGCGCACGCACTTCCGATGATCTGGAAAAAGTCGAGGCATGGTTCCAGGAACAGCTCGAAAACGACGATTTCACCATCGAGCGCAACACCGTCACCATGAACGGCACCCAACAGATCATGTTGCAGGCCAAAAAAGAGGGCATCGACCAGCTGGCGGTGACTTTGATTCGAGAGAAGAACGCTACCGAAACACAAATCGCGGTGACCTACAACGGTCCAAAAGACTGATCGCCTCCATTCAGTGAAAGGGCCCGGCTATTCCGGGCCCTTTTTCCCTAGGAGCTTCGAGATGAACGCACGATCCATTCAAAGCATCGCAGCCGCAGCCTGTCTGTTGTTGTTGCTGGTGGCCACGGGATGCACCCGTTTGACCCAAGAGAATTTCAACAAAGTCCAAACCGGAATGACCTACGAGGAGGTGGTGTCCATTCTCGGCGAGCCGAGCGACAACAAAAGCCTCGGCGCCGGTCCCCTGTCGGCCTCATCCATCACCTGGGAGGACGACTCCGCGCGGGTCAACATCAAATTCCTCAACAACAAGGTTCAGCTCAAGGCCTTCGAGTCGAAGGAAGGCGGCGGGGGCTGACGGGCACCTGCTGATCTAGCCGGCTCGCACCTCGAGCTCTGTGGCTTGCAAGCAGCGGTGATCGTCACAGGGCTGGAAGCCGACCCTGAGCGTCGGCTCACCCCTGATCTCGCCGCGAATGACCACCTCGCCGCTGTAGATTTCCACCTCGCCGTCTCCGATCAACACGTTTTCCGGAGCCGGCATGGCGATGTTTCGAAGCTCGCTCGTCGAGCTCAGTCGCGTCGGCTGGAGGCCGGCGCCGGCCTCGGCATACTCACCTTCCGGAGCATCGAGGTCCGGACCATAGAGGTGCCAGCCATCGCGGATCTTGAGCTTCAGCTCGAAGCTCCTCCATCCCTCGGCATCCGCGTCTCCTACCGCCAGCTGTGGCTGAACCACGGCTCGCGAAGCCCTCTCGACCAGTCCGAGCACGGTTTCAGCCACCGCCTGCTCCTCGGAGGGTCCCTCCACCAAGCGATGATAGCGATAGGCGGCCAAGGCCAGGCTGCGAGCGCCGTCCGCGCGCATGTTGAGGACTTGAGAGAAGGCCCGAAGGGTGCGTTCCGCCACCGGCAACCAACGATCGCGGTCACCCCGCTGAGCCAGCTCCAGGAGATTGAGAGCTGCTAGGCCGTTGGCCGCGGGCTGGGCACCGTCGAAGATTTCTTTCGCCCTGAAGAGAACGTCCGGCTGCTCAGCGGCGGCGAAGAACCCTCCTTGCTCGGTATCCTCCAATTTGTCGATTTGCTCTTGGGTGAGCCGCTCAGCGTGCTCCAGCCAACGGGGATCTTGGGTCGCCTCATGCAAGGCCAGCAAGCCCCTGACCAATGCCGCATAATCCGACAAATAGGCGGAGAAGCGGGCGGAATCCCCGCGCACGCTGTGGAGCAGGCCACCCTGCTCGTCCCGGGCCCGGGTCAAGATGAAGTCCGCCGCCCGTCGAGCCTGCTCGATCATCGAAGGTTCTTCCAAATACATCCCGGCCACCGCCAACCCCGCGATCGCCAGCCCGTTCCAATCGGTCAGAATCTTGTCGTCCACCAGGGGCATGTCCCGCTCCAGCCGAGCCTGCCAAAGGCGAGCTTTGAGCGGTCGTACCTGCTCCAACAGCTGGTCCACGGTCTGGTGCCGGCGCTCGGCTTGGGCAGCATAGGGCTCCGGCAAGTGCAGGACGAAATACTCGCGATCAAAGAAGGGCGGGCCGGCGAATCCGAGGATCGGCGCCAGGAATCCCGCGTCCTCCTCGCCCAATACATCGGTCAGCTGCTCCAAGGTCCAAACGTGGTGCTCACCTTCCCGACCGTGGATTTCCGCGTCGATAGCGCTATAAAGGCCACCTTCGTCGGAGGTCATCTCACGCGCCAAGAATTCAGCCGTCTCGCGCAGAATCCGTTCACGCTCCGGGCTGCCGGTGCGGGCGTAGTCGAGGGCGTAGGTCTCCATCAAGAGCCCGTTGTCGTAGAGCATCTTTTCGAAATGAGGGACCTTCCATCGGCGATCCGTGGCATAGCGATGGAAGCCACCCGCCAGCTGATCGTAGATGCCGCCTTCGGCCATGGCGTCGAGGGTCTGGTCCACCATTTGAGCAGCCTGCTCGTCGCCGCTCTCCCGAGCTGATTCCATCAGCGCCCAGAGGTTGGACGGGGTCGGAAATTTGGGAGCCGAGCCGAACCCTCCATGGTTCTCGTCGAATCTGCGGGCCAAGGACTCCTTGGCCTTTTGCAGCACCGAGCCCGGGGCGACCGCGTCGGTCGGAGCACCCCGCTCCTCGAGCACCTGACGCATGGCCACGGCCATTTCCTCGGCTTGCTTCTCGACGTCTTCCCGGCGCTCTTGCCACGCGTGCCGCATGGACAACAGGACGGTTTTGAACGACGGGCGTCGAGCCTTGTCGTGGGGTGGAAAGTAAGTGCCGGCAAAAAATGGTGCCAGCTTGGGGGTGAGGAATACCGAGTTCGGCCACCCTCCGCTCTCGGTGAAGAGCTGGGTCGCGGCCATGTAGATCTCGTCCAGCTCGGGCCGTTCCTCCCGATCCACCTTGATGTTGATGAAGTGGTCGTTCATCAGCTTGGCGGTGCCGGCGTCCTCGAAGGACTCCCGTTCCATGACGTGGCACCAATAACAGGTGGAATAGCCGACGGACAAGAAGATCGGCTTATCTTCTTGCCGCGCTCTGCCCAAGGCCTCCTCACCCCATGGATACCAATCCACGGGATTGTTCTTGTGCATCAGCAAGTAGGGGCTGATCTCACCTGCGAGTCGATTCTCTCTAGCCACGTCCACCTCCCACGATCTACTCCCAGATGGCGACTTCGAACCGCCCGGAGGAGTCGGCGGCGCCTCGGAACATGCCCGAGGAATTGAACACCAAAGCGATGGAGCCGTCGGCCCCGACCGCGATCAAACCTCCGTCGTCTTTGGCCAGCTTGCCGTGGATCACCGCCTTCGCCGCCTCTTGGAGACTCGAGCCTTTGTGCTCCATCATCGCCGACACGGAGTGGGCGACGTTGTGCCGGATAAATTCCTCTCCACGGCCGGTGCACGAAACCGCGACCGTCTCATTATTGGCGTAAGTGCCCGCGCCGATCACCGGTACATCACCGATTCGCCCGAAGCGTTTGTTGGTCATGCCTCCCGTCGAGGTGGCCGCCGCCAAGTTGCCGTCCTTGTCCATGGCCACGCAGCCGACGGTGCCGTGTTGGTCTCCGTGCTCTTCTGCTTGTTTTTCTTTTTCGATGGCCTTCTGTAGGGAGTCGTAACGACGTTGGGTGAAGTAATAATCCGACTCCACCCGCTCCAAGCCGAGCCCGTCGGCAAAGGCCTCCGCGCCGTCTCCCACCATGAAGACGTGTTTGGATTGCTCCATCACCCCGCGGGCCAACCGGATGGGGTTCTTGATCGTCGTCACCCGTGCTACCGCGCCGCAGGACAGATCTCGCCCATCCATGATCGCCGCGTCCAGCTCATTGCGTCCATCGTGGGTGAAGACCGCGCCTTTTCCCGCGTTGAAGAGGGGATCGTCCTCCAGTAGCACCACCACCTCCTCGACCACGTCCAAGGCCGCGGCCCCTTCCGCCAGACGATCTCGACCGTGGGCCAACGCCCGCTCAAGAGCTGCTTCGTATTCGGCGATCTTCTCAGGCTCCATATCCTTGGAGATGACCCCGGCCCCCCCATGGATGGCCAACGCAAACTCCGGACGTGGCGCCTTCGCCGCCGCTTCGCTCGCCGGATCCGAGGGATCCGGGCTCTCTTCGGCTCCCGTCCCGCCACAGCCCAAGGACAGAGCTACCAAGCACACGACCATTGCCATTTGAATCCACTGGAGGTTGCTGAGACGGCTCACGATTCGTCTCCCTTGGGCGCCCACGTCTTGATCAAGTCGAGGAAGGCCTCCTTCGAGTATCCGCGTCCGGATTCGAGCTCAGCCGTATCTTGGCTGTGCAACAGCTCCCCCGAGGCGTTGAGCACGAAGAGATGGGGGTAGCCGGGCACCGGTGGGTAGTCCGCCAGAAAGCGCTCGTTCTTATTTTCGTCGGAATAGCTCACCTTGATGGAGACGAAAGCGGCATCGAGGGCTTTTTCCAGATCTTTGTTCTCACCGATGAACCGCTCCATCATCCGGCACCAGGAGCACCAGTTGCCGCCGACTTTCAGCAAGATGTTCTTATGCTCGGCGGCGGCGACTTTTTGCGCGGCCTGTAAATCGGCAAAGGGATCCGCGGAGGGGTCGTATCCCACGCCCTCCTCCGCTCGCAGGGGTGAGGTCATGCAGCAAACGCAGACGAATGCCAATACAACTAGGGATGTTGTGAGGTGACGCATAGGACATCCTTTGAGAGGTCGAAAACCAAAGACAATTCCAAACACAGTGCACGAAGAGCAATAGAGTCGAACCCATCAGATCAAAGGGATCGCCCTAGCCAACAGCCCACGGAAACCGCGGCCAAGCCGATCACCACATTGCCCAACACGTTGACCAACGCCAAACCGGTTGAGCCGGAGCGCATGAGATCCAAGGTGTCCCAGCTAAAAGTGGAAAAGGTGGTCAGCGCTCCGAGCACGCCAACCCCTAGCAGATATCGAGCCTGGGGTCCCAACCAGCCTCGATCCAGGGAGGCCATCAGCAGGCCGAGGGCGAAACATCCCAAGGAATTCACGGCCAACGTACCGACGGGAAAGTCTCCGCCGTGCTGATCCTGAACCCAATTCGACAACACGAAGCGAGAGATCGCCCCTACAAATCCGCCAAAACCTACCCAGAGCAGCTCGAGCATGGGCGCAATGTATCAAGTCTGTGGGGTCGCGAATAGTGGGGCCTCAGGCCTGGGCTTGATCGTCGTCTCCAGAGGTATCGGCGTGGATGGACTCCGGCTCCAGGGCCTCGTCGGCATCGTCCTCCGGGGCGCGTCCGCCGTCCAGAACCTCTCGAACTTTGAGCACCAGCTCCTCGACGCTGAAGGGCTTTTGCACCAGCAAGCGCGTGAGCATCGGGTGGTGCTGACCCAAGACCTCATCGGTATATCCCGACATATAAAGGACCTTGGCGTCAGGATGCCGACGATGAAGATGGGCCACCATCTCCGGTCCGTTCATATTCGGCATCACCACATCCGAAAGCACCAAGTCGATGGCGTCACCCATGACCTCGATCCACTCCAAACCCTCTCGTCCATCCCTGGCTTCGATGACGCGGTAGCCGTGCAGCTCCAGGAACTCCACCGCCAGCGCCCGCACACCGGGCTCGTCCTCCACCACCAACACGGTCTCACCTTCACTACGCGGCAGGTTGGTGCGGGCAGAGGGGGCATCCATCGAGTCCCCGGTCATGACGTCGGGCACCCGTGGGAAGTAGATGCGGAACGTGGTCCCCCTGCCGACCTTGCTCTCGACATCGATCGAGCCACTGCTCTGCTTGATGATGGCGTAAACCGTAGCCAGGCCGAGGCCGGTGCCCTTGCCTTTTTCCTTGGTGGTAAAGAACGGCTCGAAGACCTGGGCCAACGTGGCTTCGTCCATGCCCATGCCGGTATCGCTGACCCGCAGGCAGACAAAGGATCCAGCGGAGGTATAACCCTCGCGGGCATCGTCCTCGGTCAGCTCCACATCGGAGCTCTCGATCGACAGGATGCCGCCCTTGGGCATGGCGTCGCCTGCGTTGATGACCAGATTCAGGATCACCTGCTCGACTTGGCTCGGATCCGCCCGAATCTTGCCGAGCCCTTTCGACAAATGCAGGTCGATATCGATATCGGCGCGGATCAGACGTCGGAGGATCTTCTCCATTCCGGCGATCACCTGGTTCAGATCCAGGGTTTCGCTCTGGACCGACTGCTTGCGTCCAAAGGCGAGCAAACGTTGGGTCATCAAGGATGCCCGCTCTGAGGCTTGCAGGATCTCCTCCACCAAACCTCTCAGCTTGGGCTCGGTGATCTGCATGGTCAGCAGCTGGCCGTATCCTTTGATCACGGTCAGCAGGTTGTTGAAATCGTGGGCGATTCCACCCGCCAAACGACCGACGGCCTCCATTTTTTGGCTTTGTCGGACCTCTTCCTCAAAGCGACGATTGTCGGTCATATCCCGGACCGCGGTGACCCGCACGGTCCGTCCACCCATGGGCAGGGATCGACCGTGGACCTCGACGATCAGCTCCGAGTTGTCCGCTCGCAAAGCACGATGCTCATAGGGCTCCTCATAGGCGTCGTCGATGTAGGACTGAACCAGCTGTCGGTCGTCGGGCGCGACGAAATCCAATAGGGGTCTCCCCACGACGCTTTCGACCTCGAGCTGCAACATACGTGCGTATTGCTCGTTACAGTCCAAAATCTCTTCGCCGTCGGACACCACGATACCTTCGAAGGTCGCGTCGGAGAGTCGGCGGAAACGCTCCTCGCTCTCGCGCAGGGCCTGCTCGGCGCGAACGCGGTCGGTGACGTCCTGATAAATGGCGAAGATCCCGATCAGCTCGCCGCCCCGCATCAGGGGAACGCCATAGAGCTCCACGTCCAGCTCGGTGCCGTCTTTCCTCAGCCGACGAGTGGTGTCGTGGACCGTCCGCCCCTCGAGCACCAGCTCCGTGTAGTCGCTGGCTTCCCGTCGTTTCTGCGAGGTGGAGATCATGCGGTCCAAAGTGGTGCCGACGACCTCGTCGCGATCCCATTGAAAAAGCTTTTCGAAGGCGGGATTGCAGATACGCACCCGGTGATCGGGGTCGAGCACGACGATGGCCAGCGGGCTGTGCTCGATCAAGGAGTCGAGGAACATGCTCCGATCGAGCATTTCTTCCGCGGCTCGCGCCTGTTCCCGCTCCAAAAAAGAGCTGCGCTTCCTCAGCCGGCTGTGCTCGATGAACGCCAACGGACCGAGCACTAAAATCGACAGCAGCACCAGGCTGCCGCGAGCCTGCTGAAGGGGGCCCGGCGCCGGCATGAAGGTGATCAGCACCAAGTGAATCGCCGGCAAGATGGCCAGCGTGATGACCAGCGGCATGTCGAATCGCAACACCCAACGAGCCGCCGGCGGCTCATGCTGGGGTCCGGCGGCCGGCAGCAGACGAGATCGGGCGGCGGCGAGGAACGGAAGCCAAGACAGCGCAGCCAGCCAACCGGCAACGGGTGGAGACACCAGCCCTCCGACCACCTGCACCGCAAATCCTGCCGCCAGGAGGCCGTAGATCACCCGCCATCGATGGGCGCTACGCTGGCTCGCCATCCAGCCGAAAAAGAGCCCGAGGAAAACCCCAACCACCAAAAACGCGCGATTGGACATGCGGGCTGAAGAATCGATCGCTGCCGGCAACGCCAAACCATAGAGCGCCAAACCGACCAGCATGAGCAGAAATCCTGCCAGCTGGAGCTGGCGAACCAGACCGGGTCGATTGCCGTCGTCACCGCGGTGGGGACGCAAATCAAGGGCTAGGAAGATCGGTACGAAGCCCAATAGCCGGAGGGCATCGATCCAGACCCCGGCGGGATATTGCCTCGTGGCCTGCTCGGGTCCATAGACCACCTCCAACACCAGCTCGAGCAAAACCGCGAGCGTCCAAATGGCGAAGGCGAGCGTCCAGTGGGTCCAAAAAGCCCGCTCCCTCACGGAATGCAGAGCCCCCACGCCTCTGGCGTATCCGAACGTCACCAGGGCCAGGAAAATCAGAGTCCACAGAGCAGGCGGAGCGCTCGAGGCTCCGCTCACCGCGACACCGATCAGAACGACCGGCATGACCACGGCTAGAGCCAGAAAGCTCGAATCTTTTGCCAATGTGGACCACATCTTCGAAGACCCTCGGCGACTTGACGTCACCCCATTAATACAGTTGCGAGTAAGAGTGTAATGCTATTGTGAATAAAATGCATGGTCATAGAAGCCACGATGGACCCTCGCCATTCGCGAACCCACGCCAAAATGAACGCAAGAGTCGTCAAAAACGGCAAAGCTGCTAACCCTTGAGGATGTAGCGCTGAGAACACTAGGGCGGAAATGAGCGCCGAGCCGATCATGCCCAGCCTGCCCCTCAGATAATGATAGAACGCCCCGCGAAAAACCGTCTCTTCCAGCCAAGGTGCCCAAAGGGTCGCCAGGACAAAGGTCGCCACCATCTGTGACTCGTCACCGGAGGTAATCCAATCGCTCACCGGATGATGTGGCGGAGAGTCGGATCGAGCCGCTAGCCAAAACGCCGCGCCCAGAGCCGCGGCCAGCAATGGCAACGAGGCAATGTACGCAAGTATCCCCCACCCGAGCTCCCGCAGCAAACCCGTGCCCCGGTGCCAGCCCAACGCCCGAGCCAAAGCGGACCCGTCCTTACCCCTCCGAAGGGGCCAAAAGGGCACCACCAAGAGACATAGGCTCAACCACAACGGCCAAAAAACCGAAGACATGTCCGCCGGCAGGATCGAGCCGACACCCACGAGCTGGCCGCCTAGAACAAAGAGCAGCAGCACCTCGAGATAGGGCAAACGGGAAGCGCTGTGAACCTCGTCATGGCGCTGGACGGAGCTCGGATAGGCGGCGGAGAGCAGGCCTTGGGCGGCGGCATACCCAAAACACGCCAAAAACGTCGAGCCGATCAGCAAGAGGCCCACAATCCATGTGCTCGCCGCCTCGGTATCCACGAGGGCCTCGGCTCCGACATCTGGCACCGGTGGTGCCGGCAAGGCAGAAGGAGCCTCCGCTGCACCGAAGAGATGTAGACCGAGCATAGAAACCATCAGCCAGAGCAGCGCTGCCCACAGACATCTCTCGTAGAGGGTGGTTGAAAAAACCTCCCCTTCCGTCGGAATCTCTCGCAAGATCTTCAGTCCTGTCCTAGGACACCGATCGCTTCCAGCAATCGCTCTTCCGACTCGCGCAGCAGCTCTTCAAATCGGGTCAGAGCTCGCCTGAGCTTGGAGATGTCCCGCAGCGTCTGACGAACGTTCTGCCTCGAGGGCCGAGCCAGGGCCATCTCAATCGAGAGCCGAGCTCCCAGCCCCCAATCCAATGTATGCTTTTGGGTCTGCTGCAGCTCGAGCATCAAACGTTCGTGATCGACAGTCGTTTGCCAGATTTTTTCGTGCTCCGAGGTGGACCAGGGATCGACCTCGACTTCCGGCTCCCCTGAGCCTCCATTGGCTTCGGCGTCCGGCTTGAGCTCCAGGGTCTGCTGAATTTCTGCGAACGCTTCCAAAGCCTCACCCACGAGCTCGAGATCCTTGGTCAAGGCAAAAACCAGCCGCCCCAACATATCGCTGAAGGTAATGGTGTCCAGATCCAGCTCGTAGATCAGCTCGAGCAGGATGAACACGAACGCCGAGCGGTCATAGGCTTGGTTTTCCAGGCGGTCGGCGACCAGCTGAAAAAGCGGCTCCATACCGACCTCATACACTTCGATGGATCGAAGCCGGTGGAGCACACCCAAGCGATCGGGAAACTCGATGAAGGTCCCCGTTTCGGAGGCGGTAAGGGTCAAAAGGTTTCTCCCTGGAGGGTAGAACTTCGAAAGCCCATTCTAGTGATCCGGCGCGGACCCGGTCCAGCCCATGAGGACAACCATTCCTCCGTCTGCTCTCACCGGATTTGGCCATCGAATCCTAGCTCGACAGCGATTCGATCGGCTCTCACGGCCGACCGACGACGGCCATCTGCAGCGACCTTGTAGGACGAAATCGTACAGCGACATCAGTATCCGACGGATTTTCTAAATCCCCACGAAGCCCTATTCTTAGTTTGACACTGCATCGAAGCTCAGTGTGGACCCAAGGCTCTCCGCCGAAGGTCGCCGACAAGAGCAATAAGCGCCGAGATAACGTTCCGGCTCATCCTGCCTCCAAGAGCGGCTTCGGTCGTTCCCGCTTCAGCTAACATGGGATGTTACGGACAGAGCTCAAACCGCAGAGTCGCAACGTTGGCCGGCGCTTAAAAGGAGGCGGATCTCCCCCCATACGTAACATCCCAACATCCGCCCGACAAACGCCCGTCAGCCTCGGCAGACGGGCGTTTCCATTTCCGCCCAAACCGACGGCATTTCCACCCAACACCGACCGCATTTCCACCCAAAGCCGACGGCTTGGACCGACGATTGTCTCGGCATACCGAGCCCCGCACCGCCGTATGCCCCCAGCCCTCAAAGCCTGGGATCTCGAAAGCGGGTTGTGAGAGACTCCCTACCTCCGCACGGTCCCGTGCGGGGACCGGTCGTGGAACCCTTCAGCCCCTTTTGGAGTCCAAAGCCCTATGGCATGGATACCTAGCTCTCAGATCGAATCGCCCAGCCTCGATTGGGTGAAGGCTCGCAAAGAAAAACGCCGCCCTATGGTCGCCGGCCCCGGAGCCCCCGTCTTCGCCCTTCCCGACCTCATCCACCTCGACCAGCGGTTGTCCTTGGACCCTGATCAGGTGGAGCGGCTCCTCGAGCTGTCGTATCTAGGTAAGGAGGGCGCCCAGGGGCTGGACCACTGCTTTTCCGCCGCGTCGGACGGCCGCTGGCAACCGGAGCTATTTGCCGACGACCTCTTCTTGGCGGAGCTGATTCGCTCCTCGTTCCATGTTGAGATCGACGGCTTGCGTTTCCCCATCAACCACGCATTCCTTTGGTCGACGATCTCGAACCCTCCGGATAGCGTCGAGGCGATCACATTTCGACAGGACATTCTGCGCGAGCTGGAGGATGAGCCGGCATTGCTTCGGGAGTGTCGCGCTCTCTATCGACGTCTGTCGACACTTTTGGACATGTTCAAGGCACCGGACCACGCCGCACAGCTGGACATCAACGCCTTTCGCCTCGACATCTTGCGGGAATCGAAAGCGGTGATCGATCAGATGACCGAGGGGTTCGGCGACGCGCGATCCGGCCTGCTGCGCTTGCACGAAAGCGGAAAATCCATGCAGAGCGCTCCGTTCTACCAGCGTCTTTGCGATTTGCTCGAATACGAGGCCCGCCGCACGACCCTCACTCTGTCGCTAAATATCGGTGCCGACGGAGAGATCAAGGACCTTCGCCTCCTCGACATGGTGGAGAATAGGGATAACCCCCTCTTCCAATCCATGACCCGGCAATGGTGGCTTCGTCTCAAAGCTTTCTTCGTCGGCTCTAATCTCAGCCAGAAAGCCATTGTTCAAGGAGTGCTTCACCGGGTTTTTGAGGAAGTCGCTCCATCTTTGGTGTCCCTCGTACAGATCGCCGCGCATTTGGAGCTGTACCTGGCCTCTATCGGATTTAGAGATCGACTGCGCTCGGCTGATTTGCCCGCCTCTCTAGCGGATTTGGAAGTCGGTTCTAAAATCGAGCTCCGGGATCTCAGCAACCCGCTTCTGCTCGGCGAGCAGCTCCAGCCCGTGCCTTGTGGTCTCGCGCTCGACCACGACTCCGCGCTGACCCTGGTGACCGGCCCGAATTCCGGAGGCAAGACGCGGCTGCTCCAGAGCCTGGGAATCAGCCAGCTGTTGGCCCAGAGCGGTCTTTATGTTCCCGCTTCTTACGCCAAGCTGCCGATTGTTCGCGGCATGTTCGTCTCCTTGGTGGAAACCGAAACCGCCGACCAAGCCGAGGGTCGCCTCGGCCGGGAGCTGCTGAAGATTCGGAGTCTCTTCGCCCATGTGGGCTCGCCGTCTTTGGTGATTTTGGACGAGCTGTGCTCCGGTACCAATCCGGCCGAAGGCGTAGAGATCTTCTCCCTGGTTTTGCGCTTGCTCGAACGGATGAAAGCCGGCGCGTTCGTCAGCACCCACTTCTTGGATTTCGCTCGGAGTTTGGAGCAAGAGCGTCCTTTGCCCCGCCTGCAATTCTTGCAGGTGGAGCCGGGCAAGGAAGCCACCTCCACCTATCAATTCATTCCCGGCGTGGCGGCCAGCTCCCTGGCACAGGAAACGGCTCAACGGCTTGGGGTCACCTTCGACCAGCTGTCTCAGCTGATGGATCAGCAGGCGGCTCGGGAGGCGAGGGCTCGGCTGCAAACCGATGCAAGACCTCTTCCACCACACGCTCCAGATCCGCTTGGCGATAAGGCTTCTCGATGAAGCCGTCCGCAGGGCTCTGACGGCCCCTGAAGGCTTCCTCCTTGTCGAATCCGCTCGACATGATGATCGGGATCTCAGGGACCGACCGGCGGAGCCGACGAGCGACCTCCACGCCGTCCAACCCGGGCAAGGAGATGTCCAAGAGCACCCAATCGATGGCCCCTGAGCCGTCGTCGAATATCTCGAGACCTTGCTCGCCGCTGTCCGCCGTCACCACATCGAAGCCGAGACGCTCCAAATAGCTCGCCGCCACCGATCGGACCGCTTGCTCATCATCGACCACCAGCACTCGTCCGGTCCACGGCTCGGTCCGTGGCGGTCTGTCTATCGAGGTGTCGGACTCCACCTTCTCCCGTTCTACTGCCGGGAAAAGGGCCCTGAAGGTCGAGCCCCTTCCCGGAGTGCTGGACACCTTCAAGAACCCGTTGTGGCCCCGCACAATCCCCTGGACCACCGGCAGACCCAGGCCCCGACCGGAGGACTTCGTGCTGAAGAACGGATCGAAGATGCGATCGATATCTTCTCTCTCTATGCCCTTGCCGGTGTCGTCGACAGTTAAGAAAACGCAATTCCCTTTCGGCGCCGCTTCGCCCGGCGCCCCGCCGGTTTCGCCGTTCCGCACCATGAAACCGGTGGCCAGCACGATGATGCCGGGTTTGCCGTCTAGGGCCTCCGCGGCATTCAGGATCAGATTCCTGACCATCTGCTTGAGCTGCACCGCATCGCCTTCGATCGGCGGCAAGTGACGCTCCAGCTCCAAAAGGATGCTGGTCGAGCCGGCAAGGCTCGACCCTAGCTCCCTGGCGACCTCGCGAACCAAGTCGGAGAGTGAGAGCGGAGCGACCGTGAAGCTTCCCCTGCCGGAATAAAACAACATCTGGCGGGCCAGCTCAGCAGCCCGATTGGCGGACTCCTCGATCCGGTCCAAATAACCGCTGAGCTTGGAGTGCTCCTCCACTTCCAAACGTGCCAGCTCCGCATAGCCGAAAATACCGACCAGAAGATTGTTGAAATCGTGGGCCACACCGCCCGCAAGGGTGCTCAAGCTTTCGAGCTTCTGGCCCTGCATCCTCTGGACCTCCAGCGTCAGGTCCGAGGTCCGGCGTCGACGAGCCCATATCCATTTGCCTAGACCGAAAGCTACCCAAAGGAGCAGCGCTCCGTAAGCCCAGGTCAAAGGAGGGGATCGCCAGAAGGGAGCGACGATGCGTATTTCGATGTCCCGGGCTCTTAGCCGGTCGCCCGAGATCCTCTCGATTCGTAAGATCCGATGCCCAATCGGCAGGCCGCGAAAACGGATGGTCCGCTCGCCGGGCTCGAGCTCCACCGGCTGGGAGCCGGATTCCAGGAACTCGTATCGATAACGTCCAAGCTTAAGGCTCTCGGCGGTCCCGGGAGGGCTCGTCGTGGGAGCCACCTCTACGGGAGCCAGTGTGAGCGACACCGCGGTGTGAGGTGAGTACGCGATTCGCAGCACCTCGCCGTCCCAGGAATGCTCGAGCTCTAGGTCGGGGAGCCGGCGCCCGTTACCCAAGGGCAAGCCGTTGATCTTCACTTCTTCGATCTTGATGGCTTCGGCGGGAGGCGGGCTGCCCGAGTCAGCTAAAAGAGCATGAGGAGCCAAGAAAGCCAGAGATAGAACACTGATGCTGAGCAACTTGCTCGGAGAGGGTCCGTGCCGCGCTCCGCGGCTCATGTCACGATCGACAGAAGCGTGACCGTGGTGTCGCAACTAGCTATCGCTCATAGAAATTTGACCGTCAAGCCGACCAGCTTCTTTACCCAATCCGTGTATGGGGGGGCCATCATTTTCAGAGCGCTGAATCGGGTGTGCTTCAGCACTGCCCGCTCGTGGGAGAAGGCTTTGAAGCCGTACACGCCGTGTGAGCTTCCGTGACCACTGTGGTTGATGCCACCAAAAGGCAGGTTCGGGTGCAAAAAGTGCAACGCCACCTCATTGACACACGCGCCACCGGACGAGGTGCCTTGCAGAACTTTGCGAACGGCGTCGGAACGGCTGGAAAACACGTACAACGCGAGAGGTTTTTCCTTGGAACGGATCTTGGCGAGAGCATCGTCGAGATCGTCGAAGGGCACTAGCGGCAGAATCGGACCGAAGATCTCCTCTTGCATCGCCGGCGCGCCCTCCGGCACCTGTTCCAGCAATGTGGGCTCAATCCACAGCTCCTCGGCAACGGTTTCTCCTCCGAAAGCGACCTTGGCCCCCTGGGCTACGGATTCGTCCAGAAGCCGTCTGAGACGGCGGAAGTGACGCTCGTTGACGATTCTCGCCAGATCCGGCGACTGCCGCCGAGCCGCGCTGTCGTGCCCGTAGAATTTTTGAATCGTGGAGCTCAAGGCGTCCTTAAACGCTTCAAAGACCTTGCGATGCACGAGCACGTAGTCCGGAGCGATGCAGGTCTGCCCTTGATTGATGAGCTTTCCCCAAGCCACTTTGTCGGCGGCGTCCTGCAAGTGGGCGGACTCGTCGACCACCACCGGTGACTTGCCACCCAGCTCCAAGGTGACGGTGGTCAGATGCCGCGAAGCCGCTTCCATCACGATTTTTCCCACCTGGGGGCTGCCCGTGAAGAAGATGTGGTCGAAACGGCGAGCGAGCAAGGCCTGGGCGACCTCGACATCCCCTTCGAGCAGCGCTACCTCGTGCTGGTCGAACAGCTCGGTGACCATGCGTGCCACCAAGCCCGACATGGCCGGAGTCATTTCCGACGGTTTGAGAATCGCGCAATTTCCCGCGGCGATCGCCGAAATCAACGGAACTACCGTCAAGTTGAACGGGTAGTTCCAAGGCGAAAGTATGAGGGTCACCCCTTTCGCTTCATATTGGATCTGTGATCGCGTGGAGATCATCGCGAGGGACGGCTTGACCCATTTCGGACGCATCCAACGCTTAAGGTGCCGACAGACATGCCGTGCCTCGGTCAGCACGGGATAGATTTCCGTCAGCTCGACCTCGGTGGCAGGCTTGCGAAAGTCGTCATACCCGGCCTGGAGAATGGCGTCTCGATGTTGCTCCACCCACTCGGCAATGCGACGAATCTTGCCGATACGCTCGCTGGCCGAGCTCGAGGAGACAGCCCACCTATTGGCCCGCTGAGCGGCCAAAAGCGCATCGACTGTCGTTTCGATATTCGGCGGCGGGGATGCCGTTCCATAGGTGGATGGTGTTTCTGCCTCGGCGGTGGCAACCGGTGGAACCATGGTGAAGCCCTCAGTGCTGATCAACCTAGCTTCGACTCTAACATCACCCAGGATGGGCGCGCCTCCGACCCTCGCCGGAGGCGTAGGCGGACGGCTACTTCTTGTCGGCCGTCAAACCGTCGAAAACGATGCCGGCAAAGACGTCCGGCTTGAGGAAGCCTTGACCCCACTTCTCGTCTAGAGCGGCGGTCGGCTTGGCGGCGATCACCTCGTCCCTGGACTTCCCTTGCTCCACCAGCGGCTTCACCGCGTCCCGAACCGCCACCAACATGGCGTGGTAGGCCATCAGGTCGCTCTTGTCGGCCAGCGGTCCGTGACCGGGAATGATCTTCGTCTTTTCGCCGGCGTGGCCGGCAATGGTTTCGACAGCCTTGATGACGCCGTCAATGTGGCCACCGCTGCCGACGTCGATGAATGGATAAAGACCGTTGAAGAAGAGGTCACCCGCGTGGATCACGTCCAGCTCCTTGAAGACCACCACCGAATCGCCATCGGTGTGCGCCGGGGGAACGTGGAAGGCATGGATCGTCTGTCCATTCAGGTGGAAGGTTACCGAGTCGTCATAGGTGATCACCGGCAGGGCGGCTTTGGGTGAAGGGGGGACCGTCTGTTGCCAAAGAGCCAGGAATTGCTCGGTGGACATTCGCTCTCGGACGTTGCCGTGGGCGACGATCACCGCTCCACCGGAGCCCAGGTTCTCGTTGCCGCCGGTGTGATCACCGTGCCAGTGGGTATTGACCACGAAGCGAATCTCCTGGTCGGTCACGGCAGCGATGGCTTTGCGGATTTTGTCGGTCAGCGGGGCGTATTGGTCATCGACCAGAAAGACCCCGTCCTCGCCGACGGAAACACCCAAATTGCCACCTGCACCGACCATCATGTAGAGGCCGTCGGCAACCTTGGTCGTTTCGATGGTGACATTGGAAAAGTCCTGCTGGCCAAAGGACGGAACGGCTGTTAGGACGAGCGCCGTACAAAGCGCGATGCTGCGAATGGTCAGTCTCATGAAGAGCTCCCGTTTGGTAAATCGGCAGCGTTGGCCCTACAGCGCGGACGGCGGTCACCCGCGATCGGAGCCAACGATTTCGAAGGTTTCGTGCTTCTAAATATATCGTTTCCGAGGCCTCTTCGGATGTATCTCCACCTTCCTTCCGCAAGGCGTGATCGCAAGCTGCCCGCCGGCTCTTCGCGTCTCGTGTTCTCGCCGCCGTCCTCGGAGGAAGAATTCCAAATCTCCCTTTACTGGTCCCGCGCGAGCGGTCATGATAGACAAAGTGACGAGAACGACATGCGGTGTCGACCGCCGCCCTCCGTTGGTTGAACCGCCCGCTCCGGGGCGACCCGCTTCAGAGCCGAGCGGGCTGTTTTCCTGGTCGCGTCTTCTCTCGTGTCCGTTGCGTTGGGAATCCCATTGTCCTCCATGGAAGCGAAAGTGACTCAAGGTACCCCCCATTTCGGCGTGCAGCCGCCGCCGGTGCCCGACAACCGCGAGGGCATATTCGATCTAGTCGGCCCGGTCGGACAGAAGATCTACGGCATGGTCCGTCGAATCTTGGACGATCTCGAGGAAGCCGCGCCCTGGGACGACCTCTACTATCCTCCCACCCTGACCGAGGAATTTCTGCGCAAAGCGTCTCTGCTGCTGGCGGTGATCGAGGGCATTCCGCAGCGGGTCGGCGACCTTCTGGATCAGCTGGAGCAAATGTCCGACCCGTTGGTGGCCGAGCTGCTCGACGACGTCGACTTCTTTTTCAACGGCATTCACATGAGTGTCGAGCAGGAGATGGCCAAGCTTCACTCGTTGATCGAACGATTTCAGCAAGAGCTGCCCAGGGACCCGAGCGAGGAAGAACGCGACTACACCTGTGAGCTGTCCGCCGACCTAAAGGGTAAATATACGAGCTCCATCATGGGTGCCGCCGCCAGCCTGATCGCCGCCGGCAAGTGGCGTGGGGTCGAGATCGAGCCGGTGCTCTTCCCTGAAAAGGCCCAAGAATTCGAGCGCAACGAACGGCTTGTGGCCACCCTCAGTGAGGTCACCGAGAACATCCAGAATCTTCTCGAGCAAGTTCCTCTGGCTGAGCTGGTAGAGACTTGGAAGCAGGGAGAAAGGGTCGACCAATATTCGCTGACACCGCTCTACAGCCTGCTGGGAAATCTCGGCAAGCTGATGCGGGAATCCAGCCGCCGCGCCCTTTACTCCGGTGACTACCACCAAATCCAACGCCGTGAGGGCCTGCTGGCGGCACGGGTCAACGAGCTCACCACGCTCCACAACATGACCTGGGGCACCGTGCCCCTGGCCCCGGGACAAGAGCGGGAAGATATCTTCCCGTTGATGATCCAAAAGGCCACCGAGCTAGCCACCGTGCTCAATACCGACAACCTCAAGAGCATTGTCGGCGACGCCCAAGTCGAGGAGATTTTTCATGTGGTGGCGGTGGAGAAAGATCAGAATTCCTCCATTGACCGATGGCGTTTCGGCCACGACATCAAACCCCATCCGGACCGCGCCAAGATTCCTCCCCACCTGCACTCGTTGATCGTGCTGCTTTATGACGAGGATCTCAGCACGTTTCTCGAGCTGCTGTTGGGCTCGGTCCTCAAACGGGCGTCTCTAACCGTCCGCAAGGAGCTGAAAGCGACTCCTTCGGAGAATGAGATGTCCGAGCTCCTGGGGTCGATTGAGGAAGTCGGCACCCCGGAAACGGCCGCAGGGACAGCCACCTCGGCCCCGCCGGCAAAGCCGCAAACATCCTTCGACCCGATGGCCATCGAGGTCGACCACGATTTCGGCAAACGTCCGGTCGACGAGCCTCCACCGCCCGAGCAGAATCCCGCCTTCGCCCCCTTCGATCCCCCGGAGGAGTCTTCGGGGCCGGATATGCTTTTCGCACCGGCTGCCCTACCCAAAGTCGAGGGCACGGGGCCGCCTGAGCCGCTCCGGCTCGACCGCGAGCTGTGGGACACCAGCTCGTTCCAAGAGGAGCTGAGCACACTCTCCGGGCCGTTGTCGGGCAGCACCCTGGGAGACGAGCTGGACTCCCTCGACGAGCCCTTCAGCGAAACCATCACCCCGCCGGGTGCCGGAGGCAGCGGCGAGCTGTCGACCGCCGATCGGGAACGAGCATTTCATACCGCCAGCAGCCTGAGGGATTCCCTCGACAGTCTGCGATCGGGCTCCCAATACAAATCGTTCCAGCTGATCCAGAGATTGCTCAAACAAAAACGAGCGATCCCTCCCGCCATGGTTCAGTCCATGCAGCCGTTCGTTGCCTCCCTGCTCAACGAGCTCGTGCCCCAGCTGGACGGCGGTGCGGTTGCGGGCATGGTCTCGGTCGATATCCCTCAGCTCGCAGCGGACTGCCGGACACTCACCCAACCGTCCTTCTCCCCCACCGAGCTCGCCGGCACCGTGCCCGAGGCGATGCAACGGCTCGACGGCCTACTGGGTCATCTCACCGAGAGCTTGGCGCAAGTCATCGATCAGCTCTCGGGTTATTGATCCCCTCGGAAGCTCGGCCGGATTCCGACGCCGGGCCCTACTTTCCCGGTTCTCAGCCCTCACCCACCGGCAATGACCCCAGAGTGGGAACCCAGCCAGGTCTGCGAGGGTCCAACCCTTGGATCAACAAGGAGGACCCCATGCTTCGAGCCCCAGATCTGCTCAACTCGACTCCCAGTCTCGATGTCGACCATCAACAGCTGCACGAGCTTTTCGGCCTTGCGTTTACCGGCCGAGGAGACGCACCGGGAATCGACGCAGCGCTCGCACAAACATCCGCCGGTCACGGCTGGCAGCCCGATCAATTCGCCCAGGACCTCTTCCTTCGAGAGCTGATCGCAGGTCATCTCAAAGTCTCCCTGGAAGGCAAGAAATACGCTATCAACCCGGAATTTCACTTTCGGGTCTTGGTGGAGCCCCCTTCGGACTTCGACTCCATCGCCCTGCGCCAAGAGATTCTCAAGGAGCTGGACGAAGATCCGAGCATGCTGAGGCGGGTCGAGCACCTCTACGCCCAAATCTACGACCTCATCAACATGTTCAAGGTGCCGGGCCGGCTGGCACGATTGGACATCGACGCTTTTCGGATCGATCTCTTCCGGCTGGTTCAACAGGTCATCGACGACATGGTGTCTGGCTTCTCCGCGTCGCGCTCAGGTCTCCGAAGGCTGGAGCAGGTCGGGCGTGAGCTACAGGCTTCCGAGGCCTACGAAATCGTCAAGGCTTTGGTGAGCTACGATTCCCACCGAGCCTCCGTAAGCATCAATCTGCGGGTCGGTGCCACAGGAAAAATCACCGACTTGGAAGTGACGGGCCTCCATGCCAACGACCAGAATCCCTTCTACCAATCCCCTTTGAAGCGATGGGTCTCGAAGGCCAAGGCGATGCTCTGGCACGGGCTTCGACTCCACGACGAAGCGATCATGAGCCGGTTGGTGCAAGACGTCTACGACAGGCTGGCGACTCCGCTGATGGGCCTGGGGCAGCTGCTCGGTCAATTGGAGATCTACCTGGCGCTCCACCAATGGAAAGAGCGCATGGCCTCTCGGGGTCTCACCATGAGCCTGGCCACCGTCGAGGATCGCGGACGGCTCCGCCTGGAGGGAGTCTTCAATCCCCTGCTGGCCATCGACGGCGGCGTCCCGACTCCGGCCCGGATTCATCAGCAGGACGCCCAATCCGTCACATTGATCACGGGTCCGAATTCCGGCGGCAAGACCCGATTGCTTCAAGCCCTAGGGCTGACTCAGCTCTTGGGCCAAGGCGGCTTCTACGTCCCAGCCGCCGAAGCTCGGTTGGTCAAGGCAGAAGGCATGTTCGTCTCTTTGATCGAGCACGAAGCCGTCGCCCATGCGGAGGGCAGGCTCGGCCGTGAGCTGGAGAGAATCCGATCCATGTTTGACGCCATGCAAATGCCGTCGATGATCATCCTCGACGAGCTGTGCTCCGGCACCAATCCCTCAGAGGGTACAGAAGTCTTCTCTTTGGTGCTCCGGCTGCTGGACGAAGCGGATCCCATGGCCTTCATCACCACCCATTTTTTGGATTTCGCCCGCGATCTGGAGCAACGACCTCCCATCGAGAAGCTGCGCTTCCTGCAGGTGGAAATCGACCCCGATCAACGGTCGACCTACCAATTCATCCCGGGGGTCGCCGACACCTCTCTAGCGGCCCTGATGGCGGAGAGAATGGGCGTGACCTTCGACGCCATTTCCCAATCACTTCGACGTCGGAAAGGTCCCATTCGCCCCAAATCGCCGAGCCCACTCTTCGCCCTCGGCCCGGACCGATCTCAGCTCGGGCTGGGATCGGCCTCGTTGAATCCCAAGGTGAAGCAGAAGGTAGAGCCGGTGGCCGGCCCGGCGGATTCGGCCCAAACCCTGCCGTTGTGAGCCTCGACGATCCGATGGACCAAAGCTAAGCCGATGCCACTTCCTTCTACCGAACGATGGCGGCGTCGGAAGTAGAGGTCGAAGATTTGATCGAGGTCATCAGCTTCAATGCCCGCTCCATTGTCGCGGACGAAATAGACCCGCTCCTGCCCTACCTGGCGAGCACCGATTTCCACCCGGGGCCGCTTTTGATCGCCCATGAATTTGACCGAGTTGGAAATGAGGTTCTGGTAGACCTGTAAAAGCCGAATTCGATCTCCCACCGCTGTCCCTAGGGACTCGGAGATATCGATGACCAACTTCTCTTTGGCCACCGCGGCGGATTGCTCTACCGCCTCTCGAGCCACCTCCTGGAGATCTACCCTTTCGAGTCGGTCGAAGACGAGCCCGGCGCGGGACAGCGCCAAGACGGAGCTCAACAGGTCGGACATGCGGCGGGTCGCCGACTCGATGCGTTTCAAATTGCCGACCGCGGAGCCCGGATCGTCGGCGCGCAGATCCTCCGTGGCGAGCTCGATCAAACCTTGGATCGAGATCAGCGGCGCTTTGAGATCATGGGCGACCGTCAGCGCGAATTGCTCCAGCTCGCGGTTTTTCGCTTCCAGCTCGGCGATGAATTTGACTCTCTCCCGCTCGGCGGACCTCTGCTCGGTCTCGTCCCGAACCACGGTCAGGAGCACAGGGACCTCTTCAATCTCCAACACCTCACCCCAAAGCCGGCACTCGCGAATCTGCCCAGTGGCGCTTCGTATCGAGGCTTCCTCACCTTCGAGCTTGCCGTTTTTCCTCAGCGTCGCGAACATTTGCTCTCGCTGGGACGGATCCGCCCAAATGCCCAGCTCGAGAGTGGTCTTGCCCACCGCTTGCCGGCGCCCATAGCCGGTGATCAGAGAAAAGCCTTTGTTGATCTCCAGAATTTCACCGCTCGGAACCGCGGTCAGCAGGACGGAATCCAAGCTGTGCCGGAAGGCGGCGGCGAATTTCGCCTCCGAGGCTTTGAGGGCTCTCTCCGCCTTCAGCTGATCGGTGACGTCCCTCGCTACCCCTACCAGCCCACCACCGGTCAGTGGCGTCACCACGACCTCGTAGCTCGTTCCTTCGACCTCCACCGACCAGTTGAGCTCCTCCCCCGCCAAACCTTTGGCCAACGGATCGGAAACCTCGGGATAAGCCTTGTAGAGGTCGAAAACCGAGCGGCCGAGCGTCCGATCCTTCATCAGGCCCAGCTCCTCGAGCCCTTGGCCTTCGGTGAAGGTGACTTTGCCCTCGCCGTCGAGAGCGAAGATGATGATCGGGGCCCGTTGCGTCATGGCCCGGATCAGATCGTCGCTGTGAGCCCTTCCAGTCAAAAGGTTTCCTCGTACAAATCACCCTTTCAGAAGACCCTGGACATCAGCCTTCCACGATAGCCATCTACGACTCACCGGCCGGCTAGATTCCGGCTGTCTTGGTCCCGCGAATCATACCAGTCGTCAAGAGGCGGCAGGACCTCAACCTATTGGGCGCAATTCGGCGCCTTGTGCGAGCGCATGCCGCAACAACCCAGAGCGATAAAGATGAGATCTCGAGACCATTAATTTCATCACTGACAACCAATGTTGGCGCGAATATTGCTATGCTCAGGATCTATGATTTGGCGGTGCGCTCTTGCGAACAAAATCGATTCTGCGTCCCCCCTATTCAACTTGAAGATCCTGGGACCTGCGACCGCCTCAGAGAGCCTTGGTGCTCTTCGGTCTCGGAGCTTCGAGTGACGCAGTCGGAGGTGGCCTTATGAGTTGGAATTTGAAGCCTCGGTTACGGTCCTCACGGGCGAACGCCCTAGTCATTCTTCTTGCAGCGGCAACTTTGTTGGCACCTGCGCCAACGACGTTGGCGGCGGATGCCCAAACCGACACCTCACAGACCACGTGGATCATCACTGGAAGCTCCGCCCAGGAGGCCCGTGAGACGGTTCGAGCCGTCGGCGGCAGCGTGACCCACGAGCTCGGCATTATCCGAGGGGTCGCCGCTTTGCTGACCCGGGATCAGGTGGCTCAGGTCGCCCGGCATCCAGGCACCAAAAAGGTGTGGAAGGACCGAGAGGTCGAGATGGCTTCGGTCCCCGGTGATCAGCCTTCCAACACCAAATCCTTCGACACCTACACCCATTACCCCGCCCAAACCGGTGCCGCCATCCTTCACGCCTTCGGTCTCGACGGAGACGGCGTGACCGTGGCGGTTGTCGACACCGGCTATTGGAGGGTTGACGGGCTGAAGAAGAATCGTGACCGAGAGTCACGGGTCCTAGCCCAATACGACGCACTGACCGACGAAGTCGTCTCCACTTGGTCGAAAGGCGTCACCAACGACGACAACGGACACGGTAGCCACGTGACCGGCGTGATCATGGATTCGAGCCGAGCTTTCGGCCTCTACCGCGGCATGGCACCGGGAGCCGACCTGGTTTCCGTCAAAGCCTTCGATGCCTCGGGTTTGAGCACTTACTCCGATGTGATCCGTGGTCTGGACTGGGTCGTTGCCAACAAAGACACCTACGACATCAGGGTCTTGAATCTCTCCTTCGGCGCAGCTCCGCAGTCTTTCTATTGGGACGATCCCCTGAACAGGGCCGTGATGTCCGCCTGGAGGGCGGGGATCGTGGTCGTTACCTCCGCCGGCAACTCCGGTCCGGATCCGTTCACCATCGGAGTGCCGGGCAACAATCCCTATGTGATCACTGCGGGCGCCATCACCGATAGCTACTCGCCCTATGATCCGTCCGACGACCGGCTGACCTCCTTTTCCTCCGCAGGCCCCACCGCGACCGGCTGGATCAAACCCGACTTGGTCGCCTACGGAGGTCACATTACCGCCGCCTTACCCGCCGATTCTTACCTCGGCGAGATGTTTCCGGAGTGGTCTATTCCGCCGCGCTTCTACCAACTCTCGGGCACCTCGCAGGCCACCGCCGTCACCACCGGCGTGGTGGCTCTGCTGTTGCAGCTCGACCCCAGCCTCAACCCGGACGATGTCAAGTGCAAGCTGACCTCCTCCGCGCTCGTAGCTGTCGACGCGGCCGGCGACGACGCCTACAACCCGCTCCAACAGGGGGCCGGTTTGATCAATGCCATCTCAGCCGTGCTGTCCGACGAGGTCGGCTGCGGCAACAACGGATTGGATGTCGCCGCGGACCTCGACGACGACCAACACTGGGGTGGACCGGTTCGCCAAGATGACGACGGCAACCTCTACATTACGGTCAACGGTGAGCCCCACTTCCTCTGGGACGGCAGCTATGTGCCGACTGAAGGCGTGGTGTTCTCGACCAACAACCCGTGGGTCGGGGTCGAAAACAATCCTTGGGTCAACGAGCTTCCGGACGTCGATTACAACCTGTGGGACGGCGCCGCGCCGACTCCCACCAACAACCCGTGGGTCAATGAATACACTTGGCTCAACAACAACCCCTGGGTCAACGAGAATGCTTGGATTTCAACGTATCCCGAGATCTTCGGCACCCCCGCGGTCGTCGGGTTCCCGGGTCAGGCTCCACCTCCGGCCAACTGGGGTGAGCGACCTCTGACCACCGCTCCTCCGATCCAGCAGGAGTAGGCAACCGGGTGCCCTCTTCCGAGCAGCACCCGCAGCTCACAGCAACATCGGTGGGGCCTTCGGGCCCCATTTTTATCGCCGATTCCATCGCATCTAGACTATTTCTCGAACATACATCGCGGTTGGGGTCGGTAATAAGCCGCCTCGAATGGTTTCCTCTTCCTGTGGTACCATCCGGCCGGTCGGTATGCGAAAAATACTCTGCCAGCCGGTCCTCCATCAGAGGACACCCATACTCCCCTGTCTTTTTTGGGCGTGGGCCCTTTGCTGCCATGTGTTTCCTGCCACGGCTCAGGCTCCCTATCTCCGCTTCGAGAATCTCAGCACGGAAGAAGGGCTCTCCCAAGCCTCTGTTCATGCGATTTTTCAAGACTCGGCGGGATTCATGTGGATCGGCACCCAGGACGGCCTAAACCGTTGGGACGGCGCCAGATTCCTTCACTTCCGAAACCGCCCCGACGACCCGACCTCGATCTCCGACAACCGCATCAAATCGATCAACGAAGATCGCAGCGGCCGGCTCTGGATCGGCACCGACGCCGGCACGGTGGACTCCTACAATCCAGAGACCGGTGAGTTTCGCCATGTGGTCAAGTCCCTGGCCGACGGTCAGCGGTTAGATGTCGGCGAGATTTTGGCAACCTTGTGGAACAGCGACCACGAGTTGTGGATAGGCAGCATGAACGGCCTATTTCTGCTGGATATCCTCGACGGGTCCTTGATCTCCCTGCCCTTTTGGCAGCAGGAGCCCGCGACCCTGAAGCGGGTCAACCACTTCGTCAAAGATCCCGAAGGTCAAGTGCTGTTCTCCCACCTCGGCGGTATCGGTCGCGTGCAGTGGATTGCCGGTCGCCCGGTGGCCGGCGTTGCGCGGCCGTTTGAGCGGAGTCGAATCACCGCCTTGGCCTTGGACCCGGACGGAAAGTTGTGGGCTGCCGCCGGCCAGCGGGTCGGGCGAGTCGACGATGTCGACCGGGTCGAGTGGCTGAGTCTCGAGGACGAGCCCTCGTCCAGCATGCGGATCAATAAGATCTTCTTCGATCGCGGTCGGCGGATGTGGATCGTGACCTCGAACGGCCTCTACCTATTTCTTCCCGAAACCGGGGGATTTCACGCCTATCGGGAGCGGAGCGCGGACCCGCACAGCTTGTCCGACAACGAGCTCTACTCGGTGCTCGAAGATCAAGGGGGTATGTTGTGGATCGGCAGCCTGAAGGGAGGAGTGGATCGTTGGCATCCCGCCAGCCTAGCTCTCGGTCGATATCCAGCAGACCAAACCGACGGAGCGCCCTCCATCTACGCCTTTGCCGGCACTCCCGACCAGGACCTCTGGATCGGGACCTTTGGGGGCTTGTTGAGGCGACGAGCCCCAACCGATGAGCTGAGACCTTTCCCAGAGCCGGGGACCCTCCCTGGATTTCCTCGCGACATTCGCGTCATGAGCCTGCTGGGAGATCGTGAGGGCCGTCTCTGGGTCGGTACCCAAAGGCAGGGATTGATCCTATTGCCTCCGGGCGCAGAAACCTTCACCGTCTTCCTGCCCGACTCCGAACATCCGGGAAGCCTGCCGGACAACAAAATCATGAGCCTCTTCGAGAACAGCGACGGAACCGTATTCGTCGGCACCTCGGGCGGGGGTTTGGCGCAATTCATCCCAGAGACCGAGACCTTCAGGGTCTTCGGGATGGGACCAGGGCGCAGCGGCTTGGGTTCCGATCGCATCCCGAGGATTGCCGAAGCGGGTCCCGACAGTCTTTGGTTGGCGGTTTACAACACCGGCCTGGACCATCTGAATCTCGAGACCGGAAAGGTGACCCACTTCCGCAACTCCGCGGACGACCCGAGCTCGTTGCCTGCGGAATCCGTCTCTTGCTTGCACGTGGATGCTCTCGGCCGGCTATGGATCGGCACCCTGAGCGCCGGTTTTGCCAGATTGGAATCCCTGGACCTCGAAGCCGGTAAAGCGGAGTTTCGCTCTTGGAGCGAAGCCCACGGCCTCCCCAACAATACGGTCTACGGCATCCTCTCCGATGTCGATGGCGGCATCTGGTTGAGCACCAACCGCGGCCTGCACCGCTTCGATCCAGAAACCGAGACGTTCAGACACTTCGAGCCGCGCCACGGCCTTCAGGATTGGGAGTTCAATTACGGGGCCTACTTCCAAGACCGTGACGGCGCCCTGTTTTTCGGCGGAATCAATGGATTCAACCGAATCTTCCCCCAAAACCTCGAGCTCAAAACCCCGCCACCTCCGATGGCGATCGCCCATCTCGAAATCAGCAATCGGGCCGTTCCGGTGCCCAAGGAGCTTTCCAAACAGACTCCGATCCAGCTCTCCTACGAAGACTCCTCCCTCAGCTTCGGCTTGGCGGCGCTTGATTTTTGGGCCCCCGAAGAGAATCGCTTTTCCTACAAGCTCGAAGGCTTCGATAAGGATTGGCTCGAGCTGGAGGAAAACCGGCCGGTGGTCTACACCAATCTCGACCCGGGCTCATACACATTTCGGGCCAAGGCCGCCAACAGCGAAGGGGTGTGGAACGAGACCGGCCTGCAGGTGCCGATCTTTGTGGAGTACGCGCCTTGGGAGACTTGGTGGGCTTGGTGTTTGTACGCCGCCTTTGGTGCCGGGTTGATTTACACCGGTGTGAGATGGCGTCTCAGCGCCCTGGAACGGCGCAGCGAAGAGCTCAGGCAGCTGGTGGATCTCAGGACCGGCGAGCTTAAAGACACCGTGCTTCAGCTCAAGGCCTCCGAGGGGTCGGCTCTCGACGCCAAGAGGAGGGCCTTGAAGTCGCTCGAGGAGGCTCTAGAGGAAAGACGCAAGGCCCAGGAAGCAGATCAAGCGAAGAGCATCTTCCTCTCCAATATGAGCCACGAGCTGAGGACACCCCTCAACGCGGTTCTGGGGTTCGCCCAGCTCATGGAACGTGACCCCCAGCTGACCGCCGGCCATCGGGAGAGCCTAAAGGTCATCCTGCGCAGCGGTGATCACCTCTTGAGACTGATCAACGACGTGCTCTCCCTGGCCAAAATCGAGGCCGGGCGCCTGACGCTCGCCCGAGAGCCTTTCCTGCTCCATCGATTGTGCCGAGACGTCGGTGAGATGGTCGGCCCTAAGGCCGAGGAAAAGTCCCTGGACCTGAGCATTGAGATCGAAGACTCCGTCCCTCAGGCGGTCGAAGGTGACAGCGGACGTCTGATCCAAGTGCTGCTGAATCTGATGGGAAACGCGGTGAAGTTTACGAACCGCGGAGCCGTCACCTTGAAGGTCGGCATGAAATCCCATCTGATCGATTTTGCGGTCATCGATACCGGGGTCGGTATTCCGGAAAACGAGCTCGGCGAGCTCTTCGAGCCGTTTCAACAAACCGCGGCAGGGCGGGCCGAAAAAGAAGGCACCGGCCTGGGCCTTGCCATTAGCGAACGGCTTGTAGAGCTGATGGGTGGCACCCTCAGGGTCGATAGCCGGCCGGGCGAGGGATCCACTTTCGCCTTTGCCCTCCCCTTGCCCACCGCGGATCCCGAGCTGGCCAAGAAAGAAGATCGTCGAGTGGTGGCCCTCGGTCTCGAGGAAAAACCGCCCAAGATTCTCATCACCGACGACAACACGGAAAACCGCGCTGTGCTCAAAAGATTGTTCGAAGGCGTCGGATTCCCCGTCCGCACCGCCAGGAACGGCCTAGAAGCCGTGGAGCGCTGGCGGGAGTGGCGACCGAGCTTGATCTGGATGGACATGCGCATGCCGGTGATGGACGGTTATGAAGCCACTCGGAACATCCGCAGAGAGGAAGCGAAGCTGGTCACGGGTCGGACGACGATTCTGGCCCTGACCGCTTCGGCATTTGAGGACGACCAGCGGGGAATCTTGGAAGCGGGCTGCGACGACGTCGTCACCAAGCCCTACCATGAGAACGTTCTATTCGAAAAAATGGCCGAGCATCTCAACCTGAGCTTCGTCTACGGCGAGCCGGAGCGTGGGGGCGCCGCCGGCCGAGCCCAGACGGGCGTCACAGGAGACGCGCCGCCATCGAAGAGACCGCAGCGGGAATTTGATGCTCGAATTTTGATTGCCGAGGACAACCCCTCGAATCAAATGGTCGCACGGCGGATGCTCGAACGATTGGGCTACCAAGCCGACGTGGTTCCCAACGGCAGCCTGGTGTTGGAGGCCTTCGCCGAGCACACCTACCCGATGGTATTGATGGACATCCGCATGCCGAAAATGGATGGCACCGAAGCGACTCGGCGCCTGAGGAGCACCCTTCCCGCCGAGGATCAGCCGGCGGTGATCGCGCTCACCGGTTTAGCCAGCGAGGATGAGCGCAAGATGTGCATCACAGCGGGCATGGACGATTTGCTGGCCAAGCCGTTTCGTATTGAGGACCTGCAAGACAAAATCGAGCAATGGTTGCCGACGACCGCCGAGGGCAGAAGGCGTGCACAGCTCCGCCGACAAACGCCGTTCTCGGATCAGCCCGCTACCCCGGTCGAGCAGCCCAAGGAGGTCCGCGGAGCCCTCAACCTGCGCAAGCTGGACCTGATTCGACAGCTCGACGACCATGGCGATAGGGAATCCCTCGCCGCGCAGGTGATTTCACTCTTCTTGGACACGGTTCCCGGACAGCTCAAAGAGCTTCAGCGGGCGGTGCACGAGGCGGATTTGTACAGCTGGCGCCGGGTCGCCCACAGCCTTAAGAATTCGAGCTCCACCCTCGGTGCGGACACTGTTTCCGAGACCTGCAGCTCATTGGAGCAACTCGCTCGGACCACCCAGGATCCGGAATCCGCCAGACGAAAAGCTATTCCAATCCTGAAAAGGCTGCACCAAGAAGTCGAGCAAGCCCTGGTCGCCCTCTCGGCCGTGAAGGGACATCCATCTCACCGATGACGGCTGAGTACGGTCAGGTCAAACCGGCGGAATAGACGTCGCGTTCCAGCTCGGTCAAAATTCTGCGGTTTTCACGCCAGTTGCGCTCTACCCTAACCTTTAGGTCCAAGTAGACACGGCAGCTCAGGTAGGCTTCCAAATCGCTGCGGGCCGCCGCCCCAATCGCTTTGATCCGTTGACCGCCGGTGCCCACCAAGATCTTCTTCTGGCCGTCTCGTTCCGCCAGTATCGAGGCGTGAATCACCACCAGATCCCCTTTTTCCTCCCAGCCTTCAATCACCACCGCGGTGGCAAAGGGGAGCTCGTCTCCGGTTTGGGCGAGAACTTTTTCTCGAATCCGTTCCGAGACCAGAAAACGCTCGGGATGCACGGTGAGAAGCTCTGGATCATAGGCCCCGGGGCCTTCGGGAAGATAGCGCCAAAGGGTATCGAGCACGATGTCTGTGCCATCTGCTTTGAGGGCCGAGATCGGAATGATTTCCTCGAAGAGACCAGTATCCGCATAACGAGCTATCCGGGGCAAGAGCTTGGCCTTTTCGACCCGGTCGATCTTGTTGAGCAGCAAAATCTTGGGCGTTTCGGAATCGCCTATCCAAGAGAGCATGAATTCGTCACCGCCGCCGAAGGGTTGGCCGGCGTCCACCAACAAACAGATCACATCAGCCTCGTTGAGGGCTTCCTGAGCGGCCTTGATCATCGCCCGGTTCATACGATGCTGGGGTTTGTGCACCCCGGGAGTATCGTAAAAAACCATCTGACCCCGATCCTCGGAGAGGATGCCCACCAGGCGGTTCCTGGTGGTCTGAGGTTTCGCCGAGACGATGGCCAGCTTCTCCGGTAAGAAACGGTTCATCAGGGTCGACTTGCCGGCATTGGGACGACCGACAAATGCCACAGTGCCCGAACGCAGAGGTTGCTCGCTAGATTCTTTCATCGGATTCCTAGATCAAGATTCCACCATGGCGGTAAAGGACTTGGTGATCGGACCTCTGGCGACGGCGACTTGGGTCACCCGTCTGTCGTCGGCTTCTTCCACCAAGAGCTCCAAACCCAAATAGCTCAAACGCTCGCCCACCTTGGGCACATATCCGAGCTGTCCGCAGATCAGGCCGGACAAGGTCTCATAGGGCAGATCATCTATGTCGATCTCCAGCCCGACGAGCTCCTTGAAATCCTCCAAATAGGCTCGACCGCTGAGGCGCCATCTGCCGTCAGCCAGGGTCTCATGGCCTTCGTGATCTTCGTGCTCGTCGCGAATGTCGCCGACAATTTCCTCGACCAAATCCTCCACCGTGACCAATCCAGCCACCCCACCGTATTCGTCGACAACGATCGCCATTTGCTGTCTTCTCGCCTGCAGCTCCTCCAGTGAAGCATGCAGCGGTTTGCTTTCAGGAACATAAAAGGGCTGTTGGCAGATCTCATCCACCAGCAGCTCGCTCCGTCCCGAATGCATGGCTTCGAATAAATCACGGATATGCAGAATGCCGACGATATCGTCGATCGATCCGCGGAAAAGGGGGAGCCGCGAGTTCTTGGTTTCGAAGAACCGATTGGCGAGCTCTTCCAAGCTTGCGTCCGCCGAGGCACTGTTGATCTCAACCCTGGGAGTCATGACGCTGCGGACCTGGGTATCCCCGAAATCCACCACGGAGCGCACCATCTCCCCCTCTTTGGGCTCCAGGATGCCTTCCCTCCGTCCGACATCGATATACGCATCGATTTCGTGCTCGGAAGCTTCGTCCTCATCTTCCTCGTATTGGGCTTTTTCAGCGAAACGCACCACTGGAGCCAGGGTCCAAATCAGCGGCCGGAACAAGAAATACAGGCTGCGATAAACCGGAGTGAGAATCGCCAAAGACCGTTCGGCATGGCGCCTCGAAAGGTATCGCGTCAACCACTCCGTAGTGAGCAGATATCCGATCATGACCAGGAGGGGGATCAGAGAGACCGAAAGCCCCGACCTTTCTGAGGTAGGACCGGACTGCCCGTTCCAAAGCAACAGCAAAACTGCCAGCAGCAGGAAGCGCGACAGAAGGGTCAGCAAATAGCGGAAAGCCTCGAAATGGGTGCGGGAAGCGTAGAGGGTGCTGACCGATCCGCCGGCCTGCTTCGCCCAATGGCGGATCCTGATGTGTCCCCCGCGCTCGAAGAGAGCGGAAACCACGGCGCTGAGCGCCGAAATCGTCATGATCACCGCAGTCGAGACCATCCACCAAGCTTGAAGAGCCGCCACTACCCCTCCCCGGCGCTGATGCCGTATTTAGTTCGTAGCTCCGCTTCGACCCGTTCCATGGTTCCATCATCGGTTTCATGGTCGTAGCCGAGGCAATGGAGCAAACCGTGCAATAGGAGGATCTTGAGCTCGCGCTCCACGGCATGACCTCTTTGCTCCGCCTGGCGCCGCGCGGTCGGCACCGAGATCACGATATCGCCCAAATAGGGACCTGCGTCAGGCTCGGGTCCGTCGACCACTGGCTGGGCAAACGCGACTGGCTCATCACCCTCGTCAGTTCCGCTGCCATTTGAAGGTATCGGAGCGAAATCTCCGACGAACGACAGCACATCTGTGGTGGTATCTTTACCGCGAAATTCACGGCTGATACGCCGCATTTCTCGATCACTGACGAAACGAATGGATAGACCGCCGGCGTTGGGAGCCAAATCCTCGACGATAGGGGCCAACCAGGGTCGAATCCGGCGGGCGGACGCTTCTTTATAACTGCAAGGGTTTTGCAGCTGAAGCTCGCACCCGAGATCGCTCGGCCGCGGGGTGGTCAATCTAGGGGCAGGGTCGGAGTCATTCAAGGTGAGCAGTGGGTTGACGGAAGGTAGCGCGCGGATAAAGCGTACGAGTCGAGGTCACCGGCCTATCTTAGCGGAAATCGGCTCGGCTGGCGTAGGCTCTTTTTTGCCTGCTCGCTCCTTATCGCCCTTGGCATTGCCGCCAGTGTTTTGGGGCTTGCCTTTCCGACCCTCCGATTCGGGGCCGTCCGAGTCTTTTGCCTCGTCGGAGCGGACTGGCATCTGCGGTCGAGTGATCGAGGTCCGTGACTCGTCGGAACGCGGCCGCCGATTGAATTGGAATCCCGGGTATTCGATTCGCCGATGGTAGATGTTGGTCAAAATTCGGTGGAAAGCCTCTTCCACCCGTTTGAGGTCCCCGAGGGTCAGGTCGGTCTGGTCGAGCTGGCCATCGTTCAAACAATCATCGAAAACCGCCCTGAGCACGGCGCGAATTTTTTGGGTGCTGGGCTCGACAAGGGTTCGACTGGCGGCCTCGACGGCATCCGCCAGCATCAAGACACCCATCTCTTTGCTCTGGGGCTTGGGCCCGGGGTAACGGAACTCGTCCTCGCGAATCTCGTCGGTATCGGGATCGCATCGCTCTTTCGCACGGCTGTAGAAATATTTGATCAACCGTGTGCCGTGATGCTGCTCGATGGAATCGAGGATCGGGGCCGGCAGAGCGTATTTTTCTCCCAGCTCCAATCCCTCCTTGACATGGTTGATCAAGATCAAGGCCGACATGGATGGCTGGATCTTGTCGTGGGGATTGCCCCCCAGCTGTTGGTTCTCGATGAAGTATTGAGGGCGGACCAGCTTGCCGATGTCGTGGTAGAGGGCCGCAGTGTGGATGAGCACGGAATCCCCGTCCACCGCCTCCACTCCGGCTTTCGAAAGGTTGGCGACCGCCAACGAATGCTGAAAGGTTCCCGGGGCTTCAAATGCCAAGCGCCGTAAGAGGGGCAAATTCGGATTGGCCAGCTCGATCAGCTTGATCGAGGTGGTAACCCGCAGCAAAGACTCGAAAATAGGCACCAAGAAGCTCGTGACCGCCGCCGAGAGGAACCCACCGATCAAGCCGCATAGGAGCTGGAACCCCAGAGCCGGCGCGCCACCGTCGATTCCCCCCTGCATGGCGACCAGGGCCAACGCGCTGATCACATTGACCACACCGACCACCCATGCCGCGCGGGTCATCATGCTGCGCTGTCCGAAATGGGCGTTGCCGAGGGCGAAGATAGCCGCGAAAGAGCTCGCCAAGCCATAAACGACTGTATTCCACTGGGCGTCCGTGCCCACCATATGTCCCACGACGATCGAAAAGCAAAGGGAAATCACCAAGGCGATATTTCGCCCGTATAGCAACACTGCGATCAACGCGGGCGCGGCATACGGCAGGGCCAGAGCGTAGCCGGTCGCAGCGTTGAAAGGCTCTCGTTCAATGGCACCAGCCAGGGCATCGGCCACGAAATTTCCGAATTGGGCACCGGTCAGCGCCAGGGTCAGCAGCAACAAACACTCCCCCAGCATCCTTTCCCGGCTTCGATCCGTAGGTCGATCTCCCCCCAGGGCCAACCAAATCAAGAAGGCGACCGATCCCAGCAGCAAGAGGTTTCCGATGACCGTCAACAACAGAGCGACAACGTCCTGCTCACCGGCCTGCAATCGCAAGGCACGCGCTTGCAGGGCGTCGATGCGACCACCCCGCCGCACGATCACCTCGCCCTTACCGAAGGTGTGGGTCACGGATCCCACGGAATCAGCGGCTTGCCGTCTTCGATTGAGGGTTTCGCTGTTGTTGAAATTCAGATTGGGCGCGACATTGGCCAGAATCAGCTCGGCCATAGCTTTTCGCTGAGCGGCGCTCGAGCCACCCCAGGCCCGAAAATCGTCGTCGATCGCCTCCCGAACTTGGTCGGGATAGTCGAGGAATCGGAAGAGATCCAATTCCTTCGATTCCCTGCCGGAGGGAAGCTCCCGAACCGTGATGCCCCGGACTCGGTGCTCGAGCAAAAGCTCCTTATCCGCCACGACGCCTTGGCGCAAGATTCTCGCCAACAGGCTACCCAAACGATCCTCGAGCTCGCTGGAAAATCCGTCCCTAACAATCAGCTGCAACTGATCGTCATTGAGCTTGAGCGAGCTGGCTTCCGCAAGTCGCTGCTGCAAGCCGCTGGCCTGGCCGTCGGCCTCCAGGGTTTCGTCCCGGCGGGGCTTCGTGTCGCTCTCGAGTTTTTCCGCATCCGCTTGCAGTAGCTCACGACCGCGGGCGAATAAGGCCGCCAACTGACGACGTCGGTCCGCCTGCAAGCTTCGATCGTTGTCGTAAACCGGTAGAACTTCCTGAGAAGCCCTTTCTTGCAGCGATTGGGTGGCTGCTTCGTCGGTCACTTGAAGATCGCGGTCGGCGATCCACGTTCTGGGAGCGATGGTACCGGGCTCGATCCTGGGCTCGAAGATCATTCCCTGGGGCAAAAACATCCACGTGCCGACGACGACGAAAAGCCCGATCCAAAATCCCCGGGCCTCCAGCAGGCCGAACCAAGCCTGGCGAAGTCGGTGACGCACCAAAGGCAGCCCCTTGTCGGGGGGCCGACGCAATGATGTGTTTCTGGAGCTACGTCGGGTGCTCTTCGATGCGGAGGTCTTGCCGCTGTTCTTAGGTGTGCCCATAATTTGAGTGAGGGAGGAACCGTATTCTACACCATGCCTGAACCGAGCGACTCCTCCCTCGGGCCGCCCGCGAAATCACCGTCTTTTCAGCCAACCCACCCCGAACGATGTCGCCTCGGGGGGGGTAAAGAGCTTCAGGAATGACCCTCGTCTTCCGCCGGCGCGCCCTCGACCACGGCGTCGTGGGCTTCATAGGCGGCGACAATGCGCTGCACGAGAGGATGTCGAACCACATCGCTCTTATCGAAATGGATAAAGCCGATTCCCTTGACGTGGCGAAGGATGTCCAGGGTTGCCGTCAGACCGGAGCTTTGTTTCGTAGGTAAGTCGATCTGGGTGACATCGCCGTTGATGACGGCTTTCGAGCCGAAACCGATGCGGGTCAAAAACATCTTCATCTGCTCAGGGGTGGTGTTCTGAGCCTCGTCGAGGATGATGAAGCTCTCGTTGAGCGTTCGCCCGCGCATGAAGGCGATCGGAGCGACCTCGATCACCCCTCGCTCCAAGAGGCGTCCCACTTTGTCGTAACCGATCAAGTCGTAGAGGGAATCGTAGAGCGGCCGCAGGTAGGGATTGACCTTCTCAGCCAAATCTCCAGGCAAGAAACCGAGCTTTTCTCCCGCCTCCACCGCCGGTCGAGCCAACACGATTCGGCGCACCTTTTTTTCTTGCAACGCGGAAGCCGCCATGGCTACGGCCATGAACGTCTTGCCCGTGCCCGCCGGGCCGGTGGAGATCACGATGTCGTGCTTGAGCATGGCCTGGAGATAGCGATGCTGATTGAAGCTGCGGGGCGCGATCAGCTTGCGAAGGGCCATCAACGTAGGGTCGGACGGTCGGAAGAACTCCACCAGCGAGATCTGCGGTGCCTGTTGGACCACCCGAATCGCGGTGCGAATATCCTCCTGACGGAAGCGATGACCGGAAGAGGCCAAGCTGGCCAGCTCACCGATCATGCGCTCCACGATTGTGGCCTTCTCCACCGGCCCATCGATGTTCAACACGTTGCCACGTGCCGATAGCCGCACACCGAACGACTTCTCCAACCGTTTGAGATTTTGATCGTGAATACCGAAGAGAGATTCCAATCCCTCAGAAGGCAGAGTCAGCTGAATCATAAGTTCTGTCGAACCTCTACGCCGGATGAAGGCGGGCTACTTCTTGTCGTATGAATAGAATCCCCGACCGCTTTTCCGGCCGAGCCGCCCGGCCTGCACCATCTGCTTGAGCAGCGGCGGAGGCGCAAAGCGTTTCTCACGATATTCGTCGAACATGATGTCGGCAATGTAGAGCGTCGTGTCCAGGCCGACGAAGTCCAATAAGGTGAAGGGACCCATGGGATAACCGCAACCGAGCTGCATGGCCTTGTCGATATCTTCGATCGAGCCGACGCCTTCTTCATGGGCTCGAATGGCATCGAGCATATAGGGCACGAGAAGACGATTGACGATAAATCCCGAGTTGTCGCGACATTCCACGGGCTCCTTGCCCAAGGATCGAACAAATTCCATCCCTTGCTCGACCACCTCTGAGCTCGACACCAAGGTCCTCACCACTTCCACCAGCTGCATTCTCGGCACTGGATTGAAGAAATGCAAACCGATAAATCGATCGGGACGCCCGCTGGTCATCGCCAATTGGGTGATGGTCAAGGAAGAGGTGTTGCTGGCGAGGATCGCGGAGCTTTTGAGATGCTCGTTGAGGGCAACGAACACCTGGCGTTTATCGTCGATATTCTCGACGATGGCCTCGATCACCAAATCACAGCCTTCCAGCTTGCCGAGCTCCATGACGCCGTGGATGCGACCCAGCACAGAAGCCTTATCGTTGGGGCTGAGCAGCCCCTTGCCGACCTGCTTCTCCAACGACTTTTCGATCCGTGCCCGGCCTCGCTCCCAAAGCTCGTCACTGACCTCCCGCACCAAGACGTCATAGCCGGCGGCGGCACACACTTCCGCGATGCCCGCACCCATCAAACCGCAACCTAATACTCCGACTTGCTGAATGTCCACTCAGAGGCTCCTTCCTCGGATGCATAGGCCCTTACCGGCCGATCCTTGATGTCTCTTCTAATGACGGCGCGATGGTATCAGGCCCGTTGGGGGCTGGGCATGTGACCCGACCGAAGCCCGGTGATGGAGCTCGAGCCGAGGGAATCAGCCCTGAGCACGATCCGCCGCTGCCCTTGATCGTCCGGCGCTTCGATGCGAATCCATACGGAATCCGGTGGAGCTTCCACCAGGCGCTCCGCCCATTCGATGGCCTTGAATCCAGGACCGGCGAGCAGCTCATCGAGGCCGAGGGCAGGGATGTCCTCAGGATCCAAGCGATAGAGATCGACGTGGACCAAGCTGTCCCGGGTCCCGTGGTGCTCGTGGATCAACGCGTAGGAGGGTGATTGCACCTCACGGCGATCAATTCCCAGGGCAATCCCCAGGCCTCGGACCAGCACCGTTTTGCCGGCTCCCAGATCCCCCGCCAAAAGAATCGTGGTGCCGGAGGGGAGCAAGCCGGCCAATTCAGCGCCCACCTCTTCGGTCCCCGATTCGTCAGAGGTCGTCCAGGTCTTGACGATTTGGGCATCATGCATCCCAGAATCTCCCATGCTCACCGAGCATCCAGCGCCTCCCATCCGCTCCAAACTTCTTTGAGCGCGGTGATCAAATCCCGCGCGGCAAGACCGACCCGGCCGTGGCGGTCGGCGGCGATATCTCCGGCGGCTCCATGGGCGTAAACCGCCAACAAAGCCGACGCCAGTGGATCGTAGCCCCGCCCCAGCAGCGCTGTCAGCAAGCCCGTGAGCACGTCACCGCTTCCTCCGGTGGCCATGCCCGAATTGCCCGTTGGATTGATCCAAAGGCTTCCAGCGGGCTCGGCAATCAAAGTCCGGAAGCCCTTCAGCACCACCACCGATCCCGACCGAGCCGCCATCTCACCGGCCCAGGCCAATCGATCCTGCTGGATCTGCCCCGCGGTGACGTCGAGCCAACGAGCCGCCTCACCCGGATGGGGAGTCAACACCGTGGGCCCTTTCCGATCCCGCAAGAGCTGCCAATTTCCGGCCAAAACGTTGAGCGCATCGGCATCGAGCACCAGAGGCAGGGTGGATTCGGAGACTAGCTCGGTCACCGTCGATCGGCTGCCCTCCCCCACGCCCAAACCGGGTCCCAGACCCATGGCCGACTTCTTCTCGAGAAGCCGTTGCAAATCTCGAGTCGCGCCCACCGCCAGCTCACCCTCCGGCGTCTCGGATAGGCCGACCGTCATCGACTCCCAGCTGCCGCCGTCGACCAGCGGCACCAAAGAATCGGGCACCGCCGCCGTCACTAAACCCGCCCCGCCCCGTACGGCAGCTCGGGCCGCCAATACCATCGCGCCGGATTTCCCCCGCGATCCTCCGACCAAGAGGCAATGTCCGTGGTCACCCTTATGGGCGGATGGATCGTCCTCAATCCGCAGGGAGCGAATGGAAGCTTCCGTGCTGAGGTGCAAATTGCCGTCGGCTTCTTCGACCAGCTCGGGCGGAATGCCGAGATCGACCACTGCCAGCTCCCCCACGGCCTCGCACGCCGGCGCCAAAAGGTGGGCGATCTTGGGAGCGGCAAAGGTCACCGTCAGCTCCGCCCGCAAGTGCGGACCTGGAATCGAGCCGCGGCTGCCGTCCAGGCCGCTCGGCAGATCCACCGCCAGCTTGGGGGTCGACACCCGATCCAAAGCCTTGACCAGCTCCGCGAAATGACCTTCCAACGGCCTCGACAGCCCGGTCCCGAAGAGCGCGTCAATCACCAGATCCGACGCCTCAGCTTGCCGCAGGATCGGCTCCAGGGGCGTTTCCGGAGTCACCCTTTCCACGTGTCTCGAAGCCCGTTCTAGAATTGCCAGCTGACTCGCGGCGTCCTCGGACAGCTTGCCGGTTCGGCTGACCAAGAACGTGCTGACTCCGTATCCCCTCGCATCCAGAATCCTGGCCAATGCCAAACCGTCTCCACCGTTGTTGCCGGGGCCACAGAGGATCAGCACGGTGGTCGCCTCAGGAAATCGGTCCCCGACGGCGTCGGCCACACCGACGGACGCGTTTTCCATCAACACCAATCCCGGAATTCCAAGCTCGTCAATGGCACGACGATCCACACTCTGCATTTGAGCCGCGGTCAGAACCCTCATGAATTCACTCCGGCCGGGGCCAATCGCCCCCACGCGGTCAAGATCTCGCGGGTCGCTGGACAACCCCCTTCTTTCGAGCTCAGTCTAGCGATCAGCCCCTCCAGATCTTCCGCCACATCCACATCATGCCCCATCGGTAGGAGCTCGACCCGTAAATCCAGCTCGCGACAGCGATCCAAGGTCTGTTCCAGCACCTCGGATGTGCTCCAAGAGATGTCTTGGAAGATCCTCGACGACACCGAGGAAGCCCTCATAGCGATCAGAAAATAACCTCCATCCGGTGTCGGACCCAAGACCACGTCCGCCGGTTCCTCGGGCCGATCGCTGCCGTTTGCCCCTGCCTCGAGCCGGTTGAAAGCATCGTTCAAAGTCTGCTCGGAAACCTCGGGGTGATCACTGCCCAGGGCGGCCACATGGGATCCGTCTTCAGCTCCTTGCGCCAGAGCAAGGTAGAGACGCTCCCCCAAGCCTTCTCCTTGCTGCCGAAGACCTGGAATCCTGTCCGCTCCGACCCCTTCGGGCACCGCCTCGTCCACCTCCAATGCCCAGGCCAACGTCAGCTCAAAGTTTCCCTGCCCCACGGCTCGACAAACATCGAGCAAAAACGCCTCGTGGAGCAGAGCGGTCTGCTGCGCGCTGAGCTCACCGACGAGACGGGTCTTGACCCGACCCGGAATCGCCGGCTTGGTGAAAATGTAGAGCTTGTTCGAGCGGCCACGGGCACCGTTTTCATGCTGGCGTTTCGACATCCTCACAGGACCTCAAAGGACTCGCCTTAGGTTTTTCTGCCGGCTTTCGAGCTTTCCTCGGATCGGGCGACGGGCCATCTTCAGCCAAAATCACCCTACTCCAGGATGGCGATTGTATATAGAGTAGGGTCTGACTTCGCAACCGTGCCGGGCAACCTCGGAGTTGCCGGATGGGGTGGAGGGTTGGGGCGGCTCGGGATTTAGGTATCGGGGTTCAAACCCGAGCCACCACCAGCGCCGATCTCCGCGGAGATCTTCGGCGACACCTTCAATGCATCATTCCCTTCGCCTGCGGCCCACACCGCAGTCGATCCTGGCATGGTCTCGGAGCGCTACACTTTGTTCCCAAAAACTTTGTTCCGGCAAGCTTTGTCCCAGAAGTTCTGTCTTTTTCAGGCAACCATTGCGGGCAAAACCCAGAAAAACCGTTTTGAGCCAATCCACGATTGCAGATCGGCTCAGCAGAAACATGATGTTTTTGCTCCAGTTCGTCACCCGGTCATCCGTGTGCTTCAAGGAGCAGCCCAATGACACGCTGGGAGTACAAGATCATCAATGTTCGAAGCGAAAACTATCGATTGGATCCCGACGCCTCTGTCCAGCTCAATGAGCTGGGAGACGAAGGATGGGAGCTGGTGGGATTGACGTCCGTCAATTTCAAGAGCGGTGCCACCGACAACATCGCGATGGTGTTCAAGCGGCCCTCTGGCCAATAGGGAACAGCCTCGGAAGGCCAGACCCTTCATATGTGCGAGAAGCCACGCCACTGATAGAGCCCCGGAGCTTCGTGTCGTCCAGTCGAGCTCGGTGACGTCAGGCTCCGTACCATCGCGCTCACAGGGTCACGGAGGGCTCACAGGGTCACTCACGAAAGCTCAGAGGATCAGGGAGCTGTCGGCACCACCCGAGCCGCTCAGGTCCGCCAGCAACTGCTCGGCCAAAGCCGACGGATGGCGCCGGGGAAAAAACACCGGCCCGCCGGCCGCCGGTCCGCCGGCCGCTGGTCCGCCGGCCGCAAAATGCTCGGGCGCCTCTCCAGGAATCTGCGCCGAAAGCTCTAAATCATCCCGTCGCTGCTTGACCGCTCGTCTGCATACCACCATTGACTGTGTCCCTTAGCTGTCTTTCCGCCCGTTACCGGATTGCCTTTACCGGGTCTGGCCCGCAGATTCGACCCGCCGCCTCTCCGAGGTAACCGCTCTCTGTTCAGAACGACCATCAATATAGGGTCGAAATGTGGCGAGAAAATGGCACAATAGGGGAATCGCGCTCGATTTCACTCACAGATTCAATTTAGCTATAAGGAACCCCACCCATGTCGGTCGAAATCACGGGAAAGTACTCAAAAGGATTGAGGGTCGAGATGCAGCACGGCCCTTCGGGATCCGAGATTTACACGGCCGCGCCGGTCGACAACCACGGTGACGGCAGCTCGTTCTCTCCCACCGATCTGGTTGCCGCCGCCCTCGGCGCTTGCATGGTCACGATCATGGGCATCATTGCAGAACGGGACGGCTTGGACCTTTCGGATTGCCGATTTTCGGTGCGAAAACACATGACACCGGAGCCGCCCCGCCGCATCGACCGCCTACCGGTGGACATCCACATGCCGGCAGGGTTGACACCAGAGCACCGCAAGAAGCTCGAACGAGGTGCTTTGACCTGCCCGGTGCATCGGTCGCTGCTGCCCGAAATCGGCAAAGAAGTGCAGTTCATCTACCCGGATTGATCGCTCCCGGGCCGAGCTGGACGGCAGCCGGCTAGGACTTGGTGCCGTACCAAGAACGACCGGCGCCGGCGTCGACCACCAGAGGCACGCTCAGCTCGGCCACCCCCTCCATTTCCTCTCGCACACAGGCCATCAGCTGCTCAGATAGGCTCTCCGGGCCTTCGAGCACCAGCTCGTCGTGCACGGTCAACAGTAATTTACACTCAGGCAGATCTCGGCGCAGGCGATCAGAGACAGAAATCATCGCTTTCTTCAGCAGATCCGCCGCGGTGCCTTGGATCGGAGCGTTGATGGCCATGCGTTTGGCGTTCTCACGCAAATTCCAATTTCGGCTCCGAATGTCCGGAAGCTCCCGCACCCGCCCGTAAAGGGTTTCTACCCGTCCGGTCTCGAAGGCCCCGTCCAAGGTTTTCTCCGTATAACCGCGAACTCCAGGGTAGCGTTCCATATAGGTGTCGATAAACCGCTGTGCCTCGGCCCGGGATACCCCCAGCTGACGACCCAAGCCGAACGCCGTCATGCCGTAGATGATGCCGAAGTTGATCACTTTGGCGATGCGCCGCTGGTCCGGGCTCACCAGCAAGGGAGATCCCCCGAATACAATCGCCGCGGTCGAAGCATGGATGTCCTCACCCCGGTTGAACGCTTCGATCATCACCGATTCCTGAGCCACATGGGCCAGCACCCGCAGCTCGATTTGGCTGTAGTCCGCCACCACCAGTATTTGCCCCGGCGCGGCGACGAAGGCCTTCCGAATCTGTTGCCCGCGCTCGGTTCGAATCGGAATGTTCTGAAGATTCGGATGGGCCGAGGAAAGCCGGCCGGTGGCCGCCACGGCCTGATTGAAACGGGTGTGGACCCGCCCGTCCTCACCGGTCAAAGCCGGCAAGACATCGACATAAGTCGACTTGAGCTTGGCGATCTCTCGGAAATGGAGAATCCTCTCGGGCAGGTCGTAACCCCGAGCGGCGAGCTCTTCCAGGGTCTCGGCACCGGTGGAATAGCTCTTGGTTTTCCGGGTCTTTCTCAGCACCGGATAGTCGAGCTTGACGAACATGATCTCGCCCAGCTGCTTCGGGGATTGGATGTTGAAGCGCTCCCCGGCGATGTCATAGATCTTCTCTTCCACGGAGGCCAGCTCCTCCGCCAGCTCCGCGGACATCTCGGTCAAGAACTCCGTGTCGATCAAGATGCCGTTTTCTTCCAGGGTCGAGAGCACCGGGATCAACGGCTCCTCGAGGTCGGCATAGAGCTGGTCCAGACCCTGCCCCGATAGATCGTCCGTGACGGCCTCCAACATCCGCGACGGTAGGATCGTCCGCTCGGCGGCGTAGACGGCGAGGCGCTGATCGCCCGTCATCGGCAGCTCACCTTTGCCGAAGCCGGCGTCGGCCAGCGACATCGGAGTTAAATGCAGTCGGTCCGCCACCACCGACGGGAAATCATGGTTGCGCAGAGCCGTGCGGGCCAAATACGAAATCAGCATGACGTCGAGCAGCTTGCATTGAACGTCGGGCCGCGGTCCCAACAGGCGTATGACTTCTTTTAGGTCATGACCGAGCACCTGCAAGCCGGGATCGGCGATCCACAGCGCGAGCTGGGCAACCACCGCCTCTTTCAGCCCGTCGCGCCGGAAATCGACGTAGGCCGCCGCCCAATCGTCGTCCGGTTGGTCTCCAGGACATGCGAACGAGAGACCGAGCACCCGGGTCTCGTGCAAGGCCTCGCCCAACATGGCCACCGCGAGCCGGTCCCCCACGCCTTCGGCGAACGCGGTGAAGGCGGCCGGAGTCATGAGCTCCTCGGCTGGTGCCGGAGGCGGTGTTTCCGCGCCCTGGGTTTCTTCGATCTCCCGCGCGAGCTGATGAAAATCCAGGCGTCGACAAATCTCGAGGAGAGCGGCCCAATCCGGCGTTTCCACGACAAATCGCTGGGGATCGAATTCCAGGTCCAAATCGCGATGGATCGTGACGAGCTCTTTGGACAACAAAGCCTTGTCGCGATGATTCTGCAGGCCTTCTCGGTAGGCCTTGCGTTTGACCGAATCCGCGGCCTCGAGCAGAGCTTCCAGGCAGCCGTGCTCCGCGATCAATGTCTTGGCGCCCTTCTCTCCGATGCCCGGGACCCCAGGCACGTTGTCCGAGGAATCCCCCATCAAGGCGAGCACATCCACCACTTGCCGTGGCGGCACGCCAAAATCCTCCTCGATACCCTTGGCGTCGTAGAGCTTGTCGCGCCCAGTGTGTTGCATGAGCACACCATCGCCCACCAATTGCATGAGGTCCTTGTCGGGCGAGACCAGAATGACCTCGAAGCCGGCGGCGGTCGCCTTGCTCGCCAAGGTTCCGAGCACGTCGTCGGCCTCGTATTTGTGCATCTCCACCATCGGAATCCCGTAGGCGTCGATGAGCTCACGGATGACCGGAATCTGGGGCCTCAGGTCCTCGGGCATCGGTTTACGATTGGCCTTATAGTCCTCGAACTTCTCCTTTCGCACGGTGTCCGAGGAGGTGTCCATGGCAATGCCCAAGTAGGCAGGTTTTTCCTCCCTCAGCAGCTTGCGAAGGATCTGCAAGAACCCGAAAATCGCGTTGGTCGGCTCTCCGCGGGAGCTCGAGAGATTCCGGATGGCATAGAAGGCGCGAAAAATATTTGAGAAACCGTCGATCAAGAAGATCCGCGGACGCTCGCCGGACGGTGCGGTGTCGGACCCTGGGGACGAATTGGAAGCTTCAGTCTCAGTCATGGATGCATCGTAGCAGGCCCGAGAGCTTCTGGTCCGGGCATATGTTTTGCTAATCGGTTATCGTGCGCTTCCGGTTGACGAGTGTGAAGCGTGACGTCTGATTCCCTGGAGCCTATCCGGCTGGATCGTCGATCGGAGCACGACTGCGGAGACCCTCATGATCTTATTTCTCGGCCTTTTTTCCTGGATCGCCCTGGGCCTGATCGTCGGCCTTTTGGCCGCACGGTTGCTTCCTGGCCGCCCTTCCCTCGGCCTGGGCAGCAGCGTCTTGCTGGCGATCGGCGCCGCCATCGGTGGCGGGCTTTTGAGCACGACCCTCGGTTTCGGCGGCTTAGCCACCTACGATCCCCGCGCCCTGGTCGTCGCCCTGCTGACCTCCATCTTGGCTCTGACCTTGAGGCGCATCGCCAATTTGGCCCCCTGACCCTCGGATTCGTGCCAATCGGGCGTTCTTCGCCGCCCAATCAGAGATCGGCTCCAAGTCGACTCTCCGCCGGTCGTGCCCCTGAGATTGTGATCAGCAGACCTGCTATCATCGCCTCCCCCTAGCTGATTCTCTGGACTTTCAGTTGGACCAACGGTGGAGGCCGTGACTTGATCAATTTCAAGGTCGACAACCTGCTGATGCGAATGCTGAAGGCAGGCAAGAATATTTCCGACTTGAATCTGTCTTCCGGGAGACCGCCCCAGGTCGAGCTCGACGGTAAGCTCGTAGCTGTGGAGATTAAGGGCCTTCCCGAGCTGACGCCATACCACACTGAAGCCATCGCCATGGGGCTGATGCGCGGTCAGCGCAAGCATCTGGTGGACCTCAAGCGCAGGGGCTCGGTGGATCTTTCCTACGCCATCCCCGGTGTCACGCGATTTCGGGTCAACATCTTCTACCAACGGGGCAGCTTGGCAGCGGTGTTGAGGGTCATTCCCCAGGGTGTGCCGACCCTCGCAGACCTCAATCTTCCCGAGGAGCTGCGCAACATCTGCGGCCTCAAGAACGGCATCGTGCTGGTCACGGGGCCGACTGGATCCGGCAAATCGACGACCCTCGCGGCGGTGATCAACGAGATCAACGAAAGCCAATCCGTGCACATCGTCACCGCCGAGGATCCGATCGAATATCTCCACCCAAATAAGAAGTCGACGGTCAACCAGCGGGAGATCGGCGCGGATTGTCCGAGCTTCGCTCTCGCGCTGCGCGCCGCCCTACGCCAGGCGCCGAAGGTGATCCTGGTCGGCGAGATGCGGGATTTGGAAACCATCGAAACCGCCTTTGAAGCGGCGGAGACCGGCCACTTGGTGCTCTCGACCCTCCACACCATCGACGCTTCGAAAACCGTCGACCGGATCATCGGCGTCTTTCCCCAAGAGCAACACCAACAGGTGCGGACCCGCTTCGCCCAGACCTTCAAATACGTCATTTCCCAACGCCTGCTGCCCAAGCAGGGTGGGGGTCGAATGGCCGCGATCGAGATCATGAAGTCGACCTTCCGCACCCGAGACTACGTGCTCAAGGGCGAAGGTGAAGGCCGTTCCTTGCTCGAAGCCATCAAGGACGGCGATCAAGAAGGTATGCAGGACTTCGACACGGTTTTGGAAGGCATGATCCGCAGCGGCGCCATCTCGCGGGAGACCGGCTTGGGATATGCCACCAACCCCGGAAATATGGAGCTCCAGCTGGCGGATCTCGCCGCCGAGGTGGAGAGTGTCGGCGTCGGTGAAGCCCAGACCTTCGCCGAAGGGCCGGCCCCGGCAGCGGCTCCACCGGCGAGCTCGCCGGCTGCCCCAGCCATGCCTTCCCAAGCGCCCGGTGGACCCGGAGGACGGATATGAATATTTCTTGCGGCGAATGCAGCCAGCAATTCAATCTGCCGGACGAGAAGGTGCCTCAGCGGGCGTTTTCCATTGCTTGCCCGGCCTGCAAAGGTCGCATCGTGGTCGATCCTACCCAGGGAGCCGCGCCCGCTGCGGCCCCACCGCAGGCGGCTGCGGCTCCGGCCGCTCCAGCGCCCGTCGCTCCCGCTTCGCCCGCCGCGCCATCGCCCGCGCCGAGCGCTCCCGCCGACCCGCCGCGCGCCGAGTCTCCGGGATCCGAGCGAGACCCCCTCGTCGACACCGGCACATTCACCCGGCTCACTCCCCTTCGATCCACCGATCTCAAGCTGATGGAGGGCATCCCTCCCATCGCCTACGTGGTCAATCACGAGCTGGAAGCGGACCAAGAGATCACCAAGAACCTGCAGAAAATCGGCATGGAGGAAGTACGAAATTTTTCCGACGTAGCCGAGGCCTGTGAGCACCTCCAAGAAAACGAAGCAGCGATCTTCCTGGTGCGCATGACCAAAGCCTCGGCTCCTCCGTGCAAGCCCCTAGAGCCCATCTACAAGCTCCCCTTCGACGTGCGACGGAGGACCTTCGTCGCCCTGATGGCGGAGAACGTCAAACCCCTCGACGGCCAAGTGGCTTTCTACCTCCAGGTCAACTGCCTGCTCAGCTCCCAAGAGCCCGGGGCCATGCCCATCAAGCTGCGTCGAGCCCTGCTCCACCATCTGAGGCTCTACAGATTCTGGGATGTCGAGGTTGCTTAACGTGATTCCAGCTATCTAGATCCCGTCCAGGAACGCTTTCTCGGTGGGTCGGCGCGGCGTTCTGCGCGCGGCGCTATCTAGAGGGCCAGGACTCTTTTCCCGCGGTCATAGACGGTGATCGGACCGTCTTGGGAGACCGTGATGGCCATGGCTTGAGCTTCGGCGCTCATCTTCGAAGCGCTCGAATGTCTCGCGCCCCTCCCCCGCCCGACATCGGCTCGGGTGGTCGCGTCGGGCCGTAACAGCACCATGCAGCTGCGGAATCGACCGGTTTCGCTGTCGATCACCGTGGCGCCGTCTTGTTTGGCGAAATTGATCAGCTCCTCGTCGGAGAGCGACGCCACGGGCGCGCTCGAAATCCAGGCGAAGTGGCTGATGTCGGGGCTGTCGGACTTGGCCAGGATACGATCCGCATCGCCGATCATGAAGATCGCCCCGTGATTGTCCTCCGACATGCGGAAAGCGCAGCGCAGAATTCGCGCCACCAAAGCCGCGTCGAATTTGCCTTCGGTGGAAAGCTCGTCGAGGGTTCCCGCCAGCACCGAGGCCCGTTCCGGCATCCAATCGCCGTTGGAGTACCTGCCCACCAGCTGCCCGCGGGCGAAAATCCGCACCTGACGCCCACCTTTGGGCACGAAAAAGACCACGGAGTCGGAACGGCGAGACACCTCCGCATGGAGGCGAAATCGCGGCCCGAAGAGGGCCATCGGAGTGTCCTTGATCTCGAGATCCAGACGGCATATCCCGCGCACGAATCCGTGCCGGTCTATGACGTAAGCCAACACCAAGCCGTCCACCAATTTGGCCAGCTCCACCAGCTTTGAGCGCATCCGTCGAATGTGCTCATGCCGATGCAACTGAATTAGGCTGGCGCGCAATAGACGGTGAATGCGCATGGGGTCGCCGACGATCAGCGCCGTCGACATGGGTTTTTCCTCGCTTTCCATCTGGGCAACGGCGGCTGCCGCATCACAAATGTGAATCACCGAGGGGGTATCGATCCGATGCTGACGAGCCAGGCTCAAGAGAAAACCGATCCCTGCGTCGGCAGTCCAGGCGTCTAGAATGGACTCCTTCTCCAAAAGCTCACGCAGACGCTCCGGCCCCACCTGGACCTGGGTGATCTCCTGCTCCGACTCCTGCAGGCCTTCGGGGTACATGGTTCGCAGCTGCTCGGCAAATTGCTGAGCCAGCTGGGATCTATTCTGGGCCAACACCTCCACCAATCGATCCGACTCCGGAGAGAGCCGCTGGGCGACCAGGCAATATCTAACAATCCGCTGGCTCTCATCGACCCGGCTGTTGATCTGAGCGATCAGGTTGTCCAGCACTTGCTTGACCTTCGGATGGGCGGTCGTGGTCAATCCCTTGCCACTTTCCCGATCGCTTTCCCAGAACCAGGTCAATCCCCCTGCGTCCGACTCGGCTCTGGTGTGGAGATCCACCGATTCACCGTCTTCGGCTCGCAGATGCTCCGCCAGCTGATCCAGGTCCGGCACCAAGAGCGCCACCACATAGGGTCGCCCTTCGCCGAAGACCGCCGCTTGATCCACCAGCGGGCTATCGGTCAGCATCTTCTCCAAGAAAGTCGGCGTGACCCGCGAGCCGGTCGACAGCAAGAGCGTCTCTCCCCTGCGACCGGTGAGAAAGAGGTGCCCCCTGTCGTCGAAACGGCCGTAGTCCCCCGTGCGAAACCAGCGTCCATCCAATAGCGTGCTCTTGGTCTCTTCCGGGTGCCGCCAATACTCGCGCATCACCAACGGACCGCCGATCAACACTTCGCCGTCGTCCGCCAGACGGATCTCAAAGCCCGCCGTCGGCGGTCCACAAGCGTCCAAACGCCGGCTATCGGGGCGGTTGACCGCCGGGAATCCCACGATCTCGCTGAGGCTGTACATATTGACCGGAATCAAACCCACGGCCCGGAGGGACTCCGCCAAATTTCTGGGCAAGGTGGCACCGGTACAGAAGAGATAGCGGAAGCGTCCACCGAAAGCTCCGCGGATTCCGCTGAAAAACGTTCGGTCCGCCCGCGCGTACCGCTCCCTCAGCTCGTCCGAGGCCTGCGAGCCCGCCGCCTGCAGCTTCTTGCCCGTGGCCAAGGCCCATTGAAAGATCTCTTGGGATGAAGACGGCAAGGGACGGATGTTGGTATCGAGGACGTCCTCGTAGGCCCGTTCGAGCGCGTGGGGAATCGTGACTACCAGCGTCGGGCTCACCTGCTGGATCTCCTCGCGAGCCAAATCCCGAGATCGCGCCAAAACGTTAGGCACGCCGGTAACGAAATAATGCAGGGCCATCATCAGGCTCGGCGGATAGTCCCAGGGCAACACCGAGAACGCGAGGTCGTCGGCTTCGGTTTGAAGCCAGCCGCGGATGCTCTCTAAGGCCAGGGCCAGCTGGCCTTGGTCGAACACCGCCCCTAACGGGCTCCCCTCCAAGGTGGCGGTGTAGTGAATGCCCGCGATGGCCTCTGACGGCAAACCCACCGCCTTTCCTTGAACCTCAGCCAATTGCTCCCGGGTCAGCCGATCCGCGACCCAAGCGGAAAGGCCTGCGACTTCTAGATCTCCCGGTATGGTTTCGTCGTGGACCGGATCATCGACTTTGGGGTCCTCCAGCACCAGCACCCCCCGCAGGGCCGGCAGACCGTCCGCCAGCTCACCGATCCACACGGCTTCCTGCCCGGACTGCACCGCTACCCAGGAAATCTCCCCATCTTCCAACATGTGTCGGATGGCCTTGGCCGGTAAGGAGCGACGCAAGGGCACCACCACCACTCCGGAGAGCGCGGCGGCCATGTAGGTGACCATCCATTCGGGAGAGCTGGCGGCCCAAATCGCCAACCGCTCCCCTTCAAGCCCTCGATGGGTCAAAATCCGGCTCAGCCTGAAGACCCGTCGACGGAAATGGCGGTAAGAAACATCTCGATATCTGCCGGCGCGCCAAATCCTGAAGCAGGTTTCGGCACTGAATCGGTCCATGGCATCGAGAACCGTTTTGTTGAGAGTCGTGCGGGGCGCTTCCATAAATTGCTCGAGAATTCGGCCCTATCCTAACCCGAAAATATCGTCTGGCTCGGCCTTCTGCCGCGACGGCTTCCCGGGATCGCCCGGGAACGATCCGCGCAACGGCGCGCGCTTTTTCCGAACCTTGGCCATCCGATATAGTGACGGCGATGAGACTACGAATCGAGGGAGCGACAGCCCATGGGCGTTGAGCCGTCCCATCGCCAACTGAGCAGGCTGGCGGCCGGCGCAACGCTGGCGACCACCGCCTTATTTGTGGTGTCGTTCTTACCCATGGCTCAGGGTTTCGGGCACTTGCTTTTCGGCCTTGCGGTGATCCTACAAGCCTCGATCGCAGTCGCCGTCATCTCCCGTGGCGTATCGTCGACCTCCGGCTCCTCCGACCCCATCGATGCCTTCGAGAAAGAAGTGGCGGAAGCCAGGGCCGAGGCCGCAGCGGCGCGCGCGGAGATCGACGCCAAAAACGCCGAGGTCGAACGGTTCACCTACATTGTTTCCCACGACCTCCGCAGCCCCTTGCTGACCATCCAGGGTTTTTCGGACATCTTGAAGATGGATGTCGAAGAGGGGAAGTCCGAGGCGGTCGAGGAGGACCTCGAGCACATCCTGCAAGCTACTCAGCGGATGCGACGATTGCTCGACGACCTCCTCGAGCTCTCTCGCATCGGCCGGTTCAACGAGCCCGCAACTCCGACGCCACTCGCCGAGGTGGTGAACGACGCCCTCTACGAAATCCGTGACTTGGTCGAGCAGCAAGGCGCGACGGTTCGGGTCGCCGAGGATCTACCGACCTGGGAGGTCGACCGGGCCAGGGTCCAGCAGCTCTTCCGTGCCGTGCTCGACAACAGTGTGCGCTATTCCAACGAAGGGCACCGCCCCGAGGTAGAAGTAGGTCGAAGGCCCGGAGCCGATGGTCGGGACGAGATTTTCGTCCGAGACCACGGGGCCGGCCTGGAGGCCGAGCAGCTTCAAAAAGCGTTCGGCCCCTTCGAGCGCTTCTCCGCGAGCTCCGAAGGCACCGGCATGGGGCTCGCACACGCCCAACGCATCGCCGACTACCATCAGGGCTGGATTCGCGCGGAATCCGCGGGGAAAGGCCTCGGCACCACCATTATCTTCAGCCTCGGCAAACCCGAGGAAACCGAGTCGTAAGAGCCGCCCAACGATCCAGCTCCCCCTTGGATCCAAACCCGGGATCGGCGATAATCCGCCCCGGCGGCGTCTCGACCGCCTTCCATTCAAACAACCTTCGAGCCTGAGAGGAACCGATGGCCGAATATATCTATGTCATGAAAGGCCTGCGAAAGGTCTATCCCCCTGGACGTGAGGTCCTTAAGAACATTTGGCTGTCTTTTCTTCCCGGAGCCAAGATCGGCGTCATCGGCGTCAACGGCTCGGGCAAAAGCACCTTGCTCAAGATCATGGCGGGCGAGGTGGGAGACTTTGACGGCGAGGCCTGGCCGGCCAAGGGCACCTCGGTCGGCTATCTGCCCCAAGAGCCCCAGCTCGACGAGAGCAAAGATGTGCTCGGCAATGTGGAGATAGCGGTGGCCGAGACCCGAGCCCTGCTCGAGCGGTTCGATGAAATCAACGCTCGATTCGGTGAAGAAATGACCGACGACGAGATGACCCAGCTGATGGACGAGCAAGCCAGGGTCCAGGATCAGATCGACGCCCTGAATGCTTGGGATCTGGATCGGCAGCTGGAAATCGCCATGGATGCCCTGCGTTTGCCCCCCGGGGACGCGGACGTCAGCCTGCTTTCCGGCGGTGAGAAGCGGCGCGTCGCCCTCTGCCGCCTTCTCTTGCAGCAGCCGGACCTGCTCCTGCTCGACGAGCCCACCAACCATTTGGACGCGGAATCCGTGGCCTGGCTGGAACGGCACCTCAAGGACTACCAGGGCACCGTGGTGTCGATCACCCATGATCGCTACTTCCTGGACAACGTCGCGGGTTGGATTCTCGAGCTCGATCGCGGCCAGGGTATTCCCTTCGAAGGCAATTATTCCTCCTGGTTGGAGCAGAAAGAGGAGCGCCTGGGTCAAGAGCAGCGGGAAGCGAAAGCCCGTCGCCGGACCTTGCAACAAGAGCTCGAATGGGTTCGCATGTCCCAGAAAGCTCGACAGGCCAAGGGTAAGGCTCGTTTGAACGCCTACGAGCAATTGTTGCAAGAAGATCAGGAGATGGATCTCGATCGGCGGGAAACCCGCGAAATCCACATCCCGCCCGGACCGCGCCTGGGAGACAAAGTGATCGAAGCCGAGGGGCTGACCAAGGCCTTCGGTGACAAATTGTTGTTCGAGGACCTCTCCTTCCGACTGCCACCGGCGGGCATCGTCGGCATCATCGGTCCGAACGGCGCAGGTAAAACCACTCTTTTCCGGCTGTTGACCGGGCAAGACAGCCCCGACTCCGGCACCCTTTCCATCGGCGAAACCGTCGAAATCGCATACGTCGATCAAAGCCGCGATTCTCTGCCGGGCGACAAACAGGTTTGGGAGGTTTGCTCCGACGGACAAGATCCCATGCCCTACGGCAACCGTGAGATCTCCGCGCGGGCCTACACCTCTTGGTTCAACTTCAAAAGCGGCGATCAACAGAAGCGCGTGAAGGATCTCTCCGGCGGTGAGCGCAACCGGGTGCACTTGGCTCGAACCCTCAAGGCCGGTGGCAATCTCCTGCTGCTCGATGAGCCGACCAACGACTTGGATGTCGATACCCTGCGCGCCTTGGAAGAGGCCCTCTACGGCTTCGCCGGCTGCGCGGTGATCATCAGCCACGATCGCTGGTTCTTGGACCGCGTCGCCACCCACATCTTGGCCTTCGAGGGGGATTCCGAAGCGGTTTGGTTCGAAGGCAACTATCAGGCCTACGAGGAAGATCGCCGACGTCGCCTCGGCCATGAGGCAGATCAACCCCACCGGATCAAATATAAGAAGCTGATCCACTAAAGGCGGTGGTCAGCGGGCGGAGACGTAGATGTGGATCCGCCGTGCTCGCCGTCTCAGGTCGGGTCGAGGAAGGACTCGACAGGAGCGGGACGGCCGAAGTGGTACCCCTGGGCGAGATCAAAGCCCAATTGCCGGCACACTTCGGCCTCCTCTTCTTTCTCCACTCCCTCGGCGAGGGTCGCTACCCCCAGCCCGGAAACCATGGTCACCAGACGCTCCAGCATTTCCAAGCGAGCGCTGCCGGCCAGATGCACCCCGGAGATCCAGGCGCGATCGAACTTCAGGAATCTCGGAGCGACATCCACCAGCTCCAGGAGGCGAGCTTGACCGGTACCGAAATCGTCGAAGGCCAAGTCGATGCCCAGATTGGCGACACCCTCTCCCAGCTCCTTGAGGATCAAGCTGCTCGCCACCGCGGCCTCGTGGATCTCGAGCACCATCTGTGCCCAAGGTGCGGCCTCCACCAGCTCTTCCAACGAGCCCAACAAAGCCGCGACACCGTTGGCGAGCTCGGCCGGATGGGTATTGACGAAGATGATCGGGCGATCACCGCCCACCGATGCCTCGGCCAGCCCTTTGGCTTGTATTAGGGCCTTCTCCCGTAGCTGCACCGAGAGCTGAGCCTCTTGGCGTAATCCCACCGCTAGATCGAATAGATGCCCAGGGGGAACCGGCCGCCCTTCCGCATCCAGTCCCCGCCCCAAGGCCTCGAATGCGGACAAACCGCCGTCGCTCAGGCGGACGATGGGCTGGAAGTAAGCGGTCACCCGCCCCAGGGCAAGGATCTCGCGCATTTCCATCACCATTTTGGCGAGATTCCCGGGCATCTGGGTCGACAGCACCAGGGTCTGGGTGATCGAGCGGGCGGCAGATTCGTCATGGATCAGCCTGAATTCCCAGGTGGCGAATCTGAGCACGTCGCCGGATCGCAATTGGGTCTCGCCGGTGGCTCTCAAACCGTTGACGTAGGAGCCGTTCTTACTGCCCAAGTCTCGAAGCCAAAGATCGCCGGTGCGTGAAATCAGCTCCGCATGACGGCTCGAAACCTCCGGAGCAGCCAGTCGCAAGCTCGATCCTTCGATCCGTCCTACCGTGAACGGAAATGCCGCGACCTCCGTACGCCAAATCTCGCGTCGGTCATCGACGAACCCTTCCAAAAACCAGGTCGGGGATCCGGTGGAGGTGTCCATGGGAGCGGCTCAGGTTTCGTTTATTCTTCGCTACCGGTGGAGACTGGGCTATCCGGAGACAGCATATGACCCAGCTTGCGACGCTTGGTGGCCAAGTAGTCACGATTTTCCGCCGATGGTGGGATGACCAGGGGCACCCTCTCGGTGACCTCGAGACCGTAATCCGCCAATGCCTCCAGCTTCTTGGGATTGTTGGTGAGCAGCTTCAAACGCTTGACGTTCAAGGCTTCCAGCATTTGAGCGGCCACCTTATAGTCCCGGGCGTCGGCCGGAAATCCAAGATGCTCGTTGGCTTCCACGGTATCCAAGCCCTGATCCTGGAGGGCATAGGCCCGGATCTTATTGTAGAGACCGATCCCCCGCCCTTCCTGGCGAAGGTAGAGGAGAACGCCGCGGCCCTCGGTCGAGATCTGCTCCAGGGCTTGATCGAGCTGAAGCCCGCAATCGCAGCGTAGAGATCCGAACACGTCGCCGGTCAGACATTCTGAATGGATCCGAGTCAACACGGGCTCGCCGTTGCCGACGTCTCCCATGACCAGGGCCACATGGTGGGCCTTGGTCATGGCATCGACAAAAACGCGGGAAATCAGCTCGCCGTATTGGGTTGGGAGTCGGGCCTGGGTCGCGACGGCAATCTCCAGCTCGGTGGCAGAGTCTTTAGAGGTCTTCACAGCAAATTCTTCAACAAAGCCGCTCTTGAACGAGGCTCAAAGAGGTGATCGAGAGCCGACCATGGTCAACATTGATCATGATCAACCGGTTTCGGTCCGGGTCGGAGCAATCGGAGAGGACCCTTCCGGGGGGTCCTCAGTATACCTTTGCCCCGATTTCCCCGCCAGGGATGGAGCCCTCCGAACGGGGATTCACAGCGACAATCGCGCGCGTCACCACGCGATGCCGTAGTCTTCGCCAAAGTCGGAGGCGCCCCCCCAGAGGGTGCCGTTCTCCTGGTCGAAGTAGATCGCGGTGATCGGGCCGGAGGTCCGGGGGCGAGTCTCGACCTTATAACCCATACGCCGCAGCTCGGCGCGGACCCAAGCCGGCACGTCCTCGCGCACCACCAAGCGCCCGGGCTCCGCTTCATGGGCGCCGAAGGAGCTTTGCATCTGATAGCTGGTGATGTTGGCCGCCTCAACGGCCTGCTGGACCGTCATATCCCACTCGGTCATGTTGAGGAAGAATTGCAGGAGGTTTTGATCTTGGGTATCGCCGCCCTGCACGGCGAACGACAGGTAGGGCTTTCCGTCCTTGAGCGCCATGCCCGGGGTCAAGGTGGCCCGAGGCCGTTTGCCGGGCTCCACCACATTGTAGGGATTCAACCCTTCATCGAGCACGAAGCTCTGCATGCGCTGCGAAAGGCCGATGCCGGTCGAGCCGGCGATGAAAGCCGGCACCCATCCTCCCGACGGGGTGATGGAGACGATCCAACCTTGCTCGTCGGCAGCCTGGATTGAGGTGGTTCCGGCGCGAAACGCTTCCTCACGCGTCACCGAGGCCTGTTGGAAGCCGTCTTCCCCCTCCCCCATCGCTGCGGGCGGAATGGGCGTCCATTGGTCGAGCAATTGGCGGAAGGGATGGGTTCCACCTTGGAATGGATAGGGATCTCCGGGGGTCACGTTTTCATCGTTGCGTTGCCAATCAATCTCCGAGAAACGCTGTTTGGCGTAATCCTTCGACAACAAACCTTCGATCGGCTCCTCGGGTGGGAAATAGGGATCGCCGTAGTAAAAGTCGCGATCCGCAAAGGCCTTGTTCATCGCCTGGTACAGGGTGTGTATGTAGCGAGTGCTGTTGTAACCCATAGCTTGGAGATCGGCTTGCTCCAACATGTTGAGCGCTTGCAGCATCACTGGGCCTTGGACCCAGTGGGTCAGCTTATAGACCTCTATACCCCGGTAAGAAGTCGAGACCGGCTCCTCAATGTAGACCTGCCACTTATCCAAATCCTCAAGTGTGATCAGCCCGCCGGCTTCGCGGGTGGCGCTCACCAGCTCCCGGGCGATATCGCCGCGATAGAAACGATCGTAAGCGGCATAGATGGCCTCTTTTCGGCTTTTACCGGCAGCCAAAGCCTGCTGTTCCGCCACCACTAATTTCTCGAGGGTCGCTTTCAAATCCGGTTGCCGAAAAATTTCGCCCGCCTTGGGTGCCGCCCGCTCTTCTGAGCCCTCTTTCCAATGGGGCAGAAAGACCTTACGAGAGCTCGGCCATTGCTCGATGATCGATCGCCGACGCTCCATATTGTCCGCTTGAGCGGCCTCGATGGCATAACCTTCGGCCATTTGCATCGCCGGTTTGAGCACCTGGGCCAATGATAACTTGCCGTATTCCGCGAGCATCACCATCAGCCCACCCGGAGTTCCGGGGGTCACCGCGGCAAGGGGTCCGAATTCCGGCGGATACAACATACCCTTCTTGCGGAAGAAATCGACAGTGGCGCCGGTGGGGGCCACACCGAGAGCATTGATGCCGACGACTTTCTTCTCCCCCGGCACGTAGATCAACGCCTGCGTCTCGCCCCCCCAACCCAAGGTGTCCCACATGGTGGAGGTGGCCGCCAACATGGCGCAGGCCGCGTCGACCGCATTGCCGCCTTCACCATAGGCCATCGCACCAGCGGTCGCACCCAAGGGCTTGCCGGTAATTGCCATCCAATGATTGCCGTGCAAGGGTGGTTTGGCCGTCCTTTGGGCATCCACCGGAGGTGCCGGCAAGCTGAGGAGCGGCACGGCGAGCAGGGCCGCGAGCGCGGGAGCTCCGATCGATCGGCAGCACCGAAGCCTCCTCGGGTCATTCTTCCGGATCCCGACTGAAGCTCGTTTGCCCTGGCTTAGCTCACTCATTCCGACTCTTCCTCCATCTGTTCTCGGGTCGGCTCTTGCCCATTCGAGCCGTCGCGGTAGCGAGCCCGAGTGAGATCGATCTCGTCCAGCAGGTCTCCGGCGTGCTCGTTACCCGGTTCTAGATTCTGTGCTTTAGCGGCGGCGGTTCGGCCCGCGGCGAGAGCCGCATCGGGCTTCAAACCCGACGCCATCTCCCATTTCGCCCGGGTCAGCTGCAAGCGGCCTAAATCCAAATAGGCAGCGGTCAAGTTTCGATCTTCCTTGAGTGCCTGGCGCAAGGTGTCCTCTATGCGGTTCCAAGCTTTGCGTGGATCTTCGTCTTTCTCCAGCAATCGAAGGGCCAAGCGCCTTAGGGCGTCCACCTGAAGCCAAGTGCCGCCCGGATCATCTGGATCCGCAGCTCGCGCTCGCTCAGCTTGCTCTACGGCGGCAAAGAGGTTCTGGATCGAATCTTCGTCCTCAAGCCCTTTGAGCACAGCCATCCGACCATAGGCCCAAGATTGCCAGCGAAAGCTCGTGGCCCGATCTTCTCCCTGCGACAAATCGGGCAGGTCTTGGAGGGCTTGCCGCAAGGTCTCTTTGGCCTCGGCAATCCTGCCCTCGGAAGCTCGATGCTCTGCCAACCAACCCTGGCTACGGGCGGACTCCAACAACGCGGCGGTCAGCTGCGGGCTCACCCGAATCGAAAGCTCGCAGGCGGATTCCGCCCGCGCGTAGAGCTCCGCCGCCGACCACTCGTAGGCGGGTAAGCCGACGTCGGACGAGGCGATCGACGAAGACAGCACCAGATTCCACAAGCGACATACCGACAGATGCAGGCGGGCGTCGCTGGATCCGACCTTCAGCGCCTCGAAAAGGTGCTCCGCGGCGCGCTCGAAAGCCTCCTGAGCCTCCGTCCATTCTCCGGCGTCCAGGTGCTCCTGAGCGATATAAATCTCGAGCTCCCCGTTCCACTGGCTGGCCTCGTACAGCCACGGCTCCCGTCGACGGGTCTCCAGAAATCCTTCGGCTGCGTCCGACCACCGCCGCTCGAAAAGAGCGATCAGGGCCTCGACAAACGTAGATGGGCCCCCTCCCGGCCCCTGGGCCACACGCAAATATGACAGAGCGGGCTCGGCCAAATGGCGCTCCATCCACTGCCGACGATAGCTTCGCCAGGTCGGATCCCCGATCATCGCGTTCTCCGCACGGGCATCCTCGAGTTGTTTGGCCTTCACCATCGCGTAGGCGAATCCCACCTCCGGATGCCGGTATTGGGCCTCCCAAGCCGCGGCCAAATAGCGATCCGCTCTTTCGATTTCGCCCAGAGCCAGGTGCCCTTTGCCGAGGGCAAAATTTCCGGGCCCTTGCCCCAAACCCCCGGCGATCTGCATCAAACCTTGCATGGAGCCCATCCGGCGGCGAATCCTCGCTTGGTGAGGTGTCAGCTCCTGTAGTGGCAGAGAATGGGCGATGCGCATCAGCCATTCCACGTCTTTGGCCTCGTGGGTGAAAGCCAGGGTCAGCTCTTCCCGCCGCTCGACCCGTTGATGATTGAGCCAGAATACCCCCGAAGCCAAGAAGACCAACACACAAACCACCGAGATCAACGTTCGGCGAAATCGCCGTCGGATCGGCTTGCCGGAGATCGCTTGTAGCTGCTCTGTACACTCCCGCGCCGTAGGCCGATGACTCGGGTTCGGATGCTTCAGGCTCTCGATCAACAGCGTCAGGTCCGGATCCGGAGTCCGGGTCGGCACGGTGTCACCCTGCAGCACGCGCCGCAGCAGATCCAGTCGGCTGACGTCCTCGCCGTAGGGAGAGACTTCCGTGAACAACCATTGGAGTATGAGGCCGAAAGAATAGAGATCGCTGGCTTCCGTCAAAGTCTCGCCGACCGCCTGCTCCGGGCTCATGAACGCCAGAGTTCCCACCATGAATTTGTGGTTGGTTTGGTCGTCGATCCCACTCTCAGAATCCGGCTCGCTGAGCTCTCCGGGGCTCGACAACCCTCGAAAGGCGGGCGATGACGGGGGATCCGAGGAATCCAGGGAACGTGCTAGGCCGAAATCCAAGACCTTCACTCGGCCCGAGCTTTTGATCATCACATTGCCGGGTTTGAGATCTCGATGCACGATTCGCAATCGGTGGGCGGCCTCCAAGGCCGATGAGATCTCTTCACTGATACGCAGCTTTTGCTCGAAACGCAATCCCCGCTTCAACACGTCCCCGAGCTTGCGCCCTTCCACCAGCTCCAGGATCAATAGATCCCCGGTCTCCGAGTCTCCTTCATAGAGGTCGTAGATCCGGCATATGTTGGGATGCTCGAGCTTAGAGAGCAAGCGTGCCTCCCGATGAAAGCGATGCCGAGCTTGCTCATGGGGACGTTGCTCTGGCCGAATCGCCTTGACCGCAACCCTTCGCTCCAAGGCCTCGTCGAAACCTCGATACACCTCTCCCATGCCGCCGCGATCGATCAAAGAATCGATGCGAACATGGCCGAAACGCCTGCCGATCAAGGGAGGACGATCAGGCGCCTCGAGACCGTCGAGCGTTCCCGATGGGACTGGGTCGGAGGCCCCGTCAAGAGATCTTGGGGGCAAGCTGGATCTCGGCGAGCTGCTCACCTCGGACTCAGGAAGAGGTCGTGAATTGGGCACGTTAGCATTCTATCAAGGCAGCCCCTTCATTCGGAGATTTTTCATCTGTGGTTGCCGTCCAATCCCCACCATTCCCCTGAAATAAAAAGACCGAACGACCCCACAAGAAAGGTCGCTCGGTCTTAGTCCGGATCCTGAAGATCCAGAGATCCAAGAATTCTTACTGCGCGCCCAACAGCTCCGAGCGCGAGAAGAAGAAAGCCAGCTCAATGGCGGCGTTCTCATCGGAGTCGCTGCCGTGGATGGCGTTCTGCTCGATGTCGGTGCCGTAGAGGGCGCGGACGGTGCCTTCGGCAGCTTCCTTCGAGTTGGTGGCGCCCATGACCTCACGCAACGTAGGCACGGCGTCGTCGCCGTCCAGCTCCAGGGCGGCGGGGACCACCGGTCCGCTGGTCATGAAGCTCACCAGCTCGCCGTAGAACGGGCGCTCTTTGTGCACTTCGTAGAAAGCCTTGGCCTGGGCCTCGGTCAAACGCATCATCTTCAAGCCGCGGATCTTGAAACCGCTCTCTTGAAGCTTGGCGAGGATATTGCCGGTGTTTCCGGCGGCAACCGCATCGGGTTTGATGATGGTCAAAGTCATGGACATGTTGTATTTCTCCTTCGAGATAGACCGATTGTCTCGGTTTGAATTTGCGCCCCAGCTCTCTTTGAAAGCTGAGATAGGAACAGTCTTCTCCTCGAAAACAGATTCCAAGGAATGGGTTCTAAACTTTAAATTCCGCCAGCTCGGGGCGATCGGACGACAGGGGGATCAGATCTTCATCCGGACCTCCCAGCCACCATGCGTCGCCCAAGACTTCATATCCACCGTCGGCGGCGATCAGAACCGCAGAGCCGGCCGGAATGCCGAGGCCCCAACGCACCCCTTTTTGGGTCACGAGGCGCCGCAATCGACGGTCGCGATGGACGTTGGATTCGGAGGCGTCGAAATTCGTCTCGACCACCCCACCCTTCAGCCAATTCAGACCCGGGAGCATCTTGCCGCCGAACAAACCGCGGAAGGTATGCCCGAGGGCTTGGGCGCCGGCGGCAATGGCGACGACGGTGCCGTCGCGATCCAAACATCGGGCCATGGCTTCCAAACACACCGTCTCGAGGAGTGCCTCCACCAAGTGATCGGCGACGCCGCCTCCCAGATACACACCGCCCATGCCGTCCAGGCGTTGGGCATTCTTACCGCGCCGCGCGTCTCGGGCCCGGTAAATCGGCAGAGTCTCCAATCGGCGCTCGAAATATTCTTCGAGATAGACTCCGAAGTGATTGGCATAGTCCTCGGAACCCGAGGCCGCCGGCACAAAGCCGATCGAAGCCTCGGGATCGAGCTTGGCCAACCAGGCAGCGTCGGCGAGATCCGTCTCCTCAAAGCTGAACTCGCCACCGCCGATCAAGACCAACCAACCCCGGTCGCCAATGCGACCCAAGGCGGGTTTCACTTGCCGAGGGCCTTCGCCATGGTGGCGCCCATTTCTCCCGGGCTCTCCACCACGTGCAGGCCACACTCGCGCATGGTGGCCATCTTTTCCTCGGCCCCACCTTCGCCGCCCGACACGATGGCACCGGCGTGGCCCATGCGGCGTCCCGGAGGAGCCGTTCGGCCCGCGATGAAGCCGACCACCGGCTTCTCATAGTTGTCGCGGATCCAGCGAGCGGCGTCTTCCTCCGCCGACCCACCGATCTCACCGATCAGAATCACGCCCTCGGTGTCGTCGTCCGCGGCAAAGGCAGTCATCACATCGATGAAGTTGGTGCCGTTGACCGGATCACCGCCGATTCCGACGCAGGAGCTCTGCCCCAAGCCGGCGTTGGAAAGCTGCCACACGGCTTCGTAGGTCAAGGTGCCGGAACGGCTGACCACTCCCACGGAGCCCGGGGTGTGAATGTGGCCCGGCATGATGCCGATTTTGGCTTGGCCGGGGGTGATTACGCCCGGGCAATTCGGCCCCACCAGACGGCTACCGGGGAAATCGCGCATGAACGCTTTCACCTTCAGCATGTCGTTGACCGGAATGCCCTCGGTGATGCAGACGATGAGCTCGACACCGGCCGCCGCAGCCTCCATGATCGCGTCGGCGGCGAACGGCGGCGGCACGAAGATCATGGTGGCGTTGCATTCGGTTTTGGCCCGCGCCTCGGCGACCGAGTCGAACACCGGCACGCCCTGGACTTCTTGTCCACCCTTGCCGGGGGTCACACCGGCCACCACCTGGGTGCCGTAGTCACGGCAGCCGATGGCGTGGAACTCGCCTTCATTGCCGGTAATTCCTTGAACCAGCAATCGTGTTTCGTTGGAAACCCAAATCGACATTACGCACCTCCCGCGGCATCGACGGCTTTTTTAGCGGCATCGTCCATGTCCGTGGCGACGATGAAATCAAAGTCAGCGTCGGCCAAGATCTGTCGACCTTGCTCGACATTGGTGCCTTCCAAGCGCACCACCACAGGCAAGCTCACATTGCCGAGCTCTTCGATGGCTCCCACCACACCCCGGGCGATCCGGTCGGTGCGGGCAATGCCGCCGAAAATGTTGATCAACACGGCTTTGACCGCCGGATCGTCGACCAAGATCTGGAAGGCGTTCTTGACCGCCTCCTGGGAAGCGGAGCCACCCACGTCGAGGAAATTCGCCGGATCGCCACCGTAGAGCTTGATGATGTCCATGGTGCCCATGGCCAAACCGGCACCGTTGACCATGCAGGCGATGTTGCCGTCGAGCTTGATGTAGTTGAGCCCGTATTCCGACGCTCGCACCTCGAGGGGATTCTCTTCGTCGAAATCTCGCATCTCGACAATGTCTTTGTGGCGGAAAAGAGCGTTCGAGTCGAAGTTCATTTTGGCGTCGAGCGCCAGAACGTCGCCTTCGCCGGTGATCAGCAGAGGGTTGATCTCGGCGATGCTGGCGTCGGTGTCGAGGAACGCTTTGGCCAAGGCCGCGAACAACTTCTGCGCCTGACGGGAGGTGCCGCCTTTCAGCTCGAGACCATCGGCGACCGCACGGGCTTGGAACGGCAAAAGACCCAGGTGGGGATCGAAGTGCTGCTTGATGATCGCGTCCGGATTCTCCGCGGCGACTTCTTCGATATCCATGCCGCCTTGGAGCGATGCCATCATCACCGGTTTACCGGTTTCCCGATCGAGGGTAATAGCGAGGTACAGCTCGTGGGCGATGTCGAGGGCTTCCTCGATCAAAAGGGTTTTGACCTGCTGGCCTTCGGGACCGGTTTGATGGGTGACCAGCTGCATGCCGAGGATCTGCTCAGCGAGCTCGCCCGCCTCCGCCGGATCCTTGGCCAGCTTGACGCCGCCGCCTTTGCCACGCCCACCAGCGTGGATTTGCGCCTTCACGACGCAGCGGCCGCCCAGGGATTCGGCGATTTTAGGGACTTCGGCCGCTTCGCGGGTCATCTGGCTTTTAGGAGTAGGCACTCCATAGCGGCGCAGAATTTCCTTGGCCTGATATTCGTGGATCTTCAAGACCTACCTCCTTATGGGAAGGGATCGGAGATGTCTCGGTTGTATGGGGACGCGACGGGTGTCGCGAAATGGTGAGCCGACGGGGCCAGGAGGCCTAGGCGGGTCCGCGGGGACCCTTGCGTCTCACTCGGGGTTCGCGATCTTAGCAGGTCCGCTTCCCTTTCCCAAGATCGATCATCGGGCTTCCAAACCGGCCCACGAATGCCCGCCGGGCCTGATATTCTCGGGGTTGAATGGTGAAGGGCGCGGTTGATGAAGAAAAAAGACTCAGCACCCCGGCAAGGCGGCAAACAAGAGCGGTTCGATCCCGTCGCCCTGGGACGTTTGGTCTTTCCCAACCCCAGGGAAGCGGACGATTACGGCTTGGTCGCCATCGGCGGTGACTACAGACCGGAAATGCTGTTGGCCGCCTACGCCAACGGTATCTTTCCTTGGCCCAGCGACGAGCTACCCTTCTCCTGGTTCTCGCCGGATCCCAGGCTGATCCTTCAACCGATGAGCTTCCACACCAGCCGCAGCTTGCGAAAGACGTTGAAGAGTCGCCGGTTCGCCGTGTCTTTTGACCGAGACTTCGAAGCGGTCATCGACGGCTGTGCCGCGGCCCCGCGGGCCGGGGATGTCGGTACTTGGATCGTGGATGAGCTCCGCCAGGGTTTCTTGGAGCTGCACCAGCTGGGTTTCGCCCATTCCGTCGAGGTGTGGAATGGAGACCGCTTGGCGGGTGGGCTCTACGGCCTCTCCCTGGGTGCCATGTTCTGCGGGGAATCCATGTTCCACCGCGAGGACAACGCATCCAAAGTCGCCCTGTGGGCCCTTTGCCAGAAAGCGGCCGAGTGGGGTTTCGAGCTGATCGACTGCCAAGTCCACACCGACCACCTGGAGAGCCTCGGAGCTGTGGAGTGCTCCCGCCACGAATTTCTCGACGCTCTCGAATTCGCCCTACAAGCACCCACCCGTCAAGGCTCCTGGGCCGACGAAGAGTCACCCGCCCCCTCGCCTACCCACTGATCCGATCCGGCCACTGATCCGGCCCAGCACATTGATCCGGCCCGAAGCCCATCTGCCGCAGGGGCGACGCCAGGTCCTCCGTTAGCGGAGAGCGGATCACCATCGGTCGATCGTGCGCGGGATGCCGAAAACCGAGCTCAAGAGCGTGTAGGGCTAAGCGGTGCAGACCGAATCGCCGGCGGAAGATTCGATTGTGCTCTCCCTTGCCGTACCGGACATCACCGATCAGATGCCAGCTGCGGTGTTTCATATGGCGTCGAATCTGATGGGTCCGCCCGGTTCGGGGCCGAACCTTCACCCAACCGTAGCGCTCGAACGTCCCTAGGAGCTCGAAGTCCGTCACCGCGGGAACCCGCTCCGGCTTGTCCAACCCACGGGGCAAGGGGTGGTCGATGGTTCCCGACGCCGGAGGAATTCCGCGAACCAATGCGAGATAGGTCTTCTCCACCTCTTGGTTCTGGAATTGCTCCTGCAACCTTGCGACGATCGAGGTCTCCAGAGCAAAGAGCAGCACGCCGCTGGTCGGGCGATCCAGTCGATGGACTGGAAACACCCGGCGACCGACCAGGTCGCGGGTCAGCTGAAGCGCGAACGGCCCTTCCCGATCCCAGCCCCGATGCACGGAGATCCCTGATGGCTTGGTGATCGCCACCAGATGCTCGTCCTGGTGGAGGATCTCAAGGGAGCTCTTCAGCCCTTGCGCTTCTTCTTCAGGCTCATCCCGACTCAAATGCACCTCGCGCTCTTCGATCTGCATCGGCACGTCACGATGCGATGCAATCGACAAATCACGCGGATCGTGGGAACTATCCGTCGCGTCGGCCGGTCTAAGCCCATAACCGACGGAAAACGCCGTCGGCTCCCGGGCGGATCCGAAATCACTTCCTTGAGTGGACTCTAACCGATTGGACCGGCACTGCCGAGCCAGGGAGACCCGCATGTCTAAAAGAAGCTCTTTCCTCCAAAGCTCGCCCTCTTCGACATCGTTCGAATTCTCGTCATGGAGAGCCTTGTCCGCCGGCGCATGGCTCTGCGTGTTCCTCTCGATGCTCGGCATCGCCATGCCCGCAGCAGCCGACTGGCAAGCGGGTCTAGAGGCCTTCAAAGCCGGAAAGCTGGAAGAGGCCAAGGGTCACTTCGAGCAGGTCGCCGCGGAGAAAGCCGATTGGTACGGCGGCCATCGAATGCTCGGGCAAGTGTTGCTGCGGCTCGACCAGCCGGAGCAAGCTCTCAGCTCGCTCCAAAAGGCATTGGAGCTGTCCCCGTCGGATGTCGCGACCCGCTTCGACCTGGGACGCGCCGCCCTGGATGCGGAACGACCGGAGCTGGCCGTCCAAACCTTGGCGGGTCCGAAGCCCGAAGGCGCTCCTGAACAATTGTGGGCCCAATGGCTGCGTTTCCGCGCGGAGGCCGCCCGACAAACCGACGATTTAGAGAGTGCCCGGAGCGATTTGGAGACCCTCTTGCCCATGTCGCCAAAGGACGCCAAGCTGCGCTATCTCCTGGCGTCCATCACCGAGCGATTGGGGGATTCGGAGACGACTCGAGCTTTGTTGAAGGCCTCCAACGAGCTGGAACCCAAAAACTCGACCTATCTGGCGAAGCAGCTGATCTTCGAGCTGCAGAGCACCCAGGCCATCACCGACAGCGACCAAAGGGCTGCGGCCTGCAGTGCCTGGGTGGAAGCGGCCGACCAGTTGTTGGGGCTCGAGACCTCGAGCCGACATCTCAAGCTGGCGGGGCGCATCGAAGCCTGCGCGGGTCACCACGAAGCCGCTGCAAAGCACTTGCAACAAGCGGTTGACGCTGGCAGCCGAGACTGGGACACGGTATTTCTGCTCGCCCGTCAGCAGAGCCGCACTGGGCAGCTGGAACAGGCCGCGCAAACCCTGCAAGGCAGCCTCGCCTCGGCTGACGCGGAGCAGAAAGTCCGCACCCACGAAGAGCTGGGATATACGCTCCAATTGCTGGATCGATACGCGGAAGCGATCACTCATTATTCCCAGGCAGGTGCTGAGGAGCGGGTGGCCCAAGCCAAAGAGGCCCAGCGAATTCACGAAGCCAATCTGGCGGAGGAAGAGCGCCACCGCCGTGAGGTCGAGATCCACACGAAGATCAAGGAGCTGGAAAAGGAAGCCGAGCTGGCGGCCAACGGTAGGCTCTGAGCCCGGTAGGATCGAGACCGGATTGAGATCGCGGAGCTATTGATCTCCCCAAAGCTCGTGCAGCCGTTGATCCCGGCCACAACCTCGGCGATATCGCTGATAGTGGCCGGGATTCTTCTTATAGTAATTCTGGTGATAAGTCTCGGCCACGTAGAAGGTCGACGCCTCGGTGATCTCCGTCACCACCCTCGGAAAGCGCTTGGAGTCCACCAACTCTTGTTTCGAAGCTCGTGCGGCGCTCTCTTGATCGGCATCGTGGTAGAAGATGCCCGTCCGGTACTGGCTCCCCCAATCACAGAATTGCCGATCCTCCACCGTGGGGTCGATGTTGTGCCAGAAAACGTCCAACAAGCTTTGGTAATCCACGACCTTCGGGTCGTACACAATCTGCACCGCCTCCGTGTGTCCAGTGATGCCGGCTGATACTTCTTTATAGGTGGGATTGTCTTTCTCGCCACCGATGTAGCCGGAAATGGTGGCATGCACGCCGTCGATTTTGTCGAACGGCGGCTCCATGCACCAGAAGCACCCGCCGGCAAAGGTAGCCCTCGCCAGGCCTCGCTCTTCCACATCCGCCTTTTCCAAGGAGGCGCTCTTACCTTCAGTCTGGCCGCTGGAAAACACAACTCCCAGGCCGAGCACGATCCCTAGCGCTACAACAATCCGTCGTCGATGATTCATGGCGATCTCCTATGGGCACCGTGGGTAGCCTGGGGGCTCCGGTGAGGGTGTGGCTGAAATCAATTTCGGGGAGGTGCGATCACCTCTTTGAATGATTCGATGCTCAGCGGCGATTGGACGTTTCTCTAGACTTCAGATTTCTGCGAGATCCGAAACGAAAAGGAGCCGACGATTTATACAATCGTCGGCTCCTGAAACGGCTGAGCCGTGCGAAATGAGGAATCTTCAGGAGAAGATCTGCTGCCAGATGGTGGTTCCGAACACCAAAAGCACCGCTGCGGGACAGACGTAGCGAATTAGGAAGCCCCACACAGCGCCCGCCGGAAGGCGATGCCCTCCCGCTTCAATGGACGCCAATGCCTTGGGAACACCCCAGGACCAAGCCACGAAGAAGCACAGCAGGGTCGCGCCGATCGGCAAGGAGTAATTACCCCAGATGTTGTCCATCAAGCTGAGGAATCCGCCGCCATAGAACTCGGAGAAAAAGGTGCTCGCGCCTAAGGATAAGGCGCTGGGAATCGAAAGCAGGAAACAGGCGAAAGCAACCGTCCAGGTGGCCTTCGAGCGGGCCCAGCCTTTCTCATCGATGAAATAGGAGGTGATCACCTCCAGAAGGCTGATGGTCGAGGTCAAAGCGGCGATCGACAACAAGCCGTAGAAAACCACACCGAAAATCGAGCCACCGGGTAGCGAATCAAAGATGCTCGCCATCACCACAAAGACCAGACCCGGTCCCGCCGCGGGGTCGACACCGGCGTGGAAAAGGGTCGGAAAAATCAACAGGCCACCGACCAACGCGATGCCGGTGTCGAAGAACGCCACGCTCACCGCTGAAATGGGAATATTTTCGTTCTCGGAAAGATAGGAGCCGTAGGTGATCATCGCCCCCATGCCGAGGGACAAGCTGAAGAGGGCCTGTCCCAATGCGCTGACCACGCCCTCGGCGGTGAGCTTCGAGAAATCCGGGGCGAACATGAATTCCAAACCCGCACCGGCCCCTTCCAAGGTCAAAGCGCGGCCGACCAGGAAAAGCAGAAAGACGAAAAAGGTCGGCATCAAAATCTTGGCGGCTCGCTCGATACCACCGCCGACCCCTTTTTGGACGATCAAAGCGGTCATCGCCAGGAACAATCCCGATAGGGCGATCATCTGGAAACCATCGGCGGTGAAACCCTGGAAAACCGCCGCCGCATCGACATCGGCGGAAAACTTGCCCGTGAGAGACAAGTAGATATAACCGACCGTCACGCCCGCGATCACGGCGTAGAACGACAGGATGCCGAATCCCGTCAAGACCCCCAATCCACCGAGCCAGGACCATTTCGTTCCGGGCTTGAGGTCCTTGAAAGCCGTCACCGGGCTTTTTTGTGTGAATCGACCGACGGAGAGCTCGGCCAACAGCACGGGCAATCCGATGCCGAACACAAAGATCAAATACAGCAGCACGAAGGCGCCGCCACCATATTCGCCCGCGGTATAAGGGAAGCGCCAGATATTCCCTAGACCGATGGCCGAGCCGGCCGCGGCGAGGATGAAACCGAACCTCGAGTTCCAATGACCACGTGAAACACTGCTCACAAATTCTCCTCCGTGCCGGCTGCATCGCCTCGGCACCGCCCTTGAACCGTTCTCGGATTTAACGCGAAAGGCGAGCAGGACCTGCGGCCGAGGCCAGGTCTGAAAAAGCTCGCTCCAAAGAAAGAGGTATCGTACTACAAAGCACCGCCCCGATGAGGTAGGATCCCGAGGTTGTTTGCTCCTACCGCGCTAGATTTCCGCCGACCCGAGCCCCTCGGCGTCGTCGCTACCGCCTCACCTCACCCAAGTCTGCCCCAACTCCCGGAATTTGATGACACATCCCCAAGACGATTCGACGACACCACCCGGCTTGCGCTTGGCGGTTCTGCCCCAGACCTTCGGCATCTGCCGCCTGAGCCCCGAGACCCGAATCCCTCGATGGATTCACAATAGCGCCTTCTACTCCATCTCACGAAGCCCCGACGAGCTTTCCTTAATCTGTGAAGAGGCTCTGATCCCCAGCGGCGTTCAAGTGGAAGGGGGCTGGAGCGCTTTTCGGGTCATCGGCACCTTAGACATGACCTTGATCAGCGTGCTCGCCTCCCTCTCCCAGCCGCTGGCCGAGGCGCGCATTGGTCTCATCACCATTTCGACCTTCGACACCGACTACCTGCTGGTTCGGTCCAAGAAGCTGAATAAGGCCATCGATGTGCTCACTCGGGCCGGACACCGATTCGAAACCCGAGACGCACCGTCGTCGGACACCGACTCCCATTCCCAAGACCCGGTCCTCGACGCTTCTCCGCCGGAAGACCAGTCCGAGGCGCTGAACGCCGAGACCGAGACCGAGGCCGCGCTCGAAACCCCCTCCGAGCCTGCTGAAAAAGTCGTCACTAAACGTCGACGCTCCCGTCGCGGCTCGCGGCGAAAAAAGGACTCCGATAAGGCTACCGAGCCGGCAGCAGCCGAAGCCGACGAGCCCTCCGCTTCCGGATCAGAGACGCCGGACCTGCCCCATGAAGAGAGCACGAGCTCGCCGTCGTTTGCGGGCCCTCCACCCGTTCCAGAACCGCCTCCCATTCCTTCACCACAGGCCCAGGGCCCGGGTGTGCCGTCTTTCGCCGCCGCTCCCCTCGAGCCCCGTCCCTTCGCAGTGGCCGACATCTCGGCCAAAACCGAAGAGCTGGATCCCGCCGTGCTTCAGGCCCAGGCCGAAGAGGAAGCTCTGCTGGCCATGCAGTCCTCGGGAAATGCTACCGAGGAGCTGGACCTCGAAACTTTGAAAGCGTTGCAAGAGGCCCAGCGGAAAGAAGCCCAACCGCAACCAACAAACCCACCGTCGGGCGGCGACCTGCGGGATCCCCAGAGCCTCGTGACCGAGGAAATCGACGTGGGTGCTCTGGTCGACGAAGGATTGGACCTCGGCTCCCTCTTGAAGAAGAAGCCCCGAGGACCTGTCGACGATGCGGCGGCTCCAGAAGATCTTGCGGTAGTTTCGGAGATCGGTCCGCCCCAGCTCGACGATCCGAAACCCGAGACAGAGGCCGTGGCGGTTGAAGGCAAAGAGGACGAGCAGGTCGCGAGCGGAGATCTTCCCGCGGATGAGAAGGATCCTGTGGACGACAGCGATCCTGTGGCCGATGGTCTGTTCACCGGCGCCATACCCCAGAATCCAGTGGAAACCACCGAGGACAGCTTCGAAAGCATCGGCATTTCTCCCGTGCTCATCGAGACCCTTGAAGAAATCGGTTTCCACCACCCGACCCCCATCCAAGCCGCGGTCATTCCGATCGCCCTCGAAGGTATCGACGTCATCGGCTTGGCGGAAACCGGCTCGGGCAAAACGGGTGCCTTCTGCTTGCCCCTGGCGGAGCGACTGCACCATGGACGCGGGTTGCGGGGTTTGATCCTCTGCCCGACCCGTGAAATCGCCCTCCAGACCAAGGCATTCTTAGACATCTTCGGCAAGAACCACGATCTGGAAACCGCGGTGATTATCGGCGGCGTGAAATTCGGACCCCAGCTCCAAGCCTTCAAGCGCAAGCCCGACATCATTGTGGCGACCCCCGGCCGCTTGGCGGATCACCTACGGCGAGGAAACGTGCGTCTCAATCAGCTGGAAGAGCTGGTGCTGGACGAGGCCGATCACATGCTCGACTTGGGCTTCTTGCCACAAATTCAAGAAATCCTCGAGAGCATTCCCAACGAACGGCGAACCCTGATGTTCTCCGCCACCATGCCACCGCCGATCGAGCGCCTAGCCCAGCGATTCCTTCAAGACCCCTACACCGCCGACCTCAGACCGGTGAATCGGGTGGCCGCGGGCATCAAACATCGCCTGTATCTGGTCAAGGACGGCGATCAAAAGAGCTGTCTGGTACACCTGCTGAAGCAGGAAGAGGGCACGACCCTGGTCTTCGCCCGCCGAAAGCTCGACACGGAATGGCTGGCCCGGCAGCTGGAGCTCGCCGGCTTGCCAGTGGACCGCATCCATTCCGATCGCAGCCAGAGCCAGCGGGTGCGAGCCCTGCGGGCCTTTCGCGAGGGCAAGATCCGAATTCTGGTGGCGACGGACGTGGCCGCTCGTGGAATCGACGTGCCTCAGCTCTCCCACGTGGTGAACTTCGGGCTGCCCGAGAGCTTGGAGGACTACGTGCACCGAGCGGGCCGAACGGCCCGCGGCAAAGCGGTCGGCACGGTGTCCTCCATCGGCACCTGGCTGGACAAGGTCATGATCAAGGACATCGAGCGCTTGATCGGCCATGAAATCGAACGTTGCGAGGTCGATGGGGTCGACGCCTACCGGGAGCTCCGCCCCAAGCGCAAGAGCAATATGCGGCGACGACGTCTGCTCTAGCCCGGATTTCTCACCAACTTCGTCGTGAGGCGCCGGAAACGCCTCAGCCGGCCGCGCCTGTAGATACAAGGAATAATTCGAATTCTGCGATGCAGGCTGCGCGCCCCGGGCATACTAGTATGTTGTTGAGGAGCAAGATTCGCTTCTGACGCCGTAGATGCAAGTGGATACGGTGCCGCAGCAGAAGGCTGGGTAGAAATGCGGGCTAGCCCGCTCGACCAGCCGGAAAAGAAGAAACCCAGGCACGCCAACGGCGGCGTCCTGGGTTTCTTCTCGTCTGCTACTAGCTTTGCAGCGTGTGCAGAATCACATCTTGCTGTAATTCGGTCCGCCTCCGCCTTCGGGCGGCACCCAATCGATGATCTGGTACGGATCGGCGATGTCGCAGGTCTTGCAGTGCACGCAATTGGAAGCGTTGATCTGCAATCGCTTGCCCGTAGCATGAGTGTCGTCGTCGACGATCTCGTAGACCGCCGCCGGGCAGAAGCGCTCACACGGATTCTGATACTCGTGGGCGCAGACGGTCACGCAATGCTCCGGATCGTGCACGATGAGGTGCACGGGTTGATCCTCCTCGTGACCCGTGCCGGAGTTGTAGACATCCCCGAGCCTGTCGAAGGTCAGCTCGTTGTCGACCGGCACGCGATCCGGAGCTTCCATCTTCCAACCCTCGGGCCAAGTGAGCTTTTTGGCCCCTTCGTGATCCGGATGACCTGCCAGACGCGGCAAGAAACCGAATCCCAGGCCGCCTGAGATCATTCCCAAACCCGTCTGCACCATCAGCCCGGCGTTGCCGGCGATGTTGAAAGCCTGGTGGAAGTTACGGCTCGGGTACATCTCGTCCCGGATCCACGAGTGGTCCACTTTGTGCTCGAATTGCGACAGCCCGACCTCGTTGACCTCACCCCGTTTCAGGGATTCGAAAATGGTCTCAGCGGCCAGCATGCCACTCTTCATCGCCAAGTGAACGCCCTTCAGCTTCTGGTTGTTGAGGAAACCCCCGGAATCGCCGCAGATCAGGAAACCGTTGCCCCAGGATTTGGGCATCGAGAACCAACCACCTTCCGGGATGGCTTTGGCCCCGTAGAAGGCCATCTTGCCGCCTTCCAACAAGCGCTTGACCCACGGGTTGGTCTTGAATCGATTGAATTCATTGTGGGGATCCAGGAGCGGATTCTTGTAGTCCAAACCCACCACCAAGCCGACGATGACTTGATTGTCTTGCATGCCGTAGATGAAGCCACCGCCGAATACGTCCCAGCCCAGGGGCTGGCCCATGGTGTGGATCACCTCACCGGGTTTGATTCGCCCCTCGGGGACCTCCCAAATCTCCTTGATGCCGATCGCGTAGGCCTGAGGATTCTTGCCCTCGCCCAGCTTGAATTCGGCTTCCAGCTGCTTCGCCAGGGTGCCGCGGGGCCCTTCGCCGAGCACCACCACCTGACTATGGATATCCACCCCGGGCTCGTAGTTGCTCTTCGGCTTGCCGTCTTTATCTAGCCCGCGGTCGCCGGTGCGCACACCCACGACTTTCTTCTTGCCGTCGTCCCCTTCTTCGATCAGCACCCTCTGACCCGGGAACTCGCAGAAAACATCGATCTCCATATCTTCCAGCTGCGGCGCCATCCACTTCAGCAGCTTGCCCAGGGACGCTACATACTTACCCTTGTTCACCAAAGGCGGCGGAATCGGCAACGACACCGCGCCCTTCTTCGTCATGTAGAGGAATTTCTCGTCCTCCACTTTCGCCTCGAAGGGGGCGTCTTGCCAGGTATCCGGCATCAGCTCCTTAAAGGCCCTGGGATCCACCACCGCTCCGGAAAGCGCGTGGCTACCCACCTCCTGGCCCTTTTCCAGCACCGCGATCGACACCTCGATCGCCTCTCCGTCGCCGGCCTCGTTGTGGGCCTCGATCAATTTGCCGAGGTGATACGCACCGGCCAAGCTAGCCGGCCCGGCACCGACAAAAAGCACGTCAATATCAAGAACTTCCCGTTCCTCTTCGCTCATTCGAGCCTCCTTCTTCGCGGGAGAGTCAATCCAGTCGATTTCTGCGGGTGAAACCCGCCCGTCGCGGTGGTCGGATCCTATCAGCAGGACCCACGCCCGCGGAGGCCATCCAGTCCAAATCGCCGCTCCGCGGCCGCTGAGGATCCAATCCTCCATCGCAATCTCAGCTTCGAGCTCAAGCGAGATCATGGATCGAATTTTTTTCCTCTCCGCCCCTTTGACAACTCGAATCACCCCGCAGTATCATTCGCCGCCCGCACCGAGGTGCGGAAAGTGCCGATGTAGCTCAGTTGGTTAGAGCACTTGATTGTGGATCAAGGGGTCCCCCGTTCAAGTCGGGGCATCGGTACCATTCTCAGCAGATTCCCTTCCTACGAGGGTTCCGATAGCAAAGCCGCCCTTCTCCGGGCGGCTTTCGCGTTTCCGTGGATGTCATTCGCATCTCGGTGGACCCACGCCCCCGCCGTCCAGTGCCCACGTCCAGTGCTAGACTCCGGGAAACAACGCTTCAGCCGCTTAAGGAGACGCCCGTGCGCACAGCCACCGCTTCGTTGCTTCGACCGACCCTATGGGCCGTTATTTTCGTTGCTTTCCTGCTGATACCCACTCTCGCCGGCGCCGAGGTCATCGAGAAGGAATTCCCTTTCGAGCTCGGCAAGTGGTACGACATCAACTTCGAGGACGGCCCCATCACCGTCCATCGAGTTCGGGTTGAGGCGGTCGAGGGTAATTTCAAATCCCGGGTCTTCCGCCCCGGCCTCAAGAATGACGAAATGGTCCGCGACGTCCAAATTCAGGTTGAGTACAGCAATGACGCGTCGCGGGACTACGAGGCGGAGCTGGAGATCTTCTGGTTGGACTCCAAGGGCCGTCGTATCGATGGTTATCACGGCGAGGAAGATATGGATGAGGAGGAACGGCGCGAAGAGATGACCGCCCTACGTTCCACTCTGGTCTACGGCCTAGAAGTCGCTGAGACCTTGTCGGTCAAAATCACTTTCTGAGTGTTCCGCGAGTCGATCAGGGGGTCGCTCTTTTCCCCGAGCTCGACGGCGAGCGGATCTAAGGATCCCCTGAATTCTTTGTTGACACGCCTCACCGGTCATTGATAAAAATTGCGTCCCGCGAGGGGCACCCCCCTTCGCCACACGGTTCCACAAGAATCGTGCCCAGATAGCTCAGTTGGTAGAGCACCTGACTGAAAATCAGGGCGTCCGTGGTTCAAATCCGCGTCTGGGCACCACTCACTTTCGCGCTTAGAAGGCCAAGTAGCTTAAACAAGCGCGCTCCGACACCCGGCAGATCTTCGACGATCGCCGGGTGTTTTGGTATTGCCTCGACCCAAAACCGGCAAAGTCCACAGCCAGAAAAAGGAGATGCCCATGGAAATCGTCGACCTCTCCGCTTTTATCGAGCCGACGCCCGACGATTTTGCGGGCCCCGACTTCCTGCGCACTGAGATCGTTTACTTCGATCACCAACAGGGGGCTCAGCAAATCGAGCAGATGATGAAGGTGCCGAGGGAGCTGCTGCGCGACGGGGAGGGTTGGACGATCGAGGAATTTCGACGCTTCGGCACCCACAACACCACCCACCTCGACGCTCCGTGGCACTACAACAGCACCATCGGCGACGAGCCGGCCGCGACCATCGACGAGCTGCCGTTGGAATGGTTCTTTCAGGATGGAGTCGTGCTCGACATGCGGCATAAGGGTGACGGCAATCCAATGACCTCAGAAGACGCCCAAGGCGCCCTTGCGACGATCGGCTATCAGCTGAAACCCCTGGATATCGTTCTCGTGCGCACGGATTGCGACGCCTACTACCACCAACCCGACTATCTTCAGCGGGGCTGTGGGGTCACCGCGGAAGCCACCCATTGGCTTTATGACCAAGGGGTCCGGGTGATGGGTATCGATGCTTGGGGTTGGGATCGCCCCCTTCACCTCCAGGCCCAAGAAGCGATCGAGCGCGGCGAGCCGGGCATCTTCTGGCAGGCCCACCAAGCGGATCTGGCCTATTCCCAAATCGAGCGGCTGGTGAATCTCGCGGCCCTGCCCAGTCACGGGTTCAAGGTTTCGTGCTTTCCGCTCAAGCTCCGCCGTGGCAGCGGCGCGCCGGCCAGGGTGGTCGCCATCCTGCCGTGACCGAGACTGCGGTGACCGAGACCGCCTTGACCGAGTCTGCTGTGATTCCTAGAAAGCGGTCGTTAAACGCCGGCATCGAGTATGGGATTTGCGTTTATCCATCGGCATTTGCTCTACAATAGCGGGATGAAGCTGCGGCGACTCCTCCAGCCTGCGGCGGCCCTCGTGGCCGCTGGTCTATTGCTCGCCCTGGCGCCCTCTGCCCGCGCCTGGACCGCCCAAAGCCAATATACGATCGGTGAGCAAGCCGCGCGTCTGGTGCCGCCAGACCTTTATCGACAACTGGTGCGCAACCGGGCCTCGTTTCGGCTCGGCATCGAGGATCCTTACCGCAACGGCCATCCCGACGATCGCTACAAGCTCACAGACGGTCGAGGCCGTCTCGACGAAGCGATCAGGATCTCGGTCCAGCACGCCATCGCCTCGATCAACTCCCACCAACGCTTCAACGACATCGCCTTCCGTCTCGGAGTGGTGGCCCATTACATGGCCATGGCCAACAACCCCCTCTACACCGACGCCTCAGACCCACAGCAGGGTCGCTGGGCCCAGGATTTTCTGCATTATCTCGAAAGTGTGGAACCACGGGTGGAGATGGTCTTTTACGGCTTCCGCAGACCCTCCGGCGCCGACCATCTGGACCAGGTCATCGGCGAATCCTTGGCCCGCAGCCGACGTCTTTATCCCCTGGTGAGCCGGGAGTATCGTCGGGTCTCGTTCGCCCCCGGATCGCGGGCGTTCGACGACCGTTCCACGGCCTATGCTATCGCCTCCCTAGGCTACAGCCATGCGGTCAGTGACATCGCCGAGGTGCTACGTTATATTTGGCTCGAGTCCGGCGGAGCCGACTCGCGTCCACTCCTGCCCCTTCGAGGTCGCCAGGTCATTCGCCTCAGCCGAACGACCGATCCTCGAGGACGCTGAGCCGGCCGCCCCACGCCCGACTCCCACAGCCTCTTCAGCGACACGACTCTCATTCGAACTGCCAAATTCTCGATAACGGAGCTAGGAAGAGCCATGCTTCCCATCCAAAGAGCCTTGATCTCGGTCTTTGATAAAACCGGTCTGGAAGACTTCGCCCGCACCCTCTCGTCTATGGGCATTGAGATCCTCTCCACTGGCGGCACTCAACGCTTCTTGCAAGAAGCCGGCATTCCCGTGGTCCCCGTCTCGGAGGTCACTGAGCATCCCGAAATCCTCGGCGGGCGGGTCAAGACCCTGCACCCGAGAATCCACGGTGGCATTCTGGCGGATCGGCGGCGAGCCGGGCATCTGACCGAGCTACAGGAGCATCGCATCCAGCCCATCGACATGGTGGTTTGCAATCTCTATCCTTTCCAAAAGACCGTGGAGTCCGGGGCTTCCTTCGACGAAGCGGTCGAGATGATAGACATCGGCGGACCGACCATGATTCGGGCGGCGGCCAAAAACTTCAATAGCGTCGCCGCGGTGGTCGATCCCGAGGACTACGCTCAAATCCAAGCCGCCCTGGAAGCCGGAGATCGGCAGATTCCCGCTCCCCTGCGCCGCAGCCTGGCCCTCAAGGCTTTCCGGCACACCCAGGCTTATGACGCAGCCATCAGCAAGTGGCTGGGGGACCAAGGCGCGGACTCCGAGGACCGCTTCCCCCGGCGCCTCTCCCTCGACTTGGCCCTGGATTTCAAACCCCGCTACGGCGAGAACCCCCACCAGGACGCGGCCATTTATCGAACGGTAGGTCTCCCGGGCGTGCTCGGCGGCATGGAGAAGCTACAGGGCAAGGAGCTCTCGTACAACAACCTCCTCGATGCCGACGGCACACGCAAGATGGTGGCCGTCTTCGACGAGCCGGCGGTGGTCATCGTCAAGCACAACAATCCTTGCGGCGTGGGTCGAGGTCCGGACTTGGCCACTGCTTATGAACGGGCCCTCGCATGCGACCCGATTTCGGCGTTCGGCTCGATCATCGCCGTCAATCGGCAGGTGGACGTCGACTTGGTGGAAGCCATGTCCGGGCTTTTCGTCGAGGTGCTGATCGCTCCGGGCTTCACCGAAGCGGCCCTGTCCAAGCTGGCGGCAAAGAAGCGGTTGCGGGTCCTCCGCTGCCCCACCTACAAGCCGTCGGCCGGTGAGGTGGAGCTGAGGGCGGTGGACGGAGGATTCCTAGCGCAGGCTCCAGACTCGGGTCCCGACTCGCCGGAGGAATGGACCTGCCCCACCGAGCGCCAACCCACCGACGACGAGCGGGCCGCTCTCGAGCTGGCTTGGAAGGTCTGCCGCGGGGTCAAGTCCAACGCCATCGTGGTGGCCGGACGGGATCAAACCGTGGGCATCGGTGCCGGCCAGATGAGCCGGGTCGACTCGTGCCACCTCGCCATCTCCAAGGCCCAGAGCTCAACCGAAGGCACCGTGGCGGCGTCCGACGCTTTCTTCCCCTTCCGGGACGGCCTGGAGGTGCTGGCCAAGGCCGGCATTACCGCGGTGATTCAACCCGGCGGCTCCAAGCGAGATTCGGAGGTCATCGCCGCCGCCAACGAGCACGGAATCGCCATGTTGCTCACCGGTCGACGTCATTTCCGCCACTGAATGTCCGCCATCGAATCGATCGTATAGGATGAGCGTCATGAAGCCTTTGTCATTCTCCAAGTCACGCTCTTTCACCCCGTCCTTCAACCTAGCACTGGCCGGAGCCGTCGTGTTCTTGCTTTGGGGCTCGGTCGGAGCTCGATCGGCTCACGCCACCAATCCGTGGGAGCTGCTCGAAGAGCTTCGGGCCAGCCTGATGGATGCCGGCCCGATTACCGGTTCTTTCCACCAAACCTATGTGCCCGCGGGCTTCTCCCAAGGAGATGTAGAGACTGGACATCTCTCTCTTTGGCTACCCAAATGCTTACGCTGGAATTACGAAGAGCCCCAGGCTAAGCATTTCCTGCTCTGTGAGGATCAGGTCTGGTTCTGGAACGATCTGGAAGAAGGTGGACGGCACTACAGCATCGAGCCCGAGGAAGAGCCGGGGCTCGACCTCTTGTTGGTCGAGGTGGCCAAGCTCAAAGAGCGCTACGTGGCCGAAAGCTCGAAGCTCGATGACGGCACGTTTCAGATCCGCTTGGCCACCCCCGAGGGGTCCGACTCCCCGTTTAGGGCGAAGATCAACATCGATCCCGTTTCCGACCGAGTGGTGGGTTTGGAGTACACCGACGACGAAGGAAATCTGACCCGTTTCAAGCTGGGCGACTATCAATCCCTGGCCCACACCGGTCTCTTCCAACCTCCCCAGGACGTGGAATGGATCGACGAATAACCGCGTTGGCGACCTCGGCCTTGGTGGCGGCTCTGCTGTGGGCCGCACCCGCCGAGGGCAAGCGAAAGAACGGCGAAATCGTTCGGATCACCGGTCAGGTCCTGGACCCTGACGGTCAACCCGTGGACGGCGTGATCGTGGTCCTTGCCGCCACCAAATCCAGCTACTCGTTTCTCAAGCGCCAGAAGGTCGTTGAGCCCCCTTTGCGCCAAACCGTTATGGTCGATGAGCGGGGGCGGTTCGAGCTCGAATGGCATTGGGATCGCTACTACAACGAGTTCACGATCTTCGCCGGTCTGGAGGTTACCCGGGGAGGTACCCCCGGCTTCGAGAGACTGACTTCCGAGCAAAATATCTCCGACCGACTGAATCGGGAAGCGCCTGCTCACGTCACCCTGACCCTCGACCAACACGGGTATGCGGATTGGCTGAAGCGGTTCCTCTCGGATCGATCGAGCCCGGACGAGGAAAAGATCTTCCGCGAGGTCGGTCGTCCCGGCCGAATTCGGACCCATGGGAGGGAATCCTCATGGTGGTATTTCGAGCTCGGCAAGGTCTATCGCTTTGAAAACGGGCGGCTCGACCAAGTGATTCACTTCGACCCGATGACGCCCGCCCCTGGCTCAGGGTCGAGCTAAAGAAGACGACGAAGAAAACGGCGTAGCTCGACGCGCCGGCCCGCTCGGCGCGTTTCGTGATCGCCCGGAAAGGACTCCCATGCCTCTCAAGCTTCTCCCGACCAGCCTGCTCCCGTTCTTCCTCGGATTCCTGTTAGCCCTGGCCGGCACCACCTCCCCGGCCTCGGCGCAAACCCCTGAATCCGAGGCCCAAGGTCAAGCTGCGGATCAACCCGTCGCGGAGACCCCGAAGGGCCAGAAACCCCAAGCCGAGTCGACGCCGGCCGCCGAAGAGAAGGCCGTGCCCAGCCCGCTGGAAGCGGTGTCCGAAAAGAGCCCGCTGCCGAAACCGCCGCCTCCCGAAACCTTCGTTCAAGACCCGGAAGAGACTTGCGTCAACGGGGTCATGCTCGACGACGGCAGTGTCGAAGGGGGCTACGGCTTCATTCCCTCCCTGGAATGGGGCAGCTTCGTCCAGCGATTCGACGTCCCCGAGCTCTTCGGTCGCGAGATCGAGAAGGTCTGCGTTTGCTTCCTCTCCGACCGCGTCGACGAGCTCGACTTCGAAGTGGTTTTCCACCAAGAGGTGGGCGGGGTGCCCTCGGCCGAGCCCTACGCCCGGGTCGCCGGTCATGCCAGTGACCTGCCCAATAGCTCGAAAGAAGCGGGAAAAATGTTTCCGGTGGCTATCGATGGAGTCAAGCTTCCCGACGGCCCCTCCTACATCGGCGTCCGATGGGACCCAGGCAAGGGCCGGCGGGCGTTTGTCTGCTCGAGCAAAGGCACCAAAGGCAACGTGAAAACGCCTACGCTGGGATTCCAGAAAGACAGCCGTTCCACGGCATGGGAAAACATCCTGACCACGAAAGACTTCGTGTTCGCCTACCACCAAAACGCGTTGATTCGAGTGGTGCCCAAGGCGAAAGAAGCCACAGAGGACGGGAAAGAAGGCGCAGCGGGGGCGGACGAGGCAGAATCGCCGTCGGAAAAGGGTGAGTCTGAGCGCTGAGGCTTGGGCTCTTGAGCCTCGGACTTTAGGAAGTGGAATCTTCAGGATCTGACGATCCAGCGGTCTTCGATCGCATTAGCCCGAGCTTCGCTTGAGCCGTACCCAGGTCGCTCCCCATCCCCCGGATTCCCCGGGAGGATCGCCGAAGCCCTGCACCCTTGGATCTTGCTCCAAAATCGCACGCACGGTTCGGCGCTGCACACCGATCCCTTTGCCGTGAATGATCCGGACCTGATCCCACCCCTGCTCCACCGCGTGATCCAAATAGTCTCGCACCAGGTCTTTGACCTCTTTGGGCGGAAAGCTGTGCAGGTCGAGCACATCGCCGACTTCCATGACGACCTCTTCCGGTAGATCGTCGTCGGCCGTCTCGCGATCCCGTTCTCTGGAGTCAGAAGATCGGCCTGAATTCGGGTCCTCGGACGGTTCACGAGCTGCACCATGCGACGGGCCGAAAACCCCCAGAAGCTCCTTTAACCAGCTCAAACCCACCTCCGAGCAAGATTGAAACGGGGCGTCCGACCGACGCCGGCCGCCGTTTACCGGTCCCCAACCGACTCTAACCGATTCTCGGCTCGTCAGAGACGACCTCTAGGGTAAGCTTCTCCCATGGCACACATCACACGCACCCCACGCCTCGTCGCCGGCTCGGTCCTGATCACGATCGGTGTGATTTTGATGCTCAGCCAGATCGGCCGGCTGCCCTTCGATTTCAGCCTTTGGTCACTCTGGCCTTGGCTGTTGGTGGCCGTTGGCCTCTACCGTTTGAAGGATCGGGATTGGGCCGGCGCTTTGATCACAATCGGATTCGGCGGTGTCTTCATCGCTGCCCAATACCTACCGGATTTCCAGGTTCAGGATGCCTTCGAGCACTGGCCCCTTTTTCTCGTCGGCCTCGGGGTGATCCTCGTCTTGCGCGGTATGTTCGGGGACAGCCGCCCACGCAGACGTCGGCTACCGGACACGGACGGCGCAGATCGCCTGGCCTGCTTCCGCACCGTCGATCTGAAGAGCGACTCCAACGGCTATCGCGGCGCGGGTTTCATGGCGATCATGGGCCACGTCAAGCTCGATTTGACACGCGCCGAGCTCGCCCCTGAAGGCGCGACCATCGAGGTCTTCGCCCTTTGGGGAGCCCTTGAGGTGAGGGTTCCTTCCCATTGGAGTGTGGAGCTCAGGGTGGTGCCTTTTATGGGCGGCGCCGAGGACAAGAGCAAGGCCCCTGGACCGATTGAGGGATTCGAGCCACGGCTGGTGATCACCGGTTTCGCATGGATGGCCGGAGTCGAGGTTCTCAACTGATATCCCCTCCCTAGGAGCCGCCTCCATTGCATCCGATTCTCGCCCACCGCCAACGATTGGCGGCCTATTTAGTGCCTTGGCTCTTGGTCGGCGCCTTGCTGGCCTTGTTGTTGGTGCGAGTTGGACAAGGGAGCTGGCTCCTGGCGTGGGCGTTGGGTCTGCCCCTCGCCCTGGTCTACGCCTTCATCTGCCTAGCGGCCTGGTTCCCGAGCAAGTCGAATCCGTTGAGCCCCGCCCACTGGTGGCGGGCGGTTCCCAACCACCTCACCGCGGCCCTCGCTTCGGTGATTCTCTGGCGATTATTGGGCCAGGGCTGGGCGGGATTTCTCGATCGCTTTGGAGACCTCGCCGGAGCCCTAGATCTCTACCAGCGCCAAGCGGCGCTGTTTTTCGTGGTCGGCTTGCTGCTCTATTCCCTGGCCGCCGCGGCTTGTTACGTCTTCTTGGCGGTCGAAGCCTCTTGGACGGCCCAGCGGCAAACCCTCGAAGCTCAGCGCCTCCAGCTCCTTTCCGACCAAGAGCTGGATTTAGCCCGCGCCCTGCAAAGACGTCTCCTGCCGGCTCGGGAGCTCGAAGACCAGGAATTCCGGCTGGCCGCCCACAACCTGGCCGCCCGTGGCGTGGCCGGCGATTTCTACGACCACTTCCCCATCGGAAATCGCATCTGGCTGGCGGTGGCGGATGTGGCGGGCAAAGGCATGGCCGCGAGCCTGATCATGGCGACAGTCAAGGCTATGTTGCCCCTGATCGCCCAAGACCGGTCCCCAGTGGATACCTTGAGCTACCTCAACGATCGTTTGGCCCAAGACTTAGCGGCCCGCGAGTTCGTGGCTCTGAGCCTCGCCGCTTTCGAGCCGAGCACCGGCCGCTTGGAGCTGGTCAACGCCGGCCTGCCCGATCCCTATTGGCTTGGATCCCGCGGGGTGCGCTGCCTCGAGGTTCCATTTCCCCGACTGCCCCTGGGCATTCGAAAGGGCCTCGAATATCGCAGCATCGAGCTGACCTTGGAGCCCGGGGATAAGCTGCTGATGCTCACCGACGGCTTGCCCGAGGCCCCGGTGCAAGACGGCGAGCCGTTGGGTTACGAGAAGCTCCAACAGCTGATCGAGGGACAGCCCCAGAATAACCCCGGTCCCTGGATAGAAGCCCTGTGCGCACGAGTGCGCGACCTGACCACCGAGCAAAACGACGACTGGACCGCCCTATTGCTGGAGCGACTGACGGAGACGGGCGCCTCAGGAAAGACCGAAGCGACATGAGCGGCGCCGGCTTTCCCATGCACCACCGATGGATTCCCCTCGGCCCCGGCCATGCCGTCAGCCCCGGATGGCTGGTCCACACCAATTTCAGGCCGACCGGGGTAACCTGGCATTGGACCGCCACTCCCGACTTGGCGACCTGTGATCAGCTGCTCGGTGGTCCGAATCCTGGACAGAAGGGTATCGCCTCAGCCCACTTCGCCGTCGGCCGGAGCTTCGACGAAGGCGTCAGCCAATACGTGTCCCTAGACGACCGGAGCTGGCACGCAGGCAAGCTTCAGCTGCTGCGCCCGGACGGCCTTGCCATGACCTGCCAGGATGAGAAGGGGGCGCGCACTACTATCGGCGTCGAGACGGTCAACCTCGGCCAAGCACGACCCGGGATCGAAGCCGACACGGAATGGATCTCCGCCCACGATGTGATGGGAGAGCGTCCCTTGAAGGTCCAGCCCTGGACCGAAGAGCAGGTGCGGATGATGATCCTTGTGGGCCGCCTGATCTTAGATCGGTGGCCCCATCTCGGCCCGCGCGACCATCACGGCCATCACGATCTCTGTCCGGGATACAAAATCGACCCGGCGGGCTTTCCGTTCGCTCGCGTCTTGCGGGGTATCTACCGAGATCCCGGCCTCGCCGATCCGTGGTCCACGACCTGGACTGCCGGCGGGCGACGAAAGACCCTGAGAGCCCTCGGCTACGGCATGGCACCGGTCGATGACGAAAGCTGGTATCGATTGGACGATCTGGGACTGCGCCGGTTCCAACAGGACCACGGCCTGATGGCCAACGGATGGTGGACCACCGCCACCGCCTGGGCCGCCCATGATGCGGCCCAGTAGCCCATCAGGCGCGATCCACAGGGAAGGCGATGACCTCGTCGATGCGTTCCTTGTCCAGAGCCAGCATCACCAGGCGATCGATCCCCAAGGCGACTCCTGCGCAATCGGGGAATCCCGCCGACAAAGCCGCCAGGAGCCGCTCATCGATCGGCGGGACCGGCAGACCCGAGCTACGACGCGCTTCTAGGTCCGCTTCAAACCGGCGGCGTTGCTCCCCGACGTCGGCCAGCTCGTGGAAGCCGTTGGCCAGCTCCATGCCCCGGTAATACACCTCGAAGCGCTCGGCGACCGGCGGCGATCCCGGTCGGATGCGGGCCAACGCCGCTTGGGAGACGGGATAGTCATGGACGAAAGTCGGGCCATCCGCCCCTAGCCCCGGCTCGATCACCTGAGTAAAGAGAAGATTCAGGGCGTCGTCTCGATCGAGCTCCGCCTCCCGATTCCACAGATCAATCCCTCGATCCCGCACCTCCGCCAGCAATCGATCCGAGCCGACTGTGTGAGGGCAACATCCCAAGGTGGTTTCGAAGAGCTCGCCATAGGAGCGGCGCTGGGCCGGGGCACAGCCGAGCATGCTCCGCAGGAAGGCATCCATTTCGTCCATCAGCTGATGATGGTCGAAACCGGGGCGGTACCATTCCAACATGGAGAATTCGAGGTTGTGCCGACGCCCTCGCTCCGCGTCACGAAAGGCCTTGCAAATCTGAAAGATAGGTCCGCTGCCGGAGGCCAGCAGGCGTTTCATGGCGAATTCGGGAGAGGTCTGAAGGAAGAGGCGGGTTTCGCCGGCAGGCAGGAGGGCAAGACAATCCAGACTGGCCAAATGCAGGTCGGTGACCGTCGCCGACGACAGGGAGGGAGTCTCCACCTCCAAGACCCCACGCTCTTCGAAGAAGGCTCGTATCTTGCCTAGAAGCTGCGCCCGTCGTCTCAGGGTTTCCAAGTCCGCGGTAGGCCGCCAATCAGCGGCCCGCCGACCCTCGGCCATTACTCCTTCGAACGCGAAACGTAATCACCGGTCCGCGTATCGACTTTGATGACCTCACCCTCCTGGATGAAGAGGGGCACCCGCACCACCGCACCGGTTTCCAAGGTGGCGGGTTTGGAGCCACCGGACGAGGTATCGCCCTTGAGCCCAGGATCGGTTTCCGTGATGGTCAAATGCACGAAATTCGGCGGAGTCACAGAAATCGGAAGGTTGTTCCACAGAGTCACGTCGACCTTGTCTTCCTCTTTGAGCCACTTGACCGCTTCGCCCATGGCGTCCGCATCGGCCTCGTATTGCTCGTAGGTGTCGGGCACCATGAAATGCCACTTCTCACCGTCGCTGTAGAGGTATTGCATCGAGGTGTCCAAGACATCCGCGGCCTCGATGGATTCTCCGGACTTGAAGGTCTTTTCGAGCACTCGACCGGTCAGCAGATTGCGCAGCTTGACGCGATTGAAGGCCTGGCCCTTGCCCGGCTTCACAAACTCGTTCTCAATGATCGAGCAAGGGTCGTTGTCCAACATCACTTTGAGGCCGGATTTGAATTGATTGGTTGAAAAAGTTGCCATGGTTTCCTCGAGGCTGATTCTTGTGCGAATGGGCGGGCGGGAAGCGCGCTTACGGGCAGGCTTGAACACGAACCCCCGAGGGGGTAACGTCCGCGCATGATAACCCGAACCGACGCCCTTCAGGCAACTCCCACCGCACCGGGCTCGACCGCCGCGGCACCAGCATGGCGCCAAGCTCTGAGAGATGCGGTGACCGACCTGGATCAGCTCTTGGAAATTCTCCACTTGCGGCCGGAGCAAGTGGCTGCCGACGAGCGTGCCGGCCGAGGGTTTCCGCTCAGGGTCCCGCGTGGTTTCGTGGCTAGGATGAGAGTCGGCGACCCTACCGATCCACTGCTTTTGCAAGTGCTGCCCCAAGCCCGTGAGCTGGAAGTAAGCCCCGGCTACTCGCTGGATCCGTTGGGCGAGGGCGCGACCTCACCCGCGCCGGGGCTGCTCCACAAATACAAGGGCCGGGTCTTGATGGTTACCACCGGCGCCTGCGCCATCCATTGTCGATATTGCTTTCGAAGGCATTTTCCCTATTCCGAGCACGCCGGAGCCCAGCAAGACGCCATCCGCTATATCGCCGGCGATCCGTCGATTAAGGAAGTGATTCTGTCGGGAGGTGATCCCCTTTCCTTATCCGACTCCAAGCTTCGGGACCTCGCCTCGTCAATCGGCTCTGTGGGCCACGTCGAACGCCTCAGACTGCATACTCGCCTGCCGGTGGTGCTGCCTGAACGGGTGGATTCCCAACTGCTGGAATGGATCAGCCGCTCGCATTTGAAGATCGTCGTGGTTCTACATGTGAATCACGCGAACGAGATCGATTCGCACGTCCGCGAGTCCATCGCCCGGCTGAAGTCCGCGGGGGCGACATTGCTCAATCAAACTGTTCTATTGAGAAATATTAACGATGATTTGGATGCCTTGAGCTCCTTATCCGAGGCATTGTTCGCAGCCGGTGTTTTGCCGTACTATCTTCATGTACTGGATCGTGTGGAAGGGGCCTCTCATTTTGAGACCCCGGAAACCGAGGCTCGGCGCCTACTCCGCGATCTTCTCGCGGAGCTTCCCGGCTATTTGGTTCCCAAGTTGGTCAAGGAGCAAGCTGGAGCGCCGTCAAAGACACCTATCGGCCCGTTTGGAGCTTGAAACCGACCGCCGCTCGGCACCGCCACCGAGCCTCGGTCTGCTCCGCTCATCACCTTCCGATGTGTGGCATACCCCGAAGCGAAACCTACGGGAATCCATTCCGGGCTCATTTCGATTTCTTGAGCTTAGGCGACGGCGCGAGACGCCGATTCGTGAGGGCGCAACACACGCGGCGCCCGACGACTTGATGGAGTGAGGATGGCGACGATTTTCGACGCGATCGACCAAGCCGATTTCGGCAAGGTCTGGCAGTTGGTCCAAAATAAGGCCGGATTAGAAATTATCGACGAAGAGTCTGGTTTGACACCCCTCGCCTTGGCTGCGGAGCTGGGTTTGACGGAAATCGTTCGAACCCTCTTGGAAGCCGGCGTCAACCCGAATCACGGGGGTGCTACCAGCCCGCTCGAGTCCTCGGTGCTCGAAGGGGATCCCGAAATCGTCCACATGCTGCTGCAAGCGGGTGCGGACGTCAATCAGCGGGTCGGTGAAGGCTATACCCCGCTGATGACCGCCGCCGTGGCGGGGGATTTCGAGATCTCCCGATTGCTGTTGGAGGCCGGCGCGGCCCCGCGAGCCAAAAACGACGACGAGCAAACAGCGATCGACCTGGCATTCATGAATGGCCACGAGGAGCTCGGACGAGAGCTTCGGCTGTTCTCGCGAAAAAAATTCGAGGAAGACAGGGCCGCCCAGGAGGAACGGCTTCGGGAAGAGGAGGAACGGCGTAAGGAGCAGCGACGGTTGGATCGGCAGATGCGCGTCGCCGAAGCCCGAGCCAAACGCCAAGAGACGGAGCCGATGAAGGAAGACGTCGAAGAGCCGGCTCCAGAGCCCTCGCCGCCGACGGCTCAACAACAAGAGCCGGAACCTGCCCCTGCCCCTCTCGATTCCCTACCGGATTTGGACGCGATGGAGGCCCCGCGAAATGCCGCCGATGCGGCGGCCGCCTTCGACGCGCTCTTCGGTGCCATCGACCGTGGGCTGACCGGGCCGGATCCCGACAATCTCACCGGCATGGAGCGGTTCAAGGCGTTCCTCGAAACCACTCCCGAAGGGGCCCGACGCATGGTGCTGCTGGAGGAAATCCATCCTCAGGACCGAGATCAAGAGGGCCAAACTCCCCTGATGTGGGCCGCCCAATTCGGAGCCGCGGAAACCGCCCAAGCTCTCATCGATGCCGGCGCGGAAGTCGACGCCCTGGACTCTAGCGAGGCCCAGGAAACCGCGCTGATCAAAGCGATCAATCACGCATCCGCCGATCGGCTGGAGGTGATTGCCCGTCTGGTCAAGGCAGGAGCGGATCTCGAGCGTCGCCACGGCGATGCCGGCATGACGCCGCTCATGTACGCGGCGACCGCCGACGTCTACATACCGGATCCCCACTCGAAGATCTTCGGTGGCACCACCCGCCACTTGATCAAGCTGGGAGCCGATCTCGAAGGCACGGACCTTCACGGCAACACGGTCTGGCGGGTGATTAAACGCAATGCCTTGGGCGCCTTGCGATCCTCCCCCTTCAGGCGTCGACTCTTCGACATGCTGAAGGTGTTGGAAGCCGCCGGCGCCAAACCCGGGATCCCCTGATCGGCACCTCGGCCGAAGGGGGATCCCCAGCCCGCCTCAAACCTGCAAGTTTTCGAAAATACCGGCCGCGCCCATGCCGCCACCGATACACATGGTGACCATGCCGTATCGATTGCCTCGACGCCGCATTTCGTAGAGCAGTTGGGTGGTCAGCTTTGCGCCCGTCGCCCCGAGGGGGTGCCCGAGGGCCACCGCCCCGCCGTTGACGTTGGTGCTTTCAGCGTCTAGTCCGGTTTCTTGGATCACCGCTAGTGCCTGGCAGGCGAACGCTTCATTGAGCTCCACCAGCTCGATCTGGGACAGCTCCATTCCGGCGTACTTCAAGGCCTTGGGGATCGCCTTCACCGGCCCGATGCCCATCAGCTCCGGTGCAACTCCGCCGGTGGCGAAGGAAACGAATCTGGCCAGGGGCTCGAGACCGAGCTCGTCGGCCTTCTCCCGCGACATGACCACCACCGCCCCCGCGCCGTCCGACATCTGGGAGCTGTTGCCGGCGGTCACCTGACCTTTGGCATGAAAGACCGGCCTGAGCTTGGCGAGAACCTCTGGGGTGGAGCCGGCTCGGGGCCCTTCATCGACCTTGAAAGTCGACGTTTCCGACTTGCGACCCGATCCGTTGCCGTTGGAGCTGAAGCTCACCCGCTCCACCTCCAGGGGCACGATCTCCTCCTCAAATCGGCCGGATTCCACCGCGGCCAACGCCTTCTCGTGGGACGCCGCGGCAAATACGTCCGCTTGCTCGCGGCTGATGTTGTACCTGCGCGCGACGTTCTCCGCGGTCAACCCCATGCCGATGTAGGCCTCGGGACGGTTTTCCACCATCCACGGATTGGGTCGGAAGTGAAATCCGCTCATGGGCACGGCGGACATCGACTCCGTGCCTCCCGCCACCACCACATCACCCATTCCCGACATGATCTGCTGGGCGGCGAGAGCGATGGTCTGCAAACCGGAAGAGCAGAATCGATTGACGGTTTGGGCCGTGACCTCCTCCGGCAGACCGGCGCGCAGGGATATGATCCGACCCATGTTGAGCCCTTGGGGTCCCTCGGGCATGGCGCATCCCATGATCACGTCGTCGATGTCGGCAGGGTCCAAACCTCCGGCTCGACGCACGGCTTCCGCCACCACGGCGGCTCCCATATCCTCGGGACGGAAATGGGCCAACGCGCCTCGATTTGCTTTGCCGACGGCGGTCCTGGCTGCTGAAACAATGACGGCTTCTTTCATCTCTAAATCTCCTTGCCGGCTCAGTTGCGCAGGGGCTTACCGGTTTCCAACATATGTTTCATGCGCGCTTGGGTCTTTTCGGTTTGAACCATGTCGGCAAACGCTTCTCGCTCCAGAACCAAGAAATGCTCCTCGTCCACCCAGGCCGGCGATGAAGCATCGCCGCCACAAATGATGTAGGCGATCCGCTTGGCGATCAGGGCGTCGTGCTCCGAGGCCCAAGCGGCTTGGCTCATGGACCACGGCATCATGCTCAGCGCGGCGTAGAGGTCCCGACCACCGGCGTAGAGCTGTGCCGGAGGATCGGGCAAGTAGCCGTCGGTGACCATGGAAAGCACCTCTTGTCGCGCTTCCGCCAACAGCAAGTCACGATTCATGATGATCCGGTCCGATTGGGCCAGGAATCCCCGCTCACGGGCTTCGGCGGCGCTGGTCGATACCTTCGCCATGGCCACGGTTTCGAGCACACGACCCGCCGCGGGCAAGGGATCGCCTTCTTTTTCCGCCATCGTCGGGGTCACAATCCGCCGCACCAGCTCTTTGAGACCGCCACCCGCCGGCACCAAACCCACACCGACTTCCACCAAACCCATGTAGGTTTCGCCGTGGGCGACGATTCGGTCCACCCCGAGGGCGATTTCCGCTCCGCCACCGAGGGCCATGCCGTGCACCGCGGCCACCACGGGCTTGCGGTGATAGCGGAGGTCTCGCAAGGTATGCTGAAGCGCTTTGGAGGCCTCGCGGATGCCGTCGAAGTCACCCTTCATGGCCGCTTGACCGACACCCATCAAATTGGCACCGACACAGAAATTGGGACCGTCGTTGCCGATCACCAAGCCGTACCAGGCGTCTTCGTCGAGCAGCCGGATAGCCTGCTGCATCATGGCTACGGTACCGTCGTCGATGGCGTTCATCTTGGAGTGGAACTCCAGCAGAAGCACTCCCTCTCCCATGTCTACCAGGGTCGCGGAGTCGTTGCTCTCCAAGCCGCCTCCAGCGGCTTTGAGCTCTTCCACTCGCAGCTCGTCTCGGCGCTCCGGCAGGGCGCGGTATTCACCGTTCTCCCAATCCCAAGCCGACACCGCCCGACCGCCTTGCCATTGATAGAAGGACTCTCCTCCGGCCTCGAGCATCGCGTCCACCCAAGGGGCGACCTCGAAGCCGTCCGCTTTGAGGGCCTCCGCAGTCTCCGCGACGCCCATGGCATCCCACAGCTCGAAGGGCCCCGCCTCGTAGGCGAATCCCCAGCGAACCGCCTGATCGATGCTCGCCAAGTCGAAAGCGATCTCGGGGCCCTTTGCTGCGGCGTAGGTCAGGAAGTTGCCAATCGTGGCGCGCACAAAGCGAGCGGCCCGGTCGTCTTTCCATTTGGCGTCGTAGAAGCCCTTGATCCGCTGCCCGAGGTCCTCGACCTTGCGCAGCTCACCGACAGATTCGAATCTCACCTTTTCGGGGGTCTCGTAGTCGAAGGTCACCGCATTGAGCACCTCGAACACCTTGCCGCCGTCGGGTCCTTTGCTCTTGCGGTAAAAACCGGAGCCGGTCTTATTGCCGAGCCGACCCCGCTCCACCAATCCGCCGACCACCTTCTCGACCTTCGGATGTTTGAGCAGGTCCCGATAGGAGTCGTCGGGGATGAGATCGTAGAGATTACCGGCTACCCCGGCGGCGATGTCGATGCCGACCAAGTCTTGAAGCCGGAATGTGGCAGTCTTGGGACGACCGATCAAGGGACCGGTCAGGGCGTCCACCTCTTCGAAGCGATAGCCGTTCTCAAGGGCGAATCCCATGGTCGCGCCGCCGTTGATCGACATTAGTCGGTTGCCGATGAAGTTCGGGGTGTCCTTGCAGAAGACCACGCCTTTGCCGAGCTTCTGGGTCGCCAGATCCGCCACCGACGACACCGCCAAGGGATCCGCCTCGTCTCCCCGGATGATCTCGAGCAGCTTCATATAACGTGGCGGATTGAAGAAGTGGGTGCCGAAGAAGTGGCGCCGGAAGTCGTCGCTCAGCCCTTCGCAAATTTGGGAAATCGGCAAGCCTGAGGTGTTGGTGGTCACGATTGTGGCTTCGCGACGCACACCATCGATCCGTTTCATGAGATCGCGCTTGACGTCGAGCCGTTCGACCACCGCCTCGATAATCCAATCGACATCCGACAGCTGATCCAGGTCGTCCTCGAGGTTGCCCAACGCCACCAAGCTCTCCGCCTCACGGCTCATGAACGAGGCGGGTTTGAGCTTACGAATCCGATCGAAACCCGTTTGCACCACCCGCTGTCGCACCGCGCGGTCTTCAAGGGTCAGTCCTTGGGCCTTCTCTTTTTCCGTCAGCTCCCGTGGCGCGATATCCAAAAGAAGCACGGGCAAACCCGCATTGGCCACGTGGGCCGCAATGGCCGCACCCATAGTGCCCGCGCCTATTACCGCCACTCTCTCGATCGGATGGCTCATGTTCTAGTGTCTCCTGATCATTTTCGTTCTCGAAAGGGGTCAACCGAGAATCGAAGGGTCCAAGTCCACGCTGATCGGACAGTGGTCCGAGCCCTGTACGTCGGCGTGGATCGATGCGTTCTTTAGAAAGGGCATGGCGCCCGGTGAAGCCAGCACGTAGTCGATGCGCCAGCCGATGTTTTTCTCTCGGACGCCTTTGCGCTGGCTCCACCAAGAGTAGTGTCCGGGGCCGGATTCGAAGTGCCGGAACGTATCCGTCCAGCCCTGGGTCAACCAGCGGTCCAGCTCTTCGCGCTCTTCCGGGCGAAACCCGGATGTCTCGCGGTTTTGTTTGGGCCGTGCCAGGTCGATATCCTGATGGGCGGTATTCAAATCCCCCATCACCAGAATGGGTCGACCGCTCGCACGGTCGGCTTCGAGCATCTCGAAGAGATGCCGGTAGAAGTCCAATTTATAGGGGATCCGCGAAAGATCCCGATTCTTGCCGTTGCCGTTCGGAAAATACCCGTTGACCACCAGCAAGTCTCCGAACGACGCGAGCTGAAGACGCCCTTCGGAGTCGAACCTTTCTTCACCGACCGAGGTTTCGATGGAATCCGGCGCTCGACGACTGAGCAATCCGACGCCGGAATAACCCGGCCGCTCGGCGGCGTGCACGGAGAGCTGCCAATCCGTCCGCTCCATCAGATCTTTGGGAAGCTGCTCTTCCCGCGCCCGAACCTCTTGAAGAGCCACGACTTCGGCGTCGCACTCATCTAGCCAATGGCCGAATCCTTTCCTCGCCGCCGCACGTATTCCGTTCACGTTCCATGAGATGATTCGCATCGTAGGATCCTAAGGGATTCTCGAAGATCGGGTAGAGACCCGCCCGTATGGGTCCCAAAGCTACTGCGCCGACACCAACACCCCGAAATGGGAATCGACCCGGAAAAAGAGCCGGGCTCACCCATGCCGAGGTGCGGCACTCTAACAGAACCCTTACCTACCGGTAAGTCGTTTTTCAGTCCCAATACATCCACAGCACATCACAGCATATGACCGACGTCAGTGACCCAACATCTCAGCCCAAAGGTCTGGACTCCTCCTCGAGCTCCCACCGCGGCTCCGGCCCCAAACCCAGAAAAAGGCGATGGCTGCGGCTGGCGGCTCTCGGCACCGGTTCCACGATTGGGCTGGTGCTGTCGGTCATCGCGATGCTGCATACCGACACCGCGAGAGACCTGGTCTTGTCACGAGTCTTTGCCGCCATTGAGCAAGGGACGGGATGGAAGATCCGGATCGAAGCGAGCGAGCTGGACCTCTTCTCAGGGAGCTTGGGCTTGCGGGGCCTCGCCGCCGGCGCCGAGCTCGATCGCCCTGTCGTCGTCGCCGACGCGGTTGAGGTCCGATGGGTGTGGAGCCGGCTCCACGACAAGGGTCATTGGACCCTTGAGACCTTGTCCGTGCTCTCCCCGACCTTGGATCTCGGCGCGGAGCTACCCGAGATCCGGCCCCAGCCCGAAACACCGGCCACCACCGAGCTACCGCTGACCCTGCAATCGTGGGGAGTCCGAGGAGCCACCGTCTTGGGCGACGCGCCGGACCAAGGATGGCTGGCCGATTGGTCAGCCGGCTCCCTGGACCTAAACGGCTCCTTGGTCGAGCAAAGGCTGCTTCTGGACATTCAACAGGGCCAGATCACCTTGACGCCGAGACCGCAGAGCCAAGAGGAGGCGGGTCCATCGCCGGCCGATTTGCTACCTGAGGGTCCAACCCAATTGCGACTCGGGGGAAGCCTCGAAGGCGGCATCTCGGGCCCTTGGCAATTGAGGGACCTCGAGATCACGGGCGACGGGCTGCAAGTGGCCGCATCGGGAGAGATCGGCTCGGATCCTAGCTCCGCGGCCCGATTCGTCTTCGAGGTGGCTGCCGATCCCGGGGTTTGGAGCTCGCAGCTGGCGGCATCCGGCCGCTTACAGGCCCGGGGGGACATGGATCTACGCCAGATGCAAGGTGACCTCGAGCTCGAGCTGAGCGATCTATCGGCGGCGACGATCGAGCCGTTCCTATCCCCGGATGTCTTCGCCCAGCTCGCCGCGGCCGGGACTTTTTTGAATGCCGATGCCGCCATCGAGCTCAACGGCCCCGACCCCGCGGCGGCCAAGGGCTCGGTCCACTTCCGCTGGCAGGACCCTCAAGCTTCACTACCAAGCCAAGGGGACCGGGTGGTCGCAGACATTTCATTCACCCCTGAGGGAGCAATTGCCTTCGATGCCCGGGTCGCGCCGTCGACCATGGGTATCCGACGAATTTCCGGCCGCCTGGTCGCCGAGGACTTACGGCACCTGGGCCAAGGGCGGTTGCAGGACGGCAGTGTGGAGATCTCTACTCCGTCCCTCTCCCAGACTTTGAACGGCCTGCGGCAATTCTGGCCGGCAGTGCCCGGCTCGGCCACCGACGACACGGCACCCGATTTGGAGCTCGATCTCCAGCTCCGGGTGGCCGGACCTTTGGACGCGACCGTCATCGAGGGAGAGGGGATCCTCACCCGGGCTCCGTCCACCATCCGATTCGAAATCGCGGCTCGGCCCGCGGAGCTTACGGGTGAGCTGAAGGCCGAGCTGGACAGCCTGAGTCTGGGGACCGCCTTGCCCGAGGACAAGGCCTTGGAGATCTGCCGATCCCTCGATCCCGACGGCTCCCTCCAAGCCCAGCCCTGCTCGGCGGTCGTGTCCGGATCCGTTGGGCTCGAAATCCTTGCACGTCAGAGCACGCTCGCTGCCGATATCGATCTGCAATCGGCCGCCGGCGGCCCCATTGAGCTCCGGCTCGATCCGGCCCAGCTCGTGAAGCTGGACACGGTCCACCTCTCCCTTGCCGCCGACGGCCCAGGGACCGGTCGCGCCGCCTCGCGCTCGATCGATCCCCTGCTCGATCCCATGCGGTGGTCTTTTTCCGTGTCGGGCGGAACCGACTCTCTGACGCTGTCCGCTGACCCTTCCCAAGCCGAAGCAGATCCATCTGAAGCCGATGCTTCTCGATCGGGGCTATCCCTCGACGATTTGAGCTGGGAGGCCGCGCTCGATGCCCAGGGCTTCCGGCTCTCGAAGCTCAGCGCCGAGTATTCCGGCGCCGAGGACGTCGAGCCGATCCCCATCCAAGTCGAGGCTTCTGGACGGTGGATCGACAGCGAATCGGGAAAGCAGCCGAGGATCGACCAAGCGGACGCCTACCTGGAGCTCTCCGTGCTCAAACCCGCAGTGGAGCCGACCCGGGCTCATTTGTGGATTCGCGACGGCATGCTCTCCGTGGAAATCCGAGAGTCCGCGCCCAGCTCGGCGGCTCGGCCGGGATCGGTCACCGCCGCCATGCCCCTGGGTACCCTGGTGGATTTCGGAATCTCCACGGAAAGCCTGCCCTTCGACGTCCCCGCCCGGGGTCCGATCGAAGCTTGGGTGGACCTTCCCCGTTTCGACTCCGCCCAATGGCTCGAGGCATTTCATCAACCTGCCGCCGACGCCCGCCTCCAAGGCAAGATCAAGGGCAACTTGATCTTGGATCCCGCCCAGCCCGTGGCGGCAAACGGTCGATGGCAGCTCGAGGATCTCGAGGTCACGACCTCCGAGCGTCGGTGGATCAGTGACAGCCCGGTCACCCTCATCCTGGAGGGCGGCCGTCTCCAGCTGCCGATGACCGAAAGCAGGCTCGACGATTTACCCATCGTCCTCTCGGCAGAGAGTGAGCTGACCCCCGGATGGACCTTCCAAGATCCCATTCAGCATTTGCCGCTCTCACTGACCGCCGATCTCAATACCCGCTTGGATGCCTCGCTGCTCAAAACCTACACCGACCCCTTCGATGCGGAAGGCCCGCTCGACATGGACATTCGGATCCAGGGCGCTCGCGGCCAAGGGCAGGCACCCGCCGCCGATGCCGCGACGGCCGGCGATGTCTTCGGCGTCCCGTCTTGGATCCGGGCCGATTTCAAGGTAGTCGGTGAGCAGGCGTCGCTCACTTCCAGCTCTCCCTATGCCACACGGCTCTCGAATTTCGAGATCGAGGGTTCCTGGGCTCGAGGTCGGCTCGAGCTCGAAATTCTACGGGCGGACCTGAACGAGGGTGAGCTCGAGGTATTCGGCCAGATGGACATCGAACCGGCCGTAGAGCCCGGGGGTGAGCCGCAAATAGTCGCCGAAATGAAGGGCTTCTTCGATCGGGTTCGGTATCGCCTGGACTACGGCCTGACCACTCTCTCCAGCGGAAACTTCACGTGGACGCGAGCAGCTTCGCCCCCCGATCGCTTGAGCGCCAACATCCTGGTGGAGCGCGGATCCGCCCGTCGCCGGATCGACGCCACCCGGGAGCTGCTCAACCAGCTGCTGGCCCCACCGGCCCTCGACTTGGGCCCAGGGCAAGTCCCCGACATCGAGCTCGATATCGACATCGGCACGATCGACGGTATTCGCATCAAGAACAACCTCGCCGACCTGCACGCCAGCTGGGATCTGCTCAGCATCGAGGGCCCTCTGAGCGCCCCGCGCACCCACGGCAGCATCGACATCACCCCCGATGGGCGGGTCTACGCCTATGGTCAGGTGCTGCGCATCGACAGCGCATCCCTGCAGCTGTCCGGCAACCCGTCCCTGCCCAGCCGATTGGAGCTGGAAACCACCTCGTCGATCGAGGATCCGTCCATTGCCACTCCGCAGGACCGACGCTTTTTGGCTTCGTCGAGCTATCCGGGCAGCGAGGATCCCTTCGCTCCGGAGGACCCAGACGGCACCAACCGCAATGCGAGCAGCCAGATCGCCAGTGGCCTGACGACTTTTTACGGCAACCAGCTGGCGTCACGGCTCAGCCAAAGCTTGGGCAGCACCCGAATCCGCTACGAGCCCCTATGGATCTTCGGCGAGACCGACCCCGGCGCCCGGTTGGTGATCAGCCAAGATCTCAATGCCTTCGTGTCCTTGGCGGTGGCGGTCGATGTGGCCCAGGGCCGTGATCAGGTCTACTTGCTCGACCTCCACGGGCTGCGCACCCTGCCCTCGCTGTCGGTGACGATTTTCGCCGATGAAGGGGAACGCTACGGCGCCACCCTGCAACAGACCCTGGAGCTCGGGGATGAGGATCGAAACCAGGGAACCGAGCAGGAGCCCTTGTTGAGACAGCTGCGGATCGAAGGGGCGGAGCCCATTTCCAAGCGCCGGCTGACCGCTTGGGCTGGGGTCTCCGAAGGGGATTCCATGCCCGCGGGCAGCGCCTTCGACCTGGAAATCGATCTCGCGGAAAGGCTCCGGCAAAAGGGATATCCCGGCGCCGAGATCGAGGCCCGTTTGGTGCCCGTGGACGGCTCGGCCGACAAGGTCGACGCCCTCGTCGAGGTGGAGCTCGGTCCAAAGGTAGAGATCGACTTGACGGGCCCCAAGCTGCCCCGGGTCAGGAGAGCCGAGATCCGCGCCCTCTACCAGACGGATTTTTCTCAAAAGGCCTCCCTGGAGGCGATGCAGAAGCGGACGGTCGAGGTGTGGCGAAGCCTCGGCTATCCCCACCCGGAAGTGACCGTGGACGCCGATCTCACCGGGCAGGATCCCACGGGGCGAGCGCTTCACCGAGTGACGGTGCATTCAGCTCCGGGGCAGCAGCTCAAGCTGAAGGAAGTCGAGCTCCGAGGTCTGGACCCGAGCACTTCCGCCCAGATCAAGCCCACCCTAGCCGGAGATCTGTCGCGCATCAGACTGGCCTTGGAGCAACCCCAGACGCTGGCAAGCCTTAGGGCCGGCCTGGCTTCCCTGGGCTTGCCGGAGGCTCGCATCGACTCGGTCAGCGTGTCGGAGCAGACCTTGATCGTCGAGATCACACCCGGCCCCCAGCAGCGGATCGCCGACATTGAGCTCAGTGGATTCCCCCCCGACCTTCGCGATTCCGTCGAGTCGACGATTGAGCTCAAAAGCCATGCGCCGGCGGCCGGACACGCCATCGCCGAAGCCGCGCTCACCGCCCAATGGCAGTTGCGCTCTCGGGGATATCCCGAAGCGACGGTCCGTCCGGTGACGGCTCCGGTACCGGGCTCCGATCCGCCACGATTGAACCTGCGGCTCGAAGCCGAGCCTGGAAGCTTCACCAGCTTCGGCTCCGTGAAAGTCGGTCCCGATTCGAAGACCCGAGAAAGCTGGGTGCGGCGCATGGCGACCTTCGAAGAGGGGCAACCCTTTGACGCTTCTCGGGTGGCGGAAACCCGCCGACGGCTCCTGCAGACGAGGAATTTCGATCACGTCCGCATTCTGCGAGAAGTGGACGACCAAGGACGCGCTGAGCTGACCTTCGATTTGGAGGAGAAACCTCCGTATACCTTGGCCTACGGATTGCGCTGGGACGGCTCTGCGGGATGGGGTGGTTTGGTGGATGTCCGTCGGCTGAACGCCGGGGGCCGTGGCATTGGTCTCGGTGCCCGGGCCCTGTGGCTGAGCGAGCAAAAGTCGCTCCGCCTCTACAGCCAAATCCCTCGGCTTTTGGGCACCGATTGGGATCTCGAGCTATACGGTGAGGGATTCGAGACCGACGAGCTCGAATCCGTCTCCACGGAAGGCATGATCTTCTCCTCGCAGCTCAGCTTTCCCTTGGGCTCCCACACCCGAGGACAGCTCTACGGCCGATTCGAGCGCAGCGAGAGCCTGGATCTCGGACGCTCCCTCGCCGAGCCGGAGCTCCTGCGCGCCCCTCAAATCGGCATGCAGTGGATCCATGATCGCAGAGACCGTCCGGCGGACCCCCGCCGTGGATACTTCCTCAGCCTCGACCTCACCCGTGCTTGGGACTTGGAAAACCAAGATCGTGGCTATCGAAGGATCTACGGCCAGGCCAGTCTTTTCCGTGGCTTCAATCTTCTCGGTCGACGCTGGATCTGGGCTCAGTCCATCCGCGCCGGAGCCGGAGATACCGAGACGGAGCTTCGCCGGTCGACACGATTCTTTGCCGGCGGCCAATATTCGGTCCGGGGATACGACAGCCGTAGCCTCGGGCCCCAGGAGACCCTGGACGACGGCTCCGTGCGTGCCAGTGGCGGTGAGGCCATGCTTATCCTGAACCAAGAGCTCAGGATTCCGCTCATCGGCGATCTATCCATGGCGGTCTTCTTAGACGCCGGGCAGGTGTGGGGCCGGCTCGACGACGTCGACGACGCCTTGGCCAAAGCTACGGGTCTCGGTGTGCGCTATCGAAGCCCCGTGGGGCTCCTACGGCTCGATGTCGCGGTGCCCCTCGACCCGCGCCCCCAAGACGACGATTTCGAGATTTACTTCGGCTTCGGACAGAGCTTCTAACCATCGTCTCTAGCCGGTGCAATCCAGGTCGAGATCTGCTCGGCCAGCGCGGAGGCGAAGAGCTCGCTGCCGGCGGCCGAGAAGTGCATTGGGTCGGCGAAATGGCGGTCTTGCCAATCCACCACGGTCGCCGCGTCCCAAACTCTGACGTCCGGATCATTGCGGCCCATGGCCCTCAGCACGTCATTCAAACGCTCCAGCTCCTGGGCAGCCGCTTCCGGCTCGAGGCCTAAGAGCCAACCGGCGAGGTAATCCAGATCAGCTTGCCGACTTCGGGCTCGAATCCGCAGGGGTTGGGTGACCAGGAGCACGGGAATTCCATGCCCGTGGGCTACGGAAATCAACGACCGAACGTTGCGACGAAAGGTCTCGATCGCGTCGTCGGGCAACACACCGGCGCGCTGATCGGGTCGGGTCGGCACTTTCAAACGGCTCCAAGGATCTTCCGGGCCGTCGATCCAATCTCTCAGCTGCTCCAGAAGCAAGCTGCGATCGCTCCAATGCATGGGCGGCAGCTCAAGACCGAGGGCTCGACGGGCGACCTCCGCGTGCCCATGCTCGTAGCCGGGGTCGAACGGTTGGTGGGACGCGGGTTGCAGGTCGTTGATGCCTTGAAAGAGGATCAGCAGGTCCGGCTCCAACCTCAGATCTCGCTGGACCCATGAAATGAGATTTTCCAACGAGGTCCAGCCGGGAAAGCCGGCGTTCCACACCTCCGGCTCGCCACCTATTGCCGAGCCGAGCAGCCCTTCCAATCGCCAGGTCCAAGTGCTCGAATCGTCCACAGCGGCGATGTCAAAGGTTGTGGAGCCGCCCGCGCACAGAATTCGAATCGCCCCGGGTGCTCGTTCGAGCGTCCGTTCGGGGGATCGATACCCCATGCTGTTGAAGGAAGCGGTCTTGCCGAAAGCCTCGACCACGGCGCCGGATTTCGGCCCGGTATTTAGGTAGGGATGGGCGCGATAGAGCCCCACGGCTTGTTGAATTTGGCGGTAGAAGCGCTCGACCCGGGTCACTTCCGGCCCTTCGCTCATACCGCGCACGAGCCGAATTCCGAGCTCTACGGTCGCCAAGAGCAAGACCGAGAGCAGTAGAATCGCCAGCCCTTCCCATGCCCGTCTCAGAATGCTCCGCTGATTCCTGTCGCTGATCGCCGCCGCCTTTCGACCCTGCGCCTGACCCGTCGTGCTTTAGAGATCGTGACGATCGGTGATGATCTGTAGACGATTACTGAGGGTTTCCACGGTCTTTTCAGGCATTTCCTTGCCTTGGAATGCTTTGATCTCGGCGATCATCTCTTCGAGAGCAATGCGCTCCGTTTGGTTGAAGGACCTCTTTCGATGACCATCGCCAACCCGCGAAAGCACATCGGCCAGCCGCTCCTCAGAGTCCTCTTCCATCTCTATGCGGGATAGGATTAGGGAGACTCGGGCGTCGAAGACGATTTCCTTAATATAGTTGTTGAATAACACCAAGATCAGAATCGCGAGACATGCCAGGGCAAAATTCTTGATCATTGAAAGTCTCTCGGCCGAGGTTGCATGGTTGGGCTCACTCTAACCCGGGATTTAAGGAATGTAGACCACCTGATTTCATTTTGCGCCCAGATTCGCCAATTGTAAAGTCTCTATCGCAGATCCAGCCCGAGCGCGACATCCCCACCCTATGACCATCTTCGACCCTACCTGTATTCGCCGACTCAAAAGCTCTGAAGAAGCGGACCTAGCCCCGGTGCTGACCTCGATTGCCCTGGCGGCCAAACGATCCTGGGGTTACCCTGAGGATTGGATCCGGGAATGGACACCAGAGCTGACCTTTAACGCTCGGTCCCTGAAGGCGGACTGGACTTGGGTCGCCTTCGATGACGAACGCCCCACCGGCTTCATCGTCCTGGGCGGCCTAAATCCCCGAACCGGCCTTTGGGCCGGCGCACAACCCGCCGCACCGTCAGAGGACTCCCACCACCCGAGCGACTGCTCCATCACCCCGGAACGAAAAGGCGTTGAGAGCCTCGTCAGCGTCGAGCATCTTTGGATCGATCCGCAGGATCACGGCCGCGGCTTGGGCCGAGCCCTCTTCGAGGTGCTTCATCACCAAGCCCGACGATCGGGTGCCCGCCAGCTGGAGGTCTATTCCGACCCGAACGCGGAAGGTTTCTACCGCCACATGGGTTTCGAGCCCCACGGAGAGCACCGATCCACGGTCTGTGGCCTGGACCGAAGGCTGCCGATCCTCAGAATGCCATTGCGGTAGTGGACCTGCGTAGTGGGCCCCGATCAGATCAATGGCGTCTCGACCTGCAGCTCTGAGAAATGGCGGCGAGCACATGACGGGCACACACCATGGGTGAATTGCGCTTCCGAGCGCTCGGCAATGAACGTCTCGAGCTCCGCCCAATAGCCGGCATCGTCGCGGATGCGTTTGCAAGTCGAGCAAATGGGCAGCAGCCCGCCGAGCACTTTCACCTGGGATACCTTCTCTTCCACCAAATGCTCCAGGTGTCGGTAGATCTCCAACATGGCGAAGTGCGGCCGAATTCGGGCCAGCAGCTCAGCCTTGGAGATGGGCTTGAGCAGGAAGTCGTTGGCTCCTTGGGCCAAGCCCATGACCACGTCCGCGGGCTGTATCTTGGCGCTCAAGAAGATAATCGGCAGCTCTTCGAAGGCGAAATAGCGACGGGCCTCCCGGCACACGTCGTACCCCGAAACCCGCGGCATCATGATGTCCAGCAACACCAGGTCGGTTTCTCTCTGCTCAAGGACGTCCAGGGCCTCCGCTCCGCCCGGGGCCGCTTCCACGGTATAACCTTCCGCGGTCAAGAAATTGCTCAGCACCCGCCGATTCACCGCCTCGTCGTCGACCACCAGGATCCGGCCTTCAATGGCCGGCACCTCCAGAAAGGCCCCCGCACCCTTAGGAGCTTTCACGGAAAGAGATCGGGCCGATTCCCCTCCCCCGCTTCCTTCAAACGCTTCCCTAGCGCTGAGCCTACGCCCCGCTCGATCCGAGCCCATCGGCCGGAGACTCGGCACCTCGAGCTCCGGTGAGAGCAAGGCGGTCCGCTCCGCGGGCTGGTCCGACAGCGGCAAAGTGAAGTAGAAAGTCGAGCCCAGCTGAAGCTCGGAGCTGACCTGGAGGCTGCCTCCGTGCAGCTCCACTAATTGTCGGCTCACGGCCAGGCCCAAGCCCGTTCCGCCATAGGACCGATCGGTCGCGCCGTCGATTTGGTGAAACGGCTCGAAGATCGCCATTTGCTGAGCCTCCGAGATACCGATCCCCGTATCCGCCACCTCGATCCGCAACATGCCCGGGTTGCTCTCATCCACTGCGGCCGTGATCCTGACCGTGCCTTCGCGGGTAAATTTCACCGCGTTGCCCACGAGATTGTGCAAGATTTGAACGAGGCGATGCTCGTCGGCGTCGACCGCCGGTAGATCCATGGGCACCTCGTTGATCAGCTCCACCCGCGCGTCGTCCACCAAAGGCAGGCTCAAAGTCGTCACCACCTGGGCCACCGCATGGACATCCACCGACTTCCGATTCAGGCTCAGCTCTCGGTGATCGAGCTTGGCGAAATCGAGCAGATCATCCACCAAAACACCCAGCCGACGGCCGCTCGCCAGGAGCAAGCTCAGATCTTCTCTGGCTTGTTGAGTCAGGGGACCGCTCGCCCCATCGAGCAACGACTCCGCCAATCCCGTGATGCCTTGCAACGGTGTTCTCAGCTCATGGGAGGTGTTGGACAAGAGCTCGTCCTTCAGTCGATCCACTTGCCGAAGCTGATCGTTGATTTTCCTTTCCCGGGCGAGCTTGGCCTTTTGCCGTCCGACATAGGCGAGCACCGAGCCGACCACCGCGATTCCATAGAGCAGGTAGGCCCACCAGGTCTTCCACGGAGGCGGCAGAATTCGAATCGACAAATCTCGGGTTTCAGGGCTCCAGATGCCGTCTTTATTGCTCGCTTTGACCCGAAACGTGTAGTCGCCCGCATCCAAATTGGTATAGCGAGCTCGACGTCGCCGAGCATCCGTGTAGATCCAGCCTTCGTCGTACCCTTCGAGCTGATAGGCGTAGCGGTTTCTTTCGGCGGCGGCGAAATGCAGAGCCGCGAGCTCCACGGCGAAGGTGCGGTCCCTGTGGGTGAGCGTCACGTGGTCGGTGACCAGGATCGATTTCTCCAGGGGGCTCTCGGAGCCCAACGCCACGGTTTCGTCGGAAATGGAAAGCTCGGTCAGCACCACTTCCGGCGGCACGGGGTCGTCGGTCAGTGCGCTGGGATCGAAGGTTGTCATTCCGCCCGGTCCACCGATCACCATCCGACCGTCGGCTCGATGCAAAACGGTGCCGATCAAGGTCACGTTGCCGTGCAAGCCGTCGCTGACGTCAAAGCTCCGGAATTGCTTTTCCTTGGGGTCGAAACGACTCAGCCCGCCATTGGTGGCCAACCAGAGGTCACCCTCCGACCCGCCCATAATGCCGACCACCTTGTCACTCGGCAAACCGTCTTTTTCCCCGAAGTGGCGCCAGGAATCGCTTTGTGGATCCCACCGGCTGAGCCCCCCGCCGTAGCTTCCCAACCAGATCACGCCTTGGGAATCGGTGTGGATCGACACCAAATTCAACGAGCTCGGGCCCTCCGGAGCACTACCGACGACCACCTCGGCCGCCGGCGCCTCACCGATTTCCTCGAAATGAAAGGTCCCCGGATCGAAGTGGAAAAATCCACTCTCGGTGACCAGCCACAATCCTGCCGGCCGATCGGCCAACGGGACATGGGCCGACAATCCATAGATCACTTTCGCCTGGGAAGCCCGTGGCCCGGTTTCGAGGGGTCTGGCCTCTCGAAGCGAAAAATCCCCTGGATCCAGCCGCTGCAGCCCCTGATTGGTGCCCAGCCAAATCGCGCCGAAGGCCGACACCAATGCATTGACTTGGGGCGCGCCGCGGCCCTCCAGGATCGCCCGTGAACGGAAGAGGCCGCCGGCGCCCTCGCTCTCGAGCCACCAGACGCCGCGTTTGGTTCCGACCCAAACCCTGCCGTCGGCATCCTGATGGATCGACCGCACCATGCCTCTTGGGTGCCCGGGCCCTCCGTCCCTCCAGGTTTGGAGACGCCGATCGCCGTCAAAGACAGACAGAGTGCCTTCTTGGGTACCCACCCAAAGCCGCCCCTGGGCATCTTCGGCCAACGCCGACACTGTCGGCTCCAACAGTGCTGCCCGATCGCCGTCACCCTGACGCCAAACCTCGAATCGGCCCCGCCGCGGATCCAATCGATCCAAACCGTTTTCCGTCGCCAGCCACAGCACGCCACTGCGGTCCACTTCGATGTCGTTGATGCGCTCCGACGACAACCCGTGTGGATCCCCGGGTTCCCTCAGCCACCATGAGAAGGTTTCCGCCCGACGATCGAAGAAGATGACGCCTCGGCCTACCGTTCCGAGCCAGAGATCACCGTTCTCGTCTTCTTCGATGACCTGGATCCCAGGACGGCCAGAGGAGCCCGGGCGAGGATCCGAGGATCGGGGGTCGAAGCGATCGAAGTGATCTTTCTCGGGGTCGTAGCGATGTAGCATCCCGTCCCAGGTGCTGACCCACAAAATACCTTGGGAATCCTCGAAAAGCGCTCCGTGCTGGTCGGAGGAGAGGCTGTGGACATCCTCCGGATCATGGCGATAGGCCAAAAATCCCTTGTCGCCCTGATCGAAGCTTGCTCTCGGGAGACGATCAAGCCCCGCAAGATGACCGACCCACAGGTCTCCACGAGCGTCCACCAGAACGCTGAGCACGGCGTTGTTGCCCAGGCTGCCGGGTCTTTCGGAACCGGGTGGACGCTCGGCATCGTGCACGAAACGTCGCACCCGACCCGTGTCGGGATCCAGCCGACTGAGCCCGTTGCTGCTGCCGACCCACAAAAGGCCGTCCGGGTCGTCGTCGAGGGCCAGCACCATGCCGGGAATCAGCGATTCGCTGTCTTCAGCATCCGGAAGGTAGCGGCGAAACCTCTCTTGCTCCGGCAACCAAAGGTTGATGCCCTCGCTGCGGGTGCTCATCCACATGCGCTGCTGGGCATCTTCAAAAATGCCCATCACCTGGCTTTCCGACAGACTGTGCGCGTCCTCCGGATTGTGCTTGAAAGGGCGCAGCTCCATGCCGTCAAAGCGTTGAACGTAGCTCTCACTGGCCAGCCAAATGAAACCGAATCGATCCTGGTGCACCGCCCGTACGGTGTTGTGGGCCAACCCTTGCTCGACGCTGAGATGCTCCAACCGCGGCAGACGCAATGCCGTCCCTTCGGCAAGGATCGGCGGGCAGATAAGGGAAAGCACCAAATACGTAGAAGCGACCATCCAAATCGGGCCGGCTGCGCTGATCTGCCGGTCGCGCAACAGCTTGACCGGATTTCTGAGGTGCCGAAAACCAGAGCTTCCCATGCCCAAATCATAACCCGCCGCCGAGCCGGCACGCCGCACCAACCCGCGAATTCCACACCGAAAGCGAGCTTGAGAGCTGGGTCCCGCCGGCGATCCCCTAGAAAGCCGAAAGGCCCGTCCGAACAGTCGGACGGGCCCTGGAATCATCCCCTGAGCGATGCAGGGGTCGCGCCGATTCCGGCTCAACGGCTCCGATAGCGCTCGAAGAGGGACCGATGGCGATTGTCGGTGGACACCTCTTTGCCGTCGATGATCACGTGCCGAAAACCGCTGCCGATCTCCAACGGATCCCCATCCACGACGATCAGATTCGCCACCTTGCCGGGCTCGATGGTGCCGAGGCGATCACCGAGGCCCAGCATATCTGCGGGATTTAGGGTCAGGGCCCTTAGCGCCTCCTCATGGGGCAGGCCAAAGGCGACCGCCGCGGCGGCTTCCCAAGGCAAGGTCCTGGAGCCGTGGGGACCGCCCGGGCCGAACCCTCCACCGGCGCTCGAGCCGAAGGCGATCTTGACCCCGGCTGCCGCCAGCACCGAAGCGTTCTTGAAGGGGCGATCATAGGGATCATCTTCTTGATTCGGCAGGCTCTGAGTCAGTCCGAGAATCACCGGGACCTGCTTCTCGGCCAGCATTTCGGCCACTTCCCAGGCGTCCCGTCCTCCGGCGAGAATCCAGCGCAGTCCATATTCCTCGGCGAATTTCGCCGCCGCCTCGATGTCCCGTTTGGCGTCGGCCGCGATGATCACGGTCTGCCCGCCATCCAACACCTTGGCGAGGTGGGCCAGCTTCAGGTCCGTCGACAGTCGAGTTGAGCCGGCGGCCTCGGCCTGTTGATAATGCTTGGCGGCATCGAGCCAATCCCGCAACACTCCTTGGGCCTTCTCCGCTTCTTTTTTAGCGTCTCCGAACGGTGTTTCCCGGAAGCTGAAAGTCGAAAAATCGAAGGATCGGGTACGGATCGCGGGCCATTGGATGACCATCGCCGCCGACGGATCCAGGGCCATATCCTCGATGGTCCACCCATCGAGATGGATGAGAGCCGCGCGTCCGGCGATGCCGCCGGCCCGATCCCCCGCCGGAGCGGTCAGCGCATGGGTCAGGCCATTGGCCCGGGTGACCGGAATCACCTCGCTGGCGGGATGCACAGCCGTGGCGGCGGTCAGGTGCGGGTTATAGCTTCCCAGCTCAGAGGTGTCGACGGTCGCGCTCACAGAACCGATTTCCACCAGACCCAAGCGGCTGAAGGCATCGAAAAATCCCGGGTAGACGTGCAAACCCGAGACGTCGATCCGGCGGGTCTCCGGGGGCACCTCCGATACGGCTCCCACCTCTTGGATCAGCCCATCCACCACCAGCACCGACGCTTCCTCGACCTCTCCGGCCAGGCTGTGCACCACGCCGCCTTCCAAGAGCAAGCTCTCGGCATGGCTCGGCCCGACCGAAAGAAGGCACAGCGCGGCCGTCGCGGCCGCGCAAAGCAGCCGGCTCACGGCGTTCGATTTCAACGTTTGAAAGATTTCGCTATCCATTTCAGTGGCCTCCCTCATGTAGGCGGCAGCTGTAGGTCATCAGTAGCTCTTCGTCGACGCCGGGCTCTTCGGCCTTGGTGCCGGCCCCGTCACCGCTTGCTTCCGCTTCGTCATCCTCCTCTGAGCTCTCGTCCTTCGGAGGATTCAAGCGCGCCTTCATCCCGTCGATCGCCGCTTGACGCTCGCGGTCGAGCTCGGTGTCGAAATAGAGATCGCCGTCGACGAAGGTCTTCAGCACCACCGAACGCACCGACAGGGGATCGCCGTCGTAGAGCACCAAATCCGCGTCCTTGCCGACTTCAATGGAACCCACTCGGTCCGCGATGCCTAATTGCTCAGCGGGATTGAGGGTGACCAGGCGAAGCGCTTGCTCGTGGCTCAATCCGCCCCAGTGCATGGTCTTGGCCGCTTCTTGGTTGAGGTGGCGCATTTCCTCGGCGCTGTCGGAGTTGATCGACACCGAAACGCCCCGTTCGGTCATCAGCGCCGCGTTGTGGGGGATGGCGTCGTAGGCTTCGACCTTATATCCCCACCAATCGGAGAAGGTGGAAGCCCCTGCGCCGTGGGCGGCGATCTCGTCCGCGACCTTATAACCCTCCAGAACGTGTTGCAGCGTGGCGACTTTGAAGCCCATCTCCTCGGCGAGCCGCAGGAGCTGCAGGATCTCGTCCGCTCGATAACAATGGGAATGCACCAACCGCTCGCCTTCGAGAATCTCGACCAACGGCTCGAGCTTTCGGTCGACCCGCGGCGGCACCGACGACGCGCTCTTGGCGCTCGCCCGATAGTCCGCCCACTCCTTTTGATAGGCCTTGGCGTCCAAGAAGGCTTGGCGAATGACGTCCATCACACCCATGCGGGTCGCCGGATAACGTCTCGGCCCGGATCGGCCGCTGTTCCGGGAACGTTTCGGATTCTCGCCCAAAGCGAATTTGATGCCGGGCGGAGCACCCGCAAATCGCATGCCGTCGGCGTTGCTTCCCCAACGCAGCTTGAGCACGGCGTTGCCGCCACCGATCGGATTGGCACTGCCGTGCAGGACGTTGATGCTGGTGACACCCCCCGCCAGCGCCCGATAAATACTGATGTCGTGGGGATTGATCACATCCTGAATGGTGACCATCGAGGTCACCGCCAGACTTCCCTCATTGCCGGCACCGTCGATGGCGATGTGGGAGTGGGCGTCGATGATGCCGGGAATCAGCGAGCCCCCCTCGGCATCGATGATCTCGAGACCGGCGGGTACCTCGATGCCCTCGCCCACGGCGGCGATCTTGCCGTCGCGCACGATCACCGTGCCGTTGTCGATCGGCTCGCCGCTGACCGGATAGACCTTCGCGCCGGTGATGGCGAAGCTGCCCAAGCGCTTGGCTGGTCCTCGGTAAACGGCCATGGCCGATTCCAGCTCCTCGACCGACACCTCGTCCACCTCCTCGGCTTCAGCGGTCTCGTCCTTTTCTTCCGCCTTAGCAGTGCGTTCGCCGTTGAGGTCGAAGACCATCGGCCCGGCGCTCAGGGTGCCATCGAGAGATTCCCCTTCCACCACCAAGGAATAGGAAGCGGTCACGGTGCGGCCGCCTCCAGAGCGGGTGGACTCAAAGGTCAGACGATCGGCGCTCATCCGACCCTTTTCGATTTGGCTGGTGCCCCGCTCGCTGTCCAGCTCGCCGGAAACCTTGCCTTCCTCGTCCATCTCCAGGGTCGCGGTGATCTCGCGGACCCCTCTCGGAGTTTGCAGCTGGAGCGCCCAGGTGCCGCTGACGTCCGAGGCCGGCGGCTCCTTTTCACCTTCGTCTTCCTTGCGCTCAACGAAATATCGCCCGTCGACGAAGACCCCTCGAACCTCTACGTCCTCCGCCCAGGGCGAATCCGTGGCGATTACGAGATTCGCGATCTTGCCCTTCTCGACCGTGCCCAGACGATCACTAAGGCCCAGAATTTCGGCGGCTCCCGAGGTCATGGCTCGCAAAGCCACCTGCTCGTCCAAGCCGGCTTCCACCGAGGCCCGGACTTTTTCAAAAACCTGTGACGGGCTCCCCAATCCCGCCGAATAAAAGGCGAATGGGACGCCCGCCGACGCCAAGATGGCCGGCGATTGAACCGACATCCGGCGATGGTAGAGCTCGCGGAAGCTGGTATCCGCGTCCGGATCTCGGTCCTTATTCTCTTCCGGCCAATCCAAGTTGATCAGCACGGGCACGTCGGCCTTGGAAAGCTCGGCTCGCCTGGCATATGCGCCTTGACCACCGTAGATCACCGGTCGGAGCTGATGTTTTTCCGCCATGCCGAGAACGCGGTCGATTTCCAAATCGTTGTCCGCGGGAATCAGGAAGGTACGCCCTTGCTGCAAGTCCTCGGCCAGGGCTTCGAGAGACGCCTCGAAGCGAGGCCGATGCATACCCGCGGGATTTTTTTGGTAGGCCGCGCGAGCTTTCATGTAGTGACGAGTGTCCATCAAGGTCTGATCGACATAAGAAAGCACACCCATCAGAGAGCTCGGGAAGAGCCGGAAGCTGCGGATGGGATCCAAGCCCATGTGCTGGGCTACGGACCTCGCCAACACACGATCCTTGGGATCGCCGGCGCCGAGGTGGATGACGCTGCCCCGACCGTTGAAGAATCCCCCGTCCTTGACCGTCAACGCGGTGGTGAATCCCGCCTGTCTCCAGCTTTCGAAATCCGCGGCGGGATCCAGAAAATCACCCGCTTCCCGCCAAGGCTCGGTGGCAGGTCGGGTTTCCGGGCCGAGCACCGGTGCCGGTGCCGAGCTTCCTCCTCCGGGCCCACCGCTGTCGCGATCGGAATCTCCGGACGCTTCGGGCGCGGCAGCCAGTCCCAAGGAAGTCAGGGGATCGATCAGCCCGGGATATACCGTGAGCGACTCGCCGTCGATCACTTTGGCGTCGGCCGGAATCTTCAGGCCGACGCCCACCGCTTCGATCAACCCGTCGGCCACCAGCACCGTGGCGCCGTCTAATACGTCTCCGTTGCCGACCACCACACGGATATTTTTTACCGCGTAAAACGGTGGTGGGTCCGGCAGCTCAGCGGGGGCAGAGGCCGCCACCAACAACGAAATACCTACTAACGCCGCCACCCGGGCAGGCAAGGCCCACCCCTTCTCGGCCGAACGTCCCATATCGGTCATCAGAGCTCCTTTCGGGTGAATTCTCTTTCGAAAGCTGAGATCTGAATCCCTATCACATTCCGACTCATTCGGGCGAGTTGCCGAAGCTTTGAGGCCTATGCCGCTACCGGCTACTCCCGCTCAGGATGGACCGTTGATCCGAGCTCAGAAGCTGCCGGAGCTCTAAGTCCATATCCCGCAACGCCAGACGCAGATCCATCCTCGCACGCCCCAGCTCCGCCAACTTGCCACGGGCGACCCCGCTCTCGAGCTCGTCCGCGTCGATGATCGGCCCCAGCTCTCGCTCCACTCGGTGAATCGACTCCTGGATCGCTTCGAGACGAGTCGCGTGCCGATTCGCCACCTCGTCCAGCTGGTCGATTTGCCGACGGCTCAAACCCAGATGCTTCTGGGAGCTTCGATCGTGCCACCAAACCTCCGGCGCGGGGGGTGCGGGAGGTAGGGGCGCCGCGGGAGGCAAGCTCGGTGCTACCACCGGCTCGATCGCCGGCGCCGGCGCGGGTTCGGGAATCGCCGGCGGTGCCGGCTCGCTGCGAGGCTCTGGTGGGCTGACCGCCGCCGGCGGAGCCTCGGGGGCTGGTGCCGCACGAGGAGCCGCGGGCTCGGGAACCGACGGGGCGGACGGCGCCCGCGGTGGGGTCATAGGTTCCGGCGGGTCGGGCACCACCGCCGGTGCCGACGGGCTCGGCATGGCGGACGGCGTTGGAGCAATGACCGGCGAGGGCGGCTCGGGGGGTCTCGGCGGCAAGGGCCGGGTGGGATCCAAGGACAGCGGCGTCCGAGCCGCGTAGGCTTTTAATGCTTGCCATTGCGAGGGGTCCAGGACCTCGCGAATCGCCAGCAGGAAACCCCCGTGAGCGACTTCCAGAGCACCCCGGCTCTCGATGGCCCGGCGCATCTGGTCCTGGAGAGCCGAGGAGCCGGCCTCGGGGTCCTCCATCATCTGCTCCAATTGATCCTGCTCCCGGCCGAATCGGTCTGAGAGCTCGTCGATCTCTTGGCGGTGAGTCATCAGCTCGGTCTCCAAGGACGCTACTTGATCGGAGCTGAGATTGAGGGAAGCCACCACCTCCGATTGTTGCCACCACACCTCGGTCGGCCCGGAATCGGCCGTCGCCGGCCCGGCGATCAACATCGAGCTGGGCATCAATCCCCCCCAGACCAAGACTCCACACAATGCCCACCGGCAAACGGCGGACGGGCTCCTTCCGGGTCCGATTTCCTTAGTGCTCATCTAAAGCTCCTTCTGCGCGTGTAGTTTCACGGTTGTATTCCAAGGTGAGTCCGCTCGTCGATGCTCGGCCGACCAGGCCGCTTCCAATGCTTGTCGCACCGGCACAGCCGGAGCGAGGGCCACCGGCTCGGTGCGAGCCAGGCTCTGACCGATGTCGGCAAAGAGACCCCGCAGCTCAGCGGTGCTGCGCAGCTCCGGCGCGGGTGCCGGATCACTGGGCCCGCTCCACGGACCGAGGGAAGAGAAGGTCACGACCATCAGGGCGGCGGCGACCGCGGAGCTGATCAATGCCGGTCCCATGAATCGAAACGCCGGCCTTGAATGTGCCCGTCCGAAATCGCGCCCAGCAAAGCTCTCACCCCCGGCGGAAGGCATCGGAGACGGCGGGATGTCCGCCAATCGGCGTTGAATCTCCAGGCGCTGTAAGGTCCAAAAAGCCTCCTCGCGCCGCGAGAGCCGATCCGCCTCTCGTCGTCGATGGTGAGTGATCTGCCAAATCGTCACGGAGCCGTCTCCAGCCGAGCCGGGCTCAGCAGACCAGGGCTGCCCTGATTGGGCTTCATGGTCCTCTCGACCCATAGCTCGCTCCTTTCGGCCCTCCACTCGGTCCTTATTCATGTCGCTCTCCCTCTCATTGCCCGGCCAGGTCTCATGCGCGGCCGCCGTCGGGCAATCGTTTTCTGACCGCGTGCACCGCCCGATGCAGCTGTGCCTTCACCGTGCCCTCGCGGATATCCAAGACCTCCGCGATTTCCGCCAAAGACATGTCCTCAATGAATCGAAGCTGAAAGACCGCCCGCTGGCCTTCCGGCAGCTGTTCTACAACCCCCCACACGGCGTCCAGCTGCCGACGAGCGATCAGCTCCCGCTCGGGGTCGGTCGCATCACGCTGGAGATTGCCGCTCGCCAATTGATCCGCTTCATGGGTCGTCGCCCAGGAGATCAGGCCACGCCAAAAACCGACCCGTCGACTCTTGTCGTGATCTTGGGCCACTCGAATCGCGATGCGGTGCAGCCAAGTAGAAATTGCCGACTCCCCACGGAAGCTGTCGCGGGCCCGAAAAGCCCGCAAGAAGGTCTCCTGAGTCAAGTTGTCCGCCAACGCCTCGTCGCCGGTCCAGCCCACCAAGACCCGGAAGATCCGCTGCTGATGCTGGGCCACGAGCTCACCGAACCCTTCATGGGTCGAGGGAATGACTCGGTTCTCCAATTCAGCCTGGGCCTCTGGAAGGCCGACGGCAACACTAGAAGCTGCATTCATGGGCGACGATCTCTCCTTCACACCATTGGACGAAATTGCCGTGGAGAGGTTTACGCGGATCTCACACTTGACATTTTCCCGTGTGTCATATGACACTATGACAGCTAGTCGCGAGACCTCAAGGCTCGGTCACCGTCATCTCGGACGATCACCTCGGATTGAGCTATTTCAGATTGGAGCGCTTGGAATAGACCATGATTCTCAACATTCACTTCGACAACCCCACCCCGCCCTACCTACAGATCGTCGAGCAGATCTCGCGGGCTGTGGCCTCGGGCCAGCTGGCCACCGGAGACGCCTTGCCGTCCATTCGCCGCTTGGCCGAGCGTTTAAGGGTCAATCGCAACACCGTGGACAAAGCTTTTCGCGAGCTAGAGCAACGGGGCGTGGTCGAGATCCGACGGGGCAAGGGAGCTTTCGTGCTCGACGGCGGCTCCCCACTGGACGAACGGCGTCGTCTCGACAGCCTCGTCGGGGTGCTCGACCAAGTCGTGATCCAAGCCCATCACCTAAGGATCGACGCCCAGGACGTCCTGCGTTTACTGGAAGAGCGTCTCCGACATTTCGCAGAAGAACGCGACCAGAGCCGACGTGGCGAGCAAGATGCTCAAGATCCACCCCCATCGAAGCAAGTCGCCCAATAAGAGCATCGGCTGAAACATCTCCCGCAACTCGAGGACAAGCATATGGAACCGCAAAGCACTTCAACCGTCGTCGACGTCCACCAGCTCTTTCGATCCTTCGGCCGGCACGAGGCCCTCAGCGGCCTAGATCTACAAATCACGGCCGGGAGCTGTCACGGCCTTTTCGGACGCAACGGTGCCGGCAAGACAACCACCGTCCTCTGCCTGCTCAATCTGCTGCGTCCCAAATCGGGATCCATCAACATCTTCGGATTGGAGCTGGGCCGACACGAGACCGCGATCAAGGGTCGCCTCGCCTACTTACCCGACTCCCCGTCCTTCTATCCCTGGATGACCGTGCGGCAAGTGCTCGACTACTTTGCCTCCTTCAGAAACCAGTGGGATCGCGACATGGAAGACCATCTGCTGAACGAGCGATTCCGGCTCGACCCTCGGGCCAAGGCGCAACATCTTTCCAAGGGCGAAAAATCTCAGCTCGCTTTGGCCTGCGCGTTGTGCGCGAGCCCGGAGCTGCTGATTCTCGACGAACCGATTTCCGGTTTGGATCCGCTCGTCCGGGGCGAGCTCTTGGAGTCGGTAATCGGCGACTTCATGGCCGCCGATCCGGGACGCACGGTTTTGATCGCCACTCATCTCATCCGCGAGGTGGAAGGTTTGATCAGCTCGTTCACGGTGGTCGAAAGCGGCAAAACCCTGTTGCAAGAGGATGCCCAATCCGCCAGACAACGCTACCGAGCCATTCGACTCGAATTCGCTTCCGAGCCGCCCGAGATCGACATGCCCGACCTGGTCGAGACAGATCGCATGGGTCGAACGCTCGAGATGGTCAGCCCCCGATACACGGACGAGATGGAGCAACGGCTAGAGGCCTTCGGGCCGCAATCCATGGAAAGCCGAGGACTTGCCTTGGAAGAGATCTTCGTCTGGTCACAAAAGTTGGAAAACACCTTCGAGTCAAAATCCAGCCCCACCCTCGCAGGAGCTCCATCATGAGGGCCATGAGCCTCAGGATCAAAAACGAGCTGAGGATAGCCCTCGGGGTGCCCGCGATCTCCTGGTTGGCTGCAGCCTTGCCGGCATTTGTAGATCCCTTGCAGGGCTTTCTCGCCCGCGCCGTTTTTCTCTTTGGTGTCTGCTGGATGGTGGCCTATTCCATCGGGCGAGATGTACAAACCGGTCGCTTCCAATGGTCCTCGCTCAGCCGATCCCACGAGCACGCTTGCTCGCCGAGCGCATGATGGTTTGGATCCCTCTAGGCTTAGGAGCGGGGCTTCTTCAGCTCCTTTCTCCGGCTCCAACCCCGCACTTGCTGCTCCTGGCGGAGCTCTCCGTGATTGGAGCGGCCTTGAGCCTTCTCTTCGCCTTGGCTCACCACAAAGCGTCCCTAGCTCTTGGAGCGGGCCTTTCCATGGTGCTGGCCCTGGACCTGCTGATGACTCAACCCGAAACGGCCGACTTCGCGTCTCGCTTCGTCGCTCCAATGCTCATTCCCATGGGATTGCTGTTCCTGGGATCAGCATTCTGGGCGGTACAGCATTACCAGGTCACCACACCACAGGGATCATCAGAAGGACGCGTCAGCCTTTTCTCGCTCCCGAATCGCAGATTCTCGAGCCCGGTGATGAACCTGTTACGCAAGGAGCTTCGCCTGCAGAGAGCCGCCCTATGGCCGATCCTCGCTGCGTTGATCAGCTGGCTACCGGCTTCCGCACTGGATTGGCTCCTCGTGCAACAGGCTTCTGTCCTACTCGTGCTCGTGTTACCTCCTGCATTGGCCGGTTGCTCGGCCATGGCCGAAGAACGACGCTGGGGCACCTTGCCGATGCAGCTCAGCCAACCCACGTCTCGACGGGCCCAGTGGGCCTGCAAATGGGGCGTCGGTATTGCCCTCTCCACTCTTGCCGCCGCGGTTGCTTATACCCTGAATGGACCTGAATGGACCGTCTGGATGGAGATCACCGAATTTAGTAGCTGGTGGAAAATGAGCCTGCTCGCTTATGCTCTGGCCATGGTGGCCTCGAGGGTGAGCACAGAGCCTGTCGTAGCTTTTGCTCACGCGGTGGCTTTAGGCGTAGCATTTTCCGCCGCGGACCTGTTGATGCGCTCAGCGGCGTCGCTCACTCACTCCTTCCTGCCAATAGAAGGCATGGTCTGGCTGCCGATCACCGTATTCGTGGCGACCGCAGCTTTGTGGATTCCCTCCGGACAATCCTGGCGGCTACCGTGGTCAAAATCCGCGCTTTATCTCATCGTGGCCGCGATGCTGTCCCTGCCGGCCTCGATCCAATGGCAGTCTCTACATTCCATGCAAAAGAAGCTGGATGTTGAGGTGACCCGTTTGAGCAAAAGGGTGGATTCACTGCCTTCCAGCGACACGGCACGGGCCTACGCCAAGGCCAGAAATCTCGTCGAAGGCGACTCGTCGCGGGTCTCTGATTTGCTTCCCCACAGAGAAGACCGCTTGATGCTGTCGCACCTTGAGCGCCAACCCGCAGAAGCCCGGCGGGCCGACCGTTGGCTTTCGAGCCACGGCAACTCGTGGGTCGGCCTCGGCCGAGGCGAGGCGAGGCGAGGCGATCGCCGAGCGCTTAAAACGAATCGAAAGCTTACGCGCCGAAGAAATCCGCCGGTCCGTTTGGCGCCTTTTCTTGGAAATGGCGGCTCACGAGCCGGTCGAAGACTCGGAATCGCCCTCCGTCCCCGACACCGAAGGAGCAGAGGGCTGAGCTTTCCGCTCAATGCCGGCCGGACCGTCTGCGGTCTCGGGATCGGAGCTAGAGGACTGCCGGGCCGCCAGATGTTTGAGACGGTCCCAAACCGCTTCTTCCACCGGCAAATACGGTTGGGCCGGCGGTAGGCCGAAGACCCCGCGAAAGGGAGCCTCGCGATGGGCGGGCACCGCCTCTTGCTCGGGCACGATCGCCACTTCCAACCGACGCAAAGCGGGCAGCCCTACCAAAGCCACGTAGCGAAAGGTCCTGGCTCGAACATCTCGCCAGTGGTGTCGTCCCGGAAACGGGGAGATCACCAAATCCGGCCGATCGCTTTGGGCCCCGGGCTCCTCATCACCGAAGAACACCAGGCCCGCCTGTCCTTCTTCCGCCAGCTCCATGTCGAGAAATCCACTGACTCGGCGTCCGAAGTCAAACACGGTCTGGCGGGCAGGCAACCGGTCTGGGGGCTGCTCAACCGCTTTCCAAGAAGCCTGTTTGGACAAATGCCGCATGCGTTTGGGGAAAGCGATTTCTCGAGCCGCAGGCTCGCTCCAAGATCGACGCTGCAGGTTTGCCGTCTCGAACCCCGATACTCGAAAACGACCGGTGGTCGAGTCACTCCAAACCTTCACCCGCTCCCCCGCGCCCTCCAAGGGAAGGGATCCCCGCAGAATTCGCGGATCGGCCCTGCGAATCACCCGCCAAGAATCGTCGCTGGACAACAGAATACGGTCACCCGACCGCACGCTGGCCAAGAGGCCTCCCGCTCCCCGGCTGCTACGAAGCTCGATGACGAACCGGTTCATGCCCAGCTGAAGCAGGCCGGATACGTCATATCGGTCCGCTGCCATGGACTGAGTGTACTCGCCGGCCCCCAATCGCTCGCCGTTGAGCCAAAGCACATAGGCCTCGTCCGCGGCCAGGATCACCGAGGCGTTCTCCAGGTCTGAAGGATCTGTAATCCGAAGGTCTCGAACCATCCAAAAGGCCAAGGGTTTCGCGGCATTGGCAGCCCCGTCGGCCCAAATCCAACAGGCTCCTCTTCCGGGCTCCGAGCGCTCCGCGACAAAGCTACCGAGGGCCAGCTGCAGCCAGGCCAAGGAGGCCGCGGCAAGGACTCCAAAGGCGAAGAATCGGAGGGGTTTACGAAGGGTGAACATGAGGACGCGTCGCAGCATGGACGGAACTTAACATCCTGGACGGAGTGTTGAAAGTCAGCTGTCGGGCCCTTCGTCGGAGAGAGCCCATGCGGTGCTGGTACGCACCACACCGGGCAAGGATCGGAGGTACCGCGTGACGAATCGACCGACCGCGTCGGCATCCGACGAGCTGAGCCTCAAGACGATGTCCCACTGCCCACCGAGCAGCACGCGGATGTCGACAAAGGATAGATCCGCGGCCCACTCCGGGTCGTTGCTCAGCTGCTCCGAGATCGACCGGCACAGATCCCTCTGATAGTCGGAATCCGGCTCCGCCGATGCGCGATCGAATCGGGTTTCGATGAAGATCCAAAACTCATGGCGGTCCGCATCCCAACGCTCAGATACGAGAAAGGCGGAGGACACGTCTCCCCGCTCCTCCATACGCCGCAAATGCTTCTGCACCGCCTGGTAGCTGACCCCCAACGCCTCGCTGAGCCGTCGCCGGTCAGCCGTGGGATGGCGTCGGAGGTAAGCGATGATTTGCTGAGGAAGGTGTGTTTTTTTCGGCACTTAGGAAGCTCCAATCGGAGGATTTTTACAGCGGTATTTTCGCACATTCAACGCTTTAACATAACGCCGAGCATCCTAAAATCTCCAATTACAAGCCATCTGTAGGCACACCATCCCAAATTGCCTCAAAGCTGCATCCTCAGAAGCACCTCGCCGGGCTCGACTTCGATCAGAAGATGATCTCAAATTCGCCCTCAGATGTCTCAAATCAGGCCTTTATGTATCTATGTCGTTATTTATTTAGATTTGACAGGATTTCATGAATCCTTAAAATCCAAACATAAGAGCATTATTCGACCCATACCGGAGCCACCCCATGCGCACATCCCTACGTTCACATAAGACCCACGAGCTCACCGACGACCTGATCGGCCGAACCCTCAGCCTTTGCGGATGGGTGGAGACCTACCGAGACCACGGCGGCCTGCTCTTCGTGCATCTGCGGGATGCCGGCGGACGGATTCAAGTGGTCTTCGATCCCGAGCGCGTGTCGGAAGACGCATTCGACCTGGCCCGTGCCCTGCGCAGCGAGGATTGCGTGCGGATCCGAGGTACCTACGTCCAACGCCCGGAGGGCAACGACCGCACCCAGCTCGACCACAAGTCCACCGAGCTCGAAGCAGACTCCGTGGAGCTGCTCGGCAAAGCTCAGCATCTGCCCTTCCGTCCCCAGGACGGACATCAGGCCGGTGAGGATCATCGCTTGAGCCACCGTGCCGTGGACCTGCGGTCGGATTCCATGCAGGAAGCCTTGCGGGCCCGCGCGGCCGTGATCCGCGGCCTGCGAGGCAGCCTGGAGGACGCAGAATTCCTCGAGGTAGAGACCCCGATTCTCGCTCGTTCGACCCCGGAAGGTGCGCGGGATTTCCTGGTGCCCAGCCGTCTCCAACCCGGGACTTGCTACGCCCTCCCCCAATCCCCGCAGATCTTCAAACAGCTGCTGATGGTCGGCGGTGTCGACCGCTACTTCCAGCTCGCCCGTTGTTTCCGTGACGAGGACCTGAGAGCCCAACGCCAGCCGGAGTTCACCCAGCTCGACCTCGAGATGTCCTTCGTCGATGAGCAGGATGTGATGGACACCGTGGAAGCCGCCATGACCCGAGCGGTCACGGTCTTCGGGCAGGAGACCCCGGTCTTCGAGCGTTTGACCTACGCCGAGTCCATGGACCGCTTCGGGACCGACGCCCCGGATCTGCGCTTCGGCGTCGAAATCCGCGACCTGACCCCAATTTTCTCGAGCACGGAATTCCAAGTCTTCAGACGTCACGTGGATCAAGGCGGCGCCATCCGCGGATTCGCGGTGCCGGCCGCCTGCAAGCCCACCCGCACGGACATCGAAGCGGTTCGTGCCCATGCCGCCGGCCTCGGCGCCAAAGAGCCGGCCTGGGCGAGGATCACAGGCCCGAGCTCCATCGAGAGCACCATCGCCAAATTCTTCTCCGACGACGAGATCCGCGGCATTGCCGAAGCCATGGGCGGCCAGGAAGGCGACCTGATCTTCTTCATGGCGTCGAATTCCGCCGAAGAGGTCAGCCGAGTGCTCGGCCGTCTCCGTCTCTTCGTCGGCGACCGCTTCGGCCTGCGCCAAGGACCGAGCCGCTTCGCGTGGGTCCACAGCTTTCCGATGTTCACCACGGATCCGGCCACCGGCCATCTGCAAGCGGTGCACCACCCCTTTACCCAACCCTCGGACCTCGACACGCTGATGTCCGGCGACCGAGCAGCCCTGCTCGGGCTGAAGTCCCGGTCCTACGACCTCGTGCTCAACGGTACCGAAATCGGCGGCGGCAGCCTCAGGCTGCATGAGCGGCAAACCCAGGAACGGGTCTTCGAGCTCCTGGGCATGGACAAAGCCGTGGTCGAGGAACAATTCGGCTTCCTGCTCGACGCCCTAGACGCGGGCGCCCCGCCCCACGGCGGCCTCGCCCTCGGCGTCGACCGTCTGGTGGCCCTCTTGCTCGATCGGGATTCGATCCGCGACGTCATCGCCTTCCCCAAAACCCAATCCGGACAATGCCGCATGAGCAAATCACCGGATCGGGTCGAGCCCCAACAGCTGACGGACCTGCACCTCCGTCCACTGCCGACAGTGGTCAAGGAACCCGTGCCGGCCGCCGCCGGCCGAGCTTCTTCCGCCGCTTGAAGAGAGCCGGCGCGCCGATCCCCTGACGCCGCCCACTCCGAGCGTCCGGGTGGCCGCCGGCTCAAGCTTTCGACCTTGTCGAAATCGCACGACACACGACTCCGAGTTTCCTCGCAGTATCCATCGAAGCCCCTGGGACACTCCAAGGAGCTCCTGGCCGACGACATCTACGTCAAAGGCAACCTCTGTGTGGGTCCAGATAGCAAGAACAACGCCACGTTTGGTTTAGCTCCACTGTGGATCCGCAACAGCAACACCAGGATACTTTTCGACGATACGTCGTCTTCCAATTCGGCCGGCCCAAGATGCCTCGGCGGGCTTTGATGCACAGACCTGGGACGTCGCTCCATGGGCTCCAAGGAGCCACGCTCGGAGCGAGGTGGTTTTGCCATCGACCGGAACCGTATTGCCAGGTGCAATTCCGACGAGAGACAGAGCTCACGACCGCTCTACGGCCTACGGCTGGTCGGCTCCAGCAGCCCAGGGTCCGCCTTCGGGACGGGAATCTCCGTCGACGTCGACGCCGCTCCAAAAGCTCAGGTTGTGGCCGTCTTCCAGGGCGCAGGTCGGAGTCGATTCGCCGTGATCATTACCTACCGTCGACAGGTGAAAATCACCCTGATCCGATGCGACGAATGGCGGCTCGCAGGCTCGGGATTCGTGAGGCATGCCCAGCAGGGTCGATAGATCGTCCAGGGTCTCCGCCCTGTCCTTGCCCAAGGCGTAGCGAGCCGCCGGTGAGACCACGTTGCCGACGAGGCGCAATCCCTCGGGGCGGTAGCGAAAACGCATGCCGTAGTCGCCGGGTTGAAGGCCGGCGAAGATGTTGTTGCGCACCCAGATATCGTGGGCGGGAAAGGTGATCATTCGGCTTTGGGAGATCTCCAAACCGGTGGACCGACCTTCGGTCCTGGCTCCGAAGCAGGTGTTGGAAAAGATATCGATTCGCCCGGGGTTGGGGCCCGGATTCGGACCCGGGCCGTTACCCACCTCGACCCAAATACAGGCGTCGAAACCATCGGTGGACGCCAGGATGTTGTTGGAAATCACCACGTCGTCGAGGGTGCGATTGAGGTCATCACCTCCCTTGAGCACCACCGCATAGTCTCCCCGTCGCCAGGGCTGGTAGGTGTTGACGAAGATGTTCCGATCGAAGACCACCTCGCCGGTCCGCCGCGGGACCTGACGCGGGGGGTCGTTCTCGGTGTCGTAACCGCAGTAGGCGCCGTCGCCGCCTTGGGCTTCGAAGCCGACTTTGAAGTCGTAGATCTCGTTGCCGCGCACCGTCCATTGGCGGGAGCATTGGGTGGCGTTGATCAGCAAAGCCCCGCCGTTGCCCATGGGTTTGGGCTCCCACTCCGCGACGTTGGCGTCGAAGATGGAGTCCAGGACTTCGATGCCGTCGATCCAACCCCACAGCTTCCAGCCGATGAACGCGGACCCTCCCCCATCCCGGCAGGCCTCAGAGGAATGATCACAGCCGTGGGCGGTGACGCTCAGGTTTTGCCAGCGCATGGGGCCGTCGTTGCCCCCTTCGTCAGCGGTTCCGGGTCGGTACGGTCCCGAGCCACGGACCATGAAGCCACCGATATCCGACAGCTTCAGATTGACGAAGGCGAGGTGGTGAAAATTGGTGCCGCCGGTGAAGTAGTTGAAAACGATGCGGTGCCCTTGGGCGGGCTGATCCTGGTTGATGCCGGACAGCTCCAGGTCGTGGAAATAGAGGTGATCTGCCCGCAGTCCGCCGCGGATGCCGAAATGCACGAATCCGCTCCGCTCCACGGGGCTGTATCGCCCGTAGTCCACCACCGAAAAGTGCGCCATCTCCAATTGGCTGTTGCCTTCGCCCAAATGGAAGGCCCGGCTGAGCCCTTGCCCGCCGGAGCCGTCCCCAGAGACGCCGCCGTCGAGCACCGCCACGTCGTCGGAATCAAAGGGGGGAAACTCGCCGTCTCCGTCGGAATCCCAGCCCACCAACATAGTGGGATTCGTGGGGAAACGAAATTCTCGGGCCTGAGAGCCTCCCGCGGGTTGGACACGAAATCCGTCCAAACCGCCGACTGCGGGGGTCACGACGTCCGGTGAGCAGCGCCCGCGGAAACACAAGATGTCCTCGGCGCCGTCCCCGGGACCATCAGCGCGGGAGATCCAGGCGTATTCGATCGATCCGCAGGGACGGCCCGGTAGACCGCACAGCGGCTCATCTCGCCCTGCTCGGCAATCGATGTAGATCAAATCCTCGTCGATGCCGTCGCCGTCCACATCTCGAGTCCTGCCGTCGCAAATTCGGCAATCCTCCCGCTCTCCCACACGACCATCGTCATCCAAATCGAAGCCACATGGGCGAGGGGTATAACCTTTGGCCGGTCCCGGATCGATCTTCGGCGGATCGATTGCATGGCACGATCCGAGGGCCATCAAGATCACCAGCCAGAGGAGCCCCACAAGTCCGTCTCGGAGACTCAATCGGCACATAGCCTGGGCGGAAAGGGGCTTTGGAGATAGCCGGGAGATCATGCAGATATCCTATCGCCTACTGGCGGCTTTCGGCATGGATCCGGGATCGCAATACAGACATAACGTCAAGTGGCATTGACCCATCTTTCCATGAAAGAATAGGGAAAGATCCTGCTTCGGACCTCGACCTGACCGGGCTCCCTCACCCACAAAAGCGCAAGCCGGTTGCCGCCCCGGTTGGGATCCGAAGCGAGCACATACCGTCGACAACACCCGCGCCCTCCCGAGGTGGCGGTTTCATTGCCGGAATTAGTGGAGCAGATCATGGCCCCCACCACCGCTCAGACCACTTGCCCCCTCGACTGCCCCGATACTTGCACGCTCGAGGTCACCCTCGAGCAAGGCCGAGTGACGAAGATCGACGGCGATTTTCGCAACCCGATCACCGACGGTTATATCTGCTCCAAGGTTCGCAAATATCCGAACCATGTCTACGGCCCGGATCGCCTGCTCTATCCCGCGATTCGCAAGGGTCCGAAGGGCTCGGGGCAATTCAGCCGCATCCCGTGGTCGGAAGCCCTCGACCAGATCGCCCATCAGATGCGCGTGTTGGTCAAGGAATACGGTGGCTCGAGCATCCTGCCTTTCTCCTACGGCGGCTCGAACGGAGTCCTGACCCAAGGCGCCATGGACGAGCGCCTTTTTCGGCGGCTCGGCAGCCTTCGGCTGGCCCACACGGTTTGCGCGGCAGCGGCCGGCGCCGCTGCCAAGGGTCTTTACGGCAAGATGCCCGGGGTCGCCTACCCAGACTTCGAGCATGCTGAGCTGATCGTCATTTGGGGTGCCAACCCCTCGGCTTCGGGCATTCATCTGGTGCCCATGGTGCGCAAGGCCCAAGAAAAAGGTGCTCGATTGGTGGTCGTCGATCCCCGAAAGACGCCTTTGGCGAAAAAGGCCGACCTCCACCTCGCCCTGAAACCCGGCACGGATCTACCGCTGGCTCTCGCCGTGACCCGCGACCTCTTTCACCATGGCAAGGCGGATCTGACCTTCCTCGGCGAGCACGCCACCGGGGTGGATGCGTTGAAAGCCAAAGCCGAGCCGTGGACCGTCGAGCGCGCCGCTGAGTGTTGTGGTTTGTCCGCCGAGGGCATCCGGAGCTTCATCGACCTCTACGCCTCCGCTTCTCCCGCGCTCCTGCGCTGTGGCTGGGGTCAAGAACGGAATCGAAACGGTGGCTCGGCCACCGCCGCGATCCTGGCCTTGCCGGCGGTGGCGGGAAAGTTTGGTGTGCGCGGCGGCGGCTATACCGCGTCGAATTCAAGTGCTTGGAGCGGTCTCGGCGACTCCCTCGCCGCCGAGCCCGAGCAGAAGACCCGCGAGGTCAACATGAATCGCCTGGGTCGGGAGCTGCTCGACGAGCAAGACCCCATTCGCCTGCTCTTCGTGTACAACGCCAACCCCTTGGCGACCCTTCCCCGCCAAGACTTGGTCCGCCGAGGCTTGGAGCGGGAGGATCTCTTCACGGTGGTCTTCGAGCAAGTCATGACCGATACCGCTCAATACGCGGACCTCGTCCTGCCGGCAACCACGTTCCTGGAGCACCAAGATCTGCGAAACGGCTACGGTGCGTTTACCCTGCAGTCGGTGAAGCCCGTGATTGATCCCGTGGGAGAGGCCCGCAGCAATAATGAGGTCTTTGAGCAGCTGATCCAGCTCTTGGAGCTGGACAAGGCCGACGATCTTCCGTCGAGCCGACTCTTCCGCGCCGCCATTTCCGACGCCGGCCTAACGACGCGACAACAGATGGATCTCGAGCAAAAGGGAGCGACGGCACCGGAATTCGGAGACCAACCCGTCCAATTCGTGGACGTCATGCCGCGCACCGCCGACGGCAAGGTCCATCTCTTCCCAGAAGCTTTGGATGCGGAGTCTCCACAGGGCCTCTACACCTACCAACCCGACCCGGCGACCGAAGACGCACCCCTGACGCTGATTTCCCCCGCCACCCGCAAGACCGTCAGCTCAACTCTGGGTCAGCTCTGGCAAGGCACGGTTCCCCTTGAGATGCACCCGACCGATGCCGCGGCGCGCTCCATCTCGTCAGGCGACGAGGTCCGAGTTTTCAACGCGTTTGGTGAGGTGAAGGCTCCCGTACGCATCACCGAGGACCTAAGGCCAGGGGTGGTCTTTCTGCCCAAAGGCATTTGGACCCGCCACACCCACAACGGCTGGACCTCGAATGTGCTGTGTCCGGACACGGCCACCGATCTCGCGGCTGGAGCCTGCTTCAACGATGCCCGGGTCGAGGTCGAGAAACTCGGATGACGCAGGACGACGCCCGCAGTGCGACGCGCCTTCCAGATCCTCGAAAACGCCAAAACTGGATGGAGCCTAGTTAATTGATTAAGCCGCGGCAGCCATCAAGCGGCCTTCGAGGCTGTCGACCAAGCGGGCGGTGGGATCGAAGCCCACGACCCGTACCGGATCGGCGATGAAATTCGACAGCACGTTGATGTCGTAGTAGTACCGCCGGCCGTCGCGCTCGCTGATCAAATACTCAACCCCGCCGACATCCATGCCGGCGGCTTGGGCGATGCGCTCGATCTCGGCGACCGCTTCCGCCTCGGGCTGAAAAGCTTCCACCCGAGCCCCGTTGCCCTCAGAGCTCTCTTTTCGTGCGTTGGCGGCCAAGGACCGACCGTCCAAGGTGCAGGCCACGTCCGCCGGGCAAATGCTGAAGCTACGGGTCTCACCGAGGTGGAGACGAATGCCGTACAACAGCCGACCTTCCAGGGTTTCGGCGCGAACGATCGAGCCGTCCTTGGGCGGATGGTACTCCTGCAGAAGATAGACCCCGTCGGGCCCGGTCTTCAACAAGCCGTTCTCGACCCGAAACTCCAGCTCTTCCCGAGAGTCCACCCGAACCACGCCGGCGCCGTTGCCGCCCATATTCGGTTTCACCACCAAGGGAAATTCCAATGGATCGCTCGCCTCCGGCAGCTGATCCGCGCTGTAGACCACCAAGGTCTTGGGGGCTCGAATACCCAGCCGCTCGAGCAGAGCGATCTGTGAGCCCTTGGACGAATCGAGAGCGAAGGCGCTGCTGCCGTTGATGACGTCGAGCCCCTGCTCCTCCCAGTGGCGCAAGAGATGCTGGCTGAAGAAGACCGCGCCTCCCCTGCCCCGCTCCCAAGCCGAGGGGCTCATGCGATTGAGCACCGCCGAGTAACGACCAGACCATGAAACGGAAGCGTCGAACGCGAGCTGGTCGGCGCGCAAAGCCTCGTAGGCGATGCCTCGGCTCTCGAGCTCGGTGAAGAGCGGACGAAACCACTCGGGATGCTCGTAGTACACGGCAATGGGTTTTTGCCGAGACGGAAGGGCTGGTGCCGGGACGGCCTGCGGCGAGACGGCTTTGGGAAATATGCGGGTCATTTTGGGGCTCCTTGGCGGCGGCGATGGGTATCTCGGTTTCTCAATCTCGGGCGAAGACCTATTCGAATCCTGCGTGGGTCCCGCGACATCGCCGATGTGCCCCAAAACGAAAAGGACCCGCTCGGCGATTGCCTAGCGGGTCCGGAAACTTGACCTATGTGGTGGAGCTGAGAGTGTTTCTCTTGGTGTTCTTTATTTCAGCTCGGTGGACGGGTCGTATGTGTCCCTTTACCGCTTGGCGGCTGCATACACATACAACACATACAGGCCTCAAGAGCCTGCTTGGTGGTGTGGGTGGAAAGGTACACGTCCCGTCTCATGCCCAATATGATCAGGAAAAACCCGTCCGGAGTCAAGCCCCAAGCCGCACTTTTCTACCGCGCCGGGGACGACTTGCGGTAAATTGTCGCGGCACGGCGCGTGTCGCTGAAGGGCGGGCCCAGCCGGCTCGGCCCCGCCCCCGCTTTCCTTCCGGCAAAAGCTTCTGCGCCCACTCTGCTATCCGACCACTCCTCTAAACAAGGCACCCCATAAGGCATCCGCCAAGAAGATCAAGCGCATGTTCCGATCGATCCCTAGAATTCTCCCCCATTCCAAGATTCACCGCATGCAGGCTTTGGGGATCAGCTCCCTGCTCTTCATGCTGATGCTTGCGGTCATGCCCCACATCGCGAGCGCAGACGACAGCTCCGAGCCCATCAAAGCTCTCTTACTCGACTACCACGCCCCCATCGAGCATGACGTCCTGTTGTCTCACCTCTGTGTGGAGCCTTGCACCCGATCCGGAGGCTGTCCCGAAGCGCTGGTCCGCGACGGCGTCGACTATTGGAGTGAGGACATCATCGTCTATCGCCCCCAATACCTCGGAACTAGCGCCCGCTTTGTGGTCAATGTCTACAAAGAGCGGGGCATCGACCTGCTGTCGATTTCCGGTCACCACGCCTCGGGCTTTTCCGGCGACTTGGGCCGTGGAGCTTTCGATACAGAAAAGCTCGCGGCTCAGCTGCGATACGTCGACGGCCGTGAGGCTTTCTTCACCGCTCCCAACATGGTCATGCTGCAGGGTTGTTGGACCGACGTGAAGTCGGGTTTTGACGGCGACCCCATCGAATATGTTCGCCACATCATCGAGGACACCACCGTACGCGCCGGTGAGTCCGAGCGACTGCTGGCCGCCGTGCAGCAGATTGCGGGTAATGAGGAGGCCTATCGCGAGCTCTTTCCCAACGCCTGCATCCTCGGTTACCAAGGCACCCAGGTGCCGGGTGGCTTGCTCGAGATCTACGGACAGGTCAACGGATTCTTGCGGGGCCTGGAGCCGACCGACTCGGAGCCCCGTCCAGCCAAGTACTCGTTCCGCGAAGCCCGCGCTTCCAATCAGCTCATGGCGGAGACCGTGCGCCGGGTGGACAAAGAATGCTCACCCCTGGGCTGGCCCTGCAACCTGTGCAAGAAGGACCCGGAATACTACGGTCCGTCCAAGGACGCACTGGTCTCTTTTCTTCGCCGGGAGCGGACCCGCAGGACGGAGGGCATCACCCGGCCGACCTCTCGAACCCGCACTCTCGAGCGCGAGCTCGAAGACAGCTCCCTCTACGCCAACACCAGTTGGTCCTGTTCCGACGTACCGCCGGATACTCAGCCCGTCTTTCCCGAGCCTTTGGATCGGGCGCCCTACCTAGAAATGTTCGTCGATCTTCTGATGGTCGACTTCGGCCAGATTTCTGGAGACGTCCGTTTTCGCATCGAATCCGAGCTGATTCACATGCTCGGCGCCGTGGAGGCCACGCCGGAAGCCAGGCTCCGCCTTCGCCAACGGATGGAAAGTGAAGCCGGAAGCACCTGGCGGTCCCACGTGGCGGCCGACATCCTGCCCCGCCTGTCCACCTTTCGCCAGCGGGACTACTTCGATTTCCTGTCGGAGATCGGTTGCCGAGCTTGCTTTGACGGTTTGTTCAATCCCGACACTCCACGGGTGATGCGGGAGAACGCTGCCAGCCGCCTCAAACCCCGCCTCGGCAGGTTTCTTTTCGAGCAGGCCCTCGCCGACCCCAGCCCACGGGTTCGGCGCCTAGCAGCCTCTCAGCTGGGCCTGGAATGGGAAGACCTGCTCAGCCGAGCCTCGAAGGACGACGATCCGAAGGTCCGCGAAGCGGCTCTCAAGCGTTGGCGACAGCTGTTGGCCGAAGAAGAGGCGGCGGCCGAAGAGCAGGTCGTTCAAGAGCAGGAAGAGGCTGAGCCCCGGGCTTCACCTCAGGCCTCCTCCGAGCCGGTCTCCCAGGGCAGCGGCCGCTGAGCCGGCGGCAGCAGCCCGAGCTTCGAGGTCCACATTTTCGGGCACATGCCCTTGAGCTCGCCGCCGGGCTCCCGAGGATCGTCCCCCGTCCCCGGTCGGTAGTAACCCAGACCCAAAGGACGCCCGCGATAAGAGAGGATCACGTATCCGTTGCCCTCAAAACCGCCGACTCGATCCGCGTCCAACGACAGGCTTCGCCGGTAGAGCGCGGCCTCGATCTCAGGATCCTTCAGCTCCAAGACATGGCGGGTCGCGAGGTGTCCGAATTTGAGCACCGCGTTGGTGCTCGGTCGGGGAAATCGCATATCGATCCTGAAGAAGGGCATGCCGAGCACATGGGGATCCGGCCGAGCGGGCGCTTCGAGATCCCGATTGACGATCCACACCCCGTCTTTGTTGGGCTGGAAGAATACGTAGGGGTCGAAGGTGCTCAGGGGAATCCCGAACCGCCGATCCATCAGATCCAGGTACGGCGAGGCATCCACCTCGGTCACGGCCTGCACCACCGGCCGCAATCCCTCGGCCGTGCCCACCACACGCGCGCTCAAGGCTCGCCATCCTCTTTGGGGGCTCGCTCCAGGACCGCGATGAAGAATCCGCCGGTATCGTTTTGATGGGGGTAGATCCGCATCGCGCGGGTCATTTCAGGACGGAACGACCTGCCTTGCCACTCGGTAAGTCCCGGTGAGCAGGTCCAGCCGGGCACCCGACAAGGGATCAGTCGCAGATCCTCGAATTCCTCCAAAGCGGCGTGCACCACGGCCTCATTCTCCTCCGGAGCGTAGGTGCAAGTGGAATAGACGATCCGGCCGCCGGCCCGGCAGCGCTGAACGCCCTTGCGCAGAATCGCCAGCTGCCCCCTGGCCACCCGCTCGAGATCCGGGGGCTCGCTCCACAGCAAATCCGGATTCTTCCGGGTCGTGCCCTCGCAGCCGCAGGGTACATCTGCCAACACACGGTCGAATTTGCCCAGATCCGCGGGCAAATTCGAGCCGTTGTGCCTGGTCACGTAGGTATTCGTCAGCCCCAATCGATCGATGTTGCGCATCACCATGCCGAGCCGCTGGACGTTGATGTCGTTGGCCACCACTGAGCCCGATTTCACCAGACGCACCGCCGCCTGCACGGTTTTATTGCCGGGTGCCGCGCATAGGTCCAAAAGCCGATCCCCGGGTTGGGGATCGAGGCATTGGATCGGCAGCATCGACACCTCCTCTTGAATGTGCAAATAGCCGAGAACAAAGGCCATCGTTTTGCCCGGCCGGGCTTCGAAGGGCGCCTTGAATCCCCCCGGGTACCAAGGCAGCTCCGTGGGTTGGATGCCGTCCAGCCGAAGATGGTCCAACAGCTCGTGGGAGCCCAGGCGTGAGGTGTTGCACCAAAACGTCGTCGGCAAGGGGGCCTGGCAGGCGTCCAGAAAAGCCGGCCAGTCTTCGATCAGATCCTGATAACGCTTAACTCGGGTGAAATCCATGGGTCCGAGATTGTATACCTCGCCCCGCTGAGCATCTGCTACGATCCCGCGATATGGACGCACTTCAAGTATCCCGACACGCCGAGGTACAAGGAAAAATGGTGCGCCGCCTCCTACGGAGGGGCGGCCGAGGACGCATTGCCCGCGCGGTCGCGAATATGCGCCCGGGTGACGTCGCCGTGATGATGCGCGCGTTCACCCCAGCGGAGCAATTCGACGTCTTCAAGCTGCTGGTGACCGAGGAAATCGGACACGCGGGCGAGATCCTGCTGGAGCTGGATCCCCAATCGCGGCTGGGTCTGCTGACCCAGATGAAACCCGAAACCATCGGAAGACTTCTGGAGACCCTCAGCTCGGACGATGCCGTCTTCGTGCTCGATGCCCTGCCGGAAGAGCTACAGAAACAAGTCATCGCCATCGTCGACTTGGAAGAAGAGAAATTCTCCGACGTCCAAGCTCAGCTCGCCTATGCCGACGACTCCGCCGGCCGGATCATGGACACCGAGTTCCTGGCGTTGGAGGAATCCACGAGCATCGCGGACGCCACCGAAAAGCTGAGAAACTTCGCCCGTGACGTCGACATGATCTCGTATATCTACGTGATCGACGACCATGGCCGATTGACCGGTGTCTCGCCCCTGCGAACCCTTCTCCTGGCCGATCCGGACAAGAATCTCGGTGAGGTTAAGAACCCCTCCGTGATCCGCGTCCACACCGACACGGATCAAGAAGAGGTGGCACAGCTCGCCGCCCGCTACGACCTTCTGGCGATCCCGGTGACCGATGACGAGAACCGCTTGGTGGGAATCGTCACCATCGACGACATCCTCGACATTTTCAAAGACGAGGCCACCGAGGATTTCTTCAAAATGGCCGGCACCTCCGACGACGAGCTGGTCTACGAGGATCGGTCCCTCAAAGTCGCCGGTATCCGTTTGCCGTGGATTCTCTTCAACCTGGTAGGCCTGTTGCTGGCGGGTCTGGTGGTCAACCGATTCGAGAGCACTTTCCACACCGCCCTGCTGGTGGGATTTATCCCGGTGATCATGGGCATGGCCGGCAACATCGGCAGCCAAACCTCGACCATCGCCGTGCGAGGCCTGGCCACAGGACGGCTGAAGATCGTGCCAGGCCAGCTCAAGCGTTTCACCTGGCAGCAGATGAAAGTGGGAGCGATTCTCGGCATCACCTGCTCCCTGCTGGTATCCATCTTCGCCTTTTTCCAAACCATGCACCCGGCCATCCCTGTGGCGGTAGGCGTTTCCCTCTTCCTCACCGTGCAGCTGGCCAGTCTCAACGGCGTTTTGGTACCGGTGCTCTTCCAACGCCTGGGATTCGACCCCGCGATCGCGTCGGGCCCCTTGGTCACCACCTCCAACGACGTCCTGGGTATCCTGATCTATTTCAGCATGACCGCCCTCTTCTTCAGCCTGTTGGGGGTCGGAGGCTGACGGTCCCATGCTGGTAAGGCAGGCGGATGCCTTGATTCTCGATGTCGTCGATCTGCACGAAAAGGATCGAATCGTCGCGTTCCTCACCGCCGAATTCGGCCAAAAACGCGGCGTGGCTCGCAGCGCTCGAACCAAATTCAGCCGGTTCGCCGGTCAGCTGCAACCCTTGGCCAAAGTTCGAGCGGAATGGTCGGAGAAGGAAGGCCGTGATCTGGTCCGCATCCGCGACGCTCAGCTGATCCGCCCGGCCGCACTGATGCAGGAGAGCCTGGAAGGCATTCTTCTCGGCACCTACTTGGCTGAGCACATGGCCCAATTCGCCCAAGAAGATGAGCCTTCCAGCCACCTCTACCGCTTGCTCGACTCCACCCTGGAGGCCATGCAGGCGGGAGTGGATCCGGATCTGGCCGCCCGATATCTCGAAATCTGGGTCCTCCGGCTCACCGGCATCCTGCCCGTGCCCCGGGAATGCCCCATCTGCGGCTCTCCCCTCGGCCGGCGAGCCGCGCTGCTCGAAAACGACGGAGCGATCGTCGGCATGGAATGCGCCGAAGGACAGACCTGGACCCCCGTCACCGAAGGGCAGCTCGAGCTGCTCCGCCGTTCGGGCCGGCTGAGCCTCCCGGACTTGGCTCAAGATTCGCCGTCCACGGACACCCTGCGCCGTACCGAGGATCTGTGCAAAAAAGTCCGGCGAAATTTTCTCCAAGCCGAGCTGCGAAGTTATAGGGTGATGAAAGAAACGCTATCAGGATGAATCAGAGGCCATCGGAAGGCATGGACCAGAGTCCTCTTCCTTGGGAGACGCCATGGCGAGCATGCAGCAGGTGATTCAACAGTTGTCGATGTTTTGGGACGGCAAAGGATGCGCGGTGCTGCCCCCGTGCGCCTTTCGCGTACCCATGGGCCTGCTGCACCCACAAGCCTTCTTCCGACTGCTGGAGCCCGATCCTTGGATGGCCGCGTTCCTACAACCGATCAGCCGCCCGGCCGACAGCAGAGCCGGCACCCACCCCTATCGCACCGGACGGCACCTCCAATTCCAAGTGATCTGGAAAGCTCCCGAGCCCACCGACCCGCACAATGCCTTGATGGAGAGCCTGGAGCTGCTCGGCGCCCACCGCCGCGACCATGACCTGCGCTGGACCGAGATCCACACCGAGGTCGCCGCCCTGGGGGCGAGCGGTCACGGCTGGCAAGTTGAGCTCGACGGTCTCGACATTGCTCGGATCAACTTCCTGGACCGATTGGCCGAGCGGGCTCCCGCAGTTCCGGTGGTCGAAATCGCCTATGGCATCGAGCGGCTGGCGCTCTTTCTCGGTGGTGCTGAAGACGTCTATGCCGTGCCCTGGCAAGGAGCTATCGACCAACACACCCAAGAAGGCACCCGTGAAAAACGCCGGGAGGTAGAGGTCGAGCTGCATCGCTACAGCACTGAAGTGGCCAACGTCGGTTATCTGCAACAGGTGGTCGACGGTCTCGATCGGGAATCGGGCCGCTGCCTCAAGGCGGGGCTGCCCCAGGCCGCCTATGAGCTCGCGGTGCGAGCCTTGCCCGCCCTCGATCACCTGGAGGCCCGAGGTGCCCTGCCTGCGGCCGAACGCCGACATTGGCTCGAGCAAATCCGCGCTCGGGTGTGTGAAGCCGCGGACCTCTACCAGGGCACCCACGGCCTTAACGAGATCGACCCCGACGACATCGGCCGCGACGACATCGACCGCGATGACATCGACCCTGGTGAGGGCGAGCACGATGCCTAAAAATCGAGTGAGCAAAAGATCCGCAGCTAAAAATCCAGTCACGGAAGACGTGGTCAAAGAACCGGTGACTGAAGACGTGGCTGAAGATCAAGCGGCTGAACGTTCAGCGACTGAAAATCCCGTTGAGCCCGAAGGACATGAGCTCTTCCTGGAAATACGCAGCCAAGAGCTCAGCCACCGAATCCTGGTCCCCCTGCTCCGCCGTCTCACCACCAGGCTGTTTGAGGAGCTGATGAGCCGCGGCATCGAGCTGAAGGAGATCCTGACCTGCGCCACTCCGAGGCGTATCGCGTTGGTCATTCGAGGCCTACCGGACCAAGAGCCCGACGGCGAAGACATCTTCCTCGGCCCTCCCCTGGAAGAAGCCTACCTCGACGACGAGAGGGAGAGGCCCAGCGAGACCTTGTTGGAGCTGTGTAAAACCCACGAGGTCGAGCTCGACGACCTTCGGGAAACACCCACTGAGCGTGGACGTTTCATGGCGGTGGTCAAAACCCGGGACGGCCGGCCGATCCACCCTCTGATCAGCGAGATGATCCACCGCCATCTCGGCGAGCTCACCAAATCCTCGGATCGAGGGTTCGGCAGCGACCGCTGGCCCCGTCCGGTGACCGGTTTCTGTGCACTCCTGGACGGCACGCCCCTCGACCAGGCCTTCGAGGGCCTGCAAGCCGAAGCCTGGACCGTCGGCCACCTCGACGACGAGCCCTTACCGATCACCGGTTGGGACTCCTGGAGCGAAATCCTGGCGGAGCAAGGCATCGTGCCCTCCTACGAGGATCGTCGGACCCTGCTGAAATCGAAGATTCGGGACCTGGCTGCGGAGCTGGGGGGCAAGCCGGTAGAGCATCCCGGCTTGCTCAACCGCGTGGCCGCCTCCTGTGCGGTGCCCACCGTCATCCACGGCGACATCGCTCCCGAGCTGCTAACCCTACCGGAACCGCTTTGGGTCCACACCCTTGCCGAACGCCAACAGGCCTTTGCCGTTCGTTCCGAAACGGGTCTATTGCCCTTCTTCATCACGGTCATCGACCGTGCGGGCGATCCCGAAGGCAAGATCTGCCGGGGATACGAGTGCGCCGTGGCGGGACATCTGGCCGACGCTCGATTCTTCTACGAAACGGATCGCAAGATCCCCCTGGCGCGACGGGTGCGCCGCCTCGAGCAGCTCACCTTCCACGAGCGCCTCGGCACCTGGGCGGAGAAAAGCCGGCGGCTCAAGGCCTTGGTCGAACCCGCCTGCCGCGAGCTCGGGCAGCCGGAGATCCTCGACTCCGCCCTCGAAGCCGCCGGTCTGCTAAAAGCTGATCTGGCGACCTCGGCGGTGCTCGAGCTGCCGGAGCTCCGGGGCACCATGGGTGGCCTCTACGCCCGAGAGGAAGGTTATGTGGAAGCGGTCTGGCAAGCCGTCCACGACCAATACCAGCCGCGGTCCACCTCGGATCCGATTCCGCGCTCGCGGGTCGGCCAGGTGCTCGCCGTGGCCGATCGGCTCGGTAGTCTGGTGGGCTTTTTCGGCATCGGCGACGGCATACCGACCCAGCGTCACGATCCTTTCAAGCTGCGTCCCCTGGCCCTCGGAATGCTCAGGATCCTGATCGAAGCAGATATGTCTCTGGATCTGGATTTGCTGTCGGCCCGGGCGCTCAAGCTCTACGAGGATCGTCTCGATCACAGCGCTGAGGATCTGTTGAAGCAGCTCCAACAATTCCTCGACGACCGCCTGACCCACCTGCTCGGCGTCAAGGGCTTCAAACGGGACGAAATCGAAGCCGCCAAGGCGGTCGGCACCCGGGATCTGCCGGACCTCATCGCCCGGCTGGAAGCCCTGCAAACCGTCCGGCAGCGGGAGGCTTTCAACGGTCTGGTTCGGGCCGCCAAACGCATTTCAAAAATGACCGCCGGCTCCCCGGAAGCTCAGCTGGTGCCGGATTCGCTCACCGAGCCCGCTGAGCTCGAGCTACACGAAAAAATGACACAGGTCTCCGAGAGCTTGGCCGAATCCATCTCGGCAAGCGACTACGAGCAAGCGCTTCACCATCTCCTGGACCTGGCACCAACCCTGGATCGCTTCTTTGCCGACGTGCTGGTGATGGATGAAGACGAGGGCCGACGCTCGAACCGCCTGGCGCTGCTACAGGCTTGCCGACGCCTGTATTGGAAAGTGGCCCGGCTCAACGCCATGGAGGAATCAACATGGGTCGAATCCGACTCCTCGACGACCACCTGATCAGCCAGATCGCGGCCGGCGAGGTGGTCGAGCGGCCGGCCTCGGTGGTCAAGGAGCTGGTGGAAAACGCCCTGGATGCCGGAGCCACCGACGTGAAAGTCGAGCTCGAATCCGGGGGAAAACGCCGATTGGTGGTGACCGACAACGGCTCCGGCATGGGCACCGACGACGCCCTGATGGCATTCGATCGCCACGCGACCAGTAAGATCGAGCGTTTCAACGACCTGGAACAGGTCTCCACCCTCGGATTCCGCGGTGAAGCCCTCGCCTCCATCGCCGCCGTCGCCCGGGTGGAGCTGCGCACGGCCGAGCAACCCGGGGACGGTCAACGGGTGCGGATCGAAGGCGGCAAGGTGAAGTCCGTGGAGCCGATCTCCCATCCCCAAGGCACGCGGTTGGAAATCGCTTCGCTATTTTTCAACGTGCCCGCACGGCGCAAATTTCTCAAAAAACCACAAACCGAGCTGCGCCGCGCCATGGAAGTCGTTCAGGGCTATGCCCTGGCCCATCCCCAAACCCGCTTCACGGTCACCCATGAAGGCCGCGCTCTGCTCGAAGCCCCGCCCACGGGCGACGGCATCGAAGGGCTGCGGGAACGCATCGCGCAGATCTTCGGCCGGGAGCTCGAGCGAAAGCTGGTCGAAATTCCCCTGGAATTCGTCGACGAGGAAGAGGCCATCACCGGTTTTATCGGCGATCGCAGCACCACCCGTGGACGACGCCTCTTTCTCTACGTCAACCGTCGCCTGATTCGAGATCGAGCCCTTCTAGCCCGCTTCTACCGAGCCGTGCGGGACGTCTGGCATACCGAAGACTACCCCGCCCTTTTCCTGTTCTTGGAGCTTCGGCCCGAGGTGGTCGACGTCAATGTGCATCCCCAAAAAGCGGAGGTTCGCTTTCGGGATATGTCCGTGCTCGACCGGGTCGAGAACGCCCTCCGCCAAACCTTGGAGGGAGGACGCCGTGAGGCCGAGGCTCCCCTTCGAAGCCCTAAATCGCTGCCGGACTTGCCGGCTTCCTGGGAAGGGCTCGGTGGTCGCCCGACGCGGTCTTACCAACAGGCCACGGCTTTTCAGCCTGCTCAGCCGAATGACCCCCAAGCCGCTCCCGGAGCACCGACCTCCGGGGATCCCGCCGACCCGGGGGCTTACGTTTGGACTCCCCCGACCGCCGACGAGATCCGTCAATCCTCGCTGCCGGGATCTCCTCCGGAGACCTCGTCGGCCCCGATATCGCGTTTGCCCGAAGGTCAGCCCACCCAACCCATCGCCCGAGCCACCTACAAACCCATCGAGCCTCGCTCCGTGCCGCTTTCCGGTCGGGGCAAGCACCTCTCCCCATTCCGTCTTTTGGGTCAATACAAAGGCAGCCTCATCCTGTTGGAAGGCCATGACGGCCTCTACCTGGTGGACCAGCACGCCGCCCACGAGCGCATTCTCTTCGAACGCCTGCGCCGAACCATGGACCAGCGGGCGCCGGTCAGCCAGGCCTTCTTACAACCGGTGCTGCTGAGCCTCGCCCCCACCGAAGCCATGCGCCTCAGCGAGATGGCCGACGATCTCGAAGCTTGTGGCTTCGGCATCACCCCGCTTTCCGGCAACGACGTGGCCCTCACCTCGGCTCCCGACGTGCTGAAGCTGGAACAGGCCGAAGCCCTGATCCAAAGCTTGGCCACGGACGACGGACCCGCCGCCGGGGATGTCCAGGGCACCCGCCGCCGAATCTTGGAAAATCTCGCCGCCGACATGTCCTGTAAGGCGGCGATCAAAATCCATCGGCCGATGCCGCCCGAAGAAATGGAAGCCCTCGTCTCCGAGCTCTTCGACGCGGAGGATCCCTACGCTTGTCCCCATGGTCGGCCGACCGTTCTGACCATGGGCGACGCCGAGCTCGAGCGACGATTCGGCCGTCGGGGCTGACAGCCTCCAGCGGTTCCATACAAGACGTCCATAGATATCCGAAAAGCCGTCAGATTATTTGCACAATCTTCCGCGCTCGGATTTCATAAGATCCAAATGATCGATCCAATCTGCGCGGCACGATGCATGTCGGCCGCGTGGATAGCCTCAGTCTCGATCGGCTATCTCGGCTTCAAAAGGTCCCCTCCATGGTCTCAGACAACCTCAGCTCCCTCGAAGCAGCCCTCGGCCACACATTCAAAGATCCCTCCCTCCCTCGGCTTGCCCTCACCCACAGCTCCTTCAGCAACGAGCAGGGACAAGAGGACAACTATGAGCGCCTCGAATTCCTCGGCGACGCGGTCCTCGGCTTGGTCACCTCCCAGTGGCTCTACAATCGTTTCTCCGAAGAGCCCGAAGGTCGCTTGGCCAAGCTGAAGAGCTTCTTGGTCAGCTCGCCCGTGCTGGCGGATTTCGCGCGCTCCATCGAGCTCGGTGACCACCTTTTGTTGGGCATCGGCGAGCAGCGGTCGGGGGGGAACGACAAAAGCTCGATCCTGGCGGATTCCATCGAGGCTCTCTTCGGCGCGATCTATCTCGATGCCGGTCTCGAGCCGGCCCGTCGACTGATCGTCCAGGTGCTCGAGCGAGGTCTAAATCGCCGCTCAAAGATCCGCCCGGCCGATTCGAAAACCCATCTGCAAGAGCTGACCCAAGGAGCCGGTTTCGGGTTGCCCACCTACACCCTGACCGAAGAATCCGGCCCGGACCACGACAAGCGGTTTACCGTCGAATGCCGCCTAGACGGCCGCCGAATCGGCCACGCCACGGGGCGGAGCAAGAAAAACGCCGAGCAGGCCGCGGCCGCGGCCGCCCTCGAAACCCTGGATCTACCGTTCTCAGACGTTTGACCCACCGGCTCCGAGCCCGGAGACCGAATCCGTCTGTGACTCCTGGTTATTTGCGAGCCGGTAGGGTTTTCCCAGCCAAAGCTGCACCGACCCTGCTCCTTGGGTAGATAGTCTGTATAATCTGCCCGTCCTTTGCGCCGACTCGGTGGCTTTTAAACCCACGGTGGCTTGAGCACACGTTCGCATCCCTCGGTGATGCATGGTGTCTCCAGCGCCCGCGGCCTCCAGCATGACCACTTGCTGGTGCGATGGTGCGCGAATCAGGTGGAAACAAAGCCGGTGGAATCCACACTAGGTGGTGACCAGAACACTCCGGAGAAACCCAGAAGGTGGAAAAAAATCAGAATGAAAGCCTCGGCCTCCCAATCCTCCTCTTCGCCATCCGCAGGCTCTGAGCCATCCAATGCATTGGCCACCGGCGCCGCGCTGCTCACCACCCTGATTTGGGGCACGACTTGGGCCGGTATTCTTTTCAGCCACCAAGGCTATCCGCCTTTTCTAGGTCTCTCCCTACGCTTCGTCACCGGCGGCTTGGTGTTGCTCGCCGTCGGCGCCTTGCTTCGCGTGCCCATACGGCCCGACCGCAGGCTCTTCGCCATGTGGCTCACCCAAGCTGTTTGTGCGTTCGGCATCTCCTACGGGGTGGTCTATTGGGCTGAGCAATGGGTACCTTCGGGGCTGACCTCCGTGCTTTTCTCATCCCTCCCCCTCTTCGTCACCGTCTTCTCATTCTTCCTGCTGCCGGCAGAACGGTTGGATCGATGGGGTCTATCGGGCATTTTGCTGGGATTCATCGGGATCAGCATCATTTTTTCCGACGATCTCGGTGCCCTATCGGATCCACAAGTCCGGTTCGCGTCCTTCGTGCTGTTGATCGCTCCCCTATCCGCCGGCCTCGCCCAGGTCGTGGTCAAACGTTGGGGGCACGGATACCACAGCCTGACCTTGACCGCCGCTCCCATGTTCTGCTCCGGGCTGTTCATGGGTTTGGTCTCGCGTCTCATCGAGGCCGACAAACCGGTGACTGGTGGTCTGGTCCCCACCCTAGCGGTGCTCTACTTGGCCCTTTTCGGCTCGGCCTTGGCTTTCGGCCTCTTCTTCTGGCTGCTTCAGCACATCACCGCCATCCGACTCTCGCTGGTGGCGTACGGCGCGCCGGTGGTGGCCGTGGCCATCGGCACGCTCTTCCTCGATGAGCCCCTGACCGCGCGCATGGTGCTCGGCGCTATCGCCGTTTTAGCCGGTGTCGGCTTCGTCGCCACCCCGCGAAAAGGTAAGGCCAAGAGCTAGCCCGTCCGCTAAAGCCTCTTTCCTCACAAATGAGCCAAGTTTTACGGTAATTCGCCCGTGATCGCGGCAGACCTGGCGTAGGGGCGATCCTTGTGATCGCCCTTGCCTCTGAATGGGCGAATACAAGATTCGTCCCTACGCATCCCCAGGCCCGACCGGGGGCAAGCCCCGACCCTACGTCCGGCTCGTTCGGATTTGGGTGGTGATGCCTCTTTTCGAGGCATTTCTCTACCCAATCCAACCTTTATACGTTTTCTAAGAAACAATTTTTCCAGAGATCGCGATCAGACTTTGCGTTCTCCGAAGCTTTATGCAGGACCCGAAAAACCCTTGAATTACGCCTTATTTACGCTTAACCTATTTCCACGATGAGCGACTCAACCACAATGTTTTCATCATTTAGGAACATCTCACAAAGAAGAGAACGCATCTTTTCTAAGCAATCCGCACGCAATTCTCTTTTACACAGATGTGCCGCAAGTAGTTTTTTAACTTAGGCGTCATTTTACTTGCATCACAGAAATCGGCAGATCCAACCTCGATGAGCAGCTCACCACTCCTTCAACGGATTCCCACCGAATTGTTCCCGGAAGGTCTCGCGGGAAGCCTGCGCACGGGCCGGGATCTGATGGTCGCCCGTAAGCGGGCCATCGAGGACGAGCACCTGCCGACCCATTGCGAGCCCCTCGATCGCCTGCTGCAAGGCGGAATACGTCGCGGGCGTTTGACCGAGCTGGTCAGCTGGGGGTCCAGTGGCCGGTTTTCCATGGTTTTAGGAGCCTTATCCGCCACCACCCAAGGCGGTGAGGCGGCGGCCTTGATCGACCTCGGCGACGCTCTTTCCCCCTCCTCCGCCGACGCCGCCGGTGTCGAGCTGGAACGGCTGCTTTGGGTGCGCCCCCGCAACATCAAGGAAGCTTTGCTCGCCACCGAAGCGGTCATCGCCTGCGGCATGCCGCTGGTGATTCTCGACTTGGGGGTGCCGCCGGTACCCGGGGGACGAGGGGCCGAAGCGTTTTGGTTGCGCCTCCATCGCTCAGCCCAGAGCCGACGCAGCGCCGTGCTCGTCACCAGCCCCTATCGGGTCACCGGCACCGCCGCTCACGTGGTGGTGGAATCCAAGGACCGGCAAGCCGTCTGGCATGGAAGCGGCCTACAACCGCGCCTGCTGGCCCAGCTTTCGAATCGCATCGAGCTCGCCAAGGGTCCGGGTTGGCAACGGACGAGTGCCGAGAACCTTGTTTTTCGGCCGCAATCCTCGGTCGCCGAGGTCGCTTCCGGCTCCGGCGACTCAGCCGGCGTCACCGCGTCGCCACAGCCTTCCCCGTCACAGTCCTCCCCGCGGTCTTGCCTGAAGGAGCAGGCCTCCCCGAAGCAACTACCGACTTTGGAGGAAATGCGCGCGCAGCTGCTGGAAGCGTCGAAATCCAAGCCGGCTCGACGGACCGGCAAGACCGGGCTCCAACCCGCACAAGACCCGCTGATGGGCCGTTCTCGACGGAGGGCGATCGCATGAGCCCGGCCCATCACCACCGGGTCGGCTGTGTGCGGGTGCCTCTTTTTCCTCTCGCCGCCCGGCTGCGCAGCGAGCCCGAGCTGCGTGAGGAAGCGATCGCGATCATTGACGGCCAGGGAGACAAGGCCAAAATTGTCGCCGCCACCCGCAGGGCGAGACGAGCCGGCATCCGACCCGACATGACCTTGGCCCAAGCGCGCCTCCGCCTGCCCAAGCTGATCGCTCGCCCTCGGGATCCGGAATGTGAGCGCGCCGCCCAGGAAGCGCTGCTCGATGTAGCGGAAGGTTTCTCGCCACGGATCGAAAACGCAGGCAACGGCTGTGCCTACCTCGACCTCGATGGTTTAGAGCGCCTCTACCCCGGAGAGCACCCTGAGCAGGACCTGGGGCACGATCTGCTGCAAACCATCGAGCGGAAAGCGGGCATGCCCGCGAGATTGGGCATTGGGTCGAGCAAATTGACCGCTTCCTTGGCCGCCGCCCAAAACCCTTCCCCGATGGTGATCGCGCCGGGTGAGGAGATCGCATTTTTGGCTCCCTTATCCCTCGAGCACCTAAATCCCCGTGCCCAAGTGCTCAATACCCTCCGACGCTGGGGCATCGGCACCCTCGGTGACTTCGCCGAGCTGCCGGAAGCGGAGGTCATCAGCCGCCTCGGCGACATCGGCCGGGAGCTCCACGCCGTGGCCAGGGGCGAGGATCCCCGACCTTTGATTCCCCGCACGCCGCCGCCGGTTTTCGAAGAGGGCATGGAGCTCGAATGGCCGTTGGTGAACCTAGAGCCCTTCCTCTTCGTCGCCCACGCGGCCTTAGAGCGCCTGACCGCGCGCATGCAGAGCCAATCCCTCGGCTGCAAGCGCTTGGAGCTGTCCATGGAGCTGGAAGATCACGGGCGACACGAGCGATCTATCGAGCTGCCGGCCCCCACCCGAGACGTCAAAACCCTGCTCACCCTGCTGCGTCTGGATCTCGAAGCCACCGCTCCCGGAGCGCCCGTGCTCGCTTTTCAGCTCACCGCCCATCCCGACCGTCCCCGAGAAGCTCAGCTATCACTTTTCGGCCCCGAGGCCCTCTCGCCGGACCGTTTGGCCACCACCCTCGGACGCCTATTTGCCCTATTGGGCAAAGATCGCGTCGGTTCCCCCCGCTTGGTAGACGGCCATCGCCCCGAGCGCTTCTCACTCGTGCCCTATGCCCCGCCACCACCGCCCAAGGAGCGCCCCCCCAAGCGCCCGAATCGAGGTCTGTTGACCCTTCGATCCCTGCGCCCTCCCTTGGCGGTAGAAGTCACCAGCACAGCCCCTCCGAGGGCAACCCAGGGCTCTAAATCGGGACCAAAAGCCCAGGCGAGCACCGACGAGCCCCTACCCGCGATCGCCGACCTCCATCCAGAGGATCGCCCATTGGCCATCGAAGCCCCCGATTCCACAGACTCCGACGGAGCCAAACGACCCAAGATCCGCGGCACGGTCAAAATCGCCTCCGGTCCTTGGGCTTTGGAAGAATGCTGGTGGGACCCGAGCCCCACCCAACGGGACTATTGGGACGTAGAGCTGCAAAGCGGCGGCCTCTACCGCCTGTACCGAGACCGCAGCAACGGCACCTGGTTCGTGGACGGGATTTACGACTGAGCCGGCATCGCCTCTGAAGCACTGATACCGGCGCCTCCATGCTTGGGATTAGGGCGTCTCGCTGCTCCAAGCAGTCCTGTTGCCGCTTTCAAACCCGTCGGTGAAGATCGACTGCGTCGGTAGCGCCACCTCAAATCGATCCAGGGTGTTGTCTCCCGGTTGATCCGGCAGCGGATCGAAGAATTGGAATCCGATCGCCTCGAGGGTCGGCGTGAAGGACATCGGCAGCGCTACATCGTTCGCCGCCGAAACACCGTCGATTCGGAGATCGACCCGTCGACGCTCGATTTCGTAAGCCAGCTCCAGCGAAATCGCTTCCGGGTCGACCGACACCGTACCCGACGACAAGGTCTGCCCTTCGCCCACCAGCTCCCAAGAGCCGTTGGGCCGTATTAGAACCCACACCTGACCGGTTGACAAAAGCGGGCTCGTATGGGTGCTGTTGAGCCCGAAACCCACCCACTGAGAGCCCGTGGCGCCGACCCGGCCGCGAACGACGATCTCCGCGGTATCGGGATAGTCGGACAGCGAAAACGGAATGTTGGCTGCCCGGGTATCCACGGCACCGTCGTCGGTGGCCGTGCCGTCACGAATCACGAGCCCAGGCGTCGTTCCCAGCGCGGTCCACGTTTCGTTGCCGAGCTCAGTCGTCGAGCCATCCAAGGAGCTGCCCTCAGGACGGCTGCTGGTGGCCGAGAAACCATCGCGGATCCATGCGTCGGTGATCTCGGTTTGCACGATATCCATCCCGACATAGGTGTTTCCGCCCGGCGGCCACGACGGGAAGGCCTCGCAAACTCGATCGCTGCTCGCGGAAAAGAGCATCAGGCTGCCATCTGGATCACGCACGGGCAATGGCATGAGCCTTCCGGTGGAGTTGATCGTTTCCGCTGGGCGGCTTCTCGAGCCCAAATAGTGGACGCTGCCCAGATTGCGCTCCGCATCCACCTCACGGTAGGCAAATCGGCTCGTCGACGCGGGGGAATTGTTGCCGTCGTCACACCCACCCACCGCGCTCGGCGCATATTCCGAAGCCCAGACCTGACAACCGGAAGGGCTTTCGATGAGCGCGTTCACGAAACCGTCTCGCCACAGATTTTTCGGTAGAAAATCGATCTCTCCAGATGCACCGACCCGCTTCCAAGTATCGTCCTTGGCCAACAGCTCGACGCGAAACTCGCCCGGGCTCGGATCGTCCGGAAAGATACGAATTTTCGCCAGATAGCTGGTTGTGCTGACCACAAATCGCACATAACCCCACCAATGATCTTGCTCACTGAGCAAATTCAGATCCAAAAACTGAAAGAGCAAGCAAGATTCACCTTGAGCCACCGCATTGCCTCCCGCACACGGACCGGAGCAAGGTCCCGTTTCCGCCTGACAAGAAAGATTCGACTGCGACACCAACTTGACGGGCTCTTCGCTCCCGGGCTCGAGAACCTGATTCCAAGAAAAACCGTCTACAGAACGCATGAGACGAATCTCCTTGAAATCTCCGACCAGCACGTTGTCCCCTTTCGCATATTCGACGCCGACGAAATATGCGCCGTCCAACGAGCTCTTAAAAAGCCCACCCAGACCCCACATAAAGCGATCTTCGTAGGAACATTGGAGATCTGTGCAAGGCGAGCACGGGGAAATCCTCCCGATGAGCTGTGGCGTCGACCTCAGCCCTTCGTAGCTCATCTCCGCCGTGAAATGCACAATTTGATCGCCCCAACAAAAGGAATCGTCGGAGCTGAATTCATCTCCAGACGCCACCTGAACCAGGAAATGGAAGCTGTCGCCGATTTGAATTCCAGTCGGATTGTAAAAGGTCTGCGAATTGTCGGGATAAGACTCTCCAAGGATGGAGCCCACAGACATGGTGACATTCGGGGTGGTGGCTTCGACTTGCTGCGAAGACGCGGGGTAGGCCAGACATATCAACGACAGAAAGGCGACAAAGATCGTACGTATAAACCTGATATCAAAGCTCGAAACATCGAAAATTTGCATGAAAACCCTCTTTTCATAAATTTAAACCTCACGTAGATATGAGAAAACAGGTTTTCCATTTCAAATCTTCTAAACCGAGACTGACTCAATCCGATGCAACTTCCTCCCGGAGAACATGGATCGTAAAACCCTCCCCTTGGAGGGTAGGCTGGTAGCGTTCATTGAGCAGGCTTCTGAGCCGAGGAAATTCCGAAGAGGTGTCCGGCCCTCGAAGAATCCACCAGATGCTGTGGGTCTCAATGACGAATCGTGGCTGCGCTACGTTCAGCTCCTCGATAAACCGGTCACGGAGGGCACGGACATAGGGAGTCGAGACGTGGTGATGGAATTGGTAGGTATAAGCGAACGAAGTCGCCAGGCGGGCGTCGACCGACAGCATGGCGTTGAGGCTGCCTTCGGTCCAATCGAGAGGCTGGACGGTATCTCCCGGTCCTAGGCGCTCTTTCAGGAAGGCAGCGATTTCGTCGACCCTACCGTTTTTAGGAGCAATGACGTGACCGAAACGAAGATCGCCGTAGACCCGGGGCAAAAAAGGAAGCGCGAGCTGGGCGACAAAGATGAGGAAAATCAGTAGGGAGCGCCCGCGAAACGTATGGGGCAACAAGCTGAAGGTGCTCAGCACGGAAAGCGAAAACCAACAGGGAATCCAGTGATAGGCCCAGAATCGCCCCACCATAAACACGGACAGCGCATTTGCTGCGGCCAGCCCTAGGAAGAGGATGACCGCCCTCCGGACTCGGGGCCGCTCTCGTCCAACCTCCCAACCGATCCAAGCACCGTAGAGGGCAGGCAACAAGAGAAGCAGCTTACCCAGCTCTTCTTCGAATCGGTGGATCCGATACATTAGGCGACTTTCGAGGCCCGCCAACACCCGCTGCTCGCCGGACAAGTCGGCGAAGAGCGGCCAGTAACCGTTGAGGATGTCGAGGAACGGTTGAAGCGCACCTGTGGCTCGTAGGTAAACCCACACAGCTGCCAGGGGCAACATAAAACCTGTGGCGGCAGCCAACACCCATACCCCGACGTCCCGTTGCTTCCTATTACCTGCTGTTTCCGGCTCACGGGACAAGACTCCCGCCAGTCCGAAGACCGGCAAGGCTAGACACGCTTGGGGTTTAATGACGGCGATGAAGCCGAAACAAAGCCCGACGCCCAGCCCCCAGCCGGGGCGGAACCACTTCTCCGGTACGAGCAAACAATAGATTGCCGTCGCCAAAGGCAGGAGCAATAAGAAATCACGCTGCAGCGTAAAAAGCGTGCCGTAGGACAAGTAGAGCAACGCAAAAACGATCCCTGCGGCAGCGGCCACTCGCTTCTCCAGCCTGCGCAATGCGGCGACTGTGATGCCGCAAACCGCGGTGAGCATCCCCAAATCCGCGATTCGGACCGCGAGATCGCCGGTTCCTAAAAACCGGACGACTAGATAGTTGATGAGATAGGTCCCGGGCAGATTGACATCGAAGAAATCTCGATAAGGTACCTCTCCCCAACTGATCAAGCGACCGAGATAGAGCAGCAAGGGGGTATCGAAGTCCATCCGCCAGCGTAGGGATAGGCCCCCGACCAGCAATACCATGCCGGCCATCGCCCACAGGAAGGCATCGATCCATCGGTTTTTCATCTTCAGCTTGCCGTTCCTGCGACCCATGTTTCTACGACCCAATGTCCCCACCGATGCTCCTCCGGCTATCGAAATCGAGCTGTTGCTGCCGGCAACCGACGTAGAGTACCAGCCGAGAGCCGCCTTGCCGATGACCAGTTGCTCGCTCGAGCTCCGGCAAGCCTTTTGCGCGGCGCCCGTTGCACGGCGCCCGTTGCACGGCGCCCGTTGCACGGCGCCCGTTGCTCGGTGTTCCGGCCTACGATAAATTGCCGACATGCACCAAGGGGATAAAGGCACGATCGCGCTCGTCGACGACGAGGAGAATATTCGGGAAACGGTGAGCTTCGCCTTGAAGCGCGAAGGTTATCGGGTCGACGTCTACAGCGACGGTCAGGCGGCCTGGGAGGTGCTGGAGCAACAGCTCGCGGACGTGGTGGTGCTCGACATCATGATGCCGCGCATGGACGGCTTGGAGCTTTGTCGGCGTTTGCGCGCGGTGTCGGAGAGTCTGCCGATCATCTTCCTCACGTCCCGGGACGAGGAATTCGACCGGGTCTTGGGTTTGGAGCTGGGGGCCGACGATTACCTCTGCAAGCCCTTTTCCATGCGCGAGCTGGTGGCGCGGATCAAGGTGCTGTTCCGCCGTTTGGCGTTGGTCAAGCGCGGCCCCCAGCAGGATTCCGACGAGCAGCTCCTCCGGGTCGGCGCACTGACCCTCGACCTGCGGCGCTACACCGCCCATTGGAACGAGAAACCTGTGCAGCTGACGGTGACGGAATTCTTGATTTTGAACGCGTTGGCCCGACACCCCGGGCACGTCAAGACCCGGCAGCATTTGATGCAGGAAGGTTATCCCCACGACACCTACGTCAGCGACCGCACCATCGACTCCCACATCAAACGGTTACGGCGAAAGATGGTCAAGGCCGACCCGGAATTCGACGTCATCGAGACCGTCTACGGGCTGGGATATCGCTATCGCCAGGCCGAATCCTGAGCACGGATCCTTGAAAGGCGTCGAGCGAGCTTTCTCGCGTCTCTCCATCCGCCTGATGGCGTTCAACATTCTGCTGGTGTTCTTGCCCGCGGCCGGTCTGCTTTCGCTTCAAACCTACGAAAGTCAGCTGCTGCGTTGGCAGGAGCGCTCCATGGTCCAGCAGGGACGGGTGCTGGCGGCCGCCTTGGGCGAGCAAGGGCCGCTAACCCCCGAGGCCGGCGAGAGCATTTTGATCAACATGAACCGCAACTTCGACGCGCGGCTGCGGGTGATCGGTCACGATTTTTCCTTGTTGGCGGATTCCAGCCGGCTCGGACCGCGGATCGAGGACCAGGGCGACGACGACCAAGACGAGCCGGAAATCCGCGACAACCCGCTCTACCGGCTGGGAAATTTTCTCTACAAGCTCTACAGCGATCTCTTCCTGCCGCCGGAGCCACCGCGCCGGGACGCCGGCTTTTACGCCAGCGAGCGCAAATTGGTGGGACCTGAAATCGAAGCCGCGCTCTCCGGCAGATACGGCGCCACCTTCCGCACCACCCAGGGTGGCGAGCGCTCCCTGACACTCTACAGCGCCTTGCCCGTTTGGTCCGGCGGGGAGGTGGTCGGCGCCGTATTGGTTTCCAAATCCACCTTTCAAATTCTCGGCTCCCTCTACGAGCTGCGGCTTTCCACCTTCAAGGTGATTTTGGCGTCGGTGCTCGCCGCCGCGGTGCTGTCCCTATTGCTCGCGACGACCATCGCCCGCCCGATCGCCGAGCTGCGCCAGAGGGCCACTGCCATGCTCGACCGTCGGGGACGGCTCAGGGATACTTTCAAACCCTACAAACGGAAGGATGAAATCGGCGACCTTTCCCGGGCTTTGGCGGAGCTCACCCGGCGTCTGGAAGGGCACCTCCAATTCATCGAATCCTTCGCTTCCGACGTCTCCCACGAGCTGAAAAACCCCTTGGCATCCATCCGCAACGCCTCCGACCTGCTGGCCGAGGTGCACGACGCCGACCAGCGGGCCCGTTTTTTGGCCATGATCCAAAGGGACGTGCGCCGGCTCGAACGCCTGCTTTCCGGGGTGCGCGAGGTGTCGAAAATCGACGCCACCCTGGATGCCCAGCCCGTGGAAAGGGTGGAGCCCGCTCCCCTGCTCGAGGGATTGCAGGAGACTTACAGCCTCAGACGGGATGGACTCACTTACCGCTTGGACATCGAGCCTTCGGCGAGGTCCGCCGCGGTAGAGGTTTCCCCCGATCGCATGGTGCAGGTGATGGAAAATTTGCTCACCAACGCCGCCGGATTCTCTCCGGACGGCGGCGAGGTTTCGATCGAGCTGAAGCGTGACGAGGAATGGGTCGTGATCCGCGTGCTCGACCGCGGCCCCGGTATTCCGGAGGAGCACAAGGAAAAAATCTTCCAGCGATTCTTCAGCTACCGAGACGAGGCCAATCCCAGCCGAGCCCAGGATGGACACACCGGGCTCGGGCTGGCGATCGTCAAGGCGATCGTGGAAGGTTATGGTGGTCTGATCCGCACGACCAACCGGCAAGCTGGTGGGGCCGCCTTCGAAATTCGTCTGCCGGCGGCGCCTTAACCCGAGCAGCTCACCCCGGAAGTAGTCAACCCTAGCTACCCAGATAGGTCATCGACGATGTCACACTCCGCTTATGCAGATTCGACGACGTTCCACTGCGCCTTCTGCGGCGAGCCCAACGAGATTGAGGTCGACCCTTTTGCCGGTCGTGTGCAGGTCTATGTTGAGGATTGCCAAGTCTGCTGCCGCCCCAACGTGTTGAGGCTGACCTTCGACGAGGACTTCTCGGTCACCGTCAGCTCGGCCATGGAGAGCTGACGGGCTCGCCAAGGCTCGCCGGTCGTCAGCCCTCGGCTTCGTCGGCGAATCCGTGCTCCGCCATCCATTGGTCGTTGACGAATTTCGACAGATAGTTGCGAATCGAGTCCGGCAGCAGAGTCAGCGCTTTTTTGGTGTCCGGGTAGAGCTTGAGCGCTTCGAGCAGCCCCCAAACCGCGGCGCCGGAGCTACCCCCGACCAAAAGCCCCTCTTCTTGGATCAGACGCCGGGCCATCTGGAAGCTGTCGCGATCATTGGAGTAGATCCAGGCGTCGACCAAATCGCGGTCGAGCACATCGGGGATGAAGTCGTATCCGATGCCTTCCACCTGATAGGTCGTGACCTCGTCTCGCCCGCCCAGCACCGAGCCCTCGGGATCGATGCCGACGATTTTGATGTTGGGATTCTTTTCTTTGAGATAGCGCGCGATACCGGTGATCGTGCCACCGGTGCCGGCCGTCAGCACCACCAAGTCGAGATCCTCGCCGAAATCGTCCCAAATTTCCTTGCCCGTGCCGTGGTAGTGGGCTCCGGGATTGTCGGGATTGTCGTATTGATTGGGGATTTTCGCGTTCGGCAGCTCTTTCTCCAATCGTAGGGCGACCCCGAAGAGACTCTCTGGATCGTCGTGCCCGGCCTCGGTGGGAGTGCGGATGATCTCCGCCCCCAAAGCCTCCATCACCACTTGCTTTTCTTGGGACATCTTCTCGGGCATGGTGATGATCAATCGATAGCCCTTGACCGCCGCGGTCATCGCCAAACCGGTTCCGGTATTGCCGCTGGTGGGTTCGATCAGCACGGTTTCGGAGTCGATGGCGCCGGAAGCTTCGAGGCCTTCGACCATCCGATGGGCGATGCGATCTTTGGTCGAGCCACCCGGGTTCATGAACTCACATTTGGCGAAGAGCTCAACAGGTAGGTCGGCGCCGATTCTTTGCAATCGAACCACCGGAGTCTGACCGATGCACTGCAGAATATTGTCGTAAATCATGTTCTTCCTTTAACACAGGGGCTGGGCCATCGTTCGGCCACAGACGAAAAATCACAGACGAAAAATCACCGACGAGATATCACAGACGAGACTCCACATTTACATAGGGTCTATCTCTGCCCACGACGGGCCGCGTTGTCGACCGCCCGTTTGGCGGTGGAGCGGACCACGGGGCTGGCGGACGGGTTTTGGGCAATCTTCCCAAGCGCCTGCCGCCCTTGTCTCGAACGCGTCATGGTAGAGATGTATTTATTGGCGAATTCTTGGGTGCATTTCGGATGATTCAGCGCCGAGAGGATCGCCTGCTGACGGGTGAACAGCTCGGGTTTGCGCAGAATGGTCAGCAATACCGTGCTGTTGATCTCCCGCAGCCTCAAGACCCGCTCCACATGCATGAGGCCGATATGGCGCAGGGTCTCGCAGGCGATTCGCGGATCGGGATGGGTGACGAACCAATAAATGTAGCGTGCTTCGCCGGCTAGGCGACGCTGGATCGTCAGGGGCAGGCTCTTGATGCCGGCCGGCGGCTTGGCCGGTCCTTGGTCACCGTGCTCTTGGCGCGCCTGCTCCAGGGTTTGGCGCAGTTTTTCGAAATATTCCACCTGCATGCCCATGGATTGGGCTCGGTTGAGGAATTTGCGCAGCAGGTCGTCAAAGCGTTCAAAGTAGCCGGTCTCCACCAAGAACGAGAAACCCAACATCTGAAGAATCAGCTTGGTCAGGATGTTCAGCTCTTCGCGGCTGCGGAAGCCTTCGACCGCTTGCTCGACCCGGGAGCGGATGCAGTCGAAGAAGATCTTTTTGGCGTCTTCCCCTTCGAGCTTCGACATGCGCTCGCCGATGGCTAGGATGCTGGCGATGGGTATGGAAGGGTGGGAGACCACCTGCCACATGGAGCTTTGGTTGAGCTTGAGGGCCGAGAAGCCACGGATGCTCTCCTCCGGATGACCGAGCACCATGCAACGCCAAACCACCTGAAGATCTTGGGCCACCGGCCGCAAGTTGAAGCGCTCGAAGTAGTGACCGATGACCACCTCTTCGGGTTTGTCCTCGCTTTCGAGCAGAATACGCACGACTTGGAAACGTGCTTGGCCCACCTGGGGTTGGATCAGCGCATCGAAGATGCGCGCCTCGTCGGACCGCCGATGGCCGCGAATCGAGTAGAGATCGTCGAGCAGGGCCAAATCGGCGTTTTCCCAGAGCTTACGGGTTAAACGCTGATGCCGCTCGGTGTCGGATCCGTGTTCCAGGATGTAGGTCAGGAAGCCTCTTTTATGATGCATCAACAGCTCGGTCAGCGCGGTTTCGCTGTCCAGCTCGTCCGCTTTGACGAAGCGGTCGATTTGCTTGATGACATCTGCGGCCTGGGCTTGGGCTTGTTGTGGCGTGGCCGCCGGCTCGGCCCCGGCGGCCAAGACTCGACATCTTTCCTCGAGCTTCTCCAGGATCACGACCGGCCGAGCTCGACGTCGCGACGCGGCTTGGGCCAGAGCCTTGAGGCGCCGGACCGTGCCGGATTCCATGCTGCCTTCGGAGATCCGCTGCCTCAGCAGGCCCCAGAGGGCCTCCTCTTCTTTTCTCAGGGTGGTGGTGGCCACCAGAAGCTGGTGGAAGAATCCCGTCGCCCAAGAGCGATCGATCGAGCTGAAGGTGTGGCAAAAACGCTGGAGGGCGGCATAGGTTTCGTCGACCGCGGTGGCCAATGAATCTGCCGCCGAGACGTCCAAACCCGAGGCCGGCCCCTGGAGCAAACCCATGGCCAAAGAGGTCTGGCGCTTGACCGCCACCAGATGCTCGTCGAGATCCGCCGTCGCCGAATCCTGCTCGGTCGCGGGTAGCTTGCAGGAGTAGATGGGCTCCCGGTCGTAGCGACCCTTAAATTTGAAATGGGGACGCAAACGCTCATCGATGCGATCGAGCAGCCGGCGGGTGATGGAAAGCTCGTCGGAAGAGGTGTTCTCCGCTTGGAGGGCGGTGACGAAATGGATGTCCGAGGAGGAGATTTCCTCGATTGGCAGCTGAAAGACGATCACCGCGTCGTGGGCCGCGACCCGCAGGCCGACATTTTGCTGCAAGGGATTCTGCTGAGGATCCAGATTGAAGACCGGTAGGTTGTGCAGCACCTTCAAGCCGCTCATGATGGCGTGGTCGAAGCTGCGTTTGGCCCAGAACATCATCAGACCGCCCTTGGCGGTCCAAGAGAAGACTTCCCCACCGTAAACCTTGGAGGTGCTGCGGACCAGCTCGAGCAAAGAGCCCGCCAGGATCTGAAGCTTTCCTTTGTCCGCCTCATGCTCTTGGACCAAGGTGTTCCAATCCGCGATTTCGAAGCTCAGGAAGGTCACCTCATAGGCCTTTCCAGGCTCCATCTTCTTCTCGAATTGGGTGGTGCCCCGGAGCTGGCTGCGCGAGCGAGTCGGCGGAACCACCGGCCGATCCTCGGCGACCAGGGTCCGAATCTGCCGCTCGAAGAGCTGCTCCAGCTCGCCGGCGGAGTGAAACTCTTGGTAGGAAAAACGGTTTTTCTCGGGTGAGTCGAAACGGTTGTAGAACAGACTGACCCGGTCAAAGCGGCGCGCGTCGATATCTTTGAGCTTTTCAGGCAGCTTCAGGCAACGCAGGAAGAGGGCTCGTGGGCGGCGCATGCTTTTCCAATAGCTGTACGCCAGCTCCATTTCACGCTCGGAGCAAATCGAGCGCTCGGATTGTCCCCGCTCATCGTCGTCGAATCCCAACCAGGTAAAACCGACGAAAAGGTCTTGCTCTTGAATATCCAAATTCCTGAAAGCCACGCTTTCGGGAAGAGTGGTCAGCGGCGCCGCCGTGCGGTGCCAATCGACGACCTGGATGTGGTTGGGATCACCTTCCGGCAATCCGGATTGAGCGTTCAGGGCCGCAACCACCTGATGTGCCACCTGGCGCTCTGCCTCTAGATCTTGGGGAACGGCGAGGAACAATCGCATCTGCGGTTTTCTCGTATCGTCGTAGACGGGTCTGCGAGTCGGCTGGATCCTTGGGAGCCGGTCCTTGGATAAACCCGCTTCCATCCGGCCGATCCTCACTGAGGCCTTTATGGATTTTTGGGAGAAGGATGGCCGATTCCCGAGGACCGCCGTCATTCCCAAATCGTGCTCAAAGGGAACCACCGAGATCAGATCGTAGCATGTCCACGCCCGACTTCGAGTGTTGATCCTCGCCCTTATTTCGCGGATCGAGCCCGAATCCGAGGTGGGTCAACGCCCCTGTTGGGCAAGCCAAGCTTGGACTTGTGGGTCGAGCCCCAGCTTGGCCCGAAGCCCGAGATCGAAATCGGCGGGAAAGCCCACATGCCCCCCCCTACCCATCCAGCGGGTGTCCAGGGAATTCGGCGCGGCGCGTTCCAATCCCACGCGAATCGAGCGGGAGGTCACCATGGGATCTCCTTCCGCAGCCACCAAGAGGGCAGGCACTTTGAGGTCCTGCAAGTGAAAGCAAACACTCGATCGGGTGTAGTAGTCGTCGACGGATTCAAAACCGAATCGGGGCACCACGGTGAGGGAATCCCACTGCCGGAGCTTGTCGACCGCCTGGACTTCCGGCAACCGCTCGGTCAGCCCGTGGCGCTCGGCCACCGCCGCGTAGAGCTCTTTCAAACCGCTGAGGATGTAGTGCCGATAGACCCAGTTCGCGGGTCGATCGAAGTCCACTACTGTGGCCGCCAAATCGATCGGACCGCAGATGGAGGCCACGGCGACGACTCTCGGATCCGGTTCTTTGGTGGCATAGCGAAGCACCACATGGCCACCGACCGAGAAACCGACGACATAGATCTCGCGGAAACCCGACAATCGCTCGTCCGCCAGAAGATGGTGTAGATCGGAGGTCAAGCCGGCGTGGTAGATATCCGCGCCTCGCCGGTCCGCGCCGCGCATATCCACTCGTAGGGACGACCAACCCAGCTCCCGCTGGGCGCAGGTCGCGGCGCGCAGCATATAGAGGCTCTCCGTGCAGCCACCCAGGCCGTGCACCAACACCAAAAGGCGTTCCGGGTCGTTGACGGTCAATCGGGCCTTGAGCGGCACGGCCCCCTTTTCCGGGTCGCCGACAGAGGTTTCGATGCCCACGGAGGGAGGCGCGGTCAAGGGCCGGCTCCGGTGGCTGAGCAGCGGCCAGAAGGTCCAGAAGTGTGCTCCGATTCCCATGCGCGGAATCTTAGCTCGAATTCTCGCTCTCATCTCGCGGTCGGGGTTATAGAATCGCGGCAGCTATGACCCAATCCATCAAGACCGTTGCACCGTGGTCTCAGCGCGTCTGGAAGAGTTTCTGCCGGCGTATGACCGGCATCTTCTATCGTCAAGCCGAGGTCTCCGGGCTGGAGCATCTGCCGGAAGACGGCCCAGTGCTGCTGGCGGCGAACCACGTCAATGCGCTGGTCGACGCGGTGGTGGTTCAATTCGCTTGCCCCCGGCCCATTCACCCGATCGCCCGCAGCGGTCTCTTCCGTAGCCCGATCTTCCGCCCGATTCTCAAATTCATCCAAGCCGTGCCCATTCAGAGGCGACGCCCCGGGGCCCCGAAGAACGACAACGCCGAATCCTTTGCGCGGATCTATGAATATCTCGATCAAGGCCGGGTGATCCTCATCTTCCCGGAAGGCCAGAGCCACTCGGACCCCAGCCTTCGACCGCTCAAGACCGGTGTCGCGCGCCTGGCCCAGGGTCACGCCCAGCGCACCGGCCGACCCGTGCCGGTGGTGCCCGTGGGTTTGACCTTCACCCACAAGGGACGTTTTCGGGCCGATGTCTTGGTCCAGCTCGGCCCGCCTCTGGTGATGTCCGAGGTAGAGGGTGAATCCGAAGAGCAACAAGTCCGACGTTTTACCGACGAGGTATTAGCGGGTTTGAAGGGGGTCACCCTCAATGTCGACTCTTGGGAAGATCTCGCGCTGATGCGTTTGCTGCAGCACTTCTTTGCCCTGCGTTCGGCGGATCAAAAGATTCGCCATGGGGAAGAAGAGCATCGATCCTTGGCCCAGCGTTTCCGATCTCTGAAACGGCTCGATCAAGCCCATCGGGCCCTACGCGCCAGATGGCCGGATCGCATCGCGATCCTGCGCACCAAGCTGAGCAGATTTCAGAGGCTGTGCCGTCGGTACGGCGTGAGGAACTACCAGCTCCAGCTTCGCTACACCCCGAAGGTCGTGCTCGGATTCGTGGCCCGAAGCTTGGGATTCCTGACCACCATCTTCCCCCTGGCCCTGTGGGGCCTGCTGCATTCCGCCCTTCCCTACACCGCCACCCGTTGGGCGACGCGGGCATCTGCTCGCGGGAGAGATCAATACGACACCGCGGGCATGCTCTTTGGCCTCGCCTTCTTCGTCGCGTTCTGGGGAGCCCAAACCTTGGCCGTCGCTTGGTGGTGGGGCCCTTGGCCGAACGCCGCGTTTTATGCCTTGAGCCTACCGATCACCGCGGCCATCGCGTTGCGGGTCGGGCACGAGCGCCATCGGATCCTCGAGGAAATTCGGATCTTTTTCCTCTTCACCCGGCGAAAAGAGCTCCAGCGGTTTTTGAGAGCCAAACGCGAGGAGCTCGAGGTCGAGCTGGCCCGCATGGCGCGACGCGCCCGCCGCGTCCAGCGAGATCTGGATGATTCGATGCAGCCCTCCGAGGGATTGGGCGCTTCGGATTTCGCCGGGCCGTCGAAGATTTCCTAAACCTATTCGCTGACCCGCAGTATCTCTTCTGGCCGGTTTGCTTGGCCATCCCGAATCGGCGCCCGGGCTTCACACCAACGCCGATTTGATATTCTGTCTTTTCTTTCGAGGAGAGGATCGTGCCGCATCTGATCATTGGGATCCATGGTTTCGCCCGCAAGCCGCCCCTTGAGAAGCTGGCCAGAGGGTGGTTAGAGGCTGTGCTGGAAGGTTTGAGACGCAATTGCGAGCTCAACGCCGACAGCGAGAGCTGCGGCGACCTATTCGACTTCAAGCTCGTCTATTGGGCGGACGAGGTCCATCAACCGCTCGATGAAGACCCCGAGCCCTATCTGCCGGCTGCCGGCACCGGCCCTCTGCCCAAGTACGAAGACGATTGGGTCGACGAGCTGGTCGCGGATGTCATCGATGTCGGCGAGTCGGTCATGGACTTGGCGATGCAGCTACCCAAGCTGCATCGAAAGACCGGCTGGCTCTTGGAGCGAATCTGTCGCGACTGCGAGCGCTACAACCAAGACGCGCGTTTGAGGAACGCCATTCGCGCTCAATTGGAGTCCGTGCTCTTGAGCTCCATGGACCAGAGCATTCTGATCTTGGGACATTCCATGGGGTCGGTCATCGCATACGAGGTCTTAAGGTCGCTGGAAAAGCGCTACCAACGGCCGATTGTCGACCATTTGATCGGACTAGGCTCACCGATGGGATTCCCTTTTCTCACCCGCGAGCTCGAGCTGCGCCACTCGCCCAACCGCATGCCGAATACCGTCAACCATTGGACGAACTTTACGGACCGCAGGGATCTGGCAGCGATCGACGTGCACCTGCGCGACGACTTCGGCCCCAACGACAACGGTGATCAGGTGGTCGACGATTTGGTGGTCAACACCTATCTTTGCCCGCGGCGACGATCCAACACCCACAAGGCCTATGGCTATTTGCGCGCACCCGAGGTCAGTGAGCTGATCTTGGAATTCCTCAAGACTCCTCGTTCAAAGTAGCCGCCATAGCCCTTCCTTCTCAACCGGGTTTGGGGGAAGATAATATGAGCAGAACCAAATCACTGTCGGAAGCTCGCGGGAGCGAGTCAAATTAAACGAGTCAACTCAAACGAGTCGGCTCAAACGAGTCGAATTAGACATGCAGGAGGATCTATGGACCCTGAGCTGAAGGCCTACCTGGACAGCAAGCTTGATGCAATTCTCGATCGGTTGGATGAAAATCGACGGCTGCTCGAAGCCAATGCGTTGAAGCTCGACGACGCACTCGAACGACTGGACGGGAATTCCAAACGGCTGGACGCCAACGCTCGGCGCTTGGACGCCAACGGTCGGACCCTCGAAGCGAACGGCACCAAGCTCGACATCAATGCCAAGCGACTTGACGAGAACGCGGCCCGCCTGGATGCCAATTCCCAACGATTGGACGCCAACGCCCAACGATTGGACGGAAACACCAAACGCATGGATGACGTGGGCCGGAAGCTGGACGAAAACGCCCAACGCCTCGACGCCAACGCCCAACGTCTCGACGCCAACGGCGAACGGATTGACGAGAACTCCCGGCGCCTGGACGAAAACGCCCAACGATTGGACGCCAACGCCACCCGCCTGGACAACAATTCCAAGCGATTGGACGACAACGCCCGGAGAATCGACAACTTGAAGTGCTGAGCCGCTCAACAAGCTTTAGGCGTTTTCGTCCGAGAAGGTCCGCTTTTGCGGGCCTTTTTTATGGGTCGCAGGATTTCTCTCGCCCTTGATCGATTCGGGTTTCGTTTTTCGCGCTACTGAGCGAGCCCAAACCCATAACTCTTTCGAGGAAACTTATGAATTCGAAGCGCTCACTCCTTTCGACGCTCCCCACGGGCGTCGCCGCCCTCGCTCAGATGACGCTGTTGAGCTTTGCCACCGCACCAGCCATGGCATCGACAGCCCCTTCACCATTGGGTCAGGAGACCCCGACAACATTGGGTCAGGAGACCCCGACAACATTGGGTCAGGAGACCCCGGCGCCGGTCGGTAGCCAATTCCAAGTCAACGCCTACACCACCGGCAGCCAAAGCCAGGCCAGGATCGGTATCGCCGACGACGGCTCCTTTGTCGCGGTTTGGGAGTCGGCTGCGTTTACCGGAGAACCCAACGGCGGCATTGTGGCCCGACGTTTCGATTCCTCCGGCATGCCCCTAGGCGACGACTTCTTGGTCAGCGCCCATACGGGCATCGATTCGAAGCTCGACGTGGCCGTGGACAGCGACGGCGATTTCGTCGTGGCTTGGCACTCGACGAGCGACGGCTCCACACGATTCCAGCGATTCGACTCCGATGGCGCTTCCCTAGGCGGGGCCGTCAGGCTTTCGAACACGTCTTTCAACGAGGTCGACGTGGAATATTTCGACGACGACAAATTCATTGTCGTGCGGCGGGCTCCGGGCATAGGTCTGAACGGCTCACCCGTCGCAGGCGCCGAGGCTGGAATCGGGGAGGCTGTGCTCGCCATGCGCTTCGGACCCAACGGTGCTCCGATCGACCCGTCTATCCAGGTGGCGACCGACGACTCCTTCGCCCGGTCCCCCCAAATCGCGGCGTCCGACCAAGGCTTCATGGTCGTTTGGACCGGCGGAACACCGGTCGGCAACGATACCGACAATACGTCGATTCATGGGCGGATCATCGACAGCTCCGGAGAGCCCGTCGGAGACGTCTTCCAAATCAACACCATCACCACCGGCGCGCAATTCAACCCCACGATCTCTTCCGACGGTGATGGCTTTGTGGTGTTTTGGGAGAGCTTCGAAAGTCAGGTTTTCGACGGCCGCGTCGGCAACCTATCCGGGACCGAAGCCGAGCCTCTCGAAGAGGCTGCCTTTGTCGTCGCCGAAGGCAGCGCCTATTCGAAGATCCGTGGCCGACGTTTCGATGCCGGCGGCTCTCCTTTGGGCCAGCCTTTGGACGTTGGACCGGCGTCGTCGGGGGGAGATCAGGAGCGTCCAAGGGTCAAGCAGGAACCCGGTGGAGGATTTCTGGTCCAGTGGAAGGAGTCGAATCTCCAGCTGCAACGCTTCGACCCCCAGGGGCAGATGTCGGGTGATCGGTTGCAGGTCAATACCCTCGGTGGGCTCGGCAGCGACCCTTCGGCGCAGCTCGCCCTCAGCCCGACCGGTCAAATCGTCAGCATTTGGCACGGAACCACCTCCGCCGGTGACGACACGGATCTAGAAGCGATCCAAAGCCAACGCCTGAGCATCCCTTGCGATGCGAAGGTCTCGCTGTGCCCTGAGCTCTTTGCCGATGGTTTCGAATCCGGCGATCCCTCGGCTTGGACGAGCACAGACCCCTGACGACGTTCAGTCGTTTTCTCGAGGGCCTGGCGGCTCAGGAATCCAGCTGCCGGATAAAGAGCGCCAATTGTTCGATATCCGGGTGGCTGGGGGGCAGAGCTTTGCGCCGGACCTCGAGACTGCGCTGAAGTAGCGGTGCGGCTTCCCGCTGTCGCTCTTGAGCGACCAGGAAGCGGCCCAGGGCCTCCAGCACCTCTCCGACCTCGGCGGCATCCTCTCCGAGCAAATCTTTCAGCTCCCCGAGGGCTTGACGCATCAACGTTTCGGCCCGGACCGGATCTCCGGAGTCTTGCCAAACTTTGGCCAAATCCACAGCACAGCGGGCCCATTGGTGACGTCCATCGGTGGTCAGCCGGGGCTCCGGCAGGGCCAGGATGCTGAGGGCTTCCTCAAATAGGGTCTTGGCCTCCTCCAACTTCCCCTCTTGATAGCGCATGCGGCCGAAGAGGGCGAGGCTCAGGGCCAGATCCGGATGGTTGGGCGGCAGAATTCTTCGCCGAATCGTCAAGCTCTCCGCGAGCTCTCCCGCCGCCTCTTGTTGGAATCCGAGATGCTGGTGCTCCGCGGCCCGCAAATCCAGAGCCGCTGCCAGCCATAAGGGGCGATCTTCCACAGCCCGCAACACCTCCACCGAACGCCGGAAGTGGTCTTGGGCTTCTTCGTGCTCCCCTAGATTGCAATAAACCGTGCCGAGGGTTTGCAACAGACGAGCTTGGGTCGCGGGTTGATCCTTCAGATCGGTTTCGACTTTTTCCGCCCCGCGCCTCAGGATCTGCTCCACGGTGACTTCCGTGCCCTGGGATTGGTGGGGATCCACGAGCTTGAACACGCCGACCAAGAAGTCGGTCACTTGACGCTCGGAGGCTTGAGCCGCCCGAGCTTGACGTAGCGCGTTCTCGGCAAGGTCTTGACCATGCTTCAGATCCAAGGTGTATTTGAAGGCCAGAGCCATCAAGATGGCCGCCGCCGATGCGGCTGCCGCAATCTGAAGGCGGCGCTTTGGCCGCCGGGCGATCCGATTCAAGCTGCTCAAAACGTCCACGGCCCGTGGCCGGTCATCCGGCAATGGGCTTTCGAGGCGTCGGATCAAATTGGCCAGGGCCGGATCCACCCCGTCGATCGGCCGGATCTTCGCCAAAGAAGCCAGCTCGAGCTTCTCCATGGTCGGCAAATCCGGGTCGTAGGCCGGTCTGCCGACGAAAATCTCATGAAAAAGCAAGCCGAGCGTGAACATATCGCTAGCGGTGGTGATCAGCTCCCCCCGGGCTTGCTCGGGGCTCATGTAGGAGATGGTGCCCATCACTCGCCCGAACCGGGTCACTTGCGAGGATTTGTCGACCTCGCTATGGGAGCCGTAAGGTGCCGATGCTCGCGCCGGCATTCGAGGTTCGGGATCCTTGGGTCGATCTCGCCCTTCTTCAGCTTCGTCCTGGGGCTCGGGTCGGCCCGCGACGTCGGTGGGAACGTCTTCAAAGGGAGCGACTTGTGCCTCCACAGGCCAGCCCGCTTGCAGCGATCTGGCCAGCCCGAAGTCCAAGATTTTCACCAAGCCGTCTGCGCCTCGGCCGCCGCCGACCCACATGACGTTTTCCGGCTTCAGATCCCGATGCACGATACCAGCGCCGTGGGCCGCGATCAGAGCTTCCGTGAGCTGGCGAGCGATGGACAACCGCTGGCGGTAGGACAAGCCTTCTTTGAGAGCCTCCGACAAGCTCTTGCCTTCGACGTATTCGAGAACCAGGATTTCCGAGCCGTTGTAGTCGAGGAAGTCATAGATTCGGCAAATGTTGACATGCTCGAGCTGGGATAGCACCCTAGCCTCTCGGACGAATCGAGCCTTATTCTCCTCGCTCAATCCCGCCGCGGGCCGAATGACTTTGAGGGCTACTTGGCGGTGCAGAGCGTGATCAAATCCAAGGTACACCCATCCCATGCCGCCCTTACCGATCAGCTCCCGAACCTCGATATTGCGTATGCGTCGACCTACCAGCTCCACGGCCACATCTTATAGCAGTGATTTGTCAGATGCTGCGTTTAGGCTCGGGCCAGGTTGCGAGCCGCTCTTCCACCGCGTCCAAGCTGGGTGGGATCACGGGTTGATCCTGGAGCCCCTCAGCCGCCGCGCCGACATCCTTGAGACCCGTGCCGGTAACCATCAACACGATACGCTCGTCCGGATCCACCCATTTCCTTTGCACGGCCCGCTCCAGGCCCGCCAATACGGCGGCGGCGGCAGGCTCGGCAAATACTCCGGACCGGCGGGCCAGACCCTGAATAGAAGCCACGATCTCACGATCCGATACCGCGAGCGCAGCGCCTTCCGATTGCCGAATCTTGGCCAAGCACAACCTGCCGTTGCGCGGCGCGTCCACTACCAGGCTATCGGCAACGCTGGCGGCGCCTAGGATCGCCTCGGGAGCGTCGAGGCCTGCTTCCCAGGCTCGAACAATAGCGGATGAGCCCTCGGGTTGAACCGCGATCAGCCGTGGCCGACGGCGCAAAGCTCCGGCCTTGAACAAATCGTCGAACCCTTTGGCAATGCCCGCCAAAATCACTCCGTCGCCGGTGGGCACTAAAACGACGTCGGGCTCTTGGGGATGCAGCTGCGCGGCGATTTCAAGCCCCGCGGTCTTCTTGCCCTCGATGGTGAACGGGTTGAGAGCCGTGTTGCGGTTGTACCAACCCCATCGATCGCAGGCGGCCAAGCAGAGCTCGAACGCTTGATCGTAGCTGCCGTCGATGGCGAGCACCCGAGCCCCGTAGCTGGCCATCTGCACCAGCTTCGCGGGAGGTGCTTGAGCCGGCACGAAGACCACCGCATCCAGCCCGGCAGCGGCGGACGAGGCGGCCAGGGCAGTAGCCGCGTTTCCGGTCGACGCCACGGCAACGGTCTCGAATCCGAATTCCAGGGCCTTGCGCACGACCAAATCCGAGGCTCGATCCTTGGTGGAGCCACTGGAATTGCGGGTATCGTCTTTGATCCACAGATGGCGCAGCCCGAGATCACGACCCAGCTGAGTCGCTCTCAGCAGGGGCGTGCCCCCGACGGCGACCTCCCTGCGGCCACCGTCGGGTCTCACCGGCAGCAGAAAGTCGAAGCTTTCGCGACGCCACCAGGGTCGTCCCCCGGCATCGGAGAGCTTGGCTTCCAATTCCGGGATGTCGACCTCGAGCACTCCTCGCAGCCCTTCACCCTTCACTTGCTGTCGAGCGCACTGCGGACAAACCAAGAGGGTCGGCGTGGGCGCGTAGGACGTGTTGCACTCAGTGCAACGGAGTCGGTGTTCCGTCATCGCGCCAAGACGCCCATCAAGATGCTCGCCGGGCGAATTGCTCCGACATCCTGGCGTAGACCGCCGTCGCCTTGACGAGATCGTCCACCGCCACCCGTTCCCGATTGGTGTGCGCCAAATCTTCGAGTCCGGGCGCAAAACCAACGGTGGGAATGCCGTGCCGACCCATGGTGGATACGCCGTTGGTGGAGAACGACCAACAACCTATGCTCGGCGGGTGACCCAAGACATCCTCCACCGCCTTTGCCGCGGCGGTCACCAAATCATGGGATTCGGGCACCACCCAAGTGGGATAGACCTTTTCTTGACGAACCTCTCGACCGGTCCAGGCTTCCGCCTGAAAACCCACCACTTCCACGGTTCCAGGGCCCACTCCTTCCACATCGCGGCTGAGGCTGGGCAGGCTTCGCAATTGTTCCAACGCCTGCTCCGGGGTCTCGCCGAGGGTCAGCCGGCGATCGACGAAGACTCGGACCAAGTCGGGCACCGCGTTACGTGACGGCGTGGCGCATTCCACATCGGACGCCACCAGGGTTCCTGGGCCCAGAAACGGGTCCGATCCCAATTGGCCGGAGAGTTTCTGTAAATCCGCCAACACCTCACCGGCCCGATAAAGGGCGTTGACCCCGAGGTCCGGTTGAGCCCCGTGGGCGGCCCGGCCGTGCAGGGTGATCACCGCTTCCAGACGTCCTCGCTGACCGCGATAGATCGCCATATCCGTGGGCTCTCCCAACACCACAGCTTGGGGTTTCGGCCACCCCAGCTCCTCGATGTAATCGAGGAAGTGATCGGGCCCCAGACCTTCGGACGGCTCTTCCATTACCGAAGCGGTTAGATAGAGGGTGAGATCGTCGGGAATCCCGCGGTCCATGAGCACTTTGGCGCCGTAGGCCATGCAGACGACCCCGGGCAGCTCGTCGACGGCTCCCCGACCCCAAATCTCACCGTTTTCGAATTTGCCGACAAAGGGATCGTGCTCCCAAGACGCGGGATCACCGACTCCGACGGTATCGATATGTCCGTCCATCCACAGAACCTTGGGCCCGTTTCCGATGCGCGTCACCACGGTTCCCAGGGGGTCGAAGAAAACTTGCTCAAACCCCAGGCGGTCGAGCTCTTGCTTGAGGCGGCGGCAGCGCGCCTCCTCGCGGCAGCTCTCGGCGGGAATGGCAATCAGGTCGCGAAGCAGGCGTACCAAATCGTCGCGGTATCGTTCCGCACTCTCCAACCACTCGACGGCGCCGGCGCTTCTCACATCATCGGATCGATCTGCGTTGTCCAATGCCAGGGTCTCCTAGGACGTCTTTAGGGCTTGGGGGTCTAGCTAGAGCTTTGGGTCCACCAAATCGCCATATGCGTCCGGCCGTCGATCGCGAAAGAACTGGTAGTTGTGCCGAATTTCGTCGATCACGCTCAGATCGCAGTCGGCGACCACCACCTCGTCCTGATCTTCCGAGCCTTCGGCCAAGATCTCGCCCCGGGGATCCACCACATAGCTGGTGCCGTAGAATTTTCCCGAAAGCCAAGGCTCTTCCCAACCCACCCGGTTGACGGCCGCCACGAAGACGGCGTTGGCACAGGCCATGGCCGGCTGCTCGATCTTCCACATGTAATGGCTGGTGGACTTGATCGTGGCGTTGGGGTTGATCAGGATCTCCGCTCCTTTCAAAGCGAGGGCGCGACCAATCTCCGGAAAATGGCGGTCGTAGCAGGTCACGACTCCCAAGGTGGCGAACCGCGTTTCGAACACGGGAAAACCCAAATTTCCAGGTTTGAAGTAATACTTCTCGAAAAAACCTGACCCCTGGGGAACGTGGACTTTTCGATACTTTCCCAAATAGGTGCCGTCCGCGTCGATCACCGCGGTGGTGTTGTAGTAGACCCCTCGCATGGCCCGTTCATAGACCGGGGCCACAATCACCATGCCGTAACGTTCCGCCTGCACCTTGGCCCACTGAATGGTGGGTCCCTCGGGTACTTGCTCCGCGGCGGCGTACCAAGCAGGGTCTTCGCCGGCACAGAAAAAGGGCGTATTGAAGACCTCCTGGAATGCGACGATTTGAGCACCGCGCTGATGGGCATCCTCCACGAGATTCTCATGTTTGGCCAACAGCGCTCCCTTGATCTCGTCGATGGAGCCTTCGAAAAACGGCGCGGAACATTGAATGAGCCCTAGCCGGACGGTGTCGCGTTCGATGCTGACGTCCGGTAGCTCATCGGGGTCCAGGGTTTGCTCTTGGCGATGCTCAGGGTTCATTCGGCTCGGCCTCCCGCCTCGACAGCCGCACCGTAGAGGGCCTCCTCGACTCCGGTCTCTCGGTTGAACGCCCGGATGGCGTCATCCCAAAGTGGCAGCTGATCGGCGAGGTCTCGCCAATAGGACGGGCTCCACAGCGCATCCAGCTCCTCGACACGTCTGCCCTGTTGCTCCACCCAGGTGAAGTACTTCAGATGATGAATCGCCTTGCGGTCCGTGTAGAGCAGCTCACGCAGATGATCGGTTCCACAGCCCCACAAATAGCGTTCGAGATCGATCGCCGCTCGCAGGCGGGAGTAGTCGCCCTCAGCCGCCGACCGCTCCTGGAGACGGGATTGGTAGAGGTCCATGGAATCAGTGAAGACCGTAAAGAGGACGTCGTTTTCGTCCAGCTCGAAGTAGCGAGCGGTTTTGATCGCCGCCAGCAAATTACAAATGGACGAGATGCCCAAGGCATCGAGCTGTCCCACCACCGCTTCATCGATGCCACGAGCCACCAGCTCTTCTTGCCCCGCCGGCTCATTGAAGAGACGCATCAAGGCCATGGTGTCCCGATCATCGATCGCCGCGACCACATCCGTATTCCTCACGTTGTGGATCCACGGCACATGTTTGTCGCCGATGCCTTCGATGCGGTGTCCGCCATAACCGCAGCTCAGGAGGGTTGGGCACTGCAGGGCCTCGGCGGCGGTGATCACCGAGCCGGGAAAGATCGCTTTCAGATGGTCGCCGGCGCCCAAGGTGCCCGCGGAGCCGGTCGCCGAGATCCAGCCGGCGAATCGATCGGTGGGTCCCGCCAGGGATCGAAACGCCTCCTCCACCGCGGGCCCGGTGACACCGCGATGCCATAGATAGTTGCCCATCTCCTCGAATTGATTGAAGATCACATCTTCCGGATGGTCGACTTGAAGCTGATGGCAGGCGTCGAAGATTTCCTTGACGTTGGACTCGCAACCCGGGGTGGCGATGATGTCGGCCCCCATCGCTTCCAGCCACTGAAATCGCTCCGGGCTCATCTCTTCCGGCAAGATGGCGACGGCTCGGCAGCCCAGCAAAGCACTGTCGAAAACGCCGCCGCGACAATAATTACCGGTGGACGGCCACACCGCCCGTTGCCGCGTGGGATCCAGCTCGCCCCCCACCAATCGGGGCACCAAACAACCGAAGGCCGCACCGACCTTGTGGGCTCCGGTCGGAAAGTGTCGGCCCACGAGACCCACAATTCGCGCCGGCACTCCGGTAAGCTGCGACGGGATCTCCAAGATGTTGACCGGCCCGAACCCGCCGGCGCCGGCCCCCTTGTCGGCTCGGCGCTCGGGGTGGCTGCGCTCGGGTTGGCTATCCGCGGTCCGGCTGTACGCGGGCCGGTTCGACCAGGTGATCCGAAAGAGGTTGATCGGCTCAACCGCTTGCATGTCCACGGCGTCCAGGGCCGAACGGATCGCCGGCGACAGCCCATCGGGTCGTCGCATCTGCTCGAAGGTCGGGATCAGGACCCCGCGCTCTCGACAACGCTCAATCGCTCGATGACGAGCCTGCTCTCGATGCATGTCACCTCCTTGATTCAGCTCACGCCCTGGGTCGCGCTTCTCTGGGTTACGTCTCTCGGAGCGAGCGCCGCCCAAACCCGTCCATCTCCACAGTTTATCCGACTTCGACGGGCGAGTAGACGGCAATCAGCGGCAGGTATCTTCCGACCTACCTTGTGATCCGAGCAGGGTGCAGTATGCTTTCCGCCGACTCCGCCGTGGCCGAATCCGTCGCCCCCATTGGAGGCCTGTCCCCAACCGATTCTGGTGAGCAACTCTTTGTCTAAGCCCTCAAATCCCTCAGAATCCCGCGTCACTCAAGCGATCTCCATGGATTATCTGCTCGAGACCCTAGACGCCTTGATCCGCATCCCGAGCCTTGGGGCAAGCCCTGCCGAAGTCGAAGCCCAAGAGCTGATGGCCGAGCTGATGGCAGGCGTGGGCATGAACGTCGATCTCTGGGAGATCGACTTCAAGGCCCTCCAACGCCACCCACGGTTCTGCGCCGAGCTGGAACGAAGCCGTGGCTTGGGTGTGGTCGGGAGCTGGGGTGCAGACCAGGGCGGCAAACATCTTGTGCTCAACGGCCACACGGACGTGGTGCCGATCGGGGACGTCGGCCAATGGACCCTTCCGGCTTGGCGAGCCACGGTCGAGGACCAAGGCTCAGAGGAAAGGGTGTACGGTCGTGGCAGCTGTGACATGAAAGGAGGCCTCGCCTGCGCCTTGGCGGCGATCCGCGCGCTCCGAGACGCGGGGTTTGAGCCGGCGGGAAAAATCTCCCTGCACAGCGTGATCGGCGAAGAAGACGGCGGCTGCGGCTCCCTGGCAACCTTGAAACGGGGCCACCGAGGGGACGCCGCGATCATCATGGAACCGACCCGCCGCGCGGTGGCCCCTGCCCAAGCAGGCGCGGTCAACTTTCGCCTCACCGTCCGAGGATTAGCGGCGCATGGCTGCGTCCGTGAGGAAGGCCAGAGCGCCATCGAGGCGTTCATGCCCATTTTCGAGGCCTTGGGTCGGCTCGAAGCCGAGCGAAATCGAGCCCGTCCGCAGCTTTTCGAAGGTTACTCCCTGCCCTGGCCTCTTTCCGTGGGCACTTTGAAGGCCGGGGACTGGCCGTCCTCCGTCCCCGACACCTTGGTTTGCGAGGGACGATTGGGCGTCGCCGTGGGTGAGTCCCTCGAGTCGGCCCGCGGGCAATTCGAGTCGGCCGTATCGGCTGCTTCCAAGGAGCATCCCTGGCTTCGTCGACACCCGCCCCGCGTGGAATGGTGGGGTGGTCAATTCGAATCGGCATCCGTGCCCGTCGACGACCCGATCGTCGCCGGTCTTTGCCGGGCCGTGAGCGATCTCGAGGGGGACCCACCGCCGCTGGAAGGCATGACATTCGGCGCGGATATGAGACTCTTAGTGCTCGAAGGCGGCATCCCAACAGTGATGTACGGGCCGGGTGACGTGCGGCGAGCCCATGGACCCGACGAATACGTGCCCCTTGAGGATCTGCGCCGGGTCGCCTCTGCTCTCGCCCTAGCGTCCATGCGGTTCTGCGCGTGACTTTCGAGCGCTCTGTGGAAAATCTGTGGATTTCTTGCGTCTTTATGCCGATTTAGGCGGATTGGGCGCTTGATCCCTCGGCCGGCTTCGGCTACAATCCGCGCTCCTGCCAGCGGTATGTCCAGGCATTGCCGCCACCAACCTCTAAGATGATGATGAGATAGGAGATAAGGCTGTGGCCAGGAAATGTGCGATTACCGGCAAAAAGCCGATGAGCGGCAAGAACATCTCGCACGCTCACAATGTCACCAACAAGTGGCAGCGTCCCAACCTACAGAAAAAGCGGATCTACGTCACCGAGCTCAAACGCTGGGTGCGTGTTCGTCTTTCCACTCGAGCGCTGCGGACCGTCAACAAAAAAGGCCTGCTCCCCTTCCTGCGGGAAAACGGTCTGACGTTGAAAGACGTCGCCTGCTGAGCTTAAGGATCTGAAACATGAAGGCTGAAATTCACCCCGAATACCATCCGGTCGTCTTTCTCGACACCGGCTCCGACACCGAGTTCATCTCCCGCTCGACCCTCAAGAGCGAAGAGGTGAGGAGCATCGACGGCGTTGATCACTTCGTGATCCGCCTTGAGATTTCCTCTGCTTCTCACCCTTTCTTCACTGGGCAACAGCGCTTCCTCGATACCGCCGGTCGGATCGAGAAGTTCCAACGGAAATACGGCAAGCGCGGCTGAGCCGACGGCTCGCCGACGGCCATTTCGAAGCCCACGAAGACTGCCCGTTGAGGCGCCCCGTCCCGGGCTTGGCCGTCCGGGACCGCCCACCCGGGACCGCCCATCAGGGACTGCCCGAAGCCTCCACACCACTGCGCCCGCTTCCGACTCGCTTCGGCGGACACTCAATGAGATACTTCTCGAGTCCGCGCGTGTCGGCGGCTGGGCGCTGATTTGCGTGGGTTCTAGCTCAGCACAAGGCCCGTCATGAAATGGATCGCCATGAAACTCAGATCTCGCGCCAAGTCGTTGTCGGTGCTCGGCTCACCCCTGCGTCAAGCGCCGCTTCTCAGCCTGCTCGGACTTTCCGTGGTCTTGCCGCTCGAGATAGCAGGCCAAACCCCCGCGAGTCAGGTGTATGCCTTCGAGCCCGAGCCCGGTCCAGCCGAGAACCCTCCAGTGGATCAACGCACGGTCCTCGAGTTGGCCATCCAACGGGTCGGCACCGACGGTCCGAAACGATCGATTGTCCTCGAGGTGGTGAACGGGCCTCCGAGCTCCGATCTGCGGCAAGATCTGAGCCACGACGATCTTCCCCTCCAGCTGAGCTTCTCCGCCGGCATTCTCGACCCGGAATCAAAGGTGGCGGAAATCCACTTCTACCAAACCGACGAAGGTCCTGCTCAGGGCTGGATACCGTTCCAAAAAGTGCTGATCGACGGCGACGTAGAGACTCAAGTAGAGCTGGCTCGAAACGTCACCCTTTCTTTGTGGTGGATCGAGCTGCGTGACGAGACCATCGAAACCGTGGACGGTGAGCTGGTTTACCGGCCAGTGCCCTAGCCGCCCGATTCCCGATCTACTTTCTCGTACCAGGCGACCAGATACTCCAGGAGCTGGAGCCGCTCGCTCGACGGCCACGGCTGGAATTCAACACCACCGGTGGCACCCACTTGGTGACGCACTTTGGCCGGTACCCGCGAAAGCTCCAAGCGATCCTCCAGCTTGAAGCTCAAAAAGACGTCGGTTCCCTCCTCAATTTCCGGTGGCAACACCAAACCCATGCCGTTGGCATTGATGTCAATGGCGTCCACCACCCAAGGTTTGTCCGCTAGGCTAGGGGCGTCTACCGCCACCAAGGCGCCGTGAATCGTCTTACGAGAGCGCCTGGAGTGAAGCTCCGAATCAGCCATAAGCTCAGGGTCCTTTTCTATATCTTCAAGAAATTTTCTGGTACCGACCGAGGGATCTCGCCGGGCCCGAGACCGGTCGATCTTATCTCGATTTTTCTTCTTTGAATCTGGTCTTTGAACCGCAAGATCGCAGATCCACCCGTGTTATGCTGCGCGCCTTCGATCATCGACAAGCCGAGCGATTTCGAGCCGTGACCCCCGGCTCATTTCAGCCAACTCCGAGCCTAGACGCTCTAGGGAGCCCACCATGACCCTGCCGCCTCTGACCCTTGGGATTGAAGAGGAATATCAGATCATCGATCCTGAAACCCGAGAGCTGAAGTCCTACGTGCAGGAATTCCTCGAGGAAGCACGTGTCGTGCTTCAAGATCAGGTCAAACCGGAGTTTCTTCAGTCCCAGGTCGAGGTCGGCAGTCATATCTGTCGAAACGTTCAAGAGGTCCGAGCCGAGGTGATTCGCCTTCGCAGATCGGTCTGTCGCCTGGCGGAAGAAAAGGGCGTGCGGGTCGCGGCGGCTTCCACCCATCCGATTTCTCAATGGCACAGCCAAACCGCCAACAAAGGTGAGCGCTACACCCAGCTGGCCACGGACATGGCCCAGCTGGCGCGACGCATGCTGATTTTCGGCATGCACGTTCACGTCGGTTTCGAAAATCGCGAAATGATGATCGACGTCATGAATCAGGCCCGATATTTCGTGCCCCATCTGTTGGCGTTGTCCACCAGCTCTCCGTTTTGGCAAGGCCGCGATACTGGGTTAAAGTCCTATCGAACGGTGGTCTTCGAAAGCCTGCCGCGCACCGGCATGCCACCCAGCCTCAAGTCGTGGGCGGATTACCAAGGATTCATCGACACCTTGGTGGCCACCAAATGTATCGACGAGCCGACCAAGATCTGGTGGGACATCCGGCCCCATCCTAAATTCCCGACCCTCGAGTTCAGGGTCTGCGACATCTGCACCCGGGTCGACGAGGCGGTAAGCATTGCCGCCTTGGTCCAGGCCATTGTCGCTAAGCTGATCAAGCTGCGGATGAACAACCAGAGCTGGCGCACCTATCGACACCACCTGATCACCGAAAACAAGTGGCGAGCCGTTCGCTACGGCACCGATGGTCAGCTCATCGACTTCGGCAAACGGGAAGAGGTCCCTTTCCGTTTCCTCGCCCAAGAGCTTCTGGACTTGGTGGACGACGTGGTCGACGAGCTCGGCTCCCGCAACGAGGTCGAATACATCAAGCGCATTCTCACGGAAGGCACGAGCGCGGATCGGCAGCTCGAGGTCTATCGCAAGACCGGCAGCCTAGAGGCGGTGGTCGATCACCTTGTGGAAGAAACAAAAGCCGGTTGTTTTTGATCGCCATGAGCGACACCCAGACCCACAAGCAGCAGGAAAAAGAGTCGACTGGGCAGGACCCCAGGGCGAGCCAGGGCCGTCTCGCCGGCTGGACGGAGTGGTTGAAGATCTGGGGTCCGGTGCTGATCCTGGCGATCGTCGCCTTCGGCTATACCTTTACCTTTCTGGAGCCGGCGGCCCCCAAAGAGCTGACCATTGCCTCCGGAAGCGCTTCTGGTGCTTTCTACGGTTATGCCCACCGATATTCCGAGATTCTGAAACCCCACGGCTATACCTTGACGGTGGCCGAAACCGCCGGCTCCGTCGATAATCTGAACCGGCTCCAAAACGGCGAGGTCGATCTGGCCATTCTGCAGGGTGGTGTGGCCGACCCGGCAGAGCATCCGAGCTTCGAGGCGATCGCCTCCCTTTTCTTCGAGCCGCTGTGGGTCTTTCATCGAGCGGACGCCACCTACGACCACATCATCGATTTGGCTGGTCTGCGCATTGCCGTCGGTGCCGAGGGCAGCGGAACCCGGACCCTCGCCCTCGAGCTGTTGGCGCAAAACGGAGTCGATGCTTCGAGCTCGGAGCTGGTTCCTCTCTCCGGCGACGCCGCGGCGGATGCCCTGATCGCCGGTGAGCTCGACGCGGCCTTCTTCGTCGCCGCTCCCTCCGCTGGATATATCCGCAATTTGTTGGACGACGAGGGCCTGACGTTGCTGCCGATCCGGCGCCACCGCGCCTATCGCATCCGCTATCCATTCCTGTCCGAGGTGGTGCTCGGCGAAGGGGTGATCGATCTCGACGACAACCTTCCCGCCGAGGACGTGCCTCTCGTGGCCGCGGCGGCGGCTCTGGTGGCCCGTAAGGACCTCCATCACGCATTGGTGCCGCTTCTGATCCAGGCCACCCAAGAGGTTCACGACCGCGAAGCTCTATTCAAACCGGCGGGATATTTTCCGTCGGATCGGCATCTCGATCTGCCGCTGAAGAAAGAAGCGGCCCACTACCTGGAGCATGGGCCGTCGTTCCTCTACCGAATCCTTCCCTATCGCACCGCCGCAGTGGTCGATCGGCTCAAGATCCTGCTGCTGCCCTTCATTCCACTGCTCCTGATCGTTTTCAAGATGGCTCCCCCGCTGTATCGCTGGCGGATCCGCTCGAAAATCTACCGGTGGTACGAGGACCTGCGCGCGCTTGACCTGCTCTTGCTGAGGTCACCTTCGGCCACCGAGGTCCAACAAGCGCTGGCGGTGGTCGATCGGCTGGAGGTGGAGGTCACCGAGGTCTCGGTGCCCCTCTCCTATATGGACGAGCTCTACAACCTGCGCATCCACATGGAGCTGGTCGAGAAGAAGCTCAAAGAGCTTCAGGACCCGAGCGAACCCGTCTGAGGCGGATCAGGGCCGCGATCGGCAGTGTCAGCAGAAAACCTCGGATGAGCACGGCAATCATGCCCTGGACGACGAAGGAGCTGGGTGTCGAGGCTTCAACTGCTTCGAGCTGAGCCCGGCGTTGCTCCTCGTCGAGGGATAGCTCCGCGAGCTGGGCCAGGGACTGCTCTTTCACCCAATCCAGGAATCCGGGATCGATCCAGGCCATGAAGATCCAGGTGCCGAGCCCCGAGACCAAAGCCGCGACCAGGGTCACCACCAAGCCGGCCGCCATCAGCTTGGGAAAAGGAATGTCCAGCTCCCGGGAACGCTGACGCCACAAGGTGACCACCAGGGTCACGGCGTGAAAGAGCACCGCCGCCCACAGGGCTTGAGAGCCGAGGGAGGAGCGCAGCTCCCCCAAGAAGTGAAGCCCCCAAAAGAGCGAGGTGGCGAATAAACCCACCACCAAGCCGGCCATGACGTTCAGGATCATCGGGATTGCCCTTCAGAGCTTTCGAAAAGGGTCGCCCGGTCCTCCTGGCGACCCGTAATCCAGAGCGTGGAGCCCCGTTATTTCGGCAGAAGCGAAGCGCCGTCGAGCTCGACGGTCGGCTCGACTCCGTAGATGTCCAGGATCGTCGGGGTGACGTCTTCCATATACGGCTGGCGATCCTGCAGCTTCCGGTTGCTGAACAAGATGCCCTCCACCAGCGGCGGGTAGAGGGAGCAATGGTCGCCGCTCCAACGTTTGTTGTTGACGCCGACCACGGTGGGCGCTATGCCACCGAGGGTGTCTTGCCAACCGGCTCGGTAGTAGTCGTTGTTGGTGGCGATCATGTCCGGCACGAGCTTCTCGTCGAAGCTCGAATAGGCCTCGGTCCGCTTATAAACATGGGCCACCGGTTTATCCCCGGTCTTCTCGTCCACGAACTCCAACAGCTTGCCCCGGATCTCTTCCATCAGCGGCTCGTATTCCTCCACCGGCACAATGCCCTTGGCCTCGCGACCTTCGAGGTTGATGAAGATATTGCCGAATCCCAGGGCGTAGGCTTTGGTTTGCGACCAATCCACGTTGACGAAGAAATCACCCTTATCGAAGAGCATCTCCAGGTTCATGCGCTGGGGATCCTCACCGTTGAGGCGCATATAGCCGTTCTCAGCCAACCAGGTGTTGTAGTTCATGGTCCAACGCCAGGACGAGAAACCGTGGTCGGAAACCACATAGAGCTGGGTTCCCTCGGGCATGCGGTCCATCACATGGCCGACGATTTTGTCCATGCGCTGATAGCTCTCGAGAATCGAGCCGCCGAATTTCTCGGCCAGCTCGGCGTCGTAGCGCGGATGCTCCGGATCGAAGAGGCGGAACATCATGTGCTGTACCTTGTCGGTGAACTCGAAATAGTGGACCAAGACATCCCATTCGTCGGCGATGTCCAATTGCTCGTCGAGCATTTGCTCGTAACGAGAGACGGTCATCTCCACGTCTTCGAGGAAGAGCTCCTCGCTAATTGTGCCTTCATTCAGCGACCAGGTGTCGACGGCCCAGCCGATGGTTTTGTAGTGCCCGTGCTCAGACATCAAGGAAGCGGCGAAGCTCTTGGGATGGGAGAGATTGAATCCCATGGGCAGCTTTTCGGGGTTGAATTGAATGGGCGACAGGTAGAGACGCACCTCGGGATCGATGGAGATCAAATGGAAGCGGCCGATACCGTGCATGCTGATGATCGGATTGAAGGTGAACTCGAAGCTCTTCCAATCGCTCCACTGCCCCGGCTCCAACACCACCTCGTTGCCCGAGACCTCGATCGTGACGCTACGGCGATCCTCGGCGACCTCGATCACCATGGGCAGCTCCAAGTAGTCCAGCTTGCCCGGCTCACTGAAGAGGCGGTCCGGCGGACCTTGGATCTTGGTGGGAATGCGCCCGCGGTTGTCGATCAGCTCGACGACCTCGAGGGAGAAGTCTCCGTCTTCGGCTTCGAAGAACAGCTCGGAGGTGAAGAAAAACGGCTTACCGACCCGCAGGGAGAGATCCGGTGTGCCCAAGCCGGTCAGCAGGTGGTTGTTGGCCACCGGCTTCGGCGGGAAATTCTGCGGCAGACGAACCACCCGGGTGCGATATCCCTGGTCGCCGAGCAGCTGCCAGAACGTATCTCCTTGGCGGGGATTCTCGGCGGTCGGCAATTCGTCGGGCAGCCAGGAATCGGCCATCTTGGCGGTGGCGACTCCGGCTCCAACGGAAAGGGCGAGCACCACCAAGACCCGCACCACGCGGTTGCTCAGCTTACGCAAAATCAGCCAGAGCAGAAGCGCCAGGATCACCGCCGAGGCTACCCCGATCACCAATGGATTGCGCTCGCCCCAAAGCAGCACTTTGGAGCCTTCCTCGATCAACCCAAGCTGGGGTCGGTAGGTAGCGGGATCGCGTTTAAGAAAATCGAAGACTCCGTGGCGCCCCGGATCCAAGCCGGTGGCGAAGGTCGACCAAGAGACCGGCGTTTGAGACGGAATCGTCGGTCTCAAGGGCGCGAAAGTACCTTGATCGCGAAGCTTGGCGAGATTCGGCAGCAGCCCCTCGTCCATCCACTGCTGGGTCAGGTCGCCGTCGGCACCGTCAAAGCCCAAAACAATGGTTTTCGGTGTATCTGCTTGGGCCGAAACCTCGTTGACCAACAGGGCGCCGGTTCCTAATCCGGCGAGCGCCATCATGGCGACCAGTCCCACAGCGGCGGACAACACCCCCGAGATTTTCCGTATTCTGCTCTCACTCATGCGTCTTGGCTCCGGTTCGGACGAGGCCCTGGGAACTTCGGCCTCAAGTCGGACATGGCGCAGGCGGCGCCGGGTAGGTCAGGTGACGACGGTCCCGAAGGTCCGTTCGGAAGACGACCCTAGCAAATCCGAAGCCTTCTGTGGGCTCCTCAGCTCCATGCCGGGTAAGAATCCGGCAAAGGATTCCGCTGTGAGGGCCTTGCCGAATATGAGCGCGCTGCTAAGATCTCGTAAACCTTGAGATTTACGCCCACCACCCACGATGGCCCGAGGCCTAGGGTAGACAACGAATATGGCCCAATCCCAGGCACTTTCGACCTCATTGGCTGACGCCCCTCGGCTGCTTTTCCACACCCCACCTTACGCAGATATGGCCGCGGAGCTGGTCGGTTTGGGTGGCATCGAAGCCGGTGGTTTAGAGCGGAAAGAATTCCCCGACGGAGAGCGCTATCTCCGTCTCCGCACTTCTGTCTCGGGCAGACGGGTGGTGTTGCTCGGAGGTACGGTCGACGACTCTCAGACCCTGATGCTCTTCGACTTGGCCTGCGCCGTCGCCAAATACGGCGCTCGGAGACTGACCATGGTCATCCCCTACTTCGGCTACTCCACCATGGAGCGGGCGGAAAAAATCGGCGAGGTGGTCACCGCCAAAGCGAGAGCTAGACTGTTTTCGAGCGTACCCATGGCCCACCACGGCAACGAGGTCCTGCTCTTGGACCTGCACACAGCCGGCCTCGCCCAATATTTCGAAGGCCCGGTGACTCCGGTGCATCTCAGCGCCCGTCCCTTGATTCTGGAAGAAAGTTTGCGGCTCGCGAAGGGGCGTTCTTTCGTCATGGCCTGCACCGACGCCGGTCGGGCCAAATGGGTGGAGTCCCTGGCCAACGACTTGGGCACCGACGCAGCCTTTGTGATGAAGCGTCGGCTCGACGGTGAGCGCACCGAGATCACGGGCATATCCGCCAATGTCGAGGACCGGGGTGTGGTGATCTACGACGACATGATCCGAACCGGAGGATCCTTGCTCGACGCCGCCGCCGCCTATCGATCTGCCGGAGCCACTTGGGTGTCTGCGATCGCCACCCATGGTTTGTTTCCCGACCGGGCCGCGAGCCGGCTCTTGGACAGCGGGCTTTTCGAAGAAATCGTATGCACGGACAGCCATCCCCGAGCCCGGGAGGTGGCGACGGAGAGGCTTCGCTTAAAGTCGGTGGCGCCGATTCTTCACGATGCTCTGATTCGAGGCTATTATCGGGAGCTAGATCCTTAATGCCATCCTTAGGGTTCTTCGAGAATCATTGTGGGATCCAACGTGGTGTTCGTTTGTCATAGGAGCCGGAAAAATTCGTGCTTGCAGGCCAGCTAGATGGCTATTCAGCGCCCCCCCACTAGCTCCCTGTCTCGGGTGGTGGGTGTTGTGCGGTGTTTGGTCCACGGAGGCCGCCGCAGGCACTGGAAACGGTGGCTGGATCGCCGGCGTCGAGGCGACGACGATCATCACCTCCTTGTTGATCGGTGCCCTCCTGGCACGCTTGGCCTACCTTCTACCCAAGCAATCCGCCCTAATCTCCGAGTTGGAAGACCTGCGCAAGAACCGCCCGTCCGTGGAGCCGGGAGCCGTCACCCGAGACGTCCCTTCGACCGAATCTCAAACACCCCAACCCCGGCTCGAGAGCGCCTCCGATCTCCCTTCCGACGATTCCCTGCTCTACGAAGGCCTCCGATGGTTGAGTCTCGAATTTGGTCACGACTTGGAAACCACCTTTTCCGACCTGCGCAAGAAATTGCATTCCGAGGGCACGTTCTCCGAGCCCCACGAAGATCCCAATCCGCGCCTTTTGGCCGAAGCCCTGCTGCCGCTGATCCGCCGGGGCGAGCGAGCCGCGTCCCAGCTGATGTCGTTTGCCGGTGAGCCCAAAGGCGCCGAGCCCGCGGATTTGCATCCTGCCCACCACGCCAGAGCTCTGGTGGGGGCCCATCGCAACCCTCGGCCGTGGCACCTTGAGACGCTGCTGGTGGAATGCGCCGAGACCTACGGTTTCGTAGATGCCAAGCTCGAGGTCGATCGATCACTACCGCCGATGACCGTCGGTCGTCGTCAAACAGCCTTTGCTCTGCATTGCATCCTCTCCGCCTGCAGACATCTGAGGGCCGAGGAGCCGTTGCGGGTGGAGGCCCGCTTGGTCCAGGCCACCGGCGAGTCTACGGACAAGGCGCTTCCCCGCCACCAAGCTTTCGAAGAGTCACGAACTTCCTTGCGAAACACCGGCCACTACGTCAGGATCTCGATCTCCAGCCCGTCCGCGGTGCTGGAGAAACCGGTGCTTTCCGCTTTGTTTCATCCGAATCCCCAGACCACGGAAGTCACGCCCATCGGGACCGGATTCGCCGCCGCAAAAGAAATTTTGAGACGGCAACGGGGATCTTTCGCGGTCTCCAGCGGGCTATCGAAGGGGACGCGATTCACCCTATCCCTTCCGTTGCCGGAAACAGGGGCTTTAGCAGACTCCCGCAGGCCACTGTCTCCACGACAAACACTGTCTCCACGACAAACACTGTCTCCACGACAATCGCTGTCTCCACGACAATCGCTGTCTCCAGGACAATCACAGTCTCCAGGACAACCACCGTCTCCCCGACTTCCAACGGAGCAGAAAGACTCATCAACCCCCAAAGCGACACCCGCGAAGCCAGTGAGCAGCAACAGCGCCAACACATCCACCGCTCCCGACGGTGAGGCAAGGGACAGGATTCTGGTCATGGACGACGAGCAGAGCATTCTGGCCCTGCTGTCTGCCGCCCTGCGTCGCCTGGGCTTCGATCCGGTCATCACCACCCACGGCGAGCAGGCCCTGAGCGAAGCCATGGACGCTCAAAAGGACGGTCGGCCGTTCAGACTGGCGATTCTCGACCTGACCATCCCCGGTGGCATGGGAGGGGTCGAAACCGCCGACAACCTCAATGAGCTGCTTCCGGATCTGATCCTCGTAGCCTCTTCCGGTTACGCCCAAAATCCGGCCCTGGTGGATTTTCAATCATTCGGATTCGACGAGGTGCTGGTGAAGCCCTACCGAATTCCCGATCTTTCAAAACTGCTCGATCGCCTGCTCCAGAAGAGCTGAGGCGACCGGAGCCCAACTGGAGCAGCCGTTTCCCATGACCCCGCCGCTACCTACATACGACCAGCTCGAGCCCAAGGCCGTTTGGCAAGACTTCGCTCGAATGTGCCGAGTGCCCCGTCCCTCCAAACACGAGGATCGGATCGTCGCCGCCCTGGAGCAACTTTGCCGAGATCGCGGTTTCGAAACCCAAAAAGACGAGGTCGGCAACCTCATCGCCCGGATACCGGCCTCACCAGGCTGCGAGAAAGCGCCGGTCGTGATCTTGCAGGGCCACGTCGACATGGTCTGCGAGAAGAATTCGGGCACTGAATTCGACTTCGACAAGGACCCGATTCAAACCGTAGTCGACCGAGACGCCGACGATGCTGGATTGATCGTACGAGCCGAGGGCACGACCCTTGGGGCCGACAACGGCATCGGCGTCTGCATGGCGTTGGCGGCCGCCACGGAGGACGTCCGCAGACCGCCCCTCGAGATCCTGATGACCGTGGACGAAGAGGCGGGAATGACCGGCGCCGAGCATCTCGACGGCTCCCTGCTGCAAGGTCGGAGGCTGATCAACCTCGATACCGAAGCCGACGCCACGCTCTATGTGGGCTGCGCGGGAGGCTGCGACTCGAATATCACTTTGCAGCTCGCTTCCGAGCCCTACGACCAACCCGTGCACCGAGTTGTCGTCCGAGGTTTGAGGGGCGGGCACTCCGGAGCGGATATTCACCAGGGCCGTGGCTGCGCCAATCGACTTTTGGCCAGGGTGTTGGACCGGGTCCGAGGTGAGGTACGGCTCGCTGGGGTGTCCGGCGGCTCCAAACGCAATGCCATCGCCCGCGAAGCCCACGCTTTGGTGGTTGCCGACGCGGCCGAGCTCTCAGCGGCGGCATCCGCCGTCGAAAAGGAAGCGCGGGTCGAGTCCAAAGAGCCGGATCTGGAAATCCGATTGGAGTCCAACCACCAAGTCGCCGAGCGCGCGGCGACGGCCGCCGACACTCAGCGGTGGATCCGCCTGCTCCTCGGTTTGCCCCATGGTGTTTTGGGTATGCATCCGGACATTCCGGAGCTGGTGGAGACCTCGAATAACCTCGCCACCGTCGAGGGTCGGTGGAACGGAGACGCATTGGAGGTCGCCATCGGCACCTTGAGCCGCAGCTCCTCGGCGTCCCGGATGGAGGAGGCCCTGCGTCAGATCGAAGCGGTGTCGACCCTCGCAGGTGCCTCTGTCTCCCGCGCCAACGCCTACCCCGGATGGCAGCCGAATATGGCCTCTCCACTTCTGGCTCTGTGCCGACGGGTCCACGAGCGGGTTTTCGGTCATGAGCCCACGGCCGAAGCGGTGCATGCCGGATTGGAGTGCGGTTTGCTCGGGAATCGAATCCCCGACCTCGACATGATCTCTTTGGGGCCACGGATCGAAGGGGCCCACAGCCCGGACGAACGGGTCTGGGTCGAATCGGTCCAGAAATCTTGGGACTATCTGACCGCGATCCTCGACGAGCTTGCCGGCTCAGAGTCTTGAGGTATCGAATCCAATGCCTTCTATCGTCACCCGCCCCGGCCGGTCGGCCGTCGCCTTTCTTGCGACCTGCTTCTTCGCCCTCGGTTGCAGTCAACCTCCACTGATTCCCGCCCCACCGGACACCGGCCCGGAGCTGGAGGCCCTACAGCTCAGCCAAGGATTGTCGGCGCCGATTCGACGGGCCGGCGATCCAGTGCAACCCATGCGCCTGTTGGATCGCCTCAGCCACTACAAGGTGCCGGGTGTCAGCATTGCGGTCATCGACGGCGGAGAGCTGCGTTGGGCAAAATCTTGGGGGGTGGTGCGAGCCGGCAGTGAGGATGCGGTCACGCCGGAAACCCTGTTCCAAGCATCCTCGATCAGCAAAGCCTTGACGGCCACGGCCATCCTCGACCGGGTTGAATCCGGAGACCTGGACCTAGACGCCGACTTGGGCCCCCGATACGCCGATTTCCTCGCCGGATCATCCGAGCCGACCGGCATCACGGCTCGCAGGCTGCTGACCCATACGGCCGGGCTCAACCAGCAGGAATTCGAAGGTTATGGCCCGGGTGAGCCCACCCCCTCGCTGGACCAGACCTTGCGAGGCGTGGAGCCCGCCGTAGGACCGGGACTCGCCGTCATCCGCCCTGCGGGCACAGCCTGGCAGTACTCCGGCGGTGGTTTCCTGCTGCTTCAAAAACTGCTGGAAGACCAGAGCCGGCGGTCTTTTGACGAGCTCATGCAAGAGAGCTTGCTTCGACCCCTGGCCATGGACCACTCGACCTTCTCACAGCCCCTCAGCTCCCAATTGGAGGCGAGAGCAGCCCTTGGGCATGACGGCCATGGAGAACCCTTGCCCGGTGGCTCCCGCACCTACCCCGAATTGGCGGCCGCCGGTCTGTGGACTACTCCTACGGACCTGGTCCATTGGCTCATCGATCTTCAAAAAGCCCACGCCGGCAAACCCGGCAGGATCCTCAAACGCCGTACAGCCCGCGCCATGCTCGAGCCCCAGGCACCCGGCAGCTGGGGCCTAGGAATCCAGGTCGGCGGTGCGGGTCAGGCTCGTTGGATGGGCCACCTCGGGGGCAACCGTGGATTTCCGGCCCTAGCTTTGGGCTTCGTGTCCAGCGGTCACGGTGCGGTGATCATGACCAACGGCGACGGCGGACATGGGCTCATTCGAGAGATCGTCACCGGGCTCGCCGGCATCTACGATTGGCCGACGTTCCAACAACAAGTGATCGAAGAAGATCCCCCGCCGACGCCTGCCGACGATGAGCTCACCCGTTGGGCCGGCGAGCACGAGCTCGGGGCTCTGCCGGGCCAACAGCTACGGCTCGTTCTACAACACACGGAGGACGGCGAGCCCTATTTGGAAGCGCAGCTGCTCGGCGAATCCGAGCGGCTGGTTCGCGTGGAGCCCGATCGTTGGGTGGCCTTAGATCACGCATGGGACCTTCGAGCCACCAGCCGTCGAGCCGAGGATTCCGTGGTGACCGAGCTCACGGTGAGTCTCTTCCCCGGTTATCGATTCCTAGCCACCCGCCGAGCCCCTGCACAGCCTTAGATAGCCCGATGAGCCCGCATCCGGACGACGCCCCCCGGCCTTTGAGGTTGATCGACGTCTCGGTCCTCGAATCGCTGTTCGACGTCACCCCGGATACGGTTTTTTTCGTCAAAAATCGCCGGCGTCAATATGTCACAGTCAACTCGACCTTGGTCGAGCGCAGCGGCCTGGAATGCAAGGCGGATCTGCTCGGAAGAACCACGGTCGAGGTCTTCGGCGAGGGATTCGGAGCCACCTTCTCGGAGCAGGACTATCAGGTGATCGAAGAAGGCGTCGAGATCCGAGATCGTCTCGAGCTACACCTCTATCGGGAACGAGCCCCCGGCTGGTGCTTGACTTATAAAATGCCGATTCGCGACTCGTCCACGGAAATCGTCGGGCTGATCGGGATCTCCAAGGACCTCCATCAGCCGGACGAGTCCGATTCGGTGTACGCGCGGGTCGCACGGGCCCTTGAACGCATTCAGGAGGGCTTTGCGGAGCCCCTCCGGGTCGAGGATTTGGCGGACATCGCCAACCTGTCTCGGGCCCGCTTCGAGCGCTACCTCAAACGAATTTTCGGTCTGACGCCGGGTCAGCTTCTAGCGAAAACCCGCCTCGATGCCGCATCGGCCATGCTGCGGGACGAGCCCGACAAAACCGTTTCGGACATCGCCCATGCCTGTGGATTTACGGATCACAGCGCGTTCAGCCGATTCTTCAAGTCGGTGGTTGGGCTCACCCCCACAGAGTTTCGCCAAACCCTCTAGGGAGGTACCTGCATGCAAGCCGCGCTTGCGCCGAGCCGGCGTCCCTCTTATAGTTCGCTCTCTATACAAACAAGTCTGCGGCCTGTCGAGGAACCGCCATCGGCAGCCGGCTGCGGTTGAGAACACCAAAGGAGCCCGCCATGCGCGCCTATCTCTTGGTCCCTGTCGTCCTGCTCTCCGTCCTATCCGTCGGCTGTGTTTCAAAAAGCGACCACGAAGCCCTACAGGCTCAGCTCGACGCTTGCCAACAGGAAAAGGCCCAAGTCGAGGCCGAGGTTATTTCCTGGGAGCAGCGCTTTGACCGCGAATCCTCCAGGTGGACACAAATCGGTGATTCCGTGGCCGAGGCCGTGCCCCAGGCGCTGACGGAGATGCACGAGGAGCGCACGCGGATTCTGAATATGGTCCCGGAGCAGGTGCAAAACGAGGTCTCCGACTATCTCGACGAGTACTTCAACACCGTCATGTCCGGCTTCGATCGCATGGCCCAAGACAATCGAGACCTTCGGGTCGAGGTGATGGGCATGCAGAAGGCCATGGAGGTCCTAGGGCACGACACCAAAGCCATCGGCAAGGCCATCGACGACTCGCTGACCGATGAAAAAGGACGGCGCCAAAAGCTGGCTCGAGACCTGGCGGACATCATCGACCTGGTGGTGGAATACGATCAGACTCGGCTGAATTGCAAGGGCTGCCCGGATCGCCTGAAAATGCGCGATAAATCCCGCTCTGCTCTCTTGGCTTTCCACCAGGATCTGATGAGTGACCTTTCGCGGCTTCAGGCCTATGCCGCCGCTGCCCCGACCGAGACTGAGATAGACGAAGAGACCCCGACAGACGACACCGCGGCCGTGGAGACGTCTGCCGATGAGGGCTCCTCCGGCGACTGATTTACCCCTCTCACTTTCCCGGATACAGCAAACAGCCGAAGGACGGGCTGGGTGCTCTCCATGCGGTCCGGCCGCGGGAGAGAGCGTCCAGCCCGTTCTTTTGTGCCTCTGCATCTCGGTGAACGCGGGTTTCAACGACCCATAGGCTGATCCCCTCGCTCCTGATAAGATCCCATCGCGGGAATGGTTATAGCATCCAATATCAGAATTCCCGCGACCGTATTTACGACAAGACCGTTTCCACGACAAGACCGTATCCATGACAACCCTCGGCTAACCGCCTAGGGCACCATGCGGATTCCATCGGGCAATTCCCTTCCAATTCCGTCCCCTCCGCCTAGGAGATAGATATATGGCCACAGCAACCCCCACTCGACCCGAGGGTTTGACCACCACCCGGGCGCCGTTTATCGAAGAAAGCCAGAGTCGCGGCGATCTCTTCATCGAGCAGCCCTATCACCTCTACAGTGAGGACAATCAGGAAGCGTGGCGTCGGCTCTACTCGCGCATGATGCCCCGTTGGCAACGCTACGCCCATCCCCGCTTCCTCGAAGGCGTCAACAATCTGGCGCTTTCCTCGGACGCGGTGCCCCGTCTGGAGGACATCAACAAATTCCTTGAGCCCTTGTCCGCGTTCAAGGCGAAAGCCGTGGCCGGATACGTCCCGGCCTACATGTTTTTCGACTGCCTGCGTCGCCGGGAATTCCCCACCACTATCACCATTCGGGACAAGGACTCCCTCGACTACCTACCCGAGCCCGATATTTTCCACGACGTCGCGGGTCATGTGCCCATGCACACCGACCGTCATTTCTCGGACGTGCTGGTCCGCTTCGGTGAGGTCGCCCGGGCGGCGGCCAAACGAGCCCTCGAGATCCCGGAGCGGGAGCGTCGGGTCCATGTGGTGGAGTCGAATATCAAAGCCTTGGCCCGATTCTTCTGGTTCACCGTCGAATTTGGTCTGATGCGCCACGAGCCCGGCTCGGAGGAGATCAGGGTCTACGGCTCCGGCCTGCTCTCTTCCTTTGGCGAAATCGAGCATTGTGTCGAGTCCACCGACGTCCAGCGCTATCCCTTCCAATTGGAATGGGTGGTCAATCAATATTTCGAAATCGACAAATATCAGCCGCTGCTCTTCGTGGTCGATTCGTTCAAGCACCTTTTTGAGCAAGTGGACGTGCTGGAGGCCTGGCTCCATCAAGGCAAGCTCGACAACGTCAGCCCCGGCGAGCCGTTGATCAACGAGCAGGACCTACGGAGCTTTTTGAACGCTTCGTTCGAATAGCAAACTTTTGGAGGTCTGCCGGCTGTTTAATGCAGCTTGTAATGTTTGCTCGTCATGATGCCGAGTCATGAAGAAAGACGCCCCAAAACCGACATTCGTCGCCGCCCACGACAATGGGATCTCGGCCCCGCGGCCGGCTCTCGTGACATGGCAAGAAGATGAAGCTCGCATCGAACGCGCCCGTGCAGAAAGGGTGCGACAGAATCGATCGATCTACATTCCGCCGTTTCCGGTCCTAGCCAAAAGTCGTCCTTCGACACTTAGGTGGCGAGATGAGGTGCCTGCGGGCCTGGAGACTTTCAACTAAACGCTCTGCTCAGAGCGAAGCGCCGTGCCGGGCCGGTCTCAGGCACCTGCACGACGCGATTAGACGTTGCCTCCCAAGCAAGGGTGTTCCCTCACCCCGTCCCGATAAGACCCCCGGCTGTCCACCGGGGGTTTTTCACGTCCCGGAAAGGAAGGGTTACGGAAAGGACGGGTGCACAGGCCCCTGATAAAGCAACCGCGGCCGAATCAACCGCCCTTCCTCCAATTGCTCACGGGCATGTGCTATCCAGCCGCCGGTGCGAGCCATAGCGAAAATCGGTGTAAATAGATCCGACGGCAAGCCGATGCCGTGCAACAGCAGGGCGGTATAAAACTCCACATTCGTTCTCAGCCGGCGGCCCGGCTTGTGCTCGTCGAGCAAACGAATGGCCACGGATTCCACCTCCTGCGCCAAGGCAAAGAGCCTGCGGTCTTGCTCCGTCGCGGAGCCGTCTTGGAAGAGCAGACGGGCGGCCCGGCCCAACACCTCAGCCCGAGGATCCCGGACCTTGTAGACCCGGTGCCCGAATCCCATCAGACGCTCCCCGGCCTGGAGCTTGGCCCGCAAGACCTGCTCCGCACGCTCGGGTCGGCCGATTTCAACTACCTGGTCGAGCGCCGGTCCAGGGGCGCCTCCGTGCAAGGGGCCCGAAAGCGCCCCCAGCGCACCCAGGATGGCCGAGCTCAGGGAGGCTCGGGTCGAAACGATCACCCGAGCGGTGAAGGTCGAAGCGTTGAGCCCGTGGTCGACGACCGTATTCAGATAGGTATCCAGCGCTCGCACCCGAGCCTCGGAAGGAGACGCGCCGGTGAGGGCGAATAAGAACGCTGACGCATATCCCAAGGATGGGTCCGCCACGTCTTCGACCGGCTCCTGACCTTGACGGAATCGTTCAAAAGCCGCGACCGCCAGCGGCAAGCGGGCCAAAATGGCGAGTGCTGAAGGGTCGAATCCGGATCGGGGAGCTGGATCTTCCGGCCAATCCGCAACCGCGACAGCCATACGCAGGGCATCCATGGGATGTGCTGCTCTGCCCACGGCCTCACGCAATGCTTGCACCGCGAGCTCCGGTAGCCTGCGGCGATCCGCCAAATCGTTTCGGAACGCATCGAGCCCTGATCCATTCGGTAGACGCCCAGTCCAGAGGAGATACACCACCTGCTCGAAAGTCGCATTGGGGGCGATCTCCTCGACCGGATAGCCACCGATCACCAAAGAGCCCTTCTCACCGTCGACCCGGCTCATTCGAGTCGTCGCCAGCGTAATGCCCTCCAGTCCTGGATGCAGCTGGGGTGAATCCGTCCGGGGTCGGTCGGTCAGAGATGCCGTGCTCATAGATATATCCTCCGCGGTTGAAGACGGGACGCAGCAAGCGTCCACGACGATAGCTTTTCGGGTTCGGGAGGATTCCGGAATCCAGCCTGCTCAGCTGGGCGCGGAAACATATTGATCGACGCACACATTGATGTCAATATTGATTTAACAATCAATGATCAAGCTTAATCCGCTTTAGAGACGACCTAGACCATGCAGAGATATTTGACCGCAGAGCAGGCCGCGGAGCGGCTGGGTATCCGACGAGAGACCCTCTACGCCTACGTCAGCCGGGGGCAAATTCGGTCCACGGAAAGCGTTGACGGACGGAGCAAGCTCTACAAGCTCAGCGACATCGAGGAGCTCGAGCTGCGCCGAGAGCAACGGCGGCGCCCGGGCAAGGCGTTGCGAGAAGCTCTCCATTTCGGCAGCCCGCTTTTGGAATCCGCGTTGACCCTGCTCCGAGACGGTCGCATCTTCTACCGTGGCCGAGACGCGGTGAGCCTGTCGCGAACGTGGAGCTTTGAGCAGGTAGCCTGCTGGCTGTGGCTGACCGATTCCGAGACCGCGGCGGAGCTCTTTTCCCGCCCTCGACCGAGCCCTCCGGCCGCGGCCCTACATCTCGCTCGAGGGCTGACTCGCCCTTGGGCCCTGGAGAGCTTGCAGATCTACGTGCCCCTGCTCGCCCAGGCCAATCCCAGGGCTTGGACCTCGGACTCACCACGGCACGGAGCTGAAACGGGCGCACAGCTCTTGCAAGATGTAGTCGAGCTCGCGACCTGGACCGACTCGACGACCGAGACGTCCGCGGAGGACACGCCATCGATCGCATCCCTTCTGGCTCGGGCCTGGGCGCCGCCATCCCTGGAAGGCGCGTCGCGCTCCTTGATAGACACCGCCTTGATTCTGTGCGCCGACCACGAGCTCAATGTGTCGTCGTTTACAGCTCGCTGCGTTGCCTCGGCGGGCTCACCGATCCACTCCGCGGTCAGCGCGGGTCTTGCCGCCCTGCACGGCGTCCGACACGGCGGTCATACCCGTCGGATCGAAGGGTTGCTGCGGGAGGCGGAGACCCCCGACGGGATCCAGGAAGCGGTTGCGGATCGGCTTCGGCGCGGGGAAGCCGTACCCGGTTTCGGCCAGCCCCTTTACCCCGAAGGCGACCCGCGATATCAGGAAGTCGTGCGCCGGATCCGCGGTCTCTTGCCGGGTCATCCCGCACTAGAGCGGACCTTAGAGTGGGCCGAGGCCTTGGAGCGGGCGGGCCGGGAGCTGCTGGACGAGCACCCGACCGTGGACATCGGCCTAGCCTTGGTGGCCAAGGCCTTGCAATTGCCCCGTGATTCGGCTCTCACCCTCTTCGCGCTGGGCCGCACCGCCGGCTGGGTCGGTCACGCTCTCGAGCAACAGGAGCAAGGCAAGCTGATTCGTCCGCGGGCCCGCTACGTGGGCCAGGACCCGACCATCGAGGGCTAGCCCGGGCTAACCTTCCTCCAGCATGTCCAGCATCTCTTGCTCACTGAGAATTTTGACGCCCAGGCCTTGGGCCTTCGTGAGCTTGGAGCCGGCGGATTCTCCCGCCACGACAAAGTCCGTTTTGGATGACACTGAGCCGGTGACTTTAGCCCCGGCCCCTTCGAGCAGCTTCTTGGCTTCACCTCGGGCCATGGATAGGGTTCCGGTCAACACCACGGTTTTGGCCACGAAGGGACCGTCGCTCGAAACGGCTGACGCAGGCTCGGGCTGGGTGACGGTCACCCCGTGAGACCTCAGCTTGCTCAGGCGATCACGGTTGTGGGCATCGGCAAAGAAGCGGATCAACGAGTCGGCCACCTTGGGCCCGATTTCGGGGGTATCTTCGAGGGTCTCGCGATCGGCCTCCATCAATCGGTCCAGATCCCGGAATCGCTCCGCCAATTTCTTGGCCACCCCGACCCCGACAAATCGAATCCCCACCGCAAAGAGCAGATGGGCCAGAGTCCGCTGCTGCGACTTCTCCAGCTCCGCCAGCACATTCAGCGCGGACTTCTTGCCCCAGCCCTCCAGGACCTCCAGCTCCCCTAGGGTCAGCTCGTAGAGGGAGGTGTAATCCTCGATCAGGCCCGCCGCCAGCAGCTGGGCCACGGTCTTCTCACCCAATCCCTCGATATCCATGGCGTTTCGGGACACGAAATGCTCGACACTCTGGGCGACGATGGCTGGACACGCGGGATTGACGCAGCGCACCGCGACCTCCCCCTCGAATTGCACCACCGCCTCCCCGCACTCCGGACAGCATTCCGGAATGGCAAAAGGTGTCGTGCCGCCGGGTCGCCGATCCAGATTGACCGAGACCACCTTGGGGATAATGTCCCCTCCCTTCTCCACCCGGACGAAGTCCCCGACCCGCACGTCTTTGCGAGCCAAATCCTCGTAGTTGTGGAGGGTGGCACGTTTGACCGTGGTGCCGGCGAGCAGCACGGGAGCCAACTCGGCGACCGGCGTCAGCGCGCCGGTACGGCCGACCTGCACGGTCACGCCCAACACCTCCGTCTCGGCTTGCTCCGCCTCGAATTTGTAGGCGATCGCCCACCTCGGTGCCTTGCCCGTGCGCCCCATGCGCTCATGTAGGCCGAGACCGTCGACTTTGATCACCACCCCGTCCGTCTCGTAATCGAGCCGACGGCGCTCGTCTTGCCATTCGTGAATGTAGTCCCGCAAAGCTTCCACATGTGGGCATCGACGCCAGGTCTCCATCACCGGCAAGCCCCAGGACGCCAGGGTCTCCAGGATTTCGCCATGGGTGCTCACCCCGAGATCGGTCACCGATTGAAAAATCGCCACCTCCAGCTTTCGCCGCGCGACCTCGCGGCTGTCGAGCAACCGGATCGTGCCCGCCGTGGTATTTCGCGGGTTGGCGTAGAGAGCCTCGCCTTCCTCCTCGCGCCGACGGTTGAGCTGCTGAAAGACCGTGCGAGGCATGTAGATCTCACCGCGCAGCAGCAGGCGCTCGGGCACACCATCCAGGCGCAACGGCAAGCGGCGGAGAGTTCTGACGTTGGCGGTCACATCGTCGCCCACCTCGCCGTTGCCGCGGGTCACCGCCCGGCTGAGAGCTCCCTGCTCGTAAAGCAAGGAGATCGAAACACCGTCAACCTTGAGCTCCGCCACATAGGACAGCTCGGCGTCGGGCACCAAGCGCCGGCTTCGCTCCACCCACTCTTGAAGCTCCCCCTCGTCGTAGGAGTTGTCCAACGACAGCATCGGTGGATCATGGGCCACTTGCTCGAATCCCTCCACCGGCTCTCCGCCGACCCTCTGGCTCGGGCTGTCGGGCCGGCGCAAGTGTGGAAAGGCATCTTCGAGAGCGCCTAAGCGCGCCATCAGCGCATCGAATTCACGGTCGGTGATTGTGGGTCGATTCTCGACGTAGTAGAGCCGACTGTGGGCTTCAAGCTCGCGGCTGAGGCGGGAGATCTCTTCGGCCGCATGGGTTTCAGACATCTCTTCGAACGGGGACAGCTCAGTCATGGGTCTCCGGGGCGCCGTTGGGCGTGGTCGTGGGCGGTGTCGAGGTTTGGGATGAAGGCTCGGATTGGAGCGGCGGATTCGGGCCCCAGGTGACTTCGATCGCGACCCTGCCTCCGGGCACGAGCTCGACCAAACGCACCCGGACGTCACAGAGCTCGTCGCTCACGGTGCCGGGTTTGAGCCGGACAACCTGCTCGGTGTCTTTGCAACGGATTTGAAAAATCGCGGATCTGAGAAAGGGGGCTTCCAAAAAGGAGACACCTGCCCGACCTCCGCCCACCAACACCGTCGCCCCTTGTGGGATCTCAAAGTGCTGGGGGCTTTGGGCGTGGTCGCCGATCTTCATTTGCCGGAGCATCAGCTCCAACATGCCCCAGCCGACCGCGAGAATCAGAAAGATGACGAGCCATCGTCCAGTCATGGGGCCATCCTATCCGAGCATGGCTTAGAATTCCCCCATCGTGAAACAGGAAAACAAGCTCGAAGGGGTGATCGACCGGCTGATCTACAGCAACGAGGAAACCGGCTGGACGGTGGCTCAGATGACCGTCCGCGCCAAGGGCGAGGTGGTCGTCGTCGGCAACCTCTTCGGGACCCAGCCGGGAGAAACCCTGTCGGTCGAAGGCCAGTGGACCAAGGACCCTCGCTTCGGCAAGCAATTTAAGGTCGAGAGCTTTAAGACGGTCCGCCCCACCACCTTCATCGGCATTGAGCGATATTTGTCGTCGGGTTTGGTCGAGGGCATCGGGCCGGCCATGGCGAAACGGCTGGTGCAGACCTTCGGCATCGATACCTTGGAAATCATCGACTCCGAGCCCGAGCGGCTGCGCGAGGTCGAAGGCATCGGCAAGGTCCGTAGCGCTCGCATCCGCGACGCGTGGCAGACCCAGAGCCGGGTGCGGGATTTGATGGTCTTCCTCCAAGGACACGGCGTCTCCGCCAAGCACGCCGCCAAGATCCACGAGGTTTACGGCGAGGACGCCCTGCGGGTGGTGAAAACCACACCCCATCGGCTGGCCCAGGACCTGCGCGGCATCGGCTTCAAAACCGCCGACAAAATGGCCCGTTTGGCCGGGGTCGCGGCCGATGCGCCCGAGCGGGTGGAGGCGGGAATTCTGCACGTGTTGCAACAGGCCGTGGACAGTGGCCATGGATTCGTCGAGCAGCTGGAGCTGATCGAGGGCTCGACGGACCTGCTGCAGGTCGACCCTCCGACCGTTCAGCGGGGTATTGAGCGGCTGTTAGACAACGACCAGCTGGAGCTGGTGCCGATCCCCGGATTCGAGGGCAAGGCGGCCCACATCGTCGGTGACGCCATCTACCCACGGTGGCTCGAACGCACCGAGGCGGGCCTCGCCCAAAGGCTCCGAGCCTTGACCGCCCAAACTCGGCTGCCCTTCAACCTGGACACGGATCGAGCGATTCAATGGTACGAGCAGAAGACCTCGATCGAGCTGGCGAGCGGTCAGAGATCGGCCCTGGCCAAGGCTTTGACCGCCAAGGTGATGGTGCTCACGGGCGGACCGGGCACGGGTAAGACCACGTTGGTCCGCGGCGTCCTGGACATCCTGCAGCGCAAGGACGTCAAGATCCTGTTGGCGGCGCCCACGGGACGTGCCGCTAAACGGCTCCAGGAATCTACGGGCCAAGACGCCAAAACCCTGCACCGTCTGCTCGAGGTTCGCCCGGATACGGGCGGATTCATGCGGGGTCCGGACAACCCGCTGACCGCCGACCTGGTGGTGGTCGACGAAGCGTCGATGCTCGACCTCTCCCTGGCCTACTCCCTGGTCAAGGCCCTCGACGACGACACCCGTTTGCTTTTGGTCGGAGATGTGGACCAGCTTCCCTCCATCGGCCCCGGGCGATTCCTCGCCGATCTCATCGATTCGGGGGTCGTAGAGGTCGCCCGACTGACCGAGATCTTTCGTCAAGCTCAAGCCAGCCAAATCGTCGTCAACGCCCACCGCATCCGCGCCGGCTTGATGCCGATCAACGCGGCTAGAGGTGACGAAGACAGTGACTTCTACTTCATTGAGCGGTCCGATCCAGAGCCGATTCTCGACGTCATCCGGCGTCTGGTCTCAGATCGGATTCCCAATCACTTCGGCCTAGATGCTATGTCAGACATCCAAATTCTCACCCCCATGCAACGGGGTCTGCTCGGCGCCGCTAACCTCAACGCCGAGATCCAGGCCTTGCTCAACTCCGGAGGAACGGAAATCCAGCGCGGTGGCCACCTGCTGCGCACCGGTGACCGGGTGATGCAACGGCGCAACAACTACGACCTCGGGACCTTCAACGGCGATATCGGCAGGGTGATCGGATTCGATCTCCAGGAGCAGCGGGCGACGATCGACATGGACGGCCGGACCGTCATCTACCCCTTCGCATCCCTCGACCAGCTGGCGTTGGCCTACGCTTGCTCCATCCACAAAAGCCAAGGCAGCGAGTATCCGTGCGTGGTGATTCCATTGCACACCCAGCATTTCACCCTGCTGCAGCGCAATCTCATCTACACCGCCGTCACCCGTGGACGCAAATTGGTGATCATCGTCGGCAGCCGACGGGCCCTCGACATCGCCGTGCACCAACAAACCTCCAAGCGTCGACGCTCACTGCTCGCAGAGCGGCTGAGGGGCGAAATCTCGGGTCGCTAGTGATCTAGGTCGTGAATCAGGACCACGCGGTCTTCGGCTGGTAGGCCTTGGTTGGACTCCTCGTTCACCAGGGCCTCTAGATCCGGCCCCATGCGGCCGGCGGCTAGGTCCCGGAAACCCATCTTGCGGTAGAAGGGCGCGTTCCAGGGGATGGTGCGGAAGGTAGTGAGGGTCACTCGGGAATAGCCTTGCTCGCGGGCGTGGTCCAGGACCCGGCTGACCAGGGATCGACCGAGGCCTCGTTGACCGTGCTCGGGGTGCACGTCCATCTCTTGGAGGTGCGGCTGACCGTCCACCAAGGAAATCAGCGCGAAACCCACCGGCGATTCGTCGGGATCGTCCCCGGCAGCCCATGGTCGTCGGGTCGACGGACGCTCGTCGGCACCGGCGACCGCCACCCACAAACGCTCTTCCCGTTGGGCCGCGATCAGCACCGACAATCCGGTGACTTGGCGGTCCGCCAGGCTCGGATAGCCCACGTCGATAAACAGGCGGGCCGCAGCCCGTTCAATGCCTGGAAGGGACGCCACATCGCCCAAATCAGCGAGTCGGATGGAATAAGAGAAATGAGAGTGTTCCATATTCACCACCTAGAGAATCTCGACCTCTACCGGTCCTTTGATCCGCGCCATACAGGCTAATCGACATGGGCCGGGCTCGAGCTCGCACAACTCTTCGAGAGTCTCAGCCTCCCCGTCGCCGGGAGGCGATTCTAGATTCTCCCGGCCGGAAATGATTCGAATGGGATCGCTACCGCAGACTCCAGAGTGGCATTCCGCGGAGATCTGCACACCGTTGGCCTCGGCCACCTCACAGAGGGTCTGCCCAGGCAATACCGGAAAACGCTTTCCCGAAGGTTGAAAAATCACCAGCGGAGCCGCCGCCACGGCGGCTGACGAGCCGGAGGTGGAAGGCTCGCGTTTGAGAGCCACTGACGTGCCTGCCTCCGTCCACTCCGAAGACTCGGCCTTGTCCTTTCGCGTCCTCTGAAGACCGGCGTCGAAGACGGAATCCCGGCGTAGGCTGAGCAAGAACCGTTGCCGCCCGACCTGGAAACCATCGCCGTGGCGCAAACGCACCGAATCACGGACCCTCAGGAACGTGCCGTTGGCGCTGGCCAGATCCTTGACCAAGAGGGTATCCGTGTCGACGGTGAAGACCAGCTGCCTCCGGGACAAAGTTCCATCATTCGCGTCGAGAATCAGATCCGGAGCCTTTCTGCCGGCGATCACGGTGCCCGATTTGAGGCCATGCTGACCGAGCTCACGCCCTTTGGCATCGTAGTGAACCAACGAAAAACCGCTTTCTTTCTTGCGCACCAGGAGAAATTGCCGCCCGGCACGCAGGAGGTCCCCATCGATCAAGCTCGACTTCGAATCCGAGCGAACCTTGAGGAAGACGCCATTGGCGGAGCCGTCATCCCTCAAAACTGCGCCGTCCTCGCCGACCGCAATCGATGCATGGCTCTTGGACATGAGTGTATCGTCCGGGAAGGATAAATCGCAGCCGCGACGACCAATTGTCGTGATCGAATTCGCTGCCAAAGGCCGCTCTTCCTCCTCCATCCCCCCGGGCAGGACCCCGACCAACCAAGCGGCCGGTTTCTGCTCCGACTTCGGCGGCCGAGCACTGGTGGCCGGCACCTCAGGGGTCTCGTCCATCACGTCGACACTGATCAGGCCGGTCCCCTCCTCCGGCGGCTCCGGATCGGCGACGTCGCCCACATCCACGCTGATGTCGCTGGCCCCGTCCACCCGCTGGCGAACCACCTGGGCCACCAGAACCCCGTCCCTGAGAGCCGCTTTGATGTTGCCCCGGTGGCGAACTTCTTTGAAGGTCTTGGGATCGGCGCTGAAATCCTCGGCTTCGAGATGGGCCTGGCTCAAAATGTCGCCCATCAAATAGACATTGGGCAGCTCGGTTTCCAAAAAACGATTGACCACCATGCGCTTCTTGCCCCGACGCCCGACGGCCATGCGGATACCGAAGGAAGCCAACAGCTCCTCGGGCAAGTCCTCACCGATACAAGCCACACAAAGCTCTTTGGGGAATTCTACGACCGATGTCTCCACTGGACGGCCCGGCATCACCCTGCGGTCCAACCGCAGCAGCAAATATTGCCGTCGGTCGTCTCCCACGCACACCATCAAAGGCTCGCTTCGGGGATGGTAACGGATGTTGCCGTTGCCGGCGTAGGCCTCGAAGAAGACCTCCGCCAGGGCTTTAGACACCCTCGGAAGACGGTCCCCGCGATACGACCAGAACACTTCCGTCCGGTCCTTGGCAGCGACCTTGGCGTTGGAGATGGCGATCACCGCCTCCGCCGCGGAGGTTCCACCGCCGATCACACAGGCCGGTTGGCCGACAAAATTTCGTGCATCCTCGAGGCGGAAAGAGATGCCCTCCGTATCACCCGGAATATCGAATCGACGTGGCACACCTCGGCCCAAGGCCAACGCCACGTGCCTGGCGATGATGGTCCCGTCCATGCGCGTCCGATGATCGAAAACCCGAGCCTGGTAGTCACCGCTCTCCTGCCTGGTCAGCCCGAGAAGCTCCACACCGACGTGAACGTTGATACCCGAATCTCGCCGCAGCTCTTTGTAGAGGGCGCACAAATCGTCTTTGTCGATCGGCCCGAAAGCCATGCGTTTGATCAGCGATCCACCGTCGGGAAAGCGCATATGGTCGCCACCCCCGAATCCCGGCAAGATCAGCTTGTCCTTGGAATAGTCACGGATCCGACGCATGAGATCGTCGGCCTCGAGCAGCACGACTTTGAGGCCCAGCTCGTGGCCTCTCAAGGCCGCAGCCAAGCCGGCCGGACCTCCTCCGACAATCAGCAGATCCATGGTTTCCTGATCGCTCAACTTCACTCCTCCCAACCGTCCGCTGCCAGGACTCGGGCTTCCAAGGCACCGAATCTTACCCTTTGCCCGGGTTTCAGAACGACTTCACCGGAAACGGCCTCCCCTTCGACGAAAGTCTTATTCCGGCTGCCCAGGTCTTTGACCGCCAAGCGTCCCGTGGAAACCATGAACACCGCGTGGCGACGCGAGACCTCTGGGCTGGAAGGCCGGATATCCGCCCGGGGATCCCTGCCGACGAGATTGTCTCCGTCCTTCAGGCGATGGCGAATCGGTCCCTCTTCGGTTGAAATCTCTAAGAAGAAGGTATCACTGAATTCCGAGGGCTGCTCGACCAATACCGGCTCGGCACCTTTCGGCTCGTCCTCCAGGCTCACGGTCGGCATCGGTGGACGCCTGCTCGGACCCGGAACCGGCGCCGCATCATAGCTGCCGGAACGGTCCGCGGGACCCGCCATGGAGGCGGGGGAAACCCGAGAATCCCCCAAGCGTGCCGTCGGCAGATCATCGTCGCGAGCGCCGAATTCACCCCCGATCGGCCCACTTCCCGAGCTTCCTTTGAGGAAGCCGGGAAGCGGCAAGGACAGCTTCTCCAACATGGTGTGCTCTCGGGACTCCTCAGTGACCCCCGGTCCCGCGGAGAAACCGGGAAGGGGCATGGGCAGGTTTTCGAGCAGGGTGATCTCCGAAGTTTCTCCAATGCGACGGGCCACGGCTTGGGCCACGGACTCCGGGGTCAGCCCTTCCCCCTGGTGACGGTCACCGACCCGCTGCTCGTCGATGAAAATGAAATCGTAGTGCTCCGCCAAGGTAATCACATGGAGATGCCCCAAGGGCTCGGAACGACGCACCGGCTCGCCGTCCAGCCGAGTGCCGTTGGAGCTCTTCAGATCCTCCAACATATAGCAGCCCCGCTTGGAGTCTTTCCAAATCCGGGCGTGGCGGTTCGAAAGCAGCTCCGGTTTCAGCACGATGCTGTTTCGCGAGCTTCTGCCGAGGGTCGCCTCGTCGTCGATCGAATATTCGCCCTTGAGCTTACCCGCCTTGCTGATCAATCGAGCCGGCACCTGACTTCTCCTATTCCTCGCCCAGATCGGCTTCAGCCGGCTCTTGGGTCAGGTCTGTAGACTCTGCGTCCTCACCGATGCCGGGCAGGCTCATGCTCTCCACCGGCTCGCCGGCCTGCCCACGGTCCACGTTGCCACGCAAGGTCGAGAGCCGCTCGAAGTCCTCCGGTTTGACGTAGCGAAGGAAGCTCGCCCGCCGCTCCGCGTCCGGATGGAAGAGATGGCAGGTGACACAGCTGCTGACGACTTGACGGGGCCGGTGGCATTCCTGACATTGAGCAATCGTCGGCAGGTTGTGGATGCCCGCGTGATCCGCCGCCGGATCCGACTCGGCACCGGAGACCACCTCCAAAATCGGAATCTGCTGATGGCAGTCCAAGCATCGCCGTTGAATCACATGGGCCGCATGGTCGAACTCGGCTTTGTGCAGGGTTCGCTGGTCCCCGTTCACCCGGACCACGGTGGCGTCTTCGATCCAATGGCAACCCGTGCAAGGCTCCGTCAAATCACCGATCAAAAGCTCGGCCTCGCTGAGCACCTCTTCCGGTAGATCCTTGGGCTGGCTCAACGCCAACAGAAGCTCGGTCTCATCCAATGGAGCAAAAGGATCGGCCAAGGCCTGGCGCGCCCTGAAGAGCAATCCCTCTAGGTCTCGAAGCTGATCCTGAAGATCTGAGCTCGGGGTCCCACGCAGGCCCCGAATTTGCTCCTCCAGGGTCGATATCGCCTCTTCGTAGAGGAGGCGTTGGTCACCCGCAGCCACATCCGGTGAGGTCACCAGGAGGTCCGCCAACCCGGCATCCTCGTAGAGCAAACCCCGCAAGCGACGCAGATTGTGCAAGATCCACGGGTCTTCATGGTAGATGGTGGTCTTCGCCACGCTTCGACCCGCTTCTCGGAATTCCGTCGGATCCGTGTAGAAGGCCCAATCGACGCCCGGCCCCACTTCGACGCGAATCTCGGCCAAGGTTCTGACCCCGAGCCCTCCCGTGGCCGGATCCTCGCCGTCTGCGACCGCCAGTCGAGGTGTGGCGGTGCCGGCGGTCAGATGGCAAGACTCACAATGGAGATCGAAGTCGATCTTTCCGAACCGGCGTCCATCCGGCTCCGGCTCGTGGCATACCAGACACGCCTGCTCGACATCCGCCAAGCCGCGATCTTTCATCAGCTCATTGACATGGAATCCATGGCCGAATTTCAACGCGTCGTCGTCACCGTCCGGCACTTCCGCAAAGGCGAATTCCGGGTGCCCGTCCACGAACGAGCCGTTTTGATGGCAGGTCAAGCAGCGGGCGTCGACGATCGCGGTCAAGGTCGCCGTCCGCCCCTGGTGCTCGGTGTGGCATTGGGCGCAGGTCATTTCATGCTCCGAGGCCACCACCTGCTGAAAATCGTTGCTGCGGTACAAATAGTGGGCATCGAACGAATAGGTGCCCAGGGGATCGCCGAATTTCTCGTGACACGTAGAGCAAGCTTCATTGGTGGGCGCTTCGAATCCGCCGTGGCACGCCGCGCAATCCCGTTCCAACATGGCGTGTCCCGAGGATAGGGGCCCACCGGACAAAAAGACTCCACCGGAGTAGTGATCCACCATGGAATAGGCGAGAAAAACCGCGCCGACCGCCAGCCCCAATCCCAACAACGCCAAGGGGCGCCGAGGCATGACGTAGCTGGTCGCCACGGGCAGCTTAGGAGCGCCGTAAACACCTTTTCCCGGCCGTTTGGGCTTATTTGCCATCACCATCTCCACGCCAGATCGCGGTCCGCCGGCCGGCGCCGGGAATCGCGGCTTCCGAGCCACTTCGGGAGGTCGGTTCCATCGTCGGCAAAATCATCAGTAGTAGGTCACCGCGCCGATATGTAGCAGCACCACAAGAACCAAGAAGACCGATGCGGGCACATGAAGCCACAACCAAGTCCTGAGGAGCTGCTGGAGGGTGAAATGGGCATCGAGATCAAGCTTCGCCCGATAGAGCTGCTCCAGCTCGTCGAGCCGACCTTTTTCTTCCGAGCTGAGCAGCCCCCGCAGATGGTCGATGGGATCGAGACGGCGTCCACCGCCGGCGTCGAGCAGCACACCGAGGTCGCGGCGAGGAGCTGCCATGGCCGAAGCCAAGCTGGTGGCATAGAGCGTGCGAATCGGCGTGTCGCTGGCTTCGGCCACCTCCCGCGCCCGCTGACGCAGCTCTTCCACATGCTCCCCAATGCGATCGAAGTGGGCCTCCGTGGAAGTGCCGGCGGCCAGAATTCGCGGCACCAGACGCTGAATCATCAGACCCAAACCACCGGTGGCGACCACCCACACCGCGAGCCCCCACAGCCACCACCCGAGGGCACCGGTGGGCCATCGAGGCCCCGCGTGCAGGGCGACCAGAAACAGAAATAGCCCGCCGCCGTAAAGATGCAGCTGAAGCCAAGCGGCGGCGGTACCGAGCTTGAGCCGGGTGCTCATGCGCCGGGTCCTGCGGCGCACGCCGTAAGCAGCGGCCACGAGCAGGATCGACGCAGCAGCGATTCCGCACGCGATTCCGGCCCAATCGCCGGGCCATACCCCGCCCTCCAGCCATCCGTAGACGGCTCTGAGGATCAAAGCCGTGGCCGCCAGCAGAATCGCGACTCGACGCCAGAAGCTCGACGCCCAGCGCCGCGAGGCACGGCCGACCTTGCCCGGAGGAATCGAGTCAGAGGCCTCGAGAACCCTTCTCTCAAGAGCGCTGTTGCTGTTTCCGAGGCTCTCACTCATGGCTCTTCAGCAGCTCCCGGATTTCGTCCAAGGATCCGACCCGAAACGCGCAGCCCTGGGGGCAATTCTCGACACATGCCGGACCGTGATTGGTCTTTTGGCAGAGATCGCATTTGCTCGCCACGCGGCGCGGCTTTCCCCGCAATCCGGTGGGAATCGTGTCGTCGGGCCAGGTCTCGTGGAGATCGTGCATGACGATGGCGTCGTAGGGACAGTTGTTGGAGCAGGTGCCGCAACCGATGCATAGAGGGTCGTCGATATCCACGACCTCCCGCTCACCGGAACGGTGAATGGCTCCGGTGGGACAACCCACCAGGCAGACCGGATCCCGGCAGTGGTAACAAGACCGGGCGACCAAGAAATGGTCGACCTTCTCCCCCTCTCGCACGAATCTGGGGCGGCCACCGTGGGTGTCCGCGCAAGCGCTGACGCAATCGTCACAACGGGTGCACGTTTCCAAATCGATCAGAAGAATGCTGTTGCCTTGCACAAGGCCGTCGTCCAAGGCCCGCCGGACGAACGCCGACCGACCCGGATCACGTCGGCTGGAGCCGATTTCCTTCAAGCGTCCGACCGCGCTCTGCCAAAGCCTCGACGCCACCTCCGGATTGAAGGCCAAGGTTTGACGCAACACGTCGGCCGGAAGCTTGACGATTTCTGAATACTCGACCGACGTGGCGGTGGTTTCGAAGCACTCCAGATCCTCGACTACCAGCTCCACCTCGCCCAGGGTCATACCCTTCGAAAGGTAGGTGACCACCAGCTCCCCCTCCCCGTAGCGCTGGGCCAAGCGAAGGAATCCCGAACGCACCAGGTAGACGGCGTCCGCGGCATCCCCTTCTTGGACCAGCACCTCGCCGGGATCGAGGGAAACCAGCTCGACCATTTCTTCCAGCCCGCGCAGGTACATCTCTTCGAGGCCGTGAAAGAGCGGCGTCGACTTCAGCTGGCGACGCAGGGTTCGCTCGCGATAGAGCTTGTCCAGGCGGTTCTTGAGGGCTTTCGATTTGCGTTTCATCGCCCGCAAGGCGGGCACGCGGATTTGAACCAGACGGCAAGCGGTCGCCGTCTTAGCGGTGACCGATTGGGGCCAACCGCTCATGGCCCCGATCTCGCCCAGCAGCTCACCGGGGCCCAGGCGAGCCCCTTCTTCCGGTAAGTTGAAGTCGAGGGCTGCCAGAAAGGTGATTTCGTGGCTTTCGCTGCCTTCCAGCTTGGCTTTCTCCTTGGCATCCAGGGCCACCTGCATGGTCGGCGCCAAAACGGTACCGTCCGAAGGCCCGGTGGGCAGCTTGAATTGGGCGGTGCGAGCGGTGTCGAAAATCGGCAAAACCTGGGACGGCTCCCAACCTTCGCCACCTTCGAAATGGACCTCGATCTCCCCTTCTACGATGAAAAAAGCGAGATCCAAATAGGTGCCCTGCTCAAAGAGGACCGAGCCTTCGCGCCACAAAGCCACGGAAACATCCGGGGCGATTCGCTCCAGAAATTTGTCGTCGAAGTCCTGAAAAATCTCGTGCTCTCGAAGCGCCGCCGGGGTCGGCTTCTCGGCCACCAGCTCGATGCCGGTATGGCCACCGAACGAGCTCCAGCGATCCCGAAATTGCTCGATTCTCCTCAATGAGGTTTTCGAGATCTCCGATTCATTCCTCACGATCCATCTCCTTGGCGTCCACCATGCACACGAGCCCGGCCCAGTTTTTCATAGAGGAGCTCGACCCGTTCCTTCACTAATTTTAGGAGGTCCTCAATGGAAGTCCCTTCCGAGACTTCCGGTAGCTCCGGCACATCGATGGTCACGGCTTGTGAGCCCGGCGCCGACGCAGCCGCTTGCGAGGCTCCGGCCCCCGCCCGCGACCCGTCGGCCCGACGAGCCACCGGTCGAGGTGCCCGAACGGTCGGGCGCCGCGGCGCCGATCCGGAATCCGCCACCGGCCCTCCGCCCGACGAGATCCTCTGCTCCAATCGCGCCAAGCGCACCTTGGGAATCGCTCCCCTCTCGCTGAGAACCGCCTGGTAGGCCGTTTTCAAGGAGCTCGCGGTCTCGAGACCCGCTGACCAATGCTTGATCTTCGCCATGCCGCCGGCGATGTCGAAGTCCACGCCAGTGGGGTGTCCCGAGGAAATCAAGCGGGGATCCGTCACGTAGTGACACGAGGCGCAATTCCGCATCCGAGTCTTGAGCTCTTGTAAGTCTTTCATGCCCAGCTGCAACGCCTTCTGAAAACCGGGCCTCTGTCGGCCGAGAGACTTCTCGCCCTCCTGGTGCGGATCCAAATACGAGGCTCCGGGACCGTGACAGCTCTGGCAGCTGACGCCGTCTTGCACCTCACGACCTGCCCTGGCGGTGGCGATGGTGCCGTGGCAATCCATACAGAGGCTGTCGCCCCGCGCCATTTGACTCGGGGAGAGCCCGTACAGGCGGGCTATCTTCGAGGGTTTTTGCGCTCGATCCAGGAAAGGCTCCACCGCGGAGTAGTGCGGGTCGTCAAACCACCAGGCATTCTGATCTCCGTGGCATTTCTGACAAGCGGAGGCCGCCAGGGTATCGAATTTCGATCGAGGGCGAAGGTGGCTCCTCTTTTCGCCCTCGGCCTCGATCCCAGGGATGATCTGCACCTCTGCCTGCCCCGGTGCTGGAGCCACTCCACCGGTGGTCGCGACAGCTCCCTGAGAGTCGTTTTGGGTTCCTCCGGCAGCGACCACCGTTCGGCTTTCCGGAGCTTCCGGCTCCGGGTCGCGAGGTAGATCGATCTGCTCTCCGGCGATCAAAGGATCGAACGAGGCCAGGGCTTGGGCCGCCGAGCTGCCCTCGTCGTAAGCCTCCAGGAATTGCCGGTTGAGCGCCCCCACGCGATCCGCCGCGGCCAAAAGCGCGTCGCGATTGCCTAGGTTGGCGTCGACGTTCTTGGCCAAAGTGATCATTTGATCGGCGGCGGCCACATCCGACACCGTAGCGACGGCTCGCATCTCCACCACCGAGGACCTCAACCGACGCTGCATAGCTTTGAAGAAGACGCCGGGCTCCGTGGCTTCGGCCAAGCCCCGCAAGCTGTATTCGAGGTCCAGCGCCCGGCCGACGAAATACATACGCCGTTTGTGGGCTTGGGAAAGCTCGGCGTTCACACTGCCGTCGCCGGTGAGGAAGGAATCCAAGAAATTGTGGCGGATTTGGTCCATCCACTTCACCAGCTCGAATCCAGAGCTGCCGAGGCTGTGCTTGCCCACGTTGACCAAGGCCTCGTTGGGCACGGTGTGGCAGGCGAAACAGCTCGAAACCACGGGATAGAGATCCGTAGGACGACGCATGCCGGCCGCCCGGCTGGCCTCGATTCGGGCCGCCCGATGCTCGGCGGTTTCAGTGGTGTGGTCGATGCCTTTGCCACCGTAGTCGTTGTGGACATCGATCCACTCCTTGCCGGCACCGTGGCAGCTCTCGCAAGACACCCCCGAAACCGCCCGTAATTGCCCCCTTTGCTCGGTGGGTGTGTAGTGACAGTCGAGACAGATGCTGTCGCGCTTGATCAGCTTGAAGCCCATGCGCTCGGCAATGGCCGATGCCGAGGCTTTGCGGTGCAATGACTTGAAGCCCGTGGCATGGGGGGTGGTCTTCCAAACCACCAGCTCCGAGGCGTGACACTCCCCACAGCTCTCGGCGGTCACCACCTCGTCGGGAACGACCCGCCCCGGCTCCGACGCCGCCACGGCCACGGGCGATCCCAACATGCATCCCCAGAGACCGAAGATCTGGAGAAGCACCCGCATGGCGGCCGGCACCGTGAGGGCGGTCCGATTCACTCAGCCTCTCCGCGCAGCTCAGAACTTGAAGAGGAGCTCAACACGCCCACCAAAAGGCACCTCATCATCTCCGAGGAGAGACTCGCGATGACCGACGAAACCATCGAGCACCAGCACAGTGTGTTTGCCGTGGGCGGATTGAAAACGGACCGTCGCCGCGTAGGAGTCGGTCTGTGTGTCCTCGATGCCGAGGCGATAGCCGAGCTCCATCAACAGCTGCTTGCGGGTGTGATCAAAGAAACGCTGGTAACCGAACGCTCCCCCGAACACATCACTGGCACGACTGGAAAGGGGGGCATCGAAGCTGCCGAGATCGGCCGATGCAAAGTTGATCCCCGCCCTTCCGAGGGGTCCACCACCCGCGCCGCCGACGCCTCGGGCCGCGGGCACGAAGTCGTCTATGGCCAGGAAGTTGTTGGCGTAGATCAAGTCGTGGGTGCCGTGGGGAACCCACGAGAGCTCGCTGAATAACAGAAAACCATCGCTCGAGAAGAGGGTCTCCTCGTCCACCGCATGGGAGCCGAGGACCCGAAACGCGCTATTCATGGCACCGATCCGTTGCACCGCGCTGACGCCGCCGACGATCAAATCACCGCTGGTGTCACTGGTACGGACGTACGCCAGATCGGCATCCACGGTGGATTTGAGGAAATCCGTGGAGGTCAGCAAGGCAAAGAGCTGAGCATCCCGGTCGTTGAAAGCGCTGGTGCTGACCTCACCCCAACCGTAGAAGAAAGTCGCGCGAAAATTCGACGTTCCCTCGGGCAGCAACGTGTTGCGGGTCAGACCCACTCCATCGATGTTGTCGTTGAGCAAGAGGCCTTCCTGGAACAGCAGATTCTGCCGCCCCACGGAGAATCCGATGTCGGTCGAGCCGAAATCATCCCGATCCAAGTCGGGAAAGATCTCCCCGAAATCCCCTTCGAAAAAGAGCACCTCGATGTCCGCATCGGTCACGTCGCGGAATTCACCGTCCAGGGACGGATCCGGGCTCTCAAAGAAATAGGAGGTGAAATCGCCGTCACCGTCCAGGGCCCGTACTCCCAAGACCAGCCGCTCGCTGCCGGAGAGGGAGAGGTTTAGGAAGAGATCCAAGCGGGTGGCCAGCTCGGTGGTCCGTCCCGTGCCGTTGTCCGCTTCGAAAGTCTGGACCGCGGTGCGCCAATTGCCGAAGACCAACAAGCTGGGTTGCCAGACCGCACCCGTCGGCAGCTGGATGCCCGGATTCAAAGTGCCGGTGCCGAGAAAGGGCTCTCCCAGCTCCACCAAGGGCTTGGGCCGCTCCGGCATTTCGGGATCCAGGGGAATCACCTCGTCCGAAAGACGGCTGCTGTGGCCGCTTCCGTGACCACCGTGGTGGCCGGCCTCGCCGTGACGTCCCTGGTGATCCGCGTCGCCTTGTTGCTCGGCGTCTTCTCCATGGTCTTCTTTTCCATGGTGGTCATCGTCGGACTCGGCGCCCTGTGTCTTTGTCTTCTTTCCGGAGGGGCTTTCTTCCGCAGTTGAAGATCCGTCCAACGTAGGCGAGTCGGCCTCTGCCGACGCCGCCGACTCCACGGGCGCCAAAAGCACGCATATCGAGAAAAGGGCGCAGAACCACCAGCTCAAGCCCCAAAAACGTTTCCCGTTCACGGCGCGGCCTCCCGCTGTTTAGGAAGCTTGCTGGAATGCAACGGAATGCCCAGCTCCCTTTCCCACAGCACCAAATGACCCTCGACCACTTTCTCGGCGACCTCCCTCGGGCTCATGCCGTAGTCGAAGCCGACCCCTTTGATGGCATCGATCAAATTGACCGGCACCATTCCCGCGACGATCTCGATCTCAGCTCGATAAGGGCCGTGACCGGTGAGCTTGGAGGCTTCCACCAAGTAGGTGCCCACTCGCTTACCTCCGGGCGGTATGCCCTGTTTGTGCTTGCGAGCCCCCCGGGGGCGTCCCGTGAGGATGGTGGACGAGGTGGAGGGCCGCAGGAAAGGCAGAGGGTCCGGAGAGTAGTTGACCGCCAGCACCTGCTCCCGCTCCCCTCCCCGAACCATGCGGGTGATGAATTTGGACTGCAGGGAAAGCAGATAGGGATCCCTGGGCAGCTCGCCGTTGTGCACGTAGAGGCTGTGGGCGTCACGGACGTCACCGTTGGGGTCGAGGTCGCCGGATTTGAACACTACCTGACCGTCGCGGTCGGAAACGACGACCCGCACCCAGACCAGGCGCTCGGCGTCGAAGCCGGTGGGCACACCGTGGCCCCGAGTGGCGTTCACGACGTCGACCTCGAACTCGATGCCCTTGCGCTCATCGGCCCGCAACAGACGAATCTCACCGAATTGGTAACCTTCTTGCAGGACCTTCTTGCGCTGGCGATTGGCTTCTTCCAACAGAGCTAGATTTTCGTTGAGGATGTCGCGGGCATCGTAGCGATCATCGATCGACGTCCAGCGTTCCGGGAACTCGAAGTCTTCGGCCACGTTGCCCTCGAATTCGTCGGTCCCCCACCCGGCCTCGACGTCGAAAGTCAGCCACTCGCGAATGGTCGCCAGCTCCGAGGCCTGCGTGTTGTGGGGAAAGATGCCGGGATGAATGACCGAATAATCCGGGCCGATGAACATGTGGTCCGTGCGCTTACGGGCCATGGTGGGCTTGCCGCCGACCACCGCCGCCGGCGCCTCCGCGTATCCCGAAGGAACACCGGGCTCGGTGCCCATATGGCAATCCTGGCAAGACGTGCCGTCTTCCGCGGACGGAGAATTCTTAAACTCGCTGAAAGCTTCTTCCAGCCGGAATCCGTTCACCAGATTGACATCGTGGCAGGTGCCGCAGAAACCCGACGTGCTGAGCTGGAAGAATTCCTGGGCCTCGGTGTGAATGGCGCGACCCGCGCGGCCCCGTTCCGTATTGACCCGATAATCACCGCTGTCGAGCACCCGCTGCAGCTCGTCGTTGCCCTTCGGGCCGAAGACCGGCTCGAAGAGATCTCCTTCGACGATCGCCAAGCGGCCGCTCAGCTTTCCGTAGGCCTTGTTGACCCGATGGCAGACGATGCAAGTCACGCCTTCGCGGGAAGTGGGATGCCGATCCATATTCGACATGAATTCCGGCTCGCCGAGATTCATGCCCACCGGCGTGTGGCAGCGGATGCAGAAGTCGCCGTTGGTGCCGTTGGTGAGCTTGAGCACCGTGCCGTGCATGGCGTTGAACACCGGGCTCATCTGGGCATAGGCGTGAGGTGAGACCGACCACTCCCGATAGTGATCGGGATGGCAGGTGGCGCAGGTCGTCGCCGATGGGAAGCGATTTTCGAGGAAAAGCTTCTCGTGCTCCTCATCGGCGGTCAGCACCTGCTCGCCGGCCTCGGCTTCAGCTGTCGTGCCGGCAGCGCTCTCGGCCCCAGCTTCGCCTGGATCTTGGGTGGCTGTGACCACTCCCGCCAGAGCCACCAAGGTCATGAGCACCAAGCCGGCGCTCAGCCAGTAGCAGATCTCTTGAAGGGTTCCAGAGGCTCCTCGGGAGGTATCGAGGGTCGCCGCCACAGACTTCGGCACGGGCTCATCCGAATCGACGGAGGAGACGAAGGACGTGCCGGGGCTATGCGGGCTCAGGGGTTCCTGTGCGTTCATAGGTGCTCCTCGGGCAAAAAGCCCAGGTCTTCGAGCTGTATCGTCCGCAGAGCTGGTCAGAACATACATCAGAGGGCGGCCTGTGCCGCCTGATTCGCCTCGACCGAGTCCAGGCGTTGCGTCGACGATGCCGCTGGATCTCGGCAAAGCAGAAATAAGGCTTGCGATTACGACATGAAAGCGCCCGAAGATGCTACCGCGCGGAACCGATTCTGGCAACCTATGGAGCCTTGACCCGTGCCCTCCGATCCTCGGCAAGCCCTTCAAAATCCAACAATTAGTCCGTCCCAGCCGAGCTCGCGCAAGAGATTTTGGAAGGCCGGCAAGTCTTCATTCACAATTTGCTCAAAACGGGCTCGAGCCGCCTCCATGCGTTCTTCCAGGACATCGTGAACCTCTAGCTGGGAATCGGTGGGTGGATAATCTCCCGCGCCCACATGCCGAGCCAGCTGCCCGATTTTGGCCCACAACAAACGCTTCCAGCGCAGGGTATCCTGCCCCGCGTCGGTCAGCCGCAAATCGAAGAATCGCCCCTCTACCCCCTCCAGCTCGGTCGCCAGGGCCTCGATGCCGTCCCGAGCCTTGCTCACGTCCTCCTCACTGCCGAGCTCGGAATCAGAGTCCGAAAGGCGAGCGTCCAAGTCCCGCAGCTGCTTGCGCAACCACTCCGCCTCGTTGATCCAAGCCGCCGCGTCTCCCGCCATTTGACGCAAGCTCAGCAACACCTCGTATTGGCGCTCGAGCTGCTCGGGCGTGATCGACGAAGCGGGATCCAGCATCAAGTCCAACGAGCTCTCTCGCACGATCTCCCGCTCGCCGTCGTCGATCACGAGCCGAATTCGGTAGGCCCCTGGTGGCACCAAGATTTCGAGAGGCCCTCCGTCGGTGAGCCGACGCCATCCTCCGTCGCCGAGCTCTCCCCGCCCTCCTTCGAGGGGAGGGGTGCGCAGCTTCGGGGTCGCGGTGGCGTCGTAGGCCAGATCCCAGACCCACCGGTGGAGTCCGGCTTCTGTGGCCATCTCGTCCTCCGACCGCACCACCTCTCCCTCGGCATCCAGAATCTCTAGACGCACACTCTCCGCGGGCTTCGACAAATACCAGTGGAGACCGGCCCCTTGTTGGGGGTTGCGGCCGGCCACCGGGTCGCCGGCCTGGGCCATGGTGCGCTGCCGCGACCGGAAGCGGTAAGTGGAACGGGGCTCGAAAAGGTACGGCCCGGGATCACGGGACGATTCCTTCGCCAAAGCCTGGACCGGCGTCAGATCGTCCAAGATCCAAAAGCCCCGGCCATAGGTCGCCACCACTAAATCCTGAAAGTGATCTTGAATTTCGATCCAATGGACCGGCACCCGGGGCAGATTGGATTGGAATGCGCGCCAGGACTCCCCGCTATCGAAGGAGATCCACAAGCCGTTCTCCGTGCCCAAATAGAGCAATCCCGGAACCGACGGATCCTCCTTCACACAGTGGGCGTAGGCATGCACGGTTTGGGGAATTCCCTGGATCACTCGCTTCCAGCTTCGTCCGAGATCCCTGCTGCGATAGACATAGGTCTCGAAATCCCCTTCTTGATGGCGATCGACGGTGAGATAGACCGTCTTCGGATCGTGTCGGGACGGCTCGATATTGGAGATGGTCCCCAGGCCGTTCAGCTCGGGAAGATTCGCCGTGACGTCGTCCCAATTTCGGCCACCGTCCGACGAGCTGTGCACGCGGCCGTCGTTGGAACCGGTCCAAAGGACCCCAGGGGTCAGTGGAGATTCCGCGATGGCGAAGAGAGAAGGTCCGAGGGTCGGTCCGGCGTCGTCGAGGGTCAGCCCGCCGGTTCGCCGCTGAAGATCTGGATTGTTTGAGGTCAGGTCCGGGCTGATCACTTGCCAGCTTTGGCCGGCGTCGTCGGTCCGGTGCAGGAATTGGCTGCCGACGTATACCCGGTCGGGGTCATGGGGCGAGATGGCCATCGGGAAGGTCCAGTGGAATCGATATTCCAAGTCTTGGCCGTGCCAGCTCTCCACCGCCTCGGGCCACACGCTGACGTTGCGATAATGACCCGTGGCCCCATCGTAGAGATCGAGAATCCCGTCGTAGCAGCCGGACCAAACGCGGTCGGAATTGCCCGGGGTCGGCAAGGTGAATCCCACCTCGCAACCGGCCACGGACTTCCAAGCTCCGATGGGAATCTCCGCCCCGGCGAGGGTATTCGAGGGGCCACGCATGGCGTCTCCGTCTTGGCGGTTGCCGTAAAGAAAATAGGGGATCTGATCGTCAACCGCCACGTGGTACATCTGCGCGATGGGCAGCTGAGGTTTGAACCAGGTCTCCCCGCGATTCCAGGAGATCGAAATGCCGCCGTCATGGCCCGTGATCATGCGGTCCGGCTGAAGCGGATCGATCCACATATCGTGGTGATCCCAACCGGAGTCACGCACGTACGACGTCCTGCCGCCGTCCAAGGAGAGGCTTTGCCGCGCGGCCATGAAATGCACCTCGTCGGCATCGTCCGGCGCGGCCAGCAGCCGGGTGTAGTAGAGCGGCCGTTGGTGCAGGGTGTTGTCGTCGTTGACCATGGTCCACGAGTCGCCCCGATCGTCGCTCCGCCACAGGGTTCCCTGATAGGCATCCAGATCGGCGAAGTCGCGGTTGGTATTGGTTTCAATCAAGGCATAGAGTCGGCGGGAGTCGGCGGCGGTCATCGTGAGACCGATCTTGCCCCACGGCGCTTCCGGCAGCCCCTGGCCGGTCAAGCGTTCCCAGGTTTTACCCGCATCCTTGCTCCGCCACAGACCCGAGCCTGGGCCGCCGCTGGTGCGGCTGAAGGTGCTCATCTCGAAGTCCCACATGCCGGCGAACAGAATGCGCGGATTGTTCGGATCCATCACTAAATCCGAGCAGCCGGTCTCGGCATCTACAAAGAGCACTTTCTCCCAGGTTTCCCCACCGTCAGTGGTTTTGAAAACGCCCCGTTCTTCCTGCGGGCCGTATCCGTGCCCCAGGGCGGCGACATAGGCCACGCGGTGGTCCTCAGGGTGAGTGAGGATCCTGGAGATTCGCCCGCTGGCGGACAGGCCGACATGTTGCCAGGTGATGCCCGCGTCCGTGGATCGGTAGACGCCGTCGCCGATCGACACATTCGAGCGGATAAACGCCTCTCCCGTTCCGACCCACACCACGTTGGGATCGGAAGGCGACACCGCCAAAGCACCAATCGACGCCGACGGCATGTCATCGAAGATCGGCCGCCAACTATGTCCGCCATCCTCCGACTTGAAGATGCCGCCCGAGGCCGCGCCCACGTAGTAGGTCAGTGGGTCGCCCGGCACGCCGACCACCGCCGGCACACGGTTGCCCAGAGGTCCGACGAATCGGTATTCGAGGGCGTCGAAGAAATCGTCGGGCAGCTCGGAGGGGCTCGGCAGCCCTGCCATGGGGGAAGGCTCCGGTGGGGTGTCCTGCGTCGCCAGGGACGGAACAGCGACGAAAATCCATAGGGCGACGCACAGCAACGCCCTGCTTTCCACACACCACGCCCTGAGCAATAACCGAATCGGGGACGACATTCGAGACCTCCTGATGATTGGGAGCGCCGAGTATACGTCGTATACGTCGACATCTCGAAAGTCGCGGCCGAGCGTGGAAAGACTGTGTGCCTAAAACGGCCCAAAAGTCAGTCGGCGGCTACCCTAGCCGCTAGTTGACCTTGCCGAAGCTCGCCAGCTCCGAGCCGTCCACGGCGGAAAAGGCCATGCTGATGGAGCCGTCCCGGTGCTCGCGAAAACGAACCCGGGTGCCGATCCCCGGCCCTTCGGGGATCAGGAAGCCGTCACCGTTGTAAGCGGCCACTGGAAAGGTCTCCAGACGGCGCAGCAGGCGAAGCCGACGGTCGTCCATGCTCAAACGCCACCCACCGGCATAGCTGCCCAAGTACGGACGGACCTCGGCCACCAACGGTGGGCGGGCCTCCTCCGCCAACATCTCGAGCTCGGCGAGACGCTCTTGGTGACGCCGCTCCCGGGTCTCCGGATCCCAAGGTAGGTTGAGCAGGCGACCCAGGAATAAATCGACGGCTTGGCCGCTGAAAGCGTCCCCTCCGAGCTCGGGATCTTTGTTGTTGAGGACCACCCACCCGATTTGAGACTGCTCCAAGAAGCTCAGGGACGCCGAATAGCCGGCGATGCCACCGCGGGTCGTCCACAGGGTTTCACCGTCACCGAGGCTCACCACCGACCAGCCCAACGCCTCACGACAGGGCTGCTCGCCTTGCCAAGCCCGGCACAGCCGACCGGCCTCGGCCCCCTCCGGCTCAATCCCTTCAGGAATGCTGGCCCCGGCATCGAGGGCTCCCCGCGAGAGCATGAGATTCGACGGCGAAATCACCCGCTTGCGGGATTGGGCAATGCCTCCCTGGGTTTGAAGCACCAGAAACCTCGCCATGTCGGAAACGGTGCTGGTCACCCCTTCGTAAGGGCAGAAAATCGAAAACGCAGGGGAGTCGATTTCCGTCACAGCCCCGGACAAGTCCATGCCGTAGGCGCCGGCAAAATCACCGCCCATGGCCGCCAGCTCCCCGCCCACCGCAGTGCGCGACATATCCGCGGGACCGAAGAGCTTGGCGTGCATCAACCGGCGAAACCCGACCTCGGGAGGTCGCCTCTCCCCTCCAGCCATGATGGCGGCATATCCCGTGGCGGCAAACAAACGACGGGGATCGGAGGAGGCCCCTGAGCGGGCGGCCCGGGTCGGAGGAAGCTCAGACAGCTCTACCATGAGCTCTTCGAGCGACAATTGACCGGTCAGGAATTGGGGGCCCGCTGACGGCTGCTGATTGCCGAGCTCGAGCAATTGGGTCAGCTCGACCCCGCCGGCCAGGTGCTGGTTCCATTCCAGCCGGTCTTCATCGACCAAGACCCCCAACATGGTGGCGGTCAAGGTACGGCTGACGGTGCCCAGTCGGAACAGGGTGGTTTCGGTGACCCGCTGTTGGCGGTCCACGTTCCGAAAGCCGAAGCCTTTTCGGTAGACGATCCGATCGCCTCGAACCACGGCCATGGCCGCCCCCGGAATTTGGAAGCGCTCCATCGACGCTTCGAGCTCCGCCTCGTACCCTGCGAAAAAGGCGGCATCGAGCATGGGATCCCCGGAATCTACGGATCCAAGAGATTCCCCGTCTTGTTCTTGTGGTTGTGCGATCTGGGCCCAGTCGTCCACGCAGGCGCCGACCGCAAGGGCAAGGAGCATGCCGAGCATGGGGGCGAAACGGCTCATGGGTCGATTGTTTCGACCCAACCTTACGCCGGCAATTAAAGGGCCCGGGGGCTCAGGCTGCTTTTTTCTTCTTGGAGGATTGATACTTGCCGATCAGCTCGCGCCGCTCTTTCTTATCCAAGCACGCGCGGAGGGGGCAGGACGAGCAGACCTTGGCTTTCTTCCGATATTTCTTGCAGCACTTATTCTTCAGCTTTTTCATCGGCGCGGTATCTGAAAGACCCACGTGCAGCCATTGGCCGGCTGAGCGGGCGAAGTGTCCAGAGATGGTCGGGCAAGGATCTTATTGAGACAAAATCTCCATAAGGTGAAACTATTGTGGACCCAAAAGGTCCCCTTTGTCAATAGAGCAGACCTTTCCACTGAAAACCGACCGACGGGAGCGCAGCCAACCTGAGGCTACGAGTTACTTATCGCTTGTCGTCGGCTTCCTGAGAGGCTTGGGCCAGCGGCTCCGCTCGGTCCGCCATGGGATACGTCCCGAGAATCCGAATCTCATGGCACAGCGGGGAGATCTTCTCCAACGCACCGACCATGGACGCGTCGTCTGCGTGGGCTTCCACGTCCACGTAAAAGCGGTATTTCCAAGGGTCGGTCACCGTCGGACGGGATTCGAGCTTGGCGAGCTGGATGCCCCGTCGACCGAATTCGGTCAGCACCTCCCCCAGGGCGCCCGCGCTGTGGTCCAAGCTGATCACGATCGAGGTCTTGCACGGGGTGTCGTGGGGGCAAGGCGCCGCCTCGAGGGAGACCTCCACGAATCGGGTGGAGTTGCCCGCCCGATCCTGAATGCCTTGGGCCAGCACCTCCAATCCCAGCAATCGGGCTGCCGACTCACTGGCGATGGCGGCCACCGAGGGATCCTCGCCGTCTTTAACCTTAGCCGCGGAGCCGGCGGTATCGAATTCCGCCTTGGGCCGGGCCAAAGGCAGCCCGCGGAGGAACTCCGCGCATTGTGCGAGGGCTTGCGAATGGGAGATCACCAAGCGGATCTCGTCCAGCTGGGTGCCGGGCAGGCCCAAGAGGCAATGCTCGACCTGGCTGAGGGCCTCGGCATTGATCGACAAGCCGCCCTCCGCCAGCTCGTCGTAGGTTTCGTTGATGCTGCCGGCGGTGGAGTTCTCGATCGGCAATAGGGTCAGATCCGCTTGGCCGGAACGAACCGCGTCCACCGCTTCCCGCACGGTGTCGAAACCGGTGAGCAGCACGCCCCCTTTGCGACCGGCGTAGCGGCGCTGGGCGGTGAGGTGGCTGTAAGAGCCCTCGACCCCCTGATACGCGACCCTCAAGGGCAACGAATCCAGGGTTTTCATCAAGGCCTGCTGGCGGGAGATCGACATCTCCATGATCCGCCGATATAGGCGTTCGATACCGTGAGGATCCAAGCCCAGCTCCACGGCCAAGCCCCGTACCCGTTGCAAAACGATGTCCTCACGCTTTTGGTCGCGGAAGGGATATGCCGCTTCCAGCTTGCTCCGGGCGACTCGGTCGACCAGCTCCATGCGTCGTTTCAGATGTTTGAGAAGCCGACGATCGATTTCCTCGATGTCCTCTCGCAGCTGCTGTAGATCGGGTCCTGGCATCATAATGCGGCGTATTATGCGTGCCGCTTCCTGCCCTGCCAACCGGCGAAGTGTCACTGATTTGTGTGGCTTCTCCGATTCCGTAGGCTAAAATCCAGTGTTATGGCTGAAACCGACAGGAGAGCCCCGGGCGCACCGCCCCTTCGAGCGGTCCCGAAGACCAACGTCCGTCGCGAGGTGGTCCACCGAATGACCCTCGCCACTCTGGCGGTTCTCTTGGTTTCCATCTCCCTTTGGTGCCTTCTGCTGCTCTTCCGATCGATCGCCCTTCGCCAGGATCTTTCCCGACACCAAGGCTCGATCGCGGACCTACGGGCGATGCGGGCCGTCTTGGAGCGCCCCACCTCGGATGTCTTCGACCAGCAGGACTGGCCCGAGCTGGAGTCTCACTGGACATCCTCCCAACACCTGATCAAACACGGAAGCGGCAAGATCCAGGGGGCTGCCGAGCGGCTCGACTCCGGATTGGAGCAGCTTCAAAGGGCCCTCTTTTACGACACCGCCAACGTCGAGCCGGCCGCCCAAGAAAGGGTCCTCGACGCTTCATTCGCCGTGCTCAAGGGCCTCAGCTCCCTGGAAAGCCGGGTACACGAGCAAATCACCGACATTTACGGGCGGTTGGACGACCACTGGCGGTCCCAGAGCTTTCTGGTGATTCTCTGCATGATCCTTTGCGCCTCGAACCTCGGGCTTCTCCACCTCGCCCACCGTCGAAGAGCCGAGCTGGAGTCGGCCCACGATCGAGCCGTGGAGCTTTCCAGCCACGATGCCCTCACCGGCCTGTGGAATCGCGACGCCATCCTCAAGATGGTCCGGCGAGAAATTGCTCGGGCCCAACGCCGCACCGCTCCCCTGGGCTTGATCCTGGCGGACGTGGATAAGTTCCAAGAAATAAACGGCTTGGTGGGCGAAGAGCAAGGAGACGTGATCTTACAAGAAGTGGCTTGGCGCCTCGGCTCCTTGGTTCGTCCCTACGACACCATGGGTCGCCTCGGAGGCGACTCCTTCCTAGTGGTGCTGCCGAGCTGTGACCCAGTCGCCACCGCCAACGTGACGGAACGGCTGAGCCGGTCGATCAATGACCGTGAAGTGGAATACGGCCTGGGGCGCATGGAGCTGAGCCTGAGCTTCGTGCATTTGACGGTCGAGACTCCGGAAGAGACCGGGCTCGATTTGGTGCTGCATCGCCTGCAGGAAGGCTTGGCCGAGCTGAAGAAGTCCGGACGTCGGGGCGCCACCCGAAAGGTAAGCGGCGCCCCGAGAGCCGCCGGCGTCAAGGCGGATTAGTCGGCCCCGCGCCTCAGCGGTCGAGGATCTCGATCAGCTCGACGTCGAAGACCAACATGCCTTGGGGACGACCGGCTTGGCCGCCGTAGGCCATCTTTTCCGGAATCCACAGGCGAGCTTTCTCGCCTTCCACCATTTCCTGCAAACCTTGGGTCCAACCGCGGATCACTTGGTTGAGGCCGAAGACCGCGGGTTTGCCCCGCGGAATCGAGCTGTCGAACATCTTTCCGTCGGTGGTCCAACCCGTGTAGTGCACCGACACCGTGCTCCGCGACTTCGGCTTCACCGTGCCGTGACCCGGCTTGAGCACCTTGATCGCCAGGCCGGATTTGAGGACTGTGGCGTCGGCGGGGGGTGCGGCCACATCAGCGGGTGCGGGTGGAGCCTCGGGAGCGCTCACGATCTCGATCAGCTCGACATCGAAGACCAACATGCCCGCCGGCCGACCGATCCGCCCTTGGTAAGCCAAGGACTCGGGAATCCACAGCCGGCGCTTCTCGCCGACCACCATCAGCTGAAGGCCCTCGGTCCAACCGGCGATCACCCGATTGAGTGGAAAGGTCGAGGGCTTGCCCCGCGCGACCGAGCTGTCGAACATCTTGCCGTCGGTGGTCCAGCCCGTGTAGTGCACCGTGACCTCATCCCGGGCGGTCGGATGTTTCTCACCGGTGCCGGCTTGCAGCACCTTGGACGCTAGGCCGGAATCCGTTACTTGCGCATCCTCAGGAGCCGCAGCCACGTCGGCGGGAGCCGGAATGGGCTCAGTTGCACAAGCTGGAGCCACCATGAAAATGAGGGAAGTCAAAACCGCCAAAAGCGCGGTCACCTGGGTAGAAGAATAATTTTGGAATCTCATGGCCGCGTAAATTAACGCGTCGCCGGGCGGAAGGCAATCACCGCGCTACTCCAGTAAGGCACTTGCTCCCGCGACCCGCTCCAAGCCATTGTCGAGACGGTGGCGGACTACGGACCATGCATAGGGAGCCATCGCCTTGCGCCCTATGTCCGGATCCTCGGCCCAACAACCCTGCCCTTCCGCAACCCGGGCTGCCAGAGCCACTAGACGTTGCTCCAGGACCTCGGTTGAGTCGTAGAGGTGCTGTCTGCGCTGTGACTCCGGCATGGCCGACAAGAGACCCGGGTAGGCCAGCCTATTCGGTAGGAGGGGGAAGCACCCGGCGGCGATCGCCTCGGCCGCGGCCACGCCGAAGAACTCGTGATCGGCCGTGGAGACAAAAATATCGGAGGCGCATAGGGCTTGCCAATACTCATCGCGGCTCGCCTGATAGCCCCATCGATCGATCCGGTGAGCGAGGCGCGTCCGTACCTGCTCAAAGATCTCAGGGCTTTGGCGATAGCTTTCCCCCAACACGTTGAGCCTGAAGTCGACCCCACGCCGCTCCAGCCTTTCGATGACTTGAAAGAAAAGCTCCGGATTCTTGTCGAATTCCCAACGACCGGCCCACAGGATGCTCAGGGGTCGTGGATCGCCACCCGCCCGCCTTGCGGCCAACGCCGACTCAGGCGGCATCTCGATCCCCTGTGGCACGACTTGTGATTTGCGGCGGATGCGCTCGGGGGCCTGCGACAGCCGGCTCTTCGGCATGCGCGCCAGCCAGCGCTCCGCCGCGCCGAGAAAATCGTCGCGATGAAAGGCGGAATTCCACCAAATCTCGTCTGCCGCCAACGCCGTGGTCAGGTTCGTGACCGCGAAATGCATGTCGCGCTCACGCTCCTCCCGCACGGGGTAAGTCAGCTGATTCTCGTGGAAATAGGCCACGCTGGGCAAGCCGGGCAACGACGGCAACAAGCCCCGAAATTCCGCCAGACCCAACATGTCGGAACAGAAGAGCACGTCCCACCTAGCCCCCTGCCCCATCAGCTCCCGAGCCTGGTCGGCAAAGTCCACCGCGCCATGGCGCATCCGCCATTTCCAATGGTGGGCGGAGAGGGTCAGCAGGTCCAAGTCGTGACGGCTTCCCTGGCGCCAGCGGTCCAGGAATCGGCGATGGCTACCGCCGTAGAACGGCTCCAAGACCAAAACCCTCATCGAGTCTCGGCTCCGCGCTCAGCCGATGCCCTTGGCTTCGAGCTGTTGAATCTCGCGGCTCCAGACCTCGCGCTGGGCCAGGTCCATTTCCGGATCCGGCAACAGTCGCCGACGGGTGCAGTTGAGCAACGCCTGAAGGGTCTGGTAGCGACGGGTCTCACCAATCGCGGGCGGGATCAGGTCGCCGGCGATCTCCAGCACCGCCTCAATGTCGAAATCCTCTCCCGGCTCTCGCCGTCGAGCCGCCGCCTTCAGCTGACCACGCAATGCAGCGAAGGCCGCCGCCGAGTATCCCTTGGTGACTTGGTCCAGTCGGAAGATCTCGTCGTCGGTCGGCGACTCGCTGAGCACGGCGCCGAGGACCCAAATTAGAAAAGCTCTGCGATCGTCGCCGGTGGGGTCCAAGACGGGAATGATCAAATCCCCGACTCGGCCCGGCCGGCGGATATCCGGGGAAAGGTGGTGAATGCGAGCGGTCATCAACAGCCAAAAGACCCTGCCACGCAAGGCCGGATCCGACATCATCTGCTGAATTTTTCCGGTCAGCCTACGCTCGGTGGCGTGGGCTCCCGGGCCGATGCCGCCGAATTGGGTGTCCGCCTCGTCGACGAAGATGACCACCTTCGAGAGCGCCTGCAACGCCCGCCGCAGCCGCTCGAAGATGACGTCGGTTTGTCCGAACCACTGGCTTCTCAAATTCTTGAGCACCACCACGACCATGTCGAGCTCCGAGGCCACGGCCTCGAAGATAAAGGTCTTGCCACCGCCGATCGGCCCGGCCACCGCGGCGCCGGGCAGGGCGCCACCGCCGGAATCTTGGAATCGAGGAATCAGCTCGCTGCGCAAAAAAGCCTTGAGATCGGTAAAGCCCACCACATCCTCGAGGCGGTGGGAGGGTTTCTTGATCTCGATCACGTCCTCGCCGAGCTGGGATTGCACGAAGATCTCCACCTTCGAGACCACCTCCGCCCGATTCAGCTCCTGATTTCCGTGGGCGGCCCCCTTGAGCATCTGCAAGAGCGCGTGGATCGACAGCCCGGCGGTCAGCTCCGACAAGCCTTCCACGGATTGCCCGAGGGCGAGATCCGGAAAATCCGCGACATATTCCTCGATCAAGGCCCGTCGCTGATCCAAATCGGGAGCCGGAATCTCCACTTCGAGAACCTGCGGCAGCCGGGCGATCCGATGATTGACCAAGCTGCGGGATTCCGCCAACAGCACCACCGCATCTCGGCCATCGAGAAATCCCGGGTCCGAGAACCAATCCGTGCAAATCGCCAGCCGGTGACGATCGGCGTCCGAAAGGGACGTCACCTGCCCCTCGGGCAAAGCCAAGTCCGCCCCCTCGATCAAAATCAGCAGATCTTGGTCGAGAGCCGCTCGACCGTCCTCGGAGCGAAAGCGGGAGCAAGAGCAGAGCTGACGCAACAGCTCGAAGGCCACGGTCGGATTGCCGATGGCATTCTGCAGATTCTGGTCGAAGGTCGACTCGAGTTGTTTGACCCCTTGGTCGAATCGCTTGCCGTCGAGCATGCGACGGATGGCCAGGGTGTCGCCATCCACGCCCGTCCGCCAGTGGATCCACGCCTCTTTCAGGGTCTCCCGATCCTTGTCGGAGGCGAAGCGAATCGGCCCATTCAGCTCGTACACCAGCAGCACTTTGCCGGGCACGGTCCAGTGATGGCGTAGGAAGTCCACCAAGGGAACCCATTGGGACCCCTCCGGTGCTTCGACTCGAAAGAGGTCGTGAAGGGCGCCGGACATCAACAAGGACCTGGCTTGGCCCGAGTTGAGAACCCGTCCGGCGACCCCCAAGAAGGCGTAGTCGAGAGCCCGGCTCACCGACTGATCATTCCGGCGCTGATCATTCCGGCACGGATCATTCCGGCACGGATCATTCCGGCAGACCGGCCTTTTCCGAAGCGGTCTTTTCGGAGGCGGTCTTTTCGGACGCACCCGTATCGACCGATTCCGCAAGCCCGATCAGCGCATCGAACTCGCTGGCGGATTCCGTGGTTCGGGCGTATTCCAGGAATTCCTCTTCGGTGCGCTTGTGGTCCGTACCCGCCAGCTCCTTCGAGATCTGGACCTCGGCTCGGACCTCTTGACGCAAATTGCGCAAACGGTTGAGCTCCTCCTCGGAGCCGTCCTGGGCAATGCCCGAGAGGGCATCGGCGATTTCTTTCTCTTGTTGGGCGGTGATCATGTCCGCCACCGCTTCCGACGACTCGGATTTCACCTTGTCGAGCTCGCGGCGCAAACCTTCGAGCTGCACTTTGTGGTCGGTGATGGTCTTGCGGTAGCCCTCGACGTCTTGCTCCAGCTCCTCCACCCGCGCGGATTTTTCCTGCAAGGTAGAGTTGAAGTCGTTGTACGCGGCCAGGCAGCGCTTGTAATCCTCGTCGGCCTTGATCTGCTCGGGCCCCTTGCCTTCGGCTTTGAGCTTCTCCGTGACCTGCTTGGCCTTGGCCAAAGCGCCGGCTTTCAGCTTCTCGAGCCGCTCGAGCTCCTCGCCGAGCCCTCGAATCTTGCTGATCTTCTGCTGCTCTTGGGCAATGATCTGCGCCACAGCCTGCTTGTATTGATGGATTCGAGCGGTCTTTTCACGAATGATCTCGTCGTATTTCGCCCGCATCACATGGGGATTCGTATCCAAGGTCCGTCGGGCGGAATCCACCTGACCGGTTACCAAGTACGCCAAAGCCTTCAACCATCGTCCTATCGCACCAAACATCGCGTCTCTCCTTCACACGCGGTCCACTGAGCGTATTTCCTAATTCATGAGTCGGCATCGGCATTGTAACCCGATCCCTTCGCTGCCGATATGCCGGCCTTCCGACCGACCGAATCTCTCGCCGAAGCTACGATCACAAGCCGTCGATGATTCGCCCCATGGCTTCGGCAGTGGGCATGGGGACCACCGCCTCGATCGATGCGGGCAGGCCCGTCACCGGCAGGTCCGCGGGATCGTTTTGGGCGCCCATCAGGCCGGATCTGAATCCGTGCTGCGTCCAAGCCAGCTGCTGGAGCTCGGGATCCTCAAAGGCTTCGATTAAACGCTTTCCCTTTGAGTCCAGGGCCATCAGCGGGTGCGAGCTCCACACCGTGGGCACCGGGTAAAGCGTACGGATCCGCTGCCTCAGCATTTCAAGATGGCGTTGGTTTTCGATCGCGAACTCGATCAGCTGATTCTCGTAGCCGACCACGATCGGTTTCGCACCGACCCCGGTTTTCAAGAAATTCTCAAAGATGTCTCCACTGCTGCTTTCCATATAACCCATGCGCTCAAAATAACTCTTGAGCTTCGGAAGCACCGTCTCCAACGCTTCCGGGCCCACTACGTCTCCACCGTTCAGCATATTTGCCATGAGGCCGGAAAACATGTTGCCGGAGTTGGATTTGCGTGGATCGGTCGAGAAGATCTTGATCTTGCCGAAAAGCTGAGGAAGGCCGATTTCCTGCCAAGACGTTCCGGACTCGAGGTGCCCCACGAGCACATCGAATCCGGTCAAAAACTGCACGCCGTCGCGGCTCTCCACCAACCCTTCTTGGGCCAGGGCCTCAGCGACCACATCCCACGTATAAAGCACGATCGGGCTATTGAAAATCGTCTCCTGGGCCAAGGCCGGCGGCACGCCGCTGCGACCCCGGTAGAGCTCCACTGCGACCTGATTGGACGGCCACAAGCAGCTCATCTGCTCCACCGGCAAAGTGGTGACCATCTCGATCGAGCCGGCCTTGGTCGCCTTCAACACCAGGCCGTATTTTTCGGCGAGAATTTCCTGAACTCGAGGATTCTTCAAATAGCGGGATTTCTCCCCGCCGACGTAACAGGGGACCTCGATTCGCTCAGAGGCCTCGACCTTGCCGTCAGCTCCTTTCGGACCCGCCGATCCTTGCTCGGTACCTTGAAAAAAGTAGACGGCACCGGCGACGGCTGCCAGAAGTAAAAGTCCCGCAAACGGCTTCCAATTCATGATCGTTCCTTCTCATCCACCGTCTCGGATCCCATCAGACCCGGACGGTCGTCCAGTCGTAGCAATTCCTCGAAGACCAGGCGGTCGACCCTGAGCTCCCTCACGTCCTGCTCCAATAGACGCGCATATTGCGCTTCAAATGCGTCGGCCACCAACCCGATGGTGCGCTCGGATTCTTCCAGCTCCTGACGAGCCGAGGCATCGAGATGGGGTTGACCCGCCAACGAAACATGGCGTTCCGCCAAGCTCAGGGCGCTGGGAATGTGCAGACCCAAAAGCTCCGCGGCGACCGGCAACGTCTCCGGCTCGCGCTCGAATTGATTGGCCAAATTCTGGACCGCCCGCGCGACCCGGCGCAGATTTGCGGCAGCTTCTTTGCCCGACACCACGGTCGATAAATCGGTGAATCGTCGGGCCGCCGCCGATACCTTCTCGATCAAGGACGGTGGCTCGACGGACGACGGCTCAGCCCGCTCCGAGCGCGCGGGCAGCATCAACCGAGCCCCGAGGTAGACCACGCCCGCCAGACCGAGCAAGGGCAAGAATCCGAGAATTCCTTGGGGCAGAAGAGCGAGAAAAAACGCGCTGGCGGCAGTGCCCGCGATCAGCTCGCGTACGATCGGTCTCATACTCGGCGAACGCTCCTCATCAGTTGTAGCCCTTCGCGGCTCGAAATGCCTTGACCAAGTCTTTCTTGCCGTCAAAGGCACGGCCAGAAGTCAGATCCGCCAAGGCCTCGAGCTGGCTTTCGTCCGCTTTGCCGAAAGCGATGGAAAAAATCGGCACGTCGTAGGCGAAGCTCGACGTGCGGAATTGGGTTTCGAGCTGCTCCAAGCTACCCTTGGACTTGCCGTCCGACATCAGAATGATGGCTGGGAAGAAGTCGGCCAACCGGTTTTCGTACCGACCGATTTGCTCAACCGCCTCGCCGACGGCCTCGTAGATGTCGGTGCCGCCGCCGGCCTCCGCGCTGCGAATCTTGTTCAACAACACACGCAAGTCCGCGGAGTCGGCCCCCTCTGCCTGCCACACCGCCCGGGGAGCCCCATCGAAAGGGATGATGATGTGGACATCGTCTTGCGAAGGCTGTAACCAGTATCGTTGAGCCACCTCTTTGTCGAGTAAGGTGCCCATGGCCGTCTTGAGGTGGGCGATGCCGTCCCCTCGCATGGATCCGGAGTAGTCCAATACATAGGCCGTCAACGACGGTTTGCGCAAAGCGGTTTGATAAAGCTCGAGGGCGGCCCGCACCACGGATTCCTCCGGCACGGGAATGGGAGAAATCACCCGCTCCGGCGAGATTCCCCAATCACTCCGGAAGACGGTGCGATCCATGGACCCGGCATCCAAACCCAAGAGGCCCGTCCGACGACCGAAGGCCCCTAAGCTGGCTTGGACCGTTGGGGATAAGAGATGCTCTTGGAGCCCGAGGAAGAGCTCCTCTTTGCGCTTGCTTCCCTTGTCGACGTAGGCCAACGGGGAGTCGGCGATGGTCATGCCGTCGATTGGGTAGATGGCGTAAAAAGGCTCCAGACCACGGGATTCCAAGTCCTGATTCGCCTCGATCACCAAGGCTTCGTAGTTGACCATGGCATCGAATCGATCGTAGGACTGAATGACCAAATCCCGCAACCACCCCGAGCTGCCGGAGGAACGGTCTACGGTCTTGAGCAGACGTCGAACCTGATCGCGAACCTCTTTATCCTCAAGGTGCTCGATCGACAACACGTCGGGGCTGCCGGCCATGGCCGAGAGGAAACCGAAATAGGCAGAGGCTCCGGAGTTGCTTTGGGTCGCGGAGGTCATGGCGAATCGGAGCTTGCCGGCTTCCGCCGCGGCCAAAATGTCGTTGACCCGCAAATCCGACTTGTCGACCCAGCCCAAGGATTCGGCCACGGACTTCTTGACCCCGAAGACCACCGGGGAACGCATGATGCTCTTCTCGTGCTTCACGACCTTGTGCCGATCGCCGAGCACCAACCACAGGGAGTTCGCCGGCCACACCGCATCGAAATCTGCATTCCTACCGTTTTCGAGCGCCAGGGAGATATCGACGCTGCCTTGGTAGCGCACTTCGATGTCGGCGCCGACCTGACGGCCGTATTCGACCACCAAAGGCTCCAGGCTCTTATTCTCCGAGCCGGAGACGATGGTCAGACGGACCCCGCCGCTTCCGGCTCGCGACGCCTCCTTGGAGGTGCTCTCAGCTCCAGGGCCAGAAGGAGCCTCGCCGCCGCACGCCAAGCTCCAAAGCGCTAGGCTCAGCAGGATCAAAAACTTCAAACCTCGGCAGGCAGTCCACATGCTCCGCATCCTCCATCTTGGACTGTTTCGAAGAGTCTTCTTAGGACGTGTTTTCAGTACTCTCCGACCTTCCCTGCCATTCATGAAGATTGAGTGAGAATCAGGTAAAGATAACAAGCGCTCACATGGACCACGATGATGCCGCCATGCGGCGAGCGGGCGCCTGCATTCCGAGACGGTATTGGTAGATGCGAGTCGGAGCTGCCCGCCAATTTCCGCTTCAGCTCTGCTTCTAGATATAATGATCAGGCTCAGTTTCTTAGGGTAGGCACGGCTTCATGCATGCCGCACCTCGGCACCACCAGCCGGCTATGGGCTTCGTCCCGATTCTTTCCCACCGCTCTGAAGGAGACCGAATGGAACAGGAAGTCGCCGCAACTCCCCCGCCGCCGATCCGCTATTTGCTCACTGAAGGTCGCGCTGTTTGGGAATACGCGTCGAGTTTCGTGTCCATGCCCTTCCTGCTCGATGGCCCCGACGGCGACGGCCATCCGGTGGTCGTCATCCCAGGCTTCATCGCCAGCGGTTGGTCGACCCGTCCCTTACGCACGTTTCTTCACAAGAAGGGATACAACTCCCACTGCTGGAAGCAAGGGCGTAACCTCGGCCTCTCAGCCCAGCTGGAAGGGCAGATGCTCAAGCGGATCCGCAGCATCTATCGACGTTACGGTCGCAAGGTCAGCCTGGTGGGCTGGAGCCTAGGAGGTGTCTACAGCCGATGGATCGCCAACCACGAGCCGGATCTGATCCGCACCGTGATCACCTTGGGCTCGCCCTTCACCGACAATCCCCGGGCGAACCACAGCTGGCAGCTCTTCGAACGGATGTCCGGGCGGAAGATCGAAGAGATCGACAACTTCACCTATGAGATGGTTCGGCGCACGCCGCCGGTTCCTACCACCTGTGTTTATAGCCGCACCGACGGCATCACCGCTTGGCAGTGCTGCGTCGGCGACGAGACGGAAATGTCCGAGAATGTAGAGGTCGTCGGCAGCCATTGCGGCCTCGGTGTCAACCCCCTGACTTTGCACGTGATCGCCGATCGCTTGGCACAGCCCGAGGGGGCGTGGCAACGATTCCGCCGCGACGGTCTGCGGCGCTACCTCTACCCGAGACCGATCAACCAACAGGTCGCCGAGGCGCGAGCCCAACCGGCGACCTGATTTCATACGAGCGTACCCATGCAACAGCTGACCGGATTGGATTCCGCGTTTCTCTATTTGGAAACGGAAACCTCCCCCATGCACATCGGCGGCGTGTCGATCCTCGACGCCGACACCCCGGATGGCCCATTCGATATCGAGCGATTGAAAGCGCTGGTCGAGTCCCGTCTCCACACCAGTCGGACTTTCACCCAAAAACTGGCGGACGTTCCCCTAAACCTCGGCAAGCCCTATTGGGTAGAGGCAGACGACTTCGACATCGACCAGCACATCGAAAAGACCCAGCTGCCGGAACCCGGTGGCATGAAAGAGCTCAGGGCCTTGGTTCAGTGGGAGCTGGCCCAGCCCCTGCCCAGGGATCGCCCCCTTTGGCAAATCTTGGTGGTCGAAGGTCTCAACTCCATCGACAACGTGACACCAGGCTCCCTGGCGATTATTTCCAAAGTACACCATGCGGCCATCGACGGCGTCTCGGGCAGCGAAATGATGTCTGCCCTCTATGATCCGTCCCCTGAGCCCAGGGAAGTACCCCAACCGCCCATGCGCTCCCCCGAGCCGAGCCCTTCTCGCTTGCGACTGTTGGCAGAAGCGGGAAAAGGATTGGTTCCCGGAGCCAAGGGCGTCGGCGGTGCCGTCACCGACACCCTCAAGGGGGTCATCCGCAGCGGTGCCACCTGGGCTTTCGAGCGCGTCGAGCCGCCTCCCATTCCCTTTACCGCCCCCCGCTCGGTGCTCAACGGCAAGGTCTCCAAGGATCGGGTTTGGGATTGTGCCCACATGGACTTGGAAAGAATCAAAGCGGTGCGAAAGCGGGTTTCGGCTACGGTCAATGACGTGGTCCTCACCCTCTGCGCCGGTGCCTTGCGCCGATACTTAGACGGCCGAGGCGAGCTACCGGAGCAGCCCTTGGTCGCCATGTGCCCCATCTCGGTGCGGTCCGAAGAGCAACGGGGCACCATGGGCAACCAGGTCTCGGCCATGTTGGTCTCCCTGGCCACCGATCTCGACGATGCCGGCGAGCGGCTGATGAAGATCATGTCGAGCGCTTACGATTCCAAGGTCTATAACCGGGCGGTCGGGGCACGTACCCTCACCGACGCCGGAAATATCGTGCCCTTCTCCGTCGCCGGCGCCGCCGCCCGCCTCTACACCCGTATGCACCTAGCAGAGCGACACCGGCCTGTCTTCAACGTGGTGGTCACCAACGTGCCGGGCCCGCAAATTCCCCTCTATGTGGCCGGAGCCCGCCTGAGGGCACAGGTCGGCATGGGGCCGATCTTCGACGGCATGGGAGTGATCCTACCGGTCTTCTCCTACGCTGGGCGCCTCTCGATCGGCGTCACCTCGTGTCCGGAAATCATGCCCGACCCGGACGTCTTCACCGCTGGATTCGAGCCCGCGCTCGAGGAGCTCGAGCAAGCGGTAGAGAAGATGGAAGACCTGGCCTGAGCGAAATGGAGCGCGGCCCTAACCCGAGTAGAACCACACCAGCAGTGCCACGAGCAGGGCCAGCACCGCCGAGACTCCGGCGGTGAAGTTCTGCTCGCGCCCCCAAACGGAGGCTTTTTTGAGGTAGGCGGAGTCGTCCCCGTCGAGGCCATGGATGACCAAGTCCGCGCGCTCGGGCCGATCTTCCGGCCGACGGCGAAGGCAGCCGGAGATGACCTGAACGGTGGCATCGTCGAGCTCGGGCACGTATTCACGCGGGGACGGCGCGGGGTATTGCACCCGCTTGAACAGGGCTTGTAGGGGTCGCTCGTCGTCGAAAGGACGATGCCCGGTGACCATCTCGTAAAAGACCAAGCCCAAGGAGTAGATGTCACTGGCGGGAATGGCATCCTCCAGCTCCAACAGCTCCGGGGCCATGAATTCCGGGGTGCCGACGATGATGTTTGACGCGGTCAATGATTCTTCGGAGAGATCCGAGTCCCCAAAAGCTGAATCTGTTCCCTTTCTCGCCACCCCGAAATCCGTCAGCACGACCCGAGGCGGTTGGTCCAAGCCCCGGTTTACCAAGAAGACATTGTCGGGTTTTAGGTCCCGATGCACGATGCCCTTCTTATGGGCTGCAGAGAGGGCGGCGGCCATTTGACACACGATCGGCTTGGCTGCCTCGGGCGAAATGGGGGCCTTTGAGCGAGCCAGCCTGTCCGCCAGACTTTCTCCTTCCAAGAGCTCCATGACCACACAGGGCACGGGCTCGGAAGAGCCACGTCCGGGGATAGCAGGGATCTTCAAGTAGTCGAAGATCTTGATGACGTTGTGGTGGTCGAGGCTTCGGGTCCAGCGCACCTCCCGCTCGAATCGCGCGCGCGCCTTGTCGTTGCCGAGCAGCTCGGGAAGAATGATCTTGACCGCCACGTCCCGATCCGCCGCCAGATCCGACGCTCGGTAGACCTCACCCATGCCCCCATGACCGATCAACCGAATGATCCGGTATCGGTTTTGGATCATGTCCCCGGGGGTCAGAAGGGGCGTCAACCCTTCATACTCGCTCACGACGGGCTCTGCTCCGCCATCCGCTGCTCCAGCAGCACGTCCCGAATATAGATGTACATCACCGCCATCGAGTCTTGGGGCTCGCCGGAGGTGTTGTTGTACAGGCTCACCAGCTCGTATTCATGATCCGGGAAGAGCGCGATACCCTCGGCGCTGGAAAAAGCGTCGACCCTGGCGAGGCCGATCCGATCCTCGAAGCCCTCCGCCCGGCTCTCGAACAGCACCTTTCCGGTGGTCAGATCCTTCAGCTGCAGGGACTCCGCGAAGGGATGTAGATGCACGGCGATGTAGTGGATGGTGGTCTCGAAGGGGACCTGCATCAACCGGGTGACCAGGGTTCGATTCTCCTGGCGTCCCGGAGGCACCACCCAATGACCCGAGAAGGTCCGCCCGAGGCCGTCTTCATAGCCGTGATCCGACGCCGACTCCCCCACTAGGCAGCCGGGTCCGTGGGCTTCGGAGTCCGGATTCTGAACGCCGTAGTAGCCGTCCTCACCCTCGGTCAACGCCAAGCCGTAGGCGGCGATGGGCATCAAGGGAATCATGCCCTCGCCCACCTCTCGCTCCAGGGAATAGTCGACGGAAACCCGATGACGGACCTGCACCGGCTCACCCTCGTGGTTCAGATTCAGCACTTGCGTCGTCAGATCCAGGGGCTCGGTGGAACGTACCGGAATGCCGAAACCCGGGGGGAAATCAATCTCCAGCTGCCCCTGCGAGAGGGTGAACAAGCGAGAGCTGAAAGCCGGGCTGGTCCCCATCTTCCGCATATGCTCCGTGGCGTCCAAATCCAAATTGGAGTGACACATAAATTCTTGGGGCAATGGAGTTTTCCCGTCGGCACCGACCATGTCCGCCGAATAGCCGGTGATCCAAACCCGCTCATCCAACGCGGGGTCACCGAGCACGATTTCTTGTCCGCTCCACGGGCCCATCATCGATCGGTAGATTCGATCCACCGTATAGACCTCGGACAAAACGGTTTGGGTTCGCTCCTTCAAGCCGGGGGCGGCTGCCCCGACATCCCGAGGCACCGTGGCCCAAGCGAAGGCGGCCAACACCATCAAAGACGAGACCAACAGTAATATTCTCTTCATATCGATCACTCAATCTGGAGCTCTATGGGTAAAACGACTCGATAGGACATGCGGCCGGCACCGAGGCCTCACCGCTCCCCCATCATACCGTCATCTCGTGGTGGCGAGCCTCCCGGCCGACCCCGAGGAGCCCGATTCTGTGCACGACCTGTCTAGAAATCGACGTAGCCGTCTCGGGCACGGATCTTCAACCCGCTTCGCCCTCGAATTCGCACCTCGACGTCGTGCCAGCTCTCGTCGTTCTTGATCTTGCTGGGGTAATAGCCGAGCACATACTGCTCCCTCAGCTCGGCCAGAATGTCTCGAAAGGCGGGCTCCACCTGGTCCAGACTTTCGAGGGAGGTGATCTTGCCCCCACTTTGTAGCACGGCTTTTTCGAGCACCTCGAGCTCGCGACGATTGCCTTCGGCGTCGCGCCAAGCGGTGGAGAAAGATTGACGGGTGTTCCCCTTGTCTTCCAGCCGAATCCAATAGATGAGGCTTTGGCTTCGGCGTGCCTTCCACAACACTTCTTCCATCTCCAACACGCTGTGGAGATCCGCGCCGTCCGTAAACAGCACCACCACCCGGCGCCCTTGGCGTGCGTCCAAGAGCTTCAGCCCCAAGTAGAGGTGGTCGTTGATCGCCGTATTGCCGCGTGCCGCCACCCCTTCCAAGGACCGTTGGAGCTCCTCCGCGTCCTGGGTGAACGGGGTGGAAAGCAGCAGCTGGTCGGAGAACAACATAACCATGGCCTCGTCGTTACCCTTCATGCCGGCGGTGAAGGTCCTCGCCCCGCGCAACGCGGATTGCAGGCGCTCGCCTTGCATGCTCTCACTGGAATCGAGCATCAGCACCGCGGTCAAGGCCACATCCCCGCGGGCGAAGGTCACCAGCTCCTGGGCTTGACCATCGTCGAAGATTCGAAATTGATCCGCTTCCAAATCGAGCACCCGAGAGCCGCCTTGGGTCACGGTCACGTAGAGCTGTTGCAGCTCCACCGCCACTTCGTCGTCCACCCGGATGGCGGGTGTGGAAATCGAGGACGAAGCCTCTGCCCCGGCGGTGCTTTTCGCCCGGACCTCAAGTTGGTGCTCCCGGTTCTCTTGTCCGACATCCACTTGCCAAACCCAAGGGCCTTCGGTCAATCGCCCGCGGGCCCTACCGTCCACGAAGAGCACCGCCTCCCGGACCATCTCCCCCTCGTCGAGATGGATCTCGGCGCTGACCTCCACCCGACCGAAAACCGTCTCCAAACCGGAAGGGGTCAGGATGGTCACCTCGAGGGCCCCGAGGCCAGAGGCCGCCAAAATCATCAGAACGATCGAGATCCATCGGTGGAAAGCTCTCATTCGCCGGCTCCCGTGGCCGAGCCCGAACGGGCCACCGTGATTCGCCGAATGGCGCCTTCGCGCAGGGCGCGGCGATCGGCGTCGAGGGCGGTCGAAGGCCATTGGTTATAGCGCCCCCGAGATGCCGGGGCCGCCCCCGCCAGAGAGCCCGCCAAATGGCGCGCTGCTTGTTGGGCGGAGCTCGCTCTTTTGGAGCGGTCCATCAAGTAGATGCGAAGAAGGTGCAGCTTCTGCTCCTCCGGCATACGGACCAAGGCTTGATCCAATACATCGATCGCCTTCTTGAGCTCACCTCTACCCGCCTTCTGCCGGGCCGCTTCCTGGGCCGCCAGACTGTAGATCCAATCCGACTCCGGACCGTCGAGCAGGAATTGAAGATGCTTCTCAGCCGCTTTCAGCTGCGACTGACGCCCCAAAGCTCCTCCTTGCTCGGCCACCCGCACCTGGTTGAGCGCCAACCGGAGACGGCCTTCCCGACTTTTCGGTCTGCGGTCGATCAATTGCTCCAAATAGCGAACCGCCGTTTCGTAGGGGCCGCCCCGCTTCTCATAGAACGCCGCTAAGCCCAACAGAGCCGCCTCGTTGGCGTCATCGAGGGCGAGACTCTGCTCGAAGAGCCTTAGGCCCGCTTGGCGCCCCGCGGCTTCCAAATGCCCTCCGAGGCTTGCCAACGCCCGAGCCGCAACAACCTTCGAGCCCCGGGAGCGCCCCATGCGTGCATAGGTGGTGGCCAGCTCCTGGAGCACGGTTTGGCTGTGGTGGGCCAAGTAGGGCCGGCGCATTTCCTTGTGAACCAGGAATAGGTCGTGGTGCAGGAGCATCAGGGGCACCATGGCCTCCGGATCCTTCGACCCCAGGCCTTGGGCGACTTTCATCTGGCTGCGGGCCAGCCTTCCGAGTCGGCGATCCGCTTGGCTCCCGGCCGCCGCCACCTCTAGGGACGCGATCTCCGCAACCAGCTGTCGCATCAACGCGTCCGCTGAGCCCTCCGGGCGGGACAGCTGGTCCAAAGCGGCGCGGTATTGCCGTTGAATTTCGTCGCTGGAGAGCCCATCTCCATCCTCACGGTCCCGGTCGGACGGATTGGAAATGTCCATGCCTCCCAGGGCCGCTGTGGAAGTCTCCGCGCTCGATCTCAAGCGGGTTGCGTCGGCCTCCTCCCGAGGTCCGAAGTCGATGGGTGTGTCGAGGGTCAACAACCGGCTCAGGGCCCCGTCATCCCCCGCGACCACCTCAAAAGGCAAGCTGCCCGGGGTGGAGTCCTCCGACTGCTGATTCCTGATGCTTAAGCTCAGCTCGTAGGAGCCCGGGGGTAGCTCGGGAACCTCAAAAGCGGCGACATATCGTTGTAGACCGTCGTCCCCTTGCTGCATGCGATCGTCCAAGCGCCACCTGGGTTGGACGCTGGATCGACCCCATTCGTCGACCACCTCGCTGAGCAGATCCTGGGCGCCATGGATCCCGTACCCGGCCAAAAAGACCGGCAACACCTGCCCGGGTCGCACCCGGGGTCGTACCGCGGGCGTATACACCGTGGAGCCGTGGAAGAAAGGGTAAGGCGGCTCGGCGTCGGGATCGATGTCCTGTCGGCGTCCGCGCACCAGCACCCAGGCGTCGGTGGACTCCGGGAAGAACGGCGCCAGCAGCGCCGGTGCCGTATCGTCCGAGGCGGGCACCTCCACCTTGCTGATTCTCAGGCCGGTTTGGCCGGTCTTCGAGTTTCGCACCAAGAGCCTCAGCACATAGGTGCCTTCGTCCAGGAGCAAAGGGGCGTAGAGCTTGAGCCCTTGCTCCGTGAGGGTCTTGCCCGCCACGGTGCTGTCCAAGCCCACACTCTGGCTGAAGAAGTCCGCGACCGCGCCTTCGGAATCCACCGCGTAGACGAAAATCTCGGCCCGAGCGGGTCCATCGGCACCGCCTTCACCTTTGCGGTCTTTGTTGCGATGTCTCCGTTTGCGCTTCGACTTCTTCGTTTCCTTCGTCGCTGCCGGAGCTCGCAGGAGGCTGGGCCCATCAATCTCCACCAGCAGGGGTACATAGCCTTCCGCACCGAGGCGCCGGCTCTCCGTGCGCAGGGGCGTCGCCAGCATGCGCGCTTCAATGGTGCCGCCCTCGCGTCCGTCCCACAGACGCTGCGCCAGATCCAATTGGGCGGCCAGACCGTTGTCGGCTTCGGCCCCAGGAGCAAAGTATCCGGGGCGATGCACGATCTCGGCTTTTCTCGGCAAGCCCTTCAATCGCACTTTCAGCTTGCGATATTTGCCGTTGTGGACGAGCTTTTTCGGCTGATAGCTCAGCACATAAGTGACGCTGGTTTTCTCCAACATCTGCCCCATGGCTTGACCCAAATCGTTGAAATTCTCGTAGAAACTGCCGCCGGTGCCGCTGGCCATCATGAACAACCCGTCTTTCGCGCCTCCGGCCAAGCCTCCCCCTTCGGCCCGCAACCCGGCGATGTCCACAGCGTGGACCGTGCAATCCGCTCGACGCAGCTCTTGGTTCATGTTTTCCAGGACATTCAGGGACTCGGAAGAGCCGAAATATTCCGACGAATCCAAGGTTGCGAAATCCTCGATCGAACCGGTCTGGGCCCGCTGATTCAGCTCGTTGCGACGATCTTGGTCGGTGGTGCCGAGCAGCAGCTTGCCGTCGAAGCCTTCGGAGAAGAATACGACGTGCTTGCGCCCTTCCACACCGGCCAGCATCGAGCCCAGCTCGCCGATGGATCTGGCCATGGCGCTGATCTCCCTGCGCCCTTGGGTGGCTTGAGCTTTGTCGGCCATCGCTTGTAGCGAACGAAAGGTGCCGGCGGCATCGGCACCCGCCCGGTTGTCGACGTTGAATCCTCGGCTGGTCTCAAGGTCCGCATCGATCGAGCGATCCGGCTGACCGAGGAAAAGCTTCAAGGGATCACTGCGAACCTTGGTCGACTCCGTCTGTCCCAGGGACGCCAACGCGACACGGACCTGATCTCGGTCTGGAGTAAACGCCAGCTGGACCCTGGCCCCCTGATTCAGTGAGTAGGTCGCCACCGCCACGAGATCTGCCGCATGCAGATCCTTGGCCACCAGGTCCAGGGCGGCTTGACGCGCTCGCTCGATGGATGCGGGTTTGGAAAACGAAAAATCGAAGAGCAACAAGAAGTGGCGTCGAGCGACGACCGGAAGCACGTCCAGCCCTTCCCGAGCCGGGCCGGCTTCAAGCTGGGCCAAATCCACGACGTCCACCGACAGAATCTCTTGCTCGTCACCGCCGTCCACGAGCTCGAAGCTTTCCGCCGTCAGCCCGCGAACCGGCTCACCGTCGAGGGTCACCTCCACAGGAACCTCGACCCGAATCGTCGTCATCGTGTCGGTGAAGGTTTCCGCGGGCGCGCCTGCGGAGGCGCGATCGCCGTCACCCAAGGCGACGGCCGCTGCCATGAGCATTGCCGCGGCGGTGAGCAGCACCGCCAATGACCGCCTAGGCAGCGGAAGCCCGGACGCCGGGCACCTGGGCAACGACAGCATGGCCGGCAACACGAGCCGGGCAATGGGCTCTGCCGTCGGAGCCGGCCGGGGCTTTCGTCTGCCCGCGACAGGGGGGTGGCTGGAAGTAGAGAGACTCATGTTCATCGGATCCGTCATCACATCTCCGCGGTCTGAAGCGCATGTGGCATTGGGGGTTACGACCGAGAGCCTAAGCATACGCCGGCTCACGTTGGGTCAAGAAACCAGTCTCCCCATGGGGCTATGACCTAACTTGTCATCCATTAACGCGTCAAAACCGAACAATATCCCTCAGCAGACCCGTAGGCTCCCGGTTCACGAGACGCCAGAGCTCTATTCCGGTATCCTTAGCGGTGTCTCCAATTGGATCTCAGCCGCTCTCGGCTCGAGCGAGAACCCTCGAACGAAACCCATGTGAGGATTTCTTGAAATGCAATTCGCCCATCGGCATCACCGCAGAACTTACGAGACTGTGCGGGAATATTTGCAGGAGCTTTTCGAAGAAACTTTCGAGGACGAAGACGGACATTTTTACGTCCGCTACGGCTCCACAGTGATCGAAATCTCCGCCGAGCCCTACGGGCCGGAGGAAGCCAGCGTAGCGATTGTCGCCTATTGCGTGCAGGGCGCCGATATCGACGACGAGCTGTTGGCCAGCTTGCTCCAGCTCAACCACACCCTGCCCTTCGGCGCCTTCTCCGTGGTCGGCAGCGACATCTTCTTCTCCCACTCCCTCTTCGGCCGGACCCTGCAACGCTCCAACCTCCTGGGGGCTGTGGCCGCAGTCGCCGAGATCTCCGACGACTACGACGACAAGCTATCGGAGAAATACGGTGGCTCGACGGCCCTGGACCGCATCCGAGGCACCGGCGGAAGACGCCGCCGTCGGGAATCCATGAGCAACTAGAGTGCCTCGGCGGGTCGGTCAGAAGGGGAAGAACCAAGGCACCATGACCACCAACATGATCAACACCACAATGGTCAGGGGCGTGCCGACCCGCACGAAATCCATCGATCGATAACCTCCGGCGCTCATCACCAACAGATTGGCCTTGTGGCTGAAAGGGGTCATGAAGGCCGCCGACGCCGCTAGGCCGACCGCCATCATCAACGGATAAGGGCTGATCTGCAGCTTCTCCGCAGTCAACAGGACCACCGGCGCGAGGATCACCACCGTCGGCGCGCCGTCGAGCCCTTGGGAAAGAGCCGAGGAGAGGACCACCAGCGCCGCCATGAAGGCGTAGGGTCCGTAAGCTTCCGCGATGCCCGCCACGCTGTCCGCCAGCAACAATGCCGCGCCGGTCGATTCCATGGCCGAGCCCACAGGCAGGATCGCAGCGACCAAGAAGAGGGCGCGCCACTCAATAGCTCGATAGGCTTCATCCATGGTCAACGCACCGAAGAGCACGGAAATCACCGCTCCGGAAAACGCCGCGACGTGAATCGGAAAGAAACCCGAGACCACGATGCCGATCATGACCGCCAGGGATAAGAGGGCGACCGGGGCCTTGTCGTAGCGTCGAGGTGGCTCGGCGTCGTGCCCCAGCACGACAAAATCGTCCTCAGCCGCCAACTCTTGAATTTTTGTCTTGCGCCCATGCAGCAAGAGCCCGTCACCCACCCGCAAGGATTTGTTGGCCAAGTCCTTGTGATGGGTTTCTCCGGATCGCCAAAGAGCCAGGACCTGCAAGCCGAATCGATCGCGGAAATGGAGCTTCTTCAAGGTCGAGCCTGCGGCCGCGGATCGGGGCGCGACCACCGCCTCGACCACCTTCACCGACTCCGATTCGATTTTCGCCTTGTCGATGGGCTCGATCTGCAACGCACCCAGCTGCAAGACGTCCAACAGCCGCTCCGACTCACCGACAATCAACAGCTCGTCGCCCGGCAAGATCTCTTCCTCACCGGTCCTCACCAAGAGTGTCTCACCGCCGCGCAAAATGCCGACGATGGTCAAACCCGCCAGCTCGCCCAGGCGGCTCTCCTGGATCGTGGTTCCCCCAAGGGGCGAATCGCGGGCCACTTGAACCACGAACATACGGTCTTCCATCAGCCGAGACAGGGGCAGCTCTTCCTCAATATGCAAACCCTTCTGCTCTGCCAGCTCGGTCATTTGTTGGTCCGAGGCCAGGACCCAAATCTCGTCTTTCGGCCTCAAGACTCGACCGGCGAGCTCTTGTCGCACCATGTCCTTGCCCCGGCGGATACCGACGACCAAGACTCCGAATCGATCGCGAAAATGAAGCTGACGAAGGGAGCGACCGATCAGACCAGACCCCGCCGGCAGGGTCAGCACCAAGCCATGAACCTGAGAAGCGATCTGATCTAGATGCCCTTCTTGGCTGCTGGAGATGGCGACTCCCTGCACGGAAAGCAGTCGTTCGAGATCGCTGAACCGACCGTCCACCACCACCAGGTCGTCTCCCTGGAGACGAAAATCCGGACCCGGCGCCAGCACCTTCTTCGCCCCTCGGCGAACGCCGATCACCGACACCGCCAAGGCGGTGCCCAGACGAGCTTCCAACAAGGTCAAGCCATCGAGGCTCGAGCCCTTGGGAACGCGAATGGAGGTCAGCCGTTCATCGAGTCGATAAGCCCGGGTCAGGTGGCTCGAACGGTCCGCCTGCTTGGCCTCGATCCGCTCCGGAATCAGCCGGCGACCGATGGTCGTCATAAACAAAATGCCGACGCCCAAGAGCGACAGACCCATGGGCGTGAAATCGAAGAGGCTGAACGGCTCTAAACCCTGATTCAGGATGACCTCGGCGGTCAGGATGTTGGGTGGTGTGCCCACCAAGGTGGTGGTACCGCCGAGGATGGCGCCGAACGACAGGGGCATGAACAGCCGGGACGGTGAGATGTTGGCGTGCCGAGCCACCGAGGATACCGCCGGCAAGAGCACCGCGGCGGCGGCCACATTATTCATGAAGGCCGACATGATGCCGGCGACCAGCATCAGCAGGATGATCAACGGAACTTCTTTGCCGCCGGAGAAGAAGGCAATCCTCTTGCCGACGAAATCCGCGACCCCCGTGCGCAGCAGCGCCCCCGAAATGAAAAAGATCGAAAACATGGTGATGACCGCGGGGGACGAGAAGCCGACGAAGGCGTTCTCGGGCTCGACGAATCCCACAAACACCAAAACCAACAGACCGATGAACGCCGTCAGCTCGACCGGCAGCTTCTCGGTCAAGAATAGGTAGACCATGACCGCCAGGACCGCGAAAAGGAAACCGATCTGAACCGTCATGCCCACCTCATGCTGTTACCGCCAAGGAATGCCCGCTGGTTGAAAAAGTTAGGGAATTCTAACCTAAGGCGCAGCGAGCAACAGTGGATTGGGCATGATTTGCCGGATTCAAATCGGCAGCCGATCCTCCTCATGCCCGCGACCTGGACGACGATAATGCCGAGCGTATTCGGGGGCTCCGATCTGCAAACGCATATCGGGAGCGGTGATCGGCGCACCCGCGCGGGTTTCCAGAGGCACGACCCCAGCCCAAATCGGCAGATCCAGATCTTTTTCGGCGTCGCCCGGTGGCCCGCTCCGAATTTTTGCTGAGGCTTCGTGAATCGGCAGGCTGAGCACCGCGGTGGCACGAAGCTCCTGGACCGTCGACGGTCGAGCGTCCGCGCTCCTCCCCGGCATGAGATGCTCGACGACCGCTCCCAAGGCCTCGACTTTCTCCTCGCCTTCCAAGAGCACGGCTCGGCCGAGAATCACCACGGATCGATAGTTCACCGAGCTGTGAAAAGTGGATCGGGCGAATACCAGACCGTCCACCAAAGTGACCTCGGCGCAAACGTCGATGCCCCCCGCCAAGGAGCTCATCAACCGGCCGTTGACCGCCCCGTGCAAAACCAGCTGATCTCCCTGTCGGCCGTAGGCCATCGGCAAGACGAACGGGCTACCGTGAAACACGAATCCCACGTGGCAGATCCACGCCTCGTCCAAAATCTGATACACCGTCTCCCGATCGTACCGACCCCGGCTGGATCGCCGTCCGATTTCGGTCCTCGCGGTCTTCAAGACTTCTTTGTCTGCCATGTTCTCGGGGGTGGACGCCCCCGTCGCAAGCTCGGATTCGTGGGCCATGGAATGCTCCTTCGTCTGTAGAACCTTCGGAAAAGCAGGCACGAAGGAGAGCTTAGAGAGCCGATTGGCACCTCACAAGATCCACTTCGTGGTATTTTCTTAGGTCCAATTTTGCCGAGAACCGACGATCTGGAGCTTCCAAGGTGACATCACAGGTGACTCCACAGGTGACTTCACGAGAGAGCTCACGGGAGACTTCACGGTGCTGATTCCCCTGGATGGCAGCGGTCCCCTCTACCGTCGCCTCTACCGCCATTTCCGGTCCGAAATCCTGAGCGGTCACCTGCCGGGTGGCACCCGCCTGCCCGCCACCCGAGCCTTGGCGAAAGAGCTAGGGATTTCTCGCAACGTGGTGTTGGCCGCCTACCAGCAGCTGATCGACGAAGGTTATGGACAGTCGAGAAAAGGATCCGGCACCTATGTCGCGCCGGAGCTGCCGGAAGGCATGTTGCGGATCGACCAGGCCGAGGGTCGTACGCAAAGAGCCGTTCAGGATGCAGGCCGAGACGGCGATCCGGAGTCGATGCGGGGCCAACTTCCCAAGCTTTCCGCCTTCGGCCGGCGGCTGAGCGACCTAGGCCCGATGACCGATCCGGATGAGCTACCCCGCTCCCCCGGATCCACCACGGCCGACGATTTGCCCTTTGATTTCCGCTACGGGCTGGCCCTGCCGGATCCCGCCACGGCCACCGTTTGGCGACGGCTGCTGAGCCGCCACGCGCAACATCTACCGATGGAATACGATTCGCCCCAAGGCTGCCCCGCCCTGCGCCGAGCCTTGGTCGGTTACCTGCGTCAAAGCCGCGGTATCGAAACCGATGCTTCCCAAATCGTGATCACCAGCGGCTCCCAGCAGGCGATCGACCTGTTGATTCGGTTGCTCGCCGAGGCAGACGACACCATCTCGATCGAAGATCCGGGTTATCGAGGAGCCCGCCAGATTTTTGCCGCCGCCGGTTTGAAGATTCAATCTTGCACGGTCGACGATCAGGGATTGAATCCTACGGATTTGCATCCCGCAGCCCGTTGGATCTACGTGACTCCGTCGCATCAATTTCCGACCGGAGCCGTGATGCCGGTGGAACGCCGCCTGAGCCTTTTGGATTGGGCCGATACCCATGGTGCTTTTGTGATCGAAGACGACTACGACAGCGAGCTGAGATACGAGGGGCCACCATTGGAGGCGGTCGCAGCGCTGGACCAGCACCGTCGAGTGCTTTACGTGGGCACTCTATCCAAGGTCCTTTTCCCGGCTCTACGCCTCGGCTATGTGGTGCTGCCGGATTCCCTGGTCCAAGTCTTCGTGGCCGCTAAGCGGCTCACGGACCGCCACAGCCCGTCGCTGGAGCAGCGAGTGCTGGCGGACTTCTTTGCCGAAGGGCATTTTGCCCGCCACCTACGCCGCATGCGCCGACGCAACAGCCATCGACTGCAGGTCTTTCGCCAAGCCTTGCAAGACGTTTTTGGAACGCGAGCCCAGGCCGCTTCGAGCGCCGCAGGCATTCACCTGATGGTCAGCTTCCCCAACGACTCGACGTCCGATGTCGAACGTTGGGTGCGGGAGTCCAGGGCTCTCGGAGTCGGGCTCTATCCCCTGGCGCCATATTTCGCCCGGCCGCCGAAGATTCCCGGCCTGCTCTTCGGTTACGCCAACCTTCGAGAAGACGAAATCCGCGAGGGCCTGAGGCGGCTGGCCAGGGTGATCCAGAGCCCTTGAAAGCGGACCTACTCGTCGCGATGCACGGTCTCCGGAGAGAATGCCGGTAGACACACCGCCACGTATTCGGCACCGTCGTCGGTGGGGCTCGAATACCGAACCCATTCCCCGCCGTGGGTGATGACCGCTTGGCCCGCCTGAACGTCGATGACGCCCTCCCGGGTCTCCACCCGCAAACAGCCGGCGAGCACCAAGGTGTACTCGTCGAATTCGGGCGTTTGGCCCGGCTCAACCCACCCGGACGGGCTCTTCATGCGAGCGATCGACACCGCGTCGGTGCCCGAATTCACCCGTCCGATGAATTCTTCGATGACTTTCGGCTTGTTCCCGGCGGCTTCGATCACGGACGGTGAGGCGATCAAGGTAGGCATGGCAGACTCCCAGGTCATCGAGCATGAAAATTCAGTGGAAGAAGCTCAGTTTTCCTCCAATTGCGCCAATCCCTGCCTCAAGGCGTAGAGCGCCGCCTCGACACGATTCCCGAGACCTAATTTATCGAGGATATTCTTGACGTGGGTGCGGACTGTGACCTTGGCCACATGCAGCTCGTTGGCGATGCGATCATCATCCCAGCCCTGGGATACGAAGCCCAGAATTTCGACCTCTCGGGGGGTCAACGCTTCCTGCGGCACCATCGGCTCTGAGCGTGAGGAGATCAGCTTGCGGGTCAGCTCCGGGGATAGGAAGGGCTCACCTCGATGCACCTGCCGGATGGCCCGGCCGAAGTCGTCGGGCTCGGCATCCTTCGAAAGATAACCCAACGCACCCTCCCGGACCGCCTCGTAGATTTTCTGGTCTCCACTGGTGCCGCTGAGCACCAACACCGCCGACCTCGGGCACCGCGCCAACACCTGGCGGATGGCTTCGACCCCATCCATTTCCGGCATGAAGAGATCCATAAGCACCACATCGGGGATCAGCCGCTCCGCCATCTCCACGCCTTCGGCGCCGTCTTTGGCAGCTCCGACGACTTCGAGGCCGGAGATGGTCGAAAGCAATGTTCGTACTCCCTCGCGGACGACTGGATGGTCGTCCACAATAAGGACCCGGATATCGTTGGACATCAAACCTCGCCGCTCCTGGACCGCCCGGACCCACGTCCCGTGCCCATTCCTCACAGTGAGGTCAGTTTGATGGGGGGGGCACAGGGATCGCAACATAGAGATGCCCCGTGGGGTGCGCACGCCCCAACGCCGGCTCTCAGTAGATGCGCCTATCCTACAACAGGAATAGCGGGCGGCAGGACACCGCCCGTGCGAATTGTGATTCTGGATCCGAGGCGCTGACCCGCGGCGAGCGGTCGGGGAAGCCGAGGGTTAGGGAGCCTTCTTTGCCCAGAGCCGCAAGCCCCAGGACGTGGATACCGCTTCTGCCAGCACATCGTCTGCCAGCTGCCAAGCCACCCGTTGGCTGAGCGGCGGCCCGCCGGAAACACTCGGCCAATTCCCGGCGGACGGTCCCAAGTCGTCCAGGCTGGTCCCCAGGCATGCGCTGAGCAGGTCGAGAATGCCCTGGAAAACGCCCCCCAAACCCAGCTCGTCGGCCCTGGCCGCGACAAAGTCCTTCTCCAGCTCGTAATGACTCTCGATGAACAGCTTGAGATCGTAGAGCCAGCCGAGGCGTCCGAAATCCCGGGCCTGGCAATCCGTCGCCATCACGATCAGCTCATCTTCCGAAGCGAGCGTCCAAATCCACTCTCCGGCTTGGTTCTCGTAGCGAACCGCTCGACGCAGCAGACCATCGATTTGGACGTCACAAAGTCCGTTCGGCAAGTTGCAGCGGAGGTGGATCAACGCGCCGTCATATCCCGACAGCAACGCCGCAGCCTTCAGATAGTCCCGCCTGGAGACGAGAAACGACAGCTGATTGGCGGCTCGCATACCGACCTCAATGGAGCCGATTCGCTCGTCCATGGACGGACCGTGCAACGCGACGGCACGTATACCGGCCTTGGCGAAGTCCTTCGCGACCCGCCCTTCAATGGCCTTCAGTTGCTTGTGCAGGAAGTGCTGCGCGGCCAATCGTCCCCCGTACCTGCTGAGGACGTCTCGAGGTACGGTCATACCTTGGTCCAACATGGCCTGGAGCAAGATACCGTCTACACCTTGCTCAGCCGCGCACTCGAAAACCGTATTCCAGTCCGTCACATCCTCGCATTGGCGCAAGAATGTCTCAGCTTTACTCGACTGAAAATCACCCGCGAAGCTATTCAGGAAGTCCATCGTGTACCCCATGGCCGCAACCATTGACGACGAAAAGTGAGCGAGCCGAACATGAAAGAGGCTCCGTTTAGGCTTTTCCAATAGGAAAACCCGGAGCTGGATAAGACTCTGTAACTCTAGAGCTCAGGGCTGGAATGCACATTGCCGCGATGTTGAAATAGGCCTCAACAATTGTTGAGCGCTCAGCGAGGTAGAATCCGCGAGTCGCCGGCCCTCGAAAGCCGTCGGCTCACCACGCCGGTTCGGCGTGTACCGATCACCGGAGAGCATTGAAGGAGCGGCTGTGTCTCCCACCGACACTTTGGCCCTGCTCGAGCAAATGGGCTTCTTGCGAGACGAGCCCCCCGATCGGGCCGCGTGGCAAGAAATCATTCGTCGACTGCGCTCGGAACGTTCCTTGGAGCTTCGATCACTGCAGCGCAACCACAGGCGACGGCGCCAGGACCGAGCCTTGGTTCGCGAGGCGCCGGTGGTCACGTTCACCCTTTCCGTAGAGGACGGCTCGATCAGCTCGATCAATCCAGCCTTCGAGGAGCTGACGGGCTGGCCGGTGGCGGTTTGGCAGGACCGCCCCATGACCTCCCTGGCCCACTCCGAAGATAGACCGCTGCTTGTCGCCGCCATCCACCAAGTCACCTTGGGTGATACCCCTCCCCCACTCGAAATCCGCCTCAAAACGCGGGCGAAGACCTACGTCACCGCCGAATGGGTGCTCAAACCCTCCCTGGAATCAGGGAGGGTGACCGCCATCCTCGGTTTCGCCTACGACGTCAGCCGACGAAAAATGGCGGAGCGGGATCTTTCCACCGCTAAGGACGCCGCCGAAGCCGCCAATCAAGCCAAGGGCGAGTTTCTAGCCAATATGAGCCATGAGATACGCACACCGATGAACGCGATCGTGGCCATGACCAGCTTGCTCTTGGACACCAAGCTCGATCGGGATCAGAGGACCTTTACCGAAACCCTCAAGGCGAGCTGCCATACCCTGCTCGACCTGGTCGACGACATCCTCGACTTCTCCAAAATCGAATCCGGCAAGCTCGAGCTGGAGAAACAACCCTTCGATCTACACCGAACCGTGGCCGACGCCACCTATATGGTGAGATCCCAGGCCGCCGACAAGGGCCTATCGTTGACCTTCGGGTTTTCGGACAGCTGTCCAGAAGCCCTGGAAGGAGATGTAGTACGCATCCGGCAGGTGCTCGTCAACCTGCTGAGCAACGCGGTGAAGTTCACTGAAAAGGGCTCGGTGAAGGTCTGGGTCGACGCAGAGCCCATCGATACGGGTAATTTTCGTTTGAAGATCGAGGTGGTGGACACGGGTTGCGGCATTGCCCCCGAGCAGCAGGAGAAGATTTTCGATGCCTTCAGCCAAGCCCAGGCGTCCACCAGCCGACGCTACGGAGGTACCGGACTCGGGCTGAGCATCTGTCGGCGCTTGACGGAGCTGATGGGAGGTGAAATCGGTGTCGAGAGTCGGCTCGGAAAGGGATCTCTCTTCTACTTCACTATTCTCGCCCGGGCCGCCCGGCTACCGGTACGCGGAGAGATCTCCGAAGAGTTCGACGCCCATCTCGCCATCAAGCATCCATTGGAAATCCTCGTCGCCGACGATAATCCCACCAATCAGCAGGTCGCTAGGCTTCTGCTTGCCCGCCGCGGATATCGGGTAGACGTTGTGGGTGACGGGCACGAAGCGCTGCAGGCGCTCGAAAAGCGCCGCTACGACCTGGTGCTGATGGACGTGCTGATGCCGGGCATGGACGGCCTTCAAGCCACCCGTGAGATCCACCGCCGAGTGGAACCGCGCTTACGTCCCCAAGTGGTCGCCATGACCGCCAGCGCCATGCAAGGAGACCGGGAGCAATGCTTGGATGCGGGCATGGTCGATTTCCTGACCAAACCGATCCATGAAGAAGAGCTGGAATCTATTCTGATCTTATGCTCCGAGCGCGCCCAAAAAGCCCAGGCCCCGACGCCGGATGAAGTCGTCCGAGAGCTCCCTGACGAAGCCCAGCCGGACCGAAGCCCGGCCGAACCGAGGCCGGACCGGGAGAAAGAGACCGAGGCCAACGAAGCTGGGACGAGCACGACCCAGACGAATGCGCCCCAGACGAAAGCGACCGACACTGCACCGGACGAGGGTGCCGATCCCAGGATTGAGCTGGACTCCGAAGAGCCGATCCTCACTCCGTTGGTGGAGCAGCTCTACCGCCAGCGTCCGGAGCGGGTCATTCCCTTGATCAAAAGCTTCTTGGATCACACCAGCCAGGCGATCCAGGACTTGGATCGGTTGATCAGAGAAGACCAAGCCCAGAGCGTCCACGAAATAGCCCACTCCCTCAAGGGCAGCTGTCAGATGCTCGGTGCCAAAAGAATGGGCGCGGTCTGCAGCGCGATGGAATCAGAGGCCAAATCCGGCCGTCTCAGCGGTGCCTCCGAGCTCCTCATCCAGCTCAAAGAAGAGCTGGGACCGGTGCGAGCCGGATTAGGACGCTTCCTCTGAGGGTTGAAAGCGGGCCACGGTCCCGGCTGCCGTACAGCTCACCTTCCAACCGCCGGGCACCACGAATGAAGCGTGACGATCGAAGATCAAAGCCGGTCCGCTCAGCTCGGAGCCCGGAGCCAAGGACTCGAGATCGTAGACCGGGGTGTCCAACCACTCACCTTCAAAGCAAGCGGCTTGGACGCCCTCCGGGCGAGCCTGAACGGCACTCCCGGCCCCCCCTACCGTCGGTTCGGCCACCGATTTAGCTTCGTAGAGGGATGAGCCTTCCCCCAGGAGCGGCGGCGCGGAGACCACGACTCGAATCGATTCCAGCTCAATGGCCCGATCCGCCGGTCGATAGCCGAATCGTTCCTCATAGGCCTCCAAGAACGCCGATGTCAGCGCCTCCAGCGAGCCGTCGACCTCGAGCTCCAAGGTGCTCTCCTGCCCCGTCAATCGCATGAAGGCGAGACGTCGTCGTACCTGGAGATCCCCGACACTCCTTCTATCCCCGACATCCCGACTATCCCCGACCTCCCGAGCCGGCTCGTCTTCCGAAAGGCCCTGGTCGGCTCCGCCCTGCTCAGCTTCCGCCAACGCTTGGGCCGCCAGCTCGTCGAGCCAGGTGGTCAACCGATCACCGACCGCCTCCAGATTCTCCAAGACCTGGCGCTCGGCGAATCGCTCCACCACGGCCGCCCCCAATCCCAAAGCCGACAACAAACCGGCTTCCCTGGGCCAAAGCACCACGGACGTTCCCAGCTGCTGGGCGACCTCACAAGCGTGAAGACCACCGGCGCCGCCAAAGGCCACCATGGCGTATTCCGATGGGTCGTACCCCTGGCGCACGGAGATCTGCCGAACCGCATCTGCCATCCGCTGATTGGCGATTGCCAGAAAACCCAACAGCAGGTGCTCCAGGGAAAGATCCGACCCGTCACTCAGCTCTTCCAGCAGAGTGTCCGCGAGCTCGGAGGCGAGCCGAGGATTGATCGGGATCTCAAACCGATCGGGATCCAACCTTCCCAGCAGGAGATTGACGTCGGTTACCGTCAGCGGTCCGCCGGCACCGTAGCAGGCCGGCCCCGGAAAAGCTCCCGCGCTTTCGGGGCCTACTTTCAACACCCCGTCCTCGAGGCGGCACACCGAGCCGCCACCGGCCGCAACCGTTTCGATCGCCAGCGACGGTGCCGCCAGCGTCGCCCCTCCCACCTCATGGGAAAAGCGATACTGAAATTCGGCGTCATAGCGAGAGACGTCGGTGGACGTCCCGCCCATATCGAAAGCGATCAGCTTCTCAAAACCGTGCTCACGTCCGCGGCGGACCGCGCCGACCACTCCACCCGCGGGCCCCGAAAGCAGGCTGTCCTTCGCCCGATAGCTCGCGGCGTCAGCCAGGCCACCGGCACTGGTCATGACCTGAAGCCGCTCCCTACCCACCGCGTCCCCGACCGAGTCGAGGTAATTGCCCACTACCGGCGAAAGATAGGCGTCGACCACCGCGGTCTGGGCCCGCGGAAGGATCTTGATCGTGGGAGTGAGCTCGGCGGAGGCCGACACGAAGGAGAATCCAGCTTGGCGGGCAATCTCCGATACCGACTGCTCGTGATCGACATTTAGGTAGGAATGCATGAAGGCGATGGCGACCGACTCGAACCCTTCGCGCCGAAGCTCTGAGATGGCCGAGCGGGCGCCATCGACGTCGAGGGGCTCGATGACCTCACCCTCTGCGTTCAGGCGCTCGAGCACCTCGACGGTTTTCTGATGGATCGGCTCGGGGCGACGGACCCGGCGGGCAAAAAGCTCCGGCCGATGCTGATCCCCGATCCGCAACAAATCGCCGAAGCCCCGGGTCACGAGCAAGGCGGTACGAGCGCCTCGGCGCTCGAGCAGCGCGTTGGTGCCCCGAGTGGTGGCGAGCCGCATGTGGAGGGCGGGCAGCGACTCCAGATTGGCTGAGTCGGTGATCAAGCGGGCGGCGAGCACGGGAGCGGGCTCGTCGAAGAGCAGCTCGAACGCGACTCCCGGCGAGACACCTTGCAGCTCCTGCTGCAGCTCGAGAGTCCCGCGATCGCTGCTCATCACGGTCCCCTCGACCCCTGAGCCCAAAATCCGGAACGCGGCACCGTCGGCGAATCCCGAAACGACGCTCCATGAAGCGCCGAAGACGACTCGCGCTCCGTGCACCGAGGTGACGGTTCCACGGAGCGCGCTGCTGGAAAGGACCTTCACCCGCCGTAGCTGCCCATCGGGTGCTAGAGCCAGGCAATCGGTGAAGGTGCCACCGGTGTCGACCCATATCTGCCAGTAGCGATCTTTCGAATCTTGCATGCGCCGATGCTATTCGAGATCGCCCGGGTTCACTACCTAGGAGCTACCCCCCAATGCCGAGGCGAGGCTGAGGATTCGAGGTCCGCCGCCTTCGAAGCGTTGAGCTTTGCGGAGCATTTTCTTCGCCAATCGAAGATCCCCACTGGCCACGGCGAGCTGTCCCAGGGCGGCGTAACACTCGGCATCCCCCTCGGAAAGGCTCACGGCCCGGCGGTAAAAGCGTTCCGCGTCGCCGAGGCGTCCCGCTTCCATGCTCAAATCCCCAAGGGAGAGATAGGTGTAGGGATTCTGGTTGGGAGAATCCGCCAAGGCCTCTTCAAACGCCTCGGCCTCGGATAAGCGATTCTCGGTGCGCAGCAAGGCGGCCAAGTTGTGGTAGGCGGAATAAACCCGAGGATCCAGCTCGATGGCCTTTTTATAGGCTTGCTCGGCACCACTCACTTGAGCCGCCCGCCGCCGCGCGACCCCGAGGTTGACCCAGGCGCTGGGCAACGTCTCGTCGATCGCCACCGCCAGCTCGGACCAAGCCAGGGCATCTTTCACCGAGCCGGCTTGCAAGGCTTCAGCCCCTCGGTTGGAGTGAAACATTGCGATGGCCCGTAAATCCGAAATCTTGCGCACGAAACGTAGGTCGTCCTGGGGATTCTCCGAGAAGTCGTAGATTTTTCGACTCGGCCCGTCCCCGAAACCGACGGCGATATGGTCGGAGATCACGACCAAATTGCCTTCTTTGCGGTAGGTCTCCACGTTCTCGACCGCCAAAAAGTAGACGGGAATCCCCACCTCTCGGGCCATGCCCAAGAAGAGATTCGTGAAGGCCAAGCAGTTCGCGCGCCGATACTGAAATACCTCCGCCGCGGTCCCGGTATAACCCCAGGTATATTCGATCGCTAGATTTCGGTTGGCCAGAAGCCCGTCCCGCAGGCGGTTCAACCGATCCTCCGAGCTGTATTTTTTCGGCACTTCATCCTTCACCCACCGCCGCATCTCTTCCGTCAACCCATAGGGCAGAATCACTCGATGCGGGTCTAAACCCCGATATTTGAGCAACTTCACGAGCCGTCTGCGATCGAGTGGCCCCTCGTCCAACGATCCGGTCGAGGTGCACGCGATGGTCCCGCCGAGCAGGCATGCCAGGATCGACCACGAGATCATGGATCGGCCCAGGGCTCCGACCCATTGCCGCGGAGAATTCTGAATTGTGCTTTTCTGCATGACGGCCCCCTTCCGCAAGACTCTGAAGAATGCTTTCTTCATTGTAATACGGCCTTCGAGGCGGATCGGTCATTCACTCGTCCCGGCTGGCGCCCATCTCGTCACCTGCCGCCCCCTCAGGATCGTCGACGGCGCAACCGTCCGGCCCAAAGCTCGATCTCCGGCAACCCGAGCAGCACCGCCGAGCCGAGGTAGCAAGCCGCATAGGCTCCGAGCACGACAAAGCCTTGCAAGAGCAGGCTCGACTCTCGCAGCCACCACCATAGGGCCGATGCCGGACCACAGGCGACCGCCGCAAGTCCGACAAATAGGGCAATTCTCGGAAAAGGCAGAGTCAGCTCCGGGAGCTTCTGCCCGAGGCTTCTGATCAACAGGAGAAGCTCGCCCCAAGCCCCCAGGCTGGAGGCGATAGCCAAGCCGCAGGCGCCGAAGAAAAGCCGCTCTCCTCCGGGGGCCCCGGTGATTTCCGTGACCGAAAATTGATCCAGCCAGACCATCAGCCCAAGGCCCACGATCGCGGAGGCCGCCAGGCGAACCGTTGCGATCTTGGCCGGCGACTTGGTGTCTCGCAAGGCGAAGAAGGAGTTTTGCATCAAGCGTGAGAGGGTCGACGGCAGCAGCCCGAAGGTGTAGCAGGCCAACACCGCCCAGACCAACCAATTCGAGGCGACTTGAAACTCACCGCCCCGATAGAGCAAGCCCACCACCAAAAAGCCGAAGACCAAGTAGCCCAACACGGAAGGGACCACCAAAAACGCCGACTGTGAAGCCGCCTTACCAATCCGTTCGGCGATTGCACGACGCGCAGTCGACGGATCTTTGCGCGACAGCTCGGGCAGCTCCGCCGCCGCGACGGACATGCCGAAGACTCCGAGCGGAAGATTGTTCAACGGCCCGGCAAAGGCGATCGCGGCCGGAGCGCCCGCCGCCAGCAAAGAGGCCAGGATCGTGTCCAAATAGAGCGAAAGCTGAACGACCCCGCGTCCCGCCAGGGCTGGACCTACCGCCACCAGGGCCTCGGGAACGCCCTTCACCCGTTTGAAAAGAGATAAGCGCAAATTTCCTCGGGTCAGCCGCAGCACGAGCGGCAGCTGAACCAGAAATTGCAGCAGCCCTCCGACCATGGCGCCCACACAAATTCCGTAGAGCATGGCCGTCAGCTCGTCGAGACTGGCTCCCGCCGGGGTGAGCAGCCGGTCCTGTCGAAAGGCGATCCAAAAGAGCCCGGAAAGGATCGCCATATTCCAGAAAGCGGGGGCCATATACGGCAAGAAGAACCGCCGATGGCTGTTCAAAATCCCCATGGTCCAGGCCGCCAGCACCATGAATCCGGTCATGGGAAAAATCAACCGCACCACGCTGACCAACAACGGATAGCGATCCACCGTCATCTCGCCCTGTGCGACCTTGGTCGCATCCGCGAGAAAACCCGGAGAAAGCACCGCGACGATCCAAGGCGCGAACATCACTCCGATCAGCACCAACACGCTGACCGTCGCCACCAGAAGGCCGAAGACCGCGCCCGCGAATCGCCCGGCCTCTTCCTCCCGCCCTTCCTCGAGCATGCGGGAATAGATGGGAATGAAAGCCGCCGAGAGAGTCTGCTCTCCAAGAAGGTTTTGCAGCAGATTGGGCGCCCGGAAGGCTTGGCGCAGCACGTCCGTATGGGGTCCGATGCCGAGATACCTGGCATAGAACATCTCCCGTACCAGGCCGAATACTTTGCTCGAAAGGATGCCCACAGCGACGAATCTCGCACCGCTGCGCCGATCCGTGCTGCCGGACCCGTCGATCGATGTCATCGATCAGCCTCCAGCCTCGCGGCCAATTGCTCGTAGGCGTGCTGAATCGCCAGGGTCAGCTCCACAGCTTTCCTCGCCCTCTCGGGATCACCGCAGTGACGATCAGGATGATAGCGAGACAGAAGACGTTTTCGGGCGCGTTTGACGGTCGCCAGATCGGATCCGTAGGGAATTTCCAAGTTGGCATACCAGCGGGCGAACCGAGGGTCCTGCTCCGTGGCTCGCCGTCGACGGGTCGCGGGCACCCCGACACTCTGCCAAGACTGTTTGATCCTGCGGCCCATCATTCCGGCCAAGCGACCGGCTTTCCAGGCTAAGGACGACTGCTGATTCCTAGGACTCACTTGCAATAGCTCCGCCGAGCATCGTCCCGGCACGCCCATCTTGATTTGCTGACCGCCCTGCTACCCGGCTCGCAGCGATTCATGGATCCGATCATGGACCGCTGGGATCATACGACAATGTTCCGCGGTATCCGGTGCGGAAGGCCTGCCGTCAAATTCTCTGCCACTTTGATTCGAAGGATTCCTGGGAAATAATGTCGGCTCAAGCTTTGGAGGATGAGCATGAGATTGGTGACTCGGGCAGATCTCGACGGACTCGCTTGCGCGATACTGTTCATGGAAAACGAAAAGGTGGATGAGCTCCTTTTGGTCCATCCCCAAGAGATCACCGACAAGAAAGTCGAAATCCGGGCCGACGACACGTTGGCCAATCTCCCCTATCACCCGGACTGCGGTCGATGGTTCGACCATCACCTGCTCACCGACTCGAATGAAAAGCCGCCCGCGCAATTCGAGGGCATCTATCGACAGGCACCCAGTGCCGCCCAATTGGTGTGGGAATACTTCGGCCGGGCCGAGCACCATCGCCGGATGGTGGAGGAAACGGATCGCTTCGATTCCGCCCAGCTTTCCGAGAGCGATGTCCTCAAACCCCAGGGATGGGTGCTGTTGGGATTTACCGTCGATCCCCGCACCGGCCACGAGGATCAAGAAGCCTACTTCCGCCAATGCCTCGATTGGTTGGCCGAGGAGCCCTTAGAAAAGGTCTTGGTGAAACCCGCGGTCCGGGATCGGATCCAGCGCATGTTCGAGAAAAACGAGGCGTTTTGTTGGGAGCTGATGAAGCACTCACGGCTGGACGGCAACGTAGTCTTCACCGACTTCCGAGGGGTGCCCGATCCGACGGTGGGCAATCGTTTCTTAATCTACACCCTCTTTCCGGAAGCCAACGTCTCCGTACGGGCTCAATTCAAAGGCCGAGAGCGGGTGATGGTGAATGTCGGGCACTCGATCTTCAACCGGACCTGCGAGGTCAGTGTGGGTGACCTGATGTCCAGCTACGGCGGTGGCGGGCATTTCGGTGCCGGCTCCACTCCACTGCCGATCATTGATGCCGACACTCGAATCCTCGACATCATTGCCGCGTTGCAGGACCCTCAAAACGCCTGAGCGCGATCTGCCGGAGTCGCACCCGCTCATCGGGCTGACACCAGAAGGTCAGAACATCCACAGCCCTCGATTCGAGCCACGCAAGGCGACCAAGCACCGTACGGCTTGAATGCGCAGGTCCTTATCGCCTGACCGCACCTGCTCTTCCAACAGCTCCTCGAGCCCCGCGGCGTCGGGTGGCGCAGAGGTCAGCGACTCAAGCATTTCCGCCAGTCGACGCAGGGTGTTTTCGGAGCGCAGCTCCTCGGGACGCTCCATCCAATAATCGACCAACGCCGAGACCGCCTGGGCACCGCCGATCTGCACCAAAGCCTCCGTGACCAACGAGGTAAAGACCGGCTCGCGTAACAGGGGAACCAGATCCGGAATCACGTCCGGGGAGCCAATTTTGCCGATAGTTTCCACCGCGGCCACCTGCAGCCAAGGCTCTGCTTTCAAAAACCGCCGGATAGAGTCGACGGCTCGAACATCACCGATCCGGCCGAGGGCGACGATAGCCGCTTGCACCACATTGGGATCTCGATGGTCGAGCACACCGATCAAGGCCTCCAAGGCTTGGCGATCCCGCAAATGGGACAAAATCTGCACTGCTTGAAGCACTACCTGAGGATCCTGATCCTCCAGCAAATAACAGGCGAGGTTGAGCGACCGTTGCCGCCGCAGCTTGAGGATCTCGACGGCCGCGTTGCGCCGCACATCGTCTTCCTCGCGCAGATACTCCAACAGCCGACTGTTCGACAGGATCGCCGCACCCAGCCCCAAAGCTCTCGGCCGCACCGCTGGATTCGAGCTTTTGATCACACGCTCGAAGACCTCCAACTGCTCGTCGGGGGACATGGTCGGCAACAGATCGAGCAACTTGAAGTTGATGATCTGGGACTTGGTAGCAGACTTTCTCGGACGGTTCACTATGCCGCTCCTGGCAAAAAGGCCGACTCGAAATCTTTGGACCGGGCACATGGATGTTGGGGGCTTGTAGCACCGATTTTCCTTAGCCTACTCCGTTTGTCGGGCTCAGGTCGAGAGGCGTATACTGCGTCGGACCGCGTCGCGGGTGCTATCCGCCTCGCTTTTTCACCCATCCCTCCACCCTTGAGGACCTCTCAAATATGGCCGTGCCCTTCATCGACCTTCGGCGATTCGAGGACGATTTCCTGGATCGCTGGCAGCAAATCTGCGACCGAATCAGCCGCAACACACAATTCGTCGGCGGTCCGGAAGCCGAACGCCTTGAACACGCGCTGCGGGAGCGGGCGGAGGTGGCAGGGGTTGTCGGCTGCGCCAACGGAACCGACGCCATTCAGCTGGCGCTCCGCGCCCTCGGGATCGGGCGCGGAGATACAGTCGTCATCCCCGATGCGACGTTCTGGGCCACTTTCGAAGCGGTGGTCAACGTCGGCGCCGACGTGGTGACCGTGGATATCGATGCCGAAGATCTGCAGATGGACTACCACCTGCTCCAAGAGGCGATCGAAACCCACCGTCCCCAGGCCGTCATCCTGGTCCATCTCTATGGCTGGGGCTCCGCCCGGCTGAACGACATTCGCCGACTCTGCCGAGACCGGAATATCCCGCTGATCGAGGACGGTGCTCAGGCCATCGGCGTCCAATGGCAGGGCCGATCGATCTACCAGGCCAGCCTGATCGCTACCGTTTCGTTCTACCCCGCCAAGGTGCTCGGCTCCTGTGGTGATGCCGGAGCAGTCTTCTGCAACCCGCTCGCCGACGGCACCGACCCCTCGACGGTGATTCGCCAACTGGGCAATCACGGTCGCACCAGCCACTACGGTCACGGCTTGGTGGGCTGGAATAGTCGCATGGGAGGGTTCGACGCGGCCTTCCTCAATCTTTCTCTCGAATATCTGGACCAACGGCTCGCCGATCGACGGCGCCTGGCCGCGGAATACCGAGAGCGTCTCAGCCGGCTCGACGTGGCACCCGAGGATTTGCGAATCATCGCGCCGCCCGCGGGATATGAAGAGAACGGATATCTGAACGTTCTGCGGGTCGAGCCCAGCCTACGGGCTGAGATCCAAGACGCCCTGAAGTCCGAGGACATCGGCTTCGGCAATGTGTATCCCGGAGCCATGTCCCAACAACCCGGTGCAGCTCCGTTCCTAAAGGCATCCTTCGGTGGGAGAGAGGCTCAAGCCCTTTCTGAGAGCGTGCTCAACCTGCCCCTCTTCGCCTACATGCGTGCGGAAGAGCTCGACGAGGTGATCTCGGCGGTGGAAAGAGCTTTGGCGAGCCGCTGAGCTCATCTCAAAGACCTCAGACACCGACAGGCCCGGCTTTCCGGCTCCTATCGCCGACCGGCCGCCCCAGATGGCTTGACAATTCTTCGAGTGATGCCTAACCTTACGATCGATTCATCCACGCACCCATAGGACTCGACCAAGACACTTCGACATGTACCGACCTTTCGCGACCCATATCCCCAAATCCCACCTGAGCGGCTTGCTTACGGCAGTCCTCGGCCTGCTGAGCGCTCAAGGAGCGAGGCGCCCGTTGGACCCCGTGGGCTCCAACGAGCTGATGGCGAGGGATGGAATCGCGGAAGCGCCGAGAATATGACGGTTCAGTGATGTCCTTATTGCTGCATCAACGAAGGCCGGGCGTGAGATCGCCCGGCCTTTTGTGTTTCGGTCGGCCTCTGTCACCGTACGCATTCGAAGGCATAAATCGGGTGTCGACAAGACTCAACAGAAGGAGACGGTCTTCTGAAATCTGAACGCTCTATTTATTTGTGGCTTCCTTCGTGATGCGAAGGTTTTCGGATTAGGTCTCGGGGGATCGGCTGATCTCCCCCGTTTCTCGGCTGCTGGCCGACGACAGGAAACAAGAAGGAGCTCCGATCATGGACACGCTGGTCTTGAATGCTTGGTACCAGCCGATCGATCGCGTGAGCTGGCAAGACGCTTTCAGGCTCATCTTCACCGGGCGAGCCGAGGTGGTCGAAAATTATGGTGATCGCACGGTTCGGTCGGCCCGCCAGGCTTTTGCGGTGCCGTCCATCGTGAGATTCGTTCGCAAGGTCAAAGCAGCGGTTTCCTTCCGGCGTAAGGTGCCGTTCAATCGGCGCAACGTCTACTTACGCGACCGCGGGCGCTGCCAATACTGCGGCACCAAGGTACCGTCCAACGAATTCGACTTCGAGCACGTGATTCCTCGGGCCCAAGGGGGACGGACCTCCTGGGAAAACATCGTCGTCGCCTGTATCCCGTGCAATCAGCACAAGGGCAATAGGACCCCGCAACAAGCGAGAATGCGCTTGTTGACCAAACCCACCCGCCCCAAATCCCTGCCGGGCAACGGATGCGGTGGCCTGGTTTGGCAAGAAGGCATGCCCCAATCCTGGAAGGACTACCTGAGATCCGTCCGGTATTGGCACGAAACCCTAGAGAGTTAGCTAGGTTTCGTCCAGAAATGGGCTCGCAGGGTGTCGGCTGGGTGGCCTGCGACCTGGGCGGCCCCGGCTCCCTACGAACTCGCGCCGCCGCTGAGGAACCGCCATAAATTGTTGATGTGGTGGAGCTTAAGCCGACCCATAGACTGTGCCGCTCAGACAAGCTTCGTTTCCGTCCTCGGTCCACCCAGCCTCACGTTGGCTCGAAAACGCCAAAACTGGACGGAATCTAGCTAGCGCCGGAGAACCCGGGGAAGGGGCTCGAACTCACTGGAATCTGGAGCCCGTCGGGCGCGGATCAGGATTTGTTCCTGGTCCGTCCAGGTGTGGTCGAGCATGTAGATGCGAGGATCCACGGGCGCGAAGCTATCGTCTAGCTGTCGGCGAACCTCGTAGTGCAGGTGGGGGTTGGTGCTCCATCCTGTATCGCCCACCGTCGCGATCAGCTCCCCCTGCTTGACCTTTTGCCCCCCGCGCACCTTCACCTCGTCGCAGTGGCCGTAGAGGGTGATAAACCGCTCCCCGTGGCGGATCGCCACCAGATTTCCGTATCGCCACCAGCCCACGCTCTGTTTGAGCGGGTACCGACCCGCGAAGGCCACCACCCCGTCGGCCGGGGCGTAGATCGGTGTGCCGATGGGCGCCGCCAAGTCGATGCCGGCGTGGAAGTCGAGCTGCTTGGTGAACGGGCTGGTACGGTTGCCGAAGGGGCTGGTCATGACGAATTCTTCGGAACGAACCGGCGTGATCGAGGGAGTGGTCAGCACCTGATCTTGGTGAGCTTGCTCGAAATCGTGAACTTCGTCGAGGAAGGTTTCGAGCACGGCAAATTGCTCGGCAATGCGAGCGCGCAACCCGTTGCCGGTGCGAATCTCACTGGCGAAGGATGAGCTGGGTACCTTTTCCGGCTCGTACGGATAGCCGCCTTTGCCTCGGGACTCGTCTTCGGAGAAGCCGTAGGCCATGTAGATCTTCGACATCTCCACCCGCACCTCGTCCGTGGACCTTTCGAGAGCCTTGAGGCGCTCCAGCCGTTGGCTCAGGGATTCCCCTAGGCGTTCCTTCTCCGCTGCCTCGGTGCGGTACTCAAGCTTGGCAGCGTAGTCGCGGAAGACCTCCGGGAACAAGCGCATGCCGTTGAAAATCAGGAGAGCCCAGACCAAGATCCCCACCATCCATTGGACGTATCGCCGACGCGAAAGGAAGATGTATCTGACGTTCTTCCGGATATCGCCCGGGTGGTATTGGATCTCCAAGAAGGGCCGGGAAGACGAGCTGGAGCTGCGGCTCTGGTCTTCGGATCGGCCCCATCGGAATGGGAAGAGTCTCGGCATTGCTAGTGGTTTCCGTCAAAAGTCCTTCATGCTGTTTCGACGAATCTGAGCCGGGCTCCCGACCCGACGAGCGGAAGACCGCCCGAGCGCAAAAAGACACAGGGTCGCGCGCAGCAGGCCGTGGCTCTGACAACTTTAAGGGTCGAGCCTTACACCGGAGCTAACGGACGCGGAGCAGCGCGTCAGGAGGCTCACCTCAAACCGACCGATAGGTCATTGTAGCATTCGAAGTGAACGCGGCTCGGCTGAGTCGGGGGTCAAAGACAAAAGCTCAACAAGACAGAAGCTCAACGAGGTTCTGCTCGGTCATGCCGAGCGCGGAAAGTCGTGACCGTAGTGCGGCATGAACCCCGGGCCCGGCAGCAAGAACGCTCCCGGAGGAGAGAAAATTCCCTCCCCCGTCGAGATCGGTGACGACTCCCCCCGCCTCTTCCACCAACAAAGCCCCGGCGGCAATGTCCCACGGGGAGAGGCGAAATTCGAAAAATCCGTCGAACACCCCAGCTGCAGTGTAGGCCAAATCCAGGGCCGCGGCGCCACATCGCCGAATTCCCCGCGCCTGGTGAAAAATATCTTTGAACAGCTCCACATAGCGGTCGAGGGCAGGCTTGGCTCGGAACGGAAAACCCGTCGCCAAAAAAGCGCTGCTCAGATCCCCGTGGTCAGTCACCGACATGGGACGCCCGTTCCAAAAGGCTCCGCCCCCTCGAGTTGCCCAAAAACGCTCTTGCCTCAAGGGGTCCAGGATCTGTCCCACCACCATCTGATCGTGAAAGCGGCAAGCGACGGAAATACAGAATACCGGCAGACCGTGGAGGAAGTTGGCGGTGCCGTCCAAGGGGTCGACAATCCATTGGAATCCATCGGAGACGTCGGCGCCGGATGCTCCACTCTCTTCCGCCAACAGCCTGTGATCCGGAAAGCTGTCCCTGATCACCGCGAGAATAGCCTGCTCGCTTTCCCGATCGGCCTGGGTCACGAAGTCGTTGAGCTCCTTTTCACTAGCCCTCAGATCTTGAGCCCTGAACCATTTACGCAGGACCTCAGCCCCCGCGTCGCAAGCTGTGTGAGCAACCCCCAGAATCTCATCCAGGGTGCGTGGGTCGACCGTGCTCGCCATGGCTCAGGTCCTCTGTGGCAAGTCGACCCGGCGACCGCCGACGAAGGTGCCGACCGCTGCTCCAGTGGCGGTCCAGCCGGCGAATGGCGTCGACCGGCCCTGGGAGCGGAAGGTGGAAGGGTCGACAGTGACCTCCGCGTCGAGATCCAACACCGTCACATCACCTGGCCGCCCCACCTCGAGAGAGCCGCCCGGTAAACCGAAAATCCTCGCCGGCGCGCAGGACAGCAGCTCCACCCATCGGGCCAAATCGATGATCCCGGCCTTCACCAAGCGGTCCAAGCTCAGGGAGACCAAGGTTTCCAAGCCCACCACGCCCGGCGGCGCGACGCTGAATTGCACGTCCTCTTTCTCGTCCGCGTGGAACGGCCGATGATCGGTGACGATCATGTCGATGGTGCCGTCCTGGAGCCCCTTCTTGAGAGCTTCCACGTCTTGCTCCGAGCGCAGGGGCGGGCTGACCCGGGTGGCGGTGGAGAATGTGCTGCTGTGCACTGCTTCATCGGTCAGCAGCAAATGGTGCAGGGTCGTGTCGCAGGACACCTGGAGACCGGCCTCTTTGGCCGCGCGGATTTGGTCCAATGCCCCGCCCACGGTGACCGGCGCCACATGCAATCGTCCGCCGGCTTCCTCCGCCAAAAACAGGTCGCGGGCTACGATGCTTCGTTCGGAAACCGACGTGCTGCCGGGTAGGCCGAGACGGGTAGACCAATGGCCCTCGTGCATCACCCCGTCGCTTTCGAGCTGAAGGTCGGCCGCTCGATGCAGGATGGGGACCCCGAAATGGCTGGCGTACATCAAAGCCCGCCGGAGCAAGGCGGCGTTGGCGATCGGCGTCTCACCGTCGGAGAGGGCCACCGCACCCGCTGCGGTCAGCTCCCCGACCTCCGAGAGCTCGCTGCCGGCCATGCCCTTGGTCACCGTCGCGGTGGGATAGAGACGGGCCCAACCCAGCCGATCGGCTTGACGGGTGATCATTTCCACCAAGGCCCGTTGATCGACCACCGGGGCGGTGTCGGCGGTGGCCACCACCGCGGTAAATCCACCGGCCGCTGCCGCCTGTAATCCGGAATCCAAGGTTTCGCGATGCTCGTAACCCGGCTCTCCGAGATGGGCGCGGCCATCGATCAAGCCCGGCACCAGCACCTTGCCGGTCACGTCTACCGTCTCGGCGCCTTCGGCCTTCAGGTTAGAGCCGATGGCGGCGACGCTACCGTCTCGGAGCAGCAGGTCGGCGGCTTCATCGAGCCCCTGGCTCGGGTCCACAATGCGTGCACCTTGCAACAGCACGGATCGACGATCACCCGTGGATTTTCCGCTCATGGGGTCTCCGTTCGCACGGCCATCAGCAGGAAGAGCACCGCCATCCTCACCGAAACGCCGTTGGCAACTTGATCGAGAATCACCGAGAAAGGACCGTCAGCCACCGCGGAGTCGATCTCGACGCCGCGATTCATCGGCCCGGGATGCATGACGATGACGTCGTCTTTGGCTCGTTTTAGTCGCGCTTCCGTCAGGCCGAAGAGCCGAAAATACTCCCGCACGGACGGGAAGAGCGCCCGTTGGTGCCGCTCGAGCTGCACCCGCAGCATCATCACCACATCGGCACCTTCGAGGGCCGCGTCGAGATCGTGGGTCACCTCCACACCCAAACTTTCGCCGTGCAGGGGAACGAGCGTGCGCGGACCGGCGATCACCACCTCCGCGCCCATCTTGGTCAACAGATGGATATTCGATCGCACCACCCTCGAATGCTCGATGTCGCCGATGATCGCGACCCGCAGCCCATCGAGACGCCCTTTCGCTCGACGGATGGTGAAGGCATCCAAAAGCGCTTGGGTGGGATGCTCGTGGGCGCCGTCGCCGGCATTGATGATGCCCGAATCGAGCCGTTTGGCCAGCATGTGGGGCACCCCGGGGTGCTGATGGCGGACCACCACCAAATCCGGAGACATGGCTTCCAGGTTACGGGCGGTGTCCATCAGGGTCTCGCCCTTGGACAGCGCCGAGCCCGAGCCCGAGAAATTCAACGAGTCCGCGGACAATCGCTTTTCCGCCAGCTCGAAGCTCGAACGGGTGCGGGTGGAAGCTTCGAAAAATAGATTCAAAACCGTCCGGCCTCGGAGGGTCGGCACTTTTTTGATCTGCCGCTGGGATACTTCGACGAAGGACTCGGCGGTATCCAGGATCACCCCGATCTCGGTCGGCGACAAGTCGGCGATGCCCACCAGATCCTTGCGAGTCCAGCTCTCCGCGTACCGTTCAGGGCTCATCCTGTGCCTCCTCGGTAGAGCCGCTTTGTCCCTTCACCCGCTCCATCAAGCGGACGAAGTCATTGGCATCGACTTCCTTGAAGCCGACCTCGACCAATTCCGTTCTGGCGGTGGGAATGGTTTTACCGACCACATCCGCTTGAATCGGCAGCTCGCGGCAACCACGATCTACCAACACCACCAAACGAACCGCTTTGGGGCGACCGTAGTCGGCCAGCTCGTCCAGGGCGGCTCGCACCGTGCGACCCGTGTAGAGCACATCGTCACAAAGCACCACCACCCGATCGGTCACCGGCTCGGGCAGCTCCGTGCCCTTGACCACCGGCTGGGGGCCGATCATCGACAGGTCGTCGCGATAAAAGGTGATGTCCAAAGCACCGATGTCGAGCCGTACCCCTTCCATGGCTTCGATCTCGGCGGCGAGCCTCTCCGCCAGGGGAATTCCGCGGGTCCGAATACCGACCAGCAAAACTTGCTCAAGGTCCGGGCAATGCTCCAAGATCTCGCCGGCCATCCGGCGGATAATGCGCCTCATCTCCTGGGCGTCGAGCATCTGGCGCTTGAGCTCCAAACGCGAATCGTCTTGTTTTTTCATATCTTGAACGGCCTCCCGAGCCGGGCGGATGGTACGTCCGCATCGGAGGATTGTCAACGTCCGAAGCGTCTGACGATACGGGACGCGGCAGGCAAGCCACAGCCAAGAGTGGGTTGAACAGAGGTTTCCGTCGAGGCGCTGCCGAGGTACAATCCGCCGCCAGGGCTCCCTCCGCTCTCGTCGGCCCCGGGGGACCCGGGCCCCGATCCGAGATCGGGCGATCCCAACGCCGAAAAACGCGATCCATGACCCCATGGCTCGCCAACGCCTTCTCTAGACGCTTCGGGCGATCCCCGCGATTAGACCAAAGTGGTCCAACAGAGTGATCCACCCCAGAATTTGATGTCCTATGGCCAATAAAGAACCGAAAGATCAGGCAGAACCCAACGCGCCGGAGCCCTCCGGCTTCTGGCAGAGCTACCGACAAGAGATTGTTTTCATCACCCTCTTTGTCGGTATCTTGGGAGGTGGATTTACCTTCATTTCCCTGACCCCGATCAACGACAACCTGATCGAGCCGTTTACGGGTTTGGTCGCCAAGGCCAGCGGTTGGTCCTTGAACGCCATCGGCCAGGGCATCCAGATGCAGGGCACGGTCATTCGCAACGAACGATTCGCCGTCAACATTATGAACGGCTGCAACGGCGTGGAGACCATGATCATTTTCCTCGCCGCGGTGATCGCTTTTCCCGCACCGTGGAAGGCTCGGCTGATCGGTTTGGTCTTGGGCTCTTTGGCGATTCAAGGGGTCAACCTTCTCCGGGTCGTTTCCCTCTTCTTGACCGGCGCCTATTTCCCCGAGTTTTTCGACAGCTCTCACACCGTGATTTGGCAGTCGATCGTGATTCTCTTCGGCGTCGTTTTATGGATCTTCTGGGCGAATCGATTTGCTCTGCCGCCGAAGGCCGACGGTAGCACCGCCTGACCATGAGCGACCGCGCGCCAAAGAACGCCCCGAAAAAGGGGGCTGCACAGGCCCCTAAAAGCCGCGGGGTTTCAGCCAAGAAGCCGCCCATGGATCGACGAGCTTGGGCGAACCGATTCGTCATCGGCATTTTGCTGTGGATGGTGCCGGCGTCCATCGCGTGGATCGGTCTCACCAACGTCTACAACCCATTCTTGACCAAAGCTGCCGAGAATCTGGTTCGGCTCACCGAAAGCCCGAGCGTGACCCGCTTGTTGGCGAAACCACCCCATCACTTCGTCATCACCCGAACGGACGTGCCGTCGGCCAAGGGATGGCTCTACTCCGTGCGCGTGACGGACACCCATTTTCCCTTGATCATGATGTTCGCTTTCTTCCTCGCCGTGCCCGGGGTGCCGTGGAAGAAGAAGCTCGAAAATCTGGCGTGGGCTTGCCTGATCATCATCTTCTTCCACATCTTCTCGCTCTTCCTGTGGGTGAAATTCGCCTACGCCACCCAGCTCGGCGAATTCAGCATCGACAACTACAGCCCGACCCAAAGAAACGTCTGGGGTCTGGCCAAACACCTGGCGGACCTGCCGTTCAAGCTCGGCATGCCCTTGATGTTATGGGCCACCTTCTACATCCGAGAGCTGATCCCCCAACGTCGGTCTCAGGAATAAGCTGCACCACAGAATTAGCCCAAGTAGGGCGTTCCCCATTCAAGGGCGTGGAATCGACGCCAGACCTCCGGCGCCGCCGACCGCGCTCGGTCCGCGATTTCACGGGCATCAAGGGTCAGCAGCTCGAAATCCCGCATCAGCATCCGCCCGCGGGCGATGGTGTGACGCACCCTGGCCTCCGACAGACCGTAGATCAGATGCCCGAAGACGTTGTCGTCGTGCATGGGGGTCGGAGGCGGTCCTTCGATCACCGCCAGGTCCGCCGGTGCTCCGGCTTCCAGACGGCCCAGCTGGGGCTCATCGAAGAATCGGCGGGCCACTGTGGCGTTGGTTTCGAAGAGCTTGGGCATGGACTCGAATCCTGCCGCGGGATCCAGTCTCGCGTGACGATGCACTAGGAAGGCCACTCGAAGGGCGCGCATCATATTTCCCGCCATGCCGTCGGTGCCCAGACCCACCGCGCAGCCCGCGGCCTGGGCGATCGCCGGATCCAAACGACCCACGCCGTTGTTCGCGTTGGACTCCGGATTGTGCAAGAGGGTCGCGCCGGTATCGCCGATATGCCGGTAGTCCGACTCCTCGAGATGGATGCCGTGGGCGAGCAAAGCGAAGCCGTCGAGCAGCTCGAAACGCTCCAATCGCTTCAGTAGACCGACCCCGAATTCTTCCTGGGTGAAGGTCCCATCGGCGGCGTCCTCTGCCAGATGGATATGACAGCCGACCCTAGGCTCGAGATCCCGGGCAACCGCCTCCAGGGTGCGGTCGGTGAGGGTGAAATTGGCGTGCAGTCCCATCACCCCGCGGATCCGGGGGTCGTTCCGGCGGCTGTTGAGAAAACGAAGATTCTCTTCCAGACCGCGATCCGCGCCATCCCGCCCGTTGCGGTCGGTGATCTCATAACAAAGCAGCGCCGACAAACCCGCTTGGTCCACGCTGTCGGCGATCCGATCTAGACTCCCCTCGATCGCCGACGGCGAAGCGTGGTGGTCAAAGACTGTGGTGCACCCCCAGCGGATGCAGTCCACTAGGGCGAGCTGCGCGGAAAGGGCTACGGCTTCGAGATCGAGTGCTCGATCTAATCGCCACCAGAGCCGATCCAAGACCTCGGGAAAATTCGCCATCGCTACCCCGGGATCCAAGCCCCTGGCGAGCGCCGAATAAAAGTGATGATGAAGATTGATCAGCCCGGGCACGATCACTCCGCCGGCGGCGTCCACCCGACGAGCATCCGGGTAGGCGGCGGCCAGCTCCTGACGATCACCGACCGCCTCGATGCGCTCCCCGCTCCACACCACCGCCCCGTCCGCGAGCACTGGACCCGCCCAATCCACCACCACGGTGGCGTCGCCGGAAAGCAAAGTGCGATCCCACGTAGATCCCGAGCCGTTCTCCGCGCTCATAGCCGCCTCCCCCGGATCACGGGCCTGTCGTCCGCCGTCGCTGGAATCGACCGAAACCCGGCGGCCCAAACGCGCCATCGACCGCATCAGCCGGCGTCGATTCCGGATCCTCCGAAACCCGTCGCTCAAAGACTTGCTGCCCACGGACAAAGGTCTGGCACACGCGACCGGTCAGCGTAGCTCCCTCGTGGGGTGTGTAGGGATTCTTGTTGTGCAGCTCGGCGCCGCGCACCTGCCACACCTCATGGGCATCGAAAACCACGAAATCGGCGTCGAATCCCGACGCCAGCCGTCCCTTTCGATCCTCGATGCCGAAAAATCGAGCCGGTGCCTCGGACATCAGCTCAATCATCCGTTGCAGCGAGATCCGTCCACGGCGGACGCCCTCGGAATAGACGTACGACAACGCCAGCTCCACCCCGGGAATGCCACCGTAGTCTGTCCAGGCGGATCCCGTGTGTTTTTCGTCCGGCCATACGCCGGCGGCGTGGTCGGTGGCGATGAATTCCAAGTCGCCGTTTTTCAAGCCTTGCCAAAGCCGGTCCCGATCCTTGGTCGATTTCACCACCGGCGCGGTTTTTAGGGCCGATCCCGCGACGGCAAAATCCTCGACGGTGAATTCGAGAAAGTGGGGGCACGTCTCCCCCGACATGGGCAGCCCTTCCGACCGCGCTTCGGCGATCTCATCCAAAGCCCGCCCACAGCCCACGTGTACCACGTGGACTCGGGCTCCGGTCTCTCCGCATAACCGTCTCAGATTCCGGACCGCTCGGGTTTCGGCAGCGTGGGGCCTGGAGGCGGCGTAGTCGATCAGTGTGTTGCGTCCCTGGGCTTGGAGGTCCGCGGTCAGCCGGCGGACCAGATCCCGATCCTCGGCGTGAAATCCCGCCGGAATGCCGAGACGAGCCGTTTCCCCCAGCGCCTCACCGATTTGATCCACGCCCAAATCGAGAAAGGTGTCCATGCCGGAGAGCATGTACATCTTGATCGACGCCACCCCCTCCTCCACCAGCTCCGCCAGATGATCACGCCAGGCGTCCTCCGCCATGGAGTTGCCGCTGACGCCGCCCCAAAACATGAAATCCACGTGGGCCTTGGGCGACACGATTTCCAGCTTATTCTGCAAATTCGCCGCGGACGTCACCGGCGGCAAGGAAGTGCACGGCATGTCCACCACGCAGGTGACTCCCCCGGCAGCCGCAGCCCGGGTACCGGTTTCGAAATCCTCGCGGTCGGTGAAGCCCGGATCGTCGAAATGCACGTGGCCGTCGATCACCCCGGGCAGCACCCAAAGGCCGCTGAGGTCGATCTCCTCATCGGCGTGCAGATCCGCGGGCGGCTCCTCTCCTAGACCGACTCGATAGACCCCGATCCACCGACCGTCCTCACACCAAAGCTCACCGGGGGCCGTGGCGTCGCCACCGATGGGGAGCTGAAGATGAAAAAACCTACGCCTCAACGCCTTACCTCCCTGCTTGTCCGCCTGCCTCCGAGCTGGTTTGAACGCTGACCCCATTGGCTCCGGGGCCGAAGAAGATCCCCTGCCAAACGGTTTTGAATCGCTGGATCAGCGCCGTGTCCAGGGGTAACCATTGCCCTTCCGAATGGGCCGAGATCAGCTCGAGGGATTCCCAATCCAATTTGAAATGAAACCCTTCCCCCGACAATTCCGCGCGACCCCCACCCTTCCTCAAGCGCATGCGGCGACCCCCGAGACGTCCGTGCAAGGCGCCGTCGTGAAAACAAAAACCGTCGGCGGCCGAGCTGTCGAAGGTCGCCAAATCGTGAAACACCCGTTCCTTGAGCTGAAACGGCGCTCCATGCTCGGGGCAGTAGACCTCGCAATTGGAGCACTCGTTGCAAGCGCCGTCCAAAATCGCCAGCTGGTGGCTCTCCGCCACCTTGAATCCAAGGCCGCTCGCGGCCGTTTCGACCCCGCCGCCCGACCCGACCGCCCAGATCTCCGTCGCCCGCTCCGTCGGCTCTGCTCGGTAGGCAAAAACCGCGTCGTTGGGACAAGCGGTGATGCACAGATCACAGTTGATGCAATCGTAGAGCTCGAGCTGCAGGTCCACCCGCTTGGGCGCCTTGGAGTTGCGCGCGGCGTGGTAGCGGGTGTCGTCCGGCAAGCCCGCGACGATCTGCTCGCCGTTGAGCCGACCGGCGACCCGCGTGGCGCCGATCAGCGCGTCCTCGATAAAGGCGTCCTCGATCAAAGTGTCTTCGGGATCGTCGCCCAACGCCACCGCCAGCTCTTTCACGGCGGCCACTAGATCGTCGGCGCCGAGCCCTGCGAGTCGCTCCTTCCCCCAGCCCAACTGCTCGCAGGTGCCCTGCCCGTGGGCGCCGTCGACGGCCGTTCGGACCGCTTCCGCTCCATGAGCCTGACAGGCCAACACATAGGCCGCTCTCGAGCTCGCGCCGCAGGCTTTCATGGCTTTCTTGAGGCTTCGCAGGTAGGCGGGCAGTCGACCGTAACCACCAGCCTTCAACAGATCCGTGCAGGTGGTCACCGGCACCATGCCGCAGGCCACGGCCGAGGCGAAGTTGCGGGAGTCGATGCCGGCCGAAAACGACACCGGCATGTCGAAACCGTCGGGGCCCGTCGCCAAATCCGAGCGGAATTGCTGCATGAGTGTCATGGCCAGCACATGAAGCGGCGCCCCAGACACATACATGTAAGCGTCACTTTGGGTGGGAAACGCCGCCGGATCGTTGGCTACCACCAAGGTATTGGTGAATTTGGCACCGATGATCGAGCCTTGGGCTTCCGCCACGGCCTTCAAACGCCGCAAGATGTCGAGACCGTCCTCGTATTGCAGATCGTGCTCAAAGGCTTCCCGTCGCAGGTCCAGATGCCCGTAACCCAAAGTTTCGTGGACCAAATCCTTCACCCGCTCAAATCCGAGCAGGGTGGGATTAAGCTTGATCAGGGTGTGCAAGCCTTTCTCTTCCAGCAGATGTCGGGCGATCGCCTCGATCTGATCCGCCGGACAGCCGTGAAAGGTCGAGAGGGTGATGCAATCAGAGATCCGGTCCGGCAGCTCGAGATCACGATACTCGGCCAGATCGTCGGGCAGCTGGGCCCTGAGATGGTCGAAGGCTTCCTGGGGATGTCGCAAGGCGTCCAAAAACGCCGACACAGGCTCGGACCGAATGCCTTCCAGATCGTAGCCCACGCTGATGTCGTAGATGGTGTCGAAACGGCTTTCGAGGCCCTCCGGCAACAAGCCGAAGGCTCGGCTGTGCTTCAAAATCTCGATCAAGAACACGCCCTTGGCATATTCCTCGATCGACTGGCCGATGCGCAGCTCCTGCGACCATTCCACGTTGAAGCCGATATTCGGCGCGTGGATGCACGGACGCGGGATGTCGAGCCGGTCGTTGATCTGAACCGTCTTCAGCTCCAGGATGCGGCTTCCCGCCAGCCACGACAACACCAGGTTCTGCGCCAATTGAGTATGAGGACCGGCGGCGGGTCCCACGGGTGTCGACGCCCGACGTCCGAAGTGTAGGGCTGAATAGTCGGGCTCGTCCGCCCCCGGAATCCACCATTTGCGGACCGGCAGATCGAAGATCGCCTGGCTCGACTCCGCCTCACGCTTCATGCGTCGCAAGAGATCGACGAAGGGGATGGGCACCAGCTCGCTCAAAATCCGATCTCCAGCCCGCCGGCGGGTTTGTCGTCGTAGCTGGACCTCCCCTTCGGCACGATCCCCTTGCAAGCCGGCGCCTCCACCAGGGGTAGGCGGAAGCGTCGCACCCCGTCGTAGGCGTATAGGGCCCCGGCCACCGCGCCGGCCGTGGGCACCAAGCCGATCTCGCCCACACCCTTGGAGCCGTAGCCCCCCACCTCGTCGGGCACCTCGACCAAGATCACCTCGATCTCGGGCGTATCCTTGGGTTTCAAAACCCCCAAATCCCTCAGCAGCAGCGACTCGGGCTTGCCGTCCGTGCACGGCAAATCCTCGGTCAGGGCGTAACCCAAGCCCATGTGCACGGACCCTTCGATTTGCCCGGCGCATTGCAGGGGATTGATCGCCCGTCCCACGTCGTGGGCGGCGACCACCCGTTCGACCCTTCCCTTCTCGTCGAGGATTACCACTTGGGTGGCATAGCTGAAGGTCATGTGGGTTTTGGGCTCATCGGTGTCGGCCCCGGGTTTGGTGGTGAAGTCGCAGATGAATTCGCCGAGGAACTCTCGACCCACTAGTTCCGAAAGCCCAAGGCCGACAGACGAGGATCCGTCGGCGGCCGCGTCCATGGCCGCGCGCAGATCCCCGGCCGCACGCTGCCCCGCCGCGGTCAACAAGGCCGTGGCCCTCGACGCGGTGGTCATGCCGCACAGCACCCGCGGATCGCTGGCGGTTTTGACGTCCATGATCTCCGGCGGCAGACCGGTCTCTTGACACACCACCTGGCGCAGGATGGTGAACAAGCCCTGCCCCATCTCGGTATATCCGGTGAGGATCTCGAGGCGATCCGCCCCGAGCACCCGGATCAACAATCGGCCGCTATCGTCCATGCCGTTGCCGATACCCGTATTTTTGATGCCGCAGCCGATGCCCGCGTACTCGGCGCTTTTGTAGATATCTTTGACCGCTTCCAGGGTCTGCCGAATACCGCAGCTGCCGGTCATCCGTTGGCCGGTGGCGAAGAGATCGCCGGGGGCCAGGATGTTGCGCTCCCGAATGTCGTAGCCGTCCACGCCGACCTTTTCCGCCAGCCGATCCATCAAGCTCTCCACCGCGAACGACGCCTGATTGGCGCCGAACCCGCGCATGGCGCCGCAGGGCGGATTGTTGGTGTAGACGGTTTTCGCCTCGATATCCACATTCGGCACCCGATACGGACCGCAGGAATGCCCCGCTGCCCGCTCCAACACCTTCATGCCCACCGAGGCGTAGGCGCCGGTATCGCCCACCATGCGCGCCCAAACGGCGGTCAAACGCCCCTGCTCGTCGGCACCGATGCGGTAATCCATGGTGATGGGATGCCGCTTCGGGTGCATGCAAATGCTCTGCTCCCGGGTCAGCACACAGCGCACGGGACGACCGAGCAAGCGGGCCGCCAGAGCGGTTTGAGCCTGAATCGAGAGATCCTCCTTGCCGCCGAACGCCCCGCCGTTGGTCACCAGCTCCACCTCGACGGCCGTGGCGTCGAGCCCCAAGACCTCGGCGATCTGCCGCTGATCGTCGTGCACGCCTTGGCCTTGGGAATAGATGTGCAAGCCATCGTCCGTGGGCACCGCCAAGCAGGCCTCGGGCTCCAAAAAGGCGTGCTCGATCCGCTGGGTGACGTATTTTCCCTCCACCACGTGGGCCGAGTCGGCCAACGCCGCCTCCGCGTCGCCCCTGGAGAACGCGCAGGTATCCAAGAGGTTGCTCGAGCCGTGGACCGCCGGCGCACGCTCTTCCAACGCCTGGACCGGATCCGTCACCGGCTCCAACACCTCGTAGCTCACCCGGACACGCTCAGCCGCCTGCCGAGCGCCGAATTGGCTGTCGGCCACGACCATGGCCAACACGTCACCCACACAACGGGTGGTCTCGCCCACGGCGACAAACACCGGCCAATCGCGCCGGATCAATCCCACAAAGCGCTCACCCGGCACATCGGCGGCGGTCAACACCCGCTCGACCCCCGGCTCGGCCAGCGCCGCCGAGGTATCGATCGCCGACACTACGGCCCGAGGATGCTCCGCCAGGACCAGCGCACCATGCAACATGGGCCGACCGTCGACGCCATCGACCGTCATGTCGGCGATATAGGCCTTTTCCCCCAACGCGTGGTCGATTCCGCGGTATCGCAAGCTCGACGAGCCGACCCCGTTCTCGCGATCGGCTCCGCCCACGGGCAGACGGATCATCTCCGCTCGGCGCGGCTCGCCGGCCTCGACCTTCCCACCTTGTTGGGCGGCCTCCGACGCGGTTTGCACGGCGTCGAGAATGCGCGCATAACCGGTACAGCGACACAGATGACCCGAGAGCGAGCGGGCGATCTCACGGCGCTCTGTTTTTCCTTGGTCGACGATCGCGCTCGCCCGCACCACCAAGCCGGGCGTGCAATAACCGCATTGCACCGCCCCTTCTTTGACGAATGCTTGGGACAGCAGCTCACGACGCTCCGGCGACAGGCCTTCGAGGGTGGTGATGCTCTTGCCCGCCACCTGCTCCGGCTTGCGCAAACAAATCGGCACGGGTTTCCCATCGATCAACGACGTGCAACATCCGCAATAGCCCTGCGGAGCACATCCATCCTTGGGGGTCACGACCCCACAACGCTCCCGCAAGACTTCCAGAAGATTCATCCCCTGCCGGTATTCCACCGTCGTCTCGCGACCGTTGAGCTTGAAAGAAACCTCGGCCATATGCGTCCTCCATTGAAGCTGGATAAACATCATATCCCATGGGTTCTTGGGCTCCTTGCATGATCAGAGAGCCGCAGGCAATAATCACACCATGAGTGACAGCAAGGGTCTGCGCTTGTCGGAAGCGTTTCTGCGAACGATTCAAGACTTATCAGAGTCGAATCCAAAGCTCGCAGCGACCTCACCTTGGTGGGACAAACCCGAGGAAGCGCCTTTTTCTAAAGTGGCCGACGACCTCATTGCTTGGGTCCATGAGATCTCCGGTCGCCGCCCGACGCCCGTCGAGGATGAGACCCACGACCTTCCTGAGATGTTCCACCAGCACACCCCTCTTATGCGTCCTGAGAACATCCAGTCGGAGCCTGGGGTAGACGTCTTTCAAGACTACAAGCCTTATTTGCACTCAGAAGCAACCAGCACGTCGGAATTTCTGCATCACGGAGCTCACGAAATCTACGATCTGCTGGGTGACCTCACCCTCGGTCTCATCTCGGCCGGAAAGCTGCCCCCGGAGCAAGCGCTCGACAAGCTCGAATTTTGGTGCCGGGAAATTCGAAAAGTCATCGAATCTCAGGATTCCGAGGATAAAAGCTAATTCACTGGTGGCTCACCAAATGGGTTTCGCGCGGCTAAGAAACCATCGAGCCCCGGAATCACAACGCCTTTCTCGACGAGCCGCCGCCTGAGCTTTCCCAGCCTCGACCGAGAGTAGCGGCCCAGCTCGCCAGTGCCCAATAGAATCGAGTGCCAATTTACGATTTCCTGCGCGTGCTCGGCCACTTGATCTGCCGCGATATAGACTTCCATCAGAGCGATGAAAGCATCCGCGGCGCTTCTCCAACAGCCCAGATCGCGGAAAGCTACCAAGGACTTCCTAAAGAAGCCCGCCGCCTGCTCTGAGCGGCCCTTTTTCGCCTCCAAGTGCCCCAACAGCCAAAGTCGCTGACCCAAAGTAGCCGGATGACCGTAGGCTTCGTAGCTTTCCGCCACGTTCAAATGCACTTCGGCTTGGTCCAACATCCCGAGTCTCACCTCTGCGGCCGCCAGAAAATGAAGCACCTCGAAGCGGAGGTATCGCGCCCGATCCTCCGGACAACACCGCAAGGCGTCACGCAAGACTTTCAGGGCCTCCTTCGGGGCGTGGTTCAAGAATTGGAGGCCACGAACCAGTTGAAGCTCGGACCACCGTCCCGGCATTTGATCCTGAGAAAGCAATTTTGCAGCTTCCTCCAATCGGAGCCTAGCCGACGCAGGAGACCTATCGTCACGTAGCCACTGCGCATGCAGCTGGAGGATGGTGACTCGAATCTCCACCTCTGTGTGATCGCCAAGCAAACGGCAGGCTTCTCTCAAGAGCTCGCCGGCTTCCAGATGCTCGTTGCTCAAACGATGCCCGTCGGCCAAATAGGCTGTCCCCAGGGCTTGTAGGTCTACCAGTCGACGCCGCTCGGCCACCTCAGCCAGATCTTTCAACTTCAAGTAGCCCAGAGCTCTTCGGCAGCTTTCTTGCCAGGTAGCGCTGCCGACGAGAATCTCTCGCCGAGCCGCCTCCACCATCAACCGGGCAAAACCGAGTGGCATGGAGTCGGCATGCTCTAGCCAGTACCCGTGGGCCGGCGAGAGGTATTTCAACTCATCCCTCAACACCGCAGGGTCGTCGCGAGTCTTCAACCAGAGCCCCAGAGCCTGGCAAATGGGCTCTCCCCAACAATCCAGCAATCTGCTGCTCCAACCCTCTTCGGAGACTCCCTCCCAGGCCTCGGCATGATGGGGTCGGCTCAGCTCAATCAGCAGCTTCTTCCTCTCCTCCTCGCCTATGGGAGACATTGGAGAGCCAGTGTCGTCGTTAGCGCCGTTTCTACCCATCGTAGCTCGAGCTAAACCTCATTTTTCGTAGAAAAACTTCTATTTCAAAGAATTCTCTTTCAAATGAATCCTACCATCCCACTTCGGGCTCAAGCCAAGCTCGTGTGGAGCAGTGAAGGCTGAAAGCGTTCGACATCGCTTTCGAATCACAAAAATGCTATTATGACATTCACCAGATCAAACTACTCTCAAAGACATCACTTCGACTCCCCTCCAGCGAGCCCATCATGCCCCTAAACTCTCAGCTCCGGATCTTCCTGACCCTCGCGATCACTCTCAGCACATCGGCATTCGCCCAGGGCCCACCGACGCTGGTGGAGGATCTCATCGAGGCACCGGCCCAGCGCACGATCTTCCGCAGCTTCGCCTTGGCGCAAGGTGGGGATTCGGTCTTGTTTCGGGGCGATGACGGACGACGGGGCCTGGAGCTTTGGATCACCGACGGCTCCGTTGAGGGCACTCGGTTGTGGGCGGAGGTTTGCCCCGGGGATTGCGTCCTGGATCCGGAGCTGCCGGCGCAATTCGGCGCGCTGGCTTTCGACGGCACCCGGGCTTTTTTCGCCGCCGACGATGGGGTTCATGGGGTGGAGCTTTGGACCTCGGACGGCACGGAGGGCGGCACTCGACTGGTAGCTGACCTATGCCCTGGCCCTTGCAGCTCGGAGATCGAGGAGCTGACCCTGGTGGGAGGTCGTGCCTGGTTCAGTATTGAGACTCCGGTCGAAGGCCGTGAGCCCTGGGTGTCCGACGGAACGGCCCAGGGCACCGTCACATTGGGCAATTTGAGCGTCATCAACCTCAGCTCGCACCCTCGGCACTTTCTTCCCCTCGGCGATAAGGTCGCTTTCCAAGCCTTTTCCGACTCGCTGGGCATTGAGTGGTGGCAGAGCGACGGAACCCCCGAAGGCACCGAGCCCCTGACGGATCTCTGCCCCGGCGCCTGTCCGGCGATTTCCAACAATCCCGTGGCTGTCGACGGCTCCATTCTCTTCAGCGTTTCCGACGGTGTCACCGAGCCGATCTACTTGATGAGCCCGGGCTCGGAGCCGCTGAAGCTCGGCGAGCTGTGCGCCAATGGTGGATGCGACAACCTGATTTCATTCCTGTACCCGGCCGGCGATCGCTTCTATTTCCAAACCAACGGTGAGCTGTGGTCCACGGATTTGACGCCCCAAGGCACCGGCCCGGTCGCGACTCTGCCTTTGGGCAGCCGGATCGTGCAGCGAGTTTTGGGCTTGGACGACGGCACCGTGTTGGTGAATGTCGAGACCAAGGGTTTTACCTCGGGTCTCTACCGATTGGACGCCGGCGGTCTGTCAGCGCCCTTGGTTCAGGTCGATGGGCTTCTGGCCTCCGGATCCGTGGGTCCGTACGCCGTGGCGGTGAATAATTACTCGCAATCCGACCTCGCCGTCTACCGAACCGACGGCACGGCCGCGGGCACGACCCTTGTGGGCAACTTGGTCGGAGCCGGCGCAGCGGTCTACTCCGGGATTCCAATTCAGCTGGGCGACCGGGCCGTGGTCAACGCCTATACCAACGCAGATCGTTCCGGACAGGATTTGTGGACCATCGATTCCGAAGGTCCGGAAATCTTGTTGGGCTCCACCGAGCGACCGGGGACCGCCTTGCCGGAGAACTTGCTGCCTCTGGGCTCGACGTTGATCTACACCGCCCGAGACCCGGACGCGTTCAGCGCCGAAGAGCTCCGACGGATCTCGCTCGGCGCGGACGGCACGGGAACGTCCCAATCCCTCGCGCCGCGGGTCGATCCAGAAAGCTTTGAAGCCGTCGATCTCGATGCCGGTCCCCGGGCCCTATTTGGTGGCTACGGCGATTTCATCGCCGCTCGCGAGACCTCGATCACCGACGGCACGGTAGCCGGCACGTCTCCCCTGCTCTTCAACGGCTCCCCCATCTCCTGGTCACGGGAGCCCCGGGCCTTTCAGGGCAAGCTGGTCTTCTTCGGCGATCAAGGCAACGGGCAGAAGATTTGGATCGCGACGGATCCGAGCGATCCTCAGCTGTTGATCGACATCGATCCCGAGTGGATCAACGTGCACGTGGGCTGCGGGGTGTGCTCGCCGCCGGTTCCTCCCGGACCGATCTACCCCCGCGACCTGACTGTAGTGGGCTCCCAGGGTCTGGCCTTCGTCGCTCTCCAAGACGCCAGCGGGCCTGAGCCTTGGTTCAGCGACGGCACCACCCAGGGCACCTTCTTGATCGCCGATCTTGATCCTGGCTCCAGCGGATCCGATCCTGAATTCCTAGTGTCGACCCCAGAGCACCTGATTTTCAAAGCCGATTCCGGTGACGGACCGGCCTGGTGGTCGTGGTCGCTCGGACAAGAGCCGACCCGGCTAGGAGCGACGATCGAGGCCTACGCGACCGCGTCACTGGACGGACGGGCCTACTGGCTGGAGCTGACGGACGAGGGTTTCGCGCTCGGCTCCAGCGACGGCACGGACCTGCAACGCCTGGAGCTACCCACGGGTGTGGCGCCGAGCAACCAATTGGTGGAAGCCGCGGGTCGACTCTTCTTCGTCGCCGCCGACGCCGACTTCGGCGCCGAGCTGTGGACTTACGACCCCGCGGCCGAGGAGACGCTTCGCCTGCGCAGAGTCGACCTACGCAGCGGTCCTTTGGGCAGCTTCCCCGAGGCTTTGACCGCCGTGGACGACGGGCTCTACTTCAGTGCCGACGACGGCGCTCACGGGCGAGAGGCTTGGCGATACCGCCCCGCCATCGACGCCACCCCCATCCGGTTGACGGATTTGGCGCCGGGCTCCGAGCCGTCGTCCCCCCGCGACTTCACGACCGTCACCAGCTCCGCGGGCACGGAATTCCTAGTCTTCACCGCCGACGACGGCTCGAGCGGCCGGGAGCTGTGGGCATGGCCCATTTCATCCTTCGAGCTCTGCGCCGACGATAACGAGACCTTGTGCTTGCAGGACGGCCGATTCGAGGTGACCGCCCGCTGGCGGGTACCGGCATCGGGCGAAACCGGCACCGCCAAGGCGATCACCCAAACGGACGAGAGCGGCCTGTTTTGGTTCTTCGACGCCGACAACTACGAATTGGTGGTCAAGGTGCTCGACGGCACTTCGATCAACTCGGCGTTTTGGTTCTTCTACGGCGCGCTTTCCGACGTGGAATATTGGATCGATGTCCAGGACTTGGCCACCGGCGCTACCCGCTCGTGGCACAACCCGCCGGGCCGCTTCTGCGGCGATGCCGACGTGTCGGCCTTCCCGGTGGGATCGATCGGCGGCCTGTCTCCGTCGATGCTCTGGGAACCGGTTCCTTCACCCGGCTCAGATGTCGCACGCGCTGCCGAAGCTGCCAAAACCGACGACATTTCCGGCTGCGTGACCGACGGCCAAAAGCTCTGCTTGTTGGATCGATTCCAGATCACCGTGGATTGGATCAGCGAGGACGGCGCCGGCCCGGGTTTTGCGAGCGCCGGCACCGACGAAACGGGTTTCTTCTGGTTTTTCGACTCGGAGAACACCGAGCTGGTGGTCAAGATGCTCGACGGCGGGGCGATCAACGGCCAATTCTGGTTCTACTACGGCGCCTTGACCGACGTGGAATATACCCTCCGGGTCCTCGACACCACCACCGGCCAGGAGGCGATCTACGACAATCCAGAAGGCCAGCTTTGCGGCGGCGCGGACACGGAAATTTTTCCGAGCTAGGGTGCCTCCGGCTCCCAGGGTAGCCATCCGCAGCATCGAATGAATCGTGTCGTCGTTTCCATTGCGTAGGGGCGAATCTTGTATTCGCCTTCTTCGAAGAAAGGGCGATCACAAGGATCGCGGTAGCCTGGGGTTGCGAAGCTACCCCAGGACGAAACTCAGGAGGGTACGTCGACCTCCGGCTCCACCTTTTCCCAGCCCTTCTTCACCCCGGACGCCACCATCTCGTCCCCCAGCTCAAGGGCCGTGGCTTCGTCGGGGGCGAGGCGCACCTCGCGCTGGATCGGCGCTTTGCGTCCTGGGCTGAAGTCGGTCCAATGGACCACGTACGGCGGAAAGAGCGGGTCGATCTCATCCTTATTCGTGCGCCAGATCACCAGCTTGCGCACGGCGGTTTTGTCTTTGGTGGTTTTGGCGTAGACCTCCCGCCGCAGAATCTCGCTTTTCGGATGACGGATCCGCTGGACCGCTTGATCCAGCTCCTCGATCTCACACCGCTCTAGGATTTGCGCGGCGCGGACATCGGTGCCGTCGACGTTTTTGTCGTCCCGTACCCGGGTCATGATCGGATGGATCAGGCTGGCCCCGGACTTGAGCTGGATCGGCGTCCAACCCGCCTCGTCGAGCTCCAGGACCATCCTGCGGATCAAGCGGCCCGAGGTGTCCTCGACTTGCAGGTCGGTCACTTTGACCTCGACCACGATCTCCGGCTTGACGAATCGATAAAGGGCGCCGGTGGAGCTGGCAAAACGATAGGACGACTCCACGGTCGCGGTGCTCAAGCGCTGGTACAGCTCGGCGCGCAGGGAGTCGGTGCCCAGGTTGCCCACGGAGCCGATGAGCTGGAATTGACCGTTTTCGCGGATCAGGGCCAAGAGCAGGGATCGCACGTGATCCGGCTCCTCGGATTTCTCCGTGAAACCGATGACGGCGGCGTCGAGGGTGAAGATCGGCTTGAGCTTGAAGATGCGTCCGTCTTCGGGCCGGATCACCAAGCCTTCGCCCTTGCCCCCTTCCACCCACTCTCCGAAGAGCCGCTGCACCTCTTCGGGACCGTGCACGGACTCGGTCCGGATGGCCTGGATCCGCTGACCGCCTTCGAAGAGCCTGCGGATCACCTCCAGACGGCCCGGATAGTCGGCCGGCGGCTCGGGAGTCTCAGAATCCCCGCCTGCCATAAGGTCGAAGGCGAAGAAGCCCAGCCGAGCGACCTCCGCCTGCTCACCGCCACCCAAGGCTTTGCCCACGTCACCGACCCGGGGTCGTCCGCCCTTGCGCAGTGCGAAGAGCTCTCCAGGCACGATCAACCTGCCGTGGGCACGGGGCAACACTTTTTTGCGGGCTTCGTCCAACAGAGGAATCGACCCGGAAATGACCTTGCCTTTCGGCGACACCAGGACGACGTCGCCTTCGTCGATCACCAAACACCAGAATTGACCGTCGATTTTCGGCGAAACCAACATGTTGGATTTGGGTAGAAAATGCACCTCGTCGGGGGAGATCGCCCGATAGCGTCCGGCGATTTGCCGCTTGTAGCCGGCCACCCGCGACGACAGCTCGGGATCCGTCACGCTGCCGGCGGGAGAAAGACTGCCGGCTCCCAAAGGACCGGCCTGAACCGTGGTGTAAAAGCTCATGAGTCGGTGCTCGCTGTGTTCTCTTCACTGTTTTCTTCGTCGGCTTTTTCACCGCGACCCGGCAAGCGCAGCTCCATATTCGAAAGGTGCAAAAGCAATTGATAGCGATCACCGTCCGTGCGTCCTTCGAGAAATCCTCGATAGGGAGTGCCGTTGGTTTGGAAGATCAACGGCTTTCTGCCCTTGGCGCCGCCGCCGATCAGCACCACCTCGTCCGCTTCATCCAACTCCTTGGCCATGCCGAAGAGGTAGTCGTAGGTCAAACCGTCGTAGTGGCGGATCTGCACGGTGCGTTGAATGACGAAACGTCGGGGCAGCTCGGTGCGTGGAAACCGCCGGTCTCCCCAGCGAATCGGCAGCTCCTCGTTGACGTTGGCCGGCACGTCCACCGGCACCCGTCGCTCCTTCTCCTCGCCGTCGGGCCCGACGATCAGCTCGACCACCTCGGGCGGCGCGTGCAAGACCTCGCCGTCGGCGGAGAGGTAGACCTGGGAGGTTTCTCGGATGGCGCGACCCACTTGCTCCAGGTCGATTTCCGGATCGCCCTGGATCAGCTCTTGGCCGTAGTCCTCGGACGCGAACCGACGGCTGAGCTCGTCGTGCAGCCCGGCCTCGGTGGTGGCCAAATATCGTTGAAAACGCACATCGTGGTCCGGCAGACCGAGACGGGGCGGTGAAGGCGGCTTGGCGCCGACGAAATCGACCGTGGCGTCCCGGCCGGCGGCGTTGGTGAGATGGACTTTGCGCATGCTTTCCTCAGAACATCTCGAAGTCGAGGTCGTCCTCGAATTCGTCTTCGTCGTCTATTTGCGGCAGCTGATGGGGGGCGCACCAGTCGTGCTCGACCTGGCGGCCGACCAGAGCGAAGAGGTCGCCTTCCATGGACGCCACCAACCACGCGGAGCCTTCGTCCCAACCCGGACGATAGTTGAACGGCAATCGGTAGATTTCGCCGTTGCGCAAGCCGCTCGCCAGCTCGTCGTCCACCTGCTCGGGCTCGAGGGCGTACACCGAGTAGACCCGAACGGAGAGGAAATCCCGAGCGGGAATCGGCCCTTCCAACGGCACGGCTTGGCCGAGGGTCGACGGCTGCGGCTCGAGGGGCTGCCCCTGGGCATCCAGCCCCACCAGGTCTTTTTGGGAAACCCATCGACCGGTCTCATCGAAATAGCCTTGGGCGGTCATGCCCTGGCGTAGGATCAACGAGCCGTCGTCGGTCAACGACGCCCGAGCACACGTCCGCCCCGCGGGATCCAAATGGATGCGGCGTCGGCGGCCATATAGCTTCGAACGGTCTATCTTCCTAAACGCGAACGAGGACTCTACCCCGCCTCTCTCTACCACGATTGATTTTGCCATTCCGCTTTCTCCAACGGGCCTTCCCCGATGCGCCCCTTCAGCCCACGAGCTCCGGAATGAGCCGCGCGAGCAACGCTAGCTTAGCGGACTGGAGCGAATCTGCGGACCTTTGCGCTGTTAGCGATAGAATCCGCCTCCGGCCATCCGCTTGCTGTCACTCGGAGATTCTATGATTTGTCACTCTCGCGACTCTCTCTTCACTTGTATCCTGACTTTGATTTCCCTCGCTTTCGTCGTCGTCCCGAACACTTGGGGATCCCCCCCGGATGGAGCTCCGGAGGCCCTGCTCTCCGACACCGCCACTGATTCATCTTCCGGGTCACCTTCCGGGCCGTCCCCGTCCAGGTCTCCCAGGCTGATGCTGATCTCTTGGGACGGCGCCGGCGATGTGTTGATCGATCGCCTCCTGGCCGAAGGCAAGATGCCCCACCTTAAGGCCCTCGCCGAGCGGGGCGTGAGAGCCGAGCATATGATCGGCACTTGGCCATCCAAGACGGCGCCGTCCCACGCGTCGATTTACACCGGCTGCGGACCCGGAACCCACGGAGTGAGCGGCAACATGACCGTCTACTCAAAGGATCGACATCAACATTCGGTCCGGGATGCATTCCGTGGCTTCTCCGCCCTCGCCTTGCAAGCGGAGCCACTCTTCGTGACCACCGCGCTCGAAGGGCTCGACACCACCGTGTTGGGTGCCACTCACTACTTCCCCCATTCACCAATCGCAGCGGCGCTCGAGAGCCGGAAAGCCGAAAGTAGATTTCGTTCCCTGAGCAGCTTCGAGCAGCAAATCTTGCCGTCGGGAGCCCTAGGGGAGGAGGATTTGAATCCGGTCTCCGAGCCGTGGACCGACGTCCCCCCGTGGATCGGCCAACCCCTGGAGCTGGAGCTGCAAGTCGGTGACGACGCGGTTTATGGCTGGGTCTTCGACCACCCTGACGACCCCACCCAGGGATACGATTCCGTGCTCTTGCGACTCAACTCCCGCACCCGCGAAGCCGGCTTCGAAGCCCTGCTCAAACCCCATGCGGCCGCCGACCAGCCCAGGGGCTGGAGCCGAGGGTTTCCGATCCGCGACGGGTCAAACGGAGGGCTGCTCTACTTTCGACTTTTTCAGCTCGCTCCCGACGGCTCCGAGATGATTCTCTATCGGCGCGAGGTCAACACGGCCGTCGGCTCCATCTCCGAGCGAGATCGAGCCGCCTACATGGCCTCGGGAGCGGCTTCCTACGACGACGCTTTTCACGCATATCGCTTCGGACGCCTCGGGCGGCCGATGATGCTCGGTGGTGACGGCTCGGCGGAAGCGCGCCTATTGGAAACCGTGACCTTCGACGTCGATCACCTGATCGCCAATTCCCGCTTCGCATGGACCGAGTGGCGGCCGGAGGCGCTTTTTCACTACGCCCCGTATCTCGACCATGCGGGCCATCAGTGGATGGCCGTGCTGCATCCCGATAGCGAGATCCATGATCCTGAATTGGGCGAAGCCATCTGGGGTGTTTATTCCAAGATTGCGGCCCAGCTGGACCGTTGGCTCGGAGAGCTTGTCGAGATGGCCGGTGACGACACTATCTTGGCCTTGGTCTCGGACCATGGCATGACCTACTCCACCCGCGATGTGGCGATCAATCGGATCCTCGAGCAAGAAGGTCTTCTGACCCGCGATACCGACGGCCGTATCGACTTGAGCCGTACCAAAATCTTGGCATCGGAATCGTCGTTCTTCTTACGCCTCAACGAGCTGCAGTGGCGCGAAGGTATCGTCGCCGACGATCAGCGTGCGGAGGTGTTGGCGCAGGCGGCGACGGCCCTGCTCAGCGCCAAAGACCCGGAAACCGGTCGCTCCGTGATCCGACGCATTCATTTGTCCGAGGAGGTCTCTCACCTCCAGCTCGACCGTTTCGGCGGTGACCTCTACCTCGACCCCGCGCCCGGCTACTACCCCATCAGCGGCTTTCCCGAAGCGGTCGCCGGACCTTCAGGGCGCCCTTGGGGAGGCGGCACCCATGGCAATTGGCCGGAGAATCGAGACATGCACGCCATCTTTTTCATCGCCGGACCCGGGGTCGCTGAGCAGGTCACCGTGCCGGCGATGTCACAAATCGATGTCGCACCGACCCTCTCCGCCCTGCTGGGCATTCGCCCTCCCGCACAGGCCTGCGGTCGGGTCGTTTTCGAGACTCTGCGAAAAATCGGGCCGCAAGAAATCGGACCGCAAAAAATCGGGCTGCGAAAAACCGGCATTCCCGGCTCCAACACCTCCACGGCTGACCGATGAGGGCTCAATCACATCAATGGATCATGCCGCGGGCTGCTTTGCTGTCGGGCTTGCTGTTCTGGCTCGTAGGCCCGTGGATCGCCCCCGCGGTCGCAAAGGTGCCGACCGCGTCCCTGAGCGAGGATTCCTGGGACGAGGATTCCTTGGATGAACCGGCCACGCCGACGGACGACACCGCGGCCACCATGGCCGGGTTACTCAGCGAGGCAAGTCGAGCCCTGGAGCTGAACGAGCTCGAAAAAGCGTCGCGGCTCTTCGAGCAGGCCCGTGAGCTGGACGCCGACTCAGCCATGCCCTGGCTCGGTCTTTCGGAAGCACAGAGGCGTCGGGGCAACCATCTGGAGGCATTGACCTCAGCCCGCCGAGCCCAATCCCTGGCACCGGATCAACCCGAGACCGTGCGCCAAGTCGCAAGGCTGCAAATTCGAGTCGGCGCCCCCGCGGAGGCCCTGGAGAGCTTGGCCGCCCTGCGAGCGCTTCGACCCGACGACGTCGAATCCTATGTGCTCGCGGCCCTGGTCTTGCGCGATGTCCAACGGGTCGAAGAGGCTGCGGATCTGCTCAGGTCCGCCCTCGATCGGGGCTTGGCCTCGGCGTCGATTTTTCACCAGCTCGCCCTCCTGGAGCTGGCCCTGGGCAACGCGGCCTCGGCTCAATCCGTGGCCCGCAGAGGCTTGGAGCAGCACCCCGAGAACGCCTCGATTCAGCTCGCCCTCGGCCTGGCCTTGGCCGCCGACCCCGAGACCCGAGCCTCGGCGGTCGAGCTCCTGGAGGCGGCCATCGAGAAAGACGTTCCCGAAGCGGGCAAAGCCCACCTCGAGCTCGGAACCCTGCTTCTGGAGCTGGCGGAAAACGGCTGCGATTCCAAGGGCATCGAGCACCTGCGCGCCGCGCGGCAGCTCCTGCCCGATTCGGCCGAAGCCCACTTTCGCCTCGGCAACGGGCTTCGGGCCTGTGGCGACTTAGAAGGGGCCAAGGCAGCCCTCGCCGAGTTTCAGCGCCTCAACCGGCAGTCCGAGGCGCGAGACCACGGCAAGCGATCGACCGGAGCGAGCCTCAACCAAGCCCAAGAGCTGGCGGCCCAAGGACGGCTGGGCTCGGCCCTGGAGCTGCTTCAAGAGCTGATCGAGGCATCCCCGGAGGACGATCGCGTCTGGACCCTAAAAGCCAAGGTCCTCTATTCCATGGACCAACGTCCCCGGGCCCTGGAGGCGGCCCGACGCGCCAGGGAGCTGATGCCCGGTCGGGTTGAGAATCACTACCTCGAAGGTCTATTCCTCAGCCAAATGGGGGAGCTGAACGAAGCGCGAGCGCGTTTGGAAGCTGCGGTCGCCATCGATGCGGAAAACGGCGATGCCCAGGCCTTGCTGGCCGCCGTGCTGGCGGAGCTCGGTGAGCTCGAAGCCGCCGCCGGAGCGTTCGAGCGCGCCCTGGCACTCAAACCCACGGATCCGAGCCTACGCTTGGCCTACGGGCGCCTGCTGGCGGCCATGGGGCGGGAGGAAGAGAGTCGAAGGCAGATGGAGGTGTACCGTGCGTTGGGTGGTCGATAAACGGTTAGCTGAATCCTGTCTTGAAACGATCCTTTCTGGGATTTGGAATGCGCGGCTCCGCGCGCCACGGAATAAATTCCGAGGCTACCTTTCCCTTGCCCCCTCACGGGGGCGGCCCGGCCTACGCGGCCCGGAGAGATGCAGGGCAGCCCCGTCAGGGGCAAGACATGTGTAGCCTCGGGCTTCAGCCCGTGGCGAAGGCTGAAGCGAGGAGCTTTCCAAAAGACTCGAAACATCTCGACTCGAATGCTCAGAGGTCGTTCGGGCGAAACACGCTTGCTAGTTGCCGCCTCCTATGGCTCGCGGCCGCTTTCTGGTGGGCATCGACGGGCTTCGCTGCCGCTCAACAAAAAGGAAAGTCCTCCGAGAAGCCGGCCCAATCGAAACCGGCGGCTTTTGCTCAAGCCCCTGAAAATCTCGGCATCGATTTTCGTCACCGCCACTTCGGCACTGGCGAGAAATATATGCCCGAAAACATGGGGCCGGGCCTAGCGGTCCTCGACGTCAACGGCGACGACCGTCTCGATATCTTCTTCGTCCAGGGCGCGCCGGTTTCCGAGAAGCATTCAGCCTCCGAGACCTCCACCGGCCATCGTCTCTACCTCCAACAATCGGACGGCACCTTTCGAGATCACTCCCGAGCCGCTGGGGTGAATCGGCCGGGCATCGGCATGGGTGCTTGTTTCGGCGATATCGACCGCGACGGCGACTTGGACCTCTACGTCAGCCAATACGGGGCAGACCTCCTTTTTCGCAACCGAGGCGACGGGGTCTTCGATGAGGTCGCCGACCAGATCGGCTTGGGTAAGGGTAAGGGCAGCACAGCTTGGTCCACGGGCTGCACCTTCTTCGACGCCGATGCGGACGGTGATTTGGATCTCTTCGTCGCCGCCTACGTGGACTTCCGGCTAGACAACCACAAATTCTGCGGCAACGCGGCCAAGAAGCTGCGTTCCTATTGCCATCCCGATGTCTACGCCGCGAGCCCCGACGCCTTCTTCATCAACGGCGGCCAGGCTAAATTCCGCGAGGTGAGCTTGGAAGCCGGCATCCGACCGTCCCCGGACGCCAAAGGCCTGGGGGTCCTCGCCGCGGATTTCAACAGCGACGGTCACCCCGATGTTTTCGTGGCCAACGACTCGACCATGAACCAGCTTTACCTTGGCGACGGCAAGGGCCGCTTCGAGGAATCGGCGTTGCTTTCCGGCGTGGGTTTCAATCGCTCCGGAGGCGCCGAAGCCGGCATGGGCGTGGAATTCGGCGACCTCGACGGCGACGGCCGTCCAGAGCTTTATCTCACCCATCTGGATCAAGAAACCAACACCCTCTACCGCCCTCTCGGCGATGGCCTCTACACCGACGCCACCGACGCCTCAGGGCTCGCCGCTCCGAGCTTGCCCTGGGTCGGCTTCGGCACGTCGTTCCTCGACTTCGACCTCGACGGCGACTTGGATATCGCCGTGGTCAACGGTCATATTCTCGACAATGTCGAGCTCTTTTCCCCGGATCGCTCCTACCGCCAGCCGGCGCAGCTCTTGGAGAATGTGGGGGGTCGATTCCTGGAGGTCCCCGGCGCGCTGCAAGGCACTGAAACCCTGGTCGGCCGAGGCCTGGTCTCCGCCGACTTGGACGCCGACGGCGATCCGGACTTGGTGCTGACCCAAAACAACGGCCCGGCCCTGGTGTTGATCAACCAGCAGACCGGGGGTAAGTGGGTCAAAATCCGTTTGAAAGGCTCGGCGAGCAATGCCCAAGGATTCGGCGCTCGGATAGAGCTCAAAGTCGGCCAGAAGACCTTGACCCGCTTCCAGCGCGCCGCCTCCGGATATCTCTCCCAAGGCCCGCCGGAGATCCTGGTGGGTCTCGGAGATTTTCCCCGGGTGGACAGCCTGACGATCCACTGGCCTTCGGGCATCGTCAGCTCCCACGGACCCGCCGATTCCGGCTCGACCCTAGAATTGGTCGAGCCGGAATCCTAGCCCCTACAGCTCGACCACCGCCTTCTCTCGCTTGAGCATCAGGACCATGGCGTCGGGATCGACCAAGACCTTCTCCGGCTCGAAATCGCATTCGATCCGAACGGTCGTGGACTCCCCTTCCCCTAGCTTCACCTCGGTCCTGGACTCATGCCACGGCTCGGGCTGCTCGGCGTCGTCCTCGGGGAATCGCTCGCCGCGAACCGCGGCGACTTGCACCGGCATGATTCCGGTTCCCGTGTTGGTCACCTCCACCTCAGCCACCCAGAGCTCGCCGTCACGGCTCACTTCGGGATCACCGAATCTATATTCGGGCAAGACCACGTCGAAGAACCATTGATGGGTGAAGGCGTCGAAGGCCTCCACATCACCGGCGTGCTCGCGCATGACGGCGATGAAGTCCTCCAACACGGGATAGTCGTCGCTTTCCGCATAGCGATGGATGAAATCCCTATAGCCGGCCAGCCCGGCCTCGCGCCCCATGTGTTGGAGCAACATCCAGAAGACCCATCCACCCTTGTCGTAGGTCACGGTGGTGTCACCGGCCTTGGAGCCGTCGATCCTCACCAGCGGCTTTTCCGAATCCACCTGCCGAGCATCGCCGTAGCGCTCCTCAATTTGCTTGAGGAAGCCGATGCGATCCTCGTCGCCCTTGACCTGCTCGAACAACAAAGCCGTCGAGAAATGGGACATGCCTTCGGAAAGGATATTGCCACCGGGCCCGCGGCCGGGCATCAGGATATTGCCCCACCATTGGTGAGCGGCCTCGTGGGCGGTGACCATGAAGGCCACCTGAGCCTCCGGTTTGCTTTCGGTCAGGAAACCGATGTCTTCCGAAAAAGTGATGTTGGTGGGAAAACCCTGGGCATACCTCGCCAAACCGGCGAACTCGCTCACTTTGAGCTCCTTCCACGGATACTCGTAGAACCACTGCGAGTAATATTTTCGAGCCCCTTCGAGGGCCTCACCCATTTCCTCCAGATTGTAAGTGTGCTCGGGATGGTGGAAGATCTTTACCCCATCCCCTTCCCAAACATCCCATTTCCCGGCCACCACGTTGAAGAAATTCACCGGATAGTCGCTGCGCCATTCCATGGTGCGCCGACCGTCGACCACAGTCTCCGACTCCAGAGCACCCACTCCGTTGGCCCTGAAATCCTCGGGCACGGTGATGCGGGTAGTGACCGGATATCGAGATCCGGCGCCGAAACCCGGCGGCGTGCGTCCATGCCAGTGGTCGAGCTCGTAGTCACGGGGCTCGAGGGCATTGTCCTCGTCCACCCCTCGCCCCGGCTCGAAGAAGGGCATGGGCAGAAAATCGCTCGAAAGGGACGTCAGCACCACGCCGCTGGGCAGCACGAATTGGCCCAGCCCGCCGCCGTTCTTGTTGACGCCGGCCGGATATCTGCCCGTGTGGCTGAAACCCACGCGCACGGTGTCGCCGGTGGCCAAAGGCTCATCGAGGGTGAAGACGTGCATGCGGGCCCAATCCTCCGGCTCCACCTCTTTCCCGTTCAGGGTCCATTTCAAATCCTCGAAATGGTCGCCCGCCGACATGGGGAACCGTCGCATCGGCTGGTCGGATCGATTGGCCAATTCGTAGGTGCCTTGCACCTCGAAGCTCGAAGCCTCGGGATCGAGGCTCAGATCGATCTCGACCCCGGTGATCCACGGAGTCTCCGCTTCGCCCCAGGTGATTAAATTGCGACCGCGGTATTCCTCTTCCCGCCGTTCCACGGCGCCGCCTTGGTAGCCGTTGCTGACTTCCACCCCGACCGCGACCCCCAGGATTACGGCCGGCAAGGCGATCGGTGACAATCTCAAGGCGGACTTGACCAGCATGCCGGGTCGCAGCCGGTCCACCACCCTGCCCGGGTCGTGCTCCCGGCGGGGGAAAATCCGCACCGTCAGCACCACCAAAAAGGCCGCCACCGCCAACCAGAAACCGCGATTCAACGCCAAGGCATAGGTATTCGGGTCCAATCCTCCAAAATCCGTCCAGGTGGCAGCGTTCCACAAATTCCAATTGCCCACCCAATTCATCTCACCTTTGAATTGCTTCCAGCCGGTGAAAGCCAAGACCGCCAAGCCCAAAGCGTAGGCGCCGTAGCGATTGCGGGTCAGCGCCCAGGCGAAGGCGACGAACGTGGACCACAACAGGAAGGTCGGCAGCAGCAAAAAACCCCAAACCAGCAAGAAGGGACCGATATCCGGCGACACCTTGCCTTGGTACCACATGACCACGGCCGCCGACACATAGGCGGCGATGAGGATCGCCGCGCCCACCAAGCTGTTGGCCACGGCTTTGCCGGTCAAGACAGCGGCGGTGCCGGCGGGCGTGGCGTAGTACATGGGTGCCAGCCCCGTATGCCTCTCCCTGCCGATGGACTCCACCGTGTAGAAGAGCAGCAGAAAGCAAATCAAGAGCGTCAGCGTGTTCATGGCGCCGACGGCCGCGGCCCCCGGGGTCAGCAGGAGGGGTGTGTCGAAAGCACCCACCCGAGTGAAGCCGGAGCCGGACACTTGTAAAATAATGAGCGGAATGAAGATATAAAGCCCGGGCTGTGACCTTAGATTTTTCGCCTCGAAGCGGGCGACGTCCATCACCGACGCCAGAAATCCGGGCTTGCCGGTGGACATTTTCATCTCCGCGACCGGACGCTCGTCGAGAAAGTCCAGGGCTTTGGCGTCCGAGACGGCGTCGATGTGGGATGCCTTCCCTCGACGGTTCCAGGGCCACCGTCGTTTGGCGTCGGCACCGGCAGCGGCCTCTGCACCGACCTTAGGGTGGACCTTTGTGCCACGCAAGGACGCGGCGAAATGCCGACCGGCCAAAGCCACAGAACCGACGCCGACCAGGCTCCAAACCAAGCGGGAGATCAAAAACGGTAGATCGTAACCCACCGGCTGATGGTTGTAGTGCTCCACCCCCAAGTCGACTTTCAGCCAGGTTTCTTGCAGCCACCGATAACCCGACGGCTCGAGCCACATCAAAAGCTCGTTGATCCGCGGATCGAGCCAGCTCGGCGACCAGCTCCAAAGGAAAGCCACGCAGGCGACGAAAAGAAAAACCGGGGTGGCGAAGATCAAAATCGGGCTGCGGGTCAGCTCACCGACGGCGAACGATACGCCGATGATGAAGATCAGGAAAGGCAGGGTCATGACTACGGCGGGACGCAGATAGTTGACGACCTCGAACGGCCCTCGGATCAGCTCCGCCTGGGCGTTGGGAAGCACTTGATTAAAGAACATGCTGAAAAGCAGGTGTAGCCCCAGGACCACCAGGAACATTACCATCACGGCGGCGAATTTGGCCCAGATGTACTCCGAGGGTCGAAGGGGCGTGGCGTGCAGCACAGGTCCCACTTTGAGCTCGTCGTCCCTGGGGATCAGCATGCCCGCAGCCACCGCCACAAAAAATGAATAAAGAATGAAAGCCAGCATCGGCAGCATCAGGGCGATGGCGAATTCTGACGTGACCCAGGCCCGGGCCGTGCCGCCGATGGAGCTGTCGCCGGTGGAAATGGTCAGGCCGCCGCTAGACAGCCCCCAAGTAATGCATCCCAAGGCCACGACCAGCACCCAAAACATCGGTCGGGTGAAGTGGAAGCGGAGGTCCATCTCCATCAAGGTGCGAAGTCTCGAGCCGTTCATGCCACTTGCTCCTCTGCCGAATCCCGCTCTGCCGAGGCGTCGACCTGCGCTTCTCGACCCTCCGGGCTCGAATCATCGGGGCCGGCGATAGTCTGCTCCCCGGCATTGACCAAGGTCATATATGCATCTTCAAGGGTCGCGTTGACCGCCACGAAGCCGCCCGGAGCCGGACCTTCCGGCACGTAGATTCGGACTCGATTGCGCCCCGCCACCAAAATCGCTTGGGTCACCAAATAGCGGTCACGGATGGATCGCAGCTCGTCGTTGCTGCCTTGACCTTCAAAAATCTTGCCCTGCAAGCGCTCCCGAGCCTCGCTGGGCGTGGTCTCGGCCTTCAATCGCCCCTTAGAGATCACCGCAAAGCGGGGGCAAAGCACGGCCACGTCTTCCACGATGTGGGTCGACAGCAGGACTGAACGCTCGTCCGCCAGCTCCGCCAGCAGACGATAGAAACGCTGACGCTCCTCGGGATCCAAACCCGCCGTCGGCTCGTCGACGATGATCAATCGGGGATCGCCGGCCACCGCCTGGGCGATGCCGAGCCGTTGGCGCATGCCGCCGGAATATCCCTTCACCTTGCGCTTCGCGGCAAAGGTCAGATTCACCCGTTCGAGCAGCTCGGCCACCAGGCTCGGCAGCCCTTTCGGTGCGGACACGCCCTTGAGCCGCAGCAAATACGTGAGCATTTGCTCGCCGGTGAGGTGTGGATAGAAGCCGAAATCCTGGGGCAAATAACCTAGGCGGGCGTGAACCGCCTCCGGATTCGCCACCACGTCGATCTCGTCGAGCGTCACCTCGCCACCGGTGGGCTCGAGCAGACCCGAGAGGATCTTCATGAAGGTGGACTTGCCGGCCCCGTTAGGCCCCAACAGACCGTACATTCCCTTGGGCACGTCCAAGTCGATGCCCCGCAGAGCCGCGACGCCACCCGGATATACTTTGACTAAATTTCGTACTTTCAACATGATCCGAATCCTCTATGTAGTACCTGTTGCTTTGATCTCACGACGATCCCTCTCTTGGTGATCCCTCTCCCGACGGCTCCTCTCCCGACGGTCCCTCGCCGGACGGCCCGTCCTCAACCGCCGCCTCCAACGTGTTCCGCAGCTGCCGATAGGCCGACGAGCTATACGCCTTGAGTGACCGGACCCGATCCAAAACCCGTCGCGCCTCCTCGAAATCCGACTCGGCCAGGGCGGTCTCCACCGCCGCCAGCACCAGCTCCGAGGCGGCCCCTCCGTGTTGCACCCACACCAAATAGGGGCTGCGGGACCAAATCGCCTGATGGACCTTGCTGAGATCTGGGCTCAGAAAGGCCATCAGCATTTCGGACGCGTCCACCACCAACAGCAGCCATTGCCCAGGCCACCTCGCCATGGTCGACGCCCCACGCGGATCGATCACCACCTCGAAGTCGATTTCCGCCTCCCTCACGGCCAACGGCTCATAGAGCAAGGCGCCCACCTCCGCGCCGCGCGCCGATGCCGAGACGAGCTCTTTCAACAGCTCGGCAGCCGCTCCAGGAAAGGCGTCTAAGATGACCACATCCTTGGCCCGCTCCAGCATCGAGCGGGCTTTTTCAAAGACCGCGCTCGCCGACTTCAGCTGGTAGACGCGATCGTCCGTGGGCGGCTTCGAGCGCTCCGCCAACATCTTGGCGGCTTGGCGCTTCGAGGCTTGGAATTGCCGTTCCAAATGGCTCAGCAGCTCGTCGGGCGGCACCGCCGAGCAATGCCGGTGCTTACCGTCGACCACCATCACCGCCCCTTTCGACTCCAGGGACTCGATGGCTTTGTAGACGTTCGGCGCCGGCTTGCGCAGCCGTTGGGCCAACCGATAGCCGGTCGAGCCCGGCTCGTCCAAAAGCAATCCATAAATCTCCGCTTCGAGCTGGGTAAACCCGAGTTCCACCAAGGGGTCCATGCCCGTGGCCCCTCGTTCCAGAAACGATGCCGAGTCGTTGTTTCTTTCTTGTTTCGCTCTCATTATTTATTAGTAGCTCTCAGTAATAACAATTATGAGAGTTAAAACGAAACCCGGGCGTTTTTGTTACGCCCGGGTCGAAAAAAGTCGAAAAAGTTTGGAGCGGGCCCTCACCCCCCTACCCCCCCCTCTCCCGCAGCGGGAGAGGGGGGAATGATTGGATGCGCTTCGCGCGCTCAACTGAAGGTGGTCTTGAGCCGTCTGGGCGTAGAAAAATCTCCCAATAAACCGAGCAAGTTGGGCGGGCTCTCCGGCTCCCCCTCTCCCGTCTGCGGGCGGCCCGCGTAGGGAGAGGGGGCTGGGGGGTGAGGGCTCAGTGTAGGGCTATCAGCAGTCTAAGTTAGCGCCTATGGGGCTGGGGGGTGAACGCTCAGAAACCTACTTACCGCTCGTCACCATCGGCTCCGCATTCTGCTCAAAGAAAAGCGGCGCTCGTTGGACTTGCTCCGGCCATTCCTGATTCATGGTGGCGGCGTCGAACAGCCGACCGTTGACCATCACCTTGTGGACCCGCTCGGTGCCCCGGAAATCCTCCAACGGGTTGACGTCGAGGATCGCCAGGTCGGCCAGCTTGCCGGTTTCGATCGAGCCCAGGTGGTCTTCCATGCCGATGTAGTGGGCGCCGTTCAGCGTGCCCGCGCGCAGGGCTTCGAGCGGCGTCATGCCTCCCTGCTCCAACATCCACATCTCCCAATGCACGGCGAGGCCTTCCCGCTGACCGTGGGCGCCGACGTTGATCTTCACCCCTTGGTCGCTGAGCTTTTTGCACATGGCGGCGATATCGAAGTGGTTGTATTCCTCGGCCGGTGCCTTGAACGGCCGCCGGGACCGAGCGTCCACCAACTGCCTTGGCACGAAGCTGAGCAGTCGCTCGTTGGCCCACACGTCGGTGTGGGCGTACCAATAGTTCTCGCCCCAAATACCGCCGTAACCCACACCGAGGGTCGGCGTGTAGGCGGTTCGGGTCGCGGACCACATTTGCACCACGTCGTCGTAAAGCACGGCCAGGGGCACCGCATGCTCGATGCCCGTGTGGCCATCCATGACCTGGGACATGTTGTGCATGAACACCGAGCCGCCCTCGGGCACCACCATCATCTCCAGCTCTCGGGCCGCGGCGATCACCTGCTGACGCTGATCGCGGCGGGGTTGGTTATAGCTTTTGACACTGAAAGCGCCGACCGCTTTCATGCGTTTCAAGTGGAAGCGAGCATCGTCGAGGCTCTCGATCTCGGCTTTGAAATCACCGGTGGCGCCGTAGAGGATGGTGCCGGTGGTAAACAGCCGGGGCGCGACGATTTGACCCGCCTTTTGCATCTCGGCGGCGGCGAAGAAGGTGCTGGTGTCGTTGGACGGATCGTGCACCGTGGTCACGCCGAAGGCCAGGCTCGCCAGGTTGAACCAATTCTGCTGGGGTTGGATCTCTTGGGTTCCCTGGGCGCCGTGCCAATGCACGTCCACCAGTCCCGGAATAATGGTCTTGCCCTGGAGCTCGATCACCTCCGCCTCGGCGGGCACCTGGACCTCATCGCGGCTGCCGACGGCGCGAATCCGATTGTTTTCCACCACCACCACGCCGTCGTCGAGCACCTCGTCACCGCGCATGGTGATCACCCGCGCGCCGACCAGGGCGATCAAGCCCTGGGGCATGTCGTGGGCGACGTCGAATCCGATCGGCATGCCCTCGTCCGGTGGCTCCGGCAGCTCTTCGGGAGCGCCATCGACGAAGGAGAAGGAAGCCTTCAAATCGACTTGGAAGAGCTCCGGCCCCAACGACCAATAGAGACGGTCGGAGCCACCGCTCCAATGCAAGTGCTCGCCCGCTTCGGCAGACACCTTGGCCTTCGGCAGGGACGCCATGGACGGGCCGATTTGCAGCGGTTTGGCGGCCGCGGTGAAGGGAATCACATGGACATTGAATCGCTCGACGAATGCCAGCCACCGACCGTCGGGAGAGACCTGTAGCTCGGTGGCCGCTTCGCTCGAAGCGTGGTGGTGCTCGTCTTGACCGTCGAGGCCGATGCTGCGCAAAGCACGGCCGTCCTCGGCTTCAAAAGACCGGAAATACACCCGATCCTCGGCGGCGCCGAAATGGGGTGAGTCGCCGTTTTCGGTCAACAGGACGGGCTCCCCGCCCTCGACCGGCAGGGCATAGAGACCGGTCTCGTCGGAATGGAGTGGGCTGGTGATGAATCCTCCCGCGGTCTTGACGTAAACCACGGTCTCGCCGTCGGGGCTGAGCACCGGGCTCAGGTAGTGACCCGGGTCGGAGGTGAGGGTTCGGCCTTCTCCTCCGGCCGCGCTGACGAGCCGAACCGTGGCCAGCTCCTCGTCATCCCAGGAGACGTACACCACGGACTTGCCGTCGCGGCTCCACGACGGATAGACCTCCCAATGAGATTCTTGGCTTTTCTCCTGACGGGTCAGACGACGGGCTTTGCCGTCGGGCAGGTCTTTGACCCAAATCTTGCCCAAGGCCTGGAAAAGGACGCGATCTCCGTCCGGAGAGACAGACACCCAGCGCAACATCTTGAGGTCGAAGCGCTCCGGCGCCGGATCTTGGGGAAAGCGCAGGGCCTCCACCAAGTCGATCTTCTGACGCACCTTGAACGGGATCGGGCTCAAGGTCGCGCCAGTCATGTCGTCGGAGAAATCCAGCCGGTGGATCTTGCCGCCGGCCCAAAACACCAAGGATTTGCTGTCGGGAGTCCATTCGAAATTAGGATAGACCCCGTGCACGGCCCAGGTTTCTTGGAGATCCCGATCCAAGCCGTCGAAAATCGGTCGCTCCAAACCCGACTCCAAGTGACGAATGAAAAGGGTCGAGTGATTTCGGACCCTGCGCACGAAGGCCAGATACTCGCCGTCCGGAGACGGAGTCGGCCGGATGGCACCGCCCGCCCCGGACACCACGCTTTCGATCTCGCCAGTCGCCAGCTCCACCCGACGGATCTCGTAAATCTGATCGTTGGGATCTTTGTTGTATTGGAAGATCGCACCCGGGGTAGTGTCCTGGCTGAAGTAGACGTACTGGCCGTCCGCTGAAAAGACCGGCTCACCCATATCCTTTTGGTCGTTGGGCCGTTCCGTCAGCTGTAAGCCGCCGGTGCCCTCCCCCGAGGCGTGGTAGAGCCAAATCTCACCGGCGCCCAACGAGCGACGGGAGGTGAAATGCTTGCGCGCGGCCAGAAAGCGGCCGTCCGGGCTCCAATCCGCGTTGTTGAGCAGCCGGAAGCTCTCTTGGGTGACCGCCCGCGGCTCCGCCCCTTCCTCGTCCAAAGGCATCACCCAAATGTTGTCGCCGCCCCCCCGATCACTGGTGAAGGAGATCGACTTGCCGTCCGGGCTGTAGCGCGGGTGCATATCCCAAGGAAATCCCGAGGTCAGGGCCACCGCCTCGCCACCTTCGATCGGCAGGCGATAGAGATCCCCCAACATGTCGAAGACGATCTCCCGGCCGTTCGGGGACACGTCGAGATTCATCCACGTGCCCTCCTCCACCGTCAGCTCCATGGAATAGGCGTCCGGCGGCGAGTCCGCCACCGACCACTCTTCTTTCTTTTCGGATTCCTCTTCCGAGGACTCGGCGGGCTTCTCGGGGACCTCGGGCGACGCGGCCGAGCCGTGGTGGCCATGCCCTTGCACGGCCGATGCGCCGCCGGAAACCGCACGAGGATCGCCGTGGTCATGGCAGAGATGATCACGGGAGTGGGTCTGTGCCGTGCCCATCGCCGCAAGCCAAAAAATGGAAAGGGTCGAAATCAGGACGCACCGAATCGTCTTGGTCATCAAATTCTCCAGAGAAGAAGAAAACACCGCGGGCCGCGGTAGGAAAACCGCAGTAGGAAAGTAAGGGCGAGGTTAACCCAACCCGAGCCGGCGGACCAGACCGTTGGGACGGCAGGCCGTCGTGCGGGGGAAGTCGCCGTTAAACCTTGAGGTTTTCCACCCCTTCACGGGCCCGTTCCAACAGGCGAATCAAGCTCTTTTGTTCTTCGCGGGAGAGGTGTCCCAAGCTCTCCGACAACCAACTCTGGACCGGCTCGTCCAGAGACGCCAGCAGCTCGAGGCCCGCGGCGGTGATGCGAGATCGCACCACTCGGCGGTCGCCGACGTCGCGATCACGCTCCGCCCAACCGCGCTCTTCCAGGCGATCCAACAGACGGGTGACGTCGGGCCCCGGGGTCACCAATCGCTCGCTGATCTCACCGCAAGTCAGAGCTTCCGGCGAAGCCCCGCGCAAGATCCGCATGACGTTGTATTGGCTCGGGGTCAAACCTCGACGGCCGGGAGCCGCGGCTTTGATCACCCCAGCCCCCGCCTGGAATAAGAGGTTCGCCGTCCGCTGGAGATTGAGGTAGGCCTCCTCTTCTGGGGAGGCAAAGGGACGTCGTTGCTGAATCTGTTCTTTCAAGCTCACCGATTGGGGGCTCCTCGAGTAAACACCGACATAGCCGCCGCATTCTACGACCCGACAGTATTCGTTTCAACAGACGAAATCACTCATCACAACCGGCGATGGACGCCGCCTGGCAAACACTGTCGACGGCAGTGACCGATAGAATAGGAAGACGAGGATATCTGCACCACCGAGGGAGCCCATGGACGCACCGATCGAAGGCCCAACCCATGCCGCGCGCTATTGGCACGAGCTGGCGGATGGTCGCCTGCAATGCGACCTCTGCCCGCGCTTCTGCAAGCTTCGGGACGGAAAGCGAGGCCTCTGCTTCGTGCGCGCCCGCCAGGGCAAGCAGATGGTGCTCACCACCTATGGACGGTCCTCGGGGTTCTGTATCGACCCGATCGAAAAGAAACCCTTAAATCATTTCTATCCCGGCACCCCGGTGCTTTCCTTCGGCACCGCCGGCTGCAACCTGGCCTGCAAGTTCTGCCAGAATTGGGATATTTCCAAATCCCGCGAGATCGAAACCCTCTCCGACCGTGCCGATCCGCAAACCTTGGCCAAGGCCGCCCAACGGCTCGACTGCCGCAGCGTCGCCTTCACCTACAACGACCCCGTGATCTTCTTGGAATACGCGGTCGACGTGGCCGATGCCTGCCACGAGCTGGGCATCGCCACCGTCGCCGTCACCGCCGGAGAGATCTGCCCCGAGCCCCGGACCGAGTTTTTCGGCTGCATGGACGCCGCCAACGTCGACCTGAAAGCGTTCAGCAACGATTTCTATCGCAAGATCTGCGGCGCCGATCTCCAACCCGTGCTCGAAACCCTCGAATACCTGGTCCACGAAACCGAGGTCTGGGTGGAAATCACCACCTTGTTGATCCCAGGTGAAAACGATTCCGACGCCGAGCTGCACGCCCTCAGCCAATGGGTCGTCGAGCACCTCGGACCCGGCGTGCCGCTGCACTTCACCGCCTTCCACCCCGACTTCAAAATGCTCGACAAACCTAGGACCCCGGCTTCCACCCTCAGCCGAGCCCGCCGCATCGCCAAGGCGAACGGCGCGTCCTACGTCTACACCGGCAACGTCAGCGACGTCGAAGGCGGCTCCACCCGCTGCCCATCCTGCGACGCGCTCTTGATCGAACGAGACCGCTACCACCTCGGTCATTGGGGCCTTACCGACGACGGCCACTGCGCAGGCTGCGGACATCGAGTCGCAGGCCGCTTCCAAGGACCGCCGGGCACTTGGGGACCGCGACGCCGACCCGTGCGGTTGTCGGGCTGAAGTCGAATTCCATCGCCTCCTCAAATCGATTGCCTTCTAAAGCGATTCCCATCTCAAGCGTCAGAAAGCACTCCCTCGTCGCAAAGAGAGGTCTGGTCGGTCTAAGGCGCGATGATACGATACGATGCCCCTATGGAAAAGGACGAGACTTCCGTAGGGGGCCCGCAAGCCCTGCTCATCGACCTGGACAATTGCCCACAAGAAATCGCAAGATTCGGCGCGTCTCTGCAAGATTTTTCTCGAATCATCGGCTGCTATGCGGGCCCTGAGCCCAAGGTGGGTTTAGGGCTCGTTCCTGTGCTGGCCAAGATTTTCGAAACCAAGAAGCTAGAGCTTGTAGCGATGAATCCGGGCAAGAATGCCGCGGATTTTGGGCTCGCCTTTTGGGCCGGAAGACTTCTCGAGACCTTACCGAGCAACACGGAATTTCTGGTTTTATCCCACGATAAGGACCTGGACCGTGTTGTTGAGCTGCTGCAAGCTTATGGGCGCTCCGCCCGGCGTGTGCAGTCCGAGTCGTCCGCCACCCAAAAGTCGAAGAAGGTGTCGTCCGAGACTCGAAAAGCGGCCCAGCTCTTCAGGAACACTCTGAAACCCGGCACTGCCAATCCGAGCAGCCGGAAAACCTTGCGCAATCACGTCCAGGCGATTTTGAAGGGCAAGGGCATCGAAATCGACCCGGATCGCGTGATTAAAGCCCTTGTGTCAGACGGTTTCGTCCACATCAATGGCGACAAAAAAGTGACCTATCACTTTAGCCGACCCGACTAGGACGGCCAATACTGCCCTACAGAAAGGGCTTGTCGCGTCTCCATGACGAAGCTTGACCACAACCGAGCTTCCCCGTGGGTCGGACGCTGAAGATGCCCGGCTTTAGAGCCTCCGTTGCAACCTAAGCGCCGCGAGGCCCAGGAGCATGGTCAGAAGCAGGGCTCCCCACTGGGAGAGGGTCGGAATCTCGATCGCCGGGAGGGTTTCGAGGATCACTTCCGCTCGCGCCGTGATCGGCAAGGTTTCCGTGCTTTCGAGCAGTGCCAGGTTGACCACGGGGCTCAGGGGCTCTACCAGCAGCACTTCCACGCTGACCATGCCCGACGCCGACGCAGCCAGGGTGCCCAGGCTCCATGTGATCTCTCCCGCCATGGGATCGAAGACCCCGCCATTGCTGATCGCCACCGGCTCGGTGCCCGGGGGTAGGAGATCCGTGAGCACGACCCCGCTGGCCGGCGCGTCGCCGATGTTGGCGTAGCTCAGCTCGAAGAGCACGATCTCCCCGACCGCTGCCTCCGTCGGCATGGCGGTTTTGATCAAGGTCAGGAGCGGCACCCGCATGGGGGTTTGGGTGCCGGCGGTGACGCTCGGCACACCGTCACCGAAGAGGGTCGCGGTATTGACAACGATCGTGCCCGCCGCGGCCGGTGCCGGAGCCTGGAGGGTGACCGTCACCGAGCCGCCGCCGGCCACGGCCAAGGTGCCCAGGTTCCAGGTCACGGTGCCGGCCATGGGATCGTAGACCCCGCCCGCCGACGCGCTCACAAAGGTGGTTTGCACCGGCAGCGTGTCGACCAAGGCCGTTTGTGTGGCCGCGTCCGCGCCCACATTGGCCCAGGAAAGGGTGTAAACGATGAGATCGCCCGCCGCGATCGGATCGGAATCCACGATTTTCATGAGCGCCAGCATCGGCGTGCTGATCACCAGGCTGATGACTTGGGCCGTGACCGGCGGGGTTTGGGCGCTGGTCAGACCGGCGACATTCACCAACGGCGTGCCGTCGGTCACGTCGGCGTTGACCACCACGGCGAAACGCACGATGGTCGAGGCGGCCGGAGCGAGGGTGCCGACGGTCACCGAGCCGTTGAAGAAATTATTCGCCGGATTGAGAGCGTTGGCCAGCGGCGTAGAGTTGAGGCGAAGCCGACGAGCACGAGGCTCGGCCAAACGAGCATTCGACAGGCGGACCGACTGGACATACGGCACCTCAACGAAAACGGGCTACCGGGAATTCGGTGAGCGGGCTGGGAAAGATCGGGCCGGCGGAAGATAGCCGATTCTATCCCGCGATGTCATCAAGAAAATTCGCTGCCCAGGCTCGTCCTACAGATCCTTCAAGATCTCCGCCTTTTTCTCGGCATATTCGTCCTCAGTGATCAAACCGTCGTCGAGAAGACCTTTAAGAACCTTCAGACGCTCACTGATGGACTCTGTGCTACCGGCACGCTTCGATTCTTCGACCGCCTCTGCAACGGCAAAGTCCGCTAAGGCTTGCTGGTGGCCTTTCTGGTTTGAAGAGCTCAAATAACCCTGCAGCTTGCGCTCGATCTCAAGAGCCCGCTGGGTTTCAAGAACCGTGCGGCGGGTCCTTTCTTCAGGATCCAAGGCATAGGCCGCCTCGAAGTTTCCGAGGGCCGACTCATAGTCGTTCTGCAAGAATTGAGTGACCCCTAATCCGTAGTAGGTACGCGCCCGCAAGCTGTCCTTACCAGCCGAGCACTCGTCGACGGCCTTCTCAGCCCGAGCCTCCGCTGCTCCGAAATCACCGACGACAATCTGTTGATAGACCTTCTTGAGCCCACACTTCTTGGAATCGAAGAAGGGCACGGTAACGCCTTCTTGCCACCTGAAAAGCAGCTTCAAGACCTCTGCGGCTGCGAGCCGTATGGCTTGATCGTGAACCAACTGTTGAGACGGCCTTTGCACCGGGCCGCTCGACGATCGATTGGTGTTTTGAAAATCCGCTTCAAAAACCTGGGAGGAGAAGATGCGCGTGGTCTCCAAATCGATCACCTGCGCAGAGCCCTTTACGAAAGTCTGAGCCTTGGCATACCTTGTGGTGGTCTTCCCGCTTCTCTTGCTCCAAGTCGGTGTTTCGGTTTGGCAACGCTGGACGTCGAGGGTCACGAGGGTCGCTCCGCCAAGGATCTTGCCGAGCTCGATAGCGGTTTCCTCTTCGATGAGCCGAGTGCGAATCAGGCCATGTTCCTGCAACACGACGTCCAGATTACGACGATCGACCACCTCTACACCTCGCTGCACAAACTCCTGTTCCAACAAGGCCTGAAGCTCGTCGGAGCACTTACCTTTTGCTTCGGCGAAGATCACACGCTCGATGTCCACCCACAGCTTGGGCGGATGATCAATGGACAGAGTTACCTCTGGGGTCACCAGCCTTCGGAATGAGCCCACCAGCTCACTCACCTGACCGGCGCCTGGCTGGGCGCTCAAAAGCATCACCAAGCATAAAAATCTTTTCGACCACTGCGACCAAGTCGCTTTCCACGCCTTGCTGCAGGTCTTGTCCTGAAGTGTAGACATAGCTCCTCCCTATTTCGAGACTGCACGTTGCGCCGTTGCAATCACCTCCGCGATATCCCGACGAGATCGATTGACGAGGGCTTGCATCAGCTCCGAGATCGGTGGGGACGGTCCTCCAACCATGCTGTGCCCACCTTCGTAGTCCACCCACTCCACTGGATAAGTCTTCGAGAAGACATGGGCGCCGGAACGGCTTAGGAGCTCGACCCGCATGCGCGCCTCGAAAACATCACTTTGTACGGATACTCCGTAAGCCGCCTCGGAGACCCGGCGATGGGAGTAGTCGAGGATTTCAACCGATAGTCTCCATGCTTCCCGAGAATCTGCGGCGATCGCGACCCCTTCGAGATCCGAGGCCAGCGCCTCTACATGATGCCGATTCAAGCGGGCTCCACGGGGCAGGCCGGAAGCGGGTCCGGCCTTCAGTGCAGCCGGGTACACGGGTATGGTGATCGACCCGAAGGTTTCCTTCGAGGTTTGAGAATCCACCAGCCGCCATGAGGTCTTCAGATTCCAGCGCTCAGTCAGAACACGGAATAGAGAATCTGCTCGAATCGATTCGCACAGCAGCCTCGACTTGCTGCGCAAGGGCATAGCGACTAATCGCCAATGCTCGTCGAAAACTGCACCGCCCGAGAGACCGTCTGCGCAATGGTAATGAAAGGTGACGAATGGGCCTTCGACGCCTTGCAGCTCCGCTCTGGAAGACACGATCCACGGCTCGGAAGGGTGGCCAATGAACCGGAAGTGGTCCGATTTATTGCCGAGAGCAAGATTTACCACTTCCAAGCTGCGCCAGGATTCCGGTTTGGATACCGCCACTGCTTGAGGTAGGTCAAGCTCAAGGATCGCAAGATCCAGGCGGGAATCCCGAAAGCGCTCCAACACCCGGACTTCGAGTCGAAGATCCGGCCACGGATGGGCTCGGGCAGAGATCGGCTGCTGTGAGCCGCGAATCACGTGATCAGCAGTCACCGCCCAAAGTGTCTTGCCGCGGGTAGCGACGACCAAGGCACTACCGATCTGAAAGCCGCTTTCTATCAATAGCACTCGATCCTTGGCGCGCGCCGGCGAGTCATCGGCATTCATCACCTGGCACAGAGCGCCGACACACAAGACGGCCACAGCGAAGATGCGGCGAATCCCGGCGAGCCGGCGGTATGACTGAGATCGGCTCATCGACGAAGCCATGCCCACAGAAACGCCAAAATGGATGAAAGGGTGAGGATCAGAGACCTCAAGACGCCGAGCGCCGGATGGTGAAGAAGCACATCGAAATAGGAAGGTCGAAGGGATCGAAGCTGCGAGTAGCCCAGCCGCGCGTCGGACAGCTTGCCCACGAAGCGCAGCCGGATCTTTTCGCCATCGGAGCTCAGCTGTGTCAGCTCACCGTCAACTCCTTCGAGCTTCAACGCCTCGCCCACGGTCAGCTCGGTCTTTTCCCCTGCGAGATCCTCGATGATCAGCTCCCCAGACAAAATGCCCGATGAAATTCGAGTCCCGACTCGGGTCGGGCGCTCGAAGAGCACTTGGAGGCCACGAATCGTCGGCGGATCAAATTGGAGGGGCTCGGAGCTCGGTTGCCGTTCCCAGCTCACCCGAAGATCGTCGTCGGCCGGCTCCGCGGAGAACGGCGTCGGTCGGTCGAGGCTCAGCGAGCCGAAGCTCGGTGGGTCCACATGAACCGGACCGAGCATGGAGATCCGTAGCTCTCGCAACTCCGGGCTCGGACGGGCTCGCCATGTCTCGTGACCAGACCGAATGGCGAGATGCACCGGACGATCGTCCGCAACTTTCCAGGCCTGGACTGCCAAGCGGCCGCCCGGTTCGGCTTGCAACACCGCTCTTGGTGTCTGCTCGACTCGATCCCGAAAACGCACTTGTTGGAGCCCACCTAAATGCAGGCTTTTGGCGTCGAGCAGGGCCGGAAATACGAGCTCACCGACCGGTTGCAAAACCACCTCGCTGCAATCCAAGGAAAGCACCACGTCAAACTCATCCGTCTTCAGAATCAGTGACGATGCCAAAAAAGCGGCGATCAAGAGAATCAACAAAAGCGGAATGAGAACCGGCATCTGCTGGTCGTGACCCTCGAATGCCTTTTCTAGCTCTTCCAAATTGGGGATGCTCTGTTTCTCGTCTTCCACGGGCTCGTCCAAGACGCGGCTGACTTCTCGATCCCGGGCTTCGTGAATCAGCTTTCGCAACCGAAACCAACGACGCCACCACTGATAGCTGCCGATCATCGCCCTCTTCAAGGCGCCGCCGAGCAGTCGAGATAAACATCGTAGCCACGGGTCACGGGCCGATTCGGTGGCCGGTAGGTCGTGGCGGACACCTCGAGCCGAGACCACCCTTTTTGTCCACACTCTAGCTCCAGCGCTACAGGCTCATCCGCCGGGAAGAACCGCCCAGACGCGTTCCCGGATCGCTTCGATTCAGCGGTAGGCGGAGAGTCTCGTGGTCCGAGATACCATTCCAGAGACGAGAGCGCGAATCCAGGTTGAATCTTCATCTCCAAAGCTTCCGGACGCGGGCCGATCTTCACCGGCACCACAACCTTTTCCCCGTTCTCCAAGGTGGCTTCCAACAAAAAACCGATGTCGGCGAAACCGTTTGGTGTCTTTTCCACCAAACCCAATGCCACCGCCAGATCGATATGCCAGACAAAGCTTTCGGCTTCCGCAGGCAGCTCGGCATCGAGGCGATAACAAACGAACGGATCCAATGAGCGCAAACTTAGTTGGAGCCGCTTTGTAAGCGGCGGCAATGCCCAGCTCAAGGGGAGGTCAGCCAACTCGATCGACTCGTGGGGCAGTAGGTGACTCGACCAGCGGGTCATAGACACGAGCTCCAGCCACTCGCCGGAAACGTCTTCCGAGCAGCTGCCCTCACAATAATCTCCGCGCCATTGATAAGCCCTGGGAGACGAAGACTTGAGCTCCTTCGAGCAAGGCGTTTCAGCGCGGACCGGGAAACTCCACACCAAAATCAACACCATTCCGACGGGGCTCAGCAAGCAAAAGTGCTCGGCCAAATAGGCATGCAAATTCACGGTCCACAGGCGAGCTCGATGAAAAAGCTTCGGTATTCTTGAACATTCCATCCGTGACGAATTCTAGCCGGGAGGGCGATCCGAGTCCATCCAATCCCTCACCGGCTCGCCGGCGCCCGAAACACGATTCGCCCCCCTCGAATCGTCATCTCGACCCGAGCAAACGCCGTAGGATCCACTGCCGGATCGCCGTCGAGCATCACGAGATCCGCTCGCTCCCCCACAGCAATGGTGCCGCTTTCGTCCACGAATCGACTTGCCGGTGCGGTGGTCAAGGACGCGAGGATCTCTCTGTAGTCGAGGCCGGCTTCCGACATCTTCTGGAATTCTTCGGTGGTTTCGAAGAGGGTCATATAACCGACGTCGGTGCCGAAGAGCACCTCGCCACCAGCCTCGGCGAATTGCCTGAGCTGGCCGACTCCAGCTTGTTGGAAGGCTTCGATCTCCCCTGGCGTTCTCGGACCTTTGGCAGCTTCGTAACGCCAGAGCTTCAGGGTCGGGATCAAGGCTACTTTGCGCTCGACGGCCCGATGAACGAGGGCCTCGGGCCACCGGCCGGCGTGGGGAGCCGTGTGGGCCAATACGTCGACGCCACCGTCCACCGCCAGCTCGACTCCGCGCAGGCTTTGGGGATGAGAAATCACCCAAACGCCTTGTTGGTGAGCTGTTTCGGTCACTGCCTTGACCACGGGCAACGTCATGTGGGCCGCTTCTCCGGGACCGACGAAGGAGCCCGAGAAGATCTTAATGCCCTGTGGGCGCAGCTCCTCAATCGCCCCTGCGGTGACCGCTCGAGCTTGCTCCGCTGTCTCCAGCTCCGGCAGCTTGAAATCCAGGTAGGCCGGAGACGCGTCTTTACCGACGAAACTGCCGGCGGCGGTCAGAATCCTCGGTCCGGGCACCCCGCCTTCGATCCTCTCCCGCAGCACGGCGATCCAGCGGGGATTTGCACCGGTATTGACCACCGACGTGAACCCACGGCTGGTGAGCATCTCCTCGAGGAGCCCCTGAAGCTTCTGCTCCCCCATCTCCGAAGGCGGGCTCCAGACGGGCGGTGTGAAATGCACGTGGCTATTCCAAAAACCGGCGGTCAGCGTCTTGCCCTTACCGTCGACCACCTCGACATCGCTCTTGACCTCCTCGGGCAGCGAGGTCGTCACGTCCGCGATCACTCCCTCGCGGATGAGAACGGCGCCGAGCTCAATCGGCTGCGCCTGGGGCGACGGGTAGATCTTGACCCCAGTGATCCACAGAGTGTCCGCATGAAGGGAGGAACATGGGGCTAGGGCTACCCACACGACAAGGCTCAGAAGTATTGGAAAGGCCGGCCGACTGGCGTTGATCAAGCGATCACGATTGAGCATCGAGAGTCCTCAGAGTTATTCCGCGTAAGATCCTGAGATACGGCGCCGGCGGACGTGGGTTCTGACGTGGGTTCTATAGCTCTATTCGTCCGCAGATCGAAAATCACTTCGTCGGCAGGCCCAATGTCTGACCCTCCATTCAAGCACCCAACACTCGGCCCTAGGTCAGAAGGTGAAATTCACCGTCACCACATTGGAGCAGGTCGCGGAGTTGTAGTAGCTGATGCTGCCCGCGGCGCAGACCCAATAGTTGGCGCTGCCGCCCGTGCCCCAGGTCATGTGGGTTTGAGCCCCGTCATTGGCGGTGGTCATGATCTTGGTGCCGTCGCGTAAGATGTCGACGCTGGATTTATCCTTAGTTGGGGTGTGTTGTGCTTATCGAGTGTGCAAATCAACGGCCGCTGATTCCCAGTACGAGGATCCGTCGAGCATCCCGCCACTGCCTCAGAGATTTCTTGATCTTCGTCGAGCGCCCCACCAGAGCCCAGATCGCGACGCCGCGTATCAGCCCCCGCCATGGACGCAAAAAGGCCGTCCGGGGGCGAGCCCGGACGGCGTGGAGACGGTTAGGTGCCGAGGTTAGGCCCTATTCGTCGTAGGAAGCGGTGAGAGTAACTCCCGAATAGCTGTCGTAACCATGGATCATCACGTGGTAGGTGCCGGCTTGGGGCGAGCTCACCGGGCAGGTCTCGTTGTTGCCGCCGAGCCAGGGGCGACAATCCCAGCTGGTGGTGGTGGGTTGGCTGCCGAATTTCAGGTAGAGGTCGGCGTCGCCCGATCCGCCCGAGATTTGAACTTGCAGGTTGGAGGCCCCGGACGGCACCTCGACGGTGTAGAAGACCTCGCTGTCCTCGGCGCCGGAGAGACCCGTGACCGGCACGCCGTTTTGCAGCTCGTTGGTGCCGCCTCCGCCTCCTCCACCGCCGCCACCACCGTTATTCCAGGAAGCGGTCAGGGAGACGCCCGAGTAGGGGTCGTAGCCGTGGATCATCACGTGGTAGGTACCGGCCTGGGGAGAGGCCACGGTGCAAGTCTCGTTGTTGCCACCGAGCCAGGAACGGCAATCCCAATCGTTGGTGGTCGGCCGGCTGCCGAATTTCAGGAAGAGGTCGGCGTCGCCGGTTCCGCCGGCAAGCTCGACCTCGAGATCCGTGGCGCCGGCCGGGATGTTGATGGTGTAGAAGGTCTCGGACCCATCGGCTCCGGAAAGGCCGGTCACGGGCACACCGTTTTGCAGCTCGTTAGTCCCGCCGCCACCGCCACCACCGCCACCTCCTCCGCCACCGGACCTAAATCCGGCGACGATGGCGCGCACGTTGTTGAGGGATTGGGCGTTGTTGGCGTTCGATGCTCCTAAGGCACCGCCTTGGTAGGTTTGGTTCGGATTCGACCATCGCATCAGCTCGGTGTTGCAAGCGCCGTTGCTGCACGACCGGGCCATCAAGGTGCGGAATCCACCGTTGGTATTCTTGAATCCAAAGGAATAGGAATAGGGCGGGGTGTCCGACACGGGATCACCATTGGCGTGCTGGCAACCCATGTTGTGACCGAGCTCGTGGGTAAAAGCGGCGTTAGCACCGACGCATGACAGATAGGTGATGTTGAAACCCTTGGACGCGTCACCCACCGGGCCGGACGTCCCCTGCTCCACGGCAAAACGCGCTTGACCATTACAGTCGCTCGCGATGTGGATCAAGCTCACCAAATCCGCGCCGTGCTGGTCACGCAAGGCGTGGACGTTGTCGAGCACGCCGTCGTTCGGGTCGACCAAGCTGTCGACTTGGGCGCCGAGCTCCGAGCCGGAGGGGCTGCCGACCTCTTGTAGGTGCACCAAGGTGTATTGAATTTCGACATCCGAGTCGGTAAAGGCCGTGTTGGCCCGATTCACCTCGTTGGTGATGCGGGTTTCGATCGCCGAGGTGCCCCCGGCAGACTGACGGGCCGCGGTGGAATACACCACCATCAGATCGACATTGGTGATCGCCTTGGTGGCGAGGGGCGCGGAGATCTCGGGCAACGCGGGTCTAGCCGATGCCGGTTTGGCATTCGACAAGGGCGAGACTCGGACGGGCTCGCGGTAGTCGTCCTCGAAGTCCGGAGCGAAGCGGGCCGAGTCGACCTTTTCCAAGACATGCACGCCCGCTTTGGACGGCCGCACCCGATACACATTGCCCGGCACCTGAACGCTCAGGGCAAACGAGCCGCGGAAGTAGACCGCGTGAAAGCGACTCTCTTCCATGCCGTCGAGCTTGCCGACCAAGGACAACGCGCCCCGGGAATCGGTGAAGACCCGCTCGATCATGGCCTCGTGCAATACGTCACCGAGATCCACGGGAATCCGCACGACATTTCCTGTCAAATTACTCTTGGCCGCCCCGCCCACACGGCTCTGCAAGCCTTCGAAAGCGTGGCCGTGAACGCGGATCGGCTGGGTCCAGAGAATGCCGGGATCGTGGGATTCGAAGGCTGCTTTGCTTTGGGCTTTGGCCCGACCTTCGGAGCTGGAATCGAAGCTGAAGAGCGCGGCTCCGTCTTCGATCTGTTGGCCCCAAGCCGACGTGGAAACCATCAAAAGTGCCATCAAAAAGCAAATAGAAAAACTGCGTTTACTTTTGTAAGAAGCATTACTCTTGTGAGAAGCGCTCGAAGAGCGCTGAGAGCATGAAAAAACACGCGATTGAAACATGGGATTCTCCTGCGGACGACATCGTCCTGTGGATTGAGGTAAAGGTTGCCGGCACCGAGCCGTCTCCCGTCTTTGAAGGACGAAAGAAGCGCTCCGTGACCGGCTCTCAACACGATGGAGAGACTCTAGAGGCCCGCGCAGAATCAATCCCGACGACAGGGAGATGGAATTCGGATGAATATTGAAGGAATCCTGACGAGAGCCCGAAAAGCTGCTGAAACGGGCTCAGGCCTCGGATCCAGCTTGCCGACGGGCTCGATCGAGCAGGAGGTGGTATTCGGGCCGAAGCCGCAGCGGCTCGAGATCCGGGTCGTGGGTCATCCAATTCCAATCGGAGAACCCTTCGTCGATCGCCGAGGTGAGCACCTCGACGGCCCGGTCGTAGCGCTCCGCCACCACATAGGCGCAGGCGACGTTGTAGAGGATGACCGGATCCCCGTCGTGCTTTGCAAAGCACCGATCCAGATTGCTCAGGGCTTCCTCCGACCGGCCCTCGAAGAGCAAAGGCACGGCGCTGTTGGCGAGCGTTCTGAGGTCGTCCGGAAAATGTTGGAGCAAGAGTTGGGAGCTGGCGACCGCTTGGCGTAAATACGTCTTGGCCGCCTCACCTTGGCCGAGGGAGCGCAGAGCCATGGACAGCTGGAGGGCTGAATCAAAGCTGGAAGGTCGAATTTCAAGGGCCCGTCGGAGGGATTCGGCGGCCTCCTGGTGTCGACCCCGGGCCAGATTGAACCGACCGAAGAAATACTCGACCTCGAAGAGTGAGCTGTCCAATCGGCGGGCGTTTAGAAACGACGCCTCCGCTTCGTCGAAGAGGCCCGCGACCCACAGAGCCGTACCCCGCGAGGCATGGGCCAAGGCCAGGTCCGGCCCCAGCTCCAGGGCCCGCAGGCTGGCTTCCTCCGATTGACGACGATCCTCCGGTGATCGGCCTCTGAAGAAGAAAAGGAACGAGGAGCTGTCGGCGATTCCTGCAAAGGCCAAGGCATAGGACGGATCGATGGCGACAGCCTGCCGAAAGGCCTCCCGCGACTCCCTCAGGGTGCTGATCGTGAACCGCCGAAAAAGCTCTCGACCCCGCAAATAGGCCTCGTAGGCTTCGATCACCGTCGAAGGTCCGACCCGGACTGGATGGGTCACTCTGGAATCGATGGGCTCGCGCATGACCTCGACCACGCTGCGGGCAATTCTTTCCTGGAGGGCATAGATATCGTCCGGCGCCTGATCGAAGCGTTGACACCAGAGCACACAGCCGCCGGCCGAGTCCACCAACAACAACGTGATGCGAAATTTGTCGCCGTGGGTACGCACGGAGCCCTCGATGAGCGCGTCGACCTCGAGCTCCCGACCGATGGTGCGAACATCGGTTTTCCGATCCCGATAAGCAAACGTAGAGGTTCTCGCCACGACCCGAAGATGGGCGAGGGTGCTCAAGCCGGTGATCAGCTCCTCCACCAATCCGTCGCAAAAATGCCGCTGATCTTGGCCCGGGCTCATGTCCTCGAAAGGCAGCACCGCGATCGCCTGCACTGTGGCAATGCTCGGCGGACGGGGCACGTCGGCACCTTCGGGCTCCAAGGAGTCGGCGCCCGTCTCGAGCTCCGGCTCGTCCGACGTCTCCTCCGCGGGGGCGGAATCATCGGCTATGAAACGAAATCCGCGCCCGTAGACGGTTTGGATGGAATAGAGGGAATCCTCGGCGTCTTTGAGCACGCGGCGGGCCTGACCGACCGCGCGAGCGAGGGCGGCATCGCTGACGGAAGCGCCCTCCCACAGCGTTTCGATCAGCTCGTCTTTGGAGACGATCCGTCGCCGGTGCTCGACCAAATAGGCCAACACCTCCAAGACCCGCGGCTCGACCTTCATCAGGCGCCCGCGCAGGCGGAGCTCGTATCGATCCAAGGCCAGCTCAAAATCTCCGAATCTCATCGCGACATCTCTCGGCGACCGGTGTCGGCAAATTTGGGGACCGTTCGACAATATCAAATACACCTCGACCCGCTCGGTGATCCGAGGGGACGGGTTCGAATCCAAAAGCACTGAATAAAGGAAGGTCGCCCGAGAAAGGGCCGACAGAGAAGAGGCTTACCTTGAAAGCGACAGTGGATCGGATTCTCCGCAAGCTATTTGGCAAAAAGCCTGAAGTCGCTTGCCGAGCTTTCGGAGATTCACCGATTGTCGACAGGAAGCAGCCGACCGCGTCTCGACGAAGAGCCTTTGGGCCGTCTCGACCCTTCCGGCTTCAGGCAGGCTCGTCGGCCCGGGAGACATCCCTGGGAAAGGCAGGGATAGATCGCTTCACTTCCGGGTCGGACTACGCAACAACCACAGAGAGAAGGTCGTAGCTTGAGGGGTAGACCTCGAAATCGAACTTTTTTTCGCGGTCTTGATCGAATTGCCGTCGAGATGTCGCCTAGTCCAGAAAGGCCTTTTTTCAGGCCCGACTGTGCCTGCGGATCCGATGGCTCAGATCTTTAGGTTCGGTCTGGTCTTTACATTTCTGACGCGGGAATATTTTATGCGCGAGACTATCCGGGTTACCTCGGCGCTGTTCGTCCTCTTCCTCCTCCTTGCCTCGTCCCCACTGCTCGGTCAATCCGCGCCTTTGGTGCACGAGCGACTGATCGTCCAAGGCAATCGCCTGACGATTTTCGCCAACGACCAGACCACCGACGCCAATCAGGTGCTGGATATCGGCGAGCAGGCCCAGGTGCGGACCTGTTTCGGCGGCCCCACCGTGCCCTGCGGCTCGGTCAAACCCGGGGATCCGCGCATCGCCGGTCTCGAGGTTCGGGCCGAGCTGCGCGGTCCCGAGCTGCCGGTCCCCCAAGAGCTGACCACCGTGCCCGGCGGCACCTTCCTGCTCCCCGGATTCCAACAAGAGGGCGATTACCGTCTGGAAAATATCCGCATGGTGTCGACGGTCGACGGCCAAGTGGTCGGTTTCGCCGAGCCGTCGGTGGCGATCCTGCAGGTGCGCCAGATCGTGCTCGCGTCCACCAGTGTCCGCACCCTGACCTTGGAAGAGCTGCAAGAGCGCGGCATCACGGTGACGGACGAGAATTTCCAAGCGGTGGACTTCGCCGTCGGCTTCGCCCTGGAAGACGAGGTCGTGGAGATCAAATTCCCGGTGATCTACCACGGCAACGGCCAAGTGGAGGCCGTGAGGAAACCCCAAGTCGTGCTCGACGACCTGCCCGCCGACACCATCGCCAAAGTCCAGCGGTGGAAACCGCCGCAGATCGTGCCCTTCCGCCTCGAAAAGGAGCCCCTCGACGAAGGCTTGGACATCGCCATTGAGGAAGAGCAGGACCTCTACTTCCCGGTGTACGGTGTCATCGTCATTCCGGGCACCATCACCTATTTGAATCAATTTTTCGAAGCGGAGCTGATGGTCGCCAACGGCGCGCCCAACGGCAGCGACGTGACCCTCGAAAAGATGCGCGCCACAGTCAAGCTGCCGCGGGATCAAGCGTTGCGTCTGGCGGCCACCGACCCGCCCGTCTCCGCCGGTCAAGAGGTGCCGATCGTCGGCCCCGGCGGGCTGCGCACCTTCCATCCCGGTCAGCAGGGCAGCGCCCAATGGACGGTGGAAGGCCTACGCCCGGGCACCCACGTGCTGTCCATGGACATCTTCGGGGAAATCGTCCGACCGGGGCGCGATCCCCTGCCCGTGCTGTCCCGCGCCCAAGCGGCCGTGGAGGTGGTGGACGCCCGCTTCCACCTCACTTTCAGCCACCCCAACGTGGTCCAGGACGGCACCGAATACACGCTTTACGTGACGGTCACCAATCAGTCGCAGCAGGTCCAGAATCTGGTCAGCGTCGAAATCCGCGACGAGCACATGGTCGGCGCCGAGCCCGTGGACCCCAACGACGACATGAAACGCACCATCGAGTCGTTGGAGCCCAACCAGTCGGAGACCTTGGAATTCGAGCTCAGATCCTTGATCACCGGCAAGGTGGTGGCGACCACCTTCCAGTCGGAATCGCTCAATGTGCTGGGCACGATTCTCCTGCGCACCGGTGTCGGTGAGCTGGGCATTCCCCTCTCGCCCACCACCTTGTTGATGCCCCGCTTCACCGAATATTTGCAGCCCCCCCACCAGCCGGACAACGACCTGGTGCGCTCCTTTGTGCGGCTCTACAGCCTGGCCTACAGCCTGGCGGTGGCCCCCACCTCCAAGCTGCCGCCGGGCGTGCCGTTCGTCAAAACCGACGACATCGAGCGCCGGGCCATCGATTTGGCGGAGGCCGGTCAACGGCTCTTCCTACAGGAGCAATTGCTCGAAACCCTAGAGGCCTTCGCCCTCGACCAGCTGGGAAATCGACACGCTTTGGCGGGCTACGACGAGCTGCGGCGACGGACCAACAAAGGCCTGAGATCCGCCGGTCACCTCGCCCGATATTTGCGCATGGAGCAGGAGAATCGGGGCCTTGACGCCCTGGAGCTCTTCGATCATTTCTCGGAGACCATGTCCTACACCCGGCCGTTCATGATGGCCATGGTGGTGCCCGAGACCGGCTCGCCGGCCCCGGACCTACAGCTGCTCGACATGGAAGCCAACGGCCTCTTGGCCGGAGTCACCGAGGACGAGGGGCTGGCCATCCGCACCCTGCCTTGGGGTGAGATCTTCACCCTGCAAAAGGCCGCCGCCGGTGGCGACCCGGTGCCCTTGGCCGTGGTCGGACGCCTGGGTCTCGAGCAGACCCTCCAAGCCCTCTTGGTCAACTCCAGTGGTGAAACCGCCCGCGGGCACCTGGTGTTGATGGTGCCCGACGGCGACACGCGCGCCTATCGTAAGGTGGATTTCGGCTTGGTGGCGGTACCGCCGGGCAGCACCCTGGCCGTGGACGTGGGGGCCGGCGTGGCCGGCCCCAGCTCCGGTGGTTTCCGCCTCTACGACGCCTCCTCCGGCACCCCGGCGGGCTCCACGCCCAATCTCTTCCAAGTGCCCTTGCCCCCCTTCCGCATCATCGGATCGCGCCAGGATTTCCGCATGGGCGAGCGCGGCCCCGACATCTTCGGCAATTGGCATCGACCCAATCGCTACGGCAACGGCATCAGCTACCTCTTCAATCGTCCGCCGGACGAGCCCTCGGTGCAAAACGGTGAGCATTGGAATATCTACTCCACGTTTGAAGGCGAAACCGTGCTCGGCGACCCGGCCTCGGGCTTCACCGATAAGGTCGCGACCGGCGCTTGGTTGCAGCCCAATAGCGAACGGGTGGTGAACGTCCGCTACGCCGGACCGATCAGCGCCTACATCGATCCCACCGACGGCAACACCCTCTCGGACCACGAGCATCGGCTGGATCTGGCGTCGATCCAAGACACCTTCGGCGGCTCGTTGTCGGAGATGCCCGCCCCGCCGATCGTCGAAACCACGCCCCTGCATACCGGTGGTTTGGTGGAAGGTTATGTGGTGCGCGGCACCGGCGAAACCGTGCCCGACGCGGTGGTGAAATTAGTGCGTCTGCGCAAATACTTCACCCTCGAGGGATACATCATCAAGCGCGACTTGGCGGCGACCTTCAAGACCGACGCCACCGGCCGTTTCTTCTTCGACTACGTGGAAGAGCCCCATTGGGACCGGGTGGTGCTCAGAAATTTCGTCGTCCAAGCCACCGTGCCCGAGGGCGACGACCCGGTCCTCGAGCCGGCGGAGATCGAGGAAGTCTCGTCGGTCATCCGTCAACAAAATCGGGTGGCGAAATTCAATATCGCTTTGCTCGGCCGTGGCTCGGTGACCGGCAAGTTGGTGTATCTCGACACCCAAGGCCCGGCCAAGAAGGGCAAGGTCATCGGCGCCTCGACCCTCTTCAGCGACATCAAAACCGTCAGCATAAACCCGGACGACGGCACCTTCCGCATCGACAGCCTGCCCGTGGGACCGATCACCCTCACCGGCTCCGACGAGGACGGCCGCAAGGTCTACGCCACCATCGGCATCGACTATCCGGGCGAGGTGGAAGAGGTCCATCTCGAAATCCAACGCAACGTGCCCAACGAGGACACGGGCACCGTGCGCGGACGGGTGCTGCGCTTCGATGACGGCGAGCTGGAGCCGGCGGTGGAAGCCAAGGTGGCCGTGTATTCCAACGGCCGGATCATCTCCCAGAAGATCATCGAGGATCCCGAGGGCAGCTTCGAGTTCACCAAGGTGCCCGTGGGTCGCGTTTCCCTGCAAGCCGCGGATTTCCGCATCTCCCGCACGCCGGCTTTCACCGACCTGATTCTCGAGGCCAACGAGGTGGTGGAAGTGGACCTGCGCATCGCCGAGGTCGACACCCACGTGGTCACCGGCCTGGTGCAATTCCGGGATCCGATCACCGACAGCTTGATTCCCATCGAAGGGGCGGTGGCCTTTATCGAGGGGCCGGGCAATTTTGCCTACACCGACGCCACCGGCCGCTACCGCATCGAAGGCGTGCCCAGCCAAGGCGTGAACGAGAGCTACGGCCTGAAAGTGATCGATTTCAACCGCCAACAAGAGGCCAACGTCAGCCTGCCGCCGATCCTCGACGTCAGCCCGGAGGTCATCGAGGCCCAGCCGGTGATCTTGGAGTCCATGCGCGGCAGCGTGCGCGGCGTGGCCCTCGACCCCTTGGGGCGACCGGCTTCCGGGGTCGGCGTGGTGCTCTACCCCTTTGCCGAGGGCACCTCCGGCCCCGACGGCAGCTTCGAATTCGCGAATGTGCCGTTGGGCAACTACGAGGTGGTGATTCACGCCGGCGACGGTCTGCAGCCCGGCAAAGTGGGCTGGATCGGCAAGCGCCCCACCAAGGTCATTTACGGCGGCCACTCGCCCTTCGTCACCGTGCAGATGCGGGGCGGCGGCGGCATTCGAGTGAAGACTCGCACGGCCACGGCCACGGGCATCTTGACCCCCCTCTTCTACCGACCGACCTATTACAGCAGCGCGGCCAAAAACATCGTGCTGCGGGGTATGTACACGGAGACGTCCACCAATCCTTTGGGGGATTTCGAAACCGCACTGCCCGTGGGTGCCTTCAACCTGGTGGCCTACAACCCCTTCCACGGCGTGCGCGAGATCAGTGGCGAGATTGAATACCCGGGCCATATCGTCGATATCGACATCGTCTTCGAGGATGCCGGCAAGGTACGCGGCACCGTGGTCGGGGTCGACGGCATCACCCCCGTGCCCAACGTGGAGGTGACCCTGCTCACCAACGCGTTCGAGCCCCAGAAGCAATTTGCCGGGCCCGACGGCTCGTTCCTCTTCGAGCTGGTGCCCAAGGGCTCGGTGGTGGTCACCGCCGCGGGCTTCGTCGGCACGGTGCAGCGGGTGGGCCGCACCCAGGCCTATCTAACCTCCAGCGGCCAAGAGATCGACATCTTGGTGCAGATGAAGGCCCAAGGATCGGTGAAGGGCCAGATCAAGGAAAGCGTCAACAACACCACGGCTCCCCTTTCCTTCGCTCAATATTACGTCCGCGAGAATTCCTTTCCGTTCCGTCGCCTGCCCGAGGCGCCGAATACCTACTTCACCGCCGATGTGGACGGTCGCTACGAGGTCTCCCACATCTTCGCCGGCCGGGTGACGGTCAACGCTCGGGATCCCTACCAAATCAGCCGGGAAGGCAGCGCCACGTCGCAGATCACCGCCGATTGGCAGGTGCGCCAAATGCCCGACATCGTCATGAAGACGTCCGTGGGCGATTTGGAGGTCCTGGTGCGGGATCCGGTCACCGGTGGCCCCGTGGCCGACGCCCAAGTGAAGCTGTCCACCGGCGAGTGGACCATCTCCGGCGCCGACGGCCGCGCCCTCTGGGAGAGCCTGCCCCTGGGCACTTATTCCGTCTACGCCTTCAACGCGCCCACCGGCCAAAGCGGTCGGGTGGGCAATTTGCGCATCACCGCCCCCAGCCAATTGGTCAAAGGCACGGTTTACCTCGACCAGCGGGGCACCATCGCGGGCACCCTATGGGAAGACGCCCTGCGCATCATGCCCGTGCCCGGGGGCACGGTGAGGCTCTCGGGCAATACCGCCGGCGGCCGAGTGGTGGCCTTGGCCACCACCAGCGGCGCGCCCGGCGTGGAGGGCACCTTCTCCTTTGAGGGCATTCCCGAAGGCACCTTCCAATTGGCGGCCGGCGTCCAGGGCACGCCCCGCCGAGCGGCGGCCGAGGCGTCGATCACCGACACCAATCCCGAAGCGCTGATCGACATGATCCTCGAGCCCATCGGCGATCTGCACTTCAAGCTTTATGAAAGTCTGTCGACGGGTCTGTCGGAGATCGACACCACCGCCGGCATCTTCAGCCTGCGCCTGACCCAAGGGGGATCCTACGACTTCACCCGCCTGGATCCGGACCCCGGCACCGGCACTTATTTCTATCCAGAAGTGCTGATGAACCGGACATTGGGCACCCAAGCTCAGGAGGTCACCGGCGAGCAGCGCTCCAAGAGTCAAAGCTTCTCCAAGGCGAGCGAGGTCACCCTGCCCGGCGACGGCACCGTCGCCTCGCCCTACCAAATTCAGCTCAGCCCCAAGGGTGTGGTGCAGGTCACCGTGCGCGACGCCAACGGCATCTTGGTGCCCCAGGCCAACGTCAACCTCAGCGGCTTCCCGGGCGTCACCAACCAAGACGGTCAAGTGACCTATTTCGCCGTGCCCGTGGGCAACATCACCGCCACCGCCACCAGCCTGGTCACCGGCTCCGCCGGCCGCGCCTCCGGCACCCTGGTCTACGACGACGACGTGCTGCTCTTGAGCATCACCTTGGCGCCGGCTGTATCGGCTCAAGGCGTGGTCTACCAACCCGTGCCCGACGACGCGCCGACCAGCGATCCGTCGCTCCTGATACCCATGGAAGGCGCCATCGTGTCGCTCCGGGATTCCAGCGGCGACACCCTGGTGCGCTTGACCGACGCTTTCGGCCGCTATCGCTTCGACGCCCTGCAAGTGGGTAATTACACGGTGGAAGCCCAGGACAACAACGGCGATCAATTCACCAGCGGCGCCGGCTCCTTGACCGGTCCCGACGGCTTCTTGAATTCCATTCCGCCCCTGGTGCTCGACGCCTCGCCGCCGCGCATCCTGTCACTCACCCCGCCGGCCGGCTTCGAAGGCGTGTCCCGACGCGCCCAGGTGGAGATCATCTTCTCCGAGCCCCTCGACCCCACTCGCCTGGCGTCGGGCAACAATCCTCACCACTTCCGTCTGCGCTCCGCCAACGGCAACATCCCGGCCGGTCAATGGACCTCGACGATCGAAAACGGTCGCCAAGCCGTGCGTTTCGTGCCCACCGCGGACTACGAGAACCTGACCACCTACAGCCTCACCATCCTCGGCGGCTCCGGCGGCGTGCGCGACCTCCGCGGCCGTCTGCTGACCGACTTCGGCAATGTGGGCACCAACTTCAAGACCTCCGACTCCGTGGGTCCGGGCGTGCTGCGCACGGATCCGGCCTTTGATCGACCGGTGGACCCGACAGCGTCGATCCGGGTCGACTTCACCGAGGCGGTGACCGCCACCGACGAGCAACTCGACGGTGACGGCGTGGGCGACGCGGCCGAGCTCTTCGGCTTGAACGGCGACGGGGTTTGGGTGCCCCTGCCGGTCGTGCTCTTCTTAACCCAACAGAATTACAGCTTGCAGGTGGAGCCGCTCCAAGGCTTCTCCATCGACGGCGATACCCTGCAACGGCGGTTGGTGATCTCCGGCCTGCTCGACATTTACGACAATCCCATGCCCGTGTGGGAAGGCACCTTCCGGATCTACGACGAGAATCCGCCGGTGCTCGACGCCGTGCCCTTCCCCGCCGAGTCCGGCGGCACCGCCGATCTGGTGGGCGGCATCCGCTACAACCTGATCCCGCAGATCTCCGGTCTCGACGAGGTCACGCCGGAGAATCCCGGCGGCGACGTGGACCGGGTGGACTTTTACGTCAGTGATCCCGAGGACCTGGCCAATCCCACCCAGCCGTCCTTCTCCGCCCGCACCTTCCCGTTCACTTACTCCTTCGTAGGCGCCTATGTGGGCAACGGCGTGGATCCGCGACCGTTCCCGATTTGGGTCCAGGTGATCGACACCAGCACCAATGAGTCGGAAATCTTGTTGGTGGAGATGCAGGTGCTGCCCAATACGCCGCCGACGGTGGACAGCGTGAGCCAGGAGGCAATCTCGCCGGTGGCCGGGGTGTTCTACGCCGGCTCGCGGATCCGGGCCACGGTCTTCGGTGTCGACGATGTGGACGCCAACCAGCTGACCCTCTCCGCCGAGCTGCGGCGCGAGGGCACCGGCCAGGTGCTCGACGTGCGCTCCGGTCAGACCCTCAACAAACCGGCCGGCGGCTGGCAGGACCTGGCTCCGCCGGAGCTGACCTTCGACATCCCGCTCGACGAGGCCGAGGGTCAGAACCTCTACGTACGTGCCCTGGTGATTGACGCCTTCGGCGCCACGGCCGAGGTGGAATCGGACCGCTTCGTGGTCGCCGACGACGCCAACGGCCCGCAAATCGACAGCCTGGTGCTGCGACGCGACGACAACACCACCCAGCTGCAATTCTTCATCGGCGAGCGCTTCCGGGTGCAGTTCCGCGCCCGCGACCTGGAAACCGCCATCGATTCGAGCCGCGTGGAGGTGCGCTTCGACCGCGACGACATCTTCCCGTCGCCGGTGGTCGCGACCCGGGTCAACAGCGATCTCTACCGCACCGCGTTCATCGACGTGAGGCCCGATCTCTTCTTCGAGCGCACGCCGATCGTCGCCACGGTCAGCGCCTTTGATCAAGGTGACAACGAAAATACCCGCGACTTGGCCTTCGACGTGGCGCCCGAGCCCGATCCCACGGCGCCGGTGGCCAATTGGCTGACCCCGTGGCAAGACGCCGAATGGCCCGCCGATTACAGCTCCGTGCTGCCCCAGGACGGCACCGACTTGCTGCTGCGTGCCCACGTCAGCGACTTGGCCCTGGACGAGAACGAAAACGAGGTGCCCGGCACCATCGTCGAGGTGCGCTTCCGCGGACCCATCGTCACCGACACAGGCGCTGTGGAGCTGGCCCCGGATTGGCAGCTCGGCGAGCTGGTGAGCGGCACCGGCGGTCCCGGCGAGGGCGTCTACCAATTGCTCTGGCAGGTGCCGAACCAAATCCCCAGCGGCACGGTGTTGCCCTTCGCCGTGCGCGCCGTGGACACCGGCGGCAAAGCCACCCAACAGGTGGTGCAAATGCTCGCCGTGCCCGCGCGACGGGTCTTCGAGGGCGTGCAGACCACGGTCAGCCGCGACAACGACCTGCTGATCCCGGGCGAAGGGGACGAAAACGGTCCGGTCTTCTTGCTCGACGGCTCCTTGGTGTCGCTCCAGCCCCAGAACGACGGCACGGTGCGCTCGGTGCCCGGCCTCTTCGTCTACGCCGGTGGCGACTTCGACGGCAGCAACAACTTGGTGGTGCGGACCTCCAGCCTGACGGCGCCGGAGATCAACACCTACGATTCCGCCATCACCCACCACAACCTCGAGCTCGAGGTGCAGCGGGTGCTGGGTGTCGGTCACGGCGCGAGCATCGACATGAACGGCCGGGGTCTGCTCGGTCGCCGTGGGGACGATCGAGTGATCCTGCTCCCGGGTCAGACCGGTCCGGGCGCCTGGGCCGGCGGCAGCCACGGCGGTCTCGGTTGGAACGGCTCCTGGGGCGGTAGCAGCCCCACGGATCCGGGCCATACCTACGGCAGCCTGCGGGATCCGCACCTGCCCGGCACCGGTGGTGGCACCTCGGGCAACAACTCCGTGGCCGGCGGCACCGGCGGCGGTGTGATCCGTCTCTTCGCCGAAAACGCCACGGTCCACCTGGCCGGCGACATCACCGCCCGCGGCCTCAGTGGCAACGGCGGTGGTGGCGCGGGCGGCGCCCTGCGCTTGGTCTTCGGCACTCTGTCCGGCGACGGCCTGATCGACGCATCCGGCGGACCGGGCTCCAGTCGTAACACCGCCGGCGGCGGCGGTGGCGGGCGCATCAGCCTGTCGGTTCACGTGCTCGACGGCTTCGAGCTCGACACCTCTGTGATCGCCCAAGGCGGTGGCACGGCGGCCAGCAGCCCGCGACGTTTCGCCGGCGCCGGCACCGTCTACGTGGAGCAGCTGGACGACTTCGGCTTACCCGTCGACGGCGGACGCCTGCTGCTGCGCAACGCTTCCGGCCAACCCTCCGCGTTCACCCCGCTGCCGGCCATGGGCGAAGGCCTATTGGTGGCTGCGGATTCGGTGGAAGGCAGCGTGACCCTCGATCTCGCGGTGCTGCACGACATCCTGGTCGGCGACCGGATCGTGCTCACCTGGGACGGCGGATTGTCGACCGCCGAGCTCGGCATCCTCGACCAAATCCGCGTCGCCGATGCCGGTGCCCCCGAGGGTACCTACGCCCGCCTCTTCGTCGACCCCGACGTCGCCACCCTGCAAGCCCTCGAATCCGAGCTCGCCCTCGGCAACGAGGTCAGCTATCGCGGTCTCAGCCGACTGGGCTCCATCGACGCCACGGGCGCCGTGCGCATGGTCGCCCTCGACGATCTGGAGATGGGTCCGGACAGCGGCCCGACGCTGAACGATCGCTCGTTCATCACCACCGACGACGAGGCCCGGGTGGCCCTGCGCACGGACGTTCCGGAAGCGGCCTTCACCACCGTGCCCGAGAGCGGCGATATCTTGCTCGGCTCGTCCCTGCAGGTGTCCTGGACGGTTTTCGATCCCTTGGGTCTGTTGGAGGTCCGCGAGCGTTGGTCCCTGGACCCCGCGGACACGGTGACCACCTTCACCGACGCACCCACCGACATCGGCCCCGCCGACACCCTCGGCGAGGATCCGTTCACCCTCACGGTGCCCTTCGACACCCCGGCGGGCGAGGTGAGCTACACCGTCACCGCCACCGACGTCTTGGGTCGCACCGCCACCTCCAGCGCCGTCTGGAACGTGTTGGGCAACGCCGCACCCACGGCCACGGTCACCATGGACGGCGGCGCGCCGGCCGCGGCGCGGGCCGGTTACGACGTCACCCTGGCAATTCACGCCGAGGACGCGGAAGGCCTAGCGCTGGTGGACATCTTGACCACCGGGCCGGCGGATCCGCCCACCCAATCCGTGCCGGTCTCGGGTATGTCCGCGGACTTCACCGTGGTCTTCCGGGTGCCGGCGGACGCCGCCGGCGACGTGCCGCTGACCGTGCAAGCCCAGGTCACCGACGCCACCGGCGACCAAGGCTTGAGCGATCCCCTGGTGATCTCCGTGACCCCCAACGATCTGCCCACGGCCACCCTGGCGTTGGCCGACGGTGAGCCGTCGATCTTGAAACCCGAGGAATCCACCACCCTGGCGATCCACGCCGAGGATCCCGACGGCTTGAGCTCCATCGAGCTGCGGGCCGTGGGTCCGGTGACTCCGGACACCCAGACCGTGGCGGTCGCCGGCGTCAGCGCCGATCAAACCTTCGACCTGACGGTGCCCAAGACCGCAACCCCGGGTCCGGTGAGCGTGACGGCGGTGATCACCGACATCTTCGGCGCCACCTTCGAAACCGCGCCCATCGCCCTGGAAGTGATCCCCAACGCCCTGCCCACGGGCTCGGTGGTCTTCGCCGACGGCACGCCCGCCGAGGTCTTGCCCGGCTCCACCGTGACCGTGGTGGTCGACGGCGCCGACGAGGAAGGCTTGGCGGAAATCGTGCTGACCGTGGCCGGACCGGCGACGCCGGTGCTTTCGGCCCGGCCGGTGTCGGGCACGGCGGCGAGCGAAAGCTTCGAGCTGACCGTGTCCCAGACCGCTTTGTCGACCGAGCAGCTCGACGTCAGCGCCGAGATCCGCGACGCCTTCGGCAATGCGGCGACGGTGGTCGGCCCGATCACCCTGCCGATCGCCGGCGACACCACCCCGCCGGTGGTGGGCTTCAGCGGCGTCGCGAGCGTCTACCGCTCGGGCGAGATCTTGACCGCCACCCTGACGGCCACCGACGAGGTGGGCGTGGCGCGGGTGGACGTCACCTTCGACGGCGAGACCACCACCTTCACGGACGGTGGCCCGACCTACGAGCTGGTGACCGAGATCGACCGCACGATCACCGAGGCGCGCACCGTGACCTTCTCGGTGACCGCCACCGACTTCGCCGACAACACGTCGGATCCGGTGGAGCAAAGCGTGACCTTGAATCCGGATCTGGCGCCGACCGTGGTGCTCACCCAATTGCCCGCCCCGGCGGTGCTGCCGGGCTCGGTGATCGAGGTGCAAGCCGCGGCGTCCGACGACGTGAGAATCGAGCGCCTGGAATTCGTCATGACCGGCGCCGTGCTCGATAACGAGATCCGGGTGCTCGGCACCCAGACCGCGGACGAGACCTTCCGCCGCACCCTGCCCACGGATCTCGAAGGCGGCGATCAAGTGACGGTCACCGTCAGCGCCCTCGACGATTTCGGTCACACCACGGTCGAGGCGGTGACCTACACCGTCTCCGGCGACGTGCAGCTGCCGGTGCCGACCATCGACCTCGATCCCGAGAATGCCACCGACACCTATTTCGCCGGTGAAGGGATCACGGTCACGGCCACGGCGTCGGACAACGTGGAGGTGAGCTCCATCTCCCTCGACGTGGACGGCACCGTGACCCAGGGCGGCTCGCTGGTGATCTACAGCTGGACCGCCCCGGCGGTGTCCGACATCACCACCTTCGACTTGGTGGCCGAAGCCAGAGATCCGGCCGGCAACGTCGGCACCGTGACCCGCACGGTGACCGTGGAGCCGCTCGAAAACGCGGGCCGACCGGAGGTGCGCTTCGATTGCCTGTCCTCCGGCGCCACCCTGCCGTCGGGCGACGCCTTGGCCCTCAACGTGGTGGCCACCGACGATCTGGGTGTGTCCCAGGTGGAGCTCTTCCGCGACGACGAGCTCACTCCCTTCGCGGTGCTCACCCCGCTCTCCGGCGCCGAGCCGGAATTCAGCGACGGCACCACCGTGACCCTACCCCTCGCCCTGGGCGCCGAGACCACGGTGCGCTACCGCGCCGTGGCCCACGACGCCTCCTTCAACACCGGTGAGACCGAGATCACCCTGCACGTGGTGGAGACCGTGGACCTGGTGGCCGACGGTGCCGGCACCAACAATTGGTCGGCCCTCGAAACCCAGGTGGCGGTGCTGCGCGCCGGCACCCTGACCGTGGACGAGCCGCGGACCTTCGGTGGCTTGATCGTGCTCGGCGGTGAGCTGACCCACAGCCATACCGCGCCGACGGACGAGAAACGCCTCGAGCTGGACGTCCAAGGCCCGGTCTACGTCGCCTGTGCCGGCGAGATCGACGCCGCCCAACGTGGTTATCGTTACAACCAGACCTACTCGGGCGAATCCGGTCCCGCCGGTCTCGGTGGTGGCAGTCACATCGGTTATGGCGGTTATGCTCCGGGCACCACCTACGGCTCCATCTACCGACCGCTGGAATCCGGCGGCGGCGGCGACGGCTCCAACGACGGTGATCGCGGCGGCGGTGTGGTCCGCCTGCAAGCCCGAGATCGCTTGGTGATCGACGGCGCTGTGCTCGCCAACGGCGAAGGTCCCAGCGGACGCAGCGGCACCCGTGCCGGTGCCGGTGGCTCCATTTGGTTGTCGGTCGACGGCCTGCTGGCCGGCGAAGGCCGCATCGAGGCCCAGGGCGGACGGTCCGAAGGCTCGCAATACGGCTCCGGCGGCGGTGGCGCCATCGCCCTCGAATACGCCGAATCGGCCGGCTCCTGGCTCGATCGCACCTTGGCCTACGGTGGCGACAACCACCGCCGCGGCGGCGCGGGCTCGATCCTGCTCAAGCGTCCGGAATCCATCTACGGTGACCTGGTGATCGACAACGGCCCGACGGTCGGCGCCGGCACCCAGCTACCCGAGCTCGGCGCGGGCACGGCCCTCGAGGGCTCCGGCGCCGGCAACCTGGAAACCGAGCTGACACCGCAGCCCTACTTCATCGGCCACTATGTGGAGGTCTTCGACGGCACGTCCCTCGAGCTGGAGGGCGTCTATCGCATCGCCGACATCGTCGGTGGTCTGATCGTGCTCGAAACCGTGGACGGAGTGCCGCCGAGCGTCGATCCCGGCGACCTGTGGCAGGGCGCCTACTACTTCGACAACCTGACCCTCGGCGGCTCGATTCCTCTGCTGCGCACCGACGTGCTGCGGGTCACGGGCAATGTCGATATCGACGGCAGCGTCACCCTCGACGAGATCACGGCCGGCAGCATGCGCCTGCGGCAAAACGCTCAGCTCACCCACCCCGTGACCCCGTCGCCCACGGATCCGCGCGCCTTGACGGTGGATCTCGCCGGCGACTTGGTGATCGAGGCCGGGGCGTCCATCGACGTGTCCAAACAGGGTTATCGCTACAACCACACCTACCCCGGCGAATCCGGGCCCGGCGGCCTCGGTGGCGGCAGCCACATCGGCCGGGGTGGCTACAGCCCGGGCACCACCTACGGCTCGGTCTATCGACCGCGGGAGGCGGGCGGCGGCGGCGACGGCTCTAATGACGGTGATCGCGGTGGCGGTGTCCTGCGCCTTTTCGCCGACAACGTCCTGCTGCTCGATGCCACCAGCGCCATCCGCGCAAACGGCGAAGGTCCCAGCGGGCGCAGCGGCACCCGCGCCGGCGCCGGCGGCTCGATTTGGATCAGCGCCGAAGGCTCGATCGCCGGACCGGGTGTGATCGAAGCCCGCGGTGGTGATTCGGAAGGCTCGAGCTACGGCTCCGGTGGCGGCGGCGCCATCGCCCTCGAATTCGGCACCGCTTTGGATCCGGTGCTGGAAGCCAACCTGAAAGCCTGGGGCGGCGCCCACTCCCGTGAAGGCGGGGCCGGCTCCATCTACCTCAAGGGCCCGGCGTCGGTATACGGCGACCTGTTGTTGTCCAACGGCGACATCCAAAACGGCACCACCGTGCTGCCGTCCTTGGGCGCGGGCACGGCCCTGGCCGGCTCCACGGGCAGCCGTCTGCAAACCGATCGCGGAACCGACGTTCCGGCCTACTTCGAAGGCCATTGGGTCGAGATCCGTGGCCCCGGCGGCGCCCTCGAAGGCACCTGGCGGGTCGCGTCCGTGGACGGTACGGCGGTGATCTTGGAGCCCGGAGCGGGCGCCCCGCCGTCGGTGGATCCCGGCGACGGCTGGCAGGGTGTCTATCGCTTCGACAACTACGAGGTGCAAGGCGACGTGCCGGTGACCAGCAATGATCCGATCCGGGTCAGCGACACCCAGGTGATCGACGGCGAGGTCGAGGTCCGCGAGATCGTGGCCGGCAATCTGGTGCTGCGCGCCGGAGCTAGGCTCACCCACCCGGTGACCCCCGATCCCAACAACCCGGAAAGCCTGCTGGTGAAGCTCTCCGGCACCCTGACCATCGAAGACGGCGCTACCATCGACGTCTCCCACAAGGGTTATCGCTACAACCACACCTACCCCGGCGAATCCGGGCCTTCGGGCCTCGGTGGCGGCAGCCACATCGGCAAGGGCGGCCTCAGCTCGGGTAGCACCTACGGCTCGGTCTACCGACCGCAGGAGCACGGCGGTGGCGGCGACGGCTCCAGCGACGGCGATCGGGGCGGTGGCGTGGTGCGCATCGAGGCCCAGCATCTGGTGGTCGACGGCACCATCCGCGCCAACGGCGAAGGTCCCAGCGGTCGCAGCGGCACCCGCGGCGGCGCCGGCGGCTCCGTTTGGATCTCGCTCACCGGCAGCCTCTCCGGCAACGGCAGCATCGAGGTCCGCGGTGGCGAGTCGGAAGGCTCGCAATACGGCTCCGGTGGTGGCGGCGCCATCGCCATCTACCACGGCGGGGCCTCGGGCGCGGTGCTCGACCAGCTCTTGGCCTACGGCGGCGACAACCACCGGCGCGGCGGTGCCGGCTCCGTCTACCTCCACGGCCCGGGATCGGACTACGGCGATCTGTTGGTCGACAACTCGACGGTGGTCGGAGCGCCGACCATCCTGCCGGCCCTCGGTACCGGCACCGCCCAAGCCGGCTCCGGCGGCGCGGTGTTGGTCACCGAGCAGGCGGCGATCCAGCCCTACTTCGTCGGCCATTGGGTGGAGATTTACAACCCCGCCGGCCAGCTGGAAGGCACCTGGCGGGTGACGTCCATCGTCGACGGCACCTTGACCCTGGAGCCCAACGGTCTGGAGCCGGTGACCGTGTCCGTGGGTGATCGCTGGCAGGGTGTCTACCGCTTCGACAACTACGAGGTGGCCGGCACCGTCGACGTGGTCAGCGACGATCCCATCCGGGTGGCCGCAACCCAGGTGCTCTCGGGCAACATCGAGACCCGTCACATCAGCGCCCACAACCTGACCCTGAGCCCGGGAACCGTGCTCAGCCATCCGCTGACCGCGGCACCGGGCAGCGAGGAGCGGCTGGTGATCGAGCTCACCGGTGACTTGGTGATCGAGGACGGCGCGGCCATCGACGTGTCCCGCCTGGGCTATCGCTACAACCACACCTATCCCGGCGAAACCGGGCCAACCAGCCTCGGCGGCGGCAGTCACATCGGCCTCGGCGGCTACTTCCCGGGCACCACCTACGGCTCGGTCTACCGGCCGCGGGAAGCCGGTGGCGGCGGCGACGGCTCCAACGACGGTGATCGGGGCGGCGGCATCGTGGAAATCACCGCTCGCAACCTCGAGCTGCGCGGCACCGGCAGCGCCATTCGCGCCAACGGCGAAGGTCCCAGCGGGCGCAGCGGCACCCGCGCCGGTGCCGGTGGCTCGGTGTGGATCCGGCTGAGCCAACAGATCACCGGTGACGGCTCGATCGAAGCTCTCGGCGGTGCGTCGGAAGGCTCGCAATACGGCTCCGGCGGTGGCGGCGCCATCGCCATCGAATACGCGGGCACCGTCGGCACCGTGCTCGAAAACCTGCGGACCTTCGGCGGCAACAACCATCGCCGGGGCGGCGCCGGCTCCGTCTATTTGCTCGGCCCGGGCGCGAAATTCGGCGATCTCTTGATCGACAACTCAACCGTCGCGGGCACCTGGACGGTCCTGCCGTCCTTGGGTGCGGGCACCAGCCAGGCGGGCACTGTGACCACCACCTTGATGACCGATCGCGCCACCGAGGTGCCGGCCTACTTCGAAGGCCATTGGGTGGAGATCTACGACGGCTCGGGCGTCCATCGGGGCACGTGGCGAATCGCCGCCACCAACGGCTTCGCCGTCGAGCTGGAGGCCAACGGTGACTTCGGCACCCCGGCCTTGCAGCCCGGTTGGTCGTGGCAGGGCGTCTACCGCTTCGACAACATGACCGTGCGTGGCGCGGTGCCCTTGGCGTCGGAGGATCCGATCGTGGTCGACGACACCGAAACCCTGGACGGCGTGATCACCACCCGTCAAATTCTGGCGGGCGACTTGGTGCTCACCGACCATACGGTGCTGCAACATCCGCTCTACCAGCAGAGCCGTTTCGAGACCTTGGAAATCGACCTCACCGGCGATCTGACCCTCGGAGCGGGGGCGTCGATCGATGTCTCGGAGCGGGGCTACCGCTACAACGATCGCTATCCCGGCGAAACCGGACCCACGGGCCTCGGCGGTGGCAGTCATATGGGTCGCGGTGGTTACGCTCCTGGATCCACCTACGGCAGCCTTTACCGACCCCACGAATACGGCGGCGGTGGTGACGGCTCCAACGACGGTGACCGGGGTGGCGGCGTAGCGCGGATCTTCGCCGCCGGTGATCTGATTTTCACCGCCGGCGACAGCGCCATCCGCGCCAACGGTGAAGGCCCCAGCGGCCGTAGCGGCACCCGTGGCGGCGCCGGTGGCTCGCTGTGGGTCGAGGTCGGCGGATTGCTGCGCGGCGACGGCTTGGTCGAAGCCAAAGGCGGCGCCTCGGAGGGCTCGAATTACGGCTCCGGTGGCGGCGGTGCGGTGGCCCTCTACTTCGGCGGCGTGGACGGCACCGTGCTCGACAACCTGCGGGCCTACGGTGGCGATCACTACCGCCAGGGCGGCACCGGCACGATCTACCTCCACGGCCCGGCGGCCACCTACGGCGACCTGCGCCTCGACGCCGGCCCCGTGGACTCGGATTGGACCGATCTGCCGTCCCTCGGCGCGGGCGTGGCCCAAGCCGGCTCGGCGGGCGACACGCTGATCACCGATCGGACCTCCATCCAAGGCTACTTCGTGGGCCATTGGGTGGAGATCACCAGCGCGGCGGACGGCTCCGTCGAAGGTGCTTATCGCATCGTCGAGATCCTCGACGGCACCGTGCGCCTCGACGGCTCCGGTCCCAGCGGCGCGCCCGACATCGCCGAAGGTGACGGCTTCCAGGGCGTCTACCTCTTCGACAACCTGGACATCGTCGGCGACGTGCAATACCGCAGCGACGATCCCATCCGGACCCAGGTCCAAATGACCATGGGCCCGGGAGAGGTGCTGACCTCCCGCATCGAGGGCGGCCACCTGACCTTGCTCGACGGCGCCGTGGTGCGCCATGAAGTCACGCCCTCCCCCAGCGATCCCAAGAGCTTGGTGATCGAGCTGAGCGGCGACTTCGTGTTGGAGGCGGGTGCCCGTCTCGACGCGTCGAAACGGGGTTATCGCTACAACCACACCTATCCGGGCGCCGGCGGTCCCGGCGGCTTGGGCGGTGGCAGCCATCTCGGGCTCGGCGGCTACAGCCCGGGCACCAGCTACGGCAGCGTCTATCGTCCGTTTGAGCACGGTGGCGGCGGCGACGGCTCCAACGACGGCGATCGGGGTGGCGGCGTGATCAAGGTCATCGCGGAGAGCATCACCCTCGACGGCGACGTCGACGCCTTCGGCGAAGGTCCCAGCGGGCGCAGCGGCACCCGCGCCGGCGCCGGTGGCTCGGTGTGGTTGACCGCCCGGGCCACCCTCGGCGGCGACGGCACCATCAACGTCTACGGTGGCGCGTCGGAGGGCTCGAATTACGGCTCCGGCGGCGGTGGCGCGGTGGCGATCTACTACGACACAGCGACCGGCACGGTGCTCGACCACATCACCGTCAACGGCGGCACCCACTACCGAGAGGGCGGCGCCGGTGTGCTCTACCTGCGCTCCGGCACCGACACCGACGGCCGGTTGATCGTCGACAATGCCGGTCTGGCCGGCGGGGATACCGTGATGCCGGCCTTTGGCACGGGCACCGCCCAGGCGGGCACGGCGGGTGATCTCTTGGTCACCGACCTGGCCGCGACGATCCCCGACTACTTCGTCGGCCATTGGGTGGAGATCAACAACGGCGGATCCCTGGTGGGCCGCTGGCGTGTCGCTGAGATCGACGGCTTGCAAGCCCGTCTGGCCCCCAACGGCGCGGAAACCCTCAGCCTGCAACCCGGATACACCTTCCAAGGCGTCTACCGCTTCGACCAAGTCACGGTCACCGGCGGCGCGCGCTTGGTGTCGGTGGATCCGATCTACGAAAACGGCGTCATCCTGACCACGCCCGTGGGCCTGACCCTCGATCCCAACCAGGGCGCGCCCAAGCTCTTCGAGCAAGGGGTGGAGCTCGACCTGGGGCAGGTGCCGGGCTCCTATCGGGTGCGGGTGGCGGCGGATGCCTTCGACGACGCCGACGGCATCGCCGAGCTGTGGCTGAGCGACGGCTCGCGCCGTGAGACTCAGCCGTGGCAAGACGGCGCCACCTTCCATTGGACCGGTGCGGTCGGCGATCAGCTGACCCTGACCGCGGTCGACGATCACGGCGAGCTCGCCTACGGCAGCCCGCTGCGTCTGCCGGCCCTACCGTCGGCGGAATCCATGGGTTGGAGGCCTACCTCTAGCGCCAGTGATCGCCCCGATGGCTCTTCGGTGGCCGGGTCGTCGGTAGCCGAGCCGAGCTTCGAGCCCCCCTCAGCCGGCCCCGTCGAGATCCTGAAGGCAGCGCCCATGGGCCTACCCGCCGGCGAGCGCTTCGTCGGCGGCGTCTTCGGCACGGCCGATTTCTGGTTGAGCCTTGCTGAAGACCCGGACGATGACCCGGCCAAGGGTCAAAGCGACGAGCTGATCCTGCGCCGGAGCCTGAGCTCTGACGACCACCCAGCGGACGAGCACCCAGCGGGCGAGCACCCAGCGGGCGAGCATCAGGTCTTGGCCCGTCTGCCTTGGATCCACGCCCGAGCCAAGGCTTGGCGCGCCTCCGATGCCGGCATGACCGTCATCCACGGCAGCTGGCCCCGACCCACCGACGGCACCCCCGTCGATCCCGAGCGCGACGTCGACGTGCTGATGGTGATCCACGACGACGGCACGAGCACGAGCCTCTACGCCCTGCCCCCCTCGGCCGCGCCCCTCGGTGTCGATCGGCTCGGCGTGCTGGTGGCCGACAGCCACACGCTACAGTGGTTACGCTTCGAGCCCGGCTCCGACCTACCGACCCCGGTCCACAGCGTCGAGCTCGACGGCCCGGCGATTTCCGCCGCTTCGGCCGACCATCTCGGCACCCCGGGATCGGAGCGCACAGCGGTGCTCACCGATAGCTCGATGTTGATCTTCGACACCTCGGGCGACCTCCCGCTCTTCATCGGCCGATTCGACGGCCACGCCTACGATCGGGTGTCGTGGCCCGACACCCTACGCCTGGAGCATCGCTCAGGCATCCCGTGGCTGGACCTCGACCCCGACAACCCCTACGACCTGCTTTTACCCTTCCATACCACTGATGGCTTCGTGCCGGTTCAGAACGGCGCGGGCGAGCTTCTGTCGAGCCCGTCCAACCCGGAAACCGGCCGCTAGGAGCTTTTGAGATGACCTCGAGAACCTCCCCCGTCTTCCGTTCCCTGATCGTGCCCGTGGCCGTGGCCGGCCTGTGCACAGCGTCGGTCGCCACAGCCCAAGGAGGCTTTTTCGATCCACCGTTCGTCGTCGAGCATCATTTGGTGCAAGTGGACGAGCGGGGTGATCGCTTCGCCGCGCCGCCGGTGGTCGACACTTACGGAGGCTCCTGGATCGTCTCCCAAAGGGCCGACGGCTCGCGGGTGGTGGTCGACCTGGCCCGTCGTGAGATCACCGAGATCCACGCCGAGCGAGGCACCTACTCCACTGTCGGCTTCGAGCGGCTGGCGGAAGTCATGAAACGGGTGGCGGAGCTGGAAGGCACCCGCCCGGAATCGACCGAGGCCCCTTACAAAACTCTGGGCGAAAGGCGGTCCGCGGCGGACTGGCAGATCCGCGAAGGCAATACCCAAGCGAGCCTGGTGACCAAGAGCGTCGCCGGCACGTCGCCTCTGCTGCGGGGCAAAAACGTCCGTTACCTGAGGATCGAAGCCCGCGACGGATCGGCGAAAGCCAGCGTCGGCCATGCCGACGGCGGCGAGGCCGGGTCCGTGGCGGCGGAGGTCTGGGTCGATCCGTCCATCCGAATCAACGCCTCGGCCCGCTCCGCCATCGCCGATTTCGAGCGCTCGGCCCTGGGCACGGAAGGCCTGATGGAAGCGGCCCGGGAATTCGTCGACGGCGCCATTCCGGTGCACACCGTGCGGGCGGCGTCGAAATCCGGGGATCGCCAAGTGGAAGATGTCGTCACCCGTTTGGAGAAGCTCGAGCGTTTTGATCGATCGTTGATCGCCGTGCCCGAAGGATCACGGCGGGTGCCCCACCCCTTGGAGGGCTTGATGGCCTATCTGGAAAAAGAAGAGGAACGGATACGGATCATGTCCGGCGTGAGGTCGGAAGCACCCCAAAGCTTCGTCAACGTCGGCACCGGGGGGAACGATTGACATGGCTGAGCTGAAAAATTTTCGGTGCCACACCCCCAACGCCCCCCTCTCCCCCCACGGGAGACCCGAGGCGCCCTCACCCCCCAACCCCCTCTCCCGAAGACGGGAGAGGGGGGGCCGGAGTGCCCGCGCAAACTTCTTGGGTACCTTAGGAGATGCTCTACGCTCCATCTTCTTGAGCATCGGGCGAAGCCCGAAGGACCTAACTTTTCTGGGCATTGGGCGTAGCCCAAGCCTCCGGGTTCCCCCTCTCCCGTCCCGGGAGAGGGGGCTAGGGGGTGAGGGTGCCGCGATGCTTCTCGCCGGCCTCATGCTGCTCACGGCGCTGCCGACTGCCGCTCAGGAGCCCAGCTCGACCTGCGCGTTGGACGGGTTTTCGGATGCGGCGCTGGATGCCGGCTGGCAGACGGCGCTTCTCGGGGACGCGACCGGGGACGCTTCGATCGTCGATGGGCGTTTGCGGGTGTCGTCCACGGGCAGCGAGCTTTACCACGGTGACGACAACGGTGTATTCGTCTACCGTCAAGCCCAGGGAGATTTCCGGGTCGAGGTGACGGTGGATTCCCTGCCCCAGGACGTGGGCGGGCAATATCGCAAGGCCTGCCTGATGGTCCGTGGCACCAACGGCGTGGACGCTGGGATCGGCATGCTCGATCCACGGCTGATGGCCTGCCTCGTGCCCCACTTCCCCACCCCGGACGTGCCGGCTTTCCAATTCGACGTGCGATTCGCCGACGGCGGCACGGCGGTGGAGCTGGCGTCGACGGTGACGGAGCTACCGGAGCCGGTGCGCTTCGCGTTGACCCGCCGTGGATCCGAGGTGACGGTGTCCTATTCCGCGGACGGCGGGCTCACTTGGGTGGAGCCCGTGGGCGGCGCCGGGGGCACGGTAGAGATCGAGCTCGGTGACGTGGTGCACGCCGGGGTGATCGCCGCCTCCTACGACCAGAGCCAAACCCTTGCGGTGGACTTCGACGACTTCCGCGTCTGCCATCCGGACGACGGGCCGGCGGCTCCCGGCCGCGAGGCGCCGATTTGTGATCCCGACGCCGGGCTCGACGTGATCTATCTGCTGGATCTTTCCGAGTCCATGACCGCCGACTTCGCCGACGAAGCGAACGGCGCCGGCGGCAGCAAGCTCGCCGCCGCCCTGGAGGCGGTGGAACGCATTCAAGGTCAGCTCGAGCTGCGCCAAGACGGCACCCGGGCGGCGCTCATCACCTTCTCCGGCGTGGAGGAGAATCCGGCGGCCAACCTGGCGGATTCCGTGCAGGTCCGCGCGCCCTTGACCCCCGACCTCGGCGCCGTGGGCGATGCCGTCCGCGCCCTGGGCGACGCCGACGTCGCTCCCCTCGCCAGCACCCCCACGGCCTTGGCGGTGCGCGAGACCCTCGACGTCTTGGTGGGCGCGGCGGATCCGGCCCGCCAGCCGGTGCTCATCTTCGTCACCGACGGCGTGCCCAATATCGACGACGAGGGCCGTGGGCCCGACGCCTACACCTTGCCCGAGATCTACGGCATCTCCCTGAAAGACGAAAATCAGGTCTTCTTGCCCTGGGGTGAGGTGGCCTGGGCCGGCCATTTCAACGGCGCCACCGACACCTTCGACGGCGAGCCCCTCTCCGACACCATGCGCGCCCTCGAGGATCTGGCCGCGGCATCGCCGGTGATCGCCTACGGCGTAGCGGTGCACGGCAACGGCGTGGACCTCGGCACCTACAAAGACGACTTGGTGGAATACGCCGCCCACGTCACCGGCGGTCGTAGCTTCTCCGCATCGAGCAGCCAAGGGGTGCTCGACGCCGCCGACGCGGTGCTCGTGGACCTCGACTGCGGCGCCCCGGGCACCGGCACCATCGGCGACGCAGTGTGGAACGATCTCGATGGCGACGGCGAGCAGGACCCCTCCGAGCCGGGCATTTCCGGCGTCGCTCTGACCGTGCGCGACAACGCGGACAACGTGGTGGCGTCAGCGAGCACGGACTTGGGTGGTGGTTATTTGATCCGCGGCCTGGCCCCGGGCACCTACACCGTGTCCGTGGATCCGGCGAGCTTGCCCACGGGCATCGACGTCGCCACCTTCGACGCCGACGGCCTGGATTCCCTGCACCAAACCACCGTCACCCTCGAAGCCTTTGCCGTCGATCGAGGATTGGACTTCGGCTACCGCGCCGGCGCCGGCGGCGGCCCCGACGTGCCCCAGCCCACGGATTGCGCGGTCGATGCCTTCGACCAAAACCTCGACGATTGGACGATCACGTCCATCGGCGGTGCCGATCAAGGGGGTGCCGAGCTGGTGGACGGCCGCCTGCACCTGACCTCCAACGGCAGCACCCTGTGGGACGACGACCGCTTCCACTTCGCCTATCGCACCGCCTCCGGTGACTTCCGGGTGGAGGTCGATATCGAGGATTTGATCGCCGGTCCCGCCGGCGCCAGCTTCCGCAAAGGCGGCCTGATGATCCGCGGCGGCCTCGACGTGCGCTCGCCGCGCATCATGGTGCAATACATCCCCAATCTGCCGGATCCGCCGGGTCCCGCAGGCACCATGCTGCAATTCGGCTACCGCGCCTTCGACGGCCAGCGCGGCCAAAGCCTGAGCTTCGTGGAAGCGCCCATGGACTTGCCCACCCGGGTCGCCATCGAGCGCCGGGGCTCCACCTACAGCGCGTGGTTCAGCCGCGACGACGGGCTGACCTGGGAGCAACAAACCCAGGGTTGGCAAAACGGCGTGGTGAACTTGGACCTCGGTGACGAGGTCTACGTCGGCCTGTCGGTAGCTTCGTACGACACGGCCACGCCCATGACCCTCGCCTTTGACGACTTCGCCGTGTGCAAGCCGTCGGCCCAGCTGCCGCCGCCCCCTCCGGCTCCGGAATGCGACGGCGACCGCCCCCTCGACATGGTCTTTGCCCTGGATCTCTCCGAGTCCATGGCCAACACGTTCGCGGGCGCCGCCGATCGGGTCGAAGCGGCCCGCGACGCCCTGGTGCATTTAGGCGGCATCCTGTCCAATCGGGGTGACGGCTCCCGGGCGGCCCTGGTCACCTATCGGGGCAGCGAGAGCCAAGTGCTCTCCGGTCTGACCACGGATTTCGGCGCCCTGGCAACGATTTTGGGCGGCCTGGACGCCGGCGACGCCTCAGCGGCCACCCCCACGGGCCTCGGCTTGCACGGAGCTGTGAACCTGTTGGCGGACGGCTTGGCCCCCGGCCATCGCCCGATGATCGTGCTGCTCACCGACGGCCTGCCCAACGTGGACTTGGCCGGCCAGGGACCGTACGTGCCCGAGGGTGAAGCCTTGCCCGTGACCCTGCTCGACGACACCGGCAACTTCCTGGCCCCGGGCCAAGTGGCCTGGCAAGGGGATTTCGTCGGCGCATTCGGCGCATTCGAAGGCGAGCCCGTGGCCCAAACCATGTTGCAAGCCATCGGCCTGCGCGGTCTCCTGCCCGAGCTTCAGGTGTTCAGCGTCGCGCTGCAAACCGCGCCGACCCCGGAGGCTCCGAGCGAGCTCTCCCATCTGCTGACGTTGTTGGCCTCGCAAACCGACGGCGGCAGCTTGTCCGCGGGCTCGTCCGCGGAAGCCCTAGCGGCGGTCGAAGCCCTCTACGGCGTGGCCAGCTGCGGCGCGCCCCTGGTGCCCGACGACGTGCCTCCTTCGATTCTCTTCACCGCCCCGGCGGACGGGGTGTGCTTGCGGGCCGAGGATGCTCACACCTTAACGGGCCTCTACGCCGAGCCCTATCCCTCCACCGGTGAAGACGGCACGGCGCCGCCCTTGGTCATCGAGGTAGTGGGCTCCGACGGCGCCACCCAAAGCTTCACACCGGCGATTGTCGACGGCACGTTCACCGTGCCCAATTTGAGCCTGGGCAGCCGCTCGGGCACGGCCACGGTGCTCGCCACGGGCACCGACAGCTCGGAGAACGTCTCCCGGGTCGGCCGCTCGTGGACCGTCGACGCCGAGGTACCCACCGTGCGCCTGCTGCTCGACGGCGAGCCCTTCGCCGCCGCGGGTCCGGGGGCGTCGCCTCCAGCCGGCGCTCAGCCGGTCCTGCTCGGTCGACGGGTGTCTTTGACCGCTTCCGTGATCGACGGTCCCGGCGCCCCGCCGGCCGCCACCTTGACCCTGAACGGTGCGCCCTACGTGCCCGGTACGGCGATCACTGCCGATGGCGACTACCTGGTGGTCGCCCGGGCGGTGGATTGTGCCGGCCGCGAGGCCGTGACCCACGCCTTCTTAAGAGTCGACTTGAACCCGCCGCGCCTGCTCTCCACCCAACCCGTGGACGGCGCGAGCCTAACCGCCGATCCCGCAGCCTACGTCGGCACCTCCGATCCGGATCTGGCGACCGCTCGAGTCGACGGGCGCGAGGCGACGATCTCCGTGTCGGGCGGCGTCTCGACCTTCACGCTGTCGCCCTTCCCCTGGCAAGAGGGCGCCAACACGAAAACCATCGAGCTCGTGGATCGGGCCGGCAATCGAGCGACCTTCGAGCGCTCCTTCACGGTCTCCACCACCCCGCTGGGCGTCGACATCCTCGAAAGCGGCCTGCCCATCAGCCCTGGCCAGGTCTATGGCCGGACCGTGTACCCAACGGCCGTCGCCACCGACGGCGAGGCCAACCTGACGGTGACCCTCAATGGTCAGCCTGCGGTAAACGGCGCCGCCGTCAGCCAGCCGGGCTCCTACACCTTCGCTGCCCAAGCCACGGACGGCGCTGGTCGCCAGGCCCAGGCTTCGGTGACCTTCGAGATCAACCTGGCCGACGGCCCGCAAATCTTCATCACCTCGCCGGTGGACACCTCCACCGTGTCCGACAATCCGATCACGGTCACCGGCACCGTCAGCGGCGGCTCCGCGCCCGTGACGGTCACCGTCAACGACCTGCCGGCCACGGTCAACGGTGGCTCGTGGACGGCCACCGTGCCCATCAGCTCCGGCGACTTCGTGCATCTGACCGCCGTCGCCACCGACAGCCGTGACCGACGGGACGTGGCGACCATCAGCGTCTTGCATTTGGAAGGCGCGCCGACCCTGCTGATCTTCGATCCCGCCGACGGCGCGGTGACCAACCGCGACGCCATCGACGTGGTCGGCTCGGTGGTGATCAGCCCGCAGAATTTGCAAGACGGCGTGGTCACCGTCAGCGGTCCGGCCGGGCAAGCACAAATCACCATCCCCACGGAAGGCGCCTTTGCCGACGGCTCGTTCCGGGCCGTGGACGTGCCCCTGCAAGTGGGTGAGAACACCTTGGTGGCGTCGGTCACCGACATCCACGGACGGACAGGTCAAGCCTCCGTCACGGTGTTCTCGGACGGCGCGCCGCCCAGGATCTCCGTGTCTGCCAACGGCCAAGTGCTCGAGGACGGCGCGATTTTCGGTCAACCCGTGGACCTAGCGATCACCGTCACCGACGACAGCGGCTCCACCGACAGCACGGTGGTGCGCCTGAACGGCGGCGAGGTGGCGTCGGGCCAGGGAGACACCCAGCTCACGGTCAGCGACGACGGCGGGTATTTGCTCGGCGTGGTGGCCGTGGACCTGGCCGGCAACGAGGCGCGCCTGGAGCGCAGCTTCGTGCTCGACCGTGGCGGCTGCGGCCTGTCGGACCTCCAGCCCAAAGACGGCGTGGCGGTCACCGAGGCGTCGGTCACGATCACCGGCAAGAGCGGTCAAGCCACCGCGGTGTCGGTCTCCGCGGCCGGTCAAGGCTTCCCCGCCCAGCTGGCGGACGGCACCTTCTTGGCCGCCGACGTGCCCCTCGCCGTCGGCCCCAACACCCTCACCGTGACCTGCACCGACGCCGCCGGCGGTGGCGGCTCCGTGAACCTGGAGATCGAGCGCCTGGCGTCCGACGGCGGCCCGGTAGTGGAGATTCAAATTCCCACGGACGGCGCCTTGCTCGGCGACGACGCCACCAACGTGGAAGGCACCAGCACCGCCCCGGCGGTGACCGTCAACGGTCTCGGCGCCAACTTCTTCCAAGGCAATTTCGGCTTTGCCGACATGCCGCTCTCCGAAGGTCCGAACATCCTGAGCGCCCGCGCCGTGGATTCCGGCGGACGGGTGGGCACTGACCGGGTAGTGGTGCGCCTCGACACCGCGGCGCCGATCGTCAGCATCACCTCCCCCGACAATCAGGCGCGGGTGGGTGTCGCGGGCGACGCCCCGGCAACCCTCGACGTCACCGGCCTGGTGGACGTCTCCAAGGAGCCGAACCTCGACCGGGTGGAGGTCTTCACTTCCGCCGGCTCCGTGCTGGCGAGCGTCGATCCCGCCACCGGCCTCTTCGTCGCCCTGGCAGTGCCCATGGACGACACCCTGGACGCCGCCACCGGCCAGACCGTGACCGCCACCGCCTTCGACACCCTCGGCCATCAAGGCACGGCCACGGCGGAGGTCTTCCTCGACGTGGGCGGGCCGGCGATCGTGCTCGAAACCCCGGACGACCTCACCCGCTTCGGTGAAGGCTCCCCCACCGAGGTGCCCGTGCGCGGCCAAGCGTGGGGCAGTGACGGCTCCCAGATTCGCTTGAACGGCGCCACCCTCGATCCCGCCACCTTGACCTGGAGCGAGCCCGGGGCGGACGGTCGACGTCACGTGTCCTTCGAAAGCGTCTTGCCCATTTCCGAGGCCGAGGGCGCCTTCGGCTTGATCGCCCAGATCAACCAGCCGGACGATCGCTTCGCCGAAGCCCGACGCCTGCTGTTCAAAGATTCCCGCGCCCCCGAGGTGGTGGAGACCATCCCCTCCGACGGCGAGTCCGGGGTCGATCCGAACGCCCTGTTGCTGGTGCTCTTCAGCGAGCCGGTAGCCCCCACCAGCCTGCAAGGACCCGGCGGCCTGAGCCTGATCCGCCAATCCACCGGCCAGCCGGTGGTGGCGACCGTCACCCAAGCCGGCGCCGCCGTGGGTTTGGCCCCGGGCGCGACCCTCGCCGCCGGCGAGGCCTACACCCTGCGCGTCGGCACGGGCATCCACGACGCCGCCGGCAACGCCCTAGTGGCTCCCGTCGACGCCACCTTCACGGTCACAGAGGAGGCGACGGCCCAAGCACCGGTGCTCGATGCCTTGCCCTCGGTGGTGTGCGCGCCGGAGATCGTGGTCACCGGCACGGCCGCCCCGTTCGCCCAGCTCGTGGTGCGTGACGGCTCCCTAGAATTCCGTGGTTTTGCCGACGACACCGGCGCCTTCACCGTCAGCGTGCCGGTCTCCGCCAACGGCTACCACGTCTTGCGGGTGACCGCTTCCGACCCCAACGGCGCCGCCGTGAGCCCCGAAGCCACCCTGGTGGTGCAGGTGGATTGCAGCGCCCCCCGGGTGCGTGACGCGGTCTTCGATCGGACCACCGCCGTGATCACCGTGCGCTTCACTGAAGACGTGGATCCGGCGACCGTGGCCGTGGGCCAAGACTCGGACGGTCTGCGTCTGCGCGACGCCGAGGATCCGGACTCACCGCTGCAAAGCGCCGGTCTGTCGTTCACCTCGGCCGATGTGCTCACGCTGCAATTGGACGCCTCCCCCACCGCCTTCTGGCGGGATCGTCCCGTGCGCCTGCAAGTCGGCCCGCCGGTGGCCGACGGCGAAGGCAACGCCATGGCCCAGGTTTTCGAAACCGTCTTCTTCCCCGGCGGTGACGATCTTTCCGGCGGCTTCCTCTTCGGCGAGGTCTACGACGACCACAGCGGACGCCCCCTGGGCAGCGCTCGGGCGCGCCTCTTCGACGCGGGAGCCGGTCTTCCCGGTGCCGTCGCCGGCGGTCCCACGGCCCTGGTGGACGTCACCACTGAAGGCCGTGGCCGCTACACCATGGCCGGCAGCGTGCCGGCGGCCCGCTACGCCGTGTTGCTGGAAAAAGGAGGCTATAGCCGCGTGGTGCGTCGCTTGGCTCTCGAGCCGTCCACGGGTGCGGTGCCTTTCGACGCCCGTCTGACCCCGCTTTCCGAGCCCCTCGGCAGCCTCGACCCCGTCGCCGGGGGTCGCTTGGCCGGAACGGCGGCGGCGCCCGCGGCGATCGAGGCCGATCCGGCGGCCCTGCCGGGCACCGATCCCTTGGACGCGCGCCTCACCGCCCTGTCGGCTCAAGGCCTGCCCGACTTCTTGCCCCTGGGTTGGACCCCGGCGGTGGCCGTGGACTTGCGTCTGGAGCAAGGGGGCGACTCCCTCTTGAACGGCGCGGCGTCGGGCCTGACGGCCGGCGGCGTGCGTCTCGACCTGCCCCTCGATGCCTGGGTCGACGGCTCCGACACCTTGGTGGCGGTGCAATATCAGCTCGGCGCCGGCATCTGGACCGTGCTCGACGATCCCCTGGTGCTCACCGGCGACGTCATCGGTCTACCGGCTTCCCGCCGGGTGGCCCAGGTCTCGCCCACGGGCCCCGGCGTGGTGGCCGTGGTCGTGCCCGATACCCATCCCGACTTCGCGCCCGCCTTGCCCACGGCGGCCGGCGAGCTGCTCCAGGGCGCGGCCCGTCCGGCGGACATCCCCGCCTTTGAGGCGGACCTGACCCTCGATCCGCCGATCGTCACCCCCACGGGTCGATCCCGGGCCCGGGTGGTCACCCGCAGCGCCGACGGCGCCACCCCGTGGCCGTCCGGCCTAGCGGTCCAGGCGTTCCTCGAGGAGACCCTGATCTTGGCCGCCGGCCAGGGCCAAGTGCTCGAAGCGCCCTTCGCCGCCGACATCGTGCTCTACCAACCCCGACTGAGCCCGGCCGAGCAAGGCGCCAACCTCTCCGGCAGCGCCGGCGCCGCCGAGTTCATGGTCAGCCCGAGCCCGCGGGCGGCCCAGGTCTTGCTCGACGTCGGCTACGAGGATGTCCGCATTTACCCCTTCCCCGAATCCGTAGAACGAGGACCGGTGGTGGGCCCGAGCGGCGGCACCGTCGGCCAAGCGGACGGTCTCGAGCTGATCATTCCCGAAGGCGCGTTGTCGGCGGAAATCGTCGCCACCGCGGAGCTGGTTCCCGTGGACGAGGTGCCCGCCGGGGTTGCCCAATGGACGGGTTACACCACCCTCGCCGCCGTGCGCGTGGACTTCCAGGGCCGCAAGCTCGGCCGCGCCGCCACCTTGCGTCTGCCCGTGCCCGACGGCGCGCCCGCGGAGGTGGACGGCGACCCGCGCACCCTCCTGGTGGAAATCGTCGACGCTCCGGACGATCTACGCGCGGCCTTCCCCAAGCTCACCGCCCGCAGCCGTCGCCAAGGCACCGGAAGCCAGGCGAGGATCATCGCCGGTCCCGACTCGAACGGCGGACTGCCCTTGGAAGGTCTGGTGCGCGAGGGCCTTTACCTCGTCTTGCACGCCGACCAGCCCATCGGTTACGCCACCGGCACCGTCTCCGAGGCCAACGGCCTGAAGCTGGATCGCTCCCGCACCACCGTGCCGGGCCTCGGCACCGCCGACCTCAGCCGCGAGGGCGGTCGTTACACCATGCCTGTGCCCTCGGGCGACGCGCAAACCCTGCGCGCCACCCACCCCGAAACCGACGAGATCGGCAGCGCCGGCACCACGGTGGCCGCCGGCCAGAGCGTGTCCGTGGATCTGGTGATGCAGGCCACACCGCCCACCATCCTCGGCCTGACGCCGGCGAACGGCGCCGTGGATCAACCGACCCTGGTCACCGTGGCGGTGCAGTGGAGCGAGCCCCTCGACCCCACTACGATTTCTCCAGGGTCCCTGCGCGTGCAGCTGGCGGACGCCGACGGCAACGGCGTCGGTCTCTTCGCCAACGGTGAGGCCAAGCTCAGCGCCGACGGCAGCAGCCTCTTCTTCGATCTCGAACGGCCGCTGGCCCCGGGTCGCAATTGGGTGGCCAGCTTCCACGGTGGCGTGCGCGATCTGCGCGGCGCCGCCTACCAAGGCGCCGTGCCGATCACTTGGCGTTTCAGCACCTCCACGGTGGTCAGCCCCGGCGGCCAGGTGGACGCCTCGAAATTCCACGTCGAGGTGCCGGTGGGCGGCGTGTCTCGGGTCTACGCCGAGAACGACGCTCTGCCCCGCGCCCAGCTCGGCCAAGCGCCGTGGACCGTAGTGCCCTACGCCATCACCCGTCGCGGCCTCGATCCGGTGAGCGTCAACTACCCGGCGAGCCTCACCGGCAGCTTCGAAGGCACCCTCGGCACCCCCGGCTATGAGATCGAGATCAGCACTGAGGTGTGGGTCAAGGTGATCGATCCCCAAGGCCAGGTGGCCGCGGAATTCCAGCTCGGACCCATGGCCAGCCCCGACGGCAAGGGCTTTGTCGCCCCCGCCGGCGAGGCCCTGACCTTCCGCACCGCCGACGGCATCACCGTCGACGTGCCCGGCGGCGCCTTCGACGAAGCCACCCTGGTGCGCGTCGAGATGTTGTCCCTCGCCGAGATTCCGTTCCAAACCCCCAACGGCTTGGCCCCGGGCGCCTACATCAACCTCGATTTCGACGGCGAGGCCAATAAAACCCTGCGCCTGTCGGTGCCGGCTCCGGCCGGCGCCGAGCTCGACGCCCAGGTCTTCGTCGGCGAAGGCATCAGCGTCTCTTGGGGTCGACGTCTGCAAATGCTGACCTTCGGCGCGGTCGTCGACGACGGCGGCGAACGGATGATGTCGAACGCCGCAAGCACCCAACCGGAGCCGCCGGCGGGCTCCTTCCTGCGCTCCGAGCAGCAGGGGCTGTTGAAGGCGGAGCCGCCGCCGGGAGAAGAGGACGAGCCCACCAGCACCTGCGCAGACACCGAGGCCCAAGGCGGCCAATGCATGGCGTCGCAGCTGTTGGCGGAGTTCACCCGCCGGTCCCAGGCGGTTTGGTACTACGAAAGCGGCGCCGACTGGGCGCTGATCGCCGGCCAAGCCGGTGGCTGGGCCCTCGGCTCCGGTGCCCAGCAGGAGGTGATCGCCAACGCCATCTCCGACCTCTTCGTGTTCATCCCGTCGCCACGGGACACCAAGGGCGGCTTCTGGATCCTGCCGGTGATCGGCGACGAGCCCCTGGTGATCCAACGTCGCGACGCGGCCACCGGCTGGGTGTTGTCGGAGGAGGCCTACGATCCCGTGGCCCAAAGCGAGGAGCCGGTGTCCATCGCCCTGGTGGATCCCCTGCAAGGCAGCAAGCCGGCACCGCCCATGTTGGTGTCCGCCGCGCCCTTCGAATTCCTGCGCTTCTCCGCCCCACCGGAAGACACCAAAGAACGCCTACGCCTGGAAATCGAGGCGGAGAGCGACACCAACGACCGCACTACCCTGCGCGGCGTGGAGGACTTTCAGCTACCGTCCCTCACCACCATGCAAATCTTCGACCTGACTCCTTTGGTGCCCAAGGACGAGGATTCCGAGCCCGAGGGTCCGAAGGAAGGTCCCAAGGTGCGCTTGTGTGAGGACGACGACAGTTGGGAAATTCCCAGCTTCGAAGGCACAGAGGACATGCTCCTGGTGATCGCCCGGGGCGAGATCGACCCGGCGGAGGCGCAAGCCTTCGAATTCCAATTCGATCGCGCCTTAAAAGACCTCTCCGACGAGAACGTCATCGACGTCGCCCTGCTCGAGGACATGGGTCCCGTGGCCGAGGGCTGCGGAGATTCCGGCGCTTCCGGTTATCCACGCCCGGTGCCCATGTTGCTGACCCAGGAAGACCAAGGTCGGCTGCTGATCTTGGAGCCGGCCAATACCTTGCCCGGTGGTCATCGCTTCCGCCTGCGCATCAAACCCGGCAAGTTGGTGACCACCGGCGTCGATAGCCCGCGTCCTTATTGGGAAAGCGGCCCGAAGCAATTCGAGTTCTCCACCCGGAAAATCGAGGGCGAGACCATCGGCTCCATCGGCGAGGAGGGCTTCCCCTTCGACGACGTCAAAACCGCCCGCGACATGTTGCGCTTCGGCAACCTGTTGGTGGTCGGCAGCGACACCGGCCGAATGGTGGCGATCAACACCGCCGACGTGTCCGAAGAAGGCAAATTCAAGCCCTACGCCATTTCCGGGCGGATCGCACCCGGCATCCGAACCTTCGCCACCGACGGCCACAACCGCTTGTTCTACATGAGCCTTTTCGGCGGAATGTGGGCGATCAAGACCGTGCGGGTCGAGGACATCCGCAAAGGCGAAGGCACCTGCCCCGACGAGATGCCCGAGTGGGCCCAAGAAGCCAAATGTTTCGGCGACCAACAAGGCGCCGTCCGGGTGTCGTATATGCCGGGCATCGGCGGCTTGTCTCAATCCGAGTTCCTGGCCCTCGGCGGCCTGCCGGCGGGCATGCCGTCGGATTTGGAGATCCTGTCCCAAGACGAAAAAGGCAAACCCCTCGGGCTGAACGCCTTCCTCGAAGCCTACAAAGGCGAGGAGCTCGACAACCTGGAGCCCGACGACGAGGGTTTCTACACCTTCGACCTCGAGCTGCTCAGCACCTACCGCCGCGGCAATAGCGGCCAACAAGAGCCGTCGTATAAAGACGACCCGAAGGCCACTCCACCGGCCGTCCCCGAGTTCCGCAAAGAAACCTGCGACGCCGAGGACCAGTGGGATCGCTTCCAGCGCGTCACCGTCGACAACCTGACCACCGGCCAGAGCTGGTCGCTCGACATCGAAAACGTCTGGCCGAAGGACGACGAGGCCAACGGCGACGGCTCGGGCACCTTGGAGAAGGTGCGCGCCCGTCGCGGGGATCAGCTCCAGGTGCGCTACAACCTGCGCGCCCTGGGTTATACGGCGGTGGTCGGCGGCGGTATCTCGGTCTTCGATTTGAACCGTGGCTACAAGCTCATCCACCCCTTCACCTTCACCCAGCAGCTGCACCAATGCGGTCGACGGCTGGGCCACTACGCCGGCACCAGCATCGAATTCCCGGATTGCGTCGATCAAGATGTCGGCATCCAGCCCGAAGGCATCCTGTGGACGACGGCGCTCGTGCCCCAAAGCCAGACCGGCGTCTGCGAGGAAGACGAGGAGTCCGAGGAGGATCCACCGCTGCTGCCGCCGTTCCTCGATCCCGGCGCGCCCGCGGATCCCGACGCCGAGGACGAAGCCCTCAAATGCCGTGGCAAAGGCCGACTGGACGTGTACTCGCCGCTTCTGCGGGTGGGCTTGGTCCACACCCTCGGCGGTGGTGGCGATGAAGACGGCGCGCCCGCCTTGCCCGGTGAGGAGGACCTGTCCGGTCTCACCGACCCCGGCGCTCTCACCCTGCAAGAGATGGCCGCCTGCATCACCGAGATCGACGACAACTTCGCCTGGTTGCGGGATGTGATCCTGGTCAACGACGTGGAATGGCTCGACCGCGGCATCCGCGGCCAGCTGAGCGGCGACTTCCAGCCGGAAAAACCCACCGAGGAGCCCAAGTGGAAACGCGGCGACCTGCTCTTCGCCTCCATGGGTATGGCCGGCATCTTCGTCTTCGACGTCTCCGAGCGCAAGCTCGACGAAGCACACCTGGTGGGTTATCTGCACATCGACAAGCAGAGCGCCCTGCTCCTGCAATACGACAAGCAGCGCGGCGTGGTCTACGCCGGCGGCAACGATTACGACGATCCCAAACGTCCGCCGATCATCAACGCCTGGGATGTGCGCTACGTCAACGCCGCTCCCAATACCGAGATCAAACCGTCGCCCTCGTTCCGGGTGGAAGCCCCGTGGTCTACCGGCCACTTGGCGGTGGATCCCACGGGCATGGGACTGATGTACACCTGGAGCACCCAAGACGGCCCCGTGGCCATTCCGGTGGCTCGCCCGAAATTCAGCTTCAGCGGGCTGTATTTGCCCGAGGAAGAGGATCTGCCTCCGGCCGACGAGCGCCAAGACGACGACATCCTGCCGTCGATCCAGAAGATCACCTCCCTCTTCGTGCCCTTGGGCGTGCCGCGGGTGGTGAAGCTCGAAGAAGAAGAGCAAGAGCGCAAGAAGCAACGCGACGAGCTGGAAAACGAATACACGGCGGCCTTCAAGGTGCGCTTGGCCCTGCCCGGCTCCTTCGGCGAGACCCTGACTGCCAAGGTGGAAAGCCTGCGCACCCTGCCCGACGAGCGCTACCTGGCGAAAGAAGACCTGGGCGCGGCCCTGCAGCCGCCGGGCGGCCCCGGCTGGCCCGACGCCTATACCACCGTGACCCTGCGTCGCCTGGGCGTGGGTGAGGACGAAGAAGGCGAGCCCGACCTGGTCAACGGCGAGGGCGGTCAATTCTCCGACGTCTACAACCTTTACGAATCCGTGGAAACCGTGGTGCTGATCGCCGATCCGCGGGCGCGTAAGGACTACAAGCTCCAGGACCTACCGGATCAGCACGGCGAGCCCCTGACCCTCACCGCCGACGAGAAAGCCCAATGCCGCAATTGTGATTGGCCCCAATTCCTTCCCAATCCCAAAGGCGACACCCCCCTTTCCGACGAGCAGAACGAAGGTTTGGCCGAGCTTCTGGCCGGTCGCTACGTGCGTGCCGTGCTCTTCGTGGATCCCGACTCCGACGACGCGGTCCAGCAGAAGACCCAAGACGCCCTCGACTTCTTCGAAGGCCAGGGCGACAACTACCCGGCCCCCGCTGGTTACATCAACGTCGCCGCCGCCGCCGCGCCGGTGCCGTCGCCGATCCAAGCGAGCCTCGCCGAGCCGCCCCAAAACTCCGCCATGTGGTCGCCGGGTGAGGCGGGCGTGTCCGTGGCCTTGACTGGAGGCGACATGCTGCTCTCCGCCGCCGACCACGTGGTCGGTGGACGCGGCGTGCCCTTCACCTTCGATCGCGTCTATCGCTCGCACCTGCTGGGTTACGGCCCGTTGGGCAGCGCTGGTTGGAGCGCCAATCTCTTTGCTCACCTGCGGGAGATCACCACCACCGGCGAGGTGGAATACCACGACGGCAAGGGTCACGTGTGGCGCTTCTATCCCAACGCCGACGAAGACGCCCCCGTGCCCGACGAGGATCTGTGGGACGAGGACCAGGTCGCGTCCTACAACCCGCCGGCCGGCGTCTATCTGCGCCTGCAAAAGCTCAGCGACGGCAGCGGCTGGCGCCTGATCGGTCGTCAGCACGACACCGCCCGCTTCGACGCCCAGGGCCGTCTGGTCAGCATCAGCGATCGTCATCGCCAAGGCGCTCCCGCCGAGGAGCAGGGCAATACCCTGCATCTGCGCTACGACGCCTTCGGTCAGCTGATCGGTGTCACCGACGACTTGGCCCGCACCTATTCCTTCGAGTACTACGACGATCCCAAACCGGAGGACGAGGATGGCGACGGCGACCGCTACGGGTTGCTGAAGAAAATCACCGACTTCGCCGATCGTGAGCTCGAATATGAATTCGACGAAGAGCGCCGCCTGACCAAGGTCAAATATCCCGAGGTCAAGAACCCGGTCAGCGAGTACGCCCAATTCTCGTACGAAGGCGAGCAGGACCGTCCTTTCCTCGAATACACATACGATCCGCAGCAGGGCGGCGTGGTGACCTCCGACGACGACACCACAGCCATTCTGCATGGTGAGTATGCCGAGCTGCGCCTATCCGAGGTCTTCCTGCCCGACTTCCTCGAATCGGGTCTCCGAGTTCCCCGAGTGCGCTTCGAGTACAAACGCGAAACCGGCCGCATCGACAAAATCGGCTTCCCCACCCCACAAAACGCCAACACGAGCGCCGATAGTGTCGAGTGGCTGCTCGAGATCACCGGCCAGGAAGCCGGCAACGCCGCGCCCTTGGAGCGGGTCACGGTCCGTGCCCCGTGGGACCACCAAGTCGACTACACCCTGGAAGACGGCCGCACCACCGAGGTGCACCAACTCCTGGAGGTGGCCCAGCCCGACGGCCAGCTGATCCCCGACGTGCCCGTGCGCACGACGTTCCACTACGAAGACGACGGCCGCCTGACCAAGATCGAGTACCCCGACGGCGGTGAGCGAGTCAATTGCTACCAAGACTCGAATTCCGTCGAGAGTCAGGGCTGCCCGTTCGAGGGTGGCAGTGAAGATCAGGAAATCGACCACCTGGCCAAAGCCAACGTGGTCAAAGCCCTGATGCGCGCCACCGACGACGACAGCAAAGGCACCGCGGACTACGAGCTGATCGAAACCGCGGCTGAGTACCAGCAGGACAACTTGGTCTCAAGGGTCACCGACGGCTTGAGCCGGGGCATCCAACTGGCGGTTCCAGCAGTCGACGAGCAGGAGGAGATGAAATTCGAAACGGAGAACGTGGTCTCCACCTTCGACTTCGACTCCTTCGGCCGGGTCAAGGAATTCCAAGGCGGCACCATCGAGCCGATCCAGGTGCAGAAGACCTTCCACGGCGACTTCCAAGAGAACAAAGACGCGGGTCTGCTCAAACGCCTGAGCCGTGGCGCTGAAGAGATTTGGACCGAGCTCGACTACGACGATCAATTCAATGTCGACGAGGTCGAGACCTCGCAGGGTATTCGCTCCGAAACCACCTACGACACATGGGACCGACCAGTGCGTGTGGTCGCCGGCTTGTCGGATGGCCGCTACAAACCCGTGGGCACCACTGAATGTTCTTTGGAAGATGGCGCTCGCCGGGAGATGGCGTTCGACGCGGTCGGCCATCTGATCCGTCAGCGGTCTCTACAAGATCACATCGACTCCACCGGCGCGGTCCAATGCCGCTGGATCGAGACCCGTTACCGCTACAACGCCCGCGAGCAAATCGTCGACATCGAACGCACCCATCTCTCGGATCCCGGTCAGCCCGGACAAGTGATCGCTTCAGCGACCAAAGTCTCCGAAGCGGAATACGATGAACATGGCCGCATCTTCAAGCAGCGGGTCCTGAATCAGCTGGATCCGGCCTTGGAAATGGTGTACCGCTACGACGAAGCGGGCCGTGGTGTGGGCGTCAAAATCGGCGACGCCGGCGAGCAAGTCCGCGGTTACGACGTCAAGAACCGCGTGGCGTACCAAGGCGACGGCGACCAAGGCCTCTGGCTCGGTCGCTACGATGCGTGGGATCGTCTCTACCATCAGGCCCAGCCCACCGGCGCGTTCGAGCTAGCCTATTTCGATGAATCGAGCCGACTGACCAAGCAAGAAAGCTACGACGCCGATCCCCTGGCGGATTCCGGGGATCCCAAGCTCCTGGCCCTCCAACGCAGTCATTTCAACAGCTTTGGTGCCGTGGAACGAGCCGCCACTACCTTGATCGACGAGGACGATCAGAAGCAGGTCTTGGTGACAGAGCAGGAATTCGATGACGCGGGCCGGTTGAAAGCAATCTGGAGCGGTCCGCCGAAGAGCAATGATGCCGAGTGCCAAGACGTCAGCGTCTCGTGTCTCGAAACTTCCCTGGCCCGTCGTGAGAAGGAGCTGCTTTATGAAACGGGCACGGGCCGCCTGTTGGAGGAGCGTTTCGGTGGCGACTACCAGGCCGACCACTTACACGCCACGAAATACGAGTACCACCCAGACAACGCTTCAACCCTGCCGGACACGAAACGCTATTTCGAGTCGGTTCCCGACGGCGAGCAGGGGTTGATCGAGACCAAGAGCAGCAGGTACGAGCGCGACGCCTTCGGCCGGGTGATCGTCGAACGACGCAGCGACGGCTCGGTGACTTACACCACCTACGACCGTGCCTCCAATCAGCCGATTCGGGTGCGCACGGGCGCCGACGCCGAATCGAGAATCAGCTACGACGGCGTGGGCAAGCAGATCCAAGTCTTCCGTCCCAGTGGTCGTGGCAACACCCTCTATGCCTACGATTTTGATGGTCGATTGCTGCGCCAGAAAACCACCACCGCCGAGCCGGGTGATCCGTGGGTGACCACTTTCACCTACGACCGCACGGGCCGTACCGAGCGTGTGGACTATCACGACGGCACGTCGGAATCGTCGACCTACAACCCCGACAGCACGGTGGATACCTTCACCACCCGGGACGGCATCCTCATCACCCACACTTACGACGAGGGCAATCGAAAGCTGTCGTCGGTGCCGAGCCTCGAGGGCGCAGAGCTGCCTGCTGGTTTGGTGGATCTTGACGCTGGCGACTTCGCGGATTGGGACGTGCTCTCCCGTCCGACCTCCATTCGCCGGGGTGCCGACGGCCGGGCGGATGAGGATCCGTCCCTGACCGTCGCCTATCCGACCTATGACTTGGCGAGCCGGCCGGACGAGGAGCTGGTGGGTGCCCGCGAAGCCATGGGCTGGACCTACGACCTCTACAGCCGACCCACGGAGCTGACCCTGCCGTCGGGCCTCAGCCGTGATCCGAACGGCTCGTTCCAAGGCTTCACCCGTCAGTTCGACACCCTCGATCGCCTCTACGACATCAGCGGCGTAGGCGCTCTGACCCAGGCTACGGTCGGTGTTACCTGGCATTGGGGTGGCGCCGGTCGCCTCTACGGCCTCGACACCAAGGCCGCCCTCGGCACCGCCGCCCGTTGGGGTTATATCGAAGGTGCGGGCCCCCAAGGCCAGGGCGACCAGCCACCCTCTTCTAAATGGAAGCTTGGAACGCTCACATGGGGAGCGGGAGCCGAGAACGGGATGCCGACAGACGTTCCGGAGAACGTTTGGGGTCAATTCGCCTTTGGCTGGCGTGGCGTGGACGGCGATCCCCGCGACGGCGCCAAGGTCGGGCGTCAGGTCAAGACCGGTGAGGACGCCGGCGGTATCGACCTCTTCGCCGGAATGGGCTGGGCCTGGCAATACGACGCCGGCGTGCGCTTGACCGAGGCCTATCCCGGCCGAGGCAATCTAACTGGCGACCGCCCCCACAACGTGGATGGCTTTACCTACGGGTACGGCGAGGGCGACGAGCTCGACCGTCTGGTGAATCAAGCGGCCGGTACCCTTGGTAACGTGGAGACCGGTGCCTATGGCCGGATTCTGAGCCGCGACGGCGTGAGCTTCGACTACGACGCTGTCGGCCGCCGCACCGAGGACGATCGCCACGTCTACGTGTGGAATTGGCGCTCGGAGCTGATCGAGGTCACGGTCAAAGACACCTGGCCCGACGATCAGGTCTCGCCCTACGCCGGTCATCAGGTGCGCTACGCCTACGACGCCAAGGGCCGTTTGACCCATCGTATCCACTGGGGACCGATCCCCGAAGGCGGTGGCGAGCGTCCGTTCATCGAGCGGCGAGACTACGTTTGGGAGCACCAAGGCCTGGTTTCGGAAGTCGGCTTCGGTGACCCCGACGGCACTACCAAACGCTGGCGCAAGACCCACGTTCCTGGTCTTTCCACCTTGGACGACGCCCCTCAAGTGATGGTCGAAAACCTTGCGTTCGGTGGCGAGGCCCTTTACACCTACTTGCGCGACGAGATGGGCACGGTCATCGGCATTGTGGCCGAGGAGGAAAGCTCCGACCCGGCAAGCCCGGTGATTCCGGCCCGATATCTCTACACGCCCTACGGCGAAGCCAACGTGGAAGCCGGTCCCGAGGTCCGGAGATCTCGCTTCGACGCCGGCGTCACCACCGTCAGTGGGGTCGAGCAAGCCACGGGAGCCGAGCAAAAAGACGGCGCCCTGCGCGTGAGCTTCTCTAGCGCCCTCGACCCGGCGAGTCTCAACGGCAACGTCATCGTCGAGCGTCTGGGTTTCGGTGGCTGGCAATCCGTGCCACCGACCGAGATCTTGACTGGACTTGCCGGCGCAGAGCCTTCGGACCTTTTGGTCATGCTCCAAAGCGGCTGGGAATTCAGCACCAATTATCGCGTCCGTCTCACCACGGACTTGGTCGATTCCGCGGGGCGCAAGCTCGACCAGGCTCGGGAGCTCGAATGGAGCATCCCTGGCGCCTTCGAGGCCGGCATCGCTTACGACCAACGCTTCCCCGCCGGTTTCGACAATGCCATAGCTGCGTCGAACACCCTAGGTGGTCGCTTCCCCGGTGGTCAGACCAGTCTCTTCCACGGGCTGTGGACGGACCCGGTCACGGGTCTCAACTACGCGAGAGCTCGTTGGTACGACGCTCGGAACGCGTCCTGGATGTCCGAGGATCCCCTAGGTGATGTCGACTCGCCGAATTTGTATGCGTTCGTGAGTTGGATGCCGAACATGGCGACGGATCCGGAAGGCGACAAGTGCCTTTGGATGGGCGAACCGGGCGAAAAGTGCACCGACATGCTGCCTGAGTTTGGCAATGGATATTGGAGAAGGCGGAGAGTCGATCTCATCAAACAAGTCCACGACTTGTCTATTCCGTACAATCAACGACTTTGGGCGTCGGCCAAGGTCAACTCTCAAATCCCGCTTTGGCTTCTGGAGGAGCTAGGCAGGGGAATCATGAATGTCCCCTACAACGTTGCGTGGAATTCAGAGTCCGCTGGTGAAGATTTCGCCAATGCGCAATTCGCAGAGGGTGACGAAAAGATCAAGCTCTATTCACAGGGGATCGGCAAGGTCTGTTTCGCATTCGTCGAAGGTGCTGGAGCTGCGGAGGGGGCACTTGGTCTCGGAAATGCCGTCAAGCACGGCACGAAGAGGGTGCTAAGACCTCGGCCACAACAACTGGCCAAGGATCAGGTCATTGAAATGGATGGGGTCCTCGTCAGGCTTTCAGATGAAGCTGTTCCAGAAAACGAGATGACTCGCCTCGTAGGAGAAGTAGAATATCGGTCGACTGACCTCAGTGAGTTTGCAGCTAGAATTCGCAGTGAGATAGGTGCTGACTCGCAAAGCAACATTGCCGTGCTGGAGTACATCGACGAAGCGGGTGAGCGCAAGCTCATGGGTGCTGTGAGCTCTCCTCCACCAATCAATTTGCACTCTGAACAGCATCTGATTGATGAAGCAATTCGTCAGAGGATCGGACCTGCTCACGTCACAAGGGTCTATACCGAATTTGAACCTTGCCAACTGAACTTCGCCCAGTGCAAGAAACTTCTGCAGGAGTTCTATCCCGATGCAAAAGTCACATACTCATGGGAGTATGGTGACGTCGCATCCAGAGCCCGCGGTAGGGTACAAAAAGAAGCCGATATCGAGAAGAACTTCTCACCAGCTCCTGAAGGGGACTAAGAGATTTGACTAAAACCAACTTTGATCTTCAAAAGCTAAGAGTTGACTTGGAGGCCACCTTTGGCTCGGAAGGTCTGTTTAGGTGGCCGCGCGAGGCAGTCGAAGCTACTGATTTGAAAGATCAGGAGAAAGACTTCCTAGTTGATGTCGGCCTGCCCTCTGTCGACGGGATCTGCTCCTTCTATGATCCGGGTCTAGAAATGCTCCAAGATCTACTTCCAGAGTCAGGACTCATCAACTCGACTGAAAAACTTCGATTACTAGGAGATAACGACTCACTCCTCTTTGCAATTGATGAGGGCTCTGGAGAGGTTTTGGTTGTAAACGACGATCTAGAGATGATCCAGTTTGCAAATAGCTCGGTCTTTCAACTCGCTGGGTTCTTGAGGGAATTCCACCAACTAGTTTTCATAGACAGTATTTCAGAGGGATTTTCATTGCAGAAGCTCTCTGCCACCATTGAAACGTGTCGCGCCATCGACCCAAAGGCAATGGAGCTTCTAGACGAGAATATCTGGGCCGTTCAATTCGATACCATGCAGGATATGTAGGCAAAAACCTCCTCTAAAGCAATCTTGTGCCAATCAGTGCCGAGCCAACCTTGAACCAGGGTGGCTCCAAAGGGTTTGCCGGCCTTTGCTTGGGTGTGTTGCTCTCAACTGGGCCTTCACCCAACCACCCCACAGCCACAAACAACCACTTCACGGATCCAATCCGGCGCCTCACAGCAGGCGCGAGACACAAAGCTTCGAGCTACCTAAGATCTGCTCCTTGATTTAACCCATGAGGAGCCTGATCGATATGAAACTCGAAGAATTCCAAAAGCAGGACGATCCGTATCCCGGCGATACCTACGCCTGACCTGCTCCCCGAAAACTGGTCCGGCCGAAATGAGAGAATCGGACCGAGGAGGAGCACATGCGTAAGGGTCGATTCAGCGAAGAAAAAATCATTCGAATCTTGGAGCAAGTCGAAGGTGGAGCTTCGGTCAAGGACGTTTGTCGCGAGCATGGGATGGCAGAAGGCACCTATTACCGCTGGAAGTCTAAATTCGGTGGCATGACCGTCAACGAGTCGCGTCGAATGCGGGAGCTCGAAGCGGAGAATCGTCGCCTCAAGGCGGCCGTCGCCGAGCTGACGCTCGACAAACAGATTCTCAAAGAGACGCTGGCAAAAAAATGGTGAGCCCCACGGCCCGGCGTGAGGCGGTTCATTGGATCCGGGAGAAGTTTGAGATCAGCGAGCGGAGGGCCTGTGCTTTGGTCGGTGCTCACCGCTCGATGGTGCGCTACGTTGCCCGTCGCGACGACGGCGCTCTCCGCGAGCAGCTGCTTGAGCTGGCCTCGAAACGACCGCGTTTCGGCTACCGGCGACTGCATGCATTGCTGGCTCCGGACGACGGCCAAGCGGTCAACCTCAAACGGGTTTATAGGATCTATCGAGAGGAAGGATTGGCAGTTCGGCGCAAAAAGCGCAAGCAGGTAGCCGGCGCGAATCGTCTTCCGCGAGCAGTCCCAGTGAGGGCCAACGAGCAATGGTCGATGGATTTCATGAGTGACGGCCTTTCGAGCGGTCGCAAATTCCGAACGCTGAACGTGCTCGACGACGGGACCCGCGAGTGCCTGACGATCGAAGTCGATACGTCTTTGAACGGAGACCGCGTAACGCGGGTGCTGGATCGAATCGCGGAGAGTCGACCGCTTCCTAAGGGGATCGTGGTGGACAACGGGCCGGAATTCACCAGCCGCGCACTGGACCAATGGGCCCATCGGCATGGTGTGGAGCTGCGTTTCATCCGACCGGGAAAGCCGGTGGACAACTGTTTCGTGGAGAGCTTCAACGGCAAGTTTCGCGACGAGTGCTTGAATGCCCATTGGTTCACGAGCCTTTGGTCGGCACGGAGGCTGATCCAGGAGTGGGTCCAGGACTACAACGAGGTCCGTCCGCACAGCTCGTTGGGCAATCGCCCTCCGGCGGTCTTTGCAGCGGCCCTGAAAAAAGACACGACCCCAGGTCGTGACCGGAGTGAAGATGTCGCAGCGGCCTGACCCCGGTTTAATCGTCTCGCCGTCCTCGTGGCCGTCAAGGGTCGGCGGAGCCGCCCGCGCTACGCGCGGCAAGCCCTTGACAGCCCCTGCGGGCGGCGAGCCAAACCGGTATGGGTCAGTCCGAAAAAATATATTTCAGAATCAAATCGGAGGGTGGCAACTCACATTAGCCCTGGTACAAACTTGGGGAGCGGGTCACGCCCACCCCGATCCCGTGGCATCGCCCATGGGTGACTTCACGGTTGAGATGACGGTGGAGGAAGGCGCCTCCCCTGATCAAACCTTGTTCGAAAAGTGTCGAGCCCTCGTCGACCAATTCGTGCAAGACGTGGACAAGATCACAGAGCTTCTCCACGAGAGCTACCGAGACGTCGCCGAAGAAGATCCGGATTGGTTCGAAGAGGCCGAAATCCCCACAGACTTGCGACCGGACCAGCTCGCCGATCTCCTGGAAACCCGAAGCCTCACCATTTCAAGCGAGCCGAATCATCGCGGCGAGGAATATCCGGCGCGGGTCTATATTTCGCCGGAATGGGACGAGGAGCACGGTTTCTATTTGAAATTCGCCGGCTCCTCGTGGGAGCAAGTGGAGTGCTGACAGCACCTCCCCCACCCCACACGATCTGACCTCCCATCAGTCAGGGTCGCCTGCGCGTGTCAGACACATCGATTCCATCCGAGCCTTCAGCCGGTTAGGATGGCCCCATGACCGAGGCGAGCTCTTCTCCCACGCATTACCCACCACCGGGCTCCGCACCGGTGGCCCTGGTGGTGGCCCACCCCGGGCACGAGCTGCGTCTTCACCATTGGCTGGAGCTTTACCGTCCGCACACCTTCGTGCTGACCGACGGCTCGGGATCCGGCGATCAGGGGCGCATTGAAGCGTCGCGCCGAGCCTTGGAGCGATGCGGTGCCGTGCCAGGCACGATTTTCGGCGTGTGGACCGATCGCGAGGCCTACCGAATCGTGCTCGACCATCGGTTGGAAGAGGTCCAGCGGGTGGTGCTCGATCTGGCGGAGAGCTTGGTGCGGCTGAAGGTGGAGCTTCTGGCCAGCGACGCGGTGGAGGGCTTCAATTCCACCCATGACCTGTGTTTCGTGATCGCCGAAGCCGCCCTCAACATCGCGTCTCGACGCCTCGGCCGCCCAATTCCCCACTTGGATTTCCCCCTCGAAGCCGCGCCCGGCAGCCGACGCATCACCGAGGGAGCGCCGCCCTTGCGCTTAGTCCTGGACGCCTCCGCTTTCGATCGCAAGCTGGAGGCCGCCGACGCCTACCTCGCTCTTCAGGGTGAGGTCGAGCGAGCCTTGGAGATCCACTCCTCCGAAGCGTTTCGGGTCGAGGTGCTGAGCCCGGTGCCGGCAGGCAGTGATCTCGATCAGCGGGCCTTGGGCGAGGATCAGGTCCCTTTCTACGAGCGCCACGGCGCTCAGCGGGTCGCCGAAGGCACCTACCGCCAAGTCCTGCGCTACCGGCAGCATTGGTTGCCCCTAGCCTGGGCCCTTCGGCGGTGGGCCGCCGAAACCGCATGAGGATTCTCTTCACCAACCACACCCTTGGAGATCGTTCGGGCACCGAGGTGTATATCCGGGACGTGGCCTTGGCCTTGCTCGCCCGCGGCCACCAGCCCATCGCCTACAGCCGACACCTCGGTGAGGTGGCCCGCGAGCTGCGCTCGGCCACGGTACCGGTGATCGACGACCTGGAGCAGCTGCGCGAGCCGCCGGATTTGATCCACGCGCAGCATCACCTGGAAGCCGTCACCGCCCTGGCGCGTTTTCCGGAAACGCCGGCGATCTACCTCTGCCACGGTTGGCTGCCCGACGAAGAGGCTCCTCCCCGCCATCCTGGAATTTTGATCTACGGTGCCGTAGACCAGCTGGTGCGACAGCGCCTGACGGACGAATGCGGTATCGACGACGACGACATCCGATTGCTGCTCAACTTCGTCGATCTCGAGCGATTCCGCGCCCGAGAGCCCCTACCCCAGCGGCCAAAACGGGCTTTGGTCTTCAGCAACTACATGAGCGACGACCACGGCTTGGCCGCGGTGCGCGCCGCCTGCGAGTCCGAGGGTGTTCGGCTGGAGGTCATCGGCCGGGCCCAGGGCACCACCACAGATCGCCCCGAAAGCCGGTTGGCGGACTATGACGTGGTCTTCGCCAAGGGCCGCTCCGCCCTGGAAGCCGCCGCGGTCGGGGCGACGGTGGTGCTTTGCGATGCCGCCGGTCTCGGGCCACGGGTCGAAACCCGGCGGCTCGACGAGCTACGGGCCTATAACTTCGGGGTGCGCCTGCTCCGGGACCCGATCACCATCGGTGGGGTGCGAGAGCGCCTGAGCGCTTATGACGCCACCGACGCGGTGGAGGTCTGCCGGCGCATTCGCGAGCAAGCCGGCTTGGACGCCGCGGTCGATCGACTGCTGGAGATCTACAGGCAAGTCTTGGAGCGGCACCGCGCCGACCCCCTCGACCCAAAAGCCGGAGCTCGCGCGATCTCCCACTACCTCCGGCACGGTCCCCTCTCCGGCGGCAGCTTCCACCGCCCCGAGCGGGAGCGTCTGCTGGCGGAGCTGGCGGCGGAGCGGGCCCAGGTGGCGGAGCTCCGGCGAATCGGCGAGGAAGTCTCCCGGCACCGAATCCAATTGGAGCGGAAGCTGGCCAGCGCTCTCGAAGAGAAACACCACCTCGACGCCCAGCTGGCTACCATTGAAGCCGATTGCCGACGTCTCCAAAGCTCCCAACAAGAGCTGTTGGAGGCCAAGGGTCGTTTTCTCCAAGAGCAGGACCAACAGCGGGTAGCTCAGCGTGAGCTGGAAGAGAAAATTCGGGAGCTGGAGACCACACGGCTGGGGTTGGAGGAGAAAGTCCGGGAGCTGGATCGCCAAAACCTGGAACGACGGACCGAGCTCGATCGTCTACGGCTGGAGCTCGAGAAACGGCATCAGGTCCACGAAGCGCAACGGCAGGAGCTGGAGCGGTTGCGTTTGACGACGTCTGGACAAGAAACGGAGCTCGATTGGATCCGGGGCTCCGCGACCTGGCGTTTACGACGCGCGCTTTTGCGCTTGATCGGTCGTGGGCCTTAGATAGGTGTGGACTTAGATAGAGAGATAGGTTGCTCTAGGGTGAGGTTTTGTCGACCCGCAGCCAAAATTGGCTGTCGCAATCCATTCCCGGTACCAAGGTCCAGGACAAGCCGCGCCGCTCACAAGCACCTTGGATCCATTCCAGGGAATGGCGGATGACCCCAGGGATCGTCGACTGATGGCTGGTGCCTACCCAGACGTTCCCTTGGTAGTCGTCCTCGGGCCCTTCCGCGGGAAGGTAAGAAGCGAGAAAAACTCCTTGGTCTGTGGTGTTGGCCACAAAGCCGTCCAGAGTCACCTTGAGCTGAGCCTTGCTGCAGTGGGTCCAGATGGAGCCGGCCAGAAAATAATCGAATCGATCACCGAAGACTCCGGTATCGAAGCGATCATTGTGATCGAATCGAGGTCGAGCCCGGGTCAGCTCTTCCTCCGTGAACAGGTATCGGAGCCCTAGCCGAACCCGATCACGGGCCGGCTCGACGCCGCAATAGCCATCTGCGTCGAGGAAACGCATCAGCCAATAGCCGACCCGTAGAACCCCGCAACCGATATCCAAGACCTTCGACTCCGGCAGCAAACCGTGCTGCAACAGCCGCACGAATTGGGCTCGACCCCCGACTTCGAAGGTCTCGCGGGGCACGCCGAGAAAACCGTGATCGTCGATCATTCGTTCGGCCCGCTCTTGAGCTCTGGACATCTGACCTCTCCTTTTGCTCATGCTCTCATATCCATCGATACGAGGTTGTCTCAACAAACCTGAGGGCAGTTGAGCCATTATGAGCAAAGCGGCCAAACGCAAAAACTTCCGAGATAATCGGAAGAAAGATTGTGTCTTTCTTTCTCTTTTGTCGCGTCTCATCATGACATCCTCGCAAACGGCCTTAGACAACCCGGCCTTGGTTCGTCCGACACCCCCATTTCTGGACAGGAATCCGTCCGGATCTCATTTACCCTTCCCTTCTGAGGTGCAAAGCCCATGACCCAGCTCGATGCGAACGGAGCTTCTAACATCGCACTTTTCCGCGCTCCCCGTCCCATCTTCCGACTCCTGGCGATGGCTCTCGTGGTGCTCCTCTCGGCCGCCGCGAGCTCGGCCCAGGCTCCCCCGGTCAATGCCGTCGAGATCGGCGAGTGGGATGAGGCGGGCCAAGACTTCGCCGATATTTGGGGCGATGGGCAATTCGCCTATTTGGCGCACAACGGCCAGCGGGTGGTCACCATCATCGACATCACCGATCCCACGAATCCGGTCTTTGCATCCCGATACGATGCAATTACTTTCGCCAGCGCTCAGGACGTCAAGGTCCACGACGGATTGATGTTCGTCGGCCTGGAAAGCGGGTCTCCGGGCTGCCATATTGTCGATGTACGGGATCCCTACGCGCCGGTCAAGCTCACGGACGTGACCGTGCTTTCCGCGGTTCACAACGTCTTCTACGAAGACGGCTGGCTCTACCTGGTCGACAGCAGCACCCCTCGCATCTTTATCGTCGACCTGCGCACCTACGATCCGGACAGCCCGCCCGCCACCATCAGCTCCGCCACCTGGACCCTGACCGGGGTCGGTGGGCAATTCGTGCACGACATCACGGTCAAGGACGGTCGCCTCTACGCTGCGGCTTGGGACAGTCTGCGCATCTACGACGTCTCCAACATCGCGACCGAGGAGCCGCCGCTGCTGGGCTCCATCCACGGAGACAATGCCCACGCTGTTTGGCCGACCGACGACGGACGTTTTGTGGTCGTCGCCGATGAGCGGGATTCCGGGGCTCTGACCCTCTACGAGGTGATCGAAGGCGTCGACGCGGTCACCCTCGAGGTCCGCGACTACTATGTCGTGCCGCCCGGCGAGGCGCGTTCGGCCCACAACCCTTTGATCGACGGCAATCGGCTCTATGTGTCCTACTACGCCTCGGGCGTGCAAGTGCTCGAGATCGACCCCGAGACCGCCAGTTTCTTCCCCGTCGCGAGCTTCGACACCACACCCTCCGACGGTGGCGATTCCACCTTTGCCGGATGCTGGGGCGTCTACCCGTTTCTCGGCGAGGACTCGGTCTTGGCCAGTGACCGCAGTCTCGGCCTCAGCGTGATCGACTTCAGCGCCAATCTGCTCAAATTTCACGGCACCGACGACCTGCCCCTGACGGTGCCGTCCGCCGGTGGGCCGCTCGAAATCGACATTCAAGCCGTGGGCGCCGCCATCCAACCGGCCACAGTCCAGGCGAGCGTCACCTCAGAGGGCAATACGGTCAACGTGCCCATGGTCCCTCAGGGCGGTCGTCAATTCCTAGGTCAGCTGCCGCCCGCCACCTGTGGTAGCACTTTCGAAATCACCTTCAGCGCGGAGAATACCCTCAGCACGACCTATGTCGACCCACCGGACGGCGGCACCCACCGCATCGATGTGATGGACGGAGCGGTCACCCTCTTCGAGGACGATTTCAGCGCCGATCTCGGCTGGACGGTGACCAATACCGCTCTGACCGCCGGCGCTTGGGAGCGTGTGGATCCGGTGAGCACCGGAAACCAACCGGAATTCGACGCCACGGGCGATATCAACGGCTTCTGTTATCTCACCGGTCAGGCGGCGCCCGCCGAATCCGCGGGCACGAACGACGTCGACGGCGGCCCCACCGTGCTCACCTCGCCGACCTTCGATCACTCCGTCGGCGGCGGTGTCGTCAGCTACCGCTATTGGCTCTCCTCCAGCAGCCTCAATGACGATCTGGTGGTGGAAGTCTCGATCGACGGCAGCACCTGGGTCGAGGCCCAGCGTCACCAAGGCGATGTGCGCAGCTGGCTGAAAGGCGTCTTCGACATCGAGGACTTCGTCGCGCCGAGCGCCACGACGCAGATCAGATTCGTGGTGGCGGACAATCCCAATGACTCGGTGCTCGAAGCGGCGGTGGATTCGGTGAAGGTCATCGCCCCAGTCTGCAACAGCCAGATCTTCATCGACGGCTTCGAGTCTGGAGACCTCACCGCTTGGTCGTCCTCAAATTGAGGACGGTGCGATGAAAAACAGTCCTTCGAGCGCCCTCGTGGCCGTCGTGCTCGCTGCCCTTGGCTGGGCGTCGGGGTCCATTCTCGAGGCGGAGCCATTCCAAGGCTCCACCTGTGATCCGGGCAGCGTTGCTGAGCCGCCGAGCTTCGACGGCTCGATCCATCCCGCGATCGCCGAGGATACGAATCCGGCCGACGATGTCGTCGAGGTGTATCTCACCGCCCGTGAGTCCATGTGGGATTTCGGCCTCGGCGCCGAGGTCGCGGTGTGGACGTACAACGGTTTCATTCCCGGCCCGACGATTGAAGCCGAGGTCGGGGATCTCCTGGTGGTGCATCTCTGCAACGGGCTGTCCGAGCCGACCACCATTCATTGGCACGGCGTGGAAACGCCGGCGAATATGGACGGCAGCCACATCGCCCAGCTGACGGTGCCGCCGGGAGGCACGTTTCGCTACGAGATTCCGCTCCTCCAGGCCGGCACCTTTTGGTATCACCCCCACGTGCGAACCCACGTCGCGGTCGAGCGGGGATTACACGGTCTGTTGGTGGTCCGGGACCCTCTGGAGGACGAGGCTCTGGGCTTGCCGGAGCGGGAGCATCTGGTCGTGTTGGACGATGTCTTGCTCGAGCCCGACGGCACCATTCGCGAGCCCTTCGTCGGCCCGCGGGAGCTCGTGGCGATGGAGCAGCTCAACGGCCGCGAAGGCAATTTCCCCCTGCTGAACGGCAAAATCGAGCCGACCCTGCGCATGGAGCAGCGGGTGCCGCACCGTGTGCGGGTGCTGAACGCGGCGAGCTCGCGTTTCATGCGCATGTCGATCCCGGATCACCCGTTCTGGCGCATCGGCGGCGACCAAGGTTTGATCGAGGCGCCGATCCTCGTCGAGCCGGCGGCGAGCGCGATCGGCTCCCTGGGCAGGCACCCTTCGGATCCGGATCCCACCACCGGTCTGTTGATGACGCCGGGTGAGCGCGCCGACGTGCTGCTCTTCCCGATCCCCCGGGAAGGCAGCAGTGAGCTTCATTTCGAGTGGCACGATACCCAGCGGGGACGTCACAGCATCGACTTCAACGACGACGGCACCGTGACCTTGGCGCACAACGTGCCGGACGGCAGCAGGTCGCCGGTCATTTTCGGCTACGTCGATCTTTTCGGCGACTCGCAGCAAGAGAGCTTCGAGCCGCCGAAGAGCCTGCGAGCCTTGCAAGGGATCGACACCACCGGCGCCCCGTCCCTACGCTTGACCCTCGGCCACACCATCCCGAATTGGGATACCGGGGAGGTGAAAGCGTTTATTCAGGCTATCGGCAAACCGTTCGGAACCCTCGACGTCTCGGATGTCTACACGGTCGGCGCGGGCCGCACCTATATCTGGGAAGTGAAGAACCTCACCGGAAGCCATCACAACTTCCACACCCACGGCTGGTCGTTTCAACACATCGACACGGAATTCGTCGATATGTCGGACCCGGGCAACCCGGAGCTCAACTACGTTGAAACGGCGACCCATCTCGAAGATAAGGATACGTTTCTCTTGAAGCGCCGCCCCGGCACCGTGCCCGGCCAAAGCTTCAGCTTGACCCGATTCGCCGTGCGATTCGACGATACCGGACGCGAGGATCAGGTCGCCGCCGACGGCCTCACCCCTACCGAGACGCGCTCGGGCGGCTGGCTCGCCCACTGCCACATCCTCGAGCATGCGGCCCTCGGCATGATGACCTTCTTCCAGGTCACGGATCTCTTCGCCGACCGCTTCGAGACGGGAGACCTCTCGGCTTGGTCCTCCACCTCTCCCTGATCCGTAGCCCGCCATTCAGCGCGGCGAGGTCGCCGTTTTGAGGGAGGGCATCGCCTTTTTGCGCTCTTGGACTGAAGGGGGCTGGAAGGAGGTGGCAGGTGATTCTTAGGGAATAGCATTTGAGCTTGTCCTCGGTGGCCATCTTCCGAGCACTTCCCGCCCAAACCATCGATTTCAGAAAAAGCTCCCCCTACCCCAAGTCCGGGAGGACCTGAGCCGACGACCTACCGACCCTGTAAGGCAACCGGCGAGCGACGAATGTCCAGATTATCCAGGCACTAGAGGAACCTCGTGCCAAGGGTTTGCGAATGGATTATCCAGGCACTAGAGGAACCTCGTGCCAAGGGTTTGCGAATGGACGGGCCGGCGGGAACGTGCCCTCCGGAAACTCGACGTCAAATTCACCCGCCCGGTACCGCTCCGACGCCTCCCGATAGGCCGCTACGATCCAAATCAACGCGGTTCGCATCGCTTCCCGCACCTCGCGACCGATCGCGTGGAACCAAGGACGCGGCGAGCTCGGTTTCTCTCCGGGACGATAGTGAGGATGACGGCTCAGGATCGCTTCCACCCCCAAGGGCGCGGTCTTGTTCTCTCGATGACGCTGAAGCGTCTCCGCCTCGATCTCCCGGACCATCTCGAGCACCAGCTGCCGATAATCGCGGGCCGACAGATGCGCCTGCGACGGCAAGGGCGTCAGATGCAGCTCAAGCTCTTCGGTGAAATCCGCCTCCGACACATCCTCTCCACGATTTCGGGCGTGGTGGTAGGCCGTTCGATCCACCCACTCGCCTTTCATGGGCTCCCCGGTGATCAGCGCTTCCGCCGACGACACCCCCGGCCAATCGAGCGGCGACATCACGAGCGATTCTTTGCATGAGTTGCTGGTGACGTATCGCAGACGGGCGAGCTCCACCTCCGGCTCCTGAGACAGCTCCACATGGTGGTACCGCTTGGGAAAGACGGAGTCGTCCCAATCGTGGGCCAAGCCCACCTCTTTCGACACCTTCTGACTGAAATGACGCATGAAGTCGGACATGCGTTCAGCGTCGGAAAAAGTCGCCTGGAGGTGCAGGTGTGTGCTCAAAAACACGAAGGAGTGCAGATCGATGGGGTAGAGCTCTTTGGCTCTTGCCAAGGCTCCGACGATCTTCAGATTGAGGCTCCGATCGGGTTTGAGCAGCGATCGAAATTGAAAGGTGACTTGGGTGATCTCGGCGGTGACCTGCCGAGGGCGGCTGAATAGGCGCAGTTGTCTCGTCATATCAATTCCTAGACGGAAAAACTGACGCCAATTCTGCGCCTGGGCGAAAATTTGGCCCAATACACCTCCCGCGGTTTAGGGCGGCGGAGTCTTCGCGAGCACCATTCTGATGGAGGGCGATGCTTTTCTGCGCTCTTAAATTGAAGTGCGGTGAGCCCTGCTCTTTTTGAATTCAACGCGAAAGGCAACAGCATCATGTATAGAACATCACGAGCCCAAACCCTTGCCATTCGGAAAAGCGTCGCCATCCTGGGCGTAGCAGCCTGGACGCTTCTGGGCAGCTCGGCGGTCGAGCCCCTCAGGGCCGATCAGCCCGCAGAGCAACCGTGGGTGAAGATCAAATCCAATACCTGGCAGCAATTTCCTTTAATGATGATCAACGTTCGGCCCGTGGACGTGCCAGACGTGGCGCATCTGGTGGACATCGTTTCCTACTACTCCACTTTCGCTCCCGTCGAGCCGGTCAACGGGGTCTTGCCCGTGGAAGCAGACCTCGAATCTTTTCGCTACGCCCTACAAGCCGAGCCCTTGATCGACGCCGCCGCTGCCCACGGCATTCATGCCACCGTCACGCCCGGTTTTTTCGCGTCGGTCAACGCCCAGGGCGGCGATCCCCTCTTCGCCGGCGATGGTCTGGTGGTGGGACCGCAACAAAACCTCTTCGTAAATCCAGCGGTGGTACCCGGCTGCAATGATCCGATGGTCGACGCCGCTTGCATTCAAGTGCCCTACACCCAGGACCAAATCACCCCGGAGTATCTGGATTATTGGGCCGCCAAGCTGCCCAATTTCTTGCAAGCCGTCGACACCGCCGATCCCGGCGGGGTGTTGTGGGGCATCTACGGCATCGAAGAGGTGCGCCATTGGGCGACCTCGGGCAAATACGGCGGCCAACGTCTGCTGCGTTTGGCCATGGACGCCTCACCTCTCTCCCATTTGCCGCTGGTGGCCTACACCGCCCACAACCGCATGCCCGAGAGCCTGGCTTGGACCGTGCTCTCGGTGCCCGGCGTGGCCGACGCGGTCGGATCGTTGAATGTCGTGCACTCCCCACCGTCGCCCGTTTCCTTCCTGCCGAAGTGGACGGATCCCATGGCCAATTGCAATTTGGGGGTGGGGCCGGCCTGCCAGGTCGCGGGCCTCACCGACTACTACCCGCTGCCCCAAGACTTCGCCACCGACGCCCAAGGCGGTTTGATGCCGCTGCAAACCCATTTGATGCGCGGCAGCTATTTGAACCTGCTGATGGGAACGTTGGGTCATACCAGCCGGATCGCGTCGATCCATCGCATGGATGCTCAGCTCGAAACCGCGGAAAACGTGCGCCAGACCTATATCGGCAACGGCCAGCATCCGCCCAAACACCTGGCCTTTCACCTACCCGACATGAATCTCTGCAGCCTCGCTGAGTCGAATCCCAGCGCTGCCGAAGCCCGCCACGATTTTTGGTCGGGCCTCCATCGCGGCCAAGGAGTGTTCATCTACAACTACAACTTCGTGGTCCAAGCCCTCGCCGCCCAAGACGCGGGCGTTCTCAACACCGTTTGCGACCTCGACCCCACCCCCGAGCAAGTGCTGACCGTGTGGGACGAATATAAAATCGGCCTCCGGCTGCTGAAGCACACTATGCGCCCCTACATGGTCGGCGGCAAACGCACCGAGCCGGTGCTCTTTAGCCACCTCGGTGCCGAGACCCTGACCGTCATCCCCGGCACCGACTACCTGATCGACCACCCGATCCCCGGCGCCGACGCGACCTTCGCCATGCCCGACTACCCCGCCGTCAACGGCAGCTCCCACCGTATCGACTCCGTGGCCTACCTGATCGTCACCAGCTCCTACGACCAAAACGTCCGTTTCACCGTGCCTTTCGACGATCCGATCTGCTCTGTGTCGGTAATCCACGGCGATGGCGGCACGGTCTCGTTCACGGGCAACGAGCTCTCGGACTCCATGTCGGGCATCGACGGCAGGGTCTACCGGGTCGAGCTGGCGGAACGCGGGCAATGTCCATAAGGATCTCTAAGGGGTTTCAGACAGCACCTCGAGCTCGCGAAGCATTTCGCTGATGGTGATGTCGTCGAGCGCGGAGAAAGGGATGCCCGAGTCGGATTGGTTGCTGTCGTTGATTCCCGTCGGAACATATTCGGGGCGGTCGATTTCAACCACGTACACGGTTTGCTCTTCCCAAGCATCTACATCGCCGATGCGGATTCCGGGCTCGATGTAGAGATAAAGCCTCATCTGCTCGTTGACCGGGCGTTCGTACCAATAACAATAGCCCCCATCTTGGGGAGCTCCTCGAATCCAGCCCAGTTTTTCCAATTTCAGCACCCGACCGAACGGCACGTCTTGCCCTTTCCATCGGGTGAGCACCATGGCCTGTCGCTCTTCGGCGGTCAGCTGGGAGACCTTGCGCTCAAGCTGGGGAAAAGGCTGGAGGATCTCGTAATCCGCCAGGATCTCGCCGAAGGCGGCCAGCCGTTCGGCGCCCAACTCCACGGGATGAGCGATGCCGATCAGGGTTCCTTCCGACAGCACCAGCTCCTCATCGCCGGCGTCGGCGAAGGAGCCGTCCTCCGCGACCCGGAAGGCATCCAAGAGCTCACCCTCAGCGTCGTAGCGACCCCAGACGAGACGCCGCACCAAGTGACCCAGCAAAGGGTGCTCGACCAGGAACTGCTTGAAGTCCTCGAGCCGCCAACGGCGTTGCCCGCACATCGCCCTTTCGAGGCGGATCAGCTCGAGACCGGCCAACGCGCGCACGTCTTTTTTGAGCGCTTTGTATCGGGCTGAGGCGGCCTTGGCGGATTCGGGATCGTCGTCCTTTCGCGGTTTCGGCAGATTCGCCCTCTGCTTGCCGTCATCTCCGCGCACGAAGGGTTTGAGCTGCTCGTCGAAACCCACCCGAAAGGAGCGCGACCCAAAGCTGAGCTCCAGGGTGCCGCCGGCGTCGAGACCCAAATCCGGCACCAAGCGATCCGCCAGCTCTTCCTGGCTCAGCCCGCGGCGAGCCGCGATTTCCGCGATCTTTTCCCGGGCTCTTTGACGGAGGCCCTGGAACTTAACTTTCTGAGCAATTCCGTTGAGGTGCATCAGAGCCACATCGCTACCGATGAGAGAGAGCACATCGAGACCGATCACCGCTCGTTGATGACCGCCCTCGCCCGGCCAGATTTTCAGAAGTGGTGTGAGCCTTCTGGCGGTCTCGTCGTTGCCGAACACCGAGAGGGCCGTGAACACCCAATTCTCTTTGGCCGGCATGCCGGCGTTTTTCCATGCCTCGAAGAGATCCCAAGCAAAGCCCGCCAGCGAATCCCGGTCGCAGGCCTCGAGCGTGTCGACCAAGCCGGGATAAGGCAGATCGGGCGGGGAGAAGGCGAGCATGTGGCCCAAGTGCTGGAGGGTGCTCGACGGCAGAGCGCCCGAGCCGTCCTTCAGCTGCGGTCGAGTGAAATGCTCCGGCCGCCAGAAGAAAGGAAGCTCCGGTAGCGCTTCGGGATGTTGAAACCGCGGATCTACCGCCACGAAGCCTTCGACGGCCTGCTTCCAACTGACGTCCCCGGCATCGATCACGGTTTGCAGCTCCGTATGGCGAAGGGCGAGCCTAGCTCCTTCGGCGGCGAAGTGACGGGTCTTTTCATCCGCGTGGGCCATCGCCACATGAAGCAAACCCACGGCGGCGGCCAAGGGCTGACGCTCGATCCAAGCGCGAGCGGACGCTCGGACCGGCTTTCGACTGAGGGCGGTCGCAACGGCCACGGCTGGGCGCAGGCTTTGATAGGGACCCAGGGACGGCAGGACCCGTGCGGGGCTGCTCATCGCCGACGCTACGAGGCCGGGTAAGGCCTCCAATCCGAAGTCCGCCGCCAGCTTTTGGTAACAAGGCGTGTCTTCGCTCCCGAACACCCCGGGAGGGTAGTGCTGGAGAAACATTGAAATGAGGTGCCGAGGCCAAGACAACAATATCTCTATGGAGAGCCAATGGTCCGCCTCGATCTTTTCCGCGGTGCGACGGATGACGTCTCGGGCCTCGTCTGGAGTCATGTCCTGAAGCTGAGACGGAGAGATAGGCAGCTCGAATCTCGCATTATGATAGGTGTCTGGGTTGGCTTCGACAGCACCACCACAAGACCACTCAACCCGCTCTCCGGTACGCCATTGCATGGAGTCTTCAAAGTCGGGCAGGGACAGATCCTCAACGAAAGGGATTTGGAGCCCGGACGATTGCCCGAGCCACGGTGGGCGGACCAAGATCTCCGGTAGAGCGTCCGCCGGAGCCTCAGGAACAGTGCTCACCGCATCGAGAACCTCGTTCACAAGCTTCCGCTCGCCATCGGACAAGGACTCGATGGCCGGACCCAGGTGATCGGCGTGGCGAGCGAGCAAGGTGGTGAGCCACCGGCGAGCGGCATCGGAACGACCGCTTTCTCCGTCCAGTTGCCCGACCAAGATGGACAAGGCCTCTTCGGGGTAACGATCTAACGCCTCGGACAGGATATCGGCGATCTTCGGGGCACCGGAGTGCTCGAGAAGGGCGGTGATCGCCACGGGATGACGGACACGAGCCAGGACCTTCGCCAATCCCACTGCATACTCGCTGTCCTCTCCAAGGGCTCGCATTCTCATCACGGCGACCGGCAGGACCTCTGGCCCGTTGGCCTCCAAGATCGAAAGGTCGGAAGAAAACCGCTCATGCCTGTGGAACCCGACCAGCCAGTGTTCGGTAATAGTGGGGCCAAAAGAGCATACGAGCTCGGCGTTGGCCGTGGAGCACGCCAAGATGGCGGCATGAATCGGGCTCAGCTCGGGTCGCCACTCTTCTTCCGCCCACTCTGGAATGTCGGGAAAAGCGAAGGCGAGGCCGATACGCACCTCTGGGCTCGCTTCCTGCCGCAGCTCCGCCGCAATTTCGCGAGCCTGAAGCCGGACCGAATCCTCGGCCATGGCGAGACGTTCTCGCAGGCGGAGCCAAGCGCCGAGGTACCCGTGCTCAAGCTTTCGTGAAGCCAAGTAGTCTTCAGCGATGCCGGGAATCTTGATCTGGACTCTGGCTTCTTCTGTGGCGATCGTAGCGCTCAAGGCCGTACGAAAACCTCCAAGAGCGAGCCAGAAGTCCACCACCGGCCAGCGAGGTGTGGAGATGAATTCACCCCCGTAGTGCAAGAAGTCCATCAAGATCATCGTCGCGGCTTCGACTTGCAATGAAGCCGGACCTTCCGGCGGCTCAATCTGCCGGGATCGGGCAAAAGCCTCATCCACGGCGGCTTGTAGATGGGGATCGGCGAACACATCCTTCCCCTCGAGAGCCTCCGCTCGGTCGGCTAAACACCCTCTGATCTCAGCCCACAGCTTGTTCAGCGACTTTGGCTTTTGTATCCCCTCGACCTGTCCAGGACGGGCAAATCGCAGCTTGCGCATGCGGGCGGTCCAATGGAAGACCTCCTCGAACCTCGTTCCAGAGGCCTCCCGTGGTCGAGGTGCGGGCCTCGCAGTGCTTCTTTCAGCCGATGGCCGAGTCTGCGACCCGAGGCTTTTCGACTCGGAGTCCTTTCCACGAGCTGCGCGATCGGCCGACGGCGCCATCGAGGCACTGCTGGGCTCGGTCGGAGCGCTTCCCTGCCCCACCTCTTCATAACCTTTGCGGGTTTTCTGCCGAATCAGCTTCTCAGCCTCGGCTTGGGCCTTGTCTGCATCGGAAAAGGTTTTTGTCTTGCTTTGACCGTTCGTGCCGATGCGGCCATAAGAAACCGTAAATTCGGCTCCCTGGACATCGATATGCCAAAACTTTTCCGACTTGTCGTCACGATATTCGAATCGCCGCATGAGCGCTCCCTCAAACACCACCCGTGAAAAGCTTCCTGACGTCTGGATGTGTGCTCAGATGCTATCTGATCTATCCATGGACGACGAGCGAAAGGCACCGAATGCCGTCGCTCATCGCAGCTCTTGGGCCAGCAAAAGACGGAGCGTGGCGTCGGTCCAGGCTTCACAGGCCAGCCGCCACTCTCCCCGAGACGAGCCCGTGACGACGGCGTCGGCGCAGGCTCTCAGGCGCTGGGCGCAGCCGTTGAGGCCCAGCTCCTGGAGCTCGTCGGCGGCTTGGCGAGCACGCTGTGACCAGGTTTCGGGCAGGAGTTGCAGGCCTCGATGTGGAGCTTCTTGTAGGGTGGATAGGGCTTGGCCGAGGGCTTGGTCCAAGCGATTCTTGGGATCGGCCGTCGGGCGAATGTCCAGGGGGGCTTCATTCGTCGGACCGGCCAGGTCGGGAACGATCACCTCGCCCGGCACCACCAGGGCGGTGGGCTCGACCTCAAAGGTCGAACCATAGCGGCGGACGGGGCCGGCGACCCAGCTGGGATCGCGGGTGAGCGCGTGGCCGAGGGCGTCGAGGGCGTGGGGTGTGACGGCCCGATGCTCGAGACCGATGCGGAACAGCTCACCGGCGGCATCGAGGGCTTCGGCGATCACCGCCTGCCGAGCCGGGTCGTAAAAGGCATCCACAATCTCCGCAATCCTGAGCACATGCACGTCTTCCCCCAGAAGGTGGGGTCGCAGGAAGGCCGGTGGACGGGAGGCGGTATGACGGGCCAGGTCGACCACCCGCTCGACCTTCAAGGGAGCCGGCAAATCGGCCCAGGAGGCGCCGGTCTGGGGCATTACCGAGGTGCCCCCTTTCCGCCGACCGATGAGCACCGCTCGGTTGACCATGCGGGACGCCACCTGGCTGACGGTACGACCGCCGGCCAGGGTGTGAAGGGTGCCGTCGGCGAAGCCGCGACGGCCGATGTCGAAGCCGACGGCTTGGCTCGACTTCCAGCGACGGGTGAGCACCAGCACATCGCCGGTTTTGAAGTCGGCCAGCAGGAAGCGCGCGACGCGTCCCTCGCCGTCCACCAAGACACGGGCACCCAGGCCCGTAAGCGCCACGTGTTTGAGCTCTGTGCGGGCGGGCTCGCCACGGCCTAGGATATGGCTCGCCGGCAGGGCGCCTCCCCGCTCCGCCGCGCGATAACGGGCGTACAGCTCCACCGCCAAAGCCGTCAGCCGTGGATCGTTGAAAAGGGCGCTACGGCGGTTCCAAGCATCGATCTGCCCCTCGATCTCCCCGAGCACCACCATCGGCCAGGCATCGCGCTCCGAGCTCAAAGTCCGGCGAGCGACGGCGAAGCGTTGGGCGAGATCATGGGACGATTCCGCCAGGCCGCAGAGCAGCAGCTCTTCGATGGCCGCCCGAGCCGCGAGACCTCCCGAGCCGGCAGCAGAACGCGACGACACGGCAACCTCCTCGAGGTCGAGGATCTTGGGATCGACGATCCGCTGGTCGGCTTCGGGGTCGATGCGATCCGCTGCTCGGAAAGCCCACACCGCCAAGGCCAGATGCTCACAGCCGTGGATCGCGCGGCAATCACAGCGGGCCATGGCGAGCTCGCCGGGCACCAGGAAACGCACGGTACAGGTGGGCAACCGGGCCGTGGGCACATCGCCGGTTTCGGAGCCTGCAAGGTCGGGGCCCTCAGCCCGCCGGATCTCCACGGTCACGCCCCGCTTTCGTCGGCGCCGGGCGCCGGCGATCACCGCGCGACCGAGAAAACGCTCAAGAGCCGTGTCGTCGAGGGTGCCCGGCGACCAACGCGCTCCGGGCGACGGTGGAAACGAGTCGCTCGTGGCCGCGGGCCCTTTAGGTTCCTTGGGCTCGTGAGGCTCGTCGGATTCTTTGGGTTCGTCGGGCTCGTCGCTGGGCGCTTCGCCGTCGGCCGGCCCCACTTGCCGTAGGTAGGCCAAGACCACCGCCACCCGATGCCGACACGCCTTGTGGGGTGGAGCCGCGCACGTGCAGGGAGCGTCGGCCAAGGCGACACCGGGAGGAAGGCGCGCTTCGGTGCCGTCTGCAAAGGTACCGACCACGGTGCCGTCGACCTCCTCCCGCAGCTCGGGGCCTTTGCCGGCGGACAGCTCCTTGGCCGCCCGTTTCACCAGACCGCGATTCGAGAGCACCGCCACCTTGTCGGCGTTGAGGGCCAGCAGGTCGTGTCGCGCCACCTCAGCCCCCCACCTTCTCGGCAATCCAACAAGCCAGCTCGCCGGGGGTCATGGCCCCGACCTCTGCTCCGGCCTCCACCAGGCGCTGGGCAAGCTCCCGGTTGTATTGGGGCTCGGCGTTTTCGTCGAGGGCCGCCAGGCCGAGCACCAGGGTGCCTTGGCCTCGCAGGGCCGCCACTCGGCTGACCAGTGGCTGGACATGGACGCCCTCATAAAAGTCGGTGATCAGCACGAGAATCGAGCGCGCCGGCACTTCCAGTAGGCTCGCGCCGTATTCCACCGCCTTTCCGATGTCGGTGCCGCCCCCCAGCTGCACTTTCATCAACAGCTCTACGGGGTCGTCGACATCGCGGGTGAGATCGACCAACGAGGTGTCGAAGGCCACCAGATGGGTGCGCATGCCCGGCAACTTCCACAAGCAGGCGGCGGTGATCGAGCTGTGGATCACCGAGTCGACCATGGAGCCGCTTTGGTCGACCAAGAGCACGATCTGCCATCTATCCGTGTGGCGCTTGACCCGGCTGAAGAAGAACGGTTTTTCCAAGTAGAGCTTGCGGCGCTCGGGATCCCAATGGCGGAGGTTCTCCCGCAAGGTGCGCGGTAGATCCAGATTGCGAGCTAGCGGATAGGGGCTGCGTCGTCGTCGGCTCGGTGTGCCGTAGAAGGCGCTGCGGATCTCCCTGGCGAGCTTCTCCATCAGCTGACGGACGACCTCCCGCACCAACCTCCGTGCGGCTTCGAGCACGTCGGGATTCATCAGGTGTTTGGTGCGCAGAATCGCCCGCAGCAAGTTGGGATTGGGCTCTACCCGCTCAAGGGCCTCCGGGTGCGTGACCACCTCCGCGAGGCCGAAAGTCTCGACCGCATCCCGCTCCAAGCGCTCGATGGTTTCTTTCGGAAAAAGCTCGTGGATCTGATCGATCCAATCGGGCACGCTCAGCGCGCTGGGCTCGTCACCGCCACGCCGAGCGATGTCGCGCTGGTCGAGGGCCTCATCCCGATCGTAGAGCCATTCGAGGGCCGCGTCCATGGCCGCGATGTGGCCTTCCCCCTCCCCGAGGCAACCTTCCGCGGACCGCCCTAGCAGCAACCGCCAGCGTTGCTTGATGTCGAGTCGGGGGCTCACGGCAAGGTCTCCGGATCACCGGGGCCACCGGGCTCGGAAGCATCGGGGGCAGGGTCGTCGAGCGAGTCGGACAAGCCGTAACGTTGAGCCACCTCGGCGACTCGCGCATCTAGCCGGCTGCCGGCGGCGAAATCCACCGGGGAGGTGGATACACGCAGCAGATCTCGGACGCCGGCCGCCGAAGGATCTCCGTGGCGGGCCGAGACGAAGCGGGCCAGCACCTCACGCTCCAGGGGCGGAAAATAGGAGAAAGCGAGACGCAGGGCGGGCAGGGCGACGAGGAACGTCTCGTCTTCGAGCTCGGCGAGGGTCGCATCGAGGGCTTCCAGCAAGGGCTCGCTGCGCAACGACGCTTCCCGGGCCAAGGCGAAAAGGCCGGCCAGGAATTCGCCCAAGAGATCCCGGCGCACCGTCCGCAGGCCCCGCAGCGCCAATCGTTCCGGTGGCTCGCCGGAAGGAGTCGACCACGCCGGTGTCGGCGACCCATCTTGCAGGCTCCACAGGGCACCGAGGCAACCACCCCGGATGGCCGGGGGCGCTTCAGGATCGAGGGCGCGACGGGAAAACACCGCCGGCGCGTTTTGCGACCGAGTCGTGGAGCGTTTCGACACCACGTCACGCAGGGTTGCCAAGGCTTCGAGGTCAAGCGGATCGGCCGGTGCCGCGCCGCCATGGAGGCCCTCGAGCAGCCACAGACCGCGGTCCACGCAGCGGTCCAACACGTCTTGCAAGCTCGGCAGGGCGGCGCGCCGTAGATCCGCGAACACGCCGTCATGCCGCCACAAATCAAAGAACCGACGGGTTGCTCGGCCGAGCTCGCCGAATGCGGGCTCCCGGTCGATGCACCGCGAGACCACCTCCAAACAACGCTCGGCCAAGGCGTCCAGACCGGCGAAGACCGACGCCGTGAGCAGATCCGCTTGCTCACCCAGGCTCTCGGCTTCGGCGAGCCGATTTTCCAAGCGGCCCGCGCAGGCGGCGGCCAAGGTCGGCCCCCAGCTAGACGCCTCGATCACCGCGACCTCGGCGTGGAGCACGCGGCGTAGGCGCCACGTTTCATGGAGCACAACATCGCCGGCTTGCTCGGGGCCGGTGAGGCGATCAAAGCCGGGAATGCGGAGGATCGCCAGCCGGTGAAGGGCCCGGCTGCGGCGGCGATCGAAGGGATCGAGCAGATCCAGCTCTACCCGACGCTCGGCTCCCACACGCTCGCCGGGGCTCAGGTCCAGCTCATCCAATATCTGTTGCACATTCACTAAAAGAGGTGGCTGGGGGGTGCGTGGGTCGAGCCGCCCGCGCCGATCACCGGAAAGAGCCTTGACCATTTCCACCAGCAGGGGGTGAGTGTGGGGCATCAACGCTCCTCGCCGAGCCCAGGGCATGGGCGCGTCGAGTCCGTCTTTCAGCAGCGCGCCGGCCAAGCCGTCGAGCACGTCGACGCGGCACGGCTGGGTTCTCCCGCGCAACCGGGCGAGCCCTCGGGTCATGGCGTCGGCGGCGATCAAATCCGCGGTGGAAAGCCGCTGCTTCTTGGCCCTCAACCGGCCTACCACCCACTCCACGGCGCGGGAGCCCGCGACCTCCGGGCCCGTCCGCCAAAGCTCTTCATAGAACGCCGGAGACGGCATGCCCGATTGGTAGCCGGCAAAGGCGTCGAGTCGTTTGTAGCTGTAGGGCACCAGATAGCTGTGGCAGTCGGCGCCCGGCGGCGGCTCAACGGACGGAAAATCCGAGTCGGGCTCATGCTCCCGCCATGCCCGAGCGAGGACCGGAGCGTGATAGCCGCCGCAGACCACAACCACCGACTCGGGCGCGGCGTCGGCTACGGCCCACGCCACGGCTTGGGCCATGAATCGCTCCCGGGGCTCGTCGGTCTCCGCCGGCGGACGATGGTCGCGCAGATGCTCGAAGTAGGTGGCCAACCGCCGGCCGAGCTCGTCCGTGGGCATGGGCTGCTCGAAGAGGTGGTCCCACAGGCTGTCGGAATCGTCCACGGAGAACCTTGCGCACAGCTGGTCGACGTAGGATTCGGCGTGTCGCCGGTGGTCGTCTCCCCGCCGGTCGGCATATCGATTGCGCAGATCTCGGAAGCACTCGTGCCATGAGGGCAGATCGCAGAAACGCGCTTCGGCGTCCACCTCTCGGGCGGTTTCGAGGGCGATCCATTCCGGAGAATACTCGCAAAACGGTGCCCACGCCGCGTGCCGAAATGCATCGCTGTGCAAGTAGGAGAAGACGGCGATCGGCAGCTGGTGGTCGAGACGCAGCTCGTCGAGCCGAGGGTTGAAATCGCACGGTCCCTCGATCAGCACATGCCGCGGACGCACGCGGCGAATGGTCTCCCGCACCAAACGCGCGCACGCCGGGCTGTGGTGGCGCACGCCGACCACGTGTGGACCGGCAGCCTCGGCAGCTCTGGCAATTCTGGCGACGGACGTGCTCATCGAAGGATCCCGGCGAAATTACCCGGGAAGTAGATGCCGTGCTTGGTAGAAGGCCTTCCACGCCTCCCCACTTCGTCTCTTCGCCCGTTGCTCGAGATACCGCCGCAGCTTCTTGAGATCGTCCGCTTGATCCTTAACCGCCGTGCCCACCAGGCATTCGACGATGTCTTCGGGCCGGGCGGGGCCGCCGCGCAGGAAATGCCCCCGCACGCCGGCCGCGTGGGCCACGGACACGGCCTCGGCGGTGGACATGACCGTCGAAAGGCGATCCACCTCGCTCTCCTCCACCCCCTGCCCTCGCAGATCCCGAAACGCCGCGACCAACACCTCCAACACATCGTCGGGCAAAGCACGGGGCACGCCGGAGCGCTCCAGCAGCCGTGTGCTCTCCGCCCGCACAAGCTCGAGCTCCCGCTCGAAGTCGGCGATCGGAAACACGGTTTCAAAATTGAATCGACGCTTGAGCGCGGAGGACATCTCGTTGACCCCACGGTCGCGGGTATTGGCGGTCGCGATGATGTTGAATCCCTCACGGGCGAACAGCATGCCGTCTTGCCCCTCTAGCTCCGGAATCGCCAACACCCGGTCGGAAAGCACGGATAGCAGTGTGTCTTGAACCTCCGGCGGGCAGCGGGTGATTTCTTCGAAGCGCACCAGCCGGCCGTCGCGCAAGCCGAGGTAGAGGGGAGCGGGCACCAGGGCGCGGAGACTCGGCCCTTCGTTCACCAGCAGAGCGTAATTCCACGCGTACTTGATCTGATCCTCGGTCACCGCAGCGCTGCCCTGGATGGTGAGCGTGGAGGTGCCCGAGACGGCGGCGGCGATCAGCTCCGAGAGCAACGACTTCGCCGTGCCGGGCTCGCCCACCAGGAGCAAGCCGCGGCTGGTCGCCAAGGTCACCAAGCAGCGATCGATCAACGACGGCGAGCAGACGATTTTGCTCCGCACTTCGAGCTCGTCGTCACCGAGCACAAAGGAGCGGGCCGCCTGCAGCGATAGAGACCAGCCCGGCGGTCGATCCGCCTTGTCCGTTTCGCGCAATCTTTCCAGCTCGCCGGCGTAGAGCTCCTCCGCGGGCGGGCGCTGGAGCTTGGGAGAATGATCGCTCATGGCCCTATTTCACCTCCTCGGACACCACGTTTTCTAAATCTCGGATCATTTCGCTGGCGGACACCTCGTCGAGCTCTGAGAAGGCGACTCTCGACCTGGATTCCGCTTCTCCAGCGCGGCCGACCTGTACCTCTCGTAGGGTTTGATCTCCGGACTCGCCGGCCATGCCGGTGAAAATGCCGGGATCGAGGTAAAGAAAAATCGATAGCTCGCCCCGATCGCCCACTGGGCGCTCGTACCACCAGCTGATGCCGGCGTCTTGGGCCTCTCCCCGGATCCAATTCTTTTTTTCCAATTGCAAGACTCGACCGAAAGGCACTATTCGCCCTTGCCAGCGGGTCAACGTCTTGGACTCGCGCTCGGTGTCGGTCAGGCGATGGACGGACCGGCCGAGCTGCTGGAAGGGTTGAAGGATCTCGTAGTCGCTCAAGATCTCGGCAAAGGCGACGCTTCGCTCGTCGCCCAGCTCAAGGGCATGGGCGAGGCCGACGATCGCACCGCCCGGCAGATCCAGGGCTTGGTCGTCGATGTCGGCGAAGGTGCCGTCCTCAGCGACTCGAAAGGCGTCGACCAGAGTGTCTTCGGCGTCGTAAACACCCCAAACCAAACGGCGCACGAGGTGCTGGAGCAGCGGATGCTCCACAAGGAATCGTCGAAAATCTGCTAAAGCCCAGCGACGCCGCAGCACCATGGCGCCCTCCAGACGAGCGAGCTCGATCTTCCCCAGGGCTCGGACGTCCTTTTTGAGCGCTTTGAATCGCTCCGTGGCCGCTTCGGCCGCCTCGGGATCGTCGTCTTTGCGTGGTTTGGGCAGGTTGGCGCGGAGCTTACCGTCGTCCCACACAAAGGGTTTGAGTTGCTCGTCGAAACCCACTCGGAACGAGCGCGGGCCGAAGTCGAGGTCGACGGAGCCATGGGCATCGAGGCCCAAGGTCGGCACCAGGCGATCGGACAGCTGCTCACGGGTCAGACCTCGACGCTCGGCAATTTCGGTGATTTTCTCGCGGGCTTTCGCCTTGAGGCCCTTGAATTTGAGCTTCTGGGCGATCCCATTTAGATGCATCAGCGCCAGGTCGGTTCCGATGCGGGCCAGCACCTCGAGTCCGGTCACAGCCCGCTGGTGGCCCCCCTCTCCGGGCCAAACCCGAAGCAGCGGAGCGAGCTTGCGAGCGGTGTCGTCGTTGCCGAGAATGCCGAGAGCCGTGAAGGCCCACCCCTCCTTGGGCGGCATGCCGGCCTCTCTCCAAGCCTCGAAGAGGTCCCAGGCAAAGGCCGCTAGGGAGTCTCGATCACAGGCTTCGAGCACGTCCAAAATTCCCGCGTAGACCACATCGGTCGGCGTGAAGCTCAGCATGGTGCCCAAGTGCTCCACCGCCTCGGCGGGCAGAACGCCGGAGCCGCCGGCCACCGTGGATTGAGAGAGCCTGGGCCGGGAGAAAGTCTCCGGCCGCCAAAACGGGGGTTTGGCAGGCAACCTGCTGGGATAAAGCTCCCGTGGATCGAAAGCCAACAGGCTACGAGCCGAATCCCCCCATTGCTCGTCGGCACCGTCGATCACCGCCGCCACGGCCTCGCGGTCGGCCCTTCGCAGGGCAACATGTAGGCCTTCCACGGCGAGGTCGCGGGTCTTGCGGTTGTTGACGACGCCCACGTGCAGCAGGCCGAGCGCCGCCGCCAAGGGCCGGCGCTCGATCCAAGCCAGGGCCTCGGCCCGCCCCTTTCTCTTGCCCAGGGCCGCCACCACGGCCGTGGCCGGTCGTAGACTGTGGAAGGGAGCCAAGGCCGGCAGGGCTTCGAGCGGATGGCGTGCCGCCGCGTCGACCAAATGGTCCAGGGCGTCGAAGCCGTGCTCGGCGGCGAGCTTCTGGTAAACGAGAGACGTCGACTCCCGAAAAACGCCGACCGGGTATGCCTGCAACACCATCGTGGCGACCGTCGGCGGAAAGGTGAGCACGTATTCCAGGGGCACGCCCCATTGCTGATCGCTCCTCCCCTTCTGCGACTTCATCTTTTTGCTCGCGGCCCGGCGGATCACCTCACGAGCCTCGTCGGGCTGGTCACGGGCGAGCTCCGTGAGCTCGTCGATGCCCATGGGGAATAGGAAGTTGCTGCGCAAATAGTTGTCGAAGTATTCCGCGGGCCTAGGATGAGCCTTCGGGCGCTCAGGGCTCATTCCGGCGAGCCATTGCGCCCGTTCCCCTGGACGCCAATCCACCAACTCTTCGAATTTCGGAAACGGGAGCTCTTTCAGGGTCGGAAACTCGGCTTTCTTTCGCTTTTCGGCCCAAGGCGGACGGGTCAAGATCTCGGGCAAGCTCTCCAGTGGAGCCTCTCCGCTGGTCTCCATGGACCCGAGCAACTCTCTGACCGCCTTTTGCTCGGTATCCGACAAGGCTTCGATCTGTGGAGCGAGCCGATCGCCTTCCCGCCTAAGCAGCCCAGCGAGCAGTCGACCAGCAACTTCAGATCGTCTTCCACCGGCCGCCGTAGCCGCTGCCAGAGGCCCGAGTGAAACGGTAGGATGCCACCTCGAAACACGCTGAAGAAAGGAGGCGACTTTTGGCTCCTCCACATATTCGATCAGCGCCTCGATCGATTCGGGCCGACGAACGCAGGCAAGACATTCCGCCAAACCCGCCCGGGTGTCGCCATATTTGAAGGCTCGCAGCTCCGAAACCAGCTTCGAGACCACGTCGGGTCCGTTGGATTGTAGGATCGAAACTGCCACGGTCCGTGGATCGTCCAGTCGCGCACCGACGAGCGGTGCTTGGGTCAGGAATTCTTCGCTGGCGCAAACCAGCCCAGCATTATTCATCGAACACGCCAAAAGCGCAGCGTAGACGGAATCGCCGGCAGCCCCATCGACCCACTCTTGCTCCGCCCAGTCCGGCCGGTCGGGAAATAGAAAGGCGATACCTACCCGAGTTTCCTGATCATCGTGTCGCCGGAGCTCATCGGCGACTTCCTGCAACGTAAGCTGATTTTCTGTGTCGGCTCGGGCCAAGTGCTCCCGCAGCCGCGCCCACGGGTCGACGAACCCTTTGGCAAGCGTGTTTTGACCACCCCACGTCAGCAAGCGCTCTTGGTCCGACTGGTTGAACGTCAGCTTCATCTGGGCGCTCGCGACCAACGCCCTGAGCGCCGTTTCCAACCCGAAGGCCGTGACCCAAAAGTCCAGCAGCGGATTCCATGTGTCTTCGTGGTCGAAGCGCAGGGCAGCGACCGCCATCATCGCCCCTTCAACCTCCACCGGCGCCGGGCTCTTCGGCGGCTCAAGGAGTTGTGACCGTTCAAGGGCGGTGTCTACCAGAGCTTGAAGATCCGAGCCCTCAAGGGCTCGGGTCTCCTTCAACCCATCGGCCCGGATTCTCATGAAGGCGCGAATCCCCTGCCACAATTTATTCTTCGATTTCGGACGGCGGAACCCCGCTGTTTGACCGGTACGTGCAAAGGCGAGCTTTGACAGTCGATCGGTCCATTCAAAGACCTCGGCCTCTGCTTCATTCGCCGCCGCGGACAACCCTGTCGCTCGCGAAGCAGGAGACGGCGATACGGGACCTGTCGACGTAGCCTTTCCTTCCGTGCTCGTGGAAGTTCTTTCAGCGGCTAGCTGGGCCTGAGCCTCAGTTTCGGGCAATCTTTCAGCCACGGGACCATCGGCAGCCACTTCCACGTAACCCTTTCGGATTTTTTGGCGAATCAGCTTTTCCGCCTCGGTCGCAGCCTTTTCAGCATGGTCGAAGGCCTTGCTCTTGGTTTGGCCCTCCGTTCCGATTCGGCCGAATCGGACTGTCAGGCCGAACCCATCCACCTCGACTTGCCAAAACTTGCTCGACTTGGTGTCCCAGTACTCGAATCGTCGCATCACGGCTCCAAGGGGTCGGTTCGTAGGCTCAGTCTATTCGCAACGCTCCCGAACCATCCACAACGGGATTTCCTGCCCCGATCCAAACAAATCGGATCCGCTCCCCTGCTCCTCATGCACCTCTTGTTCCTCGGATTGGTCGTCGGATGCGCCTAAGAATGGAGTGCGATTTCCACTCGCAACTCAAAAAGCCACGCGGTATCGATCACGGGAGGGTTTGAAGCATGGGTTAAAAGGTGTCGATCCACCTCGCCGAGCATCGGGGAAAGGTTATGATCTGCCAAAGGTCTGCATCCGAAACCGCTTCGGTGTCGACACTTATGGTTGAAAGGAGCTCAACCGCAAGATGCCCGAAATCTCGAACGACCGAAAGAGCCTGCCCGTCCCACCACAGGGCCGGGTCGACTTCCGCACCTTCTTTCCTCCCCTTCTACTTCTCCCCCTTCTACTTCTTCTCCTCTTCCTATGCCTCACCATGCTCGTCGGTTGCGGCTCCGGAGATTCGTCCCCCCGCGAAGAGGATCCGGCCCCGCCGGTGGAAGCGGTGGTTTCGCGCACGGGGGCTCTGCCCCTGGAAGAACGCCTGAGCGGTCTGGTTCGGGCCCACAATCAAGTGGAGGTCCGGCCCCAGATCACCGCCACGGTCACCGAGGTCTTGGTGCGGTCGGGCCAGGCGGTCGACCAAGGGCAAGTCTTGGTGCGGTTGGACGCCGCCGCCCTCAACCAGCAGGTGCGCAAGGCCGAGGCTGGGCTCAAGCTGGCTCAGGCCGGGCTCAAAGAAGAGCAGGCTCGGGTGGCGGAGCTCAATGCCCGGCTCACCCGCACCCGCGCTCTGGCGGAGCAAAATCTCGTCAGCCGTTTGGACTTGGAAACCCTGGAGGCTCAGTTTTCGGCCGCCGAAGCCGCCGTGGAGGTGGCCGACGCGCGGGTGGACGAAACCGCCGCCACCGTGGCGGAGATCCGCGAGCAGGCGTCGAAGACCGAGGTGCGCTCACCGGTGGCCGGGCGGATCGGCCGCAGCCGGGTCGAGGTCGGGTTGTTGGTGAGCCCCGGCACCTTGCTCTTCCAAGTCGGTAGCCTAGATCGCGTGATCGTCGAGATCCCGCTGACCGAGAGCATGTTGGACGATCTGCGCCCCGGTCAAACCGCTCTGCTGTCGCCCGACGATTCCAAAGATCCCGTGCGCGCCACCTTGACCCGCATCTCCCCCTTCCTCGAAGGTGAGAGCTTCAGCACCGTCGGCGAGATCGATGTCGAAAACACCGACGGACGCTTCCACCCCGGCATGTTCGTCACCGTCGACGTGCTCTACGGCGAAACCGAGCAGGCGACCCTCGTGCCCGGCAGCGCTCTCTGGGACGACCCGCAAACGGGGACCCTCGGCATCTTCGTGCTCGACACCACCGATGGAGAGCCCGCAGCCGAGCTGGGTGAGCGCACCTTCGGTGTCGAGCTTCGGCAGGTCCGAGTCTTGGCGGAAGGTCGGTCGACGATCGGTGTCACCGGAATCGAGGAGGGCGAGTGGGTGGTCACCGTGGGCCAAAACTTGCTGGCGGCGGACGATCGGGGCACGGCACGGGCTCGTGCCGGCAGCTGGGAGCGCATCGAGCGGCTCCAAGCCCTGCAACGGGAAGATTTGCTGAACGGCTTCTTGGACAAACAACGTCGACTGGCCGAGCAATTGGGAGCCGATCTACCGGCCATCGGCGAGATGACCGACGCGGCGCCCGCCGAGCGCCGGGGTGGAGCCGGTTGATATGTCCCTGAGCCGCCTATCCATCGGACGCCCCGTGGCCACCTCCATGGTCTTCTTGATCCTCGTGGTCCTAGGAATCGCGGGATTTCGTAGCCTGCCCGTGGACCTGCTGCCGGCGGTGGAATTCACCCAGCTGACCGTGCGGGTGTCGTATCCCAATGTCGGCCCCGAGGAAATTGAGCAGATCATCACCGATCCGATCGAAAACGCGGTCTCCGGCCTGCCCAACCTCGAACGCGTGACGTCCCGCTCCGAGGAAGGCTCGGCCCGGGTGCGCTTGGAATTCGCCCGCGGCACCCCGGTCGACGAAGCGGCCAACGACCTACGGGCCGCCCTCGATCGGCTACGGGACGAGCTGCCGGTGGAGGCGGAGGCGCCGGAGATCCGCAAGTTGGATTTGGATCAAATCGAGGTGGTGAGCCTGGTGGCCACCACCACCCGAGAGCTCGACGACCTCACCCTCATTCTGGAGCGGGACATCGCCCGACGCTTCGAGCAGATCCCCGGAGTCGGCGCCATCAATCTGCGGGGAGGTATCTACCGGGAGATCCGCGTCGACCTCATGCGCGACCGTCTGCGGGCCGCGGGTTTGACCGCCCTCGACGTGCGCGATGCCCTGGCGCAGGAGAATGTGACCCTGCCCGGCGGCAACGTCAAGCTGGGCACCGCGGATCTCTATGTGCGCTCCTTCGGCGAATTCGCCTCCGTCGACGACATCGAGCGCACGGTGATCGGCGGCGTGGAGGTCGATGGTCGAACCCTTCCCGTGCGGGTGCGCGACGTGGCCCTGGTGAAGGATGCTTACGAGGACGTGCGCTACCTGGCGGAAGCCAACGGCGTGCCGTCGGTGAGCATGGGCATCCAGAAGCAAAGCGGCGCCAATACCGTCGCCGTGGCCGCCGAGGTGCGGCGCGAGGTCGAACGCATCAACGCCGAGCGCGAGGACCTCGAGCTGACCATCTTCTCGGATCAAAGCGAGTTCATTAGCCAGTCCATTGCCGGGGTCCGGAACGCCGCGATTTGGGGCTCGCTGCTGGCGATTTTGGTCCTCTACCTCTTTCTGCGTAACTACTCGTCCACGGGCATCATCGCCCTTTCCATTCCGATCTCCGTCATCTCCACCTTCGGTCTGCTCTATCTCGGTGGGCTCACCCTCAACCAAATGACCTTCGGCGGCCTGGCGCTGGGGGTTGGGCTGATTGTCGATAATGCCATCGTGGTGTTGGAAAGCATTGTGCGAAAACGGGAGGAAGAAGGCACGGACACTGTGTCGGCCGCCCGCGCCGGCGCCGACGAGGTGGCCGGCGCCATCGTCGCCTCCACCCTCACCACCTGTGTGATTTTCTTGCCGGTGGTCTTCGCTCGAACCACCAGCGGCGCCCTCTTCCAATCCTTGGCCCTGGTGGTGGTCTTCGCCCTGGTCTGCTCCCTGCTGGTGGCCCTGACCGTGGTGCCCATGCTGTCGTCCCGTTTCCTGACCGTCCGCTCGGGAATGCGGGGCTCTAAGACTTTCTCCCGCTTTGAGGCCTGGTACATCGGCCGCCTACGGGCCGCTCTTGGACGTCGTCCCTGGGTCTTCGGCATCACCACCCTGCTGCTCGCCGGTGCCGTCGCCCTCTGGCCGTTGATCCCGGTGGAGCTGGCACCCCCGACCGACGCCAACGAGATCGATGTCGAGATCGAGATGGCCCGCGGCACCAATATCGCGGTCATCCGCTCCTACGTGGACGAGCTGGAAAAGAAGGTCTTGGAGATCCTACCCGCGGAGGACGTGGATCTGGTGTCCACGGAGGTGCGCGGGGACGACGCCGAGGTAGAAATCAAGCTGGCGCCGCAGCATCGTCGACAGGGCTCCGCCGAAGGCTTGGCAGATGCCTTGCGCCGTCACGTCAACGGCCAAATCCCCGGAGCGGAAATTAGTGTCGACGCCCAACCCGGGCTGTGGATCCTCCGGCGGATCTTCAGCTCCGGTAGCGGCGAAGACGCCCTGGAGCTGGAGCTGCGGGGTTGGGATCTGGAAGTCGCCGATACCCTCGCCGCCGAGCTCGTGAAGCGCATGGAGCGGATCCCCGGAATCACCGACGCCCGGTCCCGACGTCGGGAGGGTCGTCCCGAGGAGCGTTTGATCTTCAACCGGGAGCGCATCGCCGAGCTCGGCCTCTCCGTGCGCGACGTGGCGCGGGTGGTGCAGGTCAACGTCGCCGGTTTGGAATCCGGCCGTCTGCGGGAAGGTGGCGATGAATTCCCGATCGTCGTGCGCCTGCGTCCCGAGGACCGCCTGACCTCCGGCGACCTGGACAAAGTGACCGTGCGCACCCCGTCGGGCGCCATGGTGCCCGTCTCCATGTTGGTGGAGCGCCGACGGGGACGAGGCCCGACGGAGATTCGACGGGTCGACGGCACCCGGGTCACCTACATCTCAGCCGGTTTGGAAAGCGGCGTCGCCCTGGGAGATACCGTGGAGCTCCTGCGCGCGGAGCTGGCTGGCTTCCGTCTGCCGGCGGGTTTCAGCCTCTACTACGGCGGCGAATACCGCGAGCAAGAGCTGGCCCGCCGGGATTTCTCCGTGGCCATTCTCATGGCGCTGGCCTTGGTCTACATGCTCATGGCCGGCCAATTCGAGCGCTTCCTCGATCCCCTGATCGTCATGGTCGCCGTACCTATGGCCTTGATCGGCGTGGTGCCGGCGTTGCTGCTTACGGGCACCACCCTCAACCTGCAAAGCGTCATGGGTTTGGTGATGCTCGTAGGCATCGTGGTCAACAACGCCATCGTTTTGGTGGACACCATCAATCTGCTGCGCCGAGACCGCGGCATGGACGTGCTACCCGCGGTGGTGGAAGCCGGTCGCCTGCGCCTGCGCCCTATCCTCATGACCACCACCACCACCGTCCTGGGCCTCGCCCCCCTAGCTTTGGGGCTCGGCGTGGGCGGAGAGATTCAAGCCTCCCTCGCCCGGGTGGTGGTCGGCGGGCTGCTGGCCAGCACCTTGGTCACCCTGGTCCTGATTCCCGCTGTCTACGCCTCCGTGGTGGGACGCCTACACCCGGCCCGCGCCGAAGACCCGACCGATACCTCTCCGGAACAGCCCGCGACCCCCGACGAATCGGCCGCGGCAGCTTGAGGCGTCGGGAGAGCAAGAAAGGCCGAAGAAAGAAAGCAAGGGCCCGTTCCCCACGGAACGGGCCTTTCTCCGGCAACTCTGAGTGGCAAGATCAGAAGCCGAAGATATTCGGCCCACCGCACCAGCCCGTGTCGCCGTTGCGTAGCTTCAGGCACATCCCCCGTTCCATGATCTGCCAATCGGAGCCCGAGCGAAATTCTCGGTCGAAGATGCCGTCGGGGTGGGGTAAGAAGGTGATCTCTCGGCTGCCGTTGACGAAGAGCGCTTTGACGTAGGGAAAGTCCGGGTCGGTGTAGTAGTCCATGCCGCCGCCTCGGGTTTGAACGCCGTACCAGGGATGGCCGAAGCGTCCCGCGTTGTTTCGGTTGAAGACCAGGCTCGAGATCGGCGGACGGTAGCGATCGATCACTTGGGAGAACCAAGTGGAGCCGACGCCGCCTTCGTTGGTCGCACCGTAGGTGACGAAGAATTCTCCCTTGAGCGGATCGAGCACGGTGCCGTCGGCGGCGACCAGCGGACGCCAGCCGAAACCGATGGGCTGCTCGATGAGGCCCGAGGGGCGAATGGGAAAGGCCTGGGAGGTGAGGTCGCGCCAGGCATCTTTGGCCGGATCGTAGGCATAGATAACGACCTTCGAGTCGCTCTCGGCCGGAAAGACCAAAAGCGTGGCTTCCTTTGCGGAGAAAACACCGGTATCGGCCCCCCAATGGGCCAGGGTCGGACGGGCGCCGTTGGAAATCAGGGTTTGGCCGTTGATGTCTTGGAGGGGGCCGATATTCGAAAACGTCACGCCGCGACTCGGATCGAAGACCGAGGTCATCAGCTTGTTGGAGCCGACCGTGGGCCAAACCGCCGTCACCAGACGATCGATGCCGTAGAGGCTCGGATCCACGTAGAGCAATGAAAGCTCGGGTATGGATTCGGTTTTGACTCCGGAGAGCAGCTTGGGCGACGTCCATCCGGTCAGCACGCCGGTGCTTTGCTGGGAGCTCGCGGTCATGGTGTGGACGCCGGTATCGCCCGCGAAACGGAAGAAGAGGTGGACCTCGCCGTCGAGGGAAAAGGTGTTGAGGTCCCCCACCTTGCCGTCCATGGGCAAGACCACGGGCGGCTCCCAATAGGTGCAGGTCTCGCCACCTTCCACCGCCCAGCCGTTGGGGCAGCCGGACTCCCTGGCGTCGGAATACATCAATCCCCGACGGTAAGTGATGTCGCCCTTGTTGTCGACGTAGAAGGCGTACATCCAGGAGCCCATTTTCGACAGCGACGGAGCGTAACCGTCGTCGATCTTTTCCTCGCCGCGAACGTGCGCGCCACAGCCGCTCGGTGGCCAGAAGTTGATCGCGGCACGCACCGGCGTGGAGCAATCCTGAATGATGCCGTCACGATTCCAATCCACCGCCGAGCCCTGGGTCGGGATGCCCCAAGCCGATAGGTGAGATACCGGCACGCCGTTCAGACCGTCGGCCTCGCACAAATAAGCTGGGTTGAGCCGGACTCCCGGGAAAAAGCTCTCCAAGGAAAAATTTACTCCGCCGCCGAAGGCGCTTGCGGCGTAATTCATGGTGGAGTTGTAGATCGGTGAGCAGTTGAATCCCCAGCTCTCGTGACCTCCGTGGGACAGCCCCAGACTGTGGCCCAGCTCGTGGGCGAACGTGGTGACTTGGGCCGTCGGTGTGCCGCCGCCCAGGCCGACGCCGAAGGTACGACCGAAGCTTTGGCCACCGCTGTCGATGATCCCGTGGAAGAAGAGTGAGTCGCGGGTATTGGAAATATTGGCCGCGAAGCTCGAGCCGGGGGCCATTTGATTGGCCCCTCCCCAATCGCCGATCAAGGCGGCGTTGGCCGGATCCACGGGCTGCACCCCGGCATCGAAATGCAGACGGATCCCCGGCTCGCCGTCCAGATTCAAAAGATCGCCGGAAGGTCCGTCGTCATAAATGGCTTGCAACGCCTCAGCGTGGGCTTCGGTGAACGGTTGGGTCGGATATTGGTCTTTGTAGTCGACCTCGATGAAGACATCCTTGTGGGCGGGATCCGCTCCCCAGCGAGGGAAGAAAAGGGGCGGTTGGTAGGCCAAGCCGACGATCTCGGCGTAGTCGGGAATGGAGTCGCGGTCGCTGTCTTGGAGGTTGTGGACCAGGTTGCAGCCCGGGTCGGAATGGTGGTCGCAGCTGCCGAAAGCCGATTCCAACAAGGGGCCGATATTGTCGCCGTCTCGATCGGCCCACACGTCGTTGGCCAGAATCCGCACTTTCCCATTGCCTTGCACGGGCACCAGGCTGCCAACGATCAATTGATGAATGCCGGACACCCCGAGAATGGCGGCCTCCTGGCCGACACCGGTTTGCTCGTCCACCGCCATCAAGGTATTCCACTGCCCCAACCCCAGCAGGATCGGATCGTCGTGGCCGCCCGGCGGTGAGACCGCGTAGTAGTGATGGGTTCTTGACTGGGAGGAAACCGGCACATCGACCGTGGTACCGCCGAAGGGCACGACTTGGTTGACGATCTCGGCGCCGTCTTTGGTGACGATCACCCGACAGGTGCCCGCCGGCGTGCCCGGACGGGCCAAAACGTAGAGCTGGTGGGGAGCGGAGATGAACGGCGAGAAATAAGTCATGTAAGAGGCGGTGGACCCGCCGTAGTTGTCGTTGTATTGCACTTGGCTGCTCTGCCAACGCACCAGCCTCAGCTCCGTGTCACCGCCGGAGCTCAAATCGAGGGTCCGAAAGCTATACGAGGATCCGGCCTGTACGGACACGTCGATCCGCGCGAATTGGGTCGCCTGGACCTCTTGAAGATGGGGCTGGGCGAAAGCGCCCGAGGTGCCCAAAAACGCGCCCAACAGAATGAGCACCGAGAAGAAAAGCATCCGTTCGGAAGCAATATGAAAAAAGGTTTTGAGATCGTCCATGGTTGAGCAGCTCCTGAGGTATTTCTGAAGGTATTTCTGATCGCCGCGGGGCGCACGCCGTCCCTACCCGCCGAAACCCAGCGGGTCGTGGGACATCAAACAGGTCTTATGAGGTCTAGGTTTCAGCAGGCAGAAAATCGCGAGAGCGCCGATACTGTGGCGTCATCGACTACTGTGGCGAAATCGACTACTGTGGCGGAATCGACTACTGTGGCGAAATCGACGCTCTCGCCATGGCTCGGGATCATTCGGTCTCGGGACAGGTCACCCAGCGGAAGCTCAGGATGCGCTCGTCTTCCATGCTCCACGGGCCGGGATCGGGGCAGGCTCTCGTGGACCAGGTTTCGGGCAGCACCTCGAGCACCGTATCCACAGCGGTGCTCTCGCAATTGCTGTCGTGGGTGACGATGCGCCGCGCCCGCACGGTGTCGTGATTCAGCTTATAACCGGCCAGCTCCGGCTTTTCGGGAATGCACCACTCCATGGGATTGCCCGGGGGAAACGGATTGGGCCGCTGGGGATCGATCCAAGGTAGATCGCAGCCTTCGATCGGCGGCGCCAGCACCGGGTCGCATTCCACGTCCGTCTTCTCGACGATCAGCTCCACGCAGAATGCCAGGCAGTGGAGCTTTTCACCTTCGAACGGGATGAGCTGCTCGTTGAGGGTGTAGCGCTTGGCGAAGAGATCCTGGGCGACCAACGGTGAGCCCAGGAGCAAGGCCGAGCAAGAGACCAAGGCGATGGTGAAGGATCGGCGGATGTGCTTGCGCATGTCGTAACTCCTTGCATATGAGTTGCATATTTGCTGATTTACATATGCATAGACGACGGCGCCCAAAAAAGCTCTCACCTCATTCGCTTTTTTTCGAGTTACAGGCTCACAGGAAAGGAGAAGGCCGAACATCCACGACACTGCCCGTCCTCGCCATCACGGGTATTTGCCGCATCGACACATCTGTGGGGCATAGAGGCTTTTGGAGATATCTAGCTCTCGCGCAAGGCTTCGGACGGCTCGATCCTCAGGGCCCGTCGCAACGGCCCCCAAGTCGCCAGCCAGGTGGCGAGCAGGAGCCAAAGCAGCACCGTCGACACCTCGGTCAGGCCGAGGCCCGAGACATTGAACGAGGGGTCCGACGACCCTTGCAACAGGCCACCCACCTCCGGGGCAACACCGAGCAAGGAGAAAAGGTTGGGGTCGACCCACATCCCGGACAAGACCGTGGACCGTCGGGGCCGACAACGCTCGCCGAGGTACCTCGGTATCCCGCCAAATCTTCCAGAATTCCCGCCTGCTGCCACAGCCGGAGGACGTCATGGCGGGTGCCGACCCGGAGATCCCGAAAGTCCTCCAAACCGGTGACCGCCACCGACACCAGACGATCGGGATCACGATAGGGCAGATCTTGGATCAGAACCCCGTCCACCACACTGAAAAAGGCCGTAGCGGCGCCGATACCCAGGGCCAACAGCAGCACCACCAAACCGACGAATAGGGGCGTAGCTGCCAAACGCCTCACCGAGCCTTTGAGATCTCGAGCCAAACCCTCGAACATGGTGAATCCCTCCGAATCGTCGTTCCGCTGTGCTCTGCATCACCACCCAGGCTTACGAAACGGCAAGCACGGCCGTCCAAAAGGGGCCGCGAGCGATCAGGAGCGGGGCGAACGAATGACCCGAAATAGGAGGGCGTAGAGGCAAAGGACCATGAGCAGGCCGACCGCCAAACCGACTGCCGCCAACTTGCGCAGCCCGCGCGCCAGATCGCGCAACGGTGCCAGGGCATTGGCCTTCTCCTCGAGCACCAACGCCGTCCAATCCGGGTGGCCTTGCAACCTGGCCGCGACGGCCAGGTATTCGGTGCCGGGATTCAGCGGATCTTCGAATTCAGCATGGGTCAACGACTCGCTCGACAACAACTCTTGCACCGACGGTCGGTCGAAGAACTCAGCCGCGGAAACAGGCAAAGGAGGGGCCGTGGACGACGGGCAGGGATGGCGGACGAGCTGGCCCCGATTGAGCAGAAGAATCATGCGCTCCGGGCAGCTTTCGGGCCGTAACGACTCGGCCCGACCCAGCCATTCGTGAAACGTTTCCAAGTGCAGGGTCGCGGCCACCACACCGAGGACCTCGGGTGCCGGAGACAGAGCCCCGGGGGCCGGAGACAGGACCTCGGGTGCCGGAGACGGAGACGCGAGAATAGGCGCCGCCACGCTGATCAGCACCGGCTCGCCTTGGGCGGTGCTGCGAAACGCCAGGGTCAAACCCGGTTCTGTCCGCGGGCTGGTATCCACGGGATGATCCCCATGAAGGGACTCGACCCTGGCGGAAAACCACTCCCGATAACCGTAGGAGCTACCCACGACCCGAGCATCAAAAGGCGCCCGGGCCTGGGCAACCGCATTGTGGTCGGCAATCACCCAGCTGAAGAAATCGCGCCGGCGATAAGACTCATAGAGCTCGTCGGCATAGTCCTGCAACGCTTGGGAAGCGGAGCTCGACGGCTTCTCCATGAGCTCGACCAGGCGGGAGCGGGACGCCTCCCGGCTGACCCGCCTCTCCACCCCGTTGAGGTTGTAGTCGACCGCGGCCGCGGCGACTTTAGCCGTGGCCGAGCCGGCCGCCAGGGCTTGCTCCACCAGCGTCGCTCGCGCGCCGGCGACCGTGGCGTCGAAGGCCCCCAAGCCGAGGGCCGCCGTGCCCACCCACAGCACCAGGGGAGCCAACAGCCCGAAGATCAAAAGAGGGCGCTGCTGACGGATCCGCTGCCGAGCATCCACGGCGTCGAGCACCTGTTGAGCGTTGGCGAATCGCTCGGCGGGATCGGGATCCAGGCAGCGCCTAAGAATCGACTGCAAAGGCTTGTCGAGCCGCTGAATATCCGGATGTTGAAGGGGTGATTCGGCGGATTGCAGCAGCCGGCGGTATTTTTCCAGCCGGTCGGTCACCGTCGAGGAGCTGGCCAGCTCCCGGCTGTTCTCCGACGTGGCGTGGGGAGGGTGACCGGTCAACAGCGCAAAGAGGATCGCCCCCAGGCTGTAGAGATCCGAGCGCACATCGGGCCGAGCATTGAGAGTCGCTTGCTCCGGGGCCATGTAGAACAGCGTGCCCGCCACCGAGCCTCGCTCATGGCGAGCTCTGGCCTGGCCGAAATCCCCCAAACGAATGCCCCCGTGACCGTCCAAGAGCACATTGGCCGGTTTGAGATCGCAATGGATGATGGCCTTGCTGTGGAGATAGACCAACGCCTCGGCCACCTCACGGAAATAACCCACGGACTTTTCGACAGGCGGTCGCACGCCGTCCAGAGCCTCCGCCAAGGAACCTCCGGGCAAGAGCTCCATGACGAAGTAGGGATGCTCCCCTTCCCAGCCCACCTCGAGCAATTGCACCACCCGGCGCTCGGTGGCCACCGCGGCCATCTTTTCGACCTCTCGACGCAGCAGCTGCCAATCCAAACCCGAACGACGGGTGAAGATCTTGATCGCCACCTCACGACGAGTATTTCCGGCCAGGGCCAGCCAGACCTCTCCGAAAGCGCCTCGGCCCAAGGGACGGATCAGCTCATAGCCCGGAATCTGCGCCGGAGCATCCACGGCTCCTCGACCCGCGGACCGCTCGGCCCGCTCCAGGGCGGCCTGGAGATCTTGATCCGATTGGGGAAGGGTTTCGTCTTGGGGTTGAGAGCTCACGGCCGTCCCGTTTCAGCAGCCTGTTAGAACAGCTCCGAGAGAATCTTGCCGCCGCCTACCACGCTGCCGATCATGCTGCCGATGCCCGGCAAGAGATAGGCCAAGAAAATCTTCAACAGACGATTTTTCCACCACATCCGAACCTTGGCGATGTCTTCCGCCACGGTTTGAAACTCCCGCACTTTGGGCGGGGCGACCCAGGTCTGCACAAAGGCCGTGATGTAGGCGGTGCCGATGATCGGCGACAGGCTGGCAAGGGGCGCGGCCACGCAGGCGGCCAGGATGGTGAGTGGATGAGACCAAGCCAAGATCGCGCCAATTCCAGCGGGAATCGCGTTGGCCAGGATCCAAAATAGAGCGTTGTCGCCGGCCTCGGCCAAACCCTGGGACCAACCGATGTAGCCGATGGCTCCCAAGATCAACACCGGAACCGCCCAGCCCACGAGCTTCCAGAACGGGCTGACCGGCGGGATCACCTCCAGCTTTTCGAGATCGACTTGCTCGTGCTCCCTCAGCGCGCGCTCGATGCCCTTCAGGTGTCCCGCGCCGACCACCGCCACCAGGTGCTGACCCGGTGAATCGTGGATCTTCTGGGCGAGATAAGAATCCCGCTCGTCGATCAGGACCTGCTTCAGGCTCGGATGACGTCGCCCGAGCTCTTCCATCATCTCCGTCAGCACGTCCTGCTCGCGCAGCTCTTCCAGCTGCTCCTCGGTGACGTCGGGACCGTCGAACATGGTCAAGATGAGCTCGGACATCAACAGCAAACGGCGGAAGAACGGGGTGGCGTGGGTGGCTCGGCGCAGGGTCACGCGCACATCGCGATCGCAGAGGGTCACCGGAATGCCCATCTCCTCCGCTACCACCCGAGCTTCCTGTAGCTCCATGCCCGGCTGCACCCCGAGCTCATTGCCCAGCTTCTTTTGGTAAGAAGCCAGCAACAGATTCACCAGCAGCGTGGTCAGCTGCTTCTTGCGAATCAGCTGCTTGAGGTCGAGATCTTCCCATTTGGTCTTCTGGGAGAGGGATTCCGCTCGCTGGGGGTCCAGCTCCACACAGACACAATCGGGCTTTTCCTGCTCGATGACCCGATGGACCAGCTCCACCGACGATCGTGAAACATGGGCGGTTCCCACCAAGACGAATCGTCGACCGTCCAGGTCGAGAATCCGCACTTCTTGGGGATACGGCGAATCCGACTCGCTCTCGGAAGACGCGGAAGATGTAGAAGATTGGCTATCCGGCGGCGTCCCCTCGTCGCCATTCGCGGCGGCCCCATCCACGGTAGCCCCAGCCGGCGAGTCGGGTTCTTCAGGAAGTTTAGGATCTGTCAAAGCAACCTCGGAATCGAACAACTGTGCGGTCGCCCGAGCCACCGCACTTGAGATCAATGGGTCCAATCAATGGGTTTCGTGCCCGCTCCAATGGTCCATGCTCCGGTTGGCACCGAAGGCTTCGGACAGAAAATCAGAGACCGGGGTCGGCAGGCAATGCTTCAGGAAAGGTGTCAGCTTCACGATCCACGGCTCGAGCACCCAGACCTGCCTCTTCTCCACCGCTTGCACCACTTTGTCGGCGATAAAGCCGGGCTCGAGGAAAGCCGTGGTTTTGGGCGGCTCCACCCCTTCGAACATGCCGGTGTTGATGTAGGTCGGGCAGACCGTGGTGACGTCCACCTGCTTATGACCTTGGTGCTTGAGCTCGGCGCGAATCGACTCGGCGAAACCGATCACCGCCCATTTGCTCGAAGCGTAGGACGCACCGTTGGGCAGGCCGACGAAGCCGGAGGCGCTGGCAATAAATACCAAATGTCCGTGGCCGCCGTCGATCAGGTCGGGAAGAAACGCGTGGGTCATGGCCATCGGCCCTTCGGTGTTGACCCGATACGTGAGCTGGTGTTGGGCCATGCTCACGTCGAGAAAGGGACCACCGAAGACCACACCCGCGTTGTTGATCAAGATATCGATCTTGCCCATATCCCGATGAATCTCTTCTTTCACCTGGGCGATGCGATCGACGTCCGTCACGTCCAGCACGTAGGCGTTGCAACGGGTCCCCGTCGCTTCCAGCTCCGCCCGGGTTTCTGCCAACAGCTCTTCTTGGATGTCCGTGATCACCAGCTCGCAGCCGGCCGCGGCGAAGCGCTCGGCAATCACTTTTCCCACGCCGCGAGCAGCACCGGTCACCAACACCCTCTTCAACTTCAAACGACTCATCTTGTCTCCTGAAATTCGAATCCGCTGACCGGAATCGAGCCGGCGCTCAGCTATGTGTCGGCCACCCGCTCGTTCACGTGCTCGACCCCTTCGGATTTGGCGATGATTGCCGCTCCGCAGGAGTCGGAGAATACGTTGACGACCGTCCGATACATATCCAACGGTCGATCGATGGCGAGCATCATGCCGACGATGGTTTCGACCTCCGGACCGCGGAGATTCACCGCTTCGAGCACCAAGAAAATAATCACCAAACCGGCCGACGGCACCGCGGCGGCACCGATCGATGCCAACAAAGCGGTCGCCACCACGATCACCTGTTGGCCCAGGGTCAGCTCGACCCCCAAAACTTGGGCGATGAACAGCACACCGGCGCATTCGTACAACGCCGTGCCGTCCATGTTGACGGTCGCCCCCATGGGCAGCACGAACGAGGAAATACGGTTGGGAACCCCGACCTTCTCCTCCACCGACCTCAAAGTCACCGGCAGAGTCGCCCCCGAGGAGCTGGTGGAGAATGCCATGGCGATGGCTTCTCCCATATTGCGAAAATGTATCGACGGTCGGATGCGGCCCAGCAGGATCAACAGCATGGGCAGCACCACCAGAAGGTGCACGGTCAATCCACTGGCGATGGTGATCATGTAAAGCCCGAGGGCTTTGAAGGCCGAAAAGCCGGTTTCGCCGACCGTCCTGACCATCAGGCCGAAAACGCCGATGGGAGCGAATTGAATCACCCCACCGGTCAGCTTCATCATCGCTTGGAAGGCGGCTTCAAAGAAACCGTTGAGCACCACCCGATGATTCTCCGGCAGCGCGGCGATCGACATGCCGAAGAGGATGCAGAAGAAGATCAGCGCCAGCATATCCGCTTCGGCCGCCGCCTGAATTACGTTCTGGGGCACGATGTCGAGCAACAGCTGGACCGGCGAGGACGGGCTGCTCAGCTCCGGCAGCTCTTCTTGGATCGCCGCCGTCAGCTCGGCCCCGACCCCCGGCTTGATGATGTTGACGAAGATCAGACCGACCGTGGCGGCGAGAAAGCTGGTCAGCACGTAATAACCGAGGGTCTTGCTGAAGAGTCGGCCGAGGTTGCGGCTATCGCCCAAAGAGGAGACGCCGGTGACGATGGACGTCAACACCAAAGGCACAATGATCATGCGCAGCAGCTTGACGAAAAGCGTGCCCAGCCACCCCAACCAAGGAACCACCTCGGCTCCACCCACGTGGCCGACCAAGATGCCGGCCGCCATGGCTATCAGGATTCGCCAGTGAAGACGCCCGTGCCATGGTAGATTTCGTGTGCCCTCCATATCGCCCCGGACGTTATGGCATGGCGGCCCGGACTGCAAGTGCGGACGGCCCGTCCACTCGGCGACCCGCCCCGACCTTTGACCCGCTTCGTCGCGAGGCGCCGGAGCCACTTTTGACGGAGCTCCTTAATCGATGGAAGATTCTCCACAGCTCGAGCTTTGGCCGACCCTCAAGCAGGGAGAAGCCACGGACTTTCGAGTCTTTTCGGTCCGCCCCGTGGACCGACGCTCTCCGCGCACCGGCAAGGTGGGTCGCTACCAAGTGATCGAGGCGCCGAATTGGGTCAATGTTGTGGCCCTCACTCCCGACCAAGAGGTCGTGCTGATCGAGCAATTCCGTCACGGCATCGACGATTTCACCCTGGAGATTCCGGGCGGCATGATCGAGGAGGGCGAGGATCCGGGGGCCGCCGGCGCCCGGGAGCTGGAAGAAGAGACCGGATATGTGGGCGAGCCACCGATCTTTCTCGGCAATGTCCATCCGAACCCGGCGATTCAAAACAACGTCTGTGCCACCTATTTGATCGAAAACGCCCGTCGAATCGGCGAAATGGCCCTCGATGACGGCGAAGACATCCGGGTGGTGCTCGAGCCCGAAACCGCCATTCCCGGGCTATTGCGCTCGCAACGCATTTCTCACTCGCTGGTGATCGCCGCCTTTCATTGGCTGGGCTTGCACCGAGCGGGTGCCGCGGCAGAGAATTCAGCACGAGAACGAGAAGGCCGGCAGCGGCGAGACCAAAGACAGCAGCAACGCGGGGAGCACGGTTAAGATGGAGGTATCGTGAGCGGCTTCAAACGGCTCGGAAGATACGACATCGTCGGCCAATTGGGCCGAGGCAGCTTCGGCGTGGTCTACCACGGCCAGGACCCCTTGATGAAGAAGGACGTGGCGATCAAGGTTTGCACCCTTGAAGACCCCTCCCTGCGTCAACGTTTTACCCGCGAGGCGGAGATCTCTCGCCAGCTCGAGCACGAAAATATCGTCTCGGTGCAGGCCTTCGCGGAAGAAAACGGCGTGCCGTTCCTGGTGCAGGAATTCCTCCGTGGCGAGGACCTGCGGGAAATCATCCGTCGCCGGGAAGCGTGGAGCGTCACCCAACGTTTAGACGTCTTGCTGCAAATCGGCCGAGGGCTCGCCTACGCCCACACCCGCGGCATCATCCACCGCGACATCAAACCCGCCAATATCCGCGTGCTGCCGGATCTGCGGGCGAAGATCATGGATTTCGGAATCGCCAAGCTGGCCAACGACGAAAGTCAGCTGACCCAAAAAGGTGTCACCATGGGCACCGCCAGCTACCTGCCCCCCGAGCAAGTCCGCGGTGGCGAGGTCAGCCATCGCGCGGACATCTTTTCTTTCGGTGTGCTGGCCTACGAGCTGCTCTGCTATCAACGGCCGTTCCGGGGCAAAACCATCTCCGCCCTGGTCTATCAGATCCTCTACAAATCCCCCGACCCATTGGCGACCGTCTGGCCGACTTGCCCACCGGAGCTCTCGGATTTGATCGGACGCTGCCTGGAAAAAGACGCGGGCAAGCGATGTCCCGATATGGAAACCGTGGTGGGTCGATTGCTGGAGATCCGCCAAGGGGTGTTGGAAGGTCGATGGCCTGCTGTCACGCCACCGACCACACCGGCCAGCGGTTTTCACACTGAGGACGAGCCCAGCACCTCCGGCTCGATCTTGTCCCAGAGCTTGATCGCCCGCACCGCCAAAGACGTCACCCGGGAAGTGGCGTCCGCGGACATCAAGGCGGCCAAGGCCACCCAGCCCATGGGCGCCGTGGCCGCGGAAACCCAACGTATTGCCCCCCAACGTATTACCCCCCAAGGTATCGCCCCCAAACAGCCGACCCCGCCCGTGCCCCAGCCGGCCGCCTCTCCACCAACACCCGCTCCGCCTTCCGCCGCACCGCCCAACGCGGCACCGAGCACACCCGACGCCGCGGCCGAGGACTCTACCTTCGTCGTCGGCGCGGACGACAACCTGGACACCGCCGTCACCCAAAGGGTGGTGCTCGAGCCCGGGCTCGTCGAAATGATCGATTCCCCGAGTGGAGGGGGCGACGAAATGCCCACCGTCGTGGGAACGAGCTCGCCGCCACCGGTTCTGGAATCCAGCGCCGAGGAAATCTCCAAGCTCGTGGCGTCCGGGGATTTGCAGGCGGCCATGAGCCAGTTGGAACAAACGATCCAGCGGCGGGAGCAGACCACCGGGCTGCCGGCCACTCGGCATCCGGCCGATCCTCCGCTTCCCCCCGTGCCTGCCGCGGTCCCGGGGCAAGCAGCCCCCTCAGCGGTGAGCCCGGATCTGCCGACGATAAAGCTCGACCACGCCCGCACCTCTCCAGCGCCGCAAGCGGCCCCTACCGCCAGGACGACAAGGACCGCCAAGGCCCCACCGGCGGGTTCGAAAGCCGGCTCTGGAGGTCATCATAAGCTTCTCATCGGTGTCGGCATCGCGGTGTTGGTGGTGATCGCCGCGGGTCTGGGTCTCTGGCTCGGCGGCAAGGACGAGACCGAGGCACCGCCGGAAGTCGAGCAGCCCCTCGAGCCCACCGCCACCGAGCCACTCGCCACGGCCGCGCCGTCCTCGGGTATCGTGGTTGTGGCGACCCCATGGGCCGAGGTCATGGAAGTGACCGATGACTCGGGCAATTTGGTGAGCCTGCCGGCATCCACAACGACCCCGGTATTTCTTCCCGCTCCCGAGGGCCTATACCGCGTGACCCTCAATTTTCCGCAAGCCGACCAGCCCGAGGACCAAGAGCGCATCTGCGAGGTGGAGGTGACCGCGGAAACGATCGTGACCTGCAACGAGCGGCTCGGCGAGCCTCTGCCGCTGGACTTCTTCAAAGACAACGGTTGGTGGCAGTGAAGGCTGATATGCAAAGGACACCGCGAGCTTCAACCCTTTTCCATCGGCGACCGGGCGGTCTCCGAGCCGTGCGAATCTCCCTTCTCGCTGTGTGGATCGTTGCGATCTGCGGACCCTCAGCGGCCCTTGCCAATTATTGGGACGATTTCAAGAAAGCCAGGGATGCGGTGGAGGCCCAAAATTGGCAAGAGGCCGAAAAGCTCCTGCGCTCGGCCATCGCCGACGAGCCCACGGCCAAGCGGCGACCCCTCGGCGCACGCTACACGCCCTATTTCTATTTGGGGATCGTGCTGCAAGAACGGGGAGATTGTCGCGGCGCCCTAGAAGCCTGGAAGACATCGGAAAAATTCGCCATCGTCAAACCCAATAGCGACGAGAGCCGGGACCGCGCCAAGCGCAAAGCCCGATGTGAGCAAGAGGTCACAGACGCTCGCCAGGCCAAGGAAGAGATCGATCAGATCGTCAACCGAGGGCGCAACACCCTCGACTCCGTCGACAGCCTCAGTCGTCAAGGCGCTCTGGCCAAGACCTGGTCGACGGGCTCCCCCTCGTTTGCCACGCGCCGCCAAGAAGCTGCCGACTTGTTGGACCGAGCCGCTAAGAAGTCTCAGCAGGGCAACCGATCCCTCGACATGAACCTCTTGGCAACCGCGCGGCGGGACGCCGACCAAGGGGCGAAGGCCCTCGAAAAGCTAGCCTCGGACGCCGAATCCTTGCTCGGCGAAGCCCACGCCGCCCGCGGCGGCGCCGCCCGCGAGCTCGATGGTGCCCGGCAGGAGGCTCAGCAGGTTTTGGATTCCATCTCAGACCTGGAGCCGTTTCCCCCTAGGTTGGATCGCGGAGCCCAGGATTTGCGACGCAAGCTGAGCCAAGCGGAAACTCGACGGCAGGACGCCGGTCTGGAAGAGCTGAAGAGTCTCACCGCCAGCCTGAAGAAGAGCGCCCAGACGGTGAGATCCCGATCTCGGCGGCCACCCCAGGCCTTGACCGAAGCGGTCCAGGCTTTCCTGGACCAGGATTTTCAAGTCGCCCTGGAGCTTCTGGAAGCCGCGGAGCTCAAACGGGATCGCGCGCGCTACCACGCTTCCCTCCTACAAGCGGCGTGTTATCACGGACTCTTTATCGCCGATGGCATGAAGGACACCGGGCTCCAAGATGCCGCCAAGGAGCAGATCCTGCTGGCGGAATCCCTCAATGAGAAGGGCAATCTGGGCGGCCCGGGCAAGCGTTTCTTTTCCCCCGCCTTCCAATCGCTCTGGCAGCGGACCATCGACTCCGCTTCGGGAGCTGAGCCCACGGAAGGGCAAGATCCCGACGATGACGAGTCGGAACCGGCTTCGGAGGATTCCAATTGAGCGGCCGTGAGCGCGATCCCATCAAGAGCGCTTTCAAATTGCTGGCCTGGGCGGGCGCGGGTTTTGCCGCGGCACGGCGACGCCCGAGAAAAAGCTCCCCGGGAAGGATCGGCAAGACCGCTGAACCGGAAACCAAGTCCAGCGCCGGATCTTCGGCAAGCACTGCCGAGCAGCGATCCCCGGACGCATCGACTCTCGAGCAGCTCTGGGTCCCCGGCATGGGTGGCTCTCTTCACCTGCTGAAGAAGAACAGCGATCCGAGCCTACTGGCCGCGGACCTGCCGATCCTTTTCGTCCACGGGCTGGGGGGCAGCTGCGAGCAGTGGCGCGGCGTTCTGACCGCTCTGCCGGCGTCGATCGAAGCCATCGCCCTCGATCTTCCAGGTCACGGTTCGTCCGACACCTCAGCCGACGACCAAAACCCCTTGACCATGAGTGATCTCTCAGCGGCGGTGGGCGCGGTGGCCGACGGCATGGGTTGGCGTCGATTCGTCATCGTCGGTCACAGCCTCGGCGCCGCGGTGGCGATCAGCTACGCCGGTCGTCAGAGCCGACGGGTAGCCGGGCTGCTCTTGGTAGATCCCAACGGCGATCAGAGTCGAATTCCGGAGGCCGAGCGACGAGCAGTGCTCGACGAGAGCCGGGCGGATGCCCATGAGACCCTGGAATGGCATTATCGAGAGCTGGTGCAAGGCTCCGATCCAGCCGTGGCCGAGCGGGTGTTGGACGACCTCAGCGCGACCCCCGCGAACGTGTTGCATCAATCCTTGGCCGCGGGTTTCGCTTACAGCCCGCTCCAGGACCTCGAAGCCTACGAGAAGGCCTTCCAGGGACCGGTGCGATGTCTTCTGAGCCCCGCCAATGACCTACCCTTCAGCCTGCATCGGCTAAAACCCGAGCTTCAGGTCGCCATCCTGCGGGGTGCCGGGCATTGGCTCATGCTCGACGACCAAGACGCGGTGCTCGAGCTGATCGGCACCTTCCTCGACTCGGCGCAGCCCAAGGTTCATTGAAGGCTCAGGTCATTGATCCTCCGCATCGCTCCAGGGAGCCGCCGTGAACGACGATCCGCTGAAGACCCAGCTCGCCGAAGATCTGGCGCTTGAGCTGAAGACTCACCTCGCCGAGCTCGAAGCCCGCAAACGCTCGATCACCCCTTCACAAGCTCCCGACCCCCAAGCCCGCCGACAGGCTCTCCAAGATCTCGAGGCGCAGGTCGAGCAAAGCACCCGCTTGGCGACGGAGGTCGAGCGCATCGTGCGGCAGCGCCGAGAGCTCGGTCCCGGTGCGGACCTGCCCTTGCCGAAAACGCCGCCGACAATCCCTCGCGCCCTCTTGCCTTGGCGGGCCGCACGGGTGCTGGCACGGCGGACCTCCGCCGCGATCAGAGACATGAGTTGGTCCATGGATCGCGCCCGAGCTCGCCGTCTGATGCCCAGCCCGGTCGGTCCAGGGCAGCCTCCCCATCTCTCCGTGATCATGCCCACCCGCAACCGCGGACCCCGGCTGATGGCAACCCTCGACGCCTATCGAGCTCAGAACCCTGGCCTGAGCTTTGAGATCGTGGTGGTCGACGACGGCTCCACCGACGGCTCGGAGGTCCTGCTCAGGGAAAGGCCCCAGGTGGATCGCTACCCCTTGCAGATGCTTTATCAAGCCCCTTCTGGGCCGGCGGCGGCTCGCAATAAAGGCCTGGAAGCAGCCCGAGCCGACCTGGTGTTTATTACCGGCGACGATATCGAGCCGACACCGGATCTTCTGCTGCGCCACTGGCAATTTCATCGCGCGTCTCCTTTCGACGGCCGGCTTGCCGCGTTGGGTCTCACCCGATGGCCGACGGAGGCCGAGCTCACCGCCACCATGCGCCATATCGACGGACCCGGCTCCCAACAATTCAATTACGGCTGGATGAAAGCGGGCCGGGCCTACGATTTCCGACACTTCTACACGTCGAATATCTCATTGCACCGATCGGCGATCGCAGAAGTGGGCGGCTTCGACACCTCTTTTCCCGACGCCGCCTTCGAGGATGCGGAGCTCGCCTATCGCCTGAGCCTGCGGGGAATGCGTATCCTCTTCTTGGAAGATGCTCTGGCGTTTCACCACCACCCCTATACCGCTGCGGCCTTCGCGAGGCGTCAGCAGCGCTGCGGCCGGATGGGGCGATCTCTCGCTCGCCTACATCCCGAGCTCAGCCAGTGGACCGGGCTCCCCGGCCTGAGTCGACGTCGGGCAGAGATCCTGTGCTTGGGCCGGCATCGATGGCAGACCCTCGTCGACCTGGGCCGACGGCTGCCGGAGCTGAAGTCCCAGGCCATGGAGATCGCCACCGCCCTCGACCGGTCCGATCCGCCGGGCACCGATGCGTTTCTGCTGGGTCTCTTCCATGTTTCGGTGCTCGAAGGACTGTCCGAAGACCAGCGCCATCGCGAGCTGTGGCTCGCCTCCTGGCTGGCCGGCGCCTTGCGCGAGCCCAGCCGCCGGCTGCGGTCGGAGCTGCAAGGAGGCGCCCGGAAGGCCGCCGAGACCCTCGCCGACCTACCGGATCTCTTCCCGCCGATCGGCAAGGACCACACCCATCCCGTAGGCGGCGTCTGAAAGCGACGGCACCGTCAGAAAAAACCGACACCCGCCTTTAAAAACCTTCGGTTCCGCGAGGCGATGCCTGCAACGAACCCCGCTCCCATGCGTATCCAGAAGCATGATCAGCAGGCATTGCCCCCGAACGGGCTGCCTCCGCCGGCCGGCACCGTATTTGCTCCTGCGATCATTATGCTCGGTCCTCACGGCCCGAGCACCTGCGAGCCCGGTCATCCACGAGCCCAGCCGCCTTTTCGCTCGGCCGACGTTGGGTCGCCCCGCTCGCGAGACAACAACCAAGACTTGACCCCCTCGGAGCAAGAGAGATGAGACCTTCAAAACTTTCAGCTGCCTTGATCGCCATATCTATGCTCGCGGGCCTGATGGCCGCCTTGCCCGCCGCCGCCGATTCGTCTGACGATCGCCGCATCGAGCTCACCCCGACCATCGTCTATCGGTCCGGTGGCGAGTTCGACACCGATTTCATTTTCGATCTGGGCTTCGATCTGGAGGTCGAGGATTCCGAAAGCATCGGCCTGACCCTCGGGGTCGGCCTCAGCCGCCATTGGACCCTTGAGTTTCTCTGGGATCAACAGGAATCGGTGCTGATCGACGAAGGCTTCATCTTCGGACCGGACGTAGAGCTCTTCGACCTCGACGTCACCTACGCCCACGTCGGCGTCACCTATGAATGGACTCCCGGTCACATTCGTCCGTTCATCGCCGGAAGCATGGGTGCGACGGTCTTTCAACCGTCCCCGAGCGATCTTTCCGACGAGACCCGCTTCTCCACCAGCCTCGGTGGTGGCGTCAAGGTGATGTTCAACGAGAACTTCGGGCTGCGGCTGGAAGGCAGAATCTTCTCCACCTTCATGGAGGACGACGAGGACTTCTATTGCGCGGACGACTACTTCCTGCACGGCGAATGTGAATTCAACGAGGACTTTTTCTTCCAATCCGAGGCGCGGGCCGGATTGATCTTCGCCTTCTGAGCCTGTCTACCGGCGTCTGAGGCGCCCCACGCATCTATCGACGATCTTGCATCGTTGCAGGCTTCAGGATAGAAAAGCCGTCCCGACCTCCGGGACGGCTTTCGCTTTGGTCCGGAGCAACCTTCTGTCCGGAGCAACCTTCTGTCCGGAGCAACCTTGTGTCCGGCTCGGCCTTTTCTCTTCGGCGACAGGTAGTCCAATGCAGAATCTCATTCGATACCAAGACCTGATTTGGAACCTCGTGGTTCGCGACCTCAAGGTCCGGTATCGGCGCTCCTTCCTCGGTTTCATCTGGACCATGCTCCAGCCCTTGCTGACCATGGCCGTGCTCTACATCGTGTTTTCGAGCATCTTCCGATTCGAGGTGCGGAATTATCCCGTTTATGCCCTCGCCGGATTGTTGTTCTGGAATTTCTTCCAGCAGAGCATCGTCAGCTCCATGAACAGCTTGAGGAGTGTCGCCTACATTCTCCAAAAGCTACCGGTCCCGATGGCGGTCTTCCCCATCGCCACGGTCATCTCCGGCATCATCAATCTCTTCCTGGCCATGTTGCCGGTGCTCATCCTGATCTGGCTGACCGGTCATAAATTCGGTCCGTCCCTATTTTTCCTGCCCATTTCGATTCTGATCGCCGCGATTTTCACCCTCGGGGCCGGTCTCTTGCTGGCTCCCCTGGCGGTTTTCTTCACCGATGTGATCGAGCTCGTGACCGTAGGCCTGACCCTATTGTTCTACCTGACACCGATCATCTACCCCAAAGAGATCGTCGCCGGGCACAGCTTCTACCCCATCGTCTTTTATAATCCGGCTAGATCGATTCTCGAAGTCTTCAGGGATCCGATCTACTACGGCAAGATTCCGCCCCTCAGCCACCTTTCGATTTCGATCTTCCTGGCGGTGATGGTGCTGCTCGTGGGCATCTGGGCATTCCGCAAAACCAGCCATCGCATCCCGTTCTATCTCTGATCTCGAAACGACCCTACATGAGCAGCCAACCCGTCATCGAGCTTGAATCGGTCAGCCTGAAATATCGGCTGGCGGAGCAAAAAGCCACGGCTCTCAAGGAGTACTTCATCCATTGGGTCCGAGGCGCCTTGGCCTACCGCGAGCTGTGGGCTTTGCAAGACGTGGATTTGCGGATTCAACGGGGCGAGGTGGTGGGCATCGTCGGTCGAAATGGGGCGGGCAAGAGCACCCTGTCGAAAGTGATTTCCGGCGTGTTGCCGCCGAGCCGAGGTCGACGAGCCGTGCGCGGCCTGATCTCTCCGATCCTCGAGCTGGGCACGGGCTTCGACCCCGAGCTGACGGGTCACGAGAACATCTATCTCAACGCCTTGCTGCGGGGCCATCGACACCGGGAGGTGGAGGAACGCCGGGATCAAATCGTGGAATTCAGCGGTTTGGGCGACTTCATCCATTCGCCGGTTCGCAATTACTCCACCGGCATGATGGCCCGTCTCGGATTCGCCGTCGCCACCGCCTGGCAACCGGACGTGCTGGTCTTGGACGAGGTCTTGGCGGTGGGAGACGCCCGCTTCTTGTCCCGCTGCCACGAGCGCATCCACAAATTCTGCAACGACGGCACCACGGTCTTGATCGTGTCCCACAGCCCGTCGGAGATCCTCAGCCACTGCACCCGCTGCCTGTGGATGGACGGAGGCCGAGTCCGGGCCGACGGCACGCCCCACGAGGTGCTCTCCGCCTACGCCGAATCGTCCGAAGACGAAGCCACCCTCGCCATGCTGGCGGCGTCCTCCGAAGCAGACCGCCCCCGCGCATTTGCCGGCGCTGAGGGTTAGCGCTTAGATTCCGTCACTTTGGCGATCCGATCACTTTGGCGATTCCATCACCTTGGCATAGACCTGTTCCCAGGCCTCCGCGATCACCTGGGGAGCATGGACTCGCCGCAGGCGCTCCCTGCCCGCCTCCACCATCTGCCCATAGCGCTCGGGCTGCACAAGCTCGGCGACCGCGGTCACGAATTCCTCCGCGGTCTGGGCCTCGAAGAGGTGCTCACCGTGGGTTGCCCCAAGACCGGCGGCCGCAGTGGGAGTAGCGATCACCGGCACACCCCTCGCCCAAGCTTCGAGGATCTTCATTCGAATGCCGGAGGCGATGCTCAGAGGAACCACTAAGATGCTCCCTGGGGCGAAGGCGTCACGGCTGTCGTCCGGAGCCGGATGATGCTCCACCCTTGAATGCCCGATGCTGAGATCCGCACCACCTCCGAAGAGGTGCAGCTTGACCCCCGGCCGGCGGCGAGCCAGCTCAGGCCAGATCGAGCTCAGGAACCCTTCTGTGCCCTCACGGTTGGGAATCCAGCCGGAGCTGCCGAAGATCACGAGGGCGGGATCTCCGTCAAGCTTCTCCTCCGCCGACGGCAGCTGGGACGGAAAAGGAGGAGGGATCACGGTCACCCGCCCTCCGTCGCCCGCCAGCTGAGACAGCTTCCAGGCGTCCTCAGCGGTCAATGCCGCGACCGCGTCGCACTCGCGAGCCGCCCTCGCCTCCGCCCGAGCCAGCCATCGAGCCTCCCAGCGCAAAGCCGGACCGACCCGAGCACGACGGCTCGCCAGCAGGCGCCAAAGATCGCTTTCCACATTCTGCGCCCTGAGCACCACCGGCAGTGGAGCGACGTGCCCAGGATGGCCCCACTCCGGGACATTTCCCAGGGCATGGACCTGTTCCACGTGCACCACGTCAAAGCGCTCACGTTCCAGCAGCTCCCGCACTGTTGCCGCGGTCTTTTTCGAGCGGTGACGCTCCAAGGAGAAAGCTCGCCCCCGTGGCCAGGCCCGGAGCAAATCCAAGGCTTTGGGCCGAAACGCATCAACGACCGGTACCCACGCCACGCCTTCGGGCACGATAGCCACGGGATCGCCGACCACCGGCGGGTCGGCGGGTCGAGACGGTGCCACGACGGTGACTCGATGCCCCGCCTCCGCCAAGGCTTCGAGGGTCAGATGCATCAACAATCGACCGCCGTCCACCGCCGGCCACGGAGCCTTGGTGGCGACCCACAGGATATTCATCAATGAAGGCTCATCGCTGGAGGCTCATCGCTGGAGATTCGCCACGGGGCTCAGACCGCGATGGAGCCCGAGAGATCTGTGCTCTCCAGGGATCCCAACCGTTTCAAGGAGCGAAATTCCGGCAAGATTTGTTGCAGTAGCACCCAGACCGCGGCTTCGTCCTCCGCCGCCGCGGCGGTTTGCAGATCTCTTACCTGGGACAGGAGATCGGAGCCGGCCGGCGGACCTTCGACCACCCGAATCTTCTTGTCGATGGTCTCGACCACGGTCTCTTGATCGTTCAGCAGCTCCTCGAAGAGCTTCTCTCCAGGACGCAGGCCGGTGAATTGAATCGGCACGTCCACATCCGGAACCAAGCCGGCCATGGTGATCATCTGCTTCGCCAAGTCGACGATTTTGAGCGGCTCACCCATCTCCAACACGCATAGGCGTCCGTAGTCACCGTAAGCGGCTCGCAGCACCAGCCCAACTGCTTCGGAAATGGTCATGAAATAACGCTGCATCTCGGGATGGGTCACGGTCACCGGGCCCCCGCGGGCGATCTGCTCCCGAAAGAGCGGCACCACCGAGCCGGCGGAATCGAGCACATTGCCGAATCGCACCACCGAGAAGCGGGTCTGAGAATCGTGGGTCAGGGCCTGTAGGACGAGCTCCCCGAGGCGTTTCGAAGCCCCCATCACGCTGGTGGGGCGCACCGCTTTGTCGGTCGACATGAAGACGAATCGCTCCACCTGGAATTCCTTCGCCGCTTTCGCCAGGTGCAGGGTGCCGGTCACGTTGGTTTTGATCGCTTCGCAGGGAGCCGCCTCCATCAGCGGAACGTGTTTCCGAGCGGCGGCATGGAAAACATCCTTGGGACGATGGCGGGCAAAGAGGACCTGCATACGGCTCCGTTCCCGGATATCTCCCACCTCGGCGATCAGCTCGGACTCCGGGAAGAGGCATTCGAAACGACGGCGCAACACGTAGAGGCCATTTTCGTCCGTGTCGACCATCACCAGCCGTCGAGCCCCCAACCGCAGAAGCTGGAGGGTCACCTCGCTACCGATGGATCCGGCGGCGCCGGCGACCAGCAAACAGCGATCCGGGTCGAAATCCATGCCCGGCAACGACGCGTCGTAATGGAAGACCAGCTCGGCGCGAGGCATCAAATCCTCGGTGGAAATGTCCCGCAGGGTCTCGTTGAGATCTCGCCCTTCGAGAGAGCCGAAGGACATGGGCAGAATCTTGAAGCTCACCGGATCGACGAAGGTCGCCGACAGAATTTGGCGCAGGCGGCTCGACTTCAACCGGGGAATGGCGATGACCACCTGACGCACACGGAGGGACTTTGCCAGCTTCGGTAGATCGTCGATCGCGCCCAACACCGGCTTGCCGCCGACGATATGTCCCCATTTGGTCCGGTCGTCGTCGACGAAACCCACCGCGTGGTAATCGAGGTCCGGATCCCGTTGCAGGCTGCGCAACAGCATCTCGCCCGACGCGCCGGCGCCGACGATCAACGTCCGGACCCCCCGGCGGCTTCCCCACAAATCGGCTCGATACATCCAAACCAGGCGGGGCATGAAACGGAATCCCGCCAGACCCGCCAGGGTCAGCATCGCTTCCAAGGCCACGATGCCGCGGGCCGGAACGTCGTAACCGAAGGAGCGGAGGCCGAAAAATCCGAGCACCACGAAAATCACCGTGCCGGCCGTCACCGCCAACACCACCCTAGCGCCGTCTCGCAAGCTGGAGAACTTGAACGACCACCGGTGCAGGCTGAAATAGAGATTCGAGGCGGTGCGGGCCAGCATCAAAACCAGTCCGAGGGCCACGAAACGGGTGGTCTGGAAGTAGGACTCTAATCCCCTGGCGTCGCCGGATTCACCGTCGAGGAAGCGTAGGTTGATCGCGGCCCACAGCGCCACCCAGGCGATCACCACATCGACGAGCAGAATCCAATATGGGCGGCTACCCCAAAGCATCTTGTGGGCCTTTGGGTTGGACTCGGAGCGAGTCACGGCTGGGGTTTCAGCAGTGGCTCCCGAGGGAGATTCAGCCTGATGTTCGGTCGCAGAAGGGTCCATCCAGTGGGAAATCCTCATGTTGAGATTCCCAAATGCTACCATTTCACTAGCCCACCACCAACGACCGACCGTAGCCGATTCCTCCCCGGATCAGGCCGTCGCGACCCAAAAACGATAGGAATCGTCCCTGCTCAACCCACTTGAAGCCGGAAGCCGGGTTCCTGGGGGTCAGACCTCGCGCACCACCCGACGCAGAAGGTCGATCGATCGCTGGTGGCTGTCGAGCAAGCGCCGCTCCAGGTTGGGATTGCCCGGATCCAAAGCCAACGCCTTGCGCAGGTCGGAGATCGCCCGCTCCAGTATCTCGAGATTCTTTTCGACGACTTTCAGCGTGCCCGGCGGCAGAGCTTCCCGATTCTCCACCGCCTGCAACCACAGGGCGTCGCGAGCCCGGAGGTAATTGGCCTCCACCACATCCAGGGGATGCCCTGCCTGGCCTGTGAAAGAGACGGTTTCGACCGATCCGGCGGTCTGCGCCATGGGCTGGGCGACCCCACCGATCCCAGCCGAGCCGTGGGCCGCGACTCGCGGGCCCGACTCGCCCGGCGCAACCGTGGGCGTGCCGCCGGACATCCCGATAGACAGCCAGGTGATCAGGCTTCCCACGGCCATGAAGAGCAGAGCGGCTAGGCTCTGCAATCCCCATTCCCTCACCCCCCAGGAGCGGCGTCCAAAACCGGCTCCTTGCCCTCGGCTCGGAGCCTCGCCTCGACGACTCTCCAACCTGGCCTCAATGCCCGGCCACAGGTCGTGCTGCGGCTGCATTTCCATGGGCAGACGATCCAGCTGCTCGGCCAAATAATCGCGATCCATGTGCTCAGTCATGATCAGCCACCTCGGGCGTCGTGGTCGAAAGAGCCTTTCTCAAGAGACTTCGGGCTCGGTGCAATTGGGTCTTGCAGGTGCCCACCGCCAATCCGGTTTGATCGGCGATTTCTCGATGTTTCCAGCCTTCGATATCGTGCAATACAAATACCGTGCGGGCGCCGTCGGGAAGGCCGGCGATCGCCCTTTCCAAATCCAGGGAGCCTCCGGTGCCGGCCTGGACTTGGGGATGGGGCACCTCGGACAAATCCTCCAGCGCCACCACCCGCTCGCGATAACGCCCCGCGGATCTCCAACGCCCGAGGATCGTGTTGACCGTAAGCCGATGCAACCACGATCCGAAAGCACTGCCTCCCCTAAACGTCTCGAGCTTGCTCCAGCACCGGATGAACGCCTCTTGGACCATCTCCTCAGCCTCGGAGGCATTTCCGCACATGCGCAGGCTGAGGGCGTAGGTACGACCCAGATGGCGTCGATACAGCCGCTCGAAGGCCTGCACGTCGCCCTCTTGCGCTAAGGAAACGTCCCGTCGCTCGTCAAATGACAGCTCCACCGCTCCAGGGTTTGGTTCGGTGGGAGGCGGGGCGGAAGACGATGTTTTCGTCGGTCCCGCTGCGGAGCTTCGGAAAGAGGTCAGCACGGCCATCACACCTAGGATACCGCCGACCACGAAAAGGTTGACCGCTACCTTGAAAATTTCCCGCCGATAGCCAAATTTTTCTCGAAAGTATATCCTCGCCTGCACCGCGACCCCCGCCGGGGCCGCCGACTCCCACCCCCAAACTTCTCGAGCACCCGGAGAGCTTCGCCCATGGCCAGTCTCGACGCCCCCCGCTTAGCTTTAACCTTCGACGACGTGCTGCTCGTCCCCGGATATTCCGAGGTTCACCCGAATCTCGTCGATCTCAAAACCGAGGTCTGCCGCGGCATCTCACTCAATATTCCCCTGGTTTCGGCCGCCATGGACACGGTGACCGAGTCCGCCCTCGCGATTGCCTTGGCCCAAGAAGGCGGCATCGGCATCGTGCACAAGAATCTTTCAATCGAAGAGCAGGCCGGTGAGGTCGACAAGGTCAAACGCTCGGAAGCCGGCATGATCGTCGATCCGGTGACCATGCGCGCCGATCAGAGCATTCAAGAAGCGCTCGACATCATGGCGCGCTTCCGTATCTCCGGCCTGCCGGTGACCGACGAAGAGGGCCGCCTGGTCGGCATTCTGACCAATCGAGATCTCCGCTTCGAGACCGACGCCCAGCGACCGGTCAGCGATCTCATGACCACCAAGGATTTGGTCACCGTGCCTCCGGGCACCAACCTCAAAGACGCCAAGGCCCTCCTGCACAAACATCGCATCGAAAAGCTGTTGGTGGTGGAAGACGGCAACATTCTGCGCGGCCTGATCACCGTCAAAGACATCCAAAAAATGACCAAATACCCCAACGCCTGCAAGGACGAGCTCGGGCGGTTGCGGGTCGGCGCGGCCGTGGGCGCTTCGGGTGACGCCATGGATCGCGCCCAGGCGTTGGTGGATGCCCAGGTGGACCTCCTGGTGATCGATTCTTCCCATGCCCACAGCAAAGGGGTGTTGGACGGCATCGACGCCATTCGCCAACGTTTCCCCGACCTCAAGATCATCGCCGGCAACGTGGCCACGGAAGCCGGAGCCAAGGCGTTGATAGAGCGTGGTGTCGACGGGGTCAAGGTCGGTATCGGACCCGGCTCGATTTGCACCACCCGCATCGTGACCGGAGCCGGCATGCCCCAGGTCACAGCGATCATGGATGCGGTCAAAGCAACCCAGGACGCCGGGTTGCCGGCCATCGCCGACGGCGGCATTAAGTTCTCCGGTGATCTGGCCAAGGCCATCGCCTGCGGTGCCCACTGTGTGATGATCGGATCTCTCTTTGCCGGCGCCGAGGAAAGCCCGGGAGAAACCATTCTCTACCAAGGCCGCACCTACAAGGCGTATCGGGGCATGGGCTCCCTTTCGGCCATGGCTAAAGGCAGCGCGGACCGCTATTTTCAAGACGGCGACCACTCTCTCTCCAAATTGGTGCCGGAAGGCATCGAGGGCATGGTGCCTTATAAAGGCAGCGTGCATCAGATGGTGCAACAATTGATCGGCGGTCTGCGCTCCGGCATGGGGCTTTCGGGCTGCTCGTCGATTGAAGACCTGCGACTCCGCTCTGAGCTGGTCCGTATCTCCCCCGCCGGGCTCAAAGAAAGCCACGCCCACGACGTCACGATCACCAAGGAAGCTCCAAACTACTGGGTGGAACGCTAGCGGGGATCGGCTTTGAAACTCGTTCGTGTTCGGCGGCCGGATGGCCTGCGGGCGTCGCTACGAACTCGCGCGACCGCCGACGTTCCGATACAAAGCACTGATGTGGTAGATCTCATGCCGATTCAAAAGCTGTGCCGCTCAGACAAGCTTCGCTTCCGTCCTCGGTCCATCCGGCCTTGGTTTCATCCGATGACGCCGCTTCTGGGCAAGATCTAGCCGCACCTTGAGGGACTCGCCCAACAAACCGTCCCTGCCGTACCGACAGCGGATCGGCGGCGATGTGCTCTCCACCTTTGATCCCTCACGGCCTGACCGTCTCCAGGTGGACGCGGGTTTTGTGCTTCCCGGCTGGCGGCCTCGCCCGCCCCGTGTCCCCAGCCGACCGGCGTTTCCAGGCACCGCGGTGTGGGCCCGAGAGCGCTGGTATGAGGTCGTTCGCATGGAACGGCCGTCCGCCGGATCGAGGACCCTCTACCACCTCGAGCCGTGGCCGTCGAACCATCCGATCCGTGCCCCCCAAGAGCTGACCCCCGAAGCTTGCGAACGGGCGACGGCGGCCTATCATCTGGAGCTGATCCGGGCACGGAAAGCCAAACGGGCGGGCTGGTTGATCTTTTTCGTCGGCATGCTTCCCCGGGAGGTCCAAGAGCGCTTGGAGCTCGAATACGGCATCCGACCGGCGCTCGGCACCATGGCTTCGGCCGCAGTGCTCTGCAGCGGATCGATCGCCACCTTGTTGTTGATCTTCGCCAGACTTCAAGGCTTTCCCCTGGGTCGGTTCCTCACCGCCTACGCCGACGTCGCCTTTCTCTTCTTTCCGGTTTTTCTCTATCTGGTGGTCGAATCCCTGTTCAGAATCAACAGCGGCATCGGCGACGAACCGATCGGCACCTTCTTGGTCGCCGGCCCGTATTCGCTCATCAGCAGCTTGTTGGGCAAGTCGTCGGACCGGAAGACCCCTGATCTCGTGCCCACGGCCAGGGCAATCCAGGGCCCGAGTGAGAAATGGCTCGAAGCCGAGGATCAGATCCGGGACCTGCCCCCGAGCCTCGACGGCAAGCATCGCCTGGAAGTTCGCTCCTTGTTGCCCAAGGGGCATTGGAGCGCCAACATCCACGCCATCGACTGGCAGGGACGGCGGTACGTGCTCGAAGACCGAACCGAGGATCCGTCCCAAGAGCTGCCCTACGGATTCAAGCTCCAGGAAGCCGCCGAAGACGTCCTCTTCCGCGACGTTCACACCTACGATCCGAAGGAAGTGCGCGAGGTCTATCGCGCCCAGAAGCGGCTGAGCATCGGCTCTTTGGTCAAGTCCTTCGGCCTGCTTTGGGGTTATACCGACCCAAAGCTCCAGGAAGCCTTGGCAGAGATCTACGGCTACGAGAGCTGGCGCAACACCCGGGGCTCGATCCGTTTCTCCATCTTCTTCGCCGTCTTAATGCTTGCCGTCGGCGCCTTTCGGATTACCCAAGACTCCGCCATCCCCGGCGATGCCTTGGTGTTGATGTTCTTTCTCGCCGTGCTTTGGGACGCCGTGGTGAGATCCATTCGGTTGCGCGACGGCGAGCTCACGGAAAGCTTTCTCGGCCCGGCCCTGGCCCCGCTGGTTCGGCCCGCCCTTCGCTGGCGAGCCGCTCCCCACTGGCGCTATCCGGACGAGGGGTAGATAGGCGCTGTCCGGCAACGCCTCTGTATTCGCCCGCTCACGGGCAGGATCCGCCGACAGAAGCCCCTCCGCCCCAATTCCACCGATGGCCATGGCTGCGGCCCCATCCGCCAGCTCCGCGCATTTCTCAACGTCTTGATGCCCCAAACGGCCGGCCAGGAATCCCGCGGCAAAGGCGTCGCCGGCTCCGGTGGTGTCCACCACCCGCTGGGCCCGAGCCGACCAAGTCGAACGCTCGCCTCGATGCCAGACCACCCCGCCCCGCTTCCCCTGCTTGAGCACCAATGCCGCATCCTGCCGAATCAAGGGAAGCAAGGTCGCCTCGGCGTCGCCCCGCAGGAGCAGCTCGTCTTCACTGACGAAAAAGACGTCGAGGGGATCGAGCAACGGCCGCCAGCGGTCGAGCGGGTCACGGAGCAGCTCGAAGGGGTCCAAGGAAAGGAGAGGTCGATCCTGCTGTGCCCCCAACAGTCTCGTCTCCGATAAGGCCGCCACCCAAGCCAGCTGATCCTCAAAGGGCATGGGTGCCAGATGCACGGCTTTTGCGTCGCGCCATGCCGTCGGCAGATCGCCGGGTTTCGGGGTCGCTTGACCGTGACTCGGGCCTTCCAGCCGATGCACCACCTGGCGTTTGGCACCTTCGTCGAGCAGCCACAGCCGCAGGCCCGGCCCGTCCATGGGTTGGATGCCCGAGACGTCGATTCCACGGGCACTGAGCTCTTCCAGCATCGAGCGCGGGTAGTCGGCGCCGACCCGACTGAGGATCCCGACTTTCAATCCGCTGCAACGAGCCGCCAGAGCCACGTAAATCACGGCGCCGCCCGCCTGCCCCATGCGGGTGGTGCCGTCGGCGTGAACCAGATCGTCGACCACCAGGTTGCCGACCACCACCAAGTCCAGCCGCTCGCTCCGGCCCGATGCCTCGCTCACGTTTGCTCGAAAGCCCGGACCAGGGCCTCCGCCCTCTGAGGGCTTAGGGGCTGATCCCAGGAGCCCCCTTCTTTAACCGACGAGCCGACAATGAGCGCGTCGGCGGCCGCATACTCCACCACATTGGTGGTGTCGATGCCCGAGCCCACGAGCAGCATCGGACGTTGCGCGCCCAAGCCGGACACCAGATCTTCAAGCTCTCGGGGCTCGGCGGCCCGGCCCGTGGACACGCCCGTGAGGATCACGCCATCGGCGCCGAAAAAAGCCGCGGCCCGCGCGGTTTCCACCAAGCCGACATCGTCGGTCCAAGCGTGGGACGCGTGTTTTTTCTTGATGTCCGCGAAGACTTTGACGCCCTCAGCGTCGATCTGGCGCCGGTAACGCAATATCTCCCCGGCATCACTTTGGTGGATGCCCTCGTCAGCCACGTGGGCGAAGACAAATCCCTCGACCCGAACAAAGGCCGCGCCACAGGCCTTGGCCACCGCCAGGGCCTCGCGATTGGCCCCGGCCAAAACCTGCACCCCGAGGGGCAGATCCACCGCCCGGGTGACCGCCGCTCCCACCACCGCCATGGCTGCGGTGATCTCGGGACCGACCCCGCCCCTCAGATACGGCAGGTCGGACATATTCTCAATCGCCAAACCGTGAAAGCCGGCGTCGCGGTAGATCCGCGCTTCGGCCACCGCTCGATCCGCGATGTCCTGCACGGAATCCCGGCTGCGAGGAGTGCCGGGCAAAGCGCCCAGATGCAACATGCCGATCAAAGCCCGAGGCACGGAGAAAAGCTCCTGCACCAAGGGACGGCCGGGTTGAGAGTGCTCGTTCATCCCGGGATGCTACCACCGCGGGCCGAGAGTCCGGCGGCTCAGGAAATTTCCAAAAAGGAGTCGGAATCCATGGTCAAGCCGAGGTCTCCCAGCCGTTGGCGCAAGAGCTCGTTTTCGAACGCCACGCCCACCTGGGACGTGGCCAGCTCGAGAATCCGGATGTCTTGGATTTCCTCGTCGAGATTGCCGTTGTCGGTGTAGATCAGGGAGATCGGTCGCTCGGCCCCGAGCACCGGGAAGAGCACGACCTCCTCGTAGGCGGGTCGGCCGATTTTCGCGGCCAGCTCGTCGGGCAAGCCGGCGCGATCAAAGCGCACGGACACGGGCTGGGCTTGCTCGAGAGCCTGTTGCATGACGCTGCCCGGCTCCAAACGCCAGCGGAGGTTGCGAGTAGCGGTGGCGAGGGGCTCACCATTGACCGCAAAACCAAAAGCGCCGCAAGCGACCAAGGTGTCTTCTTGGACCAGGAAGAGCATCGCCCGCTCCACCGACTCCGAAATGACATGCATCAAATTAAGCGCCATGGTCGCCGACAACAATCCGCTCTGGACGTCGAAGACCACCCGTCGGAAACGGCTGAAGCCGCCCTTGGCCGCGGAGCCGAAAGTCCCTTTGGGCGTGGGATGGCTGAACACCCGCACCAGATTGCGCACGCAATCCGCCAGGGAGTCGTCCCCCGGAAGCAGCGCCGCCACCGCGCCGGCCTTTCGGGCTTCCACCGCTTCCTGCTCGTTGGACGCCAGGGCGATCAGCGGCGCCGCCGGACGGGTCCGGGCGACCCCCGCCAGACTGGCCGCGGATAGATCCGGTTGGCGCAGGTCCATCAAAACGATGGGTGCTTCGGACTCCCCAGGGAATCGATTGCCCGCTTCCCGCAGCCGAATCGACACCACCTTGACCAGCTCCTGGGGCAGCCTGGATCTCAACAAAGCCAGGAGATCCTTGTCGTCGCTCACCACCTGGCAGCGGATGGCCTCCAAGGTCCTCGGGCTGTCGTGACGTGGCCGCCGACCGTTCTTGCCGTTGGTGGAGCGATCCTGGGTGGGAGCCCTGCCCAAACCCGCGCGGTGCAATCGACGATCGAGCTCCGACTCCGCCGGCTCTTTCGCCGAGACTTTGCCCCGGCGCTGCTCATCGAATACGCGTGCCGCTTCCAGCAACAACATCTGGGTATTGAGGTCCAAGTCCTGGAGGATCTCTCCCGGCGCCAAAGCCAGGTCGTCGACCGGGTTGAGCTCGTCGATCTCGAAGTGGAAATTGCCCTTGCGCCACGTGACGAGCTCGAAAATGGTCGCCTTGACCTGCTCGCGGATCACGTCGTGAATCTGTCGACGGGCAACCAGATCCGATTCGAGCAAGAGCTGCCCCAGGGTATGGCTCTTGCGGTGCAGACGGGGATCCTGCAGCAGACGTCCTAGAACCGCGGGCTCCAACAGGCCGGCCGCCACCAGGAGATCTCCGAGCTTGCGCTGGTTGGGCGTCCAAGCACTGACGATCTTGCCGTCGTGAAAGCCGATCTCCGCCTGTTGGTCATCGTCGTCGATCCACATGTAGAGCGTGCCCGTGCGCCGGCCGAGGTGCACGAACTGCAACACATCCGCCAAGGGCAGATCTTCTAGAACGCCGTTGATGCTCATAGAAGCTTTTGGTCGGGGCCCGACTGGTGCTCAATCCTCATCCGGCCATGGTACTCGAATCCACAGGAGCTGCCAATCGTGCCCTGGGCCGGAACCGCAACCGTCATTTTCGATATGCTGCGGCCCATGTGGCAGCTCCTCCAATCGCTCCAAATTTGGGCTTGGCCGGCCCAGATTTTCGATCATCCCGAATTCTGGAAATACGCGTCCATTCCGGTGGTGGCGGGCCTCGTGGGCTGGGGCACCAATTGGGCGGCCATCGAGCTGACTTTCAAACCCGTTGAGTTCAAAGGCATCCGTCCGTTTCTCGGCTGGCAGGGCATCATTCCTTCCAAAGCCGGCCGCATGGCCGGCATTTTCGTCGACTCCACCATGAGCAAGCTCGGTACCCTACCGGAGCTCTTTCAAGAAATGGAGCCGGATAAAATCGCCGATCAGATTGTTAAAGTGATGACCCCTCGCCTCGAGCGCTACACCGACGAAATTATGTTCCGGCAGGACGACGCCCTCTGGCGCAGCACGCCGGATTTGGTGAAACAACGGATCTACGCCCGGGCCCGTGATCATCTGCCGGTATTGGTGGACCGGCTGATGGCGGAAGCCAACAGCGACATCGACAATTTGGTGGACTTCAAGGAGATGATCGTCTCCCGATTGACCGGTGATCGGGCGCTTCTGAATCGCCTATTTCTCGAATCGGGCTCGGCCGAGTTCAAATTCATCGTGCGCTCGGGCCTCTACTTCGGCTTTCTTTTCGGTTTGATCCAGCTCGCGGTGTGGGTGTTCTATCCAGAGCCGTGGGTCTTGCCCACCTTCGGTGTGCTGGTGGGCTACGCCACCAATTGGATCGCCCTCAACGTGATCTTTCGCCCCCTCGAGCCGACTCGCATCGGGCCTTGGACCTTCCAGGGAATTTTCTTGCGTCGACAGAAAGAGGTCGCGGCCTCTTGGTGCAGATTGGTCACCACCGAAATCGTCAATGTCCGCTCGGTGATCCACGCCATGCTCAACGGCCCCAAGCAGGAGCGCAGCCGAGAGCTGGTCCGCAGGAGCATCGCGCCTTTGGTGCGCGAAACCGTCAGCCCCTTCGACCTGCCGGTGGAGATCGCCGTGGGTCGCGACAAGATGGAAGAGATCACGGAAAAGGTGGGAGAGAAATCCGTGGAGGTGTCCACCGAGCCCTTCGACGACTGGCACTTCAATCAGGAACGCTCCCAACGCATCGAGTCGCTTCTGCGCCAGCGCATGGAAGAGATGCCACCGGAAGAATTCCAGGGCCTGCTCCGGCCTTGCTTCCAAGAAGACGAGCTCAAGCTGATCCTGGTGGGGGCCTTTCTAGGACTGCTGGCGGGCCTCGGCCAGCTCTTCTTCGTCTTCGGGGACACTCTGCTCTAACCACCAAGACGCAAAACGCGGAAGGCCCTGGGACCTCCCGCGTTGTTTCTGCCTTTGGCTCGCGAATCAGAATCGGAAACCGACTTCGAAATTCAAGCCACCGTAGGAATCGAATCGGGCGCGACCGAAAAACTTACCGTCACAATAGACATACGGTCGATATTCCACGCGATCATGTAAGTAGACCGGGAAGAGATACACGTCGTAAATCTCGTCGTGGGGACCGTGGTAGACCTGACCGTAGTAGTACTCGTCGTAGCGACTCAGGTGGTCGTGGCGGATAAACCGCGGAATGTCGAAGCGGTAATCTAGATAACGTCCCAACCTGACGTAGAAGCCGCCGTAGTCATGGCAGTCGTACCAAGCTCGATTCTGGCGCCGAATCCACTCACGGTGGCGGGCCCGACGATGGTATCTCGACTCGTATCCACGCTTCACCCGGTAGTGATTGCGGTCGTAGTGATGGTAGCGCTTGCCGTGGTGGCGATTCCTATCGCGGTATTGATGGTCTGAGCGATGGTCACGCCGATCATAGCGATGATCTCGACGGTCGTAGCGATGATCCCGGCGATGATCCCGGCGATGATCCCGACGGTCGGCACGGTGGTCACGACGGTCGGCCCGGCGCTCATGACGACGCTCGTGGCGTTGGTCAGCCCTGCGATCGTGCCGACGCTCATGGTTTCGTTCGGCTCGACGCTCCTGGCGGCGATCGGCTCGGTGATCCCGACGGTGATCCTGACGCCGTTCCCGGCGAATCTCGTGGCGTTGCTCTTGTCGCCGATCCTGATTGCGTCGGCGCTCTTGACGTCGGTCTTGCCGATGCTCCCGACGGGACTCCTGGCGACGATGGGTCTGACCTTGACCTCGGGACTCCTGATGATTCCTTTGGCTGGCGGAGCCGCGCCTTTCGGAACGATCGTTGCGCCGGCCCTCACGGCGACGCTCGGAGCGAGAGTCCCTATTAGGCTTGCTGCTGTGACCGCGAACCTGGGGTTTGCGTTGCTGATCCGCGGACCGTTGGCTGCGTTCCGGTTGACTCTCCGGGATCGCCCAAACCGGCGGGGTGATCATCATCAGGGTGAGACCCGCCACGCCCAATCGGGCGCTCAGAGCTCTACCTCTAAACTGGAATGGACGGTTTGATCGAAAAGGACGATGGAATCGAAGTCGGCCTTCATGGCCGTCTGAGCGGTGATGGTTGTCTGGGTTGAAATGCTGCGGACTCATGGTTCGTCACCTCCTGCCCAACAGTAAAGCAAGGGCCGTGCCACCCACCGAGAAGCCTGAAAATCAACCGCCATGGGCCCGTCGACAGATCTTGGACGGCAGGAGTGTCCTCCCCAGAGGACACACATTTCAAGCTCACCCCTACAATCCGGCGGCTCACCCCCTGAGGGTCCGCTTCGCCCCAGGACTCGGGGGGGAGCTTCGCCCCAGAAACCGTGCTCAGTCCCGGCAGACCGCGTCCAGCCCCACCGAAAACAGGCCGCTGGCGCTCAAAGTCGCCGCCACATAGCCGACCCGCCCTGAGAATTGGATCTCTACGGCTCCGGCGTTGGCGTTGAAGGGGCCCAAGAGAGTCTCGACCGTGACTTGGCCCGCCACTTGATCCACGGGCAGGTCGCTGGTGAGAATCACATCGCCGCCTTCGTCATAAAGGGTGTAGGACACCGTCGATGGATCCACGGGCAGAGTTTCCGCCTCGAACCAAAAGGTCAGGGTCGTGCCACCGCTGAACGCGCCGCCCGAAAGGAAGCGGGTGGAAAAGACGCTGCATAGCCCGCTCTGGGAGCTCTGAGGATCCGCGTCGATCATTCGCTCACCGGTAGCAAAAGCATCCCCGGGCGTAACTTGAAAGGCATCCCCGGAAAGCACCGATCCTCCTCCCACCACGCTGAAGAACACATACCCTTCCGCAATTCCAGCTCCGTCCACCTCGAGATTGGCCACATCGCGAACGTTGACCGGGTGGATTTCCTTGGGTCCGAGCACGACTTGGTCCGTCCTTTGGGGTGCTTGGGGGCTATCGACCTCGAAGTAATCAATATCGACGGTGATCGAGCCGAGGGACTCGTTGCGAATCGCGTAGAGGGTCGTGTCGCCCGCGCCATTGGTGGTGTCGACCCTGAAGTAGGGCAACAATAACCGCGACGACGCCGACACCCGTTTCGCCCCACCCGTCACCGCGCTATCGAGGCTCTCGAGCTGAGACAACGCTCGCAACGCGTTCAGCTCCTGCGAGACCGTTCCGCGGCTCCCGGGCTCCACCGCGGCGGACATGCCGGCGAATGCGCACAAAACCGTGGAAATCAAGCACACTCCGAAGGCTGAAACGCCCACCTTTCGCTCACAGCGTCGAGATTTCTGCTTCATGTCCAAGACTTCTCCTCCGCCCCTGGGACGGTTGCATTGGGTCCAACGAGCCCGAATTTTCTTTCCGAGGAACCGCCGGTCGGGCGGCTCGGAATCCAGCCATGTATCCAGCCACTTATCGAGATCACACGATATGCTAGTTTATCATTATTTCCCTAGGGACAGTATCACGGACAGCTTTCGGCTCTTCCCGATCCAGAGCCCTGATCCACGGCCGTTCCGAGCCGTGCAACGACACCCCACCAGCCACCCATCTACCCCATTTTTGCTTGCGCATCCAGGCGGTAGTGTTACGATTGAAGGGTAACGACCTACTCGTCGGGAACGGCAGCTGCCCAGCTTGAAATCAGGCTGCACGCCTCGGGCCGTGCCCCCGCAAACAAGTCTCCTTCCAATGCATTCCATCCTCGGAATCCTTCCCGAAATATCCAAAATACGGAGCCGACTATGAGCAAGCCTGTGCACGTCGCCGTGACCGGAGCAGCAGGACAGATCGGATATCAGCTGATTTTTCGTATCGCGTCCGGCCAACTATTGGGTCCAGATCAGCCCATCAGCCTTCAATTGCTGGAAATCACTCCCGCCCTCGGAGCCCTCGACGGCGTGGTGATGGAGCTGCGGGATTGCGCTTTCCCGCTTCTTCACGACGTGGTCACCACCGATGACGCCAACGTGGCCTTCGACGGCGTCGACGCGGCCCTGCTGGTGGGCGCCCGTCCCCGGGGGCCGGGCATGGAGCGCAAGGATCTGCTGGCGGCCAACGCACAGATCTTCTCGGTGCAGGGTAAGGCCCTCAACGACCACGCCAGCCGCGACGTCAGGGTTTTGGTGGTCGGCAATCCGGCAAACACCAACGCTTTGATCGCCAGCGCCAACGCTCCGAGCTTGGATCGCCGCCAATTCACCGCCATGACCCGCCTCGACCACAATCGGGCGATCAGCCAGCTCGCGGACAAGACCGGCAGCCACCCCACCGACATCCGTCAGATGACTATTTGGGGCAACCACTCCGCGACTCAATATCCGGACATCAACCATGCCACGGTCGGTGGCAAGCAAGCCGCCGGCTTGGTGGGCTCAGACTGGGTGCGCGACGACTTCATTCCCACGGTTCAGCAGCGCGGAGCCGCGATCATCAAAGCCCGCGGTGCCTCGTCCGCGGCCAGTGCCGCCTCCGCCGCCATCGACCACATCCACGATTGGATGCTCGGATCCGCGGCGGACGATTGGGTGTCCATGGCCATTCCCAGCGACGGCAGCTACGGCATTGAGGAGGGGGTCGTTTACTCCTACCCGGTGGTGTGCAAAGACGGCGACTACGAGATCGTGCAAGGTCTCGACATCGACGACTTCTCCCGAGAGCGGATGGATGCCACCCACCAAGAGTTGCTCGAGGAGAAGGACGGCGTCAAGGATCTGCTGCCCGGCTGATCCCGCTGATCCAGCGTCTCGCGCCCTAACCAGGCGCAAAAACAACACGATCCTGGGCCCCATCGGCTCGGGATCGTTTCTTTTTGGGCCACGCGGGATTTCCTTCCACCTGGGATTCCCGCCCCGCTGCGTTATAGTCCCCGACGCCATGAGCGCCGGCACCCTCCCAGATCGAGAATCCACCGCCCCCTTGGCCGAGAGCCGATGGATGGAGCTTTTCCGAACGGTGAGTCCTCCGTTGGCTACTTTCGTGGCGGCCGCCGCCTTTCTCACCGCGGCCGCGGCCCGAGACGTCACCCTCGTGGACAGTGGAGAGCTGATTCTCGCAGCGGTCGAGCTCGACATCGCACACCCGCCGGGTTTTCCGCTCTACGTGCTGGTGGGCCATCTTTTTTCGTGGCTACCGATCGGCTCACCGGCCTTCAGGCTCAGCCTCATGTCGGCGGTATTCGGCGCCTCGGCCGCGGCTCTGCTGACCATGCTCTGCCTGCGCTCCCGCTCGCCCAGCCCAGGCCTCCCTCAGCCAGAGGCCTCGTGGTGGCCCGCGGCTCTGTGGTGCACGCTGGTCGGAACGGCATTCGCCGGCTCCCCAAGCCCTGCCTTCTACGCCACCGTCGCCGAGGTCTACAGCCTCAACACCGCTCTTTTCGGAGCCGCGGTCCTGTGTTTGACCTCTTGGGATCCCGGCGCCCCAAAACAGGATGCTCGCCTCATCTGGGTAGGATTTTGGGTCGGTCTCGGCCTTGGGGTGCACCACATCTCATGGGTGTTGTGGGCCCCGGCGTTCATGCTCTCCATGTTCCTGGGGCTGCGCCGGCATGACCGTGGACGGGCTCTGTCGGTGCTGCTCGCCTACGGTCGCGTGGCCTTCGGCTCCCTTCCCGGCCTGTGCGCGTACGCGTATCTGCCCTGGGCGTCTTCGCGGCAACCTTGGCTCAATTGGGGGTCACCGGATTCATGGCACGGCTTCTGGTGGCACGTCAGCGCCGGCCAATACCGCTCCTACCTCTCCCAAGGAAGCTGGACGATCTTCCGGCAGAACCTCATGGAGCTCGGCGGCCTGTGGCTCGACCATCTCACTCCCTTGGGCTTGCTCCTGGCGATGCTCGGCGCCTGGGTGCTGGGCAAGCATCATCCTCGGACGCTCGTCTTGGTGCTCGTGGGATGTGGGTGTGCACTCGCTTATGCCGCCTGGTACGACATCGCCGAGGACGGCGACGCCTATGCACTGCCGGCGCTCTGGGCCAGCGCTTGGCTCTGCGCCGTCGGCGGCCTGCGCTTGATCGATGGAAGATCCGGCGAAGGAAGCTCCATCGACGGGAGGCGGGCGCTCTTGCGCGCAGGTCTGCCGTTGATCGCCGCGGCCCTGTGGATTTGGCAGGTCATGGATCGCTTCCCGGACCTGGATCGCTCCAAGGATCAAGTCGCTCGCCACTATGTGGAAGATGTTCTGGCGGATGTCCAAAGAGGCGGCTTGGTGCTGACCAAAGATTGGCAATTCCACGCGCCGTTTCTATACCTCTCGCGCATCGAAGGCTTCCGACCGGACGCCCATGTCGTCAATCTCAATCTGCTGCGGTATTCCTGGTATCTGAGCCATTTGGATCGAAGCGCCGGAGACCTGATGACGGCTTGCGCGGAGGCCGGGCGGCCCTACGCCGAGGGGGTAAAACGGTGGGAGCAGGGGCAAGCATTCGACGCCGACGAGCTGACCCGTCATTACCACGCCTTGATCGAAGCGATGATCGCCGCGAGTCTTCCCGATCGTGAGGTCCACGTCATGGTGCCGATCGAAACCGGAGTCGGGGCCGCCTACACATGGATCCCGCGAGCCCTGACCTATCGGCTGCACCCCGGGGCGCCAAAGCCGGAGCCCGAGCCTGCGGAGCCCCGTTGGCAAGCACTGCTGCTCGACAATCTTCAGCCCACAGCAAAAACCAAGGTCCGCAGAGTCTACGGCTTCATGGCCGCCCAAAGAGCCCAGTTTCTGCAGGCCATCGGTCGGAAGCAGGAAGCCGCGATCTGGCTGGAGCGGTCCAGAGCCTTGGAAGCAGCCCCCTAGCCGACCTACGCGGCCCGACCTACGCGGCTCGACCTACGCGGCTCGACCTACGCGGCTCGACCTACGCGGCCCGACCTACGCGGCCCGACCGGTTCTCGGTTGGCCGGCTAGGGCTCGGGCAATGAACATCTGATTGAGCAGATGGCCGGCGGCGAATACGGAGCCGTCGGGCCGACGAAAGATTGTCGGCGCGTAGTCGCCGGTCGGACCCTGAAGAGCCATCAGCTCCATCCTCTGCTCCCGGGGATCCACACCTTTGAGATGAAGATTCTCGGCGGCGATGGTCAGTGTCGCGCAGGAAAGGGGCGTCACCGCCGCCTCGACCTCCAGCTCCCAGCGGATGGCCTGTTCCAATGAAAGTCGTAGCTCCGCTGCCAAAGGCACGGTTTCGCGCCACAGCTCGCTGATCAAGCACAGGAGCAGCTCCGGAGATGCGCAATACGGGGTACCTTGGCGATAGTCCCCTGAGCCGAGATGTAGGCGCAAGAAGCTCACCGATCTCTGCACTTTGAGCTGCAAATCTCGGGGTAGATCCTCCATACCGAGACGCATCTGCTTCAACGCCATGAAGTAGACGTGCAGAGTGCTGACCACGGACAGTGGATCCCGCTGCTCCAAGGGCAGGGCGCTGAAAAGCGCTTCGGCGAGAAAATAGAGCTCTTGGGCAAAGAGCTCCCGAAATTGCCACCGCGCCAACAAGCTTCGAGCCTGGGACGCCGGGGAGGCCGCCAAGCGGTCGGGGAGCTCGGACCACCTTGCCTTCAGGCTCGGAGCCAGCTGCGGAAGCCAGGTCACCGTGGACGCGATCACAAGCTCCACATCCCGATCCGTCCAATCCTCAGAGCGGAGACTTTCCACCAGCTGAATCGCCACCTGGTCTGCCGCCACCCTAGCTTTGCGCCGTTTTCTTTCCGTTAATCGGAGCTGATCCTCGAAGCTCGGCCGAGTGTTTTGAAAAGCCAATTGGGCGGCCGGATTCCTGACCGTCGTCGAACCGACTTGCCGACGGCCGGGATCAGGCCGACGAGAAGACCGTTCCGAGGATTGCGGGCTGGGCAAGGTCGCTGCTGTCATCTGTTCACTCTCCAACTCAGCGGAGCTCCGGTGTCCTTCATGGCAGCTCCGCCGCCTCGGGGTTGGCTCGCGCATGTGGGCCATCGCGAGCCGAGGCAGAACAGAGACGTACCGGTTGGGCCGATCGGCAGCCCATTCGATATTCGCCGTGGGCTTCAAGGTCGCCTGCGGCGGATTTGGCATGGCCTTCACTGGGTAAGGCGTAAAAGAGCCTCCTCAACCATCACAGTGACCGAATTTTTCTCGCATCTCTATAGACATCGGTGGTTGCAAAGACCTGCAATGCCCGCTCCGGCGCTATAACATCAAGCTCTCGGATCCAATCGTCGACTCCGGTAAGATCTGCCGGGCCCATCACCTACCTGCCAGTCGGTCCTTCGATCGACGCCGACCCCTACTGCCGGAGCCAGCTCTCGATGAATATCGCAACGTTAGGCGGCGGACCCGCCGGTCTGTATTTTTCAATCCTGATGAAGAAGGCCTTTCCGGAGGTCGAGATCCAGGTGATCGAGCGCAATCGGCCCGACGACACCTTCGGCTGGGGCGTGGTGTTCTCCGACGAGACCCTATCGGCCTTCGAGCAAGCCGACCCAGAGACCTACGCAAAAATCACTGGAGAGTTTAAATACTGGCGGGATATCGAGACGTTCTACGGTGGCGAAAAGGTGGTCTCCACCGGCCATGGATTCTGTGCGCTCTCGCGCAAGACCTTGCTCCTGATCCTTCAGGAACGCTGCCGGGAGCTCGGTGTGAAGCTTCAATTCGAGCGCGAGATCAGCTCCCTGGAAGACCTTCCCGAGGCCGACTTGCTGCTCGGAGCCGATGGTGTCAGCTCCTGGGTCCGCGGCCGATTCGTGGATCACTTCCGCCCCGACCTCGACTGGCGAAAGTGCCGCTTCACGTGGCTCGGCACCGACAAACCCCTCGAAGCCTTTACCTTCATCTTCAAGGACACTCCCCACGGCCTCTTCCAAGTGCACGCCTATCCCTTCGAGGAGAACCTGGGAACCTGGATTGTGGAATGTCGCGAGGAGGTTTGGAAGGCCGCCGGGCTCGACAGCGCCGACGAAGCGGAAACCGTCCGTTTCTGTGAGCAGCTCTTTGCCGACGATCTCGACGGCCACCGCTTGCTCAACAATCGGTCCATTTGGCGAGTGTTCCCCACGGTCACCTGCGAGACCTGGCACCTCTGTGACGGCCGTCGAAACGTGCTGCTGATCGGGGACGCCGCGCACACCGCCCACTTCTCCATCGGCTCCGGCACCAAATTGGCCATGGAAGACGCCATCGCCTTAGTGGACGAATTCCAGCGTCACGGTTTGGACGACATCCCCAAGGTGCTGCACGAATACGAGGAGAATCGCTGGGTCGATGTGGCCAAGCTCCAAAAAGCCGCCCAAACCAGCTTGGAGTGGTTCGAGAAATCCGCCCAATTCACCCACCAGAGCCCGATTCAATTCTCGTTCAACCTCATGACCCGATCCAAACGGATCACCTACGACAATCTGCGGCTGCGGGATCCCGAGCTGGTGGACCGCGCCCGAGACTATTTCCATCACCAACAGATCGATCGATTGCGATCCCGCGACCCCGAGAGCGAGGGACAGGGTGAAGGCGAGATCCCGGTTCCGGTCTTCACACCCCTCGATCTTCGACATCTGAGGTTGGACAACCGCCTAGTGGTCAGCCCCATGTGCCAATACTCGGCCGAGGACGGCTTGCCCAACGATTGGCATCTGGTGCATTTGGGCAGCCGCGCCATCGGCAGCCCGGGTCTGATGATCACCGAAATGACCGACGTCACGCCGGAGGGACGCATCACCCTGGGATGCACCGGCCTGTGGAATGACGAGCAAACCGCGGCCTGGCGACGCATCGTCGACTTCGTGCACGCCAACAGCGGCACCAAAATCGGCATTCAGCTTGCCCACGCCGGGCGAAAAGGCTCGGTCTTCCATCCTTGGCAGGGGGACGACGTCCCGCTTACCGAGGAACAAGGTGCCTGGCAAACCCTCGCTCCCTCCGCCCTACCCTACCGAGACGGCTGGCCGGCTCCGCGGGCCATGGATCGGCACGATATGGATACCGTCCGTGAAGCCTTCGTATCCGCGACTCGCCGCGCCCTGGCCGCCGGCTTCGATCTGGTGGAGCTGCACATGGCCCACGGCTATTTGTTGTCGAGCTTCATTTCCCCGCTTTCCAACCAGCGGCAGGACCAATATGGCGGGTCGCTCGAGAACCGATTGCGCTACCCCCTCGAGGTCTTCCGCGCGGTGCGTCGCGCTTGGCCGGAAGATCGCCCTCTCGCGGTGCGAATTTCCGCCACCGATTGGCTGGGAGAACGGGGAACCACCCTCGAGGATTCCGTCACGCTCGCCCAGCTCTTGTCGGAAGCGGGCTGCGACCTGATCGACGTTTCGACCGCCGGCAACTCACCGGAATCGCAACCGGACTACGGCCGCATGTACCAAGTTCCCTTCGCCGAAGCTATCCGCCATAAGGTCGATATCCCGGTGATGACCGTGGGGGCCGTGCTGGACGCGGATCAAGCCAACACCATTCTCGCCGCCGGTCGAGCCGACCTGGTGGCCATGGCCCGACCGCATCTCCGAGACGCCTACCTCACCCGCCGGGCCGCTGAAACCTACGGTTACTTCGACCAGCCATGGCCGGGTCAATATGTGCTGGGCGCTCCACGTCCACCCAAGGCCGCGCAAAGAAAGTCGGATCCACGGGAATGAGCTGCCTGCGATCCCCGCGAAGAAAGGGGGCGGAAGTAATGACGGGAAAAGAATCCTTCTTCACCGCCACCCTCTACCGGATCGGCGTCCAACGGTGCGTGCGGGTTCCCGACCAGATCTCCAAGGCCTTCGGTGGCCCGCCTGGATCCACCGAAGGTCGACAAGCCACCATTCCAGTGCGGATTCGGGTCGGCGACAGGGTGGTCTCGACCTCCTTGCTGCGCAACAAGGGCGGCGGCTTTCGATTGGTCGTGGCCAAAGCCCTCTGCGATGCCGCCGGCGCCGACGCGGGGGACGAGATCACCTTGGTCGTGGGATCGGATCCCAGCCGCGGCGAGCCCGACTTGCCCCAAGATCTGATGGATCGGCTGGCGGCAACACCCCACGGCATGGAAAATCTATGGTCCCGCTCACCGGCCGATCGGCGACAGCTGGTGCGATGGCTGGACTCCGCCAAAGCGGCCGCGACCCGCGAGCGGCGATTGAGCCAAGCGGTCGAAAGGATCCTCAAAGGACCACCTTCGAGAGCATCTCGAAAACCGCCTCGACCTTGAGGCCGTCTAGCCCGCAAATTTCCGGGCTAGACGATCCACTGGCGGCTGCGGGCGGATCGTGCGAAGAGCAGCAGGGAGATCCCTCCCACAGTGACCAATACCGGCATCACCAAACCTCCCGCTCCCAGGACTTGGAAGGCATCGCTGAGCGCGAAAGCGTGGAAGAGCTGCACCGCGATGCCCACCAAGGACGCCACCAACGCCGGCAGCGCCCAAGCTTTGCGCAGCAGGAGAAATAGCGAGCCCAGGGCGCCGGCAAAGACGGCCAAGCCGAAGGCTGCGTTGGCCCAGGCCGGCGTGGCTTCATAGAGGGCCCTTTCGGCGTCGGGCAGAGCGGCCAGAGCTTCCGGTCCCATGGTGACCTGCATGAAGAAGGCCATCACCCCCATCAGATTCCAGAGCAGGAAGACGCCGCTGATGATCCAGAAAGAAGTCGGCGCATTTTTCGGCTGATTGGTCATGACAATTCCCTTTTAAAGTTTCTTCGGCGTGATTGCCTAGTGTGCTTGAGCCACACGGAAGGCTTCGTGTCATCAATCAGTGCGACGAACCGCCGAAAAACCCTTAGCCCGGAAATTTCAGCAGGCTGGTGAGATTCCGGGTTGGGGCCGAGGAATTGAATGTTGCGGAAGGACGGCGTGATCGCCGGCTGGGGAGGAAGGCTCAGTCCAAAATGCCGAGCTGAAGCACAAAGGCTCTCGAGATCAAGCCGTAACCTACGAGGTAGCAGCTGTCGACGATAGCGGCCAGCAGCCGAGAGGGATCTTCCAAGTAGAGGGCAAACGAGAGATCCCCTAATAGGAAAAGACCGAAGCCGATCAAAATGGTGGTCCAAACCCGCCAAACCTCACCACCACGGAATTGAAGGGTTACCTGCTGTAGAGCCGCTACCGGCACCAAGAGGAGAAGATCCGTCAGTGGATAGAGCAAGCTCAGAACGGTCTTGGTCTCGAAGGACTCCACCGGCAAGAGCGGCCGGAGCATGATCCAGGAGACCAATGAGCCTGCGCCCATCACCAAAAGGGCGATCCACGGAAGACGTCCCCCGAGCTCGATCGGAAATCCGGACCGCGACAGCTCCAATAAGAAAACTCCCAGGGCCAAGGCCATCAGCAAAACGCCGGAGAGGAAGAAGATATCCGCCGGTGAAGGGAATGGGGTCGGCTCATGGCGGATCAGTTGGAAATAGACCAGAACCGACTGGCCCGCGGCGAATAACCACAGCCCGGCGGCCATCAAACGCCATGATCGGCGGGTCAAACGAAGAGCGCAGGCGGTTGCCGCAACGCCACCGAGCAGCAGCACCGTCCATTTTGAGAGGGCCACCACGGTGAGCGCAGGCCCGTGGTCCGCTCTCAATCCTGCCCAACCGAAGGCCGCGGCAACAATCATCGCCAAACCGATCAGCATTGCGCCGAACAGCGCCCAGGTCAACAACCGCCGAACGGTGGGTGAAAGGCCCACGGTCAAAGGTCGGCTCCCAAATGGAGGTTTCTTCTCAGAGCCGTTGCTAGGGCCTCCGCCTTTTCAGGCCCGACAAAAATCAGCATGCCTTTGCGCAACTGCTCCACCAGCTGTTCCATTTCGGCCGGCTCTACGGTTTCTCCGTGGATAGAAAGCTTGCGGCAATGACCGGAAACCGAGGCCCGGGCCATCGACTCGCCCAAATAGGGTCCCAGAAGATTGACCACTACGGTTTCCATTTGTTCCCGCAACATTTCCATGGCCGATCAAAATATCACGTGTCTTCATCAGCCGTGTCTTTGTCGGCATAAAAAGGCAAATCGACAAATTCATGCCCGGTCGGCAGAGCATTTGCCACTCGCTACTGCTCAAACCTGCCAAAGAAAAAGGGAGAGAGTCCGAAGACCGCTCTCCCTCTTCCTATGCTGCATCTGCTCCTACGAGCAGACTTCGATCAATCGAAGCGGAAGTGGATGCCGAGGCGCACGGAGCGCGCCTTCTGGAACTCCTCGGCCAAGCCGAAGCGTGGGTCGCGAGGCACGTTCTCGCTGTCGATCACCTGCTCAGGATTGAAGCCGGCAAAGAACTCCTGCTCCGACAACGGCAGGTCTCTCAGCACGCCCGAGTTGTAGATGTCGATCGCCGCATCCTCATCGAAGAGGTTGAAGATGCTCAGGCTGATCTCCAACCCCTTATCCGCGCCGACCGGGAACTCGTGGGCCAAGTAAAGGTCGGTTTGGGTCAGAGTCGGGGTCCGGCCTCGGTCGCCACGACCATAGGGGAAGAACGGCAGGCCAGGAGACACATCGTATTCGGTGGTCACCGGGGTGCCGGAAGCGATCCTTTGGTCGACACCGACGATCGAGCCCCAAGGGGTCTCGTAGATGAATTGCATCTTGAATTGGTGCGGACGATCCGAAGCCAGTCGGCCGTAAACGGCGTTTCCGTTGGCGTCGAAGCTCGACTGCAGACCATCGAAGAAGCGGTTGACGTTGGGCGACAACCGACCGTCTTCGTCGGAGCTGGCCAGGCCGGAATAGTTACCGTACAACCGGCTGTAGGTGTAGCTCGCGTTGAGGCCCCAGCTGTTGCTGAAGTTCTTGCGGAACGTGAGGGTCAAACCGTCGTATTCGCGCTCGGCCTTCGGCTGGCTCGGGAAGTTGGGACCGAGAATATCGGTGGCCACGCCCTCGCCCGGATTGGCGATGAAGAAGACCTCGCCGATCGCGGGATCGAGCACACCCACATCCTCAATGGTGCGCTCCAGCTCTTTGTGCACGAAGCGAGCGCCGATGGCGATCTTGGGGTTCAGCATGTGCTCAACACCAATGGTGATCTCGTTGGACTCCATGGGTTTCAAATTCGGATCGATGGTGGAGTCGTCAGGATCGTTGGACGGATGCCGACGATCGGCAGCGAAGAGGAACTGGCCGGGGCAACCCGGGGGCAGTCCTGCTTCGATGGAATTCTCCTGGATCTGGCAATTGGCGACGATCGACGGCCAATCGAAGGTGTCGAGACCGAAATACCAATCCACCCATTTGTCGGCGCCAAACGAGCCACGAGGCATTTCCAGCTTGGTGTTGTCGTAGAAGATGCCGTAGGAGCCGTAGAGCTTCCAGCGACCGTCACCCTTCATGTCGTAGGCAAAGCCGAGACGGGGCGCAATCTTGTCGTCGTAGTCGAAGCCGATCGCCGTCGGCGGAATGTTGGAGCTGGCGGCGAAGGAGGGAATCCGCTCCTTCTCAGCACGCAGACCTAGGTTGACGGTCAAGCGGCTGTTCGGACGCCAACTATCCTGCACGTAGAGCGCCGAGTTCTGCGCGGAGACCTGGCCTTGGGTGGCGATCTGAAGCACACGATAGTTGCCGTACAGGCCCGTGCGCGGCTCGCCGGTCAAGTCGACCACGCTACGTCCCCAATAGAAGAGCAAGCGGGTGTTGGTATAACCCGTGAGCACCTCGTTGCCGATTTCTTCCCAAAGACCACCCACCTTGATCTCGTGCTCGCCGCCGAAACCGTCCGCGTAATAGGTCACGTCGCCGGTGATGAAATCACGCTCGAAGAAATCGAAAGCGGTACCGCTGTTGGTGGGAGAAATGCTACCCAGAGGCGCGTTCAGCTCCGCGGGGAAGTCGGGAAAGATGTCCGTCGGAATCCGGCTCGAGGTGGAGAACCCGTACCAAATGCCGGTGTAGAAACCCGTGTCCCGGGTGTCGTACTCGAAATGGCCGGCGCGCAGGTTGAGGCTGGTGTTGTAGCTCGCCAACCAATCCGTATTCAACGAGTAGCTGCGATTCGGCTCGTCACGGTCGACGTTATAGTCTGCGGGATCCGAGGAGCCGGTGCCGTTGCGGGACGGAAGCTCGTTGTCGCGGAAGCTGTCGCTGATGTTGCCGGAAAGCTTGACGAACAAGCTGCCGAAGCTCGCGCTGATGTTGGCGGTACCGTAATCGTAGTCCGTGGTGCGCTCAAAGGTGTTGACCTCACCGCCACCGTAGTCGACCACGCGGGTCACATCCCAAGTCGCCGGCGAGTAACCGAGGAAGAACCACACTTTGTCCTTGTAAATCGGACCGCCGAGGGAGAAGCCCGGCTCGGTGCGGGTGAAATCGTCCTCGTCAAAGAGGGCGTATTCCGCCTCACCGGTGGTCGGGCTCAGCTGCAGAGTCTCGGGACGGCCGTCACCGGTGTTGATGTCCCGCTCGTCGAGGGGCAAGCCGCTGTCCTCGTAGTAGCCATGGACCTCACCCTTGAATTGGTTGCTGCCGGATTTGGTCACCGCGCTGATCACACCACCGGTGGAGCCACCGAACTCAGCGGTATAACCACTGGCCTTGACCTGGACTTCTTCGAGGAAGTCGGTGATCAGGGTCTTCTCGGAGGTACCCTCCTGAAGGTTGGTGGTGTCCATGCCGTCGACGATGAACCGGTTTTCCGCGCCACTGGCGCCGTCGATCGAGATACCGCCCAGCAAATCATCTTCGTCGTTGGCACCGGCCACTTGGGAGACCACGTCCGTGAAGTCACGGCCGGTGGGCAGCTTTTCTACCCACTCTTTGCTGATCACCGCGGAGGTATCACTGGCCCGGAGGCTGATAATCGGCGCCTCGGCGGTCACCTCGATCACTTCTTTCACCGTATCCGGATGGATGGTGAAGTCGAGCTCCAACCGGCCGCCCAAGCTGACGCGGACCTTGGTGTACTCGGCTTTTTGGAAGCCATCGAGCTCAGCGGCCACACTGTAGGTGCCTGGTTGAAGAGCGGGAATGCGGTAGAAGCCTTTTGCGTTGGTCGCGACCGTTTTGGAGAAACTGGGACCGGTGATGGTGACCGACGCACCGGGGATGGCTCCCCCGTCCGCATCCGCCACGGTTCCGCTCACGGAACCGGTCTGTTCCTGCGCATAGGTCGGCACCCCCAAGATTAGGGCGACCAGCACCAGGACGAAACCCAGCCTGAGAGTCTCTTCTCGGATCATTTCGGAGCTCCTTACATCACGTCATAGCACGACCTTCCCAGGTCGACACGACCGGTGCACCAAATCGGTACACCAAGCCCTACCAAGCTCGGAAGCTCGTTCGTTCTGTGCCGCGAAAATCGCGGCAGCATCATAGGATTGATTCCAGTTTAGGAGTCCGTTAAGACCACGTCAAGAGAAGAGATGCAACTTGATAAAATGGTGACAAAATCAAATCTGACGGGACCGTTATCCGACCCACGGGGACGAATAGACAGAAAGCAGACACATGAGAGTTCGGAACCTGGGCTCAAGCTCTCATCGAAACGCTTGGAAGCGGGTCGCCGGGCTTGCCTTCATGGCTCACCAACCGATCACGGTTGAGGCCGGCTTGCCCAACGATTTGAAACGTCGCGGGCGAGCTTGTTAGGACAAAAAATCACTTCATCCGAGACCGTCCGGCTCTCTAGGGGCGCGCTATACTCTGCCCCGTCGGATTCCGCCCTTTCAGGCTCGGACCGGCCTCATCGACATCGAACGGGTGTTTGGCTCAACGGGTCGCGAGCTCGTGCGGTCAGCCCACCTCTTATCCCTAGTATTCAAACCCAGTGGTGTCCAAACCCAGGGTTTCTGGAATCCCCGGAGCCTCCATGAGCCATTTGACCTCGGACGAATTTCGCAAATACGGCCACCAGGTGGTGGATTGGATCGCTCAATACCTCGAAGAAGTCGAATCCCGGCCGGTGCTTTCGCAGCTAGAGCCCGGCGACGTTCGCGACGCCTTGCCCGACGCGCCACCGGAAGATCCGGAGCCCTTCGAAGCGGTCATGGAAGATTTGAATCGGGTGATCCTGCCCGGAATCACCCACTGGCAGTCGCCGAATTTTTTCGCCTACTTCCCCACCAATAGCTCCCCGACCTCGATCCTCGGCGAAATGCTCTCCGCCGGTCTCGGAGTCCAAGGCATGCTCTGGGCGACCAGCCCGGCTTGTACGGAGCTCGAAACCCACATGATGGATTGGTTGGTCGACCTGCTGGCACTGCCCGAGAAATTTCGCTCTGAAACCCAGGGCGGAGGTGTCATCCAAGACTCCGCCTCCAGCGCTACCCTCTGCGCCTTGTTGGCTGCCCGGGAACAGGCCACCAGCGGAGCAAGCAACGAGTCGGGAGCCAAAGGCGATTTGGTCGCCTACTCCTCCAGCCAGGCCCATTCCTCCATTGAGAAGGCCTGCTTGATCGCCGGTATCGGCCGGCAAATGCTGCGCAAAATTGAGGTCGACGAAGACTTTGCTATGTCTTCCGAAGCTCTGGAGCGGGCCGTTCGCCGGGACATAGAGAGTGGTCTCAAACCGTTCTTCGTCTGCGCGGCCGTCGGCACCACCTCTTCGATGGCGATCGATCCGATCCCAGAGATCGCGGAGATCTGCCGAAAGCACGGTCTGTGGCTGCATGTGGACGCGGCCATGGCGGGCACGGCGGCCCTGTGCCCAGAGCTGAGATCCATGCATCGAGGGATCGAGCAAGCGGACAGCTACACGTTCAATCCCCACAAATGGATGTTCGTCAATTTCGATTGCAACGCCTTCTTCGTCGATGATCGCCAGGCCTTATTGAATGCCCTGAGCATTCTGCCTGAGTATCTGCGCAACCAGGCCACGGCCAGCGGCCAAGTGATCGACTATCGGGATTGGCAAATCTCTCTGGGCCGAAGATTCCGGGCTCTCAAGCTGTGGATGGTGATCCGTCAACACGGTCGCGAGGGTCTGGCGCAATTGGTCCGGGAGCACGTGCAGTTGGCGACGGAATTCGAAGCCTGGATTCACGACAGCGAGGCATTCGAGCTGGTGGTGCCCCGGCAGCTCAACTTGGTCTGCTTTCGCCATCGCCGCGGCAACGCCTTCAACGAGCAGCTGGTCGAGCGATTGAACCGAGACGGCCGCATCTACCTCACCCACACCAAGCTCGGGGACATCTACACCCTGCGTATGTCGATCGGGCAATGGCAAACCAAAGCCGAGCACATCGAGCAAGCCTGGCAGCTCATCCAACGCACCGCCGAAGACCTAGCCTCGGAAACACCGACAACGACCCCCTGACCGACAGGCCTAGAAAAGCGCTCGGCTTTGTCCACCGTCGACGTTGAGGCAGGCGCCGGTAATCCATGAAGCCCGCTCCGAGCACAGGAAGGCCGCCACATCGCCGATTTCTTGGGCCCGTCCGAATCGGCCGAGCGGCAGGTTGCGGTCCACAAACTCTTCCATGGCTTGCGGATCCTCGAGGCAGCGCCGATCCCAGCTGCCGCCGGGGAATCGAATGGAGCCCGGCGCCAGGCTGTTGACCCGCACTCCGTGCTCCGCCAGCTCCAAGGCCATAATTTTGGCCAGGCTGATCAAGGCCGACTTCGTAGAGTTGTAGGCGGTCAAGCCGGGCCCACCGGCCTCCCGTCCAAAAATCGACGCGATGAAAAGCACCGCACCGGATACGCGGCTCAGGTGTGGAACGGCCGAGCGGGTCATCCGCACATGGGCCTTGAAGTTGAGATCCAAAATCTCATCCCAAGCCTGGTCGTCGAGCTCGGTAAAACGGCCCCGGCGATTTCCTCCCGCGCTGTTCACCAAGACATCCAAACGGCCGAATCGATCCACTGTGGCACCGATCAAACGCCCATGGGCATCGGGATCGGTAATGTCGGCGGAAAGCGACAACACCTCTGCCCCGAGCTTCTCCAGCTTCTCGGCCGCCGCCTCCAGCCCGTCTTTGCCGCGGGCACAGATCGCCAGCTTGCAGCCCTCGCGGGCGAGGGATTCGGCGATCGCCAAACCCAACCCACGGCTGGCTCCGGTGACCACCGCAACTTTATTTTGTAGCCCGAGATCCAAACCGAACCTCAGAGCTGATCCAGGCCGTCAAAGAAATCTACGACGCCCGTCTCCAAAGAGTATTCCGCCCCGACGACCCTCAACCCGCCGTCTCGGATCAGCTCTTCGAGCACCGCCGAGCCGTGACGGAGATGGTTGGCGGACGCCCGGACATTGGCCCGAACCGCTCGATGCACGAGCACCGAACGCTCGGGGGTCTCATCGCCTTCCAACAAAGGCTCCACCGCGGGACGAATCCGATCGACGATGGAGTGCAAGTTCGGGGAACGGACCTCCGAGGGCTGCTCCAGCTCATCGAGGGTGGCCCCGATCGCACCGCATTGCGAATGCCCGAGCACCACTACCAAACGGGTATCAAAAGTCGCCGCGGCGAATTCCACGCTTCCTACCAGAGACGGGGCGATGATATTTCCGGCCACGCGGATCACGAAGAGATCGCCCAAGCCTTGATCGAAGACCAGCTCGGCCGGCACCCGCGAATCGGAGCATCCCAAAATGACGGCAAAAGGTTTCTGCCCAGAAATCAGCTCCTCTCGACGCTTCTTACCTGCGACGTTGGATAGGTCACGGGATTCCGAGACAAACCGCTGATTGCCTTTTTTCAATCGCTCGAGGGCCTCTACTGCCGGAATCATGATGTCTCCTATCCTGACGTTGGTTGGACCCGGCGGGACGGTCGCCGGTCACGGAGCGCAAACCTAACCATCCGAGTCGGAATCGTCAATCCGAAGCAGCCCTGGGGTTCGGCAGCGACGCAGCCCCCTAAATGAAAAGCCGATCGAACCCGAAGGTCCGATCGGCGGCTGAAGGCTCGATGAGCGGGAATCACCCACCCGTGCCGTCGGTGGGGGGACCACCGCTGCAGCTCCCCCATCCCCCGGCGATGTCGGTGAGCATCTGCTCGTCCTCGACCTCTTTGATGTCGAACTTCGGCTCTTTGATGGCATTCGGATCTTTCTTCACGTGCTTCTCCTTGGCCTCGAAAGGCTTTTTTGGGTAACCGAGCCATGCATCATGGCTACTCGAAACTTTTCCAGAGCGGTCTACGGATTCCTAAACGTTCTGACTCGGACCACCGCCTCCGCTGCAATCAGGGCTGACACCGCCGCACAGAGTGCAGCCGCCACAGTCCGACCCTCCGGAGACGTCGTCCAGCGCGTCGTCCTGGAGCTCTTCCATCTCCGCAATGCCGAATTCAGGCAGTTTGTCTTGCGGTTGAGTTTTGTCGTCTTTCGTCATCTCTGCTCCTCAGCGGTTGTGGATTTGTACGGACGGCCGAAGCCGGGATCCCTTCCCGTACCGAGCGCGACTCACTGCTGACTGAGAAAAGTAGGGGATCAACGCCCCATCTCATCGCGCATCGCCCGGCTCTTCTCGTTGTTGGTCACCATCTTCGAGCATTGGGCACAGGCTGCAGGCCCTTCTTGGTGCCACCAAACGCATTCCGGGCGAATCTGGCAAACCGGAAGATCCTCACCTTCGGCCCGACTCTTGGAGACGGTATGCCCCAAGTGGCAGATTCCACCCTCGCCGAAATTCTTGCAATGACCCTCCACACACGGCGAGGTGATTCGAAAGACCTCGCTGGGATGCAGTGGCGCGGCCATGGCAAAGGTCTCTTCGGTCACCGGCTCCGGTTTCTCCAAAGCCACCATTCGCGGGCCCTCGTCGGTGGGAGTCACCACACCAAAGACCCATCCTTTGCCAGGCCTTCTGGGACTGAAGCTCGGACAGAGCTTCTTGTCGCCGAGATCACCGATCACCGGTAAGAGATTCTTTTTCTTCATGGGCTCTCCCTGGATCACATCTGCTGGGAGAGTCCCCCACCCGTGCCGCTGCAGTCTTGTTCACAGCCACCCCCGCAACCGGTACAAGACTCACCGCCAGAAACTTCTTCCAAAGAGTCGTCGCTCAGCTCTTCAATCTCAAAACCGGGTTTCGGGTTGGATTCAGTGGAATCGGACATAGATGATCTCCTTAGGTTTTCACGGTACACAATAAGGTGCCGTCCAAACGCTCGTTCTGAAACTAGTCATCGGCCCCTTTGCCTTGAATGGCCGCGAGGGTGGTATTGGTGGTCGTGGTGAAAGCGGTGCAGCGATCACAGGCGTCCCGGCCTTCTTGGTCCCACCACAAACAAGACGCGCGAATGGTGCAGGGCGGAAGCCCCTTTGAAACTTTTGGGATCGGCCTTTTGGCTACCGAGCGAGCCAAGTGACAGATGCCGCCCTCCCCGTGATTCTTACAAGGCGCTCCCATGCACGGTGCGGTGATGCGAAAGAGCTCACCGGGATGCAGCGGAGATGCCATTTGAAAGACCGCCTCCGTCACCGCTTCGGGTTTGTCTAAGGGCACCATGCGGGGCCCCTCTTCAGTCGGCTCGACGACGCCGAAAACCCAACCCGATCCCGGCTCTCTCGGGCTGTAACTCGGACACAGTCGGGTATCCCCGGCTTCGGCGATCACCGGCAAGAGCGTCTTTCCGCGAGCAGCTTTTCGGGGAGATGTTTCTTGGGGGGAGGAGGCAGCTGAAGACGCCATCCGGGGGGACGAGCTCTTATCGTCCAGGACCGGCATCGCCTTTTCCGTATTCGACGTCGAGCTCACCGGATCACCTCGACTCCGACTGAGCGCCTGTCTGTGGCTCGAGGGTAGAGGAGGGCTCGAGGGCAGAGGAAGGCTCGACGCCGGACACGGCTTCGGAAGGCTCGACCATTTTGAAAATCCAATGGCCGGGGCTTACCTCAACTCGGGTCGGTATCAGCCTGCGGGCCTCGAGCGCCCGCTGCTTAGCCTTTTCGACGATGTCCATATTCTCGGCCAAGCCACCCTTGAGTGTCCGCCGCTTAGCCATTCGATACGTCCATATCCACCACCACAAATATCGAGCCCGTGCGTCGCGAGCGCCAATGGTTGTGCAGCGAGGTGAATGTCGCCCGGTGTTCTATTCCATTGAGCTGGGCCATCTCGCCGCCCCACTACGGAGAGCACGAGATTTTTACCTCAACGCCACTGAAGTGTCAAACGATTCGAACCAATCACATTCCATCAGCTGTGACACTTTCAGTGCGGTTAGAACAAAAGACTCAAGCAATAATTCGGCGGCCCCAGCCCGAGGGCTTATCGAATGACAGCCGACAAAAGCTGAAAACAAGAGACTTACACAATGCAACCAAGGTATGTGAGCGGACACAGGCGCCTCGCCACATCGTCTAGAAAGGGAATTTCGGCGGCCGGCTCAATATTTTATGAGTCATTTGCAGTTATGAGCAGTGCAGATTTAGGGTTGAACGGCGTCGCCCGACGATGCCTCAACAACTTTGGAAACAGCTTTTACTCGGACCGCTGCCAGGTGGCTCTGATTGCGGACGAAAAACAGGCCATCGGCGAATGCCGGATCGGCATAGTCGCCCTTTTCGAAAACTTTGACCCGCGCGACTTCTTCATATTGCTCAGGATCGGCGTGCACGACCACCAAATGACCGTCGTTGGTGACCATCGCCATTCGACCGTCCACCAAGCTCAGGTTGAGCGCCTGCGCTTCCCGGGACCGCCAAGCAAATTCTCCGGTGGCAGGATCGACCGCCGAAAGGATACGGCCGGTGAAGCCGAAAAGCTTCTGACCGTGGACCACCGGCAGCACCAAAGAATTGGCAAAAGCCCGACTTCTCCACACTTCCTCGGCCTTTTGAGTCTCGCCCGCCCCTTCCACCTTGAGCATCAAAGACTCGCTTTGTAGGTTGAGCAAGACATGGCTCGAATCGACCGGGGTCGGGTGGGCAGACTCCTGGCGTGCGGAGCCGACGCTGTGGTCGAAGCTCCAAAGCACTCGACCGGTCGCGATCTCCAAGCCCATGGCTTGGTGATCCGTCACCGCCACCAGCTGCCGGAGCCCGCCCAGCTCGGCGACGATGGCTGTTTGATAGGTCACCGAATCGTCGCCCACCGTCCACTTCAACGCGCCGTTCTTTTGGTCGAATGCGGAAACCGCCCTTCCTTCCCCCCCGGTCAGCACCACCACCAAGCCGTCCACGGGCAGCGGTGACGAGGTATAACCGTAGTAAGGCACCATGGAATTCGATTCATCGAGCTGGATCCGCCACAGCTCGGCACCGTCGCTCAGCTGGGTCGCCACCAGCTGGCCTTTCGGCCCGAGAGCGAAGACCCGGTCGCCGGCGATCATCGGCGAAGACAGCGGCCCATCGTCGGAGCCCTCGTGGCCGACGTATTTATCCGCCAACCTCAGCCTCCACAGCTCCTTGCCGTCGGCCACGGAAAAGGCCGCCAGCACGTCGTCGGGGCCTGAGGTGAAGAGGGTCACGAGGTGGTCTCCGGCCACGGCCACGCTGGAATAGCCGGCGCCGAGCTCGCGGCTCCACTGTGTGGCCAGCTCAAAGCCCTCGGGCAGGGTCCCGGCTTCGACGACACCACCTCGAAATCCCTGCCAAATCCGTGGATCTCCCTCAGAGCCCCAGACCTCGGGAATCGAGATCGCGAGGGACAGCAAAATTACGCCCAAACAAGCTCCGCTTTTCCGCTGTCCCGTTTTCAGCTGTGTCGTCGTCTTCAAGACCATCTCCTCGCAATCCTTGGTTCGATGCCGTCGTCAGTGGGTTCGATGCCGTCGTCAGTGGGCCGAAGCCTCGCCGGCCCCCCGGGGCACTCTTACGGATTCCACCATTTCTTGGACCTCCAAGGGCGGCGCGGGGGTCCACCGCGAGACCACGAGAGTGGTGACCAAATTCAGCAACATGCCCACCGTTCCGATGCCCTGGGCGCTGATGCCGAAGAGAAAGGCATCCATGCCGAAGAAGCGATTGCCGATGATGTAAAAGCTGGTAAAGCCGATGCCGACCAACATGCCCGCAATAGCCCCTTCGCGGTTGGTCCTCTTGTCGAAAATGCCCAGGAGGATGACCGGGAAGAAGCTCGCCGCGGCCAAACCAAAGGCAAACGCAACCACCTCCGCCACAAAACCGGGTGGATGAATACCAAAGTAGCCGGCCACACACACCGCCAAGAAGATCATCACGCGGCCGACAAAGAGCCGCTCTCTCTCCGAGGCTCCCGGATGGATGAGCTTGGCGTAAATGTCATGGGAAAGGGAGCTGGAGATCACCAACATCAGGCCGGCGGCGGTGGAAAGGGCCGCGGCCAAGCCCCCGGCCGCCACCAATGCGATCACCCAAGGGGCCAGACCGGCGACCTCCGGGGTGGACAACACAATGATGTCGCGATCGATTTGAATCTCGTTGAGCTCGGCGTTGGGGCTCAGCTGCAACCGGCCGTCACCGTTTTTGTCGTCCAATCCCAACAATCCCGTGGCTTCCCAGCTGCTGACCCACTCCATGGACCTGGCTTCCTCGATCGGAGTTTCGTGCAAGGAATCGATCAAGTTGTAACGGGCAAAGGCGGCGAGGGCGGGTGCCGTGGTGTAGAGCAAGGCGATGAACAGCAGGGCCCAACCCGCGGAATAACGGGCGGCTCGCACACTCGGCACGGTGTAGAAGCGCACGATTACATGGGGCAGACCCGCGGTGCCGACCATCAACGCCAAAGTGATGCAAAGCACGTCGAGCTGGGTTTTGTTCTGGAACGGAGCCGTGTACTCGGTGAATCCCAAGTCCACCTGGATCTGATTGAGCTTGGCGGTGATGTCGGAGAAGGTGAACGACAGCTGGGGAATGGGATTGCCCGTGAGCTTTTGGGAAATGGCGACCGATGGAATGAGGAAGGCGACAATCAGCACGGAGTATTGCGCCACCTGGGTCCAAGTGATGCCCTTCATGCCGCCAAGGACCGCGAAGAAGGCCACCACCGTCATGCCGATCAACACGCCGCCGGTGATCGACACCCCCAAGAAGCGAGAGAAGACCACCCCCACACCTCGCATCTGTCCGGCAACATAGGTCAGGGACACGAAGACCGCGCAGATCGCCGCCACGATGCGTGCGGTTTGGGAGTAGTACCGGTCTCCGACAAAGTCCGGCACGGTGAATTTTCCGAATTTTCGCAGATACGGAGCCAGCAGCAGGGCGAGCAGCACATAGCCGCCGGTCCAACCCATCAAGTAGACGGCCCCGTCGTAACCCATGAAAGAAATCAAGCCGGCCATGGAGATAAAAGAAGCGGCGGACATCCAATCCGCGGCGGTGGCCATGCCGTTGAAAACCGGCGGCACCCCTTGGCCCGCGACAAAGAAACCCTTGGTGTCTCGAACGCGATTGGTGTACCCGATATAGAGGTAGGCGCCGAAGGTCAGGATGACGAACGCCAGAGTCCACAGCTCGGTCACGCTCAAATCCATCACTCCCCCTCCTCGTGCACGTCGAATTCACGGTCGATCGCGTCCATGCGCCATGCATAGACAAAGATCAAGATGACGAAGACGAACATGGCCCCCTGTTGGGCCCACCAGAAATTGGCCGGCAATCGACCGACCTCGAAGTCCATGGGAATCAAGATGGCGAAGCCGTAGGACACCAGCGCCCAAATCGTCAGCAACACACCGATCAATCGCCGATTCTTGCTCCAATAAGCTTTGCGCTGAGAGTTGCTTAGGTCGGCGCCATCGGTCTGGCCGGGCTCGTCGGGATGTTTGGGCTCGGGCATGCTCTCTCCTCTACCGAGTTTCCATTGCCGCTGTCTCCGCTGCTGCCTCTTCGGCTGCCGCTTCTTCCTGTGCCGCTTCTTCCTGTGCCGCTTCTTCCTGTGCTGCTCGAATGGCGGGATTCTACATCGCCGGCTTGCCGCGACGAATCACTCGCCAGCCATGGCTGAGCAAGGATCATCCCGCTCACCGGTCGCGCAGATTCGACCTTCCACCGCCGGCCCGATGCCGCGCTCACCCGCGCGCGCCAGCCCGTTGAGCAGCAGCTCTTCGAGCTTATAGGTGGGTGAGCTCGCGACCCGATGCTCGGGTTTGAACATGGTGAAGCCGTCCTGCCCCCGATCCACGTTCAGCAGAAAGTCGTTGACCACCACCCGCAGAGTTTCCTCAGGCGAGATCGGCCGGGGGCCGTCCCCGGTCAATAGAGTCAGATCGCGCACGGCGCCGTCTTCGACCGATGGGTCATGGCGAAAGGCGAACCCGGAGATCTGCAAGAAGTGGCCATTGCCGGGCCATTGCGAGACCGCGTGGCGCACCGCCTCCATGAGGGTCGCGCCGGAGATCTCGATCATCGACATCTCGGCTTCGAAGGGCAGCAGCTCCTTGACGTGGCGCAACAGAAGCTTGCCCGCAGGTAGATTCTGGTTGAGCCGTAGGCCGCCTGAGTTCATCAGCGCCAGCTGCGCTCCTTGCTCATCGAAAGCATCCAGCGCCTGATCCAGAATCCAATTGCCGAGGTTGGTTTCGAATTTTCGGATCTCGAGCTCTTCCCCCAACAATTTGACCCTGCTCGTGCCGATCTGCTCGTCGAGACAATCCGGCTCCCTGGGCGGATCCATGGCACCGCAGAAGAGCTCGCCGTGGTAGGTGCGCCAATAGGCGATGCGATCCACTAGCTCGGGATTCGGATCGGGATCCACTGGGCCCAAAGCTTCGAGGCGCTTCTCCACCCGAATCTGCCCGTCCCGGCTCAGGGTCACCCGTGCTACCCAGGCGGTGACCGCGTCGGAGTCCGCTTTCAGCACCCAACGACCGTCCACCTCTTTGTGTTGTTGTTGGTGCTCGTGCCCCCCGATCACCAAATCGGGCCCGCCGTCGCCGAGTGCACGCAAAAGATCCAGGTCGGTGTCCATGCTCTGGTGGGTCAAGGCCACCACCACTTCCGCCCCTCGGGATCTCAGCTCCTCCACCTGTCGACGGGCGACTTCGATGGGATCCTTGAAGGACTCTACGTAGTCCGGATGCTCGTCGCCGAGGGTGAGGCCGAAGAGCCCCACTTTCACACCACCGGATTCCACCACCACCTGACGGGCCAGCGACTTGCCGGTGATCAAAGGAAGGCCGGTTTCGGGATCTCCTGCGAATTGGATGTTGGTATGCAACCAACGGAACTCGGACTCCGCCAAGCGACGATTGAGCAGCTCGACTCCGGCCGCGCCGTTGCGATCAAATTCATGGTTGCCGAAGACCACCACTGTCCGCTCGTCGAAGACGTGCTCGGCCCCGTCGAGGCGATTGAGGATGTCCACCATCTGTCGGCCCTTGAAGGTATTCGACAAAAGGGACGGAAAAAGAAAATCGCCGGCGTGCAGGAAGAGAAGGTCCGGATCGTCTTGCTCCAATTGCCGCCGCAAGGCGGCGACCCGCGCCAAGCCGCCCCGGCTGCCGCCTTCGATTCCCTCCAAGCGATAGACATCGTTGATCGAGAGGATAACGAAGCTCCGCTCCGGCGGGCTCGACGTCTCCGGAGGCGCCACCTTTGGGGTGTCAGACCTCGGGGCGCAGGAGATCAGCAGGCAAAGCGCCAATGCCACCAAGCCACCCAGCGCGCTGCTTCCGAACGGCAGCCGAGCATTCGGATCATGAATTTCGGCGTTCTCATCCCGCCGTGGACGATTCCGATGTGGGGGCGGGGCTTGTACAAGACCCTTCCGTACGTTCGGGATACCTACTCTCGTCGATTTGGGACAAAGCTTCATTGGCGGAGACTAGCAAATTCGACCGGAACCGCGGGGCCTTGCGGCCGCCCCTATCCGGCTGAGATTTTCCCGAATGAGCCTTGGCGGCCGATCCTATTCCGCTGCCCGGGCATCCCGTTGCGCCAGGCGCCTTACCCAAGTGTCGATGCCTACCACCGGCCGGCCGAGCAGGGATTCGAGCACCTTTGGGCTACCGACGAAGCCGTGACGATCGTAGTGGTTGAACATGGAAATTAAATCGTCGACGCGCCCCGGGGTCAGACCCGCCGCGCGAGCCGACTCCGCCCAGCGATCCACCGGAATTCGCCGTGCTTCGATCGGACGGCCCAAGACGGAGGAGAAGATCTCGGCAACATCGCGATGACTTTGGGCCCTGCCCGCCAACGGATACGTGCCGAAAGCATGCTCCGGGTCGGTCAGCACCTCGGCCACCGCCGCGGCCACATCTCCCAGATCGACCATGGAGATCGGCGCGTCGACGGAGAACGGCAGCTCAAAATTTCCTCGGTTCCGAGCTAGGCGCCAATAGGGCAGAAGATTCTGCAGGTAAGCGCTGGGCTGAATCAGAGAAAACGTGAGACCGGACGAGAGCAGCAGCTCTTCCACCCGCATCTTTCGCCAATGATGGGGCATCGCCTCGATCTGTGGATGCATCACGGAATGTAAGACGAAGCGTTCGACCCCTTGCCGAGCCGCCGCCGCGAGGAGCTCGCTCGCGATCACCACCTCGTCGGGATGCATGTTGGGGCAGATGTGGTAGACGCTGTCGGCTCCCACCAAGGCGGAAACGAACGTCTCGGGTTGGGAGAGGTCCACCACCCGTGCCTCGACGGCCCCGCGGCTCAGGGCATCTTCGATTTGCTCGGGGCGCCGAACCCAGGCCAGGCAAGCCAAGCCCCGAGTCCTGAGGGCCGAAAGAATCGCCCGGCCGGTTTTGCCGGCGGCCCCGGTCACGAGTATTTTCGTCGGATGGGTTATTTTTGTCGGATCGCTCAAGACACTACCCTGCCAGATCCGCGACGAGGATTCCAGGGGATCGCCAGCCTCAGCCGCGCTGGTCTCAGCTGCGCCCGTCTCAGCGACTCGGTGGAATCTGCGGCACCCGGACGATGCGGTCCAGCTCGAAATCCTGACCTTCCAAACGCCCGAGCACATCCTGCCAATCCGAATCGCTGAGGGTCTTCTCCCGGGCCATGATCCAGGCGTAATTCCTCGACGGATGGGCGACGACCGTGTAGCGATAGTCCTCCGCTAAATCCGTGACCAAATACTTCAGCGACAACGGCCAGAAGGGCCGCACCCGCCACTCCGCTCCTTGGCCGTCGTCGACCACTCGAGCCACCATATTCAGGGTCTTCTTCGGCCCGTCGAATCCGCCCTTTTTGTAGTCGTACGTGATGGCGATTTTACCGTCGGGGCGCATGGCATAGCTCTCGACGGACTCATAGGCATTCTTTTCGATCCGATTGGGGATCAGGCCGACGACATACCAATCTCCCATGAACCGATCGAGGTCGACCTGCTCCACCGTCGGTAGAGGACTCTGATTTGAAGAAGCACAGCCGCTGCCGATCAGCAGCAAAGCTGAGAGGAGCAATATCTTGAGGGTCAGGTTGGGTCCCATGGATCCTCCGATGATTTCCCTGAGCACGAGCATTTGGGGACGGTGGGATACGCCCGGACGGGCTCCCACCTCGACAACTGTTCTTTCGCTGATGACCCCAAAATAGATGCTCACCCTCGAGCTCACCCTTTGACCGTCCGCACCTAACCTAGCGCCCCTCAGCCCCCTCGGCACCAGATTCCATCGCTCTCTGGAGCCGCTTGAGCCAGTCGAGCATCTCCGATTCACGCCGAAGCTTGACCTTGATCTTCCAATCGCTTCCTCGGTCGATCAGAGTCATAGTTGGACCTATCACCTCACTGCTCAGCTGAGTAATCCGTTTCTTGTTCGCAGCCTCAATGGCCTCACCTGTGATTCAAATTTTGCCTTTCGAGTAATCCCAGTCAGCAATTGAAAACACAATGGGCTCTTGGTTTTTCTTGGTGATGGCGACCAAGCCTTTCCCGTTAGGATGTAAATGGACCCTGTAGGCATAGACCTCTCCCACTGAAAGTCCGATCCAGATGGTGGTCATCTCAGACAAAGCAAGCGGCGGCACTTTTTTGGAACTGTAGGCTGACACGGCAACCAGAATGCTGACGATTAGCAGAACGACAAAAGCTCTGTTCTTCATTGTGTTCTTTCTTCAGCCAAGATTATTTAGCTGGCACCCATTCGCTAATTCGAATCCATCCAGCTTTGACTACAGGAATCCACGAGAAGCGCGCAGGGTGTTGACCGTGCGCCTCAACTGCTCCAGCTCGGACCGCTTCGAGCCGAAGACCTGAGCTGCAGCTCCGAGGTCTCTCGCTACTGAAGTCAAAAGGTCAGCGACCGTTCCGCCCTCGACTTGTTCTGAGATATCGGCGGTTGTACTCAAGACAAGGGCCGGAAATGTTGTTTCCCAGACCTTTATGGACGCGATGGTAGATCTCTCCTCTAATCCGGCCGATTTCGCTTCCAAAATGACCGGAGTCGTCTTGCGTGAATGGTTTCGAGGCTAGCTCGGCGGCCAGATCCAGGGCAGCAGCGATTTATCTGAGCACCAAATCTAATTCTTGGGCCTCTGAGCGTTGCATGCTTCGGAGCATCCAGATTATTTACCTGGCACCGATTCCGGTAGCTCTACCGGCTCATCTCGCAGCCACCAAACCCTCTCAACCTTCGAGTTTTTAATCTCGAACTTGACAGCGGTGGACTGATTGAAGAGCTTGACCGAATATTCTCCAGCAAACTCTGCGACCCGCAGAAGATTCTCAACCCCAGAATCTAGGTGATGCTCGATCTCAGTATTCACGGGTGAGAATCTCACGAACCAGCGATGGGAAGAGCTCGTACCATCGCTTGATGCCACCCTTTGGCGCACGATCTCAACCACGCCGTCTTCGCGAGGGAAAAGGTAGACCTCATCGGCGCTCTGCCGCTCGAGCCGGCTTCCACTGCTCGGTCCAAGAAAGGCCTCCGCTTCCTCCTTGGTCAGGCCAGGCTTCAAACCGGCAAACACATCGAGATTGCAGAAATCGGACACCTTGAAATCATCGGAAACCTCCAATGACACCTCATCGGAAGAGTAGGAGCTTAGAGAATCGAACGGCTTGAGGAGCGGGATATCCCTGATCTCGCCACCACAGGCGGCCTGCAATAAGGCCAGAGCGACACAGATCGCACCACTGAAGAAAGACCTATCGATCATGGGTCGACCACAGGAACGAGGAATTTGAAGGGGCCAGGCGGCGGCTCGTCTTCCTCCAATAGACTTTTGCATTGATTCTGGCATGACTTTTCCTTTGGGCAGTCCCTTCCTCGAGTGTTGTCTCTGAAGTCTGCGGGCTGAAACGCACTCCTGCAATTGTCACCTCGCCTTTGCACGATGCATCGAAACACATCGGAGAATTCCTTGAAGAGGCTTGCAAGAGCAGCCCCGGTTTTACCGCTTGGACATCCCTTCGCAATCAGGCAATTGCCATAGCAGTGCTGATACCGAGATTCACCTTCAAGATCCCGTGAACGGACACTGTCACGCACGGATCGAATGCAATTCAGATCCTGCTGGAGATCACGACGCAAGACATCAGCGGTATCCGCTGTTCGGCGTCCGGGTTCCAGACCCAGGGGATCGATCAGTGCGATCGGGCGCAGAAGCGCGTAAGAGTAGTCCGTGCCCGAATGTTTCCACTGAACGGGGTCGACCCGGGTGTATCTGCCAAGCTCGGCGGCGTACCACCGATGGACGTTGTAGAGCATTTCGCCACCCTGGCCGCTCTCCAGCCAACCACGATCCTCCCACTGCCCCGGAAACCGCAGATACACACCAGCTTCCGTTGCGCCGGAGTAGTCCGCCCCAAACGGCTCAAATCCGCCGCCCCAATCCACGGCCGACGACGAAACCGCGATCGGTGTCCCGAGATGATCCGTGGTCAGGAAGCGCAGCCCGGACTCGTCGAGCTGACCCACCGGACGCCCCGCGAAGTAGAAGATCGTGCTGTCACCGTTCCCGTGCAGTAGACCTACGGAGCTGTAGACCGGCTCGGCCGTCAGCGTTTCTACGCACGTGCTTCCGCCTGAGCCCCAGCCGGACGTATCGCCCGACTCGAAGCCATCACAAAAGACGGTCTCGCCCGCCGCGTACGGTGCCAGCCCTTCCGATCGACGCAAGAATCCACGACCGTCGTAGAGAAAATCCGTCGATGCTTCGGCCGCAGCCCGTTCTTGACGGCTCATGCGCCCCGCATCGTCATAGGCTCGTTCGATGACGTTGCCCGCCAGATCCGCCTGGGTCTGGTTACCCGCCGCGTCGAAGCTGAAATTGTGGGTGCCGCCGGTACCTAGCGTGATCTGATCGAGCTGCGGTGAGTTGTTTCCGGCGAGATTCGGCACGTAGGTGTAGACATCAGCTGCCGCGCCGTCTCGGGATTCCGTGAGGCGATTGCCGATCTTGTCGTAGGTCCAGGCCTGCGTGCCCCAAGGACCGTCGCCTTGGGTCAAGAAGTACTGGTAGTCCTGGTAGCCGTAGGTGCGGTCGTTGGACGGGTCCAGTAGGTCGGCGATCAAGGTCGGATTGCCCACGGCGTCGGTGGTGTAATCCCAGCTCAACACGTCGGCGACTCCATCGTCGAGCACGATCGAATCCGGGAAATAGCGGCTGTCGAAGGCTCGCGTTTCGGAGAAGCCGTTGCCGAGGGTCAGCCCGTCCAGTGGGCCGGATGGCAGGTAGCTTGCCGCCGAGATGATCGATTGCGCTCCGCTGCCGTCGTCGACGGTCAGGGTCGCTTCGCGGTCGGCGTAGTCGAAGGTGTAGCTGGCCACGATGTTTCCAGGATATCCGAGAACGGAGCGGTTGCCGTTTTTGTCGTAAGTGAAGGTCAGCTCGCCGTCGCGGGTGATACGGCCGAATCGATCATATCCGTAGTCGACGGCATGACCGTCCCGCTCGATGCTCGTCAGGCGACCCGTGCTGAAATCCGCGGCGGAATCGTCGTAGGTGTAGATGATGCCGAGGCTGTCGTCGGGATAGTCGATGGCGGTCAGCCTGTCGAGGGCGTCGTAGCTTCGAGACTCCACAATGCCGCGGGCATCGGTTTTGGTCTCCTGCTCGCCGGAGTCGGTGTAGGTGGTGTCGGTGATGCCGGAGACCTCGGAGGTCTCCTTGGTGAGCAGATCGCGATCCGAATACTCGTACTCGGTCACAGTGCCCTCGCCATCGGTGACGCGGGTGAGGTGATCTTGGGCATCATAGCCGTAGCCCGTGACCACTTCACCGCCACCCGCTCCACCGAAGGGTTGATGGACTTCTGTCAGACGATCAAGGGCGTCGTAAACGTATTCCGTGGACGGCG
>JAUIJL010000019.1 GCA_030431255.1 Thermoanaerobaculia bacterium | reverse complement strand
TGAGTTGGGACTACACCACCGACGCTGTCGGCAACCCCACTTTGATCGCAGACCTACTGCACTCGGCCAACAACCGAGCTTACGGCTACCAGGACTACCAGTACTTCTTGGCCCAAGGCGACGGTCCTTGGGGCACGCAGGCCTGGACCTACGACAAGATCGGCAATCGCCTCACGGAGTCCCGCGATGGCGGGGCGGTCGATGTCTATACCTACGTCCCGAACCTTGCGGGCAACAGCTCACCGCAGCTCGACCAGATCACGCTAGGTACCGGCGGCACCCACAATTTCAGTTTTGACGCGGCCGGTAACCAGACCCAAGCCGACTTGGCGGGCAATGTCATCGATCGCACCTACGATGATGCCGGCCGCATGAGCCGTCAGAAAAGGACGGCAGCCGAAGCCTCGACGGATTTTCTCTACGATGGCCGTGGATTCTTGCGTCGATCTGAAGGCCAGGCGCCGTATCCGGCGGGTGAAGCCATCTTCTGCGACGGCTTCGAATCGGGCAACACATCCGGCTGGGGCGTTGGCGGAAGCACATGTTTGGAATCGCTGACCGCCGAGCCCGTCTACTCTTCCGAGGGGTTGCTGCACGGAAACGGTGAGAGCGCAGTTTTCTACTTCGCGGGTCGTCCAGTGGGTCAGCTCGACGAGTCCGGGTTCAGCTTCCTGACCGCGGATCATCTCGGAACGCCGATCGTCTTGTCCTCCTCGGTAGTGGATTGGTCGGGGGGATTCGAGCCGTTTGGAGCGGACTACTCTGGAGCAGCAGGGCCTGGAATGTTTCTGCGGTTTCCCGGCCACTGGGTCGATGGGAGCTCGCTGGAAAGCAGTCAAGGCGACGAAACGTTCTACAACGTGCATCGTTGGTATAGCGCCGAGCTTGGCAGATACACTCGGGTCGACCCCGTTCAGTGGAAACATTCGGGCATGGACTACTCCTATGCGCTTCTCCGACCCAGCACACTGATCGATCCCCTGGGTCTGGAGCCCGGGCGACGAACAGCGGATGCCGCCGATGTCTTGCGTCGAGATCTCCAAGAAGACCTGGATTGCATCCGGTCCGTTCGCAAGCGAGTCCGCTCGAAGGAGCTCTCAGGCCGGACTCGCTATCAACACTGCCTCGGCAATTGCTTGATCGCAAAGAACTGCCCGAGCGGCAAAACAGGGGCGGCGCTCGCAAGCCTTTTCAAGGAATTTTCCGATGTGTTTCGATGCCTTGCTCAAAGACGAAGCGACAATTGCAAGAGCGCCTTCCAGCCCGACGATTTCGGGGACAACGCTCAGGGTAGAAATTGCCCAAAGGATCAGTCTTGCGAGGCCGAATGCAGAGACTTGTTGGGAAAAGACGAACCACCGGCAGGGCCCTTCGATTTTCTGAGCTCTCCAATCACACCATGAACAGAAAACCTTCAGTAGCGCTCGCGCAGTGCGGGATCTGTGTGGTGCTTGTGCTCCTGCCAGTAGCTTGTGGCGGTGACTCAACACCTAGAAAGATTCCACTTCTGGAACCGTTTCAATACTTGAGGATTCATTCTCATCGAGAAGTCTCCTTGGCACTGACCAAGGATTCCGAAGTTTCCGATTTCTGCAATCTTGATGCGTTTGCAGGATTGAAGCCCGGCTTGACCAAGAAAGAGGCAGAGGCCCTTCTCGGCCCGAGCACCGGAACACGCCGGGAGCGGCAGGATCTAAACGAGGTGTATCTCTTCCCTCGCGAAGGCGGCGTCATCGAAATTGTGCGCCAAAGAGCCGCATCGAGCGACGGTAAAGAATCCTTCTTCCGTTGGTTCGTGAGATTTGCGCCTGCGGATCCCGAGATAGAGCACCATCTCGTCCCGAGCGTGGTGAACCTCCTTCGGGTTGCGGAGGTCTCCAGCGACTACTCCGTTCAAATCTTCAATGAGTCTGCGTCTGTTGAGCTCGACATCCAGAGCTCTAGGGTACAGAGGATTTGGTGGTTGCACGATGGGGTCGAAGAGCTGCTTCAGCGGTCAATCGAGATTGAAGAGGAGCTGCGGGGTCGCTGGAAGAGCGAGGGGCCGGGCAAATAGTTGCTTGGTTCCACAATTTGCCGAGCGACTCCAATCCCGCTCCGACCAACGCCTTCACCTAGTCCCAATGGGCGACCCATCCATGTCCGCCCGGCATCCCCATAGCGCGCCGAAAAAAAGGGAACCGATCACGAGGTCGTTGAGTCGAAAGGGCGACCGATCACTTTCAGGAGATCTCCATGCCCTTTCGACGCCCCTCCCCCAGGGCACCGGCTCGCTCGACGATCCGGCGCCTGCCGTCCCCGTCTTTCAGCCCCACTGTGTCCCTTAGCCGGACCGTATTCCTTGGCCTGACCGCAGGTCTCAGCCTCGCCTCGGCGCTTGCTTTCACCGGCTGCGCGAGCATGCCTCCTAGCTCCCAAGCTTGCCGGCAAGCCAGTCTCGATCCGGCGCCGGCATGGATGGCCGGGGCCGCCTGGGATCGCAAGGGCAAACGCCTCGCTCTCGTCGATCCCGGAACCAAGGAGCTTCTGGTCTTCGATGCCCAGGGCACTTTGATTCGGCGAGCCGGCCGTCCCGAGCTGCAGCGGTTGGACCTGCACCATCCCGTCCGTCTGGAAGCGTCCGGCAATGGATTTTTGATCGGTGATCGTCACGAGCTGGTGTGGCTCGATCGGGATCTGGACCGAGGCCGGTCCACCTTCACCGGAATCGACGGCGTCCGGAACGTATTCTTGGGGGATTGGTCCCGGCGGGGCAAAGAGATCGTGGCCTTCGTGGATCTGGAGATCGACGATGAAACGTGGAAGCGCGGGTTCGCGCTCCTGAAACCTCCCGGAACCTATTCTCTCCTCCACGAGATGCCTCTCGAGGCCGACGGTGAGCTCACTCACTACTACAGCTACGGCTTACGCCCTTACGTGATGACCGCAGGTCGACACACTTATATTCTGCGCTATGAAGAGCCGACCACCTTATATCGGGCCGGGCGGGACGGTCTCGAGCTGCTGTGGCGCATCGACGACGAGGCGTCGCGTTCGGAAGGGTCCGCCCGTGGCAAAGAAATTCTGATCGGCTGGAAAGAAAACCTTTATTTGCTGGAACGGGTCGAGCTTCCCGAAGCGCTAGAAGACGCCTTGGAAGCTCCTCAACCCATCGCCGACAGCCCATCGTCCGGCACGGATGACGGCTCCCAAGAGATCGGAAACGGCGGCCAACCCAGTCTGACAGGTGCACAGCTGATGGGCGGGCAGGTGGTGAAAGTCGCGCGGTACGATTGGTATCTGAGCCGTCTCGACACGTCCACAGGCGGAAGGTATTGGCGACGGCGACTCTTGGCGGGCGCCGAAGGTGGCCTGAAGGTCGTCCCGGGTCCACGGACTTGGGCTCTGATCCGCAATGCCGGGGTGCCTTCACCGGCGGGAGCCGAACCCCTCGATGTGCTCTTCGTCGATGCCTCGAGCATCGAGAGCCCGGGCGGGCAGGATATCTGCCCAGCTGGAGTCTTGCCCTCACACTGACTGCAGACCGATTCCAAAAACCGAGCATCCGTTCTTGATTCTGATAACGGCGCTTCTCAGACTTGAGAAGCGCCCACCGGCTAGCTCGCGAAAATCCGCGAATGCAGGGGATTTCGCTCAAACTGAGAGCCGGCCCGATCCTTGCTGAAGAGGTGGGTACTACATTTTTTGTGTGTTGAACCCACTCGAGCTGCTCTATCAAGCCTCAACCCTTCACCAAGGAGTCTGAAACATGCTCGAACCTCACATCGCGCCAACGCGCGTAGAATCCGTCCTGCCGATTCTCGTCTTGCTGCTCGCCTCGGCCCTCACCCCCGCCTGGGCGCAGCCACCCGCCGGTTATTACAGCTCGGTGGACACCTCCTCCCCGACGGCTCTGCGCGCCACTCTGCACCCGGCCATCGACGACCACACTCGCTTTCCTTACACCTCGTCGTCCACGGACGTGTGGGACATCCTCAATCTGGCGGATGAGGATCCCAACAACACGGGCCGGATCGTCGACATCTACAAGAACGCCTCCTACGCCAAAATCTCCGGCGGAACCGGCGCCTACAATCGGGAGCACACGTGGCCGAAGTCTTACGGCTTCCCCGACGACGGCTCGAGCAACTACCCCTACACCGACTGCCACCACCTCTTTGCCGCCGACACCAGCTACAACGCCGAACGCTCCAACAAACCTTTTCGGGATTGCACGAGCGGCTGCGACGAGTGGACCACCGACTTCACCGATGGCCGGGGCGGGTCCGGGCAATCCAATTGGACTTCCGGCGACTTCGTCGAGGGCTCCTGGGAAACCTGGGACGGCCGCAAGGGTGACGTCGCTCGAGCGATCTTCTACATGGATTTGCGCTACGAGGGTGGCACCCACGGGTCCACCGGCGCGTCAGAGCCGGACCTTCGCCTCACCGATAGCGAATCGTTGATCGACGGCTCACGCACGGGCAACAACGAATCCGTGGCCTACATGGGCATGCTCACGGATCTCCTGCAATGGCATGTCGACGACCCCGTGGACGAGCGGGAGCTCTACCGCAACGAAATCGTCTACTCCTTCCAGGGTAACCGCAATCCCTTCATCGATCATCCCGAGTGGGTGCAATGCATTTATCAGGGCATCGGCTGCGGCGGTGGAGGTGGCGGAGGTGGAGGCGGGGGTGGAGGAGGCGGTGGTTCTACGCTCCAAAACGGCGTCCCGCTCACCGGCCTGTCCGGCAGCACCGGCTCCGAGGACTTCTACACCGTCAGCATTCCGTCGGGCGCTTCGAATCTGGTCTTCGAGATCGCCGGCGGCTCCGGCGACGCCGACCTCTACGTGCGCTACGGTAGCGCCCCCACCACCTCCACCTGGGATTGCCGCCCCTACCTCAACGGCAACAACGAGACCTGCACCTTCTCGTCGCCCCAAGCGGGCACCTGGCACGTGATGCTGCGCGGTTACCAAGCCTATTCAGGCAATAGCCTCGAAGCGAGCTGGACCGAGTCCGGCGGAGGCGGTGGTGGTGGAGGGGGCGGGGGTGGATGCACACCGTCGGTGCTTTCCCGCACCAACCTCTCGGGATCCCAGGGCACGGAGCTGCGCTACAGTCTGAGCGTGCCGTCGTGCGCCACGAGCCTCGACGTAGACATGTCCGGCGGCTCAGGCGACGCCGATCTCTATGTGCGCTACGGCAGCGCACCCACTACCTCGAATTGGGATTGTCGGCCGTACCTTTACGGCAACAACGAGAGCTGTGGGTTCACCAATCCCCAAGCCGGCACGTGGCACATCATGGTGCGCGGATACGATCCCTTCTCCGGGGTCGATCTCAACGCCACCGCATCTGATTGACCCTGCCGAGTGCTCTCGTCGCATCCGGCGCACCCGCGCCGGATGCGGTTCTTCCCCAGAATCTGCCGCGAAGCGGTCTGCTTCCCTTTCAAGCCGAGGCCGGCATGGCCGACCATGTCTCTTGGATCGCTCCCTGCGAGTAGACCGCGATGGTGCCGAATTGCAGCATCACCGACTCGCTTTGGGTGGGTCTCAAGAACACGAAATCGTCCGCTTCGATCTTCGCCCGCCGACCCAGGTTGAGCATTTCCTGATTGGTGGATCGACCGTAGGTCGGATTGGTGCGCAGGCCGGGAGGATCCACGGGTTCGGCTTTCCAATAACCGCCGTGGATGAAGACGGTTTGCGCGAGGTCCGGATTGAGCAACCGTTTGAGGCGGTCGAGGACTTCGAGCACCGGGATTTGGGTGCCCTTCAGCACCTTGAGCGCCGGGGTCGCGACGAAGAGGGCCGGTCGGTAGGGCGCCAACAGATCGAGATCGAAATCCGTGGGTTTGACCAGCGCGGAGCCGATGGCGATCTCATCGGCCACGCTCCCGTCCCGATAGAAACGATAGGTGGGGCTGCCCGCCGCGTTGCGGACCGCTCCCCCTTCCGCTGATTCAAGGCCCTGTTTTTGCCAAACGCGGTCGCCGAGGATGTCCGTCGCCATGCGGTTGGCCTGTGCGTACAAGGCTTGGACGCCGCTCACTTGGCGATCCCGCCAGCCACCGATCGTCGGCACCTTGGCCAAGTGGGCCTCGTAACCCATAAAGCCCGCGAATCGAAGGGCATCGCTCCGGCGGATCCGCTCGAGGGTCTCCGCCAACAACGGGCCGGGCTCGAAACCGCCGCGATGCAGGCCGACGTCCAATTCGAGGACGATCAGCAACGGTCGATCGAGCTCGGCGCCCAAGGCCTCGTATTCAGTCAGGCGTTTCGCCGTATCCACCAGCCATCGAACGCGGCCGACGGCCTCGGGCGGTAGATCCTCGCGCAAGAAGCTCGCCGCCGCAGCCACGGGCAGGGGCTTGCCGAGCATTTGGTCGGCGTCGGGCATGGCCTTGGCCAGCTCGACCAACATCGGCAGGTTGAAGGTCATCAGTCGATCCGTGCCCAGGGCCGAGCGCGCACGACGCAGCAGCGCCAGACAGGGCAGGGATTTGCTCACCAATCTAATCGCCAGCTCGCTGGGCACGTCGGAATGTAGAAAAGACAGGTTGGCGTCGAGACGATCGCCGTCGATCACCAGGACCGGCTCGGCGAGGCCCGCTTGCTTCAGGGCGTCTTGGAGTCCCAGAAAGTACTCGGACCGTGGGGCGCTGTGATCGATGAGCATGGATCTTGGGGCGACCTGTTACGACCCGAAAGCCTCACCCCACAGGGCCGCCGTGTGGGGATTTAGAAAACGACCGTCAGGATCGAGACGACGGCGCAGGTCGAGAAATGCCTCGAAATCCGGATAAAGCTCCACCAAATCACCGTGCCGTAGGGAGTGGAGCTTGCCCCAATGGGGACGTCCGCCGTATTTGCGGAAGATCGGCTCGGCGAGGCTGAAGAACCACTCGTGGTTTTCCCGATGGGGCGTGTGCACGGCGATGGAAATCCGAGAGCCGTGCTGGAACGGGCTGAGCCAATTCTCGTCCCCGGCCGTGCGTCGACATTCGACGGGGAAAAAGACCCGGCGTTGCTCGCGCTCCAACGTCGTGTAGAGCTCCTCAAACGCTTCCAATCCCCGCTCCGCCGGCAGGTGATATTCCATTTCGTTGAAGCGGTACTCGCGCGTATTCGCCAACAGCCGCCAGCTGGTGCCGACCGTCTCCTCGGTTTTGAATCGGCGGGCGATGAGGTTGATGATCATCCGCCGCAGACCCGGTGCCCAGGCGGTGAGATCCCGCAGCAGCTTCAATTGCCGCACCGCCTCGTCGTCGTCACCGCCGGCGTCGCTGAAGTCCTCGGCGGTGGTTTCGTCGTGGGTGATGTTGAAAGCGTAATCGCAATACGGCAGGTAGAAAAACTCGTAGTTGCGATGCCGCGCCCACCGGGACCCGGCGTCGAGCAAGGTCTGGCGCAAGGGTCGGATCTCCGTGCGCCGGTGCAGCTTGTACGCCGGACGGACCGACACCTCCGCTTCCACCAAAACACCGAGCGCGCCCAACGCCACCCGCACCCCGGGCAGCCACTCCGGGTGCTGCTCACGGTCCACGGAGAGCAAGGATCCGTCGGCGGTGACCAGCTTCACCCCCTCGATCTCCGCCGACAAACACGGAAACGACCGGCCCGTGCCGTGGGTGGCCGTGGAGGTGGCGCCGGCCAGGGATTGCACGTCGATATCGCCGAGATTCTTGAACGCCCAGCCGTGCTCCTGCATCGCCCGCGACAAGCGGTTGAGGGAGGCTCCCGCCTGCAACCGGGCCGTGCCCGCCTCGCCGTCCACCTCGAAAACGTCACCGTCGAGCCCTTCGAGGCTGATCAGCAGATCATCGGTCGCCACCAGGGGCGTGAATGAGTGCCCTGAACCCGCCACCCGCACCCGATCACGGGACGACCGCAGCAGCTCCTGGATCTCCTCCACCGTCCGCGGATGCTCGATCGACGAGGGACGGATGTCGACCGATCGCGACCAATTGCTCCATCGGAGGTCTCCGCCATTGTTGTTCAACATGACCCCATTCGACCCGGTCTGGACCGGCCCTGTCATTTAGGTGTTTTTGAATCTCTCATCGCGCCTCGCCATGATATCCCGATGCCCCGAAGCTTCTGTTATTCCTGTCGTTGCTGATGGGGGTTCCGTCCTCCGCTTCGCGCTGTACACCATCGAAACCCAAAAGCTCGTCCGCCTTGCCCTCAAAAGGAGCTTCTCGATGGTCTTGGATCGTTTGCCGCGCAGGTTGTGCTCGCTGGTGCTCGGGATGGGGATGGTGCTCGGCGCCATCGGCACGCCGGGGTCGGCCCAGGTGGGCGACTTCACGATTGAGGGATCCGGGCCGGACCCCGCCGGTTATCGACTCTTTCCTCCGGGATCGTCAGCCACTCGGCCCGACCGGCTGGAGATCGAGGTCCTCGACGTGGTCAGACTGGAAGCGGATCGCTGCCCACGACTGAATGAGAATCTCACAGCGCCTGGGAGCCCAGCGCCTGAGACCGCCGAGCTCAAGATCTTCGTGCGAGATCTGAAGAAGGCCGGGAAACGCCTGTGGGTCGAATTCCGTGGAATTGAAGCTCTCAAGACCCAGGCTCGCGCTGACGAGGTCGGATTCGATGTGCTCAAATCGTGGATCTCCGAGGCTTTGACTCAGACTTTCGCCTCACCGGACGGCCGAGAGCTGCTCGGACGATGCCTGGTGCCCGGCTCCTTGAGCATCATCCGGCGGGTGGCCGCCGACGCCCTGCCGCGCAGCTTCGATCAATCCCTGGCCGCGCGATACGGCTTCTCCGCCGAGCGACGGCACGTCGATCTCGTGCCCGGCATGCGCTTATGCGTGGACTTCACGGAATCCGTCAATTGGGGTGACGATCCATGCGGATGTGAGGACGAGGAGGAGGATGGGGTCGGCGATGAGAGCAAGAAGAAGAGAGACAGGGGAAAGCTGTTGCGGGCCGGAGCCCGCCAATGCTTCCCGGTGGGACATGGACGCCCTCCGGTGGATGGCCACAACCAACTCCGAGCCCTCGGCTTCTCTCCTTTCTTCGATCGTCTCACGGACCTCGGCGTGCACACCCGCACACTGCAAGGAGCTCGCTGGTCACCGGGAGCTTCCGATCTTTCTTACGCCCAATCCGCGAGGCCCTATTACCGACTCTTCTATCCCAAAGACCTAGACCTCTACGCCCAAATGTTTCCCGACGAAAAGGCCACTGTGGAATCGCGGCCGGTGTTGGTGGGAGCCGGCTCACCGCAGGATTTGGAGCTGATCTCCGATTGCCATGCCAATCGGAGACTCTCCGAACTGTGCCAAGGCGCCGACTCTTGTGGTGGGGCCGGGGATCGAACCGTCGATCCGAAGGTTCGACCCACCTGCCGGATCTTCCAAGAATGGGGCCTTCCCTGGCCAGAGATTTCCGTGCTGCTGAAAGACAACTGGGTTTGGGTGCCCGTGGGCACCACCCTGATCGACCTTTTGGAGCGCCACGGAAATTTGGGCCTGGTAGAGCTGATTCGAAATGGTGCCGCCGACGCTGCGGACGCTAGGGCGAGAAATCTCAAGCTGAACATCAAGAGGCACTTCCACGGTCGACGCGTCAAAGTCGAACATTCCGCGGGGGGAGCCGGTGCCCTATTCCTGCCAGTCATGCAAGGAGATGAAATCCGATGGAACGACTGAGCTTTCATCGCCTCGGCGGATCCCCTCTCTACCTGCCTGAAACCCCGTCTCGACTAGGGCTCTTCCTCGATGCTCCCGGCCCCGATCCCGTACACCTCACCGAGGTTTGGGGGGCCTGTGTGCTGGTGATTTGGCACCCCGACATCGACACCTCCATCTTTTTTCCCGGCCTGCCCGACCTGCTCTCGAGACTTAAGCCCAGCCGGGGACGAATCGCCATCTTCTCCCCCGAGGGGGCACCCAATTACAGGCGGCTCGTCACCTTTGAAACCGAGGCGGATGGCTCTTCTCTGGCTTCATCCGTCGCCATCCCGCTCGATGACGAGTCCTACACTGTAGATAGCCAAATCGACTCAAGGATCCGAGTCGACGACGAAAAAGTCGTCATCGATGCCCCCCAAGGCCGCGCCCACCATTGGACCTTCGTGCGTGAAGGGAACGAAAAGGTGGAGCTGGCGATCAACGGTCCCTTGACCCTACCGTTGACCGGACCCGCGCCGGGCACCTTCACCTTCGAGCTACCGCTGGACGATCAAGGGCTCGATGATCTGGGCGTGCACCTGCGCTTTTCCAAAGCCGGGCCCTGGCGTCGACGTGGCGGCGGACGCCTCATATCGATGGTTCGTGGCCATCGTTTCCCGGTGTTTCGAGCCGACACCGACAAGATCCCGTTTCAGGTGCGTTTCGATCCCTTGTCACCACTGGATCCCGAGCGCACTCGGCTGGGCTTCCCGACAGACAAAGCCCTGGGATCGGAATTTGAAACCGTCTCCGGCCACGGCTTGACCCTGAAACCCCTGGGCTGCGCGGCCCTGGTGCTCGATCACGGTGTGGAGCACATCTCCCAGAGTCTCTCGGTCTTGTCTGGGCTCACCTATTTGACTCCCAACGGGGACTTTACGATGGGCCTGGAGCCCGAGATCGAAACCGCCGGCAGAACCGACGAGGCGAGCCCGGTCCAACAGCTGGTGACCGGCATCTCGACGTCTGAATTCGTGCCGTTTCGCGTCGGCGACCGCCTGACCTTTCATGCCAAGCAGCCCGCCACGGACCCCCGGGGCCTGACGCCCCCCGGAGCTGCGTCGCGGCAGAGCGCGACGTCGACCCTAGAGCTGCACGATCTCGCCACCACCGCCTGGGTCTCAATCTCCGCGCCGACGGAAACCGAGCCGGAAGCTCGCACTGAATCCCACGAGTTGCACAGCCAGCCCGAGGACATGACCCTCTACGGTGATGCGGACGGGCAACAAGCCGCCGAGCCCCGGCGCATGCCCTTCGCCTCCCAAAGCCGACCGGGCATCGAAGGTCGACCCTTTCCCATGGCACCGTTCCTGGGATTGACCCGCCTCGCGGAGAATATCGACGACACCCTGGAGCTGGAAGCGGAGCTGATCTCCGCCGCCCGACAGCAACGCTTGCCGTCACCGGCGAGCGCTCCCGCCGAGGAGATCCGGGCGGCTCGAACCGATCGTGAGCGGCGCTTCACTCCCCAGGGCTTCCCCGTGGAGCTGGAAGACGGCCAGTGGCGTCGATTGGTCATGGCCAAGACGCCCCTGGGGGACTTTGGTTTCGACAACGTGGATCCCGTCTTCACCCGCTCCCTGGCCCGGGATCGGGTGTGTTTGGTGATCAGCCGCTTGCCTAAAGAGTTGGGCACCCTGCTCGAGGACCTCAAATTGGCCGGCTGGGGCATGTCGGTCAAGAAGAGCTTCCAGCCCGAGCCCACCGACAACGAGCCAGATCCTCCCGACGATGGTCTACCTCCCACCACCATGATCCTCAAATATCAGGATCGCAAACTCAGTGAGCTGATGGTCGACCCGACCACCTGGAATGAGGCAGAAACCTTCAATCAGGATCCCTCGGATCTGGCGCGACGCCTCAAGGAATTTCTCCGGATCACCCGTGACCGCCACGTGGAGCTGGAAACCGAAAGCCCGGGCAGCTCGCCCTATGGCCCGTTCCTCCAGCGCATCGACGATGCCGGTTGGAACGGAGTGGTGGTGGTGCATCCGGATTTGGTGCTCGACAACCTACCGGAATCGATCCAAGGATTGCTCCCGGGAATCGATACCGAGCGCTTTCGCAGCCACCACTTCGGCATCGAGCTCAGCCGAGTGGGTCAGGAGGGATTCGAGGTCGAGGAAAGCTCCCTCTTCGGGGTCATAGACTATCCGTCACCGCCCGGCGAGCTGCCGCGGGAGCCGTCGACGGGCATCGCCGATCTTCAAGTACAAACCCTTCGATTGCAATTCGAAAAGTCCGAGGTGCGACGTTTCGATTGCCAGGTCAAGGTCTGGTTGGACGTGGTCTTTGGTGACGAGGTCGAGCAATTGGACCCGATCTCCGGTCAACCCGCCGACGACAATTCCATTCTCTTCGACGGCGTCTACGAATCGCGCCTCGGCGAGAACGACACAAAAATCGAAACCTATACCTTTGCCCACGAGGGCGATTATCGTTTCCAATTCGACAGCGGAATTCTTCAAGAGCTGCGGATCTCGCGGCTTCAGCTGACCACCCTCGAAGCCCACGGCAAACGCGGGGTGACCCGCCTCGGCTTCTGGGGTTACCTCTCATTCCACACCACCGTGGATCTCGGCCTCTTCGGTATCACAAGGCTGGATTTCGCCGATCTCGGGATTCGAATCGAATTCGACCTGGACGAAAAACCGAAGAAGCGCGACTTTAGCTTCGATCCGGGGGCCCTACGCCTAGAGCTTGAAGATAAAAACCTCGGCAGCGGCTTGCTCGACTTCTTGCCCTTCGACCTCAAATTCTTCCAATTCGCCCCGGGAGAAACCTCTCTTAAGCTGCCGGACCTGGGATATTTCTCCTTCGGCAATCCCACCGGCAGCAACAAAGACGGCTCGTTCAAATTCGGATTGGGTTTCCACCTCGACCTCGGCTCCCTGGGCACCCTGGCCAAGCAGCTGGAAGGCTGGGTGTTGGAGATCCTCATGGGATGGCTGCCCAAGGGCGACGGCGGGGGCTTTGCCTTCGGCTTCAAGATGGCCGGCAACGGCACCGGCGAGCTCGACCTGGGCATCGAAGGGGTGCTCAAGGTGTTGGTGGAGCAATATCGCATCGAAAAGCTGACCCTACCCGCGACCATCGACAACTCCAACAATGAACGCACCCTCTACGTGCTTCAGGCCAAAGATTGTCGCCTAAAGGTCTTCAATCACACCTTCCCGGCCGACAGCGAGCTCCAGCTCTTCTTCTTCGTCGATCCCAAGGACGTGGTCTCCGGTCGTCTGGGCAAAATCGGTTGGTTCGGCAAGCTCGGCACCGAAGACCAAGGCACCACCGGCAGTGGCGACTTGGAGGTTCCCCTGGTGGCCCTGGGGCAGCGGGTCAACGCCTATCCTCGGGGAGGTGTGCCCAGCACCCAAGAGATCATCGACCACATCAAAGACGAGATTGGTGCCCTCGACGAGGTCGGTGATCTCAAAAAGCTCGTCGATACCGAGGCGCTGGAATTCGATCCCTCCCGGGAATGGACCGTGGCTTTGCGCACGGTGCTTTGGAGCTTGGCCGAGCTGGATTTGGTCTTCCTCGATCCCGACATCTACGGCATTCGGCTCAAAGTGCCCGCCGGCGATACCCGGCTCTTCGAGCTCGACGTGCTCTATCGCCGCATCACCGACGAGCTCGGGGTCTACAGCATCGAGCTGACCCTGCCCGATGCCTGGCGCCAGCTGGAATTCGGCGCAGCTTCCCTCACCCTGCCGGTGATCGGCCTGGATATCTACACCAACGGCGACTTCCAAATCGACGTGGGTTATCCGTGGAATCTGGATTTTTCTCGGTCCTGCTCGTTCCAGATGCTGCCCTTCCTCGGCTCCGCCGGTCTCTACTACGCCCAGCTCAACGCGGCGTCCAGCTCGTTGGTGCCCGTGCCGAAGAATCCGCATTGGACCTTCGATCCGGTGATTCAATCGGGTTTCGCCGCCCGCTTCGGCCTGGGCAAGGAATTCCGCAAAGGACCCTTGCGCGCCGGCGTGTCGGTCACGGTTTTTGCCACCCTCGAAGGAGCCTGGGGTCGGCTTCGGCAGCTGTCCGAAGAGCCGGACGACAACCGCTCTCTACCTCCCGCGCCCAAGGACGACTATTTCTACTTGGCCGGCACCACCGGGGTGCTCGGTGAGGTCTACGGTTATGTGGACTTCGGCATCGTAAAGGCAGGGGTCGACGTGCGCATTTGGGTCGCCTTCGGCTGGGTGCTCGAAACCTACCAACCCGTGGTGGTGTTCGTCGAAGCCGGGGTGCGGGTGCGGGTGCGGGTGGTGATCGGCAGCTTCAAAGTCTTCGGCAAGAAGATCGAGATCAAGATCACCTTCCGCTTCAGCACCCGCTTGCGCTTTGAATGGAAGGTGAGCAAGGACAAGACGGTTCTTTGGAATGATACCTTCGAGCGCAAAGACGGGCGTCGTCTGCCGGTTTCGTCCCTGCGCCTGGAGCCCGGGGAGCGGCCGGAGCCGCGGATACTCAGCTGGGCGGACGCTCCCGAGGTGAGGCGAGCGGCCGAGACGCCGGTGCTCGAGCTGTTGCTCAGCCCCGACATCACCCTGGTGGACGGCCATCCCGAGGCGGTTCTGCTGCTCAGCGTGGCGGGTGGCCCCAAGGACGGCGATCCCGGGACCGGCGATCCCGGGAACGGCGATCCCGGGACCGGCGACCACGAGTCCAGGGAAGGCGAGACCCGCGAAGACCCGGCCCATCCCACGCCCTTCACCCTGCTGGCCCAAGCGTTGACGTCGTGGGCGGTGTGGGTGTGCTTCCCGGAACGCCATGGGGAGGGCCCACCGGAAGGCTGGCAGCTGTCGCCCGAGCAGCTGGACGATCTGGAAGCATGCCTGGCTTTACCGAAATCCTTGGCACGGGCCGATTCCGCCGACCACCAGCCCTTGGACTACGCTCGTTTGCTCGAATTCCTGGGCCAACGATTCCGCTTCACCTTGCGTGATCCCGAAGAAGGCGAGACCCTCGACGGCGCCGTCTTCCCCATGTTCCCGGAGCTCGGCCTGTCGTTCACCTACGACGGCCAAAGCACCGAGGTGAAGCTCTGGGAGCATCGACCGGTGTCCGAGGACTACGAGCGCGAGCTCGACCAACATTTCGAGAAGCTCCGGGTGTTGATCGAGCAGGCCCAGCCGGACGCGCGACCCGCGGGTCTGCGTCGACAAGCTCGGCCCGTGTCCGAGCTGCTTTTCGAGGATTATTTCCAGCTCTTGGTGCGTTCCGCCGCCGGGGCGCTGACCGAGACCTCCTGGCCCGACGGCAGCGCGGCCCAAGAGCCGACGAACCCCACACTCACCCTGGCGGAGCGTTACGAGCTCCTCTCCGAGCGCGGTCGTTGGAGCGAGCTGGCGGCCGGGGTGGGACGGTTCTTCCTACACGGGCTGCGGGTGCCCGACGCCGACGGCAGCGGCACCAGCCACGCCCTCTTGTCGTTCGCCGGTCAGCAGCGGCGCTTCTTCGACCAGATTCCACCCCAAGGCTCGCCCGATACCTATGCCATCGGCCTGTTCAAAAAGCCGGACAGCTTGCCCTGGCTGGAGACGTCGGTGGCGCCGATCGAGGTGTCCGTGGACGGCCTCCGTCGGCTGGCCGATACCCCGATTCCGGCGGATCTCTCAGTCGTCGAAGCGCGATCGCCGATCCGTCCACGCCCACGACGCGACGCCCTGCGTCGACCCACGGCGTGGACACGCGGCGGCTCCGCCCACGGCACCCTGTGGTCGTTGGCGCCGGAGACCCTCGCTCGGCTGATGAAAGCCTCGGAGGCGCTGACCGTGCACCGCACTGCCAAGGAAGAATCCCTGGGCAACGCCGACGGGCCGATTCTGGACGTGGTGTGGTCGGCCCGGGTGGAGCTGCGTCTAGAGCGGGTGCCCCAGGGCACATCGACGGTGCCGGGCGTTTATCGTCTGCTGCCTTTGCCCGACGAGGGGCGCCGGGTGGTGGAAGCCATTCTCGATTCCACCGCCCTCGATTCCAACGTGGTCGGCCAATGCCGTCTGCATCTGCTCTACTCCGCCGAGGCCGAGCAAGACGGTGCGGGTCTCGAAAGCGCCGAAAGCCCCGATGTGCATCTCTGGCGTACGGACCTTTCCACCGAGCCTCGGCCAGAAGGCTTCGCCTTGCAAGGAGCTCGGGAAGGCGCCGAGGAGCTGCGGGTATCCGCGTCCTTGGGCGAGGCGGCCGACTTCCTCGAGCTGCTGCGGCGGTCGTCGATCGTGCGCAGCCGAGGCTATTTCCTGTCCTACAAAGACGGCAACAACGAGCTGCCGGATCGGCTATTCAAAACCGACGGCTCTGATGCCAATTCCACGTCGAGCGCGGCCCAGCTGACCCTCTTGGCCCAATTCGAGGCCACGGTGTCCGGCGCCGCCGTCGCCACACCGGCCGAGATCGGACCGCCGATCGAGTCCTTGTGGACCCCGGGGGCTCCGCCGGAGCCTTCGGACGTCTTTTACGCACGCTCCCCCAAGGACGACTTCGAAACCGCCCTGCCCCTCGGCTGTGTGGGTTTCCGAGCCTATCGACGGGCACCGGAAAAGACCCTGCGGCGGCCGGCGGCCCTGGCCGGCTCCGGCCTGCCCGAGTTTGGTCTCACCCGGCAGCAAATCCTCAACGCGGCGGCACTCACCGAGGACAACCCCTTGGCGGATGCCCTGCTGCTCGAAGCAGGTTCAGACGGCGTGGAGCTCTCGACCCGTTTCCACCTGCTCGACTACCAGCTGGACGAGACAGGCCCGGTGCGCGAGCTCGACGCCGAGGACGTGCTGCCGATCGCGCCCTCGGAGGTGGAGGCGCCGTCGGCGTCGTCGGAGCCCCGGCAAATTCCCGCCGCTGTGGAGGTCGGTGATTGGTGTTACGAGCACGTGTTGCCGGTCCATCAGCTGACCGGTAAAGAGCCCGCCGAGCGTTCCCCTTACGACGGCATCGGTCTCGATCTGCCCGTCGAGCTCGGTTTGCGCGACCTCTACGGCAACCGCTTCGAGCTCGCCGACGATGCCGTGACCCTGCCGGTGCGCTATTTCGACGCCCTCCTACCCGTGACCGAGTGGCCGTCGTGCACCGTGGGCTATCGCTTCGTCGAGGATCGACCCGGGCAGGTGGAGGCGGTGTTCTCCTTCGACCCCAGGGGTTTCCTCAAAACCCGCGCCACCGACACTGAGCCCGAAAAATGGCTCGATCGCAGCGATCCCGAGGATCGTGAGCGCATCGACGATGTGCGGGAGCTCTACCAACGGGCGAAACAACAGCTCTTGGACGCCCACGTGGAGCTGGCGGTGAGCTTCACGGGCGGCACTGGCGCCGTGGTGCTCAAAACCGCCGGCTCGAGCCGTCCCGACCTGCCGTTGATCCAGCTGATCCAAGCCATCGAGGAGTTCCTCGTCGGTTTGGAAAACGTGCCTCCGGAAGGCCCAACCCCACCGAGCCTCGATCAATGGTCGGTGAGCTTCCCCATCACCCTGCCCGAGGACCAAAACCTGGTGGAGCTCGATTTCCGGCTGTTGCTCACGCGACCCCGGGATCTGGCCCATGAGCGAGCGGTCGCCCAAGGGCTGACGCGAATTTGGCGCGTCGACGTGCCGTTGACGCCGATCATCGCCCGCACCATCACTGACGAGGGCGCCGTCGACGAGGGCGTCACAGGGTCTGAAGGTGCCACAGGGTCTGAAGGTGCCACAGGGTCTGAGGGTGATCGGGGTCTGAAGGAATTCGCCCGCATCTTTGCCCGAGCATTCCCCGGTCAACGCCTGGCCACCGGCTTGGGCGCCACTCAAGACCGAGCCGTGGACGCCAAAGCCCTATGGGCCGTGCACGATCGACTGGTGGAGCTCGAGGTCGACGGACGTGCCCACGCCTTCGCCCTGCCGCCCTTGTCCACGGATCTGCAATCCGGCCAAGTCGCGGTGCCGGCGGTGCCGGGTCGAGACGGCACCGCGGTACGAATCGCCGACTTCGACCTCGACGTCAATACCCGCGCCTTCCTGCGCGATCTCGAGCTGGGCTTGGCGCCCGAATATGCGAAGTTCCTACGGCCCGTTGCGTCGGACGACTTCGACGAGCTGGTCCGGCGGAAAAACAGCCTGTCAGAACATCTGAGCGCGGCTTTGCGCCCGGTCTTCACCGACGGCCCACCGACCGTCGGCCTTGAGAGCACCCGTCGTCTGCTCAGGGATCGCCTGGCCGCGGACCTGCGCAACGGCTACGACCTCGACGCCGCCTTTGCCCTGCCTTTGAAACGCAAGGACGCCGGCGGCCGGGGCGGCGCCGTAGCTTTCGGTCGGCTGAGCACTGCCAACGATCGGGGTCGTCTCTTCCCCGGCAACCTGGAGCTGACCGCAGCGCCCATGGTGCTTTCGGTGCTGGTGGACGCGCGCCTGGAGGCGCAGAACGAGCGGCTTTGGTTCGCGGACCTGAAATACGAGCTCACCCACATCGGTCGCCACACCGGCGGTCAAACCGACGGTCGCGACGACGTGGAATGGCTCCAGCTGGTGGACAAGGAGGTGCTCGAGATCGGGCCCGACACCACGGTCGAGGTGCCGATTCCCATTCGCCGCTATCCCGAAGCCCCGGTGCTCGATCGGCACGGATTGCCGAAAGAAGAGCAGGACCTCACGACAGAGCCCTTCTCTGGAAACGGCGACAGCTTCGAGGAGCGAATTCGCAAATTGCGTCGATGGCCGTACGAGGTGGATTTCAATCAACGATTCGTGGGCCAAGACACGGTCCTGCTCGACATCACCTACGGTCAGAAGAACGGTGATCGAAGCCGGTTGCTGTCCGTCACGGAATCCCTATTCGCCGCTTTGGTGGCCTATCAACACCACCGCGAAGGCCTGTGGGACGTCATCCAACGATTCCCCAAGGGCACCGCTTCGGAAACCGAAGCCAAAAACGCCATGTCGGCATTGGTGCAGCTGGCGACGGCGGTGACGTCGAGCCTGGCGAGCGGTGCCTTGAGACGAACAGCGCTCGACGGCGAGGATCGGGAGCGGTACCAGATCGACGACGATCCGATCGAAGATCAGAACGCCGAAGGCCGCCGCAGGCTTCAAGCCTGCCGCACTAAACCCGCGGACGGTGGGCCGTTCGAGCTACATGTGCTGAACAGCCGGGGTGAATCCCTGGTCGTCGGCACCGCGGTCTCCAGCACTGCGGTCTCCAGCACCGCGGTCTCCAGCACCTCGGTCTCCAGCACCGCGGTCTCTAACTCAGTGGCGGACCGTTGCGTGAGTCTCGAGTATGAGCCCCAAGCGGATCAAACGCGACTCTATCGCCGCCTGCGCCGTCTCGATCTGGACGTCGCCGAGCGTCAGATGGCGTGGGCCGGGGTCGAGCTGCGGCGCAACCTCAAGCTCGGCACCGACGATCAGGGCGAGGATCGACCGGTGGACCCCGACTTCATCTACCGGACGCCCCAAGTGCGTTTCGGCGAGCCCTTCCACCCCTTCATCGACATCGTTGAAGACATTCCGGTCCCCAGACCCATGAAACCCAACGAAGCGGAAAATCTGGAGGGTGACATCGAGCTGCTGCTGCGAGCGGTGGTCGGCCCGGCGTTGAAACACCGCGAAACACCGACGACCGTGGAGCTGCGGTGGGGATTCGAAAGCGGTAAGTTGGACCGCGCCTTGGGTCGCACCAAACCCGTGCGTGCGGCGCATCCGATCGGTCTCATGCCGCCGATGGACCTGAGCGACGCCGTTGGGTCCGGCACGGGGGCCGTCGGCTCGAGGGGAGCCCTCTTTACGCCCGCCCAAGCCGCCGCCGGCGCCGCACGTCTACTGCGGGATTGGCTCGCCGAGCATCCCCTGCCCCGGGAAGGCAGAGGCAGCCACTTCGTGCTCGATCTGCGCCTCTACGGCAGCGGAGAAAGCTCAGGACGGCCCATTCTGCGGCTGCGGCGATTGATGGTGCCCGTACGGGCCGAGTGAGCTTCGGACCCAGGCCTACCCCGGATACCCGAGCTGGCCTGGGTCCACCGCCGTCCCCTTCTTCCGTTTCGGCAAAAGAGTTGTCCGATTCGGAACGCGAGCGTATTATGCCTGTCAATCCCTAACCTTCAGCGAGAGCACGTGGCTCGATCCGAGTCTTCTCGGAGGATCGAAGCCGGCGGCCGGCTGAATCTCAGAAATGGAGCCTCGGCGGAAATCCGAGGACGCTACTCTTGGAAGGAATCCTGATGAAGAAGATGCTCCTGATCCTCGCTCTCGTCCTGATGCTGACCCCTGCTGCTTTCGCTGAAGACGCCCCAGCCCTCGAAGCGTCGACCGACGCCGCAGCGACTGCCGCCGTCAACACCGACGCTCCCGCCCAAGAAGAGGCGAAATCGGTGGCTCCGCAAACCCCCGATTCGGCCGTCGACGTTCTGCCGGTCACCGCGATCGAGATCGCTACCGAAGAAGCCGCTGCCGGCTACAGCTGCCCTCCTACAACCATCTACTGCCGACGTGACAGCCAATGTGACAGCTTCTGCGGTGGCGCGGGAGCAGGTGCCTGCGAGAACGGCTGCTGCGCCTGCGCGTTCTGAGGCCGACCTTCTCCCTGCGGGCCCGACCCTGGTCGGGCCCAAGGCTCAATCGCTTTGCTCAACAAGACCCCTGTCGCTCGTACCATTGCTCGCCTTCAAAAAGCTCTTCTCCCGCCTCGGATGTAGATCTTTCGATCACTCCTCATCCTTGAGGATTTCGCCAGCGCCGATGCCGAAGATCTGACCGGACCTCAGTCCAAGACCTACCTGCTGCTTCGCCGGCTCGAACCTGCCCAGCCCTTCTCTCAATTTCGACGGCCCAAGTAGCTTCGACCTTCCCTTCGGGCTCACCGTCCAAACTAGCATGCAACTCCGCGGCCTGCTCTGCGCGCTCCGCAGTGGCTAGCGCGAGGGCTGATGGAAGCACATCTTGAAGTTCCTTTTTCATATCGGTATTTCCACCTGCTATCCCGGCCTAATGCCGTCCTGCCTCCGACCGAAGCGATCCTAATGAACGGCAAGATCTCTCTTGCTTGAAGATTTCTCTGCCGAAGGATACCCAAGTGGTCCCTGGGTCCGCTAGCATCCGAGCTTTGAGCCCGACTCCATGCCATCGATCGAGCCCATCGCATCGGACAGTAAAAACCCGTCTTCGCCTATCGGCTCATCGGTCGTGACACGGTGGAAGAAAAGATTCTCGAGCTGCAGGCCTCCAAGCGAGCGTTGGCCGATGCGGTCATCACCCAAGACCGCGGCGTTTTGAGCGCCATGACCGCCGAGGACTTGGAGCTGCTTTTGGGAGGGCCCTTGGAGCGGTCCGGGGTGGTGTAGGCCCGTAGGACCACGCCTGCTATGCCACTGATATCCACCCACTGATATCCACCAGGCTTCACAAAAGACTCAACGATCGATCGCGACGCGGACGAACATTGCGATCCAGTGAACTTTTTCCTAGCTTCGGTTTCTACCCTTTTGTCTTGTTTCGATCCGAACACGTGATCCTCGACTATTGGGAGATGAGCCATGGAATCGATTCGCCGAACCCAGCTTTCGCTATCAAAACTACCAAAACTATTGATCCTGTTCTGGATCCTAGCCACAAGCCCGGCTTCGGCCACCGGACCCGACGAAATCTTCAATGATGGGTTCGAATCCGGTGACACCTCAGCTTGGGATTTGACCAGCCCACCGATCACCACGGCCTTCAACTACTGCCAAGACTTCGAAACCGGAGCATTCGAACCGGAGTGGATCCCCCTCCCGTCCGATCCTGATGGTTTGGTGGAGGTCGGCTCGATTATTTCTGGAATCGACCTCTCCCACGGCGGCACTTACGGAGCGGCGATCGGAAAGTCTGCTTCTAGCGACTTCGAAACCAACGCATTGGAGCTGCACCTAGATCTTTCCTCCGCCGCTCAGCTCGACCTGTCTTTCTGGCTCCACGATACCGGCGACTCCACCCACGCCGCAGATGGTCTCTATCTAAGCGACGACGGCGGCGTTACGTTCCAAAAGGCCCTGGATTTCGATCCCAGCAATTGGGTCGACGCATGGGGAAGTCTTCCGCCTTTCGACCTTGATCGTGCGGCCGCAAACCTCGGTCTCGAATTCACCGATTCCTTTGTGCTGCGATTTCAACAATACGGATATCAATCCCTCGGCAGCGACGGTTTCGTGCTCGACGATGTGAAAGTCATGGAACCTCATACCCAGCCGGCGACTTTACCCTTTTCCGACGGTTTCGAATCAGGGGCTCTGGGCAGCGCTTGGCATTGGGGGGATCCACGGTCGACCACCTTTGCGAACACCATGAGACCCGGCGGCTTGGTAGAGGTGGGCTCGAACCTACAAGGCATCGAGCTGGCCCACGGCGGTTTCTACGGCGCGGCGTTGGGCCGACGCAACACCGGTGACTGGACCACCAACGCTCTCGATCTACACCTGGATTTGAATGGTGCCTCCGAGGTCCAGCTCTCGTTTTGGAGCAAAGACCTGAATGACGAAACCCACACAGTGGACGGTCTCTATTTCAGCAACGATGGGGGCACTAGCTTCACCAAGGTCTTCGATTTCGCCCCCAGCGATTGGTCCAGCTTCTCCTACGGTCGGCTTCCACCCCTTCCCGTCGACCGCCTAGCGTCGGACCACGGTCTGACCCTGAATGATCAATTCGTCATCCGATTCCAACAATACGGTTACGCCAATTTGGGCAGCGACGGTCTAGTGATCGACGATATCGCCGTCGAATCCAAACCCACGACCTACGCCGCTCTGCCGTTTGCCGACGGTTTCGAGACCGCGAGCCTAGGCCCGGCCTGGGCATGGGCCAACCCCCTCTACCCCGCCTCCACTAGCCTCGACGACACCGTCTTGCCAGGAGGTCTGGTGGAAGTAGCCTCCAGCATCCAGGGATACGAGATAGCCCATTTCGGCAACTACGGTGTGGCCCTAGGTCGACGGGTTACCGGCAATTGGACCACCAACGCCCTCGACCTACATCTCAATTTGCAGGGACAGAGCCAAGTCGAGCTGCGTTTTTGGCTGAAGGATCGGCAAGACGAATCTCACAATCAGGATGCGATCTACTTCAGCAGCAACGGCGGAGAGAATTTCCGCCAGGTCTACTTGCTCACCCCGGGCAGCCGACCGAACGATACCTACGAGGAAGTGGTGCTCGACGTCGACTCCCTGGCCGCCGGCCTAGGTATCTCGCTCACCGACCAATTCGTGATTCGCTTCCAACAATACGGTTATGCCGATTTCAACGGCGACGGATTGATGATCGACGATGTGTCGGTAAGCGTGCCCTGAGAAAGGGTGACCGACGATCCCGGGATTAAGCAGCTATTCCCGCAGGCCTTTCTCCCGTTCCCCCGCTTTCATCAAGGTTTCGTCGGTGCTTTCCACCAGGGCGATCTGTCGCTCGAGGGTCTCTCGGGCAACGGATCGTTGCTCGGCTTGGAGGTAGACGGAGGTGGCGGCGGCGGATTCGTGGCCCAGGAGCTCCTGGAGCTGGGACAGCTCGCCGCCGGCGCGCAGGAAGAGCACGCCGAAGGCGTTGCGCAGCTGGCGGGGGTTGCAGCTTTCGATGCCGAGGGCATCGGCGGTTTTGCGGATGACGTTGTAGACGGTTTGGCGGGAAAGGCCTTGGGTGGCCCGTTTTTCCGCGTATGGATCTTCCGCCTCGAAGACGAAACCTTTGGATCGCCCGAGCCGCCGACCGGTATCCCGCAGGTAGGCGGTGAGGGCGCGGCTGACCTCGTCCACCAGCGGAACGCTGCGGGGCACCTTGCGAGAGCTGCGCACCACCTCGACGGTCCATCCCGTTCCGTCGTGTCGGAACGATTCCAGCTTGAGGCGGGCGATCTCCGTGGCTTTCAAACCAGCGAAGGCGGCTAGGGCCCAAATCGCCCGGTCTCTCGGCGAGGCGTCGCGGGCGACCAGCAGACGTTTGAGGTCGGGACGGGCGGTGGCGGTCATGGACGGCTTGGGCGCCGCCTCGAAACGCAGGATGTCTTTGATCTGCCAGACCTGCGGCAGGCCTTCAGCACCGTGAGCTTGCAGCCAGCCGATGAATCGTCGAACACAGACGACGTGCAAGCTCAGGGTCCTTGCCGCTGGGTTCCACTCCCGCAACGCTTGGCCGTAGAGCTCCAACAAATGCGCATCCACGGCCGCGGGTTTGTCATAACCTCGTTCGATGGCGACGTCGGCAAATCGACGAAGAGCCGGACGATAGGTTTGAATCGTCGCGGCTGAAAAACGTCCGCCTCCGTTCAGAAACCTTTCAATGCTTATCGGCCACGGGGCGTCCTGGGGCGGGCTATGGGATGGAGTTGTCGACAGAGTCATGAGGAGATTATGAACTAATCTCACGGAGAGGCCAACGATCACCGGCATCGAGCATTTCCTGTGGACTATAATCATTGAGCACTCGCTCGACAAACAGCCGCCGCAGCGCACAGAGACACCTCGATTCATGCCATAAATGCACGAGGATCCTAGACCTACCCTTCGCTCGACCGCCCACCCGACCGGCGGATGGCGCGCGCACCGCCTCATCTTTCTTTCTCTGTTTTCTTTCTGCCTCGTCGCCGACTCCGCCGTTTTTGCCCAGAACCTCTCACCCCTGCCGGAGGTGATCACCCGGGCGAAGCCGTCGACCCAGTCCGATCGAGTGCTGCCCCCATCGCCGAAGGAACCCCTCTCGAAGCTTTTGATTTCCCAATGGACCGTTGACGACGGCCTGCCCACCAACACCCTGATGAATATTCATCGGTCGGCGGAAGGATATCTATGGATTGCCTCCTACTCGGGCTTGGCGCGCTTCGACGGGATAAATTTCGAAATCTTCGACCGGAAGACCCACCCGCAGCTGGACACCAACTCTTTCGTTCAATTCCTCGAGGAGGAGGACGGAACCCTGTGGATCGGGACGCAAGGGAGTGGTATCTGGCGCGTTCGGAAGGGCCGCCTGGAGCCCTACGACACGGAGCGGCTCGGGGTGGTCGCCTTCGCCATCCACAAATCGCCGGAGCACGGATTTTGGCTCGGGATGGATACCGGGCTCTTTCGACGCGAGGCGAATCGATTCGAGCCGTTGATCCTTCCGGGCTTCGGCAAGGCCCGCATCCGCGATGTCGAAATCGAGCCGGACGGGACCCTGTGGGTGGCCTCCGAGGGCCACGGCTTGGCCCGGGTCCGCGACGGCAAGGCCACCTGGTGGACCATGGAGGACGGCTTGGTCAGCCAGGCTTTGACCGGTCTGATCCGCATCGACGATCGATGGTGGATCGGTAGCCTCGATGGCTTGTCGGTGTTTGAAAACGGCACGATCCGCGGCATCGACAGCCTCAAAGGCATCGACATCAACCGCCTCTACGCCGACGACTTCGGCCACCTCTGGTTCAGCACCGCGTCCGGTTTGGTCCGTTTCGACCCGAAGACCGAGGTCGTGGAGCTCGTCCAAGAGCTGGGTGGGCACTCCCTGCGGGCTTTGTCCGGCATCGCATTCGACAACGAGGGAAGCGTCTGGCTGACCAGCGCCCTCTCCGGTCTTTTTCAGCTACGGCGAGCCGACTTCGAAACTTATACCCAAGCCGACGGTCTTCACACCGCCCGGGTCAACACCGTCTACGAGACCGGGCCGGGTAGCTTTCTATTGGGTCTCGACGACGGCACTTTGCAATCTCTCAAGCGCGAGAACGGGCCGGGGAAAATCGACGACTATCCGATCCTCGAGCTACCGGAAGCTCGCATGCGAAATATCTTCGAAGACTCGAAGGGTCGGAGGTGGATTTCCTCCTACGCCGGCCTGTTGCGTCGACAAAACGGCGAGGAAGAGCTCCTCGGGGTCCACGACGGCTTGCCGACCAACCAAATACGTTTCGTCTTCGAGGACAGCCGAGGCTTGCTGTGGATCGGCACCCGAAACGGCGGCTTGGTGCTGGAGCGAGACGACGGCTATCGAGTCATCGGCGAGGCCCAGGGCTTGCCCTCGAATTTCGTGCTCTCCTTGGACGAGGCCCCGGACGGTCGGCTGATCGTCGGTCTGCGCGGGGGCATGGCGATTCTCAAACCCACCTCCGACGGCGATCCTCCGGTGGAAATCACCGCGACCTACACGGAGCAGCAGGGGTTGCCGGGGGCGGTGGTGTTCAACACTTTTCCCGAGCGGGATCGGATTTGGATCGCCACCGACGGTGGCCTGGTGCTGCTCACCGAAGAAGGTCTCCAGAGCATCGACCAAGACGACGGCTTACCCATGAACACGGTCTTCGACGTCAAGCCCGACGAGCGGGGTCATCTTTGGCTGACCAGCTCGATGGGGGTGATTCGAATGGACCGACAGTCGGTGCTCGACCACTTCGCCGCTCGCCGAGACGGCGCGGATCCCGACGACGTTCCGCCGCTCGCCTTGACCCTCTTCGATGACCGCGACGGTCTCTCCCATCGCCAATGCACGGCGGCTACGCCCTTCACCCGATCCAGCGACGGCCTCCTGATGTTCCCCACCCTGGGTGGGCTTTCCATCCTCGACCCCGCCGACATCTCTCACAATCCCGTGCCGCCCCCGATCCACATCCGTAGTATGGAGGTCGACGGCGTGGAGGCCGTGTCGACCGGAGAGGGTCCTCTGGAGCTGGAGGCCGGAGGACGGCGGTTCAACTTCCGTTTTTCCAATCTCAGCTTGCAACAGCCCCAAAAGAATCGGGTTTGGTTCCGGCTCGAAGGTTTCGATGACAGATGGATCGAGGCGGAATCCACTCGACAGGCGCTCTACACCAACCTCGGGCCGGGTCTTTACCGGTTTCGAGTCGTCGGCACCAACAACGACGGCATCGCCAATCCGCAGGGGGACGCCTTGGCTTTCCGGCTCAAGCCCCGGGTTCACGAAACTCCCCTTTTCATCGCCGGTATGGCGATCGGCCTTCTGGTGCTGTTGCAGCGCATCTTCCTGTGGCGAGTTCGGATTGTGCGCCGACGAAACGCCGAGCTCGAAGAGATCGTCGGTCGACAAGAACGGACCGATCGGGAAAACCGTCGGCTGATCAGCGAGCTGGAAGCCAAGAATCAAGAGCTCGAGCGTTTCACTTACACCGTGTCCCACGACCTGAAAAGCCCCTTGGTGACGATCCGAGGATTCGCCGGCGCTCTCCGGGACGACATCCAGGCCGGGGCTCCCGAGGTAATCGACCAAGACATCGATTTGATCTTGAAGGCCTCGAAGCGCATGGAGCTGCTCTTGGGCGAGCTGCTCAAGCTGACCCGATTGGGTCTGGTAAGCGACGATCCGGAATGGTTGGCCATGACCGAGGTGGCGGCGGAGGCGGTCTCGTTGACCGCGGGCTATCGATTGCGCACGGGGGCGAGCATCGAAGTCCAAGAAGACATGCCCAGGGTCTATGCCGATCGGTCCCGGCTGACGGAAGTGCTGCAAAACCTGATCGAAAACGCCTTGAAGCACGGATCGAAAGGCCGAGTGCCCCAGGTACATATCGGCTGCGATATCATCGACGGCAAAGCCGTCTTTTTCGTTCGAGACAACGGCCGAGGCTTGGCCGGCCGGCACAAGGAGCAAATCTTCGAGCTGTTCAAGCGGCTCCACCCGGACGACGACGGAACCGGATTGGGCCTCGCCTTGGCAAAACGCACCATCGAGACGCACGGAGGCGAGATTTGGGCGGAATCCGACGGCGAGGATTTGGGCACCACTTTCCGTTTCACCCTCGGCCGCAAGCCCGAGCCTGAGGAACCGGCAACCCAGGATGGCGCTGACGCGGCCATGGGGACTTCCGAAGGTCGGGTCCATCGCCAACGGAGCTCGGCGAAAGCCCGGCTGAAAGGCGACGTGGACGAATCAGATTGGGGCTAGCCGCGAATCTCTTGATTTCTGCGCATTTCTAGATAAGAAGCTTGAGTATGAGGTCACGCATCTAAATCATGCGAGCCATCGAAGAAATCATTTGAAAGTGAGTGTCATCATGCGTTATTTCGTTGCCGTTTCGGTCGTAGCCATTTCCTTCACCTTCCCTTCCCTCGGCATCGGACCCGTCCTAGCCGGTGGCGCGGAGGTGGTCGATGAGAACACCGCAGATTGGGGATTCGGCGAAGAAGTCCCCAACGGCTTCGGTAGCTACAACTACGGACCGGGGGCCTCCAGCGTGCTCGGAGAGGGTGCGGCCTTCTTCCGGGTCGACGATACGGGTCGTCAGCTGCTCGGCACCGACCGCTTCAACGCCGTGCCTTTGTCTCAATTCACCGCCCTCGGCTACAGCACCTTCCGGGTCCATCCCGTCGATGGGGTCATCCAGCTCAGCCTGCAGATCAACATCGATTACGATCTCACCGATGGAGATCAAACCTGGCAGGGACGCTTGGTCTACGAGCCCTACCTCACCGGCACGGTGATGGCCCATCAATGGCAAACCTGGGATGCCATGGCGGGATCTTGGTGGTCTTCCGGCTCACCCGGAAACGGAACCTGCCCGCAAAACGACCCTTGCACCTGGCAGGAGGTCCTTAGCGCTTTCCCCAACGCCGGTGTGCACGCCGAGCTCGGAGCCGTTCTGCTCAAGGCCGGCGGCCCCTGGGCGGGCGGGTTCAACGGCTTTGCGGACGGCTTGGTGGTCGATACCGTAGAAGCGTCATCGACTTTCGATTTTGAAACCGCTTTCGGCGTCTTCGGCGACGGTTTCGAATCCGGTGACGTCACGGCCTGGAGCAGCTCCTCTCCGTGAGGGCGGTGGCGGTCATCCCGCGGAGCGCTTCCGCAAGCGGCGGAGCCCGAAGAGGTGGGGCCGAGCATAGGGTTTCCGCACGGGACCCCCTGCTGGTGTAAGCTTCTTATCCCGATCCATGGACAGCCAAACCACCATCCCCCCAGAATCCCTTCCAAAGCCTCTCCGGGGCACACCAGGTCTCAGCCAGGGCGAGCGGATGTCTCTGCTCAAAAGCTCCTGCGAAGACCTCGCGGCTCACTCCCGGCGGGGTCTGCTCGCCTTTCCTTTGGCCATGGTGCTCGTCGGGGTTTCGACGTCGTGGCTGACGGAGGGCGATCCGGCCTATTTCGGTCTGCTGCTCGTCTCGATGCTCGGCACCCTCTTCCGGGCCTATTGGGTGATCCGATTCGAGCAGACATTCCGCCGAGCGCCATACCAATGGTCGCGTTTTTTCGGCATCTCCCTCTTGACTTCCGTGGCGGCGTGGAGCTTTCTCGGCTTTCTGGTGATCTTTCGCCAAGGGCTGTCGTTCCACGCCTTCTTCTGCCTTCTAATCTCGACCGCCCTGATCGCACAGGCCTTGATCATGTACGCCCACAGCTCGAAGCTCGTGCTCGCTTACATCGCCTGGATGGCCGTACCCTTGATCGTCGGCGCCACCTTGATCGGCGGCTCCGGCTGGTGGGCCGCCGTGGCAGCGCTCGCCTACTGCTTCTACAGCTATTCCTCCGGCCAATCCTTGCACCAAAAGCACTGGCGCTCCCTGATCAACGACCACCTCCTACGGCAGCGTGCCGAAGACCTTCAAGCGGCCAAAGACTCCCTGGCTGCCATGGCGGATCGACTGGAAGATGAAATCGCGGAACGGGTCGGTGACAACGCTCGGATCGCCGACGAGCTGAAACAGCAGGAGCGGGACTATCGATCGATTTTCGAGAACGCCCACGACGCCATTCTGATTTTCGATCCCGACGGTGAGCGGGTTTTGAACGTCAATCGCCGGGCCTGTGAGATTTACGGTTTTGAGCGCGAGCAATTCATCGGCCGATCTTTGCTCGACATCTCCGTCAACCAATCCCGCGGTCGCAAGGCTCTCGAGCAGCTCCTCAAGCCGAGAGATTCTGCAGAGGGCGACCCTGCGGATGGATCGACCGCCGCGTCGGACCGGTTGGTGCGTTTCGAAACCATCCAGCGACGGGCCGACGGCACCGAGATGATTCTCGAGATCCACTCCATTCCGATCGAATACCAGGGTCGAACCGCGGTGCTCTCCATGAACCGAGACGTCACCGACGAGCGTCGAGCCAGCCAGCTGCGGGTGGCCAAGGAAGCCGCCGAGCAAGCAAATCAGGCGAAGAGCCTGCTGCTCGCCAATATGAGCCACGAGCTGCGCACACCCATGGTCGGCATCATCGGTCTTTCGGGTTTGTTGTTGAGCCGCGAGGCGTCAGAGGAGCTGGATCGACGGCATCTCGAAATCATCCACAGCTCGAGCGAGATGCTGTTGGGCATCATCGACGACATCCTCGACTTCTCCAAAGCCGAGGCCGGCAAGATGAGCTTGGAGATCAAACCTTTCCGCATCCGCTCCTTGCTGAACGGAGCGGTCGGTTTGGTCCAGCACCGGGCGGATCTGCAACATCTCACCCTCAGCGTGGATGTTGATCCGAGATTGCCGGAGCAATTTCTCGGCGACGAAGCCAGAATTCGACAGATTTTGGTCAATCTGCTGAGCAACGCGATCAAATTCACCTCGGAGGGCGAGGTGAGGCTCAGCGCCCGGCGAATCGACGAGCCACTGTCGAGCACCTCGTCGAGTACCTCGTCGAGCACCTCACCGCCGGGCACGAGCCCGTCGGGCTCTTCGAATCAGGTGCCCTTTCGCATCACCGTGCGCGACACCGGCTCCGGCATTCCCGAGCACGCCCAAGCCGGCCTCTTCGAGCCCTTCACCCAAGCGGACAGCAGCAGCTCGCGAAAATTCGGCGGCAGTGGTTTGGGATTGGCCATCAGCCGGAGATTGGCCGAGCTCATGGACGGCAGCCTGGAGTTCGAGAGCGAGCACGGCAAGGGGTCGACCTTTTGGCTGAGCCTATCCTTGGCGGCCGTCCAGGATTCGTTCATGGACTCCCAGAAGCTCTACCTTTCCGACCTCGCCTCGAGCACGCCGAAGGGGCTCAGCGTCCTGGTCGCCGAGGACAACCCGATCAATCAAATTGTGATTTGCGAGCAGTTGAAGGATATGGGCTTCGAGGTCGTCGAGACCGCCGAAAACGGCTTGGAAGCTTTGGGGCTGCTGGATCGAAAATCCTTCGATCTGATCTTGATGGACTGCCAGATGCCCGAGCTGGACGGCTACGAGACCACCCGGCGAATCCGACGGGACGAACGGATGCGTCGGGAGACCCGTCCGATCCCCATTATCGCGTCCACCGCGCATGCCATGTCCGGGGATCGAGAAAAATGCCTGGAAGCGGGCATGAACACTTACATCGCCAAACCCTTCACCACCGAAAAGCTGCGATCGGCCATTCAATCCGTGCTCACCACAGGCCCCTCCAATTCCTGATCGGCTTCTGCAAAATCTCAAAACGGGGAACTGAATGCCTATTCGTTCGTATGGATAGGTGTGACGTCGTTTTTATTCCTGAGTCCCGTGGAGAGCCTACGTGATCAATCCTAAGCTTGCTGTTCGTTCGCTGCTCAAATCACCGATGGTGGCGTTGGTCGCCGTCTTGTCGTTGGCGCTCGGCATTGGTGCCAACGCCGCGATCTTTTCCCTTTTCGAGCAAATGCTGCTGCGCCCGCTGCCGGTGCGTGAGCCCGCCCAGCTGGTGAGCCTTTCTTCTCCCGGTCCCAAATCGGGGAGCATTTCCAGCACCACCTCCGGCAACTCGGAATCGGTCTTCAGCTACCCCATGTTCCGGGACCTGCAACAAGCGGAAACTCCCCTTTCAGGGGTGGCCGCCCATCGCGAGTTCTCCGCCAATTTGGCTTTTGAGGGCTCCACCGCCAGTGCCGAAGGCGTTTTGGTCTCGGGCAGCTATTTCAAGATCCTCGGGCTGCAACCCGCTGCTGGACGATTGATCCAACCCAGCGACGACCAGAGCTTCGGCGGCCACCCAGTGGTGGTGCTCAGCCACTCCTATTGGATCGACCGTTTCAGCGGATCCGACTCCGCCATCGGTCAAAACCTGATCGTCAACGGCAATCCCATGAGCATCATCGGCGTGGCGCCCAAAGGCTTCCACGGCACCACCCTCGGCAACTTACCCAGCATCTACGTTCCCATCACCATGAGAGAGACGATGGTGCCGGGCTGGAAGGGCTTCGACAATCGACGCAGCTATTGGGTGTACATGTTCGCGCGCCTCAAAGACGGGGTCGACTTGGATCGCGCCCAGGCCTCGGTGCAGGTGGTCTATCAGCGGATCCTCGAGCAGGTGGACGCTCCCCTGCAAGAGGGCATGAGCGAGCCCACCCTAGCCCTTTTCAAAGCCCGCTCCTTGGACTTGAGCGACGGCTCGCGAGGCCAAAGCACGGTTCACGAAGAGGTTCGCGCGCCGCTGCTGCTGCTCTTCGGGGTCACCGCTTTCGTGCTCTTGATCGCCTGCGCCAACCTGGCCAATTTGCTGCTGATCCGAGCGGCTCAACGGGCCGGTGAAATTGCCGTACGGATGTCCATCGGCGCGCGGCGAGGCCAAGTAGTTGCCCAGCTGCTGACCGAGTCGTTTGTGCTCGCTCTCTTCGGAGCCACGGCGGGTTTCTTTGTCGCTCAAGCCACCCTCAAGGTGCTCGCCTCCTTGATCCCCGGCGCCGATAGCCTCGGGATCGCTTTCGAGCTCGGCCCATCCGCGTGGCTCTTCGTGGCGATCCTGTCGTTTCTGATCGGCATGGTGGGTCTGTTCCCGGCATTGCATACCACCCGCGAGACTTACGCCGTGACCCTGAAAATTCAAGGGGGTCGCAACGCCTCGTCGCGGGCGGCGAATCGTTTTCGGGCCGCCATGGCCACCGCCCAAATCGCGCTTTCGATGATGCTTCTCATCTCCGCCGGTCTGTTGATCAAGAGTCTCAGCAACGTGTCGAAGGTCGATCTCGGCTTGGATGTCGCCGAAATCGTGACCTTCTCACTGTCTCCGGAGCTCAACGGTTATAGCCCGGAACAAAGCCGTGAGCTTTTCACGCGCGTGGAGCAAGAGATCGGGGCCCTGCCCGGAGTCGAAGGAGCTTGCGCGTCGATGGTCCCGCTGATCTCCGGCAGCAATTGGGGCAACAATGTCTCGGTTCAGGGATTCGAAGCCGGACCCGATACGGACACCAACTCCCGCTTCAACGCGGTCGGCCCGGGCTTTTTCAAAACCCTGGGCATCCCGTTGATCGCCGGTCGCGATATTCAAGCGAGCGACGTCGCCACAAGCGGCAAGGTCGCGGTGGTCAACGAGACCTTTGCCCGTAAATTCAACCTGGGGGACAAGGCCATCGGAACATGGATGCAAATGGGCTCCGGTGGTGAGATGGACATCGAGATCGTCGGGTTGGTGGAAGACGCCAAATACAGCGAGGTCAAGGGACAAATACCCCCGGTCTTCGTCCTACCCTACCGGCAGGAAGATCAGGTCGGCTCGGTGAGCTTCTACGTCCGCACCTCCGGCGACGCGCGAGCCTCGATCCCGGCCATCCGCAACACCGTCAAACGGTTGGATCCCAACCTGCCGATCGACGACCTGCGTCCGTTCGAGGTCCAGGTAGAGGAAAATATCTACCTCGATCGCACCCTGAGCCTGCTGTCTTCCGCGTTCGCGATCCTGGCGACCCTGCTCGCCGCCATCGGCCTCTACGGTGTGCTGGCTTACACGGTCGTGCAACGAAATCGAGAGATCGGGTTGCGCATGGCCCTCGGCGCGGACGCGGCGCGGGTCCGCGCCTGGATTCTCGGCAAGGTCACGGTTATGGTCGGGGTCGGCACGGTGATCGGTGCGGTGGCCGCGTTGGGTTTTTCCAAGCTCGCGGAATCCCTGCTCTTCGAGCTGGAGGCCCATGATCCCGTGGTCTTCCTGGCCGCGATCCTAGTCCTCGCGGCGGTGTCGTTCAGTGCCGGATTCGTGCCGGCCCATCGGGCTTCCCAAGCCCAGCCCGTGGAGGTGCTGCGGGACGAATAAATCCTCGACATCCAAACGGGTGCGCGACATCCAAACGGGTGCGCGGCATCCAAACGGATGCACGGCATCCAAACGGATGCTCCAGGCGAAGGACCTCTCAAAGGGCGTTGCGGATGGGCAACGCCCCTCTTTAAAGCCCGCTTCCGAGAGGTGTCCATGAAAACGTTCGACCTGCATCGCTCCACCACCCTGGAATTTCCCCTGGAAACCGTCTTCGATTTCTTCTCCCGGGCGGAAAATCTGGAGCTGCTGACCCCACCTTGGCTCAGCTTTCATATCGTCGAGCCCGAAAAGCTCGATATGCGCGAAGGAGCTTTGATCGACTACAAGCTCAAATTGCACGGGATTCCCCTCCGCTGGCGCAGCGAAATCACGGTTTGGGAGCCTCCCCATCGATTTGTCGATGTGCAGGTGCGAGGTCCGTACCGAATGTGGCACCACGAGCACCGCTTCACCGAGGTCGAAGGGGGGACGTTGGTGGAAGATCGAGTCCGCTATGCGGTGTGGGGAGGCGCGCTGATCGAAAAGCTCTTCGTGGCGCCGGATCTCACTCGCATCTTCAAATACCGCCAAGAACGCCTGCTGGAGCTCTTCGACCCGAGTAACGTCGACCGGCGCAACGCCGGCCTGCGCGACGCGGACCAGCCTACCGAGCAGCCCAAAGCAACCACCGAGCCCCAGCTGGTCTCTAGCTGATTTCCCGACCGCCGACCCTGAATTTTTCGACGTGAGCGAATCCTCAGATATTCCCGACGTCCGGCTCGAAGCCTGCAATTCCGCTCCGATCCGGGAGCAGCGCGATTACGTGCTCTATTGGATGATCGCCGCCCGCAGAACCCGTCATAATTTCGCGCTCGAGCTGGCCGCCGATCGGGCTCGCGCTTTGGGCAAGCCGTTATTGGTTTTCGAGCCTTTGCGCTCCGGATATCGCTGGGCGTCGGATCGCCTCCATCGCTTCGTGATCGAAGGGATGGAGGTCAACCAACGGCGATGCGACGACCATGGGGTGGCCTACTACCCCTACGTCGAGCCGGAGCCGGGACAAGGTCGAGGTCTGCTGGAAGCCCTGGCCAAGCGGGCTTGCTCGGTGGTCACCGACGACTTTCCGTCGTTCTTCCTGCCGCGCATGGTGAGCGCCGCCGCCGGACGGCTCGACGTCCGATTGGAGCGGGTCGACTCCAACGGCTTGTTGCCGATCCGCGCCACCGATCGGGTCTTCCTGCGCGCCGTGGACTTCCGCCGATACATGCAAAAGACGTTGCCGTCCCACATCGGCGACTTTCCCCGTTCGAATCCGTTGGGCTCCGACCTGCCCCACTTGGCGGGCTTGCCCGAAGACGTGACCCGTCGCTGGCCCACGGCCGATCTCCAGGCTCTGCTCGGCCCGGGCCATGCGCTCGACCGGCTGCCTGTCGATCATTCCGTCGCGCCGGTGGAATATTCCGGCGGGTCGGAGACCGCCGAAAAACACCTGGACCTTTTCATTCAAGAGCGTCTGTCCCGATACGTCGACGATCGTCGAGACGTTGGACGAAGAGCCACCAGTGAGCTCTCGCCCTATTTGCATTTCGGGCATCTCTCCGCCCACGAGGTCTTCGCCGCCGTCGCCGCCTGGGAGGATTGGAATCCGAGCAAGCTTTTCCACAAGGCCACAGCGGCACGACACGGCTGGTGGGGCTTGAGCGAGCCCGCGGAGGCCTTTCTCGACGAGCTGGTGACCTGGCGGGAGCTCGGCTACAACATGTGCGCCTTGCGCGACGACTACGAGCAATACGAATCGCTTCCGGAGTGGGCCCGGGACACCCTGGAGCAGCACCGTTCGGACCCGCGCCCGGCAATCTACAGCTTGGAGGAATTCGAGCGCGCCGCCACCCACGACGAGCTGTGGAACGCAGCTCAGCGGGAGCTGGTCCGCGACGGCAGAATCCACAATTACCTGCGGATGTTGTGGGGCAAGAAGATCCTCGAATGGACAGCCTCCCCGCGAGAGGCCCTCGAGGTGATGATCGAGCTGAACAACAAATACGCTGTCGACGGTCGGAATCCGAACAGCTACAGCGGCATCTTTTGGTGCTTGGGTCGCTACGACCGAGCCTGGGGTCCGGAACGGGAGATCTTCGGCAAGGTGCGATTCATGAGCTCGGACAGCACCCGCCGCAAGCTCGACGCCAAAGCCTACATCGCCGAGTTTTCCGGTGAGCCCCGGCAGAAAACCCTGGCTTTCTGAGCCGACCTACGAGCCGAGACCGGCGATCACACGATCGCGCAAAACCAAGGGCATCGGCTCCGACTCCGACTCCGACTCGAGACCCTGCCAACAAGCCAGCTCGACCGCGGCCGCCGCCAGCTCGAAGGATTCCACATCCAGCTCCGGTAGATCCCGCAGGAGATAGTCCAGCTCATGAGCGGTGGGTTCGTCGAGGCCTTCGGTCAGGCGGGTCACCAACAGCTCTTCGGCCCGACGAGCAGAAGCTTCACCCCATCGATGCTTTCGGCCGCTCATTTCGCCGCTCGCTGAAGGGCCAAGTCGTCCCCGGCCAGGGTCTCGCGGACCCGTTTCAAGCCCCGACGAATATGGGTTTTGACCGTGCCCAGGGGGAGGCCGAGGTAGCTCGAGATCTCGCTGTGGGACATGCCTTGATAAACGGAAAGAATCACCGCTTCTCGTTCTTTCGGCTGCAACTTGCGCAGGGCCCGAGCCGCGAGGCTCGCCTCCGCTCGATACTCGATGACACTGGATTTGAAATCCGGCATCCGCTCGAGCTCCGACTCCACGGTCGAGCCTTCCGGACGGCGTTCTTTGCGGCGATGGAGATCGATCAGACGACGGCGGGCGATCATGGTGATGAACGCCGCTTCCGAGGCCTTTGACGGGTCGAATCGATCGGCGTTCTTCCACAGGGAAAGGAAGACCTCCTGCACGGCGTCCTCCGCCTCTGCCGCCAGACGCGTATGACGGCGGGCTAAAGACCAAACCAAAGCGCCGTATCGGTCCATGCACTCTTCGGCAGCGCCCGGGTCTCCCCCGGCCAATCTCGGCAGAATATCGTCGCTCAAACTGCAGTTCCTCTCTCCATGCTCGGCTCGAAAAGTATACACGGCAGCCTTCGCTTAGGGGCTGAAATCCCGCGGAAGCATGGGATCGACGGCCTTGAGCGACCTCCCTCGACGACGGACAGATGGACCATTAGACTCAGGGCCGCAAGATCTCAGTGATCCGACCCAATATGAATCGGACCCCACAGGCTGACCCGCGATCCCCTGCCCCGGAGCCATGTCATGAAAACGATCCTCCGAATCTCCGCCGTCCTCTACCTGCTGACTCTGGGCTCGATCCTGGTCGATACCGCCTCCGCGGATCCCCAGAACTTTTCTCCCCGTGATGTCTTTGAGCTCGAATGGGCCACCGACCCCCAGATGTCTCCGGACGGTCGGACGATCGCCTACGCCCGCCGTTTTATGGACATCATGACGGACCGTTCGAAGTCGGACATCTGGTTGCTGGATCGAAAAACGGGACGACATCGACCCGTAACCCAAGACGGAGATTCCAGCTCTCCGCGCTGGTCTCCCGACGGGGACCGGCTGCTCTTTCTCTCGGGCACGGACAACGGCTCCCAGATCTTTGTCCGATGGATGGACTCCGGCGACACCGTGCAGCTGACCCGGCTCCTACAGAGCCCGTCGAGCCTGAGCTGGTCTCCCCGTGGTGACACGATCGCGTTTTCCATGCGAGTGCCGGTGAAGAAAGAGGACTTCATCAAGCTGCCGGAGAAACCCGAAGGGGCCGAGTGGGCGCCCAAAGCCAAAGTGATCGACGATCTGATCTATCGCCGGGACGGCTCGGGATATGTGGAGCCCGGCTTCCAACACATCTTCGTGCTGCCCGCGGAAGGTGGCACCCCTCGCCAGGTGACCCACGGCGACTACGATCATGGCAGCACGATCTCCTGGACCGGCGACCAGAAGGGCCTGGTTTTCTCCGCCAACCGTCACGAAGATCGACTCAAGACGCCGAACAACAGCGAGCTCTTCGAGCTCGAGCTGTCCAACGGCGAGCTTCGCCAATGGACCGATCGCTTCGGACCCGATCTCTCGCCAGTGGTTTCCCCGGACGGGCACTTGATCGCGTATTTGGGTGTCGACGACAAATTCCAGGGCTACCAGCCGATTCGGCTCTACGTGCTCGACCGACGATCCGGCGAGAGCCGCCTGATTTCAGGGGCCTTGGATCGCGCGGTGTCGTCGCCACTCTGGAAGTCCGACGGCAGCGGCCTTTTCGTGTCGTTCAACGACGAGGGCAACGGCAAGATCGCTTTCATTTCCCTCGACGGTGAGATCACCCGCCTGGCCGAAAACCTGGGCGGCACCTCACTCGGACGCCCCTACTCCAGCGGCTCGTTCTCCGTGTCGCAATCGGGTGATATCGCCTATACCTGGGCTGAAACCCAAGCCCCCGCCGACATCGCCGTTTCAGCAGGAGGCCAAACCGTCCGCTCCACCCACCTCAACGAGGATCTTTTGGGCCACAAAGAGCTCGCCCAGGTGGAGGAAATCTGGGTGACCTCAAGCTACGACCAGCGGCGCATTCAGGGGTGGATCGCCAAGCCACCGGGCTTCGACCCGTCGAAGACCTATCCCCTGATCCTGGAGATCCACGGTGGGCCCTTCGCCAACTACGGCGATCGTTGGTCGACGGAGGTTCAGCTCTTCGCCGCCGCCGGCTACGTGGTGCTCTACATGAACCCCCGGGGCAGCACCAGCTACGGCGAGGAATTCGGAAACCTCATCCACCACAATTACCCCGGCCAGGACTATGACGATTTGATGTCCGGCATCGATGCGATGGTCGAGCTGGGCTACGTGGATCCGGAGCAGCTCTTCGTCACCGGTGGCAGCGGCGGCGGGGTGCTGACCGCTTGGATCGTCGGCAAAACCGATCGCTTTGCGGCCGCGGTGTCGGCCAAGCCGGTGATCAATTGGTACAGCTTCGCGCTCACCGCGGATTCCTACAATTTCTTCTATCGCTATTGGTTTCCCGGGCCGCCCTGGGAGCACGCCGCCCACTACATGGAACGCTCTCCACTCTCCTTGGTCGGAAACGTATCGACTCCGACCATGTTGCTGACGGGAGAAGCCGATTACCGCACCCCGATCTCGGAAACCGAGCAGTACTACCAGGCCCTCAAATTGCGAGAGGTCGACACCGCCATGGTCCGCATCCCCGAGGCCTCCCACGGCATCGCCGGACGACCCAGCCACCTGATCTCGAAGGTCCTACATATCTTGGCCTGGTTCGAACGCTACCGGAAGTGACCCACGGTCCACGATCTAGATGCACCCCGGGATTCGTCTCACGGGCTGCTGGAGCTACCCACCGGCTCTGTCGCGGGACCCGCCGCGGAGCTCGCGGACGTGGAATCCATCTCCGCGTCCGCTCGGTTGCCCTGCCCCATGAGCCCTTTCACCGGCCCCGCGAGACCCGCCATGAGCACTCCCGCCACCATACAAACCGCCGCCACCCCGAAGAACACCCCCGACATGGACCACTGGACGATTTTTCCCGCCACCAGACCCGCCAAAAGGTTGCCCAGGGACATGGAGATGAACCACACCCCCATCATCTGGCCGGCGAAACGTTCCGGTGCCAGCCGCGTCACCATGCTCAAACCCACCGGGGACAGGCAGAGCTCACCGCAGGTGTGCAAGAAGTAGGCGACCACCAGCCAGCCCAATCCGACTTTCGCGCCCGTCTCCGCCAGCTGGGCCGCGCGGGTCAGCACCAGGAAACCGGCGCCGAGCAAAGTGAGGCCGACGGCGAATTTCACCGGCACGGAGGGCTGTCGAGACCCCAGCCGGGTCCAAAGGACGGCAAAGACCGGAACCAAGAGCATCACGTAGAACGAGTTCACGAATTGGAACCAGCTGGCGGGAAACTCCCAACCCCCCACCACCCGATCGGTCATGTCGCGAGCAAAGATACTCAGGGACGAGCCGCCTTGCTCGAAGCCCGCCCAGAAAATAGACGCGAAAATAAACAACATGGCGATCGCCGCCACCTTCTTTTTTTCCATCGAGTCCAACCCGCCCATGACCAATAAGTAGGCGAAGAAACCGATGGCCATGGACACGATGGCGATCGCCGCGAAGTTGGCCAGCTGCACGGCCGTCAGCGGAATCCAACCGATCCCCAATCCCACCGCGAGGCAAGCCCCCAAACCCAGTCCGACGAAGATCTGCCCTCGGATCTTGCGCGCCAACGGCTCGGTCGGCGGTCGGTGTGCCTGCATGCCGGGACCCTCCAGCTTCTTTTTTCCCAACACGAATTGCACCAGACCGAGCACCATGCCGACCCCCGCCGCTCCGAATCCCCAATGCCAGTCGACTTTCTCTCCCAGGGTGCCGCAGATCAACGGCGCCAGGAATCCCCCCAAGTTGATGCCCATATAAAACAGCGAAAAACCCGCCTCGCGTCGTTCGTCCTGGGAGGCGTAGAGACGCCCTACCAGGATGCTGATATTCGGTTTGAGCAATCCCGTGCCCAACACGATCAGCACCAAACCGGCGAAGAACGTCGCCTTTGACGGCACGGCGAGGGAAAAATGACCCGCCGCGATCAAGATTCCACCGTAGAGCACCGCCCGCTCCTGGCCCCAGAGCCGGTCCGCCAGATATCCTCCGGGTAGGGCCGACAAATACACCCCGGCGGTGTAGAGCCCAAAGATCGCGGCCGCGGTGGGGGTATCGAATCCCAAGCCCCCTTGGACCGTGGCTCCGGTCATGAAGAGGATCAGCAGAGCTTTCATGCCGTAGAAGCTGAAGCGCTCCCACATCTCGGTGAAGAAGAGTGTGGCGAGCCCTCTCGGATGGCCGAGAAACGAGGAATCTTGGGACGGTGTGGACGGCATATCAGCTCCCGGCTGTGGCGATTGAAGACCTGTTCGATTGAAGACCTGTTCGATTGAGGACCTGTGCGACTTAAGACCTATGCGACTTAAGACCTATGCGACTTAAGACCTATGCGACTTAGAAGCAACACTTCAGAGACAGTCCCCAAAATAGCCGGACCTTCGAGAGATACCTTGATGAAACCTTTCGTTTTCTTTGATGGAGCTGGTCCTAGCCTGTGAAATCGACGCTCCGCTCCGAATCTTCGGCCTTCCGGCTGGAAGAGTGGACGATTCGTCCCGACGACTGCACGGTGACCTCTGAGCACGCCGGCCGGCGGCTCGAGCCAAAAGTGATGGATCTGTTAGTGGAGCTGTGCCGCCATCCGGGTGAGGTGCTGTCGAAGGATGACTTGCTCTCCCGGGTCTGGCCGGACGCTTTCGTCAAAGAGGTGGCGCTTTCCCGGGGCATTTCCGCCATCCGACGGGAGCTCGGGGACGACGCCCGCGCTCCACGGTTGATCGAAACCATTCCCAAGAGGGGTTATCGCCTGATCGGCACGGTCTCCGAGCTGGAAGTGAGCAGTGGGTCGACCGTCGGTCCCCGAGACCGTACCTCCCAAGACCGTACCTCCCTGGACCGCGGCCCGGAAAGCCACGGCCTGCAAGACCTTGCGGAAGAACCCACGGGGAACGTCGACAAGCCCCATGACCGAGCCACCCTCGCCCAGCGGCTTGCTCAGCGACGGGGCGGGATCATGCCGGTGTGGGTGGTGGCCCTGGGCCTCGTCGCCGCCCTTTGGCTGATGGCCTCAAGAGACGAAGGCGCCGAATCGATCTCGGTTCTGCCCCTGAGGGTCTTGGGAAGCGACCCCGAGCTGACCTATCTCGCCGACGGCCTCGCCGAGGAGATCCGCAGCCGATTGGCGGTGGTCACCCAGCTGCGCGTGGTCTCCGGGACCACCTCGAATCATTACCGTGACAGCTCCTTGCCGATTCCCGAAATCGCCGAGCAATTGGATGTCCAGCACTTGCTCGAAGGCAGCCTTCAACGGCGGGACCGTCGGTTGATCATTCACCTCCGACTGGTGGACGGTCGTCAGGATCGGCAAACCTGGGCCAAAAAATGGGTCCTCGAAGGGCACGAGCTGTTCAGCGCCCAAGGCGAGATGGCTCGCGAGGTGGGATCCGCCCTCTTGGCTTCATTCGAGGAGGAGAAGACCGCGCCGTCGGGACCGGTCGTGGGGCAACCCTCCTCCTACTCCCTCTATGTCCGCGCCCGAGGGCATTATCGTCAATTCAATCCCGTGGACAACGCACGGGCGGTCGAGCTTTTGGAAACGGCCCTCGCCCAGGACGTCGGAAGGGAGCGATTTCCCTTGGCCGTCGCCGCGCTTGCCAATGCCTACGCCCTTGAGGTCGCCAACTTCGGCGGCGATCCGCAGCTCGCCGAGAAAGCCGAGCAGCTGGCCCGGGATGCCCTCAACGCGGATCCGAATCTACCGGAAGCCCACAAAGCCTTGGGCTTGGCTCTCAGTCAGCTGGGACGCCCTAGACAGGCCTTGCACGCTTACCGCAAAGCGATCGAGCTTCGGCCCGATTACGACGAAGCCATCCACAACACCGCTTTTCTCCTCTACCAGCTCGGCGAATGGGACGAGGCCGGACGGTGGCAGCCGAGCTCGGCGCCGAGCCGACGCCCGTTGATGTAAACACGAAGCCCTTCCGAGGGTTGGATACGGAACGGCTCAGCTGACGAGCGGCAATAGGGCCTGCTGGGCCAGCACCGGATCCAGCAGCTCGAGCCCCATGCCCGCCAAAAGGTTGGTCTCACCGTCAGTTTGCGAAGCCACCCGATGCACGACCCTCGCCCGCAACCTCACCGGCGGCCCCTGCAAGCCGTTCACATGGATTTCGATCATCACGACTTCCTGTAGGGGAGCCGGGCTCGAGGTATTGATGAACAATCCGCCTTGGCTGATGTCCCGCTCGTAGGAAACCCGGAGCTCTTCCAGGCTGCGATATTGGAGAGCATAAGAATAGGGGGCCAACCCGAGGGGTGTTTCGGGGCTGGGACTTCCGGGGCCGGGCGTTTCGGAGCTGGGGCTTCCGGCGTTGGAGACACCGAGGCCGGGGATCTCAGGCTTGGGGGCTCCGGGGCCGGGGGGAGCTTGGGTGAGGCCCGTCGGAGGGTTATCTCCAACCGGGGTGGAGGACATGTCCGGCACCGGAGCCGGCTGCGGTTTGACCGGCGCTGAGGTCGGAAAAAGCTCGGCGACCAAGTCGGGGACCTGTAGAAAACGGATGCCCATTCCCGAGGCGCGGATCCTTTGCATGTGGGGCTGGGACCGATTCGCCCGAGCCACCACACCTTCGACGACGAATCCGTTCAATGGATCGAGCACCTCGATCCGCAGTCGCGTGCCGCGCCCGTGCACCAGATTGCTGCCGATGAACATACCTCCATCGGAGATGTTGGTGGTGAAACCGCTGCGGGGTTTGTCCTCCCCCTTCTTCCAAAAGCGCACCGGAACCCGGCGCGCACGTCGCTTATCGTCTCTTCGTTCCATCTGCTTCCTCGCTCGCTCAAGCGCATATCATCGGGAAGAACACACACCCGAGACGAACGCCCACCCACTGAGCGCAATGGCTCTACCCACGGGGAGTCTCAGGAATTCGATTTGATGGGTCATCATATCCAGAATTGCACATTCGTGCATTCGTGGAGCGAAGACGTTCAAAAGGCGGGACGAAACCCGGAGCCGGCGAGCGATGCTCAGGGCTGACGGATCGTTAGGATCTGATCCGCGTCGACGTTTTTCCGCTTCGAAGCCGAGCCGTCCGGCCAGAGGACCTCGATCTCATCCACTCTCTTCGCGGCTCCGAGGCCGAAGTGTTGGCGTAAGTCGTCTTGGGATAGATAACCGGTGCCGCTGCGTACGGGGCGGATCATGGTGGTCTTGGCCACTCGGATTTTGATCAGAGCGCCGACAGCTTCTCGATTGAGGCCCTTTCCTTCCAGGTCGATCTGCAGCCAATGGCCCGCCCCCCGGGTTTCGTTCCGCAGCACTTGGGCTGCGCCGTCGAGATCGCTGATGACCACATCGAGCCTGCCGTCATTGTCGAGATCTCCCACCGCGGTGCCCCGGCTGACGGTCTCCAGGCTCAACGGATGTTTCGGACCGCCGACCACTTCCTCGAAGGTGCCGTCCCCACGGTTGTGAAAGAGCATGCGCCGCTGGCGATAGGGAGCGGACGCTTCGAGCTGGATCTGGTCGATCTGGGGGTAGACGTGGCCGTTGACCAAGAAAAGATCCAGCCAGCCGTCGTTGTCCACATCGAGGAACGACGTGCCCCACCCCACGTAGCGAACGCTCACCGCCGCGGTTTTGGTACGGAAGGAGGCATCGCTGAAAAAGGCCCCTTCGTGGTTGTGGTAGAAGGTGTTGTATTCCTCGGAAAAGTTGGTCACGAAAAGGCTGAGCCAACCCTCGTTGCGGTAGTCGCCCACGGCGATGCCCATGGAGCCCTGCTCCTTGCCGTCCTCGCTCACCGCCACGCCTAATAGGTAGGACATTTCCTCGAAGGTGCCGTCCTTCTTGTTGAGGTAGAGGAAATTCGGCGTCGTGTCGTTGGCCACATAGAGGTCCTGCCAACCGTCGCCATCGGCGTCGAGCCAGGTGACCCCCAAGCCGAACATGGCCTCCTCGTCGCCGAGGCCTACCTTGGAGCCCACTTCCTCAAAGGTCCCGTCACCTCGGTTGCGAAAGAAGAGGTCGCCCAAACCCTTGAGGCCGCGAGGACCGCATTGCACCGGAATATCTCGGTATTTGCACAGCTCCCCGCGCCCGAATTCCGGCAGGTCGTGGAGATCCAAATCCAAGTATCGGGCGACAAAAAGATCCAGGTCCCCGTCGCGGTCGACATCGGCGAATCCACAACCCGTGGACCAACCTCCCCCCGTCACGCCGGCTTTGCCGGTGGCATCGCGAAAGGATCCGTCACCCTGGTTGAGGAAGAGCTTATTGCTCTCGACTCCGGTGACGTAGAGATCCGAATAGCCGTTGCCGTCGACGTCGGCGGCACAGACTCCGACGCCCCAGCCGGTAGCGTCGACACCGGCCGCACGCCCCACTTCCTTGAACTTCAGGCCCCCTTGGTTGCGATAGAGGCGGCTACGGGCCCCGGGCTTCGCATCGGAAGCTTTGGCGGTGGCGCGATCGACCGTCAGCGAGTCGACGAAGTAGATGTCCACCAGCCCGTCGAGATCGTAGTCCAACAAGGCCACACCACCGCTCACGGACTCCAGGATGTACTTCTTTTCCTCGGAGCGGGGACCTTTGAAATCGATCCCGCTGCCCGCCGTCACATCGACGAAAACCGGGGTGCTCCGCGGTTTTGGATCCACTTTCGGTGTCGGCTCCGAAACCCCGGTCTCGGTCTGTGCCGCGGAGGGCGCGGGCGGGCTCCATGCCCACGAGAGCAGGAGAAGGAGCAGGAGCCGAGCTCTCACGGCCGGGGATCCTCCTGCTTCTGCAGCTCGAGCTCGACGGCCTTCGATTCCATGGTTTGAAAAGTCGATTCGGGACCTTTTAAGGCGTTTTTGTACTTCTTGAGGTGCTCGCTTGCGCAAGCTCGATCCCTGAGCCGGGTGCACACCAAGCTCAGCTGATAGTGAGCTTTGGCGGAAAGCGGATCCGCGGACACCGCCCGCTCGAAGGCCGTCCGCGCTTCCGTCAGCTCTTCGCGGCCGAGCAGCAACAGCCCGAGCACCAGATTTGCTCTGCCGTGCTCGGGATCCCGCTCCAGGACCCACCGAACCCGCGATTCCGCGGATTCCGACTCGCCGAGCCTCTGCTCGGCCTCCGCCAAACCGGCGGTCGCTTCGAGATCGTCCGGGAAAGACTCCAAATATCGCCTCAGATAGTCGCCGGCCTGCTCGAATCGGCTCTCGTGATTCAAGGCCAAACCCAGGGGCAAAAAGGCTTCTTTCAGCTCCGGATCGAGCGCAACCGATCGCAACAAGGCCTCCGACGCCTCTCCCATCTTGCCCAAGCCGGCCCAGACTCGGCCCAAATACAGCTGATACCTCGCCACATCCGGCCGCATCCGAGCCAAGGGCTCGACGGATGCCGCGGCCACGGGGATCACCCCGATATCCAGGGCCAGCTCCGCATGCAAAACCAGCACTTCCTCGGAGCTCGGGGCAAGCCCCCGGGCTTTCTCCAGATAGTCCATCGCCGCCTTGGAATTGTTGAGACCGACGAAGATGTCGGCCAGCCGCACCAGCGCTTCCACCGACTCGAATCGACGGTCGAGGGAGCGAAGCTGGCGATTCGCCGCGGGAATTCGACCGTCCGCGATCTCCACATCCGCCAGCCAAAGGCTGAGATCGCGGTCCAAGGCGCCCAGCTCCGCGGCCTGCAACACGTGCTCCTTGGCTGCGGCCCGCCGATCGGTGTGCCAGTACATGCGGGCCAGCACCTGTCGAGCGAGCAGCGGTTTCGGATGGGAAGCCACTGCCTCGAGGAGTGTTCTTTCGGCGTCGGCGGCGCGGCCCTCCGAGGCTGCGATCCAACCGGAAAGGGTCATCGCGTCGGCGTCGCCTTCGTCCACCCGACGCTCGAGATCAGCGAGGGCGGTCGCCGTATCACCGGCATCCAATGCCACGAAGATCTCGAGAAACGTATCCGGAAATAGGGGCGTGAGGCCGACGGGATCCATGGTCGGCAGAGCCACTCTCTCGGAACCGACGTCTGCTCGCAGCTCCACCGTGCCGAATGGCTCCGCGCCATCGGTCGGACGCGGCGGCGGTGCATCGGCTTCGGCCACAGGAGTGTTTTCGAATCCAGTCCACGCTTGAAGGACCCCGAGATTGTGCTCGACTCGGTGCAAGGTCGCGATCAGCCGAGGGCCCAGGGCTCCGTGCCCAGCCCCGGCTACCGGTTGCCCATCGGCATCCAGACCCAAGTTGCCGGAGATCGGCCGCAAAGCGCCCCCGGCATCGAGCTGCCGGAGCGCATGTGCCCGATCCGGGTCCAACCTCGCCATTTGCTCCAGCTCCACCGACAGCTCGTCGGTTTTCTCGGCTTGAATCAAACCGCGGATGAAGCTCTCCAGCAGCTCCGGATCCTCGGTCCGCTGATGGGCCAGCAGCCGGAGCTCCTTCAGCGGCTCGTCGAGCTTTCCGAGGTGCAGCTGAATCTCAGCCAGCTCAATGCGAACGGAATCCACACCGACCGCCGACGCCGCTCGGGCTTTGAGCAGAGCCTGTTCCGCGGTCTCTAGATCTCCCGCACCGGCCGCCAGCTCGCCCCGGAGCGCCCACAGCTCCCGGAGCGCACCTCGATAGTAGCTCTCGGCGATGCGCGGCTCCCCTTGATCGAGGGCCGATTCCGCCTCCACCAGCTGCCACTCCAAGGCCTTCGTCGGTGAGTCTTGTGGGTCGGCTCGGATCGGCCCGATGCCACTTAGGCAGCCGACCAGCACGAGTAGGAGGATGCTCCGAGCCGTTCGCTTCATCTCACTCACCACCGCCGTAGATTCCCGGCGGCGTAAAACCTTCGGCGGCGAGCTGCCAGGCACCCTTTCCGTCTTTCCGCCAAACCGCGACGAAATGACCGGCACCGGACACGGTCGAGCTTTCGTCGGATCTGAAGGACGCCTCGTACTCGCCCAGGGAATAGGCCAGCTCTCCAGACGCGGCCCGCACCGTGGTGGAGGGAGCCCAGTGGAGGTCGATCTCGGCTCCGATTTGGTCCGCCAGCTCAGGCCAAGCGGTCATCAAACCGCTCCGTGGATCTCTCGCCGAGCCGTAGGTGGGATGCACGACGAGGGAGGAAATCACCTTGAGCAACCATTTGCCGTCGGTGTCGGGCTGCCAAATATTCAGATAGAAGCTTTCCGTGACCTCCTCCTCGCCACCGCCCGGACGGGTGAATCGGGTGGTCGCCGAGCCGAGGGTCCAAGCCAGATCTCCGGAATCGGCCACGTGGGTTTCCAGATGCTCCCCTTCGTAGCGGAAATCGTATTTGCCGTCGAAAAGTGGCTGCCACAGGGTCAGCACACTGAGCCGGCCCTTGCGCGCCTCGTCCGCCAAGAAGATGACGTCCTTGGCCAGGAGATCCCGAAACGCGGCTTGGTCCCGTTCCCGCGCGCTCTTCACATAGGCCTGGTCGGCGGCGGTGACCGCGGCGACCACTGCTGCGCGATCCACCGAGGTTGTGGCTGCGTCGGTTTGAGCGTCCTGACCGGACGCTTCCCCGGATTCGGGCTGCAGCTCTCTTTGCTGCGACGGCTCTTGAGCGTGGACGGAGAGACCGGGGATAGACACGAGCGAGATCGACGACACCAGCAGAAACCCGACGCGGATTCCGGCCTTATCGAAAAACGGGCCCAACATGATCACCTCTTGAGATCGATTCGAGATTCTGGCACGCGGCAACGAATCCTTCTTACCGAGAAAGCTGAGCGAGAGTCCTTCGAGCCGCATGGCTCGCCTATGAAAAAGAGCCCGCGACTCTCGCCGCGGGCTCTTCAAAGCGGCCTAAACCGCTCTCAGATTAGCACTTGTTGGTGCAGAGGTGGAAGGGCTCGGCCGGACCACTGTAGTGGTTGATCCGCCAGCGGTAGGTACCGCTGGAGCCGCTGTAGCCGCTCACAGACTCGTCGCAACCGGCGCTCGTGGAGCTGGCCACGGAGCCGAAGGAGCAACCGAACCATCCGGAGCAGCTCTCCTTCTCGAGGTAGAGGTCGAGATCGGCGGAACCGTTGTCGCAGTCGAGCACGCCGTTGAAGGTGCCGGAAGCGGAGCAATTCGGGGTGGTCAAGTTCGGGGTGCTAGTGGAAGCGGTGCCGACCCAAATGTTGGTGTCGGAGCAGCTGCTACCGCCGCCACCACCGCCACCGCCACCGCCGCCACCACCGCCACCACCGGGCACGCCGACGGCGTCCCAAGCAGCGGTCACGGCAGCTTCAGCGGTCGCGCCGTAGATGGAGAGCGCGGCAGCCTCGGTGCAATTCCGGGCAGCTTCAAAGTTGGAGGAAGCGGTCAAGCAGTTGGTGTTGGCCTCGTAGAAGATGTCAGCAGCCATGCCCATGGCGGTGTCGAAGTTGCCGTTGAGCGCCGGCACGTTCACCGAGGTGGCGCCGCGGGGATGGGTGCCGCCCTCGACCAAGAGCACGAAGGCCAGGTTGGCGATACCGGAGTTCCAGTGCACACCACCGTTGTCCTGGGAGCCGGTGTAACGGGTCGGGTAGTAGTCGTAGTCACCGGCGGCTTGGGGATCGTCCATCACGCGGAGACCGTCACCGGGGGTACCGGGGGTGTAGATGTCCTCACCGAGCAACCAGGTGTCGGTGACGCTGGCACCCTCTTGGCGATCCACCATGGCGCCGAAGATGTCGGACAACGCTTCGTTGAGAGCACCGGACTCGTTGGAGTATATGAGGTTGGACTCACGCTCGGTCACACCGTGGGTCAGCTCGTGGGCCACCACGTCGGCGTCGCGGGAAAGGGCGATGAAGGTGGTGCCGTCGCCGTCACCATAAGTCATCTCGGAGCCGTTCCAGAACGCGTTGTTGTAGTTGTTCGAGTAGTGCACCCGCGAGCGCAGGGTCATGCCCGCGTTGTCGATGGAGTCACGACCGTGGTTGTTGTCGTAGTAGTCGTAGGTGGCGATCGCGTAGTTGTGCGCGGCGTCGATGGCAGCGTCACCGGTGTTGATCGGGTTGCTGGAGCTGCTGGCCAAGGAACCGCAGGAGGTGCCGTTGTTGCAGTCGTAGGTCAGCAGCGAACGAGCGTAGTGGTGTTGCGGGTGACGGACGACCATCTTGCCGGTGGTGGCGCTGGCGAACACGCGGTCGACCTGCGGGCCTTCGGCGTTGACGTAGGAAACGGTGGCTTGCCAAGCGAGGTGGCCTTGGCCGTCGGCGTCGAGGACGTAGACGAGCTCGGCGCCGCGATCGAGACGCTCACCGGCGATACCGGCTTTGCCGAGGGCCATGGAGAGAGCTTTCGGAGCGGCGATGGCGGGCGAGAAAGCCACGTCGCCACCGCGCATGAAGGAGCCGTTGATCGCAACGATATTGCCGGCTTTGTCGGCGTGCACGTACATGTCGGCGCCGACCACGCGCAGGCCGTTGTAATTCTGGCTGAAGCGGACGTGAGTGGCGCCCCGGGCATCCACGTGGGAGCGAACCACGAAGAGATCCTCGTCGCCCATGGCGCCGAGCTCGGACATCAGAACGCTTTGGAGGGCGGCTTTGGCGGAGACGTCGAAGCCGGCTTTGGCGTTCAGGCTGCCGAAGTTGCCTTCAATGAAGACGTTGTTGCCGGCGAAGGCGAGACTGGGGACGAGAAGCACGGCGAGAAATAGAGCTACGCCACGATGCTTAGTCATAAGAGACCCTTTCAGGGATAGAGCCCTCGGGAAGGAGGGCCACCATCATTCTTTGCTGAGCCGACCGGAGTAGGTCCGTTCAAGGCACAGCGTTCATCAACACGTATTCTTATGGTGTGGGCGGGCGGCCGAAAAAATATACTCGCGAGCAAAAAATCCCGTGAGTTTTTGGCTATCGTCTTCTAAACCTATTGTTTTCAACGATGTAGTAGGTTCACTTTTTCTCGGCTCAGCGATCTCCCGCGCTGCAACCCTTGCACTGTGGGTTATACTGCGGGGACCATTGGCTACCCTCTCGACGGGACGAGGGATACAATGTGACCGCTATCCCCTGCTCAGCGAATCTCCCGAGGACTCTCATGCCCCCACCAGCGGACATCCTATTGATCGAGGACGATCCCATGACCCGCATGATCATGCGATCGTTGCTTCAGGAGTCCGGCTATCATGTGCGCGAAGCCGAAGACGGAGAGAAGGCGCTGGAGACCATGAAGAGCCGAGAGCCGGACTTGGCAGTCTTGGATTTCTACCTGCCCGATATGAACGGTGTGCAAGTCATCAACGCCTTGACCACGCTCGAGATCACGATGCCGATCATCGTCGTCACCGGATACGACGATCCCGAGCTCGCCCGACAGGTCTTGAAAGCCGGCGCGAAGAAATTCGTGCACAAAGATTCCCAATGCACCTACCTGCGAGAGCTTCCCGCGATCATCGCGGAGGCTCTGGAGACGGCAGTCTCGCCTTGACCCATTCCGCCGGATTCCCGAAAATCCCCCGAGCCGGTCGGAACCCCTGAATCTTCGGAACCTCTGTGTCTGCGGAAAGCTCTTGTCTTCGAAATGCCCTTGTCTTCGAAATGCCCTTGTCTTCGAAATGCCCTTGTCTTCGAAATGCCCTTGTCTTCGAAAAGCCTTGTCTTCGGAAAGGAAGCCAATGACCCATTGGAAGATCTCTACCTGCGCCCTGGAGGGCCAGGGATTCATCGCGTCTCGACATTTGGATTGGCCGCTGCCGTTGACGGGCGAGGTCTACCTGGAGCTTGAAGCCGCACCCGGGCAGCCCGCTCAACGGGTCGAGTTCGAGCTCCAAACCGACTTCTCCGGTCGATTCTCGGCCTATTCCTCCAACGGTCGCTTCGAGCTGCAATTCTTCTCCCAGGCGGATCCCATGGGCTCCTCCCCAATGGAGCATTTGCACATGCTGACCGGTGCGGTCATCCGGCATCGCGGGAACGAGGAAGATACGGAGTGCTTCTCCGCATTGGCGGTCGTCTCACCGGTTTGACGCGCGCGGCTCCAACGCGCGGCTCCAAAATCCCGCCGCAAGAGCGAGTGGGAGCCTCACACCGCGGGTGGGCCCGGAGGGGTCCGGCCGATCCCGAGGTAGCTCATGCGCATATCGCTTCCCACCTCCGACCGCATCGCCTTCCCTTGGCCTCGGCCCCTGATGGTCAAGCCGGCCATGGAGATATCCAAAAAGCCGTGAGCCCGCAGATGCTTCTCGAGCTCGGTGGGTCGGATGAACTTTCGCCAATCACGAGCTCTCTTCGACTGCCGGCGTCTGAGCAAGCTCTCCGTCAGCCACACGGAGACGACCCTCGAGGTCCAGGTGCGGTTGATCGAGTCGAAAAGAAAGTAACCACCGGGTTGAAGGACCCGCGACATCTCACCGATCGCCTGAGACACGTTCGAAGCGTGCTCCAGCACATCGAGACAGATGACCACATCGAATTGGTGATCCTCATAGGGCAATCGCTCCGCGGTGCCCACCCGATAGTCGATACCCCGGCCCTCACGGATCGCGCGTTCGGCGGCCAGCTTCACGTTCTCGGGGTCCGGATCCACACCGAAAACATGGCAACCCCGGCCCGATAAGAAGGTGCTGACGGAGCCTTGGCCACAGCCCACGTCGAGCACCTCGAGATCGCGCCAATGGGCCAGATAGCGATCGAAATATTCGAAACGCAATGCGGTTTCCGAGCCTTCAAGGGGATTGGCTCCGATTTCGGCCATGGCTCAACATCCTCCTAACCTTTAGTCGACACTGGATCGACGGGTCGGCTGGACCCAACGGCAATCAACAAGGATCGGATCTGGTGAAAGGATCTTAGCAGGCCTAGCCATGCCGTCGGCTTTTGAGACTCAAAGTCTCGAGCCAGGGTTTCCAGCCCGCTTCGGGGGACTCCCCCAGAGGCCGGACGAGATAGAAACCCGATCCCATCCCGGATAGAATCGGAGCGTGTCAGAATCCCTGCCCAGCGATCCCGAAGGAACGTCCGAGTCGTCTCATAGCGATCCGCGCGACACCGTGGGATCGATCGTCCTGCCGCCCCAGTACACCGCGGTGGAAACGATCTTCAACAGCTCCCGCTACCGAATCGTTCGCGCCGAGGATTCCGACGGCCTGAAGGTCGTGCTCAAGATGGCTCTCGGCGACGTCCCGGGGGCCCGTCAACGATTGCGCAACGAGCTGGATCGGGGACGAGAGCTGGCCGATGCCTTCGATCGAGATGCTCGGCTGAAACCCCACCGATTGCGCTACTACGACCTGGTGCTTTCCCACCGACTGGCCCTCGAATCACGACCGGTGCTGGTGATGGAGGACGTGGGCGGCCGAAGCCTGGACCTGGATTTGCCCCCGCAAGGCCTTTCCCTCGAGCGCTGGCTGGAGCTCGCCATCCAAGCCGCCACCTTGCTCCGAGGCCTGCACCGGCAGCATTTGATTCACAAACAAATCCAGCCCGCTCACATGATCCTGGGAGAGGACGATCGACTCCGTTGGATCGGTCTCGGACAAAGCTCCAAAAGCCACCGAGAGCACGCCCGAGCAGTACCCCCAAGGCAGCTCGAATCCAGCCTCGCCTACCTCTCCCCCGAGCAGACCGGGCGTATGAATCGACCCGTCGACTACCGCAGCGATTTCTACTCACTCGGGGTCACCTTGTATCAGCTGCTCACCGGTCGGCTGCCGTTCCAAACCACCGATGTGGCCGATTTGGTCCACAGCCATTTGGCCAAGGAGCCACCCTCCCCCCTCGAGCTCCGGCCCTCGTTGCCGGTGGTCGTCGCGGACATGCTGCGGCGTCTGATGGCGAAAAACGCGGAAGATCGCTATCAGAGCGCATCGGGATTGTTGTCGGATCTCCATCAATGCTCGGGACATTTTCAGCTGAGCGGCAAGATCCCGAATTTTTCCCTCGCCGGAGGGGAAAAGACCCAACACTTCGAGCTACCGCAAAAACTCTACGGGCGCGCGACACACATCGAGCAGCTGGAACGAGCTTTCGATCGCTCCCGCGCCCAACCGGCGGTCGGCATCGAGCTGCTGTTGGTCGAGGGTCTCCCCGGCACCGGCAAATCCTCGCTGCCCCTCGAGCTGTACAAACCCATCAGCCGAGATCGAGGCCATTTGGTCAGAGGTCGATTCGATCCCTTTCGCCGCGAGATTCCCTACTCCGGTTGGGTGCGAGCCTGCTCGGAGCTGTGTCGGCACATCTTGACCGAGCCCGCCCATGCCCTCGAAGCCTGGAGGCAAAGGATCCGCAGCACCGTGGGCGAGAGCAACCTACCCGGCCTGTTGGAGCTGATCCCACGCCTGTTCTCGGTGCTCGGGCCGGAGCGACCCGCTGCCGCGGAAGCTCTGCCTCCCGAATCCGCCGCTCGCCTGCTTTCCGCTTTTCGCCACTTGATCGCGGCCTTCGCCACCCCGAGCCGACCCTTGGTCATCTTCCTGGACAACCTCCATTGTGCCGACCGCGCGTCCCTCCAGCTCTTCGAGGAGCTAGCCCTCGGGGAGCCGATTCCCCATTGCCTCGTCGTCGCCACCTTCAATCGCCCCGAGGTCGTCGAGGGCCATCCCCTGGAGCAGGCCCTGACGCGAATCGAGGCCGCCACCGGCACCCCCGAGCTGATCCGACTGGGAAATTTGGAGCGAGGTGACGTCGCCCAGCTGATCGCCGAAGCCTTCGGCTGCGAGCCGTCGGATTGCCGCCCTCTGGCGGATCTGGTGCATACCAAAACCAACGGCAACCCCCATTTCGTGCGCCAATTCCTGGGCTCCTTGCACGATCAAGGGCTGCTGACCCTGGAGACCTCCGAAAAGATCCCGGATTCAGAGCCCGCGGGCTCTGAGGAGCCCGCACCCGAGGCCCCCAGGCCACGGATCATCGAAAGTCGTTGGGTCTGGGATCTGGAAGGCGTGCGGGCTCTCAGCATTACCGACAACGTCGTCGAGCTTCTGAATCACAAAATCGACGAGCTTCCTGAAAAGAGCCGAGATGCGTTGCGGCTGGCGGCGTGTTTAGGAGCCTCTTTCGAGCTCGGGGCCTTGGCGACCGCCGCCGGACAAGGGCGGGGTGCGACCCTCAGACAGCTCGGACCGTGCCTGAAACGACATCTGGTCATCACCGTCACCTCCCCACCTCAGGGTTCCCCGTCAACTCGGCCCGCCGGCAAGCCGGACGAGGATGAGCATCGGTGGTTTCGTTTTTCCCACGATCGGGTTCAACAGGCAGCCTACGCCGGTTTGGACCCCGCCGAGCAACAAGAGAAGCATCTGCAAATCGCCCGCCGCCTGCACGAGCTCGACGACGCCCTGAGCCGGAATCTGCTCTTCGAAACCCTCAGCCACTATCTGCGGGCGGAGCCCAAGGTGACCGATCCGTCGGAACGGATCCGGATCCTCGAGCTGACCCTGGCCGCCAGCGAAAAGGCCCTGGCGTCGGCCGCTTATCCCACCGCGGCCGACTACCTGCAGAGCGGTTTGTCCAAGGCGGACGACAGACTCTGGAGCCGGGAGAGGACTCTCGCCTTCGAGCTCCACAAGACCTACTTGCAAAGCCTCGGCATGGCCACCCGTTTCGATCAGGCGGACGCCCTCTTTGCCCGTCTGAGCCGCCGGGAGCTGAGCCGTGAGGAGCGGTTCACCATCTGCCGCATTCGATTGGAGCAGCTCACCACCCGCGGCCTCTATGCCGATGCTCTCGACCTGAGCGGCGAAGCCCTCGAGCTGCTCGGCTCCCATCTGCCCACGGACGAGAAGGCCGCGGAGGAGGAGCTGAAACAGGATTTGCTCGAGCTTCCGGAGCTGCTCGCCGGTCGCAGCATCGAGGATCTGAGGCATTCTCCCCCTCTGACCGACGCGGCCCAGGGCCGGTTGCTCAAAGCTCTCGGTGACGTGGCCACCAGCGCTTTTCCCTCGGGCCGACCCATGCTCGTCGCTTGGGCGGGATGCCGACGGGTTCACATCATCCTGCGCCACGGTCTTCAGCCCGGCGATGCATTAGCCTTCGCCGGTTTCGCTTACTCGACCCTGATCCATATTCAGGGCGACTACGACTCCGCCTATCGCTACGGTCGACTGGCGATCGAGGTGGTGGAAGATTCCCCGAGCCTGTCCGCCAGGGCGCGAGGGCTGGTCATGTTCGCCGGCAGCATTCAGCATTGGTGTGAGCCACTGGGAGAAACCCTACCCCACTTCCGCAAAGCCCTTCGCTATGCCCTCGAAAGCGGAGATCTGATCTTCGCCAGTTACGCGATCTGGTTCCTCTTCGTCACTCGCTTTCAGGCCGGATCTCAGCTCGCCGATCTCGACCGTGAGGCGCGAAGGCAGCTCACCTTCCTCAACCGCTCCTATCGCAACAATCTGGAAGGCGCCTTCCGCCCCGCGCTGCTGCAACCGATCGCCCACCTCTTGGGCCAAACGCGGGGACCCGCTTCGTTCGACAACCACGAATTCAACGAGCAGGCTTTCCTGGAAGGCCCGGGACAGGCCCCCTATTTCCGCGCCCTCTTCCTGGGGGCGAAGATCCGCGGCCTCTATTGGATGCAAAGAATCCCCGAAGCCTTGGAGCTGATCGACGAACGGGAGTCGATCGAGGAAAATCTCTACGCCCAAGCCCAGCTGCCGGAATACTTGCTCTTCGTGGCCCTCACCCTGACCGCCGCCTTCGATGCCGTGGTCCCCGAGGATCAGCAGCTCTACCTCGAACTGCTCGACGACTACGAGCAACGCTTTCGACTCTGGTCGGAGCTGTGCCCTGAAAACTGTCAACATCGCTATTTCCTGCTCCACGCGGAGCGGGCCAGAATCTCGGGAGATTTCGAGCGGGCCGTGCGCAACTATCGCCAAGCGGTCGATGTCGCCGCTTCCACGGGATGGGTGCAATACGAAGCCCTCGGCAACGAGCTCTTCGGCAACTTCTGGAAGCTCAGCGGAGAACCGACCGCGGCCCTCGGTTATTGGCTGCGGGCACGGGATCTCTACGCCCGATGGGGAGCCCAGGCCAAAGTCGACCAGATGCACGCTTCACACGCCGAGCTGCTCGCGATCGGACCTGGGGGCCGAGCACCGTCTCAAACTTTGGGTGTGGGGCTCGACGCCGAGCTCGACTTGGGCCACGCTCTGCGCGCGTCGCGCGCCATCTCCAGCGAGATCCGTCCCGACGAGCTGCTCCAAGCCCTGATGCTCAGCGTGATCGAAATCGCCGGGGCACGGCGCGGCTGCCTGCTTTTGAAGCGTGATGAGCAGCTCACCGTCGAAGTGACCGTCAGCCTGGGCTCACAGTCCGCCCCTGAGGTCCATGTCGGCAGCATCGAGCTCGACGACTATCCGGATATCGCCCACTCCGTCATCCACTTCGTCAGCCGCACGGAAGAAGAGGTGGTCATCGGCGACACCTCGGCCAGCGCCAGGTTCAGCTCCGATCCACGGTGGGCCGGCATGCGAATCCCTTCGGTGCTGTGCCTGCCCATGCGTCGCCACGGTGAGCTCGCGGGCATGCTCTACCTCGAGAACCGCTTGACCGCCCACGTCTTCACCGCCGAGCGCGTGGCGCTCCTGCACACACTCTTGGCGCAGGCGGCCATCTCGCTCGAAAACGCTCACCTCTACCAGGACCTCGCTCACGAGATCCAGGAGCGAAAGCAAATCGAGGACCAGCTCAGGGACCACAACACCGAGCTGGAATCGAAAAACGCGGAGCTCGAGCGCTTCGCCTATACCGTATCCCACGATCTGCGAAGCCCGCTGGTGACCATCAAGGGTTTTCTCGGGTTGCTCGAGGAAGACGCCGAGGCAGGTCGTTGGGAGTCCATGCGCGAGGACATCGCGCGGATTCACAAGGCCAGCAATCACATGTCCGAGCTGCTGGAGGATCTCCTGGATCTCTCCCGGGTCGGTCACCTTGCGGGGCCACCGACCGCGATTCCACTGCTCGATCTCATTCAAGAGACCCTGGAGCTGTTGACGATTCCTTTGGCGAAAGCCGGCATCGAGATCCAGATGTCTCCTCCCTTCCCCGTGATCCACGGTGACCGAGTTCGTCTGCGCGAGGTGTTGCAGAATCTGGTGGAGAATGCGGCCAAATTCATGGGCGACCAACCCAATCCCAGGATCGAGATCGGCACCTTCGAAGACGGTGAAGGGGCTACCGTGATCTTCGTCCGCGACAACGGTTGCGGTATCGAGGGCGAGCATCAGAAAGTGATCTTCGGGCTCTTTCAACAACTCAATCAAAGCATCGAAGGCACCGGAGTGGGATTGACCTTGGTGCGGCGGATCGTCGAGGTACACGGCGGCAGAGTGTGGGTAGAATCGGAAGGCCCTGGACATGGCTCGACCTTCTGCTTTACCCTCCGATCGGATCCGAGTAGCTTGATGGAGGCGAGCTCGGGTCCCTAGTCTTTTACGAGTGTGTAATACATATTACGTATTGCAATACGTATGACTGTAATACAAGACACTTTGCCGACCCTCCGCTGATCTGCGTTGCACAGTACTCTTTCAGCCAGTTTTCTACTTTGCCTTCTGCGTTTGTAATTGGCGTGCCCGCTCATTTGCTTGTATCGTTTCTGTATGTACCTTTTAAGGGAAGCTCCATGTGGTTACTTCTGGACTTGCTTCTTTTCTTTCCAGTAAACTCGTTTTCCGAACGGCCCGCATTCAACTTTTATGTAAGGATCCGTATTGGCTCGCATGCGTTTCGTATTTCACAAATGCACGTTTTCCCATCCACTAAGGTGGATAGGCTCTCACGGAGTTATCGATGTCTAAGAAAAAGCGTCTTTCCAAAATTCTCGGCGTCGGACACACCAAAGGCGGGGTCGGAAAGAGCACCATCGCAGTAAATTTTGCGGTCGTCGCCGCCAGCCTCGATTTGAAAGTTCTTCTCGCCGATCTCGACCCGGTACAGCGTTCCTCCAGCAAATGGGCGGGCGTCAGACGCCAGCTTCAGGATTCGGGTAGAGATTTGCTGTCGATTCGCTGCGTGGGCATGGAAGGCAAAGGAGTACATCGGGATCTTTTGGAAGTGGGGGAGGACTACGACCTGATCGTCGCCGACGCCGGTGGCTTCGATTCCGTGGCGCTCCGGGGTCTTCTGGTCGTCGCCGATGCCCTGCTCATGCCCGCCAATGTGTCGGCTTTTGAAATGTGGGAATTCGGACGCATGCAGGAGCTGATCGAGCAGGCCAACGGATTTCGAGTGAGCGACGGTGACCTGCCCTCGTGGGTGCTGCTCAATCAGGTCGGTGTGACCGGTGGGGTGAAGGAAGCGAAGGAGGCTCGCGAGTTCTTGGCCGAGGACGGCTTCAAAGCCATCGATAGGGTCATTCACTCCCGCAAGGCTTTCCGAAGGGGAGCGGAGGTCGGGCTCAGTGTGCTCGAGCAGACCGGTCGGGCCAGGGATCAGAAGGCGATCGATGAGATGATCGCCGCCTTCCGTGACGTGGCCGAGAACGTGCTCGGTCTCGAGCTACCGAGCTGAATCGAGCCGAAATCCGGAGAATCCACAGCCCCGAACCAGGAGAATCGCCGTGCGCAGACCCCCTGCCAACCTAGACGACTTCTTAAATGGTGGAGAAGGAGCCATCACCGCCGACCGTCCCGAAAGTGGCGACAACGAAGGTCGAACGGTATCCGAAACCCCGAACGTCGAACCCGCTGCCGAGAAGAAGGTCGCGAGCGAGCCGGCTCGAAAATCCGGCGCCGAGCCGGCCGATCGTAAAGCCGAGAAAAAAAAGAGCAGCAGCCGTGCGACCTCGTCTCCGACGAAAACGACCACCGACCGCGGCTCCGATCGCGCTTCGAATCGTCGCCCCGCGAACCGACCCAAGAATCCCCGAAAGGCCCCCGCTGCCATGATCGAAACCACCGAAACCCAACACGAATCCGGCGAGCGTCGCGCACGAACCGTTCCCGGCGAAGCCGCCCCGACCGTCATCATGTCCGTTCGGGTACCGATCGATCTGCGGGAGCGATTGGAGGATATTCTCGCCGCTTACTCCGGGGTGACGTTTTCCGACCTGGTAATCCGCGGCTTACAGACCATGGTCAACGAGGTCGAGCAGCGCCACCGCGAGCGAACCGGAGAAGAGCTGCCTAAGCGGCAGAGCCGGCCCGAGTTTCCCCTCTGATTCAAACCCTAAGTCTTCGAATTTCGTGGCGCTCCGCTACAATGGGGCACCCGTCGGCGGTCCATGCTGTCGGACGTTCTCAGCCCCCGCGCCCGGACCGCTGCCCCCAATCGTGATCTGAGGAGCATCGTGTCCCTGCGCCGTCGACCCAAATTCATCAGCCTCGAACGACCTGTCGGGAGCGCTCCGGGAAACGATTCCCGCCGTGGTGACGACGTTCCGGGCACCGTCGAGCAGGCTGAGCTCCGAGGCTACGACGCCGATCAAGGTCCGGGATCGAGCCCGATTCTGGGCGGCATCCTGTTGGAGCGCGAGCAGGGCGGCGCGGAGATCGCCCACCGAGGGCACCGATCCGGCCCCCTCGAAGATCGAATCCTCCAGGGCGCGGTGCGGTATCTGCTGGAGTCCGCGGTGGACGCGGGCATCCTCGACCGAGCGAAACGGCGAGCCGTGGACGACGGCGGGCTGCTTTTCGAAGCGGGCCAGGTGTTCTTCGAGCGGGGGAAGATCACGGAGATTCGTCTCGAGCTCACCTCCGTCGACGGCCTCGAGCGCTATGGAACGGATCGCAGGCCCTTGATGGAAAGCGGCGACGAGCTGAAGCTGGATCCCAGGGACGAGAGCCGTTTTCACCTCTCGGCCCTGGTGCTCGACGAGCAAGACGACGAGCCGACTCTCGGCTTGGTTTGGAATCTGGAGTCGGAGCCCGACACCGGGCAGCACATTCTGACCCCTGAGCGTTTGATGAGCGCGGCGGCCGCGTCATCCATGTACATTCCTGTCAATCCACCGCTCCGAGCGACCCTCGAGGCCATCTACTCCGCCGGACGGGCCCACCGATGGACCCAAGACGCCTATGGGCGGCCCCTCTTCACCCATGAGGCCCGGGACGGGCTGGTCAGGGTTTTCTTCGATTTCGACTTCGAGCAAGTGCCGGAGGAAACCGCGATCGGAGCCTTGATGATGGCGGTTTCCGATCTCTCCGTCGAGACCGGCGACGTCTTTCTGATTCTGATGAGCCGCATTGCCGAGCTTCAAGATCCCAGCCGGGACTTGGCCCAGATTCGGCTGGAGGAGATTGCCGACTATCGTGCGGTGCGCCTACGCAGAGGGCATCGATCCGTGCTCTTGGAGGAGCTTTACGAGGAGGTGCTCCGGCTCGCGGATCTCCGCCTCAGCATGCAATGGAAAGACTATGCCGACGGCGGGACCATCCGCTTCGGTGAAGAGAAACCCGATCGCCTTTTCGACATCGTCGACGTCAGCTACGAGCGCAACGGGCGCAAGCTCAAAGGCATCTCCTTCCGCTGCGGCCAAGCGTTGGCCTATTTTCTGAAACGCGACTCGCTCCGTTGGGTCGGCCGATACTCCCGAGCGCTCCTCGAGCTGAATCCTCGCCAGGAGGGCTTCACCAAAAAAATCGGCACCTATTGGGCGATCAACGGTGTCATCGCCGGTAAGAGCGGTCGGGCCCCGGTGGCCACCGCGAGATCGATCCTCGACTTCTGCGGCGAGCCACCCAACGAGCGGAATCCCAACCGCACGGTCGACCGAATGATCGAAGCCCATCAACGGCTCCGAGAAATCGGTCTGCTCGAAGACACCCCCGACTTCGAGCCGCCGCGACGCCAACGGGGTTATTTCCAAAGCTGGCTCGACGAGCCCCGGCGGGTCACGCTCAGCAGAGATCTTTGGCAGATCATGCGCGCGGGTGAAAAAGCCCGGCTGCCCTCGGATCGACGTCCTCCCGTGGTCAGCGGAGGCAAACAGGTACAGCGGGTCCTGCCGCTCGGCATTCCCGCCACCGAGCAAGAGATCGTCGAGAACCCCTTGCTGATCGGTCTATTCCGACGCAAATACTCCCTACGCCAAGAAGACCTGGCCTCGAAGCTCGATCTGTCTCGCAAAAGTGTCGGACGCTACGAGCAGGGCAAACGAGCGGTGCCCACCGAGGTTGCGATCAAGATCCTCGAGCTCTGGCGCCGCCTCGCCTGATTCGCGGCCCACTCACCTGCTCGGCCACCTGCTCGGCCACCGGCCTGCAGAGCCCCTCCGCTCGAGAATCGTCCGACCGGTCCCTCGATGGGACCGGTCCCATCGAGGGACCGGTCCCAGGCGCCTTTCCGTCGATCGTGCTCACACTCCGGGTGAGCTCTCGGTCCCCGAGCCTCTCCGCCGCCGATATCTGTTCCTCTCCGGTCCCGCCTCGTCGCGGCACCGCCGGGTGAGAGCCGCTCACCAAGGAGCCGGAGCGGTTCTACTCACAGCCCAGGTGGCCGCTCGGTCCCTTCATGGGACCGAGCCATCGCTACCAGCTCTGCCGGTCGGTCGGTCGGAATCGAGCGCTCTTACTCACACGCCGGGTGTTCTCCTAGTCCCATATGGGACCGATAGCTACCGTTTCGGCTCACACCCCAGTAGAGTTGCCGGTCCCATATGGGACTCTCGCTCCGTGTAGGGAGATAATTCCCCTATCTCACTGAGCAGGAATATGTTGTTCAGCGATACGGCGCACAAAGCTCACACTCTGGGTGTCCTCGTTTTCGACCGAGTCGAAGGTATCGGATCTCCGAATTTGCTCACACTCCAGGTGTCGAGCCCCATGGGACGACGCTCAAGAAAAAGATCTTTGTTACGACGGCGATCGGCTCCCGCTTTGATCACAGTCCGGGTGCTTGCTCGGGGTCTTCTGGGACCGAATCGAATTCCTCGCGAGATCCTCGATGGGGAGATCCCAATATTGATCGACATTTAGCCCAAATGATCACAGTCCGGGTGTGAGCCCGGGCTCATCTGGGACCGACTCACCCCGGTGGTGAGCCCAGGCCACCGGCAGTGTGACCAAATCTCACCCATGCTGTGATCTTCTGAATCGAACATCCCTTGTAAAGCATTGAAATATAGAAACTTATAGTTTCGGTCCCTTTGCTGATAAGGCCTTAAAAGGCTTAAGCTAGCCCCGTCGCGCCAAAGCGCGCGGGGCTTTCGGGCCCAGAGCGACCGTGCTCTCAAGCCCAGAGCGACCGTGCTTTCGAGCCTGAGCCGACAGCCCGACTTAAGGAGATCCGATGACCAAAACCAGAGGCCTTCCCCATTCCAACGAGGCCGAGCGCGCCGTGCTCGCTGCGGTGTTGCTGCGGCCGGAGCTGCTCGACGAGCTCGATCTGGAGCCGACGACGTTTTATTCGGATCGCCACCGACGGATCTTCGCCTGCTACCGAGAGCTCGCTTCCCGGCGCTCACCGATCGATCTGCGGACGGTTCAGGCCCTCCTGGAAGAGAGTGGTGAGCTCGAGAGCATCGGCGGCTTGGCCTACCTGAGCGGCTTGGACCTCGACCTACCGGACTTGGGCCGGGCACCGACCTACGCCGGGATCGTCCGTGATCGGGCTCGCCGGCGCCGACTGACCGAGCTGGGGCGGCGGGTCATCGAGCAGGCCCTGACCGGTGAGCGTGAGCTCCCGGAGATCGTGAGGGAGACCCGATTCGGTCTCGAGGATCTGGAGGGCGGTTTCGGAGGCTCGGAGCATCAAAGTGGCGCGGCGCTGACCTCCTCGGTCCTGGATCAGGCGCGGGAGCGTTGGCAGCTGCGCCGCGACGAGGGCACCACGGTCTTCGGTCTGCCCACCGGCATTCCACGGCTGGACAAGAAGCTGTCCGGATTGAATCAAGGCCTACACATCCTTGCGGGGGCTCCCGGGATGGGAAAGACGTCGTTGGCTCTGCAGATCGCTCTTCATGTGGCCAGGACCCACCCGGTGCTCTACGTGAGCTTCGAGAACAGCGGTGAGAGCCTGACCTTGAAAGCGGTTTGCTCTCACGCCGGCATCAGCTCATTCGACGCTTTCCGCGGTACCGCGGATCCGGACCTTCTCGAGCGGGCGGCCGCCGAGCTCGCGCCGCAGCTCAACCGATTGACCCTGGTCGACGGATCGCCGGCTCTGACCGTCGGTAAGCTTCGCTCGTTGGCGCTGAAATCCATGGAACAGAGCTCCAGCCGTCGCTGTCTGTTGGTTGTAGACTACGTTCAGCTGATGGCGAAAACCGTAGCGGAGCTTCGCTCGATTTCCGACGTCCGCGGTAAAGTGGACACATTGACCGGCGAGCTCATCGCCCTGGGCAAACGTTTGGGTTCCCCGATCCTGGTGCTGAGCAGCCAAAGCCGGAGCGGCGGAGGTTACGGCTCCGGAGGCGGGAGAGACTCCCTGGACTCGTTGAAGGAAAGCGGTGATCTGGAATTCGGAGGAGACGTGGTGATGTTTCTGACCGAGGACAAAGAGCGCGGGTCCACGCCGCCGGCGAGGGCGGTCCATTTGTCGATCAAGAAACACCGACACGGTCCGACGGATAAGATTCCGCTGCTCTTCCTGGCGGATCGGGGTTTGTATCGGGAAGAGTCTCCCCAAGCCCTGCCGAGCTTCGACCGCTGATCCGTGACGGCCCCGACTGCAATAGACCGCTCGGTACGGGCCGGATCGCGGCGGGACGGCTCAGGAGAGCGGGACGGCTCAGGAGAGCGTAACGGCTCAGGAGAGCGGGACGGCTCAGGAGAGCGGGACGGCTCAGGAGAGCGTAACGGCTCAGGAGAGCGGGACGGCTCAGGAGAGCGGGACGGCTCAGGAGAGCGTAACGGCTCGGGAGTCCCGACGGGTCGCTCCGCGACGGGAGCGAAGGGATCTGCTTTGTTGAGCGAGGTGCGATGAGCTTTCCACAGGGCGGTATCGAGGAGAAGTACGAGATCCTGCGCAAGCTGGCGGAAGGCGGCATGGGCGCGGTGTACGTCGTGCGTCACCGTCTGCTCGACGAGCTGCGGGTGATCAAGATCATTCGTCCTCACCTGGCGGAAAAAACCCATCTCAAAGAGCGATTCCATCGCGAGGCGCAAGCGGCGATCAAGCTGCGCCACCCCCACATCGCCCAAATCTACGATTTCGTGATCGACGAAAACGACGTCGGTTATACGGTCATGGAGCTGGTGGACGGCCTGACCCTCAAAGACATTCTGAAATCCGGTCCGCCGCCGCAGGCATTCACTCTCGAGATCGCGGCCCAAACGTTGCAGGCGCTCGGATACTTACACCAACAGGGTTATTTACACCGAGACGTGGCGCCGGACAACATCATGGTCACCGCCGGCTTGGACGGTGCGCCTATGGTCAAAGTCATCGATTTGGGTTTGGCCAAGCGATTTGCCGACGAGCTGGACCTCACCTCGAGCGGCATGTTCGTCGGCAAAGTGCGATATGCCAGCCCCGAGCAATTCGCCCGCCCTCGACGCCGATTGGGGCCGCCGAGCGATCTCTATTGTTTCGGCATCGTGCTCTATCAAATGCTGACCGGAGTGTCCCCAATCCAGGGGTCGAGCTTCGAGGAAGTGATCGCCGGTCATCTGCTGTCGCCGATCCCCGACTTTTCGGAAACCGACCCCGAGGGCCGGATTTCCGATCCCCTGCGTCGGCTGCTGACCGAGCTGTTGGCCAAGGACCCGGCCAAACGACCGGCTACCGCGGAGCAAGTCTTCACACGGTTGACGCCGCTGCGCTCCTCCGAGGTGCCGACCTATCGAGACATCGAGCGGCAAATCGACGCCACCGCGCTCGGCGGCCGATTGACCCGGGCGGCGACGGTGGTGGAATTCGGCGGTGTCGATCGACGGCGCCCGAGCTCCGAGGAAACCGAATTCGAACCGACCCAACGACTCGACGCTCTGCGGGAGCCGGCGGTGAATCGTCGCGGTCGACCGATCCGAGTCGGAGCCCGGGTCGCGGTGTTGGCTCTATTTCTCGTGCTGATCGGTGGTGCGATCCGGCTCCGACAGACCGGAGCTCTCGAGCAGCTCTGGCTGACCCGCTTGGCGGACGAGCCGTCGGTGCCGATCGCGGGCGGCATGGCCCCGGGCCGTTTGGTGATCGATGCCGAGCCTTGGGCCCAGGTGACTCGAATCGTCGATTTGGAGGGCCGTGAGGTGACGCTCGATCCGGAGGGGCTCTTCACCCCTGCGGTGCTCTTCCTCGAAGCCGGCAGCTATCGTCTCGAGCTGACGCATCCGACGGCCGGCAAGCAAGAGCTCACCGCACGGGTGAGCCCGGCGGCGGTGGCCCGGGCGTCGGCCACTCTGAGCGCCACCACCTCCGATGCCTACCTCGAAGAGCAAGGTTTGACGGACCTCATGCTCGGGGCCGGGAGCTGAGCGGTGGTCGGCGACCAGCAAGCAGCCAGAGCTTCGGCACCGTCCTTCCCGTCGCTTCGAGCTCGGTGGTCGACCGCCTTGGGGCTGCCATGGCTCCTCATCTCGATCGTGCTCGCCGTTTTCACGGCAAGGCCCGCGGCGGCGGATCCCAAGGACGACTTCAAGGCGGGGATCGCCTCCGCGGATCTCGGTCAATGGCGCGCAGCCGTCGCCCACTTTCGTCGCGCGATCGAGGGAGATCCTGAGGAATCCGGCGACCAGGTTTTTCTTTCCGGCGTGTTCTCCCGCCCCTACTTGCCCTACTTCTACCTCGGCGATGCCTTGGTGCATTTGGACCGCGACACCCACTGTGAGGAAGCCTTGGTCGCTTGGCGAGAGTCCGCCCGCCAAGGGGTGGTGCAAGGATTTCGGCGTCAGCTGAAGGAGCTCGAGCAGGGCCGGGACGATTGTTTGAAACGTGTCCTGCCCGGCCTGGAGAGTCGCCTGCGGCAGAACCTGACCCGGGCCGAGTCGACGGCCCGCGGGCTGCCGAGCTCTATGCCGAGCCCGGCTTTGGAGCGGCGACGCTCCGATCTCGAAGCGCAGCTGGCCGGAGCGGGAGAGATGCTGAAGCAGGTCGATGCTTCAACGGCTTCCGGAGCCGGGTTGGACCTTCTACGCCGGGCCTTGGCGACCGTCGAGTCGATGGAGGAGGGGCTCGCGCAGCTGAAAGATGCCCTGGACTCCCACAACTCCGAAGCGTTGGACAGCGCCCGGGCGTCCACCCGGAGAGCGATCATCGACGCCGAGGGCGCCCACGAGGCCTTGGGGGATCTGCCGGACGCCGACTCCGAGCGCCTGGGTTTGGCGCAGCATATCTCCCAGCTCGCGACCGCCCGACAGCGACTGGCCGCCGCCGGGGATGTCGAGTCCTTGAAAGAGATCCAACGCTCGGCCGAGGTGGCTTCGTCCGCGTTCGATCGCGCCCGTCGCCGGCTCGCCGCGGATCGCCGGGCAACACTGCCGGCCCCTCGCTCCGCTCCCGCGCAGGCTCCGCCCGCGCAACGAGAGCGCGGCATCGGCTCGGCCCCGGCGTCCCCCCGGCCGTCGACGTCACCTCCGGCGGTCGCTGCAGCCGATCCCGAGGACGTCGAGGATCCGCGAGTACGCACTTGGGCCGATCACGGACGTCGACTGCTCGCCGAGCTCGGCGATCCACCGAGCGATCGCCGGTTGCTGGGCCTTCAACATGCACGGCTGAGAACCTTGCTCGACGAGAGAGAGCGGACCCTCGGCGATGCGGAGCCGTGGCTCGTGAGGATTCAAGAGACCGTGTTGGCCTTGCGCTTGCTCGCGGGTATCGAGGCCTATCTCGACGGTGAGCACCGCCGCGCGTTGACGTTGATGACCTCGGATCTTCTGACCGAGGCGGCACGCTCGGGGGAGGATGCGAGCGAGCGGTCCGATCGAGACCCGATTCGAGCGCAAATGTATTTGTTCCGCGCCGCTGCGGGTTTGAGCCTCTTCCGGCTCGGCGGTGAGGTGGAGGGCGATCTCGAGCGTCGAGCCGCCGAGGACGCGCGCCGAAGCCGGACGATTCACCCCGACCTGGAGCCTTCGGTGGACGTTTTCTCACCCGCTTTTCGGTCGTTTTTCTCCGCGGCTTTCCCGACCGCCGATACAGGCTCGTGATGCGCGTCCGGATGAACCGACTGCTCCCTCGAATTCTGCAAGCCCTCACTCTGCTGCCGGCGCTCGGCGCGGTGGTGGTGCTGAACGTGGACTGGACCCAACAGGGGCACAGCCACCTCGGAGCTTTCGGTGTGGTTCACCACCAGCACAGCCACACGGGTGATCACCGGCATTCTTATCCTCACGGCCATTCGGAAGCCCGTCCACACACTCATTTTGGCGCCGGTGATTCAGAGCGCCGTGGGGCCTCTCTGCCGACGGCGGCCGAGGAGAGTAGGGGAGACGAGGATCCGGGCTCGCCCGAGCGCTCCGATGGTTCTGATTCGTTTCTGGCCTCGACCCTGGTGCTCGCCCAGAATGTCTTTTGCCCGATCGCCGTGGGGCTTGCACTCGGGAAATCCCCATGGGCTGAGCCGCAAGTCGAGGATCCGCCGACCGGCGAGCTTCGCCACGATCTCGCCACCCCCCGTGGACCTCCCGCCGTTCGGCTCGCTCCAGCCTAGCCCACGAGGCTAGGTGTTCCCCGCAGCGCCGAGGCATGGACCCCGGCGGTAGAAGCATCAGAGCGAAACAGTCAGATCAGAAATTTGAGCTAGCGGTGTGACGCGCCGGCTTCTCCCGTGGTCGAGCCCGAACGGCCTCTCAACCCGGGAAGAGAGTCGTAGATCCGTGCCCGTCGATGCCGTTGTGGCGGGAGCCAGTGTGCTCCCCAGGAGATAGATATGAAATCCGCCCGAGACTTTCGGTCGGTCGGCCCTGCTTACGTTTGCGGGCTGACCCTTCTTTTGTCGATGGCCGGCTGGACCGGTCACGTCTTCGCCCTCGACGATCCACCGCCGACACCTCCTGAAGTGTCGGAGTCGGATCCCATCGAGGTTCATGAAGAAATCGAGGTCCGCGGTCGGGGAACCGATCTGGTGGGCCTGGTGGGCTCCGCCAATGAAGGCGCCACCAGCTGGGCTCAGCTGGAAAAGCGGCCTATTTCGAGGCCGGGCGAGCTGGTGGAAACCGCCCCGGGTGTGGTTGCCACCCAACACTCTGGGGGCGGCAAAGCCAACCAATTCTTCCTCCGGGGTTTCAATTTGGACCACGGTACGGATTTCAGCGTGCAAATAGCGGGCGTGCCGATCAATTTTCCGAGCCATGGTCACGGCCAGGGCTATATCGATCTCAACTTCATGATTCCGGAGCTGACCTCGACGGTGGAATATCGCAAAGGTCCTTACTTCGCCGAGGTCGGCGATTTCTCTCTGGCCGGGAGCCTCGAGATGACCCTACGGGACCGCATGTCCGAGAGCCTGGTGAAAGTGGCGGGCGGCAGCGACGACTACGGACGTCTGCTCTGGGCCGACGGCGGAGGTGCCGGAGATCGCACCGGGGATCCAGCGGAGGGTCGTTGGCTCACCGCCGTGGAGCTCTTTCAGGAGAACGGTCCCTGGACCCGGGGGGAGGACTACGACGGTTTCAAGGCCTTGGCCCGCTATGGAAAAGGCACCGGCGCCCACGGTTTCGATCTGACTTTCATGGCCTACGATGCCGATTGGCTTTCGACGGATCAAATCCCCCGTCGGGCGGTGGAGTCGGGAGAAATCGGCCGGTTCGATCTGATCGATCCCGGGCCCCGGGGCTCCACGGGTCGTTACAGCCTGTCCGCCGAGCTGCGCCGCTCGACCGCCGAGTCTCTGACACGCTGGCGCGGCTATCTGTTGTCGTACGACTTCGAGCTGATCTCGAATTTCACCTACTTGCTCGAAGATCCGGAGCGGGGCGACCAATTCCAGCAGCTCGACGATCGTTGGGTGGCGGGCGGGGAGCTGCGCCACCATTGGCATGCCCATTGGGGCTCCCGCGAGCTGGAAAACGTCGCGGGCCTTCAGCTGCGCCACGACCGCATTGAGAACGGGCTGTTCCGAACCCGTGCCCTCCGACGTTTCGATACCGTGCGCCGGGACGACGTCGAGCAGACTCGGGCGGGTGTCTTCATCCAAAGCCAGGTGCGATGGAACGACGTGTTGCGCACCCGGCTGGGAGCCCGCGTCGACTATTTGACGGCCGAGGTCGACAGCGATTTGCCGATCAACTCGGGCAGTGACGACGACGTGCTGGCGAGCCCCAAGCTGAGCATCATCCTGGGCCCGTGGTCCAAGACCGAGCTCTACATCAACCTCGGCCGCGGTTATCACTCCAACGATGCTCGGGGCGCGACCTTGCGTCGGGATCCGGTTTCCGGCGATCCGGCAGAGGCGGTGGATCTCCTGGTACCCGGCTGGGGCGCCGACATCGGCTTCCGCTACCTGCCGCGGGAGGGCAGTCAGATGACCCTCACGGTCTTTCAGCTCGAGCTGGATTCGGAGCTGGTCTTCGTCGGTGACGGGGGCGCGACGGAAGCCGGCCGTCCCAGCCGCCGCCGGGGCGTGGAATGGACTCAATTTTGGCAGCTGAGCGATCGCTGGACCTTCGATCTCGATATCACCTTGACCGATTCCGAATTCACCGACGAGGATCCCGCCGGGCATGAAATTCCCGGGGCGATCCACGAAACAGTGGCTTCCGGCGTGGCCTACGACGGGCCACATTGGTTCGGTAGCCTGCGTTGGCGATATTTCGGCGACGTGCCGTTGATCGAGGACGGATCCACCACCTGGGATTCGTCGTCCGTGGTCAACGGTCGGATCGGCTATCGATTCGACAACGGCCTGGATCTGACGCTCGAGATCTTCAACCTTCTCGATTCGGAAGATTCCGATATCGAGTATTACTACGCTTCTAGGCTACCGGGCGAGCCGTTGGAGGGCGTCGAGGACGTACACTTCCATCCGCTGCCGGAACGCTCCGCCAGGCTGGTGGCCACTTGGCGTTATTGATCGGAGCGGGCGTCGGTATGGTTTGGATCGACCCGTTCGGGGCGCCGACCCACCGGGAATCCGTCAAAAGCGGTAGACCATCGAAAGGATGGCGGATTCCTTTTGGTCGGACTTCTGGGCGGCGAGGTCGAGCTGGAATTTCTCCATGAACACGGTGCCCAGGCCGAAGGTGTAGACCGTTTCCTCGGAATCGATGTCGCGATACCCGTCGTGATCGGGTTGTGAGTAGGCGCCGGCGCGGAAGGTCAGGGGATGGTTGCTGCCGCCCATGAACGCGGTGTATTCGGCACCGAGATGCAATTCGATCTCGTCGTCGATGGGGATGAATTGGTTGCCCACCCCCGGACCGGTATTGGCGTCGGTTTGCAGTGGGATAGTGAGGTCGGAGTAGGTGATGGCGTTGGCGTCGAATGCGATCTTGAAGCGGTCGGTGACCCGCCACAGCAATCCGATGCCCAAGACGTCGGGAATCTTGAGCGGATCCCCTTGAATGCGCTCCTGGTTGGCCGGTGGGCAGAAGGAATCGCCGGAGCCCGCGGGCGCCAAGCAGCCGAAGGTGCCGCCGGTGGCCTCGACGTAGAAATTGGCGCCGGACTTGTACACCAACCCCACCGAGAAGCGTCCTTCCGGATTGATCAAGATGCCGGCGTTGAAGGTCACCACCCCGTCGGTGTCGTCGAGGTTCTGGCGGGTGATTTGCTGATCGAGGATACCCAGGGCCTGGACCTCCTCCAGCGAGGCACCCGACGCCACGAAGTCCCGTTCCAGATCTCTCAGATAATCGACCCGCAGATCTTGGAAAGACTGCATATTCAAGTAGCTGTAGCGGATGGAGAATCCCACCGACAGCTTGGGACCGGCCTTGAACGCTGCCGAAACACCGAAATTCTCCACGGTGATGCCCAAGATCTGGCGGGCTTGGTAGAAATCGAGCTGCTCGTCGTCCCAAGCGCGAAACACGTTTTGGCCCTGGAAGTCGGCCGCGCGTTGATAGGAGAGGGAGAAAGTGTAGCCGTGGAAAGGCTTGACGTAACTGGCGAAGGAGACCTCGCTGACGGAAGGGTTGAATTGAGCCCGTGTATCGTCGGCAAAGGCGTTGCCCAGGGAGCTGTTGGGTCGTAAGTCCGGAGCCTGGCGGAATCGATTCAAGGCGTCCAGGCTGGTGACGGCGTTCAGATCCAGGGCGAGGATCTCGAAATCCGTTTGACGGCCGTGGAGCGAGACCTCCGGCCTGGTGAGCTTGGTCAGACCCGCGGGATTGGCCTCGGCAGCGGTGGCGTCGTCGGCGAGGGCGATGAAGGTGCCGCCCATGCCGAGAGATCTCGCCCCCGGTGGTCCGAAGCTGAACGGGATCACCGAGGATCCGCTCAGAGGCGGCAGGCTCCGCTCGGGATTCGGGTCCGGTGGGGGAGGATCTTGCGCCTGGCAAGGCATGGACAAGCCGATGCAGATCAGGACCGACAGAAGGATGGCGACGACGCCGGACGACACCGGTTGGGAATTCGAAGGTTGCATCAGAGCTCCTGGATGGAGAACCCGCGTCGCGCTTCCTCGATCGGACATCCAACCGATCGAGACCGCTGGGCGGGCCTTAGGACTATGTCCGGAATTCGAAGGAATTCTCTCTCAGCAAAAGCATCCGTGCAACCGAGATGGGCTCGGGCAGGAAGTGGTGTAGGAAAGGATCAGACCAAATAAGTATAAAGAACGGCGGCCAAAGATGCGATGGCCCAAAGGATCAGCTCGAGCTTCGCGCTACGTGGTTTCATTCGTCGTCTCCGGTCCGAAAGAAGGTGAGAGGTCGGCTCTCATCCTCCAGCGTCAAAGCGAGTTATCAACATCCTTAGACGACACCAAGATCACACCAAACGGGAACGGCTACGGCCCACAGACCGTAGAAAATGGGCTGGACGGCCCGAATCTCAACTATGAAGGCAGTCTAAGGTCCAGAGCTTACGGATCACATTACACTTGAGCGATAAAGCTGGACAGTGCGACAGGAGCCGACTACGGCTGTTTCGGCGCCCGTCGCTTCCGCGGTCGGAGGACGGCACAGCCCAAGGGGGCGGTGGGCTCGGGCATGGGGGATCCGTCGATCAAAGCGTGCACGGCGTCGCGGGTCCAATGTCGACCGACCTCGGAGACGGGCCCGGAGTGATCGTCGATCACCCCGCTGTAGACCAAGCGGAGATCGGCGTCGAAAAGCAGCACTTCCGGAGTGCGGGTAGCCCCCAAAAGATCGGCGAGCCGAGACTCCCGATCGACCCAATAGGGGATGTTCGGAAACGCTTCTTTGGCCAGCTCCGACATGGCGGCCGGCGAGTCGTCGGTTTTGCGCTTGCGGGCATTCGAGTTGACCAGTGCAAAACCGATTTCTTTCTCGGCGGCGAGGGCGGCCAACGTCGGGATTCGATCCTGCCAGTCGATGGAGTAGGCACAGGTGTTTGCCGTGAAGATCACCAGCAAACCTTTGGGACCGGCCAGATCTCCGAGGCTTGTGGCCGAGCTGCCGTCCGATGCTTCGAGCTCGAGCGCCCGCGCCTCTTCGGGCAAGGCCGTGCCCACGGCCGGCGGCTCCGCGGCCGCTGCTCGGCCGACCCACGGGAAAAACGTCGAGCCCAGAAGAAGAAAGGTGGGGCAGAGCACGAGCCAGGCAGGTATGAGGCGAGTCGTTCCGAGCAAGTGGCGAAGACGCCGATGTCTTGGTCCCACGGTGATCCTCCGGGTGATCTTGATCTGTGCGATGATATCCCTACGATTCCTTGGATGCATGCCCAGCCCGAAACGATCTTCTCTAGCGATTCTTCGAGCATTCCTAGAGCAGGAAAGGAGACCTCACCGTGAGCGACGAAGCCCAGGAAGCCGGATCCGCCCCCAAGCCCTCGACCGACGACTTTGTGGAGGCCGCTTGGGACGTGGCCGTGATACCCGGAGAGAATATCTCGATCCACTACCGGGTTTCACCGAAGGATCCGAAGAACAGCATTACATCGGTTTCGGCCTCGGTGGTCGAGATGAGGAATCACATGGTGGTGCACTCGTTCTTCGGCTCGACGACCTCTGACTCCCTCGCCCCCAAAGAGGGACAAGGCGCGTTGGGAGACACGGGCGCCGACCTGACTGTTTTTGACGACTATAAGGGCTCCGAAGGGTCGAGCCTGGTGGCAATTCTGGCGGGCACCGTGCGCACGGGTGAAGACCAGCAGAATTACTTCTTCAGCAAACCCGTCGAGCTCGGTGCGGTGGAGCAGAACGAGGGGACCGACGGCGAGAGCTCGAGCGACGAGGAAGAGTGATCGTCCTCCGGCTGGAGGATTGAACGGAAAAGCCGGGAAGCGAGCCAATCTCGCCACCCGGCTTTTTTGCTGCCCGGCTGTTGGCCAGGGGATGGTGACCCGAAAGGTCAGGGAACCGAAGACGACCAGAAAGAGCTGTCCCCGGATTCGAATCCGTCACGGAATAGGCCGAGCAGGTTGGTGCCGAAAGCGGTTTCGCAGGCGCTGCTCAGCTGCACGGCGGTCAGACCTCCGGAATAGACTCCGTCCAGCGAGTAGAGCGACCCCACCCAACCTTGGCCGAGCTCCCCGTTCGGATCGCCGACCGGAAAATCCACATCGTCGCCGCCGTCAGGATCCCGGGTCGTGAAATCCACTCGGCACCACCCGGCGTCGAAGGGGGTCGCCAAATCGCCGTCTCCCACCGGGGTCCGTTGGGTCGCCAGCGGCAGGCAATCGCCGGTCAGGCAGACCTCGACGAAGTTTTCTTGCTCGTCGAAGCAGGGGATGGGATCGGTATTCAAGCCGACCCAAGAAGGCCCCTCACCGCAGGTGTAAAAGTAGTCGACGTCGTTCGCGGAAGGGTCACGCCAGACCACCCAGTCGGTGGCGGCTCCGGCTTCCGAGTTGATGGAATAACCCGCTCCCCAAGCCGCGCCCAGGGGCTCACGGTGGTCCGTGGCGCCGACGCCCTGGGTGAATCTGCCGTAGAAGGTATAACCCGAAGGCGAGCCTTTGTCGTCGAACGACCCATCGGCTTCGATATGGACCAAAGGCGCGCCCACCGCCGTCGCGGATTCGGGGCTCACCAGATAGAAATCACCCCACAGGGCGTTGCGATCATCGGCCACCGGGTCGATTCCGCCGAAATACCCGAGCTCGTTGGGAAATTCGATCGAGCAACGGCGGGCGGAGTCGATGGTGACGAAGCCGCGGGCCACGTTGTCACCAGTGGCCGAGCCCATGCAGCCTTGGCCCAGGACATCGACTCCGGTGTGGCCGTTGATCAGCCGTTCCAGGTTGTTGCCGACGATCACGGGGTTGTTGAAGAAAGGAAAGAAGTTCTCGCAATCTCCGAAGCTTCCGTCCCATTCCGGGTGATTTCCATGGGGGCTGATGTCGTCCATGGCATCGCTTTGCTCGTCGGCGGTGATCGGAATATTGCCGTTGAAGACATCGCGCATATTCAAGGTGATGACGTCGTAGCCGGTCATGAAGACGTCGAAGTCGATGGTGGGCTGGGACCAATCCGTCCACAGGGTGATGTGGCCGAGCATCGGCTGGGGCCCTGAGTTGTTGATGGAGATCAGAGTCGTCCGACCGTCGACCTGGTTGAGGTCGACCTCGAAATACGGCACCAAAAGTGTCGCCGCCGGCACCACGTCGTTGGCGCACATTTCCGCGTGGAGTGACGGGGTCAGAGCGCAGGTCAGCAACAACGCGATCATCAAGAGATGCGGCTTTTGGGCAATGGTCGTCATTTCAGGCCTCCCTCCAGCTCGAGCAGCTCGGGATTGGGGTCGTCACAAGCATGGCCCATTTGCAGGGCCCCCAGGCCGACACCGAATAGGCCGGTGGCGGAGGAAATCGACATGACATAGCTTTGGGAGGCATCACCGCCGCCGGACGGGAAGTCCACATCTCCAGGGAAGGAGTCTCCCGGAATATTGAGATCGAGGGAGCACCAACCGAAGCTCCACGGCGGCGAGAGATCGCCGTCGCCGACTCCGACTCGCTGGGTTTCGAGGGGGAAACACGCGGGGTTGATCTCGCCGACCCCGCCCTGGGTGAGCTCGCATAGGCTGACGAGATCTTCTTGCTCGTTCCAACAGCTGACGGCCGTTTCGTCGAGGGGGTACCAATCGGGGAAGGTCTGGCACGGGATCGAGACCGGGGTGACGGAAGAGGTGGAGTCGCGCCAGACCACGAGGTCCGTGCCGGCGGAGAAGGCGCCGCCGTTCAAATAACGCGCGCCCCAAACCGTGCCCAGAGGCTCGCGATGGTCCGCGCCGTTGTCGGCCTGGGTGTAGCGCCCGTAGAAGGTATATCCCGTAGCGGTCGACGAGGCGTCGAATCCCGGGTCGGCTTCGATGTGCACCAAGCTTTCGGTGAAGCTGGACGCATTGCCCGGATCATAAATGCTGAATTCCCCCCACAGGGCATTGAGATCCGCGGCCACGGGCTCGGCACCGCCGAAATAGCCGACCTCGTGGGGGGCGACGAGCGAGCAGTGGGTCACCACATCGATGGTGATGTAGCCGCGGGCAATATCGTCTCCAGGATCCGAGCCGATACATTCACCGCTCAAGCTCGAAATTCCCTGGCCCGTGTGGCCGGAACGAATGCGCTCGAGATGGAAAGCACCGAGCACCGGATTGACGTAGAAGGGAAAGAAATTTTCGCATTCCGGGAAGCTACCGTCCCAAGAGGGGTCACCGCTCGGGCTGATGGTGTCGTCGCCATCCGATTGCAGGTCGGCGGTGATCGGCAGATTTCCGTTGTGGAACGCGTCCCCGAGATCGAATCTGACCACGTCGTAACCGGTTAGAAAGAGGTCGAACCAGACGGAAGGAATCGAATAGTCGGTCCAGAGGGTGACCTTCGCCAGCACCGGTTGGGGCAAGGCGTTGTGGACCGAGATCACGGTGTTGATGCCGTCCGTTTGGTTGAGGTCGACCTCGAAGTAGGGCACCAACAACGTGGCAGCGGGTACCACGTCGACGGTGCACATTTCAGCGTTTGAGAATTCGGCGGGCCATATGGCGAGCAATACGGCAGCCGAGAGCAGAGCTCTCTTCATGAAGCTTATCCTCCGTAGTTGGTGAAAGCTCGAACGAAATCCGCATCCATGGGCCGGATGTTTTACGAACTGCGACCCTTCCCGGGCCATCGGATAGTTAAACTATGGTCCAGAAACATAACATATTTTGTTCTAAAGGCATAGACGTTCGGTCCGAAGCTCAGGACAAAATCCGCAACCCGACCCGCTGGAAGATCGGTGAGCGCCAGGTCAATCGGTCGTTTCGGTCGGCCAGGGCGCCGGACCAGAACAGCTTGCGCAAGGTCTCGTCCAGGGGCCAGGGCTCGTAGGGCGCGGGAGCGTCGACTTTCAGCCACTCGGCGACTTTGGAGCGGGTCTCCCCGTGATCACGAAACGGGGTGAAGAGGCTCCAGAGGACGTCCGCCAGCACCCGCTCGTTGATTTCCCTACCGGCATCGAGGGCTCTCAGGCAGGCGCGCAGGAGCCGATAGTGGCCGCCGGTCAGCTCGAGCAGCTCTTGGGCGTGGGTTTTCGGTAGCGAGAGCTTGGGGAAATCGGTCATCGCCAACCGGCGGATGTCCTCGGCATCGAATTCAGGCCAGAAGAGATGCTCAGCGTTGTAAAGGAACGACGCTTCGGAGCCGAATTTGAGCGCTGCCAGATCTTGGCCGCCGATCAGGACGGCCCGCAGGCTGTTGAATTGACGGGTCAGAGAGTCGAGGAATCGGCCGAGCTCCCTGCGTCCTTCCTCCAGCCCCCGCCCCCAACCGCTGATGATCAACAACATCTGCTCACCTCGGCTCAATCGATGGTGGATCGCCGACTCCCAGGCCGCCGCGTCGGGAACGGGATCTCGGAGGTCGCATTGGGGCCCGAGACGCGAGAAGAAGGTGTCCAGGCTGATGTGTCGGCTGGTGGGCAGAATGATGTGGTGCACACGGTCGATATCCACTTGCTCGTCTTGGACTTGGTGCAGTATCAGTCCCAGAGCTCGCAGCAGGTCATGGTGCTCCTGCAACAAGAGAAGCACCAGGGGATCGTGGGCGAGCAGCTCGAAGAGGCGCCGACTCATTTGCGCCAAGCTGCCCGGGCTTTCCCCCAACGGGTCGGTGGCATGGCCGCTGAGCTCGTCGGAGTCCATGTCGGCGTGGCCGCTGAGCAATTCGGCCAGGCGGGCGGCGGAAGCGGGTCGGCGTTTGGGGCTACGTTGCAGGCAGGCTTGGACCGCCTGATCGAGCAAAGGCGGGATGTCGGCAAAAAGTCGGGCCGGATTGACCGGGCTGTAGTCCACCAAACACCCTTCCGGGAAGGCCATCTGGCCGGTGAGCATTTCGTAGAGCACACAGCCGACGGAAAAAATATCGGCAGCGGCGGTCGGTTTGCTGGCCCGCAGGCCCTCGAGAGCCAGAAGCTGCTCGGGCGCGGCATAGGGAAGGGAGCGACCCCACCAGCGGTGACGCCCGGCGAAACCGAGATCGGTGATCTTCACCCTACCGTCGAGGTCCAGCAGGAGATTGCCGGGCTCGATGTCTTGATGCACCAAACCCGCTCGATGAATGGCCTCGAGACCGGAGCAGAGATCCAATGCGATTTCGAGCACCCGATCCCCGTCGATGCGCCCTTCGCGGGCGATCAAAGCCCGAAGATCCTCACCGCGCACCAGCTCCATGGCGGCAAAGGCGTAGCCGTCGACTTGGTGGAAACCCAAGATTTGGCAGAGCCGTTCGTGCCGGGGGAGCTGTCGAGCCTTGTGCACCTCCTCGATCATCTTCGGGGTCGGATCGGACACCAAGTGCTCGGGATTCCAAAATTTGAGAGCCACCCGGGTGCCCAGACTCTGGTCGCGGGCTTGATAGACGACCCCGCTATTGCCCTCGCCGAGCCTGCGCTCAATCAGGAATCGTGAGCCGAGAACGATTCCCGGCTCGAGGGGAGGTCGCTGCCCCTCGGGATCCGACTCGATCAAGCTCTTGAGCTCGGCGGCGCTTTGTGGACGCGCCTCCGGATCGCGTCGCAAGCAAGCTCCGATCGCCCGGACCCATCGCTTGGGCAAGTCCGGGTTGTAGAGGTCGGGTGCCTTGGGGTCGCTGTGGGCCAAGCTGCCGCCGGGGAAGGCTCGATGCAGGGTCGCGGCTTCATAGAGCACACAGCCCAAGGAGAAGAGGTCGCTGGCCGCGGTCGGCGCGGCGCTCTCCGCCAGGTCCGAGTCGGAGAGGGCGGCCAGCTGCTCCGGTGCCGCGTATTGGAGGGTCAGGCCGCGCCAGCGGGCGCCGACGATGTCGAAATCGGTGATCTTGACCCGCTCGTCGGCATCCAAGATCAGATTCGAAGGTTTAATATCCTGGTGGACCCAGCCCTGGTCGTGGATGGCTTGCAGCCCGTCGCAGATATCTTCGGCCATGCGGGTCATGAAAGCGGGATCGAGAGGGACCGGGCTGTCCCGGATCATTTGGTCGAGACTGGGGCCCTCCACCAGCTCCATGGACACGAACTCAAAGCCTTCGATCTGATGAAAGTCGTGGATCCGGCAGATTCGCGGATGGCTGATCCGATGGGCGATCTGGACTCCGTGTTTGAGACGATCCCGATTTTTGCGGCGAGCCTTGGAAGACAAAGAAACACGGCCCACGGAGCCCCGGAACTTGAGCGCCACCCGTTGCCGCAAGGTTCGGTCGTCGGCGGCATAGACAGTGCCCAGCCCTCCCTGACCGAGGCGTTCCAGGATGCGGAAGCGTTTTCCGATCCATTCACCCGGCCCGAGCGGAAGACTTTTTGGAGCTTGGTCAGCCACGGTAGTCCCAACCCCTGGAGCATGAGGCCCATACTACGAAGTAGAAGGCAGTGTCGTTTGAAGACAGTGTCATTTGAAGACAGTGCCACCAGAGCAGAGCCATTGAAAAACAGTCGATCAGACGACCGCACCGGCGTCGAGCGTCCGGTGGTCACCACCCATCTTAACATCGCGCCGGAGCGAGCCGTAATCAGGACCTTGCTCGCCGTCGGCATGGGGGTTGGGTTTGTCTCTATGGACTGACTCCGGGCCTGGAGCGGTTGGCGAGACGTCTCGGCGTTTTGGGCCGTTGCCGGGTTGTGACGGAACCCGATGTTTGGGACCGATTGAGATGCGGGCTGTAATAGGTATTACGACGCCCTATGCCCTTCGATGTCCAGGCATCTCACTCGGGACCCGTGCCCGAGTCCCAGGGATTGACCGGATCGGGAAAGACCCGTTTCAGCACCTGAGACCAGAATCCGATTTCAAAGGCGACGCCCAGGACTACGAAAACCGCGAATAAGGTCGTGTTGCTCTGGTGAAAGCCAGCCGCCAGCATGTAGCAAATCACGGCGGCGACGATCAGACGGAGGATGGTGAAGGTGGAGGGTTTGCGGCTCATGCTGATCCTTTATGGTTCGAATGTGAAACACTCACTGTTAATGATTACGTGTCTCGGTCCTCTGGGTTTGAGAGTCATGAAGCTCCGCGCCGGCTTCCAAGCTCGCGCTCAAGGAGGATCTATGCCCGAGGCTTCGCATTCGGGGGCGGGATGCTTTCATCGCGGATTTCTCGACCCGCTACCCCCATTCGTTCGATCTGACCACGGAGGAGCTCGATGACCTATAGCGTTGATCTTCAAGACCTGCAATTTCAGCTTTTCGAGTGGTTGGGGCTCGATGGGCTGCTGGAACACCCGAAATTCGAGGATTGGGATCGCGAGGGCATCGAGATGGTGCTCAACGAGGCCGTGGAGCTGGCGACCCGGGAGCTGGCGACGATCAACGTCGAATGCGATCGTCAAGGAGTGACGTGGGAGAACGGCGAGGTCCGGGTTCCTCCTGCGATGGTCAAGGCCTGGGAGCTTTATAAGGAAGGCGGTTGGGTGGGCAGCACCAGCAGCCCCGAGCTGGGGGGCTTGGGCATGCCCGAGTCGGTGGGCACGGTGTTGAACGACATTTTTTCCGGAGCGAACCTATCGTTCTGCCTGGTGGTCCTATTGTCTCGGGGTGCGTCGGAGCTGATCGAGCACCACGGAGGTGAGGAGCTCAAACACCGCTTCTGCGAAAAGATGATCTCCGGAGAGTGGACCGGCACGATGTGCCTGACCGAGCCCCACGCCGGCTCGGATGTGGGGGCCAGCACCTCCCGGGCGGAACGGCAAGAAGACGGCACCTATTTGATTTCCGGTGAGAAGATTTTCATCACCTCCGGCGAGCACGACATGGCCGACAACATCATCCACGCGGTGCTCGCCCGCGCTCCGGATGCGCCCAACGGAACCAAAGGTCTGTCGCTCTTCGCGGTGCCCAAAATTTGGGTGAACGAAGACGGATCCCTGGGTGATCCCAACGATGTCTATTGCGCCGGGGTCGAGCATAAGCTCGGCATTCACGCGTCGCCCACGTGCTCGATCATTTTCGGCCGAGAGGGAACATGCCGGGGTTACCTCTTGGGCGAGGAGGGCCAGGGTATGGCCCTGATGTTCGAGATGATGAACGCGGCTCGCATCGAGGTCGGCGTTCAGGGGGCAGCGGTGGCCGCCGCTTCCTACGAGGCCGCTCGGGCCTATGCCCACGAGCGAGCTCAGATGCGGTTTTGGGACCGACGAGCGGGTCGCAAAGAAGCGCAAGTACCGATTGTCGAGCACCCCGACGTGCGACGCATGCTGCTGACCTCGTCCGCCTATGTGCAAGCCATGCGCGCGGTGCTGTTGCGCACCGCCTACTATCTCGATCTCAGCCGACAGTCGGAAGGGGATCAAAAAGAGCTGTATCGATCATTGGTGGCGCTGCTGACTCCGGTGTGCAAGGCCTGGGCGTCGGATTGGGGCTTCCGGGTTACCGAATGGTCCATGCAGGTCTACGGAGGGTATGGATACACCAGCGACTATCCCGCGGAACAATATCTGCGGGACGTCAAGATCACCTCCATTTATGAGGGAACCAACGGCATCCAAGCCCTCGATTTTGTCGGTCGAAAGCTGCCGATGAACAACGGCGGCGCGGTGCAACATCTGATGAAAGAGCTGATCGGCACCGTAGCCGAGGGAAAATCCATCCCAACGTTGCACTCGGCCGCCGAGCGTTTGTCCGCCGGTCTCGTGCGCTTCAGCAAAATCCTCGGCGATCTGCCGGAACGTCGAGACGCGGGTTTGAGCATCATGCTCAACGCGGTGCCGATCATGGATTGCTTCGGTGCCTTGCTCGGCGGTGGATTCCTCCTGCAACAGGCGATTCTGGCCGATCACCGTTTGCAGATCATGCTGACGGAGAAGGGCATCGACTCGGAGGACGCCGAGGCAAGGCGAGCCTTCGTGACGGAAAACGAGCGCGCCACCCATCTCCACAACAAGATCCAAAACGCGGTGCTCTTCAACCATCGGGCCGTGCCGCCGGCGGTTGGCCAGCTGGTGGCCGCCGAATCCAACGAAAACGCTTCGATGGCGGCGATCCTCTGAGCCACGGGGGTTTCCCCGGAATCCGAATTCGGTGAGAACGACAAAGCCCGGGGCGGAATTTGCCCCGGGCTTTGCTGAATGTGCCGTACGCAGAATATGTTGAAAGAGCTGCTTGCAGTGGATTCGGAAATCGCCGAGCTCTGAGGGTGAAGCGGCCGGGGCGACGTCGACGTCGCGAGGGCCGTCACTTATTAAGGCGGATTTTTGAGCCGAAACCCGTCATGAGAATTGAAAAAGATTGACGGTTCCTCGCCGGAGGCCGCCGTATCGAGACGGATCCTGTGGGCAAGCGATCAAAGAGGCGGCTTTTGGACCCAGCTGCCCCCGCGCATCAGACCGGTGAGCGGACGGGCTCCCAACCAATAGCAAAGGTCGACGGGGTGTCGGATATCCCAGATGGCGAGATCCGCTTGCTTGCCGACTTCGAGGGTGCCGATCTGCTCGTCCAAGCCCAAGGCCGCGGCCCCGTTGCAGGTGATGCCTCTCAAGGCCTCCTCCGGGGTGAGCCGGAAGAGGTTGCATCCCATGCTCGCCATGGCCAGAAGGGACAGCACCGGCGCCGATCCCGGATTGCAGTCCGTGGCCAGGGCCATGGGCACGCCGAATCGTCGGAAAGCGTCCACCGGCGGGACCTGGGTCTCTCGTAGGACGTAAAAAGCTCCGGGCAGGAGGACCGCCACCGTGCCGGCCTCGCCCATGGCGAGGGCTCCTTCTTCCGAGGTGTATTCCACGTGGTCCGCGGAGAGCGCGCCGAAGCGGGCGGCGAGGGCAGCGCCACCGAGGTCGGAAAGCTGGTCGGCGTGCAATTTCACCGGCAACCCCAGCTCCCGGGCGCGGCCGAAGACCCGTTCGATTTGGTCGGGTGAGAAGGCGATGCCTTCACAAAAGCCGTCGACCGCGTCCGCCAGGCCCTCGTCCGCTACCCGCGGCAGCATGTGGTCGCAGACGAGGTCCACGTAAGCGTCCGGATCGTCGCGGAATTCCGGCGGGAAGGCGTGAGCTCCCAGGAAGGTCGTGCGCAGGGTGATGGGAAGCTCTTCGCTCAGTCGGCGCGCGGCCCGCAGCATCCTCAGCTCGGTGTCGGTGTCGAGTCCGTAACCGGATTTGATCTCAACCGTGGTGACGCCTTCGTTGATCAGTGCCTGAAGCCGGGGTCGCGCGGCGGCCACGAGCTCGTGCTCGTCCGCTTCCCGGGTCGCCTTCACCGACGAGTTGATGCCGCCCCCGCGGCGGGCGATCTCCTCATAGCTCACCCCCTGCAGCCGTTGCTCGAATTCGAGGGAGCGATCTCCCCCGAAAACCAAGTGGGTGTGGCAGTCCACCAGTCCGGGGGTCACCCAACGACCCTTCAGGTCGCACACGTTGGTGGCGAGCTCCGAGGGTGGGCCCGGCAGGCGATCGGCCGGCCCGACCCAGGTGATCCGCCCACCTTCGATACCTATGGCACCGTCTTCGATCGCACCATAGGGTTGATCGCCGGCGAAGGTCGCCAGCCGACAGTCGGTCCAAAGAAAGTCCCATGACATGGGTGTTGCTCCTGCTGAGAATTTGACCTACCGGGGTAGGGTGGGTGACGGGAGACGTTAACATCGAACCTCGAAGTTGTATAGACAGGTTCAAGTGGTAAGCTCCTCACCGTCCCATGATGCTCGGGGCGCCGACGGGACCGCCTTCGTTGCGATCGACATGGGTCGGCGGACCCCCTAATTTTTCGGAGCTCAAGTCGATGCCCAAATCCGGGTCTCCGGGTCCACTCTACAAAAAAGTTAAATCGTTCGTGCTCGATCGCATCCACTCCGGCGAGTGGCGTCCGGGTGATCGGGTGCTTTCGGAGAACGAGCTGGTACGGGAGCTCGGGGTCTCTCGCATGACCGTCAATCGCGGCTTGCGAGAGCTCACCGACGAAGGATATTTGGAGCGGATCGCCGGAGTCGGCACGTTTATCGCCCAAAGCCGTTCCCAGGGTCATCCCTTGGAAGTGCTGAACATCGCCGATGAGATCCACTCCCGCGGCAATACCCATCGAGCCCGTTTGATTTATGCCTTGGAGGAGCCGGTATCGCCGGACCGTGCGGTAGCCCTCGGGGTGGTGCCGGGCACCTCGGTCTTTCATTCCTTGATCGTGCATTACGAAAACGATCGCCCCATCCAATTGGAAGATCGCTATGTGAATCCCGCCGCCGCGCCGGACTATCTGTCGGTGGATTTCGAGCGGATCACGCCGAGTGAGTATTTGCTCGAGGTCGCGCCGCTTAAGAAAGTGGAGCATATGGTGCGGGCGGTGATGCCCACGGACGAGGTGCGTCGCCACCTGGAGATGCCCAGGGACGAGCCGTGCCTGCTGCTCGTGCGGCGGACTTGGTCTCCGGCCTCGACGACGAAGGCGGCGGTGGCGTCGACCGCGCGTCTCTACTACCCGGCCACTCGATTTCAGCTGGGCGCACCGTTTTCCGTTCGCACCGGCGACTCCTAGCCGGCTCGCGATCGGTTTTCGCTCTCGCTTCTTGACGCTCACAGTGCTTGTATGATCTTGTCTATACAGGTCGAATCTTGGGATCTCGCCTTATCCCGAACCTCTCCAAACAGCTGCGGAAGGAATGCCATGAGCACAACGTCTACGACGAAAATCAGCGCCGCCCGAGGGTCCCGCTTGTCGGCTAAATCCTGGTTGACCGAGGCCCCCTTGAGAATGCTGATGAACAACCTCGACCCGGAGGTGGCCGAACGCCCCGAGGATCTGGTGGTCTACGGTGGCATCGGCAAAGCGGCGCGGGATTGGAAGAGCTACGAGCGCATCGTGGAAAGCCTCAAGAACCTGGAGGTCGATCAAACCCTCTTGGTGCAATCCGGTCAGCCCGTGGGCATCTTCCGAACCCACAAAGACGCACCGCGGGTGCTGATCGCCAACTCCAATTTGGTGCCCAAATGGTCTACTTGGGAGCATTTCAACGAGCTCGACCGGAAGGGGCTCATGATGTACGGCCAGATGACCGCCGGCTCTTGGATTTATATCGGCAGCCAGGGCATCGTGCAGGGCACCTACGAAACCTTCGTCGAGATGGGGCGCCGTCACTATCAAGGGGATTTGAGCGGACGGTGGATTCTGACCGCGGGGTTGGGCGGCATGGGCGGCGCCCAACCCCTGGCGGCGACCATGGCCGGTGCCTCGATGTTGGCGGTGGAGTGCCAGCGGTCGAGGATCGAGAAGCGACTGGAAACCCGTTACCTTGATCGCAGCACCGACGATTTGGATCAAGCGCTGGCCTGGATCGAAGAAGCGTGTGCCGAGGGCAAAGCCCTTTCCGTCGGCTTGTTGGGCAATGCCGCCGACGTTTACCCGGAGCTGGTACGCCGTGGCGTGCGGCCCGACGCGGTGACCGACCAAACCTCGGCCCACGATCCCGTCAACGGTTATCTTCCCCAGGGCTGGAGCGTCGAGAAGTGGGAGCGGCAACGGGTCGAGGCGCCGGCAGAGGTCGCTGAGCAGGCCGCCCGATCCATGGCCGTGCACGTGCGGGCGATGCTCGATTTCCAGAAGCAGGGCATCCCGGTTTTCGACTACGGCAACAACATTCGGCAGGTGGCGAAAGATCAGGGCGTCGAAAACGCCTTCGACTTCCCCGGTTTCGTGCCCGCCTACATCCGGCCCCTCTTCTGCCGGGGCATCGGCCCCTTCCGATGGGCTGCGCTGTCGGGCAATCCCGAAGACATCTACAAGACCGACGCCAAGGTCAAAGAGCTGATTCCCGACGATCCCCACCTCCATCGCTGGTTGGATATGGCCCGGGAGCGCATTCAATTCCAAGGTCTGCCGTCGCGCATCTGCTGGGTCGGTTTGGGTCAGCGCCATCGCTTGGGCTTGGCGTTCAACGAGATGGTGAGGAACGGCGAGCTGGAGGCTCCGGTGGTGATCGGTCGCGATCACCTGGATTCGGGATCGGTGGCGAGCCCGAATCGCGAAACCGAAGGCATGAAAGACGGCTCCGATGCCGTCTCCGATTGGCCCTTGCTCAACGCCCTCTTGAATTGCGCCAGCGGCGCCACTTGGGTCTCCCTGCATCACGGTGGGGGAGTGGGCATGGGATATTCCCAGCATTCGGGCATCGTGATCGTTTGTGACGGCACCGACGACGCCCATCGGCGGATCGAGCGGGTGTTGTGGAACGATCCGGCCACGGGGGTCATGCGCCATGCCAATGCGGGCTACGAAGAGGCCATCGCCTGTGCCGAGCAACATCAGCTCGCTTTGCCGTTTTTGGAGAAATGACCATGGGGCACGATGGGAAATACGATGCGCAAGAGGTCACCCGTCTGACCCTGACGGAAGAGCCGGTGGGTCTGGGGACCCTGCGCCGAATTTGGAAGTCGCCGGTGGAGATCGAGCTTTCCGCTCAGCTCGAGGCGCGGCTCCATCGTTCGGTGGAGGTGATCGACGAGATCGTGTCGAAGGGTGAGACGGTTTACGGCGTCAATACGGGCTTCGGCCTCTTGGCCCAGACCCGGATCAGCGACCGTGAGCTGAGCGTGCTGCAACGCAACCTGGTGCTCTCCCACAGCGTCGGGGTCGGCGCGCCCCTGGATCATCGGGTGGTGCGCCTGGCCATGGTGCTCAAAGTGATCGGGCTCAGCCGCGGTTTTTCCGGTGTGCGTCCGTCGGTGCCGATGGCGATTCTGAGTCTGTTGCGCCATCGCATCTATCCGATCGTTCCGTCCAAAGGCTCCGTCGGTGCTTCCGGGGATTTGGCGCCCTTGGCCCATTTGAGCGCTCTGCTGCTCGGCGTCGGCGGGGCGGAGCAAGAGACGGCCGAGGGTCTCGAGAAATTGGACGCCGCGGAAGCGTTGCGGCGGGCGGGATTGGATCCCATGGAGCTGGGCCCGAAAGAAGGCTTGGCCCTGCTCAACGGCACCCAAATTTCGACCGCGTTGGCATTGGCCGGGCTTTTTGCTGCCGAGCATGTCTTCGCCGCCGCGCTGGCGGCGGGCGCCATGAGCGTCGACGCCGCCCACGGCAGTGACGCGCCCTTCGACGCCAGGATCCACGCCGTCCGCGGGCAGCGGGGGCAGATGGAAACGGCGGCGGTCTACCGTCGCCTGCTCGCCGGCAGCGCGATCCGCGCCTCCCATGTGGATTGCACGAAAGTCCAGGATCCCTACTCCCTGCGCTGTCAACCCCAGGTGATGGGAGCTTGCCTCGATCACCTGCGGTTTGCCGCCGGCATTCTCGAGGTGGAGGCCAATGCCGTCACCGACAACCCCCTGGTCTTCACCGAGCAGGGTGAGGTGCTTTCGGGGGGAAATTTCCACGCCGAGCCCGTGGCCATGGCCTGTGACGTGCTGGCGATCGCCATTGCTGAGATCGGGGCCCTTTCCGAGCGCCGGATCGCCTTGCTTTTGGACACCCACCTGAGCGGCTTGCCGCCGTTTCTGGTCCGCAACAGCGGCGTCAATTCCGGGTTCATGATCGCCCAGGTCACCGCGGCCGCATTGGCCTCGGAGAATAAAAGTCTGGCTCATCCCGCCAGTGTCGACAGCCTGCCGACCTCTGCGAACCAGGAAGATCACGTATCGATGGCCACCTTCGCCGCCCGTCGGCTCACCGACATGGCGGAGAATTCCGGAGGCGTGGTCGCGGTGGAGCTGCTGGCGGCCGCTCAGGGGATCGATTTGCGAATCCTGGAGAGCTCGGGCGAGCTGCAAACCTCCACCGAGCTTGAGGCTTGTGTGCGGACGATTCGCGAGCGAGTGCCCTTCTACGAGCAGGATCGATATTTCGCCCCGGACGTCGAGGCGATCCAAGAGCTGATCGCTTCCGGTTGGTTTCGGCGAGTCTTGGCGACCGGCGAGGAAGGTGAGGCCTCGTTGCTGACGGTTTGAGCCGTTCTTTGGGGGTAGCCACCAGATAATGAAAAGGCGAGCCCGTTACGGGCTCGCCTTCGAGCAAGGCCGTGGGTCTGAAAACTCGACTCAGAGATTGCTCTGCAACACCGGACCGCTGCCGCAGCTGGCACTACACGTGTGCTCGCAGCCGCCGCAATCGCCGCCACCGGAGACGTCATCCAGGGCGTCGTCGTTGAGCTCTTCGATTTCCTGGACCTGGAAGCTCGGCTTACCTTTTTCTTCGGACATGGGATTTCTCCTGATAAGAAAGAATCGGGAGCCCTCTTCTCGTTGAAGGGGCTCCCGGCCTAAATAAACGGGGTCGATCATCGGCCCCGGTAAAACTCAGCCGCCGCCGGATTGATCCGGCGGAACGTGGCAGGCGCCACAACGGTCACAACCTGCACAGCTTCCACCGCTGACGTCGTCGAGCTCTCGGTCGGAAATTGCTTCGGTTTCAATCTCGTCTACCCGAAAATCGGGTTTGGTATCGGTTTTCTTCTCTGCCATATTCCCTCCGTTGCTTTTGGTCAGCTGGTGTTGTGTCACTTGCTGTTTTGACGCGCAAGCAGCTGACGACTCGAAGGATAGGATCAGCTCAAAGCTGGTCCGGGGGCGCCATACAAGCCCCACAATGACCTTCACACATGGCGTTGCAGCCGCCGCAGGAGCCACCGCTGACGTCTTTCAGGTCGTGGTCGGACACTTCGTCGATTTCGACTTCTTTGATGCCGAAATCAGGTCTTTTTACATCGGTCATGGTGAATCCTTTCTCCGGTGGAGCTCTGAAGACGAAAGCGGGTTTTCGGCTCAGAGCTGTGACATCGGCTCCCCGGCGTTGCAACAGCCGCAACGGCCTTCGCAACCCGCGTCGCAAGCACCGCCGCTCACACCGTCGAGGTCGTTGTCGGAAACCTCGTCCAGCTCGATCTGGTCGATTTTGAAGTCGGGTTTTTTGGAGTCGCTCATGGTGATTCCCTCGCTACATCTGAAGGTTGGGGTCGGTCGCGGAACAGGCCTCACACCCGGGCTCGCAGCTGTCGCAGCAGGTACCCCCGCTGACGTCCTCGAGCTCTGAGTCACTGAGCTGGTCTTTGGAGATTTCTTCTGCCTCGAAGCTGGGTTTTTTGGTCTCGCTCATGTCGGTGTCTCCTTTTGTTTTCCGAAGCTTTCGTTCTCCCGAAGGAAAAGGTTCAGACAATCGGTGTGGAAGAAGCCGCCTTGCAGGACGGTAGACAGCTACTGGAAACAGCTACAGGGCCATTCCGTCCATCATATTGGCAGGCTTCTTCATTATCTCTATCCGAATCTAGTGAATCTAGAGTCGTGCGCATCTAAATTCAAGAGCGAGGGCCGAGGCGACCGGGCTCAGGGACTAGCTGTATCGAGACTCCTTCGGCCATGGAGCCGTCAGAGCTTCCGCAGCCGGTATGAGGTGCACTTGCCAGGCGTCGCCTCGGCTCCTTACCTGATCACGGTGCAGGTGCTGCAGCCGGTACAGGTGCTCATACAGGTACAACACGAAGTGCCGTCGCCGCCGCCGGTGCCGCCGCCGGTGCCGCCGCCGGTGCCGCCACCGGTGCCGCCGCCGCTGCAGCCGGTGCAGGTGCTACATCCAGATCCGTCGCCCCCGAGCACGCCTTTGAGCTGTGTTTCTAGATCCTCTAGGTTGATTTCTTAAATGGTGAAGCTGGGCTTTTTCATGTGCTGTCTCCTGACGGGGTTTTCAAGGCAGTGCGAAGATCAAGGCTCGCTGTTGGTGCAGAAGGTAAAGGGCGTCAATCACCGGTTTCTTGAGGTCCTCGGCCGGATGACCGCTTTCGTCGGCCAATACATCAATGACCTCTCGGGTGGTCCGCCGACCGTCACAGAGCTGCAACAGCTCGAAGGTGTTGTCGGTGATCTGAACGACGCCGCCGAGAAAGTTCGGGGTTTTGAAGAAAATGACTCGATTCGCGGACTTTTCAGCGATGTCGAGCATTTGTTCGAGGGTGTCCCGGTCTCCGTCCAATTGCTCGGCGATATCCCTGAACGCTTTGCGAAAAAGCGGCTCGAATTGCCAATTGAAGCTCTCGAAGCTGAGGGTTTGATTGAGCCTGGGTCGCAATGAAAGAGCACGGGTGTCGTATTCCCGCGGGCTCCTGATCTCGTCTCGCACCCGGAAGAGGGAGCCGGTGTGGAGCGGATCGTCGTAGGCGACGGACAGCTTACAGATCTGAAAGTGCAGCAGCTCCGCGAGGAATTCACGGGCCTCGTCGCTGCTGCCGAGTCGTTTGGCTTGGAGAAATAGGCAGAATCGGCGGGCCAAAGGAATCGCGGGCTCGTCCGTTTTGGGGCGAGCGATGTCGAAGAATTCGGCCGTCAATTCCGCGCCGGCCTGCCCGAAGATCGGATCGAGCCAAGGCACCAGCCGGTGCAGCATCAGCTCGCGAAAAGGGGTTTCGTGCTCCTGCTCCAGCCGTTCTTTAAACGAGATCTGCTTCGTCGATCGTCCGGAGATGCGCTCGAATAGACCCTCATAGAAATCGATCACGGCTTCTGGGCTGCCCGCGTTGACCGGCAGCTCGGCGCCCTGGAGGCCGATCCGGCGAGCCCGCTCGGGATCCTCGACGGCATATCGAATGGCGGCCGCCAACGACGGGATGTCTTTAGGGTCCTCCACCCGAATCACATTACCGCGGTCTTCCAGCTTCTCGCGGAATTTCTGCTTGCCGGCGATCTCGTCCGACAAAATCAAGCAGCCACCACAGGTGAGGATCTCGGTCGGTACTTGGGGTGAGTGGATCTTGATCGGGAAGTCCCGCTCCAAGAAACAGACCGCGGTGCAGGCTCGAATGAATCCGGGAATCTTCCAATTGGGAATAAACGGCAGCACCCAGGTCCGCTCGGCGATGGCCGTATCTTTGATGAAATTTTTGAAGTGGGGAGTCCGACGGCCGTTGCAGAGGGCGACGAAGTTGACGTCGACCCCCTCGGTCTTCAGCAAGGAGAGAGCTTCCACCAGATCGTAAGAGCCCTTGAAAACGCCGATCTTGCCGTAGATGCCCACCGTCGGCAGGGAAGGGTCGAAGTCGGGCGCATCATCACCCAGAGGGTTCCAACCGGTCTCGGTGATCAACGCATCGAGGTCGAGGGGCTCGACGTCTTTGTGGAAGATGTCTCGCCGCAACGCACCACCACCGGCGGTGAAGATGTGGTCCGGGTCAACGCCCATACCCATGAATCGAGGGGCGAGATTTCGCCCGGTCACCACTCCGTCGGCGGATTTGAGCGCCTCCTTGTAAGTGGTGGCCATGGTCGGGTTCTTCATCAGGCGCTCGAGATCACTGCCGGCATGGCGCAGCGCCAGCGGCTTGCCGGTCCACAGGGACGCCATATATCCGGCGATGCCGTAGGGCTCGTAGTAATAACAGTAGATGAGGTCGCAGTCGTATTCCCGGACGACCTGGGTGGCCTGGGAAGCGAGCTTGGTGACGAAAGGATTGGTTTTCGGAATGTGCTCCATCTTGGCGGCGGTGAACCGCTCGGATTGAATCACCTTGACGAAACCACCGGATGTTTCGAAGACGGGCTCCATCCACGAATCGTCGCTCGCATTCAAATGAATACGGTACTCCTGCTCCACCTCGTCGGCGTTGGTGACCACGTAAACATGGTGACCTCTTTCCGCAAGCCCGTACGCCATCCAATATCCGAAAGCCGACACACCACCTTGAATCGGCGGGTATTTGATCACCAAGCAAAGCTTCACCGGTTAGTCCTTCTCTTCATATTTAAATCAGACGGTTCAATCCTGACGGTCAAATAGAAACGGTCACTTAAAAGGGCGAGACTGCACACCTGCAATCTCGCCCTGAATATCCCCCGAGCTGGGCCGTGAGGGAAAGAGCCCCCTGAGGTCCAGGGGAAGGATACATCGCCTTGCGGCGGATCAGGCCACGTTGAGCTGCTTGCGCGACGGCCAGCCCATGATGTTGCGCGCCCGGTCCACGGTCTCGAGCAAATGACCCAAACCTTCGTCTGGATAGTTGGCGTCGTGCTCGAGAATACAGCCCTTGATGTTGGACGGCATCTTCGAAAGCTCTTCGAGCAGCTCCCAGGTTCCGTCCTGTACCGGCTCGCAGTGACCGTCGATCATCTCGCCTTCGTGCTTGCTCCAGAAGCCGCCGGCGATGTGCAGCTGCACCACGTGGTCGAGGGGCATATCGCGCATGAATTGCACGCCGTCGAACTCGTGATTGACCGAGTTGATGAACACGTTGGTGACGTCGAGCAACACCAAGCAATCGGTTCTGTCCACCATGCGGTTGAAGAACTCGGTTTGCGGCATCGGCGGATTCGGGATATCGAAGACGTAAGTCACGTTTTCGAGGGCCAACGGCTTGCCCAGATAGTCCTGCACCCGATTGACCTTGTCGACCACGGTGTTGAGCAGCGAGTCGGTGAAAAGAATCGGCGAGAGATGGCCGATATCGATCCCGGGTGCCCGGGTCATGCACAGATGCTCGCTATAGAACGGCGCTTTGGTGATCTCATTCACGGCGCGGATTTTCTTCATGAAGTCCATGTCGAGAGGCATGTCCGAGCCGATCGACAATTTCACGCCGTGGGGAATGACCGGGAAGTGCTGGCCGATCTCGCCCAAGTCGTCCCACAGCCAAGGCCGCTCGGCGTACATTTCAGCGATGATTTCGACGAAATCGATCTCGTCGGAATGCTCGATCATCTGGTTCCGAATTTCTTGCCGAAAGCCGAGACCTGAGCCCAGTGGCGGCATGCTTTCCAACATATCTGTGGTTGCTGTCATTGGAGATCCTTCACTTATTCGGGGTGGATGCGTTGAAGTCCGGCTGACCGGTCGTGGCACAGGAGCGGGGAATAAAACCGAGCTCTTTGATTTCTTCGGCGGTCAGCTCCCTGCCGGCCTTGAGGCTAGCGCGGTGTTTGAAGAGCGCCCGGATAATGGTGCAGTGACCGCACAGCTCACAACCATCGACCTCGGGTGGAGGTGGAATGGTCTCCGAGGAGGAGATGTCGATAATTTCGAATTGACTCATGGGTTCACCTCGGGAAAAGTTGGATGTTTATCCCTCGACGACGCCGAGCTTACGCAGATGCTCGAAGGCTCCGAGAATCGGCTCCGACAGATCGTCACCCACCTTACGATTGTAGTGCTCGACGATGTCACCGATGGTGCCTCGGTGGTCGCAGAACTCGAGCAGACGGTGGGTGTCGGAAGAAATCTTGAAGATCTTCTTGTCCTGGTCGCCACGGGGACGTTTGAACACCAAGGAGCAAGGTTTCGGATCGGGATTCTCGACCTCCTCGCCCCGCCGGATGTTCTTGTAGATGGAAATGATGTCGTGGTTGAACTCGCCGACGCGGATGTCGTCGGGAATCCAGGGCACGGTCTCCAGGGTGAAGGGCTCTTTTGCGGCCTCTTCTTGATCTCCCTCGGCTTGGTCGCTGTTCCAGGAGTCCGGAGCTTTGCCATCGGGGTTGCGGATAGCCCAAATCTTGAGACGCTCGTAACGGGCGAGATCACTGGTATACGACGGCACGTCCGGATGCTCGAGAAGGCTTTCCTCCATGAACGTGCCGAAACGCAGGATCAGATCCAAGGAGTCGTCGTTGGGTGCGATCCGGCGCAGGTCGTAAAAGCGGCAATAGTAGTTCGTGATCACCCGGTCATCGACGGCGAATAGGGCGGGGTAGGCCTTCTGAATGTAGTTCTTCTTCTTGCCCCTCAGGGAAGAGGCGAAGATTCGAAGGCTCTGATATTCGATCGCCGAGATCGTGTCACGCTCCTCTTGGGTGAGCGTGTATTGATTGAAGATGGTTTCGGGCTGCACCTCGTAGAGACGCAGGAATGCGTCGTCTACGTAGAGGCGAGAAAGACAGGCCTGTAGCTCGCGGTGGCTCATGGGGTGTACCTTTGTGGGCAGAGAGACGGGAATGTCGAATTCGGCGATCTTCGCGTCTTAAATCATATCCTGACCGGCGACCTCTTCCGAGGGAGGTCGGCCGTGTGCCGACGGCCGACCGGACACTCTTCGGGGGACTCAGCTTCGGGGGGACTCAGCGTTGGAGGCCGATGTCGCTACCGCAGCTGGCGCTGCAGACATGACTGCAGCCGGAGCAGTCACTGCCGCCGCTGACATCGTCGAGAGCTTCGTCGTCGAGCTCTTCCATGGGATCGACCTTGAATTCTGGGGTTGCCTTTTCATCGGACATGGGATGCACCTCTCGGCGAAGGGAGTGTAGATGGGTTCGCGGCGATCGTATAAGGAATCGTGAGCCACAGGACGAATCATCAGGGATGATTCGTCCTGTGGAGGAGGATCACGCGAGCGATCCTCCAGCAGCACTATCTGCTGCTAGCGAGTCGCGGATCAGGCGCGGGTGGAGATGCCGCCGCCCTGGCCGTCACAGCCGTTGCAGCGATCACAACCTTCGCAGCCGGTGCAGATGCCGCCACCGCTGACGTCGTCGAGATTTTTGTCGTCGACTTCTTCGGCAACTTCGTCAACTTTGAAATCAGGCTTGGACATAGGATTAATCCTTTCTTATTGGATCAGAGAGTCTGGTGGCCGATGCCGTCACAGCCGTTGCAGCGGTCACAACCTTCACAACCGGTGCAGATGCCGCCACCGCTGACGTCGTCGAGGTTTTTGTCGTCAACTTCTTCGGCAACTTCGTCAACTTTGAAATCAGGCTTGGACATGGGTTCAATCCTTTTCAACGGTGAATCACTAGATGCGATTCATTTCTTGGGGTGTGTGCGGTCGAGAACGATTCCCATCCGGCACGTGAGGTAACCGGGTCGCCGTGACTTTCTTGCCACCGCGCCCACAGTCACAAATTTTCAAGGCTCGATTACGCGCTCTTGGAGCACCGTCGAGCTTAGAGCTGGTTGGCGACGCCGCCGCCCTGGCCGTCGCAGCCGTTGCAGCGATCACAGCCGGTGCAGCCGGTGCAGTAGCCGCCGCCGCTGGCGTCGTTGAGATCTTTATCGTCGAGCTCGGTGGTGACTTCGTCGACTTCGAATTCAGGCTTTTTGGTGTCGGACATGGTTTCGATCCTCTTGGTTGTCCCGCTGCTCAGGGGAAAGCGGGGTGAGTTGGGTGCCTAGAGCGATCCGCCCACTCGTCCTTGGAGGCAGTGGGCGAGCGGTCGGCTTAGAGACGGTTCGCCAATCCGCCACCCTCGCAGCCGTTACAGCTCACACAGCCTTCACAGCCACTGCACTGGGTGCCACCGCTGACGTCGTCGAGACTGTTGTCGTCGAGCTCGGTAACCTCTTCCGTTTGGAATTCGGGCTTGCTGTTTTCGGACATGTTTTGCCCCTTGAAATTCACCCCGCCTTGCCGGTGAGCCGGCGAAGCGGGGTGAATTAGATTTCCTTACATGCTCAGAACGCCGCCGCCTTGGCCGTCACAACCATTACAGCGGTCACAACCTTCACAGCCGGTACAGTAGCCGCCGCCACTGGCGTCGTTGAGATCTTTGTCGTCAATCTCGGTGACTTCGTCGGCTTGGAACTCGGGCTTCTTGGTCTCGGACATGGATTCAATCCTCGTTTTGGTCCCGCAGCTCGGTTCAGCTGAACGGGGTAATCATGTGCTGGGCGTGCTTCTTAGAGCTGGGCGATGCCGCCGCCCTGGCCGTCACAGCCGTTGCAGCGATCACAGCCCTCGCAGCCGGTGCACATACCGCCACCACTGGCGTCATTGAGGTCTTTGTCGTCGAGCTCGGTGACTTCGTCGGCTTGGAATTCGGGCTTTTTGTTGTCGGACATGGGTTCCATCCTTTTAGGTTGTGAATCCGCCGCGGCGGATTCGTGGTCGGTCGTCAGGGGTTGACTCATAACGATCAAAGGAGCCGGCCAGAGTCTCATTTCTCTCTACGATTCTGGTGCTCCGAGAATCCAAGATGATCATCTATCTATCTCTTCTCATATTACGAGGCGAAAAAATCAGCGAGAAAAGATCAAAGCGATTTGCTGATGTAACCCGATCAAGGTCGACGTCACAGGTTTTCGAAGCTCATCGGCAGGGAATCCCGAGTCTTCCGCGACCTGAGCCAGCACCTCTTCCAAGGTGCGGCTACCGTCACAAAGCTGAAGCAAGTCGTAGGTGCTGTCACTGACTCGGACGACTCCTCCGAGGAAATTCGGTGTTTTGAAAAACAGCACATATCCCGGAGATTTTTCGGTGCTCTCTCGCAGCTTGGAGATCGCCTCGGTCGGGTCCCCCGCATCGCCCAGGCTGCGTTGAATGCCACGTTTGAACAGGCCGGCGAGATTCCATTCGAAGCTCTCGAACCTACCGCTACGATTCAGCATCGGTCTCAGACCGAAAACGCGCTCCTTGAGGTCCAAGGGCGACTCGATTTCGTCGCGCACGGGGAAGAGAGCCACGGTATCCCGTGGGTCGTCGTAGCTGGTGGCGAGCTTGGTCTCCTGGAAGCGGAGAAGCTCCTGCAGGAAGTCGTGGTCCTCGCCTTCAAATCCGTGGGATACGGCGCGCAGGAATCGGCAATAGCGGCGGGCCAAGGCGATGGGATGCTCGTCGTCGGAAATATCGGCGATTTCCAGGAAGTCGTCCTTCAGGGCCTCTGCCCGATCGGCGCCCAAAGCGGCGGGCAGCCAAGGGATCAGGCGATCCAAGAAGGCCGGCAAGAAGTCCGTGCCGGAGCTTTTCTCGACGAAGGTTTTGATCGGAGCGACATCGGATTCACGTCCGATGAGCCGGTTGAAGAATCGTTCGTAGAAATCGACCTGGGCTCCGGGATCTCCGGTATTGATCGGTAAGTCGGCGCCGCAGTCTCCGATTTCCCGGGCGCGCTTCGGGTCCTCGACCGCGAATTGGATGGCCGCCGCCAGGGTGTCGATCTCTTTGGGATCCTTGACCAGGAGCAGGTTCTTCCGATCCTCGATTTCGTCCCGATAGCGTTGTTTTTGGGCGATCTCGTTGGAGAGAATCAAGCAGCCGCCACAGGCCAAGATCTCGGTCGCGACCTGGGGTGTGTGGATTTTGATCGGGAAGTCTCGCTCCAGGAAACAGACCGCGGTGCAGGCGCGAATGAAACCCGGAATCTTCCAGTTGGGGATGAACGGAACCAAGCGGGTGTAAGGCGCGATGGCCTTTCCTTTGATGAACTCTTTGAGATCCTCTGCCCGTCGGCCGTCACTGAGGGCCACGAAGTTGACTTCGACGCCTTGTTCCCGAAGCTGGGAAAGGGCCAACACCAGATCGTACGAGCCTTTGAAAACGCCGGGCTTGCCATAGATGCCGATGGTGGGTACCGAAGGGTCGAAAGGAGGGGCGTGGTCGCCCAACGGGCTCCAGGACTTCTCGTTGACCAAGGCTTCGAGGTCCAGGGGCTCGGCCTCCTTATTGAAGACGTCGGTGCGCAAACCGCCACCGCCCGCGGCGTAGATATTTTCCGGTTTGACACCCATGCCCATAAATCGGATCGCGAGATTGGGCCGAGTCAACACGCCGTCAGTGGCCTTCAGCACCTCTTTATAAGTGGTGGCCATGGTCGGGTTCTTGAGCATCCGTTCCAAGTCGCTTCCGGCGTGCTTCATCGCCAAGGGCCGACCGGTCCATTGTGAGGCCAAATATCCGGCCACCCCGTAGGGCTCGTAGTAGAAGCTGAAAATTAGGTCGCAGTCGTATTCACGGACCACTTGAGCGGTTTGGGAAGCGAGCTTGGTGACGTAGACATTCGACTTGGGAATGTGGTCCATCTTCGCGGGGCTGAAACGCTCCGTGTGAAAGACCTTGACGAAGCCGCCGGAGGCTTCGAAGGTCGGCTCCATCCACGGTCCGTCGCCGTCGGAGAGGTGAATTCGGTATTCGTCTTCGACCTCGTCGGCATTGGTGACCACATAAACCTGGTGGCCCCGCTCGGCGAGTCCATAGGCGAGCCAGTACCCTGAAGTGCACGTCCCACCTTGGATCGGCGGATATTTGATAACCAAGCAAAGCTTCACTAGAGGTTCCTTATTGAAGAAGTCGCTCCGACGGAAAGAGCTGAGCGGAATGAGATACGAGTGCGAAGGCGAATGGTTTCCCCATAAAGACTACAGCTTTGGTTTATTTCAGCATCTTTGTGCGACGAATCGATGCTGCTGAGTCCTGGTGGTCTCGCTGTTTTCGCGAGTAGTAGAAACCCTCAGTTTCATGTGACTAGTCGCCGGGAAAACTCCAGAGGTAATACATACGTCAAAGAGACCAAGATGATAACAATTGGCCGATTTGGGATCAAGTGTCTGTTTTTAGCAATATAAATTATCTAAAAAGTCCGGAAAATCGGTCACATTGGCTAATCAATTTGAGGATGATTTCGTAATTTTCCATGGGAGGCATGGATTCGCCAGAAATCCAGCGAAATGCCGGTTGTTTGTGTTTTTGGGCCGGAAGCATAATTCTCAGGTGCGGAGCTCCCGTCACCCGTTTCGAAGTGCCTTGCGCCGGCGATCGGCAGAAGGGTCAATAAGGGAAAATGCTCAGTTCTAGAGACAAGAGTGATTCTGCTTAAATCGGCCGAGGATCTTCCCCTCGGAAACTCATCGTGCTAAAGTTACGTATATGTCTAAGCCGTGGAATCGGGTGGGTCGATAGGGTTCCCCGCCACGGCTCCGGGGCTCAGCACAAAGACCGAGGGTTCCAGGAATGGAACCAGAGTCCTGGATTTCTACCCGCTAAGGGAATTTCGAAGCGGGACCATCGACGTACCTTTCCTTAGAATCCTGGGTAAAATTCCGTCGGTCGTACCGCTTCCCTGACACACTGATGAGTTAGGAGATCGCAGAATGAGCGAGCAAGAAGGTATTCAAGCGGGCGAAGAGCCCGTAGAAGACGAAGGAATGGAAGAGCTTTCCGACGAGAATTTGGAAGATGTGGCAGGGGGCTGGACCGGCGATCCGGGCTCCTGAGGCTCTCGCCTCTCAGCTACTGCTTGATAGATGGAGAGTGACGCTGAGCCGAACGGTCTGCATGCCGATATTTGGTGGCCTCTCATCTCCCGACAGCTCGACGGCATCGGTGATCGCGAGTCGCTAGGGCTCGGATCGATTGCCGATCCAGTGCGAGCCATTCTGGGCCGTCTGCGCTTCGATGCGCTGACGGCCTTTGAATTTTCCCTCAGCGCGAATTCCGAACGGATCTTTCTACCCGATATCTCCCAGAAGATTGAGCGGCCCGATCAAGCGGATCTAATTCTGCAGAGCTGGAGCCCGCGCCCGCTGCCCTGGAAGGACCTGCTGAGGACCTGGGCCGGTCACAACCGCCGGCCAGAACGTGATCTATCGGAACGGCCCGATTCCTCTGCCGACTTCTTGTCGGCCATCGACTCGGTGTGGTTGGAGCTCGATCTCGCGCGAATGGAGGCTGACGGCTCATTGGCCGAGCCGCCTGCCCAGAGCACGCCGACCCATGTGGGCCCCGCGCTCGAGCCGCACCCGGTGGTGTGTCTGACGTTGCCCCGGCGTCGCCGACCCCTGAACATGGCGGACGGCTTGAGCCTCTTCGGAAGACTGAATGTCCGTGCGCAGGCGGCGACCCTGAGCCGATGTTTGGAGAAGCTGCCTCCCGGTAGCCGTCCACAATACCTTTTCGACCTCGCGGCACGATGCCCCGGCTGGGTTCGATTGGAGATCTTCGGGGTCGCCGTTCCGGATATGCCCGGGTATTTGAAGAGCATCGGGGTTAGACCCCCCGGCTGGCTGGAGGTCTTGGGTCCCGCCGGGCGGGAAAGCGATCGCCCCCACCTTTCGTTCGACATCGGGCCGGCGGGTGAGATCGGCCCCCGAATTGGTGTCGAGATTTCCTATGCCCGCCTGCCGAGCCGGGAGCCTCGATGGCTGGAGCTGATGAATGAGCTGACCGCTGCCGGCTTATTCGATGCCGGTCGTCGTCGGCTCGTTCACGATTGGTTGGGACAGTGGAATCGAGCCACCGCCGGCTACCTTTGGCCATCGACCTTGCATCGCGGGGTGGCGGCTCAGGTGCTCAGCCATTTCAAGCTGGCAGGACCCGCCGACGCTTCGCCCCCGGAAGCCAAGGGTTATTTGCTGTTTCAATACCGGGCCGTTACGACCTGAGAGCTTCTTGGGTGCGCTCGATCCAATAGGGCACGTGCATCTCTTCAAAAGCGGCTTGGGCTCGGGCGAGCACGGACTCCGCCTCGGGATCCCCGCTGAGCTTCGCCGTACGGCCGATTTCCAGGTCTACGCGAGCGATTTCGAACGGCACTTCCAGATCTTCGAAGGATTTCCGGGCTGTGCTCAGCCATTGCAGCGCTTTCTCCGCGCTTTTACGTTCCAGCTCGATGCGTCCGAGGGCCTCCTGGCAGAGTCCGATTCCATAGAGGAATTTGGACTCTTTCGAGGCCTCCAAACCGCGGGCCGCGGCCTTTGCCGCTCGGTCGAATTCGCCCATCGCGAGGAGAGCCTCGCCGAGGAAGGCTGAAAACCAGCCTTCGAGCTGTTGCATGCCCGCTTGACCCATCATTTCCGTCGCTCGGGTCAAGTGATCGACAGCTCCTCCGAGGTCCTCGCCCTTTTGCAGAATGGCATGGCCGAGAAATCCCGTGGAAACGGCGGAGTTGAGCGGATCTCGGCTCCGCTCGAGCCCTTTCTGGCATTGCTCGATGCCGGTGTCCGACTCGCCGAGGGACGCATAGAAATATCCCAAGCTCCAAGAGGTGTCCAAGCGATAGTCGTCGAGCGCCTCGCCAATGGCGTAAGCCCTTTCCAAGGCATCGATCGCCTGCTCGAATTGGCCCAGCACATAGTGGTTGAACCCTGCGACCCAATAGGCTTGTCCCTGCCACCACGGCTCACCGTTTCGCTCGAGCAACACCACGGCGCGCAAGCTGTTCTCGATGCCGTTGCTGAATTGACCGGACCAGAAACCGTCGCGGCCCAGGACGTAGCGGGCCTTGCCCTCGGTGGTCTCGTCCTCGGCGGCCCGTGCCGCTTCGATCGATTTGTCGGCGAAAGCGCGGGTTTCCTCCTGGAAGCCCATGTAGGTGTAAGTGTGGGCCAGCCAGAAATAGTACGGGCCGGCGAGGCTCGGATCGTCCAACGACTCGAGCCTTGCAAGATGTTTTTGAAAGAGCTCGAGGGTCTCCGGGAACGACGCCAAGGGCAAGAGGGAGTCCGCCAGCTGAAGCAGAATCTCGATGGATTGACGATCCCGCTCTTCCGCCTCCAGGGACTCGGCCTGCTGCAGGGCCTCACGGAGCGCGGCCGCTGCTTCAGAATGGGCATATCCCTCGGCGGCCTTGTGGGCGAAGAGGGTCAGGTAGTAAACCGTCTTCTGGGGCTCCCCGGCTTTCGGATAGTGGTAGATCAGGCGATCGAAGGCGTCTTCGAGCCGCCCTTCGTACATGCGTTCGAGGGCCTGGGCGGTTCTTCGGTGATATTCCTGACGCCGGGGAGCGAGCAGACTTTGGTAAGTGACTTCTTGGGTCAGCGCCTGGCGGAAGAAGTAGGTGACGCGGTCTTCGGACGGAGCTTTATAGAGCAGCTCCCAACGCTGCAGATCTTCGAGCAAAGGCTCGAGCTCCGCGGGTCGATCCCAGATCTGCTTCAGAAGCTCGAGAGACAGCTCCCGGCCGAGGATCGAGCCGGTGCGCAGCAGTTGTTTGTGGTCCTCGGGCAGCCGGTCGATGCGGGCCATCAAGACCCCTTGCACGGTTTCCGGCACTGCTTCCTGACCATCGGTCAACGCGCGGGCCATTTCTTCCAAAAAGAAGGGGTTGCCTTCCGCCTTGGACAAGATGTCGTCGGAGAGCTTGTCGACCAGGCTTTCGTCTTCCAGCAGATTTGCCAGCAGCTTGCGGCTGTCTTGGTCAGAAAGGCGGCCGACATTCAATTGGGTGGCGTAGGACTTGTCGAGCCAGTTGGGTTGATAACCCGAACGATAGCTCAGCACCACCAACAGGCGAGCCGCCGCCATGGCCCCGATGAGGGAGTCGAGGAATTCCGCGGAAGTGGCGTCGATCCATTGGAGATCCTCAATTTCTACCACCACCAACGCGTGTTGAGCCGCGTCGAGAATCATGCGCCGCATGGCGGCGAAAGTCCGAGCCTGAATGGCCAAGGGCTCGAGGTCGTCGAGGGCTTCCGTGCCTTCTTCGATGCCCAAGAGACGTAGCAGGAACGGCATGGTTTCCTCGGGATCCGTGCCGACCGCTTCCAAGCTTTGGCGCAGCTTTTCCCGGACGACCTCATGGGAATCCCCTTCACGAATCCGCGAAGCCTTGCGGATCATTCCGGCGAGGGGGAGGTACGGAATGCCGGTGCCGTAGGAGATGCATTGTCCTCGGATGTAGCTGACCGCGCCGTCGCGGGGGAAGGTGCGGGTGTAGAGCTCGTGCATGAGGCGCGATTTACCGGATCCAGCCTCGCCGTTCAGGGCAATGACTTGGCCGTAGCCGGCTTGGGCTTGGTCGCGCAGCTGCTCGAGCACCGACAGCTCGCGATCGCGCCCGATGAACGGGCTCGAATAGGACGCAAGGGCACCCAGCTCGACCTCGCTCTGAGCCTCCCACACCGGCAGATTTTGTTCCCCGAGGGTACCGTGCTCATCGAGATTCACCTGGCTGCGAGTCAGGCGCGCCGCGGTGTCGCTGACCAGGATTTGTCCCGGCTCGGCCAGCTTGCTCAGCTGATCGGCGATCTCGGTGGCCTCGCCCACGGCCATGCCCCCGACCCCGCCGACCACCACCGAGCCGGTGTCGACTCCCATGCGGGCCGTCCACTCCTCGGAGTCGACCGCATCGATGCGATCTCGAATGGCCAATGCGGCGAGCAGTGCCCGGCGAGGATGGTCCTCGTAGGCCACAGGCGCTCCGAAGAGTGCCATGATGCCCTGGTTCAGATGCCGGTTGACGGTGCCGCCGAATGTCTCGACGCATTCACGGGCAAGCTCGAAGAAAGTGGTGAGCTGCTCGTGCAGGACATCCGCGGAAGGAGGCTCGCCGGATCGGGTCGCGAGCTCGCAGAAGAGCACGGTGACCTGCTTGCGCTCGCCGTCGGAGGAGACGGTGGGAGCCGCGGAAGCCGGGGGTGCCGGGCTCGGACCGGCCGTAGGGGCCGAACGGGGGACCTCGCTGGGCAGGGCAGCCGGTTGGGAGCTCGAAGCCGTGCGAGCGACCGGCGGGGCGGAGACGCCGTCCTGAAGAGGGTTGCCGCATTCACCGCAGAACTTGTAGCTCGGCATCATCAGCGCACGACAGCCGGCACAGACAATTTGGAGTCCGTTGCCGCATTCGACGCAGAACTTCATGCCCTTCGGGTTGTCGAATTGGCAATTCTGGCAAATCATTTTCTAAACCTCTTAGGCTATCTGGCGCGCGGCGAGGGCGGCGAAGGTTTTTCCGTTGGCGATCAGCTCGTCGTAGGTGCCGTTTTCGGTCACCCTACCTGCTTCGAGCACGTAAATGCGGTCGGCGTTGCGAATGGTGCTCAGGCGGTGGGCGACCACGATGCGAGTCGCCTTGAGATCTTCCAAGCTTTTGCTCACCACCTCCTGGGTATGGTTGTCGAGGGCGCTGGTGGCCTCGTCGAAAAGCAAGATTCGGGGACGGTGCACAATTGCCCGAGCGATCATCAAGCGTTGGATCTGACCGCCGGAAAACCCTCCGCCGGCCTCACTCAAGATGGTGTGCATGCCCATGGGGCAGGCCTTGATGTCCTCTTCCAATCCGGCCATGCGGGCCGCCTCCCAAGCCTCTTTCATGCCCAAGCTGGAGGTGCCGACGATATTGCTGAAGATGTCGCCGCTCATGGGCTGGCCGTTCTGCAGCACGACCCCGATTTGACGCCGCACGGATTGGGCGTTCAGGGACGGTAGATCTTGGCCGTCGAAATAGATCGAGCCGGCTTCGGCCCGCTCGAAACCGAGCAACAGCCTCAAGGAGGTGGATTTTCCCGATCCGGACGGACCGACCAAAGCGACGAACTCTCCGGGTTTGGCGCGGATCGAGACATCGTTGAGGATCAAGGGGCCCTTGGGGTCGTAGCGGAACGAGACATGGCTGAGCTCGATATCTCCCGACAGCTCTTCCGCTTCCAATTTGCCCTCATCCACCTCGGGTGGTGTGTGGATCAAGGGGCTCAGGCGCTCGTAAAGCGGAATCATGGTCAACACGCTCGACATCAGGCCGATCAACCCCAGGGAGGCAGCCTGAAATTGGCCGAAAGCCGCGGAGAAGGCGAGGAAGTCGCTGACCGACAGAGAAAGGCTCGGCAGGGAGTGCATGGCGAAGAATAGGGCCATGGTGGTGGCGACCGCAAAGGCGGCGTTGAACGCGGCTTGGCCGTTGGCCAGATGCCGTACTTTCAGGGTCACCGCCCGCATATCGCCGAATTTCTCGGCCCAAAGGGCGAGGGCCCGGGCCTCGGCCCCGGCTCCTCGCAGCTTCTGAATGCCGGTCAACAGACCGAAGACCAAGCTCGCCAGATTACCCTGTATCTCCAGCAGCTGGCGCTGATATTTCATCTGCAAGAGCAGCACGGTGATGGTGGTCACCATGAGCACGAAGACCATGGCCACGGCGACGATCGCCAGCTGCCAGCTGAAATAGAAGAGCAGCAGCAGGCTGAATGCGGAGGATACGGCGTCGAGCAGGGCAGTGGTGACATTGCCCAACATCAGGGTTCTGATGCGGTCGATGCCCATGGATCGAGCGGCCAGATCACCGGTGCTGAATTGTTTGTAGAACATCACCGGCAGAGCCAGCAATCGATCCCAAACCGCGGCTTGTACCGAGCCGTCGAGCTTGCCGGAGATTCTCAAGATGGCGATCGCTCGGGTCAGGCGGAAGCCGAAGGTCGCCAACGCGGCGACCGCCAGGGCGAGGGTCATTTGTCCGAGGGCCGAGCGCTCGGCCGCCGGCACCGCCACACCGAAAATCTGCCCGGTCAGGATCGGCGCCAAGAGCGAGAGGATGCCCATGCCGACGCCCATGAAGGCGAGGGTGATGAAGTCACGGCTCCGACCCCGCGCCGCGAGCCTTCCGATGTCCCAGAGATTGACAGCGCGCTCGGGCAGCGGCGCGTAGAACATGAAGGCCTCGCCTTCGAGGGTCTCCGCCACGGCCTTGTCGACGGGAATCCGTTCGGAGGTAGCGGGGTTGACCAGCTCGTAGCTCTTGGGGGACGTGGGTAGCAGGGCTACCGGCGTGCCCTTGAGCCGATTTTCCGGCGCGATCTTGCCGTCCTTCCAGATGAATCCGAGCAGCGGGCCGTTGTCTCGCTTCCACCATTCCCCGCGCAGGATCACCAGACGGTGGCGGACGCGTGAGGCGAACCCGATGCGCGCCAAACCGTGGCCGTGGTTCTTCGGCCGGGCCACGCCCTTGGGTTTGATCAGCTCAAATCCTTGAGACTCTCCGACCAGCGCCGTGGCGTTGAACAAGGGGTCCATGCCCGCGCCGTCGCTGGTGGACTGTAGGGCCGGTTGCAGCGGGGAAGCATCACGGGCCAAGAGCGCGGCGAGATTGCGGGCGGTGCGATCCAAGGCGCCGCGATTCAGCTCCTGGCGTAGACGGAGCCGATCCGCTTCCTCTTGCCCGGCGGCGACCACCAGGAGATCGACATAACCCAGGAAGAGATCGTGGAAGCTTTCCAAGCCTTCCCAGACGGTGCCGCTGCGCAAAAGATGGTCGGTTCCGACACAGGAGATCTGGGTCTCCTGTTGGCAAATCAACCAGGTCTCGTCGGAAATCGGCATCAGGGTCGACGAGGGTTTGACCGCCAGCTGAGATTGGCCCAGGAAGTGAGACTCGCCGGAAAGATGGCGGACCCAAACCACGTTATTGCCGGAACGGGCGGCTCCTTCGGGCTCGATTTTGAGCTCGAGGCCCGCGGAGAGGGTTTCGAAGCGATTGGGAGACGCGGACCGGGGGATCTTGACGAAGAGGTCGCTCAGCCAGCCCTCGAGCTTGACCTGGATTTCCGGCAGATGCTCCGGTTGCTGAGCCAGCTCGGTGAGCAGCTTGATGGGGATCCGCAAAAGCTCGGTGTCGGGTAGACCGACGGCTTGCAACGCGGCGGAACGCTCCTTGACCGACCGACGTAGAAACGCCGGTCCCGAGCGTTGCTGCTGGGGTCGCACGCCGAACAACATACGACCGGCTTCGATGGTGGTGACGTGGGTTCGGCTGCCGGTCTCGGAGGAATCGGTTTGGAGCGCGAAGATCTCGACTTTGCCGGTCTCGACAAACCAGGCATAGGGTTCCTGGTCGAGCCGGATCCTCTCGTTGCCGCCGAGCTCGATGTGCTCGGCTCCGAGGTCGATGAGCGCTTGTCGGGTTTCCGGTTGCATCAGTGGGAAGCGATCAGTTGAGCATAAGGACCGTCTTCGTCCTTGAGTTGGAGGTGTGGGCCCCGTTGCACGACTTTTCCTTTGTCGAGCACGATAATTTCGTCCGCATCTCGAATCGTGCTCAGTCGGTGAGCGACGATCAAGCAGGTGCATCCGCGTCGTCGCAAGGCCTCGTCGATGGCTTGCTCGGTGCTCGGGTCTAGGGCGCTGGTGGCTTCGTCGAGCACCAAAATCGAAGGATTGCCCACCAGAGCGCGGGCGATCTCCAAGCGTTGCCGCTGACCGCCGCTCCAGTTGGCGCCGCCTTCGGCGGTGGGATTGTCGTAGCCACCGGAGCGGGCCGCGATGTATTCGTGAATCTGGGCGTCCTTGGCCGCGGCAATGACCTCGGAAAGCGGATAGGTGGGATCCCACAGGGTCAAATTGTCCCGTAGGGTGCCTTCGAAGAGGGAGATCGACTGATCCACGGACGCGAGGGAAGCGTTCATGATCGGTCGCGGAATCTCCGACCGGGGCTTGCCGTCGAAGAGGATCTCGCCCGCCCACGGCTGGTAGAGACCGCACACTAGCTTGGCGATGGTCGATTTACCGCTGCCGGAGCCGCCGATCAAGGCGACTCGGGAGCCGGGCTCGACGCTGAGGCTGAAATCCTCGATCAGCGGTGGCGCCAATCGGCTGTAACCGTAGGTCAGCCCTTGGATTTCGAGCTTGCCGGAGAGCTTGAGCATCTCGCTGGGCTGCTCCGCGGGATCGGGCTCCGAGCCTTCGTTCACCAAATACGGATCCAAGGGATAGTTCAAGACGTCGTCGAGGCGATTCATATCGCCTTCGGCGTTTTGTAGCTTGCTACCCAAGTCGACCATGTTCTGAACCGGCCGCATGAAGGCGAACATCAAGGCCTGAAACGCGATCAAGCTACCGACGGTCAGGGCGCCGTCGATCACCCGCAAGCTGCCGAAGCCCAGGATGATGGCGGTGGTCAAGGCGGCGAGAAACGGCGGCACGGCACCGATGATTTGGGAATAAACCTCCAGCCGTTGCCGAATGTTGACCACCTTGGTTTGATAACCCGCCCATCGTTGGTAGAGGTCGGACTCGCCGCCCATAGCCTTGAGGGATTCGATCACCTTCAAGCCGCCGAGCGCGGTGCCGCGCAGCTTGCCTTGTTCCTGGAGGAGCTGTCGGTTGGCGTCGACCCGCTTGCGGGAGATCATCTTCACCGCCACCACATTGAGGATCACCGCGGAGATGCCGATCAAGGTCAGCATCACGTCGTAGCGGAACATCAAGAGGGCGTAGAAAATGATCAGCACCGATCCCAAGACATTGGTGGCGAGATCCCGGGAGAGCAGCTGGGCGACCCGGTCGTTGGCGGCCACGCGGCTGGCGATGTCGCCGCTCATGCGCTGGGCGAAGAAGTCCATGGGCATGCGCAGCACATGCCAAAAGAAGGTCGCCGAAGAGGACACCGCCATCTTGGTTTCCAGGCGCAGCAAATAGGCCTGTTGCAGCCAGGTCAGGACTCCGGCCACCGCGGCGGTCAGGCCCATGGCCAGCAGCATGGGCGGTACCCAGGAGTCGTAACCCCGGAGCAGCACCTGGTCGATGAAGACTTTGGAATAAACGGGGGTGACCAGACCGGGTAGGACCAACGCGAAGCCGGCGATCAAGACGAAAATGATCGCGGTCTTGAGCCCGACCAGCCGTCGACTGAGAGCCGGGATCAATCGGGGACGGTCGCCGCCGGGCTCGTAGCCTTCCGTGGGCTGGATGCGCAGGACCACACCGGTGAACGCGGCGTCGAGCTCTTCCTCGGTGACGGTCACCGGACCGGCCGCGGGGTCGTTGAGCTTGACCTTATTGCCCTTGAAGCCGTCGAGCACCAGGAAGTGATTGAAATTCCAGTGCAAGATCATCGGCGGCTCCATCTCCCGGAGCTTGTTGGGCTCGGTCTTGAAACCTTTGGCCTCCATGCCGTATTTACGCGCCGCTTTGAGCACGTTGGCGGCCTTGCTGCCGTCCCGGGACACACCGCATTCGATGCGCAGCTTCTCCAGAGGCACCCAGCGTCCGTAGTGGGCGAGGATGATCGCCAAGGACGCGGCGCCACATTCCAGCGCTTCCATTTGCAAGACGGTAGGGGAGCTGACCGCTTGGGGGCGTTGCCAGCGTTTCAGCCGCGTCAGCAGACGGGATCCCCATTTGGATTCCGCGGCGGGTCGTCCCTCCAGACGTTTGGCGAGCTTCCAGGCCGCGTTTCGTCGGAAGAGATAGAGGGTTTGAAGGGCTCGGTCCAAGGCAGCCATGCTCAAAGCCCCATCTTTTTCTTCGCGAGTGGAATGACGAGGGTGATGGGACGGCTACGCTCGACGATCACGCTGCCGCGGGCCAATGTGCCGCTGGAAATCTCGATGTCGGGCCCGGTGGAGGAAGACCATTTGAAGCCGGTCGGTGTGGCCTCGTCTTTTCGCAAGAAAACGTCCACCTGGATCGGCGGTCCTTGCTCCATCATCTTGGCCACCAAGTCGTCGTTGCCCAACAGCCGCTTCATGCCCCGGGAGGTCGATGGGAACTCGGACACCCGCCGGACCTCGCCGAGGATGAAACCGTGTTCTTCCACCTTGACCGTCGACGGGGTGATGCGGGTCTCCATGCCCGGTTGGACCTGCTTGCCGAGCTCCGCCGGCACGAACATCACCGCCATCAAATCCTCGGAGACCACCTCCATGCTGAGGATCGGCTCACCGGGGGAGATGACGCTGCCGGAGTCGGCCAGCAGCTCCAGCACCCGGCCGTCCTCGGTCGCCACCACTTGCACGCTTTCCTCGAGGGAGGCTTGTTTTTCCCGCAGCTCCAGCTCCAAATCCCGCAGCTTGGACCGTTGATCCTCCAGCTGCTGAAGCAGCTGCTGCTCCGACTGGAGCCGGGTCAGCTCCAAGCCGTCGAGCTCGAGACGTTTGGCCGCCAGCTCGTCGCGGACTTGATTCACCTGCTGCTCGCTGCTGAGCACGGTTTGTTGGGTCACCAAGCCGTCTGCGAGCAGCTCTTTTTGCACGTTGAGGTTGCGGGTCAGCAGCTCGTGACGGCGGTTGAGGGTTTCGATGGCGAGCCTGAGATTGGAGCGTTTTTGCTCCACGTTGGCCTCCGAAAGCCGGGTCTGGGTATCGGCGTATTTCTCGAGGGAGGCGAGCTCGGTTTCGAGGGCTTGCATGCGTGCCCGGGCGTCGCCGATTTGTCGCTCGATGCCTTCCTGGCGGATCTTGGCGACGATCTGGCCTTTTTGGATCACATCACCGACCGCCACCAGGATTTCCTCGACCTGGCCGGATCCCGCGGAAACCACCGTCGAAACACCGCCCCGTCGGAGCAAAATCCCGTCGCCGTTGGCGGTGGTGGGGATATAACCGAGGAAGCCCCAAATCATCGCGATGGCCAGCAGGCCGACCACCGCCATCAAAGCGATCCAACCCTTGGGGCTGGTCACCTGCATGAGCTGATCGAGCTGCTCGGGGGAGGAGAGCCTCTCCAGAGAGACTTTTCTAAAGATCTTTTTCTTCTCGGACATCAAAGGCCTCGGAGGGGCAAGGTGATGAGGTCGTCCAGGCGGATCTGCTGAACGCCGTCCTGGTCGGGACGAACCAGGGTTCCGGTATCGAATCGCAGATCGATGAGGGCTTGGGCCAAGGCCAAGCGCGCTGAGACCAGCCGTTGCTCAGCGGAGGTCAAACGATCTCTTTGGTTCAGCACATCGATCAGAATCGAGCTACCGGCTCGGAGCTTCTTTTCTTCATTTTGCAAGGTTTTGCGAAAAAGGCCGACCGCGTGCTCGAGCTTTTGAGATCGCAGAGCGTTCTTGCGGACCGCGTCCAGGGAGGTGGGCACCGAGGCACCGATGGAAATCTTTTGGGCTTCCAACGTCAGGGTCTGCTGCTCGACCGACTCCTGGGAGCGGATCAGAGCGCCCATGGCCGCCCGTCGGCCGATGGGAAAGCTGTAGGTCAGTCCGAATTCGGCGGAAAGACCGGGAATGTTGTCCGAAAGGGCGCTCAGGGCGTCACCGAATCCGTTGTCTTCCACCAAACCCGTGTAGGAAGGAGTCAAGACCAAATCGAGACGGGATTTCACGCCGTCTTCAGCTTGTTGGAGACGGGTTTGGGCCGCGGCCAGACGTTGCATCTCAGCCGCCAGGTCGGTCCTGTTGCTCCAGGCTTCCGCCAGGTAAGCGCGATCGGATCCGGGAATCTGCTCGGCCGGCACGGTGGGGAAGTCGTCCGTGGGCCATCCGAGCGCGGCGATTTCCTCGGGATTCAAGCCGATCACGGAGCCCAGGGTTTGCAAACGCGCGAAGAAGGTGCGCTCACTGTCGATCCGGCCGGCCTCGCGGAAGACCAAATCCGCTTCCAATTGGATCAAATCCGCCGCCGGGGTGACGTCGGCTTCTACCAGCCGACGGGTGGTTTCCAACAGCTCCCTGGAACGGTCCTCGGTGCCCCGTTGGATCTCCAGGTCCAACATGGCGGCTCGAGCCTGCCAATAAGAGCTGACCAAGAGCTGGATCCGCTCGCTGATGAGGTGAATCCAATCGAGCCTCGCCGCCTCCAGCTCTTGCTCGGCCGCCCGTCGATCGGCGGTCACCACGCCCGGATCTCTGCCCCTCAGCAGGGGTTGACGGAAGGTAAAAGCGACGGTGGCGGTGGCGGTGTCCGGAGTGCCTTCTTCTTGGGACAGAGAGACGCTGGGCTCGAGGGTCTGGCCCGATTCCAACAACCGTGACCACGAGACGCCTTGATTGAAAATCCTGCGTTCTCTTTCGGTGCTCTCACCGGTGGGCGTGACCTCGTCGGTGCCGTCCACCGTGGCGACCAGCAGACCGTCGAAAGCCGCCTCCGCGATCATCGCGGAGCCGCGCGCCGCTTCGAATCGGCTGCGCTGAAGCTTGATGCTCGGATCCCGCTCGAGGGCGAGATGGACTGCGTCGATCAGGCTGAGCGACCCGGCGGTCTCGGCGGGGGACGAGCCTTCCGCTCGGAGCTCGTGGAGCGAGCCCAAAGAGAAGGTTAAAAATACCAGAGCTAAAACTCTAGGATGCGTAATTCTGAATCGTCGTCGGTTTCGTACTCTCACGTCGGCGTACGATATGGCATAAATCCGCCGACTGGCAAGCACTTTCTCTGGCTGAAACTCATAGGTCGAACACGGTTTTTGGTCTTATCGGAGAGCCCTTCGGGCCGCTTTCTGAAGCCGGGTTCTCGCCTTTCATCGTCGCGGCGAGCACCGTCGGTGACGTCCCTACCGATTACTGCCAATCGCAGGGATCGAAGCCGTAGAGCTCCTGAAGCAGTCCGTAAAGCTCGGGGTGCTCCGCCTTGAGCTGCTCGGGCTTCTCGAAGAAGGTTTCGGTGGCGACGGCAAAGAACTCCGCTCGATCCTGGGCGCCGTATTCGTCCATGGCGGTGTCGTGACCGCGGTCCAGCCGTCTTAAAAATTGTTCGTAGTCGCGCTCGATGATCCGGTCCCAGCGACGCCACTGCTCCGGCCGGACGACGGGAATACCGTCCGCGTCGCCGCCTTCGATGTCGAGTTGGTGGGCGAACTCGTGGAGGATCACGTTGAAGCCGTCGTTTGGATGCTCGATGCCGCGCAGGCAATCTCTCCAAGCCAGAACCACATATCCCTCGTCCCACGACTCGCCGGCGGCGTCGAGGCCCGTATCGTGCTCGGGAAAAAAGAAACCGCCTTCGGTGATCCGGTAGCCGTCGGGATAGATCAGCACCCGGTAGAGGTGGGGGTATTTCGGATATCGTCGATTGAGCACCAGGAGGCTGGCCCAGCCGGCGATGGTGATGCGCATTTCATCGGTCACTTCGAGGTCGCTGCAGCCTTCGAACGGGATGTGGCGGAGGAATCCCAGCACCCATTGCTCCAAGCGCAAGGCATCGTCGGTGGGTAGCTTGAGGTAGACCGGCACGTTCGAGATGAGGATCTCGCGCCATAGGTCTGGAAACTCATTGGGGATCGGCTCGTTTTGCTCGGGGATCAGCTGTCCGAGTTTCTTCAGCAGGGTCTTGAAGGGCATGACCCCTATGATGGGGCCTGAGGACCTTTGGAGCAAGCGCGACTCGATGTTGCCTGCGGCTCCCTGAGCCTGCTTCCGGGGCCCGCAGGTGAGGCGCTCGCGAGATCGGTCTTTTGGACCAGCGTTTTGACACGGATATGGGCCGGTAGGACAATGATGCCGGTAGGACCATAATGCCGGTAAGACGGTGGTGCCGCAGAATTTCATAGGTCATGCAGCTCGACTTTCAGTCATGGAGCCTGCTGAGGTCGAGACCGCGACACGCCGAAGGACGGGCTCCAGAACGGGGATGTATGTGTCGGACGTCGGTCTCGGTTTTGTTGGCGCTTTCCACCTCTTTTTTGTGCTCAGCTTCCTTTTTTGTTTCGCCGTTGCACGGCCAGCGCGAAGCCGAGCCAACAAAAGTGACCGAAAAGGTTTCTAAAGAATCGGAGCCGAAGGAAGGCCCTGGGGAGGGACAAGAAATGACCGAGCACAATGAGGATTCGGAGATCCCGCGGAGCGACATCTTGGAGCGAGACGGAAAATTTGTGATGACCACCGCTGAGGTCGAGCTCTCGGAAACGAGCTTTGTGCTGTGTCGGGCGTGGCAAGAAGGCTTGGATGTCGAGATCGAGCTTTGGGAGATCGGAGGCAAGAACCTCCAGACCGTCGACAGCCCGTCCGGGCCTTTCGGTAGGGAAGAGCTGGCGATGGTGTTGCCGGCTGGACGGTATCGGGTCGACGTCACCTCCAGGAAACCGCCCGGGGAAGACACCCGGGTCAGCGTCGAAGGTCCCGAGGTCCGACCCGCCGGTGAGCCGGAAGAGTGTTGGGCTCAGGCAGCGGCTTGGGTCTTGGAAGGACGTGCGGAGGTCAAGGCTAACGAGTTCTTGAAGGCCCTAGATCCACTGGAGAAGGGTAGGGAGCTGGCAGAGCAGGAAGGGCTTGTTTATTGGCAGGCTTATGCTGTCGAACAATTGGCAACGGCATTCTTGAGGGCCGGCGACTCAGCTAAGGCATTGACGCACTTCGAGAAAACGGCTCTTAGGTTTCGGCTGCTGCCGGGCGAGGAAAGACGTCAGGCGGTTGGTAGCTTGAACGCGGCTATTCTCCTGTTGGGAACCGGCCAGCCTGACGAGGCTATCCAGCATTTGGAGACGGCTTGGCCCACCTTTGAGCGACAGAGCTTCCATCGAGCTATGGTTCTGACGCTGATGCGCTTGGGCCCTGCCTATCTGGCGAAAGGGCGGTTCCAAGCGGCCCTCGACCATTTGCATCGGGCAGCTCTGCACCTTGAGCAGATTGATCCCCGGGGTCTCGACGTTAAGCTGAAGCTGGAAATCGGCTGGAGCCTTCTAGCTGTGGCGCGACCGCAAGAAGCGTTTGACTCTTTTCGAGAGGCTATTCGCTTAGCGGAAGGAAATGACGAGGAAGGCCTGCTTATCGCTCGGTCTGGCCTAGCTCATACTGCGTTGCAGCTGGGCAAGTTGGATCAAGCGGCTGAAGCGATTGACGGAGCTTTGTCCATGGATCCTTCGGGTCCGTTTCGGATCGGCTTGCTGCTTGCGCGGGGAAATCTGCTGCGTCAGCAGGGCTCGGAGCAGAAGGCAAAGGGAGACTTGGAGACAGCCCGTGCATTGGCACAAAATCTGGACGACCCCAAATTTCTTGCCGATGTGCTTTTGAGCCAAGGATATATGGAGATTCAATCCGGCCGCGCTCAAGTCGCTCTGGAAATGCTTGAGCAGGCTCAGAAGCTCTACGACGAGCTCGGCCACTTGAGTGGCTCGGCATCCAGCCGTGCTCGGCTTGCCGAGGCCCTCAAGGCGCTGGACAGACCGGAGGAAGCCTGGACGGCCATCGAATCGGCATTGCAAAAGGTAGAGACTCTTCGTGACTCGTCTTCAAGGCGTGACCACCGCTTGGGTTTCTGGTCATCTTTTCGGCAAGACTATTTCGTCATGGCGCGGGACATCGCGCTTGAGCTTGGTGACTTGCACCGAGCCTTTCAGGTCGATGAGGCACGCCGAGCCCGAGAGCTGCTGGACAGCCTGCGTTATAAGGGGCGTTCGACTCTTGAGCTTCAACGTCTTGGAGATAGGGAGCAGGAGCTCGAACGAGAGCTTCGAGTGCTCGTAGCCGCCGGAGGTGAGGCAGCATCGGCGGCAGCACTCAGGCCTAAAATGGACGAGCTTAATAGGCTAGCGGCGGAGAGAGAGCGGCGGAGAGCGAAAGGACCTTGGCAAGATTTAGACATCGCTGCCCTTCATCGAGAACTAGATTCCTCGACGATATTGTTGGTCTATTCCCTCAGTGACACCACCCAAAGCTTGGTCTGGACCGTCACCGAAGAGAAACTGGAGGTATTTCCTTTGAGCCCGGCCCTGAGCATTCGCCAGGAAATCTTTGGATTCCAAAAGAGTATCCTGAATTTCAGCCAGCGAGGTCGACAGCTCTCTGCAAGCCGAGCTAAGGCCTTGTCGGAAATGCTCTTGGCGCCGGTGCCGAACCTTGGGGACTTTCACAGATGGGTGATAGTGGGTGAATTGGAGCTTCAACAATTGCCTTTCGCGGCGCTTCCGGCTCCGGGCTCGGCAGCCCCGGCCGTTGAAAACCACGAGTTGGTCTATTTCCCATCGGTAAGCGCCCTCATGGAGCTCCGTTCTCAGAATCGTGTGCGCTCAACCCAGCCGCGGATCGCGGCCTTTGTGGATCCGGTTTTCTCGACCAACGATGATCGTCTATTGGAGACGAAGATTGGGAGCAGAGAGGATTCGGAGGGTGGTGACCACGGCCGGAAGAAAGCTCTCCTTCCCAGGGGGGTGGTCTTAGATAGATTGCCGAAATCCGCCGACGAAGGGCGCTATCTGGTCTCGTTACAGCCCGACGAGGAAGCTCTTCTACTAAGCGGCTTTGCCGCCAACAGGACGGCCTTCGAACAACTTGACAGCAATCAGTTTGACATTCTCCACTTCGCCACCCATGCGCTGCCTCATGACCGTCCAGAAATGTCCGCCCTGGTTTTTTCCATGGTCGGGCCTGAGGGGGAGACGCTCGATGGTTTGGTCACTGCGGTTGAGATTTCTCGGCGCTATATGCCTTTGGATTTGGTCGTGCTCAGCGCGTGCGAGACCGCTTTGGGTCAATCGATCAATGGGGAGGGGACGCTCAGCTTGGCATGGTCGTTTCTCAACGCCGGATCGGCCCGAGTTATGTCGAGCCTTTGGCAAGTGGACGACAGGCTTACCGCCGAGCTGATGAAGACCTTCTATAAAGAGCAACTGGAGAACGGCAGGACCCCGGCAGAGGCATTGCGCCAGGCTCAGCTTGAGATGAAGGCGAAACCGGAGGCCACCATTTATAGTTGGGCCGGATTCATTCTTCAGGGAGACTGGCACTGAGTAGAAGGATTCTCCTTGAAGGGAATCAGAGCGAAAATCTAGTGGATGGAAAGAGGGAGATGAAGATGTCAAATAGTCAGGATGCGACTTTCGAGGAACACGAATCTTTGGACGAGGCTGACCTGATCGAGGACCACCGACCAACCACCCACGTGGACCTACCCGATCCCGATGATCCCGACCCGAACACCGAAGGGGATACCGGCGCCCCGCCCAAGCCGTGGAAGCGCCTCCGACGGGATACGGATCCGGAAGGAATATGAGCAAGGCCGACGAGCTCTGGCGCCGCCTCCAGCTCGCCGACGGCATCGGCAGCGGGGTAGATCTCTCGAAGCCCGCGACGAGGGATCCCCAAGAGGCAGGGGAGCGGAGGTACCGCGAGCTCGGCGACGGCACGGACGCCTCGGACTCGCGGCAGACCGGTTGGGCGGTGCTTTACGGGCCCGAGGAAAAGGCCCGTGCCGAGCCCCACCTGACCGATCTGCTCGCGCTGCGTCGTGCCCAAGCGGGCGAAAATCGCTTTCGCGAGATGGTGGTGCCCACGGTCGACGGGATTTGCGTTTCGGGTCAGAGGTTTCTTTTCGAGACCATCGAGGAGGCACCCGGGGTCGTCGACATCGAACGATTGCCCTACTACGTGCTGATCGTGGCCTCGCCACAAGAAGTACCGTGGGAATTTCAATTCGAGCTGGCGATCAATCGGGCCGTGGGTCGACTCTACTTCGACGAGCCGAAGGACTACGCCCGCTATGCATCCGCGGTGAAAGCGGTGGAGGAGAGCCGGAAAGCGGTCAAAAAAGCCGATCCCAAACGGACCCTGGGATTCTTCTTCGTCGAGCGGGAGCTCATGTCGAACGGCAAGCCAGATAAGGCCACACCGATTCTCGCCGACTTTTTGGTGGAGCCGGTGCCCCGTCGACTAAAGGCTACGTCCCCGTCCTGGAAAACTCCCGTCATCCGAGGCGACGAAGGGCGCGCGGATAGACTGCGGGAAATCCTCGAAGGCAGAGCTCAAACGGGCGCGGGCTGGGTGGTGCTCAGCCATGGCGTCGAAGCGAAGCTCGATTCGCAGACCCAGCCCGAACGCCAAGGGGGCATCTCTTGCATACACCGACCCCTCTACGGCAAAGACCTCAACTTTCAGAATTCCCCCAAGGGAGCGCTGCTCGGCAAAACCTTCGTGCTCACCGCGTGTTTCGGGGCCGGCACCACCGAATTCAATGAATTCGAATCCCCCAAAGCCGCTTTGGAAGGAGACGTTCCCAAGGCTGAGCGAATAGCCTCCGCGCCTTTCGTCGCCCGTCTGCCCCAGCGGCTCCTTGCGCAGGGATCATTGGGAGTGTTCGGCCACGTGGGCAAGGGGCTCACCGCCACCTATCGGTGGCTGCACGGGCCGAGCGCCACGGAAGCGGCGCGCAGCTTCAGCGATATGTTGGTCCGGATCCTGCGGGGTCAGCGGCTGGGCCACGCCATGCGACCCATGGCCCGGCGTGCCTCGAATATCTCTTCCCACTTCTTGCCGTACCTTCGGGCCTGGGTTTATGACCCCGGGATCAACTATCGCGAGATCGAGCTTCAGTGGAAGGCTTGGATCGACGCCCGCAACTTCGTCTTGCTCGGCGATCCCGCGGCCCGAAGCCTTCAGGATGGGTTGTCTGGACAAGCCTCGGGTGCATCCGCCAAGCTTCCCCTTTGGCGATCTCCCGCGGAACCGGCGTGGGAAAAGGGCGCGCAGCAGACCTTCCAAGAGCCGCGGGACGGCAGCTCATCAGCGATTCCCCCCTTGCGATGGGCCGTGAAACCAGCCGACAAAGCCTCGACGTGGACAGTGGATCTCTCGATCCAGCCGTCAGGTCCAGGCCTCGGAGCGCCGGCGTGGGCACCGGCCGAGGAGAGCCGTGCGGATCTGGTGATTCAGCGGCAGGCTAGAGGAAGGCAATTCCGGAATGCCGAGCCTGCGAGCCCGGGTTATTGGCAGATCCGAGACGTTTGGGGCAAGGCCCAGAGCCCGCCGGTGGCGCTGGATCATCTGTCGGGGCAGGAGGGCTTAGCGGTGATGGTCCGCGCTGCTGCTCGCGCTCATGTGGCTCATCGGCTGTCGGAGCGTAAGACCGTGCCGAGGATCGCGGTGGAGTGGCGGTGGATCACTGACCAGGAGCCCGAGCCGGTGGAGAGTGTCGGGCTTTGGCGACGACATCAGGCGATTCGACTGCTGGGTCGAAATGCTTCGTCGCAGGAGATCTGGATAAAGCTCGGCGTTTGGTGTTTGGATCAGAGGGTCGGCTTCCAAGAGATTGAGATGCTGCGGCCGGACGGCGGGGTTGTCCTGGACCTGGAGCGGCCGGACTTCCAAGCGCCTTTTGGGCTCTTGCCTCGGCCCGAGCAAATCCGCGCCCATCTGATAGTGCTCGCGGCCTCCGACCCGCAGGTGCTGAGCGATCTGACCGACCCTTCCCCCGATTCCTTGATATCGGAGCTCAACGGCCTGAGGTTGCCCTCCTACCGCTGGTTGAGCCTGCCGAATTGGTCCTTCCACATTCGCTCCGTCTGGTACGAGCTTTGACCGGGTTCAGCCTTCCTTTTCCAATTGGGCGGCGACCAAATCGGCGTAGACCCCTTGTTGTTGCAGCAAGGCCTGGTGATTCCCCCTTTCCACCACGCGACCTTCATCGAGCACCAGGATCAGATCCGCGTGTCGAATGGTCGACAGCCGGTGGGCGATCACCAGGCGGGTGCACCGCATGCCTTCGAGCTCGCGGAAGACGGCGGCTTCGGTGACCGCGTCGAGCGCGCTGGTGGCTTCGTCCAGAATCAACACCGCGGGTTGTCGAGCCAAGGCCCGGGCCAGGGCGATGCGCTGACGCTGACCTCCGGAGAGGGAGACGCCGCCGTCGGAGATCGGGGTGTCGTAGGCCATGGGCATGGCCGAGATGTCGTCGTGGATGTGGGCCCTTCGGGCGGCCGCGACCACCCGGGACAGGGGTACGGACGGATCGCCGAGGGAGATGTTGGAGCGGATCGACGTGCCGAATAGGTACGGTTGCTGGGTGACGATGCCGAGCTGGGTGCGGACCGTGCGCAAATCCATCTGCCATAGGTCGTGTCGATCGAAGAGCACCCGTCCCTCGGTGGGCGGATGCAGACCCGCCAACAGGCTCGCCAGGGTCGACTTGCCCGATCCCGAGCGACCGACCAGGGCGACGAAGCTGCCGGGCTCGATCTCCAAAGAGATATGCCGCGCCACCCAAGGAGATCGAGGACCGTAGCGGAAGCTCAGGTCTTCCACCGCCAGCCGACCGGTGAGGGTCGGGGCCGGTCGACGGCCGACGGGCTGCTCGGCCGGGGTTTCGAAGACATCGTTCAAGCGCTCCAAATATCCGCCCAGCAGCTGAAGCCGAAAGGCGGTGTCGATGAGGGTGGAGAGGGGGCCGAGGAAACCGGCCGCCAGGGCCGCCAGGGCCAGCATCATCCCCAGGCTGAGCTGGTCGTTGAGCACCAGGTGGGTGCCCCAAGCGAGCACCGCCAAGGGCGAGGCCACGGCCAGGGCTTGTAGGGTGCCTTGGATCAACCCGTCGAGGCGACCGCGGGCGATGGTGAGGTTGAGCACGTCGACGAAGAGATGGCTCCAGCGCTCCACGGCGCGGTGCTCCGTGCCTCCGGCCTTTAAGGTCTCGATGCCGGTGAACAGCTCCACTTGGAAACCCTGTGAGGAGGCCTCCGCCTCCAAGGTTTCAGCCGCCAGATCTCGCACCCGCTGCCGAACGGCGAGGAAGAGGCCGACGCGCAAGGCGCCGAGCGCGAGCACCAGCATGCCGAGGGACGGGCTCGCCAGCCACAGCAGGACCAAATACAGACCGACCAGGGTGCCGTCGAGCAGGCCGGAGAGCGTGCCGGAGGTGAGGATCTCGCGAATGGTGCTGTTGCTGTTGAGGCGCATCATCAGATCGCCCGAGCTTCGTTTTTGAAAGAAACCGTAGGGCAAGGACACCAGGTGATCGAGGAATTCCAGGGTCATGCGGCTGTCCAGGCGGGTTCGCAAATGCACCAGGGTCCACGAGCGCAAGATGGACGAGAGCCATTGGAAACCCACCACCATGGCCATGCCGGCGAGCAGCACGGTCATCAAGGGGCGGTCGGCCCGCGGCACCACCCGGTCGACCACCAAGCCGGTGGTGGCGGGCACCGCCAAAGCCAGGAGCTGCAGCAGCACCGAGAGGGTCGTGACCCGGAGCAATAAGGGCCATTCCCGTATCACGGCCGCCAGGTAGCGTCGAATGCCGGAGCCCGCCTTCTCTTTGGCCTCGAAGGTCTCCGCGGGCTCAAAGACCAAGGCGCCGCCGGTGAAGTCCCGGTCCAATTGACGGCGGGAGATCCGGCGACGACCTAGGGCCGGATCGACGATCCAGGCGAAGTCTCGGGTAGCCCGTTCAAGCACGACGAAGTGGTGGAATCGCCAGTGCAGGATCGACGCCGCGGGCAGGGCGGTGAGGTCGTCGAGCTCCGCAATGCGGACTCCCCGGGCCCGCAAACCCAGGAGTCGCCCGGTCTCGACCAAGTCGAGGCCGGTGGCTCCGTCGCGGTGGACCCCCGCGAGGTCGCGCACGCGCTCCAGGGGCTCGTGACGGCCGTGGAAAGCCAAGACCATGGCCAAGCAGGCGGCACCGCAGTCGGTGGCGGCGGTTTGTTGAATGAACGGAATCCGTTGATGTCGGCGTGGCCATCGCAGGCCGCGCAACGCGGGGAAACGGTCGACCGCTTCGGAGAAAGGGGCGGTCTGGCCGGCGGGCACGGTCTGGCTGGCGGGCACGGTCTGACCGACGGGATCAGTCATCGCGGCTGCCTCGCCAAAGGGCATCGAAGACCCGCTCGGAGCCTGCTCGCACCTGGGCTTGGCCGGTCCAGCCGGGGTAGAGGTCTCCGGCCAGCTCCGGGTCGACGCTGGCCTCGATCCAAGCGACCGTGCCGGTGACGGGAATGGCGTCGCTCAGGTCCGGCCCGAGGGTCTGACGGACCGCCGCCGGGCCCATGAGCTGTGGGGAGATGGTCTCGATTTCGAGGCTCAGCACGGTGCCGTCGGTGAGCTGGAGCCGGAGGTCCTGACCGGGGCGCAGCTGAGAACGATCCGATGCGGGAAATAGGGCCGCGATCGAGAGGCCAGCGGCTGCATTGTCCGAAATCTGACCAGACGCGGGCTCGCTGGGGTCGGCTGGGTGGCCTGCGGTCGTCGCTCCGAACTCGCGCCACCGCTGATGTGTCGGGTCGAGTTGCTGATGTGGAGGAGCTTGCTCCGATCCAAGAGCTGAGCCGCTCAGACACGCTCGCTCCCGTCCTCGGTCCACCCAGCCTCGCGTTTGGCTCGCAAATTCTGTTTCTTGATGCGAGCTGTCGGAGCCTAGGACGATGGCCGGGGCCGACAGCCAGCGGTCGACCCGCAGGACCGAAGCGGCGATGCCCAGGCCGGCGACCGCGAGGATCAACAGCGCGTAGGCCGCCCGGGTCCAGCTCGGCATCAGCCTCAACACGTCACCGGAATCGGCTCGACCCCTAGCGTGCTGCTTGAGGGCTTCCGGGCGAAAGAGGGGGTCTGCCCCGGACGCGATGGAGAAGGGCGGGCCGCCGGCGCCCGGTAAGGCCCGTTCCAAGGCTTGGCGAAGGATCGACTCGCGGTGGAGCTGCTCGAACGGTCGGTAGACCTCCGCCGCCAGGATTTCGAGAGCCCGCTGATCCCGCTCGGTGAAGGGGCTCGCTCCTTCGGTCCTCAACACCGCAAGCACGGCGAGCACCGGCCCCGACGGCCCGCGGATCGGCACCGCGAGGAAAGGGCCGGGGGTTGGGCGCTGGTTGGAGGGCTCGTGGTCAGGGTCGGCGGCAGCACCGGCGCGGTTAGGGTCGTCGACGATGGGGTCGAATCGCGAATCCCCGGCAACATCGTCGAGACGCACCGCAAGTCCGGAGTGGGCCACCCAGCCGAGCAGACCCGTGTGGTCGCACTCGAAACGTCGTCGACCGTCGTCCCGGCCGAAGAGCACATCTCGATCGGCGTCATGGGCGAGGCACACGGCTCGATCCGACACTACCAATTCCTCGGCAACCGGCTCGATGGAGCTGCCCATCGACCATAAATCCCGTTCCTCGGCCAGGGCACGGGCGGTTTCCAGGGCCGTATCCGTGGCGAAGAGCAGACGGGGATGCTCGTCGGGAGCCCAGGGTGGACGGGATGGTGGGTCCGGGGTGTTCTGGTCCGGGTTATTCCGAGCGGCTTTCAAGGTGTCGCCGTTCATCGAGGCTCGACCTTTAAGCAGGGGTGCCCTTGCACCGTATCTATATCGACGTTCAGCGTGATCCGATCGCCCGCGGACACCGCCCGGCCGGCAACGGGTCGCAGGTCGTGGCCCCAATGGGTCGGAGGGGCCAAAGGTGAGGTCGAGATGACGGTACGCTCATCGAGGTGGGCGCGGAAGTAGAGGGCCAAGGCGTCGAGCCGCCCCGGTTGCTGGATCTCGAGCGTTCTGGTGCCCATTTGCCCTCGAAGCTGCTCAGGATCGCGGTGGAAGTCGATATCCAGAAGCGCGCATTCCTCGCTCAGCACCTTCGCACCGTCGAAGCTCGCTCGTCCGGACCGGGCGAAGCGTTCGGCGTCGACGGATTGTAAGGCTCGGGAGACGGGCTCCAGATCCAAACCGTAAAGACGGCCCAGGGTGCCCAGCCGTTCGACCGCTCGTGTCCGCCGCTGCTCGGGGGCGTCGTCGAGCTCGAGGGCGAGGCAGGCGACCTCCAAACGGCAGGGCAGCATGCGACCCCCGGGTCGCAAGAAGCGGCGACGTGCGTCGTCGATGGATTCGAGCAGGAATTCGTGGAAGGGGTCGGTGCCGAAAAGCTCGTGAATGATCAAATCCACGGGCTCATCCAGCTCCACGTCTCGGCTGTTGGCTCGGTAGATGTCGACGGTCTGAGACATGCCGTGGGCGTCGACCACCGCTTCCGCCACGTCGGCAATCGTGCTTTCCTCAATGGCGATGACTTTTCTCGCGCCCGCCAACGCCGCGAAAACGGAGAGAATTCCCGTGCCGCAACCGATCTCCAGCACGGATTTTCCGGAGCTCCACCGCTCGATGGCGGATCGATAGGCCAAGACCCTCACCGTGTCGTCGAGCATGTGGAAGTGCACCTTGGCAGACGCGAATCCCCCTTTAGCGGGATGGACCTCGGGGTTTTCCACGGTGCCGGCGATGTGGCCTTTACCGTCGGCGACCAAAAAACCGTCGTCCACCAACCGGCTCACCGCTTCGGCAAAGCCGATTTCGTCGATTTGCCATTCCTCGCACAGGTGATCGTAAGCATCTCGGGGGGCGGCGCCGGTGGTAAAGGCGAGCAGCAGGGGCAGGGCATCCAGCTCCAGCCGTTGGGACGGCCGTGAATAGGAGGTGGTCGCCAGCAGGCCGGCGTTGGACAGCTCCAAGCCGAAGGCTCGCGAGAGGCTGTATCGAGTATTCCAGTCGAGGGACATGGGTGTCTCCGGTTGAGGCGTCGAGGAGTTAGACATGGGCTTTTCGACGGGCGAGCTTCGAGGCGTAAAGCCGCTCCAGAAAGTCGTAGATCACCAGCTCGTGGGCGTTGGCGGCGGAGCGAATGACGCGGTTGACGTGCATGTGGGCGAGGCTCGGCACGATGTCGCTCAAGGGCCGCTGGAGCTGGTTTCGCCGCTCGAGATGCCGCAGCTCTTCGATCCAGGCCCGATGATCGTGCCTGCGTTGCTCGAGCCACGGCAGGCCCGCGATCAAGTCGCCGATCCGGGTGGGGTCGGGATCGGCGTCGAGCCAGGCGTCCAGCCGCCGCCGTTCGGGACGCAGTCGTTTGCCCAGCTCCCGGCCCAGAGATCCATGGCCGTAGGTGGACCAAAAACCCGCGCGCATGGCTTCGGCGGCCCGTTGCCGCCGGCTGAGGTCGAAGCCGAAATCCAGCAACAGATCGTGCACTCCACGCAAGGCCCAGGGCCACCGCAGGTCGGCGGCCCGGTCGTTCGAGAAGGAGTCGCCGCTCAGGGTGGTGAGCCATCCCAGCGCCGCTTCGCTGTCGGCCCAGAAGAGCTTCTCCATCAGCGGCAGCGCTTCGGGGCCTCCGTAGCGACCGAGCTCGGGTCGATAGGTGTCGAACCGCAGGCGACGGATCCGTCCGTCGGCGATCCAAGGCTCCGATCGCTCCGTGAGCGCCGGCAGGAGCTGCCGCACCAACCGCTCGGGATCGCCATGAAAACGCAGGCGCAAATGCCACTCCGGATCGCCGTAGCGGATGAAGAACCAATGGTCGACGATGTGTTCCTCGAGAGCCCAAGCGCGGAGAGGGGCGACGAGCTCCACCAAGACTCGGTCGAGGGTCCCTGGGCTGCCGTAGAGCTGCGCGTAAAGCCATTCGGAGCCGGGAATAAAGTCGGCGGGCGCGCGCTGGTGTGGTTTGGGAATGCCGGTCCGGGCGGAGGCGGTCTGGCTGGCGGTAGCTTTCGCCTCGGACGTTTCAGCCGTGGCTCGACGCCGGACGAAGGGTAGGGTCAGCTCGTGCACGAATCGCCCTTCGGGCCCCGAGACCAGCAGGGATTCGGGGTCGGGGAAGAGCTCCGAGAGCACGATTTCTCGCTGGGATCCCGCCATGTCGAGCAAGATCTCGAGGGCCATGACGTCCTCAAGGTCCACGGTAAGGCGTTGATCGCTGTCCGCCAGCACCACGCGACGGGGAATCCGCCGCCGCTCGCGCCACTGACGGACGGCGATCATTCGCTCGGCTCCTTGCCGCGGGGCCAGGTCAGAGATTTCCGATTGCTCGACCCGCCAGCGGGCCCGCGAAAGCACCGTGCGTCCGATCCGGACCCGGGGAAGATATCTCGCTTTTTCGAGCGGCCCCCAGCTCCAAGAGAAGAACTCACCCACCTGCTGAGCCTGCAAGGTGCACAGGAAGCGATAGACGGAGAGGCTTCGGACGTTGTAGCCGTGGGCGGAGGTCAAGCGTGGGATCACCCGCTTACCGAGCCGTCGGGAGTGGAGCAGGATCCGCTCACTGCTCACCGAGACCATCAAATCGTCGAGGGGAATTTGACGCTCCGCAGGGGCGCCGGATCGACCGAGGAAGGGGATTTCCCAGGTCCGGACGCTCGGACGGCAGAGGATGTTGCCCACCCGACCCTCGGGCAGATGCACCAGCTCCGCAAAAAGAGCGTCGGGTTCAAGGGCCGCTTCTTCCCGGGCGTGTTGACGCACGAGCTCGCGGATGCCTTCCTCCCCGTGACAGAAGCGGCCGAGGAGCCGAGCACCGGAGGGTCCGGAAACGGCGCCCAAATAGAGCTGGAATCGACCGTCGCGCACGTCTTGCTCGGAGCCGGCGGCGATCGCTGCCATGGCTTGAAAAGCGTCGGGAAGAGGGCGTCCAGGTGCGGTGCTCGGTTCGAGCCGGCCGAGATCCTCGGCTTGGATCTCGACCTCGAGAGAACGATTTTCGATCGCGCGTTCCCAGAGACGAAAGAGCAGCTGTTGACGTTTCCCCCACGGCACTTTGGGTGTGTCTTTTTCGGATCTGCCTTTTTCGGTGCCGAGCTGCAGGCCGTTGAGCAACGGCATAGGCTCGTTGGAATCTTGACCGTCGCCGAAACCGATGCCGATCTCGAGATCGAGGGCTTCGAGCAGGGGTCGTTGAACGTCCTCTCCCCAGCGCTCGACAAAGGCCGTTCGAAAGGCGATCAGATCGTCCTCCGGTGGCGGAGCTGAGAGTCGATAGAGGGCTTCGATGGCGGCGCCCAGCTCGTTCAAGACGTCCGCGCCGATCACTCGCTCCTCGGCCGACTGGTAGAGATCGACTTGGAAGAGCCAAGGAGAATCGACGGCCGGCAGATCCTCGAGCAAAGCAGCGATCTCCTCATAAGCCGCCGGAGGCGATCCCAAACCGTTTCGGTCGAGGTCCTGGAGGTGCTGTTGTAGGTTTTCGAGACGGACCGCTTCAGGACGGTGCTCGTCCAACGCGTGTAGTCGGTCGATTAGGCTGGCCAAGGGATCCGGTCCGGTGACGGCGGGTGCCAAATCGCTCACCAGGACTTGGGTGGATATCAACGAGTCCACGTATTCAGCCGCTTCTTGGGCACACTCCCGGCGACCCTCGGCGTCGTCGAGCTCGGGGTCGTCTTCCACCAGGGCCGTCACCAGCTCATCGATCAGCTCCGCTCGTCGTGCGCCGTGGGCTCGGGAGGCCCGGGCCAGCACCCGCTCTAAATAGTCGTCCGGCTCAAGGGCGACCAGGTAGAAGGACCGCTGCCGGTTGCGGGTCCTGGCCTCGGCATATTTCAACCGGTCGCCGGCGCGGTAGAGGGTGGAATTGGGTGTGAAACGGAGCAGCTCTCGGAGATCGGGCTCCTGCTCCAGCCGTTCCCCCAGGGCGACCAAATAGGCCATGTCGAGCCGGGTGTGGCGTCGGTAGGTGCTGCGGGACGCCAAACGCAGGCGTGTTCGGTGGCCGAAAAGACCGCTTCCGCAGCCTGAAAAGAGGCCGAATGGGGTGGCGCGGGACGCCATACGTACCGCGTATCGCCACAGGGCAAACTCGGCCCGTCGACCCTTTTTGCTCAGAGGGTCCTTCCGCCAGTGCTCCATGCCGTGCAGGAGGTCCGGCGAAGCGACATAGAGGGCTTCGAGCACCTCGGGACGCCTGAGCCAGAGATCGAGCCGCCGTCGACCTTCCCGCCGATCCGCGTCCACGGCCCGGGCAAGCTGCTCGAGATCCACCTCGGCATCGAGGTCCATTTCGTCGAGCAGGGCCGGGGCCTGGAGGCTTTCCGCCCAATCGGTCAGCTCGTCGAAGGGCAGGAGGGCGGTGCGCATCACGAAGCCGGCGGAAGGTCTGTAGGTGTCGTAGAACGGGTGTCGCAGCCGGGCTTCGACGCTGGGGGCCGGGCCGGTCATGGATTGGCCCCCAGGAGCGACGCCTCGGCCGCCGGCTCGACCGTGCACGAACCGTCGTAAACGGCGCGGGGCGGCACGGCCGACAGTAGGACCCGATCCCATGTCGGCTCTTGATGGGAGACTGCGGCCAGCAGGGCGAGGGCGATGCCCGAGCTACCGGTGAGCAGACCGGTTCTGGGGACCGCCGAGAAGTCTCCGCCCGGGCTGTCGGGTTCCCAGGAGGCGAAGCCGCCGGCGGCGACGGACGGGTCTCGCAGCTCTAAGGTTTCTCGGATCCACCGCAGGGCGGTGTCTTTGAGCCAGGGCTCGCCGGTCGCTTGGTACATGCGATTGAAGAGATGGGCGAGTCCCGCGGCGCCGTGGCAGAGACCGGCGTCTTTCACCCGGGCCTGTTCTTTAGATCGCCGCGCCGCACCGCGGGCGATGTCGAGGGCCGCCCGGCGCCAATCCGCCCGTTCTGCGCCGATGGCCGCGCCGAGCAAAGCCACGGCCACGCCGGCGTCGCCGTAACACCAAGCCAAGCGCGACGGCCGGGGTGCCTCGCCCCGTGCTGCCATACCGTCCGGACCGATCAGGTCCGTATAGGCCGACGGGGAATCCTCGGGCAAGCGTTGGGCGAGCAGCCAGCTCACCGCCCCTTCCAGCAGGGGTCGAGCCCGGTCGACGGCCACTCCGGCCGCAACGTTCTGGCCGAGCAGAGCGACGATTCCGGGCACTCCATGGGCCAATCCCAAGTTGTAGCAACCCTCGGGAAAGAGGGCCGCAGTTTCTTCCCAAAGCAGGTGTGGGCGGCTGAGCCAGGTGATGCCCTGTGGCGTGCTTTCAGCCCACGCCTCCAGATGATCGATGACTTTTTCCAAAAGGGTGGCGGCGGTCGGTCTGGGCAGGCGTTCGAGGGCGTAAACACCGTAACCCACCAAACCGCTGACCACATCGTAGTCTTCGACCCACGGCACCTTGGAGAGATGCTCGATCAGCAGGAGGTCGATGTCGCCGTTGGAATCTTCTTCGTCGGCCGCGAAAAGCCTCGGCCCGAGGTGCTCGAGGGTCCAGGCGACGCCGGCCACGCCGCCGTATAGATTCGGCGGTAGGGAAGCGGTTTCAGCTCCTTCGAGCACCTTCTCCAGTCGCTCCACAGCGAGGTGATCTGAGCCGGCATCCACGGTGGGCTCGGCCGCCAAGTAGGCCAGAAGAAGCGCGGGACCCCCCTGGCCGACGGCCAATGAAGGGCCTGTCATCTCCTCGACAAGAGGTGTGGGTAGGTCGTCGGCGGGGTCCAAGTCGAGGGCAATTTGCCGCACGGTTCGCCACACCTCCACGCTCAGCTCGTGGTCGCAGATGGGCTTCCAAAGGGGATGGCTCATGGGTTTGGATCCTCGGGCAAGGCTCACCCCACCCGTCCCCGGCTCGGCTATACTGAGCGAGGTCGGCGGCGCGTGCCGCGCTGGTTTGTTGACCGGAAAATGGGCCCGCGGACCGTGTTCCCTGTAAGAAAGCGGTCCGCAGGCCACCAGGGTCAGCGCTGCTCTATTGGCAGCACTCCGAGCAGCGAGTGCACTCAGTGACACAAGTGCCGAGGCTACAAGGCCGCGGACAAGTGGTGGTGATGGCGCCGCCGGCCATCGTCTGCAACTCGTTTTCCGTCAAATTGCGGACGGTCTCCCGGCTGAGGCGCAGTTTCTTCACTTTCTTTTGCATAGCGCGTTCTCCTTCCTCCCGAAGGGGAGGATCCTTTGCAAGCGGAATTGCCTGCAAAAATCGATCAATCGAACAAAGCTCGAGACAAAGCCCAAGCTGAAAAGGTTGAGATTTACTTCAAAAGTTCTGCATATCTGCACAATGATCTTAGTCTATTAGTTAAGCACGATAGACCACAGACCGGCCACCAGGGCTGCTTTTTCGGGCTGGTCTCTGTTTCGGTGGAGGGTCGTGCATGGGTTGGCTTGGTGTTGGTTCAGTGTTGATTCAGTGTTGATTCAGCAATTGGGCTGGTTGTCCCAACCTGATTAGACGGATTCCTTATTAGTATATTCGCACACTTTTGGAGAAATGTTTAGTTGGCGATCGAAAAAGTGGACGAAAAGCTTGATGAACGTGATGAAGCGGACTGAGATGGTGGGTTTTTGGGCCATTCTGACCTCCGAGGACTTCGGACCTGTGGAGGCTCGGGGTTTGGACGGCTTTTTCGACGCTGCCGTCACACTTTTCAGGTCTGACTCGTCATAGGGGTGTCGACCGGGCCGAGTGGCCCATTGAATGGAAGCAACCCCATCGCGACCGTTCCCAGGTCGCTGTTATAGGAGATAGCCATGACCCAAACCGAGACCACAGCCCAAACCGAGGCCCAAACCGGCCTCGACGTCGCCCAAGCCCGTGTCCAGCTCGAATCCTTCGGAGCCGCCTACCAATACGATGTGGGCTACATGAAAACCATGCTCGACGGCTCTCCCGGCGCGTTTCAAGCCTTCGTCGCGGGCCAAGCCATGTCCGCCTACCGCAAGGCCCTGCCCCTCGACGCCCACTACGTGGCCCGGATCGCGACCATGCAGGGGGAGGATTGTGGGCCCTGCACCCAATTGAATCTGCGCATGGCGGTGGAGGAGGGGGTCGACCGTGAGATGCTGCGGGCTCTGTTGGATGCTCCATCAGGCTTGCCGGAGCCCCTACGAGATGTGGCGGACCATTGCCGGGCGGTGGTGGAGGGCGGGTTGGACGACCCGGAAAGAGCGGCCCGTTTGCGTTGGAATTACGGCGAGGAGGGATTCGCCGAGCTGGCGGTGTGCATTGCCGGATCGCGGATTTATCCCACCGCCAAAAGAGCCCTCCTTGAAGCGGGCACATGCGAGCGTTTGACGGTAGATTTTTGACGAATATCAGCGAAGCCCCGCCACGGGCTTCAGCCCGTGGCGAGACTGAGGAATTGCCGTGACGACCATTGAAGACTTCGAGAGAGAGCGTCCCTTCTTGTCGGGATTGGCTTATCGCATGTTGGGATCGGTGGCCGACGCCGAGGACGTGGTGCAGGAGGTGTTCTTGCGCTGGCGCTCGGCCGGCCGACCCCATCTGGAGCAACCCCGGGCTTGGTGGGCTCGCACCTGCACACGGCTGTGTTTGGACCAGCTCAAATCCGCCCGGCGTCGGCGGGAGGAATATGTGGGGGAGTGGCTGCCGGAGCCCTTCGTAGAAGCGTCGGAGCCCCGTCCCGAGCTGGACGAGAGCCTATCCATGGCTTTGCTGCTGACCATCGAACGGCTCGGTCCGGCGGAGCGGGCCGCGTTTCTCTTGCACGATGTCTTCGGTTATACCTTTCGAGAGGTCGCCGAGATGCTCGATCTCGAATCGGCGCATTGTCGTCAGCTGGCAGCCCGCGCCCGCCGCCGATTGCGGGGACAAGATCGGCCTTCCAGCGCGGATGAGAACACGGTTCGTCGGCTCTCCGGCGCTTTTTTCAGCGCCGTTCAATCCGGCAATCTGGAGGCCTTGCAATCCGTCTTGTCGGAAGATGTCGTCTTGCGCACAGATGGCGGCGGCAAAGCGGTGGCGGTGAAAGTGCCGCTCGAAGGGGTGGATCGAGTGGCCCGTTTCTTCCACCGAATCTTCAAAAAGGGAGAGATGGGCTCGGAGGTGAGCTTCGAAACCCGGTGGTTCAACGGGGCGCCCGGAGTGGTGGTGTTTGAAGCTGGAGAGCTGGCCTCCGCCTTCCATTTTCAGATCGCGGACCAGCGGATTCAGGGCATTTTCGTCCAACGCAACCCCGACAAGCTGGAGGTGCTGCGGCGGACCGTGGACGCGCCGTCGCCGGCGAGCTCGTAGGAGCCCGCGCCGGCGCCCGCCGGTGAGCATGCAGACGGCTCCGCAAGCTCAACCTCAGAAGATGTAACCGAGGGACTCCAGCTTCCGGCGGAATTCGTCGGGCACTTGCTCATCCCCTTGAAAAGCCTCGAGGCGCTGCCGATTCCAGCGATTGAGCAGCTCCAAGTAGGTGGCGATTTCCGGGCTTTGGGGCCCGTAGCGCTGATCGGAGGCTTCGCCGGGATCGGTGCTCAGATCGTGCAGAAATGCCACCTCCGAGCCGTTGGCCGTGGGGTAGGTGGTCAGCTTCGTGTCGCCCATTCTCACCGCGGAGCCGAGCCTGGATTCGTCGACTCGAATGCCGGAGCGCTCCGAGATGTAGTTGGCCACCGTGCAGGTCGAAAACTCGGCCCGTTTGCCGAAATCTTCGCCGGTCCGCAGGTCGTCGGCCCAATTTCGACCCTCACCGGCTTCGGGAATGGCGTCGCCATGGCCTAAGAGCTCCAACAAGGTGGGCATGAAATCCACCATGCCCACTAATCCCGCCACCCTGCGTGGCTCTAGATCCGGAGCTCGCAACATGCCGACGATACGGATCTGCTCCTCGAAAAGCCGGGAGCCGTGGTCAAATGGGGCTTCAGGGCGATCATCGAGGGTTTCGCCGTGATCCGAGACCACCAAAACGACCGTGTTCTCCAGATCGATCTCCGCAAAGAGCCGGGCAAGCTGCTGATCGAGATAGCGGATCGCGGCGTCGTAGCGGTCAATGTAATACCGCGAATCGGTGATGATTCCGCCGTTTTCGGGATCGATGAATCGCTGATACCGGGGGACCCACGAAACCCAGGGCCCGCGGGTCTCGGACTCGAATTCGGCCACCAGCTCTGGGGGCGGCTCGTAGGGTCCGTGGGCGTCGAAAAGGTGAACGAATAGAAAGTAGGGGCTTTGCTCGGAGCTTTGCAGCCAGCTGATCGCTCGGTCCACGGTGATCGCGCCGTCGCGCCGTCTTTGGTCGAAGTCGTCGTCGAAATGATCGAAGTGTCGAGCGAGGCCGCTGAGGTCGTCGGTCAGGGGCAGGCCGCTGACGAAACCCGCGGTTTCGTAAGCCCGGGAGGAGAGGATCGAGCCGAGGGTCCCGAGGTGATCCGGCAGCTTCTGCCCGTTGCGGTATACCCCGTGGGAATGGGGGTACAGACCCGTGAGCAAGCTGAAATGGGACGGCCCCGTGGTGGGCATGGGAGATAGGGCGTTGTCGAAGACCACCGAGCTCTGGGCCAAGCCGTCCAACGCCGGGGAGGTCGGGCGATCATAGCCGTAGAACCCGAGGTGGTCGGCGCGCAAGGTGTCGAGGGAGATCACCACCAAGTTGGTCGGCCGGGGAGAGCAGCCGGTCAGCACACCGAGCAGCACAGCTAAGGCGATGAGCGAGCCAACCCGAAACGGCGAGCCTGCCGGGCGTTTGAAAGAAAGAGAAAAAGAGGCAGAGCGTGACATCGAGACTCCAGACGGATCCGACCGGACGGTCGGCATCGATGGGTGTGAGCTGGATCCTGAGCTGGGCGCGGGGTCGCACCGTCGGGTCGGTAAGAGTGCCAGAGGGGCCGCCCTTTGTCGACCGTGGACCGCTGAAGCCTGCTAAAGCGAATCTTGCGAGTCGGTGAGTCGTCGGTCGTCGGCTTGGAAGTCCCTCAACATCTCCAAGGTACGGTGGGTCAAAGGGCGGAGCAGGGGATTGCGCGCCAATCGAATGAGCTTGGCCACCAACCGGCTGGTGTGCTCGATCAACAAGAAGGTCCGAGCGCAGCCCGGGGATCGATCGTGGATCCAAAAGAGAATCACACCCATCAGATAAAGCCACAGCAGCTTGGGCAGCTCTGCCGCTAGATCGTCCGGTGCGTTGACGTCGGAGCCGTCGAGCACCTGGGCCATCAGCTGCGTGGCTTGCGAACGGGTGGGTTGGGATTCCGGGCTGAAGGGTGAGAGGGGGCTGCTCGGGTCGGCGGCGGTCTTAAATAGAGCACCGGCAAATTGGTGATAGGGCTCGCTGGTGACGATTTTGGCCTCCAACACCTTCCTCAGCCGGTCCTCCAGGTTCTTTTCGTGCTCCAAAATATCCCGACAGGCTTGCAAATGATCCTGGTGGGATTGGGCGTAATAGCCTTGGATGAGGTGCTCCTTAGAGCGGAAATAGTAGTAGGCGTTGCCTAAGGAGACCCCGGCTTGCCGAGCGATCTCTCGCATGGTCGCTCGGTCGTACCCTCTCTCCATGAAAAGAAACAGCGCGGCTTCGAGAATTCTGGCGCGGGTCTGCTCCCCTTTTTGGGTGAGCCCGGAGGTAGCCTCGAAGCCCGTCGGAGAGGCCGATTCGAGATTCACGATGTCTGATGCTCCTGTTGCAGGCTGCGGTCGGCGATATGGTCCAGCACCCGCCGGTGGATGGTGTGGATAAGACTATCCGACCACAGATTCCAATAGGCCTGGGGATAGAGGTCGTGACGGTACCAAGTGCTGCCTTCGAGACGCGTTCGACCGCCGGGCAAGGGGATCAGTCGGAACTCACCCCGTTGGGAGGTCAAGCTTTCGGTGAGATGGGGCGGGTGGATGTCGTATGGGCTCCATTCTTCCATGGTCGGTGGTTGGTCGGTGACGTCGAAGGACAGCCGGTAGGGCTCGTCCCATCGGGTGATCGGCTCGACAAAGGGACCGGTGGAAAACTCACAGTAACGAACGGCTCCGACCCCTTCGCCCTCGATACGGGCGCGGATCGGATGTGCGATGCCCAACCGGAACACCAGCTCGTCGGCGGGGGGTAGCTCCGTGAATTGAATCACGTGGGGCCAGACGGCCTCGGGTGGGGCGTCGATTTCCACGGCGGTCACCAGCTCGCGAAATTCCGGCAGGGGTCGGCCGTGGTCGAATGCGGTCAGAAGAGGCGCCAACAATAAGAAGATCCACAGTCGACTCACGCTCGGGGCCTGACTGAAGCGGTGGGGTTGCGCAAAGGCGTGGCCCATCATGCCTCCCAGGGCCGCCAGGGGCGCGGCCAAGGGATAGGCCATGGCGAGGCAAATCGCTCCTTCGATGCCGAAGAAGAGCAGGGCGCCCAAGCCGACCAGCAAAGCGAGCTGCACGACCCCCTGGGTTTTTCCCAAGGAAATGGATCTACGTCCGTACAAGAAGCCGGTCACCAAACCGACGCAAAACGGTCCACCCGCGAAAAGCGCAAATCCGTAGGGGGATTCGAGCACGAAAAACGGTCCGACGAAGGTTAGCAGTCCTGCAAGAGCTCCCCACGCCACCGACACCAAGAGATGCCGGAAGGCGTTTGCTTGCTCCGCGAGCTCGGGATCCACGTCGTCGTCCCCAGTCGTCTCCATAAGACCGTCGTCGCCCAGGAGCTCCTCCTCACGCTCGAGGCCGAGGGCCAGAACCAAGCAGTAATTGAGCCCCGGCACGAAGAATCCCAGGGCCACCGACGGAGGAATGCCCGCATGTTTGGCCCGTCGCGCCGTCAGGGTTGCTCCTAGCCACAGGAAAGGCAGGGCCCATAGGACCATCGAAGCCATCGCCCACGGCTCGTCGGCGATGGTGAGGAGGTGTCCCCAAAAAGGGCTCAGATAGTGCCAGAGGCTCCAAGGCACGTGACCGACACTGAAGAGGGCGATCCCCACGTCGCCGAGGTATTTGATCGCGAAGAGCAACACAGCGCTGATCCAATAGGTCTTTCTGGAGACGGGAAGGCTGAGGTCCCACCACAAACGGGGTAGCCCCCCGAGGGTCGGGGTGAGCTGTTGGAGTCGTTGTCCGGTTGGCATGGATGGAGCTCCTTTCGAGCTGACTTGAACGTGTTCAATAAACGTACCTCAAAAACTGAACGTGTTCAACACATGCCTGGCACCTCGACCCGACGGTAGCGGTAAAACAAGACGCAAAACGGCCGGCGATCACCAGGGGTGACGCCGGCCGAATCCCACCCGGGTGGGTCGATCCTCAGAGATCAGTTGCCGTACATGGTCGGGCGGTAGGTGGCCATTTGCTCGTGGGCGCGGGTCACCTGACCGGAGGTGAATTCGTCCATGCAATCGTCGTCGGTGTAGTCCATGAAGTTGAAGATCGGGTCGAGGCCGCCACCGGCGCAGGTGTCGCGACCAATCGGGCAGCCGTAGGCGGCGCTGGCCTCGGCGGGGGTGTCGGCGACAAAATCACCGTTGCCGGAGCAGCCGCCTTGGAAAGTGTGGGCGAGGCCGAGGTAGTGGCCGACTTCGTGGGTGCCGGTGTCACCCAGGTTGTACGGCGCCGCCGAGCCGCCGGGCAGGGACTCGTCGAGAAGCACCACACCGTGGTTGGTGTCGTCTTCCGGGAAAGAGCTCGGGTAGTAGGCGTATCCCAAGATGCCACTGGAGGGTTGGCAGGTGTAGATGTTGAGGTAGTTGGCCGGATCGATGGCGAGCTCGGCCTTCATGCGAGAGTCCTGGTTGTAGCACCCGGTGTAGTACTTACGGCTCTCGGTCCGATCGACACTGGCGAGGGTGAAGCTGAAACCGCTGCCCGCAAAGGCGGCGTTCAAGACCTGGATCTGATCCTGGATCATCTGGTCGCTGATGTTGCCGATGACCTGCCCGCGCCGGTTGTAGTACAAAACGTGGAAAGCCACTTGAATGTTGGTATTGGCCTTGGCGGAAGCCATGAAACCGGTGGTGCGTTTGAAGTGCTCGATTTCGGCGTTCACCAGGTCCATCTCGGCCGCCGAAGGCTCGTAGGTGTTGCATTTCTTACCGGATTGTAGATTGCCGTCCCGCATAAAGTGGATGTCGTGGCCGACATGGTCGGGGGCGACCCGCAAATCTTTGGAGAAGTCGAGCTCCTGCGCCAGGGCAAAGGGAGACAATAGACACGCACCGGCAACCATCAACAACATTTTCTTCACGATAAAGACTCCGTAGCTCGACCCGAAATCCCATCACTTTCCGATGTCGGGTCTTTTTATGGATTGGGATCGCTCCATCGGGCTTCGAGTGCCGTCGGAGCGTCGTCTTGACCAATAGAGAGCGCAGGCCAGGCAAAAAATATAGGCGCTGGGTGAAATTGTGCACCGTGTAAATTTGTGCACTTCGAAAATTTGTGCACATCTGTGGCACGCCGACCGGGGTGAAACGTGTTCATTAAGTGCCTGTCACCGCGATCGGCTGCACCGCGATCGGCTGGTCCTAGGAATCCTGCAAAAGCAACTGGTCGTACGATTGCTCACCAAGGATGGAAATGCCGTAGGCGGCATCGCCCTTATCGATGGCTTGGCCTTCCGAGCAGCATTTATTGTCGGGAGTGCCTACGGGACACTCACACCATTTGGTATTCATGCTGATGCCTTGGTCTCCGGTCAGGATGCCTTCGGCGTCGAACCACAGAACCCGGTTGTCCAGCCTCATTCCTCGGGGCATGGGCAGTCCTTGGGCCCAATGATGAATAGGACCGGAATTCTTTCGGAAGATTCCTTCGCCTGAATTGGGATCCACACACCACGACTCGAAGGAGATATCACCGGCAATGCGTCCGATGAATTGGTACCGAGCCTTCACCTCCGCCTGTTGCAGCAGGAAGGAGCACGTGACCTTTCGTTGGGCGGGCACCTCGACCTTGACGGTGGTGGACCACAGCTCTTGGACCGACTTTGTGTGGCTTTCCGTTTCCGAGACGGACATCTCTATCTTGAAGTTGCCGCCCACGTTCCACTCGCCCGGCAGAGGAATCGAAATCGTCATGCCGGCTTCGAGCTTGAGAGCTTGAGTCGTCTGGGTGGTGACCGAGGTGGTCCATCCCTTGTCGTAGGTGAAGCTCGTCGATTGGGGGAGACTGGTCCGATTTTCCGCGGATTCCAAGGCCAAGGTGATCAGCTCCCCTTTGGGATGGCTCCGAATGTCGGTGTATTTGAAATTCCCCTGGAAGACGACGTTGGAGATGTCGAGCTTACGAATTTCCTCTTTCCAGCCTCCACCACAGCGTCCCAGCCCTCCCCGATAAGTAGTTTTGAACAAATTCTTCTGGAGCCAATCCTTGACATCAACAGCTTCGGGCATCGTTTGATCCTTTCGTTCCTGCGGTCTATGTGTCGTCAACCAGCCTAAGCACCTGCTGGTTGACGACTAAGTGCAGGTCTCGGGATCTTTGTCCCAGAAAAAAATCAAGTGTCCCAGAAAAAAATTAAGTGTCCCAGAAAATAATCAAGACATCGAAAGAAAGCCCGAGGATCACGGATTGATCGTTGCTGTGATGGTGCCGTTGTTGGTCAAGGTACCGGTGACGGAAAGGCTCATGGAGCCGCTATCCGGGTGGTGGCGGATGGTGCCGTTGTTGGTCAGATCGCCGTCGACATTGAGCGCCCGGGCGTATCCGGATTGATTCTGCAGGATGGTGCCCGTCGTCACCGCCACATGGCCGGTGACATAGGCGTTGCCGGCCATGTCGATGGTGGCTCCGGCCAACCGCAAGGTTCCGCCACCGATGATCGTACCGGTGCTGGTGACCCCGCCGAAGGTCAAGGTGCCGGGTGCATTGCGGGTAATGGAGTGGAAATTCAGGTCGATGGATCCGGCAAAGACGGCGTCGTTGGTGATCTCAAAGCTACCCCCGAGCTCGATGTCGGCGGCGATGGGCACGCTGCCGGTGATGCTGCGCGGTTGGGTTTCGACCATCTCGAGATCAGCGGTCCACGACCCCTCGTTGACGATGCTACCGCCCACCTTCACGCTCAAGGAGCCGCCACCGGCATGCTCTTGAATCGTGCCGTGGTTGGCGAAATCCCCGCCGGCGTAAAGCTGGCGGGCGTAACCCACTTGGTTCTGCAAGGTGGTTCCGGCGGCCACCGCCAGATTGCCGGTGACGTAGGCGTTGGCGGTCATGTCGATCACCGCTCCGGCCAAACGCAGGGTTCCGCCACCGATCAGGGTGCCGGTGCTTTCGACGCCGCCGAAGGTCACGGTTCTCGGGCTGTTGAGGGTCAGAGAGAAGAAATTCAAATCGATGGGTCCGGCAAAGACAGCGTCGTTGGTGATCTCGAAGCTGCTGTTGAGCTCGACTCGCGCGGTGATGGGCACGGCGCCGGTGATGCTGCGTGGATCGGTGCCGATCATGTCGAGATCCGCGGTCCACGGTCCTTCGTTGACGATGCTACCGCCTACCTCGATCATCAAGGAGCCGCCGCCGGGGTGATCTTGAATGGTGCCGTAGTTGGTGAAATTTCCTTCCACAGAGAGAGTGCGAGTGTAATTCTCGCGGTTCCGGAGCAGGGTGCCCGGCTGCACGAGCACGTTGCCGTCGACGGTGGCGCCGGATTGCATGTCGATCGCTCCGGTTAGACCCAGGGTGCCGCCGCCTATGATCGTGCCGGTGCTCTCGACGCCGCCGAAGGTGACGGTGGTGGGGGCGTCCAAGGTCAGGGTGAAGAAGTTGAGGTCCAAAGGCCCGGTGAAAAGGGCGTCCTCGGTGATCTCGAAGCTGTCCCGGAGCTCTACCCGGCCCGCGATGGACACGGCGCCGGTGACGGACCGTGGATCGGTGCCGATGAAGTCGAGATCGGCGGTCCAGGGCCCTTCATTGAGGATGCTGCCGCCCACTTCGATTGTCAGGGAGCCGCCGCCGGGGTGGTTTTGAATCGTGCCTAGGTTGGTGAAATCCCCTTCAACGGAGAAGGTGCGGGCGTAGTCCTCTCGATTTTGCAGCAAAGTGCCGGGTTGAATCCGCACATTGCCCGCGACATAGGCACCGGCTTCCATGTCGATGGCGCCGGTGAGGCCGAGGGTTCCGCCGCCGACAATCGTTCCGGTGCTTTCGACACCGCCGAAGGTGACGGTGGTGGGTGCATTGAGGGTCAGGGTGAAGAAGTTGAGATCCAAAAGCCCGGTGAACAGGGCGTCTTCGGTGATCTCGAAGCTGTCCCGGAGCTCTACTCGGCCGCCAATGGGTACCTCGCCGGTGATGCTGCGCGGCGCGTTGCCGATGAAATCGAGGTCCGCAATCCACGGCCCTTCGTTGACGATGCTGCCGCCCACCTCGAGGGTCAGGGACCCACCCCCGGCATGGTTTTGAATCGTGCCGAGATTGGTGAAGTCACCTTCCACGGACAGAGTGCGTGCGTAATCCTCTCGGTTTTGGATGAACGTCCCGGGCTGCACGAGCACATTTCCGACGATATGAGCGTTGGCTTCCACCTCGATCGACCCGGTGAGGCCGAGGGTTCCGCCGCCGAGGATGGTGCCGGTGCTCTCCACGCCGCCGACGGTGACGGTGGTGGGTGCATTGAGGGTCAGGGTGAAGAAGTTGAGATCCAGAGGGCCGTTGAATAGCGCGTCCTCGGTGATCTCGAAGCTGTCCCGAAGCTCAACCTCACCGTCGATGGGCACGGCACCGGTGATGCTGCGGGACGCGGGGCCGTCGAGCACTAAATCCGCGGTCCAGACCCCGTTGTTGATCACGTCTCCGAAGGCCCTGAGATTCAACCACGCACCGGATAGGGCGCCGTGGTTGACAGTGCGGTCCGTGACCTCGAGGATACGGCTCGACCCACCTTGTTGGAGGGTGGCCCCGGCGGCCACGGTCAATCCGCTGACCGTGGTGTTGATGTCCAGGGTCACCGTTCCACGGATCGACACCAGGTCGGCGGCGTTGGGCAGCCGACCCTCGGTCCAGGTGGCTACATCGCTCCAATTTCCGCCGCCGGGCACGGAGCTGATGGTGCCATCGACAATCGAAAAATCCCACACCACGGTGTCGTCGAGGGGATTGCCGCTCAAATCCCGCAGCGCGGCGTCGAGCTCGGCGCGGTAGGTGCCCAGGCCGAGGGGGGCGGGTAGGGAGAGCAGGGCGGCCCGGGTCTCGGGCTCGTAGGTCACCGCGCCGACCACGGCCACGTCGTCCCCGGTGCCCGGTAGACCGTCGGGCCCGGTGGAGAAAAGCCGGAAGGTGCCGGCGTCGAGCAAGGTATCGTCGATCGGCTCGCTGAAGGTGGCCGACACCACCTGCACCGTGTCCGGTTGGGACGTGCCGCCGTCCCTCGGCGAGGTGGCGATCACCTGGGGCGGGGTGGCGTCGGGGATCAGGGCAATCACGGTTTCCGCGGTCTCCGCCACATTGCCCCCGGTGTCGGTCGCCCTGGCTTGGATCGTGAACGAGGCTTGCTCGGCGATCAGCGGCGTCAAGAAGCGGTATTCGAAGGGGAAGTTGCCGTCGCGGGAAACCGACTCACCGTCGACGAAAAATTCCACGTGACGTACCTGGACATCGTCGCCGACCTCGGCGGTCAAGCGCATGAGCTTGCCTTCCTCCGCTTGACCGTCGGAAAAGTTGGTGTCCAGGGCGATGGTCGGCGCCATGCCGAGGTTGTCGTAGGCCAGGTAGCTGAGCACTTGGAGCCCGGAGCCGCTATCGGCTACGTAGGCTAGACCGTTGAATACCGAAACCGCCGCCGCCAGGCCCGGGGTTTCGAATTGAGCCAGGAAAAGCTCAGTTTGGGACGGATCCCGCACGTCGTAGACGGAGACGTGATGGGGGCCGTCGTTGGTGCTGTTGGGGCTGACCGCGGCAATGCCGAGGCCGGAGCCGTTGGTGACGATTTGCTTCCAGCCGAATTGATCGGTGTCGCCTGCGGCGATCAGCTGAGGATGCAATGGATCGCTGATGTCGTAGGTGTCGTAGCCGGCGGTGTGCGCGGCGTAGAGCACGGGTCCGCCGGCGAAGAGGCGTAGCCGTCGACCTCCGGCGCCGGTGCTGCCGGAGAAGCTCACCGAGGAGGTGATCCGCAGATCGCCTTGCAACAAGGGCATCACGTGGATGGATTGGGTGGTGAGGGCGTAGAGGGTTTCGCCCGCGATCGCCAGGTCTTGGATCTCACGGGAAAGGCTCAGCTGCTGTAAAACGCTGCCGCTGCCCAGCTCGATCACCGCGATTTGACCCGAGGTGGTGCCGACGAAGGCCAAATTGCCCGCCACCCGCACCGCCTGGGCCGAGCCGGAGAGGGGCACCTGATGCACGATGAAAGCGGCCGGCGGATCGCTGACGTCGATCACCGCCAAACCCGCTGAGCCGTCGGCCACCACCACCCGCTGGGTGGAGCAGGTCACCGCTTGGGCATCGCCCGGCGTGTCCACCTGGGCGACGATGGTGGGATTGAGGTCGTTGAAAACATTGAGCACGGAAATTCCGGCTTGCGAATCGGCGATCACGGCGACGTTGTCGGAGGCACATACGTCCACCGCCTCACCGGGGGTGTCGACGGAAGCCAGGATGCCGGTGGCGACCGGCAGACCGTCGAGGGGATCGGTGCCCTGATTGATCTCGGCGCCGTCGAGGGTGCCGTCGGCATCGGAATCGGCCACGCCCGGATCCGTGCCGACGATGAATTCCGCCACCTCGCCCAGGCCGTCACCGTCCGAGTCCGGGCCGACCGGGGAATCCACATGCACCATGCCCAGGTCGGTCACACCGAAGACGGCCGCCTGACCGCCGGCGTATCCGTACAGACCCGACTCGGGATTGTAGAGATAGAGGTTGTAGTGCACGCCGGAGGGCAGGATGCCGGAGAAATATCCTTGGTGGCTGGTGACGCCTTGCTGCACCCTCACCGTGGCGATGCTTTCCAGGTCGGAATACTCCAGCCGATAGTAAAAGAATCTGGAGTCGGAGCCCTTGTCCCGGCCGGCGAGCCGGTCATTGAGCCCGTCATCGAGCCCTGGTTCCCGGCTGCCTCCCGCGCAGGTCGGCGCCTCGGGCAATCCGTAGTCCTTGTGGGTCGGCGGGTGAGACATGAACATCTCCTGGCGTTCGGTCAGGGTCGGCGGGGCCCCCGTCCGCCGATTGAAAAGCTCCAAGGGCAGACCCGTCACCATGGCCAACCATCCGCTGTCTTTGAGGGGAATGCCGAGGCGATTGAAGGTGCTCGCGGGTTTGGAGAAACCCTTGGTGTAAAACTTCCAATCGCCGTTGGGCAGGGGCTCGAAGCCGAATTCCCGAGCCCCGTAGAGGGGATGCTGACCGTGGGTCGAGGTATTGATGATCGAGAATTGCCAAGAAAGGTCGTTCAGGGCCGTGAGCATCACGGAACCGTTGTCCGGTCCGAAAATATCGATGTCGTAGACGTCGCCGAGCTGGGCTTGCGGCCCCGTGCCCTGCCAAGTGAATTGGTTGACGGTGTTGAAAGCGCCGTTGTTCAAGGCTTCGTTGGGTCCTCGGAGAAACTCTCGAACGAAGTCTTGAGGGGTGAAGCCGGCGGGAAACTCGTCGTCTCCGATGACCACCGAATATTCGTCAAAGGTCAAATCGGTGAAGGCCGCAGTGGACGGATCGTCCGCCACTTGCCACTCTCCGCCGATGGCCGCCAGGGCGTCCTGAACCGACTGGGGATAAAGACTCGGATCCAAGGTATCGAGCAGACGGCGATGGGCCGGGTCGGCACACGGATCCCCGTCGTCGGGCTCGTTGTCGGCCCCGCCTTCGAGCTGGGTTCCCGGCTGGGTGCCGTGCCAACCCGGGGCTTCCACCCCCACTCCCTCGTCGGTGCAGACCAAGGAGCCGTCGTCGGTCACCGTCATCGGTCCTTTGACCTCGAACCGGCCCGTGTCGTGGTTGAAGCTCCACAGGGCGCTCTTCTGGCCGGGCTCCAACGGCTCACCGGTGGTCGGATCCGGCAGATTGGGGAAGCAAATGGGTGCCGGGTTGTCGAAATTGGTGGCGCCGTCGGTTTGCACGGTGATCACCAAGGGAAAATTCAATCCTTCGGGCAAGGTGCCGGGCAGGCGGTCCGGCGCCACGGGCGCGATGCCCACCATGCCGCCGCGGGTGCCGTCGTCGGAGTAGAGGGAGTCCGGCGGCACCATGAGCAGGGTGCCCTCGAGCTCCGGATGCTCAGCGAGCACGCTATCCGCCAGCTCGATCTCGGTCTCCTCCTCCATGCTCGTGTTCTGAAGGGTGCCGTCGACCACCAGGGGCAGATAGACGTTGCCGATGTGGATCTCCTGGCCGACCACCGAATCCCAAGCTTTGCCGACGAACGGATAGTAGGCGCCGGTGGGCACCTGGTTGGTGGCCGTCCGACCGTCGATGTGTACGAAGAATCGCCCTGCCGGCGCCGGATCCAAGCAGAAGTTGCCCATATTGTCGGTGTGGGTGAAGAGCACCGATTCCTGGCCGTCGACGGTGATCGCCACCCCGTTCAGGGGTTGGTCCATGGGGCTGCCGGCGTCGCCGGTCATCAGCTCCGAGGCGAACACACTGCCGCAAACTCGGGTGCCGGGCACCGAGGTCAACGACAGGGTGTCGAAATCGATCACCGCCGTGCCGCCGTATTCGCCGTCACCGTCGGCGTCCACGGCATTGCCGCCGGCGTCGAGCAGCGCGTCGCCCACCAGGCGCACCCGGATGCGAGCGCTGGCGGGAAGGCCTTGGTCGTAGAAGAGGGTCACCCGATCTCGCGCCGGCGACAGATGAATGCGGGCCGGTAGATCCTGGCCGGCGAATTCCGCGAACAACACCGACTTATCGATTACCGTTCCGGCGGGCAGGGGCGACGAGAAGTGCAGGATCGTCTCCCGGGTCACGGCCACCTCCGCCTCGCCGTGGGCGGGAGAGCTTTGCACCGTCACCGGCGGCAGCCGCAGGCCGAGCACCTCCGCCCATAGGTCCACCTGACCGGTCTCGAAACCGTCGCAGAAAATGGCACTAGGGTCGCTGCAATCCGGCAACAACGGACCATAGTCGGCGAGCAGCTCCGCCAAGGTCCGACCATCGGAGAGATACAGCTGCTCCGGGGGCGTGCCCTCGATAAACGCCTGGATCTGATCCGGGCTGAGCAAGCTCAGAATCTTCTCATCGAGCGTCGAATGAAAACCGTCAAAACCAGCCGTTTCTGTGTCCGTCTCTGCCTCCGTTGCCGGGTCCTCAGAGCTTTGGCCGATCGTCAGGGACGGCAGCAAACAGGAGAGAAGGAGCAGGAGCACGAGCGCGAAAAGCCGAAGTCGGGGGTTCATTTCAGCACCTTTGAGAGTTTGAGCATGCTTCGCCACATCGAGCAGGCGTGGGCCTCGGCTCGAACGTCTGATGGATGATCTGCGTTGGGTCGGAGCTTGGGGTTAGTCCGCTGTGTTCAGTTTGATGTCTTCATCCAGGAGACGCGCTCTTTTCTGAAAAACGGGCTCAAGTGTCGAGGGATCCCTCAATAACCCGGATCCCCTCCCGGTGCCCAGCCGAGCTCAGCCAAGCATCGATGGACCGTGGCTAAGTGGTGGGCTTCTTGGAGGTCGAGGATTTGATCCTCGCAATAGCGGTTGAGGATCGCGGAGAAGACCCTCGCGTGCACGGCGCGCTGCTTGTTGGGTGGCAGGCCGAGGTCGGCTCGCAGGTTGTGGAGGTAGGTCAGCTCGTCGGGATCGACCCGCAGGTCCGAGAGCACGTCGGTCACCGCGTCCAGATATTGACGGGCGGCGGAGATCTTTCGCGGTGAGCTCGCAGCGGATCTGGGTTTGGTGTGGATTTGTTGCGGGGTGACCATGGAAGGGGGGGACGGCAGGAGGCGGTGATTCAGCATCGATTGAAAGACGTCGTGCTTTTCCATCAGGTGCCGCAGGGTGGTGATTTTTTTCTTCCGGCAATAGGCCAGGAGCTCGCGCAGCAGAAGGCCGGTGGCTAGGGCGTCGCCGGCGGCGCTGTGGGCGTTCTCGTGGGTCACGCCGACGTAGGCGCAAGCACGGTCGAGGCTGCGTTTGCCACCGAAGAGGACCCGGAACAGCTCGAGGGTGCAAAGACTTGCGAACCGATCGTGCAAGATGCTCGCGCAGCAAGAAATCTTGGTCGAATTTCAGGTTGTGGCAAACCAACACGCGATTGGCCAGCATCGGCCGCAGAGCTTTTCCCACCTCCGGCAAGCACGGAGCTCCCTGGACGTCGCCGTCGGTCAAACCGTGCAGCTCGGTCCAGCTCACCTCGATGCCGGGATCCACCAACGTATCAAGCACGATCCTCGGCTCGGAGCCGGGCACCACCGCCACCGCAGCGATTTCGATCACCCGGTCCTTGCCGGGAATGACCCCCGTGGTTTCGAGGTCGACCACCAGAAAGGGGATCTCCTTGAGCGGTTGGTCCAAAAATGAGCTCATTTTTTCCGAAATCCTCGCTGGTAGTGTTCAGAGCCTATGCCTGAGAACGCGATTTTCTCTGGAATCTCAGCTCTTTTTTTTCAATCCCGCAGCTCGAAAGTGAAGATTCCACAAAGAGTCCGGACGGTCTTGTGCCCATTTGGCTAAATAACTATACTCATGCGGCAATAAGTACAATCGAGCTTTCGTCTAGGTTCGCTTTCGAGGAGTAGAGTGGATGTCTCCCAGCCCTGGAGTTGTTGTCGGTAGAGGTGCGCTTGTCGTATTTCAGGCGTTCCGCCGGGTCTCAGTGTTGGCGATCACGGGCGCGGTGCTGGCCGGAATGGTCGGCGGGTGGTGTCCACAGCTCGAGGCCCAAGAGCCCGGGTCGATCACCGCGAAGGGCGTGGATACCGATCCGCCAGACCTGGACATTCAGGTCTTGTTCGGAACGGTGACCAACGACAATACGCCTGGTTTCTTGGTCACCTATTCCGACGCAGCATCGGGTGTGAACCTGTCGTCTCTGGTGATCGAGCTCGACGGCGTCAACTTTCTGCCGTCCTGCAACGTGCTGGCCTCACGGGCGATTTGTGAGGCGTCGCCTGTGGCCGACGGTGCCCATGAGCTGACGGTTTCTATCCAGGACAACGCCGGCAATCCGAGCACGGACAGCCTCGCTTTCGCGGTCGATACCACGGGGCCGAGTATCTTCATCGGCGGTCGAACAGACTTCATCTTTGCCGATGGTTTCGAAACCCAGGACACCAGCGCCTGGGAAACCCCGAACCCGCTCGTGTACAGCAATCAAGTGGATCCGCAGCTGGTTGTCGCTCTGGACGACCTCGGCGCGGATGTCGATCCCGGAAGCCTGACGGTGACCGTGGACGGCGTCGACATCACCGATTCCTGTGTCTTCGATGCCGAAGGATTCGTCTGCACGTCGGTCGGGCTGGAGGAAGGGGAGCGGGAGGTGGTCGTGACCATCGCCGATACCCTCGGCAACGGAGCCACGGCCCTGGCGACTTGGGTGGTCGATCGCACACCGCCGACGATCATCGCTTCCGTCGACCCGGCTCCGAACGCGGCGGGTTGGCATCAAGGCCCGGTCAACGTATCGTTCAGCTGCGCCGACGCCCTCTCGGGGGTTTTCGCCTGCCCCGGCCCACGCACAGTCGACACCGAGGGTGCCGACCAAGCCGTGCCCGCGATCGTGACCGACCGCGCGGGCAATTCGGCGGACGCCAACCTCACCCTTTCCATCGACCTCACCGCCCCGACTTTCGACTCCAGCCTCTTCAATCCGGTGCCGTGCCCGACCCGCACGCTGCAGCTTCAGCCCGAGGTTCGGGCCTGCTTCGCCGATGCCGTGTCCGGGATCGACGAGGCGACGGTGCAGCTCATCGTCGATGGGGTCGACCGCAGCACCGAGGCCACCGTCGCCGGCAGCTGCATCTCTTGGTCGCCGGGCACAGCATTGGATGTCGGCGAGCATCAGGGTGAAATCGCCGCCGTCGATGTCGCGGGCAACCCCGGCACGGCTTCTTGGTGTTTCGATCTCGGCGCACCGACCCTCGAAATCTCCATCGATTCCCCGAGCTCCGGGCTGCTGACCGTCGACGAGCTCGTCGACGTCACGGGCACCGTGGAGGACGCGGCCGAGACTGTGGAGGTCAACGGGTTGCCCGCCAATCTCGTGGGCAATGATTTCTCCATCACCGGCGTGCCCCTGCGCGAGGGCCGCAACGTGATCACCGCCGTGGCCCGTAATGCCGAGGGTCGGGTGGGCACGGCCAGCGTGATCGCCGTGCGCGACACCTCGCCGCCGGTGGTGCGCATCGAAACCCCGGGAGACGGGGCGATTCTGACTTCCCTTCAAACCGACGTGGCCGGCTTGGTGAACGATCTCGTCACCGGCACCACCATCAACGCCGACGACTGCGACGTTTTCGTCAACGGTGTCGAGGCGGAGGTGGCGAATCGCAGCTTCTTGGTCACCAATTTGCTGCTTAAGCGCGGCGCCAACACCCTGGTGGCCGAAGCCCGGGATCGCATGGGCAACTCGAGCACCCACACCATCGACATCACGGTGCGGGACAAGGCGGGGCAGCGCATCGTGCTGCTGGCGGGCAACAATCAATCGGCGGAGGTCTTCAACGAAATTCCCGAGCCGCTGATCGTCGCCCTCGAAACCTCCGAAGGGGATTCCTTGCCGGGCGAGAAGGTAATCTTCGAGGTCTCCCGCGGCGACGGCATCCTGAGGTCCTTCCCCGAGGAAGGCAGCAGGGTGGAGGTCACCACCGACGACGTCGGCCACGCCAGTGTGCGCTTCCAGCTCAGCGGACGCTCGGGAGCGGGTAACAACCGGGTGCGGGTCACCGCTCCGGGATTCGTCGACGCGGTGGAATTCTGCGCCGAGGCCACCCCCTCTGAGCCGACCCAAATCCTGGTGCTCTCGGGCAACAATCAACACGGTGTGATCGAGCGCCAACCGCCCCAGCCGTTGGTGGTGTTGGTGACCGACAGCGGCGGCAATCCCGTTTCGGGGGTGGATGTGACCTTCAACGTCACCGAAGGCGAGGGCAGCTTCGGCGGCTCGCCGTCGGCCCTGGTGACCACCGATCTCGACGGTTTGGCCAGCGCGGACTGGACCCTGGGACCCGACGCGGGCCTGAACAACAACCGGGCGGAAGCCACCTTCCCCGGATTGGGAGGCGCCTCGGCGGCCTTCTTCTTCGCCTCGGGCGACGCTCCGGGGCCGGCGGAGGACACCCGCTTAGTCGGCTTGGTGCTCGACAATCAGGACGATCCCATGCCCGGGGTCACCATTCACGTGGAAGGCACGGCCCTCCAGACCGTGACCGACGACATGGGTCGTTTCGCCATCTCCGGCGTGCCCGTGGGCTCGATCCTCTTCGAGGTCATCGGCTCGACCACCCCGCGTCCCGGCGTCTGGCCGACCCTGGAGTTCGACCTGACCACCATCTCGGGCCGGGACAACGCCTTTGACCGTCCGATTTACCTGCTGCCCCTCGATGTCGACAGCGGTGTGCAAGCCAGCGCCACCGAAGACATCACCGTCAAGATGGCCAATGTGCCGGGCGCCGAGCTGACGGTTTACGCCAACTCGGTGACCTGCCCGGACGGCAGCACCGATTGCGAGATCTCGGTCACCCAGGTGCGCAACGAGCGCGTGCCCATGGAGCCGCCCATGGGCTCCAGCTTCATGCTGGCTTGGACCATCCAACCCGCCGGAGCGAAGTTCGATCCGCCGGCGCAGCTGTGCATCCCCAGCTCGGGCATGCCCATCGGTCAGCAGGTGGAGGTCTTCTCCTTCGATCACGATCAGCAGGCCTTCGTCGCCACGGGCACCGCCACGGTGACCGATGACGGCGAGCAGATCTGCTCCGATCCCGGATTTGGTGTGTTCAAAGCGGGTTGGCACGGCTGTGTGCCGCCGCCACCGCCACCCACCTGCGCCGACAGCTGCGACGACGGCAACCCCTGCACCCAGGATCTTTGTGTTGAGGGCTCCTGTGAGAACCAGCCCCAAAACGAGGGTCAAAGCTGTAGTGACGGGTCGATTTGTGGCGAGCATCAATGCCAGATGGGTGTGTGTGTGAAGCTCGAGATGGAGCCCGACGGCACTCCCTGCGACGACAACAGCTTGTGCACTGAAAACGACGCCTGCATGGGCGGCTTCTGCCGCGGCGACATGCTCGACTGTGACGACGGCAACGAGTGCACCTCCGACAATTGCTTGCCGGATCAGGGTTGTGTGCAAGATTTCCGGGTCGGCTCTTGCGACGACATGGATGCGTGCACGGAAAACGATGTGTGCTCCGAAGGCAGCTGCAGCGGCGTGCCCAAGGATTGCAGTGACGACAATTCCTGCACCACCGACTCCTGCGACGCCATGGGCATGTGTGTGAACGATCCGGATCCGGGTATGGATGGCATGCGCTGCGACGATATGAGCGGCTGTAGCCTGGCCATCTGCATGATGGGGGTTTGCGAAGAGGACACCAGCCAAACCGACGGTGAAGAATGCGACGACATGGACATGTGCACGGAAAACGACATGTGCATGATGGGCGAGTGTGTGGGTGAGGACGTGGATACCTCCGAATTCACCGACGATACCTCGGTGGGCATCGAGGTGGGAGCGCCCACGGCCGTGGTCAACCTCATCAACAGCGCGGTGAACTACATCCCGGGCGTCGACATCACCATCCAAGAGGTCAAGGGCAGTGTGTCCGCCAAGAGCAAAGACTGCTGTGATCCCGTCGACGGCATCATCGACGAAGGTGTGAGAGAAGCCCAGGCGATGGTCTCCCTCAACGCCGCGATCGAGGATATTCCGATTTGGGGCGCGCCCTTCGATCTCGAGCTGGATCTCGAGGTGGTGGAGCTCGAGTTCGAGTTCAACGCCGGCGTGTTCCTCAACAGCTTCCTCTCCTTTGCCGGCTCGGCCGGCTATCGGGTGAACGACTGCACAGATATCGATTGTGTGTTCGGTAGCCTATCGGCCGGCTTTATCGTCGAGCCGCGGGTTTCGTTGGAAGGGGAAGCCTGTTTGGAAATTGAGATCGGTCCCGTCGATCGGGAGTACTGCGCCGGCTTCAACATCACCCCGTTGAAGATCACCATCCCGTACACGGGCTCGGTCTTCTGGAATAAGGATGCCTGCGGTGACAACTTCACGGGCCAAATCGGAGTCGGCGAGATCACCTTCACAGCCGAAGCCTGTGTGCCGTTTGCCGATGTCTGCGTCGGAGTCAGCCACTCGATTGCCACGAGCGCGAATTTCACGTTCTGATCAGCTTTGAAGCAGCTTTGGAGCTCATAAATGATGCGTTGTTTGATTTCGATTTTTCTCGTCTTCGGATCCATATTCATGGTGGCTCCGGCTTGGTCTTTCGAGCCCATCAGCCTCGTGGTGCCTGGGCACGTGGAATTCGAGACGACTCCGACCTCCATGCGTTTCGAAATGGAATGGCAGGACTACGGAGCTCCCGGCTTAGAGCAATTTCTCACCCGCAAAAGTCTGGATCCGAGCGAAGCCGCCTTCGCGGACCTCATGGGATCGTTGCGTGCCGGCGATGTGCTGAGGGCCGAAAAGTTGCTGCGAGATCCCAAATCGGCCGCGTCCGACGCCACCGTGCCGAGGAAGGTGGAGCGTTGGCGAGAGGGTTTCGCCGGATTCCGCAATGTAGACGTGGTGGGCCGGGCACGTTTGGGTGAGGTGGACCTTTTCCTTTGGCAGGTGGCGCGGCCGCCGAAAGAGCCCTATCTTCGGGCGTTTTCCTTGCGAGCGGTGGAGGGTGACGGCTTCTACGCCGAAATGATTTCGAGCAAGACACCGGCGCGCAAGATGGTGCTCGAAGCCTTGGAAAAAATGCTGAGGGAGCCGGTCCGCTACGAGGCGCAGGCTGTGTCGAGGCCGCTTCCGGGTTTCGAAACCTACCGCTACAGCCTGCCTTTGGACTTGGGGTCTCGAGTGGAGCTGGTGTTCCGGTCCAAGGTGGTGGACTTCGACGTGCTGGGCGGTAGCGCTCCGGACGGCGAGATCTTGAGCTTCTATCACGACACCTGGAGGCGCTTCGCCGCCGGCGACTACGAAGCCTTCATGGGCCGTTATACACCCGGTAGCGCCGCCAAGATTCGTGGGCGGCTCGAAGAGCTGACCGCCGATCAAAAGAAGGCCTTTCACCAAGCCCTGGTGGACGGGCGACATGTTTGGGCGGTCGTGGACGCCGATCCCCTCTATGTGATCTTTCACAGCACGGGCAAAAACGCTTCTTCACCGGAGAGCATCCTGCGCTACGACACCGTCGTCCGGCTTCCGAGCGGTGAGCTGAAAATGACCAATCATTACTACCTCAGCTATTTCGACGCGATGTTGCGCGACAAGCACCTCTTCGCCACCACCCCCGCCGAGCTACGGACCCGGGTGCTCGGTTTGGGACCGGGCTCGGCCCCTTAACCCTCGGTCCCGAGCCCGATCCACTACCTCACCACTTCTATCCGAGATCCCAGCGAATGAGTGCGACAGCAGCTACGGAGACGCCCATGACGAGCCGGCCTTTGACACCGACGGAAGTGACGCCCGCAGAGGTTGGAGAAGCTCAGGAGGCGTCCGCACAGCGACGGACCCGCGGTTTTGGCTCTCGGCTTTGGCCGGCCGTTTGTCTGGTGCTGCTCACGGCAATGGGTGTCTTTGAGCTTTCCGCCCAGACCAAGCGATTCCCCCAGAACGATCTCGACGAGACCTGCACAGCGTCGATCCTCAACCGCACCGTGCAAGTGAACCCCGACGGCTCGTTCGCCTTGCCCAACGTGCCCACGGAGCCGGGCTTCTATCGGGTGCGCGTGGCCTGCGTGCGTGACGGCGAGCTGATCCGCGGTCAATCCGAGCTGATCGAGCTGACCCCCAACGGTCGCACCATGGTGGGCAGGATCGACACTTCCTATTACCTGCCGATTCCCAACAGCGTCAATCTAGAGGTCGAAGGCGGCAAAACCACTCTCACCTCGGTGGGCGAAACCGTCCGCGTCTTCTTGTTGGCGAAGATGCCCGACGGCCAGATCTTGAACCTGAACGCCGCCAATCGGGCCACCCTTTTCACCTCCACCGCCCCCAACATCGCCTCGGTGGACGCAGACGGCATCGTCACCGCCCACCGCCGCGGCTTGGCCACCATCCAAGCCCGGGCCGAGGGATTTCTCGCCTCGGTCAACCTGACGATCCTGATCCCTGAGGATGCCGACGGCGACGGTCTGCCGGACGCCTACGAGGCGGCCAACGGCCTCAATCCCAACGACGCCGGCGATGCCGGTCAAGACAACGATTTCGACGGCCTGACGAATTTGCAGGAATACGAGCTCGGCACCCGCATCGACCGGGCCGACAGCGACGGCGACGGCGTGTCCGACGGCGACGAGGTGATCATCTGGGAAACCGATCCCCTGGATGGCGATAGCGACGACGACGGTCTGCTCGACGGCGATGAGATTTTCCGCGGCTTGGATCCGCAGATGGCCGACACCGACGGCGACGGCATTTCGGACGGCACCGAGATCGAGCTCGGCCTCGATCCGGACGATTTCGACGCCACCACCACCGTGGTCGGCCAAGTGGTCGACGGGGAAGGGGCGGCGGTCCAAGGGGTCACCGCCTTGGTGCTGGGCACGTTCTCTGCCGTCACCGACGCCGCGGGTGCGTTCTCCATCCCGAACGTGCCGGCCGGGGTCGGGCCTCTCTTCGTCTTCGCCCGCTCGATCATCGCCGGTTTAGTGGCCGACGGTGAATCGGCGGCGGTTCCGGCCGTCGCCGACGGCATCACCGATGTCGGCCTGGTGGAGCTCTCCCCGGTCATCGGCCGGGTCACCGGCACGGTGTTCAGCCCACGCGGTGAGACCGTGCGCAACTCGCGGGTCACCGTGACCTCCGGCGACGATTTCCGCTCCACCAACGCCGACGCCGGTGGTGTTTACGAGGTCGAGAATCTGCCGCCGGGCGATGTGGTGGCCGAGGCGATCGATCCCGCCACCGGCCTGCGGGGCCGATCCACGGGCACCCTGGTGGAAGGCACTTCGAGCGTCATCGATATCCACTTGACCGCTGCCGGCTCGATTCGCGGCACGGTCTTCGGCCGCGACGGGCTGTCCGCGGTGGGTCCGGGGGTCACCGTGACCTTGACCGGCCCGGCGTCGCGCACGGTCACCACCGACGCCGCCGGCAACTACCGATTCGGCTTCGTGCCCCTCGGGGTCTACACCGTCAACGCCTCCGACGGCGCCGGCAATCGCGGTCGTACCAGCGCCACGATCACCCGCACCAGCGAGGTGGTCACCTCGGACATCACCTACCTCGGTCGCGGCCGGGTGTCGGGCATCGTGGAAACCGCCCTCGGCTTCCCGGTTTCCGGCGTGTCGGTCACGGTCACCAGCCGCAGCGTGTTCGGCGGCACGACCACGGTCACCACCGGTGCGGTGGGTGATTTCGCGGTCGACGGCGTCTTTGTCGGAGCGTTCACGGTGTCGGCCCAAGACGCCGACTCCGGCCTGGGTGGCATCGCCACCGACAACCTCGAATTCGACGGCGAGGAAGTCGCCGTCACCGTCACCCTGACGCCGTCGGGCACCCTCACGGGCACGGTCTTGGCGTCGGACGGCTCCACCCCGGTGCCCGACGCCGTGGTGTCCCTCGAGCCGTCGTCGCGCCAGGTGATCGCCGACGCCGCCGGTGTGTATCGCTTCGAAAATTTGCCCTTGGGCGCCTACACCCTCGACGCGGAGGAGCCCACCAGCGGCGACCGCGCCCGCGGCACCGCGTCGATCAGCACCGCCGACGAGGTGGTGGCCACGGACTTGATCCTGAACGGTCAAGGCTCGGTGGTGGTGACGGTGGTCGACGCCGGCGGATCGACCGTGACCGACGCCCAGGTATTGCTGACCAGCGGCACCATCTTCGGCGGCACTCAACAGGGCATCACCGACGCCGACGGCGTGGTGAGCTTCCCGGCAGTGCTCGCCGGTCCGTTCTCGATCTCCGCCATGGATCCCTTCGAGGAGCTGGGCGGCTCGATCGAGTCGAATCTGCTGGTGGGTGAGAATCTGTCGGTCACCGTGGCGCTCGAGGCGGCGGCCAATATCGCCGGCACGGTCTTCGCCGCCGACGGATCGACCCCGGTGCCCAATATCCGGGTGCGGCTGGCGCCCCTCAACCGCGAGGTCACCACTTCCGTCGACGGTAGCTTCCGCTTCGACATGCTGCCGGTGGCGCGCAGCCCCTACACCCTGACCGCCTTCGACTCCAACGGCGCTCAGCGGGCGGTGGCTTCCGGTCTGAGCCTGATGACCCACGGCGAGACCTTGACCCAAGACCTGGTGCTCAGCGGCACCGGCACGGTGACCGGCCTGGCCCTCGATCCCGACGGCTTGCCGGTCGCCGGGGTGGGCGTCACCCTCGACAGCACCGTGCCCGGCCTGGGCAATCTCTTCGCCACCACCGACGCGGCCGGCTCGTACACCATCGGCCAAGTGCCCGAAGGCGCGTTCAACCTCTTCGCCAACCATACCCAGCTGCAAATGGCGGGCACCGCCGCCGGTCAGATCGACGCCGACGGCCAAGTGGTAACGGTGAATATCGATCTCGTGCGCGACGTGCTGCCTCCACCCCCTGGGGGCACGGGCACCCTGGTGCGCTATTTCGACGTCAACAACTTCGAGATGGCGGTGCAACAGGACGGCGCCATCCGCGACGGCAACACCGCCGTTTTCCGGGGCGACGGCGCCCTGAATCGAGGTGGCTTCGAGCTCACCGCCCAGGAGCCGGCGGCGGCGGAGCAGCCCTTTGCCGGTGACGGCGGTTTCTTGGAGCTGGACGGCCGACAAGTGGTGGTGCCCGGTGCAGCACCGACGGTTTCGGGCTTGGAGCTGCGGCGCAAGGTCTTCGTGCCGTCGCGGGGTTATTTCGCCCGCTACCTCGACATCGTCAGCAATCCCACGGGCGCGCCGATCACCGTCGATCTGAGCGTGGTCTCCAACTTCCGCTTTATCCAACAGGTGCGCGACGGTATCCGCTACGACGAGCCGCCGCGTTTGGTCACCACCTCGAGCGGTGACGAGATCCTCTCCCTCGGCGCCGGCGGTCGGGACCGCTGGGTGGTGGTGGACGACAATGTGGACGCCGATCCCCTGCGCACCACCAACCTGCCGACGGTGGCCCATATTTTCGACGGCGCCGGCGGCGCCGTCGAAGCCGACGCGGCGAGCTTCAACGTCGACTTCACCGCCCGCTTCGGTACGCTGGCCACCGCTTGGCAAGATTTGGTGGTGGCTCCGGGTGAGACCGTGATCCTGATGCATTTCGCGGTGCAACAAACCACCCGCGCCGCGGCCCAAGCATCGGCGGAGCGGTTGGTCCAGCTGCCGCCGGAAGCCCTCGAAGGCCTGACCTTCGACGAGCGCTCGCAAATCGCCAACTTCGACGTGCCGTCCGACGGCGTGAGCGTGCTGCCGGCCCTGCCGCCGGTGGACGGTGAGGTCAGCGGCACGGTCTTCGAAGGCGACGGCACCACCGTGGTGCCCGGTGCCGTCGTGCGTTGGCGCAGCGACAGCCCGCTCTTCGACCGCGTGCACACGGTGAGCGCCAACAGCTCAGGGGTCTACACCCGCGGCTCGCGCTTCAACAACTCCGGCAGCAACATTGCCGTGCCGCGCACGGTCTTCACCGCCGAAGCCACCCATCCGGCCACCGGTGTGATGTCGGGGGCAGCCGGTGGAGACTTCCCGGGCGGCGGTCCCACGGCGGTGCGCGACATCACCTTCACCGACACGGGCCTGATCACCGGTGTGGTGCAGAGGCTCGACGGCATCGTCGCCAGCGCCGGCACGGTGCGCCTCACCGGCCCGGCTCTGCTCAGCAGCCTGACCACCACCATCGCTATCGATGGTCGCTACCACTTCGCCGGTCTGCCGCCTTCGACTTATACCTTGGTGGCGACCATCCCCACGGGCGTTACCGGCACGGCTTCGGCGCCGGTGACCGCCGGCGCGACCACCGTTGCCGACATCTTCCTGGTACCCACCGGCGAGGTGGCCGGCACGGTCTTTACCGGTGGCGGAGCGCCGGCGGTGGGTGTGCGGGTCGATTTGGTGGGTCCTGATCTCTCTCGCACCGTGACCACGGATACGGGCGGCGCTTACGTCTTCCCGGACATCCCGCTCGACACCTACACCGTGCGCGCCACGGAGCCGGGCACCGGTTTGGTGACCAGCGCCTCGGTGGAGGTCTTTGAGGACACCACCACCAACCAAGATCTCAACCTGATCGCCATCGGCTCGGTGCTGGTGGAAGCCACCTTCTCCGACGGCGCGATTGCCGCCCAGGCGCCGGTTCAAATCCAACGCGACGCCCTGGGTGCCTTCTTCGCGTCCGTGGGCTCCACCGACTTCCAGGGTCGGGTGCTGATTCAGAACGTGCCGCTCGGCAACTTCGTGGTGCGGGCCTTCCACCCCGACAACTCGGTGGTCCTGGGCTCGGCGAGCGGTGCCATTGCGAGCCACGGCGAGGAGCTGACGGTGCCGGTGGTGATTCCTGTGGACGACCCGCCCACTGTGGCGTTGACGTCCCCGGCCCCGGGCACGGAATTCATCGGCGGCAGCTTCGTCACCCTCGAAGCCACGGCAACCGACGATTTCGGCGTGACGCGGGTGGAATTCATGGTCGACGGTGAGCTGGTGGGCACGGATACCTCGTCGCCCTACGCCACGGTCACGCCCCTGGCCGCTCCCGCGGGCGGTGGCAATCGCACCCTGGTCGCCGCTGCCGTAGACAACGGCGGCAACCGCACGGAGTCCGCACCCGTGGTGGTGTCGGTGGTGGAGGATACGGAGCCGCCCACGGTGTCGATCACCTCGCCGGCGCCGGGCGCCAGCGTGGTCGAGGGCACCTCGGTGACCGTACAGGCCACCGCCGCCGACAACATCGGTGTCGATCGAGTGGACTTCGCCGCCTCCGCGGTGCCGTTCGCCGGCGATCCGTCGGTGCCGTACGCCGCGACCTTCCAAATTCCCGCGGACTACGCCTCCGGCGGACCGACGCCGCTGACCTTCGAGGCCACCGCCTTTGATCGCGCGGGTCTTTCGACTGCGGCCTCGGTGTCGATCACCGTCGAGCCCGATCAACCGCCGACCATCGCCATCACCTCGGCGCCGCCGGACGGCTCCGAGGTGATCGAAGGGTCGACGGTGGTCTTCACCGCCACCGCCGCCGACGACATCGGTGTGGCGGTCGACCTCTTCGTCGACGGTGATCTACGCCAGACCCGGAGCGCGCCGCCCTTCACCTTCACCTTGACCCTGCCCACGTTGGCGGAGGTGGTGAATCCGGTCGAAGTGGTGCTCACCGCCCGCGATACCCAAGGTCAGACCACCTCGGCACCGCCGGTAAGTCTGGTGGTGGTGGCCGATCAACCGCCGACGGTGACGATCACCAGCCCGGTGGCGAGCACCGAGATCGTCGAAGGCAGCATGGTCGCGGTGACCGTCGACGCCACCGATGATCTCGGGGTGCAAAGGGTCGAGCTGCTGGTGGACGGCGTGTCCCAAGGCACGGACCTCACCGCGCCCTACACCTTCGACTTCCGCCTGGGCTCGGGCGCCGATCTCAGCGACGTGATCCTAGAGGCGGTGGCCACGGATACCGCCTCCCAAACCGGCAACGACCAGCTGACGGTGGTGCGGCGGGACGACACCATTCCACCGACCATCTCCATCAGCTCGCCGAGCGAAGGCGCGATCTTCAGCGTCGGCCCGAGCGACGTGGCGATCGTCATCGATACCTCCGGCTCCACGGGATCGTCCTGCGGCGCGGATATCGACGGCGACATGGTGACCGACACCATTCTGAAGTGCGAGATCTTCGCCGCCAAGGAGCTGCTCGACTTCCTCGACCCCGACGATACCCAGGTGTCGGTGATCGACTTCTCCAGCTCGGCGATTTTGGTCCAGGCTCTCACCTCGGACTTCGCGCTCGCCGACCAGGCCCTCAACAACATCTTGGCGGCGGGCCCCGGCGGCGGCACCAACTTTGCGGCGGCCATGCAACGGGCCACCAACGAGCTGGCCGGCACCCGGGCGCGTCGCAACGCCACGCCGATCCAGCTGTTCTTGTCCGACGGCTCGGCGTCGACACCCACGGCGGAGATCAACCGCGCCTTTGAGGGCGGCATCATCGTCAACAGCTTCGCGGTCGGCGCCGGAGCGAACCCCGCCGTCCTGCAGCAAATCGCCGACGGCACCGGCGGCGTGTTCACGCCGGTGGTCGATCCGTCGGATCTGGTGGATATCCTGCCCCAGATCATCCAATTCGGCATCGACGCCCTGGCGGTGGTCACCGACGCCATGGACGATCCCGGGGTGCGCGAGGTGGAGATCCACATCGTCTCCTTGGACGGCTCGTTGGACGAGACCCGCATCGACACCACCGCACCGTTCAACGCGGTCTTCAGTCTGCCGAGCCTGACCGAGGCTCTGGACCTGTCGATCACCGTCACCGTCCGCGACTTCGGCGACAATGAAGCGAGCGCCGGACCGATTTCGGTCACCGCTCTGCCGGCGGAGAACGATCCGCAAATCGTGCGCCTCAACCCCAACACCGGGGTTTCCGGCAACTCGGTGCAGATCTTCGGTAAGTTCTTCGATCCCACGGCGGCGTCCAACACCGTGACCTTCAACGGCGTGCCGGCCGTGGTGTCCAGCGGCAATAAGATCCTCCTGCAGGTGACCGCGCCCGCCGGCGATATCGACGGCTTGGTGGTGGTCAGCGCCGACGGGGTGGATTCCAACGGTGTCTTCTTCGGCGTCGACACCGACGGAGACGGCCTCGCAGACGCTGAGGAAGCGCTGCTCGGCACGGATCCCAACGATCCCGACACCGACGGCGACACCCTGAGCGACGGCGACGAGGTCAACGTTCACGGCACCGATCCGCTGTTGATGGACACCGACTCCGACGGTCTCGACGACAATGTGGAGCTGGCCAACGGCCTCGATCCGTTGGATCCGAGCGACGCCGGTGCCGATGGGGACGGCGACGGTTTGACCAACGCCGAAGAGATCGCCCTGGGCACCAATCGCTTCATCCCCGATACGGACGGCGACGGCCTGTCGGACGGTGACGAGGTCAATGTGCACGGCACCGATCCATTGGTGGCGGACAGCGACGGCGACGGTTTGTCGGACGGTGACGAGATCAACGTGCACGGCACCGATCCCAATGATTCCGATACGGACGGTGACGGCCTTTCCGACGGTCAAGAGGTGGCCTTCGGCTTCGATCCCTTGGATCCCGCCGACGCCGCGGCCGACGCCGATGCCGACGGTTTGACCAACGGTGACGAGGTGATCGTGCACGGCACGGATCCCAACAACCCGGATACGGACGGCGACCAGCTCACCGACGGTGAAGAGGTGAACGTGCACGGCACCAGCCCGACCACCACCGACACCGACGGCGGTGGCCGTAACGACGGCAACGAGGTGCTCTTCGACGGCACGGATCCCTTCGCGGCCGGCGACGACAGCTTGGTGCCGAACTCCGGGGATTTGCTGCTTCTGGAAGCGGCGTCGGACACGGTCTTGCGCCTGACGCCCGACGGCCGCGCCGCGGTCTTCATCACGCGCGCCCAGATCTTGGGCGTGACCGGCCTGAGCGACGTCGGATTCTTTGATCGCGGCATTGCCGTCGATTCCGCAGCCAACGTCTTCTTCACCGACAGCGTGTCCGACGGTTTGCTCAAACGGGCGGCCGACGGCACGCTCACCCTGCACACGCCCGCGGCCCAATTCCTGGCGGTCACCGGCGAGGCGTCCGTGGATCCGCGAGCGGTCGCCGTGGCCGGTGACGGATTCGTCTACCTCAGCGACAGCGTGTCCGACGCTGTGCTGCGAGTGGATCCCTCCACCGGTGTGGTCACCGTGCAGGCGGATCGAGCCGCGTTATTGGCACCGCCACAGATCTCGACCATCAATTTGCTCGGCGGCATCACCGGCTCCGCGACCGACGGCACGGTCTACCAGGTGTCCGGTCTCACCCCGGACGCGCTCTTCGAGATCTCGCCCGCGGGAGCGGTGTCGGTCTTGGCGAGCGGATCCCCGTTCTCAGCGCCGATCGTGTTCATCACCACCGCGCCCGACGGCGACGTGATGGTGGCGGACGACGCCTTGGATCGCATCCATCGGGTCTCCACCAGCACCGGTGCCGTGACCACCTTCCTCTCCCAAACCCAGCTCGAGGCGCCGATGTCCGGCGACGCGGATCTGGAAGGTGGCATCGCCTTCGACGAGGCGGGCCATTTCTACGTGGCCGAAGAAAACGCCGACAACGTCTATCGCTACGAGTCGGGCAGCCTTGTGGGCTCGATCTACACCTTGGAATCGGCCATGCGCGCGGTCACCGGGCTTCGACCGGATCTGGACGGCGGCATCGACTTCGTGCCGATCATCGACAGCGATTTGGACGGTCTTTCGGACGATGAGGAAAGCGCCCTGGGCACCGACCCCAACGATCCGGATTCCGACAACGACGGCATCGACGACGGCGTCGAGGTGGCCGAGGGCTTGGATCCGCTGGATCCCGCCGACGCCGCCCTGGATCCCGACATGGACGGGTTGACCAATGCCGAGGAGCTGGCCTTGGGCACGGACCGCTTGGTCGCCGACACCGACGCGGACGGTCTTTCGGACGGCGACGAGGTCAACGTTCACGGCACCGATCCTTTGGTGGGGGATACCGACGCGGACGGGCTCACCGACAGCGAGGAGATCTCGATCCACGGCACGGATCCATTGGACGCCGACAGCGACGACGACGGCTTCGGCGACGGCGTGGAAATCGAAGCCGCCACCGACCCGAACGATGCCGGTAGCCGGCCGGCGGTGGCGCTCTTCGGCGCCGGCCAGCTGCAGGGCGGTCCGAGCGATCTCTACAGCATCGATCCGGCCACCGGTGCCGCGACCTTCGTCGGAGCGATCGGTTTCAATCGGGTGAGCGGCATGGATACGGACCAGCTGGGTCGTCTGATCGCGTCGGGCGAGGATTCCGTCAGCGGGCTGAGCCAGCTGCTGACCGTGGACATGACAACCGGCGCCGGCACCGTCATCGGTCCGACCGGCGTGGAAAGCACCGGCTTCGGTGATGTCGTCGCCGGGCTCGCCTTCCGTCCGGCGGACGGCTTCTTCTACGGTTATTTGGAAAGCGGCGACGGTCTGGGCCGAATCGACCCGACCACCGGTGGGGTCACGGTGCTGGGCTCCACCCTGAGCACGGGCTGCTGCGGCAACGGTATCTCCTTCTCCTTGGGAGATGTGCTCTACCACGCCACGGAAGGTCCGCTCAACACCCTGGACATCACCACCGGCGCGGCGACGGTGGTAGGGCCGCTCGTCTACTCGGCCCCCGCCGACAACAATCCGCGGATCAACGCCATGGACTTCCATCCGATCACCGGTGTGCTGTTCGCGTCCCTCAACGACGGCTCGGGCAACGCACCGGAGAACCATCTGGCGACCGTGGATGTGGTGACCGGCGTCGTGACCGTCATCGGCCAGACCGTGGACGGGTTGGACGGGCTCGTGTGGGTCCCGCTCTTGGACGGTGACGGCGACGGCTTGATCGGTCGTGAGGAGGTCGCCCTGGGCACCGATCCCAACGACCCCGACAGCGACGGCGACGGCTTGTTGGACGGATTCGAGGTGGCCAACGGCTTGGATCCCCTCAACCCCGCCGATGGGCTCGCCGACGACGACGGCGACGGCCTGAACAACGGCGAGGAGCAAGCGGCCGGCACGGACCCCAACGACGACGATACCGACGACGACGGTCTGCTGGACGGTGAAGAGGTCAACACCTACGGCACGGATCCAACCTCTGTGGATACGGATGGAGATCGTTTGGAAGACGGCGACGAGGTCAACGTGCAAGGCACCGATCCCTTGTCGGCGGACAGCGACGGTGATGGTTATCGCGACAGCACCGAGGTGACACTGGGCTCGAATGCCCTGGATATGGCCAGCTCGCCGGTGGCGGTGCTCTACGGCGCGGTCCACCAAAGCGGCGGCCCGGCGACCCTTTACCGCCTCAACCCGATGAACGGCGCAGCCACGTTGGCCGGCCCCATCGGCCTCGACCGGGTCAGCGGCCTGGCCTCCGACGGCTTGGGCGTGCTCTACGCCACCGGTGAGGATCCGGTCAGCGGCGCCCGGGTCCTGGCGACCCTCGATCAGGCGACCGGCGCCGCCACCGTCATCGGTGACACCCAGCTCGATCTCCTGGGCTTCGACGTCGCCGCCGGATTGACCTATCGCTGGAGCGAGTCGATCTTCTACGCCTACCTCGAAGGGGGCGACAGCCTGGGCACCATCGATCCGGTCACCGCCTTGGCGGCCTTTGTCGGGGATACCCAAACCGCCGGTTGTTGCGGTGGAGCCATCGCCTTCTCGCCCCTGGATGTGCTTTGGCGCACCGGCGACGGTCCGTTGGAAACCCTCAATCCCGCCAGCGGTCGCGCCACCTACGTGGCCGACCTCACGTTCTCCGCGCCGGCGGACAATTTCCCGCGCATCAACGGCATGGACTACCATCCGGCCAGCGGTATGCTCTTCGGCGCCCTCAACGACGGCTCCGGCGGCTCGCCGGAGAACTACCTGTCATTGGTGGACACGGATACGGGCGTGGTGACCATTCTCGGTCTGAGCGAGGGCGGTCTCGACGGTCTTGCCTGGGTCGCCCAAAGGGACACGGACGGCGACGGCTTGGGAGACCAGGAAGAGGCCGTCCTGGGCACCGATCCCATGGACCCCGACACCGACGGCGGAGGTCGAACCGACGGCGAGGAAATCCTGCTCGACGGCACCGATCCACTCAATCCAGCGGACGATATTTGATCGGTCTTGAATTAACGAGGAAACATCGATGCTTCTAGGCTCCAACCATCCCGTGACGAACACGGCTCGTGCCGTGTGGAAGGTCCGTCGCTTGTCTGCGAGGCGCTCCATGGGGCTCCTGCTCGCCCTCTCGGTCTTCGCCCTGGGGGCGGCACCGGCGCTCTACGGGTCCGACCCGGCGGCGTCGGCGACGAACGTGACCCAAGAGGACCGTGACGCACTGGCCGAAGAGCTGTGGAATCGGTTGGATCTCCTGGTGTCCAGCGTCCTGGACGGCAATGCAGCCGGGCTCGACGACGCCCTATGCCTCGACGATGTCGTGCACGCCAGGCTGAGCCGCGAAGCCGCCCTCGGCCTGATCCCCAGCGCCGACGATCCCACGCTGGTCGCCGACCGCCGAGAAAAGCTCCGCCAGAGCGTGCGCCGCTACGTGGTCGACCTGCTCGACCGAGGTGGGCAAATCGACGCCATCGACATCGCCCGCGTCCAGCTTTCCGAAGAAAACCCCGACAACGTCGCCGGGGGAGAAAACCTGGACGGCGAAGACGAGCCCCTGCCGATCACCGGCAGCGGCCTCTTGGCGGTCGAGATGCAAGCCTTCGACCGCGACATCGACCTCAGCCTGCTGCACATCCGCTCCCGCTGGTGTTTCGATCCCTTCACCATGAAACGCGACCTCGAGGGCTGACTCGGACCCAGGTCGCCCGAGCACCCAAGTCACGGCAGCGGGCAGACCGCGCACCGGAGCACGGCCGACTTCGAATCGGTATCGACCGTTCGCAGACGCTTGGTCGATGGCACGGTCGGCGATGTGTCGAAGCTCTTCGACCGTGTAGCAACGGGCGCAGGACACCCAGCCGTCCCAGACGACGACGATCGGTACCAAGGGCACGATCCAGGTCCAGAACAGCCGGCTCCACCGAAAAGGACGGAGAAAGGGCGCGGCCAGGATGCTGACGAGGCCGATCCAGGGCACGAGCAAGAAGTCGATCAAACGTCGGCCTGCCGGCTCGAAGACGGCGATACCTCGACCTTCGGCGGCGCAGGCTGCGAGGATTGAGACGGCTTCGGACGGGCGAAAGTGGTGCAAACCGGCAAAGCAGGTCCGCAAGCCGCCGAGCTCCGGCGGCACGGCTCGGGCGTCGAGGGGCTCGGAGCGATAGCGCAGCCGGGGCGAAAGGCCGCGCGCCAGCTCGGGATGAGGGTGAAGGTCGGTGAGCAAGGCCTCGACCTCCACCCCCCGCTTCGCCAGCTCCTCGACCAGCCGCTCCAGGGGCCCCGCGCTGCCGGAGCACAAATCGAGGATTTGCGTGTCGCCGGTGGCCGCGAGCAGGTCGTAGAGCTGGTCGGTCATCGGGGCGCGATCGGCCAAAGCCGAAAAAATGAAGCGCAAGCAGTCGGTTGCATAAGCGCGCACCGACACGGGCAGCCACGGTTGGTCTTCAAGCTCGAAAAGATGTAAGCGGGGCATGGCGGGAGACTATCCCGATTTTATCCGTCATCCGAATCGCACCAGGATAAGAATAGGATCTGCTGGTAACAAAGCGGTAACATACGCTGCGTATCTTCTCCTTCGTAGACAGCGAAACCCCGAAGAAACACTTCGAAGGAGACTTCTGAGATGAGCCCCAACATAAAAACGAAAATGACCGAGACCGTGTTGACCGCGATATTCACCTGGGCGGTGACCTGGGTCCTGATGTCCTTGCTCGCCCTGCCCGCCGCCGCCGACTCCCCGGTGGAACGGTTGGAGAAGGGCATTTACACCGAAGAAACCGTCGGCGATTTGGCGCAAGCGATCGAGATCTATTCGAGCATTGTCGACGATGATCAAGCGAATCGCGGCCATGTGGCCCAGGCCCAATTTCGCCTCGGCATGTGCCACCTGAAGGCCGGTGAAGAGGCACAGGCACGCCGGGCGTTCGAGCAGCTGGTGGAGCGCTTTCCCGAGCAAGAAGAATGGGTTGCGCGGGCCCAGGAGGAGCTGGCGACGACTGTCGAGGCCTTGCCGTTGAGCCCCAAGGTTCCTTGGCTGGACGGCGAGCTCTTGACCTACAAGATGAGCCTGCCCACGGGCAAAGAATTCGGTGCTCTCTACCTCAAGGCCGAGTCGACGGTGGTGGACGGTCGCGACGCTTGGCGGCTGGAGCTGCGTCGGTTCGCCGCCAACCACAGCGACAACTACGGCGTCAGCTGGACCTTGGTCGACGCGGAAACCCACCGACCGATCCGCAGCGCCATCCGTCACGGCGTGCTCGGCAGCGCCATTGCCGACTACGAGCCCGACGGTGTCACGGTGCATACCGGAGTCGAGGAGTCGACTTTCATCGACCATCCCGGTTTGATCTTCGACAACGATCAATCCATGCACTTGATGCGCTTGCTACCCTTGGAGACGGGTTATCAGACCCAGCTCAACCTGTTGCCGATTTGGACCGCCACCGTTCTGAAAACCGGTCTCGAGGTCAAGAGCAAGAAGACTTGCAAAGTTCCCGCCGGTGAATTCGAATGTTTCAAGGTGGCGACCGAGCAAGGCGAGACCTATTGGGTTTCCACCGGACCCGAGCGCTATCCCCTCAAGATGAAAGGCGAGGGCGTGGTGGTCGAGCTGGCGGAGATCGATCGGGTCGAGCCGAATGCGGAGGTCGACCTCAGCTTGGAAGACTTCAGCTTCTCGGCCTCTCTGCCCAACGGCTGGATCCCCTACATCTACCGGGTGCCCGGTCGTAAGGGCAAAGCCATGGTGCGCCTGCTCGACTCCGAGGCCGTGGCGATCAGCTCCATCGAGCTCGACCGCTGCCCGCCGGGACGTTGCCCGACCTTGAAGGAGACCGCCGAGCGCGAGCTCGCCGGCGCCGAGAAACGATTCGACGACTTCCAACTGCGCCAAGGCAGCTGGACCGAGCACACGATCGACGGGCGACCGGCGATCAGCTTCGTCGGTAGCTTCGACCGCAAGGGTCGCCAGTGGGTCCAGCATCGCTCCTACACCTTCACCGACGATCTTCGCATCGAGGTCATCTTCCGGGTGCCCGCGGAGGTATATGAAGCCTTCCTACCGTCGATCGAGGCGGTGTTGGAGCACATGACCGCCGGACGATAGGTCGCGATGAGCCTCCGTCGACTCAAAGCTTGGGCCGGTCACGACGATTTGTTGTGGCCGGTCGTTTTGCCGTTGTTGTTGGTGGTCTTCGTGCCGACCATCGGCGTGCTTTCGTTTATGATCCGCGCCATCGAGAACGAGCAGCTGGCGGTGCGCCAGAGGCTGGTGGATATCTACCGCTCCCAGCTGGTCGGCTTGCAGGGCGACGTCGACGCCTATTGGCAAGGCCTTTCCTCCGGGCTCGACCCATCCCCCTCGGCGGCCCCAGCTGAAGTTTTCGCGGAGAAGATCCGGGCAGGTCTTGCGGAAGCGGTGGTGATCTTCGATTCCGACGGTCGACTCGCCTATCCCTCGCCCTCGAGCACCTCCGAAGGCGAGGTCGATCAAGAGCCGGCCAGTACCGACTGGCGTCGAGCCCTGAACGGCGCTCAGCGCCTCGAGCGCGCGGGTCGCTTCGGGGAAGCTGCCGACGCCTACGCATCCTTGGCGGCGCAGGCGGAGGATCGACACCGCGCCGCCCAAGCGCTCCAAGCTCAGGCCCGTTGCTTGGTTCGGGCTCAGCGGGTGGATGAGGCGATTTCGGTGCTCACCGAAGAGCTGGGTCGCCTCGAATTTCGAGACGCCGCCGATGCCCAGGGCCGTTTGATCCAGCCCAGCGCACGGCTTCGGGCTTTGCAGCTGATCGAAGATCGTTCCAGCCCGCTCTTTCAGCAGGTGGAGGCGGAGCTCAGCCTTCGGTTGAGGGATTACGGAGAGCCGCAGCTTTCCTCGTCGCAGCGCCGATTTTTGATCAAAGAATTGCTCGCCTTGGCTCCGAATCTAGTTTTCGACACCCTGGACGCCGAGGAGCTGGCGGCCAGCTATCTCAACACCGAGCCGGTGGATCCGCCGACCAGCTCATTGCAGCCCGGATCGTTGCAGTCCGGCTTGTTGCAGTCCGGCTTGTTGCAGTCAAGTGGTTTGCCCGGCTATTGGCTCTTAAAGTCCGCCGATGGACGGGTGGTCGCTCTCTTCGAGCAGCTCGAGATCGTCGAGCAGCTGGAAAATCATCTGCACGGCCTAGGGCGGATCCAAGGAGCGACCATAGAGCTCTTGCCGCCGAAGGTGGAGGCTGACGGGCCCTTTCGAGTTTCACTGCCCGCCGGAGCATCCCTTCCGGATTGGCAGCTGGTCTTGCGTCCCGAGGACGAAACCCTCTTCGCCACCGCCGCGGATCAACGGATCCGCTCCCATATGCTGACCGGATTTCTTCTCTTTCTGATGCTCTCGGTATTGGGCCTGGTGGTGGGCCGGGCCGTTTCCCGTCAGGTCAAGCTCACCCGGCTTAAGAACGATCTCCTGTCCACGGTGTCCCACGAGCTTAAAACCCCGCTCGCCTCCATGCGATTGCTGGTGGATACCCTGCTCGAAACGGGCACCGACGACAGCCGACGGGTGCGCGAATACCTGGAGCTCATCGCCCAGGAGAACACCCGGCTGTCGCGTTTGGTGGAAAACTTCCTGACTTTTTCCAAAATGGAGCAGGGGCGCCAAAGCTTCGACCAAGTCCCGCTCTCGGTCGAAGCCCTGGTGCAAGACGCATCCGCCTCGGTGGCCGATCGATTCGAGACCTTGGGCTGTCGATTCGAGGTCGAAATCTCGCCGGATCTGCCCGAGATCGTCGGCGATCACGATGCCTTGGTCACGGTGTTGATCAATCTTTTGGACAACGCTGAGAAATACTCGGAAGAAGAAAAGGACGTCCAACTTCGAGCCTTTGCGGAGGGGGATGCAGTGTGCCTGGCGGTCACCGATCGGGGCATCGGCCTCTCACCGCGAGCCCAATCAAAGATCTTCGACCGCTTCTATCAGGTCGATCAAAGCCTCGCCCGGGCGGGAAGTGGCTGCGGCTTAGGTCTGAGCATCGTGCGATCCATCGTCGAGGCTCACGATGGCAAAATCGACGTGGAGAGTCGACTGGGGGAGGGCAGCACCTTCACCGTTCGGTTGCCGATATCGAGCTCGCAAGCGGATAAGGGAGTCTGAGCATGGCTGAAGAAATTCTCATTATCGAAGACGATCCCGTGCTTTTGCGGGGTCTGAAAGACAATTTCGAGCACCGGGGTTATCGGGTCTCGACCGCGGCCGATGGCCCGTCCGGTCTCGAGCTCGCTCTGGCCCGAGAGCCGGACCTCATCCTTCTCGACATCATGTTGCCGAAGCTCAACGGCTTTGAGATCTGCCGACAGATCCGAGAGGCGGAGCTCGAGATGCCGATCATCATGCTCACCGCCAAGGGTCAGGAGCAAGATATCGTGCGCGGTCTGAACCTGGGTGCCGACGACTACGTCACCAAACCTTTCAGCATCCAAGAGCTGCTCGCTCGATGTGCGGCTTTCCTCCGGCGTCGGCGGACCTCCGAGGCGTCGCAAGAAGTCCACGAATTCAGCGATTGCCACCTCGATTTGAGGTCCCATCGGTTGGTGCGTCGAGATGCCGAGGGTCGGGAGCGGGAGGTGATTCTCTCGCCCAAGGAATTTCGCTTGCTCGAGCTCTTCGTGCGCCGTTCGGGCCATGCGCTCACCCGCGACGAAATCCTGAGCTCGGTGTGGGGCAGGGACATCCTCGTCACCACCCGCAGCGTGGACCGGTGCATCAACACCTTGCGCAATAAAATCGAGCCGGATTCCAAGCGGCCCAGCCTGATCCGCACGATTCGCGATGTGGGATATCGTTTCGAGACCGGGGAGCGATGAATCTCCGTTTGTCGTGGAACAAGAAATCCTCCTTCTGCGCCTTGTACCTTGGAAGGGGATCAAGCGGTCTCCGGCAAAGAAAGTAGATACTCGGAGGTCCCCATGTCGACTGCAACTCGCCCCCTCTGTCAGGATAGCTGTCGCCTCGCCATCTTTTGTCTGGCGCTCATCCTAGGATCCGTGTCGTGGAGCTGGGCCGACGATTCCACGCTCTACGAGATTTCAGGCACGGTGACCGACCGCATCGACGACTCGCCCCTCGAAGGGGTGTTGGTGTCGATTCAAGAGAGCCGGGGTGAGCGGTACACCACCACCACGGATGGGAGCGGCTCCTATCGTTTCGACGTGCCGGTGGGCTTCTATGGAGCCTGGACGACCCCAGAGGGCTACCAGGGAGAGAAATACGACGATATCCCTTGCTCGGAGCACGATTGCGATCGATCGGGCGGCATCCTGCTGAGCACCGACGACGCTCCCCATCGCGGCATCGACTTTGCTCTCGACCCCCTTTCCAAGATCCTAGGCAGAGTGACGTCCGCCGGCACGGAAGCCGAGGGAATCGAAGGGGCGACCCTGGTGGTCGGCAACCCGGCGCTCGATGTGGTCACCACGGCGACCACCCAATCAGACGGCTCCTATGAAATCCCTCTCCCCGCTGGGGATTATTATCTGGCGGTCTATGCCCCGGGTTTTCGCTCCGAAGCCTACGACAACGTGCCATGCGACTACTTTCAGACCACGTATTTCACCTGCCCGCCGGAAGAGCTGGAAACCCTGAGCTTTACGGACCTGAACCAAACGTTGACCGATATCGATTTCGCGTTGGAGCCGGCAGGTAGCATTTCCGGACGGATCACCGACTCTGCCACCGAGCAGGGATTGGCCTCCGTCCAGCTCGCCTTCACGGAAGTCGACGGCGACGATCGTGGATTTGCGATCACAGATGAAAATGGTGTTTATCGCTCAACGGGTCTGATCGGAAGCGCCTACTACGTAGAGGTCATCTACTACTTTCCGTACATTCCGGAGATCTACGACGACCTCACCTGCTATCTCGACAAATACTCGGTGGTCTGTCCCCGGGATCTGGCCACCCCGGTGACGGTCGAGCCGCTGACCGAAACGCCGGAGGTCGACTTTCAATTGGACAAGGGCGGCTCGATTTCAGGAACCGTGACCGACTCGCTCTCGGGTCTGCCGATTCAAAGGGCGTTCATAGACCTCTTCCGGGAAGATGGAACCTTCGTCGCTGTACGGACCACCGATGAGCAAGGACGCTACGTGTTCGAGGGTCTCTGGGACGGGGACTATCGCTTGAGGGTCTTCAGCTCGGGCCACGTCGGTGAGCTCTACCGTGACATCCCGTGCCTCGATGAGAGCCCTTGCCATCTCAAGCTGGGTGATTCCGTTCGCGTCGAGCGTCAGGCCGAGACGTCGGGCATCGACATTGCCCTCGATCCTTTGCGTGAGATCTCCGGCCTGCTGACCGACCGCCAGAGTGGAATCGGCGTGCCCCACCCGAAGGTCGTGCTCTTCGACGATTCCGGTGAGCTGGTGTCTGAGAAACTCGGTAATGCCGACGGCAGCTATCGATTCGACGGGCTGCCGCCGGGGGAGTATTACCTGGTCGCGGGAGGCGAGAGCACGGTCGGCCACGTCTACGGCGCAGGGGATTGTGACGATTGCGACCCCCTCTCCGGCACCCCGATTCGCCTCGGATCCGACCCTGACACGGCGGTCGTGAGCCTCGACCTCCAGGCCGCCCAATGCCTTTTCCCCGGTCTGGATCTCTGTTTGGGCGATGCGGGCCGTTTCCGAACCATGGTCCGTTGGCAGAACACCGCCGGTGACCAAGGATTTGCCACGTCTTGGGGCCTGACCTCGGATTCCGGCGTCTTCTCCTTCTTCGACGGCGACAACATCGAAGGCATCGTCAAAGTGCTCGACGCTTGCGTGGGACCTTCCCATCGATATTGGGTCTTCGCCGCGGGCCTGACGGACGTCCAGACCACTTTGTGGGTCACCGACCTTCAGAGCCGAGAGACCCTGGTTTACGAGAACCCACAGGGACAAGCCTTCCTACCGATTCAAGACACGCAGGGCTTCGATACTTGTAATCTGGCGGGCTTCGGTGAGGAGTCGGATTCCAGGTTCCAAACACCGGACCCCTGGGGACTAAACGGTTTGTCCGTGACTCCGGCTACCAAGAATTGCCCGGGCTCAAGCGGCGAGCTGTGCTTGAACGGCGGTCGATTCAGCGTCCGAGCCTTTTATCGGGCCGGGGGCGGCCCCGAGCTCGCGGCCGGAGCGATGGACCTCACCGACGACTCGGGCTATTTCTGGTTCTTCGACGAGGCCAATGTGGAGGTGCTGATCAAAGTGCTCGACGCCTGCCGATTTTCCGATCGCTTTTGGGTCTTCGCCGCCGGCTTGACCGACGTCGAGGTCCGCCTCGAGGTGACCGACACGGAAACCGGTGAGATCCGCACCTACACCAACAACCAGGGTGACGCTTTTCAGCCGATCCAAGATACCCAAGCGTTCGACGTCTGCTTTTGATGGAGGTCTAAGACCAAGCGAGCTAGGACCAAGCGGGCTAAGACCAAGCGGTCGTATCTCCCGACTCGAAGTCGTCATCGAAGAGCACACAGGCGTTGTCGCCGCCGCAGATGCCGCATAGGTCGATCACGGCGGCATCCGGATCGTCGTCGTCGCAATCCCGATCGGCGCAGACGCCGTCACCGTCGAGGTCGTCGTAGCTGTTGTTGCCTTGACAGAGGTCGCAATCGTCGGGGATACGGTCCCCATCGGCGTCGATGTGGTCGTCGAAACCGGCACAGGAGTCGCAGCCGTCGGCCACGCCGTCGCTGTCCGAATCCGTGCTCGGCAGCCGGGTCGCCAATACGATGCCTTCTTCCGAGTCCCCTCCTTGGTTGTGAAAATCGACGAAGAATACAAAGTGCCCCGCGTCGTTGATGGCGTCGGGCCCCACGTGGATATTCTGGACGGTGCGGCCGAAAAGCGAATCCGCCAGCTCGGCAAAGGAGTGAGCGGTCAGCACCTTGCTCATGAAACCGTCGACCATGGCGATCAGCTCCCGCCGGTCACCGATGCCCACGCTCTGGTCCAGCACCGCATCCCCGCTCAGATTTGCCGCGGCTCCAAAGATTTGGGCCTGGCTGTAGATTTGCTGCTCCGTGGGTGTGTAGGTGCCGTCGGCCTCTTTGATGTATTGCTGACCGAAGAGCGTGTGAAGCTCGCCGTCGGGCCCCATGCTGAACAGCGAGTCGCTGATGATGTACCAAGGGATGTCGATCAAGAAGTATTCGTTTTCCGCGAACGACGTCACCGGTGACAGCCGTGGGGTGCCCGTTTGAAAGGTGTTGTAGTTGAACCGAGCCGTCGACAGCACCTTCTCGGTGGTCCCGCCCTGGCGCCGCAAGACGGCGCTGAAGTGCGTGTTGGCATCGGGCTCACGATATCCGTCGACCCGCAGCCAAAGATTGCCGTCCCCGGTCCATGAAGGCCGCTCGGAATATCTGCCGAAGGACGAGTCGTATCCCAGGGCTGAAAACGTGCTCTCCGTGATCACGACCTGAGACGTGGTCGAGCCGGGAGCGACCTGCCACACCTCGCCGTCAAACGTTGTATAGACCACCGTTCCGTCGGGACCGATGGCCGAGTGGGTGGGGGAGTCGTTACTCGAAGGAAGCTGCGTGCCGTTCCGCAGGATCACCGTCTCGTTCAGCAGATTGCGGATCGTGTAGGTGACGTCGGTGGTGGAGGTGACCCTGGCCGGCGGCGCGTTGCCCGTAGTTCCCGCACCCATCTCCACGACTTGCAAAGCCCCTTCCGGCGTATACCGGTAGAGCCAATGCACCGTTCCGAGCTCGTTCGTGTGTCCCGAGACGCCGAAGTAGATCTCACCCTGGTTGTTCAAGGCGGGAAACCCTTGGAGATAGTCGAATTCCGTCGGCGAGGACAAGGTGTCGTAAATCAGAGTGAAGCTGTACTCACAGGCCGACATCGGTCCCGAGCAAAGGGTCAACGTGAGTGAGACCAGCGCGATTTTGGAGAGCTGGGACATGGTCTAGATCCTTTCCAGCTATTTGGATGGGGCTTGCCCCTAAAACGCGTTCTTTGGGGAAAAAGGGCTCAAGGAACCGAGCAAAAACCCGACGCGAGCGCCGGGCGAAACCATCGGTCAGCGGCAGATTCTCGCTGAATGCAAAACGGCCCAGCGCGGACGCGCTGGGCCGAGAACGATTACGTTCAGAAAAACGATCCCGGCATCAGAGCGGAATCGGCTCGCAACGCTTGAACGGCATGAGAATCGGACCGTCGCAACCGTCGCCGATGCTGATCGAGTGGTAGTAGGTCCGCACTTGACCCGCGTTGTCGGTGACCCGCACTTGGATCTGGTAGACGCCGTCGCTGGAGAAGCTGCGTCCGAGGCTGGAGCCGGAGCCGGCGTAGACACCGTTGACGTACCATTGGTAGGAGAACGGCGACACACCACCGCTGACCACCGCTTGGAAGGTGTAGTAGGTGTAGGTCTGGCCGGAGTAGGGGCCGCTGATGTACACGCTCAGGGGCGGAATGCAGGTGCCGAAGGTGCCACCCACGCCGACGGCGGCCCAGGCGTTGGTGACCTGCTCGACCACGTTGGAGCAAGCTCCGTAGAGCGCTTCGGCAGCGTCGATGGCGCCTTCGCGGGCGTCGTCGTAGTCGGCGCCGGCGAAGAGCTCGGTGGTCATGTTGCGGTAGGCCACCCGACGGGCGATGGTCTCACCCACGCCGTTGACGGTGACGCCGTTTTGGGTGCCGCCGTCCACCAACAAGGAGAACCAACGGTTCTGCACACCGCTGTTGGTGTGCACGCCACATAGGTCATTGAGACCGGACGGGACACAGCCCACCTGGTTGACCCAGAACAGGCCGCCGCGGATGCTGGGATCGCCGAAGGTGTTCGGATTCTGCAAGCTGCGGATGGCGCCGAAGTCACTGCCCATGAGCCAATCGTAGTTGGCGTCGCCCACCACCTGGCGCTCGACCATGGTGCCGAAGATGTCGGCGAACGACTCGTTGAGGGCGCCGGACTCCCGCTCGTAGACCAGATTCGAGGTGTGTCGGATGACGCCGTGGGTGAATTCGTGGCCGACCACGTCCAAGGCCTCGTGGGTGTTCATGTACCACATATAGGATTTGCTACCGTCGTCGCTGTAGGCGGAGGTCGGCGCGTTGGCCATGATCCGCAGCTCCTCGTTGGAGCCGTTCACACCGTTGCGGCCGTGGGCGCTCTTGAAGTAGTCGTGGGCTTCCTGCGCGGCCCAATGGACCGACGCCTCGCGGCGGCTCCAGGTGTTGCTGCCTTGGTCGATATGACCCGCCAGATTCCAGCCCCAGCTCTGCACGTTGCTGTAATTCTTGACCGTGATCTCGCCGCGGGTTTTATCTTTCAAGATGTAATCGTTGTTGGGGAAGCCCCGTTTACGGGTGGAGAAGGTGTGGGTGCCGTTGTAGACGGTGTGCACGGTGCCGGTGGCGTTGCTCGCCTCCTGCAGACCGGTGACCACCTTGACTACCTCGCCGGTGTGGGCGTTGAGGTAAACGATCGAGACGTCGAACGGCTCCACGGACTCGACACGGAAACGCCAAGTCAGCACGTACTCCGGAGCTTCGTTCAAGCTGAGGGGATCGCGCACGATGATCAGCTCACCCTTGGGGAAGGCGCTTTCGAGCTCTTCCGCGGTGCGCAGGCCTTTTCCTAGGCTTTCGGACTGCCAGGCATAGACCTCGGCATCGACCTCCGCGAGGGCCGACTCCAAAGCCACATCTTCGGATAGGGTCAGGCTGTCGTCCAGGTCGAGGCCCTCGGCCACACGGCCCTTGAGCACGTCGAGCTGTCCGTCGTGGCTGCGCACGATGTACTCCGCACCTTCCACCGGAATGCCCCGGTAGTGCTGCTGAAAACGGGTCACCTGCTCCCCGAGCTCGGTCTCGAAGCTCGAGGTCTCCACCAATTGGTCGTCATGGGTCAGACCGAGATGGGCTTTGTTGGCCTCCAAAAAGCTTTCGGGGGCCACGAACAATCCGCCGCGGAAGTGCAGCGTTCCACGGTCGGTGACGCGCTCCGACACCGCCTTCACGGCTTGATTGTCGGGTTGGTGGATCTTCATGGCGGGCTGCGCCGAGGCGGCTACCGGCAGCCATAGAAACAGAGACACTTGTAAAACACTAGATAATCTCACTTAAAATCTCCTAAGGGTTTGAAATTCGACGGTGGCCGATCCCGTCGAAAGCCCGAATAGCAAGGGGCGTGCCAGGCCGAAGGGACAAGTCACCGGTTGCTCTAGGAGGTCGGTCCAGGTCTACTAAGCATCATAAATTCAGATGGTTAGGAAGGATGGATCACTTTCTGGAAGAGATCCTGGGAATCCGCAGATGGGGAAGACCGTTTCTCGCCTTCGAGTAAGGCATTACTCGAAGTGCCCAGGCGCGTTGGAAAGTAAAGGTTTTCGGAGACGGGGTTGAAGATGAAACGATTGAAGATTGACTGACGGCCTTTGGTGAAGAGGGGTAGGGATGTGGATTCGGAAGTTGATGTCGGGCGTGCGGAAGCGGAGTTATAGATAGTCATAACCTAAATTAGGACCAGTTAAGATCAATGTCTCCGATCCATGTTTTCCTCTTCGCCCTCCACCTAGGGCCGAGCATCGCAACTACAATGGGATTGTGATCGCCAAAGGATAAAGCCCTCGACCCAAGCTCAGGAGCAGCCGACGCCATGCCATCACGATGGAGAGATTTTGCCCTGGAGGTCCACTTCTCGAAGTGGGAATTCGCGGCCCGTTTCAATTTGACCGCGTCCGACGCCGAAAGCATGAGCCTGAGCGAGCTCTTGGACATGGCGAGCCCGGAAGATCAAGACACATTCGACGCATTGCATCTGGGTTATACGGAGACTTTCGGAGCTCCGGAGCTGAGGCATCGGATCGCGTCGACCTATGACGATTTGGAATCGGGGCACATCTTGACCCTGGCCGGGGCGGGGGAGGGGATCTACATCGTCAACCGGGTGTTGTTGGAGCCGCAGGATCATGTGGTGGTGCTGACTCCGAATTATCAAAGCGCCGAGACCGTGCCTTTGTCGATGTGTGAGGTGACCGGCGTGCCGCTCGACAGCGAGCCCGATTGGGGCCTCGATGTAGACCGAATCCGCGATGCCCTCCGGCCCAATACGAAGCTCATCTCCATCAACTTTCCCAACAACCCGACGGGTTGCATTCCCAGCCACGAAGCTTTCGACGCGCTGATCGATCTGTGTCGGCAACACGGAATTTGGCTGCTTTCCGACGAGGTCTATCGGTTGATCGAGGCAAAGCCGGCAAGGCGCGTCCCCCAAGTGGCGGATGTGTACGAGCGAGGGATCTCCCTCAACGTGATGTCGAAGGCCTACGGCCTGCCCGGTCTGCGCATTGGCTGGCTGGCTTGCCGGAACAAGGAGGTGCTGACTCGCTTCGAGCGCTACAAGCACTATTTGTCGATTTGCAATTCCGCGCCGTCGGAGGTGCTGGCGATGATCGCCCTGGGCGCCAGGGATCGGATTTTGGACCGAAATCGCGGTCTTGTGGACGGCAACGCCCGGGTGGTGCAGGATTTTTTCGAGACCCGCAAAGAGCTCTTCGAGTGGCGCCGCCCCCACGGTGGATGCGTGGGTTTCCCCCGCTACCTCGGTGAGGATGGGGTAGAGGTCTTCACCGAGCGGTTGGTGGAGGAGGCGGGCGTGTTGCTCCTGCCGTCGAGCATCTATCGTTCCGAGGTCGGGGTCGTGCCCGCGGATCGCTTCCGAATCGGTCTCGGTCGCCGATGGGTTCCAGAGGCCCTAGGGGTGATGGGCGATTGGCTCGATGCTCGGTCCTAGCTCCTTCAATCCCGGGCTCCCGCACCTCTGGGGTTCCGGGCCATAAGCTGCTAAACTCCTAGAAATTCCGATTTCTTCTAGATGGGCCTTTCGGCCACTCCCAGGTCGTCCCGAGAACAGACTTCAGCACGGGTCTGCCCAGACGAATGGAACGTTCAAATGATGTGGAGGACACCATGAGCGCACACAGAAAGTTTTTCGCAGCCTTATTCGTATCGCTTGCCGCAATCGCCTTTTCCCTCCCGGCTATGGCCGCGGAGGTTCAGCCGCTTGCGGATGGCAAAACCGCGGAATTTCCGGTGGAGAATCCGCAATGGTCCGGTAGCTCCGACGGCCTGGGGCCGATTGTCGAGCGTCCGGATTTTCGGCCGAAAGGCACCTCGACGGACCTCTCCTTCAGCGGTCCGTTCTCCTTTGCGATCGCCAACGGCTTGGTCGACATGTCGGTCGGACGAGTGGATAACGATAGCCCCGGAGGGTCGATCTCGGGCACCATCGAGCTGTGGCTTTGGGCCTCGACCACCATTCCCACGGGCGGCACCATCAACGGCTACGCACTGACCAAGTGGCGTCCGTCCACCTGGCACGGCACGAACGGCAATCAGCTGATGGGCGGATATCAAGTTTCGAATATCGATCTCACCAACCTGCCCTACACCGCGCCACCGGCCAATTGCTACTACATCTCGATTCTGCTCGAGGAGTGGAACGGCTCCGAATTTGTGTACCACGACTATTGGACCTATACGACGGAGGCTTTCGGCCTGGGCGGCGGCTCTTGCGTAGGACCCCCGTCCTCTCCGTCCGGCCTGACCGCGATGGCGACCTCCAGCTCGTCCATCGATATCTTCTGGAACGACAACTCCGACAATGAGGATGAGTTCCGGGTCGAAATCTCCTCCAACGGCTCCGCATTCCAGGATATCGGCTCCGTCTCCGCCAACTCCATCGGTGCTTCCATCACCAGCCTAAATCCCAACACCACCTATTCGTTCCGGGTTCGGGCCTACAGCAATGCGGACGGATACTCCGGATATTCCAACACCGCCTCCGCCACTACACTGTCGGATTCCGCGTGTGTCAACGATTTGAATAATGGGGTGGTGTGTCTACGCAACGGTCGATTCGAGCTCATCGGCACCTGGACGGACTTCTCCAATCCACCGGTGACCAACCCGCTGATCTGGACCCCACAACAGGACATCAACGCCACCGCAGGCTTCCAAAACAATCCTTCAGGCATCCAAATCGTCATGCGCGTGGCGGACGCCTGCAGCCTCACCGGCACCTATTGGCTGTGGCTCGGCGGCTTCACCGACGCCGGCTGGGACATCACAGTCCGCGACACCGTCACCGGCAATAGCCGGAGCTGGATCCGTACCCGCTCCAGCGGCAATTTCCCCACCACGACCCGAGATACAGCGACGTTCTCGTGTAATTGAGGAGAAGGATCGGATTCGGGGAGGCGGCCACAGATGGATCCTGTGGCCGCCTTGGTTTAGGAGCGTGAGTTTTCAGCCCGACGAGCCCAAGTGTTAACATTCCGACATCGAATCATGGCTACCTCATCCACATCTCCGACCATCCCGCCGCTCAAGCTCCAATTGGCACCGACGCTGTGCCTCGACGACGACCAATTGCTGGCCGTGTGCGAGCAAAATCGAGAGCTGCGCATCGAGCGTTCAGCAGAGGGAAAGCTGGAAATGATGTCACCCGCCGGCGGCAAAACCGCGGATCGAAACGCCGAGCTGATCATGCAGCTGAGACTCTGGGCCCGGGAAACGGGCACCGGCCGAGCCTTTGATTCGTCAGGGGGCTTCGTTCTGCCCAACGGTGCCATGCGCTCGCCCGACGCATCGTGGGTAGCCATCTCGCGCCTGCGCCGGCTCAGCTCGAGAGATCAGGAGCGTTTCCTACCCCTATGCCCCGAATTCGTCGCCGAGCTGCGCTCGCCGTCCGATCCCTTGCAGGCATTACAAGACAAGATGGTCGAATACCTCGCTAACGGATGCAGGCTCGCTTGGCTGATCGATCCATCCACGCGACGCGTCCATGTTTATCGTCCGGAATCCGCGGCTGAAGTCCTTGATGAGCCGGAAACCGTCGCGGGAGATCCCGAGCTTCCGGGCTTTCGCCTCGAGCTCGCCGAAATCTGGCAGCCTTCCTGGTAGGCGGGGACCTGATCGCCGGCTGCCGTTTTTTGAGGACAGGGTCTGCACGGCCTACGGGAGAGCTTGATGAGCTCCTATCTCAAGATCATTCTTTTCTCTGCGGCTTTTGGCGGTCTAACTTTCTTGGCCATCGCTTTCTACGCGGAGCTCATCGCCTGGGGGCGACCCGTTTCAGATGATTCATGGGACGTAGAGAAGAGCCTCCAAGAGCTGGCCATTGAGCTGGATTGGGTGTAACCATGGCTAAAAGTCTGCGGTCTCGATGGGAAGAATCTTCTGCATGTCGCCAATAGTTGACATAATTTTACTAATCGGACTACGGGAGACTCTGATGGCGTCATCTCTTTTGCACAGCGCTTATCGCATGATGAGCTGGATGGTGACCTTGTTGGATTTGAACCCGCGAAAGCTCAAATAAACCTCGTAGGTCGCCGATGTTTGTGGGATCGGCACGAAGTCGGTCAAATTAGGGTTCATGTAGCCGCCGGAGGCCGAGCCGGTCGGATCGGGACGTGATGTGTCGGGCATCAGCTCCGTGGGAGCGGGCACCTCGATACCGTAGTCCAATGTGGTGATATCACCTCGGTAGACTTTGCCGGTTCCGGTATCGGTGGCGGTGATTCTGTAGCTCTCGTGAACGGGTTCCGAAGGAACGTCGAGCATGTAGTACACGCAGAGGGGAACGGCGGCGAATGCGCCGAAGTCGTCGATCACTTGACCCGCCTTGAAGTGGACTTTTTTGGGGGCGTTGACGACGATGCCGCGCCAGTCAACACCCGGTGAGGTCGGCGAGCAGGCGCAAGGCTTGTTCTCGTTGAGCGGGACGTTCTTCCAGGGATCGGACGCCGTCACGGTGGGGTCCTTTGCAGTGTGTAGGGCGGTGAGGACCCTCTCGGGAGTGGCCGATTGTGGCCGGCACCCCAAAACGAAGAGCAGCACGAGGATCGGCAGGTCGCGGCCGCGCCGAAATCTGGACACGGGGCCAGCCGCCTCCGATTTCCCCAAATCCCGAGGGCCGGAATTGCAAAGGTGATCAAAGGCTCTTCGACGATGGAGATTCATGAATCGACTGGGTGAGCCCGCGTCAGGCTCGCACGCAGATGGTGGTGGACGGGTGAGACCCGTGTGGTTTCCATGGCGACGTCGTAGCTGAAGGCCCGCGGAGCCGTCGACCGGCTCTCGGCGAGCAGTCTAGGCGCCTCGAAGGAAACAGCTTTTCGCCCATCGCGCATGCTGTTGCACGCATCGCGCTGATCGAAGAGGGATCTATCGGCAGATGTGCTTCAACCGTCGCCGGCCTCACGCCACGGACAGATCAGCACGTTGGGACGATGGAGCTGGCCGACGACCAAGAGATCGTCCACCTTGATGGCCACGGACGTGCCGGAGAGATGCTCCGAGTGGTCGTCTCGCACCAGGAGGCGCCAGTGTGCGATGCCGATTCCACAGTCCTTGGGCGGCCGCCGTCCGGCTCGAATGCGCTCGACCAGAGGCTTGAGGTTGACCTCCCATGCCGCTCCCACCACGGATCGGGTCCTGAAGACCGCATGCATCAAGGAACGAAACAAACCTTCGAAGGTGCCGACCAAAAGCCGCGGCCTACCCTGCTCGTCGCGCCGCAGGTGAAGATTGTCGGGCAGCGCGGGAGTGGGAAAGGTGCAGACCGGCTCTGCGGACGGGAGGGTCAGGTGTTGGGTCTGGAAGAGGTGGATGCGGCCTTTTCGGAAATCCGCTACCAGGACGTAGGTCGGATGGCCCTCCGGATCCGCGGGGTCGGGCTCGAAAAAGGCCACCCCGTTGGCGAACCCTAGCTTGACGTCGGAGGTGGCGGCGCGCCAGTCCGCCGAAGAACGGGCGCGATACATCATCGATGGTTTCGCCCGCGCATTGGTGACCAAAACCTCGCCGAATCTCGAAGCTCCGATGCCGTTCACCTGAGAGCCCAGGGCTTGGGAAGAGATCACCGTGGGCGGGCCGACGAGCTCGCCCTTCGGATCCAAGGGAAGACATCGCACCCTGCCCCCTCGGCTGTCGTCGACGGCAAGCACCACGGACGCCGCGTCGTCGACGCAAGCGGGCGGCAGCGTGGACGCCGATGGATCCCCGAGCACGGCCAGACCCACGGGTTTGAAGTCTTTCTTTCCTCCGCCTTCGGTGTAGATCACCTCCTGGGTAGGATCGCAATCCTCTTTCAAGCTTTGCGCGTGACACCCGCTCAGATCCAATCGAACCAGCGTGCCTTCGGGGTGCCGAATAAAGTTGCCACGACGGGCCGCCGAGACCGCTACATATTTCGTACCAGGGATGTTCACCAAATCCTCGGGCCCTCTGGGTGACACGGGCACCGACACACACTCCGCCAGATGGATCGCGGGTGTCTCCCATGGCCGCGGTGAGTCGTCGTCGGCTGGAGTCACCACCGTCGATGGCTTTGGGACAGGGGCCTCGCATTCCGGTTCGGCGTCGCCGTCCGTCGCCGAAAGCGTTGGAGTCGCGATCACCGACAGGCAGAGGATCGCCACCAAACATGCCGGTAGCCATGATCTACGGTGAAGGTGACTCTCTCTCTTTGAGCAAGATCTCGAGGGAGATGGCATCTCCGATTCCCGGCACCGAGGTTTTTTCATGTTGATATTCCCATTGATATTTTTTGATTGTGGTTTTGACCTGGATTTTCGACGACCCTCTTTCCAGCGCGACTGGATGGAGCCGCGCTCTGGAGCTGAAGAGAAGAAGCTGATCGGATAGATGGTATTGCTCGCGCTCCCGCTCGCTGCTGACCAATTCCAGGCCGAGCACGGGGTAGCGATCACGCATCAACAGCTCGTCGCCGATCCGGTGGGTCAGCTCCGGGGTCTCACAGCTCAGGTCCGACAGGTCGATCTCGACCTTCAAATAGGACGACTCCTCGGTTTCCATCGAGCCGGCCGGGGCCGAGCAGCGCACCCTGAGCCCATCCGCCGGCACGTCGAAGCTCGCCTCACCCTTCCAACGCTCAATCGCCGACTCTGGCACCGGTTTCGCCACCGGCAAAGGCTCGTCCCCCGGAACCGAAGGGTTGTAAAGCGCCATCCCCCCTGCGCCGAACAACAAACCGAGCAGAAAAAGGAGCCACCCTCGGGGATCAATGGATCGACGCTTGGTGTCGGCCATGGGGGGCCTCCTTTGCCTCGGCGGTGTGTTGAGCCGGGTTCGATGCTTTGGGCTTCGGCGGCTGGAAGGCATTGGCCTGCCCCAAGAGCCCGATCAAAATGTCCATGGTTCTCTGAGATAGAGCGTCCGAATGCCCGTGGATAAGATCCGCTTTTTCATGGATGATCCAATAGGGACCGACGTTTTTCTTTTTTTGCTGAAGCCAGTACTCCAGGGATCTGCTTCCCTCGGTTTGGATGAAGAGTGCCTTCTCACCGAAGGTGGGCCGACCCGGATCACAGACCGTCGGGCATTTCTTGTCTTTCCGACCACAGGTGGAGAGGCACGTATCGCCCTTGAAACAGAGCTCGAAATCGACCCACTCGGGAATGTGGGGGGCGGCCCGTGTCAGCTGACGGAATCGTTCCTTCTTCATCGGGATTTGCCGGTACCCTAAACCGATTTGCCGAGCCACGGGGAAGAGATCTTCCGTCGCCCAATCTGTGGCCGAGGAGATGGAAACCACCATGGGCTTGTGGGTCGTATCGCGCCGGGATTGGAGGTCGTTGTCGACGTTTTCGAATGCGGATCGAAGCTCCAAGGCCCGAATGGCCGGCGCGGCCGGATTGACCAACACCACCAAGTCGAAGGGATTCGGCAGAGCCTCCGACAGCTTCAGATTGATGTCGGTTTCCTTGCTTTTGATCCCACGGCTCAAGGCATCTCTCTCTGAGATGAGGCCGTTGATCTCGTTGAGCTGCTCGGTTTTCTCCGCGATCTTCGCTGAAACGACATTCGCCTCGGCCGCGGCCTTTTCCAACGCTTCGAGCTGAGATTCGCGATCTTTGAGGTCAACGACCAGATCTCCCCTTCTTTGGGTCTCCTTCGTCCTCAACGCCCTCTCAGCCACGAGCTCGCTGCGGATCCTCTGCAAGTCCTGGAGCTTCTCTTCTGCCGGTTTCACCTTCATGTCCAGCTCGGTCCTCAAGCTGCGTAGAACCTCCTTTTGCTCTGAGAATCGAGGGCTGGTCGGCTGAGCTTCTGACACCCGGCTTTCGCAGCGACCCAAAATGTCCCGCATCTCAGCATGCACGACTCGCTCGCAAAGATGCAGAAGGCGACGATCCAGACACTCCGTAAAGCTCAGGGTTTGCCCGCTCGGCCCGGACACCTCCGCGGGGGGCCTGAGCTCACAAGGTGTAGATTGTTGGGGCTCTTCCTGCGAATTCAACACCCCGATGGCCGACACATAGGACCCGAGGCCCGAGAGCTCCTTCGACACCAGCTCTATCATGGTCTCCAGCTCGCCTTTCGTCCGAGATTCGTCTGTGGCGAGTGTTCGAATCGAACCGCTCAAATCGACGATCGTCTGATCAATGCCCTTGATCTGCCCCTCGAGGTCGGGGATCTCTTGGTCGGCGAGCTGAGCTCGTCGCTGCTCTTTCTCTTCATCGAATGCTGCCAAATCGGCATCCTCGCGCAACCGTTGGAGATCGGTCTCGATCGCTTGTGGGCTAGGCTCGCGGCTGATCGAGGTGATGAGCGCACCCAGCTTCAGCTCGTCCCCATCCACGGCACCGCGCAGCTCTTCCACTTCCATGTAGGCGGTCGAGGCGTGCGCTGAGCGTCCCTTGGTGCCCGCGAGCAAGCTCGGTCCGAGCCCCAGCTCGGTGATCTTGCCGCCGAAGCTGTGGCCGATGGCGATGACTGACGTTTTGGGCAGCACAACCATGCGCTGGTCGTCGGCCTGCTCGCCGTTGCACCCTGTCGTACGGATCACCTTGCGCACGTGATCGGGATGGATTCGATCCTCGTCCACGCATTTCATCGGCATGCGTTTGCGCGCCAAATTCGAAAGATCGTAGGCCACATCCATATATGCGGCGGCCGCGCCGCCGATGCGATTAGCAGTGCGATCCTTGGTCCAGAACGAGAGAAAATTGGGCACGGCTCCGACGAATCGGAGGAAGGCGTTATCCCTGCTGACCACCGCACCTCTCCAGGTCAGAAATACACCCACGACCCGGGAGCGCCCCAGCTGTTTCAGCGCGGCGTCACGGGAGCTTCCGGCCCCTCCATGGCCGTTGGCCGCCTGGTGGTTGCTCCGGGAAGCCAAGGTTTGGAGAAAGAATCGAAACCGCTCGAGATCCGACGGGCAGTCTTTGGGATCCTTGATGTCCTTGCAGCTCATGTTGGTCGCATAGTGTTTCCAACCATGGGTGAAAAACACCAAGGTGATGGAGTCAGTCTCGATCTGATCCCGTGTCAGCTCCGCCGCCAATTCCCCACGGATGTGCTCGATCATACGCCGCGCGTCGTGGAGCTGTGACGGCTCCCGCAGCTGTCCCCAATCGTCCAGCTCGACAATGGCGAGATCGTAGTCCCCACAAAGCCCGGGGCTGCTCCTCTTCAGCCGACTGCAGGTCTCCCGCCAATAAAGATTCGGCTCCGGATCACCCGCATGTTTTCCTTCGAAAAAGACCGGATTGGAGGTGGTGAAGTAGGGCCGGTCGGTGACGCAGCCGACCAGGAACAGGCAGCCGAGGAGCCAGGCCCACGGCTGAATCTTTCTTACATACTGCTCACTCAAGCTCGGATCCAACACGGATCTCCTCCTTTCGAACCTCATCGCTCACAGTTTCGGAAGCCCGGAGGCTCGCGGGCCGGTGTCCATGAAATTCAGCGCGAAACCCGATGCAAATCCACCACGAGATATTGGTGCAGCTCGACTAGATCGGTTTCACGATCGGTCGACCGAAAGGAACCGCTTTCTAGCCGTTCACGAGACACGGAATCGAAAATCTGATTTCGGAGATCTTCGGGCCTAGGCTCGGATCGAGAATCAATCCGCCAATCCGCCGAAACGTTTTGAGAGCTGCTCGGATCGCGGTCCTCCGAGCGACCATGCGCTCGTCCAATTCATTGCGTGCCTGTCGGTAGGTGCGAGTGATGATCTTGCGGTGCATCTTGACGGCCGCATCTACGGTCGATTGTGGGAGCGCTCAGGCGTGCGGATGAGCTCGAAATCATCCGAAGAGAACCGGGCACGCTCGGCAACGGTCTCCGGTGAATAAAGAAATGACGGCATCTCTGAATGTAGGCAGCTTCGAGCCGTGTCGACGGTGGTTGCAACACGGAGTGTCCACAAAAAAGAATTGTATTCGGTGAACGGATATGAGCTGATCCAATGCTATTATTGTGGACGATAAACGTCTAGATCATTCATCAACCGCTGTTTTGCTGGACATCATGGCCAACTACGCCTATCTCCGCGTCTCGACCAACGCCCAAGACGTCGAAAATCAAAAGCTGGGGGTGCTCGACTACTGCAACCGCCAGGGCATCGCTCCGATTGATTTCGTCGAGGACAGCGTCAGTGGTCGAAAATCTTGGAGAGACCGAGAGATCGGGCGAGTTCTTGCCGGGGCCGATCCTGGAGATGTGTTGATCGTGTCCGAAGTTTCTCGAATAGGCCGATCGACTTTGCAGGTGCTCGAGCTGCTTCAAGAAGCGAGAGAGCGCGAGGTGGCGGTGCATATCGCCAAGAACCGGATGGTGCTCGACGATTCGTTGCCTGCGACGATCACCGCCGCAGTTCTCGGTCTTGCCGCTCAGATCGAACGAGAGCTCATCTCCGCCAGAACGAAAGAAGCCCTCGAACGGCGCAAAGCAGCCGGGCTGCCCGTCGGTCGCCCTAGGGGCAAGGCTCAACAGCTGTTGCTGGACGAGAAACGAGAGGAAATCGTGGGACTACTGGAGAAGGGTGTCAGCAAACGCTCCATTGCCAAAATTCTCGAATGCTCGCCGACAACGCTTTACTCATGGCTCCAGAGACGCAAAGTTCGGAGCTGACATGGCTCTCAATCCGCCAATTCCGATCTTTCTCGGTAGGGGAGGCTGCAGATGACCTCGCTTAAACGGATCCTCTCAGAATACGATGAGCGCTCCTCGATTTATTCGGCTCTTTCGAAACGGATTCGAACAACGCTGACGAAGCTTTGCCGCAAGGAAGGGATACATGTTCACGCCATCGCCTACAGAGTCAAGACTCGTAAAAGCCTGATTAGGAAATTGAACAGGCCTGACGCGAGCTATCGGACACTGGGCGAATTGACGGATATCGCGGGCATCCGAGTGATCACATACTACGCTTCAGATGTCGAGCGCGTTGCCCAGATAATTCAAAGAGAATACGCGATCGACGAGGAGAACTCTATTGATAAAAGAACTCTGCTCGACCCAGATCGCTTCGGTTACCTTTCCTTGCACTATGTCGTCAGCCTACGCGAGAGTGGCCGTAGATCCAGCAGAATGAAGTCTCTGGCGGGACTCAAGGCGGAAATACAGATCCGCTCCATCCTTCAACATGCCTGGGCCGAAATAGAGCACGACTTGGGTTATAAGAGCGAAATTGCGATTCCGAGGCAAGCCCGCCGAACCTTTTCCCGACTCTCGGGATTGCTCGAGCTGGCCGACCAGGAATTCGATGGTGTGTTGCAATCTCTCCGAGACTACGCTGGTGAAATTTCGACGGCTCCAGCGGCTGAAATCACCATCGACGGTGTGTCGTTGATTCACTTCATCAAGACGAGCAACTCGCTCAAAGCGCTGGACGAACGGATCCGGGAACAGGTCGGCCTACCGTTGAAGTTCGAGGATTGGTTTGCGCAGTCCTTGGTCGAGAAGCTACGTTTTGTCGGGATCTCGAATATTTCCGATCTTGAGTCAGAGCTAGATCGGCTTTCCAGGATGACCGAGGTACTGGCGATCGACCATATTAGAAGTAGTACCTACACGCAAATTCATCAAGGCGTAGGTGTCTACTACCTCTGTTCTACGCTCTTAGCTGACGCTGCCGATGTCAGCCGGATCGAGAAGTATTTGGAGACATTCCGAGTGGGACAGCCTCTGAAGCGACAGGAGATAGCTCGAAAGATACTTGAGAGCTACGCTTCGTCCACTAGGGAGTGATGGGCTTTTCCAAAGGGAATTTGGCACACGTCTCGTAATCCGTTGGTCGGGTGCCCCAGCGCTTGGTTCGTTCCGATCACTGAGCACATCGCCTGTCGGGCTTTGTCCCCAGGTATAAAATTACACGAATCTGGACGGTACCCTAGTAGTAGGCCTCCGGGCTGATTCCCCAGGACCGGCCTCTTTTGGTGGATTCTCCAACCCGTCTACGCTGACAAGAGAAGGTGGTCCCATACCCTCTCAAACTTCGGCGTCTTGAAATGTGGAGTCTTCATGAATCGGAATCGATCTACAGCGGCGAAATTGCGTGCTTTTCGACTGGGCAGCGCTCTCTTGATGACCCTTCTGATCTTCGGCTGCACCTCCGGCGGGCCCGAGCACCCTCTGCGCGGTGTCGAGAAAACCTTGGGCACGGACAGTCAATTGAATTGGAGCTACCATCGCCTGGTGGAAGATCCGGACGGATTCGGCCTGCGCTTTCCAGGGTTCATCGTCGGCATCGAAAAGAGCAAACGAGAGATCGTGGGGGTGCCGTCCGACCACCTCGATCGAATCGACCCGTCGCGTCTGGGTCCGAAGGTGGCGAAAAAGATCGAAGGGTACCTAGACGACGGCAAGAGAACCTTCATCTCCCACATCGTGGAGACCCGTCTGAACGGCTCGAAGATGGATAATTGCTATATCTACAACGTTTACTCCCTTGAGGAAACGGGGCGGGAAATCCGAGACGAAGCTTGCGACGGGTACCAAGAGCCGGGAAGCCCCGGCAACCTCTACGACCCCGGCTTCCGTGCTTTGGACGCCCTGGGAGCACGACTGAGACAAGAGGTCGACGCAGCGGCGGCCTCCGGGAATGCCTATACTCACGTGCTCTTCCTGGCCATGGGCTGGCACACGCCCCAACAGGAGGCCCTGCGTAACTACAACGCTTTGGTCGCCAAGCTCCACAGCGCGGCAAGATTAGAAGGCAAAGAGTTTCGACCTCTCTTCGTCGGCATCACATGGCCTTCCACATGGCGGAATCGCATCTATTTTCCAAAGGTCCTCAGTTACTTCAACAAGGCCCACGACGCCGACGAGGTCGGTTTTATCTGGGGGAATTATTTGCTGCACGAGGTCTTGTTGCCTTTGAAAAAAGAAACCGGCCTGCCGGTCACGGTGATCGGCCACAGCTTCGGTGCCCGAATCATGTCCCGGGCCCTCTTCAGCGGCCGGGCATTGGGCGATCGAGAGCCACCGAATCTGTCGGATTCGCCCGAGGTCGATCTCTTCGTGGCCCTGCAGGGAGCGTTCAGCGCCAACCGTTTCTTGCCGGAACGCAAGCAGGGACGGGAGGGAGCTCCCTACGGCGACCACAAAGATCGAGATACCTTGATCGTGCTCACCTGGAGCCGACACGATACGGGCAATCCCGTGGCCAATCGCATCACCAGCGCCAACCATGTGGGCGGGTATCCCGGTTACAAGCGGGTCAAGGATAAAAGATATGCGCACCACTTCCAGCCCGTGACCTGGAACCAAAAAGGACTTTTACCTCCGGATCTGGAGCTCGAAGAAGGCAAGATCTTGTACATCGACGCTAAAGAGGTGGTGAAATTCTCCACTTACAGAAAAGGTGGCCATGCCCACAACGACATCTATCGCAAGCAGGTCGGTCAAGGGCTTTGGCAGCTGATGGATCTGGCTGGGCGTTAGCTCCCGGACCCTGCGCGCGGTGTGCACAACGCCGCGCGCGGCCCAAGCAATGGAAGGTGAGCGGTAAGGTCTAGGATGGGGGTCCGATGCCATCGAGCCTTACGAATTCACCGCGGACCGTTGCGCCGGTCCACCACCGACTGATTGCTGATCATGAAACGACATCACCTTTTAGGTTGCCGGGCCGGAGCCACTGTCCTTAATACCCTGTCTAAAGCCTTCCTATCTCTGCCTTTCGTTGCTCTGCCGCTCGTCGCCTGCCTCGGCTGTGCCACCACCTCCCCCACACCGCCACCGATTCCTGAGGTCGTGCCCATGCCTGCGGCGGTATTGCGACCCGAGGCCCCCATCCAACGGATCGCCTTCGGCTCGTGTTATGTGCCGCAAATCGAGGAGCCCGGCATCTGGGAGTCGATCGCCGGTGCCGAGCCCGACGTGTTGTTGTTGCTCGGTGACAACGTGTACCAGAGTGAGGAGAAGAATCAACCCGAGCTCCGAGAGCTGCGCGAGGGATACCTCATGCTGGCTCGGGAGGAGCCTTTTGCCCGGCTTCGGGCGTCGGTTCCGCTGCGGGTGACTTGGGACGATCACGACTACGGGCTCAACGACGCGGGCGGAGATTGGCCCCATAAGTGGCGTTCCGAGGCCTTGTTCGAGCAGGTTTGGGCGGTGCCGGCCGAGGATCCGCGTCGCGCTCGGCCCGGGGTCTACGACTCGGTGATCGTCGGCCCGGAAGGCCAAAGAGCTCAGCTCATCATGCTCGACACCCGCTTCTTCCGCTCGCCGTACGCACGCAATGAGGAAGGAAAGATCATTCCCGACCCCGATGCCGAGAAAACCCTCTTGGGCGCGGACCAGTGGGCTTGGCTGGAGCGGCAGCTGCGGAAGCCGGCCGACCTGCGCATCATCGCCTCCTCGATCCAAATCCTGACCGATGCCTACACCGGTGAGCGGTGGGGTGCGCTGCCTTTGGAGCGCCGACGCCTCTTCGACTTGATCTCTTCGACCGAAGCCGGCGGGGTCGTGTTCATTTCCGGCGATCGCCACCTCGGGGCCATCTACCGCGACGAGCAGATCGGCCCCTACCCCATGATTGAAATTACCTCGAGCTCCCTCAACTTCCCCATCAGCGACGACGCGGTGGCCAAATGGAACGAGCCCGATGCCCGTCGGCTCGGCGACCTCTACTTTCCGGCGAATTTCGGACAGATCCAGGTCGATTGGCCGGCCGGCGAGGTGCTTCTGGAGCTGCGGGATGCCCATGGGGCGCCGGCGCGCTCGCTGTCCCTGAGCTTGGGCGAGCTGCGTTGAGCAAGGATCCTCAACGGGAAGAGGTCACCGACATCGGGTGAATTGTTAAAAGCGACTGGGCAAGTCTCATCGACATCCTTCGGTAAATCTCCTATCGTAGCGATCATGAGCCACCAGAAAAGAAGTCTTGCTGTCGCCTGCTTTCTTTCTCTTTCTCTCTTGCTATCAGGAGCCGTCCAAGCCGAGCCTTGGGTAGCTCCGGTCGGTGGGGATTTCCAGGTAAATAGCTTCACCACTGGGGATCAGCGCGACCCCGCGGTGGCGGCGCTGCCCAACGGCGGCTTCGTGGTGGTTTGGGAGAGCACCGGTGCCCAAGACGGCAGCAGCGAGTCGGTCCACGGCCAGTTATTCGATGCCACGGGTGCACCCGTGGCCGGAGAATTTCAGGTCAACAGCACCACCTCGGATATCCAACGCAACGCGGAAGTGAGCGCGGCAGCGGACGGTACCTTTACGGTGGCCTTTCAACACTCACGATTCGGCACCAGTCTCCTCGGTCAGCGCTACGATTCCGACGGCACGGCTCTCGCCTCGGAATTTACGATCCAAAACAACATCAATACCGAGGTCTACAACTATCCGTCCATCGCCTACGCGTCGGACGGTACCTTTCTGATCACCTATGCCAACACCCGGGACGGTGATCTTCACGCCAAAAAATACGATGCCGACGGCACCCTGCTCGGCTCCCGGCTGACGATTGAAAACCGCGCCGACGCTGCGGATGTGGAAGAGCCTTCGGTGGTGTCCGACGGTCAGAATTTCGCCGTTGTCTGGGCCGACAGCTCCACGGGTTTCGGTGACGACGACGCCCAGGGGGTCTTCCTTCAGCTGCTGGACGGCGACGGAACCAACGTGGGCAGTGATTTGGTGGTCAATACCTACCTGACCGGCGCCCAGCGATTTCCACGGGTGGCCCAATCGTCGGGCGAATGGGTGGTCACTTGGCAAGACGATGGCCAAGGCGCCTATTCGGGCATCTTCTTTCAACGCTACGACAACGCCGGCTTCGCCTTGGGAGGCGAGACCCGAGCCCTCGACGACACCAGCGCCGATTACACCGGCCCGGACGTCGCGCGACAAAGTGACGACTCCAGCCTGTTGGTCTACGCCGGGCCTTCCGGCATTCTCGGCTCCTCCATCGACAGCGCGGGCAACGTGCTCGATCCGTCCGCTTTCGTGATTGCGGAAACCGCCTCCGTCGACCAGGACGAGCCGAGGGTCGTAGCTCTGACCGACGGCTTCGTGGTGGTGTGGACCGAGGGCAATGCCCGAGACGGCAACGGCACCGGGGTTTTTGCCCGACTATTCGCCGCCGACCAGGACGGCGACGGCACTACCGACACGGAAGACAACTGCCCGACGGACGCCAACTCCGATCAGATGGACGACGACAGCGACGAGCAAGGCGACGTTTGCGACAATTGCGCCGCGGTCTTCAATCCGAGCCAAGAGGACGAGGATTCCGACGGCGTCGGCGATTTTTGTGACAACTGCCTGGACGCGCCCAACGGAGACCAACAAGACCTCGACTCCGACGCGGTGGGTGACCTCTGCGACAACTGCCCGAACCATGCCAATCCCACCCAATCGAACGCTGACGGCGATACCCCGGGGGATGCCTGCGACAACTGCCCGGACGACGTCAACGTGGATCAGGCGGACGGCGACGGCGACGGTGTCGGCGATGTCTGTGACAATTGTGCCGGTCTCGCCAACGCCAACCAAAACAACTCCGATGCCGACACCTTGGGTGATGCCTGTGACAACTGTCCGGATGACGCCAATGAGGACCAGACGGACCTAGACGGCGACGGCGTCGGCGATGTCTGTGACAATTGCCCGGACGACGCCAACGCCAACCAAAGCGATGTGGACGCGGACACCGTGGGCGACTTCTGCGACAACTGCCCGAGCGTCTCAAACTCCGATCAAGGGGACGATGACCTCGACTCGGTGGGCAACGCCTGCGACAACTGCGTGAGCGTCGCCAATCCCGGGCAGATGGACCTCGACATGGACATGGTGGGCGACGCCTGCGACAACTGTTTGGTGGACGCCAATCCGGGCCAAGACGATGTCGACATGGATACGGTGGGCGATGCCTGCGACAACTGCCCCACCCTCGCCAACGAAGATCAAGGCGATGCCGACTCGGACGGTGTGGGGAATCTCTGCGACAACTGCCCGGACCATGCCAATGCCAATCAAGACGACGGTGATCTAGACGGCGTCGGCGATGTGTGTGACCTCTGCCTAGGGGATGACAGCACCGGCGACGCGGATCAAGACGGCGTCTGCGCCGATTCCGACCCGGACGACCAAGATCCCTCAGATTCGCCGTTCCTCTTCGACGACGGCTTCGAGTCCGGCGACACCTCGGCCTGGACCACGTCCTAACCCGGCTCCCGTGCCGTTCCACCCTTCGAGGTGGCGGAAGCGAGTGGGTGCTCGCCTCGACCGCAGCCCCGCTGTCGGTTTCATGACCTCGGCCAGGAAGTCACCAAGGAGATCTCCCATCCGGCTCAAAGGGTTTGTCCCGACCCAGTTGTCTCTCCTGCTTCTTCTCGGCTCCGCCGCCTGTGGGCCGAGCCCCGAGAGACTGGACCCTCCCCGGTTGACCGCCGGGCGATTCAGCTTCGACCTCTCGCACAAAGTCTGTGAAAGCCCGTCGGATGATCTCTCTGCTTGGCGATGTCACCTCGTGCCAAAAGATCGAGACGAGCTGGCCAGAAACGTCGGCCGGGCCCTGAGAGAAAGCCAGGCACCCCCGGAGACATACCGTTCCCGCTTGCTTTCGGCGATCGTCTCGGGCCGTGAGCACGAGCTCCTGGGTCAGACGGCGCAGACCGAAAACCCCGAGGTCCTCAACGATCGAGCCGTCCTGCTCCGATCACTGGCCGAGCGCGAGGGACGTCCCGACTTTCTTCCCCTGGCTTTCGAGGCAGCGTACCAGGCCGTCGAAGCGGCCCCGTCGGACCCCATCGCACGCTTCAATTTGGTCCGGCTGATGGTAGACCTCGGCCTCGGGGAGCAGGCCCATGAGAACGGCTCGCGGCTGTTGGAAATCGAAACGGACCCGGGTTGGCGGGCCGAGATCGAGGCCATGATCGGCGGCGAAGCCGTGGCGGCACGCCCCATAGAGACGACTTGGCTGCCTCCCCACTACACCTTGACCGCCGAGGATGCTCAGCTCGCCCATAGTCTGCTCGAGGCCGCCAGCCGGTGGGTGGACCATCCGTCGGCGTCGAGCGACTGCATCTCCTTGGAGCAGCGAGCGAGGGCCTCGGGCTTGCTTCAGGAGGCGGCCGGAGCGCTCTGCGAAGGATCGATCGACCGCCGCCGGCCCCTGGCCCGTGCGATTCTCGGGCTTGCGAACGCTTTTTCACGTCTCGACCAAGGCATGCTGGCCGAGAGCTTGCAGGCCTTGGAGGATTCAGCAGCCGAGCTCGAACGGCTCACCAGTCCCCTTGCGATCGTGGCGTCGGTGGAATCGGCGGCGGTTCTTTACAACCAGGGAGATCGATCCGAGGCGAAGTCTCGGCTGGAATCGGCGCTCTCCAGCAAAGATTGCTCCGATCACGAGAGCCTCTGTGCCCGGGTCGGATGGCTGCTCGGCATGACCCGCTACGTCACCGGAAGCCGTGAAGAAGGCGGCGCTTTGCTCGAATCTACCGCTCGCTTCTACGATCGATACGACCGACCCGCGCTAAAAGGAATCGTCAACGCGCTGGCCGCGGACGCCTACAAGCCGCTGGGAAACGACTTTTTGATTTGGCGGGCATTGGAGCGCGCGTTGCGCGCGCTGCCCGAGATCCGTCAGCCGGTCCGGGCCATGCAAGTGCTGAACATCGCCGCCGATGTGGCCCGCTTCGCCGATCATCGCGGCCTGGCCCTGCATTTCCAGCGGGAATCCTTGAGCGTGGCGTTGCGGACGGCCGATCCGAGCCTGGAGGCGACCGCCAACAACTGGTTGGCTCCATTGGAGTATCGGGCGGGCAATCCAGCAGCCGCCCAAGGCTCGCTGACGACCGCCCAGCGTCTTGCTCTCGAGGTTCGCGACCCCGGCAGGCGTCGGATGGTCGAGGCCGAGACCAGCCTGATCGAGGGCCTCCTGCTGACCGACCAGGCTCCTGAGCGCGCCCTCGGCCCCTTACAGGTCGCGGCGGAGTTCTACTCCCGGCGGGGCCATGTCTTCTCGACCCTGGCTCGACGTGCCCTGGCGCGAGCGCTCCGTACCCTCGGACGTGACGACCAAGCCCTGGAGCAAATTCACAGCACCATCGAATACTTGGAAAACGTCAAACGGGGCATGAGCCGCGACAGTCTGAGCTTGACCCTTGCCGCTTCCTGGCAAGGACCCTTCGATGAGGCTGTTTCCATGCTGCTCCGGCGTGACGAGCATGCGGCGGCTCTGGCGATGTCGGAACGGTCGCGAAGGCTTTCGATGAGATCCGAGAGCGCGATATCTCCCTTGCCCGCAAGCGATAGAAGCCGAGTCGCGCTCGCCCAACAAGTGCAGGAAGCGCTCCCGAGCGCCACCGTGGTGGTTTGCTTTGAGGCCCTCGAGGACGGCATCGCCGGCTGGATAATCACCAAGGATGACTTCACCTTCTTCTGGACCGAGATGGACCCAAAGAAGCTGGACGATGCCCTGATGGACCTCCAGCGGCTTGACGACACGGATATCGAGCTTCTGTCGAAGGGGCTGATCGAGCCTTGGATCGACCGGGTCTCCGCGACCGACCATCTGGTGCTCGTGCCGGATCGCCAGCTCGAGGGGGTGCCGTTCGCCCGACTGCGGCCGGAGCTCGGAGAGTATTTGGTCGACCGGAGCTCCTTCGAGGTCGCCTTGACCCTGACCGGCTGGCGCGACGGCCTGTTGGACAGATCGCGACCCGCCGCGGAGCTTCGGCCGGGCATTGTCGTGGCCCACGGCGACCGGGATTCCTCCGCCTTGAGGTATGTGAGCGCCGAGGTGGAGGCGGTGAAAGAAACAACCAGCGGCACGATCTACGTTCGAGACGGACAGTCCGAAGTCGACGGCGAGCTCGCGGCCTTCATGGCCCGGCAACAAGCCGTTCATATCGCGGGTCATGCGCTCAGTGATCCGTTCGGCCCCCGGATCTTGCTGGGCGACGCCGAGGGACCCGAGCTGGAGCTGCGGCCCAGCGCGTTGCGAGAGCTACCGCTGGACGACGTCTTCTTGGTCACCCTCTCGGCTTGCTCGACCCACCGGCCGGGCGTGGATCGCGAGGAGGTAGCCAGCCTGGCCCGTCCCCTTCTGCTCTCGGGAGTGACGGTCGTCGGCGCGACTTTGTGGGATATCCGCGACGATTTGGCGCATGATTTCTACCTCAGCTTCTTCGAGGAGCTGGGACGCGGAGCCACCGTTGAAAAGGCGTTCTCCCGCGCCCAGCGCAAGCTCCGCAGACGACCGGATCTCGGCCCGAACGATTGGGCCGCGTTCCAGCTGATGACCGGTGGAATCCACTAAACTGGCCCAAAGGAGACGAATATGGCGACGTTGAGAGTGATCATCGGAGGCCCCAACCTGCTGTTGCCGAGCCCCCCACAGCTCAATGAGCATCTGGGATTCGAGACCTGGAGCCTGCTGATGCGACAGCTTTCCAGCGGTCCCACGGATAAGTACGGCGTGATCGCCGAAGGTGCCCCGCAACGGGAACGGGTCACGGTTCGACCGCATTTTCCGTTCGTCAAGATTCGCTCGGCGAACGTCGACTGTGACGACGATCGAAAACCGTCGATGGTCTATACCCGCGAAGGGGAAACGTTCCATCTCTATCGGCTGAGCAGCGATTTCGTGCGAATCGGCGGCGCGGCCCGTGGTATTTCCCCCGACCTCAGCTCGATCGATCTCAATCAAGTGGGAGCCGCCGACTTCAGAGGCAGCCTTCGTTGGATGTTCGACCTGGAGCAGCTCCTCGCCGGTTCGGGTTGTGTGAATTCGCGCCGCATTCTCGACAACGGTTTTCCCCAGCAGGGCCGGCTGGCCTGCTGGCTCATCCTGGATCAAGGCTCGCTCTACACCCACGCCCTGGGACGTCCCGGCAAGACGATCTCGCAGTGGGATGTCCGGCGCAAGAGCTATCCGAACGAGCCGATTCCCATCCATGAATTCCCACGCCCGGTGGCTTATAACGTTGCCGCCGACCTGCCGATGGGAGAGTCGGTGGAGCTCTGCTTTCTGCGCCTCAATCAAAAAGCCCCTCAAAAGATTCGCCTTGTTCCGGACGGAGACGGATTGATCGAGATTTCCTTATTGAACGAAGAAATGGAGGAAGTTCTCGGTTTCTCGGAGAGGCTGCCGCAAGACGGCGATTGCGACGAAGATGTGGGCGCCGTCTACCAGCTTTCCGACATCGGCAGGGCCACCCGAGATCGCCCCCTACCCCACCGTTTCGGCGACTTCCCAAACCATCTGGGAGGGCTCGGCAGCGACACCGTCTCCTGCGGCGCGTGCCTCGGCAAGTGTTTTCTCGGCTTTGAAGATGAATGGCCGGACGTCCGAGAGGCGCTGCGGATCTTATATAGTTGAACGATGAAGCTCGATCTCGAATGGCAGCGACAGCGAGAGGATCTCTGGTGTTGGGCGGCTTGCATCAGCATCGTGCTCTCCCGGGTAAAGCCGCGGCTGCAATGTTGCGTTGTGAGCGCCCTGCGCACTCCCCACGACTGCTGCCCCGAGCCCGTCGGCTCACCGTGTTGCGACGCGCTCGCTCCGCACCTTGTCGGATCGGCTTGGCAGGCTGTCGAGATCGAGGAGATTCAGGTAGAAGGACCACTCACTTTCACCGACGTCAAGGACGAGCTGGCGGATTGTCGTCCCGTGATGGTCGGAGTCGGCCCTCCCAACGCTTCGGCTCGGAACGGTCACGCCGTCCTGGTCTACGGTCACACCGCCACCAAGGTCTTGCTTCACGATCCGGCCTATGACGACGACGGCAAGCTCTATGAGCCGGACTTCTCCACCGTCCGCAAAGGCTACGTCTGGCGCTGGACTTGGCGTGGCCTACCGAGGATCACCCCATGCTGAAAGGCGTGCCGATCAACACCGACCAAGCCGAAGTCGTCGTGACGGGCATCCAATCGGTCCTCTCGGAGGACGATCTGCCGCTGGAGCTGCCCTTAATCCTCGATCGGAGCTTCGAGGTCTGGGCTCTGATGGGAGAAACGCCCGACCCGACCTCATTCATTTATCACCACCTGAGCAATCCCGGCATCGGTGCCACTTCCCTGGGCGAAGAAGACGATTTTCGTATTGTCGAAGCGGGGCTCAACATGAGCATCCAACCGAGAATTAGCGAAGCGCTGGGAGCTCTCGACCATCTAGACGGTGAGGTCTACCTGCTGACGATCCCCCACCTTCACCTCGAAACCCTCTTGGTGAACGAAGACTCCGGTTTTCGAACGGCCGTCGTCATCAAAGGTCTGAGGGACCTCCACTCGCCCTTGATCGGACGGCAGCTGCCGTGGGAGCTCTTTTCCAGATTCGTCCAGGAATCCCCTTCTTTGTCAGGTCTCGGTGACGAGGGGACACCGGACTCCCAGCGTCGCGTCCTGAACCTGCTGGAGGAAGCGGGGGCGGAAACCGACGACGAGTCGACCAAGACGGACCACTCGGTGTCTTGATTACGCAGTGTCTTCCGCCGCGTGGTGGATCGCCCGCTCGTAAGTAGGCTCGCCAAAACCCGGATAACGCTGTCTCAGCACCGTTTCGAGATGAAAAGGGGTGCCCGGCGGGCCGTCGAAGACCGGAGCCAGGGAGTCCACGCTTTGACGTAGGAAAAGCGCCTCGGCGGCATAGGATTCCGCCCACTGGCGATCCAGATCGGACCTGCCACCGACGATCCGCTCACCGAGGGAAGCCGCGTCGTCCTCGGGGTAGCGCAAGACCAGCTCGAAGGCCTCGTCCAGGATCGCCGTCGCTGCTTCCGGAGGATGAACGGCGTCCCGGACCGGATTTCCTTGCTCGTCGACCCGGACGAAGGATTGGACGATCCCATCGAAACGCTCGACGGCGCGCAGATCCTCGAGGTCTGTCTCCACCCAGGCGACGAAATAGTCGGTTTCCGCGAAAAGCACGACCTGGGCGACGAGACGCCGTTGATCTTCATAGGCGTCCTGCAAGCTTTCCACCTCGGCGACGGTTCGGAAGCCGTGCAAGCCCGCCACCTCGATCGGCCCATGGGATCTCAGCTCGAAGACTTTAAAGACATGGTCGTAGAGGCGTTTGACGGCAAAGCGCTCTCGGTTGACGATCCGCATGCCTTCGGAGGCCGACGCGCCGACCGCCACCGCGCCGTCGGGATCGGTGACCGGATCCCGATCGCCGAGCATGACCATCTCCCCCACCCGCCGCGAGTGAGCCCAATCGCCGGCCTCGACGCGGAAGCCGAGCCCGCCGAATAGGTCGTCCGCGGCTCCGGGCTGTCGTCGCACGCCGGTCAGAGCCGCGCGCAGCACGGCTTCATCGCGGTCCGCGACCTCGGCCGGCACAGCGGCGGTGATCAAGGCCGTCTGCTCACCGAGGTCCAACGCCAGAGTCCACTGACGCCAAGGCTCGGCCTCACCGTTTCGCGAGAAGGTAAACCACTTGCCCGGCCGGCCTTCGACTTCGAGCTCTTGCACGTCGAGCAGCTCGAGACCCTGCTCGGCGGCCCTGAGCGGGTCTTCGAAGCCGGCGGTGAGCTCCGGCAGCGGCGCCGGCAGCTCCCGAAGCACGATCGACGCTCGATCGGCGTGGCGAATGAAACCGTGGAAACCACGGGCGGGCTGAAATCCCGGAGGTGGGTCGAGGACGAGGGATGGCATCATGGCAAGGGGCTCCGTCGTTGAACAAGGAAGCGCAGCTTAGCCGTCGTCGGGCGCGTCGGATTGCGCGGATCGCGCAAGGTCTTGCGCCGTGCGCGCCGAATCATGCCCGATCCTGGCCCGAGACCGCCGCTACCGAGCCCGCGACCGTCCAGGAGCCGTCAGGATTGAGGGACCGAGTCGGCGGTGACCCAGCCTTGGGCAAGGCCGTAACGGGTGATCTCTTCCGGACAACGACAACCTGGCATGGCGAGGCCCGGAGCCGGCACCAGAAGGCGTGGGTCAACGTTGCGTTGAACGGATTCGCATATTGTCGAATTTCAGGCCATGAGAATCAACTCTCCGTTGATTGTTCCTCAGCCGAATGCGAGGGATGATTAAGGGGCATCAGCGGCATCAAAAAAGCCTTCGTGGCCTACTTCGGCTGGGTCGCGGCCCGTTTCGACACGCCGGAGCATCACTTTCACCCCCATGGCTCGACCGTAGCTTGCAGGACCAGGGTGTCAGTCCTATTACTCTAGAAAGTTGCGGTTTGAAAACGGTCTGAAGCCATCCTCAACGCCTCAGACCATAACTTTTTACACGAATGGTCCCGCTACCCCCCCAAAACCCGTCCGCTAATGCCCGTTGAAAACTGCGTTGGCGGGAAAGCCCGTGCTAGGGTGTTCCGGTTTCGATCAGCTCGATCGTTTGTCTACAAACCCTGTGCGAAAGAGATTCCCTGCGCGAGCTCTCGCAACGAGCTATTGCAGAAAGAAATATCTTTCTATTCTCGACTCCTCGACGGAGCCCGGCATGCGTGACGTGTGGATGGTTGGACTTTGTGCTGTCGTTTTCTTTATTCCTTCTGCGTTCGGAGCCGACGGAGCGGACGGCTCGCCCTCGCCGCCCGCCCAAACCTTCGTGGAGCCCACCTATACGCCCGTGGCCGCGCCTCGAGGTGCCCGACCCCACACGCCGTTCGAAGCCG
>JAUIJL010000018.1 GCA_030431255.1 Thermoanaerobaculia bacterium | reverse complement strand
GAACGATCCTTCCCACTCTGAGTTCTTTCCCTCTGCCCACCTTTGCCCCGGGCTCGGTTACAAGAGCCCAACAACAGCTCGGAATTCAAGATTCCGGTGCGGTGCCTTTGGTTATACCCGGTACGACTCCGCCAATCGGCTCGACACGATCACCCTGCCGGACCAGAGCGTGGTCGATTTCGAGCACGACGCCATGGGCAACGTCACCGAGGTGAGCCCACCCGGCCGTCCGGCCCATGTCTTCACCTACACGAAGCGCAACCAGCTCGAAACCTACGTCTTGCCCGACGTGGGCGAGGGCCCGGCGACCCAAACCCGCTTCTACGACGCGGATCGCCGTCTGGAACGGATCGTCCGGCCCGACGGGCTCGAGATCGAGCTGGTCCGCGAGCCGCTCATGAACCGCCTGCAAGCCCTGTCTTTGCCGCGCGGAGACCTGTCGTTTACCTACCGCCCGGACGGCAAGCCGGCCACCGTCACCACTTTTGACGGCCAAGGCCTCACTTACGGATACGATGGTCCGATGGTGGACGAGGTGACATGGACCGGCACCGTCTCGGGTCGCGTGGAGAAGACCTACGACGACGCCCTGCGCCTGGACAGCCTGCGGGTCGAGGGAGCACCCGCGATCGTGCACGCCTACGACGACGACGGCTTCTTGCTCCGAGCCGGAGCGCTCACCGCCGTGCGAGAGCCCGACACCGGCCGCCTGGACCACGTCACCGTCGGTGCCTTGACCACCTCGTGGACCTACACCCCCTTCGGCGAGATCGAGTCCGTGACCACCCGCCTCGGCAACGAGGTCGATGGCGAGGTGATCAACGAGGAGAGCTTCCTCTACGATCGCCGGGGTTGGATTACCGACAAGACCGCAACCCGAGGCCGGACCACCGTGACCGAGGCTTACGGCTACGACCCGCGGGGACGGCTCGAAACCGTGCACGAGGACGGCGTCCTGCGCTCCACCTTCGGCTACGACGCCAATTCCAACCGGATCTCCTACGACGGACCGTTCGGCACCCTCTCCCCAGAGGACATCCGCCACGACGGCCGGGATCGTCTCGAGCGATACGGCGACGCCGTCTACACCCACACCGAGTCCGGCGAGCCGGCCACGAAAACCGTCGGCGACCAAACCCTCCATTTCGATATCGACGTCATGGGCAACCTGCGCCGGGTCGACCTGCCGTCGGGTTTCACCATCGAGTACCTGATCGACGGCGCCCAGCGGCGCGTCGGTAAAAAAGTCGACGGCGTGTTGACCCACGCCTGGCTCTACCGCGACGACCTCCGCCCCATCGCCGAGCTCGATTCCGAAGGCACGGTGGTCTCTCTCTTCGTCTACGCTACCCGCAAAAACGTGCCGGATGTCCTGATCAAAAACGGAACGACCTACCGGATCCTGAGCGACCACCTGGGCAGCCCACGTCTCGTCGTCGACGCCCAAACCGGAGCCGTCGCCCAAGAGCTGCGCTACGACGCCTTCGGCCGAGTCACCCTCGACACCCAACCAGGTTTCCAACCCTTCGGCTTCGCGGGCGGTCTCTACGACCCCCACACCGGCCTCGTGCGCTTCGGCGCCAGGGACTACGACCCGGAAGTCGGCCGCTGGACCACCCCGGACCCCATCGGCTTCCGCGGCGGCCAAAGCAACCTCTACGCCTACGCGGGCTCCAACCCGATCAACTTCATCGACCCGAGCGGCCTCGAAACCGTGCTCGGCATCCACACGGACGTGGGCGCCAATGCCGGGATGGGACAAGGTCACGCCTGGATCAGCGTCTCCGACGGCGACACGGGAACGGTGGAAAGAGTGGGTCTTTATCCGGAAGACAGGGGATCGGCATTGGGGCTTCTGACCGATCAAAACGGAGACAGCGATCTGGTGCCGGAAGATCCGATCAAAGAGGCCGAGGTCAGTCGGTATTACTTGCTCGACGACGCTCAGAGGGCTCTCTTGGACGACCTGCTCGACGATTCGTACGAGTGGATGCCTACCTTCAACTGCGCGTCTTTCGCTTCGGACGTGGTGCGCAAAGTGGCCGGTGAGGATGTCGACGCGGACGATTGGCTGGGTATCGAGACCCCGAGAGAGCTGGCGCGAAGCCTGGAACGTTTGAACGGTGAAGCCCCAAGAAGTGGGCCGACAGGTGGAGGATCCCGATGAAAACAGCAGCACGATGCCTACTTTTGACGGTGCTTTTGATCGGCTCGGCAGCTTGCAGTGACGAGGAACCCCCCGTGCCCGTGGAAGCCTACGAAGAAGTCGACGTGGAACGCTTCCAAGATCTGGTCACGAAGGAGGGACACGCCTGCGCTCTAGCGGATTGGACCTTCGACGGACGCTGCGGCGACTTCTACTGCTTCTCCGAGGCTTCGTGGCTGGATCTACTCCCTCAAACTCGCATCGTACCGGCACTGTTCCCGCCGACCCGCCTCAAGGTCCACCAATCGAAAATCGCCTTGTCGGCAACCTATCTAAAAAGGATCGGCGGAAAGATCACCGAGCTCGGCGAGGAGCAGCATATGTTTTGCAATCATTTATATCGATTGCTGGATGCGGAAGGTCGACCCAGGCCGCCGAGGTTGAAGTAGAAGTCTGCAGCTCCTCCCAGACCGTTCGGCGGAGACTTTGAAGGCGTGCGCATCGAGACGGCCCAGAGTCTCGATGCGCGCGGGACCGTCAATCCTCGGCGAAGATCTCGTCGGCCGAGTCGGCGAGCACGGCGCGGGTGTGCCATGCCTCGAGCCGATCCACATCGGTACAGTCTTCGATACGCTGCCGATGTTCCTCGGTCAGGGAGAGCTGTCTAGCTTTGCAGACGGCGAGAATAGAAGAACGTTTCTCTTCCTGCCGTCCCAACACGATGCCTTTTTTGATGCCGTCTCTCTCGTAGCTGGTGATGTAGGGCATATTTTTCTCCTCTTCGATGTCTAGCAAGCGCTTTTTGAAGCGTTTCCAATGGAGTGATCGAGCTCGGTGAGGACCCCCTGACTAAGAGGGGCGCATCGAGACGGCCGAGGGTCTCGATGCGCGCTGGACCGTCAATCTTCGGCGAAGATCTCGTCGGCCGAGTCGGCTGAAACGGCACGGGTGAGCCACGCCTCTAGCCGATCCACATCGGTGCAGTCTTCGATACGCTGCCGATGCTCCTCGGTCAGGGAGAGCTGTCTAGCTTTGCAGACGGCGAGAATTGAGGAACGGCACCCCTCTTCTCGGCCCTCCTGCCGGCCCTCTTCTCGGCCCAACACGATGCCTTTCTTGATGCCGTTTCTCTCGTAGCTGGTGATGTAGGGCATATTTTTCTCCTCTTCGATGTCCAGCATATGCTCTTCAAAGCGTTCTAGCAGCGGCTCGGGTAAGGTCATCATCCAGTCCAAGCATCTGTGGAAGTGGTGGATTTTTTCTTCGCTGTAACCCTTCTCATAGAGTCGCTCAGTGAGCTCCAGACGCTGCTTGTATCGCTCGTCGGTGTCGTGACGGGTGGCCTGCGCCTTCAGATGAACCATCACCAAGACGGCGAACGGGTTGTCGCTCCCTTCGAGCTCCTGCCACCGCTCATTGTACTGCCTGAGCTAGCGACACCACCTCCTTCGTTTTTTTCTTGAAGCGATCAAAAGCGCGATAGTTGTAGACGTACATGCGCTCGGCGAAATCCTTTTTCGGCTGGGCTTGTACCTCGATGTGGACCAACACATCGACGGGTTTACCGTTTTTGGCTCGGACCCGGACCAGCTTGTCGACCGAGCGGTAGTCGGATTTGGGTTCGGCTTCGGAATCGGGGGTCAGGGGTCGAAGCTCCTGCTCGAGCCCCACGGCGGGTCGGCTCCAGTCGATGTCGTTGTGAATGTCCGGAAAGAAGAAGAGGAAGAAGTCTCGCAGGTAGGTGTCGAGAGCGTCCTTCCAAGGCTCGTCGTAACGATCGGTCATCAAAGATCCTCCATCGAGAATGGGTGACGTACACGGAGAGAGTGTGACTTAAAGAGAGATAGATGTCAAAAAACATGCTATTTCTCTTTATATCAGTAATTCGTCGTAACGAAACTGCCGGCTCCGATCGAGCCGACTCCGATCGAGCTCGCTCGATCGCCACCCACCCCAAAAAGCCGACGGAACGTCGGCCCCTTCCGGCTTCCGGCCGAACGCTTTGACGTGAATGGTCCTTAGGAATCGCCGGCTCCCGGTCCTCGATGGCCGAGCAGCCGGTGGCCGAGGCCGGATCGGATAGGATCGGGACGTCAATTCCCAGGGAGGTCGGTTCTCCGTGACCGCGGTCGACGTTTTCTTTTCGTACTCGCACCAAGACGAGGCGCTTCGCGACACGCTCGAAACCCATCTTTCGTTGCTGAAGCGCGAGGGTCGGATTCGCTCGTGGCACGACCGGAAGATCGTGCCCGGCGAGTCGTGGAAAGACGCGATCGACGAGCACCTCGAATCTGCCCAACTGATCCTGCTTTTGGTGAGCTCGGATTTTCTCGCTTCGGACTATTGCTACGACCTGGAGATGAAGCGAGCGTTGGAGCGCCATGAGGCCGGGGAAGCACGGGTGGTCCCGATCATCCTGCGCCCGTGCGATTGGACGTCGTCACCGTTCGCCGGGCTCCAAGGTCTACCCAAAGACGCGAGGCCGATCACCACTTGGGAAAACCAGGACGAAGCCTTCCTCGACGTGGCCAAGGGGCTGCGTCGGATGCTCGACGAGCTGCGGATTCGGCTGGATGAGCCTGTCCATCCGGACGAGCCGGTCTATCCGGACGAAAAGACCCGCCAGAGGTCGCAAGCGGTCGAGCTAGCCTACGAGCGACGGGCCGTGCTGGTGGCGGAGGGACGAGATACCGCAGAGCTCGACCGCGAAATCCGGGACCTCAAGCGCCGAATGCGGGAGGAAGGCCGGCTGAAGGCCGGGGGATTCCTCGGGGACGGTCGATACAAGCTTTTATCGGTGCTCGGCCAGGGTGGATTCGCCCAGGTGTGGAAGGCCTACGACCGTGAGCGCAAAGCTCTGGTGGCGGTGAAGGTGCTGCACAGCCAGTACGGATCCGACAAAAGCCGTCGGGATCGGTTCTTTCGGGGCGCTCGACATATGAGGCAGCTTCGGGACGTACCGGGCATCGTGGACCTGATCGAGGAACAGGGTCACGACGTCGGTTTCCACTTCTTCGTTATGGAGTACGTCGCGGGTGGCGACTTCCGGCAGGCCGTGCTCGAGAGGCGTCTCTCCAAGGACGAGCGCCTGCAAGTGATCCTGGAGGTGGGCCGGACCCTGCAAGCCGCCCACGACCGGGGCATCGTGCATCGCGACGTCAAGCCGGCGAATATCTTGCTCGATCTCGACGGTCGGCCGAAGCTGACGGATTTCGATTTGGTACGCGCCGCCGACAGCACGGGTGGGACCCGCACGTCGAAGCTGGGGACCTTCCTCTACGCGGCCCCGGAAGCGATGGTCGATGCGGGCAACGCGTCGGCGCCGGCGGATCAATATGGTTTGGGGATGACGGCGATTTTCGCGGAGTACGGTGGAGACCTGCCGAGCGAAGCGTTTTTCGAGTTGCCCGAGCTGCTGGCGAAATTGGACGTGACCGATGCATGGCTTGAGGCCGTGGGTAGGGCGGTGGAACGGAAGGCGGAGGACCGTTGGGAGTCGGTGGGAGCGTTTTGTGCCGCTTTAGAAGCCCCCTCAAGCTTTGAAGGAAAGAAAGATTTCGAAGAGGACCTCTCTCGGGGCTTCGATGAGACGGCGTTTCTGGACTCGCCGACTCCTGCTTCGGATGTGCCAGATGATTCCAAGCTCGAAACACCGTCATTCGGCCGCGTGTTTCTTTTTGCCTTTTTGGCAGCTCTTCTCGGTGTTGTGGTGACGTGGGATCGGATGAGATCACCCTCCATCGGAGAAGATGATCCCATCGTCGTTGGGCCACCTCCTCCAGCTTCGGTGGATAGCAAAGACCTACCAGCCCACTGCGCGGAAGCATCTGAGAAGTCCGGAATCGAGCTGGTGTTCGTACCGGGGGGCTCCTATCCACAGGGTTCGGACTCTCTAGAATTCCCTGGGGCTCCCGATGAGGACACTCGAAAAGAGTGGCAGGAGAACCACAAGCCTGTTCATAGAGTGAATCTGAGCCCGTTCTGGATCGGCAAATTCGAGGTAACCCATGAGCAATACGCGCGCTTTCTCGACGCGGTTTCAGCGCAGGGGAAGCCGAGGTATTGGGACGATGAACGTTTCAACGATCCGAGCCAGCCAGTGGTGGGGGTTTCATGGGACGACGCCCAAGCCTTTGTGAAGTGGGCAGGATTTACCTTGCCGTCCGAGGCGCAGTGGGAAGCGGCAGCCCGAAGTCCTGACGGACGTGCATACCCTTGGGGAGACGAGGCTCCGACGGAGGAGTTGGCTGACTTCGGCAAGGACTGGAATTCCGGCAAGCCGGATCCGGTGGGATCTCACCTGAAAGGTGTCGGTCCTTTCGGCACCCATGACCAAGCCGGCGGGGTTTGGGAATGGTGTGAGGACGGTTGGAATCCCAAGGCCTATGCCGGTCGCGACGGTCGGTTGGATCCGGTGGAGCCGGTTGGCGACGGCGCCGCTCGCGTGGTGCGCGGCGGCTCTTGGAGCGACCCGGCCGAGGGCCTGCCCTCGGCGATCCGGGACGGGGACAGGCCCGGGAACCGGGACGACGACCTCGGGTTCCGGGTGGTCTGTCGGTCCGGCCCCGAGGATAGCCACGGGTTGAAACCCGAGGCTCGCAAACCCTTGTCCTGACGGACTGCCCGGAATCTCCTGCGAAGGTTCATCTCGATTGGCTACTTTCAGTCTTTCGAATAGTTTTTCGCTGAGTACTGAGAGGATAGACTCAGGAATCCAACAGTCGGAAACAGAGGGAGAGATGGGCCACACCTACCACCAGATACGATTCCACATCGTTTTCTCGACCAAAAATCGCATGCCTTGGATCGGATCAGAGTTTCAAGAACCGCTGTACCAATACATAACCGGAATCGTGGCGCAAGAAGGCGGGACCATGATCCGTATCGGCGGAATGCCCGACCACGTACATCTATTGGTTCGTCTCAAGCCGTCGCAACGGGTTTCCGATCTGGTCAAGGCGGTGAAAGGGGGCACCTCGCGGTGGGTGTCTGACCGTCATCAAGACGATTTTCAATGGCAGCCCGGCTACGCGGTCTTCTCCGTGAGCCCATCCAATGCACGAGCCGTAGCCCGCTACATCGAGCGCCAAGAAATCCATCATCGAGACCGTAGCTTCGATCAAGAGCTCGAATGGCTGACGGAGCAATGCGACGGAGACCCGCTCGAGTAACGACGCATTTCACGAGCTTCTGTCGTTCACCCCACACCGACATGGAGAGCGGAATCCCTCCGAGCAGTCCGAAGGACAAGGGTTTGCGAGCCTCGGGTTTCAATCCGTGGCTCAGTCTTTCACGGACTCCGATCGTCATCTCCACATCTACACGGCGGGCAGAGTCTCTCCGGGCAGTCCGAAGGACAAGGGATTCCGAACCTCGGGTTTCAACCCGTGGCTCCACTCCGGTACATGGACGATCTGGTTTGTTTCGCCGACGAACGCTCGACCCTCCGATCCCACCGAAATGCCCTCATCGAATGGCTCAGCGAGGAGCGACGCCTGCGCCTCAACACCCGGAAAGGTCACATTCGATCGACAGGCCTGCCCCACACCTACTTGGGATATCGCATCACCCGCCGGGGCCTGGACCTCGGCCCCCGAGCGACCCGACGTTTCAAAACCTGGTTGGCGGACGCCGTGGCCTCGGGGGACGAAGAACACCTGCGCCGCGGGTTGGCCTCTTGGCAAGGCGCCATGAGCTTCTGACGACAGAATTGTCGACACTTTCGGGAAACGTCGACAGTTGTTGACAAAGTGTCGACATTTTTCGGGCCGAGTCGCTACGCGACTGAAATCCGAGTCGCTACGCGACTAAAGGCAAGAAAGGCAGAAGAACAAAGGTCAAAAACCAAGAATCAAGGCTCGGGGCCGGACCGACAGACCACCCGGAACCCGAGGAGGCTGCCCCGGCTGCCGGGCCAACCCCGGAACCGGATCGCCGAGGGCAGGTCCTCGGCCGGGACGCCCCAAGCGCCGCCGCGCACCACGCGAGCGGCGTTTTTGTCGTCGTCGTCTTCGACGACCGGATCCTCTTTTCCGTCGCGGTCCACATAAGCCTTGTCGTCGAAGGTGTCTCGACACCATTCCCAGACGTTTCCCGCTTGATCCAAGGTTCCGAATGGCCCAGCCCCTCCCGGATAGGCACCCACCGGTGACGTTGCTCCGCGGTCACCACCGAAATTGGCCAGCTCCTTGCTAGGTCCCTCATTTCCCCACGGATAGGTCCGGCGGTCCGTGCCCCGGGCCGCCGCTTCCCACTGAGCTTCGCTCGGCAGCTCCAGGCCGGCCCACCGGCAGTAGGCCCAAGCATCGTGCCAGTCCACGCCGACCACAGGCTGCTCCGGCTCGTTGAACTGCCGGTTATGCCACTCTTCCGGCTCCCGATGGCTTGTTGCTTCGAGGAATTTCCCGTATTGGGCGTTGGTCACCGGGTACTTGCCGATCCAATAACCCGACAGTTGCACCCGGTGCTCAGGCTGCGGCCAGTGCCGATTTTCTTCCAAGTACGCTTCCAACGCATCGTCAGTGCCCAAGGTGTAAACACCTTTCGGCACGTAGACCAGCACCGAACCGTCTCGCTCGTGGACGCGCTCTCCCGGCCTCTCCGATTCGACGGAGAAGGATACGATCGGAGAGACGGCTTTGGAGGGGGTCTGCTCTTCGAGCCGTCCTCCGAGCAGCTCCAGCGCCATGCCCTTCACCTGCGGCGACTCGTCGTCGCCTGCGAGACCCTCGATCACCGCCACTGGATCGAGGCCGTCGAGCTCGACCTCCCGCCAATCCTCAAACGCCCGCAACAACCGCAACACATGGTACCGCTCCGAATCGTCGTCGATGCCCGCGGCAAGCGCCCGCAGGAAGGGACGGGGCGACGACGCCAGGGCATCTCGCAAGCAGTCGTCCGCGAGCGCTACGTCGCGGTGCAACACCCCAGCTTCGATTAGCGCGTCCATCAACGGTCCGAAGAGCGACGGATTGTTGAGGCCCAGGCAAAGCAATATCACCTCTCGCCACCAGCCGTCGCCGAAATGCTCGGCAAGGTCCTTCAGCACTCGCGAATCGCCTCCACCGTGGCGGTCTTGGATGTGCAGCGCGGTCAAATACTCCTGAAAGCTCAGGTGCAGAAAACCGAATTGATTCTGACCGAGGGACACCAAAACCCCGCTTTGATCACGGATCGCCTCCAGCAGCTTGGCCCCGTCCTCGGGATCTCGGCGCAGCTCGCGCAGGGGTTTTTCGAGATGGGGCAGGAGGTCCGAAAGCGGTGCTTCCTTCTTTTCCGCGCTGTGCAGCGCGTAGGCCAAGGGCTGCAATAGCCGCAAAGCCTGCTGAGCGTCGAAGGTGATCGGCATGCCCTTGGCCGCCCGCCACAGCTCGAGCAAAACCTTCACACATTCCCGGTAAAGCTCCACCCGTCGCTCGGGCAGCTGTTGGCGGTCCCGGTGCACCAAACACAGGATCTGCAACATCAAGGGATTCTTGGCCAGCTTTTGCAGACTGCTCGTGCGGTCGTCCTCGGGGTGGAAGACCTTTTGGATCAAGTCGTCCGCCGCCTCCTGAGCGCGTCGCTCCGCCGACTCGGCGTCGAGACCCAGCTCCGGGCGGGATTCCACCGCCAGATACCAAGCATGGATGAACCGCTCGGCCGCTTTTTGCTCCACGTCCAAGACGTGCAGCTCCAAAAACCGACCGGTCAGGCGTGCATCGTCGCGATAGCCGGCGTAGCGGCTGGTGACGACGAAGGTGGCACTACCGTGCAGCTGAAGCATCGCCTGCTCGAGCCGACGGGACACCCGGGCCCGGCGCTGCTCGTCGGCCACCTCGTCGAGCCCGTCCACCAACACCAACAGACGTCCCTGGAGCAGCTCCTTAGTGAAGGCTTCGGGATCCAGGGCCAGATCGGTGCGAGCCACCGCCTGCTCGATCAGACCCCGCACCTCGGTCGACGGATCCACGTGCCGCAGCTCCACCAACACCGGCACGGTGTCGTTGGGCAAACCGAGGGCCGCGGGGCCGATCAACGGATCTGTCGCGGCCTGCACGAAATGCTTGAGCAAAGTCGTCTTACCGCTGCCCGGGTCACCCAAGACCACGACGCCTCGGTAGCCGTGTTCCTTCGCCACCTCCAACGACTCGTCGAAGGACATCTCTCGCCTGTAGTCACCGTCCTCACAGTCGAACCCCTTGAGATCCCGCAAGGTCCCGAAGGCCCGATCTTCCCGCCCGGCATAGGCTGATTGCGCCCGAAGCGGGATGTAGACATCCTGGATTTGGATCGGCAGCCGGACCTTGGTCTCGAAGCCGGCGATGGGCAGGTCGCGATGGGCGGCCCGCAACCGTTGGAGGTAGCGGGTGAGCTCGCTCGGCCCCTGGGTCTGCGGCGGCTCGGTTCGAGGATCCGTGTCCTCAGACAGTGGGGGAGGGGCCGGCTCGGATCCCGACGCCTCCGACGGCTCGAGCCCCTTCAGCCAATCCAACTGAAGCGACCAAACCCCGCGTCCGTCGGTCTTGCCGCGAGGCAGCACCCTCGGAATCCAGCCACCACCGCCGTCCGCCTCATAGCGACGCAACCACACCTCACCCACACCGGATTCCGTGTCGAGACGCACCAGGTTGTACCCATTGCGATCCCCCTGAGACCACTCGTGACAAGCAGACGCCGCGATCACCGAATAGTCGTCGTTGCGCAACACCCAGGCCCGATGCTCGTGGCCGTGCAACAAGAACTTATAGTCCGCCTCCAAACCCCGCCCGAAATCCGGGCTCTCGAATTCCCCCAACCAATCCGGCGGATGGTGCATGAGCGCGATCGACAGATCCGCCCCGTAGAGCCCGGGCCGCAACGTCTCCTGCTGCCAACGACCCGCCATCCACAAGCGTCCCCGCTCACCGTTTCGACAACACGACCAGGCCGTATTGAATCCGGCGATGCCGACCCGCAACCCGTCGACCCTACGAACGGCCGAGTAAATCAACCGCGACGGGTCCGCATGGTTGGTGCCGTCCTGCTCGGGGTCGAGCAGGTGGTCAAACCCGCGGGTCTCCAAGAACGCACGATAAGCACCGAGCCGCTCCATGTACCGTCGCCATTGGAGATCGCCTTTGTGGATGATCTCTACCACGGGATTGAGGTCTTTCTGAGCGTCCAACCAGTCGATCTGGTCCTTAGTGACCAAGCTGCGATCGACATCATGATTGCCCGGCACCATAAAAACATTTTCAAGAGGAATGTCGGGCTCGAACGCCCCGCGCACCCCGTCGAGAAAAGCCCCGAAGGTCTCGAGCTGACCCTCGACGGTCTTCTCACCCTCGCCGCCGATCCGCCCGAACGCCGCATCCCCGGTGAAAAACAGCAGGTCGGGCCGCAGCCCGTGATCCCTTTGCAACCTGCGAAGATCGTCGACCATGGAGTCGGTCACCCGTCGAGCGTCCCAACCGTGTCGTGGGTTACAGGCGTGAAGGTCGGAAAGGTGGAGCCAGGTGATGGTCGACATGTCGTCCCTCGGGAAAGATTTGGATCACAGCGCAGGCTTCGAAGCCGGGTGGCCTCGAGAACGGATTCCAAACCGACCAGCTCTTTGGACGCCGGAACCTCGGTATCGACCTCCGGCTCGTCGACAAAGAGTGCTAGCGCTTCAGACTGAAACGTTGCATGACGTTGTAGAGGACCGCCACCGGCCGCCCGTCTAGACGGGCCGGCTCGAAAGTCCATTGGCGGACCGCCTCCTGGGTGATTTCGACCAATGCCTGATGATCCCCCTTCAGCACCCGCATGTCGGTCACTTTTCCTTGCTCGTCGATGGTGACCTGTAAGGCTACTTCCCCGGTGATGTGTTTCTCTCTCAGCTCTGATCTGTAGTTGGGAAAAACCTTGTCTATGACCTTGGCTCGCTCGAAATCGGCCCCGGAAGGGATCGGTGAGCCGTCAGCCAATCTGAACGGTCCAGGAGAGGATCCTCCACTGGCGCAACCGAGGGCGAGTAGGGGTAAGAAGAGGATAAGGATTTGAGTCAGCTGTTTTTTCATCGTTGGATCTCAAAACAAAGACCGTCATCGCCTGAAATCGCCGTCTTCGCAAGCGAATCCCTCGAGGGTTCAGGTGAAGATGTCGTCTGCGGAGTCCGCGGACGCGGCCTTGATCAGCCAGTCCCTCAGCTGGTCGAGATCCCGGGTATCGGAGATCCGCCGTCGCTGTGACCCGGACAGCACTAGTCCGCGGGCCGAGCAAACCTCGAGGATGGAATTGCGTCGTCCCTCCGCCGCACCCTCGATTCTTCCTTCAGCTTTGCCCTGTTCCAGTCCCTCCTTGAGCCACTTTCCAGGCCAGGTTTTGATGGTTTCCGCGAGCATTTGGGGTGCCTCCAGCAGGTTTTGGGCTTCGGGAACGGCTTGCCCCGCGAAACGGATCGGCAGGACGTTACGATGAACCCATTTTATCAGGTCTTCTCTCAGAGATTTCAGGTTCGGGGCCCGGGTGGTCCCAAACATGGACTTCAGGCCCCCAAGCAGGCCCTCGCTGGTTTGGGCCCGCTCCAATTTGAACAACGCCGCGACCGGGTCGTCGGTCGGCTCGAGCAGGTTTTCGGGCAGCCGACCTTCGTCGATCAGGTGGTACCGAAAGCGGGGGACGTAGGGACTGAGGCCTTCCGGGGAATCGATGAGATCTTCGATCTGGTCCGGTTTGGTCCACGGAGTTTTTCCGTTGTATAGAAGGATCGGAAGCACCGGAGGCAGCGCGGCTTTTGGGTGAACCATGGCCAAGACGAATGGTTTCCGCCAGAATAGACGCCGACTCACGGAGGGACCATGTCGGATTTCGACGGCTTCGGTATCGACGGCAATGTTGCGGTTTTCGAAGAGCTGGTAAAGCTTCTGAAAGCCGGAGAAGCGATCGGTTTCGTCGGGGCCGGGGCGTCGGCGCCGCTTTATCCGCTGTGGACCGAGCCACTTGATTGCCAGTCCATCGGAAGAAAATAGCGGCATGGTGCGTAGTCTCTTTGGGGAGGATTCATGACACAGATAGGTATTTTTGATCCAGAGTCGATTCCGAAGCTCGTCAAAGAGCTCGACAAGATTGCCCGGCACCGCTCCCACGAGCTCGAGCGACTGACTAAGGTCCTCGGGCAGAACCCACGGGTTTTAGCCTCACGCTATGTGGAGCCTTCGGTCCAATTCAAGAATCCGGCGGACGTGGCGGGACGCCGGGCAGCCCTCCGGCACGGCGCTGGACAGAGCTTTCAGCTTTGGGTCAGCCGTTTCCTCGGCACAGAAGACGTCGACAGCCAGGGTGATCACGTGCTCTTCGTCTTGGGGGACGCGGGTATGGGCAAGACCTCCGCTCTCGTCATGTTGAAGCTGTGCCATATGTTCAAGTTCTTGCCGAGTCGCTGGAAGGTTCAGTTGGAGAAGCTCGGCCCCGGCACCCTCAAAGAAATCGACCAGATCGAAGCTCCGAGCAAGACCATTTTGTTGCTGGATGCCCTGGACGAGGATCCCGAAGCGCACGGTCGAGTGGAGGAGCGCTTACTCGAGCTATTGCGGGCGACGAAACCTTTCCACAAGGTGATCATCACTTGCCGGACGCAGTTTTTTCCCGCCGGCGGGAGTCACTCCATGATCTCGGAGCGAGAAGTGGAGGTAGGGGGGTTCGTCTGCAATCTGCTCTATCTGAGCCCCTTCTGGGACGATCAGGTTGACGAGTATTTGGCTAAGGCCTTTCCTCCGCCGGGTCCCCGATGGGCGCGGGGTTGGCTCAAAGGTTTTGAGCCGCCCAGGCGGAAAGCTGCGCGAGCCCTGATCAAGCCGATGAGGGATTTGCGGATGCGGCCTCTTCTGCTTTCGTATATCGACCGCCTGCTCGAAGACCCGGCCTTGCGCGATCCGAGCCGCCCGCCCGGACTCTACCGAGTATTCGATGCGTTGATCTTGCGGTGGTTGCTACGAGAAGAAAGGAAGTTGGGAGACCAGAATCCGGCTGCGCATCCCAAGGCCGAAGACTTGCGCAAGGTGTGTCGTCGTTTGGCGTTTCGGCTGATGCAAGTGGACCGACCCGCCCTCACCACCGAAGATTTGAGATCTTTTCTCGACGATACGGAGCTTGGACACTTAAAAGTGATCGACATCGAAGGGCGTTCTTTGCTCAACAAAACCTCCGAGCAAGAATTTCGGTTCGCCCATCGGACTGTCCAAGAGTTCTTGGCTATTGAATATTTGACGGAGCAAGTCCGTGCGGGTCAGGCCGTAGAGGCTGTCCCGGCGACCGACGAGATGATCCGTTTCTACCTGTCGGCGGTCCGAGCTGACCCAACCTTTCCGGATCTCACTCCCTATCTCGATGCCCAGCAGATCGAGCAACCCGCTGATTTGATTTGGCCTGAGGGCGAATCTGCGGATCTGCCGTCGACACGATGGCAGTTTCCGAATCTTTCGTTTCGAAATCTTCAAGGTCGAGATTTTTCTGGGCAGGACTTACGAGGCGCGTGCTTTGCCGGTGTGAATCTGACGGATGTGGATCTGACTCATACCGACTTGACGGACGCTGATTTCCGCGGCGCTCGGCTGGAGAGGGTGAAATGGACAGGTGCCGTCGCATCGAGCATCCCTTTGGATCGCTTGCATACTGCGGTTACCGTTTTCCGAGGTGAGATTCCCCTCTGGTGTGAGATTCCTGCGGGTGAGGGTCAGATTGGCGGAAACGAAGTAGCACCCGGCCCGCGGCGAATCCGGGTAGCTCGCCCCTTCCAGCTGGCAGCAGTTCCGGTGACCAACGCACAATTTGCTCTATTTGACCGTGAGAAGGCCGATCCTAAGCGACCGAATCATCCCGTGGTGAACGTGAGCTGGGAGGATGCGGCGAGATTTTGCGCATGGCTGGCCAAATTGCCGGGTTTTGAAGGAGCTCGACTTCCGACCGAAGAGGAGTGGGAGTACGCGTGCCGAGCAGGGACAGACACTCCCTACTGGAGTGGAACCACGGAGTCGGATCTCGCTAGGGTCGGCTGGTATTCAGGTAATTCTGGGAAGAGACTCCATGCGGTCGGTGAGAGCTCCGCCAATCCATGGGGTCTCTACGACATGCACGGCAATGTCTGGGAATGGACGGCCAGTGTTGGGCAAGACGACGAGTCCGCGTCTGAGACTGAGATGAAGGTCGATCCTGCCGAGCTTGCGGCAGATCTTGCCGCGTCCCCCCGCGCGGGCCGCGTGTTTCGCGGTGGCAGCTACTTGAATTCCGCTCGGGGCGCCCGTTCGGCTTATCGGTTCGGCTGGGTCCCGGGGGATCGGGTTCGGGATCTGGGTTTTCGCGTGTTGCTGCCCTTCGCCCCGAGCGACCCTTGAGCCGAGATCCTTGATTCTTGAAGACGGTAAGAAAACCCGGTCATCCGGCAATTTTTGCCGAATGACCGGCATGGGCGAATTTTCGGAATAGATCCCGCTTTCGCCTAAAACCCCCATAGAACGCGGCTTTCTTCGGATCCGATTTCAGGATCGGACTGCCGGCTCAACGGCGGATCTTGCCGCAGCCCGGTCCGCCGTCGGCAGATTTCGCCGCAAAAACCGGAGTGGCTCGGCAGTTTCTTGCCGCGTTTTTCCCTCGCGTGGCGGAGGTCGGCAGAACCCGCCGAGGAGCCGGCCATGGGTGCCGATCTCGGCAAATGGTGCCACGGGCAAACACTGCTCGATGCGTTTTGGGTTCCTTGGGAACCTTCTCGACTCGGCGTCCGTCTCCTCTAAACAGAGACTTCACTGAGAAGGAAAGGAGCATCCTATGGATCTGTCGGTTCGAGAGGCGGCCTTGCTCACCGGTCGCAGCCCGCGCACCCTGCGGGCTCAGCTCGCGCGCGGGGAGATGCCCGGGGTGAAACGCAACGGCAGGTGGGTGCTGGATCGGCGAAACCTGCCGCTGACCGACGACCAGCGCGCCGTCGCCTGGAACAGAAAGCGGACGACGTCCGGCGGCGGGTTGATCAGGTCTTACCGTCACGAAACGCAAGAACCCGTGGCGACAAGCATCGATCCCTGGCGGATCTCGACGTCTTCCGTTTGACCCTCGACCTCCACCGAGAGCTCGTCACCGACGATACCTTGCCGGAAGAAGATCGCCGGCGCTGCTCGCGGCTCACCCACGGTGCCCTTTTGGCTTTGGCGGAGACATTCCATGAATTCGATCGCGAGGCCAAGCGTCGGAGCGTTCGCCGGGCCCGAGCTTGCTTGTCGCGATGCACGGCCACGTTGTTGATCGAGCACGGTCTGACGCTTTCGCCGCCCGCCCGCGAGTGGTTTCAGCGGCTCGAGCACGAAATCTTGCCTTCGGTCGGCGGCTTAGCCCGGTTCATCGACCGATTGGGTCAAGCGCGGTGAGCCGTCGGCACGCACCGCTCTACGTGGAGGCTTATGACTTGGCCGTTTGGGTGCTCGGCCGTGTGGAGGCTTGGCCCGTGGATCGCGGCCGGACGCTCCGCCGACCCTTGTCGGATGCCGTTTGTGGCTTGGTGACCGCGGTTTCGGTGGCGTTGACCTTCCCCGATCGGCGCCTGGGCGCCCTCCGCCGGGCCGACGAAATCGTCGTCGAGGTCCGGATGCTTCTACGCTTGGCCGAAGAGCTGGCTCTGATCTCACCCGGAGGCCGCCGACACGCCCTCGGCCGGTTGCGTGAGATCGGGAAAATGCTCGGCGGATGGCAAAAGCAGCTTCGCCGTGCTGCCGAGAGATCGTCGGAAGAAGAAAGCGAGCCTTTGCTCGCACTAGATTCAAGATTCGAGGGGACGGGCTCCCCCGCGCGAACCGCGTGATTCGCGGTGGCAGCTACTTGAATTCCGCTCAGAACGCCCGTTCGGCTTATCGGAACAACTGGGACCCGAGGAATCGGTTTCGGGATCTGGGTTTTCGCGTGTTGCTGCCCTTCGCCCCGAGCCCGCGGCCGAAGAGCCGGCACCCGAGCCGGGTGCCTACCGACGCCCCGAGCAGGTCCGTCCCCCGGCGGTGCGATCACCTTTCCGCACCCGCAGGACGCCTTCCGTTCTCGTAGACCCTTCGGAGTCGAGCGTCCGGAAGCGCACCGCGTCCCCGGGCCGTCGTGAGGACGGCCCGGGGTCTGTTTGAACGTCTCTATCGGCTCGACGAGCTGGAGGCCGCCGCAAGCGCGACTGTGCGCGGCAAACGACGGCGGCCCGACGTGGCGCGGTTCCTCTTCCGTCTCGACCACGAGCTGGAGAAGCTGAGCCGCGAGCTTTCAGAGCAAACGTATCGACCGTCCGATTTCGACGTGGTTTCGATTCGCGATCCCAAGCCGAGACTGATCGCTCGGGTGCCGATTCGCGATCGGGTCGTGCAGACGGCGCTCGTCCGGCAGCTCGAACCGGTCTTCGAGCCGGGATACTCCGACGACGACTATGCCTGCCGTCCGGGATTCGGAACCCATCGTGCCGTCCTGCGGCTGTGGCATCTGATGCGACGCTTTCGCTTCGCGGTCCATCTCGACGTCCGGGCCTATTTCCCGTCCATCGATCCGGACATCCTTCGGCAAATCTTGAGCCGTCGCATCCGAGACGAGCGCTTCCTCGCGGTCGTCGACCACGGCCTACGAGCGGGCCGGCGGCTCTACGTCGATCCGGCCCATCGCCGCTCAGCGGCTCTCGATCCAAATTGGCCACCGCCGGGGCGCGGCTTGGCCGTGGGCTCTTACACCAGCCAGATCTTCGCCGCCCACCTCTATCTCAACGCCTTCGACCATTGGGTCAAGAGGCAGCTGAAAATTCCGGGATACCTACGTTACGTGGACGACTTTCGCTTCGGCGATCGTCGCACCGACCTCCGGCATTGGCGACAAGCCACGGCCGATTGGCTGTTCACCCGTCGCCGGCTCAAGTTGAAATACCCGAACGCGCGGATCCTCAGCTGTCGTGGTCACCTCGACGCCTTGGGCCACCGGATACGTCGCGACGATATCGAAGCCCTTCCACGGGCCGGCCGCAAATTTCAACGCACCCTGGCCCAAGTCCTGGACCCCCTCGGTCGCCCCCCACGCCTCGACCTCGATCGCTCCATCGCCGCCTCGGTCGGCGTGATGTTGGTGTGACCGTCGGCTCAGCCGGCCGGAATCGGCCGGGCATGGCCGCGCCCGGCCGGATCTGCCGGTAGAACGGCAAGATCTACCGTCGACGGTCGCATCCCTGAAAAACGCGGCAAGAAACTGCCGAAAACGCGGACGTTATCCGGCCGAATCCGCCGTCTCGTTGCCGGATCCCGGCCAGATTTGCCGATGGGTCGGCAGAGTCGATCAGGGATCGGATCCGAAGAAGGTCGCGTTTTATGGGGTTTTGAGCCGAAGGTGGGATCTATTCCGGATATTCGCTCTTGCCGAGCGCTCGGCAAGAATTGCCGAATGACCGGATTTTCTTACCGTCTTCAAGAATCAAGGATCTCGGCTCAAGGGTCGCTCGGGGCGAAGGGCAGCAACACGCGAAAACCCAGAAACAGACCCCGATACCACGGGACCCAGTTGAACCGAAAAGCCGAACGGGCGTCCCGAGCGGAACCCAAGAAGCTGCCACCGCGAATCACGCGGCTCGCGCGGGGGGACGCGGCAAGATCTGCCGGTGGGTCGGCAGGATCGACCGCGAACAGGCCGTCGGTGGGCCGGGTTTTGAAGGCCTCCCAGTTGTCGGTGTCCTGGATTCCCTCCCACACGTTGCCGTGCGCGTCGTAGAGCCCGAAGGCATTGGCGGGCTTTTCGGCGACGCGATGGGCCCGGCCATCGGCGTTCTTATCGTACCAACCGACCCGCTCGAGGTCCTCTTCGGTATCGCCGCTCCAATACGTGGTGTCACTGCCGCCGCGGCAGGCCACCTCCCATTCCGCATCCCACGGCAAGCGCGCCCCGGTGAGACCGCCTCGGCTCGCCAGCCAACGGCAGAACGACACCGCCTCCCACCAAGAAATCTTGACCCGTGGAAAATCTGGATCCGACTCTTTGGGCACACTGTCCCAGCGATGGGGCGGGATACCTGGATCAAACGCCGCGTATTGAGCGTTGGTCACCGGAATTGCCGCCATCCAATAGCTCCGTGCCAGCTCCACTCGATGGCGGATCTCGTCGCCGTCATGTTCCGTCCGCCCTTCCTCGTCTTCCGGGCTGCCCACCCAATAGGTGCCTTTCGGAATCTCGCACCAAAGCTCCTTGTCCTCGCCCTCGGCCGTTCGGAAGCGTCGGAAGAGCGCCGGATCCGGCACGGCGATGTGGTCGAAGAAACGGGCCTGGAGATCTCGAGCCGGCTCGACCCAGTCTTCGGACTGCCCGGCCACCGCCTCGGCGGCATCGTAGAGCCAGAACAAATCGCTACCGTTGCGGGTCCGCCGGCGCAGCCGATCGATCAGCTGCAAAGAGCGCTCTGGATCTTGCAATTGACCCGGGATCTGCTCGAAGACCTCGGTCCGCGCGTCGGGATCGTCGGTCAGAGCGAGAATCTCGTCCAGGGTGGCATCGCTCACCCCTTGAGCCGTGGCCAGGGCCCGCAGGCCGAGGGTCTTGTTGGTGTCCACCAGCTGCTTCACCAGGGCGTCGGGCTCCTCGACCTGGCCGGTGAGCAAGGCGAAAGGCTCGGCCCAACGGCTCTCCTCGCCGCCCAAGGAAGCGGCCCGCGCGAGCAGGTCCTCAGCCTTCATTTGGGCCAAATGCTCGGCGGTCAGAGCTTCCTTGAAGGTGCGATGCCAGAACCGCCAATCCGCGTCCTCACCGTCGTGGGGTCCGAGGATGCCCACTCTTTCCGCCAAGTCTTCGAGGAAGTGGCTCAGGGGACCGTCCCATCGAGGCACCCGCCTCAGCTCTTCGTGCAGACCGTGCATCTGCTCGTGGTAGAGGCGCTCCTGCAGATCGGCCTTGGACTCCGAATCCCGATTGTCCTCCGTCAAGGTGTAGGCCAAAAGACGCAGGATCTTGCGCACCAGAGCGGGTCGCTCGACGGGCTCGGTTTGCTCGTGTTTGTGCTTGCCTTCGAGCAAGAGCGTAAAGACCTGATCGTAGAGCTTGGAGCGATTTTTGTCGGGGGCTTTATCCTGCTCGAGCAAGATCGCCATCAACGTGAGGTAGAGGGGATTGCCGGCCAGCTCGTCCAACCCCGACGCCTCCAACTGACGAAGCGCGGTCTCGGCCCGATCCGTATCGACCCGGTCGTCGGCCCGCCCGAACCAAGCGGCCAAAAAGCCGAGCCGACGCTCCCGGCTTAAGGGCAGGATCTGCAGCTCACGAAAGTCGGGGGAAAAACGCCTGTAGCCGATGGGCCGGGTCGAAACCACGATGGGAGTTTCGGGCCAACGGTCGGAGAGCCGGCGGAGCTGGTCCTCGGCGCGCGCACGGTCTTCCTGGCCGACCTCGTCGAGCCCATCGAGCAACACCAAGAGTCGCCCTTCCTGCCCTTCGCGCTCGAGCACGGGTTTCAGGCCGGAGCGTCCCTGGACCTCCTCGAACGCCTCGTCGACCCGGTCGAGCAGGCTTTGCTTCGAGCGGACGAGCACGGGCAGGCTTTGAAAAACCGGCACCCATCCGCGCTCCCGCTCCGCGGCCAGTCTCGACGCCAAATGCCGCAACAACGTGGTTTTGCCCGCCCCCGGATCCCCGCGCACCACCCACCGGCGCGTGACCCAAGGGAAGTCCTCCGGACCGAGCGCCAGGATGTCGCGGATGCTCAGCTGCCGACCGCCGAGCTGCCGTCCTTTTTCCGAAAGCCCACCCCCGTCCATCAACCGATGCTCGGCGAGGTGGTCGGGAAGCATCTCCAGCTCCACGTAGACCTTGTCCAAGAAATCCAGCTCGTGGCGCACTTGGAAATGGTCCACCAGGCGCTCGTGGTCGTCTCGTACCCTCTTGAGCCAGGCCGGCAAAAGGCCCCGTTCGACGGCTTCCGGCTCGGCCTTTTGTCGGGCGCTGAGATCCCGCTCGATCCCGTCGAGCACTTGGAGCCGTTCCCGGGACTCCTCGCCCTTCAACGCCTCCCGCACGACCCGGATCAAACGTTCCGCGGCCCGCACGGGATCGTCGTCCCGACGACCCAGCACCACGGCGGCGGACGCCCGCAGCGCGTCGGTGGGGAAGTCGTCGAGCACGTTCATGCCGTCGAGACCGAGACCGACCGCCAAAAAGCGTCTGGAAAGATCTCGCTCCATCACGGGCTCAAGCCAATCCACCAAACGCCCGTGCAGGTCGGCGTCCAACCGGATCGCGGGCGATCCCGGGCCTGCCACCAGCTCGCCTCGCAGCTCGGATTCGGTCTTGCCGATCCATTTGGAGATGATCGCGCTCAGATCGATTCGGTAATCCTCGCTGTCGAGCCGTAGATCCCGGCGCTCGAAGCGCTCCGTCAGCCAGTCGGGCCAGGGCACGGTGGGCGCCACCGACAGGGCGAAGAGCTTCCGTCGCCCGGCCCGGTGACCCTGACAAATCGCGCTCTTCCAAAAACCCATCAACGCCCGATCCGCCAACGCCTCCGGGCTCACCACCACGAACGCCACCGACGCCGCCTCGGGGATCTCCGGCAGGCCATCCTCGGTGGGGTCGTGCCAAGCGACGTTCCACGCCGCCTCCCAATGCCGCCGCAAGACCAGCTGGAGATCCCGCCGAAGCTCGGCGGCCACGTCCCGGTCCGCCTTGACGGCACTTACGTAAGCGATCCGCGCATGGGGCTCCCGTCCGGCAAAAAACCGATCGCGAATGCGCGCGTGCTCGTGGGTCCATCCTTCGAGGTCCGTGGGTCCGAAACACCGGATCTCACATCGACCATCCGCCGCCTCGACCAGCTTTTCCTGGACGTTTCGAGTGACGTCCGTCGACGCCATCAGCGCCCAAATCTCGGGCTGCACGCTCTTTGGGTCGTTCAAGACCTTGGTCAGCTCCCGCACCGCTTTCCCGGGGTTTAGGCTCTTGACCCGCTTGCATTGCACGCACCAGAGCCGACCGTCCGGGTCCGTGCTCTCGACATCCCAGCCGCGTTCACTGCCGCCGGCACCCAGATGCCGAGTCTGATGGTTCTTCGCCCGCAACAGGGCGGCACAAAGCTCCTCGAATTCCCTGGGGGACAGCTCGTCGAATCGCAACGCCACGGTCGTTCCTCCCGGATCACATGGATGGGTCGGTTAGAGGATACGACACTGTGGGGCGCTGATCGAGAGATCGCTGGTGACGGCTACGGAGTCATTGAATCCCGGGCCTCACGGGGCTTGATCCTCCATCTAAGCTTCGAGCTTCATGCTCGGGATCTCAAGAAGTTGGGAAAAGGCCCTTTGGATCGGATCGGCGAGGCGACCGGCGGAGTGCGGCTATTTCCGGAGACGAAATTTTGACGTTAGAGAGCCCTCTGCAAGAAGTCTTTAAACACCGCCGGGTTGTATCCGACCATGAACCCCAAGAAAGAGACGAAGCTGGCGATTCGGAAATACCGGGCTGCATCGGTAGCGACCATCGCGCTCTCGCTGGCCGTCACTCCCGGACGCTCTGAATCTATGTCGGTCAACGCTCCCGAGACGACGACGGTGCTCGTGTCCGGGACCGAAGGTGCCACGGGATTGCCCAAGCTACCGCCCAAGATCAGCTGACCGCTCAACAGCAGGATGAAAACGAAAAACGCTCTGGAGAGCGCTGGACGATACTCGGTAACGGTGGGTCTTTTTGTCGCATTCTTCAAGGGGGCCGGTGAGTCTTCGCTTATCTGCGGATTGTCCGACACTTGCCGCCCGATGTCGCCGATGACCGCCGCCAAGCAACATAGCATCAGGCAATTCGGCCAGGTCCACGTGAATAGGGTCTTCACGAGCCTCGTCAGGAATTCGTCGAGATCCATGTTGCCCAGACGAGCGCTGTCCGACAGAGCGAGTCGGATCGGCTCACTGTCGACGTGATAGCCGACGATGAAAAGACTGATCCACAACACGATCAAAAAAGTCATTTTGATCGGTGGCCACAATCGACGTCCTCGATCGATCCATCCCATGTCATTGATGCTCATTTTAGACCTCATTTTTAGTTTCTGAGGTGAGAGGGATTCATTCCCACCTCGGCAAGAAACTTGTCGACCACTGCGATTCGTAGACGTCGCCTAGTGTCTGGACACTCGACGTGTCTACCGATTGAGGCAAGTATTATGGCCAAGATCAGACAAGAGGGAGCTACCACCGGAAGCGTTGTATCGCTTGCGCTTCGTCTCGATCCGTCTGCTGACTTACAGCGTGAATTCCGGCCCGAAGTCCCCATACTGAGCAGGAATTCTCATTTTGTTCTCTGTCGTCCCGGAGGAGGCAGCACGCTTCCGGTGGATTGGTGGTGCCAGCTTCGAGCCCAAAAACCAGCCTTCGCCGCGGCAGCCTCGCGATCGTCATCTGATTTCCTGACGATCGAGCTCGAAATTTCGTTCGCCCGATCCTCCAAACCGAGGGCCCGCGTGAGCTCAGCGACCAGGCAGCGGGCACAGTGACCGATGTTCGGGCCACCGGGAATGGGACCCGACTTTCTCGGCCGAGCTCGTTTCGGGGCGGCGGCGAGGGCCCGGCTCGACGGAGTCAGGTGAAGATGTCGTCTGCGGAGTCCGCGGACGCGGCCTTGATCAGCCAGTCCCTCAGCTGGTCGAGATCCCGGGTATCGGAGATCCGCCGTCGCTGTGACCCGGACAGCACTAGTCCGCGGGCCGAGCAAACCTCGATGATGGAGCTCCGTCGTTCCTCCGCCGCGGCCTCGGCTTTGCCTTCGGCTCTACCTTCGGCTCTACCTTCGGCTCTACCTTCGGCTCTGCCCTGTTCCAGTCCTTCCTTGAGCCACTTTTCAGGCCAGGTTTTGATGGTTTCCGCGAGCATTTGGGGTGCCTCCAGCAGGTTTTGGGCTTCGGGAACGGCTTGCCCCGCGAAACGGATCGGCAGGACGTTGCGTTGAAGCCATTTTATCAGGTCTTCTCTCAAAGATTTCAGGTCCGGGGCCCGGGTGGTCTCAAACATGGACCTCAGGCCCCCGAGCAGGTCCTCGCTGGTTTGGGCCCGCTCCAATTTGAACAACGCCGCGACCGGGTCGTCGGTCGGCTCGAGCAGGTCTTCGGGCAGCCGGCCTTCGTCGATCAGGTGGTACCGAAAACGGGGGACGTAGGGACTGAGGCCTTCCGGGGAGTCGATGAGGTCTGCGATCTGGTCCGCTTTGGTCCACGGGGTTTTGCCGTTGTACAGAAGGATCGGAAGCACCGGGGGCAGCGTGGCGTAGGGAGTGAGCTGTTTTCGTTTGACCAAGTCTTCGTAGAGAAGACAGGTGTAGGTCAGCATGCGCAAGGCCATGAAGTCGTTGGGAGTGGACTGGAATTCGAGCAATAGATAGACGTAAAGCCACTCGTCTCGGGATTTCAGATGAAGGCGCCAGATCAAGTCGGTGTCCCGCTTGTGGTTCTGGGGTCCGACGAAATGTGTTTTGACCGGCTCGAGGGAAGAGAAGTCGAGGTCCTTCATCCACTCTTGGGCGACGATGCGTCTGAGGAGCGGCTCGACCATGGCCCTGTGGCTGAAGAAGCTCTTGTAGCTGGCGTCGTGCTCGGGTTTGGGTGGCTGCACTCGGTATTCCTGTGTTTTCGTTGAAGATCAGCTCAGATTTTAGAGAAAAACTTGACCAAGAATCAAACTCACTGAATAGAAGAGATTTCGGTGCAGATGTAGGGCTGCACGGACATCGGCCGGCGCCGGGCCTACTAAGATCCGGACGCCCCGAGCTCCGCCAACAACGCCCGGCCCCGCTCCACGTCGATGAAGTGAAGCTCCCGATCCTCGTAGTGACGAGTCACCGTCCGCTTCGACAAATCGATGGTGGTGAACGCCGGGGACTCCTCATAGCACCGGCACATCTCGGCCACGCCTCGGTCGAAAGCCGTCTCGTCGACGAATTGCACGGCGGTGAGGTCGCCCTCGGCAAAAGTCAGCGTGCGCAAGTCCTTCTTCGAGATCCAAATCCCGAAATAGGAAGCATCGCTTCTCGTGTCGAATTGCTCCCATCGATCGCAGTCCATTTCGAAATCGAAGAGGTAGCGCTCGGTGTCTTCGAGAAAGAGATAAAGGAAGGTGTTGCCGTGCCCGTCCCGGGATGATTCGGCACCGGCGAGCAGACTGTCGATGGTGAGGATACCTGTGAAGTGCAACATGGGCTTTATCCTCATTAGGATCCCGAGCTCCATGCTCGGGATCTCACGAAGTGAGGAAAAAACCTTCTGGATCGGATCGGCGGGGGAGCGGTTCAGTCTTCGAACGCCTGGGCCGGAATCGCCAGGATGGGCGTGCGAAAAGCGGTCGGAAAACGCAGATGGTCGCCGACCTCCACTCGCTCCAAGGGACCGACAGCGAGTACCGTGATCGCCCTGAGACGCGAAGTCTTTTCGAATCGCACGGTCAACACCAGAAAACCCCAGATGAGAACGACTTTCAGCACCACCGCCTCCTCCCATCGACCCTGATCGAGAAGGCGACGTCCGCGCCATGCGAGCAGAAGTAGTCCGAAATGGAAGCACACCGCAAGCAAGAGATGGGCGAGAACCGCTAAGGACAACACGTCCAGCGGAGGCGGCCACACCATGGATCGATACTCGGGATTCGAGAAGAAAGGGATAAAGGCGAGCGAGACGCCCCAAACCAACACGGGAAGCACCACGCAACCGTAGGTCGTCCACCGTACGGCGAACAAATGCCCGTGAGCTGCGGTCAGCCGAACCATCCTCCGCCAGATCCGGCTCATCCGCAGCTCGGTTGGGCTCAGTCGAAAAGACCGTCGGCGGTGTCGGCAGTGGCCGCCCGGCCGAACCAGAGCTTGAGCCGATCCAGATCCGCACACTCCGCGATCCGAGCCCGGTCGTCCTCACCCAGCTCGAGCCCCTTGGCTTCACAGAGCTCGATCAACGAAGAGCGGCGGTCGTCTAGGCGACCTTGAAGCTCTCCCTCGGCGATACCCTCGGCCTTGCCCGCATTCAACACCGCATCGAGATCCTCGTAACCCTGACGCTGCAACAGATTCCGAAGGGTCACCTTCTGGGCGGCTTCCTTGTCGTAGAGAGCCTCTACGGGCACCGGATTCCGCAACACCCCGGGAGCCTTGAGCTCGTCACCGGGATGGGCCAAACGCATCTTTTCCTTCGGCCGGTGGATCTCCACCCGCCGCGGACCGTCGAGACGCACGACCCACACGTATTTGGTGCCGGCGGCCAACAGATCGCGAATCTTGTCGGTCAGGTCGTCTTCGTCTTGGCCACGATCGGCGTATTCGAGCGCCAGTGGAGGCACGCCAGGGCTCCAACCGGGTTCGTTCGATACCCCCACGGCCACGTCGGGTGCCCGCAGAGTGCCGGGCTCAGGAGTAAACCCCGCGTCGACACCCACGGACTCGACCTCGGGATCGGACCCGATCACCGAAGCCCCCTCAGCGTTGGCCCCGGAATGCCGTCCACCGGAAGGCAAGCAGTGGATGGCATGCCCGTTCGACAGCTCGTAGGGATCGCCGGGTTTGACCTGATCGGCGGTGAAGGGACCGTTAGGAGTGGAGTAGAGTCGACCCATATTTAATTTCTCCGGGAGCCTCTCGGGCTCGAACGTCCGCGTCGCGCGGCTTCGAGGGAAGCCATCCCGGCACGGATAGATTAACACGACCGTGATCACGAGGCCGTCGGTGCGACCCTTCCGATGCGCGGATCGTCGGGTCGGGACGGCCACCTGCGAACGTAGCGGGGGAGAGTGGCCGCCGGCAAAGACCCGTCGATCTCTCGAAGATCACCGTCCGATCGGTTGACCGATCGACCCGTGCTCTTCGGAAAAGCAAAGATCCGTGGCCGATTCTCAGCGAGCAGCCCTCGTTTCTCCAAGATCAGATAGGGATCTCCGTCCCAAGCGGCTATGTCCTGACGAGCGGCCCGTTCGGCGAGGGCCTCCGGATCGTCGACGTGCAACGACCCGTCACCCCCACAAGCCGAGCACTCCGGCAAATCGTCCCAACATCCCTCGGGGCATCGCAGATACCGCTCCAGAAACGGCCCGTCCGCCGAATCTTCCAGCTCCCCGGGCAGCCCCTTGAATGCCCGGGGACTGAAAATCCTCCGCTCGGCCGTGCCGTAACCCGTGATCCAAATCCCGGCCGGGCGCTCCACCCGAAGCGCCGTCGCCGCGCTGGTCGTCGGTGGAAGGTTTCGAACCAAGAGTCGCGCCAGGACCCGTCCCGTGTCCGAGCACAAACGACATCGCCTCGGCCCGTAGGCGTACCGCAGATCCCTGCCCCCGCCGGCACAGCTCGGGCACCGGCTGCCGAACCCACAGCAAGGACACCCTTCTCCTCGACAAAACCGCCTAGCTTCCTCGAGCGTCATGTCTCCCAGCCCGTGCAACTCCGCTTGCCGCACCTCGTAAGCGTCCCAAGGCTCCCCACACTTCGAACAATCGATATCGGCCATCACGGTGTCCTCGAAATCGATCCCGAGCGTCATCGCTCGGGATGCACCCGATTTGAAAAACCTTCTGAAAGCCTCCTCCGCCGAGCAGGATGGGGAGCTCGACCCCGGCGAGGAGACAGATCGGTGCTGCTGCGGGGCCACGGCGGCCCTTGAGCCCCTCGCGGCCGATATGTCGCGTCTATCTCATGCAAGCCGAGACGCCGGACTTCGTGGCCGGATGGGTCGTGCACCGTTTTCTCCGGGGGTAATAGCTCTGATGAAGCTCTATATTTTGGTTTTTTCGATTCTCTTGTCCTTCGTGGCGCTGGCTTTGGAAGCGCAGGAAGACTCCGCGTGGGATCTCTTGATCCGCGACAGCCCGAGTCGGTTGCGCGACGTTTCTTCGACGGAACGGGGGGCCTTGAAGCTCATGCCTTCGAACGTTCTGGCAACAGGACGAGTCTGGGATTCGATCGACGACATGGTGCTCTCCAACGGGCAAACCCTGGGTGAGTACTTGAATAAGGCCGGCGATGCCTTCGATATGACGTCGTTCTCGATCGACAACGGAGCTTTTCGGCTCTCGGACGGCGACTTCGCGCTGAGCGGCATTGCAGGTCAAGCGGATGCGGGGGTCGTCGTCGGTGGCAGCTTCGTCCTGAAAGGCGGCTTTCTGACCCAGTCGAGCTCCGTCGACATTCTTTTCGCCGACGGTTTCGAGAGTGGCGACACCAGCCGTTGGAGCGACGATTCCTTGGGGGCCCACCCTCATGTCTTCTTTTGAAGGGAGAGAAAAACCCATGCTGCAGCAAACCTACAACCGTATCTTCCTCACCCTTGCCGTCGGTCTGTTCTGCGCTGCGAGCCTCGGCGCGGAGCCCGTCACCACGAGCTTCTCGTACCAGGGTCGGCTCGAGCAGGCCGGCCTCGCGGCCAACGGCCTTTTCGATTTTCGGGTCGTGGCCTTCGACTCTTTAGAGTTCGGCAATCAAGTGGGTCCGGTGGTCGTGCTGGAAGACGTCGAGGTCCTGGACGGTTTGGTCGATCTCGATGTGGATTTGGGACCGGACGTTTTTTCCGGAGAAAGGCGATGGGTCCAGATCGAGGTTCGAGCCGGAAGCGACACCGGGACCTTCACCACCCTCCAGCCGAGACAAGAAATCAAAGCCGGCCCCTACACGCTCCATGCGAAAAATTCCGACACCATCGGTCACCAAGCCTTGGAAACCGGCACCGTCGGTGACTGTTCCACCAGCGGATCCACGGGAACCAGCGGCACCGTCGTCTTCGAAACACCCTTCGCCACGATTCCGAGGATCCTGACGACCGCGGACGAATCGGCGAACAACAGCGGGTGTATCGCCGTCCGCCTACAAGCCCGGAGCACCACGGAATTCTCTTGGAGTAGCTACGGAACCACCAGCCTTTCGGAGTGTGACTGCTTTCACTGGCTGGCTATCGGGGAGCGGTAACAGCTCCGGCGGTACGGTTGTTGTTTCGATCGCCCGGTCGAGGAGGACCCTGACAACGCCTCTCGTCGGCGGTATCCCGCGCGGTGGAGAGCCTCCGCCCGGCTACGCCGTAACCGGTGGTCTAGGGCGACGGGAGGGGAGCCGACTCTCTGCCGGCGGTCCCCGACGGGAAGGTGTGTTGCCGTGGGTGGGTTCCGGTGTTTTTTCGATCCAGGCATAAATCAGGTCGAGCTCCCCTACTCTGTCCAGCAAACCTTTAGTGTGCTTCAGAAAAGATGCTCGGCAGATCCCGCCACTGACCGGCCGCGAGGGACGCCGAGGATCCGGGCTCGGCGACGATCAAGTGGTCGTGCAGCTGGATGCCGGCGGATTGGGTCGCCTCCAGAAATCTCTGGGTCAGCTCGAGATCGCAAGCCGACCATCGACCGAGCCCGTCCGGGTGGTGTTGAAAGAGGAGAACGGCCCCGGCTCCGAGCCGAATCGTCTCTTCGAGGGTCGCTTCCGCATCGAACGCCGAATAGTGCGAGGCGATGGTCTGGGCCAAGACCATTCCGGTGGAGTGCAAATGAAGAGCCCCCAAGACCCTCCGCTGCGGGTGATGGAACCGAATCCAGGCAGCATACTCGGCGGCATGAAGACGAAAGAGCAGCGAGCTCGACGGAGACGACGGTAGATAGAGCATGGGGATTCCCTCTGAATCCTGAACAGCCGATCCCGAGGACCCTCGGGATCTCAAAAATCTTCGAAAAATCATCTGGATCCCGCCTCGGAATCTGCCGGATGTCCCGATCCGGCACCTCAAGCCACCAACCGCCGATACACCGCCTGCCCGATCGAGAGCGCCAGCTCCAACGCATCGTCCGACCCGACCCCCGCGGCCTCCAACGCCGCCTGCACGTCCAAACCGTCCACCTGGAGCGACGTCGACACCTTCTTGGCCACCAGATCCAGCAACACCTCCTGGGCCGTGCCCCTATAGACCAACGACACCACCGTCACCGGCCGGGTCTGACCGATGCGGTGCAGGCGCCCGTTGGCTTGGCGATAGGTGGAGGCGGACGGGTCTACCTCGAACCAGACGGCGGTGGAGAAACCCACCAGGTTGTTGAGGCCGGTGCGCACGGCGTTGGGGTTGACCAGCAGGATCGGCACGTCGGGCCGGACCACTTTGCGCTCGATCCACTCCTGCCGTTTGCGGGTCGAGACCTTGGACGCGTCGAGGAAGACGGACCGCTCGCCGAGCTGCTCGTCGATCAGGCGCCGGAGCCGACGGGGGAGGGCACCCCGGGTGTGGCGGAGGAAGATCAAGATCCGTTCTCCCGCGGCCCGCCGCTCGCGAAGGAGCTCCAAGAGCCGACGTTCCTTGGGCGAGAGATAGTCGTCGGGAAAGTCTTGGCCCCGACCGAGGGTCTCGCCACCCAAGGACTCGGGATAGCGCAGCTCGAACGGACCGAGCTCCCGGGACGCGCGGTCGAGGTAGGACGGGAGCTCCACCAATTGCCCGATCAGACGACCCGCACGGTCGGGAATCCAGCGATCCTCGCGAATGCGCTCGAGCAGGAGGGTTTGCAAGCGTGCGTATTCCGCCGACAGCTCGCGGTCGAGGGGCTCGGACGGATCGGCGGGCAAGCCCTGGCGCTCGAGAGCAGGGCCCAGGGTCGATCGAAACTCGGGCCGGAGCGCCGCGGTCAAGTAGAGAGCGATGGTGGACTTGCCCGTGCCCACCTCGGCGACCACGAAGGGATTCTCGCCGCGGGCGATGAGCTTGAGGCAGGCCTCGACGGCGGTCCGCTGAGCGCGATAGGGCCTGCGCGCCAAATCGGGCAACGGCAGGCGATGGTCGTCCCGGGACGGATCGTGTAGAGCCGGAAATTGACGGGCCAGCAAGCGGGTCAGCCCCCGGCCGTAAAAGACCATGAGATCCGCCAAGGTCCACCGCTCGGGATCGTCGCCACCGTTCGGCTCGACCCCTTCTAGAAGCTGAAAGTATCGGTACCGCCGAAGATCCAAGCACTGGACCGAAAGATTCGGCCGCTGCACCTCCACGACACCGGTGACCTCACCGTCCGAATTCGTACGTCGGTCGATTTCGACGAATCGACGGCTCAAGGTGCCCTTGACGAGCATCGGTGGATGGCGGCGAGGGTCGTCGGGCTCGATCTCGTGGCCGTTCAACATGCCCGAGGAAATCGCCAACGCGATGTGCGCCGGCTTGGGCGGCACCGCCGTGCCGAACGTGCCGCCGATCAGCTCGTCGAGGTCGGGCAGCGGCTCGTCGGCGTGGGTCATCGACCCCGAGGCTTGCTCACAAAGCAGCTCGAGATCGAAGACGTCCAGCTCGAAACGGGGAACCAAGCGCCACGGGGAGCCCGAGATCCGCATGGGCGTTTCCGCCCGCCCCAGGATCGGCAGCCGATCCGTCTTCGTCGTCCAATCCCGGATTCGAGCCGTATCGGCCCCGGGCACGGGCTCTCTTCGTCGACCGAAGATCACCACCTGCCGGAAGTCGGCGAATTCCGGATCGGGAAAGCGCCGACAGCAAAGCTCGTCATAATGCTCGGCCAAAAACCGAGCACAAGCCCGGATCGCGCTCGACGGGATGACGAAGATCAAGCCACCACCGACCTCCAAGCACTCCCGGGTCAAGCGGGACAGAAACCGATGCTCGAGCCGTCCGTAGTTGGGGTCCGAATCGTAGGGCGGATTGAGAAATAGGATCTGCGCTCGGGTGCGCAGCAACATGGCGTCGCCCTCCAAAGGCCGGACTTCCCAAGACCGTCCGCGAGCCCGCAACGCCTCCGCCCGCTCGGCTTCGAGCTCACAGGCCAAAGGAATCGCCCGATCCCCCAACGCCTCGCAAAGCCGTTCCAACGCCTCACCGTCCCCGGCACAGGGATCGAGCACCGACACCCGGCCGGCGAGCTCAAAATGCGAGGCACAGCTGGAAAGCAGGCGGGTCGGCATGAGGTAGTAGCCCCCGATTTGCTTGGATCCGAGTCTCGACATCTTCGATTTCCTTCCGGCGCCACCGCGCAGTTTGTTCGATCAAAAAACCTTCGACCTCCCGATGGGAAGCCTGAAACCACCAGGGCGACCGGAACCCGAGAGCCCCGAGCCCCTCGATCACCGCACGGTCCGGAGCCGGCTCCCGCAGCAACCCGTCACCGTCCCGGGCCGCTTCGAGCATCTGTCGATGAAAACGCACGTCCCGGAGCACCGGCCATCGCGTCCGACGATCCACATAGGCGGCGAAAAGCGACGCGATCAAATCCACATCGTCGAGCCCGGGCCGACGAGCCCGAGCGAGCCAAGCCTCCGACGGCAGCAACAGAAACCGCACGTCCTCGGCCTCGGGCACCGTCGGCTCCAAATGAAGCAAGGCAGGGTCGTAAGCAACCGTGACCTGACCGGCCGGTCCCGAAGAGCTCCGCCACCCGTACCGCGAGCTCTTGGGAATGCGGATCTCGTCACCGAACGAGCGAGCCTTGAACCCGCCGCGCAAATTGGCGACGAACGGCTCCAACGTCGTCGTCGGCCCACCGCAGGCGATCCACCAAGGCAACACCTCACCGAATCCCCTCCCGACGAAATCCCGGCGGCTCAAAAGCGCCAAGAGCCGAGCGGAAAACCGCCGGCTCTTGCGCCGTCTGGAACGGGTATTCCGTTCGATCGTGATGTCTCGCATCGAGTGCCCCCTGGGCCGCGTCCGTCGCGGCCCTCACTCGATTCGGAAAATCTTTCTTGCCTCGGTTCGGATTTCCTCGGTCGCTCGTCGCTCAAGGCGGGACGGATCGTCGAGGGGGTGGATCCTCGACGGGAACCGTCGGGCCGGGATGTACGAAATCTGCCGCCACAGAATCTCGACATTTCGAGCGGTGCTTTTTATGTTGTCTCCGGAAAAATCTTTCCTTCCGAATCGGCTCCGAGCCCGAGTTGCACCGCCGTCCGTCGAGGAGTAGGATTCCGACATGCACCGATCCTCGGCCGGCTTCCGCGAATCTCGGCTTTTTTCGCCGCCCAAGCGGCGAAAAACGTCGGAAGTGCCTGTATTTCAAGGGTTTGCGGGAACTTTACCGAACGGAGGTGATGCCGAGATCCCCGGAAGGTTGCTTAACTACAGGCAAACAAAAGAGTTGCGGGTTTGCCGATCGACCGAAGACCGGCACTTTCGGGCCTGTCGGCACCGGTTTTTCGGAGATCCCCGGAAACGTGGCTGTAAGTGCTTTGGGTTCAGTGGGCTGCAGAGGGCGCTGTGCGAATGAGAAAGGCCGTTTAGGGCATTGAGAGTTTCTAAGATCTCGGTGGAGTGAGCTGAGGGTGCAGAGGTGCGAATGAGTAAACTCTTGGGAAACGCACCCCGGAAGCCGCATTGCCTCGACGACTCGGTTCCGAGACTGAAATCAAGCAGGCAAGCGCTTCGATTTCAGGTCGATCTCTGCGGCCCAAGCTAACGGAGTCGCTTCGTTGAGCCGGCTTTCCGGTAGGTCCGGTAGCACCTCGACACTCGAACCCGTCGCTTCGGGAAAGCGAAAAGTACCCTTTTCCAACCGCTTGTACCAAAGGCAAAATCCAGAACGATCCCAGAACAAGATTTTGACCCGATCCCCACGTTTGTTGCGAAAAACAAAAAGGTGACCGGAGAACGGATCCTGCTCTAAAAGAGATTGGACCCGGGCGGTCAAACCGTCGAACGCACACCGCATGTCGGCAGGCTCGGCGGCGAGAAACACTCGAACCGAAGGTGGCAGCATCAACATACCCCCGCCACCTCCAGAGCCGAAAGCACCTCGGCCAAATCCCGACCTTCGACTCGGCTCGGCAGACTCAACCGCAGCCCGCTCGGAAAAACGAGCTCGAAACCGTCGTCGCTCGACGGAGCCCGGGCTCGTTCCGGACGAATCTCTACCGAGAGAAACTCGGGCGTGGATTCCAGAGACTCGTCGACGACCTCACCCAGGCGATTGCGCCAGCGGTGAAACGTGGAAAGCGCGAGGTTGTTTCTCCGGCAGAACTCGAGCTGAGAAAGGCCGCTGTGGCGCTGAGCGATCAGCGTGCGGTGCCAGAAACCTTGACCGCGGCGTCGGCGAGAGGGCCGAGATTTCGTTTGATCCATGTTCGTTTACCTCCGAACCGGATCATCGCTGGTCAGCGGACCTGAGAGAAGGTGTGGTTGCTCAGGCGTTTACCAAAAACGTCGATTCATCAAAACGACCTCGTTGGATATCATGCGGCACCGGCTTCTTTCTCTTGCGTTAACCGTTGTGGTTTTTCTCAAACGCAAAAATACAAAGAAGCCGGTTCGTTTTTGAATAGGTCCGGCAGCTTCTGATCGTCTCAGGGCCTACTGCCGGAAAAGTGTCCAATCCAAACCGGTGATTCTGTCCAACTTACAACCGGTGGTGAGACATTACGCGTCTATAGTTTCAAGGTGGCCGACTTGCGTCGGAATGGGTGGCCGAGATCATCGGAATATGCATAAATCACTTGAGATCGAGGCATCGCAAATCCCCTGGGCTAAAAGAGCATGAGAAATCTCAGGAATTCTGAGCTATTCGTCTTAAAGTCGACGCGTTTACCTCTAGAGACGATTCAATCGGCAGCTGTACGCCTACCGGGAGCGAATCAGCGCCCATCTATATCCTCGGCACTTGGAGGCACCTCGATGAATTGAGCACTTTTCGCAAGAAGTTGCGAGTGTCTGAATGAACCTGCCAGTGCTGAGTTTTTGTTTCTATTGTCGTTTTGTTTTGTTCTATTGGAAGATTTCAGAGGTCCTCTATATGTCTATTTCCCTTGATTCCCGCCTAAGTGTGAAAGTTGTGCTGAGTCTTTTGGTTTTCGTCGCCTTGACGATTTCTGGAACGGTGGGCGGAGAAGCCTCGCAGGGAAGCGAGGGTGCTTCGCAGCCTAGGCTGGAAGGAGGTGGCGAGGGTGAAGCTCCCCCGAAATCCCTGACCGAGGGGAATGAAGCTCAAGTCAACTCGACATCTCTGAATGATCAGGGGGCACCAGCGGTAGCTGCTGATGGAAGTGGAAAATTTGCAGCGGCGTGGGAAGATGAATCTGGTGCGGATTGGGATATTAAGGCACAGCGATTCGATGCTGCGGCTGCAGCCGTTGATGGCGAGTTGTTGGTAAATTCGGATGTTGCCGGTGATCAACGGGCGCCCAGGATCGCCTCCGGACCGGGCGGTGAGTTGGTGGTTGTCTGGGAGAGCTCGCAATCCTCGGGGTCTGATAGCGACGCCAGCATCCAGATGAGACGGATCGATGCCTCAGGTAACCTCAGCGGCAGCGATTTTCAGGTCAATACCCACACTTATTATGCCCAGAAGGCCCCTTCTGTAGACGTGGATGAAAGCGGGAAATTCGTGGTGGTCTGGCAGAGCCAGGGCACTCCATATGGTGAGTATGAAGGCGATCTGGCGGTTCGTGGTCGCCGATTCGAAGCGAGCGGGGCGCCCATAGGGGACGAGTTCCGGATCAACACCAGCAAGCCCGGTGCTCAAAAGGAGCCGGAGGTGGGAGTGGCTCCTGGGGGAGCCTTTGTGGTGGTTTGGCAAACGGCCACAAACACCGATGCGGATGAGCTCATCGGCATCAGGGCGCGTCGCTTCGATTCGAATGGTGTTGGGATTGGTGCCGATTTTCCTGTGAATACCGTAACACCAGGAAACCAACTTTTTCCTGAGGTCGCAGTAGCCTCCAACGGTGATTTCATTGTGGTTTGGGAGAGTGCCGACACAGATGGTGACATGTTCGGAATTCGGGCCCGTCGATTCGCTTCAGACGGCACTGCGCTCTTGCCCGAATTTCAAGTGAATGCCTTCTTTACCGGCGACCAAGCTCTTGCCGGTGTCTCCGTCGAGGACGATGGAGATTTCGTGGTGGCCTGGACTGACGCCACACGGGATGGTTATGGCAGTGGTGTGTTCGCACAGCTTTTTGCCTCTGATGGCACTCGGATCGGCGATGAGCTACGGGTGAACGACTTTGTTGTGGGAGATCAAAGTGCTCCCAAGGTGGCGGTCACAGCACTCGGCGATTTCCTAGTGGTTTGGGAGAGTGTGGGGTCCAGCGGCAGTGACAACAGCGGCAAGAGCGTGCAGCGGAAGCTCTATGAGCTACCTCGCGCTGATCCGAGTGCCGCTATGACAGTAGACAACTTGGACACCATAGCTCTGGACGATGACGAGGCGGTTCCTGGCGATACATTGACCCTGACCGTCGAGGTGACCCATTCCGGTGCCAGTGATGTATTGGGTCTCGGCGTTGAGGATTCCTTTCCGCCGGAGTTGGTGGTGACGGGTTGGCAATGTACCGCTACAGCAGGCGCTCTTTGCATCTCAGGCGACGGCGGCTCAAGCAGTGTCACGGGCACAGGCCATCTAGACGAGACCGTGGATCTGATCGTGGGAAGCTCGTTGACCTTTACCGTGACTGTGGAATTGGGCGCAGGCACTCCAGTGGGACTGGTGACCAACGAAGTCAGCCTGGTTATTCCGTCGGGGACCGTTGACACCAACGAAGGCAACAATACAAGCGAAAGTCAAGTGAATGTGGTGGCTGCCGATTACGGTGATGCTCCTGCGACCTACGAAACTCTGGTGCACGGGGAAGACGATGGTCCCCGCCATGTGCTTCCGACCTCGGTGTTTTTCGGAACCGTTCCTGATGCTGATACCGAGGGACAAGCATCCGACGATGCCGATGGTGACAATCTCGTGGATACCGACGACGAGGACGGTGTGACCCTGCCGGCTGAGCTGATCACATGTGACACCACTGGGACGATCCGTTTTGACGTGTCTGTAGATGCGTTGCTCAATGGTTGGATCGATTGGGACGGCAGTGGTACTTGGGACTTAGGTGAGCAGGTGTATACAGATTACCCGGTTACCGCTCCTTTTGAGATTCTGCCGGTTTCCGTGCCTTGTGGGGCGATGGTAGGGACTAGCTTTGCCCGCTTCCGACTTTCCACTGCCGGTGGAGACGGGCCTGCCGGCCGCGCTGCCGATGGTGAGGTGGAAGACTACAAAGTCGTCATCGTGTCCCAAGCGGACCTAGCGATAACGAAAACTGATTCATTGACGGCAGCAGTGCCCGGAACTGCGATTTCTTACGAAATCACCGTGACCAACAATGGACCGAGTGATGTCACGGACGCCCAGGTCACGGACACGTTTCCTGCGAGCTTTACTGGGGCCTGGACTTGCGTTCCATCGGCCGGGGCCGTGTGCAGTGCGAGCGGCACCGGTGATTTGAACGAGATGGTGCAGTTGAGCCAGGGTGCGAGCGTGGTCTTCACGGTCAATGGCATGATCGATTCGGGGGCCACCGGCACGCTGAGCAATACCGCGTCTGTGGTCTCTGCGATCATGGATCCGTCCGGGCCCAGGACCGCCACCGACAACGACACGGCGTTGGATCCCGTGGTGGATTTGGTGATTGCCAAGGATTGCGGCCCTGCCCAGATCGTGCCTGGCGGTGCCTTTAGTTGCTCGATCACCGTGACTAACAACGGTCCCAGTGACGCGCCTGGCGTGTTGGTGACGGATGCCTTTCCCGCAGGAATGAATGACGTGAGTTGGACCTGTGCTTCCAACAACGGCGGCACCTGTCCGGCTGCCGGGGTAGGAGATCTGAGCACCTTTGTAGATCTGCCCGACGAAACGAGCGTCGTTTTTCAAGTCATGGGAACGATTGATCAGGCTGCGCCCCTAGGACTCTTGCTCAATACCGCCGAAGCGTCCCATATTGAGGATCCCGATAGTGGGCACATTACCGACGATGGCTCGGTCACGATCATCGAAGCGGATTTTGGTGATGCTCCAGACAGCGACAACGATCCGCCCCTCACGCCAAGCCTGGATCCGATGGATGGTCTGTGGCGCTATCCCACCAAGTTGGCGGACGATGGTGCTCGTCACGGGCTCGGTTCAGGGCTTTTCTTGGGTGCGGCGGTAGATAGCGAAGCCGACGGCCTGCCCACCGACAATGCCGATGGTGATGGGCTGGATGACGACGGAGTCGATTTCAACAAACCACTGACCACTTGTGAAAGCGCTGAGATCGACGTCACTGCCTCGGCAGACGGCGTCCTTCACGCCTGGGTGGATTTCAATAGGAATGGGAATTGGCTGGATCCCGGCGAGCAGATCTTTGCTGACGAGCCTGTCTTGGCGGGTATCACCACCCTTACGATTCCCGTGCCGTGTGGCGTGGAGACAGGTCCTTCCTATGCCCGATTTAGGCTCTCTTCTGAGACGGGTCTGGGAGTCACCGGCCTGGCTACGGACGGCGAGGTGGAGGACTATGCGGTTGAGATTCACGGTCTCGATTTCGGCGATGCTCCTGACCCGACCTTTGCCACCCTATTGGCCAGTGATGGTGCTCGGCATGCCACCGGCTCTTTGACCTTCGGCGCTGCCGTGGATACCGAGCTTGATGGCCTGCAATCGGCGGATGCCGACGGTGACGACCAAGATGGTGCGGATGAGGACGGTATTGAGCTCTTGACCGATCTCACGGCTGGGCAATTGGCGACCATCCGCGTGACCGTTTCAGAGCCTGGTCGGCTCGACGCATGGATCGACTTCAACGACGATGGAGATTGGCTTGATGCCGGTGAGCAGATCTTCACCAATCGTCTCCTGGTAGCCGGTCCTCAGGACTTGTCTTTCGCCATGCCGCCGGGTGACATCGGTACCCCCCAGACGTTCGCTCGCTTCCGTCTCAGCAGTGCGGGGGGACTGGGCGTTGACGGATACGCGATCGATGGTGAGGTCGAAGACTATGCCGTGGAGCTGATTTCCAGCGCGGATCTCGAGATCACCAAGACCGATGGTGTGATAGCAGCGACCCCGGGTGAGCAGATCACTTACACCATTGCGGTAACCAACCACGGCCCCAGCAACGTGACCGGCGCAACGGTTGAAGATTACTTTCCAGCAGATCTCGACGTGACCTGGACATGCGCCGCGATGGGAGGAGCGACGTGCGCTGTTGGTGGTGCTGGGGATATCAACACCACCGTCGATTTACCGGTTTCCGGCACGGCGACCTTTACGGCGGTGGCGACGATCGATTCGGCGGCCACCGGCACCTTGAGCAATACCGCCACTGTGACGTCACCCATTCCCGATCCCAACGGGGCCAATGATGAGGCTGTCGACAACGACACGGTGTTGGTGCCCGAGTCCGATCTGGCGATTACCAAGATCGGAGATCGAGCCTTTGTGCTGCCAGGCGAGCCCGTGGTCTATTCGATCACCGTATCCAATGGTGGTCCAAGCAACGTCGTCAATGCCCAGGTCGACGATTCCTTTGCATCGGCTTTGGGCTCCTCCGTGACCTGGATTTGTACCCCGTCCATGGGAGCGACGTGCAACGGTGCCGGTAGCGGCGATCTGGTCAGCGAGCTGGTGAGCATAGCCGCCAATAGCCAAGTTGTGTTCACCGCCACGGGCACCGTGGGCTTCGATCAGACCGGGACGTTCGAGAACGTCGCGTCCGTGGGCCACCCCAGCGATCCGAATCCTGCCAATAACACGTCGCAAGTGGTCGAGATTCAAATCGAAGGGGCGGATTACGGCGATGCGCCGGATAGCTCTGTCGATCCTCCCACCACGCCGAGCGCTGACGTCTCGGGTTTGTGGCGTTACCCCACGACGTTGGCTGACGATGGAGCCCGCCATAAGCTGGAGCCGGGAGTCCATCTCGGGCCTTTGCCGGATTCGGAGATCGATGGCCTGCCGACGGAAGACGCTGACGGGGATGAAACCGATAACTTAGCCGATGACAACAATGGTGTCGACTTCGACAACGATTGGGTCGCCTGTGGCACAGCACAAATCACCGTCAACGCGTCTGCCGCCGGCAACTTGAGTGCCTGGGTGGATTTCAATCGCGACGGAGATTGGCAAGATACCTTCGGCACTGCGCCGAGCGAGATCTCAGAGCAGATCTTTGCCGATCAAGCTCTCCCTCCCGGTGGAGATGTGCTCACGTTCGAGGTCCCCTGCGACGCGTCTCCAGGCGATACCTATGCCCGGTTCCGATTCTCTACCGACACGGGCTTGGGCTTCACGGGTCTGGCCTCGAACGGCGAGGTCGAGGATTACCGTGTTCCGATTTACGGATTGGATTTCGGCGATGCTGTGGATCCAAGCTTCCCGACCCTCCTGATCAACGACGGTGCCCGTCATGTGCTGTCGAGCGGCCTGTGGCTCGGATCGAGCGTCGATGCCGATGCTGACGGCCAACCCGGCGACGGTGACGATCTCGACGGCAACGACGATGAAGACGGCATCAGCCTGGTGCCCAGCATCTTGGAACCGGGGCTGGATGTCGCGATCACGGTCTTTGCATCCCAGGCGGGGTTGCTCAGCATGTGGCTCGACCTTGACGGTAGCGGCACTTGGGACTTCGGTGAGCAGATTTTCTTCGATGAGCCGCTAGTTGGCAATCCAGCTGGAGAGGTGCTGACGTATGCCGTGCCCGCGGACGTCAAGTCGGGTGGCCCGTTGGCGGCCCGTTTCCGTTTATCCACGCAGGCCGGCTTGAATGCCGAGGGCCTGGCGCTAGACGGTGAGGTCGAGGATCACCTGATCGAGGTGCGCCCGGTGGCTGATTTGGAAGTCACCAAAACCCTAGCCCCTATTCCACCGGTACCGGGTGGCTCGGTCAGTTGGACGATCAACGTTGAGAATCTGGGGCCCGACGACGCAATGGGTGTGTCTGTAAGCGATGATCTCGCCGGGATTTTGGGAAAGCTGGAGAACATCCAGTGGACCTGTGTGGCGTCCGGGGCCGCTGCCTGCACCGCAGGACCCGTCGCTGGAGCTTTGAGTGATACCGTGGATTTACCTTTCAACGGTGGGACGAGCAAAGTTACCTATACCCTTACCGCGGATGTTCTGGCCGGCGCTACTGGACAGCTCGACAACACAGTGACCGCTCAGCTTTCTTTGGGCATCGTCGATTTGAACGCGCCGGATCGTCGCACAGAACAAGCTTCAGTGGACGAAACGCTAATCCCTCAAGATGGCATTATTGTCACGAAAACCGCTGCAGCCGCTGCTGTGCCCGGCACGGAGCTCGTCTATACGATCAAGGTCGACAATTTGGGTATCAGCGATGCACCGATGGTGACAGTTTTCGACGATGTTCCCTTGGAAGATCCGTTCACCTGGAGCTGTGCGGTGACGGGGCCGGCCGATTGCGGTGGTGGGGCCGGTATCGACCTGACGGCAGCGGGCGATATTGATCGCGCCATCAATCTGCCGGCCGGAACCGGCGTTGTTATCACCATCACAGGAACCATTCCGACCGGCGCGGCTGGAATGCTGGTCAATACCGTGACGGTCAATGGCCAGGACACATCGGCCGAGACGGTGATGACCCCATCGGCCACGCTCTTCATCTCCAAAGACGACGAACTCGACCCCGCAATGCAAGGGGCGGATCCCGGTTACACCATCACGATCACCAACAACGGTCCTTCCGACGCTGTGAACGTGGTCGTTGACGAGCCTTTGCCGAGTGGGATTACACACCTGAGTTTCATCGGCTGTGAGCCGGATAGTGTTTTCCCGCAGTGTAGGTTGGCAACGATTGTCGCCGGAGCTTCGAAGAGCCTTGAGGTGGTTGCTCAAGTGGATCACTCCGGTCAGCTTGCCGAGGTGCTGAATACCATCCAGGTAAGCAGTGACACTGCCGCCACGTTCACCGCCGATTCGGGCGAGATCGACGGTAGCGCTACAGAAACCACCTGCCTATACGGTGAATTCAGGGAATTCCCTTGGGCCATCGACGATTTTTCAGATGCACAACCAGCGCTTGGAGCCGCCGCCGGATTTGTGGCGGCCTGGCAGAGTGACGGTTCTGGTGGTGACGATGACGACGACACAAGCATCCTTTTCCGAAGACTAAACGCCGACGGAACCTTTGCTTCCTCAGCGCTGCAGGCCAATGACTTCACCGCCGGTCGGCAGAGCCGTCCAGCGGTAGCTCTGTCGAACGCAGGTAACTTTGCAGTGGTGTGGGAAAGCGTAGGCTCTCCTGCCGGCGACAACGACTCCGAGAGCATCCAGGCTCGCCTTTTCGACCATCAGGGCACGCCCGTGGCAGGTCAATTCGAGGTCAACACCGAAGGGGCCGGTAGGCAACTCAATCCGGCGGTGGCGGTGAGCGACAACGGAAGCTTCCTGATCGTGTGGGACACACTCGGCTCGGCGGGTAACGACAGCTCAGGCCGCAGTGTGCAGGGGCAACGGTACGCCGCCGACGGTAGTCGGCAAGGTGGCCAGATGCAAATCAACAACTACACCACCGGCAGTCAGCAAGAGGCGGACGTAGCTGGTTTGCCCGGTGGTGGATTTATGGCGGTGTGGCAGAGCGACAGCACTGAATCTGAGCCCACTGCCGGAATTCTCGGTCAACTCTTCGATGCCAATGGCACCAAGCAAGGCTCCGAGATCCAGATCAATTCCTACACCACGGGTGCTCAAGGTTTCCCTTCGGTGGCGGCCAACGGGGACGGAACCGTGGTGGTCGTTTGGCAGAGCCAGGGCTCTGCAGGAACCGATCAGGACGGCTCGAGCATCCAGGGGCAACGTCTGTCATCAGATGGCTCCTTGTTGGGAGATCAGATCCAGGTCAATGATCGAATCTTCGGCAACCAAACCCGCCCATCGGTAGATCTCGGCGAGGACGGTAACTTCTACGTAACGTGGACCACCGATGGTGATGCTGATGGTGATGGTTTGGGTATTTTCTATCGAGCCTTTGCCCCCGACGGGCAACCCTTTGATAGCGATAAGGTGGTAAGTGATTTCACAGCCGGCGATCAGGAAATGCCGGCCCTGGCGGTCAATTCTGCCGGCGACCTCCTAGTGATGGGATTGAATCCGAGCCTCCCCTGTGCCGATAACCCTACGGTCTCCGGTAAGCGATACGAAATTGCGAAAGCGGACCTGGAAGTGACTGTAGAGCCGACACCGAGCGAAGCGATTCCCGGCAGCACCACCCTGGCTTTCACCATCACGGCGACCAATCGATCTGCAACGGTCGGTGTGTCAGGTGCCCGTATCCTCGGGACATTTCCCGACCAACTGATCAATGTGCAATGGAATTGCTCGCCGTCCGGCGGTGCCTCTTGCGTGTCTGGAATCGCAGGCGCCACAGATAGTGGCTCCGAGCTGATCAATGAGTCGATTCGCTTATCGCCACTGAGTCATGTGACGTATTTGGTCACGTCTCAGGTCGCGGCTGCCGCCACCGACCACATTGTCACGACATCAACGCTCATCGTAGGACCCGGCATCAGTGATCCGAACGTGTCGAACAATACTGCCGAAACCCTCGTTCCGCTGAAACCGACCGTGGATCTTCGGGTAGCTCAGACGTTGATCGATCCCGTGATCGGCGAGACGGAGATCGTGCCCGGTGGTGAAGACGAGAACGGCGAAGACGTTGTCTTGACCTTTGAGATCGCGGTGGAAAACCTCGGTCCCACCGCGGCACTCGGTGCCAGGGTGGTGGATGACTACGGTTCCGAGCAGCTATCGTGTGAGTGGAGCTGTGCGCCCCAGATCGGTGAGGCTTCATGCGAAGCAGGATTAGCCGAGCGCTTCCTGGTCGATCAAGTCGGCAAGATTGATCATCCGGTGGACTTGGGTCCCAATAGCCGATTGCTCTTCACCTCCTATTGCAACGTATTACCCGAAGCCACGGGAACCGTTGAGAAGACGGTCAATATGGTGTTGCCGGAAGGGATCGGTGATCCCATGGGGCCGGGGGGCCTAGTGGATTTCGTTGACCTGGACGAAGGGAACAATAGCGACACTGAGTCGCTGGAAGTGACCCCAATCGCCGATTTGATCGTGCTGTTGGAGGAACCGATCGGCGTTGTTTCGTCCGGGGGAGACATCATCTATACCTTCACGGTAACCAATCTGGGTCCCTCGGCAGCGGGGAATGTAACGGTCTTGAATCCGTTGCCGCCCGGAGTCGTTTTCTCAGAGCCCGGAGTCGGATCCGCAACGTCCGTCGGCTGCTTTGAGTCCGCGGATGTGGCAGGAGAAGTGATTTGTGATCTCGGTCTTCTCTCAAAAAATGAACAGGGTTCGGTTCTGATTTCAGTCGGTGTGCCGCTCGGCCTTGAAGGTCAGGTTTTGGTGAATTCAGGTAGTGTTGTGAGCTCCACCTTTGAAGACGATTACGTCAACAATTACTCCAACGAGGTCAGCACCACCGTCCGCCCAGAATTCAAGATCAACACCGGGCTCTCGGACGGTGTTGATGAGCCGGCAGTTGCCGCCCGCGCCGACGGCAGCTTTGTGGTGGTGTGGGAAAGTGACGTGCAGCCGGGCACGGTGAATCATCAATTCGATATCAAGGGCCGTCTCTACGACGCCAATGGTCAGCCCATCGGTGATGAATTCCTGATAAACGAAGATCCCGCCGCTTTGCAGTTCAGACCGGCCGTGGCCATGGCTCCAGACGGCTCATTCTTAGTAGCTTGGGAGCGCAAACAAGTCGCCGGGGACGACGATTTCGAGATAGCCCTGCGCTATTTTTCCGCTGAGGGCGCTCCGCAAACCGGGACGCTACAGATCAATGAGCCCGACAGTACGGAGCAAATTCGCGCTGCTGTGGCCTACCAAGGCCAGGATAATGAAGGCGACCATGAATTCGTGATTGTTTGGCAGAGCCTGATCGATGGAATTCGTATCAATGATATTCGCGGACGTCGCTGGTCATCCGCCCCGGCGATTTTGGGTGGTGAATTCGGCGTCAACCAGGAAACCTTAGGCGATCAGCTGAGCCCATCCGTAGCCGTCATCAACTCGGATGGCGATTTCATGGTGACTTGGGAGAGCACGGAGCCGACGGACCTGACCGGAGATTCAGACGGCAGCAGTATTCGAGCTCGTCGGTTCACGGCCGAGGGTGTGGCTGCAGGGGATCAATTCCTGGTCAACAATGATGTTCGGGGTGATCAGGAAGAACCCGTCGTATCCTCTACCGGTAACGATGAGGTCTTGTTCAGCTGGACCAGCGCACACTCGATCAACGATCTCTATGGAACCAGTATCCAGCAGCGGCTCTTCTGCCGTGACGGGGAACCCGCCACGGACGAGGATGTGTTGGTCAACGTAGGAATGTTGGACGGGGACCAAACACAACCCACATCGGCTTTCTTGGGCGGTGATGAATTCCTATACGGCTGGAAGACGTCCACCAAGCTGGCGGACAACCTTAGGCCGGACATTCCCCATCTGAAAGTAAGGCGGGAAATCGGCGTTGTGATTCAAGGGGGCCCTGGAGGCGGTGCCGATACCTATGACGAAGTCGAGCTGGTCGACGGGGATTCGGGCGTCTTGGGGCGCCCTGATGTGGCGGTTTCCGAACATCAATTTATCGCTGTTTGGAAGAACGGCGAGTCTATCTTGGGGCGTCGAGCGGGCTATTCAATTCCCGTGCTTGCCGGTGATGCGGACTTGGATGGGGTGATTGACGATTGTGATGTGTGTCAGGGTCTTGACGACGATAATATGGATCTCAATAACAACGAAATTCCCGATTGTTTGGAGGATCATACGATCACCGTCCACACTGCGGGTTCCGGTGCCGGTTCCGTGATCTCAGTTCCCGCGGGCATTGAATGTTCTGAAGGGTCCTGCACAGAAACATTTGATGTGGACGATGTGGTTGAGCTCACAGCCACCGCTGAATCAGGTTCCGTTTTCTTGGGGTGGTCGGGTGATTGCTCAGGGCCCACCACGTGCACCATCGATTTGAGGGAGGTGGTTGCGCCCGAAGTCAGCGCGGATTTTATCCTTGAAGCGGATTTACGCACCCTGCTCATCACGGCTGAAGCCCCTGACGGATTCTCGCCCGAGGTAGTCGTGACCCCTGAGACCCTGAGTTGTGGGCCAGGTTGCTATTGGTTTGCCGATGGCGCCGAGGTCAGCTTGGAAGGAAGAGGTAACGGGCTTAACCTGGAAAGTTGGGGAGAAGGATGTGGCTGTGGTGAAAGTGAGGACCCGGCTATCTGTCTGACCACCATGACCTCGACACCCGTGAGCTGTCACGCCACATTCGAGAAGAGAAAATATTCCGCGACCATCACAACGAATAGCGGCTCTGGAACGGGCAGCGTCGAGGTGACTGCGGAATCTTTTAGCGAGACCTGTAGCGCGGCTGCTTGCAGCTATGAGTTCTTCCACGGAACGGAAGTCTCACTGAACCCCAGTGCGGATGTTCCGATATCCCGCTTCACGGGGTGGGGGGACGGTAATGGTCCCTGCACAGGGCTGGGCAACTGCAACTTCAACCTCACGTCTTCTAAGCTCATTTCTGCCGAGTTCACCCTGGAATCAGATCTCCATACGGCCACGATCATCAGATCGGGGACTGGTTCGGGGCGTGTGACCTCTGAAGATGGAATGATTGACTGTGGCTCGGTTTGCAGTACCGACTATCAAACAGGCGACGGCTTGACTCTGGTTCCAACGCCCGATGAAAGCTCAGAGTTCGCGGGCTGGAGTGAAGAGTGCTCGGGCGGCCAGATCACCATGGTCGCCGATCTTGAATGCGAAGCTACTTTTAACCTGAAACAACATGTTCTGGTGGTCGATGTTCTCGGCCCTGATCTTGGGGTTGTGCGCTCCGTGAGTCCGGGAATCGATTGTGGAGATGATTGCAATGGGATCTATGACCACGGCACCGTGGTTGAGCTCTTTGCGGTTCCGGACCCAGGGGCTGAATTCGTAGGCTGGAGCGGAGGGAGCTGCCTCTGGTCGGCGACAACCTGCATCGTTACGATGGACGAATCTCGGTTGGTGAGGGCGAGATTCGCCCACGAAGACGACGGCTTCATGGTCACTGCGGTCAACACCGGTGATGGCTCGGGAACCGTGAGCTTCAACCCGGAGAGTGTGGATTGTGGTGTTCCCGGTGCGAATTGCTTCGAATATCCCAACGGTGACACCGTCGTTTTGACGGCCACCGCCGATGTAGGCTCCACGTTTGCCGGATGGGCCGGCGGCTCTTGCGCAGGCACCGCACCTTGCTCACTGCTCGTTCAGGGCGACACCTTGGTGGCCGCGAGTTTTACGCGCGATCGTCACGAGCTCAGCGTGCAACGGGTCGGGGACGGCAACGGCACTATTAGATCGACCTCCCACGGTGGCATCGATTGTGGCTCCGATTGTTCGGAGATCTACGAATTCGGCACCATGGTGATCCTGCAGGCCGATGAGGGAACCAATTCCACCTTCGCGGGTTGGACGGGTGCCGAATGTGAAGGTCTCGAAACCGACACGTGCCTGGTGACCGTGGATTCAGCGAAGCAGGTAACCGCTGAATTTGCTTTCGGAACCGAGACCCTGACCGTTGTCAATACGGGTACCGGATCCGGTACTGTGACGTCGAGCCCTGCCGGCATCATGTGCCCAGAGGCCTGTGAGAGCACGCATCCATTGGGCACCGTGGTGACGCTGACGCCGGTAGCCGCCGAAGGCTCTCAGTTTATGGGATGGTCCTTAGGCCAATGCAGTGGCTTCGATAGTTGCCAAATCACCATGAATGACCCAATCACCGTGGAAGCCGACTTCACACAGATCGCGGATCTGAGACAGGTCTCTGCGAATCGGGTCGGCAGTGGCTCCGGCATGACGACCTTCTTCCCGGAAGGTCCCGGGTGTGGAGCCGACTGTCGATGGTACCACTATGGAGCGAGTGTCACCGTAACCGCGGCTCCGGATCCAGGTTCCACGTTCGGAGGTTGGAGCGCGAATTGTCCGAACGGGCAAGTAGTGACATTTTTCGATTTTCAATGTACCGCCACGTTCACGCTGAACACTTACCCGTTGAGTGTCAATAAATCAGGCTCAGGCGCGGGCAGAGTCACTTCTTTGCCGGTGGGTGTCGATTGCGGTCCTGACTGTTCCGAGAGCTATCCCTACGAGACAAGTGTGACTCTGACGGCCACGGCAGATCCCGGCTCGACGTTCACCGGCTGGTCCGGTGGTGGATGCGAAGGCGCAGAGCCCTCCTGCACAGTGAGCGTGGAGAACGCTACCTCTGTAGATGCTGAGTTTACGTCTGACAGCAACGTCAGAACGTTGACCGTCAATCGTTTCGGAAACGGTGTGGTCAGCTCCAGCCCGGTGGGTATTGATTGCGGCGCCGATTGCGGGCAGGACTATGCCTATGGCACAGACGTCACGTTGACTGCCACGGCAGGGCTCGGTTCCACCTTTGCGGGCTGGTCCGGCGGAGGCTGCTCCGGCACGGACCCTTGCTTGGTGGATTTGACCGCCGATACTGAGGTCACAGCCAACTTCACTATCGACCAATTCGTACTTCAAGTGAGCAAGAGCGGCACGGGCACAGGGCATGTGGGTGCTGATGAAGGGCTCATCGACTGCGGCCTTAACTGCAATGACTCTTATGATTTCGGCACCATGGTGACGCTCACCGCCACCACGGACCCCGGCTCGACGTTCACTGGCTGGTCTGGGGCTTGTGTGGGCCGTGACGATTGTATTGTGACGGTGGAAAGCGCGGTCTTTGTGGACGCCGAATTCACGTTGGATGAAGACCTGAGGACCTTGACCCTCTCCAAAGACGGCAACGGGGGAGGTACCATCAGCTCCGACCCGTTGGGCATCGATTGTGGTGCCGCCTGTATGGAGGACTATGCGCTCGGTACATTGATCACCCTGACCGCAGAAGCGGACCAAGGCTCCACCTTTGCGGGTTGGAGTGGGGATCCGGAGTGCGGTGACGCCTCAACCGAGCAGATCAGCATTACCTTAGATGCCGACTTGAGCTGCACTGCTACCTTTATCCGCAACCTCAACCGGTTGACCATCATCAAGGAAGGCACAGGAGTCGGCACTGTGACCTCCAATCCCACGGGCATTGACTGTGGCACCGAGTGTTTTGCGGATTATTTAAGCGGCGAGGTCATTGTTTTAGTCGTTGAGGATGGCCCCGGATCCGCCTTTGTGGGTTGGACGGGTGATCCTGACTGCGCGGACAGTGTCGTGACCATGGATGGTGACATCGTGTGCACCGCCACCTTCGAGCTGTCCTACGAGCTGACCGTGACCACAACGGGAGACGGATCAGTGATTGTGAGTCCCGCGGGTAGCGGGTGCGATCCTGCTGTAGCCGGATGCACGTCTCATCTTTTCCGTGACGTAGTGACCTTGACCCCGGATCCCGGTCCAGGCTCGGCTTTTGTCGGCTGGAGCGGACACGCCGACTGCCAGGATGGTGAGGTCACCATGTACTCGAATCGCGGCTGTGAGGCCGGCTTTGCGGAAGTCCGCGAGCTGTTGGTCCAAAAAGGTGGCAACGGCGAATGCACGGTCACTTCTGATCCGGCCGGTATCGATTGTGGCGGAGATTGCAGCGAAAGCTTTACGGACACCCAGACCCTAACCTTGACAGTGAGTCCCGAAGAGGGCTCTGAATTTGAGGGCTGGGTCGGTGGAGGCTGCTCCGGAAACGTGCCGGAATGTGTGATCACGACGGATCAGAGCCGCCAGGTCACCGCAATCTGTAATCTCGAGCAATACCTGGTGAACGTGAGTCCCACGGGTTCGGGCAGCGGCTCGGTGAGCGCTGATTCGGGCGGGATCCAGACTTGTCGAACCGGCAGCGCGGTAGGCTGCCTGGCACTCTATGACCACGGCAACGTAATCACTCTTTCCGCCACACCCGATCCTGGCTCTGCGTTCACCGGTTGGTCCGGCGATTGCACCGGCCTGGATCCTTGTGAGTTGACGGTGGAATCCGCGAAGAGCATTGAGGCGGAATTCACTCTGTCGGAAGAGCTGGAGACCTTAAGCGTTTCAAGGAACGATAACGGTGGCACTGGAACGGTGGCGTCGGATCCGCCGGGCATTGATTGCGGCAGTAGCTGTACCGCGGACTTCAAGCTCAATACGTTGGTGACTCTGACGGCTACGCCGGTCGAAGACTCGCTCTTCACCGAGTGGACCGGCGGGCTTTGTGCAGACCCAAATAGCAGTATTTGTACGGTCACCATGGACGGCACGAAAGTCGTAGGAGCGACTTTCGGTCCGCGCTTCGTGACGCTGACGGTGGCCATAGACGGTACCGGCCTTGGGAAAGTGACCTCGAGCCCAGGCACGATCGATTGCGGATCGAGTTGTGACGAAGACTTTGCCTTCGGTACCCTGGTCTCACTGACCCCCATGGCCGAGGCCGGCTCCACGTTCACCGGCTGGTCCGGGGCCTGTTCCGGCTCTGGAGCCTGTGTGGTCACCATGGACGCGGCCAAATCCATGACCGCCCAATTCACCTTGGATGGAGAGGTGCGGCGTCTGACCTTGGCGAAAAGCGGAACTGGCAGCGGTGGGGTGAGCTCGTCTCCCGTAGGTCTTCAATGTGATGCAAATTGCATGATGGAAGTAGAAGATTATGCGGACGGCACCCTGGTGACGTTGAGCGCCTCTGCGTCGTCGGATTCCACATTCATCGGTTGGTCCGGTGATTGCACGGGTACGGCTCCCTGCGTGCTCACCATGGACGCGGTCAAGAATGTCACCGCCCAATTCGATCTGAGCACCTACACCGTGTCGGTGATCAAAACCGGCGATGGCACAGGCACAATTTCTGGTCCTGGCTTTGATTGCGGCTCAGATTGTAGCGAGCCCTCAACCCATGGCACGACGATCACTCTGAATGCCGTCGCCGCCGGAGGCTCTGCTTTCTTCGGCTGGTCGGGCGGTGGATGCGCGGGCGTCGGCGATTGCACGATTACTGTCACTGAGCCTCTGACGATCAGCGCGGACTTTCAGCTGGCCGCGGGCTCCCGGACCCTAACTTTGAACAAGATGGGTGAGGGTTCCGGTACTGTGACGTCGGTGCCTACGAGGCTGGATTGCGGTGTCGAGTGTGAGGTTTCTTTCGACTTCGGCGAGCTGGTGACGTTGGTGGCGAGCGCTGAGGTCGGCTCGAGGTTCGTGGATTGGGGAGGCGCTCCAGACTGCTTGGACGGTCAAGTGGAGATGTCGGGTGATCTCACGTGTACGGCCACTTATGTGCTCACTTACGAGCTCGCCGTGAGCATATCCGACAACGGCATGGGCGGCACGGGCACGGTCAGCTCGAGCCCGGCGGGTATCGATTGCGGAGGCGGCTGCACGGCTTCCTTCGACAAAGATTCCATCGTCACCCTCACCGCCGAGCCCACACCGGGCTCCCGTTTCGACGGCTGGACCGGGGCCTGCGCCGGCACCCATCCGATTTGCCAAGTGACCATGGACGGTGCGAAAACCGCGGATGCAAGATTTGTTGCAGAGGTCCCGCAGCGGCTCACGGTAGCCTTAGTGGGTGAAGGTGCGGGTCAGGTGGTTTCCAGCCCGGCGGGCATCGACTGCGAGGACGACTGCGAGCAGGACTATCCCTTTAATACCGAAGTGACCCTGAGCGCTATCGCAGAGCTGGGGACGGTCTTTGCGGGATGGGCCGGCGATTGCTCGGGGACCGGTTCTTGTGGGCTCACCATGGATGGTCCGAAGAGCGTCCAGGCCCAATTTGACCTGATTCCCTATCTTCTGACGGTGATCGTCAATGGTGATGGCCACGTGGTCTCCGATCCACAAGGCGTCGAGTGTCCGGGCGACTGTTCGGAGCACTATGGTTTTGGCACCACAATTACCCTGACTGCCGAGGCCGAGCCTGGTTTCAGCTTCACGGGCTGGAGTGGCGGGGGTTGTTCCGGAACCGGCCCGTGCGAGGTGACGATTCAAACGGCCACGACGGTAACTGCGCAATTTGCCGCTAGGGCTCCGGAAACATTGACTGTGATGACGACGGGCAATGGTAGCGGCACGATTACCTCGCATCCGCAAGGAATCACCGGGGGCATCGACTGTGGCCTTACCTGTGAAGGGGACTTCCCCTTCGGCACCGTCGTGACCCTGACGGCTGCCGCTGAGGTGGGCTCCAGTTTTACCGGCTGGACCGGGGCCTGCACGGTCAGCCCGGAAGACGGCTCTTGCCAAGTCGCTATGGACATGGCCCAGACGGTTAGTGCCGACTTTGCTCTGGTGCCTGAAAAGACCCTCAGCGTGAATCGTTCCGGCGACTGCACGGGCACCGTGAGCTCGGCTCCCACGGGTATTGCGTGTGGCCAGGTCTGCAATGCGTTGTATCCCCATGGCACCGTGGTCACCTTGACAGCCATGGCGGATCCCAGCTGCGTTTTTGCCGGTTGGACCGACGGCCAATGCAGCGGTTTCGGCACGGATCCCTGCATCTTGCCGGTCGATGCCGACTTGGCCGTCGACGCTTCCTTCAAGCAAGACACCTATGATCTCAGTGTCATGTTGGATGGTGGGGGATCAGGCGCAGTGCAATCCATCCCGGCCGGAATTGACTGCGGTGTGACCTGCACCGCGCCGTTCGCCTACTCGCAGATGGTGACGCTGACCGCAACGGAAGAAAGTGGCTCCCGTTTCATCGACTGGACCGGTGACTGTGCTGGAGGTCAGCCGACGTGCGTGTTGACCATGGACCAAGCGAGATCCACCACGGCCAGGTTCGAGCCCGAGGTGCATCAGCTAGCAATGACCGTGGTCGGCGACGGGCTGGTAACGTCAGATCCTTCGGGTATCAGCTGTCCCGGCACGTGCTCAGCTGGTTTCGATCATGGGATTGTGACCCTTACTGCCGATCCTGCGGAAGGGTTCAGCTTCGGCGGTTGGTCTGGGGCGTGTGACGGCCAAGAAACCAAGATCTGTGTGTTGAATCTCACCGCTGACTTGTCCGTCACAGCGCAATTTGATTCCGAGCCCCTGAAGACCCTCAACGCTCTCAAATCGGGTAACGGAAATGGCTTAGTCACCGGGCCGGGGATCAACTGTGGCGGCGACTGCTCCGAGCTCTATCCACACGGACAAGAAGTGACCCTACCTGCGCCGATTCCAGACGACGGCTCCAGATTCGTTGGTTGGTCCGGCGAGGGCATCGATTGCCCTGGAACCGACTCCTGCACCGTGACTATGGATGCAAACAAAGCGGTAACGGCCAACTTCGCGGTGGCGCAGTCGAATGTGGAGGTGCTCAAGACCGGAGACGGAAGTTGTGCCGTGGAATCCTTCCCGGAAGGGATCAGCTGTGTCAGCTGCTCCGCTGACTTCGACAACGGTACTGCCCTGACGCTTACGGTCACCCCGCTAGCGGACTCCAGCTTCATCGGCTGGACCGATGAACCTTGCACAGGCATGGAGCCTTGCCAACTCACGGTCGCGGAAGATATTCAAGTCACCATGGAATGTCAGCGGGATCGCACCTTGACCGTGGTTAACGACGGCCAAGGCACTGTGACCTCGAGCCCCGGCGCGATCGATTGTGACCCGACCTGTTCGGAGGTCTATACCCACGGAACCACGGTGGATCTGACAGCGACCCCTGAAACCGATTGGAGCTTTGATCGTTGGGATGGCCCGGCGGATTGTGCCGATGGCCAAGTGACGTTGACGTCCGACTTGACTTGTACGGCGGTTTATGTGGCCTCCCGTGTGTTGGATGTGGCGTTACAAGGCAACGGCAACGGCACCGTCACCTCGACACCGGTGGGGATCGATTGTGGAGCCGATTGCGACGAGACCTATAAGCAGGACACGGCCATCACCTTGACCGCAACGCCCGAGCCGGACTCCATTTTTGACGGCTGGAGCGGTGATGGTGACTGTACCGACGGGCAAGTGACGCTCTCTACGGACACCTCATGCATCGCCACCTTCGAGCTCAAGACGTTCGACTTGGCGGTGCTCAAGAACGAGGATTTCGGCACCGGAAAAGTGATCTCTGAGCCGTCGGGTATCGATTGCGGCGCCACCTGCACCGGATCATTCGAGATCTACAGCATGGTGACGCTTACCCCGATGCCGGACCCGGGTTCCAGCTTCACGGGTTGGTCCCTGCCGGAATGTCCGGGTACGGGCCCTTGTACCGTGACGATCGAAGGGGCTGCGACCGTCACAGCCACCTTCGGCATCGCTAGTCACGAGCTGGCGATCAACAAGCCCGGCGATGGTTCTTGCACGGTGAGCTCCTTCCCCAACGGAATCGATTGTGGAGCGGATTGCGACCACACCTACAACCACAATACGCCGATCACCTTGAGCATCAATGTGGATCCCGGTAGTAGCTTCTTGGGTTGGCCCGAAAACGTCTGCAACGTGGTCAATGGGGATTGCCGACTGACCTTGACCGACGATACGGATGTACCCGTCGATTGCCGTCTAGATCAAACCTTGACCGTCGAAAAAGACGGCACGGGCACCGGCCATGTGGGCTCGATGCCGCCGGGTATCGACTGTGGTCCAGACTGCACCGAATCCTTCGACTACGGCACCTCGGTGACGCTGACGGCGACTCCCGACGCCGGCTCTGAGCTTCAGGATTGGTCTGCGGAGTGTCCGGGTGGCGTGGTGACAATGGATGCGGCACGGGTCTGCACCGTGACCTTCGTTAAGACTTATCCCTTGACGGTGACCAAAGAAGGGGATGGCCATGTAGGTTCCACGCCGGAGGGCATCGATTGTGATCCCGAGTGTGCGCAAGACTATGTTGAAAATACGGTGGTCACCTTGCTGCCGACGCCCGATCCGGACTTCGTCTTCACCCGTTGGGAGGGAGATCCCGAGTGTGAAGACGGCGTGGTCACGATGTCCGAAGCGCGGGCTTGCCACGCGGTCTTCACTCGGCAAGAAGTCGAGCTGATCGTGGCTAAGGGCGGCGCCGGCGCCGGTCATGTGGGCTCGGTGCCGGCGGGCATCGACTGCGGAGCGGATTGTGAGCAGTCGTTTGGTGTCGGAACCGTGGTCACCTTGACCGCGACGCCGGATGCCGGCTCGATCGTGGGTGGTTGGTCCGAGCCCGCCTGCGCAGCGGTTCCAACCTGCGAGGTGACGGTGGCGGCCGCGAAAACGGTGACCGTCACCTTTGGCATCGCCGAACATACCTTGACCGTCACCAAGCCTGGAGACGGGCAGTGTACGGTGGACTCTTTCCCGGCCGGAATCTCCTGTGGTGTCGATTGCGATGAGGATTTTGCACACGATACTCCGGTCACCCTATCGATCACCGTGAATCCGGGCAGTAGCTTCCTGGGGTGGCCTGAGGAAGTGTGTACCGTGGTCAATGGGGACTGCCGATTGATCCTGACCGAAGGGACAATAGTGTCCGCAGAGTGTCGCCTGGACCAGGCCTTAACGGTCGAGAAGAACGGTACGGGCACCGGGCATGTGGGCTCGATGCCGCCGGGTATCGATTGCGGTCCGGACTGCACCGAGTCTTTCGACTACGGGACCGTGGTAACGCTCACGGCGACTGCCGATGCCGGATCCAGCTTCCAAGCCTGGTCCGAAGAATGCCCGGGTGGCGTGGTAACCATGGACACCGTCCGGACCTGCACGGCCACTTTCGTCAAGACCTATCAGTTGACGGTGACCCAGGAAGGTGACGGCCATGTGGCCTCGGCTCCGGCAGGCATCGATTGCGGCGCGGACTGCGAAGAGGACTATGTTGAGAATACTGTCGTCACTCTGCTGCCGACCCCCGATCCCGGTTACCTTTTTGAGCGTTGGGATGGGGATGCGGATTGCGCCGATGGTGTGGTGACGATGTCAGAGGATCGCGCCTGCCGTGCGGTATTCGTTCGACAGCAATTCCTCCTTACCGTGATGAAGGCCGGGGCCGGCGGTGGTGGAATCGTCTCGAACCCGCTCGGCATCGACTGTGGTCTGGATTGCGAGCACTCCTACCAAGACGGCACAGAGGTCACCTTAACCGCGACTCCCGACGCAGGTTCCGGGCCACCGACGTGGTCGGTTCCGGAATGTCCCGCGGGCATGACTTGCACCTTCGCCATGACCGCCGATCGAGAGGTGACAGCGACCTTCAACCAGGCGACTCCCGAGCTCCGGGTGATCAAGCCTGGGGATGGGCTGTGCACGGTGAGCTCCTTCCCGGATGGTATCGATTGTGGTCCGGATTGCGATCAAATCTACGCCCTCGATACACCAATCACATTGAGCATCGAGGTGGAACCGGGTAGTAGCTTCCTGGGTTGGCCCGTGGACGTTTGCGCCATTCACAACGGTGATTGTCGTTTGACTCTGACCGACGACACGGACGTGAATGTAGATTGCCGGCTGGATCGAACGCTGATCGTCACCAAGGACGGTACGGGCACCGGCAGTGTGACCTCCGTTCCGGCCGGCATCGAGTGTGATCCCGATTGCATGGAAACTTATAGTCACGGAACATCGGTGATGCTCTCGGCAGCTCCAGACGAAGGCTCCAGCTTTGGTGGCTGGACCGGCGATTGCGCGGTGGATGGCACGGTGGAGATGACCGCGAATAAGACCTGTACCGCGACTTTCATGGTGACTCCTGAGCTGACCGTGGAGGTGATGGGGCCGGGCAGGGTGACGTCAGACCCGGTGGGCATCGATTGCCCCGACGATTGTGACCAGCGTTACCTTCGGGATACGGAGGTGACGTTGACGCCGATCGGCGATCCTGGTGCGTTCTTTGTTCGTTGGGAAGGCGACGCGGATTGCGATGACGGTATGGTCACCATGTCCACGGACGTGTATTGCAAGGCGGTCTTCGATGTACCACGGTTCGAGCTGTCTGTGACCAAAGAAGGATCCGGTACCGGAACCGTGACCTCAACGCCTGTGGGCATCGATTGCGGCGCGGATTGTGACGAGCTCTATGCGATCGGTACATCCGTTGAGTTGAGCCCGGTCGCCGACGCCGGTTCCGAATTTGTGGAATTCGGCGGTGATGAAGACTGCTCGGATGGCATAGTGGAGATGATCGAGGATGTGGCGTGTAGCGCCACCTTCGTCAAAACCTACACGCTGACGGTGGTTGTGAATGGGACCGGTTTTGGAACCGTGATATCCACTAGCCCGGAAGTCGGTGCCATCGAGTGTGACTCCGATGGCAATGGAACCTGCATGGTTACCTACCGTGAAGGCACGATGGTATTCCTCAACGCGAATCCGGATTCCGATTCGGCATTCACCGGTTGGAGCGCATCGTGTCCAGGCGGCAAGGCAACATTGACCGAAGACGTCACTTGCATAGCGACCATCGACATCAAGCGGTTTGCTTTCTCGGTCACCAAAGGCGGTACCGGAGTTGGTACCGTCACCGATACGGAAAATGGTATCGATTGTGGCTCCGACTGCTTCGAGCTGATTGATTCCGGTACTGTGGTTCAGCTCTCTGAGGAGGCGGATCCAGGATCCCGATTCGTCGAATGGGGTGGGCCGGCGGATTGTCTCGATGGTCAGATAGCCGTGACGGAAGATACGAATTGCACAGCGACCTTCAATAAGACGTTCCGCTTGATTGTGAGCCGGGACGGTGGCGGCGATAACAGCACCATTACCTCGATTCCTGGCACCATCCATTGTGGATCGATTTGTGACGAGCTATTTGATCAGGGAACAGAGGTTGAGCTGACGGCGACCCCAGGAACCGGCTATATGCATGTCGGATGGGAAGGGGATCAAGATTGTGATGACGGCTCGGTCACCATGAACCAGGGGCTGTCGTGCACCGCCATCTTCGAGCCGATTCCCTACACTCTTGAGGTGATGGTCGTGCCGGACGGATCCGGGATCGTGGAATCGCAACCACCTGGAATCGTCTGCGGGGTGGATTGCGAGGAAGTCTATCCCTATCCCACCGAAGTCGTGCTCATGGCGTCCCCCGTGTCGGGATATCGATTCGATGCCTGGAGCGGTGATTGCACCGGCTCTGACAATCCGATCGCCGTCACCATGGATGGACATAAGACCTGTACCGCGAGCTTCGTCCGCGAATACACCCTGACCATCGACCTCGAAGGCAACGGCAGTGGCACGGTAACGCCGAATCCGCCGGTTGGAGATCCGGGCTGTAGCACCGACTGTGTTCGTATTTACGATGCGGGCACTCCGGTGACGCTCACGGCTACTCCCGATACCTTGCCGGCCCACGGCTCTCGCTTCGCGGGCTGGACCGGGGACGCGAGCTGTCCAAACGTCGTTATGGATGGGGATAAGACGTGTACGGCGACCTTTGTACAAACCCACCTGCTCGAGGTCGCCGTCGAAGGCGATGGCCAGGTGGATTCCGCTCCGACGGGCATTGCGTGTCCCGGTGATTGCGACCAGACCTACGACGAGCCGACCATGGTGACGTTGACGGCGACCCCGGGGGATGACTACGAGCTCAGCGGGTGGAGCGGTGATTGCGTCGGCTCTGAGAATCCGATCACCGTCACCATGGATGCGAGCAAATCCTGTACCGCTGCCTTCACCCTCCGCCAATACACCTTGACCATCGACCTCGAAGGAAGCAGCGGTGGGGGCACGGTGATACCGGATATACCGGAAATGGATCCGGGGTGTAGCACCGATTGTGCTCGTATTTACGACGCGGGCACTCCGGTGACGCTTACGGCCATTCCCGACACCTTACCGGCCCCGGGCTCTCGCTTCGTGGGTTGGACCGGGGACGTGAGCTGTCCTAACGTCGTCATGGACGGGGATAAGACCTGTACCGCCACGTTCGTGCAAACCCACCTGCTGATGGTCACGATTGACGGCGATGGCCAGGTGGATTCCACTCCGGCGGGCATCGCCTGTCCCGGGAACTGCCAGGAGATCTTTGACGAGCCCATGTCGGTGAGCTTGTCGGCCAACCCGGGGGACGGCTATCGGTTCGACGGCTGGACGGGTGAAGGGTGCACCGGGGCTGCTGCGGAGATCACGGTCACTATGACTGCGTCCAGAGACTGCACCGCCACCTTCGTTCAACAGCATACGTTGACGATCAATCGCATTGGAGTGGGTGACGTTACATCGTCACCCGCGGGCATCGATTGTGGCGAAACCTGCTCTTGGGAATTCGATGCCGGCTCCATGGTCACCCTGACAGCAGTGGCGGGTGATACCGGAAATCCTGAATATCCCATCGATAATATCCAGTTCATCGGCCATCCCGATTGTTTGGAGGAGACAGATACCATCGATATCACCATGGATGAATCGATAACCTGTCGTGTTGGTTTCTGGTCCACATTCTTTGCCGATGGCTTCGAAAGCGGTGACACGTCAATGTGGTCTTCCGCATCGCCTCTAGGTGGAGGCCTGGACCCGTCCTTCGTCGGCCCACCCGAACCTCCAAGAATAGCCCCCGGTTCAGGGGGAGGGGACACTTGAAGCAGGCGGCGGGCGGGTGGGGTAGCTCGGCCAGGTTTGTACTTTGGATACTCGGAGTAGCGGCAGTCTGCTCAGCCCATGGGCTTCCGGTAGCGCCGTTGCAGGGTGGGGTGATCCAAGTCGGCGAGGCCATAGAGCTGATTCTCGAGACCCCCCACCCATATTGGGGGGGGCGTCCCCATGGGTCCACCCTAGTGTCGAGAGAGGAGATTCATCATTCGGGTGCCACCTACATTTGTCCTCACTTCTCGAGAATGGAGCTCGCGGAAGGTGATTATGTGCTCTTGCGCTCCCCCGACGGTCAGAGAACCTGGCGTTACGAAGGGACCGGTAAGGGGCAACTGGGGCTCACGGAAGGCTTCTGGGCCATGCACTTCCCAGGAGATCGGCTGATCATCGAGCTGCACAGTCGCAACGTGGAAGGGCTATACGGCTATCGCATCGATCGCTACGCCCGCGGTTTTCTGCCCGAAGAAATGGCTTCTGGACTCGGGAGCGGTGAGCCCGAGGGCGACGAGTTTTGCGGCCCCGATGACTCGGAGTGGGCTCGTTGCTATGAGGGCACCGAAATCTATGACAAATCCAGAACCGTGGCCCGTTTGCTGATCCACGGCACTGGTCATTGCACGGGCTGGCTTGTCGGTAGCGAGGGGCATCTCATGACCAACAATCATTGCATCGCCTCGATCAATGATGCGGTCAATACCAACTATGAATTTCTCGCCGAAGGGACAGATTGCGAGACTGCGTGCGATGCTACGGGAGCTTGCTCCGGGGCTCTTGTGGCAGATACTGCGGATTTGATTCAGACCAACTCGACCATCGACTATACGCTGCTCGAGTTGCCGTCTAATCCCACCGCGAACTACGGCTACTTACAGATGCGTGAAGACGGTGGCGTGCTCGGAGAGCAAGTCTATTTGCCCCAGCATCCCTTGGGTTGGGGCAAACGCATCGCCGTGAGCTCGACCGAGCCGGAAGACACCAGTGGTTTTGTCGAGTTGCGCGATACCTATGTCTTCACCCACGGAGATGGTACCAGCACCACACAGTGGCTCTATTGCGCGGACAGGCAACCGGGTGCGTCCGGTGGTCCGATCTTGGCGTCCGCGGATCATCGAGTGGTGGCCCTTCACAGCCACGCCCACGGAGATCCCCTGGGCAATGGGGGCTCCATGGTCGAGCTGATCATCGAAGACCTCGGGGCGAATCTTCCCAATAGTGCCGTATCTTACGATCTCACCGTCAACCATGCGGGAAGTGGCTCCGGTTCCGTGAGCTCGAACCCTGCCGGCATCAATTGTGGGCTTGATTGTGAGGAATCCTACGGCAATGGTTCCGTGGTCAGCTTGAACACCAGTCCGTCGGCGGGTTCTATCTGGACCCATTGGAGTGGCGATTCAGAGTGTGACGACGGGGTCGTCACCATGAATAGCCATACCTCATGCACGGCCCATTTCAGCGTGGCCCATCCTCTGATTATCGTCAAAGCAGGTGCTGGAAGCGGGACCGTCACCTCGGTTCCCGGAGGTATCGACTGTGGGCCGGATTGCGTCGAGCAATTTGCCGAAGACACGGTGGTGACCTTGACCCCGTCATCGGCTGCGGATTCTCGCTTTGTGGGCTGGAGTGGAGATCCAGATTGCTCCGACGGGGTCGTGACCATGGACAGCTTCATCTCCTGCACGGCGACCTTCGAGATCGATTCGACCCTGCAAGTGACGAAAAGCGGAACTGGGTCAGGAGTGATCGTTTCAAGCCCGCCTGGCATCGAGTGCGGTGTGGATTGTTCCCATACCTTCCCCCCCGGAACAGAGGTGACACTGGCAGTGACTCCCGATCAAGGATCTTCTTTTGCCGGTTGGAAAGGAGATGAAGATTGCTCAGAAGGAGTCGTAACCTTAAATGGCCCTGTCAGTTGTGAAGCTGTCTGCAACCTCGTGCCGAGAATATTAGCGGTAGTAAAAATCGGTAGTGGCGCAGGTGAGGTCACGTCAATTCCCACTGGAATCGATTGTGGCGCGACTTGCCAGAGCTCGTTCGACTATGGAGCTCAAGTGACACTGATAGACTCTGCCGGCCAAGGCTCCGTTTTTGCCGGTTGGACTGGCGATGAGGACTGCCAGGACGGAACCGTGACCCTGGACGCAGATTTAGAGTGTGTCGCAACGTTCGATCTGCAATCCCATCTGCTGGCAGTGGCTCTAAGCGGAGTCGGCACTTGCCAAGTCACCTCGGACCCTGCCGGCATCGAGTGTGAGCCGGATTGCCAAAAGCTCTACGACCATGGAACGTCGGTGGTATTGACTGCAACGCCGGAGCCCGGCTCTGCCTTCATCGGTTGGTCGGGAGACGCCGATTGTTTGGACGGCCTGTTAACCATGGAAAGCGATTTGAGTTGTGTTCCTCAATGCGAGCCGACGAGCGACATCCTCTTCCGGGATGGCTTTGAAAACGAAGCTTGTTCGAGTTGGGCCGAAGCCATAGGCGGGTGCTCGTAGCGTTTCGAATCCTAAATGGCTTCCAGCCTTCTCTTGGCACAACAATAGGTCAAATGAGGGAAGACATTGATCAGTCAATTCCTGAAACAGGGGGAGGATAAAGCTCTGGGAGCCTCTGCGGTGGAGGGAGCTCGATCTGTGATTTGCTGGTGAGCACAAAGACCAAGGAGAGGATCAATGGGATAGTTGCAGCTGCTCCCAGCAATGGTGAGCTATTGGAAAGGTAGCTCCATTGTCGCGATTGTTCTTTGGGCTCGTCCTGTAGCAAAGATTGCGTTTGCTGAACGCTCAACCTCCCCCATATACCAGAGATCATACCCGATACAATGGAGGCGACTAGGATTACTTCAGGAATCGAGTCGACCCACAGACCAATTCTCAAGACGGGCACACCAGCGATCACGATCGCCCAGCCCAAGAAGAGGGCTTTGATCCATTTCGAAGCAAGTGAGTTACGTCTTAGGGGGATCATCTTCATGTCCTCTTGGGTAGTGCTGTTTTGAGGCTTCAGTAAGCTCCCCGATGCGAATCTCAACCAAACCGACGATGAGAAGACCGGCAAAAAGCCCGAAGGCGATTATTACACCCCATGAGTGGATTATTAGAATTAATTCGCTTGCTTCCCCTCCCAGGGTAAGTGCGCTGGTCATCATTTTGAATAAATACAATGAACACCACATGCTTGAACCGATCATGAGATCGGCGCTCATCTCTATGAGGTAAGGACGTGCTTTCTCCCAAGCCTCGACTAACCAGATTTGCTGGACATTAAACTTTTTGAGCCAATTCATGGCCAGTCTCCCAAATTAGGTAATCAGAGCTTTGGTGGGTGGCCTGTTAAGCGCTCCCCCGCTTGGAGGTTGACATAGGGCAGGGGTTAGGGAGAGGGCCGTCCAAGTCTGGTAGTTCGATTGCCAGAGCGTTGCCCAGCAATGAGTTGTACTCGAGCTCCTTTGCTCGGTTATTGATCTTTCTGTACAGGTTGATCATGTTTTTGAGCGCGTCGCGGTAATAAAAAGAAGTGATGGCTTTCTGTTCTGAGAGAATTCTGAAGCTGTCTAACAACAACGTTTCAGCCTGCCGAAGACGGTCGTCATCCTGAGCAACCAGGGACGCACCCAGAATGTTTCTCGTAAAAGCGATTCTCCAATGATCTTTCGAAATTTCCGCGAGTGCGAAGTTCTTTAGGGCGTCGGAGGCAAGGCTCTCAGCTGCCTCTGGATTGCCGCGAGAAAGCTCCAGATGGGCCAAATAGCGTTGAGTTTTGGCGACATTCAGAACGTTTGTGTCTCCTTCCTTCTCTATCTCCAGCGATCGACGATACTGCCTCTCGGCGAGGGCGAAGTCGCCCCGGGACTCGGCGAGGAATCCTAAGTTTCGGAGAATGCGTGCTTCATCACGGCTTCCTTCACCGAGTTGCTTTCGGTAGAGCTCAAGTGCCTTGTTGAGCTCACGGCTCGCTGCGGCAAATGAGATCTCAGCTGCTGAGGAGCTTCCTCTGTCGAGAAAGAAGAGCCCTTTTTCGATCAAGGTATAGCCGAGACTGCCAGTCATTTGGGAAACGAGAGGAGCCTCTGCGCCCCGTGTTTGCCTCATGATTTCGAGAGCTTCTCGGTAGACGCTTTCAGCCTTCCAGAGCTCGCCTTCCAAGATGAAGATTAAGGCGAGATTGTTCTGGATCCTTGCGACCTCGGCTTCCGTTGCCGAGATCCCCTTGAGAATACCGAGCGCCTGGCAGGATTTGTCGGTAGCATCCGAGTGTTTCCCTAGGTCTTGGAGCAGGCGACTGTGAAGAGCGAGTGTGTTGGCGCGGTCGATGCTGTTCGAGACTAAAGCCTGCTCCTGAATCTTCGTAGCTTCTTCGAACATCTGATGAGCTATCTCCAGCCGGCCGCTCGACCAGTAGGCGCCCGCAAGGAAAGTTTTTGTAATTGCTATTTTGCGGTGCACAGGAGGGCCTTCGCTGTGTTCAGGAACGCGGAGATGCTTGACTTGAAGGGCGAGCGCGTCTTGGTGCCGTAGAATGGCCGAATCCAGATCGCCCAGGTATTGGTAAAGAACGCCCAGATTGTTTAGTGTGGTTGCCTTGCCGAGGAAAGTGGTGCCTGGATTTTCATCTTCGAGTTGCTCGAAACGCCTTAGGGCGTCGCTCAAGAGTCTTTTGGCCTCGTCGAGCCGACCGGTATAAATCGCGAGCAAGCCGAGATTGTTGAAATCTGTGATCACGTTGGGGTGGATAGGGTTTTGGTAGAGCCGCAAATCCATGTCTTGGGCGCTTTTCAGGAGATCTTCCGCTTCTGTCAGGTCGTCGGAATAATTGAGAAGCAGAAGGGCCAAGTTGGCCATCAAGCCGGCCGTGGAAGGATGGTCCCCAAGCACGTCAGTGCTCAGCTTCAGTGCCTTGCGAAATAGTTCTTCAGCCTCTTCGGCCTCACTGTTGTTCTGAAGAATAGACGCGAGCTCCCCCAAGCTGTCGACAAGATCCCTTGTGTATTCCGGTGGTCTTTCATCTGCGGGGACATCTTCATAGAGTCGCAGCGATTCGCGAGCGAGCTTGGCTGCTTCACGGTAGTCACCCCTCTCATCCAGAACCGTGGCAAGATGCTTAAGGCTTTCCGCAATCTCCAGTGCATTGTCGGGAAAGGCTTCGCGGCGCTTGATCAAAGCTTCTGTAAGGTACTCTTCCGCAGCTTCATATCGGCTCTGGGATCTAAGCAGCAGCCCTTTGCTGATAAGGCTGCCGGCAATATCTGCCTCTTTGGTCGCAGTTCTTGGAGGTAGTGCTCTCCTGAGTGCGAGGCCTTCTTCAATGAGGGGCTCTGCCTTGGAAAAGAGCCCGAGATGGACATAGATATTGCCGATGGTATCCAGGATGACAGCCTGAATTCGGGGCTGGGGGATTTCCCGCGGAAGGCGCTTGACCGCCGTTTCAAGGGAATCGAAGACGGTTAATTCTTCTCCCAGATAATAGTTGTGATCTTGGTCATAGCCTGCCGATGGGTCTGCGACCTGAAAAGATCTCACCAGAAAATCGAGAGTGCTTTGGGTTTCTGCTTCGGCTTGTTTGGCTTTGCGCTCTGCCTCTTGAGCACGCCGTTCTTGGAACCAGGCTATCCCGGCCAGTACTGACAAGATTAATACGAATACGTAGCTGCATCTCTTACGGCGCTCAGCTAGGCGGGCTTCCTTTCTTGCCTGCTCTTCCTCCCTCTTTGCGTCTTCTGCTTCATAGCTCTCGAGCTTTTCTTCAACCTGATCAAGGGTAGGGCGTCTGTCGGGTGAGCGATCAAGGACCCGGCCTAGGGTTTCACGAAGGGATTCGCTCGGTATTTCGTTTTTCCAGCCAGGGCTCGGAGCTCTCCGGAAGCTGCCAACGACTAGTTGGAATAGAAGCACTCCCAGGGAATAGATGTCCGATTTCTGGTTTGCCCCTTTGGGCGAGCTTTCGTTGGCTTCTGGCGCTGCGTGGCCTTCGATGATCTCCGGCGCTGCGTAGAGCCAAGTCGCGGTGGAAGAGGACCCTGTTCCAGAAGTGAGGGCAGAGCTACTTAACTGAATCACCGATTGTTGGTTGATTTTGCCCAATCCAAAATCATTCAGTTGGATTCGAAGATCATGATGCTCGGCATTCAGCATCAGAATATTTGAAGGCTTAAGGTCTCCATGAATGATGCCGAAAGAATGGGCTGCTTGTAACGCCGTAACGATTTGTAGGCCGATTTTGACACGGAGATCCAATGGTAGCCCTAAGAGCCCCTGTTCATCGGCGAAATCTTTGAGGCTGCCGGCCGGTACATAATTCGATTGGAGATAGCAGGGGTCTCCTTCGAGGTCTCTTGAGATGAGTTGGGCGATGTCCTGGCGGTCCGAGAGGTGCTTTTCAACGGCCTTCAGTATTTCCTCTTCGCGTTTGAGCGATTCTAAGCGTTTGGGATCTGTTGGAAACTTGAAGACACTGAGCTCTTCTTCTCCACTCCCGTTTTTGGGTCGGGAGGCTAGCCAAACTCTGCCGAATCCGCCTTGTCCCAATTCTTTCTCGAGCGTCCAATTCTGGGAATTAGGAACGGGGCGTCCCTTGGAAGGAATCCATCTCGGGCTTGGCCCAAGATCCAGGGCTGGTGCCGGCAAACGTTTCAGGTAAGCGAGTTCGCCAATTTCCACCGGCTGTTCGAAGCCGTCCAGGAGGGTAGCTCCGTGTATCTGCCATCCAAGGTCTTTCTGCTCGGCGGGATGTTTTCGGCCGGCTTCAAAGGCCTGGTCTGTGAGAAGGATTCTGTTGCCCGTAGCTAGAGTCAAAAGCTGCAAGGCGCATTTTGCAGCCTCCTCAACGGCTAGGGGCTCAGATTCCGCAGGCCATTTGATTTGATGGATTGCAGCAAGGATCGCCAGGGGCTCTGGAGCGAGACGAGAGGCTTTGTCTTGGCAGGCCAGAGCAAAACGACCTGCATATAAAGTATTACGAAAGCGAAAAACATCCGAGCCATGAACATGAAAGAGCTCTCCTAAGTATTTCGGCAGGAGGCTCTTGGTCAGATCTCGGATCGATGCTTGGGGATCCTCTAGGCTCGAGGCGGTCTCGTCCGGGAAGTGAGGCTTAAGAGAAACCACCACGTCCTTCCGGTCCCAAGGCGCGGGTGTGATGACGCGTTCAAAGCGACGAGCCGGCCAGGTTCTCCTTTCGGAGAGCTCGGTATCCTTGCTATTTTTGTCGAATATGAGCTCAGGGCCGCCGTACAAATCCTGGATCTTTTTGGGCAACTTTTCCCAAGTGGACTGGGAGACGAGAATGTCGCCGGTGATGCAGGCACTCTCAAGGCGAGCAGCTTCGATGTAGGCGAGACCCGACTGGATGGTGAAGCTTGACTTTTTCAGTTGGCTTGGGATGATCTTGCCAATGGCCATGCCGATGCGGAAATATCTTGAGGATTTCGGAGTACCATCTGCACCCTTGTTGAGATCCTTGCTTTTTTGGTGCAAGGCAACTGCAAAATGGTGAGCCTGGAGAGCATCGTCAAAGAGAATGACTTGGCCGTCTCCGGCTCCTTTGCGATCGAGAGTGTCTGGATCGCATCCACTCGCAAGAAGTGCTTCATCGATCAACGTTGCGATTTGCTTGTCCAGCTCGACGGTTGATTTCACTATCTCATCCAGAAGGACCGCTGCTTCCGTGTAGCGGCTGAGATCCGCGATGACCACAACTTTGGTGGCCGCCTCCAATGCCGGTCCACTGAAAAGAGCTTTCTCCAGCGCTTCGGCGGAGCTCGGGCGGTCCCGCGGGTCCTTTTTCAGGCATTGCAAGATAACGGATTCGAGATGTGGGTCGCTGAGAATACCTGCTTCAGGATGCTTGGGTGGGTGGGTGGCCCCCGAGAGGATCTGGTGAAGAATGAGTCCTACTGAGTAGATGTCGAGATAGTGGGAGGCTAGGCCGTGCTCGTGTTCTGGAGCTGAGTAGGCTGAGGCTTCGACCTCTAGCGGGCTGCCGACCACCACCGCGACTCCGAAATCGGTGATCCGTAGATTGCCGTCTTCGTCGATCATTAAATTCGAAGGCTTCAAGTCGCAGTGCACGATGCCTTTGTCGTGAATCGCTTGTAGTCCGAGGCAAAGCTGACGACAGTGTTTCAAGGCCGTGTCACGGCTTTGGCGGCCGAGCCGATACAGCTGTAAGGCAAGAGTCTCGCCTTGGATCAGCTCCATGGACATGTAGCGCAGCCCGCTCTTCGTCTCAAATAGGTCGTGGGTTTTGCAGACATTCGGATGGACGATGTCCGCCATCAGCAGCTCTTTGGCGATCTCGTATCGAGCGCGTCTGGAGATGGGATCCGACAAGAATTTTAGTGCTACTTCTCTCTTGGTGAGCGTGTCGAAAGCTTCGTAGACGGCTCCCATCCCGCCTTCCCCCAGCTTTCTGACGATCTCGTGCCGATCGATCCTGGTGCCTGGGCGGAGGGCGCGGACGTCTAGGGGCCCTTCAGAGAGATCCTGGAAATCGCTTTCTGAGTCTGGCGATTCTCGACGAGACGGCTCTTCGCCCGAGTCGTCAGGCGGAGTATCTGAGGCGTCAACGAGGTTGGTGCTCGGAGCTTTTGTGGCGTAGTCGTCATCAACGAAAGGGGTCGAGCCGCAGCTTGGGCAGGTTGTCGTTCCTTCTGAAACCAGCTCGCCGCAATGTGAGCACTTCATGACGAGAGCTTCCCTCCATGGCTACTCCGAGCCACTTGGACCTGCACAACGAGCCAAACGGTTTTTAGACTAAGCTTATGACTCAACCGAGTGAAAAAGCGGAGCAAGAATGACATAGCTCCATGTCAGGCCTTCGTCGGAAGCCTAGATTATCTCGAAACCGGCTTGAATGCTCATGATAGAGTGGCTTTCACCAACTCTTGACGCTATATTATATACATCGCGGCGGTTCTAGCCAAGAGTGGATAGATTGAAGGCCGAGCTGAGGGCTTGGAGTTATCTGCTGTGTACAGATCGAACCGTCGTTGCTCCGTAACGATCTGGAGCCGCAAGGTCTTTGGTTAGTGAGCACCGAGGGACTTAAGTCCATGCCCTTGACTGGGGTTCGTGCCGTTCTACGGCTGAGACAGGTGGATCCATTTTTCCCTATCGAGGAAGAGGTGGCTGCCATCGGCTGGGCAGACCTCTTTGGCCCACGATTCTCGCCGGAGGTTTACGGGACGGAGGTGAGACTTGCGCCGCGGGCACTTTGCTTGATCTTCGACGATCCTGTACAGGCTTTAGATTGTGCATTGGATTTGTGTTGCCTTCGAGGAGAAGAAGTCAACTTATCTATTGGAGGGCATGTCGACATGCCAGGAGTATCGGACGACGTCCCAGTTGTTGCAGAGCGGCTCAGTGAGGTGGCGTCAAGGCCGCAGATACTCCTTACGCGAGGCATGGCGGATCTTCTACGTACGAGCGATTTGGGTCCTTCGGCAAAGTTTGCTCACATCTGTTGGTGGCGGCACGGAAAATATGAGATGAGGGACTTGCCCCAGCCCGTAGAGGTTTTCGAGGTAGGTCTTCAAGGGCTTTCTTCTTGGAATCCACCCCGAGAGGGAGAGGAGGCGTGTCGTCTTGAGGACGAAGAGACTCCCGGCTGGCGCCCGTCTTGTGGGCAAGAGCTACCGGACTCGCCGGATTGGCGATTGTTGGAATTTGTGGGGAAGACCGAGGTGGGTGAAAAGTGGATAGGGATTCATCTCCGCACGTTCAAGCGAAGAGTATTTCAGCTGATCTTTAATCGACGGGCGCTGGGCTTGCTCAGGCATCGAACGCTCTGGCTCTACCAACTGCGAGGAGCTTTACGGCGGTGCAAAAGGCTGATTAGAGTCCGCGACTATAATCTCGAAGGGAAAGTGCCGTTTATAGCAATGGCTCAGACTTCGGCTGAGTCCTTGGCGGACCGAGTCGACCTGTTGAGATCTTCTCTTTTTTTCCGCTTGGATATAGTGGCGCAGGTGGCGGATGCCTTAGCGGTTGCTCACAACTCGGGTGTTATCCACGGTGGGCTTTCACCTCGGAACATTTTGGTGAAAGTAGGCTCGAATGGTTCTCCGCGTGTTTATTTGACAGATTTCGCACTGCCGAGGAACCCCGGCTCGGTAGGCCAGAGGCTTTATGGGCTGCCGGGAAGCAACCCTGATGTCGCGAGCATGCAATCGGATTTTTATGCTTTCGCGGTCTTGTTTTACCAGATCGTGTGCGGAGATCTATCCCGGCCCTTATCCAGGGGTTGGGAACGCAATGTGGTAGACGACACCCTTATCGGTGCCATCACGTCTGCGACCAATCTGTTTTCCTCGGGGGCCTTCCGGAGCCTTCGGGCGGTATCTGAGGTGCTGCGAGGAACATATTGGGATGAAGAGAAGGTCCTGGAAGCGACGTGGCCGGCTTCCCGAATGCCTGGCGGGTGGGGGTGGTAAGGAGGAGCGCCGAACCCCGTCGCAACTTACGTTTGGTAATAGTGGGATGCTCTCGGGTGCGATGCGGTTCCCCAAGAGCGCGTTCTCTTATCGTTCCTTCAGCTCGATGTGTGGGATGAGGGGGAGGCAATAACCTTGTCCGTGAACGTTCTCGATGAGATCCTCTACCGACGCGGACCGCAACTCTCGAACCAATCGCTGGATGGCTGAGCGGACCGCTGTTTCGGAAGGCAGGCCGAGATCCGCTTGCAGGGCTTCTATGGGCACGACTCCGCCTTGTTCCTCCGCTAGACGCCCGAGCAGCCTCCAGCTTCCTCCGCGCAGGGGTATGGAGTGGGGGAAATTGCCTTCGCCATGCAGCTGTAGGGAGCCTTCATTGTTTCCGGTGCTGCCCAGGGTCCATGCCACTTCCACGCGCTTAGAGACGGCGGTGGTCTGTGTGGTTCGACGGGTGACATAAGGGTTGTGGGTAGCTTTATGGGCTTGGACGGCGTTCCGAAACGGACGGCACATGGGTTGAAGACCTCCGTCTTCCGAGGGCGAAACCAGCCCTGTGGCTAGGAGATCATCGCGGTCGGTGGCGTCGCCATTCCATGTGTCACCGGAACCGAGAGCTTTTAGCTGCTCTAGAAGACGTGTCGTGTTTCGCTCCGCCATGCGATCCACCACCGGATTGACGATCGCGGTTGCGAAATCTCTCGTAGCAGATTCCAAGTATTTCTCGACTTCGTCTTGAGCGGGCGGCTTACTCAAAAGCTCTTTCTCTCGAAATCCAAGGGTGTCTGGGAAGAAAGCCCAAAGTCGAAGTAGGATGTCGTTTCCAGCTTTGAGAAGCGTAGGGTGACCTCCCGATGCCTGAAGGATCGCTCGTCGCCAAATCTGAAGAGTCTCATCTTCGACCAGCGACTCTCCATTCATTCTTTCTTCTTTGAATCGCTGGTGAGTCGAAGTGAGCACTGAGATGGGGGAGACTGTGCTGGCGCTGGGATCCAGCGAAATAATGTCAAACGAGCGTAGGAGGCTCGCTCCGTCATCACCGGTATTGATCAAATCTTCGGGATTGCGCGCCGCCGCGATGACCGCCCGAGTGGAGTCTGGTTTGAGACTTGTGGAATAGGCATTTGTGTGTTTTACGAAATCGCGATCAAGGTCATCAATCACGATAGAGTCGTCGTTCTCCACCTCCTGGCGAAACCTATTGAGGATTGTGGTTTTGCCCAAACCCGGCCCGCCTACGATGAGAACTCTTGGCATGAATTCGCGGGTTTCCTTTAGTCGATCGAGCAAGTTCCGGTAAAGGAAAGGTGTGTAGGATTTCTTTTCGTTCGGCATCGCTCTCTCCACAGAAATTCATTTACATGATCGGGTGGCGGGGCTCACCCGTAATATCGACGAAATTAATCTTGACGCATTTCGTCGCTCGTGTCAATAGGCAATGTTGACCTGGGCGACCCTGCGCCAGGCCCAAGAACACAGACTCTCGAAGGTCCGCTGACCAGCGATGATCCGGTTCGGAGGTAAACGAACATGGATCAAACGAAATCTCGGCCCTCTCGCCGACGCCGCGGTCAAGGTTTCTGGCACCGCACGCTGATCGCTCAGCGCCACAGCGGCCTTTCTCAGCTCGAGTTCTGCCGGAGAAACAACCTCGCGCTTTCCACGTTTCACCGCTGGCGCAATCGCCTGGGTGAGGTCGTCGACGAGTCTCTGGAATCCACGCCCGAGTTTCTCTCGGTAGAGATTCGTCCGGAACGAGCCCGGGCTCCGTCGAGCGACGACGGTTTCGAGCTCGTTTTTCCGAGCGGGCTGCGGTTGAGTCTGCCGAGCCGAGTCGAAGGTCGGGATTTGGCCGAGGTGCTTTCGGCTCTGGAGGTGGCGGGGGTAGCAGCCATCTACACCCTGGTCGGCACCTGCCGCTACCACGGCTGGGATCCCTTCGCCTACCTAGCCTGGCTCTTCGAACGGCTACCGGACCTACCGGAAAGCCGGCTCAACGAAGCGGCTCCGTTCGCTTGGGCCGCAGAGATCGACCTGAAATCGAAGCGTTTGCCTGCCTGATTTCAGTCTCAGAACCGAGTCGTCGGGGCCGTGCGGCTTCCGGGGTGCGTTCCCCAGGCGTTTACGGGCAAAAAGCGATTGGGAGAGCATCGGTCGCGCCCACTACGAAGTTTGCGAGTATCCGCAATACAACCTCTGGAGCCGCTTCCACATCAAAGAGTCAGACGGAGTCCAGTGATGGTAGCTCCACGTTGACGGGGTCAATCAGCCGTGATGACAGTCTGCCGCCCATAGCGTCCGATTATTTGGTTTATGTAAACTTCCAGGCGTCGAATCCTAGATCGCCGTGGGCCAAGCCGACTGGCAAGCTCCGAGCCGCCATGAGCTAATCGAATTCAGATTTTCTCTCCGAAAACCAGCTGACGAAGGGGCCCCACGGCGATCCAGCACGTCTGGGTAAACGTGAACCTCGTAGACATGCTCCTGGCTGAGACCGCTTGGCGGCGGCACCGCATGAAGCCTGGCCAAGGCGGCGCCGGCTTCTTCGATCTGCTTGAGATTCGGCTTTTCGAAGACTCTCCCTTCGACGAACCTCTTGATCAAGACGGGCTTGCCTTCAAAGCGAGTGACGAATCCTCCCTGCTCGAGGGGTCTCACCTTCGGAGTTGTGAAGCTGAATTCCGCAAGGTGGCCGAGTAAATCGGCGAGCCCAACCTCTTCGAAATTGCCACATTCGAAGATCTTCAGAACGTATTCACCCGAGCTCGATGAAATCCTGAAATTGGCGATAACAGCAAAGGACTCCGCCGGTCGCCCTATTTCGCTTTGGCCCGACTAGACACTCCGGTAACAAAATTCTCCGTTTCGGGTTGCCTGGAATGAACGCAGTCCATTAGGTCTGTCCACTGGGTCTATCCACTTAGCTCTTTCCATCTAGGGAAGGTCTTCTTCCAACCGCCGGAGAATCGTATGACTCATCAAAATTTCATTTCAAAACCCCGTCGAGCCTTGCTGATCGGTATCAATGAGTACCCGAATTTTGACGAGCAAGAACAGCTCAAAGGCTGCCGGAACGATGTCGAGCTAGCGCGCCGCACGCTGCTCGCCCGCGGATATGACGCGGGCGAAATTTCGACGCTGCTCGATGCTGAGGCCAGTCGTGAAGGAATTTTCGACGCGCTCGAGAAACTCGCTCGATTCGCCGAATCTTCGGCCTCCAAAGGAGCGCCGGCGGAGATCTTCATGCACTATTCCGGCCACGGTTCCTACTGCAAAAAGCAACGGAAGTCGTCAGGCCAATCGGAAACTTTGGTGCCCTATGACAGCGGGCGCCGCCGGTCGGATCGGAATCTAGATATCTCGGACGAATGGATTCGCCTTTGGCTGCAGGAGGTGAGGCGATCAGCCGGCTCCGTCGTACTGGTCATCGACTCCTGTCACTCGGGCAGCATGGCTCGGAACGCCTTCGGTGTCCGCCGGCGCCTATTGCCGCCGAGCGCTCTGCCACCGGAGCCCCCACCACCTCGGTGGCTGGGTGGCCGCGGCCTGGGAGGAGATGGCCTGGAGAGAGCGGGCTATGTACTCGCTTCGGCTTGTCGAGCCGATCAAGCCGCTTGTGAAATCGGTGCTCGGCAGGGTAATCCATCCTCGGCCTACGGAGCTTTCAGCTACTACTTTTATAGAAACTTACGGAATGCCCAAGACGGAGCGATGTGGATTGATGTCTTCGAGCTGGCCAGGTTGCAGGTCACATCAGCTTTCCCGACCCAAAATCCGCAATTAGAAGGTGATCGACAGAAGCCGATCTCCACGGGCGAGCCTCGCCTCGGCGATCGCTATGTTTTAGTTTCCCGCCGCGACGGCCACGAGATCCGACTGGATGGAGGAATACTCCATGGCTTGGTCGAAGGGTCGATCTGGGCGCTCTATCCCCCCGGCACGCGGGTACCGGAGACTGATCAGCAAACAGCGCGGGCCGAAGTCCTGGAAGTAGAGTCGACCACGGCCCGCGCCAGGCTGCTCGACGGGGCTCCGCCCGACGCGATTCTCCCCGGATTCAGGGCCTTCGAGCTGCGGCGGCCCGAGAGCCATCAGCGCTTGAAGGTTTTCGTGCAGCTGGAGGTCGCGGGCGTCTCAGCGCCTCAGGACCTTATCGCGGGTCTCCAGTCTGCTCCGGGTGTCGCGTTGACCGACTCACCTGATGAAGCTGATTTCCGCCTGCTCGAACAGTCATGTTTCTCCGAGCCAAGTACATGGCAAGCCTGGCTTCCCGGCGACGTTCCCCTGGGAACTGCCCAGAACATCGATGACCCGGAGGGACTCTCTAACCTGATCGCCAACCTTGTGAAGTGGGCACGCTACCGTCAAATGCTTGACCTGGCGTCTCAGCGCCCTTGGATGCCATGCGAGCTGCAATTCCTGGCCGAGACCGACGAAGGGTGGGCCGAAGCGGAGACGATGCTGGAGGGCGGTGACTTTAGCTTCGAAGTCGGCCAGCGAATGGCCTTCAAGGTCTCGAATCTCAGCCGAGAACCTATTTTTCCCTATCTTTTTCACCTCAGCGATCAGGGCGAGGTCCATCTTCTCGACCCGGTCCGGGGCGGTCACGAAGCGCTGGCGCCCGGACAGTCACGCACCGTCGGGAAAGGGAGACGCAAGCTCACCGCCACTTGGACAGGCGGCCTGGAGTACATACAGCTCTTCAACAGTCTCTCGGAAGTTGACTTGTCCTTCTTGACGCAATCCGGATTCAGGGGGCTAGGTGGCCCCGACGCCGTTGATACCGGTAGCTCTGGCGAAGCCTCCATAGCTACCGGCCTGCTGGGCTCCATCGCCGCCCGCGGCATGTCCATAGAAGAGGCGGAGACCTGGGGCACTCTCAAACGCTCTTTCCGAGTCTTCAAACGCCACTGAGCCGGAGTGTCCAGATTTCGAATATTGAGCGCTCTATAGGAAATATCATGCACACAAAATCAGACCATCCAGGTCAGGATATACCAAGTCCAAACGAATTAATTGCTTTGTGGCAGGAAGGCATCGAACGCCTTCCTCCCGTGCTCAGGGAACGGGTCGACGACGCCGTAGCTCAACTGAGGGCTCTAGTCGTCGACACCCGAGCTCCACGAATCATGGTCATGGGCCGTCGAGGGGCAGGCAAATCTTCGCTCATCAATGCGATCTTCAAAAAACCGGTGACGGATGTTGGCTCCGTCGTCGCCTGCAGCGGAAGAGCCCAATGGCACCAATACAGCTCAAGCCTCGGGAGTTTGGAGATTCTGGACACCCGAGGGCTCGGGGATCGAATCCGTCCCGACTCGGCGGACTTCGAGCACGCGGAGGACGATATCCGCGCGGCATTCGTGGACCGGATACCGGACGCGATTCTCTTTCTTTGCAAGGCCAAAGAGGTCGACGCGCGGGTCGAAGAAGATGTTGCCGTGGCGCTTGAGATCCGGGCACACCTCAAAGCGAGCCACCACTACGAGCCGCCGATCCTCGGGGTCTTGACACAAGTCGACGAATTGGATCCCAAACGAATCGAGCCACCCTACGACCACCCCGGTAAGCAAGAAAATATTACCAAGGCTCGGCGGGCGCTCGCTGACGCCTTCTCAGACCGGGATTTCCGCTTGGCCGAGATCTTTCCGACCTCCGCATACGCCGAGTACGACAGGGAGAAACTGGTCTACGGCAACTCCTGGAATATCGACCAGTTGGTCACCTATCTCGTCGAAGCCCTGCCGCAGAACGCCCAGCTGATCATGGCGCGGACCGCCCAGGTCCAAGCCGTCCAGCGACGCCTGGCCAGCGACATCGTCACGGCGTCGTCGGCGCTCTGCGCCGGCATCGCCGCCACGCCGTTTCCGATAGCAGATGCGATTCCACTGACGGCGACTCAGCTCGCCATGATTAGCGGTATCGGTTTTGTTTCGGGACGGGACCTCTCCAAAAAAACGGCCGCTGAATTCGCTTCCGCCATGGGCGTCAATGTGGGTGCGGCGATGGTGGCTCGAGAATTGGCTCGGGGGCTAGTGAAGTTGATCCCCGGGGCAGGTCTGGCCATCAGCTCAGCCGTCGCCGGCAGCACCACCTGGGCACTCGGGCAAGCCGCGATTCTCTACTTCTTGGATGGCGCCAGCGAAGAACAGGCCAGGGCGGCGATGCAATCTGCGCAGCGCTCGGTGACCGACGACGCAAATAGCAAATCGCCCTGGGAGGAAGTCGATGAGTGACGGTGCCCATGCCGAGGTCAGGGCCAGCCGAGGAATCACGGAAGAATGGGTCGATCAGCCGTGGGCTCCGGCAGCTTCCGCTGGCCTATTTGTCGGCGTTCGCTCCTTCGAGGATAGGCGACTCAGGCCTGTGGCGTGCGCGGCCGACGATGCCGTGGATCTCGCCTATTTATTCTCCTGCGATCTCGGGCTGCTCGATCCCGAAAGGGTCTGGCTCGCCTTGACGGACGGCGAACCGCAGAAGAGAGAATCCCGCTATCGACTGAAGATTCTGTCGTCGCGTGGTGCACACCGTTTCCGGGCGAGCAGAAATAAGATCCTCAGTGAGCTCAACCAGCTAGGTTCCACGGTCGAAAAGGAAGGATTGCTGATCGTTTCTTTTGCCACGCACGGTGTTTCGGACGGCCAAGTCCAATGCCTCGCGGCCACGGACACGGACCGTTCAATGTTGAGGGTCACCGGACTCGAAATTCCTAGCCTGCAACAAGGCATCGAGAAGAGTAAAGCGCAGAGAAAGCTGCTGATCGTGGATGCCTGTCACGAGATCGTCGTTAAACATTATCCCCGCGGCGCGGCCTTCAATCCCGAAGCGGAGTTCTTGAAGGCATTCACTGAGGCCAAAGGGCTCGTTTCGATATCGGCCGTTCCGAAGGGTGGCTTGACGTACGATGATCCTATCGAGGGAAACGGCGTATTCTCCGCGGCGATATTGAGGGGACTGAGGGGCGGAGCCGTGCAGCAGGCTGAAGGCTTCATCACGCCTGACACATTGGTGAGGTATGTCGAGGCTGAGGTGAGCGCCTGGAATCGAGAACAAAAACTTGATGATCTGGGACTCTCCGTCAAATTGGAAGGTAAGCTGAAATCGCTGCCGCTCGCGTCGAGTTGCCCGGAAAAGATTCAGCGCAGAAAGCTCCGGGAGCGTCGAGATCTTGCCCTGGAGCAGCTCAATGAGCACTTGGAGTCGCCATTGGATAGTCGCTTTCGAGATCAAATCAGGGCCGCCTTGATCGTCGATGAGGTCGATCAAGAGCATGCCCGCTTGATCGCCGAAATCGAGAAGCTCGACCACACTAGGGCTTCGAGGTGTGAGCTGCATTGGTGGTGGCAGAACAAATGGAACGAGCTGGCTAAAGAGGAAACCGAGTTCACCAAAAATCAAGAGGCCAGAGTTCTCTTCCGCCGCGGGTTCGTTTTGCACTATGGGCTTGGCGAAGAAAAAGTGGACTACAAGGTGGCACGGCTGAGCTACCGCGAAGCAGCCGATTTGGGCGGATCGGTCGAACGCTGTTGGCTAGCTAGTCTCTTGCTCTATGGCTCTTGTGGATTCGCCGTCGACCGCCCCCGGGCAGATCAATATCTTGCGGACCATCTAGATGAGTTAGAACGACTTGCCACTGAGCAAAACGATGCCGAGGCTCTCCTTATCTGGAGCCTCGTCTTGGGTGAAGGCCTGGGCCGGCCGAAAGACATCGTCGGAGCTCGCCGATTCTTGGAACTCATCGCCCAACTCGATTCTGAGAAGAATAGCTCGATGAGCTACTTGGAACCCATAGCGAAACCCATAGCGATCCACTTCCTCGGCTGGCTAGCTAGCCTGCCGGACCACCCCGGCGGCGCACGACACCAGCAAGGTTTGCAACTCTCCATTTGTGCGGCCAAATATGGCAATGCGATTGCCATGCAAAGCGTCGCCCGCAAATACGAACTTGGCCAAGGCACCGAGAAAGATCTCGAGGAAGCGAAGCGATGGTTCAAAATGGCCGCCGAAAAAGGCTACCCCGCTGCGCTGATCACCCTCGGACGCGCCGCGCGCTTCGGGACCTGGGCCGAACCTTCGATCCCCGAGGCGATCGCATACTTTCGACAAGCTGCAGAGACCGGTGACGGGCTGGCTATGTACGATCTAGGTAGCGCCCTACTGGATGTGGCCCCGCCCGCTGCGAAGGAAAGCCTGGACTGGCTTCGTGAGTCCGTAGAGCGTGGAAATACTGAAGGCATGGTCCTCCTCGGAGCCCTCTACGCCGATGGCAACGTCGTCGATAAAGACCATGCCAAGACCGTCGAGCTTTGGCAACGCGCGGCCGAGTACGGTAACAAGAACGCCCCTGCCTATCTTGCGAAATTCTTGGCCGATCTCGGCTACGCCAAGGAATCCCACGGGTGGCTGAGGCAAGCCGCCGAGGCGGGCGATTTCGATTGCATGGTCAAGCTCGGGCATTCCTTCTACAACGGTGAATTCGCCCCTGTGGATTATCCGGCGGCAGCCCACTGGTATCTCCGGGCCGCTGAGGCGGGCAGCGCTTGGGGTCAGACGAACCTAGCGATTTGCTATTTCAAAGGCCAAGGCGTGGTTCAAAACCATAGTCAGGCAGCCTTCTGGCATGCTCGGGCCGCCGAGCAAGGAGCCGCGCTCAGCATGTACTACCTGGGTCAGCAGCTGCTCGCAGGGCAAGGTATCCCACAGGACATCGGGGCTGGAAACTTTTGGGTCGCCAAGGCCAAAGCCGCCGGGCTTGAGATCAACGAACAGGACACAGCGCCGGTCGAGGCTAAGCCCCCCGAAAAAAGCTGGCTCGACTGGCTCAAGGGCTTGCTCTAGTGAGCCTGGGCGCGGGGGAAAAATCGTCCGGCGTGGACCGCCGCCCTGGCAACGTCGGCGCGGCCCAGCGATAAGGCTTTTACCTTTTGTGCGTTTCGCTGGCCAAAAGGCTGAAGGCTGACAGGAGATCGGTGACATGAGCTGCCAACAGATGATAGCTTTTCGGCGGCGGGGAGAGATCAAATCTTCGGCCCCCTGCCGAATCCATGGTGAGCTGTGGCTGCTATTGACCTCTACTTTCACCCAAGTGACTCCGTTTGGAAGGATCGCATAGTGGCGCGGCTAGACGGTCTAGCCGCCGTTCACGAACGGCCGATTGCGGACTACGTGGAGTCCCCGGATCTCCTACGCAATCAGACCGATCTCGCCTTGGTTTTGGTTTCCCCGAATTCGACTGACGCCGGCTTGAGCCGACTCTCAGACGACGCGCGCGCGGCTGGCCTCGATCTCTTACCGCTTTTGGTAGAAAATGAGCCCTTGGAGGAGGCTGGCGGCGCCACCGCAAGAGACGCTACCGCCAGGGGTGCTCCCGCCAAAGACAGCCCGCCGCAGCCGGTCCACGACTTCGAATTATGGTCGCTCGCGGGCCGACCGCTAGCCGCCGGCAACCAGGACGAAATCGACGCGTTCTTTATCCACCTACGCTTCCATATCGCTCAGCGATTCCCGAGCGAGCGAACGACGGTGGGCAGCGCTTTCAATAGCGAAACCGAGAAAATCTTCAACAACCTTTTCAAGGCTCACTACCCCCTGCTCGTGCGGTTCTTCGGGCAAAAAAGCGACCCTGAGCTGGCCCGCGATCTCGCCCAAGAAACCATGATGCGAGTGCTGCGTAGCCTACCCAAATTCGAAGGCAAGGAGCCTCCGCGGTCCTGGATCCTGACGGTCGCGGCTAATCTCTGGCGCAACTGGCTGCGAGACACCTACGGAACCGAGAAGCGAGGTTACGGCGAGCAAACACTGGACGCGTCTCCCGCCGAGGACCAACCCGAGGCGGCGAGCCCGTGGCCGAGCCCCCCGCGGGATCCGCTCTTGCGGCTCGTGAGCCTGGAGCAGTCGGAAAGCTTGCGGGCCATGCACTCACGCCTCTCGCCACTGCAGCGGCGCTGCTTGACGCGGTGGCTCGATGGCTTCAAATATCGAGAGATCGCAAGCTCAGAAGGAGTGTCGCTGCAAACCGTTCGAGTGACGCTTTCAAAAGCCAAGGCGCGCCTGTCCCGCTTGCTGAGTCCAACTGCAGAAGGTCAGAAAGGGGACCCCGGTGGCTGATTCTGAGTCCCAGCCCGCACCGGCCGATCTCGTCGCCTATGTCGAAGGCCGCGCTACCGCCAAACTCGCACGGGAGATCGAAGACCACCTCGCGATCTGTCCCGAAAGTCGAGAATTGGTGGCCGCTCTGCGCGGTTACGATCTCGAACCGATGCCGTCGGCAGGTACCGACGCATTACACGTCGACGCAGAGGAGATCGATAGCGCCCTGCTGTCCGTGCTAGCGAGCTTGCCAGAGGCGGACGAAGCAGACGAAGCAGACGACGCCGAATCCTCTGATTCGCCGGGTTCGCCGCCCGAGGATGAAGTGACACGCAGCCGGCGGGAGGCTGCCGAGCGAGCGCGGCCCTCCATCGGATGGCGGGAACTGTCGATCACCTTGCCCTGGGCGGCGTTGATTCTGGTCGCCATCGGCTGGGGGATCAGCGAGCGTCGTGACCGGGTGGCTCCTGGCCTGCAAGAAACCATCGCCAACGTGCCGATCTTGGCGCTCCAGGAGGTCGGCAATCCCCTTCGCAGCCCGAGCTCGGGCGAAGTGTCGATCAGCAATGGAGCTTTGATTACGCTGGCCGACGAGCGGCCTTTTCCCGCAGGCCCGTACACGGCAAGCATCACGAAGGAACCACAGGAGGTCATTCTGGAGATCGGCGGACTCGAGCCCCGGTCTGCAGGTCACCTGAGTTTCTTCCTGCCGCCAGACTCGCTTTCCCCGGGTCGACATGAGGTGATTCTCTCAAGTCCGGACGGCACGCCATGGCCCCGTCGGTTCGTGCTCCAAGTCGCGCCCTAGGGTCGAAAGCAGGCTTTTGCCTGCTCTTTCTAGGCCTGACGTGCTTGTCTTGTGCGCCCGTCGACCGGGTGAGCTACGGATCCAGCCTAGAGATTCACCTTGCGGCGGGAGAAACGGAGCGCTACAGACTCTCGGTGGCGCAAGGCACAGTGGTGCACATTAGCGCACAGCAGCGGGGGCTGGATCTTTCACTGAGCATCGACGACGGCCCCGAAGTGGACTCCCCATACGGCGATCGCGTGGTCGAGGAGCTGTGGTGGGCCGCTGACGAATCACGCTCGGTCGATATTGAAATACGCGCCGTGGCTGGCGACGGTGAGGCGAATATCCGTTTTGACGTCTCGGACCGGGGCAAGGATTTCAGTAGAAGATACTGGCAAGCCCACGCCGCCAGAGCGGATCTCGAGCAGGGGCTTGTGGACGATGCCAAGCGCGACCTAAAACAGGCGCTAGAAGGTCCATCGCCGCCGAATTGGAGGGCTATCACGCTCGACGCGCTGGCGGAAGCCGAACGCCGTAGCGGTGATTTGCCGGCCGCCGTGGCCCTCCTCGGTGAAGCTGTGGAATTACTCAGAGATCGAAGTCACCAGGCCCTCAAGTCTCGTCTGTTGCTTCACCGCAGTCGACGCCATCGGGACCTGGGCGAGCTGGAGGCCGCCGAGGTAGACGCACGGGCCGCCGGACTCGCGGCGATGTACGGACATGATCTCTACGGCCGTGCACTGGCGATGAACTTCGGCGCGCTCAACTACGATTCCCGCGGCGAGCTCGCGGAAGCCATCGCCGGCTACTCGATGGCGGCCGAATGGTTCGGCCAGGTCGGAGCGCCGCTCGATCGCGTCCATGTTCGAATGAACCATGCTCGATGCCTGATGAAGCTCGGCGCCATGGACGAGGCGCGGACGACTTTTGAAGAGATCCAGACCTCTGTCGGGCAGTTCGATGGTGAAGAGTCGTCCGAGTTGCAGGCACAGATCTACCGAGCCCTCGGCTGGTGGCATCATTTGAGCGACGAGAACGAGAGTGCGCGCGAGCTGCTCGAAGCCTCCCTCCAGCTCCTGCCCGACCATATCGGCGCCCTCGACCGACTGGCGACGGTAAATCTCGCCCTCGGAGACCTCGAGCATGCTCGCCGCCTCTACCAACGAGTCGCCGAAGCCGTCGCGGACCATCCGTTCTGGCGATCCCAACTAGACGGCAACCTCTGCCGGCTAGAGCTCGCCGCCGAAGATTTCGAGCGAGCCTACGGCTATTGTCACGGGGCCCTAGCCGAGCTCGAGCGCGCCGGTGCGCTCGGGTCCGTGGCCCAGGTGCTGCAACTCTTGGGACAGCTCGAGATTCGCCGGCAGAGGCTCGCCGCCGCCGAGGATTACCTGAGACGCTCCGTCGACACCATCGAAGCGCAACGACGGGCTGGTGATTTCTCGGATCTACTTCCATATTTCCTAGCCGAGCGCCTCGACAGCTATCGATTGTTGATCCAAGTGCGCATGACTCTTCATCGGCAAGAGCCGGGCATGGGCTGGGATCAGAAAGCGCTCAAGGTCTTCGAGCTGACCCGCGCGCGTCGCCTCAGGGACCTTCTCGCCATCGAGGGAGCCCAGTCCGACATCCTCCCTCCCCCCAAAGTCGAAACGCTCGAGTCGCTGCGGAGCCTGCTCGACGAAGACTCGGCTTTTGCTTTTTACCACCTGTCCGAAGACGAGTCGTTCCTTTGGTGGCTTTCGCTTGAGGGGCTCGCTAGCTACTCTCTTCCACCGCGGTCGGAAATCGAGCCGCTCATCGAGTCGTGGTACGAGCTGCTTTCAGATCCTATTTCGAACGGACCGTGGAGCACTCCGCTCGAAGAAAGCCGCGCCGCCAGCCTGAGCCGCATCTTGATCGAACCCCTCGCGGCGCATCTCCGGAGCAGTCAGCGCTTGATCTTTGTGGTCGACGGACAGCTTCAGCGCCTGCCATTCGGAGCACTTCCTTCGCCCGAAAACTCTGCGTCTAAAAATCCCGCGCCCGAACCCACCCCGAGACCGCTGATCGCCGATCACGAGATCGTCAATCTGCCTTCTGCATCGGTGCTGAGTTTACTAAGGCGCATGACTGCCGGGCGCCCTGTAGCTCCGGGGCATATCGCCTTGATTGTCGATCCCGTCTATGGTCCCCGCGACGAGCGCCTCGGCAGTAGCCACGGGGGACAGCCGGCGGTTTCTCGTTCCGGGGACCTTCACGACCCTTCATACGCGAGACTTTTCGGCGCCGGCGAGGAAGCGCTCGCGATCATGGCTTTGATGCCGGATGACTCGAGTCTCTTGCTCGATGGTTTTGACGCCAGCTGCGAACGCGTTCTCTCCGGGGTGCTCGGGGACTATCGAATTCTCCATTTCGCGACCCATGCCGAAACCGGTGGCCAGGCTCCATTCGGGCTGGTTCTCTCCCAGATCACGCCGGACGGCCAGGCCGTGGATGGAATGCTCGGTCTGCAAGAACTCTACCGCATGGAGCTGCCCGCCGAGCTGGCGGTGCTCTCAGCCTGCGGCACGGGTTTGGGTGAGGATCTCGAGGGGGAGGGTCTGATCAGCTTGACCCGGGGTTTCATGAACGCCGGAACCCCGCGGGTCCTGATCAGTCTCTGGTCCGTCGAGGATCGAGCCACACGCCAGCTGATGGCCCGTTTCTATGCCGGTCTGGCCGGGGAGTGTCTGAGTCCGGCGGCGGCGCTCCGCCAAGCTCAGGTGGCTGGGTGGCTCAGCGGGAGTGCGAAGCACCAGTGGGCTCCGTTTCAGCTCCAGGGCGACTGGGACTCGTTCCCTTTCTGTGCCGACTCCCGAAATCGGTCAGAACACGTCGCCGAGCGGTAACAAAAATCTCGCCTTCGGGTTTCCCCAGGTGACGGCACGCTTCGAAAGTGGAGCGTGGCGTGGTGCCTCGGCATTTATGACTTATGCCTGGCATTGAACTTTCAATGGGTAGCAAAACTCTAGGAGACCCCATGAGACCTCTTTACCTGACCGATCAGAATGATGGCGGGCCCAAACCTGACCGCTCCATCGAGCCCGGAAAGCGGCCGGAGGAAAAAGCCGGCGGAGGGCCTGCAAAAAGCGAATTGCCAAAGAACGACCCATCTATCCCATCGGGTTGAACCGAAGCGGGTTGAACCGCAGGTCGGAGAGCCCCCCTCGAGGCCAGCCGAGACTGACCGCAGGAGTGTCTTTACCCTTTAGGCGCTCCCGCTTCTAGCGTCTTGCCCCGCCTGGGACGTGCTTGGGCGTCTGGCCCTTCTATTGAAATATTTCTTCACGGCTTCAAAATGGAGCTGACGACACCGGCTTTGGAAAGGGATCAGTCATGTCATACGAACAACAGCAGAAAGCCCGAGAGTGGGTCAATGGAAATACCGCGGCTGCGGTCGGGGTCGTCATCGCTACGGCGCTTATCCCGGGGGCCGCCACCGCCGCGTTGACGGTTCAAGAAGTCGCGATGGCCTACAAAATCGGCGGGATCTATCGAGCCGAGTTCTCCCACACGGATGCCAAGGCGGTGGCGGCACATATCGGCCTGGGCGCCGTCGCCGGCAAGATCGCCGCTCTCGAGGCGGCCATTCTCGCAGGCCCCTTCGCGTTCGCCATCAAGCCGGCCATCGCAGCCACTATTGTCAAGGCTTTGGGAGAGGCCATCATTCACTATTGTGAAGAAAAGTGGGGATGAGCACCGAAAAGTCGCCCGTTCGACTCAAGAAATCAAGATGAACAACTATAAATCTACCTTTAGCTGCGACTTATTAGAAAACTATAAAGACTTGGAGGTCGTCCTGTGAAACTAAAGATCATGGACATTCTCGACAAAATGGAGACCTTCGGCGGGCTCGATCTAGGGTCGGTTCGGCGGAGAATCAGCGCCGAGCAAAGCAAGCCTCTGTCGGCGGCCATCTTCGGCCAAACCGGGTGCGGGAAGTCGTCCCTCACCAATGCCATTTTCGGCACGGAGTTCGACGTCGACGACGTCAAACCCTGCACCAAAGAACCGCAGTCCCATGAGAGCGTCGACAGAGAAGGGCACCTAGTGACCTTCTGGGACTTGCCGGGGATTGGCGAGTCGGGGGAGGCGGACTCCGCGTACTTGGATATGTACGCCAAGTATGCGGAGGAGTGTGATGTCGTCCTATGGGCCTTCCAAGCCGACACGAGGGCCATGACGCTCGACGCCGCTGCTTTTGAGTCCATCGTTGAGAGACTCGACGGTGAAAGCAGAAGGAATTTCTTGAACCGGCTGACCGTGGTGGTCACCAAGGCCGATCTGATCTCTACCGGCCCTTGGATTTTTGCGAGGTCTGGATCAGAGGCAGTGATCGCCGCCAGTTGTGGGGTCGAGGAGACTCTGCACCGGAAGTCTGAGTACTTCTTTGACGAGCTCCTAGGCGAGCATCAGAGTGAGTTGGAACATCGCACTTTTGTCTCGTCGAGCCCCCGGGACTTGGCGCGGTTATCGCCCGATTTTTGGCTTGATGAAAACAGAGCATTTTTGTACCACAGAGGACGTTTCCCGCTCGATAAATACAACGACTTGGTGTCTCGGTTTCCCGGAGCTAAGGATGAGCTCCAGAGACTCCTCTCCCAGTCTAGGGCTGTGTTCTGTTCCGCACGCCTGAAATTCAATCTCAATGCGGTGAAGGCTCAGCTGGCTCAGAAGGGTCAGGGTTCTGCGATCCTTCGGCTCCATCAGTCCGTCGATAGGAGAAACGAAAGGGTCGCCTGGGACGATCTGAAGGATATCGGGCTTCCGGTGTTCTGGGACGCAAAGCGCAACAGTCCAATTTTCAATATCTCAGAAATGAAGTAGGCGGAAAAAATGAATAATGCAGAAATCAAGCAACGGATCTGTAAGCGAATCGACTGCGATAAAGACTTCGCTAGTGAGTTGGGCGACGCCTTGGAACGTGGCGCCTGGGACATCATTACTCGATTGATATCGCAGGCTGTCGGCTACGCGATTGAAAAGGCAGGTGAACTGATAGCGTGGTTGAAACGTGAGCTTTTTTAGATTGCATTCAGAAACATGTTGGCGCCGGTGAGCCCGGGCGTTCAGCGCCTTTCCTGCGGAAAGCGCCCTAAGGGAATCTGCCAGCGCCAACATTTGGAGAGCGATCACCATGTCGCCCGAGGTCGCCAAGGGGGTCCGGCTCGCAACCTGCATCGTCCGCCGCGGGGCCGATCGCTTCGACCTCCTGATCGTCGCCGAGGTCCACGAATTCGGCCGATCGAAGACGTTCAGGGGATGGGTGCCAGCTTCCTTGTCACTGGGCCTGGTAATGGTTCCGTCCGGGGCCGTGACGATGACCGCTCGTTGGTGGTCAGATCCGTCTGCAATGTCCTTCTCCATCGAGGAAGTCCTTTGCAAGGGATTGTCGGAGGCGCTCATCGCCTTTGGTTACTCACGAGAATTTCTCCCACCCCTTGGAGCATCCCGTTCCTATATTTCATCGGGCTGGCAAACAGAGGTTGCCCGGAAAGTTGAGACAGCCGGGATCATCTGTATCGCAGTGGGAAAATCAACGAGCCTGCTCTGGCTAATCTTCTACAGTTGAAACACGATTTCTGAATCCGGGTACTGATTCTAAAGGACTTACGCCGACGATCGCCAAGAAAGGTCCGAAAACCTGGTGCCACGTCGTTTTGGTAAGGCATTGACTGAAATGGCTGAATCAGTAAAATCATGGTGTCCTCAGCTAGGAGCCACCATGTTTTTTCGAATCAAGAAGTCCGGACCCCGCCAGTACCTTCAGCTCGTCCAGAACCGATGGGAAGACGGACGCTCGAAGCAACGCGTCCTGCTCACCCTCGGACGGGTCGACCAGCTGCAAGAGTCCGGACAGCTCGATGCGCTGCTGACCTCGGGATCTCGGTTCTCCGACAAGCTCATGGTCCTCAGCGAGCTCCAAAAAGGTACACTTCCCACCCTCTCCACTCGGTCCATTGGAACGGCCAAAATCTTCGGCAAACTCTGGAAACAAGTCGGTTGCGACAAAGTGATCGATGGATTCCTCGCCGACAGAAAGTTCGAGTTTCCCGTCGAGCGCGCCGTCTTCCTCGAAGTGCTCCATCGGTTGGTCGATCCCGGCTCGGACAGAGCCGCTTACCATTGGAAGGACGATCAGGCCGTGGAAGGCGTCGACGAGCTTCAGCTCCATCACGCCTACAGGGCCATGGCTTGGCTCGGCGAGCCCGTCGACGACGGCGAAGAGCCTCAAACCGACGATCCGGCCGAGCACTTGCGGTTTCGTTGCACCAAGGATCGCATCGAGGAGAGGCTTTTCGAGAGACGCCGCGACCTCTTTACCGGCCTGGGACTGGTGTTCTTCGACACCACCTCGATCTATTTCGAAGGAAACGGTGGCGACGAGCTCGGGCAACGCGGCTTCAGCAAAGATCATCGCCCGCAGCTCAAACAGATGATCGTCGGAGTGGTCGTCGACGACCAGGGGTGCCCGATCTGTTGCGAGATGTGGCCGGGCAACACGGCCGACGTCACCACCCTGCTGCCGGTGATCGAAAAGCTCAGGGATCGTTTCGGCATCGGAGACGTATGCGTCGTCGCGGACCGGGGCATGATCAAACAAGCCACGCTCGAAGCCCTCGAGAAAAAAGGGATTCGCTACATCGTCGGCACCAAGATGCGCTTGCAGAAAGAGGTCCGAGACGAGGTGCTGTCGCGAGGCGGACGTTTCAAACGGGTCGAGCGATCGGCAAAGCGCGGCAAAAAGCCGTCACCCCTGGAGGTGAAGAACGTCGAGGTCGACGGCCGGCGCTATGTCGTCTGCCGAAACGAAGAGCAGGCCCGCAAAGACGCCCACGATCGTGAGGCGATCCTCGCCTCCCTCGAAGATCGATTGGCCCAGGGTTCCGTCAAGTCGATGGTGGCCAACCGCGGCTACCGGCGCTACCTGAAAACCCTGTCGAAAGGCTCACTGAGCATCGATCCCGAGAAGGTCGAGCGCGAGCAGCGCTTCGACGGCAAATGGGTTCTGCGCACGAACACGGATCTCGACACGGCCGAGGTCGCGATGCGATACAAGCAGCTGTGGGTAGTAGAGCACATTTTTCGCTCGATGAAATCCCTGCTCTCGACCCGCCCGATCTACCACAAACGGGATGAAACGATTCGGGGCCACGTGTTCTGCTCTTTCCTGGCCCTCCTGCTGCGTCACGAGCTTCAAAAGCGCTTGGAGGCCGCCGAGCTGGGCCACGTAGAGTGGTCGCCGATGATTCGAGACCTGGACCGCGTCCGTTGGGTGGACGTGGAAACCGGAGGCCGTCGCTACCGGCTCAGGACGGAGGCGCCGGGAGTGGCCGGAAAGGTTTTTCAGGCGTGTGGCGTGGCGCTTCCGAAAACGTTGGAGCATGTGGCTTGATCTTGGCCGTTGATAGAAATCCTGGTGCCACGCGGGATTGGTGCGCCTGTAAAGCTCTTATTTCCAATAACTTGGTATTAGAAACTGTTTAAGATGAGTCTGGGAGCTCCACCATGTGCTGAAGACTTGTCATCCCAAACAAGTCCTTTTGGTCATTCCGGATACCGACTCGTGGGAAGATCTTGTAAAGTCTACCGGCACCATCTTTCCCGTCGAGCTTCCCCAACGCCTGCGGCCGGATGCGGTCGCAGTTCTATTTGAAGAGGGTTTGGCGCTGAAACTTTTTCACGGTGTCTTCGAACCGGAGACGTTTACTAGGATCGGTACAAATATCGTCGAAGATCTTCCGAAATACGCTTCTAGCGAAAAATAGCTGACGCACGGGATCGACCTCGTGCTCTTCCTCCGCCGTCCCGTCAAGATTTCTTCACCGCTTCCGAAGGGGTCCGATCGACGGGCTACAACGTCCGCACCCCCAGTCGTCATAGATCCAAACTTCAGGCGACATAGTTAGCTCAAGATCTAGTTGACAGATCGGGGCTTATCGGACTCTGATGGGTCCGATATTCCATCGAAGAATGTGCAACCAACCCGATGGTCTGTGCTCAATTCCAAGCAGAAGTGTCGCCGGACTCAAAGCCGTCACAGAAGAGGGTCAAGGAAAAAACGTGTGCCGATCCGGCTTGATACACGGAGTCCATGAGATCATCTTTGGGGCTCGTGGCAACGAAGCTTCTTTGGCTTAGGGCCACTCCGTATCCGAATTGGTGGTCGGTTTCGGCGTCGGGAGCGGTAGCTTTCCCTATCTGCCCCCAATTGTCCGCACCGCCCGAATCGCGTTCGAAGACATAAGCCGATCCCGAATTACAGAGTGGGTCCGCAGGACAGGCGTCATCGTTCCAAACGGCTCCGACGATAGCGATCGAGCCTTTCAGTGCTACCGAGAATCCGATTTGGTCGTGAGCCGTCGCATCATCTGGAACGAGCTTGGCAATCTGCTGCCAGTCCTGAGGATCCGCACCCCGGCGGAAGACGTAAGCCGCTCCTGAGTCGGGGTGCTCCGAATTGCTGGCCGGAGCGCCAATCAGGATCGTGTCGCCGTCGATGGCGACCGACTGGCCGAAGTAGGCATCTTCCGCGGCATCGTCGGCGGTCAGCTTGGCCACTTGTCCCCAGTTTTCGGAGCCTCCGAAGTCACGCTCGAAGATGTGAGCCGCACCGGAATTGCAGTCTTGAAGCTCGGAGCAAGCGTCGTCGTCGGAGACTGTGGCGACGACGGCCAAAGAGCCGTGCAAAGCAACAGCGGTCCCGAATTGATCAATGAGCTCCCCGTCGAAGGGTAGAAGCTTGGTGACTTGGCCCCAATTTCCGATCCCGCCATGGTCCCGTTCGAAAATGTAGGCGGAGCCTGAGTCGTTGCCGTTATCGTCGTCGCGATAGGAGCCGACTAAGACTCGATGGCCGTCAATAGCCACGGAAATCCCGAAATGATCCCCGGCAGCCAAGTCGTTCGGCTCAAGCTCGGCTATTTGCGTCCAATCGTCCGATATCTCGTCGGACGGGGCGAAGAGGTAAACCGATCCCGACTCTAGGCCCGGATCGTCACTTTTGGGAGCACCCACCGCGGCGATTGTGCCGGAAAGGGAAACCGAGTAGCCGAAATCGTCGAAAGCCAAGGGAACTTTCGGTGTCAGTTTGGCGACCTCTTGCCAATTGCGGGTTCCGTCGTCGGTAGGCCGGAAAACATAGGCGGCTCCATTGGGGGAACCATCCAAAAGATCCTGATAGGCACCTATCAACAAGATCGAATCGCTCATGGACACGGCGTTGCCAAAGTGTTCGTTACTGCCTGGATCACTCGCCTTCAGCTTCGCCAAATGATCGAAAGAGTCCGAGGTCTGGGCAGGGGTTACGGGAACATGAGTCACAGCGAGAATCAGGATGATCAACAAGCTTTTGAGCAACATTTGCCCCTCCGAATTTGGCAGCGGCTTACCGAAGCGAGGATTGAAAGTCGGATGTGCCTTCTTTCCGTGCGAACCCCGAGAGCTTCTCCCTTTGAGCGGTGAGGTCCTGCTCGTCGATGGAGCACCGGGCCCAGCCGCTGAGGATCCTTGTGTGTGAAAAGTGTACGTTTAAGGCACCCCATCCGCAAATCAAATCGGACCACCTAAATGAGACGACGCCGAGCCCGGTTTTCAGGCTCGGCGTCGATTCCAATTCACCGCGGCGGAGTGTCCGTTGAAGGATCGTCCATTGAAACTCTTGAGACCCTCGGCCTGGATGGGGCAAAGTGAAGCTTTGTCCCAGCGTGCAATTTTGCACGATTCTGGGCGCTACCCTATTTGCGTTCAAACGCCCTGGCTGGTCCGTCTTCATGATTTTAGGCGCTACCCTGTTTTCGTTCGAATGCCCTGGCTGGTCCGCCTTCTGTCGATGTGCCCGCGTCTGCAGGACACCCACCGAGGATCAGAGCCAATTACTGGCCCTGACCTGCCGCCAGGGCGGCATAGAGATGGTCGCCCCCCGACCTGGCATCTTGGGCCAACCGCTCAAGCGCTCCGGGGTCCTGCTCGAGATGAGCGGCGAGGAGGCGCATTTCAAAATCCACACGCCGGTCGACGCTTTGATCGGCGTGAAGCTGAATTTCGTCCAACATAAAGCGGGCAACCTCGTTCTCACCCTGAGCCATGTGAACCCTGGCCTCGGTGATCCGAGCCAGCACAAAGAAATCCATAGAGCCGGCATCGAGTAAATCACGAGCCGCTGTGCGGCAATCAGTCAAGGCGTCGCCAAAATTCTTACGCACCAGGTTGAGCCGCGCTAGACCGATGCGAGTCTCGGCTGCGCCCACGGTGTCTCCCAAGCCCTCACGGGCCTCAAGGGATGTGTTGTAGTGCTCATGGGCCCTTTCGAGCTCACCTTGATGGCGCAGCGTTTCGGCGATGCGAAACGTGTCATAGGCGACGCCCGAAGGATAAGGCAATGCGCGGTTGATCTCGAGAGCCTGGGTGTGGAGGTCTAAAGCCTTTTCAAACTCGGTCGCGAAAAAGGCGATTTCTCCGAGGCTGGTCAATACCGCGGCGCGGAATACCTGCTGATTCTGCTGGGTAAAGCTGTCCAGGGCGGTCTGGTAATGGATACGTGCGATATCTAGGCGACCGCGGAGCTGGGCCACTGCGCCGAGACTGAATTCGGCGGCCGCACTCTGCCCTTCTAGGCCGAGATCGTCGGAGATCGTCCGAGCGTCGCTGAGCAATACGGTGGCGGCCTTGGGATCCCTATCCATTAAGGCGGTTCCCAAGTTGTAGGCCATTCTGGCCTCATCCGCAGGTTTCTCAGCCTCGCGATAAAGCTCGCGATGGCGGCCGAATTGGCGCACAGCTTCGGCGATCTGCCCGGCGCGAAAAAGGCTATCCACATTCTGATGAAAGGCATTCAACAGAATCAATCGATGGCCCGTCTGAGCGGCGGCGGTGCGTGCCGTTTCCCAGGCCCGACGGGCTCCTTCCTTTCTCCCAAGGAGGCTGAGGGTCATCGAAAGAACAATTTGGGCTTCTGCGTAAAGCCGAGGGTGGTCTAAAGTTTCTCCGATCTCCGCCGCTCGAAGCGCAGCGGCTTCAGCCGAGGGTAGGTCGCCGAGGCGGAAGGTGGCATATGCGGCAAGGAGATCGAGGCGACCGTCGTCGAGCAGAGAGCGGGAGAGCTTTTCAAGCTCGCCGAGCCGATCCAGAGCAGCGCCGGCATCATCCAGGTAATAGAGAGCTTCCGCAAGGCCTCGACCATAGCCTAAGACGTCGGGAAAGGCTTCGATGTTGGCCTGGTAGAAATTGGCGGCAGATTGCCAGTCTTCGGCGAAGGCGGCGTTGCGAGCAGCGATTTGACGCTGCTGCGCTGCGCTCAATACCTCACTACGCTGCATAGCGCGAGCCCCCGCCTTTGCCGAAGCTTCCAACTCCCCCAAGGCGGTCAAGGCGGCGGCCTGGGCAGCATAAGGCATGGGAGCCTCCGGATCCTCGGCAATCGCGTCGGCGAAGAAGTCCAGGGCGACCCGGGGCTCGCCCCTCTGCTCGGCCGCGAGGCCCTGTGCATAGAAATGTCCTGCCGCGCCATCGGGAAACGTAGCGCGGGCCGCCCATAGATCTTCCGGGGGGAGCCCTTCGCGGCCGAGCTCGGCACGGAGGGTGGCGGCTGCCTCTTCGAGGAGCATCTCGACCTCACCCAAAAAGGCCGAGCCGGTCGAGGCTGTCGTTACCACCGAGGTCTCCGCTTGTACCTTACCTCGGCGGGCGTCGACTAGCCGCAGCCGAATCTGCCAGACGTCATCGACCACCCGGCACTCGCTGAGCACGAAATAATCGACCCTCAATACTTTCCGTAAGTGCGCCAATGCCTCCTGAGTGAGAGCCTGCGGCGACGGAATATACGCAGAGTGTGAGCTGGGAAGCACATAGAACGCATCGTCGGCACCGAGGTGGGCGCTCAATATTTCAGCGATGGCTGTCACGACCCAATCCTGCTCAGCCCTTCCGAGAACGACGAGCGAGGGACGGAGCTCGGGCCCTAGGGATGCTTCTTGTGAGGAAAAATAGCCTGGGAGGGTCAGGGTCCCCACCCAAATCAGGGCGAGAGAGACCAAAAGCGCTGCTGCGGCGATTCCTTTACGAGCCTTATTCCACGGCCCGGCCCAAAGCCGGCGCCATTCGAAGGGGCGACGCGGCCGGGATTCGCCGAGGGTGGTGGCGATCACCTCGACCACCTCGTCGGCGCTGCTGGGGCGGTTGCTCGGGTTCTTTGCCAGCATCCGATCCACCAGCTGCGAGATCTCCCGGGGCACGGAATCGCTCTTGTCGCTCGCCGGCTCCTGGCGCCCGGCACGGATATTGGCCAAGGTCTCCTGAGCGCTCGCACCCTCGAAGGGATGGGTCCCGGTCAAGGTTTGGTAGAAGATGATTCCAAGGGAGAAGAGATCGCTGCGGTGATCGAGCTTCTCGCCCCTGGCCTGTTGTGGCGACATGTAGTTGTGGGTGCCGACCACCCGACCGTTGAGCAAGGTCGTCTCTTGCTCAAGGTATTTGGCGAGACCGAAGTCGAGAATTTTGACCTGCTGCTCGGGAGTGATCCAGAGATTGCCCGGTTTGAGATCGCGGTGGGCGATACCTTGCCGATGGGCGTGGGCGAGGCCGTCGGCGATGTCTAGAAAGAGAGGGAGGGCCACCTCGGGGGGTACCTGGCCCTGTTCCTGCAGCCAGGCCTTGAACGTCTGACCTTCGAGATACTCCATCACCAGGCACTCATGCTCTTGCCAACGGAGGAAATCGTAGATCCGTACGATTGCGCGATGATGCAGCTTGGCCGTGGCTTTGGCTTCGCGCCTGAAGAGGTTGCGAATGTCGCTCTCTTCGAGGCGCTCGCGCCGGATCAGCTTGATCGCCACCGGACGCTCGAGCTCGGTGTCGTGGGCGAGGTAGACCTCGCCCATGCCTCCCGCACCGATTCTACGATCTAGGAGGTATTTACCGATTTGGACGGGGCGGGCGCTTTCCATGACAGATAATTTACCTTAAAGGTTTCTTAAGCGCCCGTTCATTCCTAGGCACTCACTCCCAGGCACTGAGGTCCCCGCTTTCGAAGCCATCACTAAAGATGTAGTCGTAGAACATTGGGGTGAGGGCAAAGTCGTTGTTGTCGGCCTGGGCGAAGTCGCTCATGGCTGATGAGACCTCCACCGTGGCGACGTTGACGATGGGTCCTGAGATGACGTCGGGATCGACGATGGCGGTAGCGAAATAAATCAACGTACCGTTGACCTCGAGATCGACCAAGTCGTCGATGTTCCCGCTTCCCGAAGCCGTACACGAAGATCCGACCGTGGCCGTGCAGGACCAGGTCACATTGAGCAGCTCAGGCGGAAAGATATCGACCACGCGACTGTCCGGCGCTGGGTTGGGTCCTTCGTTGGTGACCGTGATCGAGTAGACGATCGGCTCGCCGGGCATCGCGACGATGCCACCGTCTTCTTTGATGATCCGCAGATCGGTCATGCTCTCATCGATCACCAAGTGCTCGGCATCAGCGCAGGCGGGACCCGTGGGGTCGGCCTCGGCGGCGACGGTGCAAGCGCTGAAGTGCTGCGTGCCGCCATAGTCGGGAGCCATGAGCTGCACAAAGATTTCCGAGCTCTCGCCAGGCTCGAGCTGAGCCCAGGTACAGGTGAGGGTGGGAGGTGTGAGGTCGCAGGTCCAACCGTCGCCTCCATCGAAGAGGTAGATTCCGTCCGGAGGCAGGTTGATGCTCGTGTTGAGACCATGAGCCGGATCGGGGCCATGATTGAGCAAGCTCACGGCTAGGGTGAAGGAATCACCGACCTCGACTTGCGGGGGGACGTCCAACGAGAGATCGAGATCGGCTTCCCCCTCGCCGATTGGCACGGTGAAGACCTCGGCCAGGCCGAGAGGGACGCCCGAAGGAGGTGTCTCGGAGTCGAGCTCTTTCCAGGCCACGTTGCCGCGGTTGTCGACGGCTTGCAGCATATAGGTCAGCTCTCCCCTACCGGCCGCGGGCAGACTGCCTAGCCAGCGGTCGGTGACGGCGTCGTAGGTCAATTCGAGGGAACGCCACCGAGCTGCCGGCTCGTCGTCCCAAACCACCACGACCCGCCAAACACCTGTGTCGTCTTGGACATCGACCGACCAATGCAAGGTCGTACCGCTCAAGGTGTGTGGCTCGGCATCGCCGAAGGTCGGACCTTGACGGTCGCAGTTCTCGTTCGGATCGCTCAGGTTGTTGAAGTAGAAAACTTCGAGCTCGAGGGTCTGGTCGAGTCGATGGAGGCTATATTCGCCGACACCGTCCCCCGGAGCTTGGGCCGGAGTGCCGGTGGTGACCACCAAGCTGTTGACCTCCTCATCGTAGGCCGGGCAACCCGAGGGATCACCGGGATCGAGGGGCTGCGGGCCACGGGGCGGCAGAAAGATTTTCGGCGGGGTCGATCCCTGGCCGTCATCGCCGGGATCGTTGGAGGCGAGCCGGCCGAAAATTGGAGTCCAACCGTCTTCTTCCAAGTAGGTTCCACCGAGCCAGAGAATGCCGTGCTGGCTGGTTCCCGCGAGACTGGAGTTGTAGCGGAAGTAGGGCTCAAGGGGTAGGTCCGACTCACCGCTGACGAGTCCGTTGAGCTCGTAGTAGCAACCTTCTGGAGGGCAGTCTTCGGTGGGGTTGCCGTCGGCGTCGAATTTTCGGTAGACGTCCTCACCGGTGAAGTCGAAGTTGATCTCAAGGCCGACGACGTGCGGCGGGAGCCCCGTCTTCGATGCAGTGGTGGTGACGCCGACCCCTGCCATTGGCGGCCTCAATGCGGGTGGCGCGTCGGTTTGCACGATGTACATGGGGAAGCCGTAGAGAATCGGTTGGTGCAAGACCTTGGTGTCGTAATCGTCCCAACGGGGAGAGGTGTTGTAGTAGAACGCCTTGCTCCTGCGGATGACTGAACCGATCTTTTGGGGCTCCGGCTTGGCGAGCTCTCGAGTGAGGATGACGGAGAGACGCTCGCTGAGGCCGATGCCCTGGAGTAATCCCCAGCCGTAACCACTACCCGCCAAGTAAGCACCGGCTCCTGCACCGAGGAAGCTTTGGGGTAGATCCATCTCGCCGGGAACTGGCAGTCCGCCATGGCAGCCGATGGCATAGATCACGCACCCAGAAAGGTCGAGGGCGGCGATGTCCGCAGCGGAGAGACCTTGCAGGTCGAAGCGATCGATGCCCGGAACGCCTTCTTCGGCGTGGGTGGCATGGCCGCCCAGGCTGGTGATGCCGGGAGCTTGGGCGAGGGCGTTGTAGAGCAGATCGCGGCGTTCGTCGACGCTGGTCCCACTGGTCGGCACGCCCCAATCACCGCTGATCAGCTCGCCGTCCACATCCTCCGGGGTGTAGAAACTGCTCAAAAAATCTTTGATTCTGTGGGCGGAATCCTGGAGAAAGTCATAACCCGTCACCAAGGCTTTGGGAGCTCTTTGGGAAAGATCGAGCACTCCGTCTTGGGCGATATAGGCATCGATGGCGGCGCTGATCTCATCAGGCGTTTCCACGAGGCGACCGATGTTGAGGTCGGCGAGGTGGATATTGCCGTCGAGCTGATGGGGACGCAGAGAGCCGCGAGTGGCCAACGGGTCGTCGCTGAGGTAGTGGTTGGCTTCGAGGGCTTGCTGAACCGTGCTGTGGGCTGGCAGCTCGGTCGCATAGGCGACCTCAGGGAGCAGGGTGGTTCGATCCATGAGGCGAGCCATGGGGATGACCCGATCATCGCCGATGAGCATGATGTGCTCGACTTGGGGGTAGATCTCGAGCAGGTTCAGGAGGTAATCGTGGATTCCGCCTTCGGCGAAGAGGACGTCGTTGGCGGTGGCGTCACCTTGGTCCCAGGCGTTGTAAAGGTCATGGATGGCAGTGACTCTTTCAAGATCGATGAGCAGGCCTTGGACGTTGGGATGGTGGATCAGGTTTTGGAGATCGAGCAGGAGATCGGGAGTGATCTCCCCCTCCATTCTGGTGAAATGAGTGAGGACGAGGGTGCGGATGTCGTCTCCGCGATCGGTGATGAAGAAGGGATTCGGGCTTTCCTCCTGAGTGACATTGCCCGCCTGGTCGGTGGCGCAAACACGAACCTTGTAGCTCGATCCAGGAACGCCCGAAGGAGGCTCGATGGGGAGGGTGTAGAGGAAGCTGCTGCTGTCCAATCCCGGGAAGGTACAGGCGCCTGAGCTGAAGGTCGTCAAGATCTCTCCATCTTCGGGTTCTAGAGGATCTGCGCAGCTGCCGGTGTCTGCGGAGTAAATGAGGGCGACTTCGACTTCGCAGATGAAGACGTTGTCGCTCATCGACCAAGTGATGAGCTCGGTGTTGGGGGTGTCCGGTGTTTCCGGGGAGGAGAGGAGCCAGTATTCGCCGCCTATTGGGTGGGTGATCTCGGCTTGGGGAGAGGTATCGTCGCTGATGGTCAGCTCAGCTGGCTCGGAATACTCGTTGGTGCAGCCGCTGTCGACGAGAGCGCGGTAGGTCGTACCAGCGTCGTTGGCGGTGATCGGGGGGGTGGAATAAACGGGCCCGGTGGCGCCGGGAATGTCGACTTCATCTTTTTGCCACTGGTAGAAGCGTCCGCCTTGGGACTGGACGGTGAAGGTGGCGCTCTCTCCCAAGGAGGCTGTTTGATCGCTTGGATGGGCGGTGACGGCGAGGCTACATTCCAAGTTGACGAGGACCGGCTCACTAGGGACCCCGGCGACGGTGACGGTCAAGAGGTGAGAGCCGATGTTGATGGTATTGGGGAGCTCGCTAACGGTGAGGGTTCTAGGGGCGTCCCAGAAGTTGCCTTGGGGGTCGGGGATGAGGGTGTGGTGCTCTGTTCCATCCCAGGAACGGAGATGAATGATGGGATGGTCGACAGCAGAATTTTGTGTGTTTCCGCCGCTCGCTTCGGAGTCCCCTCGGAACTGACCGGTGAGGGTGAGCTGCTCGCCGTAGCGGATCTGGGATGCTGATTGGATGACTGGTTTTCTGGATTCTGGCGGGGAGGGCATCTCATAAATTTCAGCGCTCGACAAATAGCTCTCGCTGAGGTTCCAACCTCCGACGACGAGGACTTTGCCCGAGGGGAGAAGCGTCGACGTGTGCCTATATCGTGGGTTGGTGAGGTGTCCGGCGTCGGACCATGTGTCGGTGCTCGGATCGTAAAGTTCAGCGCTCGACAAAGTGCCGCCGATGCTTTGGCCTCCAACGACGAGTACCTGGCCCGATGGGAGAAGCGTCGAGGTGTGACCAAGTCGTGGGTTGGTGAGGTGTCCGGCGTCGGACCATGTGTCGGTGCTCGGATCGTAAAGTTCAGCGCTCGACAAAGTGCCGCCGATGCTGTGGCCTCCGACGACGAGGACTTTGCCCGAGGGGAGAAGCGTCGACGTGTGACCAGATCGTGGGTTGTCGAGGTGTCCGGCGTCGGTCCATGTGCCGGTGCTGGGATCGTACATTTCAGCGCTCGACAACTCGAGGACGGACTGGCCTCCGACGACGAGGACCTTGCCCGAGGGGAGAAGCGTCGACGTGTGGCCCCCTCGTGGGTTGTCGAGGTGTCCGGCGTCGGTCCATGTGCCGGTGCTGGGATCGTACAGTTCAGCGCTCGACAAAGAGCCACCGATGCTGTTGCCTCCGACGACGAGGACCTTGCCCGAGGGGAGAAGCGTCGACGTGTGCCAATATCGTGGGGTGGCGAGGAGGTGTCCGGCGTCGGTCCATGTACCCGAGCTGGGATCGTAGATTTCAGCGCTTGACAAATAGCCGAAGGAGTAGCCTCCGACGACGAGGACTTTGCCCGAGGGGAGAAGCGTTGACGTCTGCCAACGTCTTGGCGTGGTGAGGTGTCCGGCGTCGGTCCATGTAACCGAGTTCGGATCGTAGATTTCAGCGCTCGACAAATCGCCGCCGTTGGTTCCTCCGACGACGAGGACCCGGCCCGAGGGGAGAAGCGTCGATGAGTGACCAGATCGCGGGTTGTCGAGGCTTCCGGCGTTGGTCCATGTACCCGTGCTCGGATCGTACATTTCAGCGCTCGACGAAGTGCCGCCGATGCCGATACCTCCGACGACGAGCACTTGGCCCGATGGGAGGAGTGTCGACGTGTGTCTCTCTCGTGGGTTGTCGAGGTTTCCGGCGTCGGTCCATGTGCCGGTGCTCGGATCGTAGATTTCAGCGCTCGACGAAGAGCCACCGATGCTGTTGCCTCCGACGACGAGCACCTTGCCCGAGGGGAGAAGCGTCGACGTGTGACGAGCTCGTGGGTTGGCAAGGTTTCCAGCGTCGGTCCATGTGCCGGTGCTCGGATCGTAGATTTCAGCGCTCGACAAATGGCCGCCGCTGCTGCCTCCGACGACGAGGACCTGGCCCGAAGGGAGGAGCGTCGATGTGTGTCCCTCTCGTGGGTTGTCGAGGTTTCCGGCGTCGGTCCATGTACCCGTGCTCGGATCGTACATTTCCGCGTTCGAAAAAATGCTGATGCCGTTCCAGCCTCCGACGACGAGGACCTGGCCCGAGGGGAGAAGCGTCGAAGTGTGTCCCCATCGTGGGTTGTCGAGGTGTCCGGCGTCGGTCCATGTGCCGGTGCTCGGATCGTAGATTTCAGCGCTCGGCAACTCGATGTCGGTTTGGCCTCCGACGACGAGCACTTGGCCCGATGGGAGGAGTGTCGACGTGTGTCTCTCTCGTGGGTTGTCGAGGTGTCCGGCGTCGGTCCATGTGCCGGTGCTCGGATCGTAAATTTCAGCGCTCGACAAAGTGCCGCCAATGCTGCTGCCCCCGACGACGAGGACCTTGCCCGAAGGGAGGAGCGTCGACGTGTGCCAACGTCGTGAGTTGGTGAGGTTTCCGGCGCCGGTCCATGTACCAGTGCTCGGATCGTACACTTCAGCGCTCGACAAAAAGCGGTCATTGTCATTGTAATTGTAGCCGCCGACGACAAGGGCCTTACCCGAAGGGAGAAGCGTCGACGTGTGCCCACCTCGCGCAACATCGAGCCTACCCGTCGTCCGCCACTCCCCTTCCACCACCGGTCCAAGACACAAAACAGCTACTAAAACCAAGGCCATAACTATTATCTGCTTCATCACAAGTCCCTTCCCTTCGGCACTAAGTCAAATAAAGGTTTTCTTCACAGGTGTACGATCATTCCCAAGTGCTGAGATCTCCGCTTTCGAAGCCGTCGCTGAAAATGTAGTCATGGAAGGTTGGGGTGAGCACATAATCGTTGTTGTCGGCCTGGACGAAGTCACTCATGGCGGATGAGACCTCCACCGTGGCGACGTTGACGATGGGTCCTGAGATGACGTCGGGATCGACGATGGCGGTGGCGATGTAGATCAACGTGCCGTAGACCTCGAGATCGACCAAATCGTCGATATGGCCGCTACCTGAAGCCGTACACGAAGATCCGACCGTGGCCGTGCAGGACCAGGTCACATTGAGCAGCTCAGGCGGAAAGATGTCGACCACACGGCTGTCGGGGGCCGGATTAGGCCCTTCGTTGGTGACCGTGATCGAGTAGACGATGGGCTCGCCGGGCATCGCGATAATGCCGCCGTCCTCCTTGATGATCCGCAGATCGGTCATGCTCTCATCGATCACCAGGTGGTCGGCATCAGCACAAGCGGGGCCGTTGGGATCGGCCTCGGCGGCGACGACGCAGGCGTTGAAGTGCTGCGTACCACCGTAGCCGGGAGCCATGAGCTGCACAAAGATCTCCGAGCTCTCGCCCACTTCGAGCAGAGCACCGGCGCAGTCGAGCACGGGAGGCGTGAGGTCGCAGGTCCAACCATCACCACTGCCGAAGATGTATATCCCGTCCTCGGGCAGGCTAAGGCTCACGGTGAGACCGTGGGCCGGATCGGGGCCATGGTTGAGCACATTCATCACGAGGGTGAATGCGTCGCCGGCTTCGACCTGAGCGGGGACGCTCAAGGCGAGCTCGAGATCAACCTCACCCTCGCCGATCGGGACGGTGAAGACCTCGGCCAGGCCGAGAGGGACGCCCGAAGGAGGCAATTCGGAGTCGAGCTCTTTCCAGGCCACATTGCCCCGGTTGTCCACGGCTTGCAGCATGTAGGTCAGCTCTCCCCTATCGGCCGCGGGCAGACTGCCCGTCCACCGATCGGTGACCGTGTCGTAGCTCAATTCGAGGGGACGCCACCGGGCTGCCGGCTCGTCGTCCCAGACCACCACCACGCGCCAAACACCGGCTTCGTCTTCCACCTCCACTGACCAATGCAAGGTGGTACCGCTCACGGTGTGGGGCTCGCCATTGCTGAAGCTCGGACCTTGACGGTCGCAGTTCTCGTTTGGATCGCTGAGATTGTTGAAGTAGAACACCTCGAGCTCGATGTTCTGATCGAGGCGATGGAGGCTGTACTCACCCACCTCGTCCCCCGGAGCCTGGGCCGGGGCGCCGGTGGTGACGACCAAGCTGTTGACTTCCTGATCATAGGCAGGGCAACCCGGGAGATCACCACGATCCAAGGGTTGCGGGCCGCGCGGCGGCAGAAAGATCTTCGGCGGCGTCGATCCCTGACCGTGATCGCCGGAATCGTTGGAGGCGAGCCGACCGAAAACCGGTGTCCAACCCTCTTCTTCGAGGTACGTTCCGCCTAACCAGAGAATGCCGTGCTGGCTGGTACCCGCGAGGCTGGAGTTGTAGCGGAAGTAGGGCTCGAGCGGCAGGTCCGACTCCCCGCTGACGAGGCCGTTGAGCTCGTAATAACAACCTTCTGGGGGACACTCCGACGTGGGATTGCCGTCGGCGTCGAATTTTCGGTAAACGTCCGGGCCGGTGAAGTCGAAGTTGATCTCAAGGCCGACGACGTGGGGCGGAAGCCCCATATTCGAGGTAGCGGTGGTCACTCCGACCCGCCCTGTCGGCGTTAGGGGCACCGGTGGCCAGGAATCGGTTTGCACGATATACATCGGGAAGCCGTAGAGAATCGGCTGGTGCAGGACCTTGGTGTCATAGTCGTCCCAGCGGGGCGAGGTGTCGTAGTAAAACGCCTTGCTCCTGCGAATGACGTCGCCGATTCTTTGGGGCTCCGGGTTGGCCAGCTCTCGGGTGAGGATGACGGAGAGACGCTCGCTGAGGCCGATGCCCTGGAGCAATCCCCAGCCGTAGCCGCTACCCGCCAAATATGCGCCGGCGCCGGCACCCAGGAAGCTTTGGGGCAGATCCATCTCATCAGGGACCGGGAGGCCGCCGTGGCAGCCGATGGCATAGATCACGCACCCCGAAAGGTCGAGAGCAGCGATGTCCGTAGCGGAGAGACCTTGCAAATCATAGCGATCGATGCCGGGAACCCCTTCTTCGGCATGGGTGGCGTGGCCGCCCAAGCTCGTGATGCCGGGAGCTTGGGCGAGGGCGTTGTAGAGCAGATCGCGACGTTCTTCGACGCTGGTTCCACTGGACGGCACGCCCCAACCACTGCTGATCAACTGGCCGTCCACTTCTTCCGGGGTGTAGACGCCGCTCCAAATACCCTTGATGCTGTGGGCGGAATCCTGGAGAAAGTCATACCCCGTCACCAGAGCTTTGGGAGCTCGTTGGGAAAGATCGAGCACGCCGTCTTGGGCGACATAGGCATCGATGGCGGCACTGATCTCCGACGGCGTTTCCACGAGGCGACCGATATTCAGATCGGCGAGGTGGATTCTGCCGTTGAGCTGATGGGGACGCAGAGAGCCGCGAGTGGCCAACGGATCATCGCTGAGGTAGTGGTTGGCTTCGAGGGCTTGCTGAACCGTGCTGCCGGGCGGCAGCTCGGGAGCATAGGCGACTTCAGGCAGAAGGAGGGTCCGATCCATGAGGCGAGTCATGGGAATGACGGAATCGTCGCCCACGAGCAGGAGGTGCTCGACTTTGGGATAGATGTCGAGCAGGCTCAGGAGGTAGTCGTGGATTCCGCCCTGGGCGAAGAGGACCTCGTTGGCGCTTATCTCGCCGGCGTCCCAGGGGGCGTAGAAGTCGTCATTGAGGTCGGTGACGTCCGCGAGGTCGATGAGAAGACCTTGGACATTGGGATGATTGATCAGGTTTTGTAAACGAATATTTAGCTCTGGGGTGATGTCGATTCGGTCGGAATGGGTGATTAGAAGGGTATGGATATCGTTTCTGCGGTCTGTGATGAAGAAAGGGTCCAGGCTTTCCACCTGGGTGACATTGCCCGCCGGATCCGTGACGCAAAGACGGATCCTATAGCTCGATCCCGGAGTACCCGAAGGGAGCTCTGTGGGAAGGGTGTAGAGCCAGCTGGTGGTTTCTACCCCCGGGAAGGTGCAGGAGGCACCTGATTCCCCGAAAGTCTTGAGGACTTTTCCATGTTCGGGACTTAAAGGCTCAACACAGCTACCGGCGCTTTCTGAGTAAATCAGGGCCAACTCGACCTGGCAGATGAAGAAATTATCGCTCATCGTCCAGGTGATCAGCTCCGTATTGGGTGTGTCCGGGGTATCGGGAGAGGACAAAAGCCAATACTCACCGCCGGTCGGCTGGATCAACTCAGCCAGGGGAAAGACACCCTCGCTGATGGTCAGCTCAGCCGGTTCGGAATACTCTTCAGCGCAGCCGTTGCTGACGACAACACGATAGACCGCTGCCGTATCGTTGGTGCTGATCGGCGGAGCGGTATAGGTAGGTTCGGTGGCACCGGGTATGTCGATTCCGTTTTTTTGCCATTGGTAAAAACGCCCCCCCTGGGATTGGACGGTGAAGGTGGCACTTTCTCCCAACTCGACGGCTTGATCGACCGGATGGGATGTAATGGCAACGCTACATTCCATGTCGACGAGGACAGGCTCACTGGGGACACCAGCAACGATGACTGTCAGGAGGTGGGGGCCTGGGTAGATCGTAGGGGGAAGATCGCTGACGGTGAGGGTTCTGGGAGCGTCCCAGAAATTGCTTTGGGGGTCGATGATGAGGGTGTGGTGCGCTGTTTCGGCCAAGGCTCTGAGGTGGAGGATGGGAAAGTTGACGGCAGAGCTTGCGGTATTTCCGCCGCTTGATTCGGAGTCGCCTCGGAACTGACCGGTGATGGTGAGCGGCTCGCCGTAGCGGATCTGGGATGCGGATTGGATGATTGGTTTTCTGGATTCTGGCGGCGAGGTGCTCGCGTACATTTCAACGCTCGGCAAAGGGCCGTAGTAGCCTCCGACGACGAGGACTTTGCCCGAGGGCAGAAGCGTCGACGTGTGGTCAAATCGTAGGTAGCCGAGGCCGCCGGCAACGTTCCATGTGCCCGTGCTCGGGTCGTACATTTCAGCGCTCCACGATTGGCCATCGCCGTTGGAGACTCCTCCGACGATGAGCACCTGGCCCGAGGGCAGAAGCGTCGACGTGTGCCGAGCTCGTGAGGTGGCGAGGTGTCCGGCGTCGCTCCATGTTTCCGTGCTTGGATCGTAAATTTCAGCGCTCCGCCAATTGATATAGTCGCCGTCGGTTTCTTGGCCTCTGCCTCCGACGACGAATACTCCTCCCCAGGGTAGAAGCGTCGACGTGTGGTCATATCGTGGGATGTCGAGGCGTCCGGTGTAGCTCCGTGTTCCCGTGCTCGGATCGTAGAGCTCAGCGCTCGACAATGAGCCGTCGCCGTTTCTGCCTCCGACGACGAGGACCTTGCCCGAGGGCAGAAGCGTCGACGTGTGGTCATATCGTGAGGTGGCGAGGCGTCCGGCGTCGCTCCATGTACCCGTGCTCGGATCGTAAGTCTCAGCGCTCGACAAAGAGCCGCCGCCTCCGCTGTAGCCTCCGACGACGAGCACCCGGCCCGAGGGCAGAAGCGTCGACGTGTGCCTAGATCGTGGGTTGGCGAGGTGCCCGGCGTCGCTCCATGTACCCGTGCTTGGATCGTAAATTTCAGCGCTCGACAAATAGGCGCCACTTCCGCCGTAGCCTCCGACGACGAGCGCTTGGCCCGAGGGCAGAAGCGTCGACGTATGCCTAGATCGTGGGTTGGCGAGATTTCCGGCGTCGCTCCATATCCCCGTGCTCGGATCGTAAATTTCAGCGCTCGACAAATAGCCGCCGTTGTAGCCTCCGACGACGAGGACTTTGCCCGAGGGTAGAAGCGTCGACGTGTGGTCCTCTCGTGGGTTGGCGAGGTTTCCGGCGTCGCTCCATGTTCCTGTGCTTGGATCGTAAATTTCAGCGCTCGACCAGATGTTGCTACCGTTCTGGCCTCCGGCGACGAGCACCTGGCCCGAGGGCAGAAGCGTCGACGTGTGCTGACCTCGCGGGTTGGCGAGGTTTCCGGCGTCGCTCCATGTTCCCGTGCTCGGATCGTAAATTTCAGCGCTCGACAAATAGCCGCTACCGTAGCCTCCGGCGACGAGCACCTGGCCTGAGGGCAGAAGCGTCGACGTGTGCTGACGTCGCGGGTTGGCGAGGTTTCCGGCGTCGGTCCATGTTCCCTTGATCGGATCGTAAATTTCAGCGCTCGACAAAGAGCCGCCGCTTCCGACGTAGCCTCCGACGACGAGCACCTGGCCCGAGGGCAGAAGCGTCGACGTGTGCTCAAATCGTCGGGTGGCGGGGCGTCCGGCCTCGGTCCATGTTCCCGTGGTCGGATTGTAAATTTCAGCGCTCAACGAAATGTCGCTGTAGCCTCCTCCGCTGTAGCCTCCGACGACGAGCACTTGGCCCGAGGGCAAAAGTGTCGACGTGTGGTCAACTCGTGGGTTGGCGAGGTTTCCGGCGTTGGTCCATGTTCCCTTGGTCGGATCGTAAATTTCAGCGCTCGACAAAGAGCCGCCATTCCAGCCTCCGACGACGAGCACCTGGCCCGAGGGCAGAAGCGTCGACGTGTGCCTAGATCGTGGGTTGGCGAGGTGTCCGGTGTTGCTCCATGCTCCCGTGCTTGGATCGTAAATTTCAGCGCTCGACAAAGAGCCGCTTCCGTTCCGGCCTCCGACGACGAGCACCTGGCCCGAGGGCAGAAGCGTCGATGTGTGCTGAGATCGTGGGGTGGTGAGGTGTCCGGCGTCGGTCCATGTTCCCGTGGTCGGATCGTAAATTTCAGCACTCAACAAATAGCTGTTGTTGAAGCGTCCACCGATGGGTCCGTTGAAGCCTCCGACGACGAGCACTTGGCCCGAAGGCAGAAGCGTTGAGGTGTGATGGATCCGAGGAGCTTCAAGGCTCCCCGTCGTCTGCCACTGCCCCTGTGCTACCACCCCAAAAAAGAAGATACCTACTAAAACCCAAGCCCAAACCATCACGTGCTTCATCACAAGCTCCTTCCTCTCGATCGCTCCACCCATAACGCTCTGCAACTCTCTGCTCTGCCCTTGCTAGAGCAAGCCGCATGCCAAACGTCTACCTGATTAGAAATCCTTCAAAACCCCTGACCTAGGCCTCTGGGCTGAGTTTCTTGCCCATCTGGGTCCCGCCTGATTCATCTGCATGGACGCTTCGAAGCATCCACAATGCACCAAAACGTTCAAGTCGCTGAAAACAGCCGTAGTGATTGCTACAATCCCGCCATGTCCCACGATGCCTCTCAAACCCACACCCGGCCCGCCAGCTCTGCTCAGAACCTCTTCGCCGACGAGCCCCCTACCGCCTGCCTCACCCTCATCGCCCATCCCGATCCCGCGCGCATCGGTGAGCATGCGGTGCTCACCCCTTTTCTTTCCAACCAAAGCGTCCGCCTCTCCCGTCTTGAACCCCACTTCGCCCCACCCCGCGACCAGGGCAGACCGCGCTACCTGGAAGACGCACGCCTCAGCCGTAAAAGCCTCCTACTCAACCCTCTCGGCCAATGCGCCGACCAAGGCCTGGAAATCGATCCCAAGGAGACCAACACCCTGCTCACCCTCGACGGTGAAGCGCTCACTCAAAAACAACGCCTTTCCCCGGACGCCCTCGATCGTGGCGTGGTCCTCGTGCTCGCCCGCCGCGTCGCCCTGCTCCTGCACCACACAGAGCTGCTCACCCCATCGACCCGAGATCACGGCCTGATCGGTGACAGCCCCGCTCTCGTCCGTCTGCGCGAACAGATCGAACGGGCCGCCCGCCGCAACGATCCGGTGCTCCTCCGCGGCGAAACCGGCACGGGCAAAGAGCTCGTCGCTCAAGCGATCCACCGTCTCTCGGGGCGCCGCGGCAAGAGCCTGTCGATCAACCTCGGTGCTCTGCCCCGCGAGCTCGCGGCAGCCGAGCTTTTCGGGGTAGCACGGGGCGCTCACTCCACCGCCGATCGAAAACGCCAGGGATACTTCGAGCGAGCCGAGGGTGGCACCTTGTTGCTCGACGAAATCGGCGAAGCCCCTTCCGAAATCCAGGTCGCCCTATTGCGGGCCATTGAACAGGGAGAAATACAAAGCCTCGGTGGAAACGAGCCTCAAAAAAGCGATGTTCGGGTGATCGCCGCGACCGACGCCGACCTCGAAGCCGCCATGGCCAGGGGTGACTTTCGCGCCCCTTTGCTGCACCGCCTGACCACCAAAATCGAAATCGCCCCCTTACGCGAGCGCCGTGAGGATATCGGCCGACTTCTCATCCATTTCCTGCGCCATGAGCTCGCCGCCGAAGGCAAAAGTGAGCTCTTGAGCCCAGCCGGCCCCGACGAGAGCCCTTGGCTCAGTGCCGATTTGGTGGGTGTTCTCACCCGATATGACTGGCCAGGCAACGTGCGTGAGCTCAAGAACGTGGCTCGAGAGATCGTTGCCGGCAGCGTCAAACAGGCCCAAACGAGCTTGCCGAAATCGAGCCCTTGCTTGAGGAAAGTCGACGCCCAGGCCCCCCCGTCGGCCGACGCTCCTCGGTCCCCTGGCGAGATCACAGGGGCGGAGCTTCTCGAGGCCCTAGAGGCAGCAGATTGGAGCGTCCGCGGCGCGGCGCGACGCTTGCGGATTTCAGCATCAGCGGCGTACCGCCTCTGCGCCGCCAACCCTCGGGTACCCAAGGCCTCCGAGCTCGCCCGGGCTCAAATCGAAACGGTGGCCGCTGAACACCAAGGAAACCGAGTTGCCATGTCCCGCGCTCTTCATGTGTCTCCCCGGGCACTCCTAGCACGCCTCAAGGAGCTCGACCTCGATCTCGGCTGAGACTCGCTTCGGTTTGCTCCACAAAGTGCGTCTTGCCGGAGGGACGAGGATGGGGTGTGCAGGTTCGAGGCAAGAACCGGCAGGTTATGTAGCTCAATCATGGACAGCCCCTAGTGAATTCGGGCGAGCATGAGCGGGGCGATGGGGAATGCGAAGGGACTATAGATAGTCAAAATTTAAGTTATGACTATCTATGTCAGTCGTCACCGACTCATTGCATTCCTGAACACCCTAACCTTTTACTCCCCGATCACCTCCAAATCAATCACGGCCTCCTGAATCGAGACACTAAATCCTCCCACGTTTCCTTCGTGGGAGCCACACTCCGGAAAATGGTCAATCCACTGCCCACCACGGCAGTCACCTTCAAAACCAGGGAGCCAGAGTAGACGACGACCGCCATCGTCGTGACGGCCAAAACCGCCGGGAAAAAGAGCAGCAGGCCCCCAGCCCACCAGCGACTCCTGCAGAGCTTTGGGGCCACCGCCACCCAAGAAGCAAAGACGCCAATCGCAAGGCTCACCCATCGATCTCGCGGCCCGAGGTCTGCGACTAAAGCAAAGATCAGATACACCAAACCGAGCAATCCGGCGAAAAGCGCATGTTTCGCGATCCGGGTCTCAACATCGATGATTTTGAGCGACTTGAAGCGATCCAGGCGTCGTAGCAGGAGGTAATCCGAAGCCACATCCGCGGGTTCTTTCAATCGGACCTCTACGACCACATCCTGGCTCGAGAGACGGACGCCCTTCCGCAGCCGGCTTCGACTTTCTCCCTTCAGGATCGGCCCCGAGCCATCGGCAATCTCGAGCCTTCGAAAATCCCAGACCCAAGAGATTTCGAGTGAAAGCCCATCCAGGTCGATCGTCCGGCGTCGCCTGCCGAAGTAGGCTATCTTCATCGGTAATCTGTCTTTCCTGGAGCCAACCCATCTTCGGCAGGCTCTAAAATCCGAAATGACAACCAAAAACTACCCAATCCTAGAAGAGCGGCCGACCCTGCCATGCTGAGAGAGAAAAGGCCGTGTTCCACCATCTCCCTAGAGCTCAGCGAGAGGAGACCCAGATGCGAGTCTAACCACATGTCGAGCTATACCGAGCAAAATCGTTTCGAACTTGAAAAGCGCTGAACCCTCGCCCGTAGCCAGAACAGAGAGACGATGACGGCAAAGGGAAATCCGATCAGCGAGTCGAAGAGCTTCCACCGCACCATTCCCTCTACTCCCGAACGCTTGGGATCCCCGACGGCATAGTACACCTCGATCGATGCCCGCGGCTCAAGTCTAGGACCCACCACCCATAGCTTGAGGTCGTCCTGCTTACCCAGACCCTCTGGTGTGTACCGAATCGTAGAGATGAAGCTGCTCCCGACATCCCGGGAACGAAGGACAATCCCTTCGGTCGTGCGCATTTCAGAGGTATTCCAGTCCCAGGGTTGCAAGTAGAGCCCGTCCAAAGCCCACAAGCACAGAAAGGCGAAGAGCACCAACGTGCAGTGGAAAACGAACGAGCGCACGATTCCTTTGGACGCACCCGGCGCCTCGCGCAGCTCTTCGGCCAAGGCCGGCCTAAAAATGACCCGATACGGATCAGACTGCGAGCCCAGCGTGTAGAGCTCGATACATAAGATCAGCACCGAGAACGAAAAAGCTACGACTAGGAGCCACCATTCACGAAAAAAGATTCCGTACACTCCCCCTGCTACCGGGGGTACAAGAATCGCCACGCCGAACAGCAGCTTTGAGTACCTCAAGTGCTTTGCTTTGGAAATGCCTTCTCCTCCTATCAAGTCGCGCCTACGCCTACAGCTTCCATCATCGATGATACTTCCTTCCCACCGTCTGCCGTTGGCGCCTGAAGAATTCCTATCTGGAGTTGCCCCGACAAGCGGGGCTTGGCAGGCCCGGACAAGGCAGCCGCTTACGTCGACGGCTCGACAAACCCGACCAGCTCGCTGTCCAGTGCGGCTCTGGCTCTTAAGACTTCCCAAATTGCAAGCGAATGAACCACAATTGATCCAAGCGACCAGAATTTGGAGATGAACAGGCCGGGACCCTCGATTGCAAAGATAAAATAGAGACTGGTGACAATTACAACCAGAAGAACAGGTGTCTGGCATAGGATCAAAGCACGAGACCCTCGCCTCAGTCCATAGAGTGCTGTCACGGGCAGTAGCAAGAAGCCGATGGTGGCCAGCTGTTCGGTCGGGGTGCCCAACAGAAATCCAAGGATTACGATTCCTAGCGCCAAGAAGAGACAATAGCAGGTCACAAAAGCTACCCTTCTGAGCAGGGTGATCGGGTCGACCTGGGCCCACATCTGGTCGCCACCTTCGATCTGGATCTTTCGCCCTAACCAAACCGGCTGCACCCTGAGATCGAGATCCTCCTGTATGTTGACCTTGCCTTCAATCATTTCTAGACGGCCGAAACTGGCCGCGCCGCGGTCTCGCTCCCCGCCGGTCCGTTTGAGCCACCACCGATCTTCCCTACTGCCCCACACCAGCCATGAAGCAGGACCCAACGCTCGCGCGAAGTACCTCTCCCCCAGCAGATAGTCCAGCCATTTACGAATCACGATCTTCTCCTACCTAGGCCGGAACCGATTACTCAGTGAGATCGCCGACCAGACCGATAGCAAATAAAACCCCAGGAATCACGAATACCGGACAGAGCAGACATCCAGATTCGAGCACCAGCTCAAATTCCGTATACAACAGGACGGCGAATCTCGAATAGCCCAGAATCGCTCCGATACACAAGGCGACAGGCAAGAGTCGATGCGGCCGAAGACTCAGCAATGCGGCGGCTCCCGCCGACAGCCAGATCCCTGCTGCAAGGACGGAAATCGGCGACCCATCCAGTCGGTTCTCGATCAGAAAAACCGGGTCGAGCAGGAAAAAGACGGTCAGAGGCAACAGAAAGAGAAGAAGCAAGCCTCGAACAGTCGGCTTGTCGACTGCTGCAAATAGAGCCTCCCCCGTCTCGATGGAAGAGATGTTGACTTTGGAGCCAAATCGCCCGGGGAGCAATTTGACCACCATAGGTGGAAGGCCGTCTAAACGAACCTCACGGCCCCATGCAAGCTCCCTTACGTGGATAGGAATCGCCTCGGCTTTTCCTGCGACCCCGATAGAGAATCCTCGGAAGAAAGGCGATTTCCATTCCACTTCGACTGATTTGCCGTCCACTGAAACTTGCTTCTTCGACTCCACAGCACCGAGCCCTCACGCCTACGTTGTCCCGAGTCTATCCACGGCTCAAACCATTCCGAGACAAAACGACTCAACTTTGAAAAACGCACACCGAGCGGTGCTGCCAAACGCTCCGATCCGACAACTCTGCCGGCTCGCGCACCTCCTCCGTGTATGACCTAAAGATGACGCAGGATTTCGAAGCTGCCATCCTCGCTCTCGCGATCGCTACGATGCTCTTGATCACCGGATTTCGCGCCGGTGTCCAGCTGCTTCGCCGATCTCGACGAAGACGCCGAGGTCGAAGAGCCAAAAATACCTCGGCCGAGACCGAGTCTTCGCCCGCCCCAAGCCTCCTTGGGTGAAAAAGGAAGTCCTACGGCTCGCGGCGCTGATGCCCAACGCCGGCTGCCGACAGATCAGCGCCACGTTCAATGCGCTTTGGGGGCCGGTCGGAAAAACCTACGTCGCCGACAGGATTCGAGACAATCAATTCGAGATTCTCCGCCGTCGAAGGGAGATCAAGAACCGGCGGCCGAGACAGACCCTTGCTCAAAAATCTCATCTGGGGCCTCGACCTGACCTATGTCGACCAGGAACCTGTTCTCGGCATCATCGACCACGGCACCCGGGCTTGCATCGCCTTGCGCCGGATCCGGACAAAGGCGTCTATTGCGATTCTGAGGGAAATCTTGGAGGTCATCGAGCGATTCGGCGTTCCCGGCTGCCTTCGCACCGACAATGAGCGAGTGCTGACGTCTAGGATCTTCCGCTTCGGGCTCCGATGGCTCGGCATCCGGCATCAGCGGACCGAGCGATGTACTCCTTGGCAAAACGGACGCATCGAACGGTTCTTCGGCACCTTCAAGGAAGCGCTTCGCTCCAGACCCGCCGCGGAAGAAAGCCTTTCCGATCAAGATCTTCGGACCTTTCGGTTCTGGTACAACCACTGCCGAGCTCATCAGCATCTCGACGGACGAACACCGGCTGACGCTTGGAACGAAAAGCCAAAATCGGCCAGCGATCGACCCACATTCTTCTCCGAGTGGGATGGCCAGATCGCCGGTTTTTTCTTTCCTCCATGAATATCGAACCGATTCCCAAGCAGACCCAACCGAAGATTCCGCTCCTGTCCGGGGGATCGGTCCGCTCGGGCTGCGCGATTCAGGGTGGATTCCGCTTGGAGATTCAACTTTTCCAGGAGGAATTGAGGTGATTTGAGTCGATAGTCACAACTGACGCTCTGTTACCGCCATCCCATCCTCCGATCCCCCAGCGGACACGACGGACAGGACATTCATGTTTTCCAGGAGGAATTGAGGTGATTTGAGTCGATAGCCACAACTGACGCTTTGTTACCACCCCCCATCCCCCGTTCCCCCGGCGGACACGACGGACACAACAGCACCTATGGAGGTGAGACATCAGACCAAGAAATCCAAGGCCCCTTCAACGGGGCATCTGGATGTCCAGTGTTAGCGAGAGAATTTACAGCAATCCGAACACTTATCCATAATGGCACCACCGCGCAAGCCAGCAAGAGAATGCCAGGCAAGCTCGAAAGCGAGATCCCTGTTGCCGCAAGTGGCGTCGTACACAGCAATAAAACAAACGCTAGATGTTGGATCCTGAGCGCTTCCATTGGGTTTGCACGAAATCTCAGACAGATCCAGCCCAAGAGTGCCCCGGCTACCGAGAAAGCACTACTCTGCCCCAAACCTTCGTGAAGATTGGTATCTAAACCAAACCAACTCGTGGCTACATCTAGGCCGATTGGAATCAAACCTATTCCGAGGAAAAACAGAGACAGAATCAAGAGAAAATAATACCATGCCTTTACTCGAAACCTCTCTTCCCACATCGTGGAATTACTTCTCACTCCGTCAACCCAGAACTCGACCGCCGCATCGAGCCATCCCCTTCCTTGGCGGATTTGCACCTCCAAATTTCTTCCGTCCGTTAGGCGCATCGAAAAGCTCTCTGCCTCTCGTGTCAAGCGAAAGGCCGGCATGGACGTCTCGCCGCCGATTCTTATCGCCACCTTATCGCCGATCTCGCTCAACACAAGAGCTACAGAGTCTTCTTCGTGGGCTTTAGTGGCTGGCGGCCCCTTTGACAATCTTCTAACTGGATTCATCAATGAGAATGTCCTATAGTCCCGGCCAAATTTTCCCCCAATTTTGGAATTGTTTCTTAATCGGCGCTTCCAATTTCAAGGATCCCCATTCTTTCGGTTGCTTTTGAACGGCATACAAGAAGCCCACAAAATTCCCAAAGCAAAAGCTTCCCACCCCAACGAGCCCGGAGATCCGTGTTCCCAGAGACGCAAATCTCTGATGATAGTAGGGCAAAATCAGAAGAGCAGCGAGCACCGAGCAAAAAATGGTTGCTGTCAAGAAAAGAATCACTTGATCTGAAAGGATAGATCCCAAGAAGTCGGTGAGGTTGGCATACCCCCCTCGGGAAAAGTTAATTTTGTCTGCGATCAAAGCGAAACCAAACGCTGTGAAGAACGTAAAGTAGGCTCCTAAAGCCGCCATCAAGGATCCAATATATGTGAATATCAGTCTAGTCAGCAGAGTCGTATCGTTTTTTGCCACTTTGTATGCATGCTCCAAATCATAGGCCAACACGCCGTAAATCGCTGCGACGCCAGCGATACCTGAAAGAATCAACGAGATCCCGGCAACCCAACGAATCCCTCTTGAGGGCGAATGCCCCGATGGGTCGGAAAACAATGTCGGTTGGTTCTCTGTAAAGGTGAATCTATTCTGGCTCAATGGTCGCTCACTCAACCCGGACCATGTATCCCGAGAAATGAAACGTCCTTGGTCGGGCGCGTAGAAACGCGCCCTGAAGTTCGAGACACCGGAATCTCCGAACGAGGGTCTACCCATGAAGCCAAGGCCTCCCGTTTCCTCTGGTGCTCCATCTGTTACGACTCCAAATGGATGGTGGGGAATCTCGGCCACAATTGCGGCTTGTTCGTTCATCACGCTACCAATGGTCCGCATCGGATCGTGTGAAAAGGAGTAGCTGCCTGAATCGTTAGTGATACCCAAAAACTCATCGGTCGACGGGCCTTGAAGGTAAGTAGTCTTGGCACCTCCCCGGTCCCGAACAAGCTGATGGGAGAATGCTGATGATGAGGCGTGGCTGTTGGTAAAGTGTTCCTCGTACTCACCAGACAGCTGGCTTCCTACCAGATTACCAAACCCGTCGTATTGGAACGATCTCGCTGAATCGCCAACATTCTCCACGGAGACCAGCCTTCCCAGCTCGTCGAAATCGAAATGCCGACTTGCGGACCCTTCCTCCAAGACAGTGCTAAGATAGCCACCGTCCCAGGTATATTCAAGTGTCTTTTGGGTGTCGCCAGCAATGCGTTTTTCCGATATCAGCCTGTTGGCGTCATCGTATTCATAGATCACAGACCTATTTTGGGTCTCGAGGGAGATTCTGTTGCCTACAGCATCGTAACCATACTCTTCGAATTCACCAGAGGATGAATCGTAACGTTTTAATCTTCCGAGGTCGTCGTAGGCGTAGGAATACTCTAGCTGCCGGCCCCAATCCTTCATTGAGGTTCGACTGCCACGCTTGTCATATTTCATAGAATAGCCGGCAATCGGATCTCCTCCAGGCCCGTAGGTAATGGATGACAGCAGTCTGCCCACGGCATCGTATTCATAGAGTTGTTTTGCACCATTGGGATAATGTAGCGATTTCCTTTCGCCCAGAGCATCGTACGAAAACCGATATGTACCCTGCTGAGAATCTGAAAGCTCCACGAGATTGTTGTCGCTATCGTACAGGTACGATCTTTCGAACATATCAGTTCGCTGCAGCTCTAGGAGTCCAGTCTCGTTGTACTGATACTCCACTACTGTTCCGGTGCCTACATTCGTTGATTTCAAAATTCGACCCAACGAATCCCGTTCGAACTGCAGGTCAGCGTCGTCAGTGACCACTTGCCGGATTCTCAGTTGCTCATCATGGTCATAGGTCTGAATTACTCGACCATCAGAGGTCACGATGTCCTCAATCGATCGCCCATCGTATCGCGCGATCGTCTCGACTCCTCGTGTATCTTTGATGCTCTCTATTAGACCATCTTCGGTATACCCGGTGATTCGCGAATGCCCGAGAGGGTTGCGCTCTTCTGTAAGGCGCCCTTTTTCGTCATAGAAACGCTTCCAGATTCTATTCTCCGCGTCGAGCACCTCGGTCAGGTTGCCCGATACATCGTACGTGTATTCTGTTCTCTGGCTCAACTGATCCAGAACGCTTTTCAGGCGACCAGCTTCATCGTATTCGTAAGAGATGTGCTTTCCGAGAGGATCCGTTACTTTTGAGGTAAATCCAGCCTCATCGTACTCGATCTCAGTCACCGAGCCTAGCGGATCAACCATCTTAATAACGCTTCCGTTCGAGTCGAAGATTCTTTCGTATTCGCCTCCTCGAGGGTCCACGATTCTGCAGGCTTCCTGCGCTGAGCCACCATTGTTGCCACACTCACTTCCGCAATCTCGAGGAGCGCCGGCACCATCACAGAACTCAAAGGACCAGAGGTGGCCCAACGGCGATAGCGAGAACATGACTCGTCCGGACGCATCGTAGCCCTGGCGAGTAGTATTCCCGGAATAGTCGCGCCGTGCAACCACATTCCCAAGCGCGTCAAACTCTTGGGTCATCACAAGACCCTCGGTATTCTGGTACGAAATCACTCTACCCACAGAATCGTACTCAAGGGAACGACTTCCTTCAGAAGTGGTGAGTTCCCTGAGCCTGCCTAATTCGTCATAGGAAAATCCGATCGGAGATTCTCCGATACCTTGGATGGACAGGACACTGTCCAGTGGGCTCAGAGAGCTAGTGATCGACTCACCCTCACTGCTGCTGCGCCCGACCATTCGACCGGCAGGATCGCTGTTCAAGATAATCTGCTCGGTTCCGATTCTAAGCGCAGTAGGCAAACCATTTCTTTGCTCAACCGAGCTATACTCGTAGACGTAGGTCGTCTCAAGACCCGATGGGCTTCTGTGATACTCCAAAGCTCCGTTCGGCTTGAATCGGAAGGTTTCTACCGAAGGCTCTACATTCGAGCTCGAAATGGTTCGCTCTTCTAGAAGACCCAGCATAGAGTATGTGTTTTCGATCAGTGAATACTCGCCATCAGGGTGTTTCTGCTCAAGGCGTTCAATCTGCCCAAACGAATTCGTCTCGATCTTGTAGGTAAGCCCATCCGAATCTTTAAAGTCAGTTACATTTCCGCCGTCATTATAGACCCACGACCGGGTTCTATTGGCCGAATCTACATGACTCTCAACTTTATTGTCGCCAGTCCAAGTTACCGCTTGCCGGCTTCCTAGAGGCTCCACTGAAACCAAAACCCTCCCTCGTTCATCGAAGGACCTATAGTGATCAAAGCCACCACGATCCGTGACGACAGCGGATCCCGCTCCGTAAGAGATTGACTCGGCTATACCGTCGGCCGCGATGTGCTTTACACATCTACCTTCGGAATCGTAGAAAAACGAATCGGTATTTCCGAGAGGATCAACCGCATCACTTAAGTAACCCGAGGCATTGAAAGTGTAGGTCCAGACTTTCTCAGCTCTATTCGTATATTTGTGGAGGGTCTCGCCTTGATATTCAAAGTTTACTCTTCGGTCCAGAATATCTTCGATCTCGACGACACGTCCATCTAAGAGGCTCAATCGATAGAGCAAACGGCCCTCCGTATCCGACACATCGATCTGAGCCGATTCTATGAAATCAATAGCAATCCCATTTCCGAACCGATCTGTCACGGCCACCAGTCGACCTGAATTGTCGAAACGCTTGAGAAGGCCACCAAGGTAGCTAATCTCGAAACCATCTTCCTGGTCCCGGTGGAGTGACATGGATTTTCCCGAGGGGCTTTGCCATGAATTGGTATCGACCGATTCAAACCGGTGCCGGGTCCCATCCGCTTCTAAGAAGATCACGTCAGAGCCCTCTTCGCTGACGGACTCTTCAAACGACGAAGTCCAACCCTTACCAAACCAACCTACTCGACTGTCTTGACTATTATAGAATCTCTCGTGCCGGACAGGAAAAGCAGTGGTCAGAACACTAAAATCGACAACGTTAAACCACATATTTCCGTTCGACAGGTTAATCGGATCTCCGTACTGACTTGTTGGAACGTCTGGTGCAGTGAGCCCAATCAAAGCAAAGAATGTTCCGAGAATCCCGTCGACCGGGCCCAGCCAGGACTCTGTACCGAATAGCCTTTTCAATCGAGCAGCCGGATCGCCACCCGTCCCACTCCCTACACCATACCCACCCGTCCCCAAATATCCAGCCGCTCCCGTGGACGGATCCTCGATGATGTAACCCGACCCTCGCCATTGGTTGATTTGCAGCTCACTCTCCGCCACCCAAGCGATCTTGCCTTGGCCGACCGCTTCGCGCACTTCTTGCTCCACGGCTTCGCCGATATCGACGGCGGCCAGGACGCTTTCGACGTTGCCGCTGTCGACTTTTTGCAGCTGTTGGCCGTTGCGGGCGGCGCGGGTGAGGAAGGTGACGGCGGTCATGGTTTCGTCGGGCACGATCATGTCGAGGGCCGTGCCTTCCAGGAACGAGCTTTGGGAGCCGACGAGCTCGAAGGTTTCGACGCCGTAGCCCTGGGTGCCGTCCGCCGGGAAGGTGCCGAGCGGCATGGTGGCCACGTCGGTGACCAGCGGACCTTTGCCGAAACTCAGGGGGCTGCCGCCGATGGTGGTCTGCACGTCGCCGCTTTGGATCACGGTGCCGAAAGTGCCCAGCTCCAGGACCCGTTGCCATTTCCATTCCGCCAGGTCTTCCAGGTCGCGGCTCAAGATGCTCATGTAGGTGGCGCCGATGAGGGCCAGGGTGTTGGCCTCGGCCTCGGCATCGTTGGCGGCTTCGGTGGCGGCGTTGAGGGCCGCTTGCAGCTCGTCGAGCCGTTGTTGGGGCGTGGTGCCCAGGTCGACGGCAAAGACGTTGCGCTCGCCGGCTTGACCTTGGAAGAGCACGTTGGTGGCTTGGCCTTCGGGCGGGGTGAGGTTGCCGTAGATCTCGATGTCGTCGGCGCTGCCGATGGATTGGCCGTCGATCGCTGTCAGGCCGTCGAGGCGTAGGGACGGCTTGAGGTCCACCAGGTAGGGGGCGGTTTCGAACACGCCGCCTTCGGCGTCGAGGGTGGCTTGGTCCTCGGCCGTGGCGCCGGGCCAGGCCAGCTCGATGCGTTTGCCGTAGACCGCCGGCCACGGGGACGACCATTGCAGCAGGCTGCGGCCCGTGAGGTCGCGGACGTCGAAGGCGATCTGGTATTGGAAGGCGTCGGGGGTGGTGGCGGACTCACCGTCCACGGACACTACCTTGGCCCGCAGGCTTCCCGGCACGAAGGGGAAGCTTTCGGTTTGGATCGACCTTGCGCGTTTCACTTGCTCGAGGGTCGCGCATTGGATGTTGTTGTCGCGGATGTATTGCCACATCGCGTCTTCGTAGACTCGACGGGGCGAGTCGGTGGTACCGCTCAGCAGGTAGCTTTCGAGGGTGAAGGGCACCTTGTCGTAGAGCTGGATGCCTTCGGTCTCGTTGTATTGCTTGATCGTCGGATCCATGCGCACCCAGGTGTCGCCGGTGCCGTGGGGCAAGGCGGCGCGACGGGGCACGTAGTCCAGGTGGGCTTTGACCCAGACGTGATCCATCCGGGCGGCCACGGGTTGATTGCCCTGGGTCAGCAAGACGAACGGCGTGCCGGCCGTGGTCATCATGTCTCCGGCTCGCCAGGCGTCCTCGACGCCCGTCAAGTCACGGAGCTGGTCCAGGTCGATTTGCACCTCGCCCCACTCCAGACGGGCGTCCACCCCCGAGGCGATCAACAGCTCTTGCAGCAGCCAGGCTTGATCCCAAGACGTGCCGAGCTTCTCGCGCAAGGTGCCCACCGGGCTTTTGGTGGCGCCCCACTTCGGGTCGACCTCGATCGTGTCGTGCACCCAGCTGAAGATTTTCGACGGCGTGTGGTCCAGTGATTCGGCGAGATCGAGGATCTCTTGGTGGATGGCGGATTTCTGCAAGGACTTGGCCGGTTTCGAAGGGGCGACCGGCTGTGGCGTGAAGCTCAGCTCGTCCCCTTGCACGGCGCGTTTCGCGGACTTCTTCTCTACCCGCTGGTTCGGTAGGCCGCGGTCGACGTAGCGGGAGCGACGGGTTTTGCGCTCCAGACCGGTCGCGTCTTTGAGGCTCAGCTGGGCGACCTTCTGCGGCAGGGTGCCGCGCATCTCGTCGGATTGGGTTTCGTCCACCACCCGCTTGACGTTGCCCATGATCTGATTGAGCTTCGCCTGGAACTCCGCGTGCTTGCGTTGGGCCTTGGCCGGCAGGTTCTCATCGATCGGCAGCTCGAGTGACTCTTCCAAGCCGTCTTTCATGCCGTAATGCAGACCCCGCAACAGGGCCCGTTGGGAGCCTTGGGGCAGGGCCTTGCCGTGGCGCGGCTGGGTCAGCTGGAGCACGTCGCGCAACATGCCTTCGATCCGCGACGGTGCATGCTCTCGCTTCACTTTCTCGATTTGCGGCAGATAGGGATTGGCCGCCAGCTGCTCCTCGTGCTTGCGCAGCACTTCTTGCAGACGCTGCATACCGGCCGCCTTGATCGGGTCCTCCTCGACGATGCCGAAGAGGTCTTTGACCCGGTCGTAGACGGTTTCATGGTCCGGCCGCAGCTGATCCACGGGCACGTCGAGGAACTCGGAGATCTCCTGCAGGCGTTTTTCCTTCGCTTCCCATTCCTGGTACGCGTACACGTAATTGCGCATGTCCATCATGCCGAAGAGGCAGACGGAAAGCAGGGTCAGGACGAAGATCCGATTTTTCTGCAGGCTGTAGCGAAACCATTTCATAACGCAAGCTCCCGTGGACCGGCGGGACGTGGTCCCGCGGGGTCTCCCATCGATTCGAGGATCTCATCCCCGAGTGTATCCGCTTCTCGAGACATTCCTAACAAAGTCGCACCGACTGTGAAGTTGAGTTTTCCGCTCATGGGCACACCAGACCGGCGTAGGCCGCGTCCACCGCGCCCAGGAGGCTCGACAGATCCGCCGCGCTCGACGAGCTCGACGACGTGAACGCCGCCGCGAAGTCGTGTAGGTCGTGGCCGACCACCGGGGTCGCGACCCCGTCGCCGTCGAGACCGAGGCCGACGATGCGAAGGCCCGGCAGCAGCGTTTTCCAACGCACCACCTCGGCCATGGCGTCCGCCACGGGCTCGCCCGCGAAGGTGCCCCAATCGCCGAAGAACGGACCGGACCACGCCACGCGACCCGGGGGCAGCCAACCGCCCTGGCCGTCGTCGAGCACGAAGTCGAGGGGCGCGCCCTCCAGGCCGTAGGGGCCGAGACCCGTGCCGTCCACGGTCGGCGGCTCGTCCGACAGCCAGACCACCACCGGCCGACGACCCGCCGCGCTCGCCGCTTGCAACAGGCTGCCCGCCCGCTGGAGCGCCAAGGCCCCGGCCGACGAAGCGTCCGCGTCGAGCTGGGTGACGGACAGAGCGTCCATGGCCGACGTCAACGCCGCAGGATCGCCGAGACCCGCTAGGATCCTCGCAGCAGCAGACAGATTCGCCGCCGGATCCGTGCCGCCGTCGTAGACCACCAAGGCCGCCCGGCTGCCGTCGCCCCGGGCCGCCAGCAGGTCCTTCCAACGGTCCACCGCGTTGAGCGCCGCGTCGAGCCGATCCACCGCGCCGCCGTAGGCCGAGCCCATGCTGCCCGAGACATCGAGCATCAGGGCCACGTCCAAGGCCTCCGCCGGATCGCAGGTCCCGGCCGGCGGGATCGCGGCCAGGGCCGTCAGATCCGGCTCGCACACCGCGAAGTCGTCGAAGGCGAAGGTCATCGGCGCCAGACTGTCGTACGACGCCACGCCCACGCCCACCACCGGGGAGGCACCCAGGTCCAGGTCCACCACGCCGTTCACGAAGGCACGGGTTTCCTGCTGCCAGGTCAGGCCGTCGTCGTAGGAATACCAAGCGGTATAGGTGGTGCCGCGACGCTCGATCGCCAGACGCACCGGCAGGGTCACGTCCACCACCACCTGGTTGAGGCTGGCGCTCGTGCCGCCGTCGTTCAGGCGATAGCCGAATTGCAGCGCCGGACCGTCCACGTCGGGCAGGTGCGGCAGGTAATTGACCATGATCCGCGACGAGCGCACGTCGAGGCCGGAGCGCACGTGCAGACCGCCCTTGCGGAAGCCGTTACCACCGGGATCGAGCGGCACGTCCGCGATCTCCACCTCCACCCGGAAGTCGCCGCTCGGCGCCGGACGGTGCAGGAAGTGGAAGCGGTCGTCGCCCCAGAGAGCCGAGCCGTTCGACGTCAGCTCCAGGCGATCGCCGACGATCACCGCGTCGCCATCGTCTCCAGCACCACCGGCGGCGCCGCCGATCGCCGTCAGGGTCCACACCGGATCCAAGGCCGGATCGTCGAAGCCGTCGCCCGAGCACACCGTGGTCTCCGGGGTCGGCGGCGGATCCAGGGCCTCGGCGGCGTAGCCGAAGTCCACGTCCGTGCGCGCCGTGTACGCCGTCACCGACACGGTCGACTCGCCCAGCACACCGCCGTCCACGTCGCCGTCAATATCGTAAGTAGCGGTCGACAGGCCGATCGGCAGGCTCGCCGCGTCCACCCGCACGGTCACGCTGCCCACGGGCAAGTCGGTGAAAGCATAGACGCCGTCCCAATCCGTGGTCGTGGTGTCGAGCAGGGCGCCCTGGTCGTCGAGGACCTCCACCGTCACCCCCGGCAGACCGGGCTCGCCCGCGTCCATCACACCGTCGGCGTCGAGGTCGTTCCACACCCGATCCCCCACCCCACCGGTGGCCGCGGCGCCGCATTCCAGATCTTGGATCAAGACGTCCATGGCCGCGCGCACCGCGTCGTGGGTCGACGGCGCGAAGCTCATGCCGCCCGACACCCAAGCCGCGTAATCCACCAAGTCGAGGTTGAAGGAGCCGAGCTCCACCCCGTCACCCTGGATGCCGACGCCGTAGACCATCAGGTCGTCTTGCTCGGCCACCAGGCGATCCAAGGCGAAGACCGCGTTGGCCAAGGGCTCACCGTCGAAGGTGCCGTAGGCGCCGTTGAAGCGGCCGAGCCACGCGATGTCGGTCCACGGCAGGAAAGCCCCGCCGTCGTCCAAGAGGCTGATGGCTTGGATCTCCGGCAGACGGTATTCGTGATGCCCCCGACCGTCGCGATCGATGTTGGGCACGCCGTCGGTCACCAACACCACCACCGTGGTGCGGGTCGGGTCCCGATCCGTGGCCAAGACCTCGATCACCTCTTCGAGCGCCAGACCCGTGGGCGTGGTCGCCAGAGGCGCCACGGACGTGTCGGACATGGCGGCCAAGGCATCGGATACGGCGCTCATGTCGCCGGTGAGCGGCACCGGCACGTCCACCGCGCCCGCCAGGTTGGCCGCCGGATCGCTTTGACCGTGGAAGGTCAGCAGCGCCGTCCGGCTACCGTCGGCCCGCAAGGCCATGCGGTCTTGCACCCGCTCCAGGCCGAGCAACGCCGCCGACAGCTTGCTCGTGCCCGCGCCCGCGTCGGCTCCCGGGAAGTCGGAGGTCATGCTTTCGGAAAGATCGAGCACGTAGACCACGTCCACCGGCTCCCCTTCCGTGCACGCCACGGGATCACCGGCCGGCGGCGGATCCGCCTCGGCCTTGCGGCAGTGGCGGAAGCCGTCGAAGGCCGCGGTCATGGGCTGGGCGCCGTCGTAGGACGCCACCATCAGACCCACCTCCAGCGAAGCCGGAGCGGCCGTCAATGCCACCGTGCCGCCCAGGGCGCCGACGGGCTCGACCCAAGTGGTTCCCCCGTCCTCGGAGAAGCCCACGGTCAGCTCGTCGCCACGGCGCACGAAGGAGAGGCGCGTCGGCAAAGCGATGCCGATGCGGTTGCTGGCCAGCTCCGTGGCCGTACCGCCGTCGCTCGCTCGGGCGTCGAACATCAGGGCCGCACCGCCCGGGAAATCCGGGGCGTAGCAGGCCATGGCACGGGCCGCGTCCGGGGCCGTGGAGCTGCGCACCATCAGGCACGCCTTGCGGTATTCACCACCCACGTCCACCGGCAACGACGCCAGGTCCACCTCGACCCGGAAGTCGCCAGAAATCGCCCGATGCACGAACACGCCGTGATCGTCGCCGTGGTAGAGCTCGCTACCGGTGGAGGTGATCTCCAGGCCGCCGGCCACTTCCTGAGCGGAGCCCAGGGCGTCGCCGATTTCCGTGGTCTGCCAACCGGTCAGGCCGGCGAAGTCGTGGTCGACGCAGAAGCCGGTTCGGCCGGCCTCGGCCACCACCGTCCGGGTCGGATCCCCGAGCTCCGGGGTGTCCGGATCGTCCGACGGCAGATCGCCCAGCTCGGCGCTTTCCACCACCGCTTGATTCAGCAGGTGATCCAAGCGCAGGGGCAAGGGATCCGGCAGCTCGACCTCGAAGGTCACCACCACCTCGTCGCCCACCGGCAGATCGCCGACCCAGGTCTCGACCGTACGGCCGTCGGCGGAGATCGCCGGCGAGCCGTGGCTCGAGGTCTCGGTGCCGAGCACCACGGTCACCCCATCCGGAATTACGTCGACCACGTTCACCGACGTGGCGCCGGTGTCGCCGTCGTTGGTCACCCGAATCTCGTAGCGCACCCGATCCCCGGGTCCGGCCAAGCCGTCGCCGTCGAGATCGCTCACCAGGAGGTCCGTCTTCGTCGCGTGCAGATCCGGCGACGCCACCACCGGCACCACCGTGGGATCGGCGCTGCCCGCGACGGTCGGATCGTCGGTCGCCACCGCGCTCAGCCCATCGGCGCTCACCGTGCCTTGAGCCGAGATCTCGGTGGTTCCCGCGGCCAGGGGATCGTCCACCAGCACCCGGAAGGTGAGGTCCACCCGACCTCCACGGCCGGCCAGAGGACCGATCACCACCTGCATGGGATCGCCCTCGATCACCGAGCCCGTCGACGTGGTCAGCGATCCCGCCACCAGGGTCGTGCCCGCGGGCACGGCTTGGCTGAAGGACACGCCCGTGGCGTCGCGATCCCCGAGATTCTCGACGACCACCGTGTATTCCAGGACATCCCCGGGATTGACGTCGCCGTCAGTATTCTGATCCACCGCCAGCACCACTGTTTCGACCGCGGTCATCTCCGCCGACGCGATCAGGGTCACGGTGGTGGCGTCGTTCGCCGCCGGGGTGCCCGGATCGTCGGTCAGGAAGAGGTCGAAGTTGCCGCCGGAGACGATGCCTTGGTTGATCACCACCAGGCTCGAGGCCGCCGGCCACGGATCCGCCAGCTCCACTTGGAAGCTCACCAAGGCCGTGTCGCCCACCACCAGGTCGCCCACCGCCACCCGCACCGGATCTTGCTCCAGCACCAGACCGCGGTCGGTGACCAGCGTGCCGTCCACCAAGGTGGTGTTCGGCGGCAGATCGTCCCGCACCTCGACGGCGATGGCCGGGGCACCGGAGGCATTCGACACCAACAGGCGATATTCCAGGCGGTCGCCCGGGCTCGCCAAGCCGTCACCGTCGCGATCGATCAGAATCACGGTCTTCTCCGCCGCGGGATTCGGCTCCGCCACCACCTGGGTGGAGGTGGGATCCTGCTCACCCGGCAGATCCGGATCGTCGGAGAGGATCGGATCCAGCTCGCGACTCGCGATCGAGGCTTGGTTCGAGATCAGCTCGGTCTCGACCCCGAGATCCGCGGCCACGTCGGCCCGGAAGCTGACGGTCGCCTGGGCCGACGGGCCCAGCTCACCCAGCTCCACGGTCACCGGATCCTCGGACGTCACCGTGCCCTGGGAGGTCGTCACCGAGCCTGCTGCCACCGAGGTGCCGGTGGGCAGGACGTCGGTCAAGACCAGCTCCGTCGCCGGCGCGCCGGCGAGGTGGCTGACCACCAAATCGTAGGTGATCTCACCGCCGGGGCTGGTGGGGGCTCCCGCGGAGCCGCCCACCCGGTCGATCTTGCTCAGGCCCAGGCTCGGCTCGACATCGTCGTCGACGATCGTGCCCGGGGTCGTGCGACCGCGGATGGCGTTCGTCGGCTCACCGATCACGATCTCCACCGTCTCGTCCCCTTCGAAGTAGACGTCGTCGAAGACCTCCACCTCCAGGGTCCACGTGGTTTGACCCGCCGGGATGGTGACCACCGTGGACAGGGCCGCGTAGTCGGTCCCTCCGGTGGCCGTGCCGTCCGTGGTGGAGACATCGAAGCTGACGTCGAAGGCGCTGGGACGCGACAAGTTGAGCACCACCGGCAGCCGGTCCGTCGACGCCGCGCTCTCGTCGACGCTGCCGCCGGTGGCGGTCAGGGTCGGCGGCGCTTGGGTGTCGACGATCCGGCCTTCGCCGTCCACGACGACGACCTGACCGGCCGAGGTGCCGACGTCGAGCACCAGCGTTTCCACGTCCGCCTCGGACACGTCGTCCGCCAGCACGGTCACCGGCACGATCACCTCCAGCTCCCCGGCCGCCAGCACCACCGAGCCCGAGGCCGCGGTGTAGTCGATGCCGGCCGTGGCGGTGCCGTCGACGGTTTGGTAGTCGAGGTTGAGGTCACGGTTGGTGGGCCGGTCGAGGGTCAAGCGGAAGTCCAGGGTCACGACCTCGCCCGCGATCGGCTCGAAGGCGGCGACGTTCGACACCGTCAGGGTGACCGGGATCACCACCGGCACCACGGTGGCGTCGCCCGCCGTGGCCGTGTCGGGATCGTCGCTTCGGATCGAACGGTCGTCGTCGTAGGTCACCGTGGCTTGGTTCGACAGGGCCGTGATCGACGGATCCAAGGGATCGTCGATGCGCAACCGGTAGCTCAAGCTCACCGCGCCGCCGGACGCCACCGTGCCGATGGCGATCTCGAGCTCCGAGTCGGCCCGCAACACGGTGCCTTGGCCGGTCATCAGCGAGCCGTCCACCAGGGTCGCGCCCACGGGCAGCACGTCGGTCAAGACCACCTCGGCGGCGCCGGCGTTGCCCGTGTTGCTCAGCTCCAGGCTGTAGAGCAGCTCGTCACCGGGCGAGGCCACGCCGTCGGCGTCGGCGTCGAGCACCAGCAGAGCCCGCTTGGTCAACGCGAGCATGGGCTCGGCGGTGAGCGGGGTCACGGTTTCATCGGCTAGGCCGTGGACCGCGGGATCGTCGGTCGGAACCTCGACCAAATCGGTGCCATTGGAGGAGCCGTTGAAGAAGCCCTGATGGCGGATTTCCTCGACCTCGGCGGGAATCGGCGCGTCCACCCGTGCTCGATAGCTGATGTCGACCGTCGTTCCCACCGCCAGATCTCCGAGATCCAGGGCCAGGGGCGCGGTGCCCGTCAGGGTGCCGAGGGTGGTCTGGAACGAGCCCTCTATATAAGAGGTATGGCTCGGCATCTCGGCCATGTAGTCCACCGCGAGGGCCGACACATTGCCCAGACTCGCCAGCTCGACCCGATATTCCAGGGTGTCGCCGGGGGACGGGTCGCCGTTGCCGTCGGCATCGACCACCAAAACGTCGACCATGGACGCCACCAGCCGCGGCGTGGCGGTGACGGTGGTCACCGTGGGATCGGCGCCGCCCGGCAAGGCCGGATCGTCGGTCAGGGTGGAGGGCATCAGATCGCTGTCGACCGCCCCTTGCACCACCAGGGACTCCACGCCGACGGCGATGGGATCGTCGACCCGCACGTCGAAGATGGCCTCGCGCACCTGGTCGACGGCCAGAAGGCCGAGCTCGAAGGTGACCTCGGCGGCCCCTTCGACCACGGACAGGGCGCTCTCGGACGCGGCCGAGCCGGCCACCAGGGCGGCGTGATCGGGGATCGGCACCACCAGGGTCACCTGGTCGAGATCCGCGCCACCCGGATTCTGCACCTCGGCGCGATAGCGCAGGGTATCGCCCGGGCTCGCCACGCCGTCACCGTCCGCATCATCCAGCAGCTCGGCGACCAACGGGGCGTAGAGCTCGGGTCCCGCTTGGCCCTGGACCGTGCCGCCGTCGACGGCGGTGTTGTTCGCGGGCGCCGCTTCGGCGGTGCCGGAGCCGACGGTCGCCGTGGCCGAAACGTCGATGCCTTCGGCGGCGGTCACCTGGAGATCCAGGCTCAGGGGCAGGCTTTGGCCTACCGCCAACGGACCGGCGTGGTCACAGGTGACGGTTACGGTGTCGACCGTGCAGGACCATCCCGCGCCCGCGGCGGCGACGAACGACAAGCCGTCCAAGGTATCGACGAGTTGGATCGGACCCACCGCGTCGATCGGGCCGAGGTTGGTGACCACCAGCTCGAAGGTATGGGTTTGACCCGCGAAGAGCGATCCCTGACGGCTTCGGCTCAAGGCCAGATCCGTGGCCGGCACGTCGAGCACCGTGTCGTCGGACGCGGTGTTGTCGAAGGGCAAGATGTCCACGGCGCCGGTGATCGGATGGACCGACACCTCGTAGGTCGCCGTGCCGCCGGCGGTCTCGGCGAAATTCGACGACACCTCCAGGGTCAGGCTCTCGCCCGGCGCCAAGAGGACGTCGCTCCAACGGCCCGTGGTCGGGTCGAAGTCGCCTTCGGACGGCGACCAGCTCGCCGCCGCCGGGTCCTCCAGCTGGGCCGGCAAGACACCGGTGATCAGCATGTCGGTGACCACGCCCGAGCCGTGGTTCGCCACCGAGATCACGTAGGTGACCGCATCCCCGGGCAAGGCCGTTTCCCGCCCGTCGGAGACCTCCACCACCAGATTGGGCGCGGTTTCCGTACGGATCTTCTCGCCCAACACTTGGGCGAACTCACCGAAGGTCTCGGCTCGCACCACGAAGCCTTCGGGGCCGCCGTCGGGCCGTGGGAAGACCACGCTGCGCAGCAGGCTCATGTTGACGCCGTCGTCGATGCCGATGGCGTTGAAGACGTCGATGCCCGCGCGCACCGCGTCGGTTTGACCGTCGATGGTGCGGTCGTAATTGACTTGGCCGTCACTGGAAGCGTCGATCACCTGGCGGATCGACGGCGGCCACGCGCCTTCGATCTGGGCCGCAGCCTCGGTCAAGCAATAGCCCAGCTCGGAGCCGAAGTCTTGGTTCAACGGGTTGCTGCGCAAACGCTCGGCCACCCACCGATAGCTGTCCTCGGTGATGCGAATGCCGCGCAATGCCGTGGTCACATCGCTGTTGAACTGCATGGCGGTGAGGCGCACGCTGCCGTCGTGGGGAATCACGTGCTCCACGGCTTCGGCCAGACCCGCGTATTGCAGGGCCAGCTCGCTCGGCGTGATGCTGTGGGAGGCGTCGAAACATTGGATCAGGTCCATCAGCACGGGCTGATCGTCCTCGAGGCGCACCGCGCCGGTGGCTTTGGCGATCGGCAGATCACCGGCGGAGAGATCGACGTAGAAGACCTCGTCCGGATCCATCTCGTTCTCGGCCGGCAGCGGCACTTGGATCGTCACCCGGGTGGTGCCCGTCGCGAAGGTCACGGTGCCGGTGCTCGGGGTGTAGTCCTCGAGCTCGACGGCGGTGCCGTCGCGGGTCGTAAAGGTCGCGGAAATCGGTCCGGGCTGCACGCACGACAGCTCGGCCACGACCTCCGCCAGACCGTCCGCTTCCGACGCCACCACGTCACCGAGGGTCAGCACCGGCGTGTCGAGGCTGCGCAGACTCAGGGCGTCGAAGGCCACGTCTTTTTGCAGGCCGGTGTTTTCGGTCGCCAGGAGGCGCACCCGGATCGTTCGGGTGCCCACCGGGGCGACCCGCTGATCCGTCAGCTGGGTCCAGCTCAGGCTTGCGACATCTCCGCTGTCGTAGGTGTCGAGCACCGTGCCCACGCCGTCCCGATATTCCACCAAGAACCGTCCCTGGTCGTCGTTCGCCTCGTCGGCCCGGGTCCGCATCCAACCGCTGAAGCGGAAGCTTTGGGAGCCGCCGTCGATCTCGGCCGCCAGGCCGGACACGTCCACGTCTTGGAACATTTCCACCTGGGTCTCGGCGTCGGGCGAGAGCCAGGCCAAATGCCCGTCCACCGCACCGGAATTGAGACGACCCGCCGGCCATTGCAAGCCGGCGACGGTCGGGGTCCAACCCACGGACGGGAAGCCGCCGAGCTCGGCGCCGCCGTTGATCAAGAGATTCGGGCTGTCGCAGTCGGTGATCGGGCCGTCGTCGTCGAGAATCGTGGCGTAGGTGGTCGAGGCGCTTTGGGCCGAATAGCCCTGCACCTTCACCAACAAGGTTTCGTCGCCTTCGGGCTCCGTATCGCCCAGGATCAAGACGTCGACGGTTTTCACCGTTTGACCCGGCGAGAACACCAGCGGCTCGGCCACCTGGGAGTAGAAATCCACCTCCGCGGTGGCGGTGCCGCCGAGCACCCAGACCGTGGCGTTGACGGTGGTTTCGGACGGCTGATCCAGGCGCACCTCGAAGGTGAGGTTGCCGGGTCCGCCGTCGCCCTCGAGCGCGGAGGCCGGATAGGCCACCGGCCGCGGCGAGGGATCGTCGTCGAGGATCGAGGCCGTGCCTTGACCGACCCACACCACCGCTCCCTCGGAGGAGGTCAGCTGCAAGTGGAATCTCTGGGTCGGCTCGTCGATGCCGTCGTTCAAGATCGGCACCACCACGGACACGGATTGCTCGCCGGTGGCGACCACGACCGAGTCGTTCACGGGCAGATAGTCCTGGCCGGCCACCGCCGTGTCGTCCACGGTCTGATAACCCAGGGTCGTGGGCACCTCCACCGGACACGACAGGCTCAAGTCGAAGACCGCCTCGGTGTCGAGCCGCTCGTCGACGGTGACGTTCGAGAGGGTGATCGTGTTGACGCCCACGGCGCGCAGGCTGACGGCATCGTGGAAGCCGTGGTTGCGCTCCTCCGGATTGTTGGCGTAGCTGAAGAGACGCACGCGAATGGAACGGGTTCCCGGCGGCGCCAGCCGTTGATCCCACACCCGCTCCCAGCGCTCGGTGTTGACGATCTCGCCGGTGTCGAAACCTTCGACCACCCCGCCGTTTTCGTCGCGATATTCCACCTTCACCCGGCTGCGGTCGGGGATGCCCTCGTCCAAGGAGCGCACGAAGCTCTGGTAGACGAAGCTTTGGATGCCGGCGTCGATCCGCGAGGCGAAGCCGGAAACGTCCACTTCCTGCCATGTTTCCATGGTCAGATTGAACCAACCTTCGAGATAGGCGCTGCCTTCGTAGGCCGCGGGCGGTCCCGGATTGGTCCGCTGGAGGCCGCCGGTCCAGCTCTCGGGATAGGAATAACCCCAGCGGGTTTCGAAGCCGCCGTTTTTGATCAACGAGAAGCTCATGCAGCCGTCGTCGTCGAGCAGGAGCACCGTGGCTTCGTCGAGGGTCACCGGAACCGTGGCGTTGTCGAGCACCACGTAGAAGTCCTCGCTGGTCTCCTCGTCCTCGTCACCGATCACGTCCACCCACACGGTCTTCACGGTCTCGCCCGGCGCGAAGGTCAAGGTGCCGGAGGCCGACACGTAGTCCTCACCGGCGACGGCGGTGCCGTCCTCGGTGAAGTAGTCGACGGTGATGGGCTCGGAGCCGGCGGTCGACAAGCGGACTTCCAGCTCGGCGGTCACGGTTTCGTCGGTCTCGAAGACCGACACGTTGCTGATCGATATGGAGAGGTCGTCTTCGACGATCACTCCCACACCTTGACCCGCCGCCTCGAGGATCGACGCGTTGCCGGGCTCGGACAGCTCGACGACGAAGCTCTCGTCCGCCTCGCTTTGGGTGTCGCCGTAGACGGGCACCCGGATCTCCCGGGTGATCGTGCCGGGCGCGAAGGTCAGGGTGCCGGCCGTGGCGGCATAGTCCTCACCGGCGGTGGCGGAATCGTCCACGGTCCGGTAATCCACCGTCACCACCCGGCTCGACGCCGGCTCCAAGGTCACGGTGAAGGCCGCATCCGCTGCACCCTCGTTGCCTTCGACGATCCGGATCTCGGGCGTGATCGACAGCATGGTCTCGTCGGGTTGGATGGTGATCCGTCCGCGGCCGTCCTCCAAGATCCCGCCCACGGGCGAGGCCAAATCGAGGTAGAAGTCTTCCTCACCTTCGTCCAGCAAATCGCCGAAGACGGTGACCGGCACGGTCTTCTGCACCTCTTGGGGCGCGAAGACCAGTCGGCCGGAGGTGGGCTCGAAGTCCTCACCGGCGCGGGCCGTGCCGTCGGAGGTCAGGTAGTCCACCTCCACCGTGTTCGGGAAGGCGCAATTCAAGCGCACGGGCACCTCGAAGACCGACGGATCCCCCTGGCCTTCCAATCCGGCCACATCGTCGACGCTCAGACGGGCCAGACGCTCGAAGGTGCGCAGATCCAAGGCGTCGAAATAGCCGTCGTTGTTGTCGCCGCGATTGCGCTTGGCGACCATGCGCACGCGGATCGAGCGGGTGCCCGGCGGTGCGATTTGGAAGTAGGAGATCTGGGTCCAGCTGATCGGGGTTTTCTCGCCCGTGTCGAAGCTCTCGAGCACGGACTCGTCCGCCGCCCGGAACTCGAGGATGTAACGAGCCGTATCCCGCGGGCTTTGGTCGAAGACCCGCAGCCAACCCGTGAATTTGAAGAATTGCTCCCGGGCGTCGATCGACTCGGCCCATTGGGAGACGTCGACCACCTGGCCCAATTGGGCGTTGGCACCGACGCCGGCGAAGAACATATTGCCGCCGCCGTAGCCGCCGGTGGTGCGATACGTCCAATTGGAGCCCTGGATCTCCTGCCAACCCGGAATCTCGCCGCCCACCAATGGCTCGTCGGCGTCGGGATTGACCAAGAGATTGTCCGTCGGGCAGACGTCGTCGTCCCGGATGTCGACGAAACGCCGTCCGCTTTCGAGCGGTGCCCATGCCGGCATCACCAGGTCGAGGGCGAAGCGTCGGTCGTTCTGCAGCACCGTGTTGCCGAGAATCGTCAGGGTCAGGGTCGCCTGGGTAGAGCCGGCCGGGAAGACCAAGGTGCCCGAGCTCGCCTCATAGTCGATGCCGGCGATCGCGGTCAGATCGGCGGTGGAGTAATCGATTTCCAGATCGCTGCTGATGGGTGCGGAAATCGTCGCCACCAGATCCGCCTGGTAGCTCGCGTCCCCCTCGCCGAGATCGGTTTGCAGGTCCAGCTCGAGATCGTCCACCAAGAGGGTGCCGACGGCCTCGTCGTAGCGCAGCTCGGCGCCCACGGGATCGGAAAGCCGCACGACGAAGGTTTCGTCGGGCTCGGTGGGATCGAGGTCGCCCAGGGCGGTGATCACGATCTCTTTGGATCGCTCGCCGGCCTGGAAGATCAGGGTGCCGGCCGCCGACAGGTAGTCGGAGCCCGCGGCCGCCGCCGCCTCTCCGGCCTCGACGTGGTCCTCGGTGGCCCAAGCGACGCTGACGGTGTGGTCCGTCGGGCAGGTGAGGGTCACCGGGAAGACCATCTGGGTTTCGCCGCTATGACCCTCTTCGATGCGAACATCACCGATCTGCAGGCCGGGCAAGGCGTCAGTGCCCACGCAGATCTCGCTCTCGCAGAAATACTGTCGATTGCCGTCTCCGCCGGTGGCTCCGGTGAAGCCGTAAAACACCGACGAGTCGGCGGCGAAGGACTCGCCCAGGAGATCGTGGGCCTGATAGAGACGACGCTCACCGTCGAAACGCACGTCGAAGCTCTGGTGAGCCGGATTCCAGATCACCCGCAGGTCGTATTCGAGATCCGTCTCCACGTTGGCGCCGTCGATCAAGGCCGGAACCGTCTCCCCGATCACGGCGCGCCCGCCGTCGACCACGAGACCCAGATGATCCTCGGGGATCACATCGTCCGGCGGGCCGTTGTCGTAGGTGTCGAGCTTGACGCCGAAGGACGGCGCGATGTTCGGATCGATATAACCCAGCCGATAGCCCGTGCCGCCCAGGGCGGTCGATCCGGCGTCCTGGAAGAGGAAGACCATGCCGTGGGAGCCGGAGTCCGCCGCGCCGAAATTGGTGCGGAAGGTGCGATCGAAGGGCTCGCTCAGGTCGACCTGTGATTTACGCCACGCGCTGCCGGATTGCCAAGCGGCATTGGGCGTCAGGCCCACACAGCCACGACGGGTGTCGCTGGTGGCTTTCCACGCCTCACCGTTCAGGTAGAACTGATCGTCGTCGATGATCGTCACCTCGGCCTCGGCGTCGAGCAGCTGCACGCCGTTCGGATTCGAGAGCGCGATCGTGAAGCGTTCCGTGGGCTCCTCCACCGTGTCGGTCACCAGCTGCACGGTCACGGTGCGGCTGGTGAAACCCGGCGGGAAGGTCAAGGTGCCGGAGGCCGCCACGTAGTCCTGACCGGCCACGGCCGTGCCGTCGACCGTCGACCAATCCACGGTCGCCTCCTCCAGGCCGACTTTCTGCAGGCTGACCTCCACGCTCACACTCTGGGTGCCGTCGGTCTCCGAGACCTCGGCGTCCTCGGCCGTGGCCACCAAAGCGTCGTCGTCGACGATCACCACCGTGGCCGTGGGGCTCGCCAAAACCGCGTTCGTCGGCAGGGACAGCTCGAGGCTGAAGCTCTCCTCGCTCTCCACCACCAGGTCGGTGATCAGCGGGATCGAAATCTCGGCGCTCTGCGCGCCGGGCGCCAGGGTCACCAAACCCGAGGACGCCTGATAGTCCGCGCCGGCCCGGGCCGTGCCGTCCACCGTCGTCCAAGACACCTCCACCGGCAACGCGCTCGGCACCGACAGGGTCACCGGCACCGCGGCCACCCGACCGGGGTCGTCACCCTCGGTGAGGCGCAAATCGGCGACGTTCAAGAGGGCGACGTCGTTGTCCGCCAGCTCGATGGTCGCGGTGGCTTGGGCCAGGGTCGCCGCCACCGGCGACGACAGATCCAGGTAGAGCACCTCCGTGCCCTCGGCCACGGCGTCGTCCACCACGGCGAGGCTGACCGTCTGCTCCGTGATGCCCGGCGGGAAGCTCAGGGTACCCGCAGCCGCAGCGAAGTCCGTGGCCTCGGAAGCGGTGCCCGGACGGGTCGCCCAATTCACGGTCACCGTCTTGCCGCTCACCGCGCTGAGCGCCACGGTCACGTCCACGGCCGCGCCTTCCACGGTCGACAGGTCGAGGGCGGAAAGGGTGGCGGGGGCGTCGTCGTCGAGCACCTCGATCGCGGCCGTCGGGTCGAGCAAGGCCACCTCGCTCGGCAAGGTGCCCACGGGGGTGATTTGCACCCCGAAGGTCTCGTCCGACTCGTCGATGTCGTCCGCCACCACGGTCAGGGTCACGGTGGCCGAGCTTTGGCCCGGGGCCAAGGACACGGTCTGGACCAAGGACGTGTAGTCGTCGGGAGCCGTGGCCGTGCCGTCGGAGGTCGACAGCTCGAGATCGACCGCCACGGGCAAGGCACAGGAGGCCCGCACCTCGAAATCGATGGAGGTGGTGCCGCCGTTGCCTTCGAGCTCGGACACGTCGTCGATCCACAGCACCGGCAATCCGAGGCTGGTGAAACGGATGCGATCGAAGGCCACCTCCAGGCTCTCGACCCCTTGGCCGTCGGCCCGCAGGGCGAAGCTCACAGAACGGGCACCCACCGGTGCGGTGCGCTCGTCGACCACCGTCGACCACAAGCCGCCGGTGGTGATTGCCGACGCTTCAAAGGCGTCGAGCTCCAGACCGTTTTGATCGAGCCAGACGACCCGCACGCTCGCCACGTCCGGATCGGCTTCGAGCCCGGTCCAAACCAGGGTCTCGAAGCGGAAGTCCAGACCGGCGCCGTCGATGCGCGAGGCGAGCGCGGCGATCGACACCTCTTGGGTCCACTCCGCGGCCGAGGCTTCCGAGCCGGGCGCCAAAGCGGCGATGCCGGAGGCCGGCGACGGCGAGGCGTAGACGCGACCGAGGGAGCCGGTGCTCACGTCCCAAGCATCCTCCCGCTCGAACCATGTGCCGGATCCGCCCTCGCCGTTGGTGAGGAAATTCGGTCCCGCGCAAGCGGATTCGTCGAGGATCGTGCCCAAACCGAGATCCCGGCCCAGGGCAGCGCCCACCGGCGACTGCAGCGCCAAGTGCAAAAGCTCGTGGGTTTCGTCCGTGGCGTCACTGAGGGACGACACCGTCACGGTCTTCGTGGTCTCGCCGGGGGCGAAGGTCAAGGTCTGGCCGACGGGCGAGTAGTCCACGCCCTCGGCGGCGGTCAGCGCCCGGGTCACGACGTCCACGGTCACCGTGTCCGACGACGACGCCGACAGGTCGACGGTGAAGAGCAGATCCCCTCCTTCCACGGCCTCTGCGTCGGACACGGAAAGGCCGACTTCGAGGGTCACGGCCCGACGATCCAGGGTCAGCTGACGACCGGGCAGGCTCGCCACCAAGGTCAAGAGGTAGTCCCCGGGCTCGAGGCCGGCGGTCTCTAGGGCTACCGACCCGCTCAGCAGCTCGTCGCGGCTGAGGTCGAGGGAGACGGCGTCGCTAGACACCGGCGTGCCGTCCGAAAGACGGATGAGGTCGAGGCGCAGGGGCAGATCGAGCAGATCCGCGTTGCCCGCGTTTTCGATCGTCGGCGCCACGTGCAGGGTGCCGCCCAGGCCGATCACGTTGGGCCTCACCACCAGGTCGCCGCGCAGGCCGGCGCCGGTGCTCGAGGTGTCCTCGACGGTGATCCGCTGGGCCGCGGACGCCACTTGGCCGCCGTCGTCCTCCACGGTCAGCGACAGGTCGTAATCCCCGGCCGGAGCGTTGTCGATCGACCACGTGCGGCTGATCGGCAGGCTGCTGCCGGGATAGAGCACCGGGATGCTGAGGGTGCGATCCCAGGCGGTGCCCCCGGCGCCGACGGCGCGCAGACGGGCGATCAAATTCGTGCGCGGCTGGTTGCCGGAGTTGCTGACCCGACCGGTGATCAACACGGTTTGGGTCGGAGCGTAGAGGTCGCGATCGGTGAACACGCTCGCTTCGATCGACGCCTCCTCGCGCAGGCTGAAGCCGGCGTAACCACGGCCCTGGACCTGGCCGTCCGTCTCGATCGACGCCACCAGGGAATAGGTGCCCGACACCAAGCCTTGGATCGTCCAATCGAGGGACACGGTCTCCGCGCCCGAAGCGAGGGTCACGGTCTCCTCGAAGAGGGTCGCCACCGGCAGACCGTCGGCAGCCTGGACCTCCACCCGCAGCAGGGCGCCGGCGATCTCGGCGCCGTCGTTGACCAGGGTCAGCTCGAGGCCCAGGTTGTCGCCGGAGGCGTAGGACAGCTGGTCCGTGGTCACCGCCACGGAGATGCCCGAGCCGTCCACCGCCCACACGGTGTCGAGCCGGTTGTTGCCCTCGTCGCCCTCGGCCACGGAGCCGCTCGGGTCGACGATCGCCGCCACGTCCAGGGGTCCGAGGCCGGGCACCGTCGCCAAGCTCAAGACCACCGATTCCCCTTGGGCCGGAATCGTCGTCGCCGAGCTTCGGCCGACCTCCGATTCCTCGATCAAGAACGCCACCTCGAATCCTTGGGACGTTTGCAGGCCGCGGTTGCGCACCTCGGCCCCCAGGGTGCCGTCACCGCCGGCCACCGCCGGATCCGGCGTCAGGTGCACGGCCACCAGCTCGAGATCCGGCTGGGTGGGCGCGGTCAGCTCCGTGTCGAGCAGGCCGATGTTGTTGTCGTCGGTCGCTTCGAGCAGGGTGTCGTCGGGATCGACCACGGCGTGCAACCGCCTGGCACCCAAGGACGCGCCCAGGGTGTCCCACGGGAAGGTCAGGACCACGGACGAGCCCGGAGCCACCACACCGGTCTCCATACGACCGATCCAGGTGCCGATCTCCGGCGCGCCGTCCCACAAATCGACCACCGACGCGCCGAGGCCGGAGCCGTCGTTGCGCACCGTGACCTCGACGGGGATCAAACGTCCACCCCAGGTCCCACCGGAGATCTCGACGCCGCCGCCGGGCACCGCGAGGTCGGGCAGCAGGGACGCCACCACCTCGAAGGCCACGGAGTTGTCGGCCTCGTCACATTCAGCGATGGTGCTCTCGACGATGGTGCTTTCGGCATCCACCAGCTCAGGGTCGACCACCGCCGTGGCTTGCACCCCTTCTCCGGCCGGTAGGGTCCAGAGGACCTCCACGTCGATCCATTGGCCGGCGGGAATGGGCTCGGCGGTCACCGCCAGGCCGACCTCGTCGCCCGGGCTCGGAGCGCCGGCATAAAGTGCCACCGCCACGCCGGGAGCCACCGGCACCAAGCCGCCGTTGCCCACGCGCAACACCACGGGCGCGCCGTCGGGCCCTTCCTCCCCCACCCTCGGCAAGCCGACGGTCAGGTTGGGCAGCTGCTTGGCCGTGGGCTCGAGCTCGACGTTGGTGCGGAAGGTCTTGTGCACCCGCCAGCTGGGCAAGGGATCCGACGGCACCGTGCCGTCGGCCTGCACGTTGGTGACCTGATAGCCGTATTGATTCCAAATGCCCCGGGTGCCGCGCCAGGTGGGATGACCCAGCACGCGCAGACCGCGGGTCGAGGTGTCGCCGTCGAAGCCCTTATTCGACGTCAGCAGAATCTCGGCCGAGCCGTCCCCGTCGACGTCCGCCACCACGGGATATTCCGTGCCCGTTTTCGAGGTGTTGTAACGACTGTAGATCACCGAGCCGTTGCGACCGTCGAGCAGACGGAAGCGCTTGTTGTCTTGGTGCAAGACCTCACGGTCGCCGTCCCCGTCGAAATCGAAGGCGGTGATGCCCGAGATCGCCGCGACGTCGTTGATCGACCGGCGCCAATAGGTGGAGAGATTCGATTTGAAGGCGATCAGCTCCGTGTCCGTGGCCACCAGGATCTCGGCCTTGCCGTCGCCGTTCAGGTCGGCGATGGTCGGCGGACCGCCCCAGAAGGTGGCCCGGTAGGCCGGGCTGAACGGGGTCATCACCCGTCGGCTGGACTTGGTCGAGCCGTCATGCTCGAGCACCATGATCTGATTCGACGACACGTAGACGATCTCGGCCTCGGGATCGCCGTCGAGCTGACCCACGGCCGAGAAGCCGTCGACCATCAGCTTGTCGGCCACCACCTTGTCCCACACCACCTCGAGGGAGCTGCCGTCGAAGCGGTAGACCGTATCGCCGGCCACGATCTCGGCGCGACCGTCGAGATCGATGTCCGCCACCACGCTGTGGGGGTAGTCCGAGGCGCCCGGCACCAAGACCGTGCCGAAGGGTCCGTAATAGTTGTAGTTGCGTCCGCGGTTGGCGGTGCCCAGGGCGAGCAAGGAGCCCGTATTCGACACCACGGCGCGGCCCACCACGATCTCGGGCACGCCGTCACCGTCGAGGTCGGCCACCGAGGGGCCACCCAGGGAGCGCTCGGCCACGCCTTCGATCTTGTCGCTCACCCACAAGAGCTCGCCCGAAGCGTCGAGGGCCGCCAAACGACCGTTGCGCTGCATGGCGATCACCTCGGCGACGCCGTCGCCGTCGAGATCCGCGGCCGCCACCTGACCGAGCTGACGCACCAAGGGATTCGCGGCGCTCGAGCGGAAGGTCCACAGACGGCTGCCGTCGAGGCCGGAAAGGGCGACCACCGCGCGGCCCGAGCCGTCGATGGTGTGGAAGACCACGTCCGGCACGTCGCGACCGTCGATCAGACCGTTGCCGTCGTCGTCGGAAAGCTGCACGACGATCGGCGCGGTCTCGATTTCGAGCCCGGGCACGAACCACTCCTCCACCGGCTCCAACACTCCAACGCCCAAGTCCTCGGCACAGTCGGCGAAGAGCAAACGTTGGTTGTCGTCCTCCAACCGCTCCGCCACCACGTCGGTGACGTCGACCTCGAGCACGATCACAGGCCGATGGAAAGGCAGGGTCGTCGCGGCGACGCTCAGGTCGACCGGGGTCGACGCCCCGGCCGCCAACGTCTCGGACACCGTGGCAGCGGCGAGCAGATCGTCCGGCTCGCCGAACAAGCCGTCGGCGTCGCGGTCGACGAAGAGACGGACGCCGAAGGGTTGATCCACGTCCACATCGCCGTCGTTCCACACCGTGGCCGTGACCGTGCCCGCCAGACTCAAGTCGACGGCGGAATCCACCAAAGACGTGGTGTCGACGGTGGTGATCGTCAGGTTGGCACCGCCGGAGCGTTGGGCGCTCACCCGGCGAGCCAGCCGGTTGTTGCTCTCGTCGAGCTCGTCGACGGCCCCCTGGGGATCGAGCACCACCACCAAGTCCGTGCGACCGGCCGCCGCGGGCCAAGTGAAAGAAGCCGTGCGGTTGCCCGCCGCCGGCACGTCGCCGAGCACGCGGCTTTCGATCAGCGAGCCCCCGGCGTCGGGATCGTCGGCCCACAGCTCCACGGTCGGCGCCGTCGCCGTTGCTCGGCCTTGGTTGCGGACCGTGACCCGGATCTCCACCGGATCCCCTTCGAGCGGCGTATCGGAGGAAAGCTCCAGATTGTCGATGCCGATCGCCAGGTCGGCGAGATCGCGGAAGAAGTGGCGACCCCGGTTGTTCGACTCGTCGCTCTCGGGCACCGAGCCCGCCGGATCGGCGGTCGCCACGAAAGCGAAGGCGTCGGCACCCAGGGTGCGTACGGCCTGCAGCGTGGTCGACGTACCGGGCTCCAGGTCGACGGCAAAGCTCTCGATCTCCGTCGCGCCGGAGGGACCCAGCTCCTCGAGGGAAACCTGACCGGCACCGGCGATCTCACCGCGGTTGTGCACCGTCACCGAGACGGTCACGCTTTCACCCGGGGCCGGATCCGCGGGGTCGATGATCACGTCCGCGTCGGCGATCTCGAAATCCGCCAAGCGGGAGTCGTAGACGAAGATCGGCACGCGCTGCACGTTGTCGTCCTCGGACCGCTCCACCAAGAGGTCTTGGGGGTCGAGGGTCACTTGGATCTCGTGCTCCCCTTCCGGCAGGGTCAGCTGGGTGGTCACCAAGCGGCTGCCCCCGGCGACGATCGCCCCGGCGGTGCCGGATCCCAAGGTCTCCACGGGCACATCCGCCTCCAAGCGCACGATCTCGTAGTCGACCCCGTCGAGGTCCGCGTCACCCAGGTTGCTGAGGGTCACCCACAGCTCGAAGCTCTCATCGGGTCGCGGCGGGTCCACGGACCAAGCGATATCGCTCGGGAAAAGCGCCGGATCCGGTCCCTTGCGCACGTCCAACCGGTAGCTGTGCTCGTTGTTGCGCTCGGACACCTCGCGCACCTCGGCGCGGCTGTCCACCTGCACCACCACGTCGAGGGCGTCCTCAAAGGTGGCGGTATCGAGATCGACCTCGATCGTCGCCGTGGCACCGGACACCAGGGCGGCCACGTTGGTCTCCGCCAACAGCTCCCCGTCGGTGCTGCCCCGATAAATCGCCAGGGCGGAGTCGGGCGCGTCCACGGGACCGCGATTGGCCACCTCGATCACCAGCCGGATCGGGCTACCCTGGATCACGCTCTCGGGCACGCTCGACACGGAGAGGATCCGCAGATCCGGGAATTCCTGCTGCAACGCGAGCATCACCTGGGCCGTAGTGAAGACGTCGGCCCCCCAGCTGCCGTCGGTCCCCTGGGCCGCGAGCAAGCCCGCCACCGGCGAGCCGTAGGGCAAATCCGCCGGCACCTTGCCGGCCTGCACCAGAGCTCGGTAGGCGAGGGCCGTTTCCACGGCATCGCCGAACGAGCCGTCGGCCTGCTGACGGGAGGCCAAATACGACGAAGCCCCGTCGAGGATCGACGGAGCGATGACCAAATCGTCGAGGCGGGTGAGCGCCAATAAGATCTCGGCCGAATACCACGTGTCGCTGGGATCGTCGGCCAGAAGCCCCCAGCCACCGTCGGTCCCTTGGTGCAGCTGGAGGTAGTCGAGCAGCTCGGCCAAATCCAAGAGGTAGGCCCGTTCGTCGAGCGCCATGGCCTCCACCGCCGCCGCCGTGTCGAGCAAAGTGCTCTGGTGGGTGGCGAAGGCCCCCATGCCGCCGCCGTTTTTAAAACCCCCGAGGGACGAAAGCAAACCCTCCACCGAGCGACCGCCGTGGTGGAGCGCCGTCGCCCGCAAGGCCCGAGCTTGCAGGCTCGTGTCGGGCACCCCGTCGAGGTAGATCAACGCCTGGGTCGACGCGGAACCCGTCGCTCCCTGGCCCAAAATCGCCAGAGTCGCCAACGCCGAATCCGCGGACCGCAAAGCCCGCGATTCCCCGAAGCTGCCGTTGGGATGTTGATGCTGGAGCAACCATGTCTCGGCCGAGCTCAAAGGAGCCGCCACCTCCGCGCTCGCAGCCGCGCTCGACAGCAAAGCGACGAGCACGAGCAAAGCAGTGATCAAAAGTCCGGAAAGGCGACGCGCCCGAAGGCCGAGAAAGTCCGACATGGTGATGTCCCTATAAATACAACTGTTCAAAACAACAACTGTTCAAAACACGACTCTTCAGAACGCACGAACCCTAGGAGCCACAAAGGGCTCGAAAAACCGTGCTCAAAAAACCGCCGGAAGGCAGTCGAAACACGACAACTTGTGGGTCAGCGCAAGAATCGGAGACCGTTGATCGGCCCTGAATCAATGAAACTCTTACGAGCACGAAAACCAAGACGGGGAGAAACTACCACAAACTAAATCGGAGAGGAAATACCTTTCTTGATATTTCTTCGAAAGGAGATCATGGGCAGATTACGTCAGAGATTACGGAGAGCCAACGATCCAAAACGGGCTTAATGGTCGAATCAGAACGATCTTTTACCACTTCAACCCAACTTATTGCTCAATCCGAACACTATGGCATGCGAAAGATCGCGGGTTCATTTCACATTTCTTTTTATTGCGCATTTTACTTTATGAAAAGAATTCTCTCTTTATCAGAGCTTCAGCTGGATCGCTGCCACCCAGACCTGAGGGATAGACCGACAGGGGATCCGCCGACTCGTCGAAGAGCAGCCTCGACATCCGGCTTCTGCTCATGGAAGTCGGCCCTTCGAAATCGAGTCTCTCCAAAGCGCCCGTCTTTCCGGCATTCCCCAGCGCACCCAGCTGCTCCTTCAACCGCCGCGCCTCGTCCGCCGCCCCCGGATCCCCCTCCGCCACCAAGAAATCCACCAAATCCATCCTGGCGAGAGCTTCCGCCCGTCGATCGCCGCGCCGAGCGAGCACCTCACACGCCCGCCGCAGCCGTTGCTCGGCGATGGCGTTCCAACAAGCACCCCAGGCCGCCAGACCCTCCACCCAAGGTCGATAGGCCACCGCGACGCGGTGAGATCGAGACAGCTTGGGGTCGACTCGGGAGAACACCTGGAACACCCCGGAGCACAACCCGACCCGACGTCGTCGAGCCGGCTCTCCGAGCTCGCGAATCAGCAGCGCGAAGGCCTGCCGCACCAACCGCTGCTGGACCCGATTTCGCCGGCTCAAACGGTGGGCCCCGAGAGATTCGGCCAAGATCGACAACCCGTCCTCACCCCGGGCCGCCCCGGCCAAGAACAGCGCCTCCGCCGACGGTCGATCCACCCCCAGCTCCACCGCCCGATCCGCCAGGCGCGCTGCCTCTTGCCTTCGCCCCTGCCGCAGCACGAACGCCGCCAACCGCTGGTGATATTCCGCCGCCACCCGACGCGAAACCCGCTCTCGGGTCAGCTCGACCCGAGCCTGCTCGAAGGCCTGCTCTGCCCGATGCTCGAGCAACGCCAGTCCCGACGTCTCCCCCACCAACGCCAAGGCCCGGATCCGATCCCCCGACCGCTCCTCCACCGAGCCGTAGTCGTCGACGCCCCTGCCCACCGGCACCCGATCGACCGCCTCCGGCAGCCGGCGGATCAGCTCCCACGCCGCGTCCGGGTCCTCGAAACGCAACCACTCGCCCACGGCGAAAAGACGGCGCATGACCCACCGCGACCAATAACGCTCATGGGTCAAGATACGGTGCGGTGCTTTCCTCAGATAACCGACTCGTCGCTCGGCTCGCTGGATCGCTGGGTGGGTCGACGGCATGGGAGGTCTCCGGAAGCTGAGTGGATCCCGAGCCTCGCGCTCGGGATTTCACCCCGCTTTGAAAACCTCTTTCTTTGCCTTTTGAGTCGCCGTCACGCGGCAGGAGCGTCCTACAAGTCGCAGTGTTTTTCTTGGGGAAAATCAGGAGTCGCGGACTCCCCATAGATAAACAACCGAGAAAGGACCCTCCTGATGAAGAATTCCAGTGTGTGGATTTCGTCGATTTTGGTATTCACTTTACCCTCCGTCGCCGTGGGCGCCGGATCCCACGGGCTCCTCAACGCCCCAGAACATGGGCGCGCGGCCAATTACGTCGAGGGCCCCTCGGAAGAGACCCTCGACATCGTGAACAAAACCGCGTTTTCACTGCCCGCCGGCTGGTATGCCGTCTTGCCTAGCTTGCCGGAGGAGCTCAAGGGTCGGGTGACCCTGGGCGTGACCACCCTCGCCAACTACGACCTCGATCATATTCAGCCGACCGAGCTCGAGTTTACGACCCACTCCATGCACCACAGCATGATCAAGATCGATGTGACCACCGAGGCTGCCGACGGTCTGACGCTGGAGGAGAAGACTCGGGCGCTGCGGGTACCCGACGCGAATCTCCACTACAGCAGATTGCTTCTGTCGGACACGATTCCGGTCAAGCTGGCGGGTCGCGACGGCTATGCCTATCGGGCGTCGACCGAGCTCGGTGACGTGACCATCGTGGCGCTCGACTGGACCCCGGGAAAAACCCTGCTGGCTAGCCTGCGGATGGGAAGCTCCGACCACTTAGAAGAAGCCTTGGAAGTTCTCGACACCGTTCGTGGTGGAGACGAGCCTTACCTGCCGACCAAGACAGATGTGCGAGGCATCGCCGAGCACCTAAGCTCCCTCGAGCTTGTGGCTTCGAAGAAGCTGCCACAGAACGCGGGGGAATGTACGTTCTGGCAAGGCTCGGACAACGGTTGGTACGCTCCCAACAGCCCGATCGGCCTGAACTTGCCTTTCTCTTGGGGCACCCGCTGGATTTCCGGCGGCTCGGGCGCCTATTTCTGGGGAAATATGACTCACGGCAATTGCAATAACGACTACTTCGCCATCGATTTCAACGGAGCCAATTCGAGCTGCAACGGTTACGCGGGTGATGAGGGCTACTATATCTATCCGGCGCAGAACGGAAACTCCTATACCGGCTACGACACCTACGGTTACGGCTACTACGTCGACGTTCAACATCAAGTCCACGGCATCCGCACCCGCTATGCCCACCTGAAGCAAATCTGGGTCGGTCAAGGCCAGTGGGTCAATGCAAATACCATCTTGGGAACGCTCGGCAGCTCCGGAAACTCGACGGGACCGCATTTGCACTTTGGTTTTTACCAATACGGCTACTCGCGGTGCGCCCGCTCCGGTGGCTGCCCGAACGGTGAGGCCACCTCTTGGCCGAATTCGCCGAAACCCCACGCCATGTTCACGCACCAGGGCTGGAGGACCATGCAAAACGGCGGGTGTTATATCGCTCCGTGGCGCTGAATCGACTTGCGTCTGCGTCAAGAATGCCCGGCTCATTTGAGAAAGGGCCGGGCAAGCTCGAAGACTCGACCCGCGCCGACTTCTCGGAGCGGGTCGAGCCTTTTGGAATAGAACGATCAGTAGTTAACGTATTGCGGATCGCTGTTGGTCAAGTCGTCCTCTTGGCTGCACTCCTGGTTCGGATCGAAGGGCTCGTAGGGCGATCCCGGGCCGGTGTAGGCGTAGCGGATTTTGCTCAACCAACCGCCCGAGCCGTTGGCGGTCCGGTTTTGGATGTTCGAGTTGTAGCGCAAGCCCACGTACGGATCGGGGGCGCCGGGCAACCGATTAATTTTTTCCGCGTGGTACCGATAGGTTCGGTTGACGGCGTTGTTGGTGGAGGTGACACCGGAATTCGGATGCCACTCTTCCCTACCGCCGCGGGAGGTCGGAGCCGTGTGGTAATAAACGTTGCTGCCGACCCAAACCCGGTAGCAGTTGTTGAACGGCCAGCCGCTGCCCATAACGGAGCGATTGATTCGCCAATACACGCCACTGCGGATGATGACCGCGCCGGCGTCCAGGGTGTTGTTCGACCAGCTGGCATACCACTCGTTGGGCAAGGTGCTCTTGGTGTAAGCCTCCGTGCCGCTGCTCCAATAGGAGTAGGAGCCGTTGGACTGAATGTAGCGGGTTTTGTGGGTGAAGCTGACCGGCAGCTCGGCGAGCGCCGACTGGACGAAGACGCACGAAACGGCGAGGCTCAGGGCACCTACCGACAAGGTTCTTAGCATTTGACGCATGGGGCAATTCCTTTCTTTCTTCCGGTCGGTCATCGCAGGGTCATCAAGCGCCATTCCAGGCGGGTGCTCGCACCGATCACGGCGTAGAGCAATCGGCTACCGTCCGGCGACCACTGGGCCATCAAGCCCTCGGTCAGCCATTGCATACCGCTGCCGTCGAGGGCCAGCACCCCGAGCCTCGACGAGCCTTCGCGGTGGTCACCTTGGGAGAAGGCGAGATACTCGCCGTCGGCCGAGAGGGAAAGGCCGTGGATTTTGTCGGCTTGGTCGAGGCCGAGGACCGCGCGCTCCGCACCCGAGGCCGTATCTTTGACTCGAATCTCGGAGCGGGGCCCGAGCACCGGATAGGCGACGATTTCGCGGCTCGGATTCCAAGCGAGCTGGTGACCGGAATAGGGGCAGTTTTTAAATAGAGGCAACACGGAGCCGTCGGCGCGGTGCAGGACGCTGAACGGCGGCGTGTCGCCGTCGGCGCTATAGCTGACCAGCAGGGAGCGACCGTCGGGCGACGCGACGAAGGTGTCGGAAAACGCCAATCGAGCGCCCATGGCTTTGCTCGCGGTGCCGAGCACCTTGACCGGCTCCGCGATGCGCTCGGGCGACACCACCAGGCCTCGCGCGGTGGGCTGGGCGAAGAAAAGCACGGCGTCGGTCACAGGGCTTTCGAGACCCGTCGGCGCCCAGCGGAAATCCCGCGTATCCATGACGATGTGCTCCGCTCCCGACATGAAGTAGAGGGTCTCGCCGTCCTCGGAGAACACCGGGCTGGAGCCGTCTTCCGTGATCCGGGTCCAGGTGTGATCCTCGATGCCGTAAAACCACAGCTCGTTCTTGCTCACGGCGAAGGGTCTTTCTACCGACGGGTCGGCTAGACGCGCGCCCTCGAGCTGGCGAATCTCGTTCGTGGGGGCGACGAACACCACGGCGTCACCGGTGGGCGACCACACCGCGGCGGTGTATTCCTTGTCGTCGAGCGGCGTCACCAGCTCGTCTCGCTGGATCTCGAAGAGGCGACGGGCCTGGGGCTTCGCAAGGGCTTTATTCGCCGATACCGGAGCTTGGCAATCGAGCAAAGGCCCGCGGGCTTCGGTGGCGGCCAAGAGGGAAGCACGGGTGTCGGCGGCCCGCGCCGGGCTCACCGACGCGGCGTCGGCAACGGAGGTGCCGAGCAACAAGAGCCAAGCGGCTGCCGTGCCGGCGTGTAGAAGACGGTATGTCATGTCGAGTCCTTTCACATTGGAGTGTCGTCGATTCAAGGTGTTTGGAACGAAGGGCGGTCTCGGAAGGCACCTTCCGAGACCGCCCTTGGGTAGAGGGCCGAGATCACGCCTCAGGGTGTTCTAATCGGCGAGTCTCTGCGCCCCTACGATCAGGTCAGCGCCACGGGGCGATGTAGCACTGGCCGTCCGCCATGGTCTTCCATCCCTGGTCGGTAAACATCGCGTTGGGCTTCGGCGAGTTGGGCCAAGAGGAGGCCTCACCGTTGGGGCAACCGCCGGAGCGAGCGCACCGCGAGTAGCCGTTTTGGTAGAAGCCGAAGTGCAGGTGCGGCCCGGTGGAGTTACCGGTGGTGCCGACAGTGCCCATGATGGTGCTCGCGTTGACCCACTGGCCGTAAGAGATGTAGATGTCCTTCAGGTGAGCGTAGCGGGTGCGAATGCCATTCGGATGCTGGACGTTGATGTAGTTACCGTAGCCGTATTCGTCCCAACCGGTGTAAGCGGTGCCGTTCTGTGCCGGGTAGACGTAGTAGCCTTCGTCCCCCAGGTAACCGGTGCAGCTCGAGTTGGCGCGATTGAAGTCGATGGCGAAATAATCGTTGTTGCAGTTGCCGTGGGTCTTGTTGCCCCAGAAGTAGGCACCCCAACCACCGGCCATCCATCGGGTGCCCCAATAGAAAGGCAGGTTCAGACCGATGGGACTGTTGGGCGCGTACCAGCCGGTGTCGGTGCCGGTCCAATGGGTGCAATACCCGGACTTCAGCGGCAGACTCTTCGACTGCTCGAGACCGAGGGCGGACAGCTGATCGGCGATGCCCCGCAAATCGCTCTTGGTCGGCAAATAGGGCTCGCCTTCACCGCGCACGGTGTCGAGCACCCGCAACGCCTCTTCCAACTGGTCGGTGCGACCCATCTTCAGGCTCGCCACCAAGGTCTTTTTCGGGGTCCAATCGAGGGCTACGATCGCCACGTCACCGTGGTCGGTCGACGCTCGGTAGGCGTAACCCTTGTGGCCGGCCAAGTCGACCGGGATCGTGTCCGACAACATGAATTTGTTGTACGGAAGATCCGCGTTGGGCACCCGCATCGCCTTGACTCTCTCCTCCAGGGTGCGGCCTTCCGCCGCCCGGGTGGTGACGTCGATCTTGATCATGCTTTCGTGCATTTCGTGGGAGCTGTGCTCCAACCCGGTGGAATGGCTCCGATCGATGTCGTAGTTGGCGAGGGTCGTGGAAGCGGCCGTGACCTTGTCGATCAGCTCCGCCGGTGGGTTCGGTACCACGGCAAACCAACCGCCCGGCACCGAAAAAGTCGTCTTGTTGGCCACGTCGGTGGTGCCCTCGGAGGGGCCTTCCACGTACAAAGCGGCGCGGCCGTCTTCCGGGGCTTGGAAGACCGCCTCGGAGCCGGCGGCCGAGGCGACGGCCGGCAGGGCGAGGGACAAAAACATCGAAATCAACACACTTGGGTTCTTCATCATCCGATCCTTTCTTCACGAGCAGGTCGTCGTCGAAGAGCGATACGACATCGGCCCTTCGGAGCAGCCTCGAACAGGACGGCGCTCGTCCTCCGTCTGTGCGGCGGCCATCGATTCGAGCCCAGGAGAGACCGGTCGAAGGTCTTGCCTCGGATCGAAAACACGGTTTTTTTTGCTAGCTCATAGACGGGGAGTCCGGGGCTCGTGGTTTTCCCCGAAAAAAGATCGGATTTCTTTCGACGCCGGAATCGTGTTGAGCCGAGGCCTATCCGCCTCGCACCGAAATCGGTGAGATGCAGGTCTAATCCGAGGCGATCGGCCGGCCTCGGAATAACAGTATCGACGACCATTCCGCCGCCGGGCGGGCCTCCCGCACCTGCTCGAGGGCCCCGGTGTAGGCTTCGAGCACCGCGTCTCCACCGCGCAATCGATCGTAGAGACCGCCGTTCAGGAGAGCGGCGGTTTTGTCGTCGAGGTCGGTTCGGCTGCCGATCACCCAGGCCGTGCCTTGGCGGGCGAACAAGCCGGCCAGGCCGTAGCGACCGCTGTCGGCGGTGGTCGGCCAGCGACCCGTTTGGCAACCGCTGAGGTTGGCGAGCTCCGTGGGCACATCCCGATCCAGGAGCTCGATCAAGGTCACGGGACCGTCCGCCAACCACAGCTTCGACAGCTCCGGGAAGCCGGGCTCGTACTCACCGTGGGCGTCCACGTGCAGGCGAGAGGCCAAGGCGATCTCACGCAGGAACGCGTCGCGGGTCGCCCGGTCGGCGTGGAGGATACGAGCTGACGGAAAACGCTCGGCATAGCGGGCGGCCAAGGCCTCTCCGGACGGCAGGTTCCGTTGTGGATCGACCACGAAAAGCGGGGTCCGCGAGCCCTCCGCGGAAGGACGGGGCCCGGTCCCCGCGCCGACCGGCACCAAGACGACCGTCGTGGCGTCCGCCAACCAGCGCTCCGGCTCCGTGGGCGACGGCAACGCCGAGAGCGGTACGTGCTGCAGCACGCCGTGCAGGGCGAAGTCGACCACCGACTCCCCGCGGTCGAAGGCCTCGACCCACAGCGCCTCCGAGATCGGTCGGGTCAAACGCCGCCACTCCGCGTCGGGCAAGATGCGGCTCTCCTGGGCAGCCAAGATCTCTTTCAAACGCTCGATCAAAGCCCCTCGATCGAGCGGGCTGCGCCGAGCCGTGGTCACGCTCCCGTCTCGGGCTCGCTCGAGAACCACGATCTCGTCCACGGTGGCGAACGCCCGGTACCTGGCCTGAAAACCTGGCTCGGGGCTGCCGTCGGCCGAGCAACTCGGCTCCTGTGTGCGAATGAGTCGCCGCAGCTCGTCTTCGAGCGCCCGCCGACGACTTTGGAGATGCAGCTTGCGTGTGCCCTCCCCCACCCTCGGCAAGGACTCCAGCCGTTGCAAGACCGCCTCCCTGGACCGACGATTCTCTTTTCGACGCTCCAGGACTTCCGATGTCTCGGCTCCCGCTGCGCAATGCCGACGCTCGGCCAAAGAGCGATCGTCCAGAGATTCGAGCCATCGCCAAGCGGCCGCCGGCCGCCCCAGCTCGACCTCCAACCGAGCGGCGGAATAGTAGTCGTCGGCCCTCTGCCCGAAGTCGGCGGCGAAGCCGTTGGTCAGCGCCTCGCTGCCGGAAAGCTCGTGGTAAACGAGGCTCTGCCGAATCAGCTCCAGGGCCTCTTCGAAATCCCCCGACAAGCGGGCGGCCTCACCCGCGCAGCTGAATGCCCGGGTGATCAGCACCGGGCGGTTCCCCCGCTCCCCGAGGTCCAAGCACCGCTCCTTCGCTCGGCCAGGATCCCCGTTTTGCAAGACATCCAGCGCCTCGACCAGCTCCGCCCAATCGGCGATCAATCGGCGTCGATCCCCGGAGCCGGTCTCGGATCCCAGCTCGCGAAAGGCCTGCTCGAGCGCCGGGTGGGGGTCTTTCCCCAGGCGGAGATCCAAGTGAGCCAGGTTGACCCAATGATTGGCCACCTCGACCCCATCTTGGTGAGATAAGTGGTCTACGGCGCGGCGAAGCTCCTCACGACCCGAAAGCAACTCCTCCCGGTTGGCGTCGAGGTCTTGCAACACGAACCAACCCAATTGACCCTGGGCATAGGAAATCGCCGCCGGCGTGCAGAAAGTGGCCCGGCAATCGTCCAAAGCAGAGAGTAGGATCCCGTGGCCTTCTCGATGCAGACCGACGCGGGTCAGGATCGTCGCCCGCAAGGTGACCGCCGCCAGCCACCGATTCTGGGCCACGGAGCGGAAGGTCTCCTCTGCCCGGCGGAGCAAGGTCGTCGCGCCCGCCAGATCTTGGAGGTTGTACAAGTGAAAGAGCGCCCGCTCGTTGAGCACGTCCGCGAAGAGGCTCGCCGCTTCCGGCAGCTCGATCCACTCGGGCAGACTCTCCAGGCGTCGGCCGGCTCGGGCTTGGGACTCCGCCGAGTCGTCGCGCCTCAAAAAGTAGACGCCGACCAATCGAAAGCGTACGTCCAGGATTGAGAATCCCGCCTCTTGGGCTTCATCCGCCAGCCGGTCGATCGCTTCGATCCGCCCGTCGAGATCCACGATCTCGGTGCTCGACAACACCTTGGACAGCCGCCCGCGGAGGGCCTTTTGCTCTTGTAGTCGATCGCTGATCCGAATCCGGCTGCACGGCAGATCGAGCTGGGAGTCGTCGAAAGTATCCGCCAATCGAGGGCAGATCTCGAGATTCTCGTCCAGTGGCAGGTGCTCAGGCAGCTTGCCGTCGAAACAAACCGTCGAGCCCAGGCTTCGGGTCAACGGCCACCGGCTCGACCCGAAACCGTCCCCCTCGAAATCCCAATCCAGGTGCCATTGACCGGTATCGAGCCGCGAGTCGGCGGTCAAACACAGCTGGAGCTCATCTGCCCGGGTCAAAAAAACCGGCATCAGGCGGCCGTCCGGCTCCAATGAAACCTCGGGCGCGACGATCCGCGGCGCGAGCTCGGCGGGATCCAGAAGCCCCACACCCACGCCTTTTTCCTCGGCAACACAGGAGAGAAAGAAACACGCGAGAACGCCAAGCGCCAAGCGTTTTTGAATAAAGCGGCTGCTCATGGTCCATGGATTTTATCTACTCACAGATTTTTTTGATCGGATTCCTGGCTTTTTGACGCGTCTATCCTGACCCGACACTGATTCTCTTTACTGAAAGGAGACCTCTCCCATGCGTCAACTACGGTCCGATCTCGTCAGTTGGTTACCTATGTTGTTTCTCGCGGCCTTGCCCGCCCTTGCCGCAAGCCCTGAGCCGGTACCGCAGGTTCCGAAAAGTCGACCCGGGGCCGAGCAGAACGTCCACTGGCTCCGCTTGAGCCCCAGCGAAAGCTTCTCCGGCGCGGCTTCCGACGTCGACTGTGGGAGCCTGGGCACCTTCAGGTTCGGCTTAGACTCGGCGGCCCTTCTCGCCGGCATGGACCCCGGGAAGGTGGAGGCGAAGAGCCTAGAGCCCACATCGACGGACCAAACCTTCTTCCTGGCGGAAATCTGCCGTTGGATCGAGCATTTCGAGAGCCAAGAAACCGGGTTGCCGGCCCTCATGCCTGTGCTCGGTGCCGAGCTGACCAAAGCTGGTTCCGCTAGTGCGTGCGGGGGCCTTTCGACCCTTCAATGTCAAATCGACTCTGCCCTCGACCGCCTCGCCACCCTCGCGGGCGACGACTGGCCTTCCATCTTCCAAAAAAACCCCCTTCCCCCCTCAGACCCCTGCTTGCCTTGCTCGGCGGTGGACGACGGCACCACCGTGATCGTCGACCCAGGCGGCGGCGGACGTGCGCCGGACGACTACGTGCTGACGGGCGCCTTCTTCTACCAAGACAGCGAAATGCACACATTCCCCTTCAGTTACGACTCCGCAACCCTCAGCGCGTTGACGGGAGGAGATCTGACGAGCCTATCCCTAAGCCCGTTCTACCCGACCCACTCTGCAACCCGTCCCGGTTATATGGTTTTCTCCGGGCAGAATCAGCTGCCGTGCTCGGGCAATAGCTGCATCGAGACAGTCGTGAGGAGAATCGATTTCTACGGTTGCCGAAACTACGACTCTAACGTGCAAGGCTGCAACGCCGCGCCCGAGTGTTCCTTCTATCACTGCTCCAACCAATGCCTGCCCACGGGAACGTCTAATTGTGACGCCGGCTGCGATGCTTATTGCCCGTGCCGCAAGTACAACAACAACATCGGTGGCTGCAACGCCGATCCCAACTGCTCGTATTACTCCTGCTCCAACGAGTGCCATCCCACCGGCACCTCGCAGTGCTTCGCCGATTGCCGGAAGTCCGACCAGCTATGCGACTGTCGCGCCTTCGACCTCGACGTGGACAGCTGCAACAAAGCCGTGGGTTGCTCCTACTACCACTGCTCCGGCCAATGCCACGCCACGGGCACCTCGAATTGCGCGGCGGGTTGCTGCTGAGCCGGATACCAAGAGATTCGATCCGCCGTCGCGGCGAGCGCGAAGAGGTGCGATTGCGCCTGCTCGACCCGGTCGCCAATGTCGGCCGTCGGCCACCGTCTCCGAAGTGCACCGTCCGGATCGGGTCGATCCCATCCAATGACGTCAAAGGGTCCCCGTGCAACACAGGGAAGCACAGGGACCTAGGAGACTACGTTCCAGGGGGAGCAGACAGCGGTGTCTCATCGGGAATGAAGACATCGGTGACGCAGTATTGGTAGCCCGTGTGGGGGAGGCAAGCGTACTCACCCTTCCAGTCGGGTGCGCAGTAGCCGCTCTGGCAATCGGCGTTGGTGCGACAGTAGTTCCAATTGGAAATAGAACCCGCAATACAGCCCTTGGGGTAGCTGGAGTCCGGAAGGCAGCGCATGCTTCCGCCGTTGTTGCAGCCACAAACATCCGAAGCGCACTGCTTGTCGTACTCGCACGCAGTCCAGTTTGAGAGCTTCGTCACAGTGGACGGATCGCTTTCCACGGTCGCAGGCTTGCGGCGGGGGCAAGAGAGGCACCGGCCAGGATGGCGGTGATCAGAAGACGAGAAATCGCGTTGTTCAAAGATTTTCTCCTTTGTATGAACAAACAGCCAATAGAGAAAGATCGGTATTAAACTTGTCTAAGCTTCACCGATCCGAGTTCAACCTAATAGGAGTCCGGATCGAAATCGATTCTCCTATTCTGGTCTTTCTGATCGGCAACTCGCGTCAAGTGGTACGTCGACGGTAAGCAAGTCGGCCATGGTGGTCACGGCGGTGTCGCTGGTCAGACCACCAGGAGAACCGAGGTCCCCGGCAAGGAGCGCCTTCAGGCGGGGGCTCAGAATCCAATCAAGGACTGGTTGAAGCCCAAAGCTCAGTATCTCCGGACTCGAATCCATCGGAAAACACGGCACCTTTGGCTTGAACCTCGGCCCAGGTTCCGATCGAAGGGTTCAGGAACGATCCACCGCCGGTGGTCTCGCGCTTGACGGCTTTGACTTGATAATGAGCAAGCTCGCTGTTGAAGGGCTCGGAAAAGCTCGTCTCGGTGACCGGATCCGCGGTGACTCGCTGATACGGACCGAGTCGATCACCCGCTCGATAGACGTGATAGCCGACCAAGTCGTCTTCCGGAGAAGGTGCCCACTCCAGCTCGACGGCAGCCTTCAGGTCATCGAGACTCGCAACGACGTCTTCCACCGGCGCCACTTGAAACACTCTCAAAGAGGGATCCCCCATGAGCGCCATGAAGTTGCGGTTGTAGACCGGTGGATCGTCAAAATCTCGGATCGGTCGCTCCCACAATAAATAGTCGGGACGGTGCTCGATGGTTCGGCGCACGGCGTCGCCCAACAGCCCACCCATGGCGAGGTCCGTGAAGACATAGCTGGGCGCCACATGCCAAATCCAAGCGAGGTTGATTCCAGGGCTCGCCAGAGCGCCTCGGATGTCGGAATCTCCTCGCCCCCAGAGGCCGAAATAGCTCTGATCGGACGACCAAATCAGGGCATTGGAACCTTGGGAAATGTGGTCGAAAACCAGCGGTCCCCGCTGATTCTGAGCAAAGAGCATGTACGGACCGAACGTTGCGACATAGGAGACCGGACCGCCGGCCGCGTCGACGTCGCTGAAGGTTACGGCCTGCGTATGTTCCGCGCCGGATATGCCGGCGTAGGACCTCCAACACATCTCCACGGACTCCACGTACCCGTCTCGAATGAATAGCGAGCGTCGGCCGACCTCGGAACCTCCGAGCACCCGTCGATAGGCGTGCAGCTTGTCCAAATAGCGGCGCAGGAGCCCGATCTCGTCGATGTCGGAATAAAAACCCCCCAGGTCCGCGAAGTCGACCCTTCCCACGGCCATTTCGAGGGGGCTCGGTAGAAAATCCTGATCCAGCTTGCCGTCCCCGGGAATATTGTCGTGGTAGAGCCTCATACCTTCCGGTGCGGTGCCGGTATCGGTCCAGGTGCCGTCGATGTCCGCGTAGAACGAGTCTGTGGGGTGGGCGCCTCGGTTTTCCGGATGATCGTCCGGCGACTCTCCGTCGAGTCCGGATCGAGGCACGGGAATGTGGCCCAACAGAAACAACACTCTGGGTTTGTCTTCGAGGGGAGCCGCGTTCCAAGCATTCACAATCCCTTGTTTGACGGCCGGCACCTGCGGCGATTTCGAGTCGTCTTGCCAGCCCATGGCCCGTGGGACGTCCAACCGCTCTACGGTCCAGCCCTCGTCCACCAAATCCTCGACCAGCCTCAGAAGCTCAGACGCCAGCGGCACCGCCAGGGTCTCATCGACCACTAGAAGCAAACGTCCCAAGGGTGCCGTGCGATCGACCTCGATGCCGCTCGCCACATAGCCCACGGCATCCTCCGTGTCGTCGATCTGTTTTCGGACCTGATATTCGTAGATGGTGCCGACAATCACTTGGGTGTCGGTCCACGACATGGTGGAGGGTGGGAGCTCGGCCAGCGGCATTCCCCAGTCGACCTCGCCGTGCAGCCGGCGGTGAACCACGTAACCGAACCCGTCGGCGTGATCTAAAAACTGCAAGGTGATGCGGGGTGTGGGCTCGATGCCGACATCGGCTTCGACGATCGCCGAATATAAGCGTTGAGATGCCGGGATATCGGACGGAATCTCCAGGCCTAAAAGCGGCATCATCCATAGCCCAAGGGCGACGACGAAAGCGTTTCTGAGAGTTGAAACTTTCATAGAGTGATCGCTTCTGAAAAATCCGAAGCGAGCTCGTCGGCACAGCCGGGGCAGATCGAACGGGTGAGCTCGGCTTCGGAGTGATCGTGGATGTGGGTTTCTAACGGATTCCAGAGCCTCTCCTAGCCCCGGATCTTCGAGCACAAGGCACAGATCGAATTCGCTGCCCTCGGCCGCGGCAGACTTCCGCCACAGACTGCCAGGGAAAAACGACGTCCTTCGGACTCCCTATGGATGAAGTGTTGATCAGGAATCCGCTGAGCCTGGCCGGGCTCCATGCCGGCGGGCTAAGACGAAAGCAGCTCGATCACTCCAAAAGCCGAAGGAGCCACGTCATGGGAAGATTATCGACCGACCCTCGCGCCCACCTGGAGGCCCGGATTCAAAACCGAACGGAGCAAAATCAGGCGGGAGCTCTGCGCCATCGCCTGCTGTCCTTACAGCATCCAAACCTTCGCCGGTGGGTCGAGCAGGAAGCGGGACAGCTGGCCCTTGAAAACATGTCCGGTGTTCCAATGCTCGAGTACTGCTCTCGGAATCGCTTGTGGTTACAAACACGTCTGGCTCTATTTATCGAATTGTGCAGAGCGGTGGACTATTGTCATCATTCCGGCTTGGCTCACGGTGCTATCGGGAAAGATAATGTGTGGGTCGACACCTGCGGACAGATAAAGCTCCAAGGCATCAGCTGGGGTCTCTTGCGTTCTGCGGCAGACACTTCCTTCCTGGAGCCGCCCGCTCCTCCAGACTGCTCCCAAGATATCAGCGCCCTCGGTGAGCTACTCTATCTCTTGATCACTGGTCTGCCGAGCCTCGACAGGTCGAACGGTATCGATTATCGAACGCTGGCGCCCAGCAGAGCCGTGATCGCGCTCACTGCGCCCCATCTAGTCTCTCCACCGGGTCCGAGCCGAGCCACCCTCGCCCGCCGCTTGCGCGGCAACCTAGACTCAATCGTCCTACGAGCGCTCAGCCCGGATCCCCGGAAGCAGTATCCTTCGGTTGATGAATTGCGCCAAGATCTCGAGCTGCATGCCGCGGCATTGCCGATCAAGACGAGGGGCCCGTCGATGATTTCCTTAACCCATAGGACCCTTGAGCTCGACACCGATCAAGCGCAAAAAACCATCTGATGGAGCCAAATCCGTTCTGTATTTGAATGGGCGTCTCCCGAGCCGGATGTAGGCAATAGGCGATCTCGCTCCCTGCCTATCTCGATATGCTGGAATTCAGTCAAATGAACATTTCGAACGTCCAGCATCGATTGAGCCCTTGCCGGAACCGATCGAATTTCGGCCCTCTCTTACGCCCGATCGAGGAAGTGCTGTTGATCAATCTTTGTAACGAACGTGTGCTCAAAAGGTTGACGTGCTTCGCCAATTGCGGCAGCGAAGAGCTTTGTGATCGCCGAGCCTTCGACCTCGACGTGGACAGCTGCAACAAAGCCGTGGGTTGCTCCTACTACCAATGCTCCGGCCAATGCCACGCCACGGGCACCTCGAATTGCGCGGCGGGTTGCTGCTGAGCCGGATACCAAGAGATTCGATCCGTCGTCGCGGAAGGCCGGCCGATAGACAGTTCCAGGGCCTCGGTCCGTAGCAGGGCAGAGGCCCCCTTTTTTTCGAGGAGCTACAGGTTCTCGGAGAAACCAAATAATTTCGGGGAAAATCGAAAGTTGCGGACTCCTACCGATCGAGCAGCTAATTCAGGCTGCTTCCATTCTCTGGAGGAATCCAATGCAACCACCGCTCTACCGCCTGAACCGCCGCCTCAACCTGCTGATTGTGCTGCTCTGCTTGGCCTTGGCCCTACCCGTGGCCGCTCAAGCGTTGACTCGTAAGGTCGCGGTCGTCCACTACGACCCGAAACACCCGACCACCGGCCAACGCCTCAGCGACTACATGGGCTGGGCCGATGCCCAAACCCGCACCAACGACTTCGTCAGCTTGATCAGCTCGACCTCCGGTGGCTACCTCAACTACCAGGTCGTCGATTTCATCGTCTTGGACAAATTCCCGACCAAGAGATACACCAGCCAAACCTATACCTGGAACAGCTATCAGGCTTGCCGAGCCAACACCTCGAATTGCATCATGCCCGACGACGCCGACTACTACACCCTCATGAACGTCGACACGAACCTCACCAGTCGAATCGGCTCCAAGCAAGTAGACGAGGTTTGGGTCTACGGCGGGGGATACTTCGGCTTCGACGAATTCGCCTTCAAAATCCCCGGCGATGATCCGATGTACGACCCCTCCCCTTACAACTACTGGCTTTACGACGGTCGCAAGAAAGATCTTCCCACCAGCAATCGAACCTACTTCGTCATGGGTTGGATTCTTGAGAACGGGTTCGACAACCAAATACATTCCTATGGTCATCGAATCGAATCGGCGTTGTCCCTCTCTCCGGTCGGCCGAGGCGAGTGGCACCGCTGCAGCTACAACACGCCTTACACCATGTTTATCTGCACCGAGATCGACGGCCCCAACCCCGCTTGCGGCGACGTCCACTATCCGCCGAACGCGACATCTGATTACAACTACAACAACACTCGCTACGTCAACAGCTCCTGCGCTTCGTACGACAATTTTCCCTACGGTTCCGGATCCCAATCGATCAATTCTTCGGCGTGGGGAGGAACCCAAGAAGGATTCATGACCTGGTGGTTGTCTCACATCCCGAACAACTCCGGTTACAACGAGTGGTGGGGGGGCGACATGATGCTGCACAACTGGTGGCACTACATCGCTCTTTATGATGACGGTCTCGCAGACTTGAGGCCCACCTCCATCACCTACACCAAGTCGGGTTTGCAATACCACTTCAATTCCGGCGTCGAGAACGCCGGCTTCACCGACACCGGATCGTTCAACGTCAAGTGGTACGTCAACGGTAAACAAGTCGGCCATGGAGGTCACGGCGGTGTCGCCGGTCAGACCACGGTTTTGAACGGCAACAGCGCGCTGATTTGGAATTTCAAGACTACCGGTTTGCATCGCGTGAAATTCCGAGTCGACACCAGCGGCCATGTCTCGGAGGTGGACGAGTCCAACAACACGATCGAGCGCTGGATCAACGTCACCAACTAACCGACCGCGAAGTCTCCATCAGGTGAATCCCGCTGCTCTGCCACGGCGGCGGATCGACCTTTCTTGGAACGGGGACCTCGGTTACAGGAGAACCGAGGTCCCCTCTTTCTTGGGCACGAAAAACCGACCGTTTCAATGCGTTTTCACGGGCGTCGGAGACCCATGAGGTCCGCCGGCGCCTCTTTTTTGCTTTCAAGAAAGGCCGCTCATGGTCGATCCCGGCGGCGTCCATGTCGGGCTGTCGAGCAAGTCCGAGGCACGAACGGCTTACCGTATCTCCAGCTCGTGATGGACGCTGTATTGCCCCAAGACGGATCGAATCGACGCCTCCAACTCGCCGCGATCGGCGTCGGCCGCCGGCCGCACTTGGACCCGCGCCACGGTTCCGAGCCGCTTATCCCCTTCTGCTTGGACGGAGGCGGAGGCGATTCCGTCGAGCCGACCAAGCTCCAAATCGAAGACTTCCCGCACTTGAGCACGGGTCAGCTCCGGTTTGAAAATCTTTCCGACCGCCGTTTGAGGCAAGGCGTCGACGATGTAAACCGCTTTGGGAACCGCCGCTCGCTCACCGATATGCTCTTCGGCGAAGGCCAAAATCTCCGATTCGGTCGCCGATTTTCCAGGATGGAGCTCGACATAGACCACGGGAACCTCCCCCACCCGTGGATCTGGACGACCGACCGCGGCGGCCATGGCAACCGCGGGATGGGCGGCCAAGGGCTCTTCGATTTGCCGCGGATCGATATTGTGACCCCCGCGGATGATCAGCTCCTTCTTGCGTCCGGTGAGCCAAAAATAGCCTTCGGCGTCCATCCGCCCCATGTCGCCGGTGTCCAGCCACGGCCCAGCACCGTCACCGGAATCGACGAAAACACCTCGATTGTGGACCTCTTCTTTATAACCCGGGAAGACGTTCGGGCCGCGGATGACCACCACTCCGACTTCGTCGATCTCGCAGAATCGCTCGATCTCGCCCCCGGACACCACGGCCGTGCGCATCTCCTGGTAAGGCAGGCGCAAGCCCACGGAGCCGACTCGGCTCTCGCCGTCCCGTGGATTGACCGAGCAAACGGAGGTCGCCTCCGTCAGGCCGTACCCTTCCTGAATGGGTACCCCGGTTTTCTCGGTAAACCGATTCGCCACCTCCACGGGAAGCGGGGCCGCCCCGCAATTCGCCAGCTTGAGCCGGCTCAAATCGACCCCGTCGTTGGACCGGTTCGAGAGCACTTGGTACACCGTCGGCACGGCGCCGAAATAGTCGACTTTAAAGTGCTCCAGCATCTTCCAAAAATGGTCGAAGACCCCCTCGCCTCGGAATCCCTGGGGCGTTCCGATCACCACGTGGGCGGCGTGGATGAACGAATTGATGCCGATGGCGATGGCGCCGAAATTGTGGAAGAGCGGCAATCCGAGATAAGCGGTTTGACCGGGTTGAGCATCGATCACCTCGCCCGCGGCCCAGCCGTTATAGACCTCGTTGAAATGGGTGTGTCGGGCCAGCTTCGGCACGCCGGTGGTCCCGCCCGTATGAAAGAAGGAGGCGATGTCGTCGGCCTTGATCACGCGTCCGCTGAGCAGGCGATCACCCGCTTGTCTCGACAGGCTCTTCTCGAAATCGAGCACTCGAGCCCGTACCTTTACTTTGGGTTTCGCCAGTCCGATGCCCTTCACCAACCATCTCTTCCAACCGCCCAGGTAGCGGCCCAGGTCCACTTGCAAAACCGTTTCGAGGGTGGGCACCTGGTCGAGAATCGACGCGACTCTCTCCCACATATCCACTTTGGGAAACGGTCCCAGGGTCACCAACACCTTGGTTTCGGCGGCGTTCATGATCTCCGCGATCACGCGGGGCTCGAGCAAGGGATTGATGGGATTGACAATGCCCGCCGCTTCCCCACCGAGCAAAGTGAAATAGCTCTCCGGCAAATTCGGCAAGATACTGGTCACCGTATCTTCCGGCCCGACCCCGAGCTCCCCGAGCATATTCGCGGTGCGGTGGATCGCGGCGAGAAACTCGTCGTAACGCCACGTGAAGGCGTCGTGATAATCGGCGGCCCGAAGGAAAAAAGACAGCGCGGTCTTCTCCGGATGCGCTTGCGCCGCTCGTTTCACCGCCTCGTAGGTGCTTTCGGGCAGCTGATGCTCCAACAAGGGCACGGATTCCATCGCCTCAATATCGGCGATGCTGGCAATCATGGGCATGAGAGGTCTTCTCGATCAACGTTATTTCGGATGCTTTGAGGTCGAACGGCACTCCTGAGATCGCCCCTAGCGGTGTTTCGATTCAAGCTGCGAGCACGGTATCACGACGACCGAAGATCCATTTCCATCGCCACTTACAAGGAGTCCGGATCCTCGACGATTCTCCCCCAGACCCATTCGTGAGGTCCCAGCTGAGGTCCCAAGCTGATCTCCGCCCGCGCCTCTTTTGCTTGCCGAAGTGCTGCCCGCCTCTAGGTTTCTTCGGGGAATTGCGACCGCGCCGGACTTCTTTAGGGCATGGATACCTTTTGTTCGCTCAACGCCTACGCATTTATCTTTTAGGAGACCGCCCATGTTTTCCAGAGTCCCGCCCGTTCTCTTGAGCATGACCGCCACCGCGCTGATCGGCGGTTTGCTCGGCCCGCTGCCCGCCTCGGCCCAAGGCGATTGTGAAAATCTCGACACCGCTCAAGGGCAATTCGTGATGTCCCAGTTGAGGTCCAAAAACTCGCTCAGCGAGGGAAGAACCTGGGGGTTGACCTGCAACAACTCCCTCGACTCTCGCCTCTTCGAGGGAGGCTGGGAAACCATGCCGCGACCTGAGCTGGCCATCGATCAGGCCCAGGAGTCGGTCCGAATATTCGGGTGGTATCTCCATGCAAGCTATGTTGTACCGGCACTCGTCGAAAAGCAGGCCGGTTGGACCGAGTCTTTTCCTCTCGAAGTCCGACTGATCGTGAGAGGCGACATCAATCCGATCAAGAACGCGGTCGAGGCCGCCGGTATCGATCCGAGCAAAATCAGGGTGTCTATCGGCACCTTCGGCAACCCTTACGACTCTACGCTGCCCGCAACCCACGCAGGATGGAGTCACACCAAGATGATCGTGGTCGACGGGGCCTACATCTCGACGGGAGGTCACAACTTCATGCCAAAGTGGACCGGATCTCCTCCCGGATATGCAGACTTCTCCATGGGATTCGCCGGGGACGTCGCGGTCGAGGCCACGAATTTCTTCGAAGCGGCTTGGAACGACTTGGTCTGTGACTACATCTCGTCCGATGCTTGGACCAACGACCCGAATTTGGGGGTCTGCATCCCTCGGGATTCGAATTTCTACTACGACGTGGGCGGTGCCAAGCTGTTGTCTTTGGGCCAGCTGGGGTTCTTGGGCGGACCCGGCAACTGCGCCGGCGAGCACGCTCTGACGGCCATGATCGACGCCGCCGAAGACACCTTGGTGCTGGTTCAAGACGTCATCGTCAGCCGGCAAACCACCCACAATCCGGTTATCGAGCTGACCGGAATCGGCACCAGCTTTATCGCTCGTCCCTATTGGCCGGACGTCTTTCTCGAGGCCGTGGCGAGAGCCCTGCTCCGCGGCGTCGACGTCACGATCGTCGGGAGTCGGCCCGAGTACGGCTACAACCAGGTCATTCGTGCCTTCGGTATCTTGTACGATGGCGAGCTTCCCGACGGCTATACCAATCCCGCGCTCTTGCTTCACGACCGCCTTCATGTCGGAGATATGAATGCCAACTCGTTGGGTGACGACCAACACGCCAAAGTCGCTTTGACCGACGATGTCCTGGCCTACGTCGGCTCTCAGAATTACTACCAGCAAGGGATGTGCGACGGCGGCTATCGTGGCTCTCTGGCGGAGCACGGCGTGATCTTCGAAGACGCCGGCATGATTGCGGAGGTCAAGTCTTGGATCGACCAGGTGGCGGCCCACACTCCCCTGCTCGACACACCCGACGAGGCGGAGGAGAATCCCTCCGACTTATTGGTTGCGACGATCCCCGTCAACCAAGCCGTGCCCGTCTACACCAGCTACGCGACTCACAAGTCGTATCGCTACGAGATCGAGGGTTTTGCCATAGGCACCGGGAACAACGACAGCTCTTATAAATGGAAATTCCCCAACGCCGATGGCTGGTACCAGTTCGGCGGCACTTCTTTAGCTTCTGTACACGGCTCGGAATTCGCTCGCACCGCGTGGGGCGACGCCGACCCGCTGGAAGATCCTATGCCTTACCAGGCCGAGAGCAGATGGGGGCCTTCTCGCATAGAGGCGACACTCAAGATCTGGGAGCGGCCGGGCCACAACGAGGGTGGCTACGACTTGGTGGATCCTCTAGGTATCGAGCAGCGACTCCTGGAAAAGGCCGCGGGGCTGCGGGGAAGCATCTTCGGACGCGGCCAGTACTTTGCCGCTGAGCACGTGCCCGGGGAGCTTTTTCACTACGAGGGTGAAGTGACCGGAGCACCCACGAACAGCACGTTTCGATTGGGCTATGCGCTGGCGCAGGCCGAAGCAGACTGGGGCGAAAACCCAGGGTGGGCGATCGGCAGCGACGGCGCGGGTATCACCCACTTTCAGCTGATAGACCCCGACAGCCGCATGGACAACGAGGGCGATTTCCGTCCCACCTTTGTGGGAGCAATAAGAGCCTGGAATTACATTCCGGACTTCGACCTCAATCTCTGGCGTACCGGCTATCACGAGCCTGCCGGCGAAGCGACCGCCCAAGAACCCATGGACTTGGTTCCCGGCTTGGTCACGGTGGAAGAAGGAAATGCCGCGACGACGCCGACCGAAGCCAATAAATCTGCCTACAGCTCCACAAAGTCGATGGACGGCTTCGAGGCCGCCGAGATCGTCGACACCACGGCCTTCGGATCGGAGTGGAGTCACCGTTCGTACCTCAAGATGCACGCCCAAGATCCCGCCGTACCCGGCGCGTCGGTCGACTTGGTTTTCCAGGTGCGTGCCCGGGATCGCGTCGACGACCTGGTGGACTTGGCCCTGGAAATCACCCGTGGCCCGGAATTCGGCGACATTCAAGTCGACCTCGACGGCGGCCTGCTCGGCACCTTCCGCGGCTGGGCTGACGACATCGAGCATTCCGGCCCGTTGGCCCTGGGCCGCCACGCGCTCGACGACGGCGAGCACACCCTGACGGTGACCGTGCTGCCCACGGCCGACGACGCCGGGGACCTGGGCCTCGACACCCTGTGGATCGGCCGGAAAGACACCGACGGCGACGGCGTCTTCGATGCCGAGGACAATTGCGGCGCCGTGGAAAACGCCGACCAGGCCGACAGCGACGGAGACAGCGAAGGGGACGCCTGCGAGGCGTCGCCCGGGCCGGTGGCTTATTTCCCGTTCGAGACCTGCACCGGCGGTTTCTACACCGGCGAAGGGGCTCAAGGCGGTGTCGGCTGCGCCGGCGGTGCCGTCGGCTCCGCGGCTTCCTTCGACGGCAGCGATGACCGCGTGGAGCTCGCGAATCAACCGGCTTACAACTTCACCGACGCGCTCACCGTAGCCGCCTGGATCAAACCCGACGACATCTGGGGACCCCACGCCGTGATCAACAAGTGGAACGCCATGGACTCCTACTTGCTGAGCGTGGTCGACGGCCGAATCGACTTCTTCGTTTCGTTCCCAAACGGCGCTTGGGGCGAGTCCAAAGGCGTGAGCGGAGTCGTCGTCGAAGGGCAATGGACCCACGTGGCCGGCACCTACGACGGCTCCGCCGTCCGCCTGTACGTCAACGGCCGGTTGGTCGACGAAACCCCTGCCTCGGGCACGCTGCAACAGTCCGGTCGCCCGCTGACCATCGGCCACCATTTGGGCGCCTACGAAGGCGAAATCGACGAGATCTACCTCTTCAACTACGCCCTCGGCGGCGACGCCCTCTTGGAGCTGGCGGGTTTCAATCCCGCTCAGCTCGGCCGGGTGACCGACTTCCAATGCTCCACGGAGTGGGAGGCCGGTTGGTGCGAGCACGTGATGGACGACATCCACGGCAGCTGCAATTGGGGCGAGTGGGCCACCCAGTCCCAAACTACAGGCTGGGTCGAGCTGAGCCTCGACGAAGCCACGGAAGTGGTATCGGTGGGGCTGTGGGATCGGGCCTGCGGCGAGCAGGTGACCGCTGGTCACCTGGAATTCAGCGACGGCTCGACCGTGCCCTTCGGCCCGCTCGAGAACGGCGGCAACACGTCGACCCGACTGACCTTCAACCCGCGGACCACGACTTACGTGCGCGTAGTGATCGATCAATCGGCCCACGGGTCGAATCCCGGAATCGGCGAGATCGTGATCAACGATCGGTTGGTAATTGACTGACGAGCCCAATGCCTAATCCTCGATTCGGTTCGCCGAATCGGGGTTTCGCAAGAAGGCTTGCTCTACATCAGCCCATCTGCCAAAGGTTTTTCCGGCGTCGGAGACTCATAGGAGTCCACCGGCGTCTCTTTTTTTGCCTCCTAAAGGTCGCCCCTCGAAGTTTTTCGGGGAATCGCGCTCGCGCCGGACTTCTTTAGGGCATAGATGCTTTTGTTCGCTCAACGTCTACGGTTTTATCTTTTAGGAGACATCCATGTTTTCCAGAGTACCGCCCGTTCTCTTGAGCATGACCGCCACCGTGCTGATCGGCGGCTTGCTCGGCCCGCTGCCCGCCTCGGCCCAAGGCGATTGTGAAGATCTCGACACCGCTCAAGGGCAATTCGTGATGTCCCAGTTGAGGTCCAAAAACTCGCTCAGCGAGGGAAGAACCTGGGGGCTGACCTGCAACAACTCTCTCGATACGCGCCTCTTCGAGGGAGGGTGGGAAACCATGCCGCGGCCCGAGCTGGCCATCGCTCAGGCCCAGGAGTCTGTCCTAATTTTTGCTTGGGAATTCGACCCGGTCTTCCTGGTCTCTGCGTTGGTGGAAAAACAAAACGGCTGGACCGAGTCCTTTCCCCTCGAGGTCCGGCTGATCGTCAAAGACAGCATTTATCCCTTGAAGGACGCGGTCGAGGCCGCCGGCATCGATCCGAGCAAGATCAGGGTGTCTGTCGGGACCTTCGGCAACCCTTGGGATTCCGTCCCAGCCGGGACCCACGCGGGTTGGAGTCATACCAAGATGATCGTGGTCGACGGCGCCTACATGTCCACGGGCGGCCACAACTTCATGCCGAAATGGGTCGGGTCTCCTCCCGAATATGCAGATTTTTCCATGGGCTTTTCCGGGGATGTCGCGGTCGAGGCCACGAATTTCTTCGAGACCGCTTGGAACGACTTGGTTTGCGACTACATCTCGTCTGATGCCTGGACCAACGACCCGAATCTGGGGGTCTGCATCCCTCGGGATTCGAATTTCTACTACGACGTGGGCGGTGCCAAGCTGTTGTCCTTGGGCCAGCTGGGATACCTGGGCGGGTCCGGCAACTGCGGCGGCGAGCACGCCCTGACGGCCATGATCGACGCCGCGGAAGACACCCTGGTGATGGTTCAAGACATCATCGTCAGCCGACAGACCACCCACCAACCCGTCCTCGAGCTCACCGGTATCGGCACCTCTATCGTGCTTCGCCCCTATTGGCCGGACGCATTCCTCAACGCCGTGGCGAGGGCCCTGCTCCGCGGGGTCGACGTCACGATCGTCGGGGGGCGACCCGAATACGGCTACAACCAGGTCATTCGCGCCTTCGGTCGCTTGTATGACGGCGACCTTCCCGACGGTTATACGAATCCGGCTCTCCTACTCCACGATCGCCTGCACGTGGGCGACATGAATTCGAATGCTTTGGGTAACGACCAGCATGCCAAGGTCGTGATCGCCGACGACGTTTTGGCGTACGTGGGCTCCCAGAATTACTACCAGCACGGGATGTGCGCCGGTGGGCGCCGGGGATCCTTGGCGGAGCACGGTGTGATTTTCGAGGACGCCGGCATGATCGCTCAAGTCCAAAGCTGGGTCGATCAAGTGGCGGCTCACACTCCCCTGCTCGATACGCCCGATGAAGCCGAGGAGAACCAACCCGACGTGTTGGTGGAAACCGTGCCGATCGTCGGCTCCATTCCGCTCGTTTCCAATTATCAGACTCACAAATCCTATCGCTACGAGATGTACGGTCACGCCCTGAGCACGTGGAACATCAACAGTGCCTACACTTGGCACTTCCCCAATCAAAGCGGCAGCACGACCTTTGCCTCGAGCACGGCTCCGGGCAGCATCATCACGCTCACCGCGTGGGGTGACGCCGATCCCCTCAAGGATCCTCAGCCTTACGAGGCCAGCCCGAGATGGGGACCGGTCGACATCAATGCCACCCTCGAAATCTGGGAGCGTCCCGGCCACAACGAGGGCGGCTACGAGGTGGCGGGAGCCCTCGACATCGAGCAGCGCCTCCAGGAAAAAGCCGCCGGTCTGCGCGGCAGCATTTTCGGACGCGGCCAACACTACGCCGCCGAGCACGTGCCCGGGGAGATCTTCTATTTCGAAGGAGGAGTCACCGGCGCGTCCAGCAACAGCACTTTCCGGTTGGGATACGGCCTACATCCCATGGAATCGGCCTTCGGCGACAACTCGGGATGGGCGATAGGTAGCTCCGGAGCTTGGATCACCCATTCTAAGATCATCGACAAAAACAGCCGCATGGACGACGAGAATGATTTTCGCCCCACTTATCTCCGAGCGGTCAGCGCTTGGAACATCATCCCCGACTTCGACCTCAACCTCTGGCGGACCGGGTACCACGTGCCGTCCGGTGAGGCGACCGCCCAGGAGCCCATGGACTTGGTTCCCGGCCTGGTCACGGTAGAAGGGGAAGGGGACGCGGCCACGGCGGCGACGGGAGCCCTCAAATCCGTCCATGAATCGGCAAAATCCATGGACGGTTTCGTGGCCGCCGAGATCGTCGACACCACGGCCCTCGGATCCGCATGGACCCACCGCTCGTTCCTCAAGATGCACGCCCAAGATCCCGCCGTGCCGGGTGCGTCGGTCGACTTGGTCTTCCGGGTGCGTGCCCGGGATCGCGTCGACGACCTTGTGGACTTGGCCCTGGAAATCACCCGTGGCCCGGAATTCGGCGATATTCAAGTGGACCTCGACGGCGGCCTGCTCGGCACCTTCCGTGGATGGGCCAATGAGATCGAGCATTCCGGTCCGTTGGCCTTGGGACGCCACGCGCTCGACGACGGCGAGCACACCTTGACGGTAACCGTGCTGCCCACGGCCGACGACGCCGGCGACCTGGGCCTCGACACCCTTTGGGTCGGCCGCCGGGATACCGACGGTGACGGTGTCTTCGATGCCGAGGACAATTGCGGCGCCGTGGAAAACGCCGACCAGGCCGACAGCGACGGAGACGGCGAAGGGGATGCCTGCGAGGCGTCGCCCGGGCCGGTGGCTTATTTCCCGTTCGAAACCTGTGCCGGCGGTCTCTACACCGGCGAGGGGGCTCAAAACGGTGTTGGTTGCACCACCGGTGCCGTCGGCTCCGCGGCTTCCTTCGACGGCAGCGACGATCGCGTGGAGCTCGCGGACCAACCCGCTTACAACTTCACCGACGCGATCACCCTCGCCGCCTGGATCAAAGCCGACGACGTCTGGGGACCCCATGCGGTGATCAACAAGTGGTACGCCATGGACTCCTACTTGCTGAGCGTGGTCGACGGCCGGATCGATTTCGCCGTGTCGTTCCCCAACGGCGCCTGGGGCGAGTCCAAGGGCGTGAGCGGACCCGCCGTCCAAGGGCAGTGGACCCACGTGGCCGGCACCTACGACGGATCCGCCGTCCGCCTGTACATCAACGGCCAATTGGTCGACGAAACCCCCGCCTCGGGCACCCTTCAAGCATCCGGTCGCCCGCTGACCATCGGCCACCACTTAGGGGCTTACGAAGGCGAGATCGACGAGGTCTACCTCTTCGACTACGCCCTCGGTCGCGATGCCGTTGTGGAGCTTTCGGGCCTCGACCCCAGTCGGATCGGCCGGGTGACCGACTTCCAATGCTCCACGGAATGGGAATCCGGCTGGTGCTCGCGGGTGATGGACGGAATCCACGGCAGCTGCAATTGGGGTGAATGGGCCACCCGTTTCCAAACCACCGGCTGGGTCGAGCTGAGCCTCGACGAGCCCACGGAGATCTCGTCCGTAGAGCTGTGGGATCGAGCCTGCGGCGAGCAGGTGACCGCAGGTCACTTGGAATTCAGTGACGGCTCCACCGTGCCCTTCGGTCCACTCGAGAATAGCGGCTACACGTCGACCCGACTGACCTTCAGCCCACGGACCACCACCCACCTACGCGTGGTCATCGACCAGGGCGCCCACGGGGCCAACCCAGGCATCGCCGAGATCGTGATCAACGACGGCCTCGTGGTCGACTGAGTCCACCGGCGGCGGAGGGCGACCTCCGCCGCTTTTTTTGGAAAACCGGAGAGCCGGGAGGTTGAAACGAAGATCGAATGACGAAAAAGCCAGGGAAAACGTCTTTCCCTGGACTCCTAGGGGGTGAAGCGATGCCACAGACGCAGCTTGACGAACCCGAAGGAGATCTCCATGTTTTTCAACCGACCGCTCTCTTCATCCTTCCTATTGCCGGTCTTGGCCTATTCGGCGATGACTCTAGCCGTCTCGGCACTGTCGATGGCCCAGGCCGGCGAGCTCGGGCCCGAGCCGAGCCGAGCTCAGACCGACCAGGCACCCAATCAAGCGGACACGCCACCCGGTGATCCCTGTCTGCCCTGCGATGCCGTCGCTTCCGGAGACAGTGTGATCGTGGATCCGGGGAACGGAAACGGCCCGATTCGCCAATACGACGTGACCGGTGTTTTTTTCCTGCAGGATCAAACCCTGAACGTCTTGCCGAACAGCTATAAGTGGAATCTGCTCGAGCAGATCAACCAGGGATTGGGGCCGAATATAACCCTCAGCAATTTCTATCCGGAGCATTCCACCCAACGCCCCGGCTACATGGTGTTCAGCGGAGTCGAGACGGGCGTGTGTCGCGGTGAGGACTGTGTCGAGGTCGTGGTTCGAAAGGTCGATTTTCACGGTTGTCGCGACATGGATCGCAACCCGACGGCATGTAGCCGAGACTCGAGATGCGCCTACTACAGTTGCTCAGCCCAGTGTCATCCCCAGGGCACCTCCGCCTGCGATGCCGGCTGCCGGCAATACTGCTCGAATTGCCGCCGGCACGACGGCAATCGCTTTGGCTGCTTGTCCGATCCAGCCTGCGACTACTACACCTGCTCCAACCAATGCCATCCCCAAGGCACCTCGAGCTGCTTCGCCGGTTGCAAGGACTCTGTGGGCAGCTGTGATTGCCGAGCTCTCGACGGAAGCTATTCGGGTTGCCAAGCCGTGCCGGGTTGCTCGTACAACTGGACCAACAGGCAGTGCCACGTGGACTTCTAGATCACGTGGACTTTTAGAAAGGTATCGACGAGCCCCCGGCTTCTCCGCGAGAGGCCGGGGGCTGTTTCTATGGCGAATCCAAAGATCACACAGTCAGAACCAATGCCGACGGGAGTAGATCATCCCATGGTGGTGAGAGTCGAAGTAGTCGATGGAATAGGCATAGTTGTAGTTCATCACACACACCTGGCTACCGTATTCATCCGCCGGCCCATAGTTGTGCCCAACCTCGTGCCTGACGGCAGAAATCGTCCCAGAAGTCCCTTGATCTGAGCTGACCGAGAATCCCTTGCCGACGTTGGTGTCGTTTCTCATCGCCAGGCCACCGGTATTGAAATTTGGATCGCGAGTGACGGCGATCACCAGGCCGTCCCCCAGCCATTGGAAGTCGTTGTATAAGTCGATCAGAATCCACTCTTTCGAGCCACCGTTGGACGTCCAGGCATAGTAGCCCTGAATCACCCAATTGATTTGAAAGTCCCGATAGTAGGAGTTGTCGGCTGTTTCGATAATTTGAAAGAGTCGACTCGTCCAATCGGGGTAGGTAGCGCGGTATTCCTCGTCGGCAACGGCGTAGACCGGAATATGAACGGTCGAGGTTTTGCCGAAGGCATGGGGCAGATCCTCCTCGATTTCAAAACCTTGGAAATCTTTATGACCCGGAATGTCGCGAGGGTCGTCCACGACGTTTTCGAATTTTGGATCATCTACGATGGTGATTTTCTTGCCGAACGCATCAACCATGTCGAATTCGAAAACTCCACCCCCCAGGTCGCGAACCTCACCCTGCCGGGTAAATTGAGGGTTAGTTTCGACGAGATGATCGCCCACATGATAGACCCCGGCCGCTTTGCCGCTCTTATCATCGGCGGCGCCGACACTCGCCACGGCCGGTACCCACAGCAAACACAACAGTATGGACAGGTAAGAAGTAGGTGACTGGATTCGCTTCATTTCGAGCTCCTATTTTTCAAGGCTAAGGTAAAAGATATAGACCCGGCCACATGGCCGAGAGCGGCATCTCGGCATCGTGTTTCAACAGCAATGCCTCTGCTATCAGGAGTCCATCGACGACAGTTTTATCTCCCATAGATCTAAGCAATTTGCCTGTCGGCGGAGGGTGGCCTCCGCCGCTTTTTTTTGGGGAAAACCCATCTGCTCGGACTCCCGAAAGGTAGAGACCCGACCCTGTGACCCGCGGAAAGGAGAAGTCATGTCCCTTCGAGAAGCTCTCTATTTTTCCCTCGTGGTGCTCTGCGTCTGCGCGCCCGCCATCGCCCAGCCGATCCCGGACCCCGGGGGGCCCGACGTTCCCAGGGACGCTTGGTGCGCCGACCAGATGGGAATGGCGATCAACGTCAAAACCACCAACGAGACCCCTGATTTCAACGAATATCTCGAGGTCGAGGGCCCGCTCTGGGTTCGCTCGCTCGTGATGGTGGGAGAGCACGACAAGATCGCCGATCTCTACGATTCCTATCGGGGTAAGGTCAGGATTCTGGCCCTGCTCAACCAACAATCTTTCGACATCACCACTCCGCCCAATACCGCGTCCGACTCCGAGTGGTCGCAATTCGCCGACGACTTCGCCGACCACGTGGTGAGCTTCGCCAGGAGCTACGGCCCGAGCGTGGCCGCCTTCGAGATCTGGAACGAGCCGGATCACACCGACTACTTTTCACCGCAGAAAATCGCCGTGGTGGTCAATAAGGTGGGTCGCGCGCTGCACTTCGATGGATTCACCGGCCACCCCGTGGTGGTGGGCGGGCTGGCGGGAAACGATTGGCCGACCTACATCGCGACGCTCGCTCCGCTGGTCAGCAAGCGATTCGTCGACGGTTTCGCATTTCATCCATACACCAAGACCGCCGCCGGCATTCCGGACAATGGACAGTCGGTGGCCGAGGCCACCCTCCAATTTCACGGTCTGGCTGGAAAGCGGCCGGTTTGGTTGACGGAATTCGGCCACCCGGAGCACCCTGAAACCGGGGATTTCGAGCGCCAAGGTCAATACCTCCGGGCCGCCTACGAAAGCCTGAAGAGGCTCGGGCCGGAAGTCGTGCCCCACGCTTTTTGGTTCGCCTGGGACGACCGGGTGCATTGGAACCCAGCCACGGAGGCGTACGGATTGGTGGACCACGACCACAACCTTCGCCCCAGCGGATTCGAATTCGGCGCGTTCACCTCGGCCCAAGAAGAGAACCTGGCGTGCGGCACGTGGGACGGCGACTCGGCCGCGTGCGAGCGCCGCAGCTCCGGCGACGAGCAGCAGTGCATCTACCGATCCTGCTCGGATCGATGCGTACCTGCCGGCACCTCTCGATGCCAGGCCGGCTGCTCTTCATTTTGCAACGATCCCACTGAGGCCGCTTCCTGTAGCAGTTGGGACGACGATCCGGCGGCCTGCAACGCCGCGTCTTCCGGCAGCTTGGACTGCGCCTATTACGCCTGCAGCCAAAAATGCCTACCCAGCGGCACCTCCCGCTGCCAGGCCGGTTGTCGTCAATATTGCTGCGGCGACGGGCTCGACGGGCTCGACGGCACCTACCGGGTGAGCTTGGAAGCCTCGGGCTCCGGCGCTCCCGGGTCGGGCGCGTGCACCGCCGACTTCAACTTCGAGATTCAAAATCTGCAAATTCCAACCACGCAATTTCCGTGCATCGGCTCGGTGACGGTCAGCGCGTTCATGTCCGGCGACCTGACCGAGCTGTCCAACGGATGGGTGGGCGGCTCCGTGGGCCCCTACTCCGACTCTACCGGTTGGACCGGTCGCCTCAACAGCTCCGGGCAGATCATCGGTAAGTTCACCGGCCTGAATTTGGGTGTTCAGTATTCCGGGAGCTTCATCGCCACTCCCGTCGACTGTGACGACGAGGGCGAATGCACCCCGTCCATCGCCGCGACACCGACGTTCGCCCTCGACCTGGGAGCTGAAAATTGCACCGGCGGGATTTACGTGGGTGAAGGCGGGTTCGGGGGTGTCGGTTGTGAGCCCCGGCCGCTCGCCGTCGCTCCGTCGTCCGCACCCACCAAGGCCCAGGCACTCGACAATACCGCCCTGTATTTCGACGGGGTCGACGACCGCGTGGAGATCAAAAACGGCCCCGAGCTGAGCTTCACCGACGCCCTGACCCTCACCGCCTGGATCCGTCCCGACAACATCTGGGGACCCCACGCCGTGGTCAACAAGTGGTACGCCATGGACTCTTACCTCTTGAACGTGGTCGACGGCCGAATCGATTTCGGCGTCTCGTTCCCCAACGGCAGCTGGGGTGAGTCCAAGGGCGTCAGCGGTACCGCGGTCGAAGGTCAGTGGACCCACGTCGCCGGTGTTTACGACGGTGCCTCGGTCCGCCTCTACCTCAACGGCATCGAGGTCGACCGGGAGCCCGCCTCTGGCATCCTCCAACAGTCGGACCGGCCGTTGGTCATCGGCAACCACCTCGGAGCCTTCGAAGGTGCGATCGCAGACGTCCAGCTCTTCGAGCGCGTCTTGACGCCGGAAGAAATCCACGACGTCGCCGGCCTCGATCCCGATCAGACCGGCCGGGTCGTGGGCTTCCAATGCTCCACCCAATACCAATCCGGTTGGTGCGAGCGGGTCATGGACGGCGTCCACGGAACCTGCAATTGGGGTGAATGGGCCACGCTCTCTCAACCCACCGGCTGGGTGCTGATGAACCTCGACCTGCCCACGGAGATCACGTCGGTCGAGCTATGGGATCGGGCCTGTGGCGAGCAAGTCACGGCCGGTCACTTGGAATTCAGCGACGGCTCCACGGTGCCCTTCGGCCAACTCGAAGACACCGGCCAAACCTCGACCAAGGTGACCTTCTCCCCGCGCACGACTACGTTTGTCAAGGTCGTGATCGACGAATCGATCAACGGTGCCGGCGTCGGCCTCGGCGAGATCGTGATCAACGACGGCCTCGTCGTCGACTGATCGAGTCTCGGATTCGAGCTAGAACGACGCTAGAACGTCACACTCAGGCGGCGGGAGCCATCCCGCCGCTTCTTTTTTTGGGAAAACACTCCGCTCCGGACTCCAGGTAGGTAGAAGCTCCGATCTCAACTCGCCTCGCTGGAAAGGAGAAACCATGTCCGTTCGAACCGCTCTCTATTCATCCCTCTTGGCCCTCTGCCTCGGCTCCGCGTCCGTCGCCCAGCCGATCCCGGAAACCGGAGGGCCCGATGTACCGAGTGAAGCCTGGTGCGCCGATCAAATGGGCATGGCTATCAACGTCAAGACCACCTACGAAACTCCCGACGCGACTGAGTACCTCGAGGTGGGAGGCCCGCTGTGGGTCCGCAGCTTGGTGACTGTCGGACAGCACGGAAAAATTACCAACCTCTACAACTCCTATCACGGCAACGTTAAAATCCTGGCACTGCTGAATCAGGAATCCTTCAACCTTACGACCCCGCCCGATACCGCATCCGCCGCGGTTTGGTCCCAATTCGCCGACGATTTCGCCGACAAAGTGGTGACTTTCGCCACCTTCTACGGCTCGAAGGTCGCCGCCTTCGAGATCTGGAACGAGCCGGATCACACGGATTATTTTTCGGCCCAGAAAATCGCCGAGGTCATCAACAAGTCGGCACTCGCTCTGCACAATGAAGGGTTCACTGGTCACCAAGTGATCGCCGGAGGCTTAGCCGGCGGTTGGGAGGATTACATCCAGGAGCTCGCTCCGCTGGTCAACAAGACCTACGTCGACGGCTTCGGATTTCATCCCTATGCCAAATCCGCAGGCGGCATTCCGATAGCTCCTGGCGTCACGCCTTTGAAGGATGCCGTCGAGAAATTCTGGAACTACACCGGTGGCCACCCGGTGTGGCTGACGGAATTCGGTCATGCTGTCCACCCGGAAACCGGAGATTTCGAGGAGCAGGCTCAGTATTTGCGCTTCGCCTTCGAGGACATAAAAGCGCTCGGACCGCAGAAGGTGCCCCACGCTTTCTGGTTCGCCTGGGACGACCGGACTGCTTGGGAAGTGCAGACCCACGCGTTCGGATTGGTAGACCGTCACGATCAGAGTCTTCGGCCGAACGGCTTCGCATTCGCGGATATCACCCTGACCCAGGAAGATTCCTCGCTGCCTTGCAGCACTTGGGACGACAACTACAACGCTTGTGTTCAACACGACTCCGGTGACGAGCAGCAGTGCACCATGTACCCGTCTTGCTCGAAAAAGTGCGTGCCCGTGGGTACGTCCGAGTGTCAAGCCGGCTGCTCTTCCTATTGCGACGGTTCGCCCGCGTCCGCTCCGTGCAGCGATTGGGACGGTTATGAGAGCGCGTGCAACGCCGCCTCTTCCGGCACCCAGAGCTGCGCCTACTACGCTTGCAGCGGAAAATGCCGGCCCAGCGGCACGTCGCGATGCCAAGCGGGCTGCTCCCAATATTGCTGCAACTCAGCCGCCGGCGGGGGCGGTGGCACTGGCGGCGGCATGGACGGCACCTACCAGGTAAGCCTGCAAGCCTCGGGATCCGGAGCGCCCGGGTCGGGCGCGTGCACAGCCAACTTCAACATCCAAGTGCAGAACCTCCAGATTCCGACCGTGCTCTTCCAATGCGTGGGCTCGGTGGTGGTGGAAGCGTACATGACCGGCGACCTGACCGCCCAGCCCACCGGATTGATCGGTGGATCGGTGGGGCCCTACTATGACTCCACCAATTGGACCGGCCAGATCAACGTCGCTCGGCAAATTTCCGGCTCCTTCACAGGGCTGTCGTTGGGTGTCGAATACTCCGGCACCTTCACCGCCACTCCCGTCGACTGCGACGCCCAGGGCAATTGCACCCCGTCTGTCGCCGCGGCGCCGACGTTCTCTCTCGCCCTCAGTGAGGACGAATGCCTCGGAGGCGCCTACGCGGGTGAAGGGGCTGCCGGCGGGGTCGCTTGTGGCCCGGGCGCAGCGGCCGCCGTCGCCTCACCGACTCCCACCAAGGCCGCCATCTCGGCGCCCGCCAAGGCGCTGGCCTTCGGCGGCACGGCACTCTACTTCGACGGGGTCGACGACGCCGTGGAGCTGATCAATCGCCCTGAATTCAACTTCACCGACGCCCTGACCCTCACCGCCTGGATCCGCCCCGACAACATCTGGGGACCCCACGCCGTGGTCAACAAGTGGTACGCCATGGACTCGTACCTCTTGAACGTGGTCGACGGCCGGATCGATTTCAGCGTGTCCTTCCCCAACGGCAGCTGGGGTGAGTCCAAAGGCGTCAGCGGTACCGCCGTCGAAGGTCAGTGGACCCACGTCGCCGGTGTTTACGACGGTGCCTCGGTCCGCCTCTACCTCAACGGCATCGAGGTCGACCGGGAGCCCGCTTCGGGCATCCTCCAACAGTCGGACCGGCCGTTGGTCATCGGCAACCATCTCGGCGCCTTCGAGGGGGCGATCGGAGACGTCCGGCTCTTCGAGCGTGTCTTGACGCCGGAAGAAATCCACGACGTCGCAGGCCTCGATCCCGATCAGACCGGCCGGGTGGTGGGCTTCCAATGCTCCACCCAATACCAATCCGGATGGTGCGAGCGGGTCATGGACGGCGTCCACGGTACCTGCAATTGGGGAGAATGGGCCACCCAGTCTCAAGCCTCGGGCTGGGTCCGGCTGGATCTCGACTTGCCCACGGAGATCACGTCGGTGGAGCTTTGGGATCGAGCCTGCGGCGAGCAGGTCATGGCCGGTCACTTGGAATTCAGCGACGGCTCCACCGTGGCTTTCAGCGCGCTTGAAAACAGCGGCCAGAGCTCGACGGTGGTGTCCTTCACACCCCGCCAGACCACCTATGTAAAGGTGGTCATCGACCAGAGCGCCCACGGGGCCAACCCAGGCATCGCCGAGATCGTGATCAACGACGGCCTCGTCGTCGACTGACCGAGCCTCCAATTCGAGCGACGCCTGAGCGCGTCCACACAGCGGCGGCGGGAGAGATCCCGTCGCCCCTTTTTTGTTTGGGCTGACGGCAAGCCTGAGAAAGAAACCATTTAGAAGGGGAATTTCTCCCCATGGGGACTCCTCGTCGGTAGAACCGACGTTGCCGCACCTACGGACCAATTACCTAGCCCAGGAGCCGATTTCAAGTCATGAACACGGTAGCTCTTCGACATTCGCAGCCCTGGAAACGAAAAAATAATCCGAGGTCGATCGGCCTGCTGGTCGCGCTGGCGACCTTGCCGACGGCCGGCCCCAGTGTGGAGGCGCAATCTGCCTTCGACTACGAAGAGCTCGGGCAATTCTATGTCCACAATCATCCGACCGGAAAGCGCGGGGGGCCGGGTGGTCAGAACTTTGCCGCCCTCCAAGGTCCGGACGATCTTATCTATGTCGCAAATTCCAACGGTGTGCTCGTATACGACGGCGTTTCTTGGGATCTGATCCGACTTCCCGACGGCAGCCCCGTGGTAGCCATGGGCATGGCAAACGTGGGAGCTACGAGCCGAATCTTTGTCGGTGGATTCAGTGAGCTCGGCTACCTGGCCGCGGAATCCCGCGGAGACGTGAGATACGTCTCGTTGGTCGACCACCTCTCAGATCTCGAAGAACAAGACCTCGGCAGAGTCAAGACTCTCGCTTCGAGCTCGAGCGCCGTCTATTTTCAAACCGATGATTGGTTGATCCGGTGGGATGGAGACGAGATGAAGAAGTGGCGGGCCGAGACACGATTCGGCCGTTGCTCCGTTTTGAACGACGTCTTGTACGTCTCCCAAGAAGGACGCGGGCTGATGCGCTTGGAGAGCGACTCCCTCGAAGCAGCTTTGGGTCCCACGCATTTCCCAGATAGATGGCTCCATTCGAGGCGGGTCGCATGGGGCGACGACAAATACCTGGTCGTCACCAATAAAGACGGAATCCTCAGGTGCCCCGTGACGCGCGACGACCCGTGCTCTCCCGTGGGCTCGGCGCTTTCCGACTATTTGGCCGACCTCCGGCCTACCCACGCCCTGGTGCTGCCCAGCGGTATCTTGGTCGTCTCGACCTGGTTCGGCGGAGCCGTCCTTCTCGACCGCGACGGCCGCCTACTGAGGGTTCTCAACGAGGATTCGGGGCTGCTTTCAGAATCCGTATGGCATTCTTTCTTGGATCGCCAAGGCGGCCTGTGGCTGATCCTCAACGACGGGCTGTCCCGCGTGGAGCTCGGCAAACCCTTGTTGACGGCCTGGACCAAAGACCTGGGCATGGTCGTCGACATGGCCAGGCATCGAGGCCGGCTCTACGTGGCGGCGACCTCCGCCGGACTCGCTGTCCTGGAGCCCGGCTCACAAGGTGAGCCGGCGAGATTCCGATCCCTCCTGGACCCATCGGGCTCGCTCTATTTCGGGTGTAGCTCGCTGCTGTCCACACCACAGGGTCTATTGGCCGGATGCAGGGGCCTTCACAACTTGGATCACCCACGGCAACTCCTATCCGGCAATGTGATCGTGATTCATCGTAGTCGGAAAGACCCGAAGATGATCTACGCGGCGCTCGAGGAAGGGCTCGTCCGCCTGCGGCTCGACGATCGATGGACGAGCCTCGGGCCCATTGAAGGGCCGAGCTTCCAGCATCCTCAATCCATCACAGAAGACTCCGGAGGGCGGTTGTGGGTGGGCAGTCGGACCGACGGCGTCCTGCGCTTGGAGCCGCCGGGGCTCCCCACCGGCGAGCCGATGACGACGCGCTTCGGCATGTCCGAGGGCTTACCCGCCGGAGAAACCCTCGTGACCACGATCGCCGGCCGGGCTGTGGTGTCTGTCTATGGAAAAGGTTTATTTCGGCCAGGCCCCGGCGAAAAACCGACCGAGCTCGTACCCGATACGACCTTCGACCCGTTCCTGCCCCGAGGCTCGGGCAGCGTCAAGCGGTTGTTGGAGGATTCCCAGGGGCGGGTGTGGATCGTGGCCGACGAGGATTCCGGCGTGGCCACTCCCACAGAGCAAGGAGGTTATCGATGGGAGCCCACGGCCTTACGCCGAGCTTTCATGGGGGAGGTCCATTCGATGCGCGTGGAGCCCGACAGGCAGAAGATGTGGGTCGGCGTTTCCGATGGCCTGGTTCAGCTTTCCGGCGCCCCCACCCTCGATGCTTCCGACTACCCGGTTTGGATTCGGAACGTGACGACAGGAGCCTATTGCCGCCGGAGAGACCGCGACCGAGATGGAATCCGTGCCTGAACGGTCGCGCGCTCTGCTCACTACCGGGCCGCCCCATGCCGGCCGCTCGGACCTGGTCTTCAGCCACGGCCTGTGCCCACCTTGTGCCGACGACACCCTCGCCGAGCTGGACACCGAGTGGGAAAACCAGGACGGCGCGCAGGCCCTCGAGGGCGGCCCGTCTACTGTCAACTGATCGGAGTCTTTCCGACCCGGGCCTTCGTAGCCTGGGTTTGCGTGCAGAGCTTGAGCTGTCGCCCGCGGGGTTTTCAGCTCGAAAAGGAATTGCCCGGGCATCGGAATCTCGATACCCGGGCATCTCTACTGAACGATCAAAGGGTTACTCGCAGATGAACGAGTTTTCCCAGCCGCAAGATAGGTCGTTCCACTTGAGCGGCCCGCTCAACGACACACAATTCTCGTTCGTGCCGCCATTGGGCTCGTTGGCGGCCCAGTGGGTGGGCTTCGGGGCTTTGCCGTTGAGATTTCGCCATTGCCCCTCATTCAATTGATCCGTAGTTCCCACCCAATAATTCCAATGGGTGAGGAAATACGGGTAATAGGTACCGAAAACCGTGTTGTCCCAGGAAGAGTCGAAGACCAACATTTCTTTTCTCTTGGCCTTGCAGGCGGTTCTGGCTTCTTCCCATTCCACCTTCTCTTCGCAGATCTCATAGCTCGACCAGGTCCGACAATCGCAAACGTTGTTTTCGTCGACTTGGCCGTCGAAATCATTGTCTCGTCCGTCACAGGTCTCCAGTTGAGGATTGCTCTCGAAGGGCAGTCCCCAAATCACGTCACTCACCGAGCCGTAGAGATCGGCTTGGGCAAAGACCTTCAGCGGATCCACCATCTGGGTGATCTCTTGCCCCTGCTCCACTTTGACCTGGTAGGGGGCCGTGATCGACACCACGCTGCTGCCGGTGGAATTGATTTTGTTCCGTAATTGGCTCAACGTATAACCGAAGTGGTTGGTCAGGCTGATCGAGAGCCTCCTGTCCGAATCGTTGCTCCACTTCAAGTGGTTGAGCAATGGACGCTGGATCACCATCGGCAGCTCGAATCGAGTGCCGCTCGAGTTGACCTTGAGCACCATGTAGCTGACCGGGTAGGCCTCGTCCATGTAGTTGCCGCTCAGATTGACCTGGCAATAACTGCTGGTGTGGGAAGCCGGGAAAGAGGTGATCGGTTGGATGCGGTTGACGCCACCGACATCCACTCCCTTGCCGAAGTAACAACCTTCTACGGATCCGGCCCAGCCGTGGTAGCTCACTCGAATCGACGCGGTCGACTGAGAAGCCGTATAGGGATCGACATAACCTTCTGCCGGCATCGTGCTGTCGCCGCTGAAGAGGAATCCGATGCCGTCTTGCCAGCCCCGTTTGAGCTTCGGGTTCTTCGCGGTGCAATACTGACTCGCCCCCTCTTCCATCAAGGTGAGATTGGAGGCCGAGGCGTTGTAGAAGTTGTTGTTCTGGTTCACGTGCGCTACGTCGAATTGCAACCTCCGGCTGGTACCGGTAATCGGCGTGCTGAAACGGCCGGGGTTGTACCAATAGATATCGCCGATGCACAGGTGATGTTTGAGCTCATGGATGAGGGCGAAATCCATCCTTAGGTAATTGCCCGTTATGGGATCCATTTTGCGGACGGCCCAACCGGGCAACGCTTGGGCCCAATCGTCGGTCAGCACCCAGCGAGAATCGATGTCGTAGGGAATATCACCCTCGATTCCATTGAGGCGATCGTTCGCCCACCAGCTGTAGCTCTTGTTGTTGCACACTTGCCAACCGTGGTTCACGATCGTGTCGCATTGCCCGGGCTGGGCACCTTGGACCACGTTGTCGGTGACGACCATGACCCGATCCAAAACCCAAAAAGCGTCGAGCTTACCTTGAGATTCCAAGGCCATCTTGTTCAGCCACGCGACATGCGCCCGCAGGTAGTCTCGAATATTGGTACCGAAGAAGGCCTGGTTGTTGTTGAAATTCTGGATCGCGCCTTCCGAGATGACGAATTCGAGCTTCCTCACCTTTCGGTCGCACCGGCTATCCCAATACGCCTCGCGAATCGCCCGAACGGTGTCGGCGTCTTGCTTGGTTTGAGGAGGTAGCGATACCAGAGCCAGTGCGGGCATGTCGGCTCTGGCAAGGGCGAGCTCCGCGGCGTCCAATTGGGCGCGAGTCGAAAAGGGTGTCGTTCCAGAAGCGTAGGTGAAGCTCACGGTCGACGAGTCGTAACATCCGGGCTGTGCCACGGCTTCGCTCGGCAAGAGCGTCCAAGAAACGGCACAGCTGCAAAGGATCAGCAGGGTAGAGAGACGAAAATACTTCACTATCGTAGTCCTCAGTCCGGGATTTGATCTTGTCGCGGGGCGACGTCCCCCGCTCGTTCATGGGAAAGGAGTCCGGATCGACCTGTTTTCCCCATTTTTCTGAACCGTGTCGCGACAACCGGCCACCACGGCGACCGAATACGCTTTCGCCGGGGAATTTAGGTCCTTGCGGACTCCTTACCCGTAGAGCCGAACCGAAACCGATCTTCCCCGAGTCGTTTCACGGCGATCCTCATCACATCCGTCATGAACCGGAGGAAAGACCAATGGGCACCGAACCATCTTTTAGTCGCGGGCTCCGCTGGTCGCTCACCTGGATTGTGTTGGCCTTCGTCGCCGCCGGTGCCGGGGCACAGCTTCCCTTCGATTTCGAGGAAACCGGGCATTTCTACGTTCAGAACCACCCTACCGGCGATCGCGGCGGGCCGGGCGGCCAGAGCTTCGCCGCCGTGCAAGCCTCGAACGACCTCGTTTACGTCGCCAACTCCGGTGGCGTGATCGAATTCGACGGCATGTCCTGGCGTTTGATCCGCCTGCCCAACAGCGGCGCCGTCTTCGCCATCGAGACGGTCGCCATCGAGTCGGTCGCCGGCGGTACCGGTAGTCGGATTTTCGTCGCCGGCTACGACGAGATCGGCTATCTGGCTCCGGATTCGCTAGGTCGCATGGGCTATTTCTCGCTGACCGACCGGCTGTCGGACCTCGGCGACCGAAAGCTGGGCATGGTTCGGTCCATCGCGGCGACCTCGCAGGCGGTTTATTTCCAGGCCAACGAGTGGTTGATCCGCTGGGACGGCCGCGACCTGAAGGTTTGGCAAGCAGAAACGCGATTCGGTTTCTGCTCGGTATTGAACGACACCCTCTACATTCCACAGGTGGATCGCGGGTTGATGCGCTTGGTCGATGATTCCCTCGACCCGGCTCCGGCCGACGCGCTCGGCGGTCGGCTCAACGCCAGGAGAGTGCCCCTGGGCGACGGGTCCTACCTGATCGTCAAGGTGGGTGAAGCGGTCTCCAGGTGTAAACTCCGTCAAGAGACGGCCTGCACCCCGTTCAGCCCCGACTCGGTCGGGCTCCTGGCCGAGCTTCGCCCCACCAATGCCCACGTGCTACCCAACGGCACGGTGGTCGTCCCGACTTGGTCCGGCGGCATCCTGCTCTTCGATCGATCCGGCAACCTCCTGAGGAGGATCGACAAGCAGTCCGGGCTGCTTTCGGAGGCCGTATGGCATTCCTTCCTCGACCGCCAAGGCGGCTTGTGGCTGAGCCTCAACGACGGGCTCGCACGGGTCGAGCTCGGCACACCGTTGTCCCAATGGAACAACGAGATAGGCGTCGTCCTCGACATGGCGAGGCACCGCGGTGGGCTCTACCTGGGGACTTCCCTGGGGCTTCTCGGTCTCGTGACCGGTTCCGAGGGAAGCGCGCCGCGCTTTGAGCCGGCCCCGGGCTCCGAAACCTACTCGACCTGCTCCTCGCTGGCATCGACCGCCCAGGGCCTCTTGGCCGGCTGCAGCAACGGCTTCTTCAACTTGGACCGCCGAAAGACCATCCTCCCGGGAATTGTTTTCGATATTCATCGCAGCCGAAAAGATCCCCGGCTGATCTACGCGGCGCTCGATCAGGGGCTCGCCCGAGTCCGGCTCGAAGACGACCGGTGGACCGGTCTCGGGCTCATGGAGGGCTTGGATTTCCAACATCCCCAATCCATCGCGGAAGACTCGGAAGGAACCCTTTGGGTGGGCAGCGGGACGGAAGGCATTCTTCGTTTGGAACCGGCGGACACCCCTGGGTACGAACCCACGACGACGCGATTCGGAGTCGCCGAGGGATTACCGGCCGGGCAGATCTTCGTCGTCATCGTCGCCGACCGGATTCGAGCCTTCGGCGCGATGGGCGGCCTGTTTCGGCTCTCTCACCAGGGAGAGCGCCGACTCTTCGTACCCGATACGACTTTCGACGCTTTCTTGCCCCGAGGCCCGGAGAGCATCGATCGGTTGATTGAAGATTCCCAGGGGCGGGTGTGGATCGCGGCCGACGAAGACTCCGGAGTGGCGATTCCCACGGGCAAAGGCGGCTATCGGTGGCAGCCGACGGCGCTGCGGCGGGCCGACATGGGAGACGAATACTTGCTCCACGCAGAGCCCGAGCAAGAAACGGCATGGGTGGGCACCTCCAACGGCTTGATCCGCCTCGCCGGCGACCCCGCCGTCGACACCTCCGATTACCCGGTCTGGATCCGACGCGTCACCACCGCGGACGGCTCGGTTCGCTACGAGGGCTTGCCCGGAGACCTGCCCACCGAGTGGCCCCACGAAGACAACGCCGTGCGCTTCGAATACGCGGCACCCCGGTTCGACGCGCCAGAACGCAATCAATATCGGGTCCGCCTCGACGGCCAGGACGCGGATTGGTCGGCCTGGACCACCCAACCCCACAAGGAGTACACCAACCTCTGGGAGGGCGACTACACCTTCCGCGTGCAAGCTCGAGACGCCTACGGAGCCCTCAGCCGAGAAGACCGCTTCTTCTTTCAAGTCCTACCGCCGTGGTACCGCAGTCGGTGGGCCTATGCCGGCTACCTAGTGTTGATTCTCACCGCGATTTGGTGCATCTACCGGGCGGCGCACCGGGCCGCGCACCGAGGCCAACAGCGAAAGCTCGAGGCCGAGCAGCGGGTGAACCGCCGCTTGCGCGAGGTGGACCGGCTCAAGGACGAGTTCCTGGCCGCCACCTCCCACGAGCTGCGCACACCGCTCTACGGCATCACCGGTCTGGCGGAGTCGTTGGCCGGCGGTGCCAAGGGAGACCTCCCGGCCTCGGTGAACAAAGATCTCGATTTGATCGTGTCGAGCGGCCGTCGGCTGTCTCGGTTGGTGGACGACATCCTCGACTTTTCCAAGCTCCGCCGGGGCGACCTGGTGCTCGACCGCCACCCCGTCGACCTGCATTCCCTGGCGGACATCGTGCTCACCCTCTCTCGGCCGCTCGCCGTCGGCAAGGATCTGGATCTCGAGAACGCCATCACTACAGACCTGCCGCCGGCTTCGGCGGACGAGAGGCGAATTCAACAGATCCTGCACAACCTGGTGGGCAACGCGATCAAATTCACCGGGTCGGGGCGAGTCGAGGTGCGGGCACGTCTCCAGGAAGACCAATTGGTGGTCGAGGTCTCGGATACCGGCATCGGCATCGACGAAGCCGACCGAGAGCGCATTTTCACTGCCTTCGAGCAGGCCGAGGGGGCGGTCGATCGACGCTTCGCCGGAACCGGTCTCGGGCTGGCGGTCAGTCGGCGGCTGGCGGAGCAACACGGCGGCGAGCTGTGGCTCGCCTCCAGCTCCCCCGAAGGCTCGACCTTCGCCTTCACCCTGCCCGTGGCCGTCGAGCTCGGCGTCGCGGAAGAGCCCGCCGAGCCCGACCGGGAGTCGGTGCTGTCGGCCCCCGAGCCGAGCCCTACCGACGACGCAGTACCGACTCTCCCGACCGGTTCTTCGGTCAACGGTAACGGTGACATCCGCATCTTGGTGGTGGACGACGAGCCGGTAAACCGCCGCGTGCTGGCCAACCAGCTCGGCGCCGCGGGGTATCGCATCGTCGCGGCGGCCGATGGTCCGGAAGCCTTGCGCCGCCTCGAAGAGCAACGTTTCGATCTCGTTTTGCTCGACATCATGATGCCGCGCATGTCGGGTTACGAGGTCTGCCGGGAGCTGCGCGAGCGATATCCGGCCGAGGACCTGCCGGTGCTCTTCCTGACCGCCAAAGCGCAGGTAGAGGACCAAGTCGCCGGACTGGCCGAAGGGGCCAACGACTACCTGACCAAGCCGGTTTCCAGGGACGCCTTGCTGGCTCGAGTGCGGACCCACGTCGGATTGCTGACCGCCTATCGCAAGCAGCTCGCCGGTCTCTTGCCGATCTGCGCGCAATGCAAAAAGATCCGTGACGACGAAGGCTATTGGGAGCAGATCGAGAGCTTCCTCTCCGTCCGCTCGGACTTGGTCTTCAGCCACGGGCTGTGCCCGCCCTGCGCCGACGATGCCCTCGCCGAGCTCAAAACCTGGAAGGAACAATATGCGGCTAGAACCCAGAGCCCGCCGCCGCTCGAACAGCCGGTCGACAACAAGACTGCCGCCGTTGAGCCTGCATGACGACCTTCGCTTGCGTACAGGCCTTGGAACCGGGCTAGCCCGGAAAATTCATCAACTTCGTCGCGAGGCGCCGGAGACGCCTCAGCCGGCCGCGCCTGTAGATGCAAGGAAGAAGACATCTTCTGCGACGCAGGCATACTCGCTGTATGTTGAGGAGCAGAAATGGCTTCTGACGCCGCAGATGCAGGTGGATACGGTGCCGCAGCAGAAGGCTGGTGAATTCTCCGGGCTAGAGCAACGGATATCGACCGTGCATGCCGCCGTCGACGATCACCGTATTGCCGTTGAGCGAGCCGTTGGCGTCGCCGAGCAAGTAGACCGCGAAAGAGGCCACATGCTCCGGACGCGCCATGCTGCCCAAGACGTGCCCGCTCTCGATGCGCTCCTTCTCGGCCTCGGGACTACCGGTTGCCTGAAAGCCCTTTTCATTCAGTGGTGTCAGCACCCAACCCGGTGCGATCGCCACGGAAAAAATATTGTCCACACCCCATTCCAAGGCGATCGACTGGGTCAGCGCGCTCAACGCCGCTTTGGACGCGTTGTAAGGAAACGCACCCGGGCCGGTCTGCCGCGCGTGAACGGAGCTGATGTTGACGATCACGCCTCGCCCGGCCGCCTTGAGGGCCGGTCGAGCCGCCTGTGAAACCGCCCAAGCGGAATAGAAATTGGTCATGAAACACTTCTCGACACCGTCAAAAGTCGCTCCCGCGACACCGTCTCCGAAAAAGGTTCCGGCATTGTTGACCAAGCCGTCCAAGCCGCCCAAGAAATCGACGGCCGCTTCCGTAAACCGGCGTGCAGCCGCCAGATCGGCGATGTCGAAGGCCCGAAAGAAAGCTCTTCGGCCTGCTCGATCGATCGAGTCGCGAGTCTCGTCGGCTCCCTCATGCGTCAGCCCGCAAAAAGCGACGTCAGCCCCCGATTCGGCGGCCCGAATCGCAATGGCCTTGCCGATCCCACTGGTACCGCCCGTAACGATGATCCTTTTGCCCTGGAGATCCATACCCATGGTTTTTCAATACCTTTCAGCTGTTGATGGTTTGTGCTCGGCCTCCCCTGTTTGCTCTCGGAGAGAAGCATGAAGCCGGCGGTCGTCTTTCCGATCAACGACCTGAGCGGAGTGATGTTTCGGCACCTGGAGAGGGTCCTTCCAGATCTCAAGTGCCTCTTCGCCACGGCGTATCTCTGTATTCCCGAGGACCATCGGCCGGCCCTGCCGGAAGCGCTCGCTCGACTAGGGTCGGACGACTTCTTTGAAATCCTTTTCTTGGAACAGGACTACGACATCGGGGCAAAGCTGCGGCGGTTGTACGAATTCGCGGCTCACGCGTGCCCCGATCGGCAGAATCTGCATCTATGCTTCGTCGATCGCATCGCGTTCGCACTGGAAACCGAGCACCGCGACGGCTTTCTCGAAGACATTCGAGCCTCCGAAAACCACGCGCCCTTGCTTTTCCAAAGATCTGAAGCCGCATGGGATACCCACCCTTCCAACTACTTCAAGATCGAAAATATGGTCACCGAGGTCGGCAAGTTGCTCTTCGGTCGATCCCTGGATTTCGCCTGGTGCCACGTCGTGGTCGAAGCCCGAGACCTGCGCCGAATTCTGCCCGCGGCCCGAGACGACGGCTTTGCCATGATCGCCACGATCATCTTGATGCTTCGCAACGAGATCCGCACCCAGGACGTGGATTGGCTAGCCTGGGAAGATCCCCTCATCCTCGGGCGTGATGCAGCGAAACTGAAAGCCGAGAGGGAGCAAAGCCTCGCCGAATCCCGAAAGCGCTTGGAATACGCTTTAGCGATGCTCCAATTGCTCTATCGGGCAGCCGGCTAGGCGCGAGCCATCCGCCAGCCTCGCCACCGTGCGGCGCAACCCCCCGGCGACCGAATCCCAGGTCACGGGCCCGAGAAGCGCTCTCTGGCGATCGATGTTGATGGGATCGTGGGCCATCTCCTCCCCACGCACCGGCACCGATCCGAAAGCTAGCCGCTCTCTGCCGATGCCCAGTTGCTTCGCCGACTCGCAGACGAAGTCCCGGACGGTCGTGAGCCTTCCCGAAGCCAGGTTCACGATCTCACCGGGCTCGAACGAGGCTCGGCTCAGCTTGAGCAAGTTCTCCACCACGTCTTCGACGTAGGTGAAATCCCGCTTTTGAAGCCCTTCGCTGAGCGGCACGACTCCCACACCTTCAGAAGCGCTCACCAGAGACGGCAACAACCTTCCTGGATGCTCTCCCGGTCCGTAGACCGAGAACATCCGCGCGGTCACGGCCTGGAGCCCTTTTTCGCGCGCGAGGTCTCGAAGGCCCAGGCTCGCCTCCAATTTGCTCCGACCGTATAGGGTCGTGGCGTTGACCGGGCCGGTCTCCCGGAGATCACCGCCCACCTCTCCGTATTCCAACGCGCTTCCGACGTGAATCAAGCGCCCACCGGTATCGGCCAGCGCTCGCCCCGCTTCGAGCACCAAGTCTCGATTCAGGCGCCAAGCCAGGTTTTCGTCGCGCTCGCGGCGGTCCACCCCGTAAACGCAAAGGTTAAAGACCTTGGAAGGCTTAAGAGTCTTGATCAGCTCGGCGAGCTCCCCCGGTCGCGCAAGATCTCGCCGATGAGATACGCCGAAAGACGGGCTCGTCTCCCGACGGACGACCACGTGCAGGTCGGCTCCGGCTTGGGCCAGAGCGCGGGCCGTCCATCGGCCGATAAAACCCGTCGCTCCGGTCACCAAGACCCGCTCGCGTCGAGCCGAGCCGCGGTCGGCGGCCCTGGGTTGCCCGCGTCTCGGAGCGAAATATCGACGATATCTACAAGCTCCGACGGATCGGAATTCACAGCCCCGGGAGTCAAAAGAGCAAACCGCGGAAGCTTCCTGAGCAGCCATGGTTTCTCCTTGGATTCTTTAATCCGTTTAAAAGGGATCTCTTCCCGAAAGGGGTGGCCCCTGAGCCCAAACACGCAGGAGCCACCCCACCGACGACGAGAGCGCGTCGGTTCAACTCAAGGGATGAAGATGTCGGTGTTGGGGCAGTATTGGTAACCCGTGTGCGGAAGGCAGGCGTATTCGCCCCTATGATCGGGCGCACAGTAGCCGCTTTGGCAGTCGGAGTCGTTCCGGCAGTGCTCCCAATTGGGAATCGAGCCCGAGGAGCAATATTTCGGATAACCGGAGTGCGGCAGGCAGTACATGGTGTTGCCGCCGTTGCAGCCGCAACGATTCGAGGCGCATTGCTCGTCGAACTCGCAGCGGGTCCAATTCGGATCTTTCGTCGGAGTCGCGGGGTCGGTGGCCACCGTCGATGGCTCGCCGGCGGTGAAATGCTTATTCTCGAAATCGCTGTGGGCGCCCATGATCGAGTTGGGATCGGCGGAATGGGGCAAGGAGAAGGTATGGCCCAGCTCGTGAATCACAGTACCGTTCCAGACTTCTTGATTGCACCACCAATTGCCGGCGCACTCGGACTGTGCGACCAAAGACTCTGCCCCGACCACCGCGTAGCCGTGGCCCGCGGTATCACCGGTACCCCCGGCCCAGCCCTGAAATCCGCGGCCGATGATCAGCAACTTGGCGCGATACTTATCATTGGTCCAAGGATCGATGCCCGTGCCGTTCACCACGTCGGCGATGCAGTCGCCCATGTTGACGTTCAAGCAATGGTTGGAGGAGTAGTTGCCGTAATAGGTAATGACCTTATCGAATCTCGCATTGTCGTTGAATAACTCGCGGGAATACCAACGCTGAACGTTCCGAACACCGCATTGCACGCCGTGAAAGTCCGAAAAGCTCCAGGACTTGTCCGTCGGGACGTAATAGACCGGCTTGACGGACGAGGTCACCGCCATAGCTGCCGGGGCCAAAAATGCGCTCAGCGCAATACAGGAAATCAGGGCGCGAAAGAGCGGTTTCATCATAGGGTTCTCCTTTTATCCTAAGAGAGTGGGCGTCTGGCTTCGATGTCGACTGGTTACGATTACCAACCGTCCATCTCGACCTACACCTACGAGGAGTCCGCGCTTTCGACGATTCCCCAAAAAGTTTGGGCAATTCTGCCAAGAGCTACCTACCACTTAGCAATAAACCAAGGTTTGCTCCCGCCCGGTGCTCATCAGGTTGTATTCGATGGATTCTTAATTGCTGACCGTGGTCGATAGTCGGTTCGACTCCACGCCCTCCTTCCCCAACGGTAGCTGGGGCGAAGTCAAAGGGGTAACCGCAGGTTTCGAGCCGTGACTGCGTCACGTAAGGTGGCGACTCGTCGCTCGAGCGACGAGTCGCCGTCGGTCGCTCACTTCCAATTCAGTCGGTTTTCCATGGTCCACCAAGCAGGGCGTCGATCCCAAGGGTAATCCGGGACGTTACAACCGCTCTTCAAGCCGAAGTCCCCGGTACCGCTGTTGCAGTTGTACATCTGGTACCAGAACACCTTGTCGGCATAATTGTTGTTGATCGTCAGGTCGATGGCGTCCTCGAGCCGGTCTTCCTGCTCGTAGACGCCGTATTGGGTCGTCCAACCGATCTCGGTGAACCACACAGGCCGCGGTTGGCGCTGTTTCATGTAATAAGACTGGTACCACAGGTAATTGTTCACCGAGTTGCTGTTGCGGTAGTTGCTGTAGGGGTGGTGCATGGCGACGTCCCAAGGCACCTGCCAACCGTGGGTGTGCTTATACCAGTTGACCTTGTCGGTGTTGTTGGTGAGCTTCTCCACGTACTGCCACGAGTAGGCCGACGAATTGTGGCTCTCGGTGGAGATGCCGATCGTCAGGCTCGGCCAGCGGAGCTTGGCTTCGGTGATCATGTAGCCGTAATCCGCGGCACAGAGGTGATTGGAGTAGTTGGTCACCTCGTTCCAAATTTCGATTCCCACCAAGTTGCTCTTGTACTTGATGGCGTCGACGTAGGGCGCGATCGTGTTGAGGTAATTCATCACGTGGGCGTTGCCCCAGCTCGTCGGGTAGTAGTGGTTGCAAACCTGGTATCCCCACGCGTTGAAATGAGCCGCGTCGCGTTTCGAGCCGTGGAAGCCGTGGGAGCCGAACACCACCAGGACCTTGATACCGGCGGCGTTGAATTGGTCCATCACCGTGGCGTAATGCTGCGGCGTGATGTGATTCTGGGCGGGATCGTAAATATCGCGCGGACGGACGTCCATGCGTACGGTGCCGACTCCGATGGCCACCGACTCGTTGACCACCCCTTGCACACGATTGGCGACCAACTGCCAGCCCACGTTGAGGCCGATGCGGTGATGATTAGGGCCTTGGGCTAAAGCCGTGCTCGCAGCTGCTAAGAAAAGAGTGACGGCGCACATCCACCAAGCGAATTTCTGTCTCATGGGTTCTCCTTCTCCTTGTCGGAAGCCGGGGGGTTGAAAACCGGCTCCTGGTAAAAAAGGAGTCCACCAGAAGGGCAATTCCCCAAAAGAGTCCGCGCCCGACCGCTTCTACCCCCGGCCGACGGGCCGAGAATCCGGTTCGGCGACCAGACACAAAACGGCCCGGGCATCGAAATCGCGATGCCCGGGCCGTCGGTCGCTCAGTGACGGTGGGGGGTTATTCGCAGATGAAAGAGTTTTCCCACTGGCACGAGAGATCGTTCCACGTGATCGAGCCGGTCAGCACGGCACAACTCTCATTCGTTCCGCCGTTGGGCTCTCCGGGGGCCCAATAGTTGTAGGTGGCAGCCGAGCCGTCGAGCTCTCGCCATTGCCCTTCGTTCAGTTGGTCTGTGAGGCCGACCCAATAATTCCAATGGGTCAGAAAGTGCTGGTGGCGATCCCTGAAGTAGTACCGGTCGGTGCCGGAATCGATGACCAACATCTCTTTACCCTTGGCTTTACAGGCGGTTCTTGCCTCTTCCCATTCCACGCGCTCCTCGCAGATCTCATACGGTCCGTAGGTGCGACAATCACAAACGTCGCTTTCATCGATCCCGCCGTCGTCGTCGTTGTCCCGCCCGTCGCAGATCTCTTTCTGCGGATTGCTCTGGAACGGCAGCCCCCAAATCGCATCGCTCGACGAGCCGTGCAGTTGGGCCTGAGCAAAAACCTTCAGTGAGTCCGTCATCAGACGGACTTCTTCCCGCTGCTCCACCAGCACCTGGTAGGGTTCGTTGATATTCACAACTGTATTCCCAGTAGAGAGGATCTTGTTGCGCAACTGCCCCAGGACGTATCCGAAATGGTTAGTAAGGCTGATTTGGAGCCAGCCGTCGGGATCGTTGCTCCACGCCAAATCGTTGAATAGGAGGCGCTGAATCACGATCGGCAGCTCGAAGCGAGTGCCTCCCCAATTCACTTTGAGCACCACGTAGCTCACTGGCCACGCGTGATCCATGTAGTCTCCCCAAAGGTAGACGGAACAGCTGGTCGAGCTGTGACTGGCGTAAGCCGACGGACTCTGCACGACTTGATCCAGCCCTTTTCCGAAATAGCAGCCTTCGACATTCCCGCTCCATCCGTGGTAGTTGACCCGAATCTTGGGGCTCGACAATGAGGCGCCGTAGGGTTCTACGTAACCCTCAGCGGGTAAGGTGGAGTCGGAGCTGTTGAGGAAACCCACGGTGTCTTGCCAAGCACGCTTGAGTTTGGGATTGTGATCGATGCAGTACTGTCTCGCTCGCTCATCAATCAGGGTGAGATTGGAGGCGGAAGTTTCACGGGCAAAATTGCTGTTCTCGTTTTCTTCAGTTTCTCTAAATTTGAGGTAGCGACCATTTGGGATAGGTACTCGGAAATCTCCAGGCTCATAATGGTAGATATCACCCATGCAAACGTGGTGAAAAAGCTCGTGGATCAAGGCGAAGTCCATCATTAAACGTTTTCCGGTGAGCGGGTCCATCCTTCTCTTTGGCCAGGTAGAGCTGTTCATGATCGATTCGGCCCAATCATCGGTCAATACCCACCGGGAATCGATGTCGTAGGGGATATCGCCGGTAACTCCGTTGAGGCGATCGTTGGCCCACCAACTGTAGCTCTTGTCGTTGCATACCTGCCAACCATGACTCACAGGCGTATGGCACTGGTGGGGTTGTTCCCCTTGCACCACGTTGTTGCTGACCACCATCACCCGGTCCAACTCCCAGAAGGTGTCGAATTCGCCCTGGGATTCCAAGACCATTTTGTTCATCCAGGCGACATGAGCGCGCAAGTATTCTTGAATATTGGTTCCGAAGAAGCTTTGGTTGGAGTTGACGATATCTATAGCCGATTTGCTGATCACGACTTCGAGGCGTCGCACTTTTCGGTTACAGCGGGTTTCCCAATACTCCGGCATTTCACGGATCTGCCGGATCATGTCGGCATCAAGCTTGGTTTGAGGCGGCAGGTCGATGCTCGCCAGCGGGGGAATTTCCGCCAGCGCGATCTGGCGCTCGCGGGCATCCAATTGGGCTCGCGAGGTGAAAGGTGTCGTTCCATAACGATAGGTCAGGGTCACCGGCGACGAGTCGAAACAACCAGGCTCGGCTGGAGCGGATCCGGGCACCAGCAGGGACAAGATTGCGACGCCGGTCAGGGTCAGGACGGTGAGAGGAGAGGAAAGGCGAGGGATTTTCATCGAGCGGTCCTCATGAAATTAGGTGCTTGACTCGGGGCAACACCGCCCCGTCAACAGAAAGGAGTCTGCCGCTTAACTTTTTCCCCGTTTTTTTACCCAGAAACCTGAAAACGCCTCCACAACAAGCGAAAGCCGCGGAAGAGCTCCGCGGCTCGATCGATGACCCCAGTCCCGCCTTCCCTGAAACGACCCTGGCGGTAGATTTACCAGGCCGACCGTTCTCGGATCGCCCAAATAAAAGTGGGTTTCGTCGATGAGAGACGCCGGCTCGCGGGCTCCCACCGCTCCCCTCCGAGCCTCTCATCTTCAAAGGAGTCCGCTATCTCCGGCTCGGACAAACTCGACGATCTCTCGGCGAAGTTCCGGCGAATTTGAGGGACATGGTTCGGCACCGGGACCTCTCTTGCTCGAAAGACCATTTTTGTCCTCTAAACCGGGGAAAGTCCAGGCGTGTCAAGGGATGAAGATGTTCGTGTTAGGGCAATATTGGTAGCCCGTGTGGGGAAGACAAACGTTCTCGCCCTTCCAATCCGGCTCGCAGTAGCCGCTCGCGCACTGGGAATCGAACCGACAATACTCCCAATTGGGAATCGATCCCCCTTGGCAAGACGTCGGATAAGCAGAGCTCGGTAGACAGTACATCGTGTTGCCCCAGTTGCAACCGCAACGGTTCGAGGCGCATTGTTCATCGAACTCGCAGCGGGTCCAGTTCGGATCCTTCGCCGCTGTCGCGAGATCGGAGGCCACAGTCGACGGCTCACTTCCGGTGAGATGCTGCTTCTCCCAGTCTTCCATGGAACCCATGATCGAGTCGGGGTCGGTGACATGGGACAAGGAGAACGCATGACCGAGCTCGTGAGCCACCGTGGCGTTCCATCTCCGTTGATTACACCAAAGCTGGCCGGCGCATTCGGACGGTGCGATTAACGACTCCGCTCCGACCACCACAAATCCGCGGCCCGCCGTGTCGCCCTGACCTCCGGCAAGGCCTTGGAATCCGCGCCCGATAATCAGAAGCTTGGCACGGTCCGGCCCAAGGTCCCAGGGATCGATACCCGTGCCGTTTGTAACGTCGGCAATGCAATCCCCGATATTGACGTTCAAACAGTGATTCGAAGAGAAATTACCGTAGTAAGTCAGAAGCTTGTCGAACTTTATATTGTCATTCGGCAGCTCCCGCGAGTACCAGCGCTGAACGTTGCGAACACCACATTGCACGCCATGGAAATCCCAGGGGCTCCAAGCCTTATCTGTCGGTATGTAGTAAACAGGCTTCACGGCCGAGGTAACCGCCATGGCAGCGGGTACAACGAAGCAAATCATGGCGACACAAGTGATCAGGATTCGAGAGAGTGGGTGCTTCATTGGATTCCTCTTCGTAGTTTCAAGTCTGCTGTTGAGATATCGACCTGTACAACACCGGTTCGCTTATCTCTGCCTTCATCAATAGGGAGTCCGCACCACTGGAAAATCTCCAAGGAATCTCGATATCTCAAAAGATTGCCTGCCGGCTTCAGTCGAGTTGATGGCCGAAAAGGAGCCCCACTCCTGAGCTTTTACCCCGTTTATTACCCGGAACCTGAAGACGAGCGCACTAAAAGCGAAAGCCACGGAAGAGCTCCGCGGCTCGATCGATGACCCCAGTCCCGCCTCCTAGAGCGACCCTGGCGGTAGATTTACCAGGCCGACCGTTCTCGGATCGCCCAAAAGGCGGGTTTCATCGACGAGAGGCGCCGGCTCGTAGGCTCCCAGCGCTCCTCTCCGAGCCGGGCCTCTCGTTTATGGAGGAGTCCGGCACCCCGAAGATTCCCCGAAAGAACTTTCATCGTCGCAAATCTTCTTGAACGAGGCGCAATCGAGAGAAATCCGTGCAGGGTCTCGATCTCGACTTCTTGGGACTTGACTTGCTCCTCCAACCTACGGTGGAGCGCCGCCAACCTCAACTAAGGTTGAATCCGGGCCAGTAGCTCGGGTTTCTAGATCGGCTTGGTGAGGAAGTCATCGCCGCCGAGGCGGAGTCCCTACGACGGACGATTCCCCGGCTCACCGGAGCGCCGCGGCTGGACAGAAGTGGGAGCCAGCGGCTCAGAGATCTTGCGGAGGGAGGATCGTCAACTCTTGCTCGAGCAGCACGATCGAAGGGTCGGCGGCGTCCGGGAGCACTACCCCCGAGCGGGGTAGCGCGCCGGCACGGCCGACGGCAACCACCAGGGAGTAGGTGCCGGGCTTGTCGCCTACGAGATCGACCGCGCGGGCACGCAGCTCGGCGGTGCCGCGGACGACTTCAAGCTCTATGCCTTTGCCGATGTCCAGACGTTCCAGCCGGTCGCCATCTCGGCGGTAGAGGCCGAAATCCAGATCAGCCATGGTTTGCCCGGTCGGGGCGGCAGTGATTCTCACCAGAGTCTGGGGGAGTGCCTGGAGGCGCTCGGTCGAGGTCGCAGAGCGGACCTCGGTGAGACCCGTTGTCGACAGACTGTACCCGAAGCCGTCGGGCAAGGGCTCGTGAGAACCGGGCTGGAGCACCAGGAAGGCTCCAAGGACGGTCACCAAAGTCGCGGCCAAGAGGGTCAACTGCTTGCGACGGCTCGCCGCACCGGGCCAGCTCAAAACACGGCCCCCTCCCCCGGAGTCGGCCGGGCGCTCCGCCGCGCCCGGAGCTGCCGCCAAGGCGCGAGCTCTGGTTTCAGCGGAGGGAGCGTCGGGGTGGACGCCTGCGAGCTCGATCAGCCGTGCTCGCAGGGCCGAATCATGGGCGAGGGCTTTTTCGATCGGGCGGCGCTCGGATTCACTCACCTGCCCGGAGCGGTAGGCGAGCAGCTGATCGTCGCTGAGCTTCGTCGGCTGCTCTCCAGAGCTCACGGACCGATGGCTGGATGCCAAGCTCCACAGAAGCTCTTCCGGGTCTTGTGGAATATCCGTTTTCGAGGTGCTCATGTCGTTCTCACTCTAAGTCTAGTTCAGGTCTCCGTAGAGGGCCCCTACCGGCTGCATTTCTGTTTCTGCTGGGGCCTTATCGACTAGGAGTCCGGCAGATGAAGAATTCCCCAAAAATCCCCGGCGGATCGACCGAGATCACGGTATTTCTCCCGTCATGCTTCGATAGAGCCACGCCCTGGCCGCTCTTAAGCGCCGCCGGACCGTGGGCTCGGAGGTGCCGACCACCTCCGCCACCTCCTCTTGAGTCAAGCCTCCGAAGTAGTGTAGCTCCACGATCCTCGCCAGGGAGGTGTCCATGACCGCCATGTCGTCCAAGGCCTGATCCAAAGCGATCAGGTCCGAGGTCTTTTCGTCGGTGGTGTCGGGCAGCTCTTCCATTTGAATCCGCTTGAGACCCCCTCCCCGCCGGGCTCGACGCTTTCGCCGGCAATGGTCCACGAGCACCCGGCGCATCATGCGGGCGGCGACGGCAAAGAACTGCGATCGATTCTGCCACTGCGTGTTCCGTTGATCCATCAGCCGGAGCACCGCTTCCTGCACCAAGTCTTGGGTCTGCAAGGTCAGATCCCTACGCTCCCCCTTGAGCAAGGATACGGCACGATCCCGCAGCTCGGCGTAGACCAGCGGCGCCAGCTGCTCCAGAGCCTCGGCGTCACCCGCTCCCCAAGTTCCCAAGAGCTCGGTAATGTCATCCGGCGGGAAGCGAGCCTCGGTCACGAAAGAGACCTCCCTCTCAATCCCAGCTTGCCGGCGCAGCGGTCGACGGCTTCATTGAGCCGGTCTCGCAGCTTGTAGACGACTTTCTTCTCCCACCCGGTAGTTTCGCGGATTTGTTCCGGCGACAAACCGTCGCAAAACCGCAGCTTGAAATAAAGGTAAGTCCGCTCCGCGCCCTTGGCCAGGCATTCCTCCAAACGAGCCAGGGTATCTTTGGCCAAGGCCGTTTTTTCCTGGTTGCGGCCGCCGAAACGCTCGGGCGCCTCACCGATAGGCACGGATTTGTCCCGACGCCTCGAGCGAAGCCGGTTGCTGGCGATGCCGCACGCCTGGTTCCAGAGAAAGCTCTCCAGGCTTTCGAGATCGCGTGAGCCCTCCGGCGTCTCATCGAGAAAACGGCGGAGCACGCGCCCGTCGTCTCGGAAGAAAAAAACGAAGGCGTCTTGGAGCAGGTCGTCGGGGTCGAGACCGAGGCGGATGTAGCGCTGCTTCAGTCGTCTGAAAAGAGGTGGCCCGAGCTCGTCGTAGAGCCAGGTCGCAGCTTCTCGGTCGCCTTGGCAGAGGTCTTCGAGCCGTTCCGTGATGTGGGGCGCTGGGTGGGTCAATGGCGAGAACCTTCAGCTTTCCGTCGGGATCTTTTGCCCCATTTTGACCGCCTCGTGTTGCCTTGTCTAGGCCGCTCGCGAGCCCGCACGGCCCCTATCTCGAAGACTCGGCCGCCCCCGGCTCTTCTCAACGATCGGCGAGCAAAGAGATCATCGCCAATCGGCAACGCCCTAGCTCCTGGAGGTCTCTCCATCTCGGGGCGAGGCCGCGGGCTCGAACGGTCCGACCCAGGAGGAAACGGCGAACGTCTTTCCGCAATGCCGCGGCCGAGGCATAACGCCTCTTCGGATGTTTGGCCATCGCCTTGAGCACGACTCTGTCGAGGTCTTTCGCTCGGGCCGCCAGATCCTCCCCGGCCTCGACCCCGGTGAGAAGCGTTCCCACTCGGCTCGGCGGCAGGGGGGCGACTTTGAGCACGGCTCGCCGAATGTCCGACTTGCCGTGCCCCGTGAGCCCGTGCTCATATGGGCACTTATCCGTCAACAGCTCATAGAGGAGCGCCCCCAAGGAATAAACGTCGCTCAGGTGAGTCGCGCGGCGACCTCGTATTTGCTCCGGGCTCGCGTAGCGGGGCGTCATCAGCCGATCATCGATCCAAGTCTCGACCGTCGGTCGCCGCTCCCGGTCCTCCGAGCCCGTCCTGGCGATCCCGAAGTCGAGCAGCTTGACCATGCCCTCGCGGGTGACCATGACGTTGGAAGGCTTGATGTCTCGATGAACGATCTCCCGTCGATGGCAGTGCTCCACGGCGGAGCAAAGATCCATGAAGAGGCTCAGTCTTTGCTCCAAGCCGAGGCCTTCCCTTTCGCAATGATCGAGCAGCCGGAGGCCGTCTACGTGCTCCAAGATGATGTACGGAAAACCTTTGGCGGTTCGACCCGTGTCGAGCAGCCGACCGATGTGGGTGTGGTCGAGCATGCCTAGAATCCGCACCTCCGAGTCGAAGCGGCTCAGGAGGTCTCCGCGATTCAGGCTCCGGTGAAAGAGCTTGATCGCTACCCGATCGGCCGACGCTCCGGACCCGAGGGGCTCGGCCAGGTAGACCGTGCCCGCGCCGCCCTTGCCGAGCCGACGCAGGAGCCGATACTCGCCCAAGGTGCCTGACGAAAGATTCGGGGCGGGCTCCGAGGGGGACGGCTCCATGAGCAGAGGCCCCATGGGGAATCGAGGCGCGCAAGAAGCGGTATCTTCTAGGACGGAGTCCGCCCTGAGCAAAGACTCGAGCTCGGCTCGCAGCTCGGATCGACCCGCGCAGGCTTTTTCTATCCAGTCGACGCGGTCCTCGGGGTCGACTTCCAAGGCTCGCAAAAAGAGCGATTCGATCTCGTCCCAATTCGTCACTACTCTCGGCTCCATTGGGTTCTCCTTCCAAATCATCGGCCGCCCCGCGTGACGACCGACTCGTGGACAGGGAGTCCGAAGCCGCTCCTTTTCCCCAAAAAGAGCCTCAAATCCGGATCTTCCTCCAACGCGATGGTGATTTTTGCAAATCGTCTGTTGAAATTTCGGGAATCGGTGACCGGCCGGACTCCCCATCCATGAGCACCGAAATCGCCGGTGGCCGACCGACCGGCCCCTTCAAATCGAGCATGAGACACAGGAATCTCGACACCATGCATCCAACGAGAACGAGCCCCACCGGACCAAGCCCTTACACACGTCACATCGCCACCTTCCTACCCCTGGCAAAGCTCGCCGCCTGGATCTCGGCAGTCCTCCTGCTTCCCGGCATCGCGGTCGGTGCCGAGCCCCCTTCTGAAGCGCCCGCACCCCGGGCCTTGCGTATCGCTCTGCACCAAGGGCTCGAATCCGCGGATCCTCACGCCAGTTGGAGCTACGCTACGGAGAGCGTCTTCTCGAGCGTCTACGATCGATTGGTCGAGCTCGACGACGACGGCATCGCCCGGCCCGGCTTGGCCGAGGACTGGCAACTGCTGAACCCTTTTCACTACCGATTCCAGCTGAGAAAGGACGTCCGATTTCACGACGGCACCCCGCTCACCAGCGCCGACGTGGTTGCTTCCCTCGAAAGGCTGCAAGCCAGGAATTCCTCGCCCTTACGATCTCGCTTGGCGTCGGTCGACGGCATCAGAGCGGTCGACCCGTGGACCGTCGATCTGACCTTGTCGGCCAAGGATCCGCTGATGCTCAAGAAATTGGCCTTCGTCGCCGTCGTTCCCCGGGACGCGCCGACGACGATCGAGCATCCCGTGGGCACGGGGCCTTATCGATGGGTGAAACAAGAAGGCACCCGCATCCACCTGGAACGCGTCGAAGAAACACACCACCCTAAGCCCCTAGAGCCCACAGTGGAAATCTGGACGGCGGTGCCGGAGAACGAGCGGGTCGAGCTGTTGCTTTCCGGTGAGATCGATTTGTCGGAAATGCGCTCGGGAGCCATCGAGGCCCTGGAGAAAGACCCTCGATTGTGGATCTACTCGAAGATCACCCCGGCTGTCTTCTACCTCGGCTTCAACTTCGACGGCCTGTTCGCGCACTCCGGATTGAGGAAAGCGGTCGACTTGGCGATCGATCGCCGAGCGATCGTCGACGAAATCTTCGCCCACTACGCCCGACCAGCAGCCAACTTGGCGGGACCGGGCAGCGCGGGCCACGACGCCACACTCACCCCCACCCGCCGCGACCTGGAACGCGCCCGTGCGCTCGTCCGAGACGCCTTCGAAGGCCGCCCTGCCCGAATTCGACTGGCGGGAGGGCGAGCGGATTTCCAGCGAGCGATCGCCGATCAGCTCACCGAAGCTGGTTTCGAGGTCGAGGTGCGCACCGAGAAATGGGTTGACCTGCAAAAAACCTTGCGAAGCTCCGCCTATGATCTTTATTTGATCGGCTGGGGAAACAACATCAAGGATCTCTGCGACGTTTGCGAGCATCTTGTGCATACCCCCGACCAAAGCTCAGGGCTGGGCGGTACCAATTACGGAGGATCCTCCGATGGCCTGACCGACCAGTGGATCTCGGAGTGCATGACGACCTACGAGCCAAAGCGGAGGCAGGAGTTGATGGGCCTCTTGTCGAGCCGCATCGCCGAGCAATCTTTGGTCGTGCCGGTGGCTTGGCAGATGACGCTCTACGCAGGCCTGAGAAAGCTCCACTTCGAGCCCCGTGTCGATGGCAAGATCGTTCCGGCCAAAGTCTTTCGAGAATAGCCGAAACCTGGACGGTCTGATGATCGACGGCAAGCAAGCCACGGCCGAACAGCAACTCCCAGCCGTGTGGCTCGCGCGCTCGGTTCGAACACCTGGGCGCTAGGCTTTTAGAAGAGGCCTGGCCCGCTCCCAGGTCATGCCATCATGGACAAGCAATGGGAGAAAGGAGAGTCTGGGAGTGGCTCGGCGCGAGGGCCATGATCGTGAGTGACTACCCCCGCAGCGGATGCGTCCAAGAGACGCTCGACCGTCAAAAGCAGAGCTTTGAGGCCGAAGGGTTTCATCAACAGCTCGAAGCTCATGTCTGCCGGAGGTTTCTCAAAACCGCAAAAACCGGAAATCAACAGCACCGGGATTCTCGGATCGTGCCGAGCTACCCGCATCGCGAGCTCGCGACCATCGACCCTCGGCATGAGGACGTCGGTCACCAAGAGATCGATCTCGTAATCGAGCCGATCCAGCAGTGCCAATGCGTCATCACCATCGACCGCCTCGATGACCCGATAAGGACCGCGCTCCAGAAACGCACGAGTGACGTCTCGAACCATTGGGTCATCGTCGACCAACAAGATGGTTTTGGGATCGATGGCTCTCATGGCTCTCCTCCAGATGGTGCGGTCAAGTCCGCGTGACTGCTTCACCTAGAAGGGAGTCCGATCGGGCACGTTTTCCCCGCTGTTTCTCCAGGTGCTCTTGGATCGGCTGCCGACAACTACGTCCGCTCCCCCCGCCGAAGCCGATCCGCCTCTTCGATCACCCCTGCAAAAGACTGTCGGCCCGCGCCTCAAAGCGTCCGCTCCCGGCCCAAATGCCTCTCGTAGGTCCGCACCAAGTACCAAGCCAAACGCAGAGGTGACGGCAGTAGCCTGCCCACCAGGAAACGAGGCGCATTGCGTTGCAGGCTTTGCAGGTTGTTGACCGCATAGATCGCCCGACGGACCGGGTCCGGAGCCAGACGCAAGGCGGCGTTCTCCGCCCGGCTGCGGACGAGATCCGCGGCGGTTTGACTGAGCGCCCGGACGACCGTCTCCAGCTGCCGCCGGACATCGGACTCGAACGTCCGGCGTCGGCCGTCCAGCTCCTCGAGGGCCCGTCGATCCGCTTCGGGTAGGAGCGACCGCTCCGACGGGCTCAGCCGGTCGAAAGCTTCGAGCTGGATCCGCTCGAAATCGACGCCTTTCGGCAGTGAGGCCAGCTGCTCTCGGATCACCGACAGCTGGGATTCGATCTCCTGCCGACGCAGCAGCGGTGCCAAGATCTGGCTGCGTTGCTCGGACCCGTCGGCGTAGAGCTCGGACAACTCGACGGCGGCAGCGCGGGCTTTTCGGCGACCGAGCAGGCCTTTGAGCTCGCCGAAGACCTCCGGTTCCCGTTCGAGAGTCTCGCGGACGGCGCGCAGGCCGTGGTCGCGACGCACCGCTTCCAGTCGATGCCGTGCCGACCGTCTCGCTCTCGGCAGGTAGATCCGCCGGACCAGCTCGTCTCGGTGGTGCTCGAAGTCGCGATCCAGACGTTCCAGCTCCTGCTCCACCCGCTCCACCGGCGGTAGGAACCGCAGCCGCCCAGCCTTCTCCGCGTGCTCGGCTCGCAGCTCGTCGAGACGGATCGCGGCTCGTCGGGCTCGGTGCAGGGTTTCGAGCGCGGTGGACGGTTGTCGACGACGCTCGGCGGCTTCGGACACCGCTCGGTCCAAGGTGTCGAGCTCCGGCTCGGGTTCCGCGCGTGGCCGGATCAGGCTTCGGATGGATCGTTCCAGCCGGTCGATGCGCAGAATCCTCCTCGCTTCGGAGCCCAGGTCTTCGATTTCCGAGTCCAAGTGCCGAGGGCCGGCGCTTTCGAGGTGCTCGGCGAGCTCGCCGGCCTTTTGGACCGCCCGATCGAGCCGAGCCTCGGTGCGCTCGGCCAGGTCCCGCCATTGGTCGAGCAAGGGATCGGTGCGGGGATCGGCGTCGGCCTGATCCGCTGCCCGGGCGTAACGCGCGGCCCGTGATTCGAGGGCGAGCAGGCCCTGGCGGAGATCCTCCGGCAGCGTGCCCGGAAGATTGAGGGACGAGCTTTCCAAAGATATCCGGGGCGGCGACGGCAAGAGACGGGGTTGCGGTAAGGAGCGGTACAGCTCGAGCTCGCGTCGGGCGGCGGCGTCG
>JAUIJL010000017.1 GCA_030431255.1 Thermoanaerobaculia bacterium | reverse complement strand
GGGCCGGCGCTCGAGATTCCGGCCGGCCGCGCCGGAGCCGTTCCAGCGCCATGGACCCAACAGCGCGAGAAGACTGCTCGACGCGCGCCTCTGAGGCCCGACGGCGGAGAGTCCCGAGCGACTGCCATCCACCGGCAGGAGGAGGGACTCTCCAGAGGAGGGCCGGGGCCGGCGCTCGAGATTCCGGCCGGCCGCGCCGGAGCCGTTCCAGCGCCATGGACCCAACAGCGCGAGAAGACTGCTCGACGCGCGCCTCTGAGGCCCGACGGCGGAGAGTCCCGAGCGACTGCCAACGGTTCGATGTTCTATCTGCATTCTTGGGGGCTCCGACTCCACTCCGACCCGAAGGGCACCGCCACGCCGACGCAACAGGATCGCGCCGGCCATGGCGAGCAGGGCGGTCAGCAGCATGAGCAGACCGGGGCCGAGGGTGGGTATTTCCAAACCGGCGCGGACTTCCACGTCCGCCCGGGCCAATTCCAAATCGTAGGGCACACCGCCGAAGTCACCGGCCGCGTGCAGCTCCACCCGATAGGTGCCGGCCGTCAGCTCGAGGGTGTCGAAGCTGTGGGCCAAAACCACTTGGTCGTCCATCGGCACGGTCTGCACCACCACGTGGCTGTCGAGCACCGTGTCCGTGGCGGGATCCACCAAGAACAGGCTGATCTCGGCATCCGGCAGATCGCCGGTGCTCAGGTTGCTCACCTGGGCATCGACCTTGAGCGGCACACCGACGAAGACCTCCTCCGGCAGATAGAGCAGACCGCCGACGTCCAGGCCGCCCTGGGCCGTAACCTCGAACGCCACCGTCACCGTGGTCTCGTTTCCCGCGCAATCCATGGCGGTCAGCGCGAGCACATGATCGCCGACCGTATCCACCACCAACGGGCTGCTCACCGGCTGGCCGTCGAGCAGGGCGGTGGACGCCGTCAGGTTGACGTCGAGCACCGTCCATTGGGCGGTGACGCTGGTCTCATAGGTTCCGCCGTCGACCACACCATCCACCGTGATGGCCGGCGCCGTGGCATCGAGCAAGAAGGTCCGGGTCGCGCCGGCGCTCAAGCCACAGCCGTCCACCGCCAGCAGCTCAAAGAGGTGCTCGCCGTCGCCGATCACCGGATGACCGGCCTTATACGCTTCGCCGTCGAGGGTGGCGACCACCGAGTCGATCTGCTGATCGTTGACGATCCAGGTGAAGGCCGCGGAGCTGACGCACGCGCCCTCCGCCGGGCCGCTCAAGTCCACCGTCGGCGGCGTGTCGTCGATGGTCGGCAGGAAGTCCACCGCCACCCCGTCGCTGATGTTGTTGACCGTGTCCTCGGCAAAGACCTCGACCCGGTAGGGATCCAGGCGATCCGGATCGATCACCACTTGGGACGAGAAGATCTGGCTCTCCACACTTTCCCGCGGCAGAGGTAGATCGTTCTCGGAATCGTCCAAGTGGAAGAAGACCCGGAACACGCTCGACAGCTCGTCCGTCGCCCGCACCCGAACCGGCATGGACTCGGAGCAGAGGATCTCGGTGACCGGCTCCAACAGCTCCACCAACGGCGGCGTGCGGTCGACCAAGATCAGGCTCGAGGTCGCCAACGGCTGCTCGACGGTACCGCCTACGGTATCTCCCGGGAGCGACGGCCGCTCGGCGGTCAACGACACCAGGTAGGACTGGAGGTAAGACACGCTCAGGGACACATCCCAGCTGAACGGACGGGATTGACCGACGCCGAAGCTCGTCGCCGGCGCCTCCGCATGACCGACCACCGTGCTGCGCTCGGGATCGATGACATCCACCTTGACCACCACATCTTCCAACGCTGCGTCACCGAAGTTCTGCACCGTGGCGCTGATGGTGAACGGCCCTTCGTCGGGCTCGGCGGAGACCGGAGCCACCGCCACCGTGCCCTGGAGCTCGGCACCGGCGGCGGTGACCACGAAGCCCACGGGCTCCGAGCTCGCCAGCTCAGCACCTTCGTCGTCCACCACCCGAGCCTCGAAGGCGTAGTTGCCGGGCGGGATCAGCGAGGTGTCGAGGGCCCACGGAGCCGACATCAGGTCGCCCACGGGCAGGGTGATCACCGGCACCAACGTGCTCGCCACCTCCGTGCCGCGGGCCACCGCGAGACCGGAGACCGCGACCACCCGCAGCTCGGCTTGGGCGCCACGCAGGATGGCGTCGCCCGTGTTGATCACCCGCGCCAGCAGGTTGGCACCGTCGCCACGGCTGTAGACCGGACGGTCCGTGGAGCCGCTGACCTCCGCCGCGACCCGCGCGGCAACACTGAAGGCCGCGGTCGCCCGCGCCGCCTCCCCGCCTCCGCGCTCCACGGTCACCACCGCTTGGTAGTCGCCGGGGTAGATGCCCGTCGCCGACCAACCGGAATGCGTGACCCGGGTCTCGAAGCCGAAGGAGTCGTCTTGCCAGCTGTCCACATCCGCCACCCAGACCCCGGCGGAGTCCTCGATGCTCAAGGTCACCGTGGTCGGCGCCGGGCCGTCGTTGACCGTCACCTCGGCGGTGATGGCGACGTTGTCACCCAAGAAATAGGCGGGTCGATCCGTGGCGATTTGGGCGTGGGCGCCGAGGGTCTCGCGCACGGGCACCACGATTTGCTCCGTGTTGTTGGTTTCGTCCAGCTCCACCAACAGATCCGCGGGATCGAGCACCAAGCGCCACAGGAAGTCCCCTTCCTGGCCGGTGGTATCCCACAGGAAGCGAATCCGGTGGGTGGTATCGGGCGCGAGGTCGAGGGTCTGGCTGGCCACCACGTCGGAGGCACCGGACGGTGCCGTGCGGATCAGGCTGACCACCAGACCTTCCAGCTCCACGGCGCCGGCGTTGCGCGCCACACCGTCGATGGCGACCAGGGTGCCGGTGATCGGCAACGGCGGGGTGGCGGTGATCGAGCGAACCTCGGCGTCACCGAAGGCGTCTGGATCGACGATCACCTCAATCGGCAGGCTCTCCTGCACATCGTCCCCGAGCTCCTGGCGAGCGACAAAGGTATTGGTGCCCACCGCCAGCTCCACGTCCGGGAAGACAAACGCTCCGCTGGGCTGGAAGCGACGTTGCAGCTGCTCGTCTTGGGTCAGCCACAGGGCACCGTCGCCGGTGCGCATCAAATCCCACGGACCGCCGTCGGACCAGGGCAGGCCGTAGCGCTCCAAGCTGGCCGCCAGCACGGTCTCTTGGCCGTCGATCAACGAGCGGGTTTTGAGGCTGAACAGCTCGTCGTCGGCGGGGTTGAGCTCGAAGAAGGCCAAGGTTCGATCGTCGAGCCAGACCGCGGCGAATTCGCCAGGGCCGTCGCTGACGTCCTGCGACGCTCCGGTGACCAGATCCGCCACCTTGAGCCGCGCGTTCAGCACATTGCTACCCGGCTGGACGTAGACCAGCTTACTACCGTCCGGCGAGAAGGGCATGGCCGACATGCTCAAGCGGTCGGAGCTACCGACGTAGCGGGAGCCTCCCTCCACCAAATCGATCACCAGCGGCCGGCCGTAGGTGAAGCTGACCACCAGATATCGACCGTCGGGGCTTTGGGCCACGTGGGAGATATTGACGTAGGCCTGGAAGAGCACCGTCTCAGCACCGCTGTTGAGATCGCGATGGATCACCTGCCGTTGACCGCTGAACGGATCCTGGCCGACGATAAAGAGAGCCCTGCCGCTATTGCTGAACCGGGCCGAGCTATAACCGCCATCGGTGGTCAGCTGCTCGATGGTGCGATCCTCGAGATCGGCGACGAAGAGGTTCCAGCCGTCGTTCCAATCCAGGTAGACCAGGGTTTGACCCGCCGGATCCAAGGCCGCGCCGTAGGGCTCGTCACCGGTGAAGGTCCAGGTCTCGCCGCTGTCCAAATCCACCACCGAAACCGCTTCGGAAGCGCTCTCGCTATCGAAAGCGATCCGACGCTGATCGGCGCTGAAGGAGATGGCGTTGTAGTTGAAGTCCTCCAGGGTCACCGTCGACATGGCCTCGGCCGCGGGCAACACGAGCGCGCCCACGTCCACGCCGTCACGGAAGAGGGTCACCAAGGAGCCCGGATAGGCCCGACCGCCGACGTCGGCGATGGGCACCGGCCAATTCACCGGTACACCGGCCACCGTCGGCTCCAACAGCTCGGGGGCCGGCGGGGTGGCACATTCGGTGGTCGCCGAGGCGACGTTCGAAGGCGCCGATTCCACCTCCAGCCCGCTTTCGAGAGCAAGGGCGGTCAAGCGGTAGTGGAAAGTGGCGTCGAGACCGAGGCCCGCATCCACGTACACCAGGTCGCCGCTCGCCGGCTGGGCGATCGGCGCGAAGACCGTGCCGTCGGCGCTGCGATACAAGCGATAACCCAGGAAGACCGCCGGCAGCGGATCGGGGGCTTGCCACTCCAAATCGATGGAACCACAGGCGCCGGCGGCCGCCAACAGACCCGTGGGCGGATTCGGCGGATCCGTGGACACCAGGGCGATAGCCGTCGACGGGTCGGAGAATTGACCGAAGCGGTTGAGCTCGAAGACCGTGTATTCGTGGGCTCCGGAGGCCACTCCGACGTCCACCTGGGGCGGCGTCAAGAGATCCAATCCGGTCAAACCCACTTCGGCGATCGAGCAGCTCGGGCAGTAGTAGCTGCCCGGCGCCACCGAAATGCGCACGCCTTCGATGGGCAGGTCCAGACCGATGAAGAGGTTGGTGGAGCTGTTGAAGGAGCGGTAGTGCCACCACAGCCAATGGCCGTCCACCAAGACGTCGACGGAGAAGCGACGGGCGTAGGAGCCCCACCGCAGATTCATTTCGCTGATCAGCTTGGGCGCGTCCCAGGTCCACTGCCACACAGGACCTGCGTCGATGGCGTCGGCGTCGGGCATCCAAGAGGTGCCCGTGTCGCCGTCCACCGCCCTCTGCCAGTCCACGTCGGCCCCGCTGGAAGCAGACAGCACATGGCCGCCGGCTCCGTCGTAGGGATAGGGCGCCGGTGGGTCGGTCAACGGGGTGCCGTCGCGGTCGAGCCCATAACCGAAGCTCACGGGCTCGCCGGACTCGGTCCAATCCACGGTGACGTCGGCCCCGGCGGCGATGGCGGTGAGATTCGCCGGCGGCGTCGGCCGCGGGTGCGACACCAACACCAGCTCCCGCGACCAGCGGCTGCGGTTGCCTTCGGAATCCTCACCTCGGAAGCGCAGGGTGTTGAAGCCCTGGTTGAGATGGACCGTCGGGAACGAGATGCCCTCGAACGCCGAGGCGAAGGCCGCCAAGGTCTCCCAGGTGTCCGTCGCCACCCAGCGCTGCAACTCGATGGACTCGAAATAACGCTCGGAATAACCGTTCAGGCTACGACCCGGCGACTCGGAAATCGGATCGACGAAGTCGAAGGTCGGGGTCATCACCACGCCGTTGCGCCAGGGCGACGCCGCCGACTCGTTATCGCCGGCGTCGATGGCGGTCACTTGGTAGCTGTAGTAACCGTCCGCCAGATCCAAATCGTCGTAGGTCAGCTGGGTCAAGGGCAACGGCGACGGGGTCAGCAGATCGCCGCCGCGATAGACCAGATAACCGGCCAGATCCCCGTGGGTATCGGGCACAGCGGTCCAGGTCAGGTGGATATCACCGCCATCGACCCGCACGGTCAGATCCGCCGGGGACGGCGGCGCCAAATCGATTTCCGTCAGGGAGATGCTCTCCGGCGCCGGATCCGGACCGAGAGCGTCGGACGCCACCGCCCGCAGGTGGTAGAGACCGGAGCTCGCCGGCGCGAAATCCATGACATAGGGCCGGCGGGTGAGCGGCGGGCCGAGGGGCAGCCAATCGCTGGTGCCGTCCGCCTGGACCTCGAATTGCACGGTCTCGACGTCGAGATCGGGGGTTTCGGCGGTCAGCAGGGTCGACTCCTCGAATTCCGAGCCGTCCGGCGGATCGACGATGATCGCGTGCGGGCGGCGGGTATCGATGGTGATCGGATCCGACTCGTTCGAAGCCGCCGACTCGTTCTCGGCGGTGTCCGCCGCGGTCACGAAGTAGACGTAGGTACCGTCGGCCAGGTCCTGGTCGTCGTAGGCGGTGCCGTCGATGAGGAACGGCTCTTGGCTGCCCACCACCGGACCCGGGGCGTTGGCCAGCAGGCTGTTGCGGTAGAGGTAATAACCCGCCAGATCCGCCGGCGCGGGGTCGAGCATCCACTCCACGTGGATGTCGTTGGTGACACCGTCGCCGTCGAGGATGGTGGCCGCAGCAAAGGTCAGCACCGGCGCCACAGGGGCCTCGTTGTCCACCTCGACGTTGATCTGGGCGGTGGCCCGATTGCCGAAGATGTCGTCCACCTCGAGCTTCAGATCGTAGAAGCCGTCAGGGAATTGGGGCAGGGCCGTATCCCATTGGCCGAGCTCGTCGGCCAAGACCGACGCCGAGCCCGAATTCAAGAGTTGCCAAGCGCCGTCCGGCGCCGAGCGCACCCACAGACGCCACACCGACAAGCCGGTATCGCGGTGGGCGGTGCCGAAGATCTGCACCAAATCCGAGATCCGATCGCCGTCGCTGGGCACGCTGATGTGTGCCACGGGCAGATTCAAATTGATCGTCGCGGTCAGGGCGTTCGACGGCTCGCTCTCGGTGCCGTTGGCCACCAGGGCGGTCACGGTGTACACGTAGGAGCCGTCGGCCAGGGCCGGATCCACCAAAGTGGTATCGGTGACGGGCCCGGCGATCTGCTCGCCGTCGCGGTAGACCTTATAGCCGGCGGGAGCCGGACCCGCGCCCGCCTGCCACACCAAGGTGACGTCGCGCACGTTGGGCTCCGCCGACAATAGGATCGGCGGTTGGGGCGGCGCCACGGACACGGTCACCGCCACCGAGGTCTCGGAGCGATTGCCCGCCCGATCCTCGGCTTCCAGCTCCAGACGGTACTCACCGTCCACGGGCAGGGCCGTCCACGGCGCCAGCAAGCCGCTCTCGTTGGCGGCCCCGGCACCGATCGGCGGCAACACATCGCCGCTCTCGGGCACGATGTTGAGCACCCAGCTGAGCATGTTGGCGTCGTCCACCAAACCCAGGACATCCGACTCGTCGGCGATCACCGCGCCGTCGAGGGGTTGGTCGATGGACACCTCCGGCGGCGTGTTGTCGACGATGAAGACCCGGCGCACCTCGGCCGTGCGACCCGGCTCGTCCGTGGCCGACAATCGCAAGGTGTAGGGGCCGTCGTCCAAGCCGCTGGCATCCCAGGGGAAGGTCACCAAGCCGTCGGCCGGCAGCAGGCTATCTTCGGCCAGGGTCATGAAGTCGGCGTCGTCCGGGGTTTCGCCCGGGGCGTAGCTCCAGGCATAGGACACGAGATTGTCCTCGATCACCTCGCCTTCAAGGCTCAGAGGCTCGTTGACCGTATTGATCACCGCGCCGCCTTCGGGTTTGAAGATCTGCACCGCCGGCGCCGTGTTGTCGATGGCAAAGGCGACCGAGGTTTGGGCCGAGTTGCCGGCCGCGTCCACGGCGCTGAAGGTGGACAAATACTCGCCGTCGGCACGATTCGTCAGCTCGTCGAGCACTCGGCTCTCGAACACGCCCGAGCCGGTGGCGATGGTCTCGCGATCGCTCTCCAAGCTCTGGAGGTCGACGGTCCAAGTGTCTGGATGCAGCTCCTCCTGGGAACCCACCAATTGCAGGGGCAGACCGGAGAGGGAATTCGCCCGCGGGCTGATGTACTCCAAGGCGGGCGGCACGGTGTCGACGGTGACCGACAGACGCTCCTCTTCCGATTCGAGAGTCGGCGGCACCAGCGGGTCCTCCGCCAGAATCACCAGGGTGTAGTCGCCGTCCGCCACCACCGAGAAGGCGTCCGAGATGCCGTCCCAGATCTCGTGGATGCCGTCGCCCGCGGTCACCGCGCCGGCTTGGAGGTCGCCATCGACCAGGGTGGCGACCACTTGATCGTCGGCGTCGACCACCGTCAGGGTGATCAAGGCGTCCTGGATCAGCTCGTATTCGATCTCCACCTCGTCCAGGGTGCCATCGGCGTTGGGGGAGAAGAGCTCGGGCTCGCGCATGAAGCGACGGATGAAGTTGCGGGGCCTCAAGGTCACCGGAACCTCGGCGCTCCAGGTCTCGTTGCCCGGCTTATCGAAGGCGTAGACCCGGACCAAATACTCGCCGGGCGGATAGCTGGCCGTATTCCAGGTGCCCAAGGGTTTGTCGGCGCCCGGCACTTCACGGCTGCCGGCGCTGACGGGTTGCCAATCGCCGGCGCCGTCGAGCCAAAGGACCTGCAGCTCGTAGCGCTGGAAGTTCTTATCGGTCACCGAGCCGAAGAATTCCAGGCTCGATCCCACCAGCTCCCCACCCATGGGCGAGGTGAAGGTCACGGCGGGTGGAGTCTTGTCGAGCTCGAAGGGCAAGCTCTCGGTCTGCTCCGCGCCGCAGGGCGACCGGGCAATCACCACCGCCCGATAAATACCGTCGTCAAGGTCCAGGCCGGCGAGGTCCGTGCCGTCCCAGGCGAAGCTATGCTCCTCGATGCCGTCCGTCGGGCTGGTCGGATTTTCCTTCAGCAAGGTGCCGTCGGTATCGGTCACCAAGACGTCGTAGGTGCCGGGGGTTCCGGTGGTGAAGCGGATCTCCGCCACGATCGGTCGACCCAGGCCGTTGATCGGCGAGAAGATCTCCGGCTCCACGACCATCATGATGCTCGGCAGGTCCGGAATGATCACCGGAATGCTGGTGCACGAGGCGTTGCCCGCCTGGTCGATCAATCGAGCGGAGAGGTCGAAGGCACCGCTGCTCAGCTCGGGGCGCTCTATTTCGAATTCGGTGGCGTTGGTATACGGCGAGCAGAAGTGATCCGAGTCCACCAAGCGATCGCCGAGGAAAATGCGGTGGTTGGCGGACCCCGCTTCCACCACGTCCAGCTCCACGTCCACCGTCAGATCCGCCGGACAAATCACCGATTGCGAGAGCGGCTCGGTGATTTGGGCGACCGCCGGGGTGCGGTCGATGCGCACGTTGAAGCTCTGGGGACAGGTCCCCAAGAGGCCGGGTTGGTCGACGTAGGTATAACGCTCGCTCAGGGTGTGGCTGCCCTCTGCCAAATTCGAAAGATCGAGGGGCAGGCGGTAATCCCACGACAACAACGGCCCTTCGATGGTGAGCTCGGGCACTCCGTTGACCAGCAGCTCGTATCGCTCCACCAAGGCGCCGGTCGGATCCACGGCCACCCGGCCGTCCACCGGTGACGACTCGCCGGTGGTTACCCAGAAGCTCGGGAATCCAGGGGCGATATCGCACGGAGCTTGGTCCTCGCGGCCGAAGAAACCACGGCCCAGCTGCGACGAGCCGTCGGCGGCGCAGGAGGCCGGGAAATAACGACCGGACAGGAGACTGAAGCCTTCCCGGGGCTGCATGCCCGTGCTCAAGGAAATCGCCTCTTGACCGAGATCCCCTTCCCCCTGAGCGCGCACCAGACGGTTGCCGAGGGAGACGAACACACAGCTGGTGCTGACTTCCACAAAGTCACCGGGTAGCAAGCGATCGATAACCGCGTAACGCTCTTGCCAATAGATGTTGCCGAAGTCGTCCACCTCGCGGGTGGCCAGCTGGATGGAGCGCACCACACCGGCGGACGCGTTGGTGACCCGGAAGCGGTCGCCGTTCTCGTCGAGCCCCAGATACTCGATCAGCAGCGGCACCTCGGGTTGGAAGAGCACGGGATCGCTGATCACCTCCACACTGCTGTCGCTGGTGGCCCGCAAACGGACCTCGTGGGGCACCATCGGAAGACTCGGGTGATTCCAATAAATCGCCGACAGTCGGTCGTAGACCGTGACCGGCTGCTCCGCCGTGGCGAACGACACGTCGAGGGTCTCGAATTGACGCAGCACCGTGTCGTGAGACACCTCGATCTCACCGCTCTGCCACGGACCGGCCGGCAGCCCCACCAAGCTGATCTCGCGATATTCGAGCCGCAGATCCGAGAGGTCCGATTGCACCGTGCTTTGCAGCAATAGGGTGTCGTAGAAGGAGCTGAGGATTTGATCCTCACTCACTAAGAAACCGGTGGAATCGCCGATTCTGTCCAGCGGCGGACGCTCGGGGTAAGCGCAGGGGGGATTGGCGGTGCGGCAACCGGGCTCCGAGTCGGTAAAGGCCAAGCGCTCGTCGCGGAAGCCGCGGGTGGTGATCGTTTCGTTGCCGGCCAGATCGCGGGCGATGATGCGCCGCTCTGAGCCCACCAATTGATGGGCGCCGACTACCCGCCAGGCTTTATCGCCGTCTTTCTCCAAGGTTTCGGTGCCCAAGGATTCCGTCGACCATTGGCCGTCGCTGTGGCGACCGAAGCTTTGGTATTGCCATTCCTCGAGATTAGAGTCCCGCACCGCGGCAAAAATCTCGTTGAGCCAGAGGTCCTGATCCGCCGGCTGCATATCCCGGGGTCGCTCGATCGCCAAGTGGGTGTCGGCGAATCTCAACACCACCTCGGGCGGCGTGTTGTCGACGATGATCGGCCAAGTAGCCTCACCGTAGGTCAGCAGATATCGGCCGTCGGGCACGGGATTGCCGGCGTCGTCGTTGCCGTCCCAAACCGTGGTTTTCGGGCCGACCACGTCCGCCGCCACTGGCAGGTTCCGATAGACCACACCGTCGGCGTCGGCGATGGCGAAGTCCAGATTTGCCGGTCGCAAGACGGTGTAGTGGAAGACCAGCTGGTCCTTGACCCCGGGGCTGGTGCGCGGCGACATATAACGATTCTCGGTGTAGAGATTGGCGATGTCGCGATCACCGTTCCACACCACCCGCCGCCATTTCGAGCGTTCGTTGCCCGCCCGATCCCGGGCGGTCAGCCGCACCCGGTAGGTGCCGTTGGCCGGCGGCAGCCAAGTGCCCCAGGACTCGCCGAAGAGCAGCTCGTTGCTCGGCAAGCCAATGGGCTCGTAGACCAGCTCGGGCGCGTTCAGATCCGCATATTCCAGCCGGTAATTATCCATGTAGCGGTCGGTGGCCAGGACCCACAAATCCACACCGGCATCGCCGAAGAGCACCCTCGGCTTGAGCCGCACCGTGAGGTTGGCGGCGGGCGTGAAGTAGGCCAAGAGGCCGTCGAGCCGATAAGCCGTATCGAGGTCGGCTACCAGATATTTATCCGTCGGCGACCACACGGCCCTCTCGAGCTCGAAGGGCAGCTCCCGGACCTCGCCGGAGCGCCAGTCGACCAACATTTGCCCCTCGGAGCCGCCACCCCCTTCGCCCTTGGCGGCCGCCGCCTCGGCCCACGCCTCATGGCGCAGCTCGACCTCGGGATCGTCCACCAACAGACGCGCGGATCGACCGAATCTCGTTTTCCGCTCCCCTTGGCCAGTGCCGTCGGTGCCCGCGCAGCCCAAGCCGAGGCCCGCGTAGCAGCCGTAATACTCCTCGCTCATGGCGACCACGAATCCGTCGTTGGAAACGCTGGTCACCGGCGGCGGCGCCCACCACGGACCTTGGGTTTCAATGCTGCCCTGCTCGAGCTGCTCGCCGTTGTCCAAGTCGATCACCAAAATATTCAGATTGCCGCCGCCGTAGCCACCTTTCTGGAATCCCTGCGCGGGATCGTCGAGGGCCGACGGAATCACGCTCTTTCGGCCGCTCGGCACGCCTCTGCTCGGCGCTCTTCTCGCCACGGAAGCAGACGCCGCGCCGCCGGTTTCAGGTCCCGCGGAATCCGCCCAGACCACCCGGAAGGCTTCGTCCGCACCCTGGCCGCGGGCTCCGTCATAGCCGTAGCCGCCTTCCGACGTCACCCAAACGAATTGCTCCACATCGAAATCCGTGGCGGTGTCGGGGCCTTGGTAGCGGCTGACCCCGACCGCGGATTTCTCGTCCGTGGATTTCTCGTCCGTGGGTCGGTCCGCGGTGCGGATCGACGGGATCACGCCACCACAGCCGCCGTAGTTGTCGGTGCCCTTGGCTTCCGCGGTCGGCGGATCGGTGGAGCCTTCGGCGGGCAAGGAGATGTCGTAGAAGTAGCTTTCGCCCCAATTGACGCCCACCACCACATTGGCCCGATGATTGTGGGTCCAATCGATGGAGTATCCACAGGGGTTGTTGCCGCTGTAGAAGCCGGCGTCGAATTCGAACGGGCTGCCGGGATTTTCGAGATCCTGGACGAATAAGCGATCCTGCCAATCGGACGCCCACACCACCCAGCGGCCGTCGGGCGACAGCCACGGGTCGAAGCCGGCTTCGTCCGGTGGATTGAGGTACGAGATTTGATGGTCGGGATAACGCACGATGGCGTGCGGGCCGTCACCTAGATATCCCGCGAGGAAGGTGTCCCCCTGCAGGTTGGCCGACAGCAACGGCAGGCCCACGGTGTACTCCCCGATTTCGATCAGGTCGTCGCCGTTCCACTTTTGCAACAAGATCTCATCCTCGGACGACGAGGTGCCGGCCGCGTGGTAGCGCTCCACCACGTAAAGCTCCTCCACCACGGCGCTGCGCACCATGCTGGTGAAATAGGAACGCTCCTCATCGAAGCCCGGAACCCGCGGGGAAATGAATCCCGTGAGCAGGAGCTGATCCAGCTCCGAGGTCACCGCGAAGAGGTTGTTGTCGAGCACCACCCACGATTCCAGGTCGCCGACCCGCACTTGGTAGAGGCCGTCCCGCGACAGGTTGCCGCGATCGTTCAGGCCGTCCCAAACCACCGATTCGGCGCCGGCTTCCACGGTCAACGTGCGGGTCAGGTCTGCCCGCGGACCGAAGATCGACACCGTGTCCGCGCCGTTGCGGAAGGAGATGCGGGTGGTGTCGCGCACGCCGTCGCCGTTGGGCGAGAAGATCTGGCTCGAAATGAAGAGGTCGCCGCTCTGGATGCCGACCGAGATGCTCGCCGTGTTGTTGGCGACGTCGCCCTCGGGGAAGAGCGCCGCACGGTTGACCCGTACCGTCAGAGCGAGCTCGCCGCTCAGACCACCGGGATTCCAATCCAGGGGCAAGGTCACCTCGGTGTGACCGTCGAGGGCGGGAATGGCCACGGAGTCGAGCACGGTGCCGGACTCATTCAGCCATTCGAGCAAGCTGGCCGGCGACGGCTGATCCCCTTGGTTGGCCACCCGCACGTCGAGGTGCAGGGCGTCTCCCACTTGTGGGAAGTCCGGAGTCAGGTCCACACTGCCGGAGGTCACGGCCAAGTCGGGCAGGGTTTGGACGTCGGGCTCGACAAAAGCCTGGTTGTCGGACTCGTCGAGCTCTTCGACCTCGTCGGCTCGATCCACCAACACGTAGACCAGACGATCCTCCGGGTCGACCACGTTCCAAGGCGAGCTGATGTCCACGGAGCCGCCGGCCGCCAAGCCGGCGAACGCCTGGTTGGTGAGCAAGACACCCGTGTCGATGGCGTCGAGCCAAAGCTCGGCGCTGAACGGACCGGCGTCGTTGGCCGACGGGTTGTCGATGGTCACCGTGATCTGCGCGGTCTGACCTTGGAGCGGCGGATCGGCGACAAAGGCAAAGGACTCGTCCGTCACCCGCAGGTTGGCCAACGGGCTGGCGCCCACCGGCAGCATCACCACTTGGGTATTGTCCGCCGGATCCACATCGCCGATCGAGCCTTGGGGATCGGCGACCACGGTAATCGGCAAGGTGCCGCCCACGTTGGGCACCCAATCCACGCCCACGGTCACGCTCGCGCCCGGGGCCAAGGGACCGTCGACGGTGATTTGTTGGATCAGGAAGTCGGAGCCGTTGTAGGTGTAGGAGAAGGAAACCTGGAATTGGCCGAGGGTGGTCGTGCCACCGTTCCAAATCTCGGCGTCGATACGCACGGGCTCACCCACTGCCGGCGCCGGCGGGGTGGCGACCACGCCGCCGTCACGGATCTCCAGATCAGGCTCCAGGCGCAGCACCATCTGGCGCGACGCCGAGTTGTTGAAGCGGTCCGCGTCGACGAGCAGGCGATCCGGATCCGCCACCACCGTCAACAAATAGGGCCGCGCCTCGGTGAGCACCACGTCGAGGCTGAACGGCGATTGGGAGAGGGAGGCCACCGCCACGGCGGTGGAGCCGAGGCGACGATTGTCCGCGGGATTGCCGTCGAAGACCACCAGCTCCGCCGAGCCCGCGCCGGTCAGACCTTGGTTGTGGACCACGCCTTGCACGGTCACCGTCATCGGCACCGCGCTCACTTGGTCGGGAGTCAGCAAGAGGTCGCCGTCAGTGAGCACCAAATCGATACCTTGCGGGTGGGTGCGAATGCGCAGGGGAATCTCGGCGATATCATTGTCGCGGGTCTTCTGGCTCAGCTTGCGCAAGGGATCGAGCAACAACCGCACGGTGTAGTCGCCCGGCGGCAGGTTGTCACCGGGCACCGGATCGTCGATGGTGGTGAATCCGGTTTCCCCGAGGAAGGGCAGCAGACCGGGGATCACCAAGGCCAGGGTGTCGTCGGCCCGATAGATCTGCCACTCGTATTCCGTGCCCGTGGAGAGGTCCACCCCACCGTTGCGGACCGCGGCGATCAGGTTGAAGCCCTCGCCGTCGAAGGGATCCGCGGGGTTGGCGAAGACCTCGGCGGCGTCGACGTACGGGTCCGGCAGCAGGTAGGCGATCAACGCCTTGATCGCCGACGCGGTTTTGTAGGAGCTGGATTCCCAGCTGCCGTTGGCGGCCTGATGGGCGGCCAGAAAATCGATCGCCCCTTGCACGAAGCCCTGATCGATCGGCTGCTCGAAAACCAATTGCAGGAAGAGGGCGGTTTGGGCGACGGTGGGATAGAGGTCACCAAAGCCGCCGTCGACCCGCCGCCCCAACAACCAGGCGATACCGGCCTCCACCTCGGGCAAGGTCCAAAAACCGTCGGGATCCACCGTCCGGGCCGCCATCAAAGCTTCCAGGGTCACGGGCACGGAGCTGGGGCTACCCGGCTGCCAACCCCAGCCGCCGTCGGCCCGTTGCTGGTCCGCGAGCCAGGCCCACCCGCTCTGAGCCACCCCCTGACGATCCGTGATCGCCAGCGCGCGGACGGCGCGTGCCGTGGTCACCGCGTCGGCGGCGTAGCGCGGATAGGCCGCCCAGCCCCCTTCGGGGCCTTGCTCGGCTTCGACCTCGTCCGCCAGATCTTCGATCAGGCCCGGATTGTCACCGTAGATCGCCAAGCTCTCCAGCTTGCGATAGCGCAAGGCCGCGGTGCCGGCCACTTGGTCGTCGAGCAGCCGGATCGCGTCTTCCACGGTGTCGAAATAACCGCCGGCTCGACCCAAGGCGTCCACCGCCTCGGCGCTGTCCCGCAGCTCGGTGGTGGCGGAATCCGCCCACAGGCCACCACCGCTTTGGTCCGCCAACCAATCCATGGCCAGCTGCAAATTGACGTTCGCCCCGCCCGGCGGCAGCTCACCCTGCTCTCCCACCTGCACCACGCCACGGCCCAGGGTTTGACGGAAGAAAGAGCCCTGCCAGAAGGTCCGCAGCTCCTCGAGAAAGGAGACGTCGTCGAGCGAGTAGGGCTCGACCGGGTCGATCAAGAACACCATACCGATGCGGAATTCGTGGTCGCTCTCGGCATCGTTGGGGAAACGGGCGCCCTCCGCGCGAATTACGTCGTCGACGGTCAAGATCCGCTCGGTGGCTTCGATGGTGGCACCCAGGGACGGTAGCTGGGTGACGTCGATGGTGTCGTTTTCCAACAGGCTGAAAGGCGGCACCGTCGACGGCGGGGTCATGCCCATCAGGTAAAGGGAGAGAGGGCTGAAGCGACGGCGCACGGAGGTGGCGGTAAAGGTGCCGTCGCCGTTGTCGGTCCATTGGCTGCCGTACATGAAATCGTCGACGCCGTAGAGGTAGCTCCAATGGGAGCCGTCTCGGCCCAAGAGATCGTCCGTGGGCCCGGAGCCGTCGTCCACCTGGGGGTGCACCAACCAGCGGTGGCCGAGCTCGTGGTTGATGATCTGGCGCACCCGCTCCTCGTCCAACGAGCCGTCGGGCAGCCGGTAGTCGGGCAAATACATGCCGTCGATATAACCTTCGAGATGATCGCTACCGAATTCCGCGGAGAAGTCGAAGACGTCCACGCCGATGCCTTCGACGTCGTTGGCGATGCTCCAATACAGGCCCCGTGCTTCCCCCGCGTCCCAGGTGAAGTTGGTGAACACCAACACGAAGTCGAAACGATCCGGGTTGTCGGCCAGGAACGAGCGGGTCACCCATTGGCGCGCCGCCACGTTCGGAGCGCCGGACAGGTCGCGGTCGTAGGGTTGGTCGTAGGTGTAGGGCAGCACGTAGACATCGCCCCGCCATTCACCGACGCCCAACGTCATCGGCCCCTTGCCGGCGTCCGCGGCGGCCAGCAGACCGTCGACCACCATGTGGTGATCGATCACGCAATTATCCGTATGGCGGTGGTCCGTCTGCCCGTAATCCGCGGACGGGTCGCTCACGGCCCCCTTCGTCGAGGACGGAACCTCCGGAGCCGCGGTCATCTGACCCGTGAACAAAATGAGGAGCGATAGGAACAGGGCCGAAGCGGAAGCGACGCGGCGCATCATCGGTCTCCCCCGTTCTCATCTTTTTGGACCCCGGCTTCGGGAGCCTCTGTCTGCCGCGGCGCCACCAAGGGAGCCAAGGCAGCCTCGCCTTCGGGATCCTCGCCGGAGCCCTTCCCAGAGCCTGAGTGCTTCACCTTGCCGCCGTCCTCGGACCACGGTGAGTAAATCGTCTCCTGGTCCAAGAGCTCCGGACCCACCGCCCGCGGCATGCGCGCGGAGAGCACGGTCACCGTCACCTCGCCGTCGAGCTTCTTCTCGATTTTCACCAGGCGATCGGGAATCGGCACCGCTGCCGTAGATTCTCCAGAGGTGGATGTCACAGGCCCCGACCCCTTGGGCCCTTGGATCAGCACCGCGTGCCGGTCGGTGATCTCGAGCACCCGCAATCCGGGCTGCCCGGGCACCGAGTCCCCCTTGCGCAACACGTGGAAGAGCTCGCCGCTCTGCACCACCAGCTTGCCCTGGGGGAACATGCAGCGGGCCACCTCGACGCCCGGAAAGACGTCGGAAAGACGACTCGGTGCCGTGTCGTCGGAAGCCGCGGTGGCGAGGGTCGGAATGGAGAAAAAGGCGCAGACGAGGACGGGCAAGAGGCAGCACAGGCGGACGGGCATAGGGGGGACTCCTCGCGGCGGTCGAACCGCGGACACACGGTCATCCCAACGCGACCCACAGTCGCGAGCCCAATGGCCGGCTAGCTCAGACGGACAGAAACCATCGGACCCGCTCGGCGGTCGAGCCGAGATCGAAAGGGACTCAGGACAAAAATAGAACTCTCGATTTCAGACTCCGCCTACCGACCGGACCGAGAACCTGACGATTCAGGTCTTTACCGGACCTAAAAGTCGGCGGCAACTCGAGTCAGCAGGGGTAACACTGACCGGTGAGTCAACCAACCGTCAACCGGCTCGGACCAACCAAGAACGACAGAGTCATAGATGAAACCGAGCACGCACTCTATACAGCCTGCCGCATCTTGGCAAGTATCTTCCCATCGACATGTCCGCATAGGGGCCGTAGATCAGGACTAATGACCATTTTAGCCCCGAAGGAAACGAATCCTCCTGCGCATCTGCGACCCGTCCATGCCGCAACCCGACGCGAATTCGATCCCAGGTCGACACCCACCGTCGCCTGGGCGACTTTACCGACTGGACAACCTCAAACCTTGAATATTGAACACCGTCATGAAGTGCCCGGCACCTCTTCAGTGAACCTCTTCAGTGAGCCCAACAGATCACGTTTCGAGGTCTGACGGCCTTCCTACCGACCTCTCCGGCAGATCCAGCTCCACACCGTGATTGGGTCCAAAGAGCTCGATCGCCAAGTCACCCAGCTTCTTGGGAGCCGAGACCGAGCGAGCAATCAACCGCCGCACCTCCTCTTCGATGGAGACTCCATTCTCAGCGGCACGTTCTCTTAGCCGGTCATAGACTTCTTGGTCGATCTTTCGAATACTGAGACTCGGCATTTTTTCGGCTCCTCCTCTGCTCAGAAGCCTAGCGCACGAGATCAATGCTGTTTGCCAGCAAACTGTTGTAACTCACCAAACGACCCATTCCGGACCGGGCACCACAAACCGTCAGGTCGCTTCTGCGAAATACTCCGTACCCCAAAGGCCCCTGTAGATCGATGATAAGCTTGGGAGTCAGCAGACCTAACCGCGCCAGGTGTGATTCTCCAACTCGATTCGAAAGGGGAGCTGAGCTATGTGCAAATCCTACGTTAAAGCCATTCTTATTAAGGTTTTAAGCGGCCGTAAGCCCATCCTCGAGACAGGCGTAGCCGCCGGGCTCGCCGTGCTTGTGGGCTCACTCGCCGCGAGCGGCCAGACGGCCACGGAGACCTCAGCCCAGGCGTCGCTGGACTTCCTTCGCGACCTGATGGATCGATTCCACCAAGAGTTCTACGTCTACTCCGACGTCAGCGCACCGAGCAATCATTTTGTGGTGCTCGGAGCTTTTGGGCCGGTCCCTGTCGTCGCGAATGGCTCCTGGTCCACCGATGATCCCGTGGGGGCGTCCATGTTTCGCTTCGAGCTGGCGGATCAGCCGGGTTTCGGCGGTTTCTATTTTCTCAACGGAGTCTTTGAAGACGATGCCTCGGCCCCTGCACCGAATTGGGGAACCGATCCCGATGCGGGCGTGGACCTCACCGGTGCCGTAAGTCTTCGCTTCAAGGCGAAGGGAGCCACCGGCGAGGAGGTCGTCGAATTCTTCATGGGCGGAGTCGGCCACGGCGCCGGTGTCCCTTTTCCAGATTCCTCACCCAAAATCAGCATCACCGGCGAGCTGTCTACCGACTGGCAAGAATTCTCCATCGATGTTTCCACCTCGGATCTAAGCTACGTGTTGGGCGGATTCGGCTGGGTAGCCACCTCAACCGACAATCCCGGCGGCGCCGTCTTTTATGTGGACGATATCTACTATGACCTAAGCCCACAGGCCCAATCCCTCAAGCTGGACGAGCCCCGCTTCGTGCGTAGCTTCGAAACTGAGGATATTCAGGCCACTTGCTTGGGCGGAGACGACATCACCCGTTTCGATCTAGCCTTTCGAAATTTGGCGTTCACCTACGACAACGCCCTGGTTCTGCTGGCCTTCCTGTCGAGCGACGACGCGGACGACCTGAGACGGGCTCGGCTCATCGGCGACGCTTTCGTCTATGCCGGCGAAAATGATCGGACCTTCGTCGACGGTCGCCTACGCAACGCCTATTTGGCCGGCGACATGGTGCTTCCCCCGGGATGGCATCCCAACGGCCTTTCGTTCACCATGGGGATTCCCGGTTTTTGGTGTGAGGAGAAGCAGACCTACATCGAGATGGAGCAAGATTCTGTGGATGTGGGCAACAACACCTGGGCCGCCATTGCTTTGCTCGCCCTCTACCAACGCACCGGAGAGCCGGCTTATCTCGACACGGCGCGCCGGATCAGCGAATGGGTCCGGACCCAAAAGGCGACCTCCGGGACCTATCGCGGTTTTACCGGTGGCATCGACCATCCCGAAGGGGAGAACCCCGTGCCACGTCCCTGGGCCAGTGGCGAGCACAATCTCGACGTCTTCGCCGCGTTCAGAGTTTTGGGCAACCTCGAAATAGATCCCACATGGACGGCGGACGCCGAGCACGCCGAAACCTTCGTCGCTCAGCTGTGGGATCCCGTGCTGGGCTGCTACTTTGCCGGCACCATCGATTCCGAGACCCGCAACGAGTCCTACGATCAAATCCCGGTCGATGTACAGACCTGGAGCATGCTCGCCCTGCACGACCGCGCAAGCCTGCACCCCGAGGCGATTCAGTGCGCGGAAACCCACCATCGCCGAGAGCACGTGGGTTTCGACGGCTTCGACTTCAACACCGATCGCGACGGCATTTGGTTCGAAGGCACCGCGCAAATGGCGGCCGCCTACCTGTCGGTAGAGCGCCCCATCGCCGCGGCGCATCTTCAACGGGAGCTCCAACAGGCGCAAAACACCATGCCCTACGGCGACGGCGAAGCCCTCTGGGCGGCCACAGTCCACGGATTGACCACCGGTTTCGGCTTCTCCTACTTACAACGGAGCGCGATCGCCACGGCAGCCTGGAACGTATTCGCTCAACGGGGATTCGACCCCTACTACCAACGTGACCTGCCCCAAGCCCTTTTTGCCGATGGATTCGAGTCGGGGGATGTGTCGGCTTGGGCTGAGGATTGACCTTAAAGAGTGAACATGCGATGTGCCCGCCCTCGTGAAGTCTGACAGGACGAAATCCAGCTTGGGAGAGCACTGTTGCAGTTGCTTCAAAATCGATCTAGGACCGCTCACCTTGAACGGCCTCCGAACGTTGAAGTAATCTGTCTGCGCACAAAACACAGTAGGGGACGCATGGACGCGAACAACCACTGGATCGTGCGCGAAGGCGACCAGGAAAGTCGCTTGATCTTGAGACAGTCCGAGACTGGGTCGAATCCGGACGGCTTGGCCCCGACGACAAGGTCAAGCGAGCGCCCCACGGATGGGCTTCCATAGAATCCACGCCCAGACCTTCACGACGGAAAACGAGGTTCCCACTACTGACCTCCTAGAAGTCCAGCCCTTCGAGTACTCTGTTAGTAAACCTTCCGCCTCTCCTGTGCCGTCCACAGAAGTGGAGGACGCGAGCACTCGATAGGTTTTCTCCAGCTGGGCTCAAGCATCAACCTATGTCCCCCCACCCGCCGCCAATTTCTTTTCGAGCTCTCGAATCTTGTCGCGTTCCTCGAGCAACTTTCTCTGCCGTTCCAATAGCGCAAGCTCGTCATTGGCCGCTGCTTCTTTCTCCTTCGCCTCTGCCCGCGCTTCCAGGGCGGAGCTGATCGCTTCGGAGGTTCCGGTGATCAGCGACGGATCGATGGCCTCGGAATCAGACGTCAATGAAACAAGTGCACCAGTGGCCGGATCCAGCTTAGCGACGTATTTCGTCTGATAGGTGCTTTGACGCGGAAGGGCGGCGACAAGGCCTAGCTGGGCCACGACTTCTTGAGAAGTAGCAATCCGCTTGCTGCCCTTCAAGATATCGATCTCGGCCACGGCAGGAATGCGATAGTAGAAACCTTGGTCTTTTGTCGGGTCGTGCGCCTTATCCAGTCTCGCCGCCTTCAAGGCCTGGCTATATTGATTCGGCACCTTAACTTCAGCCTGGAAGACGGTCACAGGACCCGAGCCAGTGCCTTCAAATTCGACTGGAATGAGACATTCTGTTCCTGTTGCCGCAGAGAACCCGGCAGCAGGATCGAGCTTCAACAGCTCTATTGGTGCATTCGTCTGGGTCGGTGCTTTCGGGCGCAAGGCACAGACGATCTCGCCCGTGACCTTCTTCGGACGGACAAACACCGGCATGAGCTTGTCGATGTCTGCTTCGAACCTCAAGGTCAGCCACGTCGCCTGATCGGCCTCCAAGCCCTGCTCGGTCACTCGATACGGCAATCTCGCCAGTCCGATTCTGGCCCGATAAATCTCACACGCCGTCTGCTGACACTTTCCTTTAACCTCACCACACAGGAGCTCCTCAGGACTGCCGCTTCCTAGATTCGAAGTGTGTAAGCTCACGTTCGAAGCTCGAAAAGAGAATAGTCCTGCAGACGACGATAGCTGCAAAGCCGACTTCGCAAAGGCCACTGCTAGGTCAACCCGCCTATCTTGAACGGAAGATGTGCCAGACTGGAGCACACCCAAAGGCCCAAATTCGAGAGTCAAAGCACGTTTCTTTGCCCACGACGAATCCAGCTCCACGCGAAAAATCTGTTCAGGATCGGGCTCCGCTAGGGTCGCCACCGTGACGCCATCCTTGACCGAATAGTTTGCCTTAGAAGAGTCCGGCTTCTTTGCGAAACCCAAAGCCTCCAGCAGCGTCTTGGGCTTACCGTCTACCCAAGGCGGAATCTTGTCTTTGAATGAGATGTGCTCCCCCAATTGGGAAAAACAAGAGACGTCTTGGCCTTTGACCTCCGTCGTCCCTGTCCCCTCTTTCACGGAAGTCGCCTCGACGGGAAACGTCACGGCCACGACAGTGCGGGGCAATGCGTAATAGGCAGCTTGGTCTAAAGATCCAGGAGGGTCGGGCAGCTTTCGGATTTGGTGACCGGCCGTGCAGCCACCGAAAAGAATTGCCGTGAAGACAATAACGAGGTACGAAGAAAATCGGGCGTTCAAAACAGGCTCCTATCTCGGTAATACTGAGCTCGCAAAGCTTCATTTGATCGGACCGGACATCTAGCCACAGCTTATACAGCGCAGGCGTAGCTCAAAAACGCCCACATGGACGGTGCTCGGCACTTCGGTGACTGGCGCCGGACCAGGCATTCTTTGCGAAAGGCGATTTGAACCTTTCACCGCTCCTCAGGAACCCATTCACACAACCCAATTCGTGACTGGATCGATGCACGCAACAGCTTTTTGGTGCATCGATTTCCAGGCTTTTCCAAAAATTGTGTCACTCCTGAAGGAGCATCCCTTGATCTTCTCCACGAAACCCCTTGCTGTCTTTGCCCTTGTGCTCGGCCTGACGTTGCCCGCCGGAGCGGCGGAGCACACCGTCAACACGAATGGCCTGGTCTTCGATCCCGCGGACTTGACCATCAACGTCGGCGATACCGTAACTTGGAACAATACCGGCGGCTTTCACAACGTGTCGTCCAACACCGGTCTCTTCACCAGCGGGGATCCGTCCAGCGATCCGTGGACGTTTTCCTTCACCTTCCATCTCGCCGGCGACTACGGCTACCAATGCGACGTGCACGCCGGCCAAGGCATGGTCGGCAACGTCAGTGTGGTGGGCATCTTCGGCGACGGTTTTGAGAGCGGGAATCTCAACGCTTGGGCGGAGAGCTTGCACGACGACTCAGAGCTGGATCAGCGAGCCGCGACCGGAAATGGATTGAGATAACGAGCTCCGGCCCCTGGGCATGACCTTTGCCCGGGGGCTTCTCGTCGATCAGAAATCGCTTCGAGTGGCCACGGCGACAGCTATTCCGAGCTGCCCGTCAGCATTCGACCTAAACGCCCTCCCAAAGCGGACAGGCCGCCGCCCCCCTTGAGCTCTTGACGCAAGGCAACCGCATGAGCCTCGTCAGGATCAAAACCGAAGAGATCCCTTCCATCGTCGGTGTAAACGTAAAAATTGCTGCATTGATAGCAGAGGGTCACGGCAAAGAGCAGGGTTTCCTGCTCAAAGAACGCCAGCCCCCAGGCCGGAGCGTGGCAACGGGCCGGACGGTCGGGCTCCAGCTCTTGAAAGAGCTCTTTCACATGTTGAGCTTTCGAGCCTTCCAGGCGACACCGGCTCCCCACATGCTGCCAGAAGGCTTCCGGCCACGGATCGGCAGGCAGGATCTCTCTTTTCGGCAACGTGAGAATCTCGACCCCATCGACCTTGTCCAAATCCGCGTACCAATTCTCCAAGCTCCACCTCCTATGGGAAAGGCCAGCGAAACCAAGCACCAAAACGGCTTGGAAGGAGGATATCAAGGAGGCGTTCTAGGTTGTGACGGAATCAGCGCCGGCTGAGACGAGCCAAGAAGACGTCGAATTTTCCAACGCCTTCGAGCCGTCGAGTCTGACCCGCCGACTCGAGGTCGGCGGCGCCGCGGAACATGCCCGCGACAAAGAGATCGCCCCCACCCGAGGTCGGGTCGCCGCCGAGAGCGAGACCCAAGGCTTGAATGGCGGGCTCCCCTTCGAAAGTGTGACGGTCGACGATTTCGCCTTGCCCGTCAAGCTCGACCACGAAACCGTTGGCTTGGCCGGAGAAGCCGGCGGCTTCTCGGGGTAGTTGGGAGAAACCGGTCACCGCAAGACGGGCGCCGACAGGCTCGATACCGAAACCGAAATCCGAGCCGGCTCCGCCGAGAGCTCGCACCCATTGTGGGCCTTTCTGACGATCGATCGCCAAGGCGTAGGCGTCGCTGCCACCGGCACCGGGGGTGCTCAGGGCCCCGAGCTCGGCATGACCGAAGAACGATCCGGCGGCGTAGAGGGTGCCCTGGGCGTCGATGGCCAGATCCTCGCAAGTATCCGCACCGGGACCGCCGAATGTATAACCTTGTTGGACTTTGCCGTCGGTGCTCAGACGCCAAATGGCGACATCGTTCCCGCCCGCGCTCTCAAAGCCGTGACCTTGGAAAGCAATTTTTTGCTGGAAGCTCGCGCAGATCACCGCCTCGCCGTCGGCACCGGTGGCCACCGCGTGGCCTTCGTCGGATCCCGGTCCGCCGAAGCTCCAGGCGTCGGTGACCTCACCGCCGGCGCTCAAACGCACCAAGAATCCGTCCGTGGCGCCGAGGCTCGTCAGATCCGGAGCCGGTCCGGGCAGCTCCATGGTCTTCTGGAAATAACCCGTGACGTAGAGCCCGCCGTCGGCAGCCACATCGAGCCCGTATCCCACATCTCCGGCGGGACCGCCGAAGCTCTCGGCCCATAGAAGCCCGCCCGCGGGATCCAACGCCAGAACGAAGACGTCCGCGCTGCCGCGGCTGGTCAAGGTCAGCCCGTTGGCCAACTCGAGGGTCCGAGAGAAGAAACCCGTCACATAGATGTTGCCGGTCGGTCCAATGACCACCGCCTTGCCCTCGTCCTGTCCGAGACCCCCGAATCGATGGGCCCACAGCGCGTCACCCGCCTCGCTCCAACGGCTCACGAACACGTCGGAATCCCCCGCGCTCTCGAGATCGGGCAGACCGTCTCCAGGGTGGGTGATGCCGTGGAAATGACCGAGCACCACGGACCGTCCGACCGCGTCGGCGGCCACGTCGACCGCCCATTCCCGATTGCTTCCGCCGATCGCCCGCACCCAAGCAGAGGGTGCTTCGTGCGAGACGGTTTCACCGGTGCCGGGCACTTCGGAAACCTCTTCGGCGGCCACTAAGCGGTCGACGGATACCGGAGCCGTCAGCAAGATCAAAAGCGCGGTTCGGCCGATGACGCGAAACGCCCGGCACCGCCGAAATCGTGGAACCGACATGCGGGAGAAGATCTGGGATTCGACTTGGGTCATGGCTATCTCACTTCAAGTGGGCTGTGGCTCGGAGGGTCGGTGGAAGATTGGATCAAGCGACGGCGCGCAAAAGATCTACCGACTTTCCGTCGGCTCTCAGGATGCTAAGCCATTGAAACCGAATGCGCATGAGGACCGCCCCAGGGTCCGACTGAGGGATTTCCCGGATGGTGGACGGCTCTCCGATCGGCAACACTCTTCAGATGAGGCAGCCAAAACACATGTCGTCGATCCCGAGCCGTTTTTCCAATGTTTCCCAAAGGACTTCCCAAAGGCCGTCAGCCGACGGCACCAGTTTCGTGGGCGGGATCGCGGGCGGGATCGTCGTGGTGTGCCTCGGGTTGCTTTCATTGGTGCCTTCGGCGGTGCAGGCCGGCCCGCTCTTTTCGATCGACTTTCAAGGTCCGACCATCGGCACCGCCGACGTGGTCGACGGTCGACCGATCACCGAGGCGGACCTGCTCGGCTCCCGTCCCCGCCTGCCTGCCAAGGGCCTGCTGCCCAGCGCCGGCGGCTTTATCGAGGTCGACGCGATTTCCAGCGGCCGCGATTCCCGCCCGTCACCCCTCGAGCGCAAGATCCACCGCTGGCTCTTCTCCGTGGACGAGCACGCCGCGGGACCGGAAGAAGGCGAGAACGCCTTGACCCTCGAAGCGGCGAACGGCGCGGCCCGCGCCGCCGTGGGCGTATTCGTCGCTCGAACCGGCGCCGGTCCGGTGTTGCCGCCGGTGGGCGACATCGGCGTCAATGGCATTTGGCCCGGTCTCGACGGACTGAAGATGCCTTGGGTGGCCGAGCACGCGCCGACCCCCAAGGAGCTGCCTGACGCCGGCGACAATCTCGACGCCCTGGAGAGCGATGGATCCGCCGGCCGGATCTTCTTCTCCCTCGACGCGAGCTTTCCGGATCCTTTCGAGCCCGTGCCGGCCAACACGGGCTCGGCCGTGGCCAACGGTTTCGTCGGCGGCGACGTGCTGACCGCCGACGGTGGGCCCGCTCGGGTGTACGCGTCGGCCGCCCAGCTGGGGCTCGACGCCGACGGTGAGGCGTTCGATATCGACGATCTCGACGCCCTGGTGGTGTACGACAACGGCGACGGCGTGTATCAACCGGTCACCGGACCCTACAGCTGGATCGCCGGCGACACCGATACCTCCAAAAAACAGGTGACCGATCTCGTGCTCTTCTCCGTGCGCCGGGGCTCGGCCCTGATCGGCATGCCCGACGCCCTGCACGGCCTGCCGATTGAGGAAGGGGACATTCTCGTGCCGGTGCTCGACGCGTGCGACGAGGACCCCCGGGTGGACGGCACGGATTGCGACTATGACCCCGGCATTTTCGTCGCGGCCGAAGCCCTCGGTCTCGCCACCCGCCGTGCTGGGGCCCCCGCCGCCGACGATCTCGACGCCCTGGATCTGAAGGTCCGGACGGGCGTGCTGCTGGGCACCTCCCGCTGAGCGCTGCGATCTCCCTGAGGGAATTCCCTCAACCGGAATGAGGGAATTCCCGCCTGCCGAAAGCTCCCCCCGCCCCGTAGATTTACATCCTCAATTCAATGACCTGTTTCGGCCTTGGGCCGCTTCCCCGAACCCATAAGGAGATTCCACGATGCTCAAACGATACCGGCGCTCTACAGGGCTTGCGAAAACCTTGATTTCGGTCTTCATGATTCTTTCCCTCACCGCGGCTCCGTCTTTCGGTATCGGCGAGATCTTGTCCGTACACAATCCCCTGGACGACTTCGATTCCCGCACCGATCTGTTGAGCCCGACCTCGGCCCAGCTGACCGCCGTGGATCAAATGGACGCTCGCGCCACCTGGAATCGTTTCGGCACCCCCCAATCCCTGATCGGCCTGAGCGGCGACTTGGCGAGCGGTTATTCCCTCGACCCGGCCACCGCCGCCCGTGACTGGCTGCGCGACGAAGCGGACCTCTTCCGCACCACCCCGGCGGGCGTGGACGCCCTCGAGCTGCTGAACGTGTCGCCGATCGCCGGCCCGGAAACCGCCGCCGTGCTCTTCCGTCAATCCTTCGGCGGTCTGCCGGCCGCCAGTGGTGGCCTGATCACCGTGGGTGTGGATTCCGGCCAAATCGTGTACGTGTCCTCCTCGGCCGCCGGTGATCACGCGGCTCCCGGCTCCCCGGCGCTGTCCGCCACCGACGCTTGGCTCCTGGCCGCCGGAAATATCGGCCTCTCGGTATTGCCGCTCGATCTCGGCACCACCGCCCTCGACGGCGATTGGACGATTTTTGACGTCGCCGGTCTGTCCCACCCCCAACGCTCCCGCTTGCGCGCTTTCCCGACACCTTCCGGCGTCCTGCCCGCCTTCGAGACCATCGTGCTCGATGTGGACGGCGGACACGCCCAGGCCTACACGGTTTTCGTCGACGGCATCACCGGTGACGTGCTGGCGCGCTTCAATCGCGTCCAGCGTTTCTCCGACGAGGCAGCCCACAACACCAAGGCCCAAGACACCATCACCTTCCAGGGCGCCTATGACGACGATCCCGATCCCCAAGCTTGTGGCCCGCTGCACGGCCCCTTGGCGGTGCCCTCCGGTGCCTTGCGCGTGGTCTCCACCGCCTCGGCGGCGATCATCACCAACGACATCTTCATCCGCATCTACCACGAATCCAACCTGAGCTCGGCGGTGGCCGTGGGCGACCTCGGCACCAGCCCGGAGCAGGCGATCTACGAGCCCGCCGGTGGCGTTCCGAGCGGTGGCTACTACGCCGAGATCTGCCCCTTCGACGAGCCCTCCGTGCCGCCCGTCTCGCCGTTCACCTACGTCGGCACCTTGAGCTGGGAAGACACCAGCGTGCCCGAGGCCTTCTTGGTGCCCGGTTGGAATTTCTTCACCGCCAACCCGCCCCTCGACGGCTCCAGCGTCGACACCCGCACCTTCGCCTGCTGGACCGCCACCGATTTCTCCGGTCAGCCGATCCCGGGCTGTGAGCTGGTGCTCGAAAACCTGGCCGCCCGCGCCCCGTGGGACCACAACTTCACCACCGGCCTTTCCAACCTCACCACCCTCGGCAACGCCGCTTCCACGGCCGTGGCTTGGGGCAGCCCACTGACCCCGGCGGAAGGCTACCGACCAGTAGCCGCGGATCGTCAATACGACTTCACCTGGACCGACGCCTGGAATCAATCCCAATGCTCGCCCACGGTGTTCACCGCGCCGGGCGTGACCCAAGCGAACGATGTGGACGCGGCCACCGCGAGCCTCTTCGCCACCCACAACCGCATGCACGATTGGTCGTACTTCTTGGGCTTCACCGAGCGCAACTACAACATGCAGCTCGACAACTTCGGCCTGACGCCGCCTCAACAGGCGAGCGACCTCGAGATCGGCAACGTGCAAGCCGGCGCGGTGACCGGCGGCGCCCCGAGCTACCTCGGCCGCGACAACGCCAACCAAATCACCTTGAACGACGGCATCCCGGGCATCACCAACATGTATCTCTGGCAGCCCATCGCCGCCGCTTTCTACCCGCCTTGTGTGGACGGTGATTACGACATGGGCGTGATCGGTCACGAATACACCCACGCCATCTCCAACCGCATGGTCGGCGGCCCCGACGACGGTCTCTCCGGTGCCCAAGCCGGTGCCATGGGCGAGAGCTGGTCGGATCTGGTGGCCATGGAGTACTTGAACGAATACGGCTTGGTGCCCACCGCCGGCGAGAGCCCCTACGCGGTCGGCACCTACGCCACCGGCAGCGGCGAGAAAGGCATCCGCAACTACAACATGTCACGCAACCTGACGCCGCCGAGCGTGCTCAGCCACACCGCGCCCCTGACCCAGCGCAACCCGCTCAACTACTCCAACGTGGGTTACGACATGACCGGCGCGCAAGTCCACGCCGACGGCGAAATCTGGAGCGCCACCAACTTCGAGCTGCGCGCCGCTTTGGTCGACGCCTACGACGCCCTCTATCCCGCCGGCGACGCCGAGCTACAACGCCTGTGCGCTGACGGCCTGGAAAACGTAGAGCATTGCCCGGGCAACCGTCGCTGGGCCCAGATCGTCTTCGACGCCTGGCTGCTGATGCCCTCCGGCGTGAGCATGTTGGACGCCCGCGACGCCTACCTAGCCGCCGACCGCCTGCGCTTCGGCGGTGCCAACCAAGACGTGCTGTGGCGGGTCTTCGCCCATCGCGGCATGGGTGAGGACGCGGTCAGCTTGGGCAGTGACGATGCCAACCCCACGCCGAGCTTCACCTCACCCCTCGAAGGCGAGGTCACCCTGCAATTCGTGATTACCGATCGCGCCACCGGCGCCCCGGTCGTAGCCGATGTCTTTGTCGGCCACTACGAGGCCCGCTCGACGCCGATCGCCGACACCGACGGCAACACGGCTTTGGGAAGCTCCGCCGACTTCGTGTCCGGCGTGACCCACGACTTCCTGGTGCGTGCCGACGGTTACGGTCACGTGCGCTTCCCTTACGAGATCAAAGCCGGTCAAGTGGGCTTGACCCGCACCGTGCGGGTCAAGCTGGCGGCCAACGTGGCCTCGGTCTACCAAGGCGCCACGATCGCCGGTGACGGCGTCAACCTCGACTCCCTAATCGACGACACGGAAACCACCAATTGGGCTTCCCTGGTGGCGCCCGCCCCCGGCGACCGGGTGGTGGTCGACCTCGCCGGTGGCCTACAAAACATTAAACGGATCGGCGTCAGCGCTCTGCTACGACCCGAGGACCCGAACAACGCCGGCGACAGCGGGGGTCAGAATCGCTTCACCGCCCTGCGTCAATTCGAAATCCTCACCTGCATCGAGGGCGCGAATCTGCTCAACCCCAGCTGCGACGCCGGCTCGGCCTTCGGCTTCACCACCATCTACACCAGCCCGTCCAACACCTTCCCGGCCGGTATCCCGCGTCCCTTGGCTCCGGACCTCATCCTGCGCGAGCTCGATGTGCCCGACACCGATGCCACTCACGTGCAGCTGCGGGTCGTCCACAGTCAATGCACGGGCACCCCGGAATACCGCGGCGAGCAAGACGCCGACGCCCTGAACGCCACGGACTGCGCCACCGCCTCGTCCAACGGCGACATCGTGCGCGCCGCCGAGCTGCAAATCTTCACCTCGGATCCGGTAACGCCGAACAGCTGATTACAGCGAGCAAAAGGAGATTCCATTGTTGTGATCTGACCGGGAGGGGGATTCAGACAATTTACCGCGGGGGTTGGTTCGCACCGTACAGCCCCCGCGGCCTTTTTTTATGTCTGCACACTACTCGATCCCGAAAACAAACCTTACACGTTCAGGGCTGCCCAACCTGCCCGAGAGGTAGTCCATGAGACCTATGACTAACAAGGCCGCAACGCTGAGCTCTTCTCGACGAATATTCAGGTGTGCCAGGGCCAAGTGGGATTCCGAAGCGGTGAGCCAGCTGATTTGCTCGCTGGAATAGGAGAAAAACAGCTCTTCGTAGATTTGATCCGACACGGGAGCTGGAAGTCCACGAGGACTAAAAAGCGGACTCTCTCCTTCATTCGACCTGAATCCAGAGATGGCGGCAAAGAAACGGTAGTCTTTGCCGATACACAACTTAACGTATTCATCGAGCGGTATCAGGTTCCAGGACGAATCGAAGGGGATTGAGCCCAGGTCCGCTTTTCGTGCCGTCCGTGATGTTTCAGCGGCGGATGGCTCGGCGGTGCGAGAACGTTCCAGCTCAGGGCTCGGCGGGAAGGGAGGCACGGGTCGGTGAGCTCCGCGCTCTTGAGCGGCTTCTTGCAACGCCAGCGCCGGCGGACCATAGAGGCCCAGCCACAGACAGAAAAGCTGGACGGCGAAGCGTCTCAGCTGAGGGCGTATCTGACGAGAGCACGCTCCGTTCATCTAGACACCCACGGCGAGCCTCCGGTCAGCTCAACAGTCCTTTTCGCGCGGCGTAGCGCACCAGCTCGGCGGTATTGTGCACGGCCAGCTTGTCCATCAGCCGGGTTCGGTGGTTTTCGGCGGTTTTGGCACTGATCCCCAGGGCTTTGGCGGTCTCTTTGGTGGTTTTGCCCTCGATCACCAGGTGGAAGACTTCCCGCTCGCGAGGGGTGAGGGAGCCGTACGGGTCTTCGGGGGAGCGGTCGGGATGGCGATATTGCTCCGCCAGCACCCGGGCAGCTTGGGGCCCGAAATAACCTTCACCGCGGGCCAGGGCTCGCACCGCGGCGAGCAGCTCTTCGGCGGCGCTGTCTTTGACCAAATAACCGGACGCGCCGGCCTTGATCACCGGCAACACATATTCCTCTTCCTCGTGCACCGTCAGCACGAGGATGCGGGTTTTGGGCAGCTCCTCGTGGATCCGCCGCGCCGCTTCGAGGCCGCTCAGGCGGGGCATGGTGAGGTCGAGCACGGCCACGTCGGGCCGTTCTTTGCGCACCATCTCCACCGCCTGTATGCCGTCGGAGGCTTCGGCCACCACCGTGCAATCCCCCGAGTCGTCGAGCAGACGCACCAATCCTTGGCGCACGATGGTGTGGTCGTCGGCGAGCAAAACTCTGGTTTTCATCGGCTTCCCATCCCGGAACGTCCTTCACCGAGGACCTTTCCGATTCCGTGAGCGCCCGTCAGCTGAGGGGCAGGTGGATTTGAATGCGTGTTCCGTGACCGGGGCGCGAATCGATGCGCAGGCGGCCGCCGAAGATTTCGACTCGATCCCGAATGCCGGCCAGGCCGTGACCGGTGTCGGTGCCCGTATCGACGGCCACCGCGGACGGATCAAAGCCTTGGCCTTCGTCCTCGATGCTCAAGCGCAAGGCATCGCCGCGACGCTCGGCGCGCACGGAGGCCCGATTCACTTTAGAGTGTTTCAGAGCGTTGGTCGACGCCTCTTGAACCACTCTGAAAATCAACGTTTCGAGCTCGGAGCCCAGCCGTGGCTCCGCCGGCGCTTCTAAGTCCTCGATGGCCAAATCGATGGTGAATCCGGTGCTTTCGCCGAGGGTACGGCTGAGCCAATGGAGGGCCGGCGCCAAACCCAGGTCGTCGAGCACCCGCGGACGCAGCAGGTGTGACAGGCGGCGGGCGTCGTTGAGGGCTTCGTGCACGATATCCACGGAGGCACTGAGCTCAGAGGCCAGATCGGAGTCGACACCCCGGCTTTTTTCCGCCAAGCGAGCCAGTTGGATTTTTAGCGCGGTAAGGGTTTGACCCAGGCTGTCGTGCAGCTCCCGGGCGAGCCGCCGGCGCTCCTCTTCTTGCACCCGCCACACCGCCTTGGCCAAACCTCGAAATCGACGCTCGCCTTCCACCAGGCCGCGAAAGAGCTCCATATTCTCGCGATCGACCCGTCGGACCCGGGCGGCCAGGGAAGCCAGATCATCCCGCGGCGGCAGCTCCAAGGTTTGAGTCACCGACGCTGGGGTGGCAGACGCGGGGGTCGTCGACGTGGGGGGCTTCGATATTTGAGGGGTCGACGCCGCGACGGTTGAAACACTTTTCGCGGAAAGACCTCTCACCGGAAGATCGGCCGTGGAAGGCGCGGGCGGGCCGAGGGACGGAGGCATGGGCGGTGAGCCCGCTGCTTTCGGCGTCGGTATCGGTGTCGAGGCCTCGGATTCCTCGTTCGGCGATTTCTTGCTCAAGGGTTTGTACCTCCGGCAGACGATCAAAGGTCGCACGATCGGGCGCGTCCAAGCTTTCACGAATCCGAGCCACGACGAGCGCCGCCTTTTCGAGCTGGGCCCGGGCCTCGGCGTCGAGACCGCGCTGGTCCAGCACCTTCGCCAGGCGCCAGTGGACGAGATGGCTGCCCCCCAGGGGGGCACGGGCCTCGGCCAGCTCCAGGGCGGCGCGCAGGGTGCTTTCGGCGGCGCCGATTCGCTCCCCTAGCCCATAGGCCCGGGCCAGGGGCAAAGCTGCTCGGACTTGGAGCCGGGCGTGACCTAAAGCTCGCCCGGCCTCGGCGACGTTCTCGAGAAGGGTCCGAGCACGAGCCGTGGCCCCGGCGGCCAGCTCGGTTTGCCCGAGGCCCAAACGGGCCCACAGCTCGGCTTCGCGGCTGCCGCTGAGCTCGGCGGCGTCGAGGGACGCCTCGAAAGCCTGGGTCGACGCATCGAGCTGCCCTTGAGCCAAATGACGAAACCCCTGGAGTCGCAAGAGCTCCGCATTTCGCTCGTGGTGGTGACGATCCTGCAGCCAGAGCTCCGCCCGCTCGAGGTCGAGCTCGGCGGCGTCGAAAGCGCCGAGCTCCAGAAGCAGCTCGGCCCGGGCCAAGGTCAGCTCGGTGAGGGCCGAGACTTCCCCCAGCTCTTCGAAGATGGCCAAGGCTTCGTCGAAGGATTTTCGCGCGGCGGCTAAGCGACCCTGGCCGTGGGCTGCCCGCGCCAGCAGGCCGAGGGCAACCGCTTCGGCGTCGCGCCGACCGCTGGCGCGGCTCGACTCCAACGAGGCCAAAACGGCGTCGAGGGCCGATTGCCAGGCGCCACGCGTCAAGTCGAGGCGAGCGATGCTCTGGGCGACCAAGGCCTCACCTTCGGGATTGCCGTCGGCGCGGTAGATGTCGATCGCCTCTCGCCAGTGGTCGGACGCCCGATCGTAGTCGCCGAGCAAAAAGTCCATGAAACCCACGTTATTCAAACTCTCGGCAATGGCGCGTCCATTGCCCATGGGACGCCGCCCCTCGAGACCGGCGACGTATTGCTCTCGGGCTTGGCGGTAGAGACCTTGTTGCTCGAGCACATGCCCCAGGTGATTGTAGGCGCTGGCCACCCCGCGCTCGTCGCCGATATCCCGACGCACGGCGAGCACTTGCTGTAAATCGTCGCGGGCGGCGTCGAAATGCCCACGGCGGGCGCGCAATATGGCGAGATTGAAAAGCGACGACGATTGACCCCGCAGATCGCCGGTTTGCCGACGGATGTCGGCGGCTTCGAGATAACGTCTTTCGGCGTCTTCCATATCACCGAGCTTCTGATAGGCAATGCCGAAGGCGTTGAGCACCTCCCCTTGACCGCTCAAATTGTCGAGGCGGTTGTGGATCACCAGCGCTCGGGTCAAATATTCGTCCACCGCCCGCCGGCTCTCGCCCATCAGAATGGCGAATTTCCCCAGCAAAAACCAAGCTTGGGGATGCTGGGCATCTTCATCGGTGAGGGCTTCGAGCTCCTTGGACGCCTCTTCGAAACGTCCCGTGGCGCCGTAGAATTGGGCCAGCTCCAGACGCCCTTCGGAGTCGAAAGGAAATCGCTCCGCCAAGGTTTGAAGATGGCCGACGGCGACCTCCCCCTCTCCCGCGAGCAGGGCGGCCCGAGCGTTGAGCAACAGCCCGATCCGGCTGTTTTCCCGGGTTCCGGCCAATGCCTTGTCCACCGCTTGCCGCGCCTTGTCGGCAAAGCCCATGTCGCCGTAAAGCCGCGACAGATGAGCCCACGCCGGAGTCAGCTCCGGCGTGCCGGCCACGGCGCCTTCGAATGCCGTCACCGCCGTGGACAAGTCGCCACGCCCGATGGCGTCGAGCCCTCGCACGTAGTCACCGCCGACGTCGGCGCCTTGGGCGGGAAGGCTCATGGCGGCCGCTGGCGACGGAACACCGAGTCGACGGCACAGCTCTCGGTCGAGCTTTTCGACCACGCTCAACAGGTCGCGATCCAACGGCGCTTCCACATGAAAAGACTCCGCCACGGGCTCCTCGGCGTCCATGGGCACCAATTGCACGTCGACCCGGACGGACTCGCCGAGCACCCGCACCCGACCGGACACCAGGCGATCGGTGCCGAGCAGGTCGGAGATCAACCGCCGCTCGACCTCGGTCATAGTGCCGACGGTGATTCCCAAATCGCCGAGAGTGCGGCTCACGCGCATGCTGTCGATCACCCGCAGCTCCGCGCTCTCCGCCAGATTTCCGGCGAGCATTTCCGGCAGGCCCGTGGCCAGCCAAGCGAGGTCGGCTCGGCCGGTTTCGTCGGCCAAGGGCAGAATAGCGACCGAGTGCCGGGGCCCCGGGGCGGTTTCCTCGGCCGGCTCGAAGAGGGACGCAAGGGCGAGAACCGAGATCACGATCACCGCCGCAGCCAATATCGACACCGCGTGTCGACGGATCAGGGATCGTGTCTTGCGCCACCCGCTCCGAAAGGCGCCGCCGGTGGCTCGACCCGCGGCCAGGTCGGCGGCGATGTCCTCGGCGCTTTGATAGCGATCCTCGGGATCCCGCTCGAGGCAGCGAGCGATGATTTGGGAAAGGCCTTTGGGCACGTGGTCGGCGACCTCTTCGAGCCGCATCGCCCGACCGGAAATCCGCTGGGCGAGCACCTCTGTCAGGCTGCCGCCGGCGAACGGTAGGCGGCGGCTCGACAGCTCGAAGAGAATCAAACCGAGGGCGTAGAGATCCGCCCGCGGGTCCACCGCCTCGCCCCGGGCCTGCTCGGGAGCCAAGTAGTCGGGAGTGCCCACAATGCCACCGGTGGCGGTGAGGCCGACGGCGCTCGCGGAGCTGGCGATGCCGAAGTCGGTGACGAAGGCACGGCCCTCGTGATCGATCATGATGTTGGCCGGTTTGAGGTCTCGATGCACCACGCCTTCGCGATGGGCGGCGGCCAACGCTCCGGTGATTTGTTGGGCAATCTCCACGACCCTTTCCGGATCCAGGGGACCCTCCTCCGCCAGCAGCTCCTTGAGGGAGCGCCCCTCGACGTAATCCATGGTCAGGAAGTAGACGTCCTCGGTTTCTCCGAGGTCGTGGATGCGGACCACGTTCCGGTGGGAGACCTGACGGGCGAGGATCAGCTCGCGGCGAAAGCGGTCCTTCATCTCCTGGTCGGCGGCGCGCTCGGGTCGCAGCAGCTTCAGGGCCACCGGCAGCTCGAGGCGCTCGTCGAAAGCGTGGTACACCATGCCCATGCCACCGACTCCCACCATCTCGAGGATCCGATATCTTCCGGCGAAGAGGCTGCCCGGAACCTGCACGGACATGGCACCGACCGAGGTCACGGTGGCGCCCAAGGCCGCGGGGGAGGCGACCGGCGTGGAGGCGTCCGGCTTGGCTTCCCCGACGGAGGTGCGGGTGGCGTCCAGGCCGTTCGAGGGCGCTGCCGGTGTGGAATCGGCGACGGGAGGTTTGTCTTCGGTCACCCGACGGCTCCCGCCGTTCCGTCGCTACCCAAGGTTCCGTCGCTACCCAAGGTTCCGTCGCTACCCAATGCCTGGCGCCAATCCCCCGTGGGTCGATAGGACGGCAGACTTCGTTCCCAAGGGTCGGCCATGATCGGCGCGGTGGCGCTCAGCGGGCTCTCGGCGCCGGGAATCTCGCGATTCAACCCAACGACCTCTCGATGTAGCTTGGCGACACTGATCGCCAGCCCGGCGTGGGACGCCATGGCGGTCAAGATGTCGATATCCAGCTCCGAGAAGGGCTTGCCGGCCTCACGGCTGTCGGCGTAGGCCACGCCGATGATCCGATCCATCACCAACAAGGGCAGACACACCAGAGCTCGCAGATCGCTGGCGATGATCGACGGACGGGCGCCGAGCACCGTGTCGAGACGGGCGTCCGCCAACGCCACGGGGCGGCCGGTGGTCAGCGCCCGTTCCACGGCGCCGGCGCTGCCTTCAAAACGGGCCGCCAGCAAATCCTCGGTGTCGACCCCGACTCGGGCGACGAGCTCCAATCCGCCCTCCGCCTCGGTCAACAAAATGAATCCCCGGCGGCAGCCCGAGGTATCCAGGATCGAACGTAGCACCTGCTGCAACAAAGCCTCCAAGCCTGCCGCTGGATCCAGCCGGGTCTGCATGCTCAGGGAAGCGCGCCAACGCTCTTGATGGTGTTTCGATTCCGCTTCCGCTTGCTCCGCCGACAGAATTTCGAGCTCAGCCGGCAGACCCCCGAGGCTGATCCACGCCTTGGCATCCAGTCTCAAATCGTCCGCGGGACGACCGTTGACTTGGGTGCCGTTTTTGCTTCCGAGATCTTTCAGCCACCACGAGCCGTCCTCGCGCATGCGGAGGTGGGCATGCCGACGCGACACACGGTCGTCGTCGATGGTGATCTCACACGCCGGATCTCGGCCGATCACCTGGGGCGAGCGCTCCGCCAGCGTGAAGCTGCGCGTGGGCGACTCGGGAAAGTGGACGTGGAGACGAGCCGGCATACCCGGCTCAGGAGGACCCGCCCTGCCGTTGCAGGCTATGGCTGAGCCGAGCGATATCGGCACGCAGCCGTCCCGCCACGTTGGTCAGCTCTTCGTCTGCGGCCCAGGCGTCGGGAATCGACTCGCCGGATTGGGACACCACGGTCTGCTGCAAGCTCGAGAGAGTGGCTTGCGCCCCTTCGACGTCGTCATTGGAAATCTGGGTGCGGGCCTGGTCGATCAGGCTTTCCAGCTGCAAGAAGACGTTCGTGTCGATATCGCCCACGTGGTTGTCGAGGGTTTGCTCCAGGGCATCCGCTTGCTGGGAGATCACCGCTTGGAACATGCGGGTATCGAGCACGATCAGCTGCTCGCGATAGAACTCGGGATGCACGGCACCTACCCGATAGCTGCCGGAATCCATCCACGCGCTGACGTCTTCGAACGGCCCCCCGGGCTCGGCGCTGAACAAGCGCAGCTGAGTGCCCGGGGTGTAGGTGAGATGGTGGGTATAGATTTCCGCCGACACCACGCCCTGGAAGGAGAGAGTGCTCGTCGCCGGCGGCACGAATCGGAGCAGGACCGGGAAGGCGGCGGGAATCGACGCGACGGCGCCCGAGGGGAATCGGGCCAGAAGGCCAGGATCCGTGAGGGAGACGAGCTCGGCGGAGAGACCCAAATTGGCGAGGGTCAGGTTCTGGACGTTTTCGAAGGTGATCTCCAGGCTCGCTTCAATTCCGCCCGGGAGCGCGATCCGACCGGTCACGGTCTGACCGCTGATCTGGAGGTCTTCGAGACCGCTGCCGACGGCAGGGACAGCGCTCAAGGCACCCAGGGTCAATAAGGTGACGCAGCCCAGAGCTAAGGTAAACACGGCCCGATTAAAGGTTTTGATCATTGAGCTCCTCCACGAACCGGTGTGAGGCGGTCTGACGAGTGAAAATCGACGTTATCAAACTCATTTATCGATCTCAACCCGGAGGATTCCGGGTCGTTTCTGGGCGCAAATAGACGCTCTGCCTGGGTATTCTCCCCATAGGCAAGGACGACGGGTCTCGACAGAATGCCTTATCGCACCCTCCCGTCGTCCGCCCCGTCACCTCGCGGGTTACCGGCATCTCTGAACCCGTGAGCAGGGCTCTGCACCCGTGAGCCAGGTGAAATAGTATGTTGAATTCATCGATCCGAAGACGAGCGCAAATCGGTGCTTCTAATCTATTACTTGCCGTCGGCCTGCTGATCGCGACGCTGACGATTCCAGCGGTATCGCCCGCGGCGACGGCGGCGCGACCTTCGCCGTCTATCCGGCCCCGGAGGGCTTCGGCTCCAACGCCGGCGAGCCCTGCTCGACTTCAACGATATCCAAGTGGATCGTGAGGGCCGGGTGGTTTTCGTATACGCCGACGGCTGCACCGGCGCCTGCGAAAAGGCCGGTCCCAACTCCGCTACCGAGCTGCTGACTTTGGCCCGGCAGAGCAGTGGCCCACGGCTCTTTGCCGCCTACGACGGCCCGGATCTACCGGCAGCTCCGCGGCTCGACGCCTCCTATGCCAACGCCGACGAGACCGAGGTCGTCCTCAGCTGGCAGGAGCCCGACGACCACGGCAGCGCCGTCTATGAGTACCGCGTTTATCGTTACTTCGTGGGTGATTCCGGCGCCGAGCAAATCGGCACGGTGATCAACGGCTCCGCCTCGTTCACCGACACCGTCGCTGCCGGAGATCAGCCCCGATATCGGGTGACCGCGGTCAACGCTTTCGGCGAAGGTGGCTCGTGTATGTGGATCGGGCCCACCCTGAAGATCGACCTCATCCCCTGATCGTCGGCGGCTCCCCCGTCGTGGCTCCTTCCCCACGGAAGGAGCCACGGGTGAAGGAGCCACGGGTGAAGGAAAACGTTGGAAGGCAACCAGTCAGCGAATGCGATATCCGAAACCGATCCGAAGATTCCAGAAGGGATCCGACTCCCGGTCTCGACCGGGTCGCTCGACGTCGAGATCGGAATAGAAGCCTTCGACGGCCAGGGTGGATCGTTCTCCGAGATCCCAGCGGGCTCCGGCGGTCAGCGCCCAGGTATCACCTTCGGCCCGCAGCAGGCTGCGATCCAAGAAGCCGAAGGTGAGGGCCTCGACCTGGAAGTCCAGATCCATGCGGTGCCAGGAGACGCCGAAGTGGAGCACCGGCCCGGCACCGGCTTGGAGACGGTGATGGGACACCAGCTGGGCACCCCAATAGTCCAGGGTCACCTCGTCGCTGGACGGTGCCTCGCAACCGAAGGGATTCTCGGGCGATCCGGACGGAAAGAGGTGCTCCGCTCCTTCTTTGCAGGTCAAATCCCCTTTCACCTCACCGGTTTGACCGATGAGGCGCAGACCTAGACCCCAGGCATCTCGGGTCACCAACGGTCGACCCAAGGCCAGGGACACCAGGCTCGCGTCCACGCCGTCGAGCTCGACCGGCGGAATCCAGCCGATGGTGGCGGTGAATCGGCCTGGCAAGCCGACGTCCAACCGCAGCCGACCCCACACCGCGGAGCGGTTCAGGTCTTCTTCTTTGAAGCCACCGAAACCCACCGTGCGCTGCTCCCGGTCGAGCTCGGGCACCCACATGGCCTCAAAACCCAAACGCAGCTCGCCGGGCTCCGAGGGCTCTACCGGGCCCAGGGACGTCATCACGCTGGCCGACGCAAAGTACTGCATGGCCCACGACTCGGGATCGGCGAAGTCGAGCTCCACCACCGGCTCGAAGGTGCTTTGGGCCGCGAGCGGCCCGCTCGACACGAGGACGACCCACAGGAAAACCGCCAGGAAGCTGAGGTAGCTTGCTCTCGAGGTGCTCATATCGCGGTGCTCAAGGGCAGGTGGCGAAGGCGTTCGTATCGAGCACCGGCGGTGCTGGATTGCCCAGCTCGTTGGAGTACGTCGCTTGGGTGGCGGTCAAGGTATCGGTGACGGTCAGCTCGAATTCCACGTCGGTGGTGGCGGCGTAGAAGACCCAGTACCGTTGGTTGATGCCGCACCCGTTCAACACCTTGAGCAACATCTCGATGTTGTTCTCGTCGAAGAAGTAGAACAGCCCGGAATCCTGACGCCCCACGTCCACACTCTGGCCGTTCTGGGGATTGCCGCCGGGCGCCCGCCACACGATCTCGGCTCTGAACCTGCCGTCGACACCGAGACAGAGGGTGTCCGCGTCGGCCACACAATCCGCATCGACATCGTTGTCTGTCACGCTCAGGGTGGCGGCGGTGGTGCCCAAAGAAGCGCCGCCGGTGGCGTTCGACAGGGTGAGATTGACGGTTTCCGTGCCTTCTTCCAGCTCATCGTCGATGAGATCCACCGTGAAGGTCTTGGTGCTGCCGTCGCCATCGGCCCAGCTGAGGGTGCCCGAGCTGGTGACGTAATCGCTGCCCGACGCGGCCGATCCGTCGGCGGTGCTGTAGCTCACGCCCACGGCGCCGTCCGTGCCGTTGTTGCGCTGGACTTGAATCGTGGCGCTGCCGCCGCCTTCCGACACCGAATAGGCGTTGGACGAGAAGGTCAGCGTGCCGGGTTGGTCCGTCTGCGGGTCATCGTCGTCGGTGATCGTCAAGGTCGCCGCCGACGGGCTGCCGAGCCCGGCGCCACCGGTGGGATTGGACAACATCACGGTCAGAGTTTCGTTGCTCTCGTCCTCGGTGTCGTTGAGGATGGGAATGGTGATGATCCGGGGATTGTCGTCGTTGTCGGGCCAAGCCACCGTGCCCGAGCTGGCGGTGTAGTCGGAGCCGGCGGTGGCCGTGCCGTCGGCCGTCATATAGGTCACGTTCACCGCGCCGTCGTCGCCACCGACCCGTTGGACCTCAAAGCTGAACGAGCCGGCGGACTCCGAGCGCTGCTGGCTCGCCGTCCCCAGCCGAATATCACCGGGCGCGTCATTACCGCCGCCACCGGTGACGGTGATCGAGCCGGTCATGCCCTGGGCCGCGTGCACGATGCACACATAATTGGTGGTACCCACCGTGTTGAACGTCAAGGTAAAGCTCCAGGCATTGGAGGCCGGCGCGCCGTCGCCCCCTTGGCCGTCGCAGCCGTTGGCGCAGCGGAAGCTGCCGTCCGACGCCTCCACATTGTGGAATCCACCGTTGTTGGTCCAGGTCACCGTGTCGCCCGACTCGATGGTCAGGTTCTGTGGGCTGAACGTGTTGTTGGGCATGACCTGCACGGAGTGATTGGCGGCCATGGCCGAGCTCGACAGCACGAGAAGGCCGAAGGTCGACACTATGAGGCCGAGATTCAGGGCGAGGGTTGAAAAGAACGAGGTGGGGTTTCGATCCGACATGGACATCTCCGTGGTTGATGCGGCAGCCCAGGACCCGGCTCATCGGGCCCGGCTCGTCGAGAAGTGGGGTATCAAGACACATAAGTAGGTGCCGTGAGCTGCCGAAAAGGTTCATGTGAGCTTCCGACATCCTACAGGTCAAACCGACCGAGGCCAGATTTCTTTGGCCTCTTGGCCTCTTCGAAGCCTGCAACCACGGAAAACCCGACACCACAGAAGACCTGCTACCTCGAAACCTGCTACCTCGAAGACCTGCTACCTCGAAACCTGCTACCTCGAAGACCTGCTGCCTCAGAGGCAGCGGCGAAAACGCAGTGAAGGTTTTTTGAACCCACGAGACCTTTGCGGGTACATACTCTCGAGAGGACTCAAAAGGAATACCCATCGACCATGTCGTCGACCCAAAATAGTCCCGGCTTTGGGCCAAAGCACGGCTCGTTCACCGACAGCGTCTTGATCGAGGCGGTGGCTCGGCAGGATCGTCGCGCTTTCGAAACCCTCTACCGCCGCTACTATCCCCGGCTTCTGGGTTTCGCCCGCCGCTGGGTTTCGGCTCCCGAACAAGCTGAGGAGGTCATTCAAGAGGTGATGTTCGTGGTGTGGAGAGACGCGGCGGCCTTCCAGGGTCGGTCCAAGGTTTCCAGCTGGATCTTCGGTATCACCTACCGACAGGCCATGAAGTCCCTTCAGAAGTCCAGCAACCTCAGCCTGACCGACGACGGTCGACTGCCGGAAGGCGGTGCCGAGGACCGCGCCCTGGCCAACCGGGAGCTGCGTTTGTCGTTGGAAAACGCCATGGCCAAGCTTTCGCCGGAGCACCGCGTGGTGCTCGAGCTGACCTTCTTCGAGGAACGCTCCTATCGAGAAATCGCCGACATCCTCGACTGTCCCTTAAATACCGTGAAGACCCGAATGTTCCACGCCCGCGAACGACTCCGACGCATCCTGCCCCGCCTCGGCTGGTCGATCACTTGACGCGGAGAAACAGCATGCCGCCAACCGCCCCATCGCCTTTTGATCCTTCGATTTCGCCCTTGGACCACGAGCAGGCCATGAGCTACCTGCCCTGGCTACCCCAAGAGGATCTAGAGCCGAGCCTTCGACGACGATTGCTGGCCCATTTGGATCGCTGTGCCGAATGCCGACAGGAGCTACTCTTCATCTCGGAGCTGAGGGGCGCCCTAGACGTCACCGCGATGGACGACACCGCCGCCTCTGCCACCTCGCCCCTCGACGTCGAAAGCAGCTTGGCGTCGGTGATGCGTCGCATCGATCACGCCCAACCGCCGGCCACTACCGCGGAAGCCGTGGGAGCTCCGCGCCTCGATCGTGGGCTGAGCACCGCCCGCCCCCAAAGGATGACTCTCGCCCTGGCCGCCGGTCTCGTCTTGGCGGTGATGGTCGGATTCATGCTTCGACCCCTGCTCCTGAAACCGGTGCCAGGCACTTATCAAACCCTCTCCGACGGGACCGAGGAGCCGGGCGGAACGAAACCGCCGGTGCACTCGACGCAAGTGACCATCGCCTTCCAACCCGAGACGTCGATCCAAAGGATGCAAGCGATTCTTCGATCCGTCGATGGTCAGATTGTCGGAGGTCCCTCGGCGCTCGGCGTCTGGTCCGTGGCCTTGGGGACTTTGGGGACCTTGGAGACCTTGGAGACCCCGTCGGACACCCCGGAGACCGGGCACGGTGACGGCCTCGAGCGAGCCCTGACCACCCTGCGCGCCAACCCCGAGACCACCTTCGCTGAACCCAAATCGATGCCGGCACCATGAAGCCCTCAACACACCACGCGATGCTCGCATGCATCTTCGCCGCGACTTTGCTCCTGGTGACGGGCTGTGCTTCCAGCGGACCGCCGTCGACGGGTCCGGCCCCAGATCCCACCGCGGCGGACGGCGATCCCGCGCAAGACCCCCGCCTGTTGGTGGTTCTGCCGCCGGCCCCGCCGCGATATTTGGATCGCGTCACCCGGGAGCTGGCGGGCGCTCATTCCCTGAATGTGGTGGCCGCTTGGCAGATGGAGTCGTTGGGTCAGCGTTGTGTGGTCTTCACCTCCCGGACCCGACGCCCCTTACACAGTGTCGTGCGATCCATCGCCGGGGATCCTCGAATCGACACCGTCGAGCCGATCCATCACTACGAGACTCAGGGCGGTTCGGCCCCATCGCCGGCAAGTCGGAGTCCCAAGGAGCCCTATCGCCACCTCCAGCACGCCGCGGACACCTTGGCGCTGGACGCGGCCCACACATTGGCCACCGGCCAAGCGGTCAAAGTCGCGGTGATCGACACCGGAGCCGACCTCCAGCACCCCGAGCTTCACGGCAGGGTCAGCCTGGCCCGCGATTTCGTGCGACGACCCGACGGCTTTACCGCCGATCGACACGGTACCGCCGTCGCCGGCTTGATCGCCGCAGCGGCCGACAACGGCTTCGGCATCGTCGGTGTGGCGCCGCGGGTCGATTTGATGTTGCTCAAGGCGTGTTGGTCCCTCGCCGGCAATCCGGCCAAGGCTTCCTGTGACAGCTACACCCTGGCCCTGGCCCTCGACTTCGCCATCGTCAACGACTCGCAAGTGATCAATATGAGCCTCGGAGGACCGGGCGACTCGATTCTCGAGAAGCTGCTGGATGCCGCCCACGCCAAAGGCATCGCCGTGGTGGCCGCCGCCGGACGAGAGCCCGCGCAGCCCATGTTTCCCGCTTCCTTGGACACCGTGCTCGCCGTGGCCGCAGCTCCCCTCGGACCCGAAGGCCTTGCAGCCGAGCCGACCCGAGCGCCCCCGTCGGAAACGTCATGGCTGGCGGCCCCGGGCGAAGAAATCCTCGCCACCACCCCCGGCGGAGCCTTCGACTTCTTCTCCGGCTCGTCCATGGCCGCCGCCCAAGTCTCCGGAGTGGTAGCTCTTCTGCTCGAAAACCGTCGCGACCTGAGCCCCGAGCAACTCGAAGCCCTGCTACGAGCCACCGCCAAACCCTTGGATCGACGGCTGGTGGTCGACGCCTGCGCGGCGGTCGGCGAGACCCTCGACCAACGCCAAGCGTGTGTCTTACCCCCGAGCGCGCAAAACGAAACCGATCCGTCCTGACCTCGTCCGTCCTGACCTCGTCCGTCTTGACCTCGTCCTGACCTCAGCGACGGATCCTTTCGGGCACGGCGGAAATCTCGAGCTAGGGAGCTGTCCGTGACCAACCCGACGCGTCACCCGATTCGAAACCATTTTCGAAAACGGCCTGCGTAAAGGTTTCGAGCACGTAGGCGTTCATGTCGGCGCGATCCAATGCCGAGGGCAGGGCACCGCATTTGTAGAAGAGCAGGGCCGCCTGACCCTGGAACTCCTGGTTGTCGAAGGTGTCGCAGGTCTTTGACTCACAGAAGCTTTGGGTCGACCAAGCGGTGACGGTGGTGTTGGTGAGGGTCGGAGAGCGGGTCTTGTCCTCGCCGTTGACCCACACCCGCATGGAGTTGTTGGGGTTGCGCTGAAGCTCGATGAAATACCACGCATCGAAAACCGGAAAGACCTGGTCGACGGATACCACCGTGCCACCGCTAAAGGGGCGAAATTGCAACGCTCCCGTGTCTTTCAGCAGCTTGGTGAACCCGGCCAAGAGTCGATGGTCTTGGGTTTGGGGAACGATCTTCACCAATTGGGCGACGTAGAAGGTGCCGGGACATTGAAGAAACTCGCCCACCCGATCGGCCGGCTCGATTTCCAGGGTGGCGTCGTGCTCCGGCTGGCTCGCCACGGGGTATCCCGGCTCGAGCCATTGACCGTGGCCTTGCAGGCAGGCATGACCATTGATGCAATCCGCCACGTAACAAGGTTTTTCCAAATCGTCCTGCTCGAGGGTGCGGCCGGTGATCGGATGGGAAGCGACCGACGATTTATAACCGCTTTGCTCCACCCATTGGCTGACACAGCCGTCGGGACAGACCGACAACGGGCAATAGCTGGAGCCCAATCCACCGTTGTCGGTGTCGAGCTCCTCGTAACAGCAGGAACCGGTGCGGAAGCCCGTGCAGCAGGCGTTGGGATTGCCCGCGGACACACAATCCCTATTTCGGGTGGTGCACGTGGCGAGGCGGAAGCTCTCCACCGGCTGATCGCAGGTGCCGGTGCCGAAACCCGTGCAGCAATAATTCGGTTGCTCGAAACCCGTGCAGTCGGCGTTGGTGTGGGGATTTCTAAAGGTGGCGACGGATTCGGCGAAGAAATCCGGGGCGAGATCCTGGGGATGGAAGGCTTCCGCGCCGCGATCCAGCTGCGCTGAGGCTTTCGAGGGTGCCGGGGCGGCGGACACGGCGGCGGCAAGCAGCAAGGCGACGGTCCAAGAGAGCATTCCCATCATAAGACTCCAACGTTGACCTCTGAGAAGCGGAGATAAGCCGAAGGCAGGCCAACGTTAACCGCCGCAACCTTACGAAGCTCAAAACGCTGAGCCGTATTTATGGGGATCCACCAAAATTCTGCAAGCCGAGCCGGCGGAGCGGACGAAGAGAGCCCGACGGCGATCAGCGCTGACCGATCATCAGGACTGCCGTGCCGGCTTCCCGCGCCACCCGCACGGGGATCTCCCCGATGGTTTTGCCCCGTCGACCTTCTCGACGCAGGCCGAGGATGACCAAATCCGCATCCTGGGCCGCCGCCACCACCGCATCCGCCACGTCTTTGCGATGCACGATTTCGAGCCGCGAGCTGCCGGGAGCCTCGTCTTCCGCCAGCTCCCGCAGATCCGTCTCCAAGGCCTTGGCGTCACCGGAATCCGGATCGACGATGCCGAAAAATACGACTTCCAGGTCATATTCTCGACACAGGCTGCCCAGCAAGCGGGCTCGCAGATGGCTCTGGTCCCGGCGTCCGCCCACGGGCACCAACACTCGCTTGACCCTATCCAAGCGCCACTCCTCCGCGGCCCCCAACAACACCACATCGGAGCTCACCTCGCTTAGGAGCCACTCCAGTTTTTCCTCGCCCGGACCGTCGTCCTTGCCCAAATCGCCGAGCCCCAGGAGCAAGCCCTCGCATTGGTAGGTTCGGGCCACCCGGCAGATCTCCCGCCACGGCTCGTCGGCCACGGTGGTCAAGGCTTGGGGTGAGAAATCCGCGGAAAACGAAGCGCAGAGGGCCCGTCCGAGGACCTGTTGGGCGTATACCAATTGGGCGGGCATCTCCCCCTCCGACCACCGCTCGGGGGTCCTCACCACGTAGAGTAGAAGCACCTTGCCCACCACCGGTGGCGCCAACGAGCTGGCGAGGTTGACCATGGAGCGGGCGCTGGCGGGATTGGCGATCGGCACCAACACCAGCGGATTGCGTCCGCGCAACCGCACCAATTGGGGGTCTAAGGCTTCGGCGGCGGCATCCGCTACCCGCGCTCGACGGGAGAAGACCAAGGCGTAGAGCGCTCCGCCCAAGGCCAGCCAGCCGGCCGCGATACCTCCGGCCGACGGCACCGCAACCCCTTGGAAGACCGCGAGGCCCAAACACGCCAAGCCGCCGACCACCGGCACCACCGGAAAAAACGGCAACAAGAAGGCGCCTTCCTGGCCTCCGCCACGCCGACGCACCAAGATGCCCATCCAATGGGCCAGGGTAAAGGAGAGCAAGAAGATCAAGCTCGACATGGCGCCGGCCGCGGCGACATCGGCCACCACCGCTAGGATCACGATCACTGTGGCGGAGGTGGCCAACACGGCGGCTACGGGCGTGCCCCGGCTGGGGTGGAGACGACGCAAACGCCCGGGAAGGTTGCGATCCTTGGCCATCGCCAGGGCGATGTGAGAAGCCGCCAGCAGATTGGCCTGGAGGGCGGACATCATGGACAAAAGGGCGGCCACGATCACCAACCAAAAACCGGTGCGCCCCAAGAATTGCTCCGCGGCGATGGCCACCACCGCTTCGGGATCCCCCGCGGCGATCTGCTGGATCGAGCCGCCCGGTGCCACCCCCACCGTCGCCACCAACAGCAGCAACGGCACATAGATCAAGAGCGCGATCACCAACGAGCCGATCATCGCTCGCGGCAAATTCCGCGCGGGATCTTTGACCTCCCCACCCACCGCGGCGATCAAATCGAAACCCTGGAGGGCGATGAAGGTATAACCCATCGCCTGCAGCAATCCCATACCGCCGGCGGCGAAAAACGGTTTGAGCTGGGCGACCGTTTGGGCCGGATCCCGCGACGGCAACACCCACAGCCCGGCCGCGATCAAGGCGCAGAAGACCACCACCTTGCCCACGGTCTCCCACTGACCCCCGCCCCCTTGTTTGCGCACCAAGCCGAAGGTGTAAAAGAGGGTCGAGCCGATGGCGAGCGCCATGGCAAAGCCGTCGGTGGAAATCCAGGTGGGGGCTTCACCCAAGAAACCCGCCCACACCTCGACAATGAAGATTTGGCCGAAAGCGGCGAAGCCCAAGGCGTAGAGCACCGCGGCGACGATGGAGGCAAACCAAACCACCCAGCCGACGATGAATGCCGCCTCAACCGAAAGCACCTTCTTGGCGAAGGTATAGGTGCCCCCGGATTCGGGAAACGAAGACGCCATTTCGGCGAAGACCAAGGCGGTCAAGAGGGCGATGATCCCGTTGAGGGTGAAAGCCACCACCGCGCTCGGTCCGGTGGTGGCAAAAGCCACGCCGGCCAACGCCAAAATACCGCCGCCGACAATCGCGCCGACGCCGACCGTTGTCGCGCCCATCAATCCGAGGGTACGCCCCGCACCATTTTCGCCGCTCAATTTAACTCCGTTCCAGTTTCCGGGACCGAGCCTGTCAGATAGGATCCGCCCATGCACGCAATTCTACAAACGGTCGTCGCCGCGGTGGTCCTGGGCATGGTAGCCCAGGTCGTAGCTCACCGATTCAAATTACCGGCCATCTTGCCCCTCTTGCTCTTAGGCATGTTGTGCGGCCCTTTTGGTTTGGGTCTATTCGAGCCGAGCTCCCTCGGCCACGGTCTCGAGGTGGTGCTACACCTCGGCGTGGCGGTCATCCTCTTCGAGGGCGGTTTGCTGCTGGACCTACATCAGCTACGCCAGGTAGGTGGACCCCTGCGCAATCTCCTGACCTTGGGCACCGCCGTCACCGGTGTCGGCAGCGCCGCGTTGGCACACTATTGCGTCGGCGTTTCCTGGCCCACCGCCTCCCTCTTCGGAGCCATCGTCACGGTCACCGGCCCGACGGTCATCGCGCCACTTCTGCGCCACATGGTGGCGCCGAAAAAAACCCGCACCATCCTGCTCTCCGAAGGATTGATGATCGATCCCATCGGCGCGGTCCTAGCGTATTTGGTGCTGCAGTGGATCGAGCGAGCCGGCATGGGATGGCGCCCCATGGCGGTCGAGCTGCTCGAGCTGTGTGTCACCGGCTCGATCCTCGGTCTGGTGGGCGGCTTTATTGCCATGGAGGCCATCCGACGACGCGCCCTGGGCGAGGAGCTGCGCAACCTGGTGATTCTGGCGGTGCTTTTCGGAGCGTTTTTCTGGGCTGAGGAGCAAGCCCCCACCTCCGGCATCCTCGCCGCGGTGGTCATGGGCTTGGTGGTTTCGTTCGCCCAGCTTCCGGACCTTTCACCGCTCAAGGCTTTTAAGGGACAGCTCACCGTTCTCTTCATCTCGGTGCTCTTCATCCTGCTCTCCGGCAAGCTCGACTTGGAAGCCGTGGGCCGGCTCGGAGGTCCCGGCATCATGGTCGTCGCCGGCATGATCCTCTTGGTTCGACCGCTGTCCGTCTTTCTCTCCATGCCCGGAAAGTCCGTGGACTTCAAGGAAAAGCTGATCCTCGCCTTGACCGCCCCGAGGGGCATCGTGGCGGCGGCCGTCGCCTCGTTGTCGGCGATCGAGCTGTCCCAACACGGCCGGGCCGACGACGCCGTCGCCCTGGAAGGTTTGGTGTATTTGGTGATCCTGGTGACCTGCACCTGGGCCACCCTGATGGCCAAAATCTTGCCGGGACGGCTGGGATATCTCGACGATCCGTCGCGCCGCAAGGTGGTTTTGGTGGGCATGAACCACCTGAGCTTCGAAATCGGCAAGCTCTTCCGCCGGCGCAGCTGGACCGTGAGCGTGATCGACGGCGTGCGCGAGAAGCTCAAACCCCTGCGCGACCACGCCATCGTGGGCGTGGCCGACGATGCCCGCGACGCCGTCAGCTACGACAAGGCGGGGGTCGAACGCGACACCATCGTGATCGCGTTGACCACCAACGACGAGCTCAATCTGCTGACCGCCGAGCTGCTGCGCGACGAGTTCGGCATCGAGCATCCGGTGGTGACCCTACAACGGCCCTCCAGCGAGCTCGGCCACGTGCGCCACGCGTGGGTGGACGTGCTCGGCAATCGAGAGATCGATCTGCCCCGCTGGGCCGGTTTGGTCCGCAACGAAAAAGCGATGCTGCGCACGGTGAGCATGCCGGAGCTCGGGGCCGAACGCCAAGCCCTTCAAGGGTTGATCGCCGACAACCCTCGGGATTTGGCGGTGCTCTTCGGCTGGAAAGCCGGCAAGCCCACCTTCGATTTTGAGGACAACCTTCCGGTCGACGCCCAAGAGCTCACCCTGGTGCTGCAAAAACATCTCCTCGACGAGCTCGAGGCGGTGCTCAAGCCGACGGTCGAGCCTCAGGCCGAGACCGAGGAAGACGCACAGACGTCGAAGCTCACCGCCATAGCCGCCGAGGCTCTGAAAACACTGCCGGGGGGTGAGGAAGAGACCGAAACCGAGGCGGAGCCAGAAGACCCGGCGTCCGAGGAGCCGAAATAATCGGAGACGAAAAAAGTCGGGGAAGTCGGCTGAAGCGGTCGTCGCCGCCTCAGCCCGATCGCCCCTAGAGCTCGCCCCGGATGACGTAGCGGAGGATGCGGACGACCTGCTCGGGGGTCTCTGCCACCGCCTGTGCGGCGGCGTCTACTTCTTTCAGAGCGTGGGTGTGCTCCGGTGGGTGCAGGATGATCAGCGGCTTGCCCAAGGCCGCGGCAAAGCCGGCGTCGAAGGCCGCGTTCCACTGACGATATTTTTCTCCGAATCGAACCACCACCAGGTCGGCGTCGTGGAGGGCGGTGCGGGTGCGGATGGCATTCAGCCCCGCGCCCTTGCGGTCCTTCCAGAATCCCGAAGGCTCGGCGCCGAGAATCTCGACGCCGCAATCGTCGCTGGCCGGGTGATCGGTCACCGGGTGGGTGAAGGTGACCGGCAGGTCGAGCTCGGCCGAGCCCTCACGAATGCGATCTCGCCAGTCGGTGTGGATCTCTCCGGCCAAATAGACGGACCAACGTCTTTCCTGTTGATTCACGGTAGGACTTCCCCGGCTCTCAGTCGACGCTCAGAGCCCATTCCACCACCGTCGACTCCAGCTCCGTCTTGGCGGCTTTTCCTTTTTCCGTGCCGGCCGGGCCCGTTTCCGGCCAAGAAATCGTCACTCCTCGGGCATCGCGGGAGCGCACGATCGGACGCTGTCGACGGTACTCGACTGAGGCGCTGCGCAACACTTGTGCCCTCAGATTGAGCTCGCTGAAGACCCAAGAACGGGGAGAGCTCTGTTGAAATACAACCATCGGTACCTCGGTGTCGGCAAAGGTGGGGAAGACGGAGCCGCGCTTGCCGAATCTCTGTCCCGAAGTCCAGCCACTGCCGGTGTAGGCGGCCGTGAGCAATCGGTAGTCGTTGCCGTCGAAGGCCGACCACACCAATAAGGCGCCACCTTCCATGGCCCGCAAGGCCGGGGTGACATCGGGCACGTCGTTGGTGGAGAGGGCCTCGGGCGCGCTCCAGGCCTGACCGTCGAACCGGCTCCAGACGATTTCGTCGTCGGTGCCGTCGAACGCCGACCACACCGCCAGAAAATCACCCGACTCCAATCGCACGGCCTGAAGGGCGATTTGGGTGCCGGGGCCGGTCGGTGCCACCGTCACCGGCTGGGCCCAACCTCCGGCCGACCACCGGGCCGCCCGCACACGGGTCTTCTGATGGCTTTCCCCCTCGATCCAAACCAAGGCTTCCAAACCCGCCTCGCCGACCATCAGCCGCGGCTGCAGCAGCACCTCGGGTCGCTCGAGAACCGGCAACGGCAACGATTCCATGGACTCCGAGTCGGCCTTCAACAAGACCAACCGATCGTCGCCGTCCGATGGCTCGACCGCCGCCACCCACCAGCTGCCGGCCCCGGCGCTCAAATGATCGATGCGCGCCCCTTTGGCCAAGGGCAGGTCGCGGCCGGTACCGAGGTCCCGCCAACCATCGGAGTCGACCAGGGTCACCTCCGCGTTGCCGAGCTGAATCCAATGGGTGGAGCCGAACGCGGATCCACAGATCAGGGTGAGCATCAAGGCAAGCAGCGCCACTCGGAAAGGGCCTGCGGGTCGTCTGGAGAGCGGAGTAGGGTGCGAATTCTTCATGTCAGAATCCTATGAAAGGCCTCATCGGGTGTCAACGAAGCACCCATGTCGGGTGTTGGGTCGGGATGTCGACGACGTGCCGAGATCGGGTCTGTTTCAAAGGTCTTGGATATCGGCGAGGCCCCCGATGATAGCCTGTGCTCCCTAAAAGCTCCTGCAGGGTCGATGACCTCGAAGCGCGCCTCGTTCCTCGAACCTCCGAATTTTGCTTGGAGCCCGCCATGACCCCACCCACCGTAGAAACCCGAGCCGGCTCAGAGGCCGAGCCCGGCTCCGCGCAAGCTCCGTCCATAGCGCCCGCGCCCTCGATGAGCTCAGCCATCATGCGAACATCGGAATCGGCTCACGCATCGCTGGTGGCCCAGCTCCACTACGAAACCGATGTCATGCTGCGCCACGCGCTCACCCAAGGGCTTCAGCTCGCTTCGGATACGGTGGCGTGTCACGAGGCGTTACGAGACATCGACGGCCATGACCCGGACAAGATCCGTCGGCTCACGAGGATTCACGCCCAGCTCGCCCATACAGTAGCCCCAGCCACCCCACGCAGCCTACGTTTCTTGCAAAAGGAGGCGGAAGCCGGCGGATTCTGGAGCTTCCTGGGGCCCATCCGCTTGGTCCGCCGATTGATCGGTGTCGCCATCTGCTCGGTAGTCGCCCTCTTCGCCCTCAGCCTCTCGCCACAGGTCGACGGCCGGCCCGGCAATTTCAGCCTCTTCAACAACTCGGGCCTCGACCTGCTGCTCAACGAGCTTTTCCTACTTTCCGCCGCCAGCCTCGGGGTTTCTTTCGCCAATCTTTACCAGGCTCAGATCTACTTGCGCGACTGCACCTTCGACCCGAGATTCGAGTCGTCCTATTGGGTGCGCTACGTGCTGGGATTGATGTCGGGCACCATCCTGGCCTTCCTCGTACCCATCGACCATTGGCTCGAAGGCGGCAAGCAAGCGCAAAACCTGCACGGCATGGGCAAACCCACCTTGGCGCTTCTGGGCGGGTTCTCCACCCAAGCCATCTACCGCATCCTTTTTCAGATGGTCAACGCGATCGAATCCTTGGTTCGGGGCAACACCCGGGCCACGGCCGAGGCACAGGAAGCCCAGGCTCGGGTGGAATTCGAGCGCCGAGAGCTCCAGACCCGGGCCGAGCTGTCCCAACGCATCCGGGGCTTGACCAGCGGTCTGGACAGCAAGGACCCGGTCGCCCGTGCGATGGTGGAATTGGCCGACGAGATGGCCGGTGCCATTCCGCCGTCGGATTTGCCGGCCGGCCTCGAAGAGAGCCCCCGGGAAGAGACATCTTTTCCAGACTCAGACACCCAAAGCACCACCACCGACGAGACGTCCTCTAAATGACCCGCGTCCCGATGCTCGACCCCAAGAGGGCTTCCTCCGTGATCCGGTGGTTTCTTTCCTCGATTCTTTCGACCGTCCTCTTGACCGCCCTCGGAGCCTGCGGACCCAGCCCCTCCGCGGAGCCCGTGCCCGAAAAGCGACCCGCTCCGCGAGAAAACCCTTCTCCTCAGCCCACCGCCGAGCCACGAGGCTCGGCTTCCGCTCCATCCGACGAGCTGGTGATCATGACCTGGAATGTGGAATTTCTTTGGGACGGTGTCGCGCCCGAAGACGGCGACGCCGATTTCCCATGGAAAGGGAATCGCCGGGCCGCCCAGGCACACATGGCGGACGTGGCGGCCAAGATCCGAGCTATCAAACCCGACATCCTCGGCTTGGTGGAAGTCGAAAACCTAAGAGCCTTAGAGACCTTCCGCTCAAAGCATCTGGACGGCCTCGGCTATCGCGCTTACCTGGTCGAGGGCTCCGACACCGCCACCGGTCAAGACGTGGGTTTGTTGTCTCGGGTCGAGATCCAAACCATGGGTCGAGATCCCCGCAAGGGTCGATCCGGATCTACCCGCAAAGCCGTCTCCAAACATTACATCGCCACCGCCGAGGTCGGACGTTGGCGGCTGGGTTTGGTGGGGCTTCACTTGCTGGCTCGGCCGGAGCGCGAGAATCGCATCGCCCCCCGCGAAGCCCAGGCCGATGCCCTCCTGCGCATGGCCCGGGAGCTTCAGGACCAAGGTCGAGAGCTGATCGTCTGGGGTGATTTCAACGACTACGACGGCGACACCCTGGACCGTGACGGCTCGCGACCGATCACCCGGGTCCTTTCGAGCCTGCGGGCCATGGATCCCCGGGATCCCGACGACGACTTGGTCAACGTCGCGGAACGGCTGCCGCGAAAGCGTCGATATACCGTACGATTGGGCGGACGACATGCTCCCCGGCATACCGCCATCGACCACATTCTGCTCAGCCCCGAGCTCGCCCGTCGGATCGAGTCCGTGGAGATACCCCACGGCTCCGATTGGCGCGACGCCTCCGACCATTTCCCCATTGTCGTCCGGCTGAAGCTCGACTAGACAGAAGGATCTACCGAAGGATCTCGACTGCGATGACGTCCGCACAGACCCAGGATTCCACGGCCGAGCCGACCTCCGACTCGGCCACCGACTCGCCTCCCCCATCCCGCGGACCGCTCGGCAGCCTGCGGCGGGCCTTAGACGGGGTCGAGGGAGCCGTCGCCGCCTTCATTCTCTTGGCCATGGTCGCCCTGCTGACGGCGGAGATGCTGTTGCGCACCGGCTCCGGCATCGGGGTGCCGGGCGCCCTATCCTTGGTTCAGCATCTGACCCTTTGGCTAGCCTTCCTCGGAGCCGCCCTGGCGGCCGGTGAGGACGAGCTCTTGGCCCTGGCCACCGGCCGCCTCTTGCCCTGGCCCGGGGCCCAGAAGTGGGTCAAGGCCTTTGCCTCCTCCCTCGCCGCCGGGGTGACGATGTTGTTGGCCCTCTCCGGCTGGGAATTCATGCTCTCCGAAAAGGAATTCGGGGATCGCATCGCCTACGACATTCCGGTGTGGGTGGCGGTGGCGGTCATCCCCGTTTGCCTGGCCTTGATCGCCTTGCGCCTGATCCGACACGCCGGCGACGGGTGGTGGCCTAAGATCCTCGCGACCCTCGGCGCCGGTCTCGGTTTGTTGATCGGCTTCCACCCCGAGTGGTTGGAATTCAAACCCGTGTGGCCGGTGGTGGCGGTGCTCGCCCTGGGCATGGTGGCGGGCATGCCGATTTTCGCCGTGCTCGGCGGCGCCGCGGTGCTGCTCTTCATGATCGACGCCGTGCCGATCGCCGCCGTGCCGGTGGAGACCTACCGTCTGGCGGTCTCCCCCACCCTGCCGGCCATTCCGCTCTTCACCCTGACCGGATTCCTGTTGGCCGAAGGCAAGGCGTCGGAGCGGCTGGTGGGCGTCTTCCGTGCATTCTTCGGCTGGATTCCCGGTGGCACGGCGGTGGTGGCGGCGGTGGTTTGCGCCTTCTTCACCGTCTTCACCGGCGGCTCGGGAGTGACGATCCTCGCCCTCGGCGGCCTCTTGCTCGCAGCGCTTCAGGCGGACGGTTACCGCGACCGATTCTCCCTCGGCCTACTCACCGCTTCCGGCAGCTTGGGCCTGCTCTTGCCCCCGGCCCTGCCGCTCATCCTCTACGGCATCGTCGCCGAGGTGCCGATTCGCAACCTCTTCATCGGCGGCGCCTTGCCCGGCCTGCTCTTGGTGCTGCTGGTGGCCGGATGGGGTATGCGGGAAGGCTGGGTGCACGGCGTTGCGCGCACGCGATTCTCAGGATCCGACGCCTTGACCGCCCTGTGGCGGGCCAAATGGGAGCTGATGCTGCCGGTCTTCTTGGTCACAGCCATTCTCGGCGGTTTTGCCACCCCGGTGGAAGCGGCAGCCCTCTCGGCGGTTTATGCCCTCTGCGTGCAATGCTTGATCCATCGCGACCTGCATCCGTTCAAAGACTTGCCGGCCGTGCTCCGACGGTGCGTGGTGTTGATCGGCGGCGTGTTGGTGATCCTGTGCGTGGCCATGGGTTTGACCAGCTACCTGGTGGACGCCCAAATCCCCTCGCAGCTCTTGGAATGGGTCCAAGAACGGATCAGCTCGCCCCTGGTCTTCCTGCTCATGCTGAACATCTTCCTGCTGCTGGTCGGCTGTTTGATGGACATCTTCTCGGCCACCATCGTGGTGGTGCCGCTGATCGTGCCCTTGGGTTTGGCCTACGGCATCGACCCGGTCCACCTGGGCATCATCTTTATCGCCAACCTCGAGCTCGGCTATTTGACGCCACCGGTGGGGCTCAACCTCTTCCTGGCGTCGTACCGCTTTAAAAAACCCTTGCTCGAAGTCTACCGAGCGGCGGTGCCCATGTTGATCATCCTGGCGATCGGTGTGCTCTTGATCACCTACGTGCCCTTCCTGACCACCGCGTTGGTGAAGCTTTACGGCTCCTGAGCCGTAAGGCCGACGTCATGGATCCCATTCCTCCCCCACCCCAGAGCTCCCAAATGCCGCCAAATCAGCTGCGTCCGTCGGAGCGGGCACGCCTCGTGCTCGGAGTCAGCGTGGTCGCCACGTTGTTGCTCTACGTGGTGCCCTACGGCTATGTGCTCGCCTATCCGCTGATGCTGCTCTCCACCTTGGTGCACGAGATGGGGCACGGCATCGCGGCCTTGCTGGTGGGCGGAAGCTTTCATCAATTCCAAATGTGGGTCGACGGCTCCGGCGTGGCCATGTGGAGCGCGGAGCCCAGCCGTCTACGGTTGGCGATCGTCGCGGCCGGCGGGCTCTTAGGGCCGGCCGCGGCCGCCGCGGTGGGATTCGCCGCCGGTCGCACGGGCCGAGGGGCCCGTCGATTTCTTCGCGTGCTCGCCATCTTGTTGGCGATCTCCATGGTCTTGGTGGTGCGCAACCTTTTCGCCTGGATGTTCGTCGGCATTTTCGGCCTCGGGATCTGGCTGGTGGCGAGCCGAGCCAAGGCGGACACCGCCCAATTGGTGCTGGTTTTCTTAAGCGTGCAGCTCACCCTCAGCGTATTTTCCCGCGGCGATTACCTCTTCACCCCAACCGCCCGGACCGCCCAAGGGCTCATGCCCTCGGACGTGGGCCAAATGGCCCAAGCGCTGATCCTGCCCTATTGGTTCTGGGGACTGGTCTGTGGTGGATTCTCCATTTGGATCTTGATCCAAGGATTGCGAGCCTATTGGCGTTAACAGGCTGTTAAGGCGAGGAATGCGGGTTAAGATCCGCCCATGAGCTTGGTCAAACCGATTCGTGGCATCGCCCTGGGCGCGTTCTTTATTTTTCTCGCCGCGGCCAGCACCTTGGTGTATTTGCGCCGGTCCGGCATGCCCGCGCGCATGGGCAATCATCCTCTGGCGGGTCTCGACGCCGAGGTCAGCGTGCGTTGGGACGATTGGGGTGTGCCCCATGTGCAAGCGGAATCCCAGGAAGACCTCGCCCGGGCAATGGGCTGGCTGCACGCCAACGATCGCATCACCCAAATGGAGCTGGGCCGTCGGGCCGCGTCGGGCACCCTGTCGGAGCTGGTCGGTGAGCCCGCCATTCAGCAGGACGTCTACTTCCAGACCCTCGGCTTTCCCGAAGCCGCCGAAACCCTGTGGCAATCGGCCTCCGAGGAATCGACACGCATGCTCGAAGCCTACGCCGAGGGGGTCAACGCCTGGCTCCTGGAACGCAAGGGCCGAGTGACCCCCGGTCTGAAGATCCTCGGCGCCAATCCCGATCCATGGACCCCCCAAGACAGCCTGCGCTTCGCCTTGCTCATGGCCCAGGATCTGTCGTTTTGGAATCAACGCCCGGAGGAAGAGCGATTCCAATGGCTCAAGGCCTTCGGCCCGGACGGAGTCCGCGACCTGCTCGGCGACCCGGACCTGCACGTGCCCGCCGAGATCTTGGAGCTCGCCGGTCACACCGCCGAGTCCGGGTTGTCCCCGATATCGGAGCCAGAATCCGATTCGGAGGCCGACGCCTCGGCGACCGCCGACAGCGCCACTCCCGACCTATTGGAAGGCGATCCCCCGAGCCCGGGCTCCAATAATTGGCTGATCGGTGGCAGCCGCACCGAATCCGGCAAACCGCTGCTCGCCAACGACCCCCACCTCGGCCTCTTCTTGCCCAGCGTTTGGTATCAAGTGCAATTGCGCAGCCCGACTTACGAGGCCGCCGGCATGAGCCTTCCCGGCACCCCCGGCGTGGTCATCGGCCGTGGACCGGTGATTGCCTGGGCGTTCACCAACACCATGCTCGACGACCACGATATTTTCTTCGAGAAGCTCAACGAGCAAGGCCAGGTGCTGCGGGGTGACACGTGGATGGACGTCACCGAAGAGCACCGGAGCCTCACATTGCGCGACGGCAGCAGCCACGACTTCACCGTGCGGCGGACCGATATCGGGCCCCTGCTCGACGCCGATCCAAAACGGGGCTTGCCCGCCCGCAGCGTCGCCTGGACCGCCCACTACCCAGGAGACCCGATCGCCGCCATGGTCGCTTTGGCTCGGGCGGAAACCCCCGAGCAAGCTCAAGCGGCGATCGAAACCTATGTCTGCCCGGCACAAAATCTCGTGGCCGGCTTCCCGAGCGGAGATCTGCTCTACACCGTGCTCGGTCGAGTGCCCGACCGCAAGCTCGGCGACGGTCGGCTGCCCGCGCCCGCCTGGGATCCGAGCTACGGCTGGAACGGTCTCCGGCCTCGGCCCACCAATCCGACCGTGGTCAACCCCGAGGACGATTTGATCGTCACCGCCAATCACGACATCCGGCCAGAGGGCTATCCGCTGCCGCTGACCGCCGAGTTCTTCGCCCCGTTTCGCGCCGACCGCATCCGCGAGTCCCTGCTCGCCAAGGAGAAATGGGATCGTCAGAGCTTCGCGAATCTGCAATTGGACGACCGCTCCCTTTTCGCCCTGGATCTGATCGAGGTGCTGAAAGAAGAGGCCCCGTTCGAAGGCGACGCCCAAGAAGCGTTCGAGCTCCTTTCGAGCTGGGACGGCACCATGGCGGTCCAAGGAACCTCGGGGTTGTTCGCGCTCCTGGAACGGGAGCTGTCGGCGCAGATCTTCGGCGACGAATCCGCCGCTGCGGGGCTCGAGCGATCCGTGTCTCACCGGGATCGCGTCCACCGGATCTTGCTCGGAGAGATGTCCCCGGCTTGGCTCGACAACGTCGAAACCGAGGCCGTGGAGGACCGCCGTAGGATCTTTCAAACCAGTCTCGAAGAGGCCTGGGAAACCGCCAAGGAGCATTGGAAGGGCCGGTCCAGCCAATGGGATTACGGCTGGCTCCACAGCTTGCGGCTCAACCATCGCTTGGATGCCGTGCCGGTCTACGGCGGTTGGACCCGTCGCGGCCCCTACCCCGTCTCCGGCTCCTCCACCACCATTCTGGCTTTTGGACATCGCTGGCGCGAGGACGGCCGCCAACACATCACCTACGGCCCCTCCATGCGCTGGATCGTCGATTGGTCCGAGCCCGATCGGGCCTGGGCCGTGATTCCCGGCGGCCAATCCGGTCACCCCTCGGACCGCCACTACGACGACCAAATTCGTCCGTATCTGGAAGGCGATCTGCACGAAGCCCCGTGGTCGGAAGAGGCCATCGAGGCGGCCACCAAACGCCGATTGATGCTTCAACCGTCGCCGTAGCTGGAAAAGACCGGATTTGGTTCTTCGCGGGTAGCCGGGGTAGCGCAAGCGCAACCCCGGTCTTTGGCTAACAACCCCTTCGGGCTAGGAAGCTACGCCGTGGACACGGTTGCCTGAGCTCCAGCCGTCGCCGTAGCTGGAAAAGAAACCTGGGCCAAAACGAAAAAGCGGGGCTTGCCCCGCTCGCTTCATCCGGAAGCGCGGGAGGGCACAAGGCCCTCCCCTACACCCTAGATCTCCATGTGGTAGCCGTCTTCTTCGGCGGCCTCACGGGCCTCGTCCTCGGCTTCGCGGGCCCGATCCTCAGCCTCACGACGCATTTCTTCCATCGCTTCACGCCGTTCTTCTTGGGCTTCACGGCGTAGCTCCTCGACTTGCCGCCGCTGCTCCTCGCGCAACTCTTTGACGTGCTCAGCTTGCTCCCGGCGAGCTTCTTCCAGGGCGCGGCGGGCCTCTTGCTGGGCTCGGAGCATTTCCTTGCGAGCCGTCTTCTCGGCCTTGATTTTGGCCTTGTGTTGATCCCGGAGCGCGCGTTCTTTCTCCTTCAGACCCTCCCGCAGCTCCCGTTGGACGTGCTCGGACTCCATGGACAGCCGCTTCTCGAGCTCTTCCATCTGAAGCTGGAGCTCCTCCATCTGGGATTCGATCTCGAGGTCGATCTCAATGTCTTTGAGCGCTTCGAGCTGTTGCTCCCAATCAATATTCTTGAGCGCTTCCATGGCCTGCTCCATGGCTTCCCCGCTCAGCTCCAGGGCCTCCATCTGGATCTCGGGCCAGTTTTCTCCGAGCCCCTCCAAGCTGTGCATCATCGAGCCCAGGTCGAAAACGCAGCCCTCTTTTTCGTCCAACAGCACCGTGACCTGATTCAAGCGACCGTCGCGCCAATATTCGAGATCCAATGCTTCGCCGCCCTTCTTGCTGCGGATCGCCGAAGTCAGCTTCCACGGCCCATCGACCTCTTTCCCATCGGCCGAGGTGATGATGTCGCCGACCACCAAACCGGAGCGAAAGGCGGCGCTATCGTCGACCACCTTGCCGATCATGACCCCGGAGTCCTCCGGCACTCCGAAGTGACGTCGAAGATCCGAGGTCAGCTGGGTCAGCTCGACACCGAGAAAACCGCGGCTCTGGACCTCGCCACCACCGAAGGGCCCCTCGCCACCGCCGTGGGCTCCGCAAGGGCTGTGGATCATCTTTTTCTCGATACGGATGCGCTCACCGTCGCCATCACCGGCCCACGCGGAGCCGACGACTCCGACGGTCAGCAATGAAGCCACCAACAGCTTCCAACGTTGGCTCATCTGGGGGGAGTCGTGTTGGGTGGTCATGGATTCTCCTATCTTTCTCGGGCTCGTTCGAGCCGTGGTTTTCGGTTTGAGATCGGTCTTGTTAAACATCAATGCTTTGGGCCCGCATCAATTCTCTTGACCCCAGGCGTCGGCTTGTTGCTGGGCCAGACGGCGGAGGTCGACGACGAATTCCACGTCGTCGTTGCCGGCCAAATAGACGACACCCCGCCGGCGCTTGGCATCGGACAGCATCGCCAGCTCCTCCTGCAGCACCTCATATTCAGCCCTCAGGGAGGCGATGCGCTCCACCGCTTCCAGATCTTGTCGCTGCTCCGTCCAGGCGTAGCTGGCGACGCCGATCGTCAAAAGGGCCAGCGCCGCGGCCAACAGCCGCCATTCGCTGCGGGTGCCGCGGATTTCCACCTCTTTCAGCACCCGTTCGGTGAAACCGTTGCTCGCGACCTCGCGGGGTAGCGAGCCGAGACCGGCATCCAGCCTCGCGTCGAGACCCGAATCATTGGCCGGAATCATGGCTTTCTCCTTTCCAATACGGCTCGAGCTTCTGCTTCAAAACATCCCGTGCCCGGAACAACCTGGACTTCACCGTGCCCTCGTTGAGATCCAAAATCTCGGCGATCTCACGGTAGGAAAGCCCTTCGATCTCCCGCAGCACCAACGGCGCCCGATAGGTGAGGTCCAAGTCGGCAATAGCTTGGACCACCTTGCGTTGCTCTTCCGACGCCAGAAGGCTCCGCTGGGGATCGGGCTCCCGCTGATGGTCGAGGGTGTGCACGCCGTCGGCGCTGCTTCCTCCGCGGGAGAAAATCGGCTCTAGAATGCGCCATCGCTTCTTGCGCCGCTCCTCGCTGCGCACCAGGTTGGTGGCGATCCGGAAAAGATAAGCGGTGAGATGCCCCTCTTCCCGATAACGATGGTGGTTTTGATAAAAGCGGACAAACGTTTCTTGGGCCACGTCCTCGGCCCGATCCCGCTCACCGGTCAGCCGGGTCAGATAATTGACGATCTGATCCTTATAGCGCTCGATCAGCACCGCAAAAGCCTCTGGATCGAGACTCAGCGCCTTTTGGGAGGTGGCGGTCGAGTGGGTCAAGGTCTCTGTATGGGTCAACATTTCATCCTCTCGACCCTCACAACGCACCGCCTCGACAAAGGTTCCGGTTCCCGTCGAACTTTTCTCGGATCGGTACGGGGTCGATCGTCGATCCGCTATCATCGGCGAATGTCGTCGACCGTCGAAACCAAAGCCTCCGACTATCGCCGCCTGGTGGAGCGCATCCAAGAAGGCGACCCATCCGCGGAGGGTGAGCTGGTGGAATCCTTCGGCGCGGGTCTGCTGATGATGTTGCGTCGTCTGACCGGCAATCCTACCTTGGCCGACGATCTACGCCAGGAGACGCTCGCCGTGGTGCTGACCAAAACCCGCAACGGAGAGGTCCGCAATCCCGACGCCCTGGCCGGCTTCATCCGGTCGACGGCTCGCAACCTATTCCTCGCCGATCGGCGCAAAGAAAAACGCTACGGCGAGCTCGACCCGGTCACCGAACATAAAGCCGCCCATGCCGAGGGTCAGCTCTCCAAGCTGATTCGCGACGAGGAAGTCGCCACCGTTCGCCGGTTGCTCGGGGAGCTGAGGCTCGATCGCGACCGTGAGCTGTTGATCCGCTACTACCTCGGGGACGACCATCCCCGAGATATCTGCCGCGATCTCGACGTGGATCCGGATCGATTCAACCGCGTGTTGTTCCGGGCGCGCAAAAGGCTGCGCGAGCTGTGGCGAAAGGCTGAAAAGCGCAAGCATCTTCACACCTCGGCCCTTTTCTTTGTCGGTGTCCTATTTTTATTTGGGACATCTGCGACTTTCGTCTCACTTTCAAGATGAAGGGTCCCCGAGCCACCGATTTTTCGAGCACCTAATCCATGGAGAACCACCCGCCATCGGCCGACCGTTCGTCAAGCCCTGAGCCTTCGAGCCCCGGGCCGCTGAACCATGCCCTCATCGAAAAGCACGATGTGGTCGGCCTCTACGTCACGGGCCGCCTGACCCCGGACGATAGCGCGCGCTTTGAGGAGCACTATCTGGATTGCCCGGAGTGCATCGCCGAGATCCAGGCCGCCGAGCGACTGCAACGGGGATTGTCCCGGGCCGTGGCCCAAGACGCCGCCCGGGTCGGCCTCGGGAAGATGATCGCGCGCGCCCTGGGCCGTCCCGGCATGGCGTGGGTCGCGATGGCCGCCCTGCTGTCGGTCGCCGTAGGCTTACCGACTTTCTGGATGCAAGGACGCATCGCCTCCCTCGAAGAGCGATTGCTGCAAGCCCACGTCGACCGATCGATCGCCCTGCAACCCGGCATCAACACCCCGGTGATCGAGCTCAGCCCACTGCGGGGCGGCGCGTCGAGCACTTACTCCCTATCCTTGCCGCCGACTCCGGGATGGCTGGTCTTCGCCTTGGCTCCAGAACCTATGGGTGAAACCTACGAAGCGATCCTGACCACCGCCGAAGATCGCAAGATCTGGCAGGCCGACGGCCTGCAGCCGGACCCCGCGGGAAAGATCCACATTTCCTTCCATTCCAGTCAATTCGAGCCCGGCATCTACCACCTGGAGCTGATCGCCGGCCCGGCCGAAACCAAGGCGGGATCCACCCGATATCGACTGGAAATCCTGAAAGCCGCGGCCCACCCTTGAGTCGACTGGAGAAGTGCCTGGCACCGGCGAATGGCCGGGCTGATGATGTGTTACCCTGAATTCACTTCTACCCGCAATGCGATGTCTTTGGGAGCAGGATGACTGCACAAGCATCTCCACAGAACGCATCTGGATCCGTCCAGACGCTGGATGTCAGCGAGCTGGTGCGACGCATCCAGACGGGCGATCCCCAGACGGGCGATTCCCAAGCGGAGGAAATGCTCGTCGAGCACTATCGGGTGGGTCTTCAGGTGATCCTGGCCCAGCTCACCCGAGATCCTGCCCTGGCCCAAGATATATATCAAGAGACCCTCGCCCTGGTGCTGACCAAGCTGCGGGCGGGCGAGCTGCGCGAGCCTAAAGCGCTGCCGGGTTTTATCCGTTCCGTAGCGCGGAATCTACTGATCGCCAATCGTCGCAAAGAAGCGCGATACACCCAGGGCGATCAGGATCAAGAAGTTTTGCCCGAAACTCACGCGCCGTCCGGCTCGTCGGAAGATCCGCCCCAATTACAACAGCTCTTGGCGTCGGAAGAGGCCGAGCGCGTTCGACAATTGCTCGGCGAGCTACGATTCGAGCGCGACCGGGTTATCCTGGTGCGCTACTACCTGACCGGCGATTCCCGCGACGACATCTGCCGCGATCTCGACGTCGACCCGGGTCTATTCAACCGTGCCCTCTACCGTGCCCGCCAACGCCTGCGGGAGCTGTGGGAACGTTCGGAAAGGGGGTCCCCTTCGAGCCTTCGGGCCAAGGGAAGGGGATGGATCTAGGGGCATGGACCTAGGGGCATGGACCTAAGGATGGATCAGACGCAGCATTTTTCGAGGAGCAAACACTTGGACCCAAAGTCCATTGAAGAGCACAACGTGATCGAGCGATACGTGACGGGACGTCTTTCGGACGACGAAGCCGCCCGTTTCGAGGAGTATTTCCTGGAACATCCGGAATGCGCCGTGCAGGTGCAGCTGGCCCAGCGACTGCAACGCGGGCTCGAAGCCGTCGCCGCCCGCGAGGTTGTTCAAACGGCCGTCGCCACCTCGATGGGGTCCCGATTCCTGCGCAGCCGCGCCGCCATATTCCTACCGCTGCTGCTCGTGGCCGTGGCCCTGCTGCCACTCTTTCTCTACCAACGTATCGGCCAGTTGGAGGAAGACTTGGCCGCCACCCAACACCCCCGGGTCAACACACCGATCTTCGAGCTGACGGCATTTCGAAGCGCCGAGATCAACGCGACCCCGCCCCACCTCCTGACCCTCTCCGCCGAGCCGGAGTGGATCGTGCTCGCCTTGGCCCTCAGCGAGCGCGAGCTGCCGGCCTATGACGCGGAGCTGCGTTCCGCATCCAAAGGCTCCCTATGGCAAGCCTCCGACCTACGACCGGATCCCCTAGGCCGGCTGGTGATCACCGTGCCTTCGACCTTGCTGCCTCCCGGCGACTATGAATTCGAGGTCGAGGGTGTGACCGGCACCGGCACCACGGTGCCCGCCGGACGATTCGCCATGAGGGTCGATACCGCGCCCTGAAACAACCAGGTCTACCTGAAACAGCCAAAGCTCCCTGAGGCGCTCTCCCTGGAGCTTATGCAAGCCCGGCCGTCGGCCGGGCTTTTTGCTGCGTCGAAATTTTTCGAAAAGAATTTTCAGAAAAAGTTGCGACATCTCGCCGGCCGCTTTCACCTCCCAAATATAAGCGCGCGCTGGAGTATCTGATCGACCATTTGCCGGCCTAATGGATCTTGATCCATTCGCGGCGACCAAACCACAAAGGAAGAGATATGTCTTTAAAGTACAGCGTTAGGGTTAACAACAGAGCAGCCCATTCCGACTACCTCATGGTTTTCCAAGACAATCCGGGATCCTTCGATCGGAACGCCATGGCGCTGGCCTGGTTCTCGAAATTCTCGAATCCGGGCCCGAACGTCGTGGTGGAATTTGAGTGGACGGTGAACTGGGGTTTCTCCTGGGCCGACACCGGAACTCTGGGGACCGGTATTGTTTACAAAGCCAGCGACCAACGGCCCGCCGGTCCGGGAAACAACCAAATTAGCTTGGACTACAACGGCGCCTATTTCTTTAGCGACCAGCAAGCGGGCCCCGATCCGGATCGGTACTTCATCGCCGAAAAAGGAAACATTCCCGTCAATGCGAGTGGCTCGGTCGGCATTACCATGGACGGAAAAACGGTGTATGCCACCCAAGCCCGGCCCAACACCAACATCACCGCCTCTCCGCGTCCGAGCTATTTTCTGGCCTACGGAAACTTCGCCGAGGGTACCGTGGTGGACATCTCCACCATCAACAACCCCTTGAAATTGGAGTTCCGGACCGGAATCTACTCGCTGGAAACCACCCTCAATGCAGATCTTACTTGGGAGACACCAGTGCCTATATCCGAACGCAATGAGGCTTTTCTCAAAGCGCGTGAGGGCGATTCGGACCTGCAACGCACGGACTCTTTCTAGCGGCTAGCTGCAACACATCGGCCTTCGTGACCGCTCGGGAACGGAGGCCGATGTCGATCTTCAACGTTTTATCAAATTCAGATAATCCTTCAGTCATTGGGAAACACCATGAGAATTCAATGTTTAGCCCTAGTTTTGTTTTCCTTGCTTTTGTCACTGTGCGGCGATCTGAACGCCAAAGAGCTCACCCAAACCCACAACGTCGACAACGGCGATCGCAAGCTCACTTTCGTGAACGAATGCCCAGGGCAAACCCTTCGCCTGGGCGTGACGGGCGGACGGGTCGGCGACTGCGGTCCTTCGAATAACTGCCCCGAGGGCACCTCGTGTCTGGTACAAAACGAGGAAGCCGTCGGTTGTTTTTGGGACTTCCCCCCGGGTCCCCGGGTGATTCCACCGGGCGGAGCGGTCGGTGTGGGGCTCATGAATCCCCCCATAGAAACCGCACCCGGCAGTCTTTTCAAGTGGAGCGGCAATGTGTACGCAAGCACCGGCTGCGACCGCGACGGTGAGCATTGTGAAACCGCCCTATGCCCCGTTTCCCGCGGGGGAGAGAGCTTCGTAGAGCCGTGCCCCAACGGTGTCGGTCCGGTGGGTCCGGTGACCCTGGCGGAATTTACCCTGGGATTCACATCCCGCGACTTCTACGATATTTCGATTATCGACGGCATCAACATTCCCGTTTCCATGGCACCGACCACCCGGGTGCGCGACGCCGACGACCCCTATTTCTGCCAGGAAGCGGGCGCGGTGGACGATTCCGAAACCGGGCTGCTCGGTTGCTCCTGGTCTTTGGATCCCACAGTGCCGGGCTTTGGTGATCAGTCCAAGCTGCTGACCACGGTGCTTGCGGGCTCCGATCTGGACTGCAGCGACGGTTGCCCGCAAGGTGAGGTCTGCGGACGGCAGCTCGATATCGGGACCGAAGACGTCAGCGAGGTTTGCGGTCGGCAAATCGCTTGGTGGACCGCCAACGAGCTGTGCGGACACACCAGCCAGCAATTCGGCGCGCCGCTCGACTGTGCCCAAGCGGTTCCCGGACAAGGCATTCAGGGCAATCTCTACCTCTGCGACGGCGAGAACGAGAATTCTTGCTACCAGCGCACCCAAGCCGACCCCACGTGTTGTGGCTGCCCAGAGTGGAAGGTCGACGGCAGAGCCGTACCGGTCGCCCCGGGCTTCAAATGCTTCGATTCCAATCAAGCATGGACATCGCTCGCGGAGCCTTGGTCGCAAATCCTGAAAGACACCTGCCCGACCGCATACACCTTCCCCTACGACGACGCCACCAGCACCTTCACCTGTGAAACGGCAGAGCCGTCCATCCGCAGGCCCAACAGCATGGACTACACGATCACATTTTGCCCCGGCGGCAAGACGGCATTCTGAGCCCATCGAGCCATCGTCGGCTTCAAAGCCCCCGGGCCGTGCCCGACGGTCCGGGAGCCGCCTAGCCTTCGTCCGCCCCCCAAACCCCCACCTCGGAGCCGTCGACGATGTGGCGGGCCAGCAGGTCGATCTCGAAGGGGATCAGGCCCAGCCCGGAGCTGGAGAGAATTCGCCTCACCGCGTCGGGATCACTGGCGGCACCCTGATCTCGAATCCGCTCCATGACGGAATCCGGAACCACCAACATGGAAAATAGGTAGCTCTGGCCCCCAGGGCCGTTCCGCCATTGGGCGATCGACCGAATCTGGCCGTCCAAGGTGCGATTCGAATCACTCTCTTGCAAGGTGTCGAAAGGCTCGGTCTCGGGTTCCTTGAAGATCTCGAACGAGCCCGCTTGCCGCTCAATCCGGAGCAAGTCGCCGACCTCAACCGGTGGATCGGCTATCTGATCCAGGGAGGTGGCCTGCACCGTCCAAAGCTCCGACTCCCGCCAGCTCGGCCGGCTCGGATTTCGTGGAACGTCCATCGCAGAGCCTCCGGAAGAACGCTCAGCGCCCCACAGCTGGAACGAGCCTCGCCCCAGCTCCATGCCGAAGAGGTACTGGCAATCTTGCCAAAGGGATAAACAAGCGGTGATGGAAGTCGAGGGAAGCGGGCTCTCAAGGGTCAGAGCGATCGTATCCACTTCCAGGTTAAAGAGCACATTCTGCCCTTCCCGTAGCTCGTAACCCTGCCCGTTCTTGACCACTTCCAAAGTGGCACCTTCTCTCGAGCCCACCACGACTTTCCAAATGCCTTCGAAATCTCCCGTTTTGCACGACATACTGTTCTCCTTGGGTTGGATGCATGATTGCTCTACCCGGGTCAGCGCCAATCCCCTTGGAACACAAAGGGCCCCCAGAAGAAGGGATCCTCAAATCCAGGCTGCTCCCGAAGCGCCAGCTGCGCCTGTCTCAGGGCGGCCGAGGGTGTTTGACCTTCCTCCAACAACCCACGATAAAAGGAGGTCATCAGCCGTTTGGCCGCCCCGTCTTGCACCTGCCACAGACCGGCTACGACCCGCGGCACACCCGCATAGAGAAAACCCCGGGCCAACCCGACGAAACCCTCACCGCGTACCTCCTGGCCGAGGGCGCTTCGGCAGCTCGAAAGCACCACCAAATCGGCGGCGAGCCGGAGCCCGAGCAGATCGTGAAGCCGCAGCAAGCCGTCCAAAGGCCGACCTCGATCATCGAATTGGGAGAGCGCCAGACCGGACAGCTCGGGGGCATCGGGATGGACCACCGCGTGGGTGGCGAAATGGAGGATTGAGCTTTCCGCGGCCTCGCCTCCGAGCAGCCGATCGCGCCGAGCCTCGAATCCGATCAGAGCTCGGGCGGATCCAGGGGGCGCCAGATCGGTGATGGCTTGGGCTTCCTCCCGGCTTTCGGGCAAACGATCGAGCTCCAGAACCGTTGGGGTCGCCCGGGCTCCGAAGGCTGGGGTTTCGCTTTGAGCCCCGTTCACAACGAGCGAAATCAACCGAGGATCCCGCGGATGGTAGATCGGGTCCGCCACGATGGTGATCTCAGAGTCGGCACGGGCGACTCGCCCTTTGCCGACCGACGTCTGTCGCATGCGGGCGAGGGCTGAGGCGGACGGCAAATGCACCACCTCGAATCGCTCGATCACGGCTGAGCCGTCTTTTTCGGGTAGGGGCAAGGTGGCAAAGGGCACGTAATGAAGAGCTCCGTCGGCCACCACCACCAAACGCCGACCCCTCAGATGCCCGATCACGGGCGCCAGCAGCTCGCGGGACAGCTCTTCGGAGGCTCGGCGCCGGCTGGTCCGGCTGCGGAGATCGAGCTGGGTCAGCTCCTGATGAGCTCCACGGGCCAAGGTCTCCAGCCTTTGCCTCGGCGAGGCTTCAAAAGTAGTCACCGCGTCTTGGGTCACCACCCAAACCACACTCCGATCGGACCCCAAGGCGATTTCGAGCAACACGGTGTCGGCATCGAGCAGCAGTTGGATCTCGGTCGCGCTCAAGGTCGGTGGATCACTGAGAGCGGCGAAGCGCGGGCTCGCCCGTCGCAGCTCGGAACGGGCGCTTTCGAGCTCCGTGAGCGCTTGGGCCAGCTCCGACTCCACCGCTTTCGCTACCGCCCCCTCGGCACCTCGACCCAGCAGCTCGAGACGACGTCGCGCTTTGGCATCGAATCGCAGCCGCGCTGACCGCCACCGCTTCCGCAAATCCGGCTCGATATCCGGATCACCGCCCAGGGCAGGCTCTTCCAACAAATCCAGCAGCGTTCGGGCTCGGAATCGCTCGTTGGCCTCCAGGGCGGCCTGGCCGTGGCCCGCCGTGGGCTCAGCCCGATGCAGATCCATCAAAACATCGATCAACGTCTGGTAGATCCCTTGGCGGGCGGCCCAAAAAGCGGCCTGACGCGAGGGATCGGCGATTTGAACCCTCAGGGTCTCCACCAAGGAGATCGCTTCCTCCGATCGTCGCCGGGCGGCTTCGAGCTCACCCAAACGACGCTCCGACCTGGCGAGCCCGTAGAGGGCTTCCACCCGCCCCGCCGGATCTCGGAGATCCGAATACAGACCCAGAGCCTCCTGGAAATCGATCCGCGCGACGCCCACGTCCCCGGAGCGCAGGCTCGCCCGACCCTTCGCCACCAAGACCTCCGCCTCACCCTGACGATCTCCCACCTGTCGTCTCAACGCCAAAGCCTGCGCGAGGTGCCCTCGGGCCTCTTCGGTGCTCTGGATCTCCACCCCACCCAGGAGCAGATGGCCGGCAGCCAGACCGCGGTGATCTCCCAGATCCTCAGCCAGCTCGAGGGCCTTGGTGAAAAAGTCCACCGCTTCCGACGGGCTCCCTTGGCCCTCGGCGACCCGTCCGAGGTTGCGCAGGCTGATCGCCTGACCCCTCCGATCTCCGGAGCTTTTTCTTAGTTGGAGAGCATCTGAAATAAACGGACGGGCACGTTGGAAGTCGCCGAGGGTCAGGTAGGCATAGCCCAAATTGTTGAGCGCACGACCCTGCCAATAGGTGTCGCCCTGCTCACGGAAGTGCTCCAGGGCCCGCTGTAGCTGCTCGATCGCCTCCTCCGGTCGACCCAGCCCACGGTAGAAGGCGCCGAGGTTGTTTTGCACCCTCGCCGCGTCCTCCGAGTTGCCCAGCTCCGCGCTTAGGGTTTGAGCCCGGAGATAGCTGCCGATCGCGAGCTCGGGCTCGCCGAGCCTGGCGTAAACGCCGCCGAGACTGGTCTCGAGCTTGGCCACCAGCCCATCCTGCCGGGCCGCGCGGGCCGTCGGCAAAAGGGTTTCGTAGCAGCTGCGCGCCACAGACCATCGACCGCGACGCAGATCTAGCAAGCACAGGGTCGTGCCGGTCCAAAGCTCCCCCGACTGACGATCCAGCTCGCGCCATAAATCGCGGGCCCCTTCGAGGGCTCGCTGCGCCTTGTCGAGATCCCCTTGACGCAGATGGGCGTAACCGATTCGATCGAGCAATAAGGCCCTCGAGGCCACGAGCTCCGCGTCCGTGGCGAGCGGCAAAGCCTGCGCCAACACCTTGGCCGCGTCCGCGGGCCGATCGTCGGTCTGGAAAAGCTTCGCCAAGTAGATGTGACTCCGAAGCTCCTCCCGAGCCCTGCCGAGGCGGCGCCACTGCTCGGCTGCTTGCTCGAAACCTTCTTGGGCTCGCCCCAGAAGCTCCTCCCGGACCTCTGGGTCTACCGCTTGCCCCTCCGCCCGAATCAGCTGATCGGCGCTCCGGCTGACCAAACGCCATGCAGACAGCGTCCGGCGATCCACTTCGGAATCCGTCGACACCGCCGTCACCGAAAGGCTGTAGGGACCCACCGGGGCTCCCGCCTCGGCCGCTTCGATCACCACTCGCAGCGACCCGTTGACCTCAATAGGTAGGATCGAGGTCTCGTTCCAACCCAAGCCGTAAAGGGTCCGCACGGTCCAAAGCGGAGCCGGATCCCGGGAATCGGACGACTCCGCGAGCAGGCGGATCGAAGCGGCATTGTCACCAGCTTCCACGTCCAGGCGCCAAACCCTATCGACCGGTAGATCGACCCCATACGCGTGGGTCTCGTCCGGCCCGAGCACACCGCTCACGGTCGAGCCCGGTTTGAGCTCAGCGGATACGGCGGTCTCAGCCCCCACCACTGCGCGGACGGGCTGTGCAGCCCATAAGAGACAAGCAGCAAGCCCCAAATCCAGCACCGAAATCCTGAATCTCATATCCACTCCCCCAGAGCTCGACATCGCCACATCAACCGCTCCACTATCAGGGTCTACCGCTCTCCGCGTGCAAATCCGCTCAACGTTAACACTTCCCCTGACCAAATAGAGCGAGCGCAAAGATTTCTTGGGACAATGGTCACCAGCCCCTCACTCAGACGTCGAACCGCGGCCCAGCGTCGCTTGCAAGGAGAACCATCCATGAGCTCAGAGCCAAAAAATCCGCCCTTCACTCCCGCCGATTCCATCGGCGTCTTCAATCCCGCCGATCCCATCGACGATTTCAATCCCGAAGAATTCATCGGCGAAAATTGGGAGATCATCGCCGGCGATATCGGACACCAAGAAAGCACCTACTACGCCGTCATCCGGAAACAAAGCGACGGCACTTACACCCTGTACTCGAAAGTGGGAAAAGACGGCAAGCCGGTCAAACGCCACGAGCTCAGCTATGTGCCGCGCACCCGGACCCTCGAAGGCACCGGAGACGGAGTCCACCGCAGCATCTCCTTTTGGGATGGGGAAAGTGGCTCGGTCCGACCCCAAAACCGCATTTTCGCCATGCGCAGCGCCGCTGTACCAGAAGCCGTCCACTCGAAAGCCCTCTGCCCTTGGGAGGATCCCAAAGCCGCCAACGGTGCTTGGGGCGGCGAGGACGGCTGATCGTCAGCGCCAGTCGCCGGTGAGCACAAAGGCGGCCCAATAAAACGGATCGTTACGGGTCGGGGATCGATGGATCTCCAATTGGGCCGCCCTCAGCGCCGCCGCGGGCGATAGCCCGGCGCCGAGGTGAAGGCGATAAAAGTGATCCATCAAATCCGCGGTCGCCCGATCTTGAACTTGCCACAAACCGGCCAGCACCCGCGGCACGCCGGCGACCATGAATCCGCGGCTGAGCCCCATCAATCCCTCGCCGCGGATTCGGGGTCCCAATGCGGTGTGGCAGCCGGAAAGCACCACCAGCTCCGCGCCCAGCTCGAGGTGAGTGACGTCCCGCAGGCCCAGGAAGCCGTTGATCGGACGGCCGTCGGCGTCGAATTGGGACAACACCAAACCTCCCAGCTCCGGCGCCTCGGTGGGGATCACGCCATGGGTGGCAAAGTGAAGGATTCGATAATCCCTCAGCGCCGGCCCCAAAACCGCCTCCCGACTCGCCTCCGCCCCAAGGGCCACCCATCGACGTCGCGGATCGACCCGCGCGGCGATCGCCTCCGCTTCCCGTCGGCTCTCCACCAACCGGGGTAAGTCGGCCAACCCGACATCGACACCGGATCGAAAAACGTCCGACGAAGTGCCTGGCACCGGCTGCGAAGTGCCTGGCACCGCCTCTGACGAAGTGCCTGGCACCGCCTCTGACGAAGTGCCTGGCACCGGCTGCGAAGTGCCTGGCACCGCCTGCGAAGTGCCTGGCACCGAGCTGGAGCGCCTGAGACGCTCGTCGTCGGCCCGGAAAATAGGGTCCGCCAAAATCGCCAGAAGCTTGTCCGACGAAGTGCCTGGCACCGGCTGCGAAGTGCCTGGCACCGGCTGCGAAGTGCCTGGCACCACCCGCGATGTGCCTGTCGTCGAAATGCCTGGCACCGCCGATCGACGGGCGACCCACACCGACGCCGACGGCAGATACACCACCTCGTGACGCTCTAGGATCGGCCGATAGGCCCGCGACCTCGGGTCCCCCAAAGCCGCGAAGGGCACGAAGTGCAAAGGGCCGTCGGCGATGATCGCCAGGCGCTGATCCCCCAGGGTCGACGCCACCGGCCCCAGGACCATCTTGCCCAAGGCGATCGCCGCGTCTTTTCGGGTTTGCCCGGTCCGCAAATCCACCTTGGCCAGCTGTCGGCGCAATCCACGCACCTCCTGCTCGATCACGTCCTGGGCCGGCAGCTCATAGACGTCCAGAGACTCCGAGGTGATCCGCCACAGCAGGCTGCGGGGCTCCGACACCATGAATTCCAACAACACGGTGTCGTCCGTCAGCAGGCTCTGGATCTGCTCGACCTGTGCCACTCGGGTCGCCACGGGCTCCGGGATGGGATGGCGTCGACGGATTTCCGCCCGCGCCACCTCGAGCTCGGACACCGCCGCGAAGAGCTCCCGCTCCGCCGAGCGCGCCTCGACCGACGAATGATCCCGGGCCAGGATCCGCAACCGTCGCTCGGATTTAGCCGCAACTGCCCGACGGGCATTCTGCAAACGTGTCTTCAATGCGGGATCCAAATCCTCCCGGCTCGCGGTCCGTCGCTCGTGGGACAGGGCATCCAAGAGGTCGAGCAGGGACCGCGATCGGGAGCGCTCGCTGATTTGGAATGCCCGCTGAGCAAAGCCCCGCTCCGGATCTCGGAGGTGGGCCTTGAAGAGCAGCTGCGTGTAGAGCTCGTAGATCTCCCGTTGCGATGCCAAAAGTCGAGCCCGCTGACTCGGATCCCCCAAGGATTCCCGGGCGTCTTCTGCCACTTCCAAGGCCTGATCCAAAAGCTCCAACGCCGTGGGCGATTCACCTTGCGGATCGATTTGCGGATCGCTTCCGGATCGAAGGCGAGCCAAGAGAGTCAAGGTGCTCAGCTCCCCCAAAGGATTCGAGACTCGACGGTGCAGCTCCAGCGCTTCTGCCGCAAGCTCCGACGCCTTCTCGGCGGCTCCCTCACCTCGATCGAGACGCGCCAGCAGCTCCAAGGCCTCGGCTTCCTGACGTCGATCACCGATCTCTCGATGCAGCTTCAACGCCCGAGTCAGCTCCGGCCGGGCGACCTGCCACGCATCGGCCTGGAGCTCGAACCGACCCAACAATTGGCGAGCGGTGGCCTCACCCCGACGATCTCCCCGGTCGATGCTCGATTCCAGGGCCTTGCGAGCGAATGCGATGGCCCTCGGCACGGCGTCCATCTCGCCGTAAACCCGAGCGAGGTTGCGTAGGGTGGTGGTCTCACCCGACCGATCCCCCGCTTGGCGGCGCAGGGGCAAGGCCTGCAAGAAATACGCTTCAGCCCGTTCACTGTGCCCGAGAAGGTGGTGGGCTCGCCCCATATTGTTGAGGGTGCGAGCCTGCCAATAGATATCCCCCAGCTCCTCAAAACCCAGCCAGGCCCGGTGGTAGTGAACCAAGGCCTCTTCCAGCTCTCCGAGTCCGCGATGGAGGAATCCCAAATTGTGGAGGGCGATCGATTGCCCCGACAGATCCCCCGCGGCCGACTTCAGCTCCAAGGACTGGCGAAAGTAGCCCAGGGCCGCCACCGGCTCGGCGAGATTGGCGTGGATGCCCCCCAAGTTGTTGAGCACCGTACCTTCGAGAGCACGGTCTTTGAGCTCACGGGCTTCCGACAGGCTGCGGCGATAGCAGTCGAGGGCGTCGGGCCACTCCCCCAACCGTTGCAGGGCCAGGCAGAGCTCATTGCGGGTCTCAGCGCGATCTTTCACCCCGCCCAACCCGGTTCTCAGCTCCAACGCCTCCGTCAAGGCGGACCGCGCCTCGGCGAATCGACCCAAGAGGTTGAGGGCCTGCCCCCGATGGTCGAGAGCACGGGCCAGCTCATCGAGACGATGCTCGGACCGGCTCCGCTCCGCCCAAAGACCACAGCTCGACTCCGCCTCCTCGGCGCGACCGTCTTCGAGTGCCTCCGCGCATTGAGCGGAGGGAGGCTGATCTTCCAAGCTCCAAACGGCTGGAGCGGCCGGCAAGGCAGCAAAGATCAATACCCCCTGAAGCAGCACTCCGAAAGACTTAACCAACAGTCTTCCGCTCCACAGACCGGTAGACGTTTTGCTGAAACTGAGATGCGGAGATGGGCATGGACTTCCTCCTTCGGGTTGGCGCGGGCGAGACAAGACTCTGCCACAGGTAGCCCCGCTTGAGGTATTCTCCCCGTCCCGCGGCGCGGGCTCCCGTCGCCGCCATGGATTTTCGCCCCTTCCCGCACCCGATTCCCAGGAGATTCCAGTCTTATGGCCACGGCCGATACTTTGGAGCAACGCTTCATCGAGCTCATTGCGCAAGAGCTTTCCGTTCGTCCCCAGCAGGTTGCCGCCGCGTCGGCGCTTTTCGCCGAGAAGGCGACGGTTCCCTTCGTCGCCCGTTACCGCAAAGAGGCCACGGGCGGCCTCGACGACGAGGTGCTCGAGAATCTGCACAAGCGGCGCGTTTACTTCCTGGAGCTGGCGGAACGTCGCGACGCGATCCTCGAATCGATTGAAAGCCAGGGCAAGCTCACCGACGACCTCGAGGCCTTGATCCGCGCCACCACCGGCAAACAAGAGCTGGAAGATCTCTACCTGCCCTACAAACCCAAGCGACGCACCCGCGCCCAAATCGCTCGCGAAAAGGGTCTCGAGCCCTTGGCCGATCTCTTGTTGGAGCAGGCGACCCAAGGGTCGGCGGATCCCGAGGCCTTGGCCAAGGCTTTCGTCGACGAGGAAAAAGAGGTGGCCGACGCCGACGCGGCCCTGGCCGGCGCCCGCGACGTGCTGGCGGAACGGCTGTCGGAAAACGCCGAGCATCGCGCCTCCTTGCGCAAATCCCTGGCGAGCCACGGCGAGCTTTCGGTCCGCGCCTTGACCGGCAAAGAGGAGGATCCCGCGGCTCAGGTGTTCAAGGATTATTTCGACCACTCCGAGCGCGCCCAGAACATTCCGTCCCACCGCCTCTTGGCGATCCTGCGGGGCGAGCGGGAAGGATTCCTGCTGTCGGATCTCAAGGTCGAGGACGAGCTCGAAACCCACCGTTTGGCCCAAAGCTGGGGCGTGCCGCTCGACACCCCGTGTGGCCGCGAGATCGCCGAAGCCACGGCCGATGGTTATAAACGCCTGCTGCGTCCGTCGATCACCAACGAGGTGCGCTCCGAGCTGCGTCGCATGGCCGAGGACGAGGCGATCAAGGTCTTCCGCGAGAACCTCGAAGCCCTGCTGATGCAATCTCCCCTCGGCATGTTGCCGGTGATGGGCCTGGATCCGGGTTATCGCACGGGCTGCAAATTGGCGGTGGTGGGCAAAACCGGCCAGGTCTTGACCACGGACGTGATCTACCCCATCGAGCCGGCCTCGCGGGTGGCCGACGCCGCCCAAAAAGTGATCCGCGCGGTCAAAGAGCACGGTGTGCACGCCATTGCCGTGGGCAACGGCACGGGCAGCCGGGAGACCGAGCGCTTCGCCCGTCAAGCCGCCAAGGACGCTGGGCTCGAGGTGATCGTGGCCATCGTTCCCGAAACCGGCGCGTCGGTCTATAGCGCGTCGGCGGTGGCTCGCGAGGAGCTGCCGGATCTCGACGTCGCGATCCGCGGCGCGGTGTCCATCGCCCGACGGCTTCAGGACCCCATGGCGGAGCTGGTAAAGATCGACCCGAAATCCCTAGGTGTCGGTCAATACCAGCACGATGTCGACCAAAAAGGTCTGGCTTCCGAGCTCGACCTCACCGTCGAAGGCACGGTGAACAAAGTGGGTGTCGAGCTCAATACCGCGAGCCCGTCCCTGCTGCGTCGGGTTTCCGGGCTCTCCGAGCGCATCGCCCGCAACATCGTCAGCCACCGGGACAAAAACGGTCCGTTCTCCAGCCGTAAAACCTTGCTCGACATCTCCGGCTTCGGCCCCAAAACCTACGAGCTTTCCGCCGGTTTCTTGAGAATCCACGACGCGGAAAACCCCTTGGATCGCACCGCGGTCCACCCCGAGCGTTACGGTCTGGTGAAAAAGATGGCCGGCGAGCTCGGCGTCGGCGTGGATCAGCTGGTGGGTGATCCCAAATTGGTGGCGTCGGTCAACTTCGACAAATTTCGCGACGACGACAAGGGGGTCGGTCGTTACACCCTCGAAGACATCAAGACCGAGCTCGAACGCCCCGGTCGCGATCCCCGACCCGAGTTCCGCGCCCCGGAATGGCGGGACGACGTCACCAGCTTGGACGACCTACAACAAGGCATGAAGCTCGAAGGCCGCGTCTCCAACGTCACCAACTTCGGCGCCTTCGTCGACATCGGTGTCAAACGCGACGGCCTCGTGCACCTCTCCGAGCTCTCGGACCAATGGGTCGACGATCCACGCCAAGTGGTCAAAGTGGGCCAGATCGTCAAGGTCCAAGTGATGGAAGTCGACCACGGACGAGGTCGTATCTCCCTCTCTATGAAAAGCCAACCCGGCTCCCGAGGAGCCGGCGGCGGCGATGGTCAGAATCAAGGTCAAGGTCAAGGTCGACCCCAACAAGGCCCCAAGGGCCCAAGTGGTAGTCCCGGCGGCGGACCCGGCGGCAAGGGCAACAAAGGCCAACGACGCCAGGGCGACCAAGGCCGCGGACGCGGCGGTAACGGCAACAAAGGCCCAGCCAAACCCGCGACCGTCGAAGACTTGATGCGCAAATTCAACCGTCGTTGAGCCGCGTCAGCGGATCGCCATCGGCTCAACCGTCGTAGGGTCGGGGCTTGGCCTCTGATCGTCATCCCCCTTCCTAAAACGGGATCCCCTACAACTGTTTCCTTGTCATAGTGGTAGCGACATCGAGGCTCCAAGGCCCTGCCAGATTCTCAAAGCTTTTTCACCCCAGCCCAGATTAACGATGATCCTTTCGCCAGGTGCCTACCTGCTTCTAGCGGCAGCACAGGCGCCAGTAGTCCACCGAGGCCAAAAAGTGCCAAGATTCGCCAGAAAACGGCCAAAACATTGACTTAAACAGGCCTGAAGGGCAAAATGGAAGCGCCTCTTAGATTTCAAGGCGGCCTATCCTTCTCATTCTCAGCTCCAAGTTATGTGGGTAATCAGCATGCAACTTCTCCGTTTTAGCGTTACGAACTTTGCTTGCTTTCGTGATGTTGCTGAAGTCAGCTTCGTTTCCGCCTCACTGAAAGACCAGCCTGACTTTCGCATTCACCACCCGAGCTTGAGCTACGGTATTCTTCCGGTTCTCGGAGTCTACGGAGCAAATGCAGCCGGGAAATCATTCTTGCTCGAGTCCTTGACTTCACATTTGAGTCTGGTGAGACACTCATTCTCATTTCAGCCTGAACAGGATATTCCTTGGAATCCCTGGAAATTGGAGAAAGAGAGCGACTCAAAGCCGTCTGAATTCGATATCGACGTTTCCATTGGAGGAACTCGCTATCAATACGGCTTCACTTACAACTCGGAGGCATTCCTTGAGGAGTGGCTATATCGATGGCAACCTCGCCGACAGGTTCTTTTTGAACGCAAAACTGATGATGACGAACCTTGGTACTTTGGCCCGGCATTGACCGGCGAGAAAGTGTCACTCTCGAAATTGACCCGGAGAAACAGCCTCTTTCTCTCTACAGCCGCACAGAACAATCATGAAACGCTAGGGGCTGTCCATCGAGCACTGACCACTGAGATTCGTCGCGAAAAGCGAATCGAGCTCAGTGGCTATCCTCTTTTTACCAAGAGCGATCCGATTATTGATCCTGAGCGCCGGGATCAAGTTGAAGCTGCCATCAAGGCTTTCGATATCGGCATCAAGAGAATTCGGGTTGAGCGGCTTCCAAAGGATCCACAGCCTAACGAAGAGAAGCTTTCCGAATTCTTAAAACCACAGGGTCTGGAGTTGCTTAGAGAAACGCTGCTGAATGACGATGGATATTTCCGAATTGTGCTCGAGCGAGAAGGCCCCGACGGCAAGACCTGGACCCTTCCACCCCACAGCGAGAGCCGCGGCACCCATATCTTGCTTAGGCGCATCGATGATTTCATGAGCCTTGAATCTGGGGTTATCGTTATTGATGAATTGGAGACAAGCCTCCACCCCGAGGTGTGCGCAAGTCTCTTGAAACTGTTTACTTCTGAAGAATCCAATACGCGCGGTGTCCAGATGCTCTTCAGCACTCACAGCAGATCTATTCTGGATCAATTGAGACGCGATGAGGTTATTCTCATTGACAAGGAGCCCGACGGGGCTTCCCAGGTATCCTCAGCGGCCGACTACAAAGACATTCGTTCTCGCCAGAGTCTTAGGGTGCTGCACGAACGCGGGCAAGTCGGAAGCGTGCCCATCCTCGGAAACCTAGACCCAATTTGGAATCCTGTGCCCAACTGATTGAGGAGATAGTTTCTTGGGAAGACGGCGAGCAAGTTCATCCGCCAATCTTCGGCGCAAGAAGGCACAGAAGAGTCTTAGGCACCTGCACTGGATTTTCTGTGAGGGCAAGACTGAGAAAAGATGCTTGGAAGAACTTGCTCAATCTTGGGGTCTATCTTCAGTCAACGTCGATCCCAGACTCGGCCACGCTCCTTCTGCAATCGTCAAGATGGCAAAAGAGAAGAAGAACGAGCTGAAAAGAGAGTCAGGAGCTTGGACTATTCACGTTATTTTCGACCGCGATGAACATCCGTGTTTCCAAGAAGCCTTAGAGCAAGCACGGGCCAATGGATTTTGCGTCGGCTATTCCAATCCGTGTATCGAGTTATGGGCAATACTCCTCCATCAAGATCAAACCGCTTGGATTGACCGCAAACAGGCTCAGAGTAGGCTAAAGCGGATCCACCCTGGCTATTGTCACAAGAGTCGCCCGATTCTGGATTTGGCGACCGTAATGAATGGGCTTGAAGATGCGAGCCGGCGGTCCAAGAGCCTGCAGCGGCGCGCCAGAGAAGCCGGCAATCCATTTGGAAACCCAACCACAGAATTTTTCCGGGTGATCGAAGCCCTTCGTCGAGACAGGTGAGCTGATCACCCAGAATCGGGGCTTGCCCCCGACCGTCTTCGCGCCTCCCAAAAACGGGAACGCGCAAGGCCCTCCCCTACGACTGTTTACAAGACAACCACCACCGACGCAGGGTTGTATTTGGGCCAAGCATCGGCTTGCCGCACTCCGACACTGGAGCTCGAGAGGGCCTCAATCTTCTATCCAACCCGCCTGGGCCGAAAGGCCTCAAGTCCCTGAAACTCCAGTCTCTTCATCTCGAAAGCCGAGCCCGAGATCTCATGTGCTCATTCTCTTGAATCTATGATCTCGCCAAACTCTCCGGATTTCCACTACCCCTAGCGGAAACCGCAGCGGCAGCGGCCGTCTCACTCTGGCTCGATTCGCCCGCATGTTCTAAAATAGCCCCAGCCTTGAGGTGGCTCCAATTTGAGCCGGCTTACTCCCATATGAGCGCAGGTCAACTCCAAGTCAAAGGCGGCTCGCTCCGCACCAAAGTCGAATTCGTCAGGGACACCTTCGGTCCCGACGCGGAGAAAAAGATCGTCCAATTGCTGAAAGATTTGGAGATCTATCCGATTCTCGAAGCCAATTGGTACGACTTCGATTTCTTCGACAAGGTGCTTTGTTTCATTGCCGATGAATTTCTCGACGGTGACCGCAGCCGACTCGAGGAGATCGGCAAATATTCCGCCCACCGCTCTTTGACCGGCGTCTACCAAAGCTTCAAGCAGGCCGACTTCACCCACTTCCTCAAACGTCGGCTCCCCAATCTGCACAGCCGCTACTACAGCACGGGACGGATTGAAGTCCTGCAAATCACTGAGCGGGGCTGTTTGATCCAGCTCATCTCGGAGACCCTCCGCGAGTCGGACCTCTACGTGGCATCTGGCTTCTACCAAGGAACCGCCGAGACCATGGGGCATAGTGGGGTCAGCTGCAAATTTGAGGTCCGTGAGGGACGGGCCCAATTTCTCCTGCTGTGGGATTCCCGCAAGGCCTAGTAGCTCGTTCCACACACGGCCATCTTCTGAACTTCTGTCCATCCAAGAGCGACTGCAGCCATGAGCGAGCATCACCTCAGCGAGCATTCCGTCTATTTGATCACCGCCGCAAGCCGTGGCATGGGTGCTGCCTGCGCCCTGGAGCTGGCCAAACCGGGTCACCGGCTGGCGCTCCTTTCTCCCTCGGGCTCCGTCGATACAGCCCGCAAGGCCGAGGAAAAAGGAGCGGAGACCCTGAGCGTGAAGGGCTCGGTGACCGAGCTCGACGATTTAGAGCGCTTGGTGAAGCAAGCCATGGATCGCTGGGGTCGAATCGACGGGGTGGTGGCCAACACCGGTCATCCTCCCAAGGGCGAGCTCTTGGAGCTGAGCGACGACGATTGGCACCAAGGCCTCGATTTGGTGTTGATGCACACCGTGCGGCTCTCACGGTTGGTGACGCCGATTTTTCAAGATCAGGGATCGGGCGCGATCGTCAACATCTCTACCTTCGCCGCCTACGAGCCCGACTTGGGCTTTCCCATCTCCTCCGCCCTGCGGGCCGGGCTGGGAGCTTTCACCAAGCTCTACGCCGACCGTTACGCCGGCCAAGGCCTGCGCATGAACAGCGTTTTGCCCGGTTTCATCGACAGCTACCCCGAGTCCGCGCAAGCCGTGGCTCGCATCCCCGCCGGCCGGTACGGACGGGTGGACGAAATCGCTTCCACCGTCGCCTTCCTGCTCTCCGACGCCGCTTCCTACATCAACGGGCAAAATCTTCGGGTCGACGGCGCGCTCGCGCGATCAGTTTGAGCTCGATTTCTCGCCTTATCCATGGGGGCCGGTGAAAGGCCCAGGGATCACCGTGCCCTCGCACGGGGCTCGTGGGATCGAATATGATGCTCGGTACGATCCCCAATGATCTGCTGAAGTGATTTCCCGACGGATTCCCGGGAATCCTGACAATTTGCCGAATAGCCGACCTTGTGCCCGCGTATTGCCCCCCAAGATGACGGACTGGAGCTAAGGCGTGAATGAATTCCTGACAAAACTGCTAGAGGCGGCTTTTTCCCTGCCGACAGAGCCGTTCACCTGGTTGATGATTCCGGTGACCCTCTACTGGCTGCTTTCCCTCTCGGGCATTTTCAGCCTCGAGTGGCTCGACAGCGCCGACGGAGCCCTGGACGGAGCCATCGATGGGGCCGTGGACGGAGCCGGCGAAGGATTGGCCGAGGGCCTGGGAGACGCCGCTGCCGACGCTGCGGGCGAGGGTCTTGCGGATGCCATTTCAGCCCCTGACGCCCTGGACGCCGCCGACGGTGCCGTAGACGGTCACGCCCACGCTCTCGAAGGCCACGCCGAGGCCATGGTTTCGGGTCCCGCGTATCACGAGGGGGCCGGCTTGGGGGATGTGCCGCGGACCTTCAGCTGGAGCTTGATGATCATTTTCAGCTGGCTCTTCAGCCTGTCCGGCACGTTGTTCATTCCGGGCTTCCAGGAGCTGGCGACCCGCGGGCTGTGGATCGCCCTGCTGCTGGCCGCCGCCAGCTTCGCCCTGGCTATGGCCGCGACCGCAGCCGCCATGAAGCCGATCCAACGGGCCATGAGCGCCGGCACGGGCACCCGCAGCCAAGAGCTGGTGGGACAGACCTGCACCATCCGCACGCAACGGGTGGACCAGCGCTTCGGCCAAGCGGAGGTCGACTCCGGCTCGATGGTGATCCAAGTTCGCTCCAAAGACACGGCCGCGGCCTTCCGCTACGGCGGCAAAGCGGTGATCTACCAATACGACCCGGCCCAAGGCGTGTATTGGGTCACGCCCTTGGAGCCGGAGCTGTTGGGCAGCTAGCTCGACGTCGTAAATTTTATGGCAATACCCAACACGAAGCGCAGCAGCCGAGCGTAGATCACGGGTGGAGCTTTCAGCAAGGAGCGGAGATGGGCATCGGCCTGATCAAAACGGAGCAGGGAAAAGCATTAATTCGGACTCGGGTTGGCGACGAGGTACCCCAGGTCTTCTTCAACGGCTCTTGGGTGTGGCCGATGATCCACCAAGTTGAGATCATGGACATCACCGCAAAAATCATCAAGATCGAGCGCAGCGGCTCCGACGGCTTGATCTGCCGCAACAAAATCCGCGCCGACACTAAAGTCGCGTTCTTCGTGCGGGTCAACAGAACCGTTGAGGACGTGATCAAGGTGGCTCAGATCTTCGGTTGCGAGCGTGCGTCGAACCAAGATCATTTGGAGGCCCTCTTTGCCGCCAAATTCTCTGAGGCCCTGAAAACCGCGGCCAAGCAGCTCGACTTCGAGGATTTATACACCCAACGCGACAAGCTCAGGGACCTGATCCTCGTTGAGATCGGTACCGATCTCAACGGGTATATCCTGGAAGATTGCACAATCGACTATTTTGAGCAGACCCCGCTCACCAAGCTCGACGACGAGCACAACATTGTCGCCCCCAAAACTTCAACATAGACCACTGATCGAGCTTTCAGCAAGGAGCAGAATATGGGTATCGGTATCGGCCTGATCAAAACGGAGCAGGGCAAAGCATTGATTCGTACCCGGATCGGGGATCCAGAGCCTAAGGTTTTCTTCACCGGCGCGATTGTATTCCCGGTGATCCACAAACTCGAGTTCATGGATATCTCGGTAAAAACGATCGAAATCGATCGTAGCGGATCCGACGGCCTGATTTGCCGCGACAATATTCGCGCCGACATCAAGGTGACGTTCTTTGTGCGCGTCAACAAAACCGTTGAGGACGTGATCAAGGTCGCCCAAGCCATCGGTTGTGACCGCGCCTCGAATCAGGGTCATTTGGAGACCCTTTTCGCCGCCAAATTCTCCGAGGCGCTCAAAACCGCCGGTAAGAAGCTCGACTTCGAGGATCTCTACACCAAACGCAACGAGTTCCGGGACATGATCATCGAGGTGATCGGCACCGATCTCAACGGGTACAGCCTGGAAGATTGCGCCATCGATTACTTGGAGCAAACTCCGCTTTCCAAGCTCGACGAGCACAACATCCTCGATGCTCAGGGCATCCGCAAGATCACCGAGCTGACCGCCCAGCAGCACATCCACACCAACGAGTGGAAGCGCAACGAAGAGAAAGAAATCAAAAAGCAGGACGTGGAAGCCCGGGAGACGATTCTCGAGCTGGAACGCCAGCAGGCGGACGCCGAGTCGCGCCAGAAACGCGAGATCGAATCCGTGCAAGCCCGGGAGCAAGCGGAAACCCTCAAGGTGCAAGCCGAGGAACGGCTCAAAGCGGAAACCGCGCGCATCAAGGCCGACGAGGCTGTGGGCATTCAAGAAGAAAACCGCATGCGGGAAATCCAGGTCGCGGAAAAGAATCGCGAGCGGGTGATCGCCGTCGAAACCGAGCGGGTGGAGAAAGAGCGGCAGATCGAGGTGGTGGCCCGCGAGCGCGAGGTCACCCTGCAGACCATCGCCAAGGACAAAGAGGTCGAGCACGAGAAGCGGGAAATCGCCAACGTGGTGCGCGAGCGGGTGGCGGTTGATAAAACCGTGGCCGAAGAGGAAGAGGCGATCAAACGCCTACGCCTGGTGGAAGAGGCGAAACGAACCAAGGAATCGAAGATCATCGGCGCCGAGGCCGAGGCCCAAGAGCGGCTGGTCAAGGACATCAAAGCGGCGGAGGCGGCGGAGCAAGCTTCCAAGCACAAGGCCAAAGAGGACCTGACCCTGGCGGAGGCCGCCTTGGCGGTGGCCGACAAAGAGGCCCAGGCGAAAATCCGACGGGCCGAAGGCATCAAGGCCGAGCACGCGGCCACCGGCTTGGCGGACGTGCAAGTAAAAGAAGCCGACGCCGCGGCCATCGAGAAGGTGGGTTTGGCGGAGGTGCGGGTCAAAGAGGCCAATGCGGAGGCCTATCGCAAGCAAGGCTTCGCCGAGGCCGAGGTGGGCGAGCGCGACGCCGAGGTCTTGCAGAAGAAGGGTCAAGCGGAAGCCGAGGTGTTGCGTCAAAAGGGCGTATCCGAAGGCGAGGCCATTCGCGAGCGCCTGAAGGGCGAGGCCGAGGGCCTGGCGGCCAAGGCCGAGTCCATGAAGGTGCTCGACGAGCAAGCCCGGGACCACGAGGAATACCGATTGCGCCTGGAGATGGACAAAGAAGTTCAATTGGCGGCGCTGCAAGCTCAGAAGGACATCGCCGAGGCCCAAGCCACGGTGGTCGCCACCGGCTTGGAGAATGCCAAGATCGACATCGTCGGTGGCGAGAGCGTGTTCTTCGATCGCTTGGTCAACTCCATCAGCCTGGGCAAGGCGGCCGACGCCTTTGTCGACAAGAGCCAGACCAGCCAGAAGCTGCTCAAGGACTATCTCTCCGGCAAGTCCAGCTTCACCAACGACTTGCGCGACGTGCTCAGCGGTGTGGAATCTGAAGACGTGGCCAACTTGACCCTGTCGTCCTTCCTGGCCGGATTGATCGGCAGCGCCAAAGGCACCAAGCAAGCCCAGCTCAAACAATTGTTGGACGCCGCCCGCCAGCTCGACCTGGACAACACCCCCTTGGGGGATCTTTGGGAGAAATAGCTTGAGCCGACGCCGCTCCGCCCAACCGGTTGGAGCGGCGTCCGGTGATCTCGCGGAATCTGTTGCCAGGCACGGATTCCTAGATCCCGATTCGGACCCGACGGCTCCGAATGGACGCTCGCTGCCGCTAGTTTCGCTTTCCAGCCCTCAACCGTAGGTCAGCACGCACGGATTTGATTTCATGAGCAACGACACCGATCCCCAAGAAAGCCCCAAGGCGGGCCACAACATCGAGCAGGGAACTTACGAAATCCTCAAGGCGCGGCTCGAAGAGCACGCCAAGAGCTTGCGGACTCGCGCCGAAAGCCTGAACCAGCAGCGTCTCGAGCTGTTCGGTGGCACCGAAATGACGGTGATCGGCAACGAGCGGATCCGCACCGAGAACAATTGCGTGCCGCGGGATATCCAAACCGTGGGCGACCTGATGTTGTTCGGTTACAACGTCTTTCTCGGCTTGCGCACGGAAATCAAGGTGGAGGACGTCTTCAGCCTCCACACCTTCAGCGAGAACGACTCCGGCGGTTTCACCTTCGAATCCGTCGCCGGCGACGACCCGCGCAACTTTCTGAGCGAAAAGAAATTTCTGACCGAGTTCCAAGAGCTCTACAAATATTACAAAGACACCCAGCTGCTCCAGCTGCGCAAGGTCGACGGCAAGCTCTTGGCGATCTTCCAGACCGGCAACTCCCTGGAGGACATCAAGGTTTTCCGTTGGGCCCTGACCCCTGACGGCAAAGCCACTTACATCGACAATCGGGGCGAGCGTGACGACGTGCTGCCGCCGTCTCACGATTTCGAGTGGGTTGAAACCACCCGCGACCACCACGTCTTGGGTCGCCACCCCCACGTTTCGATTCTCGACAAGGTCTTCGTGGAAACCGTCGGTGGAGACCTGACGGTCAAGGTGGAGGACAACACCGAGGACGGCCAGGGTATCTATCGCGAGGACGTGGACGAGCCTCACCAAAGCCTCGCCGACGCCAAGATTTTCTACGCCGAGCTGGGCAGCCTGATCGTGATGAAGGTGCTGCCCTACAACGAAACCGTGTGGCGGTACCTGGTGTTCAACACCCGGACCCAGAAGGTCGACCGCATCGATGCCATCGGCCAGGCTTGCCAAAGCCTGCCCGAGGACCACGGCCTCATTTTCCCCGGCGGCTACTACCTCCAGGACGGCACCACCAAGACCTTCGAAGGCACGGTGGAGGACATGCACTTCAAACGCGTGATCCGCTCGCCCAACGGTGAGGACGTGCTCTACGTATTCCATGAACGCCTCGAAGGCCGTTCGATCCTGCTCAACTACAACCTCATCCGCAAGGAAGTCCAGAACCCGATCCACTGCCACGGCATGACGTTGTTCAACGACGGCAAGCTGGTGATTTTCCGCTCTACCAACGACGAGGCCACCCGCGTGCACCCCATGCAGCTGTGGCAAACCCCCTACGTATCCGACGAATTCGCCGCCCAAGCACCCACCGGCGGCAGCTTTTTGGAAAAGGTCGGCAACGCGGAGCTGGTGCGCGGCATCTCCGATGCGCTGAGCGTCAGCCGGGTAGCGATCGACCAAGCGCCCTCGGTTCAGGGATTCGAAGACCTGATCGCTTCCACCGTGCGCATGGCCGACGCCTACTATTGGCTTTCCTCCGACGACGTCGGCGATTTGGACGAGCCCCTGACCAAGGTACGCGAGACCGCCGACCTGATCGTCGGCGAGTTCCAGAAGGTCCAAGCGATCCGCGCCCGGGCGGTGGAATCCCTGGAAAAGGCCGAAGAAGAGATAGAAGCCCTCTTCCACCGCCTGCGCTCCGAGCCACGGGAAACCGTCGACCCCTTCGTGCGCGCCCTGGCGGAGCTGCGCACCCAACGGGGCAAGCTGATCAGCTTGAAAGAGCTGCGCTACATGGACCTCGAGCGGGTCGACGCCCTCGAAGATCGCTTGGTGAAGAAGCTCGAAGAGCTGTCGGCGGAAACCGTCGAGTTCCTGCTCGATCCGGAGGCCTTGCAGCCCTACCACGACGAGATCGACGAGCAAGTCAATCTGGTGGAGTCGGTGGAGAAAACCACCGACGCCGCGCCGATCGCCGAGCGGTTGGAGGAGATCGGCCGGGGTCTCGAAATGCTCACCGAGATCATCGGCGGGCTCGACATCGCCGACCCCACCCAGCGCACGGGCATCCTCGAAGGCATCGCCGAGGTGCTGGCGGCCCTCAACCGCGGTCGGGCGATCGCCGAGGCGCGGCGCAAGGAGCTGTTGTCCACCGAGGGCCGGGCCGAGTTCGGCGCCCAATTCCAGCTGCTCGGCCAAAGCGTATCCGGCGGCTTGGCCATGGCCGACAGCCCGGAGAAATGCGACGAGCAGCTCTCCAAGCTCCTGCTCCAGCTCGAAGAGCTCGAGGGTCGATTCGGCGAATTCGATGAGTTCTTGGATCAGCTGTCGACCAAGCGCGAGGACATCTACGAGGCGTTCAGCTCCAAGAAGCAGAACCTCATGGACGAGCGTCAGCGCAAGGCCGGGCGTTTGCTGCAAGCGGCCGAGCGCATCCTCGACGGCATTCGTCGACGCTCGGCGAGCCTGGAAGACGCCGATGCCCTGAACGCCTATTTCGTCGGCGACGCCATGGTCGCCAAGCTGCGGGATCTGTCCAAAGACCTGCGCGATCTAGGGGATAGCGTCAAGGCGGACGAGCTCGATTCCAAGCTCAAAACCGCCCGCGAGGAAGCGGCACGCTCCCAACGGGATCGCGCCGACATCTACGAATCGGGCGCCGACATCATCCGCTTCGGGCGCCATCGCTTCTCGGTCAACACCCAGGCTTTCGACCTGACCATGGTGCCGCAAACCGATCGCGACGGCGACACGGTGATGGCCTTTCACCTCACGGGCACGGATTTCCACGCCCGGGTGGACGATGAGAGCTTCCAGAAGACCCGCGACTATTGGGATCAGCTCCTGGTGTCGGAGACCCCGGCGGTCTACCGCGGGGAGTATCTGGCGGCGTGCTTGCTCGCCGACGCCGAGCAGGAGAAAAACGGGCTCTCCCTCCATGCCTTGCAACAAGCGATTCTCGAAGGCGCCGAGAACGAAAAAGCCGGCCTGCTGCCCGTGGTGCGCGAGTACATCTCCGAGCGCTACGACGAAGGCTACGAGCGGGGTCTGCACGACCAGGACGCAGCGCTCATCTTGGAGCAATTGGTCAGCCTCTACACCACCGCCGGTCTGCTACGTTTCGCGCCCCGTCCAAGGTCCCTGGCCTGTCTCTTCTGGGCGTTCTTCCCCGAGCAAACCGCGCGGGTGCAATGGGAGCGTCGAAGCCGCAGCCTTAGCCGTCTGCGCTCGGCCTTCGCCCACAGCCCGGCCATCGTCCGGCTGGTGGACGAGCTCACCGAAGCCATGATCCCCTTCCTCGACGGCCTCGGCATCGAGACCCCCAAAGAAGAGGCTCGGTTGAGCGCCGACTACCTCTTCGAGGAGCTGTCCAAACATCCCGTCGCCTTCGTCACCAGCGCCGAGGCCGAGCAGCTGCGGGACGCCTTCTTCCAATACCTAGACCTGCACCAGAGCCGTCGGGATTTCGAGGAGGATCTCCAAGAGCTGTCCGACGATCTGAGCGAGCGCTATCACTTGGCCCGGGCGTGGGTGCAAGCTTTCCTCGACGCCGGGCACAGCGAGATGCTGGGCGAGGGCAAGCTCGCGGATCTGCGGCCGAGCCTCGACGAGGCGGTGGTGTTGATGATCACCGAGCGTCGCCTCGAACGCACCACGTCGAGCGCTTTGCAGGGCAAGATTGTCGAAGGTCTATTAGGTCAGCACCCGCGGGTCGAGGGCCGCAACATGTCCCTGCGCCTCGACGAGATGCTGTCTCGCCTCACCGCCTATCGCCACCAGCGGGTACCGGGTTTCCGAGCCTTTCAACAGGCCAGACATCGCCTCTTGGAGCGGCGCCGGGAAGAGCTGCGGCTCGGCGAGTACAAACCCAAGGTGATGTCCGCCTTTGTCCGCAATCGACTGATCAGCGAGGTCTATCTACCGATCATCGGCGACAATCTCGCCAAGCAGATGGGCACCGTCGGCGAGGGCAAACGCACGGATCAAATGGGTCTGTTGCTGCTCATCTCTCCCCCCGGCTACGGCAAAACCACCCTGATGGAATATATCGCCAACCGTCTCGGGCAAGTCTTCGTCAAGGTCAACGGCCCGGCCCTGGGCCACGGCGTCATGTCGTTGGATCCGGAAGAGGCGCCCAACGCCACGGCCCGACAAGAGGTGGAGAAAATTAATTTCGCGCTGGAAATGGGCAACAACGTCTTGCTCTACCTGGACGACATCCAGCACACCCACCCCGAGCTGCTGCAAAAGTTTATTTCCTTGTGTGACGCCCAGCGCCGGATCGAGGGTGTGTGGAACGGCCGTACCCGCACCTACGACATGAAGGGCAAGCGTTTTGCCGTGTGCATGGCGGGCAATCCCTATACGGAAAGCGGCGAGGCCTTCCAAATTCCCGACATGTTGGCGAACCGTGCCGACACCTACAATCTGGGCGACATCTTGGAAGGCAAGGACGACGTCTTCGCCCTCTCTTACATCGAGAACTCCCTGACCTCGAATTCGGTGCTGGCTCCGCTCACCACCCGCGAGCCGGCGGACGTCGGCCTGTTGGTGAAAATGGCCCAGGGAGAGCCCATTCAAGCGGATCAGCTGAGCCACGACTATTCCGGCGTGGAGCTGGAAGAAATCCTTTCAGTGTTGAAAAAAATGTTACGCATCCAAGAGGTGGTGCTGCGGGTCAATCAACAATATATCGAGTCCGCCGCCCAGGACGACGCCTTCCGCACGGAGCCTCGCTTCCAGCTCCAGGGCTCCTATCGCAACATGAATAAGCTGGCCGAAAAAGTCGTGTCGGTGATGAACGAGAAGGAGCTGGAAGCCCTGATCGACGATCACTACGCCGGCGAGGCTCAAACCTTGACCACCGGCGCCGAGGCCAATCTGCTCAAGCTCGGCGAGCTGCGCGGCACCTTGACCGAGAAGCAGGCGGAGCGTTGGGACGAAATCAAACGGGGTTTCGCCCGGGTTCAAGCCATGGGCGGCTCCGACGAGGATCCTGCGGTCCGCATGTTGGGTCAGCTGGGCCTCATGTCCGACCGCCTGTCAGACATCGACCGGGCGATCCTCAAAGCCACCGAGCAGGCCGGCGAGCGCGCCCAAGCCTTGGTGGCTGCCCAAAGCGAAGCCGCGTCGGCGACCGCCAAAGCCCTGGCCGAAACCGCCAAAGCAGCCGCGAGCCGGGGCGGCGATGCCGCGGCGTCGCCGGGAGCGGTGGACATCCAGCTCGGGCCGGAGCTGGCCCAGGCCCTCGAGCCGTATGTGGACCACCTGCGCAAGACCCTCGAAGGCCTCGGCGCATTGCACTCCCAGCAAACCAAAATCGCCCAGGCGGCGAGCAAGGCCGCCAAAGCGACCGCCCCGGCAGAGGGATCGGGCCGCGAGGTCACGGATCGCCTCGACGGCGTGTTGGAGAAGCTCACCGAGCTGGTGGTCACGGGTCAGAAGGCCCAACCTGCTGCGCCTGCGGTGCCTACCGTGCCTGCGGTGCCTGGAGCCCCCGCTTCGGCCGGCGCGCCGCCCGCAGCCGGTCCGGACCTATCGCCGTACCTCGACCGCCTGGATCAAACCCTGCGCGCCGTGGCAGAGGCTCCGAGGGGTGCCCAGGTGGTGCAGACCTTGCCCAGCGGCGTGGTGGAGCTCTTCGGCGAGCTGGCACAAGCGGTGGACGAAAATCTGCTGCCCCTGGTCCAAGGCCTGGGTCGGCACATGAAATTCGTCAACCTGGAGGATCGTAAGATCTCCGCCCACCTGGACCGCACCCTGAAGAGCCTGGACCACCTCAAGGACCTGGTGGAATCCCTGAGCAAAATCGACACCACAGGATTGATTAAACCCGTGAGCTGAATCAGGCGCCGGCGGCCTGCAGCGGGGGCCGCAAGGCCTCCACCTTTCCCGCCGACTACGAGGGTAGCGCCAAATTCAGCATTGGCGCCCATGGGTTCCCCTGCCTTGCCCGAGCTGATCCAGCATCCCGAAATCCAGGCAAGCCGTGGTGGATTTCGGTGATGGTCTGCGCTGCTTAGGAGGACAAGAAAAAACGAAAAGGGGAGAGCGGGAGATGCGAGCAAGGACCAAGGTCGGCAAACTCGGAATTTATGGAGTGATCGGGTTGCTCTGGGTCTTTGGAGCTTGGGCGGCTTGGGCACAAGCCGGCGGAAGCGGAGGGGGAGCTGCCGGTGGATCGGCCGGTGTCGGCGGAGGTGGAGACGGTCTCGGTGGCGGCGGCCGCGGAGATGGTCTTGGTGGCCGCGGTGAGAAAGGGCTCGAGAGCTCCGACTACGGACTTTCCTACCATGAGTGGGACCGTGACGACGTCATCATCAACAACCACGGCGCCCTTTCCCGCTTCGAAATTCAACGCCGTCTGACTGAGGAAATCTATTCCAGAAGAAACAATCTGCAAATTTACTACGACCTAGCGCGGATCACCCGGAACAGAAACCTCGTCTATCCAAAATTTCAGGGACCGGAACCTCCGTTGATCAAGCCGAAGGAGGCTCCCATTCAGCTGGATGGCCTTGAGCTCCTATGCGGCCCGAACGCCGTCTGCGGGCCATCGGATCCGGCAGCCGGCATCACGCCACCGCAGTCTTCCGGCGAAACTCAAGCTGGACCGCCCCCGGAATCCATCGTCGCGCTGCTCAAATTCCTGGGCGCGGACTATTTTCGCTTGAGTTATTCTTTTCCGTTCGTCGTCGCCCTACTGAGGGACAGCAAGCCCGTCTGCTCAGGGGTCTATTTGGGCGACGGCAAGGTGCTGACCGCCGCCCATTGCACTTGCGACGAGCCCTTGAGCGAGCTCTTTTTCGGCACCTCAACAGTCGCCGGTGACGCCACGGATATCGGTTGGAGCCACAGAACGCAGCTGAGCGATCGAGTGGATCGATTCCATGAGGGCTACTGTCGAGAGGATGCGCCCGGAGGAGAGCGCGCCCTCGACCTAGCCGTGGTTCGCACCCAATACAAGCCCGAGATGCTGAGCCCTTTCGCTTTCCCATGGCGAGAAGGGGTCGGCTCCCTGGAGTCTCATGGGCTCATCGTCGGCTTCGGGGCCAGCGATCATTCGAGCTCCGGAGGCGTGAAGCGGCTCGCTACGCTCAAAGCCGAGCTCTGCTCCAACGAAGACAGCGAGCGTTCCGGTTGTTTGGCCGGGCACGAGTACATCGCGCGAAATCCGAAGGGCACGGCGGTCGACACCTGTGAAGGCGACAGCGGAGGCCCGCTTTTGACCCTCGATGTCGAGAAAGGAAGCTACCGCTTGGCGGGCATCACCTCGCGCAAGATCCCCGACGGGAGCGAGCGATATTGTGGCTCTGGGGGGATCTACACGTCGGTTGACACCCAAGACGTCAAACAATGGCTCGGGAACCTACCCTGATTTAGAGAGGACGAAAAAGTGATCGATCGCAACATCCAGCTGAGCGGTAGCTGCCTCGCGTTGCTCTTGGCCGTATCCCTTTGTGCCGGAGATGCCTATGCCGGGGAGAAGGGTACGAGAGCCCGAGAAGGCGATCGCGTCCTCAACGGCGTAGAGGTAGACGGAACGATCTTAAAAGCGCCATGGATCCTTTCGTTGCAGAAAAACGACAAGCATATCTGCGGCGCCTCGTTCATCGCTCCGAAATTCACCCAAAAGGGTGATTTCTCCCAATGGACCAGCGAAGCTCGCGACCCGGTCTGGGCCGTCACCGCCGCCCATTGCGTGGTTTCCAAAGGTGTGGTCGAGGATCCCCAGCTTTTTAAGGTGTTGGGCGGGACCCTCGATCTCACCGCGAATAAAGGCGAGCACCAACAGGTGAAGCAAATCTTCGTGCCGAGCGCGGCCGACAACATCGGCGCTTACGACCCCACGACCCTCGAAAACGACATCGCGCTGCTGCTCTTGGCCGACTCACAGCAAAACCTACAGGCCCGGCGCTTGAGCATTCGGCTACCCACCAATCGTGAGATCGAATGGGCTTACTCTCCCTATACCTCCGTCTACACCGCGGGTTGGGGACGCAAAGAGGACGGATTCGCCTCCAAGAAGCTCATGCAGGTCCAACTGCCGATGGTAGACCGCGATACCTGCGCGAAAAAGTACGCGCCTTTCGGTGACGACATCGTGGTCGGCATGATGTGCGCGGGTTTCGTCTCCGGGGAGTACGACGCCTGCCAAGGAGACAGCGGCGGCCCCCTTTACTACAAACCTTCGGATACCCTGGGTCGCACGGCCCACCCCGTGCTGCTCGGAGTGGTCAGCTGGGGTCGTGGTTGCGGACAATCGGATCTCTTCGGCGTCTACACCCAAATCTCAGTCTTTGAAGACTGGATACGCGCCACCGTCGAAACCCACCGCAAGGGTGGCGGCTGAGCAAGGCTCGACCCGATCCCAAAGCTTCCCGACGGTCTCGGGTCAACGGCGCCGGGGCCACGGTGTTGGGTCGAGCCGAGCCTGTGGGTAAGAGTCGTGGCGGACGAAAAGTCCTGACCGTTGCTATCGAGCATTGAGCATCTGATCTTGTGATAATATCGCTGGACTATAGTCTCAAAAAGGAGCTCGTCAGCCATGGCTACTCGTTGCAACGCGGCCCTCTTCCGCCATGCCGTCTGCTGGACGGTATTTTTCGTGGTTTCAGCGCTTGCCCTCCTGCCCCAACCCGTTGCGGCTGGTGGTGACGGGGGATCGAGCCCGGTCACCTGGCTCATTATCGACAATCGAACCCAAGACTTCCCGGTCAGCTTCGTCTGCCCCGACCAAAACCAGAAGATGACCATCACCAGCACCGACTCGAAAAGCTGTGGGATCACGCCCAGCTCTTCGATCACGTTCAGCGGTGCCGACGGCTCCTGCAAGGCCGTTTTTGACTCAAGCTCCCAATTCGATCCCGCAAGCAGCACCTGCAAACCCGCGGCGACAGGCAGCAACACACTGGTCTTCTCGCCCCAACAGGGTGTGACGTCCGGCGTTTCCTGGACGTTCCTCGACGACTATCCCGGAGACTGGGCCAACGGCGGGGTCAAGGTGCAATGCCCGTCAGCGACGCAAACCATCACCAGCGCGGCGTCGGTATCGTGTCTGATTCCCGCCAACGGCACCGTCACCTTCACGGGTCCCCTTTCGTCGTGCACGGCAAAGTTCGACTCCAGCTCCCAATTCGATGCCGCCAACAGCACCTGCGTGCCCCAAGCCGCCTCGGGAAATACCCTCACCTTTCCCGCGACCACAGGCATCACGCCCCAAAGCCAAATCCTGGCCTTCATTTTCCCCAATGGACCGGCGGGCATCACAGTGGCCTGTGATCCTTCGCCATGCCCGAGCTCGGTCACGAGCCTGACCAACGCTTCTTTGATCCTCGACCAGGATCTCACCGCCAATGGCGCCCTGACCCTCACCTTCACCGATTCCAGCGCCTCCACCACTTGCAACGTGTCGCTTTACAACCAATTCGTCAACAACAACGCAACCCATTGCGAGAATGTCTCCCTCCAATCCATGGGGCAGGGTTATTCTCAAAACTCATTGTCTTTCCCGAGTGCCGGCGGTCCCCTGGTGGTCTATCCCAAGGCCCCGAAATCCAAGCCCGCCTCGACCAAAATCGGCACCAGGACTCTGACTTTCGACAACCAATGCGATCAAGCCGTTTGGTTCAGCCTGGTGTCGGGCACGGTCGGTCCACCGCCGGCGGGTACCGGACCGGGAGGGGCCGATGCCAACGCATGTGCCAATGCGTCCGGCCCGACGAATTTCACCTGTCCCTTCGGTACAACCTGTCGCTTCGTGAACGACGATAAAGCATTTTGTTTCTACGACATCCCGAGCCCGGGCACCGACCGCGGCAGCGATCTCCTGGAAACCTTTATGTTGGACGCGGCCGGCACCCCAAACGGTGTCACCACCAACACCATGACGATCCCCGTCTACGAGGCAAACGACATCGTTTTCAGCGGCGGCGCCTCCGCCCGGGTCGGTTGCCAGAACGCCTCGGGCGACTTCACCCATTGTGCCATCGGCAATTGCAACGACGACGACAACGCTCTGGGTTGTGGTTACACCACCGGCACCAGCAACGGCGCGACCATCGCGGAATTTACTTTCCAAAAGACCGCCATCGATTTCTACGACGTGAGCGTGATCAACGGCGCACATATTCCGATCAGCATGGGGCTGACCAGCGGACAAACCCCTGATTCCGGCGAACAAGGCACGGTGATCAAGGATTATTGGTGCACCACCCCGGGCTCCGCCACCGAGAACGGCAAGAGAGCTTGCGGCTGGGACTTTTCCGCCAACCTGCCGACGGGCACGGCTCCCGGTGGCCAAAAAGAAAAATTCTATTTCGTCAATGTCACCATGCCGGACATCTCCAATGCCTTAAGCGGCGGCAGCATCGACCTCAGCAAGCTGAGCTATTGCGCCAAGGACTCGGATTGCACGTCTCAGAGCTGCGGCTTGTCCTACGATCTCCTATCCGCCATCGCAGCCCCGAATCGCCCCGGCCTCTTCACCGCCACCGGCGTTAACGGCAAGACGGGGCCGTTCACCTGCGGCGACCTCCTGGGCTTCAACACGCCGGTCAACATCTGCTCGTTGATCACCCAAGGAGCGGACGGCTACTTCAATTGCAACACGACGTTCAGCCAAACCCCTCCGGGCGGCACATCCCCGGTCACTCTTTCCTACACCAACATGTATAGCTGCAACGGCAGCACCGACAATTGCATCAAGGCGAAAACAGACTACACGAACGACGTCTGCTGCGGCTGCACGGTGTGGTCGAGCCTGAATCTGGGTATCAAGTCGGGCCAGGTCAACAACAGCGGCGACAGCATCGCATGCACTTTCAACGGCACCGGCAAAAACACCAACTCCTATTGGGACGGCACGCAGACGGACGGCCCGGACGTGGAAGGCAAAATCACCTTCCTCAAACAGGCCTGCCCCACCGCCTACGCCTACCAATTCGACGACGCCACCTCCACCTTCAACTGCTATGTCGACGGCAGCGGTGGCGGCACCACCTTCAACGACACGAGCTACACCATCACCTTCTGCCCCAACGGCACGACCGTCCACTAACCGTTACCTTGAGCCGCCCGGATATCCGGGCGGCGTCCGTAGGTGGCGTTTCGCCTAAAGTCAGTCGAGACGGCCTTCTATCAACGCCAATCGATCTTCAAGAGCTCGCATCGAGGCGCTCTGACGTTCCAACAGCTCTTGTTGTGACTCGAGCAGGTTTTGCTGCTCCCGAATGGTCCTGTGCTGCTCCAGGGTGTATAAGGTCAGCTCCTCGATTTTTTCGAGCATCCGAATTTGCAGCTCGGTCACATCGATCCGGCGCCCGTAGTCCGTGTCTGCCTCTGACGGCACGTTCGGCAGATGACCAAATCTTCCGGTGAAAATCTGAAGATCGTCGAGCGGCATGAGCTCGTAGCCTTCACGGAACACATAATCCGGGTAGGTATCGACCGTTAGATGCGCAGGGCCGTCTATTGCAACAGGCCCAGGGTCCCAGGAACCCCATTGGCACGAAGGAAGTCCAATCACCTGGAGGTGGCTATGGGGTTTGTAGGTCGAGCCGGAAAGATTCAGATGGGTCTCGTGGCGGGGGCTCTGCTGCTCGGCAGCTCCGTCCAGGCCCAGGAATTCCCATGGAATCCAACCTCGAAACGCCGGCTCACCGATATCCCGGCACCCGAGGGCAGCGAGCGAATCCTCCTTGAAGAGGCGAGTTTCGGCGCGTGGCTGAGAACCTTGCCCTTGAAACCCGCCGGGACCCCAGTCCGCTATTTCAACGGTAAAACCAAAGCGCGCGACGTACACGTGGCGGTTTTCGACATCGACGTCGGGACCCGGGATTTACAACAGTGCGCCGACGCGGTTTTGCGGCTTCGTGCGGAATACCTATGGGGCCGAGGCTGCGGTGACCAAATCGCTTTCAATTTCACCAGCGGTGACCGTTCGCCGTGGCTCTCCTGGGCCGCCGGCCGGAGACCCGTGGTCCGAGGAAATTCCGTCCGCTGGTCGCGGCACGCCGAGCCCGACGATTCCTACGGGCAATTCCGTCGCTACTTGGATTCGGTCTTCAACTACGCCGGCAGCTATTCCCTGGCCCAAGAGCTCGAGCCCGTCGCGGATCCAGCCCAGGCGCTGCCTGGGGATGTCTTCATTCAAGGCGGGTTCCCCGGCCACGCGGTGATCGTAGTCGACGTGGCCCAATCGGATACTCAGCGCCTGCTATTGCTGGCCCAGAGCTATATGCCCGCCCAAGATCTGCACGTGCTCAAGAACCCGCGCTCCCAGACGGCCTGGTACCTTGCTCAAAGCACGGGCCGAGTCGTTACGCCGGAATGGACCTTCAACGCCACAGATCTTCGACGTTTCCCGTCCAGCACCTGTATTGCGACCGAAGCCGACGCCCCAGATCCTTGAGCCGCTTGCAGGTCGGTGCCGGGCACTTCGCAGACCGGTGCCGGGCACTTCGTAGATCGGCGCGTTTACCAATCGGTGCGGCTCATCTCGAATTTATGCTCCGTGCGTTGACCTTTGTTAGCGAGCACCAGATAGATCTCCAAACGATCCTCGACCCGTTTGAACGTCAAGCCGCTGAAATAGGCAGTGTCTGCCTCTAATTTCACCAGCGGAAAGCTGACGTAATGCTCTTTCTTCTCCCAACCCACGAAGTCGGCATCAAAGTGTTTGATGCGCATCACCAGGCTGCCGTCCACCTCTACCACCGTCATGGCTTCGGAAAACACCAGCTTGTCCTCTTTGCGCATGCTGAACCAACCGAACATTCGATCCCCGATCGGCGCCCCCCACGCCTCCTCGCATTGACCACCCAAGCCTTCTCCGGTCCAATATCCCTTCAACCAAGCGAGATCCTCAATCTTCGCCGGGGGGGATTTCGCTCCATCGGCCAATTTGAGGGTGTGGTCGGAATTTCGGGTTTCGGCCGTCAGCTGGGTCGTCCAGCCGAAAGCGAGCACACACAGAAGCAGGGCCAAAGATCGTCGCATGTCTAATTCCTCTCAGAGCAGTTGCCGTTCATCCCTATGACGAACGAAGCCGCCGTCGATCGACATCTGGTGGTCTGAAAGCTTTGCTGACAACCTTCTGTCACCGCTTGGCTCTACCGTTTACTGTCTACTGCAGTCTGATCGCAAACGCCAATCACTGAGCAGGGAGGCTCCAATGCCTGAGCACGAGAAGATCAACTATGTCGAATACCCCGCCCGAGACCTCGAAACCGTCAAAGCTTTCTTTCATCAGGTGTTCGGCTGGTCGTTCACCGACTACGGCCCCGAGTACACCTCCTTTGCCGACGAAGGCCTGGACGGTGGTTTTTATCGTGCCGACCTCTCCGCCTCCACGGTCCGGGGCAGCGCGCTCGTGGTCTTCTACAGCAAAGATCTCGAGCAAACCCTAAAGAAGATCGAAGCAGCCGGAGGCTCTATCGTCAAACCGATATTCTCGTTTCCTGGGGGCCGACGGTTTCATTTCGCCGACCCCAACGGCAACGAATTTGCGGTTTGGTCCGAATAGGCTCTCCGCGGTAGGCGGTCAGGGGTTTTCCTGAACCTCCATGGCGATATCTAGGCAATCATTGCGCGGGTTGCAGTCCTGCTTGGTGTGGGCACACACCTTGCCGACGGAGATCCCCAAGGTTTCAGGGGCCACACCAACGAACGAAAAAGTCTCCGTCTCACCCACTGCGATCAAGCCGGTGGGATCGGAATCCTGATTCACTCGACCGGGACGTTGAATCTTGGCCACTCCCGGAGCCGTCATGTCTCGATTGCCGACATTCTTGACCACAAAGCTCAGGTCGTAGCGCTCGAGCGGTGCCCTGGTGGTCTCGAGACCGCTGACGGATTCCACCGTCAGATCCACGCACGGGGTGGACGGCCGCTGTACCCTGGCGGTGACCAGATGGCTGCAATTGTTGTCGACATCCAACTCCCCGTCTTGGGCTATCGTGATTGGATTCACACATACTCCAAAACGATAATCTCCGGGATTGGGTGGCCCATCGATGGTAATCGTTTGCAGCTTCGCTTCTCCCGCATCCAGTCTCGGCAACCTCACGTCGTCGAGCATCAAATCGTTGTCGGGGTCGACAAAGCTTCGATTGGCGCTGGGAAGGATCAGAAAGAATTGTACTCTTGAGGGGAACTGAGAGCGAGCATTGCCGGCGTTGAGCGTTTCAGCGCTGAGGGTGATCCTATCGCCGAGCTGTATACCGCCCGACCCTCCGATGCGCTTCACCGCGGACTTGACCTGGACTTTCGAGATGACCAAATCCGGACGCGGGCGTTGCGATACCTCGAGCTTCACCGGAGCAGAGCATCGGGCTGCCGCAGACGCGCCCAGTACAGAGCCCATTTTTCCACCTCCCGTGGCTCTCGATAGGCATCCGCTGACGAAATAGTCTCCCGGCAAAAACGGTGCGGTCAAATTGGAGCTTCTTAGGGTCAAGGTGCTGTCGACCGTGGCCCAAATCGAACCTGTCGTGAGCCCGGGAGCTCTCAGCTCACCGATGATCTCCCCGCCCAGAATTCTGTCGAAGCTGACCCCATCCCATTCGGTCAGCAGATGGATGTTGATCTTTTTCGGCCGCGTCGTAAAAGAGTAAAAAGGTTTCGTCCAGGCGGATAATCTATATTGCAGCTCGATGACAAACAGCTCTTCCGACTGCAGCTGGAGCTTGGGCTCTTGATTCGGCCCCTGTTTTACGTCGAGAAACCAGTTGCCGGCTCGGGCTTGGCCCATCGAAGCCGTCCCTAGGGCAAAACAGATACTCACGATCCCGATCACTAGAATTCGCATCAATCCCCCTTCAGTTGTGTGTCGCCTCGACAACTCAATAGATGCCCGACTCATAGCCGGACTGGGCTTTTTCGAGCTAGTCTTGGCTAGTTCTAAGATTTCAGTGCATTAGCTCGACCGTGCGTTACAACACGGAGCTTGATCTGAGGGGGCGGAAGTAGCCCAAAGGTTGCCGGCGCCGACCGACATCTGGTGATCTGAAGGCTTTGCTGACAGGCGGGTTAATTGCCGTCCACTTCGATGGCGATCTCCAAACAATCATTGCGCGGATTGCAATCTTGCTTGGTATGAGCACAGACCTTGCCGAAAGCTGGACCTAATGCTTCCGGGGCCACGGCCTCGAAAGTGAAGGATTGAGTGTCGTCGACGGCGAGCAACACCGTGGGATTGGAGTTTTGGGTCACCCTTCCGGGGCGTTGGATTTTTCCAATACCCGGAGCAGCCATGTCCCGATTACCGATATTTTTCACTACAAAATTCACGTTGTAACGTTCCAGCGGAGCCTTTGTGCCGAGCCCGGTCACGCTTTCCACGGTCAGATCCACGCAAGGAGTGGGCGACCTCTGTACCCTCGCGGTGACCGGTCGGCTGCAGTTGTTGTCGGGATTCGACTCCCGAGTGCCGATGCCTCGAATCGGATCCACGCACACCGCATAGCGGAAATCTCCAGGGCTCGGCGGACCCTCAAGGGTGGTCGATTGACGCTTGGATCCCCCCTCACGCAGCTTCGGCACTCTCGCTTCCGCGAGCATGGGATCGTTGTCGGGATCGACGAAATCCCGATTGGCGCTGGGAGGTATCTGGAAGAACCTGAGCATCGAGTCGAACCGGGCACGCTCATCGCCGGCGTTGAAGGCTTCTGCGCTCAAAATGAGCTTGTCCCCCACGATAATGCCATCGGGCCCGTTGATGCGTTTGACCGCGGAGCGAACGCGCACATTTCGCGTCACCAAATCCGGGCGGGGACGAGCCGACACCTCGAGCTTGACCGGATTCGAGCATCGAGTTTCCGCTAGGCCTCCCGCTTTCGAGCCCAGCCCACCCGCGCCGGTGGGTTTCGACAAACAACCGCTCACCCAATAGTCCCCGGCGACAAACGGCGCGGTCAATATGGGTTTGTCCCGAAGGGTGACGGTGTTGATTGTGGCCAGGAGCGGATCTTCTTTGAGCCCGGGTGCTGTGCGTCGGCCGACGATCTCACCTTCGAGGATTGAGTCGAAGCTCACCCCATCCCACTCGGTCAACAGGTGATAGTTGATGGTTTTCGGGCGGGTTGAGAAGGAGTGGAAAGGTCTCGTCCACGCGGACAATCGGTATTCGAGGGCAATCGAGAATTGCTCCTCCGACAATAGCTCGAGCTTGCTGGGCTGCTCCGAGGCTCGTTTCACCGTCAGAAACCAGTTTCCTGCCTGGGCATGGCTTACGGTCGAGCTTAGGGCAAGGCAAACGCCGACGATCCCAATCACCAAATTTCGCATCGATTCCCCTTGTGTTGTGTCTTCCTCGCCAATCTAACAAAAGACGAGCAATATTTCCGAGCCGGAGCCGAATGGGCTACTGGACCCTAAGATCTCAGTGCGCTAGATTGAATGGGCGTTACAACATGAAGCTTGATTTGAGGAGGTGGACGCAGCCCGCAGGCTGCTGCCGGCAGTCCCGTGTGCCCGCCGAATCCCACCCACGAAGGAGATCTCCCATGGTCCGACCTGCCGACGCCCCGTGCCGTCAAAACTCTCTCTCCAGACGAAACCCTTGGAAGCTCGCTGTCATCGTGTTGTTGCTCGCTTGCGTGCCCCACACGATTTGGGCCGAAGACAACGAGCCTTCGCCTTGCCGAGGATCCCTGGATTTTCTGACCGCCGCTTACCGTGACGATCCGGCCACCCGGGCTGCGTTCCAATTGACTTTTGAAAGATTAAAACCTTTGCCCCCAGGTTATACCTACCACGGCTCCACGGACAACCCTTGGAGAAAAGGCAATCAAAACGGTGAGGATCTCTACCTGGCGGTCAAACGTTTCTACAGCCAGGTGTGCACCCTGTTGCCGCAGATCGTGGGCACCAACGACAACGCCCTGGACTCGATTCAATACTTCGCCTGGCTGTACTACCACAACCAAGCGGGCCGCCGGATGGTCGAAGGCATCGATCCCAATGACCCGACAAAACCGCTCGATACCGTTAGGGATTTCTTGATCCTATTCAACGCGGATTATAAAGGTTATATGGACAGCCCTGAATCCCAAAAAGTGGTGGCCGAGTGGATCGCCGACCCCCGGCTCGAGATTCAAGACTACGTCAAAACCCGGGCCGACGAGTACAGGAGCTGGAATGAGCTCTTCGCCCGCAATCTCAAACAAGCTCCCGACGGCACCTATCCTTCCCGCCCCGTGACCATGCCCGATCGCGACTACGTGATCGTCTCCCCCACCGACTGCATCATGAATCCGCTGGTGCAAGTCTTGGAGACGAGCCCTGGGGTCTACCATCGACGTCTGATCGACAATCCCTTGCAAAAAGACACCGTGTTGGACGTTAAGGGCATCCCGATCTCGGTGGACGATATGCTGGCCGGCGCACCCGAGTCGCTCAAAAAGAAATTCAACGGCGGCTCGGGGCTGGCGTGTGTGTTGATGCCCAACACGTATCACCACTTCCACAGCCCCGTGGACGGCGTGATCCAGTACCACGAGATCGTCGAAGCCGGCACCGAGGACGCGTGGGGGACCTTCGGCGACGACGATTGGCCCAATTGGGTGCCCCTGGACGGCAACGTCGGTCGGCCCGGCACCGATTTCAGTCAATTCCAGGGTTTTCAGCGCGGCGTGATCATCGTTGAGGTGACCTACAAGAACCTGCCCGGCAAGAAACCGGACATGCTCAAGGGTTATGTCGCCTCCATCCCCGTGGGGCTCGACACGGTCGGCTCTTTGGTCTTCAGCCCGCAGGTCGAGAACGGACACACCGTGACCAAAGGGGTCACCCCCTTCGGCAATTTCTTCTTCGGCGGCTCCTTAAATATCCTGCTCTTCTCAACGATCGAAGGCCTCGAAGACGTGCAGATGGTGAGCCCCGCCGTGCAGACGCGCATGGGCAACCAGATCGGTATTCTGAACACTCCCTATCCCGCTCCGGCCACTCCTTGGACCCCGAATACGGGCCGGATGCGCGATCGAAAGGTGATCCAGCGACACCACCATTGATCTACTCCCCAGAGCTCCGGGCGTTGTTGGCGTGAGCCAGCAGCGCTTCGGGCTCGAGGCCGTCGGCGGGAGAGCAGGCCAACCCTATCTGGATCCCGAACGTTTCGATCCTCCGGGTCGGCCGGACCCGAGCCAAGGAGTCTTCCAAAGCCCGCCGTACCCCGCGGCAAGCCTTGACGGCCTCCGGGCGCCCGGTGCTCGGAAGCACGACGGCAATGCCGTCGTGGACGTATCGACCGAAGGCCGCCTTCTGGCTCAGCTGTCCCCGCAGCACCGCCAGCAGATATCTCAAGACATCCCGCCGCTCCGAGTCGGGAATCGGCCCGGCGAGCCGAAAGACACACACGGTCACCTGGGACTCCAGGCTCTCGCCGAGGGCGAGGAATCGGTTGAGCATCTCTGGAAAATGGCCCGCCGGCAGGATCCCCAAATCGGGATCCCGAGGCATGGGTTTGGTGCTCCGGGTGGTCGACCCTTTGCCCAAGCCCCATCGGATGACGTCTCCGGCGGTGGCGAAGCTCGCGGGACCCGAGCTGGGCTCCACCCACCGCACATATGCCGCCAGAAACACCGAATAGATGATGCCCGCGACGGATTTCGCGACCACCGAAGCTCCCAAGGCGGACATGTAAAACGGATCGTGCCCAAAGGCGGCGGTCATGAAGATCAGGGAATCGAAGACCAGCACGGAGCAGAGGGTCACCGCCGCACGCAGGAACGGCGAGCGCAGGACCCGGCAGACCAGCGGATAGAGAAAGATCATCAACAACATGTCCAGGACCAGCACCAAGGTGCCGATGACCATGATCTTCGCATCGAGCCGGAAGAGGTCCTCCGGCAAGTGGTGGGGATTCCGGACCAACGGGCTTTCGAAATGCAAGGAGACCATTGACGACAAAGCGCTGAGCGCCAGATTGGCCGCCAACAATCCGTAGACGAGGGTTTTCGTTTCCTGGGGGCTTTCCCGGAGAAAGACCAGGAAAAGCCCGAATAAGCTTCCGCTGAAAAGCACCACGGAGCCCGGGCTGACGAAAGCCCCGGGAATCACTTCCACGTAGAGCGAAAAAGCGAGCAGAACCTGTAGGTATTGGAACACCCCGAGGGTGGCGAAAAGCGGCGACAGACCGAATCGACGACGCGCTCGAAACAACGCCGCGAGCAATAGGGCGACGGCGACCGTTTCCGAGGCGAGAAGACCTATCTGTTGGATGCTTTCGGCGGAGATCCCACCGCCGCTCAAGACCCGTGCTCCCCGCTCGGCAGCCAACGCGCCAGCACATCGGCCATGACCGAGGCGGACGGGCGCCCCTTGGAGTCCGAGCTCAGGCTTCGAGCGCTCAGCTCGACGAGCTCACGCGGCAGATCGGGCACCAGCTCGTCGATGGACGGATAATCGTCGGACATCAGCAGAGAAATGAGATGCACCGGGCTCTTGGCGTGTTGATAGGGCAAACGGCCGGTGAGCATCTGATAGAGCACCACGCCGACGCTGTACATGTCGGCTTTGGGTCCGAAAGGCTCTCCGACAAGCCGCTCCACCGAGGCGTAGGAGGGGGTTCCCTCAAAGGAGCTGGTGCTGATCTCGGGGCTGGATCCATGGTGCTCGCTGGTCGTGGTCATCATCTTCACGATGCCGAAATCCAGGACCTTCACCACCTCGCCCCCGGTCCGTTCGTGGAGGAAAATATTTCCCGGTTTCACATCCAAGTGCAGCATGCCCAGGCGATGGATTTCGGCCAAGACACGACAAACCGGAACCAGGATTTCCGCGGCTCGGGACAACCTGAGCCTACCCCCGGATGCTCGAGCGATCTCGGCCTCTAGGTTGCGACCCCGGAGGAGCTCCATCACCAAATAGGATTCGCCGTCGCGGGAAAGGCTCAAATCGAAGACCTTGACCGCGTTGGGGTGGTCGATTTGGCAAGTGGAAACCCCTTCCCGGCGAAGCCGATGGACGACCTCATCCTGGTCGAGGAATTTATTGTGCAAGATCTTGATCGCCACCTGACGTTCCAGGCTCAGATGACGGGCGGAGTACACCGTGCCGAAATTGCCGCTGCCGAGCTCTTCCTCGAGTCGAAATTTGCCGTCGAGCACCACGCCCGGAGCGGCGCGCGCGAGCTCCGGACGAGCGCTCTTGCCGCGACCGCTCAGCCGAGCCCGAATTCGAGCTCGAACCTCCGTCAGCACAAGGGGTTTTTGGAGGCAATCGTCCGCCCCCGCGGCGATCAGGGCCGTGGAGCCACCCTGAGCCCCGGCATCGGGAATCGCCACGATCGTCATGTCGTCCGGCCCGTAGAGATGTCGGATCTCCTGGATCGCTTCGACGATAGAGGGGTTGCCTTCACCTTCCAAGCAGACCAGATCAAATCGCTCGCGACGAATTTGGACCGGCACCTCGGCGGTGGTCCGGACCTGCTGGACCCGGAATCCCTCAGCCTTCAGCACATCGGCCAAAAGGGGGTAAATGATCGGATCGTTCTCCAGAAGGAGAGCTCGGCGCGGTGTTGACGGAAAGACGGCATCTGGAGGAGCGCTCTTGAAGCGCGAAAGGAGTTGTTCAAACATCGTAGAAAAAGACTCTCATCGTCAGAGAGGGGGGCAACGGACAAGAACAGGGAGACCATTATTTCGAAATTTCGACCTGCCGTCGACATGGCTCCCTTCCATAGATGGTCTGCGGGCCAGAATCGTTTCTCAATCGAGGATTCGCTCAGCTTCTTTTGACAAGAAACTCCGTTCGTAACGTCTATGGGATTGATGATGCCCGACCCGTACCCCACCACCCCGACCGACGAGCCCAATCCGGGCTTGGACGACCTGCTACCGGCCCTCGGACGGGGCGACGAGTCGGCGCTGGACGAGATCTACGACCTCATGTCCGACGCGATGTACGGGTTGGCGTTGTGGCGTTCGGGATCGGCCCAAGAAGCCGCGGATGCGGTTCAGGAAACCTTCATCCGGCTGGCCCAAGCGGCCCGCAAGGGCAAGCTGGACCGGATTCGCAACGCTCGGGCCTATTTGTTGACCATGACGCGACGGGCGACGGTGGACCAAATCCGACGACGACCGAAACACGAGTCCCTCGAAGCGCTTTCGAGCGCCGATCTGCTCCTGCCGCAGGCCGGCGACGATCCCTCGATTTCCGTCGATGCCGCGCTGGCTTGCCGGAGACTGGCCGACCTACCCGGCGTCCAGCGGGAAGCGGTCTACCTGCGCTGTTTCGAAGGTCTGACCTTCCAAGAAATCGGAAAAGTCTGCTCGGTGCCGACCTTCACGGCAGCCGGACGATTCCGCTTGGGGATTCAGAAATTGCGCCGACTCCTGAAAGTGAACCCATGAGAGTAAGCGAATGAAACGTCAAGATCCTCGTCGAAAGCGCGACTCCCCGGAGCGCTTTCCAACCACCGGCGTACGCCCTCCCGGGGCGCCGGAACGACTTCGGGCACCGACCCTAGCCGCCGCGAAACGTGCCCTGCATGCGGCGGAGACCGATGCCCCCTCTCGCGAAGCGGGGTCGACCCTACCCATGCGTTGGTTGTGGCTGGCGGCGATGATCGCGCTGACCGCCGCCAATTTGAGCTCCGGCTGGGCACCGGCTTCTCCCGTGGTCATGCGGCAAGGCTCCAGCCCCTTCGCCTACCTACCGGCGGAAGAAGCCTGCCAACGGCTGCGGAGCTTCGATCAGAGTCTGGTTCCGATCCGGGCGAGCGACATCCGGAGGCACCAAACCCGTTCAGCCCAGGAGGAGTCACCATGAGCACAAAACGAAAGCTTCTCTGGATTTGCGCCCTGATTCCGCTGCTGCTCGGCATCGCCAATCTCCTGTGGATCCGGCACACGGAATCCCGTCTTCAAGCGGATATCCATGCTCTGCACCAATACCTGGAGAGCCACGACATGGTGCCCGACCCCATGGCGGACATTCCGCCGGGCCCGGAAAACGCGGCCCGCTGGGCTCAAGCCGGCACGGGGTTGGTGGAACCATTCGGAACGGCCATCGGCACGTTGGACACCCAGCCAGCGACCTCCCTGCCTTCACCGATCCAAGATCAGCTTCGGGCTCACCTCGAAAAGCAACGACTACCTTTGAGTCTGGTCGCTCGAGGGGTGGATCGGCAGAACGCGTCCCTCGGCATTTTCTATGAGCTCGGTTTCCACGCTCAGATCCCGGACATGATGCCCTTCCTGAGCACCGGCCGGCTCCTGCTGGCGGACGCCCAGCTGAGCGCTGCGGACGGCAGAATCGACGACGCCGTCAGGGCGGTCGATGGGCTGCGGACCCTGCTGGTCTCCTTGGCCAACGAAAGGTGGGTCATCACCCAGCTGATCAGCTACCGAATCGAGGCGTTGTACAGCGCCGGCCTCAAAGCTTTGGTTGCGACCGGATTTGACGACATCGCGGTCCTCGAACGGCACGCACGGCCGATTCAACCCGATCATCGCCGACAATTCGGACGCATGATCCACTTCGAATCCACGCTGGTGATCGATCCGGAGACCTTCCGGCTCTTCCAACCCGGTCTCGCCGGCTCCTTTCGCTTCGCCCTGCTCAGGGGTTTCCGAAATGTCTCAGTCGGCAAGGGAATCCAACACTACAGAGACCTCCTGAAAGCCGCGGAAGGTACCGCGTCAGGCCTGAAAAAGCCGACGCAATTGATCTCTCCCTACGATTGGCCTTGGTTGGAGGCCATGTCCTTGGCCATGCCGAACGTGCTCATGAAATCCCTAGCCGCGGAAGCTCGGGCCCATGCTCGCGAAATAGCGCTGGCCCTGCGGCTTCACGCCCTTCAAGCCGGCCGATACCCCGAAGACCTCAGCGAAATCCCGAGCCGGCGCAATCCCCTGAATGACCGCCCCTTCTCATATCGACTCGACGAAGACGGCGGCGCCGTTCTTGAGATTGAAGCCGGGCCGGGCGCCCTCGAAGAGGTTTTCCGCGAGCTGACGGGTGGGCAACCGGATGAAGAAATCGCCCCCTTCGTTTGGCAGCTGCCTCCCGTGGCGGCCTGGAGAGGCTCGGCATAGCCGCCTCACGGGCGGGGACAAGCTCCGCCCCTGCACCAAGTCTGCCGCGATCACGGGTGAACAACCGCAAAACCCAGCTCATCTGTGAAGCCACAAGCATTGGCAGAAAGCTAGATCAGATCGGCGCTAGACAGGATGTCCAAGGCGACCGCAAAGAATTATGGAGCCCTCCACGGCGATTTTCCGCAGGTCCTTGGTAGGAAGCCTAGAGCCACGCTCTGACCTTGAAGAGATCGAGGAAACCGCCATGTTTGATTTACCTGTGCTCGTTTTGACCCTTCTACTCTCCGTCGATCCCGACCAGCTCTGGCTGAGCCACCTGAGCTCTGCTCCACAGGCACCGGCCGGTGTCGAGATCACCCAACGGACCGACGTCCGTGTGCCGTGGGCGGAGCGGACCCAAACCTGGACGAGCGCGCCGGTCATGGTCACCATGGACGATGTGTTGGCCCGCGCCGAGCAGCGCTTGGCCGCCGAGGCTCTGGCAGCCCAATCTGAGACCCCGCCCGACAAGCGAAAGGGCCGAATTCCCGGAATCCTACCGGCGCACATCGTGGATCTGATGCAGCTGCAGGCCTATGCCCTGCCGCCGAGCGACCGGATCGACGTCGCCGACCCCACCGAGGCCCTGCAAAAGTCACTATCGTCGATCGTCAACGTCAACGCCATCGACGCCAGTAATTCCAATTCCGTGCCGCCCGACCCGGAGCTTGCGGTCAGCGATGCCTTTGCCATCGCGGTGGTCAACACCGACTATCAGATCTACCTATCAGGTAACGGCGGCGCCGTCACAAGCGTCTTCAATTTGACCGACCTGCTGGGCTCCAACTCGGATTGCGACTCCGGGCTCTTCGACCCCAACATCGTTTACGACGAAGAGGCCGATCGCTTCCTGATGGGGGCCGACGCCAACGGCACGGATTATTGCCTCGGCGTCTCCACATCCAACAACCCACTGCTGACCTGGGTGGTCTACTCGTTCCCGACGGATATCGGCGGCGCTTTCTTCGACTATCCCCATCTCGGGGTCGGCCGGCAGGCCCTCTACATGGGCTCGAACCAATTCGTCAACGGCAGCTTCGAGGAGTCGCGCCTCTTCGCGATCGACAGGGTCGCCGTTTATTTGCAGCAGCCGACGACCGCTGTGTCTTGGTCCCTCGACGGCTTTACCGACTTCGCCTTCACCCCGCAGCCCCTGAGCTTGCACGGCGACAGCGACGGCAGCTGGCCGACGTCCGGGCCCGATTATTTCCTGACCGGCCAAGGCAACGTCAACAAGGTCAATATCTGGTCGATCGACGACCCCTTCGGCAGCGGCACGTTGGTGCAGCAAGACGAGCTCCATCTCACCAACTACACCGGCGTCTCCGTGGGCACCCCCGTCGATCCTCCCCAATCGGGAAGCACGGATTCCATCGACGGCGGCGACTGGCGACCCCTCGATTTCGAATACCGCAACGGTTACGGCTGGGTGGTGCAGAACCTCTCGTGCAATCCGGGCTCAGGCACGGTCAATTGCATCCGCTGGGCTCAGCTCGACCCCGCCGCCAACTCCATCGTCGACGCCGGGGTCTACTCACCGGGAAACTCGCTCTATACCTTGCACCCTGACCTCGCGGTCAACCGCTGCAACGACATGATGGTGGGCTTCTCCATCTCCAGCAGCAGCCAATTTCCCGGCGCCTATGTGGCCGGGCGCGAAAGCGACGACACCGCCGGCGAGCTCAGCAACCTGACCACCATGCAAGCCGGCGTCATCACCTACCGATCCTTCGACGGCGACCCCCTGCGCTGGGGTGACTACACGGGCGCCACCATCGCCCCCGACGGTCTCGGCCTGTGGTACCTGGGTGAGTATTCCGGCGTCGTCAGCGGCAGCAAGAATTGGGTCACCCGCATGGCCCATTACGAGTTCCCCGACTCGGATAATGACGACGTCCCGGACAGCTGCGACGCCTGCCCCGGCTCCAACGACGCCAGCGATTCCGACGGTGACGGCGTGCCCAACGGCTGTGACACTTGTGCCGGATCCGACGATTCCGCGGATGCGGACAACGATGGGGTGCCCGACGGATGCGACGAGTGCGAAGGCGACGACGACTCGGAGGACAGTGACAACGACGGCGTCTGCAACGACATCGACCTATGCGAGGGATCCGACGACTCAGCCGATGCAGACGGTGACGACGTGCCCGACGGTTGCGACGTCTGTGCCGGATCCGACGACTCGGTTGACACCGACAGCGATGACGTGCCGGACGGGTGCGACGTCTGTGAAGGATCCGACGACTCCATCGATACCGACAACGATGACGTGCCCGACGGATGTGACGTCTGCGAAGGGTCCGACGACTCCATCGATACCGACAGCGATGGTGTGCCCGATGGATGCGACATCTGTGAAGGATCTGACGACTCAGCCGATGCAGACGGCGACGGCGTGCCCAACGGATGCGATGTCTGTGCAGGGTCCGACGACTCCGTCGATACCGACAACGACGGTGTGCCCGATGGATGCGACATCTGCCAAGGGTCCGACGACAGCGTCGACTCCGACAGCGACGGTGTGCCCGATGGATGCGACATCTGTGAAGGATCTGACGACTCAGCCGATGCAGACGGCGACGACGTGCCCAACGGATGCGATGTCTGTGCAGGGTCCGACGACTCCGTCGACTCCGACAGCGACGGAGTGCCCGATGGATGCGACATCTGTGAAGGATCCGACGACAGCGTCGACTCCGACAGCGACGGAGTGCCCGATGGATGCGACATCTGCCAAGGGTCCGACGACACTGTCGACTCCGACAGCGACGGTGTGCCTGACGGGTGCGATATCTGCCAAGGATCCGACGATACCGTCGACTCCGACAGCGACGGTGTGCCTGATGGGTGCGATATCTGCCAAGGATCCGACGATGCCGTCGACTCCGACAGCGACGGTGTGCCGGACGGGTGCGATATCTGCGAAGGATCCGACGATGCCGTCGACTCCGACTTCGACGGTGTGCCCGACGGCTGTGACATCTGCCAAGGATCCAACGACACCATCGACTCCGACTTCGACGGTGTGCCCGATGGCTGTGACATCTGCCAAGGGTCTGACGACAGCGTCGATTCCGACTTCGACGGTGTGCCCGATGGCTGTGACATCTGCCAAGGGTCTGACGACAGCGTCGATTCCGACTTCGACGGTGTGCCCGACGGCTGTGACATCTGCCAAGGGTCCGACGACACTGTCGATTCCGACAACGATGGTGTGCCCGATGGCTGTGACGATTGCACGGGCAACGACAGCACCGGTGACGTCGATGGCGACGACATCTGCGCCGACCTGGATTGCAACGACGACGATGCGACCAACGCCTGTGAGGTCTTCGCCGATGGCTTCGAGTCCGGCAATACCTCGGCCTGGGATCAAAGCTGATCTCGGCCGCGCAACCAAACGGGCCGTGTCGCGGGTAATTCCGCGTCACGGCTTTTTTTTGCCCGCTCATCGGTGAAAGACGTGAGCCAAAAAATCCACCGATTCCGCGTGAGGGTTGACAGGTCACAACAACCCCTGGACGGAGACACCCATGCTCAACAAACACTTTCAACGGTCACGACCCCATCAACCACGTGGCAGAAGAGCTCTCTCTTGGCTCGCCCGCCACGCCGCTCTGCTCGGCTGTGCTCTCATCACCCTCGGCACCGGCGCCTCGCTGGCCGCCGATGGCCCTCTGGTGAAAGAGCTCGTGGGTCCTCCTTCGGATTTCGGTTGGATGGGGCTGCCGGACCCCGCCGATCATGCGGTCGGCTCAAAAACCGATCTCATTCCCGTGGAGCTCGCCGCCGACGGCAGCTGGAGCCGAGAATTCCACGTGGATCCGGCCGGCGACTTCAAGCTGACCGTGGTAGGTCGGGCCGGCTGGCAGCTGGATCTACAAAACCCCGAGGGCCGATGGCTCGGAAAATCCGCGGCATGGCAGGAAGCCGGTTTGGAAGGCTTGGGTCTCAGCCCTGCCGAAAACAAATCGGCTCACGACGCCGACTTGACACCCGTCGAGCCACTCAAAACTTGGTCGTTCAGCGGCCCGAGTGAAGGCGGCTCTTGGCGCTTGCAGGTGCAGTCATCCGAAGGCACAGAAAGAGTGAGCCAAACCGCCGGTTTCGTGGTGGTGACCGATCAAAGCCCTTGGTCTCTGAGTCTTTGGAGCAGCAAGCTGGACACCCTTGTGGGCCAACCGATCACCCTGCAAGCCGCTCTACAGCGCGATCTCGGAGACGGCACCGAAACAAGCCAGGACCTGCCGGGCCAGGACCAGAAGGGTTTTGACTTCTTTGTCGATCAGCTTCAGCTGACGGCGACCGCGGCCGACGGCTCCCGTCGCAGCTGGAGCCGCGCCGACGGCACTCTCGACACCGTGCTCACCGCTTCGGCGGGCAGCGCCAAATCCGCCGAATCCGCTGGTCTGAGCTTTCAGGTGATGCCGGAGATGGCGGGCCTGCACCGCTTCGACCTACGGCTGAGAGCATTCGACGATCAAGGGCGGGTGATCGAACGATCCACATCGGTTTTGGTGCAGGTGATCCAGCCGTCCCTAGCTCTTGCCGCTGAAGACAGAGCTGTATTCCTGCGGACCGCCGACCCAGATCCTTCAAAGATGGCCGGTGAGACCCAGCGGCTTCAAATCGATCTGCCGGTGAGCCGTCTGGATTTCAGCCGCGGCGGATCCGAGCAGGCGATGGTTTACGCCGAGCTTTGGGGCCACGACGCCGACGGCTTACCGCTGCCGGTGGCTTGGGTCGGTGGCATCAAACACGTCGAAGACACCGCCGAAGGACCCGTGCTGCCCATACGACTCGACAGCCGCTGGTTGGCCAAAGCCGGTGCCCGCCCACCTTATCGACTGCAGAATCTGCGTCTCGTGGACGTGGACTCGTCGGTGCCGTTTGCCGGCACGGCCGAGCTGCCGCTCGAGACCATCGCTCCGACGTCGTGGGTCTACCCGGCCAAGCGGCTGGATCTGGAGCCCGACGAAGCCATGTTGTTCGGCCCTCGACCTCTCGACTTGGATGAACCACCGGCCGCGGCGGCCAAGTCGACCCCGCGAGAGACCATCGTGCTGGTGCACGGTTATTGCTCCGGCAACGTGTGGAGCGCCTACCAAAACCCGTTCGCTCAGCCGCGGCGAATTTTCTCCGACTTCGGCCAGGCCCGCAGCAACCATCAATTCGCCGTGGAGCTGTGGTGGCAAACTTTCAATATCGACCATTTCAGCACCGTCTCCCACAGCCAAGGCGGCATGGCGTCGCTGCACCTCTACAACTACTATTGGAGCGGGCTCGACACCAGCCTGGCGCCCCGACCGATGCAGTCGGTGGGCACACCGTTCAACGGCTCGGCCCTGATGAACGATCGGGCCGCCCTCGACACGATCATCGACTTGCTGAATCTCGAGGACCGTTTCTGCCCCGTGGTCGCCGATCTGACCCATATTGGGGCCGCGGTGTGGCTGGCCGGCATCCCTTCGGCGGCACGCGACAAGGCCTACTACTACCGCACCCGCGGCACCCTGCTGCCCTGCAACGCGCTCACCTCGGCGCTCATCCCCGGTCGGGACGACGGCGTGGTGTCGCTGCAAGAAGGCGAGCTGGCGGGCGGGCATGACCTGGGAATCGAGACTGCTCAATGCCACACCCCCGACATGTTCCATCCGTTCCAGCTGTCCGACGCCAACCGCAACGTGCAAATGGCGGCCAACGCTCGAATTTGGATCCCGGACCCCATCGAGGCATGCGCGACCGTCACGCCTACGCGGCCCTACGTGCCGGCGTTGACGCTGCTCGACGCCTCGTGCAGCACCGTGCAAAGTGGCTCTATCGTGCAATATCGATGGGACATCGACCGCCCGGTGGGTAGCGATTTGACCCTCTATGGACAAAACATCAGCACCACCTTCACCGCTGCCGGCATCTACCACATTACCCTCACCATCACCTCCACCGGACCGACCTTGACCGACACCGCCACGCGATTCGTTTTCCTAACGGATCCCGGCGATCCCCTCTGAGCCGCCCCGGTCAGTCCGACCCAGGAAGCCGGGTGATCGACAGCGCCAATAAAAGAGAGCCGTGTCGCGGATTCGTCCGCGACACGGCTCTCTTTCAAGGCATCTCCCTCTATCCAATCAGATCAATGCAACGGCACGGTCTGTATCGGCGTGCCCGGACCCACGATCTCGAACCAGAAGTCGAAGGAGTCGAGGACGCTGAAGAGGTCGTCGACCGCCGATTGGCTTCCTTCCACCACAATGCAGTTTTCCGCCTCGGGCGATCCGGTCTGCACGCCGCCGGCACAGAAAAGAGTGCTCGGGTCCAGAGGATTGCCGTCGGCGTCCTCGCCCATCACCAAGTTGTTGAGGAAGCTGCGGGTCATTTTCATGGTCGCCGCCACCCCGGACTCCACCTTGCCGATGTCGTAATTGAGCACGCCGTTCTTCAAGTGAAGGGTCGAGGGTGCGGTCATCGGGTCGGCGCCGATCCCCTGAGCATCGGCGGTGCCCGACTGCCAAAATTCGATGCCCAGCAAGTGGTCCATGGATCCCGCGTCTAATCCGTTGATGTGCACGGCCATGAAATCGAAAACCATTTCCAGGTTCATGGCTTCCACGGTCTCTCGGGTGAAGGTCTTCACCGCCGGCAAGGGCAAGACCCCGTTGCGCAGCTCCATGGCACCGGTGAGGTAGAAGTTGCGCCAGGGACCGGATTCCGCCTGATAGGCGAGCTGGTCGTAGGTGTCGGCTAGCAGCAGGCGAGCTTGCTCAATGGGCCCCGGCGAGTCGCCGATGGATGCTAGGTCTCTCGGAGCGCTGAACACCACGTGGTTCAAGACCATGGCGACCCACCGGTATTTGCCGTTGTCGTAGTCGTCTTTGGCCAGATCGAGAATTGCTCCAACACCACCCATGTAGCGCACGTATTCCTGGGCCGCCAGCACCGGCGGCAGCTGATGCAGGGACGCCGGATTGCCGTCGAACCATCCGATGTAGCGTTGGTAGACCGCTTTGGCGTTGTGGTTGACCGTGCCGTAGTAGCTGCGGTTGAACCATTGCTTTCCAAGCTCAGGTGGGAGCTTCACCATTTCACCCACCTCTTGGATGGTGTAACCCTTATTGGTCAGACGGACGCTTTGATCATGGATATATCGGTAGAGATCCCGCTGCTGCTCGATGATCTCGGCCACTCGATTGGGCACCTCGGGGTCCACCGGCTCGGTGCTGTTCGGCTTCTTATTCCAGGTGGGCCAATGGTGGGAGGCGAAAATCACCTCGGCGTCGGCGAAATACTTCAAGGTCTCATGGAGATATTTGGCCCACATCAGGGAGTCGCGAACGTTGGCACCGCGCAACGTCAACACGTTGTGGAAAGTGTGGGTGACGTCCTCGGACGCGCACAGGGCTTGCAGCTCGGGAAAGTAGAACAACATCTCCGCCGGTGCCTCGGAGCCGGGAACGTTTTGGAATTGAATCTCGACACCGTCGATCAACCCGTTGAGGACTTTCTGAAAAGCTTCATTGGGTCCCCAGCCCGCAGTGGGATCCCAGCCTGCTTCGCCGGTGTGCCAGTCGGCAGAATCCCCGCAATCACCGGAGAACGTGCCGGTTCCAATGAGACAATCGGGCGCGGCGAGCCCGGTGGTGCCGGCCGGAGTGCTCTTGCCCAAACCTCCGTCGATCTGTCCCTTCGGGCCGCGCCGCAGCAAGGGGCCGTACATATACGTGGCCCGACGACCCATCGCATTGCCGACGATCACGTTCTCGCTGACCGACTCCTCTACAAATCCCACTGGGGCATAGATCCGAGCTCCCTCCAACACACCCGCCTGACTCTTAGCGAGCCCACCAACTCCACCGAAGTGGTCGACATGACTGTGGGTGAAGATCACGGCCGAGACCGGAAGAGGCTCGAGCTCAGTGTCGGCCGCGTAGGCGGCATTCAGGTTGTCGAGCGCCGCCTTGGCGGTTTCCTCAGTGGTCAGCGGGTCGATGATGATCCACCCGTGGTCGCCCTTGATCGCCGACATATTAGAAAGATCGTATCCTCGAACCTGGTAGATTTCTCCCTCCACCACTTCGAACACACCATGGATCGTATTGAGCACCGCATTCCGCCATAGGCTGGGATTTGCAGAGTCGGGAACCTCCGAAAAATCATGAGGGCCATAGGGCACCTCGGGAATTTCAGTGTCGGCAATATGAGGGTTTAGAAATTCATAGGCGGTCAGATCCCAAATGGTTTTGCAAAGCTCGGCCTGCCCTTTTTTGCAGTCGCCCTCGGTGATCACTAGTGGATCCAGCTTGGCGATACGCCCCCGCTGGGCGTCGAGGAAATCTCGGGTCTCGTCTTGGGCGCCTTTGCTATTCCACAAGTAGCGCTGATACCCGGCATTGACGCGCTTCGTCCACCCTGAAGGGTCGGCACGCTGATCCAGCCGATCCTCAATTGTTATTCCAACATCTCCCTGTCCCAAAGCAGAAACAGGCAAAAGTCCCAAGCACAAGAAGGCAACGCTGAAAACTCTTGTCCAACACTTCATTATCTTCTCCAAAAAACATCGAGGGCTTTTCATTGACACCCTGGGGGGGGCGTGGTCAGGCTGTCGGCTTCGAGAAGCTCATAGAGCAAGCCATGTGCCAAGCCTTTTCCCCTCGTATTAGCGATCTTGCTGCCCTCCTTAGCATGCCTCGGACAGCGCCAAACCCGGGCATCCAAGACCGATAACCCTTAGAAACAAGCCTTTTCGAACAAGACCCACTGGGTCACCTCCAGCCGAACGCCGCCATGCCGAGCTTTGTCGGGGCTTCGTCGAGCTAGGTCGAGCTTTAGCGGAATAGAGCTGGGATCAGCGGCTGCGAAGAATTTTTTTAAATCGGCCGGCGGGATTCGATCATCTGCCGCGCCCTACCTCCCGACAGCCGGTGATGACCGGCTCACTACCAAGAATGACAACCTGGAGATAGATCATGACTTCCGACTTCTTCAAGATTTTCTCGATCACGACGATGCTTCTTTTCTCGGCCTTGGCCGCCCAGGCCCAACCGAATATTTCCACGGTATTCGGCCCGCCGGGCACCGCCGGATGGGGCGCTATGTGCGGGGCCGGTGCGAGCGTTCCCGGCGGCGCGTCCCAGCTCTCCGCCTGCAATCCAGCCACCAGCAATTGCTTGCTCCGGGTCACCATCCCCACCGCCGACTTTCCAAACGCGGTCTGTAACGACGGCACCCCGGGCGTCTTCTACGTCCGCCCCGGCGTCGGAGCCGATGCCGATAAATGGATCGTGCACACCCAGGGCGGTGGCCGCTGCGCCGACAACCAGAGCTGTCAGGAACGCTGGTGTGGTCAGCAGGGTGCTTTGCCCTACCAGGCCAATAAAATGAGCACGGATTGGAATGCCGACGGGGTGATCGATTTGCCGATGTTTGCCGACGCCGGTGGTCAATTCAACATCAGCCCGAGCAACGACTTCAGCGATTGGACCCACGTCTGGGCCAACTACTGCAGCTCCGACAGTTGGATGGGAAGAGCCAATAACGTCAGCTATCTCGGCGCAAATAACTTTTCCATCCACCAGCAGGGTCACAACATCCTAGAAGCGATGCGCAGCATGTTGCGCAAAACCAATCCGAATCCCGCCTGGACCACCGACTGCGGCACGACGGTGGCGAACCTCGATACCGCCACCGACGTGATGTTCACCGGCACCTCCGCCGGCGCCAAGGGCGCGCTACAAAACGTCGATTGGTTTATGGCCCCATTGCCCGCAGCCAATAAGTCGCTGGTGCTCGACGCCAACCTCGACATGACCGACAGCGCTTTGGTGAACAACAACATCTGGATCGATGAGGACGGCGATCTGATCGGCGATCAGCTCTACTACTCGAAGCGCATCACCATGTCCCTCGACTCCTGGAGCACGGGCTGGAACTTCGATGTCGACGCCTTCGTCGACGAAAGCTGCCGCGCGGTCTACGAGCCCATGGGACGCCTCGATCGCTGCTCCTACTTCGGTCCGCTGCTCACCCTGCGCTACGGCGGCGTGCCCCTGCTCGAAACCGAGACCTTCATCCGCCTCGATCTCGAAGACGGTGTGGTCGATAAGAAATGGGATGGCGGCTGGCCCACCGGTGAGCGTTTGATGGTCGGTCAATTCGGACGGGTCACCACCGAGGACGACTTTACGGTCCTCGCCCGGGAGAGCCTCGAGCAGCTCTACACCGATCCTCTGAACAGCGTCACGGGTATCTTCGGACCCCGCTGCGGCCAGCACGTCGGTCTGGAAGCCAACATTCCCTTCGGCCTCCACACCACCCCCGACACCATGCCCGCTTGGGTCGCGGTCAGCGCCGCCCAGAACGCCCACGACGCGATCTGGGATTGGTACACCAACCCATTGGGCGTGCACCGCACCCTAGACACCGGCGACGTCGGCGATCCGACCCTGCAGAATCACCCGATCTTCGATCCGGTGACCCAATTCAGCGCCGGACCGGCCTGCCAATACTGACCGTCTCTGCGGTTTGAGCCGCAACTCGGACAAGCCCTCAACCCCGCTTCCCATTCGGAAGCGGGGCTTTTTGATGAGGGCTGACCATGAACCCGGCGGGCTCCAGAGCCAACTCATAGACTTAGTCATCAGACTAGACTAAGCTAAACCTATGAAGACCTTCAACGTCCATGAAGCGAAAACCCATCTTTCACGGCTCCTGGATCGAGCCCACAGCGGCGAGGAAGTCATCATCGCCAAGAACGGTCGCCCCTATGCTCGGCTGTGTCCTCTCGAATCGCCTCCACGCCGATCTCCCGGCTTGCTGCAAGGGGAAGTCGGCGATGCTTTTTTTGAGCCTCTACCCGAAGATGAGTTGGAAGCCTGGGAACAGTGAGGTTTCTGCTCGACACTCACGTTCTGCTTTGGTGGCTTTTCGACGACCCGAAGCTCTCGCTCACCGCCCGCGACCTCATCGTGGAGCCGGATCACCTGATTCTGATCTCGGCTGCCAGCGCCTGGGAAATCTCCACCAAACATCGACTGGGCAAGCTGCCCGCGGCCGAAGAGCTACTACAGGACTTTGAAGGCTGGGTGAGACGGGCCGGATTCCAGGAGCTAACCGTCACTCTTGAGCACGGCCGACTCGCCGGCGGCTTTCCACAGGATCATCGGGATCCTTTCGACCGAATGCTTGCCGCTCAAAGCCTTCTTGAGCATCTACCTCTCGTCACCCGGGATCCGGCTTTAAAAAGCTTCGACATCGAAGTGCTTTGGTGAGTCGGTAGAATGCATCACACCGCCAGGTTCGATGGTGACCCCCGCGGCGGTCAGGGCTTGGTGCAAGCTTCCCCCTTGATGAGGACGGACCGGCGGGCCGTCTGGCTCGAACCGGTGCTCGCCGGCTCCACCGGCCCTGCATTCATGCTAGGATGTGGCGAATGCAATCGCATGCGCCCTTTCTGATTGCATTGCGCTCAAGAGGAGACCCTGATGCGTCATTTGACGGTTCGCAACCTTCCCGAACACATTGCGCTGGCTTTGCGCACCGAGAAGGAAAATCGGGGCCATAGCCTTAATCAAACGGTAATCGATGTGCTGGAACGGGGCCTCGGCTTCGACTCGAAGCAACGGCGCAGCAACGGCCTGGCGAGATTCTCCGGCGGCTGGTCGGAAGACGATCTCCAAGAATTTCACCAGGCCACGCGTCGGTTTGAGGTCATCGACGAGGAATTCTGGCGTTGAGCCGCTACTGCCTCGACACCTCGGCCTACAGTATGCTGCGGCGCGGCGAGGCCCAGGTCACGGAGCTGATCGACCGGGCCGAGTGGATCGGCATGCCGGCCGTAACCCTCGGCGAGCTTTATGCCGGTTTTGCCCAGGGCCGAAAGCGTCCACAAAACGAAGAGACCCTCGCGAGCTTTCTCGAGCATCCGGTGGTCACGGTACTGCCCGTGGAGGAATCCGTAGCGAAGATCTTCGGCGAGCTCACCGCCGAGCTGCGCCGAGCCGGCACCCCCGTACCCTTGAACGACGCCTGGATCGCCGCCCAAACCGTTCGCGCCGGGGCGACGGTCCTCACCTTCGACCGGCACTTTCAGCTTATCCCTAGAGTCGCCGCCATGATCCTGACCTGAACACTTTCAGCTCGTCTGCCGACAAAACTTTTCCCGTCCAGGCCCGTCGATCTATGAAGTCCTTCAACGTCCATGTAGCGAAAGCCCATCTCTCGCGGCTCCTGGATCTAGCCCACAGCGGCGAGGAAGTCATCATCACCAAGACCGGTCGCCCATGCCCGGCTCTGTCTGCCAATCGAATGCTTGCCGCTCAAAGCCTCCTTGAGCATCTACCTCTCGTCACCCGGGATCCGGCTTTCCAAAGCTTCGACATCCAAGTGCTTTGGTGAGTCGGTAGAATGCCTCACACCGCCCTGTCCACATGCCGTGGAGCATGGGTCCACGGGGACCTGCGATGAGCCGCCATTTCAGCCTGCAATCCGACGCCCTCGAAACGACGACACCACCGAGCATTCTGAACGATGTCTTCGGTCCGACCATGATCGGGCCTTCGAGCTCCCACACGGGTGCCGCCTACCGCATCGGTCGGTTGTGCTTGGATTTGCTGGACGGCCGAATCACCGGGTTGACGGCGCGTTACAACCGGGGGACCGCTCTCGCCGAAACCCACGTCGGCCAGGGCACCGATCGGGGTCTTTACGGCGCCATCCTCGGCTGGGACATCGTCGATCCGCGGATGGAAAAGCTCGATGAGGAAATCAGGCAGGAGCTGGTAAATGCGGGCATTGAGGTCGAGGTGTTGTATCCCGACCTCGGCGAGACCCACGCCAGCTTCTACGATCTGACCGTGGGCAACGGTCTTGAAGAGCATCGGGTCGAGGCCGTGTCCACGGGCGGTGGCATGTTCAAGATCCTGCGCATCGACGAAGCACCGGTGGTGATCGAAGGCGATATGTTTGAAACGCTTGTCTTTTGCGCCGACGACACTTGCGCCAGCGACACTTGCGCCGAGAACACAACGCCTCCCGGAGAGACCCTCGAAGCACATCTCCACCGGACTTTCGAAGGCGATCGAGTCACGCTCTGCCGATCCGACCGTGCCGTGTTCCTCAGGATTCAATCGGAGACGGCATTGGATCCGAGTGTTCTAGAAACCCTTCGAAGACGATCGGACGTACGCTCGATCAAGGTTCTCGAGCCGGTGTTACCGACCCTCTCGCGGCACCATCTCCAGCTGCCGTTTCTCACCGCCAGTGGGATGCTGAAATATCTTCGAGAGACCGGCGAGGATCTCGAGCTCTGGCAGCTGGCATTGCGCTACGAGAGCGCCCGCGGCGGGGCGTCCGAAGCCGAGGTTTGGAAACGCATGGAAGACGTGGCTCGGCTGATGCGACGGTCGATCGAGCACGGGCTCGCGGGCACGGACTACGCGGATCGGCTGCTGCCCGCCCACGCTCCGCTGGCGCAGTCGGCCATCGAGCGGGGCGTGGTGCCGAACGACGCGGTCACGCACATGATTCTCTACACCACCGCGATCATGGATTCGAAGAGCGCCATGGGTGTCTTTGTGGCCGCGCCGACCGCCGGATCTTGCGGCACCACCCCGGGCGCGATCTTCGGCCTCGCCGATTTCCACGGGCTCGCGGAGAATCAGATCGTGCGGGCTCTGCTGGCGGCGGGTTTGATCGGCGTTTTCATCGCGTCCGGATCCACTTTCTCCGCCGAGCTGGCGGGCTGCATGGCCGAAACCGGTGCCAGCGGCGCCATGGCCGCCGCCGGCTTGGTGACCCTGCAAGGGGGCAACCTGCACCAAGCTCTGACCGCCTCGGGGGTCACCATCGAAACGGGTCTGGGGCTCATTTGCGACATGGTAGCCGATCGGGTCGAAGCTCCTTGCCTGGCAAAAAATATCGCCGGCGTCATGAGAGCCCACGGCGCCGCGCTCACCGCGTTGATGGATTTCCGCGCGGTCATCCCCATCGACGAAGCCATCCAAGCCATGGATCGGGTGGGCCGGTTGATGCCGGACAGCGTCTGCTGCACCGGCGGCGAGGGTCTCTGCGCGACCTGCACGGGCAGGCATTTGCATCGGCAGATGGTGGAGCTACCGGTGAGCGCCAGACCGCCGGGTAGCCTGCTGCCGACCAGCCACGAAGTCCGTGAGCAGACGAGCTATCGCCTGAACCCAGGCACTCGCGCGCCCGGGTAAGCACTCAACGAGCCAGTGCCTGCCGGGTCCTCAATGCCTGCCGGGTCCTCAAGGTCTGCCGGATCCTCGGAGCCTGCCAGGTCCTCAGTGCTTGCCAGGTCCTCAGTGCTTGCCAGGTCCGTAGTGGGGCGGCGGCGAATGATGCGGCTCCATGTCGTTGGGCTGCTCCTTCTGACTCTCTTCGAGAAGCCGAACCTTCTTCTCCAGTGTCTCGACCCGCTTGGCAAAGACCTGTACGACCTCGTCGAGATCGGAGAGTAATTTGTCTTGATAGGCCACTCGGGTTTCAAGCTCGATGATGCGTTCTTCCATAGCGCTATTTTACCAGCCCATCGGGGTCTGATCCTACGGGCAGGCGATTGCTTCGGTATCGAGGGTCGGCACAGCGGAGCTGCCGAGGGGGTTGGTGTAAATCTTCGACGCGCCATCGGAGGGGGTGACCTCGATCGTGTATTCGATGTTGGTCGCCGCCCCGGCAAAGACCCAGAAGTGGCCGTTGATGCCGCAGCCGTCGAGCACTTTGATCATCAGCTCCCAGTTGGCCGGATCGAAGAAGGAGAAAGCGCCACTGTCCTCCGACTGCACCGCGGCGGTCGCCCGCCCGGTGCGGCCCTCGAAATCGCGCCAGCTCACGCCCACCCGAAAAGCACCGCCGTGGAGGCAGAGCTGGGCGGGATCGCCGCAGAAAAGGGTTCCCGGCTGCTCGATCGAAACGTCTACCCGACCGATGCCCGCGGGCTCGTCCGCTTCGGTGGAGGCGTTCAGCCAGAGCCGGGCCTCGGTGCCGGGCACGACGTCCCTCGGCACCCGCAGGGTGTATTCGAAACGCTCGGGACAATTCGGCTCAAGCTCGACGTCGTAGTAAAACAAGTCCGACCGCAGACCGCCGGTGCCGCCAAAACGCAAGCGGAAGGTGCCCCCTTCGCCGTGAGGGATCAACAGGAAAGAGATCGGGTAGCTTTCGCCGGGTGACACCCGCAGGATCTCCGGATCGGGAACGATCTCCAGGGTCGACGGCTCGAGCGTGCGACCCACCATGCGCTCAAAGATCTCTCCGGATCCGGTCTTGCCGCGGACCGCGAGCCGGAACGGTCGATCGGGCATGGGGAACGAGCCCACGTGACGAGCGCCGACGCTTCCGGAGCCGGCCGGGGGCTCCAGGGGAATCGCCCCGAGGGAGCCACCGGTCTCGTCCACCGCGGAAAACACCAGGTCCGACACCGGGCCGCCCAAAAGCCGGGCATCGCCGATCACCGAGCGCCCGGCCGGTGGAGCGCCGTGGAGGGCCTCGTAGCCCCCGTGCAGGCCATCGCTCTCCTCCACCAAGTCGAAGCGTAGGAGCTCGATCGGGCTGTCGCTTTCCACCCGCAGGCGTCGTGGACCGTCTCCGCCCCGGGCCTCGACGCGCCAGGCACCGACCCGTGGGTTCTCGATCAGGGCCACCGCGGCGGTAGCGGTCACGATCTGCCGGTATCCCGGGAATCCTGAAGCGACCGGCTGCCCCGAGGGATCGAAGATCGCGAGGGCGGGCGCGCCGAGATCCGACGACGAGGTGATCGTCAGCTCGTGAATCGTGGAGTCCACGGGCACCTCCGCCACCAGCGGCTCGGACCCGGCGGCGCCGCTTCGTACCGTCAGCAAGCCACCGCGAGCGGCCGTGATCAGATCTGAAAGTGAGCCGTCCGCCTTGGCCGGACCGTTGAAGTCCGTTGCATTGGAGTCCGTGGCGTTGGCAGGATCGGGAATCCGGAAGGCGCTTCCCCCGGTGGCGTCGGCCAGCTCGCGATATTCCCGGGGAATCGTGCCTCCGAGGCTCGACTCCGGGCAAGGCGACGGATCGAAGACAAAGAACGTGATCTTCGCGCCGTGGAAAAAGGCGGCTGAACCCACCACCTCCTGGCGATTCCAGTCCGATGCCCGGGCGTCGGTCAGAACGCCGAGCTCCGAGCCCTGTGGCACCTGGTCGAGGGCCTCGAGCAGAGCCGAGAGCACGGGCTCGGGGCAGTCTTCACCGCTGCCTACCTCCACCGAGGTCAGGGCGTCGAGAAATTCGTCGAGGGACCCCGTGAGCAGGCCCGGGCTCGACCGGAACGGATCTTGGTAGGTCTTCAGGTAATAAAGCGGGAAGTCCGTGCCCGGACCGACCCGGCCGGAGAGGGATCCCTCGACGGCCTCGCGAACCACCTCAGCCACGCGCAGGATGTCGGCTGTCATGCTGCCCGTGGCGTCGACCACGAATCCCAAGGCGGCGGCGCCGAAGAAAAGCGCCAGGGTTTCGAGATCCTCGTCCGTCTGCTCGCGGATCTCTTCCACCAGGGTGCTCACGAAATCGATGGTCGCATCGAGGGCCACCTGGCGCGCCTTGAGATGATAGGGCGAGGCTTCCACATCGGGCCACTCGGCGGCGAGCTCCGCGTTTAGATCTTTGTTGATGCCGGGACACCCGGAGATCTGCCAATTGCCGTGCTGGCACAGCCCCGCGCCGAGAACCGGACAACCGAAGAGGGAGTCTCCCACGAAGTAGGCCAGGGTGAGCTCACCGCCACCGGAAGGCCCCAGCCGACTGGGATCCATTGGGCAGGGCGACTCGTTCAGCGCCGGCGGGCTCTGGGCGTCGGCGCCGTAAAGCGTGAGCCGTGGGGTGGAATGACCGGACTCGATCCAGTTGCTGTGGGAGTAGAAATCCTGCACCGCGTGCAGCGCCCAGCCGAGCTTCTTTCGTGCTTCATGCCCCCTGCCCGCCGCCAGGGCTTCGACGATCTCCTGGCGCAGGGAGATCAACCGCTCCGACGCCTGCTGATGGCTCCCGCTCAGGAAATGACGCTCCGGACGGAAGAGCCCCATGGACGGACCCAGGTCCATGGCTTCGTTGGCGTCCTGGATCTGCTCGAGGGCTCGCTCCGTGAATCCCAAGGTCACACCGTCGACCACGACCCGATACGGCTCCGACACGCCGCCGGAAACGAGAGCCTCGCGGGTGATGCCGCGATGAATCGCAATCTCGAAACCGAATGCCGACCCGGCCATGCCCCCAAGCACGAGCCCTACAGCGATTCGGATCCAGGCGATTCGGATCCAGGAAGATCGCCTCACGAGCATGGGAACGCCGTGGTGTCGGTGATCGCCGGGGGGACCGAGCCCAAGGGGTTGAAATAACGCCGCTGGAGCCCAGTTTCCAGGTCGGTCACGGTGATCGCGAATTCGAGATTGGAAATGGAAGTGCCGAAGAACCAATAGGAGCCGTTGACCGCGCAACCGTCGAGCACCTTGAGCATCAGCTCCCAATTCTGGGAGTCGAAGAACCAGAGCATTCCCGTGTCGTCGGAGCGCAGGGACAGCTTGCGGGCCGAGCCTCGGCGATCTTCGAAGTCTCGCCAGCCCACCTCCACGGCGAAACGGTTGTCGTTCAGGCAGAGCACCGTGGATTGCTCGCACAAGACCACGGGTTCCAGATCGGGAAAATATTGGCTGACCCCGAAGCTCGTCCGGTTGACGGTTCTGTGGTTGTCCCGCTGATCCTCGATGCCCGTGGGCGTGCCGCTGTAGTCGATTCCCGGGTGGGAAAATTGAGGCAGGCGTGTGCAGCCGGCGCAGCGCGTGGACATCAGGGTCGAGAAACGGCCGGGCGCCTTGTGGCCGAACGTCCACGGGTACAGGCTTTGGGGAAGCTCGTCGAAGCTCTCCGGATCGTGATGCCCGCCCATGTTGTGGCCGATTTCGTGGGCGACGATGAACGAGGTGCCCACGCAGCCGAGATCCGTCGCCGAAAAGCCTGAGTTTCGGCTCAGACCCGTCGTCGGCACGGAACCCCGACCACACGCCGTGGGATCGTCGACCACGGACGCCTCACCGAGCACCGCTACCAAGTCCGCCCCCCACGCCTCGCGCCATTCCTGCACGCGGGGGTGACGCCGGACGAGATAGAGAATTCCGGTCAGGTCTCGGAAATTATCGGAGTCGGGGAAGTCTTGTCGGAGATCCTCGATGCTGATCTGAAAGATATTTCGCAACTTCAGCCGGGCTTCCACCTCGCTGTTGAGCCAGACGGTGTTCGTGAAGTCCACGGCGTTGTGGGCCATGGCCAAAGTCTCCGGACCGAGCTCACCCAGCTCCGGACGCACCAGGAGGATCATGATCGTGATCTCGTCCTGGTCCATCTTGTCCTCGCCCATCTTGCCGTCGACGTCAGGCTCCGGCCTGATCGGCCTGGGCTCGGCTCGGGAAAGCTCCGGCTCGCCGCAAAAGCCGTCGAGATGTACGGCCGCGACCCGATGCGTTCCGCCCTCTCCAGGGCGAATCTCGAAGAGCCCGTTCGGGATCGCGATCTGGCCCCACAGTCGATTCTCGACCCGCGTCAGGGTGGCGACTCCATAGCCCACCGATCCCTGCCTCGACTCGCCTCGCCATACGTCCCGACCCGAGCTCGACTCCATGCGTCCGCGCGCGAGGTCCAGGCGTTCACCACCGGGCAGGTCCAGAGTCAGCTCGGACGGTCGAGCGTCCCAGAGCGCGAAGTCGACCTCCACCTCAAGGTTTCGTCCGGCGTCCGTGGAAGCTTTCACGTTTCGAAACAACGATTGAGCCGAGGCCGGATCCGCCGCCAACACCGAGGCGAAACCCACTGCTGTGATCAGTGCCGTCGTCAGTGTCGGCCCACACGCAAGACGAGCGAATCGAGGGAGCACGATGCGTCCCCAAAGGCTGAAGATCATAGTCCTCCCGTCGAGTCTCCAAACAAAGGTTGCTCAAATCGTAACACCAGGGATCTCCCAGGCGGACCCTTTCTTCCACGGTCTTTCCACCTAGTGGCCGAGTTGCTGAGAGCTGGATCGCCCGAGCGAGGTCTTCGACGAACGGCCCGGCCGGTTCGGGTCACTCCAAAAAACGTCACCCGGCTTAGTATCGACAAGTACCCTCTTTTTTGTAAGCATTGAGGCTTCGCAAACCCGCAGAGGATCCCACATGGCACGAAAATACTGTTGGAAGACCGGTTGCGACGTGGAAGCCACGTTGAGTGTGATCGGAGGGCGATGGAAGGCGGTGCTCGTCTGCCACCTGCTGGACGGCCGCAAGCGCTTCGGGGAAATCCGGCGCCTGACTCCGAACGCCACCGAGCGCATGATCACTCTTCAGCTTCGGGAGCTGGAAGCGGACGGTGTCATCTCACGACACGTCTTTGCCGAGGTGCCGCCCCGAGTCGAATACGAAATCACCGAATACGGACGATCCCTCGAGACGATCCTCGCCGGCATGCAAGAGTGGGGCAAGGCCTTCAAAGCCCGTCGGTTGGCGGAGGAGCCTGAAGAGGCACCGATCGCGAGCACCGGTTGAGGCCGCGAGCCCTGTCGTCAGCAGGCGGGCCCGATTCCCGGTCAGCTCATGCGTTTTTGAACTTGCTCTAGGTTGAATTTTGCCTTGGGATCGCCGGGACGGAGCTCGAGGGCTTGTCGGAACAGATCGGCGGCCAAGGCGTAATTCCGAGATAACGACGCCTTGATGCCTCGGGTCAAAATCTCGTCGAACGGATCGGTGGAATCGGCGACGGGGAGCTCGACAGCTTTCGGTTTCTCGGCTGCGGATGGAGCGGCGTCGCCGCCCTTACCTGGAATCGCCGGCCATTCTCCCGCCGCCTTGAGCTCCTCGATCACGACTTTGACCGGGAATTCGTTGGTGGAAAACTCTTCGTCCCCGGCCGCAACGCCGTTCATCGAGTCCGGTGCCAGGGGACGGACGCCCGTCTGGTAGATCTGACGCTCGCCCGGAATCATCTGCAGCTTGCGCACCTCGGCGTTGAGGACCGGCTCATAGACCACTTCGGCGAGCGCTCCCAAACCTTCCGCACCGTCCGAGTAGACGTTCCACAAATCCCCACCGACAAATTCGAAGAGGCAATCCGCGCCGTTCTTCAAGCTGATTTGCAGACCCACCGAACGCAGACACGCCATCGCGCACACCAAGTAGTCCACGGGGCGACGAACCGAGCGAATATTGGCCGGGCTACCGAAAGCTGAAGCAATGTTTCCGGGCAGGGTGCCCGAGCTCCGATTGTGATGCCAAATAAGCTCTGGGCTCAGCTTCACCGGCACCTCCAACGGATCATCGTCGAGCACGATGACGGGAATCGTCGGCGGCTCCTCGTCGAGGGCTGCGACCAGCTCCAATACCCCCGGCGTTGAGAGTGATTTCGCGATCATCACGCTGTCCGGACGACTGGAAGCGTCGAGGTTTCGGATCGCCGAGCCGAAGGAAGACGATTGCTCGATGGAGAGGTCCATGCCGTTGAGCTTGGCAAGAATCTGCTTTACCGCAGAGTCGTCTTCCGACACCACGAGAAGTCGGTGATTCATGATCGTTTCGAATTCCGAAGACATGCTTGCCGAAGAGCGAGTGACAACATTTCAAAAATCTCCACAGCCCGATGGGGTCGCGCCTCTCTGTCTATCTCCAGAGCGACCCGGATCTGGACTCTTCCTGTGCTCGTCACCCAAGCGATCTCATGCCCGTGGGGATGACGAAACACCATCAAATTCATATGTCGGCACCGGACGGTCCAACCTTGCTCGACCAAGGCTTCGGCCAGAGCATCCGGCTCTGCCTCAGACGTCAAATCGCAACGCCAATTCAAATCACGACAGCAGGCGGAATCCCTGGCGAGATCCGACAAGAGCACCGACGGGTCCGATCCGCAGACCGGGGCCTCAGGCCGCGAATCGGTCATTTCCTTTTCCATGCATCCTACTTCTTGGTGACCACGACCTCGCAGCAGTCGTCTCCCTTGCAACGGCAAAGTGTCTCCTCAGTTTGCCATCCCACATCACCCTTGAACAGCTCCTGATACAGATCTTGTGTCAATTCAGGCTTCGAAGGCCAGTCAACCCGATGGGCCAGCTGCATGAACGCACGGCTGGCATTGGCAAAGAAATAACAACGCGACTTATCCGACCGGCCGTAGTTTTCCAGGTAGAACGGAAATTCATAATTGCTCGTGCTGCGCATCACCAATCGCTCGCCGGGTTTGAGCTCCTCCACCGTCCAATGGCCGAAACCCAGAGCGCGAGCGATGGCCGCACAGGAGGTCACGATTTCCTCCACCTCGCCCTTCACCGGCCCCACCATGCCTTCCCATTCCGGAGACAAGAGCAGATTGCCGAAGGTGTTGAAAACACAGACGTGGCCCGACTCTCCGAACAGCTCCTCAACCGCCGCCGTCGCTTGTGGCGCGGTTTTCTCGATCATGTGGATCGTGTCGTAGGCGGTTTGGTCGTAATAGCCGGAGAGGTGACGGGTGATGAAGATACCGAAGCCTTGGACGAGCCCCCGCTGATCGCCGTCCACGCCGAGCAGGAACTCATTGAGGCCTTGGGTGATCTGGGCGATACGGCTCTCTTCCAATCCCGTGCCCGGCTGCACCACGTGTTTCATGATCACGTCTTCGTCGACCGACACGGCATCCAGCGCCGGTGCGTCGCCGGAAGCCGTGGCTACGTCCAAGTCACAGAACGGCTCACGACAGGCATAGCAAGCGGACTCCGAGGCGGCCAGTGAGCCGCTCGGCAAGTCGAAGGCGAGCTCCGTGGCGGCGGCGGCGAAACCGGCGGCAAAGGCGTCGATCGGCGCGCTGCGCTTCACCTTCGAGCCGTATTTTTCACGCCAGGCAAAGCTGTAGTGCAGGGCGTCGCCTCGAACTTTGCCGCCGCTGCCGTCCACTAGAAGATCGAGGCCGCCTTGACCCATCCACGCAAAAAGGGCCTTGGCCAGCTGCAGGCGCTCTACCGGATTGGAAGCGCCGCTGCTTTGGATCAGATTCCCGATGAGCTGAGTCGCCATTTTCTGGGCCGCACGGCTGCGGACCGTGAACGCTTCGGCCTGACCCAGGGCATCTTCCACCGTCTGATCGTGGAAGAGGTTGAAGTGGTGGCAGTGGTAGACGTAGGGAGTCCCTCCCAGAGTCTTGAGATTTTGCTCGATCAGCTCTTTGGAATGGTCTTTGAAGTTGCTCATGTCTCAGCTCCGGATCAGATATTGAGGGAAGGAAGGCCCAAAATGCCGCAAGCCGTCTCCTCGACCTGGGACACCTGGCTCGGGGAGAGCTGCTCGGGGGAGCTGATGAGCTCCATCGGCAACTTGGTACGGAGCGAAACACGAAGCAATACCGCGTGTGGATCCGGGGCATAGCGGTTGAGGAACTCCAGAACCCGAACTCCCCGAGGCCGCTCTTCCGCCTCGAAAGTCGGCAGGCTACCCCGAATCCGTTCGAGCAAACGCTGGGTGTGAAGCCGCACCATGCCCAGGGCGGCGGAGCGCTCGAACACACAGGCACAAACGAAGTCTGAGCTGAGCTCGTGCAAGATCACCAGATTGTCGGGCGACTCGATCGTCACCTGCATCTCGGACGACCAAGACCCCAAAGCCTTTAGGCCCTCGCGATTGGCCCGGAAGAGATCGCCGAAATAGGTGGCGACTTGATCCTCACTCCAAGAAGAGTCGGCCCGAAGCCACGATCCGAAAAGCAAGCAATCGGGCATCGCTGTAATGAATACCGCCTTGATCGACGGCACATCTTCCACAGCTTGTTTGAGAAAATCTGAGTTCATGAGGTGTGAGGCTCCTTTTCAATAAGGGCTAGCCGAAAACCCTCGGCGATCAGGTCGGCATGAGGTTCTGAGACGGGACGGCTCGTCACGAGTCCGAGGCTCATGAGACCCCACCCTGTCCGAACGGAGAGGATGTGGAGCCGGTTTTGAGCCACCAGATCGGCGACGAGAAAATTCTTCGAGGAAAGGGCAAATTGATCGTGGAGCTGGTCCCAGGCATGGGCCAGCTCGGCGGCGGCGGCGATCAGCTCCGCCTCCGGCTCACCTTGCTCGACGAGGGCCAAGCCGTCGTCGCCGACGACGAACGTGTGGGCGAGATCCAGCTCGGGATGAATCCACGACAACAATGCTCTCAAGCGGTCTTCTAAGCTCCCTTCATCAAGGTTTTTCGGCAAAGGGCTGAGGGCCCTGGCGGATCCCTGAGGCGCCGCCGGCCGCTCTGGACCCACTTCCGCCGACCGAACGCCGTGGGATTCCGAGTCCGCGGCGGCGGCAGCTTTGACCGCCGCATCGCGGACCGCCACGGCCCGAATCGCCGCGTCGCGCACCGCAGCCCCACGATCGGCTTTCTCACCGACCGGAGCATCACGGACCAAAGCACGACGGAGGGCGGCCCCGCGGCCCGGTGACTCCCCGGCTCTCTTCGTCCGGCGAATCAGGTCGGAAAAGGCTTCCGGATCAACCCAGAAGAGAGATGGCTTGGTCGTCATCGACATCAAATCCTATTTTGGTTTCCAGCTCGGCTGCGATTTGGTCGAAGACCGCGGCGACGGCGGGCGGGCGGCGTTGTAGCAATCCGACCGGCGTGCCGGCGGCACTGGCGTGCAAAAAAGCAGGATCCCGGGGGATGGTCGCCTCGAAGACGAGATCTTCCGGGAAGAGATTCCAACTTTCCTGGGCCACGGCCAAAGAAGAGTCATGACGCGATTGCAGCATGTTGAGCACCACACCGATCATTTCGACCGACGAGCCCTCGGCCTTGAGGTGGGCGAGCACCTCGAGGAATTTGCTCACCGAGCGGGCCGCCAGGGGCTCCGCCTGCAAGGGGCTGATCACAAAGCTCGCCCGCGACATCGCTCCCAAGGTGACGCCCCCCAAGCTCGGCGGCGTATCGACGATGATCAAGTCGTAGGCTTTCTGGGCGCCGGCGAAGAAACTTCCGATGGCTTCACCGTCTTCCAAATCCGTCGACCATCGGGAAGCGGCAACCGACGGTATTTGTCCCACCGGTAGGAGATCGAGCTCCGCCAAACGGGACTTGACCACCGCTTGGTCCAGATCGACCTCGCCCGCCAACACCTCCGCCAGACCGGACTTCTGGTGCAAATCTCCGTGGATCGAAAAACCGATGCTGCCTTGGGGATCCGCGTCGACCAACAAAACTCTCCATCGCCTCTGGGCAACGGCCAACGACAGATTGAGGGAGAGGGTTGTTTTGCCGATGCCCCCCTTCAGTCCGGCCACGACCAAAACGACACCTTTAGGATCGTTCATTCCTCTAGACATAGGGTCCTCTAGACATACAGTCCTCTAGACATTCAGTCCTCTAGACATTCAGTCCTCATTCATGGGCAGGCTACAAATCTTCTCCCATTCACCGACAATGCTTGATCGGCCGGGAGCGGCACACCTCACCACTACCCTCGACTGACCCGGTGAGGATCCGGCATCAGGCCCGGACATACGGTCAGCATAGGCATACGGCTAAATAACTGAGCACAAGGGGGGTGGACTCTTAACGTATCACCCCAAGCCCCTTAAAAGACATAACGGAGAATCTAACGAACGGCCGGCGGAGGTGTAGGAGCTCGGTTCTCCAGCACAGAATCGCTCCAATCCTCAGATTCAGGAGCCAGGTGTCTGGACCAAGAAGATTTGCGGTAGCCGTAGGCCGTCCAGGCACCGTGGGGTCGGGTGCGGGCAGCACCGTGGGGTCGGGTGCGGGCAGCACCGTGGGGTCGGGTGCGGGCAGGGTGTCGACGCTGAAGGGGCGGGTCGACGGATTTCCGATCTTTGCGGCTGTAGAGGGTGGGTCGTGACGCCCGACCGGGCGTCAAGTCAGACGGGTCACGTGGGGGTGCCGCGGCAACAACCCGCAGCCTGGGCGGCCGGCCCTGGGCCGGCTCCCGCGCTTTGGGCACCGGCGGCAAACGTGGAGAACACCTTCTCGACCTCAGAATGGTCGCAGGCTGGGCAGGCGAGGTGGTCACCGTTCTCACCCAGGCGCTGCAAGATCTCGAAGCGTTCTCCACACGATCGACAGCTGTATTCGTAAAGCGGCATAGTGCTCTCCAAGGCCGGGTCCGTCTCTAAAGCTCCGACCGGAGCTTACATGCCATCCGACTGCTGATCCATCACTCAGATGCCTCATCGCCCCTCTTCTTGCGACGGATCGTGTAGGGATAGACCAAACCGTCGCTTCGCGGCTCCCACTCGAGATCCGCGGGGCCGGCCCATAGGGTCATTTCATAGACCAGAGGCAACAATACCGCTCGCTTCTCGGCCGCTTGGGTCACCCGCTGGATGGCGGCGTAGCGCGCTTCCAAATCGAACGTATTGCCGGCCGCGTCGATCCATCGGTCGATCTCGGGATCCGAAATGCCGGTCGTATTCGCCAAGCCGAGCCGCTTTTCCTTGTCTTGGCTGTGGAGGAGGTGCTCGTAGGCGTCACCCAGGTCGTGCAAGATATTTCCCCAGCCCATCACATAGGCCTGGGCCTTGTGCCCATCGAGGACTTGAATCAGCTCCTCCCACTCGACGATTCGAAGCTGGACCCGAAAACCGACCTCTGAGAGCTGATCTTTAACGGCCTGCAAGAGCTTTTGTCGGGATTCGGTGCCAAAGAGCTCGAAGGTCAGCGCCTCTGGCGGACATTCCGCTTTTTTCAGGGCCTCACGGGCGGCCGCCAGGTCGCGAGCTCGGGGTGGTCTGGAGGCATCGAAGCCGAAGCTCGGCGGACCGGCAAGCTGTGCCGCAGGCCGCGCATAATCGGAGAACACGGTTTTCGCCAAGCTCTCGCGGTCCAAAGCCAGATGCACCGCCCGTCGCACATGGGGATTGTCGAACGGGGCCAAGTGGATCTGAAAGTCCAAATAGGTGACCCCTGGGCTCAAGCTCGAAAAGATCCAAAAATCCTCGAGCTGATCCACCTCGTCGGCGTCCTCGTGGGCGATTTCCACCAAATCGACCGAGCCTTGCTTCAGCCTCTGAAGCGCGGTTTTTCGATTCATTCCGAAGATCATCTCGACGGATTTCACTTCCGGCGGAGCTCCCCAATAGTCGGGAAACGCCTCGAATTGGATTCTCTCCGGCTCGGGCCGTTCCGCCCAACGGTATGGGCCGGTTCCGACGTGTCGGGTGATGGGCATCGGCGATTTCGAAGGAACGACCGCAATCAGAGCCAGCTTCTGAAGCAGCAGCGGATCAATGCCATCGACCTTAATCTCCACTTCGAGATCGCTGATCCGTCGGACGTCGGCCATGCTCTTGAGTCGAGCTTGATGCACACCCTCCGGATAGGACTTCGCCCGTTTCAGGCTGAACACCACATCTTCCGCAGTGCAAGGGCGACCATCGTGAAATTTGACGCCTTCCCGGAGCTGGAAGCGATAGGTCGTGTCGTCGGTCCTCTTCCAGGAGACCGCCAGATCCGGCTCGATCCGGCCTCCTCCGTCGAGGCGAGCCAGCCGACCGTAGAGGGAAAGATTCAGGGATTCGGAAACCATCCAGAAACGATGATGGGGATCCGGTGGCTCGAGCTTGACCGGAAACACGATACGCAGGGGCTGCTCCCCGGCGTGGACCGGTAAGAAGCAAATAAGGCTACTGAAGAGGCACCACGCGACAAGCCGGAACAAGATCATCTCTCCTTCCCTGTCCATTGTTTCCCCACCTTCTGAGCGAGGATCGAGCAGCAGGCTTCATCGATTCTACAGCAATCCCCATCCGCTCCATGGATCGGCACCAGTAAAATCATCCAGAGGCTTCGGCCGGTGTCGCTCCTAAGAAACCCATGCCTTTAGAAAGAAAAAGGAGGAGATGCCCGTTAAGACACCGCCTCCGTCATGCCTCCAAACCGACGCGGCCCTACCTCAAGGCCGCGCCTCGGGCCGCCGGCTCAATAATTACCGTTCTGGTGGGCCTTTTCATCGGGAATCGCCGAAATCACATCCCATTAGATCGGGTCATCCGCGGCTGAGGGTAATTTTGCCCTTGGCTTTGCCGCTTTCGATCAAGGCGTGGGCCTTGCGCAGGTTCTGCGCATGGATCGGTGTCAGCGTTTCGCTCACCGTCGAGCGCAGGCGTCCGGCGTCGATCTCATCCGCCACGAAGGACAACAACTTGTGTTGCTCGATCATGTCCGGCGTTTGGAACATCGAACGCGTGAACATCAGCTCCCAGATGAGGCCGGCGGCCTTGACCTTGAGCTGGGACATGTCCAAGGGCCGGGCATTCTCGACGATGGTCACGATCCGCCCTTGGGGTCGAATCAGATCGCTGACGGCGTCCCAATGACCGTCGGTGTCGTTGAAGATCGCGATGTGATCGACATATTGCAGGCCGAGGGCCTCGACTTGCGGTCGCAAGGGCTCGCGATGATTGATCACGTGTTCGGCGCCGAGATCCTTCACCCAATCGATGGTCTCCGGTCGCGAGGCGGTCGCGATGACGGTCAGACCGGCGGCCTTAGCGAGCTGGATGCCCATGGAGCCGACGCCACCGGCACCGCCGATGATCAGCAACGACTCACCCCGATTGCCGCCGGCGCGATCCAGATCGAGGCGATCGAAGAAGGCCTCATAGGCGGTGATCGTGGTCAAGGGCAAGCCGGCGGCTTCGGCGAAGGACAACGACGACGGCTTGCGTCCGACGATGCGCTCGTCCACCAATTGGTATTCGGCGTACGCGCCGGGACGGGTGAGGTCGCCCGCGTAATAGACCTCATCACCGGGCGCGAAAAGCGTCACCTCGTCGCCCACGGCTTCCACCACGCCGGCGGCATCCCAGCCCAGGATCTTAGGTGATGCTTCCACCCGGTCGTCGGAATCACCTCGGGGCTTGCGGACCTTAGTGTCCACGGGGTTGACGGCGATGGCTTCGATGCGGACCAACAGATCCCGACCCTCCGCGATCGGCTTGTCGATCTCGACGTCGAGCAGAGAATCCGGATCCGAGATCGGCAGGTAGCGGGTAAGTCCTACAGCTTTCATGGTCGGCCTCCTCAAGCCAGATCGTCTTTGCCTTCGATTAGGAAATGATGGCTCTTGGAGCCGGCGGTGCGAGCCTTAAGGTGCGGCACATAGTCCGGGTCGCTCATGAAAGCGACGGCCGCTTCCTTCGACGGCCATTCGATGACGATGCGCAGGGCGGCGTCCTCACCTTCGCCTTCGAGGCGTTCATGGTTGGCGGTCCGAGCCAAGTATTTGCCACCGTGTTTGGCGACCAGGGCATTCGCGGAACCGATATAGCCGGGAATCCAATCTTCGGAAGTGGGCGTCACGGCGAGCACGGAGTAGTAGGTCATGGGTTTCTCCTAGTGTGTTGGCTTCGTTCGGGAGCACCTTACGCACTAATCACAGTATTAACAAGTACCCACATTTTTGTAAGTAAAGAAAAACGACGAAAGCGCCAGTCAGATCCATCCTCAAAGTGGCGAATCAAGCTCTCGAGGCCGACTCCGCGCGGGACCATTTCGAGAGGGATCCCCGTTTCAGGAGTCGGCTGCCGGTGCGTCCGAACGACAGGACGTGTCTCCGGCTCCATGTTTACCCCTCAAAGAGGATTGATGGGAGGTGGATTCCGTTTGCAAAACGCCGAACGGGGTCAGTGCATTTACGGCAATCCGGATCCGCTGGGCTTGATCCGATCTTGGAGCTGATGGGAAACCAGCAACCAAGTCTTCAAAATCGACCGCCTGGAATGAGCAACCCGCGGTCAAGCTGAAAGACGGCTCGTTCGTTCCTTCCGGGAGACGGACGAGCCGCCTACCTGCTGCGTCATCCTGTAGACCTCAACCAAATCGAACCACTCCAACCTTTCCAAGGCCTCATCCGCAGACGTTTGACCTAGACGGTCAGCCCGTCTGCTCCTGAAAAGGATTCAGAATCGGAATCCTGCAGCCTTCGAAGTCCTTCACATTCCGTGTGACGAGCGTTGAACGCTGGAGTTGGTATCAAACAGAAGCTTCGTCCAGAACCTCAAGAACCGCATTGGGACGGCTCGTTCGCGACGGGATGTCCAGGTCTTCACCGTGTCCAGATTGACTCTCAGCGATCGGGTATCATGCACGCGGGTTTAGGGCCTACGCGGGCCGGATCTGAAGAAGGTCGGCAATCCAGTGAAGCTTTCGGCCCGAACCCAAGAGGCTCGGCCGAGCCGGCAAGCTCTCGCCGGAAGCCGAGCTCGACCGCATCGAAAAGACGCTCCGAGAAATCCAAGACCGAGATCAATTCGCCGACGATCTCTCCATCCTGCTCGCCGACTTCCACTAGGAATCTCGCGCAAACCCAGCTCCAGGGATCTCGATGCCTTTCGGACCCGAACGAGCTTCTCTGCCGGCGTGCTAAAGTTCTACGGGGTCGAAGGCGAAGAATGCAGAACGCCTTAGGTACAACGGCCGAACCGCGAGCGCAAAGGGATCCGAAATGCACGTGCTGGAGTTGAAAGAAGCCCAGTCCCGCCTGTCCGAGCTACTCCGTGAAGCGGCGGTCGGAAAAGAAGTAGGCATTCGACACACGGACGGAGTGGTCTTCCGCCTAGTGCTAATGGAGGATCCTCCGCGTCGGCCGCGGTACGGAAGCGCAAGGGATGCCATTGAAATCAGCGACGACTTCGAGGAGCCCCTCGACGACTTCGAGACCTATGAGTCGTGAGGATTCTGTTAGACACCCATACGTTCCTCTGGTTCATAGGCGGTGATTCACGACTCCACAAGGAAGCCCGTCGACGGATAGCCAGCTTGGGTAAGCTTCGACTGAGAATGTCTGTCACGGAGCTTGTCCGTAACCAGGTCGAAGGCAATGCCATCGACGTTTTGGGCATTAAGGCGAACCATCTGGATGCTTTGGCTCGACTGCCGTTTCACCATAGAGACCCGTTCGACCGGCTCATCATCTCCCAAAGCCTGGCTGAAGGCATTCCCGTGCTGGGCAAAGACACCACGTTCGACCTCTACCCCACTCAGCGCCTCTGGAGCTGAGCCTGAGCTTCCCGGCCCACCGGGTCCTCTAACCCTCAGAGCCCACCAAGCCCTCTGAGCCGGCTCCCTGACCTGGAAGCCGGCCGGCTTCCAACATCTCCTAATCCCTCGCAACGAGGTAGTGATTGGCTTGCGCTGATCAGTCAGAAGATCCAACAAATCTAGAAATTGATGAGGGCGATTCTGTTTTTCATGCGCAAGTAATAAATGAAAGCACTACTAAATAAACTTTACCCCAGGGAATTTCTCATGTTCTATAAAAACGCGACAGCTACGTCCATCAGCGCTTTAGCACTCATCTTATCTATATCTCTACCTGCTCATTATCAATAGCTTAGCCATGAATTCGGGCGCCACTCCTCAGGCTCCGCCCCGGAAACTCTCCGACGGCGATATCGATGCCGTGGAAGCCATGTATCCCGTCTTTTCCTACAGCCTCTACACCGCCCCAGGAAGCACGACACCGGATACCCTGGCGCGCCAAAACGGCCTGGCCCTCGTTGGGGTCACCCAATCCATCACTTCCATGAACTACAACGGTGACGGCATCGACGAGCTGGTGACCTACAACGGTACCAGCCTGCTGATTTGGAACGCTGAAGCGACCCAGCTCCTGGCTCACAACTTCCTCAATTTCGGCGGCTCGATCAGCATCGCCGGCGGCGACTTCGACGGCGACGGTGACGACGAGATCATGATCGTTTCCCAAATGGGTATCGGCGTGGTCGGCGAGCTGCAAAGCACGAACGCCGCACCCATCACCTGGGTAGCTTCCGATCACTGGATGATCCCCGCCACCCAAAACTTCGTGAGAATCACCGGCCTGGACTATGACGGCGACGGTCAAGACGAGGTCGCCACCTTCAAATTCTGATCTCTCACAGAGGATCTCGGGGCTCCGCCGCCGGGAATCCGAGCAGAAAAAGAAGTCGACTCTCAGAAAAAGAATATCGCCCTCCTGATCGTGAGGACGGCCGCCAATGGCGGCCGTCCGTCGTTTGAGGAATACCCACCACAGCTAATCCTCCAAATTCCTACCAACCATCGGCAAAACCGATGGGTCATTTCTCCAGGGCTCTGCGCTGTAAAGGCAAACAGATAAAAGGCCGCGGAGGGTTTCGCGGCGCCAAGGACTTTAGGAGAAGAGCATGTTCCCATCGAAAATCGTATCGGGCACCGCCGAGCCGAAGGATGCCCGGGCGAAACGCTTCAGGGCTGGAAACGTCTGGCCCTGGTTTCTGATCATCGCCTGCACCATGGCGACCTTGCCGTCAGCGGCAGGGGCGGCGGAATGCGAGGTCACCCTGGATCTTTCCCGCGGAGATCTGGGCTTCGACGCCTCCATCGCCGGAACCGTCTCCTGTGTTCAGCTGATCAACGCCATTCCCGCGGCGACCTATGAGGTGGAGCTGGGAAGGGTGTCTTGCATCGCTCCCCTGTCTACAAGTGCTTTCAGCTTCAGTGGAAGTGGCCTTCCTTCGTCGGAAAGGCTGGCCCAAGACGCATGCGGAACCGCTACCTCTGAGCTGACCAGCGCACTGGGACAAGCCAAGTCGGAATCGGACGTTGAAAAAGCCGTCGACGCCTACAAGGCAAAGAGCTTGACCGGTTGCACTTCTGGGGACAACGCCGTCGCGTCGACGCGAAAGCAGGACGGCACCTCATTGGTGCTTGGAGCAGACGAGACCCTGACGGTAAGCGTGAAACGAGCAAAAGCCATTAGCTTGGATGAGAAAACCTGGAAGATTCCCTCCAGCTGCTCCGGCTGGCAAACCACCTACGGCTTTACTTTTGTTCCCAATCGGGACCGCAAGTTTGTTTCTAAAGTTGGGGAAGAAGAAGGCACCTTCGTGATCACCGAGGAAGAGGATCGAGAAGAAGGTGACTTCCTGGCTTCCATCCTCTTCCGATACTCCCGCCCCGGCAAAAATTTCGGACCGATCTTCGGCCTGGGCTACGACCTCGAAAACATCTCGGTGCTTGGTGGCATTGGCTACACGTTCAATGAAAATGTGACGGTAACCGGGGGCATTGCCATCCATGAGCGCACGGACTTGGTGGGCAGATACAACGCCGGCGATGTGATCAAAGAGAACATCGATTCAGATCAGCTGGTGGAAAAAACCTTTGTCCCAAACCTCTACATCGGCCTGTCGTTCCGTTTCGGATCGAATATCTTCCGTCAACGGGACGCAGCTCGGGCAGACGCTGCAAAAGCAGCTGCGGCAGCCGCAAAGAAAGCCAAAGACGATGCGAAAACAGAGGCTGAAGAAGCAGAAGCTAAAAGACTGAAAGAGGAGCTGACGGAAGCGACTGAGAAGAAGTGCAAGCTCGAAGCTGAACAAACATTTTTTGTTGCAGAAGAAACATGCCTCACCACTCGAATCACCGACGATAGAGCCTGCAACGCCGGTGAAGAAACCGTGAAAGCCAGCTGTCTGGAAATCGCCAAAACGAAAGCGCAATCCTGCATCAAGAAGGCTGAAGCAGCCAAGAAAGTTGCAGAAGCCGAATGTGAGGAACTCTCCGCCAGGACCGCGGCCGGTGACGGAGGTGGCGGTGACGGAGGTGGCGGTGACGGAGGTGGCGGCGGTGGCGGCGGTGGCGGTGACGGCGGTGACGGCACTACCACCTAAGTAAGACGCCATAGACCAGCCGCCCAGTGCCGTTCCGGCTCCCATGGGATAGGCTTCCTCCATGGACGAGGAAGCACCGATTTGGGGCCTGGCATTGGGCAGCGGCTCCGCCCGGGGATGGGCCCATCTGGGGGTCTTTCGGGCCCTCGACGAGCTGGGCATTGAGCCGCGGGTGGTCTGCGGAGCCTCGGTGGGAGCGTTGGTGGGGGCCGCCTGGGCATCCAGGCGGCTTCAGTTGTTGGAGCGATGGGCCCTCTCCCTGCGTCGCCGAGACGTGCTCGCTTTTTTGGATCTCAACCTTCGAAATAGTCTGATCAAGGGCGAGCGCCTTTACCGCCTCTTCGACCGCTATGCCGACCTGCGCATCGAGTCTTTGCCACGAACGTTTGCCGCCGTGGCCACGGATTTCGAAACCGGTGAGGCCCACACCTTCAAATCCGGCTCGCTGATCGACGCGGTCCGCGCGTCCATGTCCATGCCGGGTTTGCTGCCGCCGGCGCTGGTAGACGGTCGCTTGCTCATGGACGGTGGCCTATCCGACCCGATTCCCGTTCGACTCTGCCGGGAGCTCGGTGCCACCCGGGTGATTGCCGTGAATCTCAATCGCGGCATCGTGCAATCGAGAGCCTCGCGCAGGCTGGCGGAATCGGAGCCCAAATCCTCGAGCGACTCCGATTCGAGCGACACCGACCCTCTCCCCGCAGATCACGAACCAGGCCTGCCCGACTCGGCTCCGCGAGCCCTGGCAGACGCCTGGGAAGCAATGGGTGACCGCTTGGACCAGCTCAAGAGAAGGGTTTCCGCGGCTTGGGAGGATTCCGAGTGGAGCAGCCGATGGTCCGGAGATGACTTGTCAAACGAGGATCCGGGACCGACCCCGCCGGGCCTCTACGATTCCTTGGTGGGTGCCCTGCACATCCTCCAAGATCGAGTCGCGCGATCCCGCCTCGAGCAAGACGCTCCCGATGTGGAGCTCTGCCCCGAGCTCGGCGGCATCGCCATGCTCGAAGTCTACCGAGCAGAAGAGACCCTCGCCGAGGGGCGCAGGGTGACCCTCGAGGCCGCGGATCTGCTGCGCGGTCTCTCCCTGAGCCGTTGACGAGACGGCTTTCGAGATACAGCAACATGGACTAAGTAGGATGATTTGCCAAGTCAGGTGAGATACCTGACCGTCCGGCGACAGCTCTTGATCGAACGACACGACCATGCTCGGCCCCCCGTCCCGCTTCGATCATCATCTCAAGGAGCTGTTCCCATGTTTCGCAAGATCTCGACTTGTCTACTTCTTCTCGTCTGCCTCGGGTTATTCGCCGGGCCGACGACAGCTGAATCCAACCAGACCGACTTACCCCAAACCCTCGAGGCCCGAATTCGGGCCGCGGAAGCCGGCCTCGACGTCTCCAGTGCTTGGCTCACCACCCTCTCCAAAGGCACCGTGGGTGCCTTTGGCGACGGCGGTTTGCGCCTTGCGGGCCATGACGACGGCGAGCCTTGGCAGCTCGCTTTGCACCTCAGGTCCTTCGGTCGCAGCGGCGCGATGGTCGAGGCATCGGACGGCACCTTGCGCGCATCCGGCGTCCGTGCGGAGCTCGACCACGGTCATCTGCGCCAATGGGTGACGGGCTCCGGATCGCGGCTCACCCACGGATTCACCCTACAACAGCCGCCCTATGCTCAGCTCGGCCGGGGAGCAGAGGCTGGATCCGGCGATCTTCTGCTGCTCCTAGACCTGGACGGTGATCTCGAAGCATCCTTCAAGCATTCCGGATCGGCCGTCGAGCTGAGGCGAGGCAGTCGGTCTCTGAGCTACGGCGAATTCACCGCCGTCGATGCCGGCGGTCAGGTCCTACCCACCCGCATCGAGCCCACCGAGACCGGCCTTCGCCTGCGGGTCGACGACACCGGGGCCGCTTACCCCTTGATGCTCACCAGCTTCGTCACCGAGGTAAAGAAGCTCTTCCAACCCCTCGCGACGACCGTCGAGCACGCGGGCTGGTCCGTGTCCCTCGACGGCGACACCGCGGTGGTCGGCGCCTTCCTCGCCGATGTCGGTTTCGCCGGAGCGGCGGGAAAGGTCTACGTCTTTGAGCGCAACGAGGGCGGTGCCGAGAATTGGGGTCTGCTGCAAACGCTCACCGCCAGCGATGCCGAGCCGGGCGCCAGCTTCGGCTACAACGTGTCGGTCAGCGGTGATTACATCGCCATCGGCGCTCACCAGAAGGACGACGACCTCATCTTGCCCAACGATCGCCTGGTGGGGGACTCCGGCCGGGTCTACATCTTCAAACGGAGCGGAGGCACTTGGTCGCAAATTCGCGAGCTCGAAAATCCGACCCCTGGAATTTTCGACAACTTCGGCTTTTCCGTGGCCATCGACGGCGACACCGTGGCCGTCGGCACCTGGCTTGCCGAGCCGTTGCCTTCACTCACCCTGGAAAACGGTGAGGTCTCCATTTTCCAACGGGACGTCGGCGGCCCGGACCAATGGGGCATCGTGACCACCATCACCACGCCGACTCCCATGGGCTGGGCCAACTTCGGCCACGACGTGGCGCTCGACGGCGACACCCTGGTGGTCGGCTCGCCCTTTACCGATTTGATCTTCACCGGCACCGGCCGTGCCTGGGTCTTTGAGCGCAACCAAGGGGGCGCCAATGCCTGGGGTGGCGTGACCCTGCTCGAAGCGGACGACGGCGCCCTGCACGACCGCTACGGCGACGCGGTGGCGATCGACGGCGATGTGATCGTGGTCGGAGCCGACTTCGCCGACGGCACCGGCCTCGAATCCGGCAAAGCCTATGTCTACGAGCGTAACGAAGGCGGCACCAACGCCTGGGGCCAAACCGCCCGTTTGACCGCATCCGACCAAGAACCCGGGGATTTCTTCGGCTGGGCCGTGGCGGTGGAAGGCGATCAAGTGGTGGTGGGCTCCCACTTCGACGACTCCCCGCTCTTCAACGCAGGCTCGGCCTATCTTTATCGCCGCCAGCCCGGCGGCTGGACCCAGGTGGAGAAATTCCTGCCCGCGGGCGTCGCCGTGGCAGACGACTTCGGGATCGCTCTCGACATCTCGGGAGGCACCATCCTCGCCGGCGCCCGCTTGACCGGGGCTCTTATCGATTCCGGCGCCGCTTATATCTTCGAAACCGCCGACTCCACCGACCTGACCATCTCCGTCGTGAGCACGCCGAATCCGGTGGCACCCGGCGGAACCGTGACCTACACGGTGGCGGTGGAAAATTTGGGAAGCTCCGACGCCGCGGACGTGGTGGTGTCTCACCTCTTCGCACCGGATTCCGGCACCGGAAGCACCACCTCCGGCTGTGCCGAAGACCCGAACGGCGCGACTTCCTGCACCCTCGGCACGGTGCCCGCCGGCTCCACGGTGCAATACACCCTCACCCGTCCGGTACCCGGCGGCGCGTCGGGCACGGTGAGCTTCACCGCCACGGCAGCCGCCTCGACCGGCGATCCGGATCCCGCCAACAACGAGGTCACCGACGTGATCGTCGTCGGGGGTGGTGGTGGCGGCTCCGCGGATTTGTTGATTCTGAAACAAGACTCCGATGATCCGGTAGCCCCGGGAGCCACTCTGACCTACACCCTCCAGGTGTTGAACAACGGTCCGGACGAAGCGGAGAACGTGGTCATCACCGAGGCGTTGCCCGCCGGCGTCAGCGGTGCGGTGACCTCCGGATGCAATGAGGATCCCGCCGGCATTCCGACCTGCAACATCGGCAACATCTTGCCCGGCACTTCCAAGAACGTCACCGTGACCGTCACCGTGAACGCGGCAGCCGGCGCGACGCTGCTCAATACCGCCACCGTCAGCGCCGACACCGACGACCCCAACGTCGCCAACAACCAAGCGAACGAGGCCACCGACGTGGGCGCCGGCAGCGCCGACCTGCTGATTTTCATCGACGATGACGTCGATCCAATCACCGCCGGAGACACCTTGACCTACACCGTCGACGTGCTCAACAACGGTCCCGATGCCGCTCCGGGCGTGGTCGTCACCACCACTCTGCCACCGAGCGTCACCTCGCCCATGACCGCAGGCTGTGCTGAGGATCCGAACGGCTCGGCATCCTGTAGCCTGGGGGAGATCCCCGCCGGCTCGTCCGCGCAATTCACCATCACCGTGCAGACGGATCCGGGCACCCTCGATCCCTTGGTCGCCACCACGTCGGTAACCTCCGACGCCAACGACAGCCTGCCCGACAACAACAGCAGCACCGAGGCGACCACGGTCGAGGTGGTCGGTGATGTGGATCTCTTCCTATTCATCACCGACTCCGCGGATCCGGTGGACGCCGGCATGCCCCTGACCTACACCTTCTACGTCGGCAATCGCGGGCCGGGAACCGCCGAAGGAACGGTTCTCACCCTGCCGGTGTCGAACGACTTCCTCAACACCTCCACGACGGGTTGCAGCGAGGATCCCGGCGGAGCACCGGTTTGCACTTTGGGCACGGTGGAGCCGGGGTCCACCAAGGTCGTTTCCTTCACCGGTGAGCTGCCGTCGACCCTTTCCGGCACCGTCGAGCTGGCGGCCTCGGTCGACTCCGCCAACCCGGAGCTGGCACCCGCCGACAACGGGGGCCTGGAGACCACCACGGTCATCGGCACGCCGGGCATGGCGGATCTGGTGCTTTCCATCGAGGAAGCGGCCGACCCGGTCGCCGCCGGCGATTCGGTGATCTACCGGGTCACCGTGCTCAACTTGGGCCCCAATCTGGCGGAATCCGTGGTGATCTCGGCGGCGCCGACCCCGGAATTTACCGGCGTGACCTCGACCGGATGCCAAGGCGATCCCGCGGGCTGGCCAAGCTGTAGCCTGGGCAATCTCGAGCCCGGCCTGCCGGTGACGGTGACCTTCGAGGCGTCCGTGGATCTGACCGCAAGTGGCGTCATCCAGCAGCAAGTCTCGGTCCAATCCACGACCGACGACCCGGACACCAACAACAACTCGGACGTCGAATCCACCACCATCGAATCGGTCGGCCTCGCCGATCTAAAGATCACGTTCAGCGAAGCCGCCGCCACCGCCGCTCCAATGGGCACGGCCCTCTACGCGGTGACGGTGGAAAACCTCGGCCCGGACCCGGCGGAGAACGTGTCCGTGGAGACGGCGATCACCGGCGCGGTGGGCACGGCAACGACCGTAGGCTGTGGCGAGGATCCGTCCGGTGTGCCCACGTGCACCCTGGGCACCATCCATGCGCTGTCGGCCTTGGCTTCGACCTCGTTCACCATCGAGGTGCCACTGCCGGCCGACGCGACCGGAACCGTGGAAGTGACCATGACCGCTTCGTCGACGGTCGACGACACGGACATGACCAACAACACCGCCACCGCCACCACGGATATCGAAACCACACCGCCGACCGTCACACTGGTGGGCTCCCTGGGCGATACGGGCGACGGCAGCCTGGACGAGTGCGAGCAAACCACGGTCGCCATCGACCAGCTGCTGGTGACGTTCAGCGAGGCGATGAACGATCCTTCCGGGGATATCGAAGCGTCCGACGTCACCAACCCGGCGGTTTATCAGCTGATTTCGGCCGGGGCAGATCACGATCTGGAAACAGAGCAATGCGATGCCCTCCAGGGTGACGATGAGGCGATCACGATCGACGCGGTGACCTATGACGACGCCTCCCTGACCTCCACCCTCCAACTGTCCGGTCCGCTGGCGGATTCGCCCTATCGCCTGCTCGTCTGCGAGGCGGTGAGCGATGCCGCGGGCAACGGCCTGGACGGAGACGAGGACGGTTCCTCGGGCATCGATTTCGCGCGTTACTTCCGGATCGACATGGAGAATCTCTTCACCGAAGGACACTTCGATTGCGATTTGGACGAGTGGGAAGAGGTGGCGACCGCCGACACGGAAATCACCTACACCGCCTTTGACGTGGATTCCGCACGCATTTCCGGCGCCGCGATCCTGTACAACAACCTGTCGACCACCGACTTCTCCATCGGACAATGCGTGCCCGCCTCCGGCACCGGAAGCTTCCAGATGTCGGGCATGGTCTGGCTGCGGGATCTCGAGGCCGACGTCACCGTCTCGAAAACCTGCGAGCTCTTCGACCAAAAGAATTGTCTCGGCGCGGCCCTGGGAATGGACACCTCGGACGAGCTCTTCACCGCGCCCACGGCCGGTTGGACAGCCCTCGCCCCGGCGTCCCTCAAAGCTCCCGCCGGGACGATGTCGGCTTTGTGTAGCGTGGACCTGCTCCTGTCGGACCCGGACGCGGAGATGACCGTGTTGATCGACGATCTGCGGCTATCGGACAAGATATTCAAGAACGGTTTCGAGACCGGCGATACCTCGCATTGGTCGTCGACCCTCATCGAATAGCGGTCCGTATCCAATAGCTGGATCGAAGCTCAACGCGTCGCCGATTCGTCGGCGGCGCGTTTTTTCGTCCATGTTTCGCTCCTCTTCACACAAAGCCCCATGAGGCATGACAAGCTCGCCCACGCCTGATTGATCTCTGACTTTCCCGAGGCTACGAGATGGATATCGATAATCTGGACCCACATTGGAACGAGCAACATCGCGCCAAGATTTGCTCGGCGGACGAAGCGGTCCGTGTGATTCGACCCGGACATCGAGTCTTCGTGGGCTCCGGCGCCGCGGTGCCTTCGGAGCTACTGCGGGCCCTGGCGGACTACGCTCCCGAGCTCCACGACGTCGAGCTGATGCACTTGCTGACCCTAGGGCTCGACCCGACCACCGAGGAGCGGTTGGTCGACCGCATTCGCCACTCGAATTTTTTCATCGGTGCCAACGCTCGGAAGGCGGTTCAGGAATGTCGCGCCGACTACACACCGATTTTTTTGTCGGAGATCCCGGCGCTTTTCAAGTCCGGAGCCGTGCCCGTGGACGTGGCTTTGGTCCACCTTTCTCCCCCGGATCGCCACGGTTTTTGTAGCTATGGAGTGTCGGTAGACATCGTCAAGTCAGCGACGGAGGCGGCCAATCTGGTGGTGGCTCAGATCAACCCCCAGATGCCCCGGATTCACGGCGACGGCTTGATCCACCTGGACGAGATCGATCGAATCCTATTGCTCGACGAAGCCCTTCCGGAGCTACCGAGGCCCGAGATCAACTCTGTCAATGCCGCCATCGGCCGTTACACGGCTTCGTTGATCGAGGACGGCTCCACCCTACAATTGGGGATCGGCGCGATTCCCGATGCCGTCTTGGCGAATCTTGAGGACAAAGAAGACCTCGGCGTGCACACGGAGATGTTCTCCGACGGGCTTCTGGCGTTGATTCAAAAAGGGGTCGTCAACAACCGCCGCAAAACCCTGCATCGCAAGAAAATCGTCACCAGCTTCGTTATGGGCAGCCGCTCCCTTTACGACTTTGTGGACGACAACCCGTTGATTGAGTTCCGTCCCTCTCAATACACCAACGATCCATTCCTGGTGGCCCAGAACCGGAAGATGGTGGCGGTGAACTCAGCCCTCGAGGTCGACCTCACGGGCCAGGTCTGCGCGGATTCCATCGGTCATAAGTTTTACAGCGGCATCGGCGGCCAAGTGGATTTCATTCGGGGAGCTGCTCGTTCCGAGGGTGGCAAGCCGGTGATCGCCCTGCCGTCCACCGCCTGCGGCGGTAAGGTCTCGCGCATCGTCACCCGGCTGTCCGAGGGCGCCGGGGTCGTCACCACCCGCGGCGACGTGCACTACGTGGTCACCGAATACGGCATCGCTCACCTGCACGGCAAGAGCATCCGACATCGAGCGCTGGCGTTGATCAGCATTGCCCACCCCAAATTCCGCGAGCAGCTGCTGCTCGACGCCAAAGCTTGCGGTTACATCGAGAATCAGCAACTCCTCGTCACCAGCACGGCCCAGGCTTACCCCATCGACCTGGAAGAGCGGTTTCAAACCCACACGGGCCGGAAGCTGTTGATGCGCCCGTTCAAAGAAACCGACGAAGACCTGCTGCGGGAATTCTTCTACGCCCACTCCGACCAGTCGAGCTACTTCCGCTTTCTGTCGACGGCGAATTTTCCGCCCCGCCAAATGATGCAAGGCCTGGCCCACATCGACTATGACTCCGCCATGGCTATCTGCGCGGTGGACGACTCCCAAGCCCGGGAACGGATTGTCGGTGCGGTGCGCTACTTTCGGGATCCCCGCTCCGACAAAGCCGAATTCACCGTGTTGGTCAACGAGCGCGACCAAGGTCAGGGCATCGGCACGGCCCTGATGAAGAAGCTAGTGCGAGTGGCCCGGGAACGCGGCGTCCATGGTTTCACCGCCGAGATGTTGGCGGAGAACAACCGCATGTTCTCCCTGCTGGAAGACCTGGGCGTCGGCAAAACCATCCGCTTCGAGCGCGGGGTCGCGGTGGTGGAATTCGCCCTCGACGAGGTCGTCGATCAGCCCTGAGCGCCCCGCCGCCTCGGAGCAAGGTGACGGGCTAGGGATCTGAGGCCGTCGGCTCGGGCCGGGGCAATCGGAGAGTGTCGAGCGTGGAGCCGTTCGGCAACGTGTTGATGTCCACGCCTTTTTCGACCCCGTCCACCGTTTGATCCTCAGCCCACTGCCACACATGCCAGGCGCTCCAGCCCTCTGCCAGGGTCGGTGAGTCGACTTCGTATTCGGCAATCCAGAGGGGGTATTCGCTGAAGTCCGCGTCCACATCGGCGTTCCAAAAATTGGGGCTGGTGTAGATCATCGGCTTGAGCCCGAAGTGGCTCTCGAGCCGATTGAGGAAGACCTTGAGGTCGTCCACCCAATCGCCGGTCGTGCCGTGGCCGATGAGCTCCACGTCGACCACGGGGATGAGATCCCCCGAATCGTCGGCGGGCACGGTGCTCAGGAAAAAGTCCGCCTGCTCGTTGGGATCGTCTTCGGTGACGTAGAAGTGATAGGCGCCACGGGGCAGCTCCGCGTCGGCGGTATTCTGCCAATGCTCGGCAAATCTCGGATCGAGGGAGTCGACGCCTTCGGTCGCCTTGATGTACGCAAAGCTGAATCCAGCCGCCTTCACCGCGTGCCAATCCACCCCGTGATTGTGATGGGAGACATCGATACCGTCGACCCGCGACTCGGAAGCGTCTTGGGCGAGCATAGCTCCGGGGCAAAACAGGGTCAGCAGAAACGTGAGGATGACGTGAAAACTGGACGCTCGGGACAGAATTTCGCGATTCGGGGAGCTGTGGAATAGGTGTCGGGTCATTGGCAGGCCTCCGCAGATACTCTACCCAAGTCTGAAGGGCTCGACCAACTATCTCGTTTTGAGCCGCTTCGCTAGCCCCGCGTCACCCCTCGGCCGGAACCGTCGTCTCAGCCGCAGCCGTCGCCTGGGTCTTGAGGCGCCCTCGTTGCGCCCACCACTGCAAACAAGCCGGCAAAAGGGTGAGGGTCAACCACGCTACCGACACCACCCCGAGCATGGCAGCCCAGCCCATGGAGCGCAATCCGGGCACGTGGCTGAAGACGAGTGAGCCGAATCCGCAGAGGGTGGTCAAGGCCGCGACGGCGATGGCGGGTGCTAGACCCGCGGCGGATTCGAGCCCGCCGGACTCACCGAAACGATGGAAAAGATGGATGCCGTAGTCCACGCCGATGCCCAGGATCATGGTCAGCACGAAGACGTTGAGGTAGTTCATCGGCACGCCGATCCAGGCCATCAGCCCCAACATCCACACCAGTCCCAACCCGAGGGGCAACAGCGCCAGAAGACCGCGGATCCAACTTTTTAGATCCCAAACCAGGCATAAGAACACCACGATAGTGCCCAGGACTCCGGCGAGCATGGCGTCGTTCCAAACCACCCGTTTGAGCTCGTCGGAAATCATCACCGGTCCGGTGACCACGGCCCCCACGTCCGCCAGCTCCTGGACCAAGGCCGCCGGCACCTCTCGGCGAGAGCTCGGGGGATAGCCGTAGATCACCGTCGACACACCGTGCTCATGGAATGAGAAATACCGCTGTGCCCAGGGTCCGAGGCCGGACTCCAGCAAAGCCGACGGCCCGCGTGGTTGCTCCAAGGCTAGGGCCGCTTCGAGCTGGTCGAGGCCACGGGAGAAGGCGGCTGGTTTCAGACCTTGGCCGGCGAGGGCTTGCTCGAGCTCTTGTCGAATCGTGGCGGCGTCGGCGGATCGTCGATCCAAAGCTTCGCGGATGGCCGACAGTCGTTCCCGTTGCAGCTCGAAAGGCGGCAGCAGGTGCACGACACCGTCGACTCGGGCCAAGGCATGACCATCGGCCAAGGGTGCCAACCGCGAGTAGATCTCCGAGCCCTTGGCCAACACCGCCTCTTCGTCGGCGCCGTCCACGCGCACCATGAACGGGGTGAAGCGCAGACCGAAAGCGTCGACGATCCGCTGTTGATTCACGGCGCCGAAGTTCTTCGACGAGCGCATGGACAGCACATTCGAGTCGTATTTGATTTGAAAGGCAAAGAAGCCCAACACTAAGGACAGCGCAAGATTCATCACCAAGGCCGAGCGGGGGTGCCGCAGGCTCCATTCGAAGAGTCGACGGGCGCCGAAGGCGCGCAGCTCGAATCGCTCTTGTTTCTTTGAACCCTGTCGTTCCGCTCGGCCTTCGACCCGGGTCAGAAACGCCGGCAGCACCCAGAGCACCGTCACCGCGACAATCAAAATACCGCCGCCGGTCAAAACCCCCAGCTCCCACAAGCCGGCGAAGTCCGACACCAGGAATGCGAAGAAGGTGACCGCCGTGGTGGCCGCTCCCAGCAGGATGCTCGGCACCGTATGCTCAGCGCAAAGGCTCAGGGCGTGAGTGTGATTGTTTCCCTGGCTCCTGAGCTCGAGATATCGACCGTAGAGCACGATCACGAAGTCGATGCCCAGACCCAGAAGCAACGCGCCAAAGGCCGCCGTCACTGCGTTGAGCCGACCCAACACCAGAGCCGCCGCGCCGGCGGTGATCACCAATCCGAGCAGCAGCGGCACAAAGGCCACGCTGAGGGCTCTCACCCGGCCGAACGCCCATGCGAACAACACCACCACCGACACCAAGGTCAGCAAGGTGCCGAAGGCTAAGTCTCGCCCGATCAACCGTCCATCCTCAGCGGCGATCACGTGACCGCCCGCGGGCATGAGGGCCGGCGTGGGCAGCTCGAGATCCTGACCGCTCTCACGCCAAGCCTGCTCCGCCCGCTCCCCCGCTGCCCGAAGATCCGCCAACAGCTGCTTGGAAAACGGTAGGTTGGCGGGCGCGTCCGACGGCCCCATGACCATCAAAAGAAGGGTTTTCTTTGGATCGATCAAATAACCGGTGTCCACGTCGAACCGCTGCTCGGCCATGTCGAGACGGCGCAATGCCGACGGCACCATGTCCAAGGGGTCCATCAATCGCAACCGCTTGCGGGGTAAATCCGCGGGAGAGCGCATGGCTTGCGCCAGCTCGGCCGCGGCCCGATCCAAGCCTTCCCGGGACTCGATTCTGCTGAGAAAGCGCTCAAAGCCTTGGTCGTCCATGACCATGGGCGCCCAGGACACCAGGTCGCCGGCCGCTTGCACGACGTCTTCCAAGCGGTATTCGAGCCAATCGATTTGCGGCAGGGCCCTCAGCTCCGCGGCCAACAGATCCGCGAAGACAAAGACCGCTTCCCGTTCAAGCTCCGCGCGATCCCCGTCGTCGCTCGGTTTGGGGAGCTCCACCGCCAAGAGCATCAGATCCAGGGAACCGAAGCGCTGCACGGTCAGACGGAATTCCGAAACAATCGGATTGTCTCGAGGCACCAAGGAAAATAAATCCGTTTCCAACCGCAAGGTCGTGGCGGCAAACCCGGCACCCACCGCCACCACCAACGCGACGGCCAAGACCGCCAGGGGTCGACGGCCGGCCAAACCCATCCATTGCTGCCTCATGATTTGGGAGCTAAGCGGAAAGCTGCTCTAGGACTTGCTCGTTCCAGCCCTGGGTGATGTAGCGGAAAATCCAATTCTTGCCCCGCTTCAAGCGCCGATAAGCAGCCTGAAGGTCGAGCAACATAGTGATACGTTTCGATTCCATGTCCAGCTCACCGTGGTCGTGGGTGGCAACGGTCTCGAAACCCAGGATCCTGCGATGGAATTGGTAGGGGCTGTTGGGGTCCGCGGCGAAGACGTCGGTGATGAAGTGGGTGAATCGCCGCTCCACGGTTTCCGTGGCGGCCGCGCGCATGAGAATGGCGGCGACCAGGATTTTGTTGCGGTATTCGGGCAAGACGGCGAATCTGCCGACCTCGGCGATGCGGTTGTTGCGCACGAAGGCCTCGACGTCGAGACCGGGATTCTCGAGCTGAAACCCATAGTTGCCGTAGAGCTCGAAAGGAATCTCGTAGAGCACCCGGGTGACTCCGATCGCCTCGCCGTTGCGCTCGGCCACAAACCAAGACACCGCCGGATTGTTGAGGTCAGACGCCGGCAACAGGCTGTCGGGATCGGCCACCCACCCTTTTTCCGTGCGATACACACTTTCCAACACCGCCAAAGCCTTCTGCCGGGTCGGCTCATCTTCCAACTTTCGCACCGTCAGCTCTTTTCTAAGGGCCATGATCTCAACTCCTGCTCGTTCTTCGAGGACTCTCGGGGTTCCAAGACTTGCCCGACAGCTGCGAAATACGCCCCATGATCTCGGCATGGAATGCCTGGATCCGAGAACGATCAGCTCCGGGCGACGGTGGCGACAAAGACTCTCCGATGTGAATGGTCATCGCATCCACATCGCGGATCGGCCGATCTTGCGCGGCCGGGAAGCGGATACCGACCGGCACCACGGAAACACCGTTTTCGATCGCCAAGCGAGCGACCGTGGTGCGTCCGCGAAGGAGTCGATTGGGATCTCGATTCATGGTGCCTTCGGGAAACACACCCACCGATTTGCCCCGACGCAACAAACCCGCCGCCACCTGCCAAGCGTTCTGCTCGGTACCTGGGCTTTCGTGACCTGGGCTTTCGTTGCCTGGGCTTTCGTCGTCCACGGCCACCAAACCACGGAATCGGCGCCGATAGATCGGTTTGAGGCGGTTCAGGAACGCCGGACGGGCACTCTTGCCGAACACCGGAATCACCTCGCCACAGCGATAGATCAAACCCACACCGGGCACCATCAGCATCGGCCAATCCGCCATGAAGTGGATTTGCCGTCCGTTCCGGAGCGCCACCAGCACCGTCGGCACCAAAACCGCTTCCAAACGCTGGCTGTGATTGGCCGCCACCACGAAGGGGTCCCGATCCCCGGAGATGTGCTCCACTCCCTCGACCGAAAGGACGACCCGCCGTGCCAAAGCCAACCCGAATCGGGTCACCGCCCGGGTCACCGGACGGTCATTGAAATACCGCAGGTCTCGACCTAGGGACGGCGGTAGTGCAGGTCCAAGGTGAAGATTCGTAGACGGTGCTTCGGGGGTCGTGACAGAGCTGATGGGAGGAGACACATTCAATCCTTCGCGTCGACAGGACGCATCTGCCGCGTCGGCGTGACGCCGATCCAGATTAGGCAGCTGGATTGAAGCTGGGATCAAGCTCCAATAACGGTTAGATAAAGAACATGAAGAAACCGGAGCGGAAAGAAAAAGTGTGCCGAGACACCTCGATACCCGTCGGGGCTGAGAGCGGATATCCTAGGGCGGACACTGCGTTCGCTCGATACGTGCCGAGCTGATCGAATCCCTGGAGTCCGTAACCTAGGAATCCTTTGACTCCCAAACCACACTCAGCCGAACGGCCCCACCTCGCCAACAAGGTCTCTCTGCTGGCCGAGCAAGCAGCTTTCTTTGCCCTCGCCACCCCCGCCGTTATTCAAGCCACCATCCGGCTGGCTCGACACCGCAATCGTGCCTTCGACGAGCTCGCCCGCCAGATGCGGCAGTCACGGCCCTTCCGATTCCGATGGCTGCGAAACCCCCGGTATTTAGCGGCGACCGTCGCCCGGCTGGAACCGCTGCTGCCACCCCGTGGTTACGGTTCCTGTTTCAAACGATCCCTGCTGCTGCTCGACCTCTGGACCCGCTGCGGGCTGGAGCCGACCCTGCACCTCGGCGCCGTCAGCGATCGCAAAGATCGTCGCTTCCATGCCTGGGTCACCACTCCCGACGACGGCCCCCGAACCTCAAATCGTGGCCACTCGGAAATTTGGAGTGGGTGAGCTGCCGCCAGGATACACAGAAAATAGAGATATGTTTTCGTATTTGATTTTTCTCTTTTCCGGAGATAAATTCTCGGCATGGACCGCGGAAACAGACCTCACAATGCGCACGACCGAAGCCAAAGGCTAATTTTCAGTCACGCCCGCGTCGTTCAGGATCTGCTGCTCGGCTTCGTCGACGAGCCGTGGGTTCACGAGCTGGATTTGTCGAGTCTGGAGAGTCTCCCCGCCGAGCTGATCTCCGGAGACTTACCCGGTGAGTTCGAGGAGCGGCAATCGGATGTAGCGTGGAAGGTCCGCTGGAAGCAACGAGACGTGGTGGTCGTGATCGTCCTCGAGCTGCAGTCGTCCACGGACCACGACATGGCCTTGCGCCTTGCGGTCTATGTGCTGCTCCTCTACCAAAGATTTCGGCGACAAGGCTTCATAAAGGCCAGAAAGCCGTTCCCGTTGGTTTTTCCGGTTGTGTTTTATAATGGAGAAAGTCCCTGGACGTCGCCGATTGAGCTCCATGAGCTGATTGAGCCGGCATCCGAGGATTTCGCTCCCTACCGCCCGTCCATGCGGTATGCAGTGATCGACGAAAAGCGGTGGCCTCAAACTGATTTGGCTGCCGACAATGTCGTGGCTGGGATTATTCGCGCAGAGCAGGCAACCCGGCTTGAGGAATTGGATGAAGCAGTAGAGTGCTTGGATGCTTCGCTACCAAAAGTCCCAACCAACCGGCTGCTGCGTCGAGATTTGCTGGCTTGGCTTTCCAAGGTCGTCCTTCCGAGCCGAGTCGAAGGTCTTGAGGTCCCAAAGCTGAGCAATCTCTTTGAATTCAAGTCCTACATGGAGACAAATATGCACAGCTGGTCTGATCGATGGAAAGAAGAAGGCGTCCAACAGGGGATCCAACAGGGGATCCGACAGGGAATCCAAGAGGGGATCCAACAAGGAATCCAACAAGGAATCCAACAGGGCGTTCGCCAAGGAGCCTGGCAGGCATATGGAGAGTCGATCCTCAGTCTCCTCGCCGCCAAATTCGGCTCGGACTCGGCTACGACTGTCGAGCCCAAGCTACAGGGAGCTAGCATTGAGCAGCTCCAAAAGTGGATGACCCGCATTCTCACCGCTGAAACAGTCGAAGATGTCTTCCGCGCCTCCGAGTAGATCCTGCCCCTAAGATCCCCAGGCCGTCACAGGCAGGGAGCCCAATCGATGCATTCAAGCCTGGATGTCCGACCCGAGATTCGCGCCGCGCTCGATGCGGGGCGTGCGGTGGTGGCGCTCGAATCGACCATCATCTCCCATGGCATGCCGTATCCACGCAATGTGGAGACCGCCCGTCGGGTGGAAGAATCCGTGCGCCGAGCGGGCGCTACTCCGGCCACCCTGGCAGTGCTCGGCGGCCGACCGACGATCGGCCTGAGCGATTCCCAGCTCGAGCACCTCGGCAAGGCGTCGGACGTGCTCAAGGTCAGCCGGCGCGACCTACCCATGGTCATGGCCGGAGGAAAGGACGGCGCGACCACCGTGGCCGCCACCATGATCTTGGCGGATCTCGCGGGTATTCGGATTTTCGTCACGGGGGGAATCGGCGGGGCCCATCGAGGTGCCGAGCACACTTTCGACATCTCAGCTGATCTCGAAGAGCTGGCGCGCACCAACGTGGCCGTGGTTTGTGCCGGAGCCAAATCCATTCTCGACCTGCCCAAAACCTTGGAAATCCTAGAAACCCGCGGAGTGCCTGTGCTCGGCTACGGCACCGGGAACCTTCCGGCCTTCTTCGTTCGAGATAGCGGCTTGCCCCTCGATCAGCGGGTCGACTCTCCCGAGCAAATCGCAGACATCCTCCACAAGAAGTGGCAGCTCGGCTTGCAGGGTGGCGTCGTCATCGCCAACCCAGCGCCTGAGCATGCGGCCATGGATCCGCTTGTCGCCGATCGGGCGATCCAAAAAGCCTTAGCAGAGGCGGACGAGCAGGGATTGGGCGGTAAGGACGTGACCCCTTTCTTGCTGCGGCGGATCGATGAGCTGACCGGGGGAGAAAGCCTCCAAGCCAATATTGCCCTGGTGCTTTCCAACGCCGAGCTCGGGGCCCGGATCGCGGTGGCATTTGCTTCCCAAGACCTGCGCTGACTCAGCTTCGCAAATCTTAGGTGAGTGACCCTCACACTTGCTTCGTGGCATACCGAGCTGTGCCGAGTTAAGTTCTTCGTGGTCGACCCCCGGGATCTGGCGCCCGAAACCCGGAACGTTCCACTCAACCACGAAAAATGAGGACCATCATGAACATTCAATCGGATATCAAAGCCGGTCTCTTTCCTTGGATCGACTGAATCGAGCACCCACCAGCGGCCCGCTTCGCCCAGCAACGGCTCGCCTGGAATACCGAAAATACTTCGAGACATCGAAAAACCATCACACTGAGGACACCATGAACGTGCAATCAAAAGTAAACGCCGGAAGCTTCCCCTGGGTCAACTGAGCTCGCCTCAGACCGACGCACACATCTGCAGCCTGCTCCCGCCCAGCAACGGTCTGCCCAAACAGCAGAAGAGGCCGACATGAATATTCAATCGCGAGTGAAATCTGGAAACTTCCCTTGGATCGACTGAGGCCTCGACCTATTCAAGAGCAAGCTGTCTGAAGATCGATCGAAAGGAACCACAATGAACGTCACTACCGACATTCGATCCGGTTTTTATCCCTGGATCGACTGAGCCGCCGGCTCACCAACGGGGCACGGAGCGCGCCCGGGCCCTGAGCTCATCGAGCAAAACCCTGGCTTCGTCGGCTTCGGCGGGGCTGGGGTTTTCTTCCATGGCCGAATACAAATGTTGGTAGGCCGCCGTCGGCTCACCCAGAAATCTCAAGAGGACCCGTGCAGCACCGAGATGTGCCGCGGCCCGTTCGGACGCCACCGGGTGGTCCGCGAGAGCTCTCTGATACGCCGCCAAAGCAGCTCTAGGTCGGCCGGCCGTGGCCATAGCATCGCCGAGGGCGGTTTTATCGGCGGCCGACAATCCTCGAGCGGTCACCGACCGGGGCAACTTGAAAAGATGCGCCGCCGCGACGTCGAGCCGGCCGCTCCACAGGGCACGCTGAAAGTCGGCTTGCAATCCGCCGTCCAGGGTTGGACGCGAAGAGGTCGAGCTCGGCGCACGGGCTACCGTCAGTCGACGGGCCAGGAACCAGCCCGCCACGAATCCGCCGAGGTGAGCGCCGTAAGACACGCCGCCGGCGCCCGCGGTGAGCAGCAAGGGCAAGACGTTGTTGAGCACCACGTAGGCGCCGAGCACCCATTTCGCGGCGAGCTCGATGATGTCGACCCAAAAAGGGAATAAGAAGACGAATACCCGCACCCGATTGTGGGGAAAGAAGACGAAATAGAGCCCCAACACCCCGGAAATGGCCCCGGAAGCTCCCACTGACGGAATCGACGAGCCCCAGCGCAACGCGGCGTCGCCGAACGCGGCGAGCAGCCCGGTGAGCAAATACGCCAGCCCGAAACCCAATCGACCGAGCTTGTGCTCGATGTTGTCGCCGAAGATCCACAGGAACAGCATATTGCCCAGCAAGTGCCCCCACCCACCGTGCAAAAACATGGCCGTCAAAGCCGATAGCCAGCTTAGATCCACCGGGCGGAATCCCCACCGATATCGAAAGACGTCGGCACGAGAGATTTGCGTCGCGGCCTGCTGAGGTGGAACGTCCATTTCCACACTCAGAATCTGCAGATATTCGAGGGTGGCCGGATCTTGTAAATCCGCGGGCTGAAAGGCCAGTGGCGTCAGGGCTAGATGCACCGCCACGTTGAGAGCGATCAGGAAGTAGTTGAGCCAGGGGGTTTGGGGAAGGTTCGGGCTATCGCCCACGGGCATGAACATGACCCGTCGAGTCTAGCCCGAAATCTCACCCGCCGCCCGATCCAGGCAGCCCCTTCTCATTCCGAGATCTTCGGCTCCCAAAAAAGCTTCGGGCCCTCAGGCCGCTTGGCGGCGGAACGGTTGACGCTTCCAATAGGTCAGGGTCCGCCACAACCACTCGGCGGGGCCGAAGCGGAAGTGCCGCAACCAAATTGGGCTCCACCACAGCTGGGCGATCCACATCATCACCACAAAGCCCATCTGACCGAGCCGACCCACCTCGCCATAGAGACCCAAACCATAGCTATAGAAAATCGTGGTCATCACCACGGAGTGGGCCAGGTAGTTGGTGAATGCCATCCGACCCACGGCTTGCAGCCGCTCCAAGAGTCGAGGCAAGGCTTGGGATTTGATCATCAACATCAGGGCCGCAACGTGCCCCAAGGCCACCCCTACGCTGCCGATGTAATTCCAAGGCATGGCGTATTTCATGAAGTAGAAGCCATCCCATTGGTGTCGGCTCAAATCGAAGGCACTGTAGAGCACCATCGGTAGGCCGATGCCGTATCCCCAAGCCAAAAGGCGCACATAGAATTGACGGCTACGGGCCGCGGAAAAAACTCCCGATCGCAGAAGCGCCATTCCGATCAACATCAAACCGCCGGGACGCCACAGGGCGAAGGTAAAGAACCCTCCGATTTGGAAGAACGCCACGAATTTGGCCCGCTCGACGAAAATCTCACCGTAGCTGCTGTCCCGATAGAGCTCGATGCCCTCCTGGATATCCTCCGAGGTATAGGCCACCATCGGACGCATTTGCTCCCACTGCTCCAACAGGGCGCCTTCCTCCTCGGTCAGCTCCTCGCCGGCTTCCTGCTTCGCTTGCAGGGGCTCGATCTGCTCACCGATCTGAGCAAAATGGAAGCCCGACAACACGTTGATCGGCACGCCCATCAAGAAAACGCAGATTCCCACGATCAGCAGGGTCTTCGGCCGAAGCTTACGGAATAGGAATAGCACCAACCCACATCCGCCATAGAAGAAAAGGATGTCTCCCCACCAAATGAAGTAGGCGTGGACCATGCCGAAGAGCATCAACCAGAGGCTCCGTCGGTAGTAGACCCCGGCCAGCTTTTGCCCCTTGCTCTCCGCCCGGTCGAACATCAGCGCCAGACCGGCACCGAAGAGCATGGAAAAGATGGGCAAGAATTTTTGGTCGAAAATAATATGGGTCACGAACCAAACCCAAAGATCCGGTCCACTGCTGCCACCGTGGGCCAGGGGATTGTTATAGGCCTGAAGGGGCATGGCAAAGCCGTAGATATTCATCGCCAAAATGCCTAGGACCGCCAAGCCTCGCAAGATATCTATCGCCACAATGCGGGCGGTGCCGAGCGCGGGGCCCAAGCGCGACGGGACTTCAGATGGCTCGGTAGTCGGGTCGGGTCCCGGCTCTTCAGACGGCTGACCAAGTGAATCACTGCTCATGACAGACTCCAAAAGAGGTATTCTCAAAAGATAGATCCCGCCCGATCGATCCGCTCAGCCGCCGTGGCGAACAAACATCTCGAGCGGTTGGGGACCTACAAATCTCAGCAAATCGATAGGCCTCGAGAAGGCCCAGGTTTCCAAAAAAACTCCAGCCGAAAAGTTGTAGGGTGATACGAAAAACACAGGACGAGGTTCTATGAGCACAAAGGAAGAAGCCATCCCCGACCTCGAGCTTTCCCTCGATCAAGCCCGCCGGGCGGTCATTGCCGTCCAGGGTTTGCACCGGGCTGGAAAGGATCCCCTCGCCGACGTCCTCGACCGCACCGGTTTCATTCGCACCCTAGGCGGGGTCGACGTTTACGTGGCCGCCCGGGCTCGGGTCGCCGGGGTGACCCGAGAGTCCATGGACACCGCTGTCGAGCAACAGCTCCTCCGAGTGACTCCTACGGTCCGCGGTTGTATCTATTTGGTCGCTCGCCGACACCAAGCCCTGTCCCTTCGCTTGGCGGACCTGCTCTCCCGGCGACGAAACGAGCGGGAGCACGAGAAAGCGGGAATCCGACCGGGGGAAATCGAGGTGGTGGCCTCGGCTGTGCTAGAAGCCCTGGCTGAAGGGCCTCTTTCCACCCAAGCGATCCGCAAAAGATTGCCGGAAAACTGTCTGCGCAGCCTGGGTGCAGCGGGCAAAAAAGTCGGTATCTCCTCGCCCCTGCCTCCGGCCCTTCGCCACCTCGAATTCAGCGGCTCTATTGACCGTTTATTGGAAAACGGACGATTGGATACCGAGCGCTATCTCTGGCGAAAAGCCGAGGGCGCGGCCCCGCCGGAGCTGATCGCGGAACCCGCGGACGTTCACCGCCATATGGCGGAGGTCTACCTTCGCGCGGCCGGTTTCGGAAACCGAAAGGGACTCGCGGCGTGGTCCGGCCTCAACCAAAAGGACGCGTCCAAGGCCCTGGACGCGCTCGACACCTTCACCCTCACCGTGGAAGGTGTGGAAGGCCCGCAGGTCGCCTTGGCAGAGCACCGCGGCGTCCTGGAATCACCACCTGCCGAGGACGCGGTCGCCCTCCTGCCGTTCGAAGACAACCTGATCGCTCTGCGCGAAGGCCCGGCGTTTTTCGTCGATCCCGAGCATCTTTCCATCCCGGTTCCGGTGTGGGGACGGGGACGGGGCAGCACCGTGGGCGACGTCCGACACGGATCCCTGCGTCCGATCATCGCCGAGCACCGTTTGGTGGGATTTTGGGAGCTGGATCCCGACACCGACAGCGTGGTCACCGGCCTCTTCGCCGAGGTCGGCAATGACTCTAGGGATCGCATCGACCAGGAAGCGAACGACCTCGGACGATTCCTGGTCGAGCAATTGGGTCACGGCAAGAGCTTCAGCATCGACTCCGAAAAACACCAACGCAACCGCTGCGAGCACATCCGATCCATCAGCCGGTGAGCTACCCGACCAGCGGACGGCAAAGCCGTCAGACAGAGAGCTCGTCAGACCCGTGCTCGCAAAACAAAAAACGCACCCCCGCGGGTGCGTTTTTTCTTCGCCTGCTGATGGCGACCGATTCAGCCGAGGATCAACCGGAAGTGGTCTCCAAGCGGGCGTCGGCGGCGTAGGGGGAGGTCGGGTAGTCGTCGAGAATGCGCTGGTAGAGGTCCTTGGCGTCCTCGGCTTCTCCCAGGGCCTGGCGGGTCTTGGCCAGCTGGAAGAGGATGACGTCTTCCGGCAAGGTCTTGGCTGTGCCGTCGAGCTGCTGCTGGAGACGATCGGCCACTTCTCGGTTCTTGCCTTCAGCTCGATCGAGCTCGATCAGGTTGAGCTGAACGGCGATTCCCAGGGCGTTGTTCTTGTTGGAGCCGAGGAATCCTTGCCAAATCTTGCGCGCTTTTTCGGTATCGCCTGCGTCCAGGGCCAAACGAGCCTCGTAAAGCTCCGCGATATCCGCGGCCGAGCCGCTGACGCCCGACAATGCCGACTCCACTTTGGCCAAACGATCTTCTTCGGTGGCAAAGCTGGGCTCGGTTTCATCGTCGGGTTTGGCGTCGGCTTCGACCACCGGCGCTTCGAAATAGCGCATGGCCGTGGCTAGGCTCTCCTGGCCGGCCTCGGCTCGGCTATCCATGATCGCGGCGACGACGGTGATGCCGACTCCCAGAGCCAGGATGCCGACAACGACTCCGATGTAGAGAATCGGATTGTCCTGGAAGCGCTCGATAGCTGTGATCAGAAAGGACTGAACCTCATCCTCCCTGATGTCTTGCTTGATCTGTTTGGCGGTCAAACGCTCGCTCATGGCCTCGAGTCTCCTAGGGGGCGCGGCATCAACTGTCCTGGCATCGGGCCGCGAATCCTGAATGCAGGGAAAGCTGCCGAGTGGGGCTCGGCGGATCGATCTGGGTTTGTGTATGGCGTTGGGGTCCGGCGACGGGGCGCAAGCCGGTGGCCACACAGATATCTGAGCCGCCGATTGTACGTATTCTTGACCCCTCTGTGAAGACATTTAGGGCTTCCGCGACCAACTTATCGCCGTCTGAGCCGGGTTTTCCACCCGCGGAGCCCGTTTCTCAGGAATCTGAGGCCTTTCAGGGCGACGTCGAGACCCTTCGCCGTATGGAAACCCACACAGAATTCTCGGGCCCGTCAGATGAATCAGACGGCGGCCAGACGGCCGGCCAGAAGGCAGGACAGACGGCGGGCCGGACGGCGGGTCGGCCAGACGGCGGGCGACCGCTTGCCACCATACCGCGGCATCTGTCCGGCATCAGAATTGCTTCTCATGGGGTGCACAACTGTGTCCGGACGAAACTCTGCTTTGCAGACGCCGTAGAAAGCCCCAATTCCGACAAGCCGCATTCGAGAAATGCCGCGCCCAGAGAAAGTCGATCACGTTATGCTCGCTCACATGCCGACCCGCTCGACTCCATCCGCCCCCGGAGCGCTCCATTGACCCTTGATCGCGCCCCGAAGACACGAGGCCCGCAGGCCCTACCGAGGAATGCCTGTCCGTGGGTCCTCTGGCTGCTGGTGCTTTGCGGCTGGATATGGGCGACTGCACATCCGGCCTCGGCGGATCTTTTCGCCGAGGAGCCCACCCTGCTGATCGAGTCGATTCAAATCGACGGTCTGAAGCAGATCAAACCCGAGCTGATCATCGCCGAGTCCCTCCTGGTGGAAGGCGCGTCCTACCGGGAAGCCGAGCTGCAACAGGCGGTCTTCCGACTCCAACGGCTACCGTTTATTCTCGACGCCGGCTTCGCCCTATCCAAGGGCAGCGAGCGCGGACGTTATCGCTTGGTGATCACCATCGAGGAGATCCGTCGATTCTTCTTCGGCGAGGACTCCACCTACACCCGATTCACCAACTCGGTGTCCTTTGACTCCCTGCTCGGCCAAGACACCACCTTCACCCCCGGTGGCTTGGCCGGAATCCGCTTCTTCGTCGGCAAATACGGCATGCTTTTCGGCTCGGTGTCGAGCCACGGCGGGCTGCAGGCGGGCTTCACTCAATACAATCTCTTCAACCGTCGAGCCTTCCTGTCGGTGGGTCTGACCACCCAGACTTGCTGCCCGATTCAGGTCTTCCCCCTCGGCATAGATCCAACTTTTTCCAGTTGGCGCAACGAAGGGGCTCTGCGACAAGGTCAAATCACCCTCGGTTTGCCCCTCCAGCGCCGATTCCAGCTGCGTCTCCAAGCCACCACCACCCACTCTGAACGAGGTGAGCGCAGGGACGTGCTCGACACGGATCAAAGCTTCTTCCGGCGGGCGAGCCTCGACTACGAGGACCAAAACCAGCTCCGCCTCGAGCTCAGCCTGCTCTACGATTCCACCGACGATCCGATCTTTCCCAGCCAGGGTTTGTCGTGGAATGTGGCGCTCGACTACCAACAGGTCGACGCCCGGCTGTCGGTGCTGCCCGGCGGTTTCTTCGAGGTGCCGATCGATCTGCCGCCGGGAGTGGATGCCGATCTACCCCAATTCGAGTCCGAGCAGCTGCGGATCGCGTTCACCCTGTCTCAACACTGGCGTTGGTCGCGACGCCAAACCGTGTCGTTGTCCGCCCGGGTCGCCGCGGGCGTAGGGGAGATCAATCATTTACCGATCGTCGAGCGGCGCACCTCCGACGACCTCTTCGACTGTTTGATCAACACCGATGGTCCCTGCTCCGATCGGATCCTGCGTTTGGTGGAGCACGAAAACCTCGATCTGATCGAAGGCTATTTCACCGCTCGCCACTCCCTCAGCCTGTGGGGTGCCGCCAAAACCCGAGAGCGGGGCGATTTTCGCCTCGAGCACACTCTCGAATTCGGCTACGACCGGGTCAGCCCGGACCTCAACCTGGCGGAAAACCCGCTCTACCGCAAGAGCTTCACCTCGTCGTTGGTCTTCCGGAACTCTTGGGGACTATTCCGGCTCAGTCTTCAAATCGCCGACTACGGACGGGACAGCTGATGCCGGCTCGTCCTTTCCGCCCAACCCCCCTCGCGGCCCTGTGGGTGCTGTGCTTCCTCGGGAGCTTCCTGTGGAGCAGCAGTGCCGTCGCCCAGCCACCGCCGATGCTTTCCAGCGGAGAGTCCGGCCTAACGCTGACCAGCCTGCCGCCGATTCTGGAGCAAGCGGACATCCGCAAACAGCTCGATACCGGCCTGACCACCACCTTCCTGATCAAAGTCACCGGCCGGGACCCGTCCGGGCGTTCATTGCAGGGAGGAGCGCGGGTGCAAATCCGTTACGAGCTCTGGGACGAGATCTATCAGCTGGCCTCCCAGGATCTGGCGGGCAATATCCATCGGGGCAATTTCAGCTCCTTCGCGGCCCTCAAAGAGCATTGGCAAGAGCTCTCCCTGGAGGTGATCCCACTCGCTGCCGGCACCCCACCGGCCCAACAGAGCCGGCTCAAAGTCGAGCTCGACGTGATCCCCTTCTCCCGCTCTGAAGAGCAGGACACCCGACGCTGGTTCTCGGAATCCACCGAGCGCTCGGGTCGCAGCAATGCCGAGAACGCGAGAAAGGTCTCCGAGGAGCGCTCGGAAACCCTCGGTGAGGTCTTCAACCTCTTGATGGCCACCTCGATCCGCAGGCGCGCGATCATGGACTTCCACTGGCAAGTGCCGATCAGTCGAAATTCCACTGCGGGAGCGAAAAAAGGTCGAAAGGGCGACCCGTGAGCCGTTGGTGGCCGCCCTTGATCCTGGCGGTCGTCTTGGCATTGTCGGCGGCTTTGGTGCTGCACCTCTTTCATCGTCAAGCGGCGGACTCGTGGCTGGCCTTCGGCTCCCATCCGGAAACCCTGGAGATTCTGGAGCAAAGCCTCGAAGATCAAAAAATCCTGGCGGTGGTCGACCCGGAGCGCCGGGCCGAGTATCGCCGGCGATTCGACCGCGTCCAAACCCTGCTCCAACGGCTGACGATTTTGGAGCACAGCCGCGAGCAGCTGGCTCGGCGCTACGAGCTGATTCTGCTGGCGGTCTTCGGCGGTGCCATGTTGATCACCGTGGGTTATATGGTGCGCCGCGCCCGCAACGAGGAACGACGCCTGGAGCGTCTCGGCTCGGCCCTCGGAGATTTGGCGGCGGGCAAAACCAACCTCCATCTCGGCGAGCGCTCCCGGGACTCCCTGGGCCGCATCGCGCGCATGATCGAGCAGACCTCCCGTCGCATGGCCCGTGATCGCCGACGGCTGCGATCCCTGGAAAATCTCTCGTCGTGGCAAGAAGCGGCCCGCCGCCATGCCCACGAAATGAAAACTCCCCTGACCGGAGCCCGGCTGGAGCTCGAGCGCCTGAACGGCTTTTTGGACCGCGAGGACAAACGCGACGAGGCCCGACAGGCGGCCCGCGGGGTGATCCAGGAGCTCGACCGATTGGGCAGCTTCACCCAAGAATTCACCTCCTTCGCCCGGCTACCCCGACCGTCCATCAAAAAGATCGATCTCGACGCCATGTTGGCGGAATTCGTCGGTATCTTCGAAGCGGCTTGGCCCAATCTCCAGCTCGAGCACCAACCGGCAGACCTACCGTCGATCACCGCCGATCGCGATCAGCTACGCCAAGTGCTTGTGAACCTCTGCGACAACGCCTCCCTCGCCATTGAGGGCGACGGACGGCAAGACGGCAAAGTGACCTTCTCCTCACGGCTCGAACGCGACCACGTGCTCCTGAACGTCACGGACAACGGTCCCGGGGTGGACCCGACCCTGCAGGAGCGCATCTTCGAGCCCTACGTCACCACCCGGGTGATCGGCAAGGGGATGGGCCTGGGTCTCGCCATTTGCCGCAAAATCTTGCTCGACCATGGCGGGGATCTGGAGCTGCTGCCGGAGAAGCAACCCGGCGCGGTCTTCCGGCTGACCCTGCCGTTGCGCCCCCCCACGACGATTTGACGGGGTGTCCCGACCACCAGACGCAACGATCTTGTGGTCGCCGGCAAAAACGCTAAAATCGTCCGCAAGCTCCTCGTCGGAAACTCGTCGGAAAGAAGCCAGCTCGCCTTGAACCGTCAGCAAGGACCTGCACCATGCCCGATCCCGGCCCGAATCTCTATTTGAAGAAGCTCCGAATTCGCGATCTATGCGGCATCGAAACCCTTGAGCTGGATTTCCTGAACGAAGACGGATCTCCCAGGGGCCTCACTGTGGCGCTCGCCGACAACGGGGCCGGCAAGACCACTCTGCTACGGGCCTTGGCCCTCGGCTCCAGCCCGAAGAAGGTCACCGAAAGCTTGCTCGATCGATTCGACGGGCTTTGGGATCGCAAGGATCCTGCCGCCGACTCCGAGGAACCGATCGGCTCCCCCGAGATCGACGTCACCTTCGTCGATCCCACGGATCCGGGCACCCTGTACCAGACCCGAACCGTCGTCCAAATGGCGGACGACGGCTCGCTGACCATCGATCGGCAGCTCGAGCCCCAGCCGTTCCCATGGCAATCCGTGTGGGCCGCGGGATACGGTGTCCACCGGGGGGTGGATCCGGGGGTGGAGCCGTTCTCCTCCTCCCAACGGGCTCACGCCCTAGCCGGCCTCTTCGTCGACTATCCGACCTCCTGCGGGCCCGACGAAGCCCTGAAAATCCTCCATGAGCAGGCCTCGGCCAAGCAATTCAACGGGGTCGTGGAGCATCTCTTCGCCCTGTGGCAAATCGACGCATCAGCCCCGGAAGGTGCTGACGAAGCGGAGGGCATGACCGAACGGGTCGAGATGTCGGCCACTTCCGACGTGCACGTCGTGGGCCCATGGGGCAACCTGCCGTTCGCGGCCCTCGGTGACGGCTACCGAGCCACCGCCCATTGGTTTTTGGACCTCTGCCGACGCTGCTGGGTCGCCGACCACCTCTCACCGACCGGTAGCCCTCGGGGCGTAGCTTTGGTGGACCTGGTAGACCTTCACCTGCATCCCGAGGCCCAAAAGGGCTTGGTGCCCGTTTTACGGCGACTCTTTCCCGACCTCCAATTGGTGGTGACCACCCAATCGCCGCTTTTGATCGTCAACTGTAGCGACGGCGAGCTTTATCGCATCGATGCGCGCCGAGACGAGGCGGCATGGCCCCTGCGCTCTCCCAAGAAACGCATGGCCGACACGGTCTTGAGAGGTGAGTGGTTCGGGCTCGTCAGCACGTTGGATCAGGAATCCGAGGCCCTCTTGCAGCGATTCCAGCTCGCTGTGCGCAATCGCGAGCCGAAGGACGTCATCCGAAAGCATCGAGCGGCGGTGGAGCAGCAAATCGGCCGGCTCTTCGAATCACCCCTCGAGCCCATGGCGATCGAAGTCGTCGAGGAGACCCGGCGACAGGCTGCCGCCACCCGTCGGGGGGGTCGCCGCTTCCGGGGCCTCGGAGCCCTGGAACACGCCGAGCTCGGGGATCTGGCGCGCAGGAGCCTGGAAGCCACGGATCGATCGGGCCGCGGAGCCGCAGACCCGGAAGAAGGCCACGAGGCCTTTGAGGATCACCTGAGCCTGGAAAGCTCGGCTGAAGAGTCGGCGGACGACACCGAGCTCACCAGATCGGCCCTCGAGGTCTCAGCCCACGACGACGCGCCCTTGGCCGGCGAGGTCCAGGCGGCGGCGGAGCGGTTACGCGCCATGATGCGCTCTCGCTCCTTCGGCGCCCGTTCGACCCCCTCCGCCTCCGGGGAGGATGAGCCGTGATCGACCTGCGAGCGGTTTTCCCTGCTCAGCCGGAAGCCTTCGGCGACACCGAGCCGCAGGATGCGGGTCAGCGGTCCGGCTGGAGAAGGGTCCAAAAAGCTCGCAAGGAAGTGCTCGACACCGTAGGCCGAGGCGAGCATCCGGCGTCCACAGACTTCAAGAATCTCTGGTCCGACTACAAACACCACTTCGGTGAGGCCCAATTCCAAGGCAAATGTGCTTTTTGTGAGACCCGCATCGGCGCCGCGCAGCCCGGTGACGTGGAGCACTATCGTCCAAAGACCGCCATCTGTGAGCCCGCTTCCCCGGGGAATCGCGACGACCGCGGAGGCCGGTCGCCGGGTCGCACCTACGAGCCGAAAAGCCGGCCCGGCTATTGGTGGCTGGCCTACGAGTGGACCAACTACCTTTACTCCTGCGCCACCTGCAATCGCACTTGGAAGCGCAACAGCTTTCCCCTACGCGACGCCCGAGGCGCCATGGGACCGGGTATCGAGAGCGATGAGCGGACCCTGCTGTTGAACCCCTTCCACACCGACCCGGAGCCCCATTTCGACTTCGATGAATTCGGCCAAATCCACGGTTTGACCGAGGAAGGCAAAACCACCATCGACCGCTGCGGTCTCGACCGCCAATCTTTGATCAATGAGCGCTTTCGCGTCGCCCAAAACTTCGAAAAGTTGGTCGACTTGCTCGAAGGCGGGTTTTTGACCGCCGAAGGCTTCGAGAATCTGGTCGCGGACCTGTGCACCGACGCCGCCGAATACGCGGGTCTCGCCCGCAGCTTGAGCGCCCAATGGCTCGAGGCCATCCTGGGCCCTGAGTCTCCTTGAAGGCCGTCTCTCAAAACATAGCTCCCGACCACAGCACCGACCGGAACATGAGGATTGCCCCATGAGCTCCCCGAGCCTGAAGCGAGCGGTCACCCGTTGGCAACTCGTCGCCTTGGCCTTGAACGACGTGATCGGCTCGGGCGTGTACCTGCTGCCGGCCGCGGCGGCCGCCTTGCTCGGTCCCGCCAGCGTGTGGGCGGTAGCGCTGGCGGGCGCGGCGGTGCTCCTGGTGGTGCTTTGCTTTGCCGAGGCCGCCACCCACTTCGACGAGCCCGGCAGCTCCTACCTCTATGCCAAAACCGCTTTCGGCGATTTGGTCGGCTTTCAAGTGGGATGGATGGCGTGGCTCACCCGGGTGGCCAGCGTAGCTTCCCTCTCGGCGGGTTTCGCCCAGGCCCTCGCCTTTCTCTGGCCCGAGGTCGACCAGGGATGGGGACGCTGGCTGACCATCACCCTGTCGATCCTGGCGCTGTACGGCCTCAACCTGATCGGCGTGCGCTCCGGTGCCCGCACCTCGGTGGTGCTGGCGGTCGCGAAATTGGTGCCGCTAGCGATTTTCGTGGCCATGGGGATCTTCGCCTTCTCGCTCGAACGGCTCACCGGTCAGCCCGACGGCACCGGCGGTTTCGGTGCCGCCGCCCTGCTATTGCTCTACGCCTTCGCCGGTTTCGAAAATACCGCGGCTGCGGCCGGTGAGCACAAAAATCCCCAGCGAGACGTGCCCTTCGCCCTGCTGACCCAAATCGCCATCGTCACCGGTGTCTACGTGTTGGTACAAGCCGTGGCCCTCGGCACCCTCGACCACATCGCCGAATCGGACACACCCCTGGCCGACGCCGCCGTGGGATTCATCGGTCCCATCGGCGGTCTGCTGCTCACCGTCGGCGGCGCGATCTCCATTCTCGGCACCAACGCCAACTCCGTCTTCGCCGGTCCCAGATACCTTTTCGCTCTGGCCAAAGACGGCTACTTCCCCGCGTCCCTCGGTCGAGTCCATGCTCGATTCCGCACCCCGGCCGCGGCCCTCACCCTGCAAACCGTCCTGGCACTGCCCCTCGCCCTCACCGGGTCGTTCGTGCATCTGGCGGTGCTCTCGGTGGTCGCCCGCTTGATCACCTACCTGGGCACGGCGATGGCCGTTCCCGTGCTCCGACGCAAGATGCCGGATCGTCCCGGAGCCTTCCGCTTGCCCGGCGGACCCACGATCCCCATCTTGGCCGCCCTCCTGGCCCTCGGTTTCGCGGCCAGCGCCACCCTCGACAACCTGCTCGCCGCCGGCGCCGCCATGTTGGTCGGGCTGGTGGTGTATTTCCTCCGAAGGACCTGACCCAGCTTCTCAGGGACGTCCATCGAAGCTCGTCGAGGTCCACGCGGACGTCGATGGACGTCGTTTGGTCCCAAAACCCACCGTTTTAAGGGTTTTTGGAGCCGGCAAGGCTCTTGCTCTATCAGCTCTTCGTCAGCAACTCACTCACACAACGACAGGAGAGCCAACGATGAGCACTGCTACCGCTGAAGCCGCCGTCACCGCCAACGACGAAACCAAACACCCACGGCCCCGCCCGGTCTTGGTGTTGGACCACGGAGAAGAGCAAGTCACCGCCAAAGAGTGGACGAAGCATCTGTCGCTGCACCGCGACTCGATCTTGACCCTCTCCGCCTACGCCAAAGGTAATTTCAACAATCCTCAAAAGCCGGGCAATGCCGGAATCACCGTGAGGATCTTCGTCGGTCGACGATTGGTCGCCGCCGACATGTGTTTCGAAGGCACCAGCTCGACCATCGACTTCCACGCCGCCGCCTCCCATTCGATCTTCCTGAAGGCCGGAAGTCACAAGCTGCTCGTCAAACGCGAAGACAATCACTTGACGACGCCGGGCAAGATGGAGATCTGCTACCACGTGGTCGCGGCGGAGACGAAGAAACCCCATTGATCCCCTTGGCCCGCCCATCGACGGCTATGGTCAGCGGTGGGCGGGTTTTATCCTCGTCGAAAATGCCCCAGCTAAGAGACCTTGGAGGACTCGCATGCGACATGTTTTGATTGAAATCGGCTTCGACCTGAAATCCGGGAATCTGGCGCCCTCGCTGACGGACGAAAACGGCGATTCCTTGCTCAAGGATCCCCAAATGGGAATCTACCCCTTACAACATGGATTCGTGCGCCTCGAGGGATCCAGCGCCCAGCCCATGTGGCCCACCCAGCTCGAAGGCCAGGATCAGATCCACTTCCGGATCTTCGACATCACCCGGGACAGCGTGCAAGGGCTCGACGGCCTCGACGGGCTCGACGGGCTCGAAGTCGAGGTACCTCAGCCCCAGCTTTTTCACGCTTACTTCCAGAACCCGAATCTCCCCAACTCCCCACGGCAGCTCTTCCAAAAGGCCCCCGTGCCCATCCGCGCCGCGGCGGCCGGCACGGCCACGAAGCTCGTGCCGGTGGAGAACGAAAAATGCCCCTCCCACGTCTTCGGCTATCCCGAAAAGCGGCAATCCATCCGCAAGCTATTCCATGCCTGGGACGTGGTCGGCCCCGACGGACGTGTTTTCGACCTCAAGGTCAAACCCGGTCATCTCCGGCTCGAACGGGCCTTGATGGCCTTGGCGTTGCGAGTGGAGCATCAGGGCGAAGCCAAGGACTTCTTCCTCGATCCCGAGCTCTACGTCGGCCCCTACGACGACGACCCCGAAGGTCGACCTCCAACCTAATCCGACGACTCCAGCGCGACGATGATGCGGTGGTAGTCCGGGTCGGCCCTCAGGTCGATCAGCTCCGGATCTCTTTCGATCTCGCCCACGGGAGCACCCGCTTTCAGGGCGAGCGTCAACGCCTCCAAAGCTCGCTGCCGACGACCGAGGATCTCCAGGGTGACCACCGATCGATAGAGCAAACCGGCGCTTTCGGAGTGGGGCCAATCCGTGGCTTCCAGCTCCGCCAGGGCCGCCTCCGAATCCCCCGCTTTGGCCAACATCTGGGCCAGTCGGCTACGGCTGGTCAGATGACCGGGATCGGACTTCAGCCGTTGGCGCAAGAGCATGGCGGCTCGACGAAAGGCCTCTTGCGCCTCTTGCTCCTTACCGGGAATGAAGCGATAGGCGTCTCCGAGGTTGCCCCAAATCACACTGCTGTGACTGATCTCACCAGAGTCCAAGGCTTTGCGAAAAGCCCCGGCCGACTCGGAGTAAAGCCCGCGGACGAAGAAGAGTGTGCCGAGATTGGAATAAACCGTCGCGTCCGGCTGAAGGGTCAAAGCCTGTTGGAGGACCTCGGTGGCCTCGACCAGACGACCTTCAACCTGCAGGACCGCCGCGAGGTTGCGCAGGGGTAGGAAAGAGTCGGGCCTGAGCGCCGCGCTGCGCCGAAACGCCGCCTCGGCCTCCTCCAGCCGACGGCTGCGGAAATAGAGCTCGCCGAGAAAATCCCAGGACCAGGAATCCTCGGCATCGAGCTCCACGGCCCGGAGGTAAGCCGCTTCGGCGTCGTCGAAACGCCGCAACCTGACCATCAAACGACCCAGAGCCCGGTGGGCCTCCACACTGCCGGGCGCGAGCACCAAGGCGCGCCGGAGCTCGGATTCCGCTTCCTCGAGCCGCCCGAGGGCGGTCAGGGTCATGCCCGCGCTGACCGCTGCCGCCGCTAAATACTCATCCTTTTCCACCGCTGTCTCGGCGGCGGGTTCGGCCAGCTCGAGCCAATGGGGATCCCGCCCTTCGGTCAAATATTTGAGCACATAGGCCCGGGCCAGCCCGGCATAGCCGGCGGCGGAGCTCGGGTCCTTATCCACGGCAATGCGGAACGCCCGAATCGCCCGGTCGATCTGCCCCGCTTGATCGTGACGATCGAGCAACTCCATCCCCTGAACGTAAAGCTCATGGGCGTTGAGCGGAGGATCCTCGGACTCGACGCCCGCGGCAGGCTCGACCGGCCGATTGGGCTCATTGGGCCACAGCGAGATCCCCGGCAGCCATCGCGATGCCAGCCCAAGCCCGGCCAAAGCCGAGATCACCAGGACCACCACCGCCACCTGTGTCCTGCGAGACAGGGCCGATCGGGGCCGATCGGGGCCCTCCAAGACCGTCTCCTGCTGAGCCGACTCCTTGGCCGTGGCACGGAAATCGGTCCAAGTCGCCGGCTCCGTGGCGTCTCCCAAGGGGTGATCGGCGGGCTCAGCCGGGGCAATCTCCGAGGCTGAAGCGGGTGAGACGTCTCCCAGCAGCTCTTCAAGGGCCGTCGCCACCTGTCGGGCGTCGGAGGGCCGACGCTCCGGAGCTTTTTGCAGGAGCTGATCCACCAGCCGGCTGAGGGCCGCCGGCACGGACGGTTTCGTTTCGGCCAGGGATTCATGGGGAAAGCCACAAATCTTGGCCAAGGTGTCGGTCGGCGTTTCGCCGCGGAAGGGCGAGACACCGGACAGCATCTCGTAGATCAACACCCCTAGCGAAAATAAATCCGACCGCGGATCGATCTCCAATCCCCGCGCCTGCTCCGGGGACATGGACCGAAGCGTCCCCACCACCAGACCCGAAGCGGATACCGTCGTGTCACCGGGAAGCTTTTCGAGGGGTTTGGCCAAGCCGAAATCCACAATGCGCACGGTGTCGTTGCGGGCCACCAAAACGTTTTCGGCCTTGAGATCCCGGTGCAGAATACCCTTCTCGTGGGCTTCCGCGAGACCCTCGGCAATCTGCTTCGCCAGCCTCAGCGCACGCCCCACCTCCAGCCCACCGGAGGAGCCGTGCACTAGCTCCCCTAGGGTCGGCCCCGCCACCAGCTCCATCACGATCCAGGTGCCGCTCTCGTCTTCGAGCAAGTCAAAAATGGGCACGATCGATGGATGGCTCAGGCTGGCCAGGGCTCTGGCCTCGCGCTGCAATCGTTCTTCGGCATCCGGACCCCGGTCACGATCGTCCCGCAGATGCTTCACCGCCACATCTCGACGCAGCCGGGTGTCGTGGGCGCGAAAGACCTCGCCCATGCCACCACGACCCAAGCGCTCACCCAAACGGTAGGGCCCTATCTGCATCGTCGACTCAGCCCTCCTGTACCGCTTGCCGGCGACGACGCCTCAAGCCGATCACCGAAACCTTCAAGGCTTCCGCCGCCGCCTGCTCACTGCCGTGCTCTTCCAAAGCATGCTCAATCTCGGCACCGGTGAGATCCGCGGCCTTGCGGATTTGGGGGCAGCGATCGATCAAGCGGTAGATCGACGGCCGAGAGATGCCCAGGAGATCGGCAGCCTTGTGGGGATGCCAGCGGGCTCGGCGCAGAGCCTCCATGAGCTCCGCGTCCCGGATCTCGGCCGGTCGTCGAGCGAGCGGGTCTTGGATCTGGACCTTGGGCGCCGAAGGGGAAGCGCCGGGCACATCCCCCACCAGCTGCTCGAAGGACATGTCCAATCGCACCCGCTCCTGATGCCGGTACGACACCACCAGACGGCGCACCGCATTTCGCAGCTGCCGAATATTGCCGGGCCAGTGATAGCTCACCAGACGGGCCACCAGACTCGCCGGAACCCACGGACGGGTCTTGGATACCAAATGCCGGGACTCCGACACCGCCTCGAGCTCCTTGCGCAACAAGAACATGAATAGACGGCCGAAGTCGTCCCGACGGTGACGCAAGGCGGGCAAAAAGATGGTGCCACCGCCCAGGCGATACAGCAGAGGAGCCCGAAACCTACCCTCCGCCACCCCTTTTTCGAGATCGGCATCGGTCGCCGCCACCACCCGCACCTGGGCCCTGCGGGTCTTGCCCGCCCCCAAGGGCTGAATCTCGCCGCTCTCCAAAACCCGCAAGAGCAGGGCCTGAAGCTCGGAAGATGCATCGCCCAGCTCGTCGAGGAATAGGGTGCCGCCCTCCGCCTGCTCGAAATATCCGGATCGGCGACGATCCGCTCCGGTGAACGATCCGCGATCTGCTCCGAACAGCTCGGCAGCGGCGAGGGAAGCCGGCAGCGCCGAGAGATTGACCGTCAGGTACGGACCGTCCGGACGCGCTCCTGCCTGGTGCAACGCGCTCGCCGCCAGCTCCTTGCCCGTGCCGCTCTCACCCCGCAACAGCACGGGCACCTGGAGCGGTGCCAAATGACGAATCTCCCGCCGGACCCTGAGCATCTCCACGCTCTCGCCGACCATGCCGTAGCTCGGAAGATCGCGCGGCGTGAACGGATCCATTCGGTGCAAGAGCAACACCACGCTGTTGCCCAACAACAGGACCACGCCGGCCTCGATCTGCTCAGGGCTCAGCCCTGCCCGATCCCGAGTCTCCTGGTCGATCACCACCGAGGTCGAGCTGTCGCCCCGCTCGACCCGAATCCCTCCGTCCACAGCCACTTCGAAGCGGATGGGTCGACGGCTGATCCGCGAGTGGTCGAGCCCTCGGGCAGGCTCGGCGCCCGGAGCGGAAAACGCCGGCGAGGAACGGGACAGCAGCACCGCGCCCCCCGGACGATTGAGCTCCGGCAAGGGGGCTCGATCACCGATCCGATCCAAATCCGGGTGGTAGAGCAAGGTCAACCCCGGCACCAGGCTTGCTGAAGCCACACCCTGGGATTTCGTCTGCCACGAGCCGGTGCTGAGCTGCGTTGCGGATTCGGATGGGCCGGGACGATTCAAATAGGGCTCCTCGGAAAGACTACGGAAGCTGCCGACGCCACAGCTCGAAATTCGGGTTCATGTCGAGCGCCGCTCGAATCTTCTCCTCGCCCAGCTGCCGGCTCTTTTCAGCGGTCATCAGAATAGCCCCTTCGAGGGCGACCGCATCCGCGGAGGACGGATCCAGCTCCACTGCCCGGCGGGCGTGCTCCAGGGCCCGCGCCCGGAGCTCTTCGGCGGATGTCGCCTGCGGAGAGGATCTCAGCCGCAACCACAGGGCTCGGGCCAGCTCGAGGTGGTGCTTGGCCACGTCAGGGGCCACGTCCAGAGCCTGCTGCAAGAATCCCATCGCCGAGTCGAACAACGCCGAGCTTCGCTCGCTGAGCTGCCCGGCTCCTGAGCCCCCGCGGTCTTGCTCGGCCCACCAAGCCGCCAAGACCGCCTCCGCGGCCCCTCGAACCCGCATGCCGTCGGCTCTCCCAGGATCCAGCTCAAGGGCCTTTCGCGCCCTCGCGATCCCCTGCTCCGCCGCCGCCACCGGTGGTCGACCGGTGGTCAGCGCATCCAGCGCTCGCGTGGCGTCGAATTTAGCCTGCTCGATGTAGGGACCCGGAAAAGAAGGGAGAAGCTCCAAGCCACGGCCGTACCACGTTTCCGACAGACGAAGACTGGGCCCCGGATCCAACCCCCGAGAGAGTGCGTAGCGAGCCATGCCCAAATAGCCCTGCCCCTTCATCAGCAGCGGAAACGCCGCGCTCGGATGGTGGCGCAATGTACGATCCGTGGACTCGACCACCTCTCGGAAGGCTTCGGAAGGATCACCTCCGGTCTTGGCCAACCAATTTCCCCGAACCATGGAGACCGCCGTTTGGGTGCTCAGCACCGCGACGCGATGGGCGTCCAGCTCGTCCGCGGTCTTCAGGGCGGCTCGGGCCTCGTCGAGCAACGGAATCGGATCCAACCCGACATCGACCTGATACTCGGCCCGCCGGAGCAACGTCTGCGCCAGATATGTATGCCCGAGAATTTGATCGGCATCGATCTCTATGGCGGTTCGTGCGTAAGCTTCCGATCGTTGGTAGTAGGGCGTGGGATCGGTGCCCCGATGCCGATCGTAGTTGGCTCGTAGCGCGAGCATCAATGCCAGCTCGGTGTTGACGAAATAGTCGTCGGGCTGGAGCTCCGCGGCCCTCTCGAAGTGCACGATGGCCGCGTCCATGGTTTCTCTGGCGTCCTTGCCGGCCTGCTCGAGATAGGTGGACAACAATCGATCCGCCGTGCCGCGGGTCAGCTCCACCTCCGGAAGATAGCGATCCATCGTGTCCGTCGAAGCCGAAACCGCGTCCAGACTCGCTTCCAGGTGCGCCAGGGATTCGGACGGATCCTTCTGTAGATCCCACACCTCGTGATCCGCCAAATTGAGCCAAATGGAAGCCTCTTCCAAATGAGCTCCTACGAGGTCCGGCAGAATCGTTCGGGCGGTTTCACAAGCCTTCAAGCTGCGCCCGTGCAGCTCCGGAACACCGCCCAGGGAGTAGCGCAGGGCATGGGTCGCGAGCCGATTCCGGATCCGGCAGAGACGCAAATGACCGTTCGGGCTGTTCCTCGCCACCTCCAGACCTTCCAACGCGGCAGCTTCAGCCTGACCGAGCAGATCGGTGACCTTGCCTCGATCCTCGGAGCCGAGCCGCGCGGCCTGACGCTGCAGGATCTGGGCCTCGAGGAACCTCGCTTCATAGAGCCACGGCCGGCCCGCCGCCGAGCGACTCTTCTCCAAAGCTCGCTCTAGGTCACCTTGATAAAACGCGATGCGGGCTGCCAGCAGCTCGGAAATCGAGAGATCGGCTTGAGCCTGTTTCAACATCTCCAGGGCGGGATCGCGGAGCTTCCGCTCCGCCAGCCGGCGTTGACGCTCACGGCTTTGGCGATCCATCAACCGATCGATGGCATCGAGCCGATCCTCGTAGAGCTGGCCGAGGGTCGAGCCCAACGCCAGGGCCACCTCCGGCCGTCGATATCCGAGCTCCCACGCTTGCTCGAGATGCCGCCGCGCCTCGTTCCAATCCCCCAGGCTCATGGCCCCCCGCCCGAGCGCGTACGCCCCCGGGCCCCGAGCTCCCTCGTACATCGACGGAATGCTCGACTTCAGCCGTCGCATGCCCTGGCGAATCGACCACAGCTCCGGGCTCAGGTCCTGAACCGGCAGTAGATGCGCCACCCGCAGCCGCCATTCCACCCGTTCGATCTCCCGGGTCAGCTCCTCGCTGGCGTGGGTCAGCCGCTCCGTGCGCGACCGGGCTCGGATATCTTGGATCCACAGCCCCATGGCCGACACGCCGAGCAAAACCCCGGCGACGACCGCGCCGCGATTGCGACGAAACCATTTGCCGAGGCGATAGGCGCGGGTCGCGGGCCTCGCGGTTACCGGCAGCCGCTTCAGATATCGCTCTAAATCGTCCGCCAAGGCCGCGGCCGAGCCGTAGCGATCTTCCCGATCCCGGGCCACGGCCCGGAGGGTGATCCAATCCAAATCACCCTTCAGTCGGCGCCGCAGCTGTTGGATGCCGATGCGGCGCTGCTCGGCGATTTCAACCGCCCGGTTAGGGTCCTCTTCGAGCTTGAGGGTGGAGAGGCGCGTGCTCGGGGCCGGTGGATCTTCCTGCAGGACCCGGAATTGGAGATCCGCCACAGTCCGACCTTCGAACGGTCGCTGACCGGCCAGCAAAAGGTAGAGCAAGATGCCCAGCGAGTAGACGTCGGTCCGGGTGTCCAAATCGCCCGCGCTGTCCAAGGCTTCCGGGCTCATGAAAGACGGGGTGCCCACGAGCATGGGCTCCGCTTCGGGCCTGGGATCCGAGCGGGGATGGTCGAGGGATTCGGCGATTCCGAAGTCGATGATTTTCGGCACGGGTCGGCCGTCGATTTCGGCGACCAGGATATTCGAAGGTTTGAGATCCCGATGGATGATCTGCTTGCGGTGGGCGTGCTCCACCCCACGGCAGATGGAGATCATCACCTCGAGCCGCTCGTTGAGGGTCAGCCGACGGCGATTGCAGTATTCGTCCAGGGGCTCGCCGTGCACCAGCTCCAAGGCGAAATAGGGAAAACCGGCTTCGGTGGTGCCGGCGTCGAGAATTCGACCGATGTTGGGGTGCTCAAGACGCGCCAAAAGACGGCGCTCGACGTCGAAACGGGCCTTGGCTTGGGCGTCGCGAAAACCGCTGCGGATGAGCTTCAGGGCCACCGTGCGTTGCAGGGGCTCTTTCTGCTCGGCGAGGAAAACCTTGCCCATGCCGCCGGCGCCCAGAAGCTCCTGAAGGTGGTACGGACCGATGGTGCTGGGTGTGTGCACATCCCCCAGGGCCGGCTCGGTGACCTGCTCCCAAACCCCTGAGGTAGGTTGGTCGAAAAGCGCTTCCCCCGCCACCACTGGTTTGCCCAGGAAACCCGTCTCCAAGTCTTGATCGACCTGCAGCAAGCTCTCGACTTCCTCGATCAGATCCGGCTGATCTCGGCGCAGGGCGTCGAGAAATTCCGCTCGCGCCGACCCATCGAGACCCAAAGCCCGATCCAAAGCCTCCGAAAGACGGTCATGGCGCTCTTCGCTCACACCAGCTCCAACGGCGAATTCATACGTCCCCAGTCCACCGTCCCGAATTCACACGTCCCCAATCCACACGTCGCGATTTCACAGGTCCCCAATCCACACGTCCCCAATCCACACGTCCCGAATACACCCGTCCATCGGACCCGCCGACGGGATCGCGGTCCTACTGAATCCTCACCCGCCCTGGGGCCCACCCAGCCATCCCATGGATTTTACGCCATCCCGATCCAAGGGGCCGGCCGGCGCGAAAGTAGGGCGATCTCGACTCACACAAAAAGCCCGGCACCGTCAACGGCACCGGGCGAGGAAGAATCAGCTGTCAAGAGGGGCTCAGAAGGGACTCAGGAGGGGCTCAGGAGGGGCTCAGGAGGGGCTCAGGAGGGGCTCAGTCCGCCACCGCCGTTGTCGCATTGAATATTCTTCCACTTGGTCTGCACGCCGTTGCTGCAAGCCACCGTCACCGAAATCGTGTTGATGCGGCTGGGGTCGCAGTTGGACTTCAGCCACAGCTCAGCGTGATTGCCGTCGGGCAGCCACATGTTGGGGGTCTCGCCTTGGTAGGTCCACTCCGGAGCGCTGCAAGACACGCCACCCGAGGTGCGCACCGCGCAATGGGTTTCCAGGCCGATGGTGCCGCAAGTCAAGGTCACGTCGAGGCCGCCACCGGTGCCGCCACCGGTGCTCGAACAAGACAGCGGGCAGGACTGAATCACGCCGTCACACACCACGTGGCCGCGGATATTGTCGTCACAGTCGCGGCTGGTGGCGCTACAGGAAGAGGTGTTGGAAGGGCACATGATATCCGTGCTGCCGCAGTCGACCTCGCAATAGGCTTGGGCGTCCGCTTTCGGGACGAAGAAGAGAGTCAGGGATACGCTGATCAAAAATACGATGTGTTTCATGGGTTCTTTTTCTTTCTGCTGATGGTTATGTTTCAGATTTAAGAAGGCACGCTAGCGCCGAACCGTTCGGCGAGCGACGGACAAAAGGGGCGCCCTTGCTGAGACTCAGCCTCAGATTGGACGCGGGGGTTCTTTAGAAAATTAAGGATTCAGGGTGTGGGTCTGCCGGGCTCAAGGGCTTTGGCCCGTGGCAGGAAGGGTCGGCGCGGCCAAACGAAACCGGACGAGATCCTGTCGTTCCAACCGAAAGGTTTTAGGGACGGCCGATCCCAAGCCGTAGAAAGGGTCAGAGACGAGCCTTCGAGGCCGGCTTGGTCGAAAAAGGTCACCCAGCCCGGACCGAATCCTCGAAGCGACGACACGCTTCGATGCCACGGTCCGTCCGAGAGGTCGAAACTTCGACCCTCGGCCGGTCGGCCGGCCGCGCCGCGCCACATCTCCCCTTCGAAGAGGGTGACTCCGACGAACGACGGCAGCGCCGCGGTTTCGGCCTTGGAGAATTCCCGCGGATGGAAGTCCCCGGTTTCCCACAAGGCACGGGCCAGCTCCTCCCACGTGGCATAGGCGAACAAGCTGCTGCGGCCGGTGCCGTCGTCGAGACGAAATAGATAGTGGACCTCCGGCAAAGCCAATTCGGCAAACGCTTCCGGACTGAGCCGTTCACCGCCGAAGCGCACCGGCAGCAGGGGAAGAAAGCTTTCCGCGTCCGGCGGCGACTCCGGCTCCAAAACCGAGGCAGCCGATGCTTTTTGCGATCTCACACCGCGATGGGCGGCGGTGTCGGGCACCTCCGGCAGGGTCGCCACCGGGCGATCTATCGCCACCGGCGCGCAATAGTCGGAGCAGCCCAGATCGTTGAGCTCCGACGGTCGACAGCAGTCCGTGGCCACGAGCATGCTGTCCTCATCCCACTCCACGCAAATCAAGCCGGAACCGCATTCATCGTTGCTCGGCGGGCTATTGCGCCAGCAACTCCCCCCGTAGACCGAAGCCGATACCGGGCTCGACCCAAGAACGGTCGCCAAAAGAATGGTCACCAAAAGCATATTGAGCATCATCCGCGATCTCACAGCAATCTCCTTCATTCGTCGGGCTCTGAATCCACCGAGACGTTTCGAATCGGCCGATTCCTCCCTGGTCGCCCCTGAACGCGCAGGATCCTCAGGTCGAGGATCACCGGGGTCTTAAATTTTTCAAATTTTTTTCCGGGCGCCCGGATTCTTCCGCTTAAATACTCGAATCAGGACACTTAAGTTGACGGCTCCGAGGAGGCGTCCGCCGAGGCTCGGAAGGATTCCCATCGATCCAACGCCCGTTGGACCCGCCCCATGGACTTCGGCGACTCCTGATGGCCGAGCTCTCGAAACACCGTGTGGAAGCTACTTTCCACCAAAGGCGCGGCCTGGTCGAAACGACCGAGCGCCATGAGCGCCTCTCCCAAGGTTCCCTCGACCTCGGCCGCCAACCAGCATTGCCCCCCGAGGTCGGCGGCGCGCCAGGTCGCCAAATGGGATCGCAGGCGGGTTTCGGCCCGTTCGGGCCGGCCTCGTTCGAGAAAACGTCGAGCCAATAGGATCTCCGACCACAGGGTGCGAGGATGCTCGGCGCCCCAGGTGCGATGCAGCATCTCGACGGATCGAAGATTCTCCTCCAACGCTTCTTCGTCACGCCCCGTCTCAAAGAGCAACGACGCCAAGAGCCCCAAGGTTCTGGCCATGTGGGGATGGTCGTCGCCGTAGACCTGACGCTGTGCGGCCAGGACCTCTCGGTACGCGGCCTCGGCCTCTTCCAGGCGTCCCAATTGACGGAGCAGGGCCGCGCGGACACTCAGCAAATCCGCGATCTCCGGATGGCCGCTCGGTAGGAGACGTTGATAAATCACCAACGCCCGGCCATAAAGGTCGGCAGCCTCTTCGATCTTTTCCTGGAATCTCAACACCGCACCGCGATTCACCTGGCTGCGCGCCAAATCCAGGCACGTCTCCTCCGAGCGTTGATTCGCCTCCATGGACGTCCCATCGCATCGCTCCCCCACCGCGCGCCGCGACAGATCGAGGGCTTCCTCGGACGGCGGATCGGCCGCCTCGTATCGACCGAGGATGCACAGGGAAGACACCCAATCGTTGAGGGGCGGAACGAGCTCTTCGCCGGGCACGCCGGCGCGCCGGAGGTCTTCGACCGCCCGCCGACCCGTCTCGATCGCCGAGTCGAAGTCGCCGCTTTCCCGCAGGGCGACGGCATATCGGCTTCGAAGCTGCGAGGCTTCTGGGCTGTCGTCACCGTGAAGCCGCTCCTGCAACCTCAAAGCGGCGGCGAACGCTTCCGTGGCGCGATCACCGACGCCCAAGCTCAGATAGATCCGCCCGACCACCTCTCGCAGTGTGGATTCCACCTCCGGCTGATCGCTCAACGCGTCAAAACGACCCTCCGTTTGATCCAGCACCTGACGCACGGTCAACGCCTCTCCCAGATTCGACGCGGGATCCGCCGTTTCAAAGAGATCGACGATGAAAGAGATCACTTGATCTTTGTCGTCCCGTTCCTGCTGAAGCTGGATCGACAACCGCGTCAGGCCGATCAGCGCGACCACCCCGGCGACGGCGACCGCGGCCAACGCCGATAGCGACCGGCGATGTCGGGCGAACAGCTTCTTCGCCCGATACCTCCAAGTGCCCCGCCGGGCTCGCACGGGGAAGCCGTTCAGAGCCCGCCGCAGATCCTCGGCGAGCTGATCGACGGTGCCGTATCGATGCTCGGGGGAGCTGCGCAGGGCCTTGGCGAGGATGGCGTCGAGATCCCCCGAAAGGCGGGCCGCCAGCCCCTTGACGGACAGTCGACGCTCGGCGGCTAGGCTCTGGATGTCCGGATCATCGGCCCCACGCCTCAACCCTTCGCTTGCCTTGGGGGCTTCCCTCGAGCGCAGGACGCGGTCGATGTCTTCGAGACTCGAATCATTGAATCGAAACGGCAAGGTCCCGCTCAGCAGCTTGTAGAGCAGCACGCCGAGGGCGTAGACGTCACAAGCGGTGGTCACCGGTCGGCCCTGCACTTGCTCCGGGCTGGCATAGCCGGGGGTCAGCACCCGCATCCAAGCCTCGGTCACCGGGCTCGTCGCTCCCGAGCTCTGGGGCTCGAGCCATTTGGCGATGCCGAAATCCAACAATTTCGGCACGCCTTCCCGGGTCATCAAAATGTTCGACGGCTTCAAGTCCCGATGCACCACCAGACTTCGATGGGCCACTTGCACGGCCTCGCAAACCTTTAGGAACAGCTCGATGCGCTGCTCGACGGTGAGCCGCTCCTGATCACAATAGGTATCGATCGCCGGCCCGTCGATGTGCTCCATCACCAGATAAGGCGAGCCGTCGTCCGCGGTGCCGCCGTCGAAGAGGGTCGCGATCGAGGGATGGTCCAATCCGGCGAGCATCTGGCGCTCGATCTCGAGCCGTCGATGGGCTTCCGGGCTCGCCAAACGGCTGTTCAGCAGCTTGATCGCGACCTCGCGCTCGAAGGTTTGGTCGTCGCGGGTGGCGAGAAATACCACCCCCATGCCGCCTCGACCGATCTCCCTCACCAATCGAAACGGACCGAGCCGATCCCCCGGCGAGACCCGCGGGCGCACGGAGATATCACCTTGCGAAGCCAGAACGGGGGTTTTGAGAAAGCCGTCGTCCGGATCCTCATCGGCCGCGATCAGCTCGCGCACCTTCTTCAACAGAATCTCGTCGTCACCGCACTCCCGCCGCAGGAAGTCCTCCCGCTCGGGACCGTCGAGCTCCACGGCACGATCGAAAAGATCCGCCACCCGCTGCCAGGAATCCGAAGCCACAGAAGATCCTTTCGATCAAACCTCGTCCACGCCGTTGAGGGTCGTCTTGAGCCAGGCGCGGGCCAAACGCAGCCGCCGTTTGACCGTGGCGCTGCCCATGCCCAAAACCGTGCCGATGTCCTCGTTGCTCAGGCCACCGAAATAGAAGAGCACCACGATCTCCGAAAGCTCGGGGTTTTCCTCCGACAGGATGTCGAGCGCTTCGTCCAGGGCCAAAAGCTCCGAAGGACGCTCGACGACTACGCCGTCGAGCAACATGGGATCGAGGCGCACGGTTTCGTTGCGGCGTTTGTCGGACAACCGTTGCCGAGCATGATCCATCAACACCCGCCGCATCACCCGCGCGGCGATCGCGAAGAAATGGGCTCGATCCTGGAGCCGCGCTTTGTCCTGTTGAACCAGCCGCAAATAAGCCTCGTTGACCAAGGCGTCGGTTTGTAGGGTGTGGTCGGCGCGCTCCGAGCGCAGGTGATTGGCCGCCATGCCCCGCAGATGGCGATACACCAACGGCATCAGCCGATCGAGCGCGGCGGAGTCCCCGTCGCTCCAGGCCGAGAGCAGGCGCGTGATGGTCTTGGGATCGCTTTCCATGGCTTGGGGAGAGTCTAACCCGGAAATCGAAGGCCCAGAGTCGCCGATATCTACCTTTGCGCCTCGCCGTCGACCCCCACCTCGTCGAGCCACTGTCGCAACGCCCGATCCACCACCTCGGGCCGGCGCCAGGGGATCAAATGCCCGGCGTCGGGCAGCTTGCGCACCTCGACCCGAGACAACGAGCGTTGCAAAAAGTCCGCGTTGTCCGCCGGCACCAGACGGTCTTTCAGACCTTGAATCACCACCGCCGGGGCACGGATCTCCGACAGCCGTGTCGCCAGCTTCTCCAGCTCATCCTTGAGCGGCAAGATTTCCAGGTTCGAGGTTTCCAAATCCTTGGGGATCAACCATGGAATGTGGGCGGCAAGGCGGTTGTACCAGCGTAATTTCTCGAGCGCCGGATCCACCGACGCCGCGATCAACAGCAAAGCGTCCACCAAGTCGGGCCGGTCCACCGCCAAGCGACAAATCACCGGTCCACCGTAGGAATGCCCCACCCACAACACCGGCCTGCGGCTTCGACCGTCCCGTGTGCCTTCCGCTGAGCTCTTCACAGCCGCCGCGGCCACCGCCTCCGCCTGAAGCAGGAGCGACGGCTCAGGAATCCCGCGTCCCGAGCCGCCGAAACCCAACCGGTCCACCGCCACCAACCGAGCTCGATCTTGAAGCTGCGGATCCGACACAAACCGTCGCCAAGCCGTCCAAGACCCGGGCGATCCGTGCACGAAAACGATCGTCGGCACCGAGGGTCCCGGTTCCAGTCCCGACTCCACCCAGGCCACCGTCCGATCTCCGACCCGGGCGTTGCCGGTCCGCAACGACGACTCAGGCTCGATCCGCGGCGAATCCTGCCCGGCACAGGCCAGCAGACCCAACCCGACGAGCGATAGAGCGGGGATTCCGAGCTTTTTCATGGACCGGCACGTCAGCCTCGATCGCGGATCGTTTCCTGCGTCTCTCGGACCATCTCAGCCGTAAGGGGCCTCAAGGGCTCCTCAGGGACTGCCACGTAAACACCTCGCTTTTCGACGATCCGCACTTTGGAGGATGGAGGCTCAATCTCGACTCGTCCATTGCGGTAGCGAATCTCGAGAGCCATTCCAGGATTCAGCCCGGCTTCTTTCCGGATAGCTTCCGGAAGAAGAAGACGACCCGAATCGTCGATTGAAACTGTGGCGCTTTTCATGGAGCGATTTTAGCACGATGGGCCCTCACTACCCTCGCTATTTGGGCGTCCAGCTCGTCGCACAGCCTCTCGGCTTTTTCCAGAAGCGCTTCTGAGATCCCATTCTCGTCTTCCATCTGACATGATCCCAACGGACTGGACTTGCCGGATCCGACACGGAGAGCCCCCCGGGAAACCATGGAAGAACAGCCTACACCCTTTGAGAGATTCCATGAACGAAGCAGGTAGCATGCAAGTCTCGAAGATCGAGGTTACCGTCGACAAGGCCGCGATCGACAAGGCGACACAAGCTTTTTTCCAGGTTTTCGACAATAGAAACGGAACGGCACCCGAGCTCGATCGCCTCCATCGGCTCTGCCTCGCGAGCTGCGTAATCATCAAAACCTGCGGGGAAGCTGTCGAGATCTACTCGCTATCCCAATTCATCGAGCCTCGGGACCGACTCTTGAACGGAGGCGATCTGGTGGAATTCTCCGAGCGTGAGATCTGGGAACGAACGGACATCTTCGGCGACGTGGCACAACGGCTCTGCGCCTACGAGAAGTCCGGTGTGCTGAAGGGCGAGCCCTTCGAGGCTCGGGGCATGAAGTCCATTCAGTGGATCAAAACCTCCAACGGCTGGAAGATCAGCGCCGTCGCCTGGGACGACGAGCGCCCCGGGTTGGAGATTCCCTCGACGCTGCCGACTAAGGGGCTAGATCAGCGTTGAGCCAACCGGATCCCAGACCTAAGGGATCTGTCCTTGCCAATGTGCGGACCACGGACCACCCGAAGCGTCTTGACCGTAAATCGCTTCCGTCGCTGGGCTTCCGAGATCCAAAAAAGCGAACCCATTGGTCACGAAGTAGTTGCTGCCGGGCCCCAACACCTTCTGCTCGAACCAGGTCACGTTGCCGGCCCGATAGCCGTCCTGGAGGTCGGACGCGACACCCCAGGGGATACAGCTGTGTCCACTGCACCGAGGCGCAATCGTCACACCGTTGACGACCCGTGAGTTGTAGACAGCGGCCGCGTGCTCATGGCCCCAATACCAAACCACGGTCTTTCCGCTGAGGGGAGACAATTGGCGGGTCACTTGCCCCCATAGACTCTCTTCTTGGCCGCCGTTAAGGGCAAGACCGTTGTGGTGGGTCAAGATGATGAGCTGCTGGCCGCTGGAAGCAGCCGCGGCTGCCTGCGTGCCGAGAAATGCCTCTTGGGTCGAATTGAGAGTGCCGATCATGAAGCCGGATCCGCTCCGATCCGGGTCGTAATACGCCGTGTCCAAGCCGACAACGCGGAACGACGCGTTGTACAGCGCGAAATAAGAGCACCCGCGCTGGGTTAGAAACCTCGAATCCCGCAAAGCTACCGTGAAATAACCCCGACCATGGGCATACATGTCGTGATTCGAGTTCAGGTTGAACGACCTGTCCGCGACACCGGGCCAAGGGGCGAGAAAATTCTTTCTCTGGTAGTCGTCAATCGTCACACCGGACTCGGAGTATCCGTTGTAGTAGACATCTCCCAGATGAATAAAATAGCCGGGCCTTTGACTCTTTGCCGCCCGAGCAACCTCTTGAGCAGCCTGATTGTTGCCACCCCAATCGCCCAAAATCGCCAGAGTCGCCGAGTCTTCAATCTCTTTGACCACCGGAGCGTCTACAAAATTCGGCTGGTCTCCAGAGGTGTACCACCAAGCTAAAAGACAAGTCGACCATTTGGGATCCGTAGTGTCGTAGTCCACACCTCCAAATGAGATCGAGCCGTCCGGCGCCACCGTAGTGCCGAACGCATCGGCAACGTCTTCCCCCGAAGCTTGTGCCCTCCTCAAAGCTTCATGTTCGGCCAAAAGACCGTCAGGGTCATCGTGGAGCAAGCTGTGCAAGAAAAGATGCTGCTCCGGCGGTCTGGGCTGAGACGCGTCCAATCGACCTGAACGGACACCCAACAGATAGTGATGCGCTTCGAGAGCCTGCTGCTCCAGTTTCCGCCTCTCGTCTTCCGGCATCTCCTCCATCATCTCCCTGAGCGCTCGACCCAGCTCATGCCTCTCTCTTCTGTTCATGAAACCTCCTCAGCTCTGATCCCAGAATTACCGAGATCTGTGGACTCGTCGAGAATCTTTTATCTCTTCTGATTCATCCTACCGCGGGTAAACTGATCATTCGTAGCTCGCCTCAGAAAACCGCTCGAAGCATCCACCAAACAGATGCATATATTTAAGCTTCGGAGCATCCTCGCCGGGAGCCCGAAGCGCGTCTAACCAGACGTCCTCACGCTTTGTTGTCCTTAGCACTTTGTCGCCTCCATTATACCGCTCTTACCCGCTGAAAACGGGCTCGGTCCAAAAAACCAACAAGTAATAAATTTTGAACCGAACACACGATCTCCTCGACTGACTCCCAGATGACGGCAAGGGGCGTGCCTGGCCGTCGATCACACTCACCCTTTGGCTTGACGTCGGGAGCTTGCCATAGCGCTCACGACGGATAGGCCGAATCCAAAAGAGTAGGAGTCTTCCATGAAAGAAAGTCCATCGAAAACTGTGCCGGCCGTGCTCAGTGACTTCGCTGCCAGGCTCAGCACGAGCAATCAGATGCGCGTCGGAACCATCGCGCTACGGATGAGCGGTAAGGGAGGAGGCGACTTCACCATCGACTGCGCACCGGGCCGAACCTCTGTGAAAAAAAGCGCGTCCATGAAACCGCATCTGATCGAAATCATCGGAAAAGCTTCGGACATCAAACAGATCCTCGCGGGAAAAAAGGATGCGCGACGGCAGTTCATGGCAGGGGGATTTCGCATCCGAGGTGATATCCGGTATCTGAGCGATCTCGCGATGGAGCTCGGAATTCTCAAGGACCCCATCTGAAACGCATCGAATCACAAAAGGAGAGACCGAAATGGCTGAAACAGTAGGGTTAGTTCAACGCCTAAGTGTGTTTTCCGCGGGCTTCGGCTGCTTCTGGATCGGGCCGCTCCCGACCAGCACAGAAGTGCTCATCATCCAGCGAAAAGACGGAGACGCCCCCCACACGGGGGCCTTCAAGAACACCATGATCGAAGCACTGACCAGCGCCCATATGGATCGGCTGGAGGTCAAAGTCAATCATCCTGAGGACAGCTCGATCATTACCTCGGTCAGCCTCGAGCCGTCGTGACCCGGAGCACAAGACATGCAACAAACTAACGGGTTGGTACAGCGGCTGACCCTGGCCGGCAACTTTGTCTGTGCCTGGATCGGGCCGCAAGCAAACAATACGGAAGTCTTCTTGGTCCAATTCGGCGACAACGACGAGCCGCAAGTCCTCGGCGCCAAGAAGAATATGGCGGGAATGTTGGTGAAGGCCGAGGGTGCCGGCTATGAGGTCCGCATTGATCACCAGGCGGATCAGTCGTGGATCGAATCCATCACATTGGCGGGTTACGACATCAGCCCCGTAGGCCACGCGATCCGCAAAGACTTCTACAGCGTCACCGGCTCGGGCTTCCCCGACGACGTGGAGATCACGTTCGAGTCCGAGGGAATCAGTGTCACCGTCGTGCCCGACCTGGTACGTCCTCACTGGGTATTCCTGGCGGAGCTGCCGACGTCTGTGGCGCTCGGGCGGAACCATGTCCGGCTCACCGGTCAGAATTTCACCAGTGAACCTGTTCCGATCGACGTTTACGGAGGATCGAGAAAGCCGGTCCGCGTGTTGTATCCCGGGGCTCCCAAGGGCGATCCGTTCACGGTCGCTCTCGTGGCGAACCCCATTCTAGAAATCGAGCAAGGAGGACAGTTCATCGCCGATCCGATCGTGCTCGATCGGCCGGGATTCCATGACGTTGTCACCTATGCGCTGACCAACCTTCTGACGGAAGGGGAGGATTTGTTGCGCCAAGACGGTCTTGACGCCCACATTCGTTTCGTGACGATCTTCGACCCCATTCTGGCCGATAGCAACGACTCGAATGCGCTCGTTAAGCTCAATCCTCCCAACAAGTTAGGTCCGAGGTCGAGCCGCTTCAAAAACTATCTATCCAGATACCATGAGCAGGCGGACGTCGCGTTCGCGGTGACGGGCTCGGCGACCCACACACGCGCTTCCGCCGCCTGTACCAAGGATTCCTCAGGCGCGGAGACCCCGTTCACTTACGACGGGATCCTTCGCGGTCATGGCCATGCGACCGAAAGACCCGGAGCCTGTACGCTATCGCGATACACCGACACCTCCGGCTTGACGGCACTCCATGAGTTTGGACACATGTTTTCCGACTGCGGACGTGGCGCGGTCGTCGATCTTTACGTCGACGGTGGACCCGGTGGGTTTCAGGCGAATAAGAAGTTCCGGGCCGATGCCTCGGACCCGATTCCGGTGGGCTTCGGAACTTACAACGGCAACAACTACAACTCAGATCCAAACCGCAGCACGATCGGATATCCCGCTGATTGGAAGTCGTATCATGCATCCCAGATCGATAAAGATCGGCCAAACCTGATGGACAACTATTGGTTGGCACCGTCGAACGTCAAAGACTGCCGGTTCGATCAGATCACTTACGATCTGCTGTCCGACCGCTTACGAGCGAAAATATTTCGCTAGGGAGGAAGCCGTGGAACCCTTAAGCCCGAATATGCGGCAGGCGCTCAAGCTCGCCAATCCCGGCCTGACCGATCGAGACATCGATCGCAGCGAAGAGCTCATAGCTCGGCTGCATCATCTCGATCCGGCGAAAGACGCGAGCCGAATGGCTGCCTTGGAAGACGAGCTGAAGACACTCCTGCGTGAGCGGATGCCTCGGTACTCGGATGTCGTGCGGGATCAGGTGTCGGCTCGTCGCCTCGAGGCCGAGCAAAGAGCCCGTTCCGTCTACCGGGTCAACTGGAGAAAGGAACCCTGACCCCAAAGGGACATCAAGACGCTGCAAGACGAAACCGGGCCGACTCACGGTCGGCCCGGTGTTGCTCTTGTGGTATCTCAACCCGCGACCGAGCGCTACGGGTCGGGTCGTGGGATCCGGCGACTGAGCCCTAGAATTTGAGCTCCAGGGTGTCGTCCTTCAGCTCGAGCCCCTTCACTTTTCTACCCTTTGCGCCCAGGCATTCGAGCAGCTTCTGCGCCAGCGGGATGCACTTCCTCTGACCCCTAGGAATCTCCGGCAACCTTTCCTTCAGCTTCGGGTCGATGAAATAGGTCATGCCGCCGACCACGTGATCATCGATCGTGGAAATGATGTCGATATTCGCGCCTTTTTTCGGCACGTCCGAGGTCTTGAAGGACTCGCCCGGTTTGAGGGTAAAGGTGACCTTCCGAGATTCCTTGGCGGCCAGCTTGACCCGACGGCCACCCGGTGACTTGAAGACGATTTGCCATTCCCGTCTGCGGAGAAAGTCGGGAAGCTCCGGCTCGAGATCGACGATCACCACGTTGTCGTATGGATTGTTCACCCAGAACGATCGATCCGTCATCGATTCCACGAGCCCGTCCGGGTCCGGCAGCTCCGGCGACACATTGCGCTGGGCGATGTTGTTGTCGAAAGGAACGAGCCGCCAGTGGGGGATATCACCGAGCACCGTATCCGCGTTGCTCTCGTCGTCGTCCGCGGAAACGCTCGCCAAAAGGCACTCATGCCCCACCGTGGTCGGCGTCCATTCAAAGGGACCGACAACCGTCTCCGCGCCGGCCGCCAGGGCTCCGACGGCAATCTCGGGCGTATCCATCGGCGTCCAATCCACCGGCCAGACGAGACCCGTTCCCGGTTGGCATCGGTAAGCCCGCACGACCACGTTCTGCGCCTCGGCTTGGCCTCGATTCTTGATCCGCACAAAGAAATAGTTGGTCACTCCTACCAGAGGCGTTTGATGCCCGACGGTGCTGTCGTTGACCTGCGCGCTCCAAATGTCGGTGGTGTTCCAGAAGTTTCGCCGATATTCGTACTCACCGTCGCGACCGTCGTCGATGTAGACGTCAACCTCCGGCGGCGCCCCTTCTCCGTCGACGGGATCCCCCATCAGCTTGTGCAGCCCCTGCTTTTCGAAGGCCCAGCGGATGACCTTGTGGAACGCGCCGCCCGGGTGACCTTCAAAATCCGGATTGGTGATGTCGAAATCCATCACCGCCGTCTCGAAATCCAAGGCGCTCGCCGGAGGCACGGCGGCGGACAGGGTGCCCACACCGCCGATCATGAGGAACGACATATACCTGGAGGCGAAGGCTCGCCGGGCCAGCTGAACCGCGGGATTGCCGTGCTCGGAATCGCCACCGGTGGAGCGATAGGCCCGGAACATGGTGGTCGACATGATCTGCCGACGCTCCAAGGCCCCCGGGGCGTCCCTCGTGCCGCCCCAGGCGAAGCCGGCGGCGACGTCTCGGTCGTGCCGCCGGGTGCCCGCGCCGCTGGTCATGAACGGCGAGCGGGCGAATCGGTCCGCCGCCAGAGACTCCGGATCGCACATCACGACGCCCAAGGCGTCACCGAAGCCGTGACACCAAGAGAAAACACCGTCGTTGATGTTGTTCTGAAGGCAAGAGTGGGCGAATTCGTGGGCACAAGCCGCCCGCAGAATCGCGTATCCGATGGGGCTGCCCGCCAACTTACCGAACGCAAATCGATCGGTGCGTCCGAGGGCGTCCGTGCCGCTGTGGAAGGCGTCTTGGGCACCACCCACTCCCCGATGGTCGACCGGAATCGGGAACGTCGTGCCGGCGAAATAGGTCGACGTGTCGAGGCCGAAATCGTCCACCATCCGGTAGAGGCTGTCCATGTGGTAGTAGGCGTTCACCGCCGCGAAATGGTCGGTGGTGGCCGAATAGTCGAAGTCGTCACCCACCGCTTCGGTCGGAGGCGCGATGGTCGGCGCCAGATCGTCTCGAATCAAGATGTACTCGCCCTCGAGCGCTTGGGGATCCCCCATGGCGGGCGCCGTCAGGCCCAGGAGCGGCTCGCTGACCCGCAGCGGATCCAGATCCGCCGCGGGAGAGGCGGGAGTGAGCGTCGCATCTCCGGACAAACGCTCGGGGTCGAGCGGGAAGATCATTCCGTCCACATGGTGCAGGTTGCACCGCAAATAGAGGAACGCTCCGGTCTCCACATCCACCACGGCGCGATAGCTCACGGCTCCGAGCTCGGGCATTTGCAGGGTGAAAAACACCTCGTGGCAGACGCGATAGGTCTGATCCTTTATCTGCTCCGGAGCCTTTCCCAACTCGAGGTGGAGGCTGCCGTGCAGCTCGTTGCGAGACTCACGCGGGTGGTCCGGATCCTCCCGCAGCTCCTTTTGATACCGAAAGATCACCGTCTGCTGCTTGAGGATCTCGGCCGACTTGGAGCCGTGTGCCTCGGCTAGGGCGCGCAGGCGCCGACCCAACACCTTCTCGCTTTTAGAAATCTTCGACCGCAAGTCCGAAAGAATCTCCTTATTCTTCGGGTCCTGAAGATCCCGCTCGTTGAGCCCCAAATAACCCAGCCGCACACGCTGAGCCGCCGTGCTGGAGCAGCTGACAATGCTCCCCCGGTCGTTGAACATGCGGATGTTGATACCCTGGCGCCAGACCGGCAGCCCCAAATAGGAGTGCTGATAGGTGACGACCCGCGTGTTCTTCACCGTCTTCGTGGCACAAAATCGCACCAGCGCCTCTTCCAGGCCCAAGCCAGGCTTGAAAGGATCATTCACCCGAGCCAGAGCGGACGCTTTCAGCCCGAGCATCGCTCGCGTCTCGTGAAGATATTGTTTCGAAATCGCCCGATACGATTTTCCAGGAATGCCCGCATCCTTTTGGGTGTAGGGACGCTGATGATGCCGGAGCGTGATCGCGCGTTTGTCGTCGTGCTCGAAACGTTTCACCGATTCTTTAAACTTTTTCATGTTCACCGCCGTGGTTTGAGCAGGGGGTCACGCCCGAATGCAAATTCGCGCACCCCGTGATGAGAATTACCTTGTGATCCACCAACAACTTGTCACTTCAGGGGGTTGTGAGCTGAGGCGGAATACCGTTTCAAGAAAGTCTCATTTCGGGATCCGAGGCGCCGGCGGCTCCAGATCCAGTGCCGGCATGATGCCTGACCGTCACGGCGGACGACGGTCTGGATATGCCTGAAATCGAAGGTCTGCTGCAGAAAATCGAGAACGAGATCGATGCCTCGCCCAATAGGGTCAGGTATACGATGAACGGCTTCGTGATCGCCGTCGGCTCCTATGTGCTGCCGCTGATGGAAGCGGCCAGGGCGACCGCTGAAAAGCTGGGCAAAGTCCATGTAGAAATGGGAGGCACCTCGTGCAAGGTGCCCTTGGCCACAGAGTATATCGAGAAGATGGTCAGCTCCGGTCGTGCCGGGAAGAAGCGAAAAACTATTAAATGCTGATAGCGACTCTGATATCGCTCTAAGCTTCAAAGTTTCTAGGGAGCTTTTCCGCCCAACCCATTACGCCCTGGTCACCGGTGCTTCTGCCGGTATCGGCAAAGCCATCGTCCGACGGTTATTGAAAGACGGCTGGGTGGTCTACGGCGCCGCTCGTCGTGTTGAGAAGATGTCGGACATCGTGGACGAGGGCGCGTTCAGCCTCTCCATGGACGTGACCGGCGACGACAGCATGGTGGCGGCGGTGGACGAGGTGCTGAGTCGGCATGGCCGCATCGATGCCTTGGTCAACAATGCGGGTTACGGCTCTTACGGTGCCATTGAGGAGGTGCCGATCGACGAGGCCCGTCGGCAGATGGAGGTCAATGTGTTCGGATTGGCACGGCTGTTCCAGCTGGTGCTGCCGACCATGCGCGAGGCCAGTCGCGGCACGATCGTCAACATCAGCTCCATGGGTGGGCGCATTTGGATGCCGATCGGTGGCTGGTACCATGCCACCAAACATGCGGTCGAGGTGCTTTCCGACGCGTTGCGGGTGGAAACGCGACCGTTCGGGGTGCGGGTGGTGGTGGTGCAGCCCGGCGCGATCCAAAGCGAGTGGGCCGACATTTCCGCCGACCATCTCGAAGCCCATTCCAAGGATCCAGGATATCGACGTTGGGTGGCTCCCATGGCCAAGCTGCTGCGGAATTACGATCGCGCGGCGGACCCCTCGGTGGTGGCGAACGCGGTCTCCAAAGCGGTCAACAGCGACCGGCCGCGACGTCGCTACGCCACCCCCTTCGACGCCAAGCTCTTCATTTTCTTGCGCTGGCTGCTGCCGGAGGGAGCCTGGGAAAAAATGATCGCCATGGCTGTGCGCTGAGACCTGGGGAGATCTGAAATGAGCCGAACATCGACCTTCTCCATCGGCCCGGGGTGGCAGATCTTGATCACGGATCTGGGCTTGAATACGGACCACGTGCTGCGCCGGGCGGGCTTGCCCACGGACCTCTTCCGCCGACCGGACGTGCGCCTGGAAAGCGCTTCGTATTTCCGTCTTTGGCAGGCCCTCGCCGACGAAGCGGACGATCCCACCCTACCGATTCGCATCGGTGACACCATTTCCGCCGAGGTCTTCGAGCCACCTCTCTTCGCCGCCATTTGCAGCCCGAATTTGAGGCTCGCGTTGGAACGCATCCGCCGGTTCAAACCTTTGCTCGGCCCGATGGCTTTGCTCGTGGAGCCAGACACCGACACCCTGCATGTGCAAATCGAGTGGTTGCAGAAATCCATGGAGCCGCCGGAGGTGTTGGCGGCCACAGAGCTGGTGCTTTTCGTGCGTTTGGCCCGGCTCGCCACCCGGACGGCGATTCAACCCCTGAGGATCACCTCCCCCAATCCTCCGACACCGGTGGAACCCTACACGGCATACTTCGGAGTCCAGGTACAGCCCGCGACGGAAGTCTCACTCACCTTCTCTCAGGTCGACGCGGAACGTCCATTTCTGACCGAAAATCCCCAGATGTGGTCGTTCTTCGAGCCTCAGCTCCAGCGTCGTTTGTCTCAGCTCGACGCCGACGCCACCCCGTCGGATCGGGTGCGTGGCGTTCTGTTGGAGATTCTGCCCACGGGCCGGTGCTCCATCGAAGCCGTGGCCCAAAGGCTGGCCATGAGCCCCCGCAGCCTGCAACGGCATCTGAGCCGGGACGGCCAGACGTTTCAGAAGATCCTGAGCGCCACCCGCCGAGATTTGGCGAGCCACTACTTAAAACGATCTTCCTTTTCTGGAGCTGAGATCTCCCTGCTGCTCGGTTTCGAAGACTCCAGCTCTTTCTTCCGCGCCTTCAAGTCCTGGACCGGCGACACGCCCGAATCTTTCCGCTCGATCGCAGCCAACTAGGTTCCGGCCGGACCTACTTCTCGTTGGGTCGGCGCGGCGCTACGAGCTCTGCCCAGTGGGCTATCATTCACCCCGAGGTGATTCAAATGACCACCAAGGAGCTTCATGGAGTCGACCCTCAGGACCCGGGGATCGGCCCGGATCGGCATTTGCGATTGCGAGAGCTGGGGCCCGGCGCGAGCCGCCAATTCCTGCTTCATACCGGTGACAACGTCGTGGGCAGCGACGGCGACTGTGATTGCCGGCTACAAGACCGGGGGATTTCTCGCCGCCACGCGGTGATTCGCGTCGAAGCGGAACGATGTGTGGCGCTCGATCTCGGCAGCAAGAACGGTACGCAAGTCGACGGCAAGGCGATTCGAGAGTCCGAGCTGAACGTCGGGGACGACGTCTCGTTCGGCGCCACCCTATGGCTTTTGGAGTCGGTGCCGGACGACGATGTCGAGCTCGGGGTCGAAGTCGAGCTGCCGACGGACCACGGAGAAGCGCTTTCCGAGCAACCCGACACCTTGTCGCTCGCGGGCGAGCTCTCGGAGCTTCCGCACGGCGTCGAGCTGCCGGCGGGCATCGTTGCCGGAAGGGCGCCGAGCATGATGCAGCTCTATCGACGGCTGGCCGCGGTTAGACGCAGCACCGTTTCGATCTTGATCACCGGGGAAACCGGTGTCGGCAAGGAGCACGTCGCACAAGGGGTGCATCTCAGCTCGACGCGGCGCGACGGTCCCTTTGTCGCCCTGAACTGCGCCGCGGTGCCCCACGAGCTGCTGGAAGCGGAGCTCTTCGGGGTCGGCAGAGGAGTGGCCACGGGTGTCTCACCACGTCGGGGCAGAATCCGCGAAGCGGCCGGCGGCACGCTCTTTCTCGACGAGGTCGGCGAAATGCCCGCACCTTTGCAGGCCAAGCTGCTGCGGGTGTTGCAAGAGAAGGAGGTGGCACCCCTCGGCGAAAGTGCGGAGCCGGTGGATGTGCGTTTCGTGGCGGCCACCAATGTGGACTTGGGCTCGCGGATAGCCGACGGAAGCTTTCGTTCCGACCTCTACTACCGGTTGGCGGGCTACGAGCTGGCGGTGCCGTCGCTGCGGGACCGGATTCAAGACCTCCCGGCGCTCGCCGGATGCTTCATTCGTCAGGTGAATCGGGAGTCGGGCAAACGCGCCCGAGGCTTGACGGTCAAGGCTCTGCGGGTGCTGCAGAGCCGCTCCTGGCAAGGCAATATTCGCCAGCTGCAAAACGAGGTGCGGCGACTGGTCTACGAATGCCCGGACGGCCAAGCGATCGATTCCGAGATGCTGCGCGACCAGGGGATCGAGGTGCGCGACCCCATCGAGCTGCTCGCCGACCGCTTGGAGCTGGGAGCACAGCCGATGGCCGCCCTGCTCGAATCCATCGAGCGAAGGCTGGTGGTGAGAGCCCTTCAACAAACCGAAGGCAACCGCTCGGCCGCTGCCCGCTTGCTCGGCGTCTCGCGCAACGGTCTCAGCCTACGTTTGCAGCGCCTAGGCCTAGTGGATGGAAGCGAGGGGTAGCTAGTCGGCGCATGGTCCTGCACTGGACCCGGATTCGCCGGGGATTTCGGGCTGCGAGGCCGGGCCGTTGGGCGGCGGATCGGGATCGTTGGGGAATCGTAGAATCTGGGTGCCGGAGATCACGCACGGCTCCTCGCCGGAAATCGAGACTCGCAGGGCGGCGGTGAGGCCGTGGGACCACGGATCGTAAACCTGATAGATGAGGCCGGATGGCTCCCTTCGGGCGATCACCAGACTCTCCGAGCTCGAGTCGAGCTGGACCCAGGTGTTTTGAAGCAAGAGGTCCAATTGGCCGTTTCGCAGGTCGAAAACGGCGGGCTCGCCGAATCCGTCCGGATCGGGAACGGTCAGCGGCCACAGCATGGAGTCGGCGAGGGTGGTCGCAAGGGTCGTCCAACCCGGAACCTCGACGAATCTGCGCTCCGCGGGGCGATAGAAAACGACCGTGTCGGCACCGTCTCGGCTGAAGTCCGCGCTGACCGGAATCAGCGCCGAACGATCAGGGTCCTGGAGCTGGAAACGGTCGATAACCGTCAAGGGCAAGGCCGGAATCGGCTCGGTGCAGGTCTTGCACGAGCCCGACACGTCCTCGTCGAGCAAATACACCGTGCGCGCCACCGGATCATAGAGCCCCGGTCGGTCGGCCAGCAGCCGATCGTCGGCGTCTCGCCAAGATCCGATCAGCGGCAACCAGCCGGCCTTGAACTCAGGAAAACGGTAGGTGTCACAACTGAGACTCTGAAACGCCGAAAGCGACGAGTCGGAGGCTCCTTCCACGGGACAGAAGTAAAACGTGCCACTGTGGCTGTTGTAATAACCGACCCCGTCCGATGCCCCAGGCTCCGGCGAGCTCAACAGGCCGAAGGGCCCGGCCAACGGAGTGATCCACGGCGTCACCAGGAGCTCGACCTCCCCGGTGACCGGGCCGTCCGGGCCGTCCCAGGAGTAGGTGAAGCCGTCGATGCCGAAAAACCGACGATCGGGAACGTAGATCCAATCTCCATGGCTCGACTCGAGTAACACACCATGGGACGGCCGGGACTCCACACGGATGACCGGCTCGAACGACGGCGGCTCGGGATCGGAGACATCGTTGGCGATCAAGTCGAGGGACGAGAGACGGAGCTGCCGGTCTTGCAGCAGGGTCCAGTGGTCGTCCTGGGCGGCCAGGGGCACGGAGAGCCAGGCGATCGAGCAAACCGTCAGCGCGAAGCGCGAGAAAGAGCAAAACATACGGGATTCTCCATCGGTGATCGGGTCGGGTATCGATTCGGATCGAAGCGAAAAGGGCGGCGAAGCGCAAAGGAACCACGCGGTCGGTCGTAAAGAAAGCAAGATTCAGACCATGCCCATCAACCATTGCCCGGCGGGAGCCCGAGCCACGTCTCGATGGCGGCGATCTCCGCACGGAAACCCATCGGCTCTCGGCGGTATTGCGCCAAGGCCGAGTCGGCCAATCGATGGGCCCGCTCGGGCTCCCGATCCACGGCTCGGAGTGCTCGCGCCAGGGCAAACGCGTTCTTCGCCCAAAGATCGGGACGCCGCCCCGGCCGAGAACGCTGAGCCAAGGACTCGGCCAAAAGCTCCACGGCGAGCTCGGCCCGACCCACCTCCAAATAGGCCTCGCCGAGGGCGGTCCGGGTATCGTTCAGCAATGACGACGGGCCGTCGGTTCGGGACCTCAGCACTGCCGTCAGCCGCTCCAGTCGATCGATTGCGGCCTCGGCTCGACCATCGCGGCGCAAGGCTTCGGCGTAGTTGAAACCCGCCTGCAGCGTTCGCAAATGCTCCTCACCGAGGGCTCGGCGTTGGATCTCGAGGGCGCGCTCATAGAGAGGCACGGCTTGCTCCGGCCGCGACCGACGGATGTGGGTAGCGGCCAGATTGGAGAGGACGACAGCGAGAAATCTGTGGTCTGGTCCGAGGGCGGCCTCGAAAATCTCCACCGCTTGCTCGAAGCTCGCCAGGGCATCGTCGAATCTACCGAGGCCGCTCAAAGCGTTGGCTTGATCCGTCAGCGACATGGCATACCGCACGGGTTGCTCGTCCATCGTTTGTCGGCGGATGGCCAGCGCTTCGGAGTGCCGGCCGAGGGCCGCCTCGAACGCGCCTTGCTCGAGGGCCAGCATACCCAATTGGGAAAGCGCCGCTGCAACGTTGGGATGATCGCTACCGAGATGCCGACGGTTGATGTCGAGCGCTCGCTCGAGCAGAGATTGGGCGGCGTCGAGACGCCCTTGCTCGAGGGCCACCTCACCGAGTCGCGACAAAGCCGGAGCCAAGCTCAGGTGAGAGGGTCCGACCAAACCGCTCTTGATGTCCACCGCCGATTCGAAGAGCTGTCGGGCTTGGTCAAAGCGCCCTTGCTGCACGGCGAGCAAACCTCGCACCTCGTCGAGCTCTGCGGCCAGATGGGCAGGCTCGTTCAGTCTCTCGAGCAGGCTCGCCGCCTGATCCGCGGTCTCCGCCGCCTCGTCGACTTGGTGGAGCAGGTATCCTTGGACCCGAACACGCCGCACCAACGCTTCGGCAGCGACCCGAGAATGACCGCCGGCGTGCGCGGCGAGAAGGGCCTCGATCAAGGCGACATCAGCGGCTGCGCCATCGTCGCTGGACTCGAAAATCCGTGCTTTTTCGATCAACACCTCGGACGTCAAGGGCCAGTGGCCCAGGGCTCTGGAGCTGTTTTCCAGCTCATCGACGGCTCGCATTCCGCTTGGATAGTCACCCACCAACCAAAGGGCCTTCACGGCCGCCAAGTGTTGCCGGAGCCGGCTCAGCTCACGACGACGTTCCGGATCCCGGGGTGGTGGCGTCGGTGATCGCAGGGCTCGCACATCCCGACAAACCGCTAGGGACGGCAAGTTGCTGATCCATCGGGGCGCGGCCTTAAAACGCCCGGGCTCACCGTCGGTCAAGACCCGAAGCGCGGCGTCGACCTCATGTTTCCGCTGATCGAGACAGTCCATTCTCAGGTCCAGCAGCTCCTGGGACTGGCGACCGAAACGATGGGTCGCTTCGCAGACCTGCTGGTACATCCGTGCCCAATCGTCGGCATAGGTATCGAGGCCGAGCGCGACTGAGCGCCAAACCGTGGCAGCGCCCGAGTCCGGAGACTGCAATGCCCCGCCCGCCCGCAGCTCAGCGGAAGCGCCGAGCAGACCCGTGCGCAGAGCCGCCCGGCTTTGAGCATTCCACACCTCGCTGAAGACCTCGGTCCCCGCGTTGCATTGGTTCCGTTGTTGAATGTGCTCCCGCCACCCCCCGGCAGCAAGGGCCAGCGCCGCCAGGCCCGCCAAACCGAGCACCGCCCCGAGACGCCGACGTCGAGCGCGCCCGGCCTCGTGGGCCAGCCGGCTGAGCAGCGCGTGCATGGACGGAAATCGATCGTCCGGTGATTCCGCCAAGCCCTGGGCCAACACCCGGCGCAGGCCCGGCGACAGCGAGGCCGCAGCCGACCCATCCGGGTCGTCGGAAGGCAGCTTGCCGGTCAGCGCTTGGAAGGCGACCGTGGCAAAGCTGTATTGGTCGGCGGCCTGGCCCACGGCCTCCCCTCGGCGTTGCTCGGGGGCCATGAAACCCGGCGTGCCCAACACGGCCCCGGCTCGAGTCACAGCGTCCGGGCCGACAGCGTCCGGGCCGACGCCGGTCACCTCGGCTTCATGCGACCTCGAGGTGCCGAGTCCCTCGGTCGCACCCCCGTCCCGTGAGATCGCGGACGAGGTGGCGGGGTCCGCTTGCCGCGCCAAACCGAAGTCCAGCACCACCACCCGGCCGCCTTCGCCTACCATGATGTTGCTGCCCTTGAAATCTCGGTGCACCAAACCCGCATCGTGCGCGGCAGCCAACCCTCGACCGGCTTGGGCGAGCACGCCGAGAATCTCCGCTTGGGAGCGGTCCGCGCCCTTCAACCAGCGAGAAAAGGTCTGCCCGACGACAAATTCGGTGGCGATGAAGACCCGACCCTCGATCGATTCGGCATCGAAAACCGCCACCACGTTCGGATGGCTCAAGCGAGCGAGAGCTCGCGCCTCGCGAATGAGCCGGGCCTCAGACGATCGCTGCCGATCTCGCACAGGAGCCAGCACCTTGAGGGCTACCTTGCGGTCGAGCTTTGGATCGTAGGCGGAATAGACCTGCCCCATGCCGCCTTCGCCGATCAAGGCCAGCACCACATAGCGGCCCAGGGACTCCCCGCGGCTCAAGAGCTCCCATTGGCGAATCGAGGCGACGGTCTCGGGGCTCAGGGTCACCGTGGGCGACCTCGTCATCGACTCGGGCACAGGGTGGTCCGAAAGAGATGCTCGGCTCCGACGGTACGAAGCCTTTGGGGGAGGGAGCGCTTTGCCGGGATCATCCATTGCAGATACCAGCTCCAACGGCCTGCGCAGAGGTGGCGATTGCCCATTGTCTGCGCAGGGCCCTGTCCAGTCAATGGGCAGCCGGCCCGCGCCACGGCGCACCTCGCGTCGACAAAAGCCCCCAGATTCGACAACTCCGCCATGCGGCCGGTTGGTACCAGCCTTGCAATTGCCCTATTCACCCCGATCATCGAACGGCCGATTCCACAGCCGACGCGGTGAGAGGTGGTGACGACCGAACCGGTCTCAAGCTTCCGATCGGAGCTGACTGTCTCGATGTCTCGATGTCTCGATGTCTCGATGTCTCGATTCAAAACCCCCTGGAACCTATGAGGAAAAGTCACATGAAAGCCCTAAAAGCTCTGGCCATCGTCTCCTTCGCTCTCTTCCTGCTCGCCCCCGCAGCCGGTGCCGCGGACATCAGCTCGACCACTACCTACGAGGCAGCTTCTTGCCTGATCGGCGGCGACTCCGCCTTGCCGGCCTTCATGCTGCCCATCGAGGCGAGCTGGGGATCTCCTTCGCTGCCGTCTTGTTTCAACCTTGAGGGCACCTACTGCTCGACCTCGGGATTGCCGGGTGTGCGCTGCATGTGGCAAGCGGGTGAGCCGGGTATTTGTTTCTGCAGAAACAACACCATGGTCTGCGGCTGATCGTCTGATCCAAGCCAAGGCTTCGCCCCTCGGTCGGCATCTCGACCGAGGGGCGAAGCCTGAGGTGAGCCGACGACTCGCCCGAGCCCCTCGGCTCGACCCCCAGCGACGCGCGAGCCCCAATGGATGGGGCTTGTAGGCATTGGTAAGGGTTTCGTAAGACTTTCCGAAGGCCGAATCTCCAGCAGGTGAAATATAAACATCGGGACTGAACGATGAACCCATCTGCGCGACGTCGAACGGCCATCGACCTGGCCTCGATCGGCGGCTGCCCTCGACCCGGCAAGGTCGAGCAGCTGCGCGGAGCACGACACCCTCTAGGAGAAATCCATGTCCTTCATGCACGTGTATCGCCGGTGGTTGACCGCCGGCTTCAGCCTCTGCCTGGTCGCCGCGACCCCCGTGACGGCCCAGCCCCAGCCCTTGGAGCTGGTGGAGAACGATCAATCCATCGAGCTGCGGCTCGGCAGCCCGAGCACGGGCCTCAGCAAGATCGCCGGCACGACCGACGCCCCCGCCGACCTCGTGATCACCCGTCAGCTCTACGCCGACGGCGAGCTGGTCTACAGCGACGACCTCGAGCGCTCCCGCATCCGCGCGGAGTCCATCTCGGTGCTGGATCGGACCTGGCTCGAGGTCCTTGAGGACGGCATCTACCAGCTCAGCGTCCAGGCCCACACCACCCCGTCCCTGGACTCGGTCTACAGCCTGCCCCTGGAAAAGGGCGGGGTCGACCCGTGGGACGAGGACTTCGACAATCGGGTGGCACCGGAGCTGGACGGCTTTGCCGAGGTCGAAGCCAGGATCTCCGCCGAGCTGAGCACCGCCTATGAGCTGCACATCGTCGACGGCCAATTGGCCGGCCTGACCGAGATTCCCGCGGATGGGTTGCCATGGCCGATCGACGCCTCGGCCTTCGAGCTCCCGTCGGAGAGCCCCCAGGCCTTCACCAAAGTCATGGCCGATCCAGCGACCTACACGACCTACCCCTGCTATTACATCCACAACTACACCTGGAACTACCCCAACGACGGCCTGGGCAACATCACCGGCCAAATCCGTTGGCCGTCGTCCACTTGCAACTCGTCCACCGGACCACCGTCGGGTCGCCCCGTGGTGATCTTCACCCACGGTGTGGGCATGGGTCATCAAGACCACACCTTCCTCATGACCCACTTGGCGCGCAACGGTTTCGTGACCGCCAGCATCACCAACAGCGGCAAAAACCAGGACCGCGGTCAGCACGCCATCAGCTATCTGAACGCGCTGCACTCGTGGTGGACGTGGCGCACCCGCCTCTCCGACGAGGTGATCTTCATCGGCCACAGCCGTGGCGGTGAAGGCGCGGTGACCGCGGGCCGCATGCTCGGCACCCAACCCGGGCTCGGGGTGGAAGACTTCGACATCCGCGCGGTGGTGCCCATCGCACCCACCGACGGCGGCGGCTCGAACGGCCCGGATTCCCGCGAGGTGCTGAACGGCTCCATGATCGGCGGCTTGATGGGCATCTACAGCACCCGCGACGGCGACGTGGACGGATACTCCGCCACCAGCAGCAACCCCAATCCCCAAAAGACGATGTTCGCGATTTACGACCGGGCCGGGGTGGAGTCTTCCCACGAGGGTCTGTTCAATCCCAATCAGCTCGACAAAGCCATGGTTTACGTCTACGGCGCCAAACATCGCGATTTTATGGACGACGTCAACTTCTCCACGGGCACCGTGGAGGGCAGGAACGTGGCCAAGGCCTACGCTACCGCCATGTTGCGCTGGAAAACCTTCGGCGACACCCAATTCAAAGACGTGCTCGACGACAGCGCCCGCCCGGCCTCTTTGGTGGGCTCCGAGCTCTACACCCAATATTCGTCGGCGTCCCGTCGGCGGGTGATCGACAATTTCGAGAACGGCGGCACGGGCACCAGCACCATGGGTGGCTCGGTGACCGACGGCAGCGGCATCGTGACCCTGCTGGAAGGCGAGATGCATCAGATGATTCCGTCGTCTCCCCACGACAGCCGGGGCCTGCGCATCACCTGGTCGTCGTCCGGTTTGCGTCGGGTCCGCTGGTATATCCCAGATGTCAACATCTTCCCCTACGGCAGCCAGCGGGATTTCTCCGACTTCGAATACCTGAGCGTGCGCATGGCCCAGGTCTACAAAAACATCTACAACACCCCGGACGAGCCCCAGGATTTCTACCTGAGGATGTACTCGGACGCCGGTTGGAGCGGTAAGGTTCGGGCGGGCGCCTATCAGCAGATTCCGGCCCCGGACGAATACATCAAACCGGTGAGCACGCCCATGGGCATCGAGTGGACCGACTTCACCAAGAGCGCCTTGACCACGGTCCGCGTGCCCCTCTCGGCGTTTAGAAATGTGGATTTGGAATCGGTCCGCTACGTCTATCTCTACTTCGACGTGCCGGGCTACGATACCGGCGCGGTGGTCATCGACAGCCTGGAGCTGACCACCGACTAGCTCGATGATGCATAACCACAGGCTGCGGCTTGGTCCGCGGCCTGCTTCTTGAGTCCGGCCGCCTCTTTGGAGCGGCCGGTTTCTTGTTGGAGCCGGGCGGACGCGACCAGCGCGTCGACCAGCAGGCGACAATCTGCCGCCTCCTCGGCTCGATCGAGCACCGTTTGGACGCCCTGCTCGGCGGCATCGGTCCGGCCGGAGGCCAGATCCACCTGGGCGGAGGTCAAGCACAGGTCGCCGTCGGCGTGGGCGTTGAGAGGCCCGGATTCTCGGCTGATGCGGGCGTAGGTTTGGGCAACGTCGAAGTGGTTCCTGCGCAGCTCGAGCCCAGCTCTCAAGGCCCATGCCGATGCAATCCCGGAGTGGTCACCCAGGTCCCGCGACCGCTCCAAGGCCGATCGAATCTGCTGCTCCGCCGCGTCGAGACGCCCTTCTTCGATCGCCAGCTCGGCCAGCTCCAGGCGAGCCCGGCTTTCCATCGCGGCGCGTCCCGACGTCCGCCACTCTTCGAGCGCTTCGGTCATCTCTCGACGACCGGTTTCGAGGTCTCCTTGCCACCACTTCCAACGACCGTGGGTCTGCAAGAAGAGGGCCTTGAGCTTGGGCTCCTTGATCTCCGGCAATAGGCGCTCCGCCAGCTGGAGCCGGCTTTCGACCTGCGATGCCGATCCCTGAGATGAACCCCGAGAGGGATCCCGAAATGAGCCCATGTACATGGCCACCCTGGCCTGCGACAGGGCCAGGGAGAACCGCCGTTTGACGTCGGCGCCGTCTTCCGGTGAGCCCGGTCTGCTTGACGAGAACATCGGCAGGGCCGCCGCTTCCTGGAGCCGACGCGCCGCGGAACGTAAATCTCCCCTCGCTTCGTCGATCTGCGCCAGCACTTGATAGGTCGCCAGCAGCCCGGAAGACCGCTCCAGACGGCGAAAGTCGCCCAACGCCTCGAGCCCATGGTCCAGGGCTTGCTCGAGCCGACCTTGACCCAACGCCAAACGCGCGGACGAAAGACGGATATACGGCGATCCCCCATGGTCGTGGAGATGCCCTCTCGCTTCGGCCGCCTCGGCCAAGCTACGTTCCGCGGCCGACCAGCGGCCCAGCTCAAGGGCCACCATCGCGGTGTTGGACGCCGCCGAGGCGATGTTCTCCCAACGCTGCCGACGCCGATAGACCGCCAACGAGTCTGCCAACAGGCTCAACGCGAGATCCAACCGACCCTGCCGATATCGCAGCTCCGCCAAGCTGGTCCGGGCCGCCGAGGCACCGATTTCCCGTCCCGCTTGCTCGTAGGCCGCCATGGCCGCGGTGATCTCTTCAATAGCCTGATCGAGCTCCGCCATCGACACCGCGATCCTGCCGAGCTGAAGGCGCGACCGAGCGATGCGCACCGGATCCCCCAAGCTCTCAGCCGCCGCCAACGACTTTTCCGCGATCTCCCGGGCGCCGGCGAATCGCTCCTGCTCATACAAAAGGGTCGCCCAAACCACTTGAGCTTCGGATGCGCCCCGGGCCACGTGCAATCTCTCGAAAAGGTCGGCCGCCGCCGCCAGATCGGCCACCGCCTCGGTCGTCATGCCCGATTGGCGGCTCAGGTGATGCCGGGCACGTCCGGAAAGCAGCAAGGCCTGGGCCAGCCGATACGGTCGGTCGAGGCGCCGCGCGATCTCCGCCGCGCGCAAAGCCGAGGCCAACATCTGCTCGGTGTTGCCCCTTGAATGCTGGACCTCCGCCGATTCCAGCTCCACCCGCAGCCGCGGGAGCGTCTCCTGGCCTGCTTCCTGACCGGTTTCCAACCCGCTCAGGATGTCCTCCGCCCGCGCCGCATCGCCAAAGCGACGCTCCGCTTGGGCCAAGGCCAGGGCGTGCTCGAAATCATCGGGGAAAAAGGTGGCCAGGGTGCGACGCAGCTCCAAGGCCTTGTCACCGTCGCCCGCAAGCTCGTGGTGCAGGGCCTCCGCCCCGAGCACGGTTTCTTTGGCGACCTCTGGAGCTTCAGGCGCCGGGGGTGTTTCGAGCAACTCCTGGAGCTGCTCGCGGGCTTGCTGATGCCACCCCAGCTCGGTGAGCGCCTTGGCCAAGCCGAGGCGAACCTCCGGTGAGCGTTGCACCGCCGGGTCCAGCAGCTTGAACCGCTGGTGCACCGACATCGGATCCTCCTGCCCGGGCGCCAAAAACGGCGGCAACAAGCGCACGGTGATGTCGGCGTTTTCCACCAACGCGTTGCCGGCTTCTCCGGTCGGCCAACCCGGCGTCCGCGCCAACGGCAGCTCCGACGGATCGTCCCCACCACCGTCTCCACCACCGGACGCATCGTCCGCGGAGGGAACCGCGGGCACGGGAGCCGTGCCGCCCGGTTCCGACACCCCGGAGCCTCGATCTCCAAGGACTCCCGCCCACCACATGGCACCGACCAGGGCCGTGCCCAAGACCAGGGCTCCGACCGTCCGAAGGCCGCTCCATCTCGGTCCTGCGCTCGTCGTCTTCGGCCTCGAAGACGGGGCATCCGAAGCCGGCGGCGATGAAGATTCGCCCTCGGATAATTCCGGCGGCGTCTCCACGAGCTCAGGAAGGGCTACGGAGCCCTCCCTAGGATCCGCTGCGAGATCCGCCTCCACACCGGCTTCTACGACGACGACCTTGGCCGCGACCGATTCGAGCGTCGCGACGAATCGATATCCCCGACGATGCACGGTTTCCACGTAGGCGGGCGAGCGAGCGTCGTCGCCCAGGGCGGTCCTCAGCTCGCTGACGGTCCGCTGAATCGAGCCGGCGGACACGTGGGTCACGTCCCAAATCTCGTCGATCAGCCGCTGTGGAGGCACGGGCCGTGGCGCTTCACGGATCAACAGACCCAAGAGCTGAAAAACCTGAGGACGCAGGCGGATCTCACCCTCCGGACCGGTCAGGGTCTCGGAAAGCGGATCGTAGACGAACGGTCCGAATCGCCGGGAGACGAGGCTCTCGGAACGCTCCGAGCCGGCGTCTTCGTCCCCAAGTGTCGATCTTTTCCCTAGATCCCTCTCGCTCATCACACCGCGAATCCCCTGCGTCTTTTCCGAGACCTCGGAGGCTCCCGAGGCCTCGGTAGGCCCACGACCCTCGACCACCACGTGGGCCGCTCCCCATTGAGCGGCCCCACACGGAAAACCGGCCGAAGCTGACGACTGCAGAATACCAATCCAAACGCGACGGGGTACTCGTGATGGCTGACGCAAACGATCGGAATCTACGGATTTGCCCCGTCCGGGGCCGTTCATCAAGACACTCGCAAAACCTCGGAATGCATGATCATGGATCTGCACATTTCGACGAAAAATGCCGGCCCCCGTTTTGGAGATTCTCCGTTCAAGCAAATAGACGCGAAGCCGTATGGGAAGACCTCAACTTGAATTGGAGATGAAAGCCATGAAAATTACATTCGTTCAGATTGCCCAACTCAGCGTTTTTTGCCTGGCAGCGCTCTTTGCCAATGCCTGGGCGGGCACCGCCTACGCCGATGGCCCGAACCCAACCGACGTCCGTTGCGCCGGCGAGAACGGCACCTGCAAATTCAGCGGAACCCAGAAGATCGCCTACGGTGCAAAGGGTAAATTCAACTACAAAACGGCGACCGATGAGATCGCCTGCAACAATGCCACCTTCGGTGACCCCATCTACGGCACCGTGAAGGCGTGCTACGTTTCCTCGGGTGCCGTTTCCACGCCCAACACCGATCACTACGTCCATTGCGCCAAGGAACATGAAACTTGCACATTCAGCGGAACCATGACCGTCGCCTACGGTGCAAACGGCAAATTCAATTACAAAACGGCGACCCATGAGATCGCTTGCAACAATGCCACCTTCGGTGACCCCATCTACGGCACGGTGAAGGCGTGCTACACCGTGCCGGACGACGCTCCGGAAGTCACGCAGATCAGCAAAAGCAGCGCACCCACGCCTCCCACCGGCATGAAAGTCGTTTGCTACGACGGGCCGAATTCACCCAGTGGAAGCAGCCCGAGCTCAACCTGCCCGGTGATCTCCTACAACGGAGTGGATTTCTGGTCGTTCTCCTATATCGACAACCGCATGGCGCTCTCGTTGGTCGGATACAAATCGGGAGCCAAGGTCAAGCAAATCGACTTGAGCGGGCCACGGTACGTGTGGAAGGCGGAAGTCGATGATGCCGCCAAAACCGTGACCGTTTGGGGCCAATCCAGCAAATCCGCCAGCACGAGCTGGGCTAGCCTGACGAACTAGGGTAAGCGAAGCACCACCCTGGGTTTGCTTCCAAAGATACAGCGCCGGTCGACTGCGACCGGCGCTGTCCTCGAAGGGCGGGCCTCCAATCGATCAGCCGCAAGACTCACTCAATGTAGACGCCGAATTCTCCGAGCAGCTGCTCATTCCTCAGATCACGATCCAGCTGCTCCAAGGCTTGATCCAATTCCTGCTCAGCCGTTTTTTGATAGGCCCGCAACAACCACGAGATCTCTTCGATCTCTTCCCGGGTGAATGACGTCGTGCCCTGCGAAACCAATTCCGCCAGAGTCGGCGTGTGCTCCATCAGCAGCATCACCGTTTCGCCGAGCAACATCGGACGGTTCTTCATGATCCGCACCACGCTTTCGGAGTGCTCGTAGAACAGAGCAATGTATTCACGCCCACGCTCGCTCTTGTCGAGGATTCGGTCGCGCACGCCGTAGAGAACGTCCAACGTGCCCTCGGGATCCGGAGTCTCCTCAGCCGCCGTCGTCGCCGCGCATTCAATGCACTGGGTGTGGTCGAGGGTCAGATTCAGCGCGCTGAGCACGCTGGCGATGGGGTTGGCGTTGCCGGACGAGCCGCTGGAGGGGCCGGAGAACAACAAACCGACGATCTCTCCGTCCATGTTGAGCAGGGCGGAACCGGAATCACCGCCCAGAATGAACGGATCGGGTCCGTTGGCGTCGACCCGAATCTGCTGCACGAAGGTGGCGGTGCCGCAGCAACCGTAACCCGAGACGACGGCGGTGAAGTTGGTGCTGACCACGGTCCCTTGGGTATAACCCGTGGTGCGCCCCGACTTCTGGACCGTATCGCCCACCACCGCGGTGCCGGGAAACGCGCTGGGAACACCGATATCTCGGATGCTGAGCTGGGTCTGGCCGGCGCTCGAGGTCACGCTGGTGGCATCCACCGTGTTGGTGGCGCCGAGAGCGCAGCTGGGGGTGGCATGCTGATTCACCTGACCGATGGTGGACGCGAGAGTGCATTGGGGCACGGCGTCCATCGGCGAAACATGAACCGTGCCCGTGCCCACGGCCGCGCCGCCGACACAGCCCGCGACGTCGGTGCTGCAGTGGGCGTTGGTCACATAAACGACCTCCTTGGTGTCCGGTTTGCAAGCCTTGAAACCCAGGGTGCAGGCCGAGCAGCGGGTGTTGGTGAACCCGGAGTTACCCATTTCCACGGGCAAGGCCAACTGGTTGGCGTGACACGGTTGGGCGCAAGCGGGCACGCCGTCGAGGGGAATATCCTGCGGCCGGCGCTCTACTTTCACCGCCACGCCTTCAATCTTCTTGGGTAGCTCGGGCATCTCGGCTTCGACGTCCACGACGATTAAGAACACCAAAGAGCGCCGCTCGGCATCGAGCCCGACACCCATTCCGATCACTCCCGGCAAGCTCAGAACGTCCTTCTCGTGTAGCTTTTGAATCGCCGCTAGGCGTTCCGTCTCCTCTACGATGTGAGCACGCTCCGCACCGCGGAAGAACTGGCCTTTTTGGGCCTCGGCTGCGGATAGGAAGGGGACCGCGAAGAGTATGAATAAGAAAAAGGCAATCGTACGGATTCGGCTCAGAGCAGTGTTGCGCATCATGTTTCTCCATTGAGCTCAGGTTGGAAGGTGGACCCGACAGACGAAGCGCCCGACGGGGTACCGGCCTGAAAGCCGGACTTCTCCCCGTAGGGCGCAGCGCCTATCCAAAACCCGCCAAACCTTCTGCCGGAGGATCTCGCAGGCTCTCACTCCACGACCAAGACCAGGCATCGCTCCGCTAGCCGTAGCGAAACGGTCCGCCCCCAACCGAACGACAGGTGGTCGCCCTCCATGCCGTCGCCGAAGATCACACCCCCTTCGTTCATCTCGGAGATCACTTGTAGCGGCTGCTCACCAGTTACCGATCCGCCGGTGACGTCCACCCCTGTGGCGCGGCTCGGGAAGGCTTCCCGGACCAAGAAGACCAACCGACGATCCACCGGTGACGGCAGCTCGAGGGATCGGCCACGGGCGAGATTGATCGATCGCGCCCAGCCCGTGGCCCCGGTGCCCGTGGCCACGATCAGACCCGACGAAGAGTGTCGCTCCTCGTCGGATCCGGAGACCAGCCGATATCGAGCCGACTGGTGGCTCCGGTGTCCGACGAAGATCTCGTTCAACGCCAACAGCCGCTGGCCGTCGTCGAGCCCGGCCTCGACCATGCTTCGCGCTTCGATCCGGGCTCGACCACCGGCGGTGTCGTGCATCAAGTCGGCGGCGGCTTCCGGGCCATGGCGGGTCAGAATCCCGTCGTAGAGCTCCGGCAGCGGGTTGATGCCCACCACCGGTTGCCCCGCCAGGTATTTGGCGACGTTGGCCACCAAGCCGTCTTGCCCCACGGCGAGCACGATGTCCTCGGGCTCGAAGAGGAACCGATCGAGGTCGCCGCGCGCCACCTGCGCGCGGCGCCAAGTTTCTGGAATCGAGCTCAAGACCTGACGCAAGGCATCGGCGTGACGCCGATGCGCCTCCTCCACGACCGCGATGTCTTGCCCCCGCTCAGCGAGGAAGAACCTCGCTTGGCCGTGGGTGGCGTGGGCCGCGATCAACGCCTCGTAGGCGGTCGGCCGGGTGACCACCACCGCCCGGGGAACGGGCACAGCCATCTCAAGCCCCCGCGCCCGGCTCGCCCTGCTCCAGACGACCAGCCCCCGCTTGCATCAAGCGGCTGAGGAGATGGCTCAGCATGTCGGGCGTCAAGCTCAGGTGCTCGATCTTCTGCAGCTTGACGGCGAAATCCTGGGCCGCCAAACCCAATAGGCGCTCGGTCGGGAAGTCGCGGTAGATGTCCATCCGCTCCTGCTCCGCCCGAACCCGAGCCTCTTCGACTGTGTTGATGCTGTCCGCTTGGGCTCGGGCTTGGATGCTCGTGCGCTCCGCTTCGGCGACGGTCGAAATCTTGGCGCTTTCCGCCTCGTCGGTCGCCTTTTTCTTGTCATTCTCACCCCGCTGGTTGATCAGGTCCGCCTCACGACGGGCCAGCTCGATCTGGTTTTGCAGCTCGTTTTCTTGGATCGCCCGCTCCTTCTGCACGGCCTCGGCCCGACGCCGGAACTTGGCCTCGTCCGCTTCCTGCTGAATGGCCTCCCGAACCGGGATCTGCAGCGCCTTCTCCACCTCGGCCACGGGTTTGACCGAGCTCACTCGCACCGCCGTCACCTCGAGCCCCATCTCGCTGAGGCACGCTTCCCCGTGCAGGCCGGTCGAAATGTGCTCGCGGATCTCGGCGGCGCCTTCCGCCAACACGTGGCGCAGGTCCGTCTTGGCCAAGTAGCCGAAAGCGTATTGTTGGGCCAGCTCCGTCAGTAACCCCGCCAGCTTCTCCAACGGCTGCTCGAGCGCCGAGCCACTCCGAAGGTCGATGGCGAAGTCGATCCTTTTCGCGACTTTTTCCGGATCCGTCACCCGAAAGGTGATCACCCCTTGGACGGTCGTGTCTTGGAAATCTCGGGCTCGACCGTGGAAGAGGAAAGGGATGTCGCGGTCGTCCATGGGCACCTCCGCCAGGCTGGTGCTCAGCGGACGGAACCAGAACGACGCTCCCCGACCGCTCGAAACCAATTTGCCGCGCCGAAAACGAAGCACGTGGACACTGGGCTCCGCGCGTAAATGTCTGAACATCGGGTAATTACGTATTTCGGCCATGGTGTATCTCCTTGAGCTCGGCGCGACTCAAATCGCTGAGCGTTTGATGATCCGATACAGCTCCGCCGGTCGATGACCGACTTCGGTCTCTCGCTCTCCCGTGGCTTCGAGAAGCCCCGAGGCGAGCATGCGTCGTCGAAAGGAATCCTTGTTCAAAGAGCGACCGAGCACGGTTTCGTGCACGGTTTGGAGGCGCCGCAAGGTGAAGGCGTCGGGCAAAAGCTGGAAGCCGATCGGCGTGTAGTCGAGCTTGCCGCGCAAACGCTTGACCGCCATGCCCACGATGTCCGCATGGTCGAACGCCAGGTCGTAGGGCCGACCCTCCGAGCTCTCGATATCCACCGGCCCGCCGGTCTCCCCCCGCCACGGCACCTCGACGCGCCCGAGCACCTGCCCTGCTCGGTCTACGGCCGACAACCGAGCCGGGTCCACCAGGGCGACGTAGGCGATGGAGATCACGCGTAGGCGAGGATCCCGCCCAGGCTCGCCGAAGGTGTAGAGCTGCTCCAAGTAGACGTTCGAGAGCCCAGCCTTCTCACGCAGCACCCGCGCCGCCGCGCCGTGGAGTGATTCCTCCAAACGGATGAAGCCACCGGGCAAGGACCAACGATCCTTGTGGGGATGGTCCGGTCGCCGCACCAGAGCGACCTCGAGCTCACCGTCTCGAACGGTCAGCACGACCACGTCGACGGTCACGGACGGGCGGTCAAAGGCCGTAGCATCGTAGGTTTCCAGGAAACGTCGCTCCGCGGCGTCGAAGTCGCGGGCAGCGTCGGCATCGGCGGTTGGAGGTGTGGGGTCGGATGTGGGTGTCTTGTTTTTCATCATTCACCTTAGATGCATCTAACATATATGTATTAAGTATCTAAGTCAACACAAAGCCGATGGACCTCACCGCCGAGCCGCTCTTTCGCGCTCTAGCAAGAAGGTCCGCCAGGAAGTGAGAGAGGCGTTTTTTTCAGATCTTGGTCGCCTACGACAAGGCGACGAGACGTCTGCGAGCCGGGGAGCGCATTGTCGAGCTCCGGCCTGGGCTCAGGCCAGGTTGTGGAAGACTTTCTGCACGTCCTCGTCCTGCTCGAGCTTGTCGACCAGCATGAGAACCGATTCAACCTGATCCGCGGGCAGCTCGACCGAGGTGAGTGGTAGGTACTCGGCTTCGGCCGACAGCGGCGTCAAGTCGTTGTCCTCGAGCGCTTTTTGCAGCAGCCCGAAGTCGCTGAAGGCGGAACGCAGCACGATCTGCTCTTCATCGTTCTCCGACATGGAGCTCAGCAGCTCTTCGAGGCCGTGGTCGATCAGCTCCAGCTCCAGCTCGTCTTCGTCGAGGCCTTCAGCGGCGAGCCGAAACACACCGACGCGCCGAAAAAGGAAGGTCACGCTGCCCGAGTTGCCGAGATTGCCGCCCCCCTTGTTGAAAATCGTGCGCAGATTGGCCACTGTCCGCGTCGGGTTGTCGGTCGCGGTCTCGACCATGAGCGCGATGCCGTGCGGGCCATAGCCTTCGTAGAGCAACTCGGCAAAGTCGGTCGAGTCCTTGCCCAGGGCCCGTTTGATCGCCGACTCGACCTTGTCTTTGGGCATGTTGATCGCGCGTGCGTTTTGGATGACGCGGCGAAGCTGGGGATTGCCCGCCGGATCCGGGCCGCCGGCCTTGACCGCGATGGTGATGTCCTTTCCGATGCGGGCGAATTGCTTGGACATGCGGTCCCAGCGGGCGAACATCGTGTGCTTGCGGGCTTCGAAAATGCGTCCCATAAGGCCTTCATCAAGGGTCGTTGTAGGAATTCGGTCGCTCCTCGGCGGATCCGACGAGCGACCTGAGATTAGTCGAGCCTCTACGGTCGAGTAAAGTGCCCGCCGGCCGAAATCCGAGCATCGCTCTTCTATTTATTTTCCTGATACCCGAGAAGGGGCCATTTCCGGTGATCGATAAGGCCAGGCGGGCCGTGTTAATCTGCCGACACCGCAAAAGCTTGCCCAGAACAGCGCGTGAGGACATGCTGCGGCTTCTCGGCAATCGAACATGCATCCTCCACGTAGGGCGGCCGATATCTCCCCATGAGCACCCCCTCTAAATCCGGCCTGAAAATCGGCGCCGGCGTCCTCCTCCGCAGGACTGTCGACGAATGGCTCGAAGACAAGGCCATGCGCCTGTCCGCAGCCCTTGCCTACTACTCCGTTTTCTCCCTCGCGCCGCTGCTGATCATCGCGATCTCGGTGGCGAGCTTGGCCTTTGGCGAAGAGGCTGCTCGGGGCGCGATCGAAAGGCAGCTGACCGGGTCCATCGGCAGCGAAGCGGCCGAGGCGGTGGAGGTGATGATCGAAGGCGCCCATCAAAGCGAATCCAGCGGCATGATGACGATCGTCGGCGTCTTGATCTTGCTCTTCAGCGCCACGGGCGTTTTCGGCCAGCTCAAAGATGCCATGAACACGATTTGGGAGATCGAGCTGGTGCCCGGGCGAGGCGTGGTGGGTTTTCTCAAAGACCGCTTCCTGTCGTTCAGCATGGTCCTCGGCACGGGTTTCCTTTTGCTCGTCTCTCTCGTGCTGTCGTCATGGCTGACGGCGATGAACGATTATCTCGGTGCTCGGCTCCCGGTGCCCGGCATCTTTTGGCAGGTGGTCGGTGCGTTGGTGAGTCTCTTGATGATCACGGTTCTATTCGCCATGATCTTCAGAATCCTACCGGATGCCGAGATCGAATATCGCGACGTGTGGATCGGCGCCTTCATGACAGCCGGTCTCTTTACGTTGGGCAAGACTCTGCTCGGCCTCTACCTGGGACGCCAAGACGCCGCCTCCACCTACGGCGCCGCCGGCGCCTTCGTTTTGATACTGCTGTGGGTCTACTATTCCTCGTGCATCCTTCTCTTCGGCGCAGAATTTACCCAGGTCTACGCCAAAGCCCGCGGTGGCGGAATCGAGCCGGCGGACGGAGCCATGAAAGCCGATGCGTCGACCACAGGCCCGCCATCGGGCGAATCGTGAGCTAAATGCGCGCGCTATCTGTCGGCATCTACCCCGGCGAGCGCGATGTTGAGTCTCCTGAGAATACGTTTCCGCCAGGGCGCCGTTCGTCGAACCGAATTGGCGATGACAGGGCATACGTTGAGGTCGCCTGAGCCCGGATGGTCGTCTCCCGCGTCGATCGCCGGTTTGGTCTGACTGCTGGTGGTGTAAGTATTGACCTGAAGCTCACCGCCGGCCGCGACGCCGGCGGAGTCGAAGCGCTGCGCCTGGATGCTGAAGCCGTCGGTATCGGTGCCGTCGGACCCAGCGCTTTGCCAAACGATCACGAAGGCGCCGTCTGCCAGGACGGCCCACGACTGGTGCTGCCACGACTGGTGCTGCCACGACTGGTGCCGACTCACGACTGGTGCCACGACTCACGACTGGTGCCAGGTTGATGTTCCGGCCCACGACTGGTGCGGCCCACGACTGGTGCCGGGTTGATGTTCAGAAGCTCGTTGGGCCTTGTGCCCGCTGTTCGCTTAGGCAATATCTCTGTG
>JAUIJL010000016.1 GCA_030431255.1 Thermoanaerobaculia bacterium | reverse complement strand
CGACGCCGCCGCCCGACGCGAGCTCGAGCTGTACCGCTCCTTACCGCAACCCCGTCTCTTGCCGTCGCCGCCCCGGATATCTTTGGAAAGCTCGTCCCTCAATCTTCCGGGCACGCTGCCGGAGGATTTCCGCCAGGGCCTGCTCGCCCTCGAATCACGGGCCGCTGGAAGAGGTGCGTCGCGACCACGGCCTGCGGGCCGTCCGCGAGACCCTCGAACGGGAGCCGGAGGTCTTCGGCGAGCTCAAAGGCCTACTCGGTCGACGAAAGGCCCGCGACGCCGCGTTCGAGCTGTCCGAGCTCTACGCCGACGGGTCGGAGCAACGCAGCCAGATCTTGGCACCGCTGCTGCGTCGGCAGGAGATCGAATCCCAGCTGTCGGTGATCCGAGAGCAGCTGGCCTCACTGCCGAAAGGCGTCGATTTCGAGCGGATCCAGCTCGAAGCTTTCGACCGGCTGAGCCCGTCGGAGCGGTCGCTCTTGCGCGAAGCAGATCGCCGGGCCGTCGAGGAGCTGGACGGTCGACGCCGGACGTTCGAGTCCGATGTCCGTCTGCAGCTGGAGACGGTCGTCCGGGCGATGGGTCAAACCGCCGCGGATCTCGTCCGTAGCCGGGCGGAGAACGCCGCCTTGCGTCTGGCTCCGGACCCGGTCCGTCGGGCGATCTATGCGGTCAATAATCTGCAAAGCCTGCGACGCAATGCGCCTCGCTTTTTGGTGGGCAAGCTGCTGCCGTCGCCCCTGCGTTTGGCTTGGTATTTGGTGCGGACCTACGAGCGGCATTTGGGCCGGGAGCGGACGTTGTGAGTGTTTCTGCCGTCCAAACCTCAAGGCGAATGGAGGGCACGATCGACTAGAAGCGATTCGAGGTCTCGACGGGCGTCGAGAATTCCTACCAGGACAATATTGTGTTGATGGGGCCGAAAAACAATGCGGTAGGGCCGCTGGATGAGCTCGCGAAATTCTCGGATTCCGAGCAGGCCCAGCTCTGGAACCACACGTCCTCGCAAGGGCAGAGTGCAGAGGGTGTCGATGGCGGAGTGAAGCTTCTCGTAAAGATCCGCGGCGCGTGCGGGGCTGGAATGATGAGCGACGTAGTCGATGATCAGGTCGAGATCAGTCACCGCCGCGCGGGTCCAAATAATCTCGCAGCCTGGTTCAGAGTCAGTCACTGGATTTCAGGTCTGCGAGCTTGCGGCGAAAATGACTGTCGGCTTCAGAGTGACTCAATACATCACCTCGCCGATAGTCGTTTTCTCCCTGGACGACGAGCTTCAGGAGGGCGAGGGTGTCGCGTTGGCGTTGGAAGGAGTCCACGTCTTGGAGCACTGCGGTAGGGCGGCCCTCTTCAGTCAGCAGAACCGGATTGCCGGTGTCGCGGGCAGTTTGGACCAATTCAGCGGAACGGGACTCGAGAGCGCTCAGGGGCTCGATACCTTTGGCGTAATTCATGTTTACCTCCTCCAGGAAGGTTAGCAGAAGCACGGACCGAGAATGACGGTCAGATCACTCGGTCGAAACTTCACTGAGCCTCTGTTTTCGGGTTACTCCGATTGGTTCGACCGGCGGGTGCGGCCCGATCTCGAATCGCGATCAACGAAGGCTCACTTCTCCCACTTTCCGTGCGATTTTCGGGCCGAGCTCCACCTCGACGGAGCTTTTCCGCTGGCGGTGGTAGGCCTCACGACCTGGAAAGCGACCAGCTCTTTCGCGCGCCCGATCTCGACGAGCTCCACGCCCGGCTCCGGTTCCTCGTCGAGCACCGAGCCCTCGGCCTGTTGACCGGCGAGCCCGGATGTGGAAAATCCACCGCGCTTCGCCGACTGCGCGACGAGCTGCATCCCGAGCGGACCGATCCCCCGGACACCCGCGGTGGCCCGCTCCCCGAGTTTGTACCACGGCTAGTGTGAGTTGCCAGTGGTCCGAGCCGCCATCGTCGTCTGGTGCGACCGTACGCACACTCGATGGTTGGGGCGACAGAGGCACTTCCCAGCACATCAGTTTCAGGCAGGCGGGAAGCCGAGATCGCGAAGCAACGCCCATCCAGCCTTGTAGGACCTTAGGAGGGCGCTGCACTGCCGGCAATCAAGCTAGGGCTGACGGAGGTCGAGGAGTATGATCTCGGTCTCTTCCTGGGCTGTAAGCGACACGGCGGGCTCGACCATGAGCCCGACGCCATCGCCGGCTGTCAAGAGCACGTCTCCTAGGCTTGCTTGTCCCATTACGACGTGGAGCCACGCACCACGCCCTGGTGACAGCTCGTGGATCACATGTTGGCCGGGGTCGAGCAGGGCCGAGTAGATGAGTACCTCCTTGTGGAGGTGCAGCGACCCTCGTCGGGAATCTGGCGATGCAATGACGCGCAGCAGACCTCTTCGCTCGGCCGCAGTGAAACGTTTCGTCTCGCAACTGGGCGTGAGCCCTTCTCGAGACGGGCGCAGCCATATCCGAAAAATGTGTGCCCACTGGGTACGGGAAGCGTTCTTCTCACTCCGGCGAAGGGCTTTCGCGGTGGTCATCCGTTGAAACTCACCCGCGTGGATGACGCCCGAGCCGCCCGCCGAATCTTCATACGCGAGGGCGCCCTGGCGAACGTAGGTGACGACTTCTGCGTCGTGATAGAGCTGCCTGGATGCGTAGGCATTCGGCGGCAGATGGTTCTCGCTGAGGCTCTCCAGGGAGCCGAATCTATCGGCGAGCGGATTGGCTCGGTCCCGCGGGTGAAAGGTGAGCCAGACGACTTGCTTGTTTCGTTGCTCACATTGGCGTTGCTGAGCCTTGCGGAGCGTGATCATCAGCGCATCTCATGTTTCGGGTCGACGCCGGTCTCGCCATGTCGACGAAACACTGACTTATTCGGTTTGGGCCCCTGGTTGGTGGGAGGGTGGGAGCGTTCTGGAGGTGCCCCGAGCTCGCCGGCGTCACGGGCCTCCGGGGCGACCCGGCCTCCTTCGTTCTCCCAAACGCTCTCCGCACGTTGACGGCTTAGTTTCTGCACGGTCCTTCTCGCCTGTGTCGGCGAATGAGTTCGGATTTGATCAGAACCCACGGATAACTCCACGGGGCCGCGGAGCCGGCGAGCCTGCGGCGGGTTTCGGCAGTGAGTGCCGAGAGGGCTCCGAGCATTGCAAAGACCAGACTGACCTCGATCGTCGTTTCAAATTGCATGAGTTTCCTTTGAGCTCAAGTTCGTACCTCGGTTAGATGGAGTGGTTTGATCACGAACCGGCTCTGTGTGTCGATTTCGCCTCGATATCTTTCGGATGGAAGCATGAAGGTTCTTGCTTTCAGCTTCACATGCCTTTCAAGAATTTGAATAGATCACTGTCAGTGGACAGTATGAGAGTTGTGTCGTCGGTGACGATCGCCTTGTAGGATTCCATGGTCCGTGTGGACTCATAGAGCGACACCGCTTCCCGGCTCTGGTTGTAGGCTTGCGCTTACACATCCGCGGCCATCGCATCGGCCGCGTCACGGATTTCTTCGACTTCGCGGTAGGCTTCCGGCTGGATTTTGTCGAGACCACGCTCCCGGTTGCCGCGGGTTCTGGCGGCTTCACCGTTGCCCTCGGAAAGAAAGCGTTCCGCGATCTGTCGAAGGGAGGGCCCTTGCTTTCAGATTGGATGCCGGCTTCGTCGCTCTGTCCGCTGTCTTTGTTATCGGATCGCATGCATTTCCTTTCAGGTTTGCGTCCTGTCGATGAGGAACACGCTGATTCTCTTATATGCAAAAATCGATCCACACGAATATCGTCTTTATAATTAATGAGTTAGAGAGGATCTCTCGAACCGACTCTCTTGTTGACCTGATCAAAATGAGATACACTCATTCAAAATGAAGGAGATGGCCGATGCGAGTCGAGGATCTACACCACGAAGAGCTTTTGGAGCTCGACCCTGACGGGGGCGTGATTCGTTTCGCAGGGCAGCGGGCGTTGCTCCTCGATGCCGTGGCCATGGGCCTCCTGAGGCACTACCTGGTCGAGAACTTCGGCCTCACTGCCGCTCGTGCGGTGCTCACCCAGTTTGGCTTCGCTCACGGCTGGCGTATGGCCGAGGCGGTACGAGGGCAATTCCAGTGGGCAAACGATGAGCAATGGCGCCTCGCCGGCCCTCGGCTCTATACCCTCGAGGGACTCTTTCGCATTCAGCCGGGTAGTGAAGATCCGCTCAGCAAGAAAGGCATGATGCTGCTTGCCTCCTATGAGGCGGAACAGCATCTTCTGCACTTCGGTCGTCCGGATTCGGCCGTGTGCTGGACGATCTGCGGCCTCATGAGCGGCTACGTCAGCCATACCGCGGGTAAGGAGATCTACGTGCTCGAAGACCGGTGTCTGGGCGAGGGGCATGCAGCGTGCCACCTCCTGGGGCGTAGCCGCGAGGAGTGGGGAGAAGACCGGGTCGATGAGCTTGCTTTCTTCGAGTCCGGGCACCTGGCGGCGTGCCTCGATGTCTCTCTGACTCGGGTCACGGAGACGTTGAAGGCCGCAGAGGAGAAACTCCGTGCCCACCGCCGCGCCTTGGTCCAGGTGGTCAGCGACGTCGAGGAGCCGCTGGGGATCGTCGCCAAGAGCCCGCAGATGCAGCACGTGATCGACCTGGCTCGGCGGGTCGCGAAGGTCGACGCCACGGTGCTCATCACCGGCGAGAGCGGCGTGGGAAAAGAACGAGTCGCCCGACTTGTCCACGAAGAGTCGACCCGAGCGGTGGGCCCCTTCATTGCCGTCAACTGTGGCGCTATCACCGAGACGCTTCTCGAAAGCGAGCTCTTCGGACACGCGCGCGGAGCGTTTACCGGCGCGGCCTCGGATCGCCCCGGTCTCTTCGAAGCCGCCAACGGCGGAACCATCCTGCTCGATGAGATCGGCGATATTTCTCCAGGTATGCAAGTCAAGCTCCTGCGCGTGCTTCAGGAGAGAGAGGTCCGCCGGATCGGGGAAAACAAAAGTCGCCAGATCGACGTTCGGGTGCTCGCCGCCACCAACCGCGATCTCGGGCAACGCGTTTCTGAAGAGCGTTTTCGACAAGATCTCTACTATCGCCTCAGGGTTGTCGAGATCTTGGTGCCACCCCTGCGCGAGCGCAGAGACGACGTTCTGCCGCTGGCTCGGCTCATGCTGGCGGACGCGGCGATGCGTATGGAGAGCGAGATTTCGGGCCTCACCCCTGGGGCTGCCGACCAGCTTCTACGCTACGACTGGCCAGGCAACGTGCGCGAGCTCGAGAACGCCATGGAGCGCGCCGTGGCCCTCGGAACCGGTAACCGTGTGGGCCTGGAGGATCTGGCCGAGGAAATTCGCCGGGCGTTCCCCAAACCCGTCATCAGCGGGGGCACGGTGCAACCGCTCCGTGCTATCGAGAAGGAATACATCCTCGCAGCGTTGGAGCAGAACAGTGGCAACCAAACCCGCACCGCCGAACAGCTCCAGATCGGCTCCGCCACCCTCTACCGAAAGCTCAAGAGCTGGGGGCTGGTCCAAGCCAAGCGCGCGGATCAAGGCTAGCAGCCTATCTGGTCTCCTCAGGTCAAGAGGCGGGGCAACACCGAGGTTTCTGGCTGGTCCGAGATACAGACCCGCCGTCGGGGTTGTGGGAGCTGTGGTAAACGCCGACAGGCGTTTACCAAGGGCTGTGGGAAACCGTCCGCGGTTTTCCACAGCCCAGCAGCTTCCACAACCCACGGTTCGCTCTTGCGACGCCGTCACGAGCAGGATGCCTAACCGGTGTTCGAGTTTCCCCAGCCGGCTGCTACGAGGACGGGACTTGCACGCAGCATTCCGGAAACGGACTCACGCTTCAAAGCAGATCGAACGACAGCCTCAGCAGCAAGTTTTGCCGAGTTTGGGTTTCGGCGGAAACCTGCGGGAATTCGAGCAGATCGAAGGTGTAGTCGAGGGATAGGAACCGGCTGACCCGCAGGCTCAACGTGTTGCGCCAGTCGATCGTCGGGTCGTCGGTGTCGTCGATGTCGGCGAAGATCTCGAGATCCGTGATGTAGGACAGGCGACGCGTCAGGCGAACGTTGCCCAGCAGCGTGGTCTCCAAACCTTCCTGGTCGAAGTCGTCGATTTCGAACAGGTCCAGCTCGGGGGTACCCGGCAGATCGGTCTCGACGAAGGTGTTTGCGAACCGGTTCTGGCGCAGGCCGAGACCGCCCCGCCAGTTGATGGTAGCGTTTTGGTTCCTGAAGAGGCGGACATTGACGCCGAAGCCCTCGATCAGACGCAGTGAGCCGAAGGCGTCGGCCGTGCGGTATTGCTCGTTGGCCGCGAAGCCGATCACCTGGCGGCTGCCGTCGAGCCGGTTGAAGGCGACATCGATGGGCTCGGTGACCAGCGTCTCGGCGGGGAAGACGTTGGTCAAAAGACCGACGCGCACATAGGGTCCCCAGTGCTCGTTGATGAATTTGGTGTACAGACCTTCGATCCGCAACCGGTCCTGGGTCTGCTGCGTGGGCAGCTTTCGACCGTTGTCCGGATCCACCTGCAAGAAACCCTCTTCCAGCTCGAAGATGCCGGAGAAGAAATGGGGTCCGTTCTCGTAGGTCGCGTAGGCGTCGAAGAAGGCTGTGACGCCGACGGTGCTCTGGTTCGCGCGGCCGACGAAGTTGTCGGTCGTGCTCAGGTTGGCAGCGCCGCTGGCGGTGGCGCGAAGGGTCCAATTCGAAGTGGCTCCGGCAACCTTCACGCCCATCTCCTCGGGTGAGACGATGCCCGAGCCACGAAAGTCGCCGGTATCAGAATCGATCACCAGCTTGAAGTGCACCATGCCTCCCGCGGGCAGGAACACGGTCGAGAAATCCTTGCGCGCCCTATAAGTCTCTCCGGTGCGCACGATGCGGTAGAGCCCCGGCTCGAGCAGCCACACCAACAACGACTCGCCCTGCAGGACATCCGCGCCGTATCCGATGCCGAAGACCTCACGCTCGCCTGAGCGAATGATCTCGTAGGTACCTCGGTGAGGGATATTCTGAGTGTCCACGACTTCGACCTTGAGCCCGGCCCAGGTCGGCTCGACGGTCACGGTCTTGCCGGCGCCGACCTCGATCGAGTGCTGGGACATCTGCGCCGCCGTGCCGCTTCCAACGCGCACGGTATAGCTCCCCGGGGTGACGGAGATCCGTTGCCCCGTTCATCCGGAGGCTACTTTTGCGTTCACCCGCAAAAATCAGGACTTCCGGCTCGTCGGCGCCCTTGGTCATGGCGGGGACAAGAACCGCGCCCTGACCTGAAGGGACCTCGGTCGAGTCGGCGGCAAGCTGCAGCTCAGCGGCAGGTGCCGTCCAATTGTAAAAAACCTCTTTACTCTGTGCCCCGGCGGACGGCGACATCAAGACGCCGAGGGCGATGGTAAACAGAGTGATCCATGGATGGCCGTACTTGCCGTACTTATGTTTCAACATATCCAGAACTTTTCGATTCAGTCTCCAGATAGACCCCGGCGGGCAGCCGTTGCTGTACCGCGTCCGGCACTCGCTGGGGGTACATCCGTCAGCGTTGGGGCTACCTGAAGAAATTTCCAATGAGCTTTTCGATGACAACCATTTCTTCCCATGAGTTGTCATCGCTGTCTTCGAACGTGTTGTCATTCTGGACCTTCGCGGCGCCCGCGGAAAGAGCAGGAACTACCCGGATACGGCATGGTGACGTGAGTAGAAAACCCCCTAGCGGCGCTCTACCATTCGCGCCAACATCAGAGGTCTGGATCTCCGCGAACACTCGCTCAGGTCCGGCCCTTGCCAACTTGTTCAAGCGAAAGAGAGCTCATATGAAAGTTCGTCCACTCCACGATCGGGTGCTCGCCAAGAGGATCGACACCGGCGAGCAGGTGCACGGCGGGATCGTTGTCCCCGATTCGGCCCGGCAAAAACCTCAGGATGCCGAGATCTTTGCCGTGGGCCCCGGCAAGGTCAACGACTCCGGCTCCCGTTCGCCCTTGGACGTCAAGAAGGGCGACCGCATTCTTATCGGCAAGTATTCCGGAGCGGAGATCACGATCGACGACGAGGACTACTTGATCCTCCGCGAGGACGAAATCCTCGCGGTCGTCAACCTCTGAGGCGTTTCTGTTCCCCAATCTCCTTATAGAAAGAAGAAGCACCATCATGGCCAAGCAGATCACCTACCACGAGGATGCGCGAGCCGCGATTCTCCGTGGAGTCAACAAGCTCACCGACGCGGTCAAAGTGACCCTGGGCCCGAAAGGGCGCAACGTCATCATCGAGAAGACATATGGAGCTCCGACCATCACCAAAGACGGGGTCACCGTCGCCAGGGAGATCGAGCTTCAGGACGGGATCGAGAACATGGGTGCGCAGATGGTGCGCGAGGTCGCGGCCAAGACCTCCGATGTGGCCGGCGACGGCACCACCACGGCGACTGTGCTCGCCATGGCAATCTTCCGCGAGGGCGCCAAGAATGTCACCGCGGGAGCCAATCCCATGGATATCAAGCGAGGCATCGAGCTCGCCGTCCAGGCCGCGAAGGACTCCATCGACGCCATGGCGAAGCCCGTCGCGGGCAAGGATATTGCCCACGTGGGCTCGATCAGCGCCAACAACGATCCCGAGATCGGCGCCATCATCGCCGAGGCGATGGAGAAGGCGGGCAAGGACGGCGTAATCACGGTAGAAGAGGCCAAGGGCCTCGACACGACCCTCGAGATCGTTGAAGGCATGCAATTCGATCGCGGATATTTATCCCCTTACTTCGTGACGGATCCCGAGCGCATGGAGACGGTCCTCGAGAGCTGCAAGATCCTCCTCCATGAAAAGAAAATCAGCTCGATGAAGGACCTGCTGCCGGTTCTCGAAGTCGCCGCCAAGCAGGACGCACCGCTGCTGATCATCGCCGAAGACGTCGAGGGCGAGGCCTTGGCGACCTTGGTGGTCAACAAGCTGCGCGGAACCCTCGACGTGGCCGCCGTCAAGGCACCGGGCTTCGGCGACCGCCGTAGGGCCATGCTCGAAGACGTGGCGATTCTGACCGGCGGAAAGGTGATCAGCGAGGACCTCGGCATCAAGCTCGAGAACGTCAGCTGGGAGGACCTGGGTGACGCCAGGAAGGTCGTCATCACCAAGGACGACATCACTCTCGTGACGGAGTCCGAGGGCACAGCTCGGCACGAGGCCATCTCGGCCCGGGTGAAGCAATTGCGCCACCAGATCGAGGAGATCTCGTCGGACTATGATCGTGAGAAGCTCCAAGAGCGCCTCGCCAAGCTGGTCAGCGGTGTCGCGATCATCAAGGTCGGCGCGGCCACCGAGACCGAGATGAAGGAGAAGAAAGCGCGAGTAGAGGACGCCATGCACGCGACCCGGGCCGCGGTTGAGGGCGGTATCGTTCCCGGCGGCGGAGTCGCACTGCTGCGCGCGATCGAGGCCGTGGCAGCGGTAAAGGCTGAGGGGGACGCGCTGCTCGGAGTCGGGATCGTGAAGCGTGCGCTCGAGGAGCCGACCCGGCAGATCGCCATCAACGCCGGTGAAGAAGGAGGCGTCGTGGTGCGCGACCTGTTGGCCAAGAGTGGGAGTTGGGGCTACAACGCCGACACCGGGCAGTTCGAGGATCTGCTCGCCGCCGGCATCATCGACCCTGCCAAGGTGACCAAGACAGCGCTCCAGAACGCTGCATCGATTGCCGGCCTCATGCTCACCACCGAGGCGATGGTCTCCGAGATCCAGGAGAAGGAATCCACGGGCCCTTCCACTGGCGCCGGGCGCATGGGCGACATGTATTGAGGTCTTTACGTCGAGGCCGGACCGTCGCGGGAAGCGGGCCCTGGATCGAAGGACCATCAGGCGCGATCGCGCGGTTGATGGCCGCGTCCGGGTAGCCGAGCACCATGTCGTTTGAAGCCGTCCTCTTGCTGGTCCTGCTCGCCGTCGCCTTGGTGTCGCTGTTCTTCGAGCTGCTGCCGGTCGACGTCATCGGCCTCTGCCTGCTCCTGGCTCTGATCTTGAGCGGCATCATTCCGCAGGAAGAGGCGATCGCAGGATTCGCCAACAAGGGCGTGTTGACGATCGCCGGGCTCTTCGTCTTGAGCTACGCCCTCCAGCGCACCGGGCTCTTGGAGATCGTCGGAGAACGCCTCAGCCGCCGCTTCGGGAGACGGCGCTGGGTCGGCATCGCCGTTCTCCTCCTGCTGGTGGCGTTGATGTCGAGCCTGCTCAACAATACCGCCGTGATCGCCATGACGATTCCTCTGGCGATGCAGCTCTGCCGCCGGTTCCAGATCAGCCCGAGCCACGTTCTCATTCCGCTTTCTTTCGCCTCGATTTTCGGCGGCACTCTAACCCTGATCGGGACCTCGACCAACCTCCTGGTCAGCGCGGTGGTGGAGGAGGCGGGGGGCGCCCCCGTGGGCATGTTCGAGCTCACCCCTCTAGGACTGGTTTTCCTCGTGGTCGGGCTGATTTACGTCATGGTCCTGGCGCCCCGCATGCTGCCCGCGCGGGCCAAGATCGAGTCTTTGACCGACGATTTCGAGATGGAGGGCTATCTAGCCGAGCTGCGGGTGGTCGAAGCCTCGAGCCTGGTGGGCAAGACCGTCAGAGAGGTTCGCATGAGCGAGCGCTACGACGTCACCATGCTGGCGGTGATTCGAGATTCCGAACGGATCGCCGAGAAGCTGCGAGATGTGCTCTTCCGCCCCGGTGATGTGCTGCTCGTCCGCGGGGCCACGCCGGGCCTGTGGCGGCTTCGCAAGGAGACCGCGGTCGAGCTGTTGAGTGACGTGACGCTCACCGAAGAGGAGCTCGAGGACGGCAAGCAGGTCGTCGTCGAAGCGTTGGTCACGGCCAACAGCAGCCTGATCGGGCAGACCCTGCACGACCTCGATTTCCGGCGCAGCTATGGGGCCTTCGTGCTGGCGATCCGGCGTCAGCAGGCGACATTGCGAGACCGCCTGGCGCAGACTCGTCTGCGCTTCGCCGATACCCTGCTGATCGTCGCTTTCAGGGATCGGCTGGCAGAGCTCAAGCGTCACGGTGATCTGTTGGTCGTTTCCGAGCTCGACTTGCGACTCCGCCGAGATCGATTCTGGTGGCTGCCCGTGATCCTGATCCCCATGATGATGCTGCTCGCCGCCCTAGGGATCCTCGACCTGCTGGTCGGCGTCCTGGGGGCGGTGGTGGTGCTCCTGGTTTTCGGAGTGATTCGCACGCCGGAGATCTACCGGGCCGTGGATTGGCGAGTGATCCTATTCATCGCGGCATTCATCCCGATCGGCGACGCCATGCTCCGCACCGGTCTGGCTGAGATCGTGGCCTCGGCCGTTCTCGTGCCCACGGCTCTCGCACCCGAAGCCTGGGCGCCCTGGGTGACGGTCGCGGTTCTCTACCTGGTCACCTCGCTGGCCACCGAGACCCTCACCAACAGCGCCGCCGCGATCGTGCTCACGCCCGTAGCGCTGCGCATGGCGGCAGACCTCGGCACGGACCCACGGGGCCTCATCCTGACGATCTGCTTTGCCGCGTCGGCGTCTTTCATGACGCCCACGGGCTACCAGACCAACATGATGGTTTATGGAGCGGGCAACTACCGCTTCACCGACTTCACCCGCTTCGGAGCACCTTTGAAGCTGATTTTTTGGTTGCTCGCCTCGGCGCTGATTCCTTGGATGTATCCGTAGGCCTCGTCTCGATCGATCACGGTCGAGACCAGGCACCAGAACAACAACGTAAAGGAGAACACGATGGGCGACAAAGGTGGCAGGAAACAAAAGGACAAGAGCCGGCGTCAGAAGACCCTCAAAAAGAAAAATACTGCGAAGGCCAAGAAGGCAAAGGAGCAGGGACCAAAGCTTGTAGAGGATTGAGTCGTTCCCTCGTCGGCCGCGACATGGCCTGAGCTCGACGTTCTACCGTCGCGAGCGATTGGCCAGGGAGCGGCAGGCATTCCGGCCACCCATTCCGGTGCAAGCCGGCCACCCTGGATCGTGGAATGGCTGAGTGAGGGTGCAGCCGCGCCCGGCGCGCACCCGCCATCGCGGTCAGCGTCCCAATTCCTGGAGCGTGCGCAGGAAGGTGATCACGTCTTCGCGGCTCAGCATGCCGACGACCTGCTGATCGCGGGTGACCGGAAGCTGATTGACGCCGTCACGCGCCATTTTTTCGAGCGCCGCCCACAAGCCGGTGTCCGGCCCGATGCACTTCGCCTGGTCGAGGGGCAGCATCGCCTCTGCGGCGCCCCTCGGCGACGGCGCTGGGCGGCTTCTTGGCGGCCTCGCATCCTCCTCGACCGCCTGATCGAAGGTGGAGCTCAGTCTCGAGCCGTGTCCAGCTTCATCATCGGGCAGTCTATCCCGCTCACGGGTCCGAACATATTCATGTCCATGGGTGCCTCATGTGGTGCCTCATATGCGCCATCATTTCGGGTTGCATTTCCATCATCATGGCCCGCGAGGCTTTGCGCTGGGCGACGAGCTCGGTGAGGACCGCTGCCATCGGCTTGTCCATGGCGTCGGCCTCGTCGCAGATCTTGGTGGCGTTCATCTCCGCCACCAGCTCGTCCAGCGTCGCGTCCATGGCCTCGAGCTTGTCCTGTATCTCTTGATGCTTGGTCATCATGGCCTGACACTCCGACTTCCCGTCGCCCGGGCGCAGGAGTGTCAGCGGCACTATGGTTTGGAAAGCGAATATAAAACGGGTCAGCCGCTCATCATCGAGTCGGCCGTTGCCGTGGCGGATCAGCTCGACGGCCAAGGTGTGTATGCGTGCCTGACCCTTTGTCCCGCCTGTGGTGGCCTTGGGGAGCGTCCGATAGTAAGTTGCCGGCAGGTCCTGGTGGACGGCACGTGCTTCTGCCTTGACCAAATGAAAGTTGTCGAGCAGCCACTCTGCCGCCGGCGCCACGAGGACACCGTGGTGAACGTCGTCGGCAAGAGCGACATAGGCGGCGGTCAGGACGCGCAGGTTGGCAGCCAAGCGCGGCAGCACATCGGGCCTTCTCATCCGCGCGCCCGCGCGCGGCGCCAAGGCCGCGGCCAGCATCTTGGCGTGCTCCTCAAGACTCTCGACGCTCAGCGGCTCACCAGCGCCGGCCTCTAATGCCTCCTGCCGGGCCTTTCTACTCAAAGACACCGACCACTCGAGGACACGGGGGGAATCTTCATTGTTGACAGCACACCATCAGCCTAGCCGACCGTCGCGAGCGGTGAAAGCGTGCTTTCTACGCGGGCCGGCCATCGCCGCCTCGGTAGGAACTACTCATAGGCGGCGAGGCAGTGCTCACCCGGTCACATCGGAGACGTTTTAAGCTCGGCTCGCTTCGTTCATGTTGGCGACGGGAGAGTGTTTTCTACCTAGCGTCTGCTTCGGCTCCCGAGTAGAAAGTGCTCTTCACGCTGTTTGGCCGAAAAGGTACTTTGGAAGGACGTTCAAGAAAGGTCGAGAGACATGAAACGACCCTTATTGCAGGTCGGCGAGCTCGTCCCAAGGCGTCGTGACGCTGCTCGGTCGAGTGGCCTCGCAGGCCGGCAACGATGGTGCCGAGCGGACTACTCGCGCTACCAAGGACGTCACCAACGTCACCACGAGCTTCCGGGCGGCAAGACCGGTCGCCAGGCATTTATCGGGCGAGCACACTGCGCAGCCCGAGATTAGGAGATAGGACATGGCAACGATTGAACGAACCAAAGACAGCGTCAACAAGATGATCGACGAGGCGGGCGACGCGGTGGTCGGCATTGCGGATCAGGTAGAGCGCGTCGTCGAGCGAGCCGCAGACAGCGCCGCCGAGCACGTGACCGATCATGCCCACTCCACCGCCGACTCCGTACGCGACGGCGCCAAGACAGCGTCCCGTGACGCCCGCCGGCAGGTGGACGACGCAGCGAAAAAGGCAACCCGCAAGATCACGCGAGCGCAACGAAAACTGTCACGCGCCGCGGCGGCCACCACCGACCATGTGGTTGAAAGCCCGTGGGTCTCCCTACTTGTCGCCGGTCTGGGCGGATTCCTTCTCGGCATGTTGGTCTGTTCGCGCCGCAGACAAACGTCTATATAGGATTCGGTTTCCTCGTTTTGGGGGTCTTGGATGGTCCGGCAGATCGGCCTCGCCGAGCTCTTTATGATCGACATCAGTGGCCATCCGTTCCCCGATTCATTCTGTGGTCGGTTCCCAATGCGCTCTTAGCAGCCTTTCACTTCTATTCCAGAAGCGACCGATTAACGCCGCGAGATTTCAACTCTCAGAGGACCCATATGACACATTACAAGATACCCTTTCAGATCGTCCTGGCCGTCGCACTACTAACGATCGGCACCCTGGCATGCGCGCGGGTCCAGTCTGATGATAAGGCTGAAGTCGAGCCCGACGTCCAGGCTGACGCCGGGATCAGCGCCACTCCGTCCGACACCTCAGGTTACGCGGACGAAACGCCTCACCTTGCAGAGCCTAGCGCAGCGGATTGGATGACCCAGCTGCAGGTGAAGATGGCGCTGCTCGAGGAGCTCGGCTCCGACAGCCTACACGTGGGCGTCGTCTCCCGAGAGGGCGAAGTCGTGCTCAGCGGCTCCGTCGAGAAGCGCGAGACCAAGGAGCTCGCCGAAACGATCGCCCGCTCCGTCACAGCGGTGACCGATGTCAGCAATGACATTCGCCTGGACATCGGAGTCGACAAGCCCAATAAAGCGGGCGCGGTGGCGAGAGAAGCCGAAGCCGAGCTGAAAGACGCGATGCTTGCCACCAAGGTGCGTTTGGCCCTCGTCGAAGGACTGGGCTCTGAGGGATTCCGCATCGGCACCAAGGTGGCGGACGGTGTGGTGACGCTCGAGTTTGCTCCGGAGCTCGCGGCAGCGCAGCAAGATGCAGCCACCGAGGCGGCCGAAAGCGTCGAGGGCGTGACGAAGGTCATCTCGGTCGACAAGACCTGACCCTAGACGCGATCCAGACTCGACGTGCGTCGGCAGGACAGGTGAGAGGTCCGCGGGTCAAGCTCGACGGGCCTCTCTCTTGTGGGGTGACGGCGCAAGAAGAGGGAGTCGCGCGCGGAGGTCAAGGCTTTTCGAGCAGCTGGTGGCGTTCGGCGTAGCTCACCAATTCGACGCGACTAGAAAAGTTGAGCTTGCCCATGAGGTTGGCTCGGTGATTCTCCACCGTCCGGACCGACAGGCCGAGTATCTCGGCCGCCTGTCGGTTGGTATTGCCCTTGGCCAGCAGTTGTAGGACGTCGAGCTCCCGTGGCGTCAGGGGCTCCACGGGCTCCACGGGCTTACGGTGGCGAGGCTCCGTGGTCACGGTGTGGCGCAGCAAGGCGCGGGTCATCGCGGGATGCACGTAGACGTTGCCTTGGACCACCGCCTGGATCGCTTGCAGGATTTCGGCCTCTTCGGCTCGCTTGACCAAGTAGCCGTCCGCGCCGGTGCGCAGGGCCTCGTGAAGTAGCGATTCGTCTTCGTGGATCGTGAGGAAGAGAAGCTTGAGGTCAGGGTGTTTCTGCTTGAGCCGCTTCGCGATTTCGATGCCGTTGTCCGGAGGCATCGTAACGTCGAGCAAGACGAGGTCGGGGGCCAGGTCTGCGGTGAGCCCTTCGGCCTCGGCGCCGTCGCCGGCTTCACCGACGACCTCGAGGTCAGGATCGGTGCGAAGCACCGAGCGTAGCCCGGATCTCACAACTGCGTGATCGTCAGCAATCAGGATTCGAACCGCCAATTGGCACCTCCACGACGATCGTCGTACCTTTTCCGATCGCCGTCTCGATCGTGAATGTTCCGCCGAGACTCTCGGCGCGTTCGCGCATGCCGATCAGGCCGATGTGGTCGCCGTCCCACCCCCGGCCGGCGTCGAAGCCAACTCCGTCGTCCTCAATGACCACTTGGATGCGGTCGCCGAGATGCTCTACCAGCAGGTCCAGGTTGGACGCGTCGGCATGGCGGGCGACGTTGGTCATGGCTTCTTGGGCGATGCGGAAGACAGCCGTCTCGACCTCTGCCGGCAGGCGCTGCCCGGTCAAGCCGCGTGCTTTGTAGCGCACTGTCGTGGTAGACGATGGGATCACCGTAGCGGCATTTTGGCGCAGCGCCGCGTCGAGTCCGACGTGATCGAGGCTGATGGGCCTGAGGTCCGCGGCCAGGCGATGCAGGCTCTCGATGACCAGGTCGGTTTTCTTTACGAGCTCCGCCACTCGCTCCCTGACGTTCGCGCCTTCCTCGACCTCACGTTCCATCAGGCGTAGGCCGAAGCGCAGCGACACCAGGGCTTGGCCCGCCTCGTCATGGAGCTCGCGGGCAATCTCCCGTCGCTCGGTCTCCTGCACGTCGACGAGGCGCCTCGAGAGATTCTGCATGCGCAACGTGGAGGCGCGCATCTGCTCGTAGAGTATCGCGTTCTCTACCGCCACCGAGGCTTGCGATGACATGGCTTCTGCCAGCTTCAAATGCTCGTCGTTGAAGTAGCCCGGCTCCCCCTTTGAAAGCGAAAACAATCCGGCCACGCTGCCGCGAGCGAAAAGCGGGACACCCATCCAAGCCACCTCGATCGTAGGGTCCGTCGGCAGCGTCCAGTCGGCACGTTCGCGGAGGTCGGGAATCACCAGCGGCGCACCGCTATTGAGGATGTGGTCGACCACCGGGTGCTCTGCCAGGTCGAGCTCGGTACGCGCTTCGGGCTGAAGTCGTTGGATGTGGCTGCCGTCGAAGACGGCCCGCACCGACACCCTCCGCGCTTCCTCGAGCAACATCACGCAAGCGCGATCATAGGGCACGATGTGCCCCAGCCGATCGAGCAGCGTCGCCAACACGGTCTCGCGATCCAGGCTGCGGGTGAGGGCGGCGGTCGCTTCGCGCAGGGCGTCGTCGACGAAGCTTGACCTCGATTCGGCGGCGTCGAGGTTGATGGCCATGGTCGCGGCCGCCAGCCTCGCCAGAGCCGTGGCGAGCCGGCGGTCGACCGGCGAGAAGCCCCCGGGTTTGTTGATCAAACCGATGAGCCCGGCGACCTCGCCCTCACGCAGTAGGATCGGCGCGACGAGTGCGTTGCGCATCCTTTGCGAGTGGGTGCTCTCGGCCTGCCGGCCCTCGAGCCCGTTGGAGAAGGCAGGGCGACCTGAGGTCGTAGCGCGCTTCGCCAAGGGCCTGAGCGGCGCCGGGAGCGACCGCTGAAGAGGCTCGTCCGATAGCTGCTCGGCGTCGAGCCGGGCTGGGTCGAAAACGGTCAGCTCGAAGCGACCGGCGCGGGCGGTATTCCAAGCTACGAACCCTGACTCGGCACCGAAGAGCGTCTCGCCATGGCGCACGATCAACGTCACCGCTTCGAGGACATCGTGGCGGTTCGAGCCGGACTTGGAGAAAGCCCCGGCGCCGGCGACCACGGTGGCCTTGGATGTTTGAGCCACGGGAGGGTTATCCCTCGACCTTGCAGACGATGGCGGTCATGTCGTCGAGCTGAGCGCCCTCGAAGCGGAAACTCGAGGCCGCTCGATAGAGCGCCTCCAGGATCTGGCGTGCGGAATCGTGGCGATGGCGCCTGATGACCTCCAAGACACCCTTGGCGCCGAGCTCACGTTCCCCTGGGCCACTCGACTCGGTAAAGCCATCCGTGAACAGAACCACGATGTCGTCGGGCTGTAACCGAATCGCCTGACTCGAGGGGTAGAGACTGTCCGAGAAGATGCCTAGGGGGACGCCGCAGCTGGGGAATTCTTCTCGGATCTCACCCTCGCGATCGAGGAGGTAACCCGATGGATGACCGGCGTTGGCGTAAACGAGGGTCCGCGCCTCCGGTTCGAGGCGAATGAGGATCTGGGTCACGAGCTCCTGCTGCGACCCCTCGACCGTGAGAATCTCGTTGAGCAGTCGGAGAACCTCGCCGACATCACCGTGTGAGCGTGCAAGGGAACGCAGGTAGGCGCGAGCTTGAGCCATGAGAATGGACGGGCCGACACCATGACCGCAAACATCCGCCACCGTCATGCCGAGGCCTCCCTCGGACATGGGAAAGAAATCGAAGTAGTCGCCGCACAACGACTCGGCCGCATGAGCGGCGCCCGCGATGTCGAATCCGGGGGTCAGCGGTGCTTCCTTCGGGTAGAGTCTCTTTTGAATCGCCTCCGGCAGTCCTTCGCCGCCGCTGCCACTCGAACAAATGGCCAGGGCGTGTGCTCTCCTGACCGCATCCAGAGAGGTGATGACCACTTGTTTCATTCTCGTTCGATACTCGCAGGCACTGTCGATCCACCTGGGTGTCGAGCGCATCGTGTGTCATGCCGCCTGTAACCTGGGTTGCAGGTCCAGTCATTTCCAGAGTAGTCGATGTGGCCATTCGTCGGTGCCTCGAAAGCGACGCACGAAAGGCCGGCTTTTCTGTAGCTCCATTCACACTTCCAGTCGCGCCCGGAAGAGGTGAGGTAGGCGTTGGGAGGTAGCTCGACTTCGATACATGAGCCGCCGTCCCTCCGGTACCCCCGGTCGCATGCCCAGTCGTTGCCGGATCGTGTCAGCTGGGCTCGAGGAGGTACTCTCACGGGTGCGCACGAGCTGCCGGCCTTTTGAAACCCCCGTTCGCATTTCCAATCGGCCCCGAAACCGTCGAGATAGCCGTGTTCCGGTACCACGACGGCGATGCACGACTGGTCTGCCCTGCGATAGCCACGCTCACAGCTCCAATCGTGCCCGCGGGAGTCCAGGAAGCCATGGGGAGGCACTTCGACGACGACACAGGCTCGGTCGATCTCCCGGAACCCCCGGCCACACTCCCAACCGCGCGGGGAAACATCGACTCCAAACGCACCCTCGGGTATCTCGATCGCGACACATGCCTGATCGAGTCTCGCAAATCCTCGAGCACATTCCCAGCCCCGCCCCCGAGCGTCCAGGAAGGCTCCCGCCGGAACCTCGATCGCGGTGCATCCATCGTCAATCTTCGAGTAGCCGCGTAGACATTTCCAGGTGTCTCCCGGGAAATCCAGCCGGGCGTGCAGCGGCACCGTCACCGCCACGCATTCCGTATCGACGTTCCTGTATCCCCAATCGCACTCCCATCCGTCCCCGAAGCGCTTCTCATGTGAGTTGAGCGGCATTTCAGCCCGTATCAGTGCCTCAGAGAGAGCAGCCTGTGCCATGACTATCGAAGGCGCGGTGAAAACGACCAACGACCAAACCAGCCAACGAAAGCCTGCCGGCGCTCGCTGCGGCCGAGGGCTCGGCGAATCTCCGGCCTGGCTCCAGCTCTTCGGTGCAGGTGGTGGATGCGCTGCCGTGATCCCCAGGTAGAGTCCCAGAGCCTGATTCAGATCCTTCTCACCGTAATGTGCCGCGTGGGCGTCCGCGTAATCCCGTCCGGCCTCTGACCGTCCAGTGTCGTTTCTCATCTCTTGGTCCCCAAAGCTCCGGCACCGAAATGTTGCAGCCTGGTCGGGCGGCTTGTCCTGTAGTGGCTTCGGATGGAGCTGAACTATCTACTGTGCAATTCTTCAGCCACCAGCCGATCGCCTTCAATATCAGCACTTTAGATCTACTTCGAGGTGATGGCTCGCTTTGATGTCGATCAAAATGAACGACTATAGTGTCACTTTGAAGGAGACTCCGATTCGGGCGGGCTGTGGTGAAGGCTCCAGACCCCGCTGCACTCGTGATTGCAGCACCCGCTGTGAGCCGCCGTTCCAATGGGGGATCAGCTGGACGATCAGGCGGGGTGCGTCGACGCCGAGGCCGGCCCGCAGCATCAAACCCGCCTTGCGATAGGCACCCCCTTGGTCCACCGGGAAGCCCGTGACGTCTACCTCGGCGACGAAATCGCCGGTGATCGGCCGATGCAGGAACGCCCCTGACCCATGACAGATCCCTCCCGGAAGCATTGAGTAGAAGCTTACGCCGGGGTCATAGCGAGCGCGCCATGACCCGAGCAAGGCTCAAAATTGTGTATCTGGACCGTCGCTGAGGAATCGGGGGCCGCACGACCCCCGATTCCTTCGTGCCGTCAATCACACGTGGCAAAGGCGTTGGTATCGTTCAACGCCGCCGCCGCGGAGCCCAACGGATTCGTGTAGGTCTTGACCACACCGCTGACCTTGTCGGTGACGGTGAGTGTGTATTCGACATTGGTCATGGCGGCCGAGAAGACCCAGAAGTGGTCGTTTAGGTCGCAGCCGTCCAGTACCTTCACCAAAAGCTCCCAATTGTCTTGGGCGAAGAAATAGAAGAGGCCGCTGTCGTCGCTTTTGGCCGACCCGGCTTGCTCGAGCTGAGCTTGACGGCCGACTCCCGAGCCGTCCTGGAAGTCGTTCCAGGCCACCTCGACACGGAATCGACCTTGCTCGCCGAGGCAGAGGATGCCTTCGGTGGCGACACAGCTCGGCGGTCCCGGATTCGGGCAGCCCTCGAAGGCTTCCGTATCCGTGACGGCGGGGGCCGCCTCGCCCAGGGGATTGGTGTAGGTCTTGGTGGTGCCGCAGCTGGTGTCGGTGACCGTCGTGGTGAAGCCGACGTTGGTCGCCGCGGCTTGGAAGACCCAGTAGTGTCCGTTGATCGCGCGGCCGTCCAGCACTTTCACCAGCAGCTCCCAATTCTGGCCACCGAAGAATTCGAGCACGGTCGAGTCGATGGATCGGAGGGGCACGGGGCCGGGTAGCGCCGAGCCCACGAACGCGACCTCGCCCGAGCCCGTGACGCCGTTGAAGTCTCGCCATTCGAGCTTGACCTCGAAGCGACCGTTTTGAAGCGGCAGGACTTGGCGCGCTGCGACCTCGATGTCGGCGGTTGCGACGTTGTTGGCGGCCACGGGATCGAATCGGAAGCCGTTCACGGTGGCGGAGTTCGAGAGCAATCCCACCAAACCCGGGTCGAGCGCCGCCCGGAAGCTGACACTCCGTTGGGCCCCGACCCCGAGCAGGCCGACGTCGCAGGTGACGATGCCCGCGGCTTCGCTGCAATCGTTGGAGGATTGGAAGCTCACGCCCGCCGGTAGCGGATCCGTCACCGTCGCACCGGAGGAGGATGCCGGACCGTGATTGCTGACGGTCAGGGTGTAGGTCACCGTGCCGCCGGCTGAGGCGGGATCCGGTGAGGCCGCTTTGGTGAGGGAAAGATCCGCTTCAGGCCCCTCGAAGTCCGCCGCTCCGTAGGCCTGGGTTTGCGCCACATCGACCGCCACCAGGTTCGAGCCGTTGCTGCCGAACATGAGCAACCCCTTGAGGAAGTAGGGGCCCGGCACACCGTTGTTGCCGATGGTCTCGCCGTCGAACACCAGCGGCACCCGAGCCACGCCGGCGTTGAAGGAGCCCTGGGCCGTCACGAAGCCGATTTCGGTGTTGTGAGCGTCCACCAACCGCACGCTCCACTCATAGAGATCGCTTTGGGCCAAGGCCACCTCGATCTCCATGTGCAGCTCGTCGAAGCGACCGTTGCCGTCCGTGTCGACACCGAAGTCGTCGGCGACACCGGTCAGCGCGATGTCCTGCGTCGAGGCACCGAGGGGATCGAAGTCCGTGTGGTGGAAGCCGGTGATCGATCCGTCGAGGCTGACGGCGCCGAGCTCCTCGAGGCTCGTGACATCGCGAGCCAGAATTTCGAGGGAATACGGCCCGTCGAGCTCGAGGGAGCGAATCTCCGGGCCCGAGAAATCGAAGGTGAGGGAGGTAAGGCCGGCCGGCAGATTCAGCGATTGCTCGGCCTGGGCCGTGGCCGAGCCGTCACTGCTGAGCGTTGCGGTCAGCAGATAGGTACCGCCCGTGTCGAAGTCGGTGTCGAGCTCTACCCGCAGGAGGTCGTAGAGACCGTTTCCACCGGTGTCGATCCCTTGGCTGCCGACCGCGCCCCGCGGTGTCAGCAAGCCGGAGAAGTCCGCGGCTGCATAAGGACCGGTGGTGAAGGTCGTGCTTTCGAGGGTATGCCCGGACGAGTCCACCAGGATCACCGTGCCTTGGTAGGGGCCGTCGATGCCCGCGTTCCGCAGCCGACCGCCGTCGAGGCTGAGGCCGACCTCGGACGGTCCGATCGAAAACGGGGCGGTGAGCCGGGCATCGACCAGGGTCACGCCGTCTTTTTCGAGCGCTGCTTGCAGCCGGTACTCGTCTTCCAGCCGGACGTCCAGGTCGACAGTGAGCACCAGCTCGTCGTGGAAGCCGTCGACATCGGTATCGACCGCCGATTCCGCGACGCCGCCGAGATGAGCCCCGGTTTCGCCGAATTGGGTGTGTTGGAAGCTCGGGCTGGTCAGCGTGGCGGAGGCTGTGCCGTCGGCCGCCACCGCCTCGATCTCGAGCGCATACGGACCGTCGACGCCGGAGCGGAACAGCTGCTCACCGGAGAATTCGAGCTCGACCGTGTAGGTGCCGCTGATTTCGTCGAGCAGGACCTTCGAGCTCAGCATCGATTCCCAGCTCGGTCGATGGGCGAGAGGGGAGCCGTCTTTTTCCAGGGTGCCGCTGACGGTGTACTCACCGGCCGTGTGGAGGCGGACCTCCACCTGAGCCACCAAGGTTTCCGCCAACCCGTTCTGATCCTCGTCCTCGAGGCTCCAATCCACGGCTCCGAGGATCTCGATGTTGTTGGTCAGGGCTTTTCCTCGGGCTCCGAGGGTGAAATCCGCGGTTTGGGCCGCTTGCGCCAAAGACGGTGGGAGGTAGGCGTAGTTGCCCCAGGAATCGTAGACGCTGCCGAGCAGCTCCGTGAGGGTCCAGCCTTCGACCGTATTGCCGGAGTCGTCCGAAATATTGGCTTCGATAAATTGCGTTTCGCTGGTGTAGATGCCGTTGAACGTGGCGTCGTAGTAGCGCGACGCTTTGCGTCGGAGGCTGTGGCTGGCGAAGTTATAGCGGTCGTAGGTCGTGCTGCCGAGCCGCTTGGCGTTTCCGGGAAAAGCCGGATCTAAGGACGGCGCCCCCTTGGTCAAGAAACCCCGTCCCTCGGAGCCGTACGGCGTGGCCGATCCGAGGCCGCCGATGCCGAGCGTTGCCGCCATATTCTCGAACACGTCGCTGAAGACGAAGCAATCCGCGTAGTCGCAGCGGATCGGGTCTTGGACCAGTTCCTGCCAATCGCATCTGGTTTTGGCGCCGAAGCGGTAGCCGTAGCGCCATTGTGCCCGGCCGTAGGAGTACAAGCCGCCGAGCAGGGCGCGCAGAATGCCCGACTCGGTTCTTTGGCCGGACGCCCACGACGTGGCTTTTTCATACCAGCCGAGGCGCGGCCAAATGAGCGGCGGGAAGTAGCTGTAGAAGCTGTAGGCATTGCCGTGGGTCACGAAGAGCTTGCGGTGAATCGGCGCCATCTCTCGACCGTCGACGATGAAGAGCAGCTCGGTATCGTAGGCGCCGACCGCTTTGGGCATCGTCAGCTCGATATCGCCTTCGTTGCCGGTCCACTTGGTGGTGCCTTTGATCGATTCGTTGCCGCTGATTTTCCATCGAACCCTGACCTCAGGCTCTTGTTGACCGCCACCCGTGCAAGTTTCGAGGGTCGCACGCAATCGCGCCTTGCCGGTGCCGCCGAACAGCCCTTTCGACGGCCCGGAGAACGGATAATCGTTGTAGTCCTCGATCTCGTTGGACAGATCGCAGTCCTCGTCGAAGACCTGTTGATACACCGTGTCGATGGTCTCCCGAGACCCGTAGTCCCGGACATAGATCGTATTTCCGGCGACCGCCTCGAGCGTGATCGCCGTGGCGGCTTGTACCGGAAGGAAGAGGGCCACCCAGTCGATGGCGGCGCACCAGCGCTCTTCGCTCAGGATGTCGATATTGATCTGTACCCGATTGATCGCCGGTGCGGACGACCCGGGCGACGGGAATTTGATTTGGCTGACCGGCACGCTGAAGGAATTCAACTTCCAGATTTGGTTGTCGCCGGTCAGGACTCCCAGGCGCTGTCCGTTGAGTAGAACCTCGTCCACCTCCGGCGGCGGCTCGCCGTTGATGTCGATATCGAAGGCGGGCATGATCACCTCGACCGTCGCCGGAATGACGCCGTTGGCGATCAAGGTCGCCGGATCGATTAGAAAACCGGAGCTGTCTACGTCACCGACGGCGCGGTCCACCTCGACGTCGATGACCAGGGGGTGCAATGGGTCTGAATTGAACGTGCAGTCCGTGTCGAGACTCGGTGCGGAATCGGTGACGAAGACGTCGGTGGCCGGCGGCTCGAACGGCGAGCTTCTCGTTTTCTGTAGACGTTCGGGCCAAGACCCCGGAATATCTTGTGCCCCGGTCGTTCCGGGCAGCAGGCTCAGGAGGAGGAGGCAAGCGCAAAGCTTCCCATGGCTCATGTTTGATTCCCTTTCCCATCATGGTGAGATCCGTCATTGACAGCTGAAGATGCTCGGCATCCGAAAAAACTTTATGGGTTGGGTGAAAAAGGACACCCCAACTCGGTAACGCGACACTTCTGACGGAACGGGCTCAAAGCCACGAAACGGCTCGAAAATAAATAAGGTAAGGTCATAAAAAAAGACGCCGGATTTTCCGGCGTCTTCGATGGAATCATTTCCGAGCAGAGTAGCTTGCTATTCCACTAAGTGCTCGTTGGCAGCGACTCTGAGCTCCGCTCCATCTGAGAGCGTGACGATCAAGACGCTCCAAGTCCTGAGATTTCTTTGCGGTTGCCCACTCTCTGGGGCACCTCTGGGGTAGTGCTGGTTCAGCTTCTCGAGGCTCCTATCCAGAAGAGCGTGGCGGTCGGTTACTTGAACAGACTCGACGACTGCTTCGTCCCAGAAGCCCAGAAGCTCGAAGCCTATGTGACCTCGGCAAACGATTTTCCGGGTGTCGCCGTGTGTCGGCTCGGTTACCGAAATCACGACCTGATCGTAGTCGACCGAAATTTCCTCGAGCTCGGCGTCTGCCCAGGATACGGATTCAAATGTCAAACGGCCAGTCATATTGCACCTTCTCTGCGGAGCCCCATTTACCGGTTTCACCATTTTTACGTCGGTCGATGTGCAGATGATCGACGGTGTGTAAGGGGTCGGGGGTACCGGAGAAATTCGGGTCCTCCGGATGAGCCTTTTCCACCCGGACTCGAACCGGGCCTTGGCTGTCCGTGCCGGTAAACTTTCGACTCTTGTCGGGACTCGTGGAAACGTCGTTTAGCTGAGACAAATTCGACCGAAGCTCCTTGGAATCGGTGGGGATAGCTACACCACTTTCAGTGACCTCGAATCGTGCTCGGCCTCTTCGGCCCACCGTCTGAGCGCCGTCCAGCGCGCCGTCGACGATTTTAGCAGCGGCTTTGCCGTCTCTGACGCTGACGGGGGAGAAGACCTCCGACGCCAGTGAAACCGCCGCCAAGGCCCGGTCGACCGGCGAGGCATGGGGATTGGCGAGGGTGATGGCGTCTTCGATGATGCCGCCGAAGGTCGCGGCCACGTCTCCACCCTTGACGGCGAGCTTGACGGTTTTCTTGAGCAGGCCGAGCACGACCCTGCCGTCGGGATCGACGTAGGAGGTCGGTGAGTTGGACGCGTAGGTGTAGCGATTCCACGACTGCGGCTGGGCCGCGTCGCCGAGCACCGGATCCACGGATTGGAAGCGCCCGATGGACGAGGCGTAGTAGCGGGCGTGCATGTAGTCGAGGTTGGCGCTCGCCTGGCCGACGTCGTCTCGCTCGTGGCCGGTGAAACGATGCTCCTCCGCACCGATCGCCCCGTCGTGGGCGTAGGAGCCGAAGGGCAGGTAGGTGGTCAGCTCACCGACGATCTGGCCGGCGTCGTCGGAGATCAACCGAGTGCTGCCCAAGTGGTCGACGTGAAGGTGACGGATCTCGCCGTCGGCGCGGGTGGCGATGACCTGGGAGCCGGCCCGGAAATAATCTTTCGTTCGGCTCCAACCGGAAGAAGAGTGCTCGAAACGGCTGAGCAAACCGTTGCCCGGGTCGCGGGGCATGTATTCCGCCACATCCGTGACTTGATTGAGCACACCGAAGCGCTCACCCGCCACGGTGTAGAGGAACGCCCTGGCTTCGCCGCTGCCTTCCAAGGTCGTGGCGCGGTTGTCCGGCGCGTAGTCGTAGAAGTAGGTCTGATTGCCCTCGACCCACGACGTCATATTGCCGCCGGCGTCGTAGCTCGCCAGGGACGAGCCGAGACGGTTGGTGTCGACATCGGGGAAGAGTTGACGGGTGCCGGTCTCGCCGGAACGGGTGATGGTGGTGATATTGCCGAAGCGGTCGTAGGACTGGGCCTCGGTGAGCACCTGGCCCGCTCCGATGCCCACCGTGGCCGACGTCAACCGACCGACGGGGTCGTAGCTGAAGCTCTGTTGATGGTCACCCGAGCCGATGCGGTAGATGTTGCCCGCGCCGTCGAATTCGTGGGAGCCCGTATTCCAGAGAATGCTGCCGTCTTGGGCGCGAACGAGGATTTTTTCGATCGGTTTCCAGGCGTTCAGCAGCCGTTGGATTTCATCCGTCAGGCCGTTGCCGTGCTCGATGCGGCTGAAGGTGCCCCGCGGGCGATAGCGCAGCTTGGCGATATCCCCGTCGAGCTCACCGCCCGGCCCGAGATCGAGGTCCATGTAGACCGTGTTGTCGGCGATATTGCCCAAGTTGAGGGTCGGTCCGGCCTCCGCGGCGGAGCAGGGCAGCCGATCGCAGGTCGGATAGACCAACCGGCTCAGGTTGCCCATGGCATCGTAGGTGTAGTCCGTTTTGAAGGAAGCACCACGGCTGGAGCGCACGGCATAGCTCGCCAAACGATCCCCGGGGGCCGAGTGATCGAAGGTTTCGGTGACCACATGGTCGACGAGGTTCTGGGAGCCGGCGCTTTCGGGCAGCCAGTTGTGACGACGGGCTTGGTAGAGCTTGCCGACGCGCCGACCGTCCGTATTGCTGTAGCCGAAGAAATACTCCTGGAATACATAACCGTCACCGTCGAGAGCTTGGGTGACACGGCCGGCCGCGTCGTAGACGTATTCCAGGTCGTGGGCGGTGCCGGTGAGGTCCTTTTTCTTGATGTTGCCCCGGCCGTCGTAGGTATAGGTGACGGGACCTTCGATTTCCGGATGCAGCTCTTGCACCATGAAACCCGCGGCGTCGTAGGTGAAGCTGCGCTCTTGACCGCCACAGCCGTTGTGGGGGTTGGTATCGGCGTCGGCGACGCAGGCGAGCCGCAGTCGATCCGCTTGGTCGTAGGTGTAGGTGCTGTGGACCGTGGCCCCCTGGGTGCCGGACGGCTCGCTGACCCGGATCAGGCGACCGAAGCCGTCCCGCTGCTCGACGGTGGTCGAAGGGGTCTCCCCATTGCCGCTCCAAATGCCGACGGTCCGGCTGGTCAAGCGCTCACCGGTGTATTGCAGGGTCGTGGCTTTGCCGTCGGGCCGACGGATGGTTCGGGCTCGATCGAAGATGTCGTAGTCTTCGTGGCCGGTGAACCAGACGTCGAAGCCGAGACCGGAAACGTGCCATTCCGTGGACCAAGCCTGACGATCCGCCAGGTCGTAGGCCATCTGGCGGAACACTTCCCGGGAGATGTCCTCGCCGTCCGCGGTCCAAGGGATCAACCGCCGCTCGTCGATCAAACGGCCCTGTCGGTCGTAGAAGAAACGCCGTTCCGCCAGCTGTTGGCCGTGGCAAGCGTTGTAGTCGCCGGTGCCGGGCGCGCAATGACGAATCTCAAAGGCCAATCCGAGCGCCGCCGGTGGGCAGCTGCTTTGCGCGCAGAATCGGTTGATCTCCGGCAGGGTCAGATCGGGGTCGAGCTCGGTCGGCACGGTATAGCGGAAGAGCTGGGTGGCGACGTTGACGAATTGACCGTTTTTTCGCGTTTCGATGCTGATCAGGCGACCCATGTCGTCGAAGTCGAGATGGGTATCCAAACCGGCGGCGTCGCGGCTGCGAGAGACCAAGCCCGTGTTGCGGTCGATCTGGTGGTTCAGGGTCTCAAAGAACGCATTGGAGCCGTCGTAAGTCACGGCGCGCGACAAGACTCCGTGGGAATACCAGTATTTGGCCCGATGGTCCAAAGGCGCGTTGCCGGGGGAGAAAGCCGCTCCCAGCGGGTGCTCGCCCGGGGATCGGTCGCCACCGTAGACGTTTTCCTCCTCCACGAATCCGTTGCCGTCGTTGGTGTAGAGGGTCAGGATGTCGGAATCGGTCTCGGAGCCCGCCCGCAGCCGTCGTTGGGCCAGCAGGAATCCGTTTTGGCGATCGAAGTCGAAGCGGGTGCGCTCCTCGGCACCGACGCAGCTCGACAACGGAGCACCTTGTCGGCGACACCGTTCGTCGTAGAGCCCGAGCAACCACTTGCTCGACGTCGCGGGGGTGAAGAAGGGTCCGGAGGGGGAGCCGCCGTCGGCGTCGTGGTTGTAGGTGACCAGGGTGGTCTTCTCGCCATCGGTATAGTCGAAGCTCGAGGAAGCGACGGTTTTGCGGTAGTGGCCCAGACCGTCGAAGTCTTCGTAGCGGGTTTCGATCCAATGGTCGTCGACCGCGTCGATGGGGTCGTCGTGAAAGACGGTGCGTCGCCGGATCACCCGTCGGTCCGCGTCCGGCTCGTCTGCGAATTGGGAGGTGTCGGTCTCATAGTCGACCCAGGTGGACCGCACGGGATCGCCGTCGGGATTCGCCGGGTCGAGGATCTCCTGGGAGAGGAAGAGACCGTCGTTGTACCAAGGGGTCGACGGATCGGTGTAGTACTCGCCGGTGCCCTGGGGAGGGCAAACGGTGAAGGGCAGCGACTTGCGGCTCTTGAAGCTGATGCCCGGCGGTCCGGTCTCGGCCGACGAGAAGTAGTGGCGGCTGTGGCGGGTGGCGGAAAGGGTTTCGTCGGTGAGGTAATCACCGGTGAAGAAGCGGACGTCGGTTTTGCGGAAACAAGGACGGTAGAGGTCGCTGGCGTTCTCGGGGTCGAAGTTGGCGTTGAAGCTCGCCCGGCTCGGGGCGTATTGCCAGGTGACCACGTCCTGCTCGAGGCCGGCTTCGTCGAGAATGTAGCGCTGTTTGACGGCGACTCCGGTGACCCGCTCGAAGGGGCGAGGCGTTTTGTAGGTCTTGATCTTGAGCCGCCCGTAGCTCCAGCTGTAGATCCAGCGGTAGTGCAGGCCCGAAGGCAACCGCAGATGCTCGATGGCACCGCTCATGTGGTTGAGCAACACCGTGTCCGAAGCGCCTTGGGGGTCGTCGTCGGTGAAGTAATCCATCTCGTAGTACGAGCCGTCCGGCAGCAACAGCCGTTGCAGCAGCTCGACACCTTGCACATCAGCGCCCAAGAAGCCGCCTGACCCGGCGGGCCGGGTATCGAGGCATTGCAGATCACCGATCGTGGTTTCGGCGTAGAGGTGACGTTCCAGGGTCGTCGGCTCGCCGTATTCGAAGCTATAGACCGAGGTCTGACCGTCGAATGCGCTCAGGGTGACGCTCGACACCTTGGAGTAGCTGCGGGCGGGGGTCGCCGGATCGAAATCCACCCGCTGGGTCCTCAGGTGATCATCGGTAATCACCCAGGAGTGGTCGTGGTAGGTGACGGTGATTTGATTGCCGAAGGCGTCGGCGATCAACGTCGGTCGAAAGTCGTCGGCTTCGGCGCCGACTTTGTGGAATTCCTGATAGGACCCGTCCGGAAATTCGAGCCGTCGACAGGTGCCGCCGTTGCCCGGGGTGCTCGCGCAGGTGGCTTGGTCGAACATGCGCAGAAAGGAGCCGTCGGTGGCGTAGAAAACGTTGGCCTGGGTGGGCTCGCCGCTCTTGAGATGCAGCTCGGGATGCAAGCCGTGGCGGCTACCGTCGGCACCGACGTAGGTGAACGGGGGTTTGTTGACGGTGAAATATTCCCAACCGTCGGGTTGGAAGCGGCCGAGACTGACCATCCACCCCGGACCGGCGTTGGACAGCCGGTCCAACGTTTTGGGGTAGAACTTGATCCACTGATTTGCGCCCCCTTGGGTTTGCTGCTCACATTCGTGGCGATTTTCCTCCAGGGCTTCCCAAATGTTGGAGTTGTAGACCAAGCCCAAGCCATAGGAGAGGGTGGAGCCCACGGGATAGTCCTGGCCGAGCGGGATGTTGAGGGTCAAGTTTCCGTTCAGCAGGTTGACGGAATCGAGGTCGTCATAGTGAAAGACCGTATCCGGAGCCTGGCCTTTTTGTAGCTCCGGCCAGTTGGCGAAGGTCTGGCCGAGCAAGGAGCCGGCCGAGGCGCAGAGCAGAAGGAGCAACAGGGCCACCTGTCGAAGCCAGGCGAAAACAGGGTTGGGGAAGACATCTTTATGGGTCATGGGAAATTTCCTATTTGAGCTGTTGGCTTAGCCGAAAATTCTGAGTCTGAAAGATTTTCTTTCGAAGAGCTTTTTCTTTCTGAAGAGACACGAGAAACACAGGAACCCGGGAGAGCCGAGCGGCCGCAGCCGCTCGGCTCTCCCGGTGGCTGTGGTTTAGTCGTCGAGGGTCCAGATCTGCACGTCGTCGACGTAGAACGACCCGGCGGCCGCTGGATCCACGAAGGCGACGGCGCCCAGGTGCAGCTCTTCGATCTGCTGCTCGTCGTTGTCGAGACCCGACAGCTCGTGTCGCACCTCGCCGTCGAGGGCCAGACGTCCACCGCCGTCGGCAGTGAGCGGAGAGCTTGCCCGCCACCATTCGACGCCGATGCGTTGGGCGATCCCCGGTCCCGCGAGATCGACCCACGGAGTGGCGGCCCAGGTCTGTCCGTCCAAGTTGGCGATCATCTGCACCTGGAAGACCCCGGCGCTGAAACGCAGGCGTGCGTGGAAGCGCCAGCCCTCGGGTTGGGTGCCGCCGTAGAGGTAGAAGAAGGCGCCTTCGGGCATGGTGAAGCCGGCGGGATCGAGCAGGAAGCTCGCCGCGACCCGGCTCAGGCCGTCGGCGGCTCGGGTGCTCAAAGACGCCCGGCTGGTGCCGCCCGCGGTGACTTCGAGCTCGAGGCCCTTGTGACCGAGCAGCTTGGCCGCGGCCGTGGCGTCGACCGAGCCTTCGGTCATTGTTTGGCCGGACCAACCGGCGGCGATGCCGGATTCGAATCCGTCGAGCAGCAGATTTCGACGGGTCTGGTCGCGTCGCCACACCTGCACCGCATCGACGTAGAACGTGCCCTGGGTGCTCGCGGTGACGGCGCCGACCGCTCCCAGCTGAAAGCGAAGGGCGAGCCGCTCGTCGTTGTCGAGGCCGGTGTGTTGATCGACGATCACGCCGTCCAACGCCAGGGTCGCGCTGCCGTCGTCGGCTTCCGGCCGGCTCGCCTGTCGCCATTCGAAGGCGATGGCTTGGGCGGTTCCGGGTCCGACGAGGTCGAACCAGGGGCTAGCGACGAAGGTGCCGTCGTCTCGGTGCACGATCTGGCGAATCCTGAACGTTCCTTGGGCGACGCCGAGGCGAAGATGGTGGGTCCAGCCGTTCGAGCCGGAGAAACCGGCGAGGATGAAGTCCTCACCTTCGCCCAGCACCAATCCCGCGGGGTCGAGCAGGAAGTCGGCACCCAAATAGGATTCCCCGCTCACCTTATCGGTGAAGAGCTTGACGCTCTGGCTGCCGGGATCCACCCGCATCTCGAGACCCCGAGTGCCGTCGAGCGTCGAGCCCTGGGTGATCGAGATCGCGCCACCGGCGACGGTGTCGACCCCGTCCCACAGATCGAGATTCGAAGCCTCGAAACCGTCGACGAGCACGGAATGCTCGCTCCCCGGTCCGTGGCAGGATCGATAGTCGTCGAAATAGTAGGTCCCTTGCGTGGCGCCGAGGCTCCACAATCCGCCGAGCAAGGCATGCACCGTCCGGGTCGGCATGCGGTGGTTGTCGAGCCCGGTGAGCTCGCCGCGCAGCACGTGGTCGATCCACATGCGGATGGCCCCGTTCGGACCGTCGAAATCCGCGGCATCGGCCTCGATCCGGAAAAAGTGGGGCTCGTCGGAGAGATCCACCCATTCCGTGCCGAGCAGCTGCTCGTTGGTGACGCTCATCAATTTGGTGCGGAACGAGCCGCCGCTCTTGCTGAGCCAAAGGTTGAGCCCGGTGCCGACCACGGCGATCGGATGGACCTCGCCCTCTGCCATGTGGATCGAATTCGGATCGAACCAGAAGGATTGCACGGGATGCCCGGCTCCTTGCAGCGTTTGCTCACCGAGCCGGACGGCGGTGGCGCCGGCCCCGATCTCGACCCGCAACCCGAGGTCTCCTTGCATGGCCGCCTCGGCGGCGAGCGTCAAGGAGCCACCGGATTCGAGCCTCTGCGACCAATCGTCGAGCGAGCCGCTGTCGAAGTCGTGGGCAAATCCCCCGGTGCAAGCGGGCTCGGCCTCGATGCGCACCGTGGCTTCGGCGGTCAGACCGCTGCCGCCGATCTTGCGCGCTCGATAGGTGAATTGATCGTGGCCGACGACCCAGAACGAGGGATCGGGTTGATATCGGAATCGGCCGTTCAGCAGATCGAGCACGCCGTTGGAGGTCTCCGTCCAATCCACGATTTCCGCTTGGTCGGCGGGATCGTCGTTGACCAAGAGCGAGCCCCACGGGATGTCGAGCTGGGTCAGCCCCGTGGCCAGCATTAGGCGATCGTCGGCGGCGGAAATATCCGGCGGCTCGACCGTGATGGTGACGGTCACGGGATCCGTGGTGATCTTCCAGGTCGGATCCATCTCGAGCGGGTTCTGCTCCTGCATGTCGTTGCGGGCGACGTAGGTAAAGGTCGCGTCGCCGTGGAAACCCGGTGCCGGCTGGAAAGTCACCTGCCCGGGCACGGTGAGGTCCAGAGTTCCGGCTAGCGGCGAGGGCGGCACGAATTCGTCCACCAACATCACCAACCCCAAACCGTGGCCGTCGTCGTCGCCCAAGAGCTCGCCGAACGACAGGGTCAAGGGATCTCCGAAACGCACCTCGTAGCTGTCGTCGACGCCGGTCGGCGCGGGCACGATGTCGATCGAGACCTGCGCGGAATCGCCGAGGCCGGTGCCCAGGTCCGTGATCTCGTACGTCCAATTCGCGCCGGCACAACCGACGTCGGCGGTGTAGACCCAACCGAACACGTGCTGATTGAGCCCACCGCAGCTTGCAGAGCTGGTATTCCACAGGTAGCTGCTGCTGTCCGGAAGGGAGTCGTTGGCCAAGAACTCATCGCGGGGGATGACCGCCTCGGCGACCGAGCCGTCTTGGTTGTGGGCCGCCATCAAGAAGTGGTCGTCGTTCGCCTCGGGCTGCTCCGGTGTGTCCGTCACCACCAAGGTGACGGTGGCGGGCGTCGGATCCACGTTGCCGTAGCTGTCGCGGATCCGATAGGTGAATTGGGTCGTGCCCTGGGTCGCCGGGGCTTGGAAGATCAACTTATTGCCGATCCATTGCACGGGCGGGCTCGATTGGCTGACCACCCCGTCGAACGCCAAGCTCTCTCCTTCGTCGTTGCCCAAAAGCACGCTGTGGTAGATGGTGAGCGTCGAGCTCGGCAGCATCTGGAATTCGTCGTCGACGGCATTGGGAAGGCTCTCGATGGACTCCAGGGAAACCGTGCCGTAGTCGTCGAGATAAGAATCGTCGACGTGCACGATGCGGTAGTAGAAGCTCGATCGGGTTCCCCAATCGGCCGGCGGCGTGAAGACGAACGAGTCCTGGGTTTTAGTGACCGTGCCGACCGTGGTGCCGGGAATGACACCGATGAAGGTCCAGTCCACGTCCACCTGACCCGCGGGCGAATCGTTGGCTTCCAGCGCCGAGTGGGGGATGGTGAAAGCACCTCCGTTCTTGGGCACGTAAAAGGTGTCGGACGTCGCCACGGGCTGCTCCGGCGGGGGAGGGGGTCCTTCGTCACCGATGCGTAGCCAATCGAGGGTCGGGTTGCCTTCGAGCACGGTCACTCTCACGATCCGTTGGCCGGCACCGAGCTCGACGGCGGGGAAGGTCCGGACTTGCCAGTCGTTGTCGGTGGACGGCAGCTCCAGGGTCGTTTGGGCTTCGGTCACCGAGCCGTTCTCGACCTCGATGTGCAGCTGGCTCGGCCCATCGTCTCGGTAATGCAGCTCGAGCTCGTGGGAGCCCGCCGTTTCGACGTCGACGGTGTATTCCAGCCATTCACCGGCGGCGGTCCAATTGAGGATGGTCGCGCTCGGGGTCTGGTGGGCGTCCACCCATTCGTCGGTTCTCACCGCCAGATTCGGATCCGCCAGATGCTCGGGCGTGGTGTCGAAATAGGCGTCGTTGGGATCCCCTTCGTCGAACCTTTCGAGCTCGATTTTGCCCGGCAAGATCTGGGGCGTTCCCTCGTAGGCGCGGCGTGCATCGCCGAGCGGGGAAAGGCGGAAGGCGTCGAGCTCGAATCCGGCTTGCTCCACGGTCAAGCGGAAAACCCGCTCACCGCCGCTGAACGTCGGCAAGTCGAATGCGTGGGCCTGCCTCCAGCCCGAGCCGGCGGGCAGATCGAGGGCTCGGGAGATTTGACCGTCCTCACTGGCGAAACGGATTCGGCCGTCGCCGGCACCCTCGAGGGTTCGATATTCCACGGATAGGGCGTAGCGGCCCGCCGGAATATCGAGGGTGTACTCCAACCATTCACCGGCCACGATGTCGGTGATCACGATGCGTTGTGGGGAGTAGATTTCCACATCCACACCCTCGTCCCGGAACGGCACGTCGGCGGTGTTCTGATCGGGCGTGGTGTCGTGGGACGCCACGTCCTGGCCGCCTTCGTCGAAGAGCTCGGCTTCCAGACGGCCGGGCATGGCATGGGCCGGTCCCCCATAGGGCGATTGCTCGGTGGGCGGCACCACGACCTCGTCCGGCAAGTTGTTGGTGATCACCTGCAGACCCGACGACGGGGTCCAATGCAGGCGATAGAGGGTGTCGCCGGCGGGTCGGTCGATGCAGCGATCGCCGCCGGAGGTGTAGGCGCAGATCTGATCGCCCTCCCGTTTGACGTGGTCCGCGGCGTTGGGTTGGGGCGAGTTTCCTGGGCTGAGATATTCGGCCGCTCCGTTGTCGAGCACTACCGTGGCGTAAATGGGCGGAGTGTTGATGTTGCAAACGTTGGTTTTGCCGTCGTTGGACGAAGGCCCATCGGTGCCGAAGCGGGAGAGGGTACCGAGGGTGGTGCGCTCGAAGGCCATGGTGCAGGGGTTGGTTCCCGCGTCGTCCACATGGCCGGGCCGCCAATGGCCGTCGACATAACCCACCAACCGTTCGAGCCGCTGCTTGCTGGATCCGGGATCGTCGACGAAGAGCGCCAGCTCGTCCCGTTGCGCTTCGGTCAAGCCGAACGTTGCGACCGGCAAAGTGACGGATTCGAGGTCGATCGTGCCGCCGCCGGCCGCCGAGAAGTCCGTGCCGTTCAGGCGCAGAGCGGCGCGCACGGTGTTGTAATAGGTGCTGGGGGTGCCGTCGCTGTTGAATCCCAGATTTTGGGAGGTCCAAGCGCGGGGATAGGCATCCAAAGCCAGGGCGGTGAGGAAATGTCCGGGCTGGCTGCCCGGCACCAGCACACCGAGAGGGGTCGTCGAATCGATACAGGAATTGCCCAAGCGGCGGGTGCCCGCATGGGCGACCGTCAGACCGTTCCAAGTGCTGTGCGGATCGTCGAGCGTGTACGTGCCGCCCGTATTGCCGCCGCAGCTCGCGGTGGTCTTCATGGTCAGATGGGTCAAGGGATTCTTGTGGGCGGTGAGCGCGCTGACCGTCCAATACGTTCTCAACCAGCTGCTCAGCTCGTCCACCAAGGGCGTGTCACCGGTGGCCCGGGCGCGATCGAGGGCCACCATGTAGGAAGCCGCGTGCCAAGAGCCGTAAAGGGGCGAGAGGATCTCGTTGCTGGCCTGCGGCCCATTCGCGTCGCTCATCCAACCCGCCGTTTTTTGGTCCTCGAGGTAGGCCAGGAACCAATCCCGGGAAGTGGTGTTGCCGCCGGTCAGGCGGTCGACCCCGGAGTAATAGCTGGCAGCGTGGCAGAGCAACACCTGATTCGGTGCTTTATCCGCGGTCGTCGCATTGTCGATAGCCTGCCAATCCAGCTCGGTTTCTCCACCGAGAGACCTCAACAGCTCGTTCCAACAGCAGACCGCGAAGTCGGCACCGGGTTGGGAGCAACCGGCAATGGCATCCGTGGGCAGCTCGAGCAGATCACTGCCGCCGCCACCTCCTCCACCGCCGCCACCTCCACCGCCGCCACCTCCACCGCCGCCGGTGTAGGTGATCGTCAGATCCACGGTCGAGGTGAAAGGCGCGCCACCCATGTCGACGTCGTATTCGATCCGGCATTGGGTATCGGCCGGCACCGAGTCGGGATCGAGCTCAATGGTGCCGTCTTCGTGAAAGGTCGCAGTCCCTGGACACTCCGATCGGATCGCCGTCAAAATCATCGGTCGACCCTCGGGATTCTCATCGTTGGCGAGCACATCGATCATCACCGGGGTTCGATCGTCCGTGCTCGCCAAGTCGGCCCGGACCACGGGAGTGGAGCCGGCGGGAAGGGCCCAAACGGCCGTCAGAATCGATAGACAAACCATCAGGCCTCTCAGGATCGGTGGAGCACCGAGCCGATGGCCTGTCAAAAGGGTCGAAAGCTGTTTCATGAATCCTTGCTCCTTGCGATTCTTGGTGTCTGTTGAGAAAGCGGTGCTGAAGGCCTCCACCTAGCCGAGCTGTGTCGAGCCGGCTGGAGGCATCGCTTCTAGGAGCGCGGAATCGGGTGGGTGAATCGGATCAATGGATTTCCATCCGAGTCCTCAAACAAGAACCTCGACATCTGGTTCCTGTTCATGAGAGGTAGGAGCCGTAGGTGAGACGGTGATCAAGATGGGGTGTTTTAATGGGCGATGGGGAAATTTCTAAGAGTAAGCGGTTGTGAGTATAAGCTGGTCATAATAAAAAATGCGACAATCAAAGCTCCGGGCCATATCGAGGCGATGGGCGAGAATCGGCGGCTCAAGTCATCGACCACGCCGACGAAGAACCACATAAGTTTACATAATTTTACTAATCAGACTTTAACCATGAGCTGCTGCTGTTCGGATCCTCTGTCCTACTGATGCACCAGTTGTATTTCCAAGACGATAGGCTCTCCGGTCAAGCTGACAGCGTAGCTACCCACCAGGTTCGGATCGTCGAGCTCGGACTCCACGACCAATCCCTTGGCGCCGGGCGGGAGCGAGGCAAGCTGGGCCAGACGGCTCGGTCCTCGCGGTGGTTGAAGTGGCTCTCTCGGTTCTTGACGCGGTTCTCGACCGGGAAGGATGCGCTCAAGGGGTTCCAGCTCAGGGGAAAAAACCACCACCAATTTCTCGATTCCGGTCCGATGATCAAATCTGAACCACGCCTCCTGACCGGGCAAGACTCGATCCTCGTGTGCGGAGATGAAGCCATCGAAGAATCCCTTTCCGGGAGCTGGGAAGAGCACTTCGGATTTCGCGCCCGAAAGCTGCAGCAATGAGATATATCCATCCTGATTGGATTGAAAGTGAAGCCGGATTCTCTCTCCGGTGTGAAAAACGCGATCAGACGTAACTTTGCGACCTACCTGAGATCCTTCTTCTACCAGCTCGATCCAGTGGCGAAGGCCCGCCTTGCGACTATCGGAAGAAAGACTGGCTTCTCCGATCTCATCAAGCTCGACCCTCATTAAGCCTCGATCCGGAACACGATTGTCTTTGGCTCTTGGTCTCCTGTTGCCTTCGAATTCAGAAGCAGGAACCGAAATCAACCGGTCCTCCCCGCCTTTTTCTGCAGCAAAGAACAGCTCCTTCGCTCCCCTATAGGCCTGCACGTCGTCGCCAGCGGGCGATGCGAGCAAACCGACCGACAACACGGCCCAAACGCAGAAACATTCCATGACGATATGCCCCTATTTTTTCTGGTTGGCCTGTGCCTGGATCTTTTGAATGACCTTGGAGCTGACTTCCGCTCTAGCCAGCTCGACCAAGCCGGCCGGGCTGACATCGAAGGCCGTTTCCTCCGCAGTCTCGATGGCTGAAAATATGATCTCCTCATCCAAACCCGCTCGGCTCATTTCAATAACCTCCGAATTGGTCAAGGCATTGCTGGCGGTCGGTCCTTTGGCTCCTGTGGCTCCCTTTGCGCCCGTCATCGCGTCGGCCACAGCGATCCCGGCGCGGCTATCCGCATCGCGAAACTCGATTAGCCTCTGATATTGCTCCAACGCCGATTTGACTCGATCGATCGGGGCCATGGCCCGCTTCCGCTTCACCGTTCCACCCTTTCCCAGGGTGTCGGCCACGCTCTTTTTCAAACCGGCCATGAAAGCGTTGCCCGTGTAGCTTCCAGTAAAGTACTTTTCTCCCGGATTGAGTTGAATCGCCCGTTGATAGTGACTGGCGGACTCTTCAAGGTACCGAATGGAGACCTCCGGCTGCTCTGCCTGATAGGCCAGCGCCTCGTAGGCAACGCCCAGGCTATATTGACGGTAGGATTCGTCTTTGGGCTTAGGCGACTCCGACAGGCTATCCAGTGCTTCTAGAAAAGGGTTCCACAGACTTCCGTTGGCCAGGTTGCGCAGATCCTTCAATCTGCCGCCGGGCAGCAAGACACCGATTTTCTCGACCGTCGGTGTCAATCTTCGAGCTATCTCATCGACCGTCTCGGAGACCGATCGGTGCTCGAGCTGGGAGCGATCCGGTGCGTTTCTCCCTTCTTCGTAGTCGTCGTTCCAGCTCCTGCTGACCGTGTCCGCCACCAACACGGATCGCGTTTTCATGTCCGTCACTTTGAACGACACGCTGAACACCTGAGATACGACTTTGAATTTGACCCTTGCGTCGCGCACGGCGTACTGCTGGCGTCCCTTGCTGTCTTTGCCGGCCGGGTAGCTGCGTTTGACCGTGCGGGTTTCCCACCGCTCCTGGTAGTCGTTGTCCACCAAGGAGACCTCGATGAGCGTATCCGGAATGCGCTCGTCCAGCGTAAACCGAGGGTCGTTTCCCAAAACGGAGCTCTTGAGAGTCTCTACGAGCTGTACACCCACATTCTGATCACTTCCAGGTCCCGGTCGAACGTCTATCCGGGTCCCGGAAATATACACGTCCGCTGGTCGCACCCGATCCAGCATGACAGTGCTTTTCTTAAAACCGAAGCCCTCTTTGGCGACCCCCGCAGAAGGTCCGAGACCCAAACCCAAGAGGAGCGACATGATCCAAATCGCGGACCATGAGCTTCGACCTCCGAGCACGACTCTATGCATGATTCTTCCTCCTTGACCGTCCAATAAGATCCGATCCATCGGTCGACGTCGCGACAGCCACTAGTCGAAAATCGTGGGCACCACACCCAGCCTCAAATCCCCCGGAGCGTCCCTGGGCTGCAGCTCCGGTCGCTGGGCCACTCCTTTGTCCCGGATGACTGCTCTTTGAACCCGGTCCGACAGCTGCGCAAAGGCCTCCCTGAGCGTCGGTGGCTCCGGTCCCCTCAGGCTCTCGATCAGAAAATGGGTGAAGTAGCTGTTCCCCAGCTCATCACTTTCCCAGGAGATCTCGTCGGCCCGGCTAGAGGTCACCACATAAGTTCCTTCTCCCGAGAGGAATCGGCGGGCCGTGCCCTCGTCCACACCCGTCCCTTCGACCACCAGCTGCTTGGCTCCCTCCGAGAGAGCTTGACCGCTGAAACAGCTGTCGAGGAACGTGACCACCCGTCGAGCCGGCAAGAGCGCAACCTTTTCCGCTAAATCTTGATATTCCACGGCATCGACCCAGATGTTGTCCAAGCTCGTGTCGTAGGTGACGAAATAACCCACACCCCGCAGCCCCTGAGATTCTTGGTAGGGTGAGCCGTGAGAGCTCAAATAGATCACTACCAAGTCGTCTTCCCGACTTCCCAGGATGAGTTGTTGCAAGGCACCGAGGATGTTCTTCCTGGTGGCCTCGGCATCAGTCAGCAGGGTTACGGAACCAGAGGAGAATCTCGCTTCCTCGACCAGAAAGCGCGCGAAATCCTCCGCGTCTTTGGCCGTATATCTGAGGGGTTGAATGCTCGAGTCTAGAAAAGTTCCGATTCCGACCACCAAGGCATGCTTGCGTCGCACCGGACCGACCTTAGGCTTCGGTGGATCGGATCCGGCACAGTGTAGGGGGTGGATGCCGTAAAGATTGGCACGCTTCCTATAGAGCTCTGCTTTTGCAGCATCGCCCAGCGCGAGAGCACTGCAATGGGACAAGCGCCAGATTTCACCCAACGTCGGGCAGAGCTCACGGGCCGTACCCAATTGGTCGAGCAGAGCCCGGTGGTCCTCGGGACTCACTCTCGGTTGGGCAGCCAGATCCTGAACCATCTCCCTCGCGCGATTACACGAGGACGACGAAGCAGAAACCATCGATGGAGCGAGGAACAAGACCACCAATCCTCGTAGGACCCAACCGAACATCTCATGGGTCCGTCGGCTTTGAGCATCGATTCTTTTCAAATCTCAAGGTTCCTTTCGGCTTCTTGATCACAGATCCATCGGCAAAGAAAGGAAACAGCTCTCACGCCGCATTCCCTCTAGATCCGCATTCGAGTGGAGGTCTTCAAGGACTCTGGGCAGGTAGCCGGCGTTTTGATCCCTTAAATAGCCCAGGCCTTTTTTCAGGTGAGCACAGGACTGCTCGACCTTGCCGTGGCGGGCGTACAACAAAGCCAGGTTGTAGTGCGCGATCCAAAGCTCGGGATCGAGCCTAAGGGCTTCGCCATAGGCAGAAACCGCCTCGGTCACATGACCCAATAGACCCTCTGCAGCTGCCAGATCCGCCCACATGATGGCATTCGAGGGCGCCAGCTCCGCTGCCCGCGCAAAAGCGTCTCGTGCCCCGCGGCGCTTGCCCTCGGAGATCAGCGATCGACCGCGATCCGACCAATCGGCCGCTCCCAGCATTTGTGCGCTCGACGATTGCTTCTTTTTTCGGGGTTTTCTGTGCTCTTCGACCGAGCGGTTTCGATCGGGTGTCTCGAGCTCGGGAAAGCGCGCTTTCCCGTCGACGGTGCTCGGGTCGGTCTCCAAGTCCCCCACCTCGTCTGGAGGCGGGTCTGACGGTCCCGAACCGCCCTCATCCTTCAGAATGTGTCGTGGATCCCTGTCTTCGAGACCTCCGAGGGGCCATTCAAACTTCGAGCCTGAGCCGACGACTCCGGAAGCCACCAAGACCAAGCCCAAAGCCATCGCCATACCCGAGGCGAGCCAGACGAGGCGCCCGAGAGTGAAGGTTCCCGAGGAGCGAGCCGTTGCCTTCGAACCTTCCCATTCGGTGCCACCACAGTTTTCGCAGCCAGCGATCGGCGGCGGAGCCGAAGCCTGCAGGCCGCAAGAACGACAAGTCAGCTGCTCCGAGGCTTTATGCACCACCACCTCCGTTGCCCCCGGACGCGGGCAGTGCGATCGGCTTTCGGCGGCCGGTGGTCAACCCTGCTGCGCTTCGGCTCTTGTCGACACCGTATTCCTCTAACCTCAATGAGGATCGTTGCTTCTCGTTGAGATGATCGAGGGGATCGTGGCGCTTTTCTATCTCCGCGGGAGATAGATCTGCCCGAATTTCTGCGATTCGCTCCTGGATCGCCTGATACTCCTCGTCTTCCGGCTCCACACCGTCCTTGAGAAACTCTTTCTTTCGATCGAGAAGAAGCTTGAGCTCTTGGGCCAGATCTTGGGACAGCTGCTCTTCGGTCGTGAGCTGTTGCTCCAGCTGTCGAAGACGGGCATTCCTTCGCTTCTCCCCTGCATCGAGCTGTAATTGTGTTTCCTTCCCGACTTCCTGCTCCAGCAGAAGGATCTTCTGGGTTTCTGTGATCGTCTTCTGCCGTTGAAATCCCGTAAAGGCGATCTCCAAACCGAACGAACGGGAAATGGTCTCGCAGGTGGTGTCGAGGACCTGCCGCAGAGTCAGGTGGTCACCGCGATCGACGTACTGCAGAAATTCGCTGGGAATGGTGCTGAGGGTCGCTTCGATCTCTTCCCTCAGGACTCTCAAGATCTCGTCGATTTCCTCTGAGATCGATTCGAATTGTCGAGACCGAAACACGTGCCAGCCGTCCAGGTGAACCCTCAAGATCTCTACGTTGGTGGTGAGCGTTACGGGCTCCCTCTGTCCTTTTCCACCCAGTGGATAGACGGTCACCGTCAAAGGATAGAGCCGGGACATCAACGCTTCGACTCGCTGCGTGAGCTCGGTCTCCAACGGTTTGATCACGATCCGGGGCTGTGCGAACCCGAAGCCCTCGGTCAGGGCGGACGAAACCGCCCTGTGGAGGATGTCCAGCACTCCCTCCTCGCCGGGGCGATCCGAGCGAAACCACCTCATGTAGATCCGCTCCGGGCTCAAACCGTGCAGCTGAACCGCCAGCGTTTCGGTCGCTTTCTTCTTGATGTCCTCCATCAGCTCTTTGGCAGCTTGCGGATCTAGATATCGATCCAAATGGGGAATGAAGATATCCGGGATTCGTCCGTCGACGACCAGCCCGATGCCGACCTCGACCCGGGAATCCAAGGTGGCAAAAACCCCTTCCAGCTCGATCGAGAGGCCGTCTTTCCATTTCAAAGGCTCGAGATCCGGAATCACCGTCATCTGCTGGAGGGCATAACCTATCCGATCGACCTGTGTCTCGGTCAGGCTTCTCAATTGCCCGGGGCCCCCGCTTTCCCCGGGGGCGAAGTCCACCAGCAGATCCCGAAAAGACTTCTCAAACAGCACTCCGCGGGTCGTGGCGTCGAGACGCTCCCGAAGCCAACCGTCGAGATCCTCGATTCCCGAAACTCGAAACTTCCCCAAATCCTGTAGCTTGAGCTGCAATACGTGCTGGACCCGAATCTGATGAATCGACCCTCGGATATCGCAGACTACGGCGTGTTCCAGTCTTAGATGCTCCACCGCCGAGCTCGCGGGGATTTCCGCCGCCAAACGTAGGAAACCGAGTCGCCGCCCGGCCGGCTCCAGCAAAAACTCGTCCAAGTGAAGTTGAAGACGCCGACGAAGGCCCGTCCGCAGCTCGTAGGTCAGCTCATGCAGGCCCACTTGGGTGGCAATGAAGCGCCGGACCGTCTCCCCCAGACGTTGCCGCCAGTCCTCGGGGGTCGCAGCATGCCTCAAGACGGCCGCGGAATCCGAGACCTCCAGCTGTGCTTCGAGGCTGATCTTGACCAACTCGTCGGAGTCCTTTGCGTGCACACCGAGATCCTGAATTTGGATGTCCACACGCTCGGGCATCTCACCGCCCCGCCTTTGAATCTGCACTTGCAAGCTCAGACCCAGCTCACTCAAAGCCAATTGAGAAAGCCGTCGTTCCGCCTCACGATGCAATCGAGAAAAACCGGAGTAGACCTCTTCCGGCGTTCCCTGCTCGGCCAAGAACTCCTCCAATCGCTTTTGAAGCCAACGATTCAGCTCCAAATCAGGCCGGCTACCCAATCCGAGGGACTTGGCCACTCGCTCTTCCTCGCCCGCGGGACACCGGGCTCGATACAAGAGGTCGAGCTCCAGGCGCTGATCGAAGCTGCCACCCTGAATTTCACAGCGGGGCCCCTTTCCTTCCACCGCGAGAGAGCGACTGAAAACCCTGAAATATCGCAGCTCTTTTCTAAAGGACAGCAAAGGTTTCTTCTCGTGGATCCGCCCAGAAAGCTTGTCCACGATCACCACACGGCACCCCTCACACGGCTCCGCCGCCTTCTTGGAATCGACCTGATAAAGGATTTTAGCCAGCGAGTTACCTTGCATGGATTTTCTTTCTCCCCGCCCCTCTGCAGGCTTTTTCGAGTTGCTTCAGTGCGCCGAGCCGAGCGGAGAGCCCTGCCAGGGACTCCTCGATTCGGCGCCGCTCGGCACCTCTTTTCAATCGAAGCTCCCGTTTCAATGCCGAACGGATCTTGCGTGTGGCTTTGGCCATGAACAGCCAATGCTGCCTCGCTACGCGTAAATTGGCGGACCCCAGGCTATTGGCGATCACCTTCGGAAGACTTTCGAGCAAGGCCACCGCCTTCACAGCGTCGTCGCCCTCGGTTAGGGTGGCGAAGCCATCCAACCGGATCCACCAATCCGCGGTCACCACGGCTTGAAAGAGTTGGTACGATTCGGTTGTCGAGGTTTTCCAGATCTGCAACCAATCTTCTCCGAGCTCTCCCCTCAAGGTATTCGCACGCTTCCCCAGGTGCCCGATCAGGGCGCTACCCAACAACCAATGCTCGACGCAAATCCCGATCCAAACTCGGTAGATCTGCCACTCGAGAAAAAAGTGGATCTTCCTCAGCTCGCCTTCGAGTCTCTCTCGGCTCGGCGGTGCCGACTCGCCGCCCAGCATCGGATCCTTCGCCAAAACGTTTTTCAATATGCGGCTTCTTTCGCCGGCGATAAACAGATTGATGACCTCGCTGAACGCGGAATGCCAAAGCGTTGCGATCCAATCACGGTGAATCTTTTGCCCGCCGGGTCCCAAGAACCCTCTGATCCATCGATCGACCCGTTCGTCGTCGGGAAGCCTCAACCCGCCGCCCGCCCGTGCTTCGTCCCGGGTGTCTACGCGACCCACAAGGCTTATTCGCCATCCCAGCCGAAGCACTAGAAGCACGGAGAATGCTCGGAAGCGAACCCCCTCCTGGCCCGAGATGGCTGTCCAATCGAACATACTTGCCAAGACGGTATGCTCGTCGATCTGTGGCTCTTCGAGATAATCCACCAGATCCGAAATCACGGCCACCGCCCGTCCCTCGGCCGTTTTCAACGAGCTCCCGACCCCGTTTCCGAAGTCGGCTCCTGGAACGACCGGGAAAAGGGGCGATTTGGAAAGAATCTTTCGCCAGCCGACGAGCGGATCGAAATTCTCCACGAGTCGGACGGCACGGGTCAGCTTGATGTGTAGGGCCGGCCGCTGTGACTCTAGATCGCCGAAAAAGCGGCCCACGATCCGGCTCGATTGTTTTCGCTGAAGCAGTGCTCTGACCAAGGCCTCCAGGGCTCGCACCAACCGCTGGTCCTGTTGTCCCTGAATCCGCTCGTCTCCGGCCAAGGAATTGTGCATTCGCCTCAGCCATGCGCTTCCGAAATGCTCGGGATAAGCATCCGCGGTTTCGGCTACGATTTTCGAAAGACCCGTTCTGACCGCCCTGCTGGGATCGAAGAGAAGGCCGGTCTCCAGCTTGTCCAGCTGCTCCAAAAAGAAGGTGTGGCCTTGGGCCCAAAAGAAATCCCTCAGCAGCTGTCTGGCTTCCGGGTCTCGATAGTCCACCGTTGGGGCACTTCGGTTGGACGCTCGTGTCCCGATCTTCGACGCGTTCGGCGGCATGGTCACGACACCACAGGAGCTCAACAATCGAGAGCGGTTTTCTTGCCAGAGCTCCGGATAGGTCTTGCCCTGTTCTCGCCAGGCCATGCCTTTAGCGGACTCCACTCGATCCGACTCTTTGCAATCCTTGATCAGCTCCCCCACCAACCGATCAAAATCCAGTACCTCGACTTCGGGAAAGAACGTCACGATAAAGTGAATCACCGCTTCGATTCTCTTTTCGGTTTCGAGAAGCCTTTCGAAGCCGATTTCCTCTCTGCGAGCCATCTGAAGCTGCTCTGCGCTTTTGGCAGCCCTTTCTTTAATGGCCTCTTCCAGGCGCTCCTGGCGGAAGAAGCCGCGGCAGGTGCGAAAAAACTGGATTGCCTCCTTCGGCCATTGATCGTCGTTTCGCTGGGCCTCTATTTGGCCGCACAGATCCTCCCACTTGGTTGGATACAGATCCCGTAACCAGGGAGACAAGAAATCGATCTCCTCATATCGTCGCAACCTTCCGGATTCGTCTGCTATCTCGATATCCGTTGCAACGATCCAATAGCTCTTTCGCAGGGCCAACTTTCTACGAAGATTGCTCTGGGAGCTCTTCTGGCCGGCTACAAGCGAGCGAACGAATTCGACCGGATTCCCTCCGAACTCGGAAGAGGCTGAGACGACGACTAACCTGCTTTCTTGGTCCGGAGCTATCTCCTTGCTCAACAATTGGGAGCAGTGCCGAATCTTGCAACCTGCTTCCGGATTCAATTGCAGCATTCGGCGGGCAAAATCCGTCTCGAACTCGGGCTCGCGGGCCAAACGGTGAGCGTACGAGTCCGCGACTTCCGGATCACGACTGAACAAGATCAGCCACCGGTCTTTCAAAAGGACCGGCATCAGCTCGTCGATCTCTTTCTGTAGCGGCTCGAATTCGAGCTCGAATTGGCTCAGCTCATCAGTGGGATCCGCGCTGTCCGGCTGATGGGTTTCCTTGCCCGAGCCTCTACCGTCCAGATAAATATGGACACCGTCCTTGACATCCTCGATGTGCGCCCCGAATCGACCCACATCTCGGTCGTCGAACGAGGACTTGGGACCCTGAGCGTCGAAGCTCTCAGGAACCTCCACATCTTCGAGAATGCTCCGGCTCGGATGCGGCTCTCCCGGCAAGTCCTGAGATGTCTGCTCCTGAGTCGGGTCTTGCTGTGGAGGATCTCCCTCCGCCTGATTGAGCGGCAAATCCTCAGCTCCCTGATCAGCAGACTTCTGCCCCTCTTCCGACTCAGACAAGTCCTGCTGATCATCCGGATCGATACCGTTTCCATCGGCTTGCTCGGAAATGGTCGGAGTGATTGGTTCCACTTGCCTGTCTAGGGTGGACATGTGCCGCCTCAGCCGAAGTTGAAGTTGGCACCGCCCGAGATCGATCCAATCTGCGGCCCGGTATTGTTGGTCGTGTTGTTTTGAACACCGATATTGCTGTCGTTGTTCTGCACGCCTATATTCGAGCCACTTCCCGAGTCTCTGGACCGCCTACGTTCCGATTCGTTCACCGAAGATTTCGAAGATCGATCGCGTTCGAGATCTGCTTGTGAGCGCCGCGGTGCCATGGCGATGGCGAAGTTGTCTTCCACTTCCGCCTTTAAGACCGGATGCTGGGGCCGGCTGGGATCGTGTTCCCGGACCGCGACTGAAAGATGCCGGAACAGGTCGAGAACACCGACGATCTCGGTGTCTCCGTCCACGCCCTTTTCCAAAGCTTCCAGGAGGTGATGACTGAATCTGCTGTGCCGTCCGTCCTTGGCGAAATAGGACCCTTCCTCGGCTCGGCTCGACGCGATCAAAACCCGCCCCTTGCCGTGGCCGAGTCGTTCGTAAAAAGACTCGTCGAATCCGGATTTGATCAAGTCGCTGTCCACCACGACGTCTTTGATCTCACCGACGCCGGCCGCAAAACATGCGTCGAGGATCACCAGCAACCGGCCCGCTCGAATCCCTCTTAAAAGCTCCGTCAGCTCTCGTTCTTCGATCAATCCGGTGGGAAAATCCGCCGGGTTTCCGTCCACCGCGACCAGGGCATTGGCCCACCCGTTGCCGTCGGCTCGTCGAGCCCGGAAGCCGTGACCGGAGAAGAAGAACACCGCCGTATCGTCGGGACCCGTGACCTCCGCAAGCCAACGCAGGTCCCGACGGACGGCATCCGCCGTGGCTAGGCGATCCCGGAGGTGTCGAACTTGCTCAATTGGATACGCACAACGATCCGGGTCACGGAGCACCTCGGCCAGATCAGCAGCGTCCCTTAAAACGGCATCGTCAAGGACACCAACATGCTCATACGACTTGATCCCGACGACGACGGCAAAACCACGATCAAACGATCTCATCTCAGCTCCCTCGGACTCTCGGCCATCTTTCGATTCTGACAACTGCGGAATCTTTGCTACCGATAGAGTCCAATCGAGCCGGAATGTTCAGAGAGGCGCCCAAAAAATCGAAAATTTCTTGGGCTCTCTTATCCTGTGGCTTAGCAGCCCAGCGAATCAGGGCTTCTTTTTCTTGATCTTGGCCCCTTTGGATTCGGGATTTTTGTCACCCGTGTTTTGATCGACAGGCGGATCTGGCGGCGGGTCGTTTAGGAGTGGGCCGGGCATGCTCGAAAACAAGAGGTCTGAAGACACATCTTCCTCCAAGAAGTAAACGTTTTCGTAGACGGCGGTCGAGTCGACCGACCGAGGCGTTGTTTTCTTCTTAGACACCGGTGTCGGCGAATTGTTCAGACGATCGCTCAACCAAAGCCCGGCAAGCGAAGGCTCGAACCGTCGCCTTGGAGCACAAACGGCGCCCAAAAGTAGGGACGACGAAAACGGGGATCCTTCAACAAATCCCGTTGAGCTCGCCTAAGTGCTGCGCCGGGCCGATAACCCTCTTGAGTCAGGTAGTCGTAGAACCGGGTCATCAGCATAGAAGTGGCTTGATCGTCTACCAACCAATGGCTGACCAAGACTTGAGATGCGCCCGCCGCCATGAAAGCTTGGGCAAAGGCACTGAGAGCCTGGCTTCTAAAAGTGCCTCCCAACCCCGTACGGCAAGCCCCGGCCACCACCAACTGGGCCTTGAGATCCAAGAAGAAAATATCTCCGACCCGAAGAAACGCGTCAACAGGGCGACCGAATCGGTCGTATTGGGAAAGAACGAGAGCAGAAAGCTCGGGACGCTCCGAGTCCAGACTCCCATGAACGGCGAAATGAAGAATCGCGAATTCGGAGAGGTCCAAGGTACCCTCTCGAATCGCCGCCGCAGAGGCCTCATAGCCGGTGGCCCATTCCCCGGATTCGGCACCCAACATGATTCTGATGGCCTCAATCTCCCGCACCGCGCCTTCGAGGCGAGCAAACTCTTCTTGGCTCGGCGCCGGTGGTCTGTCCTTCGGCCAACGTGGATCCGAGGGACCGTAAACCGGATCGGCAATCACTCCGATTCGCTTTCTCGCGGCCGATTTCTGCCTTGCTCCGAGAGCCGTCAGCAACCCCAGGGAGGGAGCCTGGACGATCTCGTGCTTTTCGATCAGATATGTTTCCCCGGCCTCCGACCCGCCGCCCGGAAAGGGTAAGGCTGCAAAAGGAATCGAACGTAAGCTCCCGTCGGGAACGATGATCAGCCTTCGCTCTCGGGTCATTCGATCGGAGATCGGCAATAGCAGCGCATCGAAAAGAGCACGGCCCAAAGCCGTGCGATGCCTGGCGTGGATCCAACCTCGGGCATCGGACAGATATCTTAGAAAACCGGAAGCCAAGGACTCGAGCTCCTTTGTCGACACCTCTAGACGGTGCCCGTGAATTCCGCTCTTCTCAACGGTCCAGACGAAGGATTTTCGTTCGCCGATCCCGAAGACGATCACCAAAGGATCGTCCGATCTTGTTTCCAACCATCGGCTCGGCTCGACGATTTTGCTTCCTAGAGCTTCCAACCTCTGAGGCACCAGCTGGGCATCCGGACGGTGTAGACGCTCATAAGCCGCATAGGTTTCCCTCAACCGCCGTTCGACATCGTCGCCGCTTTCTCCCAGAGCCCGCTCCGCTTGAGCAGCGCCTTGAAGGTCGGCCATCTGCAACAGCAACCGCCGGGCTTCGGTATGCCCACCGCCGGAAATGGGATCTCTAATCTTCATCAAGGCTTCGGCCAGTCCTTGGCTGCGGAGACGGTCACTGGCCGCCAAGGCTTCCCCTGTACGTCCGAGCTCCATGGCGAGCTCGACCACCAAGTCGAAATAGGCGGATCGTTCAGACGCATATTGAGATCTACCTCGGCGCCCCGGAACCCGCAAACCCATCTTTTCCAGCGAGCTCACGGCCGACATGGCGTCACGCATCGCCATTGCCGGCACACCGGCCTCTCGATAGCGATGTGCTCGCCAAAGGTGAGAGCTCGCCAAAGCTCCTTCGTTGCCGGCTTCTCGGGCAGCCGACACCGCCCGATCGCAAGTCTCCTCGCCTTTCAGCGCCTGTTCCGAAATCACATGCCAACGGCAAAGATTGACCAGTGAGTAGGCAAGGCTGCTCGACAAACCGTGATCCCGGCCTGTTTTTATCGCGGCGAGATACTGATTCTCGGCACGCTCCCACTCTTGCTCAGCGAGAAAAACCGTTCCGAGGCGCCCTTGGATGCCGGCTCGCAGCCCTGGGCTCATCTCCGGAGTCACCAAACGCTCGGCTTCCAACAACGCCGTTTTGGCACGGCTCAGCTCACCGTCGAGAAAATATAACCAACCCACCTGGAGCCAAACGGAGACCTGCCCCTCGCGATCTTCGAGTGTTCGATAGACGTCTATGGCATCGGTCAGAAGGTCCATGGCCCGGGCGGATTGTCCGAGCTGGGCGAGAGTGGCCGCCAGGTTCGTGCTCGCCAAAGCGGTTTCCGCCTCCGCATTCGACTCTAGGAAAAGTCCAAGCGCTTCCTCGAAACCCACCACCGCCGATCCGAGATCACCGATTTGATCGTTCAAAACCGCCCAGCCGTTGACAGCGAGCCCTTGGCGGACAGGATCTCCCAACTCCTCAGCCAGGGAATACGCCCGTCGGTAACTCTCCAAGGCTTCCCCGACATCTCCGGAAATCCTGTGGAGCCTCGCCAGCCACCGGTAGCAGCGGAGCTCGCCCTCGGCTAATCCCAGCTGACGATAGATCGAGAGAGCTTCTTCATAACTCTCTACAGCGGTCTCGGACTCACCGGTTGCCGCCGACCGGGCTCCGAATCGCTCCAGGCTGTCGGCCAGCCCCCTTGGATCACCCGCCGTTCTCGCCCGGGCGACTGCCTCGCTCAGCTCTTCGAGACGTTTCTCTTTTGTTTCCGGACTCTGTGCCGGTCCAGAAGCGCTCGACCCCGCACCACCTTGCTCAAGAGTCGCGGTTTTTTTGGACTCTTTCTCGTTGGGGCTGTTTTCGTGACCCAACTCCGGCTTAAAACGGCAAGCCGTGGCCGCGACTGTCGCCAAACACAGCAATCCGATCCAAAAGCGTGTCGTTTTGGACATACTGTGGAGCTCAAAGCGGACGGCATCCACCTCAGCGGCCGCGGCGACAATTGACCCGCAGCTCGAATCGGGTGGGGGATCCCTCCGTCGATTCGACCTCGATCGCGTGGTCGCCGTCCGGAAGAAGGTCGAAGGGAATCTGAATCGCCAGCTGGCCCAATCCATGCGCCCGGACCCCTTCAAACTTCAATCTCTCTTCGGATTCGGGCATTCCGCCGATTTTGATCACCACATCGTACGGAGCCGTGGCGCCTTCGGGCTCCACCGGCAACAGCAACACAAACGATTTGGAGCCTTCAGATGGATCCGGACAATTGACGGAATCTGTGGCCGACTCGGCTCTGGTGAGATGAGCAGGGCTGAGAGCCGTCACTGCTACCACCGTAGGCCTCTCGACCTCGCCCGTCCATTGCCCAATCCAAAAAGCTCCACACATAAGAGTGAGTGAAGCCGCAGCGGCCAAATATCTAAAGGGGCCGGGTGCCGACTTGAGCTTCTTCTCCTCAGCCACTCGCGACTGTAAGGACTCCCAAAGCTCATCTACTCGCTTCTCTGAGGGAGCTTGATCGGAGCCAAAGGGCTCCTCCGGCAAGCATTGCAGGTCTTTGAATCGTTGCCGGCACGGCTCGCACTCAAGCAGATGATCCTCCAGCAGCCCCTGTCGATCGCGGTCGAGCTCATCCATCGCAAGGGCCAGCAGATCGAGGTGCGTAGGATGGCTGGCGGATTCACGACCCAGCTGCCGTAAACCGTCGGCCAAGCTGGGCTTACGCGTTTCCATGGCCACCCCCTTGATCGTCATCCCGCTCGATTTCGAAGTAGCTGCCCACTGACATCTTCAATTTTTGACGGGCTTGAAAGAGGTGCGATTTCACGGTGTCGATGGATATATTCATCCTCTCGGCGATTTCTCGATACTTCAACCCGCTGCTGAGCCTCAACGTCAACACTTCCCGCATTTGAGGTGGCAGCTCGGCCAAGGCCGCCTGGAGCAAGCGGAGCTTCTCTGCCGAAAGCAGGGCCCGCTCCGGTTCTGAACCGTCATCGACCGCGACCGGTCCCTCCGCAACAGCCCCTGACTCTTCATCGTTTCTCGAGATCGACACCTCGGTCGCACCTCGCCTCTGGGCTTGATCTTGGCGGAACCTATTCTTCAAAGTATTTCTGACGATCCGGAAAATCCACGTTTCGATGTTGGACTCGCCTCGAAAGTTGCCCAGACCTTTGTAGATATTGAGAAAAGCGTCTTGGGCCAGCTCTTCCGACTGCGCCGCTGGGAAACCTTGTTTCGAATAGAAAAAACACACCCGCCTAAAATAGGCTTGGTACAAACGGCCGAACTCCCGATCTCGCGCCGAGTCGTCTGAAATGACCAATGCTTCCCTCAAGTTGTCCTATGAGAATTCTCGAGCACATCGGTCTGACTCTAGAAGCGGGAAAGCTATCGCAGATGCCTTTCCAACCGCCGCCGAACCAACCCCGATCTTGTCTGCACAAATAGCTTACCGGATCACGTCGAGCCGAGCACGACTTGAATCAGCACGGCTCAGGTTCCTGACAACAGCGAATACACCACCGACGGTGATAGCCTCAGAGCGATCTCACGGATCTCCAACCGTCCGGAACACCCGGACGGTCGCGCCGACGATCGCTTCCAGGGCTCGGATGTCGGTTCCCCGTTCGGACAGGGTGCCGGGAATCTTCTCCCTCGGTCGACGGCGAGAACCGTCAACTCGACGGGGCAGCAGACTTCGGGCTACCTCCTGCGGGTTGAGCCGCGATCCGAGCAAGCCTTAGAGGAAGATCCGAGCCGCGGCCGGTATCGACCTTCGTCGATTCGCTCAGCAGTCGGGACAATCGTCCGTGGGCAACCAACCCAATAGGCCGCTGTTGGCCAGGATGTTGGGTTGGAATTCCGGATTGCTGGTCCAGAAGTTGTCGTAGGTGACCTTGGCGTTGGGCATGGCTAAGGCGGTGCAGGTCAAGTATTTGCTCAATCCCCCGTAGTCCTTGAAACCCAGCGGCGGCCCAGCAGGATCAAAGGCGGCCCAATCGATCGGTGCATCGCGGGTAATGTGACAGCCCCGGCAGGAGACCTTCACCACCTTGTTGTAAAGATCGATCTGGCTCGCGCTGCCGGTCCAGGCGCTGGGTACGAAGGTATCGTCGAAGGTGGCGCCGGGCAGGCTGGGGCCGCCGTAGGATTCTTCGATCATCTCCTGCAGGGCGGGGGGCGGCGAGGTGAGCAGAATGCCGCTGTTGAGCATCTTGAATTGAGGCTCCTGGGCGCTCCGGGTGTAGAGCGGATGCCCGGAATACCGCAGAGCGGGCAGATCAAAGGGCAGGAAATGGGCCCCTGCATCACCCCGGGAATCGAAGGAGTCGGGCTCGCCGCCGTGGCAGTCGAGACAGAGGTGCGGCAAGTAGCGGACCACACCGTCGAGATCGGCGGCGATGATCCGCTCGCCGACGTTGTTGTAGACGTAGAACTTCGTATAGCGACCACCACTGAGGATCGGATGATCGCTGTATTCCATGGTCACCGTGGCAAACCGCAGATCCGTGATGCCCATGGCCGCCAACCTGGCCGACGTCACCTCATTGGGATCGGCAATGCCCGGGATGCCGTAGTTGGCCACCGAATAGGCCACGTCAGCGCCGGTGACCTTATAAGACATCCAGCGTCCGAAGCCCAGATCCGGTGCGTTGTAATAGACCGCCTCGGCATCTGGGGGCCCGGCTAGACCGTTGGCCGCATTCCAATCCGCGAGGGTCGGTTTGGTTCCGACCTTCTCGTAGGTCGCACCTGTGGGCGCATGGTTGAAGGCGGTATCGACCTGGAGTGACAAGGCGTTGGGAACCAGAGACACGCGACGCAGCTCCAGCCGTTCATAGGACGCGCTGGATAGGGGCGGATCGAAGGAGGAATTGGTCGTCACGCTCGTAGTGCCCGGCACCATCACCACCCGGGTCTGCCCCGCGGCCCGTAGAATATCCCCCGCCAAGAAAAAGCCGGCCGGGAACGTGCCGCTGTCCAAGGAAACCGTGTTGGAGCCGGCGGTATTGCTCACGGTACCGGCACCGGAGGTCGGGGCCGGCTGCAACAGGTCACCGACGGTGAAGAAGCCGGTAAAGGAGGTACCCACTCCGGTCACCGCTGTGCCCGAGCTGCTGATCGTGCCCGCACCGGTCGCGGCCACGGGGTCGATCACCGAGTAGTACCAAAGGGCCTCGGCCTCCGTGGCGGTGCCGATGAACTCCAGGAAGCCGCTAGACGGTTTGACGTCGAGGGTCATGGTGGTTTGGGCGGTGCAGCAGCTGTAGGGATAGGCCGGAGGACACGCACAGCCGGGATTGAACGCTCCGGTGTTCAGCATCTGGCGACTGGTCTCGATCGGCACACCCGAGGCGTCGAGCACCACCAGCTCGATCGGAGTCGAAGGGGGTAGGGCGTAGATCACGTTCACCGGATCGCTGACGGTGTGGGTGAGCACATCGCCGGTGCTCGGCACCTCGATCCGCAAATCGAACGGCAGGGCGAGCACCGAGGTATCCACCAACACCCGCACACAGGCCCAATTAACCAGCTCGATGTCGGCGTTGATCTCGGAGAAATGATCAACAACGGCCACGTAGTAGTTCTCGAATCGAGAGCCTTCGCTCGCTCTCTCCCAGAGGCCGCGGGCCTGGTCGTAAATCCAGATCGGGATCGTTGTCGGCAAGCTCAACCCCTGCTTGCTCTCGGGAATGGGAATGGCGATCTGCGCGCCCTGCCCCGGTGCTAGATTGAGCTCGTTGCCGGCGCTGTCCTCTACTGTGATGCTGATCACCCCGAAGCTGGTCAACGCCACTTCGTTCCCGTCTTCGTCGAGACCCATGTAGTCGCCGGGCATGCCGTTATCCACGTCGCTGAGGTCGCGGGTGCGAAGGTAGACGTTGACGGGCTCGGTGGCTGGGGTGCCGTCCTCGTAGACCAGGGCTCCCGCCGGGATGGTCAGCCGCGCGGGATTCTTCACACCCTCCTCCAACACCAGGATCGAGCCCTTCGGATCGGCGACGAATCTCTGGGCGGCTTGCAGACGATAGATTCGGCCGTTCTCCGGCCGCAGGAGCACCCGGGACAAGAGGGGATAACCGCTCTTGCGAATATTCAGCAGATAACGCGGGCTTTCGTTGAAGCGTAGGATCTCGAACATGCCTTGCTCGTCGGTGACACCGCCTTCGCCGTCGAGCGTCACCTCGGCGCCGACGATCGGCTGCCCTTCCGAATCGAGCACCTGACCCCCGAAACGGATTCCCTGGTCGGTGATCAGATCCAACCGTTGCCGGGCGTAGCCTCCAAAGTCATCGCCCACCAACGCCCACAGGTTCTGGCGGACGAGCCGGGAATCCAGGGTCCAATCCGCTTCGGCGCCCGAGGGCGCACCGCGCAAAGGCACGAGAATACCGTGGTCGGTCTGTAGACGTACGGTCAGCGAGTCGGCGTCGGCATCGCGGCTCTCAAGCATCACCCGAACGGTGGAGCCGGCCGCCGGTTGGAAGGTAGCGACACCACCGACGGCCGCGTAAAGCGACTCGATCACCGGCCGTCGATTCGCCAGAACCATCTCTGACGGCGTGCCATCGAAGGTGGCGGGAACATCGACACTGGTACCCGCATAGCGAGCTCGAAGCACGTAGTGGCTGTCGGCTTCGAAACCGCTGATCACAAATTGCTGATGGCAACCTACGGGCACTTCCGTCACAACCTGCTGAGTCCCGGTGTCGATCAATTGCACAGAAGCCTGTTGGTCGATCCCGAAGGTGACGTCGGTGAAACGGGCGGGCGAGCCGTCGGCCAAGGCGACGGCGCCGTAGAGCACCTCGGCCACAGCCACCGTCGGCACCAGCTCATAGGCTTGCGGGAAGACCGTCAGATTATCGACCGTCACCGGACCCGAGCAGCTGCTGATGAAGCCGGGGGCCTCAAGACAGATCTCATAGTCGGCGGGCGGGATCTGCGGCAGCACAAAGCGGCCGCGGCAATCGGTCGATCGGCGATCGGTCTCGTTGCCCGTGGCGAGATCTCGGGCATAAACCGTCACCTCGGGCAGGTATTTCTCGCTGCCGTCCGCCACGGCGGTGAACACAAACCCATGGATCTCCTGACTCTCCACCGGATCCGCCAAACCCACGGCCTCGGACCAGGCACCGACTGAGCCCGATTCGAAATCGTCACGGAAGATCAGGCCGTCCTCCCCGGCATCGATCAAGCTTCCGAAAGCCAAGATCGCCACACACAGCAGGCAAGCCCAACCAAGGGCACGAGGAAAGAGCTGCCGAGATCCGAACATGATCGACCTCCGTGATGTTTGCGTTTCCGACCTTCGATCAGGGGGCCGTGCTGCTCCATGCACTCGTATCGCCCGATTCGAAACCATCGGCAAAGATGGACGAAGACGACGTGGCTTCAACGCGGATATGGGCGGGATTCGATTGGCTGCTCAAGCCCTGATCGTCGATCGCCACGGCGTAGATCATGTAATGCCCGGCATCGGCCAGCTCCGTCACCATGGCATAGGGCGGCTGCGTCACCTCTCCCACTCGGGTAGGGGTCGTGGTGAAGATGTCGCGCATGTTCACCACGTAGAATTCCAAAGCCGTGACCTCGCCGACGGCGACGTCCGATGCCTCGGCCATGAGCTGGATCGGCTCGCCGGCCTGGAAGGATTCATGATCCGACGGCGCGAGCAGCGTGGCGACCGGCGGCGCGTTGCTCACCACCGAAAGGGTGACATCCACGGATGCCGTCTCCCCGTCCCCATCTATGGCCGTGGCCTGTAATCGACGAATACCCAAGGGCTGCGCCGACCATGGGAACGTATGGGGAGCGGCATCGCTCATTCCCACAAGCTCACCATCCGCCAGCAGTTGGACGCTGGCGATAGTGCCCTTGGGATCGGGATCCGCAGCTTCAATGGTGATCGATATCTCCTCCCCCACCTGCACCAGAGAGGGCACGGAAGGATCAAAGCGGAGATCCGGCGGGAAGCGGCTGACCAAGTTGTTGGCGCAGAGCTCGAGATCGAAGCTCAGGTCATCGCTCCCCGGGCTCGCTTGGTGGATCTCCACCGCCACCACGTTTTCCCCCGCATTCAGCAGACTCAGGTGCTTCGTCACCGAAATCGAGAAATATTGCTCCTCTTCGAGCCCGTCTACATCCCGGGTTGCGAGTGTCCCGTAGGTGGGTGGGCCGTCCGGCATGTGAACCCGGTAGATTTCGCTGCCGTTGAGATAGACCACCGCACCGTCGTCCCGCCTCAGGCGCAAGAGCAGATCATCGTAGAAGGCCGGATTCTGCACCTCAAACGTATGTCGGAAATAGGTGGCTGAATGACGGGCCGCCACCGGCCCCCCGTCGAGGGTGGTATCCGGTGCGTCGCCGAAGCCCAAGCTGCCCCGGGCCGTGCGCCAATCGGTATCGTCGAACTCGACACTCGTCCAATCGGCCCCTGGATCTTCACCCCGATCCCGGAAGCGCCACTGCGAGCCCCGCGGAATCAAACGCAGCTTTTGGAAGTCCAGCTGGTAACGATTGCCGCCGATAATCTCTTCCGGATCGTCCGGGGAACCCACCTGAACGATATCCCACAGGGGCCGCGGTCCAGGGGATAAGTATTTCTCGGCAAGCTCAAAACGGACAGCCACCGGATAAGTGGCGGCACCCTCCAGGGTGATGTTGCGCAGGGCGGCCTCGGCGGCCAACAGCTCAACCGCGAAATATTCTCCCTGAACCGTCCGAACGTTCTCCCCCAGGGCCCCGCCTGCCATCCAGCGCTCGAAGAGCTCGGGTCCTAATTCGACGATGATCCTGCCGACGTCCAAGAACGGCAAAGCGTCGCCTTCGACTTCCGTGAACACCAAGCCGGTGGTCGCCGGCTCGGCGTGGACGTTGCGTATGAATAGGCCGATGAGGCCCAGCGGACCGGCAAAATTATCGACCACGGAAAGGTTTTTCCAGGCGATATTGTTGTTGTTGCGGGTATTGGTGTAGACCGAGGTGCCCTCGGGGAAGGTCATTCCGAAGGGAGCGCTAGTGGACGTTTCGACGCGCGCCAAGAGGCAGAAATGGTCAAAGTCAGTAGGACCAAAGCAAGAAAAATCCGCGGGATCTGGGGGATACCAGGGGATTTGAAGTATCACAGCCTCCCCCGGCGCCAAGACCGGCACCACCAGCGGTGCCGTGTCGTAGATCGGCGGCGAGACCACGGACGGATTTTTCGGCGTCTTGCTGACGATCTGCCCACCGCCGGTGGTCCAGGGCTGAATGCTGCCCGTGCCGTCCCAGGGCCCCATCACGGTGGTGATGTTGATATTGCTCGAGTGACCGTCGTAGGCGGTGGCGCTTTCCAGGCGCGAAAGAGCGGAGGGGTCGCGCTGCCATTGGGCCCAGAGTCGGTCGACATTGCCGTGCAATAGGAAGAAGAAAGGATCCTCGGCGGCGTCGGCAACCATGCTCATATTGCCGACCGGAAGCACATTTCCCCCGATATAGGTATGGGATCCATTATGGTGAGAAAACTCATTATCGGACCAAAAGAGCGGATAGCTCGCGTTGGCGAGCAAGCCCGCGTCGGGGCCCGCGGGTGGCGCGATGGCTCTCAACTTGCGGGCTACCGCGGGCGGTGCCAGCGCCGGATCAAAGGGCGCGCCAATGGACACAGGAACGCCCGACCCAAACCCAGAGGCCCCCATAAACGAGGAGGTGAAGAAATTGAAGCCTCCGGTGGAATTCTCCGGATCCGTGGTCCAATCCCAATAGAGCAGCTTGACCGTCGGATCGGCCTTTTGCAGCAGCACTTCGTAACGATTGATGAACTCCCTATGCCAGGGCAGGAAAGCAGGTGTGAGATGCCGATTGCTCGGACCGTTCTCGTGCACCTCGTCCTGCTTGTGCCAATAGCTCACACTGCCGGGAAAAACAAAGGCAGGCAGCGTACCTATATCGAGAATCGCATCGCGATAGGCGTTTCGTTCGGCAGCCGTGGCCGTGGCAGCATTCTTACGCGGCTTGGTCACCTCGGCGCCGTAGAGCTGAGTAGGGCCACAGGTCGAGTCCAGATAGTCCACCCATTGGCTATCCCACGCCAGCCCGGTGGACGCCTTGGCCCAGTAAAGCTTCAGGCGCTCTGTGCCAGAGGAAGCGGCAGTGCCGCGATTTCGCACCCGGACATACACATAGTTCGGCACACTGAAAATCGGATCCCTATATTCCGGATCCTGATGGGGCAAGGGCGTCCAGGAAGGCGAGACTTCCGGAAAGGGCGTCGCCTGATATCCGGGATCCGGCGAACGGCGCACCCAGATATCCTCGCTGACCCACATCGCCCCGGTGTCTGAATTCGGCTCGACTCCCAAGTCCGCTGGGGTATCTTTTATATAGAGGTCCGCTTGTGCGATCACAGAGGTCGGAATTAAAAGGACCCACAGCAAATATAGAGGCACAAGAAATATTTCCATTCTTCGTTGACACATACCGACACCTTCCTACCGTGGGTAGCTTCGGGCCCGGATCCCGTCAGAAACCGTTTTTCGACGACTCCATCTACATCCGTGCAACATCACTCGTCTTCTTCGAGAAGAACACCTTTCCAGGCATCGCCAGAAAGTGACTTTCCGGATGGAGGCTTTCCTATGAATGATTCTTGTCATCCATCATAGACGCCATTTCCAGAAAGTCAAGCGTTAATGTCAAGCTCAGGGGTCCAGTTGAATCGCGATGTGCCCAAATTCCGGGTGGTCCGGAGAGCGAAAGGGGCTGGCCGATCTGCCGTGGTCTGGAGACACTGCCGAGACCTCCGTCGCTCCCCAGATCAACGAAACCTTCCTCAGGAGGAGTCTCCAACCGTCCGGAACACCCGGACGGTCGCGCCGACGATCGCTTCCAGGGCTCGGATATCGGTTCCCCGTTCGGCCAGCATCTCGACTGCGAGCCGGCTCGGTAGGCAGACGGAAAATTTGAGCCCTTCCACGGCTTTCTGGGAAATCCGCGGGCGGAGGTTGGTCGCGGGCTCGGAGGTGACGGCCTCGACCCACGGGAGAGCTCTTCCCGGATTGTCCAAGCCATCGAAGACGATCGCCAGATTGTCGGCACGGATCGGGGCGTCGGTTCGGGCTCGAAGCGCGTCGGCCAGGGCGGTGTTGGCGGCGAGCCCGGCGTAGGTCCACCAAGCGACTCCTTTCGCTTGGTCGATGGCGAGCACTGTGGAGTCGGCATCTGCGTTTGGCAGCCAGGGATGGTTGAGCTGGAGCTCTTCGAGGGCTTCGTCGGCCCGGCGGGAGAGCCCTGGTGGGCGGGCTTCGTCGCTCAGGACTCGGCGAATCGCCCGGCAGTGCTCGAAATGCAGTGGACGCCCCTCGCCGCGCCATAGGGATCTGCCGAGGCGGCGGGCGGCTTGCACGAAGAGACGTTGTCGGCGCCAGTCGACGGATTTGATGTCCCAGGTGCGGCCCGCGAGCAATAGACCCCGGGGCAGCTCTTCGAGCATCAGCGATCCTCGATCCACGGTGCCGAGCTCTTCCCTGCCGTGGAAAACCCGGAACACCGGCGAGCTGGTGATGATGCTCAAGACTTCGAGGAAATTGCGCCGTCTGAAGGCTTCTTCGCCTTCGACACCGAACCAGAGGATGCCTTGATCCGAAAACAGGATGCCGGTTTCGAGCATGTGCTCCACCACCCTCGAGGCGTCACCCGGGTCGAGGTCTGAAAACGCCGGCAGACCCAGGAGCCGACCGGGCCAATCCGCCTCACCCACCCCGCCGTCTTGCAGTGCCACCGCCATCAGCTGTTGGGCCAGCAGATGGAGCGGGCGGACGGGCGGCTGGACCGATTCCACGAATCCTCGATGCCACAGCTCGAGCAGGCCGGCCGCTTGGGCTAAGGCGCCGTCGGTGGTGGCCAAGATCAAGAAATTAGACACCGTGCCCGGGCGTCGGCCGGTGCGACCCATGCGCTGCAACATGGACGCGACGGACGGCGGCGAGTCGATTTGTATCACCCGATCGAGATCGCCCACGTCGATGCCCAGCTCCAGGGTGCTGGTGGCGACGATGACGCAATCCCGATCCTCGGCAAAGGCCCGCTCCGACACGAACCGTTGGTCTTTCGACAACGAGCTGTGGCTGACATAGGTGGTGATACCGAGTTTTTTGAGCGCCACGGACAGCCGTTCCACCCGTGCTCTGCTGTCGCAGAAAACCAGCCGTTTTTCACCCGTGTGCAGCCGGCTGATGACCAGAGCGGCGTTGTCGAGGCTGCCGACAAAGTCCAGCTGCACGTCGGGCTCCACTGCCGGCGCGCCATCCGGTGAAGGCGGGGTACGGATTACCCGGCGAGGCCCTTCGCTCGACCCGGCCAGCCATTCCAGCAGCTCGTCCGTGTTGCCGACCGTGGCGGAAAGACCGATGCGTTGAAGGGTCTTCGGGGTCAGCGCTTCCACGCGACCGAGCACCGAAAGCAGGTGCCAACCCCGATCGTCGCCGGCGAAGGCATGGATTTCGTCGACCACCACCGCCCGTACACGACTGAAGAAGTGACTCGGATCCGTGCGCTTCGACACCAGAAGCACCTCGATCGACTCCGGAGTCGTCAACAGTAGATCCGGTGGCTCGCGCACGATCCGTCGACGCTCGGAATCGGTGACGTCGCCATGCCATAAGGCAACTCGGCGTCCCACCAGCTCCGCGTAGTGCCGGAGCCGCGGCTCCAGGTTGTTGAGCAGGGCTTTAATCGGGCAAATATAGAGCACCGACAAGCCTTGCCAATCCTCGGACAGCACCCTCGAAAGGAGGGGAAAGATCGCCGCTTCGGTCTTGCCGCCGGCGGTGGGAGCCAAAAGCAGAGCGTGCTCACCGGCCACTAAGGGTCCCAGGCTCGCCTTTTGCAAAGGTCTCAGATCCGGCCATTGCAGGGTGTTGACCACATGGTAGGCCAACGCGGGATGTAAGGCGCTCGGCTCGGTCACAGATCCAGCTCGATGTCGTCGACGCCCGGAGCCCCGGTCTCACCGGCCGTACCCCCGGCGGCGGCACGCTCGACGGCGCTCAGCTCCTCCGACCTCAGGGTCGGGGCGTAGTGGCGTCGCGGGTCGAAATCGGCGTGTAAATCGATCGGGTCCAGCACTTCCGCGATCAGTTTCTTGAGGAAGATTCTCGGCGCCACCCCCGCCTGATCCCCTAGTCGACCCGCCACCGCTCGAGCCAAGTCCCGCACATAGTCGTCGTCCGCCACGGCCTGCACCCGCTCACTGTTTTCGGTGCCGGCCGCAAAAAGATCTCGAATCCGACGCCCCACTTCTCCCAATCGATCGAGGTCGAAACCGTGGAGGCGCAATTGCACGGCCCGCGGATTGTCGAAGCGGCGATCGTCGGGAAAGTGGGTGGCCAAACGCTGCGCCAGGGGTGCTAGACGGCGTACACCTTGGGGACCGTCGAAGAAAGCCGGTGTGCCGGTAATCAGCAGGTAGAGGCCGGGAAATCGACCGGCGTCGACCTCGTCCAAAAGCTGCCGCAGGGCATTCAGACCGCGCTCTCGCACGTCACCCCGGACTCGCTGCAAGGTCTCGACCTCGTCGAGCACCCAGACCAAACCGGGTAGCCCCGAGTCCCTGAGGATCACCAGCAGGCCTTGCAGGAAAGAAAGCGCCCCGTAGTGGTCGATTTTGCCCTTCAACCCGGCGGCCCGCTTGACCGACGCGGCCACGGTGGGCTCGCCGGATATCCAAGCCAACAGCCCCTCCGCAGAAGCGCCGTCGCCGGCGGCCGAGGCGCGCCGATAAGACCGCAACGCCATCGCCAAGGCGGGAGCATTGCGACTGACTTCCGCCAACCGTTTCTCCAACAGCTCGTCGGTCCGGGCGGCCAGGGCCTCAGCGTCGCTTTCGTCCAGATCTCCCTCGGCCAGCACATCTTCTTCCAGGGTGAAAAACCAGCCGTCGAGCAACGAGCGCAAGGCCCCCTGGGCCACCGCCGTGGTCGACAGCCGCTCGATCAACCTCCGATAGACCGTTTCGTAGCGGTGTAACGGCGTCTCGGTTTCCGACACCTGCACCTCGGCGGTGGTGAATCCCTGCCTTCGTGCCCGCTCCTGGAACCACCGGGAGAAGAAGGTCTTGCCGGCGCCGTACTCCCCCCGAACCGCTTTGAACACCGCCCCGCCGGCCCGGACGGACTCGAGCTCTTCGTCCAGAACCGGAGCCCAGGGCTCGAGACCCACCGCAAAGGCGTCTAGATCGCTCAACGGAACCGTGCCCCGACGCAAGGCATCAATGATGCGCTTTCGTCGCTCGGGGCTGACGTTCTCTGCTCGACCGGTGCTCACCCTTTTCCTTCGCCTCCCTATTCCTCGGCGTCAAGCTCGAATTGACGGCACAGGAGCTGCCGGTCGAAGGTCACCGCGTCGGAGGCTTCGTCGACGGTGATCACCGAAAAGCCGTCGACGTTCAACAATCGACCCACCTGGCTCAACAGTCCGTGCAGCCGATGGGTTTGCAGGCGGTGGGCCAGTGCCGCCCGGGTCAACCGGCCGCCTTCACCGTCCAGCGTTGCGAGCAGCCGCCGGACTTGATCGTTCGACGGTGGCCGTCGCCCCACCAACGACAATTGCTGGGCGTACACCTGTGATTGAAACAAGGCCTCCAGCCAAGGTCGCGATGCTTGCTTCTCGCTCTGCTCTGCAGCCGCTTCCGGCTCCGTGGGCCCGAGCAAGGAGAGCTGGCGGGAATCCGTAGGTTTCTTAGCCGAGGACCGACGCCTCCCGGTTTCCGCCCGACGGCGGCGCTCGGGAGCTTCGGTTCCTGAACCTCCGGTCTTTGCGGGCTCCGTTTCGGCCCTAAAAGCCGGTGGTTCCGGCGCGCTCCACCACGGAGGAGCTGCATCCTGCTCCAAGGTGAGCCATCCCTCGAGACGACGGCCCACTCGGCCGAGCACCGACACCGGCACCACCATCTCCTGGGGCGTGGCACCCCCGTGATACCCCGCCCGCCCGGCCCGCCGATAGCGCAGTTTCTCGCTCCAGGGAACGATCACCTTGCCACCGGCTCCCGGACCTTCGGAGCCGGAAATCACCCGCCGGCCGGCGACTTCGACCTCGCCTTCTTCGGCCCGCGTCGGCCCCTCCGCCGAGCGATGCCGGGCACCGAAACGTCCGTCGCCCACCTCCGCGTCGACCTCCACCAGTCGCCGCTCCAGACCGGAACCGTGAACCTGACCGTGGTCGCCCGTCACCATCAACCACCGGTCGCTCGCTTCCGCTTCCTCCAGGAGTCGGCTGAGCGATCCCAAGGTCTCGACAGAGAACGGCTCTCGCAAATCGCTGCCGCTCTCGAAATGGGCATCCACATCGGCCGAAACCACCGCCACCACCCGGGCCGGGCCGTGGATCAGCTGCACCACCTCGTCGGGCAGGGCGCGGGACTGTCGCAGACTCCCGGGCGCCACGTAGGCGGCGCGGAGCGATCGAGCGGTCCATGCGGGATGTCCTTCAAATCCTTTGCGTTCGTCCACGGACGTGCCCGAGGCCGGTTTGCCGCACAATAGGCTCGTCCTACAGCTTTGGGTTTCGGTGGGTAGCAGAGCCAAGGCCTGGGCGCGCCCACCGGGCTCGCTCACCCACTCCTGCCAACCGGCGTCGAGCAGTCCGGGGCGGAGATCCCGCCACACCAATTGACCCAAGCCGTCGAGCACCAAGAGCAGCACTCGTTCCTGCTCCGCCAAGGGCACCAGCCATCGGTCGATCACCGATTCCAAACCGGCAAGGCGGGCGTGCTCGGGCACGGCGGCACCGGCGTCTCGAATCCTTTCACCGAAGCGCCGATTCTCCGCTTCCCTGCGCTCCGTTGCGAGCTCCAGAACCCGTTGGCAAAGGCTCGACATCCTCGGGTCGGAATCGCCGGAGCTCAGCCGCCGCCGAGCCGCATCGGCCCACGACCCGTCGTCCGCATAGGCCAGGATCGACGACGCCAGGTTGGGACCAGTCTCCGGCCGGGCCGACTCTCGACGCATCAGTGCCAGGGCTGCGTCCAACACGTCGCATCGAGAGCTGTCACCCGCTCGGTGGGCCCGCAGCTTGCGGGCAGCCGCCTCCGCCGCCCTCAGAGCATCCGGCGAGCCACCGTCGAGAACGCCTTCTAAGGCTTCTCTGACGCGATCCAGACGAAGCTCGAAGGCCGACGGCAGCCAGTCGTTCTGGATGGCCCGCGACTCGGCTTCGTGGGCCGGATCCTCGAGCTCCGCCCACAGGATCTCCATCCGGTCCCCAACCTCTCGAAGCTCGGCTCGATTTTGTTCAGCTTGAAGCTCTTCCATCGCCTCCAGGACCGCTTGTGACCATTGCTCGTAGGCGGCCTCCGACAACGTTTCACCGGCCAGATAGCGCTCCGTCAATCGCCACCTCGCCCGCTCGCCCAACTGCTCGACGAGCAAGCCGAGGGCCAGGGCGTGCTCCGCCCGGTCGCCGTCGAGAAGAGCGCGGGCCACTTGGGCCACCTCACCGGTGGACGGTCGCCACCAACCCGCGACGCACCTCTTGAGCGGCTCCGGAGCCGTTCGCCATCGCTCTTGAGCTTCCTCTGTGCACAGCCATTGCCAAAGACTCCCACGGGTCGGGCTCTCCGGCCCCAATCCCAATACCTCGTGGAGGATCGCCCGCCGTGCCGTGCCTTCATCGAGCACTCCGCCCACCACCGGCAAATAACCCTTGGGCGGCGCCCACTCGAGCAACGCCTCGGCCATCCAATCCTCACGTTTCACCCGCGGGTCGAGCTGTCGGGCTTGAAAAAGCTCCCGTACCGCCAGCCAGCGATCGAGCTCGATCAGCTGCCCTTTGGCTAAACGCGACGTCACGTCGGCGCCCAGCTCGTTGGGTGCCAGATCGGCCAGGAACACCCGAACGGTGTCGGTTTCAGAATTCGCCGTGCTCTCCGGCTCCGGTTCCGCCAAGCGCTCACGCAACTCCAACACCGACCGACACGGCACCAGCTCCAGCCGGAGCGGCCCCCCATCGGTCGCCAGCTCGAGGTGGGTCTCACCGGTCCAACGCCCGGCCCGCAGGCCGATCCGGCGCGCGTCGGGAAGCTTGCGCAAGACCCCCTGCACCTGGGCCTCCACCTGGGCGCGGGTCGGCGCGATCACCGCTCGTCCTTCGGCACGGGTCGGAATCGAATCTCCACGGCCCCGTCGCTCAAAGTGGGCTCGAGCTCGGCTCGAAGCTCTGCGAGATCTCGCATCGAGCTCAATCGACGGCTTTGCCAACCGCCGCCCATCACCTCGCCCGTCACCTCGGCCGGTCCCGCCGCCACACGCTCCAACGGTGACTCGGCCCGGGCCGGCTCAGGCTTCGACGACTCTCGCGTCGGCTCTTCTGCTCCGGCCGAGGTGCTCGGCCCGGGCTCCGTGGCCGCGGGCATTGCGACCGCCCGCGCCAAAAGATCCGCCGCCTCGGTTTCCAGGCTTTCCAGCTCGGGGCCCAGGCCCTTGGCCAGCTCATTCCGGCTGAGCGTGTCCAACAGCCGCGTGCGCAAGGCTTGCCCCTCTTCTCGGCGAGCATCGGTCAAACCCACCGCCGAGCGGATCAAATGCCATTTCAGCTCCTGCATCTGTCGACACAGAGCGGCGGCGGTCTTCAAGCTGCGGGCGCAGGCCTGGGGTGTATTCTTCAAACGGACCGACGCCAGAATCGAAGGCACCTCTTCCGGCCTGACTCGCGACAGCTCGGCGGTCAGCTCCGCGGTTTCCTCCGCGGTGCGCAAGCGCTCGGTGTCCCCCAGGCCCCACTCGTTCTGCCGCAGCTTCAGCTGCTCCACCAATCGTCGAGCGTCGGGGCTCTGATCGCCGGCGCGATCCTTTACCTCGCCGACGAATCTGGCGACATTCGCGGCATTTTTAAGACGCGAGGAATAGGACAATCCGAATAGGTGCCCCGCCAGCTCGGTGGCGGCCGACCAATGCTCGTCCGACGGCAGGTCCTGCTCCTCCACGGTCAGCTCGTCGCGCAGATCGTCGAGGGTGGGATCCACAGGTCCGCCGAAACGGAACACCCGATCCGTCTGCTCGGCCCAGACCAAGAGAATCAGGTTTTGCAACAAGGTGGGTAGGCCCATGGCATCGGGCTCGTCCAAACGTTGCCGCAACTGGCCGACGGTGGGCTGAGCACCCGCCGCCAGGGCATCAAAGTGCCGTCGCCAGTGGCGGTCGAGCACGAAGTGGGTTTCGTACATCGTGCCCAGCCGCAGGGGCTCGGCGATGCGCTTCATCAGCACCCGCATGGGCACACTATCCACCGCCAAACGGTCCTCCGATTGCTCGAAAGCCCGACGGATCTCGTCGTAGACCTTTCGCACCTCACGCTTCTCCACCAGCTCCTCACCCAAATCCGGATGGGCCGGGAAGACATATTCCATGCGCTGAGCGAGCACGTTGCACAGGGCCTGGCCGAGGTCCCTGCCGGTGGGCGGACGGGGATCGAAACCGTCGTCCAAGCTGTGGAACGGCGCCAGCTGCTCGTGGGAATCGTCCAAGCAGCCGGGCGGCGGCGTGGCCACACCGTAGGCGCCCAACACGTATTGCTCCAAGGTGTGGCGTAGGGCGCTGCGCTGGTTTTCGAGCAGGTTGCGGGCCGCCGCACGATCCACGGCCGAAAGGTGCTCCGAGCTCTGGCGGAAGCGATCGTCCGAGGTCAGCACGTGGTCCATCACCACCAAGGTGCCGAGATCCCGCAAGGCTTCCGGACTGAAAAAACGAGGCAACCAAGCCAAGGTGCGGGCAGACCCTTGTTGGTCGCGAAATTTCTGAATTCGTGCCTGGTCGTCCGCCGGGGAATGGCCGGGGTCGAACGGAAAATCGATCAACACACGGTCCGTGTGGCCCACGTGGCGCAGCTGATCGTCGCTCATCTCTCGAACATTGCCGAATACCACCTCCGCTCGACGCCGGGTGCCCTTCCAGACGTAAGTGAACCGATAGACGTTGTCGATTTGTTCTTGAATGCCCTCCCCCACCTGGGCGAAGACCATCTCGCGGATCTTGCGGCTGCGGGCTCCCGGCGTATCGGCCACCCGGGCTCGATCCAGGATCGCTTCCGTATCGACCCCGGAGAGCTGAATCGACAGGATCGGCTGCTGCGCTCCCTCGCTGATTTTGAGCTCACCGACCCGTGACGCCCACGATTTCATGCGCCGCATGACCTCGTGCTTTTCACGACCGGCGATGGGTGCGCGGATGGTGCCGTGGTTGAGCGCCTCCAAGCGATCGGCGGTCAGCTCCTTGAGGCTCGGCTCGTCAGGCACCAGAGCGGCCAGCAGCAGGGTTTTGAGCAGGCGACCGTCGTTGCGTAGACGCTCCGCCCGCGGATCGTCCGCCGGTAATACGTCGCCGTGGCCGGGCTCCAAACCGTGCTCTTTTTCGAGCAGGGGCAAGATCTTCTGGGTGTACAGCCGCTGGGCGTTCTCAAAATGCCGACGCATCTCGTCGGAGAACGGCTCCGCCTCCTCGGCGATCACGTCCCACAAGTCGCCCACCGGAATCAGATCCCCCAGCTCCAAGGTCTCCCGCTGGTCCACCAAAAGCTGCAACATCACCCGAATGGCGGTGCGCTCCCGCTGCAAGACCGACGACAGCGCCACCAGCACCGTCACCAGGGCAGGGGTGAACGGAAAGACCTGCTGGAAGAGCTTGCGGTCGCCCTCGCGGGTGAGCAGGGTTTCGATCACCTCCGAGCGGGTCTTGAGGGTTTTTTGAAAGGCGTTTTCGAGCTTTTGGCGAGCCGCCGGATCCTTGGCCCGCAGCAGGCGACGCTCGGCGATGGCGGCAAGATTGCGGTCTTCCAACGAGATCTTATGGAAACGTCCTTCCCACCATTTGAGGGTTTCCACAAAGCTCAGCTTCTCCGAGCCGGGCACACTTTCGCCCACCAGCTCCCGCAAATCCCGCTGGCGGGCGACGAAGGACACCAGGGGAATGGGCCGGTCGGCACGGGTGGACTCGATCAGCTTCGAGACCTTCTGCCCCTCTCGCGACACGAAATCCAGGTCGCCCACCCGGCTGGCGAGCCACAGGATCAGCTCGTCGAGAAAGAGCACCAGGGCGTCGTAACCCAGGTCTCGGGCGTGGGCGTTGATCACCGCCAAGCCGGTGTCGAGGTCGACGAATCCTTCCGACAGCTCTTGTCCGTCCCTCACAGCGGACGAGGCACTCGCCACCTGGCGGTAGCTCTTGAAGAAGCGGTCCACCAACGCGCCCACCAGCTTCGAGCGGCGGGCATCGCCGGCCGGGGCCGTGATCGCCGCGTCGAATCGCTCCGCGTCCCATTGCCCCTTGGACGCCAGGGCGCCCCAGCCCGATGCCGCGGCCGAGGATCCGCCTTCGTTGAGCCGGGCGAAGAAGGCCTCGTCACCCAGGCTCTTGCGCATTTCGAGGGCGTCGTGGAATAGAGACTCGGACACGAACACGCCGGGCATCGGCGCGTCGGGATGCAGTCGCAACACATAATCCACGTATTGCCCCAACACCGCGGCTTCCATGCTCGACGCGCCGATCATGTGGAAGGGCACCAACAGGAATTTGCGACCCTGCATCCAGGTATCGTGCTCTGTCACCACCGGCGCCAAGGCGGGAATCGAGCGCGCGTCCGCATCGTGACCGAGCAGCAAATGCAGCACGGCCATGAAATGGCTCTTGCCGGAGCCGAAGCTACCGTGCAAATACGCGGCCTTGGAGCGGCCCCCGTCCCCCTCCACAGCGCTGCGGATGAACGACAGGGCGTCGTTGAAGGCCCGGCTCAGCTGATCGGTGACCACGTAGCTGTCGAGGGTTTTACGGCGCTCCTCGGCGGTGGCCAAACCGTCCGTGAGCTTGAGCACGAAATCCCCGCGGTGGACCCGTTCGGGGATGTGGATGAGATCTTTGAGCTTCGTCATGGGCGTGATGATATCGGGCCCATGGAGGCTCGGGCCAGAGGGAATGGCGCCCCACCCTTAGCGAAGCCTTCGGCCTCAACCGCAGGAAGGGGGAACCGTATCGTTCGCCGCACCACGCCTGGCCCGGCGCGCTCTTCACCCTAGCCGTTGAGCGGCCGAGCTATGTTCCGCTGCCGTCTCGGATCGCCCCAAGCTCTCAAAGACCCGAGCCAGCGCCTCGTGGTCGGCTTTCTGTGCTTCGACATCTGAGATCTCGCGATCTAGGGCTAAGGCACTTTCAAAGCGCTGCCGAGCACGGTCCCAATCCTGGTGCATCTCTGCCAGCTCACCTCTCCGATACGCGAGGATCGCTTCTGTCTCGGGCTTGCGGAAGGGCCGTTGTTGCTCGGCTTGCTCCAACCGATCCAGAAATACTTCGGCCTTTTCGAGCAAGCCCTCTTCCATCGAAGCTTCCGAAAGATCCAACAACAAATCGACCCTCTCCTCGTGGGTCAAACCGACTGAATCCAATAGAACCCGTTCATGCCATTTTCGAGCCAAGCTCCATTCTTCCGATTGGTGAGCAACGTCTCCCGCTACTTGCAGGAGATCTGTAGTTTTCGTCGGCCATCGATCCTCCCACCCGATCTCTTCGAGGCAAAACTGGAACTCCTGAACAGCCTGAAGAAAATGGCGCTCCGCGGGCTCTCGGGTCGGTGCATCCAATAGTTCCCTACCGTATTCGAGCAAGCCCATGGTCACCGCAGATAAGGGCTCCAGGCTTTCCCACTCGGCTCGCGACTCCACAGAACGCATCCATAAACGCCTAGTCAAACGATGCAAAAGGCCATGAAAGCTCATGGTGCCGCCATCTTCGACTCGAACCGCGCAGGTATCACAGCCTTCCGCCAACAGGCTTTCAATTTGAAACTTCGACTCCGACGACTCCACGAGCACCCGCGCTATCGCTTGACTCAAATCTCGCGAAACTACCGACGGTAGCCAGGACATGCACTCTAGCCAGACTTTGAGCGGCGGGTTCTCTTCACCTATCCTCTCGAGTCGAAGGCGCCAAACCGAGACCAAGCCTCGTCGGTAGTCCAATGGCGCTGTTCCGGACAAGGCGTCTTCCGGCTCGGAGCGCAGCAAGTCCAGATATTCGCCGATCTCCATGCCGGAACGGCGGATGAAAAGCGCGGCCTGCTCGATGGCAATCGGTAACCGCTCGAGCTCATTCACCAAGAGCTCTACCTCTTCTACCTCTGAGCTGCCGACATCGCTGAGGTCCACTTCTCGGGCCGCACGGACGCAAAGCAACTCCATCGCCGTGGCTACATCAAGACCGTCAATCGAAATCTCCTCCAACCGCGGATCCCGACGATTGCTCGTGACTAGGCTCAGCCCTCCGTCCACAATGGGTAAGATCTCTTCGATCTCTTCAAGACTCTCCACCGAATCGAAAATGATCAACCAGCGGCCACGGTTTCTCAGATCTTGCCGCAGATCCTCGATCCCAGCTTGCCCTTTCAGTGCTTGGATATCCTCTTCCAGTGCTAGAGAGTCGGAGCCGTCGATCCACCAGAGAAGGTCCAAGTTGGATTCCATTCGATAGGCCATTTCCAGGGCGACGGATGTCTTGCCGACCCCAGGCAAACCCGTGAGCTGGATTCTGCCCACCCCTCGATTCAGAGAAGCTTCGAGCTCTTCAAGCACCGACTCATAACCCCTGAAATTCTCGTTCCTCGCCCAAGGAAGATGACGAATTCCAGCATGTCGACCTGGAAACGGAATTTCTCTCAATGTAGTAGCGGCGCCCGGAAAAGGAGGTGATGTTTCTGGTCTTGCACGTCCCTCGGAAAAGGCCTTGCATAATGCTTCCTGGGCCTCCTCTTCCGATTTCCCGACCAGATCAGTGAAGATGCGTGTGCCCAGCAAAGGCAGTGCCTCACCACCTGGTTTGACCAGGACGGGTCGGATCAATCGCAGCTCACCGTTCGGGTCTCGGGAAAAGAATTCGTACCATTCCGGATGTGTATAGTCCGATCGGAGGTAGCCCGGAGAGAGGACGGGCACAATCGCTTGACTCGTCTCTATGGCCGTCTTCATCTTGTGGGGAAAGACTTCTCCCGGTCTCGAATCCCACGCCTGGATTTCGACCTGGTAGCCGAGTCGCTCTTCAAGCTGCCAAGCTATCCACTCCGCCCAGGCTTCATCCGCGTGGTTGTAGCTGATGAAAAAATCTTTCACCGCCGCCGGCGCCGTTTCGACGGCGGCTCCCACGCTTTTACGGTGTCGACGGTGAGGCCCAGGTCGCGGGCCTCTTCGTCGACGAAGGTGTGGAAGTAGGCGGCCAGCTCTTGTTGGCCGTCTTCTTCGTTGTGCCATTGGCGGATCCACGGCTCTTGCTCGAGGATGCCGCCGAGCAGGGGCACGAGGCGCTCGGGGGGCCAGCCTTCGTTTTCTTTCATTTCCAAGTAGAAGGCGGCGAGGGCTTTGGCCCGTTCCAGGGGGTTCCAGCCGGCCCAGCCGTAGACCGGGGTGGGCTCGGTGGAGCGCTCGCTGCCGGGCACGGCGATGAAGCGTTCTTTGGGCACGTCGAGCTTGCCGCGGCAGCGCCAGTAGACGGCGCTCTTAAAGTCGGAGGAGGCGTATTTGGGTGGCACGGCGATGTCGCCGACTTGCTCGGCTTTGAGGCGCTCGGCGTCGGCGGGTTTGAGGTGATCCGGGTGGTCTTCGGGCAGGGCGACGCGGGCGTCGATGGCGTCTTCCCGGCGTTGCAGGTCCCAACACTGCTCCCAGGCTCGACGTTTGCGCAGGCCCGAGGGTTTGTAGCGCCAGGCGGCCAGGTAGGGCACGGCTTGGCTCGACAAGAGGTCCGACACCACGCGGGTGAGCTCGGCGTCGGTGCCGGCGTAGAGCTCTACTACTTCTTGGAAGCCCTGCTCGGCGCGCAGGCGGTCGGTGATTGCGGTGACACCCAGGAGGGCCGGCTCGCCTTTCCAAACGCGGTCGGTTTCGAGGCGGTCGAGCAGCCAGTTTTGGAGTGCTCGTTCCTGTTGGGATTCCCAGGACTCCCGCTGCCAACGACGTTTGTATTCCGGAAGCTCGATCAGGCGAATGTTCTTATTGTCGGCGATCTCCTGGATCCGTCGCGCCACCAGCCGACGGTAGTCTTCGGGCCAATGGTCGGGTAGATCGGTAATCGGCTGGGAACCGTGGCGGACGAACCATTCCGTTTGCAGCTCGCCCGCAGCCATCTTCCTGGCCAGGACGATCTCGAAGGCCCGCTCCCCCAGCTTCAGGGGCACGGGATCGCCGGACCAATTCAGATCCTCGTCGAGCAAGCCGTAGGCACGGTAACACCACCAGTCCAGCTCTTCTTGGCGAAACACCATTTCATGCCAAATCGAATCGCTCTTGGCCTCGCCAGCTTGGAGTCTTTCTTTTGAAGGAGTTTCTGTCACCATCAAATGGTCAGGTGATTCCTCCCGCAGACTTCTTGCTGCTGAATCTAAGACTCGCGCTCGATCAATAGGCTTTTCAGGCGGCAAGGGAAATTTGCCAATCTTGCCACCGTCATGCTCGTAGCGATCTTCCCACAGAGATTTACTCAATCGAGCGCCTTCTCTACCAACCAAATCTCCACCCTTTGCGAAGCAAACCTGTTTCAGCCAAAAACACGCGACGGAGCTGTTCAATAGACCCAAGAGCGCCAGGTGGTCGTCGACGGTGGCGTCCGCGGGTAGCTTGATGACCGGTGCATGCCGGTTGAAAACTTTGGCACCCCGGTCGAGGACAAAATGATTATGAGTCGAGACGAACGGAAAGGTTATACTCAGAGGACTCTCAAACTTCTCTCGGTATAGCTCCCTCCATTCAAACCAAGCGCAGTCGATTTCGGCAAAGGGCTTTCCAAATCTCTTCCTCGATAGGAGTAGCGTTCGGAAAGGCCACATAAAATAAAGAATGTTGGGGTATTCGGTCATCTTGATAGCCTGAAGATCTTCTTCATATGGCCAAATTGAAACCTTTGGGTTGAGGATTTCCCAGTCTCGAACCTTGGAACCTGTGACGAAGCTTCGAGTTAAGTGAAGCCCCAATCTACTCGAAGTGGCCGAATCCTCCACAATATACAAGTCATCCAATCCGGTAATTGCTGCAAAGCCAACTACTTCGATCAAGTCAGCCAAAACCTGCTCTGAGTGGCTCTCGATCTTCGCCTTAAGCTCCACCGCCCCGCCGCCAGTCAAGGTCCAGGGATGGGAGCCGTAGAGTTTGCGCGGTTTGTCGCTCACAGAGACGAACTCGTTCTCGAAACCGGGCTCGTCGATACTGCCGACAATCGAGCGCCAGACCTTACCTTGGGAAGGGTCGGAAGGTGTCGACGGCTCACCATGGATGCCGAGCACCGCCCGCACGTTGGCTTTCACTGGAGAGCGGTTCTGACCCAACAGGATAACTGTCGGCGTGCCGTGGCCGGGAATGTAGGCACCGGAGGTGTCGATGACGTGGGTGAGGTCCAGGTTAGGGATGAAGTCCGTCACCAGCTTTTTGCCGAATTCCCGTTTCATAAAGGAATTCGCCGTGATCATGCCCACGAATCCCGCCGGCTCGGAGGCGTCGCCTGAAGTCGCCAGCTCAAAAAACCTTTCGAAAAACGGCACCGCCAAAGAATACTGACGGTGGCAGCTACCGTATTTCTGGCGATAGGCCTGATTGAGCGCCTTATCTTTGACCGTGATGTACGGCGGATTGCCCACCACCGCCGCGTATTGACGCCCCAAGATCCGCCGCAGGGCGTCGCGATCCTCGGTCTCGTAAACAAAAGCCAAGGGATCGACGTCGAGCAAGCTGGTCTGGGTGCCGCGGGTAGCGCCGATCGAGCCCGTGCCGAAGCGCGGACCGTGCAGCAACGAGTCGCCGCAGGCCACGTTGAGGCGAAAGCTCGGCGCCGCCCGGAGGCTGTGGACCTCGCAGGCCCGCAAGGCCGCCACCAGCAGCCGAAAACGCGCGATAGCCACCGCGAAGGGATTGACGTCCACCCCGGCCACGGCGTCGAGCGCCCGCTGCACCAACTCGCGCACATTGATCTCCGGCGCGTGCCCCAACCAGCGGTCCAACAACCGCTCGAAACCGCCGAGCAGAAAGTGCCCCGAGCCGCAGGTGGGGTCGAGCAGGCGAACCTCCTCCAAGGGAAACGCCTCCAACGCCGGACCGAGGGTGCGGTCGAGCAGGAAGGATTCCACGAAGTCGGGGGTTTGCAAGAGCGCGTAACGTTTGCGCGCGGCCTCGGAAAGATCTTGGTAGAGATCGCCGAGAAAGCGGGTATCCCAATCCGGATCGGTGAAATCGTGGATCAGCTCACCGCTGTCCGGATCCCGCTGCTGCCAAAAATCCAATAGGGCGCGAGCGCCGTCGCCCGACGGTCCGAGCCGCCACAGGGGGTTGTGCGCCGGGTCGAAGACCTCCGACGCCCCGGGCAGTCCCGCCGCCGCCTCGAAGAGGCTGAGCAAATACTCGCGATCCGACAGCTCGGGGTGCTCGCGGAAGTAGAGCAAATGCCGCTCCACGGCCTGCTCCAGGCGCTCCCCCGGCCCGGCAAGGCCCGGCGCGTCGACCAAGGCGTTGTCTTCCAAGAAGCGTAAAAACACGCACCCGAGCAGCCAGGCCACACCCACTTGAGTCAGCTGCTGGTCGCGCCAAGCGGCGTAAGCGTCGCCCGTTCGGCGCGCCTCGCGCGCGGCTTCGTATTCCGCCCGCCAACCCGCGTCCAGCTCGTCGTGGGCCCCCAAGCGGGCCCGCAAATCGTCTTCGAGCGTCGCCAAAAGCGGTTTCAAATCCCCCAACAAACGCAGCCTATCGATCACGCGCCATCTCCCTACGATGCCTAGTGAATTTCCCAGGTCGGAATTGTCCCGGCAGATGCAGTATAATGCCAAGGTCCGTCCGAAACCGGACGGAATCAGCGAACCAATCCGCCAGAAGAGCGCTCCATCAAGAAATTAATGGTCGAGGCATGAGCCCTTTTCCACCGGTTTGTCGCTGTTTAGGATAGAAGCCTAGATACACAGCGGTCTGGGATTCGAACCACCGGGCTCGACTCCCAGGATCCTTTGCGACCTCTCGGGAGGCGGCTCCCGACGGTAGACCTTCCGTTAAAGCGGCCGATTGACAACCGCCCGTCTTTTCGGTAGTGTCCGCCAAATTCGCAGAAGAACCAGAGGTGCTTGGGGATGATTTACCCCACAGCTATCGAATTCCGTGTCGGGTTCGTCCGTAGTGTGGGTGATCGACGTTTCGGAGCTTCGAAGCTTTGAAACCGACACTGCAACGAGCCGACCACCGCCGACAGCCTTGGAAGTTGGCCGAAATTTGTGGTCTCTGACCACTTGGAGGGATGACTATGTTCTCGAAGTTAAAGGTTTTCACGCGACCGGCTTTCGTCTTTCTCATTATGCTCCTGGCTTCGATACCTCTCAGCTCCCAAGCTCCGAAATACAGCTGTGGCCTGACAGCCCCCGCTACCCAACCAGAAGCGGCTGACTCTTACCTTGGTCTCGAAAAATGCGGCAACGGCAGTTGGGACTCCGCAAGCTCCTCGTGCGGAGGATTTCCCATAGATTGTTGACTCCAGATCCAATTTTTTCTGAAATCAAAGCACTACCAAAAATTGAACATACTCTCGCTGGAGTCTCGAATCATGGACAAGCCGCATCGATCCCATCGCCGCCAGTACCTTGATCACCTCTCGACCGTCTCGATGGTGATCTGCGCGCTACTCACAGCTTCTTGGTCTGGAAGCCCAGCTTTCGGAGGCGGCAGCAAATATGTCCCCAAAGATGGGGTGTGTGGCAATACAACGCTTGACCGCCAGATCTACTCCACTGCTTCCGGAGCCTGGGGCGTGGATCGAAACGGCGAGCCGACTCTAGTAGTCGTAGATACGACTAGAGAAGACATCGTGGAGATTCGCACCAACGGCCAACTGGTACTGTCGAAGGGCAACCAAAAGTCGTCGCAGCTCAGCTCCTCCATGCTCAAGATCGATCTCTCGAATACGATCCCGTCTCGAATCCGAGGTCGAGATGGCGAGATCATCTTTCAAGACATCGAGCAAGGGCGACTCGCCAAACTCAACAAGAACAGCAGCCAGCCGCTGGATCTGAGTTACCATGGTGAGTTGGGGTCGTTGCCGCAAGCCGAGGTCGGGGGTCAGTCCGTTAGCTTGGGTCAAGTCGTTCGCATGTTTGACTGGACTCCCATCGAAGATTCCACTGGAGACGGCCCGCCGGAAGTTGCTTTTGCCGGATTGGTGCAGCTCGTGGATCCGGATCCTACCCTCACCAAACCAGCCGATCGTTTTTCTACGGCTTTCATCACTTTCAACGCGGACATGCAGGGGAGTGTCGTCAAGAAGTTTCACTACATGGGCCCCCTCAGTTTCCGCAGCCGTTACTTCGAGTTTCCCTATTTCGCAACGGCAGCAGGAAAAGCCTACGCTCTCTTCCTTGAAGGCGGCGAATTCGTCGACGGCAAGGTTGAAGGTGTAGCAGAACCTCGCTTGGGAGAGATTTCGTTCGGAAGCACGGAGCCTCGCTGGCTGGACGGCTTCCCTCAAGCACTGCGCCGAGTTGCAAAAGCTGAGATAGATCTGAACAAATCCAGAGCAGGCAGGGGCCCTGAGCTCGCGACCTTATCGCTCCAGAACTATGAGAGCTCTGAGTCATTGGCCGGCATCTACGGAATTGAGGAGCGCCTCTTCGTCTTGTTCAAAGAGCCGTTGAACCTAGATAGGGATGAGACGAACTGGTGGCTTTACGAGATTAGCCCTGCGACCGGCGAGGTGCTCTCCAGAACTCAGGTGCCGTCACACGCCGCCCATCTCACTGTGGTCCCGGGCCCGACGTGGGCTTTCGTGGAAAAAGGCCAAGTTGAGGAGCTCGGGGTTGACGGAAGAATAGCTCCCTTTAGGAAGATCTCTTCGGTGGCATTCGCGCCAATGAACAACTTTAGGGCGTTTCAAACCAAATTCACGGCGCGATGTGTGAGGAGTTACCCGGACTCCTCCGTGCACGCTCGACAAGCCTCCAGATAACCCCATGAAAAAATCGGCTTTCCTTCGGTGCACCCCTCTGGTTTGGGTGCTGGCCGCGCTATGTGCTCAAGCTCACGGCGAGTTGCTGATCCCGGTTCAAGGGACTTTCGATTCAAGCCCAGTCGGAATCGCCGTCGACGACCGCGTTTACCTAGCCACTTCGTCCAAACTTCAAACATTAGAAGGGGCTTCCTTTGTTGACTTGCCCGAAGAATATGCGCAGGGCACGAAAGACCTAGGACGAGCTGATGATCTGTTCCCTGGCGAGCCGGCTGTGGGCACCCGCCCCGGCAAGGTTCATTCCTTCAGAAGGCTGGGCCCGCGCTTATGGGTTGCGGCAGAAAATGGGCTGTATTGGACTCAGATACCTGATGAGGGCTCTCCAATCTCTTGGCAACAGACCACTCCCAAAACCTCCTTTGGCTTGGCCTCCTTCGGCAGCTTAATTTGTGCGACACATTCACCCGGATACCAGTGCTACGACCTAGAAGATAAGCCTGCCGGTCCTTCCGGAACCGAAGCGGTGATGGCGCTGGCCCCATTCAATCGCCAGCTTTGGATCGGAGGGACGAGGTTCCTCAAAGCTAGATCGCTGGACGGACAAACCATCATCGAACATACCCTGCCGAATACCGTTGCCGGCCTAAGAGAAATCGGCAACCACCTTTGGATTTGGACCCTTAGCTCTGCCCACGGCACTTCCAGACCCGGTGAGGTGTATGCAATCCCCAAGGATTCCGGGATGCAAGCCTCACTGAGCGAGTTCAGCGTCTTCGACTCGCTGCTCGATTCAGAGAACGGAATTCTAGTCGTTTCCGGCATTGACGACGGGGCCTGGCTGGGAACTCACGACGGAAACGTGCTCAAAGTACGGGAAACAGATCATGGACCACGGTTCGACACAGTGGTGAATCCGGCGCAAATTTCCGGCGGACCAGTTCTCGACATCAAACCTTTGAAGGACGGAAGAGTCTGGCTCAGAACGGAACTTGGCCCGTACCTTCTAGAGAAAAGGTCCTCGACGAATTCCTATTCGCTCTCACCGCTACTGGGAGTGCTCGAAGAGAATCGAGCGCTCAAAATCGCGGATCTTGTGGATACAGGGAAAGACATTTGGTTCTGGGGCCGAAGCGGGCTGTTTCGCATGGACCGAGAAAGCTCGCTTCACTTCGAAACGGTTTCCCACGAAATCGCCAAGGACCACAAGCTGGTCTACGGCTCTACCCTAAAGCTCGATCTCAAGAAAACCGGTTATCTCAGAGATGGAAAGAAGATCCCTGCTCCCGCAGGCCTCGGACATCCCGGTAGCGATTGCGAATTCTTCGAAATCACTACCTCCCCGGCATCTTTTCTTCAGCCAGGTCGGACATCGAGGACCGCTACTGAACCTTGCCATCCGAGCAGTCCCGTCGGCTTCCAGCACTTCAACCTCAGTTTGCTGATTCCACAAAAAGTTTCCCTCCAATTGAGGGACTCACTCGGCAATACTTCAAAAACACAGACTTTCTACTACTGGCCTTTGCCTCTCGTGAGTCTTCTGGCATTGCCGATTCCCGTTTTCTTAGTCTTCAAGATTGTTATCAACTTACTTCTGCTTGCCTTTCCATTTTCAAAGCATCTAAGGAAGTGGGTCCTACGAAAATCCCGCTGGAATCTGGATTTCAGCTCTGTCCTTCTGGCCTTTGGACCCATCCGCCAACGACTTCTCCGTTTCTATCGAGTCGAGTTGTTTTGGCAACTGTCGGATGTCTCGAGACCCTCCGCAACCAAATTGTTCCGTAATTTGTCAGGCGCCTCCGTAGTCCAGATGCTGCGTTATTTGCTGGGTACCTTGCAATCTTCGGTTACCCCGACGAGACAGGAGCTCGGCGTTCTAGACGATCTAAGGAAGCGGAGGGATTTGGTTGCCTTCACTGCAAATCCCGAGGGCGTCGCCAAGCGTCTTCAATTGGCATTAGTGACAAACTTGCCCCTCTGGCAGAGATTTAGGAAGGTATTTCCCAGCTCGTTGACTCCCATAGCGATCGGGCTGGAAACGGCCGTACAGACGGGAACCTCGCTCTCCGAAAGGGCCCAGAAAGTCCTTTCGAAAACTGGTCTGATCTCACACGACGAATTGGCGGACGAGCTCCTAAAGGATCATAGGGTTATTTTTGTCGTTCAAGAAATCGAGGCTTCATTTCTCAAGAGGCCCCCAAAAAACTCAGATTCCAGTCAACCAAGTGAGTTCTTCGCACTTCGCCTATTCCACGAGGATTTCTCGAAAGACCATGGCATCCTAATGCTCTGTGAAGGCGATCCTGTCGATGTGGCAGACCTCGGCCCGGACCTCAAATCAATCCATCTGCGCTACGACCCAGCCAAATTCCCCGAGCTGCAAGCTACCCCACCGGCCAACCCCGAGGCACCGTGAGCCACTCGCCGGGCACCAGCGGCAGGGCCTGACCGTCGATCCGGGGGCGGCCTTGGGTGTCGCCGGTGGGCACGAGGATCCAGAATCCCAGATCCGGCCCCGAACGGACTCGAAGCCGTTCCAAAAACGAGAGGCAGCCGTATCGGGCGAGCAGGCCGGGATGGGTGACGAGCGCGGTGCCTCGATGCTCGGCCAAGGTTCTTTCGACCCGCGGCAAGGCTCGATCTCGCACCAGCTTGACGAGAATCTCCCAATCCTCGCTGTCCCTTGCCGCGGCATCGGCTTCGAGCACCACGTCCCACTCGGCTCCGGCGGTTTTTGCTTCAGCGCGCATGGCTTCGATCAACAATTGATCCAGGCTGAGACTCGTCACCTCGAATCGCTCGCCGAGCTGCCGGGCCACCCGTTCAGCCCGCCTGGGGGCCACCGGAAGGACCAAGAAATCCCCGTTGGCGGACGACTTGGCTAGGCGCTCTTCGAAGCGCGTGGAATCGGGGGAAAGGCCAGCGTCGGACAGGCCTTCGCCCGAAAGGCTCGACACGGTCCCACCCTGGGGAAGCTCAGACTGGTAATAACCTTGCTCCAGTCCTTCCCCGGTAGGGATCCACCTCAGCCCCGTGCCGGCCTGCTCCAGCAATCGGTCCAGCTCTTTGCGGCCCGGCAAGGGGCCGATCTCGGGAAACCGGCCTCGGATTCGACGATGCGTTCCCACCACGTCGAGTCGTCGAGCGCCCAATAGGGCTCCTTGGGCCAGCTCGACCGCTTGCTGGGGAGACATCGCCTTCGGGTAGAGCTCTCCGCGCGGCGAAAGGGCCGCCGTTTCGGAAGCCGCGGCCGCCAAGCTCAAAAGGCGATCTGGGTCGAGGCTCAAATCCTCGGGCAGTGACACCCGAGACAACTCTTCCAAGACCCGTGACGCGCTGGGCAAGGGCTGCTCGGCAGCCAGCTGGTCCGCCCGGCGGCCGAGCGAACGGGCACAATCCGCCCAACGGGGACCGGGACCGGCGGCACCCGCGGTGGTGAAAAAGACATCACCACCCCGGCGCCAAACCGAGAACTTGGGCTCATCCAAAGTGGATTCCGTTTCCACCGCGGCCCGCGCCACCGCCGAAGCCACGCGCCGGCGGGCCTCACCCCGGAGGGTGGAGCCCCTCAGAAGCAGGAGCAGGCGCACCAACTCGTCCAGGGCCATGACCCCGCCGTGGAGCGCCAAGTGGTTGGAAATATCGGCGCGCAAGGCGGTCAGCGCCTTCTGACGTCGCCACCGTTCCCTGGCCTTCACGGTTTTCTGGCCGATGGCCGCTCGGGTGACACCCAACCATTCGGCCACCTCGCTCTGGGACGGCCACGCAGTCGGCTTGCCGCCTGCTGAGCCCTCTTCCAAGCCGAGCAACAGAGCCAGCGTTTCCGGCTCTTTGGAGTCCTTCCTGCGACTCGCTGGAATCAGCGGCTGCGCCAGGCGGTCCAAGCTCCAGGCGCCTACCTCGGCAAGGTCCTCTTCACCGGCCTCGGGCTCGGCAACGGACACGAAATCGGGGAACCGCTCCCTGAGGGCCTCCAGCAGACGGGCCAGCTCTTGGCGGGTTTTGACACCGACGTTGCGCTGACCGGCCAGATCGTCGAGCTGAAGGCCTAGAACGTCGCTCACCGTTCGGGCGCCGGCGCGATCCAGGGCCCGCAACGATCGCTTCGCCAGGTGCAGGGCCTCGACCGGGGTCTCCAGGGAGGCATCTTTCCAAGATTCGGGAATCTGCCCGGTCGGACCACGAGATGATCGGGCACCTTCGGCGACCCCAGATCTCTCTGGGTCGATCTGCTCCATGGAGCGCGGCGAGTTGGCTCTGACCAAGAAAGCGGCGCGCCACGCCTGCAACATGTCTTCGCACGTATCGAAGCGGTCCCGATAGTCCGGGCTCAGAGCGCGTAAAAAAAACTCCCGCAGAGCCTCGGCGGCCCCCTCCCCCAGCTCCGAGAATTGCTCTACCTCGACCCGAGGGGTCGCGTCGGTGGCCAAGGCCGGATCCGAACGGCCGTCGCCCCAGACGGGACGAGAGCCGGTAGCCGATTCGTAGAGGGTCACCGCGGCGGCGAATCGCTCGGCGTGCACGTCCCACCGGCCGCGCTCGGCGGTGCGCAAAAAGGGATCCACATAACCCACTGTACCGGCGCGTACCCGGTCCACGGGCACCCGCGAGAGAGAAAAATCGAAAACCACCAAATGCGTGCGCCCTTGGCCGCGGCGGCAGAGCCCCATATTTGAAGGTTTCAGATCGCGATGGGCGATTCCCTTTTCCTCGAGGTGCTCGACCACCTGTAGGAGCTCGTCCCCCAGCCGGCGCAAGTCGTCGACATCGAGAGCGCCCTCTTCCCGCAGCCGTCGCTCCAAGGTTTGGCTGCCGGCGGACTCCATCAGAATCCCTTTGTGCTCACCCACATCCACCAACGCCCGCGGAGCGACCACATGGCTGTGACGAAGCTGCTCCAGCACCTCCATCTCATCGACCAATCGATCGTTGTGCTCGGGATCCAAGGCCACCTTGAGCACGGATTCTCGGTCCGTAGACGGCCCAGGCACCTCGACCTCGAACACCCGCGCTGTGGCTCCGCTTCCCAGCACCCGCACCACTTGATAACCACCCGCCAGACGATCTCTGCCCTTGGCGTGTTTCGGATCGACGAAGCTCGAAGCGTCCGGAGCGGTCAGCTCCTCTTCCACTTCCTCCAACGCTTCCAGCAAATCTCGAACCGCGGGCGTCCGGCCCGTCACGTCCGGATGGGTGGCGTCACAAACGAGCATTTGCAGGCTCATGACCGCTCCGTCGACCACGGACGAAAGCTGAAGCCCCGGACCTTCCTTCAACCGGGTTTGCATGTCCGCGAAATCCAGAGCGGGCGGCCCACCGGCGAAAAGATGATAGGCGAGCACACCGAGAGAAAAGACGTCCAAGCTCGGCTCGTCGAATTCGGCGATTCTCTGCTGAGTCCAAACCTCCGGGGCCAAATACAATCGATCCAGGGCCTCCAGGTCGCGGCCCACGTGATCCGTGGCATCCAGCATGGAGCCGTGCCCCGTCGAAAGCTGTCGGCGTCCTTCCTGCCAATCCCCCACCAGCACCCTCAGCCGTCCGCGCTTTTCCGAAACGGTGACCGCCCGGGGAGATAGAGCGCGGTGGATAAGACCTTTGTCGTGGGCAAAGGCCACGGCTTCGAAAAGCTGTCGAGCCATGTCGAGCCGCTGATCGAGGCTCAAGCGATGATGCTCTTGTTTGACGAAGTGATCGAATCGTAAGCCGTCACCATCGTGGTCGAAGAGCACCACCGGTCCGCGATCGTCTTCGTGAAAATCCACGGGCCACAGGATGCCCGGGTGTTGGAGATCTCGTAGGAACGAAAACTCTCGGCGAGCCGCCCGATCCCGACGCTCTCTCAGCTCTTGGGAAGCGTCGGGAGCCAGCGGATAGAGCCGAGCTCTTCGCACCAGGCCGGCGATGCTGGTTTTCTCGACCTTCCACTCCTGGTAGGTCTCGGTTTCGTGCAAAAGCTCTTGGAGACGGTAGTCCCCGAAACGCGTCACCCGTTGGGACGGTCGAATGCCGATGCCTTCCACGGCTTTGACCAGAGCCCGGGCCATGGGTCGGTCGACCCGTGGGCGACCTCGAAGCTCGGTCATCGCCCGGACGATGCCGGATCGAGCCCGGACTCCGTCGCTCGCTTCCCGATCCCGAAGCCATACCCCCTGCCGAGCCCGTTCGTCGAGATCCAGCCGGAGGTCGGGGTCGGAAAGAAATACCAACGCCTCGATGAAGAGCTGTTGGCGAAATTTCTTCATCTCCGGTCGGCCGACCAACAGGCTCTTGAGGATCTTCGCTTTGCGATTGGTGATGAGACGCGGGTTGTCGTAGGTCCGCTCCAGCCCGCCATGATGCCAGGTCCAGGTTCCGGCATCTCCGCTGATGCGCCCGGGCCAACTCTTGATCTCGACCAAAAACACACCGGCCGGGGTCACGACCAGGAGATCCTGCTCGTAGATTCGACCGTCCCGCGTCACCATCTCGAAATTGGCCCAGGCGTGCACCCGCTCGTCGTCGGGCAGGAGGCGTCGGATAAACGCCAGCGCCTCTCGCTCCCAAGGAAATTCCGATTCGGTGATCGTCCGCCAATTCTGATCCAAAGCGCTTCCTCACTACATGGGTCTGTGGCGAGGCAAGCCTACCTGAAATCGGCGTGGCGGACGCCGTCGAAGGGCCGGAACGCTTGAGGGCGGCGGGCATCACCTGCCATGATGGCGCGAGAGGATGCCTTTTAAGATCAAACCTGTTTCGTTGCGAGCGGCGATGTTGCTGGCCGCCATGCTCGGCGGAGCCTGCGTTCAGGATCCGGCTCCCGTCCGTGACGGCTCACGGATCACCCTTTTTCGACTTTCTGGTCAACCCCACTCACCTTGCCCCGCCGTGGCAGATTCCGGTTCGATCCTCTGCTCTCCCCCTAAGGCCGATCCGCAAACAGCGTCCCCTGCGCCGAGGATCTCGTGGGGTTCCGGTCATCGGACTCGCGCCTTCGAGCTGAGCCGGCAGTTGGCTCGCGCCGGAAGCTCGCAGACTGTCGGCCGGCGGCTGTTGAGCCATCTCGAGCGTCGGGTCTCGCAAGAACCCGAGAATCCCGAGCACCTCAACGACTTGGCGGTGGCTCGATGGTTTTTGGCCGAGAAGCGTGGTTCCCATGGGGACCTACCCGTCGCGCTGGCGGATTTCGAACGAGCACGCTCCCTGGGATCTCCGTCTCAGTCCTTGCTGTTTAATCAGGCCGTTTGGTTGACGATCTTTGGTCTTCGAAACCCGGCCCGAGAGAGGTGGCAGCAGTTCCTGGACCGAGAGAGCGATCCGGCTTGGCGGCAAGAAGCCCTTGAATCGCTAAGGTCGTTGGACGATGTCCAGACGTCCGAGCTTCGTAAAGACATCTCGAATCATGTTCTCCAAGGGGACCCGTCGAGTGCTCTGAGGACTGAACCTCAAGCGCTACCTCAGCTCCTCCGCGAGCTCTCCCAAGGCCGGGAGATCCCGCTCTTCCTCGGCACGGATCCCTCGACCCGCGCCCGTGCCAAGCGTTTGTCCCAAGCTCTCGAATCCGTCGACGGCAGCCCGTTTTTTGCTCATACGCTTCGGGCTTTCAAGGCCTTGGCTCCGGGTGAACAAGCAGTGTTCGTCGAGGCCCACAAGCAATTCGCGGACGGTTTCGAATCTTTTGAACGGGGTGATCTAAACGTCGCCGAGGCCCGATGGTCGCAGGCGGAAGCTGTCCTGGATCGCTTTCGCAGCCCGTTTCGGTTTCGACTGGACATCCTGCTTTCGATTCTCGACTACTACGAGGGCCATTTCGACAAAGCCTACGGCTCCCTGACCAGCCTGCTCCGATCGAGCGAGCTCGAGCCTTATCCTGCGCTCCAGGCCAGATGCCATTGGCTGATGGCTCTTTGCCGAGGAAAGCGAGGCGACTTGCTCAAGGGCTCCAAACACCTCAAACGAAGCATCGAGCTCTATGGAGCCGCGGGCGAACCCGGTCACGAGGCGGCCGCCCGCAGCCTGCTGGCGGAAACGACCCAAGAGCTGGGAGATCGCCGCCGGGCTTGGCGCTACCGACTGCAGGCGATGGCTAGGCTCGACCAGGTGCCTGATCCGCGACGGCGGCACAATATGCTCTACGAAGCTGCGGACGGTTTCTTTTCGGAGAATCTTCCGGCTCTCGCGTTGCCGTTCCTGGACCAGATGGTGAAGGAAGCCGAGCAGTTGGCAGATCCTATCTTCGCGATCGAAGCACGGATCTGGCACGCAAGAGCCCTCGGCCGTTCGGGAAGCTCGGACACCGCCACGCAGGTACTGCGACCCATCGAGCCAAAGCTGGCCGATCTGCCCCCCGGTGGGTTGACGGATCGGCTGAAAGCAGACGTGGAGTGGATTCGTGGCACCTTGGCCGACCTGCCCTACCCCGAGGCGCTTCGTCGGTTGGACGCGGCCGAAGAGCTTTACGCCCGAAGCGGTGACCGAACCCGGTTGCCCGCCCTATTGAGGGATCGAGCCGCCGTCCATCCCCGCACCCGGGTCGACCTAGCCGTGTCGGATTTACTTCGGGGCATCGAGGTTTTCGAGGATCTCAGGAAAAATCTGCCCGAAAAGGATTTACGGATTTCCTATTTCGACCGATCCCGTGAGCTCTTCGACGAATTGATTCCCCTACTCTTGGATGCTGGCGAGAGTCGGCAAGCCCTGTTCATCGCCGAGCGGTCCAAAGCCCGGGTGCTGAAAGATCTTTTGGCTTCGGAGCGGGCTGCCGAGCCCACGGAGGTCGAGAACCATCTCGACGCTCGGTCGGCTGTCCTCTTTTTCTTCGTTCTGGACGACGAGTTGCTCCTTTGGGTCCAGAAGCATCGAGCTACCGAGCTTTTCCGATTGCCGAATCGGCATCGAGAAATCGGTCGGCTAGTCGCTCAACTGGCTGCCATCGGCGAAGCCGGCGGCCGTCCCGACCCCCGTTTCAATCAGGCGCTCGACCGGCTCTCCGAGCTGACGATCGCGCCGATCGCGGACCAGCTGCGGCAGGTCGAGAATCTGGTGATCGTGCCGGACAAAGACCTATTCCGGATCCCGTTCGACAGTCTTTTGAGAGACGGCCGACACCTTTTTCAAGATGTTCGGGTGACCGTGGTCCCGAGCTTTTCCTTGTGGCTGCAAGCAAAAACCCCCGTCCGCCTTCCGACCACTCCGCCACGAAGCCTATTGACCGTGGCGATCACGGAATTCGACCCTGATTCAAACCTCCGGCCCTTGCCCGGAGCTGGGCGTGAGGCCCGCGAGGTGTCGGAGCACTACGGCGAGCCGGTGATGCTGCTCGACGACCAAGGCACTTTGGAGGCGTTCCGCTCCGGGCTGCAACGGGCCGAGGTCCTGCACCTGGCCACCCATGCGGTGGTCAATGCCGAATATCCCCTCTTTTCCTTCGTGGCCCTTTCCTCTGGCGGTGCTACCGAGCCGGTTTACGTTCACCAGCTCTACGACCTCCCTCTGGGCCGACTACGCTTTGCCGTGCTAGCGGCCTGCCGGACCGGCGTCGGCCAGATTTCCCTGACCGAAGGTCCCCACAGCCTGGCTCGCCCTTTTCTTGCTCAGGGGGTGCCCAGCGTGCTGGCCACCCTTTGGAATATCGACGATGCGAGCAGCGCCGAAATCTTGTCGGAGCTCCATCGGTACGTGGCTTCGGGTGTGCCTCCAGCTGAAGCGCTCCGCCGAACAAAATCAGATTTTTTCGGAAATTTCGGATCCGGGTCCGTCCAATCTATTGCGACGTTCCAAATGTTGGGCGCCGGCTGACGAAAACGACCTACGGAGGAGACACAAATGGTTACCCTACGCATTCTCATCACCGGCTTGATCGCCTATGGCCCCACGCCCGGGCTCAATGAAACGGCCCCGACCCTGTGGGCGCTCATGGCCCAGGTCCCTGCGACCACCAGTCATCCCCATGTGACCGAGCTGCGGTTCGGATGTGACGGCGAAGGCAAAAATTGCAGCTCGAAGAAGACTGACCTCAAGGGTCACGATCTGGAGATCCTGGTCAACGGCACCTCGTTGACCGTCGATCGGCCCTTGAGAATCGACCACACCTTTCGAGAGTACGTGGGCGATCTCCACGAGCTGGCCGGTCCAGTCAACGTAAAAGGACACCATCGATGTCAGGGGCCGATCGTTGCGAGAAAAACCCCTGCCACCCGCAAACCCGGTGGAGTCCCTCTGCTGACGCCCTTAGAGGGCTTGCTCGAGCCTTTATCTTCCTCACAGATTCCGGCGAACCTCGACAAAGTGGCGTCAAGGCTACTTCTCACTGGTGGTTACCCGCTGGTCAACGATGTTTGCCACGCCGGAAACCATTGCGCCGGCAAGCTGGCGGCTCGGGACGTAGAGGTATGCCGCCGTTGGAAATTCCCGACGACCACCAACTCCCGCTGCGCCCGGTTGGCCGACACTTTGGTATACGAGCTGCAGATCCAAGGTCCGAATCCGACCAACCCACCGACCCTTGAATTCGCTCGCAGGAAACACAGTGACGGCACCACGGTCAGCCCAAACATCAAGGTCCCGATCATTGGTCAAAAAGTCGTCGAGGTATGGGTCGTGAACGCACCCGAGCATCCGACCGGAGAAAACTTCGACCACTTCGTCTACCTCTACAACCTCTTCAAGGACCCAAATACTCAACTACCCAATCGTAAGATCCCCAGCTTTAATGCCAACGGGATCTCCCAATGTCAAGATCTTCCCGGGCTGAAACCCGTGAAATGCCCCGGGCTGGCGTTCTGATGAGCAAAACAGCCCTAAGATTCGCCACCGTCGGTGTGCTTTTTCTGGTCTGTGGATCCGTAGCGGCCCAGCCCGTCGACCGTCGCTGCGAACGGTACGGCCTTCAGCTGGTGGAAGGGTCGGTGCGGGGCTCGACCCTAAATCATTCCTGCTCGGAATGGCCGATCACCCGAGATAGCTTCGAGCCCAAAGTCCGCCAAAGCGAGTATCCATGGATCGACCCGATCAGCCGCGAAGCCAGGTCCGTGGCCGCCGGTAACTACCCCGGCACGGTGAATGGATATTGGTTGGTCCTGGAGCCGGTCGAGGGTGAAGAAGCTTGCCTCCAAGTTGAGGATGGCGAACGAGCGACCGAAGCGCTCGTCCATGAGATCTTTTCTCGTGACGACCTCGAAGTGAGGGCCATTAAAGAAATCGGCGCATTTTTCCTCTCCACGGACACTCCGGACTCGGGAGAAGGCCTCATCTCGACGATCGAAACCTATAGAAGAGCCGACATCCGTGGCCGAGCCGTCTACTCGTCCCAGGACGACAACTTGTGGGAAATCGTTTCGTTCGAACCCAGCTTGGCCACCCATCGATCCCTTGCCGCCGAAGGAAGCTCGACGAGCGGGCTCTGTGTGCCCGGAAACGGCGACGATATTGCCGACGGCCGAGCTCTGATCCGTTCAGATCCGCTGAAAGCCCGGTTGGACAAAAGCCGAACCGAGATTCGAATCGGGCTCTTCGATTCGGGAGTCGACAGCGGAAGACTCTCGGGCACGTCGTTTCGAGCGACCCTCGACTGCCGGACCGGTGCCGGAGGAGGTGCCGGTGGCAATGCCTGTGTCCACGGCTCGGGCGACAGCAATGAAGAAAGCCACGGCACCAAGTCCGCGAGCATTCTTTCCGGCGAGGGTGCGGGCGCCTACGGTGGTGTCACGGATCTCGAGCTGGTGAGCTTCAAGATCGGCATCGATACTCATCAGGAGGAAGCGTTGAAGCGAGCTTTAGGCTCGCTGGGTATTCCGAATCGAGATCAGCGCGCGGAGGTGCTTCTGGCCCAGGTTCAGTCCATTCAAACCTCTCGGGGAGTCGTAGCGAAGCTCGCGGATCTCGCCTTCGACTCCGGCCATGTGGTGGTCGCGCCGGTGGGAAATACAGGGCTCGGCAAAGGAGTGACGAGTCCCGGCAATGCCCACAAGGTGCTGGGGGCCGGTGGAGTCAAGATCCACGATCCCACCCAGCTCGTAGGAGGCTACGGCCCGACTCGGGACGGTCGCACCAAACCGGACGTGCTGGGTCCCACGGGAACGGAAGCCTTGGCCCGCGGCTCCGGGAGGTGTGGCCACCACATCCAAACCAGCGGTGCCGCCCCTTATGTGGCCGGAGCGGCCGCTCTGCTGAAAGCGCTGGTCGTCAACGCGTTCCCGCCGAGCCAATTCCCCGAGATCGTCGACCCAGGGCTGATCTATCCCCTGACCTTGGTCAGTGGTCAAACTCCCTACGACGCCTGTCGGACCCCGAAAGAAGGAACCGGGCGAATCTTGCTGCCGAACACCGGAAGGCTTTTCTTCGGCGAGGTCGAAATTCGCCAGGGAGAATCGATTTGGATTCCGTTGGCCGAAGTCGAGAAGGGGTCGATGGTCGATGCTGCCATTTGGTGGCCGGAGACGATCAACCAAAGGCACAGTGACCTCGATCTTCAGCTGCTCAATCCGTCCTTTGGACCCGAAGGAGCTGCCGGCAACTCGTTCGGATCGGTCTTCGAGCGGGTCCGGGCCACAGCCCAATACTACGAGAATCCGGGAGGGCCTTGGTATCTGGAAATTTCGGCCCAGGGCGTCGACGATCCATGCCTAGCAAAAAAGAACGACGGCAAACAAAGGGTTTATTGGGCGGCTTACGTGGCTGCTGGAGCTGCTATTAAGAACTGAGTTAGTTTCCCGCTGATCGACATGTTTTCTTTGGGGATCCTTAGACCGAGTTTACGCCGCAGTCGGCGGAACTTTCGGAATACCACCACCATCAGGGGCCCCCTGGTTGGTGGTGGTAAGCTAATTCGAGCGTCCTTAGAGACGCGCGGGCATAGTCTGTCGTATGGATGATCGTCCTACCATTCGAAGCCGAGGCTGGCGGTGACGCGCCGGTCGAGGAGCGCGCCGCCGAAGACTTGATGGTCCCCTCCGCTCGTCAGGTTTTCGGCGAATAGGTTGAGGTTGAAGTTGCGGCTGAAGTCCCAGCGGGCGGCGACATCGGAGATGACTTGCGACTCCACAGTGCCTCGGAATGGACCCGAGACCCACAGATAGTCGTCGAACCAGCGAGCGCCCAAGGTCACGCCCCAGCGGTCGCCGAGGTAGGAAATGACCAGACCCACTCGGTTTTCCGGTGCGTTGGCGGACAATAGGCGCGGATCCACGCCGGAGCGCACGCGCTCGACCTCGAAGTCCAAGTAGCTGTAAGTCAAGGCCAGCGAGATCGCCCCCGGATTCCATCGAAGGCCGACATCGACACCTCTGCTGCGGGCGTCGCCGAGGTTGACGTAGGTCGATTCCGCCAACACCGGGGTACCGTCGACAATGCGGGTCAGATTTCCGAATCGAGGTCCCAGCAGACTGCCCAGCTCTGTCAGCAGCTCGCCGGCTCGGTCCGGCGACAGATCCTCGGACGTCGAATATCCAAGAATCATGGAATGGGCCGGACGGCCGAGAGCGTCGAATGCCGGAACCAGGTCCGAAATCAAATTCTCATGCTCGTTGTTGAATAAATCGAGGGACCAAGAAAAATCCGACGATCCCTGGAAGTGGTAGCCGAGCACGAGGGATCGGGTCGATTCGACCTCCAGGCCCGGATTTCCGAGCGCCACGGTTCGTGTGTCGGGGGTCGTATCGCTCCCGGCCTCTTCTCCCCTTATGAAATCTAGGTCGAAACCACAAACGACACCGTCGAACGCGCAGATTCGCTCGAGATCTCCGAGCTGTACCGCCTGTCCCACATCAGCGAGCAAATAGAGCTCAGCCAAGCTCGGGGCGACGAATCCCTCATGGTAAGCCAGTCGTAGGGTCTGCCGATCCGAGGGCGAATACCCGATCGAGACCCTCGACGACCACTGAGGATCGAAGAGAGATCCGTCGTCATAACGCAGACCGAGCGAGACTTGTAGGTTGTCGGTCGCCGCCCAATCTACTTTTCCGTAGTAGGCGTCCGACTCGCTCTGAACAGGCTGGAAGAGCAGCGTTTGCTGATTGGGATTGGTTTGGCCGGGACCGAGGTTCTGGGACCGGCCTCTTAGGATCGACGGACGTTGGGGCCCGTCGGGATCGAGGCTGTCCACACGATCGTCCTCTCTCGTTGCACCGAACGACCAATTCAGCTTTCCCGCCAAGGCGGATTGCGTGGTGGCGACACGCCAAGCCCACGAAGTGGAGTCCCAAACCCACGTGTCATCGGTGCCGAGCACCGACTGCCGTCCCGAATCGAAGCTTCGATAATTCCCCGAGATCTGCCAAGACCGGGTCGAGAAACGTGCGGCTGCCCAAGGCTGCTCACTCTCGTCCGTTTGAATCCTGCCGAAGTCGGTCAGCCGAACGATTCCCTCGCTCTGGCCGAATCCCGCTTCCACCGTCACCAGACCATCGACGTCGTCAAAGCCGAGGGGGCCTGAATCGCGATCCAGCCGGACATATCCGGAAGACCTCTCGAGGGTCCGTGTTCCCAATGCCGCGCTCTCCGCCGGAAGACACTCGAAATCACCGGTGGAGCTACAGAATCGAGAATACTCGGGCGCCGCCGTGCGAGACACCGAGAAACCCTCTGTTTCCGAGGTGCTTCCCGCCACTCGAAAATGCCATCTCTCGCCGAAGCTGTCGGATCTGGACAAGTCGACCGTCCGGCTCGACCGCTCACCGCCTCCAAGCCTGATGCGTCCCCCTTCAGTGGCTTGCGGTGCTTGCGACTCCAGTCGAAGAGCCCCGTTCATCGCGCCCGATCCCCCGACAGCCGAGTCGGGCTCGACGCCGAGCTCGACGATCTCCACATCTTCCATCGCCGAGCGCGAAAGAGCCCAATCCAGCATGCCGAAGAACGGCTCATCCAACTTGCGTTCGTCGACGGTCACTTGGAATCGCCGGTTCTCTGCCGTTCCGAGGGCTCGTCCATTGACGTCGTAAGTGAGTGTGTCGCCACGAGCCTGCTCCACGGCTCGTTCAAACTCGATCCATTCGGGAATCGGTGCGCGCGAAGACGTTCGAATGACGCTGCGATCCCGGATTCTTTCTTCGGATCTCGAAGTGCGGCCTGTGCCGGTTCTCTTTTTTTTCTTGGTCTTCGAAGAGACTCGAGCCGTCGAATCCGGACCGAGCGCCTCGATGCGCACGATTCCCAAGAACGGCACCTGGATGGAGGAAGAGGTCGTTTGCCGATCACCCTTGGTGAAATTCAGCCTGTGCCTTCCAGGGGGAACCGCTAGGCTGAAGCAGCCCTTCGAATCTGTTGTCGTGCCGGCGATCTCGGGCAAGTCGACTGAGACTTCGACCTCCGTCGATCGGCGACCGCTTCTGTCGGTGAGACACCCTTCGATCACGCCCCGCGGGGGGTTTGAATAAAGCTGCGGATCCAAGGTATCGAGGGCGGGCGGGTCGGCTGCGAATGCGCTTGCGGCCACCAGAAAAACTATTATTTTCAGTCCAAAGAGCTTCACGACTAACCTCCCGAGGTGTCTAGATTTACACTCAAACCATCACCAGATCTACAGCCGGCCCAAACCTTATCGAATCAAACCGAATCAAAATAAGTCTAGGCGGAATCCCATCAGGCGCGAACGGAGTGAAGGAAATATATCTTTCTATTTTATTCCAAAGACCCTTCTCCACGTGGCGTCACGTGAGATAGCCTGGACAGCTTTCCTTCGAGGCATCGGTCTTGGTTTTAGGATTGTATCCAAGCACGGTCCGGCGAGCAACAAGAAAATGCTTGTTCCCGGCGGTCCTTCGAGGCTCGAGCGACGCTCAGGCGTTGAGAATCCGTGCCGCCAAGCGGCTCAAGCGTTTGAGGTCCCGCCTCTTCTTGACGGTCACCTTGGACGCCGGTTCATCTCCGTGGGCCAAGAGCTCTCTCGCCAGCTTGGCTTTGGACTGAAGCTGCCCTTGCTGTGTGAGCCACTGGACACCGTGCCGCCGGGTCGCCACGATCCGCAGATCGTTCGCCAAGTCGGCCCGTTCGAACAGCTCCCTGACCTCGGGGCGGAAGGGACCGGCAACAGCGAATCGTCCTCCGTAGCCCTTGAGCCGACGGCCGGTCGAGACCAACTTAGGCAAAGCGGCGCCGACGAGATGGTCGACACTGGAGAGATCCACCAACAGGCTGCGGCAGCCGTCGTTGATTTCGTCGAGCAATACCGCTTCGAGGACCGCCAAGTCTGCCCCTCGGATCCGCCCCGCAAGGCTGAGCACCACCGACGGACCGGCAGTCGTTTTCTCAACCGCTAGCGTCACGGTCTTGCCCTCCGCTCAGGGTGCGAAATCTCAGCTCCACCAAAGCGAACCGCAACACGTCTCCATCGTGGATCTCCAATTCCTCACCCGGCTGGACTTTTCGTCGCCCGACATAAGTTCCGTTGCGTACCGCCATCTCTTCACTGAGGTACCAGCGGCCGTCTCGGCACCAGATCTTGGCATGACGACGGCTCAGGGCTCGATCGGGATCCAAAGCTCCGAGATCGATGTCGGTCGAGCTTCGAGTCACCGGATCGAACCGGCCGACCACGACGGTCTGACCGTCGTATAGGTCGAGCTCGGTTTCCGAAGGCTCATGGAGCAACTTGGCGGCCGGTCCGGCGGCCTGCTCGGATTTGCGAACCGTCACCGGCTCCATGCCGTGCAGGCGCTCCTTGGGGACTTCTGCGAAAACACCCGCAGCGACCTCGTTGACCCGCTGCGTTTCATTCTCCTGGGTGCGCACACGGTGTGCTAGATGCCTCAACAGCCGAAGGGTGATGTCCGGATGCTCTCGCAGGAAAAAATCCAGCTCCGCCGAGCCGACAGGCAGCAGGCGACAGTCGCTGACGGCTCTGGCGGAAGCCCCGTAGGGCGTGCCCTGCTCCAACACCGCCATCTCGCCGAAGAAGTCACCGCGAGACAATCGAGCCACCTTGCGCTCACCGTGTCCGAGACGGCGAAAAATCTCCACCTCGCCCTCGGCGATGAGATACATCTCCGAGCCGATCCGCCCTTCCTCGACGATCGTGCTGCCCGCGCGCACGCGCAGCAACAAGTCTTCGTCACCCTTCCCATCACTGGACTTGACCAAAGGGATACCCTCTGCTTAAGATTAAGAATATTCGATCTCGCGCAGCCTGCCTGAGCAAGCTTACAGCTAAATTTCGAGCTGGTGGTTTCGTATGCCCCACCACTGCTCGGAACACCTTCTGGCTGGGCCGAGGCGAAGTATACTCAATCTTTCGTTTGATGTCTCTCGAAGCACCTAGCCGGCTCGCCGGCCGTTCGGTGCGTCCTGAAGGGGGGAAGAAATCATTGCTACTCGAACAAGCCGAGACATCTCTGCGCCGGCACAGGAAGTCTACAGGCTCTCGAAGCAGACCTGGGGTCCGGAACAAGCCGTCGAAATCGTCGGCCTTTCGCCCCAAATAGAAGATCTGCTCGAGAGAGCTGGGAAAATCGCTTCATTCGATGAGCCCGTGCTGATCCGCGGGGAGAGCGGTGTCGGCAAGGAGCTGCTGGCCAAAACGCTCTATCTTTTGGGCAACCGAACCGAAAGCCCCTACGTTTCGGTGAATTGTCCGCGATTCCAAGACACCAACACCACCATCAGCGAGCTCTTCGGTCACAAACGTGGGAGCTTCACCGGAGCGACCACGAACCGAAAAGGCAGCTTTGAAATCGCCGATGGAGGCGTCGTCTTTCTCGACGAGGTCGGAGACCTCCATCTCGGAGCGCAGACCATGCTGCTGCGAACCTTGGCAGAGGGGGAGTTTCAGCCCCTGGGATCGTCCCGTAGCTGCAAGACCGATGTACGTATCGTCGCCGCGACGAATCGCCCCTTGAATCAGCTGGCCGCCGACGAAGGATTCCGTCGCGATCTGCTGTTTCGCCTGCACTTCTTTCGCCTCGACGTGCCGCCACTGCGCGAGCGAGAGGATGACTGGCGGTTGCTGACCGACCACGTGCTTCGTCAATTGAAGCAAAGATACGGCGACTCGAAACGATTCTCTCCCGACGCTCTGGAGCTCCTCGCCGGCTATCGTTGGCCCGGCAATGTCCGCGAGCTGATCGGTTTGACCACGGCGGCTTTCGCCATGGCTCGAAGCTCGACCATCGAGCCGAGGGATTTCCAGGACCGACTTCAGCCCGAATGGAGGCCGGAAGCTGCCGTCGTAGAGGAGCTCTATCGTCGCCTGGAGCAAGGCGAGGGAAACTTCTGGGACCTGGTGCAAAAACCTTTCATGGAGCGGGATCTCAATCGCAACGAGGTGTGTGAGCTGGTCGCTCTCGGGCTCCGCGACACCCTCGGTTCCTATCGCAATCTCGTCACTCGTTGGTCTCTAAATCTTTCGGAATATCAGAAATTCATGGATTTTCTGCGGCACCACCGATTGAAGCCCGGAAAGAGAAGTCTTTGAGTCGGGTCGGCCAGCTTCGCGGATGGAGCCCCAGCTCCGTTTTCTGGAGATCGAGCTCGAATTCGCTCGCGCCGGACCCGCACGAATTTCTTGTGCGATCGCGTGTAAACAACGACGAACAGATACGTTTATGGGTCTCGCGCGGTGTTGGCACAGGATCTGCTATGTAAAGGACCGTCCTGAAAACATCATCAACTTGTCCGCTGGGACTCAACCCATCGGACCCACTCAAGAGGTGACCTCATGAAGATGACTCGCGGAGAAATGCAAGACCTTCTTACCAAATTCAGCACCCAAAACCCTGAGTATCGCGCGGCTCTGCTGCGGAATCCGAAAGGAATCGTCCAAGAGCAATTCCAAATGCAGCTTCCCGACGACATGGCTGTGGAAGTGCTCGAGGAGTCGCCGGAAAAGGTTTACGTCGTTCTCCCGTACATGGTTCAAGAGGGCGCCGAGCTCGCGAGCTCCGATCTCGAAGCCGTGGCCGGTGGCACGACGGTGAAGGGTGATGCAAACTGTCAAAACGCGATCGCCAGCACGGCGGTCGAGATCAAGGCCAGCCTCTTCTAAGAAACGACCGGAGTGCTCGTGCTCGCCGATTCAGGCGTACAATCTCCCACCAGCTGGACCAGCCGCAGCGAGACGCTCGACGAACGTCTCGCTCGGCTGTCGTCCTCTGGTGTTCCGGACCGACTGCCCGTAGACCAGCTGCTAGATCCCTGGGCCAAAGCGCTCGGGGCCGGTGGAGGTGAAGCGTTGGAGCGTCGCCTCGCTTGGGACGAGATTCCTAAGCATCTGGCTGCTTTTGCGTTTTGCCGTCTTGAAAGTCTTCCCGATCCGGTCGGTCCGGCGGTTTGGGAAGAAGTCTTCACTTCCTTTTTAGAATCGACCGCCGCTGCAACGCACTACCCTCACGAAGACGACCTTTTGGATCGTCTCGAGGAATCCGCGGGCCCGGTGCCGTTTAGAGAAATTTGGTTTCCGTGGATCCTCTGGGCCCGGACCCGGCTGGTGGAAACCTGCCCTTCCGCCGACGCTCTTCTTTCGGAATCAGCTCAGCTCGCTTGGCAAGCTCACCTTCTGCGACGCCTCGCTACCGTCGGAGAGCTTGTGGCCTACGAGCTCTTCAAGACCCGACGCGACGCACCGTCTTCAGCGGGCGCGGATATTTCCTATCGCCGATTTATCGAAGAAGTGCTCGCGGATCCGGTCGAAGCCTTCTACGACCACTTCCCCATTCTGGCAAGGCAGCTCTCGACCATCGCTCGGAATTGGACGGCTGCCATCGCCCGCTTGCTCCGGCATTTCGGCGACGATCGGTATCGACTCGCCGAAACCTTCGGCGGAAAGCAGCCCACCCGGATTGCTCGCCTGGAGTGCGTCCATTCAGACCCCCACTCCGGCGGTCAAGAAGTGCTGAAACTAGAGCTCGACTCCGGTCTCGAGCTGGCCTACAAGCCACGCTCGCTGAATCTAGAGCGAGCCCTGGGGGACTTTCTCAAGCATCTCGAGCTCTCAGGGTTTCCCGCCGAGCTGCCGACACCCCCCACCCTGTCTCGACCCGGCTACGGCTGGCAACAATGGCTGCGCCCGGCGGAGTCGGGCATTCCTGTCGAGGAATACTACCGACGGGCCGGGGCCTTAGTCGCTCTGGCCTACGTGCTGCGAGCCCGTGATCTGCATGCTGAAAACCTGGTCGCGACGGCCCGGGGGCCGGCGGTCGTCGATGCGGAAATGTTTCTTCAACCCGTCTTTGCACGCCTCGGCTCCCACCTAGAACCCTCACCGGAGACGGATTGTTTGGAATCCGGCTTATTGATTCAAGTGGGCGTGGGCGACGGGGGAAAAATCCGTGAATGGGGAGGCCTGCGCGCCGAGCCGCAGCGCCGCACCGCCGGTTCCGGCAGGGCCTGGACCCACCTAGGGACCGATAGGATCAAAGTTGAGGCCGGAGAGCTTCAAGGGGTGCTCGGCGCCAATGTTTTTCAACTCGAGGGACGGCCGACCCGACCGGAAGATCATGTCGAAGCGATCGTTCGGGGATTCGACGAGGCTTATCGGTTCTTTCTGGATCACCGGGAGCTGCTGTCGAGCGCTTTGGGACCTCTCGACTGCTTCCGTGGAGCTCGGGCACGCCTGCTCTTGCGCCCGAGTCAGGATTACGCCACGACGTTGTCGTTGTTGGCGGTACCCCGCAATCAAAAGTTGGGATTGCGGCAGAGCTTGTTGTGCGAGGCGCTGCAAAGTGGGCTTCCCGAGTCCGATAGCGCTCCCAAGCTTTGGTCCTTGGCTGCTGTCGAGCGCCACGCTTTGATCGATCGCGACATTCCTCACTTCACCCTAGATGTCGAAGGCACCGATGACATCTACTCCGACGAGACGGCTCGGCACCACGTCGAAGGCGCCGTCGAGCTGTCGGGGCTCGATGCCGTTCGCCGCCGAATCGCCGGGCTCTGTGAAGAAGATCTCGTCCACCAGACGAATTTGATCCAAAGGGCCCTGCGACCCGCCGAGTCCTTGCCCTTTTCCCGACTGAGGGCTCCCGAGCAGGCCAGTTTTGAGGAGATGGACGCCGAGACCTTGAGCCACCATTTCCAAGCTTGGAGCTGCACCATCGCGGACCGCCTTCTCGAGGCTCACCCCGAAACTCGCATCGACACTGGAAATCTGTCGATTCAACGGGGACGTCTGGGGTTGGCTCTCTTCTTTGCTGCGGTGAGCCGCCATCGACCCGACGAGTCGAGCTACCGCGAGGCGGCCACCCGGCTCGCCGAGGTGAAGGTCGGAGCCGATCAGCTCGTCGAGGATTTCGGGTTGGGTGGATTCAGCGGCGTCGGCTCCGTGCTCTTCGGTTTGACTTGGCTGGCGGAGCTCACCCAGGTGAAAACACCGCTCGACGTGGCCGTGACTTTGAACCGCGAGCTGAGCGCAAAAGCCGTTTGCCGAGACCGTCGATTCGACGTTGAAAAGGGAACGGCTGGGCTGATCCTCGGTCTCTTGACCCTGTGCTCCTCCGTCGGTGAGGAGGATTTCCTCGACCTGGCTCGCTGTTGCGGCGATCACCTCCTGGAGCATCAACGGGCCGCCGCATCTGGCGGCGCGGGTTGGGCGGCTCCCACCGGTCTTCTCCTTGCCGGTTGGGCCCACGGCCAAGCCGGGATCGCTCGTGCCCTATTTGCTCTGGGCGAAGCTACGGGACATGAAAGGTATCGGGTGGCGGCGGCTGCCTGCGTGGCTTACGAGCGGGCCATGCTCCATGGCCGGCGTGGAAATTGGCCGGTTCTCCTAGCCGAAGAGAAGGGAGGCGATGCCACCACTCGCCTGTGGCGAACCGGATGGTGCCATGGTGCCCCCGGCATCGCCTTGGCCAGGTTGTACACACCTCCGGCTCTCCGCGACGACCGGCTGCGCGAAGAGCTGGAAACCGCCATCACCACGACCGCCTCCGCGCCACAAAACGGCCTCGACCACCTCTGCTGCGGTGAGCTCGGTCGTGCCGCCATTCTCGACGTTGCCGGCGAGCGCCTCGGCTTACCTCACCTCAAAGATCTGGCCCGCCGGATGACGGCTCGGGTCATGGACCGTGCCCTGGCCGCCGAATCTTTTCGACTCGGCCTCGACCCACTGCAAAGCCGTGAGCTGCAGCTCGGATTCCTCAAAGGTCTCCCGGGCATCGGATACTACCTCCTGCGCCTGGCCGGCGACCGTGGTCTGCCGGACGTGCTCGCCCTCGAGTCTCTGTCAGAGGCCCGGAATCGCAGACCTCAAACTTCGGGCTCAGCGTCATGAAATCGATTCAAATACAGCGCTTGAAAGCACCGGTTCCCCCCGAGCTTTCGACCATGACCTTCTCCGCCTATCGCCATCTCTTGGAAATGCAGCGCACTTCCCGTCATCCCACGGACGGGGATCAAAAACAGATCGATCCTTGGGCTTTGGGAGCTTGGCACGGCGACGAGCCGGTCGGCTTGCTCTTGGCCGAGCTACCCGTCGATGATCCCGAAAATGTCCACCTGCTGTCGGTCTTTGTGCAACCCGACCATCGACGTCGAGGCATTGCGGAGGCGCTCATTCGAGAAACCGAAGAGCATTTCAAGCCTACGAAACGTCGGCACTTGTCCGCGATCTACACCACCGGCAAGCCCGGCGTCGCTTGTCTTGAGCGTCTCTTGGCCCGTCGCGGTTGGGATCCACCCCAGGGCCGCACTCTGTCGGTACGATTTACCCCCGAAGCCATTCTCGAATCCGACATCATGCTTGAGCGACGCTTGCGAGCCCAACGGCGTGGTCTGGAGATCATCCCGTGGTCGGAGGTGACAGCGGAGGATATCGCAGCCCTTCGCCGATCCGACGAAGAGGCGCCTTGGATTGCACCGTTTTTGGCCCCATGGCGATTCGACCGCAACGGATTCGATCCTTCAAGCGTCGCAGCTCGTTTTCGTGGCGATATCGTCGGCTGGATTATTACCCATCGAATTTCTTTCGACGAGGTGCGCTTCACCTGTGGCTTCATCCGCAGAGATTTGAGCCGTCGAGGCCGGCTCATGCCACTCTATTATGCGGTGCTCCAGGCTCTCAAACCGACCCCATGCAGTCACGTCACGTTCGTCACTCCTTTCTGCTATCCAGAGATGATCGGATTCATTCGTCGACGCCTTGCTCCGGTCTCCGAATTCGTCGGGGAGACCCGAGAGGTACACTTCGAGCTTCCAGAAGCTTGACGAAGATCATGTCTCGGCGTATCATAAAACTGGTTTCGATCTCAGCCTCATAAACCGTAACCGTCGGCGATGTCTACATCGCGGCGAGGATGCGCACGTATTGCACCGAGCTTTTCCGGGCCGGTTCGCTTCGTCGTTCTTGACGCATCGAATAAAACCCATTCGATGTCGACGACTGAGCCTATTCGTTCGATCGTTTGGGAAGGAGACATCATGGTTCGGCTTCTGAAAAGAAATCTTTATTATTTGAGTATTCCAGTGGGGGTCTCGCTGCTCAGCGCCATGCCCGTCCAAGCATGGGAAGGGAACCGGGGCCCTTGTCCCGACGGGTTCGAATCTCGAATCTACAGCTTCGAAGACGGAAAAATCGGTCTCGAAGAAGCCCTCCGCGTGACGATTGCCATCAATCCGAATGTTTGCTTGCAGATGGTGGACACCGAGCGCTCAGCCGGGGTCGAGCTCGAGCTGAGCGGCGAGTTCGATTGGGTCCTCAGCGGAGAGCTGTCTTATAACCACGAAGAAAAAGAGCTACCGGAAAGTGTCAAGAGGCGGGAGCAAGACCGGCGCGACGACCTCACCGTGTTGAACGGTGAGAGCTGCACCGCCATTCCCAATCAAGAGCAAAAGGTCCAAGAGCTCGAAGCCGCCATTCAAGCCGATGGCGGGGTTCCCATCAATGCCGACGCCGACTTTCAGGAGCTCCTGAGAATTATCGAAAAGGCCATCGACCAAGCCGGACCGGAAGCCCTGCCCAGCCTGATCACCCAGCGCGAGATCACGCTGCAAAACGAGCTCTTCGAAACGAGAGAGACTCTCGAGGCCAATCGAGAGACGTGCAGAGAAACAGGAAACCAGCTCGCCCGCCTCGGTGAGGTCCCGGAAATCGAGGAGACCGACACGGGACGCCTCGACCTGCGATTGAGCAAGCTTTTCCGCAACGGTTTGACCATCGAGCCTTTTCTCGAGGGTTCCTATGAGGAAACTCAATATCAAGGCAAACGAAACGGATTCTTCGAGCCGGTCCTCGACGAGAACGGCCGACAAATCGTCGAATTCGGGGTGGAGCGAGAGCAATTCATCGATTTTGGCGGCACCAACCAGCCACCGCTCTACACCTTCCGGATCGGATTCGATGTCGATATTCCGCTGCTTCGGGGCCGAGGCCGAGCATCCGCCGGTGCAGAGGAAAAGGCCGCCCAGCTCGATCATCAGGCCGCTGTTGCGCTCGTCCGTCACAGCGTCGCGGAAACGGTTTTGGCGACACTCGAAGCGTTTTGGGATCTCTTGGCTGCTCAGCAGAGAGTTGACTATCTAAAAGCGTCGGCGGAAGATCGAGGAAGAATCACCAACGGCACGGAAAAGCTCTTCAAAGCCGAGGAGGTGTCCGAGGCAGAGCTGGCGCGGGCGCGCGCCGGTGAAGCCGATATTCGTGCCAGGCTGAGCGCAGCTCGTCGAGAGCTGATCTCGTCGCAAGCGGCTCTGCTCGAAGCTCTGGGAACCGATGTGGCTTCGATTCGCGATATGCCCTCCGCGGAAAGCCCGTTTCCGCCGATTCCTTCCGACGAAGACCTGAATCGTCTGATCGCAAACCGAGAGCTCCTGGCGAAGTCCGTTGAGCGTCGCGACGATTTGGTCGCAGCGCGGACGTTGGTCGAGTCCGGAGAGGTCCGCGCCGAGGCGGCCCGACTCGATCTACGACCTTTGCTCGACCTTTCGGCGGGCACTTGGGCCACTGCAGTGGGCGAGGACGAGCTTTCCGAAGCCGTCGACCGTTTCGTCACTCCGAGCTTCGAGGTGGCGATGGTGTTCGAGAAACCGTTCGGCAACAACGAGCGCCAGGGTCGGTCCATTCAGGCGGCGGCGCTGGCGGAACAGAATCGAATCCGGGCTGCGGACGCCCAGCGCGGCATTCATTTGGCGGTCGTCTCGACATTGCATGCTTTGCGCGAAGCTTCGGACCGCTTGACTCAAGCCGAGGCCGCCGAAACGGATGCTCAACGAGTCAAGGACAGTCAGCTGCGTCTCTATAAAGAAGGCCAGGTCGACCTCATCGATTCCCTGTCCACAGAGCAGCAGTACTTGCAAACCCGCCTAGCCAAGCTGGAGGCCCAGCGGGAGCTTGCGATGCTCTTGGCCCGTCTTCGCTTCGCCAGCGGCACCTTGATCGCCGATGCGGGGGCCCCCTCGGTGACCTACGAAACCGTGAGCACCTTGCCGCGATCGGAAGGTGAACGATGAGGGCCGGGGCAGCCTGGATGGCTCTCAGCCTGCTCTTGCTCACCCTAGCCGCACCGGCACAGTCACAACCCCAGGTGTTGAAGGGAGGAGCGCTTCGCCTGGCCGAGGTCGTCGAAATCTCTTTGGAGCAATCTCCGGAGCTGCTCATCGCCGCGGAACGGGTCAAGGAAAGCGAAGGTGACTTCAGGGCTATCTCGGGCCTCTTCGACAGTCGCTTCATGGCTGAAAGCAGATTCCGGTTTTCGAGCCAGGAGCTGATCGGAAGCCGTTTGGAAGAAGAGAGAGAACGCAGGCTGCGTTTGGAGATCTTCGCGCAGGCCCTCGATCTGGTCGCCGACTCGATCATCGACGGGCTGAGTGAGAAGGGTTTGGATCGGCTGAGCCTCGTATTTCAAAACGACTGCCGACGAAATCAAACTCGCATCGTGATCACTCGACCCGACGGTTCTCGGATCATCCTTTGTCGCAATTTTTCCGGCAGCATCACAGGGATCTCTACCGTCGGCGACGGCGATCTTCGGGATGCCCATGGAGAAATCCAGAGTCTGTTGAACAACAACGGGAATCTCAACGAGGATCTGAGGAGAGACGTCGCCGCGGCCTTCGCCGATCAATTGCGCGATATCGCGCGCCTATTGCACGGCATTTCCGAATCCCTGGCTCTTCAGCGGACTCGACTCGGCGACCTTCCCGAAGAGGAGCAGCTCTTACAATGGGATCTGACCCTGACCCATCAATTCCGCTTTCGTACGGGCATCAGCGTGTCTCCCTTTTTCTCTTTGCAGAGCACCGAGCGTAACTTTGCGGGCAAGGAGCTGCGCCCGAGCTTCGGAGATGCCCAGGACCCTAACACTTTTTCGGTCACGGCCGGAGTGGATTTTTTCTTTCCTTTGGGAAAAGGGCGCGGGCGGGAGGCGGTCGCCGCTCCTGAAATGGCGGCCGAGGCGGATCTTTCCGCCCAGCAGCATCTCTGGGAGCACGGACGGGCCGAAACGGCCCTCTCCACGACCCTGGCCTATTGGCGCCTCGCGGCCGCCCAGGAGCGATACGGCCTATTGGCGAGCTCCCTAGAGCTGCGCTCGGGTATCCGAGACAGCACGGCTCGGCGAGCGGAAAAAGAAGAAGCGACCCCCGCCGACGTCGCACGTACCGAGTCTCGCCGGGGAGAGATCGCCGAGCGCTTGGCCAATGCCCGACAAGATCTGGTGGAGGCCCGCTTCGACTTGGTACAGGCCATGGGATTGACCGCCGGTCACATGGCTCACACACCCTTGGCCAAAGATCCCCTGCCCAAGGGAATTGCCGAGCTGCCCCCGGCCGATAGCTGGTTGACGGACCTCCAAACACGCCGCCGTGACGTGCTCGCCGCCGCCGACAGTGAACGCGCCGCCGCGCTGATCGCCGAAGGCACCTCGGCGAATTTACGGCACCAAGTGGACCTTTCGTTGAGCCTTTCCTACAACGCCTTCGGCGAGAGCTTCGAGGAACGCCTCTACGAACCCGCAGGATTCAGAGACGCCGTCGACGGGCTCATTGCCGGACCGAGCTTCTCGTTCGGCTTGCGTTGGAAAGTCCCTTTCAAGAATCGCGCAGCCCGTGGACGCCATCTTCAGGCCCAGGCCAACGAAAGCCGCAGCCGGATCCTTGGAGCCGACTTGGAGCGCCAGGCCCGGCGCCGGATTCTGGACGTCCACGCCAATCTCGCTGAGATACGCCAAGAAGCGGCTTTTCTCGACTCCGCGGTGGCTGACCAAGGTCGTGCCCTGGAATCGAGTCGCAGGCTGTATCGAAACGGCCTGAGCAGTCTGATCGATCTGCTTCAGACCGAAGAGCAGTGGGTAGATTTGCAGCTGGCACGGGTGGCGGTGCGCCTACGCGCCGCAGAGCTCCAGGCTGAGCTTCAATTCGAGTCCGGACGTTTGATTTCAAATCCGATCGGCGACGAAATGTCGGCTCCCAAACAGGCTGCCGGAACGGTCTCCCATGAACGGATCTCCGCGCCGTGATCGGCGACCAAGCCCATCTGGTCCGAAAGGCGCAGATCGAGCGGCTGTCTTCTCCGGAAGAGCTGGATACGCCGATGCGTGTCACCACTCCAGCCGCTTGGGTGATGCTGGGTTTCCTGGGTGTGGGAATCATCGCCGCCGTGATCTGGCTGGTGGTCGGTCGTCTGCCGGTCAAGGTCGACGGCTTCGGCATGCTGATGCAAGGCGAGGACATCCGAACCGTGCAAAGCAAAGTGGCCGGGAAGGTCGAGACCCTTTCCGTAAAGAAGGGCGATGTGGTTGCGGTCGGTGATGAGGTGGCCACGTTGCGGCTGACCGAGCTCGAAGCGGAGATCGCCACGAGTCGTAGCCGCATCACGGATCTCGAACGCACCCTCGAAAAGCACACACGGGACATGCAGCGTATGCGCCAAACCTACGATTCGGTGCTCCGAGGTATGCGAAGCCGGCTGCAACGGATGAAATCCCTCAAAGACTCGGGTGACGTTTCGAGACCTCAAGTCATGGAAGTCGAAGAGGAGATCGCCGCCACCGAGGCGAAAATCCTGGAATCCGAGATGCGCGAGAGCACGGCCGCACAGGAGCTGGCCGACGAAAAGCGCAATCTGAAGAAGCTGCTCAGGAATCTCCAGGACAACTCCATCATCCTGAGCACCGCCGAAGGCCGTGTGGCAGCGCTCATGGTCTCGCAAAACGACCTCGTGGCTCCAGGGGATCGAATCCTCAATCTGCAAGGTGGAGACGATCAGCCTTTTCGGTTGATTCTCTTCGTCAAGCTGGCGGAAGGCAGGAAGGTCGAGCCGGGCTTCGAGGTGCAAATCTCCCCCACCACCCACCCGCCCGAAGAATACGGCGTGATCCGTGGCGACGTGGTCGAAGTCTCGGCCTCGCCCGTGACCCATGAAGAAGTCAAACGAACCTTCAACAACGACGCCCTGGCGGAGCGATTTACCGAGGAGAATCCCTATCGTGTGGATATCGCCCCGAGAATGGCGGATGGGGCGGATCCGGCAGAGCCCCTTTTTGAATGGACATCCGCGAAGGGACGAGGGGTACGCCTCGACGGCAACCGACCGTGCTCGGCTCAAGTCATCGTCGAGCAAAGGCGCCCGATCACTCTCATCATCCCGAAATTGAAGGAAGTGCTCGGCCTCTCCTAGACGGCCGGGCTACAGACCGATGAACGCCGAATCGGAAACCGGGCTCAAACCTCCGCCGAATCGCTACGTGCGGGTGCCGACGGTTCTGCAGATGGAGAATGTGGAATGCGGCGCCGCCGCTTTGGCCATCATCCTCGAATATCACGGCAAGATCGTACCTCTAGAAGAGCTGAGAGTCGCTTGCGGGGTGTCCCGCGACGGCTCGAAGGCGATCAACGTGGTGAAGGCGGCCGAGCGATTCGGCATGGTGGCGAAAGGGCGAAAATTCGGCAATATCGAGAACCTCTACGACCTCGACCTGCCGATCATTCTGTTCTGGAACCAAAATCACTTTCTCGTCCTCGCCGGTTTCAAAAACGGCAAAGTCATGCTGAGCGACCCAGCACAGGGCCCTCGCACGGTGTCTTTGGAGGAATTCGATCTCGCTTACTCGGGGGTCATCCTAACCTTCGAGCCGGGGCCGGATTTTGCCGCGGACGGTGCAAAACGCAGCCGGACGAACGCGCTTCGCAAACGACTCCGAGGCTCATTTTGGGCGATGGCGTTCGCTCTCATATGCGGCCTCTTCTTGGTTGTTCCCGGGCTCATCACCCCGGCATTTACCCGTGTTTTTATCGACGAGTATCTGGTCGCCGATCGCTCGGCAATCGTCATACCTCTGATTTTGGGAATGGTGCTGACCGCGTTTATCACCATGGCGCTTCGCTGGCTTCAGGAACACTATCTGCTGAAGCTCGAGATGCGCTTGGCCAACACCAGCTCCAGTCACTTTTTCGAGCACATTCTGCGGCTGCCGATGATGTATTTCGGCCAGCGTTTCGCCGGAGAAATCGGCTCCCGCGTGATGATCAACGAAAAAGTCTCCAAGATGATCACCGGTCGATTGGCTACCACCACCATCGACTGTTTGATGGTCGTCTTCTACGGCGTCTTGATGTTCTTCTACGACGTCGAGTTGACGCTCTTGGTCATCCTTCTGAGCATGTGCAACATCGTCGCCCTGAAGCTGGCGACACGTTTACGGGTCGACGCCAGCCGCCGATTGGCCGTCGACCGCGGCAAGCTCGAAGGCACCTCCGCCGGTGGGCTGAATATGATCGAAACGTTGAAAGCCACCGGAGGAGAGGCGGATTTCTTCTCGCGATGGGCCGGATATCAAGCGAAAACCCTTCGCTCCGAGCAACGACTCCAATTGTCGGGCGATTTGGTCTCCGTTGTGCCGGTCTTGGTCAATGCATTGATCACCGCCACCGTGCTCTTCGTCGGTGGATATAAAGCGATGTCGGGTGAGCTGACCGTCGGGTTGTTGGTGGCCTATCAGTCCTTGACCGGATTCTTTACCAAACCCCTCACCAACCTGGTGGGTTTCGGCTCGGCGGTGCAAGAGCTGGAGGCGGATATGAACCGGCTCGACGACGTGCTGCGCTATGAAAAAGACCCGGTCTTCGAGGGCCCCCTCGAGCAATCCGCGAGCGACCGGCGGCTCAAGCTGAACGGTCGGGTGGAGCTTCGAGACGTCACTTTCGGCTACAGCCCTTTGGCCAAACCGCTGATTCAGAATTTCTCCCTCAGCATTGAGCCCGGACAGCGGGTGGCGATGATCGGTGCCTCGGGTAGCGGTAAGTCGACCATCGCGCGCCTGGTTGCGGGGCTCTACGAGCCCGAGTCCGGCGAGATCCTTTTCGACGGTCTTCCGCGGCGAGAGATCCCGCGCCGCTTGTTCACCAACTCGGTCAGCGTGGTCGACCAAGAGATTTTTCTTTTCGCCGGCTCGATCCGCGACAACGTGGCGATGTGGGATCGCTCCCTCTCCCTGCAGCAGTTGGAAGCTGCTTGCCGAGATGCCGCCATTTCCGATGTGATCCGGGAGCGCGAAGGCAAATATCTGGGGCCGGTTCTCGAGAACGGAGGAAATTTCAGCGGCGGCCAGCGCCAACGCTTGGAAATAGCGCGAGCCTTGGCCCGCGAGCCGTCGGTCTTGATCCTCGACGAGGCCACGAGCGCGCTCGATCCGACCACCGAAGAGCAAATCGACGAGCATCTGAAGCGGCGAGGCTGCACTTGCATCGTGATCGCCCACCGCCTGTCGACGTTTCGAGACTGCGATCACATCGTGCTGTTGCAAGGCGGGAAGATCGTGCAACAAGGCACCCATCAGCAAATGCTCGACAGCTCGGAACCGGCGTATCGCCGTTTCGTCGGGCTTCACTGAGACAGGTCTAGATCTTGCGACCCATCGACTCCGACCCTGCTGCAGATCCCGATTCACCGTCGGAGGTCCGTTTGCGAATCGAAGCCGCGGAGGTCCACAACCTCAGTGGCTTGGAGCTCGTTTTGAGACAAGACTCCTCCGTGGGCCGTGAGCCGGAATGCGACGTCACCCTGCCGGCACCCAGCATCTCGAGACGCCACGCGAGGATCGAGATACGTGAAAACGGTGCTGTAGAGGTCTTCGACCTCGGCAGCGCCAACGGTGTTTTCATGGGTGGGCGTCGAGTCGAGCGAGGTCTCGTTCAACCCGGCACGACCTTTACCTTGGGAGGCATCACACTCCGCCTCCTACCGTCGCCGAAGACCCAGCCCTCCCCTACCCTCGTGCCGCCGGCTCAGACTTTCGCGGTTTCGACCACTGGAATGCACCGGGTGATGGAGCTGGTTCAGGAGCTCAGGCCCCTGGAAGATCTCGGAGAAAGCGTCGTCATGGCGGCCGCCGTCCCCATCGAGCTCGGCGATCCCGAAGAAATGTGGCTGGTCGTGTCCGGCAAGATCTACGTTTACGCCCGATCCGAGGACGGTGCTCGAAGCCCGGTGCTGGAAGTCGGACAGGGTCAAGGTTTCTTCGGCATCGATGCACACGGTTACGATTTCGACTTCGATTTCATCGCCGACGGCAGACCCGGAACGAAGCTCGCTCGATTCGAGCTCGACGAATTGAGACTACTGACGCTGGTCTCGGCTCACCGTCACCGGCTCTCGAAATTGGTCGATGCATGGGTTCAGGGCCTTGCTTCGGGATTGAGGCAAGACGCCCCGACGGAATCGGGACACCGTGCCCAGCTCGTCGCCGGCGAGTCGACCGAGGTCTCCCCTGGAACCGTGCTCCAGGCCAAGGAAACCGTGTGGATCACCATGCCGTCGGCGGAGCTTCTCTTCAACCACCTCATCAGCCTTTCAAAAGAGGTAGAGGGCCTGCCCTTTCCCCTGGTCCCGGGTAGCCGCATCGAAGTCCTGGGCGAGCAATCCCTCACCTTGGAGCCCGGTTCCACCTACGACACACTACCCAGCGGCAACTTTTCCGCCGGCCTCCACGCGTTTCATCGCGTTGTCGGCGAATACGCCAAAATCGCCGGCAAATTCGAAGAAGCCGAAGGATTTCAACGTCGCAACTTGCAGGTGCAACAGGAAGAACGAGCTCAGCGAGCTGCTCAAGCCGCCATCGGCTCGGTGCTCGGCGGGGCCGAGGTGTGGAAGAACCTCGCGCTGCTCGAATCCGACGCGGCGCCGATTCTGCGCGCCGCCGAGCTGGTAGGCCGACATTTGGGGCTGGAGGTCAAGGCCCATCCAAATCCGAGACCGAAACGCGATTTCGAGGAAGCCCTGATCGACATCGCCTGTGTGTCGGGATTCCGGGTCCGGCGGATTCGTCTCGGCGACGAGTGGTGGCTCCACGATCAAGGCCCGTTCCTGACCTGGTACGAAGAGTCGGAATCGCCGGTGGCCATGTTGCCCACGGGCCCCGGAGCCTACGAATGCATCGATCCCGTCGCCGGCAGCCGAGAATCGGTCGATGCGGAGACGGCCCTCTCGATGTCGGGTTTCGGTTACGCGTTTTACGCCCCGCTGCCCAACGAAAAGGTCGAACGCAAGGAATTCTTCCGTTTTGCCTTCGGTGACATCAAGAGTGAGGTCCCGACGATTCTCCTTTCGGGTCTGCTCCTCGGCCTGATGAGTGTGGCGACACCGTGGCTCACGGGCAAGATCTTCGACGACGCCATCCCCCAAGCCGAGCACGGTTTGCTCAATCAGTTCGCCATCGGTTTGTTCCTCATCGCTTTCATGACCGCGGCCTTCCAGGTGACCCAAAAGGTAGCTGTGCTTCGGATCCAAGGTAAGGTGGACTATCGTGCCCAGGCGGCGATCTGGGATCGCCTGCTCAATTTGCCGACGACATTCTTTCGGGAATTTACGGCCGGAGACTTGGCCGATCGCGCCTCTGGGGTGACTCAAATGCGCCAGCTCGTGGCCGGCGCGGGCGTCGCATCGATTCTCGGATTTGCCGCCTCGCTGCTGAATGTGGCGCAGATGGCCTACTACAGCCGTACACTGGCGCTGGTCGCTGTCCTGCTGACGCTGCTCTATTTCTTGCTGAATACGGTTCTGATCATCTTGCAGGTGCGGTTGCAGCGCAAAGAGCTTCTGGAGCTGGGCAAGCTGCGCGGCCTAGTGCTTCAGCTGATCACAGGTGTCGCCAAGCTGCGCGTCACCGGCGCCGAGCCTTACGCTGTCAGCGAGTGGAGCCAACGGTTCGCGCGGCAACGGAAATTCAGCTTCAAAGTCGGGAGAATGAGCAACCTGGTCGTGGTGCTGAACGCCGGATTTCCGATTTTTTCCAGCATCACCTTATTCTGCACGATGTACTATCTCAAAGAATCCGCGGATAGTGATTTCAATCTCAGCACCGGCGAATTTCTCGCCTTTAACGCCGCTTTCGGAATTTTTCTCGCCGCCATACAAGCACTGAGCGACGCCTGTGTCAGCCTGCTGAAAATCATCCCCCTATTCGAGCGGATGAAACCCATTCTCGAGGCCTTGCCGGAGGTGGACGACCAAAAAGCGGCACCGGGTCGCTTACGCGGCGCCATCGCTCTTCACAATGTGCGCTTCCGATATGCGGACGGTCCTTGGGTGATCGACGATTTGAGCCTCGAGATCGAACCCGGAGAATTCGTCGCCATCGTGGGGGGCTCCGGGTCCGGAAAGTCCACACTTCTACGCCTGCTTCTGGGATTCGAAGCCCCGGAAACTGGGCGGGTCACCTACGACGGTCAGGATCTCGCCTCGCTGGACTTGCGCCAGGTCCGTCAACAGCTGGGGGTAGTGCTTCAAGACAGCCGGGTGCTACCCGCCGACATCTATCGCAATATCGTCGGATCCAGCTCGCGCACGGTCGAAGAGGCTTGGGCGGCCGCTCATAAAGCCGGTTTGGATCGCGATATCCGCAGCATGCCGATGCAGATGCACACCTACCTCAGTGAGGGCGGCGGGGGTCTCTCAGGGGGTCAGAGGCAGCGCTTGTTGATCGCCCGCGCGCTGGTCAACGCGCCGAAGATTCTGCTTCTCGACGAAGCCACCAGCGCCCTCGACAACCGAGCCCAAGCGATCGTCACCGAAAGCATGAACCAGTTGGCGGCGACTCGTATCGTCATCGCCCATCGCTTGTCCACCATTCGCGATGCGGATCGCATCTGCTATTTGGAGCACGGCGTCATCCGCGAGCAAGGCTCGTTCGACGAGCTCATGGCCAAAGACGGTGCCTTCGCCCGACTAGCCCGCCGTCAGCTCAGCTGAGGGCTATGAATCCTCTTCCTCACCGGCCATCCGGAAGCGGAACCGGACCGTGCCGATTTGCAGCACGTCTCCATGTAGGAGATCTTGTGAAGTGATGGTATTGCCGTTGACGAACGTTCCGTTGGCCGATCCCAGATCACGAACAGTGTAGAGCCCACCATGGCTCAGCTGAATTTCGGCATGATGTCGAGACACTGAAATCTCGTCCACTTGAATTTGATTGTCCGCCGTTCGACCGATGGCCGTAAACGGCTCCACAGGGAAAACTTCGATTTCGGCATGCTCGTTGTCCCCTTCAGGCTCCCGAGTGAGACTGGCCAGGGGCATCATTGAGGTGGCCGCAAGAGGAGAGACGGGCTGGGTCACCAAACGGGTGCGACCGAGCTCCGAATCGCCGCTAAACGGTGCGACATCTTGAGCGAAAGACTCGGGATACTGAATGGGAAGCGTCGGTCGATGCTCGTGTTCTTGCTCTCGATCGGACGACTGCTCCTCTTCGCCGGGCGAAGGAGCTGCGGCAGGCTCTATCGATTCCTCCAAGGCAGGTGATGGGAGAGCCTCTTGATCCAGAATCGGCGACTCGTCCGTCTGCGCCGATTCGTCGGCCGCGAGATCGCCTTCCTCCTCCTCGGCGGAGACGATGGGATCGGCGGTTTCGCCGACGTCCATTACTTCGACCTCGGTAACGTCCGGGGCAGGGACTTCGCCAAGCGCTACCCCCTCCTCGGACGAATCGTCGGCCGGCTTGGGCATCAACGTCTCTTCCTGGCCGTCTACCGCGGCGAGAAAACGCTGCCTCAGCTCCTGCATCTCCTGCAAACGCTGCTGCACGTCGGTCTCCCGCTCCCCAAGATTCTGTCGATGCTCCGCGACCGTCTCTTCATCGAGCTCACCGATCCGATGTCTCAGCTCCAACTCTTCGAGCTCCAAACGCAGCTCGTCTAAGTCGGCCTCGAGCTTTCGGACGCCATGCATCAACAGACCGTAAGGTTCCGCGGCCTGTTGCCTCAGTGGCATCGCTTCATCGTCGATAGCCTGCAGACGATGCTCGTAGTCGGTGAGCACTCGCCCATAGACCACGGTCGAAACATTCTCTTTCTCTGTATTCAGCTGGCCGATTCGATCGACCAAAACGACTCGATCTTGCTGAAGCTCCGTCAGACGCTCTAGGGTAGAGATATCGATTTCCTGAACCGTTTGCGCCATAGAATGCGCTCCCTGAATTGAGTGTATCGAATTCGATTGTGTCCGGCTCTCGAAGTTTACCACCCGAGAGCCCAGAAGGCGTGATTCATGGTATGATTCGGGCAAACGCCTGAACGTTGCATCTCCTGTGGATCGGTCCCATGGACGTCACCGATACGTCGACGGGATCGGTTGTCGGTCTAGACATCCACAATTGATGATTTATTGATTTTTTCGTCGAACAGAGCCATCCAGACACTTTGCCGGCCTGATCGCGGCGAGTGGTCTGTAGCTCGTGTTTTTCAGCTCGTTTTTTCGAAAAAAGGTTTCAAAAGAGCTAGAGGGGATCTCCCCTTCAATCGATCACGATGGAGGAATTATCGTATGCGAGGGAAACACTTTTCCAAAGACCCGTTGATTCTTTTGGTGCTGCTCCTTCTGTTGGGAGCCGGGCCCATGCTCGCCGACGGCACACAGACCGGAACCTTGATCGTGACCGTCGTCGATGGTGAGGGCCAAGGGGTCGCCGACGCCACCGTCAAATTGGAAGGCGAACGACTCGATAAAACGGTGGTGACCGATTCCGCAGGCAAATACCGATTCCCAGCCTTGGCGATCGGCGACTACTCCGTCCGCGCCGAGCTCGGCGCCGCCGGTCTCAGCGCCGCAGGCCGAGCCAGGATCTCTATCGCGAAGACCAATCGCCTCGAGCTCACCTTGACTTCCTCGACCGCTCGATCCGTTTCTGAGGAAGTCGATGTGGTCGCGCAGACTCCCCTGGTCGATCGCTACGACACCAGCCTGGGAGCGACGGTCGATTTCGAATTTCTCGACCGCTTGCCCGTGGAGCGCTTCTACCAAAGTGTGGCGCTGCTGCTACCGGGGGTCGCGGGAGGTGAAGACGGCAATCCCAATGTCGGCGGTTCTCTAAATAGTCACAATATTTACCTGGTGGACGGCGTCGACACCACCGATCCCACGACCGGTCTTTTCGGCCTCAACTTGAGCCACGAAGCCGTGCAGGAAGTGGAGGTCGCTACGGGAGGCTATTCCGCGGAATACGGCAGGGTTTCGGGTGCGGTCATCAATGTAGTGACGCGCTCCGGCGGCAATGATTTTTCAGGCCTGGCCCGGTGGGTGGCGACGAATCCTGAATGGAACGGCGACTACGAAACCCCTAGCAACGCGGGAGATGCCTTGGTCAAAGAGATCAACGCCGCCAACGCCACCGAAGACCAACTCTTCGGCAATGCCGCGCTTTCTATCGGTGGACCGATCTTTCCTGGAAACCTATGGTTCTCTGCCGCCTATGAAGAGAATGAAACTTCCCTCTTTCGCCCAGTGTTCGAAGGCCCGGAACCCTATTGGGATCAAGGGATCGAGGGCGACAGCGGAGCTTATAAGCTGACTTGGCAGATCGGTGAAAGCAACACCGTCGTAGGACAGCTCACCACGGATGAAGCCGAGCTCGGCGATTTCTCCCCTTTTGACGACAATCCTTCAGCCAACGTGGTCGACCGCCCTGACCAGCAATCCGACGAGTCCAGAGCTGACGGCCTTCTTTTCCCTGGAGACCCTCATGCAGCTGGATCCCGGTACCAGGACGGCACATTTTCCAAGCTCCAATGGAGCTCGATCCTGAGTTCCAATTTATCGCTTCAAGTGACGGCAGCGCATCAAGACCGTGACTTGGAGCGCCTAAATGATCGCGCACGAGGTGTTTCCGGCGGCGCTCCTCACTACGATCTCATCAGGAATCACCTATTTAACGGCATCACTCAGGAAGGTCGCGAAGAGCGACGACGAGAGCAGGGGAATCTACTGGTCGACTGGTTTCTTGAAACCGAAGCTCGAAGTCATCAGCTGAAGCTCGGAGTTGACTATCAAAGCACTGAATCCTTTCGCGATCTCAGATTTCCCGGGGTGCAGGGAATCGATCCGACGACAGGTCAACCGACACAAGGCCAGCTCTTCCTCGATATCATCGCCAACGCAACTCCCAGCGGAGGCTTTCAGACTCTGCCTTATTTGATGTGGAATTTCTGGGAGCGCCCTGCTCGGACAACGACAGAAGAAGTCGTCGGCCTCTTCATCGACGAACAGCTCACTTTGGGGCAGTGGCATTTCCATTTCGGTCTGCGCTTTGAGGATATTCAGGCACAAGACGATGGGGGCAGTGCACTTCTGGACGCTCGGACGATCGCGCCTCGTCTAGGGTTTACTTATGATCTCGGCGGGCAAGGAACTACCCTAGCCCGAGGGTCGTTCGGCCGCTTCTACGAACCGTTTCTACAAAACTACACCGACAACTTCGATCGCAGCTCGCTCTTTTCCGGTTATACCGACTATATCTGGGCCCCGTTTTTGGGTGAGAGCTCCGTCGATGGAGTCCTATGCTCAAGCCAGGATCCAACCGACTCAACCTCACCGTGCTGGATTGATGGCCTAGAGCGCCCACTCGGCCAATTCCAATTCGCCCCTCCAAACACCGAGCTCGACCCCAGCTATGTAGACGAGATCGTGCTTGGGCTCGAGCATCAGCTGAGCTCCCAGTCCTCAATCAGCTTTCATCTAGTCCATCGCGAGTGGGGTGACCTTTGGGATGACGTCTACACTGCCGACCTGATTCTCAATCCCGACGGGACCGTAGCCAGGGATCCCAACAACGGAGCCTTCCTCGCCAACGGTTTTGAAAACACCATCGCCAATATCGAAGCAGCAGAGCGTGAGTATCGGGCCGCTCAATTGATGATCAAGAGACGCTTCTCAGATGGGTGGCAATTTCTGGGCTCCTACACCTGGAGTGACACCGAAGGCAATCTTTTCACCAACGAAGCCATCGACGATTTTGCCGACTTCTCCGACTTGACCGGTGTCCAGGATCCCGGTTTTCAAGCGTTCCTACAGGCAGATCTTGCCAACCGGCTGGGTCCGGCATCCTGGGAGCGGGAGCACCAGCTGAAGCTCTTCGGCAGCTATCGGTTCAGCACCGATCGGATGCACTTCACGGTCGGCTCGAGCGCGCGATTTGAAAGCGGCACTCCCTATCCCATGATTACCGATGGCAACTTCACCATCAGACGCTTCGCCACCGCTCGGGACGCGCACCAGCTGCCGGATGTCTTCCAGCTCGACCTCAGCCTTGCTCTAGCCTTCCTCTACGGTCAAAACAGAGACCGCGATGTGGAGATCAAGGCCGAAATCTTCAACTTGACCGACGAGCAGGAGCAGATCGGTGCCGAGACGTTCGAAGGAGCCGGCTTCGGCCTGCCTCGCTCCCTATTTGACCTTCAAAGCCCCAGAAACTTCCGCCTGACCCTGGGATTGCGTTTCTAAGTCCCTGCTCCGATTCACAACTCGGCAAAAACGGGAGCCCTTCGGCTCCCGTTTTTGTTCCCCTTTTGCACTTGTCGCAGAATCGTCCGGGTCATCGAGGCCGGAACTCAATCACCAAATCAGTCCACATCTTGCCAGCCACACCGTCTCGGGTGGCGGGACGATAGAGCGACCGGCTCGCCGCGTCCTTGGCGGCTTCTTCAAAACCCAGCTCTTTCTTCCCGACCGACTTGACGACACTTCGAGTCACCCTACCGTTCTCGTCGACCAAAACCGCCAGCTCCACCCGCACGGGGCGGCGGATCCGGCGTTGCCGAGCCCGTTGCGGATATTCGGGCTGCGCAAGCCGCATTCGCTCAGGAGGCACCACTCCGGGGCCGACCTCGGTGATGGTATCGCCGCGACGGAAGGGCGGTGGCTCGTCGACCGACGGAGCTTGTGTGATCTCAGGGGTTTCCGGGGGCGGCTCTGGAGCGCGCAGCATCCAGTCGGGCAACGGGACTCGTCGCCTCTGACCCTCCGAGAGCTCCAGCTCCTCGCGGTGCTCTTCCGGTCCGAGACGGAATACCAATCGGTGCCGTCCCGGCTCCAACTCGAAGCGGCGCCGTCGATCGAGCGTTTCGCGTGCCCCGCCGTCGATCGCGACCGTGGCGCCGGGTCGAGGAGAAGCCTGGATCTCGAGCATTGCCGGCTCGGGTGCGGGCAGCTTCGGTGAAGGGGATGGAGCCGGGACGACGTCCGGGCGGGATTCTGGTGGCTCTATCTCCATCGGCCGGCTTTCGTTTTGAGGGCGTTCCGCCTGCCTCGAAACCTCGGTCGGCGGCACCGTGATGCCCGGGGATGTCATCGCGATGGGTTCTCCCTCGCTCTCCACTACCGTTGGGCCGTCGGTGCCGGAGCTCGAGGTCGTCGTCAGACTCGGCTCTGGTGGATCGGACGTCGCAGCCCCTGATGTCTCCGCGGTCTGCGTACCGACGGGAACGGACGGCTCTTGCGGTATCTCTGTTGCAAGATCGGCCCTCGAAGGAGCTTCGACTCTCTCGGTCGGATCCCTGGAACCCGCTTGATCGGAAACCACGGTTGGCACCGAAGGCATCTTAGGCTCCTCTACCGAGGCGGCCACCTTTCCAGCAGCTGAGGGATCCGGTCGTGTCGCTGCGTTACCGGTCACCGGTCGATCACTGCCGGCCCACCACCAAAGACCGATGACCAAAAGACTGAAAACCGCGATCACCGGAGCGAGCTTCCAGACCCGCGCGACGACTTGCCGGAGGCGCTCCGCCCGTCTAGCCCGCAGGGCCGCGTCAGCCTCTTCATAACTTTGCTTCAACCGAAGCAACTCCGCAGATTCACCGAAAGTGCGACGGGCGGTTTCAAGACCCCTACCGACGGACCGGACATCACCCTTTGCCAACAGATTCGTCAGGATCTCGACGACGTCCGCGAGCTCCCGTTCACGGCGCTCTTCCTCGCGGCGACGAAGCTCCGCCTCCAGCTCCTGCTGCAAGCGTCCCGCGGCGAAATGCTCAGCATCGAGCCCGAGGGCTTCCTCAACTTTGGCCAAGGCCGCTCGCCATCGCTCAGAGTTCCGAAGACGGTGAGCTTCGTCGAGCAAGTCACCGATCCGAGCGTCACGTTCGGCCTGCGCGAGTCGACGCTCCGTGGCCAGCCAGGCCTCCCCAGGGGCTTCGGGACGTCGATTCTCCACTTCACGCCTGGCAGTGACCGTGTCTCCCGAGTCGAGAAGCTCCCGCACTTGCTCGACGACCGCCTTTTCCTCGCGCCTTGCCCGAATCGCGCGCAGCTCCCGGGTGATGACGTCAAATTGTGCAGCTTGCTTTTCTCCCAGAGGGCCGAGATGTTGGACTGCCACCAAATGCTCGTCGACGGCGTCGAGAGCCCCCGCTTCCAGGCATCGCGCGGCCGCGGTCAAAACTTCCTCGGTCCGACGATGATGTGCCTCTTGCTCCGCGGATGCCAACCGGCCGAGAGCCCGGATCAACGCGGGGTGGTCGCCGAGTAGAGCCTCGCCCTGCTCCAGGATTTTGCGGGCTTCTTCGAGATCCCCGTTTCGAATTTCGACCTCGGCCTGCTCCGCGATCAGGAGGCCTTCGCGCTCTAGGTGCTCGGCTGCGATTCGATCCTTCAGGCGATTCGCATCGACATCGTCCGGACGGGATTCGAGCACCGTGTCGATGAGATTGGCGGCTGAGGTCAGATCACCCTGTTCCAGCCATCGCTGAGCCTGAGCGACTTTGGCCTCCAGCTCTTGCCGCCTTTGCTCGGCTTCGAGTCGACGGGCATCCTCCAGCTCGTGCCGTAGCTCCGCCCACAAGGGTGAATGCCCCAGCCGTGACTCGGCTTCGGTCAGAGCATCCAGAACGGCGTCGAAATGTCCGCTGGCAATCCGGCGACGGATCGAGGATGCCCTCTCCGCTTCCTCCGCCTTTCTCGCTTGAATCGCCTCCAAGAGCCCGGCAACACGACGACCGATCTCGGTATCGGCTTCCTGCATCGCTTCGACTTCTTCCAGGGTCTTGGTCGCCGACTCCCACTGCCCTGCCTTCAGAAGGGATTCCGCTTCGGATACCAGAGAAGCGATCCGGCTTCGACGACGCCGACGGTCGCGTTCGGCCAAGGCCTGATCCAAACGATCTCGCACCTCCTGGAGGCGGGTCCCGAGGCCGAAGGAGGCAATGGCCTGATCGAGCTCGGCATGAGCTGCTTCCAGCTCACCCCCGTCCAGGTGCCGCTCGATGCGCTCGGCGGCTCGGGTAATTTCTCCCTGCCGTCGAGCCGTGGCCTGGTGCTCCAGAATCTCCTCCACCACTTTCAGCTCGCGTTGAGCAGCCGTGTGGTCGGGATCGTCGTCCAACACCCGCCGGAGCTCGGCGCGAGCTTCTCGAAATTGCCCCTTACCCACCAAGACGTGTGCCGCCGCCAATGCCTCGAGCTCCGAGCCCGCTGAGACTTTCACGTGCTCCGTGGCCGGGGGCGGCACCACCCCCAGCTCGGATGGCGAAAGGTGGTGCGTTTTCTCAGTCTCTGATAGCGAGGCCACCGTGATTTTGTGACGCCTAATCTCTTCGAGGCGCAAGGCGAGCTCCGAGGCACTGCCGCCCCGCTCGGACGCATCTTTGGCAAGAGTCTTCAACACGAACCGGCGTAGGATGTCGGGAATTCGTCCCTGTGGATCGGACTCGGAGAACGGTTTGGGCTCTTTGAACAGCTGCGCAGCGAGCAACTGCGAGAACGTCTGCCCATCAAAGGGAGCAAGACCGGTCAGAAGCTCGTACAACACAGCCCCGAAGGAGTAGACATCGCTGGCCGCTCCGACCTCTTTACCTTCAATAGCCTCCGGCGCCGAGTATTTCGCTTTTCCGAGAAACATTCCGTGGCCAGTCAGCTGGGTTCCGGCTTCCTGGCCGGTGCGTTTGGCGATACCCAGGTCGATCAGCTTGACGAGGCGCCGATCCTCGAAATCCTTCGTCAGCATGAGATTGTCGGGGGAAATATCTCGATGCACGTACCCCTGCCCATGCAGATAGTCGAGCGCTTCCAGGACTTGGCGGCCGATCTCCAATGCCAGATCGAGAGGAGGCGGCCCCTCGTCCCGCAACAGCTGCTGCAACGTCCTGCCCTCGATATATTCCATGACGATGAAGGCGCTACCGTCATCCGTCATGGAAAAATCGTAGATCTGGGCAATCTTCGGATGCCTGAGCCGAATCGCCGTCCGAGCTTCCCTTAAAAATCTCTCCTGAAGCTCCGGATTGTGAGCATATTGCTCTCGGATAACTTTGACGACCCGAAGGGTTTCGAGATGCCGGTGGCGAACCAGGTAAACGATACCCATTCCGCCTTCACTGAGACGGCGGACGACCTCGTAGTTATCTCCCAAAAAATCTTTAGTCAGAGACATCTCGGCGCTAAGCTCTCATCCCAGGTCCGCTCGACCGGCCACCGACCGAGCTCCACAAGTGCTGTTGACAGTCCGACACAGAGTCAGTATGTTTTAAATGAGTCGGTTCAATCTATCCGTCCGCCACCCCCGAGCTATCGGGTATTCTGCATATTTCACTTTATTCGAGCACTCCGAATATCTGGGAGGAGGCCCGGGTGACACCCCCGTCAAAAACAATTGAAGGAAAATATGAAATTCTCGAAAAGCTTCATGAAGGCGGCATGGGGGCTGTCTACAAAGTCCGCCATCGTTTGCTCGGCGAAACCCGGGTCATCAAGACGCTGAACGCCCGACTTTCCAACGACAAAGATTCTCAAATTCGCCTGCAGCGGGAAGCCCAGGCCGCGACTCGTCTCTACCATCCCAACATCGTGCGGGTTTTCGACCTGACCCTGGACGACGTGGGATCCGCCTATATTGTAATGGAGTTTCTCGATGGCTTCACCCTGAGAGCATGGTTGGATGCCCACGGCCCACTGCCGATCGGTTTGGCGTTGGAGGTCACCGACCAGGCTCTCGGTGCCCTGAGCTTCTTGCATACCCAAGGATTCGTGCACCGAGACATATCTCCCGACAACTTCATGTTGGTAAAAGACGGCAACGGTCGGCCCGAAACCAAGCTCTTGGACCTAGGGGTGGTCAAAGGAGGCGCAGAAGCTCGGATGACGGCAGGAGGTGTGTTTCTCGGCAAATTCTACTATGCGTCTCCAGAGCACTTTACCGACGGTGCTTCGAAGCTGGACGCAAGAAGCGACCTCTATTCATTCGGCGTCATGCTCTACGAGCTCTTGACGGGTGAGCTCGCCATTCCCGGCAGGACAATGCCGGACCTCATGCACGGTCACATCGCGAAGGCTCCGATTCCCTTCGACCGGCTCGATCCGAAGCGGCGCATTCCGGGCGGTCTCCGTGAGGCCACCTTGAAGGCACTTGAAAAGGATCCCAACGACCGCTTCCATTCAGCCTCCCAATTCCTTGAAGCGATTCTTCCCCTCAAGGCCCATCACCCTCTCGACGTCGCGGGCTGGCAGCAGTCTTTCACCCGAGCCCCTGATCTTCTCGCCACCACTGTCCCCATGAAAACGGGCAGCACTCAATTCCGGTTGGACGCCCAATTCGGTCTCGGGATCACTCCGACGGCGCGAGCGCTTCCCGTAGACGACGCAGAGACGACGGCCCCCTTACCGATCCTTCGAAACGAGAGCGACACCACCGCCATCCTGCCGAAGCAGAGTGAGATCGAGGTCACCGCCGTCCTACCGACCCGAGGCGGAGCGGAGCCCAACGCTGATCCTCCCGAAGCGACGGCACCCCTTCCCATTCGCAACGAGATCGAAACGACGGCAAGACTGCCCACGAAGAGCCTTCTTGCCGGCTTTCGACCCGACGCTCCTACGCCGCCCGCCGGATCCGACCCCACAAAAACGCCGCTTCCATTCCCGGCCACCGCGTCGGCCTCGACACCCCCTGCCGGGACCGAAGATCAAACCGAAGGCATCACTCGACCGCTCGAAAAAGCGAATACTTCGACGCTCGAGAACAGCGCAGGCCTAGTTCCACCTCTTCCAGCCCAAGCTCCGCCGATTCCAATACCCGAGCCACGGGTCGAGGCCCCCGAGCCTGAGTTAGCGCGGAGCCCACCTTTACCGGATCGAAATGTCGGCGCGCGCCGAAGCCGTGACATGGCCTCGGAGCTTCAGTCACTTGCGACTGAGGCGGGCCTTCAATTCACACGAATGATGAAGAAGACAAGGGCCTGGTCTCAGCGCCAATGGAATCAGCGCTTGGCACCTTTAGCGAGCACCGCAAGACTACAGCTCGATCGACTGGCGGAGAACATCCGCATTGGATCACGGCGTTGGGGATCGCTTTCTCCTAAGAAACAGCGCTCGTGGATGATAGGTCTCGTGATCTCAGGCATCGGATCGGTCCTTCTGTTGTCGGCCGTGATTCCCGACCATTCTCAACCTCCTCCCGAGCCGGAACCTCCTCCTCCGCCGCAAGTTGCACCACCCCAGCCGGCCCCACCTCCAGAGCCGGCCATTCGAGACGAGCTGACAGAAGCCGAAAACGCACTAGATGAACAGGATTACGAGTTGGCGTCCGAGCTTCTTGAGGCCTTGAAAGAAGACTTCTCCATGGGCCCTGAAGAGCGAGCTCTGTGGACCGAGCTTCAGCTTGAGCTAGAGTCGGAATGGCAAGCAGCCCTAGAGAAACAAGAGCTGGAGGAGCTTCCCGATCAACTTCGCGAAGCCCTTGCTAAGGGCCGAGGCAAACGAGTCTCTCAGCTCGTAGAAGCCATCGAGAAAGCCCAAGCGAGCGATCCGGGCATATTCGACAGCATCGCCGATGAGCTGAAAAGGGCCAAGGAGATCAAGAGCCGTTACCATGCAATGTGGTCTGCGGCCGACGGCGACGATCTCTTCCTTCAGCTGAAAACCAGCCTAGCGCTGCTTCAGACCTTGCCGAATTATCGACAAGCCCAAAAGCGCCGAGAAACAGCTGTTTCCGAGATTCTCAATCGTGCGTCCCTGCAAAGCCACGCTGGAGATCCCGACAAAGCTCTAGATACTTTGGAAAGGCTCAGAAATATCTACCCCGAGGCACCCGAGGTCACCCAACGCATCAGCAGTCTCAAAGACTTCCGCGCCGAGCTGACGCGGCAGCAGGATTTGCTCCTAAGGGCCCAAAGGATCGGTGAAGAAAGTCCCCTGGAAGGTCTGCGGCTGCTGGAGCGTGCCAAGCCTCTTCCCCAGCTCGAGGCCGAGTTTGAGGCCTTGAAATCCGAGCTGCAAGACATGGAAGAGCGTCGAGATCGAGAAGGCCCGGTCATCGCTTTGCGAAGCGTGCAACACACTCGCGGAGCGAGCTTTGAGCTCCGTGTTTTGATTGAGGACGCATCGCCCATTGCGACCGCCCATGCTTGGGTCAAGCTCGGTAAGCGAGGGGACTTCAAAAAGATGAGATTGAGTGAAACTCGCGATGGAGATTTCCAGCTCGAAATCAGTCCTCGAAGCCACGACGACGTCAAATGGATCTATTTCTTCGTTGAAGCCGTGGATTCGAAGGGAAATTCCGGCAACTTCTACAGTCGACGAGAACCTTACAGCGTTCGCCGACAGCGCTGAGCCATTCCTTCCCCACCGAGCTGCCACCTCAGTTTGAAGGCTTTGGCCTGTTCGGCGTAGTCGAAGGTCCTGCCGTCACTCCGGCCGAGCGCATCTACGGCTTCGGCGAAGAGGTTGGAATCCACCTTCCGAATTCCGCCGCGTAGACCCGGTCGAGAGGCCAAGTGTGCCAATCGAGTCTGCAGCCGTCTCAAGGCCCGGTGGAGACCTTCGATTCCTTGTGGCTCTCGACCGCCATCGATCGAAAGGAGAGCGTGGCGAGTCTCGGCCTCAAATAGGATGGAAGGTGGCACCAACCCTTTCAGGGTCTTATCGAGGTTGTCGAGCCACCCCTCTTCCCCTGCAAGACTTGCCCGCAACGAATCATCCAGGGACTTCAACAAAGAGAGAGCCGGGCCCTTCAAATCAGACGTATCCCCGAGGAGCTCGCTGAATGACTCCGGGGCGGGCTGGGTCCGATCAGCGTCTTTCACCGCCCGCAGGACTCTCGAGATCAGATCGAACGTAGAGGCCGCCTCCGGGCTGAGGGATGGCGAAACCGTCGTCGCAAGATCGAGCAAGGGATCCTTGTCGTCTTCCGGGATTCTCAGGGCATTAAGCAGTTTCTGCCCTGCATCTACGATTGGCTTCTGGCCCCATCGGGAGGCGAGGGGAATGAGCTCTTCGGCCAACCGGAGCGCCTGCCTTCTCAAACCCAGGGAGTCGTAGGCCATCGCCATACCCAACTTCGAAGCGGAGCTGAGCCGCCGTGCGTTTTCGTGCCCGTTCAACCATGGCCTCAAGCTTTCTTCGAGACTGCTGAAAAGAAATATATTCTCCTCAAAGGCCTTATTTTTGAATAGCTCGCTGCCTGCCAAGAAGATTTTAAGCTCCCAGACGAAGGGTTCTCCGTCGGAGCGGGCCGGATCCGTCCACGAATGGGTGAGGGCCATCTCCAAAGCCGGCCGAACCCTGCCGATCTCGCCGGCTCGGGCGAGGTAGACCGCTTGCTGAAGCCAAAGCTCCGCCAGCTCATCGGGATCCCCATCCGTTTTGAAGTTGTGAATCTTAGTATCCTGAAGGACGATAGATAGAGCGGCCAGACATTCGGAATCCACTTTACCGTCCATCTTAAGGCAACACTCTTGAACATCGTCTTGGCAGACCCTTTGCCCTCGAGTCGCGAGGATCGGAAGCAAACAGCACAAGACGGCCAACGAGCTTATCCTCAGGCCCGTTTTGAGCATATCTTCTCCTTAGCTCGACCCAAGACAAAAAGTCTGGGGCCGGTTAAGGCAAATAGACACGATCTTGAAGAGAAGCGGTGGGTCTGATCTGCCCCCCGATCAACTCATCTCTGATTCCGAGCCCAAACCCCCGAGTTTTTGCCAATCACCGATCGACACGAAGGCTGCCCAATACCGTGGTGAGCTCCAGCGACTTCTCGAATCGCGCCATTTGGAGGGGCTCCCGGATTCGATCAAGCTGAGCTTTGCTTCGCGTAGAGCTTCGCCTGGTGTTTTTTGAGACTGGACGAGCTCAAAGTAAAAACGATCCATGAGGATAGCTGTCGTTTGATTGTCGACTTTCCAAAGTGTGGCAACCACTCTTTTGGCCCCGGCAAAGAGGAAACCTGATGCCATTCCGGCTGTCCCTTCGAGACTCAGCCTGCCTTTCCCACTTTCACAGGCGCTGACCACCACCAGCTCGACCGGCCATTGAAGCCTGAAGAGATCAAAGAGCCTCAAGCGAGAACGCTTGAGCCTTCGGCCTCCGGGTTCGAATTCTGAAAGCAACAATGCGGACAGCTCGGGATGATCGAGGTTCGAGAGGCCGTGCGACGAAAGGTGGATCACCGCGTAGGATGAGAGATCCGTAGAAAGGAGATGGTTTCTATTGGCCAGAGGGCCGGTTGCAATGAGAGAACGTTCTGGATCGAAATGCCGAGAAACGTTTCGAACCTCTTCAAGCCCGTAAGGCATACGCAGCACTTGTTCTGACGGACGGCTGAGCGGAAAGTGGGCTTGGAGGTCTTTCTCGGGAACGGCCTCTCCTTTGAATGCGGATTCGGAGGCCTCATCGTAGAAAGTGTCCCCGAAAAACGCCAGGTGATCTTGCAGTGGATTCTCGGCTCTCCCCCTGATCTCCAGGGCCACCATCAAGGACGGTACATGCACGATTTCAAATTGATGCACGACATAGCGAGGAGACTCTACGGTTGAAGACTCCAATGGAAGCGCCGATACGGGAAGCCGATGAAAAAGGCCGTCGGCTACGAAGAGAATCCTTTTTTTGTCGCGGATTGAGCTGAGGAGCTGATCCTCCGCGCCGAAAAGCTCATTTGCCAAGGAGCGTCCGAGGTGAAGGGTCGTGGTGTCGCTTTCCCCGCTTTCAATGGCATTCAGCCAGGGCTTCGCACGGTTTGAAAGGGTCTCGGCCGAAGAAAGGATGCGACTGTCAAAGGAGTCGCGGGTCAGCACCCAAACAATCGATTCCGACGGCCCCAGCAACAGGCTGAGCACGGCGGTATCAGGATCCAGAACCGATCTGAAATCATCGAGCGTCAACTGGGTGCTGGGAAAGAGCCATGCCGACGCTCGGCTGTCGCCCCGAATTTTTGACTCTAGATGGTCCAGCCGGCTGAGCTTGAGCTCCAATTGCTCATGAAGCTTGTCCGGCGGTGCTCGATTGAGTGGATGCTCCGAGCCCACCTCATCCCTCGAGCGCAGCAACTCGGTGAGACGATCGATGTCTCGGACGAGCCCTAGATATTCTTCTTTGAGGAAAGGGTCCGCTTCGCCGAAAGAGGCGCCGGTAGTCGCGCGCAAACGATCCATGGTGGCCCGGGCGCGAATCTGCTCGCTCATGATAAACGCCTGAAGAGCGTGCCCTTGGGTGGGATCGGCTACCTCGAGTCGCATCAAGAGCGCGATGGAGTCTCTCAGAATACGAATTCTGTGTTCCCAGAAATCCGCTCTGGTGTGCAGACCCAAAATACCCACCCTCAAGGTTTCCAGCTGTGCTGCCGCCTCTCGAACGGCTGCTAGAGCTTCTTTGGGCCGATTCTCGGATTCCAAGGCACGGGCCCACCAGTAGCTGGCGCTGACCCGGCGGTTCGGGTCGGCGAAAGAGCGCGCTTTCTCGACGCTTTGCCGGCAAATCTCGAGCCGGTTCTCGTCTGCTGCCTCTACACTCCTCCGACACAAGTTGACCAACACCCCGATCCCCGCGGTCCAGAGCTTGTCGCGATGAATGATCTCGTTTGCTCTCTGATAGGCCCTTCCGGCTTCTTGGGCCCTCCCTAGACCTTCGTAGGTCGTGGCCAGCCGATCGAAAAAAATTAGCCTCTGCAAAGAATCCATCTCAGCAGAGCGAAGCTCTTCGAGAACCGACAAAGCGGCTTCGAAGTCTTCCTGCAAAATATCGGCCCAGACCAATTCCAGGCGAGTCTCTGCTAGGCCGCGCACATCCTTGGCGCTTTTTCTCAAGGCCTCCGCGCTCCTCAGCAGGTTCCGAGCCAAGCTTGTCGACCCTTGAATGAGATGAACCCTTGCTTGATTTTCGAGGATCCGAGCTCTCTGACTCAGTGTTCCCGGCGTCGTGGGCTCCTTGGCCTGCAGCACCTTCAAAGCTTCTTCGTATTTCTGCAACGCGGCGTCGAAGGCACCCTCGTCCCAATGAAGCAGGCCCAAGTTGTTTAGGGAGGCGGCGATGCCGGAAAGGTGCGGTACCGATTCGAAAGTATCGAGGGCTCGCTCGAATTGCTCACGAGCTTGCGAGCTGCGCCCCAAACGGCGCAGTGCCAGCCCCAAATAGTTGCGATCGGCAGCAGCGGCTCTCTCATGGCGCAATTCAGACCGGAGCTCCACGGCTCGGCGAAATACCGAAATGGTTTCTTCCTGTTGCTCTGTCTGAGCTAGGTATCGTCCAAGCACCTCCAACACACCCGCGGCCCGACCTTTCTCTCCGAGACGCAACCAAAGCTCCGCTGCGTCGCGGGAATGTGAGCTGATCGCCTCGGGATTTCCTGTGACGACAAAAAGCTCGTGCGCCAGCTGGGTCAATCGCTGAGCTTCCGCTCTCTGTCGAAGCGGCTCCGCCGGATCCGAAACTTGTTCGATCTCAAGCCGATAGTGTGTCTCGATGGAGGACGACACCACCCTGAGCTGCTGCTCCACCCTGGACCCCTGCTTCGCACTGAGAACCGGAGGGGCAACGAGCCATTCGCTTTGCGCTCCCCTCACCTCGGAGACTCTCAAGATTTCCTTGCCTTGAAGGTCCGCGAGCACTAGATGAGGATCGCCTGTTCTTGGCTCCAACTTGATCGACAACCACGTGCTTGGAATTCGCTCCAGCCGATAGGAATGGGTTTGCCCGGGATACAGCTTCTGTTCATCAGAAGGTCCCGCCGCGAGCGGTCCTAGATCCACCGTCGCCGCGGCCACAGTTTCGGCTTCAGCGGGTGAAGCCGATGATCCGGCGAGGGAAGGCTCGGACGTCTTCCGTTTAGCCTCCTGCTTTTCTTGACCGCACCCGATAAACAGGAGCCCGAGCCAAAGTGAGCAGGCGCCGAAACGCTTTAGTCGCACGATACCGTCAGCTCGAAGGTTTCGATGACTCGACTTGGCTCAGAGCTTTTTTTGAGGCGAATGAGGTATTTACCGTTCGGCGTTTTGGCGGCCTTCCGGATCAAGAAAATCTGATTCGAGCCGTCGGCTTGAACGGCTACGGTTTCTTTTCGTCCCTCGGGATCCTCGATTTCGGCCGAGAGCCGGGTTCCGGGCTTAAGGGTCCGCTCTACCAACAGTCTCCAAAGGTAAAAGTCCCTGTCGCAGACGAGCGGATCGGCGGCTTCCGGCCCTTTGCGGGTGGACTGATCCCCGAACAGGAGCGGCGAGACCAGCGGACTTAGGGTAACGGGGCCGAAGTCGAGCCGATTTCCAACCAAGGTTCCCACACCGACCCCCAACAACAAGAATGCGGCCACTTGCATGGAACCGTATTTCACCCAGCCCGCGCTCTTGCCCATGTCCTCGGTCGACGATTCGTGACGCTCGGGTCCGACCGGGAAAGCGGTGACCTTGCCATCGCCGGCTTCCGTGGCCAACCGATCGCTCAGGCGTGCCCAATCTTCCGCCCGCTGCTCGGCGGTTACTTTCAGCTCCTCACTCGGCGGATCTTCGTCGTCGTCCAATAGGAGCCTCATTCGGCTCATACACTCCGGGCAGTCCAGGAGATGCTCCCGGAGCTCAAAAGCTTCTTGGTCGGGCAGAGCCTCAAGGGAAAGCTCCAATAACTTTTCCGTGGAGGGATGGCGGCTCATGATGCACCTCCTTCGCCCTCGGGCTCCGGCCCAAGACGTTTTCGAAGCTTCAATCGGGCTTGATGAAGGTGGGACTTCACCGTGTCGATAGAAAGACCCATGATGTCGGCGATTTCCCGGTACTTGAGGTCCTCAAGCCTAAGCTCCAGGCATTGGCGCATTTGCTGAGGCAAGTGCGCCAGGGCGCCGTGGAGACTCTCATCCCGTTCCTTCACCTCGAGGACCTTATCTGGACCCTCTCCAGGCTCTGCGGGATCCAGGGGTCTCGACTCGTCATCGGAGCCCGACAACGAGACTTCCTGTGCGGCCCGCTTCTGAGCCCGGCGATCTCTCAGGTGATTCAGATAGGTATTTCTCGCGATTCGCAGCAACCAAGTTTTGGGGCCGGCGTTTTCCTTGAACTGGTCGAGACCCTTAAATGCCGCACAAAAGACGTCCTGGGTGAGATCGCGACAGGTTTCTACAGGTAGGCCTTGGCGAATAAACCAATAGTAAACCGCGTCGTAATGCCGGTGGAAAATTTGGAAATCTCTTGACTCGGGCTGGTCGGCCACGCGGATCACCTCGATGAGCTCTCGCGTTTCAAAGCTCCCCGATCGATGGCTCCCGCAACCCTTCGGAATCCTTCCCCATCTCCGCCCCCCGTGGTGCTTGAGCGTCGCAAACCCGGTGACGCCGGCCTGCGAGATCAATCGGCTCGACAACGATGGCTCGACTATAGCGGATAGGTCTAAAGGCGTAGCCGATAAGTCCAAGGAGCAGAGCAAAGCGCAAAGAATCATGGTGGCCTCCGCAATATTTCGTCACGTCGGAACCGTTTTCTGCTGTCGAATCCGGACACTGCAGATCATTCCCGTGGAATCACAGAGGGCGGCGCCGGTTTCGTCGACGAATAGTTGGGCGTCTGAGGCCAGAAGAGGGCAAAACAGCTGACAGTCCAATAGACACGGATCACCGTGAGTTGATCGAGACAAAGCTCGACAAAAACGATGATTCCCTCATCGGATCTTTCGATCTGAACAAAACTCGCACTTCGGTGTCGATTGTGGGCAACCCGCTCCCGGCCATGGAAATGTGCTTTCCGGCTCGGGAGATTCACAAAGGCCAACCGCGGCCTTAAACCACGAGGAGAGATCCATGAAAGACCTTTTGAGCGCCGTCATGCCCGTTGCCAACGACCCCGGACCCGATCCGGACGATCCGGGCACCGGCGGTGGCGGCCAAACAAAAACCACCCTGGACCGTCCAGGAGATGACGTTCCGGCCGACGACTGATTTCGGCTCGACCGGGGAAGGCTTTCCTTCCCCGGTATTTTCACCAAGGGAGCCCAAGATGTCGGGAGCATTCACCAGTGCGTTGTGTGTCCCCATTCTCCTCAGCGCGATGGTATCGACCCCTTTCGCCGACACACCGCTCGCGCTCCTATACGTACAGAATCCGAGCTCGGAGACGTCCGGCTGGCGGCCCTTGTACCCTGGGACCGAAATTCCCGTGGATCCAGAACAGCCGGCGCTCGTGATGTGTCCCGACGGTGGATGCCGAGAGCTGTCCGCGCCGTTTAAGGTCACGGATTCGCTGTGTCGGGATGCCCCGGCGACCACTTGCCGCCGGGCGACGACCCGATCCAATGTCGTTCGAGGGCTAGGAGACCCTTCTAGCCCCCAAATCTCGAAACTCTTAAGCCCAAAAGAGTTGGCAGATCTGCTCAGTGGATGGCTCGGTCGCCTAAAGCCTTTCGTGTTGACGGGCAAAGCCAGAGGTCCAGAGGAAGTCTGGGGAGAGGATCCGGTCTTGGTTTCACCCCGCTGCTTCGCATCGGGGTCTTTTTGCCGGCGGCTTGCCGAGCCTGACGAGCTGATCTTCTTGCGGGTGGAGGACGCGCGCCGATATGTCTTCGAGCTGAGCGGCCCCTCGCGCTACCAATCTCTTACCCTCTCGCCGCAAGAGATCTCCGAATGCCTTGCTCATCCTGCTTTCGACGACACCCCGTTGTGCCGGGTGCCGTGGCCGAAGACCTGGACACTGCCGTCCAACGGACGCGCTACCAGGCTGCGCATGACCGTGGACACGGCGAGCGGTACGACTTCCTCGGAAAACGCATCGAATCTCGCGCTCCAGACGGTTCGTCCGTCCGCTCCTCCGTCCGCTCAAACGATAGAGGCGTCCCCGGAGCCGGGGCTTTCAAAGCACCAACATCTCTTGAGGTTGCATCACGCCGGTCTCAGGCAAGAGCTGCTCGAAGCCCTGTTGGACGAGCCCAACCTCACCGCTCCTCAAGAGCTCCTGCTGGCCCAAACCCTCTTCGAGCTCGACTTGGTCCGTCCGGCGAAATTCTATTTCGAGCGCGTCGCCGGGATTGGAAACGGCAAGTCGAACGGGATGACGACGGACGAAATGCGAGCCACGGCGCAATTGGGGGCCGCTCTCTGCGCGGTCGAGCTCGATGAGCTCAAGCTCGCTCGCGACTATGAAGAAGGTTTTCGACACCGATACCTGAGCGTACCTTCGATCTCCCGAAATCGGACGATCCAAGAGTTGATCCAATACCTGCGATCCCACCTCGACGGATAAAACCGCTAAGCCAACCGATGAGCTCTAGGCGCCGTCGCCCCCCGGCTCACGCAGAGAGGGCCCGGGGAGCCGTTTGACGGTGGAGGGCCTTCTCGATGGATGACCGCTCGAGCACATCGGTTTGCCCTTGGAGCACGATCCTGCCGCCGTTCAACACGAAAATCTCGTCTGCAAATTCGATCGCGTGGTCCAGGTTGTGGGTGACCAAGATTAGGCTGCGCTCGGGAGCTTCCTGCTTCCAATCCCCCAAGGATTGCATCACCGCCCGTCCGGTGACCGGGTCCAAGTTGCCCGTGGGCTCGTCGGCGAAGAGCACATCCGGATCCGCGGCCAGGGCGCGGGCCACGGCGACCCGTTGGTACTCACCTCCGGAAAGGTGTTTGGGCAAAGCGTCGAACCGGTCTTCCGGAAAATCGATCCGGCGAAGCAGCTCCAAGGCCCGTTGTCTGATGGCGCGCGACGGGTGCCCGGCCAGGCCCGGCCCCAGTCCGACGTTTTGGAGCGCGGTCATGTGGGAGCTCAAATAACCCGACTGAAAAACGAAGCCGAAATGGCGCAATCGAAGCGCGTCGGCCCCCACGAGCCCTTGGGGCCCCAGCCAACGTCCGGTCTGAAACCGGAAATGACGATCTTTTTGCGGGGTGAGCTCGAACATTTCGGTATCCGAATCCAAGGGATGCAGGAGCGCCAACGCGTAAAGCAGAGTGGTCTTGCCCGATCCGCTGTGACCCAGCACGGCGGTGGTCCTGCCCCGCCGAATCTCGAGGGCGTCTACCGACAGTGACCAACACCGCGGACAGCTCTGCCGGCACTTGGGGTGTCCGCCACAGGCCAGCCGCCACCCGTTCCCTTGTGGCCGCAGCTCCTCCGGCAACCGGCACTCGCGAAAAAGCCCCTCGGGGATCCTTCGAACCCCGTAGGTCTTGCGGGCTCGCCGGAGCCTAAAAAGTGGCTGGGCCGACGGACCGGCGAGCTCGTCTTCCGTGGCATCTTTCAGGGAATGCAGCACCATGTTCCTCTCCTACGGTAGGTCGTCCAAAGAAATCCACGCGTATTCCCGGCCGGCCTTGCCTTGCCACCACACCGGGCGTGAGCCCACCTCTCGGACCTCGATGTCGAATCCTCCACGGCCGTTGGGTCTCTGTTTGATCTCCAATTGCTTTTCGGAATGCAATCCTCTGATCTTGTGAAGATCCAAATTCAGTTGGCTGTACAAGAGATCGAGCTCCCTGGGCTGTAAGTTACCGATCTCGGTCACCGTTTTGGCCAAGAGCTTCTTGCGCACGGGGATTCCCAGGTGATTCTCAATCAGCTCTTCGACCGTCTTATCCACGTCATGCTCCCCCTGAGTCATATCCTTGAGGGCCTTGGTCCAAAGCCCTTCGAGGCTTTTCTTGCTCGGTGGATCTTGGGTGAGACGGGCGAGAAGCGCCATCAGTTGCTCGAGGGTCGCTCGATCGATCAACAACACCGTTTCGATTTGACGCTCGCCGGAGAGGGGATCCAGCCGGCTCACCCAACCCTCTTCGAAAATCTGAACGCTCTTCTTGACGAACACCGTGGGGTCGATACCCCGATCGCTCATCATGTCCGATAGGCGCTGGGTCAGCCGCACGCCGTATTGGCGACGAATGTCCACCAGCCCCGCTTCCCCACGGCTGACCTTGCGCATCGCTTCCCGCGTTTTTTCCAGGTCCTTGGCCACGCTGCGCGCCGCTTCGAGAATATTGGCCGCCACCGCGGCGGGATCCTTGGAGGTCACCTGCCGGGTTTGGGCGCTGAGCTCCACCTTGCGGTCGATCTCCGTACACTGGTCGCGAAAGGCCCGATACTCGGGATCCCTGCGGATCCAGCTCTCGTCGACCATGTGAAAACAAAAAAAGTCGTAACGCTGATCTCGAATGGCTTTGGCGACCCGGTCGGAGCTTCGACCTTTGGGATCTCGAGCATGGTTTCCTTTGTCACCCATCAGCACCACCGCCCGCAAGCCCACGGTGTCCGTGGATTCCTTGGCTCCGGTGTTGATGCCGTATTCCAAGCCGTAAAACACCGCTTCCGGCTCGTCGCCGCCGCAGCCGTCGCAGAGCATGTTTTCCTCATCGCGTAGAAACTTGGCCACATTCGCTGGGTTGCCGGTGAACGGCAGGCGCTTGACCAAATAGGTATCGGTGGGATTCGGCTTGCCGTCCTCGTCCACGTAGTCGCGATAGAAAACTACGGAAAACCGGATATTGGGTCCGGAGTCGCCGACGGGAAATTCTTTTCGCACCTTGCCCGCAATCTCCAAGACGGCGTCGGCGGCTGTGGAAAAATGCTTCCGCATGCTGCCCGTGGAATCGATCACAAAAAGCAAATCGATATCTTTGATATCCCCGTGCAGCTTCTCCACCCGCTCGAGATTGTCGGCGATCTGACCGCTCGAAGCGCCGGAAGCGCCATCAACATAGATTTGATCGCCGATGAAACCCACCCGGTAGAGGTCGCCGGCCACGGAGACCTGTGGGTTCTTTTTCTCCTCAAAGAGGGGGAATCGCGGCCAATTGTGGTTCCACCGCTCGACACTCGTATCTTCGACCGCCACCGGCTCGAGGGGCTCTCCACCGGGGATTTCCTCACCGCGAATATGGGCGACGAGCTCCCGCTCTTCGGCAAAGATCTGGGCCCCGTCGTCGGAGCCTTCCCGCTTGCGGAGCGCCAACGTCGCTTTGTCGAATTGCACCGCTTGGCGGGTAGACCACTCCCGTAACTGGGATCCCTCAACCCAACCGACCAGAGTCCGCCCGGGTTCTAAGACGTGCCGCAAGACCGGAGTTTCGCCCAAGAGATAAAACTCGGTGCCGCGAACGTCCCTCACTTTTTTAAAGATGAAATAGAAGCTGAACAGCCCGATCTCGCCCCGTTGGTCGTAGGCGTTGCCGCTCGGGTCCTTGCCGGGACCGGCGAGCAGGCTCGCCCCCTCGATCGACACTCCGGCACCGGCGTCTTGCCATTGGTTGACCACCAAACCCTTGAGGTAAATGCCCTGCTGTTCTTGCATGGCGCGGCGCTCGATCAGCACATCTTTTTCATCGAACCAGCCCACCACCTTTGAGGGAGCACCCCAAGACCCGTCCGTGGCCCCGGCGAGGTGATATTTCGTTCCCCCAACGGCGACCGTGTCGAGCAAATAATAAGAGTCCAAAAAAGACGCTCGACCCACATGGCCGGCGGTCCTCGAAGGGCTTTTACGCATCTTCGCTCGATCCGCGACCACAATGACCGGAATCGGCTCTTCGTCTTTCGGAGCTCTTTTAAAGGTGGGCGGCTTTTCACGGATTTCTACCTGCGCCGCCGATGGCGACGTGCCCAAAAGCAGGATCGAGACCGCCAGAAAGATCAAAGACAACCGATTCATTTTGAAGCTCCTCTTTCGCCGACGTGCCGCCCCACGTTTTTTCCAAAGGTTTGTCCCAAGGTTTGTTCAAGTGTTTTGCCCAGCGCGGCCTCGACCTCCTGAGGGCTCTCGAGCGACGTATAGCGTCCCCCAAGGGAATCGGCCAACGCTCTGAGGGCTTTGAGGGAGCCTCCGACTTCCAGGATGTGGACCGTCACCTTGCCTTCCCCCAGCTCCCGAACGAGATCCTGAAGCTCGTGGTCGAGCACGGCATTTTTCGAGGCCCAGGGAACATGGGGCAGGATCACCACCAGATCCCAATCGCCCGCCCGCGGCCAGTGGGAGCTCAGCCCGCTGAGCTCGGTGGCCAGCCGATCCGGAGTGAGCTGACTGCCGGCCGCTCCCAGCCCTCCCAGCCAAGCCAACGCGTTCTGAATGCCGGCCACGCTCGACATCTCGGTCTCGGTCCAGAAGCGCGGCTGCTGGAACGAGCCCAACAGCACATGCTCCGGAAACCCAGCCTCTCGACCCTGCCGCGACAGGGCATGGACCGTCGCCTCCAAGGCTCTGGGATAGTCGTTCCAAGCCTCCGCCGCGTTGATCAATACCGCCAAGCCGCCACCCGCGGGACGTAGACGAAAGGTCAGGTCCGGGGCGAATCCCGTGTCGGTGATCAGGTCGTCCGGGCGAGCCCGAAACACGAACGGCGCATATCCGAGCGCGCTCACCTCGATATCGATCGGGCCTCGGTCGGGATCGATAAAAACCGTCGATGCCTGGCTGTCGTTGAAGCCGGTGCCGTCGAAGCGAATTCCGTCGGCCAGCGTCTTCCCCCCTTGGCGGATCCGAGCCGTCGCTCGGCGCGGCTGCCGGATCACCGTCCCTGTTCCGGCCTGGACCGCTTGAAACGAGAGGGAGACTTCTTTGCAGAGGTGCTCCAAGGGGATCGACCGCGCGATGGTCAGCTCCAGCTCGGAGACGAACGAGCGATAACACGGGGCGTCGACCTCCACTCGCGCTCGCAGGGGCGGCGGTCCGGGAGCCGGCATCCACCAATAGCCACTTTGCCCTGAGGTGGTCCGCATGGGAGGAGCCGATGGGCTCCAGGTCACGCGGACCTCGGCGCCCTCAATCGGCACCTTGTTCTGTGGATCGATGACGCGGCCGCCGATCACCGGGGCCGGCTCGGCGCTATGTGGCTCCTGGAGCTGCATGGGACAATGGGTGGATTCCGGAAGCCCTTGTCGAACAGAAAATAAACGTCCACCGGCAGAGTATCCGGGCTTCGTACAAACAATTTGGAGGGTGCTTCCCGTTTTCTCCAGCCCGAGACTCCCAATGCCTTGCCGGTCTGTGACAAGCGTGATCCTCTCGATCACCTCATGACCACGATAGAGCCAGGCGGCCAAAACCGCCCCTTCAACAGGGTGATTCGAGCTGTCGAGCACGTTCACCTCGAGCCGATGCGTGGGCAAAGGTTGCCACTGAAGTGGAATCGACCACAGGGGCTGAGACGGCGAGATCCGGGCTAGGGGCCATGTTTTGCCATCGCGACCGACGATCGGCAACACCGCGGACTCCTGGCCACGGTTTACGATCACCTGAACCTCGAGGGTCTTGCCTTCCAATGCCTCGGGAACGTCCACCGGTAACGGGCGTTCCGTGTCGATGCCGTCACCGCTCACCGGTAGCTCAAGCCATGCTTCCGTCTCAACGCTCTTCAGCCAGACCCGCAGATCCGGCCAAGCATCGGGTCGACGCGGACCTTGCAGACGGAAGAGCAGTCTCCGTGCCGTTGTTTGGGCTTGAACGATCGGAGCTGAATTCGTAGGACGATTTCGAGAGGCGACCGACTCAGCTGGTCTGGGGGAATCCGTGCTGGGGGAATCCGTGCCGCGGCTACCGGCCCCGCGGCCGATTTTCGCCACCAACCTATGGGTCCCTAGAGGGCTCGGATCCGGCACCCAACGAATCTGCTCGGCGGGTTTGCCGTCGGCGACGATCTCGAAAGCATCGGCGCGGAATCCACCTTGCAAACGCACATACGACCCACTCCGATCGGTGATCAAGACTCGCTTCGGCTTGAATTCCACCTGAACGTCCCGAGGCAGCCACACCTTGCCTTCGTGATCTTCAAACACCAAACGCCACTGAGCGCCCTCGGCCGGATGCTCGGTCTTCGATGCACAGTCGAGCTCCAAGGTATTCGTCCAGATCCCGTTTTCGCCGCCCGGGATATCCAAGAATAGGGATCGCGAGCAGGGCACCAGCTCCACCCTCACCTTGGGTCGCAGGCGAAATTCGTCTTCATGCCGAATGACCCCAAGCTGGATCGAAGCTTTCGGATCACCCCCAGACACGTATTCCGGATTTGGAAATTGGACCTTCACGTCGAAGCGATAGTCCGGTGGCTCCGCTTGGGCGCGGCAGGCGGTCCAACCCACCATTCCAACGATCACGCAAAGCTTCGCCAGCCGATGACATATGAATCGATTCACTTCTCTGCTCCCTCTTTGAAATCAACGATGCAAGTTAAGCGCTTGGGCCGGCTGAAGCCTGGCCGCCACCGAGGCGGCTATCCACGTGGCACCTATACAAAGCGCGAGCGCTCCCAAAGCCACGGTCAGCTTCAGCTCCATGGGCATGGTGATCAGGCCGCGCTCGGCCAGCATGGGCATGTCCCCTTGCCACTGCAGCAACGCCACGAGCCGCCGGTTCACCGCACCGGCCAGCTGACCAGCCGCGGTCAGCCCGAAGACCGTCGCCACCGCCCAAAGGACCATCGCTTCCAGGGTGTACGCCCCCAACACCAGGCGATCCGACGCGCCGTACGCCTTGAGAATGGCGATCTCGGGTGTTTTTCTTCGAATGTCCTGACTAAAAGAAAGCACCAGGCTCACCGCCGCCAGGCCCCCGACCACCAGAATCACCGCCAGCAAAATTCCGTGTCCCAAAGAAGAGATCTGCATGAAAAGCAAGGCGATCTCACGGGTATTCGAGGTGATGTGCAAACCCTTGGCGGCCACCGCGTCCGCCACCGCCGGCACCTGGCCCAGGTGTCGAACGTAAATCGAGGCCCGGGTATATTCCGGCTCCAGGTTCTGCCGGGTCTCGACCTGCGATGCCAGGGGCTCGCGCCATTCGAGACGCAACGTCTCCCAGCCCTGTCCCAGGTTCTCCAGGCGTCGACGAATGCTCGGCAAAAAGAGCTGCCTCCAACGCTCTCGGGTCCAAGGCTCATCGCGGCTGAAAAGCAACCACTGCTCCATGCCGTTGCGTCGCACCAGCTCGCCGGTGGCGGAGCGCCGCTCCAGGTAGGGCTCAATCTCCCCCAGCATCTTTTCCAGCTGGGCCGTGGGCTCCACCGGGCCCAGATAAAAGCCCGGAATTCGGGGCAGCGGATCCCATTGCCGATCGAGGATCGCCCGGTAAAACGACTCACTGATCATCAGCTCCCCGGAAGGCACGTCCGTCACGACTCCGATCACCTGAAGCGGCGCCGCCAAATCGGAATAGTCGAGCTGAAACCGCTCCGGCAGCCGGCCCGGGGCGTATCCCAAGCCCTCCAACAAAGACCCGCTGACGATCACCTGCCCCACTCCGTCGCCGGTAAAACGACCGCGACCCGCCAGGTAGTCCAAGCGATCCAACACGGGATCCTCCACATCCACGGTCCGCCCGTGGGTCAAGGTGTCGTCCTTTCCTCCTTCGGCGTCGAACAGCCAAAACGTCACGTCGTTCCAACCGAAAATCCCTTGCACCGGCTCCGTCTCACCCTCGATTTCCAACAGAGCCAGCTCCGCCAAATCCCGGGGTTTGAACACCCTGGATTGAGTCCCGAAAACGGCTCCGACCTCCACGGTCCGCGCCAAGGGATTCGACTCCACGTAATCCCGCAGCCAGCCGACCGTGCCCAAATAAAGCGCCGCCACCAACGACGTCGTGATCACCAAAATCGCCAGGGTCGTGAGGTTGAGCATGGTCGACACACAAGCCCGCAAAGACTTCAAAAACGTCCGAGCCCGCTCCCGCAGATCCCGTCCGTACCAAGAAACCGGAAAGATGTCGCGAATCGCGAACAACAACACGTAGCCGAACAACCTGAATCGAGCCGATAAGGTCACAACTCCTCCTCCAAGGACATGTGCACCCATCAGAAACGGCTGTCGGCAAAATGTTCAGTGATCGACCGAGCCGAGCCGCAGCGCTATGGATCCCAGATTGCGGCTAAACAATTCTCGGTGACTGGTGTCTGTGGATCCCATGATTCCAGAGGTGTCAAGCCGACTTCAGATATCCACCAGGTCGTGGATGAGAAGAAGGATGGCGAGGGCGATGTCGAGACGCCTTCGACCTTGGAGCTTGACGACTGCGCTGATCCTGCTGACTTCATGTCAGAGCCCTCAGGATTCGAACAAGCAACAAGCTTTTGCGGACACAGGTGTCAGCCCATCCAAACTACCCGTCCACGTGGGAGACGTAATTTTTCGCAGGGGTTGGAGCCTAAACAGCCGGGCGGTCCTGCTCGCCGACCGAGATGCTCGTTTCTCTCATGTCGGCATGGTGGTCGCGACCAAAGGGCAGGAGATCTCGGTGGTGCATACCGTTCCAGCCGCACAAGAAAACCGAGGAGGAGTAAGAACCGAGCCGATTGAGAGATTCCTGTCTCAGGAGAACGCTGTCACCTGGGGAATCTATAGATTGGTCAGGGAGAACGGCATCTCATACGGCGAAAAAGCAGCAGAGTATGCGAGGAATGTCGCTAAGCAGGCCGTCAAATTCGATGCGGACTTCAAGCTCATGGATGGAACCGAGCTTTACTGTACCGAATTGGTTTGGCGGGCTTACCTAGCCGCTGGAATCGACATCGTCGACGGAAAGTTTGATGAAGTCCAAATCCCGATGTTGGGCACAGACCTAGCGATTCTCCCCAGTCGCCTCGAGCACAGCCACCACTTTTATCAGGTCCTGTATCCACAGGATCTAGGAGAAAACCGATGAAGATTCGGCTCTATTTGATGCTGTTGACAACAATAATGATCGCCTCGTGCTTCGGAGGCGGGCCTGCTGGAACGGTTAAGAGTTTTTATAAAGAAGTTGAGTCTGGGAAGCTCGAATCGGCCACCGAGCTGTTATCGAATAGCACTCGATCTCAGCTTTCGGCGGACAAATTGAAGCTGAGCTTGCAAGAAGGAACCCGGCAAATCGACGCAAAGGGCGGCATCGAGAAAATCGTCGTGACCGAAGAGAAAGTTATCGGCGAAACAGCCACCGTTGCGGTCAAGATTCTCTTTGCCGACGACACTGAGCAGGTGGATCAGATCTCATTGATCCAAGAAGACGGCAAATGGCGTATCCAAATCTCGGTGAGCCGTGGAAAGTAAGGTGCTCCCATGAAAATCGCAATGCAGCTTGCCTTCTGTTGCCTCCTCACTCTTTTTCAAACTCCCACGCTACTCGCCGAAGAAAGCTTCGAAGCGGCCGTTGAAGATCTCTCCCGACAGATTCTCAACAGCTTGGAAAGTAGAAATCGTCCGAGCGTAGCAGTCGCCGACTTCACCGACTTAGATGGCGAAGTCTCCCCCTTAGGCCAATTTCTCGCGGAAGAGCTGACGACTCGGATTTTCATGGCGAGTGCTGGACAATTTGATGTCGTAGAGCGGCATCAGTTGCAAAGGGAGCTCACCGAGCAAAGTCTCTCGCTCAGCGGCCGACTCGCTAAGGATTCTCTGGCGAGAATTGGTGAAGCTCTGGGCATTGGAGCCATCGTGACCGGATCAGTGGCCGATCTCGGCAAGGAAATCAAGATCAACGCCCGTCTGATTTCTGTCGAGTCCACAAAAGTCTTCGCGGTCGCTGCTGTGAGATCTCCCAAGGACGAAACCATTGCCGATTTGATCACCCAAGCAGGACAGGTCGGAGAGAAACCAGAACCCGTGTCTGCCCACACGGGCAAAAACGCTTCGAAGGTGCCTGAAACCGTCGCTTCGTTTCAGAGCCCATTCCTCAAAATCAGCGAATCCGCCATCCGGCTCACAGAAGACTATCGCAGGATCAAGCTGACCTTGACGTTCGAAAACACAACTGACCGAACATTGTTCGTGGCATTTGAGCGAAACACCGCCATCCTTGCTGATGAGAAGGGAAATATCCTCAAAATACGAGCAATCCAAGGCCTTGAATATGTACCCTCGTACCAAGCTGGCGATCAAGATAATTACAGTGTTCTGTCGCCCGGGGTATCGTACCCCGTCGGGCTCACTTTTGAGTCCCGGACGAATATAGAAGGGTCCATATTTTCGCTTAGCGCAAGCCTTTTTAGGTTCGAGCACGGGAAGGTGGAAGAGTTTACGGCGGCATTGGGGAACATGAAAATCGGCCGATGACGGAACAGAAAAGGTTATCTGCCAACCAGATCACATCGTCGCGACCAAATATTCGATTGGACCGACGTCCAACCTCGGGTCGGAAAACGGAATTGATGATCGAAAAACTGTCGACGTCTTCGATCGTCGCCGGCTTCGTCGTAGATGAGCAGCTCGCCGTAGCGACGCCACGCGACGCCGGCGACCCCCGGACCCAGCCCCGGATGCTCTGTCAACGTTTCGGCGGCAAGCCCCAGGATCTCGACCCGCAAGGCATTCTCGCCGACCGGTGCCAGGCATTCCGCGCGATCCAGGGCTTGCCAGGCCCCTGAGAAATCCCGCAATCGGGTCAGCGCCCGCCCTTGGTTTTTGAGGATGGTGGCCCGGGTCAGGTCGTCGGAGGTCTCGACCCAGTCGGCGGCGCGCAGCAGCAGCTTCAAGGATTCCTCGGCTCGACGGTCGTCCAGGTCCATTTCGAGCACCGCCAGGTCGTTCAAGGCTTCCGCATAGGTCGGACGAAGCTCAAGGGCCGTCTCCAATGCGGACTTCGATCGGCCCATGTACCGGATCCAAATCGCTTCGTCGCCTCTTCCGTTTCGACCGCCCAGCCACTCCCCAAGGAGCCGGTAGACCCGGCTCAAATCAAAAGCGGCGAAGCACGCTTCAGGGCCCGAGGGACCTATATCGAGGGCGTTTCTTAATCGCTGCTCGGCGGCCAGCAGCAGCTCGGTCACCTTTTCCGAGGAGGGCGGCTCCTTCAGCGGGGCGCGCTCCACTTCGAGCATGGCGACCCGAGCCGAGTCGAAAAGAACCGCCGCCAGGGTTTGTTGGAGCTCCGGGCTGTCGGCGTCTTGGGCCAAGGCCTGCTCCAGGATCGATCTCGCTTTTCCCAGATCTCCGGCGCTGTAGGCCAGCACCGCCTCCATCTGTTTAGCGCGGCTGACCGACTGGGTACCGGTGTCCACCCAGCTTGCTTCCATGTCGAGGCGTGCCAACACCTGGGCGCGAAGCCGTTCTCGGGACGCTTCGAACGGTCCGGGGATTTGTAACTTGGAGCGGGCGGCCGCGGATCCTCTGGGTTGGAGATGGGCCACGCTCGACGTCCCACCGGCTTCTTCGATCACCTCCACGTCCACTCGCCAAGCCAGGCAATCGGCGTCGGCGAGCGCTCCGCCTTTCGAGCTGTCGACGGAAACAGGGATTTGGCCAGATTCCAACCATCGTCCGAGCAGGCCGTTTCTCCAATCCCCGGCGGGGTCCTTCTCCATGAGCTTCGAGCCGAAGGAATAACCGATCAGCCGATTCGGTGCCTGATCGACGATCTCGAAGCAGGGCAAATCGTGTGCACGGTGGCGAGCCAATAGGGTCCAGAGAAGGACCGATCCCACCACAACGCCGGAGGCGAGGGGTATCGTGAATCTGGGAGATCGCTCCAGGAGCCGTAGACAGGCCGACAATGACGGCTCTCCCGAGCGTGAGCCCAACCAGGCCCACAGGACCCGCCCGGCCACTGCCATGCCGGCCGCTGCCGAGCCGGCGACCCTAGCCAGCCACGGAGGATGGGCCACGTAGGGATAGAGATTCAACAAGACTCCAGCGAGCCCGAGCAGCAGAACCACCAGCACGATCCACGCCCGGATCTCGATGGGCGAGCGACGGACCACCTTGAAGAGTGGCTCGGACACCTTGGCGGCGACGAGATGGATCGGCGTGGCCCAGTCTTTTTCGAGGATCCCGTATTCTTGACCGTCGATATCGAGCCGCGCGGCGGTCAACGCATGGGCTACGTGCCGGCCGAAGCCGATTCGGTCGTAGAGACCTCGGGTCAAGCAGCGGGCGGCCTTGTCGGAGATGGCGGCCCGATTGGCGATCACCGACACCGCTCCATCACCCAGGAGGCTCGGGGCCAACCCCAAATACTCCGGCTCAGCCGAGTCGCCCGTACTCGAGCCGTCCGGTGATTGGGCCCGACCGCTGTGGCAGGTGTTGAGCACGATCAGCCGCAGATGACGGAGATGGCCCGCCAATTGGCGGGAAAGCTTCGAGGCCGGAACAAATTCGCCCCCCAGGTCCACACCCCAAGCTTTTCGGCTCGGGCACCAACGGCCGTGGCCCATCAGATGCAGCACGTGGATTTTCTTTAGCTCTAATCGCCGGCGCAGCTGGACCACGGTCGGTGACGGCTCGACGATCTCCAAATCGAAGGACGCGCCTTCTCTCTGGAGGGTCTCCAACGCCGCCGATTCCGCTCCGAGATCCAAAAGCTCGTCGTCCAACGGGACCGCCAGAATTCGTAGTCTGCGAATGTTTAGAGGCGCGGGCGCGTGGGCTCGGGGATTCCACAGCCGCCGCACCACGGGACGCCGATGGCACAGCTCCAGGGACTGCCCATGGTCTCGCAGCTCTTCCCAAGGCAAGCCGTAGAGCAGCCGATGGTCGGGATCGGCTAGGTCGAAGGTCAGGAGGAGCGCCAGCTCGTCACCATAGCGACCGATATCTTGCTGGTAGAGCTGCCTGATTTCCGGGGTCATCAGCGATTCGAAGAGAAGGTCTCCGATACCCTCACCCGCTCGGGACTCGTCCTCTTGAGATAGGACCGACAACGATACATCCGGCAGTGACGAAGCCGACGAGCTTAGATCTCGGGTCGGTGGGTCACATTCCCCGGCATCAAGGTCAAGTGGATCGGCGATCGGGCCCAAATGAATCGGACACGTCCAACGATCGCTCAGGCTCCCACCGTCCACGGTCTCTACCCGAACGGGGAATTGATCGCCGTCTCTTGGTTGAAACGACACCTCGAAATAACGAGCTCGCGCCGACATGCGATAAACCCTTCCCCAAAAATCGTCACCAACAAAAACTCGTTCAACAAAAACTCGTTAACAGAACCGCCCGGGACGGTCGAGACCTTTTAAAGAATCCCTCCCATATCTCCCGTCCCGGACGGCGAAGCTCAAAAAGAATCCCTCCCAGATTCCAAGGGCAAGCCCCCAGACTCAAAATCACTGGATGACGTGACATCCGCTCGGCTAACCAGCTTGCCCCTATTCGACACGCTTGCCGGATTTTTGGGTGATCCCCTCAACCAAATCCTGGGTTTTCGGGTCTGAGAGACCGTCTCGGCCGATCTCTTTCCTATTTCCCCGGAGGTTTCGCCATGAAACGGATGGTTACGATTTGCTCGATGGCGGCTTGGCTCTTGGTGCTGGTCGCATGCTCGGATTTGGGTGCCGCAACCGGCTCGAAGCGAGCCCTGGTGGTCGGCATCGACGTGTATCGCGGTCCGGATGCCGACCCGGAAATCGTGCAACGGAGAAGGCTGAGCAATCTCGCCGGGGCGGTCCGAGACGCCCGGTCGGTCGCGGATCTGCTCGAAGGGCGGGGTTTTGAGGTCCGCACCTTGATCAACGGTGAAGCGACTCGGGCGGCGATCGTCGACGCCTGGGGCTCTCATCTCCACAAACCGGCGCGGCCCGGTGACGAGCTCGTCTTCTACTTCGCTGGTCATGGATCCCGAGCCCGAAGCGCGGATCCTCAGGAGCTCGACGGTCTCGACGAAACCCTGGTTCCCGTCGACGCGGCGGCGGGTGGGTCGGATTTGATCGACGACGATCTGCACCGACACATTGAAAACACGACCGCCGAAGGTGCCCGCTTGACCGTGATTCTCGATGCCTGTTTCAGCGGCGCCGCAAGCCGTACCGGCCTTCTCGGCGCCGGGGCCGTCCGCGGGGCCGACGGAGATGTCGGGCCGGTCGAACGCTCGTCGCCAGATTCGTCGTCGCCGGCTGCGGCGACGTTCTGGGAGAAAGAGCAAGAGCACGATGGCGCGCTTTTCTTGGCCGCCGCCCGGGCCCACCAACAGGCCCGCGAGATCTACGATGCCGAGCAAAAGGCCCGCGGGGTCTTTACGTCGGCCCTGCTCCGGGCTTTGCAAACGAGCCCGCCTTGGGAGTCAGCGGCCCAGCTGATGAAACGGACCCAAGCGCGGATCGTGGCGGATGGCCAAGACCAACGTCCGATGCTGGCCGGGAACCCGGAGCGATGGCGGGAGCCTCTCTTTTCCGATGCGGGCGCCCCCAAAACCCGGGGACGATCGGCCCCGAGTGCCGAGGTCCTGGGAATCGGCCATGACGAGCCGCCGGCTTTGCGCCCCGTGTATCTGGAAGGCGGTTTGGATCGAGGATTTCGAGTGGGAGATCTATTGACCCACCGCGACGTGCGAGCCCGCTTGGAGGAGGTCGACTTGGTCAGGAGCCGGGGTCGGCTCCTGGGATCCGCCTTGCCCTCGGTGGGCACCGTCTTGACCCGATTCGAGACCGGCGAGCTCGACGAGCCCGACCTGCGGGTATTCATGCCCGAATCCCCTTTCAGCGCCAGAGAGCTGGTCGCTTTCCATCGCCGGGTTCTTGGCGCCCTTTCCCAAAATCTCTCTCAGCGGTCTATTCGGATCGTCGACGAGCCTTGGGCCGATCAGCCGACACATATCGTTTACTACCAACCCGGAGAGGGATGGCTCTTGGTGGGTCTACAAGCCGACAGTCGGTATCGATTGGCCTCGCGGCCCGAAGACGATGAGCTCTCCCAGGTCTTGAATCGACTTCCCGCCCACGCGGCTGTTTCCGTCGAGCTACCTCTTCCCCATGGATCGATCCACGCGCTGCCCCTGGGCGCGGATCGACGGCACGATGGAGTCCACCTCACAGAACGCCCCGAGGGTGCCCTCTACCAGCTGATGGGAAAGGTGCAAGGCGACGTTCTTCGTTTTTCTTGGGTCCTGACTACCGCCACCGCGGCGGATTCCGGATCAAGCCTCGGTTTACCGACCCACACCCAGCCGATCTCCTTTGGCGATGTCGAATGGGCCGGTCGTCGGCTGACGGAGCAGGCCTTGAAGCTGGCTCAAATCCGCTTCTGGCTGAAGGTGGAATCCCTGGAAACCGGCCATTTCCCTTATCAGCTAGCGCTGGCTCAAGACCCGGACGGAGCCGCCCGACTACCGACGTCGGAACCTCTCGCCGTACGCCCCGGTGAGCGATACGGCTTCGCCTTGGCCTCGGCCCAAAGCCCCTCGACCTCAGTGCTTCCTCGGTATCTCTACCTGCTGGGGATCACCGCCTCCGGCGAGCGGAAGCTGATCTTCCCCCATCCCACGAGGCCGACCGAGAACCTTTTCCCACAACCAGAGACTCCGACGGAATCCCTGGCATGGATCCCTTTCGGTCCGCAACCCATGCTGAGGATCAAGCTCCCCGCAGGTATCGACACCTACATACTGCTTGCCACCGAAGAGCCGATTTTGGACCCGTCAGTGCTCGACGCCGGCGGAGTCCGCGCCCCGAGAGACGACGACCACCCCCTGGCCTGCCTGATCCTCTCGAACCAGCTGGGTCGCCGAGGGGATTACACCCTGTCGACCCTTTGGTCGATCCACAGGTTGACGGTGGAGGTCATCGCCCCTAGAGCTCCGACCCAACCACATGGCACAGTGGGATCGCGCGACGGAGTCAATTCGTCTAAACTCAAGGTCCCGACAGAAAAGCAACATCACGACTCGGCAGGTCCCTGATCTCCCTAAGATTCACAGGGCTTCCAACTTCTGGAGCAGAGCTTTGTCCTTTTTCGACTTGGGTCCCGAGCCGTCGGACGTGGGCACCGGCAACAGCATGCAAACCAAAACACTTTTGGATCGCTCTGCACCGGAACCCTGAGCCGAGCCGGCGGCACGACTAATCCAGCTCGCCTCGCCCTTCTAGGATTCGGTTCAGCACCACGGCCGTTTTCCGCGTGTTGGCCTCGATGGCGAGAAAGCACTGGACGGCTTGGCCCGCCACCACCAACGAGAATCCCATGAACACACCGTAGAGGCCGAACCCCAGGGCCATCATCTTGTTGGCATTTGGAGTCCCGAGCACAAAAAAGGCGGTCACAATCATTGTAGCCCAACCCAGACCCGAAAGGATCTGGGCGTAGGTGGTGAGCGCGTTGAGGTTCTGGCCGGCATCCGTGGTCTCGGGCAGCGCGGGAGTCGGCGAGCTCCGTGAGATCTCAGCAGGTGAAGTCGACTCAACGGCCTGGCCTTGTCGCTGAGCCACGAGCCGATTCGCGCCTTCGCTTTCAAAGCATCTACTGCAGAATTTGACGTCATCCTGATAAAAGACCGACGCTCTTGAAATTTCTTTTCCACACAGCTCACATTGCATAACGGCTCCTTGATTCTGAGCACACATCTCTTGCCGCCGCGAGTCCCAGCTCTCGGCGTTCGGTGGTCAAAAGACACCAAAGCGGCCTCTTTGTTCAGTGGCTTTGCATGGAGCAGGTCCACCGACCCGGGCTAGCTCTGACGAAGCTCGAAAAAGGCGGTCGACATTTCATTCCGATAGCAGGTTCCGGGGCGTAGGAGCACCTCGGCCTCACCGGCCGCCTCCCACTCACCGTCGGCCGCGCGGCGCCAGAGAGACCCACCGATCGCTTTCATGCGGACCCGACGGCCGTCGGCCCGCAAGCGCAGCCATGCTCCGGCGGATTTCGTGCTGAAGCGAAAATCTTCGTGCAAATAAAGCCGGGCAGCGCGATAGAAGCCGCTACGGGAGCCCTTTTGCCCCCGAAAGGCGTAGAAAAAACCTTCCGAAAGATCTTCCTCCGGTGATAGCACCAAACCCGCCCGTGGGCTGAAACGGGACGGCGACACGAAGCCGTAGAGCAAGAATCCCCCGAAGATCAACGATCCAGCCGCCGCGAGCAAGGGCCACCAACAATGCCACCAGGGATCCGGCAGGATCCTCAGCTCCAATGGAATCACGATCCGGCCCACCGCCGGCGCGGGCACCTCCGACTCCACAAAAATAGATACTCTGTCGGCAAACGCGGGCGCACACTCCGCGGCTCGAGCGCGAATCTTCCAAGGCCCGATTTCCGATGCGGAAACGTCGAGAGCGACGGGTTCATCTCGGAGCGAATACCACCGTCCTCGATGCTCGATCTCCAACGCGACTCGCTTCGCCTTCAGATCGGAAGACACTTTTAGGCGCCCCGCGCCTCGGACCCTGAGGTCGGAAAGCCGAAGCTCCGATTCGCCGACCTGCTCTCCGCCGAGCTCCAGCTCCTCCGAGCTCAAAGATCCAGCGCCCAGGCTCAGGACGCCGTCCGGCAGAGGCGGGGGCTTGAGCACCGGAGGAGGCGGCTCGACCGAAGGCGGCGGTAGCTCCGCGGCGGTGGGCTCTTGGGAAGCTCGGTCCTCGGCTTCGGGCATGGAATCGGGCTCAATGCCACTCGAAAAGCCCGGCTCCGGCTCGAGATCCACCGAAGCCGAGGCTCCACCGTCCTCGTCGGCGTCTTCGTCTTCGAGCTCCACCACAGACGACGGCGGCGGCAGCCATGGGTCCAAGGTGTTCCCGGGGATGTCCTCAGGAGGCTTCGCGGAGCCGATGCCCTGCTCCCGATTTTTCGGCAGTGCCGCCAAAATCTCACCGTAGACCGCAAGACCTCCCATGCGCTCGCCCCCGGAATAGGCCTCGACGACCTCCCGAAAAACCTCTCCCGCTTGTAAAAGGGCATCGAGAAGACCATTAGGGTGTCGCCGATTCCGTCGATTGCGACGCTTTTCTTGTTTCGGCTTCACGCCGGCGGCGTTGAAATGAGCCGCCTCGGTACCCTTTCCGGACGCGATGTCGATGCGATAGACGTTGGCGGAGTTGATGCCCCCGGTCCAGAACGTGCGACCATCGCGATCGAGATTGAGGGCGAAGAGCTTCTCCCCGGGCATGTCGTAGGTCTGGAGCAGCCTTCCGTTCGCGGACAGCCGAAACACCCTTTCGCCGCACGCCACCATCACCTCACCGTTGGACCGGACCCTCAAGGCGTAACATTCGCCGGACAGCCGGGCGAAGACCCCTCGCTGGAGCTCGGAGCACACGTCGTATTGGCCGATTTGGGAGCCTTCGGAGGTGTAGAACATGGTGCATTGATCCGACGCCAGGTCGATCCAATCCATACCTCTCCCGCCGACGGGCCGGGGGTGGAAGATCTTGAGCAGTCGGCCACTCGGGTCGAATTTGTAGATACTGTTGGCCGGCTCCACCGTGCCGACAAACACATGACCTTCGCGATCGACCACACAAGATTCGGGGTTACCGCCGAATCCGCTCGCCCACTCGGCCTCCAAGAGCTCGCCCCGCGGGTTGTAGAGGGCCACGGACTTGGCCGTGAAATCCGTTACGTAGAGCCGGTTTTGGGCGTCGAAACACATGCCGGTGATCTGCCCGCCCGACGGCACCCACAAACGACCGTTTGGGGTGCCCGTGGGACCGAAACGCGCCACGGTGCCGCCGGGCAAGCCGGCGAGCACCTCGCCGTCTTGGAAGGGCTGGGCCGACAGCGGCAAGCAGCACAAGAAAAATGCGCAAATCGTGGAGCTCCACGCCCGGATCAAGAGCCGAGCACGGGCGTCCATCAGTGGGTCTCCTCGTCGACTTGAACCGTCGGCCAGCGGGTCTCGGGATCGCCGACGAGCTGATATCCGGCCCAAAAGTAGGGCGCCGCATACTCGCTTTGGCTTTGCAGCTCCAACTGGGCTCCACGCAGGGCCGCGCCCGCCGACTCACCGCTCAGGAAGCGACGATAAAAGGCCTCCATCAAAAGGGCCGACGCCCGGTCGTCCACGGGCCAAAGAGTGGAGATTACCGCTGGCGCTCCGGCGACCAGGAAAGCCTGGGTCAGGCCCACGATGTCGTCGCCGCCAGTGGGCTCACCGGCCGCGGTGTCACAGGCCGAGAGAACCACCAAGCCGGAGCGGCTCAGGTCGAGCCGATCCCAGATCTCGTAGACGTGCAGAAAGCCGTCCTCTCCGCCGCCCGGGGTCAGCTGAATGCGGCTGAACAAGGGGGCGTCGCGCTCGTAAACGCCGTGGGCGGCAATGTGTAGGAGACTCGCTCGGGATGCCCTCTCGTAAAGGGACGCCTCCGTGGCTTGGGAGCATAAGCGCGGTGTCACCCCCAGAAGACCGGCGGCGACCCGGGCTTCGTTCTTCGCCGCGGGCAGGGGCGAAAGGTGGGTGATCGGTCCCCCGAGCACCAGTGGTTTAACGGAAGGCTCTTCGGACACTTTTTCGGCGGGGCGGGTTCGCAACCTAAAAAACGCGTCGGCGCTGGGCACCACCGAAATCTCGAAGTCGTCGATCAACCGACGTCCGTCCGCGGCTTGGAGAGCCGCGAACGGAACCGCGTGCAACGGGCCATGGGGTACGAAAATCAGCCGACCGCCCGCCGGCAAGCTGGATGCGATCTCCTCAAGAGCCATCTCATAGAGGGCCCGGCTCGGAGCTGTCGAGATGTCCTCTTCGGAACATGGGGTCAGAAGCTCGAATCCTCGGGCGATCACGGCATCTCGAATCCCCTCAGAAACTTCATTCCACCGTAAGGAGCGAGCCAAACAAGAAATGGTCTCGCTCGCCTGATCCGGCCATTGCCTCCTTTTCATCTGGATGTCCTTACGGGAAATCATCCAGGCCAAACTTTCTTCGGAAGCGAGATAGACAGAGATCAAAGTCTCATCCGGCTTTAGACTCTCTTGTAGCTCTTGGATCGAAGGGATCGGATCCACGTCGGGGCTTTCCGGAGAGGCAGCTCGAAGCTGCCTTTTCAGACGCTCCGATCTAAAATCCCGATATAAATCTTCAAATCCGCCAAGGGAGCCGTTCTTCTTTTTCGCAACTATTTCCGCCTCGATCAGACGCTCCGGATCCGAAATCGCGAACGACTCCGCTTGTTTCGGAGGTTTCCCAAGGGATCGCCTCATCGAAAAGGACCGCCCGCGCTCCGAATAGCGAAAGGAACGCTCAACCTCATCTGCCCAGGCAGCCACCGAAGCAGCTATGGAGAATGGAAGCTGGCCAGTACGACCAAAAAATGATCGATTGAGCGAGGAAACTCGTTGGGCGCCGAGCTGTCGCTCCATCAGCGAAAGGACCGGATCGAGGGTATCCAAATAGCCTAAATAATCCTTTTGCTTCAGCTTTGGAAAACCAATCAGCAATCCCTTGAAGACCTGAAGATAGTGCGGCGACGAATCGAATTGCTCTTTGAGCTCTCTAAATGCAGCCTTATCTTGCCCGCTGAGAGTCTGATTTAACACCTCGAAGAATTTCTGGTCGGAGGCGCCGACATGGTCCTGTTCGCTGATGTTCAGAGGCGATAGAAACACTTCCCCTACTTCCAAGAAGACGTCCATATTGGGAAAGGAATCCGCAGAAGACAGGTCGTCAACCAGCGAACCCAGATTTTCGGTGATCCTAGGGAGCGAATCGATGCTCAAATCGCCTCCGATGGGTAATGGAAGATCCACCTCGAAGCTCCGATGCCTTACAGCGTCAGCTGATTCCTGAGCACTCAGAAACTCCAGGGCTCCTATCTGAAAGTGACGGCCCAGCTGAATCAACATTTTCCCAAAGATGCTGTTTTCGGTATTGAGAACAGCTTCAGCCTTCTCAAAACAGAGGAGCGCATCTTCGACTCGCATCAAGCTTAGGAAGTTTGCGGCACTTCTCGACCACACTACACCTTGCTCCAGCGGATCTGGGAACGTGCCGGCCAGCTTATCGACTGCCGATCGAACGCCTTCTATGGATTCCTGGTTCGATACTCGAAAAACCTCATCGACTTGCCGAATTACTGGAGCGAACCGCCCTGCCTCATCGCCGCTCGACTCTTGAAACCTGCCCAATCCAACAAGATCAAGCTCTGTAGGGAAATGACGGCGCAACTCTTCCAACACCCCGGCTTGATCCAGCAACTCTCTCAAACCGTGGAGACCCTTCAAGAGGACCGGAACATCTGGAATGTGCTGGTGCGTCGCCTCAATTCCCGCCATGACCTCGGCATCAAAGGCCAAGAGATTCCACAGGGTGAGGGCTCCCAGCGGTCCTTCGGAAATCTTCGGAAGACCTTTCATAGACTGTCCGAATTGACGCAAAAAATCCTCGTCCTCACAGTCTGGAGCGTTCCAAAACAACTGGAGCACCTCGAAAACGTCGACCACTCGGTCGGCTCCTTCCTCGGACAGACCGACCACGGTAACCAGCTCTCGTCGGGCATCGTCGGTCCTGCCTTCGGCGATGGCTTCTAAGAACGGATACCAAGCGCAGGCCTCTGCCGAGATTTCTCCTGTTTCACACTGAGGCTGGAGCGCCGAAACGGAGGGGTCGAGCTGGCAGGCTTCCGCCGGGGAAGCACAGCTCACCGCAATGAGCCCCACGACGCCCAACGCTGTCGGGCTCAATCCCGAGGTAAGTCGGACCAGCCAGGATCCGAAAATGCCGTAGAGACCGGTGTACAACAAAAGCCAAATCAACCCCAAAAGCACGACGATCAACATGGACAACCCCTCGAATAACAGCCTGTGCGGAAGTCTGCCGCCCCCATAGACACGAAGACGCCGACCTTGTTCAGGTGAGCGTGCGACATCCGCTCTATGCCGCCTGCTCACCCGAAATCATCGGCACCGTGTCTAGGCAGTCTGTGAAAAACGATCACGAGCTCGATCCGTTACCACCGTGGCCTAGGGAGCTGCGCGATCCTCTGGGGGGCGTGGCGCCTTGGCATCCGGGCACGTGGGCGCTGCCCGCGACACTTTTGTCGCGGGGCTCGATGATCACCGCCGTGATCTTGCTCATCGTCTTGCGATACCAGCCGAGCTGGCGACCGGAGCCGCCCGTAGACCTGATCCTCGCGCTCACGGCCGCGATCCTCGGCGCCCTGGTGGCTCGAGCCGGCCGACTTAGACCCGGGCCGCTCTTTCCTCGCCTGTGGAGCCTGGCGGTGACCTTCATCAGCCTCGGGATCGCCGCCGGTCTAGTGTGGGGGCCTCCAGCCATGGGCGAGGCCCTATCGGCCGGCGCCTTCGCCATGCTCGCGGCCGCCGGCGGCCTCTTGCCCCGGCTCGGCCGTCGACGGCTCGGGCCTTTCGACCGGCACCTGATTCGGATCGGAACAAGAGGTCCCTGGATCGGCGTCGCGACGGCTCTCGCGGTTCAGCTTCTCGCCGTGGTGGGGCTGGAGACGTGGCAAGCCGCGATCGAACAGCGGCGGCTCCAGGATGTGAGGGCCGATCGCCTGAAATGGTGTTCCAGGGTGACCCGCCTCGCCGGGTCGACCGAGCTCGGACGCCGGCAAGCCGCCCACCGGGCTTTGGCGGAGCTGCCCGGCCCTTGGCCGAGCGACGACGGGGAGCTGACCACGACTTGCTCACAGAGCGCAGAGGCGTTGAAAACCCTTCTCGAAAACGGTTTGCCGTCCCCATCGACGCGGATCGATCCGGCCTTCCACCACGAGGCCCGACCCCAGCGGGCCGGCACCCTGGCCGACGGCTTACAACGGAATCCTCAGCCGGCCTGTGATTTTCACCGAGCCTTGGGAACCTTGAGCCGGGGCCTGATCGAACGCCTGGACACCCCTTTCGTCGACGAGCTGGAGGCGTCCCAAATCGCCTGGCTCGATCGGCTCCGCACGGACTGGCTGGACGGCTGGCTCGAGCCGTGCTTTCAATCCGTCGAGACCCATTCCCTAGCCCTCGAAACCCGTCTGGTGGCCCCGCCGGACTTACCCGCCGGACGTCCCGACCTCTGGCTCGACCTGGCCTTGAACGACGCCCGCGAGCTGGCCACGGCCCAACCCGCCTGCGCCCTCCGTGACGAGCACGAGGGCTTTGACCGCCGCCGCCGGGTCCTCGATTGCGTCTTACTGGGCACTGAGAACGAAAACGGCGAGCCGAAGCTGCACATCGTGGCCGAGCTGGCTTGGGTTTTTTCTTCGGCCAAACGGAAACGACCCGAGGATCCGACCCCCAGACTTTTCGACACCCAGCGCCCCGACACCTTGCGGATGCTCCTGGCCGTTCCAAGTGAGAGCGATTTCTTCGACACCTATTTGGGCATGTCGCAACGCCTAGTCGACGCCATGACCGCGGCCGGCGGACGGGCCGTCGCAATGCCGGGCTCGAATCCGAACGATCTTTCGGCGTGGAGCTTCACCGTGGAGCTGCCTCGACGCCGGATCGAATTCAAGGCGTCGAAAACCGCCTTGCCCGAAGGCAGAGACGCCCTGCTTTTGCTGTTGGTCCCAAAGGACGGCCCATGAACGACCCAAAGCCTCCCAGCTCCGAGCCAAGGCCTCTCAGCTCCGACCCAAGGTCGGCCGATACCTCCTCCACGGCGACTGTGGCCTTGGTCGGCGGTCCCGGTTCCGGCAAGTCCTATCTTTTCCATGCCATGGCCTATCGCTGCCACATGCGGCGATGGGCCGGAGCCCTGGCTCCTTTTCTGGCGCCTTTTCCAAGAAACCGCTCCGTCCGCGTGTGGCGTACCACCGGCTCGGGCGCCGCCCAAGAAACCACGGAGGACCTTTTGGACGCCTACCGAGCCTGGGAGCGTCTATCGACGGCTTCATCCGCTGCCATCACCTCCGGCGCCGTCACTTCCGCCGAAGGCACTTCCGCCGCCGTCAGCTCCGCCGAAGGCACAGAGCGGTATCGATTGACCCTCACCTATTCCCGGGGATGGCTGGGGCGATCCACCGGCCGCCTCGATGTCGAGCTTTGGAACGGTCTCGACGCGGATCCGCGGACCGGCGAGGCACTACGCCGCGCCGGCGTCCTCCTCTTCACCCTACCGATGTGGGCAGTCTTTCCCTCCCCGACGCAGGTATCCACTGCTGAGCTCCGGCGGCAACGACATGGCCTCGAAGCCCTCGAAACCGCGATCCGCCACGTCAAGACCCTGCGCAAAGACATTCCTCCGCCGAAGGTCATGTTGCTTCTGACCATGGCCGACGATGCTCGCTGCGGGCTCGCCGAGTTACAGGATGCCTGGATCCATCGGGTGATCGAAAACGAGCGTAGACACCTGGAGCCCCTCCGTCGTGAGCGCCGACTGGGGGCCTACCTGCAAAACGCCCGGCTCGTGTCCGACTACCTCCACCGGTCCTTCCACGCCTCCTCCAAACCGGTGGCCCGAATCCTGGAGCTGCTGGACATCTCACCGGAGCGGCCTTGGATTCTGCCGGTCAGCGCCGTGGACGGGCACAAATTGGAGCAAGTGGAACAGATGCGACGGCAGGGCTTGGAAGCCCATCCGCGCAAGCCTTGGAACGAGCCTTGGGATGAGCCGGTTCCCGCCCACGTGGAGCTGCCGCTGCTCCTTGCTCTTTGCGAGCAAACCGACGCCTTGCGATAAATCCATGACCCTAAAAACCCACCACACCCCCGAGCCGATGCAAACCCGCAAACGAGACGTCTTGGACAAATGGGCGACCCAAGCCCGGCACCGGACCCGCCCCACGCGGGAAAGCTGGATGGCGGACTTGCTCAGCTTGGGGTCCGTGGACACGGCCACCGCCCGCGAGCTGACCCGAGGCGGCCGTCCTCAATGGCCTTGGATTCCACCCTTTGAGCTCGATCAGGTGGAAGAGCTGACGGCCCGGAGCTGTCGTGAGGCCGCCGACCTCTTACGACGGGCCGCGAAGGCGGACCTGGAGCCCCATCGACCGAAGCTTGCCGAGACTTCGACACCGACTCGCCCAAGTCGTGAGCATCCAACCAATCGTCCGGTCCGATCGGCGATGCCGGCGAGCCCATCCACCCGGCCCTACTCGGCAACTCGGAATCGCCGATCTAACAGACCTCCACTCTCTCGACTTCCTCGGCTCGCCACGGCCCTTGGCGTCGCCGGGCTTCTGACCCTCATCGCGTGGCTCGCGATTCGCTCCATCGAAAGCACCGAGCCGAGCGACCCCCAAGATATCCAGCCCAAGCCAGCCGTCGCGACGCGTGAGCTTCGAGAATCCGAGGCCCTGGACCAGGCCGTGGCCCGCCTGATCCATGTCCTGGAAAGAACAGCCGAGACTCGCGCGGATTTCGAGCCGCGGAAGCTCATCCTGGCCGATATCCCGGCCCTCGCCACCCTGGGTCCAGCGGATCAACGACGTCGTCCGGAGGTGGCCCGGATTGTCCTGGCCCTGGCCATCCGCCGCTCCGGGCTCTCCTACGAAGGATTGGCTCGCGAGGCCGTGCTCTTCCGAGCGGTCGTCTGCGGATGGCTCGGACCGATACCGCCCAGCCACGATCCCGCCTGCGACGCCCGGCCGCCGCTCGCCGCCATCGACGGGCTCATTCGCGATCTGGAATCCGGGGGGCCCGACTCGTGAGCCCGTGGCGTCTCGCCGCCGCCGATCCAGCCACCGGGGCCTGGCAACCCAGGCCGGTCCGAGCGGGCGATTCTGTGTGGGTCCGGCCCGCGGCCGGCGCCGAGGCGGCCCGCCTGCTGTGGATGCGCGATGAGCACATCGCGGCCGTGCTCGAGCTGCCGGTTCGATCCCATGAGCCCGCACAGCTGAAGGTGGAAGCAACATCTCCCCTGCGTCTGTGGGCCGACGGCAGGCCGATCTTTCACCTGCCGGCCAAGACCGTCGTGCGTCCCGCCCGGCCGTGGAATCCCGCCAAACGTCTGGAATTGGCCCTGCTCATCGACGCAACCCAATGGGCCACGCGCCCCGCCGGCGAAGACCCGGCACCGCCGGAACGGCTGCGCCTATTGTCGGATCCGGAGCTTCGGATCGAGCCCTTTCGCGCCTGGATCGAAGGCATCCAGGCCCTAAAACCAGTCTTTCCCGAGGGCATTGCCGTCTCGATCGTCGCCTTCGGTGATCAGGCGCCGCCGTATCCGGTGGCCGAAGACCTCCAACCCACCTTCGTGGTCTCCCCCGATATCGCGAGCCTGCGATTCGAAGCGGCCGAGCCGACGGCTCTTCTTCGTCGACTGAGCTCCCTCGAGCCGTCCCCGGGTGGAGACGCGGTCGACGCCGTGGCCGACGGGCTCCACGCTTGCGTCTCCCTGCCGTGGAGCGCGGACGCCCGGCGGCTCGTCATCTTGATCGGAGACTCGCCCGGATACTCCCTCTTGCACCCCGGGCCCACCGGAACGGCCGCCTTTCCCCGCCGGCTCGACGTGGATTCCGTGACCATCGGGCTCTTCGATTCAGGCATCGAGCTGGCCACGGTGTTCAACACTCTCGACACGGAAGCCGACACGGACATCCAACGTCGGCTCGTCCAACATACCCGTTCTCAATATCGAAGCTTGGCGAGCCGGCCGAGCCTCAGCTTCGTCCACAGCCCGGATCGGCCGCTAAATCCCACGGATTGGGCCCAAGCCCTGAGCCGTCGTTGGGATTGGTCGGGCCGAGGGGCCTGCCCGGCTTTTTGGACCGAGGAGCAGCCATGAATCGTCGCAAAGCCCTCGTCGTCGGCATCGATACCTACGCGTGTGCCCGTCTCCACAACCTCAAGGGCTGCCGCAACGACGCCCTTCGCATGGCGGAGCTGCTCAGCCATCGCTTCGACTTCGAGGTCGCGCGCTTGCTCGACGGTGAAGCGAGCCGAGAGAACATATTGACGGCCATGGCCGACCTACTCGACGACCTAAGGCCCGACGACGAGGTGGTCTTCTTCTTCAGCGGCCACGGCTCGCGGATCCTCTCCCGCCGGGTCGGAGCCATCGAGACCTTGGTGCCCTGCGACAGCTTCCGAGCAAACGGCCCGAATCGAGATATCACGGATCGGGAGATCTTCGGATGGGTGATGCAGCTCTCGCGATCGACGGAACGCGTCACCCTGATCATCGACGCCTGCCGAGCGGGCGGCATCGTGCGCGATTTAGAAGCCGTCCCACGGGGTGTCGAGCCCGACTCCCGGGGCGGCATCCTGGAAGACAAGATCGCCTTCCTCGACCACCAAGGCTTTCGCGGCGGCTTGGAGATGTACCCACCCGTGCGCCCCGGCGTGGAGCTCGACGATCGCTACGTGCTGGTGGCCGCCTGCGAATCCGACGAGTTTTGCCGGGAAACCACGGATCCCAAAACCGGCCTCAAACATGGCCTGCTCAGCCTCTACCTCAGCCGTGCCCTGCAAAGCCTCCACGAACCCGTGAGCTGGTTTGAGCTGTGCCGAGAGTTGCGCTCCGCCATCCAAACCGAGCACGCGCGCCAAACCCTGCACCTCGAGGGAGCGGTATATCGAGAGATCTTCGGCGTGCGCGAGCTACGTCCACAACCCCACGCCACTGTGATTCACCATCAGGGCCGCGAGCTTCAGCTCGACGCCGGAGCCGCGCACGGATTGGAATCCGGCTCCGCCTGGAGGCTGTTTCCCGTAAAAGCGTCGGAACCCCGAGCCCAAATCCTCGGCCGCCTGACCGTCACCCGCGTAGGAGCCTCAACGTCAGAAGCCCGTCTCACGGAGCAAAGAAACGAAACGACTTCAAAAAGTCTGGTCGGATGCCGAGCCTTCGAAGAGCGACGCCCCCTGGATTCCCGTCTGCGCGTTCTAGTAGATCCCCAAAGCCCGTACACCCTGCCACAGGAAAACGCGGACCTCTGGCTACAACCCGTCGAAAGCGCCGCCGAAGCCGACTTGGTCGTCCGCCATCTCCCCCCGAGATCCTCCACATCGAGCCACGACCCTTTGCCAGGCCTCGGCCCCCTCGAAAAAGCCCACGTGGCGATCGTCGACAGCACCGGCCTCAGCAAAGCCCCTGCCCGCCCCTGGCAGAGCTCTCGAACGGCACGCACCGTCACCCGAGACCTGCAAACCCTCGCCAGGCACCGATTCCTAGCCCGGCTCGACCACCCCAACCCGCAGCGGTCCCTAGCATCCCGAGTCAAAGCCCAGCTCTTAGCCAAACCCCCGGGTAGCCAAACATGGGGAGAGCTCATCGACGGCGACACGGTGCCCTTGGGGTCTTTCTTGGGCCTACACCTGCTGCGAACCGACCCCGCATCCAACCCAGAGAACCACTCCCCAGCTGGCTGGCCCACTCTCTACGCCGCCGTCTTCGACCTCGGCCTAGCGGGAGCCGTCAGCTTCGTCTATCCCGGACGCGGTCGTCGCATCCCCTGGCAAAGCGAAACCCTAAAGATCGGCTTCCGAGCCGACGACGCCATGCGCCTCGACTTGCCACCCGAGCTACCCTTCCCCGGCGAGCCGCCCTTCCGCGAGCAAGAAGAAACCCTCGTCATCCTCCTCACCACCCAGTGGACCGACTTCAACGTCTGGCAGCAGCCGGGAGTCGGCCCCGTGCGCAGCTCCGGCTCCCCCGTCCGAGGCATCCTTCAACGGGCCCTGAATCGTCCCGTCCAGCGGGATGAGCCATCGATCGACCTGCTGGCCGAGCAAGCGTCTTGGGGTGTTCTGAGGTGTCGCTTTCGGGTGGTGGTGGGGTAAATCTCTCCAAAAAGCTGAACATTCCCGAGGCCTCGGTGTCGTTGAGACTCATCCGTCAACCAACATTCGGCTTCCCGCCGAAAAGGAGCTTCCATGCACAAAAACTTCTTCCCTCCGAAGAGTCCACTTCGACCCGCGACGGTCTTTGTCGCGCTGTTGGCCTTGATGGCCTGCGATTCGAGCATCGGCGACACCGTGGCGCCCAACGAGCGACCCGAGCAAACGAATGCTTCTGCCCCTACCGAGCCGGAAACCAACGCAAACGCTGAGGAAACAGCCGATCCGCAGCCATCCAACTCCAATGCCGGCGACTCCATGGAATTGCAGATCGAAGAGCTTGCCGGTGGATCGGTGGTGACGAACCTCGGGTACGGCATTGCCATCAACAAGGGCTCGACCCTGAAACGGTCGTTCTATGTGTTCAACGATCCGGGTTGCCCCGTGCAGCTTCAAGGTGCCGGGGTTTCGACGCGGTACAACGACCGCAACTACTCCTTCGTCCCTAAGGGTGAGCTGCGGGCCGAGGAGCCCGTGGCGGCGGTTGAGATCCGCTTTCTGCTTTTCGATGTGTGGGGGGAGCACTTGAAGACGTTGTCGGCCACGGAGATCAAAGACTTGGGGGTGGGGACCTCGCTAGAAATCAAAGAAATCGGTACTTGGCAGGCCTGGGAGAACGACGTCAGCCGTTATCTGACGTCGGTGGCCTTTGTTTCTAGGGTGCGTACTCTCGATGGCAAAGGATGGACCGCGAATACTTCAGCGCTGCTCCAGCGGGCCGCGGAGCTGGACCTGAAACCCGATGAAAGCGATCTGGATCCCAAGGAAAAAGGTTCTGAGTAGAAACATCTTTGGTTTGTCTTGCTCGCCCTAGACCCTTCGGACGTCGTCCGAAGGGTCTATTTGATGGTGATGATCGGACGCACTGAGTCCATCCGAGGCGCGACCTCCCGCTCGAGCAGACTGGTCCCCGTCAACGAGCGGGATTCACCGGGCCTGAAGATCACTGCATACTCGGACGCGGAATCCAACATGTAGGCGTCTGAATCTAGGAATTGAACCTCCAAGTTGAATTTCACGGAGTCGGGGCTCTGGTTCTTCAGCTCCACCTTCCAGGCGATGGTTTGATAATTCTTCGACGTTTTGACCACGCGGGCTCCGGCGTGCAGGACTTTCATCGGCCCGACGGAGGCGGGATTCTCTTCGCTTTTGACGATGCTGGTTTTTGCCGGACGTTGCGAGCCGGTGACGGTCGGCTCGTGGGTTTCTTCGAACGGATCCGGGGCATTTTCGAAGAGCTGGAATTGTGAGTCGTCGAGGCGATCGGCGAGCTGGTCACGCTCTGCTTGGAGCTCGTCGATTCTCTGCTTGAGCGCGTCTTCCAGTTTTTTGCAGGTCGCTCGCTCCGCGGCGAGCACGGCCTTTTCGTGCTCCAGCTTCTCCTCGCATTCGGAATGGTCTTCGCCGGCGCAACCCGCGACGAGACAGGTGAGCGAGAGGACGATGATTCGGCGCATGGTCTCTCCTTCCTAAAAAGCAGCGCGTTGGACCCTCGGATCGGGCAGGCCGCGGTTGTCGATTTCCGTGGATGTCTTCGACCACGAGCGTTCTAGGTCGTCTGGGCAACGACGCCTCCAGGCCGCTCGTTTCTCGGCGGAAAAACGGGCGACCCAAAGCAGGGGTGGCACCCGGTGGCTGAGAAAGGGCATGGCTCGGGCTTCCGGGGCTTCCGGAGCACCGGCGACGATTAGGGAAGCCAAGACGTCGAGCTTGGCCGCCCATTGCCAGGCGTCGGCTTCCGGGGGCAGGGTCGCTTGGACCCGATCTCTCCATTCCGCCAATAAAGAAGCCTCGACCGGGTTGAGCGCGGGCGGCTCGGGGAAGGTTTGGGGGTCGAGCCAACGGGCTTCGGGGTTCTCGACGAAATCTTGGACCCGCATCAGCCAGCTCTTGGTGTCGGCGTCGACCGATGCCGGGATCGGTCGGACGGGGGGCCGGGTGGGCTCGGAGGGATGACCGAGCAGGGCCGGGTTTCCTTCGAAGACGGCCGCGGCCATCCGCTCGGCGATTTCCAGTTGCTCGGGCTCCGGGGTTCTCGCCTCGGCCAGGAGCCGATCCGCCACCACGACGGGCCATCTTTCGGCGAGAGCGACCGGTGCCACCCGGCTGGACGGTATCCAACCGGCGACGGAGAGCGTCGCGGCTCGGTCGGCGGGTAGGGGTAGGAGCAGCGCGGGCAGGGCCTCGGGCGGCAAGGGCTCAGGGGCTTCAAGCACGGCGGGACGATCGTCCGTGAGCCACCTCAGGTAGAAGCCTTTCAGGGATGCCTCGGTGACCGCTTCTCTCAATCGGCTGAGACCCTGAGCGAGGCGCCGGTCCGAGTCTTCGCGGGAGCTCCGAAGGAATCGGGTTTCCAAGGGCCAGACGTGCTCCGGGCGATGCCAGACGGGGGACGAGAAATCGAGGGCTTCGGGAACCGTCCAAGGCTGGGCCACCCGCGAAAGCAGGGCCGCGGCCGCCTGAAGGGCGGACACTTCGGGCTCGGGGCGCCAGAGGAAAACCCGTCGTTCGAGGAATCCCGAGCGTCCGGCGGCGTCTACGGCTCGGCTGGGATAGGCGTAGACCGCCAAGGCGCGGCCGTCGTCCAGCACTCGCCAAAACGCGCATCGCGTGGGCCGATCCTCGACCCCGACCTGTAGGGCCGGCCCTAGATCAGGCAGATCTAGGCCTGGGCTGGCGGCGATCCACCGGAAGTCCGTGGGCGCACCGTGGACTTTGCCCCAAATCCCCTCCTCCACCTTCAAGACCTCGGGCCACGGGCCCGAGGAGCTCAACGCGGGCCAACCGGTCGGATGCTCTGCCTCGATGGCCAGACGATTTTGATCGCTCATTCGGTGCTCCTCCAAAGACTCATGGGCGGACGACTCATGGGCCGACGATTCATGGGCCGACGATTCAAGATCCGAGCGCTTCAAAGGCCCAAACGAAGGGGGCCAGAAGATCCAATGATCGCCCGCCGGGCACGGGACGCACGCGACCCAGCTCATCGACCACCAAGCGGGGCGAGACCACGCCCCAACCGACGTCGAAACCCACCGCCGACAGGGGGAAGAGTCGATAGCGGGCGCAATAACGCTCTAGGGAGCGCACCAGCGAGGCGTCCAAGTGGCGGCGCACGAAGTCGTCGGGAGCGCCACGGGCTTGCTTGAAATCCTCGGGATCGTGGATCAGAAGGTCGGCTTTGGACAGGCAAACGGCGATCGGTCGAGGGTCGGGCTCGCCGCCCGATCGCTCGGCGTGGATTTCTTCCAACGCCCGCAGGATCTCTCCCCGCAGGCGCATGGGGTCGCGGGTGGGATCGAAGAGCAGAACCAGGCCGTCGGAGGTTCGAAGCCGCTCTCGGACGGTGTCCTCGTGGCGCTCGAAAAGGGCTCCCGCGCGATCTTCCAACACCAGCTCCGCTCGGCGACCCGTGGCCCGCTGGCGAAAGGTGTAGGCCAGCCGCTCTTCGTGGGAGACCGGAGTCGCCAGGGGGAAATGGCCTTCTACCGCCAGACGGCGGCGCATTTGGGCGAAGAATTGGACGGTTTCTCGATTGGCGGGAAACGTTTGCCAATCGGAGCCGGCGTCGACGCGATCCTCCAAGTGGAGGTGGAGCTGGGCCAGGAGAGCGGTTTTTCCCGCCGCCGACGGCCCCCACAGGGTCAATTGCACGGTGTCGCCCGCTGTATCCTCCATCTTGCCGTCCGCCGCCGCAGGGTGGGTGGCGTCCGGCCCCTCGATGTCCGCGCCCCGGTTGTGCATCATGCCTCCTCCATGGCCAAAACCTGTTGAACCCGTCGACGCAAAGACGCGCTGGGCGGAGACTCGTCGCCGAGGGCTTGGACCTCGGCCCACAGCCCTCGCGCGGACGACGATGTGCTCCGGCCGAGCAGCGTCATCGCCTGGCTCATTTCATGGGCCAATCTCCGCCCGCCGTGATCCTCCAGCCGTTCCAAGAGCAGCTCGGCGCTCATCAGCTGTTGATCGGCGTCGGCTTCTTCTAAGCTCGATGCCTCCAAACCGTGGACCAAGGCGTGGGCTCGCTCGACCCAGATGTCCGGGCAGGCCGCGGACCCACCCAGGGCTTCCAGCTCATGCAGACGTTCGATCAAGCGGTCACGGCGCTCCACCAGCCGACGACGACGCCCTTCCGTGCGCCGTACCAGCTCTTCTTGCTCCCGCAGCCAAACCAAGATCCTGCCCAGGGCTTGCCGTTGCGCGCGGTCGGGGGTGCCCGCGCTTTCTCCGACAGCGTTTCCGAGGGCTCCGATCAACGGCAGAATCTCAGCGTCGACCTCGGTCAGGCACGACATCAGGACTCGCTTCTCCCCCGGTCGCAGGCGTTCGGCGTCGATGGCCGTGAGCTGTTCCACCGCCGACGTCACGCCGCTTTTTGCTCCCTGGCAAACGTGACGGAACGTCTTTTCGAGGGTCTTTCGATAGCGCATCTCCGCTTCCCAGGCGGCGACGGCTTGCTCCGGGCTCGACGGGTCGGCTCTTTCTTTTCCGACGCCCGTCGGGGGTATGGGCTCCGCCGAGAGCTCCAGCTCCACCGCGATGTCGAGCACGGTGGCCAGCTCCCGATTGAGCTCCGCCACGGATCGGCGCTGGGCCTCGCAGGTGGCCACAAATCGCTCTTCCTCGGCCGTCCAGTGGGCTCCTCGCGCGGCCAGCCGACGGGTGGTCTCCTCCGGGCTTTCCGCTGGGCTTTCCTTTGTGGCCGGTGGCTCGAGACCCGGGGGCTCGGGGGCGGGCTCGAAGCCGTCGAGCCGAGACGCGAGCTTTTTGAGCCGACCGCGGCGGTGGTCGAGAGACGCGCTCAGGTCGTGGAGCCGACGCAGCTCTTGGTCGGCCCGTTCCACCAGGGCGAGCACCTCTCGCCCGATGGCGCGCAGCCGTTCGATGGCTTCGAATTGACCGTCGACCCCGCGGGCGACCCTTAGGTCCCGCGTTTCCGTCACCAGTTTTTCCACCGCGGCGAGGGTTTTGCGGGCCATGGGACGATGCCGGGCTTGTTCTAAGCGCTCACCGACCTCCTCCAAGGACCGGCGAAACGCCGCCTCCACCCGCTGGTGCTCGTTTTGCAGGCGGTCCCTGAACAGATTTTCCAGCCGCACGCAGGCTTCCGTCCAATCCCGATGCTTGCGGGGCCCGATCACGGATCGAGAGACGAGCTCTTGAAAGCTCTCTTCCAGATCCGCGTGGACCTTCAAGAGAGACAAACCCGCGATCCGCCCTTGGAGCCGATTCCGCCGTTGGTCGCGCTTTTCTTGGGCGTCGGCTTCGATCTCGGCCAGCAACGTTTCCACTTGCTCGGCCAAGACCCCGGGCTCGCCATCGCCGGAAGGGCCGGAGCCGAGGCCTTCCCGTCGACGTGCCAGCTCGGTCACGGCGCGGCTGTGCTCGCTGGGGCCGTGCTCGCTCGAGACGCGAGCCCACTCCCAAAGCCGTGGCAGGGCCGCGTCGATCCGCCTCATGTGGTCGGCGTGGTCCGGGGATCGCACGCCTTGCTCGGCTCGCAGGGTTTCGAGGGTCGCCCTGAGCTCCCGGAACCACCTTCGATCCGGCCCATGATCCAGCAGACGTCGCTTGAAAACCGCTGGACCGGATTGGGAAGGATCGAGCCCGGCTTGGATCAACAGCCGCCTGGCGTCGCGGGCGCGCACCATTTCCGAATGCAGCTCCTCCAGGCGACGGGTTTCCACCTCGGCGTCCCGAGCCCGGCGAATGTGATAGCCGAATCCCGCCAATTGAGCCCGCCAAGATTCCAGCCGCTCTTCCATCCACCGGTCGATTTCCGGATCGCCCGCGCCGCTTTCGGCTTCGATTTCCAGATCGCTCAACAAACCATCGAGCTCCCGGCGTCGTTCCACCAGCGGACCGAGGACCGTCGCCAAGGTCGCCAGGGTTTGCGCTTGCTCCTCCAGCTCCCGAAGCGGCTCCTTGTGCCCCCACGGCAACCAAGAGCCTTCGAGCTGCTCGACGTCCTCAAGGGCTCGAGCCCGGGCTCGGTGAAAGGCCCGCAGCTCACGGGGCAGCTCGGGCAGCTCTTCCAAACGGGCACGAACGACCCGCACACGACGCCGAATGTCTTTGACGATCACGACCGCTCCCCCACCGGCTCCCCCACCATGCGGCCGAGCAGGGATAGAGCCCCGGCCCGGGTCGGACGCTCCAAGCCGGTGGACGCCAGGATGTCGGGGGATTGCAGACAACGCTCACAGCCGAGCTCGGACCGACAAGGACACGCCGCGATCCAACGTCGAGCACGGGCCAGCAGATCGGGCAGCAGGCGATCGGCGTCGTGCAAGACGTCGAGCAATCCCAGGCCGCCGGGAAAGAGCTCCACCAGGGCCAGACCGAAGATCTCCTCCCCCTCCACCTCGTTGCCGAGCACCGGCACGACTTCGAGCACGTCTTCCGCCACTGCCAGATGCACTTGAAGCACCGGCTGCAAGGCCGCGCAGAGGGAGATCAAGGACGCGCGGTCCACAGGCTCCGGTAGCTGCAAGAGCAAGCCGCGGCTGATGATCTCGCCGAAGAGGGGCTCTCGGTAGTCGAGCGCGTCGAGCGCTTTTCGGCCGTCGCTGAGGTTTTGCACGCGACGGCGCAGGAAACCGACCACGGTCTCTTCGTAGATCAGCCGGCGCAGGGTCAGAAGGGTCAGTCGGTAGCCGTGGGCGCCGACCACGGACCTGCGAGCCGACGCGGCGTGCAGATCCCGCACCCCGGCGAAGCGACGCCGCCAAGTCGTGGCGTGCTCGTCCACGGGTCGGCATTCCACGAAAGTCCCGGACCGGGGGACGCGAGCGTCTCGATCGGCGATCTGAAACCGTCGCCCGTCGCTGGAAAAGATCCGACCGGGGTAGGCCAGAATCGCAGCCCGCTCGGGATCGATGCGCAATCGCACCCCTCCCCCCACCTCGTGGCCGGCGGACGGGTCCACGACCTCCAACAGATGGGAACCTACCGTGTCGAGGGGGTAGTGACGATCGTCCACCGCTTCTCGGCTGGCGTACCGGTGATCGATGACGAGGCGCCCCCGATCGTCCAAATAACGAACTTCCTCACGGCTCAAGGTGTCGGTTTCCGCCAGGCGTTGGAGCACTCGACGGATGGTGGAATCCTCGCGCAAAAAGTCCCTTTGCAAACCTTCGTGGGTGTCGGGTCTTTCTCCCAAGGCCGACAGCAGGTGACGGCGCAGCAAACGCTCGTCTCCTTCCGCGCAGATCAGGCGCCGCGAAGCGCCGTTCGCCGAGCCGTCGAGGCGCGGACGCAGCCGTGCGTCGAGACGGCCCGCCAAATATCGAGCGTAGGGGTTGACCGGCAACACCAAGGCCATGTGGTGATCTAAGCCGTCGCCGGCCCGCCCCGAGGTGCCGAAGCACTCCGGCAACGACAGGATCTCCCCCGGTGCCGGGCATCGGATCGACGCGCCGGCCTCTGTCGGCGACGGACACAAGGCGTTCGACAACGCGGTCTCTCCCACGGACAGCTCCCCGACCGCGGCCACCGTGGCGGCCGGCACATCCCGGGACACCTCCAGGTGGGTGGGCCAACCGAGGCGGGCGGATTCGCGCGCCGCGACCAGGGCCGGATGTCGGAATTGCTCCGGGATATCGGCCCCGTGGCCGCGCGCGAAATGCGCTTCTTGGGACGCCAAGCGGTAGAGATGGAGCCGCTTCGAGAAGCGGGACGGCAGATGTATTTCGCGGCCCCTGAAGTCGTAGGGCAGCACCCTGCGGACGAAGTCGGGCCATTGGCTGCCGGTGAAATCCGAGGAGCGGATAAAGGCCACGCATCGGGCTTCCCCGCCGGCCGCTTGGCGGATCAACCGTCGCAATCGGCGAGACAGGGCCCAGAGGTTGGCACCGTAAACGCCGGAATAAATATGTAGATCCCACCACACCACCAGGCCGACCGAGCTCAAGCCCCCCGGCTGGGTCCGCAGCCTGGGCAGCACGGAGTCGGAAAGTACCTCGGCGTCGGCCACCCACACCGCGGCGTCGGGCAAGGGGGTTGAAGCGGTCGGCACCGCCACGGAAACGTCGTCGAGGTCTGCCCGCATCCGCTCGACCAGCCCGAACGCTCCTCCGGCCGTTACCACCAGGGTCGTTTGGAGGTAGCGCCGGTGCAGCAAGACCGCCATCGCCGCCACGGCCTCCCGTTGACCGCAATCGTCGACCCCGGCGACCAGCACCGCTCCCCCGGTGGACCCGAGGGAGGGGTCGGTCAAGGGGTTTAGGGCTTTGATCAGCTCCGGGGCGACACCCCGACGACCGGACCGGAGCATCTGCCGACCCAGCTCGCCGGCGAGCGCGAGCTCGGACCCCTTCAGAGGTTGGGCCGAAGACTCGGCCGAAGGCTGGGCTGAAGGCTGGGTCGACGCCAAGAGCTCGAGCTCCAATCCCCGGCCGGTCAAGCCGCTGTGCCAGTCCGGTTTCTCGTCGGCGGCCGGCGCTTCCGCCGGCTCACCGTCGGAAGCGCTGACCCGGGCTCGACCGAGGCCGATGGCCGTCAGGGTGACCGAAAAAACCACCGCGCTCGACCACAGGGCCGCGGGATAGGCGGTGTCGCCGGAGCCGAGTCTCGACGTGGCCGAAATCGTGGGCAGGGCGAGGGGGATCACCGACCACAGAATCCAGGCCCGCGACCCGTCAAGGCCCGCCGAGCCCGATAGCCAGCGACCGAACGACTCCGAGCGCGCGGGCCGCAGCAGCTCCCAAAGGGTCCAAAGCGCCCACACGACCGCCGGCGCCGCCAAGCACCACGGGTAGAGCTCCCGAGGCGATCTACCCAACGCGCCCGTGCGATCGGCAAAGAGATGGAAGCCCCGGGCGAAGAGCTGGGGAAAGAGGGTTTCCATGGCGACGGAGGCGAAGAGCAACGGCCAAAGGAGGGTACCGAATCGTCCGGCGACCGTCGCCCACAACGCTCCGGAGTCCCCATGGGGAAGCTTGAGGCGAGCCACCGCCTCGACCGTCAACGCCAGTCCGAGGATCGCGGCCAGGAGGTAAAGGTGCGGCTCGCTCAAGGGTCCGACCTCCCCACCAAACGCTCCGCCGGCACACCCATTTGCAGACGCAACAGATAAACCCGCGACGAATCGGCGATTTCGAGCCGTTTCTCCTCACTGACGCCGACCTCCCCCAGACGGAGGCCCACTCCGGGGGTCAGCAACAGGGGCCGGGGCAGCAGGCAGAGCAGCTCGTCGGACGGCACCTCGTCGGAGCTGTGCCAGGGAAACGACAGATCCAGCTCCCGATGGGCCTCCAAAAAACGGGCCAGCTCTTCGGGCTGGGTTTTTCGGTCGGCCCCGTCGGTGGGTTGAAAACGCCGGCTGAGGCGATCGAGGAAGTCGAGCGGCCTTAAAAAGAGGCCCGCTTCCGCATCACGCCAATCGGCGAACGGTCGCTCGGCCGATTGCATGGAGAGGAAACGGGCGGTGCCGGGCGGATTGACGGCCAAAAGACGGCGCACGTCTCCTCGGGTTTCCGCCGCCCAGCGCACGCCGGAGCCGTGGCGCAGGCCGGCGTCGTCGGATTGGGCTCCGTCGGGCCCGAGGCCGTGGATCCGCAACAGCACCGCCAGCTGGCCTTGCAACCACGCCATCTCGCGACGACGCTCTCGCAGGCGGCGGCGCTGGCGATCGAGCTCTCGGATCAACCGTCCCCGAACCCCGGCGACCCGGTCTGCGGCGGCGGCGGCGATGCGCTTCTCCACCGGATCGCGGAGCCGCCCACCCGGTGCCAGCTCCCGACGCAAGGCCGAGGCGAAGCGGCCTCGGTGAGGGTCGGCAAAGAACCTTCGACCTCGCTCGGCGGCCCGGGCGAGGCGGGGCTGGGCGATGAGCCAACCCATCAACAAGGCCGTGAGACCGAGACCGAGGGCCACCGCCGCCGGGCTGAGCACGCGCTCGAAGATCTGATAGCTCCACACCAGGAGATGGTGGGAGTCGTTCGGATCCGGGGCCGGCACGGTGCGCCACAAACCATAGGCCCCCGGAGCCGCCACCGAGGCCACCGCCAACGCCCACAGTGGCCAGAAGCCCCGCAAGCGGTCCAAGTCCACCTGACCGGATCGAAAGGAACGGTAGCGATCGTGCAATCGCCCGAGATCTTCCAATGCTCGGCGATCCGCAGGCGCGTCCGGTGTTGTGTCTTCCTGCGGGGTCATCTTTTCCGCGATGGAGGCCGTCCCGATGGAGGTCGTCCCGATAGGCGCCTCGACCGGTGCCAAGCGGCTCCGCCACCGATCCAAATAGCTCGACATCACCTTGGCGGATAAGGGTCGGCTGTTGCGCGGCAGCTCCGATTCCGCGGTCGCGGCCAGATCGTGATCCGCCGCCTCGGCGAGGGCCCCGGGAAGCCCTTCCAGCCAATCCGCGCGATCCCTCAACAACTCGGTCAAACGCGTGTCGAGCCGCCGCTCCATGGACTCGATGCCGGCGTCGTAAACGATGGCCAACTGCCGCGACCAATCTTCCCGGTGAGCCGGTACGGCGATCAGCTCTCGCTCCAAGCGCTCGAAGCGCCGGGCGAGCATCGCCTGGAGATCCCCGAATCCGAGCTGCTGCTCGATGCCCGCGCCCTCCAAGGGCGCTAGAAGCTGCTCCAACGCGCTCGGGGCTTGGCCCTCGGGACCGGCCGGCGGATCGGCGGCATCGAGGAATTGAATCCATCGCAGGGCGAATTCCGCCGCCGCCAATCGGCTCAGCAGACCGCCGCTGTGCTCGAAACAACGGGCTCCGAAAGTACAGATGGGCGATTCGTGATCCCGCCGCCGCTGGAAAATCCGTTGGACGGAGTCGCGGATGCCCTCGAAGAGCATCAGCTCCAGGAAGAGGACGGTTTCGTCGAGCCGGTCCTTGGCGAATTTCACCCCCGCCGTGGTCTGCCCGTCGATCAAGTACATGCGTCCGAAGGCCGGCTCTTTGCGCTCGGCGCGGGAGCGCCAACGGGCCACCGACGCCGCCAGGGCTTCCCGAACCCGACGCGCCCTAGGGCTCGGATGCCAATAGTCCTCGAAATCGAGGATTTGCAGAAAGCAGAGCTTGTCGGCGCTGCCGGGGCCTCGACCCAAGACCTTCCTCGATCCCAGGGCCTCCAGCACCGGGCTCAGCAGGCGATCGAGACGGCCCACGGTTTCCGGCCGCGTCGGCCGAGCCAAAACAATCAGGTCGAGGCCCAAGGGCAAGGCGTCACCCTGACGAGATCGCTCCGCGGCGGAGAGCAGGCGATCGGCGATCGCCTCGATTCGGGCGTCGAGCACGTTTTCCGTTTCGCCCGTCGGCAACCGGAGGATTTGCTGGTCCAGATCGCGCATCAGCTCCAGATCGCTCGACCCTACGTTGCCGTCCGCGTTGCCGGCCGCGTTGCCGTCCACATCGTCGCCGCGCTCTCCGGGCTCCGGCAGCCAGAGGGTCGCCAAGTCCCGCAATCGACGCGCACCCGACGCTCCGGCCTCGGTCCAGCACAAGCGACCCCGCAGAGCAGCCACCACCAGAAGCCGTTTCAAGGCCGCTCGCCCGTAGGCGCCGTAACCGATCAACACCGTCGGTCTGACAGACACGCTCGCCCCTCCTCTAGTCCACGCCGAAAACCGAGAACGTCGAGCCGTCGGTTTCGGTCGCCGGCGCCGGTGCCTCCGGGCTCGTCCGTTGCTCCAACACGTCCGCCAAGGCGGCCAGCATGGGCGGCGACAGACGATCGGCGCGGGTTTGCTTACCCCGACGCTCCTCCAGGCGCAGATGCACGATTTGGTCGCGCAGGTTCTTGATCAGCTTCAGGCGTCGGCGCTCGAGCAGCTCGGCCCCCGCGGCCGACCGCTCCGCGTCGACCCGGTCTTGGAAGCACGACCGCAGCTCCTCCACCCGATGGACCTCGCTCAGCTGAAACAGCGCCGCGGAGATGCGATCCCCCATGGGCTCGGCTTCCGTCGGCGTCGGGTACCACCACCAATGCTCCCGATCGTCCACCCGCACCACCCTGGTGATCAGGCCTTCCGCCAACATGCGCAACGACCAATCGACGGAGATCTCGGAGCGTTTGGGGTTCAGATTCGGCAGGGTTTTTTCCCAATTGAAGTCCGTGTGCAGGTGGTACGGACGCTTTTCGTCGGCGGCCAGCCGCAGGTAGGACTCTTCGATGTCCGAGACCACGGTGTGGATGTAGTAGAGAGGAATGGGCAGCACCACATCGTGCACCACCGCCAATTGGGGATCGTGCCAATCGCTGGATTGCACCTCGGATCCGCCGATGGAGAGCTGGGCACACAGGTGCTCAGCGAATGGAGACTTATTGCCGTTTTCGCCCCCACGCACGATCAACTGACGCCTTTGATTCGAAACAACACCGTCGTCCAGGGCCCGGGTATCGGCCGTATCCACCCGCGCCAACACGCCGGCGAGCTGGGCGAGGGCGCGGATTTTTTGGTCCACGTATCGGGCGACCTCCGCCTTGCCCCAACGCCTGCCTTGCCCTTCGAGCACCAGCTGAGCTTCCAGCTCCAACCCCTTTTCCAGGCTCAGGCCCAGCTGGGTCTCGTCGCCGAAAATGCCCGGACGTAGGCGTTCGCGCCCCAGCCCGACCATGGCGCCGCGCAGATCGTCCACGGTTTGGTCGACGGATTTCTGCACCACCTTGCCGTCGGCCCGGATTTCGGGACGCAGCTCCTTGGAGATCACCTCCGCCAACACCTGACGATCGAAGGTCGTCATATATCGCGCGCCCTTGACGTAGAGCTCGCGATAAACACCGTCCCAAAGGCGGCGGCGCGGCTCGTCCAGGGTCTCGAGCACCTCCACCCGCAGGGCGGGGGGCTGGTCGATCACGATCTCTCCCCGCCGCAGACGCTCGGCGTCGGCCTCCAGCTCCCGCACCAGGGTGTCCATGTGTCCGGCGAGGCGCGCGTATTGCCGGGCCCGGGCCTTCAAATAATCCTCGAGCCGGCGCAGCTGACGCAGCTCGAGATCGGCGCCGTGGAATCGCTTGGCCGCCTCGACCACTTTGCGGTAGTAGTCCTGGGCCTCGTCGCGGGCGTCGAGAAAGGCCTGATCTCCACGCCGAAAAAGCTTTCTTTCCCCCGCCGCCTCGCGCAGGGATTCGAAAAGCTCCACCTTCAGGCGCTCGCGCACCTTCGGATTGGAAATATCCTGGGCCGCCGCCTTCTCCCGCCCTTGGCGAGCCGCCGGTATCCAGTCTTTGGAGCACTCCGTCAACAAACGCAGCACGAAATAACGCTCGGCGATGGGGTCGAGCTTGGGGTCGGTCACCACCTCGCCTTCCGAAGCGGAAAGCTCCAAGGACCGGGCGCTTTCGTCCAGGCTACCGCGGGCGGTTTGGATCTCGTTTTCCAAACGCGACACCAGCTCGGCGTATTGATTGACCCCTTCCCGGTGGAAGACGAAGGCCTTTTCTTTGATCGGCGGCATGCGGTTGAGCTGCTCGTCGCGATCTTCTTTGAACAGCCGACGCGTCCGCTCCAAGAGAGATTCTCCCCGCTGCAACTCACCGTCTTTGTCCGTGCCGAGATGTGCGCCCGCGTCTACACGGTCCACCAGACGGGTCCAGAAACCGTCCTGCAGGTCCTCTCGCTCGTCTTGGCGCGCCATTTCCCGCACCGACGACACGAAGGCTCCGTGGATCACCTCGTCGCGTCCCTCGTCGGACATGGCCAAGAATTTGGGGTCAGCATAGTCCACCGCCAGGCGTGCCAAGGCCCGGGCTCGGTCGTCGTCGGGGGCCTCGCGGTCGACCCCGAAAGTGATCTGCGCCCGCAGGGCTTGGGCCGCGAAGCGATGGGCGCAATATTCCAGGAGGTCGAGGCCGGGCAGCACCAAGGCCGCGGCTCCGAATACGCCGTAATTCTTGGCGTAGCCGTGACCCACGTCGCGCAGACGTCCCGGGAAGCGGGTCAGGCCTTCGAGATGTTTTTCGTAGTTGTCGAGCTCGCCGGCCAGGTTGTCGATCAGCGGCGTGAAGAGCTGCAAAAAAGCCGCGTCGGCGATCGCCGATTGGGGATCCCTCAGGCTCAGGTGGGGCGGTCGATCGTGGATGAAGGTGAGGAAGAACGGCCGGCTGTGCACCTCCATCACCTCGCGACGGGTTTCGTCGCGGCGATAAACGAAGGGCTCGCTGGTGCGTCCTTCCTTTTTCACCTCGGAATAGTCGAGCTTGGTGAGGTGCTCCAGCTCCTTCAAGGCGGCATAGGTGTTGGCGTGGATGTCGGGGTGCAGCTCCGGGCCGACCACGTCGAGCAGCAGGCTCGACAGCAATAGATTACCGATGATCCGCGGCTGCCAGCGCTGCTCCTCGATCACCTCGTGGACCAAATAGGCCATGGGCAGGAAGCTGCCCGAGCCCGTGCCGCCGGCCAAGGTGCTGAAGAGGTAGACGTAAAATTTCGGCGTCACGTCCTGGCGCCAGGTGATGTTTTCCCCCAGGCTTTCGGCCACCAATTGCTGAATCCGCTGACGGATTTCCACGGAGCGATAGTAGAAACCCAAGCGGGACTCGACGCGGATTTGGCCGGCCCCGGGTGTGAAGCCGGGGCGGGGCTGATAACCCTTGTCCAACCACTGAAGCGCTTGACGATCCTCGGACCTTCTGAAGTGCTGGATCACTTTCGATTTATCGAACGCGGCAATGTTGATGCGGTTGCCGGAGGGAATCGCGCGCAGCTTGTGCTGATCGAGCTCGTTGGTGTCGATCGATACGAAGTGAGTCAAGGGCTGGAGCCGGCTTTTCCAGTTGGGCATCAAGAAAGCTCGCGCGGCAATGCGGTCGACGATCCGGGAGCCGGTGCCACCCAACCCGATGAAGAGCTTGGGAACGATTTCCCCTTGTCCGGTGCCGTATTCGTGTTTCATTCGGTGTTCTCCCGATCCTCAGCCGTTGCGTAATTCGAAATAAAGGCTTTCCAAGTCGTCGCGATATAGGTTGCCCGAGCGTAGACGTCGCTCCTCCGATCCGAGCGGCGACCATTCGCCGTCGGCACCGAGCCGCCAGAGCACCGACGACGGGCGGATCCAGATGCCTCCAGGCCCGGCCCGCAATCGAGCCAACGCGCCGGAGGCGGATCGGGAAAGCCGGAAGTCCCCGTGAAGAAAGAGCCGGGCATCACGATAAAAGCCGCTTGCGGAACCTTTTTGGGCACGAAACGGATGGAAAAAGCCTTCGGTGATGTCGAGCTCCGGCGAGAGGACCAAGCCCGCCCGGGAGGGAAAACGCGCCGGCGTGAGCCATCCGTGGAAACCGACGACGGTCGCCAAGATCCCGAGGCCGGCCGCCAAGGCCGGCCACCAGCAGACGAGCCAAGGCTCCGGAATCACCCGGACGTCCAGGGGCACCCGCCGTTCGAACGGCAAGCCGTCGGCCCCCTTGCCACGCAAGATCAGGTGGTGCCTCGGATCGGCCGGGACCGCCTCCGGACAGCTCGACACGTCCAGCCGCAAAGGAAATTCGAGCCGACTTTCATCGATTTGCAACGTGACGCCCGCGCCGTCGAGGGCGCGGAAGCCCTCTCCGGTGTCGATGCTCAGGGTCGAGCGCTCGGCGCGAAAGTCGGTGGTCAACAACACCTCGTAGGCGCCGGCCACCTGGGAGGCCGTGAGGTCGAGCCGCGCTCGGGCCACCTGCTCCGCTGCCACAGAACCGAAGCTCACCGGTGGGGCCTCGGCCCAAACCAGCTTGCCCACCACCTCGACCTGCCCTCGCCAAGGGGACACCGATCCCGGGCCGTCGACTTCCACGGGAAAAGTGCCGATCTCCGTGGGTTGGATCACGCCGACGTAAACGCCTTCTTCCACCGTCGAGAGCTCCACGGGCACCCCCAAACCTTCGAGCCGCAGGCTCGGCGGCGCCGGATCGGGGTCGCCTTCCGGCCGCAACCGGGCCCGAGCCGTAAAGGGCACCCTGAGATCCAGCCGCTCGGGCAGCTCCACCTCCACTCGCCATCGACCGGCCACTACCTCCGTCCGCAAGGAGAACGATTTATCGATCACCTCGCTGCCCACGCGGATCGAAACCCGGCCGGCGCCCAGGCTCTCGAGGGGCTCTGTTTCGGCGGAAAAGATGCCGTCGCCCGCTACCCGATCCGGGCCGTGCCCGTCGTCCACCAAGCGGACCGTGCGTCCGTCGATCACGGCTTCCATGCCGAGGCCCGGCAAATGCTCGGGATTGCGCAGCGCTTTGCCGGTATCGAGGTCGAAGAGCTCCACTTCTAAGCGCCCTTTTTGACCCACGAGCCACGGCTCGCTCGACACCGACCGGATACCGATCACCGAGTCTTGCAACAGCATCCAGCCCGCCCTCGACGACCCGAGGCCCGCCACCGCGAAGCTCCAGGCACCCGATCGGGGACGCTCCAAGCGGACGATGCGATAGCTGCGACGCACGCCGTCGAGCCCGACGGTCGAGCCGCCGCCGCGAACATCGAGATCCAGAGCCTCGGCGCCCGGTGGCCCGGCGCCCGGTGGCCCGCCTTCCACCGCGACCGATCCGGCTTGGCCGTCGGCCACGGTGACCAGGTAGGCCGTGCCCACGTGGGGAGCGATGTGGGCTTCGATCCGCCCGCCGTGTACGTCGCCGGTTTGGACCCGTTTGGCACCCAGGAATTGTTGATAGACCTCGGAGACCGCGCGGATCAGCTGCCGGGCGTCCCGAGCACCGAAGGTGGAATCGAAGGCGGTGCTGCCGCGGAAAGCGTCACCACCCAGGTTGATGGCAGCCACGTGGGCGCCGCTCGACCGCAGGGCGGTCAGCTCCCGGGTCAAATCAGCGCCGCACGAGCCCAGGCCGTCGGAATCGGCGATCACCAAAAGCAGGCGGCGGCGGTCCGGGGCACCCTCCAACACCTCGATCGCGGTGCGGATCGGCGCCGCCAGGTAGGTGCCCGTGTTGAACGCCAAAAAACCGTCGAGCTCGGCTTTGAAAGCGGGTCGATTCACCGTATCCAGCCGACGGGCCAAGCGATGGTCGGCTCCGTCGCCACAGTCGCCTCGGTGGGGCATCCGCAACACCGTCAGGCCGTCACCGTCGGACGCCAGATCTGCCAGCAAGCGGGCCACTTGCAAGGTGTAGCGCTCTCGATCGTTGGAGCCCATGGAGCCGGAGGTGTCGACCACGACCGCCACCTCACGGGGCTCTGCCGCTCCGACCGTCACAGCCCCGAGCGACAACCCCAGGACCAACAACCCGAGAGCCGCGCGCAGAAAGCCCGACCGCCCCCGGCTAAGGCGCCCCCGGCTCAACCTGTCTTGCCCCTGTCGGGGCGACCCTGCATCCATCCCCGAGATTATCCAGTGGACATGACGGTGCCTTTTCCGGGCCGTCCTGCGCAGCAGGACAAGACAATGGTAGCCCCGGAATTTATTCCGGGGAAAAAGGGCGGGCTTTGCTAGACGGAGCTTCACGGCTCATACTCCAAACAAAGCTCGAAGACCTCGTCATCCGTGGTCAAACGCACGGCTTTGCCCGCTTCCAAGGTGCCGTCGGTAACCTTTGGCGGGACGGCGCCCGGCGAAGACTCCATGCGGACGCCACGGCTCGGCTTGAGGCGAAAGAGCTCCCGGCGCCGGGGCTGCACCCGGGCCAACACCCGATTTTCGCCCTCGATTCGAATCGGGCGGGATTCCACCCCACCGAGGGCTCGGACCCAAAGCGGACCTCTGGGAAGCGCGGTCGCCGACCCGGGGCTGCCGGGGCGCCCCACCACCACGCGCAAGTCCTCGGGCAAATCCGGCCGATCGCGCAGATACCAGAGGGCCGCCAGGGCGGCCAGCGCCACCAAGAGCGGCACCAACAGCCACCCACGGCGCTGCAATATCCCCGGGCGCGCGATCCGGACTTTGAGCACGAAGGGCTCGATGACCTGAAAGTCGTCGTAGGGGCTTTCGAGCAAGGTGAGCTCGAGGGGAAGGCGAACGGTCGCTTCTTGATCCTGGGCCGGACGACCCAATTGCACACACAGCCGATGGCGCCCCAAGAGCTCGTCGGCCGCGAGGCTCCGCCCCTTCGACCATTCCGACGGACCGGCTTTGCCGCCCCGGCCCTGCCCATGGCCCGTTTCCAAGGGCAGGCCGTCCAGGGTCAACGAGGCCCCCGCCAACGGACCGTCCCACGCCGGTGTTTGCTGGGACGAAAGGCCGGCCCTCAGACCGTAGACCGGACGGCCGGGATGGGGCAATCGCCCCACGTCGAGCTCCAGGGAAAAGTCGGCGCAGGCGATATCTCCCTGAGCCAAGGCCCGCGCCACCCCGTCTCCCCCCGCCGGCACGGCGTCGCCGAGGGCCGGTGAGGGCGCAATGTGCAGCCGCGGAAAGACCTCGACTCGATGGGCCGCCATGCCCTGGAGCGAGCCCACGATCGCCGCGCCCCGGCGCGCCTGGGCTTCGAGATAACCGACGTAGAAGGCTTCGTCCGGCGCCGGTTCCTTTTCGAAAACGGGTTCTACGGCGTAGATCCTGCCTTCGGCCGTCACTCGGGACGGCCCCGAAGGCGGTGCTCCCGATTTGCCGAACCACGCGTAAACTCCAGCGCCGGTTTCCGGATCGAGACCCTCGCGGGGCCCGTGGGCTCGGAAAGAAATCTGGGATTCCCCTGGATCTCCCTGGGCACCCCCCGGCGGACGCACCAGCACGTCCAAGGGAAAAGGCGTCTGGGCCATGGTGCGCAGAGCCTGGCGACCCGGTTTCGGTCGGATCTCCAACTGAAGCCGGGTCGGCCGGAGCACGGCCACACTGCCGCCCCGGGCGTCGGTGCGCACCGCGTGATCCCCGGGAAAGGGCGACAACACCCATTGCACGGAATAGCCGGCCCCGACGTCCGCCGCACCCTCGACCCCGGAGGGTGAGGTGGGGGCCCGGGGTGCTCCCACCGGCGATTCGAGAGCCAAGGAGGGAATCTTCGGCCGTGGAGCAAAGACCACCACGGCGGCGCGGTCGGGAGTGTGGCCTCCCTCGAGATCGACGGCGACTCGATCGGCCGTGGGCTGGGGGGCGTCGCGGGTGTAGCCGAAGGCATGGCCGAAGAGATCGATCATATGGTCCAAGAGCCGATCCCCTTGTGGATCCACAAAAACCTTGCCGAGCGACGCGCCGGCGTCCCCCTGGACCAAAGCGTCGAAGAAATCCCGCCGGCTCGCCGCGTCGGGGCCGAAGGCCAGCACGTAGAGCCAAATGCGCTCTTGGGCCAGTATCGGCTGGAGCTCCGACCGAATCCGCCGCAACTCCTCGTCCCGGGTCGGCGGCTCCGGCAGACCGTCGGTCACGATCACCACCGTGCGCACGTCGTTGCGACCTCCCGGGGTGCTCACCAGGTCCTCGAGCGCCGCCTTCAGGCCCGGATAGAAATAGGTCCATTGAGCGTCGTAAGCCAGGGCGCGGATTTGTCGGGAGAACGCCTGACGCCCGCCGTGGGACGGCCGCAGCCGCGGGCCGATGCCGAGGGGCGGCGGGTCCGAGGGATCTCGCCAATGTTGGGTGGGGTGAAAGGGCAAGACTTCGAAGGAATCGTCGAGAGTCACGTCGGGATCGGCCAAATCGTAGAGCAACAGGGTCGAAAGCCGGGCCAGCTTGCCCGGATCGGTGCGCCGCATGGACTGCGAGACGTCGAGCACCACCCGCACGTGCTCGCCGGCCTCGGCGAGCTGAGGAGGCCCGAGCATTATCAATACCCAGAGCCACACGAGCCGCCGTGGGCCCGAAGCCGGCCGCTTGAACGAAGTCGGCCTCAAGACCGTGCTCCCCGGGAAGCGACGCGAAAATACGGCCCCGACTCACCGATTCGATACACGTCGCCGGCCCGGGCTCTTCGACCTGCGGGACCCACGGGTTCCCAGGTGCCGTCCAAGGTCTCGCGTCCGAGCTCGGCCCCCTTGCCGGGCAGAACGCGAGCGCCCCGCGACTCGGCGACTAGAACCGCCAACGCTCCCCGCGACTTGCCGGTGACCCGAAAGCTGTTGTGCAAATACGCTTTGGCGTGGCGATAAAAGCCGATGCGCACCCCTTTCCACTGGCGAATGGGCTGGGGTTGCTGCTCGTCGATCTCTTCCCGATCGTCGACGAACACCAGAGCCAACCCCGGCGGAAAACGATGGGGTAAGACGAAGCCGGCGACCACAAAGGCCGCGAGGATCAGGCCGAATATCCACAAAATCAGCCAGCCCCAACGGGCCCAAAAGCCCAAACCTTCGACCCGCCAGCTCAAGCGAGCGGTCAGCGTTTGCTCGGCCGGCGCCTCCAAGCGCAGCCAGGGCTCCCCCGCCACCTCCGACGAAGGCGCCCGGGCATCGGTGGCGAGGCAGACCTCGAGCACGTGGCACGGCGTGAGCCGCTTTGGCTCGTCCGGCTGCCACAGGTCGGTTTCGCGACCGGCCTCGTCGTCGGTAAAACGCAAGAAGAGCCGGTGGCCGGAAGGCGGCCGTTGGGCCAAACGAAGGGTCACGGGCACCGCCCCCTGATGCTCGGCGTCGATCAACAACGGGCGACAGACCTCTTGATCCACCCCGAGCCGACCGAAATCGAGGCTGACTTCCGGGGTATAGAGGCTCAGCGAGCCGCTGACCGCCACGGTGACCTCCACCGCGCGGTCGACCACCGGGCTCGTGAGGTGGATCCGAATGGTGGCGTCGCCGGCATCGTCGAGCACCACGGGGCCCTCGAATCGACCGTCGGCTCGACGCGTGAGCGCGATCGGCGTCCGCCCGGTGCCCACCAGCTCGGCGGTGAGCCGAGCCCCTTGCAAGATGTCGTCGTCCGTGACCAGGGCGCCCGAATCTCCGGCCACGATCTCCACCACCAAGCTGCTCGGCTCGCCCGCCGTCACCGCGGTAGGCTCGACCAGGCGAGGGCGCAGAGAAGATCGCTGCACCACGGCATAGGCCACGTCGGGACCACCGCCCGTGGCTTCGACGGTGTAGCTGCCGGCCGGAGGATTGAGCCCGTGGGCGACCCGATAAGCTCCACCCCGCTCCTGGCCCCTCGCCTTGAAGCGCCGAGCGGCGTAGTCGGCCGGACGGCGGCGACCGGTGGAATCGATCAGCGTCACCTCACCCAAGGTGTCGTCGCCGTAGACCACCACCCAAGCTTCGTCCACGGCGGGCTGCATGACGAAAGATTTTCGGGCGGCGATGCGCGCGTCGATCTCATAGGGAGCCTTGACGATCCGTCGAAAGGCACCGGCAAAGGCGCGCATCAAATCCGCCGGCCCCGAGGTCCGCCGGCTGTCCAAACCGGCCCGATCGGCCAGGATCGTTTGGCCGCGACCAAAAACAATCGCTTCCACCCCGACCTTTTCTCGCTTCAGCTCCGCCAAAACCTCAAGCAGCTCTTCTTCTTGGTCCGCCCGTCCGTCCGAGAGCCAAATCACCGTTCGGGGCAGATCTAAACCAGCGGCCGCGTTTTTGTCGAAAACACCGAGAGCCGCGTGAAAGGCGAGGTAAAAGGGTGAGTTTTGGATCCGCTGCTCCAAATGCCCGTCCAGCTCGCGGGCAAAGGACGCGTCGCCCCGGCGGGGCCGACGCAACACCCCGTGCAGCCTAGAGCGGGCGTCGGCGGCCCAATCGCTCGCCGGCTCCACCACATTGCACATGCGGGAAGGGTTCTCGTCACAAGGCTCGACCCGGCCGGTGTCGACACTGGGCAGAAGATCGCCGTCCGCCTTGAGGTCGAGCAATCGAACCGCCGCCAACTGCCCGGGCACGATGTCGGCCAGAAGCTGGGTCACCAGCAAAGAGGTCCGATCCGGATCCATACCGGTCTCGCGCATGCTGGTGGAGGTATCCACGATCACCACCACGTCGGCCTCGGCGGTGTCCTCCGCTCGGACCGCTTGTGGACAGATCCACCCACCCAGCCAGCCGACGATCAAGAGCTTGAAAAGCAAGCTTCGGCGGGCTTGTACGACAGCTTCGACCATGACCTTCTCCTGTATTCCCTTCATTCCGCAGCGTGCTCCATAGACACGCCTCCAGCGGAATCGGGTGACGTCTTGTGGTCGAAACCTCGAGACGGATCCTGGGTGGCTATTCTGAGAGTTGGAGAGACGGGATCAGGAATCGCAGTAGCTCGATTTCGAGCCGCTTCAGCTGCTCGGAATCCGGTTGATTCCGAGAGAGCTCGATCTCCGTGTCCACCAGAGCGGTCTGGACCGCTTCCGGAAGGTCCTCGGATGCCGCTTGCGCTTTCTCCACCAAAGCCTGTAGGTCTTCAAGAATTGCCTTCGAAGACCGTGGCCCGAGCTTGGAGAGCGCTCGTAGCTGCTCGGCTTTGCCTTCCAGCTTTTGAATCCAGCCGGAAAGCTCAGCCTCGGAGCGTTGATTGCGCTCCAGGACGATCATGGCGTCCACCACCGCTTCGCGAGCCTCAGCGATTCCTGAGGCGGTGGGTGTCGACGGCGATCCCAGGGTGACGAGCAAAGATTCGATCTCCGCCATGGCTTCCAGACAGCGCTCTTCCGGCGACAACTCGATCTCCGTCATCGGAGGAGGTCCGGCGTCCTGCGCCTCGTCCGCAAATAGGGGAATCCGCCGAGAAGCCGGCGGGCCGACCCGCTCTACGACGTCGTTCCACAGCGCGGTGAACCGTCCCGAGTCCCGCCATTTGAAAATCGCCCCCTGCTCTCGCGAGGTGGCCCACACATCCCGCGCTTCCTCATAGCGGCCCTGGCGATACAGGGCCGAGCCGAGATAGAAATACGGTAGGTAAGACTCGTAGCGCATGCCGGTGATCGAGATCTTGCGGGTGCTCTCTCGGCTGTCGAGCTGAATGGCCTGAAGCATCAGCTCTCCGGCTTTGCGCCACTCCTGTCGATCGTAGGCCTGGATCCCCTGGCGAAAGCTTTTGTCGGGCCTCTTGGCGAAAATGGGTGTGACGAAAAGACAGGCCGACACGGCGGCGACCATCAAGACAACGCGACACCGTGCCGGCGACACCCCTATCGAAAAGAAGCCCATGACTCCACGTCTCGCTTTGGAGCTCAGAAGAAACGGACCACCAACGAGGCGGATGCGGTGTCGATCCGCTCAGAAAAGTCAGCGGCCACATTGAGCTCGAACCGGCCGTCCGAGAAACTGACGCCCGCCCCGGCCGAGTAGTGGAGCTCGTCGTCGCCGGGTCTGAAAATCAACGCGGTTCCTTGCTGTTGAGAAGTATTGAAGGGTCCCTCGTATCGGATCCGATGATCCGGGTCCAACCAGCTCCCGACACGGACGGCGATAGGATTCTTGATATTCGCCCAAACATATTCGAAACCCAGATGAAGCTCGTGACCGTCGTCCAGCGTCAGGCCGGCGGCGGCTTCGCTCATCTCCGAGCTTCCGAAAACATTGGCAGTATTTTCCGTCAGCTGTGAATATTTGATGTGAACCCAATCGAAGAGCACCCGGAAGGAAGTGGATTTATAGGCGATGCCTAAACCCGTCACATCGGGGACTTTGAAAATTCCCGTTCCCGAGGCAAAAACCCGTTGAGAGCTGTTGTCAGGCCCGAGGGTGTTGGAGGTCGAGAATTCAAACTCCGGGCCCTGCCGGTAGACGCCACCCAATCGCCAGCGTTCCGTGATCTTCCACTCGAATCCGAGGCTGCCGGCCACCACTCGATCTTCATTCTCCTCTCCGAATGCCGTCACCTCCTGTTCGTTGACCCAAAAATCCGAGCCCAGCGTGAAGCGGTTCCGAAACCGCCGAACCGAGGCATCCCAAGCATATTTGTAGGAAATGACGCCTAGTCCGAGGGAGAAGGAGTCCCCAATTCGAGTGGCGGCGGCGAATCCGGTTCCGTCGACCTCCAGGCTCGTGTGAGCTTGTGCCAAGAGGAGGTATCGATCGCCGAATTCGGCGCCGTGGGTCTCAAAGCTCACCTCGTAGTCGGCAAGCTTGTGGCTGTAGAGGGAGAAGACCCAGTTTTTCCAGGGCAAGGTCAAGGCCCCGAAGCTGTAACCGCCCGTGGAAGACTCCGCTTCCCCTTCGATCAAGCCGGAGTCGTCGAGGCTATTGCCGTTGAAAACGCCGAAACCTTCGTCGGTGTAGGTCGTCCGATAATCCCAACCCCGGGCTTCGAGGGAGACCTCTCCCACCGAGAGATTGGCCAGACCGGCCGGGTTCGTATAGGCGGCTGTGGCGTCGTCGGCGAGGCCGATGAAGGCTCCGCCCATGCCCAGGCTGCGGGCGCCGGGCTGGGAAAGATTCAACTGCAAGCCGGCGTTGACTTCGATGTTGGTTTGGGCCTGGGCGGCGGTCGCCAAAACGGCTGCTACGGCCCACACTTTCAAGGAATTAAAGCGAAGCACGGGACTCCTCCTCTTAGATCAAAGGTTTGCCTTCGAATGTGTTTTCTTTCGTGCTCGCTATAGACACACCCTCTTGGATTTCGGGTGAGTATCGACCGGCAAAATCGGCTATGAGTCTTTCTGGGGTCCGTCGGTCGTCAGCTCCCGGAGCACCCGGAAGCCGGTTTCTTCCCGAGATCGGTCCTCCCGTTTGACCCAGCTTGGAGAAGCGTCGAAGGAACAATTCCTCGGAACGTTGGCAAAGGAGCCTCCCATCCGCCTCGCCTTCTCTGCATCGAGCTCCATGAACCCCGTGCTGCGCACCCACTCCGCCACGTTGCCGTGGACATCGTAAAGCCCCCAAGCATTGGGCAAATAGCTGCCCACGGGCGCGGTGCCGTCGTAGGTATCGCGCCCGAATTTATTGCGGCAATTTCCGTGCTGATCGAGCTCTGAGGCATCGTCTCCGAAGGAATATTGGGTGGATGCGCCGGCCCGAGCCGCGTATTCCCACTCGATCTCCGACGGCAGGCGATAAGGCCCTTCTTGCCCTAAGTTGAGGGCACCCATGAATCTCTCGGCGTCGGCGTAGGTGACGTGGGTCACCGGCGCGGTGTCGGGCAGCAGGTCACCGTCACCGTCCGGCGGCTCTTCCTCCATCACCGCGCTCCACTGAGCTCGGGTCACCTCATACGCTCCGATGCAAAAGCCCGGGCTCACGGGCACATCGACCCCATCGACATCCAACAATCCGGCGGGTATATAAACCATTCTTAGGTCGGGCAGAGCTGCTGGGGGCCGGCACCTTTCCCCTGGACCACCCTTTTGAGAAGAACGCGCGTCCTGTGAGGGGAGCACGTTCCACCCTCCGGAACGCACGACGAGCCATCCCGTCGCCAAGAGGATCAGGCCCACGACAAAGGCGCCCCATCTTCTCCAGGTGGTCGGAACCGGAAAGGCGTGGGACCCCGTCAGCTGCAGGTGGTCCTGGGCCAGAAACAGCCTCGGCTTGACCCACTCGGCGCGATCGGGACCCAGGGCCATGCGCTGCCGTGCGCCGCTCATGGCCGCTTCCAACGACGCGCCTTCGGCCAAATACTCATAGAGGGACTCGCCGAAGATCACCGCGCTTCGATCACTGACCGACGAGCCCATGGCCACCACGGCGCCGACACCTTGGTTGAGGAGGTGCTGAGCCAAGCCGTCGTAGAGCGACTCCGGCCGCGATTCGCCGCTGGAGCAGATATTGAGCACCACGAGCCGAGGCGGGTTCTGCCGGACCATGGCTCCCACCAGCTCGAGGCCGGTCACTACTTCCCAACCGCCGTCCGGAGACTCCAAATCCAAGCGGCCCATTTCTTCGGGAACCCGGCTCGGCGAGCCGTGAGCCACCACGTGAAGCACATCGCACGGCTCTTTTTCCAGGCGACGCCCTAGGGTTTCCAGGGTAGGCGGCCTGCACTCGTCAAGGTGGAGGATGCCTTGTTTTTCCAAGGGATCCAGGTGTTCACGAACCTTCCGCCACTCCTTCATCCCGGAGATCTTGGGCAGCCCCGGTGGATCGGGAAGCAGCGCCCATACCTTTAGGGGAGATACCTTAAGCGGAGATTTCGTGACGAACGGAGCGGGGCCGGCGCTCCGCCCCAAGGTCCTGACGATCACGACCCTCGGGCTTCGCCCTAGAAAGCCGTTGTTGCGTGGATCCCGAAGGGCTTCCCAGGGCAAGCTCGCCAGCTCTGGAGCGTTGTCCAGCTGGACGCAAAGCGTGAGGCCTTTTTCCGGAGCTTCGGCTCGTGTGAACGCCTCCAAAAACCGTTCTTTAACCACACCCACAAAGGCCCAATCGAAAAGCGCCTTGCCGACTTCAGCGAGGGTCTTCTCCGCCGGCAGATCTTCACCACTAGAGCTCAGGTCTCGTGTCGACCCCGAGGACCCTTGATCGAACGCTTCCAGCCACAGCGCATCCAGAGAACCCACGGACTGCCATACAGACCCCACCCTAGCCCGATACACATATTGATCCTCGACACCTTCGACTCGCTCCAACTCGAGAACCAGCCGTTCGAATTCAATATCCATCGCACACCTACCGAGGGCTCGGGGCCCGTTTTCGAAATTCCCGTTTTCGGAATGCCCACGGTGACAGCGGGTCCGACGTCGCCCACAGACCGATCTCTAAAGCTCGCGCGTCTTGCATCGACCCCTCATACGTCTCACAAGTGGCCCAGGCCAAACCCTCCAACACCAAAGATCTCGCGGGATCTCTCCCGCGAGAGTCCTTGACCTCGACCCCGAGAAGCTCCCCGGAATCGTCCTTCCGCCGTTCCTTAATCAGAACGCGAACAGCCCGATCTTCAATGAAGCGAGCCAAACGATCCCTCGCCGGCTCGCCCGAAGCCTGCTCAAGCTCCGGAGCATCCACGCAAACGAGGCGAAAACGACGCACGACCCCTTGGTCGATTCCAGTGAACGTGTCTCCGTCGATCACCCGCTCCACATCCACCCACTGTTCCTGTTGCTCCTTCGGTCGTTTGGAGATCTGAAATCCACTCGGAGGAGGCGCCGGCTGCTCGACTCTTTTCTTGGGACCGGATCTCGGCCTGGAAGACTTCACGCGCTCGGGATGGAAGTGATATTCACCGTTCCGGAGACCCCAATCAGCACACCGTGTACGACAGGTATGCCCCCCTCGGCCGTCGATTCCGCCGGGATGGGCCACGGGATCGGCCCACGGCATCAACCAAGCGATCACCCCCAGAGTGATCCATTTCTTCACACTCATATTGCTCTACCGACCTTCGCGGCCCTCACGGATCGTCGGATTGGTGACGGATCGGAAGGTGGATCGTCGAGGAATGGACCGGGAAGCATTGAAGTCCTGAAAACTCGTGACATGCCGTCCTCCAAGGGAAACGTTCTTAGATCCGATGGTCGGTACCGACCACCGATTCAGCGTTTCTTCTTAGACACAGCCGTCGAGAGATTGTTCAGCGAGGTCTCAGCGGCAACCGGCCCTATGTCAGGGAACGTTCTCCACCACCGGCAAGGCGCTGTCGACGAAGGGGGTAAGGCTGCGATGTCGGTGAAGATCGGTGTGACACCGACGTCTGAGCCGCACTGAAGTCTGAGCATTGGGCTCTACGAGCTCGACCAAGCCGAGGTATCACCGCTTTCGAAGCCGTCCGTGAACAGGCAGCTCGGTTCCGGATTCCCGGGGCACGGATCGCAGGCATCTCCAAACCCGTCTCGATCCGTGTCCATTTGGTCGGGATTGAATACCGAGCCGCAATTGTCGATGCCTCCGCACAGGGAGTCGCCGTCGGCGTCGTTGGTGGGATCGAGCGGGCAGGGATCGCTCGCTCACCGAAGCCGGCAAAGTTGCCGCCGATCGTCACCGTCGCCACGCAGCTTCGGTCCGTACCTCTCAGCGATTGGGGCACGTCGTCCGGAGCGAAATATTGGCCTTGCCCATCCTCCACGAGATTCGCCGTCGTCGCTCCACTGCAAGCCGGAAACTCCGTCGCCAAGAGCGAGGGTTTACGGAAAATCGTTCTCGGGTAGGCGTCGTTCGAGCGATGGCAGCTGTTGAATTGAAAGAGATCCGTATTCTCTCCGGGCTCGCCGGTATCACCGTCGCCGTTCATATCCACCCGGAGGGAGGGCTGCCCTCCCCCGACGAGAAGGAATCGCCGAACGCCGTGTACCGAAGTACCTCGGTGGTCGGCTGGAAGGAAATATCGTCGATTCTAAAAAGGGTGCACGGCATGAAGCCTTCCGGCGTCCAACACATCAGATCCGAAGCAAAATCCACACGCACGGACCGGATCTCGGAAGCGGCCACCGTCAGGTCATGGCACCCGAAACCGGCGGACGTGTCTACGGAGACCGCGCTCCCGTCGTCGTCGAAGGCGGTCGCTACGAACCCGCCCGAGTCCAAGGTGGCAGCTCCGGCGCTGACGTCGAAGGAAACGCTCGAAACGGTCGGGCAGAAAGACATGACCAGATTCGAGCCGGCATGATCGGAAACCATCTTGATCGACGCCTCACCACATGCGTCGGAAAGCTGCGGCACGACCGGCCCGATTCTCAGACCTCTCCGAAGCGACGAATGAGGCCTTCGAGGCTCATGCATAGTGCGGTGCCGCGCCGGATGCCGCCTTGCTCGATCTCTTCAGCCAAGAAAACCGGAGGTGTGTTGGGGGGGAGCTCTGTGTCGAGGAGATCCAACCGGGTGACGGCGACCGGCCTCGGCTCATCGAGTGCTGTCAGGCCCCACGGACCTTCAGGTCGAAAATACCGGTATAGACCTTGTCGACGCTCTTGATTTGCACCCACAACCGGTAGGTTCCCGGAGCCGGAAAGACGTAACCTACCGCCACCAAACCGATGCTGGGATAAGACGTCAGGCCATCGTGCTGGTGATTCGCCATCATGCTCGCCATGGCCTCGTCGTCCATTCCCGCCTTATCGTCCATGGCGTGAAGGTGTCCAAACACCCGAGTGTCACGATCGCGCAGGGCCACGTGGCTCAGCATGCCCATATAGGGAGTGATTTCCGCGGTTCCGCCGTCCGGGCGAAGCAACGTGAAGCGCAGCGGCACGAATTGGCCGGCGACTAGCGATACGTCGCGATCCCAGATCATGAAGTGGCCATCGGCGAATTTGTAGATATCACCCTTGACCGATTCGGCAAGGCCCCAAGAATCGTCCTCGTCCGGCTCGATCCTGAGCGCCCTGCCGGCATTTCCACTTTCTTCCGCTTGTGGCGGAACATGGACCAACTCCGTGGAACGGCTTGCCGTGCCGTCGGTATGCAGCAGGTCCACATAGACTCGGTATGTGCCGGAAGGCAGAGGCGGCAGAGCGACGTCGAATTCGCTCTCGTCGACCGGCCGGGGGTGGACGTGGGCGAATGCGTTCAAGTCGGGCTCAGCGATCAAGAACATGTGCACCCATTTACCGTGATCCAGGGCCAGGCGGGGTACCCCTCCGGAATTCCATCGCCGATCATCGAGCGACAATCGTAATATCCGTTGCCCTTGCTCCTGGCGCGCTTCGACACGGATGTCCAAGGGCTGAGACGCAAGACGTTGGGCCCAATCCTGCGGCTCCGATCCCAGGGAGCCACATCCGAGCAGGGGTAAGGTGGCGACGAGCCACAGGTTGCGCAGCCGAAAAAATCCGAGCCGGCCGAAGGATCCAGCCGGCTCGGATTTTCGATACGTCTCACGTATCAAACCAAGAGATTCCGTCATGCCTTATTTCGGCTCTGTCTCGTAGACCGGCTGGGTCTCGTCGGTATCCGCCGGCGGCGTTCCATCCGGACCCACCTCGAGATTCAAGCTGCGCACCATGGCGCCCATCTGGTCCGCAATGCATTCGAGACCGTCGGCAAACGGGAAGACATGCGCGTGCTCGGGCGGATGAGGGTATTGGCAGTCATGGGGACGCCGTTGCACCCACGACTGGCACTCGGTCGAAAGCTGCTCCAGCATCGACCGAGCCACCAGCGGCTCGTCGATGAGCCCCTCTCCTCGGCCCAACCGTGCGCCGAGCTCGTTCACCTCGGCAGCCATGGCTTCGCCGAAGACCTGGATGGCTTCCACGCCACAAGTGGCATCCCGAACGTCGCCCATGCGCGGCATATCACCACCCGCATATCCCGACGACAGATCGTATTGCCCCAGGGCGAGCTGCGCGACGCTGAGCATCAAACCCGCGACATAGGGATCACCCACCAACCTCACATCACCACCACCGGAATTGGCCAGGTTAACCAAATATTCCGTGTGCTGGTTGATTTCCCCCACGGCGGTACCCGTAGGTTTCGGAGTCGGATTCTTCGTGCACTTGCCGTCCATGACTTTGAAATTGATCGTCTTGGTAGGATCTTCCGGATTGGCGACGGTCGGGGGCTCGCAATTCGCGCCGTTGCCGTCGGTCCCGACGGGAGGGGTCGGTTTGTTGTCGTGACAGGGTCCGACATAACTGTCGCAATCCGCTTTGGCGACCGGGGGTTGCCCCCAACTGGTTTTCCAATCGATCTGCAACTCACAATTCCGCGTGCATGTGGAATCCCAATTGCAGTATTCCCCAGTCCGGCAATCTGTCGAAAAATAGCAATTACAATTGTAACCGGCCAGAGCCACTCCAGGCGCCAACGTAAGGATGACCATCCCGAGCACGGCCAGTCCCAGAATCGTTGCTCTACGCTCCATTCCCCACCTCCTTGAGCATCCGCCGAGCGCGGACCGCCCACGTTTTCAGACGCGACTTTCACCACCCGGGCAAAATGCGCGTCTGCTTCTCCAGCGCTCTACAAGAAGCCACATTGGCTTATCTGAGAGTGCTATCTCACTGTAAATCTCTACGACTGAGGTGTTGACGATAACGATTGCCGATCGCTGGTGTCAAAAAGACCAAAAAAGCGCAGTGATATTGACACGACAAGCGGCCGATCATCTGTCCACGCCGTCCGCGGTTCGGGCAGCTCCGCGAGCCCGTGGCGTCTATTGGGACGCACGCCGGTCGATACCAGCCGATTGCGATGCTTGAGGTGGGGATTCTCTCGCAAGCAAAAACGCGAAATCAGGCGTAGACCAGCTGCTCCAGGCTTCTGCACACACGAAGGATGAAGTTGCGAATTTTCGGATCGGCGGGTAGCCCACCCCGCCAGGGGCCGAGAGCCTTACCCCCGGCTTTGTAGTGAGCCAGCACCCGGATCGGGTCATCGGGATACAGCTCGGCCAACCGCTGCAAATATCGTGTTCCGGCTTCGATATTGCGCTCGGCATTCAAGAGGTCGTCCGTCGATACACCCATCGCTTCAGCGACTTCTGGACGGACCATCATCAATCCTCTCCCCTCGTGGGTCGAAAAGGCTTGGTCGTAAAAATCCGTCTCCGCTTCGATCACCGCCGCCACCAGCAACGGGTTCACCGCATGGGAGCGCGAGCCGCGCGAAATTTCGAGACGAAAAGGCACCGTGGGTAGGGTCTGCGACGCATCGAATACCGGAAACGTCAACGGATTGCTCAAGATGGAGGTCGCCGCCGCGGAAACGGGGCGCTGGTAGGCGGAACGCCCTGTCTCGTCCGGCAGAATGCGCTCGATGCTCGCTGTCGGCAGAATCATCATTCCCCCGTTCGGCAGGGTCAGTCGGGCGCGGTTTCCTCGAATCTCATAGGACGCGACTTCCAACACCGAGCCGTGACTCAAACGCACCCAGTCAGCGTAGGCCACTCCAGCAAGGCATTGCATCGCGAGCCACAGGAGAACGATCCAGCAGAGCCGAACGAGCTGAGCGATTTCGGGGCGATGGGTGTCAGAGATGAGAAGAGCATCATTGGCCGGGTTTTTCATGATCCGTTCCCCTTTTTTCGGGGCGAGCCAACTGTCCGTCCGGTTGACGGAACGTGACGCTCGCCCCTCAGCGGGTTAGAAAATCAAAATACGTGCCAAAACCTCATCTTTCTGAAAATAAACGACTTACAGATCGTTTCGCAATATTTTTGAGCACGGCCTTACCCAAGCGTCTTCTCCCCTGGGTAAAGCTCTACCCGAGGGGGGTTGATCTTTGTCTGGGGCGGACGTTCGAGCCAGACAGGCTCTCGACTCCCACGGGTATGGGGCGCCGAGCCCGTTACGTCGGCAAGAATCCAATCCACGGCCATGCTAACCTCCCCGTACCGAAAACCCATGCCGCAACGGACGCCCCCGAGCGCCGCCTTGAGCAGCTCAATCAAACCACCGACCTACCCCATTCGGAACGCTTCCCGTTGTCTTCCCCAACACGAATCTCCGACCTTCTCTCCCGGCTCGGCGAAGAGACCGCTTTCTCCTGCAAACGCAGTCGATCTCCGAGCCGGCTGCGCCTGGAGGTCGAAGGGGTCGGCGAGCTAGGGTTTCCTGTCTCTCCTTCCCAGGCCGAGGCTCTTTGTCGGGTAGCTCGCCCCGCTCGGTACGGCCATCGGGAAAAAACGCTGCTCGACCGCTCTGTTCGGGATACCTGGGAGGTTCCGAAGCATCTTGTGACGATCGATCAGGAAGCTTGGCGAGAAACGCTGGAGTCGGTGCTCGAGTCTATGGCCGAGGAGATGGGCGTTGCTTCGGGATCACGCCTGACGGCCGAGCTTCACGCTTTGCTCGTTTACCAGCCGGGCCAGTTTTTCCAGCCCCATCAAGACTCCGAAAAAACGGACAGCATGGTCGGCACCTTGGTTGTGATCCTGCCCAGCCGGTGCAAGGGTGGTGAGCTCATCGTCGAGCACCAGGGGCAGACGGCCGGCTATCGCGGGACTGAGAAAGACTTGTCCTTTGTGGCGTTTTACGCGGATTGTCTCCACGAGCTCAAACCCGTGGAGTCGGGCTATCGGATCTCTCTGACCTACAACCTGAGCCTCGTCGGCGGAGGTGCCGCGGAAGATTCTCGTGCGATGGAAAAGGGCTCACGCTCCGTGTTCGCGTCGGTGACGGAAGCGCTCAGCGAGTCTCTGAAAGAGCATTTCGAAACGCCCCGAGCGAGCTGGAATCCCGAAGCGCCACCCAATCCCCCTGCCCGCCGTTTGATCTATTTGCTCGACCACCAGTACACCCAGCGTGGGCTCGGCTGGCACCGGCTCAAGGGGAAAGACCTCATGCGCTGCCAGGCCCTGCTGAACGCCGCCGAAGTCTACGGCTGCGAGGCCATGCTCGCCTTGGCGGAGATTCGCGAAGTCTGGCATTGCATGGAGCCGGGCTGGAATAGGCCCTACGGCCGCCGGCATCGGTCTTGGCGAAGGGGAGGCGACGACGAGTGGCACGACGAGGATCCGATAGCAGACGGTCCGGACGATTATGAGCTGGTGGATCTGATCGACTCGGAAATCTCCCTGACCCATTGGCTCGATATCGCCGGCGAGCGGACCGAGCCGATCGTCACCAGGATAGAATCGTATGAAGTCTGCGCCTCGACCCCGACCTCCGAGCTGAGCGCCTATTCGTCGGAATACGAAGGTTTTATGGGCAACTACGGCAACACCATGGACCGCTGGTACCGGCGAGCCGCGGTGGTGCTGTGGCCGAAAGAAATGAGCTTTGCCGTTCGGGCCGAAGCCTCCGCCACATGGGCTTTAGAGACCCTTAACCGGCATCTCCAAGCCGGGGAGATGTCGGAAGCCCGAGACAAAGCCGCGACCATGCTGCCTTTCTGGGAGCGGACCGTCTATACCGAGGACGAGATCCTCGGCTGGCCCGACGTGCTGGAGGTAGCGGCCGGGTTGTCGGATCCCGAGACGGCGGAAGCGCTCCTTCACCCTTACCGCCTGGCAGATCTAGCGCCCGATCATGCGCAGACTCTCGTCAACCTGGTGAGCATCTACGGAGAAGATTGGTTCTGGGATTTGCTCGATCATTGGAGCAGCTCCGCTCCCAGATACTTTGCGGACGTAAAACGAATGGACCCTGCGAAGCACCTGGCCTCGATGCCCCGAATTAGCCGGCGGTTGCTCGGGGCCGACGCGTCCATCGGTCGTTTAACCACCGAGCTCTTGCTCCAGGATCGCTGGATTTGGCTCCAGACCGAGCTGGCCGGAAGCGTCCGCGAGGATCGGCCCAGTAGGCGCCAAGAAATGGTTTCCAGACTGGCCGACCCCATACTCGGCATGCTCGAAACCACGGCGATGATCGAAGAGCAGGCACTGCGCGACGAGATCCTGGGGGTCCTCACCGACCCCAAGATGTCTCGGTTGCTTCCTGCCCTGACCCTGCTTTTGCGCAAAGCCCAGAAGAAAAAGCGATCATCCCTGGACGCCGAAGCCGTCGGCCTGGAAGAGCTCAGGGCACATTGCATCCAACAGTTGCGGCAGCGCTTGGAACCACCCGCCCGCAGCCCGGAAGACTGGTCCATCACACCCCCGAAAGGCTGCGGGTGTGAGCTTTGCCGAACTCTCGGCTCGTTCCTGGGAAACGCGTCCAAGCAGCGACTCGACTGGCCCATCGCCAAAGAGAAAAGGCGACATATCCACAATATTCTCGACGACAACGAGCTGCCCGTAAGCCACCAAACCCATCGCTCCGGTAGCCCGTATACGCTGGTCTTGACCAAATTGCCCGCCCTGCACGCACGCGAGGCCGAGGAGCGCAAGGCCTGGCAGGACGATCTTGAGTGGTTGATGGGATGCCCCGGCGATCAGAGCCTTTGAGGATCGTTTTCACGGTCAGGCTCGTCTCCCACAATTCGGCGGTCGGTGCCTGGGCGGACCGAGCTTCTGAAGGCCGTTCGATGGCGGTTGCCGCCACGAAATCGTCCATCGTGCCGCGGTCGTTTCGCTCGTTGCAATAATGTTGCGATGTCCAACAAGACGTCGGGGCGGGCATCGTCAAAAAAAGAACCTGGGGAGGCCCCCAGGTCATTCACTACCTTCGTTCTTGACGGAGCGCCGCCATTTTCCGGCGGGCGAGCTCGACCGAATTGGGCCGAGGCTCAGCCTGTCCGGCCGTCGGACGCTCCGGCCAAGGAACACGTGTGAAGCCGCCGCGAGACGACGGTCGGCATTTCGGTCATTGGGCAAGTTGCGACGCCGATGGTGCCGAAATCGACTATCGACGCCGCAGGACCTCCGCCGGATCGGTGCCGGCGGCCCGCCGGGCAGGTAGCCAGTGGGCCGGCAGGACGATACATGCGGGCAGGACTACCGAGCTGAGGAGCAAGACGGGGTCGAGCGCCTCGATTTGGAACAGGTGTGCTTGCATGCGATCGGCGAGCAGCACCGCCCCGAAGAGACCGGCGCCGCAGCCCAGCAAGAAGCGCCCCGAGCCCTTGCGCAAGACCCACATCGGCAAGGTCGACGGGTTGCTCCCCAGGGCCAAGCGCACGCCGATCTCGGCACGGCGGCTTTCGACGAAAAAGGCGGTGACGGCGAACAGCCCGAGCGCCACCAGCACCATGCCCAACAGGCTGTAGAGGCCGACCAAGCCGGCGGAGAAACGATCCGCCAGCAGGGCGGAGGCCAGCAAGCCGTCGAGGCCGGCCACCGATTGGATGCCGAGGCCCGAGTCGACATTCCAAACGGCTCGTCGCAGGTCCGAGAAGGCCTGCTCCGGATGCCCCTCCACCTTGGCCACCACTTGTAGGCGGCTCAAGGGCAATTGATCGAAGGGCACGAAGATCGCCGGCTCGGCGGCCTTCTTCAGACCGCCCTGGGGCAGATTCGCCACCATACCGACCACCGTCCACGGTTGGTCGGGCCAGGGAGTCAGGATCAGGGTTTGGCCCACCGGATCGCGCCCGGGAAAGTAGCTCTCCGCCAGACAGCGGTTGATCACCACCACCGGTTGCGAGCCTGCATGGTCCGCCGCAGAGACGCCGCGGCCGCGGAGAATCGGCATGCCCAGCGTGTCGAGGAATCCGGCGTCGACCGTGTGCAGGGTGGCTGCATAGGCCGCGTCTGCCTGCTGGCTCGGGGTACGGAACCAAATGCCTCCCGACCCGTCGACCACCGGCAAGCGCAAGCCCAAGCCGCTCGTCATCACTCCCGGCACCGCAGCGATCTCACGGACCACCCGTCGGCCGAAGGAGCGCAGGGACTCCTCGTCGGAATAGCGCTCCGGCGGCAAGTTGAGGGTCAGAGCCACGACGCCCTCCGGCTCGAAGCCCAGGGGCCGGGCTTGCAATCCGAGGTAGCTCTGAGTCATCAGAACGGTGGCGTGGGTCAGGATGATCGCCAGGGCGATTTGGCAGGCCAACATGGCGTCCTGCAGCCGACGTCGTCCCCGCCCGCTGCTCTGGGCTCGACCTCCTTCGATCAGCCGGCGGGGCAGACCGCCCGAGCGTGAGAGGTAGAGCGTCGGAGCCACGGCCAGAACGGCTCCGACCCCAACGGCGATCAAGAGGGCGAACACGACGCCGGCGAAGCCGAAGCCGATGTCCCTACCGGCGAGCAAATCCGCGGGAGCCATGCGCATCAGCCCTTGCAGCAAGACGATGGCCGAGCTTGAGCCGAGCACCGTGGCGAGCAGCGACAAGACGAGGCTCTCCGACAGGATGCGCTCGGCAATGTGTCGGCGTCCGGCTCCCAGGGCTAGCCGCACGGCCATGGCTTGCTGCTCACGGAGGCAGTGGGCCAGAAACAGCTGCGCGGCATTGGTCGCCACCAGCACCAGGACCAGGGCGCTGATGCCGAAGAGCAGCCACAGCCCAAGGTCGAGATCCTCGACCAGCAAGTCCTTCAGCGGCACGATCTTCAGCTCGAGGTCGGCGCTCGACGCCGGCGCCGATGCCCGCAGCCGGGCGGCCAGGTCCGCCGTATCGTTGCGCACCCGTTGCAATGAGATGCCGTCCGCCAGACGTCCGAGGGTCTCCAGGTAGTAGCCGCCGTGATCCTGCCGAGCCGCCTCGCCGAAGCCCAAGGGCACAAAGACATCCCCATCCGCCGGAAACTCGAAGTCTTCGGGCATGACACCGACGATCTCGAGCGCTCGATGGTCGAGCTCCAGGGTGCGGCCCACCACCGAGGGATCGGCGCCGAAGCGAGTGCGCCACAAGTGATGACTGAGGACGGCGAAGCTACCGTGATCCAGGAGGCTCTCCGTCGGTGCGGGAATGCGGTCCATGCCCGGCTCGAACGGACGTCCCAGACCGGGGGCCACCGATAGGACCTCGAAGAAGGACGGCGTCACCTGGACCGATTCCACGGTCGTCGGATCCCCGCTGCCCACCAGGGTCGCGTCGACCCGTCGATAGGCGGCCAGCGAGTCGAAGAGCCCATTGCCGTCCACCCGTCCGAAGTCTTGGAGATCGAGGTAGCTGCCGGTCGACAGCAGGAGCTCGGAGCCGTCCGGCATCTGATGCCGAATGCTGACCAGACGGTCGGACCGGGGGAAATCGAGGGGCGCCAGCAACACGCTGCGAACCACCGTGAAGACGGCCACCGTGGCACCGATGGCCAACGCCAAGGGCACCACGATACCGGCCGTGAACGCCCGTCGCCGCCACAGCCCTCGCCAAGCGCGCCACGGTTCCCAAAAGCGCTCGCTCATGCCACGGCCTCCTGGAGCGCCGGTCGAGCTTCGGCATCAGGGCCGGCAGCCCGATCGTCATGGGGGAAGGCGAAGCGCTCCACCAGGCGATGGTAGAGCCCTTGGCGGGCCATCAGCTCGTCGTGTCGTCCCCGCTCCACCAGACAACCGCCGTCCAGCACCAGAATCAGGTCGGCCCGCTTGACGGTCGACAGGCGGTGGGCGGCAATGAAGGTGGTGCGCTCGGCACACAGGCGCTCGATCGCCCCCTGGATCTCCGCTTCGGATTCCGAGTCCACCGACGACGTCGCCTCGTCGAGGATCAACACCGAAGCGTTGCTCAACAGCGCGCGGGCTATGGCGATCCGTTGCCGTTGGCCTCCCGACAGCTTGACGCCTCGCTCGCCCACGGCGGTGTCGTAGCCGTCCGCCAGTCGGCGGACGAATGGAGCTACGCAGGCGGCTTCGGCGGCGGCCGCCACCTCCGCATCGGAGGCATCCAGGCGACCGTAGCGGATGTTCTCTCGGATGGTGCCGGCGAACAGCTGGACTTCCTGAGACACCACCGCGATGTGCGAGCGCAGCTCGTCGACCCGGCATCGGCGAACGTCGACGCCGTCGATCAACACCCGTCCCGTGGTGGCATCGAACAATCGGGGCAGCAGTCGCAGCAGGCTCGACTTGCCGGCGCCCGACGGACCGACCACGGCGATGGTCTGGCCCGGGGCGGCGGCGAAGGAGATGTCTCGCAGCACCGGGGCCGTGCTCGGGTCATGGCCGTAGGTCAGGGACACGCCTTGCATCTCGATGCCCCCGCGCACGGCTCGCAGATCTTGGGGCTGCGCGGGATCTTCGATGCTCGGCCGCAGGTCCAGCCATTCGAAGATGCGCTCGCAGGAGCCGAGCATGCGGTTGAAGCTGCCGTAGAGCTCGGCCAATCCACCGATGCTTTGGCTCACCATTTGGGAGTAGAACAAGAAGGCGATGATGTGCCCGATCTGCAGTCGTCCGGCGAGCACTTGCCCGCCGCCGTACCAGAAGATGGCGATGGTCGACAGCACCGACATCAGGCCCACCAGGGTCAAGAAGGCCGACTGGGCTCGGATCTCCTGCACCGAGGCCTCGAAGAGGCGCTCCAGGCTTCGATCGTAGCGCCGGCTTTCGTGCTCTCCGCGCCCACAGACTTGCACCAGCTGGATGGCGGACAGCGCCTCGTTGGCAATGCCCTGGCTCTCGGCCTCGCGCTCGTGGGTCTGCTTGGACATCCGGCGCAAAATCTTGCCGAAAATCCGGGACAAGAGCGTGGCCGTCGGTGCCATCAACAGCACCAGCAAGCTGAGCCGAAGATCGAGCATCATCATCAGCCCGACGGCACCGATCAACTTGAAGACATGGACCACCGACGAGGCCAACAAGCCCGAGAGGGTCTGCTGAACCGAATCGGTGTCGTTGCTCAATCGCGACATCAGCTCGCCGAGACGATGCTCCTGGAAGAACGCCAGATCCAGCCGTTGGTAGTGCCGGTACAGCTGCCGTCGAAGATCGAGGGCCACTTGCTCGCCGGCCGTCTGAAGCATCAGGCCGGACAGGTAGGAGATGCCGGCGTTGGCCAGGAACAAGAGCAAGAGCCCCAGCCCGAGGGAATGCAACAACTGCCGATCACCGTGGGCCAAGGCGCCGTCGAGCAGCGCCTTGATCCCCAAAGGCAAGAGCAGGCCGATGCTCGCGCCGACCAGGGTCAGCAGGACGGCTCCGAGCAAGCGTCGTCGATAGGGCCGGGCGGTGTCGAGGATGCGCTTGAGCGGCCCCCACGAGCCCGACAGGTTCGTTGGCTCGAACATAATCGTCCCCTTGCTGCTCAGGCGACGGCGACGGCGTCGAGCTGATGATCGGCCTTGGCGGCAGACGGCGCCGACAGCAGCTCGTCCAGCAGCAAGAATCGGCGAGCCTCTGGGCGGATCAAACGGTGCAAGAAGATGCCGATGCCCGCCGTGCCCGCCGAGAAGTCCGTGGTAATGCGCAGCAGCTCCTCGGCCGGGAAGGCGATGCCCTCGGGACGGTGGATGCGATAGGGCATCAGCGCTTCGGCGATGAAGAAGGCGTTGTGGCGATAGTTCTCGTCGCCGGTGAAGTCGTAGAGGTCCAGCAGGTACTCTCCGTAGCCCGCTAAGCCGTAGTCATGCCATAGCTTGTTGGTGTGTCGGCAGGCGACGCTGATCGAGCATTTCTCGGCCAGCTTGAGGAGCCGGTCTTCGCCGGTCGCCGCCCAACCGCGCAGGGCGGCCGTTCCCACTCCGGCGCTGCCGTGGCGCATGTGGGGAGACTTGGGAGCGCCGCCCGAGGCACCCACATGGGGAAACCACAAGAGCTCGTCGGCGATCGGCTGGCGATGAGCGATCTCGAAGTCGATGGCGGCGATTGCCGTTTCGAGGAAGCCCTGTCCAGGGCAGAGGGCATCGAGAAAGAGCAGGAACGTGGCCGGGCCGCTCTGCCCGTGGCCGTATCCCAAGGGAATGCCGGCATCGATCTCCCAGTAACGCCCCTGCGCATTCGACTTGCTGGTCGCCAGCAAATAGTCGCCCGCCTCTTGGGCGTGCCGGAGGTAGGTCTCGTCCCCCAGTCGTTGATAGAAGTGAAGATTGGCCAAACCCCAGCCGGACGCCCCAGCCCGCAGCTCGGCGCGTTGCATGCGAATCGGCGACTCATTGGCCGCGTCCATCGCTTCTCGCGCCAGGGTCTCTTGGCCGATCTCGAGGAAGGCCAACGCAATGCCGGCGAGGCCGGTGAAGAGGCCGGGAGGGGTGCGCTCCACGTCGAGGTGGTCGGCCATCCAGGTGACGGCTTCAGCCGGCACGGCGCCCGCGGCCCGATGCATGAAGACGGCCGTTCCGGCGGCGCCGTAGGCCAGCTGCAAAGGGTTGGTCTCGTAGATGTCCGGGCTGCCGGGCCACAGGCGCGACCGACGATCGGGCGTCATGTGGTGATGGTTGAAGTCCACCAAGCCCTTGAGGGTGGTGTCGATCTCGTCGAGCAGGGCCGGCTGCGGCGCCGGTCGCTCGGGGGGTCGGTCGCCGGTCGGCACCACGGGCACGTCGAGGGTGGGCGGCGTCGCCGATTCGATGTGCTCGATCATGCGCGGGATGTCCCAGCGCTCGTGCCGGTTGACCTCGAGGGCACCGGCGATGGTCTCGTAGACCTCCGGAGGCAGATGATAGTCCTCGACGGTCATCTTGAAAGCATCGAGGATGCCCTGTCGATTGAGCCGCAGTCCGGGCGCGGTGAAAGCCAACATGTCGAGGATCAGAGCGCCGAGGCTGTAGATGTCCTCCCCGGGATGGGGAATCTCGACCCGTAGCTGCTCCGGTGACGAATAACCCTCCGTGTAACCCGCCACCGGTGGGTCGTCCCGGTCGAGCTCGTAGGAGAATTCGAAGTCGATGAAGTGGACGGCTTCCGTCTTCCGATTCACCATCACGTTGTTGCGGGTGATGTCCCGCAGCACGATGCCTTCCCGATGGGCTTCCTGCAGGGCTTGGGCGATCTTCAGGAACATCGACTTCATACCTTCGAACACATCGACCGGACGCAGGTCGACCGAGCCCTGGGTGATGTTCATCGAGTAGCCCCAGAGGGTGTCGGCGTCGAGTCGCTCTTGCACCAGGAACAGGTGCTCCCACTCTTGGAACAGCTCGACGAATTGCGGGCAGACACCCTTGGGGCCGAGCTTCTGGAGGATGCGGGCTTCTTTTTCCAGCATCAGGAAGCCCTCTTCCTCGCCGTGATCGCCGTCTCGGTGGATCGGGCGGGCCTCGCGAATGATCACCTCGTTGCCGGTGTGGGTGTCGATGCCACTGTAGACCGCACCGGTGCCGTGGAAGCGGAGGGCGGTGTCGACCCGGTAACGCTCATGGAGCAGCACCACGCCGTCCTTGGGCGGCTCAACCGGCGCCCAGCCGTCGAAGGGATCTTCGAGCCAATCCGGGAGGTAGAAAAAGGCGCGGCGCTCGTCGGAAATCCAATTGCCGTCGGGGTCTTGGATTCCCGACTTCCGAGCTCCGTGAATGTCTACCTTGCCGGCGCCCAGGTGCTCGCCGTAGCGATAGTAGACGACCCGGCTGTCTTTGTAAGGCCGATCGGTCAGCAGGAAGGGTCCTCGGCAGCCCTCGGTGGCCTGATGGAGCTGCTCGATCACCGTCTTGAAGCTGTCCAAAGAGTCGGGATAAATGGTGATGAACTTGCCTGCCGCGGTGCGAGGAGAATTCTTGTTGAGCGAGAGTCTCACCACATTGAGGTCGGAAAGAAACTTGAAGGCCATCCGATGCCGAACCACGATCGGCACGACTCGCTCGAGCAGCATCTTCGCCGTGGCTTGGGAGGCTGAGAGATGGATCTTCCAGCCTTGCACAAGGTTTTCTCCGGATTCGGGTGCAACATGGGTCCAATAGCCACCGATCGACATCCGCCAGCCATCGGCCTCAGAAGCATGGGCGAGCACGACAGCTGCGAGCTCGGGTCCGGGCTGATTGGATTCGATCGGCTCATAGAACTCGGAATCGAGGATAGAGCTCAAGAAAGCTGTTTGCATGTCCATGAAGGTGTTCCTTGGGGTGAAGGTGTGAGTGAGAAAAAGAATAAGAGCTAGGCAAGAATCACGGCTACGCCTCGCCGTCGCAGAGATCGCTGCGAAGCGCCACTAAAAAAGAAAAGAATCAAGAGAGCTGAGAAATCGACTGCGGCCGAGCCAAAGCGCGAGGGGCGGCACAGCGCCGCCCCTCTCAGAGAGGCATCGCTCAAGCAGCCAGTCGGCTCTTGCGCGAGATGCAGGAAGCGGTGGACTGACAGCTGATGTTCGAGCCACAGGCATCGGGGAGGAGGTTGGTGGACGGCAGGGTCTGCAAGGAAAGAACGTTGGTCATCTGAAGGCTCCTTAGAAAAGGTTCGTTGGTTCGTTGGTTCGTTGGTTCGGACAGGTTCAAGGCAAGAGGCGTGCGTCGGCACACCTTCAAAGGTGTCAAGCAGCCAGCCGGCTCTTGCGCGAGATGCAGGAGTTGGTGGACTGACAGCTGATGTTCGAGCCACAGGCATCGGGGAGGAGGTTGGTGGACGGCAGGGTTTGCAAAGAAAGAACGTTGGTCATTTCGAGGCTCCTTAAAAGGGTTTCTGAAAATAGGTTTCCGAGGCTTGCCGATGCAGACGCTCGGTGGATCCGACGGCGAGCTCGGAATGCTTGTTTCCAGCTCCTTCATCCGTCGGCTTCTTCTAAGAGCAATGGTCGTACCATCGTCGGGATGTGAAGCGAAATTGCTACCAGGAGCTTGAAATTGGGGATCGGTAAACACCCATGAGGGACCAATCCCGGGAACGGCGTCGGTCACACGGCCATGGCAGGAAGGGTGAAGCGGCCATCTCCCGGGCTCGCTGTTACCGATGTAGACAAAGGTGTTTCTACGGGTCACACCCAAGGCGGCGGCCGAAGCTCGGGATCCCAAGAGGAGGAATTTGTCGAAGCGGACGGTGACCCGTCACTACGAGGATCGGGAGCTTCACTTCATCGATGTGGAGCGAGGTCGGGCTGTGCCGGCAGAGCTGGAGCGTCCGGGTCTTCGTAAGCGTTCCAATGGGGCTACCCCGAGGCCGACGAGGCGGAAATCCGCCGCCGGCTTTTCGACCTGACCCTCGGGAAAGAGCTCGCGGAGAAGGTCTACGGGCCTCTCGACAAGCCCGAGACGGATCCGTGACGGATTTCTGGACGCCGCTGAGATCCGTGATGGAGGTGATCGACCTTCTCGAAGAGCTGGGCGTGGCCTAACACGTAGGCGGCTCGTTCGCCGGCTCCTGCACGGCGTCCCTCGTCAAACCAACGACCTCGACCTGGTGGCGGAGGATCGGTGCATGTCGGAATCCTACCCACCCGTGAACGGCAGGGCAAGCTCACGGCTCCTCGTCGTCGAGCGGGGTCACCAGCTCAGGGAATGGAAACTAAAATCGGCGGTTTCAGAAGGGTTTAAGAACATCGACCTGCGAAACTCGGTGATGGGTTTTTCGAAGGTTTCGAGCACGGCCTTCCATCCCCTTCTGAGATTTGCCGCCAAATGCTCCGGGTTTTCGAGATCCGACCCGCGGTCGATGGGCTGCTCGAGGAAGCCGTGGAGAAGATCGCCTTCGTGAGGTTTCGGCCGAATTACTGATATAGAGAGAAAAACGTTGTTTTTTGACATGCCCTCTCTTTCTTCGGTAGATTACGACACCCGTACGTCACCGATCACGACCGCTTCACACCGAAATTCCGAGAAAGCGGTCTCAGAGCCGGAGGCCGGAGAGGATTTTCGGGCGAGGACGAGGATCGAGACGAGCTCGATCCCGGCGCTTCTCCGGAAGCATCGAGGCACCGGACCTGAGACTGCGCACAAACTAAGGAGGCCGACATGATCCAGCGTTCCAGAGACGTTCGCCCGCGAATCCGGAAACCCACTTACGAAATGTCTTTCGATCCGTTCTCATCGACGCCTCGGCCCGCTCCCGAAGTGACGCATCCGACCTCTAACGAGGCAGTGGCTCTCCCATGGTGAAAGAGCCGATTCCTCACAACGCCCACGACCGCAGCCAGCGGCTGCTCTTCAGCCATCCACGGGTCGTCCGCGATCTGCTGCTCGGCTTCGTCCACGAGCCTTGGATCCGCGACCTCGACTTCACGACCTTGGAAAGCTTGCCCTCTGAGCTTCTTTCCGGCGACCTGCCCGGTGAGTTCGAGGAGCGACGCTCCGACATCGTCTGGAAGGTCCATTGGCGGGATCGCGAGATCCTCGTCGTCGTGCTCCTGGAGCTGCAAAGCTCCCTCGACCACGACATGGCCTTGCGCCTGGGCGCATACGTCTTCCTGCTCTGCCAACGCCTGCGCCGCCAGGGCTTCGTCCGACCTCGGGAGCCTTTCCCGATCGTCTTTCCCGTGGTGTTTTATAATGGCGAGAGCCGGTGGAGCTCACCGCTCGAGGTCGGAGACCTGTTTCAACCGGTTCCGGAGGCCATCCTGCCCTACCGCCCGGCCCTGCGCTACGCGGTCATCGACGAGCGGCGGCTGTCCTTGGAGTCTTTGGACGAAGACAACGTCGTCTCCGGCATCGTTCGGGCCGAGCAGGCTTCCAGGAGTGAAGAGCTCGACCGTGCCTTGCAGCTCTTCGAGGCCGTCGTCCCGGAGAGCCCGGACAACCAGTCACTCCGGCGCGACCTTCTGGCTTGGCTCTCCAAGGTCGTCTTGCCCAGCCGCATTCAAGGCATCGAGCTACCGAGACTCGCCGATCTCTACGAATTCAGGACCTACATGGAGAACCACATGCACAGCTGGTCCGACCAATGGAAAGAAGAAGGTCTGCAAGAAGGCATTCAGAGGGGAATGCAACAAGGCGTTCAACAAGGCAGGAAGGAGGGCCTACAGCAAGGGCGCTCGGAGGGTTTCGAGGCGTCTCTTTGCGAGCTCTTGGCCGCCAAGTTCGGTCCCGATTCCGTCGAGGCCGCTCGTCCCAAGCTGCGCGGGGCGAGCTTGGAGCAGCTCCAACGCTGGATTCCCCGTGTTCTGAGCGCTCAATCCGTGGACGACGTGTTCCGCGAACCGTCCTGACCGGCCTGTCGCCGAATCCCCGTCGTGGGAGCGGCCCTGCCCGTGGATTGGTCGTCCGTTGAAGGACCCGAAGAGTGGTGGGCACGGCGGATCGCGTCACGCAATTTGAGAACGCTTTAATCAGATTGCAGGCGGACCCTCGTTGCTCTGGCTCCGGCCGGTTTCGAAAGGTCACGAATCTATACGATCAGCCACCACGTCGCGGTCGACGGGGTCGGGCTGTTTTGGTGGAGCTGGAGCGTCCGGGTCTTCATACACGTTCCAACGGGGCTCGAGGTCCACTGGATCGTCGTCCGTCCACAGGCTGAATTTCCCCAGAAGGAAGAAAAGCCACAGCCCGAAGACCATGAGGGTGATCGGTACCAGGATCACCCCGAAGATCCACCTCAATATGGCGAGATCCTCGTGATCCCCCAGAAATAAATAACCAATCCAGGCCATCCAAGGCAAAAAGAGGCAGGGGCCGACGGTGAGCGTCGCCACCCATCGACCGATCCGTTCGGAAAGGGCGGGTCGCACGCCGAGGATGGTGATCACAGCCGACGTGAAGACGATGCCGGCGGCGACCAGGACGAAGCTGAGGAGCCATGGCGCCGGCACTGCGGCACTCCAGAAGGGGATGTGAGGGATCCCACTGGTCCACAAACCCCAGCCCGCCCCGCCCAGTGCACAGGCGATCACCGTCGATTCGAAGGCGTTGGACCTCCGCTGTGTGCCTGCGTCGGTGACCCGGAAGGTGCCTCGGTCGCCGAGGACGACGTCGAGCTCGTCGGGCAGGGGCCAACCGTGCAGCGGTCCGATATCGATCTGTGTGCCCTCGCTCAAACCCACAGGCACGGAGCTCTTCCGGTCGAGGCCGTGGACCGGCAGTGTCGTCCCTCGAGATTCCAGGGAGAGGTCGCGGAATCCGGGGGCCCAACGCAAGACGAGCTCGGTTTCGGGGATTGGGAGCCGTCGCCTTTCGAGTCCCAGGCGCGACCCGAAGCGTCGCAGCAGGGAGGCTGAGCAGATTCCCGGATCCGGCTCGCCGCGATATCGCGCCAGCGCCGGCGGCAGCCGGTCCAGCACCGAGATCATCGAAACCCACAAGAAGAGGCCGAGCGGCCCGAAAGACACCCCAAACATGAACAGCGCATCTCGCAGCAAGCTGTCGGGTGGGTCGACCAGGGTTGCGTAAACCACGGGCGGTACCGCGGCCAACGCAAAGGAGCCGGAATAGACCGTGGCGAGCCACAGTCCCGCCGCGGCAGCCTTCACACCGCGAGCGGAAAGCAGCCATATCCCGGTGAAGACCGCCAGGCAGGCCGAGCAGACCCAGAGCGAAAGCGTGAACAGCGCGCTACCGACCGGAGCCAAGCCGAAATTGATGAGCGAGCCGAACAGCATGGCAGGCGCCACTGCGTACCAACGCGGGTCGATCCTTTGAACCAGCCTGACCTCGGGGGCGTCCTCGCTTCCTTCCAGCCCGACCCGGAGATGAGCCCACTCCTCCGTGGGGTCGCCGAAGTCTCCCCGGACCCCTCGCAGGAGCAATACCCGCTCGTCGTCGATCGGAAATCGCAGCTCCCGCCCCACGAATTCCCATCGATTCATCTTTCCCAAGAGCACCGGCGCCGAGTCGTCGACCGTTCGGTAGACCTCCACGCGACGAAGACTCGGCGAGGCCTTCAGCATCGCGCCGAATTCCGGTAGATCGATTTGCGTCAGCTTCCTTCGAAACATCACAGCTTCCAATCCGCTATCCGCTAGTCTTCACGCCCATCGAGCTCCACGGGCTGCTCGTCCATTCGTGTCCAAGTCGGCTCGAGGCTTGCCGAGTGGGCGACTTCCCGCCAGATCCGCGCATGGGCCAGGAAATTGAGCCACAAAACCGTCGCCAGAAGGCCTATCAATCCCCAGAACACCCCGAATGCTTGGTCGACGATCCGAATGCTTCCAGGTTCGTTCGGTCCGTAAAAAAGGGACCCGCTACCGGAAAGGACCCAGACGAGCAGGGACATGCCACCGGCCGCGAGCGTCGTCCAGAGCCCGAGGGCCTCGAACGATCCCGGTCGGATCCCAAGCGTCACGAAGAGCGACGAAAAGCCGACGACGATCGCCGCCACCGCCGTCAGCCCGAGCATCCAGGCGGCCGGTAGATCCCAGAACCACACCCGAATCGGCGCGTCGACGATACCGGCAAAGCCCCAGGCAAAGCCGCCGAGCGCCGCGGCACCGAGCATCAGACCGAAGGCTCGCGAAAGCCTCCCGGCCGCGCCGTCGACGATGCGATAGGTGCCCTGGTCCCCGAGATCCACCTGGAATCCGTAAGGCAGCGGCAGACCGAGCAGCGGGCCGACGGTCAGCTGCTTGTCGCCGGTGAGACCCACGGGGGCCGGTTGCTTTCGGTCGAGCCCGTAGACGGGAATCGTGTCTCCTTCGGAGGTGATCCACAAACGGCCGAATCCCGGGGTCCAATGGAACGTGAGCTCGAGATCGGAAAGGGTAAGCCGCCATCGATCCGTGAGCCCGAGCCGGGCACCGAAGAGCCCGTAGAGGAGAGGGGGCTCGCCTTCGTTCGGGAATCTCTCCCGGCGAAAACGGGAGATCGCCGCGGGTAGGCCGATCATCGTCCTCGCGACAGCGATCAAGATATAGCTGCCGAAGATCAAGATGGGGAGAAAACCCATGCCGGACTCCGGCCCGGGGGGGCCCGTCATCCCGTCCGGAACAAGGGCTGCGAAGACAAAGGTGCTCATCCCGCACAGCATCAGGATTCCTGCTTCCCACACTCCCCTCCGGAGACCCGGGATCCCCCACAACATCGGCACGAACAGCAAGCCGAGAGCCAGACCGCCGAGCACCGGATTGGAATAGATGCCTCCGAAGGTCTGCAAGCTCAGTAGCGACGACAAGGCCAACAAGAAAACCACGAGTCCCGGCAACCATCTCGGGTCGAGCACTTGGACCACATGGACCTCGCTCGAGTCGTCGTCCAGGCGGACCGTCAACCGATTCCAGACCTCGGTGCCCTCGCCCAAAAACCAATCCGCCCGGTAGACCACCAAGATCCGCTCTTCATCGAGCGGAAAACGACTTTCCTGTTTCCAGAATCGCCGACGGACGAACCCGAGGCTCTCCTCCTCGGCGTCCTCGGTCAAACGGAAGACCTCCACCCGATGGAAGTTTTCCGACACCCGGAGCCTCGCGCCGAATTCCGGCAGGTCGATCTTTCGCACCACGGAGCTGAAAAACATTCCATCTCTCCCCTATCGGCAATCGCTGTCTTGGGGGACGTCCGGTGCAGTGTCTTCTTCTACCGGCTTCCAGCGTGGCTCGAGGCTCGTGATTTGAAAGGTCTCCCTTTCCGCAACGAGCTGCACCAAGCCACGGACCCAAAATCCCAACCCAATCAGTAGCAGCAACAACATGCCGAGCCCGAAGGCCCTATGAAACAGCTGCAAGGACTCATGGTCTTCCAGGATAAAGACTCCGATCCAGGAAGCCCAGGGCAAACCGAAGCACGGACCCATCGCCAGCAATGCCACCCAATCACCGACACCTTGGAAGAGGCGTGGGTGGATGCCCTTCACCACCAGGCCGACACAGAGGAAAACGATCACCGCCGTGCACAGGGCCACAGCGGCGAGCCACGCTAAAGGAAGACGTTGGCCCCAGAAAGGAAGCGAGTCATAGGAGCTGGACCATAAACCCCAGGCGAAGCCTGCCCAGGCGAGCCCCATCAACCCCGAAACAAAGATCCAAGACGTCCGCTCTGCAGCTCCGTCGACGGCCTGGAGCTCTTGCCCGCCGGAGGTGGTGACCTTGAAGGCCGTGGGGAACGGCCGGCCGTCCAACGGCCCGATCTCCAGGTGGGTGCCGTCGTCCAAGCCCACGGGCACGGAGGTGTTTGGATTGACGCCGTGGACCGAAGTCTCACCACGCGGTGAGACCACCGTCAGCTCGCGAAACCCTGGCAACCACCGCAGGGCATGCCCGGAATCGGGCAACAGTAGGCGCCGATGCTCGTCCCCTCGGCCCGGATCCAGGAAAGGCAGCAGCAAGAGGCTCCAAGCGTCTTCGGGTCTGGGAGCTCCCCGATCCGGATCGGGTACTTTTTCCAGCACCTCGCCCAGCAGATACATCAACCGGAGCATCAGGCCGTAGAGAAACAATCCAGCGAAGTGAATGGAGAGTGTGTCCAGTCCCACCACGAAAGCTCCTGCGGCGGCAGGCAAGATCGCCGGCACCCAAAAGCAGCCCATCCACCAACTGAGCAGGCAGGTCGTACCGAAAACGACGGCGTGGAAGCGACCCCACGGCAACCAAAAGACCGCACACATCACGAAACCCCAACCGAAAAGCCAGGATGACTTCTCCCACAGCTCTCGACCGATTGCGGCGGATCCGAAGAGCGCGAGAAGGCCGATATGGAACGCGGGAAGGTAGGTATGTGCTCTCGGTTTCACCCGCCGGAACACCCGGGTCCGGATTTCCTGCCCTTCCGACCGGACCCAATAGCCGGCACCTTCGTCCACGGGTTTGGAAGGGTTTTCGGCGGCTTGAACGATCAGAGCTCGATCGTCGTCGAGCGGAAAACGATGCTCTCGGTCCTGGTCGTCCTGCCAACCGAGCCGTCCGATCTGAACGGATTTCTCAGCTTCTTCGGACAGCCGATAGATTTCGAGGCAGCTGAGCAAGCCCGTCAGCCTTAGGGTCACCCCCAGCTCGGGAAGCTCGACCTCGTTGAGCCTGGATCGAAAAAACACCGAAACCCTCCCACGGCAGCCCACTTCGCGCGAGGGACCACCTGATTTGGCAGAGCCCTCCTATCGTCCTATCGACGACTGTCTCAGTGTAGCCGATCGGTGATTCTGGGGACGACGACGGCTTCGGGTTGACCGCCCATCGTTCAGCTCGGTTCGGGCAGCACCGTCAGGTCCTCGGACGGCAGCCCGAATCGCTCCGCCCAATAGCTCATGATCTCGAGCTCTTCGTCGTGGTCGAACCCCCGGTGCAAGCCGAACCAATGGCCGTCCGAGGTGTCTAGGCAAACGAAATAAATCGTCTTGAGCTTCACGAGCCTTAGGCCCCCCAGCTCGTGGATCGGCCCGCTGCGGACCTCAACGAGCCGACGCGGGCCGCGCCAACGGCAGAAAAGCTTCTTCCGCAAATCGAGCCTGAGGCGCTCACCGGTGAAGAACCAGTGGGAAAAGAAGATCCAAGCCAACAAGGAGCCGAGGACCCAGACGGCTCCCGACCGCGAATCGTTTCCGATCGGTTCCCCCAAGGAGCGCAGCTGCCACACCAGAGCCGAGCTCAGCAGCCAGATGCCGAATGGACCCATAAGGATAAAATGGAAGATCCCAACTTCCGGAAAATGCATGTCGCCGTGGTATTCCGCCTGGACCAAAGTACGAGACGTCGTTTCCGCCGTGATGGTGTTGAGGTAGGTCGGCTCCGGGGCTCGCTCCCCTTCGGGATCGATCGAGAGCTGCACCGCGCCGGTCGTCTCGAGCTGTGACATCAAACGCCGAGCGGATCGTTCCCCTTCTTCCTGATTCCGTACCTCGGCCCACCGCACGCGAGACCGCTGCGGCTCGGGATCGTCGCGCTTGCGAGGAATCTCGGAGATCATCTCCACCCACCAAACGTTCTCTCGACCTCGAACCATCACCGCTTCGACAGCGCAGGGCACCGCCGCCCCCCGTGGCTGCCAAATGAGCGTCCCCGTCGAAAACCGAAGCTCGAGCTCGTGGGACCGGTAGCGTCGAGACCAGGTTTGAACGCGCCTTCCTCGCTTGAGAAGTCCATTCCCATATCCAAGCTTCCCGACGCCGAGCCGAGGGTCAGCGGCCCGCCGACATAGCCTTCGAAAGCGCTCGTCACGTCGAATTCATAGACGGTATTCGGTAACAAACCATCGGCCGAGGTCAAGTGGGTGAAAGGGCTCGGCCCATCGAGAAGGTGAGTGTTCCAGTTGATGGTGCTTTCCGTCCAACTCAGCCCGTTCATTCGATAGATGCCGACATTGTCCATCGGCCAGGGTGAGGAGCTGTTGTGGACCCACGCACCCAAACCCCTGAGCCCCTGCGAGGTGGTGGCTATTTTCCGGGGCAAAACCGCGGCCGCCTTCTCGACGTCCATGCGTATCGGTGCCGTGCTCGGAGGTGCCGACGACACTGTGCACGCGATCCTCGACGCGTTCAGCGACGCCCTCGGTGTCGCCTATCAGATTCGCGACGATCTCGACGATCTGCAAGCGGCGCGGGACGCCGGAGAGGCCCCGGAGATCCGACCGACCCTCCCCTGGGCCGTCGCCTACCGAGCTGCAAACGAGACCGACCGGGTCACGGTCGCCCAGGCCTGGATCCACGGTGGCGACGCCGAGGAAATCCACCGACTGCTCGACACGCTCGACGCCCCGGCTCGCTCGGCCGAGCTGTACCGAGCCTACCGGGACGAAGCGATCGGTGCCCTACACCGCCTCGACACCGCCGAGCGGGTTCGAATTCGAACCCGTCGCTTGGTGACGCGGATCAGCATCGGTGGTCAGCGAAACCTAGATCAAGGAGCAACCGTGGCGCTCTTGCACTGGCAGTTGAGGCCATAGCTGCCGCCGATATTCGGCGGAAACGTGTCGAAGTGAGGGCCGATGTTGCTCTCATTGCCGACGTATTCAGAATTGCCGGTGACTCGGCAAAAAGTAGAGCAGAACTGGGCCGGGCCCAGAGGTGCCACCGGCAAATTGCATGCCCATTCGGGTGTGCCCGGGGCCAACTCGAAGCCGTCTGGACAGATCACCGGCTGTGGTCCCTGCGGCGGTTCCGGAGTCTCTGGAGGTTGGATCGGCGGCAAGACGAGTCCGTTGTCCGGCGGCGACGGTGACGGCGGACCCACCGGGAAGGTGCAGCGACCCGGACCGCAGCCGGGGAACCAGCGGTGGCGGCCGCTGCCTTCGGGCGGATAGGCGTAGACCGTAATCACGTCACTGAAGATGGCCTGCGGATTGTAGCCGTCTGGAGCGTCGTGGAGCAGCTCGCCCGGGTTCGGCTGGTTGTTGCCACTGCCGCTCTTACTGCGGGGTACCACCTCGATGGTCACGGTATCGCTGAGCAGTGAAGCGTCGAGCAGCATCGATAGCGACGCCTCGCGGCCGCAGCCGTTCGACATGGTGGTGTAGAAAGCGGCGCGTACGGCGTTTTCGTAATCGACCCGCAGCTGGTCCCGGCGGGTGGTGACGGCGCCGACCAGGAAATCTTCTTGCAGATCGGTCAAATGCCAGCTTTGGCCCGCCAGCCATACCTCCTCCGGGTCGGATTCGATGATGGCGAGGTCCAAGGCGCTGCGAAACGGACCCTGGACGTTGAGCACGGCGTCCATGATCGGGTGCAGGCCATTCGGCCCGGCGGCGATGGCGTCGGCCCACTGGGCGGGATCCCAGATGCCGTTGGCCATCATCTCGAAGATGCGCCAGAGCTGGATCGAAACGTGGATGTCGATCTGCCGACCGAGGGCGGATTCCGGATCCACCGACACGCCGAAGGTGTCGGCGACGCGGTCGCGCACGCGGCGCCGCATCTCTTCCCGGGTGACGGGGGAGAGTCCGCCGGAGATCGAGGCCTTGGCCTTGATCATGTCCTTCCAGCGATTCTGGCTGATGGCCCCTGATGTGCGCAGCTCCTCGAAGGTGAGCACGGCCATGTCACGGGTTAGACTCACTTCTGCGACGCAGAGCTGGGAGGTAAAATTGACGGTCTCGCGATGAAATCGCCTTTGGAGCAGGTCGAGGCCTTCCTCGAGCTGGCTGATTTGGCTCGCCGTACAGCCAACGCATTCGCCGGCCTGCACTTGGAAGAGCGTGGCGGGGTCGCCGTCGAGCACGGGGGCCGCCACAAGTGGCGTGGTCACGAGGGTGGCGAACGCCACGGTGGAAGCGATGGTTCTTGTCCAGCGCCTCGAATGGCGGGCGACGGATCGTTTGAAACGTTGCATGGGTTTTTTATCGACGTGGTTTTTATAGGTCATGATCGTCTCCGCATCCGAATCAGAAGAGGTCCATGTGGTTTTGCTCGACGCCGCCGTCCTGGTCGCTAGTGGCGATCAGGCGTCCGAGGATGTCGAAATGGAAGAAGTACTGGCGGTCCGAGGTGAAGCGGTAGTCGGCGGTGCCGATCGGGCGTCCGTCGACGTAGATTTGATCGACGATCGGCTCGCTGACGCTGCCGAGGGAAAGGTGGTCGATGGTGGCGTTGGCCCAGGTCGCCGCGGCGGTGTAGTGGGTCAGGCCGTGGCGGGTGCGCAGACGACGACCGTCGGGACCGATCAGGTGCCAGGTATCGTCGGAGAGCTTGAAGCTCCACGCGTCGTAGTCGTTGAACTCACGGCTCCACACCAGGCGGTTGCCAGGTCCATAAAGGTAGATGTCGAAGACGTCTTCCTCACCGTCCTGGCTGCTGGCGCCGGCGCGGATCGGTAGCGTGTAGGTGCGCCACAGCGGCAGGCCGAAGATGTCGCGCGCGCCGCCGGACGGAGGAGTGAGCGTCGGTCCCTGGTCCGCCGGCAGCTGCCGCACCAGCAGGGAGTAGGCGGAGCCCGAGATATGACGCTGACCGCCCAGCTGCACCAGGCGACCGAGGCCGTCGTAGACGGCGTCGCCGCTGTCGTAGAAGGCGCCGCTCGAGGGATGAGTCAGGGTGAGTCGCTCGAGCCGGCCGCCGCTACCGTCGGCGGTGCGCGACTCGACGAATCCGTTGCCGAGCACGCGGCCGGTGACGAAACGACCGGGACCGTAGGTCACGGAGTCGATCCAGTTTTCTTGGATCGTGCCGATGGTTGCCGACACCGACGTCACCAAGCCGAATTCGCGCTCGATGCTCAGCACGCGGTCATCGAGGGACGTGCACTGTACGTTCGGGTTGCCGAGGTTGACCTCGCAGTCGGGATAGGTCAGCTGGGTGCGATCCCCGCCGCCGTCCACGGCCTGAGAGGTGCTGAAGGTGAAGAGCGGCATCGAGTTGTTGAAGCCGGCCCTGACTGAGGTGGTGAGCTCGGTGAGCTCGCCCTTGGGGCCGCCGTAGATCAGCTCGTCTTCCACCACGGCGTAGCCGTTCGGCAGATGGGGAACGTTGCGGTTGACCCGTAGGCGCTTCATCAGCTTGCCCTTGCGCTGATTGCCGGCGGCGTTGGACGTGGCGTAGACCTGCCGCGTCCACAGACGGTTGTTGACGGCCGGCTCCCGCTGCTCGAAAAGGCGACCCGCGCGGTCGAAGACCTGATTCAACAGACCGTAGCCGGTGTCGAGGCTGGTCAGATGGCCGAGCGCGTCGTAGCCGGTGATCGGATCGCCGTCGATCGTCTCGACCTGGAAGCCGCGGTAGTCACTGCGGTTTGTCTGGTTGTGTGTGGAGGTGCGCACCCCATCGGTGGCCACGCTTTGGGTCAGGAACCCGCGGGCGTCGTAGGTGAAGGTCTCAGTGCGGCTGGTCGAGTCGGCGTCTGATGTGACCCGGGAAACGATCTGGCCGAGGTCATTGCGCTCGGTGGTGATCGTGCGGTCGATTTCGGTCACCTGCTGCGCCGCCGCGTCCCACTGCTTGCCGATACGCACGTCTTCTTGGGTCAGGCGATCGCCGGTATAGGTAAGGACACGATCGTGCACGGCGCCCTCGGGCGGACGGATGCGTCCGGGGCGACCGAAGGCATCTTGCTCGAGGTAGCTCGTGATTCGGCCGGCGGCGTCGATGGTCGAAGCGAGCCGATCCTGGGCGTTGTAGGTGCGGGTCGTGGTGTCGAATCCCGCGGGCGTGCGGTTCGAGGTCGTGATCGGGCGGCCGAACAGATCGAGGATCGTTTCGGTCTCCGAGAGGAGCGAGCCATCGGCCTCTTGCACCACGGTGAGCTGGTAGGCCAGCCCACCGCTGATCGGGTCGGCGGCGGTGTAGGTCACGGTCTCGGTACCCCCTGCGCCAATCGGAGGCACGGATTGGAGGCGCCGGCCGAGCTTGTCGTAGCTGTAGGCCCAGATCACCTCGTCGCCGAAGTGGGCCGTGGACGCCAGGCCGGTGTAGGTATCGATGGAGGCGACGTAGTCATCGAGGAAGATCGATCCGTCGGCCGCCAACCAGCCGCTGCGAGAGACGGCGCCCGACTGGTAATCGCGGAAGCTGGCGTAGACCTCCGCGGACGGCAGCTGGAGGCTGCATAGGTCGCCGGTGGCCACGGTCTGCACGTCGCCGCCGTAGTACTTGATGGTGGCCCGTCCGCCGGTGCCCGGGTCGTTATAGACACGGATCAGGTCACGGGAGGTACGTCCCGCCTCGGCCCGGGTGCGGCTGCGCAGCTGCTGGCCGGTCTGGGCGTCGAAGCAGGCTTCGGTGGTGATCGTCTCGCCGAGGCGCTGCGTCGAGTGGGTCGTCCAATGGCCGAGTACCCACGGCTGGGTGCTCAGGGGCAGCTGCTGGCTCCAATCGGTGGTCGCGGTGGTGGTCGGCGTGATACCGACGCTGTCCGTGCGGGTTTCGACCCGGTAGTGGCCGAGTCCGTTCCAGTCGGAGCGGACCGTTTCGAGGTCGCGGTCACTATCATCGTGGTAGCGCACACGCTCCCGCTCGAGGCGAGTCTGCATGCCGAAACAACCGACGCACTGGCTGCGAGCGTAGCGGCGGGAATTGGTGCGCAGCAGGACGCCCGCGTCGTCATAGACGCGAACGCTCGGGAAGACCAGATCGCCCGTAGGGCGGTCGTTCTTGGTGATCGGCCAGCCGTATTCGCGCTTCACGAAGTTCGTGGACGGCGTCATATTGTTGGCCGCCTGGCCGCTGACGTAGACCGAGAAGGAGTGCTCGCGGTAGTGACCGTCGGGGAAGGTGACGGTGGTGGTCAGCTCGCGGGGCTGGTCGATGCTGCCCTGGATTCGCGCGATGTCGAGCTCGTAGTCGAAGGTCCAGGTGCCCTGGACGTTGCCCGCACCCGATTGCGGACCCGAACCCACGGAAAGCAGACCGACGCTGCGGCGCTCGGCCACGCCCACCACGTCGGCGGCGAATTCAGCGCCGGCGAAGTAGGGGAGGGCGACGGCGGCGTAGTCATACTCGTAGCGCCCGAGCGTCGGCAGGTCGACCGCCGTCATCCGGCCTTCGCCGTTGGTGCCGGTGGCGGCGTATCCGAAGGACCAGTCGGCACCGTCCGGACGGGTGAGGGAGGTGAGGCGCGGCACGGCGAGCGTCGCCGCGGTCGCCGGGTCGTCATCCTGCGCCGGCCGGTTGATCGTGGCCGAGTCGTAGGCGAGCGTCCACACGGCGGTTTGGCCGCCGAACGCCGCAAGCTCGACCCGGTCGATCACCGGGTCGCCGGCGCCCGCCGGATTGGCGCGGGTGAAAATGCGGTGGACGCGGCCGTGGGTATCGGTGAGAACTTTCTGGCCAGGCTGCGAATAGTCGATCGTGAAGCCATTGCCGAAGGTGTCGTAGTGCGATTGGAGGCGCCAATCTCCGCTGACCAAGTCCTGCCGGAAGATTTGGCGCTCGCCGTTCGAAAATTCGACGATCTGTCGTCCGATCAGGCCGCCCGTGCCGGCGCTCAGACGCATGTAGGTGCTGTCACGGCTATAGAAGACGCCGGGGGTTGAGCCGTTGCCGTCTGAGAATTCTGCGAAGAAGCGGCTGCGGTGGCCGTCCGCATTCTCGTAGGCCCAGAAATTGGACGCATTTTCAGCGCTCGAGGGGGCCAGGAGACGGCCGAAGGAGAGACTCCAGCCGAGGCCGGAGTCGAAGCGCCCGGCAGGCTCGGCGGCGACGGTGCCGCCGGAGTCGTCGAAATGCCAAATTGAGGAGCTGTAGCGCAGCTCGAATCGATAACTGAAGTTGGGCGTCAGCGGATAGTCGATGCCGAGGGGAATGTAGTAGCCGAGGTGTCCACCGAAGCGGTTGACGTGGTCGTTTCCGAAGCTCTCGGTGCTGGCGTGGATTGGCGCCAGATTGGTCTCAGCGACCAGGTCTGCGAAATTGAATGCCAGCGCGCTCTGGGCCGCTGTCAGCAGTAGTAGGGTGAGAAGAGTCAGGGAAAGAGCCGGCCCAGGAAAGGCCGGCAAATCCGCGGGTAAACGTCCAGACTCCAGGTCTTGCTGGAATCGGTGTGGATTCGAAGCACGAGATCGCATGTCTTGCTCCAGGTACAGGGGCGGGCACATGACGCGTCGCCCGGGTCGTTTTCATGGGTCGACCTGGAAGCAGGTGGGCAAATCACGTTCGCAGAGAGTCGCCCCCAGGTCGGGTTCGACCTGCAGGGCGGAAAGGGAAGAAAAGTTGTCTCATCAAACGCGCGGAACCCCTTTGAGCTCGATCACGCGGTGGTTTTACACTTGAGGCTCAGCTTTGCCTCCGTCGACGGAAAGGATGTCCGGGTGTTAAATCTTTCCCAGGCATCGAAGTTCTTCTGCTTCATCATTCGGCCTTGGCTTTGATCCGAGCCCGCAAGGGAGCCCTGGGGCCGCGCGCCAGGACATGGCCGCTTGGGACGGGGATCCCTATGTGATCTTGGAGAAACGAGGGCTGCTCGACTGAGAATCGGCCACGGATCTTTGCTTTTCCGAAGAGCACGGGTCGATCGGTCAACCGATCGGACGGTGATCTTCGAGAGATCGACGGGTCTTTGCCGGCGGCCTCACTCCCCCGCTACGTTCGTAGATGGCCGTCTCGACCCGACGATCCGCGTATCGGAAGGGTCGCAGCGACGGTCCCGTGATCTCGGTCGTGTTAATCTATCCGTGCCGGGATGGCTTCCCTCGAAGCCGCGCGACGCGGACGTTCGAGCCCGAGAGGCTCCCGGAGCAACCAACATGAGTCGTCTTTACACCACATCCCACGGTCCTTTTACCGCCAATCAGGTCAAACCCGGTGATCCCTACGAGCTGTCGAACGGCCACCCCATTCGCTGCCTACCTTCCGGTGGACGGCATTCCGGCGCCAACGCCGAGGGCGCTTCGGTGATCGGATCCGATCCCGAGGTCGAGTCCGTGGGTGTCGATGCCGGCTTCACTCCCGAGCCCGGCACATTGAGAGCGCCCGACGTGGCGGTCGGGGTGTCGAACGAACCCGGTTGGAGCCCGGGGGTGCCTCCCCTCGCGCTCGAGTACGCCGATCGTGGCCAAGACGAGGACGACTTGACGGACAAGATCCGTGATCTGTTGGCCGCCGGCACGAAGTACGTGTGGGTCGTGCGCCTCGACGGTCCGCGTCGGGTGGAGATTCACCGGCCCAAGGAAAAGATGCGTTTGGCCCATCCCGGTGACGAGCTCACAGCTCCCGGGGTGTTGCGGAATCCGGTGCCCGTAGAGGCTCTCTACGACAAGGAAGCCGCCCAGAAGGCGACTCTTCGGAATCTGTTGCAGCGCCAGGGTTACGAGGATCTCGACGCGGTGCTGAGTGCGGGTAAGGCCGAGGGAGAGCTTCAAGGGCGACGGACCGCCTTGCTCGATCTCTGCGAGGCGAAGGGGCTTGCAATCAACGCGCAGCAAGGGCAGCAGATTCAAGCCTGTACCGACGCGTCTCAGCTCAAAGACTGGCTGGTTCGAGCCGCGACGGCCGATACGAGCGACGACATCTTCGACTGAGCCCCACCCGAGAGGCGGAGATCGCCGATATGTCAATACTTGGTTACTACTGGCGAGATATCACAAAGCGCTGGCCGTAAAGGCGGCCTTGGGCTGCGCCGTGATCACCGTCGTCTCGGAAGCCTTGTGCCAGTGGTTGGACTCATCGGAGCCTTGAGGCCTATAAACCGCCGTCGGTCGAAAGCTTGTCGACGCTTCGACCCGATGGTTCGCGAACGTCGGAAGCCAGAAACCCTCCGATCACCGGAGCTTCCTCCGCTGAGCCCACGATGCGCGACAGCCTCCCAGGCAAAATCCCTCGGGTCGCCCCGCCGGCGACGTCAGAAAGAGCGCGCCTTCTGCAAAGAGATGGAGTGAACCATTCACTCAATCTCAGGAGGCAACATGCTCGAGACATCCGCCAAACAACTCTTTCTCAGCTGGCTCGTGCTTTCGCTTTCGGCAACGGTGCTGGTCGCCATGCCGATCACGGTGGTCAATCCCAGCTTTGAGGCCGACACGCTCAGCGATGGCGGCATCAGCAATTCGATCATCGGTTGGCAGACCACCTCAGGAGGTGGTGACGGGGTCTTCAACCCCTCGGCGGCACAATATCCCGACGGCATCCCCGACGGTGTGAACGTGGCCTATGTCAACCTTCCGGGCAACTTCGTCAGCCAGACCGTCACCGATGTGCTCGAGGCCGGCCGCATTTACACGCTGCGGGTACAGGTCGGCCGCAAAGTCGGTGAGAGCTTCGCCGGCTACCGAGTGCAGCTGCGGACCGCCGGCGACACGATTCTGGCGGAGGACGACTCGACGCAAACCCCGGCGGCCGGTGAATTCGTGCCGGTGACGGTGACCTACCGCGCCGAGGCCGGCGATCCCGAGCTCGGCGAGCAGCTCAAGATCTACTTGACGGCCCCAGGTGTGCAGGCGAATTTCGACGACGTGCACCTCGACGTCTCGCGAGCTTGTCTCGAAAGGCCGGAGGAAATGATCGGCTGGTGGCCACTCGACGAGCCCGGGCCGTCTCGCGCTGCGGACATCATCAACGCGAACGACGGCACCCACATGAACGGACCGACGCCGATCGCCGGCATGGTGGACGGTGCCCTCTCCTTCGACGGCACGGACGACTACGTCGAGGTGGCCGACGACCCCGTGCTCGACATGGGCACCTCCGACTTTTCCGTCGATTTCTGGCTGCGCACCACCGACAGCGTCGGCGTCGCCACGGTGATCGACAAGCGCACGAACGTTTCGGGCGACGTGCGCGGCTATTCGCTCTTCCTGGCGAACGGGGATCTCGGATTCCAGCTCGCCGACGGCGGCACGTCGGCCGACTGTTCTTCCAATCCCGCAACGTCGTCGTGCACGAACTACGTGTCGGCGGCCTTCCTCGCCGACGACGCCTGGCACCACGTGGCGGTGACGGTGAGCCGGGCCGACTCGATGGGGCTGCGCTTCTACGTCGACGGGCAGGAGGTCGCGAGCTTCGACCCGACGATTCGTCCGGACAGTCTCGACAACAGCGCTCCCCTACGCTTCAGCGGCGTCACCTTCTCCCAATCGCTGCATTTCGCCGGGGATCTCGACGAGATCGAGCTCTTTCGCCGCACCCTCACACCGCAAGAGATCGCCGATCTCCACGCCGTGGGCGCCGAGGGCAAATGCAAGGAATTCATCTCGATGGATTGGGACGTGCCGGTTTGCCGGGATGCCGACGTCTCGCGACCGACCTCGATCGAGATTTGCAACGGTAGCCCCCTGGACCGCGACTACGATTTGACGTTCGAGCCCGTTCCCGCCGGGGCTTGCTCGGTCGACGGCCCGGATACGTTCTTCCTGCTCGATCCCGTGCAAACCGTGCCGCCGGCGATCGCCCTTTCGATTCCGGCGCGCGAATGCCGTGAGATTCCCTTCGAGGTCCAACGTCCGTCGGGCCTCAATGCGAATCGGCTCCAAGCCTGCTTCGACGCGGTCTTGACGAATACCTCGACCGGCGAGGAAATCCGTGAACGCAGCTCCATCCAGGACTGGCGGGAATGCTGCACCACCGGCCCCTTCAGACCGGTCACCGAGGTGCCTCCCGGAGGCCAAGCCGACGCCGTCTTCTCGCTGATCAACACCAACGGCGCACCCCTCAGCTTCGACTATCGCATCGAGGCCATGCCGGCCAACGGCGGTATCGAAGACTCGCGGCTCTTGCTCAACGGACAGACCGCCGGCACGCCCGCCACCGGCACCGTCAGCTTCGGCGACGGCGAGGTGGTGGACGTCAGCGTCGGCGTCAGCGTCGGTAGCGAGGGGAGCCTGCTGCCCGAGGACTTGATCCTGTTGGTCGACACCGGAGACGGTGTGTTCAGCGCCCTCGCCTCGACCCGTGTTCGCGCTCGTCCGGCTACCGACCTGTTCAAAAACGGCTTCGAGTCCGGCGACACCAGCGCCTGGGCCACGACGACGGGCGGGCCTGCGCCGTCGACCGGTCTTGCAGCGGACGACCGCTGAACTCGACGGCCTCTTCCTTCGGCCCATGACTGGCCGCCCTCGGGCGGCCTTTTTGCGTTCGGCGCGTCGGCCCACACTCTTCGGTAGACTCCCTCGTTGGCTACTTAACCCGTATGCTGCTCGTTGAATAGTAGCTACCTCGCTGCTGCAGCGCCGTAGAGGCCAGCTCCAGCCCAGGCACATGGATCGGCTCTGGAGCGAGCTTGTGGTACGGCAAGAAAAACTGAATCGGGGTCCCGTTGATGTGGGTCAGAGCCCCTGACCAAGCCTGCTCATAGAGTCGCACCAAGTCCTTTTTGTCCCGCTCCGTAAGTGTGCTGAGGGCACCGTAGTTCATGATCGAAAACTTGTCGTGAGACCCGAAAATTTCTGCCGGCCATGCGGTTTCCGTGACGGTAGCAAAGAAGTGACGCAAGCCGAAGATGTGCCCGATCTCGTGCATCCACGTCTCTACTTGTTCCTTTCTGCTCTGCTCGAACATCTTCGGATACAGCATCAGATCGTGTCGCCCGGAGTCCGGGAAGAACGCGCGGGCAAGTGTGCAGCCGCTCGCACTGCAATTGTCGCCCGCGCTCATGACGATTTCGAAATCCCACAGATCCTCGTTTTCCGTGAATCTGACGGGAGCGGCGCTCCCCCAAGCGAGCAACCTCTTCGACGGCGTGATCTTGCTTTGGTTCGGCAGGATCGCCATGCGCGCGCTGGGATTCGTCGCATTTTCCGATGACTTTAGCCAGGGCGTTGATGTCTACCTGGCTGGGGCCGTCGGACAGATGATCAGGTCCGCCGAGTCCGCCTGGATCGAGCCCAGCTCACTGCGGGTGTCGATGATCAAGATGTCGGGTTGCTCCGGGAACGACACCCCCCGCACCTCACGGATCAGATCCAGGGCCTCGCCGAAGGATCCTTGGAAGTCGTCGTCGCGTCCGGACGAATCGAGGCCCTACTCGATCTCTGTGAAGGTCACCTGGACCGCGCTACCATCTGCCGGCCATATCTGCTCTGCTATCTAAACCCATTCAACACTCGATACGTCATGCCTGAGTTTCCGATTGCCAGAATCTCGATGTCCGCACCTTGTACGGAAACCGTGAAAGGCTTTCCTTCTGTGTAGCCGTAGGTGAGCTCTTGCTGAGACTCCGGCTGAATCTCATCACCCAACTTCTCTCGGTAGAGGAAGCGTAAGATTCCTCCCGCGGTTCCCAGATAGGTAATCTCCCGATCCAGCAGCGGACCTTGCCCGGACGCTATCGCGGCGGCGGGCGACATCGAAACGTGGCTGAATTCAAAGCTCGGGCTTCTATCGATCTTCTTCCGCCTGCCGGTTTCGTTCCCGGCGTAAATCAACCGAGCCTCTGAGAACTGCTGATCTTCGCCGAGAGTGAAGCACACCCAGATCGGAGCGTCCTTGCCCAAAAACTTATGCTCGCGGTCGTAGAAGCAGTATATCTCTTGGTAATAATCCAACTTAAAGCCGAGGAGAAACTGCCCCGCCGGTACCGACATCTTCCGGCCGACCACAACAGGCTCACTCAACGTCACAGACTTCTGAACAAAGGACTCGTACTCTAGGAAGACAACCTCTCCCTGACTCACAGTTTTTTCAGTATTACATTCCGGTACTTGACCTCCGGAACGACTGACCAGAGGACCACCTTTCCCTGGTGGATCTTGCGCAGATACCGGAAGCGCAACAAGAAAAAGTGTGACCAAAATTACTTGATTTCTACGAGTCATTGTCTCTGCTCCCGGGTGCGTGCAACTCTTGCCATCTCGGCTTGGCCAGGTCCTACCAACTCCATTCTGCGGCGTCTTGCCGTGGCGGATCTCGGTCGTCCACCGGATGGCAAAGCTCCGACAGCCCTCCCCCACCGTCGCCATGGATCACCGAAGGCGGCAACGGCGGCTCGGGTTTCTAAGGTTCAGTTTCCCCTGCCGGGGGGTTGCTCGACGGCGATCGGAGGTTTGCCGTATTTCTCGAAGAGCAAGTTGAGGGCCTCACCCACCATGTACATGATCGGTCGATCCTGTTCCGCCGAGAGCACCTTCAGCTGTTGCAGCACGCCTTGATTGACGCGGGTCGTCAGCGGTTTCAAAACCTCGATCGCTTTGCCCTCGGGTCGCAGGGTCGCCGGTCGACGCGCGGGCTCCGCGGGTCGTGCCGCTGGGGGTGCTTCTTCTTCCAGAGGCTCGGGGCGTCCCGTGGCCGCCGATTTCAAGGCGCTGTTCAATGCAGTTCTTCTTTTCGCCATCTCTCGTCCTTTCCGCTCCGTGGTGGTCTACTCGGCTGTGGTGGTTTGCTCAATGCTCAATGGGCCGATCGGCCCGATCCCTCGGCGGGCACGCCGATTCGTCTTCCATCGGTCGTTTTCAGTCCGCCATTTCCTTGCGGGCCATCAACCAGCGCAGCACCTCTCGGCACTCTTCCGCGGCACGGCTCTTGGGCTCGTAGTCGATCGCGGTCAGACCGCCCGCGGCGGCGTTGTAGTGGGCGGCCCGCTGGGACATCCGCACCGGTGCCACCTCCAGCCCCCAACCTTCTAGGGCCGCCTCTGCTTCGTCGCCGTGGGAGCCTTGGTGGGGGACTCCGTTGAGCAGCACGGCTCCCGGAGCTTTGGCCAGGTCCAAGAGATCTTTGGAATAGCGAAGGGCGCGGAGATCGTGGATCGACGGACGGGCGATGAGAAACGCGAAATCGGACACCCTGGCCGCTTTGAGCGCCGCCTCCTCCGACCGCGGTGCGGTATCCAGTACCGCCAAGTCGACTCCGTTCTCCCGCGCTGCATCGAGCACCGGACCCAATCGCGCGGCTTGGGCCGAAACCACCACCGGGCTGTCGGCCTCCCGGCTGTCGCCCCAATCGGCGGAGTTCGACTGGGGGTCCAAATCGACCACGGCTACGCTCATTCCAGCTTCCACCGCGGCCACGGCGAGACTCAACGTGACGGTGGTTTTTCCCGATCCACCCTTATTCGACAATACGGCCAAGATCTTCAAGCTCAGGTCCTCGGTTTCTGAGGTTGGTGGCGGTAGGACGAGCACGAGCTCGTCGGCGTTCCGATTCGGCCCTGGGCATCTGACAACATCATGATTTCATGAATGAATGGCGTCATCGACCCATGGCGCTATTCCTCAATGATGACATGAAACATCACCGTTTCAACAGGAAAATTCCATGGATCCATGACAGAAGTCAATCAACGCGTCATGACACTAAAGCCGTAAAATGCCATGGCGTTAATTCGCCATGACTGCAACGTAGCATGGCCACAACACGGCATGACATTAAGATGTCATGACCTAAACATGCCATGAATACAAAACGGGATGACGGGATGACGGGATGACGGGATGACGGGATGACGGGATGACGGGATGACGGGATGACGGGATGACGGGATGACGGGATGACGGGATGACGGGATGACGGGATGACGGGATGACGGGATGACGGGAT
>JAUIJL010000015.1 GCA_030431255.1 Thermoanaerobaculia bacterium | reverse complement strand
AAACCCATAGGCCTGACCCGACGCCCCCAAGCTCCGACCAAACGCCGAGTAGTCCAACCGCTCTGCCAGCCCACCCGACGGATCCGTCAGCCCACGAACGCTCCCTAGGCCGTCTAGATGGTAGTGAAGATCCTCAGGGCCGTCACGGCTGAGGCCGAGCAGCTGGTCGCCTGCCCTCACATAGACAGCTTCTGTATCCGCCCCGCTGAAATCCACGACCACATGGCTCAGCCAACCGCTGTCGTCCACCAGGTAGCCCGTGGTGTCGCTCTGGCCGCCGACCGTCTCCGTGCTTTCCACCCGGTTACCGTTGACGTCGTAGGTCGTCTCCACTCTCACGCCGTCGGTGGTTTCCACTTGCAACAGATGGTCGTCGGACCACCATTGGTAGGACCGTCCCGGCTCCGGCCAGATCTCCGGCTGTTTCTTGATCCGACCGCCGCGATCCCACTCGACCCGTTGGCCGTTGTGTTGGGCCATGCGGTCCCGGCTGTCGTAGGAGTAACCCTGGATCAGCGGTGGGCCGCTGGATTCTTGAAGGTTTGACAGCAGCCGATTGCCGACCGGGTCGTATTGGAAATCTTCCTGGTAAACCAGGCCGCCGGCATTGGTGACCTTGTCCTGGGTTAGTCGCCAGAGATCGTCGTATCGATAGGCGCGGACGGTGCCGTCGTGCTCGTCGATTTGGGTGCGATGGCCGGTTTTGGCCATGGTGTAGTGGTAGCTCTGGAGGATCTGACCCACCGGGTCGCGGGTGATCAGGTCTTCGAGTCGGCTCTGGCTGTCGTAGATCCACGTGGTGGTAACGCCGTTGGGGTATTCCAGGTGCTCGGCTTGGCTGTTGCCGTTGTATCGGTAGGTGTAGACGCCACCGTTCGGATCGGTGACGGTTTCGATCCGGTTGAGGACGTCGTGGGTGTAGGCGGTGGTGAAAGTCTGCTCACCGATCTTGGCGGTAAGCGACTCTCGATTGCCGGCCGCGTCGTAGCCGTATTCCAGGCTGTGGCCGGTGGGGTCGGATTTCGCTTTCAGCCGATCCCGATCGTCGTATTTGTAGAGGGTAAGACCCCGCGGATCCAGGGCGGTGGCTCGGCGGCCGGTTTTCGTGTAGGTAAACGAGTGGACGGTACCGTCGGAATATTTGCGCTCCAGCAGTCGGCCCAAGTCGTCGTAGGTGAATTTCTTCACCGCGCCCATGAACGATTGATGGACCCTTAGGGTACCGTCGATGTGGTAGGAGAAGTGCTCTTTGGCACCGTCCGGCAGGATGCGGCTGATTTGACGGCCCAGAGCGTCGTACTCGAAGCGGGTCGTGTGGCCGTTGGCGTCGGTTTGGGCGATGAAATTTCCCAGCTCGTCATAATCGTAGCTGGTGATCTGATTGAGGGCATCTTTGACCGACTTCAATCGACCCACGGCGTCGTAGAAGTATTCGGTTTTCTTGCGCTCTTGATCCCAGACCTCCTTGCGGCGGCCCAAGGCGTCGTAGACGGTCTCGACCTTGCTTTGGTCGTGGGAGATGACGAAGCGCTGACGACCCACGTCATCATATTGGTAGGTGGTGGTGAAATCCCGCGGGTCGGTGACCGACTCTAGGCGACCCCCATCGTCGTAGACGTAGATGGTTTCCTGGTCGAGGGCGTCGATGACCTTGGTCCGGCGGCCGGCATCGTCATAGACGTAGCGGGTCGGGTTGCCCCGCTCGTCGATGACTTTCACCAAGCGGCTGGCACGATCGTAGACGTTGGTGACCGTAGGTTCGTCGGCACCGGGGTAGGTGGTCGTCAGCAGGCGGCCCGCCGGGTCGTGGGTGTAACGGGTGGTCCGGCCCAGCTGATCCACCGAGGCCACGGTTCGACCCTCCGCGTCGAAGACGTTTCGGGTGTGGGTGCCGTCGGCGTAGATCACTTGAGCCAAGCGGCCCTGCTCGTCGTATTCCTGGATCGTCCCGCGGCCTCGCTCGTCGATTTGCTGGGTCACCCGACCCAGCAGGTCGTAGACGGTCTTCGTGGACGTGCCGTCCGGGGCCGTGACGGTGACCACCCGGTCCAGATCATCGTATTGATAGCGAGTGACCAGGGTTTCGATCTCGCCGTTGGGTAGGGTGCGGGTGGTGGTCGAGGTCTCCCGATTGCCGTGGTCGTCATAGGTGTGACTGGTGGAATGGCCGAGGGCGTCGGTTTCCTTCTCCACGTTGCCGTAGGCGTCGTATTTGAACGAGGTGACTTGGTCGAGGGCGTCGGTGATGGAGCTCAGCTCTCCTCGGCTGTTGTAGCCGAAATCCGTACGGTGGTCGAGGGCGTCCTCGGTCCACTCCAGCTCACCGTTGGATTTGTAGCGATTCGTGGTTGTGTGGTTCAGCGGGTCGGTGATCGTTTCCGGTAGACCGAGGGCGTGGTAGGTGAACGACGTCACCTCGTTGAGGGGGTTCTTGATCGATTTCAGGTCGTTGGAGGCGGAAAAGTAGTCGTAGGTGGTGGTGTGACCCAGATCGTTTTTCTCGGTGCGCAGGAGATCGCGATCGTAGGTGCGCCAAGTCTTTTCGCCGTTTTCGTTGATTTCTAGGGTCACGTTACCGCGCGGGTCGTATTCCATCACTCGGGTGAAACCCAGGCGGTTGGTGATCACCTCGCGACGACCTTCCAAGTCGTGGTCGAAGAGCATTTCGCGGCCTGAGGCGTCGATCATTTTCACCATGCGGCCGTTTTCGTCGTATTCCGTGCGCACGGCTCGGATGCCGTAGGCGTTGTGGATGTCTTCGAGGTAGTGATTTCGGTAAGTGAAGCTGGTTTCCGCCTCTGCGCGATCCGTGTGCAGGATTAAGTCGTTATTTCCATCGTAGCTGTAGATGTTGCGGTTGCCCCTGGGATCGACGATTTCTTCAATTTTGCCGTCCGCTCCTCGGACGAATTCCACGCCCCGGCCGCTCGAGTGGGTGATGCCGTCCGGGGTGATTTCTAGGGTGTTGCCGTGTAGGTCTTCCAGGTGGGTGACGCCATCCTGAAGATCCAAATGGAAGATGCGGCCGTCACGGGTGGTGAGCTTGACGTCGTCGGGCACGAAGGGCTCTTGGGTGTGACGATCCAAGACGCCGTCACTGTTGTTGGGGTAAAAGACCTCGTTGTTGCCGAGGATTTCTAGGGTGGTGCCCGGCAATGGACCATCGACCCACTCAAACTCGGCGTCGGCTATACAGCCGCCGATCAAGGTGCTCGGGCGCTTGAGCACCAGACGGAAGCGGTAGACCTCTTGGTCGGAGAGTCGGACCGTCGTCAGGTGGCTCTTGGTCTCTTGGACCACCGAGCACGGCAGACCCCAGGGGCCCGAGGTCGCTGGGATTTGCCAGCCGTCGCCCGGCGGACGGTTGTTTTGGTAGAAGCCTTGCCGGATGTCGAGGGTCCAGCCCACACCGAAGTCACCCAATCGCGTGTCGCGGCTGTCGTAGGTGCGGAGGATGCGGATGTCGAGGCCCGACAAGGGGATCTGAAGATCGACGAAGCTGAGGGTGAAATGGCCGATTTTCATCTGCCCGTCGACGACGACTGAGATGCGGTCCTCGACGATGCGTCCCAGACTGTCGACCGCCTCGAGCCTGAGCTCGTGCAGACCGTTGAGCAGCAAGGTGGGGTCGAAGGTGGCGAGCTTTTCACCCGCGCGAGGCTGGGACCCGCGAGCCAGCTCTTGCCAATCGGTTTGGCCGATCAAGCGTGTTGAAACACGCCAAAAGTCGAGCAGTGGGCTCGACACGTTGCCCAGCAAGTCCGTCGGCTCGGTGACCTCGCTGAGGTCGATCGGAGTGGTGAACGCGACCGTCGGAGCATCGCCTTGATTGGGGACCTCCAGGGTCACGTCCTCGGTGACGAGGATCCAATAGCCCTTGCCGACCTCGAAGATTTGCAGGTCGTTGGCCCAATCCGGCACGGTGACGTCGTGGATGGCCCAGGGGTCCTCCGTGTCGGACGGGTCGTAGCCGTAGACCATCGAGTATTTGCCGTCGATGCCTTGCAAGGCTGTGCGGATATGTCGGTTTTGGCCCGCTGGGAAGCCGATCAAATTCCAGCCGGTACACAGCTGCCACGAGCTGGTCGCCGGAAGCTCGCCGGTCGACGGCAGAGCCCCGGCCGCAGTGGCGCCGAGCCACAGGCCTTGGGTGGGGCTGATGGTGGTGAGCGTAGCGGATCCCGGATCGGTCGGGTCGAAGACCTTCCACTTGTCGATCGAGGGATCGCAGGCGTCGTAGAACCAGACTTTCGAGTAGCTGCCGTCGATCGGAGCCAGCACGTCCGACGAGGTGCTCGGGGTCGGCGTTTCGGGGATCGAGATCAGGTTCCACGAAGGCAGAAAAGGTACTGAGTCCAGATCAGCTTTGGCGAGGGCCGCCGGGCCAGTCGAGATGCCAGACGTGTTGGAGCCAGCAAAGCTCGGGGGTGACGGTGGCGTCGGACGGGCCGCCGGCTCTTGGACGGCACCGAAAACCGTGGACGCGAGGGCTGCCGGGATAGGTGCCAGGCGCTTCGCTGGAGCCTCTTTTGGCGGTGCCGGGCGCTTCGACGGGACCACCGTCGACGACGAACCACCCGACTCGCCCAGATGCTCAGCGATCTTGCGCTCGATCCTCGCCTGCTCCCGAGCTGCTTCGTCGGCCTCCGCTTGAGCACGGGCCTCGACGGCCTGCCGCTCGCCGGCGACTTCCTGAAGCGCGAAGATCGGCGGACCGTAGAGGCCCAACCAGAGGCAGAAGAGCTGCACGGAAAATCGCTTGACGCAGTCCCTCATCAGGCCGGCGGTCTCTCGTCCTTCGTCCACGCATTCCTCCGCAAAGCGGCCGTCACCGACATGTTCCAAGCTCATCTTATTCTCCCTCACAAGACGCCGTTTCATAGGCCGATTCCAGCTCGTTCTTGAGCGCCGTGGCTTCCTGTTTCGCTTGCCCACGCGGATTCGATCCCGGTGGGTAGACGGACAGGAACACGTCCGACGCGTCGGCGCTCTCCGCCATCCACGGCGACGCTCCCGACAGCAGGTTCAAACGCGTGGCGATCAAGGCTCGCGCCAACTTAGTCGCCGCGTCCGGTCCGCCGTACTCCAAGATCTCCTGAAGCTCGGGCACACCGTAGACGACAGAGCCCAGCTCCAGCCACGACACTGGCCAAGCCTCCGGATGGGTCTTCCAATAACCCGGCGATCGGGCGCACGGCCGACCATCGACGATCGTCACCGTGCCCGAATCGTCCAGCACCACGACCGGTACCGCCGCCGTGAGGTCCCTCAGCTCGACGAAGAACCGCTCCAAGGGCTCCGCCACGCCGTCCGCGATGATCGGTACCGACACCTCGGACTCGGTATGACCCTGGTCAAAGGTGAGGTCCACGGACACCGAGCCGTAGTCCTCAGGAGTCACCGCCGTGCCGTCCGCGGTCGAGGCAGTGACCATGACCGTAGACTCCAACTCGCACGAAAGCGTCACCGGCAGGACCGCGTCCACACTGTCGGACTCGTAAACTGCGGCGTCACCGATGCGTAGGGTCGCCACGCCCAGGGAGCGCAGCTCCAGGCTGTCGAAGACCGCCACCGCCGGTTCCGGCGATTCCGTCGCGGCGACCGTCAGCCAGATCTCCAACCACCTGGAGCCCACCGGCGCGATACCGTCGACGGCCAAAGTCCACGGGCCACCCGGATCCGACGTCTCGACGCTCCAGCGGTCCAGCTCCACTCCGGCGGCGTCGAAGAAGGCCGCTTCCACGGCCGCTGTCCCCGGACCGTCGAGACGAACCGATCCCGCGAGGTTCAGCTCCAGCTCTCCGCCGTCAATCCGATCGATCCACGGGGCCAGGTCGAGCTCTTGCACGACTGCTCCCGTCGCCTCTCCTTCTCCATCGGCCAAGGCTCGGATCGCTAGGGAGGCGTTTCCGGACAGCGGCGAAGCCAACTCGATCCACACCTCACCTCGGACCAGCATCCAGCCCGGAGGCTCGGTCGCGGATCGCGGCATCGGCGATTCGGCATCCCCGTTTTGCAGCAGATTCGGGCTCGGACACGGCTCGTCGTCGAGGATCGTCACCAGGGCCTCGCCGTCCTCGATTTGTGCGTTCACCGCCGCCTCGAGGCGCACGGCGAAGCGCTCGTCCGCCTCCAGCAGGCGATCGCCCAACACCGTGATCTCCACCGTGGATTCAGTCGAGCCCGGCGGGAAGACCAGCTCGGTAGTCGTCGGCTCGTAGTCCACCCCGGACACGGCCTCGCCCTGCAAATCCTCCGTGTAGACCGTGACCCGCACCTCCCGATCCGACGGGACCGACAGCCGGATCTCGACCTCCACCGGCGTCGGGCCGTCGTCGCCCTCGACTACCGAGGCGTCTCGGATCGACAACAGCGCCTCGTCGTCGTCAAGGATCTCCACCGTGCCCGTGTCGTCGACCAGAATCACCCGGGGCGAGGCGCTGTGGATACGCACCGAGAAGCGCTCGTTCAGCTCGTCCACCCCGTCACCGACGATCTCCACCGTCAGCTCTGTCGAGAGCTCGCCCGCCTCGATCGTCCACGATCCGCTCGCGCTCCGATAGTCCACCTCGGCGGTGGCGGGGTTGGCGGCGGCCGGGTCGGCCGAGGTTTCGAAAGTGCCCTCGATGGTCTGGGACGACGGCTCTTCCAACGTCAGCGTCAACACTGCCGACGTCGAGCTCGGGCTGCCGTCCACCGGGTCGCCTTCGAGCACCGTCACATCGTCGATGGAAAGACCCACGGGTCGGCTTCCGCTCACCTCCACCGTCGTCGCATCACAGCCCTGCCCGCCGTCGTCGTCGGTCAGACACAGCTCCACCGCGTAGACGCCCTCGGCGGCATAGACGTGGGTCGGGTCGACGATGCCCCCGTCGGCCGTTCCCGTGGACGGCTCGCTGCCGTCGCCCCAATTCACCGTGTAGGTGTGGGTGTCGAGCACCCCGGGATCGCTGTAGGTGCCTTGGAGCTGGATCGGCGCATCGACCACCCCCTCCAAGGTTGCGCCGGCCTCGGCCGTGGGCGCGACGTTGAGCACCCGCAGGGGCAGCTCGCGGCAATCCTCGCCGCCGTCGTCGTCCGTGGCGCAGACCGTCGGTCCGGCGAAGCCGAGATCGTCCAGGAATACGTGCTCCGGCAGGAGCACGGAGCCGAGACCTCTCAGCTGGGCAACCTCCGTCGGCATCGGATCGCTACCGTCATTCCAGACGACGGTCCCCACGTGGGTATCGAGCCGTCCGCGATCGGTGAAGCCCGCACCCAGGGGATCCACAGTGTCGCCCTCGTAGAAGACACCCGCACTTTCCAGCCGTGTGCCGATGAAACGCATGGCGTCCTGGCGGTAGACGTAGAGCCCGTAGCGCCCGGCGGGCACGGGCGTCGCGACGTCGAATTGCAGGCGACCGTTGACCCAAATTCGCAGCTGATCCGGCTTGGGATCGATCTCGAATTCGTAGTAGTCGTTCCGGCCGAAATCCCAACCCGTGGAGCCCAAGGTCTCCGCCGACGCCACCAACGTAACGCCCTCGGTGCCGGTCAGATCCCAGAACGAAGCGGGGCGTCCCGAAATGCGGTAAAGCTTCAAACCCTTGAGACTGCCGTCCTCCGAGACGCGCTTCCACACCATCAGCAGATAGTCGGCGTCGGGGTTGAAGGCGTCGCCGGGGTTATACCCGATCACCAGGCCGAAGTAATCGTTGTCCTCGAACGGCCGGGCGACGAAACGCAGCCGACGCCACAAGTGGTCCTCGGGGCTGAGCAGGGCCGACGGACGGCTGTTGGTGGTCACCCTGACGAATTCGGCGTCGTTCACCAGGGTCCAATCCGCCGGGGTGTCGCCGTTGAAGAAGCCCTCCGCCTGCCATTGCGACAGGTCCGCACCGGCCCAGAAGTGAGTAGCTCGGCCGCTCGCGGCACCACCGTCCTCGGGCAGCGCCTGTTGCTCGAAGTCGCGGTAGACCACGTATTCCTGGGCGTAGGTGAAGAGGGCGAAACGGCCGTCGGAGAACGGATCGTCCGCCGGTGCCTCGAGGTCGGCTTCCAGCCGGTCGTTGACCCACAGTCGCAGGCGCTCGGCCGTCAGCTCGAAGCTGAATCGATAGTCGGCGTTCAGCCGCCAGCCGCGCTCACCGTGGATCGCCCCCTGGCCTAGAAGCTCGAAGTCGGCGCCGCTTTGGGTCCAGAAATTCCGCTGGGTGCCGCGAATACGGGCGATCTTGAGACCCGCCGGCGCTCCGGATTGGGTGGTTTTCTTCCACAACACCATCAGGTAGTCGGCGTCCGGGTTGGTGAGATCTCCCGGCTCGAAACCCAGGGCCAGACCGATGGTGTCGTCGTCATCGTTCCACATGCGCGCGGTCACGTGACTGCGGGCGCCGAGCACCGGCGTGTACCCATAGAAGAAGGTGCCGTTGGCGTTGGAGCGTTGACGCACCCGCCGTCCTTCGTCGGAAATCAGCCAATCCCCGGCGCCGTTCAGGTCCTCACGCTGCCAGCGGCGGAAGCCGTCCGGGCTGCCCGCCTCACCGCCTTCTTGTCCGCGGATCGGCGCCAGATTCTCGACGATCGCGGGCACATCCAGGCACGACGACTGCGAGGCGCTGTCGGTCACGCACCAGCGGGCCGTGTACACGCCGTCGTCGACGTAGGTGTGCTCGGCCACAGCGGTGCCGCCACTGGTCGAGGAGCTCACCGCCACGGGCTCCACGGGCGAGCCGTCGCCCCAATCGATGGTCGAGGTGTGGGTATCGCCCGCGTCGGGATCGAGGAACGTGCCCGTCAGCTGCACCAGGCCGCCTTCCGCACCCGGCCCGATCTGCCCGTTGAGCTCCTGGGGCTCGGTGGAGCCCACCACCGTCAAGGTCTTGATCCCGCAGCCCTCGGCACCCTCGTCGTCGATCGCACAGATGGTCACCGAGTAGTCGCCGAGATCGGAGGTGTAAGTGTGGACGGCTTGCACGGTGAACGTGCCAGGCACCTCGGCGCCCGAAATCTCAACCGGGACCACATCCGCCGAGCCGCTGGAGCCGTCGCCCCAATCGATCGACACCTGGTGGGTGTCGAGGATGCCCGGATCCGTGAGCACCACGTCCGTCAGAGAGAATTCCACGCCGAAGGGCACGTCTGCCGACGGGCCGGGGTCGATCACCGGCGGCGCGTTGCGGATCTCCACCTCCACCAAGCCGCAGCCTCGACCGCCGTCGTCGTCGACCGCACAGACGCGACTGACGTAGGAGCCGTCTTCCGCATAGACGTGCTCACCGAGCACCGTGGAGACCGTGCCGGTCTTCGAGACGGGCACCGTGTCCGGGCCCTCGCCGTCGCCCCAACGGACCGACGCCCAATGGGTGTCGAGCTCGCCACCGTCGACGAAGAGGGGACGCACCGCCGTGGGCGAGCCCTCTACCCCGCCGAAACCCGTGCGGCCGACACCGCGGTACATGACCCGATCTTGGGAGTAGTTGTAGAAGCCGAAGCTGCCGGCCGGGAAATCACCCTCGGGGTTGTAGAGATCGAATTCGAGGGAGCCGTCGACCCACACCTTCAGCTGGTGGGCGTCGTATTGCACCCGCCAATCGTAGAGCTTCCACCACTCCCAGCCTTCGTGGGCCAGGGTCCGGCCCTTGGCCAACACCTCCACCCCGGAAGACGCTTCTTCCAGCCTCCACAGGTTGGACGGACGACCGGTAATGCGCGAGACCCACAGACCCTTCTTGGCGCCTTCGTCGTCCTTCTGCTTCCAAGAGATCAAGAGGAAATCACCGTCGGCCTCGAAGGCGTCGCCGGGGCTCCAACCCAACACCAAGCCGAGGTAGTCGTCGTCGGTTTGGGAATCGAATTCGGGCCTGGGTCCCACCCACATCTGGGTCGCGAGACGGGTGCCGAAGGCCGGGAAGTCGCTGACGAACACTGACGCCCGAGCGTTGACGGTTTGGTAGACGTGGGAGCCGTCGTCCGTGGGAATCCAATTCGCCGGGTTTTGGCTACCGATTTCGAGATCCTGGGTTTGCCACAGGCGGAGATCCACGTTCTCGTCCGCCTCGAGCAGGTCCGGGGCCAGATTGTGGACCCGCACCGGCAGGCTTTGACAGCCCTCGTGGGTGCCGTCGGACACACACAGACGCAGGGTGTAGATCCCGTCGTCTACATAGCGGTGGGTGGCGACGATCTGCTCGACGCCCTGGACCAGGGTGGGCACGAGGGTGCCCGTGGCTCCGTCACCCCAATCCACCGTGACCGTGTGCCCGCTGCTGCCGGGATCGGGGTCAGGAACATGGTCCGGATCGTCGATGGTGGCGGTGAGCCGCAGGGTGTGACCTTCATCGACCTCGAGGCCGTCGTCCACACCGTCGATCACCGGATAGGGCGTCTGCTCGTCGAGCCAGAGGATCGTGTGCTCGGCCGAGTCGTTCGAGACGTCCACGTCGATCCCGGCGGAGCCGTCATGGCTCGCCGCGGCTCGACCCACCAGCTCGACCGACCCGCCGGGCGGCGAGGAATCCGGCGCCTGCACTTTCACGGTGAAAGTGGCTTTCTCCCGGAAACCCAGGCTCGGGACGGCCCACACCACCCGCTGGGTCGACGGATCGTAGACCCCGCCGCCGGACGCTTCGACGAAGGTCAGCTCCGTGGGGAGCTCATAGACCAGCTCGATGCCCGTGACCGTGGCGCTGCCGAGGTTCTCCGCCTCCACCACCACGGTGACCATGCCGCCCTGCCGGACCGCCGGCTCGAGACTCCAAACCCTGGCCGCGAGATCCACGAAGGGATCGCCCCAAAGCACCTCGAAGCCGTCGCAGCGGCGGGCTCCACCGTTATCGACGAGGCAGATCTCCACCGGATAGATGCCGTCACTCTCGTAAGACTTGCTCGCCTGGATGCGACTGCCGCCGGCCGGGTAACTCAAGCGCTCGAACGTGCCGTCGCCCCATTCGATCTCCGCTTCGTGGCTGTCCAAAACCCCGGGATCCGTGAAGGGGATGTCGAGGACCACGGGCGACGCCGAATTCGCTGCCCGATGGGGACCGGCCTCGAAGCTCGGGGCCAGGTTGAGCACGGTGAAGGGCACGGTGCCGCAGCCGCGGTCGGTGCCGTCGTCGACACATGCCTGGGCCTCGAAGACCCCGTCGTCCGGGTAGACGTGGGTGCCACTGACGATACCGCCGTAGCTCGTCGCTTCCACGTCGAGCTCGGTCACGCTGCCGTCCGCCCAATCCACATCCGCGGTGTGCACATCGTCGGACCCGGGATCCACGAATTTCAGGGCAAGGGCGACCTCGTCCCCTTCGACGATGCCCTCGCCGATCGCGGTGAACGCCCGATAGCGGACGTTTTCCTGGGAGAAGTTGTAGAAGCCGAAACGGCCGTCGCCGAAGTCGAAATCACCGGAGAGATCCAGCTCGAGCTGGTCGTCGATCCACAAGCGCAGGCGCATGCTCTCCACCTGGATGCGGAACCTATAGGTGGTGCCGTAGCTCCAACCTTCCGAGCCCTTTTCGAGACCCTTGGCCAGCTCGTCGAACGCGTCGCTGGGCTGCATGGGTCGGGCCTCGTGGGACCAAAGCTCGGACACCCGCGGGATGCCGTGCACGCGAGACATGGCCGTGCCGACCCGCGCCAATCCCAAGTTTTCCGAGTATTGGACGCCTTTTTTCCAATCGAAGACCAGGTAGTCGGCCTCCGGATTGGTGAAGTCGTCGGGCTCGAAGCCGATCACGAAACCGAAGAAATCGTCGTCGTTGGAGCTGCCCGGACGCACCTCGCCTTCGAGGGTCACCCCCGAGGCGGCGAACGGGCTGAGCAGAACCGTGGGGCCGACGTTTTGGGTTTGCAGCACCGAGGTGCCGTCCTCGGAGACCTCCCAGCTGCCCTGGTCCGACGGATCCGTCGACAGATGCTGGGGCAGCCAGGTGGCGAGATCCACCGCGCCGTCGTCGAGCACCTCGGGGGCGACGTTGGAGACGGTCACCGAGGTGGTGTCGCAGCCGATGCCGCCGTCGTCGTCCCGCACGCAGACCTGGACCGTGTACACACCGTCGTCGACGTAGAAATGACCGGCCCGCAGCTCGCCGCCTGATTCGACCACACCGTCGGAGCTCTGGCCGTCGCCCCAATCCACCTGCACCGTATGGGTGTCGAGGCTGCCCGGATCCGTGAAGCTCGCACCGGTAAGGGTCACGCCGTCGCCTTCGGCCGAGCTCAGGGGAGCGCCGGCTTGCGCGATCGGATCTTGGTTCGAAAGCTCCACTTGGACGGCCGTGGTCGCGGATTCCCCGCTGTCGTCGGTCACCCGCACCCACACCGTGAATTCCCCGTCGTCGAGGAAGGTGTGGGAAGCGACCGGTCCGCTGCCGTCGTCGAAGCTGCCGTCTCCGTCGAAATCCCAGGCCCAGGCCACGACCGTGCCGTTGCGATCGGTGGACGCCGAGCCGTCGAAGGTCACGGGCACGCCTTCTAGGCCGCTGTAGGGACCACCGGCATCCGCGCGCACGGAGCTGACCCGGTTGACGTCGACGACGCTCCGGTCCCAGGGCGTGGGATCGGGCACCGTGCCGTCGTCCCGCACCCAAGCTCGGGTGCTCAGCTGGGCCACGTCGAGGGGCAGGGACGGATCCACTCGATAGCTGAAGCTGAAGGTCCGCAGCTCACCCGGGGCCAAGCTGAGGCTCGGCCACTGGATCTCATCCCCGGAAATCGACGTGGAAATCGTCGCACCACCATCGGCGGACGGCTCGACGGCGTGCTCCGGCAAATAGGCGCTCACAGACACGCCCGATCTCGCCACGGCTCCGGCATTGCCGAAGGACACGGTATAGGTCACCGTCTCCCCCACCTGCACGGTGGTCCGGCCGTCGTACAGGGTGGTCCACAGGCCGAGCTCGGCAAAGTCGAAAACTTGCGCGTGGCGATTATTCGAGGCGCGGCAATCCCACAGGGCCTGCGGTCCAGTGCCGTCGTCCCCCACCACCGCCGACAGCTCGACGCTACCGAAGACCGGCAGGGTCGCCTGGATCTGCACGTCCTCGTAGGACCCCGGCGCCAGATCGACCGTGGTCGACGTCACGCCGAGCAATGCTCCATCGGCGTAAAAGGCAACGGGCGCACCGGCGGGGGCTCGCACCGCGCCGCCGTTGCCCACCCGCACGGTGATCGTCGCTTCGGGCAAGGTGCCGCGATCCAACCGGAGAGTCGACACCGTCAGATCCGGCGCCGCCGCCGGTCCGGCCACGGGCGAGACGTTGGCGCGGAAGGTGTTGTGGGTCAGCCATCCGTAGGCGGCGTTCCTCGGAATGCCACCGTCGTCGTCCACGTTGTCGATGGAATAGGCGTGTTGGTTCCACACCGACCGGGCGCCGACCCAGGTGCCGTTGCGATCGCCGTAGACCCGCAGGCCGGTGGTCCGCCGGGGCAAGCCGGAAAGGTTGATCGCCAGGTCGCTGGTGACCAAGATCTCCGCCTGGCCGTCTCGGTCCACGTCCACCACCACGGGCTGCTCGTTGGCGGTGAAGGAGCTGAGGGCGTCACGGAAGAGAACCTCGCCGGTATCGCCGGTGAAGATGTAGAGGTACGCCTCGTCCCGGTAGACCACCTCGAATCGACCGTCGGCGTCGAAATCGAAGACCGTGGAGCCCGTTTGGTTCGACGACGCGTCGCGCACGGCCCGCTGCCACTTCACGCTGCCGTCGGTCTCGAAGACCGTGTAGAAGTCCGAGCCGGCCACACCGATCTCGGGCTCACCGTCGGCGTCGAAATCCGCCACGGTCGGCGCGCCGCCGGCGTTGGGCTCGACGCCCGGTAGATCCACCGGTCCCCAAATCACCGCACCGTCGTGCTCGTGCAGACGCACCGTGCCCCGCGACACCACCACCGCTTCCGGGAAATCGTCGTCGTCGAAATTACCCACGGCGGTATAGCCGTCGCCGAGGGGAGATTGCCAATAAATCGTGCCGTCGGATCGATAGGCCGTATTGCCGGCCAGGATCTCGGGCGTGCCGTCCATGTCCAGATCCACCACCGTGGAGATGGCGCCGGAGTCGGAGCGATTGGCGTTGCGCGCGCTCTGATAACCCTGCCCCGCCGAGCCGCGCCACTTCAGAGCGCCGGAATGGCTGAAGACGTTGCCGCCGACGATGACCTCGGATTTGCCGTTGCCGTCGAGGTCCGCCAGGGTCGGATGATCCCGATTCGTGAACGTCGAGCCGGTCGGGTGGGTTTGATACCACCGAGTGGACCACAGCTGACGACCCCGGTGGTCGTAGGCGGTCAGGTGATTGGAGTGCCCGCTGAGCGCGCCCAAAGGCGGGGACGGGGTGGAGACCACGATCTCCGTGTCGCCGTCGCCGTCGAGATCCCCCGCCGCCAAGCCCGACAGCGAAAAGGTCAGGTAGTCGGAAATCGGTGGCAGCACCGCCCAATGGCTGCGACCGGTGGCCCCGTCGATGGCCCGCAGACGCAGGCGTGGATTGAGCACGTCCACCAGATCCGCGGCCACGAAAACGATGTCCGGATCGTCCAGCTCGTCCCGCCGGCCGTCGCCGTTGTCGTCGGTGAGCTGCACGACGATCGGCGTCGACATGGATTCTTTGGCGTTCGGCTCCTCGAGATTCGTGTCGTCCGCCGGCCAGGACATTTCCACCACCGGATCGAATTGGCGCACCGGCGGCGGAGCCACACAGTCGAAAGCGGTCGAAAGGGTGTTGTCGTCCTCGTCGAGCTCGGGGATCACCCGCGACGAGTCGACCATGGCCCAAAGGGGTTGGTCGACGAAGGAGACGAATCCCGCCAGGTCGATCGATGCCGCCATCGAATCCCCGGCGGCCAAGAAATCGTCGACGATCGTGGTGCCGAGCACCGGATCGACACCTTCGTCGAAAACACCGTCGCCGTCCGCGTCGTCGAAGATCGCGACCGTGAACGAGTCCGCCAAGTCGAGGTTGCCGTCGTTTTGAATCGTGACCAGGACCGAGCCGGAGACTTCCAAAGTCTGCGCATCTTGGATCATCGAAGTGGTATCGAGCAGGCTCGGCCGCAGACCGGCGTATTGCTCCACGTCGGTCCAGTCAATGTTGGTGTTGGTGTCGGCATCTCCGTCCGGGCCGTTGCCCGGCTGGGCCGACGCTCGATGCTCCAAGCGAGCAATCCCCACCCCCAGATCCATGGGCACGAGGACGCGGAAGGTCCTCTGGATCGTCTCCCCCACCGCCAAATCCAGGAGCGGCCACGACACCACTCCCTCCTGGAGCTCGCCGCCGTCGAAGTCCGCGGTTTGAAACAGCACCGCGGGATCCAGGGCCACGGACACCGACACCCGCGAGCCGTCGCGAGTGCCGAGGTTCTCTACCGACACCGTAAAGTCCACCATCTCTCCCGGCGCGATGGACTCCAAGCCGTCGTCGATCACCACCACCAAATCCGGCGACGCCACCAGTCGATCGAAGTCTCGGGCCACATTGTCCGCGGGATCGGGATCCAGACCCCGAGAGCCGTCGTCCACCACCCGCGCCACCAGCTCCGCCGACACCTGATCCGCACCAAGGGTCGCTGCGACCTCCAACGTCACCGATCGCTCGGCGCTCTGCCCCTCCGCCAAATCGAAAACAGGCCAAGACACACGACCGTCGAGCTCCGAGGCTCCCCCGTCCGCACCCACGAAACCGAGCCCGGGCGGAAGGTCGACCCACAGCTCGATGCCGTCGGCCGGCCCTTCCCCGGCGTTGCTCACGGTCAAGGTCCACGTGGCGGTTTCGCCCGCGGCCAGCACGTCGAGCTGATCGTCGATTTGAAGCTCGAGATCCGCGGCCTTGGGCACCACCAGGTCCAAACGCTGATAGGTATCGGCCTGAAACACCGCCGACGCCGACACCGTCGCCCCACCCACCTCGAAGGTCACCGACTCGCCGTCCGTGCCGCCTTCGCCCACGGCCGTCGCCGGATCGTCGACCGGCAGGTCCAAGGAGTAAAACCAGAAGCCGAAGGGCCCGTAGACCAAGGACGTCGACGACGACGGAGCCCCGTCCACCCGCGCCACGACCTCCACGTCCGCCGACAAGGCGCCCTCGGCAGAAACTACGCCGAAAAAGCTCGACGTCCGCCGTGGCGGCTCGGTGGCTTGAGCGAAAGCGCAGGCTGTAAAAGAGATTAAAGAAAGGAAAACCAAAGAGGCTCGGATGCGAGGGCACGCTCCAACAGAGGAAGGTCGGCACATGGCGACTCCAGCAAAGAGAAGAATGAAAGAAATGGTCCCGATGTGTGAGGTTATTTCCAATGAAGTGGAGACAAACCTCACATTCAGCTAAGGTAACATCGAGCAAAAGACAGGTCAACCCCCATTTTTATCTTCAAGCAGAGTCAAATTGTCTTTTCATGCTGGGCACACTTCAGCCAGACCGACACTCCGGCCTAACGAAGCGGCTCAATCCGACGAGATCTGGCCTTCCGGAGGTAGGGTCGGGGCTTGCCCCGCCCTTACGCCATGTCTGCTGCGATCAAGGGCGAGCTACCGTAAAACTTGACTCATCTGTGAAGAATGAGGCTTTGGCAGATGTCTAGCTCCCCAAGGAGCTCCACACAGACACAGCCGGTCACGCTAGAAAGAGATGTCTCTTTCTGCGGTGAAGTGTCGTCTATTTCGAGCCGCGATACTCCGACCCCGCATCGGGTAGAATCACACCATGACCCAACCTCAAAGCCGATTTATCGACGCCGGCGGGCTTCGCCTGCACTATCTCGAAGCCGGTCCCGAAGACAGCCATCCCGTGCTTCTGCTGCACGGCTGGCCCACGTCTTCTTTCCTGTGGCGCCACGTCATGCCCGGCATTGCCGAGCACCGGCGGGTGATCGCCCTCGACCTGCCCGGTTTTGGGCAGTCGGACAAACCCCTCGACGCTTCCTACAGCTTTCGATTTTTCGAACGGAGCTTGAACGCCTTTGTCGAGGCTCTCGGTTTCGAGAAGGTGGGCTTGGCGGTCCACGACCTCGGGGGCCCCGTGGGCCTCTATTGGGCCGCCCGTCAGCCCCACAAGCTCGAGAAGCTGGCGGTGCTCAATACGCTGGTCTATCCGGAGATGTCGTGGGCGGTGGTGGCGTTCGTCGCAGCCTGCAAGCTGCCGGTGATTCGCACGGTCCTCACCAGCCCCTGGGGATTACGCAGAAGCTTATATTTCGGTGTGCACGACAGCTCCCGATTGGCGGACGACGCCGTGCCCGGCACCCAGGCACCGTTCGAGACCAAGGATGCGCGCAAGGCTCTGCTCAAGGCCGGCGGAAACCTCAATCCGAAGGGATTTAAGGACATCGCCGCCTGGATTTCGACGGTCGAGGTGCCGGTGCAGATCATCTACGGCGAAAGGGACAAGATCCTGCCGGATATCGGCAAGACCGTTTCACGGCTGCAAAAGGATATCCCCCACGCGAAGGTCCATCCCCTGGCAGACTGTGGACACTTCATCCAGGAAGAGCGCCCCGAGGAAATCGGGGAGATCTTGGGCCGCTTCTTCGATCCCTCATAGTAGATACACACCACAAAGACACCTGCAAAAAAGGCCGACCCCATTTCTGGGATCGGCCTTTTCGGGTTCCCTGAAATCCGAGGATTCCGGGGAGGGTGGATCACATCATGCCACCCATGCCGCCCATGCCCGGCATACCGCCACCGCCATGACCGTGGTCATCGGCCTTGTCTTCCTTGATCTCACACACCATCGCTTCGGTGGTGAGCAGGAGACCGGCGATGGAAGCCGCGTTCTGCAGGGCGTTCTTGGTCACTTTGGCGGGATCGATGACGCCGGAAGCCACCAGGTCCTCGAACACACCCGTCGCGGCGTTGAAGCCCTCGTTGCCGGAGCGGCTGAGCACGTCGCGGACGATGATAGAGCCTTCCTCGCCGGCGTTGGCGGCGATTTGGCGGGCCGGCTCCTCGAGAGCGCGACGCACGATGGCGACGCCGACGGCCAAGTCACCTTCGGCCTCGACCGCGTCGACGGCCTCGATGCAGCGCAGCAGGGTCGTGCCACCACCAGCGACGATGCCCTCTTCCACAGCAGCCTTGGTGGCGTGCATGGCGTCTTCGACGCGGGCTTTCTTCTCTTTCATCTCGGTCTCGGTGGCGGCGCCGACTTGGATCACGGCCACACCACCGACGAGCTTGGCGAGACGCTCCTGGAGCTTCTCGCGGTCGTAGTCGGAGGAGGTCTCCTCGATCTGGTTGCGGATCTGACGCACGCGACCAGCGATCGCCTCACGGCGCTCGGAAGAATCGGTGTCGGTCACCACGGTGGTGTCTTCCTTGGTGATGACGACTTTCTTGGCCTCGCCGAGGTCCTCCCAACGGACGTTCTCGAGCTTAATGCCGAGGTCCTCGGTGATCACCTTGCCACCGGTAAGGATGGCGATGTCCTCGAGCATGGCCTTGCGGCGGTCGCCGAAGCCCGGGGCTTTGACGGCGGCCACATTCAGCGTGCCGCGCAGCTTGTTGACCACGAGGGTGGCCAGGGCCTCGCCCTCGATGTCCTCGGCGATGATGAGCAGCGGACGACCTTGCTTCGCGACCTGCTCGAGCACCGGCAGGAGGTCTTTCATGGAGCTGATCTTCTTCTCGTGGAGGAGAATGATCGGGTTGTCCAAGACAGCTTCCATGCGCTCGGAATCGGTGACGAAGTAGGGGGAGAGGTAGCCGCGATCGAATTGCATACCCTCGACCACGTCGAGAGTGGTCTCAAGGCCTTTCGCCTCCTCGACGGTGATGACGCCGTCTTTGCCGACCTTGGCCATGGCCTCGGCGATGATCTCGCCGATCTCGGAGTCGTTGTTGGCGGAGATGGTGCCGACGTGGGCGATCTCGGAGCCTTCAACCGAGCGGGACAGCTCGTCGACCTTGGCCACAGCCGCTTTGACGGCGAGCTCGATACCGCGCTTCAGGGACATCGGGTTGGCGCCGGCGGTGACGTTCTTGGAACCCTCGCGATAGATGGCTTGGGCCAACACGGTGGCGGTGGTGGTGCCGTCACCGGCTGTGTCGGAGGTCTTGGAGGCAACTTCTTTCACCATCTGGGCACCGAGGTTCTCCACCGAATCGCCGAGCTCGATCTCTTTGGCGACGGTGACACCATCCTTGGTGATGGTCGGCGAGCCGAAGCTCTTTTCGATCACAACGTTGCGGCCCTTGGGACCGAGGGTCACTTTGACGGCGTCAGCGAGCTTGTTGACACCACGGAGGATCGCGCCACGGGCGTCCTCGGAGTAAATGATTTGCTTGGCCATATCTAGCTAGCTCCTAAACTATTGAATTCTTGGGATCTGAAGGCTCTGAGCCTTATTGGCTAGGCCCTGTGGATTGTGGAAACGAATGCGGTAAAGCGTCGTGCTCCGAGACGGATCACTCGATGACGGCGAGAACGTCGTCCTCGCGCAGGATGACCACATCCTGGCCGTCCACTTTGATCTCGTTGCCGGCGTATTTGCCGATCAGCACGCGATCGCCGGTCTTGACGTCGACGGGCAGGCGGTTGCCGCTCTCGTCCATTTTGCCGGGACCCACCGCGATCACCTCGGCCTCTTGGGGTTTATCTTTGGCGGAGTCGGGGATGATGATGCCGCCACGAACTTCCTCGGCCGCCTCGATACGCTTCGCGACAATCCGATCGTGCAAGGGTCGAATGTTCATTTATTCTTCTCCTCTCGGCCTGAACCAGGCCGAATTTTTCCTCGGCGAGCGTCAGCTCACCGCTGGGTCCGACTACCTAAACATCTAGGAAGCGGAGCCCGGTTGCGATTACGGGTTGATTTGAGCTTCAACTCCACTCGATCACTCGAAAAGTCGATCACTCTGAAATGGTTCCGTCGAATATGGTTTCGCCGGTGGGAGTCAGGAAGACCCCGGGGCGGAAATATCGTCTCTAGGATCTTGCTTTCAAGGGGGCTCAGGTCGCCTGAGCGATTAGCACTCAGTGCCCTCGGCTGCTAATGATTCTAGCATCTCTCGATGTGATGTCAAGCTCTCCGCTAGCAGTCACCTCGGACGAGCGCCAGTCGAAACCAGGATTTAAATATTGAAAACAAAGACCTTCTTGTTTCCAAGAAACGCAACCAAGAATCGCTTTTTCAGTTTTTTACCGGAACCTCACAGCCACGCTTCCGGAATTCGAAATCTTCAACAAGTCAGCCCTGGACAGTATTCCCAAGATTTCGAATTTCGCGTCTTTCCACGGCCGGCCGTCATTCGGCAGACTCACCCTGCCGAGGCAAGCCCCGGGTACTTTCAGGAAGCGGGATCAGAGGCGGGTTGCATTTCCTTGCGCAGCCAGAGCCGAGCGATGCGCCAGTCTCGGCTGACGGTCATCAAAGAGACTCCCAACAGCTTGGCGATTTCCGGCTCGGTCAGCCCCATGAAATAGCGCAGCTCCACGACCCTCGCCTGGCGGGGGCTGACTCCCGCCAACCGCTGCAGCGCCCGATCCAAGACCAACAAATCCACTCCCGGATCCACCGCGGGCTCCAGGATTGTTTGCATGGGCACCAGCTCGTCTTTGGGAATTCTCTTTCCCGCTTTTTGACGGCGCACGTGGTCGATCAACACCCGGCGCATGGCCACAGCGGCGGACATGAAGAATTCCTTGCGATCCGCCCAGGACAACGCCTGCTCCGAGCCGAAAAGCCTTAGGTAGGCCTCGTGAGCCAAGTCGGTGGTCGAGAGGGTGTGGCCTTGCCGTTCGCGGCGCATCAGGGCCGAGGCGGTTTTACGCAATTCTTTGTAAACCAGGCGCACCAGCTCCTCGATCGACTCTTCTGAGCCCGAACGGGCCTTGGCCAACAGCAAGGTGACGTCCCCAGGCGAGTCGTCGATCACGCCGGCACTTTTGGGATCGAGCCTTTCGCCTTCCCCGTTCATGATCGGCCCTTCTTCAAGGGCCCCGTCTCGGACACTAAACACCGGCGAGAGATCTCGGCAATCGACCGACATCCCGCCAAAGCCATGGTGAGGTGAAGCTCCGCCAGGATGTTCTTCAGCACCTCCTCTACTCCGGTCCGACCCGCTAGGGCCAATCCGTAGACGTAGGGCCGACCCACACACACGGCATCGGCGCCCAAGGCCAGGGCTTTGAAAACATGAGCCCCGGTCCGCACCCCACTGTCGAAGAGAATAGGCACCGCGCCATCCACAGCGTCGACCACGTCGGGCAGCATCGTCAACGCGCCCACGGCGCCGTCGATTTGGCGACCGCCGTGGTTGGAGACCACAATGCCGTTCATGCCCGCGTCGATCGCGCGGCGGCCATCGTCCGGATGCTGGATGCCCTTGAGCAAAATCGGCAGCTCGGTCATTTCCCGGAGCCTGGCCAGATCGTCCCAACAAAGAGACGGCCTGGAGTATGTGCTCACGAAGCGCTGGGCGGCGGCCCGCGGAAGCCCGGAAAGCTTCTCCTTCCAAGTCCCCGGGAATCGGCGAACCTGCTGCCAAGCGGTCGCCAAAGAATGGTGATTGATGGCCGGGCGAACTTCCTGTCCGACGCCGGGGCCGGCCGGCGGCTCGGTCAAGCTTCGGCGAAAGACGGGGTCGCTGGTGTATTGGGCGATGCCCTGACCCTTGAGAAAAGGCAGAAAAGCAAGGTCGAGATCCCTCGGTCTCCAGCCCAGCTGGGTCGTGTCGAGGGTCAGCACGATACCCGCGCAGCCACAGGTTTCCGCCCGGGCGACGAAGCTCTCCACGAGCTCGTCGGACGTGCTCCAATAGAGCTGGAAGAAGCGCGGGCAAGAGCCCATCTCCGCGGCACAGCTTTCCATGGGCACGGACGCCTGATTGGAAAAGGTCATGGGCACCCCGAGCCCGGCGGCGGCTCGGGCCACTGCCAAATCCGCGGACGGATGCACCATTTCGAGCACGCCGATTGGACAGAGCACTAGGGGTGACGGCAGCCGTTGCCCGAGCACATCTACGGAAAGGTCACAGGATTCCACTCCGACCAACATGCGGGGCAAGATCTTCCAACGGTCGAAGGCTTCCTCGTTGGCGGCAGCGGTACGCTCTCGCCCCGCGCCCCCGGCAATGTAGGCCCACGCCTCGGGGCTCATGGCTTCCATCGCCGCATCCGCCAAACGCTGGGCGTCTACGGGCACACGGGGCAGCCCGCCTCCGACTCCGCGGAGGAAGATCTCGGTCAGTCGTTGACGGCCGAATGCCGCCGAAAGAGAGGGGAGCTCAGAGAGCATATATAAGGTCTAGGCCATGTGCAGGATATGGCCCATCTTATCGCGCTTTGCCTCGAGGTATTCACGGTTCTTGTCGGTGATTTCGACTTCCAAATGCACCCGTTCGACGATCTCGAGCCCGAATCCTTTGAGCGCTACGTACTTACCGGGATTGCTGGTCATCAGCCGCATTTTTCCGACACCGACGTCACGCAAGATTTGGCAGCCGATGCCGTAGTTGCGCTCGTCGGCGCCGAAGCCGAGCTTTTCGTTGGCCTCTACGGTGTCGTGACCTTTTTCTTGCAGCTCCAAGGCTTGGAGCTTGCCCATCAAGCCGATCCCGCGCCCTTCTTGCAACAGGTAAAGAAGCACTCCTCTACCGGCCTCTTGGATTTTCCGGAGGGCGGCGTGCAGCTGAGAGCCGCCGTCGCGAGAATGGGAGCCGAAGATGTCGGTGGTCAAACATTGGCTGTGCACTCGCACCAGAACCGGCTCGTCGGCGGAGATTTCGCCCATGACGAAGGCCACGTGCTCCTCGCCCGTCACCTCGGAGCGATAACCAAGGGCCGTCATCTCGCCGAACGGGGTCGAGATCTTCGGGCTCGCCACCCGGTGAACCAGGGTCTCGTTACGCAAGCGATGTCGGATCACGTCCATCACCGTGATGATCGGTAGGTCGTGCTCCTCGGCGAATTCCATCAGGTCGGGAACCCGCGCCATGCTGCCGTCGTCGTTCATGATCTCGCAAATCACGGCACCTGGTTGAAGACCGGCCAGCTGGGCCAAATCCGTCGAGGCCTCGGTGTGCCCGGCCCGCTTGAGCACGCCACCGGGGCGCGCGCGAACCGGGAAAATATGTCCCGGTCGGGCGAGATCCTGGGGTCGGGTCGCCGGATCCATGGCGACTCGAACCGTCTCCGCTCGATCGGAGGCGGAGATACCAGTGGTGACCCGGCCTCGAGCTTCGATGGAAACGGTAAAGGCGGTTCCGAAAGGCGTCATCTGCTCTTCATCGACCATCAGGGGCAGCTTGAGCTCACGACACCGCTGCTCGGTCATGGCTAGGCAGACCAAGCCACGGCCGTGCTTGGCCATGAAGTTGATAGCTTCGGGGGTGATTTTTTCGGCGGCGACCACCAAGTCGCCTTCGTTTTCGCGATCCTCATCGTCGACGATGATGATCATTTGACCCTGACGAAAAAGCTCGATCGCTTCACTGATCGGCGTAAATTGAGGCTTGGGAGATGCGGAATCGGATGTCATAGCGGGCTCCTATGTGAGCAATTCAGGGTAATGCAGCGTCCTAACGGCGCCCATTACGGCGGGAGCATCCAAGTCCAGTCTACGGCGCCGGAACAAGCGGGTCAACCGAGCGAATGTCCTCATCAGCGGACAGCCGGTCCTCATACGGGCTCAATCCAAAGACGGGGGCCATCCAATACGGTCCATGGGCGAACCGACCTGTCCAGCCTTTCGACCACGCAAATAGTTGGCACGAGCCGTGCTTATAGGCTAGATCCAAGTCGCCCGGTCCAGGGCAACACCACCGAACTCCTGGAGACGCCACCATGCCCACGACCTCACCCCCATCGGACCGCCGAGCTCTCCGTGTCTTTTCCTGGCTGCTGATCTCCACCTTTTGCCTCGCAGGGGCCATCACAGCTCAATCGGAATCCGATGACGGCTCGGATGAGCTCTTTGGGGAGGTGGTAGACGTTCGGGTGGTCAATTTGGAGGTGGTGGTGGAGCAACGGGGTGAGCGGATCCACGGCCTCACCAGTGACGACTTCGTGCTCAAGGTCGACGGCGAGCCGGTACCCGTCGAATTCTTCAGCGAGATCCGAGGTCGCACGGGCGTACGGGCGTCCCAGGGACCCCAAGAGCCCGCTGTTCCCGCGGTCGCACCCGGCGAGCCGGTACCCACCAGCTATTTGGTATTCATCGACGACGTCTTCACCCTCACTCCGTACCGCAACCGGGTGCTCCGAAATTTGCAAGACGACTTGCCACACCTCAGCCCCGAGGATCGAATGGCGGTCGTGGCTTTCGGCGGTGACTCCGTCGATCTCCTCACCAGCTGGACGCGCTCTCACCGAGATATTCAACAAGCCTTGCGTAAGGCCGAGGATCGGCCAAGCCAGGGGCTCCGACATCGGTCCCGCCAACGTTTCGAAGACGATCTGGACTTCGGATCGCGCTCACGCTTCGGACGACTCGGAAACCCCTACGGCGGCTACGGCCTCGCGAGCCGCGGCAGCCGGTCCTACTACGAAACCCAAGAGGTCATCGCCGCCGCCGCGTCCACGCTCCGAGCCTTCGCTCAGCCGGAAGGCCGCAAAGTGCTCATCATGCTCTCCGGTAGCTGGCCGGCCGTCGGCACCAGCGACACCTTCGAACCCTATGTGAGCTACGCCGACGCCCCCGGCCGTCGAATGTTCTCGCCGCTGATCGATACCGCCAATTTACTGGGATACACCATTTATACCGTGGACGTGGCCGGCAATGAGACCCGATTCGCCGACGCTAGCTACGGATCGATCTCCGAAGCCAGATACGCGGAGCGCGTCAGCCGCGACCGAGAGTGGTACCAAGAAGGCAATCTCGTGGATATCGCTCACCAAACCGGTGGTCGGGCATTGCTGGATGGTGCCTCGTCGGCGGTCCTGGAGAAAGTAGAAGAGGATACCCGCTCCTATTATTGGATCGGCTTCACACCGAATTGGCGAGCCAACGACGCCCGCCACCGGGTCGAGGTGGAAGTGCCGGGCCTTCGTCGGGCCAAGGTTCGCATGCGCACCAGCTTCTCAGACCTTTCCTCCCGCACCGAAACGACCCTTCGTCTCGAAAGCGCTCAGCTCTTCGACTTACCGCCCACCGCAGCCGGCACGCTAAAGGTTCGCCCGGGAGAGCCCACGGACGCCGGCTGGCGCAAGGTGGTGCTGCCGCTGATGGTGGAGATTCCCCTCGACCGGGTTACCCACCTACCGACCCCCGAAGGTTGGGCCACGCGGGTGGAGCTGCGGGTAGCGGTCACCGACGATCGCGGAGACCGTGCCGACATCCCGGTCATCCCACTGCTGTTGAAGAGGGCGGACGAGCCCAAACCAGGAGACACCGAGGTCTACATCGCCCGGTTGAAGATGCGTGAGCGCCCCCACCGGCTCTTCGTCTCCCTTTTCGATCCGGCTTCGGGGCAAGAGCTCACCACCCGTCTCGAGGTCGATCCAGGCGACATCTGACGAGCGATCAGCTCCTGGACGGTGGGCTCGGGCTGCCCGGCCGTCGGATACCGGCGGCCAACCCGCGGAGATGCCGTGGATCGACCCGTGATCTCGGCCTCACCGGCCGGACGGATCACGAAAATGGTACTATCCACCCGCCTTCTCGGTGGACCCGCGGAAGGCGCACACCCCGCCCTGCCCCAATCCCGTCCCGGAGCCGCTCGTCATGACCCTAATTCGCCCTTCGTCGCCCACGGTTTGTAAGATTGCGCTATTGGCAACCCTCATAGTTGGAGTCGGATGCTCTACCGAGCCGGAGCCGCCCAAGGATGCTGGAATCTGGCCTCAATTCCGCGGCCCCGACGGCCAGGGTATCGCTGCCGAATCTAAGCTTCCCCACCACTGGACCCCTGAAAAAGGTATCCGCTGGCGAGCTTTGTTGCCGGACGGCATCTCCCAACCGATCGTCAGCGGTGATCGCATCTTCGTGGCCGCGGGTCGGGAGGTCGAGAACGAAAAAGAGGATCCGAGCCGGGTGGTGATCGGCTTGAACGCTGCCGACGGAGAGATCTTGTGGGAAACCGAGATCCTTAAAGCGCCCAAGGAAAAGCTGCACTACCAATTCAGCAGCCTCGCCATGGCGAGCCCCGCCACGGACGGTGAATCCATCTACGCCTACTTCGGTCCCAATCTCGCCTCTCTCAACTTTGACGGCGAGATCAATTGGAATCACAACATCGATCCCCAATATTTCGAGCAAAGCAGATACGGCGCGGCGACCTCGCCGGTGCTGGTCGACGACAAGATCCTGATTCTGCGGGATCTCGAGCACGGGGACGCGGCCCACGCCAACCTCGGCTGGAAGTCGTGGTTGGCTGCTTTTTCAAAAATCGATGGCTCGATGATTTGGAAGACCGAATGGGAAGGAACCTGCTGCTCCTACGTCACGCCGACCATCGCCGAGGTCGACGGCTCCAAGCAGGTGATCGTCACCACCAGCCCAAAGATCAAGAATTTCGACCTGGAAACCGGCGCCGAGCTGTGGACCATCGACTATCCCTCGGTTCAAGTGGTGCCCAGCTCGTCCCTGGTGGGCGATCTCTTCATCGCCTCCGGCGCCGTTCACGATCGCCTGACTGCCGGTTATCGTCTCTCGGGCACGGGAGCTGAAGCCAAGGCCGAAAAGCTCTGGTCGGTCCACCGCCAATCGCCGGAAATCGCCTCACCTGTGATTTACCAGGGCACCCTCTACCAAGTCACCGAAAGCGGGGTCGTCTCGGCGTTGGACGCGGAATCGGGTAAGGCCCTGCGACGCTGGCGCCTTCCCCCCGGTCCCTATCGGGCGTCGATGATCGCCGGCGACGGCAAGATCTACGCCATGAGCGCCCGGGGCACCGTGTCCATCTGGGAGCCGCGGCCGAGCTTCAAAATGCTCGGCACCAATCACCTGCCGGTTAAAACCGGTCCCTATTTGGCCATGGCCGCGACGGAAGACTGCCTGCTCTTCCGCTCCCGGAGAGCCCTCTACTGTGTGGACGGCTTCGAGCCGGAGCCTGAGCCCGAAGCACCGGCGGAGAATGCCGAGCCTGAGGCCGGCTCCTCCGAAGGAGCTGCGGAGGCGGCCGCGGCTTCCGCCGGCGAGCCCGCAGGCTGAGCCGCAGCCTACCGTAGCTGGTGCTCGGCCAGATTCCCGATGCGCTGGATGGCGCGCTCGACCTCGGGGCTCCAGGTCACGGCACCGTTGAGACGCAAGCAATTCGCATATTTGCCGGCTGGCGAGAAGATCGGCCCCGGAATGAAGCTGATACCTTCTTTCAACGCCTCCGCCTGAATCTGAAAAGTATCGACCCCTTCCGGTAGCTCCACCCACAACACATATCCACCGCTGGGTCGCGTGACTCTGGTGCCCGAGGGAAAGGACTCGCCGACGGCGACGATCATGCGCCGCATCAGGTCCTTGAATTTCCGTCTCAAGCCGCGCAGGTGTCGATCCATGGCCGAGCCCGACAAATAGTCGGCAATGGCCATTTGAGTCGGCACCGCGGTGGCCATGGACGCGCTGAATTTCGCCCGGCGGACAGCGTCCATGTAGCGCCCCGGCGCGATCCAACCCACTCGATAACCCGGCGCCAGGGCCTTGCTGAACGACGATAAGAGCAGCACCCTGCCGCCTCGATCCCAGGCTTTGATCGCCCGCGGCCGCTGATCCTCATAGGGCAGGTCGCCGTAGGTGTCGTCTTCGATCAAGGGCACGTCACCGTGGCTCAGAATTTCGTAGAGATCCTGACGGTGCTGCTCGCTCATGTTGTGCCCTAGGGGATTGCCGAAGCTCGGCACCAAGAGGCAAGCTGCCACTTCTCCGCCGGAAACGGTTTCTTCCAGGCGATCGAGGCAGATCCCTTCCCTGGGATCGGTCGAGATCTCCAGGGCTTTCAAGTGGAGAGATTCCAGCGCTTGTAGGAATCCGTGGTAGGTCGGGGTCTCGATGGCCACGGTATCCCCCGGTCGTGTGACCACCCTCAGCGCCAGGCTGATCGCTTCCATGGCTCCGGTGGTGATGACGATGTCGTCCGGGGATAGGGAGCAACCCGCATCCATGGCCCGGCGTGCGATCTGCGCCCTCAGCTCGTATCTGCCCGGAATGCTGTCGTAGGACTGACTGGCGATCGGATCCCGTCGGACCGCGCGGGCCAGCAGCGTATTGAGCCGAGCCGTGGGCAGGAATTCCGGTCCCGGAACCGCAGCTCCCAGGGGAACCACCAATCCCGGGCGGCTCGCCTCGTTAACCCATTGCTCAATCAGCTTGGCCGCATCCACGGTCGCCGGTTGGTCGCAAGATTCGGTTCGGGTCGGCTCCTCGGGAATCGACCGCTCGACCAGCCGGACGTAATGACCGGACTGAGGCCGCGTTTCGATCACACCCCGGTCCTCGAGCAACCGATAGGCCTCGCCGACTGTGCTCAGGCTGACGGACAGCTGCTTGCTCAGACGCCTCAGCGAGGGGATGCGAGATCCCGGGGCCAGGGTGCCCTCGTCGATCAACGATTCGATGTGATCCGCCACGGATCGGTACAAGGTGCCGCCGGTTTGAATGTCGAGTCGCTTTCCTAGCTGCATGCCTTCTCCCTGCCGCTCCACTGCCGACCATCAACTGCCGTCACTTGCGTATCAGCTTACAGAACAGTTGATATTTTGCGCAACTGTTATGGTTTCAATATAGTAAATCTGCATCTGTACTCCCCTAATGGGCGCTGTCATCGTCGTCCCACCATGAGCCACACCAAGACACTTCCATCCCAACCCGTCCACCAACGCCGATTGCCGCTGCTGGTGCTGTTGTCTTTCGGCGCGATTTACATCATTTGGGGATCGACCTACCTGGCGATCCGTATCGGAATCGAAACCCTGCCGCCCTTCCTGCTCGCGGGATTGCGGTTTTGCCTTGCGGGCAGCTTGCTCTACGCCGGATTGCGGCTCACGGGCTCACCTCGGCCGTCCGCATCCATGTGGAGGAGCGCGACCCTCATCGGTGCGTTGATGATGTTCGGCGGCAACGGGCTGGTGACCTGGGCCCAACAGCAGGTGCCGTCCGGATTGGCTGCTTTGTTGGTGGCCACCGTGCCGATTTTCATGGTCGTGCTGGACGCCACGGTTTTCGGTGGTGATCGCCCTGGAAGGTGGGTCACCCTGGGCCTGATCACCGGCACCGCGGGTCTGGCCTTTTTGATCGGACCGAGCGAGGGGGCCATCCAACCCCTGGGAGCCCTTGTGCTTCTATTGGCCTCGGCCGCTTGGGCCCTCGGATCCTTGCTCAACCGATCCGCTCACCTGCCGGAATCTCCATGGATGGCGGCGGCCATGGAGATGATTGCCGGAGGGCTGATCATGGTGATCATCGCGACCTTCACCGGCGAGTGGTCCGGGCTCGCCCTCGAGACCATTTCCCTGCGATCTATCCTGGCGTTTTTCTACTTGACCTTTGTCGGCTCGATCGTCGCTCTCTCCGCCTACGTCTACTTGCTGAGAGTCACCTCTCCTGCGGCGGTTTCAACCTACGCCTTCGTCAACCCGGTGATCGCCTTGATCCTGGGCAAGCTCACCGGCGAGGTGGTCAGCGGTCGGACCTTGATCGGCGCCGCCCTCGTGGTCGGCTCCGTGGTGTTGATCCATTGGGCCAAGCACAGGGCGCCTGCCGACCTGGATGCGACGGACGCGTCCCTCAGCCAAGACCAAGGCGACACTCAGCCCGCCGTCGGGTGCTTGGCGACCCAAGAAGCGGCTGCGGACTAGAGGGTTAGAGCTAGGAGTTAGGAAGCTAGTAGCCCTTATGCTGCGATGTCTCCAAGACGAAGACCTCGGTGGTGCGGACGAAGGCCAATAGATATCCGCTGCAGTCCATTTGCCCTCTGCGGTGATCCGGCAAGATGCCTTCCTCTCGTCCCACGGTGCCCAGCTGAGAGCCGAAGGACTCCACGGCCAAAAGCTTCTTGGCCTCCGAGCCGGTGTAGAGGTCCGGCGATAGGCAAAGCTGCACGGGCTCGCCGTAGTCGGCGTCTCCCGGCAACATCTGGGGCCAGGACGGCTGGAATCGCTCTGCCCGCAACGATTCCAGCCAGCTCGGCTCGCCGTCGATCGGTTTGTCTTCGACCCGAGGATCGAGATGGCAAGGGCAAGAGGACGAAAGCGGCTCGGGATACCAACAATCCGCCATGGCCGTTCCATTCGCCGTATGGGCGTGGATCACCGCATAGGCGACGGTCCGCGGGCCTTCCAGCTGCCCGACCAAATGACGCACGAAGCTGCCCAAACCCGAGTGATCCCCGTGGAAGTCCAACCAATGGGTGGTGGCGATCAGGGTGCGCCGGTCCGTGGCGGCTAGGCGCTCTTTCAAGCTCTCGACGAGGGTCGTCGCGCTGAGCTCCGTCACCGGGCCGCCCCCGTAGCCGGCTCCACAAGTCTCACAGCTGTCGCAATCTGAGAAATCCGATCGATACAAGGGATGGTCCGGCTGCCCCGCCTCAAAATGCCGCCAAGCCATCCGCAGCCCGGTATCCGGATAGCCTAGGAATTTCGGTGCGGAAAGACCTAAAGCACGAGCCGCGGCGGTGCTTTCCAAACGGCGGGCCTCCGCCAGGCTATCGATCTCCGGCGTGCCGAAATTCGATAGGGTCTTCGCGTCGCACATCTCGCCGAACATGGAGCCCGTATTCCACAGAGCGCATGCCTCGCAATAGGCGTCGCCGTCGGTGACCACCCAAGCTTCCACCGGCTTGCCTTGACGGGCGAAGGCGTCCGACAGGCCCCCGAAACCAAGGATCTCGTCGTCCGGATGGGGCGCCAGAATCAGCAGCTCGTCGAAACCCGTCAGCCGATCGTTGTCGCACTCGGGTTGGGCCGGCGCCGAAGCTGGAGTCGTCGCGGCCGGCGCCGAGGCTGGAGCAGGACCCGGAACCGAGGAACAGGCGATTCCCCAAGCGCCGATGCAAACGCAAGAGGCCAAGATCGCAAAGCGACGCCGAAACGCCATGGACGGATGCCTTGGAGAACGCTTCCTCCTCCGAAAAGAGCTTTCAACCCAGAGCTTCGAAGACATCTCGTACCTCTCGATTCACATGGATAAGGTTTACAGCTGTGAGCCGGCGCTCCGATCGTCGATGGCCGGATCAGCGCCTCAAGGGCTCCGTGAGCTCGCGGCAGCGATCTTCCAGCAGCTTCGGCAAGTCTTTGGAGCCGCCGTGCTCGCCGATCAAGCTGACCAACGCGCTGCCGACCACCACCCCGTCCGCGACCCCTGCCACGGAAGCGACCTGCTCCGGCGTGGAGATGCCGAAGCCGACCGCCAAGGGCTGACGAAGCCGTCTCCGCAACCGCTTGGATTCCTTGAGCAGCTCCTTGGGTAGCTCCTGTTGGGCGCCGGTGATACCGGTCCGAGACACGTAGTAGACGAAACCCGTGCTTTGGTGCTCGACTTTTTTGATCCGTTCCCGATCGCTGGTGGGAGCCAGCAAGAACACGGTATCGAGGCCTTGACGGCGCATTTCGGGAATGTACTCGCCCCCTTCGTCGGGAGGCAGGTCCACACACAACACGCCGTCGACCCCGGAAGCGGCGGCTTGCTCTGCAAAGCTCTCCACGCCACGGGCATGGATCGGGTTGAAGTAGCTGAACAACACGATGGGCACGCCGAGGCGATCGCGATGGCGCGCCACCAGCCTCAAAATACCCGACATGGTGGTGCCGGATTCCAGCGCCCGCGTAGTGGCCCGCTGAATGGTCGGGCCGTCGGCGATGGGATCCGAGAAGGGCACCCCGAGCTCGATGATGTCGGCGCCGCCGGCCACCATGGCTTGCATCAAGTCGGCGGTCCTCGACAGGTCGGGATCGCCGGCGGTCAAGAAGGGGATGAAGGCCGCGCGTTTCTCGGCTCGGCAGCGTTCGAACACTCCAGCGATAGCGCTCACGACGCGCCCTCCTCGGTCTTACCACCCCATTTACGCGCCGCCGGATGCATGGTGAAACCGCCGGAATCCGGATCCGACTCATCTCCGGCCACGCCCAATCGCTCGGCGCGCTCCGCTTCGTATTGCAGCACCGACTCGACATCTTTATCGCCTCGGCCGGAAAGGTTGACCAGCACGATCGCCCGCTTAGAGAGCCGGGGAGCAACTTTTCGCGCCTGGGCCAGCGCGTGGGACGACTCTAGTGCCGGCAGAATGCCTTCGGTGGCCGACAGCATGTGGAAAGCTTCGATCGCCTCCTCGTCGGTGATGCTCTCGTATTCCACCCTCCCCATATCCTTGAGCAAGGCGTGCTCCGGACCGACGGCCGGATAGTCGAGACCGGCCGACACCGAATGGGTCGTCGCGATTTGGCCGTCGCTGTCTTGCAGGATCCACGTTCGGGTGCCGTGCAGAACCCCCAGGCCACCGCCGTCGAATCTGGCCGCGTGCTCCCCGAGCTCCGGACCCCGACCGCCCGCCTCGACACCCACCAACCGCACCCGGCGATCGTCGATGAAGGCGGTGAACAAGCCGATGGCGTTGGAGCCACCGCCGACGCAAGCGATCGCCATATCCGGTGAGAAGGTGCCGGCCTGCTTTTTCAGCTGCCGACGGGCCTCGTCGCCGATCACCCGGTGGAAATCCCGCACCATGCGGGGAAAGGGATCCGGCCCCAGCACCGAGCCGAGAATGTAGTGGGTGTCGCGGATGTTGGTGACCCAATCGCGCAACGCTTCGTTGATCGCGTCCTTCAGGGTTTTGCTGCCGGAGTCCACCGGGCAGACCTCGGCGCCGAGCAGCTTCATGCGTTGGACGTTGAGATGCTGCCGACGGCAGTCTTCCTCGCCCATGTAGACCACGCAATCGAGGCCCAGCAGCGCGCAGGCGGTGGCCGTCGCCACCCCGTGTTGGCCGGCTCCGGTTTCGGCGATCACCCGCTTCTTGCCCATCATCTTGGTCAACAATGCCTGGCCGATGGCGTTGTTGAGCTTGTGGGCCCCTGTGTGCAGCAGATCCTCCCGCTTGAGATAGATCTTGGCGCCGCCCAGCTCCTGGGTCAGACGCTCGGCGAAGTACAGCGGTGTCGGCCGACCCGCGTAGTGGACCAAGAGGTCCCGAAGCTGATTCCGAAAAGCCCGCTTGCGGCTCCACTTATCGTAAGCCCGCGCCAGCTCGTCGAGCGGCTGCATGAGAGTCTCGGGAACGTATCGCCCGCCGTAGGGGCCGAAATAACCCCTCGCGTCAGGGCGCGCTAATGCTTTCGACATGTCGGATCTCCTCGAAGAGCCGGCGCATGAGCTCCGGATCTTTTTTCCCCGGGGCGGCTTCGATGCCCGAGCATAGGTCAATGCCCCAGGGTTGTGCGGCACCTAGCGCCGCGCTCACATTGTCCGGCGACAAACCGCCGGCGATCAACACGCGTCGATTGGCCAGCAGGCTCGCCAAAGACGGATCTTTCAACGACTCGAAATTCCACGATTCACCGCTACCGCCGTAGAGGGTCGGGTGACGGGAGTCGACCACGAATCCCCAGGCTCCGAGCTCCAGCCAACCGTGGAGCACCGCGGCGTCGAGCCGGTCCTTGACCCGAAAGGCTTTGATCGCCCGTCCGGCCACTTTCGCCACGTCTTCAGGCCGCTCGTCACCGTGGAATTGCAGCAAATCGAGACCCACACTTCGGCCGATTTCATCCACCTCGACCACCGGCCGATTGACGAAGACTCCGGCCCAAAGCACGTTGGGCCCTTCAAGGCGCTGCCGGACCGTCGTGATCAGCTCCGCGGCCGCGGCCTCGGAGAGGTAACGCGGGCTGGGGGGATGAAAATTCAATCCGATCAAATCGGCTCCCAGCTCCACCGCCAAGGCCGCTTCTTCGACCGTGCGGACGCCGCAGATCTTGACCCGGGGTCGATACCCCTGCGCCGCCGGATTCGTTTCAACCACGGTCTGGGGGCTCCCGTTCACCATCAGGATTTCCCCAACAGCTCAGCCAGCTTGGCCTCGGGATCTCCAGATTTGACCAACGACTCGCCGATCAAGAAGGCGTCGAATCCCGCGCTGCTCAGACGGTCGAGATCGGCCGCGGTATGCATCCCGCTTTCAGCGACTTTGAACGCTTCCTTCGGCAGGGAGCCGTAGAGCCCCTCGGACGTTCCCAGACTGACGGTAAAGGTCCGTAGATCCCGATTGTTGACCCCCACCAGCTCCCATTCATGGCCGGAGAGCTTGGCGACGTCGGCGGTGTTATGGGTTTCGATCAACGGCACCATGCCGAAACGGCGGGCCATTTGCGCGTATTCGTAGAGCTCGGCGGCGGGATAGAGGGCGGCGATCAAGAGCACCGCTTTGGCTCCCGCCCGCAGCGCCCAACGCAGCTGCAAAGGATCGACAATGAAGTCCTTGGCGATCGCCGGCAGACCCGAGGCTTCTGTGCACTCGCGCAGCAGGTCATAGCTGCCGTGGAAGAAGTCCGGTTCCACCACCACCGACATGGCAGCCGCGCCACCCCGGGCATAGGCCTTAGCCTGTTCCACCGGATCAAAGGTGCCTTTGAGGGAACCCAGAGACGGCGAGCCCATTTTGATCTCGGCGATCACCGCCCGCCCGCGATGATCGGCTAGGGCGCGCAAGAAGTCGTTGCCTTCGGGCGTCTGAAATCGAGCCATGCGAGGGGGCTCGGTGAGGGTCTCTCGCCCACGGGCTTGATCCAAACGCTCCTGACGTTTGGCGACAATTTTCACCAGAACATCGGCGATTCCTGAGTTTGAGTGCGGCTGGCTCACTGCTTGGGTCTCCTGGGCAAAGGATATCTGATGCCGGGGCAGCGGGTGGCAACAAAGTCTTCGGTCATGTCACTGGACCTCTTTAACGGCCTCCGAGCGATCACCCGACGACGCTCAACGGCCGAAGGCACACAATTGTTCCAACTTGGCCGCCGCGGTACCGTCCGAGAGCATCACACGAGCGGTCTCCACCCCTGCCTCCAGGCTATCCACCTTAGCCGCCACATAGAGCGCCGCTCCGGCGTTGACCGCGGTGATATCCGCCAACGGCCCGGGCTCACCACTTAGCACCTTGCGCATCAGATCGGCGTTTTCCTCGGGCTCACCGCCCAGCAAGTCTTCTGCCTTTGCCGTCGGCACCCCGAGCTGCTCGGGCGTGACCTCATAAACCCGGACGGCGCCGTCGCGGGTTTCGGCAATGGTCGTCGGCCCGGTGGTGGTGATCTCGTCCAAACCGTCGTGGCCGTGGACCACCAGAGAATGGTCGGCCCCGAGCTCCGCCTGCACATAACCGAGTGTCTCTACCAACGCCGCGGAAAACACTCCCATCACCTGCCGACGGGCACCGGCTGGGTTGGTCAAAGGTCCAAGGCAGTTGAAGATGGTGCGCACGCCCAGCTCTTTGCGCACGGGCATGACCTCTTTCATGGCCGGGTGCAAATTGGGAGCGAATAGAAAGGCGATGCCGATCTTAGCGAGTGCCTCTCCCGCTTCCTCCGGCTCCAAATCGATCCGCGCGCCGAGAGCGGCGAGCACGTCGGCGGAGCCGGACCGGCTCGAGACGGACCGATTCCCGTGTTTGGCCACCGGTGCGCCGGCGGCAGCGGCGACGATCGCCGCCGCGGTGGAGATGTTGAAGGTGCCTTTGCCGTCGCCACCGGTGCCGCAGGTGTCGACCACTCCGTAGATGGTGTGGGGGATCTTGCGGACCCGGCTGCGCATGGCGATCGCCGCGCCGGCGATTTCCCCAGCGGACTCCCCTTTGGTGGCGAGGGCCGCCAGCAACGCCGATTTGACCACCGGGCTGAGCTTGCCGTCCATCAGCTCACCGAAAAGCTGCTCCGTGGTTTCCCGACTCAGGCTCTGTCCGCCCATCACCGTTTTCAAGGCGTCTTTGGCGAGACTCATGACATCACTCCCGCGGCCGCCAGCTGCTCTTGCTCCACCAGCGGCGACGGCGCCTCGTTGGAGACGCTCACCCCGGAGATGCGGAGGAAGTTGCGCAACATCTGAACGCCCGCGAAGGTCAACACGGACTCCGGGTGGAATTGGACTCCCCAATGGGGTAATCGCCGGTGTCGCATGGCCATCACGGTTCGAATCGACCGGGTTTCCCCGGGGTCGGCACCGCCCCTCGGCCCCTCAGGCTGTGGCTCCTCAGGCTGTGGCCCCTCGGGCTGTGGCTCCTCCGACCATGCGATCGGGCGAAGGTCGTCGGGCACGGTGGACTCGAGGACACATAGGCTGTGGTAGCGGGTCGCTTGGAAAGGGTTCGGAAGGCCTTCGAAGAGGGGATCCGGCTCGTAGTCGACCATGGAGGTCTTGCCATGCATCAGCTTTTCAGCGCGATCGACGGTGGCCCCCCAGGCCTGGCCCAAGCATTGGTGCCCCAAGCACACTCCGAGGATGGGCACGTCCGGCTCGGCCTTCAACAGCGAGAGGCAGATGCCCGCAGACTCCGGTCGTCCGGGACCCGGCGACAGCACGATGCCGCTCGGCTTGCGCGCGAGCACGCCTTCGACGGTGTCCGCGTCATTGCGCAACACCTCCACCTCGGCCCCGGCTTCACGCAGCAATTGCACCAGGTTGTAGGTGAATGAATCGTAGTTGTCGATCAGCAAAATCACGACCGTTCCTCCAGCTTCTGGGCCAATCCCACGGCGGCCAACAATGCCGCCGCCTTATTTTCCGTTTCCCGTTCTTCGGCCGCCGGATCCGAGTCCGCGACGATGCCGGCACCGGCGGAGACCGACGTCTCGCCGTCCTTCTCGACCAAGGTGCGAATGGTGATGCAGGTGTCCACATCTCCGGAATAGGAGAAATAACCCACCGCGCCGCCGTAGGGTCCCCGGGATTCCGGCTCGAGCTCATCGATGATTTCCATCGCCCGGATCTTCGGCGCTCCGGAGAGGGTGCCCGCCGGAAAGCAGGCCAAGAGGGCGTCGAGGCCATCCTTTCCGGTGTCGAGATCCGCTTGGACCGACGACACCAAATGCATGACGTGGCTATATTTTTCCACTTCCATGAAGGTGGCGACCTTCACCGTGCCCGGCCGCCCCACCTTGCCGATGTCGTTGCGCCCGAGGTCCACCAACATCACATGCTCCGCCCGCTCCTTGGCGTCGGCTTTGAGATCCTCGGCCAGACGTCGATCCCCCTCGGAGTCGACTCCCCGGGGCCGGGTACCCGCGATCGGCCGATTCTGAACTTGGATGCCTTCCTTTCGCACCAGCATCTCCGGCGAAGCACCGACCAAAGCCGCGTCCGGCAGCTCCAAGAGAACCATATAGGGGCTGGGATTCACCATCCGCAGGGCGCGATAGAGGGCCAAGGGTCCCGGTGCGTGGGGCACCGTCCAACGACGGGCCAGCACGACTTGAAAGATATCGCCGGCACCGATGTATTCCTTCGCCTTCTCCACCGCTTGCCTATAGGTGGCGCCGTCCATGGACACCCGGCTGGTAGGCGCGCTGGGCGTGTCCGACTCGGTCGGCATGGGGACGGCACGGCTGCTGCCGGCAGAGCTCGAGGAGGTCAACAGCTTGGAGACCCGAGCCAAATCCCGCTCAGCCTGGGTCATCGACACTTCCCCTTCGATCTCGTTGGCCACCACCAAGACCCGCTGCCGCGCATGATCGAATACCACCACGGTGTCGAAACGGGCGAAGACACCCACCGGCAACCCAAAGGGGTCGTGGGGTTTGGCCGGGAGCTTTTCGATCATCCGCACCAGATCGTAACCGAAAAAGCCCACGTAGCCACCGGTGAACGGAATCGGCCCTTTTTCGCTGCGGATCGACCGCAACACCCCGCGCAAGACATCTAGGGGTGGACCGGCGAGGGCCCGGCTGGTCTTGCCCTTTTGGACCTCCAGGCGGTCCTCGTAAAGCCGATAAATTTCCCGGGGTTTCACGCCCAAGAAGCTGAAGCGAGACACCTGCTCGCCGCCGGTGACACTTTCCAATAGGAAGCGGACCGGCGACAAGGGCTCGAGGCGCTGATATACCGCCAGGGGGGTCAAGGTGTCCGCCAAGAATTCGCGCACATGGACCACGGCTCGCCGTGCGGTGGTGGAGGTCGAGTCGGGACCGGGTGCGGTGGTCGAGGCCGCGTGGATGGTCGCGGCAGGAGATGAGTCGCTCATGGGTTGCTCGCAGATGTGGAAAGCTGGGGTCAGTAGATGGTCAGGTCTTCGTCTCTCGATGCCGCTCCGCCAACTTCTCCGCCACTCGACGAGGGGGGATGCCGCAGTCGAGCAATAGAACGAGCAGGTGGTAGAGCAGGTCCGACGCTTCACCCACCAGCTCGTCCTCGGGATCTCGCCCCTCGTCGTCGTGCAGGGTGAGCGCAGCGATCACCGTCTCGGCGGCTTCCTCGGCCACTTTTTGGGCGATTCGAGGGCGCCCTTTCGCCAGCAATCCAGCGGTATAGCTGGAGCTCGTATCACCCGAGCTCTTGCGGGCCTCGAGCACCTGGGACAACCAGCCCAGCTCGAGCTCACCGGTGGCGGGCTCGAAGCAGCTTCGGGTCCCGCGATGACAAGCCGGCCCTTGGGGATGGACCCGGTAAAGCAGGCTGTCGGCATCGCAATCCTGCAGTACCTCCTCCACCTTGAGCACATTGCCGGAGGTTCCGCCCTTTCGCCACAGCTCCTTCCGCGACCGGCTCCAAAACCAGGCATCTCCGGTCTCCAGGGTTTTCTCCACCGCCTCCCGGTCCGCCCAGGCGAGCATCAACACCGTGCCGGTGGCGACGTCTTGGGCCACCACGGGAAGCAGGCCCCGGGAGTCGAGCTTGAGCTTCGACGGATCGATATCGTGCCGTACCATCAACCTATCTCCTCGCGCATGGCGAAACCCCGTTGTCGCAGCCGGTGCTTCACTTCCGCCACGGTATATGTGCCCTCGTGAAAAATGGAGGCGGCCAAGACCGCCGAAGCCCCGGCTTCCATGGCATCCGCCAGGTGATCGAGGTTGCCGGCACCGCCGGAAGCGATCACCGGCACGCTGACCTGCCGGGTGACCCGACGCATCAGCTCCAAGTCGTAACCGTCGCGGGTGCCGTCGGCGTCGATCGAGGTCAACAAGATCTCTCCGGCCCCGAGCTCCACCCCGCGCTCGATCCACTCCAAGACGTCCATGTTGCGGGCCTTGCGACCGCCGTGGGTGACCACATCCCAAGCCGGCGGCTGGTCTGAGCCCGTGAGGCGCTTCGCGTCGACGGAAAGCACCACGCATTGGCTGCCGAAGTGCTCGGCCAGCTCGGTGAGAAGCTCCGGCCGCTCGATCGCCGCAGTATTGGTAGCGACTTTGTCGGCCCCGGCCCGCAACAAGCGTGCGGCGTCGTCCAATTTGCGCACCCCACCACCGACGGAAAGGGGAATGAAGACTTGCTCGGCAGTGCGTCGGACCCAATCCAGATCCGTGTCGCGTCCTTCCGGTGCCGCAGTAATGTCGAGGAAGACGATTTCGTCCGCCCCCTGCTCGGCATAACGCCGGGCGGACTCCGCGGGATCCCCGAGATCGCGCAGGTTCTTGAATTGAATGCCTTTCACCACCCGTCCGTCCTTGACGTCCAAGCATGGAATCACCCGGAAGGTCAGACCGCTCTCACCTCCCCGCTCGACTCGCACGGTGATCTTCGGCAGGCTCGCTTCGGTTTCCCCGCTCATTCCGAGCCTCCTTGGGTTCCTGGTCCTTCCAAAATCTCGAGCGCCTCCTCTAGGGTGAACCGCCCTTCGTAGAACGCCTTGCCCACGATCACCCCATCCAGCTCGGTCGCTTTCGCGGCCGCCCGCAGGTCGTCGAGGCTGGTGACCCCACCAGAGAGGATGGTGGGCAAGCCGCTCAGGCGGGCGACCCGTTGGGCCAGCTCTAAATTCGGACCGGTCATGGTGCCGTCTCGATCCACATCCGTGACCAGCGCGGCCGGACACGGCAAGCCCGAGAGCTTCTGGCACAGCTCCAGCATGCCGACCGCCGCGGACTCGGTCCAGCCGGAGACCTGGACTCGACCCGCCGCCACTTCCACCGCCGGCACCAATCGGTCCGGGAAACGCTTCACCAGACGGTGGAATCGATCGAAATCCTTGACCACCATGGAGCCCAGCACCAACCGATCGCAACCGGCGTCGACCGCCCAGGCCACGGACTCCTCGTCGCGCAAACCGCCACCGAGCTCGACCAACAGCGGCTCGGACATGCCGGCGGCCAGCCTCACCAACGATTCGATTAGGGGTCGTTGTGGCTGTTCGCCGAAGGCGCCGTCCAAGTCGACGATGTGGACCCGGCTGACCCCAGCCTCGGCAAAGGTGCGGATCAAGTCCGCGGGATCATGCGCGTATTCGGTCCGACGGCCGTCGTCCCCTTGGGAAAGGCGGATCACTTTGCCTTGGCGCAAGTCAATGGCTGGAATCAGCTTCATGGGCCATCTCCAAAAAGTTCTCGATCAGCCGCAAACCGTTGGCGCCGCTTTTTTCCGGGTGGAATTGAGTACCGAAAACCCGGTCCCGACCGGCGACGGCGACAAAGGTCGTGCCGTGTTTCGCCCGCGCCAGCACCGCCGACTCCGGCACCTCCAACGGCGCGTAGGTGTGGACGAAATAGAAATGACTACCGGCCTCGAGACCGCGAAAGAGCGGATGCTCGTCCCGGACGTCGACCAATTGATTCCAGCCGATTTGCGGCAGGGACACCCCGTCCGGCAGGCGTTGCACCTGCCCGGGCAGCAGGCCCAAACCATCGGTGGAGCCGAATTCGTCGCTGGCGTCGAAGAGCAATTGGTAGCCGACACAGATGCCCAGGAGATAAGCGCCGGCGTCCAAGGCTCGGCGGACGGCGGTTTCCATCTCGCCGCGCAAGTTTTCCCGGGGAGGCCTGAACGCACCGACCCCGGGCAACACCAAACATCGGGCTCCGGCAACGACCTCCGGATCCACGGTCAGCTCGGCCTCGGCCCCCAAATGGGCCAAAGCACGCATTAAATTCCCCAGGTTGCCGACACCCGCGTCGATCACCACCACGCGGTGACCGGGAGCAGCAGATCGCGGATCGCTCATACAGTGAGGCTCCCCTTGGTGCTCGGCACGTCGGCGCTCGACGTTCCCGCGCGCACGGCGATCGCTCGACGCAGGGCCACGGCCACGGCTTTAAAGGCCGCCTCCGCGGCATGGTGTCCGTTTCGGGCGCGCAAGATATCCAGATGCAGGGTGAAACGGCCGCGATCCGCGAACGCTTGGAAGAAATCCACGATCAGGCTGAGGGGAAAGTCCTGGGTCACCCAGGTGTGCTCCAGCTCAGGCGGCACGTTGTAGACGAAGAAACCCCTTCCTGAGATGTCCACCACCGCCCTCGCCAAGGCTTCGTCGAGGGGTGCGTAGGCATCAGCGAAACGCACGATGCCCGCGCGATCCCCGAGGGCTTCTACCAGAGCTTCGCCCAAGCAAATGCCGACGTCCTCGACCGTGTGATGCAGATCGACGTGGGTGTCTCCTTCCGCCTTCAGGTCGATGCCCAATCCACCGTGGGTGGTCAGGGCATCGAGCATATGAGCGAAGAAACCCCCGGGCACGTCGATCCGACGCTCGCCACCGTCTAAATTAAGGGTCGCTTGAATTTGAGTCTCTCGGGTTCGACGCTCGATCGATCCTTTTCGGTCCCGTCGATGCTCAGTCATCGTCGTTCTCCGCGCTCGGTGCTGGGTTCAACATCTCTTCGAGGGCGACGCGCACGTCCCGCAGGGCCCGTCCAGAGCCCACCGAGACCCGCATGCAGCCGGACAAACCGGGATATTTCGACACGTCGCGCACCCGAATGCTCCGCGCTTCGAGCCCCGCCCGGATTCGATCGACGTCACGCCCCTCGGGCACCCGAGCCAGGAAGAAGTTGGCTTCCGAATCGAAGACCTCGAAACCCAGCTCTGAGAGCATGGCCTGCCATTGGGGTCGACGTCCGAGGATCGCCCGCACTCGACGCTCCGCGGCCGCCGGATGCTCCAGAACCGCCTGGGCCGCCAAACCGTGGCCGATACCGACGTTGTAAGGCAGCTTGACCTTCATCAGCTGGTGCACCAAGTCGGGGTCGGCCATCAAATAACCCAATCGCAAACCACCGAGGGACCAGGCTTTAGAGAAGGTACGGAAGAGCACGAGATGGCGATGCTTCTCGAGCAAGGGTCGATAGTCGTAACGGCAAAACTCGCCGTAGGCGTTGTCGAGCAGCAGGGGTGCTCGCAGCAGCGACAAAAGCTCCTCGACTTGCTCGGTGGTGACCGCGTCGCCCGTCGGATTGTTCGGCGAGCATAGGATCACCGGCCGGCTCGGATCCTCCGCGACTTCTTCAAGCAACGCGGACATCGGCAGCTTCAGGTCCGCATCCGCGGAAATGAATCGAGGCTTTAGCGCGGCCCGCTCGATGAACATCCGATAGAGGCCGAAGCTGGGAATGGTGGCCAGGGCCTCACCACCGGGCCTGCTGATGGCTTCCAGCGTCACCCCCAAGAGCTCGTTGGAGCCGTTGCCCACCAAGATGCCCTCCATCGGCCATGCATGACGGTCGGCCAACAGCTCCCGCACCCGATCGGAATGGAAGTCCGGGTATTTGGCCCACTCGGTGGCCACCCAGCGCTCTGCGATCCGCCGCTTAAAGGCCACGGGCAGCTCGTAGGGCACCTCGTTCTGATCCAATTTGTGGCGACAGGGGGTCAAATCCAGATGGTAGATCTTGAGGCGTTTCACCTCGTCGCGGACCCACGTCTCCGGGCGACCCGCCGCCGGCTCTGGGCTGAGACTGGTCATATCAGGCTCCACCACCCTTGGAGCCCCGCCCTTCGCCGTCACGGGGGGTGTGGGTGCCGCGGGAACGCAGACGGGCGGAGGCCGCGTGGGCCGGCAACCCTTCAACGTCGGCGAGCACCCCCGCCGCGGCCGCGCAACGGCCGGCCGCTTCCGAGCTGAAACGGACGATGTGGCTGCGGCGGATGAAATCCTCGATGCCCAGCGCGGAGGTGAATCGGGCGGTGCCGGCCGTGGGCAGCACGTGGCTCGGACCGGCGAGATAGTCGCCGAAGACTTCAGGGGTCGAAGCACCGACGAAAACAGCCCCGGCGTTGCGGATCTTCTCCGCCAAGCCCTCCGCCTCCCGACCGACCAATTGCAAATGCTCCGGGGCGATGCGCTCGGCCCATTGCAACGCCGTGTCCATGTCCCGCACCACGATGGCTGCGCCGTAATCCTTGAGGGACGCTCTCGCCACCTTGGCGGTGCTCAAGCTCTTGAGCTGCCGCGCCAGCGCTTTTTCGACCTCACGGGCGAGCTTCGGACGATCGGTGATCAAGAGGGCGGTGGCCATAGGATCGTGCTCTGCTTGAGCCAGCAGGTCGGCGGCCACCCATTCCGCATCGACTCCGTCACCACTGGCGATGATCAAGACCTCGCTCGGACCGGCCAAGCCGTCGATCGCCACGTGGCCGGAGACCAGGTGTTTGGCGGCGGTGACCCAGGCGTTGCCGGGGCCGACAATTTTGTCGACCCGGCCGATGGTTTCCGTGCCGTAGGCCATGGCCGCCACCGCGTGGGCACCGCCCATGGCCCAGACTTCCCGGACCCCCAAACGCTCCAAAACGTGACGAAGGGCCGGGCTGCGACGGAAGCCGGCCATGGGCGTGGCGACCACGATTTCGTCGACCCCCGCCAGCTTGGCCGGCCCCACCGTCATCACCACGGAGGAGGGGTAGCTCGCTCGCCCGCCGGGGATATAGATCCCGACCCGGCGAAGGGGGCGTCGGTTTTCGGTCAGCTCCACGCCGCCCTCGGCGAAGCGGAAGCCGCCGTGCCGTTGCCCTTCGTGATACCTCTCCACCGCCACGATCGATCGTTCCAACGCGTGCTCAAAACCAGCGGGCAGCTGCCGACGGTCCGTGCGCTCGGCCTTGAGACGCAAGTCCTCGACGGATTTCACCTTGACCCCGTCGAATTTGCGCGCCGCCCTGAGCAGCCCTCGATCTCCGGTTTTGCGCACGCTGTCGACGATCGCAGTGGTCTGGCGGACGATGGTGGGGTCTAGGATGCTCGCGCCTCGACCTTCCAATCGAGCCAACAATTTATTTCCGGCGCGGCTTTCCGCTTTGGTAATTTTCAGAGTCGCCATGTCATATCTCCGTGAATTCGAGCGGCCAACGTCACTCCACCACCCCTGCGGCTTCCATCCGGCGAAGCAGACCGTTCAAAGCCTGCCGGTGGTTTTGGTATGCGGCTCGATTGACGATCAAAATCGGAGCCACCTCGCGGACCGCTTCCAGCTCCAGTAGGTTGTTGTCCTTCAAAGTTCGACCGGTTTGCACGATATCGAGCGCCACTTCCGAGAGGTCGAGCAACGGCCCGAGCTCCACCGAGCCCCAAAGCTTCAAAATTTCCGCGCTCCAGGGCTTGGTCGCAACCACGGCCCGAGCGATGTTGGGAAACTTCGAAGCGAGACGCACTTGCTGCCCCGGCTTCGGGAGGCCACCCTTGCCGATTAAGGACATGCGGCTCCGACCTTCGGTAAATCTGGCGGGTACCAATACATCACCACCCACCTCCTCAAGCACATCGCTGCCGACTACACCCACGTCTGCAATGCCGTATTCCACGTAGAGGGGGACGTCCCAATCTTTGAGCAGCAGCGCTTCGGCGTCGATTTCGGGGAATGGAATCCGCAGGCGTCGGTCACCCTTTTCTAGGGAATCCAAGGGCCAATCCGCCGCTTCAAACGCCTTGAGCGCGGTGCTGAGATTACGTCCTTTGGGCAATGCCAAACGAATCATCGGTCGATCTCCGAGGAAGGGCTGAGAAGTCGGTCGATGCTGAACGAGAAACCCGCGGCGGTCACCTCCGCCCCGAGGCTCGAGAAGAGACGGTCATATCGGCCGCCGGCTCCCACCGGCTCCGCCCCCGCCCCGGCGAAGGCTCGAAAGACCAATCCGTCGTAATAGGCGCGGGTACCGATCTCGCCCAATAGCGAGGGCTCGACCACCTGGTCGGCGAATTCCGCCAAGTCGATGCGCAAGTCGACCTCCGGGAATCGGGGCGCCAGTCGCTTGCGCAGCGCTCGCAAGGCCTCGAGCCGGGCAGCGGCCGGCTCCCCGAGCACCGACGGATCCGCCGGCACTCCGTCCTCAACCACTTCGAGCAATGCCCTCCCCGCCTTGCGGGCGTGACGTCGCTCCCGACGGACCATGGCATCCACGAAATCCGACGCTTTCATGCCGTCGCCAGAGCGTTCGAGCAAGAGTCGGTCAAGAGCGCCGGCAAACCCCAAGACCACCACCAGATGGGCTCGCTCCCCGACCCGCAGCAGGTCGAGAAATTGGATCAACGCCTCCTCCTCAGCCTGTCCGCCTTCCATTCCCAGCACCTCGGCGCCGAGCTGGTAGAACTCACGCTGTCGGCCGGCCCTTTCTTCCTGATACCGCAGCACGTCGCCGCGATAAAAGAGGTGGATCGGCAGGTTGAGACTCGAAATATGGGGGGCCAGCAACCGAGCCAACATGGGGGTGAAGTCCGCGCGCATGGCCAAAAGCTCGCCGTCGCGATCCACGAATCGATAGAGCTCCGAGCGGCTTTGTGAGCTGAGCAGGTCCTCGTAGGGCCGAAGGTAGTCGACTACCGGCAGGATCGCCTCCTGAAATCCTCGGTCCTCCAGCATGTCCACCATCGTCTTTTCGAGACGGCGGTGTCGGCGCGCTCCCTCAAAAAGCAGGGCGGCTACACCAGTCGGCAAAGACGCCGAGACTTTCATATGGAATCCTCCAGTCCGAGCAGCTCCCGGGCGAGTGCCTCGGAAAGCGGCTCACCGGTCATCAATCTGAATTGTTCGAGAGCCTGGTTCAGCAGCATGGCTCGGCCGTCGACGGCGATCCGTCCGGAGTCTTTGACTTGTCGGAGCAGACGGGTGGGGCGAGGACCGTAGACCATGTCCAACACGGCTGCGGATGGTTTCAAGCGCTCCGGATCGAAGACCAAGTCGTCGGTCTCGTGATGTCCTTGACCCGTGGCTTGGATCACGACGTCGTATCGGGAAGGATCGAAGTCCGTCAGGGGTAAAAACGGCAGCCCCAAAGCCATCGACGCCCTTTCACCCCGTTCCCGGCCGCGATTGACCAGAGTCACCTTGGCGCCGGCCAGCTGCAAGCCGTAGGCGGCTGCCTTGCCCGCCCCTCCACAGCCGACCACCGCGGCGGTGGCACCCCGAAGGCGCGCGCCTTTCTTCTCCAGGGCCAACACCACACCGTCCGGGTCCGTGGTCTCGGCCTCCCAAACTCGATCGTGAAGCACCAAAGTGTTGGCGGCTTCGATGTGCTGCGCCCGCGGGCTCGACGCTCCGGACACCGCGAGGGCTACTTCTTTATATGGAGAGGTCACGGACAATCCGCGGAGCGGTAACCCCAAGGACTCCAGGCCATCGGATTCCACGATCTCAAGCCAAAAGTCGCCGAAGGACTCGGCATGGAAGGCCACGTAGACCGCGGGAATCCCCAAGGCTCGATACGCGCCGTTGTGCAACTTGGGAGATAGGGAGTGCGCGACGGGTTTGCCGACAATGCCGTAGAGCGCCTGCATGTCGCCGATCTGGGGAAGGCCGAAATCCTCGTGCAGCTTCTGCACCGTCAGCTGACCCGGAGCCCCCGGAATGTCTCCCAAGGCTCCGTAGATCAACGGACACCCTAACCGCGGAGCGATGATCCGGGTCCAGCTACCGATGTCTCCGGCGGCAAAGCAAATGAAATCCTCGCGCCTCAAATCGAGCAAAAGGGCCAAGCAGCAGAGATCGTCGCCCGACTCCTTCGCCGTGGGGATCATCTTGTAATACTTGGCTTGGGTCGTCGACAACAGCTCAAAACGCTGTTTGAGACCTGTGAGGTGGGTGGCGGGGCCGTGCCAGGAGATCAACCGTCGCTCCGGTGGGATTTCCACCAGAATTTCGGGCGAAAGATCTCGATCCCCCTCGAGATCCACCAGATCGTAGTGGGCATGGGCCGCCAACAGGCGTTTGCGTCGCGCCAAGCGGCCGCCTTCGAAGCTGCCGCCCTCGCTCTTCGATCGAAGGGTGTAGATCAGGCCACCTGAGAATCGATCGCGGAGCCATTCCGGGCTCAGCTCACCGACCAAATCCCCTCGCACCTCGAGCCAGCCCACCCCTGGTGGCAACGTCGTAAGCTCCTTTCCATCGGGGGAAGGAGCCGACGTCAGGGTTGCGACCAAAGTCGTTTCACGCAAAGCAAGAACCTCTTTCCGTTAGCGGCCCCGGCGGAGGGAGCCCGGAAAGAGGTTTAGCCTGATATGGGTCTGATCCTCGCCCCGGGTCCGCACGCGGCCGGGACGAATCCCAACCTAAGAACCGAAATGATGCACGCCGTGCCACCACCAGCCGTGGCTGGAGCAAGAATGGGAGTTGTGGTGGAGGGTGATCATCATGTGCTCAGATGTGACGCTCAATGTTTGGATATCCCCGGTTGGATATCGTCTGCCAAATCAATCGTGACCGGCGAATTAGAGCAGGCACCTTTCGGAGTGTCAAGGGGTCGCGGGCAAGTCGACGCGTCAGTCTCACAAAAATAGAAAAAAGCAAATAAATAGCAGTTTGTCCTACAACACAATAGGCCCAGCGCGGATGGTTCCGAGCCCGGTCAGGATCTAACATTAGTCCTGTCGAAACGGGGCCTCGGGCCGGCAGGTCGAAACGGCTCACGCCGTTGCCTAGCTCGAACACACGGCCCGGATTCGATGGATTGGGTTCAGTCTCCTAATGGGATTCAGTTGATCTGGATACTTTGAGGGATGTGAATTCAGGAGGGATGCGAGGCCGCAAGGTCTCACAAAGGGGTTCTTATCATTGACCGGAGGGATGGAGGTTTCGACCTTCGCAAAGGGGTGTCTTGTTAGTTCTCTTTTTGGGGAGCCTTCCCCAAGCCTCGGGACGAACTAGCTTCTGCGGAGCCTACACTTCGAGAAGCTGAGGCCTCAAAGGCCTGCGAAGTCAGCGCAAGCAGACAACGCATTTTTGTCAAGCGGGTAGAAAGACCGGGAGCGTAAAAACGCTTCCGGCATTTTATTTATGGGCTCTTTTTTCGAAGCGCCATTTGGTTTTCGGTATTTTTGCCGCTTCCCGCTATTTTTCGACCCTTTTGAGGACGGCCTCCGAAGCACCTACCCTTTGGGCTGCACCCTGTCCAGCCGACCACCGGTTGTGCCAAAATCCCCCCATGGTCGAGAAGCCCCAAGTTCTTGTGATCGACGACGAGACCGGCTCGCGCGAATCCATGGCGATCGCGATCGAGAAGGCCGGTCTGACGGTACGCACCTTCGACGACGCCCGTCATGCCCTCGCATTCCTCAACACGACCCCCGAGGTGCAATTGGTGGTCTGCGACTTGCGCATGCCTGAAATGGACGGCATCGAGCTGATCCAACAGGCTCGCAAGCAGGAGCTGGACATCGCCATCGTGCTGGTCACAGGATTCGGCTCGATCGAAAACGCGGTCCAGGCCATGCAAGTCGGAGCCGACGACTACCTGACCAAACCCGTCGACCTCTACGAGCTGCGCAAGCGGGTGATGAACCTGCTCGACAACCGTCGACTGAAGGAAGAAGTCACCAACCTGCGCCAGATGCTCGACAAACGCTTCGGTTACGAGAGCATCATCGGCAGATCCGGCAGCATGGAACGGCTGTTCGAAAAAATGCGGATGGTCGCCCCCACGCGTTCGAGCGTCCTGATCACCGGCGAGTCGGGAACCGGAAAAGAGCTAGTCGCCAACGCCCTCCATTTGAACAGCCCCCGGGCTCACGAACGATTTCTCGCCATCAACTGCGGTGCGATCCCCCATGAGATCCTGGAGAGCGAGCTCTTCGGCCATGAGCGCGGAGCCTTTACCGGCGCGGTATCCCGCAAAATCGGCAAATTCGAGCTGGCCCACAAGGGCACTCTCTTTCTCGACGAAATCGGCGAGCTTTCCGCTGCCCTACAAGTGAAGCTGTTGCGGGTGCTGGAAGAACGCAAGATCATGCGAGTGGGAGGACACGAGCTGATCGAGGTCGATTTCAGGCTGCTGGCAGCCACCCACCGCAACCTCGAAGAGATGGTCGAAGACGGCGAGTTCCGGGAAGACCTCTATTACCGGCTCAAGGTCGTGACCCTCGATATTCCGCCTTTGAGGGAACGACACGGTGACTTGCCGTTGCTGGTGGACCACTATCTGAAGGAGCTGGCCGAAGAGCACGACAAGCCGGCGATGCACCTGACGGCTGAGGCTTTGGAGGCTCTCAACCGATTCTCCTGGCCCGGCAATGTCCGCCAGCTCAGGAACGTGCTGGAGTCGGTCATCATCTTCCAGCCCGGTGGTGAGATTCCTTTAGAATCTCTGCCCGCGGAGGTGGTGGACTCGGGATCCGCCGCCGGGCAGGACATCCCCCCGGTTCAGCCCTTGCTCGGCGAGCCTCGGACCATGGAAGAAATTGAACGGCAGGCTATTTTGGAGACCCTTCGCAGGACCCGGGGACACCGAGCCGACGCCGCCAAGCTCCTGGGAATCGGCTTGCGCACCTTGCAGCGCAAGCTCAAAGACTACAAGGACCAAGGGCATTATCAGGATTAGGAGCGATTGATGGACTTACCCGCCGAAGTACAAATCTCCAATGACCAGCTCGCGGTCAAGAATCAAAAAGCGACCCTGGTGAGCATCAATCAACTCGGCTACTACGAGCTGAGGCTGGGATTCAACAACCGCCAGCACCGAGTCCTGGTGCCCATACAGTCGACCTCGATCATCTTCCGAGATCCAGAGCCCGAATTCCCCACCGATCTCGAGATCGAACGGTAGCCGGCTCGGCTAACCTCGGCGACCCGCTCTCATGGCCGCCAGCATCTCTCGGACTGAAGTCGAGATTCCCACCATGGCGGCGCGGCTGACCAACCAATGGCCGATGTTGAGCTCTTCCACCTGGGGGATGGCGGCGATTGCCCCGACGTTCGCCGTCGTGATGCCGTGGCCCGCGAAAACCTGAAACCCTAGATCCGCTCCCCGCATCGCCACCTGCTGGACTTTCTCCAGCTCTTTGCCGATCAAGAGCTCGTCGTCGCCCAGGGTCGCTTTGGTGAAAGCGTCCGTATTGATCTCAAAGCCGGGAACGAGATCGCGATCCAGAGCCGCCAATGCCTCGAGCTGCCGTGCATCCGGATCGAGGAAGACCGAAACCGCACAACCGTGAGCCACCAAACGCTCAGCGCCCGCGCGGATGGCCTCGGCGCCCCGGACCACATCCAACCCGCCTTCGGTGGTCACTTCCTCGGGACGCTCCGGCACGAGGGTCACCTGATCCGGTCGGATCTCCTCCGCCAGCACCAGCATTTCGTCCGCGAGGGAGATCTCCAGGTTCAGCTTGCCCCGGACATGCCGACGCAGCCGACGCACGTCGTCGTCCTGAATATGGCGTCGATCACAGCGCAAATGAGCGGTGATCCCCGCCGCGCCGGCTTGCTCCGCCAGCTCGGCGGCTTCCACTGGATCGGGATAGGGCGACCTGCGCGCCTGCCTGAGGGTCGCCACATGATCGATATTCACTGACAGCTTTAGCTCACGGCTCATGGTCGTCATCTCTTCAGTAGGGTCCGGTCCGTCGGACGGATCTTTCCATCAAGGGGCAGTCGGCTTCGAGATCCTCAAGCCAGCTCTTGATTCAACACCTCAGCGAGGCGATCCGCCAAGGCCTCAATGCCCTGCCGATCAGCCCCTTCGATCATGATGCGCACCAGCGGCTCGGTTCCGCTATACCGCAATACGAGCCGTCCTTGGTCGGCGAGCTCATCCTTGACCTGACGCGCCGCCGCCACCACCGAAGGGATGGAATCCAAGGGCGGTTTGTGGCGCACGGGCAGGTTGCGAAGCAATTGAGGAAAACGCTCGAACCCGTCCAGCATCTCCGACACGGTTTTCCCGGAGCGCGCTCGAAGGTCTGCCAGCTGCAGGGCGGTCAACAATCCGTCACCGGTGGTCGAAAGGTCGAGATTCACGATATGCCCGCTTTGCTCACCGCCGAGCACCAAGCCCCGCTCGCGTAGAGTCGCCACCACCTCACGATCCCCCACACCACAGCGGATCAGGTCGATGCCCTCTCGACGCAGGGCGACCTCGAGACCCAGGTTGCTCATGGTGGTCGCCACCACGCCGGACTCCGGCAACGCCCCTCGCCGATTGAGATCGAGCCCCCAAAGGAAGAGAATCGCATCCCCGTCGCGGACCTCACCTCGATCATCGACCATGATCGCCCGGTCAGCATCCCCATCGAAGGCGATTCCCAGATCGGCACCCACATCTCGGACTGCCGCCGCCAGCACCTCAGGATGGGTCGAGCCGGAGTTGAGGTTGATGTTGCATCCATCCGGTTGGTCGTGGAGCACTGTCACCTGCGCACCGAGACCGGCGAATAAGTCACGAGCGAAGGGAGTCGCGGCTCCAAAACCAACATCCAAGACCATCTTCAGCCCTTCGAGCCGACGACCATCGAGGGTCGAGGCCAAGGCTTGCCGGTAGGTCGCCAAGGCCCGCTCGTCGATCTCGAGCTGCACCTGCCCACCGCTGACCTCGGCCTCCTCCATCCGCCCTTCCAACATCACCTCTGCCTTGGGCGACCACTTGAATCCTGTGGAATCGATCAGCTTGATGCCGTTGTCGGGGTGGGGATTGTGGCTGGCCGACACGGCAATTCCCGCGGCCGCCTCGCCGTCCAAAACGGTAAACGTCACCCCCGGCGTCGGCACGGTGCCTAAATATTGAACGTCCATGCCCTGGGCTTGGAGCTCCGCCGCCAGCCATGAGCACAAAATCGGCGTGGAGTCGCGGGTATCTCCCCCGAGAACGACCCTCGGCGCGGCCGCCTTGCGGACCAAGTCAGCTCCCAAGGCAGCTCCCAAGCGACGTACCGTAGGCTCGTCCAGGGGTGCTGTTCCGAACTTCCCACGAATCCCATCAGTACCGAAAAATCGGGGCTGGCTCAACGTTCGTCTTCCTTCTCGAATTCGCCGAAATTTATCGAAAGCTCGGGTTCTTCCATCGGCACGCTGACCACCACAATGGTCGGTCGAACGACCTTGACCAGCGGATCGGTGGACACCACCGGCACCGATTCTTCAAAGCTGCGGGCATGTCCGTCGAGATTCACCGTGGCAGTCAGCTCAACCAGCCGTTCCACTTTGGACCGCGGTCCGGCCACGACCGCTTCAGCGGGCCTCGCCGTGGGCTGGGACTGCCGAGAGCCGGCGGCGGGCTCGCCGGAAAAGACCACCCGAATCGGCACGGTCTTTTCCAGCCGCTCTTCCACTTGGATGGTGAAACGGTTCGGCTCCAACGACAGCGTCTCAAAATCACCGGGAACGTTGAACCTCACGTCCTCGGTTTCGAGCACGATCTCCCGCGGACCCGGCCGTCCCTTCGGGATGCGAGCCAAGACCTCGACGGTGAAAGGGGCTAGCCGGGAGATATCACTCGACGGTCCTCGCACACCGACTCTTACGCTCTCCTGAAGGTCAAACGAAATCATGCCTTCCGGCGGCTGCCCGTAGCTGACTTGAGCTTCCACCACCCGCTCCGAAAGCTGCCTTTGCTCATGGACCGCGAATTTGATCACCACCGCAAAGATCAGCGATAGGAAAAACAGAAAGAGGCTGCCTCGTCCCATCACACTTCCCCCTCAGGCCGGGACTTCTCGGTGACCAAATATTTGATCAGCAGGGTTGCCAAGGACGACGACGAGAGCCGTCGATGCATCTGCCCACCTACAGCCAACGAGATGGAGCCGGTTTCCTCGGAAACGACCAGAGCGACGGCATCGGTTTCCTCGGAGATGCCGAGAGCCGCCCGATGGCGCGTTCCCAGCTCTTTGGACAGCTCCGAGCTTCGGGTCAGCGGCAAAAAACATGTGGCCGCCGCCAAGCGGTCCCCTTGCACGATGACCGCGCCGTCATGGGTCGGAGTTTCGGGGTGGAAGAGCGACACCAAGAGCGAGGGTGAAACCACCGCGTCGACGGTGAAGCCGTTTTCAATGTAGTTGCGCAGACCTTCTTGACGCTCGAAAACGATCAAGGCTCCGATTTTGCGGTCCGAAAGGGTGGACGCCGCGACCACGACGTCGTTGTAGAGATCTTTCACCTGCTGTGCGGAGGTCCCTAGACCCCACAGCGGCGTTCGGCCGAAGCTCGCCAGGGCTCTGCGAATCTCATGCTGAAAGAGAACCAATATGGCGACGGGCAGCACCCCAAAAAATTTCTCGAGCGTAGCCTCGAGCGCCGACAGGCCGGCGAAGCTCGCCAACCGGTACACCAAGACCAACACCACGATGCCCAAAACCACTTGCACCGCCCGGGTCCCACGGATCAAGAGCAGGAGGTTGTAGATGACCAGGGTCACCAACAGGACATCCAAGATGTCGATCCAACCGGCGACCGGTTGCAGCCACTGTATGAGCGCTTCCATCACTTGACCACCACTATCTCAAGATCATCCGACGTCCGCGACGGAATGTATCCCACTCCAGACCCGAAGGAATTGAGCCGTTTCCCAAACATCATGCACCCGCAAGATGGCGACCCCGTGTTGGGCACCCCAAGCAACCGCCGCCAGGCTGCCCCCGAGACGCCGGCCAGGATCCGACGGAGAAAGCTCGGCGATAAAGCTCTTTCGGCTGGCTCCGAGCAACACCGGTAGGCCTGAGGATACGAGCCGGTCACATCCACCGATCAAGGCGAGGTTGTGCGCCGCCAGCTTGCCGAAACCAATGCCCGGATCGATGATCATCCGCTCTCGAGGGATGCCCCCCTCCACTCCCCGGCTCACCATGCCTTCGAGCTCGGCGAGGACCTCGCCGATCACATCGTCGTAGGCCACGTCTCGCTGCATGGTCGCAAGCTTTCCCCGGCTATGCATGACCACTACCGGACATCCAGCCTCGGCCACCGCCGCGATCAGCTCAGGATCACTCAGTCCACCGACATCGTTGATCATATCCGCACCCGCCTCGAGAGCGGCTTTGGCGACGCCTCCCTTGCGGGTATCGACTGAAATCCAGGTCTCCGGACAACGCCGTCGCAAGGGTTCGAGCACCGGCATCAAGCGGTCGAGCTCCTCTTCCACGGTCAGCTCTCGGCTTCCCTCGCCGTAGACCCCTCCCCCGGGCCTGGTGGATTCTGCGCCTAAATCCAAGAGCTCGGCACCGTCCTCTATCAGCTTCAAGCCATGCTCGATGGCCGCCTCGGGCGTCGCAAGCAGTCCACCGTCGCTGAAGGAGTCCGGGGTCAGATTGACCACGCCCATTACCCGAGGAGCGCGAGACAGGTGAAGATCCGCTCGCCCTTCGGACTTCAAGGTCCAGGTCGCCGTCTGTAGGTTGTTCAATAGCTGTCCTCGGCTTTCCTCGTCCCGACGCCGCCTTTCGCTGGTTTTCCACTGGCCCTTTCACCGCCTTGCCTCACGGCGGAGCGCGACGCCTGCACTCCTATTGCTACCCTGTACACCTGTAGCTGCCGGGCACACCTGTAACTGCCGGGTACACCTGTAACTAAAGTAAAAGCCGGCGGTTGCCGGCTTTTGCTTCGAAGCTCCATGGGTCGATCAGCCCGGGGCGGGCGAGGGCAGAGAGCTTCCCAACCGAGGCTCTTCCTCGGCAGCGGACGTTTCTTCCACCGGGGCGACCGGAGTCGCCGGTGGCGGATCCTGATGCCGCGACTCCCGCGCGCGCTTCAGGATCTCCGGGGCTAGATCTTTGCCGGTCATCTCTTTGATGATGTCGTAGATTTCCCAGCCCTCGAGGGACTCTCGCTCCAGCAGCTCTTTGGACAAGCGATCCAAAACCGCGCGATATTCGGTCAGAATTCGGCGCGCATGCTCGAGACCGTCGTTGACCAAGCGGCCGATTTCCTTGTCGATTTGGACCGCGGTCGCCTCGCTGTAATTCGGCCGTTGAGCGTAGTCTCGTCCCAGGAAAACCGGCTCTTCAGATTGGCCCAAAGCCAGGGGTCCCAAATTGGACATGCCCCAATCGCAGACCATCTGACGCGCTAGATGGGTGGCGCGCTCGATGTCGTTGCCCGCACCCGTGGTGATGTCGCCATCCTGGATGATCTCTTCCGCCACTCGACCGCCCATGAGCACGGCGATTTGGCTCTCGACGTAGGTCTGCCGGTAGGAGTGCTTGTCCTCGGTCGGCAGCTGCATGGTCAAACCGAGGGCCCGACCGCGGGGAATGATGGTCACCTTGTGGAGAGGGTCCGTGCCCGGCATGAAGGCGGCCACCAAGGCGTGTCCAGCCTCGTGAAAGGCGGTGTTTTCCTTCTCTTCCTCGGTCAGCATCAGGGTCCGTCGCTCGACGCCCATGATCACTTTGTCTTTGGCGTATTCGAAGTCCACCATCTCGACGGTCTTCTTGTCGCGGCGGGCGGCGATCAGAGCGGCTTCGTTGACCAAATTCGCCAGATCCGCGCCGGCGAAACCCGGAGTTCCGCGGGCCAGCACCTCGAGATCGACGTCGTCGGAAAGCGGGAAAGTCTTGGTGTGGACCCTGAGGATGCCCAACCGACCGTTGATGTCGGGTCGATCCACCACGATTCGGCGGTCGAAGCGACCGGGACGCTGCAAAGCGGGATCGAGCACATCCGGTCGATTGGTGGCGGCGATCAGGATGACACCCTCGTTGGTCTCGAATCCGTCCATCTCCACCAAGAGCTGATTCAAGGTCTGCTCGCGCTCGTCGTGCCCGCCGCCCAGGCCGGCACCGCGGTGGCGGCCGACGGCGTCGATCTCGTCGATGAAGATGATGCAGGGGGCGTTTTTCTTGCCTTGCTCGAAGAGATCCCGAACCCGGCTGGCGCCGACGCCGACGAACATCTCGACGAAGTCCGAGCCGGAGATCGAGAAGAAGGGCACATTGGCCTCACCGGCGATCGCTCGGGCCAACAAGGTCTTGCCGGTGCCGGGGGCACCCATGAGCAGGACGCCTTTGGGAATCTTGCCACCGAGCTTTTGGAATTTTTGTGGCTCCTTGAGGAAATCGACCACCTCAGCGAGCTCTGCCTTGGCCTCCTCCACTCCGGCGACGTCCTCGAAGGTGACCTTCTTACCGCCGGTGTTGAGCAACTTGGCCTTGCTCTTGCCGAAGGAAAGGGCCTTATTGCCCCCGGACTGGAATTGACGCATGAAGAAAATCCAAAGTCCGACGATCAGCAGCACCGGCCCCCAGGTTAGGAAAATCGCCAGGAGCGGGCTGTCTTTTTCTTTTTTGGCTTTGATCGTGATGCCGGATTCGATCAGCAGTGGAGTCAAGCCGTCCCATTGTGGAAACTCGGCCGTGAAGTCCGGTTTGCCGTCCGGGGTTTGAGATCCCGTGTACTTGCCTTCGAGCACACCGTCTTTCACCGTGACTTCCCGAATCTCTCGATTTTCTACGGCGGTCAGGAATTCAGAAAAGGTGAGCTCGCCGGGATCGCCGGATCCGCCTTGGATCGCTTGCCAAAGCAAGAGAACCACGCCGAATATGACGATCCAGAAGAGAAGAGATCGGAAGGTGGAATTCAAGGTCGGCTACCTTTCTCTCGACCCGCGGCCAGAGAGGCCTGCGGGAATATGTCCAGGGCGGGCTCGACGGTGGGTCGGGCATCGCCGGCAGTGTGCTTGTCTAGGGCTCGCAGCTCTAAGATCCATACGGAAGTAGCCCCTTCTTCAATGCGGCAGCGGTCGTCTAACGTCACTCCAGACACCCAGATGGGTTGTTCGTCCGCGACCAAGACCGGGAAGCGATCCCGAGATTCGCGAGGAATCCGCTGATCGATCATCAGATCTTTCAGTTTCTTGGTTCGACGCGATCCGAAAGGGCGAATCCTATCTCCCGCTCGTCGGTTTCGAATCCGCAGCTCAGGGGCGGTGCCCGCCGCTCGTTGCGTCTCGACTCGGAGCCGCTTTAGGCAAAATGCCGTTTTGCTGTCGTGACTCTCGAACATCCAAGGTGCGGGTGCCCCCCGGGTGATCGTCGCTCGAAGCCCGATTTCGACCAAGTCGATCGAGCCGGGAGCCCTTAAAGTATACGTGAAATCCGCCAAGGGTTGCGTGCTCGGGGCCAGAAGCCTCAAAGTCTGTCGATCCGAATACCATCGCCACCCCGCACCGGCATCGCAACTGACGACGCCGCTAGCCTTGCCCAGCTGCCGAAACAGCTCCGAGCGGGTATCCCTGGACGAAGGGTAGGACCGCTTTGCCGTGCGATCCAAGGCGCTCAAGGCGAGGTTTTGCAGCTCCCGAGGCAGCGCCTGGAACGCCTGACGATCCATCTGAGCGCCCGAGACGTCTCGACCGATTTTGTCGCTTCCCAACGGTCTGATGCCGGTGAGACCCGCCAAACGATTCTCGGTGGAGCCGATGACCCGATCGGCGAGCGAGGCCACCCGGCAGAGCAGACTCTCCAACCCCGGCTCTTCCTTTTTCCATTCGTGGAGAAGCCGATGTCGGATTCGATTTCTCGGCATCTTCAGGTCGAGGTTGGTCGGGTCGAGGATCGGCTGCAAACCGAGATCGGCCACATAGGACGACAAATCTTCTCGGGTCAGACCTAGGAGCGGACGCAAAAGCCTACCGCGACGGGCGCGAATGCCGCCCATTCCCCGCAGCCCGGAGCCGAGCTTCAACCGCAGGATCAGCGTCTCGGCCTGATCGCCCGCATGGTGGGCGGTAACAATCCAAGCGCCGCCCAATCCGCCGGCGACCTGTGAAAGCGCGGCGTAGCGTTGGTTCCGGGCCCAAGCTTCGAGGCTTTCACCGGCTCCGGGAGCCGTCGCTAGAGTGATCGCATGAAAGTGGGTCTCGATCGCCACACCCAGCTCCCCAGCCAGCTGCCGGGCACGGACAGCCCTCGCCTCCGAGCCCGCATCCAAACCGTGGTCGACATGGCAGACGTGAAGATCGACTTCGATCAAGTCGCGAATTCGCACACACGCCGCCAGCAATGCCAAGGAATCCGGGCCGCCGGAAAACGCCGGCAACAGTCGGTCACCCGGCTTACAGCCGAGCTGCTCGAGCTGGGCTCGAAGGTGCGATGCGATGGGATCCAGATCGGAGGACGAGCCGGACTGAAGCCGACCCCTTGCCGTCTTCGGGCGCATGCTCTTAACGGAAGACTCGGGCAGTGGAGGCCTTAGGAGCTGAGGCATCCTTGGAGAGAAGCGAAGAGGGGGGAAGATGGTAGCGGTGAAGGGACTTGAACCCCTGACCTAGCGATTATGAGTCGCTCGCTCTAACCAGCTGAGCTACACCGCCACGTATCCGCGCCGGCTCAAGCACCGGCGGCGACGGAAGATACAGGATCCCCCCTTCTCTGTCAAAGGGGAATCGTGCTCAACGTAGAACTTCTTGGCAGCTGCGGAACTGTCCGAAGAACTGGCGCATCGCATCGGCGAGCGCGGAGTCGTTGAGGCGATAAATCACGTTCTGCCCCCGGCGCTGGTCGATCACCAGATCGGCTTCTTTGAGCACCGACAGGTGGCGGGAGATGGTCGGCTGAGAGAGATCGAATTTCGAGACGATGTCTCCGACCGTGTACTGCTGGTCTTCCAAGAGCTGCAGAATTTCCTGGCGGGTACCGTCCGCTAGTGCTTTGAAGACCTTGGTCATTCGACGATTGGCGGTTTGCGAGCTGTGCATGGACTTTCCTCCGTGAGCTGGGACTCGGGCGATGATGAGATCTTCGGTTCGCTAGGTCAGCGCAAAAAAATTCGGTTTTCTATCAGCAGATATTCCGTTGACGGTGGAATCGATGAGCGGCTCGGAGCAAGAGTCTTGGGTGAGACCGACAACCCACTCCGTCAACGTTAACGACAATAGGCAAAGCCTATTCGCATTTTATTGAAATCGCCATTCAAGTTAGCCACACCTGTGACAATTCAGTGATCACTTAATTGCAAAGTTCTCAATATACAAAATTTAGCAAACACACTTAAACAAATCGTTCGAAGCCTGTCACCGCCTTCCTGACGAGAAAAAGCCCCGCGGCCGCGGGGCTTTTTCATCGACCGACCTTTCGGCCGACGAACGGACACAGTCAACCGGCGCAGCAAATTCGCCGGTTAATGAGCCGATCAGCCGGCGAAGCGGGCGGCGACCTTCTTCCAATCCACCACGTTCCACCATGCGTCCAGGTACGCCGCTCGGCGATTCTGATAGTGGAGGTAGTAAGCGTGCTCCCAGACGTCGACACCCAAAATCGGCGTTTTCCCCGCGGTCAACGGGCTGTCCTGATTCGGAGTCGACATGATCTCGAGCTGATCTCCGTTTTTCACCAGCCAGGCCCAGCCGGAGCCGAAGCGAGTCATGCCCGCCTGATTCAGGCCTTCCTTCAGCTTGTCCAAGCCGCCCAGATCCCGTTGGATCGCATCGGCGAGATCACCTTCAGGAGCGCCACCGCCGGCGGGGCTCATGATGTCCCAGAACAGGGAATGGTTAGCGTGCCCACCGCCGTTGTTGCGCACGGCGCCACGGATGGCTTCCGGCACCGAGCCCAGGTCGGCCACCAGGTCGTCAATGCTCTTCGCTTGCAGATCCGCATGACCTTCCAGCGCCTTGTTGACGTTGTTGACATAGGCAGCGTGGTGCTTGTCGTGATGAATCTCCATGGTGCGGGCATCAATGTGGGGCTCGAGCGCGTCGAACGCGTAGGGCAAATCGGGTAGCTGATACATGTTGGGCTCCTCGTCAGCTTGAGTTTTTGCGGATTAAAGTCCCGTGGGGGTCTCGCCCGTCCAGCGGAAACTGGGAAGGCAACGAAAGAGGCGAGCCACTCCGCGCGCGGTGTCTCGACGCGTGGGCGTTCAAAGCGGCATGAGCACGGGTCAGCTCGATCTCGAAACGGTATTGTGCCACGAGTTAAGGCCATCGTGCCTACTTCGACGATTTGCCGAGCAACCGGCAACACCAACCGCCTTTGCTCGCGGCTCTTTATCCTTCGAGGTTTGCCCGGGCTCAGATTCATCGTTGACTTGAATCCTGTCTCTGACTATTATCCGCCTCCCGACGGCCGGGGGGTTAGCTCAGTTGGTTAGAGCACCTGCCTTACACGCAGGGGGTCGCGGGTTCGAGTCCCACACCCCCCACCAGGGCGGCATCTGCGCAGCCCCTTCGACGGCTCGACGGAAACGGCGAAAGCCCACTTGAAAATCGGAAAAATCGGACGAAAAAGTTGTTGACAACCGACACCCCGTCGCAATAACTTTCGTCTCCCGGCGCGGGGCGAGGTCAAACCAACCCACGAGCCGCTCCCACCGACTCCCAACTCCGGCAGGATTCGGTGGAGCCGAGAACGACCCAAGTCGATGCTCGGCAGTCCTTGAAAGCTTTGCGGGGTCGTAGTTCAGCTGGTTAGAACGCCGGCCTGTCACGCCGGAGGTCGCGGGTTCGAGCCCCGTCGACCCCGCCATTCAGCTATACCAGGGTACCAATGCCCTCAAACGGCCGCTGTGCTCCACGTTTCGGGCACGGCGGTTTGTTCTATTTGCCCGCCCCGCCCCCACACGGGGCGCAGGTCAAGCCAAGCTTCAGAACCCGAATCGTCGACACCTAGGCCGAGCGATTTCAACCTGATGGGAGCCTCGACATGCGCGATAAAATCAAGCTCGTATCCTCCGCCGGAACCGGCTACTTCTACACCACCACGAAGAATAAGAAGCTCTCTACCGAGAAGCTCCGCCTGAAGAAGTACGACCCGAAGGTCCGCAAGCACGTGGAGTTCACAGAAGAAAAAATGCGTTGACGCTTTAGCTGGACCCTGGGTCCGGCACCCAGGATCCAGCCATGAGCAACGCCTCTCGGTCGACGGAACGGCCCAACTCCACGTCCTCACTGCTCCTCTACGGGGGCACGGTCCTCACCATGGACGGTGGGTTTCGGGTCATTCGCGACGCCGAGGTGCTGATCCAGCGGGGTCGAATCGCCTCCGTCGGCAAGACCCTCACTCTGATGCCCGGTACACGTCTGGTGGACGTGACCGGGCATTTGGTTATTCCGGGCTTGATTCAAGGCCACGTGCACCTGGGCCAGACCTTCTTCCGAGGGCTTGGAGAAGGTCGTCTTCTGCTGCCGTGGCTGAAAGAGCGTATCTGGCCCCTGGAAGCCGCCCACGACGACGAAAGCGCCTATTGGTGCGCCCTCCAAGGAGCCGCCGAAGCCCTGCTGGCAGGCACGACCACCATCCAGGACATCGGCATCGGACCGGGAGCGCGTGGGCTCTTGCGCGGCATCGAGGAGTCGGGCTTGAGGGCGATCGCGGGCAAATGCTTGATGGACGTCGGCGAGGATCTGCCCGAGGGATTGGCGCAGGACGCCGACCAAGCCCTCGCCGGCACCGAGGCCCTCGGCAGCGACTTCGACGGCAAAGCCAGACTCCAATACTCCATTAACCCCCGTTTCATCCTCAGCTGCTCGGACGCGCTCTGGAGCGGAGCCCGAGATCTCTCCGATCAACGGGGCTGGCCGATCCACACCCATGCCCTCGAGCAGAAGGAAGAAACGGAAGTCGTCCGGCAGCTCAAGAACGGCAGGGATGAGATCGAGTATTTCGACGAGAACGGAATTCTCGACACCGACCTCAGGATCGCCCATGGCGTGTGGCTCGACGACCCACATTATTCCCGGGTCAGCGGCAAATCGTTCTCCGTCGTCCATTGTCCGGCCGCCAACCTTAAGCTGGGGTCGGGTATCGCCGACATCGTCAGGCATCGCCGAGCCGGGGTGCCGGTCGGCTTGGGCTGCGACGGCGTCGCCTGCAACAACGGCTTCGACGCCTTCGAGGAAATTCGGTTAGCGGCCCTGCTTCAGACCGTCAAACATGGCCCCGACGTCTTCAGTGGACGGGAGGCCCTGAGCTTGGCCACCTCGGAAGGGGCTAGGGCCCTCGGGCTCGACCACCAAGTGGGCAGCGTCGAGGTGGGCAAGCGGGCGGATCTGGTGGTCTTGTCCCTCGATCGACCGGAAATGTGGGCCGCGAAAACCGTCGACCCCCACGATTTGGTCTGCTACAGCGCTTCCCGCGCCAACGTTCGACACGTCTTCGTCGATGGAGAGCAGCTGGTTGAAGACGGACGGCTGACCCAGCTGAACATGGAGGACATCCGCCGTGAAGCGGAGATCGCCCGAGGTCAATTGGTCCGTCGCAGCGGTATCGAGCTCTAGCTCCATCATCGACCTTCTGATCACCGGCCTCCTGCCGCGACCAGGTATCCGACCGGTCCAGAGCCTCAGCCATCAGGCGCCCGCGCCGCAGGAACGCTCAGCGACCGCTTGAGGGCCTAAGGCGAGTCTGCTAGAATCCTATTCTCTCTGCTGGCTTCGGCCACCCTCCCAGATCAGTCCCTGATCACGTCTGCCGCAAAACGCTACCCGCTTCGTGGGTCGAGTTGTGGTTCCCTTAGGATATCGTCCGCGTGCATCCCTTCCTCCCAGGAGGATCGGAAATGCCTCATCGCCCTTCAAATCATCCGTCAGAGAAGCACCCGTCAAATCCAGCCGGCCGACACTCCCCCACCAACTGTTCTTCAAAGCGGAAGCGCCCCAGCGAGCTCTTGAGCGCCTGCGTGGGGCAGAACGATGAGGACGCCTGGCGAGAGCTTTCCTGCCGCTACGGACGGAAGATAAGGCGCTCGCTCTACGTCGCCGCATTTGAGATCGGCATCCACCTCAGCCCTGAGGAAATTGCCGAGCTCTGCCAAGATCTCTTCGTCAAGCTGCTCACCTGCGAGCGCCCCTTTCGCGGCCAGAGCACCTTCGAGTTCTGGGCCTACATCCACCGCTCCACCCGCCATCTCGCGCTCGACTTCGCTCGAAGAAAACGCGCGGCGAAGCGGCGGGGTTGCCGAGGCCCCGTAGAGCTTTCGGTCTCCGGCATTTTCAAGTCCAAATACCGGGTCGGGGTGCTGAGCGCCCGAGACAGCGACCCAGAACAGGTCTTGCTGAGAAAAGAGCATCATCAGGAGCTGACGGAGCGGTGTTTGAGCTTTTGCCGCCCGGAGCACGCCGAAGCCGTTCAGCTGACGATCTTCGAAGGCTGCACCAGCGCCGAGGCCAGCCAGCGGCTCCGGGGAAGCCTCTCCCCCAAACAGGTCGACAATGCGGTGGGTCATTTCAAAAAGGCTCTGAGCCGCGAAGGGCTTAGATTTCATCGCCGGACCAACTTCGGTCCGTGCAATCCCCTTCGCCACATGTTGCCGCCGGTGAAGAGACTACGAGCTCGAATCGACGAATCTAAAGCCACATAGGCTCAGCCTGCGCCGATTTCGGCCCAAAAGCCGATTCTCCTTTCTTGATCAATATTTAGGCTGACCGTTGACCTTGCTTTTCCAGCATAGATAGAATATCGTCGATAGTTCGAGTAACACTTGAGTTTCTAGGTCTATCCTGCCTTTGCGACGCGAGAAACTCCCAGGAGACGTAAGGTGATGAACCCACGCTTCAAGATCTGTTTGCCCTTGGCGCTTGCCTTTTTGCTGCTCAGCGCTCTGCCGGCGACCGCGGAGACGGTGCTCGGCTTCCTCGAAGGCCCCGTGTACCAAGGAAATGCCGGCACCGGTGCCATTGGCTTGACAGGCTGGGCAGTGGCCGATTCAGGCATTCGGCGGGTCGTGATTCAAGTCGACGGGGTGGATATCGGCCAAGCCCGACACGGCTTCAGCCGCCCGCTGGTCAACGACCTCTATCCGGGATTCCCGGACAGCATGGGCGCCGGCTTCACCTACCACTTGAACAGCACCCAATTCACCAACACCTTGCATCGGGTTTCAGCCAAAGTGCTGACCAACGCGGGCACTGAAGTGATCATCGAGGGCACTCAGCACCTCAGCTTCGTCAACTCGACACCGCTCCTGGTACCCTTCGGCAAGCTCGAGCAACCGCTGCGAAACGCCCAGATGTATGGCCGGTGCAGCCGAGACTGCATTTTCGCTCCGAACAACCCAATCTATACGCCGGTGTCCGGCTGGGCCTTGGATCTGGGCCTGGAGATCGGCGACGCGGGCATGGCCTGGGTCGAGGTCATGATCGACGGCGAGATCTACTACAACACCCGTAGAGACTGCACCTTCTCCGCAGCTCTCGGCCTGCATCAGTGCTACGGGCTGCCCCGGCTCGACGTCGAGCGCGCATTTCCGTTCGCCATCGATGCCCAGAACAGTGGATTCAAATTCCTGCTCGACGTGGGCGATTTGATCACCTGCTGGGGTCTCAACCGCGGGCACCACACCTTGACGATCCGTGCCGGCGACATCTCGACCCAAAACGCCAACATCGACGAGCATCCGGTCTTCTTCCAATGTGTGGAAGATCTACCTCCGCAAGCGGGCTTGGTCGGCAACATCGAGTCCCCTCGGGAAGGCGCTCAATACGGCGACAACATCCTCTTCCAGGGCTGGGCTTTGGCGCTCGAAGGGGTCGAGCGCGTCGACCTCTACATCGATGGCGAGTTTATCGGCACCGCGGCCTTCGGGATCGACTCTCGCCCCGGCGTGGCGGTTCAATTCCCGGGTTATCCCGACGTCGACGCACCGGTTTGGGCCCTGACCTACGACTCGAACAACCTGTCCGACGGCTTCCATCAGGTACAAGTATTCGTGGTCGACGACATCGGCTCCTCGACCCGGATCGGCGAGCGGACCTTCTTCGTCAACAACGGCTTCAACTGATCCGATCGGCCTGAGCCGACCTGCCGGTCCTCTCGTAGGGCCGTCTGAGATAACGCCGGGTGCTGGGCATCCGGCGTTTTTGCGTTCCGCGAGCGGCGGTCCGCGGGCGACATTCCTGAGGCGCCGACCACTGCTTACACCACTTTTACCGACATCGCCTGCCGCCTCGGTTATCCTGATAGGGGATGAACGCTCGGCCCTGCCGGCCGACAAGGAGTCTGTGCATGAGAGTTTTGGTAGTGGAAGACGATCCGATGCTGCGGGACGGCCTGATCGACCTATTGCAAGGAGCGGGTCATGAAGTGAAAGCGGTCACCGATGGGGCCGCGGGATTTCAGGCCGGGCGTGAGGAGGCTTTCGATCTGGTGGTGCTGGATATAATGCTGCCCAAGCTCGACGGCTTGGAAGTCTGCCAGCGCCTTAGGACCGTCCGCCCTGGTCTTCCCATTCTCATGCTCACCGCTCGCGGAGCGGAAGAAGACAAGGTCAAGGGCCTCAAAGCGGGCGCCGACGACTACGTCACCAAACCCTTCGGCGTTCGTGAGCTGTTGGCGCGGGTCGAGGCCTTCGAGCGCCGGATCCAATCCATGCCCTCCGAGCCGGAGGTGATCGAAGCCGAGGGTTGTCGCTTCGATCTCGGACGATGCGAGGCCGAGCGAGACGGCGAGATCATCTCGCTCACCGCCCGCGAGGTCGGCATCCTGCGCTGGTTGCATCGCCACCAAAAACGCAGCGTCTCTCGTGCCGAGCTGCTGGAGAACGTATGGGGCACTGTGGGCAGCTTGCAAACCCGTACCGTGGACATGACCATCGCTAAGCTACGGCAGAAAATCGAGATCGACCCTTCCCAACCTCAAATCATCGCCACCGTCACCGGAGTCGGCTACCGATGGGCGGCAGAATAGGCCTCACCTACCCCAGGACCGCTGCGGCGCTGATTCTCACCCTCGCGGCGGTCGCCATTCCCTGCACAGCCTGGTATGTCGCCGGCCAGCGCCAGGTCGACCGCGAGGCACAGCTGGCGGAAAAGAATCTCTACGGCAAAGGCTTGCGGAAAGCCGTGGTCCAGGCGGAGCATTTGGCGACTCGCTTCGAGGTGCTCCGAGAGTCGGAATCACAGCGCGCTTTCTACCACTACCAGAACCTCTTCCACGACCCGAAGGGGGCCGCCGAAGGCCTCTCCGTTTCCGTCTCGCCACTGGCCCAAGGCCAAGCGGATCCGCTGATCGAGGCCCACTTTCAGGTCGACGAGAAAGGTCAGCTCAGCCTGCCGACCCTGAACGAAACCTTCCCCGAGCTCGGTCTTCAACACGGCGATGAAGCCCAGTGCGAGCTTTTATGGAAGCTCAAGGACGTCGCCATTTTCTGCGACCTGGAAGCGGAGACCGGCTTCCCGATCGATTCCACCGAGCTCTTCAACCTGAGCTACGGTCCAGACTCGGATCCCGGGGACTCCGACGCCCCCCTCTTCCACCCCTTCGGCGGTGCCGGTGCGGGCCGAGAGACCATGGGCCGGCCAGAAGAGCCGGAAATCCAATGGCTGACCGCCGCCTCTTGGAATCAACACCTTGCCGCCAACGATCTCTACGCGGATCTCAAGCTCAAACGCGCCCATGAAGGACAGGCTATCGGCAGCCTCTCCGAGCTCGAAGCAGACGACGGGTCCGCGGCCGGCCAGAAGTTGGTCAGTGTCAGCACCGCACCGATGGAGTGGCGGACCCTGCCCGTCGGAGGGGTGCCCAGCTTGGTGGCCATGCGCGCCGTCGAGACCCCGGCCGGCACCTGGACCCAAGGATTCACCATCTCCAGTGAAGCGGTGACCGGCATCCTGGACAACTCTTCCTACCCCACCGTTTTTGAGCCGCAGACAGCCCGCAATCACACGGGTCGGAACGACGGCTTCATCACCGTACCGATCGACGGAACTCCGTGGCAGATCCGCCTGGATATCGGGCCGCTGCTGTCGGAAACAGAAGCCGCGGCTGCGGCTTCCCAAGCCCGTTTTCTGAGGGTTTTCATGCTCGGAGCCCTGGGCGCGGGCATAGCTGCCATGCTCTTGGTCTTCATGTTCTTTCACAGCGAGCGGCTCGCCCTCCAGCGGGCTCAATTCGCCGCCGCCGCGGCCCACGAGCTGCGCACTCCCCTGGCGGGTTTGCGGCTCTACGGTGAAATGTTGGCCGAAGGTCTGGGGGACCCGTCCCGATCCAGGGACTACGCCCGGCGCATGGCCGGTGAGGCCGAACGGCTCGGCCGCGTGGTCACGAATGTGCTCTCCTTCACCCGCCTGGAGCAAGGAGGCTTTTCGGTCAATCCGGCGATCGGCGACTTGCAACATGTGGTGCTGGAGGCCTATCAACGACAAAAACCCGCGCTCGACGAGTCCGGAGCCCAGGTAGACCTAGAGATCAGCGAAGGGCTGCCGCAGATCCGTTTCGATCGCGACGCGGTCACCCACATCGTGCAGAACCTGCTGGACAACGCCGAAAAGTACACTCGCGAGATCCACGGGCGGCGCATCGTCATCGGCCTGAGCCACGACTCCGAGGAAGTGGTGCTGTCGGTGGCCGACAACGGCAACGGTGTGCCCAAATCCCTGCGTCGCTCTCTCTTCCGCCCCTTCACCCGCGGCGGCTCGACAGCCGACTCTCCCGAGGGCCTGGGGCTCGGCCTGGTTCTGGTGCGCATGCTCGCCCGAGCCCAGGGAGCGGAAATCACCTACCGCGACGCCCCCACCGGCGGAGCCGAATTCAGGGTCGCGTTCCCGATAGCCGAGCCCGCTGCCGCCTAGCTTGGATTCCGGTACAATCCGCCCATCATGGGAACCGGCTTCTTAGCCCCGCGGCTGATGCTCCTGGCGGCGGCCGTTCTATTCTCCACCGGCGGCACCGCGATCAAGAGCTGTGGGCTCACGGATTGGCAAATCGCCGGCTTTCGTTGCGGTGTGGCCGCCCTAGCATTGATGTTGATTGTGCCGTCCAGCCGTCGGGGCTGGACCGGACGCACCCTTTTGGTCGGCCTGGCCTACGCCGGCACGTTGATCTGCTACTCCCTGGCCAATAAGGCCACCACCTCCGCCAACGCTATTTTTTTGCAATCTTCAGCCCCCTTGTACATTCTCGTGTTGGCGCCGATTCTGCTCGGGGAGCGAGCCCGACGACGGGACCTTTTGCTGATGCTGGTCCTGGCCGCCGGCTTGGCCCTGTTCTTCGTCGGCGAGCATCCCGTCTCGAGCACGGCCCCCGAGCCCGGCGCGGGCAACCTCTATGGGGCGCTCGCCGGGCTTTCCTGGGCATTCACAGTCCTCGGCCTGCGATGGCTGGCCGCGGCGGACGACTCGTCCCAAGCCGATGCGGTCCGCGCCGTGGTCGCCGGCAATTGGATCGCTTTCCTCGTCGCCCTGCCGCTCGCCCTTCCCGTGGATTCCTCGAGCGCCTCGGATTGGGCGTGGATCTTCTATCTGGGGATTTTTCAGATCGCCGTGGCTTACTGGCTTCTGACCCGCGGAATCGAAAGGGTCCCCGCCTTCGAAGCCTCCCTGCTCCTGATGGCTGAGCCCATCTTCAATCCGATTTGGACTTGGCGGATTCACGGTGAGGTCCCCACCGCGACGGCCCTGCTCGGTGGCCTCTTGATCCTCAGTGCCGCCACGGTCAAAATTCGGCTCGACATGAGCTCCCAAGCCGGCAATCCGGTTTCCGAGAAACTCCGATGACTGCAATCTTTCCGCTCCGCAACGCAACCATGGCCTACGATTGGGGCTCCATGAGCGCCATCCCTGAATTCTTGGGCCTCCCCGACTCGCCCACACCCGTGGCAGAGGTGTGGCTCGGTGCCCACCCCAAGGCTTCGTCCGAGATTCAGCTCGAAGGAGCCTGGGTCCCGCTCCACGAAGCAGTTCAGCAGAATCCCCGGCTCTGGCTCGGCCAGGAGACGGCAGAGGCGTTTGAAAATCGTCTGCCCTTCCTATTCAAAATCCTTGCGGCCGCCAAACCACTTTCCATCCAAGCCCATCCCAACCTCGACCAGGCCCGTGCCGGCTTCGAGCGCGAGGAGCTCGAAGGCCCGGACCGCTGGGCTGAGAAACGCAACTACCGAGACCGGAATCACAAGCCGGAGATCATTTACGCCCTGACCCCGTTCACCGCCCTCTGCGGTTTTCGCCGGGGGGGCGATATCCGCTCCCTGCTCCACAGATTCGGCATTGCTGAGCTTTGGCCCGATGCAATAGCCGCGAGCTCTTCCGAGGAAGGCCTACGCACGTTTTTCAACGACCTCCTGAGTCTCGAAAAGGGCCGACTCCAATCCACACTGGAGACGGCTCTGCAAGCCGACGCCGAGAGCCCCGAGCTCCGGTGGATGCGGCGAATGAATCGGGAATTCCCGGGGGATCGGGGCGTGCTGGCTCCCCTCTTTCTGAATCTGAGTACCCTCGAGCCGGGCCAAGCCATGCTGACCGGACCGGGCATCCTGCACGCCTACCTCGACGGCCTAGGTATTGAGCTGATGGCCAGCTCCGACAACGTGCTGCGCGGCGGCTGCACCTCCAAACACGTCGACGCCGCGGAGCTGATGAAGGTCGTTCGTTTCGAGCCCCACGCCCCACACTTGGTGAGCACCACGAGCCCCGAGCCCGGCGTTGAGATCTTCAGGACTCCCGTTCGAGAATTCGAGCTCTCTCGTTTGACCATCGCTCCGACCCGCCCCTTTAATAGCCGCACGCTCCAGCCGACTCCATGTGCGCAGATTCTTCTCTGCAGTGAAGGAAAAGGCGAGCTGTTTGCCCCGTCCGAGGCTCCGACGGTGCCCTTCAGCCGAGGAGATTCATTTATCATCCCGGCAGCTCTGGACGGATTCCAGATCCGTGGCGAAGGTGTTTTCTTTCGCGCCACTCCGGGGACGGACCGTTAGCCCGGCGCCCGAGCCGAGCCTCGGGATCAAGTTTCTCGAAAAAGCAGAGGATAGGTCCTAACGTGGAACGTTGAGGCTCGTATATAAGAGTGAGCATGCTGCCGTGCACGGCAGCCAGGAGCCTGCCTTGTCCTCCGATCGCCCCATCATCCGGCGTAGGTCTGCGCCGCCCCCATCGAAACGCCCCGAAACCTCCAGCCCCGCCGGAGGCACTGGCCCCCTATTGGACTTGCCCTTGGCTGGGGAAAACCATGGGACCGACGAGCTGGGTTTCCCACCGTCGGTCGTCGACAACGACCCCGTCGGAAGACCCGCAGCACAGGGCCGAGCGGACTATCTAGCACCCGCTTCCCGTCCAACCACTGAGCTAACAGCCCGAGAGCCTACAGCCCGAGAACGTTCTGCCCGAGCACAGGCACGTTCTCGCACCACCCGCTCGCCCTGGGGAGGTATGTTGGCCCTGACCATGGCCGTCCTGGTTGCGGTTCCCTTGGGCATTGCCATCGGCTACAGCCTAAAGCCCCAGCCGGCGAAACCCGTGCTCTCTTCAGACCTGATCGATTTCGGTGAGGTGGCCGCCGGCCAATTCGAGCAAGGTGAAGCTCGCCTGCAAAATGACGGTGAAGCGGATCTCGTGGTCCAAGGGTGGAGCATCATCGACGACTCTGTCGGCGCTTTCAGTCTGATTCCCAGCCCCGGGTGCACCGGCATTTTGCTCCGAGCCGATACCGCGTGCGCGGCGCAAGTGCGCTACGCGCCGAGCACAGCAGGTGTCCACCAAGCCCGCCTCAAGCTGATCACCGGTGCGCCCGACAGCCTCAAGACCCAAACCCTGCCCTTGTTGGGACGAGCCATCGCTCCGGAGCTGGGTGCGGAGCCCGCGGTGCTTTCATTCGATGAAGCGACGGTGGGATACCGCGGTGGCCGCCAGTCGGTGTTCTTCCACAATCGTGGTAGCGCCCCGCTGACCATCAGCTCCGTGAGCCTCCGAGGGCTGGGCGCCGCCGATTTCGTGCTCAGCGACGATCAATGCAGTCGCCGAGCCTTGCCCCCCGACGCCGAATGCGAGGTCGCATTCGTCTTCGTGCCCACCACCGACGGCGAGCGACGTGCCGACGTCTTGGTCTCCGCGGACGCCCCCAGCCCTTCGTCACCGCCGGTGTTGATCGGTCGGGGTCGCGCTCAGATTCCCTTGCTGGCTCTCCAACCCTTGCGGTTGGACTTCGGCGAGCTACGAATCGGTGATCAGTCTTCACCCCAACGGGTTACCCTGCGCAATGACGGCAATGGTCCCCTCGATATCCGTTCCATCCGGGTGACCGCTCCCGAGACTTCCGCGGGGTCCAGGGATCGAATCGGTTTCCATGCCGACGATCTCGTTGCGAGCTTCCCGTTCGAAGATGTGGATTGTGTCGGCAAATCCTTGGCGCCCGAGCAGGCCTGCACGTTTTGGGTCGCTTTCCAGCCGAAGCTGGAGCAACCCGTGGGAGCCCTCGTGCAAATCGATCACAGCGCCGCGGCCTCAGCTCACCGGCTACCGCTGGTGGGCACCGGCACGGCTCCCCATCTCGCGCTGTCTCCCGCGCAAATGGCGCTCGGCGAGACCGCCGTCGGAGGTCCGGGCTCTTGGCACAGCCTGGACCTGAAGAACACCGGCAATGCCGATTTGAATATCGAACGGCTACGGCTGCTCGGCACCGACGCCCGACACTTCGAGCTGTCCGCCGACGGCTGCACGAGAGCACCGATTCCTGCGGGTCAGAGCTGCAGCGCACAGATCCGTTTTCGCCCTCGGCGCGATGGGCCCCACCGAGCGCAGCTGGAAGTGGTGCACAACGCCGACGATCGTCGGGACCGCCTTGCGGTCAACGGTATCGGCACCTCGGCGCGTCTCAGCGTGGAGCCACGGCGATTGGATTTCTCGACGGTCCGCCAATGGCAGCAGCGGACCCTATCCCTCACCCTCCGCAACTTGGGTCGAGCCCCGCTGACCATCCAGAGCATGATGGTCACCGGCCACATCGCTGAAGACATCGTGCTCACTCAAGACTGTGCCCAACGTCAGCTGGCGGCCCGGCAATCCTGTGTCGCCCAATTGCGCTTTTCGCCGAGCCGCGCTGGGGCCCTGAACGGCAAGCTCAAGATCCGCACCGATCAAGGGCCGACACCCCTGGAAGTCGAGCTCTTGGCGACGGCCCTGGCGGCCGAGTAGGTCCGCCCTAGACCAGCCTAGACCGCGTCGCGACGGAAACGCCCGCGCTCTTCCTGCCAGGCGGCGGAGGCGTAAATGGTCGGCGCGGCCTCAATCACCCTAGGCAACAGCTCAAAGACCGCGCTTTGGGTCCAAGGCGCTCTATTGCGCTGGGCGGAGCCCAAACCGTTGAGACGGTCGGCGATCTCCGACAACGGACGATCGTCCACGATCTGGGACAAAATCCCGCGTAGCACGGCCATCTCCAATCCGTTCTCCTGAAGGCCCGCACCGTCGGCGCAGACCTCCAGACCGTAGGGCACCTCGATGATGGTGCCGCCCGCCTCGGTGGTTGAAACTCCCGCTGGGCGCTGCCATTCCACGGCCACCGGCGTCCACCCCTCTTTGGATCTGCGGGCTAGAAGCTCAGCGGTCAAGGGCTCGGATAGGACTTCACGCATGCGTTCTTGGGTCATTTCAGATCCTCCGTCGATCCTGCGGTTCTCACGGTCCCACGATAGCCCCCATGGTACGACGAAGATCCGCTAAAGATCCCTGGGCGGGACAAGAAGGGGCCTTCTCGGTATGAAATTGCCTGAAAGCACCGCTTCCCCTAGAGTGCATGAGCGAATTGCCCTTACTCTCCATCCCCGAGCCGGCGGAGAAGAGCGGCGCGTCGAAGGCCACGGTGGTGCGGTTCGCCCAAAGAGTGGGCCACTCCGGCTTTCCGGGTTTGAAATCGCCGTCCGCCACCAAGACCACGCCTTCGAAGCCCTTTCCAAAATCAATCGGATCCTCGTCGAGGACCACGGCGTGATCGCCGAATAGGCATCGTCGCCACCGCGGTGTCGAGAACGCCGTGGCCAGAGGCCGAATTGTCTAGGAGCCAAGCTATGCCCAAGCGAAAATTGTGGATTCCACACGTGCACGTGATGATCTTCGGGTTGCTCCTGCTCACAGCCGCTGCCTCTTTCGTGGTTCCAGCGGGCTCCTATGAACGGGATGCAAACCAGAGGATTCTGCCCGACACCTACGCCCCGGTCGAAGACACCCAAGCCGACTCACGTCCCAGGGGCTGGCACCTATTCTTTGCCGTGTTCACCGCTCCGCTCGAAGGGGTGAAAGCCGCCTCTTCGGTCATCGCCTTCATCCTTTTCATCGGCGGTGCTTTTAAGGTCATCGAACGCACCGGCGCCTTCGACGCCGCCATTGTCGGCACGGTGTCCCGGCTCGGGCATCGAAAATGGCTGATCATCCCCTTGACCATGTTCCTCTTCTCCATCGGCGGTGCGATATTCGGCATGGGCGAGGAAATCATCCCTTTCGTGCTCCTGCTGGTGCCACTGGTCCACGCCCTCGGCTATCCCCCGATCCTAGCGGTGGCCATTCCCTTGGTCGGCTCACAGGTGGGTTTCGCGGGGGCGATGATCAACCCATTTACCGTCGGCATCGCCCAGGGCATCGCCGAGCTGCCGCCCCTCTCCGGCTGGCCCTACCGAACCGTGATTTGGGTCCTGGTCACACTCTTGGGCATCGCCTACGTGACATCCAAGGTCCGTTCGGTGGCTGTCGCCGACGGCGGTGATTCAGCGACCGACGAGCAATCCTCGGAATCGGCGCTTCCCGATGGCCCGATGCAGGGCCGCCATCTGACGGTTCTGTCATTGCTCGCCGCCGGCATTCTGGTCATTCTCTGGGGGGTGCACCGCTTCGAATGGTATGTGATCGAAATCGGCGCGATCTTCGTCATGGTCGGCATCGCCGCCGGCATCGTCGGTCGCTTGCCGGCCAACGACATTGCCGAGTCCTTCGTCGACGGCGCTCGCGATCTCATAGGCGCGGCCATGGTGATCGGCGCCGCGCGCGGCATTGTGGTTCTGGCGCAGGATCTACAGATTCTCGACAGCATCTTGCACGGGGTCGCCGGTAGCCTGGCGGGCATGCCCGCGGCCCTCGCCCTCAACTTGATGTTTCTCTTCCAGACCTGTCTCAACTTCCTCATCCCTTCGGGCTCGGGACAGGCGGCTTTGACCATGCCGATCATGGCGCCTCTGGCGGAGCTGCTCGGGCTCACCCGCCAAATGGCCGTGCTCGCTTTTCAGCTGGGCGACGGCTTCTCCAATCTCATCGTGCCCACCTCGGCGGTGCTCATGGGTTCCTTGGAGGCGGGCAAAATCAGCTACGAAGAGTGGTTCAGCTTCGCCTGGAAGCTTCAGCTCTGGTTGATGGCGTTCGCCGTCGTCGCGCTCTGCGGCGCGGTGGCCATCGGCTACGGGCCTTAGAGCGGCCGGCCTAGTCGAGCGGACGGATCAGCTGCCATTCCTCGTCGGTGGGCTGGAAAACCACCGTACCGACACAGCCGGGACCGGCGTGTGTGCCCACCACCGGACCGATATCGGCGAGGAAGATCTCGTGGACTTTGAAGTTCTTTTCGATCAGCCGCCGCAGCCGGTCCGCCCAAACCGGGGCTTCGGCGTGGGCCACGCAGGCGACGATCGGCTTCTTCGCGTCGATGCGTTCCGTGATCAATTGGATGATTCTCGGGTGGACCCGTCGTCCGCCGCGCGCCCGATCGATCGCGTTTACCTCACCGTCGACCACCCCTAGGATCGGTTTAATGCCCAAGAGCTTGCCGACCATGGCCCTGGCTTTGCCGATGCGGCCCCCCTTGACCAAATAATCGAGGGAGTCGACCCCGAAAAATAGATGGGTTCTATTGGAATAGTCCCGCAGTCGCTGGGCGATGGCGAAGACCTTTTCCCCCCGCAACGCCATGCGCGAAGCAAATAGCGCCAGCATGCCCACTCCCATGGACACACTGCGAGAGTCCACCACCTCGAGGGCGCAGTTGTGCCGCTCGGGCGGTAAGTGCGTGAAGCTGCGAATGCCGCGCAACGCCGCCTGTTGAGCATGCTCGGAGGTCTTGGAAAGCTTGGCCGAAATGTGGACCGCGAGGATATCCTGATCAGCGATGAGATCGTGAAAATGCTCGAAGAAGACCGCCTCCGAAGGAGGCTCTGTGCGCGGATGGTGCTCATTTCCTCGCAGCATCTTGTAGAAATCTCGGGCTTGGATATCGACCCCGTCTCGCAGCGCGTCCTTGCCGAAGACCACGGTGAGGGGCACCACCAAAATATCGTGCTCGCGGGCTATCGACGGCGGCAGATCGGAGGTGGAGTCGGTCACGATCCGCACTTGGGTTTTCGGCCGTTCGAGCACCAGCGCTCCACGATCCACCATCTTGAGCACGGCTTTGACCAGCAAACCGTCGGTAGCGGCCAGGCTGTCGAGCACCTCGCCCAAGGTGTCGCAGCGGTGAATGGCCGTCGCCAAAAGCTTCTCGTGGGGTGTCAGCTCACCGGAAGGGATATCGCGAAGGGCCACCAAGCGCACCCGGCTGCGCAAGTCGGGAATCTCCAGATGGGACTCGTCGAGAGCCCAGATGCTGAGGGTGTCGAGATCGTCCTCCAAATTCGGAGGTCCCACCGGCAACGTACCTCCGGGTTGGATCAAACGCACCCGAAACGGTGCGCTCTGCAATCGGGCGGCACGACAAAATGCCTTGGAGCCCACCGTCTTGCCGAAGCTTGCGTATACCGGACGCCCGCGATCACACGTGATCTGCCCATCTCTCAGCTCCACCGTGCCGCTCACCTCGCTCTTGCTCAAGGACCTGACAAGGTCCAGGAGAGGGGTCAGAGCTAGGTCGCCGACCAAATATCGCAGATCGAGATCAGGCTCGATGCCCACCTCCCGCCCGACCAACAGCAAGCGTATCCGCTGGATCAGCTCCCCGTGGGAAACGCCCGATCGGGAGAGATAGTAGATATCGTCCGCAAGACCTTCGGGGGCCTCGGAATCCTCCCCCAGCAGCACCAGGGTGCGCTGCATGGTGGAGCCGTCCTGCCCGGAGGACTCACCGAGAATAGATCCATCGGCAAAAAAGGGCAGCTCCGCCGGGCCCACGATCACGCTCGGCCCCAACCCCTGGGCGAATTTCAAGCCTTCTTGGGAGCTCCCGGCGGGGATTGCCTCATAGCCGTGCTCGGCCAGCCCTTGGGCGACCGCATGCCGCCGATCATCGTCCGGATCCACTATCAAGACTGCCGGTCTCAAAAGGCCCTCCGTTCCCGAGAAGCTCAATGCCTAGGTGCCGGTTGTAAGTTTCTCTCTGCCCTTGGGCTCGCACGCTCGGTGCCGACGCCAAGGTGGAAGTATAGCCCTTCCGACCTGTCAATTCCTCTCTACTCGGCGCCTCACCTCTCCAAGCTCGGAAAAACGACCCCGGATGATCCTCTCATCTCCGGATGGCGAATCTTGCCGCCCAGATGAGCGGCCCATACGGAGCAATAGCAGGCGATCAACGCCATCACCACCACCGCCCATCTCAAACCCTTGGACACCGGCTCTTCCTGAAGCTCGCGCAAGACGGCTTGCAGCGCCAAGACTCCCGCCAGGATCAGCGTTACGAATGCTGCTCGACCCGCGACCGCGTGCTGCTCGACCCACTCTTTCTCCGTCAACAGCACGCCCTCGAGCTGCTCGTAGGCGGAGGGTCCGGAGTAATACGCCACAACCCCCAACACGGCGGCAGACAGCAAAAGCACGAAACCGGTCATGGAGCGATCGTGGCCCCGAAGAGAATCGATGAGCAAAAATAGGATGCCCAGCGGACACAGAACCACCGGCAGATGCACGACCATCAGGTGGAGATGAGCGGCGGACACCGGCCTCAGTCTCCGGTACCGATCGCCTCGGTGGCCGGCACCCCTTGGTCCAGCTTGGAGTAGTCGAGCTCGCTGCCCCGCATGGAGTGGGGGATCATATAAACGATGGTCATGACGATCGCCGCCACCCCAACGACGATCCGCCCCACGAGCTCTTTTTTCTTCGGCGCGGTACCGACCGTCGAACAAGCCAAGAGCCAAGCCACCCACATGATCAGCATCTTGTTGTCGGTGAGGTCGTAACCCCAGGGAAAGCCGGTCCAATACTCACCGAAAGCGTATTTCTGCACGAAAGGCCCGAGGATCATGCCACCCACAGTCAGGCCGAAGAGGGTGACCCACGCCCAACGTCGCATGGTGGACGGCGCCAGCAACGCCGCCAAACCCGTTCGCATGCCGATCAACACCGAGAAGAACATGAACAGCACGTGGGAAGCCAGAAGCGGCAGAGGCACCGGATCCTTGAACCGAATGATCACCTGCTCATCGCCCTCCGGCACCCGAACGCTACGGCCGTCGATCTGGAGCTCCAAGTAGTATTCGAGCTTTCCCGCCGCCGGTTGGGCGGGCAAATAACCCACCCACTGGCGCTCCCCTTCGTCCCGGCCTTCCTTGCCGGTCTCCGACTGCATGGAGATCGGCGCAAACGGGTCGTCGGTCTTATATCTCTTAAAGAAAAGAGTGCCCGAGACCACATCTCCGGGATTCGGCACGGCGACCCGGGCATCTCGGATGGTCTCCTCGCTGCGAATCAAACGATAGGCATGGGATTGACCCGCGACCTCAATCTCTCCTCGCATCGGATAGGTTGGACCCGTACGCCGCTGATAGATCACGGCGGAAAGCATGATGAGGATCGCGACGACCCAGAGCAACGCGGATTTCCACATTGGAATTTTCACGGAATCAGAGCGATGTTCCACAGGCCTCTCCATCTGGTTAGATCCATTGGTCAAGGGTCATTGTTGTCCAGGCAGACATAGACGGCAAGGGCCACTGGTCCTTCCACCATGAGATCGGCGGCGGTGATCCCATGGTGTAGGATGTCTTCGGGGCTTCCCTCGTGAAATTAAGGCCGTCGCCATGGGACTCTCTCCACGGCGTGCTCTTACGCCCTCTCATTTGCCTGTGTCATGGAAAATTCTCTCTCCTGGATGGTTTCGGCGCTCCTTGGAGCTGCCGGCGCCTTCATTCTCATCGGACCAACCCGCTCACGCATCGACCGAGCCGCTGTGCCGGCGACATGGTTGCTGGTCTTCGCGGCGGCGGTCGATCTATGGCTCGGAGCTCGCGTCTTTGCGGTTTCTCCCCTGGCCCCGTGGGCGAGTTTCTTGGTCCTGCTGGCGCTCGCCCGAACAAGAGCCGTCGGCTCCGACCTGGGACCCGTTCGGCTCAGCACCGACGCCCCACCTCGAGCCACTATGTGTGAAGGCATCGACGACGGCTGGATCCGAGCCCTCGGTGAAATCCACGACGCCGTGGCGGTCTTCGAGGGTCGACAACGCGTGCTCGCCAATCCGGCCTGGCAAGGGACTTTCATCAGCACGGAAGATGAGAATCGGCTCCTCGGCCCTTTGCTGGCGAAGGCGGAGGAGCTGGGCTCATTGACCGACGAAAAGCTCGACCTCCCGCCGGCATCCTGGGCTCGTTCGGACTTCTCTGAGCCGATGGACGGTAGAGTATCCATCCACCCCCTGAGCCGTGGCAGTAACAACGGCAGCGGCAACGGCCTGGAATCCCCGGGGCCTTCGCGGTGGTTGGTGACCATCCCTTCTCGCCAAGCCCGGCATCTCGCCCTCTTCACTCGCCATACGGCCCACCATTTCAACAACATGCTGAGCGCCATTGTCGGTGGTGCCGGAATGGCGATGGACACGGTCGCCGAGGACAGCGAGATGTATCGAGAGCTGGTGGAGATCGAGAATATGGCCATGCGAGCCGCCGACTTGACCGGGGATCTCCAACAAGCGGCCCGGGAGGTCGCTCCGCCGGAACCCGCCGAGCCGTGAGTCGGACCGAGCGCCTTTTGGCGATTGCCGAAACCCTGCGATCCCGCCGAACCGGGATTACCGCACAACAGCTGGCGGAGCGATTCGGAGTCTCGATCCGCACGATTTATCGCGATTTAGATGCCCTGCGAGCGGGTCATCTTCCGCTTTTGGCCGATGCCGGACCCGGTGGCGGTTACGCCTTGGACCCGTCCTACAAGCTGCCGCCCATCAACTTCACGGCCCGGGAGGCCGCCCTATTGGTCAGCACGGCGGATTGGCTGGTACGCCATCGGGTCATTCCCTTCGTCGACACCTTGGGCGACGCCATCGACAAGGTGCGGGCCGCGTTGCCCAACGAAGTGCTTCGGCAGCTCTCTCCACTCTCCGCCTCCCTGGCTTTTGTCGGGGTACCGTCCCGGCCGGTGGATTCCGGCGTACGCCGAATCCTGGAGCAAGCCTGGTACGAAGACTCGACGGTTCACATCACCTACGACGGCTCCCGGGGCCGAACGGAGCGGTGGATCCGCATTCGACAGGTCATCGTCGATCGAGCCGAGGTCCTGCTCAACTGTGACGATCTCGACCTCGGTGAGCCCCGCCAATTTCGCATGCACTTGATCGCGGCAGCGACCCTCGTCAAATCAGAGCCTCGAGCCTAGGCAACTAGCCTAGGTTCCATCCAGAAATGCATCTCGGGTGGGCCGGCGCGGCGCCCTGCGCTGATGGGTACTACCCTTCGGGGAAAAGACTTCCGCCTGAAAGCCCACTTAGTCCAATGACTGTTCGAGAAGCTCGGGCCATCGGTCCACCCAACAGCACACGTGGTCGAAGTCCGGGATGACCTCAACCCGCACTCCCGGCTGATCGCGAAGGGTGGCAGGCATCAGCTCCGCCGGCACGTTGGTGTCTCGGCCTCCGAGCCAATGGACTTGTGGTAAGTCGGCCGGCAAGGGCGGCTCGCCCACCGGATTCAAGGAGCTCGTAAGCGGCTCGAATCCGTGGTGGTCGGCCCAGGCCTCGATGTCGAGATTGGCGGCGACGGTGACCAGCGCCCGGACGCCCTCGAGCCGGGACGCCAGCAGTCGGGCCAGGGCACCTCCCCCGCTATAGCCGATCAAGACCAGCCCTCGATTCGATCCGCCGAGCGCGGCAACCCTCTCGATACCTTTTTCGAGACTCGACACGACCGTCTCGGAATAACGACCATGGGTCCACAGCTCCGGATCACAAGGTCCCTCGGGAGCCAGGTGGTAACACGGACGCTGGACATACGCAGACGGCGCGGAATCCTCGAGCATGAGCTCGAAGGCAACTGGGTTGCGCCCGTGGGGATCGGCGGCGATATAGCGTCCACCTATCCACGGTCGGCCGTCGCCTTCCAAATAGAGGTGCAAGGGACCGTGACCCGCTCGCGCCCCAGGACTGAGATAGACGCGCAGGGGAAATGCCCCCCCTTTCACCACCGACACCTCGAAACCCGAGCGTTCGGCGCGCCGATCCAGACGAACCCCTTCACGGGTCGCGCAACCCAACTGGAGCACGACCGAACAGAAGACCAACCCGAAAAGGAAGAGAGACTCGAAGGCCGAGACCTTTGCCACGGACTGTTAGCCCGCGAATGAAGAGGTGGGCACGAAGAAGAATTCCCCGCCCTCGTCCCCGAGGCTGGTGAAGGGCGCGAGGACCGGCGCTTGCTCAATGCTTAGACCGGCAGCGGTGGATCGCACTTCCGGTGCCAATTGCTCATAGAGCTCGGAAACCGGCGTCGGCTTTTCGGTACACTCCAAAGCGTCGAGAAAGGCCTGGGCGAAGACCGAATGCCGTCCACTGCCTGCGTCCAACACCGGTGACAACCCACCCGAGGCCAACACCAAGCGGGATTGGCGGGTCGCCAGCTGCTTGAGCTTCTCGGCCGTCGGCCGCTCGTCGGGCAGGGCATCGAGAGGGGAAGGGGCGGTCAAGCCGCGGTCGGCGGTAGCACCGGCAAAGCAGGAGTCCGAGACCACCAACGCGTGCCGGACGTAGATCCGCTCAAAAGCCTGCACCACCTCATGCTCCGTGGCGATCCACTGGCTGGTGTCCCCAGGGCTCGCGTCGACCGGCTGCCACCACGGAGCCAGGTTCTCCATCGCCCCATGACCGGCGTAATAAATCAGCAAGTTGTCACGGGCGGTCAATCGATCTCCGAGATCCCACAGCGCGTTGAGCGTGGAGCTGCGATCGGCATTCTTCAGCAGGGTGACGTCGAAGCCGAATTTGCGCTCCAGCACGCGAGCCACCGCCTCGGCATCGCTGACCGCCATCTCCAGCTTCGGCAGCTGTTGATAATCGTTGTTGCCGATCACCAGGGCGTAATAATTACCCCAGTAGATGTCCGGCATCGCGGCTGAATCCCTCGCCGCCGAGCCGGCGCCGCCCGTGCTTGTTGCGATGTCGCCTCGGCCACCGGCAAACCAGAAGCCCAACGCCAGCACCGCCGACACGCCCACCACCGCCGCCAACCATTTCGGCCATACCGGCTTGCTCCGAACGGGAGCCAATGGCGCCGTGACCTCCGTGGCTGCCGTCCCCGGAGCCGACGCACCGACCGATGCGGACCTAATCGGAGCCGTCTCCGCGTACATATCCACCGAAGCCGAGGTGCCCGTGGACGGCAGCTGTGAATGCACGGAAACCCCGGCGCCGAGATCTTTGCGAGTCGGCTCGGCTCCCGCCACGGGTTGGGTATTGTGGGGTTGGGCCTGGGCAGTCGGCACCGCCGCCTGCGGCACCGCGGCTCGGGTGAACGGCGCCTCCCCGAGGGCGGCTTGCCCCGACACTTGGACCCCCACCGTCTGGGTCGGTTGATTCGCCCGGTCCACATCGTCTTGGGCCAAGATTCGGGTCGGCTGCTCGTCGGGCTCCACCCGTGCTGCAGAAGGCGCCGGAGCGGCTCCACTCAAGACGCCATGCAGCGCCTCGGCGAAGGCTTCGGCGGATTCGTAGCGCTGCGCCGGATGCTTCTCCAACGCTTTCATCACCACCGCTCGCAGGGCCGGTGAGATCTTGGCGTTGGGATCGGTTTCCTCGAACGACCGCGGAGCACGATAAAGATGACCCGCGATGAGCGACATATCGTCGACACCGGTAATCGGGAACTCACCGGTCAGCAGCTCATAGAGCACCACGCCGAAGCTGTACAAGTCACTGCGGGCGTCGACGACGACCCCCTCGGTGCCCGCGTTGAGCTGCTCCGGGGAGATATACCGCACCTTTCCGACCACCATTCCGGTCTTGGTGCGCCATTGGGAGCCTTCGAGACTCTTCGCCAGGCCGAGATCGATGAGGGTCACCTGCGGCCGGCCCGCTACCCAACCGATCATCATATTGTCGGTGGAGATGTCGCGATGCACGAAGCTCTTGCGGTGTAAATAACCCAACGCGTCGAGAGCTTGGCAACCGATATCGATCACCTGGGGCACCGAAAGCTGCCCGCCGGACCTATGAAAGTCCCGCAGATTCTCGCCCTCGATGTGCTGCATCACAATGTAGGCCGTGCCGTTGTCGGTGAAGGCGAAATCGTGAAGGACCGCGATGTGGGGATGGCGCATCTTGGCAGCTACCTGGGCCTCGCGCTTAAATCTGGCCTGAAGGTCCTCGTCGTCTTGCAGCTGCGGCTTGATCGTTTTGATCACCCGCACCTCGTCGAGCAAACGATGGCGGGCCTTGTAGATGGCCCCCATTCCACCTTCGCCCATCTTGGCCAAGATGTCGTATTTTTCCTCGATTTCCCGGATGCCGATCTGCAACAGAGCGCCCCTTGTTCAGTTCGTCCAGTCGAGAGGCAAGGATATCAGCTCAAGGATCTAAGGCCGCGGCGATCGCCAGCACCAGAGACATCAACGCTCCGGCGAGGAAAAAGGGTAACGCGAGCCGAATATCGTAGAGGGCACCCGCGGCCAGCGGACCGACCATACGCGCCAGAGAGGCGCTGGATTGGAAGGTCCCCATCACCAGACCCCGCTCTTCCGCGGAGGCCGCCCGTGACACCAAAGAGAGAAGGGCCGGATGCACCAGACCTCGTCCGATGGACGATAGCGCCAGGGGAACGATCATCCACCACACAGTCGGCATCAGCGGCACCACAGCGAGCATCGGGCCTACCAGGAGAGCACCGAAGATCAGCAGGCGCTTTTCGCCGAATCGCTTGCTCAGGGGTCGAATGCCTCCCCCTTGGATCAACGCCATCAGAATCCCCAGGAACACCAGAATGAAGGCCACTTGGCGGGCGTCCCATTGGAATCGATCCATCATGAAAAAGGCGAAGACCGTCTCCAGCTGCGAGATGCCGAAGACGAAGATGAAGTAGGCCAGGCACAGGCGGCGGACTTGAGGATTCGCTGGAATGCGCAACCGCCGGCTTCGGTCCACAGCCCTCGCCGCCCGCTCGGGCTCACGCAGCCGCACCGAAGCGACCAAGAAGTTGATCGCCGCCAAGCCGGCGGCGAAATACATGGGCACGTGGTAACCGAAGGGCGCCAAACCACCACCGATTGCAGGGCCGAGAATGAATCCCACCGCGAAGCTCGCACCCAACAGACCCATGTATTTGGTGCGCTCGTCCTCGGCCGTCACGTCGGTGATGTAAGCGGTCGCCACGCTGATGTTGGCGCCGAAGACTCCGCCCAACAACCGTGCGGCAAACAACAGCCATAGGGATTCCGCGGCCCCGAGCAGCGCCAAAGCCGCTGAGGTGCCGGCGATGGTCACCAACATGACCGGGCGCCGTCCCCAACGATCGGAAATCCGCCCCCACACCGGCGCAAAGAGGAATTGCGCCCCAGCGTGGCAGGTCAGCAACAAGCCGAGCACCGTGGCGCTGGCGCCGAAGGATTCGGCATAGAAAGGCAGGATCGGGATGACCACGCCGAAACCGATCAAGTCGACGATGACGATGGCGAATAGGCTGGGCAGGGAAGCCTTGGCGGACGGTTGGCTCATTCAGAAGGGTCCTCGGTGAGACGAAAGACTCTCCCCTTCTGGATAAAATTGCAAGCTCCGCTTTGGCGAGACGGCGCGCCGGAACAAAAGAAAACCCGACCGCGAAGAAGATGTCGCGGTCGGGTGATGACCCGGTTCGAGCGGTGCACAGAGCTTCTCGCCCTCCGGTGAAGCTGTCTTAAAGTGGAAATAAATCCCGGCCGCCGGCGAAACGCTTCGAGACAAAGGCTCATATACGTTTGGAGAACGCGATAAGCTACAGAAAAGATAAGCTACGGAAAATTTGTCTCAATCCGAGCGGAAAGCACGTGGTTCTAAACGTGCGGGCTGAAGCTGTGAAGCGCAAGCCCACCATGGACGAAACACCGCCTCGATACCTTGAAACGAGAGCCCGAGGACAGCTCTCGACGAACCCCCTTACTTGGAGGAGAGAGATCACATGTCACGCACCTTGATCACTGCCCTGGTCAGCACCTTGGCTCTATCCCTATCGCTCGCCCCGGCCCCGGCCGACGCCGAATTGTCGAAAGACGACCGAAAAGCGATCAAAAAAGCACTCAAGGGCAAGCTCTACATGCGCATGGACGCCCCGTGCGCCACCGGGCGGCACGCCTATGGCACCTACAAACGCCCGCTGGTGGAGATCTCCCCGGAAGGCGCCGATACCGACACCAGCACCGAGCTCAACGTCAGCCTATTTCACGCCGACTCCACCTATTGGGGCATTCGCATCAACGATCCGGTGGAATTCGACGAGATGGACTATGAATCCGACGAAGCCAGCGTGGAGATCGAGCTGGAAGGCGTGGACCATGTCGAAGACGAGAGCACGGTGATCAAATTCATCGACATCCACAGCATGGACGATTTTCAAAAGGCCTTTGACCAAGCCTTCTCCCGGGTACCTTTGCAAGACCTACACGACGATTGGTCCGCCGATATCAAAGACGCGATCGCCAAACGGGAGCTGGTCAACGGCATGACGAAGCGCCAGGCTTTTTACGTCACCGGAACCCCCGAAAGCTTCGACAAGTCCGAGGAGAACGGCAAGAAGGTCGAGGTCTGGAAGCTGCGCACCGACAAAGGCATGAAAATGGGTTTCATCTTCACCAAGAAGAAAAAGGAAGAGGGCGTGCCCCAGTCGATTCGCTTTGAGGACGGCGTCTTGGTGTCGGTCGGCTCGTCGGGCTCCGGTGGCGGCTTGGACCTCGACAACTGACCGATCGCGGGCCTGAAGCTTGATAAGCTCCGGCCCATGAAACAAAGCGCCCTGTTGCTCGCCAACGAGCACTTCCAAACCGTTTACGCAAAATCCACCCACGGCTTGGTCCGCGGACCGAGCCGCTGGCCTATCGCAGGCGTGGTCGACGCTTCCTGCGCCGGTTGTGACGCCGGCGAGCTGCTCGACGGCACACGCCGAAATATCCCGATTTTCCCCTCCGTCGCCGACGCTTTATCCGCCTGCGACCCTCCACCCACCCACTGCGTCGTCGGTGTCGCTACGGTCGGCGGCGTGCTGCCCGAATCCTTGCGGCAGAGCCTCGAAGACGCCGCCCGCGCCGGCATGACTCTGGTCAACGGCCTGCACCACCTGCTGTCGGAAGAGGAACCGGAAATCGCTCGCCTGGTGGCCGAAAACGGCGGCGAGATCGTCGACATCCGCAAGCCGCCCAAGGCCAAGAATCTACATTTTTGGTCCGGAAAAATCCTCGAATTGGACGTCCCGCGGGTAGCCGTGCTCGGCACCGACTGCGCCCTGGGCAAACGCACCACCACGGGTTTTCTGCGCCAAAGCCTGGAAGCGGCGGGGTATCGCGCGGAGATGGTGTTCACCGGCCAAACCGGCTGGTTGCAGGGCTATCGCCACGGATTCATTTTCGACTCGTGCCCCAACGACTTCGTCTGCGGTGAGCTCGAGCACGCCATTCTCACCTGCGCCGCCGATACCCAACCCGACGTCATCCTGCTCGAAGGTCAGAGCTCTTTGCGCAATCCCTCGGGCCCTTGCGGCGCCGAGTTCTTGCTCTCCGGTGCCGCTTCGGGCGTGGTCCTACAACATGCGCCGGGGCGCCCCTGCTACGAAGGGCTCGAAGACGAAGGCTGTCGAATCCACTCCCTGGAGTCGGAAATCGAGCTGATGGCTCTCTACGGGGTGCCTGTGTGGGCGGTGGGCATTCACACCGAGGGGCTCGACGAGCAGACGGCGGAAGAGCACCGAGCCCGCTACGAGGACAAGCTCGGCATTCCGGTCGTGTTGCCGATTCGGGATGGCGTGGATCGCATCGCCGCGGCCTTGGTCGAGCACCTGAATCTACAGCCCACGGCCGGCCGATGAGCATCGCACCATGAAAATTACCGAGATTCGCGCCTGGCAAGAGCCCGTGGAGCTGGTGCGCCCCTACACCATCGCCGACCGCACCATCAGCGCGGTGGACCTCTTCTATGTCGAGCTCGTAGACGACCAAGGACGTCGCGGCCTCGGTTCCGCGTGCCCGTCCAAGGCGGTCACGGGCGAGTCCCATCAGGCCTGCGCGTCGGCCCTGGCGGACCTCGAATGGCTCAAAAACGCCGATCCGCGGCAACTCGGTCGGCTCACCCGCTTAGCCGAAGAGCACTTATTCGCCACACCGGGCGCCCGGGCGGCCGTCGACATGGCGATTTACGACCTGCTGGGGCACATCCTCGACACCCCCGTGGTGGATCTATTGGGTCGACGTCGTCGCCGTCCACTGCTGACCTCGATCACCGTCGGCATCCAATCCACGGAAACCGCCCTCGAGGAGACCCGCGAATACCTCGATCGAGGTTTCCGCTGCCTGAAGGTCAAAATCGGCAAAGATTTCCAGGAAGACGTCGACCGTTTGACCCGCATGCGCGCGCTCGCCGGGCCGGAGGTGTTGATCCGGGTCGACGGCAACCAAGGTTACGATTTCGATCAAACCGTGCAGCTACAAGCCCTCTTCGAGCATCTCGATCTCGAGCTGGTGGAGCAACCCTTGCCCCGGGGCACGGAGCACGATCAACGTCGATTGGCCCTGCCCTTGCGCCGATTCGTCGCCGCCGACGAAGGCATTCACGATGCCCGGGACGCCTTCGAGCTCGCCCAACGCCCGGAAGCGTGCGGCATTTTCAATATCAAATTGATGAAGTCCGGCGGCATCACCGGGGCCCTGGCCATCTCAGGCATCGCCGAGGCCGCCGGTCTCGAGCTGATGTGGGGCTGCATGGACGAGAGCGTGATCTCCATCGCCGCTGCCCTGCACACCGCCTACGCGTGTCCACGGACCCGCTACTTGGACTTGGACGGCTCTTTCGACCTCGCCAAGGACCTCGCCATCGGCGGTTTCCAGCTCACCGACGGTGCCCTGGAAACCCTCGACGCCCCGGGTCTGGGCGTTCAATGGCGAGAGACCCCATGAGAAAAAACCCGATGAAAATCGACGGTGGACGATGAAAACCTACGGTGGACACAGCATGTTCGGCCCGCTCAAGCGGGTCATGGTCCGACGGCCGACCCCGGCCTTTGCGGTCGAGGATATCCAGGCCTGGCATTACGTCAGCCGCCCCGATCTGGAGGTCGCCCAACAGGAGCACGACCATCTGGTCTCCATGCTCGAGGAGGACGGGGTGGAGGTCAGCTACCACGACGCCGAGCTGCCCGAGCATGCGGACTCCATCTTTGTCTACGATCCGGTTTGGGTCACCGACGAGGGAGTTATTGTCCTGAGCTTGGGCAAGGAGCTGAGGCGAGGTGAGGAAGAGCCGCTGGCCGCCAGCTTGGAAAAAATCGGCGTGCCGATGCTCGGCCGGTTGACGGGCAACGCCCGGGTCGACGGAGGAGATCTGCTCTGGCTCGACTCAAAGACCTTATTCGCCGGCCAAGGTTTCCGAACCAACCGTGAAGGCGCCGAGCAGCTCAAGGCCTTGTTGGCGCCATTGGGAGTGGAGGTCTTGACCGCCGACTTGCCATTTTTCCAAGGTCCCGAGGCCTGCTTGCACCTATTGTCGATGATCTCCATGCTCGACCACGACTTGGCGGTGGTCTATCCACCCCTCTTTCCTGTTCCGCTCTGGAAGCGGCTGCAGGAACAAGGTATTCGCACCGTAGAGGTGCCCGACACGGAATTCATGAGCATGGCCCCCAACGTGCTGGCCACCGCGCCCAGGCGCTGCATCATGATCGAAGGCAATCCCATCACCCAAGGCCGCTTGGAAGAAGCGGGTTGCTCGGTTCGGGTCTACAAGGGTGAGGAGCTGAGCCTCAAAGCCGAAGGCGGACCGACCTGCTTAACCCGTCCTGTGCTTCGAGAAGGATAGACCTGTGACTTACCAAACCCTATTTACCGACCTGACCGACGGCATTCTGACGATCACCCTCCATCGTCCGGATCGCATGAACGCGTTCAACTTGCAAATGGCCGATGAGCTGATGCAGGTCATGGACTTCGCCGACACGGAGGACGATGTCCGCTGCGTGGTGCTGACCGGCGGCGACGGCAAGGCCTTCTGTGCCGGCGCGGATCTCGAGAAGGGCGGCTCCACCTTCGACGCCGATCAAGGCGATCTCACCTTTGGAGATCCCGCGCACGATGCCCGAGCCGGACATCGAGATCCCGGCGGGATCTTGACCCTGCGCTTCTTCCAAGCGAAGAAGCCCTTGATCGCCGCCCTCAACGGTCACGCGGTGGGCATCGGCATCACCATGACTTTGCCTTTCGACGTCCGAATCGCCGCCGAGGAAGCCAAGCTGGGTTTCGTCTTCACCCAACGGGGCATCGTGCCGGAAGCGTGCAGCACTTGGTTCCTGCCGCGGCTCGTGGGCATCAGCAAGGCTTTGGATTGGACCCTCTCCGGTCGGGTTTTTCCGGCCCGGGAAGCCCTCGAAGCGGGTCTTCTATCGCGGGTCGTGCCCCGTGCCGAGCTGCTCGGTGCCGCGTCCGAGATCGCCCGTTCCTTCAGCGATCAAACCAGCGCGGTTTCGGTGGCGTTGACCCGACAAGCCATGTGGCGAGGGTTGACGGTCGATCATCCAATGGCGGCCCATCGGGTCGAAAGCCGGGGCATGTTCTATATGGGCGCCCATGCGGACGCCCGTGAAGGGGTCGAGAGCTTCCTCCAAAAACGCCCCGCGGCATTCTCGATGAAGGTCTCGGAAGATCTACCGGACGACTTCCCCTGGTGGGACGACCCGGACTTCGCCGAATGAATCAATTCCTGTCGACTGGGGAGTCCCCGTCGAGCTCGGCATACGATCGCCAACGCTGCTCCGCCAGCCGCGCTTGACGGGTTCCTGGGCTTTCCGCTTGAAGAAAAGCGTGAGCCGACTGCAACAGCTCCCGTGCCGCCTCCGAACGTCCTTCGCGCAGGGCCAGCCAACCCATCAAGCTGTCCACCTCCGCCAGCATCGGAGAGGGAGCGGCTTGCGTGCTTTCGAGAATCTCCCGGGAGCTTTCCAAAAGCGCACGGGCCGACGCGAGATCCCCCATGTCCAAGTGAGCGGAGGCCATATCTTTGTAGATCCAACCCACTTGGCGATCCGACTCCCCCAGCCGGGCCTTGCGAATCGTCTCCGCCTTGGAGAAGAGCTCGAGGGCCCTCTCCGGCTGCCCCTGCTCTTGCAGCACTCGCCCTAGGGTCACCCGAACGTTGACGAATTCCCGGTCGTCTTGGGCCAAATCCTCGACTTGGCCGAGCATGGCTTCGAGCTCGCCGAGCGCCTCTTCCAACAAGCTCTGAGAGGCATCGAGCTTGCCCTGGTCGAGCAACACCGCCGCCAACGCCCGCATGCTGTGGACCAGCTTGCGGCGATCCTCCCGTTCCGAGTAGAAGCCACGTCGAAACTTAAGAATCTTGCGGTAGATCTCTTCCGCCCGCGATACCTTGCCTTGCCGGCGATACACCGCCGCCAAATTGCTCATCGCCGTGGTCGGGAAGTCCGACCCGAGGTCTTCGCGAATCTTGATGGACTCGAGCAAGAACGATTCCGCCTCAGCCAGTTGGCCCAATTCGAGCAGAACCGCCCCGAGATCGGCCGAAGCAATGGCCACGGGCTCGCTTCGCTCGCCGTGCACTTTACGCAGCAGAGGCAGCGTGTCTCTCAACAGGGACTCCGCCCTTTCGGGGATATTCAGCTTGTAGAGGGTTCCGGCGATGGTCTGCATGAGATCGGCCCGATCCTCATCGACGATGTCCGTGTCCTCGTTGAGCCGATCGTAGCCATTCCAGAGAAGTCGATTCCAGGCCTCCAGGTCTTCGTGGGAGTCGGCCTCAAAGGGCGCCGCTTCCACGAATAGGCTGGTCAGGAAGGCTTTGACGTATAGCGCGCGATCACGCTCCTGCTCGACTTCTTTGGCTTGCAACACGAAGAGGATCGAGAGCGTCAAAATTACCGCCAATGCCAACGAGCCCACCGCCAAGGACCAACGATTGCGCCGGGCGAATTTTCCCGCCCGGTAGGTCCAATTGCCGTTGCGCGCCAACACAGGACGTCCGCCGAGGAAACGCCGGATATCGTCCGCCAGCTGCTCCACCGAGCCGTAGCGGCGATCCGGCTCTTTGCGCAGGGATTTGAGCAGAATCGCGTCCACGTCACCCGCCAGCTGACGCCGCAGACGGGCCGGGTCTGTAGCCCGCTGGTGGGCCACCGCCTCCAATTGCTCCGGGGCGTGATCCGCGATGGCTTCGCTCGGCCGACGTGGCTCTTGCTCACACACCGCCAGCACCAGCTTCAGGTATCCCAGCTTCTCCAAATCGTTGGGCAGCAGCCCCGTCAGCAGACGGTAGAGCAGCACCCCCAGGGAATAGAGGTCGCTGGCGGGGGTAATCGGCTCATTGTTGAGCTGCTCCGGGCTGGCGTAGAAGAGGGTCATGGGCTGGCTGCCGCTCTGGGTCGCCAAGGTCGCCTCCGGCTCGATCAGCTTGGCAATGCCGAAATCCAGGAGCTTCGGCGCCCCCGCGGCATCCACCAGCACATTGCCGGGTTTGATGTCGCGATGGACCACCAGATTTCGGTGGGCTTTTTGGAGGGCGTCACATAGGTGCAGCACCAGCCTGAGGCGCTCGCGAACCCCCAGGCGATTGCGATCGCAATAGCTGTCGATGGGCTCCCCCTCGATCAGCTCCATGGCGAAATAGGGGCGACCCTGCTGGTCGGCGCCGCCATCGAGCAAGCGGGCGATATTCGGGTGCTCGAGACGCGCCAAAATCTGACGCTCGTTCTGGAAGAGCTGCAGGGTGCGCGGATGGTTGCGCCCCGCGAGCACCAGCTTGAGGGCGACCCTCTGCTCGAAGTCGTCCTCCCTCACCGCTTCATAGACGGCACCCATGCCACCATGACCGAGCAAACCGAGCACTCGATAGGGGCCAATTCGCTTTCCGCTCTCCCCTTGCCATTCCGGCTCAAAGGCGCCGATCTGCAGGTGGGTGGAGGCTGTGTCTTCGAGGAACCCAGCCAGTCTGGTCTCGTGGCCGAGGAAGACTTCCACACTTTCGAGCAGCTCCGGATCCCCCACACAGCGCTCCGCCAACCACGGTTGGCGCTGAGATGGAGGCAGCTCCTCCATCTCGTTGAGCAGCTCCTTGATCTGCCGCCAACGACTCGGGGTCACAGCACCCTCACTCTCGAGCTCCCGATCCGCCTGCCGCCGGACCGCCGGACCGCCGGCCGCCGGAACGCCGGCCCGCCGTCGATGTATTGCTCAGCTCGTTGAGCAACCACAACCTGGCGGTCTTCCACTCCCTCTTGACGGTCATTGGAGACACAGCCAACGCCTCGGCGGTTTCGTCGATGGTCAGACCTGCAAAATATCTCAGCTCCACGACCTGCACCTGGCGGGAATCCAATTCGGCGAGAACGCCCAGAGCCCGATCCAGCTCCACAATGGCTTCCTCCCGATCCCCCGCCCCGTCCACCAAAGCGCCACGACCCAGGGCTTCGTCAAAAGCCACATGGGCTTTTCCGCCGCCTTTCTTTTCCGTGCTGCGGCGGCGGGCGTGGTCGACCAGGATACGACGGATCAAGGTTCCCAATGTGGCGAAGAAGTGTTTGCGATCTTGCCAGTCCACATCCGTCCGCTTAGCCAGCTTCAAGTAAACCTCATTGATCAACGCCGTGGGTTGCAGAGTGTGCTCCGGCCTTTCCCTGGCCAAATGATGAAGCGCCATTTTCCGCAAATCCGACATCACCAAAGGGATCAGCTCCTCAAGCGCTTCCGAATCACCTTGATTCCAAGCTTGGAGCAGGGCCGTGACACCCGGATTGATCGCCGTAGGCTCATTGAGCATGCGCACATTGTAGCCCGATCTACTTTCTAACCCTCGGGTTGTCGGCCTAACCCGCGGGTTAGCTCAAGATCAGCTCCGATCCGAGACCGCCCCAATCCCCTAACCCGCGGGTTAGCTGAGCCGCGGCTTCGCCTGTCTCGAGCTCTTTCCTCGGTTCTTTCGAGGGTATGAAACGCTAAAAACAAGGGCATTCCAGAAACTCTTGCACAATAAACCTGCTGCGGCAACGTTGGCACCGATCCCGCAGTTGTAGGGGTTCACTCACAAGACCTGAAATGCCGGCAGCTCAGGTCCCTCACTCTTAGACCAGCGGGCTTCATCCGCTAGAAGGAGGGACACTCATGTTCTTTTTCGAATCGTTTCAATCGGGAAATCGTTGTTTCACCAGCCTCACTGTGGGGATTCTGTCCGTAAGCCTGAGCGCCGCCGTCTGCCTGGCCTCCGAGCCCGCGCCGGAATGCCAATTCAAAGGAGCTGTTTTCGCGGGCGAGCCCAGCTTCCACGAGCAGGCCGGCATGGTGGGCTCGACCTGTTTCGACCTGACCCTGGACGAGCCCGGCTGGGTGCTGCTCTTTGTTGAGAACCTCTCCAACACGGGCTCCCGGTCATACCGACTGGATGTCGACGGCCCCTTCGAGGTCGGCGCCAAGGCCCTACACCAGACTTCAAACAGCCTGCTTTTTGCAGGGGATCCCGCCACGTATCAGATCCGGATCAGCTCGGAGGATCCAGAGCAGGCGTTGGGTCCATATGCGGTGAGATCGAGCTTCATCGCCGCTTCCCAGGTCCAAGGCCCTTGGACCGGCGACGCCCCAGCGAGATGGCTGAAGGATCACGGGAATTCAGCCCCCTGTGGCCAGTCCGCCATGGCCGAGACCGGCGCCGAGACCGACGACGACCGCGGCATTGAGGTGGTCATCGATCCCTTCGCCGACCCTTGCCTCGCCAAAAACGACTCGCAGGCCGACGACGACCGGGGCATCGAGGTGGTCATCGACCCCTTCACCGACGACTCCTGCGGTTTGCCGACGGATCTGCGGATGGGTGGGCTGGGTGGGCTCGCCAAGAGCGAAGACAACGACGACCGCGGCATCGAGGTGGTCATCGATCCCTTCGCTCCTCCGTGTGATCCGGGAACCCAGGCGGCGGCGTTGCGGAATCAAACCCGTGAGCAGGTGATGGCGGCGTTGTGCTCGTCCCTGACTTCGGACGACCACGGCGACACCTTCGCCTGTGCCTCCACCGCGTCGTTCGAGCAACCGAGCCAAGGCGCCCTATGGGCCGGTGAGACCGGCGGCGACATGTTTACCTTCTGGTTCGACGAGCGCTCGACGATCATCGCCGAGGCCCGGGGCGACGGCCCACAGCCGAAGCTTGCGGTCTTCGATTCACACGGACAACGCCTGGATCGGCCTTCGGGTCAGGCAGGCTCCCGCTGGGTCGGCACGTTGACGCCGGGGCAATACTTCGTCGAGGTTCGGCCGGACGGAGCCGACGACGATTCCGCCGGAGGCTCCTACGTGCTCGGGCTAAGCCGTCGCTGAGCCGTCATGGATTGGGCCTAACGACCCAATTGGTTCTTGAGCCCTAAGGTACGAATCATGCGGTGGAGGGAGTTGACGTGAACTCCCAACAGGTCGGCGGCGGCTGTGTAGTCGCCGTCGGCCCTTTTGTAGGCATCCAAGACCAGGAATCGTTTGTGAGCCACCAAGGCGGCGTGGAAATCACTGGGTGCCTCCTCCCCACCGCTCAAGATCTCGTCGGGAAGGTCCTCGGGCAGAATGACGTCCCCCTCCCCCAACACCACCGCCCGCTCGATGACGTTGGCCAGCTCACGCACGTTGCCCGGCCAATCGTAGGCGAGAAGGCATCGCCGCGCCTCGGGAGAAATTCCGATCACCTGACGCCGCTGACGCCGACCGATGCCGGCCGCGAAATGGCTGGCCAGGAGCGGAATGTCGTCCCGCCGCTCTCGCAAGGGCGGCAAGGAGCAGCTGATGACGTTGAGGCGGTAGTAGAGATCTTCTCGAAATTTGCCGCCGGCGATGGCGGATTCGAGATCCCGATGGGTCGCGGCGAGGATTCGCACGTCCACGGGGATCGGCCGCGTGCCCCCCACCCGCTCAATCTCTCGCTCCTGCAAAGCCCGCAGCAGCTTGGCCTGGATCGAATGGGGAATCTCACCCACCTCGTCGAGGAAAAGGGTCCCCGTGTGGGCGGCTTCGAGCTTGCCGATCTTGCGCGAAACCGCACCGGTGAAAGCGCCACGCTCGTGGCCGAAAAGCTCGCTCTCGAGAAGGGTTTCCGAAAAAGTCGCACAGTTGACCGCCACCAACGGTCCGTCGGCGCGACGGCTCGAGCGATGGATCGCTTGAGCCGCCAGCTCTTTGCCGGTGCCGCTCTCCCCCCGGATCAGCACCGTGGAATCGGAGGGTGCCACCCTCGCCACCACGTCGAAGAATTTCCGCATCGCGGCACTTTCTCCGATCATATCGTGCTCGAGGTGGTCTTCCCGCAGCCGTCGATTCTCTCGCCGTAGCCACTTCAAGTGATTGGCGTTTTCAAACGCCAGCGACGCGATGCCCGCAATCGCCGTGGTCAGCTCGAGGTGCCGCTTGTCGAAGAGCGCCCTCAGGCTTCGGCTCGAAAGATAGACCACCCCCAAAGCCTCACCGTGGCCCACCAGAGGCACACAAAGGAGCGATTGCACCCGCGCTTCCATGACGCTCGAGGCGTTCATCAGCTCGGAATCCTCTTCCAAGCTGGTGTGGCAAACTCCCACCACCTCTTCGAGCACCCGTTCGACGACCGTCTTGCTCACCTTCACCGTCGAGGTGCCGGTCCCACACCCCGAAGCGAAATCCGTTCCCAATCGCTCCGCCACCCGCTCGGGATGCTCCAAGCCCGGCTCGCGCAGGAAGACCGCTCCTGTTTCGGCCGGCACCAATTGAAACGCGAAATCCAACAGCTTGCAGGCCAAGGGCTCGACCTCGAGGGTCTCCTGGAAGGCGGTGCTGATGCCCAGAAGCACGTGCAGATCCCGGATCAACCTGGCACGCTCGGGGAAGTCGGATTCCAGCTCGACCTCGTTGAGGTAGAGAGTCCGCGATGGTTTTTGGGTCAGGGTCTGATCGGTCAGGGATTTGGAATCCCAAAGACTGGAGGAATCCTCCGCGCTGTCGGTGCCGGAAGGATTCGGGTCCTGGGAGAGGAAAAGCAGGTGGGTATCGCCGACGCCGATCAAATCCCCGTGTTTGAGCTGGCAGTGGCGGATCGGCCTCCGGTTGACGAAGGTTCCGTGCAGGCTGTCCAAATCGGTCAGCAGCCAGCCCTCACCCAAAATTTGCTCGGCACGGCAATGGAATCTAGACACTTCCAACCGGGACAAGACCAATTCATTGTCTTTATGACGGCCGATAGAGAAAGTGTCTTGGGTCAGAGCGAAGCTCTGCCCTTCAAATGGACCGCTGACGGCAACAAACCTGGGATTCAAATCCTGGATCTCCCTTGGCTGGATGATAACACCAGGACTCGGCGGCTCCCGAGAGAAGTCGGCTCCCGCCCCGGGCCTTTGCCCGACTCAGTCTCTGAATTCCGCGGGAAATGGAGCTCGACGTCGATCGAGCCGACGTCAGCTCAATTCTTCCAACCCCTGCCAGGTCTCTTCGCTGTCGTCGAACTCCGGCAGATCCGGCGAAATCCCCCGGGCCTCGTTCGCCCGCCAGCTCCAAAGAATGGACCATTTCAAATAGGTGCCGTAGGCCTGGAGCAGGCAGAACACCAGTCCCCGCATGCCGTCGAACACACCCATTTGCACGAAGTAGGTACGCAGGAAACGCCAAAGCGATCGCAACAGCACCTCGGAAACGCCCGGATTCTTGCCTTCCTTCCAACCCTGGGCAGCTCCCCAGCGGCTGTACTTCACAATGCGCAAGGCGTATTTGTGAAAATCTTCCACCATGTAGTGGTCCATGGTGTGCTTCAGCAGAGGCGCCGAGCTGCCCTGAATCTTCATATCCGCATGCACCCGGCGGTTGGGATATCGCCCCGTTCCTTTGCGCAAGAGACGAATGACCTGATCTCGCTGCCAGCCGGAGAAACGAATCACTTTGCCGAGAAAGAAAACCCGTCGCCGAATGGTGTAGGCGTCGTGCTCCGGCCCTTTGGCCAAGAGTCTCTCGATTTCAGTCCGCAGCTTTACGGTGCACCGCTCGTCCGCGTCGAAGATCAAGATCCAGTCGTGGGCGCACTCGTCCATGGCCCAATTCTTTTGGGCGGCCGAGCCGTAGTAGGTCCGCTGGATGAGCTTCAGGTCGTCGTGCCTCGACTCGAAAGCCCGCACGAGCTCCGGGGTCTTATCGGTAGAAAACGAGTCCACCACCAAGATCTCGTCGGCCCAGAGCAGGGATTCGAGACAGGCCTCGATATTGTGCTCTTCATTGAACGTGGTGACCACCACCGACACTCGGGGGCGCGAGAGATCTCCCGTGGGCTTCTTATTCGACATCAAATTTCTCCTCGGCTATGCTGACGCGGCCCGAAGGTTAACAGGTCGGGAGCTCAGCGCCGACCCCATTCTGAAACCGCGGGTTTCTCTTCTTCGTATCTAAGGCCCTAGTCCAACGGATCATCTCGAATTACGGAAGACACTGATAAAGACATGGACCACCTTAGACTGATTTTCGCCTCGACGGCGCTGCTTCTCCTGATCTCGGTCGGCTCTGCCGATGCACAAACCAACGGCGCTCGAGCCTACGAGGGCTGGGCCTTCAATTTGGGTGCTTTCGATATCATCGACAGTGACAAGTCCCCGGAGCTCGGCGTCGAATATCGCTTCGAGCCGTTTGAGCTCTGGCGCTTAGACCTGACCCCCGTGATCGGACTCTCAGGCACGAGCGACGGTAGCTATTGGGGTTACGGCGGATTCCGATGGGATCTTCCACTGCCGAGCGAACGCTGGATCACGACCCTCGGTTTCGCCGTCTCCGCCTACGAGCAGGGCGATGGCAAGGATCTCGGCGGAGTCGTAGAGTTTCGCTCCAGCATCGACTTAGCCTACCGTTTGCGCAACGGATCGCGCGTCGGGCTCTCTTTCTACCATTTGTCGAACGCTCGGATCTACGATTTGAATCCGGGTTCCGAATCCTTGGTCTTCAGTTGGAGCCTCGGACGTTGATTCCGAGCCTCGCATTCCCGCTCAAAGGCCCGAATCTCAACAAAGGATAAAGCCCATGGCCGTAGACCCTCAGCTCCTCGAAATTCTGGTCTGTCCCGAAACCCACGGCTCTTTGGAGCTGGTGGATCTGCCGGAGGATGTCTCCACAATGCTGGCGGAAAAATACCGCGAGCATTTTCGCGATGAAGAACCGGTGGCGAGCCAGGGGCTTTACTGTGAGCAATCCCAGCGAGTCTATCCCATCGTTTCGGACATCCCCATGATGCTGAAAGAAGAGTCGCTTTCCGCATCGATTCTCGCCCGCGACAACGGTTGAGCTCAGCGACGCCCCCCGAGCCCCGGGGATTGATCTCTTGGCAGACGGCCGCCTCGATCGCCGTCGCCAATATGGTGGGCACCGGTGTGTTCACCAGCCTGGGATTTCAGCTGGTGGATTTGCGCACCGGCTTCGCCCTGCTCGCCCTTTGGGTCGTCGGGGGGCTGTTCGCCCTCTGTGGCGCCTTGACCTACGGCGAGCTCGGTGCGGCCTTGCCCCGATCCGGTGGCGAGCTCAATTTCCTCGGCCGCATCTACCATCCCTCCCTGGGTTTTCTCGCCGGTTGGATCTCCTTCATTATGGGATTCACCCTGCCCGTCGCCTTGGCTGCTATGGCTTTCGGCAGCTACTTCCAACAAGTCCTAAGCACGGATTACGCCACGGAAATTTCCTGTGCGGCGGTGATCTTGGTGACCGCCGCTCACCTCTTCGATCTCAGAATCGGCGCCTGGTTTCAGAATATCTTCACCGCTTTCAAAGTCGGCTTGATCGCGGTATTCATCGCCGTCACCGTCGGCGTGACGGTAGGACGTGGACACCTGCAAACGGTCGATTTTTCGCCGAGCCACGAAGCTTGGGGCGAAATCTTCAGCGCCCCATTCGCGGTGTCGCTGCTTTACGTCATGTTCGCCTACGCGGGTTGGAACGCGTCGACTTACATCATCGACGAAATCGACGATCCTGCGCGCGCCGTGCCGAAGTCTTTGATCGTCGCCACGCTGGTGGTCACTGTGCTCTACACCGGCCTCAATTGGGCTTTCTTGGTGAGCGCGCCGGCCGAGGAGATGTCCGGCCAAGTGGAAGTCGGTCACGTCGCCGCCGCCCATGTCTTCGGCCCCGCGGCGGGACGATGGATGAGCGCTCTCCTGTGTATTGCATTGATCTCGACCATCAGCGCCATGACCTGGGCCGGCCCCCGGGTGATCCAAGTTCTGGGCCAAGACTTCGCTTTCTTTCGGACCCTTTCTCACACCACCGAGCGCGGAATCCCGGCCCTGGCCATCCTGGTTCAGAGCGCCATGGTGATCGTGCTGCTGATCAAATCCAATTTCCAAAGCTTGTTGGTCTACACCCAATTCGTGCTCGCCTTGAGCTCGGCCTTGACCGTTTTGGGGGTCTTCGTGCTTCGCCGCCGCGCCCCCGACCTGGCCCGTCCCTACCGGACCTGGGGATATCCCTGGACCCCGGCGATTTTCCTCTTGATCAGCTTGATGACGGTGATTTTCACCTTGCTGCAACATCCCTTGGAGTCCCTCGGAGGGCTGTTCACGGTACTATTGGGTTTACCAATCTATTTGCTGTCCCCTAAAATCGGCCCAGACCCCCCTTCCGCAACGCGCTAGGAGAGGATTTTGCCCCCGCAACTTCGCCTTTACACCACCTCGGCCCTTTGTTTCCTACTCTTATTCGGCTGTGGCTCAGAATCTCCCGAGTCGCAAAAGCCCCTCGCCGGCTCCTTCGCCCAAAAAGAAGCCAGCTCGTCGAAGCCTCCGATGCGCATGCTCGACCCCGACAGCCTGCGCAATATGTCGAATCTTCTGGCCGGCCGAATCGCCCCTGAAGACGAGGCGGAGCTGGATCCCCTGTGGATCGAGCACGGCCGGTTGATGGGCGACACCTGGGAGGGTATCGAGAACCGGTTGGTCAAAATGCGGGATTGGGCCAAGGAGGTCCAACCCGCAGGAGACCAAGCCGAAGCTCCGTTGCTCTACCCACTCGGCGGCCCGGATCTGATCAGTGCTATTCAATTCTTTCCGGAGGCTTCCAGCTACTTGCTCATCGGCCTCGAAGCGCCGGGCCACTTACCCAACCCCGAAGACTTCTCCGCTTCGGTGCTGGAGAGCGACCTCAAGCGCCTCCGAAAGCCGTTCAACTCCTTTGAGGAGCACGGCTATTTCGTCCGCAGCGAAATCGACAAGGATCTATCCGGCGGCAGCTTCGACGGTATCTTGCCGATCCTGCTGATTTGCTTGGTCCGGGCGGGGCAGGTGCCGATCAACCTGCAATACGTCACCATCGACCCGGAAACCATCGCCATCACTCCTTTGCCGCCGGACGCGACATCGGCGAAGGCTGTTGTCATCCACTACGTACCCCAAGATCAGCACCCGAGCGAAAACCCCGACGCTCAGCTAGGCCCGGACGCGGAGGCGGTCAAAGCAAAGGCCGTTTATTACTTCGCACAGGATGTCTCCAACAGCGGATTGTTTTCCGACGATCCCTTCAGCTTGCTGATCCAGCGTCAGGAAGCGGTCAACGTCTACATGAAGTCCGCCGAGTACCTCCTGCACACGGATGAGTTCTCTACCTTCCGCAAGCTTCTGCTGAAAAAAGCCCATACCCTGCTGCAAGACGACTCCGGGATCCCGATTCGATTCCTCACCTCCGACACCTGGGACGTCCGCCTTTTCGGTCAATACAAATCCGTGCTCGCCGCCTACAGCCATTGGTTGCAAGATGATCTGGTGGCGGCCTTTGCCAAGGGTAAAAATGTCAGCCCGTTGGGTTTCAACCTCGGCTACAGCAGCAATACCGATGGCGGCTGTTTGATTCTCGGCACTCGAAAAACCGCGTCCGATGCCCCTTGAGGGCAGACTTCTTCGCGCGCTGTGGGCTTGGCTGATCGGGCTCGCCGCCCTGAGCGCCGCCGTCGAAGCCGGGGAATGGCGTCAGTATCGGGGGGACGGCCGCGGGCGGTCCTTGGAAACGGGCCTTCCCATCTCGTGGAGCGAAACACACAACATCGCTTGGAAAACCGCGATCCCAGGCCGGGGATGGTCCTCACCGGTGGTGGTCGACGGCAAGGTCTGGCTGACCACCGCCCTCGAGGAGAGCCGGTCCCTACGGTTGGTGGGGGTCGGTCTCGAAAGCGGTGACATCTTGCACGACCTCGAGGTCTTCAAGCCGCCGGAATGGCAGCCCGGTCACCCCGACAACAGCTACGCGTCTCCCACTCCGGCCGCTGAGCCGGGACGCGTTTGCGTCCATTTCGGCACCTACGGCACCGCCTGCTACACCACGGAAGGGCGGCCCATCTGGCGTCGCCGGGCTTTTGTTCAGAACCATGACGTGGGACCGGGCAGCTCACCGATTCTGTGGCGGGACCTGCTGATCATCAACTGTGACGCCACCGATTCCCAATTCGTCGCCGCCTTGCACAAAGATACGGGCGAGCTGGTTTGGCAGACCCCGCGTCGCCTGACCGACACCCGTAAGCCTCCCCATCGCAAAGCCTTCAGCACACCGTTCATCTTTCACCACCGTGGCCGCCCTCTGTTGTTGTCCACCGGCGCCACCCACACCAGCGCCTATGATCCCAGCGACGGACGAGAGATTTGGTGGCTCCCCCACGACGGCTACTCCAATGTCGCCATGCCGATGGTCGGTTTGGGGCTCGTCTTCGTCAACACCGGTTATATGAAACCCCACCTGCTGGCCCTCCGTCTCGGCGGCGAAGGGCAGCTCGAGGAGGACGCCCTGCGCTGGAGCTACTATTGGCAGGTGCCCGCCAACCCTTCCCCTCTTTTGATCGGCGGCCGGATCTTCATGGTCAACGAAGCCGGAAATGCCACCTGGTTGGACGCCGCCAAGGGGGAGGACATCTGGCGGAAACGGCTCAAGGGCAAGCACTACGCGTCGCCTTTGACCGCCCACGACAAGATTTTTGTTTGGAGCATTCCCGGCAAGACCAGGGTGTTGCGGGCGGCGGACGAGTTCGAGCTCTTGGCGGAAAACACACTCGACGGAGAGATCCGAGCCACGCCCGCGATCGCCGACGGCGCCCTCTTCATCCGCACCGACCAACATCTATATCGGGTCGAAAACGAATCCGGAGCCGAGGCACCATGAATACCTTCCAATCACCCGCATCACAGACCAAGCTCAGGTGCAACGTGGACGCGAGCCGGCGAGGGCTGCGGCTCGATCAATTTCTCGCCGCCGCCGTGCCGGAGCAGCACGGCCATCCCTTGTCCAGGCGGGCGGTCCGCAGGGCCCTGCAGGCGGGAGCGGTCTACGTCAACGGCAAGCGGGTTCGGGTGGCGTCTCGGGCGGTCGACCCCAAGGATCGGGTAGAGATCGTGCTGCAAGTGGACGAGACCGGCTCGGCTCGTGTCGCCAACGCTCGCCCAGCCCCCGCGTTGCAAGCGGATCAAATCCTATTCGAGGATGCCGATCTGCTGATCATCGATAAGTCCAGCGGTTTGCCCAGCCAGGCCACCCAATCCGACTCGCTGGGCAACGCTTTGGAACAAGCCCGGGCCTACCTCCAAAAACGCCGTCCTCGGAAACCTCCCTACCTGGCCCTTCCCCATCGATTGGATCGCGGCACCTCCGGAGCCTTGATCCTGATCAAGGCCCGCCGGGCCAACGCGGGCATGGCCGAGGCCTTCCGCCACGGGCGGGTGGAGAAAACGTATCGACTGCTGGTGGCTGTGGAAGATCCGCGGGCCCTGGAGGAAGACTTTACGATTGAGCTCGGGCTGGACGTCCAGGGCCGAAAGGTCCAAGTGAGCTCCCTCGGGGTAGAAGCGGTCACCGACGTCCGTCGCCTTGCCCAGGCCCGAACGGAAGACGGTCTTTTCGCGCTCTTGGAAGCCCGGCCGCGGACCGGCCGCAAGCACCAAATCCGAGCCCATCTTGCGGCCTTTGGCCTGCCGATCCTCGGGGACCGACTCTACTCACCGCCCGAGGTAGCGGCCCTGGCCCCGCGTCCCATGCTCCACGCTTTCGCCCTGAGCTTCGAGCACCCGGTGCACCACGAAATCGTGCGAGCCGTCTGCCCAATTCCGCAAGACTTCGCTCAAATCGTCGATCGAGTCGGCGTGAGCCCCGAAGAGCACGAGGCTAGCGATCCAGGGTGACCCGCTTGACCCGGGTGTTGGCCGGATTGCCGGGTGACTCCACGTAGGCCAAACCACCAGTCAGGCTGTCGAGAATCCAAACGCCGAGAGTCGCCCCATCGGCCCCGTTCGCATCGGCGGCCGCAAAGGTCCGCCAAGCGTCGGAGCGTAGCCCGCCGGAAATCACCCCGTAGACATTCTGCGAAAAAATTCGAAGGCTCGGGCGGGGATTGCGCAACCCATCCAACATGGCCAACGAGCCTGTGCCCACATCGACGATCAAGATCCCATAGGTGGTGATCTCGTCGTTTTGAAGGGGTATCGGCACGAAACGCTGGGTCGACGGATTCAGCTGCTCCGCGGTCATCTCGTTCGACAACACGAGCTCGGTGGCGCGCACGTTGAATCGGCTGATGCTGCCGGTGACGTCGAAAAATTGCACCGAGCCGTCGGCGTTGTCGATCACCACATAACCGATGGTTTCCTCGCGGGAAACGATCGGCGCCGCGCTGACCTTGCCCTTGAGCACCGGTAGGCCCGAAATCGGAGTCGACGGTGGGTCGATCTCGAGCTCGTTGAGCCCCGCCAGATGAATCGCCTGGCCGGTGGTGGCGTTGTAGAGGTAGGCACCGTCGGTTCGCCCCGAGCTGTTGCGCCTCATGAGCAGGGCAAAGTTTCGATCGGGGGACGCGATCGGCTCGTAACCACGCTTGATCATGGTGGTCACGCGGCCGAGATTGCCTCCCTTGCCCAATTGATCGAAGTACATGGTGTAACCGGTGCTCGCCTCCACGAATAATGTGGAACGTACTCGACCATCGGATTCGCGGATCGGGCCGAGAAAAATCTCGCCGACGGTCGCGGCCGAATCACGGGGCCGACCAATCTCGGTGAAGAGGTTGGTCTTCAACCTTGCGATCCGCCCCTCATCGGGGTTGCGACGCAGCTGGTCGACCACCGATCCGGAGCCGTTGCCGAGGTCGAAATAAAATAGGGCGTCGGCGGAGCCGTTATCGCCGTATCGCACCAAAAGGGCGTGAGGGTGGGATCCGGCCTGGGCTAGGGCCGTGGCGGAAAGGGCCAAAAAGGTCAACGCAAAAAAACCGATTGCGATCTGCAAACGGCCCTTTTTCGAGGACCGAGGGGGCGCGGCAAGGCGGGCCATGCCCCTGGACTGGGAAGAAGCGTAGGAGGACGGCAAATATCTCATATCTATGAGAAAGACTTACTACGTTCAAACTCTAAGATCAAGGGGTCTTGGGCATGGAACACCTGCCGATAGATTCGATTCATGCCATAATCCCCTTGCGACGAGCCCCCGCCCTCCGGCCGAGGCTCGGTCAGCGTTACCGTTAGACTTCCTTCAACAGCCGCACCATCGGCGTTGCATTTCGGATAATAGGATCGACTTCGTGAACGAAAGCACTGAACCAAGCTACTACGAGATTGCACTGACCAATCGCCAGGTCGTGATCGCCTTTGTGATTCTTCTGACTTTGGTGTTGGCCATCTTCCTATGCGGCGTTTGGATCGGCAAGAACGGCCAAGAGCGTTTGGCCGCGGCCGGGACCTCGACTCCCACCCATCCAGCCGCCACCCCATCGGAGCCGGACCAGCTGGCGAATATGGAAGAATTCAAATTCTTCGCTGAAGAGGGCGCCAAGGGAGGCGCCCAAGCCCAGACCTTGGACAAACCCAATCTAGCCGCCTTGGACAAGCCGTCGGCCAACAGCCCCCAAACCACCAGCCAGGGAGCGCAACAACAGTCCACCCCGCCGCCGAGCACCTTCGCCCAAGACATCGGCAGCGAGCGTCCGGCCACGGCTCAGCCCCGCAACGCCGAGCCCAAGGCCGCCGACCCGGCCTCCCAGCCCACGGCCCGCCGGGATGCCCCTCCTCCGCCGACCTCGGCGCCGGCCCAGAAACCCCCGGCCGCACCACCAAAGGCACAACCGGCCACTCCCGCCGCGGGCGACGGCTTTGTGGTTCAGGTTTTTTCGACCCGCGACGAGCCCCAAGCCCGCAAGGTGCTGAGCGAGCTCAAGGGCGCTGGACACAGAGCTTTCCTTTCCGCCGTGGAGGTCACGGGTCAAACCATGTATCGAGTCCGGGTCGGGCCATTCGCCCAGCGGGGTGAAGCGGAGAAAGTCGCCGGTCAGGTGCGTCGGCAAATGAAGCTCGACCCGTGGGTGACCGCCGCCGGCAACTGACCCTCGCCGACCGCTGACCCTCGCCGGCAACCGACCCTCGCCGGAACGAATCCGCCATCGCCGCCAACCCTCCCACTCCACCGTCCCAGCCAGCCGACTCACCGGATAGCGCCACCGCGGCGACCTCTCGAATACCGACTCCTCTCCCGTGCTCCACAACCGACATCGGATCCCCGACCCAGCCCTGTCCGTGATCGGAGGTCTGGCTTGGTCCGCGTGCTTCAACGCGCAATCCTTGCCCGCCCTGGCCTGGATCGCCATGGTCCCACTCATCCTGGCGATCGATAGCGACCGGCCTTGGCTCAATGGTTGGCTCTTCGGCCTTGCGGCTTGGCTGCCCGCAACCCATTGGGTGGCGACGACCCTCGAAACCTTCGGCCCACTTCATCCGGTGTTGGCCAAAGCACTGTGGATCGCATTGTGTGCCTTTTTCGCCCTCGAATGCGTGATCTTCGTGGCCCTCGGGCGCCGTCTCACGGGTGGGCAGATCACGACCCAAGCCCTAACCGGTTGGTCCAAGGCACATCGACTCTGGATTCTGCCGTCGATTTGGCTCCTGCTCGAAGCCCAGCGCGGGTTCATGGTCCACGGTTTTCCATGGAATCTGGCGGCCCATGCCTGGATCGACATGCCGGGCGCCTTGGCGCTGGCCCCTTGGATCGGCGCCTGGGGACTCTCGTTCCTGGTGGTCGGGGTCAACGTGACGGCCGCCGTCACCTGGCAACAACGCTCGTGGTCCCTGCTGCTCGCGGGCTGGTCCGTGGCTTTGGTGCTGCCGGCTCTGGCGCAGCTCTCGGCTCCGGCCTACGGCCCCGAAGGCACCCCCAAAGACACTCCTGAGCCGATTCCCATCCGAGTGATCCAGCCCAACTCGGCCATCTCCTTCGAGTCCGACGAGGTGATGGCCAACTACGAGCGGCTGATTCAGCTCACCCGCGAGGCCTGCGACGCACCCGCCCTGGTGATCTGGCCGGAAAGCGCGGCCTGGCCATTTGTGTGGGACGACGCCCCCCGGCTGCGACGGGATGTGGAGATGATCCGTCGCATGGGTTGCTCCGTGATCTTGAGCTCCCCGCGTCGCCGCCAGGACTCGGTTTTCAACACCACCCTGCTGGTCTTCGCCGATGGCCGAGCACCCGCCGAATACGCAAAACGGCGTCTGGTGCCTTGGGGGGAATATGTTCCCCTCGCGGATTGGTTTCCTTTTATCAGCCACCTGGCGCGCAACGCCGGCCAATTCACCCCAGGCACCGAGGTGGGCTTGATGTCGTTTCGCGACCAAGACTTGGCCATGGCTATCTGCTACGAGGTCATTTTCGCCGGTCCGACCGCCGAGCAATGCCGGGCCGGTGCGGATATCCTGCTGACGGTGACGAACGACGCTTGGTACGGGGATACCGCCGCCCCGTGGCAGCACCTCCGCGCGGCTCGCTTCCGGGCGGCGGAACATCGCAAACCCATGCTCCGGGCTGCCCTCACCGGCGTCTCGGCGATCATCGACTCCCGGGGCAAAGTCGTCGAGCAGCTGGGGGTCGGAAAAACCGGCATCCTTCGTGGAGAGGTGGTCGGCTCGTCAACGCTGACACCCTACGCTCGAGCACCTTGGTGGCCGGTTTGGATCGCCGCCGGCCTGCTCGCCTTTGCTATGATCCCCGGGCTCCGCAGCGGTGGGCCGAAGCGCCTGCCCGGCGACCCGGCATCCCCCGAGCCGTCTCCGACGGATTGAAATCCCGACGGATTGAAATAAGGTAACCCATCATGACCCAACTCAGCTTTCAACTGACCGAAAAATTCGACACCATCTCCCGCAAGCTCGAAAACCTTCGGGGGTTCCTTTGACCAAGCCGGAGTAGAGCACGAGCTCGCCGAGCTCGACCGTGAGATGCAGGCTCCGGATTTCTGGGACGATCCCGAGAAATCCACGCCCATCCTGCAAAAGAGGCGGGTCGTCGAGCGCAAGGTACAGACCTTGAAGCAGCTCCGGGAAGACGCCGACGAGCTGGAAGCCTGGCGGGAGCTGGCCGGCGAGGGCGAAGCGGACGAAGAGCTGGTGGACTTCATCGGCCGGGTGGAGAACGACGTCGAGCGCCTGGAGCTGGAGCTCAAGCTGAGCGGCCCCGACGACGGCCGCAACGCCATCCTGGCGATCCATCCGGGCGCCGGCGGCACCGAGTCCCAAGATTGGGCAGCCATGCTGTTGCGCATGTATTTGCGCTATGCCGAAGCCAAAGGATTCGCCGTGGAGACCCTCGACCACCAGGACGCGGACGAGGCCGGCATCAAAAGCGCCACCTTTGCGGTGCGCGGCGAGAATGCCTACGGTTATCTCAAGAGCGAGGCCGGGGTTCATCGCTTGGTTCGCATCAGCCCCTTCGACGCCGCCGCCCGTCGCCAGACCTCTTTCGCTTCCGTGGACGTGGTGCCGGAGGTCGATGACGACGTGGAAATCGAGGTGCTCGACAAAGACCTCAAGATCGACACCTTCCGCGCCAGCGGCGCCGGTGGCCAGCACGTCAACAAAACCGACTCCGCCGTGCGATTCACCCACTTGCCCACGGGCATCGTGGTCAGCTGCCAGAACGAGCGCAGCCAGCACAAGAACCGCGCCGCCGCCATGAAGATCCTCAAATCCCGTCTCTACGACTTGGAGATGAAGAAACGCGAGGAGGAACGGGCCAAGTTGGAAGACGCCAAGATGGAGATCGGCTGGGGAAGCCAGATCCGGTCCTATGTGTTGCACCCCTATCGCATGGTCAAGGACCATCGCACCAATTGCGAGGTGGGCGACGCCGACGGCGTGCTCGACGGCAAGCTGGGTCCGTTCATCGAGGCATTTCTCAAGACCAACATGGACTCGGATTCGGAAGCCGCGAGCTAGCCGGCCGGACAGTCGGTTCCCCGAGCCCCGTGAGGTCCCTTGGATTCACTCTTTCCCATCGACTACGTGTCGCCGCTCCCGCCGATCCGCTCCGGCATTTCGGACTATAGCGTCGACCTCTTTCCCGCCCTCGAATCCCGCTGTGATTTGAGGCTGATCCGGCTGCCCGGACAAGAGGTCGATGCATCGGTGCGCGACCGCTGGCCGGTGGTGGAAGCGGATCGGCTGGGAGAAGACGGTCGCCTGCCCCTCTACCACATGGGCAACAACCACCATCACGAGGGGGTGTGGGAGCTGGCGAGCCGGATCCCCGGCGTGCTGGTGCTGCACGATCTCGTCCTGCACCATTTCCTCATCGAGCAGACCGTGAAATACGGTGACTTCGAGGCCTATCGCAAGGCCCTCGCGACCACTCACGGTTGGGTCGGTGACGCCGCGGGTCGGCCGATCCGCTGGCCCGGCGCGGTCGGCAACGCCGCTCAATTTGCTTTGCCGGCCCACCGCGAGCTGCTGATTCGTCAGAAAGGCATCCTCACCCACAGTCCCTGGTCGGCCGACTTCCTGACCGAGGAAATTCCCGGCCTGAGGATTCGCAGCCTGAGCATGGGTGTCCCCCTGCCTCCCGCGGCGGACGACGAGCTGGGAGACGATTTCAAACGCCGCTACGGACTGCCCACCGGCAAACCGATCATCGGCTCCTTCGGCTTCCAGACCCCCATGAAACGGACGGAGAGCGCGGTCCGAGCTTTGGCCGAGCCGGGTCTCGAGCAAGCCCACCTGATGGTCGCCGGTGAGGTCGCATCGATACTTCGGCTGGAAGAGATGGCGCAAGACATCGGGGTCGAAGATCGGCTGCACGTGCTCGGATTTTTGCCCTACGAAGATTTTGAAGCGGGCATCGCCGCCGCCGACGTCGCCCTCAACTTGCGCTATCCCACGGCCGGAGAGACCTCCGCTTCTCTGCTGCGGATCCTCGCCGTCGGCCGCCCGGTCTTGGTCTCCGACCACGCCCAAAGCGCCGACCTACCGGACGATGTGGTGATTAAGGTGCCCTTGGGGGACGACGAGCCCAAAGGTCTGGCCCGTCAGCTGGCGGAGATGTTGGCCGAGCCCGAACGGTTGCAAGCCATGGGCCGCCGAGCCCGTTTGCATGTGGAAAACCACCACCGGCCGGCCGATGCCGCCCAGGCGATGGTGGAAGCCTGCCGCGAATGGGCCCAGCTCGAGCCACCGGCTCTGCCATCGGCCCCCGACGTACCCATCCCCACCAGCTTGATTTGGCACGATTTGTCGGGCACCGTCGAGGTCGAAGGCGCGGAGCCGCCGTGGTCTCCCGGGGAACGTCGACAGCTGACCATCGAGCTGACCAACCACAGCCGGGCGCGATGGCTTGCCGGGGAGGCGCCGTCCGGGGGATTGGCCCTCGAGGTGAAGCTTTTGGCCGATGGCGAGGATCAATTCGCCGATCGAGCTTGGATGGGGCTGCCCTTTGATCTCGCGCCGGGAAAGAGCCGGACCTTTTCGTTGGCCGTGCGCCGACCCCTGGCGTCCGACGTACGGTTGGAGATCATTCCCCACGCCCTGGGACACGCTTCTTTCGCGGAATTGGGGGGGCCTACATGGGCGATGGATCTGTAGTGCCGAAGCAGCCCAAGCTCCTCAAGCCGGGCTCCCTCGCTTGGCTGGCCTTGGGTCTGCCCTTGCTGTGGCTGGCGATCACCATCCTGGGTTACGAATATCGCAAGGCCCCGGCGGCGGCGGCGGAAGAGTCCACGTATTTGATGCAGGCGGAAAGCCTGTGGCAAGACCACGATCTTCACTACACCCGCCTCGACTTCGACCGCCACCTGCTCAGCCGTTATGGCGCCCCGACGGATCTGCGTCTAGCCACCGGCTCGGGCGGGCGGGAAATTACCTTCGACCAGCCTTTTCCCTATGCCCTGTGGATCGCCCCATTCCTGGCCCTCCGCCCGACCACCGGTTTCGCCCTCGCCAACGCCCTGCTGCTCTGCGCGGTCCTGTTGTGGGCCGCTCGAAGGCTCAAACCGTCCGTCGGCATTTGGACCCCGGCCCTGCTCGCCCTCCTGGTTTTCGGCTCCGCGATCTTCGCCCACGCATTCTTCGCCACCTCCGACCTCTTTCTCTTCTGCCTGACCCTGATTGCCTGCGTGCTCATCCGGGAGCGCCAGGACGAGCCGAGCAACGTGTCACCCCGGGACGCGATGATCGCTGGAGCATTGCTCAGCATCCCCATCTTGACCTCCCCTTGGCACTTGCCCATCTTGCTCGTCGTGGCGTTCTCCCTGCCCAAGAGGGATCGCAGCGGCGTCGCCCTGGCCGGTGGTCTCGGCCTATTTTTGGGCTCGATGGCAGTGGTCATGGTCCAATGGTGGAACGGCGGCGGCCTCAGGATCTTCGGGACGAGCCGCTTCCGATTCACCCCCGAAACCGGCTTCCCCGCTGTCGAATTTGCTGAGCCACAATGGCGGGCGTCCGTCGCCGAGCTCTCGGCCTTACATTGGGAAGGGGCCCTCAAGCTGGCCTGGGGCTTCGACCCCGACCTTTGGCTGTGGAATATCGCCCATTTGTGGATCGGCCAATCCTTCGGCATCCTGCCTTATTTCTTGCCGTTGATCTTGCTTCCCCTGCTGGCGCGTGGGCCGGCCCCTGGACGCCGCGGTTGGTGGGCGGCCTTGCTCTGCTGGGCTCTCGGCCTCTTGATTTTCCGGCCCTTCGACCTCTCCGGTGGTGAAGCGGTGGTCGCCAACCGGCTGTTGCTGCCCTTAGCGGCCGCTTCGGTCTTGGCCTGGGGACGCCCCACCTCAAGACGGCAAAGGGCTTTGTTATTGGCTATCCCCCTGCTGGCCGCGCCCTTCCTCTGGAATCTTTGGCGGCATCCCGGAGACCACCCGGTGATCGACGGCGAGAGCTATCGCTACCCCACGGCGGTCGCCAAAGGTCTGCTGCCCTACGAAATCAGCCAGCGAACCATGCCCGGTGGACCGGTGCTCGACCATCTGGATTTGAGGGTGAGGCTGATGGATCGAGGCGTGGGAGAGGATGTGGTGGACCTCTTTTCCTTCGCCGGGGATCGGCCGGTAAAACTCTGGTTGGCAAGCCCGGAGCCCCTGAGATCGATCGATCTGGCCATGGACGAGCACGCTCCGTCGCGGCTCGAGCCGGCAGGGGCGAAAGTCGTCGAGCGCATCCTGCTCTCCGACGGCGGCATCAGCTTTCGCTTGGAGCCGGAGCTCTACCGCAAACACAATCTTTGGTGGAGCCCCCGCACCCAATGGATCTACCGCTTGGGTTTTCAACTGCCCGAGCCCACGGATCGACGCATTCGATTTCGTTTGGTCGGCGAGCCCGCCGACTCTCCCGACAAGGAGCAAGACCCCAATGCATGAGCCATCCCAAATCCACAGCTGGATCACGGAAATTCGGGCCAGGCTGGAAAACCCTCCGCCCAACGTCCTGCCGCCTTCGGACGTGCGCCAGGCCGCGGTGCTGATACCGCTTTACGTGGATGCCGGTCAGCTGTGGACCGTGCTCACCAAACGAACCGAGCACCTGCCCACCCACAAAGGGCAAATCGCCTTCGCCGGCGGCAGCTTGGAAGACGGCGAAGACGCTTGGCAAGGCGCTTTACGGGAAGCCCAAGAAGAAATTGGATTGGAGCCGACCTCCGTGCTCAAGCTCGGCTGCCTGGACGAAGCCGAGACCCCCGCCGGATTTCGCGTCACCCCTTGCGTCGGCGTGGTGCCCTACCCCCTCGAAACCACCATCAACGAAGACGAAATCGAAGACGTCTTCGCCGTGCCCCTCAACAACCTAGCCAACCCGGATCTGGTGGAAGATCGGGCCGTGCTGATCGACGGCAAAGAGCGGGTCCTGCGCATCTACCACGTGGGACGCCGCCAGATCTGGGGGCTGACCTCGCGCATCATTCAGACTCTGCTGCTACGAGTGGGTATCGAAGACACCCAGATGGGGGCTTGATCAGCTCCCACTGTTCGGAATCAATCTCACTCCGGCAAATGCCGATCGATGATCCGCTGAAGCTCACCGCTTTGTTTGAGCTCGTCGAGCAGCTCGTTGAAGACGTGCTTGAGCTCGCTGCCTTTTTTGAAGACGAGGCCGTATTGGTCTTGGATCGGCACGGTGAAAAGGGCTTCTAGATCCGGAAGCGCCTCCAGGGCGGGGCGGACATAGAGATCGTCCTCGACGGTGATATCGGCATCGCCCTCGGCAACCGCGGCCAGGGCCGAGATGGTGAACTCGGCCGGAATCACTCGCTCTGGAGCCGGCTCCGCCAATTGCCTCCAATGGTAGTCGGCGCTGGACCCGTCGATCAGCGCCACCTTCAATCCGAGGCAGGCTTCCACGGTTCTCCAAGGGCTACCCCTGCGACCAATCACCACGAGGCCGGTCGCAAAATACGGATCGGAGAAATCCAAAAAGGCTTCTCGAGTGGGCAGGATAGAAAGCGCCCCGGCGGCGACCTGAGCCTCACCGGATTCCAACTGGCGCCACACTTCCATGAAGACCGGCTCCTTCGGCAGAACCAGCTCCAGGGTCACATCCAGCCTGCGAGCCAGATGTTTGAGCAGCTCGGCGTCGATGCCGTGAGTCGCTTTGGGGGCGTTTTTTTCCGCGGCTTGGATATCGATGCGCAGGAACGGGCTGGTCTGCTCGGGGATGGAGGTGTATCGAAGCGCTCCCGATTCGAGCACCTGCGCCAAGTCAGAACCCGGGGTCGCGGAGACCGATTTTTCCGCTACCGGCGTGTCCGCGGCCGGCTCAGCCACGGCTCCCATGGCTCCCAAGGAAAACAGGATAGAGACTGCCAGCCGGCGCACAGCCCGTCCTTTCATCCACATGAGGGGCCGGCCTGGGTGAAACGTCGACAAAGCGATTCTCCTTCGCTGACGGGCTTACCGGAAGAGTCTTCTCAGAATCATAGCGGGCAAATTGTCCCCAAACAACCAATTCATCAGGCCCAGCGTTCAGGGATCCGGCTCAACCCCTCGGAACGGGATCCAGAATCTCGCCTTGGTCGCCGATGCGCGGATAGTCGTAACCTTTTTCGCGATACCAACGGGTGAGCCGCTTGTATCCCCACTCGAAGAGCAGGCGTTGACGAGTCGCCTCATCGAGCTGGGATTGGTCGTACATACCGGCGGCCTGCCGTTGCCGCTGGGCCTCGAAGAGGGTCACGGCGGCGGCGACGGAGACATTGAGGGAATCCACAGCCCCGGCCATGGGGATATAGAACGAGCCGTCGCAAAGCTTCAGCAGCTCAGGGGTCACGCCCGGCCCTTCCTGGCCCAGGGCGATGCAGGTGGGCTGGGTAAAATCGACGGCACGGAAATCCACCGCGTCCGGATCCAGGTGCGCTGCCAAGATGCGAAATCCTTGCAGATGCAGCGACTCGACGGCGGCAGCATAGGAATGGTGCAGGCAGACATCGACGAATTGAGCCGTCCCCGCCGAGCTGGTGATCTTCGCCTTGAAGCTCGTTTCCTCAGTGACCGCATGGATTCTCGGCACCCCTACCGCGTCGCATGTGCGAATCACCGCTGAAACGTTGTGGGCCTTTTGCAGGTCATCCATCAACACGGTCAAGCCGACTTGGCGTCGATCGAGGATGGCGGTCAGTCGGGCGAATCGTCGTGGGGTCATGGTCGGCGGATCCTATCGGAAGCACCCTCGGCTGAACATAAGCGCATCCCGGCCCGAGCCAGGCATGTTTGCCGCCACCGGCGAAATTTCGCAATGGAGCTTGTGAAAAATTTCACAAATGGGGCTTGGAACCCCGATCGATCCCTGCCAAAATAGGGCCCGGCGAGGGTTCACAGCGCGGTCCGCCACGGACCATTACCACGAGCATGCCGCTCCTAAGGCATGACTCGGTCCACTCCCCAAACCCTCAGGCTGCGCGAATACCCAACGGTAACTCGGCCACAGGCCGACCTCCCCGCCCACGGACACTGCCCACAGACACTGAGTGGGTGCGCCGTCGTTCGGACGGCCTCCAGTCCAATGGCGAGATCGAGAAGGACCGAATCCAAGATGGCTGTGCACAAGATCAAGCAAGGGCTCGACCTGCCCATCGTCGGCGAGCCTGAGCAGACCGTCGAGACGGCCCGTCAGCCCAGTCGGGTGGCCCTGATGGCCGCCGACTACCACGGGATGAAACCGACCATGCACGTGGAGGTCGGAGACCAAGTCCGCCGGGGTCAGCTGCTCTTCGAAGACAAGAAGACCCCGGGAGTGCGTTATACGTCGCCGGCCGGCGGCAAGGTCGTCGCGATCAACCGCGGCGCCAAACGCGCCCTCGAATCGGTGGTCGTCGAGCTCGACGACGATGAAAAGGCCGGGCGCGGCGCGAGCGTTGAATTCAAAGCCTTCAAGGGCAAAGATCCGGCGGAGCTGAGCCGCGAGGACGTCAAGGTCCTGCTGATCGAATCGGGTCTCTGGACGGCGCTTCGTCAACGCCCGTTCGACAAGGTGCCCGCCCCCGAGGCGGTGCCGCATTCTCTCTTCGTGACCGCCACGGACAGCTCGCCCCTGGCTCCCCGGGTCGCGGCGGTGATGGAAGGCCACGGCGAGGACTTTCAACGGGGTCTCGTGGCTCTGAGCAAGCTCACCGACGGCAGTGTTTTCGTCTGCACCGATGAGAGCACCAGCGTCCAAATGCCGAGCGGCGGCCCGTTCCGCCACGAACGCTTTTCCGGCCCCCACCCCTCGGGAACCGTCGGGTACCACATTCACACCCTGGATCCCGTCGACCGCAACAAAGAGGTCTGGCATCTGGGTTACCAGGATGTGATCGCTATCGGCAAGCTCTTCCACACCGGTGAGCTGAGCGTCCGGAGAGTGATCTCCCTGGCCGGCCCACCGGTCAAGAGCCCGCGATTGCTGGAGACTCGCTTGGGCGCCTCCGTGGACGATCTGGTCGAAGGCGAGCATTCCGCCGACGAAGCCCGGGTGATTTCCGGCGACGTCTTCAGCGGTCGTGCCGCGGCCGGTGAGCGCTTGGGTTATTTGGGTCGCTACTCCAATCAAATTTCAGTGTTGGCTGAGGACCGCGAGCGGGAATTCTTGGGCTGGCTCGGACCGGGCGGCAACAAATTCTCCTTGGTGCGCGCCTTCACCTCGACCCTCATGCCGAGCAAGAAGTTCGCGTTTACCACCACCACCCACGGCTCGCACCGGGCCATTGTTCCCATCGGGCTTTACGAAAAGGTCTTTCCCTTCGACATCCTGCCCACGTTCTTGGTGCGCTCCCTCGCCGTCGGCGACATCGAGCACGCCGAGGCCCTCGGCGCCCTGGAGCTGGCCGAGGAGGATATGGGCCTCTGTTCATTCGTTTGCCCCGGCAAGATCGATTACGGCGTTCACCTTCGTGACGTCCTGACCACCATCGAGAAGGAAGGCTGATGAAAGCCCTAAGGAAAATTCTCGACAACCAAGCCAAGCTCTTTGAAAAGGGCGGCAAGCTCGAGAAGCTATACCCACTTTACGAGGCTCAGGACACGTTCCTCTACACGCCGGGTGAAGTGACCCGACGAGCCTCCCACGTCCGTGATGCCGCTGATCTCAAGCGCATCATGATCACCGTTGTGGTGGCTTTGCTACCGGCCGTTCTCATGGCCATGTACAACACCGGCTTGCAGGCCTTCCGGGCCTTCCAAGGCGGTGCCCTGCCCCTCGACAACTGGCAGACCAGCGCCATGGCTGCCCTGGGTTTCGACATCACCGCTCAAGGTGACTTTCTGACCCTCTTCCTGCACGGCGCGCTCTACTTCATTCCGGTGCTGGCGGTCACGGGCCTGATCGGTGGCAACATCGAGGCCGCTTTCGCCATCGTGCGTAAGCACGAGATCAACGAGGGCTTCCTCGTCACGCTCTTTCTCTTCCCCTTGACCCTGCCGCCGACCATTCCTTTGTGGCAGGTGGCGCTCGGCATCGCCTTCGGTGTCGTGATCGGCAAGGAGATCTTCGGCGGCACGGGCATGAACGTGCTCAACCCCGCGCTGACGGCTCGCGCCTTCCTCTTCTTCGCCTATCCGGCGGAGATCTCCGGTGACAAGGTGTGGGTCGCGGCTCAAACCTCCGCCGACGGTTACTCCGGCGCCACCTGGCTGGCTGAAGGCGCGGTCTTCGACGCCACCACCGGCTCGGTGTCCGGCATGCTCGACCAAAGCGTCGGCTGGATGAACGCGTTCCTCGGAACCGTCCCGGGCTCGATGGGTGAAACCTCCGCTCTGGCCTGTTTCATCGGCGCTCTGATTTTGGTGCTGACCGGGGTCGGCTCCTATCGCATCATGCTCGGCGTGATCGGCGGTAGCCTCGCGGCGACCCTGCTGCTGAACGCCATCGGCTCCGAAACCAACGCCCTGATCAACATCCCGTTCCACTGGCACATCGTGCTCGGTGGTTGGGCCTTCGGCATGGTCTTCATGGCCACCGATCCGGTGTCCGCCTCCCACTCCAATACCGGTCGTTGGATCTACGGATTCTTGATCGGTGTGCTGGCGATCTTCATCCGGGTGCTCAACCCGGCGTTCCCCGAGGGCATGATGCTCGCCATCCTGTTCATGAATTGCTTCTCTGCGACCATCGATCACTTCGTGGTCCAGGCCAACATCAAACGGAGGAAAGCTCGCTATGCAATTTAGCGTTCGCTACATCATCCTCTTCTCCCTGGCCGTATGCGGGGTCTGCGCCGTCTTCGTTTCGTCGTTGGCGGTGTCCCTGAAGGAAGCTCAGGAAGTCAATAAGCTGCTCGACAAGAAGAAGAACGTGCTGATGGCCGCCGGTTTGGTGGAGTCGGGCGAGAGCGTCGAGGCCTCGGTGATCGAAGAACGGTTCGCGAAGTTCGAGCCCGTGGTGATCGACCTGGAAACCGGCAAAGAGCTTCCGGATGTCGACCCGACCACTTTCGATCAACGCAAAGCCAAAAAAGATCCCGAGCGCAGCCGGGAAGCTCCGGACAACAACGCCGGGGTCAACCGCATGCCTTTGCAAGCCTTGGTCTATAAGGCGATCGGCGAGGACGGCAGCCTGGACATGCTGGTGGTGCCGGTGGAAGGTTACGGCCTGTGGTCGACACTGTATGGATTCTTGGCTTTGGAGGGTGACCTCAACACTGTTCGCGGCTTGGCCTACTACGAGCACGGCGAGACCCCCGGTCTCGGTGGTGAGGTAGAAAACCCTCGTTGGCGCGCCCTGTGGCCCGGCCGTAAGGTCTACGGCTCCGGCGGCGATCCCGCGATCGAGGTGATTAAGGGCGTTGCCGGACCGCCGGACCAAGCCCCTCACAAGGTGGACGGCTTGTCCGGTGCCACCATCACCTCCAGGGGTGTTTCCAACATGATGCGCTTCTGGCTCGGCGAAGAGGCCTTCGGACCGTACATCCAAAATCTGCACCAAAAAGGGGCCGCGTAATGTCTGCGAAGAACCGCGAGGTCCTGCTGGACCCGCTTTTCAACAACAACCCCATCGCCTTGCAGGTGCTCGGCATCTGCTCCGCGCTGGCGGTGACCACCAAGCTCGAGATCACCATCGTGATGTGCCTGGCGGTGACCGCCGTTTTGGTGGGCTCGAATCTGTCCATCAGCTTGATGCGAAACAAGATTCCGCCGTCGATCCGCATCATCGTGCAGCTGACGGTCATCGCGTCTTTGGTGATCGTCACCGACCAGATCCTCAAGGCTTATCTCTTCGAGATTTCCAAGCAGCTGAGTGTTTTTGTCGGCTTGATCATTACCAACTGCATCGTCATGGGCCGCGCGGAGGCCTACGCCATGCAGAACGGCCCGTACTCGAGCATCCTCGACGCCCTCGGCAACGCCGCCGGTTATAGCGTGATTCTGCTGGGAACGGCATTCCTACGGGAGCTGCTCGGATCCGGCAAGCTCTTCGGCTTCGAGGTGATGTCCCTGGTCACCGAGGGCGGCTGGTACAACCCCAATGGTCTGATGGTGCTTTCTCCGGGTGCGTTCTTCATCATCGGCTTTTTCATCTGGGCGATCCGCATCTGGAAGCCCGAGCAAATCGAGGAGTCGTAAGCCATGGTCGAGGAATATCTGAGTCTCGCCGTCAAGGCGATCTTCGTTGAAAACATGGCCCTGACCTTCTTCTTGGGCATGTGCTCGTTCTTGGCGTGCTCCAAGAAGGTGGAAACGGCTCTGGGCCTGGGCATGGCGGTGACCTTTGTGCTCACCGTGACCGTGCCGGTCAACAACCTGCTCTACAACTACCTGCTCAAAGACGGCGCCCTGGCGTGGCTGGGTCCCGATTTTGCCCGCTACGATCTGTCGTTCCTCGGTTTCTTGACCTATATCGGCACCATTGCCGCCATGGTCCAGATCGTGGAAATGACCCTCGATCGCTTCGCACCGGCCCTCTACTCAGCCCTCGGCGTCTTCCTGCCGCTGATCGCAGTGAACTGCGCCATTCTCGGGGCGTCCCTGTGGATGGTGGAGCGCGACTACAGCTTCGGCGAGAGCGTGGTCTTCGGCATCGGCTCGGGCATCGGTTGGCTGCTGGCGATCGTCGCCTTGGCCTCGATCCGCGAACGGATGCGCTACTCCAACGTTCCCCCGGGCCTGCGCGGCTTGGGCATCACCTTCATCCTGACCGGCCTGATCGGTATCGGCTTCATGGCGTTCTCGGGCATCCAGCTCTGAGCGACGCCACTATTGGAGGCTAAAACATGGATTTCATGACCATTGGTCTCGGCGTCGGGATGTTTGTTTTCATCATCCTGTCGCTGGTGCTGATTCTGATGGCGGCCCGCAAGCAGCTGGTTGCGTCCGGCGACGTCACGATCGTGATCAACGACGATCCCGACAAAGCCATCACCGTGTCGTCCGGCGGCACCCTGCTGGGCGCTTTGGCGGCGCAGAAGATCTTCATCCCGTCAGCCTGCGGCGGTAAGGGCAGCTGCGGCGTCTGCAAGGTGGACGTCCTCGAAGGCGGCGGCGCCATGCTGCCGACGGAGAAGGGTTTCATCAATCGCGGTGAGGCCCGAGAAGGCTGCCGGCTGTCGTGCCAGGTGAAGGTCAAGGAGGATCTCAAGATCAAGGTCCCCGACGAAGTCTTCTCGGTGCGCAAATGGCAATGCAAAGTGCGCTCGAACGACAACGTCGCAACCTTCATCAAAGAGCTCGTCCTGGAGCTGCCCGAGGGTGAATCCGTGCCGTTCGAAGCGGGCGGTTACATCCAGATCGAATGTCCGCCCCACGTGGCCAAATACGCCGACTTCGAAGTTCAAGAGGAGTATCGGGGGGATTGGGACAAATTCAATATGTGGCGCTACGTGTCGAAGGTCGACGAGGGCGTGACCCGCGCCTACTCGATGGCCAACTACCCGGAAGAGCGCGGCATCATCATGCTCAACGTGCGTATCGCCTCCCCGCCCCCCCGGGCGCCGGAAGATACGCCGCCGGGCATCATGTCGTCCTACATCTTCAACCTCAAACCCGGCGACGAGGTCACGATCTCGGGTCCCTACGGTGAGTTCTTCGCCAAAGAGACCGACAACGAGATGTGCTTCATCGGCGGTGGTGCGGGCATGGCGCCCATGCGCTCCCACATCTTCGACCAATTCAAGCGCCTCAACACCGATCGTAAGGTGACCTTCTGGTACGGTGCCCGCTCCCGTCGGGAATCGTTCTACGACGATCACTTCGACTCGATCGCAGCTGAGAACGACAACTTCGAATGGCATCTGGCCCTGTCGGATCCGTTGCCCGAAGACAATTGGGACGGTTACACCGGATTCATCCACCAAGTCGTTCACGATGAATACTTGCAGAAGCACCCGGCTCCGGAAGACATCGAGTACTACTTATGTGGTCCACCGATGATGCTGTCGGCGTGCATGAAAATGCTCGACGACTTGGGTGTGGAACGTGAGAACATCCTCTTCGACGACTTCGGGTCCTAACGGCAGGCTGGTGAGCACCATCTCTCCAGCGAGGAGCGAGGCAGGCGCGAAAGTGTCTGCCTCTTTCTCTATGGGCCTGCGCATACGCCTGGGGGCCGCGCGCGCCCGTGGGATCCGCCGCTTGGGTCTGATCGTATGGATCGCCCTGGGTCTGTGCCTCGGCTGCGCGATCCCGGAGGAAAAACCCGAGCGGCTGCTTTACACCTTCCAGGGCTCCACCATGGGCACCTACTTTGCGGTCAAGCTGGTGCGACCCGCCGAGCAGGAGCTGAGCGCAGAGGTCCAAGAGCAGGTCATGGAGGAGATCGAGCAATCCCTCGATCAGGTGGACCGGTTGATGTCCACTTATCGCGCCGACTCCGAGCTCAGCACCTTCAACGCATCCCCGTCTACGGACCCGTTCCCCCTATCCGCGGAAACGTTTCGCGTGCTGGAAGGGGCCCTCGCGGTCGCCGAATCCACCGGCGGTGCCTTGGACGTCACCGTCGGGCCCTTGGTCAACGCCTGGGGTTTCGGTCCGGATTTCGAGGAGCTTCCGGAGATGGATCAGCGGCAGCTCGAGGAGCTGCGCAGTCGGGTGGGTTATCACTTCTTGGCATTGAGCTCCGATCCCCGGAGCCCCACGGTGACCAAAGCGTTGCCAGACCTCTACGTGGACCTTTCGAGCCTGGCCAAGGGATTTGCCGTGGATCAAACCCATGCCCGGCTCAGCCGGCTGGGTTACGCCAATCTGATGGTGGAAGTCGGCGGAGAGGTCCGTGCCTCCGGGGTCAATCTGAGCGGGCAGGCTTGGCGTCTCGGCATCGAGCGCCCAGCCTCCGCTTTCGGGTCCCTGCAAAGGATCGTGGCGCTCGAGAATATGGCTCTCGCCACCTCGGGCGACTATCGCAACTACCGTGAGCGAAACGGTGTCAGGCTTTCACACATCATCGACCCGAGGACCGGCCGACCCATCGGTCATCGATTGGCATCCGTAAGTGTCATCGACGAGTCGTGCATGCGAGCCGACGCTTTGTCGACCGCGCTCATGGTCTTGGGCTCGGAAGAGGGACCGGCGTACGCCGAGCGCGAGGGGCTGTCGGCACTCTTTTTGGTACGCGAAGGAGACACATTCCGCGAGGTCGCCAGCCGAGCCTTTCAACAGAAATTTATTCCGGGTGAGTATATTCCGGGCGGGGCGAGCCCACTATCTCAAGCCTCATCGGAGACACCCTCGCCCGATACCGCACCTTGAGCTGCTATTCTGAGCAGGTCAACCGAGGAACCAACCATGACTATTGTGTTACTGACTTTTTTGATCTTCGCGATCGCCATGCTGATCATGGCCGTGGGTGTGATTTTCAAGCGGCCATGTCTGCGCGGCTCGTGCGGTGGTCCCGAGGTGCTCGGCGCGGGCGGGGAATCCCTCTCCTGTGCGACATGCCCGAATCGAGACAAACCCAAAAGCGAGCGCCCTGAAGACTGCGAGCAGGGCGGCTTGCCGGTGATTCACTAGACATCTGCTAAGCCTCTTTCTTCGCAGATGAGTCAAGTTCTACGGTAAATCGCCTGTGATCGCGACAGACGCTGCGTAGGGGCGGGGCTTGTCCCCGCCCGTGAGGCGAGGCAAAGCCGAGCTTCCCCAGGCCGGTCGGGGGCAAGCCCCGACCCTACGTCGGGAAGGGCAGATCTCGTCGGTTTGAGGCGAAGCTTCGCTAGCCGTAAAGAAGACGGGGCATTAGAGACGGAGCCAAGAGGGCTAGAAGCGATCGTAGTAGGCTTCCAAGCCGGCGACGACGGTCGCGATCAGGTCGTCTTTAGAGGCATCCCCCTTGGGCAAATGTCCTTCGAGATCCCAGGTTCTAACCGCTTCCACCTCGGCGCGGTCCATTTCCACTTTGCCGGTTCTGAGAAAAATCCTCAGCTCAGCGTTGCCCAAGTCTTCGCGGACGGCTTTGCAGGTATCCAAACCCGCAGTTTTAGTTTCCATCTCGCCGTCGATCAGCATCACACCGACCCCGCTCTTCTCGCCCAAAATCTGAATCGCCTCGCGGGCAGATCGGGCCAGAAGAATATCCAGTCGACGATCACGAAATTTGACCCGCTTCAAGCTCATGCGAGAGATCTGAAGGATTCCGTCATCATCATCGACGATCAGAACTCGCGCTTTCCCATTGGATGCGGAAGCATCTGGCATCGTTCGGCTCCTCAATGGTCAAAGGCCGGCATCGGCTCAGGCTTTCACCATTTTACACGCTGCCTGGACCAGATCTAAGGGACAGAAAGATAAACCAGATTCTGTTCCGGCTTCGGTCCTCCGGGCAGGAGCAAACCCGGAGCGAGCCCTGCCCCTGCCTCTACATTGGGCACCCGAATAGGCGGGCTTTCCGGAGCTGAGGAACGGCACTGCCGAGGATGTGAGCTTGGACAGCGACTCAGCCAGTCAGGGCGCGGACCAAATCTGAGCCCCTTGGATTCTGCGAGTCGCGCTTTCTTGGGCCAGGGCCACCACGTGCAGACGGTCCACGGAGAGCTCTTTACCCAGCTCGAAGCTCACTTGCCCGGACCCGGAAACCGCCTCGCGGCTCAGCTCGAAAGCGGGTTTCAAATCCCTGACGACGAAGTTGTTCTTCAGGGTGCGGCGGGCGTTTTCACCGGTCTTCACCGAGGTTTCGAGCCCGCTCTCAGCCAACGCTACCCACACCCCCGTCGGCTCTAAGGATTCCAACGACGCCTTGGTGTCGAATCCCGCGCCACCGACTTCCGCCGCCACCTTGGCCACCAAGCGATTGCCCGTCTTTTCGACCTCGAGCAGCACTTGGACGCCCGTGGACCGCCGGGAGGCCTCATCGATCAAGCGGTGCACGGTCGCGACATCGGAGCCGACACAATGGGCCGCGCCGTCCACGACGAGCTGAGGCGTGTAGACCCGACCCGTGCGCAGAGCGGAGTTGTAGAGGCGCTGCCGCTCCGACCACTTCGCCGAAGAAAACGGGTCCCGCCAACCCAAACGATTCCAATAATCGACGTGAAATGAGAGCGGGATCACTGTTCGATTGGGATCTTCCGCCAACACCCCCAGGAGCTCATCGGCCGGTGGGCAGCTCGAGCAACCTTGGGACGTGAACAGCTCCACGAGGATCGGGCGCTCCGCCACGGGATCCGAGATATCCGAAGCGTCCGCGACCGAAGCCGCCAGGGTAGAGGGGGCGGGAGCTAGGCTCATCCCAAAGAAGAAAGCCAAGGCCGCCAAAACGGCCAAAACAAAACCAACGACCAACGGACGCATATCGGCACCTGCGTAGAATCCCAATTTCTCGAACCCGCCGACGCCGTGAGCCGACCTCGGCAGGGGCCTTTTTAGACCTTACGTTCGGCACCGAGAAAATGGATTTGCAGAGCCGGAATAGAGCCCCACTGCACGCAAGACTCCAAGTCGGTTGCCCCGCCGACCTCCAGACGTCGACAACCACCCGCTTCGACGATACGCTACAGAGAGTCGATGGTCGCGCCCATCAAAGATATCCTGCGCCCATATTCTCGGATCCCCCTATTTCTCGGATCCCCTCCAATGCCTCTGTTTGGGAGACCCCATGTCAGCTTTCGTCCGTCGAATGCCTTGCTCTCGGCTCAGCTTTGCTTTTCCGTTGAAGAATCGAACCCCACTCCGCTCCCCCAACCTTTTGCTTCTCGTGGGCACCCTCATGACCGGTTGGCTGTGTCTGGCCTGCGTTCCGGAAAAGAAGAATCTGGTGATCGTGACCCTCGACACCGTGCGCCCGGATCACCTCGGAATCTACGGTTACGACCGCCCCACCTCCCCGCACCTCGACGCTCTGGCCGCCGGCTCCGTGGTCTTCGACAACGCCATGAGCCACTCGATCACCACAGGCCCCGCCCACACCACCCTTTTCACCGGCCAATATCCCCACTCCCACGGAGTCCGGCGCAACGGAGAGGTGATCTCGGCGGAGCTCGAGACCTTGGGAACTCTCCTGAAGGCCCAGGGTTATGCTACCGGCGCTTTCGTCAGCGGGTTTCCGCTCACCGACTCCATGAGCGGATTGGGCCGCAGCTTCGAGGAGTATGACGATGAGCTCAAGACCCTTCGCCGCAACGGCGCCGTGACCGTCGAGAACGCTTTGGCTTGGTACGACGAGCAGAAGTCGAGCCCTCGCTTTCTGTGGGTCCACCTCTACGACGCCCATGGCCCCTACGAGCCTCCCGAAAGGGTCGCGGAGCAATTCGAGTCCGATGAGCGGGGGCCGTGGGCACCGCGAATCCCCCAATATCAGCGGAAGCTGGATCCCCAAAGCGGAGGCATCATCACCGACGTTCAGGTCTACGTGAACCACTACGACGCGGGAATCCGGTATCTAGACCGCCATCTCGGTCGCCTGCTGGATGAGATCGACCTGGAGCGCACGGTGGTTCTGGTGATCTCAGACCACGGAGAAACCCTCGGCGAGAGGCTGGAATATCCCTTCGACCACGGCTCTAGGCTTTTCGAGGAGCAGACTCGCATCGCCGCAGTCTTGCGGGCTCCGGGCCTCGTGGCTCGGCGTGTCGGTGGCCTCGTCGGCATGGTGGATTTTCCTGGAACGTTGCTTGAGATGCTCGGCCTGGATCCCACTTCCTTGCCCCTCAACCAAGGCCGCAGCCTGCTTCCTTTGATCGAAGGGCAAACAGATCGAGGAAAACGCGCAGAATTCGCGGAATGCACGGTGGCCAGCTTCATTTTCGAATTTGAAGGCATCAAGCTCGACGAGGACCGCTTGGCCACCGCCGTCAGAATGGGAAATCATAAGCTGACCACCTACCCCACTCCCGGCGGCGGAGAGCTGACTTATTTCTACGATCTGGCGCAAGATCCAGGCGAGCTCACGCCCTTGGTGGAACACCCGCAAATTCCCGAATACCTCGAGCTTCTCAACCGCTGGAGCGCAAACCGCCGCCAGCGGGTTCAGCTCGGCAAGTCCACCAATGAGGAAGCTCGGAAGAAAATGGAATCCCTGGGATATGTCTTCTGAACCGGCTATGGGCCGCGTACCTACTGAGACTTGATCATGAGCAAACCCTACAGCGTCCTATTTGTTTGCATGGGCAATATCTGCCGATCTCCTACCGGCGAAGGATTGTTTCGAGCCTATGTGGAAGACCGCGGCTTGAGCGACCGAATCCACATCGACTCCGCCGGCACCATCTCGTACCACACCGGCAATCCTCCCGATCCGCGCGTGATTGAATCTGCGGCCCGCCGCGGTTACGAGCTGACCGGCAGCGCCCGACAGATTTCACGGTCGGACTTCGACCGATTCGATCTGATCGTGGCCATGGACCGGGAGAACTATTCCGACATCATCGATCTCGGCGGAGCCCGCCCCGATCAGGTGCGCCTGTTGTCGAGCTTCCTTCCCGACGGGAGCTCCCCGGACGTGCCGGATCCCTACTACGGCGGTGCCGACGGCTTCGAGACCGTGCTCGATATGATCGAGCAGGCTTGTCCGGAGATCCTCGACCGTTTGCTCGGTAGCTCTCCGGGTTGATCGAGCCCCAACCTCGGCCACAGGTCCACAGCGAGCATGATCGAAAACGCCCTGCGTCGAGCCGTCGAAGCGCGGCTGGAAGGCCTCGGTAGATCCCACCGGGTGGTGTCCTCGTCGCCGGTGTCCGGTGGTTGTATCCACAACGCCCTGTTGCTGGGCCTGGCGGACGGATCGTCGGTCTTTCTCAAAACCTCTCGGATAACTTCCGACGCATCCGCAGGTCGGGACATTTTCCAGCGGGAAGCGGAAGGGCTCATCGCTCTGGCAGCCACCGACGCCCTCAGAATTCCGGCCGTGCTCGCCACCGGGGACGGATCCGCGGGCTCTGAGGTGCCCGGCACCGCTTTTCTCTTGCTGGAAGCCGTCGCAACCGGTCGCCCGACCGGGAAGTTTTTCCATCGATTCGGTCAACAGCTCGCAGACCTGCATCGGCTGGCTACCGCGGACCGATTCGGCTTCGACCACGACAACTACCTCGGAGCCACCCCCCAACCCAACGGTTGGACTTCAGATTGGGTCGACTTTTGGGCAGAGCACCGGCTCGGTCATCAAATGCGCTTAGCCCGCCAACTGGATTTGTCGGACACCGAGTTGGAAACCCGTTCCGAGCGATTGATCCAGCGCTTGCCGGACCTCATCGGCAGCGTCACCGAGCCACCGTCCCTTCTGCACGGCGATCTGTGGTCGGGCAACTTCATGGTCGGCTCCGATGGCGAGCCGGTGCTGATCGATCCCGCCGCCTATTACGGGCATCGGGAAGCCGAGCTCGCCATGTGCCGGCTCTTCGGCGGCTTCGACCCATCCTTCTTCCTGGCTTACGAGAGCAGCTGGCCCTTGGAGCCCGGGGCGAGGGAGCGGCTCGACCTTTACCAGCTTTATCACCTGCTCAATCACCTCAATCTATTCGGTTCCGGCTACCGTTCCCAATGCCTGGCAATCCTTCGTCGCCTGACCTGAGGCCGGGGCAGGTGCGATCCAGAGCATTTCGATGTAGAATGAGCCCGTTATCTGGAGCGTCGAGCTCAAGATCTCCTGCCTCCGGATGCACCATCCCAACAAACCGCCGTCTCACCTCCGCCCCCTTGCTGCTCGGAGGACCACAAGCCACCAGGCTCTTCGTGGCATTCGGCGCGTGCCCAAGCCCCACAATCCTGCTCAGCCCTGCTCAGCGGGTTTACATAGGATCGAAATCATGGGTTTCAACTGTGGAATCGTAGGTCTGCCCAATGTCGGCAAGTCGACCCTCTTCAACGCCTTGACCAAGGCCGGAATCGACGCCGAGAACTTCCCGTTTTGCACCATCGAGCCCAACACGGGCGTGGTTCCAGTCCCGGATCCCCGACTCCAAGAGCTGGCGAGCATTGCCCAGCCCAAGAAGGTGGTGCCCGCCACCATGACCTTTGTCGATATCGCCGGATTGGTCGCCGGCGCCTCCAAAGGCGAGGGTTTGGGAAATCAATTCCTGGCTCATATTCGCGAGACTCACGCCATCGCCCATGTGGTGCGCTGTTTCGAAGACGACAACGTGGTCCACGTCTCGGGCAAAGTCTCCCCCACCGACGACGCTGAGGTGATCAACACCGAGCTCATCCTGGCGGATCTTCAGACCTGCGAGAAAGCTCTCCAAAAGGCCTCCCGCAGCGCCAAGAGCCAAGACAAGGTCGCCATTCAAGAAAAAGCCGTCCTCGAAAAGGTCGTGGCTCACCTCAGCGAAGGATTGCCGGTGCGCAGCCTGCAGCTGGCCGGCCACGAGCTCGAGCGCCTCAAAGGATTCCACCTGCTGACCTCCAAGCCGGTGATGTACATCGCCAACGTGGACGAAGGGGGCTTTGAAAACAACCCGCTGCTGGACAGCGTGCGCGCCATGGCCGAGGCCGAGGGCGCCGGGGTGGTCGTGGTGTGCGGCAAGCTCGAAGCTGAAATCGCCGAGCTCGACGACGAGGAGAAGGAAGAATTCCTCGCTGAAATGGGCATGGAAGAGCCCGGCCTCAACCGGGTCATTCGAGCCGGATATCAGCTTTTGGGTCTGCAGACCTACTTCACCGCCGGACCGAAAGAGGTTCGCGCTTGGACCATCCGGGTCGGCGCCACCGCGCCGGAAGCGGCCGCCGCCATCCACACGGATTTCCAGCGGGGCTTTATCCGGGCTGAGATTGTTTCCTACCCGGAATACATCGAGCTCGGGGGCGAGCAGGGCGCCAAAGAGGCCGGACGCAAAAGGTCCGAAGGCAAGGATTACGTGGTTCAAGACGGCGAGGTTGTGCACTTCCTCTTCAACGTTTGAGCCGACGTTCCGAGCATCGCCGGCCACCGACCAGAAACCGTCGTCCAGAGCTACCGTCCAGAAATCGCCGACCAGAAGCCATGGCCGAAATCCTCCTGCCCCTCAGGACCGATCAAGGCGGCACACTCGTGCTCGGAGCTTCGAGCTTGTCTTCGTGGTTGGCCGCGGGAATTTTTGCCGCTCTGAGCTTGGGAATCGGACTGCTGATGCCCGAGCTCCAAGCAGCGCCCCTGCTCTTTGCAGGTCTCGGCCTTTGGCAAGCCGCGCAGAGCTTAAAGCGCCATGAGCTTCGAATTGACGGCGACCGGCATCATATGACCTACATCGAGGGCTGGAGGTTTCGGCCTCCGACCTATTCCGGTCCCTACGTGGGTGGCTCCGAGCCCGGCCAAAGCACGGAAGGCGAGTCCCGAGCACACGAATCCGCCCAGCTCGAGCTCCGGATCGAAGCCCACCTAGGGGATCCCGGGCTCGTCGCTTCCCGCCTTCGCAGCCATAAGCTGATCCTGACCTGTGCCCTACCCGCCAGCGACCGTGGTCGGTCCGAGCGGCTGACCTTTCGGATCGGATATCCCATGGGCTTGCGGGCCGCGGAGGACAGGTCTCAGGACCTTCGCCAACGACTCGGGTTGGCGGTCGGCGAGGCCGTAATTGTGGGTTCCGTCGCGGAAAGCCGAGAAGATTGAGGCCGAAAGTCAGACCTCACCTATGCCGACCGCGGAAACGAATCCCGGTGCCATCAGGCGCAGCAGACGGTAGGGACACCCCACTCCTTGGTCCTCCATCCACCCCCGCGCGGCACGACCTGCAGAAGACCTCTCCCCCGAGTGAGCGAGCTGTAGCTCAGCCAGTCGCAGCTCCCCCACCCTCATGTGCAGCGCCAAGCTCTGCTCCTCGAGAAGCGGGATAGCTCCTTGCAAGATCCCGACCGCTTGTCCGGGTCGACCTTCGAGGTCATGGAGCGCCGCCCGCCCCAGCAGGGCGAAAGGCCTCGCCCAAGCGTGACGGATTCGCTCGATCCGCCCGAGACCGAGACCGGCTCGCTGCATGCGACGCCGCCGGCGCTCCGATCCCGGGGGAGCTTCCGCCGCAGCCGCCAAGGCGGCCCGGCAGCGAATATTCATGGCCTGCAGTCGGACCAGATCCACCCGTAGAAGCGCGGACCCTCGAATATGTTTCCAACCCTCCTCAATGCAACGCCAAGCCTTCTCACCTTGACCGCGGTAGATTGCCCCCTCCACCCGCGCCCCGAGGCATAGGTAATGCTGCAGATGGAATCCGGTCTTGGACCACGATGCCTCGACGGTTGAAACCAACTGGTCGTGGCGATCGGGATCGTCGTCGATCAACGCCATGGAAGCCGCCACATCCGCCAACATGCTGCTCACAGCATAGAGATCGTTGCGAGCCCGACATTCCTCGATGACATGGGGCAGACGCTCCCGGAGCCGGTGGAAACGACCGAGAAAGAGCATGAGCCGCAGCTCGTAAAAGAGGGTGGTATCGAGCTCCCAGGCGACTCCCGCGCAGGTCCGTAGCTTCTCTTCCGCTGCTTCGAAGAAGGCCAAGCCCTCGACCCCACGACCTTGTAAATAGGCGTGCAGCCCTTGGATGATGCGCACCAAACCCGTGAGGCCCGGATCGTCGACCGACGCCTCGACTTGCCGTGCCTCCGCGATCATTTGCCGGGCCATGCCTCGTCCCATGGAATGGGTCGAGAAGAAACCGCCTGCCAAAGCCAACGCTCGCCCCAGGCGGCGAGGCTCTCCGGCTTCCCGGGCCAATCTCAGCTGACGAATCGCACAGTCGGTGGCCGCCATGGGTCGAACATTCGCCAATCCCATGGTCAAGGACCGCAGCACATCGATCTTTCGCAGCAACGCCACCGACGGCTTGTTGACCTTCCGCTCCGGCGGTGACCTGCGACTGCCGACCAGCCCACCGGCAGCCCCTCTGAAGGCCAAACCCAGGGATCCCGCGACGACCCGAGCCATCACCATCGACGAGGACTTCGGCAACCGCATGGACAAACGGGCCAACACGGATTCCATGGTTTTCAGTCCGCTGTCGTAAAAGCCGCCCTTGAGCTGTTGCTCCGCGGCCCTCCATTGGAGGTCCAGGGTCGCTTCCTCATCCTCCGCTCCGGCCATCGCGATCAGGTATTCCCGCGCGGACTCCCGGCCTCGACCGGCATCGGCCAAAGCCTCGGCCAGGGACACCCGAAGGGTCTGGGTAGCCGAGGCTGGAGCAACCTCCAAGGCACGGCGGTAGAGCTCGGCGGCGCGGGCAAAGGCCAGGGATCGGGAAGCCTGATCCGCCGACTGCACCGTGTAGCACAGCTCCTTTCCGGATTCGCCGGCCGCCTTGAAGTGCCGCAACAGCTGTTCCGCCTCGCCACGCCCCGACCGTTCCAATGCCTCTCCCAAAGCACGGTGCAGATCTCGGCATTGGCGATCGGAAAGCTCCTTCAGCCAGGCCTGCCGGAGGCAATCGTGGTAGACCTCGAGCTCGTCGGATTCGCCGCGACGCAAACGGATCAGCCCCGCCGCGCAAAGGTCGGTCAGACACGATCTCGCCTCCGCACCTAATCCCGCGGCCTGCATAGCATCCGCCATGATCAAGGGCTGTCCAGCGATCGCTACGACCGACAGCAGCTCGACGGCTCCCGGGGAAAGACCTCGGGTACGATTCCTCAACAGACCCGCCACGGAAGCCCCTGAAACGCCACGGCCCCCCGTTGATCGCGGGCCGGAGGCCTCGGCTTCCATCGACAGCTGATGGATCAAAAACGGCGCTCCCATCGACTCCCTGGCGATCTCCCGAGCCCACTCGGCCACGAATCGACCCGAGAAGGCTCGGCGTCGGCTCAAAATCTCGGTCGCCAACCGGCGCGACGCGGGTCCGTCGAGCGGCTCGAGAGGAAGCTCCACTTGAATCGCTTCCGACACAAGCCCGATAGAGCCGCTGACAAACGCCGAAGAGCGCTCCTCATCACTTCGGTGGCAGCTGACGATCAGCAACCGGGCGTCGGAACGGCCGATCAGCTTTCGCCACAGCTCCAAGCTTTCGAAATCACCCCACTGTAGGTCGTCGAAGAAAAGCACCACCGAGCGGTGGGCACAGAGGGCGGTAAAAAGATCCTCGAACGCCGACAACGCGCGCCGCTTGCGCTCTTGAGCGTCGAGATCCGGGACTTGAATCGCCCCCTGAAATCGCCCCAAGGCGGGAAAGAGATCCACTAGGGCCCACAGATCCCGGGGCAGGGCACGGGATCTCTCTTGCGGCCCTTGATGCTCCAGCCAACGGGCCAAATCGTCCATCAGCGAATCGAAAACCGCATAAGGAACCGCCTCGCGCTCGAAACAACGAGCGCGCAGCACCAAGAGATCCTGCCCGGTCTCGTGAGATTCGAGAGACTCCGCGAAGCGTTGAGCCAAGGAGGTCTTACCCATGCCGGACGCGCCGGCGATGCGAGCCCAAACCACTCGCCCTTCCGAGCTTTGTCGAAACGCCTCTTGCAGGGCTCGAAGCTCTCCCTGCCGACCGATCACCCAGTCCTGTTCGAGCTCGGCTCTGGAGTCGGTGTTGCCCCGCCTTCCCCGCGGCGCCGAGGTCGGACGCCGCACGGAGCGCAGACCCAGAGCTTTGCGCACCTCTTGCCGCCCTGCTCGCCCTCCGGGATCCGGCCGGAGCAAACGATCGCAAAGCCTGCACAGCTCGGCATATCGTCGCGAATGGGCTCGGCTCGCACCACTGGATCGCCGGTCGCTGAGCACCGGCTCGCCCGGCCGGTCCCGGGTCCGACACAATCCTTCGACGAACGGTAGGTGATCCGCCAGGCTCTCGAACAACATCACCCCGAAAGAGAACCAATCGCTGGATTCGTGGAGCGGCTGCCCCAACCACTGCTCCGGGGCTTGGTAATAGGGAGTCCCCGCCATCTGCCGAGGCGTCCCCTCGAGCTCTTTGACCAAGCCGAAATCCAATAAGACGACCCGGCCTTCGGGTGTGACTCGAATGTTGCTCGGTTTAACGTCGCAATGCAGCTTGCGCGCTTCGTGCAGAGCGGTCAGGCCATCGGCCAGCTGGGCAAAGGCATCCCGCAACCCATCCGCATCCGTACCGGCCAAGAATTCGCGAAAGCTGAGCCCCGAAACCCTTTCCATGCTCAACAGCCACACGGGGCCGATACGCTGCAGCTCGTGCAATCGCACCAAGTTCGGATGGGTGAGGCCCCGCAGGGCCCGGAATTCTTGTTTGAACCGGGCAATGGCCGCAGACGAGGCCCAATCCAAGACCTTGACCGCCACCGGTGTGCCCACCCGGGTGTCCACCGCTTCGTATACGGTCCCGCTGCCGCCCCGCCCGATTTCGTATAGCAGCTCAAACGGACCGAGTCGCCGGTTTTCCCTTGAGCTCGAGCCGTGGAAGCTGAAACGCTCACGGATTCGGCCCCCGCTCGGCTCGCCGTCCGCCACCGCGCCGATTTCGGCTCGCCCCAAGGCGCCGTCGGCGGCCAGGGGCATTCTCGCCACGGCCGGCAGCTCGAAGAAGTCCTCGGCCGCGGTCATCGCTTCGAGCAACAGCTCCACCTCGAGACGGAGCTCCGAGTCTTGGCCACAGGCCTTTGTCAGCAGATGATCGAGCTCGTCCGGGGGAGCCCCTTCGACGGCTTCCACCAGCTCTTCGATGCGTTGGCGGCGTTTCGGGTCCACGGTGCCGACCCCTAGGAAGCGCCGGCGAGCATCAGACGCAACAACCAAGCCTTGGCCAAACGCCATTGCCGAACCACCGTAGCGCGCGACAGCCCGACCACCGCCGCGGTTTCGCCGATGGACAATCCACCGAAGAACCTCAGCTCGACGATGCGTCCCTTCACGGGATCGCAAGCGGCCAGCTCTTCGAGGGCATGGTCCAAACGCAGCCATTCTTCCGGACGATCCAACGACAAGCCCTGCACCTCCTCGAGAGGCACTTGTAGCCCTCGACCTCCGCGCTTGGCAGCGAGCTGGCGACGGGCGTGGTCGACCAAAAACCGACGCATGATTTTGGCCGCGATGGCGAAAAAGTGGGAACGGCTCTGCCATTGGATGCGGTGGTGAGTGACCAAACGGAAATAGGCCTCATGCACGATGTCGGTGGCTTGGAGGCTGATCTCCGACCGTTCGTCGGTGAGATAACGGGACGCGATCTCCCGCAAATCGTCATAAACCAAGGGCAGCAAATGCTCGAAAGAAGCGGAATCTCCTTCGCTCCACTCGCAAAGCAAGTGGGTAATTTCGTCGTCGCCGCCGCAACCCGACCCCGGCTCATGTTTTCGATTCAGATCCGCAGAAACCATGGGAATGTCTCCAGACTGGAATTCAAGGTCTTTCACCCGTATTAACTTTCCTTACGCATGGCGACCTTCTTTGCTTCCGGACACAAAGCTCTGCAAACCTTTGCTCAGCAAAACGCTGAGCGCGGGTGCCTCTGATAGTCTGCCCTCCTCAAAATCGGTCGCTCGATTCGGAGTATCCAGCTCGGAGGATCCCCTTGGTCAATCAGTCGGAATCGCAAGCTTCATCCCGCCGCAGCTCAGAATTACGGTTCGACGTCGTGGTGGTGGGCGCCGGCTCCGCCGGTTGTGTGCTGGCAGCTCGACTGAGCGAGGATCCATCCCGACGGGTTTGTTTGATCGAAGCCGGTCCCAAGGACCGCGCGATGGAAGTCCACATTCCACCGGGCTTCACCAAGTTGTTCAAAACCGATTTGGACTGGGCTTATGAGACCGAGCCCGAGCCCCACTGCGACCATCGCCGCCTGTATTGGCCGCGGGGCAAGCTGCTGGGAGGATGTAGCTCGTTCAACGCCATGCTCTACGTCCGTGGCCACCAGCGGGACTATGACCGATGGCAGACCCACTACGGAGCCGAGGGATGGTCCTTCGACCAGGTGCTGCCGTTTTTCAAAGCCTCGGAGAACCAACAGCGCGGCCCGTCCCCGTTTCACGGCGTCGGCGGGCCCCTGGAAGTGCAAGAGCGGCGCTACGTCAACCCCCTGAGCCAACGCTTCCTAGCCGCCGCCGAGCAGCTGGGCTGGCCGACAAACGACGACTTCAACGGACCGCGTCAGGAGGGTGTGGGTCTTTATCAGGTGACCCAAAATCGGGGACGTCGATGCAGCACGACGGCCTTTCTCAAGTCCGCGCGTCGACGCCCCAATTTGACCATCCTGACGGACTGCCGAGCCCTCGGCCTGACCACCGATCGGGGATCCAACAACAGCTCCGGATCCGACGCTTCAGCGCTTCGGGTCACCGGCGTCCGCGTTCTGCACCGTGGGCAGCCCGTGCATTTGGCGGCGGAACGCGAAGTGGTTCTGACCGCGGGAGCCATCGGATCCCCGCACCTCTTATTGCTCTCTGGGATCGGCCCCGCCGATGAGCTACGGTCCCACGACATTCCGCTCGTCCACGAGCTGCCGGGGGTCGGACAAAACCTCCAGGATCACCCCGTCGTCTCGGTGATTTACCGTAGCCGACAAGACATCGGGCTAGACAACGCGGAAACCGTGGGCAACTTCTTGAAGTACCTGTTGATGAAACGGGGACCCCTGACCACCACCGTCTGCGAGGGCGGCGCCTTCATCCGCTCCAGCCCCGATCTCGCCCAACCGGACCTGCAATTCCACTTTATTCCCGCGGCCTTGATCGACCACGGATTCGACTCAGCCACCGACCACGGGTTCAACTTCGGTCCGACTCTGATCAAACCCAGAAGCCGGGGAAGCATCACCCTGCGCTCAGCCGACCCGCTGGAATCCCCGCGCATCGCGGGAAATTACTTTGCGGATCCAGAAGACTTGAGAATCCTGATCCAAGGGGTTCGGGAAGCGCGTCGATTGGCGGCGACCGCCGCGTTTGAGGACGTGCTCGACTACGAGGTCTGGCCCGGCGCCGAGGGGGCGGACGACGCCGGCTTGGAGAGCTTCGTTCGGCGGCGGACGGAAACCCTCTACCATCCGGCCTGCACTTGCGCCATGGGTCCCCAGGGTGGGCCGATTCCGACGGTGGTGGACCCACGCTTGCGAGTCCACGGAGTCCAAGGGTTGAGGGTGGCCGACGCCTCCGTCATGCCCGAGGTCATCGGTGGCAATACCAATGCTCCGACCATCATGATCGCCGAAAAAGCCGCGCGAATGATCGCCGAAGATCAGTGAGAGCCGAGCTGCCTAGGCCGCCTCTTCGGCCTCACCGGTCGAGCCGTCGGCGGGCGAGGCGGCCGAGCCTTTGAGCTCCTCGACCATGTCGCGGATCCTGTCTTCGGCATAACCACAGACCGATTCTTCAGCCACCACGACCACCGGCACACCGCAACCCGGTTGTACCCGGTTCTTCTCGGCCCGTGCTCCCGGGACCTTTTCGACGTCCACGGTCTCGAAGTCGACCTCGAGCTCGTTGAGCAGCCGCTCGGTCTTACGGCAGTAACCACACCAATCCGTAACGTAAACCGTCACGGCTATCGGGGCTGCTTCACCGTCCTCGGGAGCTGATTTGCCTTCGGGAATATCCGCGTCGGTCAGCACCATCACAGGTTTCTTTTCGGCGACGGCCGCCACCTCTTGGGCACCCGGCATGGCTTTCGGTGCCGCCCGATTGGCCTTCTCGGTGGCCTCTGGATCCACCTCCGAAGACCTCAAGGCCAGCAGCCGACCTTCTAGATCCGTGTAGATCGTGCGTTTGCCCTCGACTTTGGGCGGTCCCTGGGTCTCCACCCGGGTGCCGTCCGTCAAGACCAAGATGTCGGCCTCGACGACCGGTGTCAGCCCCAAAATCATGGATAGAGCGGTCAAAGCTAGGGTCGGCCCAAAACGTGATGCTTTCATGGTGAAGTCTCTCGATCAATCAGTGGATTTCGACTCGAACGGGGATTTTCGGTCTTCCCGGGCTTCAAGTGAGCAGAGCCCCGCTCTCGGATGCGTCCTATTCTAACCCGATGTTTTCCGTTGAGCCTCCCGAATCTAAGTGTGGCCGGTCCAGCAGCTCATAGATCACCTGACGGAGGATCTCCGAGCTGATGAGCTTACCCTTCGAGCCGAATACGAACGTCACAGCTCTGTAGCCCTCGAGCTCCTTGGCCCAGGTCTTGAGCTCCGTCGCCCGAGCCGAGAGCTCGCGACGGTATCGAAGCTGAAACTCGGGCCATTTGTCGGCTTCGTGCCCGTACCACTTTCGCAGCTCGGTGGAGGGCGCCCACTCCTTCGCCCACTGATCGATCCGAGCCCGATCTTTCGACACGCCGCGAGGCCACAGACGTTCGGTCAAGACCCGATAACCGTCCTGCCCGGAGGGTTCTTCGTAGGCGCGTTTCAGGCAAATTTTCATCACAAACCCCGTTCGTTGGCGGCTCTTTCGGTCTTCCGCAGGAACTGTGAAAAAGCCTGTGGAAAAATCCCAGGAAAACACCCGATAGGTCAACAAACATCGCAACTTCCGACGATTTGCACATGTTTTTGTGCATCATACATAAGATCAATTATATCAACATTTAGAGATCTTTCACTGTGATCCCCTCCCCCTTTTTGCACGAAATCGCCCACCTTTTTCCACAGGTCCATAGACAGGGACAAATAAGCACGCCGATTCTCCCCCCTAAATCCTGTGTTTACAGACTTTGCCTCCCACTCTGCGGAAATTCGCAAAGATCTCAACCAGGGCGTCCTTCGCTTCCTGAGCCGTTCTCTGGCATCATCTCAGAATCGCAAGTCCTCACCCTCTCTTTTCACCCCGTGATCCACGGGGTGAGACTCGCTCGCAAGGAGGCCGATGTGCTCGACAAGACCCGGTATTTGAGCCTTTGCATTGCATCGCCGATGGTATTGCTGATGGCGTTGCTCTCTCCCTTCTCGGTGGCCCGTGCCCAGGAATCGGCAGATACCGCGCAGCCGCAAGCACCGGCCCAGGGCCTACAGACTTTTGAGGATCTGGTCGAGGTCTCGGAGGTCTTCCTCGACGTGCTGGCTCTGCGCGAAGGTGAGGTGGCCCGCGGCTTGGGAATCGACGATTTCGTGGTCGAGGAGGACGGCGAGCCGGTCGAGCTCACCAGCGTCAGCTACTACACCACCCGCTACGGCGCCGAATTCGCCGGCGCGACAGCGACCGAGGCGGAAGAAGTCCCGTCCAGCCGCTACTTCATTCTCTTTTTTCACGACCAAACCCGCTTCGGCCTATTCAACAATCGGCTCATGCGCCAGCAGCTCCGGGCAGCTCGCGATGCTCGGAGGTGGATCCAAGAAGCCATGGAGCCCTCGGATTGGGTCGCGATCGTCAGCTACGACGTCGAGCTTCGAGTGCATCAAGACTTCACCCAGGATCCCGAGGTCTTGTCAGCCGCCTTGGAGCGGGTCGCGACGGGCAAGAAGCCGGATCAATTCCGACCCGGACGCCGAGAAGCTTTGGGCCGTGGCCGCGAGCTTGGCATCCTGAGCCGACTGCCGGTCGGCCGAGAGCTGGAAGATTCGGTATCCAATGTCTACGAGGGAATCCAGCGGGTCGCCGAGACCACAGGATTCTTGGTGGGCCGCAAGGTCATGCTGCTTTACACCCTCGGTTTCGGGGTGGAGAAAGCCGGTGGGCGCGCCTCGATTCCCGATCCCCGCTACTACCCTCAGCTGGAACCGGTGCTCAACGATCACAATGTGGCGGTCTATCCCATCGACCTCACTCCGCCCGGCTCGCCGCCTCCCCAGGAAGATTTCCTGCAAAAGCTGGCGGACGATACCGGCGGACGATTTGACCCCAACTTCACCGGCTTCTTCCAACCCTTTGAGGCGATCGCCGGCGAAAACCACGGGTATTACCTGCTCACTTATCGCTCCGAAAGGCCCTCTGGAGAAATCGGCTATCAGAATCTGACGGTCACCACCACGGATCAGGAAATCGAGGTACGTGCTCGCACCGGTTATCGCTACGGGCTGTAGGACCGGATCGAGGATCTAAACCCGTGTGGATCGAAGCATTCCGCCACGACTCCCTGACACCTCTTTTCAAGGCCCTCTCGTTCACCGGTGAGCCGACCTTCTTCCTGCTCGTGCTGACGGTCGGTTATTGGGTTTTGAGCCGGGAGATCTTCACTCGAGCGACCCTGGTGTTGGTCACGACCGGTCTGGCCAACAGTGTGCTCAAAGCGATCTTCCAAGCCCCGCGCCCCGATCCCTCCCTGGCCCTGATCGCCGCAGAGGGATGGTCGTTCCCCAGCGGCCATGCCATGGTCGCCGCAGCAATTTGGCCGTGGCTGGCCCTCGACTACCAAGGGGCCACCGGCAGACGTTGGGCCCTGCCCCTGGCCGTCGTGTTAGCTTTCGGAGTCGCCGCGAGCCGTGTCTATCTCGGCGTGCACAGCCTGCGCGACGTCTGTTGGGGGTTGCTCTGTGGAGCCTTGATCTTGGCCGTCGCCCGGCGTTGGATGGACGCCTCACCGGCTTTTTGGAGTCGGCTCGGAACGACGTCTCGGTGCTTCTACCTCAGCCTTGCCGTCCTGTTGGCCGTCTTCTCGCTTCCGATCCATCCCCACGACACCACCGGCGCCAAATCCGGCGGCGTCTTGCTCACCCTCTGGCTCGGGGCCGGACCGGCTCGCCGAATCAGCCCGGAGCTGCCGAAAGGGGCGCTCTCCATCGCCGCGGCCATCGGCCTCGGATTGGTGGTCACGTTCGCCTTACGATGGGGGCTAAAGGAGCTGCTCACGGAGGCTGTGAGCTTTCAGACCCTCGCGGACTTCTTGCGCTACGGGGCCCTCGGATTGTGGATTGCTCTCGGAGCGCCTTGGATTTTCCGACTCCTCGGCCTCGTTCGGCGTCCCAGCTAGCCGGCGCGCTGATCGGTCTCCCGCCTCGACGTGATAAAACAAACGCCTCCCCGAGCCCGAAATTTCGAATCCTATGGAGAGTGTCATGGCCGATCCCACGACCAAGAAGCTGCCGCCGACAGCCTATGAGATGAAAGAAGGCGAGACCTACGTGCCCTTGACCCAGGGCGAATCTTTGGCTGAATTTACTCTCAAGGCTGTGGTGACCGGCGCGATTCTCGGTGTGGTCTTCGGCGCCGCCAATACCTATTTGGGCCTCAAAGCGGGTCTCACGATCTCCACCTCGATCCCCGTCGCCGTGCTCACCGTGGTCGCCTTCAGACTGTTGTCGGCCTTCGGTTTCAAGCACACGATCCTCGAGGCCAACACCTCCCAGACCATCGGATCCGCCAGCTCGTCGGTGGCTTCCGGCGTGTTGTTCACGGTACCCGCCCTCTTCATCTGGGGCATGCCGGTGGAATGGCAACAAATCACCCTATTGGCGATGTCCGGCGGTTTGATCGGTGTGCTGGCGATGATCCCCTTGCGGCGATATTTGATCAAACAGGAGCACGGCAAGCTCCCCTATCCCGAAGGTTTGGCCTGCGCCGAGGTGTTGGTCGCCTCCCAAGGCAGCCGCCAGCAAGCATCGCCGGTTTTCTGGGGAATCGGCATCGGCATGCTGTTCAAATTGCTGACGGACGGCTTCAAGCTCGTGCAGAGCAAATTCGAGCTGGCGCTCCTGGGCAAAGCCAAGCTGGCGATCAGCGTGTCTCCCGCTCTGATCGGCGTGGGCTACATTCTCGGCTTGAGGATCGCCACGGTCATGGTCGCGGGCGGCGCCCTCTCCGCCTTGGTGATCATTCCTTTGATCGACTATTGGGGTGCTTCTCAAAGCGCGCCGGTCTATCCGGAAACGGTCAAGCTGATCAGCGAGATGTCGGCGAGCGAAATCTGGAATCGCTACATCCGCTACATCGGCGCCGGCGCCGTGGCCACGGGCGGCATGATCACCTTGATCAAATCCATCCCGACGATGATCGAATCGTTCAAGCTCGGTTTCGAGCAGATGAAAAAGCGAGCGGGCGGCGGCTCCGAAGAAAACGTCGAGCGGACGGACCATGATCTCTCCTTCAAGCTCGTGCTGGTGATGATCGGCACCATCCTGCTCGGGCTGACCCTGATTCCCGGAGTCTTGGGAGCCATCGACTCCGTGCTCGCCCGAGCCCTGGCCTCGGTGCTCATTGCCGTTTTTGCCTTCTTTTTCGTCACCGTCAGCTCACGCATCGTCGGTTTGGTGGGTGTGACCTCCAACCCCACCTCGGGCATGACCATCGCCACACTTTTGGGTGTGAGCATGGTCTTCCTGGCCATGGGCTGGACCGACACCATGGGCAAAGCCACTGCGTTGATGGTGGGAACAGTAGTTTGTATCGCCGCGTCTATCGCCGGGGATACCTCCCAAGACCTCAAGACCGGTTTTCTGCTGGGCGCCACTCCTAGGTGGCAACAAGTCGGTGAGCTGATCGGCGTCATCACCTCGGCCGGTTTCGTGTGCCTGGTGGTCATGATGCTGAACAACAACGTCGAGGGAGGCTTGGGCGGTGAGGAGCTGCCGGCTCCCCAAGCCGTGCTGATGAAATTGGTGATCGACGGTGTGCTCGATCAAAATCTACCCTGGGCGCTGATCGGCATCGGCGTCGTCCTGGCGTTGGTGGTAGCGGCCTTTAGGGTTCCGGTGTTGGCATTCGCAGTCGGCGTCTACCTGCCGCTCTACACCATGGCGGCGGTCTTCGTCGGCGGTCTGTTGCGCCACTTGTTGACCCGCAATCAGGAAGAGAAAGAATCCGAGCGACGGCGTGAGCAAGGTGTGCTTTTCGGCTCGGGTTTGGTGGGCGGCGGAGGATTGACCGGGGTCCTGCTGGCGTCTTGGGTCGGCCTGACCGGCGGCAAGAAGATCACCGGCATTCCCTTGGACCTACCGGCGCCGGTGGCCCAAGCCATTGCCCTGCTCGCGGTGCTGGCGATCGCCGGTCTGCTGGCCGTCTTCGCCAAACGGCGGCTGGAAGACTGACGCCGCCCGGGCACCAAATACTAAAAGCGGCACGGATCTTTTGGATCCGTGCCGCAAACAAATCAACGCCGCAAGAGACGAGAGCGGCGACCTTGGATTCCCGCGAATCGACCTCGCGGTCATCCTCCCCAGCTTGGTAGAACCCCCTATTTGTCGACCAAGCCATCAGAAGATGCGGGGAAGAGAACGGACTCTTGCGAGCTCTCGTTGGCAAGCACTAGCGGTGCTGTCTGCCCTCTACGTCAATAGAGACCACGAGAATGGATTTGATATACCTTGGGCAAAAAAATTTCGTTTTTTTTTCTAGACCGTCTTTTCCAGAAGACTCGCGGACCGCCTACGGATCTGCGCCTGCCCATTCGTAGCTGCTTTCAAGCCCTAGCCTGAAGCCGCCGCCACCCTGAAACCGTAGTCGGTATAGCTTTTTTCAGGCGGAATCGAAGAACGGTGGGTGACTCGACACACTTTGACGTCGTGCCGCCATGCGCCACCTCGGGAAACTCGGCGACGGCCCGACTTCGGTCCTTGGGGGTTCAGGCGCGGGGATTCGTCGTAGTAGTCGGCGTCGTACCAATCCGAGCACCATTCGTGCACGTTCTCGCACATGCCGAGCAGACCCCAAGGATGCACCGATGGGTAGGCGTCCACCGGCTCCGGCCCGTTTCGCCAACGCAACCCGTAGTCGACCAAGCTCTCCGGAGGATCGTCTCCCCAAGGATAGGCGACCTCTCTTCCGCCGCGCGCCGCGTGCTCCCACTCCGCCTCCGTGGGCAAACGGACCGAGGTCTCCAGCTGCTGTGACAGCCACGCACAATAGGCGTCGGCATCGAACCACGTGGTGCCTACGGCCGGCATGTCGGGATCCCCGAAGGCGGGATTCCACCAAACTTCCGGCGCGCTCCTGCCAGTTTGATCGAGGAAAACCTGGTATTGCCGACGCCGCACGGGGGTCCGTGCCAATCGGAACGCCGACACCTCCACCTCGTGGGCGGGATTCTCGTTGGATCGCGGCCCACCGCCCATGGTGAACACAGCCGACGCAATGGTGATCCACTCGGGGTTCAACACCTTCTTCAGGCGCTCATCCTCAAGGGATTTCGATGGATCTGCCAAGCTCGACACCTCTGGTATCAGCAATAAATCTTCAGCGACTCAGCGTAGGGAATAGGCGGCGATCATACCTTCATTGCGCAGATACAGACGATCACCGATCAGGGTAGGGATGGTCCAGGTCTTGGACTCGCCGATCTCCACCTCCGCCAGGATTTCAACCCCCTCTTTTCCGATCCTTACCAGCTTCAGCTCCCCATCTTCCGAGAGGGCCAGCACACGCCCGTCACCCACATTCAGCAATTGAGAACGCCGGATCTTGCGATCTTTCCACAGCATCTCGCCACTTTCGGCGTCGACCGCTCCGAGGATCACCGCTCCCACATTGCCCGTGGTGCCGACCACCAAGCCGTCGACCCAAAGGATGTTGGTGAATTGCACCTTCATCCTGCCGGTATGCCAGATCTCCTCCACCCCCGCGCGAGAGATCTTCAATCCGCGGGTGCCGCCGCCGTAGGCGGACGAGATGAAAAGGTGCCGATTTTCAGGGTCGAGAACCGGCGTGGTGATGTTGTAAGCGGCCCCCGACTTATGCTCCACCCGCCACAGCTCCTTGCCGTTGGTCGGATCGGCGGCGACCACCTCGTTATTGACGAAGGAGACGAGTATCGGATCTTTCTTGCCCTCGGCGCCTACATCCACAAGCACCGGCGAGCTTTGGGAGTTGTCGAAAGTCGTGCCACGCCACAGCTCCTCACCACTCTGCCGGTCGAAGGCCATGAACCCCTGCCCTTCACCGCCCACGGTCACGATCACCGAATCGCCGAAAGCGATCGGGCTCGACGCATAACCCCGGACCAAAAACGTGCCGCCCAGCTCGCCCCAAAGATCCTTCTTCCACAGCAACGAGCCGTCCCCGGCATTCAGAGCATGGAATAAACCCGTGGTACCGACCACAAAGAGCTGATCGTCGATCACCAAGGGTGTGGCGTGGGGACCCGTGCCGTAACCCGTGCGCATGCCGTCGAGGTGAGGTGCCGCGTGGCTGAATTCCCAAACGGTCTCGCCATTCACCGCGGACAAACAAAGAATGCGCTCCGTGTCGCCATCTCGATCGAGGGTGTATAGACGGTCCCCGACCACGGCGATGGACGAATAACCCAATCCGAGAGGTTTTCGCCAGATCTGCTTGAGACCCTGGCCGAGCCAGTCCTCGGGCAAGTCGTCCGCCAAATGGACCTTGAAGTCACGGGTCGGACCGGCCCATTGCGGCCAATCCGCGGCCTGTGCGGTTTGAGGCACCAACAACAGCGCGGCGCCGAATATCGATAGAACATGAGCAAGCTTCATGGGGCAATCTCCTTTCGGGCTCATCACGAGCCACATTAGGATCTTCGCTCAAAAAACCGCCCCGGATGTCGATACCGCGCCCAACAGCGAGCAATCCGCCGTAGGGCTGGGGCCTGCCCCCAGCCGCCATTCCTGACGAGCAATCCGCCGTAGGGCTGGGGCTTGCCCCCAGCCGCCATTCCCGATCGAGATAACCGCCGCGGGGCGGGGCTTGCCCCCAACCGAGCTTCTTGACCAAGCAGCCGCCGTAAGGCCGGCAGCTATCCCGTGAAGCTCAACCAAACGAGGATCACGCAAGCGATCAGGCCCATGGACAGCCAGAAGTCCTTGCGGCGCCAGGCGGGATCCGGCTCGGGAAGGCCGGCTTCCGCCTCACCGGCTGCGGCGTCGGCGGTGGCGAAGGTGAGGCCCGCCAGCTCTTCATCGCTTTGGGCCGGGGTCAGCAGGCTGACGACCACCAGCACCGCGGTGCAGATTGCGAAGAGCAGGATGGCGAAGTGCAGGAAGTTGATGCTGGCGAACCACTGTACGGCGCCGCTTTCAATAGAGCCCTTGTTGAGCTCGAGCACCAAACGACTCATGCCGAGCACGAAACCCGTCAGCAAGGACGCCATGGCGCCGGTGGAGTTGACCCGCCGCCAGAAGATGCCGAAGAGGAAAACCGCTGCGATGGGGGGTGAGATGTAGGCCTGCACACTTTGCATGTAGACGTAAACCTGGCTGGAGATGTATTGCATGAAGGGGATCCACGCCAAGCCGAAGACCACCAGCACCGCGGTCGACATCTTGCCCACCAACACCAGCTGCTTCTCCGACGCTTCCGGGCGCAGCTTGCGGTAGACGTCCCAGGTGATGAGGGTGGAGCAGGAGTTGAAGACCGCCGCCAGGGAGCTCATTAGGGCGGCCAGGAATCCCGCCACCACCAGACCGCGAATGCCCGCGGGCAGAAGGCCTTGGATCATCGCCGGCAAGGCGTGGTCGGCTTTTTCGACCACTAATTGACCGGAGTCGGAGAGGGCGCGGGCGACGATGCCCGGCACGACGAAAATGAAGAGGGGCAGCAGCTTCAGATAACCGCCGAAGATGGTGCCGCGACGGGCTTGGTCGATGCCGTGGGCCGACAACACCCGCTGCACGATGAATTGGTCCGTGCACCAATACCAAACCCCGAGGATCGGCGCGCCGAAGAGGATGCCTGTCCACGGGAATGCCGGGTCGGTCATCGGATGCCACATGTCGAAGAAGCTGGCCTCCACCGAGGTTTGGAGCGCTCCCCAGCCACCCAGCTTGCCCAGGCCGATGAGGGTCACCAAAACCGCGCCGCCCACCAGCATGAACATTTGCATCAGCTCGGTGTAGAGCACGGCGCGCAATCCACCGAGCACGGTGTAGGCACCGGTGGCCAAAACAATGATCAACGCGCCGGTCCAAAACGAGCCGCCCACCAACACCTCGTAGACGATGCCACCGGCGTAGAGGGTCACTGAGATTTTGGTCAACACATAGCCGACGATGGAGATCACCGCCAGATACCAACGGGCACCGGCGGAATATCGCTTCTCCAAGAATTCCGGCATGGTGAAGACGTTGCTGCGGATGTAAAACGGCACGAAGAGCCAGCCGAGAATGAGCAGGATCAACGACGCCAAGACCTCGAATTGGCCCACCGCCACACCGCTGCCGAAGCCCGTTCCCGCCAAACCGACCAAGTGCTCGGAACCGATGTTGGAGGCGAAAAGAGCCGCTCCGACCACAAACCAACCGACGTCGCGCCCGGCCAAGAAATAACCCGCGGACGACGCGTGAGTCGACTCTTTCCGCGCGGCCGACCACCACGCCACGCCCATGATGGCGAGGAAGTAGAGGCCGATCAGAACCCAATCCAAGGTCGCTAAATATTCCACTCAACTTCTCCTGATTCGATCAATGCGATCAGCCATCATTCCCCGGACACAACGCATTGCCCTCGGACGCCGTCACCAGCTTGACGTCTGAGAAGCGCATGGCCAGGGTGCCTTCGGTGCCGACCCGGAAGGGTATTTCGACGTTGTTCATATTCATGCCCGCGTCGGCGAAGCAACGCAGACTGAATCTCAGGGTTTGCCACGACTCCAAGGGCAACCCGGACAACATTTCGGTCATATCCAGCTCACCGCCACACGCGTCGCCGCCGCAGCCCATGGCCAAGGTCACTTTGTCCGTGGGCGCCTCCTCGATGTAGACATCGAAGGAAAGGGCCAAACCACCATTGGACTCCCGCTCCAAATCGACGGGATTCTCACTCTGCAGGTAAACGACCGCCTCGGTGCCGGGGAAGTGCCAGCGCACGGAGCGAGCATCCTCCTGAACCCGGCGGTCCGCGACCCGCAGCTTCAAACGCTGCGACGTGCGGGTCGTGGCAAGGGCTCCGGGAGCCGGAACTCGCCAATCGGTTTCGTCGCCGAGGTAAAGCTTCCAAGGGGGCACGGGCCCACCATCGAAGTAGACCTTCGCGCTGTCGCCGACCTCGACCTCTTCGATCGTTTCCGGCAGCTGATCCACGGCAATTTCCTCGGCGTAGGAGCCACCGTAGCCGAACGGGAAGAGCGGTTTCTTGGTGTCGACTCCGTGATTGACCACCGCATGGGACGGATCGGCCGGCCAAGAGAAGGAAAGCTTGCCTTGGAAGTCGTAAGCCAAGGATCCGTCGTTAGACTTGAGCAGCACATCGGCGACTCCCGCGCCCTCGGAACCCGGCAGCCAAGCGGCGACAAAGGCGTCGGACGCATTGAGATGGGGATTCACCCACATGGGCCTACCGGAGATGAAGACCGAGACCGTCGGGATGCCGTCGGCCTGGAGCTTCTTCAACAGATCGAGCCCGGGACCTTCGTAGGCCACGGAGTCCCGATCTCCTTGGAATTCCGCGTAGGGCTCCTCGCCGTAGACCACAATCGCCACATCGGGCTTTTGGTCGTAGCTGCCGTCGGCGGAAAGGGTCGCCTTGCCTCCGGCCGCCTGCACCGCTTCTTCAATGCCGTCCCAAATCGACGAGCCGCCGGGGAATTCGGCATTTTGATTGCCGGTGCCCTGCCAAGTGATGGTCCAACCACCGCTTTGTTGGCCGATGTTGTCGGCACCGCTTCCGGCCACCAGAATCTCGGCGCCCGGATCGATCGGCAGCACAGAGCCGTTGTTCTTGATCAAGACGAGACTCTTGCGCACCGCCTCACGGGCGACCGCTCGATGCCCCTCCGAGCCGATGATGCCTAAATCCGCGGACACGGCCCGCTCGCTGGGCTTGCCCCGGTCGAGCAAACCCGCCCGCAGCTTCACCCGCAAAATCCGACGCACCGCCTCGTTCAGCCGTTCCCGGGGAATCTCTCCGGATTTCACTTGGTCCAGCAGGTTGCCGTAGAGCTCTTTCCAATCCTCGGGCACCATGAACATGTCGACACCCGCCAGGAACGCGGCCGAGCAATTTCCATTGGTGCAATCCGGAAGCTGGCCGTGACCGTTCCAATCACCGACCACGAAACCGTCAAAACCCATCTGACCCTTGAGCACATCGGTCAGCAGAGGGCCGTGACCGTGCAGCTTTCGGCCGTGCCAGCTGTTGAACGAAGCCATCACCGTCTGGACACCCGCGTTCAAAGCGGTGACATAGCCGGCGCCGTGGATGTCCCGCAGCTCGGCTTCCGTCGCACGGGTATCACCCTGGTCTTTGCCCGTGTGGGTCCCACCGTCGCCGAGGAAATGCTTGGCGGTGGAAATGATCTTGTTCTTGGACAAAAATTCGTCGCTGCCGACCTTGCCTTGCAGCCCTTCGACCATCGCGGCCCCCAGCTCGGCGACAATCTCCGGATGCTCGGAATATCCTTCGTAGGCCCTACCCCAGCGATCATCCCGGGGCACGGCCAGCGTCGGGCCGAAATTCCAGTCCAGGCCGGTCGCCAACACCTCCGCCGCGGTGACCTCACCGATCCGGCGCATCAAATCCGCGTCTTTGGCGGCTCCGAGACCTATGTTGTGAGGAAAGAGCGTAGCCCCGATCACATTGTTGTGACCGTGCACCGCATCGACACCCCAGATCAGCGGAATGCCCTGACCGCCGTCGCTGGTGTCGGTGGACGCCTCCCAATAGGCGTCGGCGAGGTCGAGCCAATCCTGGGGCGTCGAGTGCTTTTCGTTGTTGGGGAAAGAGCCCCCACCGTTGAGCACCGAGCCGAGATGGTATTTCCGGGCGTCCTCCGGAGTGGTGTGACGGATTTCGCCTTGGATAATCTGCCCGACTTTCTCCTCATCGCTCATCGCGTCGAGATAGTTGGAGATCCGCTTCTCGATGTCGTCGTCGAGCCCCACCGGGCTCTCGAGATCAGGCCATTGATCGGGATGCACCGTGGCCACCGACTCAGCCTCCCCTCGCGCGCTTTCAGAGGAGTCTTGATCCGAGGATTCGTCGGCCTCGGGAGAGGTACAAGCGGCAATCAAAAAGACCAGGGGCACGAGCACGAGCAACCTTGGCTTCCACATATTCATGACAAAGCTCCGTCGGCAGAGGATCTATTTCACACTGAGGATGGACTGGAATGGGGCGGTGCTTTGATGCACCGAGAGACGCCGGAGAAGGGATTCGAGGAAATTTCGAGCAAAGAAAGAGGACCCTGGGTGGGTGGGCTCCGAAGCGACCACCCAGGATCCGAAGTTGTGAAGCGCCCAAACGGGCTCGGCTCGTGGGGAATCGTCTCGGTCAGCACCCTCGACCTTCCGCCTGAGCCTGGGCCGACCCGAAGCCGTGAATTGCGCCCCGGGAGCGACCCTGTACCTAGCACCTAACTTTGTTGGCGGAACCGATGCTCGAATCTATTCCGCGATACGTTGCCGCGCGACGGGTTACCAGGAGAGCTTGAAGCCCAGCTGGACCTGTCGAGGATCCCGGACGCCCCTCGCCTGACCAAAGGTGCTGGGCAAGGTGAAACCGGTGATCTGGGTAGCGTCCGCCAAGTCGGCGGTGTCCAAGGTAATCGCGGACGGATCCAGGACCGTGTCCACGTCCACGAAGTTGTCCCGGTTGAAGAGGTTGAAGACCTCGATCCGGAATTGACCTTGCAGGCGATCGGTGATGCGAATGTTCTTGTAGAGCGAGAGATCGACTTGGAAGAAGTCTGGTCCCTCACACTCGCCCACCTCGGCGCTGCCGATGGTGCCCAATTGGAATCCGGTCAGGGTCCACGCGTTGGGATTCAGCCATTGGGTGGCCGAGCCGCCGCCGCGGCAGGAGACACCCGCCACTCGATTCGGCCGCTGGTTGTCCGTGAAGCCCGTGCCGGAAGGACCGTTGACGACCGGCAGAGAGCCGGTGGTCACGGTTAGAGCCTGACCGGAAGCGTAAGCCACCACCGTGCCCACTTGCCATCCGCCCAACACAGCGCGGGTCAGCGACGAGGAGCCCTCGAATCCGGGCAGGTTCCACAGCAGGCTGGCGTTGAAGACGTGCTCGCGGTGCAAGCCGGCATAGCCGTAGCTCGAATTCGGGTCATCGCGATCCAAGATCTGACCGTCGAAGGTGCCGGCACCGGAATCGTCCAGCGGATCGTTTGCCTTGAAGCTCGACCACGTGTAGGAGGCTTGGAAGGAGGACCCTTGTCCGAATCGAGTCATAAATTGGCTCTGCAGCGAGTGGTACTCAGATTCGCCATCGTGCTCCCAATAGAGGATTCCGGCGTCACCGAAGGCCGAGAACGGTCGCAAGGCGGCAAGAGCGCCCGGGTCGCCGTTGTTACGGACGTATTCCAGACGATCGTTGATCCCGTTGCCGTTTTGGTCGCCCGACGGCACCTGATTGATGTCGGAACGGCGGGTCAGGTGCTTGCCACGGCTGCCCACATAACCCACCTCGATGGTGGAATTCTGACCCAAGCGTTGCTCCCAAGTCAGATTCCATTGGAGGTTGTACGGAGTCTCCGAGTCCAGGGCGAACCCGCGGGTCGGCACACCGAAGCTGACGTTGAAGCAACCGCCACAAGGCTCCTCCGCGCTGCCTAGATAGCGGATGCCTGATTGGTTGGGCACGAACGGCGGGCTGCCGGCGAAGTCGAGCAAGATGCCGACGCGATCCCGTTGGTAGAACTGACCGAATCCGGCCCGGAGGGCCGAGCGGCCGTCACCGAAGACGTCCCAAGCCAGGCCCAAACGCGGCGCGAAATTGTCGTCGTCCTTATTGATCAACGAGTCGTTGGGGCCGGCAGCTCCGCCTTGGAAGCCGGCGGCGCGGCAAGCATCCACCTGATCCGGCGGCAGCAACAAGCCGTTGCACGGGTCACCTCCGAGGGCGGGATCGAAGGAGTCCGGATCGAAGCTGGCGATGGCGTTGTTCTCCACCGTGGGCTCGAAGTAACGGGAGTAGCGAATTCCGTAGTCGAGGGTAACGCTGGAAGAGATCTTCCACGAATCAGAAACATAAAACTCGAAATCCTGCCATTCGATGGTCGGATCCGGCTGGAAACCATTTTCGCTAAATCCGAAGGTCATGTCTTCCAAGAGGAAATCCGCCAGCACGTTGCCGGTGGTCGCTCCCCAGCCGTTGAGGCCGGCGGCGCCCCAGAATTGCGGGCTCTCGAAAGCGGACGCACCACCGATGTTCTCGCGTTTGATGTTGTCGCTGTAGAGCACACCGGCTTTGAACCAATGGTCGCCGAAAACCTGTTGGTAATCGTCTTTGAGCACCTTGAGATCTTGCTCGTTGGTCCAAGGCGCGATATTCCACAGGGCGTCGTAGCCGGCGCCGCCCCAGAACACCGGATGGCTGCGGTCGCCGCCACCGGTTTTGTCGTCGAAGATGCTCGGAATGTTGCTGTTGATCTCGTTGTTGAGAGCCGGATTCGTGCCGCCCCGGGAAATCTCGATCTCATTGCCCGAGTCGGAATACTGCAAAGTGTTGACCGCGTTGGCGCCCAAGGTTTGATTGAGCTGCGCGACGATCGAGCGGCTGGGCTGATTCCAAGTGGAGTCCACCGCCGGGAAGGGATCGTCACCCCAAAGGCCGTTCGATTCACCGGCATTGGGCGCCGAGTTGTCCCAATCGTCCTCGGTGTAGCGCATCATCAGGCGGGTGCGATCGTTGACGTTGTAGTCGAGACGCAAGTTGGCTTGCTTCCAATCGATACCCGTGTCCACTGCCTCCACGTAGTTGCGGCAGCTGCCGGGACCCGGAGTCACGTTCGGCAAGGGATAGAGATTGAGCATCCCTTGGCCGCCGGGGTTCAGACGATCCGAAGGAATCATGTTGTTGGGAAACGGATTGCCGGTCAGCGGATCGATGGGCACCGGGCTGGTGCATCCCGGAATCCCCGGGCCTGAAAAGTCGCCGCTGCGCTCGGCCGCTGTGGGCACGAAACCCGAGCGCACAATGCCGCGGTCCTCGATATTCCACTCTTGGGAAGCGAAGAAGTGCAGCTTGTCTTTGATGATCGGGCCACCGATGGTGTAGCCGTAGTCGTCACGGGCGAGATTTTCTTTGTCGAGACCGGCTTCCTCGAGGAAGAAGTTGGTTTCGGCCCATGCGTCGTCGCGGGTGAAGTAGTAGACGCTGCCGCTGTATTGGTTGCCGCCGCCGCGGGTCACCACATTGACCACCGCGCCACCGGCACCGCCGAACTCGGCGCCATAGCTGTTGCGGTGAATCTTGAATTCCTCGATCACATCCGCGGACGGATAAATCAAAATCGTGCGGTTGGAGCCGACGTCATTGTTGTTGGCGCCATCTAGGGTCCACAGGTTGCCGGTGGTCGCGCTACCGGAGACCGACATGTCGACACCACCCAAGAGACCCTTATTCTTGGTGTCGAATCCCTCCGGGCTGGCGACGCCCGGCATCAGCTGGGTCAGCTGGACGAAATTGCGTCCGTTGAGGGGCAGCTCACGTACCTGCTCACCGGTGATCAGGCCCGCGACCTCGCCACCGATGGTTTCCACCGTGGTGGAAGAGGCTTGCACAGTCACCTCGTCGGTGACCTCACCCACCTCGAGCTTCGCGTCGACTTGGCGGTTGTCAGCCACGTTGAGCACCACATTGGATACCACGACGGACCGAAAACCCGCTTTCTCCACCTCGACCACGTAAGGGCCGACCGGCAAATCGCCGAATACGAAAATGCCCGAGCTATTCGATCGGGTTTCCCGGGTGAGACCGGTGTCGGCGTTGATCGCCGTGATTTTTGCTCCCTCGACCAAAGCACCGCTGGGATCGGTGATCGTTCCGCGGATGCTGGCGGAATGCCGCTGTGCAAACGCGGGGGCCGAGAGGAGGATCGAGAGCGCTACAACTATCGCTGACCAGGTACGCATAGCCCCGCCTCCAGTGTGGATGGTGACCCATCAACTGCTCGCCATCCGTTAAATCGTTTTAGCTGACTTCTAGATGGTAGACCAACGACCACGGCCTTTGTCAAGTCTTTATTCTTCTACTGAATCGTTTTGCTAAGCTCCTTCGTCGGATACGGCAGGGTCAAGATTCCCTTGATAGACCGGAATTCTCCTGGCACACTAGAAAAATGACCACCGAAGCAAAAAAGACAAAGGCTGCGAAAGCTGCGAAAGGAAAGCGCGGCAAGAACGTGACGCTGAAAACTCTAGCGGAGCACGTCAAGCTTTCCCCTGCGACCATTTCGATCGTCCTCAACGGCTCGCCAGTGGCGAAATCGATTCCTCAGGAAACCCAAGAGAGAATCTTCCGCGCCGCCAAGGAGCTCGGCTACCGGCCGAATTTCTTGGCCAGATCCCTGAGGAATCAGCGCAGCTTTTCAGTGGGTGTGATCGTGCCTGAAATCATCGGCGGCTATGCCGTGGGGGTCATCAACGGCATCGAGGGGCATCTGCTGGAAGCGGGCTACTTCTATTTGATCGCCTCCCACCGCTCCAAAGAGGGCTTGTTGGAGAAATACATCCAGCTCCTACAGGATCGCTCGGTGGAGGGTCTGCTGACGATTGCGACCCAGCTGAACGAGGAGCCACCGATCCCCACCGTGGCGGTGGCCGGCCACAAGGAGCTGCCCGGCGTGACCAACGTGGTGATCGACCACGACGACGCCATCCATTTGGCAATGAAGCATTTAGTAGACCTGGGCCACGAGCGAATCGCGTTCTTCAAAGGTCACCCCGGCAGTGCGGATACGGAGGATCGTTGGGCCTCTATCGAGCGTTCCGCCCACCTGCTCGACATCGAGCTTCGACCGGACCTGACCCCCCAGCTGAGCGGTGACCTATCGGCTCAGGTCTTCACGCCCCAACAGGGTTATGCCGAGGGTTATGCGTTCGGCCAACAGCTCCTCGCCTCCGGCAGCCCGTTCACCGCGCTGATGGCCTTCAACGACGTCTCGGCAATCGGTGCGATGCGCGCTTTCCTCGACGCCGACATGAGCATTCCCGGCGACATTTCGGTCATCGGCTTCGACGATATCGAAAGCGCCGCCTTTCACAATCCGGGTTTGACCACCATCCGCCAGCCCCTGGCGCAGATGGGCGAGATCGCCAGCCGAACGCTGTTGCAACGGCTCGGCGGTAACGAGGATTTCCCCTCATCGATCCATGTAAGCCCGGAGCTCATTGTCAGGGGAACCACAGGCCCTCCGCCCAAAGAAATTCAGATGAAACCCCCGTCGCCCCACCCCTCGGTGGCGTCTCCGACCACGACTCCGCTCCTGCTCAGCGACGATCCTAGATGACCGGGACCCTCGATCGCCGAGGGCGTTTCGTGCTTTTGAGCTCCGCGTTTGTGCTCACGGGTGCCGCCACCGTGACCCTCGGCCCCATCCTTCCCGAGCTTCAGGAGGCCTGGTCGATGGGAGCCGGGCAAATTTCTTGGTTGTTTGCGGCCCAATTCATCGGCAGCGCTTTCGGCTCGGTGTTGTCCACCCAACGCTTGGATTGGTCCCTGCCGGGGGGATATGCGCTGATGGGGATCGGTTTGTTGCTGCTCGCCCTCGGCGGACCCGGTCTGGCCTTGGCGGCCGCGTCTCTGGTCGGCTTGGGTCTCGGCAGCGCTATTCCCGCCACCAACCTCAGAATTGCCTACGATGACCCCGAGAACCGGGGAGCCGCCCTGGCCAAGGTCAATTTGATCTGGGGCATCGGCGCCACCGGCCTGCCCCTCTTGCTGGCTTTGGTCGCGGGCCGGCTCTCCCTGCGAATTCCCGTGGCTTGGATCGGCGCGGCCAGCCTCTTGGTGGCGCTGCCGTTGCTACGGGTGCCGGTTCCACCTACCCCCGCCGGCCGATCGAGCCGCGATCCCGGCCCCGCAAAGGACAGCGCGGACACCGCCACAAGCCCACGACCCACCGGCAGACATTCCGACTTCATCGCCCTATTGCCCTTCGCCACGGTTTTCTTCTTCTATGTGGGCACCGAGGCCACCTTCGGCGGGTGGCTGGTCAGCCTGGCGGCGGAGCTCGAAGCCGAGGCTTCGAAAGTCGCCCTGCTGATCGGCTCCACCTTTTGGGCAGCCCTGCTGATCGGTCGCGGCCTGACCGCGTCCTTCTTGCGCCGCATGACCGAGCATCGCCTCTTCGCGCTCTGCCTCGGGCTAGCCGTCTTCGGCACGGCCTTAGTGCTCTTGATACCGGAGCTTTCAGTGACTTGGATCGCCGCCGGCCTCGTCGGTTTCGGTCTGGCACCCCTATTCCCTTTGACGGTCTCGTTCATGACCCAGAGAGCGGAGCGCCTGAGAACCGACAACACGGGCTGGATCTTTGCCGCCTCGGGCCTCGGCGGTGCTTGCGTTCCCTGGTCGGTGGGGCAGGTCGCCGAGCTGTGGACCTCCACCCGAATCGGCTTCTCGATTCCCCTGATCTGCTTGACCCTGGTCGCCCTCATCTTCTACTTTCTTATCGAAGAAGATTCGCCTCCCCTCGGGGACGTCCGAGCCGTGTCCGACGCAGAAGAGAACGACTTGTGACGGACAGCCCGCTCACAACATCATCGACCCATCGCGCCAGGGAAACATCAGCGAAATCCATGAGCTTCGAGACGAAGGACAGCCGAGCGGCATTGCTACTCGCGATGGTGCTGCTCCCGGCGACGCTGCTCGCAAGCCGACCGCCCGAGACGCCGACGCCCGGGCCGCAGCTCGACCCCCTCAGCCAGGCCATTCAATGGAGCCGTCAAGCGGAAGCGGATCTGCAACTGGGTGAGCCGGAATTGGCCGAGCACGGCTACCGCTCCGCCCTGCATGAGGCTTGGCTCTTTCTCGGCTCGATCGAGCTGGCGGAAAATCGGCCGCAAGCAGCCGAGGCCGCCTTCCTGGCCGCCGGCAATCTGATCCTCGACAACCGCGAGGCCCAACAGGCTTTGGCGGCCCTCTACCAACACTCCGACCGATCCGACGACGCGATCCGGATCCTGCGGCAATTGATCGCAAAACACCCCGACGATGTCGAGCTACGGCGCAGCCTGGCCCACACCCTTTTCGCGGACGGCAAGGTCGAAGAGGCGATCGGCGAGCTGAAGGAAAGCTACGTCGCGCGCCCCGACGATCCCGAGACGGCGTTCGTTCTCGCCACGGCCTACCTCAAGGCCGAGCGTCCGGAGGCGGCGGAGGAGCTATTCGACGAAATCGTGAAGGCTCGTCCTATTCCCCAAACCCACCTGCTGCTCGGTCGGACTCTGAGGGATTTCAAACAACTCGAAGCCGCGCAGATTCACCTGGAAAAGGCCCTGGAGCTGGCCCCACAATTGCCCCGGGCCCGCTTCTACTTGGGCACCCTCGCCCTCTACTCCCAGGGTCGAACGCCCTACGAAGAGGCGGTCCGGCTTTTCGAGGAGGAGCTCCGACTGCTGACCGAGCTGGGTCGAGATCCCGATGCCGACACCACAACGCACCTTTTTCTCGGCCTGACCCTGGCGGAAATTCGACGTTTCGAGGAAGCCATTCCCCACCTGCGCATCGCGACGGAGGATCCCGCTTCGTCTCGCGACGCGTACCACAACCTGGGACGCTGCCTGCTCGAGCTGGAGCGCGTCGAGGAGTCGACTGAGGCCTTCGCCCAGGCCCTGACGTTGGCAGAAGGTGCCGCCTACGATCAGCTCACGAGTCTGCACTATCAATATGCCAAGGCATTGCGCCGTCAGGGCCGAATGGACGAAGCCGACGTGCACTTCGAGGCGGCCAAGCAATCGTCCGGCGACTTGGCCCTCGACAACCGGGAGCAGCTCAAGAGATATCTGGCGGACCGACCGGAAACCGAGGTCGGGACCGCCCTACCCCAGCTGACCACGCCGGAGCTACGCCAAATGCCGGTGGCGGAACGGCAGACGCTGAAGAAGCACTTGGTCGACGTGCTCTGTCGAGCCTATTTGAACCTCGGCATCATGCAGACTCGCAAGCAACGCTTTGCGCCGGCCACTCGATTTTTCAGTGCGGCGGCGCTCCTCGACCCGAAATTCCCACAAATCCAATACTCCCTCGGGGTCGCTCTCTTCAACGCTGAACGATTCGAAGAGGCGGCAACCGCTCTGCGATCGGCGCGGGGCCAGGGTGACGAGAACCCGAGCCTGACCCGCATGCTCGCCATGGCCGAGCTCAATGCCGGTGCCTACCATCGGGCCGCGGACCTCCTGGCGGTCGACCCAGAGCTCGCGGGCAATCGCTCGTTGGAGTACGCCTACGCCCTCGCCCTGGTACGTACCGGGAAGACCGAGGAAGCACAGCCGATTTTCGAGCGGCTCACCCGCTACGACGACTGGCCGGAGCTCGAGCTGCTGATGGCCCAAGCCCAAGCCCAAGACGGCAACTTTCCCGCCGCCGTCGAGGGGCTCCATCGGGCCCTCGAGCTAAGCCCCTCCTTGCCCGAAGCCCACGCCACCCTCGGTGAGATCTACTTGCGCACCGGCGAGCTCGAGCAGGCGCGCCGACATCTCGACCAAGAGCTGAAGCTGCGTCCGGATCATCTGCAAACCCGCTTCCACCTCGCCACCGTGCTAGACCTGCTGCAAGATCACGAGACCGCCCGGGCCGAGCTTCAACGCATTCTCGAGGCGGATCCCAAGCGGGGTGACGCCCGCTACCTGCTGGGCAAGATCCTGCTCGCCAACGATCAGGCCGAAGCGGCCTTGCCGCAATTGCAGGCGGCCACAGGGCTGGCCCCGGAAGATGCAAACGCTCACTATCAATTGGCCCAGGCCTATCAGCGGCTCGGTCGTCGGCAAGAAGCAAAGGCCTCCTTTGAACGATTTCGTGAGCTCAAGAAGAGCCAAAGGCAAACACCATGAGCCGTCCCGTGGGATGCCTCACCCGTTGGTTAGCGTGCGCGTTTTTAGGCCTAGCGCCGATGATCGCGACCTCGACGGTCGCCGGGGCGGATCTCGGCGCACAACAAGTCGAGGAGCTGCGGACAGCCACCGAGCTCCTCCAGAGCGGCCGGCTTGAGGAAGCTGAGGGGCGGCTCAGGGCCATCTTGAGCCAAGGCCAGGAACCGGAAGCCTTGGACCTTCTCGGGGTGGTGCTCGCAAGGTCGAATCGGCCACAGGAGGCGGAGGAGGTGCTTTTGACCAGCGTCCGCATCGCTCCGGATCGAATGGCACCGCACCAGAACCTGGCTCTGCTTTACTTACGTGTCGGCGCGGACGATAGAGCGATCGACCATTTGCGCAAAGCCGCCGAGCTCGGACCTCTCGACCGCAACCTGGCCAGCCGTTTGGCACAGGCCGAGCTCGACGCCGGCCACTTTCAAGCCGCCGAAGCTCAGCTGCAACATCTGGTGGACGCCCATGAATCGGTGCATGCCCGTTTGCAGCTGGCACGCCTCCAAGCCCAGCAAAGACGCCACGGCGAAGCCCTCACGGTGTTACGACAGGCCTTGGCGGCTGCCCCGAGCTCCGAGGATCTCCTGGCGCTGTACTCTCGAACCGCCCTGGCGTCGCGGAATCCGGCGTGGGCGATCCGCCCGCTCCAAGCGCTGGTCCGCATGGTGCCGGAAGAGCCGGATTATCCGTATTTGCTCGGCGTGGCCCACATGCAGGTAGGCCAGTTGGAAGACGCGGCCGAGGTGCTCGCGGCGGCGGTGGAGCAACGGCCGGATCACCTGCTTTCCTTTGTCGCCCTCGGCTTGACGCTCAACCGGAGCAAACAATACGAGCGGGCCATCGAAGCGCTCCAGCGAGCCGTGTTGTTGGCTCCTGAAAACGTCGAGGCCCTGGCGGCCCTGGCGGAAGCCTATGTGGGCTCGAATCGCGACGAGCTTGCCGAGCAATTCGCTCACAGAGCCCTGGCCCTCGATCCCGGCAATGCCGGGGCCCAGTGGTCCCTCGGCATGACCCACATGCGGGCCGGTCGATTTGCCGAAGCCCGAGATGCTTTCCAGGCCTCCGCGGACCGGGAGCCCGAATCGGCCAAAACCCACTACCAGCTGAGCCTGGCCCTGGCCCGGCTGGGCGAGCATGATAAGTCCAAGCATCATCTGGAGCTGTATCGTCAGGCCCAGCGCGACGCCGAGCGTCACCTGCTGGAGCTGCGCGGCATGCCCGCCGAGCCCAATATTCGAGAAACCGACCCGAAGGACCGCGAATGACCGATCCACAGATCCGGCGTCTATTTCACCACCATCTTCTCGGCGGCTTGCCGGCTCGGTCCTACGGCCTGCTGGTAGCGACCCTGGCCGGCCTGTGGATCACCACGGGGCTCGGCGCCCAGACCTCGTCGGGCTCCCCCCAAGCCCCCAAGGCCTCTGAAGCCCGGTCCAACCCGAAATTTCAGGACGTCACCGCGGAATCCGGCGTGACTTTCGTCCACAACTCGGCCCCGGAGAAAAAATACATCCTCGAGTCCATGAGCGGCGGTGTGGCGATTTTCGACTACGACAACGACGGCAAGCTCGACCTCTACTTTGTCGACTCCCTGACCGTCGACACCGCGGGCCGACCGGAGCAAGCGGAAAGCCACCTCTACCGCAATGTGGGCGTCCGGGACGGTATCCCGAGATTCGAGAACGTCACCGAAGAAGCCGGGATCGCTCACCCCGGATGGGGGGTCGGCGTCTGCGTGGGGGACTACGACGGTGACGGATGGCGTGATCTCTACGTCACCAATGTCGGCCAGGATGTGCTCTATCGCAACCTCGGCGACGGGCGGTTCAAGGACGTCACCGCGTCCCTCGGCATTGAGGCCTCGGGTTGGTCCGCGGGCTGCGGTTTTGCCGACTACGATCGCGACGGCGACCTGGACCTCTTCGTCAGTCGATACGTCGAGATCTCTTTGGACGAGCTGCCGGAATTCGGCAAAGACAAAACCTGCCAATACCGGGGAGTAGCCGTGCAATGCGGTCCCCGCGGCCTACCGGGCACCGGGGATCTGCTCTTCCGCAACGACGGCACCAAATTCACCGAGGTCGGCAAACAAGCCGGTGTCCACGACGCGGACGGCTATTTCGGCCTGGGAGTGGCTTGGCTCGATGCCGATGGCGACGGCTGGTTGGACCTTTTCGTCGCCAACGATTCCACCGCCAACTTCCTCTACCTGAATAAGAAAGACGGCACCTTCGAAGAAGCGGCCTTTCCCATGGGCGTGGCAGTGAGCGAGGACGGCGCGGAGCAAGGTTGTATGGGAGTGGCGGTGGGCGACTACGACAACGACGGTCGCTTGGACCTCTTCGTCACCAACTTTTCCGAAGAGTACAACGCCCTCTTCCGCAACGAGAACGGCTACTTCTCAGACGTCTCATTCCGGTCCGGCAGCGCCGCCAGCAGCCTGCCCTACGTCGGTTGGGGCACCGCCTTCCTCGACCTCGAAAATGACGGCCATCAGGATCTGGTGCTGGTCAACGGCCACGTCTATCCCCAGCTGGACGGCGCCCGTCTCGGCGCCTCGGCACCCTACAAACAGCGCAAGCTGCTCTACCGCAATCGCGGCTTGGGCTCGCGAAAGGCCACCTTCGAGGAAATTTCCACGCAAGTCGGAGGCGCCATGATGGAGAGCCGAGTTTCGCGCGGCCTGGCCCTTGGCGACCTCAACGACGACGGTCTACAAGATCTGGTGATCAACGACCTGGATGGAGCCGCCCAGATTTTGCTCAACCGCTCCCCGGATCCCGGCCATTGGTTGGCGGTCGAGCTCAAAGGCAACGACCGCAATGTGGACGCCATCGGCGCCACCGTCATCGCCAAAATCGGTGAAAAAAAACACGCCCGGCTCGTGCGCAGCGGAAGCAGCTATTTGTCCCAAAACGATTTACGCGTATTCTGGGGACTCGGAACCGCTAAAAAAGTCGACGCCCTTTCGATCCTCTGGCCGGACGGATCGAGCTCGGAAGTCCGCGATATCGCCGCGAATCAAGTCCTGACTATCCAACAACCCAAGCCATCGAGAGACACACCATGACCGCACCCCGCATTCTCGCTTTCGCCGGCAGCGCACGCCGGGATTCCTTCAATAAAAAGCTCGCCGCAGCGGCAGCCGCCATGGCTCGGGACGCCGGAGCCGAGGTGACGGTCGTGGATTTCGCCGAGCTGCCCATGCCCCTCTACAACCAAGATCTCGAAACCGAAGAAGGCATGCCCGCAAACGCCCAGAAGTTCAAAGACTTGCTGCTCCAACACCAAGGCCTGATCGTGGCCTGTCCGGAATACAACTCGTCGATCACACCCTTGCTCAAAAACGCGATCGACTGGGGATCCCGAGGCCGAGCAGACAACGAGCCGCCTCTCGCCGCCTACCGGGGCAAGGTAGCAGCCTTGCTCTCCGCGTCCCCCGGCAAACTAGGAGGCCTCCGGGGCTTGGTGCACGTGCGATCGATTCTGCAGAATATCGGCGTGATGGTGATTCCGCCCCAATTGGCGGTTTCCGAGGCCTACCAAGCCTTCGCTGAGGACGGGTCTCTGGCCGACGACGGCACAAGAGCACGCTTGGAGAAAATCGTCCACGAGCTGGTGGACACCACCCGCAGGCTCCACGGCTGAGATCGAGCTACAGCCGGCGGATAAAAACAATCAGGGCGCCGAATACCAACAGCGAGATGGTGAGGTTTCGGACCCAAGGGGTCTGCAACCCGCCGCTTTGCCCGAACGATCGCACCGGCTCGGGGCCGACTCGGTCGATGAGCCTCCGCACTTCGTCGATCGGCACCGCGAAATTCAAATTCTGCCCGGTGAGATAACCGGATACTGCTACCCCTAGGACCTCGCCCACACGGTTCATCACCGGTGAGCCGCTGGATCCGGGGGAGATCGGTGCGGTGATTTGCAGGAGCGGCCCGCCTTTCCACCTGGCGTCGAAATCGTCGGTCCGCCAAGCGGAGACGATGCCCGTGGAGAGGGTGCCCGACAGCCCGTGGGGATTGCCCAAGACCACGACTTCCTCGCCCGGCTCCACGCTTCCTCCCCGGTACAAGGGGAGACCTCCGGCGGTAGCCCCCGTGACCCGTAGGATCGCCAGATCGGAGTCGACGTTTTCCGCCAGCACCTGTTGGACCGGTAAGACCGTATCGTCTTCGAATCTGGCTTGAACGAACGATGCGGAATCAATCACATGGTGGTTGGTGACCACGGTCTCGGCACCGACAAAAAAGCCGGTGCCCGAGCTGAGGACGCGGCCCGTGCCGCTGAGCACCTCCAACAGCACCACGGATCCCCGGGCGTTCCGCGCCAAATCCTTGATCTCTTGTTGGGCGAAGGCAGGCTGCCCGGGCCACGGTGTCGCCAGGATCACGATGCCCCAGATCACCGCCAAGGTCAGATGAGCTCGTTTCACTTCGTTTCCCGCAGATGTTTCCCGCAGTTGTTTCCCGCAGTTGTTTCCCGCAGTTGTTTCCCGCACTCGTTTCCCAGTCGTTTACCAGCCGTTTCCCGCAGTGGGCTCGCGCAGCCGTCTCTTACAGACTCACATTGCTTCCCGATGAGCCCTAGACCGGATAGGCAGTCAGTCTAACCCGGAAATCCGCCCGTAGAAGCTTACTTGGCGATGGTGACTCGATTCCGCCCCGCCTTCTTCGAGCGATAGAGGGCCTGATCTGCAGCCTTCATAACCTCATCCTTGGTGGAATATTTGGCGGATCGCTCGGCAATGCCCACGGAAACCGTGACCTTCAGCTCTTTGGTGATGGTCGACGGACGGGACGGCAACGCGCCTTTGGGTTTCTTCTTCGGCCTGCCCGGTGAGCGGACGACGAATTTTCGGCCGGCGATTTCCTGGCGCAAGGCGTCCATATGGGCTTGGGCCTCGCCGGCGGACCGACCCGCGAAGACCACCGTGAACTCTTCGCCGCCGTAGCGAAACGGCTCGCCGCCTCCGGTGACCCCACGCATGCGGGTCGCCACCAGCTTGAGCACTTGATCGCCTACCTCATGACCGTGTTTGTCGTTGAGCAGCTTGAACTTATCCAAATCGAGCATGGCCAAGGAATAGTGGCGCCCCACCTGCTGCAACCGTTCCTCCAAGGCTCGACGGGCGGGCAGCCCGGTGAGGCCGTCGTGAAACGCCAGGGTAAACGCGTTCTCCACCAGGGCGGCTCCGAGCACCACGGCGCAGGCCACGGCAAAGAAACGGAGCTGGTCGGGGCGTGCGTAGGCCAATGCCGAGGCGATCAACACCCCCACCATGCCGGCTTCGATCGGGGTCCGCTTCCGCCACAACGCCAGCAATGCCACCAACAGCGCGACGATCCACACCAAAGCGACCGCCGGGGCTATCTCCAATCCAGAGCCCGCCGCTCCACCGGAACCGGGTCCACCCAACCCGAGATCCGAGATCCATTGACCGAATCGGCTGGAAAAAGACATAGAGGATTGGGTCGTGGGCTCTCCCTGGGGCACGGCAGGAGCACGCCCCCAGCCCCGAGCTTTCTCCAGCCACGGTGCGGCCGAGGGCAGGGTGAAGGCGTAGGTGGCGGCACCACTGAGCCCCAGGGCTATTCCCCGAATCCAACCCGCCCGGGAGATGACCCACCATTCCCTCAACCACGCCAAAACGGCTAGAACCACCGGCAACACCAGACCGACGGCTAGATACAGGTCGGCCCGGGCTCCGCTCCTCGTCGCCGGCCCGAAGCCTTCACAGACCGCCGCCAGGGCGAGTATCGCCCAGGCGACCCGCCCCCGTCGCAAACGCCAGGCGAGCAGGAACACCACGGCAAAGGCTACCCGAGAGCCGAGCACCCACGATGCTCCCGAGGTCGATCCGACCTCCGCATCGAGGGCAGCTCCAGGCGCCGGCTCAGATCGGATCACGCTGAACGCGGCAAAACAGAAGACGATCAATAGCGGGAGCAAGAGTCGGCGCATGCCGTGAGATTCCCCAGGATGAAAAAGCAGAGGATTCGAGATCCAAAGCGACCGTCGATGACTGGTCTTGCCCGAAAACGGGAATGCCAGTAGGCTCGGCCTTGTTATGAAATATGAGGGAGCCGCACTCACATTTCTACCCTCATATTTCCGCCGCCGCTCTCAACCACGGCGTGCTCGGCTCCGAAACGGAGGATGCATTGGACTATAAAGACTATTACGCCACCTTGGGCGTCGACCGCAAGGCCTCTCAGGACGACATCCAAAAGGCCTACCGCAAGTTGGCGCGAAAATATCACCCCGACGTGAATACCAGCACCGGGGCTGAAGATAAATTCAAAGAAGTGACCGAAGCCTACGAGGTGCTCAAGGATGCCGACAAACGGCGCACCTACGATCAATTCGGACACAATTGGAAACAACGGGGCGGCCCGCCACCGGGCTGGCAGAATGTCGGATTCGATTTCGGTGGCGGGGGCAGCGGATTTTCCGACTTCTTCGAAAGCCTCTTCGGCGGTGCCGGCCGTGCGAGCGCGGGTCCCGGACAAGGCCCGTTCGGCGGATTCGGTGGGTTCGGGGGCGGTTTCGGCGGCCCGAATCTCGACCAAGAAGTCACCCTCGCATTGACCCTCGAAGAGGCCGCCAAAGGCGGCCAACGACAAGTCACCATTCGAGATCAAAGTGGACAGGCTCAGTCGTTCTCGGTGAATTTGCCCGCCGGGGTGAAGGAAGGCCAAAAGCTGCGTTTGCAAGGCAAGGGATTGGAAGGCCCCAACGGCCAAAAAGGCGACCTATTCCTGAAGATCGATTTCCGACCCCACGCCAAATTCAAGCTCGACGGCCGCAACTTACAAGCGGATTTGCCCATCAGCCCCTGGGTCGCGGCCTTGGGGGGTGAAGCTTCGGTCCGCACCCTCGACGGCACCATCCGGGTCAAAGTCCCGGCGGGCTCGTCCTCCGGACGCAAGATCCGCCTGCGCAGCAAGGGTTATCCGAATCCGAAAGGGCAAGACGGGGATTTGATCGTCGAGCTCAAGATCATGGTGCCCGAGTCCTTGACCGACGAAGAACGTAGACTCTTCGAAGAGCTCGCCGAGACCTCGGAATTCAAACCTCGATCCTGAGCGGATCCCGTTCCTGTCTCAAAAGGCCCCGTCACGGCGACGGGGCCTTTTGTCGTGAATTGGGTCGCCAGGCAATCCATCAGCCACGACAAAGCCGGAGGAGAACCCCGAAAAAAGAGCCAACGTCTCGATTTCGGGAATATCCAGCCGTCGGCCCCTGTTTTATTTGATGAATCGACACTAAGATTTCAAGATTCTGAAAATATCTAAGCATATTCAACTAAGATTACAGGAGCAGCCATGGACATCAGCTCATTGACCCAGAAGTCCCAAGAGGCGGTTCAGGCCGCTCAATCCAAAGCCATCACCTTCGGGCACCAAGCCGCCGACGTCGAGCACCTATTGTTGGTTCTGCTCGAAGACAGCGACGGCCTAATCCCCCGGGTCCTGAATAAAGCCGAGGTGGTGACCGACAGCGTGGCGCGGAACGTCACAGAGGCCCTTCAGCGACGACCTCGGGTATCCGGCCCAGGGGTCGAGCCGGGCAAGGTGATGGTCACCCACCGCCTGCAGAAGCTCTTCCTCGACGCCCAGGGCGAAGCCAAGAGACTCAAGGACGAATACGTTTCGGTGGAGCATTTGCTGCTGGCGATCCTCGATGAGGGCACCGGCACGGACGCCGGCCGTATTCTCGCCGACCACGGCGCCGACCGAAATCGCTTCCTCGCCGCCTTGAGGGAGGTGCGCGGTCACCAACGGGTCACCAGCGCCAATCCCGAGCAAGCCTACGAGGCCTTGGAAAAATACGGCCAAGACCTGGTGGAGCTGGCCCGTCGCGGCAAGCTCGACCCGGTCATCGGACGGGATGCGGAGATCCGCAGGGCGATTCGCATTCTTTCTCGCAAGACCAAGAACAATCCGGTGCTCATCGGCGAGCCCGGGGTCGGCAAGACCGCGATCGTCGAGGGTTTGGCTCAGCGGATCGTGCGCGGAGACGTGCCGGAGTGGATGAAAGACCGCTCCGTGTTCTCCCTCGACCTCGGGGCTCTGCTCGCCGGCGCCAAATATCGCGGCGAGTTCGAGGAGCGCCTCAAAGCGGTGTTACAGGAAATCAAAGCCTCCGAAGGCCGTGTCCTGCTCTTCATCGACGAGGTACACACCATCGTCGGCGCGGGCAAGGCCGAAGGGGCGACCGACGCCGGCAACTTGCTGAAACCCATGCTCGCCCGGGGCGAGCTCCACTGCATCGGAGCCACGACCCTCGATGAGTACCGCAAGCACATCGAGAAAGACGCCGCCCTCGAGCGGAGATTCCAGCCCGTGCTGGTGGACGCCCCGTCGGTGGAAGATACGGTTTCGATCTTGCGCGGCTTGAAGGAGCGCTTCGAGGTGCACCACGGAGTCAGCATCCAAGACAATGCCTTGGTGGCCGCGGCGACCCTCTCGAACCGCTACATCACCGACCGCTTCCTGCCCGACAAGGCGATCGACTTGGTGGACGAGGCATCGGCGATGATCCGCACGGAAATCGACTCCATGCCCGCCGAGCTGGACGAAATCACACGGCGGGTGATGCAGCTCGAAATTGAGGAAGCGGCCTTGAGCAGGGAGCGGGACAAGGCGTCCAAGACACGGCTCAAAACCTTGCGTGGGGAGCTCGCTGATTTGCGCAACCAATCGGACGCTATGCGCGATCGCTGGCAGAGCGAAAAAGAGAATATCGACCGTCTGCGAAGCCTGCGGGAAGAGATCGAACGGTGCCGGCTCGACATCGAGAAGGCCACCCGCAACAACGACCTCAACCTCGCCGGCAAGCTTCAATACGGTGAGCTGCCGCAGCTGGAAAAACGCCTGGCGGACTCCGAAGCCGCGCTGGAATCTCAGCAGAAGAGCGGCACCACCCTGCTGCGCGAAGAGGTGACCGAGTCCGAGGTGGCGGATATCGTCTCCAAATGGACCGGCGTGCCGGTGTCACGGCTGGTGGAGGGCGAGCGCGAAAAGCTCCTGCGTTTGGACTCCATCCTGCACCAGCGGGTGGTGGGCCAAGACGAAGCCGTCAGCCTGGTGGCCGACGCCATGATCCGTGCGCGGGCGGGCATCAAGGATCCGAAACGGCCGATCGGCAGCTTCATCTTCCTCGGCCCCACGGGCGTCGGCAAAACCGAGCTGGCGAAGACCTTGGCTCAGGCCATGTTCGACAGCGAGGATGCGATCATCCGCATCGACATGTCGGAATATATGGAGAAGCATTCGGTGGCCCGCCTGATCGGTGCCCCGCCGGGATACGTGGGCTATGACGAGGGCGGCCAGCTGACTGAGGCGGTGCGCCGCAAGCCCTATTCGGTGATCCTCTTCGACGAAATCGAAAAGGCCCATCACGACGTCTTCAACATCTTGCTACAGCTGCTCGATGAAGGGCGCCTGACCGATAACCAAGGGAGAACCGTCGACTTCCGCAACTCGGTGGTGATCATGACCTCCAACATCGGCTCCCCCCATCTCTTGGAGGGGGTCAACGACCGAGGAGATATCTCCGAGCAAGCCCGCGACGCGGTGCAGAGCGAGCTACGAGCCCACTTCCGGCCGGAATTCCTCAACCGCGTCGACGACTTGGTGCTGTTCAAGCCCTTGCAGCTGGAGGAGATCAAGGCGATCGTGGATCTGCTGCTGGCTGACCTCAAAGATCGTCTGGCGCCGCGAGGCATGGTTCTGGAGCTGTCTGCGGCGGCCAAGGAGCACATCGCTCGCGAGGGCTACGACCCGGTCTTCGGCGCCCGACCGCTCAAGCGATTCCTCCAGCACCAGCTGGAGACCCGGATCGCGAGGGCCTTGATCGCCGGCGACGTCACCGACGGCTCCAAGATCTCCGTCGACTTCGCCGAGGGTGCGCTCACCGTGGAAACCTCCACCTTCGAGCCGGCGCGCGAAGAAACCGAGCCGGTCGGATCCACGGTCGAAGACTAAAGGCGGCCAACAAAAAGGACGGAGATTTCCGAATCGAAATCTCCGTCCAACGATCGAGCGCGGGATGTCTCGCGGGCCGATCCGAGGGAATCGGACCGTAGAGACCGTGGCGCCGGCCCTATTGGGGCGCTTGGGTCGAAAAGGTCACCGACGCTGGAGTGCCGGACCGCAACAGACCGATGGTGCCGTTGCTTGAGCTCGGTGCCCGGTCGGCGTCGAACCAGAAATTGTACATGGTGCCCCAGCGAATGGCGTTGGCGGTTTCTTCGATGTTGGCTGCCCCCCAGGCATTGGTATTGCCGCTCTCGAAGTCATCGTTGAAGACCCCAGCAATCCTCCAGGTGATGCTGTCGACCCCGACCTCGCTGCCCCAGTCCTCATTGTCGTAGGGCTCTCCGGAGTGATAGGGCACATCGTGGAAGCCGATATTGGAAATGGCCGTGCCCGCCGCCATCGGCACCGAGAACGACGCACCACTTCGGTGGGAATTCAAGTTGTGAACGGCATACTCGTAACGCCAGATCCCGCCGCCTTGATCCGTGACCTTGGTCGCTACGATGAATCTTCCATCGTTGGGCACATCCACATTCTCGATCGCCACGGACGGATCTTCCGCCTGCCAGGCGTGGATCGCCGGCAGCTCGCGAACCGTCGGCCCGGCAAAGGTGAGATCGAGATCGTTTTGCACGTCGACCTCGCGATAGGAGGCGTTGTTGTTCTGGTTGCCGGCCTCGGCGTCGTCGGGGGTCACATAGTGGCCTTCCACGAAAAATTTGGCGCCACTATTGCTCGCTGGATCGACGTCGCCGCTTTTGACCTGGAGACGCTTGTAGATGGTGTTGCCGGTTTGATTCGCAGTGTCGAAGGGATAGCTGAAATTGCCGGTGGCGGCGTTCACCTGATAGCGCGGACCCAATCCGCCTTGGGAGCCGTTGAGGCCGGAAGTATAAGGATCGGAGCAACCCACTCCGAGCAAAGAGCCCGTACCAGGATTCTGGCAACCTAAATTGCACTCGTTTTGAGCCAGAGCGAGAAAACCGTGTTTGAGCCAGCTCTGACCGATTTGGGTCATGCGGCCGTCTTTGATCCGGAACAGATTCTGGGCGATCACCGGATGGCGATTGGTATTCGAGACCCACTGGAGATCGTCGTCGCCTTTGTTGCAAGAGGTCGTGCCCACGGCGTAGGCCTCGATTCCGTCGATGGAACCGTAGTGGGACACGCCGTTCAGCTCACCGACAATGACGTCGGGGCCTATTTTGCCGCCCAGCGAGGCTGTCGCAACGCCTTCTTCGCCGGCACCGTCTCGGGAGCTCGATGCCCCCATGGTTCCCACCCATGCACAAACGACCATCAACAACACAGCAGCCCAAACAACTACTTTTCGCTTCTCCATCATGTCTCCTGGGTTTCCGCGGTAGATCGAGCCTTGCTCATGAACCCGGCCCATCGGCTCGAATTCGATCGGGCTGAGCGGCAAGGCTCACGCCGATCGAGACGAGCCGAAGATTGAGCCCACAGGGGTCGCAAAGCTTCGCGTCTTTGATTAAAAACGATGCACCAGGCATCAGAAAACGGCGCTCGCCGTTTCTCTAAACGATCTTTAGGGCCACATCAAGGCTGCGCCGACATGCTCTGCAACAGCTCCTTGGCCTGCACGGACTCCGGGTCCAGCTCTGCCGCAAGACGGGCCTGCTCTTCAGCCTCTCCCGGCTTATCCAAGGCCAGGAGGACACGAGCCATCAGTAGACGAGTTTCCGCGTCGGAAGGGGCCGTTCGGACGGCTTCGCGATAATGCTCGAGACTCTCACGAAAGCGACCCAAACCGGCCAGGACACCGGCCAGATTCTCCCGCGCCGCCACGTGCGAGGCATTGAGCTCCAACGCCTCTCCAAAACGCTGGATCGCCCGCACGGGATCGCCGGATAATGCCGATGCTAAGCCTGCATTGTAGTACAGGTCCGCCTCATCCGGTAAGTGGCTCAATCCGCGCTCGAAGGCGGCGGATGCTCCCTCCAAATCCCCCAGGCCGGCCAGCAGGGTGCCCAGGCCCAAATGGGGCCAAAGCCGCTTGGGATCCGCGACCACCGCCCGCTCGTATTCCTGCGCGGCGCGGCCCCAGTCACGCTTCCTGACCAGCTGCCGCGCTCTAAGCGAGTACAAGATGGCCGGATCCGCCCCACTTTTAGCGGCTCGTTCCAAACGGCGATCGAATGCCTGATCGTGATCCAACAGAAGATTCATCCAAGCCAAACGCAGCTCGAGCTCGGCCTGCTTGAGCAGTCCCCGATCCGCGACCGGTGACAAATAGGACACCGTTTGCTCGAGATCCTTTCGGTCGGTCGCGGTCAGCTCCCAGGTTTCCACGTCGGGCGCCGAAACCATGGATTGAAGGTCCGCCACCGCGCCGTAGGCCCTCAGGCCACGGTGGAGATGCCATTGAATCCACGCGCTGTGGCCCCAGACGGCGACCACCAGCAACATCAAACCGCTGAAAGCCCAGCCCCCCGAGGTCAGACGGCCCGCCGCTTTGAGCCGGGTCCGGCGAAGGCGAAGGTTCGGGCGTCGGACCAGCCGAATCGTGGTCAGCACCAGATACGACAAAATCGCCGCCAAGCCCAAAGACAGGAGGAAGGGGAAGATGCCGTACAAGCCCCGGAAGGAGAGCAGAGCGGCCACAAAAGCGATCGCCAGCACCGCCTCTTCCCAGAAGCGCAGCTGAGGTTTCTTGCCCGCAACCTCTCGACGAGGAGAGGTGAAGACCGCCGGAGCCCCCCATGACAGGCTCAACGCGTCGTTCGGGCAGACGGCCACACAGTCCAAACACTTCATGCACCCCGGATCGACCACCGATCCATAGTCTCGAACTTCCTCGTGCACCCTCACATTGGAGGTGCAGACGGCCGTGCAATGGCCACAGCTCTCACAGGCATCGCTGACTCGGATCCTCAGGGGAGCCAATCGATCGACCGCGCCGAAAATCCCACCGTACGGACAGGCGTAGGTGCAGAAACCCTTTTGGCCCAGGAAATAGACGATCACAAAACCGCAGACAAAGAAGGTCAAGAGAGCTACGGGCCAGGCGGGAAATGTGGCCCAAAAATCAGTAGTCGTGAGCTCGAGATGTTTGGGGGTCGGCACATCTCCGATCCACAGCCGGTACAGGGCCGGCCACAGGAACATGTAGAAGAATGCGAGGATAGGAACCCATATCAAGACCCGCGACCTCAAGGGCTGGGGACGGATCCCGATTTTCTTGAGCAGAGCCCCGCAAAGATCCTGGAGCGCCAAGATGTGGCATCCCCAGCCACAAAAAAAACGGCCGAAGAGAGCTGTGGAAAGAATTGCCGCGGCAAAAAACAAAGCGCCGGCGTTCACCATGTCGTGCTTGGTCAGCTCCATCGCTTCCGAGGGTTCCAGGGGCGACAAAGTCTGACCGGTAAGCCGCCAATGCACGATGTGGCCGAGGATCAGCAGATGGACCCCGAGCAGCACCCAGGCTCTTCTTTTTCCCATGGGTGAGCTCGCAATCGGCGCGGGTGGGTGAGCGGCTCGCGTGTTTTGACCGACGATCGGCAGACCGGACGATCCCTTCTTCTTTTTTTTCCGAGCCACTTTCAAACGTCGCCTGGAGCTGAATTCCATGGTGCTGGATGCCATGGTGCTGGATGCCATGGCGCCGGGAATTTTCCTATATCCATGGCGGAATGGTACTGCGAAACTCCCCCTACTTGGAAAGGGCTCGACGCTCGATCGGCACCACGTCTCCGCCGGAGCGATAGATCGAATCCAAATAAAGGGCTGCGGCTCCCAGCGGGCCACTGTCGGCCATGGTGCTGCGGACGATCTGGAGCCGCTCCAGGCTGCGTGCAAAGACGAACGTCTGCAGGACCCTACGCATTTCCTTCTCGAAACAGGGCATGGCAGGGGCCAGCGATCCCCCCAGAATGATCAGCTCCGGATCGTAGGCATAGAGGACCATCAATACCGCGTGGCCCAGATGCCGACCAAAGGCATCGAAAACCTTCTGTGCTTGCTCGTCACCCCTTATCGCTCTGCTCCTCAGAAAGAGCTCGTCTCGCTTCGGCGACACCCGGTCGAAGAACCGTTGGCAGCAATAGTCTTCCAGGGTCAGCTTTAGATACGGCATATGGCAGAGCTCACCCACACCGCAATTGGCCCCCATGCACAATCGCCCCTCGAGCACCACGCCGATGCCGAAACCGGTGCCGAGGGTCAGCCCCACGACGTCCGAGCAATCTCGGGCGCCGCCAAAATACCTCTCCCCCAAGACGAAAGCATTCGCGTCGTTATTGACCACACAGGGTCGACCATAGCGAGACTCGATCCGATCCTTTAGATGAACCTCTCGCCACGAAGGAATGTTCTGGGTTTGGTAAACAATACCGCGACGGGTATCGACGACACTCGGAGCACCAAAACCGATGCCTGCCACCTCGTCATCCCAAGCGTCGTCGATCAGAGAAAACACCTGCTGGAGCACGAGGCTTTCGGACTCGTGATTCGACACTGTGCGATAGAAGCGTCGGGTGACGGTTTGCCCCCGAACCCTAGCTACCCTCAGCTTGACCCCGTCCAGATGCACTCCGAGAAGCACTTGGCCCACAATGAATCTCCGCGTTTAAATCATCAGAAAGATACCGATTCCGGCCCCTTCTTTATCTTCATTTTATCAAAGGTCTAACCATTGATTTATCCGAAATAACTGCATTCATCGGGATGTCGTGGCCCTCCACGGGAAGCCGTTCAACCATTTGTAGGTCATAAACCAAACCCACCTTCAAAAAAGGGCGACCTGCCAAGAAACGATCGAAGAAACCGGCACCATAACCCAATCGATAACCGCGACCGTCAAAAGCCAGCCCTGAGATCAACGCAACATCTATTCGGCGGTTTACTTCTTGGGGATCGAGCTCGGGGCAAGAAGATTTCGGTTGCTCGAGGCCGAACGAAAGACGCCTGAGCTCACAGGGGTACGGGTGGATATGCAGCTGTTTAGTGCGTCCGACCGCCCGGGGCACATACACCCGTTTGCCGGCCGACAGCAGCCGGCCCACCAGACCCCAGGTATCGATCTCGACGCCAAAGGACAAACAAACGAGCACCCCGCGACCGGATTCGATTTCCGGCAAGGCCATGACCCGATGAGCCAAGGCTTCGGCGGCTGACAGCCGGTCTTCGGGAGCCAAGCTCTGAAGGCGAGCACGGATCTCCTGCCGCCAAGCTTCCTTCGAAAAGCCGGGGACCTCTCCCGCCTCGATCCGGTCCTCGCTCATGCCTTTGATGGACGGCTGATTCGGCCGTCGGTCTGCCATTCGCGTCCGAGTAGACCGAGAATGACCGAATCGGTGACCTTTCCGCCGACGCACCAGCGCTCGCGAAGATAACCCTCCCGCTGGAAACCCAAACGCTCCAACAAACCGATCGACGCCACGTTTTCAGGGTCCACATCGGCTTCCATACGCCGCAGCCCCAGCTCGTTGAAGGAAAAATCCAACAATAGGGTCAAGGCATCGATCATGAGACCCCGACCCCAGACCTTGCGGCTCAAGGCAAAGCCGATCTCAGCCCGTTGGTTCTCCGCGTCGATCTGCCACAGGGTACAAGTCCCCACCACCTTCTCCTCCGGTGCCGCGCACACGCCCCATTGAAGAAGCGTTTTGGTGTCGAGCCCCCGGCGGACGGATTCCAACAGCTCGTCCGCCTTTGCAGAGTCGGTCCAGGGAGGGCTGCTCCAATAGCGGGCCACTTCTTTGTCGGAAAAAATCTCGAAAAGGGCTCCGGCATCTGCGGCCCGCATGGCCCGCAGCCGCACCCGATCACCTTTGAGGGTGGGTAGCTCTTTAAAGTCGATCATGCAAGGAAACCTGTCAAAGAATGGCTGCCCTTGCAACGTTTCGACACCATGGCCCCGGTCCTACCCCTACGACGTCTTCTGAAAACGTCGCGGGAACGCTACCCATTGCGTAGCGCACCTGCTAGTCTTCATTCGCTACGCATTTGGTAGCAAGAAAGGTCTCCGCATGCCCTCCGAGTCCGACTTTCCCAGACCCGGCCGCCCCGTACGGGGCTCAAAGACCGGCAAACCCATTATGGCCCTCTTCGACCTCCTGGGCCGTAGCTGGGCCATGGGAGTGGTGTGGAATCTCGGCGAAGGTCCCGCGACTTTTCGAGCCCTCCAACAACGCTGCGAATCCATCTCGCCCACGGTGCTGAATCGTCGCTTGAAAGAGCTGCAAGAGGCCCGTTGGATTGAGAAATCCGGCCGGGGTTATGTGTTGACCTCCGAGGGCAAGGAGCTGTTGGAGCTGTTGAGACCGCTGGGGGTTTGGTCGAAGCGCTGGGCCGAGCACCTTGAGAAGACCTAAAAGCATCCCAGACAAGCGTTGCCGGCCGGCCCGGCGATGCCACGCATTGGAGAAACCATGAGCGACATCGTGAACCCGGTTCCCGCAGCCCTGAGCTACGGCCAGGGCGCGCTCGACCGGGCGTCGGATCGGCGACAGAATGCCGAGTGGATCCGCGACTTGCTGCACTCTCGATCCAGCCGCTTCTTGCCCAATTGGCGTTACCGTCACGCGGTTCGCGAGCATGACGAAGGCCCTCGGGCCGTGATCATGGAGCAACCTTCCGCCGTCGACCTGCTTTCCGAGAGCTCCCTGACGATTTTCCTCGGATTGAACGAGAGCTCGGCGATCTTCGCCCTCGATCTCGAAGCCGACGACGAGTCCGAGCTGGCAGATCGGATCGAGGGGCAATTCCTGGATTTGAGGCGGGTCGGTCCTTCCCTAGCCGCCGACGAGGCTTCGGTGCTGGCCTACGCCCGCGGCATGATCTATTGGCATCGTCACCATGGATTTTGCGGACGGTGCGGGCGTCCCACAACCCTGGAGCACGGTGGACACCTGCGGAGATGTAGCTCCGCCGACTGCGGCAAAGAGACGTTTCCCCGAACGGATCCGGCGGTGATCATGTTGGTGGAGCACGTGCCAGAGGACGATGGGCCGCGACGCTGCCTGCTGGGCCGCGGCCCGAAATGGCCTGCCGGCACCTTCTCCACCCTCGCGGGATTCGTCGAGCCCGGCGAGAGCCTCGAGCAAGCGGTGGCACGAGAGGTGCTGGAAGAGGCGGGTGTGGCCGTGGACCAGATCACTTACCGGGGATCCCAACCTTGGCCCTTTCCTTCATCGCTGATGCTCGGTTTCCGAGCCCGCAGCCGGGCCACCGAGCTCAGGCTCGACCCGGACGAGCTGGCGGACGCGGGCTGGTTCACCGCCCAAGAGCTGTCCGCTTTCGGTGAGTGGGGCGATCGAGATGCCCAGCTCAAGCTGCCCCGCCGCGATTCCATCGCCCGCTTCCTGGTCGACCAATGGATCGCGGAGCAGGGCTAATTCCGTGGAGCGATGCGTACCCCGTCACTGACGTCATCGGAGGGATGGGCGATCACTCGGTCGCCCACTTCCAGACCCGAGACCACCTCGGCGTTGAGGCGGTTGCGTTGGCCGATGTCCACGGGCACGACCCGCGCGACGCCTTCTTCCAGCCGGAACACCGCCCAGCCGCCTTTGCCCGTCTGCGCCCCGGCATCCGCGGCGGCGGGTTGATGGCGGAACAACGTGCTGGTGGGCACCCGCACGACGTCCTCCCCTCGCCAGACCACCACCCGGGCTTCAATCCGGAACCCGTCCCCGAGGGCCTGCCAGACCTCCCGCGGGTCGATTAAATCGATGATCACGTTCACCCGCTGCTCCTCGACTCCCAAAGCCGAGATCTTGGTGAACCCCGACGGCTCGACCCGGCGGACCTCGCCGTTCAGCGGCTGATCGCCACCCCATTGCTCGATCAGCACGGGCTGCCCGGGTTTGATCTTGACCGCGTCGGTGGACAAGAAGTCGGAGACGATTTCCATGCGGCTGGGGTCGGCCACCTCCAAGAGCGGCTCGCCGGACGGCACCACCGCTTCCGACTCGCGGCTGCGGCTCAGCACCACCCCGTCCACGGGAGAGGTGAGGGAGAGGGGTTTCCCTTCGGAGGCTCCACCGGTCGCGTGCATCAAGCTGGCCTCGGCCATTTCGAGCTCGAAGCGCGCCGCCCTTACCGCGAATTTCGCCGCGCTCAAGGCATCGGAGGTGCGTTGAGCTTCGAGACGGGCCTTATCCAGCCGATCGGCGGCGACCACTTGATCCTTGGATAGGCGCTCTTGTCGCTCCAGGTCCCGGAGGGCGAATTCCATCTCGGCCTCCGCGCGTTTGCGATCGGCTTCCGCCCGACCCAAGCTCGCTTTGGCGGCGCGAGCACGGGCCCGGGCCTCTGCTTCCGTGCGCGCGTCGAGCAACCCCGGCTCCACGGGCTGAAAGCTCGCCAGCACCGTTTCACCGGCGATCACCGGATCACCGGGCTCGAGCTCGATACGCAAGATCCGCCCGGCGACCGGAGCGGAGACGACGAAGCGATCTCGCACCCGGGTCTCGCCTTCTTCGTCGAGGGTGACCTCCATCGGCCCGCGCTCGACGGTCGTCAAGTCCGCGGGAATCGATTTGGGCCGGCTGATGACGAACACCAATCCCACGAGCACTAAAACCAGAACCGCTGCCCAAACCACGCGCGTGGATTTACCGCGCAAAACACCGCTGCCGATACCTTCCTTATGCACAGCCACAACGTGACTCCATTCTCAACCTTCAAAGTTCCAAATGAGCCTCGACCCCGGCCGAGGCTCGACGTGTGCGGGAGCTCCGAGACTCACTCGCGGGTCTTTAAAACCTCCACCAAATCCAAATGGTCGAGCCGTCGCCGGACGACCAAACCCGAAAACGTAGCCGCCAGGGCCACCACGAGGGCGGAAACCCCGAACGTGCGCGAGGAAACCACCAGCGGAAAACGATAGAGCTCCGTATCGAAAGCCGTGACCATGAGCGCGGCGAAGCCGTAACCCACCATCAGCCCCAAGGGAATCGCCACCAAGGTGATCAGTGCCAGCTCACCGAGCAAGATCGATGAAATCTCTCCTCGGGTGAATCCCAAAACCCTCAGGCTGGCGAGCTCTCGGCTGCGTTCGGACAGCGAGATCCGCGCCGCGTTGTAGACCACCCCAATGGTGATGATCGACGCGAAGAGGATGTTGAAAAAGATGAACACCCCCATCATCTCATCCATTTGATTGTTGAAGGCGTCGATGGCCGCGGACTTGAGGGCCACACCCGCCACCGACGGCAAGCTCTTCAAATGGGCGTACAGGGCATCTGCATGGTAGGAGTCCACTTGCAAATACGCACCCGAAAGGTTGGACCCCTCGCGCATCCAACGGTGCAAAGCGTCCATATCCATGTAGACCGCCGTGCCCATGAATTCATCGACCAAATCGGCAACGACCGCTTCCTTGACGGGTCGCGCCCCTTCCAAGACCTCCACGGTCAGCACCGAGCCCTGTTGCAAGCCGAGGATCTCCGCCAGCTTGCGGGTCATCAGCACGCCTTCCGGCGGCAGCTCCACGGGTTGATAGTCGGAGCTGACCACCCTCTGCAATCGCGGATCGTTGACCAAGCCCGTGACCGCGGTTTGGCGGCTCAAGTGGCCTGCCCGCAGACGCACGGGCACCGAGCGAGCCGGCTCGGCGCTGACCACGCCGGGCAGTCGAGACACTTCAAAGAGGGCGCCCGACGACCTCGGCTCGACGAAGGTCAGGGTGATGTCTTGGCGCTGGGCGATGTTGAATTGCACATCGAGCAGCACCTCGATGGAGTCCAAGAAAAACAGACCGATGACCAACAATCCGCCCGAGCAAGAGATGCCGATGATCGAAGCCAGCGCCCTCAATGGCTGGCGCTCCAAATTCCGCAGCACCATGCGAGCCGGCTGGGAGAACCACTTTTCGGTGCCCAGTCTTTCGACCAGAGTCTTGCGATAGCGAGCCGGCGGCTCCGGACGCATGGCCTCGGCCGGGGGCAGCTTCACCGCGCCCCTGACCGCTTGGGACGCGCCGACGATGGCCGCCAGCAGGCTGATGCCGAGGGCTCCCAAGACCACGTCCGGCGCCAATCGGTACTCCAAGAACGGAAAGCGAAAATAGCCGTTGTACATGTTGAGCATGCCCTGCCCCATGTTCCGGCCCATCATCGCTCCCACCACGCCACCGGAGCCCGCCACCAACAAGCTCCACAGGCTGTAATGCCATCCCACCTCGAGATTGCTGTACCCCAACGCTTTCAAGGCGGCGATCTGCTCCCGCTGCACGGAAACGATGCGGGTCAAGACCACGTTCAACAAGAAAGCCGCGACCCCCAAGAAAATGAACGGCACCACGGTGCCGAAGCCCTTCAGCTGTTTGAGCTCCGAGCTCAGATACCAATTGGAGATCTGGAAATCCCGCGACATGGCCCCCAGGCCACCGTATTTCTTGAGCAAATCGTCGGTTCGGGCGATGATCTCAGCCTCCGAGGCCCCGGGCTGGAGCCGCAGGACCACGTCGTTGAAGCCCCCTTCCATGTCGAAGGCGTTGGCCAGGGCCTTGCGGCTCATCCAAAAGACGCCGAAACGGGCGTCGTCGGGCATCAGGGCCCCGGGCCGGATGGTGTAGATGAATTCCGGTGAAAGGGCGACGCCGACGATCTCCAAATCCCGGCTACGGCCATTGATGACGGCGGACACCGAATCCCCGGGTCCCAGGCCGTGGGCCAAGGCGAAACCTTCGGTCACAACTACCTCGTTGCCCCGACCGGGCTCGATGTAGCGCCCTTCGATCATCGAGAGATCGTTGAGGATGGCGGTCTTGCGCTCCGGAACCGACACCAGCCGCCCGGTCACCGGCTCGGTCATGCCCTCCACGTCGAGGGTCACCTCGGCGACCACACGCGCCTCCACTTGGGCCACGCCCGGGATCTCGGCCAAACGGGCCTGCAAGGAATCCGGAGCCCGCTTAAGGCTGGCGAATACATCCCCGAAGCGATAGCGCTCGTAGTACGCCCGCTGGGTGCCGCTCAGGGAATCGAAGGTCGACAAATAGGCGACGAACATCGCCACACCGACCCCGATCACGGCCGCGATCGCGAAGACCTGCCCCTTGATTTGCCAGAGGTCCCGCAGCAATTTGCGATGGATGGCGCGCATAAGCGTTTGCTCCCGATCCGATGGGCTCCGCCGGCCGTTTACCAGCGAAGCTCGCGGGGATCCTTCTTTGAGTCGTTGTTGACCACCCGAGCAATCCGGCCATCGGCCAGATAAACCACACGATCCGCCATTTCGGCAATGGCGGCATTGTGGGTGATCACAGCGGTGGTGGTCCCCATTTCCCGATTCACCCGCTCGATCGCTTCCAGCACCAAAACCCCGGTCTCGATATCCAACGCGCCGGTGGGCTCGTCACACAGCAGCACATCGGGCTGCTTGGCCACGGCTCGCGCAATCGCCACCCGCTGCTGCTGGCCACCGGAAAGCTGGGCCGGAAAATGATCCATGCGATCCCCCAGCCCCACCAGATCCAAGGCCTCCTCCGGGCTCAGTGGATCCGGGGAAATCTCGGTCACCAACGCCACGTTCTCGCGCGCGGTGAGACTCGGGATCAGGTTGTAGAATTGGAAAACAAAACCCACGTGATGGCGGCGGTAGCGGGTCAGCCCCTTTTCGTCCGCCGCAGTCAGCTCGCCACCGCGATAGAAGACTTGACCGGCGGTGGGCACGTCCAACCCACCCAGGATGTTGAGCAGGGTCGATTTGCCACTGCCCGACGGCCCGAGCAGGACGGTCAGCTCGCCCCCGTCCAGCTCTAGATCGACTCCCCTCAGGGCGTGGACCTGCACCTCGCCCATGTCGTAGATCTTGGTAATGCCGCGGGCGATGAAAACCGCCCCTTCAGCCACGGTGCCCTGCCTTGCTGCTTCGACTTCGATCACGATCTCACCTCATGCCGAGCGTCTTTGCCCGTCATTAGCTACTACGGCATCTCAAGGGTGGGGATTCATCCATTCGACCAAAACTTCCAATTTTTCTCCCGCTCCCCCCACTGAAAACGGTAACAGCATTTTGAACTAATCGCTACTTTTATTTTGATTAATCAAAATTCATGCTCCGGAAACGGCGGGCCTCGGCCCGCCGCCGCCTAAAACCCGGGGTCGACCGGATCTCAGACGTCACCGAGATCGATGACCTCGGCCGCGTCCACAGCTTCCATGCCTCGGATGCCCTCCAGCACCTCGGCACCGATTTGATGGTCCAATCGGACCACGGCGAGCGCCCGATCCGTGCCCGGCCGACGCGCCAGATGGATCTCGGCAATGTTGACCTCGGCGTTGCCCAGGCGGGTGCCGAGCTGACCGACCACACCGGGGATATCGTGGTTACGAACCACTAGGATATTGCCCTTCGGACGGAATTCGAGCTGGTAGCCCCGCAATCCGACGATGCGCTCATCGTGCCCGTGGAAGAGAGCTCCTCGAATCTCCACCTCTTCTCCGCCGCAGCTCAACCGCACGATCACCTGATTCGGGTAACCCCCTTGAGCTGCGCTGACGGTCCGGCGGACATCGATGCCCCGCTCCTCGGCGATGATCTCGGCGTTGACGTAGTTCACGGAATCGCCCATGGGACGCCTCAAAGCCCCTCGCAACGCCGCGATGGTCACCGGCACGTGCAGGGATTTATCCAGACCTTGGAGCTCCACCTCGACTTTGGCCAGGGAGCCCGAGCCCAAGGTGGACGCCAAGCGGCCGAGCTTTTCCGCCAACCGCAGGAACGGCTCGCCGGAGGCGCCGGCGGGCCGGAACGGCAGGTTGACCGCCGTCACCGCCAACGAGCCGTCGAGGGCCTTGAGCACCATGTCGGCGGTTTGGGTCGAGATGCGAACCTGGGCTTCAGAAGTCTGAGCCCCGAGATGGGGCGTCGAAACCACGCGATCGTGGGCCGCCAATCGATAGTCCACGGGCGGCTCCTGGGCAAAGACGTCCAGGGCGGCCCCGCCCAGGTGCCCGGAATCCAGCAGCTCGAGCAGCACATCCTCATCCACGACGCCGCCCCGGGCACAATTCACCAAGAGCGCGCCTTTTTTCATTTTCCTCAGCAGCTCGCCGTTCAACAAACCACGGGTTTCGTCGGTCAGGGGGATGTGCAGGGTCACGACATCCGCCTCGGCCATCAGATCCTCCAGGCTGCGGGGCTCCGCCTCGGCCCGTCGAACCACATCGTCGGGCAGGAAGGGATCGTAAGCCAGGATCTCCATGTCGAAGGCCCGGGCCCGGTGAGCCACCTGCTGACCGATGCGGCCGAAGCCGATCACGCCGAGCTTCTTGCCCTGGAGCTCGGTGCCGACGAATTTCTTGCGATTCCACTGATGACTCTTGATGTCGGCGTCGGCCTTGCCCACGTTGCGGGCGAGGGCCAAGAGCAGGGCGAAGGTGTGCTCGGTGGCCGAGATCAAATTGGCAGTAGGCGCATTGACCACCAAGATGCCCAGCTCAGTGGCGGCTTTGGTATCCACGTTGTCGACACCGATGCCGGCCCGGCCCACGACCTTGAGAGATTTTCCGGCCTTCAACAGATCGGCGGTGACCTGGGTGCCGGAGCGCACCACCAACGCGTCGTAGCCGTCGATCAGCTCGTTGAGCTTTCCCTTCTCTTCGGCGGGAAGCTCATAGACTTCATGACCGGACTCCCTCAAAGCGGCGAGACCGGTTTTCTCCAACGGATCGGAAACCAATATGCGGTACATGGATCTATTCCTTGTTGCTTGCTCGGTTGATTGCTGAGTTTGCGCCCCATTCAGCCCGGTGACGGGCCGGGTCAGGCGGCCACCAATTCATCGATGGCGTCGAATAGGGCTTCTAGGTCTGAAAGCTGGACTTGGCCCATGTGGCCAATGCGAAAAGTGGTCGGTTTGAATTGGCCGTAACCCGGACCCACGGTGAATCCAACGGCAGCCAGGGACTTCACCAAATCGGGGGCGCCCACACCTTCCGGAGGACGCAGACAGGAGACCGTGGGCGAGGCGCCGTCCGGCGACGAAGCGTAGGTAAATCCGCGGCTCGCCGCCCATTGCTCGGTGCGGGCTCGCAGGGCCGAATGCCGCCGCCAACGGTTTTCCATGCCCTCCTCCAGGATCACGTCCAATTGCTTGTCGAGGGCCCAAAGCTGAGGTAGGGCCGGAGTTGAAATCGTGCCCTGTGCCTCGTGCTTGGCCAAGTAGCGCAACAGATCCGTGTAATACCCGCGGTGGGGAATCGTCTCGGCTTTGGCCAGCGCCCTTCGCGACGCGGTGATCAAACACAGCCCGGGCGGCAGGGCTAGGGCTTTTTGGCTGGCGGTAAATAGATAGTCGATGCCCCAAGCCTCGGTGTGGACCTCCGCACCGGCCAAGGAGGAGATGGCGTCGACGCAGATCAAGGCGTCGCTCTCCTCCCGGATCACCCCGGCGATTTCCTCGAGCGGGTTGAGCACGCCGGTGGAGGTCTCACTGTGGGCCAGAGTCACGGCTTCGTAGGATTTGCGCCTCAACGCGGCGCGCACTTGGTCGGGATCGATCGGCCGTCCCCAGGGTGCGCTGAGCTCGTCGACGCTTTTGCCCCAGGCGTGACACACGGCGTGGAAGCGCTCGGAGAACGCGCCGTTGGTGAGGCACAGCACATTCTTTTCAATCGTCGAGGCGATGATGACGTCCCAGGCCAACGAGCCCGAGGAGGTCATAGCCATCACCGCGCCCGACGTCTTGAAGACCGCCGGCAAGCGCTCGCAAAAGGAGGCGTAAAGGGTCTTGAACTCCGACCCACGATGGGCGATCGAGGGTCGGGTCATGGCCTGGCGCACGTCCTCGAGGACATACGTCGGGCCGGGCAGAAAAAAGCGGATTTCCTCGCTCATGGATGGAGAGTCTCCGATCGCCGCAGGCTCGACACACAGGGTGCTTTGGAGTGGTTGCTCGACGACCGCCTATCTGGACGGCCCGGATGGGGCCCGAATCACGAAAGCAGAGGGATACGAAGCATGCCGCAGTGCGGCGAATGAACACGCCGCACTTTAACACCGGAAATCCGAGACGTGAAGGCGAAAACCCCGTATCAGGCGCTTTTCCTCGACGGATCGCCGTCTTCCCGATCCTCAGCCGCCTGGGAGAAGGGACCGAGAGATAGACCCCGCGTCAGTCTCCGCCGGAAAACGGCCGGGGGCGTCGCAGTCGTTCCGCGAGCTCCTCCGCGGTCCACGAGAACCGTTTCGCGGGCCCGTCGTCGACGACGGCCACGCCGTATTTGCCGTCTGCTACCTCCAGCTCCGGTGCCGACTCCAGCTCGTCGGGCTCCGACGCTCCGGGAACGACACGCACCAAAACCACGGCACAGCCCCGGAAGTGTGCTCGCAGGACATCGCGAAACACGGCGTCACCGACCATGGGTTTGATCGAGGTCACCCTCCGAGACTCCACGGCAACGGCTCGTAGGACCGGAGCGGTGGCCATGTCCAGGAGCGTGCCCTCATTCGAAAGAGTCTCTGGCTCAGCATGCGGACGCCAGTCGAGCCAGCCGGCCCGCAACCTCAGATTTGCCATGGCGGCGAGCAGATCGGCGAGCCCGGATCGTTGCAGCTCGGTCTTGAGTAAGTGGATGCGTTTCACGGGTCGCCTCAGGAGTAGAGCAGGACCGAGGCGCGCTCCTGACGGAAGATCTGCTCGTCGTCGCGCCATTGCCTCAACCAATCCTGCCAAGCCTCGCGATCTCCCGACTCGAGGGCTTGGCGATATTCGGAGCCGCCGACCAGGAGATCAATGGCGGGACGATCGGTCACGAATTCATAGGCCTCCGAGCGCCAGCCGAAGGCCTCGGGAAACCGTTCTCGGATCAAAGCCAGCAGCTCGACACCCCAACGATAGGATCTGACCTCCGCGGCGGCCGTCACCACCACCTCGATGCCGCCGCACACCTCACCCGCGTGTTTCTGGAACTGCGGTTTGAAATAGGTGGGGATGAACCGAAGACCCGGAAAACGTCGTTCCTCCAAGGCTTCCGTCAGAGCCTTGGGGTCGATTCCAGGCGCTCCCAGCAGCGAAAAGGGCCGGGTCGTGCCGCGCCCTTCGGATAGGGTGGTGCCTTCCACCAAACAACCTCCGGGATAGATGTAGGCGGTGTCCACGGTCGGCATATTGGGCGACGGCGCGATCCAAGGACGGTCCAAATCACTCCACAAATGGGTCCGACGCCAACCGGCCATGGTCCACACCTGCAGGCCCTGCTCGTCCCACTGGCGGCGTTTTCCTTCGAAACGCATGATCTCACCGAGGGTCAAGCCGTGGCGCACGGGCATGTCGAAGGCACCGACAAACGATTCGAATCCTTCTCCCCGTCGATTGCCTTCAATCACGGCACCGCTCAGGGGGTTGGGTCGGTCCAAGACCCACACCTCGACCCCGGCTTGAATGGCGACCTCCGCCGCCCACACCGCCGTCGCCGCGTAGGTGTAGTAACGGCTGCCCACGTCCTGAAGGTCGATCAGCAACACATCCAAGCCCGCAAATGCATCGGCGGAGGGCTGGAGGCTGTCGGCATCGTCACCGTAGAGCGACAAGATGGGCACACCGGTCCAAGGATCCTTTTCGTCACGGCTGGCGACCATATCCTGCTCCACGCCGTAATAGCCGTGCTCCGGACCGAAGAGGGCTGCCGGCGGACCACAACTAGCGCCCGCCAGGGCCAAATGGGCCGGGCGCAGATCGACGGTGACCGACGCGCCGTGGGCCAGCAAGCCGTATCGTTTGCCTTTCAGCAACGCGGCCTGTCGCAGGAGACGATCCAACCCGGTACGAATCGGCGCCGCCATCACGTTACCCCCCGTTGCCAATCACCACTGCGGCCACCGCTCTTGGCCTCGAGCCTCAGATCGGTGATCACCGCTCCCTTTTCGACGGCTTTCACCATGTCGTAGAGGGCCAGAGCGGCATTGGAGCAAGCCAACATGGCTTCGATTTCGGCTCCGGTCCGAGCCGTGCACACCACCTCGCTGCGGACCTCGACCCCTCCTTCGGCGGGCTCGATCTCCACATTGACATGATCCAGGTTCAGGGTGTGCGCCAATGGAATAAGCTCGTCGACCCGTTTGGCGGCTTGAATCCCCGCCAGACGAGCGACCGCCACCGCATCTCCTTTCGGCATCTCCGACAAACGCTCGACGGTGGAGGGATCGAGCAAGACCCGGCAGGACGCACGGGCCACACGACGGGTCACCGCTTTCTCCGAGACGTCGACCATTCGAGCTCGTCCCTCTTGATCGAGATGGCTGAAACTGCTCATTTATACTCCTATTTCAATCGGCTCCAGGGAACCGATGATAACCCCCACGGGCCGCTCCTGCCGACGCAGGACATCCGGCCCGATAGCGCGAAGATGGCCCATGAAGCTCTCGATCATCATTCCGACCCTCGAAGAAGAAGCGGTCCTAGCCGACACCATCGATCACGCTCTGGATTTGGGGGACGAGGTCTGCGTCAGCGATGGTGGCAGCACCGATCGGTCGCTGGAAATCGCGCGAAATCTCGGTGTCCGAACAGTCGAGGGTGCGGCGGGACGCGGGGGGCAGCTCAATCGAGGCGCTCGCGCGACCTCCGGCGAGGTATTGCTTTTTCTGCACGCCGATTCTCGACTACGGCGGAATTCCCGAGAGCTGATCCAAGCTGCGATCGACGCCGGGGCGGTGGGTGGAGGATTCCACGTCCGCTACGACCACGGCTCTCGATGGTTGACCGGCCTGGGCAATCGATTGATCCGCTGGCGTACATCCATGACGGGCTCACCCCTCGGCGACCAATGCCAATTCCTCACCCGAGAGGCATTCGAAACCCTCGGCGGTTTTCAGGACTGGCCGATTCTCGAAGACCTGGACTTGATCCGACGGCTCAAAAAGCTCGGCCCAACCGTGGTGCTCGACGCCCCGGTGAGCACTTCGGCCCGCCGATTCGAGAGCCAAGGCATCTTGCGAACCGTGGCGGGGAATTGGTTGATCTGGATTCTTTTTCTCGTCGGTGTCTCGCCCCAACGGCTTGCCCGTCTCTACCGGCAGATCCGCTGAGCTCGGGAGAGCTCGACAACCACCAAAACCTCAGGGGATCTGGCGGAGGAAAGGGGCCACCTCCCGATTCGAAATCAGAAAAGCCGGAAAGGCACAAAGGACAAAAGCCCCGAGAGCTCGAAGCTCGTCGGGGCTCGTCGGAAGGCGTGATGCAGTGATGGCTAGCATCGATCACCGGCCTGTACCGACCTTCCGTGCCAAGGTGGCGCGGAATGGAAACGGGCGACCTCAGTTGAGGGCGTCTTTGAGAGCTTTAGCAGCCTTGAACCGGGCGTTCTTGCTAGCCGCGATGGTCATCGGCTCGCCGGTCTGCGGGTTACGACCCTGACGCTCGCCTCTTTCCGAAACGGTGAAGGTACCGAAGCCGGCAATTTGAACCCGCTCGCCACCCACCAATTGGTCACTGACGTAACCAATGAGGGCTTCAAGGGCCTCGCTCGCCTGCTTTTTGTTCAGACCTTCAACACTACTCACGATGTGATCGACGATGTCAGCTTTGCCAGCCATCATTGCTCCTTCTGTACTTTGGGGTAGGTCTTTTATCGACCATTTCTGAATAGCGACCGAGCTCGATCTCAAAAGAATCTTTCGTACGACTCTTCGCAGATTGGATCCAGGCAACCGATGATGGGTGATTCTTGATCGATCATTCCCGTCGGTCTTAGGGGTCGCTGTCTGGTAGCAGGCTCGGCTTTCAGGGGAGGACGGATCCTCAGAAACCCCGCTTGCGCCGTGCCGTTACGATTCGCGAACGATACGGTAAGGCTAGGTGGGTGTCAACACGAAATCTCCGGAGAAAGAGCGGAAAAAGGCCTTTGGAATGGGGCTCTGACGGCTGACAGAGAGAGAGTGCAGATACTCGGCTCCCTACCCGCGCTGCTTATCGGTCTTTTGGACCCGACGGGCGGGCAGGAATTTCAGCTGAGCCGTGGCCCCTCGGCCTATCGACGGCGCCGAAGAATGTGAGCGGTAAAGCCGTCGTGATCGCCGCCGGTGACGAGACGCCAAGCCCCGGGACCGATCACGTGCTGAGCCGGTGAGAAATCGAGCACGTCTTCGAGCGCCACCGGCTCGAATTCCGGCGACTGGGCTGAAAAGCTCTCGATCACCCTCTCGTTCTCTTCCGTCTCGAGCGAGCAGGTGATGGCGACCAATAGACCACCCGGCGCCACCCGTTCCGCGGAGCCGGCTAGAATCCGCCGAGCCAAGCGCGACAACCTGCCGACCTCGGACTCACTGATCCGCCACTTCAGCTCCGGATGCTTACGCAGGGTGCCGGTTCCGGAGCAGGGCAAGTCGAGCACCACGCGATCGAAGGAGCCGCTGAAGGGCGACCGGGTTGCGTCCGCCACCAAGAGATTAGCCCGACGTCCTAAACGCTTCAGATTTCGACGAAGGGTGCTGACCCGTGCCGGTGAGACGTCCGCCATCACCGCGTCGACATCCGGCTGAATCGCTTGCAGGGCAAACGTCTTGCCGCCCGGGGCCGCGGCGGCATCGAGGATCCGCTCGCCGGGCCGCGGCAGGGGCAGGAGCGCGGCCGCCTGGCTGCCTTCATCTTGAATATAGAAATCACCCCGATGGTAATCATCGGTGTGCAGCGGATTGCCCTGCCGGACGATCAAACCCGCGGGTGAAAGCGTCGACGGCTCGACGTCGATTCCCTGGTCGATCAGGGATTCCGCCAACAGCTCTCGCCCGCCCCGATCTCGAAACGCCAACAGCTGCATGGCTTTGGGACGGTTGTTGGCGGCCAATAGATCTGTGGTCGCTTGCTCGCCGAAAACTTTGAGCCAGCGGCGCACTAGAAAAGTCGGATGGCTCTGCTCCACGGCCAGACGTTCTACCGGATCGCTCTCGCGCACCTCCCAAGCCGACAGGGAGCGGTCACGGGCGATCCGTCGCAAGACCGCGTTGGTGAAGCTCGCGCCCCCTTTGTGGGTCATGCGCCGAGCGTGCTCCACCGCCTCGTGGACCGCCGCGTGGGGCGGAATGCGATCGAGGAACAACAATTGGTAGGCGCCGATGCGCAGGGGCGTCCGCAAAGCCGGATCGATGGCATCGATCTGCCGGTCGCTGGCCGAGGAGATGACGTGATCCAAACGTCGAAGCCAACGCAAGGTCCCGAGGGCGAGCTCCCGCAGCAAAGCATGCTCGGGCTCGTCGAGACGGGCCAAAGCACTTTGCAGAAAAACAGACGACGGAGACTTGGTGGCCAGGGTTCTCTCGACCACCCATCCCGCCGCTGCCCTGACATTGTCGACCGGGGTTCTCGGTTCTCGCATTCTTCGTCCATGGAAGGTTTTGCGGGACCGGGCTCCTCCGGCCTGGGCGTGAAAACGACGCTTGCTCATGATTCGGAGACTAGGACCGCGCCGCCGCGGTCGAATTTCTCGTGAGGGGTGCGGCACGACAGACTCGGTCACGGATTTGAAAACCGCTCTCCAGCGGAGAGTCTTTCGCCGTTAGTGAAATCCGAGGCTGCCAGGGGCTTCTTGCCCGGACGTTGCAGTCTCTCGATGAGCAACATCGTAGCATTGCCGCATACGACACACATAGCGCCGTCTCGAAGGCCCAGAAAAACCCCGGGCTCCGCGGCGATGCCACTCGAGCCGAGCACCTCGGCCGCCGAGGCGGCATCGGCCACCGCGACATCGACCAGCTTTACGCTCTCACCGGTGAGGGTGCTCGAAAGACCCGGCCAGGGATAGAAGCCACGCCATCGGTCGAAGATTTTCTTGGCCGGCCATCGCCAATCCACCACCGCGTCGGTGCGTTCGAGACGCGGGGAAAAGGTCGCGGCGTCGTGATCTTGGGCTCTGGGCTCCACCGTGCCCGCATCGAGCCGGCGCAGGGTTTCGACCATCAGCGGCGCTCCTAGGGCCGCCAGCCGGGGAGCCAGCTCCGGTGTCTTCTCGAGCTCACCGATCGCGAGTTTCTTCTCCAGCAACATCGGACCGCTGTCCAGCCCCCGCTCCATGAGCATGGTGGTGACCCCGGTCTCCACCTCACCTTCGGCGATCGCCGCCTGAATCGGCGCGGCACCGCGATATTTAGGTAATAGAGATCCGTGCAAGTTGACGCAGCCCAAGCGGGGCAATTCGAGCAAGGAACGCCGAAAGATTTGTCCGTAGGCCACGACCGCGGCCACGTCCGGCTCCAGGGAGCGTAAATGGTCTAGAAACGCGGGATCCCGCACCGATTCCGGCTGCATCACCGGCAGGCCCAGGCGCTCCGCGGCTTCCACCACCGGCGGTGGTTGAATCCGACGCTTGCGGCCCACGGGCCGAGACGGCTGGCTGACGACCAACATAGGCCGAACGTCCGATTCAGCAGCCAGGGCTTCCAAGGTCGGCACGGCAAAGTCGGGCGTGCCGAAGAAGATCACTTTCAACGACTAATCCTCTACCGCGTCTTTGTGACCGCTGATTTCATCGAAGAAGTCCACGGGCACAAGGACATCCCGAGGCTTCGAGCCCTGGGCCGGCCCGAGCAGACCATCGGCTTCCAACATGTCGATCAAACGGGCGGCCCGTGAGAATCCCACTCGCATCCGACGTTGTAGGAAGCTGGCCGAGCCCTGTCGCTCCCGAACCACCAGCTGGGCCGCTTCCTCAAAGAGCGGATCGGCGTCGCCCCCGCCGGAGCCACCACCGCTCTGGGCTTCTTCTTCAGGAGCCTTGACCACATCGGGGTCCAGATCCGGCTTGCCCCGCCGCTTGAGCCAACGGATCAAAGCCGCCGTCTCCTGCTCGCTGATATAAGCCCCGTGCAGCCGCATGATGCGCGAGGTGCCGGGCGGCATGAACAGGGCATCACCCTTGCCGAGCAGCTTCTCCGCTCCGACCTGGTCGAGAATGGTCCTCGAGTCGTGCCGGGTCGCGGTGGCAAAAGCCAAACGACACGGGAAGTTGGCCTTGATCGTGCCGGTCAGCACGTCCACCGACGGCCGCTGGGTGGCGACGATCAAGTGAATGCCCACCGCGCGGGCCATCTGCGCCAGCCGGGCGATCGACGTCTCCACATCCGACGAGGCCACCATCATCAGATCCGCCAGCTCGTCGATGATGATCACGTAATAAGGCAGCGGTTTGATGTCCGCGGCGTCGAATTCGCTCTCCCCTTCATGCAGGGTGAGACGCCGCCGCTCCTCCGGATTGCGAATGGCTCGATTGTAGATATCGATCGAGCGCACATGGACCTCGGCCAGCAACCGATAACGTCGCTCCATCTCCGAGACCGCCCAACGCAGGGCATTGGCCGCTTTTTTGGGTTCCACCACCACCTCGGTTTTGAGGTGGGGAATTTCCGAGTAGACCCCCAGCTCCACCCGCTTCGGATCGATGAAGATGAATTTGACCTCGTCTTTAGTGGCCTTGTAGAGGATCGACGTGATCATGCTCTGCAAACCGACGGACTTACCGGCGCCGGTCGCACCGGCCACCAGCAGGTGGGGCATGGTGGCCAGATCCTGATAGACCGGACGACCGTGAATATCGACCCCCAATGCCATGGACAACACGGATTTCGACTTCTTGAACGATTCGTTGGCCAACAGCTGCCCGAGATGAATGATCGAGCGCTTGTCGTTCGGGACTTCCATGCCCATGGTCGAGCGGCCGGGAATGCGGTCGATGCGCACGGAATCCGCCTTCAAAGCCAGCGCCAGATCGTCTTGTAGGTTGACGACCTTGGAGACCTTGACCCCGGGAGCGGGTTGGAACTCGAAAACCGTGATGACCGGCCCCGGCCCGATGCCGGCGATCTCACCGGAAACCCCGAAGTGCTGACAGGATTCCTCGATGACCTCGCCGCGTCTCACCAGCGCGGACTCGTCGCTGTGCCGAACCGGCTTCTCGGTGCACAGGAGGTTGACCGGCGGCAGCTCCGGCAGCTCCGGCTCGATGCCCAGATCCTCCTGCACCACGGGCCCCTTGGGCGGCCCGGCCGACACCAAGGGTGGCGGTGCCGGCCTTGAGATCGGCTGAAATTCTTGCACCGCGGAGGTCCTCGCCGCCGGTGGGTTTGCAGCCGGCGGTCCCGGAGACGAGAAGGGCGGCTCGGTCACGGCGGCCGAAGGCGCCGTAGCCGAAGGCGCGACGGTTTGTCGCATGGCAGGACCCGAGCCCGATGCACCGCCGAACGGCTCGAAGGCCGCGGCTGGAGCGGGCTCGACACCGGACGCTGCCCCACCGGGCGTCATAGACGTCGTCCCGCCGGGTGCCATAGATAGGGCGCCGGAGCCATCGCCCGCGGGTCGGAAACCACCGCCGGCGCCGGTGGAGATCGGCATGCCGTGGTCCGAGGGTGCCCCAAGACGCACCTTTCGCACGGCGAAATGACCTTCACCTCTCTTGGCCGTCACCCTCAACGGCAAATCCAGCTTTTTGGCGGCTGGTGCCTGCACCACGGCGGGCACGGAGCGTCCAGCGAGCTCGTCCCTGGCCGCCGGCGGCTCGATCATCCCGGATTCTTCGAAATCTACCCCGCGGCGCTGCACCCTCAGCCCCTGGTTCCGGCGAAGCGGCTCGTCTTCCAAGGTGCGTTTCGAGCCGTGCATCTCACCGTGGGTGTGGTGCTCCAGCACCCGGCGACGGGTATTCCGCTCTCGCCGACGCTTGCTGTGTTGGGCCCAGGCCAAGATGCCCCGTTGCCACACCCCGGCTCCCTGTTGTCGCCAAGCCGTGATCATTTCTTTGAGCGTGCTCTGTGCCACCAAGCTGCCGGCCACCAGCAGGACCGCGGCCAACACGACGAACGCTCCCCCGGCGTTGAGCTTGGAGACCAGCAGACCGGAGAGCACGGATCCCAGAGACCCGCCCGCGTCGACCGGCACGCCTCGCCAGGTCACGGAACCGAGCAGCAGGTGCAGCAAGGCCGGAGAGAAAACCAGAGTCGTGCCGACCCCGAAGCCCCGGCCGGAAACGTCCGACCGCTCCCGGTGGGTGAAACGCGCCCAAGCCTCGAAAGCCAGCAAAACAGGTAAGAAGAAAGACGCCAAGCCGAGAAGGGCGAAACACAGGGCCGAGAGCTGCGCGCCGAAGGGACCGACGAAATTGCGCACCCGGCCGGATTCGCTGTCCAGGGTTTGGTGCAACCAGCTGGCATCGCTCGGATGGTGGCTCAGCAGGCTGCCGAACAACAACACCACGAAGGCGCCGAGCACGAATCCCAGGATTTCGTTGCCCTTCTCCGAAGAGATCGGCAGCCTCGGAAGAAGCTTCGTGGAACGGGTGGCGGAAGCAGTCGACATCGTTTTCGATTCAAGTCCCAAAGAGGCGAGTCCCCAAAAGAGACCCGGTGGAGCTCGGCTCACAGCTGAGACGGTCGGTATTTCAGCTGAGATCCGGATTTCGGCTTGGACACCCGACACCTGGAAGAACCGGAGGAAGCCGTTCAATTTAGAGCATCACTAGAGCAAAGTCATGCTAACTATGCATAAAGTCTAGCATTTCAACGGCCTAGGGCCAAGGCGCATGGCACGGATTGCCGGTCGCCGGAACCGGCTGAAAATCGACGAGATTCGAATTTCACACAACATCTAGTGTCGAGCAGGCGCTCGAATACCACATGATGAGCGACTGAGAAGATATGTCGATTCGACGTCGGCTGGGGTCAATCGGGCCCTGTGGGCGACTCTTGCCGCAAAAAGGCTTCAAATAACGAGACAAAATCCCCCAAATCCAAGGCTTCACCGCGGATCCTGGGGTCGAGATCCACCGCATCCAGCAACGCGGCCGCTTCCTCTTTGCCCAACGCCGAGCCCAGGGAATTGCGCAGGGTCTTGCGTCGTTGGGAGAAGGCGCCGTGAACCAGCTTGCGAAAAGCGGCCCAATGCTCGAAGGGCACCGCAGGGGAGCGCGGCGTCAGGCCGACAAAGGCGGCGGACACTTTCGGTGGCGGCCTAAAAGCGCCCGGGGACAGGGTGCCGAGGGGAATCGCATCGGCCAGGGCACGGACCAACACCGTCAAGGCACCGTAGGCCTTTTCGCCGGGTCGGGCGGTCAAGCGATCGGCGACTTCCTGTTGCAACATATATCCGAGCCGGGGGAATCTTTCAGGCGCGACGGCCGCCGCCTCGAGGGTTTGCTCCACCAAACGGGTGCCGACGTTGAAGGGCAGATTGCCGGTGATCAAAGTTGGTTCCCGGAGGCGCTGCCAAGGAAATTGCTGGGCGTCCATCACCGCGATCCGCAGCTCCTCAGACGGGATGTCCCTGCGAAGATGAAACGCCCAGGGCAAATCGACCTCCAAGGCCAGCACCCGGGCACCGGCCGACACCAGCTCCGCGGTGAGCACTCCTCCCCCCGGCCCGATCTCCACCACCGACCCTCCCCGAGGCCGCAGGAAGTCGATCAAAGGACGGCACAGCTCACCGGATCTGAGGTGGTGCTGACCGAATTTCTTTTTGTATCCGGGATGCTTACGCTGATTGCCCATGGCCGAAGGATAGTACGACTTCGCCCGAAGTCCACGGGAAATGAGGCCGCTTCCGCCGAATGCTCGGTGCTTCGAGGGCAGGAGAGCATGCCTCCCCAACGGGGAAGAAGGAGTGTCAAATTGGCGCCTCGCCGATCGGCACCCTGACGAAATTGCACCCGACTGGATCCGCTCCAACGCGGGAAGGCCTCTCAGAGCCGAGCGACCCGTGGCATTAGCCTTGCAGAACCGATCACCTTCTGTGGCCCTTCCCGGGATAGTTGTGTCCCGGATTTACGTAGGCAGCGAATTCGAGTCGGAGAAGCATAACGATGGAAGCCACCCCCGCAACCCGTGACGTGGAACGGGACACCCACGAGCTGAAGCGCATCGAGGCCGAAATCCGCAAGGTGATCGTCGGCCAGGACTATTTGATCGATCGGCTTCTCGTCGGTCTGCTGACCCGCGGACACCTGCTGATCGAGGGTGTGCCCGGCTTGGCCAAAACCTTGGCGGTGAAGACCCTGGCTTCGACCCTGCACATCGATTTCCAGCGCATTCAATTCACCCCCGATTTGCTGCCCGCGGATCTCATCGGCACCTTGATCTACGATCAAAAAACCGGTGAGTTCCAACCGCGAAAAGGGCCGATCTTCAATCACATCGTGCTCGCGGACGAAATCAACCGCGCCCCGGCCAAAGTCCAGTCCGCCCTGCTGGAATGCATGGAAGAACGTCAGGTGACCCTGGGTGATACGACGTATCGGCTCGACGACCCGTTCATGGTCTTGGCGACTCAAAATCCGATCGAGCAAGAGGGCACCTATCCCCTCGCCGAGGCCCAGGTCGACCGCTTCATGATGAAGCTGAAGCTGACCTACCCCACTCGCTCCGACGAGGGCGAGATCCTCGATCGCATGTTGGTGGAGGCGCCCATCCATGTGGAGACTCTGATCGATCGCCCCCGCCTGCTCGAGCTGCGGACCTCCGCCGATCAGGTGTTGCTCGACGCCAAGATGCGCTCCTACATCATCGACATCGTGCACGCCACCCGCGAGCCCCGGGCCACGGGCTTTGACGATTTGGCGGATCTGATCGCCTTCGGCGCTTCCCCCCGAGCCACCCTCTTCCTCGCTCGGGCGGCCAAGGGCCTGGCTTTGGTGCGGGGTCGCGCGTTCGTCATTCCGGAAGATGTGAAGGAGATCGCCCTCGACGTCTTGCGCCATCGCATCGTGCCCACCTACGAAGCCGAAGCCGAGGAAATCTCGACCGACCAATTGGTGAGCCGTCTGTTGGATCGCGTTCCCGTCCCCTGATCCGGACGCCGCGGAGGAAGCCTTGCTCAAGCATCTGCTGCGATTCACCAAACCGGCCCCGAAGCCGACCCCCAAAACGGATCGACCGGACCTGCCGGCGGATCTGATGCGCAAAGTACGCCGCATCGAGATCTCCACTAAGCGCTTGGTCGATCAAGGTGTGGCCGGGGACTACCACTCTGCGTTCAAGGGTCGTGGGGTGGAATTCTCCGAGGTTCGTCCCTACGAGCCCGGTGACGAGATCCGCACCATCGATTGGAACGTCACGGCGCGCATGGGCCACCCCTACATCAAGCGCTACGTGGAAGAGAGAGACCTCACCGTTTTCATCGCCGTGGACGTCTCCGGCAGCTTGGCCTACGGCTCCCGCGCCATCCTCAAACGCGAGCTGGCCGCCGAGCTCACGGCTTTGCTGGCATTTGCCGCGGTGGGCAACCAGGATCGAGTGGGAGCCGCGCTGATCTCCGATCGCCTCGAGCTCTTCCTACGCCCGGACCGTCGTCGCACCCACGTGCTGCGTTTGGTGCGCGAGGTTCTGGCGCGGCGCTCGGGGGGCCGGACCGACTTGGACACCTCCCTCTGGGCGACCCTCAAGACCCTCAAACAGCGCTCGGTATTGTTCGTCATTTCCGATTTCCTGGACTCCATCCCCGAGTCCGCCCTCAAGGCCGCGGCGGCTCGCCACGACGTCATCGTGTTGGAGATCTACGATCCCTTGGACCATCGGCCTCCGGCGGCCGGACCTGTGGTGCTGCGCGACGCCGAAACCGGCAAAACCGCGGTCTTGACCGGCCGAAAATGGTCGCGCCACCAAACGGACTTGCGCCACCGTCAGCGGTCCGAGCTGCTGCGCTTGATCCGCAGCTTGGGGGTCGATCACCTGGAAATTCGCACGGATCGCCCCTACCTCGGCACGCTGGTGGACTTCTTCCAGCGGCGGCGACGGAGGATCTCCCGATGAATCCGTCTGCCGCCGGCGCTTCGAGATCCCGTTTCTGGTTGGCCCTGGTCTCGATGGCCATCGTCCTATCGGCTCTACCGAGCCCATCTTTCGGCCAGGATCCCGACCCCGCCCAAGGAGCAACAAATCCCGCGGAATCGCCACAGCAGCCGGCCAGGGTCACCGTCTCCCTCTCGCCGGAGCAGGTCACCGTCGGCGGCCGGGTCACCGCGGAGCTGACCTTGGTTTGGATGGGGCGCAAACCCTCGGAGCCGGCCCGCTTCCCCACTTGGCAGGAAACCTGGGGATCCGCGGAGGTGCTGGAAGCGTCCGAGCCGGTCTCCTTCGAAGATCAAAGCGGACGCCACATCTTCAAACAAGTTTTACAGCTCACGTCTTTCGAGGTCGGCGAGGTCAAGCTACCGACCGCCACCATCGCTTTGCCACTCGGCGACGAAACCCTCGAGCTGCGCAGTGAAGGCGGCACGAGCTTCGAGGTGGTTTCCGTGTTGCCGGATCTTTCCGAGCAAGGCGAAGCCGGCTCGGTGGACCCCAGGGCCCAGCCGGGTCAGGCACCGCCGGGATCGCCGGCCGATCAAGCGGAAGAAGACGCGGGCCAGGCCTTGGAACCCAGGCCGCCGGCCCCCCCCCTCGAGCTGGCCCACGCACGCCGCGCCTTCATCGTCACGACGTCGGTGCTGACCGGTTTGTTGTTGCTCAGCCTCTACTTGATGTTGCGGCGCCTCGCCGCCCAGAGCCCGGCCGAGCACCTGCCGTTCCAGCGACAAATCGATCCTCTGACCCTGCTTTCGCCCTTGGAAGAGCTGATGTCCCGACTTGATCGAGTGGACCCGGACTACGTCAAACCCGCCCATACCGGGCTCAGCATGGCCCTGCGTCGGTACCTCGGTCGCCGACTCACATTCTCGGCGGTGGAGTCCACCACCACCGAAATCCAGGAGAAGCTGCGGCCGCTCATGCTGCCCGCGGACATGGGCATGCGCACCGTCCAGCTGCTGCGGGACTGCGACATGGTGAAATTCGCGGGTATCTCCGTCACGGAAGACACCACCCGCGAAAGGGTGCGTCTCACCCGCGAGCTCGGGCAACGTCTGGAAGAAAGATTCCGGCCGGCCCCCGAAAGCGGTGACGGCTCGCCGGACGCCGGCCCGTCCACGAGGTCCCTGGAGGCTCGATCATGAATCTGGGCCCCAGCTTTCAAGATCCTTGGGCTCTGCTGCTGCTCCTGGTGCTGCCGATCCTCGCCTTCCTGCGACACCGTCGTCGGTCCTACGGCGCCCTGACCTACTCGAGCCTCGGCTCCGCCCCCTCGGGCAGCTGGCGGCTTCACGCCGGGTTCTACTGCCGGCTGCTGGCCCTCGGCTTGCTCATCGTGGCCCTAGCCCGCCCCCAGCTCGGATTTTCCCGGGAAGAGAACTTGACCGAAGGCATCGACATCCAAGTGGTGCTCGATATCTCCGGCTCTATGGCCGCGGAGGACTTCCAACCCCGCAATCGCCTCGCCGTGGCCAAAGACGTGATGAAGGAATTCGTCGCCAAACGCACCGGCGACCGGGTCGGCATCGTGGTCTTCGCCGGTCAAGCGCTGACCAAGGCCCCTCTGACCACTGACCACCCCATGCTGCAGCTGCTCTTGGATTCCATTGAGCTGCACACCTTGCCCGACGGCACGGCCATCGGCATGGCCCTGGCGACCGCCGCCAACCGACTCCGCGGCAGCACGGCAAAAACCAAGGTCGTGGTCTTGGTCACCGATGGGGTCAACAACCGTGGTGCCATCGATCCCGAATCCGCGGCCGCGGTCTGTGAGGGGCTCGGGATCAAGGTCTACACCGTCGGGGTCGGCACCAAAGGTGTGGTGCCGGTGCCGATGAAAGTGGTCGACGCCTTCAACCGCGAGCGTATCGAGCGCCGCATGATGGAGGTGGATGTCGACGAGCCCTTGCTCCAAAGCATCGCCGAAAGGACCCAAGGAAAATTCTTCCAAGCCATCGACCCCGAAAGCCTGCGTCGTATCTTCGACGAAATCGATCATCTGGAAAAAACCCCCATGCAAGTAAAGCGGTACATCCGCTACAAAGAAGCCTTTCAACCCCTGGCTTGGGCCGCTCTAGGCCTCTTGCTGCTGCCGTTCCTTCCCGCCACCTTCGGTTGGCTGGCGGAACCCTGAGGAGCCGATCATGGAGCTCGCACATCCAGATTTGCTCTGGGCCCTGGGCATCGTGCCGGCTGCAGCGCTCTTGGCCGCCTGGTTCTGGCGCCGGCGCTGGCAAGCCACGGCAAGGTGGGCCGCCAAGGGCCTGTGGAATCGGCTCTTTCCCAGCCACAGCGTTCAACGGGTGGTGCTTTCGGTCACGTTCCTGTGCGGTGGCTTGGCGTTCACCGTGCTGGCGCTCGCTCAACCACGCTGGGGATCGAGTGAGCAGCAGGTGGAGCGCCAAGGGGTCGACATCGTCTTCGTGCTCGACACCTCGCTGTCGATGGCTACCCGCGATCTCCAGCCTTCCCGGCTTTGGGTGGCCCAAACCGTGATCCGGACCTTGGTCCAGAATCTGCCGGGTCATCGAGTAGCCCTGGTGCAGGCCGAGGGAGACGGGGTTGTGATGGCCCCTCTGACCACCGACGGCGCGGTGATCGATCTCTTGCTCGACGCGGTGCAACCGGGCTCCCTGCCCACCCCCGGCACAGAGCTCGAGCCCTGCCTCGAGCGGGCGGCAGCTCTATTTCCCGAAGAGGCCGGTAAACATCAGGTGATCGTCCTGCTTTCCGACGGCGAGGACCACGGTGAGGGCACGGAGACCATCGCCAGGGACTTGGCTGATCAGGGTGTCATCGTGCATGCGGTGGGCGTCGGCACTTTAGCCGGCAAACCCCTGGAAATGCCCCAGCTCGACGGCCCCGGACCGGTGGAGTACAAACGGGACGAGAACGATCAGGTGGTGGTCAGCCGACTGGTCGAAACCAACCTCGAATCCTTGGCTCGACGCACCGGCGGGCTCTACATGCGCGCCTCCAGCGCCGCGGTCGACGTCTCTCAAATCCTCGAACGCATCGAAGCTATGGAAAAGAAGAGCTACGGCAGTGACACCGTCGAGCTGTTGGAAGAACGCTTTCAATGGCCCATCGCCGCCGCGGCTCTTTTCCTCACCCTACACCTCGGCACCGGACTATTCAGGTCGACGGAGGAGACACCATGAGCCACCGGCACTTCGCCACCGGCGCGATGCTCCTGCTGTCGTGGCTTACCATCGCCCCCCCGAGCCACGCCGACTGGCCCCAGTGGATGGACCGCTGGCTCTTCAACGCGGAAGAGCGCACCCAACGGGGTCAACAATCCCTAGCGTCGAAAGACTTCTCCCAGGCCGCCGCATCCATGGACACGGCCATGCGCTTGGCCCCGGAGGACGCCACCGCTAAGTTCAACGCCGGAACCGCCCGCCTACCGCTCGCCCCGGAGGAAGGGCGAAAGCTCTTGGAAGCGGCTGGATCCGCGTCCCAGGATCGGGAGCTGAAATCCCTGGCGCATTACAACGCCGGCAGCTCGTTGCTCGAAGCCGGCGAATTCCAGCCCGCCATCGATGCGTTCAAAAAAGCGTTGCGGCAAGATCCTGATTTCGAAGACGCAAAGTTCAACCTGGAGCTGGCCCAAAAGCGACTCAAGGAGCAACAAGAGCAGCAGCAACAGAATCAGGACGAGCAAAGCCAAGACGAGCAAAACCAAGACGAGCAAAACCAGGATCAAGAGCAGAATCAGGATCAAGAGCAGAACCAAGACGAGCAAAACCAGGATCAAGAGCAGAATCAGGATCAAGAAAACCAGGATCAAGAGCAGAACCAAGACGAGCAAAACCAGGACGAACAAAGCCGAGATCAGCAGGGCCAAGACGAGCAAGACCAGGATCAAGAGCAGCAACAGCAGCAAGAGCAGCAACAGCAGCAACAGGACGAGCAGCAAGGGCAAGAAAATCCCGAATCCCAAAAAGGGCCCTTGCCCGAGTTCAAGGACCTCCCGGACATGACGGCCGAGGAAGCCGCGGCGATCCTGGAGGCGATTGAAAACATGGAACGGGAACAACGTCGTCAAGAAGCTCTCGAAGCGGCCAAAGCGGGAATCCGCGGCAAGAAGGACTGGTGAGCATGCAACACCCCATAAAAGCCGCCATCGCCGACGCGCCCCTTCGAGCCTTTTCCATGGCGGCCATGGTCGCTCTTATCGCCACGTTTCCAGCCCTGGCCCAAGAGCCCGAGGTCCGTGTCGAGCTGGATCCAAGGGGCGAGATCGGCCTCAAAGAGATCATCCAGCTCACGGTGGAGATTCAATCGCCGCCCCGCGGCACCCAACGGCCGGTGTTTCAGGCGGAGAATCTCAAAGTAGTGGGAGGGCCGTCCCAGAGCACCAGCGTGCAATTCTTCAACGGTGTATCGTCCCAAACGATTTCCTACACCTGGATGCTGCAACCCCTCGCCCTGGGCCCCGCCAAAGTGCACCAAATCAGCCTCGACATCGGCGGCAAGACCATGAGCCTGGCCGACCAAACCATGACCGTGGTGGAGAACCCTCCGCCCCGCCCGCGCCGCAGCCGATCCGCGGATCCCTTTTCCCGCGACCCCCTGGACAGCCTGCTGGGCTCGACATTTCCACGCCAGCGCCCCCGTCGGCAACAGCGCCAGGCTCCGCCCCCAGAGATCTTCCTGGAAGCTGAAATCTCGCCTCGGCAGCCCCTGGTGGGTCAACAGACCCTCTACACTCTCTACCTCTACACCGACGTCAATGTGCGCTCGGTGACGCCGACCGAGCTACCGGACTTCAAAGGCTTCTGGGCGAAGCCGATTCCCCAACCCGAGGACACCCGCCCGGAACGGGTCATCCGTGACGGCCGAGAGATCGGGCGGGTCGTTTTGCTTGAGAGGGCCCTCTTTCCACGCCGCGAAGGTCGGCTGGAAATCGAGCCAGTGCAGGCCACCATGACCGCCCTCATCCGAGATTCGAGCGTCTTCGGCTCGCTCCTGCCGCGCATGGGCGAAATCGATCGCACCAGCAATACCTTGACGGTGGACGTGCAACCCCTGCCGAATCCCCCGGAGGCGTTCTCCGGAGTCGTGGGCCGGGTCCAGCTTCAAGCTGGTTTGGAGCCTCGGATCCTGGAGATCGGTGACGCCGCCACCTTGACCCTGACTTTGAGCGGCGAAGGTCATTTGCAAGGCGCCCAGCCCCCGACGATCCCATCGGTCGACGACCTGCAAGTCTTTCCGCCGCAGCAACAAAGCGAGGAGAGCCTTAAAGGCCACCGCGTCCATGGAAAGCGCATTTGGAGCTATGTGCTGGTGCCTCAACGTCCGGGCACGCTGGAAATCCCCGACATCTCCCTGACCTATTTCAACCCTCGCAAGCGGCAATTTGAGGAAACGTCCGTCGATGGCCTCAACCTGCAAATCAAAGGCAGCACCCGAGCGGCCCAACAGTCGGGCCAAGAGGTCCAGCTTCACTCCATCCGTACGGCTTTGCTGCCGTCGGTCCGCGGAGGCTCGCTCTCCCACCTCGGTAGCTCCTGGCGTCACGGCTTGATCCTGATGCCCTGGTTGCTGCTTGGGCTAGTCTGGTTCTCGCGGCGGAATCGAGGCTCCGACATCGACGGCTCGAATCCTCGTCGAAACCTGCGCTCCGAGCTGCTGCAGGAGCTGGCGGCAGCCCGCCAAGAGGAAGTACCGCGGCGAACCGCCGCCATGGTGGAAGATGCCTGGCGGACCTACCTTGAATCGAGGTGGAATATCCCCAAGGGTGCCCCGAGCTCTCAATGGAGCTCCCTGCTTCAAGAGCAAAAAGTATCGTCGGCCGTGGCGGAAGACATCGTCCGCCTAGTGGAAGATCTGCATTATTTGCGCTACGCCCCGAAGCTGTCGTCCACGGACGAGATGCGCTCCGAGCTGCTCTCCCGTTCAGAACGCCTGTCGAAGAAGCTCTGATTATGCGAAGACTCAGCAATACCATCACCTGCGTCGAACGGTCCGCGGCCATCGCCTCGACGGTCTTGCTCGTCCTGATCTCGGGTCTATCCTTGCCGGCCTCTGCCGATGCCACGGTGCCGCCGCTACAAACCGATCAGTCAGAGCCGGCCGTCCATGAAACGGAGTCGGCAGCCCCTTCTCCGGGAAAGCTGGACGCCCTTTCCGCCCTGCAGGAAGGCAATCGCTTGTTCGAGGCCGGGGACCTGGCGGGAGCGGTCTCCACCTACCGACTGGGCTATGATCCTCGACAGCCCAACCTCACTCTGACTTACAACCTCGCCACGGCCCTCCACCATTCGGAGCGACTTCCCGAGGCCATCCTCTGGTATCGCCGTGCCATGTCCGACGACCCCTGGGTTGAAGAGAATCTTTGGTTGGCCCGCAAGAGCTTGGGCAGCCAACGCCTACCGCTCACGGGCTTCCGAGGCTGGCTGGTGACCCATGGCCCCAGGGCCGCCGATGCATTGGTGGCTTGGGTGTGGCTGGCATGTTTGGGCGCGGTCGTCTTACCCGGCAATCGGCTCAGACCCGCGGTGGCCGCCGCAGGTATGGGCACTTTGCTCTATCTGGCTCTGGCGGTCGCGGCGACCCGCACCCCAAAAGCCGTGGTGTTCTTGGAAGATTGCGAGACCGGATCCGTCGAGCTACCGGCAGGAACCGAAGCCTGGGCCGTGAGAACCCAGCAAGGCTGGGAGATCGCGAGCGCGGAGAACGCCGTTTGTCCGGAAAGCTCCCTCGGCCTCGTGAATCCTTGATCCCCAACCGGGTTCTCTTCAGGTATTATCGGTCCAATTGGACCGGCTGCTCCTCGGCGCGGGCCAAGTCAACGTACGAAGCTTCGATTTCCAGCTGGAGAACCCAATGCTCGATTGGCGAGGTAGCGGCACCATCTTGGTGGTCGACGATGAAGACCACGTGCGCAACGTCACAGAGATGATGCTGACACAATTCGGCCTGAATGTTCTCGGAGCTTCGGACGGGGTTGAGGCCGTCGACGTCATTCGAGAGCAGGGAGATTCGATCGATCTCGTGATCATGGATCTAACGATGCCGAGGATGGGTGGAGAAGAAGCCTTTCACGAGATGCGAGTCATCCGACCGAATCTCAAGGTGGTCATGACCAGCGGTTACAACGAGATGGATTCTTCCAGCGGCCTGGGCAAGCAGGACGTCTTTGAATTCCTGCAGAAGCCCTTCGACTTGGAAAACCTGATCTCCACAGTGCGCAGGGCTGTCGAAGGAAGCTGAGATCTCAATCAGGCCCGCCGCCGGAATCGATCCAGGGCCACCATCCGTCTTGTTGTTGGGTGGGCTCGCCGCTATCCCCGTCCACCCCACCACCGGCCATTTGAGAATAGTCGGCGGTCATCAGGCTACGGAGGGGACAATGGTCTCCTGAACGGCGCAGATGGTCTTCGAATTCCTTGATCGACATGGTGGCTGCTCCTTTTCCCGCCGGCAAGCCAAGATGGCTCGGTGGCCGGCAATCCTGGAAGGTAGGGAGGGTTAAAAAGCCCTTCGACCTACGCACCCAGATTGGAATACCGAAAGGGAGGATTCCCCATCAGCTTCGAATCAGCACCGTGTAGTGAGGCTTGGCTTCCTGCTGCGATCTGATCGTCGTTCGCGGCTTCGAATTCCGTTGGACGGTATCGAGCTCTAGAACGAATGCTTCAAGCGGCAGGCAAAACCGTAGAAATAAAGCAATATCGGCTGATGATACCCAGCAGATCGACAGAAGGTCAAACGTCCATCTTTTGAAATGCCATGGCCGAAAGGCCTAACATAGCGGGTGGGAGCAGGGATAAAACGGACCTCTCTCGGTAAAGAAAGCCTTCGAAAAGAGTGCTTTAAAACTATTAGCAAAATGGCAATATTTATCGATGACCAGAAAACTCACCTACAATGGTCAGACTCTTTCACGAAAAGAAGAGCAAAATGACTTATCTTTCTGTACACTTTTTGCCCAACTCCAGACAGATAGACACCTGATCGCGGCATGGAAGCTCACCGCGTGAACGCCGCCGTTAGACCGGCGGGCATCCTCCATCAGGTGCCCAAGACGCTTTGGTGGATCCTCATGGTCGGAATTTCCGCCAGGCTTCTCCATTGGTGGACCGTGCGGGATCTACCCTTCTTCGCGCAATTGATCATGGACAGCCAAGAATATGATCGATGGGCGACCGAGATCTTCCAGGGCGATTGGCTCGGCTCCGAGGTCTTCTTTCAGGCTCCCCTCTACCCCTATCTCCTGGCCACCCTCTACTCGATCTTCGGACGTTCTTACGATGCCGTCTATCTTTTCCAGATCGCTTTCCATTCGATAGGTGTTTATGGGTTGTATCGAGCGGGGTCGAGGATTGGGGGCCGACGCCTCGGGCTGGTGGCGGCGGCGCTTCTGACGGGTTTGGCGGTGCTGCCTTTCTACGACGTCCAGATCCTCAAAGAATCCGTGGCGGTCTCCGTAGTCTGTCTCTTGCTCTGGGCGCTCACCGCGGCCGTGGGCGAACGGAAAGCCCGCCCGTGGTTTTTGGCCGGCCTGGCTGCGGGGGTCTTGATCCTGCTGCGGGAAAATATGTTGCTGGTTTTGCCCCTCTTGGCTCTGCCGGCTTTGAATCTCGCGTCTCGGTCCAAGAACGGGACCGACAAAATGAGCGGGATCAGCGGGCTTCAAGCCATTGCTTGGTTGGTCGGGGGAATCGTGCTGGTGTTGGCGCCGGTAGCCCTGCGCAACGGATGGGTCGGGGGCGACTATCTTCCGACCACTTTTCAGGGTGGCACGAACTTCTACATCGGCAACAATCCGGAAGCCGACGGCACCTACAAACCCATCGTCGCCGGCAAACAGATTCCGGTCTACGAGCGGCAGGAGCCCATCCGCTTGGCCGAAGCCGCCATGGGCCGACCTCTCACCCCAGCCGAGGTCTCGAGCTATTGGCTCGGCCGCAGCCTCGAATGGGCGGCCGAGGAGCCCATCGACTTCCTCATGCTGCAAGTGAGAAAGCTCGGCATGTTCTGGCGTTGGTACGAATGGCCGGATGCCGTGGACTACTACTTCGTCCGCCAAGCCTCACCCATACTGGCTAGCCTTCCTTTTGAGCTCGGCGGCTTGATTCTGTTGGCTTGTGTCGGCTTGTGGCAGGCCCGCGACCGATTGACCGGACCGTTTTTCCCGATCGTTCTGTTCATCGTCGGCTGGATGGGCTCGACAGTGATCTTCTTCATCTTCTCCCGCTATCGGCTACCCATCGCACCGGCCCTAGCATTGCTGGCAGCCGTGCCTCTGTGCAATGCCTACACGGCCTTCGAGCAGGGCCGAGCACGGGCTGCGATGTTGGGCGCGCTGCTTTTGGGCGCTGCTGTGCTGCTGCCTCGCATCGCCATGCCCGAGCCGAGGATGGATCTGGTCCACTACAATTTGGGAGTCGTCTACCACCAAAATCAACAAGCCGAGCCCGCGGAAGCCCACTTTCGCGAGGTCCTGAGACTGAGCCCGGAGCATTTCTTGGCGGCCATGAATCTCGGACGCCTGGCCGCGGCCCGCGGCGATTGGCCTGCCGCGGTGTCCTGGTTCGAGAAGGCAGAAAGCTCAGAGCCCAGCTCCGACGACGTCAAGCTGAATCTAGGCGCCGTGTACATGGCCCAAAAACGATTCGCCGACGCCAAGCCGTATCTCGAGCAAGCGCTGGCGATCAACGCGAAGAGCCCCGGCATTCTCCACAACCTGGCCGTCACCGAGGTTGAGCTGTGGCAGCTGGGGCAAGGGGATTTGGATCGAGCCCGCTCTCTCAACAGGCGAGCTCTGGAGCAACAGCCGGACCACGCTCCCGCGAAAACTCTGCGGGACCGCATTGCTCGGTTAAAACCAGCAGAGCAGGCGGAACGGCAGATCGTCCATCCCCCATGAGACTTCCAGTTCGGCCTTATTTTTTGATACTTTAAGTCCGTACATTATGAGTCTCACGGAGAGGACCCTTCGTTGACGGTCGAGATCCACTGCTTAGAACCTCGGGAAATGGGGGCGTTTTTGGAACGCCGCCGGGCTACACTCGCCTTCTCACAGGAGATGAATCTTGCCGAGAATCTCGCCGAGATCCTGCGCAAAGCGAATGAGTTCGTTCCTTCGGCGGCCGGCTCTATCTTGCTGGACAACCCACTCCACAAAAAGTCAGATCGCAAAGACAACATGCTCACCTTTGTGGCCGCCTTCGGAGACAAAGCAGATGAGCTGATCGGGCGTCAAATACCCGGCGACCAAGGCATCGCCGGCCACGTCTACCATCAAGGGCAGGCCTACCACGCCTCCAACACCCGCGACGACGAGTTTTTCTTTGCCGGAGTCGATGAGCTGACGGAATACGAGAGCCACTCCCTGGTCGCCATTCCGATCCGCATCGAGCAAGACGTCTGTGGTGTCCTCGAGCTGATCAACCGGCACAACGCACCGGAATACAGCGAAGAGGATCGCAATCTCCTGCGCATCTTCGCCGGATACATCTCGATTTCGATCCAGAACATCCTCGATGGTCGACGGGCCCAAGAGCTGGCCAAGCGAGACAACCTCACCGGCTTATTCAACGACCATTACCTGCACGTGGCGCTCAGTCGCACGATTCAAACGTGTTTGGACGAGAGCCAGGATCTGACCGTGGTCTTCATGGATCTGGACTACTTCAAGAGCGTCAACGACACCCATGGGCATTTGGCGGGCAGCCAAGTGCTGCGGGAGGTCGGCCACCTGCTCAAGCTGCACATGCGGCCGTACCCCGACGGAATCCCGGCTCGCTACGGTGGGGACGAATTCGTGCTCGTGGTGCCCGATATGCACTTGGAGGCGGCTTGCGAGCTGGCTGAAGGCATTCGGGAAGACATCGTGCAAACGAAATTCTGCGACAAACCCGGGGACATCCAACGGGAGGCCCTGGGCCTCACCGGAATCACCTGCTCGATCGGCGTCGCCACCATGGATCGCCATGTGGAGGTTCGGCTGGGCGTCGAAGAATGTAAGAGCACCTTGTTGCGACTCGCGGACAGCGCTATGTACGTGGCGAAAAAGACCGGCCGCAATCGCACCGCGGTGGCCGGCGAGCCCATACCGAGGCGCAAAGCCGCCACCGACTGACATCCCCTATGCCGAGAATCACTAAGGTCTACACCCGTACCGGCGACGACGGTACGACCGGATTGGGCGGTGGCCAACGGGTGCCGAAGGACGGTCTTCGGGTCTCCGCTTACGGCACCGTCGACGAGCTGAGCTCCATCCTCGGGGTGGCCCTCGCCACCGGCGTGACGGAATCTTTGATCCAGCCTCTGGAGCGGATCCAGAACGACCTCTTCCATCTCGGCTCGGACCTCTGCATTTTGGAAGAGGACAAAGCCGAGATGAACGTGGCTCGAATCGAGGCCCGGCACGTGGACATGCTGGAAGGCTGGATGGATTCCTTCACCGAAGAGCTCGGCTATTTGGAAAACTTCATTTTGCCGGGTGGAGACGTGGCCGCGGCCCACCTGCACGTGGCTCGAACCGTGTGCCGGAGAGCGGAGCGGGAAGTGGTGGCGTTGGCCCGTGAGGAGCCGATCGGCCCGGAAACGGTGCGATATCTCAACCGCCTTTCCGACACCCTCTTCGTCATGGCGCGATATCAGAATCTAAAATCCGGAGCCGATGACGTGCTCTGGAATAGCCGACTCTAGCTCGGGTCGGCCCCGGATCTCCGCCCGGTAAATTTCACCCGCATATCGTTGCGAGGTTTGTGGGCGATGCCCGCCTGGATCGGCTCCATCGACCCGCTCCCGAGCTCCATCTCCGTCCGCTGCACCAGGGTGCCGATCACCCCGGCGAGCTCGACCAGCGCCAATCCCATGCCGGTGCATTTTCGAATGCCGCCCCCAAAGGGAACCCAATCCCGTTGCTTCACCTCGCGGCCGAAGAAGTGCTCGGGATCAAAGCTCTCGGAATCCGGAAAATGGGGTCCACGCCCCACCTCGTGCAACGCCTGGACCATGGCGGTTTCCGGCGGAATCCGATAACCACCCACCACGATCTCCTTCTTCGCCAAGCGGGGGCCGGCAAAGGGGCCAACGCTCTGGTGCCGCAGCCCTTCGTGGATGACCGCATGCAGATAGGGTAAATCTTTGAGATCCCGAGCAGTCATCGGGCGATCTCCCAGCAAGCGATCGAGCTCTTCCTGCAGCTTTCCTTTCGTCTCCGGACGGCTCAGCAGCCCGCGCAGACACCAGGACAAAGCCTTGGAAGTGGTTTCCGCCCCACCGACCACCAACCCGATCATCTCCTGCACCACCGCATCGATGACCTCTTCAGGATCCTCGTACAACCCGGCCACGACCATCGCCGACATCAAATCCGAGGCCTCCGTATCCCCGGATGCCGCCGCGCGCCTCGCCTCGGCTTCCAGAACCCGAGAAAACTCGGCCCTCCGTTTGAGAAAACGGCTCCAAGGGCTCCAGGGTCCCAAAGATCGCCTCAAGAAAGGCACTTGCACCGTGCGCCATTGGAAAGCCTCCAGAAAACGATGTGCCAGCACCGCCAGCTCGTCGACTTTCTCTTGGGGCTGACCACCGAATAGGATGCTCGCGATGGTTCGCTGAGTCAGATGATCGAATCTCGGTTGGAGCTCTTCCTCCGCCCCACTGCGCAGCTCGTCGATCATCTCTTCGGTGTAGCCGACGATGCGCGGCAAGCACTGCTCGACCTGCTTGCCGTTCAAATACGGCGCAATGATCCGCCTGCGATCTTTGAATTCGTCACCGTCCAAGCAGACGCTGACCTTGTCACCCATCAGAGCGGCTAGATGACGACCTCGCATTTCCCCCGCGACGACCTCGTCTTCGCCGTAGCGGTAGACCTCGTGCAAGAGATCGGCGCGGCAAAGAAAAACCACCCGTCCGAGCCCCGGAAGCTCCATCAAAAACAAGTCGCCGCATTCTGCTCTCACCTCGGAAATCAGCTGGAACGGCTGGGTCAAGAAGCGCAGATTCGCTTTCCACTTCGGGATCGAAGGGACGGGCAGATCCATCGGCGCTAGGTCGCGGGAAGCCGATTCCTTTGCCGAAACCGAGCTTTGGGCGGAGCCCGCCGCTTTCATGTGTGGACATTCTTGCGCAATGGACTTCGCCATGGTGATCTCCCGGATGCAGAATTCGGCCGTCTTTGAGCCGGCCTCCCGACACTCGCCTCGAGGCAACGACTTCAGGACAGCCCATCTATATCTTATCGCACCTGGGCCCGCTCCACAGACCGCGGACCCTCCGGCCACACCAACCAGCCCGCGGCGGCTCTGCACCGGCCTCCGAACGCTGACAAGCCGCACCGAAACGGTTAAAGTCACCAGCAGGTCGGTGCCTGCTGATTCCATTTCATGAGGATTTGTAATGATCGGATTTCGAATGCCCACTCGCGTTCACATCGAGCCGGGAGCCTTTGAAAGGCTTCCCGAAGCCGCCAGGCGGCTCGGTCTTCAATCAGCCCTTTTGGTGGTCGATCCCGGGATCAGAGATCACACCAACTGGCTGACGTCGGCTTGCGAGAACCTCGAATCCACGGGATTCCGGGTCAGGGTATTTGACGCGGTCGAGCCCAATCCGCGGACTTCCACGGTCACCGCCGCGAGCGAGGCGCTCAAGGCCGACCAATTGGACGGGGTGATCGCCTTAGGGGGCGGCAGCGTCATCGACGCGGCCAAGGCCGCTGCCATGCTCGCCACCAACAGCCAGCGCATCGAGCAATACGAGGGCAAGGATCGCTACACGGAAAGACCAAAGCCATTCATCGCCATTCCCACCACCTGCGGCACCGGCTCCGAGGTCACCTGGGTCTCGGTCCTCACCCACGAGCCCACTCGATCCAAAATCAGCGTCAAGGGTGAAACCATGTTTCCCGACCAAGCCCTGGTCGACGCCGACCTCCTAAAATCCCTGCCCCCGAATATGGTCGCCTGGACCGGGGTCGACGCCCTCACCCACGCCGTGGAGTGCATCACCTGCCTGGCGGCCAATGCGGTGTCCGACGCCATCGCGATTCAAGCCGTTCGCTTGCTCTTTCAATATCTGCCGCGCGCCGTCGCCGACATCGAATCCGATACCGAGGCTCGCGAAGCCGTGATGCGAGCCTCGACCTTGGCGGGCTTGGCCTTCGGAAACGCCGATGTGGCGGCGGTTCACTGCCTTTCTGAAGCCCTCGGCGGCCTCTACGACGTGCCCCACGGGCTGGCCAACGCCATCCTGCTGGCGCCGGTCATGCGATACCACCGCCAAGCCGCCTTGGATCGCTTGGCGTGGATCGACAAACATCTGCATTGCACTTCGGCCCTGGAGCCCATGGATTCCGCCGACGGGCCATCGGACGGCGAACGCGCGGATCGATTCCTCAGCGACCTGGAGGATCTGTGCAAACGACTCGAGATTCCAGGCTTCGATTCCCTGAAAGTACCGACCGAGGAACATGAAACCATCGCCGCCGCCGCCGTCCGCAACGGCTCCAATCGCTCGAATCCGCAGCCCATGTCCCCCACCAGCTATCGGGAGATCCTGAGCTCGCTGGATGGCGGGGGGTGACCGGCAGCCGCGCCGGAATCGATCAGGTAGTAGATCTGAGGCTCCATACCCAAGGTCGTCAGCAGCCGGGCGGAAAATCCCGCTAGGCGGGGAAACCGCTTGAGCACCTTTCGGGGCCCGGTGGGCGGGGCGTTGGCATCCCGAACGATGATGTCGATGATCTCGGGAAATAGATTGCGCGTCATACCTCCCAGACGCTCGGCCTCGCGGCGAAACGCCCGGGAGCCGACGTGGAAGACTTCTGCCAAGATAGCCCGAATCCGATGCATGGGTCGACGGCGCCCGACCGCGGCCAACCAGAACCAGGCGACATAGGCGGCGATCGGCTTGGGAAGGGTTCCCGCTAGGGGCGCGTTGATGTGGCCGACCTCGAAGGGGAACCATTTGTTCGGACCGAAAGCCAGAAAGACCTTCTCGCCGACGTCCATCATGCACCGTAACCCGGCCTTCCAATCGGGAACATGCTCCAACATGAACCCGGACGCCACCAGCTCGAAGCTCCCGCTTTTGAACGGCAAGGCCTGGACATCCGCGCGGACCGCGGCGATTTGCCGATTCGGCGTCTTGAAGGCTTTGGGGAAGAGGATCTGAATATTGGCCACCACGGCTAGGGACGGTCGATACCTTTCCTGCAAATTGCGGGTCAGACCGGGAAAATTCCCACCGGTTTCGAGCACCGAATCCACCCGTTCCACATAGGGCGCCAAAGCCTTCACATATTTGAGCTTATTAGTGCCGCGGGCTTCGGAAAGCATGTATCGAATCTCACCCTCGCAACGCTGACGGGTCAGCGGCGGGCTCGCGTCGGTCAGTTGGTACTGCCTCTCCATCCGATTCCGAATATCAGCCTCCAGATCCTCGTCGGTGACGATCTCCGGCTCGACCCGCCGCTCCTCGTTCCAATCCAGCCGGTGGTCGTCCAGGTGGGCATCCAGGTAGGCTTGCTCCTCGTCTTTGACCCACCACCTGGGCACCAGGTGAGGGATCTCATCGAGAATCGGATAGCGTTTGTCGGGCTCGCCGACGGCCTGCAAGATGCCGTCGACCACGTGACGTTGCCCGTTGAGCTCGAACCAATCACCGACATGGGCCAGCGTCAGATCTTTGCCGCTCTCCGGGCACCTCAGGACCTCCACCAGACTCTCAATCATGGGGGTGCTCCAAACGGGCGAGCTTGCTTTCGTAGGCTGCCCGCGAGCCGTCGCCGGTGACGAAGAGGTCGAATACGTGTTTGAGGGTCAGAGCCCGCAACAACACCTCGTCGTCCCGGGTCTCCCGTCTCAAATAGTGACCCCGCAATCTCACGTCGATGGCGGGAATGTCGTAAACCGCTTTGGCCACGGTGTTCTTGACGGCTTTCTTGAGCTTCGACCTCCAGCCCGCAGAGCCGCCGCTCGAGCGCAGGCTTTCCAAACGATGGATGAGGGCCTCGCGGTCCAAGAAATCCCACGCCGCGCTGTCCCGATCGTCCAGCTCGGCGCGCACCGCTCGACGAACCGGCGTGTCTTTGGCCAACAGATCCACGAAGTCCTCCAGGTTCGACCGCTCCGCGAAGGGATATTTGCCCCACACCTCGGGAAATTCGAGCGCCCCCGCCTCGTTCAACACCTTTTGCTCCCTCCTGGCGGCGATCGACAGGCGTTGGATCAGCCGCAGCATGCGCTCGTCCAGCAGGGGATTTCGATGGTCGAAATAGAGCAACTTAAAGTAGACGGCAGAGTTTAAGTATCCCTGCAAGCGGTGGCGGAAATAGACCTCGTCACCGGTGTTGTCTTCCTGGATGTCGGCATATTCAGCCGCCAGGGCTTCGAGCAGGGCATCTCCCGCCGTGCAGATCTTCTCGTAGGCTCCGGACCGCCACGAGCTCCGTCCGTCCGCCAGGCCCGACGTGGAGCGAATGCACATGCGCAGGATGGCGTAGGCGGGGCTCAGCATGGAGCGACCCCGAGTAAAACATTGATCCCCGCGCAGCACCTTGCGGGCGCCCTGCTCCTCCAGCTCGGACATGAGGTGCAGCTCTTCACCGTGGAAGGCGCCGACGTCGGTCAGACCATCCAAAACGTAGGTCAGACGCAAGGATTTGGAGTGGTAGCCATCAGTCGTCCGTCGGATGACTTGCAGGTCTACTCCCAGATCCGACGCCAGCTGCTGGGCGATGAAGACGTCCGAGCCCGGCTGAGGATCGTTGGAAGTCCAGCTGACGGCCCTCACCTTGCTCGCATCCCCAGCAGCACCCACCGCCGACGCCAGGATGATGCGCGAATCTTTGCCCCCGGAGAGGAATACCAAATCCCTGCCGGGATCCGTGTAGTTGCGCGCCACCACCTCGCGCATGCGCTCACCGAGCAGCGCGCAGATTTCCGGATAAGGCGTGCCGTCACCCTCGACGGTGAATCGATAATCGGCATATCGCTCGACCCTCGGCTCGTGGTCGGCAACCGTCAACAGGGTGCCGCCTTCCAGGCGTCGAACGGCGGGAAAGAAGGTTTGATCGGCCAGCAGAAATCCGGAGGCGAAGAAGACACCCAGGGCCGCGGGATCGGGGGATCGATCGATGCCGGGAACCGCCAACAGCGCCTTCACCTCGGGGGCGAAGTACAAGATCCCGTCCTGGACGATCCAAAACAGCTGGCGCTGGCTCCGCCGGTCCACCAAAACGCTCAGTCGGCGCTCGCGGGCGCCGGGTCGGTAGCAAACCCCGCTCCAAAATCCTTCGAGACGTCGGGCGATCTCGGCATCGCTCGGATCCGCCTCGCGAATGAGATCCTGCGGCGTCGGCGAGTCCGGATGCAACACGCCGTCGAGAAAGAAGAGCGGCGTTCCGCGATCGGAGTCGGACGATCGGGGCTCCGAAGGACCCTCCTCAGCGGGCCAGGACGGATGGAGCAGCTCCGCAGGCCCGATGCGCGCGACCGCCACACCCGATTGCCAATCCGCCCACAATTGCATCTTTTCGAGCCCGACGTGCTGAAGCCGATCCGCCATTTCATCGAGCAAAGCACTGTGGCTCTCTCGATTCAACGGCGCCCCCGGCTCGAGGGTCAGCATTCCGAATAGACCAGGCATCGTATCCCCCGCTCGTGCTCAAGGTTTTAGGCGCGCCAACACCGAAAGACCGGTGCGCACCTGCATCCTAGCCATCCAACCGATACACGCTTCCATCAACGGCTGTGGAACCTTCGTCAGGCCGGCGAACGCCCGATAGGGCCTCAAACCTTCCTGCACGTGCAAGACCTCGAATCCAAGGTCCTCCATCATCCACGAAAGCGATGCCGCGCTGAAATAGAAGAGGTGGGAATCGTCCATAGTCCGCCCTCGCTTGAGCCGTTCCTTGAACGCAAGCTGGTTGGGCACCTCGATCAAGACAAATCCCGGATCGTCCAGATGAGCTCGGAGATCGACCAGGGCTTGACGTGGATCCAGGAGATGCTCGAAGACCTGGGCGGAAATCACGATATTGAATCGCTCATGGGCGAAGGACTCATCGTCCACAAGACCCTGATACACCGGAATGTCGTAGGTCTCGGTCACGAATCGAGCCAGATCTTTATTCAGCTCCAAACCCATGCAATCCCAGCCCGCCTTTTGCGCCTCCAACAAGAATCCGCCGGCACCGCAGCCGAAATCGAAGAGACGGCGCGGAGCGTCGGCCGGGTACAACCGTTCGATCCAACGCAGCATATAGGCGTAATGCAGCTGATTGCGCGGCAGGAGCCGCTTTTGGTCGTCCGGGAGGATTTTGTCCTCATAAATCGAAAGCCTCAGATTGGGCGGCATCCGAGGATTGCGCATCACCACCCCGCAGCCGGTGCAATGCTCATAGACGATGTGCTCGCCTTTGTTGAAAAGTGACGGTCGACGGCAATAATGCCTCAGCTCGCTGGAGAAACAGACGGGACACGCATTCAGATATTCCAGCAGGGTCGACTGAACACTTTGGGTGACCAGCGAGGAGAGCTCGTCCTCGCTCAGGGCTCTAGGGCTCGTCTCTGTCATCTTTTTCTCCAACCTCTCCGGCAGGCGGCTTCAAGAGGGATAGGTCCGGCATCGGAATATCCGTGCCGGAAACATCTAGATCCACTTCCGGATCCACACTGGGCACCTCCACCGTCCAAGGGGTGTAGCGGTTATACAGCTCCGCGATCACCTTGCGCTCACCGGGCCTCAAGAAACCGGTGGCTAGCAGCAAGGCCGGAAACGCGGCGCAGGATAGGAAGAGCGCCCAGGTCAACCCTTCGACCAACCCATCCCACAAAGGCACCGCGGATCCGAGCAAATAGACTGTGGATCCCGCCAACACAATGCGAGCCAGGCGCCCCTTTTCCAGCGGCAACCAATACACCTTCTGGCTCAATGCGGCGGTCATGAAAGCCAACAAAAAATAGGAGACCGAGGTGGCCCAAGTGGCTCCCAACATGCCGAATTTGGGTACCCAATACAAATTCAGGCCCAAGTTCACCGTCGCGGCGATGCCGGAAAAGAGCGGCAAGTAACGGGTCTTGCCGGCGATATGAATGCCCGGAGACAAACAGAATTGAATCCCGGCGAAGGCATAGGCCAAGGCGACCAACGGCACCACCGAATAGGATTTGGCGTAGCTGGGTCCGGCAAATTCGTCCAGCCCCGCTTGGGAGCAAAGGGAGAGACCCAGCACGCCGATGGTCATGGCGAAACACAAATACGTGAGCACTCGGGCAAACGTGCGCCGGTGAACCTTGCGCTTGGAAATCGAAAACGCCACTGCCGGCCAAGCCAATTGGAACGGCCACACCAAACCCATCTGCATGATCATGCCGATCTTATAGCCGACCCCGTAGACCGCCACTTCCTCCAGGCTGCCGTAGTAGCGCAGCACATATCGATCGGCCATGGTGATTACCCACCCGGTGATCGCGCTCGGAATCACCAAGATGCCGAAGTGCAACAACGGCTGCACGAGACGCTCCTCGAAGGTCCACCGGAAGTCCTTTCGCGCCATGATCAAACCGATGGGCAGAGCCGCGACGGACGAAATCAGGTTGCCCCAGAGCACGCCGTGGACTCCCATCCGGAACCAAACCACGAGCGCGATGTTCAACAACATGCCCAGGCCGAATTGCATGAAATTCAGCAAGGCGTAGGAAATCGCTCGCTCGCGGGTGCGGAAGCTGGAGAGCACGATCGCCACCAGGCTGGAAAAAACCACGGTGACCACTGCCAGCCGCACCACATCGGCGCGACCGGCCTCGCCCAAGATCCAGATTCCGATCTTCTCGGCGAAAATAAACAAGCTGCCCGCACCGACGAGAAGAGGCGGTAAATCCAGGGCCAGAGCCGTGACCAAAAGGGACTTCTGATCCTCCGGCGTCTTACAGTCCCGATGGTAGACCTTGGTCAGGGCCGACGGCATCCCCAAAAGCAGCAGGCCGAAGAGGATGGCCGAAAGGCCGCTCAACATGTCGAGAATCCCGTATTCCGCGACGTCCAGGAATCGGGTGTAGACGGGCAGCAGGATGAACGACAGCCCTCGCTGTAGCATGTTGGCTACCGCGTAAAGACCGCTCGACGACGAGACCCGCTTAAGGTCCGAAACAATGCTGTCGCCCATGGATCTCTTAGGCGCTCTCGGCTCGGGCGGTGGGATCGTCGACGGCCGGCTCACTCAAACCGAGGGTCTGCAAATAAAGGGATTCCGTCAGCTCGGCGACCCCGTCCCAATCCGGCCAATTCGCCGCCCGCTCCGCGGCCATCACGCGATGGCTTTCCGCCAGATCCGAGTCTTTCAGGACTCTTTCGAGCTGCGCCCGAAGAGCTTCGACATCCCCCGCAGGAAAGGTCAACGCCACGTCGCCGACCACCTCTAGATTCTCGGGAATCGCGGTCGTCACAATGCACAACCCATAGCTCAGGGCTTCCAACAAACCGATCGACAGCCCTTCCATCACCGAAGGCAGTATGTAGGCGTAGCAATGGCTGAGCAGCTCGTGCATGAAATCTCTATCCACCCGGCCGAGAAAGATCACGTCCGGACCCGCGAGCTCTTGAAGCTGCTGGATGTAAGAATCTGTGAAGCTCGTCCCGCCCGCGATGACCAACTTCTTGCCCTGGGTGATACCGGCTTCAGAAAGCGGTTGGAGGGCTTCCAACAAGGTGTGTACGCCTTTTTCCGGAGACAACCGTCCTGCGAAGAGCAAGAAATCACCCGAGCCCAATCCGTGCTCATGGAGGCGCTCTACCGGAACGCGCACCGGCGGCACGACGGCGTTTTGGATCATGAACGGACGGCGGCCGTGGGTTTTTTCGTAGTGGTCTTGTAGGACCCCCGAAACCACGCAGGTAGCGCTAGGGCAGCGGGCGGACGCCCATTCACCCGCTTGCAAATAGGACCGAGCCAGCAGCCCCCACTTGCCCCGCTGCCAGTCCAGCCCCCTGACGGAGACCACGGTCTTTTTGCCGAATAAACGGGGGATCCAAGCTAGAGGCGCGGATCCGATGGCGTGGTATTGCACGATGTCGAATCGGCGAAAGAGCAGATCCAGGGTCCCCAAAAGGCTGTGGGACATGGTTTCGATGTGCTTGCCCTGGAGGCACGGCAGGCGTCGAACCCGGACTCCCCGATACTCGTCCATGGGCGGGGTGAAGTAGGTACGACAATAGGCGGTCACCTCATGACCCCGTTGCACCAACCTCGATCCGACTTCTTCGTAGTAAGTCTCGATACCAGAATAGGTACCTACGACCCCTCGAGCGCCGAGAAATGCAATCCGCAGCCGCTTGGGCGGCGGAGCTGAAACTTTCGCCATAAGTTTAGCCTATCATCTGAAGCCAGGGCCTTGTCGTGCCCTGCCCGGAAGACTCGACAAATCCGCGCAGATCCAGGATCAGCGGCTCGGGCTCACTGCCGGTAACCTTCAGACGTCATGGCCAGGCCTTGGTCGATCCCCACCTCCGGCTCGAAACCCAGACCCGCTCCCACGGCCTCCAGATCGGCCAGGGAGTGGCGGACATCACCGGGACGAGGATCTCCGTATTCCGGCTCGGGGCCACCGCCCACCAAGTCGCGGATGAGCTTCCAGAGCTGGTTGAGGCTCACCCGCTTTCCGCCCGCCACATTGTACGAGCGCCCACAAGCTTCGGCCGGAGCTCCCGCCGCCAAGAGGTTGGCGCGCACCGCATCACCGACATAGGTAAAGTCACGGCTTTGCTCGCCGTCGCCGAAAATCGTGGGTGCGGTGCCGGAGTGATAGGCCGCGAAAAAGCGAGGTATCACCGCTGCGTAGGGGCCGTCGGGACGCTGCCTGGGACCGAATACATTGAAGTACCGCAGACCGATGATTTCCATCTGATAACAGCGCTGAAAAATTTCCGCCAGTTGCTCGCACATCAGCTTGGACATGGCGTAAGGCGAGAGCACGTCGCCTTCCTCGCCTTCTCGCTTCGGCAGGGTCGGCGTGTCACCGTAGACGCTGGACGACGAGGCAAAGACGATCCGCCGCGCTCCGTGATCCCGGGCGGCGGTAAATAGATTCGAGGTCCCACCCACATTGACCGCCAAGCTCAAGGCCGGGTCTTTGACGGATCGAGGCACCGAGCCCAGAGCCGCTTGATGAAAAATCGTATCCACGCCGTCACAGGCTTTGGCGCAATCCGAGCGATCCCGCAAGTCTCCCTCGATGAATTCGATCTGATCGAGCACCGACTCCAAATTCGAGGCCAGGCCGGTGCTCAGGTCGTCCAGGACCTTAACCTTGGCTCCGCACCGGATCAGCTCTTCCACCAGATGTCCACCAATGAAGCCGGCGCCTCCGGTCACAAGCACCGAAACACCATCGAGCTCGGGAATGGGCATATGAAACTCCTACTATCGAGGGGTGATTTTAGTGGGCTCTTAGAGCGTCAGCTGCCTTGTCCCGCGGAATTCGAAGGCACCGTTTCCGCGTCTTGGATTTGATCCTTACCTTTCATGAACTCGCCCTTGCGGAAGAACAGCAACGGTCCCAAGACCACCGGAATCGTCTGTAGCAACAGCTTGAAATCCAGCCAGATCGACCAGTTGTCGATGTAGTCCAAGTCCATTTGCATCCACTGCTCAAAGGGAATCGAGTTCCGGCCGGACACCTGCCAGGTGCAGGTAATGCCGGGCCGCACGCTCAAGCGGCGCCGATGGGCATCGGTGTCGAAACCCCGATAGTCGCGTTCCGGCAGGGGTCGCGGCCCCACCAAGCTCATATCACCCAGAAGCACGTTGATGAGCTGGGGCAGCTCGTCGATACTGGTTCGTCGCAAGAAATCGCCGATCGGGGTCAACCGTGGATCTTTTTCCAACTTGAAGACGGGACCTGAGACCTCGTTCAAATGCTCGAGCTCCTTCAGCCGCTCCTCGGCGTCTTCCACCATGGTTCGGAATTTGTAAACCCCGAACATGCGTTTGTTCAGGCCCACCCTCTGCTGGATGAAAAATACCGGACCTTTGGACGTCAGCTTGATCACCGCCGCGACCAAGAGGAAGAGGGGCGCCAGCAGGAAGAGCAATACGGCCGCCGCGAAGCGGTCCATCATGCGCTTGAACAAATTGCTGAAGCTCTCGTCGGGAGTGCCCTCCAAAGAAAGCATCGGCTCGTTGTCGAAGACGTCCAGCTTGCCCTTCGCCAGTCTCGAATCGAAAATCTGGGACACGAAGCGGACCGTCAAACCCTGCTCTTGGCACAGGCTGACGATTCTCGACGAGTAGATATAGGCGCTGGAAACCGGCAGGGCCACCACGACCTCGTCCACCACATGATTGGCGATGTAGGAGCTCAGATCTTTCAGGCCGGCCACGAGCTTGTGCCCGCCCTTCTTGAATCCCGCAATGCCGTCCCACTCCTCGTCCACGAAGCCGACCACGTAATAACCCAGCTCGGGCCGAGCCTCGATCGCCTTGGCGAATCGCAAGGCCCGATGGTTGGTGCCGATGATCAGCACGGCCCGCAGATTTCGCCCGCGAAGCCGCATATATTCCAGTAGACGTCGGACCAAAACCCTGACGATCACCGTCGTGCCGATGGCGAAGAGGAAGAAATGGACGGTGAAGCTGGCGGGATCGATGTCCAGACCCTTGGCTTGCAAGACCGGATTGGCCACGGCGCTGACCACCAAAGAGGCTAGAAACCCGGCGCGCAAAACGTCGAGGACCTCGCCGAGGGTCGAATCCAAGCGGCGAGAGTTGTAGAGACTTCGCCCCTTCAGCGCGGCGTGCCAAACGATCAGCATCGCCATGACGAAGAAGACGTTGCCGACGGTGATTCGGCGCAAGACCGCTTCCACTCGATCCGGCTCCGCGGCCTCGGCTTCAGCTTGATCGTATTTCTTGACGTGCTCACGCCACCAATTCACCAGGAAGGACTCGGTGGGCGTGTTGGCGGGCGGTGCCCTTGACGCCGTCGGATCGGGCTCGCCTGTGGGCTCCGAGGAAAGAACACCCTGGAGCTGAGTGGAGCTCGGCGCTTCTCGGGATTCCGAGCTCATCGACGAGAGGTCTTCCGGCCCAACCGATTCAGTCTCCGACCGTGGGCCGGCCATGGAAGAGCTCGATGGCTCAGTCGCGGGATCGAGATCGGCTAACCCGGCCGATGGAAACTCCCGCTCGTCGGCGCCGGCGAGCTGCACGGGTAAAACGTCCTCGTCCGAGCCCGTGCTCACCACTTCCGGGGCACTGGGATTTAGAGACACCCACACAGCCAAAACGAAGGCCACCATCATGATGACCAAATCCACCAGCTTGAACATCTCGTGCAGAAGCTGGCGCCGCGCATCATTCATCAGATTCACCTAGGATTCGGACATCTCCGGCCCTTTTAGCGCGCTCCAAGCCATCGACGTACTGCCGTCGACCCTGCCTTTGGGCATTTGAGCCTGCCGATGGACTGTCCAAAAAGAAGCGGTATATTGTCCAGAACCCCTGAAAGCAGAAATAACGTCAGTAAAATTTACCGAATAACCAACGATCTTGTCAACGAAACAACATCCGTGAATCGGCCCTCCGGGCTCCCCGACGCTCGACTTGAATTGTCGCGAAATCGAGAAAAACACACCGTCACAAGAGACTCGGCTCCCCCCGCTTGCACGCAGCAAAAGTGAGTCGCAGCATTAAGATTAGCATGGGCCAGAATTCGAGGCGAACGATGATCAAGGCCGTTCGAAGATCGGCCTCTCCATCCCCTCGGGTTCCGAGAAGCAACACGATTTGCCCGTCGAGCCGAGATGGCGAACGGAAACCCGCCGCCGGCTCCTATTGGACTTTTTGAGACATCGGGCTTAGCATTCTCTTTTGTCGATTCATACTAGGAGAGGTATCCATGAGAATTGGAGTCATCGCCCCTGAGTTTCCCCCAATGCTCGGGGGAATGGCGGAGCTGGCTAAAGGGCTGACCCAGTCGTTGGCCTCGCAGGATCACATCAGGGTCTATTCCTTCCACAGCCGGGGGAAAACCTCCGAGCCCCCGACCTTTTCGTTCCCCCACATCGACAACATCTCCGGTCGGCCCCACCGCGACCTCCCTCTGCTCGCGGCGGATGAGCAGCAAATCGATATGTGGCTGGCCTTAAACGCCGGTCTGATTCCACTGGCGTCTCGCCTGACGAAACCGTTCTTCTGCTATCTCCACGGCAACGATTTCATCAATCCATGGCTCGCCTGTGGTCCCCGATGGCTCGAAGCCTTTCGGCGACCTTACGTGGCCGAGCTCCGCCATCGTCTGCGGCGACGGGCGATTCTCTCCCACCTCAACCAGGTGCGACACGTGCTGACCAACAGCCATCAAACCGCGGCTTTGATCGAAGAGCGGCTGGGGTTGTCCAGCGACCGCGTCTCGGTGGTATTTCCCGGCGTCGCCGACGCGTTTTTTCAACCCAACGAGCCGGCGCCCGACGCCTCCCTGAGAATCCTGACGGTCACTCGGATCAGCCGACACACCCGGCGTAAGAATGTCGACGGCGTGCTGAGGGCCCTGGAGCAGATCGGCGACCGGTTTCCGTGGACTTACACCGTGGTCGGAGATGGAGATGATCGCCCACGATTGGAAGCCCTGGCACAAGAGCTCGGCCTCGCGGACCGGGTCACCTTCACCGGCAGCGTCAGCTTCGAGCAGCTCTTGGCCGCCTATCGCCACACCGACCTCTTCGTGTTGGCCTCCCGAGCCACCGAAAAAGACGTCGAAGGCTTCGGCATCGTCTACATGGAGGCATCCGCCGGCGGAGCGCCGGTGATCTGCAGCCGAGAGGGCGGTGCCACGGACGCGGTACGAGACGGGGTCAACGGTCTGCTGATCGACCGCTCCACTCCGGACACCATTGCCGAGGGCATCCTGCGGTTCGTAGATCAGCGGCAGTCCTTCCGTCCCGACTCCGTCCGTGCAGTGGCCGAGGAATTTCGCTGGCCAAAGATCGCCGACCGAGCTCGTGAGGTGCTTCGCCGGCACATGAACGACTCCTAAAGGCTTACTCGCTCGCTCCTCCGATAGACATAGGGCTATAATTCCCAATCTCTTTTCTTGACCAGGAGCTGCCCGTGGCCGAATTTCTCTCGCTCCACTGCCCTAGCTGTGCCGCTCGCTACTCGGTGCCCGACGTCTACCAACCCCACATCCAGGGCCATACCCTGCTGTGCCCCGCCTGCCGTAGCTCTTGGGTGCCCATGCCGGGCTCCCAAGCGGGCGGAAGCTTGCCACCATCGCGGGTTGACCTAAGAAAGTTTCGAAGCGCTACCGGAGCGCCTACGGGCCGTGCTGTTGGGGCCGGGGCCACCGAAAAAGTACCGCTCCCGGCTCGGCCGGCCCACACACCCAGCTCCCTCAACGTGGTGGTCAAAGGGCCGGACGGGGAAATCAACGGCACCTTCGATCTCGGCTCCAAGATCTTCGTCATCGGAAGCGGCCCATGCCATCTGAGGCTGCCCAACACCTCGATGCCCATCCATGCCATCGAAGTCCGCCGGAACGATAGCGGTTTTGCGGTCTCGGGCATGGAGGGATTCGCCCTGCCCGTGGGATCTCAATCTGTGCCGTCGGCCCAGGTCCAACCGGGCGCGGCCCTCCGGCTCCACTTGGCACCCTTCCAGCTGGAGCTCTCCGTTTCGAGCATGCCCGGCAATCCGATCAAAGACCTGTCGGAAATCACCGGCGGACCTCCTCGGGCCGCCGCTCCCCAGTCGGCCGTTCCTCAAGCAGCCACCCCTCAGCCGGCCGCACCTCAGCCGGCCGCGCCTCAGCCGGCCGCACCTCAGCCGGCCGCACCTCAGCCCGCCATGAGCTCGCCAGCCACAGGTCGCCCAAAAAGCCCAAACCCTACTCCCCACCGGGGCATGGGGGCTCCAAGGGTCGATCAACTGCAAGAGCTCGCCGCCGAGGTCCGCACAGCGCCCAAGCCCTTCGGCGGCACGTCCAGCTTGTTGGATGAAGTGGACGGCGACATGACCGTCGCCGATTTGGGCGCGGCCGGCTTTCACTCCCAACGATCCGCAGTCGACCCGTTCCAATACGTTCAGGTCGGCCTCGAGCTGACCGAAGGCCCCCAAGCCGGCCGGAGATTCATGGTCACCAAAACGCCGCTGCTGATCGGCCGCGGTGATCACGGCATGGCCATCAGAGATCCGCGTGTCTCCTCAAAACACGCCCAGCTGGACATCGGTGGTCCCGAGCTCTACACCCTGAAAGACCTAGCTTCCACCAACGGCACCACCGTCAACGGACGACCCGTCTCCATCACCCAGCTGAAAAACGGCGACCTGATCAGCTTCGGCGGAGTGAAGTTCACTTTCCGGGCTCAGCTGAAAAACGCCTAGTCGGGGTCGAGACCATCTAAAGCCAGACGCGAAAGAGTCAGCTTAGGGTAAGTCCTTGCTCCGGTCTCAAGGGGATGAGCTATCACTGAAGAATGCGAAAATCTGTGCCATCACAGCATCACAGACGGAGATGAAGTATCAAGCTTGGGTCGTGGCCTGAAGCGTTTTGCCGTGCAGCTCTTCTGCCTGTGGATGTGTGTCTACGGTCCGCCGGTCTTCGCTCTTCAGGAAATGGCCGGCGAGCGTCGAACCACCGAGGCCCGTCCGCAAGCCGGGGCCGGCGAAAAGGCGCGGGAGCAAGAGAGGATCTTAAAGAAGCTCGCTGAGCACCAGACGGCGTCGTCGAAAGTGGCCCCATCGAAACGCTTGGCACCCATTCCGGCAGCTCTTGCACCCATCGTTTTCGGTGCCGTCTCAGAACCGGCGGACCGACCGACACCACCATCACCCCCAAGTTTCGCCGTCTCTGAGACGCGTGGCACCTCAGCCGGCCGCACTCCGACCGGACCGACGACCTTCGCCAAAGCTGACCTGGACTCATTACCTTTTCTGCCTTCGTGGAACCTGATCTCGATCCCGGAAACGCCGACCCCGAGCACCCCGTCCGACGTCTTCGCACCCATCGACGGTAGCTATTCGTCGGTCTGGTTCTACGACGCCTGCGCCCCCTCGACCGACAAATGGAAGGTTTACGATCCGGCAAACCCGTCCGGCTCCACGCTCGCGGCCATCGACCCAACCCAAGGCCTCTGGCTCGACGCCACAGCTTCCGGTGCCTTGCCATCCCCCGGACAGCTTCCGACGACCAGCTCATGGCAGCTGTGCACGGGCTGGAACCTGATCGGCTTCCCAGCGAGTCAAAACCGACACATCAAGACCGCTCTTCAAGACATCCGGGGCAAATACTCGATGGTCTACGGCTACGACCCGTCCGACACCGAGGATCCCTGGGCCATCCACGACGTCACCGTGCCGGATTGGGCCAACGACCTTCAGGTATTTGAGGTCGGTAAGGGCTATTGGATCTTGGTCACCGAAGACGTGACTCTGGAGATTCCGAACCAAGGTGACGCCCCGACGGTGGCGTTTGCCGCTCCGATCGACCTCAGCGAGGTCACCGAGCCGACGGACTTGCTGGGCAACGTGTCGAGCCCGCTGCTCGACTTTTGGCGTGTTTCAACACGCTTGATCGGCCAAACCGATTGGCAAGAGCTGGCTCGCGGGTCCCAGCCTCGCGCGGGTGAAAAGCTCGCCACCTTCGACCCCACCTTGCTGCTCAACGGTCTGCACGAGCTCAGGCTCGAGGCGGTCGACAGTCTGGGACGCATCGTCGAGGATCGCATCTCTGTGGTGGTCGACGGGCAGATGAAAATTGGCCACTTCACCCTCAGCTTCGTAGACTTGCAGATCCCGCTTTCGGGCCTCGATATCCGCATCCTCCGCACCTACGACAGCCGCGACAAACGTCTCGGCGACTTCGGCGTGGGCTGGACCCTCGACATCCGCCAAGGCTTCTACCAAAACAACCGTCCGCCGGGTGACGGCTGGCAAATCCCGGCAACCTCGGGTCCGTGGGGTCTGCCGTGCTCGGTGGTCCAAGAGACCAAGAGCCACTTGACGACGGTCCGACTCTCCGACCAGGAGGTCTATCGCTTCCGACTGGTGCTCAAGCGCCCGAGCACCCTGATCGGCGGTTGCATCGCCGACGCCGAATTCGAATGGGTCGACGGCCCGCTGCCGGGCACCACCCTAGAAATCCTTGGCAATGCCGAGGTCTTCTACCCCAACAACAGCGACGGGGTGCTCGATCGCCACACCCAGCAGCCTTTCGTGCCCGACGACGTCAAGCTCACCACCCGTGACGGCCGAATCTTCCATCTGGACCTCCAGGACGGCGTCACCCACCTCGAAGACCTGCACGGCAACACCCTAGAGATCACCCCGGACGGCATCACCCACTCCAGCGGTCGAGGCGTGGAATTCATCCGAGGAGCGGACGGGGAAATTGAAGAAATCGTCGATCCCAGAGGCAACCGCAACATCTACAGCTACGATGGAAATAACGACTTAATCCTGCACACGGATCGCGCAGAGGCGGAAACCAGCTTCACTTACCGAAATCACTACCTCGAAGACATCCACAACGCCTACGGCATCCGAGCCGTGCGCACGGAATACGACGAAAACGGCCGCATGGTGAAAATGATCGACGCCTCAGGCCGCGAAATGCTCTTCGACCACGACCTGGAGGGTCGTCGCGAGGTGATCACCAACCGCCTCGGCTTCACCCGAGTGATGGAATACGACCCGCGCGGCAACGTGACGCTCGAAATCAACGAGAACGGCGAAAAGACCACCCGCACCTACGATCGCGATCTCTTGCGCACGGAAAAGAACGATCTGGGTCACACCACGACCTATGAGTATTTCGGCTCCAACGATCTGAAGTCGATCAAGAATCCCTTGAACGAGGTCACGTCGTTCACCTACCACATCCTCGGTCTACCGGAAACGATCACCGACCCGCTGAATCACACGACCACCAATCGCTACAAATCCAACGGCGAGCTGGAATGGACGCGCGACGCCTTGGATGTGCAGACAGACTTCGGCTACACCAGCCGCGGCGAGCTGGGCTCGATCACCGACGCCTTGGACCAGGTGACCTCGTTCGAATACGACGCCTACGGCAACGTGGAGAAGGAAACCGACGCCCTCGGTCATTCCACCAGTCACACCTACGACGACCACGGCAATCGCCTGACTTCGACCACCACCCGCACCCTGCGGAACGGCGAGCTCGAAACCCTAGTCACCCGCTACCAATATGATGATTTAGACCGAGTGGTCACCGTCACCGCCCCGGACGGCACCTCCACGAAAACCGTCTACGATTTGCTGGGTCGGGTGACCCAGCAAATCGACGAGCGGGGCCGCGGGACCATCCAGGAATACGACGAGCAGGGTCGCTTGGCTCAAGTGATCTACGCCGACGGCACTCACACTCGAAACGTCTTCGACGCGGAGGGTCGAACCGTAGCCTCAGTCGACCAGCTGGGCCGGATCACCAAGTACACCTACGACCCGGCGGGCCGCCTACTGACCA
>JAUIJL010000014.1 GCA_030431255.1 Thermoanaerobaculia bacterium | reverse complement strand
CCATCCTCACGGCGACCTTCGTCCAGGTCTGCTTGGGCGACCCATTTACGAATGGTGACCGCCGACGGCTCATACTGCTTGGCGAGTTTGGCGGGGCTGTCGCCGGCCCGAGCGAGCTCGACGATCTTGACCTGCTCCCCGAAAACTGGTCCGGCCGAAATGAGAGAATCGGACCGAGGAGGAGCACATGCGTAAGGGTCGATTCAGCGAAGAAAAAATCATTCGAATCTTGGAGCAAGTCGAAGGTGGAGCTTCGGTCAAGGACGTTTGTCGCGAGCATGGGATGGCAGAAGGCACCTATTACCGCTGGAAGTCTAAATTCGGTGGCATGACCGTCAACGAGTCGCGTCGAATGCGGGAGCTCGAAGCGGAGAATCGTCGCCTCAAGGCGGCCGTCGCCGAGCTGACGCTCGACAAACAGATTCTCAAAGAGACGCTGGCAAAAAAATGGTGAGCCCCACGGCCCGGCGTGAGGCGGTTCATTGGATCCGGGAGAAGTTTGAGATCAGCGAGCGGAGGGCCTGTGCTTTGGTCGGTGCTCACCGCTCGATGGTGCGCTACGTTGCCCGTCGCGACGACGGCGCTCTCCGCGAGCAGCTGCTTGAGCTGGCCTCGAAACGACCGCGTTTCGGCTACCGGCGACTGCATGCATTGCTGGCTCCGGACGACGGCCAAGCGGTCAACCTCAAACGGGTTTATAGGATCTATCGAGAGGAAGGATTGGCAGTTCGGCGCAAAAAGCGCAAGCAGGTAGCCGGCGCGAATCGTCTTCCGCGAGCAGTCCCAGTGAGGGCCAACGAGCAATGGTCGATGGATTTCATGAGTGACGGCCTTTCGAGCGGTCGCAAATTCCGAACGCTGAACGTGCTCGACGACGGGACCCGCGAGTGCCTGACGATCGAAGTCGATACGTCTTTGAACGGAGACCGCGTAACGCGGGTGCTGGATCGAATCGCGGAGAGTCGACCGCTTCCTAAGGGGATCGTGGTGGACAACGGGCCGGAATTCACCAGCCGCGCACTGGACCAATGGGCCCATCGGCATGGTGTGGAGCTGCGTTTCATCCGACCGGGAAAGCCGGTGGACAACTGTTTCGTGGAGAGCTTCAACGGCAAGTTTCGCGACGAGTGCTTGAATGCCCATTGGTTCACGAGCCTTTGGTCGGCACGGAGGCTGATCCAGGAGTGGGTCCAGGACTACAACGAGGTCCGTCCGCACAGCTCGTTGGGCAATCGCCCTCCGGCGGTCTTTGCAGCGGCCCTGAAAGAAGACACGACCCCAGGTCGTGACCGGAGTGAAGATGTCGCAGCGGCCTGACCCCGGTTTAATCGTCTCGCCGTCCTCGTGGCCGTCAAGGGTCGGCTGCGCCGCCCGCGCTCCGCGCGGCAAGCCCTTGACAGCCCCTGCGGGCGGCGAGCCAAACCGGTATGGGTCAGTCCGAAAAAATGTATTTCAGAGTCAAATCGGAAAAGGCAACTCACATTAGCCGTGGTACAAACTTGGGGAGCGGGTCAATCTCTTTCTTAAATTCTGCTGGATATTCGGGGCGTGATTTCGGCATCGGGACCTCCTTGCTCGAAAGAGCATACCTGTCCACGAAACCGGGGCAACTTCAGTTCCATACGGACCTGAGCGAGCTGTGAGCTGGAGCGCTTACTTCAATGTTCAATTCGTTACTGCGGTTCAGAGCGATCTAAAAACTATAGAAGGTAACGAATGCCTAAACTAGCTGCGATCCGTTTGCAACCAGGACGATTAGCCCTGATGTTTCTCTTCTTCCTTTGCTGCCCGGCTTTCGATGCGTCACCTAGCGGCGGGGAAGGGCAATGGAAGATTTCTGAGCCTTTTCCGGCTGGTTCTCTAGCACGTCACTGCGCTGGACGAAGTGATATCGGAAGTTGGAGAATCGTGAAAAGAAAGGGTAGCCTAGTTTTTTCCCTCTGGAGGCCGGAAGTTGAGACATCTATTGAGCTCCCATTCGCGGCTACACTCAACTCGGTCAGCTCGACCTTACAGGTAAGCGACGGATATCTGATTGGGACTAACCGCGGTGAGTGGGGGGGGGAGCTGTGGTGGTTTGACAATTCAGGTGAAAGGAAAAGACAGCTCTTTGACAAAAATATCACTGGGATCCATCGCATCGGAGAAGAGGTAGTGGCCTTGAGTGGTCTTGCCCATCTCAGCGTCTCCTTTGGATCATTGTTGATAATAGAGAAGGATCATCAGAGCGCCCAGTGGGAAGTATCGGAAAATCTTCAGTTGCTTGCCGCCCCTGAAGCCTCAGCTCTCGATAGTCAAGAAAAAAACTTATGGATCTCGACATCATTAGGTTTGCAGAGTTTTAAGAAGAGACAGCTCATCATTGAGCACAGCAGCGATCTTTCCTCTCTCTATCCCGACTCCATGGGTATTTCAGACCTCGGTGAGGTTTACGTGGGAATGCGCCATGCAGTGGTCCGATACAGTCCCTTGGTTTCGGGTGGCTTTCGCGAAGACTGGCTAGTTCCAGCCAGCTGCACGAGCTTCGATTTGGACGATGATGGCCAGTGTAAATGTCTGACTCGCCCACAATTGTCGGCAGAGATTCAAGTGCCGACGCACGAGTCTGACTCTGCGGTTCCGATCTCGAAAGAAATCGTAGCCCTTGGGGTTGGGCTCCTCGTTCTCCTAGGTGGATATGCACTTCGAAAAGGAAAATGATCCCAAAGATCAGAGCGACCTTTCCCTAGAACCCTTCCGGTTTTCCGTCGATGGGACTGCTCACTAAAGAAAGGTAGGTGCTGTCGAGCTACGGTGACTCGTCGAAATATCCCTGGCGATGGCGGAGGCTTAGGCCGCGCGCTTTGACGTCGACGGTGTGCCAGGCGCCGTCGTCGAGGTCTCGGGTCGGGTAGTAGCCGAGCACGTATTGGCTGCGCAGCTCGGCCAAGATCTCAGCCAGCAGCTCGCCCGCTCGATCGATGTGATCCACTTCCAGGATCCGGCCGCCGGTGCCTTCGACCAATTGCTCGAAGGCTTTGAGGTCTTCGGCATATTGCTCCGCGCCACGCCAAAAGGAGAAGAACGAGCTACCTTCCTCGATTTGGCCTCGGGGACGAATCCAATAGATCAATGCCTGGCTTCGGCGGGCCTTCCACTCCACATCCTGGAGTGACAGGACGCTTTCCACATCGATGCCGTCCGATAACAAAATCACCACTTGGCGTCCTTGGCGACGGCTGATTTGCTCCAAGGCGAGGTAGAGGTGGTCGTAGACGGCGGTGCCGCCCGAGGCCTCGACCCGGGCGACCTGCTCCGCGACCGCTTCCGGATCGGCGGTAAACGGGGTTCTCGCTTGCAGCCGATCCGAGAAGACCAAGACCGCGGCTTCGTCCAAGGGTCGCATGCCGGCCACGAAGGCCCGGGCCCCCGCCAAAGCCGACGCCAACGGCCGACCGACCATGCTGCGGCTCGAATCCACCAGCAGGGCCGCGGTGAACGGCGCGTTGCCGTCTTCGAAGGTCACCAAATCTTGGGGCACTTTGTCGTCGAGCACCTGAAAGTCCTCTCTCGACAGCTGCTTCGAAGCCTGCGCGTTCGAGTCGATGGTGACGTAGAGCTGCTGGAGGCCTAAATCGAGCTCGAAATGCACCTCGATGCGGCCCGTGACGATGGTGCGCGTGACCGAGGCTCCCTCAACATCTGTGGCGATAATCTCCAGCACATGGCCGCGATTCTCTTCTCCCACATCCACGGTGGTGAGGAACGGCTCGGCGGTCAGCTTCTTCACCTCCTGACCGTCCAAACGGATCACGATGTCCCGAATCGGCGCGTCCTCTAAGACCTCGAGCCGCACCTCCACCGAGCCGAAAACCACCTGTCCGTCCCGCGGATGGTGAACGAAGAGATCTAAGCCCAAGGCAGGGGTGAGCATCAGGACCCAACCCGAGCACCACCACACACCGAGCACCATCCAGCGCCGCGCGCTCATCTTCGTGCCTCCCTTCGGTTGACGGCGGCTATCGCCTGGGCCAGCACCGGCAGGCGAGCGATGGCATGCCGACGGAGCTCAATGCGCGCGCTGCCGTCCTCGGACGACGGAGGTTGTTGGTAGACATATCGCGGCGAAGGACCTTCCGCCGCGGGCAGCTCGTCGAGCAAGGCACCGGCTCGGCGGCGGTCCTCGACATCGCGGCCCGGGCGGCGCTCCAAGTAATGCGCGAGCTGTAGACGTAGACGCTGGTTGGTGGGGAATCGGATCACCGCGTCTTCCAACAAGGAGATCGCCGGCTCGAACCGGCCCGCTTCGCCGTGAAGGCGCGCGGCTTCTTGAAAGGCGATCACCTTCACCTCCGGCGCCTCCCGCCCGTCGAGCAGGGTCTCCAATGCCGCCATGGCGGAGTCGGTGCGGCCCAAACGGCGCAAGCCGATCGCCCACCGCAGCCGGGCATCGTCGAGCTCCGGACGCAGCTCCAAGAGCTTCTCCAGGGCGCCCACGGCTCGATCGACCTGACCGCGGCGCTCGTGCCAAAAAACCAGGTAGCGCCACACCTCTGCGTTGCTCGGATCCACCTCCGTCGCCTGCTCCAGGAGCCTCAGGGCCGAGCGCGGCAAGCCGGCCTCGTCGACGGCGATGCCGAGCTCGGCGAGCACCGACGACGCCAAACGCCCCGACATCTCCTGTCCAGCGTCGTCCGCGGACTCGGCGTAAAGCTCCGCCAGGGTGCGAATGCGAGCCCACGTCGCTTCGAGCACGAAGGCATCTTCTTGAAGCTCTTGCACATAGTGATCGTGCAAGGCCAAATGGAGCCAGATGATCGGCAACAGGCTTTCCGGATAGCGCTTGGCCAAGGGTCGCGCGAGCTTAACGACGGCCTGGCTCAAGGTTTCCGGTGCGTCCGCCTGGCGACCCGCCCCGTGATCCGCGGCTTCGAAGAGGCCGCTATCCAGCTCGATCAACGACTCGACCGCTCGATCCACGTCCCCTGAGGTCAGCTGCTCCAGCACCTCCTCGTAGGCTCTGACCAAAGCGGCGACCCGACGGGAACGTCGACCCTCCAAGTCCTCCAACACCACCTGCCGGCGTTCCTCGGGGTTTTCGAGCATCCTTCGGACTTGTGCCCAGCTCGGATTCTGATCGTTCCAGGCCGCTTCCAGCAGAAGTATCGGTTGGCTCCAACCCCGCTCTTTCGCGGAAGCTCCGCTGGGGCGAAGCCGCCGGCTACCCGCGCAATCCGCCTCTCCCTCGATTCGAACCCGGCCCTCCCGCCATTGCAAACGACAATCGGCCAAGAGCTCACCTCTTTCGTCCACAAGCTCCCAGCCCTGCCCGAGCCCCAAACCCGGCAGGGGTGTTTCATTGCGGCCGAGCACCCACACGGGCCAAGGATCGAACAGCTCCATGTCTCGATCGGGCACGCCGGCGGTCAGCCAACCCGTGCGCGCCGGCATCTTGGCGGCGGCCGCGCCCCCGGAATTTCCGACATAGGCCCGCAAGCGGCGCAGAGAAAAACTTTGGGACCCGCGGTCGCGGACCAACAACCGAAGATCGTAGGACGTGTCGCCGGAATCCGACGAGGGCCGAAAGGGCAGACCGATCCGCAGCCCGCCGGCAGCCAATCGATCCCCATGGGTGGCGGTGTCGAGGGTCAAACGGCCGGCGAAGCTTTCCACCAGCTTGGACTCGGAAAGTACGTAGACATAGATTTCAAGACCCAGCTTGGCCGGCGGCGGATCGTGGGTCTCCAACCACGATCGCCCGTCGATCTCGAGGCTCAGCTCCAAACCGTCTCCGGCAGCCGACGGCAACACCGAGGCCGCGGTCCATAGGGAACCGCCTTCGGTGCCGGCGAAGAGCAACGCGGCCACGTCGGCTTTTGCCCCGGGCAAGGTGCGAATTTGCAGCTCCGGCGGTGTCTGACCGAGCAAGAGTCGGGGCATCAAGGCCACCCACAGAGCCCATCCCAACCCGAGCCAAAACCACCTGCCAAAACCTGTGGCGCGAAGGCTGTCCGGACCGCTCGAGCTCACGAACCGACCTCGACCTCGAGGGTCAGCGTCGAGCCGACGTCCGCGAGATCGTCCCGCAGCCCGACTCCCAACACCTGGCGTCCCTGACGGATCAGCAGCTCTGTGGGATATTCAAAGGTGCTGGAAAGGGCTTCCATGAGATGAATGTTTTTGATCTCGAAAGGCAATCGAATCCGGACCGGATCACTCAAGCCGCCATCGAGGTCGCTGACCACGAGCACCAGGGTCAGCTTGCCGGAGTGGGAGATCTCGCCGGGCAACAGCACCAAATTCGCCATCGGCACCTGCACCTCGATGGGCAATCGATAGAGGCCGTCCTTTTGACGTTTGGCTTTGCCCAGCTCGACTTTGGCATCGAGGGGGTTGGCCCGCGTGCCCAACATCACCGACGAGAGGGTTCGGTCGGCCATTTGCTGATCCGCGGACTTGTCCCGATACTCTTCTAAATAGCGGACCTTCACTCCCGGCCGGCGGACCCGGACCTCAATCTTGTGGGTTCTGCCGTCGCCGCGATGGGGAGAGGCGTAGGCCAGGGAGTAATAGTCGGTGAGGTCGGATTGCAGGCCCGCAAAAAAGGTCTCGGCATTGCCTCGCCCGATGGCGGCTCGGCCTCCCGTTCGCGCCGCCAGCCACCGCAGGCCGGAGTCTTGCTCACGAAATTGCGTCCGCCCCGCGCCGCCGATCGAAATCCCACGGCTCTCGGCACCGGTCAGGCTCGGCCCGGCGTCCGCCCCCAACCCGATGGGATAGAAGGCGACTCGGCTGGAGCTCGCATCGGCGATCAGCTCCCGGACCTCGGCGGTGGTGTCGAATTCCGCTAGAGCCGCGTCGACCGAGGCCGCCCCCAGCTCGGGGCCCCAATCGAAGCCGAATTTCTGGAACCAGGCTTGCCAAACCAGCTCTCCCGGTCGAGTCGGCAGACGGTCGGCCACATAGAGCAGGGCCTTTCGGCCGGGCAAACCGGCGAGTGAGCTGAGAAATTTGCGCAACAATCTCACGCTCAGCTGCATCTCACCGCGCATTTCCTGGCTGTGGTTGCGCGCCTGTTGATAGGCGGACCGGGCGTCGAGCAAGGAGGTGCGTTTGGTGCTCCCGCCGGCGCCCCCGGGGCCGGAGCGGGCAAGGCCTTCGGTCGGTCCCGACGTGACGCTCTGGATGAGCCGAGCCACTTCCATCCGACTGCTCGTGCCGGGTTTTTGGACCAGCTGCTCGAGGGACCCGCGGACGGCAGCCAAATCCGACGTCAAGGGCTGGACGATCTCCACCTTGCGGTCTTTGCTCACCAAGAGCATGCGGGTGCCCTGGGCCACGATCGAGTCCAGCTGCTGCGAGATGCGCTCAAAGACCATCTGTCCCGCGGCGGGGGCCAGAAAAGGATGGTCCACGAGAATCACCAGGGTCGACGGCTCTTGCGGCTCTAGATTTCCAGGCTCCGGGTCGGACGGGTCCGTCGCCCCGCCCGCCGGCTCCCCGGATTCGTCCACGGCCGTCTTTAGAAGGTCCCGCACCCTTCGGCCGTCCCGCACGTGTTGGAAGTGGCTGATCTCCATCGGCTCACCATCGTCCAACAGCTCGAAGTCCGTCACCTCCAGATCCGTCACCGGACTACCGTCCTGCTCTGCGTAGACCTCGATATTGATCAGGCTGACGTCCAGAGAATCCAGGAAAATGCCGTGTTGTCGAACCTCTTCGTCCCAAAGATCATCCTCTTGCGCGACCGCGGCATTGGGGAGCATGGCATTGAGGAACGCGCCACACACACATGCCACCAGCAGCATCGACGTCCATGGGCGGGCTCCGGCCCGTGGAGCGGCACGAAACGCCCGAGAGATCCACCGAGTAGTCCACCGAGAAGCCCACCGAGAAGTCCATAGGCCGTCCATCTCGTCTCCTAAGCACAAGTCGTTTGCGACTTCGAATTCCTTCAACTGAATCGTTTTAGCTTATCAGCCAACTGAGGATCTGCCCAGCCCGGCAAAACGGATCTTTTTTTCCCGCCGGCGCCGCCCCGCCTACAGAACAATTCTGGACAAGTCCTACTGGAAAGGATCCGCGCCTCACCGCTCCTATCGGCAAACCCATACAATACCCATATGGCACGAGAAACCTGGGCCAGCCGATTCGGATTCATCATGGCGACCGCCGGATTCGCCGTCGGCCTCGGCAATATTTGGCGATTCCCGTATATGACGGGCATGAACGGCGGCGGAGCCTTTCTCGTCGTTTATTTGGCGTTTGCCCTGCTCATCGGCATCCCCCTGCTGACCGCCGAGATCTCTCTCGGACGCCGCGCTCAGCTCACACCCATCGCGGGCATGGCCCGCCTCACCGGCTCGACATCCAATCCTTGGAATCTGTTGGGTTGGCTGGCCGTCATCGCCGCGGTCCTCATCGAGTCCTACTACGTGATGCTGATCGGCTGGATTGTGGGTTACTTCTTCCGCATCGTTTCCGGCGACCTGACCGGGACGCCTCCGGACCAGCTCACCGCTCAATTCCAGTCATTTATCGCCTCGCCCGGCCCGGTGCTCGCCTACACCGCGGGGGTCGTGCTCGTGCTCGCCCTGATCGTCGCCCGCGGCCTTCGCAACGGCCTGGAACGGGTCGCCAAGGTCGCCATGCCCCTGCTCGTGCTGCTGTTGGTCGCCCTCGCCGTCCGCTCCATGACTTTCGAGGGGGCCGGGCGCGGCCTCGCCTGGTACCTCACGCCCGACTTCACCTCCCTCACCCCCGAGACCATGCTCGCCGCCCTGGGGCAGGCCTTTTATTCGATCGGCATCGGCATGGCCGCAGCCTTCGGCCTGGGTGGTTACCTGGACCCCGAGCGCAGCGACGTGCCGGGCAACGCCGCCATCGTCGTGGTTTTCGACACCGCCATCGCCGTGCTGGCCGGCCTGGTGATCTTCCCCGCCCTCTTCGCTTTTGATCTCGAGCCGGACGCGGGACCCGGGCTGCTCTTCGTCACCATGACCCACCTCTTCACCCAAATGCCCGCCGGTCGGCTCTTCGGATCGCTCTTCTTTTTCCTCTTGATCCTGGCGGCGATCACCTCCGCCGCCGCCCTCCACGAGGTCCTGACCACGACGCTCACCGACATGGTCGACATTCGCCGGAAATCCGCGTCCTGGCTGACCGCCGGGACTTTCCTCGTGCTCTCCGTGCCGATGATTCTCTCCCAAGGCCCCTGGTCCGACGTCCGGATATTCGGCATGGACCTCTTCGTGCTCGCCGACACGGTGTCCGGCAGCTACCTTCTACCCGCCGGCGGCCTGCTGCTGAGCTTTTACGTCATCTTCAGCTGGACCTTCGACCGCTTTCTTCAAGACACCAACTCAGGCGCCGGGCGTCTAAAGGTCACCCCCCGCTGGAAACCTCTGATGGTGGTCGGCATTCCCCTGGCGGTGACGGCGGTCTTGCTCGCCGGCCTGGGTCTGCTCTAAACCGAGCTGGAATCGATCCAACGATGACTCTGACCATTGATCAAAAAACCGTCGAGCTCCGCGACGGCGACTCCCTGCTTTTGACCATGCTACGGGCCGACCTCCATCCCACGGGGGGCGGTTGTCTTTGTCTTGCCGGCGATTGCAGCCATTGCTTGGTCACCGTAGACGGGGTCGCCTACTCTCGGGCATGTCAAACCCCGGCCCTCCCGGGTCAGGTGGTGGAGCGATCCCATCGCGACGGCACACCACCCCTGATCCCCGACGCCGGCGAGCCGAGAGCCGGTTTCCGCGCCGACGAATCGCCGGTCCGAGAAGCCCGACATCACGAATGCGATGTGGTGGTAGTCGGTGGTGGTCCTGCGGGCCGGGCAGAGGTCGAGCACCTCCGTTCCAAGGGCTCGGAGGTCATCCTGCTCGACGCCGCCCAAGGACAAGAAGTCGTCGGCATCTACCACGGTCCCACCGTGGTGGCCCGAAGCCGGGACGCCACCCTATGTCTGCATCCCCGTGATGAGATCGTCATCGCCACCGGGGCGTCGGAGCTTCAGCCGGTGGTGCCCGGCTCGGAGCTGCAGGGCCTGCTGACGGCGCGCGCCACTGAAACCCTCGACGCTGCCGGATTCGAGCTCGGAAACATCGTTGCCGTCGGTGCTCCCCCGAAGGGCCTGGACGTCGAGCAGGCGGTCGGTGAGCTGTGCCGATTCGAAGGCAATTCGCGTGGCGACGGCAGGGTGGAAGCCGTGGTCATGCTCGACCATCACGGAAAGGAGCATCGATACGCCTGCGACACGGTGTCGTTGGGTTTGGGTTTTCAGGCCCGCGACGCCCTGCTGCGCATGGGGCGAGGGCTGCCGGTAAGGGCGGTGGGTGATGCCGCCGAGACCTTTGATCTTCCCGCGGGCCCGAGCTCCGGCACCATCTGCCCTTGCTCGGGGGTGACGGTCGAAGATCTGGAAAGCGTGTGGCAGCGGGGATTTCAAGAGCTCGAGCTGGTGAAGCGAGCCACCCTAGCGGGCACCGGAACTTGCCAGGGCTCCACATGTTTGCCCTATTTGCGCGGCTTCCTCAAAGCCAAAGGCGGGCGTCTGCAGGCGCCGTTCACGGCACGGCCCATGACCCGCCAACCCACCGTCGGCGAAATCGCCGCCGGCGCCTACCACCAGGCCACCCCCAGGACCCCGCTTCACGACGAGCACCTGCGGCTAGGGGCGCGGATGGAGCGCTCCAGCGGATGGTGGCGTCCCTGGACCTACGGCGATACGGACGCGGAATACTCGGCCGCCAGAGAGGCCGTCTCCATCGGCGACGTCAGCACCTTGGGCAAATTCGTCATCGCCGGTCCCGACGCCGAAGACTTCCTGAATCTCATCCTGCCGACACGGGTGGAGAACCTCAAGCCGGGATCCTGCCGATACGTCCTGCTGCTGGACGAGCGGGGTTATGTGGTGGACGACGGGTTGGTGGCCCGTGAAGCTTCCAACCCCGACCGTTTCTACCTGACCCTGACCAGCGCCGGCTCCACCTTCGGCGAGCTCTGGCTGCGAGATTGGGCCGAATCCAAGCCGTTCGACGTCACGGTGCTCAACCAAACCCTGAGCCTCGGCGCCATCAACGTGACCGGGCCGAGCTCGGCCCTGCTTCTGCGGCGCTTGGGCGCCCCGGACCTTCCACGCTTCTCCCGCCACGGCATGACCGAGGTCGCCGGCATCCGCTGCCGCATCCTGCGCCTTAGCTTCACCGGCGAGCTGTCCTACGAGCTACACCACGCCGCCGCCGACTCGGTCGCGCTGTGGCGTACCCTTCTGGAGGCCGGAAAGGACCCGGGCATCCGGCCCCACGGTCTCGACGCTCTGCTCAAGCTTCGTCTCGACAAGGGACACCTCGTCGTCGGGCTCGACACGGATTTCGACTCCACCCCTCGGCGGCTCGGCTGCGCCTGGGCGATCCATGGCAATAAAGATCGCTTCATCGGCAAAACGGCCTTGGAGCGCACGGACGAGATGCCCCTCGATCGGTCCCTGGTGGGTGTGGAAATGGACTTGCCGGCGCCGCCCCAGGGCACCGTGGTCCGAGCGCCTTCGACCGACGGCTCCGGCTCGGATCCCCAATACGTGGGACATGTCACGTCCAGCAGCGCGTCGCCGGCCCTCGGCAAAGCGGTCCTGCTGGCCTGGGTCGATCAGGTCGACGGTGGGTGCCCCCGGGAGCTGGTCGTCGATGGCCGACCCGCCCGCCGCGTGGATCTGCCTTTCTATGATCCGGAGCATCGAAGATCGAGAGCCAAGGTCGACACTAACTTGGAGCCTGCCGCCGAGGTGTCGACCGCTAGGACAGCTCCGGCCGGCTCCGAGGATAACCCGGAGGATCTCGGACGATTCCGACGGCTCGAAGGCACCCGCATCGCCGGTTCTGCCCACCTTTTGGATCGGCTCCAGCTGCCAGAAAACGTCTTGAGCTTGCGTTTCGCCGCCGATGAGATCTTCGTGTTGTCGCCGCTTTCCTCGGACGACCTCCGACTCGTGGACGAATCCACCGACCAGGAGCCCCTCGACCGGATCCTGGTGGAACGGGAAACCGGCTTTGCGGCAGCCCGGCTCGACGCCGAGGCCGCCCAAGAATTCCTCGAAAGAGCCTGCCCCTGGCCCCTGCCGAAGGAGCGACCCGCCTTCGCCCAGGGACGGATCGCCGACTTGCCCTTGAAGCTTTGGCTGGAAGAGGAGCGGGTGTTGGTCTTGGTGCCGGCTGGTGTTTCCGCGGACCTCGAGGAGCGGATGCCATGAACGAATTCGTCGAACGCCTAGTCTCCCTGCGCTGGGCAGAGCCCAAGAAAAGCTACGACGTGGTCATTGTCGGTGGCGGCGGCCACGGTTTGGCCACGGCTTACTACCTCGCCACCCGCCACGGCATCACCAACGTCGCCGTTCTCGAACGGGGTTATATCGGCAGCGGCAACTCGGGCCGCAACACCACGGTGATTCGCGCCAACTACGGCATCCCGGAAGCGGTGCGCTTTTATCAGCACAGCGTCGAGCTCTATCAGGGCCTCGAGCAAGAAACCGGCCGCGGCCTGATGCACGAGCGCAAGGGGCTCCTATGGCTCGCCCACAGCGAGATGGGAGCCCGGGCCGAGCGAGCGCGAGCGGAGCTGAACACGGCCTTCGGCGCCGACACCGTCTACGTCGAGCGCGACGACATCCTCCGTATCTGCCCCCAGCTTGATCTCGACGGTGGTGGGGTCTGGCCGGTGCGAGGCGGCAGCTACCACCCCGCCGCGGCCACCGCCCGCCACGATCGGGTGGTTTGGGCCTTCGCGGAGGGAGCCATGGCCCGGGGGGTGGACGTAGCGCAGCGGACCGAGGTCACCGGCTTGAAAACGGATCGAGGTCGGGTGGTCGGGGTCGACACCCCACAGGGTCCGATCCACGCCGGACACGTTCTCTCCGCGGTCGGTGGTCATGTCACGAGCCTGGTGTCCAAGGTCGGCCTGCGCCTGCCCATTCGCACCCATCCCTTGCAGGCCTTCGTCACCAACCACTACCAACGACAATTCCATCCCATCGTCGCCTCGGCGGATCTGCTTTTCTACGCCTCCCAAACCGCCCGCGGGGAGATGTTGATCGGCGCCGAGATCGATCGCCAACCCAGCTATTCCTACCGCGCGGGCCATCCCTTCATCCAACATTGCGCCCATCGCGCCATGACGTTGCTGCCGCTTCTCGGCAAGTTGAAGGTGCTCCGCCAGTGGACCGGCGTCTGCGACATGAGCCCGGACTACTCTCCGATCCTCGGCGAGTCGGGAATCGACGGGCTCTATTTGACCACCGGCTGGGGCACTTGGGGTTTCAAAGCGATCCCCGCCGGCGGCGAGCAGATGGCTCGACTGATCGCAGAAGGCGAGACCCCGGAGCTGATCGCGCCCTTCTCCCTCGACCGCTTCGCCCGCGACCGCACCCTCGCGGACCGCGGCTCCTCCGGCACCCACTAAGACCCCGACCCGCTGAGCAGCTGACCCACTGAGCAGACCTATCCGAGGATCTTCGATGAGCATTCAAATCTCCTGCCCCCACTGCGGTCCCAGGCCGATGGAAGAATTCCTCTTCGGCGAGATTCCCGTGACCCCGGACTCCCTGACCGATCCCCGAGACCGGGATTTGGACCGCGGCTTCATGCACCAAAATCCCGAAGGCCCAACAGTCGAAAGGTGGTTCCACCTCTACGGCTGCCGCCGGTGGTGCACGGTCGAAAGAGACACCCGAACGGACGAGATCACCGAAGCTGGATAGCTCTCGGCGAAGGCTCGGCTCTGTCCAGAGGCGGATTCTCGGTGGATCGGCGCGGTGCCCTGGGCACTGGGCCTCCGATTTAGGCGAGACAGCCGCCTCTTGACGCGATCTGGATAGAATAGGTCGCGATTCGAGCACAATGACGTCTCGAATCCCTGGGAGCCCGCATGTCGATCGAATCACCGAAAGATCTCGAAGCCCTTCGACGCATCGGCTTCATCGTCGCCGACACGGTCAAGAAGATGTTCGAGTACGCACGCATCGGTATGAGCACCGCCGAGCTGGACGCTTACGGCAAAGAAGTCCTCGACGGCTACGGTGCTCGTCCGGCTCCGAAGCTCTGTTACGGCTTCCAAGGCTCGACCATGATCAGCATCAACGAAGAGGTGGCCCACGCGATCCCTGGTGATCGGGTGCTGCGCAGCGGCGACATGGTGAATATCGACGTTTCCGCCGAGCTCGACGGTTATTTCGCCGACACCGGATTCACCCGCCCCGTGGGATTCGCCGAGCCCCGGCTGCACGAGCTCTGCTCCGCTGGACGCGAGGCTTTGGACCTGGCCTTGCGATCGGTCACCGACGGCGGCAAAATGGCCGACGTGGCCAAGGCCATCCGCGGGGTCGCGCGCCGACGGGGATTTTCGGTGATCGAAAATCTGACCGGTCACGGCGTGGGCCGCCACATCCACGAGCCGCCCCATCACGTGCCGAGCTTCAACAAAAAGGTCGACCGGCGGCGGTTCAAGAAAGGCACCGTGCTCACCATCGAGCCGTTCCTCTCCACCGGTCCCCGCCAAGCCTTCGAATCCGCCGACGGCTGGACCCTGTTGACCCCGAAAGGCAATTACAGCGCTCAATTCGAGCATACGGTGGTGGTCACCGAGGGCGAGCCTTTGATCTTGACCGCGGCCTAAAGCACTCTTTACGTACGAAGCTGCGGCTTTCCACTGGATCCAACGCGTTCTTCCGCGAGCGATCCTCATAAATACCTCTCCCCTTCGTGCCTGCTGAAATCGAGCCGAACGAGCCGGAGCCCCAGATGTCTCATCCCACAGATTCCACATCCAAGATAGGCACCTCCACACCCAATACGCCCAAGCTGAGCACCGCTGAGTCGGGCACCGCAAAACCGGTCACAGCCAAGACGGGCGTAGCCAAACCGGGCGTAGCCAAACCGGGCTGCATCATGTGCGACAGCCTCTACGTCAAACCCGACGGCGGGCTGCCCTGCTGGGATGACGTGGGCGAGGATTTGATCCTCCGAACCTTGGACGAGCAAAAACTGATCGCGGGTGAGGAGGAACCGGTCTTCTACACCCCCGAGCTGAAACACGTTCGCCGCTCCTTCCAAGCCGGTGAGCTGCCCTATCCGGATTTCTGCACCCGCTGCCCACTCAACGGCCATGGTCTGGCGACCTCCCTCGAGCCGCGGATCATGAACGTCTTACACGTGGAGCCGGCCTGGCTCTGCCAGCTGGCGTGCCCGCAATGCTTCACCCCCAAGGAGCGCATGGGCCTCAAGAAGCCGCCCTATTACATGAGCGTCGACTTCTACCGAGGCCTGTTGGAGCAATTGAAGAACGAAGGGGTCGAGCACATCCGCTTCGTGCATTTCGAAGGCCGTGGGGACCCGTTGCTGAATAAAGAGCTGAACGTCATGGTGGAGCTGACCAAGAAATATTTCCCGGACAGCTTCGTCATGGCGACCACCCACGGCAACTATCCCTACAAACCGTGGATGCACACCTGCGGCCTCGATGTGCTGCGCCTCTCCGTGGACGGCGCCTTTGAGGAGAGCTACCAGAAATATCGAGTGGGCGGCAAGCTGTCGAAAGTGCTCAAGCTGATGGCCGACATCAAAGAGGCACGGGCGGAATTCCCCGACAGCAATATGCGACTCGAATGGAAGTACATCCTCTTCGAGTGGAACGATAGCGACGAGGAAATCCGCGAGGCCGGTCGTATCGCCGATGAAATGGACCTGCGGCTCCGCTTCTGCCTGACCCACACCCCGGGTCGTTCCCAACGGTTCACCAACGCTCAGGATTTACACGAAGCCTTGGAGCGACTGGCCCCCGGAACCTCTTACGAAACCACTTTCCAGCTGCGGGACGAGCCGTCGGAAGCCGACGCCACGGATGTGCTCGGCGAGCATGCCGAGGCCCTGCTGACCGCAGCCATCACCCGCTTGCGTCGAGACGACGAGGCCGGTGCAAGGCAATTGATCGCCGAAGCGTTGACCTACGACCCGGGCTTCGAGCCGGAAGAAGCCGAGACCGCCGCCCAGCAGCTGGGGAGCCGGTTGGCCGACATCCTCGCCGACAGCCGATTTCCCGCCACCCTCAGCACTCTCGCCAACCTGGCTTGCCGGCTCGAGGAATGGTACGCCGCCGAAGACCTCTTCGAACGGTACCTTGAGGTGGCTCCGGACGCTTGGGATCGAGCCAAGGTAGAGCTCACGTTGCTCGATCTCAAGGTGGGCAACCGCCTGGGACGACGGGTGGACGAAGCCGACCGAGCTCTGGCCCGCCAGCGCTGGAAAGCGGAGCGCGCGGTGCTCGAATTCGACGCCGACATCCCCGATCATTGCCTGAGCGCGCGAGATCCCGTTCGCCGCCATCTCGACCTGATCGCCGAGCAGGCGCGACCGAAAACCCTCTTCCTCTTGGCCCGCCTGCGGCGAGCCGGAGGTGACGCCGAATCGGCGGATCGCCTCTTGCAAGCCTGCTTGAGCCGAGCCGACTCCGGCATGCGCGAAAGCGCCGAGCTACAACAAGCGGATTGGCAATCGAGCTCCGTCGTCGGCCCCACCGGCTGGCGCAAAATCGACAGCTGGATCCACGACCGCTGGCTGCGCCTAGCCTAGCGCGCCTTCAGTAGGGGCGATCCTTTGATCGCCCTTCTTTATGGTTGGGCGAATACAAGATTCGCCCCTACGCCGGAGGGCCACAGGCCGCTTGAATTCTTGCCTAGCGCTCCCGGCGGAAAAAGCGATCTACGACAGCCCAGGCGATCAATAGCGCGGGCACCATCATGGCCGCGCCGATCGCCATGCCCGCGCTGCCGGGTCCGGAGAGCACGGCGCTGAGCTGGTTGCGGAAGGGATCGTCATTAATCAAATAGGTCCAGGTGGACGACGGACCGCGGATGCCGAGGTCTTGGAGGTTGAGCCGCTCGGAGCCCGCCAGCTGATCGAAGGTCTCGAGCATCGAGTCCTCCAGATCGTGCTCGATGGCGAAATAGGCTTGCGCCGTCTCCACCCGGAAGCGGGTCAGGGGATCCTCACCGGCTAGACCCACCAAGTGGTTGCCTTCCCGCAAATCCGCCACAAACGACAGGTGATCGCTCCACAATCGATCCGTGTGGTAAAGCGCCACCGTCAGCTCGGCACGGGCCATGGCCCGCGCACCGAATCGGTCGACCATCCGCCCATATTCCTCCGGCTCAGCTGCGCGCCAATAGTCCGGCAATTCGGCAGCGTCCAGCCACCGACGGCGGCGATCATAGATCTCGCGCCGCTGGTCCTCGATCGGTGTGGCGTAATTCCGCAGGGTCTTTCGAATTTCGTAGTTCTGACCGTCCACAATGCGCTGGGCCCGGGCGATTTCCGAGCGAACCACCGGATTGTCGATCGGGCCGTCTTGGCGCTCGGGCAGCAAGCTCTTGGGAATAAGGTCGCGAATGCCGAAACGCACCAACACCTCGTCCTCCAGGCTGACGAAGAAGCGCGACTCCCCGGGATCCCCCTGGCGACCGGCCCGCCCTCGGAGCTGCCGATCGATGCGCGGGCTTTCATTGCGATGGGCACCGATGACCTAGAGCCCGCCCATCTCCACGATCCGCTGATGCTCGTCTTCGCCGGCGTCCTGCCCACCCAGGCAAATATCCGTGCCCCGCCCCGCCATGTTGGTGGCGATGGTCACCGCCCCGAGCTGGCCCGCCGTGGCCACGATTTCCGCTTCCAGGGCATCGTTCTTGGCGTTCAGAACCCGACATTCCACCCCTTGCTCGGTGAGCAGCCCCGCCAGCCGCTCGGACTCCGCCACGGTCAGGGTGCCCACCAGCACCGGCCGTCCCCCGGCGTGGGCCTTTGAGATCTCGCGGACCACCCTCTCTTCCTTGGCTTCGCGGTGTGTAAACACCACATCAGGGTGATCGACCCTCACCGAGGGCCGGTGGGGAGGGATCACCGTCACCCACTTGTCGTAGAAATCGTGGAGCTCCCGGGCGGCGTCGCGCGCGGTGCCGGTCATGCCCGTCAGGAAGTCGTAACCCACCAAGAAGTGTTGGAGGGTCATCGAGCCGAGAATTCGGCCATCGGCCCCCCGTTTCAGACCTTCCTTTGCCTCCAGAGCGGCCTGCAATCCGTCGGGCCAGTGGCGATCCTCCACCACTCGCCCGGTGAATTCGTCCACCACCTCGATTTTGCCCTCGCGCACGATGTAGTCCGCGTCGCGTTTGAGCAGAACATGGGCGTGCAGGGCGCAGTTGAGCTCGGTCAGCAAGCGGTAATTGTCCTCGCTGTGCAGATCTCCGCAGCCGAGCTCCAGCTCCGCGCGATCCACCCCCGGATTCGTCAGCTCCACGTTGCGGTCGTATTCGTCGGTTTCGAAGTCGACCCCCGGGCGCAGCGACTCCACCCAGCGGGCCAAACGTTCCGCCGACGAGCCTTCTCGCTCCCGGCTGCCCGCGATCACCAGGGGCACCCGCGCCTCGTCGATCATCAGCGAGTCCGCCTCATCGACGATCGCCGCGTGGAACGGTCGATGCCTCAGATCCCGGGCGTCCATGGCCAGCAGATCCCGCAGATGGTCGAAGCCGGCTTCCTTGGCGGTGACGTAGGTGACGTAGGTGACGTCGGCGGTGTAGGCCTTTTGTCGCTCTTCGCCCGAAGACGACTCGTCGACCCAGGCCACCTCGATGCCCAGACCTCGGTAGACCGGCCCCATCCACTCCGCGTCCCGACGAGCGAGGTAATGGGACCTGCGCCGTCCTCGACAGAACATTCGCCGCAGAAACTAATAAACCCGCCCCGGCCGACTATCGACCGGGGCGGGCGCTTTTACCGCGAGCCCCCCTCGTGGTAAAACTCGGGAATTAGAAATAGCAGGTATCGTGCCAAGTCCGATTCCCCTCTCGAAAAAACTTCGGAAAATTTCCGCATCTTCGATTCAGACCTCCGAAACCCTTAAAGAACGCGGGTTTTCTCGGCTGAGATTTTCTGAATCCGCTAGAAGCCTCCCTCATCGCATGCCTTCAGTCGGGTCCCGTCGCAGTTAAAAAGGCCGGGAATTTTTCCCTGGTACCTCAAAATTTCCCGGAGCTGGTCGCTCTTCGAATCGGAGACCGAGGTGCAAAGACTTGCGACATTTAGATGACAGGTGTAATCCTGGGGTTATCTCTCCACCCTCGTGGGAAGTCTGTTACTTTCTCGAGGGGTCGCCGACCCGGAGCTCGCGGATCAGATTCTCAAGTCGGGACGACGAGCCGCTCAGGCATCCCTATCCGTGGACAAACCGCTGAGGTAGAGCCACCCATGAAGCTCAGAATTCAAGGAAAATCTTTAAGACTACGGCTCAAACCGAGCGAAATCGTCGAGCTGGCCGAAACCGGCCGAGTCGAGGATCGGGTGGAATTCGCCCCCGACAGCGCGTTGGTTTTCGCCATCCAACGCTCGGACGTCGAATCCATCGCGATCCAATTGGAAGGCAGCACCATCAGCGTGCTGCTCTCTCCGGCTGAGGTGGAGCAATGGACCGGAACCGATCTAGTCGGCATCGAGGCCACATCGCCCACCGAAACCGGTACCCTCACCGTGTTGCTGGAAAAAGACTTCCAATGCCTGCACCGGCCGAGCTCAGGGGACGATAAAGACACCTACCCCCATCCCGACGCATAGCGAGGTCAGGCCGGCCTGGCCCGGGGTCGGGCCTTTTCAGAGACCCAGCCGCTCCCGAAGACCCGCATCCTCCAAGCGATTTCGGCTCCAATAGTCGAGCATCAGACGCTCTTTCTTGACCGCCCGGGTGGTCAGGCCGCCGGCGGATTCCTGCCAGCCCTCGATCTCGTGGGGATGGGCGGGGGAATAGCGGATGGTCAGGCTACGGGATTGGCTGGGATAGGTGAGCCGATAGGCCACAAGGCCTCGCTCGTCCGCTGGTAGATGCTCGCCGATGGCGGCCACTGCCTGCCACGGAAGATGCTTGAGCCGCAGGTGCAGGGAGCTGGGCAGCATGGAGAAGCTGCCGGTGGGCAAGCTTTGGGGATTGAGGCGCAGACGGGTCCAGAGGTCGTCTTCGAGCTCGAAACCCGGGTGATCGAGCTGCGCGTCGCCTTCGGACTCGAAGTAGGAACGTTGCTCGATCCGGAAGCCCGACTCGGCCCGATTGAGCTGACTGTAGACATGACCGCACCACTCCTGCACCGACGTGGACACCTTGAGGGTCCCGGAGCCGTCCACGGGCGTGAAGATGGAGGTCATCACCGAGTAGGGATAGACGCCGGTATTGAACTTTCGGGTGGCGTTGAGCTTCAGCACCGGAACCCGATCGGCGCCGGCCCGCTGGGGCGCGTCGAGCTTGACGTGTTTCTCCCGCGAGAAATCCTCGGTGACGAAAATCAACACCGCGTGTCCGGGATGCAGCTCACCGTAGCGGGCCTGCTCCAGCTCGTAGCTGGTGATCTCCGCTCGGCCCTGGGACCAATGGTCGTGGAAGGCCGAAGTGTCCACGGGAGTGGCGAGCACGGCGTCGGCACGGCTGTCCGCCGAGGCTTTCGGCGCCCAAAAGACGATGGCCCAGGCCGCCAGCGCCACCGCCAAGAGGCCACCGATCAAGAGACCGACGGAGGCCGGGCCCTCGGGCGAGGGTCGCACCACCGCCCGGGGCATGGCGCGGGTCCTCAACGGACGGGAAGCGGGTGGGCGCGGAAGATGTCGACTGTTCATGTGCGGCTCCATGGATGAGGGATGGGCTCTCTCAGCATTCGTTGAATATTCGGCGCCGAGCATCCGGTGGATGTGTCCGGCTAGATAGAGCGTCCTATTCCAGGCCGAGGGCTCGGGCTGCCGCTCGCACCGAGGGCTCGTCGGGCGCGGCGAACCTCGCCAACTCCACCAACCGCCGCGCCTCTTGCATCTCTCCCACCCGAGCCAGCACCATGGCCAAGTCCACCATGGCCGGCAGATGTTGCTCGCCGGTCATGTCCACGGCCCGTTGCAGATCCTCCCGGGCCTCCTCTAATCGATCCATGCCGGCGAGCACCGAGCCGCGCAAATAGTGGGCATCGGGATCCGCGGGCGCGATCTGCAGGGCCACTTCCGCCACCTCCAACGCTTCCTCCCACCGCCCCAGCTCGCGCAGGGTCTGAGCTTGCAGATATCGAATCTGCGGCACCGTGGGCTGAGCGTCGGCAAAAACCGCCAGGTGGTCGGCGCAGAGGTAGAGGCGATTCAAATTGCGGCAAAGGCCGAGCACCTCGCCGGCGATCTCCAACGGCCGATCACTCACCGGCCCCCCACGCAAATAGGCTTCCAAGGCCTCACCCGGCCGTCCCAGACGATCCAAGGCGCTGCCCAAGAGGAGCCAGGCGTCGACGACCTCCGGATCCTGCTCCAGGGTGGATCGCAAATACTGCTCCGCCTTTTGCCACTCCCCTTGGGTAAAAGCCCTTTGGCCCGAGCGGTAGGTTTCGTAAATGTGGATGCGATCCCGGGGCGAGACCGACGGATCCTCACGCCCACCGGAGCTGCCCACATAACCCAAAGACGCGATCGCCGCCGCCGATTCTTCGGAGATCTCACCCGCCGGCACGAAGGCCGCGTCGAGCCGGTCCAGGGCTTGCCTCAGCTCGCCGAGCACCCGCCGGGAATCCGCGCCCAGGGCGGGATCCGATCCGGACACAGCTTCCATCGAGCCGTCGGCGAGCAAATCCTGGGTTTCCCGGGGATCGGACTTCCAATCGTAGAGCTCGGGTTTCGGACCGGCGATGAGGTGGTGATCGGAGCCGATGGCGGAGAAGAGCACGCTCCAGCCCATTTCCAAACGTGGATAGAGGGTTTCCGCGAAGAGGGCACGGGGTGGCACGTCGAGCTCGTCGCCGAAAATCAGCTGGGTCAGGGAGCGACCGTCCAAGCCCTCGGGGGCTTCCAGCGCCAACAATTCCGCGAGTGTCGGAAAGACGTCCGTCAAACCCACGGGCTGGGCGATGCGTCGGCTGGCACCGACGTTATTCGGCAATTTGATGATCAACGGCACTTGCAAGACCTCGCGGTACAACAACATGCCGTGCTCGATCTCCCCGTGGTCGCCCAGACCTTCGCCATGGTCGGAGAGCAACACTACGATCGATCGGTCATAGAGGCCGAGGCGGGTCAGCTCGTTCAGCAGTCCGCCCACCAGGTGATCGGACGCCGCCACCTCGGCGTCGTACGGCGAGCGCCCCGGCGACGTGAAGGCGGTGGGAGGGTCGTAGGGAAGATGGGGCTCGAAAAGATGGAAGAAGAGGAAGAAGGGCTCCGGGGTCTCGGCCTGCCGCCGCAACCAGGGCAAGAGCTTGTCCAGGGTGGCACCGCCCGGACGCATCTGTTTGATCGTCGAGAAGTCCTCGGCGTCGTCGAAGAAATCGAAACCGGCACCGAAACCGGCGGACCGGCTCAGGGGATAAGCGGATATCGCTGCGCCGGTTTGATATCCCGCTTGCTTCACCCAGCGGGGCAAGAAAGGCTGGGCATCGGGATCGAAGGTATATCCCACATTGGCCCGCACACCGTGGCGATGGGGCAGCAAGCCGGTGAAGATCGAGAGGTGTGACGGCAGGGTCAAGGGCACGTGGGAGAACGCGGACTCGAACAACACCCCGTCGCGGGCCAATTTATCGATTGAGGGCGTGGCGATGTCGTCGTAGCCGTAGGCCGGCAAACGATCCGCCCGCAGGGTGTCGATGGAGATCACCACCAACGGTGCCCCCTTCCACGACGGCGCCGAGCCGACACAGCCTCCGATGCCGGTCACGAGCAGCAGCGCAAAAGCGACCAGCGCTAGGGTAAGGTGGGGTAGCAAGGGGCGAGGAATCCGAATGCGTCGCATCGGGGGAATCCTAACAGCCCCAGGTGTTTACCGCATCGAGCCGGCCCGCGCATCGGCTAAGATCGGGGGCAGGCAAATGACGCCCGAGCCGCAAACACACCTAGCCCGGAAATTTCACCAACTTCGTCGCGAGACGGGCTAGCCCCGACCCTCTTCTCGCCTTTGGACCCGCTCCATGATTCGATTGACCGAGATTCGCCTACCCCTCGACCACCCCGACGAGGCCCTCGCCCAGGCTGTGGCCCAGAAATTGGGCCTGCCCGCCGAGCAGATCGCCGACGTGGAGGTCTTCAAACGGGGATACGACGCCCGACGCCGAACCCGCATCCAACTGATCTACACGGTCGACGTCACCCTTTCACCACGGGAAGACACGTCCGAGGCCGCCGAGCGGGAGCTGCTCCAACGCTTCGAAGCGGATCCCCACGTCCGGCCCACTCCCGACACCACCTATCGTCCGATCACTCGTGGCCCTTTGCCCGACGAAGCACATCGACCGGTGGTCATCGGCATGGGTCCATGTGGGCTCTTCGCTGGCCTGATCCTCGCCGAAATGGGCCTCAAACCCTTGATTCTCGAACGGGGAAAAGCCGTGCGCGATCGCACGGCCGACACCTTCGGGCTGTGGCGCAAGCGCAAGCTGCATCCCGAATCCAACGTGCAATTCGGAGAAGGGGGCGCGGGCACCTTTTCCGACGGCAAGCTCTACAGCCAAGTCCGGGACACCCAACACCAGGGCCGTAAGGTGCTCACGGAATTCGTCGAAGCAGGGGCGCCGCCGGAAATCCTTTACCTGAGCAAACCCCACATCGGCACCTTCAAATTGGTCAAGATGTTGGAAAAGATGCGCGCCAAGATCCTTGAGCTCGGCGGTGAGATTCGCTTCCAAACCCGAGTCACCGACTTCGACATCGAAGGTGGTGGGATCCGAGGTTTGTTCCTCCGTAACGTCTCAGCCGGCGACTCCGAAGACGACGGCCCCCGTGAGGACCCGTATCTGCGCACGGATCATGTGGTGCTGGCCGTCGGCCACAGCGCTCGGGATACTTTCGAGGTGTTGCATCACCGGGGCGTGCACATGATCGCCAAGCCCTTCTCCATCGGCTTTCGCGCCGAGCACCCACAATCGATGATCGACCGTTGCCGTTTCGGCTCGTTCGCGGGCCATCCCCTGCTCGGTGCCGCCGACTACCGCTTGGTCCACCATTGCCGGGGCAAGGGCCTCGAAGGCCGAAGCGTCTACAGCTTTTGCATGTGCCCGGGAGGCACGGTGGTCGCGGCGACCTCTGAAGCCGGTCGGGTGGTCACCAACGGCATGAGCCAATATTCCCGCAGCGAGCGCAACGCCAACGCCGCGATCGTGGTCGATATCCAGCCGGAAAAGGACTACCCCGGTGGACCGTTGGCCGGCATCGAGCTCCAGCGTCGTTTGGAAAGCCGTGCCTTCGAGCTCGGCGGCGGCACCTACGACGCCCCGGGTCAGCTGATCGGTGATTTCCTCGCCGGCAAACCCTCGACGGCATTCGGGGCGGTCAAGCCGTCCTACAAACCCGGGGTTAGATTGGGCGATCTCAGCACCGCCCTGCCGGACTTCGCGATCGCCGCCATTCGTGAAGCCCTCCCAGCCTTCGACAAAAAGATCAAGGGATTCGCTCGACCGGACGCCCTGCTCACCGGGGTCGAAACACGCACCTCGTCCCCCTTGCGCATTGAACGGGGAGCCGACGGTCAAAGCCTCAACACCCGTGGGCTCTTCCCCGCCGGCGAAGGCGCGGGTTACGCCGGCGGCATCATGTCCGCGGCCATCGACGGCATCCGGGCCGCCGAGGCGATCGCCCGAGCCATGGGTTTGGCCTCGGATTGATCGCGGGAAATTGAGAATTTTTCGACACGTGATGGAGCGGTTTTTGCGCGGATTCCGCATGTCTTGGGTATGAACCCCTCCGCGCAACGCCCACCCCAAAATCGGCCGCGCGACTGGGATGCCCCACGGGTCGTTCGGAGCCCGCGGGGCCTCTTTTCATTTGGAAAGAGCTTCAGAGCCTGCCAATAGAGCTTCCAATCGCTCGATTCGCTTGAGCTGCTCGTCGATGGTCGCCCGCATGGAGCGCGCCTCATCGTGCTGCTGAAGGGTGTAGAGGGTCAGCTCCTCCACCTTCTCCAACAGGCCTCGGCTCAGCTCGCTAAGATTGACCCGCTCTCCGTGATCCACCTCGGACTCGGAACGGATGCCGGGTAGGTGGCCGTTCTCCTCAATGAACGCCGCCAGCTCGTCGAGGGACCGCAGCTCGTAGCCTTCCTTGAAGACATAGTCGGGATAGACGTTCATGCCGGTGGTCAGCTGACCGAGGATGGTCAAGTTGCCGCTGCCGTCCAGCTCCATCTCAATATTGCCGGTGCCTCCCTTTGAGATTTCGAATCCGGTGGGTTTGTTGGTGAAGACCCAATTGTCCCCGGAATCCGTGTCGAGGAGCTGCAGGCTCGCAGGTCCGTTGTTCTCCAGCTTGCCGACGATGCGCAGAACGCCGGAGCTGCCGGATTCACGCACGTGCAGCTTGTGGGTGGCGTCGGACACGCCGACACCCACCTGCGACTCCCCGTCGATCACCAAGCTGTTGGAATCGGCGTCGGGGCGGATCCGGAACGGCAAGGTGGAGCCGTTGGATGCATCACGGACGAAGAAACTCACCTCGTTGCCCGCCACATCCCAAGTTTGAGGCGTGAATGCCGAGGCATCGGTCTGCTCCAGACGAAGGGTCGGCGTATCCCCCGACACCACGTGCAGCTCCGTCACCGGGGCCGCGGTGCCGAAACCGATGCGACCTGCGTCGTCCACGTAGAGCGCATGATTACGGGCCCGCGCCTCGATGGTGAACGGAGTCTGCTCGGAAGAGATATCGTCGATCGAGAATCGATCCATGCCCCCTCTGCCCGACGAGTTGGCCGTCAGCTGCCAATCGTTGGTGGGATAGCCGGAGGCGAAGCTGGTATCCATGAATTTGATCCGCAAATTGTGCTCTTTCAAACGGATGGTGTCGAAGCCGAAGCTCTCGCCGCCCGCGCAATCGAAGCCGATACAGCCGCTGCCGTCGACGATCAAGTCGTCGAGGATGACGAAGTCCTTGGTCGGCAAGGCCTTCGAGTCTTGCGACGCACCCGCCTTCGCGAGCACGTCCAGCTCCGTCTCCAAGGCTCCTTCCGAGGCGGCGTCCAGGTCCGGACCGGTCAGTGATTCCGTTCCGGTGCTCAGCTCGGGCACGATCAATTCACCGCCGAGCCAAAGAAAGCTGCCGCTCCAGGCACCGGATTCAAATCGGCCCGCCTCTTTCAGCTCGTCCACGAAACAGACATCGCCGGCGTCGCGGGCTTCCTGGATGTCCTCGGCCAGGGCGGCGTCGACCGGCGAGCGATAGGTCAACGTCCAGCGATAGGCCCCGTCCCTGGGATCCTCAGCCCCTTCGTAGAGATCGAAAGCAATCGACGAATCAGATTCCACCGTTCGAGAGAAGTCGAAATGCTTCGGGCCGGTCACTTGTAGAGTGGCGGAGCCGAAGACCGAACGGGTCGTCCAGGTCAAAGCCGACGGCCCGGTAGAGCTGAGGGTCACGTCGCCGGCTCCGCCCGTGGTGCCCCCATAGGTGGGGACCGCCATCAGGGTCGAGATCAGGATCAAAGCCGAAAATGCTGCAAAAAATGAATGTCCGAGTTTCATGGTTCCTCCTGGTTCAGTCGACGACGGCCTCTCTTTCGAGGTCGCGACGCCGTGTGGGTTGCGATCACAGACTGAACGAAGGTCCGGCTCGGATTTCTCACCCGAGATCCGTCTGAACCCTTGGACTGCGAAAAGGAGCGATCCCCGGAGAAGGCAAGGCAGCTATTTTGGAGGAAAGTTGGGAAAGAGGCAGGTCGAGCGATCAGGCGGGCGGCGGAATTCGAACCGGCTCCACGGACGCGATGAGATTCTCGACCCGATCCCCCCGCTGCACCGGCTGATTCTCTTGGTCCATGAAATGTCGATACCCTGCGCCGGCCAGGGCGTCGTAGATCGCTTCCGCGGAGCGGGTCATCTCGATCACCACCACCGGATGCCAAGCGCGCAAGGTGTCCGCCGCCCCTTGCAGCACCTCGAAATCCAAACCGTCCACATCGATTTTCAGGAAGCGAATGCGCTCGAGGGACAGCTCCCGGGCCGCGGAATCCACGGTGGTCAAGGCGTCGGTATCCGTGGCGCCGGCACCCTTCGGCGCGAGCTGAATCACCTCAGCCAAGCCGCTCGCATCCCGCGACTCCGCCACCGCCGCCCGGATCCGGGGATCGATCTCAAACGACAGCACCCGTCCGGCGGGCGCCACGCATCGTCCAAGCACCAGGCTGACGAAACCGTAATTGGCACCGACATCGATCGCCGAATCGCCATCGGCGAGCAACGATTGGGCAAGCCGACAAATGCGATTCTCCACCCCTCGCCGCTCCGCGCGGTCGAAGACCTGAAACGGCGCCGAAAACTGAAAACGAAAGTCCCGCCAAGCCACCTCGCCACGAAGCAGCTCAGGTCGACCGCCAGGGCGAAAAAATCGGTCCCGCAATCGGCGGGTCACCGCCGCACGCCCCAGCGTCTCGCGGAGAGTCGGGGATAGGGTTCGAACAGCCGCCCGATAAAGGCCGTGTTTGAGTCTCGATTTAAGGGTTCCGGACATGGGCGCACTATAACCCTATGCTGCGGGTTGCCCAACCATGAGCATGGAGGCGCGACCTCGATCTCCACTGCGCATTGCGTATTCTTCTGCCCCATCAAAAAAGCCCGCGGAACGGATTCCGCGGGCTTTCCAGGTCCCGGAGGACCCTATCCTTAACGAGTGAGGATCACTTGCCGGCTTCGAGGGCCGCCAAGCGAGCTTCCAGCTGACGGATCAGCTCGTTCTGCTTTTCGATCACGTCGAGCAAGGCCGCGTCGGCTTGGCGCAGCGCGCGATCGGCTTCGTGTTGCTCGAGGGTGTAGAGGGTCAGCTCCTCGACTTTCTCCAACAAGCCGACCTGCAGCTCGCTGAGGTTGATCCTCTTGCCGTACTCCACGTCTTCCTCGGAGGCGATATTCGGCAGATGACCGTTCTCGGCGATGAACGCGGCCAAATCGTCGAGCGGCATGAGCTCGTAACCTTCGTCGAAGACGTAGTCGGGGTAGGTGTTGCCGGCGGTGGTGAGCTGACCGGTGATGGTCAGATTACCGCTACCGTCCAGCACAAACTCGTTGACGCCGGTCATGCCCTTGGAGATTTCAAAACCCGAGAGCTTGTTGCTGAACACCCAGCTTTCGGCGGCGTTGCTGTTGTAGAGCTGCATGCTCACCGGGCCGTTGTTCTCGAAACGGCCGACCACTTTGAGATCACCGGCGGTGCCGCTCTCGAGCACGTGAAGCTGATTGTCCGGGGAGGCGGTGCCGATGCCCACGTCACCGTTGGTAGCGATATCGATCGAGCTGGTGGGCGCGCTCGGGCGGATGCGGAAAGGCAGGGTCGATCCGTTGGAGACGTCGCGGATGAAGAAGTTGGTCTCGTTACCGGCCACGTCCCAGGATTGGGGAGCGAAACCGGAGGAGCCGTCCTGCTGCAGACGCAAGGTCGGGGTGTCGCCGTCGACCGTGTGAATTTCGGTCGAAGGGGTCGAGGTGCCGTTACCGATCCGACCACCGTCATCGACGTAGAGGGAGTGACTCGGGGCGTTGGCCTCGACGGTGAACGGGGTCCGACCGCCGGAGATGTCGTCGATGGAGAACTTGCTCGCTCCGCCGTTTGCCGAGTCGTTGGCGGTCAATTGCCAGTCGGTGCGCGGGAAAGAAGCGGCGACACTGGTGTCGTCGAATTTGATCCGCAGGTTGTTTTCCTTCAAGCGGATGGTGTCGAAGCCGAAGCTCTCACCGTTGACACAATCAAAGCCGATGCAAGCGCTGCCGTCGACGATCAGGTCGTCGTTGATGACGAAGTCTTTGGTCGGAAGCGCGTTGCCGTCAGGACCTTCCACAGCCTTGCCCTTGACGTCGTTGTCGGAACCCACGTAGCGATCCTCTTGCTCCTCTTGGGATTCCGGCACGATCATCTTGCCGTTGAGCACCAGGAAGGTGCCGCTCCACTGACCGGAAGCGAAGAGACCGGCCTCGGTGATCTCATCGATGAAGCAGATGTTGTTCTCTTTGCGGGCGTTGGCGATCTCTTCAGCGAGACCGGAGTCGACCGGAGACACATACGACAGGGTCCAGCGATAGGTGCCGTCCCGCGGATCCTCGGAGCCGTCATAGAGCTTGAAGTAAGCGAGAGAGTCTTCTCTGAAGGTGCGCGAGAAGTCGTAGTGTTTGGGACCGGTCACGTGCAGGTTGGCTTTGCCGAAGGTTTGATTGGTGGTCCACTGCATGGACACCGCGCTGACCTGTTTGACGGTCACCTCATAGGGCTCGGGGGCGCCCAGGGCCGGCATCGCCGAGGCGACCAGCAAGGCGGAAATCAACAAGGCAACCTGCAGAAGTGATCTCTTCATGTTCTGTCTCCTGTTATGAAAGGCTCGTTTCGGATGCGTGGGGGGCGGCGCTTTCCAAAGCGACTACGACTCGGCCACGAACCCACTACTCATGCAATGCGCCGATTGATTGGAAAGTGATTCAACGAGCATCAGCGTTTCACCCTCAGATTAAATGTCTAATTAAGATTAGGGCCCAGGAATCGAATCCACCTTCAATTCACTGGCGCAATTCACTGACTACAGCTCAAGCTACCGTTCAAGTGATGAGCTTTTTGAGAGGGTTGCCGAGCGAGCTCGGCAGGGGCCCGGTGAAGGGAGAAAATTCAACCTCTTTATAGCATATGCCAAAGTGCGAATGAAGCTTGACAGACACATTGACCCGCTTCCGTTCAACCCAGGAGCCGCATTTTCGGTGAGTCACCGAAGATTTCCCGGGTCCGCTGGTCAGCTCAAACCGCCAAGTCCGCAAATGATGCTCCCTTCACTCTTATCTACGCCAAACCGATGCGAAATGGGACATGCATCTTAAATAGATCGAAGCGATTAGATCTCGACGAGAGAGATTGCAATAAAGAAAAAGACCGGCTGTTTAGCCGGCCTTTTTCTCCGCTGCTTTTATTTTTCAATAGTTATGGGGCCCGGCAGGAATCCGGGAGGCTGCTTCCGGCCCGCCGAGCCCCTCGGATCACGGCACCGAAGCCCAATTAGACATATCCCCTCCCTCGAAACCATCGGCGAAAATATCAGGACCGGCACCCGCCACACAGTTGTAACAAACCAGGGCGAAGTCTTGGTCCGTGGCATCGCCGCTGTTGGGCAAGGCGTCGGCGTTGATCGTGGCCGCTAGAACCTCCACCTCTAGGCTCGTGGCGCTGCCGAAGGGCGGGAAGAAGACGCCTTCGGTGTTGTTCCGGTCGTCGGCCGTGCCGCCGGTGGTCGAGCTGCCGCTACCATCGAAGACGTTGCCGAGATAGGTCTGCCCACCTACCCGCACCACCAAATCGAGGTCGTTGTTCCACGCCGGAGTGGAGCCGCCGAGGCCGTGTCCCGGCGCATCGGTCCACACCAACATCAGACGCACGGGTCGGCTCGGATCGTCGACGGCAAAGGTGCGCGTCCATTGCTCTCCGCCGTTGTCGAAGATGTGATCTTGGTCCACATAGGCCACATCCGTTGCCGGGTCGACCACCGCATCGAGATCCATCCGCCCCCAGCCTTGTTTGCTGTCGAAGGGATGACCGAGGGTGCCGCCGTCGGCGTCGTCGAATCCAGCCAAATCTTTGGCCACGGCAATGAACGCTGCCTTGACCAATGCCGGGCTCGGATCGGCACTACCCCGGCTTTGACGATACATCTCATAGAACAATCCCGCGGCGCCCGAAACGTGGGGCGACGCCATGCTGGTGCCGCACGCGAGGCCGTAGCCATTGCCCAGGACCGTGGAGTCCACCGAGCAGCCGGGCGCCACCATATGGGGAATGGTCCGCCCATCGAGGGCCGGGCCGTGGGCAGTGTTGGCCGACAGATCGTCGATGTCGGTGATTTGGGATCCACTGCCGGTCTGCATCTTGGTCGAGCCGATATTGAAGAGATTCTTGGCTTCGTCCGGCGTGCCTTGGGAGCTGGTGCCACCGCCGCCGTTCATGAACGACAGCACGTAGAGCAAACCTTGGTCCCCGGCGGTTTGGTCGTCCGTGTCGCGCACGCCCACATCCACTTGGCGGGTATCGCCGTCGTAACCCCGAGGGCTACCGGCCGGGCCCCAGCTGTTGCCTGAAAGCACCGCGCCGCTGTTCACGGAATCGCTCATCAACAAGAGCATACCGCCGGGCTGCGTGAACCATGGTGAGTAGACCTGCTCCACCAGATTCGCTCCCGGAGCCACTCCCAGTCCGCGTAGGAAACCATTAGAGTCGGTGGTTCCGGAAGCTCCGTCCGCGGCCATGATGCCGGCCGTGTGGGTGCCGTGGCTGTCGGTGGCATTGCCGCCGCAGGTATCGCCGGTGCAGCCCACCATCCGACCCGTCAGGTCGGGATGGCTATCCAAAATGCCACCATCGACGTTCGCCATGACCACGCCGGCGCCGGTCAAACCCACGGAGCTCAGCCAAGCGGCATAGCCGGGAAACGCCGTGTTGGAGCCGTCGTAGTTGCCGACGTTGATTTGATTCGACATCTCACCCCGCAATCCGCCGTCGGTGGGAATCGGCTGCACGCTGTAAACGCCCGGCACCTTGGAAATATCCAGGAATCGATTGCCGGGAAGCTCGAAGGAAGCGACGTCGAAGGTGCGATCGAGGTCGGAGCGAGCGAGCAACTGACCGCCCAACCCCTCGATGGTGCGGACCGCTTCGTCGACATCGGCACCTCCGAAGAAGTAGATCTGGGTGATCACCGGCTCTTCGCCGAGGCCCCGCCACTGGCTATGGACTCGAAAAGCGGGCTCGAAATCACCGGCGGCGCGCACGAAGCTCGCCCGGGCCGGACCGCTCGTCAGGGATTCAACAGCGGTGCCCGACCCCCAAACCACGTAGGTGAAGGGATGGATATATTGCACCGGCTCCAGGCCTTGGGTTTCGAGTTGATCCAGCCATTCTTGACGCACCGGGCCCTGCATTTGAACCCACCGCAGATCCTTGCCTTGCCGATCGAGACCCTGCCAGCGTTCCGGCAGCAGACCGCTCACCGACTGTCGGGTGGGATCGAAGCGCACACCCCCTAAATCCAGATCCATGTCTTGAATCGTCGCTTTTCCTTCGGCGCTCCAGCGGGCCGCGGTCTGAGCGTCGACCTCCAACCATTGGAGCGAGCCGTAGTCCTGGCGATGCCTGACCTCGGAGGTTTTCGACACCGAGTCGATCGTCGCGGCATCGTGGACCCGAACCGTGACCCACTGGGGTCTTTCAGCCGGCGGCTCAGCGGTCGCGGCGGTCGCGACGAGGGTTCCCGCAAGAAGGGTTCCGAGGAGAGCGGTTCTTGCGAGGAGGGTTCCGGCGAGGGGGGCAGTAGATAGTCTCTTGAATTCAAATCCGTGCTTCGGCATCGAGGGCTCCATGCGGTGTGCAAAATAGGGGTAGAGGGCGGACCCGGCCATGGTGAGGACACCATCACCGGTAGGGGGTGTCATCGAGGATCGCGGGACTCGGCGGAAAAGTCCGCAATTCGTCTGTGATTTCTCGACGGAAAAAACGAACGGGGAGCCGGCCACACCGACTCCCCGTTCACCTCATCGAGGTCGCTCACGCTTTGGATGTGCGGATCAGGGGATCAGCTCCCACATGCGAATGAACGACTCCGCGCTACCGAAGAGGTTGTCCAAATAGGTTTGGGACAAGCCGACCGCATCGAGATCGTCGACGTAGGCGCCGAGCAAGCCGATGTGGCCCAGACCTTTCGAGTTGTAGCGGGACTCGTCCGTGTGGGGCGTGGTCGGATCGTCCGCCGACGGCGCGATTTGGCTCCCCTGCTGGCTTTCATCGCCGAGACACGCCGCTTTCTCGCCACGACGGCGGGTCTTGCGGGTGGAATCGTCGATGAATCGGGGCACGGCGTTGGCGATCATGCCGTTCATGTCGAGGGCAAAACCCACGTCGACCCCTTCGTCCACCAAATGGCTCACCGCTTGGGCGAAGGATTTGCTCGAGCCCGAGCAATCGTTGGCCACCAAGCTGGCGGGTTGGTCGAGGAATTGATCGGGACCCGTGCGCATGCCGAACATGCCGCCGCTTTGGGCGATCAGGTCGAGGATCCACGGCGGGGTGGGTTTCTCTTGGTGCGGACCTTTGTGGCCGTCCTCGGGAAGCGCCTCGCGGGGATCACCGTGGGAGACGTAGATCGGATACGTGGCTCCCGGAGCCTCGCTTTGGATCACATCCCACACTCCCTGCACACCCCGCTCCGACAGATGGGCGATATCGAGCAACAGCCCGCGCTCGATCAATCCCGCCACCAGCTGCTCGCCGAGGGGGGTCAAACCGATCACGTTCTGGCAATCGATACCGTCCTTCAGACAGGTCACACAACGCTCGGACAGGCCGTTGTCACGACGCACACATTGGGGACCGCTGATCTCACCCACCAATGCCATCAAAGCGTGGATGTCGGTGATTTCATCGAAGCTGGTCACCGGGAAGAGGCTTCCCAGGACCGGCACGGTCGCCAGCGGATCCCACCCTTGGGCGATGTCCGCTGCGGCGGCAAAGGCGTCGTTGAGCGGAATATTCATCGCCCCGGCCATTTCCAGGCTGGTGATGTCGCCGTCGGAGCTCAGCTCCTCATAGAGCCATTGCATCAGGTGGATGGCCGGCGTGTAGACCGCGACCCCCGCGAATTGGGTGTCGAAATGGCTCATCACCTGGTAGCTGCGGACCCCGAGATCGACGAATTCGTCGAGGGTCGCGAGCACGTTGGTGATGTTCTCCTCGTCGGCACCGCGCCCGCACGGACGCTGTTTGCAATAGGGGAAGTTGGCTTCCAGGGTCAGCACCATGGCCAGCTTGCCTTGGGCGATGATGTCGCGCGCATGGGCCGGGGAGAGGGCGATCTCCACCCAATCGTGGCGGGCATCGAACTCGTTTGCCGCTTCCAATTGATCGATCACCACCTGGTAAGGGGTGCGATCCAAGCCGCCGGGCATCAACGAGCCGAGGGGATCTACCTCGAGGATCGAGGCCGACACGATGCGCAGGCCCTTGCGCCAGGCATCTTGGAGGTGACCCCAATAGTGCTGCTGATGGGTGGGCGTATCCCAAGCCGGCCAATCGCGATAGTGCTCACCGCAATGGGGCGGCCAGACATTGTCCCAACGGCATTCGCCCCAATCGTTCCACTCGCAGCGCACCTCCGTGCAATCGCGCAAGCCGCAGCCGCCGTCCTCGAAGTGGTTGTTGCATTCGTCGAGGTCCAGATCGCTGCACTCCAACGACGGCGCGCCGATGGGATGGGTGCATTTCTCTTCCCAACCGCATTCGGAGTAGGTGCCGCAATCGTTTTGGGTGAGGTCGTTGCATTCGAAGGGTGCCAACACCAGAGGATCTTTGTAACACTCCGCCGGATCCCAATCACACCAATAACCGTATTGGTTGCAATCCGCCTGATTGTTGAGATCGCCACAGGTGAAGGAGCCTGAGGTGCGCTCGCATTCCGTTTCCCAACGGCATTCGCTGTGGTTGCCGCAGTGGGCTTGGGTGAGGTCGCTACAGGTCAACGAGCCGTTGACCACATTGTTGCGACAACGACCCAAGAACCAAGAGCATTCGTTGTAGGTGTCACATTCCGAGCGGTTCAGATCGCCGCAGGTCAGCGAGCCGGAAACGTGCTTGCATTCCGACACCAAGCCGCATTCGCCGTAGGCGTTGCAGTCGTTGTCGTCGAGATCGCTGCATTCGAAAGGTGCGAGCACGAAGGGATCCTTGGAGCAGCTGCCCGGATCCCAATTGCACCAATAACCGTATTGGCTGCAATCCGCTTGGTTGAGATCACCACAGGTCAAGGAACCGCCCTGGTTCTTACAGCCGGCCGACCAATCGCATTCCGCCGAATGGTTGTTGCATTCGTTTTGGTTGAGGTCGTTGCATTCCAGGAGCTTCAGGGGGTTGCGCTTCACGCATTTATCGCCGGCATCGCAATTCGGCCAATTGGCCCAACACGGATCCAAATCATCGGCGATGCTCCACAGGCTGGAGCCCTCGGCCCCGCAATAACCGGCGTTCTCGCAGCTACCCCGCTCGGTTTTCGTATTGCAAGCGATCAGCGCCGACACGCTGACGTTGTTGGGGATATCGTCTTTACAAAAACCGGGATCGGCGTTCTCACAGCCCGCTTGGGTGGTGTTGAAAATACAGGTGCCCGGGCCCAGGCAGGCGAAATTGCAGCTGCGGGTGTCGAAACCGTTGCGTCGACCCAGGTGCAGACCGGTGTCACCGGGGCTCGACTTGCCGGAATCGTCGTGGTTTTTCACCGCCACCAGCTCTTCCGAGGTCACGCCCATGCCGACCAAATAGGGAAAGCGCAGGGAAGCGTGATCCCACAGCCCGGAGCAGCGGGACAAGGCGTCGGCCGCGGATTCCGGGGTCGCGGTGCCGAGATTGTCGATGGTGCCCTCGATGAATTGCTGATTCCAGCCGAATTCCGCGAACATGTGGGTGTGCAGCTCCGCGAAACCCCAAACTCCGGAGCATCGGCGGGGGCTCATGGCGTCCGCTTCCACCTGCTCCAAATCCGCGAGCTCGGCACCGGCCGGCAAACACTCCGCCAGGGTCAAGCTGCCGTTGAATTTTTCGAGCTTCGCCGCTTGCGCCCCGAGACTGATCCCGGACCGGGAGCACATGGCGACTTCCGCGCCGCGGTCGGCTCCGTAGAGGGTCAGCAGCTGGTCGGTCTCCTCGAGCAGCGACGCCAAGCCGGACCACTGAATGCCTTCCGCCTGATTGAGCCGCGCCGCCGCCAGCTCGGCGATCACCAAAGCGGCCGGATCTTGCATCCCAGGGTCCGACGCCCCCATCAGCTCGATCAGCGCCGACCGGCTCCACGAGACCGAGCCGATCTGTACGCCGAGCAGGGGCCACTCCGTTCGATGGAGCCAATCCACTGCCCGCAAGGGGCATGACGCCGCGGTCTGACGCGTCGGGCCCATCAGGGGACAACCGCTGACCACATCGGCGCCGTTGTAATCCGCCAGGGATTCGGCCAATTGCAGGGGCCTGGCACCGGCTTCGGTCTCACTGTCGATGCCCGGCGGTAGCTCACCGCGGCCGCTCAGCTCGGCGTTCGCGTCGTCGATCAGGGCATCGATCGGCTCCCAGATCACGCCGTAGGCCCGATTCAGCTCGGCAGCTACCAGCTCCGATGCCAAGGCGATGCCGGCGTCGGACTCTTCCAAATCCTCGTCGTCCAAGAGCGTCTTCAGCTGATCCCGGGAATAGGTGGCGTCACCGACCCGGATCTCCTCGAGGGGCCAAGCCTCCTCGGTATCCAGCCATTCATAGATTCCGCGGGGGCATTTGATCGACAGCGGGATTCGTTTTTCCGTTTCGACGGCGGGGTCCCCGGCCGAAGCGCTCGGCGGCGGCCAAACCAAGAAACTGAAACAGAAAATCACCACGAACACGTGAAACCAGGATGTACGCAACATGAGGGAAAGTCCTTTCCATTCGAATGTCGACTCAGGGGTTGGAGATGCGGCATTCAACATCGCCGACATCGCCGGTCCAAGGGGTATGCCCATGAGTCTAGGATCAAAGCAAACGTGATGCCGGCTCAAGCCGGAGTGATCGGCTAGATTCTACGGTCATTTTTCTCGATACACAGGGGTCAAACCCTTGATCGATGAGAAGCGTCTTACCCGATGACCCGGCCGACGGGTAAAGCGCAGACTAGCCAAGATGACGCGGAGAATGGCATTGGCACATCATTCGACCCTACCTGCGTCTTTTCGCCGATCGATTGCGCCCTAGGGGGTAGAGCCTGCCAAATCATCGAGCAATCCCCATCGGCCGGCTCACTACCCTCAACTTCTGAAGGAGTCCTTCATGTCTATCAGCTCAAGCTCTTTTCGCCCGTTCGTCCTCGCTGCTCTGACCCTCGCCGCCATCGGCATCTTTCTGTGGATGCCCGGCGAAGCGGAATCCAGCGGTCTCAGCCAAACCGGCCACTTCGAATGGGTCGACACCGCCTATGCCCGCAATCAGCCCTCGAATTGCCCCGCCGGTTACGACTGTTGGGAAAATTGCTTCGTCGGACCCGACGGGATCATGGGAACCGGCCAGCTCTGCTGCGTCGATCAAAACGGTGTCTGTCACCCAGATCTCAGGGGCTGACTCAGTCTCAGGGGCTGCTCCGCCCCACCAATGCGACGGAGCCCGGCTCCGTCGCGCCGTAGACCCTTCCCGTCTTGATCCAATCTCCTATTCTCGCAAAGCCCAGGTGCTCCCATGACCATGTCCACAACTTCTCAAGCCATCACCGGGCTGCTGTCCGCCTGGTGCGAGGGATCCCCCAACGCGCTCGCGGAGCTCATGCCATTGACCTATCGCCACCTGAAACAGATCGCCGCCAACCTGCTCCGGGGCGAGCGACGGCAAAATCTGGAGACCACGGCGCTCGTGCATGAGGCCTATCTGCGGCTCGACGGTCTAGAACGGATCCGTTGGCAAGACCGTGCCCATTTCTACGCCATGAGCTCACGCATCATGCGACGGGTTCTCATCGATGAAGCTCGACGTTTGACCCGTGGAAAACGATCCGGTGAGGAGGTCAAGATCTCTCTCGAAGAGCTTTCGAGCGACCCGCACGTGGAAGCTCCCGAGCTTCTGGGTCTGAATCAAGCTCTCAACGACCTCGCCAAATTGGACCCGGAGCGGGCTCAGGTGGTGGAGATGCGTTTTTTCGGCGGCATGAGCCAAGAGCAAATCGCCTTGGTGCTCGGGGTGTCCGTCAACACCGTCGCCCGACGCTGGCGCTCCGCTCGGGCTTGGTTGGTGCGCTACTTCGAAGCCGCGCCCCATAAGAGTGAGACGCCGGCCGCATAAGCATCCGACTCGCTAGCTGGGTCATGACAACATAAAGGTTCTTATGAGCTCTGAAGAACCGATCGCAGATCTCGGAGACCGCTGGCAAGCCGTTTGGCGGATCTTTGAGCAAGTTGCCGAGCTGCCCCCGGAGCAGCACGCCGAATTTCTCGACACCGCCTGTGAAGGGGAGCCCGAGGTGCGTCGGGCGGTGGAGCAAATGCTCGACGCCGACCAAGCCGCGGACGACATCTTCTTGGACCGACCGGTGGCCAAGACCTCCGAAACCACCGAGGTGATGCCGCCCACCTTCACTCGTAAATCGCCGGAGCCCGCCTCCCGACGGTTGGGGGTGTATCGCCTGCTGCACAAGGTCGGCGAAGGTGGCATGAGCTCCGTTTATCTGGCCGTCAGGGATGACGACGCCTACCGACGGCGGGTGGTGATCAAGGTCATTCGCCCCGGCATGGAAACCGAGCATGTCGCCCAACGCTTTCGGGTCGAGCGGCAGATCTTGGCCAGCCTCGACCATCCGAATATCGCCAAGCTCTTCGATGGCGGCACCACCGAGCGGGGGCTGCCCTATTTCGTGATGGAGTACATCGACGGCGTGCCGATCGACGTCTTCTGCGAGCAGAACGAGCTGTCGATCGAGCAACGTCTGGACCTATTTTCCAAGGTGTGCGCGGCGGTGGGTTATGCCCATCGCAATCTGGTGGTGCATCGGGATATCAAACCCAACAACATCTTGGTCAGCGCCGAGGGTGAGCCCAAGCTCCTGGACTTCGGCATCGCCAAGCTGCTCAATCCGGATCTCGGCTCGCCGGAAATCGCGCCGACGATCACCGCCACCCGCATGCTGACCCCGAGCTACGCCAGCCCTGAGCAGATCCGGGGGCAGATGATCACCACCGCCAGTGACGTCTACTCCCTGGGCGTCCTGTTGTTCAAGCTGCTCACCCACACCTTGCCCTACGACTTCAGCCGGCGGTCAGCGGCCGAGATCGAGCAGCTGGTGACGGAAAGCGAGCCGCCCAAGCCGAGCCAAGTGGCCACCCGCACCCCCACCGAGGGCAAGGCGGATCCCGTCGACGTGACGCGCTTACGCCGGCAATTGGCAGGCGACCTCGACGCCATCGTGCTCAAGGCCCTGCGCAGCGCGCCGCCGAAGCGATATCCGACCGTCGAGCAAATGACCGCGGATATCGATCGATTCCTCCAAGGGCGACCGGTGGAGGCGCGCCGGGGTAGCCACCGGTATCGATTGGGAAAATTCGTCGGCCGGCATCGAGCCCCGCTGGCGGTGGCCGGCGCCGTCACCGCCATGGTCGTCTATTTCCTCGCCGCCCTGGCCGCGCAATCCGCCCGATTGGAAATCGAGCGTGACCAAGCTCGCATCGAAAGGGATAAGAAACAGCACGTCATCACCCTCTTCGAGGACATCATCGCCTTTGCCGAGCCGTTCGTCGACCCGGGCGAGGAGCTGAGCGTCAAACAAGCGGTGGAGCGCAGCCTGCCGGTGATGGAATCCCGGCTCCGGGATCAGCCTTCGGTGCGTGCCCAGCTGCTGCATACCACCGGCTCGATGCTCAACCGTTTGGGCGCCCATGAATCCGCGAAATCCAATCTCGACGAGGCCCTGGAGCTGCGTCGGCTGCACGGCGCGGCGAAACCCGAAATCGCCTCTACCCTCACCGCCTTGGCGTCGGTGCACAAACACCTCGGCGACTACGACACCGCCATGAGCCTGGTCCAAGAAGCGATCACGTTGCTCCAAGCCGAGAAATCGGACGCGAGCCGGGAGCTGCACGAGAGCTCGTCTTTCGAGCCCATCCAGGTGGCGGCGCTCACCGAGCTGGTGTCCATCCTCTGCTACCGCGACGAATTCGCGGCCGCCGAGCAACCCGCCCTGGAAGCCCTGGAGCAATCGAAAGATCTGACCGGCGATCGACGCCAATATCGGATGCTGGCTTTGGATCTCATGGCCACGATCAAGAACAAATTGGGCGCCTACAAAGAATCCGTCTCCCTACGGCGCCAGAGCCTGGCGTTGCGTCGTGAGCTTTTCGGTGAGGATCATCCTTCCCAGCTGTCCGCCCTCTCCAATCTCGGCCTGGCCTTGCGCTGGTCCGGGGAGCTCGACGCCGCCGAGCGCTCCTACCGCGAGGTGCTCGACAAGCTGGCTGCCGTGTACGGCGAGAAGGACGAGCGCTACGCCTTCACCCTCAACAACCTCGCCGGCGTGCAATTCGCTCGGCAGGACTACGCCGGGGCCTTGGAACATTACGAGCAGGTCCAAGAGACCTTCCGGGAACGGATCCGTCCCGACCATTGGCGGCATTTCTTCTATCTGGTGAACGCCGAAGCGAGCCGTCTGCGCTTGGGAGAGGTCGAGCTCGCCCTGCGTCGGCTGCGCTCCGGCATCGGCCTTTGGCAGCCGCGCCTGGGGGACGACCACTGGCTGGTGGCCCACGCCCACAGCGTGTTGGGGGAAGCCGTGGTCGCCGACGGTGACCTGGAGCAGGGTGAGCGCCTGCTCACCGAGAGCTACTTGAAATTGATCGAGCTCGGCGCCAAAGATCGCTACCGGCGCCAAGCCCTCGACCGCCTCTCTACCTTCCTCGACGACCAGAGCCGGGCCGGTGAAATCGAACGATTCGCGGCCATGTTGGACAGCTTGGACAGGGAATAGGCAACGCCTCCCCCTAGACACCTGCCAAAACCTTTTTCATCACTGATGAGTCAAGATGCTTCGGCAATTCGCCCGCGATCACGGCAGACCCGGCGTAGACCTGCGTAGGGGCGGGGCTTGTCCCCGCCCGTCAGGCGAGGCAACGCCGAGCCCCCCAGGCCCGGCCTACGCGGCCCGGCCTACGCGGCCCGGCCTACGCGGCCCGGCCTACGCGGCTCGGTCGGGGGCAAGCCCCGACCCTACGTCCGGAAGGGCTCGACGACCAGGGACGCGCCGGTGAAATCGAGCGCTTCGCGGCCGGGCTCAGGGACTAGCAGAACCCGCATAGAGGTCGATGATCGCTTCGATGCCCCGTTGGCAGACGGCGCAGAACGGCACGTCGTTGCGGGAGAACATCACGCAATCCACTTCGGGCCGGTAGTAGCCGTGGGCCGCGTAATTCGCCCCTTCGAAGGCGCCGACCCGGCCCGGTGCGCCGAAGAGCTCTACTTCCCGACGGCTCTGCTCCTTGAACAAGGCCGACATCTCCGACTCCGGCCGATTCTTGGCCCGGATCGCTTTGCGGCGGCTTTGAATCTCTTCCGCCAACACCTCGAATGCCTCTTTCGGCCAAGGGGTGGGCAAAGGTGTGTCGTCGACCACCAGGTCACCCCACTTCAGGGCCTTGGGATCCTTGAGGGCAGTGGCGTTGGGCTCCCACGGCTCCGGACGATCGGGATCCAGCTCGTAGGCCACCGCCGAGCTGTAGTATTCGTCCGCCAACGCCGCCAGATGGTGCCCCAGCTCGTGGATGAAGACGTAATCCGCCCACGCGTTGTCCGCCGCCACCGTGCTGAATTGGCCGAAGATGCCACCCCCGCCGTAGACCTCACCGTTGACCAGGATCTCCACTGCGTCGTAGGGAGCCCAGGCGGCGATATCCCGGAACGCCCGATTGTCGTAGGTCAGCACATAGCGCTCGGATCGAAAGGCATCGTAGGAGGCGCCGACGGGGGAGCGTCGATATTGCCCCGTGGAAGGTCGCGAGACCCCAGATTCCGCGGCCGGCGGGCACAAACCCCACACGTTGATGTCGTTTCGCCGCGAAGCATAGGGCTCGTAAGCGAATAGGACCTCGGTGAAATGGCCGGCACGCTCCGCGAAATGGTCGCACTCGTCGGCGGTGTAGCCGTCACCCAAGAAAAGAAGATCCAATTTGCGCGCGGGATCGCCGGAGTAGTGGATTTTCAGGGCTTCTAATTTCGGCACCGCCGACCGATCCACCAACATATCCCCGGGATCGATCTCCACCCGCCAGACCTCGGCGAAGCTCTGGTCCGCGGCCCGCTTCTCCACCCGCACCTCCACCACATCCGTGGGCTCGGGAAAGCGCAAGGACTCGTGGAAGGTGCGGTGCATCTTCTTGGCTTCGCCGGTGGTCTCCCATTCACCGTAGATGGAGGCGAATCCACGGGAGTAGATTTCCGTGCCTTCGCGATCGAAGACCCGGTATCGATATTTGCCCAGCCCAGTGGTATCGATCGCTCGCTCGGGATGACCCGGCCACGGCAACGGCTCCACCACCACCCGATCGAGGCTCCAAATCTCCTCACCGAGACCACCGCTGTGGAAATAGTCCACCCGGAGGGTCCCGGGCGCGGAGCCCGTCGCCGCGGTTTCCGAGGATCGAGCCTCCACCGACCCGAACGAGCCGACGAGCACCGCGAGCATCGCCCAAATCTTCAGGAGCCGCCGGTCCGACTCTGAGTGCTTCCCATGCATGCCTATCTCCTCTTTCCATGAATCACTGCAGGAGACGGCGTTTGCCGGCCGATCTCCCGCGAGCCCATCTGCCTCGGTCCCGCATCATGGCAAAAAGACCGTCCTTTCGCACGGCGCGTGATGAAAGTCCCATAGATGTAGGTCGCTTTGATGTGGGTCGCTTTGCTGGAAATCACACCGCGGATTGACTGATCACTCAAGAAGATCTAAGCTCGTCTACGAAATTTTGAGCAATCGCTCAACTTTACCCTTCATAGATCTGACCCGTCTCTAACCGACCGTCTCAAAATCGCTTTTTCTCTTTCATGCTTATTTGGAGCTCCACGCACCCATGGCTACCCGCGAGAAAATACTCGAATCCTCGATGCAGCTCTTTCACGAGCAGGGCTATACCGCCACGGGCATCAGCACCATCCTGCGTCGCGCCGAAGCCAACCCCGGCAGCCTCTACCACTTCTTCAAAACCAAGGAAGACCTGGTGCACGCCGTGCTCGATCAATACCAAGAGCTGCTCTGGCCCGTGGTCTTGGGTCCGGTTCAAGAGGCGGAGCAAGATCCCATCGAGCGCATTTTCAGGCTGCTCGATTGGTATCGCGACAGCATGGTCGAGAGCGGGTGTCGGCTGGGATGCCCGATCGGAAATTTGGCCCTCGAGCTGAGCGATACCCATCCCCAAGCGCGACCCAAGATCGAGGCCAACCTGGCGGGTTGGCGGGCCGGAATCCGCGGCTGGCTCGACGAAGCCGCGGATCGTTTGCCCCAAGACTGCGACCGCGAGGCCCTTTCCTACTTCGTGCTGACGGTGATGGAAGGAGGCTTGCTGCAAGCCAGAGCCGCCGATGACCTAGCCCCGTTCGACGCGTCCGTGGCCGTGCTGCGGGATCATTTCAATCGCCTCTTGGCAGCCGCGAAAGGAACCGGTCATGACTGACGAAAAGACCCCGATCGACCCAACCCACGCCGCGTCCATCGACACGTCGCCATTCGTGGCATCGGGTTTGGACCTGCGACAATTGGTGTTGGAGCAAGAAATCCGCACGGACGCGAGCCGGGTCTTTGCCGCCTTCGCCGACGGTCCGTCGTTCGAACAGGCCTACGGCCCGGATCGACACGAGCTGCGGGCGGATATCGAGCTCAAAATCGGCGGCAAATACGAGTGGTTATTCGACGGGGTGACCGGCTCGAATGGCTGTCAGGTCCTGAGCTATGTGCCCGATCGCATGATCAGCTTCAGTTGGAATTCACCGCCCACCCAAGCAGCGAATCGCCTCAAGCGAACTTGGGTGGTGGTGGAGCTGTCTCCCGTGGAAGGAGGAACCCGGGTTCGGCTGACCCATCTCGGCTTCGGCGAAGGCCCGGCATGGCAAGAAACCTACGAGTATTTCGAGGCGGCTTGGAAGCACGTGCTCTCGACCTTCAAGGCCAACCTGGAGGGTTAGGCTAGCGTGGAGAGCTCCTCGAATCGGCTTTCCGAATGTAGGGTCGGGGCTTGCCCCCGACCGGGTCTGCTTCTCCATCCGGTCTCGAGACAAGCTCAGCAGGGAGCGGAGATCGAGAGCGCGACCTCCCGTTGCAGGTAGCGGTAGAACCAAAGCTTGGCGCGACGCCAATCCTGTTGTGCGACCTTGGGGGAAACGCCCAGAGCGAGGGCGGTCTCGCGGTTGGAAAAACCACGGAACGCTCGGCATTCCAAGACCTCGACCAATCTCGGATCGAGCTCGGCCAAGCGTGACAAGGCCTGCTCGACCAGCTCGAGGTCACGGTCCGCGGAATTGAAGGGGGCGCGACGAAAGCTACCGCCGGGCATGGCCGAGCGAAGCTGCCGAACCACGGTTTTCAGCTGTTCTTCGACCCAAGACGGAACGCCGTCGCGATCACAGCCGGAGAAAGAACCCTGGGAGAATGGGACGGAGTGTAAATCGTTGACTACCATCTTTACCTCGACAAAACCTGGTTGGACACCGTTCGATGGACGCATCGCAAAAAATGACGGACTTTGATTTGTGTCTTCATTAATATCTGCGCACCGATAAGCTGGATACCCTCACTTTTTTTGCGGAAACTTTTTGGCGAAACCTTTGGCGAGAGCTTTTGATAAGAGCGCTGTCGGCCGAGCCTAAACGATCCCAGGAGCCACCATGGGCCTCACTCCATCTTGCCCCCGTTGCCGTACCAGCCTCGACCGCCGAAACCAAAACGAGCCGGGTGCCGAACTCGACTCCTGGATCTGTCCGGGCTGTGACGGTCGGTTTCTCGCCGAATCGGATTTGCAGCGCATCGAGGAAACCGTCGAGCCGGTGGTGCTCGAGCTGCGCCGAATCCCCGACGCCGAGGATCAACAACGGATCCTGGGCTGCCCCGTGTGCGAGCCTGCCGAGCCCATGGAGAAATTCGAGCACCACCGAGATCACCGGGTCGTGCTCGACCGATGCCCGAGCTGCCGAGGGGTCTGGCTGGACGGCGGAGAGCTTACCGCCATTCAACAAGAGAGCCTGCCGGTCTTTCTCGTGGGCTCCGCCAGATATTTCTTGAGCCTGCTCAAATAACCCGCCTCTCGGTATGATTTCGGTGTGAGATATCGCTTCGACACCTTCGAGCTGGACGACCAAAGGGGTCTATTGATCGGCCCTGGGGGCGACGTCTCCCTGCGCCCACAGGTCTTCCGCCTGCTGGCGTTGTTGCTCGAAGAAGCCCCGGCCGTGGTGCCGCAAGATCGGCTGATCGACGAGATTTGGGGCACCCAGCATTTGTGCACCACCTCCCTACCCCGGGGTATTTGTGAGCTGCGCAACGTGCTCGGGGACGAAGCCCGACAACCACGATTCATCGAAACCGTGCATCGCCGGGGGTATCGATTCGTAGGGCATTTGGAGCGGATTCGAGATCCGAGACCGGCCGAGGACACCGGATCCGAAGACCCCAGGAGCTCCGGCCGGATCCCGCAGCCGACCGCTCGAGAATTTGGAGCATCAGCAGAATCCGGAGCATCACCGGAGGAAAGCGCTTCAGGGCCCGACCACGGAAGATGGCCAAGGGGATTGCGAAAATGGGGACGGCGGGGACGGCTATCACGCCCTTCGGCCCAGCCGTTATTGACGACGGGTTTCCTGCTCCTCGCCCTGGCGAGCACGGCGTGGCTGCTCCATTGGACGGGAGCCGGTCAATCGCTGGCGGATTTCGGGCCACTCGGCCAGGACACCCCAGCTCAAGACACCCGAATTCGAAGCCAAGATCCGCAAAGCCCGTTCGATGCCCTCGAAACCCGACAATGGTCCGAGCTGGGATTGGGGGCACCTCCCCTCGCCCGCGACGCCACCATCGATCCGGGCCTGGCCATCGACCGGCTGCGAGACGCCCTGACCCGGGAGCCTAAGTCGTCTGCGCTGCTCTGGCACCTCAGCCGGGCGTGGCAGGAAATGGGCCGTCTTCACGAGGCCCGCGAAGCCGCCGCCCGAGCTCTCGAGCATTCCCAGGGGCTGCCGTGGCAGGCCAGGCTGATGATCAGCGCCCTGGGCGACGAGCTCGCAGGGGATTGGACCCGTGCCGTTGGCCGCTACCGCACCCTCTTCGACCGACATCCCCAACAAATCGGCCTGGCTCTCACTTACGGCCGGGCCCTGCGCGAAGGGGGCCGGCCCGAGAAGGCCCGGGACTTGGTCGCGGAGTGGCTGAAAGGTCCGATGATCGATCATCCTAGGTTACACCTCGAGCTGGCGGACAGCTGCCGGGTGCTCGAAGACTATGCCTGCATGCTGCAAGCCGCGGAGCGCGCGACCCAGCTCACCGCCACCGGCGGCTCTCCGTGGTTGCACGCCAGGGCCCTGGATGCGGTCGGTTTTGCCCGCCATCGATCGGGCTCTTCCAAACCCGTCGACTCGGTGCTCCGCCAGGCGGAGAGCATGTTTCAAACCTACGGCTTCAACAGCCGATCCACCCAAGTGGCCCAGCATTTGGCGGAGGTGCTGACCGATCGCGGTGAGCTGGACGAAGCCCGACTATTGGCGGAATCCGTGATCGGCGTCAGCCATCGGCTGGAAAATCGCAAAGAGCTGGCCTGGGGATTTTTCCTCGTCGGTCGGCTGCTCGCCGAGCGAGGCCAGCTGGAAGACGCCCAACGGCTATTTGAAACGGCGGTGGAAAGCTTCGTCGCCGCCGGCCACTTGAAGGGTTTGGCCCGCGCTGAGCTCGCCCTCGCCCGGCTGCAACGTCGACGCCTCAAACCCGAGGAGGCCCTCGTCTCCTATCGAAATAGCCTCGACGCCTTGGCGGAGCTCAACCTGGAAAAAATCGCCGTCACCGCACGGCTCGAAATGGAAGATCTCTTGGAATCCCGCGCTGTTGGGGCGGTAAGATCTCCGTAAACTCTCGGTAAACCCCTCTGCCGCCGGGTCTCTTAGACTCGAGCCCTGCTGAAACGGCGCTCGCTCGCTTCCGGACCGTGCAGACGAATCCGGCTGCAGCAAACCTGACGTCGGGATGCCGATTGAGGACACCGAACGTCGAGCATCGAGCGGAACCTCATAAGGCACGGGCTCTCTGGTAACGACCGACAGGAAAGGTGATCATGGATTCTCAACGCTTCTCTTTTCATTCCCGCACACTGGGCACCGGATTCCTGATCGGCCTCGTCATGATCGTCCTCGGATGCGGCCAAAACAGCTCGGAGCCGGGATCCACCCCCGAAATAGCGGCCCCAGCGTCTTCGGCTTTTCATGTTCTCCTGGAAGACCATTGGATGCTGCGCGCGGCGGCGGATGTGGAAGCCGACGGGGCGGCCATTTCGAGCGCGGATTTTTCCACCGAGCAGTGGTATCCCACCTCGGTACCGACCACGGTGTTGGCGGCCCTGGTGGACAACGGTCACTTTACCGAGCCCTATTTCGCCGACAATTTGGCGAGTATCGACACCGAGCCCTTCCAGGGTCCGTGGTGGTACCGCACCACCTTCGAGCTGGACGCCGTGGACGAAGGTCTGGCCTTGGTCTTCGACGGCATCAACTACCGAGCGAGCATCTGGCTCAACGGCCGACAAATCGCCGATGACGAGGACATCCTGGGCTCCTTCCGGCAATTCGAGCTCAGCATCCGCGATCACGCACAGCCGGGCCGAAACGTGCTGGCGGTGGAGGTCCATCCGCCCCGGCCCGGGGATTTCACCCTCGGATTCGTCGACTGGAATCCCGTGCCCCCCGACCGTAATATGGGTCTGTGGCGCCAGGTTTGGCTGCGTCGGACCGGCGCCGTTTCCATGAAAGACGTGGTGGTCCACACGGATCTCAGCGACGACGGCACTGCGGCCGAGCTCACCGTGCTCGCCACCTTGAGCAACCATACGGATCGCCAAATTCAAGGCCGGCTGCTCGGCCGTATCGAGAAGCTTTCCTTCGAGCAGACCTATGAGCTGGCTCCGGGGCAATCCCAAGACCTGCGCCTGACCGCCGACCATCACCCGGCCCTGAGCATGACCTCACCGCGCCTATGGTGGCCCCACACGTTGGGCGAGCCCCACCTCTACCCCCTCGACCTCATCGCCGAGGTGGACGGCACCGCCTCCGACCGCGAGCAGCTGCGCTTCGGCGTGCGCGAGGTGAGCGACTTCTTCAATGCCCAGGGGCATCGCGGCTACCGCATCAACGGCAAAGACATCTTGATCCGCGGCGGCGGCTGGGTCGACGACCTGATGCTCGACGACACCGACGCCAAGATCGAGGCACAAATGGACTACGTCCGCCATCTCGGCCTCAACACCGTCCGCTTGGAGGGTTTTTGGGGCAGCAGCCGCAAGCTCTACGACATCGCCGACGAATACGGAATTTTGTTGATGCCCGGCTGGAGCTGCCAATGGGAATGGCAGGAGTACCTGGGAAAACCGGTCGATGAGACCTACGGCGGAGTCCTGACCGAGCAAGACATCGATCTGGTGACCCGAATGTGGGCCGACCAAGTGCGCTGGCTGCGCCGCCATCCCAGCATTTTCGTTTGGGTGCTGGCCAGTGACTTGCTGCCCAAACCGGACCTGGAACAACGCTACGCGGACATCATGCCCGCGCTCGATCCCACCCGACCCCTGCTCGCCGCCTGCTCGGATCGCAAGAGCGAGGTCAGCGGGCCCACCGGGGTGAAAATGAACGGTCCCTACGACTACGTGCCCCCCGCCTACTGGTACGTCAACCGCGACCGCGGTGGAGCCTTCGGTTTCAATACGGAAACGGGGCCGGGTCCTCAGCCACCGCCCGTGGAGAGCCTGCGCCGAATGCTGCCGGAGGAGCATCTCTGGCCGATCGACGAGATGTGGGAGTACCACTGCGGTCGCCACGAGTTCAACACCCTCAAGCGTTATGAAAAGGCCCTCAACGCTCGCTATGGTCCTTCTTCCGATGTCGAGACCTTCAGCCGCAAAGCCCAGGTGGCCAATTACGAAGCCATGCGCGCCATGTTCGAAGCGTTCGCCGTCCGCCGACCGGAAGCCACCGGCGTGGTGCAGTGGATGCTCAACTCCGCCTGGCCCGAGCTCTATTGGCAGCTCTACGACCACTACCTCATGCCCAACGGTGCCTTCTACGGTGCTCGACGGGCTAATGCGAGCGTGGGCTTGGTTTTCGATTACGGCGACGCCACGGTGTGGGTGCAACGGAATGACCCCGAGCATGCCTTGGCCGGCACCACGGCTCAGATCCGGCTCTTCGATCTCCAAAGCCGGGAGCTGCACCGACAATCGATCCCGCTGACGGACGATTTCGCGCACTCACAATCCATCGCCGAGCTCGGCGAGCAGATCAAGACGTCGCCGGTCAGCTTCCTCGACCTCCGCTTGCTCGACGCCGAAGATACTGCCGTGGCCTCCAACTTCTATTGGTTGTCTTCCCGCGACGATGTGCTCGACGATGCCGCCTCCACCTGGTTCTACACCCCGACGGCGGAATTCGCCGACTTCACCGCCCTGAATGATCTGGCGCCCACTACCCTGGACGTCAAAGCTCGGATCGAAGGCCGAGACCAGGACGATCGGCATCAAATCGCCATGGAGGTGAAAAACACCGGTGATCGTTTGGCCTTCTTCCTAGAGCTGCGCATCGTGGATCCGGACACCGACCAATCGATCCTGCCCGTATTGCTGGACGACAACTATATTTCCTTGCTTCCCAGGGAAAGCCGACGGCTCAAGGCTCGAATTCCGTCCACCGCCGGGGCCCGGCCGGCGAGTGAATGGGTCCTGCGCTACACCGGATGGAATGTGCAAGGGGGCGAGGAGCCCCTGGGCTCATGACCCATCCAACCACCCGCGGGCCAAGAATCTACCTGGCCTTGATCGGCTTGCTGGTCACCGGCCTGGCGTGCAAACCCAGCGCTCCCGAGTCGTCCCCGAACACCGCCCTGCCGCCGGCGTCCGACGATCGACATCCGCCGTCGAGCTCGCCGCCGGGAGGTTTGGAGCCGAGCCGAACCCCGATGCTCATCAGCCTCGGCTGGGACGACAACGGTTATGCCGACGGCATGACCTGGGCCCTCGGTTTAACCCAAGATCGCCCGAATCCTCGGGGAGCGGGCCGCCCGGCCACCTTCGACGGCGTGCCTGGGCATATGAGCTTTTATTTCACTTCCGCCTATGGCGAGGATCCCGAGGTGGCGAAGACCTGGCGGAGGGCCTTTGAGCAAGGTCACGAAGTCGGCGTCCACACCAGCACCCACACCACCAACGTCACCACGACGTTGGAGGAATGGCGGGCCGAGATCTCCGGCTGCATCGACTTTCTCGAACGAGAAATCCGCGTGCCCCGAAACGAGATCGTCGGCTTCCGCACCCCGTATTTGGAGCACAACGAAGCGACCTTCATCGCCATCCGCGAGCATGGTTTGAAATACGACTGCTCCCTTGAGGAAGGCTTCGACGCCTCGTCCGACGGCACGGATTTCCTCTGGCCCTACACCCTCGACACCGGCAGCCCGGGCAACGAAATGCTGGCTGCCCAGGAATTAAAGACCCCGATCGGTCGCCATCCGGGCTTGTGGGAAATGCCGGCCTACACCTTCGTGGTGCCGCCGGACTCCGCGTGTGAGGCTTATGGCATCTCTCCAGGGCTCCGGGATAGACTGGCAAAAATTCAGAAATATTTTCAGCCGCAAAACGGCAAGATCACGGGTTTCGACTACAACCTTTGGTATCTCTTCCATCTTTCCAAAGAGGAGGTCGTCGCTATTCTCAAATACACCCTGGATCAGCGGCTCGCCGGCAACCGCGCCCCCCTGCTGATCGGCATGCACACAGAAGAATACTCCGAGGAAAGCGAGCCGGCCCTCGGCTCCACTTACTTGGAGCGTCGGCAGGCGGTGGAAGTCTTCATAGATTACGCCACCTCTTTGCCCGACGTCCGCTTCGCCTCCAGCCGAGAAATTTTGGATTGGATCCGTCAACCGGTCGCCCTCGACGAGCTCCCGGCGGCGACCGAGCCCTGAATCCGGATCAGGCCCTGAAGCGAAAGAGGAAAGCGAACCTCCGATAAGGACAACCCACGCCATGAGCATGATCGACGAGATTTTTGAACAACCCGAGGCTCTCGCTCGGCTGCTCGAACAACAGCGTAAGAACGTCGACGACATCGCCGCCTCCCTCGGTCGTCGACCACCGAGATTCGTCTACTTGGCCGCGCGGGGCACCTCAGACCACGCCGGTCTCTACGCCAAATATCTCTTCGGCACGGTCAATCGCCTACCCGTGGCCTTGGCCACCCCATCCATCTTCAGCCTCTATCAAAGCGCGCCCCGCTTGGACGACGCGCTGGTCATCGGCATTTCCCAATCCGGCCAATCGCCGGACATCGTCAGCGTTTTGACCGAAGCCGCCCATCAAGGGGCGATCACCCTGGCGATCACCAACTGTCCGGACTCACCCCTGGCCGAAGCCGCCGACTTCGTGCTCGACACTTGCGCCGGCCCCGAAAGCTCCGTGGCCGCCACCAAGACGTACACCACCCAGCTCGTGGCGATCGCCATGTTGTCCAACGCCCTGGCTCCGGATGCTATGAAAAGCGAAGAGCTGGCGGAGCTGCCCTATCGCGTCGATCAAATTCTCGAGCTGTGCCCCGCCACCGAGCGCGCCGCCGAGCGTTACCGATTCATGGAACGATGCGTGGTCCTCGGCCGTGGATTCAACTTCGCCACCGCCCACGAATGGTCCTTGAAGCTCAAAGAGCTGACCTATGTGGTGGCCGAGCCGTACTCGCCGTCGGACTTTCGGCACGGACCGATCGCCATCGTCGAGCCAGGATTCCCTATTTTCGGCTTGGCGGTTCGCGGCCCTGCTTTCCAAGACAGCTTCGAGCTCCTGCAGGGCTTGGCGGAGTCCCAACAAGCGGACCTCTTAGTGGTGTCCAACGCTCCGGAAGCCTTGCGGCTCGGCGACGCGGTATTCCCCCTGCCGACCGATATGCCGGAATGGCTGAGCCCGGTTTTGACCATCATTCCGGCTCAGCTCTTCTGCTTCTTCCTGACTCGCCACAAAGGCTTGGATCCCGAGATGCCCAGGGGATTGAGAAAGGTCACGCGAACTTGGTGAGGCCTAGGGTGGGAGCCTGCCGCCTCCTCGTCAGATTCATGGGAGCGATTCGTCGGCAACCCTGGGACGTGATATACGTACTTCCACACTAATGTCTTCCGAAGCAGCGCGAGTCGACTACCGCAAGGTACCTGTATCCGCATGCCTCGGCCTTTTCGGACCAACCCGGAGGAGTGAAATGCGAAGCAAAGGATCCATTCTGTTGGCAGTCCTGCTGTTGTTCGGCCTGAGTTTGGCGGTCGGCCTCAGCGCGTCGGCCTCCGACAGCGCTCGGACCGACGAATCCCAACAAGGCCACGGCCATGGACATGCTGAAAAAGGCCACGGCCATGGACACGCCCACGGACATGCCCATGGCCACTCCGGTCATGATCACTCCGGTCATGATCACTCCGGTCATGATCACTCCGGTCACGGTCATTCCGGCCATGGCCACTCTGGTCACGGTCACTCCGGACATGGCCACTCCGGACATGGCCACTCCGGCCACGGTCACTCCGGTCACGGTCACTCTGGACACGGTCACTCCGGTCACGGCCACTCTGGACATGCCCACGGCGGCGGCGGCGGTGGCGGCGCCTAAGTCGAACGCTTGACAGCAAATGGCAACAGGGAGCGGGAGGTCGTCAAGGATCTCCCGCTCTTTTGCGTCTGGTGCGCAAAGCCCGCAGGGGCGCGGGCAGCAGGCAAAGCCCGAAGACCACCAGCACCCACTGCCGAGGTGCAAACGGCGACAGAAGCAGATGGTGCAGCACCAGAATCGCAGCCACATAGGCCAGTCGATGCAGCTCCTTCCAACCCTTCAATCTCAACACGGCCAAGACCGACGAAAACGACGTCATGAAGAGGATCGTCAACACGCAGGCCGCCACCAAACCGGAACGCAAATAAGGCCAATACAAAACCGCCGGCCAGGAGTCGCGCAGATAGGTCCCCAGGGACAGCCCCAAGTGGACCCAGGCGAGCACCGCCGACACCACCCCAAAGGCCCGGCGATAGGCGATCCACACCGCGGGTCCCGGCTGAGGTTTCCAAAAGCTCCACAATCGGCTCAAAGGGGTCATGAGCAGCGAAAGCAACAGGGCCACCACCGCGGCCCAGCCCGTGGCCCGCACGGCGTGGAGTTGTTTCAGCCAAAACCAGGGCTCCGCCGCCGCATAGATCATGATCCCGAAGAGAGCCACCATCGTCACCGCCGCGACCCGGGTCAAGGCGCGATCTCGGGTCGACCCCGTAACCCTTTGCTTTTTGGCTTCCGGGACCTCGACGCGGGAGTGTGAGCCGGCGGTCATAGGAAGTCCAACATCTGCGCCAGCTCGTGGATCTGCTGCTCGGAAAGACCCGCGGTGTCTCCGTGACGGTTGCCGCGGTTGTGCTCCACCAACACCTCTTCGAGGGAGTCGGCCCGGCCGTCTTGCAGCCAATGGCCCTTGGCACCGATGCCCAGAAGGGACGGCGTATCCAAGAAGACCGTCGGTCGGAGCTGGGCACCGTATTCGGGAAATAGAGAGCGCGCGGGGTGACCCCCCAGGTGGGTGAAAGCGGGCGGCGTGTGGCAGACGTGGCAGGCGGCGGCTTCGAAGACCTCCATGCCCGAGCTCACCTTATCGGCCCACGGATCGACCGAAGCTCGCCCTTGGGCCATCGCCAAATGGGCCGGGTGCAGCGGCCTGGGCAGGGACTCCACCCAGGCCTCTAAATCCTCGGCGCGAGTGGCGAAATAGCGACGATAACCACGCAACAAAGAGTCCGCCAATCCAGGATGTAGATCCCGCACACGAGGGAAGCTGCCGTCGCGCAAATACGGCGACGTACCCGTGAGTCCGCGCACGGTCAGGGTCGGCAATAGGGGGGTTTGGCCGATGTCATGGGGGCTGTGGTCCGTGCCCCCGTGGAGATGGCAGCTCTGACAAGAAATTCCCGAGCGGGTGGCCTCGTAAAAAGCCCGTTCTCCGCGACGCAATGCCAACCCCCGGCGGACGACCGAGCCCCTCGGGGCCGACGCCATCTCGGCGTCTTTGCGGGCCACACCATGAAAGAAGAGCAGGCCTTGCTCACCATAAACCGCCACCGCGCCCCCTGCCGGTGACGAGGCCGCCCATCGCCCTTCGCCGAGGTCGGCGATGCCGTGGGGCGCCACCAGATCCAGATCCACACCCGCCGTGACCTCCGGCGGACGGACGAAGCTCTCATCCACCCGCCAGACCTCGTCGCTGCCGGCGAAAACCACCCTCAGAGCGCCGTCGGTCTGCTGCTGAATAGCCATGGGTGAAAGGCCGGAGTCGAGGCTACCGGGATAGACCTGGACCTCGGTTCGACGGGCGGTCAGCGCTTGTGCCACCACTTCCCAGCTCTCGGTGTCCAAGGTCAAGATTTGATCTTGAATGAAGTGATTGCCTCGGTGGTCCTCGCCGCTGGGTCGATAATCCGTGGTGGCGACAAAGAGCCGACGGCCGTCGAGACTCGGGGCCAAGGTCACCGCTGGACGACCCAACCAAAGGTGGGCGTCTTCTTGCCAAAGTCCTGCACCGGCATCACTTCGGCGAAAACGACATAGGGTTCGTTTTTCCAGGCTCGATACCGCCAAGTCGTCGCGGTCGCCGACGAAAGCGATCCAATCCGGGATCACCTCCAGATCGATTCGTTCACCGAGGGACGGATCGACCTCCGTCGTTTTCGGGGTTTCGGGTTGGACCTCGGGCTCGAAAACACTGCGCGCCCGCAGGATCTGAATCGACGGTGCTTCGCCCACCCTAGCGACCGCTAGAAGACGCTGGTCCGGAGACACCGCCATACGCCCCTGGAATGGCCCCACCTCGAGCTCACCCGCGGGCTGAAAATCCGGCGTCGAAAAAAGCAGCAAGCGATGATCGTAGCGATGGCTGACCACCAAACGTCCCGGACCGCCGTCTGCATCCTTGAGGAACGCGCAATCGACGGGGCCATCCGCGGTGTCGAGCCGACCGAAATCACCGTCGCGGGAGATCAAGATCAGCTCGTCCGTCTCCTCGCTGGGAGTGGCCGCCCAACCCAATTCAGGATCGTTGCAGAACCATCGGGGATGGGGCTCGGGATCGACCCGCGAAAGCCGACGGGAATAGATGCCTCGATCGGTTTGCAGCAACACGTCCTGCTGGGCGTCGAGACCCGTGGGACGCCCATGACGCCGGGGATCGTAGAACACCGCGAAGAGGTCGTCGGCCACGGCGTGGCCTTCGAGCACCGGTCCGCCTTCGCCCAGGATCATGCGCAACGTGTCCGTGTTGGAGGCGTTGACGTAGAAAGTTTGGGGGCGATCCGTGGTGATCAGGGGCGGGGCGATGGAGGGAGACACCTCCCCTCGCAGTCGATCCCGGGTGTGGATCCCCAAACCCCGCAGGCCCTCCTCGACCGGAAAGTCGGCCCGAGCCCGCCACAGGGCCGCCGCCGGGATCGACAGCAGCATCAGACCGAGGGCGATGCCGAAACCACTCGCGGGCCAGGTCGACCGGCGGGGCCGCGCTTGGAGCAGCAACCAAGCCACCCCGTAGGCCAGGACCCCTGCCCACAGCTCGGGCACGGGCCAAATAGCCCACAACAACAATGCGACGACCACGACCCAAAGTTGGGGGCTTGCTCGGAAATCGGATGCCATGCCGGGATTCTATGTCGGGCACAGACGGATTGCCCGCCGGGCACAGATTTCGGCTCCGAACCGATGCATATTGTCGGCGCGTTTCGGAAATGCCACCATAAGCCGTTCGCCTTCTCACCCACCAACCCGTCGCAGCGCCCAAATGAGCTCCGAAGCCGACAACCCCAAACCCGACATTCTCGAGCTGTTGGAACGCGCCCTCGACCTGAGCGGCTCGGAACGCTCCGCGTTCGTGGAGGAGATTCGCGGGCGGGATCCCGAGCTGGCCGACGAGCTGAGCTCCATTCTGGAGGGTGAAGACGACCTGAAATCGGAATTCTTGGGGGAGCCGGCAGCGGAAGCCTTCGCCGAGCTCGTGGCCGATCAATCCGGCCATGAAACCCAATTCATTCGGCAACACCCTGAAAACCTGGGGCCGTTTAGGGTGCTCTCGGTGCTGGGGGAAGGCGGCATGGGCTGCGTGTATTTGGCGCAACAGGAGGAGCCCGTTCGCCGAACCGTCGCCATCAAGCTGATCAAGACCGGCTTCACCTCCCCGGGTGCGATGGCACGATTCCACGCCGAGCGCCAGGCCATGGCGCGGCTGTCCCATCCGGCGATCGCCAAGATGCTCGAAGCCGGAACCACCGACGACGGCTTCCCCTACTTCGTCATGGAGCACGTCGACGGCGCGAGTCTGACCGACTATTGCGATCGCCGAAAGCTCGATGTCGACAGCCGACTCGGCCTCTTCATCCAGATTTGCCGGGGTGTCGAGCACGCCCATCGCAAGGGCATCTTGCATCGCGACCTCAAGCCGTCGAATATCTTGATCACCGACGTTGACGATCGGCCGGCGCCCAAGATCATCGACTTCGGAATCGCCAAAGCCATCTCCGGCTCCCTCACCGATCAAACCGTGCTCACCCAGATCGGCATCGGCACCCCCAGCTACATGAGCCCTGAGGCGTTTCACGGCGAAAACGGCCCCGAGCTCGATGTCGACACCCGGACCGACGTCTACGCCTTGGGGGTCATCCTCTTTCAGTTGCTGGTGGGTAAATTGCCTTTGGAGACCCGCGGCCTGAGCCTGTCCAAGGTGGCCCAGCGGATCTCCACCGAGGTGCCGCCACGGATCGGGGCTTTTTTCGACGCGTTGGACCCGGAAGAGCAAACACGGGTCGCGAGCCTGCTGCGCAGCGAGCCGAGGACCGTCCAGAGAAGACTAGCGGGCGACCTGGAATGGATCATCCACCGAGCGGTGGAAAAGGACCGCTCCCGTCGCTACGGCTCCGCTGCCGAGCTGGCAGACGACGTCCAACGGCATTTGGACCTCGAGCCGGTGTCGGTCGGTCCGCCGAGCCTCGCCTATCGGCTGGATCGGCTCGCCCGACGACACCCGGCGATCACCGCCGGGGCGACCGCTGCGGCCCTCGCTTTGATGCTCGGCAGCATCGGCACCACCGCGGGCATGTTGCGAGCACGCCAAGAAGCGGGGCGGGCAGCCCAAGAGGTGGAGCGGGCCAAGCAGGCTCTGACCGGCGCGGAGGAGGTCACGGACTTCCTGGTGGAGCTCTTCGAGGTCTCCGATCCCCGAGAAGCCGGTGGCGAGTCCACCACCGCCGCCCAGCTCCTACAACGGGGCGAGCAGCGGATCGGACGTCGCTTCGCCGACGAGCCTTTGCAGCGGGCAGAGCTCTTTGGCACCTTGAGCGACGTCTACGTGCGTCTACACATGCTGCCGGAAGCCAGACGGTTGGCCGAAACCGCCCTCGATCTGCAAAACCAATACGACCCCACCGACATCGACGCCCTGCGCGCCGACCAAGAACGCCTCCAGGCGATCCAGAGCCTCCAGGGCTCTGCGTCGGAATAGACACCCCATGCCGGCCAAGAAAAATAAAAAACGCGACGAAGACCTCAAGGGCTCGGAGCTGGTCAAAGAAACGAATCGGCGTATACGGCTTGCCCGAGCATTCTGGGACGCTCGCAACAACAAGGCCTGTCGGCGGGAACGGGAGCGGGCGTTGGCCCTCTACGAACGCCTCACGCCGGAGCAGAAAGAAAAAGTGCCTCAGACGCTGCGTGTTTGGTTGCGCTATCGCAGCGAAAAATATTTCGGTCCCCATCGCACCGCACCCGGCAAACATTAGGGCAAGACCGGCTCAGAAGTCCTTCTACTCCAGAAGCTCTAGACCCTCGATTCCAGCGAAATCTCTCCGATTGCGGGTCAGAAGACCTGCTCGAAACGTCAGAGCCGTCACTCCAATCGCGAAATCTGCCGCCCGGCGTCGAGGAGAACCCAATCTCCTAAAAACCTCTGCTGTTTCGGCAGCAATATCCTCGGAGAACGGAATGATTCCATCATCGGAAAAGAAGGAGCGAGCAACAGCCAGTTGCTGAGCCGTCCGTGGGCCTCGCGCGAATTCATACCAAGCGATGGCACTCATTTCGATGTTTGCTTCTGATTCTGCCAGCTCAAGCAAGCGAAACCGCTCCGGACCTGCGCGAGACACCGCGTGGACCAAGAAATCCGTATCGAGGTGCACTCTCATCAGAAGCCTTCATCCTCCGACTTCAACCGTCGAATTTCTTCGTCAGCATCGTGACCTTCGAAGAGATCAAATAGCTGGTGCAGCGCTTCGACCCTTTTGCGGCGAAACTCACGGTTAACTCCGAAAACGGTGTCACGATGACTGACCACAGCGCGCCTCACCGCTTCCGAGGTGCTGCAATCAAAGCGAGAAGCCAACTGCTTCGCGGCCTTTCGGGTCTCATCGTCGAATAGTAGGGTTGTCCTATGCGCCATATAATATGTATAGCACACCTACATAAACTACTCATTAACTTTAGATTTAGACCTACTTTCGAATTCGGATTTCGAGCCGAGGGCAATTCAACTTAATATGGACCCATGAGCCCCATCTGCCGCATCCTCGGAATCCTTTTCACGATCGCGCTCGCCGCTTGCTCCGACGGAGATCTATCCTCGGGCGCGGAGCTACCCACGACCCCAGAATCCTCGCCGACCTCTGAGTCGGCCACGCAATCACAAACTGCTACTGCCGCTCAGGACGACTTGTTGGGAGCCGGATTCGTGGTTTGGGAGTCCAATCGAGCCGACTCCAATCCACGCGGCGCCTGGCGTCTGTGGCGCAAGGATTTCGGCGGTCGGGATCTCAAGCCCACGGAAGGTGCTTATCCCCTGACCCCCGCCGAGCCTTCCCGGGCCCACTGCTGCGCCCACATTGCTCCGGACGGGCTGTCTTTGGTCTACCTCTCCTTGCCCGTAGGCCAAGCCGCCTACCCCAAGAACGGCGCCGTCGGCGAGCTACGTCGCTTGGACCTCAGCGCCAACGGAGATCCAGGCCGGCCCCAGCTGGGGGAGATCCTCGCCCCCCGAGCGAGAACCTATTTCGAGCATCGGGCGGCGGTGTGGAAAAGCTCCCACGAGCTGATTTGGATCGACGGTGAGGGACGAACCGTGTTGACGGATTTAGCCGCCGACAGCTCCCGAATCTTAGTGCCCGAGGGCAGTCCCGCCCACGGCTGGCTGTTGAACCCGACCCTCAGCTTCGCCAGCCGAGGCGCGCCGACGTTCTCGCCCTACAACGCCGAGAGCCGAACGGTCCAGGAGCTCGACAAGCTAGGGGGCTGCCAGCCTTATTTTTCCGCCGACGGCCGACTCGGTGTGTGGGTGGCAGGCGCCGGCGGACCGATCCGCGCCATCGACCTAAATTCTCGTCGCCAATGGCAGATCCTCAACAAGGGCGACGAGCGTCTGCCCGGCTCGCACCGCTATTTGTACTTCCCCATGCCGTCCAGTGACGGTTACGCCCTCGCTTGGGCCGCTTCCAACGACGATCACGATCACACTCGCGCGGACTACGACGTCTTCGTCGCCCCCACGGATCCCCAAACCCTAGAGCTGACGGCCCCCCCCGTGCGTTTCACTCGCCATCCCGCCACGGACCGCTTCCCCTCGGTTTGGCTCGTGCCTACGGAGCTCGGACGCCACACCGGCGAGGCGCCGTTCACGGTGTCCTTGGAGATCCCTTCCCGAGGGTCGAGCACCCATGCCGAGCGCTGGACCTGGGATCTAGATGGTGGAGTCCTCGAGGGCGGACCCACCGCCGGGTCCGACGGAGCACGTCGAGTCGTCGGCACTTGGCAAGAGCCCGGCCACTACGAGGTTACGGCCCGACCGTCCAAGGCTCCGGACACCCAAGCTCCGGTTGCCCGTGGGTGGATCCACGTGCGTCCGGCGCAAGCGCCCCAATTGGTCGGCTCCGAGCTGAGGAATCGCGGCACGGAGCTGCACTTGCAATTCGACGAGCCGGTCCAGGTTGCCGACGCGGAGGTCGAAATCCAAGGCAGCGCCGAAATTCGGATCACCGAAACACAGCTCGACGAGAGCGGCACGATTTGGCGGCTTCAGCTCTCAGACCCGATTCAACGCCCAGCCCAAGTGGTGGTGCGCTCGGTGCGAGATCGGGCGTCCCGACCCAACGTGCTGCGCCAAGCCAAGCTGCGGGTCGAGCCCCCCCGTTGGCCCACCGCGCGCCGGGATCTCGTGTTCCTGTGGCAAACCGCGCTTCATGCCAACCGCATCACCGCCGGCGGTGACCACGCCGGGGAGGCCCGAACCACCCTGCTCGAAGCCAAGGGTCGATCCTTCGTCGACCGCTGGGGCCGGATGGTGTTGCGCGGCGGCGCCTTCCAAGCCGACACCGACACCATGGACCGCCTATTCCTCGGCTTGAAAGCCGGCAACGAGCTGACGCTGGAGCTGACCTTCGTCGCGGACCGCGGCTCCACCGACACACCCGGCGCGCTCTTCAGCTTTGCCGCCGGCCCGCGGCGCAACTTGATCGTGACCCAAGAGGGCGACCGTTTGAAGCTGCGCTTGCGCACCCCGTCGAGCGGGCAGAATGCCGACCGACCCGTCGTCGATCTCGGCCGGGCTCGGCCCGGGGTCGCCCAACACCTGGTGGTGATCTACAGCCCGGGTCGATTGCGCGCCTATTTGGACGGTGAGCCCACCGCCGACACCGAAGAGCTCAAGAGCGGTTTCTTCCATTGGCAACGCACCTGGCTGCGTCTGGGAGCCATGGGACCGCCCGATGGTGACGGCAGCCGTTTTCCTTGGCCTTGGCACGGTAGCCTCGAGGGGGTGGCGGTCTATGACCGTCCCCTGAGCCCGGAAGAGACGGCCACCCACTACCGTCGATATCTGGAGCTGCGCGAGCGTCGGGAGACGGTGGACACCCTGGAGGTCACGGCCCGCTTGCTGCGCCGATCGTCGACGCCGAGCCTTCAGGACATCGCGCCCTATCGGGAGGCTCTGGCGGTCTTCGAGTATGAGGACACGGCCACCCAAAAACCCATTCGAGTCGTGCATCGCGTGCTGCTCGACGGCCGAGAAACCCCGCTTGCAAGCCTGACCAAAGGCAGCATGGTGGAACTGAAGCTGGAGCCCTTCGACGCCCAACCCCAGCTGGAGAGCCTCTTCCTTTCCAACGACCTCCCAGGTGACGGTAAGCTCTATTGGAGTGATCGCTTGGATCCGTAATCTGCGAGACCGAGCCGTCGCCTCCCAACATCATGGTCTTCAGCTCCCACCTCTTCATCTTCTATTTCCTGCCCGCGGCCCTGGCGCTCTACGCCGCGAGCCGACGGTGGCTGCCGAAACCGACCCAGCACCTAGGGTTGTTGATCGCGAGCTATTTCTTTTACGGCTGGGCCAACCCAGCCTTTGTAATCCTGATGCTCTTTTCGACCTCGGTCGACTATCTCTGCGGCTTGGTGATCGACCGAGCCGAGCACGATCCGGGGCGACGCAAGGCGGCGGTCACGGTGTCGGTGCTGGTGAACCTGGGTTTGTTGGCCTTTTTTAAATACTTCAACTTCGGCATCGACACCTGGAACGCCACGTTCGCCACCTTGGGCCTGGAAGGTCTCCGTGCTGAAAGCGTCCTGCGCATTACCCTGCCCTTGGGCATCAGCTTCTACACCTTCCAATCCATGAGCTACACGATCGACGTTTATCGAGGGCGATGTCGTGCGCTCCGAAATCCGATCGATTTCGCGGCCTATGTGGCCATGTTCCCCCAACTGGTGGCGGGTCCGATCATCCGCTTCCAGGAGGTCGCCGATCAGCTCCAGGAGCGTCGCCACACCCTGGCCAAAAGCGCCCGGGGCGTGGCGTTCTTCAGCCTCGGCTTGGCCAAGAAAGTTTTGCTCGCCAACCCCTGCGGAAAAGTCGCCGACCTGGCCTTTGAATCCCACGCCCTCGGTGTGCTCGAAGCTTGGTTGGGGGTCTTCGCCTATGCCTTCCAGATCTACTTCGACTTCAGCGGCTATAGCGACATGGCCATCGGCCTGGGCCTGATCCTCGGTTTCCGCTTTCCCAAAAACTTCGATTCGCCGTATCGATCCGCGTCCATCACCGAATTCTGGCGACGCTGGCATATGTCCCTTTCCCGCTGGCTGCGGGACTACCTCTACATTCCCTTGGGCGGCAATCGCCGGGGCCGAGCACGCACCTACGTCAACCTGATGTTGGTGATGCTGCTCGGCGGTCTGTGGCACGGCGCCGCTTGGACCTTTGTCGTCTGGGGTGCCATTCACGGCTCGCTGCTGGCGGTGGAACGTCTGCACCGCGATCACACGGGCCGACCGACTCTGCCCGGACCTCGCCCCGTCCGCATTGCCGCCACATTCCTGGTGGTGCTGATCAGCTGGGTCTTCTTCCGTGCTCCCGATCTCGGACGGGCCGTGGCGTATCTCGCAGACATGGTCGGATGGGGAAATAACCCGGAGACCGCGCTCGTCGCCGGCATGATGCTCGCCCCCTATTACCTGACGTGCCTCAGCCTAGCCGCGGTGATCACTTGGTGTGCGCCCCAGACTTGGGACTTCACCGAGCGGTTGACCCCGGCGAAGGCCGTGCTCACCCTAATGCTTTTCGCGACGTCGGTGGTGATGATGGAAACTCAAGGTTATAACCCTTTTATTTACTTTATTTTCTGAGCCTGAGACCCGAGCCCAGCCATGAACGACCGCCGTAGCAGCACCGACGACACCCGCATGCAACCGGTGCAGGTGCATCCCTGGGTGGCCCGGATGCTCGTCATTTCAAGTCTTGCGGCCGTGCTCGCGGTGCCTGCTTGGCGACAGCTCGCGACGACTCACCCGAGCCTCGACGACCTCCGAGCGGAGCTCGCCTCCTCCACCGAATCGAGCACGCCGGACGTGGGTCTGCAACAAGCGCTGGCTTGGAATCACACCTTGCAGCGGGGCATCGAGTGGATCGAGACCGGCTTGGAAGACAGCTCGCCCGTTTTGCAGACCGCCCTGCCTACCGTGCAATGGATCCTTCTTCGCTTCGGCGGAATCGGCAATGAGACGGTCTACGCCGGCCCGCGACGGGGGACTGATCCCTCCCGTGAAAGCCCATTGATCCTACGCAAAGGTTTCGACCACCTCGTCGGACCACCCTTCCTCGACCCCAAGGTGCTCGAGCGTCGACGTCGCTCCCAGCCCAGCGGCCGAGCGCCGCTCGAGCCGGATCCGCGCCCCGCCCTGCTCGACCTCCACCGCCGGCTCCAGGCGAGAAACATCGAGCTGATCTTCATGCCCGTGCCTACCCACGGGGCGATCCATCCCGCAGCCCTCGGGTCCGGCTCGTCGGGACCCCTGCGCAACCCGTCCTTGGGCCCGCTGCTCGACGACCTGCGCCGAGCCGGAATCCACGTTTTCGATCCCAGCGAGCTCCTGAGCCGGATTGCCGGCGCCTCAGACTCCGAGGCCTACCTGAGCACCGACTCCCATTGGAGCCCCACGGCCATCGACACCGTGGCCGAGGCCCTAGCCGCCCGAATCCACGGGCTCGTCAGCCTACCGCCCGCCGATCGCGACTGGACGCGCGCGCCCTTTGAGCGCCGCGGACGCGGCGACCTGTGGCAAGCCCTCAAACTGCCGGCGGATCGCCCGCTCTACGCCGAGGAAAAAGTGCGCGTGCACGAAGTCACCACCTGGGACGGTCGGTTGTGGACCGCCAAACGCGGCGCCCCCGTGCTGCTGTTGGGGGACAGCTTCTCCACAGTCTACTCCGACCCGGCCCTACACTGGGGGCGAGCCGCCGGCCTCGCCGAGCAGCTCGCCTACCACCTATTGCTAGACGTCGACCGCATCGCTCGCCCCGACGGCTCCTCCGATCAAGTCCGCCGTGACCTCGCTCGCCAGAGCGAGCGCCTCCATGAGGCCAAGGTCGTGGTCTACCAAGTCGCCACCCGCGAGCTGTCCTTCGGTCATTGGCCGGTGATTCCTTTGCCTTAAAATCGAGAGGTCAAGACGAAAGGCCATCACCGGAATGAAAAGCTCGCCTTCGCCTGCTCTGGGCCGCCGTGCCAACCGTGACCATTTCGCCGATCGGTCGAGCAGAACCTCATGAAAAAAGGGCCTGAGCCCCTGCATGGGGCTCAGGCTTCAGGAGCTGACTAGCGTGTTCCTATGAACGGCTCCTGAGGACACGGTCTACGAGACGTGCTGAGCTGGGCGATGGTCGGTCTCCGCCCGGAAATCACTCCAGGGCGCGGGACAGACGGATCATTGTGGCGTGCTAATTCGTCCACGCGGAGGTATTTCCGCTTTCAAAACCGTCGGAGAAGATGGGCACGGCGTCCGACTCCTGCATTTGGATCTGAAGCTGCACTTGGTTGATCCCCTGCCCAGCCATGTTGGGAACGGAGATATTGAACCGCCCGTCCCAAGGATCGGTGTTGAAGATCGAGGTCACATCGAACGGGCTGCCGACCAACGTGCCCGTGGAATCGAGGAATTGCAGCGTCGCCGAGGTCACATTCACCGGACAATCGGAATCGAGACTCTTGTCGATACCGACTTCTACGCAGGCGGCGTCCAACGGAGTCCCCGTTTCGGGATCCGTGAAACCCTCGGGAAAAAGATCCTGCCCGACCACGTTGAGATCGACATTGAAAGAGCCGCCGGGATCGAGGTCCGGATTGCCCTGGGCCCCCTGAACCGTAGCGTCGTTTCCGTTGACGGAGCCGGCGGTGTTGTTTTCGCCGTCGAAGGACTCACCGTCGAATCCGCTCAGATGCTGGTCCGAGCAGTCGGTGCCGTCGTTCTTGCCGACCTTGGGTTTGACGGAAAATTCGTCGTCTTGAAAACCTTTTTTACCGTCCAATATTTGATCGGCGTTGGGGATACCGGATCCTGAGACGTTGTCGGTGCCGGTGATGCCGATATCCAAAGCATCCTTGGTAAATCGATCTTTGACGCCGTTGCTGTCGAGGGACGAGATGATCTCCTCCAACAGAGCCGCAATGGCCGCCAGATGGGGAGCCGACGCCGAGCTGCCGAAGAAGGTCTCGAATCCTGGAGTGGCCGTGGAAACGCCGTCAGCGGCGGCGACATCGGGCTTCTGGCGCACCTCTGAGGATTGACCACCGAAACTCGATAGGGCGCCGACCGGATTGCCGTCCACGTCGAAGAAGATCCTTCGGGGGCCATCGGAGTTGAAGGTCTCGGGCGGGTTGCCGGCGCCGCCGGTAAACACGCCGCCACCGGCCGTAGCCACGTCCACGGCAGCCACTGCGATGGCGCTGACGGCCGCGGGATGGCCGAAAATCTGCCCGTCGGTGCCGACGTCCAGCCGGCCGCGGTGGGTATTGAGGTGTAGGAATCGATCGTCGCCGTTCACCTTGACCACCACGAGGTGATTGCCCAAATCGTCGTCACCGTTCGACAAGATGAACTCGATGGGATCTTGGGTCCCGTTTTGGGAGTTGTTGGACGCCGCAATCACGGTGGTCAAGGTGTCGTTGAGCAGGAAGAGATCGTAGTCGTTGTCCGAGCCGCCGAAGGGATCCGACCATTGCAAGGTGATCAACACCGGCGGATCGAAAGTGATCTCGTTGGAATTGGCGCCGGCCCCAAAGTCGTGGGCCGACATGCCGGCGGCAGCGAGGGGCGCGGGCAGGGTAGTCGCCGAATAGAGACCTTCCCAAACGCCGGCGGTGCCGGCCGCTAAGTTGCCGGAGTTGCCGGCCGCGGAGAAGAAAGCCACTCCCTTCGCCGCCACCTCGTCGACCGCCTGAGCGACGATGCCGTCTTGGAAAACCGGCTCCGCGAAATAGAGCACGTCGTCGACGATGACTTTGCAACCCTCTTCTTCTAGCGCGAGAATATTGGCGGCAAATTGGGCCTGACCGCCGGCGGCGGTGGCGAAGAAGAGGTCGGCGCCGGGGGCCATGTCGTGCACGATTTCCATCAAAGCCGTGCCTTCACTGGTGCCGGGGTTGCCGCTTTGGTCCTCCAGCACCGTCACCGTGCCGGGCAGGTCACCGGACGCTTGGACGTCGGCCAAGGCGTCGACACTGTCGGAAATCACCCCGACACTGACACCCGTGCCGTCGACCCCGAAATTGGTGCGTGCGGTGTCCGCGCCGTGGGCTACATCACCCTCGGTGGTATTCATCATCTGGGTCATGTAGAGGTCCGCCGCGCGAATACCGCGGATCGCGGACTCCCCGGCCAAGGTTTCCAATTGATCGAAAGGCAGGGTCGCGCGGATCGCTTGCCATCGGGCGAAGGAGCTGTGCACCTTGCCGCCGAGGCTTTCGATGTACAGCAACAGGTTGTCGTCGACCACGGCGTTGATGTCGACCAACACATTGCCTTCGGCGTCGGCGCGCCGGGGCACCCTCAGCTGGGGCAGCTGCCGAAGCAACGAGTCGCCCCGTCGTGCCCGAAGCTCCAACAACAGGCCCGAATCGATCTTCTTTTGGGCCGCGGTTCGGCTTTGCTTTTCCTGCATCAACAACGAAACTTGCTTTAAGGCCTCCGGGGAGACTTCTTGGGCCGAAACCTCCATTCCGCTGCCGAGCCCGAAGCCTAAGATCAGTGCCCATAGCCAAATCAACGGGCGAATCCCGGCGGAGGAAAATACGGCGGAGGAAGGTACCGTGGAAGAGGAGGCCGTGCTGTCTGCTGTCATTCCTAGCTCCTTCTATTGAAATCGAGATGTCTGGGGTTCGATGCCACCACCAGACGCGGAATGACGACTGGAACCGGATCAACTTTTTTCGATTGAAAGTTACTCGGAGCTTTTGACCCTTTAAAAAAAGGCCCGCGACCGAGGTCGCGGGCCTTTCGAGCGATGCTGAAACGGATCGTCGAGATCAGTCGGCGTCTCCACCGCGGAGAGTACGCGGGGCATCGGTGGAACGTATGGCGGACCTTGCGGCGGCACGCCCTGCCTCCGGTGCGTCGACACATGGATTGACGTCGTTGTATTGCAAGATGCTTTGCACGGAGACCTGCATCTGCAGAGAAAGGTCCAGGGAGACCGGAGGCGGATCCGGCGTTTCACCGCGCAAGCACGTGTCGCTGTCGATGAAACCGAACGCGTGCTCCGCGGGATTGTTCTCGAACCACTGCAGCTTCTTCTCATCCGTATCGCATTTGCTGGAGAACGGCGCCAGAGCCGCGTCCACGGGATATTGCGCCGTGGCGTGACAGCTCATGCACGCCGACACCGGATTGTCCACCGGTCCGTTGACCCGACCCGCCCAACCCAGGTGGGCGGCGGCGTAGGACGGAATCTCGTCACTGACGATGTTTTCCGGCAGCGGCTTGCCTTCCTGCTGGTCGGTGGGGGTATATCCCGGAGCATTGCCCCATTGAATGCCCACCGGCCTCAAGCGATTCCAGGCGATCGGATCCTCGGCGTCACCATCGTAGGCAAAGGTGCCGAAAACCCAACCGTTGACCTCGGCGCGGGCATCCCGAACCGCCACATCCATCTGCATCAGACGCACGGTGGTCAGCTCGCCGCTACCGGTGGCGATTTGCCACTCCGGCGCGCCGGCGAGCGGATAGTCGTCGGGATTCTCAAAATCGTCCGCCGTGGCGGTGGTGAAGAGGATTTTGAACACCATGGTGCCGTTCTGCATCATGGCCTTCGAGAGGTCCGGTTGGGTAACCGCTTGCCAAACTTGACCGGTGGTATAACCGCCGCCCGCGTTATAAAAGCCGATGGCGTAATTTTGGATCGTCACCCCGGGCTTGAGCCCCAGCTCAGGACCGGTGACCGACCGCTCCTTGGTCAAGCCGTGGACCAGCTCCCGGCGTCCCGGGCCGTAATTCATGTAGGGAATGGTGTACCAGGGACGGATCGAATTCTCCTGGACCCGGAAATCCACCTCGATGTTGCCCTCAAACGAATACTCCCGCAACGCATAGATATAAGCGTTCGCTTGCTCCTGCCCTTCCCAAAAGTCGATCTCTTCCCAGGGCAGCGGTCCCAAATCCGGCTCTTGTTGGGGGAAGTCCATGGAACCGGCAAACCACGGTCCCTGGTAATTCTCCGGGAAATAGCTCGCGGGCACGATGTAGTCGGGAAAGCTGGCTCCCTCCGAGCATTGGGCGATGCTGGTGCCGGAAGGATTCGGAGCACCATTGCTGTTCACTTTCAAACATTTGCTGCCGGGGGCGCAGGGCAAGCCGCCTTCCCGGGCCCCGGGATCCGCCGTGCGGGCGGAAGCGTCTTCCGCTGAATCCGGCGCGTCAGCCTTTGGAGCAGACCCGCTTTGATCACAAGCGGTGAGCAGCCCAAGGAGCCCAAGGCAAACGATCGACAACATACCTGATCGAAACATCGAAACTTTCATCATCCACTTCTCCTATGGTCGTCCATAACTACTGCATCTTCATTCCAAATCTTCATTCCGAGGCGAATCCATACTCGACACCCGCTTGAAAGGCCTTCTCGTCACGATCGCACGACATCTTCGCCGGCGACCCTAAAGGCACCCAACCAAAGCACAGCCCAAAGCCGCCTCTTCGAGGTCGGTCCGGTTCAAATAGGCCCGGTTCAAATACACGTCGGGCTCGCGCTTCGTTCAGAGATGACTGAATAGAAATTTTCCGAATCATAGCACTCCTTCGGATTTTCGGCCTCCACCATCTACCCGATTGCCTGCCCAATGGCCTGCCAATCGCAAATTCGAAACCCAGTTCGAACAAAGTTCCCGGAGTCACGTAATTAAATTACACATTGCGTAATCTAATTACGCGAGTTACCATAGGCATCACGAGCAACAAGGAGCGCACCATGACCACCGAAGAAACCCACACCAAAAAAAACCACACAGCGTCGAACGGCTCAGCACAATCCCACGGCGAGCAAGACCACCAGGAAACCCGGCAACCGAGTCTCTGGCAACGAATCCGCAGCCGCCTCTCCGAGCACGGCGTCTACATCGGCATCAATGACATCGACGGCCTGGACGAGATCAACATCGGGGATCTCGGCCTCGACGACCTGGAAAACCTCAAGGTCGAAATCGGCGGTGAGAACGGTGGCATCAAAGTGGTCTGCGTGTCCCCGGACCTGAAGGCGAGCGCCGAGGAAATGAAAGAAACCCACCGGGATCAAGTGGTCATGGTGCGAGTGGACGAAGCAACCCGCGACAACCTGGACGCCTGGGTCAAAACCGGCGCGGTCAAAAGCCGCTCCGAGGCCGCAGCGCTCTTCATTCGCGAAGGCCTGAAAGTCCGGGCCGACGAGCTCGAGCGGCTGCGTGACGCCCTGCGCGAGGTGGAAGCCGCCCAAGAGCGCTTGCACCAACAAGCTCGGGAGATTTTCGGAGGGGGAGACTCCGGTTCTTGATTAAAGGTCGGGTTATATTTTTCGGCTTCCCCCTCGCCTCTATTTAAAGAGAATAGGGGCCTTCGCACTGCTGAATGACCGCGAGCCGCAGTGGAATGACACAGCGGGAAAGACACAGATCGGCAGGACCGGCGGAACACACAGCGGAAAGTCCAATAGGCTAAAACCATTGATCCTTAGCCTTGCGAAGGGTATCCTTAAACTGTGTCGGCCCAGCTAATGGTCCCCACCGATGTCCCGCTGGATGCTGAGCGATCCGGCTGCTGCGTCGATATTTTTCAGGAATCTTTTCAGGATCTTTTTGTCGGCTCGTCCGGCTTTCGTCGTTCCCTCCCCCTCTTGCTCAGCGCCGAGCCGCTCTCTGCTTCGTGGATCGCAGGACTTGAACCGATTGCGTGAACGCAACCGGCTATTCCGTGCACGATAGGAAAATATGAATGTTGGAGCCTCGAATGAACCCGACAAGCCTTTATGTGAAGGATTCTTTCTTACGATTCCGCCGTTTTGCGGGAACGGATCGACAGGTTCTGCCCAGGCCCACTGGATCACACCGCGCCACGTTCGGGACCCTGATCGCGCTCCTGCTCGTATTGAGCCCCGCGCTCGCGGCGCCGGTGCTCGGCGCTCCGGTGCTCACCCTCGAGGTCGACGCCGCCTACAACCTGGTGGTCGACTCCAACGTCCTCTCGCCGTCGACCTATGCGCCGGCGGTGGCCACCGTCAACGGCAAGGCCTGTAACTACGGCACCGTTCCGCTGACCAATGTGCAGATGTTCATCGGCGATTTTTCCGCCGGCACCCCGGGCACCTACCCGAGCCGCGACAGCGCCGACGCCGCGTTTCAAGCGGAGCATCCCCACCTATCGTCCACAGGCACCTACTCCTTCACCCACCTGGGCGGCGCGACCGACGCCGCGCGTTGGGTGGGCAATCTAGCCATCGGCGAGTGCAAGGTCCAATATTGGCATTTCACCTACCCCCGCCGGGGCAATCCAGACAATACCGGCGACAAGGTCTGGGGCAATTCCAACACCCCGGACGATGATCTTTGGCTGACCTTCGACATGTGGACCACCAGCGCCGAGGGCGCCACCGCTGACCTCACCCGTCGGGCGACCATGCGCAACGAGATCTCCGCCAACGCCAACAAAATCGAGCCCAGCGGTGGCCTCTGGTTCAACGAGCCGGTCTCCGCCGTGCCCGGCAGCATCATCACGACCAACGGCGTCAATTACGATCTGGGCAATATCAACAAGGGCTTCGACAACGACGGCGATCTCTCGTTCGACTACAACGCCTGGTTGCAGCCGATCGGCGACCCGAGCTTCGACCCCACTTGTTATCGGCTGATCAAATCCGAATCCCAGGTGATCATCAGCCGCAGCGGCGGCCAGCCCGACCTGGTGCTCGACTTTGTCGACCAGCTCTACTACCCGAATCTGCCCGCCGACAACACCGGTGGCGTGGGCACGGTGGTCTACTCCTTCATGGTCTTGAGGGGCCCATGCTCCGTGGCGATCACCCCTTACCAAGAAGTGGCTTCTGGGGCGGACAATGAGAAATTCTCAGGCGACTACGGCGCCTCTCTGCCCCGGCTCGATAGCTCGGCCCCCGAGGTGACCCTGGACAAGAACGTCGACCTCGACTCGGTCTTGCCCGGCGGAACCCTGACCTACTCCATGGACTTCGAGAATATCGGCACCGAACCCGCGGGTCTGGTGGACTTGGCCATGCCCCTGGTGCTGCGGGACTCGATTCCCACCGGCACCTCCTACGCGGCCGGCACCGCCGCCGCGAGTCTGAGCTTCATGCCCAACAACGGCGTCGTAATCCTCTACTCCACCGACGGCGGCACCAGCTTCTCCGAGACCGAGCCGGCCGACGCCTCCACCGTGACCGACATTCAATGGTGGTTGCAGGATAACTTGCCCGCGGGTGGCACCGGCTCCGTGACCTTCGACGTCACCGTGGACTCCCCCTTCGGCGGCGCTCCGTTCGTGATCAACACCGGCGAGGTGGGATTCGGCTCCGCTCCCCCCTTCGACGACGATTCCACCGTCACCCTGATCCAAGGCACCAACACCATCGGCGATCTGGTGTGGAGCGACGACGACGGCGACGGTGTGGTGGACGGCGGCGAGGCCGGCATTGCCGACATCACGGTCGAGCTTTACTACGATGTCGACGGCGACGGCGAGCTGGACGCGGACGACATCCTGGTCACCACCGCCTCCTCCGACGGCAGCGGCAATTACTCCTTCGACCTCCTGCCCGACGGCAACTTCTTGGTGGCGGTCGATACCAACGATCCGCAGCTGCCCACGGGTTTCACCCTGACCACCGATGAGGTCATTGCCGCCTTCGAGCTCGGCACGACCCTGGCGAGCCCGTTCAACGACGCCGATTTCGGTTTCCGTCCGGCCCTCAGCCTCGCCAAAACCTTGACCTCGTCGGATCCGGCAACCGAGGCCGGCTTGGTGACCTACGACATCACCCTCACCAACAACGTCCAAGGGGGTGAGCCCTGCGTGTACACCACCTGGGCGCAAAACGAGCTCTCGGGTCAATGGACCTCGCCCACCAACGCGGTCGGCGCCGGCGGGCCCGACGGCCTCTACGCCAATTCCAACTTCCCCGGCAACAAGCAGCTGCAAGGCGACACCTTCGACCTGGCGAGCCAGGTCAACGCGGGTCTGGGCGCCATCACCCAAGTCGAGGCCATTTTCTTCTTTTACGTCGACGCCCCCTTGGTCGACGACTTCCTGCTGATCAACACCTACGCCAACAACGCCATCGTGCAGACCGACAACCTGCCGATTCCGACCCTCAACACCTACGGCACCACGATTGCCGATGCCGGCCTGTTGGCGGTCGACGTCACCGCCTCCCACGCCTGGGATTGGCCCGATTTCGACGCCGCCGGCGGTGCCTCGGTAGAGATCGACTCGGTCAAAACCGGCGGAGCCGACGGCGCCACCTCCTTCGTCGACGCCCTGGGTTTCCGGGTCACCTCCAGCTATTCCTGCAGCGGCGCCTCGGCCAGCTCGATCTCGCCCCTGCCGGTGACCGACACCTACGACGCCGACCTCCTGCAATTCGTTTCGGCCTCGCCGGCGATCACCGGCCAGAGCTTTACCAACACGCCTTACGCCAATACCGGTGTGCTCAGCTGGAGCGATGTCGGGCCTTTGAACACCGGCCAGAGCACCACCATCTCGGTGACCTTCACCGCCCTCGAGCCACCCGACAACGACGCCGACGGCGAGAACGACAGCGCCGTCCTGACCAATACGGGCAGCACCACCGGCGCCACGTTCAGCGACGGCACCCCCTTGAACGACGCCACCGACGACGCGGTGTCGACGTTGAATCCCACCGGCAGCTTGGCGGGCACGGTTTGGAACGACAACGGCTTCGGCGGCGGCACGTCGGCCAACGGCACCCAAGACGGCGGCGAGCAAGGGATCCCAGGCGTGACCGTGCAGCTCTTCACCGATCCCAACGGCGACGGCGATCCCGCGGACGGCGTTTTAGTCGACACCCAGGTGACCGACGCCAACGGGGATTACCTCTTCGACGGCCTGGGCGACGACAACTATGTGGCCGTGGTCTCCACCGCCACCTTGCCCGGCTCCACCTTCACCCAAACCGGTGATCCCGACGCCACCCTCGACAACCAGGGCGGCGGCACCCTCAACAACAACGACGGCAGCTCGGCCAACGACGACCTCACCAACATCGACTTCGGCTACACCGTGCCCAACGCGGTCTACGGCAATGTTTGGCAAGACCACGACGGCAACGGCACCCAAGATTCCGGCGAAAACGGCATCGCGGGCGTCACAGTGCGTCTCGAGGACTGCGGCCTGGACACCATCTGCGGAAACGGTGACGACGGCGCCACCGTCACCGTCGCCACCGCCGCCGACGGCTCCTATCTCTTCGAGGATCTGGTGGACGGCAATTACCGCGTGGTGGTCGACACCACCACTTTGCCCGCCGGCGGTACCTGGACCCAAACCGTGGATCCCGACGCCACCGTCGACGATCAAACCACCTCCACCCTGGTGGTCTCCGGCGGTCAGATCTTCGGTGCCTACGACTTTGCCTACCAGCAAGCCAGCACGTCCTTCATCAGCGATTTGGTGTACGCGGATTGGAACGGTGACGGCGATACCGACACCGGCGAGGAAGGTCTGGCCGGTGTGACGGTCAACCTCTACGAAGATGCCGACGGCGACGGCGTGGTCGACCCCGAAGACGCCCTCATCGCCACCACCGTCACCGACGCGGACGGTCTCTACAGCTTCACCGGCCTGCCCGCCGGCGACTTCATCGTGCAAGCCGTGCAAGGCTCCGCTGCCCTGCCCAACACCTATCAGAACACCCAAGATCCGGACGAGAGCGGGCTGTGCACCGTGTGTGACGGATCGGCGTCGGTGACCCTCGACGGCGTGACCGGCACGGATCTGATCGATTTCGGCTACCAACCCGTGGGATTCGCCGCCATCGGCGATCTGGTGTGGAACGACGCCAACGGCAACGGCATTTTCGACAGCGGCGAAAGCGGCCTCGAAAACATTACCCTCACCCTCTACGAGGACACGGCGGGCAACGGCATCTACGATCCCGCCGACGACGCCTTGGTCAGCACCACGTTCACCGACGCCACGGGTTTCTACCAATTCCCGTCCCTGCTGCCGGCCGGTAGCTACATCGTGTTCGTCGACACCACCGACACCGACCTGCCCACCGACGGCTTCGGCAATCTCTACGTGCTCACCACCTCGGACACGGATCCCTACACCGTGACCCTGGCGGGCGCGGAGATCCACGAGGACGCCGACTTCGGCTTCGGCACCGGCGCCATCATCGGCGACACCGTGTGGCGAGACGACAACGGCGACGGCTTGCAGAGCGAAACCGAGATCGGCCTGGCCAACATCACCGTCAGCCTCTACAACGACGTCAACGGCGACGGCGATTACGACGCCGGCACCGACACCCTGGTGGCCACCGACGTCACCGACAGCTCGGGCAACTACGAATTCAACGGCCTGCCCGCCGGCGAGTACGTGGTGGTGATGGATCTGACGGATCCGGATCTGCCGAGCACCACCGTCACCGGCGATCCCGACGCCACCGCCGACGGCGAGACCGGCCTGACGGTCAACGCCGGGGACACCATCCGCTACGCCGATTTCGGCGTCCAGCCGCCGGGCGTGATCGGCGATACGGTGTGGATCGACGACAACGGCGACGGCGTCTTCGACCCGATCGCCGAAGAGGGCATCGCCGGGGTCACGGTGGAGCTGCGGGACGGCACCAACACCCTGATCGCCACCACCACCACCGACTCCGAGGGCAATTATTCCTTTGGAGATCTGGCCAACGACACCTACACGGTGACGGTGGTGACCGGCACCTTGCCGGCCAACATCAGCCAAACCTACGATCCCGACGAAGGCAACGGCTGTGTCACCTGCGACTCCGTGGCCACGGTGGTGCTGGCCGGCGGCGTCGACCTGACCATCGACTTCGGCTACCAACGGGATTCGATCCCGATCCTCGACATCGACAAGGACACCTCCACCCCCGACGTCACCGCCGGCGGCCAGGCGACCTACACCATCGCCGTGCGCAACTCCGGCACCGCCACGGCCACGGACGTGACCCTCGCCGACACCTTGCCCACGGGCTTTACCTATGCGAGCAGCTCGGTGGTGGAATCGGGCGCCACCCGTACCATCACCACCGACCCCACCGTCGGTGACAACGCCCTCGGCTGGGGCACCTGGGACATCGACGCCGGAGGCTCGATCACGGTCACCTTCGTGGTCGATATCGGCGCCGGGGTGAGCGCCGGAACCTACGACAACACCGCGTCCCTGAGCGCCACGAACCACGCCACCATCGACGACGACGGCACCGTGCCCCAAGACGCGGACACGCCCAAGACCTTCGATCCCGAAGACGATGAGGACGTCACCGTGGGCGACGCGCCCCTGCTGACGATCGTCAAGACCTCCGATGGAGGTGGCTCGGTCAACCCCGGCGACACCGTGACCTACACCATGGTGGTCACCAACACCGGCTCGGCCATCGCCAACAACGTCACCGTCACCGACGCCGTGCCGACGGGCTCGTCCTACGTCGCCGCCAGCAGCCAGGTCACCACCCCGGTCGACCAAACCGCCGCGACCTACGCCGATGACTTCGAAACCGGCGGTTATGCCGGCAGCACCGGCACCGTCAATTGGGCACCCAATCCGTGGGCCGAGATCAGCGACGACGGCAACGCCGCCACAGGCGACGTCATCGTCACCGCCGACGGCGGCGACAACAGCTTGAGAATTCGTCGAGCCGGCAACGGCGCCTCGCGCCAAGCGGATCTCTCCACCGGCGCCACGGGCACCCTGACCTTCAGCTACCGCCGCGAGGCCTTCGACAACGCGAGCGACTTCGTGACCGTCGAAATCTCCGACGACGGCGGCAGCAATTTCGACGTGCTCGACACCTTCGACGGCGCCACCGTGACGACCGACGCGACGTACCAAAACGCCTCCTACGACATCAGCGATTACCTGGTGTCGAACGCCGTGGTGCGCTTCCTGTCGTCCGGCCTCGCGGTCGGCGACCTCTTCTTCGTCGACGACCTGCAAATCGAGATCGTGCCCCGGGCCAACGGCACCTTTGCCGCCCACGATCCCTCGGGCCTGGTCACCACCGCCGACGGCTACGATCTGCTGCCGGCGGAAATCATGACCGTCACCTTCCAGGTCTTGGTCGACAATCCCGCGCCCCTCGGCGTCACGGATTTGGTCAATACCGCCTTCGCCGACTCCGACGAGCTGCCTCCGGTCAGCGACACGGTCAGCGAGACCCTGGTCACCCCCAACGCGGCGTCGATCGGCGACTTCATTTGGGAAGATGAGAACGGCGACGGCGATCCCACCGGCGAGTCGGGCATCGAAAACGTCCTGGTGCGGCTCTACACCCCGGGCAGCGACGGCATGCTCGGCACCGCCGACGACGTGTTGGTGGCCACCACCTTCACCGACGCCACCGGTGCCTACGACTTCACCGGTCTCTCCGCCGGCAGCTATCGGGTCGATGTGGACGAGGACACCCTGCCCTCCACCGCCTACACGCTGACCACCGGCAACGAGCCCCTGGACGTGGTGCTGGCGACTAATTCCGACGACTACAACGACGCCGATTTCGGCTACCAAAGCCAGCCCCAAGCCCTGCCGGTGACCCTGGCGTCATTCAGCTCGTGGCAAGCGGACGACACCCTGCACCTCGAGTGGATCACCGCCACCGAGGCGGGCAATGTGGGCTTCTACCTCTGGGCTCGGGTGGGCAAGCAGTGGCAGCTGGTCCACCAATTCGTGCCCTCCCGGCGCATCGATTCCATCGAGCCGCAGACCTATCGCTTGGCCATCGCCATGGACGAGAAGCATCTTTGGACCCAAAAAGCCGAAGCTTTCTTGCTCGAAGACATCGATACCCGGGGCACGGCGCGATTCCACGGGCCGTTCCAGCGCGGTATCCAAGGCAAGGCCCTGCCCATGGGCGCGCCGATTCCCTGGCAAGAGATCCGCGAGCGGCAGCTCCGAGCCCAAGAGCTTCAGGCCCAGCTTCAAAAAGCCGGCGAGCAACCCCAACACCGTAGCGGTCGACCCTACTTCGAGCTCGGAGTCTTCGCCGACGGCGTCCACCGGGTGACCTGGCAAGACCTCGCCGAGGCCGATGATCGCGTCGCCCAATGGGGCAGCCTGCCGAGCCGCCAGCTGGCCTTGCTGCGCGGGGATGAGCCCCAGCCCATCTTCGTCAGCTGCCCGGACCGATTCCAGGAAGGCTGCGTGATCGAATTCGTCGGTGCGGCCATCGACAGCCAATACACCGATCGCAACGTCTACCGCTTGGTCCTCGATCCTCGATCCGCCCTGCGTCCCGATCCACAGTCGGCCGCTCCGCAATCCCTGGCCGGCAACATCGACAGCTACCCGGCGACCCATCGGGTGGAAGAAAACCGGGACTACAGCTTCGCGTCGCCCAACGGAGACCCATGGTACGACCGCTGGATGCTGGCCAACGGAGCCCCCTTGACCACCACCCTCGACCTACCGATCGAAGCCGCTGTGCTCGGCGACGGACCGGCCAGCCTGAAGGTGGAGATGTGGGGTGTCACGAATTGGCCGGTGAGCCCCGACCACCACGTGCAGATCTCCCTCAACGGGGTTCTGTTGGCGGACGAGATCTTCGACGGCTTGGTGGACTACCCCGTTGAGGTGGAGCTGCCGCCGGGTTTGCTGCAAGCTCACAACGAGCTGGTGATCCACCAACCCCAAGACGTCGGAGGGGATTGGGATCTGGTCGCCCTCGAAGCCTACGGCGTGACCTACGCGCGTCGCCTGGAAGCGCCCGAGGGTCGGCTGACCTTCGAATCCGACACTGCTGAAAACCTGCGGGTCAACGCCCTGCCGTCCGCCGACGTGGCCGTCTATCGACAGGTCCGAGGGGAGCTCGGTCAAGCAGGACCGATCGAGCGCTTGACCGACCTCGAGATCATCGGTGGTTTCAACGGATTCACCGCCCGCTTCGCCGGCACCGGTGAGCCCACTACTTATTGGCTGGCGACCGACGGCTCGTTCCTCCGGCCGCAAGTTCGGTCCATGCCCAAGCTGCCGATTCCGAGCCGCACACCGGCCGACTATTTGATCGTCACCCACGGAGATTTCCGACAGGCCATAACGCCCTTGGCGGACGCTCGCCGGGCGGACGGGTACGCCGTCGAGGTGGTCGACGTCAACGATCTCTACCAGATCTACAGCGGTGGCGTGGTGGATCCGAACGCCATCCGCGACTACGTGCGATTCGCCGCCGAGGTCAAAGGCGCCCGCTTCCTGCTCTTGGTGGGCGGCGATACCTACGACTACAAAGACCGCCTGGGGGTCGGCTCCATCAGCTTCATCCCGTCCCTCTACGCGGCCACCAGCTCAATCGTGCAATACGCGCCCACCGACACCCTCTTCGCCGATGTCGACGACGACGGCCTGCCGGAGCTGGCGGTCGGCCGCCTGCCGGTGCGCACGGTGGAGGAGCTCGAGATTCTGATCGGCAAGATTCTGGCCTACGCCGAGAACACGCCTTCCGGAGCGGCCCTCTTCGCCAGCGACGCCTTCGACGGCGGTGCCGGCCTGTCGTTCGCCGACATCAGCTCGGAGCTGGCGGGTTACCTCGGACCGGATTGGTCCGTGCACCACGCCGACATCGACGATCTCGGTCTCGCGGGAGCCCGAGCAGAGCTGATGAGCCGCGTAGAATCCGGCGTATCGCTGACCCATTACTTCGGACACAGCGGTCCGACCCTGTGGTCCTTCCTGCAGCTCTTCACCACCAACGACGCCGCCGGCTTGACCAACCACGGCTTGCCGTCGATCTTCGCCCAATGGGGTTGTTGGAATACCTATTACGTCACCCCCACCTACGACACCATGGGTCATGAGCTGTTGTTGGGCGGTGATCGAGGCGGGGCCGCGGTGCTCGGCGCCGCGACACTGACCGAGCCGGAATCCGACCTCGGATTAGCGCGCGAGATCCTGCCCCTCTTGGGCGAGCGTGGCTGGACGATCGGCGGCGCTCTCACCGAGGCCAAACGGCGTTTGGGCGAGCAGCATCCCGAGATGGTCGACATCTTGTTGGGATGGACCCTGCTCGGCGATCCGGCCATGGCGGTGGCGGTGGAGCCGACGGGCGCAAACTCTGAGCAGGGAGAGCCAGAGCAAGGACAGCCGGGACAGGGACAGCCGGAGCACGTCGAGCCGTGGTAGGGCTCCCCCGCCCCGGCCGCGCGGAGGGAATATGGCAGCCATAGCCTTGACCTTCACCCGCGGCGACGTCGACAACGCCCGCGCCGGCTCCATCGAGAGCGCGCCGGCGGTCGACCGTGTCTTCAAAGCTTTGGCTTTGCCACCGTCGGTCGATCCGTCGTCGTGTCGCTTCGAAAGCCTGGGCCGAGCCTGCTGGTGCACGGAGAATCGCTCGCTGAGGGAAGCGTCGATCCGGGGGGCGAATAGCCCGGCTTCAGCGGGTCGTTTGTTCTTCGACGGACGGCTGGAAAATGCCGACGAGCTCCGCCGTGAGCTGGACCTCGGGCCGCGAGCCGACCCCAGCGATCTCGCGGACGCGGCATGGCGCCGTTGGGGTCAAGGGGCGTGGCAACACTTGCTCGGCCCCTTTGTCGCGGTGGTGGTCGAGCCCTTCGAGCAACGCATCACCGCCGTCAGAGATCGTTTCGGCGGTCGCGCCCTCTACTATCACCTGAGCCGAGACCTCTTGGTGATCGCCTCGGAGCCGTCCGCGGTGGCCTGCCACCCAGCGGTGGACGACGCCCTAGACCAAGAAACTCTCCGAGCGTGGTGCGAGCTGCGACCCACCCCCGAAGGCTCCACCTTCTTCCGCCACGTTCGAGAGCTCCTGCCGGGCCAAGTCTTGATCGTCACCCCCGACAAAGCGCGCTTCAACGACCTCGACGCTTGGCGTCCGGAATGCCTGGACAGTTATTCGGAATCCGACTATGTCGAAGCCTTCCGCGAGCGTTTCCAGCGGGCGGTCGACCATCGCTGCGACCCCGAGCGGCCGACGGCCGTCCTGATGAGCGGCGGGCTCGACTCCACCTCCGTGGCAGCCATGGCGAGCCCCCGTGGAGGTCTCGGTGGAGGTCTCGGTGGCTCCGCTCGCCCTCAAGCTTTCTCCTGGGTTTTCGATCACCACCCGAGGGCCGACGAGCGCACGTATATCCATGCCATGAAGGAAGCGTTGCCCATCGAGCTCCACGAGATCGTCGGCGACGACGGCTGGTCCCTGCGTCGGCCCGAAACCTGGGCGACCGACCCCAACGGCCCGTACGAAGGCCCTTATCGCGAGCTGCGCCGTCGCGCCTATCGAGCGGCCGCGGAGCGGGGTTGCCACGTCATGCTCACCGGCGAATACGGCGACGAGCTCTTCGCCGGCAGCTCTCGCTGGCTGACGGAATGGATCGACGCCGATGGTGTGGCACCGGCGATGTCCTGGTTGTTGCGCCACGGTCCACGGGCGGCCCGTTCGAGATATCCCTTGGGTTTGCGCAGCGGGCTCTCCCACTTGGCGGCCCGGCATCGACGGGCAGCCCCCGATGTCGGACAGCATCACTCTGCGGCAGGGCGCCCGGAACAAACCGACACCTTCTTGAGCGCCGAGGGCGCCCGCCCCGTGGTGTTGGAGTCTCGCCACAGCTCGCGCGACGGCATCGAGCTGCGTCGACCCTTCCGCGACTATCGGCTCGCCGCGTTCATGTGGGGCCTGCCCGCGCACCTGCTCTTTCGTCCGGGCTGGACCAAATGGCTTCTGCGAGAAGCCATGCGCGGTCGGCTGCCGGAATCCGTCCGGGCTCGACGCCGCGTCAGCAGCTTGATTTCCCTCTGCGCTAAGGGTCTGCTCGAAGCCGAGAGGGATGCGGTCTTGGATCTCATCGGCCACGCCGACGCCGCCCATCGCCCATTCGTCGACCCCGTGTGGCTTCAGAACGCTTACGAAAACACCCTGCCGAGCCTGCAAGACGGCCCGGCGTGGGTCGTCCTTTGGCGCAGCATCTGCCTAGAGCTTTGGGTCCGTCACCGGCGGAGCCTCAACCATTCCAACCCATCACAAGAGTCCCCCTTGCCCTCAGGAGCCATCGGATGAGCCTTTCGAAGGACCCTACCTATATTGCCTCACCGGCGACGTCCAAAAAGAAACGAACGTACCAACCGCCGGAGCTGGTGCTTCATGGAGATCTTAAGAAGGTGACCATGGGAGTGTCCGCCGGCGTGGGTGACAGCCTCGACCCGTTCACCCGGAAGAGTGGTTTCGCACCCAAACCTCCCGGCACGTGATGTCGCCCATTTGGCTGCGACGCCGCGGCCATGTCCACGAACATACTTCCTATTTCATCTATCGATTCGCCGCCGGTCGCCTGATCTCCGACCAAGAAGTGCTCGGTCTCGAGCCCCTACACCTCAAAGATCCCGAGCAAGATCCGCCCGCTGTCCCACTCCTCGATTCCCCCCAAACCATTCCCGAGCACCATTGGCGGCCCGAGCAAGCACCCCGCTTTCAAAACGATGTCTGGGTCTGCGAGCGTCCGTGGAAGCTCGCCTGCTACCGGAGCCGAGGGCTCGACCTCTTGGCCTTCGAGGGCGGTACCGTGGCGATCACGACCGATGGGGATCTGGTGGAATGGCAGCTCGACCAAACCATACCGGCCGCCGAGCAAAACGCTTGGATGCACGGCCCTGCCCTGTGCTCAGCCCTGGCTCATCGGGGCATCTTCTGCCTCCACGGCAGCGCAGCGCTGACGCCTGGGGGAGCGGTCGCCTTCATCGGTGAGTCCGGAGCCGGCAAATCCACATTGGTGAGCCTCTTGGCCGAGCTCGGCTGGCCCAAGGTCGCCGACGACGTCTTCCCCGTCTTGCCGATATCCGAGCCCGCCATGGACCGAGAAGGAGGCGAGCCGGAGATCCGCATCTCCCCCGAAATCGCCCACCTCGGTCTGCCGGCAGCCCAACGCCAAGCCATCGCCCGCCTACCCTCCACCCTACCGCTGACTCAGATCTGCTTGCTCAAACCCACAGCCGCCGGTGAAAACGTCCAGGGACGTCCCCTCTCACCGAGCGAATCCGTCGCCGCGCTGCTCGGTCAAACCATCGCGGTCAACCTCTTCGATCCGTCCTTGGCCGGTCGGCTGCTCGATCACTGGGCAGAGGTGGTGAATCGAATCCGCGTTCTCGAGCTGACCTATCCGAAATCACCGGACGTTGGAAAGGCGGTCCAGAGAGTGCTTTCGCAATGAATCCATCTGTTCGCAAGCGTTGCATCTCCAAGGACTCCGATTTACGATCACTTTTATGGGCTTAGAATTTCCCGAAAATATCGCCCTGACCCTTGAACGTGGCCAGGCCTGGGACGAGACGATTGCCGCAATCGAAAGGAAGGACGGACGGGACGCTCGCGAAGCAATTCGTGAGGTAGCAATGCACCTCGGGCTACAAAAACACCTAGACTGAAGCGAGAACCATTCGCCGACGAGCCTTATTCAGAAGAGGTTCCGAGCAAGCGCGTCCCCATCACCGTCCGGCTGACGCCGCCACGTTGCAGGCAATCCCCGAAGGGCCACCGCCAGCTCGGGCCGACGTCGCAAGACTTTTTGCACGCAGCGGCCCCGGATCACCAGAAGCCGACCCGCGGTCTGCGATCGAATCGTGTGCCGTCTCCGCCCGTCGGCGTTGAGCAGGCTTTCTTCGCCGAAGCAATCACCCACACCATAGCCGCCGAAATCCCCCTCCAGGACCACGTAGAGCTCGTCTTCGCAAAACCCTCGACGGGTCACGACCACATCCGGCTCGACTTCGAGCACCAAGGCGCTGCTCAATAGGTCGTCGAGCTCGGTGCTTTTCAATGAGTTGAAGAAGGCTGAGCGCCAAAGACCCTGGCTCGACGACCGGTCGGGCACGTGCAAATACCGATCACATAGCCGACGGACTCGGGCGGTATCGAGCTCGAGGGTGGTGTCTTCGAAGATCTTCGCGAAGGGCGCGAGGTCCACTGGCGCTAGTTTGCCCGGGCCGTAAAAACGCTCGACCATGGGTGCCAGGTAGGAGCCGACTCGGCGGTAGTAGTCGACATCGGAGGTCACCGACACCATGGGCACCATGACCCCGTCCGGCGCCGCCACCATGCGTCCACCGAAGGGGCGCATGGCGATGCGTTGGTAGAAATGCGCCAAACCCGGGGAGCAATAACAGAAGACCAGCAGGCATTGATGCTCACCCACCAAGATCTCGTAGGCGGCGCGGACCAAGGCCGCCACCTGCAAACGACCCCGACGGGACGAGCGGACCATCAATCGGCCGATTTCGGCGGTGGCTAGCGATTCGAGCTCGGGAATGCGATCCATGGACAGCTCATGGACGTCGTGCTCCGGCACTTGTCCGGGCTGCCAGTGGCGCAGACGAACCGTGGAGGTGATGCGCTCGGGAGTGCCGGTGTAAAGAATCGTGGTGGTGGGCAGCTCGTCGTCGTGGTCTTTCACCCAACGGCGCTGGTGGTCGGGCTCGCCCAGCAAGCGACCGAATTCTCGGAAATAGACTTCATAGCGGAATCGGTAGATCGCCTCCAGCTCCTGCCGGCTCTCGGCTCGGTGGACCCTGGGTAGTCCACGGGCTGCTCGGAGGTCCCCAGCTGCTTGGCGGACAGCGGACACGTTTTGGGAGGATACGTTCTGGGCGGACACATTCTGGGCGAGGTTCATGGCGGCTCCTCCCTCAGGGATCAGAAGACAGGGTTGATCCGGGCTCGGCAAAGGGCGACGACGAAGCAACCGCAGCCGACTGGCGGAGGTGATCCCGAGCACCGTCCACCGCGAGGCGAGTCAACCAGGCGGCCCCCAGAAGGCCTAAGCCCAAAAGCAACGCGACCACCGCGCGAGGCATCGGTCGAGCATGGAGCATGTGAAGGAATCGGCGTGGGGGCAGGGTCGACATCGGGCTCTCCTTGAGCAGGTGATCGGTTCAAGGAGCTGAACGTTTTCCCCTGGAAAAGGGGGCCAGGCCGACGGCACATCCATGGGCAGCAGCGTGGCCCCTTTGAGCCTGCATTCCCGTTTCCATGGTTAGACGGCTCCTGGAATGCCGGATTCCCCACAGGCAAATGATCTGACAAGATTTCAGGGCTCACGACCGTTGGCAGGGAGACATCGCACATGGCTAAGCACGCCCTTTTATTTGGTATTCAGGACTATCCTCATCTTGAAGGGCAGGACCTCGCCGGTCCACGCAACGACATCATCGAGATCGGCACCCTGCTCCTGGATCGATACGCATTTCCCGACGATCACGTCAGCGCCTATTTCGACGGCGCCATCGACCGCGAGACCGTGCTGAAGGGATTCCAAGAGCTGGAGGAACGGGTCGAAAAGGACGACATCGTGGTGGTGTGCTACTCCGGCCACGGCTCGCGATCCATCCGGGGTGGCCAGCGGGTCGAGTCTTTGGTGCCTTCGGACAGCGGGCGACCCGCCCCCCACGGCGATGGAGGTGAAAATCGCGACATTTACGATCTCGAGGTCAACGATTGGATCCGCAAGCTCAATGCAAAGACCCCGAATCTGACCTTGATTTTCGATTGCTGCCACTCCGGCTCGGTGACCCGGAATCCTTTTGTGGATGCCGTGCGCGAGGTCCCCGAGGACGAGCGGGATACCTCGCAAGCCCTATCGAACGACGCCTTGGTGGAACGGGCGGCACGGCTGGCGGAGAGCTCCGCCCGTTTGCTCCAGGATCGGCGCCGGGCTCTGGTGCTCGCCGCCTGTCGGGCCGAAGAGAAAGCCAAGGAATATCGGGTGAGCGTCGATGGAGACACCTACACCCACGGTGTGTTCAGCTATTTCCTGAGCTGCGCTTTGAAGGACCCCGGCCCCGGGATGACGTGGCGCGGCCTTTTCGAATCCATCGCGCCCCGGATCAGCGCGCTTTTCCCGAGCCAGCACCCGCAGATCGAAGGTCCGTGGGATCAGATCCTTTTCGGCACGGACGAATATCGTCCGCGTTCCTATTTGCGGGTCAAGGAGATCATCCGTAACTCTGACCCGGCAGCAGGCGCCGACGCCGCAGAGGCGGAAGATGCCGCGACGGATCGTCAGGCTCGCCTCGTTCTAAGCGGTGGGGCCGCCCAGGGAGTTTCCGTCGGCAGCCGCTGGACCTTGTGCTCGGCCACTACCCAAGACCCGGAATCAGCGCCTGAGATCGCCGAGCTGGTGGTGGAGTCCGTGGCCGCGGGCTCCTCCATGGCCCGCGCGGTCGGCAACCACACGGAGCTGCGCGAAGGACAGCGGGCCTTTCTCCGCCAGATGGTCATCCCCAAACCCCTGCTGCGGGTCGCGCTTCAGATTCAAGATCATGCCGACTTGAATGAAAGCCGATTGCGTCGACGATTGAGCTCATCACCGTTGATCGAAATCACAGAAGCCGACGATCCCGGCGACGCGGACGTCCTGGTCCACGGCTTGGCGCCGCGCTCACAGGTCGGCGACGACGATCCATGCCCCACCCTCGGTCCGCTGGACAAGGCCACTTGGGCCGCGGTCGCCAAAGACGGCAGCGCCCCCATTCGAGCCAAGGCCGCCGAACGGGGCGCTATCTCCTCGTGGGTGCGCAGTCTGGAGCAGGTCGCCCGATATCGCGGTCTGCTGTCGATCGAGCATCCGCGGGTCGGCCATCCACGGGTCGGCCATGCGTGGTCGGAAAAGGTGGAGATGCGGCTCCAACGCTATCAGGACGGCGGTTTCGTCGATGTCGAGACCGCGCCCGGCGACGGCTTGCCCACCTTCCACTGGGGAGAGGGTCTCGAAGCGGTGATTTCCAATCACCACGATGTCGAGGTCTGGGTTTCCCTGCTCAACTTCAGCTGTGACTTCAGCATCGGCCTATTGTTGCCCCACGAGCTGGATCCCCACCGCCCTTCCGAGGGATATCGATTGCGACCCGGGCAAGAGCTACGGCTGGTGCAAGACTATTTCGCCGCTTTTCTGCAAATGGACCGAGGATTGACTCTCAGCCGCCCCGAGCGGTTCCCGTGGGCCATGGCCACGGAAGGAGACAAGCCGGAAGGTCTCGAGCACCTGCGTTTGATGGTCACCGACGCGCCGGCGAGCTTTGAGATGCTGAGCCAAACCAACACCCGATCGGATCCCGGAGAAACCGGCCACCCGCTGCGCGAGCTCTGTCGCCTCTACGCCTACGGTGGAGGCACTCGAAGCGTCGACGTGAGATCTCCCACCGGGAGCGAGCCGCAATGGTGCGTGGTGTCCCGCAGCTTGATCGTCACAGATCCTCAGTTGGAGCCGAGCTCTTGAACGCTCACCGATACGCGGCCGTCATCGGCATCGATAATTACTCGAACGGCGTCATGCCCTTGCAAACGGCCGGCAACGACGCGCGAGCCCTCGCCCAATGCCTGGAGCAGGATCACGGATACGAGGTCGATCTGCGGCTCAACGAACAAGCCAAGCTGAACGACCTCCTGGACTTGATCGAAGAAGGCCTCTTCGATCGAGTCACCGAGCACACCACATTCCTGCTCTATTTCGCGGGTCACGCATTCGCCGATGGCGACGCTCTGGATCCCGAGGGATTTTTCTTTCCACAGGATTCGAAAAAGGGAGAGGAAGACACATGGCTACCTATGAAGACCGTCAGCAGCGCCCTCGAGGAGCTGCCCTGTAAGCACCTGCTCCTCATCCTAGACTGCTGCTTCGCGGGCAGCTTTCGGTGGGCCACGAGCCGGGCGATCGTGCCCCTGGGCAAACCCCTCTACGACCAGCAGCTTCAGCGGTTTTTGAAAGGCGAGGCGTGGCATTTGCTGACGTCTTCCGCCTACAACGAAACCGCCGTCGACCTGTTGTCGAGCCCACAGTCCCCCGATCTCGACCCACAAGCGGAAACCACACGCCATTCGCCGTTTGCCGCCGCCCTGCTCGCGGGCCTCAGGGGGGAAGCGGATACGGAGCAAGGTGGTTTCCAGTCCGACGGCATCATCACGGTGACCGAGCTGTATCAATATGTTTGCAATCGGTTCGAATCCAGCCGTGAAACCCGCCTCCAAACCCCCGGATTGTCGAATCTCAAACGGACCAACCGGGGCCAATTCGTATTCCTGGCCCCGGGTAAGGAAAAAAACACCCTTCCCAGCCCCAAGCTCAACGAGCACGATAACCCTTGGCTCGGGCTTTCCGCATACACCCGGAACGACAGCGAGAGATTCTTCGGACGGAAAGCGGTGGTCGAAGACCTCTTTCAACGGGTCACGGACCAACCGGTCACCACCGACCAGCGGATCATCGACCAGAAGGTCAGCGGCGAGCAGGCCCGGAACGACGCGAAGTACAAACGCTGGACGGTGGTGATCGGCGCTTCCGGCTCCGGCAAGTCGAGCATCGTGCGGGCCGGCCTCATCCCCAAGTTGTTGCGGCAAGAACCCGAGCCGTGGCACGTGGTGGTCATGCCTCGCCTCAGGGCCGCCAATCCGACACTTCTCTTGAAAAACGTCGAGGACGAGCTCGCGGCCGTTTCAGGGCCCAAGCTCTTGGTGATCGACCAATTCGAGGAGGTCTTCAGCCAGAACACCCTGGGTCTCGCCGGCCGAGGGCCCTTCTTCGAGCGATTGATGCGCTTGGTCGACGACTCCGAGCACCTGCGCTTGGTGCTCACCGTGCGCAGTGACTTCGAGCCTCAGATGCGCTCCATCACCGCTTTCGGCCGGGGGATCGCCCAGGCTTTCTTTCCCGTGCCACAGCCGAACGCCCTCGAGCTGCGACAGATCGTCGAAGGCCCGGCGGCGCTTCAGGACCTCTATTTCGAGCCACCGGAGCTGGTGACCAAAATTACCCAAGATGTGCTCGCCATGCCCGGTGCCCTGCCCATGATCTCGTTCGCGTTGGCGGAGATGTACCGAACCGCCTGGCAGCGACGGTTTGCCGAGGGTCACAGCCGCGCCATTACCCAAGAAGACTTCGACGATGTCGGCGGGGTGGTGGGCTCGTTGCACAATCGGGCCAACGGCCTGTGGGATGCCGCCCCGGCCACCAAACGAGACATGATCCGTTGGGTCTTCCTGCGCATGGTGTCCGACGAAGGTGGACGGCTGAGCCGGCGGCGCGTGGTGAGGGAAGAGCTTCAACGACCCACCCTCGATGAAAATCGACTGGTGGAGGAAGTGCTCGTGGAGTACAGCCAGGCCCACCTGCTGATTCGCGATGACGGCTACTACGAGCCCGGACACGATGCGCTGGTGGTGGCCTGGCCGCGGCTGTTGCGGTGGCTCGAAGCCTCCGACACCCAGCCCCTGCTCCGGGCCCTTTGGGACTCCGCCACGGCCTGGAGAGAGGAAAAGAAACGGCGGGCGAAGCTCGGCCACTTATGGACCGAAAATCCCCGTTTGTCGTTGGTCAAGAATTTGAGCTCGCGGCTGAAAAGGCTGCGGCAAAGGATCTACCATCCCGGCTCCAAACAACAAGTCCGCGAAGCCGAGAAGCAGCGAAAGGCCCGACTTCGGGAGCTCAACGCCCTGGAGCTGCGATTTGTCGAGGCGAGCGTCCATGAGGTACGAAAGCGGGCCGTCAAGACCCTGGTGTACCGCGGCATCATCTACGCGTCTTTTCTCGCCTTCGGGCTCTACGCCTGGCACCAAAGCAACGAGTTCCAAAGAGTCGCTCAAGTGGCGAAGTCGCGGCTGCAAATCGCCAGTGCCGGCTCCTTGCTCGACCAAGGCGAAACCGACCTCGCCGCCTTGGTGGCCCTCGAGCTGGAAAACCCACAGCGAGACACCAGCGCCGCCCGCATTCTGCACCAAACTCTTTTCGAGCATTTGCCGGAACAAAGCCGGTTCGCGTCTCTCGACGCCACCGACGACCCCGTCTCCCAGGCTTTTTGGAGCCCGAGCGGCTCCACGGTTCTGGTGGCCGGGCGCTCCGGACAGATGCACATCTGGTTTCCCCATGAGTCGGAACGGGACTTGTTGCGCGTTGCCCCCGGCCGAGCCGGTCAAACCTCCGTGGACGCCCTCAGGGCGGTGGCCTGGAGCCCTGATAGTCGACGGATCGCGGTGGTCGACCGACAGGCCGAGCTGCGCATCTTCAAGCTTCAAGTCTCTACCGGCCGCAGCCGCTGGTTGACCGAATCGACGGTCACTTTGCCACGGGCCGCGGAGGGGCTTTGTGAGCCGAACGATTTCACCGCCCTCGAATGGCATCCCGAGGCCGCCCGGCTCTTCGTGGTCTACCGAGGAGAGGCTCCGGTGATCTGGGACGCGGACCTGATGAGCCCAGAGCCCCAATCCCTCGGTGACGGAAGCTCTGGGGCTGTTTCGATGCCTTCCATCCCCGCCCTATCCGATCCCGTTTTATCCACACTCTGGGACCACGAGGGGAAGCGGCTCTTGATCGTCACCCAACGATCGGCCCTGCGCTGGCATGTCGACAAGGCCACAGCCGAAGCGACCAAAATTCACCATGAGCCGCTGCTGACCGGGCGATGGGATCCCACCGGCAGGCACGCCGTGCTGGCGACCACCCGCTCCGTCCACCTTTGGGACGCGGACGAAGACCGAATCACCGAGCTCTTCTCCAAAGCCCCGCCTGCTGAGAGCTCGCCGAAGCCGCTCGACGAGCTCCTGCCGAGCGCCGAGCCCGCAGAGCCCGGGGAACCCAGGAGGGAATTCGAGCAGACCCTACCCGACCCCGCCGCGGAAACGACCCTCGCCGCTTGGAGCTCCGACGGCACCCAGCTGCTGTTGGTCTGGCGAGGCGAGGGCCTGCTTTGGCGTTCGAATCGCTACCACGAGCTTCAGCGGTTCGAGCTCGGCGGGCGAACGATCTCCGGATTGGCTTGGTCTCCCCGCGGCGATCAGCTGCTGGAAAGCTCGGCGACGTCCGTATCGCTTTGGGATATGGAAGCACATGCCGGGCTCGCTCGCCTGGAAACCGTGGAGCCGGTGACGGAAGCTGCTTGGAGCCCCGACGGCACCCGGGTGTTGACGGCGACCGCCGGCTCCCTAGATATCTGGCCGGTGGCCCCCAGAATGGTCCAGGCCCTTCTCATGCAGGAGCTGCAAACGTGCCTCATTCCCCAGGAACGAGAGCAATATTTGCAGGAGCTTTCCGAGGAGGCGGTCGCCAAAGCGGAGGCTTGCGAGCGGTGCACGCCGAAGTTTTTCGACTCTCTGAATTCCCAACTCGATCGGCGGTCTTCCCTGAATCGGCTCGACCTCGCCTGGGACGCCTATCGCCTTTGTCTGGAGGAACCGGTGGTCACACCCTGGGCGAGAAACGGCGCCGAGCAAGTCCCGGCCGCGGACGCCGGCGCCGGCCTCGTCAAGGATCCGATTTGCCGGACTCGCTTTCAAGACGACGTCATCCCCGGTCAGTGGCGGTTATACGAGAATCAACCGGTTTGCCTATTCGCCCCGCCCCCGGTCTCCTATCGCTCACGGCTGTTCAGCCCCAAAGGCCCTCAGCTCACCCAACGCGACTTCGAGGTATTGAGCGGGCACTATCAATGGAGCCCCGATCTTCAGCATCTGGAGAAGGCGGTGATCGGCGGACGCCAGGGCCCTCAGGCCCTCTACATCTGCCGCGGACGCTTAGAAGGCGAGGTGCGCATCGGAAAATGGATCGACGATCGGTGTTGGATCGGAGAGATACCGTCGTCGGGCTCCTCGCCCACCCCGGTGGAGATCCAGGAGGACCTCGAAATCTTGACTACCACCGACACGGGTTGGTTGAGCTGGATCTCCCAATTCCTCGCTTCAGAATAAATGAATTGGCCCGCAATTTTGCCGAATCGCGTCTAGTACAGTAGGGACACAAACAGTTCCCATTCAGGCCTCTATCTACCTTTCAGGGAGAGCACCATGCCCAACAATCTGCGATCCGCGAGAAAAGAAACCACCGCCGTCGTCACCAGCCTCGGACGATTGATCGCCCGCATGGCTTTAGACGACGTCCTCCATCGCGCTTACCTCGACGACCCGGATTCGGTGATCGGCAATGCCGGTTTGTCGGACGAAGAGTCGAAAGCCCTGAGCTCGGGAGATTGGAGCCAAATCGTCAAATTGCTCGGCCCCAAAGATCGCGGTGTCGACGAGGCAGAGAGGGACCCGGGCGGGGGCTGAGCCTCTCGGTGGGCGAATACAAGATTCGCCCCTACCTGATCTCCACATCGGCACGGTCCCAGAGCGTGTTGAATTGCTGGAATCGACGACGGGCCTCGTCGTGCTCACCGAGCCGGTCATGGACCTCGCCGAGCCAGTAGAGGCTGAGCCCCCAGGCCACGGGCTGGGCCAAGCGCTCAGTGCCGGCGTCCGCCGCCCGCGCCAGCTGATCCTTGGCCGTCTTGAGGTCACCCAGCTCGAACGCGGCTCGACCAGCGTCCAACCAAATCGCCACATGTTGGGGCTCCACGGCCCCGAAGGTCACCCCGCGCTTCGATAACAGCTTCGACGCCTCGTCGAGCTCGGACGAAGCCTCAGGGAAATCTCCGCGAGCCATCGCCAACAGCCCGGCCAAATGATGGGCTTGGCGTCGCTCCACCCGATTCGAAGCCTGTCCCTGGAGCCTGCGCAAGCGATCGCTCGCGGCTTCATGGCGACCCAGCGCCTGCTCCGCCAAAGCCGCCACCATCTCCGCCCGCAAACCGTGCCATTGCTCCTCCGCCGACGACACGACCTCCAAGGCGGTGGAAAGCGCCGGCTCGGCACGACCCAGGTGCAACAACACTTCCGCCATCGCCAGCTCCGCCCGCGGCTGCCAGCCCGTCAGCTCCCTCGCCTCACGCAGAGCTTGTAGGGCGTCCTCGGCCCGTCCCCGCAACAATTGGCCGCGGGCCCGATCGACCGCCGCTTGGTAGCGAGATCTCGAATCCACCAGGGTTTCCAGCTGATCGAGAACCGCCTCGGCGTCGACCCACTCGGCATTCAGGGCGTGCAGCTTCCAGCGATTGTGAAGGATCTTCGACTGCGGATCGGCCACCAATTCCCCGGCCCGATCTAGATGTCGAGCCGCTTCTTCGAGGCGTCCCATGATCAAGAAATGACGACCCAAAGCATCCTGCCACGCCCAATCCCCGGGGTGACGATCGGCGAAATCTTGCAAGATGCGGAGACCGTCATCGGGACGCCCCAGGGCGGTCGCGATCAACGCGCTGTTGACGTAGGCATAACCAAAAGTCGTTCCCAGCTCGATGGACTCTCGGTATTGGTCAAAGGCCTCTTCGTATCGCTCGATTTCCGCATAGGTATAACCGAGGTTGTTGTGCCAGGAGGTTTCCCGCGGATAGAGCGCAAGGCCCCGCTCGTAGACCTCGATGCTCTGGTCGAGGGTCGACCAACGGCTGGCGTAGTGATCGGCTTGAACCACGAACCGCTGCTTCGGTGGCAAACGATCCGCCAGCTCAAAGGCCCGTTTCAGGGCCCGCCGGGAGTCTGCTTTTCGACCCGCGTTGCTGTAGACCACGCCCAATCGCCGCCAGGCCAAGGCAAACTTCGGATCCAGCCGAACCGCTTCTTCCAGGGCCGTGATCGACGGGCCGTATCGCTGGTCGTAGTAGAGCAACAAACCCTCGGAATAGAAGCGCATGGCATCCAACGAATCGGTGGTCACCCCGCGAACGCCGTCGCTGCCGCCGACCGTTCCCGCTTCGAGGCTGGTTCGCACCGCAAGGCTGAGCTCGTCCACGGCGTTGAAGAGATCTTGCTCCGAGGCTTCCACTTGCTTCGACATCAGCACCCTGCCGGTGAGCGGCTGCTCCAAGGTGGCGAGCAGCCGATAACGGGATCCCAAATGGGTGAAGCTACCGTAGAGCACGGTCTCCTTGCCGGTTTCCGAGACCACTTTCTGGATCAGCTCCGGGGTCGGTGCTGCGCTTTCGTCGTGGTCGAGCCCAGCCAGCAGCCGGTGTATTTGCGACGTGCCGGCGACATCGAGATCCGGGGAGCCGCGGAGATCCGTCACCAACATTTCGGTGATCATCGGCCCTAAATTCGCGATCTCCGGATCCGCCGTCAAACCGTGAAAATTGAGCACCACCAAACCGACCCTGGCCTCGGCGGACGATTGGATAGTTCCTTCGGCTGGTGAGCCCACGGCGGTGCCCGGTTCGCCGGACGCGCCCTGATCGCTTTGCGGCTGCCGTCCTCCGGATTCGAACCACGACAGAAGCCCCACCACCACCAGACCCGCAACGACCTCGCGCCAAAACTTCTTCCATCGTGGTCGCTTCCCGCCCGGCTGCCCCTGCTCGCCGGAATCGAGAGTCACGGTTTGGGAGGCCGACGACGGCCCCTCGAGCTCGCTGAGAATCTCCTCCATGCTCGACGGGCGCGCCCGGGGATCTTTCTCCAAACAGCGCTCCACCAAGCCCACCAGGGCCGGCGGGGCGTCGGGCCGGTGTTGGGTCAGAGGATCGGGCTCGGCTTCCAGGGTGGCGAAAAGGGACCCCACGCCGCTGCCGGTGCGGAACGGGCGTCGACCCGCCAACATCTCGAAGAGCACCACCCCAAACGCCCAAATATCCGTGCGCGCGTCCACCGCCTCACCGCGCACTTGCTCCGGCGCCATATAGGCCGGGGTGCCGATCAAGGCTCCGCTGGCGGTCAAACCCGCTTGGTCCGCCATCTTCGCCAGGCCGAAATCGAGAATCTTGATCTCATCGTGCTCGGTGATGAATAGGTTCCCGGGTTTGATATCCCGATGCACGATGTCGGCTTCGTGGGCTCGGGCCAGCCCCCGGGCCACCTGGGCGGCCAAGCTACGAGCCTCCTCCACGGACAAGGCTCCTCGATCGAGACGCCGCCGGAGGGTTTCGCCCCGATAGCGAGTCATCACCAAATAGGGCCGACCGTCACCGCTGGTGCCGATGTCGTGGATGGAGCAAATATTGGGGTGGTCGAGGGCAGAGGCGGTGCGAGCCTCGCGCAAAAATCGCTCTTGGGCCGCCCCTTGGCCGAATCCCGCCGGCAGTACCTTGATCGCCACCGATCGCTCGAGACGGGTGTCCAATCCCTCGTAGACGATGCCCATGCCCCCCGCTCCGAGGACCCGATCCACCCGATAAGGCCCCAACAGGCTGCCTTCCAAGGCCGAGCCCGAAGCCTCGGCCACCGCCTCTTGAATGAGGGTCGCGTGGTCGCTGCCTTCCCGGTCGAGGGGACCCGAGCGCTCCTCTGCCGCCAACAGGGCCTCCACCTCGGCGCGCAGCTCGACGTCCCCGGCGCAGGCCTCGTCGAGAATCTCGGCGCGCTGCTCAGCGGGGGCGTCGAAAACCCGATCGAGAATGCCTTCAATCCGCTGCCAACGTGCAGGATCGAGGGGTTGGGGGCTCATCGAAGGATTCCCCGGGAGGGCTCAGGCGGGCTGCTGGTCTTCACGACCCAAGGCCTGGTACAAAAAGGCTCTCGCTTTGCGCCAATCCCGCTTGACCGTGCGCGGCGAGGTGTCCATGACCTCCGCCGCCTCCTCCACTGTCAAACCGCCGAAAAAGCGAAGCTCCACCAAGGTGACCAGACGTGGGCTGAGGGCGGATAGGGACTCCAAGGCCTCGTGGATCGCCAGGATCTCCTCACCCCTGGCGGCGATGCCCACATCCCGATCGTCCAGCAGCAGCTCCTCCTCACCACCGCCACGTTTTTGCGCCGTGCGCTTACGCACGTAATCGACCAGGATATTGCGCATGGTCACCGCCGCCACCGCCATGAAGTGGGTGCGATCCCGCAGCGCCGCGTGTTGGTGATCCGCCAGCTTGAGATAGGCCTCGTGCAACAAGGCGGTGGTGTTCAGGCTCATGCCCGGACGACGACGCAGCTGGCGATGGGCGATATCGTGAAGACCGTCGTAAACCAACGGCATCAAACGGTCGAGGGCCGTCCGCTCTCCTCGGCCGAGGGCCGATAGGAGCTGGGTAATCTCGGCGTTTTCCAGGGTCATCCCGGGCAGCTTATCAGAACCCATGGTGTGTGGATTCGTATCTAGTCTTCGTCCTGAGACTCATTTCGACGGCCTACCCAAGGCCATCTCACCTTGGCGGTTTCACCTCGTTTCGGGATAGCCTAACGCCACAAACTGCATCCTAAGCTTTCGTCTCAAGCCAGCTCGCTCGGAGGTCCACATGCTTCAGCATCCACGGTCGCTCGATCTGCGCGCCGCCCTCAACGGCACGTTTCTCACCACTACCTTCTCAGCCGCTGCCTTCTCAGCTGCCATTGGAGCCGTCGCCTGCTTGGTGGGAGCCGGTCTCGCCCCTTCCGCCGACGCCGCGGATTGGCCCCAATGGCGCGGTGAGCAACGGGACGGACGCTCCGCGGACACCGGATTGCTCAAGGAGTGGCCGAAAAACGGCCCACCCCTGGCATGGCACTCCAAAGGGCTCGGCAACGGTTATTCCAGCCTGGCGGTGGTGGACGGCCACATCTACACCCTCGGTGACGTCGGCGAGAAACAATACGTGCACGCGCTGAGCTCCGAGGACGGTAGCCACGTGTGGAAAACCGAGATCGGCCCCGGCTGGGACGATGAGTTCATCGGCGCCCGGTCGACCCCCACGGTGGACGGCGATCGGGTCTATGCCGTGAGCACGGAAGGTCTGCTGCTCAGCCTCGATCGCAAGACTGGCGAGATCCAATGGAAGCGGGATATCCCCGCGGATTTCGGCGGAAAATTGATGCAAGCCATGGGCACCTACTCCTGGAAATGGTCGGAATCGCCCTTGGTCGACGGGGATCGCGTGATCGTCACCCCCGGTGCCGACACCGCCTTGCTCGTGGCCTTGAATAAGAACACCGGCAAGGAGATCTGGCGGACCGCCAAGGGCGACAAAAGTCTCGGCGAGAAAGGCGCGGACGGCGCCGGTTATTCCTCGGTGATGGTGGCGGATCTGGCGGGCAAACGCCAATACGTCCAGCTCCTGGGCCGTGGCGTGATCGGCGTAGACACCGAGAGCGGCAAGCTGCTGTGGCATTACGGCGGCGTCGCCAACGACGTGGCCAATATTTCGACGCCGGTGATTTCGGGCAATCAGATCTTCGTCTCCACCGGTTACAACACCGGCTCGGCCCTGATCGAAATCAGCGCCGCCGGCGATGGCTTCAAGGCTGAGGAAAAATATTTCCTGCAACCCCAAACCATGCAAAACCACCACGGCGGTTTCATCCTGCACGACGGTTATGTGTACTCGGGCACCGGTCACAAAAAAGGCTTTCCGCTCGCCGTCAAGATGGCCAGCGGTAGCGTCGCCTGGGGCCCGATTCGCAATGAGGGTCGTGGTTCCGCGGCGGTGGCCTTTGCCGAGGATCGGTTCTACTTCCGCTACGAAAACGGCCTGATGGTGCTCTTCGAGGCCAACCCGAAAGCCTACGTGGAGCGTGGCTCCTTCCAAATCCCCGACGTCCGCCAATTCAGCTGGTCCGCACCGGTCATCGCCGACGGCCACCTCTACTTGCGCGAGCAGGATGACCTCTTCGCTTACGACCTCCGGACAAGCGCCCCCTCCAAGGCCAAAGCCAAGGTCAAAGAGAAAGAAGCCAAGGTCAAAGAAAAACCGGCAGCGAAGGCCTCGTCCAAGAAATCCGACACCAACCACTGAACGGGGAGAACGGTAGACGGTGCCGGAGCAACCCATGACGAAGACCCACCGCAGGGCGGGAACCACCCACCTGCTGAAGCCCTTCTCTCGCAGGCCCTTCGCGCTCAGGCCCGCATCGACGGTCGCTACGGCGGCCGTCGCCGGTGTGCTTCTGCTCGCCGGCGCCGGCTGCACCAGCGTCGGCACAAAACCCGTGGCACCCGAGAAGCTTGCCGAGGCCTCCCGGGCTTCAGCCATCTCCCACGGTCGCGCCAGCGAATCCACCCAACGCCTGCTTCGCCTCTCCTTCTTGGACAAGCTGGCGGAAGAGGCTCCGGAACGGGCCATGCGGGCCTTGCTCGCCATCCACGAGCAGGAGGATCGCCCCTGGGCGCCGATCGAGGGCAAGACTGCGGTCGCCGAGCTCGCCATCCTCGCCGGCCGACAAATGGAGCCTACTGAGCCCCAAAAAGCCGCCGGATTGTTTCTGGCCGCCGCAGAGCTCGCTTCCGAGGGCGCTATGCAAGCCGTACGCGGCGAGGTTTCACCGCTCAACCCCCATGCGAGATTCTCCGCGGATCTCTACAACTTCAGCACCGGGCGGGCCATCGCTTTGCTCAGCGGTCCCCTGGCGGAAGACCACACCCTCCAATCCGGGGCATCGGTCGAGGGACCTTTCGGCACCTATCGCATTGAGCTCGAAGGGGATCAGCGCATTTGGGATCCCAACCACTTCGTCATGCGCCCGGCCGACCAAATCGCCGTTAGGGGCCTCAACAATCGCCACCGCAGCTCCGGTCTCGGCGCACCTTTGGTGATCACCCTCAAAGAAATCCCGGCGAGACTCCTGCCGGACAACGCCATCCTGCCCGCCTTCCGGGGGATCTACGGCGTCACCGGAGTCATCCTCTTCGATGCCGAGGAGCCGGGTCGCAACGGGCACGATCGCCACCGGAAAGTCAGGATCCGTCTCCACGACCCGCTCGTCGACGGGCATGCGGAGATCGAGGGCTATTCGGTGCCATTGGAGGCCGATTTCACCGCGCCCTTGGCGGTGCTCAACGAAATCGCCGAGCCGCGAGCCTCCGGGGCCGCCGCGGCTTTGCGGGCCGAAAATTACACCGACGAGGTGGGTCTGCTGCTTTTCGAGCCTTATCGGCGAAATAAAATTCCGGTCGTTTTCGTCCACGGCCTGCAATCCAATTCCGTCACCTGGATCAAAATGGTCAACGGCCTGCGCGCCGATCCCATCCTGCGCGAGCACTACCAAGCCCTCGCCTTCAACTACCCCACTGGATTGCCCTTCACCTACTCCGGCGCCCTCTTACGACAATCCTTGGAGCAAGCCTTCGAACAGCTGGACCCCAACGGCGAAAACCCCCGTTTGGATCGCATGGTCATCGTCGGCCACAGCTTGGGTGGATTGGTGTGCAGGCTCCAGGTCACCCACAGCGAGGATCGTCTGTGGAAGGCCCTGACAGATCGGCCTTTCGACGACCTCAAAGCGGCCCCCGAGGATCTCCAGCTCTTGCGCAGCACTCTCTTCGTGGAGCCCCTGCCCTGGGTCTCGCGGGCCATCTTCATGGCCACGCCCCATCGCGGCAGCCCCCTCGCCTCCGGCGCCTTCGGTCGCTTCGCCCGCAGCCTCGTGCGTGCGCCGGCGGAGCTCATTGAGAGCTTTGGCCGTCTGCTGGAAGCCGAGGTCTTCCCTCAAAACCTGATTCAAGAAGACGATCTCGAATCCCCCAACGTTTTCTACAGCCTTGCCCCCGACAACCCCTTGATCCTGGCCCTCGACGGTCTCCCGCCCCAGGTGCCTTTTCACACCGTCGTCGCCGACCTGCCCCTGGTCGACGACGAGATCGTTTCCGACGGTATCGTCGAGGGAAAGAGCGCTTTGATCGAAGGGGCCGAATCCGAGAAGACCATCGTCGCCACCCACGGTGTGCATCACCACCCGGAAGGCATCGCCGAGGTCCGTCGAATCCTCAAGCTGCACCTCCAGGCATCGCCGTAGCCCGCCGGTCATCGGTGCGCGTCGAGCTGCTGCTGTTGTAGTGCTGCCGTTATGGTGCTGCCGTTGCGGTGCCGGGCACAACGTGAGACATTTCGCAAGACATGCCACTGGCGCATAAACCGGAATGACGCTAGCATCGTGTCACCATGAAAAATTTGCTGCTGTCGTCGTGTCTCCTATTCGCCTTGCTCAACCCTGCCCTCGCTTCGGCCGACAACGCCGAGCTCGACCTGGATCTCGCGACGGTCGGTCACGAGGCCGATGTCTTGACTCGGGTCTACGGTGCGTCCGGCGAGGGCCATTTGGGTCTGCCGGTGGCCACCGGCTCGGATCTGGACGGTGACGGTTTCATCGACTACGCCGTGGCGTTTTTCCAAGCCGACCCCTTTGAACGGGAAAACGCCGGCCAGGTGGACCTGATCTTCGGCGACGGCACCATCGGCGGTTTCATCGACACCGCGACGTTCAGCACCCGGGTCTTGCAGATTGCGGGGGAAGGCATCGGCGAGACCGCCGGCAGCGAGATTTGGATCGACGACGTCACCGGTGACGGTCTCGGCGATCTCCTGATCTGCCGTCAGAATTACACGCCCGAAGCCGGTCGAATCGGCGCCGGCGCCTTGACGATCGTGGTCGGCTCTCCGGTCCTGCGCGCCCAAGCGGCGATCGATTCCCTGGTGGACCTCGCTTCACCGCCGCCGGCCCTCACCTTGACCACGTTGATCGGCGTGGACGCCTTGGACCGATTCGGCATCTGGGTTCGGACCGGCGATGTGGACGGCGACGGCATCGCGGATTTGGTGATCGGTGCGGACCAGGAAAGCACCTCCATGGAAACCCACCGTGGCGCGGTCTATGTGGTTCGTGGTGGCAGCCATCTGGCCGGCGGTGGCACCTTCGACCTCGAGGACTTCGGCCAGGGCCCCCTGGACGGTCACCTCGCTAAGGTGGAGCCGCCCCTCTTCTCCAATGACTTTCATTTCGGAGCCACCAATTTGATCTCCGACCTCGACGCCAACGGCAAAGGCGAGGTCTTGGTGGCGGCCACCCTGGCCCGTGGCGGCGCGTTTCTGCCCCCGGAGGGAGGCCCCGCCGGGGGCACCCACAGCTTCGGCGGTCCCCCCGGCGGTTATCTCTACATCGCCTGGGACGACAACTTTCCGACCGGCAGCTGGCCCGCGGGGTACACCGTGGAGCTCGAGGATCCTCCGGGCTCGATGAGCCTGATCCGCGGTGCCACCGGCAACGTGCGCTTCGGCGAGGAGCTGCTCGGGGGCCTCGACTACGACGCCGATGGACGCCCGGACCTCTTCGTCGGCGATATCGCCGGCAACGGCGCCCTGATCCCCGGTCTTCTTTCCACATCGACCCTGCCACCGAAAAACGGCTCGGCGTCCGGCCTCGGCCATGTGTTCTACGACTCCGCCGGCCTGAAAGGTCTCGACTTCGATCTCGACCACGTGCCCGCCGATCAGCGCACGACCACCATTTTCGGTCCCTTGCCCAACGCCTTGGGCGGTGACACCGCGGCCCATGGCGACTTCAACGCCGACGGCATCGCGGATCTGATCTTCACCGCACCCCATGACAAACCCCTGGCCCGGTCCGAGGCCGGCTCCGCATTTCTCTTCTTCGGTCGAGCGGGGGGCTGGCCCGAGCTGATCGATACCCGGGTCAACAACCTGCCACCGAGCGACATGGTGCGGACGACACGCATCATCGGGGCCAATCCCACCGATGGACGGGATATCGGCGACACCTTGGGGTATAGCGCGGCGGCCGCGGACGTCGACGGCGACGGTCATACCGACTTCGTCACCAACGAGATGGTGGGCAACGGCCTCGGCCCCGATGCCGAGGACGTGGGCAATCTCATCGTCGTCAGTGGGGCGGCCCTGGGTGGCGAGGTCGAGGCCACCTGCGTGGAGAGCGACACAGCCCTCTGCTTGTTGGGGGACCGATATCGGGTCGAGGTCGATTGGCGGGACTTCGTCGACATGACGGGATCCGCGGAAGTCGTGCCCACGGACGCGGCCCCCGAAGACTCCGGCCTGCTGACCTTCTTCGATTCCGACAATTGGGAGATGTTGGTCAAAGTGCTCGACGGATGCGACGTCAACGGCCGGGTCTGGGTCTTCGCCGCCGCGGTCACCAACGTGGAATACACCTTGACCGTCACCGATACCGTCAGCGGTGCCGTCAAGACCTACTTCAACCCCCTAGGAACCTCCGCCGACGCCACCACCGACACGCAAGCGTTCGACACCTGCCCTTAGGTCTCCACGGGGCTTGCCCCGATCGTCCAAAACAACCGCCTTAGGGCCGGGGCTTGCCCCCGGCCGTTCTTCGTCCGACCGGTTCAAAATCACTTTCCATCGCGCGCGCGAAGCGCAAGCAGTCATTCCCCCTCTCCCGTCCCGGGAGAGGGGGTTAGGGGGTGAGGGCCCCGATCTGGCCGACCCTTCCCAACCGAAATCCGCGAATAAACCGCCCGGCATCAACGTATTCATGACGTGTGAACGATTTTGATCTGACGTCGCGCCTCGGCTGCTGGCAACCACGGCCGAAGCGCCTTTTTTAATAAGCATCCAATCGCTCAGACGGCGGACTTGAGCTCCGATTAGCGCGTAGCTATCCGTAGACCCACCCCCCACGCGCACCCGAGGAGCTCCGAATGCCCTTTGCTCAAGCCACCATCGTCAAGTCCATCACCGCCACATCCTGGATCCTGATCCTTCTCATCGTTCTGCCATCCTCCCTATTGGCCTCGCCCGAGCCGACGCCCCCGGAATCCCCGGCACCGAGCTCAGTGCCGGACCCGTGGCAGACCGTGTCGCCCTCGGGTCCTTGGCTGGTCAGGGTACCCGTCGAAGGGCAGGCCACCATCGATCGGCTCAGCGCCGATTTCGATGTGTGGCGGGTCCTGCGCGAAGGAAAAGAGCTCGAAATCTTGGTCACCGAGACCGACTATCGAGCCTTGACCGCCCAAGGTTTCGTCCCCCGGCTGGACGCCGAGCAAACCCAGGGCCTCGCGCGGCTGGGCGTTCCACTGCCGGGCCAAGGCGGTGGTATCCCGGGATTTCCTTGCTATCGCACGGTCGAAGAGACCTACGCCACCGCAGAGCTCATCGTCGCCAACCATCCGGATCTCGCGTCGTGGATCGACATCGGAGACTCCTGGGAGAAGGTCCAGAACGCGGCCAATGGTTACGACCTCTTCGTGCTCAAGCTGACCCAAAGCTCGGTGCCGGGCCCGAAACCGGTTCTTTTCTCCAGCTTCGCCATCCATGCGCGGGAATATACGACCGCCGAGCTGGGGACCCGCTTCGCCGAGCTCTTGGTCGACCAATACGACGTCGATCCCGACGTCACTTGGCTCCTGGATCACCACGAGGTCCACCTGCTGCTGCAAACCAATCCCGACGGTCGCAAACGGGCCGAGGCCGGCGCTTTTTGGCGCAAAAATACCAACAACGATTATTGCTCCAACACCAACGATCGGGGGGCCGATCTCAACCGAAATTTCGAATATCAATGGAATTGTTGCGGAGGCTCGTCGGGCAGCCAATGCAGCACCGCCTACCGGGGCCCGTCCGCGGCCTCGGAGCCGGAGATTCAAGCGCTACAAGCCTACGTCCAATCGATTTTCCCCGACCAGCGGGGCCCGAATCTCGACGACCCCGCACCCGCCGACGCCACCGGCGTCGCCCTCGATGTGCACTCTTCCGGCGAGCTGATCCTCTGGTCCTGGGGATTCAACTCCAACCCCACTCCCAACGGCACGGCCATCGCCACCTTGGGTCGCAAGCTGGCCTACTTCAACGATCATCTCCCGCTGCAAATTCGCGACTTCACCCTGGCCGACGGCAGCAGCGTGGATTTCTATTACGGCGATTTGGGGGTTGCGGGATTTGGTTACGAGCTCGGCACCCAATTTTTCGAGTCTTGCAGTAACTTTGAAACCAATGTCCTTCCCGGCAATCTCGACTCCCTGCTCTACGCCGCCAAGGTGGCTCGCACCCCCTATTTGACCCCCGCCGGTCCGGAAGCCCACAGTGCTGTGGCCCAGCCCGCGAGCACAGACCCCGGCACCCTGGTGCAGCTCACCGCCGTGCTCGATGACACCCGCTTCCAAGATTCCAACGGCACCGAGCCGAGCCAAACCATCGCCTCCGCCGAGGCCTTCGTCGGTGTGCCGCCCTGGAGCCCCGGCGCCGTGCCCATCCCCATGAGCTCCTCCGACGGCACCTTCGACCAGGAGATCGAGACCGTCGAGGTTGAGCTCGACACCTCCGGTCTGCCCGCCGGTCGCCACCTGCTCTACGTGCGTGGCACCGACTCCGCCGGCCATACCGGTGTGGTGTCGGCCGCCTTCCTAGAAATCACCGGCAGCCTCTTCGAAGACGGTTTCGAGACCGGCGACCTCACCCAGTGGTCGAGCTCCACGCCCTAGCCCATCGCCCCCTTCCCGGCGGTCGATCCCACGTCGGCAGCGTCTCGACCGCCTCTCCTTGACCTCCTCCGCCGCAATGGGTTCTCCTAGCAGGCGTCGCAACGTCTGGCTCGAATCCCATCGGCGGAGGTTTTATGAGTTATTTGGTCAAGCCCCTCATCAGCCCCAAAGGACGGAAGTTCCTGGGCCCCGTGCTCCTGCTCGCCGGCTGGCTGGGGGTCTGGTCGCCACGGTGTCTGCCCAAGACCCGACCGAGCCCCAGCTCGAATCCGACAGCTTGTGCATGGCCTATTCGGGCTGCGGCGGTGTCATCATCCAGGATGAGCTCGCCTTCGTCCAAGAAGCGGAAGACTTCGAGCGCCTCGCGGCCCAGCTCTTGATCGATCCGGTCGCTTCCACCCAGACTTGGTACTCCCTGCTCAACCTGCATCAGCAACAGCAAAGCTCCACAGAGCAGCTCTCCCATTTCTATCGAAGCCGGCATTGGCAAGAGCACGTTCCAGGATCCGCGACGACCTGGGATCTCGACCGGCTCGGCTGGCTCGAGCTCTGGCGACGGCACAACCCCGAGCAGCAGGACGCCTGGTGCCGCTGGGCGGAGGAGGCCGCCAAGACCCGTGAGCAGACGACGGTGATCGCGGAGCTCGAATCAGCCCTGGCCGCCGATCCCGGCAATGGCGCGGTGCGATCCTGCTTGTTGAGAGCCCTGCGTCGAGCAGGCTCCAGCGCCCGGATTCAAGAGCTCCTGGACGCCGATCCGGAGCCGGATCCTGAAGTCGCGGAGCGCTACGGCTACTTGCCCGAAGCGCTTCGATCTCGATTCGCTTTCGAAATGAGCTCCTACGACACAGAAGAAAGCTTAGTCGAAATCCTGGATCGAGCACGCCGACAACGGCCGGAAGACGACTTTCTGGAAATCAAATCCCTCCTGCACGAGGTAGAAATCGCGGACGACCATCGATCCGCGGAGATTCTCGCTCGGTTGAAGGAGCTCTCCGCGGCCGAGCTCTCGGTGGTGGAACGTGCCGTGTTGTGCAATGCGATCGATAACCTCATGGAAGATCCCAATTTCGCGGATTCATGCTGGCAGACCTTCTCCGAGCGAATCGTTGAAGCCGGGCTGCATCTGAGCCCATCCCCCACACCGGACGATGTCGGCAAGCTGGACTACGGCAGTTGGCACTTTCACGTGTATGAGGTTCGGGACGGGTTGGTGGAGAAAGCCGTGGCCGACCGCGATCTGAAGACCTTGGAACGACTGCTGATCGAAGGTCCGGGTTTCGGCTACAACGATCTGTGGGAAATGGCTTTGGATCTCACCGAGGTCACCGACGAAGAGGGAGACGAAGCCGAAGAGCTGAAGGCCCTGCACGATGGCCTGTGCGCACGGCTCGGAAGGGCCGTTGGCGACGGTTCCTTGGACCGCCCGGTGTTGCACAATCTGGCCACCTGCCCGAAGCGAGCTGAATCCGTCTCCACGTTGCTGAAGGATTGCGGGCTCGACGCCGAAAAGGCGGCACTCACCGAGCTTCTCAGATCCCGGATCTCCGACCTGCCCGACTACTCCCTAGGCACCATCGACGCTCCGGTCGACACCCGGATTCGCGAGCTCGATCGCCGATTGGCCGCCCCCGAGATCACGTCCGAGGCCCGGGACCTATTGGAACGCATCCTCACCGATCTCCTGATCGAAGAAAGCTATGCGGATCGCTTGATCGAGCTGGGAAAACGGTTGTTGGCCCGTTCCGGCGATCTGGATCAAGGGATGCGAAAGTGGCTGAAGAAAGTCCGCGAGGTACCGGGCGTTGAAGTCGAAATCTTGACCGATCTCTTGCCGATCCGCCCCGACGACCGCCTGCTTCGCTTGCGGGTCGCCCACGAACGGCTGCGGCAATCCACGCCGGACCTCGGCGGAGCCGCCCGGCTGGCCCAGGAGGTCTTGCGATCTCGCCGCGCCACCGTGCGCGAACGGGCCGAGGCCAACTATCTGCTAGGGCGCGTCGCCGTGCTCGAGGGTCGGCTGGAAGACGCCACCCCATTGCTCGCCGCGTTCTATGAAACCCGGCTCGACCACGACGTCTGCCGCGTCGGCTTGTTGGGCTGCGATCGAGACTTCCCGCTACACCTCATCGCCATCGGCGATTGGCCCAGGCTCGAAGCGTATCTCCAGCTCAAGGCCGAAAAAATGGCCGAGCAGCGGGAGCTTTTGAGAGAAAAAGGTCTCGATAGCGACCGTTTTTCAGCCGTGGCTCTAGAAAAAATGAGGCATCGTTTGCTGCACGACGATAAGGTTTTGAAGTGGATTTTCCTCGACGACCCATGCGGCCTGCCCTCGGCCTTGCCTCACCTGGAAGCACTGGTCCTGGAGCGGCCGGACGATGCCGCGATTCAGGAACGCCTGACGCTGGAACGGCAACGAGCCTGCGTTCGAGCGGAGGGCCCCTTCCCCTGGTCCGAGGAGTCCCAACCTATGGCGTCGTTCCTCGCGGAACGCGAAATGGAGCTCTTGCTTTCGCAACGATACCCCTGAGAAGAGATCCAGGGTCAACTGCGAATCGGAAAGGACTGCCCACGCGCCGGAATGGTCACCGGCCAGCCCAGCTCCTCGCCGATTTTCGATTTGAGAGCATCGAAGGCGGGCACGTCTCCGTGCACCAAGAAGGTGTTTTCCGGCGGGCGGCGGCTGGTTTGCAACCAATCCAACAGATCCCGCTGATCCCCATGGGCCGACAATCCCGTCAGGGTTTCGATGGTCGCCTTCACCGGCACGGTTTCACCGAAGAGCCTCAGCCGCTTCTCCCCTTTTTGTAAGCGCCAGCCACGGGTGCCGGGCACTTGATAGCCGGCCAGCAACACGGTGGTGTCGCGGCGGCTGATGCGTTGCAGAAGGTGATGCACTACGCGCCCGCCGGTGGCCATGCCGCTGGCGGAGAGGATAATCAACGGCCCCTGCTCGTCGTTGATCGCGCGGGACTCCTGGGGCGATCGGGTGATGGTGAGCCGTTTCGGACGCAAGGGCGTGTCCCCGGACTTCAACCGCTTGCGGATCTCCGGCTTCAAATCGTAGGCGTGGCGTCGGTAGAGATCCGTAGCGTCGATCGCCATCGGGCTGTCGAGGAAGATCGGCAGTGACGGAATTCGGCCCTGCTGCTCGAGCTCGTTGAGCAAGAAGAGGAGAGATTGCGTGCGCGCCACGGCAAACGCCGGAATGATCAACGCTCCGCCCCGCTGGATCGCCCCGTGCACAGCCTTTTCCAGCTGACGATCCGCCGGTCCCACGTGCACTCCCGGGCGATCGTCATCGGCGTCCGCGGCTTCGTCCGTGACATGCAGGCGGTTGCCGTAAGTGGACTCCATGATCACGTAATCCGCTTCGCCCATGGGCTCCGGTGGCAGCTGGAGCAGGCTGTCGGCCCGGCCGAGGTCACCGGAGAAAATGATCCGGCGTCCGCCGGCACCGTCGGCGATGTCGAAAGTCACCGTCGCCGAGCCGAGAATATGGCCGGCCCGTCGGAAAGTCACCGCCACGCCTTTGCCCAGCTTCACCCGTCGATGGTACGGAAAACCCTCGATGCGCTCGGCCGCCTTGATGCCGTCTTCCTCGGTGTAAAGCGGTTTTGCCGGGTCGTGCTTAGAAGTGCCCCGCTTGTTGTAAAAACGGGCCTCCTCTTCCTGCAATCGCCCGGAATCCCGCAACAGCACCGTGGCCAAGTCCACCGTCGCCGGGGTGGCGATGATCGGCCCCTCGAAACCGTCCCTTACCAAACGCGGTAGATATCCCGTGTGGTCGATGTGGGCGTGGGTCAGCACCACCGCGTCGATCGACTTGGGAGACACGGGAAAGGGCTCCCAATTGAGCTTCCGCAGCTCCTTCATGCCCTGGAACAACCCACAATCTACGAGGATCCGCCGATCTCCGATCTGGAGCAGGTGTTTGGAACCGGTTACCGTGCCGGCGGCTCCTAAAAAGGTGAGCTTATTCAACGCGGATCTCCTTATTCTGAGCGACTTTAGCTTGTCGTCAGACTATCGGATTCGGTCCACCGGAGTCGACCCGCGACCGGGGCGCCCTGAGGCCACGATGGCATATCAAGAGCGTCGGTTAGTCGGCCCAGTTTTCGACCCGCAGACCTTGGACCCGACCAAACTCTCGGACATTGTTGGTAACGAGCGTTGCGCCAATCGAAAGCGCGTGCCCAGCAATGAGCATGTCCATGGCGCCGATCGGCTGGCCGGACTTTTCAAGGTGGGCCCGCACGATCGCAGCGCTCCTCGCCGCCGATCGATCGAGATCCTGCACCTCGACAAGAGAAAGAAAATGGCGAACAACTCCCTGGAGTCGCTCAGTATTTCCGCTCTTCAATACACCGACCTGCAGCTCGTGCTCGGTCGCCGCGGAGACCTTGAGCTCACCGATGCGGAATGATTCGAGCCTCGTCTGTAGCTGGGGGAATCGCTTCTTCATCGCTAAGCTGCAGATGTCTGTGTCGAGCAGGAAAGTCATAGCTCTACCGGCTCTGGTAGGGGATCGTCCGGCAGCTCGAAATCGTCCGGTAACGTTGTCGAAGGATCAGCGAAAAACTCAGCCCAGGACCTCGACGCCCTCGGCACCACCTTCCTGCAGCTCACCGACGGTATCGGCATCGAAGACCTCTTCTACAACGAAACCACCCCCCAAAGCACCGAAAGCATCAACTACCGGCTCAGCGTCTTGCAGCATTACCTCAACGCCGGCAATCGGGTCATCACCGTCGACTACGTCTGGGATCCATCCACCCCCTCCGTCGCCTTACACGACGACTTCCACGCCCGATGCATCACCGAGGGCCTGATCCCCTACACCGGAGTCTCCGACCGCGATCTCGACGAGATCTTGGTCATCGGCGCGGGTCAAGGTGCCGTCCACGAGCAACCCAAAGTCAACTCGGGCGTGATTTTCACGGATGGTTTTGAGTCTGGGGATACGTCGGCCTGGTAGAGGCTGCCAAGCCTAGATTGCAGGACGAAGTTATTCCCTTGGGCTAGCTGCCTTCCTGCGGACGGAGCATGGACCGCAGCTCAACAGCCTCACCGTATCGAATCTCTGTTTTCTTTATCGCCACTTTCAACGCGTTGTCAGCCAACGGTCGAATCCCAAAACGTACTCGTTTTAGGAGGTCTGGAGCCTTTTTGACGGCAGCAGCTGCCTTCCTATACTGATCAGATTGAGCATAGGCGCAAACCAAATCCATCGTGGCTGCCAATGCATCATCCGGATAGTTCTTGGCGAGGCCGCGGGTGGCTCGCTGTAACGGCACTATCGCCTGTCGAGCGCGGCCGGTCCGCATCATGATCAAGGCTCGAGCACGCGCCAACATGAGTCTTGGGCGTTGGACTCGATAGAAGCTAGAGCCGTTGCTCGGAAACTGCTCGCGGTACTCATCAATGATTGCTTCGAGCTGCTCAAAAACGATGGGATCAACGTTGAGCCCTGTCTCGAAAACTCGAAGGGATGACAGGCGCCACCCCTTCAGAATTTCCCTACCCGATGGGAACGAGAGTTCCTGAAAGTCCGGCTGTAGCGCTGGTTTTTACCTGCATGGTCTTCTCCTGAATACAGTGGGGCAGAATTACCTCCACCTCATTGGAAGATAGACAGGATGTCGCCGTGCGTCTAGTCCGCCTAGATCCTGATCTAGCCCAATTCTGTCCAAAATCCTGACTGCCATTCCGGTTGAGTTGCTTCGCAATGAAGGCAACTCTTGATAAGAGCGGATTTAGCGCCACTGCCAGGACGACGAGGCCCTCCGCTTCTTTGGCAGTGGCATTCACAGATTTCAGTGACCAGCTCCCATGAGACCAGTATCGCCACTGCCAGGGCCGGCGATTTCTGAGGCGCATTTCGACCACCTTGGTAGCTTCTCTTCACCATCAACACAGCGGAAGCCGTCGCGGACGGCGGCTTCCGCCTCCTTTTTTGCGATGCGAGCGAAAGATGACCGATCTAAAACTGACCGCCTTTGTGACCGATTCGGGAAGTATTGAAGCGGATATTCAGGCTCGCGACCTCGAGCTTTTGTTGGAGACTTTGATCCATTCAGAACATCCGCGCTCGTATCGGGTTCTGTTCTGGCTGATGCTTCGGACCCTTCAGAGCCACCCGGAGCTGCTCGCCGATATAGTTGAGGCTTGGATGCCGAGTGAATCAGACCTTGCTCAATTGCTAGAAGATGCTGGTTTGGATGGAACACAGACGGTACTGACTCTTAGAGACTTCAAGAGTCTCGCTGAACGGCTCTGGGAGCTTTGTGACGACATCGGTGCCGAGCACCTACCCGGGTTAGGCGATCCCTGGGCCTCGGTCTCTCTGGCTCCTATGGCCGCCTTGTATGCCGAACGCCAGCTCGACGAGCTCATCGCCACAGTTTCTCGTGGAAAACAATGGAAGGACCCGGCTGAGGTGCTGAGCCCATCCGGAGAATCGGAGTTTGATCTGGAAGCTATTCTGGCTCTAGCTCACGCTCGAATGGCGAAGACAAGCGGAAGTGAGGCTCTGAATATTGTGATCCTGCGGCTTTTGAACGTGGCGGATCGGGTGAATTGAATTGCCGGCATTTCCGATGCTATTCCCTGAGACGGGTGTAGCGAGCACATGGGTATGGGCGGTATGTCGACAGGCATGCCGCCCAATTTTTTGACCAAGACATGACGGCATCTAGATAAGGGCTCTACATGAGACTAAATTCGATTCGCGGGTCGCCCCCAAACCAGCACCCTTCCTTGCAAGATCCACCCCTTTCCTTGCAAATCCCTCGCGACCGGCGGCTGATCTCCCTAGGCTGTTGAAGTCGACCGCCGGGGTGGCGACGACACACTCTGATTTCAACAGCCCTGGGGATACCACCATGCTTGCAAAGCAGCCGACTTCCATATTGCAAACAATCGCCGCTCTAACCTTCGCTTGCCTCCTGACCACGCCGCTCGTCGCTGATGAAGCCAAGACCGAACCCAAGGGTTTGGACCGACTCGCCTACATGGTCGGGACTTGGGACGTCACCGCTTATGATCAAAACGGTAAGGAGCAATATTCGACCACTTCCGAGATTCGTTTCATCTTCGACGGCAAAGCGCTGGAGGAGCGGACCACTGGTTTTTGGGGCGGAGGGGAATGGGATCTGATCATGATTCGGGCCTATGACCCTTTTCAGCAGAAGATCCGCATGAGCGTGCTCGATAGCTGGCTCGGACATCTCGACATCTACGAGGGACAATTCGAAGGCGAGGTGCTGCGTCAATCGAATCTCGACTCCGGCACCTACGCCGGTGACGGCCAAGGCGGCAAGTTTTTCTTCCGCGGTACCCAGGAAAAGCTTTCGGACGATCACATCGTGCTGCGGGCCGAGTCCTCGAAGGATGGCGGTGCGACTTGGCAGGCTGCCGGCAGGTACGAATATTTGCGAAAAGGCAAATGACCCCGGGCCTCAGCGGCTTCATCCCTTAAACTGGATCTATGAGCACCACCCGCCCCTCGCCCCGAATCGAGCCCACCGGCTCCGAGGTGGCGGGGCCCGACATTCCTTGGTCTTGGATCTTGCTCGCATGGGCGGTCCTGGCCGGATTTGCCGCCGCCCAAATGCAGCTCGACCGCTTATTGAGCGGTCAACAAGCCTTTTTCTTCCGTGATTTGGCCTGGACCGCCAGCGCGTGGTCGTTCTGGCTGTTGGCCGCTCCCGGGGTGCTCGCTCTCGGCCGACGGTTCCCTTTGGTCAGAGGATGCCGAGCACGCCACACGGTGCTTCACATCGTCGCTGCGCTGCTGATCGCTCTGGTCCATGCGCCCATCTTCGGTGTGGCCACGGCGTTCTTTCAACCCATGCAGGGCGTCGCGAAAATGAGCCTCACGCAGCTCGTGATCGCCATGCTTTCGTGGACCTTGCACGCGGAGCTGGTGATCTATTGGGCGGTGCTCGGTGCCGGCCAAGCCAGATCGCATTTCTATCGCGCACAACAACGCGAGCGACGGGCCGCTCAGCTGGAGCTGCAATTGGGAGAGGCCCGTCTCGACGCCCTGCGCTCCCAACTTCGGCCTCACTTTCTTTTCAACGCCCTCAACACCGTCGCCATGCTCGCCCGCCAGGGTAAGAACGAGCAAGCCGCGCAAACCGTGGCCGGGCTCGGACAATTGCTGCGCGCCACCCTCGACCGCGACAGCCAATGGATCGAGTTGGCGTCCGAGATCGAGTGGGCGCAGCTCTATCTGGACATCGAGCAGACGCGTTTCGAGGATCGACTGACCCTGGAGCTCGATGTCGACCAGAAGCTCTTGGAGCTCAAGGTGCCGAGCCTGATCCTGCAACCGCTGGTGGAGAACGCGGTGATTCACGGCTTGGCGAAATCGGAGCAAGGCGGTCATTTGACCCTCAGGGCTTCCGAGCTCGACGGTCGGTTGGAGCTGCAAGTGATCAACGACGGGCCGCCGCCCGCGACCGAGGACGACGAAGGCATCGGCCTGGGCAATACCCGGGCTCGGCTCGAACAGCTCTTCGGCGACCGGGCCGAGCTCACCCTGACGCGCCGAGGCGAGACCACCGTCGCCCGCATCTCCCTGCCCATCCCGGAGCTGCTCCCGTGAAAACCCTGGTCGTCGACGACGAGCCCCAAGCCCGCGCCGGCCTCCGGCTCTTGTTGGAGCAACACCCGGATATCGACATCGTCGGCGAGTCCGCCAACGGTCGTCGAGCGGTCCAGGATATCGCCGAGCTGAAACCCGACTTGGTGCTGCTGGACATCCAGATGCCCGGGCTCGACGGTTTTGGAGTCTTGGCAGAGCTCGACCTCAGCGACCCACCGCTCTTCATCTTCGTCACCGCCCACGACGAGCACACCCTGCGTGCCTTCGAGGTCCACGCCCTGGACTATCTGTTGAAACCGTTTACCGACGCCCGATTTCGACAAGCCATCGAGCGGGCCAAGGTCCGACATCGGGAACGGCGGAGCTCGGAGCTCGGTGATCGCCTCCAACGCTTGTTGGCCGACCAGCCGGCCGCGGATCCCGAGCCGCAAAGGCTCAAGCGGTTCGCGATCAAACGGGGCGACGAAACCCAATTCGTCGACTGCGGGGATGTCCGCTGGATCGAAGCGGAGGAATATTGCGTGCGCCTGCACCTTCGCGACGGCCGAACCCACCTCCTGCGCGGACACCTCGGCAGCTTCGAGCCACGCCTCGACCCGAGCAGCTTCCAGCGGACCCACCGCTCGGCCATCGTCAATCTGCGCTACGTTCGCAGCCTTCGATCTCTGTTCAAAGGCCGAGCCTTGGCCGTGCTCGACGACGGCACCCAAGTGCCCGTCAGCCGCAATCGACGTGCCGAGCTGGAGAGCCGTCTCGAGCTCGGCGGCTGAGCCGGTCACAGCTGCGCCGGAAAACGAAACGGGCCGCAAACCGTCTCCGGCTTGCGGCCCGCGGTTTGGGGCTTCCGTCTAGGACATCTATTTGAGAGAAGCTGGAGCGGCGTCGCGGATTTTCGACCAATTGCGGTCCGCCTTGCGAATATTGCCGTCCAGGTCTTTCAGCCAATTGCCCTGGATATCTCGATTGAGGTTGAGGTAAAGCTTGCCGTCAACGATCTTCCACAGGCTCGGGTCGCCGTCGAACTTAGCCCCTACCGACACACCGAAGGCACAGAACCCACCAAATTGAGGAGCGTAACGTTTGGGGTCCTTTTGGAAAGTTCTGAGATTCTCGCTCGACGCGAACCGATAGGTGGCTCCATCGTGGGCCACGGCGTGCTCGGCGGAGCCGAGGGTCGGCTGCCCGTCGGTAAAGTAGGCCACGGCATCGTAGCCTCGAATCGCCAGGGGCGGTCCGGTGAGCGTCAAACCTTGCGAGGTATTGACGGCGGGCGATTCGGCAGCCGCCCCGGTCGCGCAGATCAGGCTCCAGAGGACACCTAGGACGAGAAAGGTTCTGGTCGTGTGTTGGATCATCGGTGACTCCTTTGTTTAGCTGGGTTGATTGGGCGCCGGTTTTGCGAGCCCACCGCCGCCCGTCGAAATATATTGTGCGTCCATCGAGCCATTCGATCCATGCTGATTCGGCCGGTTTTTCTGCTCAATCGTTCGTGATTCCGACGTATCCCGGATTTCGCTGCTAGAGTGACGACATGGACGTGCTGAGCCAGATTCTCGACTCGATCGACATGCGAGGCAGCCTCTACTTCGCAACCGAATTCTCCGAGCCTTGGAGTCTCGAGGTACCGGCAGACACCAACGTTTGCCGCTTCCACGTGGTGATTCAGGGCGCTTGTTGGCTAACGGTACCGAGCCATGACCCATCCCAAGGTGAGCCGAGCACCCGGCTTTTGTCGACCGGTGACCTGGGGCTGGTGCCCCACGGCAATTTGCACCTGCTGAAGGATCAACCGGACCGACCGACCGAGAACTTGACGACGGCCCTAGAACAAGCGGGATACGAGGGGGAAGGGAGCTTTTGTTGGGGAGGAGACGGTGCGGTCACCCGCATGGTTTGCGGATACTTCGCCTTCGACAAAGAGCATGCCCATCCTATGTTGGAAGGCTTACCCGACATCGTGCACGTGCAATCGACCCCCAATGTAGATTTCGGTTGGATCGAGCCGCTGACCCGTTTCATCAGCCAGGAAGCGGCCGGTAGCCTGCCGGGATCCAGAGCCATTGCCAATCGATTGTCGGAGGTGCTGTTCATCCAAGCGATTCGGCATTACGCCGCCCATTCCGAAACCGCCACGCCCGTGCTTTCCGGCATCAGCGACCCGCAGATCGGAAAGGCTCTGCGGGCGATCCATCGGGATGCGGCCACCCCCTGGACGCTGAATTCCCTAGCCAGGGAAGCCGCGCTCTCTCGAACGGCGTTTGCCCAGCGCTTCTCCGAGCTGGTGGGCATGACCGCGACCGATTACCTCACCCAACACCGCATGCGACTGGCCTGCTCCCTCCTACGCCAACAAGGGGGCACGGCGTGGGTGGCCGAGCAAGTGGGCTATCAATCAGAGGCCGCGTTCAGTCGTCGGTTCAAGAGTCATTTTGGTGTGGGTCCCGGTGCCTATCGGCGACAAGGCCAGGGCAAAATGCCCGGCTAGACACCTACTCAAGGCCCCTTTCCTCACGGATGAGTCGACGGGTGCGGGCGAAACACCGTGATCACGACAGACCTGGTGTGGGGGCGGGGCATGTCCCGGGCATGTCCCCGCCCGCGAGGCAATACCGAAGCAACGCAGCTCGGTCGGGGGCAAGCCCCGACCCTACGTCTGGAAGGGCCTCTCAGACCCGGTCTTTTAGAGACAGGTCTTTTTAGAAACAGGTCTTTTTAGAAACAGGTCGAAAACGCCTGGGTATCCTGAACCGGCTCGAAGGCGTTGCCCTGGTTGTTGACGTATTCCCGCACCTCGCCGGTCTCGGTGTCGGTGACCACCAGGCGCACCCGGACGTTGGTCAAGCCGGCGCCGAAGACCCAGAAACGATCGAAGACCGAGCAAGCATCCAGCACTTTCACCAGCACCTCAATGTTGTCCGGGCTAAAGAAATAGAAGGTGCCCGAGTCGTCGGTCAAGAGTCGCGCCCCGGCCAGCTGCTCCGGCTGACCCGGGGTCTGGTAGAAGGCTTCGACGGCGAATCGTCCCCCGTTCAAACACAGGCGACCACTGGCGAAATCACAGGCTTTGGCCGCAGCCGAGATCGGTGTGCCGGCCAAGGCTTGCCCTTGGGTCGGACCCTCTGAGCCCGAGGCCGCTGCCTCCGAGACGAAGGTATCCGAGCCGACCGCATCCGAGACCAGACCTAGCCCAGTGGTCCCGGCACAGGTGGCGAAGGCGTTCGTGTCCTGGATGGGTTGGAACGCTTGCCCCGCGGCATTGGTGTAGGTCCGGGTCTGCCCGGAGGCGAGGTCCGTGATCCAAAGGGTGACGTCGAGGTCGGTCAGACCGGCCGCGAAGACCCAGAAACGATCCACGGGCTGGGAGCAGGCGTCGAGCACCTTGACCACGCCCTCGATGTTGTCGAAATTGAAGAACCAAAAAAATCCCGAGTCGTTCGACAGCCAGAAGAAGCTTCCATATCCCTCATTTCCCGAGCCGTCCCGCCACTTGACCGCCGCCCGAAAACGATCATTTCGAAGGCATAGCTCCGAGCTCACAAATCGGCATTCGACGAAGTCGACCTCGAAGTCGATATTGGGAGCTTCACCGCCTTCAACGACTGAAATCGGGGTCCCCGACAGAGGGTCGCAAGTCTCGACATAGCTACAGGTTTCGCCACCATAGACCTGATGGCCGAAGAAGTAACCGCTGGCCATCAGGTAATACTGGCCCGAGGTGAGTCCAGGCACCACATATTCACCGTCTTGACCCACGAAACCCGTGGCGATAAAAGTCCCGGAGGTGTCGTAGGCGGTCACCTCTGCTTGCTCACCGGCCAAACCCGTCACCCGATCGAAAATACTTCCGAGAATGGTAGCCCCGGTCTTCAGGCTGATTTTTAAACCGGTGACGCTAGAGTTGAGCTCGACGTCGACCGTGCCTCCTTGGGAAAAATCACAATCGCCTTGGCTACAGGGAATATCCGGATAGAGACCACTGAGATGGCGACCGGTGATGTCTTCAGCGAACAAACGATAGCTACCCGCCTGGAGCCGGCGGCTCTGGAAAACCCCCTGGCCATCGGCTTGGGTGAGATCGGCGACGAATCCCGTTTCGGCCTCATAAACATGCACGAGAGCCAGCCCGATCGGCTCACCGGTCTCCAAGCTGACCACCCTTCCCTCCAAGATACCGAGGCGGTCGAGCTCGAAATCGATACCGCCGGAGGTAGCGCCGACGTTCACGGCCACAAAGTCGCCCTCTTCGAGGGGGCAAACCGAGCTGGGACAAGGAATATCGTCGAAGAGCTCAGGCACGTAATCCGACCCGAACGCCTCCAACCGATAGGCCCCTGCGCTGAGACCTTTGAGCTCATAAGTGCCGTCCGGCTCCGTAAAGACCGTGGCCACATCCACTTGATTCCAATCGGTCACTCTAATCTCGGCAAATTCGACCGGGGTCTCGGTCAAGGCTCGCGTGACCGTTCCCGACAGGGTTCCGCCGGGATCCAGGTCGAAATCGATGTTGTGAACCGTGCTGTCGACGCTCACCTGAATGGGCCGACCCAATTCCAGAATGCACCCGGAGGTGAACTGGCGAAGAGGGCAACGCACATTGTGGTAGACCTCGTTGACATAGAAGTCGAAGTTGTCGGTATAGGCCCAATACTCCCCGGCGTTGAGGCCAGGAGATTGATACCGACCCTCGGAATCGGTGAAGGCCTCGCTGCCGTAACCGTTACCGTGGGTGGGTTCGAAGACCACTCGCACGAGTGGAATGCCCTCACCGCTCAATGCGTCCGTGATCCGGCCTGAAATCGAGCCTCGACGCTCCAAGCTGAAGTCCACATCCTCTACGGTGATGCCCACATCGACCGAGACGTTCTGCGGGCTCTCCGAGCACTCCAGACCAAAGGCCGTAGAGCTGCACGGCACGCCGTCGAAGGCCTCGGTCTGGTAGGCCTCGCCCGTGGCGACGATCCAATATTCGCCAGCGGCCAAGCCCTCCAAAACATAGGTTCCGTCGGCCGAGGTCTCGGCGAAAGACTCGCTGAATAGACCGCCCACAGACCAGGCTTCGACCCCGATGCCCGCCAACGGGATGCCCGAGGACTGAGCCACCACCTGACCCGTCACCCGACCCAGGATATCCAACGCAAAATCGATATTCGCCACGGTCTGCCCCGCAGCGACCTCCACCAAATCGCCGTTCGGGAAAAAGCAGCCGAAATCACAAGGGATGTCGTCGTATACCTCTTGTTGGTAGTGAAGGGCCGACGCGGACACCGTAAAGGTCCCGGCAGGCACGCTTATCTCGTAGAAACCGTTTTCGTCGGTAAAGACCACATCGAAGAAGTCGGCGTTCGAATAGGCCACCTCGGCCGAAGCCAGCGGCAATCCGTCGCTGGACCTGATCACCCGACCCGTTGCCGTACCGTTGGCGATTTTCTCGGCTAGATCTGGCTCGCCACCCACCGCAACGGGGTTCTTCAACCGGCGATAGAGGGCCTTCAGGGCCTGCGGATCCTCAACCAACGCCTCCAGCTCGTTCAGCTCGCGCAAGGCACGTTGCAGCCGCAATGCATCGGGATGGTCGGCCTCCAAATCAGCGCTCAATCGCAAATAGTGACGTCGTAGGTCTTGCCAAGACCGGGGCCCTTCGACACCGGCCACCGCGGCCGCCACCCGCTGTGCCCGCACCCGGTCCAAGTTGTCTAAATGGAGGTCCAAGGAGATTGGGTCGGATTCTGGTCCGACGGCCTCGGAACCGGCGAGCTCAGCGCGCGCTTCGAAAGGCGATCCGATCAGCATGGCCAGGACAAAAACTACGACGGTGCAATATCTGCGGCTCGAAAAACGATCCATCATATTTCCTTTTCAGGCTTGGGGCGGTGATCGAGTGATCCGATTCACTGCCCCGTCCACGGAGAAAAACGCACCACAGGAGCTCGTGCTTGGATGTTATCTATTTATGCCAAGCCATCATAACTGTTTCAACTTGCGTGGCCTGAGCATGACTGAGCATTCACCTAGAATTCCCTGAGGCCGGCCGAAAACCTCCTGCACTGGGCTCGAATCTGCTCTGCCCCGGTTTTTGAGCGGCTCGGTCTGAACAAAGACCTCCCTTGGACGTACCATCACACATCCCCAGCGACCGACAGGTCGCCGACGACCATTCGACCCCTATTCGAGGAGCTTCATCCATGCCGCGCCTCCGCGCCCCATTCGTCCTTTTCCTAGTGCTCGTGACCACCGCCTTCGGCTCATCGATCTGGGCCGACGACGGCGAGTCCCTGAGAGAAGCCGCCCAAAAACAAGACGTGGAGCTGGTGAAAAAGCTCTTGGCTAAAGATGTCGACGTCAACGCTAAGTCTAAATACGGCGCCACCGCGCTTTTCTTCGCCGCCGGCAAAGGGAACTTGGAAATCGTCGAGCTGCTGCTGGCCAAAGGCGCCGAGGTCAACGTCACCGACACCTTCTACGAGGCCACCCCGCTGACCTGGGCCCTCTTCGGCATGGAAGGCTCCGAGGACCATCGTCGAGTGGCGCTCCGCCTGCTGAAAGAAAAACCCGAAGGCTCGGGATTCGCCCTGGCTTTTGCGGTGCGCGCCGGTGATCTGGAGATAGTCGAGGCGACCGTCGCCACCGGCAAAGCGAGCGGTGATGAGATTGTCGCCGCCCACACCCAAGCCCAAGCCGCCGAAAAGAAAGACATCGTCGACTTTCTCGCCGGCCATTTACCCAAACCCGAGGACGGACCGGGCGAGGTCGTGGAGCTGACCGCCGAGCAAAAGGCGCGATATGTCGGCGATTTCAAAAATGACGACATCGGCATGAAGATCAAGGTATGGCAGGAGGGTGAGGAGCTCAAAATCCGCGCCAACAACCAACCCGAGCTGACCCTCGACGCCACCGGTGAAAACGCCTTCAAAGCCAGGGAGTTCAACGGCATCGAGCTGGCGTTCTTCGGCCGTGGCGGCTTGATCGAGGGTTTCACCCTGAAGCAAGGGGGCCAGGAATTCCCGTTTGCCCGCGACGAGCCGGAAAAGGAGGCGGTGGTCGCCGGACAAGACCTCCCGCCCCTGGAAACCCCGAAGCGGGGCCCGGCCATCCATTGGCCGTCGTTCCGCGGCGCCAACGCGGCGGGCATCGGTGACGGTCAAGGGGTGCCGACCACCTGGAACGGCGAGAGCGGCGCCAACATCCGCTGGAAAACACCGATTCCCGGCATCGCCCTGTCGAGCCCCATCGTTTGGGGTGACACGGTCTTCGTCACCACCGCCGAGTCCAAGGACGCGGACGACACCTTCCGCACCGGCCTCTACGGCGACGTGGACTCCGTGGAGGACGACAGCCTGCATACCTGGAAGCTCTACGCCCTGGACAAAAAAAACGGCGAGATCCGCTGGCAGCAGGCTTCGATCAGCGGCAAGCCGAAGGTCAAGCGGCACCTGAAGTCGAGCCATGCCAACCCGTCACCGGTGACCGACGGCAAGCACGTGATCGCCCACTACGGCTCCGAAGGCATGTATTGCTACGACTTCGACGGCAATCTGCTGTGGAAAGTGGACCTCGGCGTGCTCAATAGCGGTTGGTTCTACGACGCCAGCTACGAATGGGGATTCTCCAGCTCACCGATCTTGCACGACGGTCGGGTGATCATCCAGACCGACATCCAAAAAGGCTCATACATTGCCGCCTTCGACGTCAAAACCGGCAAGGAGCTGTGGCGTACCTCGCGGGATGAAATCCCCACGTGGGCGACTCCCACAGTGCTCGAATCCCCTGAGCCCGGCGGCGTCGACGAGGTGGTCACCAACGGCACCACCATCCGCGGTTACAACGCCGCCACCGGCGAGGAGCTGTGGACCTTGACGCCGAACTCGGAGGTCACCGTCGGCACCCCCGTGACGGCAAACGGCCTGGCCTACGTCACCGGCGGTTATCCACCGGCGCGCCCGGTGTACGCGATCAAAGTCGGCGCCCGCGGCGACCTCACCCTGCCCGACGGCGAGACGTCCAGCGAGCACATCGCCTGGAGCGTCAATCCGGGCGGCACCTACATTCCGTCGCCGATCGTGTATCGCGGCATTCTCTACACCTTCCACAACAATGGTCGCTTGGCCGCCTACGACGCCAAAACCGGCGAGCGCTTCTATCGCGAGCGGGTGGGCGGCGCCGCCAGCTACAGCGGCTCGCCGGTGGCCGCCGACGGTCGGCTGTTCTTCACCACCGAAGACGGCGTCACCCATGTGGTGCGGGCGGGCAAGGTTTACCAAGAGCTGGGCTCGAACGAGCTGGGTGAGGTGGTGATGACCTCGCCGGCCATATCCGACGGCCTGCTGATCATGCGCGGCATGGATCACGTCTTCGCCATCGGCGAGGCGGACGAGTCCGGTGCCGCTTCGGCCGCCTCGGAATAACGCCGCCGCCGGAGACGCAGCTACCGCCCTCGACCCGTTTCGGTCGAGGGCGGTCCCTATTTCGGCTCGACTTGACCCAAAAATGCTCTAGAGACATATTTCAATTGACTTCACCTGTGTCGGCTGTCACCCTCGGTGGGTTCACTACCTCCAGAGGAGAGCTCCCATGAAGGCCCCATCCCTGAGACTTGCTCTATGGACTTCAATCGCCATAACGGTGCTACCCACGACCGTGCTATGCACGACCGCGATCGCCGAGGAGCGCTGGCGAGTCGCCGACTACGGCGACGGCAACGCCGATTTCACCTTGGTGTCGGAATCGGGGACGACTCTCTACAGCTCCAACGGCGATGGCGACCTTTGGCGGTCCGACGACGACGGCGAGACCTGGCGATGGCTGCCGGATCGGAATTTTTCCTTCACGTTTTTATTTTCTATCCGCAGCTCACCCAGCCATTCCAAACACGTCGTGATTCCGGCCGTCCGCATCGACGGAACCCGCTTCGGTTTCATGCTTTCTTTGGACGGCGGTGAGACTTGGCAGGAGATCGAGCCACCGGACCTGGACACCACTTCCATCGACTTCGGTCACGATGGCCGACTCTTCGCCGACGGCCAGAGCCTCTACACGAGCGAGGATCTCGGGGAAACTTGGCAGGCCGTGGACACCCTTCCCGGCTTCGAGACGTCTCCCACGGTGGTTCCCACTCCCACGGCGACGGTCATCTACGCCCAAGACGGCGGGTCCGTTTACTACTCCTCCGACGCCGGTCAAACCTTTCGCAACGTGTCCGAAAGCCTGCCGGACGTCAACGGTGGGCAGCTCTTCATTTCCCCCGCCGACCCCAAACGTTTCGCCCACGGCTTAATCGGCAACGAGCTACGACTGTCGAACGACGGGGGTCTGTCCTTTTCCGAAATCGCCACCCCTGGATTCATTCGAAACATTAAATTTCACCCTCGGCAGCCGAGCCGACTGGTGATGGTTGTGGATTCCGGGCAGGTGCATACGACCCGGGACGGCGGAGTCACCTGGAGCATGGCGTCGGTCCCCACTTTGGCCAACGCTAGCGAGATCTGGTTCGATCCCTGTGACGACGACACCCTGTATTTGCGCACGGAGGAAGAAAACGCTCTCATCCGCAGCGTCGACTGGGGACAAACCTACGACCGGGTCGGGCCCAAAGAGCCGGGCCGCGTGCGACAGGTCGCGGCCTTCGAAGAGGGATGCAACCTCCTGGCCATGACCAGCGCGGGACCATTTCGGATCACTGAGCACGGCGAGCATTGGCGCGCCGTCACCCCGGGGCTCAGCGGTGCCACGGCGTGGGCCTTCGCTTTCGACCCCGTCGACCCCGACCGGATGTACTCCTACAGCCAAGGCATGCACGCCAGCAGCGACCAAGGAAGGTCGTGGTCCCGATTGCCGAATCGGCTTTCCGGCGCCACCATCAGCGCCCTGCAATCGGGCGACGGTGTCCTCTGGGCATCCGCCCTCGGTACTTTTCATCGCAGCTTGGATCAAGGCGAAACGTTCGAGCCCGTACACCGCGGCCTGAACGCCCGGGATCTCAAAATGGACCCCTTCGACGCCGCACGCATCCTCTTCGAGTGGCGGAGCACCGACGGCAATGTCTATTGGACCCTGTCCACGGACTCCGGCCTCACCCTGGGAAGCGCGCTACGGATCGGCGAAGGGGACGACGCGGTTCCGCTCACCCACGCGGCCTTCGATCCCTATCGCCAGGGCGTGATCTACGGATTTGCGGGCGACACCGGCCAATTCCTCGTCAGCTCCGACGGCGGCGGCACTTTCGTGCCCAAAGGAACCTTGGCCGCGGATTGGCAAACTTTCCAACAAGTGGAAATCCAGGCTTCGCCGGCCGGCCGGCTCTACGCTTGGAGGCGCCCGGAGGCGCAGTTTTGGTGGTCGGAAGACGGCGGCGACACCTGGCAGCAAAGCCCCGAGATCTTGCAATTCATTCGCGACTTCCAAGTGGACGTCGCCCAGGAGAACCTGCTCTACGCCATTTCCGGCACGGCCATCAACCGACCCTACGATCCCAGGCTGTGGCGCAGCGTGGACAACGGCGCGTCGTGGTTTCCTTGGAATGAAGGCTTGCGCCGAGGCTCGGCGCTGGTGGTCGCCCAAAGCCCCGTCGAGCCCGCCCTCTTCTTGAGCAGCACCAATATGGGCATTTCGCGACGAAAAGTCGGCGAGCCGGGTCCCTGCCAAGCCGGAGATCCCACGGTGCTCTGCCTTCACGACGGCCGCTACGAGCTGGAGGCCCGTTGGGCGACCCCGGGCGGCCGAGAGGGGCTTGGAAAGTGGGTGCCCGAGACCGGCGCCAACTCCGGTCTGTTCTATTTCTTCGAAGCCGACAATTGGGAAGTCCTGCTGAAAACCCTCGATGCGTGCGCCATCAACGACCGCTGGTGGTTCTTCTCATCGGCCACCACCAACGTCGAATACACCTTGACCGTGCGTGATCGGGAAACGGGCAAGGTGCGTAGATATCTCAACCCGCCGGGTCAAAACGCTCGAGCGGTGACGGATGTCTTCGCCTTCGACGGCTGCCCGTGAGCTCTGCTCATGACGGCTGCCCGTGAGCTCCGCTCACACCCCGGATTCCCCACAGGCCGCACGAATCTGATCGTCGTTCAGGCCCGACTCCTTCATGCTCAGGATCTGGTCGACCGTGCACTTCTTCGTGCCGGTGACTTCCCCACCGTCTGAGCCGAGGGCTTCCAGCAGCTCCCGATTGCCGACGATCATGTCGTGGAGCACCCGATAGAAGGCGGGGGGCACCTTGGCTTTGGCGGCCTTGGGGGAATTCCAATACGAGCCGTCGATGGTCTGACGCCCCTCCACGTGATCGTCGTAGAGGATCTTGCCGGCGGAATCGAAGACCACCAGCTGGAAGTCCCACTCCATGTCGATATTGACGTAGGTGTTGGAGTTGTAGACCAACATCTTGACCTGCAAGCCCAGATCACCCTCGCTTCCACGGATTTTCTCCGCCACCGCCCCGGCCGACGCCGCCGCTTTGACATCCACCTCCTCGACCTTCAAACCCAAGGACTCGAGATCGCGGCGGATCGCCGACTGCACGACCTCGGCGAAGGCCTTGCCGTCGCTGGTTTTGACCGTGAACGGATTGCCGTAACCCCCGCGCTGCTCCCCCACCCAAGACTTCGGCTCGTCGCCCGAGACGATGTCCTTGCGCAGGTCTTCCACCTCGAAGAACACCACCACCCGCGGCGAGAGCTCCGCAGTCGGGCGATCCGGCGGGATGTAGCGAAAGTCGTAGACATTGCCCACCGCACAACCGGAAAGCAAAACCGTCACCAATGCCGCCCCGAGGCCGAGATACGATCTAAGCTGCGTCATGTCTCCTCCAGAGTATCGTCCGTTTTCGCCGGCAATCCGTCCCTTCCGGCGAAAAAACGATACCACCTTCGGGACGAGCTTCTCGGCCCCAAAAGCCCGAAAAAGCTAATGTCTCGGCTCCAATCCGGAACCGAGACAGAAAGGATGCCCGACGGAGTCTCAGCGGCTCACGTCGTCTCCATGGGCCAGTGCTCGGGCGACGCGCTCGAAGAGCTCTGCCCAATCCCCGGAGCGCTCTTGTCGAAAGAGCCTCAGGTTGGGATACCAAGGGGTCGTGCTGCCCTCGACGGACCATCGCCAATCGCAAGGACTGGAAAGCAAGAGCCAGGTTTCCCGTCCCAAGGCTCCGGCGAGGTGGGCGAGCGCCGTATCGACGGTGATGACGAGGTCGAGCTCGTGGAGCAGGGCCGCGGTTTGGGCGAAGTCGCCCAGGGCGGAGCCGAGGGATGCGATACCTTTTCCGGAGAGCGCCTCTGGGGAGATCCCCCCGTCCTGGTACTGCAGGCTGTAGAGCCGCGTTTTGGGAATCCGGGTGAGAGGATGGAAATCCTCGGGTCGGCACGAACGGATCGGATTGAAAGGATTGTCGGGGTCGCCGGTCCAGACGATGCCGATTTTTCGATCGCCAAGGGCGAGGAGAGGATGAGCCGAGCCGGCGGTCGGTGGCGGAGCTTTCAGGTAAGGGAACGGCAACGGGCTGGGCTCGAAGCGTTCTGCCAAGAGCCGAGGCACGCTCATCAAGGGAAATTGGTAGTGGGCCTCGTTACAGGTTTCCGTCGGATCTACTGTGCCCGCCAGAAAAGGCAAATCCTCGACCAAGGTCCGCAAGGGGGCTGGGCATTCCAGAAGCAGGCGAGCCCCCCGGCTCTGAACCGCGGGGGCGAACCGTAGGAATTGGATCACATCACCGAGCCCCTGCTCGGCGCAGAGCAATACCGTTTCACCGTCGAGCCGTCGACCGTCCCAAAGCGGCTGTTGGCGACCCGTCCGAACCGCCGGGTGGCCACCGGCCTGGAAACGCCAATCGTAGCGACGCCAACCCTCGGCGAAGCGACCGTGTCGAAGATAGAGCAGAGCAAGATTGAATTGAGACTTCCAACAATCCGGTTTGCGGTCCACGGACCGGAGCAGCGCGAGCATCGCTTCCTCGTCGCGACCCAAGCGCAGCAGGAGGATTCCGGCATTGAAATGGGGCAGATGCCACTGCGGAGCGCCGGACGCGGCACGGCCGTAGAGCTCCAGGGCTGCTTCGAGCCGCCCTTCCCGGCTGAGGGCGTTGGCCTGTTCCAAGGCCTGGTGACTCTCGGCGGACGGATCTCTAGGGAGCACGCTGTGCATGTCGGCACCTCAAGAAAAGAAACGGCTCCAGGTCGGGCTTCGACCCGGAGCCGAAGCAATCACTTCACCTCGACGGGGGTATTGAGGGGCTTGGTGGAAGATCCCGTGTTGTAGAAGGAGATCAAGGTGTCGGGGGAATCGACCTCGGTCGTGAAGCCGTTCGAGACCTTGAGCTCGACTTTATAGGGCGAGCCGCCCACCGGTTTGAAAGGCGCGCTGTACTCACCACCGGCCAGCTCACCTTGAAGGGTCTGAGACGTCCCGGAGCCGTGTTGCACCCAAGTCATGTCGCCGCCGTTAATGTTGTTGATGATCATCGATTGCTCCTCCAGTGGCCGCGATGGGCGGCCTTGAATGTGTGGCTTCGCAGAGATTCCGCGAGGCGTATGTTGTCGATACATGGAGGTAGAGCAAGCGACGTGCCGGCATGCACGGTTTGAGAAAAGGCCCTCCTTCCGGCGTCGAATGGAAGAGATTCATCGACGCGGGGCCCACATGTGAACGATTTGGTTGCAGGCAGGTGAACCGATCGGTTCACCTTCATTCCGGATTAGCTCACGGCACGCTCGAGGACCAGGCGTCGAGGGTCTGGCTTTCGAAATTATCGGCAAAGAGAGGGATCACGGCGGCCCGCCGCTGGATGCTGGTGAGATCCTGATCTGAGCCGGTGGACATCTCCGAGCTCCAGGCGACAACGAAACCGTCGCCGGCGGCGGCGATGGTCGGCTGCACCTGATCGCCAGTGGTGACGACGTTGATCTGGGGCACGGGTCTCAGCAGTGCGCCGTCCTCCAGGGGAGCGTAGGCCTGAGCACGGATGCTGGCCAGATCGCCGTCCGAGTCGCCGGACCAAGTGACGATCACCCGGCCTTGGGCATCCGCGGCGACGCGCGGATTCAGGGCGCTGCTGATAGTGCCGTCGGGTAACTGCAAGCTGCCCAGGGGCGTACCGCTCGAGTCGAACGCACGCAGGGCGAGAAAATCACCGACAACACCCGGCCCGGACCAGACGACGACGAAACCGTCGCTGAGGGTGTCCACATCGGGATCGCGAGAGTCGCCGGAATCGGAAGCGGCCAGCAGGAGCTCGTCGCCGATCGCCGTGCCTGTCGAGTCGAAACGTTGGGCGATGATCGAGCGGTAGGTTTCGCCGGTGAATCCGGCGCTCTCGTAAACGATCACAAACTCGCCGGCGTCATCGGCTGCGATGCGCGGAGCCTCCTGGTCGCCGGTGGTATAGCTATTGACCTGGAAAGGGTTGCCGACGCCCGTTCCCGAGGAGTCAAAACGCCGAGCGAGGACCTCGCGGCCGCCCGGCGGCTCATTGCTGGAAGCCCAGCTCACGACGAAACCACCGTCCGGGAGAAAGGCAATCGAGGGCGGCCCCGGATCGTCGATAGTGAGTTGGGAGACAGCGAACACTCCGCTATCGGAGCTGCCGTCAGAGGCATAAAGCCGTCCGGCGACCAGATCACCGCCAAAGTTCGGGCCGTTCCAGACGATGGCGAATTCTCCGCTCGGCCCCATGGCGACCTCGGGATTGGAGTTGTTGCCGGTCGTGCTGAGACTGGCCCGAAATTCAGACGCCACGGCGTCGCCCGCCGAATCGAAACGCTGCGCCAACGCGCTCTGCACCGCCGCGTCATCCGCGCCATCGCTCTGCCAAACAACCACGAAATTACCGTCGTCGTCACCGGCAATCGCCGGCAGATCTTGGTCACCGGTCGTGTAAGTGTTGACTTGCATCTCGTCACCAACGGGCAACACAGTAGGCTGGGACTCCGCCGCTCGGGCGAGCATCAGCGAGCTTGCGACAGCGAAGGCGACCATGGCGAGGACTTTCAACATCACGTGCTCGAAGCTGGGGGCTCGTTCGGGGAACATGGACTCTCCTCAGCAGAGGTTTAGTGCTTTTGCATCGGGCTCACGGGGCGCAAGCCGACTCGAAATCGGACCACACATCCTTTTGATGCGGTCGCACGAGCCGCGGGTTAGTTCTAAAGGTCACAAGAGCTCGAATGCGGCAAACCTACACCGCCTGTGATGCTTCGATCGGCCTATTGAGACCGCTCCGACTCCAATTGGTCCCTCAAAGTTCTCGATCAGCGACGGCGGAAGGCCAGCGTGTCGAGCTCACCGCCGCGCCGGCGCCGAGGTATTTGGCCAGCTGACCGAAGGCGAGACGCGCGCCGGGATGTTGGCTGAGCCGTTCGCCGATGACTTGCTCACCGTCGGGCGTTTCGAAAAGCAGGACTTGGGAGCGTTGGACCAAGCCGTCCCGCAGGGCGGTTTCGGAGGCTTCGAGGTAGGCCTCGGCTTGCAGGGCGAAGAACCGGGCTCGCTGACCAACGTCCTCGAAAGCACATGTGCTGCGCTCTGGCCGAGATCTCGCCGACGGTGGAAAGGTCGTCGCGGATTTACAGGGGTCACTCCGAGGCCTTCGCCCGCCGCACCACGTCGAAACCCTTCACTCACTGCGCCTCGGCGGTGGGAAAGCTGCGCAGGGACGACCGGCTCACACGACCGAGTTTGGCGATGGTCGTCATAGCCACCGAAGCCGCGTCCATTTCGAGGGAAGCGAAAGGCACTCGTTTACGCTCCACCGACCGAGGTCGGGAATGCGCTCGATCCGCAACCAAAGCCATGCTGTCGCAGCGTCGAAAGTACTATTTCTTGCTGCTCAGCGCCTCGCGGGAGTATGAGCAAATAGCTTCGATGAACAGAAAGCAGTGGCGAACTGAGCAGACGGATTTCAAGAACTCGGGTGCCGAAAGAGCTTCTTTTGATGGATTCAATCTGCTTCCAGGGAATCTCCCGAGTCCCCCAGAGTAAGCGCCTTATTGCGATTCGGCCAGGAACAATCCGAAGAAGGCGGACAAATTGATTCAAAAATGCCGGAACCGCCACGGAGAATCCGAGAACGAGGCAGGAGACAAGCATGATGTTTGAAATCGCGTACATTCACCTGCACCCAATTCGAAACGCTTTACAGATCGCCAGACTCGACCTACTTCTCGTTCCCAAGAGGCGCCATCGCCTGTTGGAGACGTCCAAGCCAATCGAGCATCTCTGATTCGCGCCGGAGCTCAACATCGACTTTCCAGGATTGGCCTGTGTCGATCAGTTTCAGTCGAGTCCCCACCACTTTCCCCGTAAATGTGGGCGAGTAGCTGTCGTCACCGAGCACGACAGGCTCGCCAACGATTCGGATCTTGCCGTTGTTGTAGGTCCAAGAAACGAGCCGAAAAACTAAAGGAGGCTCATCTCGCTTGCTTGCGATGGCTGCAATGCCCCGCCCATTGGAGTCGAGCTGCAGGCGGTAAGCGGCAGTTTCGCCTTGGCCAAGACCGATCCACGTAGTGGCGATCTCTTCTGCGTCCAGGCTTCTCCCTTTTTTGGAGGCCAAAGCAGATTCCACCGAAAGGCAGCAGAGGATGACAAGAATTCCAACACTGAGAGCTTTCGCATCAATTCCTTTTCCCCTAGCAACCCAAACATTCTTCGACAGCTTGGGGTCTTTTCTCACCCGGATATCCAAGCTGATGGGTCATCTCATGGGCGAGCGTACAGCCGAGAGGTCCGCAGGACGGGGTTTCGCGCAAACCGTCTGGGCATAGGCGAATGGTACGGCCCAGAGGGATGGCCCAGCCACAGGCTATGAATCGTTTGCCAAGCTCATCAACAGTCGATCTGCATTTACCCTTCTCTTTATACTTGCACTGCACCGTCCGATTGTCCGATTGGCAAAGAGCTCGCGGCGCCTCGCCACATTTTGGTGGTATTGCCCTGAGCGTCGTATTCAAAAGCAGCGGTGATGCGCTCGCTGGTGCCGTCCATGCCGATGAGGGTGATTTGGGTCAGGTAGCCCGGATGGCTCGGATCATCGTAGAGATAGCTCAGTGCGGTGCCGTCGGGGCGGTCGATGCGCGTGAGGTCGTCACCGGTCCAAGTATAGGTCCAGGTCCGGGCGGTGATGCCGTCGACACCGACTTCGGTGATGGTGCGGATCTTGCCGCCGAGGTAGGTGAAGTCTTCGCGTCGACCGTCGGGCATGGATACGGATTGGAGATCGGGGCCGGAATAAGTAGCGGTTTTGGCGTTGCCGTAACGATCAGTGGTGGAGAGCCAGCGACCGGTGATGTTGAAGAGAGTGACGGTTCCGTCGAGATCGGTGAGGGTCCAGCCGTTGAGAGTCTTCTCAAGGATGCGATATTCCGAGGCCGGGTCCACCTCGTCGTAGAGGTCGTCGGAATTGGTGTCGGTGTAGGTGCGGTAGACCGCCCGTTCGGTGATCAGATGCACGATGTCCGGATCCGCATCCTGAATAATGCGTTGGCCGTAGGAGTGAGACCAATATCTGCCGTGATCCCACACGTCGCTACCCGGCTGATTCGGTCGTCCGATGCCGCCCGCTTTGTAAAACCACACCGTGCCCGGGCCGGTGGCGCCGCCACCTGAGCTAGCGCCACCGCCGAATGGCGGAGCCGCACCACTGCCCGGACCGGCGCCCGTGGACTCGCAGTTGCAATCATCGCAGTCGTTCTTCTCCGGTGGAGGTGGGCAGACCGCGCGGGTGATGGACGGCGCGGTGAGGTCGACGGTGGTGTGGACCACTTTTTCGCAATCGGAGATATCGTCACAGACGGTGATTCGCAGGTTATAAACATTTCCACCGCTGGATACACCACATTGTGCTCAGCGACAATTAAACCTGTGCGGTGACGACAATTACATCTGTGCATGAAACCCCACCGCCGAAACCACGGATTGATCCTCTTATCGAGAGGAGCAAGGGTTGGTTACGACGGACGCACAGGTGAGGAAGCTGATGGAAAGCTATGAGAAGGACGGCCGCATAGGAGTTGCCGCGATGCGTTCCGGAATGCATCGAAATACGGCGAGGAAATACATCAAGGAAGGTGTTTTGCCCTCGGAAAAGAAGACCGCCCGTACTTGGCGGACTCGCAAGGACCCTTTCGAGCAGGATTGGGACTGGATCGTCGAGCACTTACATGCCGAACCGGCGAGCCCTTCGATCACATGCTGTGTCATTCGGTATTGCCGTACTCGAACTGGCAGTGGGCGACGCCTTGCCACAGTGAGTCGTTCGAGGCGCTGCGCCAGGGGTTGCAGAACGCACTGTTCCGCCTGGGCAAGGTGCCGGACTACCATCAGACGGACAATTCGACGGCGGCGACCCACCGAGTCGGCTCCAAACGCGAATTCAACGAGAATTATGAGGCGCTGATTCGACGCCTGGGGATGATCGCCCGAACCATAGGGATCGGCGAAAAGGAGCAAAACGGCGATGTGGAATCGCTCAACGGCTCTCTGAAGCGCCGTTTGGAGCAACAGCTTTTGCTCCGCGGCTCGCGCGATTTCGAGCATCGGGAGGCCTATGAAAAGTGGCTCCATCAGATGCTGGGACGCGCGAACCAGGGCCGCCGCAAGCGAGTGAAGGAAGATCTCGACGCGATGAGGCCGCTGTCAGTGGATCGCTTGCTGGATTACGACGAAGAAACGGTACGGGTGACGAGCTGGAGCACGATTCGGATCAAGCGCAATTCATACTCCGTACCCTCACGCTTGATCGGCGAGCATGTCCGGGTCCGCATCTACTGCGATCGCCTCGAGGTGATGCACGGCGGTCGGCTCCAGGTGACCTTGGAGCGTCTTTCGGGTCACGACGGTCACCGTATCGACTATCGTCACGTGATCCATTCCTTGATCAAGAAACCCGGCGCGTTGACCCGTTATCGTTTCAAGAAGGATCTTTTTCCGACCCTGCAATTTCGTCGTGCCTATGACCGCTTACACGAAACCCTGTGTGAGCGCTCGGCGGATTTGGAGTATCTGAGAATTCTGTATCTCGCCGCCACCACCCTGGAATCGGACGTCAACGCAGCGGTGGAGCTGCTCTTGGATTCGGCGGAAAGGCCCGACTGCGAGCGGGTCAAGCGAGTGCTCTCGCTGCACCAAGAACCGGAAGTCCCAGAGATCGATCTGCCCCCCTTTGATTTTTCCGACTACGACCAATTGTTGGCCTCGGAGGTCTCATGAACGGTCTGGGGCTACTCCTCAGAGAGCTGAGGCTACCCACTTTCGTCGAGACCTTCGACGAGCTCGCCGACCAAGGAGAGCGTGACGGCTGGGGGTTCCGAGACTATCTGCAGCATCTCGCCGAAGCCGAGCTCGAGGACCGACGGAGACGGCGCATCGAGCGGCTGGGCAAACAATCTCGGCTCCCGAAAGAGAAGACCTTAGCGACTTTGGAGCTGGATGCGCTACCGGTGAAAGTCCGCAGGGTGCTGCCGTCACTGTGTGAAGGCGCGTTCGTCGAGCGTGCGGAGAATCTGCTCGCGTTCGGTCTTCCCGGACGCGGAAAAACCCACTTGATCTGCGCCGTCGGCCACGAGCTGGTCCGTCGGGGCTATCGGGTGCTGTTCACGCCGGTCTTTGATCTGGTCCAACAGCTGCTGATCGCCAAACGTGATCTCGAGCTAGCCAAAGCCCTCAAACGGCTCGATCGCTTCGATGCCCTGATCCTGGACGACATCGGCTACGTGCAACAAAACCGCGAAGAGATGGAGGTGTTGTTTACCTTGCTGGCGGAGCGCTATGAACGCAAGAGCGTGATGATCACGAGCAATTTGGTGTTTTCGGATTGGGACAAAATCTTCAAAGACGCCATGACCACCGCGGCGGCGATCGATCGGGTCGTCCATCACTCGACCATTCTAGAGCTGACGGGCAAAAGCTATCGCGCTGAAATTGCACGGAAGAATCGGAATCTCACGTCTCAGACCGAATCCACGTCGAAAGAGTGAAGATCCCCGACTTTATGGCCTGTGGAAACTGCCGCGTCTATGGAAAATCGCTTGGAGCGATTTCCCACAGCCGCTTGGAAAACGGGGGCGAGCGCCTCGCAATTGCAAGGACGACTGGCTCGCGATCCTCTTTAGCCTTTCAAGGCTGCGGCTTTGACGCCCCCGTTTCCCACAGTTCCCACAGGCCCGGCGGGTTTTTTTAATTAAAACCTGAAAAAAGGCAATCGGAAGAACCGGTCTCGCCGTTTGGTGAGGCTGACGACAATTGCACAAGTGTAGTTGTCGTCGAGGCACAGAAGTAATTGACGTCAGGCATCCGACCACAGATCCAACGCTGCTCGTGCCGTCGCTAGTATGGATGCCTTCACGCGGCTATCCATCAACTGAAAGGCTCGGTATTCGGAAAACAGTGGCGAGCTGTTGTCAGTCCCAGCCGACCCCCATTAAATCCTCTCAAGCCCAAGCCATTCGCACGCCTGTGATTCGCGTCGAAATCTCTAGAAGACCGACCCACACATCCGCTTATTCGCATGAAAAGCCATGCTGTCGCATCGTCGAAAGTACTGCTTCTTGCTGCTCATCGCCTCGCGGGAGTATGAGCAAATAGCTTCGATGAACAGAAAGCAGTGGCGGATTGAGCAGACGAATCTCAAGAACGCTGGTGCCGAAAGAGCTTCTTTTGATGGATTCAATCTGCTTCCAGGGAATCTCCCGAGTCCCCCAAAGTAGGCGCCTTATTGCGATTCGGCCAGGAACAATCCGAAGAAGGCGGACAAATTGATTCAGAAATGCCGGAACCCCCACGGAGAATCCGAGAACGAGGCAGGAGACAAGCATGATGTTTGAAATCGCGTACATTCACCTGCACCCAATTCGAAACGCTTTACAGATCGCCAGACTCGAGCTACTTCTCGTTCTCAAGAGGCGCCATCGCCTGTTGGAGACGTCCAAGCCAATCGAGCATTTCTGATTCGCGCCGGAGCTTGACTCTGATCTTCCAGTTTTTTCCTCGGTCGATCAGAGTCATAGCCGCACCGATGACTTCGCCGCTCAACTGAGGAGCCCGCTTTTTACCTTTACTTCCAATGGGCTCACCCTGGATTCGGATCTTGCCTTTCGAGTAATCCCAGTCTGCAATTGGAAACACAATGGGCTCTTGTGCCTTTTTGGTGATGGCAACCAAGCCTTTTCCATTCGACTGCAAGTGAATTCTGTAGGCGTAGACCTCTCCCACTGAAAGTCCGATCCAGACAGTCGTCATCTCGGTCAAAGTAAGCGAAGGCACTTTCTTGGAACCGTAGGCTGAGGCGGCAACCAGAATGCCGACGCTTAGCAAGGCGATATAGGTTCTGTTCTTCATTGTACTTCTTTGTTCAGCAACCGAGGCACTTCTCGACAGCCTTAGGTTTAGCTTCTCTTGGATAACCGAGCTGATGGGTCATCTCGTGCGCCAGCGTGCAACCGATCGGGCCACAGACCCCTCCTTCAAGAAGAGCAGGGCACAATCGAATTGTTCGTCCGAGTGGGATAGCCCACCCACAGTCATCTCGGCATTTCCCGGTCTTCTCATACTTACATCGTACGGTTCGGTTATTGGAATCACAGAGACGCTCAAGACCTCTATCGATTCCGGTTTCACAGAAAATACAATCTGAAACCGCTTGAGTTTTTAGGCTCTTGCAAACATCCTTGAAGGCTCTTCTAATAGACTCGTCATCCTGGTCGGTACACCCTTTGGTCTTCAACAGACCCAGAGGATCGACGAACAGCACCGGATTTGCCTGTACGTAGGTGTAGTAACTGAAGCGCTCGCTTTCTAGGAATGGCCCATTCCAAATAGCCTGCTCTGTGACCACATCTCCAATGGGATCCGGTCGTGAGTATCGACCACTTGCTACTGAATACCATCGGTTCAAATTTTCGAGCGCAGGGAAGCCCTCGCTACTCTCTCGCCAACTCCCGTCGTCCCATTGCCCCGGAAACCGCAGATACACACCTGCCTCCGCCGCACCCGAGTAATCCACTCCAAAGGGCTCAAAGCCACCTTCCCAATCTACCACCGCCGACGAAATCGCAATCGGCGTTCCCAGATGGTCAACGGTGAGAAAACGCAATCCGGCTTCGTCGAGCTGGCCTACTGGACGACCAGCGAAGTAGAAGACAAAGCTTTCGCCGTTGCTGTGCAGCAGTCCTTCCGAGCTGTACACCGGCTCAGTGCTTAGCGTTTCCAAACAGGTGCTGCCACCGCCCCCCCAGCCGGACGTATCCCCGGATTCGAAGCCGTCGCAGAAGACCGAATCGCCTGACGGATACGGTGCCAGCCCTTCAGATCGACGCAGGAATCCGCGGCCATCGTAGAAAAACTCCGACGTCGCTTCTGCTGATGTACGGGCTTGGCGGCTCATCCTTCCAGCATCATCGTAGGTGCGATCGATGACGTTGCCCGCCAAGTCAGCCAGGGTTTGATCTCCGATCGGGTCGTAACTGAAGTCATGGAGCCCGCCGATCCCAAGGGTGATCTGGTCGAGCTGCGGTGAGCTCCTGCCGACGAGGTTTGGAACATACGTGTAGACGTCGGCCGTCGCACCATCGCGGGATTCCGTGAGGCGGTTTCCGATCTTGTCGTATGTCCAGGCCAAAGTGCCCCAGGGACCGTCGCCTTGGGTCAAAAAGTACTGGTAGTCCTGGTAGCCGTATGCTCGATGGTTTGCCGCATCCAGCGTATCCAAGATGGACGTGGGATTGCCTACGGCATCGGTGGTGTAATCCCAGCTCAGCACGTCGGAGACTCCGTCGTCGAGCACGATCGAATCCGGGAAGTAGCGGCTATCGAAAGCGCGAGTTTCGGAGAAGCCGTTGCCGAGCGTGAGGCTGTCCAGCGGCCCCGAAGGCAAGTAGCTCGCTTCCGACACCACCCCGAACGCCCCGTCGATCATCAGGGACGTTTCACGATCAGCATAGTCGAAACCGTAGACGGCCATCACATTGCCAGGATATCCGAGAACAATGCGATTGCCGTTCTTGTCGTGCTCGAAGGTCAACACGCCGTCGCGGGTAATACGGCCGAAACGGTCGTACTCGTAGCCGATTGCGTGGCCATCGCGTTCGATGCTCGTGAGTCGACCCGCGCTGAAATCCACCGCCGGATCGTCGTAGGTGTAGGTAACATCGAGAGTGTCGTCGGGATAGTCGATGGTCGTCAGCCGGTCGAGCGCATCGTAGGTGCGGGTTTCGACGATACCGCGGGCATCGGTTTTGGTCTCCTGCTCGCCGGAACCGGTGAAGGTGTAGTCGGTGACGCCGGAGACCTCAGAGGTCTCCTTGGTGAGCAGGTCGCGATCGGAGTAGCGGTACTCGGTCACGGTGCCTTCACCGTCAGTGACCTCGACAAGGTGGTCTTGGACGTCATAGCCGTAGCCCGTGACCACTTCACCGCCACCCGCTCCACCGAAGGGTTGATGGACTTCTGTCAGACGATCAAGGGCGTCGTAAACGTATTCCGTGGACGGCGGCTCGGTTTGTCCGTTGCTCGGGTGGTTGGCGTCCCAGATGTCGGAAAGGTTGCCGTTGCAATCGTACGCATACTCGGTGACGGACTCTTCACCCGGAAGCCCACTCGTGACCTGGTCGAGGTAGCAGCGGGTCAAGTAGGTGTAGGCGGTTTGGGCGTGCTTCGTCCACGCCCCGGCCTCCCAACGATCGTGCTCTTCCAGGATGCGATTACCGACACCGTCAAGGGTGTAGACCACCCGCTCGCCGTGGCTGGACGGCTGATCATCGGGCTTGCGCTCGATGGTTTCGAGCCTGCCCGCCACGTCATAGGAATACTCGATGATGTTGCCCTCGGGCAGCACCGTTTGAAAAAGGTCACCGAACGTATTGTAGCGGTGCTCGGTGACGAGATCTTCAGCCTCCATCGCTCCCTTGCGACGGATAAAGGTGACGCGATTAGCGGCATCGTATTCAGTCACGGTTTCGACACCGTTGGGATCGATGACGGAGGTCCTCCGGTTGAAGGCGTCGTAGCCGAAGTCCGTGGTGCCGATGATGGGATCGATGCGTTCGTCGAGGATCAAGCTACCGCGGGTCGGATCGTAGACGTAGGTCACCAGATCGTCGCTGCCGTGGCCCGGCGGATTTACGGTTTCCACCAAACCCTCTGTCGTGAAGGTACGGACGGTGGTGAAGGAAAAAGCCGAGGCGTTTTCTACGCCTTCTTGGGTTTCGGAGGTAAGGTTCCCAAGACTGTCGCGGGTGAGATCCTGAACCCGCAAATCCAAGGGATCACCGGTGGTCGACGGTCGCTCGATCCTCGTGATGAGATCCGGGTAGGTCGGGTCGTACTGCCAGGAAATCGTTCGTTCCTCGGGCTCGCCAAAGGCCTCGGTGCGGCTGGCCATCTTGCCCTGGGCATCGTAGGTCAGAAGCGTGACGTTGCCGTTGCCGTCGGTCTCGCGGGTCGGCCGGAAGGGGTTGGCCGGGTCTTCGTAGAGCAGTTGGGCGTTGGGACCGAGGCCACAGGTTGGGCAGTCGCCGTCTACCGACGCCAGCCGTGCTTTGTCGGTGACCCAATCGCGCTCGGCCCAGGTGCGGGTGAAGGTGTTGCCGAGGGGATCGGTGATCGTCGTGACCGTGGGCAGCGTGGGATCGTCGAAGGCAAATTCCCACCGATTAACACCGTCGGCGAAGTCCACAGCGCCTCGCCACATTTTGGTGGTATTGCCCTGAGCGTCGTATTCGAAGGCAGCGGTGATCCGTTCGCTGGTGCCGTCCATGCCGATGAGGGTGATTCGGGTCAGGTAGCCCGGATGGCTCGGATCATCGTAGAGATAGCTCAACGCCGTGCCGTCGGGGCGGTCGATGCGCGTGAGGTCGTCGCCGGTCCAGGTATAGGTCCAGGTACGGGCGGTGATGCCGTCGACGCCGATCTCGGTGATGGTGCGGATCTTGCCGCCGAGGTAGGTGAAGTCTTCCCGTCGACCGTCAGGCATCGACACGGATTGGAGATCGGATCCGGAATAGGTAGCGGTTTTGGCGTTGCCGTAACGATCAGCAGTGGAGAGCCACCGACCGGCCGCATCGAAAAGGGTCACGGTGCCGTCGAGATCGGACAGGGTCCAGCCTGAGGCGGTCTTTTCGAGGGATCGGTACTCCGAGGCCGGGTCCACCTCGTCGTAGAGGTCGTCGGAATTGGTGTCGGTGTAGGTGCGGTAGACCGCCCGTTCGGTGATCAGATGCACGATGTCCGGATCCGCGTCTTGGAGGATGCGCCGGCCGTAGGAATGAGACCAGTATCGACCGTGATCCCACACGTCGCTTCCCGGTTGGCTCGGTTGGCCAATACCGCCTGCTTTGTAAAACCAAACAGTACCCGGACCGGTGGCGGCACCGCCCGAGCTGGCACCACCGCCAAACGGCGGAGCAGCACCACCGCCCGGACCGGCGCCCGTGGACTCGCAGTTGCAATCATCGCAATCGTTCTTTTCCGGTGGAGGTGGGCAGACCGCGCGGGAGATCGTGGGCGCGGTGAGGTCGACGGTGGTGTGGACCACTTTTTCGCAATTGGAGATATCGTCGCAGACGGTGACCCGCAGGTTATAAACATTTCCACCGCTGGATACACCACACCTGAAATTCCGTTCGATCCAAGCCTCACCGCGATCGGTTTGGATACGGGCACCGGCATTGCCGCAAGCGCCGGCAAAGGCGCCGAGGGGATAGGTCCAGCGGAGCTTAACCGGGCTGTCGGCAAACCCGATGGAGGTGGTGTTGTTGTGATTTCCGCGGAAGTCCATGGGCATCACCGCGCGCACGGTGCATTCTTCTATGGCTGGGTCGCAGCCCGCGGGGCGGACACGGTATTCCACGTCGTAGGTGATGGGTTGGTAACAGCGAAAGATGCCGTCGCAGTTGGCGGAGGCGTTGATGTCGCCGGAGATGTTGGTGAAGCCGAGGTCGAGGGTGCTTTGGCAGACTTGGGCGACCGCTCCGCTCGAAAACGATATGGAAAGTAAGAAATTCCACAACACGACAAACAGGCCGAAACGGCCTTTGGGACAAGGGCACATGGGGAGTCTCCTCTCAGAAGAGAACTGCTTAAGACCAGGGCGCTCGCGCCCTGCTGTAACAGATCAGATGCCGCCGATTCTAAGCACCTGAATCTGCCGCAACAAGGCAAAAAAAAATCGGACGGAGCGCCAGTTGCCCTGACGCCCCGCCCACCCATGTGCGCTAACACACCCGATTGGGTTGATAGCTCCGTCTGATTCCTGCTGATCCCAGAAAAACCTAATTCACCCGATCCGCATGATTCATCAGACGCAGCACCACCAGGTTCAACGCTTCCCCGCCCTCTGTCCGCACCATCCGCGCCTGTGCCAGGCCGATCAAGGCTTCGAGGTCAAATTCTTGCTCGCCATTCGGACTCAGAATCTCCGCGGGATCCTTCCACCGCCGTCCCTGCGCCACCGCCGCAATCAGCTCGTCAAGCTGACGCTCGGCATAGAGCGCGGCCATGGGGGCGACACTCACCATTTCCCAGGGATCCGACGACTTCGTGAGATGGGTTAGTCCGGCATCGTCACTGAGCTGCCACAGGCGCTCCAGCCTGCCCGTAAGGAGATCGAACGACAGGACGATCTGCGTTCCGTCTCGACCGATATCTTCCAGCAGCTGGGCCAGGTCACCTTCAGTCGGCAACCATTCTTCAACCAATGCCTCGTGGAGCTCACGATCGTCTCGAACGACATGAAGGAGCAACCAGAAGAGGATTCGAAGCGACCGAGGATTCTCGGCCCTAAGCAGAGAGCGGAAGAGTGATTCGAGATGATCCGGCTCTAGCTCGAGATCCACGGGAGCGCCGGCAAAGTCGGCCAAGGAGAATACGTCGGTCATAGCGGCTCACGGGTCAAAAAATGGGGAGCCTGCGGAATCGATTTTCAACACAGACTCCCGATGTGTTGATGGTGAGCGGAGTGTAGCCAGAATGGCGCCAACAACCTTCCAACCTCGCCTCCGGCGGAAGAGCCCAACCCACGATCTGGGAAAAGATCCAAATTTTTTGCCGGCGTCTACCCAATGCGTCGGTCAAGACTGGTTTCGCCGTCATCGGACGCCGCTCGGCTTTATCAGCTCGCATCCGAATTCGAGATAGAAATCACCCTTTTGGGAAGATTGAATTTTTCCCCGACTCTTGAACTAACGCTGTACGAACGATTTAGAAGCTAGACGACCGACCAACCGGCGCACTATCTTCCAGGGGAGGTGAGGCAATGCCGCTTCGCCAAACCGCGGAGGTGACTTATGACCGTTAAGAGTCAAGTGCAATCAGGCCAGATGGGCGGCCTTACGCCGATCGGATGAGGCCGGGCGAAGAGATGGCGGGCTGCCATCTCTTCGCTATTTCGACTATGCTTTTAGTGTGTCTATCTCCCTGACCACTCACCGAAAAAAGCGAATTCGTCGCGCAGATGCCGCCGATATTGAGCGGATGGTGTATCTGGAACACTATTGGGTTGCGGATGCCCTGAAAGAGATCTTGAAGCGAGTTGAAGCTCTGAACCACGAGGATGCTGCCCAGTCAGTACCCGCGGCCGAAGCAGCGCTGCAGATTCTCAAACGGATCCACAACCCACATCCCGACCTTCAGAGCTTGACCCTGGCGGTCTATGCTTCAGCGCTGCGCTATAACGGAATGCTGACCGAGGCGATTGAGACGCTGAATCGCGCTGAGGTGATCGAAGGCACCACCCGCAGCGGACAAGGTGATGTGCTGGCAAGGAAGGCTGTCACGCTGGTCTGCCTGGACCAGCTGGAGGTGGCACTGGAGTCGATCAATCGAGCCGTGAGTCTTTGCTCCGGCGAGGCTCCGATCCGGGCCGCCCGTTCTTGGATTCGCATGATTGCCGGGGATTTTGAGGGAACGCTCCAGGACTGCCTTGAGATCCTTCAGGATCCGAGGATCATGGGCAGAACCGACTACACCGCGCTCAGCGCCATCGTCAACGCGGCCAACGTGCTCAGCTATGAGGCGGGACCGAAAGTAGAGCTACCGATCTTGGATCGCATCCGCGACGCCATTGCGCAATCCCGCCAAGCTCTTCCAACCGAAGGTTCCGGCTACTACCGCGGACAACGTTCCCGATTGCTGCTATCCAGAGCTGAGGCTCTCATCCTGGCCAGAACCGACGATCCGGAGCGCGCCCTCTCCATCCTTCGTCGCGCTGCTCTGGGGCTCCAGAAGAAGTATCCCGACGATGCATTGGATGCGAGCATCGACCTCATGTGCCTGCTGGCCAAGAACGGCGAGCATGCCCTTGCCGCGGCAGAGACGCGGACGATCCTGGAGCTGATCGATCGGATACCGGTGAAGCCTCCACCGCTTGCACTGGCTATTCTGAAGGCATCGGCGAAGCGCTCCTCCCTCAACGCCATGGCAGCCGCAGAGCTACGCGTACGGCTGCGATCGAGGGCGTAAGGCGTCAAAACTCCGCTACTGGTCGCAGCAGCCCCTAGCAGTCCCTACTAAGCAGCTCAGTCTCCACACCGAACAACACCCCACTACCTACGCCTTGAATCGCTCCCATTTGCTTACTATGTGCTTACTGAAACGCAGAAAGGGCGACCCCGAAGGATCGCCCTAGCGCCGTAAGTGGCTTATTTTCTGCGATTTAATTGGTGGGTCGTGTAGGTCTCGAACCTACGACCCGCGGATTAAAAGTTCTCTAGCGGGCAGAGATCTCAGTATATCTAGGGGTCAAAGAGCGTATTTCCGGGCTTTTCTCTGATGTGCCGGAGACTCTCGAAACCGTTCAAAGACCCCCAGGGACAACCGAGGTGTACCAAAACCGTACCATTTTGCCCTTAGGCCAACCGCCGGTCTTCTAACCACGTGCGCTCGATCCGCAACCGCAAGCTCCATCGTGTGGGTCCTAGAGTAAACTACAGGACGTGGGCAGAGCACCTCAAGTCCCATCCACCCGCAACGCGATTCGGTAAGCAGAGTCTTCGGATCGCAAAAACGCCGCTCAGCAAGAGTGGTTGCAATGAGGTCAACATGGAAGTTGCCATCAGAATCGACGAAGAACATACAGCCGTGTTGAATGCTGAAGCCGAAAGGCTCGGTGTCAGTCCCGAAGTTGCTGCGAAAACGGTCTTATTGGAAGCCCTGAATCGAAAGGCTAAATTCGCAGCCGTAGCAGAGCGTGTCATCAGCAAGAATGCAGAGCTGTATAAGCGCTTGAGCTAGTGTATTTGCTGAGTTTGGAAGAGGTGACCGAGCTCCATCGACTCGTGGTGGATGCCTCGGGAGGAAGTCACGGAATACGTGACCAAGGAGCGTTGGAAGCTGCAATCGCACAGCCTCTCCTGTCCTTTGGCGGGCAAGACCTCTATCCGACTTTGATCGAGAAGGCCGCTGCAATGGGCTCCTCTCTGGTCCAGAACCATCCCTTTATTGACGGCAACAAACGGATTGGGCACGCCGCTCTTGAGGCAATGCTGATGCTCAACGGATTTCAGTTGGACGCCTCGGTCGACGAACAAGAAAGTATGGTTCTGAGCCTGGCTGCAGGCCAGATCGACCGAGAGACCTTCACCGATTGGGTGAAGCGTCGGGTAGTTTCGACACCTGACCTGATGGCTTGAGATTTCGGCCGACAAGATCACCCCACCTTTCCAGCCTCGACTTTTCAAAAAGTCTACGGTCTACTCGCTCTCGGACCGGTACCCCTACGGAATAAGGGGATGGAAGATGAAGACGGAACGTTTGGCGATTCGATGGGTAGAGGAGAAGGCCAGCGGGTATTGCTGCGATTGCAGCCGGCAGACAATCCACAAGAAGGGCCCGACGCTGTTCAAGGGGCGTCGGATGGTCTGTGATGAATGCGCGGTTCAGAACCCTCCTCTAGGGTGGCTCTTGGTGCTTTTCTGGGTCGGTTTGCAGGAGAGCGAGGAAATGGTGCCGAGCTCGGCGGAGAATGAGCTGGCACGGGCCCGGCATATCGTCGGGGCGATGAAACGGCTGATGAGCTTGGCAAACTCTATTCGGGAGTCCGTTCGAATCCCGATCCGCACCGGTGTGACCTATGCTCTGCTTCAGCGACCCCGACGTCGATTGAACGGCAGACCGATCAGCTCTGCATCGGCATTGAATACCGATGGATGAGACCCTGCTGGAACTGCTTGACCGATGGTGTCCGGAGGCGGCGGGCCGAGACCACCATCAGTAGATCCCACCGCGGGCGTTGGTGTCGTAGTCCTCCCGCTCGGCTTGGCGGGCGATGTCTTTGAGCAGCTCGGCGAGGTTGTCGAAGGCGGTGGGGCCGCCGGTTTTGAGGCTGCCCAGGCTCTTTTGGACTTGCTCGATGAGGCGTAGCAGCTCGTCGGCGGAGATCTTGCCGCTTTCTAGGTCTCGCAGACCGGTGGCTAGGCGTTTGGAAAAGTCGCTGGTGCCGTCCGCGAGTAGGGACATGGCACCGGCGATTTTTTCCTGTAGGGATTCGGCGCCGCGTAGGGCTACGACGGTTTCGTTGATTTGACCCTGGATTTGACTGGCTTGGCCGAGGGTTTCCCGCAACTGCTTTCGTAGCTCTCCCGTGCGGTCGATCATCGGGTCGATGTATTCCAGAATGTAGCTATCGGTGTTGGCTTTGAGGTCCTCGAAGCTGAGCACGCCGTCGTAGATCAAGCTTGGGATTTCACGCACTTGCTCGGCTAGGGCGGCGGCTCCACGGGCTAGGGTGGCTAGGCGTTGCTCGCCGTTGATTTCCATATCTAGCATGGCTTGATCCACGGCGTTCAGAGATCCGGAGCGCAGCCAATCCTCAAACATTTGATCCGTGACTAGGACCGTCTCTTGGGCTTGGGTGACGAGACCGCCCAGCAGCTCTTTGACGCCCGAGACGCTGACCTCGGCGGCTCTCTCCATGGCTTCGTTCGCCTTGGCCAGCTCGCTTTGCCTCAGGGCGATTTCTTCGAGCAGGGCGTCGTAGGCGTCGACGTCTTCGGTGTTGGATGCTTTCTCTCGAAGGCGGTCGAGGTCCGAGCCTGCCGCTTGGATTTGATCCCGCAGACTGCTGAGAAAGCCCATTAGAGAAGCTCCTCCCGTACGGCCTGCGCTTCGACGAGCAACTGCGCCAGATCGGCTCGAGCTAGATCCACTTCCCGCCGCAAGTCCACCACGGCGGAAAGATCGACCTCGACCTTGATCAGGATGGGTTGCTCGATTTCCGCCTTGATCGCTTGGAATTGTTGCTCGGCTTGATCGAGGGAGACCTTAGCCGCTTCCGCCGCGGCTTCGGTCCGGGCTACGGATTCTTTGGCGTCGTCGGCGCTCTTTTTGACGTTGTCCGCCGCCTTGCCCACCTGCTCGGTGACTTGCTCGGCGCCCTTGCCCGCATTGGTCGACGCGTTGCCGAATTTCTCGGTGGCTTGCTCGACTTGGGTGCCCGCTTGGTCGACCCGGCCGGCCTCCGCTTCGATGGTGGTTCCCACCCGGACGAAGCGATCCCCCACCAGCTTCCACTTCTTGGCCGCCGCTTCCCCCTGCTCCGCCGCCCGTTGAATTTGCTCGGCGGTGAGCTGCTGGGCCAGCTCGATTTCTTCGCCCGCTTCTCGGAATTGCACCGGAACCAGGCGCATTTCTTCGCCGACTTTGACCCACTTGAGCTGGCCTTGCTCGGCCGTGGCTGCGCTTTCCTCGATGGCGATGCCGACCCGTGAAAGGGCCTCGGGCAACTCGGTTTCTAGCTCTGAGGCGACCGCGGCCAGATTGTCGTGCACGACCCGCGGCAGCTCCTCCACCTGGCTCGCCAACAACGCCGCCAGGCGGTCGAATTCCTCCCTGAGCCGAGCTTCCTGCTCGGGTGTGGCCACCGCCAGTTGCTCGGAGATGTTGGGAAAATCGAGGTCCGTAAAGAATTGGACCAGATCCTCGACCTTGGCTTTGGGCAGGTCCGCGGCCTCGGCCACCCCGGTCATGATCCGTTTCCACGACTCGTGGAATTCGTTCACCTTGGAGGTACCCCGCTCCGCCAAACCGGCGGACGCGGCCTCGACTTTTTCCGTGGCTCCGGCGACCTGATCGGCGGAGGTTTGCACGGTGTCGGCGGTTTGGGTCCAGGTGCCGCCCACCCGATCCAGGATGGTCTGCAGGTGGGCCTGCAAGGCGTTGCCCTGGTCGATGATCTTTTTGTGGGATTCGCTGTTTCTGGCCGCGGCTTCGTCGGCCTTTTTCTGGAGCTCCTCCGCCAGGTCGATCTTGCCGAAGGCTTCGGCCACGGAAGCCGCCAGGCTCAGAGCCTCGACCTCCAGACCGGAAAAGGCCCCTTTGCCTATTTCCACCAGATTGGTGAAACCTGCGCCCAACACCGCCACCGAGGCGTTGATCGCATCGACCGCCGTGCCCAAGCTTTTGCCGATGAGGGTGGCCCCTTCGCCGGAGCTGCGGAAAAAGGCCGTCAGATCTTGGACGGCGGCCCGCAGGGACGGCGACATATGCTGCGAGATGGTCAGCGACACATTGCCGACGGCGCTGTCGAGGCCTTGCAAATCGCCTTTGAGCTGGTTGCGGATGGACTCCGCCGCCTTTTGGGTGTCGTTGTCCAGCTCCTTGAGCTCGTCCCGCAGACCGCGCAGCTTTTCCCGTTTCGAAACCAGGTTGAGCAGGGCCGACGCCCCCTCACGACCGACCAAAGCCAGACTTTGATTCATGTCGAGCCCGGCGGCGGCGAGGGTCTCGACGATGTCCACCAAGCCGCGCATGGCCGGGTTGACGTCGTTGGCTGTCAAGCCCAGGTCGGCCAAGGCCTGCCGGGCCCGCGGGCTCTCGACGCTGGCCAGGCTGGCCAACACGCCGCGAAGGGCGGTGCCGCCCTTGGTGCCTTCGAGCTGGGAATCGGCGAGCACACCGAGGCTGGCGGCGGTGGTTTCGAAGTCCTGACCGGCGGCCCTCGCCAGCGGACCCGCTTCCGCCCAAGCGGCCCCCAAGGCGGAGACGTCGGTCTTTGCAGATTTGGAGGTTTTGAACAGCAGATCGGTTTGGGCCACCGCGTCCTCGGCGCCGCGACCGTACGCCGCCAAGCTGCCGACCACGATGTCCGCCGACGCCGCCAGGCTGAGGCCTTCCGCCTCGGCCAAGGCGAGCACCGGCGGCAAGGTGGCCAAGGCTTGCTCGACGCTTTGGCCGGACCGCACCAAAACCTCGGCCGCCTCGGCGGCGTCGGTGGCGGTTTTGGAGGTCGACTCGCCGAGCTCCAACGCTTTCTGCTTGATGCGCTCCAGATCCTCGGCCGATGCGCCGGAGATCTCGCCCACCCGCTTGATCTGCTCTTCAAAGTCGGCGCCACCGGTGACCAGGCGCTTGAATCCCTCGACCAGGGCCGCGATGCCGAGCCCGCCCAGCAGCAAGCCCTTGAAGTCCGTCAGGGTGCCTCTGAGCCGCTGGAATCGAGTCTCGGAGCGTCCCGCCTTTTCGCCCGCTTCCTGGGCTTCCCGGCCCGCCTTGTCGAGCCCTGAGGCCGCGCCGGTGGCCGCGGAATCGAGCTGCTCCAGAGCCGGGGCGGCTTGTTGGGCTGCGTCCTCAAGGTGCTCGACGCCCTGGGCGACTCTTTCCGGTGCGTCGAGATCCCCGGACGGCTCGACGTTCAGCCCGTAATCCAGCTGCTTATCTGCCATCCGCCCCCATCAAACCAGCCAATCCACCACGCCGTCGGCGACGGCTTGAGCCCAAAAGATTTGGTTGGCCGGCTCGATCAACGCCGCCAAGTCGTCCGGATTGGAAACAAAGGGCAACTCAACCAGGCACGCGGGCATGCGCGTTCTTTTCAAAACGGTCAAGCGCGGACGCTCCACCAGGCCGCGGTTTCGAGGCGTCGGGCCGATCGGCGGACTCGACTTGAGCAGGCGGAGGATCGAAGCGGCGAGCCGTTTCCCCTCGGCCGACCCGTAGTGCAGCACCTCGATCCCGCGGGCTCGGGAGGTCTCGTGGCTATTGCAGTGGATCGACACAAAGGCCACCACACCGAGCGTATTGGCGGCTCTCGCCCGCTCGATGGGAGGCAGATACTCAGCCTGTCGACGGCTGGTGGCCACCGTGAGGCCGTTGCGCTCCAAAGCGGCCCGGGTCAGAGTCGCTACGGACCACACTACCTCGGCTTCGCGGATCTTGACGGGATCCCGGCCGAGTGCACCGGGATCCTTGCCGCCGTGGCCGGGATCGATCATCACGCGGGTCATTCGCGGTGAAGCCCAAACTTTTCACGGCAACACTCCCCGCGTTTCCATCCGTCGCGAAAGGCCGCGGCACAGCTGGTTTCGCTGTCGACGGAATGCACGACGAACGGGGCTGAGATCAGGCCGAGGCATGCGGAAAGCGCGTCTCCAAGGTGATAAGCGAGGTGGGCAAAGTACCGTTGCATAGGCTCCTTTCGTCAGAAGGTCGATCCGTCCACCCGACGCCAACCGACGCCGGGGCTGAAGTAGAAAAGCGCGCCGTCGCGGACCATCAACGAGGGGTGCCCGGTCTGGCTCGGATCGGTGCTTTGAGTGGGTGTGGGCTCGTTGGTAACCACCAATTGGGTGGAGCTGCCCGCCACCATCTCCACCGCCGAACCCGTGACCTTGATCCGGGTGGCGGTGGACGGGCCGCAGAGATTCATCGAGCCGCCCGCGGTGCGTTTCATGAGGTAGGGGCTACCGCTCAGCAGATCGCCGCTGGAATCGTCGGTGGTCGCCTTGAGCTGGCTCCTTTGCAAGGCCCGACCGGTGGTGCCGTCGGACACCCACAGCTCCGCCGCCTCGGACGCTCCCGGGCCGGTGACGTCGCCGCCACCCTCGGCCGAGGCGAGCCGCTGGATCTCCACCGCCGCGGAACCCTCGGGCGGTCGGCCGACGATCGCCAGCTCGATCAGCTCCGGTGCGACGTCGGGCAGCTCGATCACCGTCAGGCGCAAGCGAGAGCCCCCTGCCAAGGCGTTTAGCTCGGGAAAGGTCTCCTCTTCACTCTCGCCAGGTTCCAAACTCGGGCGTAGGTCCACCGTCGGTGCGGAGGGAAAGAGGCTCGACCACGTGCCGTTGGACTTCTGTCGTTCGATGTCGACGCGCAGGGCTCCGGACGTCGCCGCCGACAGGTCCGCAACGAGCCGCGCCGTCTCCAAGTCGAGGGCTTGGGAGATGGTGATCGGCTCGAAGCTCTGACCCACGGCCGGAGTCGGCCCGGACCATCGAAGGATCACCGGCGGATCCGCGAAGCTCCGTAGATCCTCCAACGCTGTGATGTGGGTTTCGCCCGTGGTGATCGCCGCCCACGGACCGAGGGCCCCGGCATCGGGTCGGGTTTCGGAGATCTGCCAGAGGCCTGTCGACACCTGCCACAGGAAGCTGGTCGACGACGGCGGCACGGGGATCGAATCCCAACGGCACCACTGGCGGAGGGTTTGCGGACCCACGGCGCGACCCGGGCCGATGTGGATTTCGAGACCGCCGCCCGCTCGGATCGGATGACGCACGGCCGTGGGATCGCCGTCGAGATCCGCCGGATCGATTTGGATGGAGCCGTCGACTTTCTCGACCCTGATCCAGCGGAGAAAGACCTCGCCGTCGGGCAACGGCGGCCGGATCGGATCCACCGCCTTTCCGCCCTTGGTGACGGTGATCTCGGCGCCTGCTCCTTGGCTGAGGGCCGCCCAATAGCTTTCCCCTCCGTTCAAGACTTGCCCGGCTCCATCCTCATCGGAGAAAACCACCGAGCCGCCCCGGCGAGTCGCGGCCCGTCCCGACAAGACGAACAAACCGGGGCTGATGTGGATCGAGTCGTCCGCGGGCTCGGAGGTTGTGATCTCGGCTCCGGCGACCAGCCCGGACACGGAAGGATCACCGACCCCGGAGAGCATGCCGCGGGTGTGGCTGGGTGGAATGGGTACGGCGTGGGCGTCGGCCGCGGTGAAAAGTCGGGTTTGGTAAAGACTCGCGTCGGCTCCGCCCGGAGGTGTGCAACGCAGCTCGATCAGCCGCGCCGTGCCCGCTTCAAAAATCGGGATCGACAGGGCGCGATAGGCACCAATCGCCGTCCAATCCGTTCGAAAGTCGGACGTGGCACCGATGGAGCCCACCACCCGAGCCCACCACCAGAGCTGATCTTGAGGCGGCAAACCGGAGCGCAAATAGACACCGGGCCGGGTCGGGTCCTCGGTGGACGCCTGAAGCATTACGTCCTCGGCCGGCTCCGCTCCCGGGTTGTCTCGATGCCACCACAGCTCAACGGTCAACGTGGTGCTCTCGGCGGTTTGCAGCTCGCCGAGGTCGTGTTGGGTGATAGGTGCGCCGTCTCGGTACCACGTCCAAGCCATCAACCGCCCTCGGCGTCTGCTTTGGTCTTTGCTGTAGTCTTCGCCGCGGCCTTGGTCTTACCTTGGGCCTTAGGAGCCGGAGCAGGCTCCTCTAGACCCCCCAGGGTCGCCTCGATCTCCGAGGAAATGATCTCCAGGGCGGACGGTCGTTTTTCCTCCGGCAGCTTCAACGACTCCACCCACCGCGCCGCGACCTGGGCCGCCAGGTCGATCAGGTGATCTCGCAAGCCGTCGAGCAGACCCAGCCCTTTGAGGCTGAACGCGTTGCCGGTGATCAACGGCAATCGCTGGGCCGGGCTCGCGCCGGTGAGTTGTAGGAGCAACACTGCGGCGTCGTCCTCATCCTTGGGCAGCAGAGTTTTCAAGAGCGGTAGAAAGTGCTTGTAGGTCTCGATCATTCGGTTTTGAGTCCTCCAGTCTTAAAGGCCGGACACCACGCGCACGGGCGTGCCGAGCACGGGGTGTGGTTGTAGTTGAAGGTCCACCACGGGCAGACCGATGAAAGGCGGGGCCACCTCCACCAGGCGGAGGGAGTCCGATCCAACAGCAAAGAGCACCACCGAGCCGTCACCGGCCACGGCGCCGCGCTGGGGTGCTTCGAAGTCCAAGAAGGGATTGAAACCGGCGAAACCCTCGCCGCCGGACGTGCCGTCCCAACGATCGGCCCCGGCGATCGAGCCCGACGGATGGGGCATGCCGATGCCCACGTCGGTGCCGAATCCGGGGTAGACCTCGGGAGCGCCGACAAACGGCATATAAAGCCAGGCATGCGACGGCAAGCCGTTGGGGCCGAGGTACGCGAGGTCCACGCCCGCGGCGTTGGGGGCAAATCCGGTCTCGGCGCTATGGGTCCATTCCACGGGCCCCACCCCACCGCCCACGGCGTGGCGCATCTCCCCCTGGATTTCTTCCAGCTCGTCGGAAAAGTCGGTGGCGGCGGTCCACAGGCTCACGGGGCTGGCCTCACTATTTCCCGGTGTCCACTCGATCCAAGCCAACCGCTCGCGGGACGGCAGATAGCAGGACCCGGCCATGCGTCGGCCCTCAGCGGCCGAGCGGGTGAGCACCTTTCGAGCCCGAAAGTCGGCTAGGTAGAGCTCGTCGCCGTGGACCCAGACGGCGGAGTCGTCGCCCAGCATGCGCGACGGATCCCGCGGGATCGGCGAGCTGTTGAGCACGGAAAATCCGGTCTTCGACACCCGTCCCGCCTCGGCTCCATAGGCGCCGTTGCTTTCCAGCTCGATGGCCACCAATTGGGAGCCGGACTCGAACCAAGCGACCCACCGATATTCCCCGGAGGGCACCACCTCGAAGGCCGGCACCTTGCGTAGAACGGCACCGGTTCGACCCTCGGGCACGTTCACGTCCGGCACGTCCTGATAGGCGAGACCGCCCTCGCCGACGAGCGCATCCTCGGCCACGTTGACCACCATCTCGGCCCGGCTCGGTCCGGATACGGTCAGAACAGATACGTCGATACCCGGGTAAAGCGCGTCGCCGCCCGAGATGTGGTCCACCACCATGGACGGCACGAATCCGGCGCCGGTGAGCTGCACGGTTTGGCTTTTGCCCCGGCGCAGGAATCGCGGCTCGTAGGTGTCGATGCGCAAAGCTCCGGACGACACCACCACCTGGTTGGTGCCGGGCCCGGTGCCGAGGGTCGCGCCGTAGAAGACCGAGGGCGTGAAGATCACTCCGGCTTGGGCATCGAGCCCGCCGTTTTCAGGACATTCCCCATTGAGCGGCACGACTTGAACCGTGCCGTCGAGATTGCGGCCCATGACCCGACGGGGCCGGATGTCGGCCTCGATCTCTCGGCGCGTGTCCATCAAACGGCGAAGGGCCGCCGGTCGGCTGTTGCGGCGTTCGATCATGGGCCCTGCCCTGCTGAAAGAGCCCTCACGCCCGAGCCCAAGGGCTGACGCAAGACGTAGATCCCGTCGGCTTCCGCCGGGCCGATGCGGGTTTCCACTTGGTGCACGATCATGCGGTGGTCGATGCCGCGCTCCCGGTCGACCACGTGAATGGTCGAGCCCACATCCGCTTGGGTCAGGGGCCGGGCGATGATCAGCTCATGGGCGTATTCCGCGTCGAAGCGTCGGCCCAAATAGTCGACGGCTTGGGCGGTGGTTTCGATCCACTCGTTTTGGATCACCCGACGGGAGAATCCGAACGACTCCAAAAGCACGGGATCGTCGATCACTACCTCGAAGGCTTCCTGGGTCAGCCGGGTCCATGTCGACGCCAGGTATTGGGGCAAGGGTGGCTGGCCGGTGTGTAGCTCGCGGCTTCCGTCGTCGTGTACCAGCTCGTAATGCTGATCCGAGAGCACCACATAGCTCTTGGTCTGCACCTGCTCCGTGCCCCAAACGGATTCCACCGCATCGGAGCGGGAGCCGCCCCAATCGAAACGGCCTTGAGGACGGGTGAAGGTGAGCCAAGCGTCCACCCCGTCGATTTGTGTGGCGACCCGCCCGGCGGTGTCGGTGGTGGTGATTCGGCTGGTGGTCTGGACCTCCCGCCATTGGGCGAGCATCTCCACCTGGCCACGGCCCGAAGCCGTAATCCAATGTTGGGCGTGGGCTTCGTCCACCGACGCTTGGGGGCTGAAGAACCGCCAGACCCGCTCCACCTGCTGGGCGGCGTGCCCGGTGTCGCCATAGTGATAGGTCACGGTGCGCCGCTCGGTCAGGCGGAATCGGAAGATCCTCCCTGCCAAGTTGAAGGTGCCCGGGGTTTGGTCGAAATCATCGTAGCTCTCACCGTCGGACCCAATGCCGGCGTTGGCGACATTGTGGATGGTGTCGTCGCCGGGATGGCGGAGACCCGCCACCGTGCCGCCGTATTCCCACAGGTCGCGGGTCTGGGAGAGCACCGTGCCGGCGGCGTCGTAAACCGGCGTCTCGATCACCCGGCGGATGAGCATGAATCGTTCCTTCGGCCACCATCGACCGACGCCGGAATCGTCCACGTAGGTTTCATGGGTGGCGTAGATCTCCGCGAATTCGCCGAAGGCCGACGGCGACACCCGCAGCCGGGCCCGCTCCAAGTTGAACCAGCCGTATTCCTCCACCACCCGGCGGATCACCAGATCCGCGCGGCGTTGGGTGGTCTCACAAAGGATCTTTGTGACCCGAAGGGACGCCTCGGTCCCGACCTCCAGCGGCACCGTCAACGGCTCGCCGCCGTCGCTGATCTCGCCGGTCTGCCTGGCCACGGCCGCCCGCGGGGCGTAGATGCTCTCAATGGTGGTTTTGGTGGTCTCGGTTTCGATTCCGGCTTCGTCCACCTCCACGGCCGAGGTGAATCGAACCAACCAGCGGGACGGCAAGGGCTGAGGCGGTGAGACCTGCGGCGGTGCGTAGAGCTCGCGCAGGTGCCAGACCTCGTCGGCGGCTTGGGGCGGACGCTTGAGGCGGAATTCCTCGGCCTTGAGCCCGCCGGTCTCGTCGTCGCCGGTCTCATCGTCGAACCGGAGCCACCATCCGGCGGCGTCGGCCAAGCTGGATAGGACGGAAAAGGCGGGTTTGCCCTGGGTGGTGACGGGTTTGGTGATGCGGGTGCCGACCGGGGCGTCGGCTTCGGGGATGCCCGCGCTATAAGAAATGTTTTTTAGAATCTGGCCTTGATTTAATCCTGCCAAAGGTGCGGCTTCGAAACACGCATCGGCTTGGTGATGGATCCCGCCGCGGTCGGCAAAGCTCACTGAGGTGATGCGGCCCACGGGCTCGGAGTCGCTGGTGATCACGTAGCCCGAGAGTAAGAGCCGCTCCACTTCCTCGGCCGGTGGGCCGATGCAGCCCCAGATTTCGAGCGGCGTGAGTGTCCATGTCTCTCGGCTCAGATGGGGCAGAAACTCCGTTCCCGCCAGGTCGAAACGTCCCTGGCGGATCGGGCTGTCTCGTCGGCGGGTCCAGGTGATCGGACCGGTCAGACTTCGGGTGACGTCGTGGCCGTTGAGCAAAAGGCGGAGACCGGCTGACCTGGGTCGGGCACGGAGGGATCGAAAGACGGTGTCGTCGACCTGGTAGCTCAGGCCGAGGGCGACCGCCTCACCGTCGACGGTGTAGGCCAGATCCAGGGAGCCGGGTGTGAGGGCAAGGCGGTAGGAGAGGTGAAGGGCCGTCGACATGGAAGGCCCAGGTCATCATGGAGGTTGTTGGATGGGAATCCGCGGAAGCTGACGGACGGGGGTTAAAGGTCTGTTGAAAGGTGGTTTACGGGAATTCAGTGGGATTCTGAATGCCTCAAAGTCGGTGGCATTGGGGGTAGCGTCCGCGGCCGAGCCTAGGCCCAACAACGCCCGCGTCTATCCGACAAAGTCGACAGGCTCACTACCGAACATCGTCGAGTTCGCGCCAACTCGAAGATTAGCCCGTCACTCCAACACCCACAGATTGAATATGGTCAACCCAAATCGAATATCTCTCTTATAGTCAGCATCTTACGAACCGTATCCATGGCGAACGTTCGCCATGGATCGTTGACTATCAGCCTGGCCAGCCGCTAAAGTCCCTGGCTAGATCATTTATCAGGAGAGGGATATGCCAAGCTTCGCCGCTCGCCGACAAATCGCATTGCGCAAACTCGGGAATAAAAGCGGGGACGGGTGTGTCGTCCACTCTAAAGTTAGGCGCGAGCCGTCTGACGAATCCCTGGCCTGTGACACTCCAGGCGAGATCCAAACTTACCGAAATCAAAGGACTAGCAGTGGACCAGCTGTCAACTAACGAAGTCTTTGCGGAGGCGTCTTTCGACGGTGACCTTTGGGCGTGGAAAGCTCTGGAAGATTTCATCAACTACAAGTGCCTCCATGAGTATGTGAGCAATTCGTCAGCCGTGGAAACTCATCGGGAGTCTATCCGCTCTGTCCATGTGGGGCCATCATTCTCCGATGAAGACGTCAAGAGGCTAAGACAGGAGTACGTCGGAGACCTTGCAAAAGCGTTGGTTCACCTCGCTTCTCAGACTCTTGTGACCCTCTGCACCACGTTTGAAATTGCTTCGAAGAACTTCTTCTTTAGCATGTTTGTTAGACATCCCGAACGTATGTTTGAGTACGTCGGAGGTGAGGACCAGAAGGGGCATGTGAAACTGACGCGGATTCTGAACGCCGAAGACTATGATGGTCTGATCTTGGATCTTGCAAGGTCCGCATCAACCGCGGCATCCAAAGGCGATTACAGCAAGGTTTTGAAGCGAGCGGCAAAGCTCTGCAAAAGTGACGCGGACGGAGATCTCCTGCGAAAGATCGACCAACTGCAGCGAGACAGAAATAAAGTAGTCCATGAGAAGTATTCACCTGACTGGAATTTCGAAGATGTTAGCAAGGCTCACGAGGTTGTAGCCGATTGTGTTGCGAATTTCTGTCGGCTTGGTCTTGCCGCCGACATCCCTGGCTCCTACACGTTTGTTGGGCCTGAGATCTCAATCCAAGTGAGCAGCGCAATCATGGTTGACGGGGGGCTACAGGAATCTGATGAACAGAATCACTAGAGCAAACGTTCCTGCGTGCTCTAAACCCCGCCTAACCCACAGCTCCACCGGACAGCCTCCGCGCTCCGCGCTCCAGCTGCGCGGTGAGCTGGTGGCCGTTACACGCTTCAATCGATTCGCTTGGATCTGAAGGATGAAGAACAAAAAGATCAATGATCCACCACGGGTCTTTCTAAGCCACGCGACTGAAGACAAAGATCGCTTCGTGCTTGAGTTTGCAGGCTCTCTAAGAGCGATGGGTTTGGATGTGTGGCTCGATCATTGGGAAATCAGGCCTGGCGACAGTCTGGTAGAGAAGATTTTCGAGGAGGGAATCGGCGGCGCGGATGCGGTGATTCTCGTGATTTCAAGTTGGAGCGTCGACAAGCCTTGGGTCCGGCAAGAACTCGACGCCTCGGTAGTAGCAAGGATACAGAGAGGGACCCTCTTGATCCCTGTAGTTCTCGATGGTTGCGAACCTCCTGTTTCGCTTCAGGCCACCCTCTATATCCGCGTCGACGACTTAGATGAACTTGATGAGCCCGTAGGAAAGGTCGTCGACTCAGTATTTGGATACACCGCGAAGCCTGAGCTTGGCCAGCCGCCCTCCTATATTCGAGAGCTTGCCACAGCATTCACATATCTTTCGAAACAGGATCGAATTGTCCTCTCTGGATTCGCTGAGCAGGCGTTCTCGAAGGCTAGTAGCATGGCCGACACAGATGCCGTGTGGAGGCGTCTCGAAAAAAGAGGCGTACCCCGGGAGGTCTTCCTTGAATCTTTGCAGGCGCTAGAGGAGCGCGGTTATCTACGAGAACCCGGGATAGCCGCCGAGATCCAGCCGTTTTTCTTTGTTACATGGAATTCACTGGGTGAGTATTTTGAATCCGTTGACCCGGAGTATCCTGAGAAGACAGATCGAATTGCCGCAGCAATCATCAACGGCGAACGCTTCATTGCTGATGTCACGTTGGCCCAGTTGCTTGCAGTTCCCAAGTTTGAAGTCATCGTGATACTTCATCAACTTGAGAATCGCGGGCTGTTGAGGCTTGGGGAAACTGCTAGTGGGTTCCTTGTAGAGAGCAAGAAAGCAAGCCTAAAACGTGCAGTGAGAGACTCGACGGCATGAACAACTTCTCTCGGCGTGTAACCTTCCTATAACGGCTCGGTCGACGGCCCGGCCAGCTCGCAATCGCAGGCCAATTGAGCAAGTAGTTCCAAAGAGCCGGAAAGGAGCGAGTCTCTGCTCATTCGGATAAATAACATTTAATTGGGAGAAAATCGTGGGACTGAGCGACGACACCATATATTCTGAGGCACGGAAAGAACTACAGGAGCACATGAGACGGAATGGAGTGGCACAATCGTGGTCGATTGCAGCCGCGGGGGCCGCCGTGGCGCTTATTACCCGCTCTGTGACTTTGGAAAGACCTCCAGATTCGGCCCTCGTCAATGATCCTCTGACGCTATGCGTAGTGGTGATATTAACCGGTGCCCTTGTCAACCTTGCTCTTTGGCACGTGGCCTTAACCTCAGCTCGAAGCGCTCGGAGAGTTGGTGCCTTTTTGCTTTTGGTAGAAAAAAGTGCTGGATGTAAAAGGGGCTGGGAGCACTGGATTTGGCACCGGGCTCGTAACAGCCAAGGACTAGTGTTTGAAATCATAGGCGATATCAACACCTGGGTCGCTGGGGCTTACCTCTTTGGCGCAACTTGGCTGCAGTTCATTATTTGCTCAGCAGGATCGACTCTTGGTTTTATGATCGCTTTGTTTAGCCTTCTTGCCGGCTTGGCCCTCCGTGTCCATACCAACCGCTACCGCGACAAAATCGTAGCCAAGGCTTTGGAGGATCTCGAAGTAGAAGATTGGCTCGCAGAATAGATACTACAATCCATCGTCGAAAACACGCTCTATCCCTCCCACAACTCCAACCCCAGCGGCTCTACCGACGGACCCGTCAGCTCGCGATCATCGGCCGACGGGGCTCGGTAGACCCAATGCGACGGCGTGACCCGCGCCACGAAATCCAAACCCGCCACAGGCGCGATGCCGAGCTTGAAAACCTGCTCACCCTCTCGCCCCGGATCCTCTCCACGGACCCATGCCTCCCCCGGCTCAGGCTCGCCGCTGTCGTACTCGCCCGGTTCCTTGATCACCAAAGGAACGACCTCACCGCCGATCACCACATGGTGGCCAAGCTCATCGAGCACAGCGGACGGATGAGGAGTTGGCTCAACGATGTCCGCCAGGCACCACCCGCGCGGAAGGTAGAATTCCTTTCGATCGCCGTTCCCCCGATACGCCACCGGAATTTGACGCCAAGGCGTAAACCGCCAAGGCCCAGGCGTGGCCAGGGCGTTTTCTAGGATCGAGAGATCCGGCCCGAGATCCCGCCACCTCGCCGACCACCGCAGCTTCCGCGTCAAGAGTGGACGGCCCGGCTCGACCCGCTCGGTGGTTTGCAGATAATCGCCCAACGCCAACCGTCGACCCGTACGCAAATCCTCAGCCCGTACCGTCCAAGTCTCCGCCCCCTTGGTCAACCGCCGACCATTGAACGAAACCGCCTTGATGCCCGGCATCAGATATAAGTCAGCGACGCCACGTCGTAATCCGCTTCCGTGGTGATCTCCACCGAAATCGCGGGCGAGCCGTCCGGTGATTCCCGGGCATCCAAGGCGAAGCCTTCCACGATGGTGGCCACCGACGGAACCGGCGCGGAATAATCCTTGATCGCATTGTAAGGCGCCACAATCCGAACACTGTCTTGATAGGTGTGGCTGGTGCCGATATCGGGCCCGCGCAGGGTCAGCTCGGTTCCGTAGCGCCTTTGACGCTCCGAGCCGTCTAGAAAGAATTTACTCGCCAGCTTGCGATTGATGCCGATGGAATATCCGATGGGTTGCTCGCGCAAAATACTGAACGCCGCCCGGCTACCGGTGCCGTCGTCGGGCTCGGCGCCGCTGGTCAGGTTGAGGTCGATATTGTTGGCCCCTTGGACGCGGAATTTCTGGGTCTGACCGTATTCCCACACCACCAGGTCGAACGCGGCCGAGGTCTTTTCGTAGGTGTCGGCATCGCCGCTGGGCAACGCCAAGTCCCGCACGCGCCAGGCGCCGGGCCGGTCGAAGGTCCAGGTGTCGCCGACCTCGAGCAAGGCATGGTCGGCGAGGGTTCCGGGCATCACCACTTCCATGGGATTCCAATTATTGCCCTGCACCACCCCTAAATGGGCCCGATCGGCGCCGCGCGCCACCTCCCACACGGCGTAGCCATCATCGGTGTAGGACGCGCTCAAATCCAGCTCGAACCCCGCCCAGGTCGGCGTGTCCGCCTGCTCCAAGCGGATGCGTAGCGGGGCCTTGGACGTGACCCGCAGGTGGATGGATTGGGCGTCGGACGCGGCGATACCGCGGAGGATCGGCTGATAGGGATAGCCGCCCGTGTTGGCGCCGTCGGCCCGTGCGAAACCGAATTTGCAGCCGTGGGTGCTGAATCCCTTGATGCGCGTGGCCACCTCCGTGTTGTTGCCACTCGCCGCGGTGAGCTCCGTCGGCGCGATGCCGTCGCGCCGCACCGTATCCACGGGATTGCGACCCAGGACCGCGGAAAAGGTCGGCGCGCTCACAAGGTCCGAGGTGCGGACGGCGTCGAAGGCGTAGCGGTAGACCCCGGTCTCCGGCTCGCTCTTGGTGATCGCTCCACCGGCGAAAAACGCCAGCCACGGCACCCACGTGCCCGGCGCCGTGCGCAGGCCGACGTCGAAGGTGCCGCTGATTTTGCCGGGCACCCCTTCCGCCTTGCCCGTGCCCAACGACACCTTCGACGGGTCGGTGGTTTCGTCCTTGCCTTGCACGTCGACGCTCGGCAACATGATGTATTGCCGCATTCGGCCTTGTTGGGGCTGGGTCGGCCGAAGCTCGACCCCGGCGCCAAAATCGGCACTCGATCCTGTGGCGGTTCCGCTCATTGCACCTGCCTTTCAGATGGGTTGGTTTTTGCCGGATGGGTATAAAAGTCAAACGTTGGGTAAGCCGTCGTGGCCGGCGACTGAGAGGTCGTGGCGGGTTTCGAGGTGGAAATCACAGGTCCGATGGGTGGCGATCAGCTCCACCGCCAAAATGCTCTGATCTCGAAGCACCACCGGCTTGGGGGCTCGATCCAGCCGTAAGACACCGTCCGTGAGACGGCCCAGCTCGTCAGTCAGCACGCCGTCATCCTGTTGCAGCGCGCCGAAAATGGCGTCGACCACATCGAGCCAAGCGAGCACGCCGTCGGTGGTGTCGATGCTTTGGGAGGCGGACAAGGTATAAATCAACGACGTGGCCACGCTCTGGCCACCATGGCGCCCCGTACCGGTGCCCTCCTCCACCAGGCTCTCGCCGCAGAGGTAGAGGCGATCGGCGCTGAGGGACGTTCCCGGAGCCCGCAACAACACCGCGCTTTTGACGAAGAGCACCCGGTTGCCCGGTTCCTCGGCGCTGCCGAAGAACGGCCCGAGCTGGGCGTGCTCGCGGATGCGTCGAGCGATGGCGGCCGGGATGCGACGGGCTCGGCTCGGAGGCAATGACGACGTCAAGGGCTGCCCCCTTCGCCGAGCACAAAATCACCGAGCATCTCCGCACCGTCGTCGATGTCCACGGGATCGGGCTCCAGGAAAGGGCGGGCCGGCAGCGTGTGGCGCCGGCCCTGTCGATCCACCACTTGCCCACCGTCGTGCAAGGCAAGGGCGTCCCATTCGACATCGGGACCGAATGAGCCGCCTTGCTCGGTGGTTTCTCGCGGTGCGATGGAGTCCAGTAGCTCGCCGGTCCGCACAAAGTCGGGCAACCCGCCGTAGCCCCGACGTTGGCGAATGGCTCGGGTGATGGGTGACAAGGGTGGACCACCGACGCGACCCTCGCGGATGCGTCGGACGGCGGCGTCGGCGAGCAGGCGCAGGAGACGCGGGGCCACCGGCGAGACGTCCGACAAGCGAGCCCGGAAGGCCCGCAGGTCGGAGGCCACGGCGCGAGGGTCCACGCCTTTGGCGATGAGTCGGATTCGAAACATCAGCCGGCAACGCCCACGAAATCCCGGAGCACCGTCCGCGGATCGGCGCTCAGCACCTCGGGCGTGGTGACGTCCACCGGTGTGGGGCGTTCGAAGATCAACGACGCCGAGCCGTTCTGCAAGGCTTGCAGGTAGCTCAACGCGTCCTTGTAATCCCGGTGGGCCGGCTCCGCTTGAAGGTCCGAGCCGTCCCGCAGCAGGAACCACCAGGCGAGCACAATGACCCGATCCCGCAACGGAGCCGGGCAGGTCGTGGCGTCGAGCGTCGGCAAGCGGTCCGCGTATCGCGACGCGAGATAACCCGCCACCTCTTCGGACGCGCTACGCAGGGCGGCGTCGACCCGGGCGTCGAGCTCGGCGGGTTCCAGCTCGGGAAAGGCACGGGTCAAACGATCCTCGCCCTTCATCGCCTTGAGCTGCGCCGCGGTGGCCAGAAGCGCCGTCATTGCCTGTGCTCCTGGCTGTGCTCCGGTTTCATCGACTCAGCGGCCGCTTGCGGGTCGAAGACATCGGCCTGTGCAATCCGGGCCGTATCGTCCACGGGCTCGGCGAGAATCCGGCCGCTCCGGACCGCGGCGGAGATCTCCGGCGGCAACGGTCCCTGGATCAGCTGGAACGGTTGGGGGTTCAGGCCTTGCTCGTCGAAGACCCGAAACGGCCCGTCGGTGATCTTGATCCGACAAAACACCCGGCCCGCGGGACCTTCCAAGATGTTGCCTTCGCCGTCCCGCGGTTGCAGGGCCACGGAGTGCTGACGGAAGGTTTGAAGCACGGCGTCGGAGCACCGCAGACGGTAGAAAGTGGACTGCTTTGCGTTCTCTGCCTTGGTCGGCATAAATCTCCTTAACCGCCGCTCCGCCAACCGGCCAGAGCCCCTTGGGGCAGGCCGAGCTTCGCGCCGAAGATCATTTCGTTGTAGATGGTGAATAGATCCTTGTTGCCCGTGACCACCTCGGCCCCGGGCACGGGATCCGTATCGAAAGCGAGAAACGCCGCCGGGAAGGTCGGGACCTCCACGGGTCGACCGTCGGAGCCGGCTTGTAGGGTCATGGGTCCGCCGTTGAAGATGAGGAAACGGTAGTTGTTGGTGTTGGGGTGCTTGCGATCCCACAACAGGTTGAATTTGCCGTAGAACGGGTTCTCCTGCCGCTGCCCTTCTTGCACGATTTGCGGCCGGCTGCGCACTTCGTCGAAGGCTTCGAACCAGGCTTGAGTCAGGGCCACCACGGTCAACGGCGTGTCGAGGTCTTTGACCACCTCGGCTTCCAACAGCTGGTTGACCGCAAAGCGAATGCGCGCCGCCCTCAAGACCTTGATCGCGTCCTCGGCGGTGGGTTGGGTGTTGGAGCTGGTGGTGACGTCGGTATCTAGATCGAGGATGTTGGAAAACATGCCTTGATCCGCGGGCTGTGGGTGGGCTTTGTCGAAATACGGCTGGCCGGTGATCGACACGGCAGCCGGGTTGCGAAAGAGCTTGAACAGGCTGGCGAGCTGTAGGCGACGCATGGCCGGACCGAGCTTGGCCACGGCGTTGGCCAGCGGGATCGCCTGTTGAGGACGGCCCACGTTGATGCGGTTGAAGGGCAAGGTGGTTCGGTAGGGCCGGATCGGCACGCTCCATTCCAATTGATCCATCTTGGCGTAGAGCACGGGCTCGTCCTCAAGGGCGAAGCCTTGGGGCAATAGGAAATGAGCGCTCACCGGAATGGGGCTCAGGCGCGCCTGCCGGTTGTCGATGGTGGCGAACATGGCCGCCGCGTCGGTGAGCATGGCTTCGTTTTTGTCGTAGCCCAAGAGCATCAGCTCGCGGTGGGCTCGAACGTCTTTTCTCAGCTGATCGAGGGTTTCCACTCAGCTCCTTTCAACGTAGGAAGTCGAGGAAGTACCAGCCCATGGGGCCGATCCGGTCGACCTGGCCGATGCGGACGGCATGGGTGGTAAGGGCTGGATCGACGGTGAAAGTTTCATCGTCCACGGCGTAGGCGTCGTTGCCGGGTACAGGGGTCGGGCCGGTGTATTGGAAGGCGTAGCGGAATCCGATGTCGGAGCGCACGATGCGCTCGCTGGAATCCTGATCACCGCGCACGATGCCGTCGGCGCCGTGGGTGTTGTCCAAATGGAAGCCGCGTTTATAACCCTGGGAGTCGTCGGGTAGGAGCGGCTCGACCACTACGCCGCGGAATCGAAGGTCGGCGGCGTCGGCTAGTGGCGCGGCCAAGCCGGCCGCATCGGTGGCGAGCATTTGGCCGTTGAAGTATTGAAGCCCGCCCTTGGCGGCGGTGACGGTGAGGCGTCGGAATTCGCCGCGGGCGGGTCGGCTGACGTTTCGGGTTTGCATTTAGCTCCTTGCTTTGGGATCAGTCCTTGAAGGTGCCGGGGTATTTCCGGCGTAGGTCGTGGGTGTCGGTGTCGGTGTCTTGGTCGGCGCCGGTGTCGTCGAAGATCGGAAGGCGGGGTTGGTTTTCGAAGGCCTTGGTGATGACGGCGTAGGCGGAGACCGGCTGGCCGTCGACGGGGACGGGGGCCGGGCAGTAGTGACCTTGGGATAGCTCGGCTTTTTTGAGCTCTACCAGGGCCGCGGTGAGTCCGCTTTTGGTTTGGGCCGGGGTTAGTGGGCAACGGTTAAGCAGGGTTTGGACGTCGGAGGCTGCGGCCTCGTTGAGCCAATGGAAGGGCGGCCGGTCTTCCAATTTGCCGAGCTGACGGGCTAGGGCTTCACCGCTCAGCAGTTGGCAAAGCTCGCTTTCGGCTTGTCGCTCGCCGGGGGCGACGCGGGTGCTGAGGGCGGCTTGGACGCGGGCAGAAGGGGCATTGGTGTCGAGATCTGCGGTGGAGCTGGCGCCGGAGTCTGCGGAATCCTGGGCGGAGTCCTCAGAATCTTTGACGGAGCCCTCCCCTTCTGGCTTGGTCTCGTCGTTGGCGGTCTCGGCTTCGGCGGTTTCGGTCTCTGGCTCGATGGTTGGGTCGTCGGTTTCGACGTCTAGGTCGTCGGTCATGGATTCCTTGAGGGTTGTTGGATCGAAGCCCAGGGCCCACCCTTTGCGGATGGACAATCGGGCGGCGAAGGAGCGGACCCGCTCCACGTCTAGGCCGAAAAGCTCCGAGGTTTCGGGGGCGGTGTCTGAGAAACCGAGGGCGTAGGCCATGGCGGCCTCGGCGTCGTTTAGGTAGGCGTTCTGCGCTGAGAAGAGCCCCGACGGATTAGCCGCGGGATCGAGCACGGGGTCGGCGGCGTGCAGCTCCAACAGGCGGGCGTGGCTGTAGTGGTGGACGTTGTCGGCGTCGGGAGATTTGAAGACCAGGCGGCCGTCGACGTCCTCGCTATTTGTGACGCGGAACGCTTCCTCAGCCTTTACGTCGCCCGTGAACCTGATCGACATGCCGAAGTCCTCAGGGGCCGTCTCCGCCATAAGGAATAAGGCCTCGGCGTGGCCGTGTTGGTGGGCCGCGGGGTTGATGTGCAGATCGGCCCGGACCCGGTCGCCGTCGCGCTGGGCCGGTCCGTAGATGCGTCCCACGTACTGACCGATGCCGTCGCCGCACATGTCGGGATGTCCATAGGTGGATTTGACGAATAGACCCATGCCGAGGGATCGGACGAGCTGATCGAGGAAGATTCCGTCAATCCATTGGCGATGTCCGAGAGCTTCGCCGCGGGTGATGAGGGACACGCCGTAGATGAGGCCGGAGCCCCACTGCCCGCCGGTGCGGTCGACCCGCAAATCGGGGTCGGAGGAGCCGGCGGCGAAGCGGCGATATCTGGACAGCGGTCGATCAAGCTTGGGCCATTTCATGCGGCTAGGTCTCCGGCGGGTTCGAGGTTTTCAGGTTCAATGTCGTCAGGTCCGAGGTAGTCGGTTTCGGTTTCGGGGTCAGGGGTTTGATCGGTCGCCGCTTCCGAACCCCAAGCCAGGGGCTCGCCGTCCCGCGGCCGGGGATTGGAGAGGACGCGGCGGGCCGTCTTTTCGCTGGTGGGAAGGCCGAAGTCTTTGGCCAGCCTCAGAGCCTCATGCCGGACCTTGAGGTCGTCCAAATCCTCGACATGCACGCAAAACGCGGGCGGCTCCACGTCGTAGCCCAGGTTGACCCAGGTAATCCAATTGCAGAGGGTCTGGTAGACGGCGGCGAGGTCTTTGGCGTCGAGCACGCTGCGGGTTTTCTCCACCTTGGCGTGGGTCTCGTCGGCGGCGTAGCTGCCCACACTGCCGCGCAGGCCGGAGAGGGCGATCTGACCGGAGACGAGCAAGGCGAAGACTTTGGCCATCTCACCGAGAAAGCTGGCGAAACCGGCCGCGTCGCCGCCCCGCTTGCGCTCGAACAGCTCGGGCCGAAGATTCTTGGGGAAGGTGAAAATCTTGCTCGTGACCAAGGCCCGACCCACGGCCAGAGCCCTCTCCATCAGACTGAGGGTCGGTTTGCCCGTCGCGCCGCGTCGGCTTTCCTCGCCCGAAACCTCGACCCCGACGGGCGGGCTGGCGAAGGACTCGATATCCCGCGCCCAATACTTGAGCACCTCTTTGCGCAGGAACCACGGGTAATGCAATTTGTCGTAGAGACCGACACCCCACGGCGAGTCGGTGGAGCCGTGGCGCAGGATCAGGAATTTGAAATCCGGCGCCGATTTCAGACCGTTCAGACCGTGGCCGGGCCGCCGAACGTGCAACCGTCCTTTGACGAAACCGAAGCGGCCCATGGGTCGGGTTTTGAGACCGCAGGGCAGCCAATAGCCCGCGTTGGGCCCGTGCTCCACCTGATGCCACATGACCTCGGTGAACGAAATGCCCCGACCCGTGCGCTCGATCAGCTGTTGAATTTGGACCTGCTGCACCTCGGTGAGGCACGTCGCCGCTTTGTCGTCGGCGGTGGGCAAGACCGAGCGGCACAGCTCCGCCGCCTGCTCCGCCTTAGGACCTTGACCGGGCTCCAAATACTGACGCAGGGCCACGGCCGTGGACGCCCGGCGCAACATCTCGGCATAGAGACGTCCGTCGGTCTCCATGTCGTCGTAAAGCTCGCCGAGCCGGTAGGCGCCGGGGCTGTGAAATTGCAGGATCTTGGACGGGTGTGGGTCCTCGCCCCGGAATGCCGCGGGATAGAGCCGCACATTGCGCTCGGCGGCATATTCCACGTCAAGCTTGGCCACGACCTCCGGAACGGCGGGAACGCCGCGCCGAAATAAGGACTCAGCTAGGTGCTCACCGAGTCGGCCCAACAACCTCAAGCGCTCTCTCCGTAGGTCGTTAAGGATTCATCGAATTCCGACCGCGGCAGGCTCTCGGGCTCGTCGTCCACGTCGTCTTCGAGGTCACGAGCCAGGCGGACGTGTAGGAACAGGCAGAGCAAGGCGGCGACGAAGTGGTCGTGGGTGCTGGTGTATTTCCAGCCACCGGACGGCAGCCGCTCACGACCGAAGGCCGGTAGCTCTTTGAGCGCTATCGAGTCCCAAGGCAGGGCCAGAGCCCGGCCGCGGATGGCCATGTCGAGCAGGCAGACCGCCAGGTGTTTCGAGCTGACCGTCACTCTGTCTGAGGTCTCGCCCTCCCTTTCGATCTCCGGCAACAGCTCGCGGTTTTTGTGCATCACCACCTCGGTGACGTCAAGGCTGCGCCGACCGATCCGTACCTTTCGACCGTCGATGATCCGCTCTTGGTAGAGCATGGTCAGGAGCGCCGGGCCGCCCGTGGCGTCGAAGCCCCAACCCCAGATGGGCCCGAGCAGATCGGCGAGGCCGTAGAGCAGGTCCGCTTGGATGCCGTGGGGAAAGGCTTGGAGCTGGAGCCTTAGGACGACTTCCACCGGCGTGCCGTCGACCACGCGCGAGACGACGATTTCCGTGGGGTCGCTTTCGCCGATGTCGACCCCGGCCGCGAGCTCTCCGTGGGGGCACACGAAGAGCTCGGCCAGGAAGGCACGCCACAGGGCGGAACGCCTATCCTGGTCTTCCGGGGTGTCGCGCTTGGGCGTGCGCGGCAGGAAGGGATCGATGGGGAATCGATCCTCGGCCAATGTTTGGGTGGGTTGGAGGGACGAATCCCGCCGTCCCATTCCCGCGCTCTTGAGACCGGCTTGGGGGTCGTAATGGGGGTCGAGCCGATAGGAGCGCCACGACACCACGCCGTTTTCCAGACGCAGGGTTGCACCGTGGTAGCCGTCGACCGCTTCGAGGCACGGCAGGAGCACGTCGGCCGGCCACAGGCCCTCGGTGGACGTGCCGTGTAAGCCGTGCCAGTTTTGGAGGAATTTGGGGCTGTGCTCGCCGTCCCATTCCTTGGCCAGCTCGGCGCGCCGGGCCGGAGTATTCCACGGGGCCGGCTGTCGATTTTTGGACTCGCGCCAGAGATTCCACTCGCCGTAGGTGGGCTCCGGCCGCCACAGGTCGAGGGGTACGGCGTTTTCGCTGTGCTTGAAGAATAGGAAGCGCCGACCGTCGGGCACGGACGCGAGATGCAGCTCGCCCCCTTGGAGCTTGCCGTCCACTAAACCGGCTTCCACACGGCTGACGAAGTTGGCGAGGTTCTCGGTTTGGGTGTCGAGGTCGCCCTTGAGCTTGGCCGCTTCGTCGACGGCGGCGTATCCGCCCACCAGGTGGATCGAGCGGAAGCTGTCGCCGTCGGCGTCGGCCCAGCGGAAATATAGGGTTTGGTCTTTGGAGGTCCGGACCACGGGAAAGCCGGCCTCGGATTTGAGGATCTCCGGGCAGCGCTTGGCGAGGAATCGATTCTTCTCCACCGTGCGTTTGACGATGTTGAACATGGTGAAGACGTGGCTGGCTTCGGGTGCGCCGAGCAGGGCGTCGACCCGTTCGACCAAGAGCTTGTAGATGGCGCGATGGCACAGGCGCACGGTTTTGCCGATGCCGAAACCGGAGCATTGAATGACTTTGAGGGTGCTCACGTCCTCCGGTCTGTCGGGATCGACCCGCTGCGGTTGCAGGCGCATCCATGCCTTCTGAAACGCCCAATAGCGGGTCATGCGCCGGTATTCGTTGGGCATCAAAAACTGGGTCTCGGCGAAGCGGACCGGGTCGGCGAAGGTGATGGCTAGTTGTAGGGCGATGGGATCAGCGAAGGGCAGGCGCTCGGAATCGAGGTAGCGGTCCGCATCCTCGAAAGGCACATCGACGGCCGCCAGGTGGTCGAGGATCCACAGGGGCATGCGTTCGTGGACGTGGGCGGATTGGGAGATCCACAGGGGCAGGTCGTTCCACCGTCGCGCCAGCTCGTGATCGTCGACGAAGGCGAACCAGCGCTCCCGTCGCCGGATCTCGTCGCGGCCCATGCCGAAGGGCCACAGGCTCCAAGTGATTCGCTCGACCTCACCCCACCAGGTTTCGAAGGCCCAGGGGTTCATTCGGAACCCCCTGTGTTCTTGGGCTGAGTGATCTTGCGGCGGGAGTCGACGGCGAGGTCGAAGCCGTCCTCGGTTTGTTTGCCGAGGGCTCCGCCGTGGGCTTTGCGGGTGGTGCGTTCGTCGGCGGCGGTGGCGCCGAGGTTCTTGGCGAGCTGACCGAAGGCGAGGCGCGCACCGGGGTGTTGGCTGAGCCGTTCGCCGATGACTTGCTCGCCGTCGGGGGTTTCGAAAAGCAGGACTTGGGAGCGTTGGACCAAGCCGTCGCTTAGGGCGGTCTCGGAGGCGTCGAGAAAGGCTTCGGCTTGCAGGGCGAAGAATCGAGCCTTGAGGCCGTCGAGCACGATGGGATCATCCAACCCCTTTTCGTAGGTGGCTTGCAGCTCGTCCAAACGGGTCGGACGGTCGGCGCTGAGGCCGAGGGCATCCGGCCAACACACGGCGTTGTCGGCCCCTTGCTCGACCACACTCTGGCGGAATTCACAGGGGCGACCGTCCGGATGTTTGCAGGCGCCGTCGGTGCAGGCGGTGGCGGCGAACGGGCGGTCGGAGCGGTCGCCGTGTTTGAGGGCGGCGGTGCGTCGTTGGCGTCGGGTGGCGGGGCTTTGGGTGTAGGACCGCTTTTGCTTGGCGGGCGGTTGATAGCCCGGCCGCTTTTCACACCACCGGTAGTGCGCACCGCGGGAGGTCCGCGTGTCGAACTCGCGGCCGCAGTGCTCGCAGGGGAACGGCGGGCCGTCGGTGGGTTTTGGTGTGCGCTTCGTCGCCATGACGGCGACAGAACACCACGGGTTGGGTCAAGCGTCGAACGGGTGGAAAGGCGGGAGGCGGTGGAAACCCGCCGTCCATGGGGGTCTGGGCGGGATCGGCGTCAAACGCCAATGCCGCTGGGTCGGCGGCATTGGCAAAAGGGCCGAAAGGGCAATCCCATTTTCGTTCGTAAATGCAAAAATCGGAAAATTTTGCGCGAGCGGGACCTATTCGCTGGAAACAAAGGGGTTAGGCTTAGAAAATAGCCGCTGAGTCGTCACGGAGCGGCAGGTAAAGCTGAGGCTCTGGCTCTTTCTTCGCCGAGTGAAACAGAAAACTCGAATTTGCTTAGATCGCCTACCAGGGCGTCTGCAACGATGCGATCCTCTACCTTGCCATTCGGCCAGTCTGCCCGCACATGGACGGCTATCCTGGTGTCGTCTTTGGGCGCCGCTTCAACGGTCAAACGCGCAACGGCTTCCGGTAGCTTCGTAATGGCCGTTGCCCTGGGCTCCTCGTCGACTTTTTGCACCCGCCACTTTTCACCATCTCCGAGCTTCACGAAGTCCCCATCGAGCACCAAAGCAAGCAATGTGTGACTCGGCTCCGAATAGATTCTGAGCGCCTGGGTGGCCAACGCGCCGGGAATGATCGATAGGGTCAGCGCGCCTGCTGGACCGGCTTCTCCCTTCAACCAGATCACAGAACCTTTCTTGCTCTTAAAGGTTTCGATCTCTCCTAAGTCTTGGGCGGACACGGCTGTTCCGCCAAACAAAACCAGACCAGTCATTGCGAGTGATCTCAGAAAGTTGGACACGCCTCACCTCCGTCTTAACCTGACCAAAACTACTGCGCAGAACGCTGACTTGCACTACTCCTAGGCAAGCTAGCAAACGGCTTGAGCTGAGTCAAAGAATCGTCGGCGAGGTTACGGACTCCCTGGCACTCGAACTACCTAGCAGCTCACCCAATGCTTGCTAGTCGCTGAAATCAAAGGAGTCAGAACCAGGGAAATAGCCGCTGTCAACGGCCACTGAACTTAAAAATGAAGTGTCGCGAGGGCCCGGGTCCAGAGCGAGATCTGGCGGACATTCGTACTGCGACGAGCTCCTCAAGAGCTGCATAGACGCCAGCCGTGGGAACCGTAGCTTCCACCAGAAGTGGTTCTTTAACCCGGGCTCCATCGATCAACCCTTCGAATTTCACTTCCCCGTGAAATCGACTGCCCGCAGTCGTGTAGAGCGACGAGCCACGACGCCCCGGCCCCCTACCTTTCGGGTGCCCCCGGGGCACGGGAGGTAGATGAGGTCTGACTCGAATGGCTCGAAGTGTGGCCGCTTTCTCCTCCGAAAGAAGTGTCAGAACGGACTCTGCTTTGTCGGCGTGTAGGTTCAGACCGATATGCCACCAAAAAGCCGCGTCCTTTTCCTGTCCGGCGCCGGCTTCGATGACCGCTCGCAACCGAATAGCTTGGACGAGATCTCCACCATCCAGGCTACCGCCCTCCTTGATGACGCTAAGCATACTGTCGTTAAGCTGGTTCCTTGCCTTTCTCCAGGAGCCACTATCTATATGGTTTCGAACCTCTGCGAAATCCATACGGATCACTTCAGGGGGGCTCAAGCCAGCGAGCCCAACGACAACCGCAAATATTGTCAGCATATGATTTGTGAATTGAAAACCTCTTGACCCTCCGGGGTGTCGTAGTACCAAACCCTCTTAAGACACCACCCCTCGCCGCTCACGTAGTGGGGCACTTCTTGGTATTCGATGAAAGGACCAGCTCCCATCGTTGGTGCTGCCAAAAGCATTCCCACCACAACACATAGTGCAGCCTTGCCAAGCAGCTTCACGAAAGATCTATTTTTCACGGGGTGTCTCCTAATTGGCTTAGAGTCTTCTTGTGAGTCTTCTTGTTCAGTCCGGGAATGATGGAATTGTATTTTGCCTCTAACTGGACGTCAACAATCCCCTGGACGATTCAAGACTACTAGACACAAGATCTGAGCAAATTGAGTCAATCGGCACACTCAAAGTTTGACAAATGTGCAGCTCCTCCCATTCTTGTTCCATGGAAACCGCGACTCAACCCCAACTCCCCGGCACCCTACCCGCCGTGCGGACGTGAATCCGGACGTCAGGCTGAAGGAACGCGGTGGGTTCAGGTCGAGAAAGTTCAGACATCGCCCTCAGCATGGAGAGCACTCTGACCAACGTCAACTATTTGGCACTTCGCCTCGGCAGCACTGCGGCCAGAGAGTGCTCAGTCTGTTTTACATCGCCAGCAGCAAAGCTGCCGCAGTGACGTCGCCAAAATCGACGACGAAGGTGTCCATCTTTGACGATGGTTGCCGAGCAACCCCCGGCTAGCAAACACCCCACGGTTGTTCGGCGGCGGGCAGCAAAGCTGCCGGAACGATGAGCTGTGGCCCCACCCAGGAAGCACAGCTTGGGGCGGGGGCAAGATTGCAATTGGGCATCCGAGCAAAGCTCGGAGCCCAATCGCTCTTGCGGGGGCTTTGCCCCTCGACCCCACTGGCAACGACACCTCTATGAGACAAAACTATTCTTCATCGATAGCTTTCGCTCGTAGTCGGGATTCCCAATCCGCAACTTGGGTATGCACCTTGGTCGTCTTCTCGTCGATCTGCTCCAGCCAACGGACAATGACTCTTCTTTGATCCTGATTCCAGTTTTCTCTCGCTGTGCTGTCGCCGTAGTTTGGAAACTGCATTTTATCGAAAGATACCACCATTGATTCTACCCTTTGAAGGGATTTCTCGATTCTAGAGAGATCTGACTCTAAGTAGGTATAGTAACGCGAGCGAGCCATCCATTCTGGAATCCGATTCCGTTCTTCAATAATGGCGGTGTCCAGTATTTCTGCGCCATAGGACATCACAGCAGCTAGGCTAAACAGAATTATCTGGGCCCAGATGAGAAACTGCTCGTCGAATTTGAATCCGGTACCCTCGCGATTGAGAATCGCAAAGAGAAAAATCACCGCCGATAGAATGAGTGGAATCAGAAGCATCCGAGCGTAACTACTGAAGCTATTGGGGAAATGCCGGTTCGTTGCCAGAAACATGAGCTTCCCAATCGCCGCATCATAGAGAACAATTGCGGCAAACGACCATTCCGGAGCTAAAAGGATCTTAATTTCGCGATTGTCTTCACAGAGTGCCCAGGCGACCATCGCGACAATAACCACCGGTAACACAGTAAATAGGACCTTCTTACTCAGCCAGTTCCGTAGGGTGGTCTCGCTGAATCTCAGCACGAACTTGAGCTGCGTCCATCGTCTAGTGGCCTTGTCGCTGGGTTTCACCTTCACATCCCTCTTCATTCTCTAAACATTTTGGGGCTCAGGACAATTTGAAGAAAGCAAGAAGTGCCAGGGCATCTTCACTTTCTCCCTATTCGTAAACGCGGTTTTATCTTGCAACCAGGCTCATGGACCAGGCATATCAACAAAACGAAAACGCTTCTTGCTTTGGAAGGCATGGACTAACCGATGGTTCCACCCGAACGCTTAGTGAATACTTAAGCTCTCCTAAACCAGCCTTAAATTTCCCGACTTTTTTCCGGTTGGCAGGAGTTTTCGGCAGCCCAGATGCCGAGAGGGTTTGCGGGAGATTCAGGGGTCGTTAGGGTGGGTCGCGTCTCTTCGATATTGGGGACTCTGAGCCGTTGGCTTCGTTTACCTACTCGGAGACTTTTCCCTTTTTATTCTCACCCCATGCACGGAACCTACACCCACCGCGTCACCTGCAATCTTCATCCTGAGCAGTTCTTTCGGCTCCAGCAGGTCGCTCAACAATTCAATTCTCGGCTCGCTCCTTTTGTCCGCGATGCGGCGTTGGCCTATCTCGATCGACGGTCGTTGTTGCCGTCCTCCTTGGAGAAGCATTTGACCAAGATTGTCCAGGAGGTCAGAAGAGTGGGGACGAATCTGAATCAGATCGCCAAGCGGGCGAAAACGTATCAGCGGTTAACTCATGACGATCTCCGGAAGGCGGCGCAGTTGGTGATCATGATGGAGCGTTTGGTGTTGGTGTTGCGTCAGGCTCTTGAATCTTTGCCCCATGATCATCAAATCGATGTCGAGGAAGAGTAAGACCTTCGGGCAGCTGCTGCGGTATGTGAATGCCCCGGAATCTGTCGGCCCCGCTTGGCTCCACAATGTGAAGGCTCAGGAAAATGATCTCGACGGGATCCGTCGGGAGTTTTTCGCCAATGCCGGGTGCTTGAAGCGGCGAAAGAATGGAAATGTGCTCTACCACGAGATCTTGAGTTTCGGGCAGGAGGATCGGGAATCGGTGACGGTACCGATGATGGAGGATTTGGTGCGCCGATATTTGGATCTGCGGGCGCCGTATGCGTTGGCGTATGCGCGGGGGCATTTCAATACGGAGTGCCCCCATGTCCATGTGGTGATTTCGGCGAATAATGTCGGCAGCTCGCGGCGCTTGAGGTTATCGAGGTGTGATTTTCGGTCGATTCAGAGAGAGGTGGAGCGATATCAGCGGGAGCGGTATCCGTTCCTTGGGCATTCGGTGGCGCAGGGTGGGGTGAAAGTGAAATCGAGATCGCTACCGGCATCATCGAGGCTGCACCTGAGTCGCGGTGAGAGAGAAAGGAAGCGACGGGGAGATCGGCGGTCGACGCGGAAAGAGATGGTAGCCGGTTTGGTTCGTGCTGAGCTAGCGGTGGCGACGACTGGAGCGGAGTGTTTCCGGCGGTTGTTGAAGAAAGGGTTGCGCCTGTACAAGCGCGGGAAGAGTGCCGGGGTGGAGGACGTGGAGAACGGTCGGCGGTATCGGTTGAAAACGTTGGGGTTGGCGGAGGTGTTTGAATCAGCGCAGTGGCAGTGGCAACGCGCTAGAGAGGCCCTTGGGTCCACTGGGCTTCGGAAAGGCCGACGACAAGTACGTGGTTGCGGAGTGGATTTCGGTCGTTAGCTGTACCCTTGCGACTCTCGACTCTTTGTTTGCGCTCCTCTTTTCCTTTCTTTTTCTTTTTTCTTTCCCATGAAACCTTCGCGTATCCAGTCCGGCATGAATCTCGATCTGCCGTTTTCCGTTTCTCAAACTTCACCATCGGAGACCGTCTCGGAACCGAGCTCGGGTGAGTTCCCTTCGGCTTTGCGGATCTCGTGAATGTCGAGCAACAGATCGAGCAGTTGCGGGTGGTGACGCGCTATCGCTTGCAGGTGGTGGCTGACGGTCAAGTGCGGGTGCCGGAGACGAAGATCGATCGGCCGGAAATGGCGGCGCGATATTTCTGGTTGGAGCTGGGGGATCGAGCCCAGGAGGTGATGGCGGCGGCGTTTGTGGATATGCGCAATGTGGTGATCGCTTGGCAGGAGGCGTTTCGGGGGACGTTGACGCGTTGTACGGCGGATCCGCGGGTGATTCTCCAAGCGGCGTTACTGGTGAATGCGGCTGGGATTGTGCTCTGTCACACTCATCCGATGGGTGATCCCGATCCTTCGCCGGAGGATCTGGAGTTTACGATACGGATGAAGGAGGCTTCAGAACTGTTGGGGATTCGGTTGATGGATCATCTGATTCTGGGGCAAGGACGACAATGGGTGTCGTTGAAGCAGCGTGGGGAATGCTAAAGCGGGCCGTTTCTACAAAATCGTAGGACGGCCCGCAGAAACTTAGCGGACGATTAGCGACACGTCGTCGATCCGAAAAACTGTCGGATAGGAATTATCTGAGGTAGCTTTAAACTGTATTTTTATTGACCGACCAAGAAAACCGCTCATATCGATCACGAATAGATCGTAGTCAGTGGGAGATGACGAGGCGTTTCCATTGTGGCCGAAAATCGGCGTCGAAATATATTCTCCAGTGTCTCCATTGAAGAGCAGAACACCGAATTGGTCAAAAACCTCGCTGGTTGGCTCATCAGTAGTGATATTCAAATGGAAGCGAAGAGTCGCAACATCCCCTTGATTCGCTGGAATAAAGACCGTTTGCTCCATTGTGCCGGAGGCATTGTTTTTATGAAACCCATTTGAGTCTACGCCTCCAGCCGAATATCCATACGGCGAAAGATAATTACTCAAAGTCGTCCCGGCCCAGAAGTCTCCAGCCAAAGTCCATCCATCGGTCCCGAATGTAAAGCTCCCGTTCTCAATAAGGGATTCGCTGGGAATTGCGCCCTCGAAACCCTGGTGTATGTAGCCAAAGATCAAACTTCGAGAGAGACTATCGCTGACTCCTCCGGAGAGATAGGTCATGACCGCATGGCACATCAACTTACATCCAGCAACCCCAGTTCCCGGGAACCACGGGCAGTCAATTGACGACAGATTCGATGGAAGAGCGAAGGGGACAGAATCAATTGGATCGCAGTGAACGGTAGTGTACTCACCGCTGTTGGCAACTCTGCTGTCCGGCGTCGCTATACTGACGGGTGTAGTGAGCAGTTGCCCGTATCCATTCAACTCGTCCCAAGCGTCGTTTCCGAAAAAGTTCCCCTGCGAGTGCATCACCATCACAACTTCATGACCAGCATCCGTCAATTCTTGGATTTGGTTTCGAATCACCTCAGTATCTTCAACAATGATTTGCTCTGACAGGTCAATTACGACATCCAGAGCTGCCTGAGCGACCTCCTCAGCAAGTTCTGTAGCAGGATCCGCTCGAACTAGAACATCTTCCAGTTCCCAGAATTCTCGGGCCGTCTGAATCGAGCCATTCTGGACACCGGCCTCAAATAGATCGCCCAGGCAGGTCACTTTTGTGAAGATTCCAGCATCCGGATCATCGGGGCAAGCTGTTTCGTTGTAAAATAGTTCCTTTCTATACTGAATTTCGAATTCTTCCCGAGACATTTCGCCCTGAAAATCAATTCGATAGAGCCCATACAGGACATTGAGGGTTATCTGAGCATCTTCTTCAGTATTAAACACGCCATTGACATAACCGATGACTCGCTGGGGCTGTGCCAGAAGAGGGGTGGTCCAAGAAAGGAGTAGGAAAAATGCTATTGCTTTTTTCATTGCCCATCCCCTTCCACTACAAATTCACAGTCTTCGACGCTATCCGCCCGAGAGGCTATTCGCTTTCCGCTCAGCGAGCTGTTGTATGCAAGGTAAGCCTCAGTTCGCTCCAGTGTGCTCAGCATTTCCTGCCGTATCGTCTTGATATCGCCCCAAGCATTCATTGAAGTTGCGATAAAGATATCGGCATCATCAAGATCAAGCAGGTTTCGAAGGCCAAGGAAACACGAACGGGCCCTGCTAATCGACGTATGAGCTGACGCATAGCTCTCCGGTGAGTAGGTTTGCGCCAAGGCTCGGGCGTACTGCATCAGCGCCTCTTGATCGTTGCGACTCTCCCAATTGGTTGCGATAAAGATTTCCACATCATCCCGCACCCCATCACCATTGCTGTCAATGCCCTCCAGAGTGGCACTGTTGATATCTGGATCCGGATCTGGCGGCAAGGAAGAACCTTCAGATCCCACAATTGTGATGGGCAAAGGCCTGGCAAAAGTTCTAGGCGGACCTTCAGCTTGCCGGACCTTCAAGGTTCCACCAAATTCCTCTAGTGCTGTCGCGGTCAAGGTGAGGTCTACCGTCACCTCAGTACCGGCACCTACGGCGGGGAGGCTCGTCGGATTGACCGTGACAATTCCTTGGAGACTGGGTGTAAGCTCCAGGTTAGTCGCCGGGAGATCAGTACGAATAAGCAGGGTCAAACGAACAGGAACTTGATCAGCGACAGCCACAGTGACATCGATGTGATCAGGATCCCAAACGACACTCGGACCGCCTTCGCTGTTACTCCATTGGTCAAAGCTGCCAGATTCGAAGCCGTCTTCGAATACGGATTCTGGCTCACCAATTCCCTCTTCAGGTGTGGGGTCCTGTTCAGCAATGAGCACACTCGCTACGAGTACTGAGGACAACGCCAATAAACTGTAAGTCAGAGGTTTCAAATAGTTTCGATAAGAAAGCTGTTTCCATCCCACCGTTCCAGATCCTTCCATACAAATGTTTCATTGAATCACCATCATTTCGGTAGACGTACCTCACCCGACAATCGGCTGAGACCGAAAAAGAGTCGCTGACGGCAGAACGAAGAAAAAGGAAGAAACGCTGCGCAGCTATTTTACCTATTTAGCCATTGATTCTCAACACCAAACGGCCCAAGCCAAGAGTTCAGCCCAAATCCAGAAACTCCGGTTCCCCACTCTGCCCTCTCGCCATCACAAAGCTCGCCTTCTCCGCCATCTCCCTCAACTTCCCCGCCTGGAAATACGCCCCCACCTCAAACCTCACCGGCTTCTGCCGCCCCGAGATCAGGATCGCCTTGTTTCGACTCATCCGCCGGATCTGATCCGCATACATCAGCGGCACGCTCAGGGTACGCGAAGCTTCGTCGATGCCACCGAAGGTCGTGTCATATTCCGTATTTTTGCCCAGTGACTGCTCCACGTACTGAGCCGTCTCCAGATCGAGACCGGAGAAGAAGAGCTTGTTCGCGGCGCCACCAGAAAAGATCGTTCGTGCTCCGTCTTCACCGTAGACCGCTCGCAGCTGAGACAACTCTTGGATGATCAGACTCACCGAGCAACGCCGCTTGCGCAGGGTAGTGATCATGGCCGCGAAGTCATGGACGTAGCCGAGATTCCCGAATTCATCAAGGAGAAAGAACACCGGGAGGTCTTGAGGATCGTCACCGGATTCGAGACAGATCTGGAAGCAGGTGGCGTAGAAGAGATTCGCGAGTGGCCCGAAATAGCCGACTTGATGCTCGGGGACGATCAGGTACAGCGCTGTCTGTTCCTTCCGCAACGAATGCAAGTCGACCGTGTTCGCTGCCGTCAGTTTCGCCACCGATTCATCCGACCAGAGATCCAGTGCTGCCCTTGCCGTCGCGAGAATTGAAGCCTTCACACGGCCGTCCATGAGCTGAAAGGCCCGGTATTCCGAGAACAGTGTCGAGTGGCTATTGGTCCCGAGATACCGCGCCATGAAGCGCTCCACCCGTTTGCTCTCGGCATCGAGATGATTCAGCAACAGGCGAAGATTGGCGAGATGGACGAGCCGCTTGTCGTCAACTTTCGTGATAGCCGCCAGACCAAAGAAGAGCACGTTGATCGCCGACGTCGTCCAGAAGGGATCACTATTTGCCCCAGCGATACCCTTGGCGAGGATTGTGGAAAGCTGCCGCAGTTGTTGTGGTGTCTGCCAATAGTGCAAGGGATTGAATTGGAGGCTCTCTTCCAGCTTGGCTGGTTGCAACACCTCGATACGGAATCCGCGATCGTGCAGGTGGCCGGACGTTTTCTCAAAAATCTCCCCCGATGGATCGGTCACCACTACCGAGCCTTGGGCGAGCAAGACGTTTGGGATCACATACCGCGTGGTCTTTCCCGATCCCGTCGGCGCGACCAAGACGAGATTGCGGAAGGAGTCTTCAAGGCTGAGCCGTTGGTCTTTGCCGAGAACCGATCCCTGATGGTGGGGTGTCAGGAAGCGACGACGTTCCCGACTGGACATCCAGCGAGCATCGCCATGGACTCGGGATTGGAAGAGTCCAACCAACCAGCGCCAGGGGGCGCCAAAGAGGCGAGCGATGAAGAGGGAAAGGGCGGGAGGCGGCAGATGAGGCGGAGAAAGAGTATCGCCACCCTACGAGTTTCATCTGCGACTGCGAAGCCCTGCGGCAGCCAGGAGATTTTCGCTGCGAAAAAATTGGGCGAGGCGCCAGTTGTCGTGACGCCCCGCCCACCCATGTGCGCTAACACACCCAATCGGGTTGATAGCTCCGTCTGATTCCTGCTGATCCCAGAAAGACCTAATTCACCCGATCCGCATAATTCATCAGGCATAAAACCACCAGGTTCAACGCTTCCCCGCCCTCGGTCCGCACCATCCGTGCTTCTGCCAAGCCGATCATGGCTTCGAGATCGAATTCCTGCTCGCCGTCCGGGTTCAAGATCTCCGCAGGATCTTTCCACTGTCGCCCCTGGGCCACTGCCGCAATGAGCTCATCGAGTTGGCGCTCGGCGTAGAGGGCGGCCATGGGCGCGACGGAGACCATTTCCCAGGGATCCGATGATCTGGTGAGGTTCGCCAGGCCCGCATCGTCACTGAGCTGCCAGAGCCGTTCCAGCCGTCCTTCCAAGCCTTCCAGCGAAAGAACCGCCCAGGTTCCGTCCTTGCCTGCATCTTCCAGGAGCTGGGCGAGATCTGGTTCTGTAGGCAGCCAGTCCTCGTTCAGTTTCGCCAGGAGCTCAGGCTTGGCTGCGACCGTTTGCAGCAGCAGCCAGAAGAGCACGCGCAGGGAGCGCGGGTTCTCGGCGCGCAGCAAGGCAGAGATCAAATGCTCCAGATGCCTTGGTTCGAGCTCAAGCTCAGTCGGGGCAGTGGCGAAGTCGGCAAGGTGGAATTCGTGGCTCATCTCACCAGGGGTCAAAAATAGGGAGCCTGCGGAAGTGGCTCAACACAGACTCCCAATGTGTTGATGGTGAGCGGAGTCTAGGACTCGGCAACAACCGGACCACTATTTCCCGTACCTTCTGCCGACCTTGAAGATCCCTCGGATCGCAAAATCAGGGGTCAGTTCACCGTATCGGGATCTCCTTGTCATTTTGTATTATCATTCTCGACTTGATTTCCGGCTTCTTCAGCATCCAGAGCAGCATTTTGGTGACCTAATGGCAACGACCCCCTATCGAAGGACAACTCTGCTGGTCGGTAGAGCGGTCAAGAGGCCGCACCGGATCCTGGCCGATGACAGCTATTGGAACGTCCCATTCCTTCAACGTTTTCTCGATCGCATCGATGACGAAGCCGTGCATCGACCTGGCCCGGCTCTGGAAATGGCACAGCCCATGATCACACTGGCAGATCAAAGAATCGGTGTTCGCGGAAGAGACGGAAGCTACAGCAGCCAGGAAGAAAAACGTTCGTTTCAGGTGAGAGCTCGCTTTGTTACTGCTTCCGTGGCTCGAAGAGTCGGCGAATTCGAGCGGGCGAGCCAGCTATACGCCACCGCGTATTCTCTTGCCGAAATCGGGATCGATTCGCCCACGCTGACGGAGCTCCACTGTCGCTACGGCTGGCTGCTCTTTATTCGGAACGATCCGGATGCAGTCAAGAAGGCTCAGGCTGCGCTTGATCGGTGTGGAGGATCGACTCAGATCGAGATGCTGCTTCGTGCCGAGGCGCTTGTTCTTCGCGGAGCCGCCAAGCACACGATGCTGGAAACAGGCGACGGCTTCGTCGATCTTGCTGAAGCGGTCCGGCTGGTTGTAGACAAACGTAAATCCCGACGCGGGCGTCGAGTTCTTATCGCTGCCTTGCACGGTCTCGGGAAGATCCTTTCTGAGTCTTCAGCCTCGATGATTGCCCAAGAACGTGCCTACCGGCACTTGGAACGAGCCAAAAGCCTGATGGGTCGACAACCCAAATCTATCGCCAAGATGCAGGTCAATTGGCATATGGGCAAGATTGCCTTCAATCTGGGACTTACCAAGCAAGGGGAACGGCTGGTCAGGAAGGCTCGCAATGGGCTGCGGGATCTCGAAGAATTCCAGGAATACACCCTGGCAAGCCTCGATCTCGCTGGTATGTACCTGCTCTTTGAAGACCGTGCCGCCTATGCTCTTCTTGTCGAAGAAACCAAGTGCTACCTCGAAAGAATCTCGCCAAACCAAGAGCTCTGGGAGATTCTCGGGACTTGGCGTTCTCGATTTCCCCAGACTCCCGAGGAAATCCGGACCGCTCGGAAGCAGATCAGCATGATGCGCTGGAAGGAGGCGCCTCCCATGCGATGTCCGGCAAGTGGACCGATCAACCGGTCGCGACGATAACCCCCTGAGCCCCGGTTTTCATGGTTGTCCCTACCCTCATCTGAGTCTCCTTTCGCAGTTGGCAGCAAGGGGTCACCTGCTATCCGGACATAGCCCTATGATGTAAAGGCGGTCTACCGTCAGGCGGCAGGTATGCCGACACCTGCCGCCTCTCCAAGGGCTAACCCGTCGGCACGATGAAGCCTTGCGCACCAGATCTCAGATTCGTCTGCAGATTCATTTCTGATCTCCTGAACTTGGAGGCGGAATTGCCTCGCCGCTCAGGCTATCAAGAAGGATGCACCGACCCCTGATTCTACAGACCGATCAGTCGCTTTCTCGAGCTAGAGACGCTGTTGAGCGCCGGTATTGGAGCAAAGGTGTTCGGGAGATGGAATCGCTGCGGCGGCTCGGAACGCCCTCCGTTCTGAGAAGAGCTTCGGTCGGAGCCTAAGGCGGGCGGGTGAGGAGCTGAAACGTCGGAAGCGATGATGAACAACGCCCCACTACCTACGCCTTGAATCGCTCCCATCTGCTTACTATGTGCTTACTGTAACGCAGAAAGGGCGACCCCGAAGGATCGCCCTAGTGCCGTAAGTGGCTTATTTTCTGCGATTTAATTGGTGGGTCGTGTAGGTCTCGAACCTACGACCCGCGGATTAAAAGTCCGCTGCTCTACCAACTGAGCTAACGACCCACCGAGGCGGCGAATTATAGACGAAGATTTGCGGAGGTCAAAGGTCTTCTGTGACTTTCTTCAGGGCGTGCCGCGATGGTCGAGCACGGCGCCTAGTTTTTGGCTCAGCATGCCTTGCATTTCCGGGCTGTCCATGACGATGGTCTCTTCGCGGCGGGGTCCGGTGGAGATCATGCCGACGGGGGCTCCGACGAGCTTTTCGAGGTAGCTGAGGTAGTCGCGGGCGGCTTTGGGTAGCTCGGACGGGTCGAGGATGCCGACGGTGGTGCTTTGCCAGCCGGGCAGGGTTTCGTAGACCGGCTCGACTTGCTCGAGGATCTCGATCGCCGCAGGGAAGCTTTCGAGCACCTCGCCTTGGTACCGGTAACCTGTGCAGACTTTGATGTCCGCCAGCTCGTCCATGACGTCGAGCTTGGTGACGGCCATGGCGGTGACGCCGTTGAGCATGCGGGAGTAGCGGGCGGCAACGGCGTCGAACCAGCCGCAGCGGCGGGGACGGCCGGTGGAGGTGCCGAATTCGTTGCCCCGCTCGCGCAGGTGCTCGCCGTCGGCGTCGTGCAGCTCGGAGACGAAGGGACCGGCGCCGACGCGAGTGGTGTAGGCCTTGATCACGCCGAGCACACCATCGATGCGGGTGGGCGGCACGCCGGTTCCGGTGGCGACTCCGCCGGCGGTGGCGTTGGAGCTGGTGACGAAGGGATAGGTGCCGTGGTCGATGTCGAGCAGCGCGCCTTGGGCGCCTTCGAAGAGCACGTTTTTGCCGTCGTCGATCAGGCCGTTCAAGTAGGTGGCGGTATCGCGCAGCATCGGGCCGATGCGGTCGGCCCATTCGCGACACAGGGCCGACAGCTCGGAGACGGAGAGCATTTCGTCGCTGCCTAGCGCTTTGAGCTGGGGCTCGAAGTGGCGGACCAGGACCTCGAGGCGACGTTCCAAACCATCGACTACCAAATCGCCGGTGCGCAGACCCATACGTCCGGCCTTGGTCTCGTAGGTGGGGCCGATGCCCCGCACGGTGGTGCCGATTTTGCTCTCGCCCCGGGCGTCCTCGCGGGCGCGATCGAGGGCTAGGTGCATGGGCAGAATCACTTGGGCGCGATCGGAGAGGATTAGGCGACCCTCGGTGCGGACCCCCGCGGCTTCCACCCCGGCCACCTCTTCGAAGAGGGCTTCCGGGTAGATCACCATGCCGTTGCCGAGCACACAAGGGGTCTCACCGTGCAGAATGCCCGAGGGCAGGAAATGCAGGGCGAAATGACGGTCGGCGAATTTCACGGTGTGACCGGCGTTGTGGCCGCCTTGAAAACGGGCGACGGCATCGAAAGCGGGACAGACCAGATCGACGATCTTGCCCTTGCCTTCGTCACCCCACTGCATGCCGAGAACGATGGTATTGGCCATGGGAGTGCCTCTATTTGTCTACGGAACGGGCGAATTTTCGAGTTGGATGGCGCGCGGCACCCGCGCGCAAGCCGGGACCCTAGCAGAACCGATCTCCCCCGACAAGCAACCCTCGGCTCGCTGGACGGCTGCGCAAGACGGCTCCCGAAGACGACTCGCCAGACGGCTTCGCAGGACGGATCCGAGAGAGTTTTCGATCGGCCGGCGGGAATGGGCCGCGAATTCCGTACCGGCATGGGAATGTCCGTCTTTGTGGGCCTTCAGGGCCCGCCCTTCCTCCCAATCACGCAGGCGCCGAAGCCTGCCAGGAGAGCTGCCGATGCTGAATCGCTTCTCGTTCCCCCGCTCCCGTGGCTCAGCCGGATGGAGCACGTTGGTGATCACCATCTTTTGGATGTCGGGGTTCTGGATGTCGGGCCTAGCCGCCCACGGTGCTCTGTGCACCGAATCGACCCAGGTCGACCCCACCGGCTTGCCCAACCCCATTCTTTTCGTCACCCAAATGCCCGTGGCCGGCGACTTCGCCACCGTGGGCTCCACCTTTGCCAATCACTTGCCCGGGGTCACCCGGGCCGGGCGTGGCGGTGATGTGTACATCCTCTATCCCGACGGTGAGCTGTGCAATCTCACCCGCGAGGCCGGTTTCGGCGAGGCCGGAGTCCACCAGGGCTCGAGCTCGATCGCCGTCCGCGACCCGAGCGTGTCCTTCGATGGCACCAAAGCCTTGTTCAGTATGGTGATCGGCGCCGCCGACAGCTGCTTCCAACAAACCGAGACCTACTGGCAGCTCTACGAAATTGACGGCTTGGGTCGGGGCGAGCCGATGACCATCACCAAGGTGCCGCACCAGGACGAAAATTTCAACAACTTCTACCCGATCTACAGCGCCGATGGTCGCGTCGTTTTCGTGTCCGATCGCCCCCGTGACGGCCGCCGACATCTCTATCCGCAGCAGGATGAATACGAGTCGAGCCCGAGCAATAGCGGCCTGTGGGCCCTCGACCCGGTCACCGGCGTGCTCGAAATCTTGGATCACGCACCGTCGGGCAATTTCGACCCCCTGGTCGACAGCTTCGGGCGCATCCTCTTTACCCGTTGGGATCACCTCCAAACCGACCAGCAGGCCGCCAATCCCGCCTACGACAACTTCGATTGGGCCAGCGAAGAGCCCGATGCCGCTACGTCTCCGGCGGTGGACGTCTTCCCGGAGCTCCGGTTCAGCCAGGATCCCAACGTCAACGACCACCGCTTCAATCATTTCTTTCCCTGGATGATGCATTCCGACGGCTCGGAGCTGGAGACCTTGAACCACGTGGGTCGTCACGAGCTGCACAATTTCTTTTCCCGTTCGCGCTTGGACGACCCCAACCTCACGGACTTCATCGCCGCGGTCTCCGGTCGATTGAACGACAAATCCATCGAGAGCTTTTTCCACATGGCCGAGGATCCGACCCAAGCGGGCCGTTATTACGGTGTCGATGCCCCCGAGCTCGACACCCACGCGGCCGGTCAGGTGGTGCGGATGGATGCGCCCCCCAGCCTCGGCGCCCACGAGATGGTGGTGACCCGCGTCAGCCACGACGAGACCCGCAATCCGATCGGTGAAGGCGGCACGCCGGGGCCTGATCAAACCGGTCATTTTCGGGATCCCATGCCCCTCACCAACGGCACGGTGTTGGCCGTGCACAGCTCGGAAATGCGTGGCGACAAGGAGGAGGGAACGGATCCGGTGGGAGACTGCGCCGCGCAGGATCACGTGCCCGCCACGACCGTATCTCGCTACGATTTCAGGATCCGTAAGCTGGTCGCCAACGGCGATCACTTCGTGGCCGGCGGCGCAATCACCGGAGCATCGCCCATCAGCCGAACGGTCGAATATTTCACCCCCGACTTCACCGAGCGATATTCCGGGCCCATGTGGGAGATGTCGCCGGTGGAGGTCCGTGCGCGCACGGTGCCGCCGATCACCCAGACACCCGTTCCGGCCATAGAAACTCAAATTTTCTCCGAGGAGGGTGTGGATCTGGCGGAGTTTCAGGCCTACCTGCGCGCCAACGACCTGGCTCTGGTGGTGAGCCGAGACGTCACCACCCGGGAGCGGCTCGATCGTCAGCAGGGTTTCAATCTTCGGGTGCCCGGTGGCACCCAAACCGTGCCCGAAGGTGGCGTGGTCTACGACGTCCGCTACTTGCAATTCTTCCAGGGCGACCAAGTACGTGGCACCCGATTGTCGGGAGCCCAGGCGCGGGCGGGTCGACGGGTGCTTGCCCGCGAGATGCACGGGGTGGACGACAATCCGCCGACCACCGGCGCCGGCGGCAGCGTCAACCTGGGGCTCGACGGCTCCATGGCCGCCATGGTGCCGGCCCACCGGGCCATGTCGTGGCAGCTCACGGATCCGTCCAACGAGCCGGTGGTGCGCGAACGCTATTGGGTGACCTTCCAACCCGGAGAGGTGCGGGTCTGCGCTTCTTGCCATGGGCTCAACGACGCAGACCAAGCGGGAGATCCCAAACCCACCAATCCCCCGGAAGCCCTGAGAACGCTGCTCCAACACTGGAAGGCAAGCCAAACCCTGTTCAACGACGGCTTTGAGAGCGGGGATCTGAGCGCGTGGTCGTCCTCGACCGGCGGAGCTCTCCACTCGGACACCTCCGAATTCGAGGTCCTAGCCTCTCCTTGACGAATCTAAGGTTGGGGCCTCCCCTACCCGAGAGGCGAGGCGGTACCGCCTCAGGCCCGGTCGGGGACAAGCCCCGACCCTACGCTGGCTATTTCGACTTCGTGGATCCCGCCGAGCCTGCGGCGGGATCCGCGCCGGACGCTCTCTTGCAATCGATCTTCAGAGTGTCCTTGCGCCAGGTCTCACCGCCGTCGAGGGACGCGAGCTGGCGCCAGCGGAAACGGTCGGGGTGGATGTCGTAGAAGTTGTAGATCATCTCGATCTCTACCACATTGCCCTCGGGATCGCGGCCTTGGGTCCGGGTGCGCAATCCGAGACCTTCTTCCACCTCTTCCTGCACCAAAGGTTGTGACCAGGTTCCGCTGCGGGCATCCAACCAATAGCCCTGCCATCGCTTTTCACGCCGGTTGTAAGCGCGAAAAGTGGTCGCCAGATATCCGTCGTAAAAGCCGCCTCGGAAATCGTCCATGATCGCAAAACCGTCTTGGGTGTAGTAGGCCGTCCAAGTGGCTTTGCCTTGGGTGCGGGTCTTCCAATCCGGCTGCAAATAATCGATCTCGCACTGCCAATGGCCGATGAGGAAAGCGAATTGGCTCAGCTCTTCGGGAGCATCCTTGTGGGGGCTGCCGAAATCCGTTGGGGCTATCGAGCCGGACGGCTCAGCCATGGCCGACATCGCCAAAGGTAAGGCCATGAGAAGCCCGAGAGGTATGAAGAAGCTTGGTCGTGAAATTTTCGAAAGCATGATGTCTCCACTGCGTCTAGGTTTCTGGGTCTTGGTCTTGGTTTCGGCGCCACGACCATGTCCCAGCGGCGAAATGAAGTCCTGAGATTGAGATGAGAAGGCGATGATTCGAGCCCCTGGAAACACTTCGCCCTCGGGCTCGTATAGGTGGCGAGATGGATGCTCAAGGCGCAGAGAACGGCACGATCCGCTACGGTTTCGGTGCGTGGGTCGCGGACCCTTCCCGCAACTGCTTGAGCCGCATCGACACCGACCACGAAGACGAAACCCACCACAATAAGATCGTAACCGTCACCGCCCGGGCCATGGACGTCTTGGTGGTGCTGCTCGAGTCCCAAGGGCGGGTGGTCGGCAAAGACGAGCTGATGGATCGGGTTTGGCAACAGCGCTCGGTCACCGACGACGTCTTGGTGGTGTGCATCTACGAGCTGCGCAAGGCCCTGGGAGACAAAGCTCGCTCGCCGACCTTCATTGAAACCGTCTTCCGCAGGGGCTATCGATTCATACCCACCGTGCGGATCATGACGACCCGGCCTCTCGTCCTCGGCTCATCTCACCCTGAGCCTTCCGACGAGGACCGTATCGACGCAGCGCCCCAGGGAATTCCGTCGGACCCGCAGCTCGGGCGCTCCAACTGGATCGCAGCGAGCATCGCCGCCACGTTGATGGTTGCCGGAATGACGACCGGAATCGGGACTCCCGGCGCACCTTCCGAAGCACCGACCGACAACAAGACCCTCCTCACGGCTTCCTCGACCCATGGCGACCCCAAGCTAGAAACGGATTCCAGCGAGCGCGCCGTGGACCGTACCGTCGATAGGACCGTCGAAAAGGCCATGGGCTCGTGGTTGGCCGAAGCGCGGACGGCCTTGCGCCGGCGGACACCGGAGAGCCTCGACCGGGCCGAGCAGCGATTCGCGCGGGTGGTCGAGGTACGACCCCACGATGCCCGTGGGTACGCGGGCTTGGCCCGGGTCGCGACCCTACGGGCCGACCTGCGGCTGGGGGATCGATTCCAGCTCTACCACCAGGCCCGTCAATCCGCCGAGCGCGCCCTCGAGCTGGACCCGGAGTCCGCCGATGCTCATTTGGCCCTGGCCACGATCCATCTGCTCTTCGATTGGGATTTTCCGCGAGCAGAGAGCCAGGTGCTCAAAGCGTTGGACATCGAGCCCCGGAATCCGGACGCTTTCCAGGTTTACAGCTGGTGGCTTTCGTGCCGAAGCCGGCACGACGAGGCGGTCGACGCCTCGCGCAAAGCCCTTGCCCTCGAGCCGCAAGCCCCAAATCGCTTCGCGGATCTTTCTTTCATGCTCAGCTTTGCCGGTCGCGGAGAAGAGGCGGTGCTCTACGCCCAAAACGCCCTCGACCTGCAACCCCTCCACGGCTCGGCCAACGCGGCGATGATCGCCGCCCAGCTGGTGCGCGGTGACGAGCGATCGGCCACCGCGCGCCTCCATCCGCGGCTCCGGAGCACCCACCGGGACGTCATGCGCCGGGGGCGGGAGTCCTCCCAAGCCGATTTTTGGACCTCCCTCGGCGTCTTGCTCGAACGGGCACCGGACGATCACGAGCTCGTGTCTCGCGCCGCCGTGCACGCCCAGGCCGGCGAGATCGAGCGAGCGCTCGGATACTTGGAGCGGGCCTACGAACGCCGCGACTGGGAGATTCTGTGGTTGGATCGCCTGCCGGGGCTCGCTCCCCTATACGAAGAGCCCCGCTTCCGAAAGCTGATCCAAAATCGGGAATCCCTCGCCGCCCACCCCTAGTCCCCGGCCTCCCCTGCCTCACCGAATCCGGTCCACGGGCCTCTAACGGACAAATTGATCGTGTAGAATGCTCCTGAATTCAGCTCAGATGGAGTGAGCGCTGCGACAGTCGCTGAACATTTACTTTTGGATGGCACTGACCGCTTGGCCGAGCCTATTTCTTCCGGCCGCGGATGCTCAGCTCTTGCCTGCTCACGAGCCGTATCGCTTCGAATTCTGGCGACTGGACGAAGGCCTCCCCCAAATCACCGTCAACGCCCTCGCCCAGGACGCCCAAGGCTTTCTCTGGGTCGGCACCGAAGAGGGTTTGGCCCGATTCGACGGTCTGCATTTCGAGGTTTACGATCGCGCCAACACCCCGGAGCTGGGCTCCAACTCCATTCGCAACCTTTTGCTCGACCGCCACGGCGATCTTTGGATCGGCACCCGGCGTGGGTTGACCCGATATGCCGACGGTAGATTTCATACCGCCGCTCCGGTCTCAGATGAACCGAGCTTTATGCCGAACCCCCTGCGGGGAGAAATCCGAGACCTCTACCAAGACACCGGAGGCACACTGTGGATCGCCACCTCCCAGGGTCTGCTCCGATACCAGGATGGGGCCTTCAGCCCCGTACCCCTTGGGCTCACTTCCACCGAGCCCTCGATCAGCTCGATCCACCGCGATCAGCAAGGCAGTCTTTGGATCGGCACGGAATTCGGTCTGCTGCGGCTCGTCGATCCGCTCCTCGATCCGTTGAGCGGTAAGGTCGAGGTCTTCGAGGTAAGCCACGGCTTGCCCCACCCGCAAGTCCAAGCGATCTTTCAAGACCGATCCGATCGCCTCTGGGTCGCCACCCTCGGAGGATGGGGGCAATTCCATCCGGGCACAGCCCCTTTTGCCCCCGGCTCCTCCGACGCGAAGCTCGTCCCTTTCGACCAGACCCACGGGAAGATGCAGATCGACGCTTTTTTCGAGGACCGCGAAGGGCGTCTTTGGGTCGGCTCCGATTTGGGCCTCTTTCGCATCGACGGCGACACGCTGATCGACTATCCCGAGTTCGAGGCGAATCTCTTAGAAAGTGGGGCCCGGTCCTTTTGGCAGGATCACGAAGGCAATCTCTGGATCGGCACCGGCATCCTCGGGTTGGCGAGCCTACGGCGGCAGAGCGTCAAGGTATTCGATGCATCCCAGGGATTGATCGATAACCTCGCTTGGTCGGTGCTCCAAGACCCCAGCGGATCGGTGTGGATCGGCAGCAATCGCGGGCTGACTCGAATCGACTCCGAAGGCGAGATCCGCCATTGGACCACGGAAGACGGTCTTCCCGGGGAAGACGTGCGGGCTCTCGCCCTGGGCAGCGCCGGTCGGCTCTGGTTGGGCACCGATTCCGGCGGATTGGCCCACATCGACCGCAATCGGTTGCGGATTGAGCTCGATCATGATCTCGGCGCCCCCGCGATTACCTCTTTGCTCGAGGACCGTCGAGGTCGGCTGTGGATCGGTACCACCAAAGGGCTCTTGCTTCAGGAGGGTGAGGAGCGACGCGTTGTCACCACCCAGCAAGGGCTGCACCAGCCACAAATCCTCACTCTCTATGAGGGTGACCATGGGCAGATTTGGATCGGTACCGACGCCGGCTTGGCACTGTGGCAAGACGACCGGATCCAAGTCGTCGAGCCCCTCTTAGCCCAAGACGAGGTAAAGGCCATGCACCAAGATGCGATCGGCACCTTGTGGATCGGCACCGCTGACGGCGGTCTGGTTCGTCGGCCGGCGAATCCGAACGAGCCGCCCACGCGCTATACCGTCGAGCATGGGCTGGCAGATTCCTTGGTCCATCAGATTCTGGAGGCCCCCCAGGGCTGGCTCTGGTTGTCGAGCAACCGCGGGGTCTTTCGACTGCTCAAAAAAGAGCTCGAAGACTTCGCCGCCGGCCGGATTCCGCGCATTCGCCCGATCCCCTTTACAGAAACCGACGGCATGGGTAGCCGGGAATGCAACGGCATGGGTCATCCCGCCGGCACCACCACCGCCGACGGTCGGATTTGGTTCCCAACCATTCGCGGGGTGTCGATTTTCGACCCCGCCCAGCTCTCCGAGCGCTGGTCGCCGATCCCGGCGTTCATCGATCGGGTCGTGGTCGATCGCCGACCGCTCGAGCACCTTCCCGCCGGCGAGCACCAAGCCGTGAAGCTTGAGCCGGGCACCCGGGAGATCGAGATCCACTATCGGGCCGTGAGCTTCCTCGACGCCGAGCGCACGGGTTACCGCTACCGCCTAGAAGGATTCGATCCGAATTGGATCGACCCTGGCCGGGCGCGGTCGGCCAAGTACACCTACCTGCCACCCGGGCATTATCGATTCCGGGTCGCGGCCGCTAATCCGGGAGGCATTTGGACCGAATCCGGCGATTCCATCGAATTCCACTTGGCGCCGACGATTTATCAAACCTGGACCTTCTACCTCGTGTCCGCGCTGGTGGCGTTCGGCCTGGGTTTGGTTTTCTATCGTCTGCGGCTCCGAAACCTATTGCAGAAGGATCGATTGCGAATCATCGAGGCGAAGAACCAGGAAATCGAGCAGCTCACCTACAACGTCTGCCACGATCTCAAGAGTCCGGTGCTGACCATTCAAGGATTCACCAACTTGCTGGAAGAGGACTTAGCGGACGACGATCACGAGGCCGTGGCCCGAGACCTACGCAGAATCCGCGGTGCCACGGATCAAATCAGCGGCCTGCTCGACGAGCTTCTCGTGTTCTCTCAGACCGGCAGAGTCACCCTTCGGTCCGATCCACTCAACCTGAGCTTGTTGGCCCGAGAGGCCGCCGATCTGGTGGCCGGTCAAGCCCACGAGCGCGGGGTGACCATTGACATCCCACCCGGGCTACCGGCGGTGGTCGGTGATCACAGCCACCTTCTCAGGCTATTTCAGAACCTTTTCGACAACGCGATCAAATTCATGGCGAACCAAACCACACCCACCATCGAGGTCGGAGCAGTGGCTCAGGGCGACGAGGTCTTGTGTTGGATCCGCGACAACGGCATCGGCATCGACGAAGAGGACCAAAAAAAGATTTTCAGGCTTTTCCACCGGGTCCATGAGCACGCGTCCGGCAGTGGCATCGGTTTGGCGTTGGTCAGCCGGATCGTCAAGGCCCATGGTGGCCGTATTTGGGTCGAGTCCGAAGGTCGCGAGCAAGGCTCCACCTTCTTCTTCACCCTACCTTCCCCTTCGGGATCCTTGGACTGAACACCAAGAAGCTGTCGGTAGTCGCAGCTCGGTATTCGAAAGTTGCTGTGGATCAAGGTGCCGAACGTGTGGACGTGCCGGCGACGATTGCCGTCTCGATCGAAGCGCTCGACACCGAAGAATCGATCTCCTTGCGAGGTCTCGAACAACTTCGAAGCAGGCATGTCGATTCCTGCTTCGGCTCATAGGCTCCCACGCTTGCGTTTAGGTTGGCGGGTTTGGTCTTCGAGCTCGACGAGCTCGGCCAGGGTGGCGGCGGGTGGAGGGTTCAAGATCTCATCGAAGTCGTCGAGACGGTGGAGGGCGAAGGCTAGTTTCAGCAGGTTCTGCAGGGAGATTTGCCCCGAGGTTTCAAAGCGTCGCAAAGAAGCGAGGCTCACTCCGGATCGCTTCGCGAGGGTGCTCTGTTTCCATTTTTTTGTCAGCCGTAGCTCTCGGACTCTGCCTGCCAGGTCGAGTCCGACTTGTTCGGGTGTGCGAAGAGAGAACTGTTTCATTAGAGATATTATATGAGCGCTAAGCCCTAAATAGAAGATAGGGGCTCAAATAATAGCGCTTCCGCACGAGTCCGGCGGGCTAGAAACGAATTTCGAAAACCACTCGGATTTCCTCTCCCGGCCCGCGAGCGTCTTGCCCAGCTTCTTCGAACCGCCGCCCCGGACGGTTGCCGGACGGGTCCTCGAGCTCCGGCGGGATCACCAGAACGTGTCGACCCGGAGCCCAGTCCTGGTGGGGCTTCAGGGTCAGGCTGAGACCGTCGACGGAAGCTGAGGAGTCGACCGAAACCGGTCGACTATCGGGCCCTTCGATCCACGGCAGACGCTCGAGCAGAGCTCGATCCGCGGGTTCCAGCAACCGAATGCGCAGGGCATCTTGGGGATCTTTCGGCAAGTCGAGCTGCCATTGCTGGGGATCCGGCGGCTGAAGATCCGGCGGACCGACCAGCATCTCGTGCTCGAAGGCCTCCACCAACGGCAGACCGTCGGCGTCGAGGGCTTGCGACGCGATCCGCAGCCGGTATCGGCGCCCCTCTTCCAAAACCGGACCCATGGCTTGATTCGGTCCGACTCCGCGTTTCACCCGCCCGGGGTGCACCAGGAGTGTCAGCCGAACGCGCTCGGGATCCCACAGCCCGCCGGGAATGCCGACAAAAGCCACCGGCACCGCCGTGCCCGAGTCGTCCAACAGCTCGATGTGCGGCAACACGGCGTGGGCGCTCATCGGCGCACTGAAGTGGACGTAGAGGCGCAGCAGATTCGACGGCACCACCACCGTTTCCCCTTGGGTGCCGGAGGGAAAGACTCCCTCGACGCGGGTGGTCGGAGCCCGGGTCAAATCGGGCACGGTCCAGCGGGCGGTGAAGTCCGCGCCGGATTCGTCAGGGCTGAGACCCCTCCAAGCCGTTTGGTCCAGCGTGACCCTCAGCTCGATACCGGGAGTCGGCGGAAATTTGGGACGAAACCGAAGCTGCGCTCCAGTCTCGTCCCTAGCCCAGGAATAACTACCCAACAACGACGGAAAGTCGGACGGCACCGCACCGAAATCGGGTTCCACCGCCACCACCCGCAGGATGTCGCGCCAGATCCTTGGATCCAGGCGATCTCCTTCCGACGGCGGCCTCAGGTCCACTGTTGAATCGGCCGGCTCCAACCCGATAACCACGACGGTCACCAGATCCGGGCGTCCTTCGGGGGTCTCGAAACGGATCTCGATCCCGCCCGGCTCCGACCCTGCGCGCTCCGGCACCGTGGCCGACGTGGGTTCGTTGAATCCGGTCAGCAGGAGCAGGCCGAGCGTCAGGAGCGCGGTTTCAAGGCGTCCGATCGCTTCAGCCGTTCTGCTGCCGACAGCCGTCCGTCCCACCGTTTAGAAGCGCTTCACCGACATGTTGTAGAGATCGAGGGTGCCGCCGGGCAGACGCTGGAGCACCACGATCCAATCGTCGCCCATGCGATCCATCTGCTGAATGCCGTTGCCCGAGCGGATCTCGTAAGGGACCCCGGCGATATAACCTTCCACCTCGGTGTTGATCTCGCCCTCGAAGCTCGCGACGTCTTTGGGATTGACGATCATCAGCGGCAGGTTGCTGTTGGCGATCAACAGGCGATCCTCACCGTTCTTTTGGTAGACCACCATGTCGAGGGGGTAGTTGCCAGAGCCCATTTCCGCCACGGTGCGGCCTTTGACGTGGGCGCCGTCGCTCAAATCAGCGGTTTTGAAGGTCACCAGCGGCGTGCACAAATAGGCGGCCAAGAGATGATCCGTGTCGCCTAAACGGTAGGGCACGAAGGTCCGGATCGGCGCGTGGGTTTCCCATTCGCCGTGGGCCCCGTGGTAGACCTCCACGGTGGTCTTGGTCGCCTTATCGCTGAAGGGGTAGGCCAGACGCCAGACCGCGGAAGCGAATTCCTCGTTGGAAAGCCCCGCCACCCAAACGGTTCCGTGGTCGAAGACCATGTCGGTGATCGCGTCGACCCGCAGGGAGGTTCCCTTCTTCCAGCGGTGCTCTTTCTCACCCACGGGATCCGGCAAGTCCGCTTTGGTCCAATTCATGGACTCGGTCTCCACGGCTTCCATCTCGCCGTCGGCATCGATGCGCACCAAAAGGGCCGCGTCTCCGAGGTCGTTGGGCAGCTGCCAGCGGCTCTCCCACTTGGCCCGGCTCCGGGAGACCGCCAGGTAGATCTTTTGCGAGATGGGATTGACCGCCAGGTCGTGGATCAGCACCTCAGAGGATCGGGTACCGAGCATCGCCGCCAACCGGGTTTCGACATCCTGAATGCCCATCCGCTCGGTCACCTTTCCCGGGGTCGTGTCACCGGTTTCGAGGGCAAAAAGTGAGCCCGCCTTGGCATCGCCGACGAAGAGCACGCCATCGGGTCCAAAGGCCAAGGCGCTGATGGAGGAAAGCTCGGGTCCTGAGCTCTCCTCGCCCTCCGCGAAGACGCTAAGAGCCGGCACCGTTAAGAGCACGAGCAGTAGAACGAGAGTTTTGCGCATAGAAGCTTCCTTTCGATCAATGGCATGGACATCTGGGTTTGCGCTTTTTTACGTGAAAAGACGGTGGCTGGTTTCAACGGCGAAGATCAGCAAACCCAAAGACATAGGACTTTTTCGGCTTTTCCCGAACGTGGTCATCGATCTATTTGGTGGCTCCACACGCTTCTTTGCGCTGTAAAAAAAGATTGCGCGGAGCCCTGCTCCGAGTCGCTGTAAACCGAACCTACTCGTTGGGATGAAACCTGGAGCCCTATCGTGTCCGAAATACCCACTCAATCCACGGAAGAAAAAATCCTCAAACCGGCCACCGTAGAGACCACAGGCCCAAACCAAGATCTTGCCAAGCCTGCTCCGGAGCCGTCCGACAAGCCCATCGATTTTACAGCTCCGGTCCGTCGACTCTCTGGATTCGTCAAGCTCCTGGGCGGCGCTGCAGGCGTCGGTACCGCGCTGCTCGTGGTGGGATTTCTGTCTCGCACCGGTTCCTATGGAGTCGCCGGCTTACCGATGATTTCCATGGATCCAACCGCCCTAGTGGAAGTGGGAGCGGCCGCAACGGTAGACGCCTTGAGTGTGGTCTTCGGCAGCTGGCTACGGGTAGGCGTCCTAATTCTCGGGCTGCTTGCCGCCATGGCTGCGGTCATGTTGAAGGATCATCCGACGGTGGTTCGATGGCTCTCCAGGCGCAATTTGGCTTTGGTATTCTCCGTCATTTGCTTGGCCGTAGCGGTCGACTTACTCATCGGTTTGGTTGGGGTCGCCCGGCTGGCGGATCCAAATAATCGCCCGGCGGTGCGGGCTGATTTGGTTGAGACGATTGAAGAAGATCGAGAGTCGATTTTCTGGTCGACCCAAAAAGAAATCCGCACCACTGAGCGGGCCACCGTGCCAACCGAAAGCCGGCTACTTTCAACCCTTCAATTCACGGGTCTGCTCAACGGTTCCAGCCGAACGGCCAATTCCACCTCGTCTGGCTATTCCATCCGCCGAGGTGCGGTGCGCCACGAAGCCCGTGAGCTCTTCGGCTGGGTTGTCATCTGGCTAGTTATCCTCTGCGAGCTGGCGGTTGCGGTCAGAGCGTGGAGAGGCTGGTTGGAGCATCAAAAGGCGAAGGCTGAGTTGGAAACGCCGGAATTCGAGTCAGAAGCCAAAGTGCCCGAAACACCGGAAACCGCCGACCAGACTACCGAACCACACATAGATGACGTCGCCTCTGAGGCGGCGTATCACGATCCCGCGCCGCATGAGCTCCAAGTAGCAAGTTCCCGAGAGGCCGACCCCGACGAAACCTCCAATTCCGCTTCGACCCAAGCGGCGGCCGACGCGCAAATCGATCTGGCCGAAAGTCAGGGGCCAGTCGAAGATTCCGAAGACCGCGAAGCCGCCATCGACGAGCCGGAGGCGCAACTCGATTGGCGCCTCCCCTACGGAGCCGTGATTCAAAAGATCCTCGAGCCGCTGATGATCACCTGCCTAGCAGTCACCGCAGTCCTGGTTCCCGTGGCTCACGGTGTGCTCGCCACCTCCATCGTCGGCCGTGAGCACGTGATAGTTCACCTTAAGAAGAGCGAGGACTGCCTTGAGGTGCCGAAGAGGGACGAGGGAGCGGACAAAGATAAGGAAAATCCCTCATCGTCTATCGTCGACAAGCCGCCCTCAGCCGATTCCAACGGCCTGAGTCCCCAAGACCTTCAGCAGCAGCTACAGCAGCTCTTCGGTGTGTCTCCAGACAGCCCCAGCACTTGCTCTTCCGCGCAGGTGGAGCACGCCCTTGACCTGTCCACAGAGGTGGCCATGCGCGAGCGGGACTTGGTGTCAGCCCGTCGACGGGGCGAGCTGGACCAGAGTCAGGCCTATCTATTGAAGATCCGTGAGCTTCTGGACCATCTAGAGGCCAATCCATGCCCAGATGTGTTGCTGCAAATTCGAAACGCCTTGCCCCAACCCGCCACCTATCAGCTGGCCCCTCAGGCGGCAGAGTTTTTCGCTCGCAGGTGGACAGAAATTCAAGTCGCGGTCGCCGGGGCCCGCATTGGTCACCTCCTCGACTACCCTCGTGGCAAAACCACAGATCTGACCATTTTAGAATCCAGGGTCGAAGGTACCGTGCTCGCTCCTGGACGATGGTCGCTGCAAACCGTGCCCCAAAAATGTGTCGCAGAGGTGGTGGTCGCCCCCCGAGAGCGCGCGCCGGGAAGCATCACCGGCTCTGACCTGGGGCCGTCCAGTGGAGGTGGTGGAAAGAGCACGCAAAAACTAAAAAACGTATTTTCCAATAACAGCGCTGACGCACTTGCACAGGCCGTCGAGTTGGTCAACAACAACAAGGACCTCTCGATCCTACAGCTCGGTCGAGTCGTCTCCTACCTCGGCCAAGTCGGTCATCTCCATCGGATCGGGCGGCCGCAGCTAGTCTACGAAGCGGCCAAAATTCTAGGCAACGTGCTGAGTGATGAAGACAAACCCAACGACATCCGGGCCGCCGCCGCCACAGGCTTAACAAATATCGGAGGATTGCTGGCAGCTGAGCAGGTCTTTCTGTCGCTTGAGAAGCTCGAAGATAGAGCCGCAGAGCAAGTCATCGAGCAAGTCGCTGCGGTCCCAAGCATCATCACCGCAGCGGGACAGCTGGCGGACGACATCTCGCCCTTGGTCTCGGAAAACAATTTCCCCGGCGGCCAAGAGATCCTAGGAAAACTCGGAGAATTCCTCGCTGGTGTAGTCCGAAACGCTGATCACACCTGGGACCATCGGGGTGCTGCTTGCACCGGCCTCGGAAATATGGGCGGTCTCTTTGCCGTCACTCCCTTGCAGGACATTATCAGCGAGTTGGTTCCGGGCGTGACTTCCGATCCGTCCGATGTGGAGCTCAATACGATTCTGGGCACCTGCGCTACAGGGATCCGGCTGGTCTTCGAGAACGGGGCCCCAGCGGACGACAAATCCCGACAATTCCTACGCGATCTCTTGGTCAATCCCGAAGTGCCTTGGGGTATCCGAACCATCATGATCGAGTCTCTCTATCAAATCGGTATGTGGCCCGAAAAAGAGGGCCTTGTGAAGGTTTTCTCGGATCCACAAACCCATGAATCACTGACACAATACGCCGCCGCCTATCTCGAAGACCTCGACCCGAGGGGCACGGCTAATCTGCTCTTGACCTTGGCCGACGACCCAAACACCGATTTGGAGCTTCGGGAGCGACTGTTGCGCGGGGTTACCGTGTTGGATGGGGACTACGACGGTGACGGTCCCACCTTGGAGACACTCCTGACATGGCTGAAGAGACCGGATCTAGAGCCACCTCTGGCTACCGCCGCCTGCGATGCTCTGCTTGAATTTGGCGCCCGAGGCGGTCTTACCGCTCGGACTGCTCTCTTGGAAGAGGACGTCTGGGAGGACACCTGCGTCGATCGTCATACTTTTGGCGACGCCCTGCAACAAGCAGCCTCTCAAACCAACAAAAACGTCATCGAAATATGGCGCGAGCATGCGGAACGGAAGAAACTTCTATTCGAGCTCATCCCGCGCAGGCCGTTGGTGACCTCCAAAGCCCCCAAAACCGTCTTCGACCTTAAACAAACCGTCCGCTTCCGCGACGGAAGCCGCCGCGACCTCAGCGACTCGCCCAAAGACTACGTGCTGGTCAACTTCTGGGCAACGTGGTGCCCGCCTTGCCGGGACGAGATCCCGGAGCTCTCGGCGTTCGCCGAGAATCATCCGGAGGTGGAAGTGTTGGGTGTCTCCCTGGACGAGGGCATGTCCCACGAAGAAATCGCGTATGAGGCAAACCAACTCGGATCCATCTACCCCACGGTGCTGCCCGGGCAAGGTGGTATGGGGGAGTCCTGGGGACTGAATGGCGTTCCCTATTCGTTCTTTATTGGGTCTAACGGCGAGATCTTGGCAGAAATTGAAGGGGGTACCAATCAGAAGGCTTTGGAGCGCCACCTGAGGTATATCAAGCTGCGGAAAGCTCGAGGAGAGTCAGCGGGCGCTTCGACTCTGCAAGTCGCACCCTCTGTCGAGACAATTCCAACCATGCCCGGAGAAAAACCGCCGTCCCCAATCACTACAGAACCGTCGGCTTCAGCTCCAGGGGCTCCTTGAAACTTGGTGGCCCCTTGAAGCCACCGCGGGCAAGCTCTATGCTCTGAGACATCTCCTGTCGATTCAATCACTCTCGCTTTCGTCTCCAACCCACTTCCGGAGGAAGCGATGTCTTCGAGCTCTTCTTGCCGCGTTTCTGGATCCTTGGCTCTGCTTGTCTGTGCCTTCCTCTGTGCCTTCCTCTGTGCCTTCTTCTGTGCCTCCGTCTGCAGCGGCTCCATGCCCGCTGCGACTCTGGGCACCGGGTCTCCGGCCCACAGCTCGGCCGAGCCGTTCGGCGCCTCCGGCCTCGAGCTGACATCGATCGCGTCCGTCAGCAGCCCGGTGAGCATCGTCAATGCCGGAGACAGCCGTCTTTTTATCGCCACCCAGGACGGTGAGATCTTGATCTACGACGGCACGCTGCCGCTGTCGACCTTCTTGGATATCAGCAGTCTGATGGGCAGCGGATTCGAGGGTGGCATCAAAAGCATTGCCTTTCACCCGGATTACGACACCAACGGTTTCTTCTTCGTCCACTACTCCGACACTTCCGATGCCTCGGTGGTGGCTCGATACTCGGTGTCGAAGGACCCCGACGTCGCCAATCCCGGCAGCAGTGTGATCCTAATCACCGTCGCTCAATCCACCACCCTCCATCGCGGGGGTCAAATTCAATTCGGACCCGACGGTTATCTTTACATCGGCTACGGCGACGGTGGACCCCAGACCGACACCAACTGCAACTCCCAAACCGGTGATCGATTCCAAGGCAAGCTCCTGCGCATCGACGTGGATCAAAATGTTTCTACACCGCCCCACTACGGCATTCCCGTGGACAACCCATTCGGCGGCAAGGGCGAGCCCCCTGCCGAGGTGTGGGCCCTGGGCCTGCGCCAGCCCTGGCGATTCTCCTTCGATCGCGTCACCGGCGATCTTTACATCGCCGACGTCGGCCAAAACACCCGCGAGGAAGTCGATTTCCAACCCGCTTCCAGCTCCGGCGGCGAGAATTATGGCTGGCGGATCATGGAAGGCACCACCTGCCATGATCCGGACCCCATCGACCCCGCCTGCCCCGCGACCACCGCGTCCTGCGACGATCCGAGCTACACCCTGCCGATTCTGGAATATGCCACCGGTGTCGATGGTAATTGCTCTATCACCGGCGGTTACGTCTACCGCGGGCCGAGCATTCCGATGCTCACCGGACGTTATCTTTACGGCGATTGGTGCAGCGGCCGGCTCTGGGCCGCCGACAGCTTCGACGGCCCCTGGACCACCGAGGAGCTGGACATTTCCCTGACCAACATCGTCACTTTCGGCGAAGATCAAAACGGCGAGCTCTACCTCGCCAACGGCTCCACCGTCTATCGGCTCAGTGGCCCGTCTGAGCTTTTCACCGATGGTTTCGAATCCGGCGACACCACATCTTGGTCGAGTCAGGTGCCTTAGACCCTGAGATCCGTATTCTCAAAGAACCGTGTAAGTCCGAGGAATGCACATGGACCTAAAAACCTTTTTTGCGCCCACACCACCCACCATCGAGCCCAGGCGGCATCCCAGCTCCGCCGGCTCGGGCAGACACCGCCGCTGAGCGATTACATCGCTTGGATTTGGCGCTCACGGCCTGAGGCGAGCTGGCCGATTTAGTCGATCCGACGTAGAGGCGGGGCTTGCCCCGGGCTTGCCCCCGTCCGTTCCGATTGCCGGGAGAGCGGACGGGGACAAGCCCCGTCCCTACGCTCGGACACCTCCCCCTTACTCCACCTTGACGGAATCTTTTAGCGATCTGCACGCCGTTGGGCTAAGATCTATCACCTCGCAGATCCTCTTCGTTGCCGCCTCACTCAGAAGCGGCGAATCCTCTTGCCTCTTCCCGTCGCCTTGGACGATTGATCCATCGACGAGGCCCGCCGCCTGCGGACTGTGCGCGGACCGCCGCCCGCGGATCGCCGCCCGCGGATCGCCATCCGCCGTTCGTCTTTCATCAGCCTTTCCCCCAGAAGGAGATTCCATGTCCGGCAAACACCTCTCTCAGCTTCGCGCGACCCTGCTGGCGGTCGCTGTCTTCTTGATCGCGTTACCGGCCCTCGCTCAGCCGTTGCGGGTCTACTACCCCGACATCGAGCAGGGCAGCGCCACCCTGGTGGTCTCACCCACCGGCAAAGCCATGTTGGTGGATGCCGGTTCCGGCTTGAAGTCCGTGGACGAAGGCATCGAGCACTTCATCAACGACTTGATCGACGCCGGCATCATCACCGGTATCGATTACACCGTCGCCACCCACTACGACGAGGACCACATCGGCCGGATGGAGAATGTCTACCAATACGTGCCCTTCAACAGCGGCGCCGTGGCCTATGACCGCGGCACTTTCATGAGCACGCCTTCGACCTTCGCCTACTCCGACTATTCCTTCGGCGCTTCGGCCTATAACCGCACCACCGTGGCGTGCAGCACGTCTTCCTATGACCTCGACCTGGGCGGCGGTGTGACGGTGAAATTCACCACCGTCAACGGCGAGGTGTGCGGCGGCCCGACCGTCGACACCACCGGCGCGGCCCAGTGGGAGAACAACGTCTCCGTGTCGATGGTGGTGGAATACGGGGATGTCGACATCTGGATCGGCGGTGACCTGACCGGCAATACCGCCGTGGGCGTGGCCGATATCGAAACCCCCACGGGCGTGGAGGTGATGGACGTCGATGTCTACACCGTCAATCACCACGGCAGCGACACCAGCTCCACCCAAGACTTCCTCACCGACTTGGCCGCCGAGGTGGCGATCAATCAGAGCTCGATTGAAAATACCTTCGGCCACCCGCGGGCCAACATCGTCAGCCGGATCCTGGCCACCGACGATACCAACGGCAATGCGCCCCTCTTCTACCAACAGAATCCCGCCGACCCCAACGACACCCGCGCCGACGACTCCCTGGCGGACGCCATCGCCGACTGTGACGACAGCGCCGCCGGCGAGGTGATCGGCCTGCCCGGCACCATCACCCTGCTCTCCGACGGCACCAGCTATCGCATCCACGCCTGCGGCATCGCCGCGACGTCCTTCTCGGCCGATGAAGGCACGGGCACGATCGGCGACTATCCGCCCGCGATTCGCAGCGTCGATCACTCGCCGCGGGTGCCCACGGCCGCCCAAAGCGTCACCGTGACCGCCAAGCTCGAAGACACCAGCTCCGCCGAGATCCGCTACGACGTCGACGGCGTCTCCCAGACTGCAGTGGCCATGAGCTTGTCGTCGGGCATTACCTGGACGGGCACGATCCCGGCCCAAACCGACGGCAAGAAGGTGGAATTCCGAGTCGCGGCCACGGATAGCTCGTCGCAAACGGAGCTTTCCCAACAGGGCTGTTATTTCGCCGGCACCACCGACATCGCCGACTTCCGGACCCAAAACAGCGCCGAGGTGCTGACCACCAAGACCTGTGTCGTGCGCGTCGAGGGCACCATGACCGCGGAGCCGGGGCTCTTCCACGACTTCGTCACGCTGGCCTACGTGCAAGATGCCACCGGCGGTGTGCAGATCTTCGACAGGGTCATCGACAGCGCCATCGGACGTGGTGACACCGTGGTCTGGATCGGCGAGATCGAGCAATTCGGAGGTCAAGCCGAGCTCAGCGTGGCCGAGGACTACGGCAACTTCGGCTCCACCCGCATCGGCTCCGGCACCGTGCCGTCCGCCCAGGTGGTGACCATCTCCCAAGTCGGTGAAGCCACCGAAGGCGAGCTGATCCGCATCAACGATGTATCGATCGTCAGCGGCACGATCCCTGAAACCGGCAACGGCAACGTCACCATTACCGACGACGGCGGCACTTCCACCCTGACCCTGCGCATCGACGGCGACACGGACATCCCTGGTGCCAACTCGCCGACCCAGGCGTTCGACATCGTCGGTATTTCAAGCCAATTCGACTCCTGGGTCACCCTCGACGACGGCTATCAAATCTTGCCCCGGGAACGGGCGGATATCCTCTCGGACGAGGTCAATTTCCCGCAGGTCCTGATCAGCGAGATCCTCGCCGACCCGGCCAGCGGTCCGAGCGGTGATGCCAACGGCGACGGCACCCGCAGCGCCACTGAGGACGAGTTTGTGGAGATCTTGAACACCGGCTTTACGGACGTCGACATCTCCGGTTGGACGATCTCCGATGCCGGAGGCGTGAAATTCACCTTCCCGGCGAGCACCACCTTGCCCGCCCGCGAGGCCGCGGTGGTCTTCGGCGGCGGCACCCCCACGGGCGACTTCGGCAACGCCGCCGACAACGGATTGGTGTTCACCGCCGGCAGCCTGAGCCTCAACAACTCCGGCGACACGGTGACCCTCGCCGATGCCACGAGCGCGACGGTCCAGGCCGTGACCTACGGCTCTGAGGCGAGCTCCGACGAGTCGATCGTGCGCGACCCGGACTACTCCAACGCCCCGTTCGTTCAGCATCAATCGGCCACGGGATCGAATAACGCCTTCTTCTCCCCCGGCACCCGCATCGACGGTCGGGCTTTCACGGTGCGTCCGGGTGACGTGCTGCTGAGCGAGGTCATGTACGACCCGTCGGGCACGGACAGTGGTTTGGAATGGATCGAGCTCTACAACGCCACCTCCGGCGACATCCTGCTCGACGATCTGTGCATCGGCTCCGGCGGTGGGGACTACACCAACAGTGTGATTCCCCTCGACGGCTGCTCCGGCGGCTGTGTGATCTCCGCCGGTGGCACCTTCGTGGTCGGCGGCCCGGACTCGACGGCCGACAACGCCAATCCCGGCTTCGACCTAGTGCACGAGATCTCACCCGGCTTGCAAAACAGCGGCACCACCGCTGACGGCGTCGCCCTCTTCGGAGTCCGCTGCGCCCAAGTGACGGGCACCACCGTGCCCATGGACGCAGTGGTCTACGGCGGTGGCAACTCCAACGGCCTGATCGATGAAACCGGCTCCGCCAACAGCCCCGAGGTGGCCGACGTCTCCGGCGGCAGCTCCATCGAGCGCACCGACATCGCCGGCTCCTGGCAGGCCCAAAGCAGCCCGACCCCCAACTCCACCTCCCTCTCCGGCGGTGGCGGCGGAGGGGGCGGAGGGGGCGGAGGGGGCGGAACCGGCGACCTTCTGCTCTCCGAGGTCTTCTACGACGCCTCGGGCAGTGACAACGGCCTGGAGTGGGTGGAGCTGAAGAACGACGGCACGGGCTCCGTGGATCTCTCCGGATATTGCCTCGGCACCGGTGGATCCGACTACACGACCACCACCCTGCAGCTGTCGGGAACCGTCGCGGCCGGCGCCACTTTCGTGGTCGGCGGCACGACCTCCAACAGCACCAACCACAACCCGACCTTCGATCAGTCGCAGGATTTCTCACCGGACATCCAAAACAGCGGCAGCACCGCCGACGGCATGGCCCTCTTCGACGTGCCGTGCTCCAGCGTCACCAGCTCCACGGTGCCCAAAGACGCGGTGATCTACGGGTCCAACAACACCAGCAACCTGATGGACGAATCCGGCTCGGCCGGTGTGCCCGACGTGGGCGACGCTCCCGCCGGTGACTCCATCGAACGCACCTCAGCAGCCGGCGCCTGGCAAATCCAGGGCAGCCCGTCCCCGGGAACGGCGGCCTTCTGAGGCTCCCTGGGCCATTCGAAGTGATCTAAAGTAAAGCTTTAGATCGCGCGTTTATCGAACAAAAAGGCGACTCGAACGAGTCGCCTTTTTGACATCTGGCTTCCAGTCTTGCGCGAGCCGAAGCAAATTGTGGGAGAAGTCTGCTAGCGACGAGGGTGGCTCACGGCTCGGGATCCGGTGCCGCTTTTCTCGCGGACGGATCGATTCGGATTTCGGGCACGGGCGTGACGTCTACACCGTTCAGCTCGCCGTCCACCTCATCGGGAAAAACCACTCGCACGGTGGCGAATTTGTTGTCGGTCCAATAATTCTGTTGGAGGAGCCAGCCACGCACGAATTTGGCGACGGTTTTGCGTGCAGGCTCTCGCACCATGGCCAGATGTCCCGGGCTTTTGGCCCGCTCGGTCAGGCGTGGGGTCAGATTTCGCTGGAGGGCGGCCATTTTCTCCGCGCCGTCGAAGCTCAACCAGCTTTCGTCCGTGCGGGCGCGCAAGCGGTCGGTGTGCAAGGCCGGGGGAAGGCTCGGACGGATGGCCGGAGCCATCACCAAGCAGACGGGACCGTGGACCTCGATCTTCCAAGGATCGTCGAGGCGAAGATGGTAGCGGTAGGTTACCGGCACCTCCACTTCCACCGTGGTGGTGCCGAGGGAAAGCACATCCCAGGCCATGCGCCGTTCTTCGGATCGGCTCAGCTTCTCCACCACCTCGGCGGTCGCCACCTCCAACCGCCCGGTGCCGGCCCCTTCGACACTGGAGACGGCTGAGGTGAAGCTTTCCGTCACATCGCCGGTAAAAAAGCCTTCGGCGATTTTCTGCACGCGATCCGCGGCTGCTCCGGCTGCGTTGCCCACGGCCGCGACGCTCTGTCCGGCGCGGTCCAACGTTTCCCGATAGGCCAGGAAAACCAGGAGGGCGAGCACCACGAAGACCGCCGGCCAGCGCAGGGCGAGCCAAGGGGATGGATCGTGGGCTCGGGCGGACTTGCTGGATTCTTCTCGGGTCATCACATCATCCGGATCTTGTTTTTCAGAATGTAGACCTCAAAGGCCAAGCCGGCCTTGGCCACCAATCTTTTCATCTCCGCCACCGGGGTGCCCGCGACGCCGTCGTCGAGGTTGTCGGCATAGAGATAACCGACGATTTTCGACCGCAGGCTGATCGGCAGCACCAGACAATCCTTCGGCGCGGGATCTCCCAGTGCTTCGATCAGCAGGCGATTGGCCGGCAAGAGGGGCAGCGGCCCCAACCAGAAGCTACCCGCCTCTTGGAGACCAAAGAAGACCGACGGCGCGCTGCCCGCCAAGCTCAGCTCGCGGATCGAGCCGGTATCGGCTTGCCCGCCCAATCCCTCGCCGGAGGCCATCCAGCCCACCAGCTCATCTTTGCGACGGATCACCAAGGCCCGTCGCCGGTAGTGGGCGGAGGCGAATTCCAACAGCACATCGCCGATCTCGTCGCGGATATCCGCCGCCTGCAGCTCTCGAGACGCCCAGATCAGCTGGTCCTCCAAATCGGCGCCCTCGGGCATGCCGAACGGCTCGTCCGATTCGAAGTCCTGCTCGGAAGGCACCTGCTCGCTTTCGTGAGCTTCCGGACCGCCGAGGACCTCCGCTGACGGCTCATCGGGCAACAGCTCACCGATTCCGGGACCGAAGGCCGGAGCCGTGGGTGCCGCCTGCGGAATCTCCGCCGGGGCACCGCTCTCCGATCCGCGGAGCAAGGCGAGGTCATCGGCGTCGAGCTCGATAAATTCCATGCTGGGCTCGGGGGTGCTCAAATTTCGAAACGGAGCCTGCGGTCCGGTTGACCCGGAGCCGGTCCCGGGCTCCGCGGCCTGCCCGAGGGTCGACGGAGCAGGGCGGGGTGCCGGCGGAGCGGAGGGCACAGCCTGCGACGAGGTGGGCTGCGACCCGGGGGTCGAAGCGGACGAAGACACCGACGACACCGGTGAAGTCGGCGCGCCGGCCCCGCCGCCCACGGACGGAGGTGCCGTGCTCGGCGGGCCTTGGATCGATGGAATCGAGGTTGGCGCTCTACCCGTAGATCCGGGGCTGGGTCCGAAGGCGCCGGGAGACGAGTTGCTGGGCGGTGGGCTGCTCGGCGGTGGGCTGCTCGGCGCTGAGCTGCTCGCTACGGTGGAGCCGGCGGCCAAACGCCGGGTCAATGCCACGAAGCGTTGATCGAGGGGTGATTTGAAATAGCGGTGCAACGCCACATCCAAATGAAACTCGAGGGCTAGATGGGTCCTCACCATGAACGAGGTGAGGAAGGAAATCTCGTCCTCTTGCAAGGCGTCGCCCGGGTCCTTGGAGGCCACATAAAGCGTTTTTCCCCGCACCTGGTAGGGAATCAGCCGATATCTCAAGGCCAGTTTGCGTGGAATGGAGCGCAACACCGGCGCGGGAATACGTTTGAGCTCTTCCGCCCGGACGGTTTGGGTCGCACGAAAACGCCCCAAATGATCGAGCAAAGTGTTTTCGTCCACCATGCCGAGCTCCAAGAGATTGCTGCCCAGCCGTCCCCCCAAGATCTTTTGCATCTCCAGCGCTTTTGCCAGCTGGTCGCGATTCAACGCGCCCGCTTCGACCAGCGCTTCACCAAATCTCATCGTGTCGCCATCCCCTTGGACCATCGCATGCTGAGACCAAGCCCATATGGCTCTTGGTCGGGTTTTCCTCGATCGGAAGCATATCCGGCGGGGAGCCGATCCGCGAGCCCGTGATCACCCGCCGAGGCCCCCGGCGAGTCTTGCTTCTGCCGCCGGAACTTGGAACAATTCACCTACTCAATTTTAAGCGAGGACATTGCGTTTTTCCCTTCCGATGAGCTTGCCCAACGAGCACAGGATCGAGGCATGGCAGGAGGCCCTATTCCGGATCCTGCGGACGGATCCGTGGGTCGCCACGGGCCTCGGGATCGGTCTAATTCTCGGCGCAGCTCTCCTTTGGGCTCCTCCGCCCACTCCCTCCGAGTCGGTTTTTTTCTGGATCGCCCGACTGGCGGTGGTGTTCATGGCGTTGTGGGTTTTGCCCGCGGCCACCACCTGCTTGGGGCGCTGCACCTACCTCCGTGAGCGACGATTCTGGCTGTTCATGTTGCCCGCGCAGGCGGCGTTCGTGGTCTCCCAGATCACCATATTCCTCTTGCCCTCTTCGACGCAGGACGGAGCCCTGGGCTGGACCTCGTGGGTTTCGGATCTCAGCCTGGGAATATTCTTTGCCTTGACCATTTGTGCCGCCGAGCTGAGACCCGATCGACGGCGCTCCGCGGACACCACCCGCCTCGATTCGATTTGGGTTCAGCCCGCTGCGGCGCTTTTCGTCGTCAGCCTGCTGCTCTATTTCCCGGGCATATCCCACTGGCAAAGCGGACCTTGGCAAGGGCTGAGCCGGCTGAATCCGCAAGCCGCGGGCTCTGAGCAACAAAGTCTGTTGCTCTATTCCACCCTCGCCGCTTTCCTCGCCGGACGTTTCACCCTCTTCAGCCTCGAGACCGGCTCCCTGCGCTGGCGATTCCAATATCGCGCTCTGGCCGCGGCTTTCGTCGCGATTCTGGCGGCGGATTGGCTGCCTTTCCTCGAGATCGACGGCACGGATTGGATCAGCCGGCTCGCCTTTGGGAGTGCTTCTTGGTTCTTGATGATCGCCGCCGGCCTCAACCGACTGACCTTCGCCGGCAGCGGCAGCCGCAAAGTCGGCTCGATGGTGAGCCTCGATCTGAGCAGCGCCCATCGCAATACGACGCTTCTTTGGGCGTTGACCCTCCCCTTCCTGCATATCTTGCTGCATCGTCTGGGGGTGCTTCCCGAGGCCCACCGGGAGGCACGGGAGCTATTGGTGCTGGTGGCGGTCGTCGTGCTCGGCATCTATGCCGCCGCCCAGCGATATTGGGTCGAGCACGAAACCATCAACCTGTGGCAGAAACACCGGGCCATGGGCGAGCAGCTGCAATCGAGCGAGCAGGACTTGCGGGTCTTGGTGGAGCGTCAGCGGGGTTTTCGCGAGCTCGAGCAGTCGGAGCGGAAGTTCGCCATCGCTTTTCGCTTGAGCCCGGACGGCATGATGATCAGCACTGTTCAGGGCGGGGTCGTTCTCGACGTCAACGAGAGCTTTTGTCGTTTGGTCGGCAGCGAGCCCGAGTCAGTGATCGGCCGCAGCACCCTGGAGCTGGGCTATTGGGCCGACGAGTCACAAAGGGACTCTATTTTAAGATCCGTCCTGACCCGCGGAGGTCTGCGGGATATGGCCTGGGCTCCACCGTCCCTGCAACGATCCGGGGGCCCCGAGCACGAAGAGCCGCAACGCCTCTATGCCTCCTTCGAGCTGATCCACACCGGTAACGAGCGCTTGATTCTGTCCATCGTTCGCGATGCCTCCACCTACAGCCCGATCTCGGAGATCGATCTTCTGAGCCCTTCCGGCACGGCGGTCTTCGCCACCGACCACCATGACCAAGTCCTGTTCTGGAGCCGATCGGCGACCGCGCTTTTCGGCCGCGAGGAGCATACGGTTTTGGGAGAGCCGGCCGAAGCGGTGGGACTGCCTGTGGCGTCCCATGGTCGGAGGACCTCGGGGGGTGACCACCGGATTTACCGCGGACGGGCGACCAGCGGCGACGGTCGGCCCTTGCGTCTGACTTGCTTCACCTCCGATTGGGAGGCGCAGCCCGACGACCAGCATCCGGAGGCGAGCGCGTCGGGACGGATCACCTTCGCCAGCCCGTCGCGCAAGGAACCGAGAGCCTTCAACCGGAGCCTCGGGCTTCCATGACCTCCTCTCGATCCCATGGAGGACATCCCCGACCGCCGAGGTTCCCGCTGACCGACGCGATTCTCGACCGGCTGCCCACCGACGCCTACCTTCAAATCGCGGCATTGGCTTGGCTCGGCGCCATGATGACGCCCTTTTTGGGATTGCCCCAAGCCACGGCTCGCGCGGTGCTCGGCTACGCCCTCCCGACCCTTTTGGTGATCACCTGGACCGTGGCCTTGCGAGCACGGGCTAGTCGGGTCGGAGATCGATTCGAGCACCGATTCTGGCTCGACCTGGAAATCACCTCCTACTTCTTCTTGGGCTCGCTGCTGATCGTGCTTCCCTCGTTGGCCGGAATCGGCTCGCCGTGGTTTCCCTTGATCAACCGAGGCCTGCTCTTCGTGGCCTACGTCATGCTCTTGTTGGCGTCGGAAACACAGCCCCATCGGGAGGGCTTTTGGCGCTCGGAACACATCGAGCGACGGCTGAGCTTGCTCACCGTCAGCCTCTTGGGAATCGGCTTATTCGGGTATTTCGCCGTCACTCCGGTGGTCATCGACGGTCGGTTGGAAGGGGCGGTTCCGGAAAGTGCCTTGCAGGACAGTGCCTTGCAGGAAAGTGTCGTGCGGCCCACGGCTTACCTCTTCACCATTTTGGCCGGCCTGCTGAGCATTCGCTTCTTCTCTCTGAGCTTCGCCACGGACGACCTCAAATGGCGGTCCATTTATCGGGCGATCGCCCTCGCAGCGAGCTGTCAAATACTCTTCCACGGATTCCACAGCGTCGATCCGGCCGAGCCCCTGGTCACCTTGCTCTCCCTGCTGACGGTGACCGCCACGGCGTTTCTGATCGCCGCCGTGCAGCTGCGCGACCACCCCTTCCCCTCGGATTGGAGGCCCGCGCAACCCGGCTCCGAGCCGGTGTCCGACCCGGTGGAAGCCAGCCGCCTCGGCCTCGAGTTCAGAACCTTGTTGCTCGCCCTCGGGGTGCCGGTGCTGCACTTTGTCGGCTACGGCAGCTTCGGCTCTTATTCCGGCCTCTTTTCGCCCGCGTATGAGGAAACCCGGGAAATCTGGATGCTCTTCTGGACCCTCACCTTGGGTGGTTTGGCCTACGCCCAGCAGCAAATCACCACCGGCCGATTGATCTCGATCCTGACCGAGCAGAAACGCATTCAGAGGACTCTCGCCGCCGGGGATCGGCGGTTGAAGATGGTCAACGAGCGTAAACAAGCCGACGAAGCCATCTACTACTCCCGGGAAAAATACGCCAAAGCCTTCCGCACGTGTCCCTACGCCTTGGCGGTCATGACCCGGCGAGACGGGCGACACCTGGAGGCCAACGAGCAATATCTGAATATGTTGGGAATCGAAGCCCGTGAGCTGGGCCACCTGCGATTCCCGGATCTTCTCGACGAAACCAACGATCGCTGGCGGGCCTTGGATCGCCACATGCGCCGACAGGGGAGCGTTCGGGATTTCGAGCTCGAGCTGATCGATCGACGCAAGCAACGGCATACCGTGCTCTTCTCCGCCGAGAGCCTGCGGGTGGACGACGAGGACTGCTATGTCGCCTTGTGCACGGATCTTTCACGCCGGGAAGACCTCCGGCTCGACCGCCGGAAACAACGGGAGCTGCTGAGCCGATGCGAAACCCCCGCCTTGGTGGTGGACAACGCGGGACGCATTGTTTTCGCCAATCCGGCGGCCGATCACAATCTGGCCGATCCCGGTCGAAGCGAGTCCGGCGGCGCTTTCGGGTCGATCTTCGACCACAGCCCGGAGCTCACCGCGGCCAAGGTCGCCACCCAGGAGGGACGCAATTGGATGGGCCGCTTGCCTGGGCGCACGCGCGACGGATCGGCCTGCCGATTGGACTGTTGGTGGCTCGACCTCGAGCGGGGCCCCCACACTGGCCACCATCGTCTCATCCTAGTTTTCGGCGGCTACTGATGAAGCTTTCGGCCTTGAATCGTGAGCTGCTCGAATCTTCATTTGGAGGCCTAAAAACCCCGATTTACACTGTTTTTACAGCACTATTCAGACCTCGGAACGAAGTATCCGTAATCATGGGTATCGAAGAGATCCGTGATCCCGACATGCGATTGCCGAGTGAGTCACACTGCCGAAATAGACCCAATTGCCAAATAAGACCTGACCGCTTTGAGACGCTGATCGCTTTAAGACATTGCTGAATAGAGAATCCAGTATCAACCACCCATGAAGGAACCGAGATTTATGAGAGGAAGAAGAGCTCTTCGAGTTGCCGACGTCGCCACCATAGGGACCGCCACCATTGGGACCCTGGTGATGATGGCGCTCCTGTGCGCGACCTCGGCTATGGCCGGGGAGTGGACCCACTGGCGCGGTCCCGAGCACACCGGTGTTTCCGCCGAGACCGGGCTGATCGACGATTGGTCGAGAGACGGCCTGAATTTGATCTGGCGCAGCGACTTCGTCGGCCGATCCACGCCGGTGGTGGTCGATGGCCGTGTGTGCGCCAACGGCCGTATGGGCGAAGGCATCCACCGCCAAGAAGCCGTGGCCTGTTGGGACGCTAACACCGGCGAGCAGCTTTGGAAGCGCGGTTTCAACGTCTACCACACCGCCGTGCCGTGGAATCGCGTGGGCTGGGGTGACGTCGCCGCGGATTCGGAAACCGGTTACGTCTATGCCCAATTCGTCAACGGACGTTTCGTCGCCTTCGACGCCGAGGGAAACACGGTGTGGGAGTGGCGTCTCGGAGAGGACTTCGGACGTTTCTCGGGTTACGGCGGTCGGACCAACACTCCCGTGGTGGACGAGAACCGGGTGATCGCCCATGTGATTTCCGCCTCTTGGGGCACCAACGTCGGCGGTGGTGACCGCTGGGTGGCCTTCGACAAAAAAACCGGCGACGTCCTGTGGGTCTCCGAAAAGGGCTCAACCCTCAAAGATCTGAACACTTACTCCTCGCCGGTGATCACCGAGCTCGACGGTCGACGTCAGTTGATCGGCGGTGGTGCCGACGGTTTCATTTACGGCCTCGACGCCCGCACCGGTGAGAGCCTGTGGAAATTCCACCTCAGCCAACGGGGTCTCAACAGCTCGCCGGTGGTGTCCGACGGCGTCGTCTATGCCGCCCACAGCGAAGAGAACGTCGACACCCGAGTGATGGGCAGGGTCGTCGCGTTCGACATCAAAGGAGCTTCCGGCGACATCACCCAAAGCAAAGAGCTGTGGCGCATCGAGGAGCTGCAAGCGGGTTACGTGTCTCCGGCCGTGCACGGCGGCCGTGTCTACATTGCCGACAACTCCGCCAACCTCCACGCCATCGACGCCAAGACCGGCAAGACCATCTGGCACGTCAACTACGGCACCGTCGGCAAAGGCTCGCCGGTGGTCGCCGACGGCAAGATCTACATCACCGAGGTCAACGGCAATATCCGCATCATCGAGCCCGGTGAGACCTCGGGCAAAGTGATCAGCGAGGTGCACATCGACATGCCCAGCGGGGAGCGCTACGCCGAAACCTACGGCTCGTTCGCGATCTCCGGTGGCCGTCTTTACGTCACCTCCGAAGAAGGCATCTACTGCCTGGGCGATAAATCCAAACCCTATGCGAAACCGGCCAAAGCCGAGATGGCTGCCCCTGCCAAGGGCGAAGGCCCGGTGGCCACCGTGCAGGTGATACCCAACGTGGCCGTGATCCACAGCGACGAAAGCGTGACCTACTCGGTGCACACTTTCGACGCCCAGGGTCGTCCCTTGGGCGCCGCCGACTCGGTGACGTGGTCGGTCGAAGGCGAAGGCGCCACCATAGCCGACGGCAAGGTGACCTTCGACGGCTCGAAGATCAAAGGCACCCAGAACTTCAAAGTCATGGCTAAGGTCGGGGAAGCCTCCGGTGTCGCCAATGTGCGAGTTGCCGGTCCCCTGCCCTGGGGCTTCGACTTCGAAGCGGTTCCGGACGGCAAACCGCCGAAGGGCTGGATGGGTGTCGGCAAAGGTGCCCAAGCCCGCTCGACCGACGACAGCAAGATTCTCGTCCAACCCAAAGCACCGCGGGGCGCGCCGCGCGCGACCATGTTCTTCGGTCCTTCGGATATGACCGGTTATACGGTCCAAGCGGACGTCAAAGGTAATTCCAATAAGAGCGGCCGACGGATCACCGACTTGGGCGTGGTCAACGGCGGCTACACCATGGATCTACAGGGCGCCCACCAGCGAATTCAGGTCGAGAGCTGGACGTCCGAGCGTCGGATGATGAAGCAATTCCCCTTCGAGTGGGAAATCGGCCCCTGGTATACCCTAAAGCTGCGGGTCGATGTGCAAGACGGCAACGCGTTGATCCGCGGTAAGGTTTGGAAGCGCGGTGAGGACGAGCCCGCCGATTGGACCGTGACGGTGGAAGATCCGATGCCGATCGACAGCGGATCCCCGGGCCTCTACACCTTCGCGCCGGTCGAAGCTTATTTCGACAACGTGAAAGTGACCGCGAACGACTAAGGCGGCAGTCCGACCCCGCCCTCAAAGCTTCAAAAACGCAAGGAAAAGGTACATCTTCTATGGAATTCAAGAAGTCATCCCGCCCGACGGCTTGGTTGCTCGGCGCCCTCTTGGTGGCCGGACCGCTCGCCGCCACGGCCTCCGCCGAGGACTTGGTCCAATTCGGCTATGACCGCACTCGCAACATGATCTCCGACGAAACCGGCTTGCCGGTGGAATTCGGTCCCGACAAAAACGTCAAATGGTCCCAACCCGTGGGCTCCCAAAGCTACGCCGGACCGGTGATCGCCAATGGAGTCGTGCTCATCGGCACCAACAACGAAGGATTGCGCCATCCGGACGTCAAGGGCGACAAAGGCAACATCATGGCCTTTGACGAGGAAACCGGTGAGTTCCTGTGGGAGATCATTCACGACAAGCTGCCGGAGACCAAGCTCCACGACTGGCCGCTGCAAGGCATTTGCTCGACGCCGACCATTGAAGGCGACGTCTTCTACTACGTGTCGAACCGCGCCGAGCTGGTGGCCGCGGATATGAACGGCTTCCGCGACGGCGAAAACGACGGTCCCTACAAGGACGAGAAGCTCACCGACGAGCACTCCGGCGACATCCTGTGGATGCTCGACACCATGGACGAGCTCGACGTCTTCCCCCACAACCTGGCGGTTTCCTCGCCGATCATCGTCGGTGATTTGATCTTCATCACCACCGGCAACGGGGTCGACGAAGGCCACATCAATGTGCCTTCACCGTTGGCGCCCAGCTTCGTCGCCGTCAACAAAAAAACCGGTGAGGTGGAGTGGGAAAACAGCATGCCCGGGGAGCACATCCTGCACGGCACGTGGTCGAATCCGTCCTACGCCGAGATCAAAGGCCAAGGCCAAGTGATCTTCCCCGGCGGTGACGGCTGGGTCTATGCGTTCAAACCGGAAGACGGCGAGCTGCTGTGGAAATTCAACGCCAATCCCGAAGGCTCGGTGTGGCGTCTGGGTGGCTCCGGCACCAAGAACAACATCATCAGCATGGGCGTCATCCACGACGACAAGGTCTACATCGGCGTGGGTCAAGACCCCGAGCACGGTGAGGCCCCCGGCAACTTCTGGGTGATCGACGCCACCAAACGGGGCGACATCACCAAGTCGGGCTTGGTTTGGCATCGGGGCGGTGAGGACTTCAACCGCACCATCTCCACCGCGGCCATCCACGACGGCATCGTCTACATCACCGATCTCTCCGGTTTCCTCTACGTGCTCGACGCCGAGACCGGCAAGCACCACTTCACCTACGATGCCTTCGCCGCGGTGTGGGGCTCCCCCTACGTCGCCGACGGCAAGGTCTATCTGGGTGATGAGGACGGCGACATCGCCGTGTTGAAGACCGGCACCAAGGAAGAGGTCTTGGCGGAAAACAACGTCGGCGCCGCCGTGTACACCACCCCCGTGGCCCACAACGGCACCCTCTTCGTGCTCGCCCGCAACAAGCTGTGGGCCTTCGAGGACAAACCCGCCGCCAAGAAACCGGCGGCGAAAAAGGCCGAGAAGAAGAAGGGCAAATAAGCCGCGGCCCTTCGAAACGCCGACCCGCTCCCGGGTCGGCGTTTCGCTCCGCGGATCGGTTCCGCACCCGTCCCAGTCAGAATCCGACGACGCCTAGTCGACGAACTCTCTATTAGCACTATCCGACGGCAATCGCCGTCGTTTCCAGGAGCCGGGCGGTCTTCGTCCGATCCGACCATAGCCCGTCGAGGAGCCACCCGTGAGTGCCACAGCCCATGCCCTGAACCCGCAGGACCAGAATCTTCAACAAGCCGCGGCTGAATCGAGAGCACGGCTGGACGCCCATGTGCGCGAGATCGTGCAATGGCATTTCAACCCGGAAACCGGGTGCCCGTTTTGGCTCGAAAAGGCGAAGACCTTTGATTTCGACCCTCTGAAAGACGTTCAAACCTACGACGACCTCAAGCTCTTCGGTCATTTCCAGGACGAATGGCTGCGCGGCGGTCCGGTGCGTCGTTGGGTGCCCAAAGGCCTCGTCGGCGAGCCGATTTACGTCTTCGAAACCGGCGGCACCACCGGCGTGCCCAAAAGCCGGATCAACATGCACGATTTCGAAATCGACTACTCGAATTTCGGCGACGGCCTGTCCGACGACACCTTCCCGCCGGGATCCGACTGGCTGATGCTCGGGCCCACCGGCCCCCGTCGCCTGCGCTTGGCCATCGAGCACCTGGCCCACCACCGGGGCGGCATCTCCTTCCACGTGGACTTGGATCCCCGGTGGGTCACCCGTCTGGTGAAGAACAAACGCTGGGACGAGCTCGAGGCCTATAAGGAGCACGTTTCCGGTCAGGCGTTGAAAATCCTGCGCGCCCACGAGATCCGCTGCATCTTCACCACCCCCAAGCTCCTGGAGCACTTGGCCGACAAAATCGACTTGGTGAAATACGGCATCACCGGCATCTTCTGCGGCGGCACGGAAATGAACGCCGACTTCCATCGCTTCGCCCGCGAGGAGCTGGTGCCCGGCGCCGACTTCGTGCCGGTCTACGGCAATACTTTGATGGGTCTGGCCCGGGCCAAACCGTTCGATCCGGCAACGGGTGATTACACCATCACCTACTACCCGCCCCATCCCCGGGCGGTCTTCGAGATCGTCAACCCGGACGACTTGGACGAAATCGTGCCCTACCACGAAACCGGTCGGGTGCTCTTGACCACCCTGACCAAAGAATTCTTCATGCCCCGCTTCGCCGAGCGCGATGAAGGCGAGCGCGCCGAGCCGGTGCCGGGCAGCCCTTGGGACGGGGTCTCGAACCTGCGCCTCTTCTCCCGCTTCGCCAAAAAAGTCGCGGTGGGGGTGTATTGATGAAGGATTTAGGTATGAACGAGCTGCACCTTCCCCTTCTGCGTGCGGGTAAGCCCTATCGAACCCTCGACTCTGCGTCGCTCACCGACGTGCGCACGGGCGAGCCCCTGGGCACCGTGAGCCAAGCCATCCCGGGCATGATCACCCGCGACTTGCAGCAAGCCGAGGAAAACCGCCGCAGCTTGGACGCCTTCACCGTCGCCGAGCTGATCGATATCACCCACAAAGCCGCGAAGCTCTTCGGAGAGGCCGAGCTGCCCCTCTACCCGGGCGCGGATCAAGGCTTCACCCCGGAGCAATATCTGCAGCATCTTTCCGCCACCACCGGCATGCCCATGGCCCTCGGAGAGATGAACCTGGAGAAAATCACCGGCGTCATGGCGGGCATCGAAGGGGTGCTCGACGGCCTGACCCGGGGCTTGGACCTCTCCGTGCTCGACGGCGGCTGGGGCGAGGACGGCGGACGGCGCGTGAGCTACCAGCGTTTGACCTCCACCCTCGGGGCCGTTCTACCGAACAATTCCCCGGGCGTTCACAACCTGTGGCTGCCGGCCATACCGCTGAAGGTGAAGCTGGTGTTGCGCACCGGCAGCTCCGAGCCGTGGACTCCCTACCGCATGACCATGGCGATGATCGAAGCCGGCGCGCCCGCCGAGGCCTTCAGCCTCTATCCGTCGGGCCACGGTGCCGTGCCGGCGCTTTTGGTGGGCACCGGCCGCAGCATGTTCTTCGGCGACCAAAGCACGGTCGAAGCCTGGAAAGGCACCGGCAAAGTTCAGCTGCACGGCCCGGGCTGGTCGAAGGTCATCTTCGACGAAACCTCGGCGGACGGCTGGAGCGACCACCTGGACATGCTGACCTCTTCCGTGGCCATGAACGGCGGCCGCTCGTGCATCAATTGCTCGGGGGTTTGGACGCCGAAAAACGGCCGAGAGATCGCCGACGCCATGGCCCGCAAGCTGGCCGAGATCGACGCCTTGCCCCTGGATCACCCGGACGCGCGCTTGGCCGCATTCCCGGATCCGGAGGTCGCCCGCTTGATCTCCGACATGATCGACGACTACCTCACCACCCCCGGCGCCGAGGATCTGACCGCCAAATATCGCTCGGGTGGACGGGTGGCCGAGGCCGGTGGCTGCACTTTCCTGCGACCGACGGTCATCCACGTCACGGATCCGGAGCATCCCGTGGCCGACGCGGAGCTGATGTTCCCCTTCGTCGGCGTGGTGGACTGCCCCCAGGACGAGATGTTCGAGGCCATCGGTCCGACGCTGATCGGCACCGTGATCTCCGACGACCAGGGTTTCCTCAATCGGGCGCTGGACTGCAAAGACATCGACCGCCTCAACTTGGGCCCGATTCCCACGTACAAGATCTCATGGGATCAACCGCACGAGGGTAACCTCTTCGACCATCTCTACCACCAGCGGGCATTCCAGATCGCGTCGTGAGCCGAATCGGCGAATTCTTTCTTTTTCAACGTTTTACTTGATGTGTCGGGACTTGATGTGAGCTATACACCTCTACCAGAAGGCCATTGGGCCGTAGATCTCGGCGGCGTGCACGTCGTCTTCGGCGACGGCGCCCTCGACGGCATCGGCGACCGCGCCGCCGAAATCGTGCCCGATGCCGCCAACGGCAGCGCCGGCAGGGTGCTGATCGTCACCGATCCCGGTCTGGTGGCCGCCGGCCACGTGGGCCGCGCGGTCGATCGCTTGAGCGCCGCCGGATTCGAAGCAGCGGTTTTCGACGGGGCCGCCGAGAACCCCACCACCGAGCACGTTCGCCGTGGCGCCGAGATGGCGGCCGCGCACCGTCCGCATCTGCTGATCGGCCTCGGCGGCGGCAGCTCCATGGATTGCGCCAAGGGCATCAATTTCCTCCACACCCAAGGCGGTGAGATGGAGGATTATTGGGGGGTCGAAAAGGCGACGAAACCCATGTTGCCGACCCTCGGGGTTCCGACCACCGCCGGCACCGGCAGCGAAGCCCAGCGATTCGCCCTCATCTCCCGCACGGACGACCACCGCAAAATGGCCTGTGGGGATCGTAAGGCCCGTTTCCGGACGGTGATCCTCGACCCGACCTTGATCCAAACCGTGCCCCGAGACGTGGCCGCGGTCACCGGCATCGACGCCCTCTCCCACGCCGTGGAGAGCTTCGTCACCACCCGGCGTAACCCCATTTCGCAGCTCTTCGCCGGCGAGGCGTTTCGGTTGATCGAGCGCAGCTTCGAAGCCTATTTGGCCGACCCGGAGCGCTCGGCGCCCCGGGCCGATATGTTGTTGGGGGCCCACCTGGCCGGAGCGGCCATCGAAGCCTCCATGCTCGGTGCCGCGCACTCCTGCGCCAATCCGCTGACCGCCCACTACGGCATGGTCCACGGTCAAGCCGTGGGTTTGATGCTGCCCCACGTGGTGCGCTTCAACGGCTCGTCCGTGGCCCAGCTCTACGGGGATCTCGGCAGGCACGCCGGCATCGAAGGAGTCGAGGCTCTGAGCGCCCGTCTGGCGGAGCTCTTGGCCGCCTCTGGGCTCGAAAGCCGCCTGCAGGCCTGCGGCGTGGAGCGCGACAAGCTTTCCCAGCTGGCCACCGAGGCCGCCGAGCAATGGACCGCGGGGTTCAATCCCCGAGCCATGGACGTGAAAGCATTCCAAGACCTCTACGAAGCGGCCTTCTGAAGACCTTAGGAGAAACCTTCGGAAGAATCCTTGCGAATCTTTCGGCCTCGAACCCGCGAGCTCGCCCATGCCCCACGCCGAGGAGCCCCGAAGTCAACGGAAAGCCTTGAAGAGACGACGCCCGGGAGCCGCAAAGAGCAGGACGATGAGGAGATATGACGTGACCGCCGATCATCCATCGATTTTGAGCCGATACCGACCCCGCCGACGGTCGAGCCGAGGTTTCATGTCCGTGCTCGCGCTCGCGGCGCTCACCACCGTCACCCTCTCGCCCGGCTCTGCGTCTGCCGACGATTGGCCTCAATTTCGCGGCACCGCCCAGCAGTTGGGCGTGGCTTCAGGTCTACCCCTGAAGCTCGAGCCGAAGTGGACCTACTCCTTTGCGGACGGGGCGGAAACCACCCCCGCCATCGTCGACGGCCGGGTGTTTCTCGGTGGGCTTTCGGGCACCTTCGCCGCCCTGGATCTCAAAACCGGCAAAGAGCTGTGGAAGATCGAGACCGAAGAGGAGATCAAGTCCTCGGCCTTGGTGCGCGGTGACACGGTTTATTTCGGCGATGAATGGGGCCGCCTACGGGCCCTCAACGTGGAGAACGGCACGGAAACGTGGAGGTTCGAAGCGGAAAGCTCGATCACCGCGCCACCCAATTTGGTGCCCGGCAAGGACGGCTGCTTGGCGGTCGGCTCCTACGACAACTCCCTCTACTGTTTGGATCCCAAAACCGGTAAGAGCCGATGGCGCGTAGAAACGGAAGGTTATGTGCACGGCTCCCCGGCGATCACCAACGGCGGCCAAATCGTGTCGTCAGGTTGCGACGGCATGTTGCGCACCATCGACGGTAAAACCGGCCAAGAAATCGCCAAGCTGGCGATCGGCAGCTACGTGGCCGCCAGCCCGGCTATCGACGGCGACGAGCTCTTCGTCGGCACCTTCGACAACGAGGTGGTGAAGGTCGACTTGGCCAAGGGTGAGGTGGTCTGGCGTTACAAACATCCGAAGAGAGAGTTTCCGTTTTACTCCTCCCCCGCCGTCACCGACAAGCTGGTGGTGCTGGGAGGTCGGGACAAAATGATCCATGCCCTCGACCGCCAAACCGGCAAATCCCTTTGGACCCACAGCCGTCGGGCTCGGGTCGACGCCTCACCGATCGTGGTCGGGGATCGCGTTTACATCGCCGACCAGGCCGGTGTGGTCATGGCTCTCTCCTTGGCCGACGGCAAAGTGGTTTGGGAGTTCCAGGGCAGCGAGGCGTTCATCGGCTCCCCGGCCATCGCCGACGGCTTCCTGGTGATCGCCGCCGGTGACGGCACCGTATACGGCTTCTCGGGCGCCGATAAATAGGCCGATTCGAAGCCCGCAGGCTCGGCAGCCGTCCCATGACTCAGCTCTTTTCATGACACAGCTCTTTTCACCCTTGATTCACCTCCCCAGCTCCAAAAGATTCCGGAGGAATCCATGACCGATATCAACACCGAATCCACCGCTTCCGAAGGCAATTGCGCCGTGGACAGCGAAGCGCAAAGCCCCAAGGGCCCCAGCATTTCGGGCACCGAGGTGGGCAGTGTGTTCGTCTCCAACTACCCGCCCTTTTCCTTCTGGCGTGACGACAATCTCCCCGAATTCAAGGAGCGTCTGCAGTCCTCACCCGAGCCCGACAGCCCCCTCGGCCTCTACATGCATATTCCGTTCTGCCGGAAGCGCTGCAAATTCTGCTACTTCAGAGTTTACGTCGACAAAAATGCCGGTCAGATCCAACACTATCTGGACAATCTGGCGCGCGAGGTCGAGCTCTACTCCGAGTTTCCGGCGGTGGCGGAAAGGCCCCTGAAATTCGTCTACTTCGGCGGTGGCACGCCGTCTTACGTGGCGGTCAAACATCTCAAGGAGCTGGTGCAACGGGTGCAAAAGGCCATCCCCTGGGATTCGGTGGAAGAGGTGACCTTCGAATGCGAGCCCGGCACCCTCACCGAGCCCAAGGTCAAGCATTATCGCGAGATGGGCGTCACCCGTCTCTCCCTCGGGGTCGAAAATTGGAATGAAACCATTCTGCGGGAAAACGGCCGTGCCCACGAGGTCAAGGAGATCCATCGCTGCTTGCCGTGGATCCGCGAGGCCGGCTTCGAGCAGCTCAACATGGATCTGATCGCCGGCATGGTCGGCGAGACCTGGGATACGTGGAAAGACACGGTTCAAAAAACCATCGACATGGATCCCGACAGCGTCACGATCTACCAGATGGAGCTGCCCTTCAACACCGTCTATTCCCGGGGCATGTTGGAAGAGGGTCAAGAATCACCGGTGGCCGATTGGAAAACCAAACGGGAATGGAATCAATACGCCATCGAGGAAATGTGCGCCGCCGGCTACGAGATCTCCAGCGCCTACACCCTGGTGAAATCCTCGGGCCGCAAAGACGGCCAAGGGCGATTCGTCTACCGTGACGCCCTATGGCACGGCTCCGACATGTTGGGCACGGGCATCGCGTCCTTCGGCCACATGAAAGGCGTGCACATTCAGAACGTCACCAGCTGGCACGACTACCTGGCCTCCCTCGACGAAGGACGCCTACCCCTCGGTCGCGCGTTCCCCACTTCCGACCGCGAGCGTTTGACCCGCGAGCTGATTCTGCAAATGAAGCTGGGCCGACTGAGCTTCGGTTATTTCCGCGAGAAATTCGGAGTCGACCCGTTCGAGAATTGGAAAGACGTATGGCAGGACCTACAGGACCGAGAGATGGTGGATTCGGTGTCGAGCGAAGGCGTAGAGCTGTCCTCGAAGGGATTGCTTCAGGTCGATACCCTGCTGCCGAGCTTCTACGACCACACCTACCAGAACGCCCGCTACACTTGAGATCCTCAGCCGTGAAACCAGGTTCCGAGCTCCATAACACCGGTCGACGGGCCGCCCGTTCCGTCACGGTGGTGGCCACCGGCTTCGCGCTGATCGTCGCGAGCGCCATGGTCCTCGGCGGTAGCGCGGTCGTCCACGCCGAGAGCTCGCCCGCGGCTGAGGCGGCGCCGCAAGAACCGGCCCATCTCGGGGATTGGCCGCAATTCCGGGGGCCCAAGGGTGACGGTCGCGCCGAGCACGCGACCCTCAGCCTGCCGTGGCCGGCCGATGGCCCCGCAGAGCTGTGGAGCGTGCCCCTCGGTGGCGGATATTCCGGCATCGCCGCGGTGGACACGCAGCTCTACACCTTGATGTCCGACGGCTCCGACGAGCTGCTGGTGGCCTTCGACGCCCGCGACGGCAGCGAGCTCTGGCGGCTGCGCACCGACGCCAAACGTCGAGACAGCTTCGGTGACGGCCCCCGCTCGACCCCCACCGTGGATCAACATCGCATCTATGCCGTCTCCGCCCTCGGCCACCTGTGGTGTGCGGACCGGCATTCCGGCGAGGTGCTTTGGGATCGCGATTTGCGCAAGGAATTCGGCGCGGTGGTGCCCACGTGGGGCGTGTCCGCCTCGCCGATCGTGTTTCAGGATTTGCTGCTCTTCAATGTCGGCGGTCGAGCCGGCCATTCTCTGATGGCCTTCGACAAAAAAACCGGCGAGGTCCGTTGGCAAACCGCCACCGGCATCCCCGGTTATTCCCTGCCCTTGACCGTGGAGCTCGGGGGCATGGAGCAAAGTATTTTCTTCACCGGCACGGAGCTGATCGCCGTCGAGCCCAACACGGGCAACGGCTTATGGCAGCTGTCCTGGAAGACCGCCTACGACGTCAACGCCGCCGCACCGGTTTGGGTGCCGCCCGATCGCCTTTTCATCTCATCCGGTTACGACACCGGTGCCGCCCTGCTCCAGGTCAAGAACCAGGAAGGCGCCATCAAGATCGAAGAGCTGTGGCGCTCCCGGGAGATGAAGAATCAATTTAGCTCGTCAATTTATCATGACGGTCATCTATACGGCTTCGACAACGAACACTTTAAGTGCATCGGCGCCGACGACGGCGTCACCCGTTGGCGCAAGACCGGCCTCGGCCACGGCTCGTTGATCTACGCCGACGGCCATTTGGTGGTGCTCAGCGACGGCGGTCGCCTGGCGATCGTCGAAGCCGCCCCGGATCGCTATCGAGAAAAGGCCAGCGCGCAGATATCTCGGGGCAAGCATTGGACGGCACCGACCCTGCAACGGGGACGGCTCCTGGTTCGCAATCAGAAGAAATTGATGGCCTTCCAGCTCGGACCCCTGGGACCGCCGCGGCCGCCTGAGCCACCGTCTCCGCCGAAACCTCCGGTTGCTCCGGTTTCACAAAAGACCGGGCTTCGATAGGCCGAAAACGAGAGCGCTCGCAAGCTGACCAGCCCTCGAGGTCACCGACTCTCAAGTGACCGACGCTCAAGTGACCGACACTCAAGCCACGGCTCTCAACAACAACCGCTCGAGAACAGCTCCATGGAACAAGAACACCCCGCGAATTCATCCTCCCGGACCGGCGACTTCACCACCCTGCGCTCGGCATACGACGCGGTGGTGATCGGCGGAGGGCCCGCCGGCACCACGGTCTCCGGCCTGCTCGCCCAACAGGGCCACGATGTGCTGCTGTTGGAGCGCGACCGCTTCCCCCGCTTCAAAATCGGTGAATCCTTGATCCCGGCCACGGTCGGCGTCCTACGCCGTCTGGGCATAGTGGAACGGATGGAAGCCAGCACCTTTCCCAAGAAATACAGCGTGCAATTCTTCTCCGGCTCCGGCAAGGCCAGCTCACCCTTCTATTTCGGCGAAACCGAGCCGCCCGAGCAAAGCCAGACTTGGCAGGTGCTGCGCTCCGAATTCGACACCCTGATGTTCGACAACGCCCGCGACTTGGGCGTGCACGCCCATCAAGGCGTCGGGGTCAAGGAAGTGCTCTTCGACGGTGATCGCGCGGTGGGCGTGCGGGCGGATTTCGAGGGCGAAAGCCGGGAGATCCGGTCTCGGGTGGTGGTCGACGCCACCGGCCAACGGGCGCTGATGTCCCGCCAGCTCAAATTGCGCACCACGGATCCGAATCTGCGCCAAGCCTCGATATTCACCCACTTCCAAGGTGCCGTGCGCGACGAAGGCATCGACGAAGGGGCCACCCTGATCCTACAAACCGCGTCGAAGAAATCTTGGTTCTGGTTCATCCCGCTGCCGGACAACGTCGCTTCCGTGGGCGTCGTCGGCGGCATCGATCACTTGATCCGTGGGCGCGAGGGCTCTCCCCAAGAGATCTTCGACCAGGAGCTCAGCCAATGCCCCGGACTGGTCCCACGGGTGGAAGGGGCACGTCAATTGATGCCCGCCCAGGTGCTGAACGAATTTTCCTACATGACCCGCCAAGGGGCCGGCGACGGCTGGGTGATGGCCGGCGACGCCTTCGGCTTCCTCGACCCCATGTACAGCACCGGTGTGCTGCTCGCCCTTCGGTCCGGAGAAATGGTCGCGGATACGGTGGACGCGGCCCTCAAAGACGACGACCTCTCCCGTGCTCGGCTGGAGACTTTCACCCCGCGGTTGATGGCGGGCATGTCGGCCTTCCGCAAGCTGGTCTACGCCTTCTACCACCCCGAGTTCAGCTTCGGGCGATTTCTCCAGGCTTTCCCGGAGCACCGGATTCCGGTGGTCAAGATTTTGGTGGGTGATGTTTTCGACCGCGATTTCTCCGCCCTCTACCGCGATCTCGATTCCATGGTCGACCTACCTTCCGAAGGCTCCCAAGCCGGCCCGACGGATAGCGGTAGCTCCCAAACCGCGAGCTCCGCGGCCTAAGGCCGAGCATTTGAAGCCGAGAACCTGACGCCGAAGACCGAGGAGGTCATCATGAACATTGCCTACATCACGGCCGGTGCCGCGGGCATGTATTGCGGGACCTGCATGCAGGACAACTCCCTGGCCACGGCGTTGATCGAAAGCGGCCATGAGGTCAGCTTGCTGCCGACCTATACACCGACCCGCACCGACGAGAAAAACGTCGCGGACGAGCACATCTTCTTCGGCGCGCTGAACGTCTATCTGCAACAGAAGGGTTTCTTCCGCCACAGCCGCTTCCTCGACGGCCTGCTCGACAATCGCACCCTGCTGCGCTGGGTCGGCAAAATGGCCGGCAAGGCGTCCACCGATGCCGCCGACCTCGGAGCCCTCACCCTGTCGATGCTCGAGGGGGAAAAAGGCCACCAGGCCCGCGAGCTCGATAAATTGGTGGACTTCCTCGAAGAGGTGGTCCAACCCGACGTGGTGCATCTGTCGTTCACCCTCTTCGCCGGCTTTGCCCGTCGCATTCAGGAACGGCTGAAGATACCGGTGGTCTGCGCCCTCCAGGGCGAGGATCTGTTTTTCGAGGATTTGGTCGAGCCGTTCAAAACCCAGGTAGAAAAAGAGGTCAGGGAACGCTGCGCCGAAATCGAGGCCTTCACCGCCCCTTGCGTTTACTACGCCGACTTCATGGCCGAGCGCTACGGCATTCCGAGGGATCGCGTGCACATCACCCGCCTGTCCATCGACAGCGACGAGCTGATCGCGTCCTCGAAGATCAAACCACCCCACGAAGACTCGTTGGTGATCGGCTACTTGGCCCGCCAATGCCCGGAAAAAGGCCTGCATCACCTGGTGGAAGCCTTCGAGCTGCTGGCGCCCAAATACCCGGCGGATCGACTCACCCTCCGGATCGCCGGCTTCCTCGGCCCCAAGGACGAGGCCTACGTGGAAAAGCTCAAACAGCGGGTCCGCGACCGGGGGCTGGACGCCCAAGTGGATTGGGTCGGCGAGGTCGACCGTCAGGGCAAGATCGATTTCTTGAACAGCCTCGACGTCTTCTCCGTGCCCACGGTCTACCACGAGCCCAAGGGTCGATTCGTGCCCGAAGCCCTCGCCTGCGGCGTGCCCGTGGTGCTGCCCCACCACGGCGCCTTTCCGGAGTGGATCGAGCACACCGACGGCGGGCTGCTCTTCGAGCCCGAGTCACCGTCGGCGCTGGCCGAGGCCTTGGACCAGCTGTTGCAACAACCCAAGCGACGACATGCCCTGGCGGAAGCCGGACAAGCGGCGATTCGCGACCACTTCCACCCGGCAAAGATGGCGCAAGAGACCGTGAGCGTCTACCATCAAGTGATAGGGACATAGGGCGGGGATTGCCCTCCGTCGAAATTCGGGACGTAGGGGCGGGGATTGCCCGCGCCCACCAAAGGACGTAGGGGCGGGGCTTGCCCCCGCCCGCACTCAGACATTGATATTCCACGCGTCACCCACACCGGAAGACCGAGCGGAGCCGTTATTCCATGCATGAGTTTCACACCCAGCGGCGGGTAGAATTCGCCGATACCGACATGGCGCGCATCGTTCACTTCGCGCGCTTTTTTTCGTTCATGGAGGCGGCGGAGCACGAATTCCTGCGCTCCCTACTGGGCGAAGGTCAACAGGTCCACTTCGAGCACGAAGGCCACGAAATCGGCTGGCCACGAGTGGCCACCAGCTGCGAGTATCGAAGCCCCGCCAAGCTCGGAGACATCCTGGATATCCGCGTGGTCGTGCGCCGTAAGGGCACCAAATCCCTCACCTGGGGATTCGACATCTCCACCGAGGGACGGGCCGTGGCCACGGGTCAAATCACCTGCATCTGCTGCCGAATCGGCGGCCCCAAGCTCGAAGCCGTTCCAATCCCCGCCTTCCTGGCCGATCAATTAGAAGAAGCACCTTCTCGATCCAACTAGATCGTGTTCCTAGGCGGTGGTTGCGAGCTAACCTGAGGCTGGGTGGACCGAGGACGGAAGCGAAGCTTGTCTGAGCGGCACAAATTAAGAATCGGACTAAACCCCACCACATTAGCAGTTTAGGACGGCACAGCAGCGGCGGCGCGAGTTCGTAGCGACGCCCGCAGGACACCCAGCCGACCGTCTGCGAGCTCGCTTCTGGACGGCAAACCGTTAAGCTCGAACCCATAAGCAGTGAACCCCCAGCCGATTGTCGAGGAGAACCCGCTATGACCCCAGACGCTCCCACCCTGCTCGTCACGGATTTGCGAAAAATCTACCGCGCGGCCCCCGGGGCCGACGAGGTCGAGGTGCTGCGCGGCGCTAGCTTCAGCATGGACAAGGGCAGCAACCTGGTGATCACCGGGCCGTCGGGATCGGGCAAATCCACCCTATTGCAGATCATCGGCACCCTGGATACCCCAACCTCCGGGACCGTGGACATCGAAGGGGTTCGTCCCTTCGAGCTCGACGACGATCAGCTCGCCCGCTTCCGCAACCGCAACGTAGGATTCATTTTCCAAGAGCATCATCTGCTGCCCCAATATTCGGTGCTGGAAAATGTCCTGATCCCCACCCTCGCATTCACCGATCCGCCGACCGGTTCCGAGGAACGGGCCAAGGAGCTGTTGGACAAAGTGGGCCTGAGCCATCGCCTCGGCCATCGCCCGGCGGAGCTTTCCGGCGGTGAGCGCCAACGGGTCGCGGTCGCCCGCGCCCTGGTCAACCAACCCAGCCTCTTGCTCTGCGACGAGCCCACCGGCTCGTTGGACCCCAAGACCGCCACCAAAATCAGCGATCTGCTGCTCGATTTGCACGCCGTGGAGGAGACGATTCTGATCGTCGTCACCCACAGCATGGAGCTGGCCGCGCGCTTCGACCGCCGTTTCGACCTCCAGGAGGGCGTATGCGTCGAGATCTGAGCTATTACTGGCGGATGAGCCTAGCGGTCACCGCCGGCGCGGCGGTGGCTTCGGCGGTGCTCACAGGCGCGTTGATCGTCGGCGAATCCGTGCGCGGCAGCTTGAAAGACCTCACCCTCGAACGCCTCGGCGGCATCGACCACGCGGTCACCGGCCAACGTTTCCTTCCCGACGAGGTGGCCGACCGCCTGGCCAGCGATCCCGAGCTGAGCGCGTCGTTTCGCGCCGTCGCTCCGGCGATTCTGCTCCAAGGTTCCGCCGAGCACGCGGAAAAGAAAACCCGTGCGTCCCAAGTGGGTCTCCAAGGGGTGGATTCGAGGTTCATCGAGATCTTCTCCGGGGGTGACGCCATCGGCGGCGAGGCCCCCGACCTCTTCGCCGGCGCAGAAGGCGGCGTTTTCCCGCCGGTGGTGGTCAACCAAGGGCTGGCCCAGGCCCTGAGCGCCGAGGTCGGAGACTCCGTCCTGGTCTCCCTGCAACGTTTCACCCAGGTGCCGAGCGGATCCCTGCTCTCCCGCGACGACACCGCCAGCGTGGTCAAAACCATTCGGCTGCAAATCCACGACATCATCGACGATCGTCGGCTCGGGGCCTTTGGCTTGGCTGTGCACCAAAGCTCTTCCTACAACGCCTTCGTGCCCCTCGATGCCCTTCAGAAGGCCCTCGATCAGGAAGGATCGGTCAACGCGTTGGTGGTCTCCTCCCAACAACCGGACGCGTCTCCCGAGGACGCCCGCGCGGAGGCCGAGCAGCTCAACGGCCTGCTCCAGAAACATCTGAGCCCCGAAGAGCTGGGTTTGTTGGTGACCTCACGCGACGGAATCGTCAGCCTCGAATCCGATGAATTCATCCTCAAGCCGGCGGTGGCCGCCGCCCTGCAAGCGGAGGCGGACGAGCGAAACGCCGAGGCGATGTCGATGCTCAGCTACCTGGCCAACGCCCTGCGGGTGGGCGAGCGGCAGGTGCCTTATTCCACCGTCGGCGCATTGCCGACTCCGATTTCGGAGGCATTCGGCCCCCTACGCCTAGTGGACGGCGAGCCCGCCCCGGCCCTCGACGACGATGAGATCCTGCTCAATGCTTGGACCGCCGAGCGGCTGGAGGCCCAGGTCGGCGATCCGCTGACCCTCGACTATTTCGTCGTCGGCCCGCGGGAAGATCTCTTCGAGGAAAGCCGAACGTTCACCGTTCGCGGCATCTTGGCGATGGAGGGCTTGGCCGCGGATCCGACCCTCACCCAGGAATATCCGGGCATAGCCGGCAGCACCAACATGTCCGATTGGGATCCGCCGTTTCCCATCGACTTGGGCAAGATCGGCTCCGAGGACGAAGACTATTGGGACGAGTATCGCGGAACCCCAAAGGCTTTCGTCGGCCTGCAAACCGGCCGTGAGCTGTGGGGTAATCGCTGGGGCGATCTGACCGCCATGCGCATCGCCGGTCCGTCGGAGCCAGGGGAGCTACAGAGCTTCACCGAGTCGTTCGCCGCCGGCGCCGTGAAACGTTTGCCCATGGCCGCCTTCGCCCTCGGCTTCCAACCCGTCAAGGCCCTGGGCCTAGGTGCATCGGGCGGCGCCACCGACTTCGGTGGGTTATTCATCGGCTTGAGCCAATTCGTCATCGTCTCCGCCGCGCTCCTGGTTTCCTTGTTGTTCGGCTTGGCCACGGAGCAACGAGCGCGGGAGATCGGCCTGCGTTTGGCGGTCGGTTATCGGCCCAAAAACGTCAGGAATATGCTGCTGATCCAAGGGGGCTTTCTTGCCGCCGTCGGCTCCTTGATCGGTCTGGTGGGGGCGGTGGCTTACGCCCATCTGATGATGCTCGGCTTACGCACCTGGTGGCTGCCGGCGGTCGGCACCTCGCGCCTGACCCTGCACGTCAGCCCGACCACCTTGATCGGTGGATTCCTGGCCTCCCTGGTGGTCGTGGGTGTGACCATCTTCTTGACCGTCCGTAAAGCCGGCCGCACGCCGACCCCACAGCTCTTGCGGGGCGCGGTCGCGGACCGGGCCTCGCGCTCCGGCAAAGCGGCCCGGTGGACGGCGATCATCGCTCTCGGCCTAGCTTTCAGCGCGCTGGCCTACGCCTTCATCGCCGGTGAGCTCGACAGCCCGTTGATCTTCGGCATTGCCGGCCCTTGCCTGTTGGTGGGCCTGCTCGCCTTCTTCGCCGTTTGGATCGACCGTCCCCAAGCCGGGGCCCTCTCCCGTCCGGGCTGGGGTGCCTATTTGCGCATGGCGGTCATCAATAGCCGACGACACCGGGGTCGCAGCTTGCTGTCGACCACCCTGGTGGCTTTCGCGGCGTTCCTCATCGTCACCGTGGCGGCCTATCAAGAGGATTTCTCCGACATGGAGCTGGGTCTGGACTCGGGTGCCGGTGGCTATCAATTGGTGGCCCAAGCGGACGTGCCCCTGCAACAAGACCTCGGCGACGCCGACGGTCGTTTCGAGCTCGGGCTGCCCGACGACGCGGAATCGTTGTTGGAAAATACCCAGGTCATGCCTTTCCGGCTACTACCCGGCGACGACACCAGCTGTTTGAACCTCTACCAACCGGAGCAGCCGAGAATTCTCGGGGTGCCCGAGGCACAGGTCGAGCGGGCGGGATTCACCTTCCAGCAGGTCAGCGAAGAGGTCGAAAACCCCTGGACTCTGCTCGATCAAGAGCTGGAAGACGGCGTGATCCCGGCCATCGGCGATTTCAACTCCACCCAATGGATCCTCAAGCTGCCTTTGGGCGGGGAGCTGAATCTGGAGAACGAGCGGGGCGAGCCCATTCGCCTGCGGCTGGTGGCGAGTCTCAAAACCTCGGTCTTCCAGAGCGAGCTGCTGATCTCCGAGCAACACTTCCTGAAACACTTTCCGAACCAGGGAGGCTTCCCCTACTTCTTGATCCAAACCCCCGAAGGTAAAAGCCGAGAGGTGCTCGAGGCCTTGGAGTCGGGCTTGACGAGCTACGGTTTCGACGCCGTCACCACCGGCGAGAAGCTCGAATCCTTCCACGCCGTGCAGAATACCTACCTCTCCACCTTCCGCTCCCTCGGCGGCCTCGGCCTGTTGCTCGGCACCTTGGGCTTGGCGGTGGTCTTGATCCGCAACGTCATGGAGCGTCGGAGAGAGCTGGCCGCCCTGCGTGCCTTCGGATTCCGCAAATCGACCCTGCGATTGCTGGTGCTGATCGAAAACCTCACCCTGCTAGCAGTGGGTCTGCTCATCGGCACCGTCGCCGCCCTCGCGACCGCCGGCTCCCACGTGCTGCACCAGGTGTCGGCCGTGCCGTGGGTAGCGATTCTCTCCACCCTGGGAGCCATCTTCCTGGTCGGCTGGATCGCCTGTTGGATCGCCGCCCGCGGGGCCTTGAAAGCGGAGCTTCTGCCCGCTCTGAAGGCGGAGGTTTAGGGAATCGTTTGAAAAAACCCATTGGAAATTCGGGAGGATGAACGCAGAAACCCGCGGCCGGAATCGACCGCGGGTTTCGTACTTCAGTCTCAATATGAGGCTGAGGATCGGGACGGGAGATCAGATCACTTACCGGCCTCGAGGGCGCTCAGGCGAGCCTGCAGCTGACGGATCAGCTCGTTCTGCTGTTCCAAGGTCTCTTGCTGGCTACCGATGGTCTTGTGCTGATCGATGGTGTACAAGGTCAGCTCTTCCACTTTCTCCAGCAGGGTGATGCTCAGCTCGGTCATGTTGATGCTCTTGCCGAATTCAGCTTCTTCCTCCGACTTCACGTTCGGGAGATGACCGTTGGCCGCGATGAAAGACTCTACGTCGTCCAAGGGCATCAGCTCGTAGCCGTCGCGGAACACATAGTCCGGGTAGGTGGAGCCGGAAGCGGTCAAGGAACCGAGAATTGTCAGGTTACCGCTGCCGTCGAGACGGAATTCCGAGACGCTCGTGCCACCCTTG
>JAUIJL010000013.1 GCA_030431255.1 Thermoanaerobaculia bacterium | reverse complement strand
CATCGGACACACTGAATTCCAGCTCGTGGCTGCGGCCCGTGGAATCGCTGATCGTCCACGTTTCGGTGTCGGCCACGGTGTCGAGGGAGTAGGTGAACAAAATCTTGTTGCCGTAGCCGTCCCGCGTTTCCGCCAGCCGCCAACAACCCGTCACCCCACCACCGCAAAACTCCGTGCCCGCCGCGTTTCCCGTCTTGGAAAACACCGACACGGTACCGTTGGGAAACTCCACCCAAACCGTGGTCGCGTCGACCTTCCGCAGGCGCAGGAACGTGCTTTTGGAATAGCGTACCGGGTTGGAGACGGTGCCGCCGTCACGCCCGGGTAAGTCGTAGAGGTAGTGCCGGGCACCGTCGGGGGCAACGTACATCCAACGGGTCGGTCCTTCGCTCGGGTCGGCGTCGCGGTTGGGCCATCGATCGTGATCGATGAGGCCCAGCCCGGACGGAAAGTCCGGGGAGTCCTCAGGGGCGTAGAGCTTGCCGAAATGGAGCTCCCAGCCCAGACCGGCGTTGCTGCCGGGATTGGCCAGGGCTAGGACGTAGCTCGTGCTGGAGGTGGGATCGGCGAAGACCTCGGAGTTGACGAAGTCCCAAACACTGGAGTTGTGGACGACCTGAAATCGATAGCTCAGGTGTGGACCGACCGTGTAGGCCTGGCCCAAAGGAATGCGAACGGTGAGATTGCCCGAGCTCGTGTCGACATGATCGATCTGGCCCGCCTCGAACGTAGTGTGAGGTCGAACGCCTCTAGGTGCGGCCACCGGCGTGTAGGTGGGCTCGACGGCGGTTTGGGTAACCGTCCGAGCTGGATCATCCGCACCAAGCATTGGGGAGGAGAAGGTGAGGGCAATGCAAATAGCGACGCTGAGTCGCGCCATCCACACGTTTCGCATCATGGGCTCCGTGATCGGAGTCGAGAATAGGAAGAATATGAGCCTGATCCTATTTCAACGGACGCCAGAACGCGAAAATGGGATCTACCGACGAAACCAACGGCCCACCCTCAGTGGGTGAGGCCGTACCAGGCGAGCAGCATCACGGCCAGGACGCCGATGATCGGTGAGATATCCCGTGCTCTGCCGGTCATCAGACGGATGGCGACCCACGAGATGATGCCCAGGGCGATGCCGTTGGCGATGGAGTAGGTGAAGGGCATGGTCACCATGGTGAGGAAGGCGGGCACGGCTTCCTCGGGCCGATCCCAGGGGATGGATGCGGCGCCGTGCATCATCATGGCGCCGATGACGATCAGCACCGGGGCGGTGGCGAAGGGTGGAATCGCCATGAAAATCGGGGCGAAGAAAAGCGACAGCAGAAAGAGCAGGGCGACCACTACCGCGGTCAAACCCGTGCGTCCGCCTTCTTGCACGCCGGCGGCGGATTCGATGTAGGTGGTGACGGTGCTGGTGCCGAGCAAGGCCCCGGTGGAGGTGCCGATGGCGTCGGCGGCGAAGGCTTGGTCGCTGTGGGGTAGCCGCCCGTCGGAATCGACCAAGCCGGTGGTCTGACCGACTCCGATCAAGGTACCGGCCGTGTCCAAAAGGTCGACGAAGAAGAAGGCGGCGATCACCGTCAACATGGTGAAGCTGAAGATTTGGGAGAAGTCGAGGGCCAGGAAGGTTTCTTTGGGCAGCTCGGGCCAGGTCAGCAGACGGTCGGGTTTGGCCGCCAGCCCGAATCCCCACGCGCCGATGGAAATCACCAGGATGGTGGTCAGCATGGCCGCCGGGATTCGGCGGCTGAGCAGCGCCGCCAGCAAGAGCAGGCCGAGGGAGCTGAGCCATAGGGACGGCTCATGGAGATTTCCGAGGGTCACCAGGGTGGCGGGGTGATCGGCGACCCAGCCGGCGTTGCGCAAGCCGATAATGGCCAAGAACAAACCGATGCCGGCCATGATCGCTTGCTTCAGGGCCATGGGCACAGCGTCGACCATGGCGGATCGTGCACCGCTCAGGGATAGACCCAGGAAGAGCAATCCTTCGACGAATACCGCGGCCAGCGCTTGTTGCCATGGGATGCCGAGGGTGCCCACCACCGTGAACGCGAAATAGGCGTTGAGACCCATGCCCGGGGCCAGGGCGAAGGGTAGATTGGCCCAAAGGCCCATGATCAAACAGGCGACCGCGGAGGCGACGGCGGTGGCGGTGAGCACATCCTGGGCGGGCATGCCGGCCGCGGCAAGGATTTGCGGGTTGACCACCAAGATATAACCCATGGTCAGGAAGGTGACCAAGCCGGATCGGGCCTCCCGACCGGCGGTGGTGCCACGGGTTTCTAAATCGAAGAATTTTGTCAGCAAGAACGAGCTCCTACCGGCCTGTTGAGAAAGGTCAACTTTACCTCAACAGTGTTCTAGGGAGCTCGGCTCGTGCCGATGGTTCCGGTCTAGACGAGGAAGTCTCGAACCGATTGGCCGCGGGTGCTGCCGTCGAGCCAACCCTGTAGCTGGAGGAGGTCGAACCGGACGTGGTCGAGCTCTTTCAAATTCGGCTTGTTGGGCGGCAACGATTCCAACACCCGAACGGCCTTGCGGAATTGGACTTTAGCTTCTTCGATTCGATCCAGTGCGCGATACGCCTTGCCGAGGCTGCGATGGAGAATCGCGTGGGGCAGGGTCAGAGCACCGGAGTGGGAAGCCTGACCTTTTTGGGCCTTTTCCAGCAGAGCAAGGGCCGACTCGACATCGCCTCGACGGATCGCGAGGTTGGCGAAGTAGCAAAGGGGTACAAGCATCAATGAGCCGGACATCCCATCGTCGGCCATCGACGGGCTCGGGCTGGGAGCCTCGAGGAAATCTCCGAGGTCCTCATCGAGCAGCTCGATGACCTCCGCTCTCAGCTCGGGATCCGGACAATGCTCTTGTAGATACGGCTCTCTCTCGCTTTCGGGCAAGTCTAAGGTTTGCTCAAGCAAGGAATTCAACAACCTGTCCCGTTCGAGACCGGTCATTGCCTGCGAGTGTTTGGGGCCGTTTGACATGGGATCCGCCCTCCGGTTGACATGGCTTCATCCTCCCTCCCTTTGTTATGCGCAAAAATTGAGAAAACGACGTCAAAAAATTTCTACTTTTTTTGAAATTGATCAATCTATTCGTCTTGGAATGTACCAGAAGCCAGAAGGAATGAAGGAAGGATGGGGTGCTGGGGGTCCGGCTTCCCGCCCCACGGGGTAGCTTGAGCGGGCCCCAGCCCACCCGAATAGCCCAAATGGGCAGCCCGTCCGTATATGGCGGGCTACTTGAAAGGGCTGAAGAATGGTGGAGGGGCTGAGCAAGGGGCGCTTGCCCGAATCGTAAATGCTCGGATCGAAAAATACTGCCCCAAAGGAGCTTGCGATGAAGATCCAAAAGATCTTGGTTCCTACGGATTTTTCAACCTGTGCGGATGCCGCGTTGAGGCAGGCTCTGTGGATCGCCTGCGAGCACGGTGCTGAGGTTCACCTCCTGCATGTGATCACGCTGCACGGTGAGGATCCGAACCATCCGGACAGCCATTTCCCGGAAGTCGAAGCCATTTTTCGCAGCTTCGAAGATAGGGCTTCGAAGGATATGCAATCCCTGTTGGACACCACCGACTTCGGTGAGGTGAAGGTCTACGACGAATCGATTCGTGCCATCGCGCCGGCGCCGGCCATTGTGGAATACGCCAAGGCCGGGGATTTCGATTTGACGGTGCTGGGCACCCATGGCCGCAGGGGTCCGCGTCGTTTGTTGCTCGGCAGCGTCACCGAGGAAGTGGTACGCACCATCGGTGGTCCGGTGCTGACGGTCGGTAAACGAGCGGACCAGCAGCCCAGGCCCTTCAAGCGGGTCTTGGTTCCCTTTGATTTCTCGGACGATTCTTCCCGTGCCCTCTCCATCGGTATCGAGATCGCCAAGCGACACGGGGGAGAAGTCGAGCTCGTGCATGTGGTGACTCCGCCGGTCGCGCCTGCGGCGGTCGCCGGCATTCCGACCCCCGGTTTTTCCAGCGCCGATTTGTCGAAAGATCTCGCTACGGTCCTCGAGGATCGAGCCGCCGAGGCCGCCAAGACGGCCGGCATGACCATCACGTCCAAGGTGTTGGAGGGGCATACGGAAATGGTGTTGGTGGACTACGCCAAAGAGCAGGACGTGGACCTGATCGTGATGGGTAGCCACGGGCTCACCGGGGTTTGGCGATTCCTCTTGGGCAGCGTGACCGAGAAGGTGGTGAGGACGGCGGAGTGCCCGGTTTGGGTGGTGCGCCGGGAGGCGTCCGCGCAAGAAACCTAGCCCGGGCCTTCGTCGCTCGGTCTGGAGTCGGCGAGCAGGGCCTGGGTTGATTTGGAAAATCCCAAAAAGACCGGCTCGGGGGTCAGCAGCACGCCGAACACCTTATGCACTTCGTGACGGATTTCCGCGGCGAGCGAAACCAGCTCTTCCGCGGAGGCGTCCCCTCGGTTGATCAAGGCCAGGGTGTGCTTGGACGATAGACCGACTCTATTGCGGCCGAAGCCCCGCGGAAAGCCGGCTTCTTCGATCAACCACGCGGCCGAGAGCTTGATGCCGTCGGCGGTGGCAAAGCGCGGCATCCGGCGGTGGGTGCCGCGGGTTCGGGCCCGTTTTTGGACCGCGTTGGCGATGCGATCCGAGACCACGGGGTTGACGAAAAACGAGCCTGCGCTGCGTCGATTCGGATCCTCGGGGTCAAGGACCATGGATTTTTCCCGGCGAATGTCGATCACCGCTTCACGGATGGTCGGAAGCTCGGGGGCCAGATCTCGCTCGCTCATGCCCAAAAGCTGCTTGAGCGCCGGAAAGCGGACCGTGCCCCGCGGGTTTCGGGGCAGACGGAAGTCCACCCGGGTGATCACGTAGCGATCTCGCCAATCTTCTTTGAATCTGCTCTGTCGGTAGGCGAACCCCAACATGTCGGCGGGGATTTCCTCGGTGTCGCCGGAAAAACGATGCACGACGCGTACGCTCGCCAGGGTCTCGGCGACCTCCTGACCGTAGGCACCGATGTTCTGGATCGGAGCGGCGCCGACCCAGCCGGGGATGCCCGATAGACACTCCACACCGCTCAGCCCCTCGGCGACCATGGCGGCCACGAATTCATCCCAAATACAGCCGGCGCCGACCCGGACCAGGACTTGGCCGGCGACGTCCGCCTCGAACGTGATGTTGGAATTCATGATCCGCACGACCAAGCCGTCGAATCCCGCGTCCGAGGCCAAGACATTGGACCCGCCGCCCAACACGGTCGGCATCCGACCTTCGGATCGAGCCCATGCCAGAGCCTCTTTGAGCTGCTCCTCGTCAGCGCAATCCGCCCAGAACCGCGCCGGGCCGCCGACCCCAAGGGTCGTGAATTCACGGAGTGGAACGTCGGGGCGAATGGGCGGCTTCATGGCTCGGGTCTCGGCGACTTCGTAGGGGGGGCGGTTTCGATGTCTATTCGCCGTAGGGGACCCAAATATTCTTGACTTGGGTGGCCCGCCGTAGGAATTCGTTGCCGGCGGCCTGTTCCGGGTCGAGCCAATCCCGTTGTTTGCCGTGCTGGACCCAGGTCTGTTTGAGGTTGCCGACGCTCTCCTTCTCGACCATGGCGCTGCCTTCCGGCGATCCGAAATGCCACATGGCCGCCACCTCGTCGTGTTGGGCCAAGACTTTGGCTAGGCCTTCCCGATCTCCGGTCACGATGTTGATCACGCCCGCGGGCACATCCGAGGTGTCGAGCACCTGATAGAGGTCCGTAGCCGCCAGGGGCCAGCGAGAGGACGGCAGGGCGACGACCCGATTGCCCATGGCCACGGCCGGCGCGACCAGAGAAATAAAGCCCAACAAAGGCGAGCCTTCGGGACAGGCGATGGCCACGATGCCCAAAGGCTCGTTCATCGCCAGGGTGACGTTGCGAGCGTTCGGCACGCTGTGCACGCTGCCGTCGTATTTGTCGGCCCAAGCGGCGTAGGTGAAGAGGCGCTCGATGGACGTGGAGACCTCCAGGGTGGCTTGTTTGGCAGTGCAGCCCGTGAGCTCCCTCACGCGGCCTTCGAATTCGTCGGTCCGCGCCGCCAGATTCTCGCCGAGGTAGTAGAGGATCTGCGCCCGCAGATGGCCCGAGGTCTTGCCCCAAGCAGCGCCCTTGCGGGCGGCTTCCACCGCGTTGCGGATGTCTTTTCGATTGCCGAGCCCGGCATCGCCGACCCGTTTGCCGTCGGCGGAGAGCACGGGATAAGAATTCCCGCCGTCCGGGCGAGCTTGTTTGCCGCCGATATACATCTTGGCGGTGCGGTCGATCCGCGGCAGGTCGAAGGCTTTGACGGCGGAGCCGGCGTCGGTGGGCTCGGGCAGCGGCGTCGACGGCTCGAGCTTCTTGAGCTTGCCGAGCCACGCGGGCCGGGTGTACTCGCTGAGGCCTTCCCGGCCACCCTCGCGGCCGTAGCCGGACTCGCGATAACCGCCGAAACCCGCGGCCGCGTCGAATTGATTCGTGCAATTCACCCACACCACGCCGGCTTGGATTTGTGGCGCCACATCCAGGGCGAGATTGACGTTCTCCGTCCACACGCTGGCGGCCAAGCCGTAGCGGGTGTCGTTGGCCAGGGCCACGGCTTCCGAGGGGGTGCGGAAGGTCATCACCGACAGCACCGGGCCGAAGATTTCCACCTGCGCCAGGGTCGAGGCGGGCTCGACGCCGGTGAACAGGGTCGGCGGGTAAAACCAGCCGTCCTTGGGGCACGCCCAGGAGGGTTGCCAGCAGGTGGCGCCTTCGCTCTTGCCTTGCTCCACCAATCCGGCGATCCGTTCGAGCTGCACGGGCGCGACGATGGCGCCGATGTCCACGGTTTTATCCAAGGGAGGGCCGACACGCAGCTTCTCCATGCGCTCCCGCAGCTTGCTCACCAGTCGATCGTGGATGCCTTCGTGGACCAAGAGCCGCGAGCCCGCGCAGCAGACCTGTCCTTGGTTGAACCAGATGGCATCGACCACGCCTTCGACGGCGGAGTCCAGATCCGCGTCGTCGAAGACGATGAAGGGGGATTTTCCGCCCAGCTCCAAGGAAAGCTTCTTGCCCGAGCCGGCGGTTTGCTCTCGCAGAATCCGGCCGACCTCGGTGGAGCCGGTGAAGGCGATTTTGTCGATATCGGGATGGGAGACGATTTCAGCGCCTGTCTTGCCGTCGCCGGTGACGATGTTGACCACCCCGGGAGGCAGGCCGACCTGATCGAAGATTTCCGCCAAAGCCAAGGCGGTCACCGAGGTGAATTCCGCCGGTTTGAGCACCACCGTATTACCCATGGCCAGGGCCGGGGCGATTTTCCAGGCCATCATCAAGAGGGGGAAATTCCAGGGGATGATCTGACCGCAGACACCGACGGGCTCGTGACCCGGAAGCTCCGTGGGCATGAGCTGCGCCCAGCCCGCATGGTGGTAAAAGTGCCGGGCGACCAGGGGCACGTCGATATCGCGGGTTTCGCGGATCGGTTTGCCGTTGTCGATCGATTCGAGCACCGCCAGCCGTCGGGAGTGTTTCTGCACCTGGCGAGCGATGGCGTAGAGGTAGCGGGCTCGTCCGTGGGCCCCCAGCTGCCACCACTTCGGCAAGGCCTTGCGGGCGGCGGCCACCGCGCGGTCGACATCGGATTTGCCCGCTTGGGCGATCCGGGCGACGACCTCGGTGGTGGAGGGGTCGAAGGAGTCGAACGATTCGCCGGATTCGGCTTCCTGCCAACCTCCGCCGATGTAGAGGCCGAATTGGCGACCGTGGTGCTCGAGCCAGGCCTCGGCCTCGGCGGCGGATTCAGGGGCGGGACCGTAGGTCATGGTCTTGAATGCTTCCAAAACGCTCATATGTTTCTCGGCTCAGTTCTCTCAAGATGGCTGGCGTGGGGGCTCTTGGCGTATGAGCTCAATGGAGCTAGGCCATCGGGTGACGGAAGGAGGCGGAGTAGCGCCCCGTGACGTGGTGCTCGAGCTGCCGTTCGATGTCGCCGAGCAAGCTGGAGGCTCCGAAACGGAAAAGGTCGGGACGCAGCCAGCGATCTCCCAGCTCTTCTTTCATCAACACCAGGTAGGCGAGGCTGTCTTTGGCGGTGGAAATACCGCCGGCGGGTTTATAACCGACGAAGTGTCCGGTGCGTTCGTGAAACTCCCGGATGGCGCGCACCATGGTCAAGCTGACGGGCAGGGTGGCGTTTTCTTTTTCTTTGCCGGTAGAGGTTTTGATGAAGTCGGAGCCGGCCATCATGCACACCAGGCTGGCGCGGTAGACGTTGCGCAAGGTGCCGAGCTCGCCGGTGGCCAAGATCGCCTTCAGATGGGCGTCGCCGCAGGCCTCGCGAAACGCTTTGACCTCGTCGTAGAGGGCTTGCCAATTCTGGGTCAGCGCGTGCTCGCGGGTGATGACGATGTCGATTTCCTCGGCACCGTCGGCCACGGACGCCTCGATCTCTTCCAATCGCTGTTTGAAGGGGGAGAGACCGGCGGGGAAACCCGTTGAGACCGCTGCCACCGGAATGCCGCTGCCGGCCAACGCCTCGACCGCGGTTTCGACGTAGCGGTGGTAGACGCAGACCGCGCCGGTGGTCAGCCCCAGCTCCGAGACCCCGAGGGCTTCGAGCAAGTCGGGGCGGATCGGGCTGCGGGCTTTGGCGCAGAGACGTCGCACCCTGCCGACCGTGTCGTCGCCGGCCAGGGTGGTGAGGTCGATCAACGACACGGCGCGCAACAACCAGCCGGCTTGCGCGTCTTTCTTCACCGCGCGCCGAGCAAAGAGAGTCGCGGCACGACGTTCCACGGCGCTGCGGTTGACCTGCACATGGCGCAGCCAGCTCAGATCGAGGGGACCGACGGGCAGGCGTTCGAAGGTGGAATCGGCTTCGGCGGGCGAAACCGCTTTGGGGCGGGAGTGGTCTTGTTTCATGGGATTGGGCCTCGTTGGGAGACCTTATCCTAGCAGTTGCTCTCGGGTCGTTGCATGCCCTGCTCAAGCATGCCGATTCTTGAGCCAATGGAGCTCTTTGGCCAGACCACGGCCCAGGGCGAGCAGGAACAGCTTGGGCGGCGACATTTTGCCGAAGGCACCGCTGATCGCCCACAGAGTGCCGACACCCACTTTGCGCTCGCTGGTGATGGCGTAGATCGGCTCCCAATGTTGAGGCATGAATTTAGCCTTGAAGGCGTCGAGGCCGTCGAAGTTGTAAAAACGTCGGCCATGGGCCCGCAGCCACCCGAGCAGAACCCGGATCCACAGGGGCTGCTGCGGCGCTTCCACCTCAGCCCGACGGGAGAGGGGGGAAAGGCCGAGGGTGACGTAGTCGGCGCCGAGCTCCGCCAAATCGGTCCAGGCCGCGTCGAGCATCAGCTCGGTGGTGCCGTTCGGTGCGGCGTGCCCGCGCACGAATTGCTCGATCAGCCAGCCGTTGCGCAAGGGGACCGGCGAGGCGACGAGGAATCCCACCACCGCGCCGCATTGCTCGGCGACATAGACCCGCCGGTCGTATAAGCGGCCGAGGGTCTCCGGCTCGACCAGGAAATGAAGGGGCGGAAGGCCGCGGGTTTCCAGCCACTCTTCGAGACAACGATGCAGCTCAGGGTGCTCCGTGGCCCGTTCCGAGGACCAGCGCCGGACCTCCACCTCTTTGTTGCGGGCCCGGTTCAGCTGAGCCCGCAGAGAGGCTTTGCCGGCCAAGATCTCGGGCCAGCTCGAAGGATTCCACACGGGTTGGGCGCCGAGCAGAATGCGGTCCAACGGTCCTCTCCGGGCGAGCCGGCGTGCCAGCCGTTCGTCGGCGGCGAAGTAGCAAGTGCTGAGCCCCAGCCGCCGGCTGGCGGCTTCAAACGCATCGATCACCGACTCCAAGCGCTCGGCCGAGCAGATTGGCGAGCCGGCCACCACTCGATAACCGCCGTAGGTCACATAACCCACCACCGCGTCCCGCTCGGCTGAGAACCAACGGCTGATGCCGGGGTTGAGGATCTGATAAGCGGTGGCGTTCCAACCCCAACGGTCGATGAGATCTTTGGCGTCCTCGAGATCCTGAGGGCTCATGGCTAACCGTCGGTCGACATCTCGACCCGGTGGCGCGCGGCCAAGACCCGCGCCCTGGATCTCTTGAGCTTGGCCTCGTCTGTTCGGCCGAGGGATTCCAAGGCTTCAGCTTCCGCCTCCAGCAGCTCGATCCAACCCGGATGGTCCGGAGCTCTCACGGGCTCGCCCTTGGCTCGCGAAGCTTGGAAAAGGGCTAGAGCCTTTTCCCCATGGCCCGCGTCCAGCTCGACGAGACCTTCAATGCGCAGGAAAAGGGCTTCGCGCAAGGCATCTCCCGAATCGGAGCCAGTGAGCCATGGACGGGCCCGCTCCAACCAGGCGCGGGCCGCTTCGGGCTGATTCGATCTGCGTTCGAGATCCGCCATGAACAACAAGGCCTGACCGTCGATCGGGCTCTGGGCGGAGCTCGGATCTTGGATCACCGTCAGGGCGTCCAGGATCTCGCGAGCCCGCTGGAGCTCGCCGGCCCGGGTAAGTATTCGAGCCAATGAGGCGCGGGAATGGCCGATGCTGGGATGCTCCTCACCAAAGACCTGCTCGAGCAAAGCGATGGATCGGCTGAGCTCTTCTTCCGCGTCGTGCCAGCGCCGTTGTTTTTGGTCGATCTTCGACAGGATTTGCCGGCAGAGGGCGACACTGGGGTGGACCTCGCCGAAGACCCCGCGGAATATGACCTCCGCCTTTTTCAGAGAACGACGCGCGGCCTCGTAATCGCCTATCTCGAGCTGAAGAGTGCCCCAATTGCCGTAGAGCTCACCGACCCGTGGGTGCTCGGAACCGAGCAGACGCTCCAAGATAGGGCGGCTCTTGAGGTATTGGGCCTCCGCTTCTTCATAGCGCAACGCTTTTCGGTAGGCGCTGCCCAAGTTCATGGCGATGGTGGCGGTGAGATAGTGGTCGTTGCCCAGGCTGGTGGTCGCGATGTCGATGCCGGCGGCATAGGATTCGATCGCTTCGTCGGCCCGATCTTGTTGATCCAGCACAATGCCCAGGCGGTTGTAGATTTCCGCCAGCCTCGGATTGGAAGGTCCGAGTCGGCTCTTCATCGAGCTCAGACTCTCCCGTAGCAGCTCTTCCGCGGCGGCGAAGTCGCCGAATTGCTCGCGGACCGTAGCCATCTCGGTGCGGGTGCGGTCGATGAAGTCTTGATCGGGATCCTGTTGAGATTGGACGACTTCTAAAGCCCGACGAAGGGCCGGCTCGGCTTCCTCGAAGCGGCCTTGCTCGGCGTAGAGCGTGCCGAGCTCGAAGTGGACCTCGCCCGCCAGGGCTATGACCGGGTCTGAGCTCGCGGTATTCGGATCCAGGCTTCGGTAGTGGTCCAAGGCCTCTCGGAGCTGGATTTCCGCGGTCTGCAAATCACCGGAGCCCTTGGACGCCGTGGCCTGGTAGGTCAAGACGGCCACCAGCTCCTCGGGAACGTCGGGTAAGCCGGAAAACAAAGACTCGGCTTGATCCAACAAGGGCTGCGCCGCCTCGAAACGTCCAAGGAAGAGCTGTGCCCGACCGACGCTGGCGAGCACCCGAGCCCGGATGCGCGGGTCGTCTCGCAAATCTCTTTCGAGGCGCTTGGTTCCACGGTCCAAGACCTCACCGACCGTGACGTCCTTCCCGTGTTGTTGCTTTTCTTTCGCTTGCCATGGATCGGCGGCTTCAAAAAGGGATAGGAAGAAGTCGAGCACCCGCCGGGTCGTTTTGGCTTCCCGTTCCGCTTGCTCCGCCGCCAGCCGGGCCCGGCCGGCTTCTTGGTCGATCCGGTAGGCCTGGAACGACATGATGATCGCCACCGCGAAGAGGGCCGCGAAACCGGCGTATCTCAGCCGACGTCGGCGCCGGCGGGCAGGGATTTTCTGGATCCAGCGCAGACGCTCGGCGGTATCTCGGGCGGACGGGCGAGAGCCGGGCGCCACCGAGCAGAGACGCTCGATGAGGGTGGTGAGCTCGGGGTCCAAGCCCTCAACCGGCTCGGTGCGTCCGTTTTGCACCGCGTCCAAGAGCAACAACATGGAGAGCGAGGCCGGGTAAGGCGGCCGGCCGGTGAACAGCTCGTGCAAAAGCAGGCCCAACGAGTACATGTCGCTGGCGCTGCCGGCTCGCTCGCCGCGGGCTTGCTCGGGGCTCATGCTCTGGGGCGTGCCCACCACCGATCCGGTTTGGGTGCGGAATCGATAGTCCGCGGGTCGGGTGGTCTCGCCGAGGGGGCGTGGGGGAGCAGGAGCCGGCGGGCTCGCCGATGCTTCGTCCGGGAGGATCACCGTATCCGCCACCTCCATCTCGGACGCTATTGCCTGCTTTAGAGAGGCGGATTGCTCGGCAACCGCGGCAGAGGGCCCGATAGACGGCTCGGCGGCCGGCGGGCCCGGAGGCGATGGGACGTCGGTGGATGGACGCCAAAAATTAGCCACCTCTTCGTCGATGAAGCTCTGGGCGATACCGAAGTCGAGGACCTTGGCGTGACCCTCGTCGGTGAGCATGACATTGGCCGGTTTCAGGTCGCGGTGCACCACCCCCGAGTCATGGGCCGCCGCCAGCACCTCGGCCAGCTCGATGGCGATCACGAGCTTCTGCTCGTGGTCGAGATCTTGTGGAGCGAGCTCCTTTAGGGTCTTGCCTTCGATCAGCTCGAGCACCAAATAGTCGGCGGCGTTGGGCCCGCTGTCGTCTCCTTCCACGAAGTCGTAGATCTGGCAGATATTCGGATGCTGCAGACGCGACAGGATTTGCGCTTCCTGCAAGAAGCGGGCTTTCATCTCATGGTTTTGGGCATGCTGCCGACGGATGCTTTTGAGCGCCACGGAGCGCTTCAGCTTCTCGTCGTAACCGGCGAAGACCTGACCCATGCCGCCGGCTCCGAGCACGCCCTGGATACGGATTTTTCCCACGGTCTGTCCGATCATCGGATGGTTGCCCGGGGGGGAGGTTTCCGAGCCGGCTGCGGACCGCGAGCCGGAATCCCTCACGGTCCGAGTGGCGGATGAGCCGTCGTCGCGTGGGGTATCGTAGGGACCAGGCTGGAGGTCGTTGGGGTGGGATTTATCGTTGGACACGGGGTTTTGCTCTTTTTCGGCTGGAGTCTCGATGCGCCGGCGCTTCTGCGGGTCTCTTCCTCGGTTCTTGGATGGACGGTCGCGGGCTGAGCATCTGAGTCTACTCGACCGACCCTTTTGGGGGGCGTGCCCAGCCTCCGAGCTCTGGCAGAATCAGGTGGCGATGATTCGGAATAAGCTTCTCTTTTTCGACTGGTGGCGACGATGCAAGGTAGCACGATAAGTGAAAATCCGTCCGGCATGAACAAGTCAAGCAAAAATGGTAGCAGTAGCGAGCACCGTGAACAGCGCCGTGACGAGCACTACTTGGAGCATCTCGGACATCGAGGTGGCTTAGCCACCCGTCTCCACAAGCTGCGCCCCGCACCCGGCTTGATCGATCGCGTCGGCGGGCGGCAAACCCTGGAACGGGTGATCGATCGTCTCTATGAGGGCATTGCCCAGGATCCTTTGTTGCAGCCGCTATTCGGTGGCAGGGTTCTGGGGGAGCACCGCAATCAGAAACAATTCTTTGAGGAATGGGCGGACGGCGAGCCCAGGTATCGGCGGGCGGGCACTGGGCATGGCATGTTTCTGCTCCACTACCGCTTCGGAATCGACCGCAAGAGCGCGGGTCGTTGGTTGCAATATCTGGTCAAGGCCATGCGCGACGAAGGGCTGTCGCCCGCGGTGGTGCGGGAGGTGACTCAAGTCCTGGGACCCATGGCCCACGCCCTGCGGCACAACGATGGGCCGCCGCTGCCGCCGGAGCTGCGCAGGCTCGACCACGAAGCCTTGCGGCAGGCTCTGCAAGAAGATCCCGAGCTTTTCGAGCGGCATCGCGGCGAGGGTCGACGCCTGCTTTTCCGGGCGGCGGAATCGGGCGACACGGAGAAGCTCGACATCCTGGCCTCAGCCGGCGTGTCCTTGGATCAACCACTGATGCGTGGAGGTCTGATGTTGACGCCGTGGTGCGCCGCCCGAGCCCACGGCCACCGAGAGGCCGCTGACAGGCTGCAGCGCCTGGGCGCCCGAGCCGATATCTTTTCCGCCGCCTATCTCGCAGACCCGGTCCTTCTGGAATCCATGCTCGATCGCGAGCCCGGATTGGTCGGTGTCGAGGATCCGGCCATGGACCTGCGAGGCATCCAACCGCTGCACCACGCGATCCGCGCACCGGCGACCGTGGCTCCGTCCGAATCGGTCCGACGACAAACGATTCTTCTCCTGCTCGAGCGGGGTGCCGAGCCCGGACCCGACAGCGCTCAGCTGTTGCGGCCGGCGGCGGACGCCGGATGGACGGAGGTAGTGGAAAAATTGGTCACGGCCGGTGCCGACGCCGCGGCGGTAGGACCTGGGCTTTGGGTCCTGAATTCGGAGATTTCTGCCCTGCTGATCGAAAACGGGGCCGACGTCAACCGACCGCCGGGGGCTTGGTTAGCGTTTTGTACCGCCCGATTCGGCCAGAAAGACGACCCCGTGTTGGTGCGGCGTCTGCTGGATCTGGGCGCCGACGTCGAGGCGCGGGACCAGCAGGCCGGTCCCCTTCATCTCGCCGCGGGCGCGGGCCATCTCGGGGTCATCGAGACCCTTTTGGAGGCTGGGATCGATGTGAATGGGTTGGACGGCTCCGGAGAGACGCCCCTGGCTCATGTCGCTTGGGCGGTGAAGTCGGCGGACCGTGTGGCGACGGCGGAGCTCCTGTTGCGGCATGGTGCAGACCTCGAGCATCGGGGACCGACCGGCATTTCGGTGCGGGAGCGCTTGAGCCGAATTCGCAGTCGAGATCGGGAAGGATTGCTTGCCTTGTTGTAGCGCTGTGTAAAAGAATCAGATGCATTGTCTCGGCTCCCACGGGCCTCCGAGTCGATCCGGTGAGATCGTATTTTTTAGCCGAGAAGGGTCAAACCGGGAAAACTAACCCCCTTTCGATGTCTCGATCGGTTAAAGTCTGCCTCTCACGGGGCACGCCCGGGCCTGTCGGCCCTGCGGCTGGTTTTCATGTCGCCGTGATGCCTGATCCCGAGTGCTTGCCCCTTGAGCTCCCCACCTTGGCCCAGTCAAGCGCCACAGCCGAGAGCCCTGTCCGAAGCCGCTTGTCGATAGCCGCTGTCTGAAGAACCTTGCATATGGATTCCGCGAAGACCCCCATCCTCTACGTCGACGACGAGCCGTCCAACCTACGCCTATTCGAGCGTTATTTCGAGCGGGACTACCGCATTTTTACCGCTCGATCCGCGGATGAGGCCCGGCAGCTGCTGCGCTCCCAAGAGGTTCATTTGGTGATCACGGATCAGCGGATGCCCGGCATGACCGGCGTCGAGCTGCTCGAAGCCATCCGAGACGAATATCCGGATATCGCTCGCATGATCGTGACCGCCTACAGCGACGTGCGGGTGGTCATCCAAGCGATCAACGCGGGCCGGCTCGACCACTACGTCACCCGACCGTGGGATCCCGACGAGGTGCGCATCGCCATCGATCGCGCGGTGGAGGGGTACGCGCTCCGACGTCGTCACCGTCAGCTGACGGAGCGGTTCATGGCCAGGGTCGGCAAAGACGTGGCGGAAAGCATGGTCTGGAGCCGCAGCACCCGGCTGCCGACGATCCTATTCGTCGACAATGACGACGACCACATCCGCCTTTTTAAAGAAGCTTTCGGTCGCGAATACACGATCTATACCGCGATCTCCGGCCCGGAGGCTTTGGGAGTCCTCCAAAGCCGGGAAATCCACCTTCTGATCACCGGCCAACGGCTACCGGGCATGACCGGCGTCGAGCTGCTGGAAAAAGCCCTCGAAGAATCGCCCCAAACCCAACGGATCTTGTTGGTGGCTTACCTCGAATTCAACGTCGTGGTGCAGGCGATCAACGTCGGTCGAGTGGATCAATTCGCCCTCAAGCCGTGGAAGCCCGAAGAGCTGCGCTTGACCATCGTCGGCGCCCTCGACGCCCACGAGCTGCACCAACGCAACGCCCGCCTAGTGGAAGAGCTCGAACGCCTAGACGCCCCGGCTTGATCTGCTGATCCGACTTGACGGCCTCGAGATTGGGGTTGGACTCGGTCTAGTAAGATGATCCGGTCTGCAGAGAGTTTTGAAAACTGCGATCGCGGCAGGTCTACGTGTGATGGGGGATCCTTGGCTGAGAAGTGTGAAAGTCTGAGGGAATGCCGGAGCTTTGAAGAACCGCCGCCAGAAAGCTGTGCCTTAATACGTTTCACAGTCCAGTTGCTGTCTCTGCGGCTGGTCCTTTATGGACCACCGGTATTCGCCCTCCAGGAAATTGTAGGCGAGCGCCAAGCCGCCGAAGCTCGTCTGCAAGCCGAGACCGGCGAAAAGGCGCGGGAGCAAGCAAGGATCGAGCCGGGGATCGCCGAGCACTTGGACGATCTGGACGGGTCGTTGTCGACGACGCTGGTGCCGCCGAAACGCCTGGAACCAGCCCTTGTGGCTGAAACGGCGGATCCGTCGAAGCGCCGGGCACGGATTTCGGCAACACCCATTTCAGTAGCCCTTTCTTCCACGGTCTTCGCCGTCCAAGTCCCGGCGGACCGACCGACCCACCATCGCCCCCGAGCTTCGATTCCGGCACGGACGGCACCAGGACGGTCAGCAAGGCCACCGGACCGACTGCCTTCACCAAAGCCGATCTGGACACGATTCCGTTCCTGCCGTCGTGGAACCTGATCTCGATCCCAGAAACGCCGTCCCCGAGCTCCCCGTCCGACGTCTTCGCACCCATCGACGGTAGCTATTCGACCGTCTGGTTCTACGACGCCTGCGATGCCTCCGTCGACAAATGGAAAGTCTACGATCCTTCGGACCCGGGAGCCTCCACGCTCACCACCATCGACCCGACCCAAGGACTCTGGCTCCACGCCACGGCTTCCGGATCCCTGCCGTCCACGGGCGAGCTGCCAGCGACCAGCTCATGGCAGCTGTGCACCGGCTGGAATCTGATCGGCTTCCCAGCGGGACAAAACCGACATATCCGCACTGCCTTGCAAGGCATCGACGGCAAATACTCGATGGTCTACGGCTACGACCCGTCCGACACCGAGGATCCCTGGGCCATCCACGACGTCACCGTGCCGGATTGGGCCAACGATCTGCAAATCTTCGAGGTCGGTAAGGGCTATTGGATCCTCGTGACCGAGGACGTGACCCTAGAAATCCCCAACCAAGGCAACGCCCCGACAGTCGCGTTCACCACGCCGATCGACCTCAGCGAGGTCACCGAGCCCACGGACTTACTGGGCGACGTGTCGAGCCCCATGCTCGATTTCTGGCGCGTATCCAGCCGTCTGATCGGTCAAACGGACTGGCAAGAGCTGAATCGTGGCTCCCAGCCCCGCGCGGGCGAGAAGCTGGCCGGCTTCGATCCGACCCTGCTGCTCAACGGTTTGCACGAGCTCAGGCTCGAAGCGACGGACAGCCTGGGACGCAGTGCGGATGTCGATAACAACCGCTGTTTCGGTGTTCCCGGGATCATCGTTACCCACGACCAAAATCTGCTGGTCGCGCCACAGAGACGAACAACAGGATGGAACCGGGCTTTTGGAAGTAACCATGCCTATCCGACCTATATCGATCATTGTGGTCGAGGGTTCTCTGATCCGTGGGCCACCAGGAAAGACAAAGACGGCTACTACTATGAATAGACTACGCTCCTATTCATCTTCATCCACTCCCAACGCTGGCCCGAAGAGAATCAAAATGGGCAAAATGGAAAGACGGATAGCGTTGGTCGGCGCCGCCCTTGACCTGGTGATTCTGGCAGCCTGTAGCTATTGGATTTCAGGCGCCTTGTCATCGGTGGTGAGGTACGAAGGCTATTTCACACTACCCAGGCTCGCGAAACAGCACGCGTTTGATTGTGATCGATCCCCTTTAAGGCCATTTCTGTTGGTACGGCCTCGGCCGAGTTTGAGCGAAGAAATCTTTGAGCAGATTCTTGTCGATGCTTGTGAGCCGGTTGAATCTGAGCTCATGCGAGTCAAGGAGCATTTCTTGAACGGGGGAGAATTCGTCGTCGACAACGGAGAAGGCCTTGAGATCGCAATTCAGGTAGGACTAGCGGATTCGTTGTTGGAAGCAAGGGTGGTGGTGTTTTCGAGTTGCTATGGGTACCTAGAATGCCCTTCAAGCAAATAGAACCGGTCTCATGGGTTCCGGTGTTCAGATCCACAATGAATCGGAAATTACGGGAGTGCTGGACAAAAGCTGGACGCGGTCAACAAGTATCTAATGACGTTCTTCTATGAGATCGAGCGGAGAACCCTAAGGCCCCTGCTGCCAAAATGACGGAAGCTGGAGCAGGAGGAGTGTGTGGATAGATCAAAAGAGCCATCACCTCGATCTACTGTGGGTGCAATTCTTTGGGGTCTCGAAGGAAGTGAGTTTCTTCAGATTCGTGTGGTCGAAAAAATGCCGGAGGGTACACCCACCGCTGGAGACGTCCGGATCGAAGTAAAGCTTCAGTTTGGGAGCTTCCGCGGTGAATATGACCAGCTTTGGGTCGAGAAAGAGGCCCTCCAAGATTTCGTATCCGATTTTTTGCTCCTTGCCGAGGGCGAAGGGACGGAAGCTTCTGTGGCGAGTATGAGTCCCGACGAGCTCCAACTGAAGATCCTAGCCAAGTCGACTGGCCAGCTTAACGTTTCAGCTCACCTGAAACGTTTCCAGTACAGCGGAGCGGTCTATTGGCCTACATCTATCTCGGGAGGATTTTGCTTGAGCAAGGACTGCCTACCGACGGTGGCAACTTGCCTGCAATCCCTGGTTTCGAGTTTAGCTGAGTGAGCCGGTGCCGGCGCTGGAACGGCTGCCCCGGCGAATTGGCTCGCGGATCTGCGCTCGACGAGCGCTGCAAGTCGACACGCGGCTATTTGAATCTTTCACCTAGCCAAAGCCGACTCGACGGCGTGGCCGTCTTCTTTGTAGACGACTCCACCCTTCATCACCAAGTCGACCCGGGACAGCAAATTGATGTGGCGCAGGACATCCCCTTTGACGGCGATGATGTCCGCCAGCTTGCCTGCCGAGACCGTGCCCCAGCGGTCGGCGACGCCCATCATCACCGACGGCCAATAGGTGGCGGCGCGGATAGTTTCCATGGGCGAGATGCCCATCACCTCCACCCAAACCGCGAGCTCGTTCCAAGTGGACTGGCAGTGGAATTTCATCGGGATGCCGCTGTCGGTTCCGACCAGGAAGACCACTCCGGCCTCCCGCAGCTGCTCGATTTTGCGTTGGAGGGTAGGGCGGCGCAGGGGGGTCAGCTGGGAGTAGGGCAGCTGGCCCGGTTTTTCGATGGATTGGGCGATGTCGGCGATCAGGTCGTCGGATAGGCCGCGATGCCAGCAGTCGTCGTCCAGCTTCTCCGGATTGTCGACGGTGTGTTGGTAATTCCACAGGCCCTCCACCGTCGGCGTCCAGAAGAGCGGTCCGCCGGCGATGCGACCGGTGGCGGTCCGTTCCCGCAGGGCTCGGATCACGTCCTCGGGGTATTCCGGCGCGGTGGTCAAACCGGTGTGCTCGAAATTGTCGACACCGATTTCCAGGCCCCTGCGGATTTCGTTCGGGCGATGGGAGTGGGCCACCACCTTGAGACCGTGTTGGTGGGCCTCATCGACCACGGCCTTGGCCTCTTCAAGGGTCATTTTGTCTTGGTCGATGAGCTTGACGATGTCCACGCCCGCTTCCGCCAACCGGCGGACCTTGGCTCTTGCGTCCTGCTCGCCGCGGACCGCCCAGCGATAGCCCTTTTGCCAATCGTCGACCTCGTGCTGGATGAACGGACCGGAGACGAAGAGACGTGGCCCCGGGAGATCGCCTTGCTCAATTCTCGTTTTGACGGAAATAGACGCTTCGAGGGGTGCTCCGAGGTCCCGCGCGGTGGTCACTCCGGCGAGCAGCAGCTGGAGGGCTGAGGCGGGCATGATCTCGTTTTCGAATCGGTCGGGGTAGGTCCTCTGCCAATGGGGATAGTCGGCGTGACCGGTGATCATCAGATGGGCGTGGTTTTCCCACAGGCCCGGAAGCACGTCCATGCCTTCCGTGGACACCACCTCATAGCTGTCGGGTACCGGTAGGCTGTCGACGGTGCCGACCGCCTCGATTGTGTCGCCGGAGATTAGGATCACGCTGTCGGCGATGGGGCGCCCGCCGAATCCGTCGATCAGGCGCCCACCCACCAACGCCTTTTTGTGCGAAGCCTCGCTCCCGGCGTCGCCGTCGCTGGGGTCGGCAAAGGTCTCAGCGAGGGCTGGAGTGCCGAGCGTCGACCACGGGAAGAAACCGATCAAGAGGCAGATCATGGCTCCGAGAATCCGGGATGTCGGCATGGAGTCTCCTATTTATTCGCGGGAATGAGTCGCGGGCCGCCGTCGGGCGGGGGGACGCCTCCGATGGACCGGCACCTACCTTAGGCCGGCACTTGATACTCGGTACCTGCATGGGACCGCCTAATCGGAGATGTTGACCACCTTGACCTCGTCGGAGGAGAAACCGCCGGACACATATCCAATGCTGCCGCGGTTGTTTTTGACGAAGTCGACCACCTCTTGGTCGGTCTCGAGCTCGGGGGGAGGGGTGTTGTTGCCGGAGAAGATTTGTCGCTGCCAGTAGTTTTTGATGCTGGCCACCGACCTCTCGTGGATCAGCTGGGACATTTCGGCCCGAACACTGGATCGACTGCCCAGGTCCACGGGGTCCACTTGCCACCCGTTCTTCCAGCGGGATTTCTTCTTCAGCAGAAAGTTGGAAATCTGGGCGCGGGTCAGGGAGGAGAAGGGATTGTCGGGGTGCGTGACAATCTTGAATCCGGGCCGGCTCTGGGATGCGGATTGCGCATGCATCGTTGAGGCCGCGACGATCGCGGCACCTACGAGGATAGAGAGCAACAAAGAATTCTTCATACGATTAAAGAGCCTACTCAGGCGAAAGCGAATGCCGCCGGTCGCTCCGACAGCTAAAAAGATCAAGAGACGGCCATCTCCGGAGCTCGAGAGATGGGACCTCCAAGATGTCCTTGAAGGCAAAACTTGCGCCGACGTCATGCCGAGCCCTGCACGTGTCGGCCCGATAACCGGAGCTTTAGGCTTGTTTTTCTAGAATTCGCGGGAAACCACTACCTCCGAAGAAAACGAGCCGAAGAAATTATATCACCCAACCTTGAGGCTTAATCAACGGAGAGAAATTGAGCACTTGGTTGGATTTGTCCTCCGCCCAGGCATTTCTCCCCTTGATAGATCACCGCGGCTTGGCCGGCCGCGACTCCTGGATCCGCCTCCTCCAGACGGATGTGGATCGGTTCGACGGCTCGGCTCGGAACCACCAGCTCAGCCCGAGCCACTTGGGGGCTGTGCCGAATTCGGACATCCACCCGGTGTCGACCCGGATCGAGGGCACCGCCGATCCAGTGCGGGGTCGGGATGGAAAATCGATCCCGTTGATGATCTGCGAAGTGCTCTCGATGGGAAATCCAGACGACGTTGTGCTCGCAGCTCTTGGCGACGACGTACCAGGGGCCGCCTCCGAGCCCCAGCCCTTTGCGCTGGCCGATGGTGTAGAACCAATGGCCGGCGTGGGAGCCCAGGACCTCACCGGTTTCGATGTTTTTGATGTCACCCGGCCGCTCGCCCAGGTGGGCGCGGACGAATTCGTCGTATTGAATCTTGCCCAGGAAGCAGATACCTTGGCTGTCTTTGCGTCGGCAATTGACCAAGGCCATGTCCTCGGCCATCTTTCGCACCTCGGCCTTGGGATATCCGCCGAGGAGGAATAAACAGCGGCTCAGCTGCTCTTGGTTGAGCTGATAGAGAAAGTAGGTTTGATCCTTGACCGGATCGATACCCTTCAAGAGCTCGTATTCGACGGGCGGCTCAACATTCGGTGTCGGCTCGACCGCACGAACCCGAGCGTAATGACCCGAGGCGACTTTGTCGAAGGTCGGGGTCAGCCGATCCTCGAGGATGTCGAGGAAGGCGCCGAATTTGATGTGTTGGTTGCACAGCACATCGGGGCTCGGGGTGCGGCCGGCCCGCAGCTCGTCGATCGCCCAGCTCACCACTTTTTGATGGTACTCCCGCTGCAGGGAAATCACCTCTAGATTTACCCCCGCCTGCTCACACACCCGGCGGGCAAAGTGCAGGTCTTCCTCCCAGGGGCATTCGCCGAGGAATGAGAGCTCGTCCTCGAGCCAGATCTTCAGGTAGAAGGCCGTGACGTCGTGCCCCTGCTGCTGCAACAGCCTAAGGGCCACCGAGCTGTCCACCCCACCGGACAGAAGCATCGCTACGTTCATGGAGCCTGCCTCGGGCTGAAGCGGGTTGCCAGAAAGGGTAGGAGCACCAGGGAGGCAAAGGCGGCGATCGAGGTGCCGACGGCCACCGCGAAACCGAATCGAGCGGTGGGCGGGAAGCTCGATAGCAGGAAGATGCCGAATCCGCACGCGAGGATGGCGGTCGCGCCCAGGATCGGGGTCCACAAACCCGCGATGGCGGATCGCCAGGCGTCGATCTGCGGGCGACCTTCGGCGCGTCGTCGTCGGACGGCGGAGGTGAGGTGGATCATGGAGTCGATGCCCAAGGCGATGGCGACGTTGGCCGCCGGCGACGAGATGATGTCGATCGGCGTGCCGAGGTGGCCGAGAGCGCCCAAGAGCAGGATCGGCACGACGACCAGGCTCGCAATCATGGCGGCGGTGATGCGGGCGGAGCGAGTGACGATCCATCCGATCCCCACGAAAAGCACCAACAATCCTCCGAGACCGCGCAGCAGGCTGCCCTCCACCAAACGACCCAAGCTCGCTTGCAAAGGGTAGAGGCCGCCGACCCAATCCACCTGCAAGCCGTGCTCGTCCGCGGCCCGGGTGAGCCGGTCCACCACTTCCGAACGCGGGGTCGTTCGTTCCGACTCGCGCATGCGCATGAAGTAGAGGCCTTGGGTGCGCTCCGGGGTCACAAAGCCGGCGGCCACGTTGCCGAAGGCCGGTGTTTCCATGATGTCCACGAGCTGGCTCCAGCCGAGCAGGAATGCCATCGGTGCCCGTTTGGCCTCGGCCAGCAGAATGGGTAAGGAAAGGGCGGTGCCCACCTCGGGATCCTCTTCTAGAGCCTGGTGCAGCGCGGTCATTTTTTCTTGGGCCTGCGGCGTGTCGAGACGACTGCCGTCAGCCTCGGAGACCACGATCAACATGGGGCTGGAGCCGCCGTTTTTGTCGATTCGCTCCAGCCCCTGCCGCAGCTCACTGCCTTCGGCGAAATAGCTCAGGAGGTTCGGATCGGTGTCCAAGGACGTCAATCCGGGAAGGGCCACCAACACGGCGATCCCCGTGATCACCGCCGCCGGTTTGGCCACGGCGGTCCAGCGTGGGCCACCGATAGGTCCGCCTATGCCCTCTTCAGGGGCAATGCCGGTGGAGGGTCGCCCCTTGTCGGTCAGAAACAAGGGATAGAGGCCGAAGGCCACCACCAACGCGACGACGGTGCCCACCGCGCCGGCCAGACCGAGCTCCCGGAGGGGTTTGGCGGTGGCGAAGAGCAGGCTGGAGAAGCCGAGCAGGGTGGTGGTCATGCACCAGATCGAAGCCTCGATGGTTCTGGCGATCGCCGCTCCGCACAGCTGATCGCCATCGAGCGCGGGATCGCGGGCGAGATCGTGCCAATTGGCGGTCAGAAAAACGATGTGGGAAAGGGTGAGCACGAAGACGATGGTGATGATATTCGCGGTCAGCAGGCCGATCGGCGAATCGAGGATGGCGAGCAACACCAACGTGGTCACGCATGCCCCTAGGCAGGTCAACAAGGTGCCGGCGACCATGCGGGCCGAGCGATAAATCAGCGCGATGAGCAAGCCGAACACCACCAGCGCGGCGGCGCTGAACGCCCGCAAGTCGCGATCGAGGGAGCGACGCACGAGCTCGATCACATAGGGCACACCGGAGATGTCGAGCACAAATCCCGCCCGGTGGTGTTGCTCGAGAACCGATTCCACTGCGGCGATGAGCGCCGGGTCGGAGGTGGGACGGTCCGACGGCGGATCCAGGAAGAGCAGAATCTGGGTGAGGTACGGGCTTTCGCCGAGCAGCAGCCGAGACCAGATCGGGCTGTCCGCCACTACTCCAGGGGAGCTGGGGCCGCGGGTCAGACTTTGGACCGAAGCGACGCCTCCCAGCCCTTCCAGGTCTTGGGTCAGGGCTTCGATCCGCTCGATGTAATCGGGATCTTGAATGTCCGGGGCCGTGGCGCTGATCAGCAGCTGGTCGGCGGCGGGAAATAGCTCACCGATTCGGCGGGATGCCTGTAGCTCGGGATCGTCGGTGGCGAAGAAGAAGTCGTTGTCGACCCGCGGGCTCAGGTCGACCAGGGTCATGGCCGCCAGGGCGGAGCCGATGACGAGCAGCAGCACGAATCGGGAGTAGAGTTGCATCACGGGGCTGGACGGGTGTCAGGGCTCTGGGGACAAATAGTCGGCGACTTGCTCTTGTTCCTGGATCTTCTGGGGCCGGTGAATGTGGTAGCCCTGGGCGAAGTCTAAACCGATCTCGTCGAGGATGCGCAGCAGCTCTTCGCTTTCCACGAACTCCGCGATGGTGCGGGCGTCCATGACGTGGGCGATCTGATGGATCGATTGTACGACCGCCCTCGATAGGGGGCTGTGGACCACGTCGGCGATGATGTTGCCGTCGATTTTGACGAAGTCCACCGGCAGCTCTTGCAAGTAGCGATAAGACGACATGCCCGAGCCGAAATCGTCGAGAGCCCATTTGCAGCGACGCCGGCGTAGGGTTTCGATCATGTCGCGGGCTCGATCTAAGTTGGAAACCGCTGCGGTTTCAGTGATTTCGAAGCACAGCTTTTCGCCGGGGAAGCCGGTGCGGTCGAGCTGGCGCTCAATTTCCGCCAGCACCTCCGGGTTGCCGACGGAGGCGCCGGAGAGGTTGACCGTGCAGGATCCCAGCTGCTCGAGAAGATCCGGGCTTTGGCCGGCCAGCAGGGCCGGCAGATGACGCATGACCCAACAATCGATTTCGGCCATGAGGCCGAATCGCTCGGCGGCGGGCAGGAACTCGCCGGGTCGATGGATCTCACCTTCGCGGCTGCGCATGCGCAGCAGCACCTCGAAGAAAAGCTGACCGTCGGCGACTACCGGCCGGATCGGGGCGATCCGCTGCCAATGCAGCTCGAAAAGGTCCTCGTCCAGGGCTTGGCGAAGACGAACCACCCAATTCATCTGACCCTGGTGGCGGCGCACCTCGTCCGCGTCTCGACGGTAGAGCTGGGTGCGTCCACGTCCCTGTTGCTTGGCCAAGAAACAAGCCCGATCGGCGGCGCCGGAGAGGTTGGCGGGGGTTTCGAATTCGGAGGTGACCGCCACCATGCCCAAGCTCATGCCCACATGGAAGCTGGCGTCTTTCCAGACGAATCGGAAGACCGCCAGCGCCGAGTGGATTTCTTCCGCCAAGGCCATGGCGTCGTCGATCGTGGTGTCGCGGATCAGCAGGCCGAACTCGTCGCCACCCAGCCGGCCCAAGACGTCGGCGTCCCGTAGGCGCTCGCGGATCAAGCTGGCGGTCCACTGCACCAACATATCGCCGGCCGCGTGGCCACAGGTATCGTTCACCACCTGGAATTGATCCAGGTCGATGTGGCAGAGCACATCTCCGGTCGTCTGTCCGTTCGTGGCCCGCTCTTCGGCATCGTGCGCCGACTCACTCGTTTTCGCCGCGGCGGCTTCATGGTGGGCTTTTTCCAAGCTTTCCTGGACGTGGAGGTCGAACCCTTCTCGGTTGAGCAAACCGGTGAGGGTGTCGTAGCTGGAAGCGCGGGCCAATCGTTGGGCGAGACGCTCCCGGTCGCTGATATCCCTGAGCACGACCACAGCGCCGACCGGGGAGGGCTCATCGCCGGCGAAAACCGGTGTGGCCACCCCTTCGACAGCGATTCGTTCACCGTCTCGATGCTCCAGGGAGGAGAAGCGATCGAGCATACGGTGGGGCTCTGGTCGGTCACCGAGCTGCAAGTCGATCTCTCGATCCTCGGCGTCGAGGATGGGAATGAGATCGAAGAGATACTCCCCGCGGGCTTCGGGCTCCGGCCAGCCGGTCAGCTTTTCCGCCGCTGGATTCAAGCTGATGATTCGAAGATCCGATCCCAGCACCAGGATGGCGTCGCCCACGGATTGGGTGGCTACCCTCAAAAAATCCAGCTCGTAGGCCGTTGCTTGGGATGGGCTCGGCGCGCCGTTCCCGTCCGCGGCAGCCTCGGGAGACTTGCCGTTTTCTGTCGACCTAGACGACGACTTACGGTCGGGCACGGTGATAGCCGATGGGTTGGACAAAGAAATAGATCCTAGTTCTGCCGGGCACGGTCGAGAAGACCGACCTCCGCGGAGGCTTGGGGCCGGGGCGATACGTTGGAGCCGGAATAGCGTTGGAGTCAGAATAAGAGTCCATCGAGATAGCCTAGGCCTACAAGATACCAGAGTCGAAGGGCGAATTCGACTTCGTCGGGACGAGATTTCCGGTCCAGACCGGAAACTTCAAAACAAGGCTACAATAGATTCATGAGCGAGCCATCTACTACGATTTTTGACGAAATCCTCGCCGGTGACATTCCGTGTCATCGGGTTTACGAGGACGATCATGTCTTAGCGTTCTTGGATATCAACCCCCTGAGCCCGGGACACCTCTTGGTGATTCCCAAAGAAGCCAAGGCCCACCTGCATCAGCTTTCGGACGAGTCCGCGGCAGCGGTCGGTCGGGCGCTTCCCCGATTGTGCAGGGCGGTGATGCAGGTCTCCGGCAGCTCCGCCTACAATGTGCTGCAGAACAATGGAGCGTCGGCCCATCAGGCGGTTTTTCATGTCCACTTCCACATCATTCCCAAGCTCGAGGACGGCCGAGGATTGGGAATTCATTGGCCCGCGGCGGCTCTCGAATCACCGGAAGAGATGGTTGAGGGCTTGCGGTCGGCGTTGGAGCGAGATCCGTCCTGACGTCGCGATTTCGACCCTCCTCTTAAGTGCCTGTGCCGGGGCTTGCATTCGAGTTTCCGGCACTGAATCCATTCCCGTTTTTCGCGGCGCGCTCCGACGAGGATAAGCGCCGAGGATATTCAGTGCGAAAAGTGCGAATTGTTTCTTCGACTCTGAGCCGAGCTCGAGCTTCGGCTTCCTATTGGGCCGCTTTCCGCGTCCTGCTTGCCGCTGCCTTGTTCTCGTCGTGGCTCGGTTGTCGACCGGCCGCCGACGAGCCACCGGAGCCCGTGGACCTGAGGGTCGATTTGGTGGAGGAGATGGCCACCGCCGACGTCCGCAGCACCCGCGATCGGCTCCGCTTGGCGGAGCCGTCGGCCCGCAGTCATCTGCTTCGCGGCTTCAGCTTCTTGGAAGAGGACACCACCGGCCCCTATATTTGGGCCACCGGGGAGCTGTCCGAGATCGAGATTTTCTTGGTACGACCCACCGAATTCGAGCTGGTGGTTCACGGGCGACCTTTCCGGCCAGAAGGGGCACCTGAGCAAGGAGTCACTCTGGAAGTCAACGACTCCCGGGTGGGATCCCAACCGCTCAAGCCTACCGACGATCGATTCAGCTTCAAGATTCCCAAACACCACACACGGGTCGGGGCCAATCGCCTCGGCCTGCGGTTTGCGCACACATACAAACCGGCGCAGTGGCTGGAGGAGGCACGGGATGATCGTGCTCTGACCCTCCAGGTTTACAGCTTTGAATTTTTGGGCTTGGAGCCCGCGGAGCCGCCCAGGCGCCAGGCTCTGTCGGCTCAAGGCGGGAACGAAGCCGGGGTCGAAAGGCCGGTCGAGCACGCCATGGAGCTGCCAGTGGGCTCGCGGGTGTCGTGGTTTGTGGACGTCGAGCCCGGTGAGGTGCTGGATCTTCGGCCTTTGTCCGTGCAGGACGGCTCTGCCGACCGGTTGGAGGCGACGGTAAGGGTCTCGAATCCGGATGGACAGGTCCTCGAAGCCGTGGTCGAGCCCGGCCGCGGCACGCGATTGGAGCTCGATGAGCTCTTTGCCGGCGGCTCGGGAGGGGAGCCTTCCGAAGATACCCGGGAAACCGGCATGGTCGGCCGAGCTTTGAAGATCGAGCTGTTGAGCCGAGAGCATCTATCCTTGGCGCGATCCCTTTGGCAGAGCCTCGGGGGAGGGCATCAGGTGGCCGGCGCGCTGCGCTTGCGGGGGGGTATCGGCTCGATCGCGTCGACCGTGGCCGAGTCATCGGCGCCGGCGGCTGACCCTTCCGATTCGACGGCCGCTGATCCGTCCGAGACGACCGCCCTTCTGTCGAGCCCGGTGTCGAGCCCGGTGTCGAGCCCGGACATCCTGATCTACATGATCGACACCCTGCGCGCGGATCGTTTGGGGGCCTACGGCTCGGATCTGGGTCTGACCCCTCACATCGATCGATTCGCCGAAGACGGGGTGGTCTTCCGACAGTCCCGGGCTCAGACCTCGTGGACCCGCACCGCGGTGACCTCCATGATGACGGGCCTCTATCCCCAATCCCACGGCGTCAACGACCGGGACGACGGCCTGATCCAAGAAGTGGTGACCCTGGCGGAGGTGTTGAAGGATCGGGGGTACCAGAACGTTGGTGTGATCACCAACGGCAATGTGGGTTTTCGGTTTGGATTGGGGCAGGGCTTCAGCATCTACCAGCACCTTCGGGAGTCGAGGCAGCGGCGGGATGTGCACATCCTTTCCGACCAAGTCGACGAGTGGGTGGGAACTTGGTTGACGACCCTGGGATCTCGACCGGATCGTCGCGACAAGACCGAGCATCCGCCCTTCTTCCTCTACGCCCACGTCACCGATCCCCACGCGCCCTACACTCCGCACGAGCCTTTTTTGAGCCGCTTCGCCGGCGACGCGCGGCCCGGGCTCGGGGAGCTGCACTCGGTGCGAGCGATCGACTCCCGAGAGATCGAGGCGGGGCCCGTGGAGGCCGTTGAGCTGATGGCGCTTTACAACGCGGAAGTCGCTTTTACGGACGAGCAATTCGGCAAGACCGTGGATCGTTTCAAACGTCTCGGTCTCTACGACGACATGATGATCCTGGTGGTCTCCGACCATGGCGAGGAGTTTTTCGAGCACGGGGATTGGGAGCACGGTGAGACCCTTTACGAAGAGCAGCTGCGGGTGCCTTTGATCCTCAAGCTGCCGGGGAATCAGGGGGCGGGTCAGGTGTTGGATGTGCGTGCGGGGCACGTGGACGTGATGCCTACCCTGCTCGAGGTGATCGGCGCCGCGGTGCCGGAAGATGTGGACGGCAAGAGCTTGCTGCCGGCGATTCACGGCGAGGATGCTGAGGGGGGAGCCATGACCTTGGCTTTTCTCGCGTTGGAGAAGCGGGAAAAGCGCAGCCTGGTGATCGATGGGCTCAAGCTGATCGGTGACAATCGGTCCGTGGATCGACTCTTCGATTTGGAAAACGATCCCTTGGAGCTCGAGGACCAGGCCCCGGAGCGGGTCTTCGAGCGCGGTTTCATGGGTCAAGAGCTCAGAGCGCTGGAGTGGGAGCTGGCGGCCCGGCGCCGGAGCGCGGAACAGGTGGAGATCGATCCGGAGCTGCGTAAACAATTGGAAGCTTTGGGCTATATCCAATAGGCCTCGCCTCTTCAAATCGTCATGGGTCAGACCGTCATAGGGCTGTCACGGCTCCGTGCGGTGGTGGTCTCCGCGGGTCACGTCGGGGTCCGGCGTTGGTCTCGGCGTCACGCTTCGGTCCGTTTGGCTCCGGTTCCCTTGAGGGCCGCGCGAGCCATTGCCTAGACTGGACCTCTGACGACTTGAGGAGGTACAGCATGACCAAAGCTCACAGCCAACGTTCCCCCAGCCAACGTTCCCACGGCCAACATTCCGACAGCTCACAATCCAAAGCACAGCGCCACGCACCGAAGGGCCCCGCCGACGGCGAAGTCGGCATTGCGTCCATCGGCATCCATCTCCCACCCCTGGGCCTCGATGTTCGAGAGCTGGCCCGCTTGCGGGGAGTGGATCCCAATAAATTCACCCTCGGCCTCGGTTGCGGGGAGATGGCGTTGTGCCCGGAGGGACTCGGCACCGTGGACTTGGCGGCTGAAGCGGCGCGTCGGGCGATCGAGCGTTGGGGTGGCGACCCGAGCCGGATCGGGTTATTGGCGGTGGGCTCCGAAAGCGCGGTCGACATGAGCCGTCCCCTTTCGGCCTTTGTGGCGGAGAAGATCGGGCTGCGGGGCGCGGTCCGTTCCTACGAGGTCAAACACGCGTGTTACGGCGGTACCTTGGCGTTGCGGCAAGCGGTGGAGTGGAAACGGTCCGGCGCTTCCCGAGGTCGCGCGGCTTTGGTCATTGCCGCCGACGTGGCCCTTTACGCTCCCCAGGATCCAGGTGAGCCGACCCAAGGCGCCGGTGCCGTGGCCTTTGTGGTGGACGATGCCCGAATCGCCGCGATCGATGTGGACAGCTTTGCTTGGTCCGATCCCGCTTTCGACTTCTGGCGCCCGGTCGGTGAGAGCTTCCCGCGGGTCGATGGTCCGCTGTCGTTGGATTGTTATAAGCGCGCGGCCGAGCAATGCTTCCGCCAGTGGATCGGTGAGCGTCCCGCAAGGCAGGCGATGCAAAGCGCGGAAGCTTGGTGTTTCCACGTGCCTTTCCCCAAAATGGTCAAAAAGGCTGCCTTGCACGTGGCTGATTCCTTGGGTTGGTCCGAGGACGAAGGCAAGGAATTCTTCGAGCGCAAAGTCGCGGGCACCATGGGCTGGAATCGCCGGGTCGGGAATTCCTATACCGCCAGCCTGTGGATGTCCGTGGCAGAGACCTTGGTCGGAAAAGAGTCGGGTACACGTATCGGTGCTTTCTCCTACGGCTCCGGATTCGGCTCGGAGCTCTTCGGTCTCACCGCGGGTCCCGAGGCCGCCGAGGGTGCTTGGGCGGAAGATATCGAGAAGGACTTCGAGTCGCGGTCCATGCTGACCGCCGAGCAATACGCCGAGCAGCGCGGTGAGGTCATGGAGGCGGCCGACGAGGCGGACGCAGCCTAGCTCGATCACTAGCGCGCCACATTCTCGCCCCATGGTTGCCTAGGAATTTCGGTACCATGGGGTCCATGCACGGCACGGATCTAAAACGTTCTCCAGCCATCGAAGGCTCGACCGCGAAACCCAGGTTGGATACCGGGCATCTGAGCTCTTGGATCGAGCTGTCCCGGTCCGCCCACCACGGCAATTTGGCGTTTCTTCGCCGCTGTGTCGGTCATGGGGTGGAGCTGTCGGCGGTGGTCAAGTCGAACGCCTACGGCCATGGCCTGGAGCTGATGGCGGCTTCGGCGGTGGAGGCCGGAGCGGATTCCTTTTGTGTGCACGCTCTGGACGAGGCGCTGAGCCTGCGCAAGCTCGGTTTTCCCCAAGATATTCTGGTCATGGGCCACGTGCCCCTGGCGCGTCTCGGGGAGGCGGTGGAGCACGATCTGCGGCTGGTGGTCTACAACCCGGAGACGGTGGATCGGCTGGCCCAGGAGACGTCGTCTAAGGGGCGTTCGGTGCGGGTGCATCTCAAGGTGGAGACCGGGACCCATCGACAAGGGGTGGAAGGGGCCGCTCTCGACGGGATTCTCACGCGGCTGAAAGCCTTGCCGAGGGTTCAGCTGGAGGGTGTGTACACCCATTTCGCCAACATCGAGGACACCACCGACCACCACTACGCCCGCCGGCAAATGGCCAGGTTCCGGGCTGCCTTGGAGACGGTGGAACGGGCGGGTTTCGCTCCCTCCAAGCGCCACGCCGCCTGCTCGGCGGCGACGGTTCTATTCCCCGAAACCCATTTTGATTTGGTGCGGGTGGGCATCAGCCAATACGGCTTCTGGTCGTCGAAGGAGACCCTTCTATCCCACGAGCATTCGGCATCGGCAGGGCCATCGCCGAGCGAGATCGGCTCGTTGGCGCCGGTCTTGACCTGGAAGACGCGGGTCAGTCAGGTGAAATCGGTGGAGGCGGGGGCGGCGGTGGGTTACGGCTGCACCTTCGTCACCACCCGGCCGAGCCGCATCGCGATTCTGCCCATCGGATACTCCGACGGCTACGATCGAGGTCTCTCGAGCTCGGCCCACGTGTTGATCCGCGGCCGTCGCGCCCAGGTCTGCGGCCGAGTTTGCATGAATTTGACCATGGTCGACGTGACCGACATCCCCGATGTGCAGCTCGAGGACGAAGTGGTGCTGATCGGGCGTCAAGGGGATGCGGAAATCAGCGCCGACTACTTGGCGGGTTTGACGGGCACCATCCACTACGAAATCGTGACCCGTTTGGCCGCCCATCTGCCGAGGCTGATGGTCGACTGAGCCCGTCAACGATCCTTTTGGCGGGCCTACTCGGTTTGGCGGGCCTACTCGGCGCTCTTACCTAAAGCCCTACATAGAGCTCAAGGTGTTTCGGGCCTTCGAAATCAGCTCGCCGTGACATTGGTGGGTGTCGGCGATGGGCTCGTCGGCCAGGAACGATTCCAGAATGGATCGCGCTCCTTGCGGATCGCCCGCATGGTGTAGGGCCAACGCTTGCCAGAGGAAGGTGTCCTCCGTGCCGCCTGCCCCCAGGCTGATGGCCTTTTCGAAGCAATGTGCGGCGTCTTCGAAACGCTGAAGGAAGAGGAAGCACTCGCCTCGAAAACGCCAAGACCAAGCTTCGCACGGCTGTTGGGTCACCAGACGCTCGCTGGTTTCCAATGCCTCACTGAAGCGGCCGTTGATGAACGCCTCGGATGCGGTTTGAGTTTCTTGAGAAAGCGGGGGCGGGTCGAGAGGAGAAGAAGAGCGGGAATCACCTAACATAAAGTTCGGACCTCCAGGACGTCCAAGATATGTGAGCACAGGTGAGATGCTCACTCGTTGCGGAATGGTATCGCATCCACCTTACGGACGCCATTAACCCAGCGCCGCGTGGGCCCACCGAGGACCGGTCCTCACAGCGCCAAGTGAGCTAAAAGCCGGTGATGCCGTAGGATTTGATCTTGCTGGAGAGAGTTTTGACGTCGATGCCCAACAATCTGGCAGCGGGCGCCTTTTTGCCTTCGGTGTACCGAAGGGCGGTTTGGATATGCAACCGCTCGACCTCTTTGAGCGGCAGGGGAGTCTCCGAGTCCAGCAGCTCCAACTTGCTCTTGGGGCGCAAAGCAGGGGGAAGGTCCACGGCACGGATCTCTTTGCCCGGAGCGAGCAAGGTCAAACCTTCGACGGTGTTGGCCAGCTCGCGCACGTTGCCCGGCCAGGCGTAGTGGGTGAGCAGCTGAGAGGCTTCGGGTGAGATCTGTTTGCGGCTGCGACCGGGTAGCCGAAAGCGATCGAGAAAATGCTCGATCAGGGTCGGGATGTCGTCCTGACGATCCCGCAGGGGAGGCATCCTCAGGTGGATAACATTGAGCCGAAAGAGTAGGTCCTCGCGGAAGTTGCCGGCCTTGACTTCTTTCTGGAGATCTTTGTTGGACGCCGCGATAATTCTGACGCTGACTTTGATCGGTCGGTTGCCACCCACCCGGCGCAGCTCGCCGTCGTCCAAGACCTGAAGCAGCTTGGCCTGCATCGAAGAGGTCATGTCGCCGACCTCGTCGAGGAAGAGGGTGCCGTTGTCGGCGATTTCGAAGAGGCCCTGCTTGGTGGTAATCGCGCCGGTGAACGAGCCTTTTTCGTGACCGAAAAGCTCGCTTTCCAAGAGCTGATCTTGGAACGCGGAGCAGTTGATGGCGACGAATCGTTGGTCGGCCCTCGGGGAAAGGTCGTGGATCCGGCGGGCGACCAGGGTTTTGCCGGTGCCGGTTTCGCCGTGGATCAGCACCGAGGCTTGGCCCGCCGCAACCCGTTCCACAATATCCAAGACGTTGCACATCGCCTCGCTATCGCCCAAGATGGGAGCTTGACCGACCGCGCCGACCCGAGGAGATTTATAACGCCCTGACTTAACTTCCTTGGCCATCTGCGCCAGCTCGGCGCTCTGCATGGGTTTGGTGAGAAAGGGATTGTCGTCGTCGGACTCGGATTCGTCGTCGAGGTAGGGATCGTTGATCGTCTCCCTTTCGATCAGAAGCAGGTCGGAGCCGTCTTCACCTTCCCGCTGCCTGCGACGGGTCTCGACCCGTCCTACTCCCGGGACGTCGAAGTCGAGCTGGCTGACGTCGAAAGGCTGCTGTGCCAACAAGTCCTGGGCGTGCTCGCCGGTGCCGACCGCGAGCACCATGGGGCCCTGCTCGGGCAGCTGTCGGTCGAGCAGGATCTTGATCGGTCGGTCCCGGTTGGTCAGCAGGATTCTCAGAGATTTGGTGTCGGCCATATCAGCAAAGGGGGTCGTTAGAGACTCGAGGCCGGCTCTCGGTAGAGCCTTCGAACGAAACAACGCTATGAGAGGTTCGCGGGGGAATGTTACACGGATTTGTGGGGTGAGGGTGATTGCCTTCAATGGGTTCGGTCGAATCGGGGAATGGGCTAAGATACATGGAGTTGCAATTGTGGAGGCCTTTCCCCTCCTTTGAAGGATGGGTGGAGGAGAGAGCTCTAGAACCCGTCCCCGGTCGGCGAACGAAAAGTCCGTGGGTCGGTATTCATTTAATGCTCCGAGTCTGAGCTCCCTTGAGATGATTCGACGTGCCTAAAGTTCTCGTCATTGACGACGACCAGATCGTGTTGGGCGTGGTGCAGGAGATCCTGCTCGCGGCCGGCCACCAGGTCTGGGTGACCAGCGATCCTTCCGAGGTTTGCGAGCTGGCCTTCAAGGCTCGCCCTGAAGCCATCGTTTTAGATGTCATGATGCCCAAGGCTTCCGGTTACGAGGTCATGGAAATGCTGCGCATGGATCCCCGCATCGAGGATGTGCCCGTGCTCTTTCTTTCCGGCCTGGGAGAAGCTTCCGACCGAGTTCGGGGCTTGCGATCCGGTGCCGACGACTATTTGGTCAAACCCTTTGAGCCCGCGGAGCTGGTGTTGCGCATCGAGCGGTTGGTCAACTGGCATTTGGCCAGCGGCGAGTGGGCTCCGGCTCCCGCGGTGCTCGAAAAGCTCAAAAAGGTGGAAGGCCAGAGATTCGGTCGCTACCGAGCGATGGAAAAAATCGGCCAAGGCCACATGGGCACGGTCTTCAAGGGGCACGATCCGCGCTTGCAACGTCAAGTGGCGCTGAAAACGATCCGCTTGGATTCCACCTCTACCGATGGCCGACGTCGTGAGCTTTTGGAGCTGCTGAGGCATGAGGCGGTGACGATCGCCAAGCTCAGCCATCCCAATGTGGTGGCGGTCTACGACATGGGCGAGACCAAAGACTCCGCCTATGTGGCCATGGAGCTGGTCGACGGGGTCAGCCTTTCCGACTATTTGGCGGCCAAGGGGCCGATGGAGTCCAAGAAGGTGATTCCCTTGGCGGTGGGCATCGCCCGCGGCTTGGCCTTGACCCACGCCCGCAAGGTGATCCACCGGGACATGAAACCGGGCAACGTGTTGCTCGGCCGCGACGGCGCGATAAAGGTCTCGGATTTCGGCTTGGCGTCGGTGGTTTCCTCCCTTTTTGAAGATTCCACCGAGCTCTCGGGCACCCCCGGATATGTGCCGCCGGAGGTTTTGAACCAGCGGACCTACACGGAAAAAGGGGATCTCTTCGGTCTCGGCGCGGTGCTCTACGAAAGCCTCGCGGGTCGGCATCCGTTGGCGGGGGAGACCCTTCGCGACACGATTCTGAACACCTTGCACGGTCGCATCAAACCCCTGAGCGAGCGGGTGCGGGATCTGCCGCCGGACTTGGATCGACTGATCGCCGATCTGCTGGCGATCGATCCGGACCAACGACCCACCGCTCCTCAGGTGGTGAGCCGCTTGGAAGAGATGATCGCCCGGGACGGCTTGCGCTGGGATCCCTCCGATCTTCCCGAAGCCAAATGAAGCCCTTGCTTCGAGCTATCCCCTACCACGGCGGTCCCTCATGTTTTCCGTGCTGAAGATCTGCCTGGCGCGAGCTCGGATTTTCCGCCGGTTCCTTATCCAACATGGATTCGTGCTGTTCATCCTGGGACCCATGGTGGTGGGCGCCGTGGCGTGGGTGGCGGAGCGCTATCTCGATCTCTTGCGCCAACCCCTGGTGCAGCTTTTGGCTCCGAACGGCGGTTTTCCCGATCGTCCGTCTACGGTTCTCGGGCTGATGGCCGCAGCATTGCTTTGGCCGTCGACCCTGCGCGAGGTCTTCGGGCGTCCCGGTCGCGGCCAAGATCTCTTGGATGCGTTGCCGATCTCCGAGGCCCGTCGATTCCTGGTCGTGGTTTGGGTGTCGATCTCACGGGTCTTGCTTTTGGCGCTGGTTTTCGGGATCGGTCTTTGGACCTTGGAGCAAGAGCCGACTTTCTTCAGCGCTGATGGCGAGCTCCCGAGCCGCATGGGGACCTTGGTGCTGGCCTTCGTGGCTCTGGCCATGATCAATCTGCTGCTGGTGGTGGTCTTCGTTCCCCTGCGTCTGGCCTCGACGGGCCGCTTGTTGGGGCTGGCGGGGGTGGCGACCCTGGCGCTCGCCCAGCCCTGGGTGCCGGCTCGATGGTGGCTGGCGCCCTTTGCCTGGACGGGTCGGCCGATGGCGGTCGCCGGGTCGGCGGCTCTCTCTTCCGATCCGCGATTTTTGGTCGATCCCCTGGCGGCCGACATGGGAGTTTCGAGCGGGCTGCTGTTGCTCGCGTTGACCGTCGCCTCGGCGAGCCTGGCCGGTGGGATTTTCGTGCGCCGTCGCAGGTTGGATTTAGAAAAGGCTCAGAGCTTGGACCTGCCCGTGGAGCGTCGCGGCATTCCTGGTTTCCATTGGCTCGAAGGTCGTGTGACCCTGCTTCCCCCTTCGACTCTGGCCCAGCTGCGGCGGGATTTGCTGATGATCCTTCGTCGTTTTTCCCCGGCGGTCCCGTTGGCATTGGGTTTGACCGCCTTGGCGGACCTTTTGCTCGTGACCGTGGCTTTGGACCCGAGCTTGCCGGAGCTGTGGATTCACCGGGCGATGGTCCTGGCGGCCTTCGTCGGCGCTTTGGCGGCAGTGTCCGTGGTGCCTTTCCTGTTGAAAGAGCAGCTGCCGGTGTTTTGGCTCGAAAAATCCACCGGAGTGGCCCTCGAGCATGTCTGGCAAACCAAGTGGATCCTCTCGGGGCTCGTGGTCTTGCCGCAAATCGCTTTGGCCGGTGGGCTGATCCTTTGGCTGGGCCCCGGAAACGGTTGGCAGGGTGTCGTCTCGATGCTGCAGCTGATCGCTTCCGCCGGCATCGCCGCCACGTTGGTCGGCACCACGGTTTTCGAGATCGCCGAGCAGCCGATCCTCGGTCTGTTGTTCAGCGGTTTCGTGTCGTCGGCCCTGGCGTCTTTGATGATTTTCTACCCGCAGGCCTGGTGGCTGTGGCTGATTTTCTTCGGTTATTTCGTGTCCTTGGTGGCGGGCCGCGCCGCCCGCAGGGTGCGTTACACCGAGGTCGAGCTGTGAAGGCTTAGCTATGACGGATTCCTCTCCGAGCGTACCCGTGTTGCAGATCGACGACGCCCGCAAGCACTACGGCGAGCTGAAAGCCGTGGACGGGGTCTCGTTGACCGTGTCGGGCGGCATCTTCGGTCTGCTGGGCGCCAATGGTGCCGGAAAGTCGACCCTGCTGAAGGCGATTTTGGACTTGGTGCCCCTGGACGGCGGGCAGATTCTGGTCGACGGCTTGGACGTCCGGCGAGAGGGGGTCGCCGCTCGACGAAGGATCGGTTATTTACCGGAGGAGCTGCGGCTCTACGATCGATTGACCGGTGGGGAGCTGCTGGATTTGGTCTCCGGGCTCAAATCCGATGGTGCTCAAGATCGCTCCCGGGAGCGTGAAGAGCATCGAATGTGGATGGAATTCTTCGATTTGTGGCCGAAGCGCCACCTGCTGATTTCCGAGTATTCCCTCGGCATGCGCAAAAAGATCGGCTTGGCCACCGCGCTCTTGGGATCACCGCCCCTGGTGCTCTTGGACGAGCCCTTGAACGGCTTGGACGCGGAGAGCATGCGACGGCTGCGATTGAAGATCGAGGAGATGGCGGAATCCGGCACCACCTTCGTGATCTCCTCCCACGTGATGTCGTTCGTCGAGCGGGTGTGTCACCGAATGGCGATCCTGCGCAGGGGGCGGATCGTCGCCCAAGGCACGGCGGACGATCTGCGCGATTTGACGGGATTGGGGTCCGAGCCGTTTGAGGATGTGTTCCTGAGCCTGGCGGTCGACGATGGAGCGGCCACCGGCCTGAACCACTGAGTCACGGGCCTGAATCACCTGGGCACCGAGGACGGTCCAGCTGTTCTGAACGGGTCGGAAACATCCGTCAGTCGGGCGGCTCAAGGGGTGAGATAACCGATAGACTAGGGGTTCTGTGAACAGAGCTTCTCTACCCCTCGCCGCCTCGATTTGCTTTGCCGGCAGCCTCAGCCTTCGGGGGCGGTGGGCCTCTCGATTTCTGCTCTGCGCGGCCGTCCTACTGCCGGTGACGATATCGGCTTGGACCACCACCCCCGCCCTTGCTTCTGAGCGGATCAAATTGGATCGCCTGTCGTTGGCGGAGGGGTTGTCTCAGGTTTCGGCGCAGACCTCCCTGCAGGATCATCGTGGATTTATTTGGGTCGGCACTCAAGACGGCCTCAACCGTTTCGACGGCCATGAGGTGGTGGTCTTCAAACACGATCCCAGCGACCCTCACTCCTTGGTCGACAATTTCGTCCGTACACTCTTCGAGGACCGCGACGGCAAGCTTTGGGTGCTGACCCAGCAACCCGGTGGCATCCACCGCTACGATCCTTTGACGGAGCGTTTTCAGCGCTTCGTCCAAGATCCGGAGAATCCCGAGGCGTTCGGCTCGGGCCTGCCCCTTCCCGGGGTGGTTTTTCAAGATCGCCAAGGGCTGATTTGGTTCTCCACCAATCTGGGGGTGGAGCGGGTCGATCCCTCTAGTGGCAAGGTGCGACGTTTCGGAGTCGAGCCGGGCAACCCGGAAGCCCTGGGCTCCGTGGTGTCGACGTTCTACGAAGACCGTTCCGGCACATTGTGGCTGGGCACCTTCGGTAGCGGTTTGCATCGCTGGATCCCTCCGAGCAGTGGTGAGCCGGGGAAATTTGAGCGTTTCCAAGCATCGGGCGCGGCGCGATCGGGAACGGACGAAGCGCCGGGACCTCTGAGCCACAACACAGTGTCGGCGATTCTCGAAGACTCACAGGGCAATCTCTGGGTCGGCACCCAAGGGGGCGGGGTCAATCGCATGGTGGACCCGAGCGGGCTCTTCGAGGTGTGGGACAGCAAGACCCCCGAGCAAGCTTTGGTCAGCGACGTCGTGCCCCTCTTTTTGCCCGGCGCGGTCTTGCCGGTCAGCCATGCGATCTATGAAGACGCCTCGGGTGAGCTGTGGGTGGTCACCGCGGGGGGGCTGAACCGCCGACGCGGGAACCGGGTGACCCAATACACGGGGACCGACGAGCAGCCCGGTTTCTTTACCGCCAATCCGATTGTGGCGGTGGAGGAGGACCGTTGGGGAGATCTGTGGATCGGCACCACCTCGGCCGGGGTCGTGCGCTTCGAGCGCTCCACGGAGCGGTTCACCCATCTGCGCCATGATCCGGCGGATCCCCAAAGCCTTTCCAGTGATCTGGTATTGCAAATCTGGCAGGACCGGGCCGGTGTCATTTGGATGGGCACCAACAACGGTGGCATCAGCCGGTACAGCCGCTACCGGCACAAATTCAAACACTACAGTCGGCCGATGGGCGGACCACCTCAGCTCGCCAACAACATGGTGTTCAGCATCGAGCAGGATCGCCGTGGCGATCTGTGGTTGGGCACCGTGCTCGGCCTGTACCGGCTCGACAGCTACCGGCGAGACGTGGTGGAGCATTATTTCGCCGATCCCGCGGGCGGGCCCCGCAATCTGGGGGCGCCGTTGGTGCGAGCCATCCTGGAGGATTCCCAGGGTCGACTGTGGGTCGGCACCTTGGGGGGCGGGTTGGCTCAAATCGACCCGGAGCGCGGGGAGGTGGTGAAACGCTATATCGCCAACCCGGGGGCGGTCGGAGGGATCAGCAACAATCAGGTGTTCGGCATTCAGGAAGATCGATCGGAGCCGGGAATTCTGTGGGTCTCCACCGCTTTCGGTTGGAACCGATTCGACCCGGAGCGGGAGATCTTTCGTTCCTATTTCAACGACCCGACAGATCCGACCAGCCTCGCCGCCAATTTCAGCCGCTGCACCTACGAGGATGGGGGCGGTGTGCTTTGGGTGTGCACCGGTGGCGGGGTCTCCCGCTTCGATCGCGAAAGTGAGACCTTCGCTCAATTCATGAGGGATCCCTCCGACCCGGAATCCCTGGCCAGCAACAACATCATGGATTTGTGGAACGACGGAAAAGGGACCTTGTGGATCGCTACCTATGGGGGCGGCCTCGATCGCCTGGACTTGGCGACCTCGAAGGTCCGTCATCTGACCCACAAAGACGGCCTACCCAGCGATTCCCTCTACAGCCTGTTGCCGGACGAAACCGGTCGGCTTTGGATCAGCAGCAACCAGGGGTTGACCCGCCTCGATCCCAACACCCTGAGCATGGAGAATTTCGATCTCGGAGACGGTCTCCAGAGCACGGAATTCAACGGCCGATCCTTTCTGAGAACCGAAGAGGGGGAAATGCTCTTCGGTGGGGTCAACGGCATCAACGCGTTTTTCGTCGACCAGGTGGAGCACAATCCCCACGCTCCCGAGGTGGTGCTGACGACCTTCAAAGTGTTCGACCAGCCCAGGGAATCGGATCTGGCCTTGGAGTATCGAGATCACCTGGAGCTGTCCTATAAGGATCGATTCTTCGCTTTCGAGTTTGCCGCCCTCGACTTTTCCGATCCGGCGAGCAATCGATTCGCCTACAAATTGGCGGGATTCGACGACGGTTGGGTCGATGCCGGATCCCGTCGCTTTGCCGGATACACCAATTTGGACGGCGGCGAGTACGTGTTCAAGGTCCGTGCCGCCAACGGCGACGGGGTCTGGAATGAGCTCGGCACCTCTCTCCGGGTGGTGATCGTGCCACCCTGGTGGAAGACCTGGTGGGCGTACGCTTTGTACTTTTTCAGCGCCGTCGGCTGTTTCTACTTCTACGTGCGGCAGAAGACCTTGCGACATGAGGAAGAGCTGGAGCTCCACCGTCAAGAAAGTGATCGTCAGCGCATGGTGGCCGAGCGTCTTCAGCAGATCGATCGGATGAAAGACGAGTTCCTGGCCAACACCTCCCATGAGCTGCGGACGCCTTTGAACGGCATCATCGGTTTGGCGGAGTCCTTGCTCGACGGGGTCACCGGTGCCCTGCCGGAGCCCACCCGCAGAAATCTTTCGATGATCGCCGGCAGCGGTCGACGTCTGGCCCATTTGGTGGACGACATCCTCGATTTCTCGAAGCTCAAGAATCACCAAATCGAGCTCAATATCCAGGCGGTGAGCCTGCGGGAAGTGGCCGACATCGTGCTCACCTTGATGGCACCTCTGGTGAAAGGCAAAGAGGTCGAGCTGATCAATCGCATTCCCGACACCTTGCCGGAGGTGGCGGGGGATGAGAATCGCCTGCAACAAGTGCTGCACAACCTGGTGGGCAACGCGGTCAAATTCACCGACCACGGCAGTGTCACCGTGAGCGCCTCCCGGGACGGTGAGCAAGTCGAGCTTCGGGTCACGGACACCGGAATAGGTATTCCTGCCGATCAATTAGAAAAGGTCTTTGAGGGATTCGAGCAGGCCGATGCCTCCTCAGCCCGTCAATACGGCGGCACCGGGTTGGGGCTCACCATCACCCGGCAGTTGGTGGAGCTGCACGGAGGAGAGGTGCACCTGCGGCCGGCGGAGACAGAGCAAGGCGGCACGGAGGCGGTGTTGAGACTGCCCCGGTGGCGTGGGGAGAAGCCGGAGCCGGCCTTGGGATCCGGTGTGCGTCAATTGATCGCCGTCCGCGACGCGGAGGGCCGCGACGATCTGAGCGCCTTGTCGAGTGTCGAGCCTGTAGTCGGCCAACCGGGTGCGTTCGAGGCGGCGTCCGAGCCAGAGCAGGCACCGACCATGGGCCGGGTCCTGGTGGTCGACGACGAGCCCATCAACCGCCAGGTCCTGCGCAACTTCCTGACCCTCGCCCGATTCGAGGTGATCGAAGCCGTCGACGGAATCCAAGCCCTGGAGATCATCGAGGGTGGAGACGTGCCGGATCTGCTGCTCTTGGACGTCATGATGCCGCGAATGACCGGCTTCGAGGTCACCCGGCGTCTGCGCGCTCGGCTGAGCGGCAACGAGCTGCCGATTCTCTTGGTGACCGCCAAGAACCAGGTGTCCGACTTGATGGAAGGGCTGGCTTCCGGGGCCAACGACTACCTGAGCAAGCCCATTTCCAAGAACGAGCTGCTGGCCCGCATTGAAACCCACCTTTCCCTGTCACGAGCCCATTCGGTGGAAGCGGAGAACCGTCGCAAGACCGAAGAATTCGAGCGCGCTCGCTCGATTCAGCTGTCGATGTTGCCCGATGCACCGCCGGCTTTGGACGGTTATGAGATCGCCGTCTACTTGGAAACGGCTTCCGAGGTGGGCGGTGACTATTACGATTTCTTTCCCCAAGATCAGGATTCTTTCTACGTGGTGACCGGCGATGCCACCGGTCACGGGATTTCCGCCGGCATGATGGTGTCCATGACCAAATCGGCGCTCAAAGCCCTCGACGTGCAATCCCCGCACGTCTTGCTCAGGCAGCTGAATCAAGTGTTCCGGGCGGTGCGGGTGGAGCACATGAAAATGGCCCTGAACGTATTGCATCTGCGGGAAGGGGAAGTCGCCGTGTCCTCGGCGGCCATGCCACCGGTTTTCGTGTACCGGGCCGCCTCGGGTGAGGTCGAGGAGATCCTCAAGTCATCCCTACCTCTCGGCAGCTTGGAGGACTTGGAATACCCTATAGAGGTCTTTCCGTTGGGTCCCGGAGATACCTTGATGCTTTTGTCGGACGGCTTGCCCGAGACCATGGATGAAGACGGCGAGCAATTGGGGTACGGGGCCGTGGAGCATGCCCTGGGTCGTCATGGGAATCGGCCCAGCGGTGAGATCCTGCAGGAGCTGGTGGAGCTCGGCAATCATTGGCGAGGAGACCGTCCCCTCGACGACGACGTCACTTTGGTGGTGATCAAGAGACGGAGCTGAGATGAGCTCACTGCATAGAAACGCTGAAAAAATCCAACGGCTGCTGCGCGAGCTGGGCGGCGACAATGAGGTCGTGCAGCTTTCGGACAGCACCCGATCCGCGGCCGAAGCCGCGACCGCCCTGGGGGTGGAGCCGGCGCAAATCGCCAAGAGCATCATTTTTCTCACCCGCTCGGAAGCCGGTGAGGAACGATCGGTGTTGGTGGTGGCGTCCGGGCGGCATCGCATTTCCAAAAAGAAGCTGCGCGTGCTCCTCGGCTCCAAACCGCGTCAAGCGGATGCCGACGCGGTGAAGCGCTTTACCGGTTACCCCATCGGTGGCGTGCCTCCCCTCGGGCATCACCAAGAGCCGATCACCCTGATCGACGAAACCTTGGCCCAATACGAGGTGCTGTGGGCGGCGGCCGGCACCCCCTTCACGGTCTTTCGAACGACCTTCGATCAGCTGGTGCAGTGGACCGGCGGGCAGGTCGCTGACGTTCGGGAGGATGAAACGTGAGCCTGGAGACGGATCCCGCACGCCTCGATGACGTGACCCGCCATTTGCGACGATTGGCCGAAGGAGAAAGCCACGCCTTCGAGCAGGTGGTGTCGCTGGTCTACCGTCAATTGGAGGAGCTGGCGCGCTCCAATCTGCGCCGCCACCGTGCGAGCCCGTCGTTGGATACCCGCAGCTTGGTGCATGAGACCTACTTGAAGATGCTCAACCAACGGCAGCTGGATTGGCAGAACCGCCGGCATTTCTTTGCGGTCACCTCCCATGCCATGCGCCAGATTCTGGTCGACCATGCCCGTCGCCGAAACGCCGCCAAGCGGGGCAGTGGGCAAGAGGCGGAAGAGCTCGACGAGCACCGCCTTTTGGTCTCCGAAGAAGGCTCGGACGACATCTTGCAGCTCGACGAAGCGCTCAAGCAGCTGGCGGAGATCCACGGGGATCTCCATCAGTTGGTCGAGCTGAAATTCTTCGGCGGGCTGACCGAGCCCGAGCTGGCGGAGGCTCTCGACGTGTCCGAGCGCACCGTGCAGCGCATGTGGAAGCGGGCCCGAGCCTGGTTGAAGCTCGAAATCTAACCCACCCTGGTGCCGGGGCCCGGTTTGGTCTTCGCGGGCAAGTCTGCCAGCAGGCTCCGGGTCTGCCTGGCTTCTTTGGACTCGGGACCATAGCCGGCTCGCGCTGATTTCAGGGCTTTCCGCAGCAGGGGCTCGGCCTCGGCGGCTCGATCGTGTCGCAGGTAGAACGAGCCCAGGGCTTCGGCGGCGAAGAAATCATAGGTTCGGGGCGCTTGGTCATCCACCTTTCGGCTTTCGGCCATGATCTCAACGGAGCGTCGTAGGGCCGATTCCGCCTCCTCGAGCTGCCCGAGCTCTTCCAATGCCAAGCCCCAATAGGTGTAGCGAACCGAGGTTCGACAATGGTGCTCGCCGAAAATTTTCTCCACGATCTCCAAGGAACGTCGGGTCAGAGCCTCGCGGTCGTCCAACAATCCCCGTTCCGCCGCCAGCTCGGCCCGTGCCGCCAAAACCGGGATCAGCTCGGGGTGCTCCCTTCCCACGCTCGATTCGAAGATCTGCGTGGCGCGCTGCAAATGGTCTTCCGCTTCCTCCAGCTGTCCCAACGCCTTATAGGTTCTGCCCAGGTTGGCGACGGTTTTGCCATAGGGTGTCGCCGAGTCCCCCAGATGTCGTCGGTAGAGATCGCCGGCCTCCCGGAAGCGGCTCAGGGCGGAGTGGTGCTCGCCACGGGCCAAGGCCACCAAGCCGAGGTTTTGCAGGATCGGTGCGAGATCCAAGAGGTTGTCGCCCACCAGCCGTCGGCGGATCTCCAAGGCCTGGAGCCAGTGGCTCTCCGCCTGTGGGTATTGGCTGCGTTTGAAATGCAAATTTCCCAGCCCCAGCAATGCCTCGGAATGTCCCCGGCTCTGGGGCGAGCGGGTGCCCAAAATCTTCAGCGCCCGATTCAATGCTCGCCCGCTTTCCTCGTAGCGGGTGGTCTTCCACAGCAAATCGCCCCATGAGCTGAGCGCCGCGCCCAGCAAGGCATCTACCTCGAGGGGTGCGTCCAGACCATCTGCAACGGGTTGCAGCCGGTCGAGAGCTTCGAAGGCGATTCGGAAAAAGGACTCCGCCTCTTGGTAGTGGCCACGCAGCTTGGCGAGCTTTGCCCGCCGGACCAGGGTTCTGGAGGTCTCCAGGCCGTCGATGGCGTGGCGACGGTAGATGTGCAGGGCTTCGTCGAGGGCGTGCTCGGCTTGATCGTAGTCGCCGTATCGGGCTCGCATCCAGCCGATCGAGCTCAGGAGGCGAGCCTGGGTCAGGGGTTGGTCTCGCAGCTCGGACGAAGCCCTGGTTTGCCCGCGGCTCAACAAACGACGTACAGACTCCTCGGTGATCTCACCCTTCCACGGATCCACGGATTCGAGCAAATCCACCATCATCTCGAGAGTCCGATCCGAGGCTCGACGCGCCTCTTCGGAATGGGCCTGGGCGACCTCGGCTTGGTCTCGGGCGATCAAGGCCAGATTGCGCTCGTGACGCACCTGGGCGGTGTAAAAGAGGGTCAAGAAAGCGATCGCCAGCACCGCGGCGCTGCCGAGGGCGACGGTGCCCAATCGCCGTCGGACGAATTTGCTCGTCCGATACAAATAGGTGTCCGCGCGGGCGGTGATCGGCAAGCCTTGGAGGTGCAGCTCCACATCCGCCGCCAGCTCGCCGGCGGACCGATAACGCCTTTCCGGATCCTTGTGGATGGCTTTGGCAACGATGGTGTCCAGATCGCCTTGCAGACCGCGCATGAGATGCCTGGGGGTGGTGGCTCGCTGCTCCGCGGCCAGCTGAGCGCCCTCGGGGCGGCCGCGAACCCACGAGCTCGGAGCCGGTGGGTCGAGCTCACAGATGCGTTGGATCTGCCGGCCGCTGCTGTGGTCGAGCATGCGCTGGGGGCGATGACCGGTGAGCAGCTCATAGAGCAGCAGGCCGAGCTGGTAGATGTCCGAGGCCAGGCTCAGCGGTTGCCCCAGGCATTGCTCCGGGGTGGCGTATTCCGGGGTCATCAAGCAAGTGGTGCCGCCGCGATGCTCGTGCTCGATGAGGCGAGCGATGCCGAAATCCAAGAGCTTGACCGCGCCGTCGCCGGTGACCAACACATTGGACGGTTTGAGGTCACGGTGCAATACCAGCTGCCGGTGGGCCGCCTCGACCGCACGCACCAAGTCGACGAAAAGCCGTAGGCGCTCGTCGATCGAGAGGCCGCGGCGGTCACACCAGAGATCGATGGCCTCGCCGTCGACCAGCTCCATGGCGTAGTAGGAGAGACCGTGCTCCGTGACCCCGCCATCGATGAATCGGGCGATCGACGGGTGCTGAAATCTCGCCAGGATGCGCCGCTCCTGCTCGAAGCGTTGGCGGCTTTCGAGGTCGAAACACAGCTGATTGGAAATCTTGACCGCCGCTTGCATCTCCACCACACCGTCGCACCGATCGGCGAGAAAAACGGTGCCCATGCCACCCCGGCCGACCACCCGGCCCAAGCGCCAAGGGCCGATGACGTCCCCTTGGCCGGGCTCGGTCTGGCTTTGGGCGTGGGCTTTTTCAGCGACACCGTCGAGCACCTCCTGCCAGCGTTTTTCCAGATCCAACGTCTGATTTCCGGCGGTCAGCAGCTGTTCGATGTCCGAGCGGGTTTTGGGGCAAGGGATCGAGCTGAGAAAACCGGCAACCTCGTGCTCTTCCAGGTCTAGGGCTCGATCCAAGAGCTGGTCCAAGAGTTGGAGGCGTTGTCTGGGATCGACTTCCGCGGGAATATGGATCGCCGACATATGCTTTCCTTCGTCCGCGACGGACGGTAGTTGAAATCATCGCAGAGAGCCATGGAGCACAGCAGAGAAGAGGGGGCCGACAACCGGGCCCGGTAGTTGATACGTGAACGCTGGAAAAAACCGCCGGCGGAAATCGAAAAAATTTTCGAGCCGCGGATGGGTTCCTGGCCGGGCGGGACAGGGAACCCGGCCGGTGCTAGCATGCGCTCGACATGAAATACCTATTTGACTGCAACGCTGATCGACTGATCGGCGCGCGGAATTTAAGCGTAGTGTTGATTCCGAGACTGTTGTCTCTCCGACCGCCGTCTCTAGAGCTACTAATTCGAGGGCTTGGGATCCCAGGGCTGCTTCTCGTTGCGGCATCCCTGGCGGTCACGACGCCGGTGGAGGCCGAGAGCGCCGGAGCCGGCTCCCCGCCGCTGTCCATGCGGGGTTGCGCGGGTTGTCATCCCAACGTGTACAGCTCCTATTTGCGTCACGGCATGTCCCGCAGCTTGGGCAAAGTGCAGCAGCCGCCCTCTGGAAAGGTGAGCCATCCCAAAACCGGCTGGCAATACGAGATGCGCCCACAGGGCGATACGTCCTATTTGACCGCTATCGCTCCTGACGGCGGCATTCGATCGCAGAAGGTGGTGGGGCAAATCGGAGCGGGGATTTTCGATATCTCCTATGCCACGGCGGAGCTGCATCCCGCCACCGGAGAGCCCGTCAACCGTCTCTTCTTCGCGCCGGTGGAAACCGTCACAGACCATGGTTTGGAGCTGTCGCCTTTCGAGATGTCGGAGCGACCGTCGGGGGTGAACATGGCGCTCACCGAGGGGTGTTTGACCTGCCACACGGATTCTTCGCCGGCCTCGTTGCCCGGCGCCTCGGCCAACGGCCGGTGGATCGACCCGGGTCATGCGTTGGGGGTCGACGCCTTCGACCACCTCAAACCCTTGGGCTGTGAGGCTTGCCACGGCTCGGCGCGCAAGCATTTGCGCTTGGTGAGCGGTCTCGAAGAAGGTGACGGATTGGGCCTGGAGCTGCTCGCCGAGCTTTCGCCGGCCCGGCAACGCGACGTCTGCGCCCGTTGCCACCTTCAGGGGGATGTCCGTTTTCAAATGGTCAAAGGGCGACCGAGCCTCGACAAACCGCTGGCCGCCCAATTCCCGACGTTGGTGACGGCGACCCCGGGCGACGATTTCCGATTCGTCGGCCAGCTGGAGCGTCTTTCGTTGTCGAAATGCTTTGAGGGCGCACCGGAAATGACCTGCACGACCTGCCACGATCCCCATACCTCGTTCCGGCAGCAGGGTGTGGCGTCGTTCGAACGGGCCTGCGTCCAATGCCACGGGCGCAGCCCAAACGGGCAAAGCCCAAACGGGCGAAGCCAGACCGGGCAAAGCCAGACCGGGCAAAGCCGAACCGGGCAAAGCCGAGCGGAGCAGGTCGGCTGCTCCCGCTCTCCGGAGCTGACCGTGCAGGCAGTGACGGGATCCTCTGCCCGCGGGGAGCTGGGCTGTGTGGATTGCCATGTTCGCCAAAGCGAGCCCTTCGACCTGCCGGGAATCGCCACCACGGACCACTACATTCGCAGGTCGATTCCGCGGCGGGAAAAGATGGCGTTTCGCTCGGTGACCACCCCGGGGGGCGATTTGAAGCTGTGGGACGATGGCAGACTGGACAAGCTGCTTTCAACCACCGCCGGCAAGCTCTGGCGAGACGGTCTGCTGGCCATGGCCTATGTGCAGATCGGTCGTTTTCAGGAAGCGGTGACGCTCTTCGATCGATTCCCGAATCCCGGCAGCTCCCAGGCCATCCAACCGTCTGCTCCGGCGCCTCTCGAATCCGTGGAGACTTGGCCGACCTTCCATCAGCTGCGCGGCATGGCGTTGCTCGGCGCCCAGCGTCTACCGGCGGCGCGTGCGGCCTTCGGAGATGCCTTGCGTCTGGATCCGGATCATCCCGGGGCGTTGATGGGGCGGGCGCGGATGGCCATGGTCACCGGCGACTCGGTCCAAACCATGCACGATACCCAGCGGATGATCGAGACCTATCCCCTTTCGGAGAGCCCCTGGCAGCTGCGGGCGGTGATCGCTCAACGGTTGGGTCGTGGGGACTTCCAGATCAAGGCGTTGGAAGAGATGGTTCGGCGCTGGCCGTCCGACGCCAGGACTTGGCTCCAATTGGCGACCCTTTACCGAGCCGCGGGAGCCGACGCCCAAGCGGCTCAAGCCGCGGAGCAAGCACGCCGACTACAACCCTCATTGATGGAGAATCTCGGGGCCCCGGCGCCTTCGTCCAGACGCTGAGCGGCTCTTGGAGCTCAGATCAGTCGACCGCCATGAGGTCGACCGTTCAGTCCGGCTTCCTGAGGTCGACCGTTCAGTCGGCCTGCTTGAGGTCGACCATCAAGTCGGCACCCAGCTCTTCCAACCGCTCACGCAAGGTGGCGAAGGCTGCGTCGTCTGCGGCCCGCAGGATGGCCGTAGCCTTGAAGTGCAGCTCCGCAGACATCGGCGCGCTGGCGACCTCGCTCTCGAGCTCCTCGATGTTGAGGTTGAGCGCGCTGATGCGCTCGGTGACTCGGCGCACAATGCCGGGGCGATCCTGGCCGATGATCTCGAGCTGTCGGATCGAGCCGCCGGAGCTCGGCTGGTCTTCGGACGCTCGATTGACCGTCACGGTGACTCCTTCGAGTCGGCCGAGGGCACTTTCCAAAGCGTCGATTTGGGATTCGGGCACGTCGATCGACAGCAGACCCGCGAACTCGCCGTCCAGGTGCACCATGCGGCTCGCCTGCCAGCTGCCGCCGTGATCCTCGACCACCGCGGAAAGGGATTGCACCAAACCGGGACGGTCCTTGCCGATCAGGGTCATGACCAGGCTTCTTTGGGTTGGGGAGTGCTTTCCTCGGGAATGGCTCATGTCTTATATCTCCGTGCCGTCGTGTTGGACCGCAATGCTGTGGAAGGGGCTGGATCTTACCGGCTTCCCGGCCGGACCGCGACCCTTTTGCTGGGGCCTCCGGTGTGGGCTGGAACGAGAAAAGCCGCAGCGAGATGGTTTCGCTGCGGCTGAATCGAGGTTGGGTCCCGCCTTCCGGCGGTGCTCGGACCATCGAGGTTGGGAATCAGCTCACTCGATGCGTCCGAAAGCGCTGCAGCCGTTGTTGTCGATGTCGCTGGTGCAGTGGTTGTAGGGCATGCAAGGCGTGCTGTCTCCCCACAGACCGAAGCTTTGCAAGGCGTTGTCGATGTGCCGGTCCAAGTCGGCTCCGGTCATGGAGGAGGGATCTTGGGAGAAGCCTAGGGAGAGGATGTTTTGGTTCATCGGCGACAGGTCGTTGTTGCGGAAGGACATCGGGTTGCTCCTTTGTGCTGCAAGGTAACTTTGGGATTCAGAAAAAAAATAGTGGCGGAGGTCATCAGGTGAATGATTGTTCTCTGCCGGATACCGGACCTATAAGCAAAGGGCGTGCCAGCTTCGAAAAACGCCTAAATTGGCGGTTTTCGCGGCGTCGGCACCCGATGGGGAGCAAAAGGTGGGAAGCTGGTTACCCACCCTGCCGCGAGGCTGTGCAGCCCATTACCCAGCCATGGGGACGACCTGACATCTCGGGGATGCAAGCGGTTGTCCTCTGGGGACCGGCAGCTATAAGGAGGGGTGGAAATAAGGAGACTTTCCCGCCCGGTTGGGCACGCCGGCCGGCGGCCCGGACCCGGGTGGGAAGGGTCGGAACCCGGAGGTGAGTTACCGACGGAAATGCGAGGGCGATCGGAAATCAGAGATCACAGACTCTGTCGTTCAGGTCGATCGCCTCCTCGCCATTTCGGAAGGCGACATAGGCGTCGGAAATGCTCGCCCGGAAACGGGAGGCATAGCCGTCGCAATAGTTGGCGTGCATGGTGCCCCGCTGGCCCAAGGCGAGGATGGCGCAGCCACCGCCGCAATGCAGGGCGTACCGACAACGTCGGCAAACGGGATTGCTGGTCACTGATCTGGAGCGCCACTCTTGTTTGATCTCGTGTTGGAAGTGAATCTCGGCATCGGCGTCCACGTGGGCGAAGCGGATCTTCTTGTCGCCCGTCCGTTCCCAGCAAGCGTAGACGTCGCCGAAGGTGTCGAAGATATACATCTGATCGTGGGCGCCGCAGAAGCTCGGTCGTAGGTTGGGAGTGATTTCTTTCTGATCGAAGATTTGCCGGGCCCGCACGCGAATGCCCTCGTCGGGTCGACCGATGAATTTCATGTTGGGAAAGCTGCCGCGGAGCTTGGTCAGCTCTTGGTCCAGCTGCCAGGAGTTGAAAGTCGTTTTGCGATCGGTCTTGTCGTTGCTGGCGTGGATCGGGGCGGTATAGGCGCTGAAGTTGCGGAAAGCGACCCATCCCCGGGCGACGATTTCGTCGGCCAAAGGTGGCAGGTCTCCAATATTGCCGCGGTCGATGTTGAGCCGAATGTTGATGAGCACACCCCGGGCCAGCGCGAGGTCGATATTGGCCGCAATCTTCTCGAACGATCCGGAGCCGTCGGCGTAAATCCGCCGTTGGTCGTGCTCTTCGGGCGGACCGTCCAGGGTGATTTGAATGCTGGTGATGCCGTCGGGACCGAGCAGATCCTCATAGGCCTCCAGCTCAGTGGCATTGGAAACCGCCCAAAACTTGGCACCGCCGATTTCGAGGGCGCGATCCATGATCCTCTGAACGGTTTCTCGATTCCTCGCCAATAGGGGCTCGCCGCCGAAGAAGCCGATATCCCGAATGCGATTCGGATCTTCCTCCAGACCGTGCTTGGCCTCGATACCGGGCATGGCGGCAAAGTAGCGGTCTACCATCTCCGGTGACATGGTCTTGAGCAGATGCTTGAAGCCGGCATCCGTGCGCATGTGGTCCTGGAAGCAGTAGGAGCAGCGCAGGTTGCAATTGTAGGTGGGCATGAAGATGTAGCTGGGCGGACGATTCCTGGCCCGCTCGTGGAGCTTTAGGGCCAGACGGGAGAAGAGGTCTTCCTCTTGCTCTTGATTGAGCGGGGTCAGATAGCCACGTTTTTCCAACAGCTGGATGACGTCGTCACCCGGAGTCTCGGTTTCCGCGGGAAGGTCCGGCTCGGACATCCATTCGCCGTAGAGAGGTTTGGGAGGGCGCTTAGCTTCCAGGCCCCGAAGGTAATTCGCGACCCGTCTCGATACCCGGTCGTATGCGCCGGTGTAGCCGTGGACGAGCAGCATCTCGTCACGGCTGTCGGGGAGGTCGACGTAAATCGTGTAGCTGCTGGTTCTAAGCATCATGGGAACCTCTTTCAAAGATACCGGGGGGAGATGATCCGAGCCGCAAGAGAGTGTCGAAAGCTCGCGCACGGTACGGATGGGCAAATGAGAGGGACGAGTCTACCCTCTTTAGGGATAAAGTGGAGATAAAGAGTCTCGGGATGCGGAGACCGGAGGGAGGCGCTGCTCAGTCCTGGCGCAGGATGTCCATTGGATTGAGGGAACGTAATCTGCGAGTCGCCAAGAACACCGCGCCGGCGGCGAGAATGATCAGCCAACAAGAGGCTAAGATTAATGGTCCAAATTGAGGGCCGGCATTCTCGAAGAGCAGAGTCGCCGCAGCGTCGGCCGAAAGGAATCCGGCCAGGGTACCGGCCCCGAGGCCGAGCAGCGTGTCGAGCAGGATGGGGCGCAGCGTCTCGCGCCAGAGGGAGGCGGGGGGTGCGCCGACGGCCAAGCGAACTCCCATCTCCTGAAACCTTTGCTGGACCCCGTAGCTGGCGACGGCCCACAATCCCGAGGTGATCAGGGCGAGGCCGAGGATTGTCAGGGCGAGGCTCAAGAAGGTCAGGATGCGCTCTTTTTCCGTGGTGCCGTCGATCAGGTCCTGGAGTGGTTGGATTTCCTCGACCACCAAACGGCGGTCGATCTGGGCCAGGGTTTGGCGCAGCGCGACGCGACCCGATGCGATTTGATGGGGACCGATCGGACCGTGCTCCGGATCGCTGATCTGGGCGATCAGGTAGGCGTGCAGTCGGCGAAGCTGGGTGTAGGGCAAATACACGGCCGGCTGAGGGGATTGGGACAGAGTGATCCGGCGAATATCACCGACGATGCCGGCCACACGATACGGTGCGTCGAGGAAGCTGAGGGCAAGGGTCACACCGAGCCGATCGCCCTCCGGCAGGCGCTCAGCCAGGGATTGGCTGATCCAAACCGGACGCGGCCCCTGATCGCCGTCGGCTTGCGCGAGGTCTTCCGGGAGCATGCTTCGGCCTCGGATCAGAGGAATGCCCAAGGTCTCGAAAGTCCTCGGGCCGACCCCGTCCAAGCCGACCAACACGCCGAGGTCGTCGTCCGTGCGGGCTTCGATGGTCAAGACCGAGCCGCTCATGGGGGGAAAGCGAATAATCCCCGCCTTTTCGATGTGGGGAAGGGCTTCGGCGGAGCGGACCGCGAGCTCGTAGAGGGCGGGATCTCGTTCGCCCCCAAGGGCCACGGATTGTCGCAGGGTCGCCACCAGCAGACGGTCCGCAGAGAAACCCGGATCTGTTCTCACCAAACCCAAGAATCCTTGGGTGACGGTGATCGCCGTGGCCAGAATCAGCACCCCCGCGGCCACCTCCAAGCTGAGCAGCCGACGATGCCAGAGGATTCTCCGACGGGGAGACCGCGGGCCCACCCCGAGTGCATCCGTGTGAAGGGGGGCGCCCAATCGCGGAATGAAGCTGAAAAGCAGGGCCATCAAAACGCAGAGGGCGATGGCGAAGAGCACCCCTTCGGCCTGCAGATGAATGTCCTGAAGACGCCGCTCTAGGCTCAAGCCGCGGAGCTGCTGGAGCAATAAATGGGTCCCGGCGAGACCGGGGACACAGGCGAGCCCGGCGAGCAACAACCCTTCCACCAATAGAAGGCGGTTGATGGCCCAGGGCGTGGCCCCAAAGGCTGCTCTCAACGCCAGCTCTCCGGCTCGCTCGTGATGCCGGGCCGACAACAAGATGGAGACGTTGACGCACGCCGCGAGCAGCACCAAGAGCGTGAGCACGATGAGTGTGGTCAGGGCTTTGCGATAAGGGGCTACCACCAGATTTGTCGCCCGTTCCGCGCGGAAGCTCCAGCCGTCGAAGATCGCGGGATAGGTCTCACCGAGGATCGTGGCGGTGGCCTCTCCCTGCCGTTGAAGACTCGCCAGATCGCGGTCCGGCCGAAGGCGTCCTACCAAATGAAAAGACCTGCCGGCGTAGTCGTTGCGCTCGGGCGACCATGCCCGAGGCAGCACGCTCAGCACCTCCACCCGATTCCACACCAGGGGTTGGTCGAGGGTCGTATGCTCCGGCAGCACCCCCACGACCCGGGCGGGCACCAAGGCGCCGCCGAAGTCCAAGCGCGGATCGAGGTCTTCCAGATTCGGATCCGAGCCGAAATGCACCCGCCATACCCGATGGCTGATCAAAATCGCCAAGCGAGATCCGGGCTGCTCGTCCTCCATCACAAAATCCCTGCCGATCGCGGGCTGAATACCCAGGGTGCTCAGGAAGTTGGTGGTCACCCGAGCGCCGACCAAGCTGGTCGGTTGGTCGTCCAACCAAACGACCGGCAGAATGGGTCGAGAAGCGGCCACCTCGGCGATGCCGGAAGTGTCGGCGGCAATGCTGGAATGGAAGCCCAAGGAGCTGGACCTACCGAGGCTCGTTTGCCCTTTGAGATCCTCCCACAACACCACCAGTCGGTCGGACTCGGGCAAAGAGATCGGAGACCACCAAAGCGGGCTGAGGGTGCTGAAGAGGGCGGTGGCGGCGGTGCAGGTCAATGCCAAGATGCCGATGGCAGCCACAGTGACCCGCGGGTAGCGGAGGGTCTGGCGCCAGCTCCACAGCAGATCACGCATCGGAGCTCCGTCGGGTCGGCTGAAAAACACGTCGAGTGGGCGCGGCGGCCGTTCGTGTTTTCGGAATGGTTTCTCGCCACTGCGCAACCGGTTTTTGCGTCTGCGACGCAAAACAGCTCGCCGTTCTTCTGTTATGAAGAGGGCTCTCTGCATTCTGTTGAAGGTGAGGCTGCGCGGCCATCATTCGGAAATTATCCTGTATCGAGGCACCAATGGAAAGAGCTTCGAAACAGGATTGAAATTCGTTCGGATATTCATCACCCTTATGTCCGAGGCGTTGATTTCGAGCGCGAATCTGAGCGCAAATCTGAAGGTGATGTCGAGCGCGGGGTGTTGATGCGTCGATGGTTTCGATCCGGTCCGAAGACCGAATCTCTCTCAGTGATCGTTTACTTTGAGCTGCGGCGCAATTTGCGCAGCTTCAGGTTTTTGGTCAGCGGGGCGTTGTTGACCCTGCTCGTGGCGCTCGCGGTTTGGGTAGGGTTGGCGGACTATCGTCTTCGCCTCGAGGCGTACGAAGCCAAGTTGCAGGACCCGGGGTCGAGCTTGGCATTCGGCAACGTCTACTCCAGCCTGCAGCCGATCGTCTCGAAGAAACCGAATCCCCTGGCCATCTTCGAGCGCGGTGTCGACGGTCAAGAGGGCACTGAGGTGCGCATCACCGTGGTGGAGGTGCCGACCAAAGCCACGGGCAGGCACCGTGGCAACCCGTATCTGTCGCGCCTGGTCGGCTTGGACGTCACCACGGTGATCAAGCTGGTGCTCGGATTGGGTGCGTTGCTCCTGACCTTCGACTCCATGGTCGGCAGCCAGAGTCGGTTTCGAGCGGAGGTGTTGTTGGCCCACGGGGCGACTTCATCGGAGATTTTGATCGGCAAGATCCTGGCGGTGCTCGGCAGCCTGGTGGTTTCCCTGGTATTTGCCCTCGGTCCGGTGACGGTGTGGCTGTTGGCGGTCGGTGTTTTGGGCAGCGACGTCAGGGCTTTGGCGTATTTGGGTGGTTTGTTCGGCGCCTATTTGGCTTACGGCTTGACCATGGCGTTGGTGGGCTTGGCCATCTCCCTGCGTGCCCCGACGGTGGCTCGGTCGCTGATCTACGCCACGTTCACCTGGTTCATCCTCGTGGTGCTCTTGCCTTTGAGCCTGACCGCCGGGGTGACGGCCATCGCCGACATGAATCTCGACCCCTTGGCGGTTGAGGAAGAGGTCGAGCGTTTGGAGGTGGAGAAGGCCGCCGAGCTGCAGAAAATTTTGCGTCGAGATCCGATTCGGGTGTTGACCTCCGGCCACCGCTCGGTGAGCAATACGGTCGGCGAAAACGGCGCGGTGCTTCGGCGCTTCGGATCCCCGGCCTTCAACGACTCCCTGGCGCGGTATTTCGTCGAGGAGGTCCGCCTCGGTCGTCTCTATGCGGAGCGCATCCACGGGCTGCGTCTGAGGGCGCAACGGGAGTCCGCAAGCTGGCTTCAACCCCTCGGCTGGATGGCGGCCGTGTTGCCCGGACAGCTGCTCGATCAGATGGCGTCCACCATGGCCGGAACCACCAGCGCGGATCATCAGCGCTTCGTGGAGAGCGCTCAAACGTATCGCCAGATCTTTCTCGCCTATTTGGAGCGCAAAGGCGCGGTGGGCTCATGGCGTTGGTTTACCGACGATCCCGAGCAGGGCATGCCGTGGACCACCTTTTTCGGTGTCCAGCCGGAAGAGGTGACTCGGGAGAATATCGGAGAGGCGATCCGACGCTGGGGCGAAGAGGATATTCAAGCCGAAGCGGGCGCCGCGGTGCGTGATCGATTGCGTGACGATCCGAGGTTCGACGTTTCGGATCTGCCGGTCTTTCAACCGGATTATTCCGGCGGTGCCGGGCGTCGATGGATGGCCACCGGAGCATCCCTGATCATGGTGGGTATCTTCTGGCTTCTGGTGCTCGATTCAGCGCGACACAGCAGGGTCCTTTATCCTAGCTTGGGGGCGATGACCCCGCCGACCGGGCCGGATTCTTCGGCGGAGATCCCCTTTTCTCAACGCGTTGTGCGGTCGGCGTTTCGCCGTTGGGCGATTGGGCAGCGCTCCATTTTCTGGGCCGAGCTCCTGGGCATCGTGCGCCAGCTCAAATGGCGAGCCACGTGTTTGTTGGTGATCGCGACCATGATGATGGGTGCGTCGATTTTCGCCGTCCGTTTTCAAACCCTGACGGCAGACCAAGACCGAGAGCGAGCGGCTTATGAGCAGCACCTCGAAGGCAAAAGCCTGGCGGAGCTGTTGACCGTGCATCACCAATTGCTTCGCCCGGCTTGGTCGTTGGGATTCCTCATCGACGGCGGTGAGCGCTTGAAGCCGTCCGTCTATCGATTGCCGTTGACCACTTGGTTCCGACCGGAGCTGACGATCCCGCCGATGGATCTTCTACGCTTGTCCAAGGTGCCCGCGCCCGATTGGTCGTTTGTTTTGCGGGTGGTCCTTTCGCTGGTGGCCTTCTTCCTCGGATACGACGCCTTGGCGGGACGTCAGCTGTCGCGATGTCGAGCGCAGCTGGCCGCGGGCGCGTCGTTGTCTCGCATCGCGGTGGCCAAGGGATTTGCCCTGTGGACGGCATTGGCCCTGCCGTTCCTGCTCGGTGGAGGGCTCAGCTTGGGCGTGTTGGTCTTTCATGGTCTGCCCATTCCTTCGGGGCAGGATTTGGCGAAGCTGGCGGTCTTCATGCTGATCGGCATGTGGGCGTTGATGCTCTACGTCTTGATCACCTTGGTGGTCTCCGCTTGGTTGGGCACCGCCGAGAAGGCTCTGGTGACGTTGATTCTGCTGTGGATCAGCGCGGTGTCGGTGATTCCTTCGGCGGCCGGCATCTTGGTCATGCGGCTGGAGCCCTTGACCACGGAATGGCAGCTCCAGACGGAAATGAACGACATTCGAAAGCGCGCTGAGGCGAAGGAAGGGGCCGGTAGCTTTCGTCGGATGGAATGGGGTTGGGCGGACGGTTTCGCGGCGGAGAAGCGGGCGGCGGAGATCCACCGTCAGCGCAGGAGCGAGCAGGAGATCCTCGGCCGTCACTACGTAAAACGCCAGCTGGAGCAGTCGGAGCTGGCGGAAAAGCTGGCGTGTTTGTCACCGATGGGTTTGTTCCAACACACCCTGCAGAGTTTCTTGGGCGCCGGCATCTATCGTCAATATGCCTTCGTCGGTCAAACCCAGGAATTCGAGCCGCGTCTATCCATGTGGGCCCGCTCGTTGGATGCGGACGATCCCGAGAGCCCCCATCTGGCCTTTTTCCCCCGCTACTTTTCGCGCAGACCGGTTGCCGCGGAAAGTGTGCCCCGTTTCGAGTTTCGTGAGATCGATTTGCGAGAAGGCTTTGAGCGGGCGCTCGTGCCTCTTTTGATCTTGGCCCTGTTGACGATCGCTTTGGCCGGCTTTCTGCCTTGGATTGTGGAGCACCGTTTGGCGAACGAGAAAGGGCGTCTCGAATGATTCGTGCGATCGACTTGTCGAAAAGATATCGGGATGGGCATCTGGCGCTCGATGCGTTGAATATCGAGGTGGGTCCGGGGCAGCTCTATTGTTTGCTGGGAGCTCAGGGCTCAGGCAAAACCACCGCGGTGCATCTGCTGCTGGGTTTGACCGAGCCGACCTCCGGTCGCGTGGAGATCGCCGGGTTCGATGTGCGCACGGCGACCCAGCGCGCCCGCCAGGCGATTTGCTATTTGCCGCCGGATTTCGTGTTCTATGAATCGTTGACGGCTCGCGAGAACCTCGGCATGTTCGCTCGGTTGGGCGGCAGAAAGGCCTATTCCAGACGCGACGAAAACCTGGCTTTGCGAGAGGTGGGGTTGGCGGAAAAGTCGTTCGATCAGCTGGTGGTGTCCTACAGCCGGGGCATGCGTCAGAAGCTGGCGGTGGCCGTAGCCCTGTTGCGCGGTGCTCCGGTGTGGATCCTGGATGAGACCTTTTCCGGGCTCGATCCCCAAACCTCGGCCGAGCTGCTGGAGCTCCTGCAGGCCGCCCGCGACGAAGGGCGATCCGTGCTGTGGGCCACCCAAGACCTATTTCGCGCCAAAGAGCTGGCGGATTCCGTCGGCATCCTCAAAGAGGGACGCCAAGTCCTGTCCTACTCGCGAGAAGAGCTCGGATATCAAGATCTCGAGCAGCTCTACCTCGATTACATGCGAGGCGGCGGCATCGGCTGATCGGCAACGGATCAGCCTCCCGCCTCGGAGTCGATGTCGCCGTCGGTGAGGTCGTATTGCCGCATCTTGTTGAAGAGGGTCTTACGGCTGACTCCGAGGCTTTGGGCGGTGGTGGTGCGATTGCCTTTGTGCGCCGAGAGCCGAGACAAGATCATGCGTTTTTCCAAACGCTCGGTGGCCTCGGCGACCGCCTCGCCGAGGGGCAAGGCGTCGAGATCCGAAGCGGAAGGGCCCACGGCGGCGCCTTTCTCGCCTTCGCCCCGCAGGCGTGCCGGCAGGTCGCCGGCGGTGAGCTGGTCCCCCTCGCACATGATCATCGACCGGCAGAGTGTGTTTTCGAGCTCACGCACGTTGCCGGGCCAGGGGTAGTCGAGCATCATCTCCAAGGCCTCGCGGGTCAAGCCGGACACCGAGAGCCCGAGCTCGCGGTTGATGCGATCGAGGAAGTGCTCGAAGAGCAGGGGCAGGTCCTCGCGGCGCTCCCGCAAAGCCGGTAGCTGAATGTGGACCACGTTCAGGCGCCAATAGAGGTCCTCGCGGAAATTGCCCTCGGCCACCTCGTGCTCCAGGTCCTTGTTGGTGGCCGAAACCACCCGGACGTCGAGAGGTCTGGGGGTGTGGCCTCCCAAACGAATGATTTGTTTCTCCTGCAAGGCTCGCAACAGCTTGGCTTGGGCGTCGATTTGTAGGTCGCCGACCTCGTCGAGGAAGAGGCTTCCCTCCTGAGCCATCTCGAATTTGCCCGCCCTCGCCGCCCTCGCGTCGGTGAAGGCGCCCTTCTCGTGGCCGAAGAACTCCGCTTCGAAAAGGGTGTTGGGCACGGCGCTGCAATTGACCGCGACGAAGGGATGGCTTTCCCGCGGGCTCTTGCGGTGAATAGCCCGGGCCACCAGCTCCTTGCCGGTGCCGGACTCGCCGGTGACCAAAACGGTGGCGTCGACCTTGGCGACTTTGGCCATGGTGTGGAAGACCTTTTGGATCGCCGGGCTGATGCCGATGATCTCGTTGAACCCATAACGGCTTTCCAGCTCGCCGCGCAGGTTTTCCACCTCTGAGGTGAGCCGGCGCATGTTGAGGGCGCGGTCGATGAGCATCATCAGCTCATCGTTGTCGAAGGGTTTGGTGACGTAGTCGTAGGCACCCCGTCGCATGGCTTCGACGGCGGTGGAGATCGTGCCGTGGGCGGTCATCATGATCACCGCCGCCTCATGCCCGGCATCTCGGAGGCCGGAAAGGGTTTCGAGACCGTCCATGCCCGGCATCTTCAAGTCGAGCAGGATCAGATCGGGATCGAGGTCCGCCAGGATCTCAAGAGCTTCTTCACCGGAAGAAGCTTCCGTCACCTGATGCCGTCGATCTCGCAGCATGAGGGCCAGAATGCGGCGAATGTTCTTTTCGTCGTCGACAATGAGAATGGAGGACATAGGGGGTGCTCCTGGATTGGCAGAGGCGGGATCGGCCGCTCACTCCGAAGACGCCGCTAGATCGGCTTCGGAAGGATGCGGTGCGTCATTGGACAAGGATAAATCACGTGATCGGGTTGCATCGGCAGGCGGTGCCTCGGAAGAGGGTCGCGCTTCTGACGACGATGGCGCCTCTGACGACGGTGGCGCTTCTGAGGACAGTGGCAATTGGATCGACACGGTCGTACCTTCGCCGACTTCACTCTGGATGTCCAGCTTCCCGCCGTGTTGCTCGATGATGTTGTGGCAAATGGGCAGGCCCAGCCCGGTTCCCTCGCTCTTGGTGGTGAAGAAAGGGTCGAGCACGTTGCGCAGGACTTCTTCGGGAATGCCCGGTCCGTCGTCGACGATTCTAATGTGCGCCCAGCTCTGGGAAGGACGTGCTCGATCGGGCTCGATCTGTGAGTCGACCACGATCGAGCCACCTTCCGGCATGGCTTGCAGCGCATTCAGGATGAGATTGAGAAAGACCTGGCGCAATTGGTTGGGGTCGGCCTCGACCATGATCGGCCCGGAGCTGTGGGCGGAGATTTTGGCGTTTTGTTTGCGCGCGCGGTGATCGAGGAATCGGACGGTCTGATCCGTGAGCTCCGACAAGTCCACCGGCAACCGTTGAAGATTGCCGGTTCGCGCCAGGTTCAGGAGGCCGCTGATGATGTGGTCGATGCGATCCACCTCGCCGATCAAGTCCTCGAAGAGCTCACGATGGGATCCTTCGACCGTGGTGCCGAGATATTGCATGGTCGAGCGGATGGCGGTGAGCGGATTGCGCACCTCATGGGCGACACCGGCGGCCAGCTGGCCCATGGCCGCGAGCCGGTCGGCACGGTGTAGGCGTACCAGCCTTTCTTGTTGCTCGCGGTAAAGAGCGGCGTTTTGGAAGGCCAAGCTGGCTTGCTCAGCGAGCTGCAAGAGCAGGGCCGCGTCGCTCTTCCGAATGACCGACGATGAACGGTCGAAACCCAAAAGGACCAAGCCGATGAGCTGATTCTTGGCCATCATCGGCGCACAGAGCTGGCAGCCGGTCTTTTCCAGCCATTTCCTTTCCCTAAGGGTCAGATACTCCACCACGTCCTGTTGGTGGCGCAAGCTCAAATAGGTTTCATTGACCCTGAGCCAGCGGGCTAGCCGACCGTCCACCGCGAGGATAGCGGCTCCTTCCGGCGAGTCGGGATCGGAGGTCTCGTCATGCTCCTGAGGGGGGGAGGAGAAAGTGATGCGGAAGTGATCTCCCCGCGGGTTGAGCTCACAGATCAGGATCCGATCCGGATCGAAGAGCTCTTTCAGTCGATTGGTGACACTGGCCACCAAGGCTTGAGGGTCGACGATCAGCACCAAAGAACGGCGGAATTCCTGCACCGCCCTTCGGCGGGCCTTGCGCCGCCGAAATCGATGCCACAAATCGCGCAATAAACGAACGATCCCCATGGGCGAGATCTTAACTCCCCATCGGCGAGATCTTAACTCCCCAGAAGCGAGATCTTTAGCGACATATCTCCTCTGCACCTTCTCTCGCAGCGAATGTGCAACGAAATACCCGCTTAATCCCGAAATGGGAAAGCCATTACCCGCTGAGCCCGCTCGGATTGGAGCGAAGTGATGCCTGAAGGTCGTCGGACCCACCGCGGGATCGGCCAAGATCGGGAGCCAAGAGAAAATGCCGAGCGAAGCCCAGGGCCGGCATGAGGATTGCTTAAGTAGAAAGATGTCATGTTCCGGTCGACAAACGAGTCGACAGGAGTCCAAGGGGAGCTGTAAAACCCTTCTCGGTGAGTTGCCTTAAGGGCACCTCCGCAAGCCGTAGGTGTGGCCGTGAGAGAAGCGGTTTTGACCCTGAGCAGATTTTAAGAGGTGTATTTTTGAGTTTGATGTCTTATTTGAGACTCGTGTGGATTTCATAACCCCCTCCGCTCGGGGTGCGACCACGAGGACGGCCCGGTTTCGACCGCCGGCCGTGTTCGGAGGGGCGCATCTCAAGGGGCACCGTCGGCAGATGGCGAGCGTGAGGGACTGAGCCCACACAGGAAAAGGCGCCGGCAGGGAGCCGCCTCGAAGTGAGGTCTCCGCCATTCGACCCAGCGAATGAGCGCCGATGTATTGAGTCTCAGCTTTGAAAGGTTTTGGGCCGCAAGGCCCGAAAACTCACGGGAGCTTGACGCTCCCGGTGAGGGGTGCACGTGCTCCACGTGCACCAAGGTAACCGGGATTCCGGCCTCCGAATGGTTTCGGGGGCCGGCTTTTTATTGCGGTCGGTCAGGCCGCGCTGCTACTTTGGTGGCGGTCAGTCAGCCCGCGCAGGTCATCTGATGGCGCTCAGGCCACCACGAGCCGCTCAAGCGCCTCGGCGTTGAAACCCACCAATAAGTCGTTGCCGATCCGTACCATGGGGGCGCGGAAGTTGCCGGTCGGTCCCTTGAGATCGTCGGTTCGGGTTTCTCCGGAAGCCTTCTCCAAGACCTTCCTGCCCTTGGCGACCCAAACCGTTTCGACCGCGTCGATCAGGGATTGGGCGTCGCTTTCCGACAGGGGCTCTTTGCGGCTGTTGCGTTCTTCTGAAACTTCGGCTGCTGCTTGTTCGAGCACCTCACGGGTGCGTTCGCAGCTCTTTCAACTGGGGCGGCGATAATAGAAATCGACTTTGGCCATGAATTCGGCTCCTCGGCCATGGATATGCACCATGGAAGGTTGTTTTCGGGAAAAAGTGATCGGGCAGACTAGCCCTCAGGCAGGGCGCGGCGGCTCTCGGCCTTTCAGTGATTCTACTGACTGCTGGGGCGGTTTTGTAGGTTTGTGGAGCCGCCTCAGTCCTGACGCAAGGCTTGGATCGGGTCGACCGAAGCCGCCCGACGGGCCGGGAAGTAGGTGGCGGCCAGGGCGACCAGCAGCAAGAGGAAAATCACACCGCCGACCACCAGCGGGTCGCCGGCACCGACGCCGTGCAGCAGGCTGCGCATGGCGTTGGCCAAGGGCCAGGCGGCGAGCAGGCCGATTCCTAAACCATAGGCCGCCAGCTTCAAACCTTGGGCGACGACCCGGGTCATCAGCTCGCTGGGCGCCTCGCCGAGCGCCAGACGAATGCCCATTTCACGGGTCCGCCGGCTGACGGAGAAGGCGCTGACCCCATAGGCTCCCAACGCGGCGATCAACAGAGCGACCATGCCGATCAAGGAGAACATACGGCTCCAAATCAGCTGGGCGAAATAATGTTGCTCCAGATGTTTTCGCATCGGCTGGAGGGAGAAGATCGCGACCCTGGAATCGACTTCCGCCAGCTCGGCACGCAGCATCGGGCCGAGGGTTTCGGCCGGGGTGGCCGACGAGACGATCAGGGACGGAGTGCGGTTCAGGTAGTCGTAGGAATGGGTTGGGCTGAAGGCGAGGGGCAGGTAGAGCTGATCCTTGGGCTGGGCATCGATACCGGCGATTTGCTCCGCGGGCCGCACGTTGCCGACGGTGCCGATGACGGTCAGCCAAGGGCCGGCGTCATCGATCTTGAGCCGGCGGCCGATGGGGTCCTCTCCGGGCCAGAGACGCTCCGCAAAACCTTGATTGACCAAAGTGACCGGCGATGCCTGGCGCTGCTCCGAGAGGTTGAAGGTGCGGCCCCGATCCTGGGGAATGTCCACGGTTTCGAAATAATTTGACGAGACGGCTTGAACCGTCACCCGCGGTCGTTCCTGCTCTTCGAAGGCTTTGCCCTCGATGTCCACCCTGGTGCTTCGATATCCGTCGCGGCTGATGGGTAGAGAGCCGGCCGCAGCCACGGACCTCACCCCCGGCATCTCCGCGAGCCGGTCCAAGGATCTCTCGATGAAGTCGAGCCCGACCTCGAAGCGGTCGAAGCTTTGGCTGGTCAGCGCCACATTGAGCGTGGTTCTTTGGTCCACGGCGAAGCCTTGGTCGGCGTCGGCCACCTGTTGGTAAGCGCGAACCATCAGCAGGGCACCCACCAAGATCACCACCGCCATGGCGTATTCGGCGATCACCAACCCGCGTCGGGTTCGGCCACCCGAGGCCCCGCCGCCTTGGCTGCCGGAATCGGATCTTCCTCCCGATTTCAAGGTTTCAGAAAGCTCGTTCAGCCCTCCACCCAGGCTGGGCAAAACGCCGACCCCGAGACCGACCGCTAGGGTGATGAAGAGGGTGAAAAGGAACGTCGATTGCTCGAATTCAAAGCTTAGCCAATAGGGGATAGGAACCGATGAGATGCGCTCGACCCAATCCCCTTGCCAAGCCGCGATCAGCAGGCCGAGGGCTCCTCCGAGCAAAGCGAGCAGCGTGCTTTCCACCACCGCTTGGCGCATCAGCCTGCGTCGACCTGCCCCGAGGGCGGCGCGCAGGGCCAGCTCCTGGCGACGCATGGTGGCTTGAGCCAGCACCATATTGGCGACGTTGGTGCACACGATCAGCAGCACCAGGGTCACCAAGCCCTGCATCACCGCTCCCGCGACTTGGGTGACCGGCGGCATCCAGGCGTCATGCAGGGGCTGCAGCGCCACGGACATGCCGTCCGGCACCTCTTCGTAGGTTCTGGCTTCTTCGACCGCCAAAGCTTCTAAAGCGGTCTGGGCAGTGACGATATCCATGCCCTCGGCCAACCGGCCGATCACTTGCAGCCGGCCCGCCCCGCGTTCCGCCTGCTCGGGGTCCAACCCGAGGGGGATCCATAGGTCTTGCCACAACGGGAACGCGAATCTTTCGGACATCACCCCGATGACCTCGAACGGCTCCCCGTCGATCTCAAGGTGGCGGCCGAGGACCTCGGGGTCGTTGCCGAAGCTGCGCTGCCACAGACGGTGAGAGATCAAAGCCACCCGAGCTCCCCCGGGTAGGTCCTCTTCCGTGGTGAATAAACGTCCTTGTGCGGGGGTGATCCCCAAGCCCGGGAAGAGATCCGCGGAAACCCGAGCGCCTTCCACCCGCTCGGGCAGCTCGGCGGCGTGTAGGTTGAAGCTTTCCGAGGTGAAAGCGCCGATCGCCGAGAACACCGTTTGATGGACCTTCCAATCGAGAAATGTGCCTTCGGCGACACCGATCAAATGACGTCCGGCGGCGGGCTCCGAGCGATTGACCTGCACCAGCTCCTGGGGTTGCTCGAAGGGCAGCGGGCGCAGGACCATGGCGTAGAAGCTGCTGAAGAAGGTCGAGTTGACGCCGATGCCCAGGGCCAGGGTCAGAATGATGACCAAGCTCGCCCCGGGACGCTTGCGCAATATTCGGGCGGCAAATCGAAAGTCTTGAAGCAGATCGAGCATGGTAAGCGCTCCGGGGTCGGCTGGGGTGGACGGCTATGTCTCGGGGTCTCGGTGGAGGAGCCCCAAGATCCAGAGAATGCAAAGCGTGGGCCGGCTGGCCGGCAGCCGATGAGCCTCGATGGAGCGCTACCTGCCGTCGCAAGCCTCCGTCCGAGTGTCCGCTTTTGGGACGGAACCCTCTCGAAGGCGGACGGCACTGTGTTTATGAGCGGAGTTGATAAGCGGAAGGCGTTTATACGCTGAAGGCCTACATGCGGAAGGCTTAATTCGCGGACGTCTTATACGCGGAAGGTGTCGGGTCGCCAGTTTCGAATCGCCTGCTTGATCGACTTGCGATCCGCCAGCTCCCCGGCCGCCACCCGTTTCACCAAACCCTCGAGCTCTTCGTCGGGTGCGAAGCGCAGCGCGACGAAAAGGGAGTGACGGACTTGGGGTAGCAAGGCCTTGGCTTCGGAGGAAAGGACTCTTTCCATGCGCAGGAGCTCCTCCAAGCGGATCAGACGGTCCTGGGCTTTGAGGGCGAAGACCCGGGCGTAGAAGCCGATGACCACCAGCGCCAAGGCGACGAGCAGGTCCATGACCGCGCCGGCAGAGAAAGCGGTGATGAGCGTCCAGGCGGTCCACAGCACGTAGATGCCGAGAATCGGAATCGCGAAAAAGTGATAGGCGGGCACGAATTTGCCGTGGTTGGCAAAGGTTTGGGGGGAGCTCTCGGCCATGGAAGGTCTCCGTAGCAATTTTTGGGTGGGATATTCCTTCGCGAATTTTGGCACAAAGACGGAGGCGTGTGTCGCGCCGGGCCCGGCGGCTCGACGGGTCTATTTGCGTCATGGTTGCGTCAAAGGTTTGTGCTAGCATCGAACGATAGAGCATTTCTCGGAGTCCCTAGTGGCCGCGCTTTCGCGACCGACCCAAGAGTCGGGCAAAATCGCTGAATCGGCCGCAGGTCAAGGCTGGTGGCGGCAAGGGTCCGCCGGGGGATGTCAAAGAATTGATGTGCTGAATTCGACAGCGACCCCAAGTCGCGGATCAGGAAAGGAGACGGAGTAGTGGCAACTCTTTGGAGAATGCTTGTGATAGGCCTCGTGCTCGCGGTGATGTTGCCGACGGGTGCTTGGGCGCAGGACGACGCCGCTTCGGCGGAGCAGGATCAGGAGGTGGTGGAGGACGTCATCGTCGTCACCGCTTCTCGCACCGAGCAACGCTTGCAAGAAGTGCCGGTGGCCATGACCGTGATCAGCGCGGAGCAGCTGGCCAATACCCCCGCCGACGACTACGGTGACGTGCTGCGTGCCGTGCCCGGCTTGAACGTCTCCCAAATCAGCGCCCGTGACGTGCAAATCGCCGGCCGGAGCGCCACCGGCTCGTTGTCGACCAGCCAGCTGGTCTTGCTCGACGGCAGGTCTGTTTATTTGGATTTCTTCGGATTCGTGATGTGGGATCTGTTGCCGGTGGACTTCCGTGAAATCGCGCAGGTGGAGGTCGTGCGCGGACCGGGCTCCGCGGTTTGGGGCGCCAACGCCCTCGGCGGTGTGGTCAACTTGATCACCAAATCCCCGTGGGAAATGGCCGGCACCAGCATCACCCTCGGTGGTGGCGAGCTGGGCTCGATCAACGGCAGCCTGTCCCACGCCGGCGCCGGCGAGAGCTCCGGCTACAAGATCTCCGCGTCCTACTCGGAGCAAGATCCCTATGACCGCCCGACCGGAAACATTCCCGGCTCCATTCCTCCGACCCCGTATCCGCCCTTCGAGAACGAAGGCACCGAGCAGCCCAAGCTCGACTTTCGTTACGACCGAAACATCAACGACGGCGAGTCCATTCTGACCGCCAACGTGGGTTGGGCGGAGACCGACGGCATCGTGCACAGCGGTATCGGCCCGTTCAACATCGACAAGGGAACCAACTTCTCTTACGGCAAAGTGTCCTGGGCCAAAAACACCTTCGTGTTGAACTTCTACGCCAACCTCTTGGACGGCAGCGCGCCCAATCTTTTGACCCGGGGAGTTGCCACTGGGCAGTTCTTGCAATTCGACTTCTTGACCGACACCTACAATCTCGACTTCTCCAATTCCCACGCCTTCAATCGCAACACCGTCACCTACGGTGCCACGGCCCGTCAGATCGATTTCGATCTTTCGATCGCCCCGGGGGAGTCGGAGCGTCAAGAGCTCGGCGTCTTCTTGCAGGATGAGATCGAGCTCAGCGACAAGGTCACGTGGCTGCTGGGCGCCCGCTGGGACGACATCGACCCCGTCGGCTCCGTGGTGTCGCCGCGCACCAGCCTGTTGTTCTCGCCCAAGCCGGAGCACAACTTCCGGATCTCCTACAACGAAGCCTTCCGTGCTCCGTCGTTGGTGGAGAACTACTTGGATACGGCCATCATTGCCGCTCTAGTGGACCTCGGGCCGATCGTTACCGGGCTTACCGGCGTGCCTTTGCCGAGCATTCCTTACATCTTCCCGACCTTCACCGTCGGCAATCCCGACTTGCAGGAAGAGAAGCTCACCGCCTACGAAGTCGGCTATGTGGGCTCCCTGGCGAACGGCAAAACGACTGTGACCTTGGCGTTGTATCGAAATGAGCTCGAGGACGCCACGGACTTTTATCAAGCGGATTCTTGGAGCGTCACCAACCCGCCGCCGGGATGGATTCCTTCACCGCTCGATCTGGCGTTGCCGCCATCGGCTCAGGCCGGGCTGCTCTTGTTCTTGACCACCATCCAAGACATCCCGTCCCTCTTCACCTATCGCAATATCGGCGAGCGGGTGGACGAGGGCTTGGAATTCTCCTTGGATTATCGTCCGAGCACCTCTTGGCATTGGAACCTGAACTACTCCTACCAAGCCGAGGCCGAGGTCACCGGCGTGGCGGAGGATGAGGTCAATCAGGCACCGGAGCACCGCTTGAACGCCGGCTTGTCGTACAACGGTGACAAATGGTACTTCGACGCCAACTTCAACTACGTGGACGAAGCGTATTGGACGGACGTGTTGGGTTCCCGCTTCTGGGGCACCACAGACAGCTACACCATCGTCAACTTGGGTGTCGGCTACCGCATCAACGACAACATCACAGTGTCCTTGATGGGTAACAACATTTTCGACGAGGACGCCCAACAACACATCTTCGGCGACATCATCAGCCGAAAGATTTCCGGCCAGGTGCGTTTCACCTTCTGATCGGAAGGATCGATGCAAGCCGGCCTCAGGGCCGGCGAGAAAGGCGGGAAGGTCTAGGATCTTCCCGCTTTTCTTATGCATTCTTTTGTGGAGCCGGACTTGGGGGTAAGCGGATCTGAGAAGAAGGTCAACCTTCCTGTTCTCTCCGGCGGGATCGGCTCAGCGGGGCCGACGGCGATTGGCGCCGACTACCAGGGCGCGGAATCGCTGATGCTCCTTCAGGGAGTCCCAACGGGGGTCCATGCGCAGCACCGGCACCGAGACCTGGGAGGGGATGGAGAGCAGCAGCTCCAGCTCGTCGATTGCGGCCTCGTGCTCGCCGATGGCCGCGAGGATTTCTGCGAGCTGCAAATGGCAATCGGAGCCGGCCAAGGAATCGACCTCGAGGGGCATCATCTCAACCGACAGCCGGCCGTAGCGTAGCGCTTCTTCTCGTCGCCCCAAACCGGCGAGGGCGAGGGCTTGGGCTGCCCGAAGCCTCGGGTCGTCGACCGAGACCTCGATGCGTCTCTCGATATCGGCCAATGCGTCTTCGAATAGCGGTCGGGCCTGCTCGGGTCGGTCCATCCGACTGAGAATTTGAGCCTCCAACAAGCTCAGCGGTTGGGCCCATGTGGTCCACTGAAAAAAGTTGCCGTCGGCCTCTCGGACCCGAGCCAAGGCTTGGTCCAAGAAGCCCTCGTAGATCAGCTGCCAAGCTTGGAACCACACCGCCAGCGGTGTGTCGGAAGGCGGTATGGAAGCAAGGGTTTCGCCGGCCTCGGTGATTTCGTCGAGAGCCCACAACGTCCTGGCTTTGTAGATTCGGGGGTGAATGGAATCCGGGGCCAAGGCGATGGCTTGATCGTAGTACCCCAGGGCCTCTTGATAGCGCCGCATGAAGTAGAGGGTGGTGGCGATTTCTCGCTGGAGACTGGCGTTTACCGGGTCGAGCTTGGCGGCCTCGGAGATCTTGTCCAGCGCGTCGCTCATATGGCCGAGGCGTCTGAGGATAAAACCTTCCGCTTCGATGATTCGGGAGTCGTTGGGTGCTCGTCGGCGGGCCAAAGCCAGCTCGCGGAGCGCGCCGCGATAATCCCTCTCCGTCCAATACAAGACATTGGCCTTGGCCAACCGGGCCTCCGGTGAGGTGGTATCCAAGGCCAGGGCTCGACGAATGGTTTCGCGAGCGCTCTGCCGTCGGCTGTCCTTGCGATCCAGCCCGAAATGGTAGATCTGCGCGTGGGTCCAAGCCAGCTGCGACCAACCTTCGACGAAATTCGGATCCAGCTCCACGGCCTTCTCGAGCCATTCGACCGCCGATTCTTGGGCTTCCAAGCTATCGGTTTGCAAGGCGAGCTCTTGGCCGCGCAAATAGGCCTGGTAGGCCTCCACGCTCTGGGTGGGGTGGGCTTCGAGGGCTTGGCGCTCAGAGGGAAAAAGGGTCACGTTGAGCTGCTCGATCACCTGCACGGCGATCTCGTTTTGTACCGAAAAGATGTCTTCGAGCACCCGCTCATAGCTCTCGGACCACACCCGGTCCGCGGTTCGAGCATCGATCAGCTCAGGGGTCACCCGTACCCGCCGCTCCCCTTCGGGAGATGACGTCCATTGCACGGAGCCGCTGAGCACGTAATCCGCTCCCAAGGCTTGGCCGATCTCCACCGGATCCTGACCGCGGTCGGCCAGGGAAGCGGTGCTGGAACGTGAGATCACACCGAGCTCGTGGACCGAAACCAGCCGGCTGATGATTTCCTCGGTCATGCCGAGGGCGAAATAGGCGTCCTCCGCCGGGCCCAGGTTTTGGAACGGGATGACGGCGATCATCTGCTGCTGAGCCGGGATAGCGAGCCGTGGCTTGAGGGCTCGGTAGCCCCAGACGGCAAGAGCCAGCGCCAACGTTGCCCCAATGGCGAGCAAGAGGCGCTGCCGAAATCCTCCCAATCCGAGGCGGAGCAGGGGAATCTTCAAAGTCTCGGTGCCGGTCTCGGAGCTGGCGAGCCATAGGGCGTCGGCCACCTCGCGGGCGCTTCGGTAGCGGTCGTTTGGGTCCTTCGCCAGGCAGCGCTCGATGATCTCGATCAGCTTAGGGGGCAGATCCGGTCTTTGCTCCTCAAGGGACCGCGGAGTGTCTTTCAGGATGCCGACCAGAATTTCCACGGCGGAAACGCCCTGGAAAGGGCGCCGTCCGGACACCATCTGATAGAGCAAAACCCCCAGGGAGAAGACGTCCGACCGGGAGTCGCCGGGGTGCCCGCGCAGGACCTCCGGTGACATGTAGGGTGCCGCGGCAACCACCGACGAGATCTCGGTGACCACGGCCGAATCGTCGTCCCTGGGTCTCGCGATCGGCTTTTGGGGCTGGGCCAAGCCGAAATCTAGAATCCTCGGCTGACCCTTGCGATCGATCACTACACTGGCGGGTTTGAGATCCAGGTGCAGAACGTTTTTTTCGTGAGCCGCGGCCAGCCCGTCCGCCAGGCCCGAGGCCAAGGTCACGAATCGGTCGAGGGACATGCCGTGCTCTGGGATGTTGAATCCCAGGCCGGTACCCTCCACCGGCTCCATGACCACGTATTGGTCGTGCCCCTCCACCTCGATGGCGACGGGTTTGACGATGGCCGGGTGGGTCAGGCTTTGTAGAGGTTGGGTTTCGAGCGAAAATCGTTGGACGTTGACAGGGCGTTCCGCGGGTATTTTCTTGATCGCCACCGGCCGGCCGAGCTTCGAATCCTCGGCCGCATAGATCTCCCCTATGCCCCCGCTTCCGAGGCGTTGTTGGATGTCGTAGTGGAGGATCTTTCGTCCCTGCAAGTGTAGAATCTTTCCGTGATTGGCAGCGCTGTCAAAGCCCGGCCGCCACTCTAACCCGAACAGCTGGTGCTTTTAACGGGATTGATTGTGCATTCTACCTTTCAAGTCGCTTTCAACGGCAAGGCGGCGACAGTCTGTTTTTAGATCGGCTCTGCCGCGATCCCGCATCCAACCGATAAGATGAGGCCATCCATTAGCCGCCCCTTAGACCACGCCTGTCCGCAGTTGCCGATTCAAACCTGCCGACCCGTTGTTTCATGGATCCCCAGGAGCACTCGATGATTCCCGTTAAAGACGCCGTTGCCAAAGACGCCAAGATCAGCAGCCTCGACCAATATCGTCAGATGTACGAGCGGTCTCTTCAGGACCCGGAAGCTTTCTGGCTCGAGCAAGCCGAGCGTCTGAGCTGGTTTCAAGCTCCGAGCTCCGCCGGGAATTGGGATTACCACGAGGTGGACCTCAGCTGGTACCGCGGCGGCAAGCTCAATGTTTGCTTTAATTGCGTGGATCGTCATGCCGCTTCGCAGCCGGATAAAACGGCGATCATTTGGGCGGCTGACGAGCCCGGAGCCTACGAGTTTATTTCCTATCGTCAGCTCGAGCGGCGGGTCGGCCGCATGGCCAATGTGCTGAAGGCCCACGGTGTCGGCAAAGGGGATCGGGTGTGCATCTACCTGCCCATGATCCCCGATCTGGCCTACACCATGTTGGCTTGCGCCCGGATCGGTGCCATGCATTCCATCGTGTTTGCCGGGTTTTCCGCCGACTCCTTGCGGGATCGTATCCTCGATGCCGACTGCAAGATCGTCGTCACCGCCAACGAGGGTTTGCGCGGCGGGCGGACCATTCCTTTGAAGCAAACCGTCGACGAGGCTTTGGGTGGCTTGAATTCGGTGAGCTCGGTGCTGGTGTCCCGCCGTACGGATGCCGAGGTGTCGATGAGCGAGGGGCGGGATCATTGGCTGGACGACGAGCTGGCCAAGCAGCGAGCGACCTGCCCCGCCGAGTGGATGGATTCGGAGGATCCCCTATTCATCCTCTACACCTCGGGCTCGACCGGTAAACCCAAAGGGGTCATGCACACCACCGCCGGCTATTTGGTCTACACCTCCCTGACCCATGAGCTGGTCTTCGACCTGAAACCCGACAGCGTTTATGCCTGCGTGGCCGACATTGGCTGGATCACGGGCCACAGCTACATCATCTACGGTCCTTTGGCCAACGGTGCGACCACCGTGATGTTCGAGTCCACGCCGATGTACCCCGACGCCGGCCGTTATTGGCAGCTGGTGGACGATTTGAAAGTGGATATCTTCTACACCGCGCCGACGGCGATTCGCGCCATTGCCCGCGAAGGTGATGCGTGGGTCACGAAATACGACCGCTCAAGCCTGCGGATCCTCGGTACGGTGGGGGAGCCGATCAATCCCGAAGTGTGGCAGTGGTATCACGACTTGGTGGGCGACGGACGATGCCCGGTGGTCGATACTTGGTGGCAGACCGAGACCGGCGGCATTTTGATCACCCCCTTGCCGGGGGCGACACCGACCAAACCCGGCTCCGCGACCCTACCGTTCTTCGGGATCGAGCCGGTGCTCATGGATCCCGACGGCAACGAGATCGACGGCAATGGGGTGTCGGGAAATTTATGCCTCAAGCGGTCTTGGCCCGGCCAGGCTCGAACCATCTATGGCGACCATCAACGCTTCGTAGAGACTTATTTCTCGGCCTATAAAGGTTATTACTTCACCGGTGACGGCTGCCGGCGAGACGAGGACGGCTACTATTGGATCACCGGTCGGGTGGACGACGTGCTGAACGTGTCGGGTCATCGATTGGGCACCGCCGAGGTGGAGAGCGCCCTGGTCGCCCACGACTCGGTGGCGGAAGCGGCGGTGGTGGGATTCCCCCACGACATCAAGGGTCAGGGCATCTTTGCCTACGTCATCCTCACCCCCGACTATGAAGGCATCGACGGCCGGGAAATCGAGAGCATTTTGCAGCAGCAGGTGCGTCAGGCCATTGGACCGATCGCCAAGCCGGATCACATCATGGCTGTGCCCGGATTGCCGAAGACCCGCTCCGGCAAAATCATGAGGCGCATTCTGCGCAAGATCGCCGCCAACGAATTCGAGGCCCTGGGCGACATCACCACCTTGGCGGATCCAAGCGTGGTGGAGAAGATCATCGCCACACGCAAGGGCTGACGAAGCGAAGGCCGGAAGCCACTCCGCGAAACGGTTGGGTCAAACCGGTCTGCTACACGGTGGTGTCTTGCTACAAGGTAGTGTCGAAGTCCAGCCGCCATTCTTCGTTGTGGACCGGCGGGCCCCATTTTCGATGGGGCTCGTCTTCGTGTTGGAAGAGCTCAAAACCGTAGGATTGATAGAGATGCCGGGCGGCCGCCAGCTCTCGAACCGTGGACAGCACCACGCTGCGGTAGCCCACCGAGCGGGCGAAAGCCAGGCAGGTGTCGATCAGCTGTCGACCCAAACCAAGGCCTCTGGCGCTCGGCTCCACGAGGAAAAGCCGCAATCGAGAGATATCGCCCTGCTCTTTCACCAACATGATCGAGCCGACCTTCTCGCCGCCTTGCTCGGCGATCCAGAGGCGGTCGTGCCGTGGGTTGTTTCGTTCGCCGAAGTCCGCGAGGATCGAGGCGACGAGGGCTTCGAATTTTTCGTTGAAGCCCGGGAATTGGCGGTAGAGCACCCCGTGGCGATAGACCACCCAGCCGAAGTCGCCGGAGCGATGCTCGCGCAGCACACAGGGGGTTTGAGTCGGCCCTTCCGGCTTCAATAGGCGTTGGATCGTCTCCATGCTGCCGATCAGCCGGTCTTGTTGGCCTGGATCCAGCCGGGCGAGCAGACCGCTCAGCTCGGAATGGGTTCTTGCGGTCAGCTCGTTGTGGCACCGCCGACCGGCCTCCGTCATCCTCAGCTCCCGCCGTCGACCGTCCTCGGCGTTGGGCTGCTTTTGGATGAATCCCTTACGTTCCAATTGATTCAATAGTCGGCTGACATAACCCGGGTCGAGATCGAGGGCCTGGGCGATTTCGCCTCCCCCGACCGGTGAGGTGTCGCTGTGCAACGCGACCTCGAAGAGAACCCGAGCCGCCGGCAAGGAGAGGTTCCCCTCGAGGTGTTGAATGACCCCCACCCGTTGGGTGTAAAAGCGGTTGAAGGCACGAATCTTCTCGATATTCGGATCCACGGTTTCAGGCATGTCGGCTCTCCTTGTGGAGAGTTTACGCCTGATGATTGCCGATAGCAATTATTTAATTGCCCATGGCAACGAAATGGTGATTCAGAAGCAAGGGCGATCACATGGATGGTGATTCAGAAACAAGGGCGATCACAAGGATTGCCCCTCAGAAGCAAGGGCGATCACAAGGATCGCCCCTACCCGCGGTGTAGGGGCGAATCTTGTATTCGCCCACTGAGAGGCTTCGTTAGGTGGTTTTCCGGAGACCGAGGGTGATGCCGGCTAGAAGCAGCAAGCCGGCCAGGGCTGTCAGGCCCCACCGGTCCAAGACTGGAACCTCGATGGGGGTCGGTCCACCGATGTCCTGCGCCGGGCTGCCGAAGGCTCGGATCATCCAATTGCCGTTGACCAGGGGCATGCTGCCGTCACTGGGCAGACTAGGGCTTGCCGGCGGGTCGCCGGACCAAATCGCGACCCAGGATTGCCCTTGGGAGCTGGAGGTGTCGATAGCGGCGGGAAAGGTCGGAGAGGTGACTCCACTGTTGATGAAACGCGGAACCACACCCACCAGAATCGACGCGGCCGGCCCGACGCTAACCGCCGGCACCCATGGGAAGACCGAAAAAGTCGTGCCGTCCACCGCCTGGATAGTTCCGTCCAAGGTGGCGACCAGGGTCGCCCCGTCGGTGGGATCTGTATTGTCGTCGGTGTAGACGACCAATTGAACCGCACCGCCGACGCTCATGTTGTCGCCCGGCGGGAAAAGCACGTGGATCTCTTCCAGCTCCACATCTTGGGCGGCAAATTGGGAGAACCAAAGGAATTGGGAGGCGGCAGCACCGTTGACGCCGCTTTGGCCCTCGGCGGTGCCGTCGTCGATCTGCAGCTCCACCTCGAATCCACCCCTCGGAGAGACGCCGGGCAGAGCTTGCAAGGCGCCCTCGGGAAAGGCGCGGAATTCGAGCTGGGCTGTTGCTGGAGACGGCTCCGCAAAGGCCGACGATCCCCACGAGACAGCCAGCCCGATGGCACCGACGATGAGACAGTTTCGGGTCCGAGCTTTGGAAATCGATGAGATCGCCGAGCGTTTCATGGAGGCTCCTCCGTCGGGGCCAGGGAAAGGTGGGTGAATGCTGTTTCCGACCATGACGAGGTATCACCGGACTCGAAGCCGTCAGTGAAGATAGCGTCGGCCAATGAGCTCGGCAATCTCATGATGATCTCGTCGAAGAGGGCGATCGGATCACCCGTGATGCCGATGAATTCGAAAGAGCAGCGGGCCGAGACGGTAGCCGCGGTGAAGATCATCGGATCGTTGAAGGCGAGGAACGCGCCTTCGGTATCGATCACGATCTGGTCGGCGGTGGAAACCTGCCCCAGAGCCTCACCGGCGCAATTCGCGGCCGGGAAGAGCTCACAACCCCGTCGAACCTGCACCGTATCCCTCTCGGCTTTGGCGGAAACGAAAACCCCGGTGTGCAGGTCCATTTCGGTGGTCGTCGCCAAACCCCCGGGGGCGACTTCCACGCATTGGCTGATGCTCTGGCTCGCGCCTTCGGTGACGTTGAAGGCCGCGGAGCCGGAGAGCTCGGAGCCGTGGAAGTCGAACGTATCGGCTCCAATACCCGAGCCCTGCTCATTCCAATCCGAAAGGAAGCAGTCGAAGTGGCCGTTGTCGAAGAGGTTGGTGGAGTCGACCCGGAAGAAGGTCCTGAAATCGGGACCCATGGCGTTGCCTTGCTCATCCTGGACGGTGCCGCAAACGAGGATTCGGTGGAGCTCCTCCACGATCGTTGCCTCGATGGTGGTGGTGAAGGTTCCTTCGTCATAGTCGATCGAGCTCAGGGGCACCAGCCGGTCGTTGGGGCTGACGGCTCCACAGGTGAGGGTGTCGATGTCGTGGTCGCCATCGGCGGCGATCAGCCTGAAGCTGGAGGGGGCGACGGCAAGCCCCGGGTCCATGGCTTCGCTGAAGGTAATGGCAAGGCCCGTGGTAGTAGCTCGCAGCTCCCGGCAGCCGTCTAGGTCGACCGCACCCTCGACGGTCGAGGCGGAGACCGAGCTGACGACCGGTGGCACGAAATCGTCGCAATCGTCGGGAATGTCATCCATGTCGGTATCGACCGTGTCGTCCCCGCCGGGGCAGACGTCACAGGCGTCGGGCACCGTGTCGCTGTCGGAATCGACCCCGTCGTCTCCTAAAGCACAAATGTCGCAGGCGTCCGGAACACCGTCCATGTCGGTGTCGACGGAGTCGTCGCCCAAGGCGCAGAGGTCACAACCGTCGGGTGTGCCGTCCATGTCAGTGTCGACGGAATCGTCGCCGCCTTCGCAGATATCGTCCACATTGCAGACGCCGTCGAAGTCGGAGTCGTCGCAAAAGTTGAATCTTCGGGCGAAAATCCCGGATTCATCGCCGTCGTCACCGCCGTATTTGGCGTCTCCGGATTGCCAGGCGACGACAAAAGCGTTGTGCTCGTCCAGAGCGAGGGTCGAGCCGAATTGGGCAGCGGTCGATGAGGTGACGGCGAATTCCGTGCCGATGGGTGTGGCGTCGGAGGCGAATCGCTGTGCCAGGGCTCTCGGGAGAGCCATGCCGTAGCTTTGCCAGACCACGGCGAAATCCCCATTGGGCTTCATGCCCAGATTCGGCGAAAACGAATAATAGGAAACTGAGGTGGTGTTGACTTGAAGCTCGCCGGCCACCGGAGAGCCGGAGGAGTCGAATCGACGGGCCAGGATATCGTAGTTGCCGCCTTTCTCACCGGTGGCCCAAGCGACGACGAAGCTTCCCGAGTCGGCGAGGCCGACCGTCGGCTGGTAGTTGTAGTCTCCCCCGATGTTGACCTGAAACGCGGCACCCAAGGCCGAGCCCGAAGCATCGAAGCGTAGGCCCTCAATGGGATATCCCATGCCTTTGGTGGCTGCTTCCCACACCACGACGAAATTTCCGACGTTATTCATGGCCACCTCGGGGTGGAAATCGTCCAGGTCTGCGTGAGCGACGAATTCCCCGAAGCCGGAGCCGTCCGATGCGAAGCGTTGAGCCGCGGTGACGGCGCCGCTACGCCACACCACCACGAAGTCGCCATCGTCGTCGGAGGCGATGCTCGGTTCGCGTTGGAAGAACGTGGTGGTGCCGGTGTTTACCACCAGATCGCTGCCGTTGGGCGTGCCGTCGGAAAAGAATAGCCGACCATGAATTCCGGAGCTATCGGTGGGGCCGCTTCCCTCCCACACCACGACGAAGCTTCCGCTCGGGGTCATGGTCACCGCCGGTTCCTGTTGGCTTCCGGAGGTGTATCCGTTGACTAGAAACTCACCGCTCACCGCTGAGCCGTCCGATGCGTAAAGCTGGGCCCAAACGTTCCAATCTCCGGATCGGAGATCTTCCCAGACCACGACGAAACGACCGTCCGGGGCCTGGGCGACCGCCGGTCGGCGCTGGTCGTCGGTGGTGTAGGTATTGACTTGAAACTCGGAGCCGACGGTCTCGATGGGACCCAGCTTGCCGCTGCCCTGGGTGCCGCCGGGAGCGTTCGCGGAGCTCGGTCCCTGCCCTCTCGCGGGCACCGATGGGCCCAAGACCAGGCCGCAAATCAGGGCCGTCGCGGCGAGCCTTGTGGATCTTGTCGCCAAGGTGTCGATGTGGGTGCGTCTGGCGGAGATTCTCATCGTTTGGCCTTTGTCGAAGCCCGCTGGAAGGGCGTGCTGTCATTTGCTCAACAACCATCGGAACGGCTGAGAGCCGTTCTTAATAGATCATGCGTAGGAATGACCCCAAAAGCACCAAATTTGTTGAAGATGCTCCTATTTTCCTGAAGTACCGATCGACGGCCCACCGAGCGCGATGAGATGTCGGGTTCCGCGTATGAAGAGACGCCCGGCGGATACCGCCGGGGTGGTCAGCACCGGCTCACCCATGGGATTGATCGCCAGCTCCCGATAGTCGGGGCCGGTCTCCACCACATAGATTTGGCCTTCCTCGGTAGGAACGTAGATTCTGCCGTCGGCGGCGATCGGTGAGCCGGAGACCGTGCCCCCGGCGCTCAGGCGAGCCCGGTAAACGCGTTCACCGTGGTCGGCGTCGAGCACCTCGATTCGGCCCTGGCCGTGAATCAAATAAAGCCGGCCTTGATACAGCAAGGGCGTCGGAATGTAGACACCTCCCCGATTCTTGCTCCAAGCGATGGCCCGGTTGCTGGTGGCTCCGGCGGCGAGGGAGAGGTTTCCCTGGGATCCAGGACGCAGAGCGTAGACCGGGCGGGCAGGTGGGTATCCACCGGTGACATAGATCAGATCTCGACCCGCGACAGGGGAGGACACGATGACCTCCGAATTCGGGGTGAGCCACCACAGCTCGCGACCATCCCGCGGATCGTAGCCACGGATCGTCGTGCCGTTGGTCACCAGCTCGGGGCCGCGGTCACTCTCGACCACGATCGGCGTCGACCACGTGGGGATTTCTTGCCTCGGCACGCGCCACAGCTGCCGGCCCGACTCCACATCCCAGGCCGCGACGAACGCGCCCCCGTGGATGTCCGCTTGCAGGATCACTTGATCCTGCCACAGGATCGGTGAGGAAGCGAATCCCCATTCCACCACGCCACCATAGGGCCCGGAGGGTAGGGCGCCGAGGTCCGCGCGCCAAATGGGGCGGCCGTCCTCGGCCCCGTAGACGACCAGGCCGGCGGTGGGGAAGACCGCGACCACATGGCGGCCGTCGGTGGCAGGTGTCGAGTTGGCTTGGCTGGACTTCAGGTGTCGCTTGCTGCCGGGTTTGGCTTGTCCGGCGGTTTGCTGCCAGAGCTGCCGGCCGCTTTCTAGGTCGTAAGCCAAGACCTGCCAGCGATGCTCGGAATCGTCGTCCACGGACGATGAGTCGCCATAGTGTCCAAGCTCCAGATCCGTATTGCCGGCGGCACCGATGGCGGTGGTGAGAAAAACATGCCGGCCGTCGGTCACCGGGCTGGATAGGCCCAGGCCGGGAATCTCGACCCGCCAGGCCACCTTTTCTCCCTTCGGCACGTCCCATCGAACAGGTAGGTGTGCGCCGTCCGCGATGCCGTCTCCCCGTGGGCCCCGGAAAGAAGACCAGGGACCTTTGACGGGTTTGAGGGTGGGCGGGCTCCCTGGGTTTTCAGAAGCTTTGATGGTAGCTCGGGCTTCGGCTTGGTCCGGCGGTTGACGACGCAGCGTGATCAGCTCCCCGTTTCCGGAGATCATGACAATTTCGATCATCTGCCCCCGGCCCCAGAATTCAAGGCCGTGAGTGGGTTGGGATCGCGAGCGAAAGCTCCTCGGGCCGACGGCGATCCAATCGGCCACCCGCTGATCGTCGCCTTCCAACACTAGGGCGATCCGGCCGGCTTCCTTATCCTGGGCGTCCTCCGAAGCCAGGGAGATCTTCCGAGTCGTCTCACCGTCGGGACCTCCGGTGTAGGTGCCCAAAAGGGTTTCCACTTGGGCCGGGGTGAGCTCGACGTGGGGCCAGCCGGGATCTGCGGCCGCGCGCTCCAGGACCTGCGCGATATCCTGACGACCCTCCCGCCGCGCGTGCTCCAAAGCGCTTTGTTTTTGGTATGCGTAGAGGGGTGAGGCCGCCCCGATGGCCGCCTCGACCCATTCGAGCCGGTCACTTTCCAGCATCCGGTCCAGCCGACCGGGCTCATGCTCCAACAAGAGGAGAACGAGCTCGTGGAAACCCGCTCCCATAGCCCGTTCCAAGGGGGTGGTGTGAAAAAACCCCTCCACCCGATCCGCCCGCGCTCCCCGTTCCAAAAGCAATTCAACAATCTCGACTTGGCGGCGATCCACGGCGTGGAAAATGGCCGTATAGCCGTTCCTCAGCTCGGCATTGGGGTCCACCCCGGCGTCGAGAATCTTGCGCACGGCCGCCAGATCCGCCTCGCGAATCGCTTGCTCTAGATCCGCGGGCGTGGGTTGGGGCGCCGTGACGGGGGGCGGGTTCGGCGGCGGGCTCGAAGGCGAGGGCGGCTGCGTGCTGTCGGCCCAGGCGACCCAGGACCCTAGGCCGCAGCCCGCGAAACAGATCAGCGCGAGAGTCATGAAGGCGGATCTTGACGGCATGGGTTCTAATCCCTTGGTTCCGAGTGGAGGGTGTCGCGGTCCGAGGTGCCGTGGGAGCGGGCATCTTGTCGCAGGCTGCGGATGTCGCCGGGACCGGCTGGGCACCAGACCTCCGCCTTCTGCTTCTTTTCGATCGCATCCGCCGGATAGCGGATGGAGGTCACCAGCTTGCCCGCCCGATTGAAGACATGGGTTCGCCCTTTCTCCCCGAGCACGATCAGCGTATCTTTTCGCGAATCGACGAAGATGTCGTGGTCCTGGGCCCGTTCCAGGTCCTTCATCGCCATGCGGGTCGGTCGACGGCCACTTTGGTGTCGCTTTTCCGCGTGGCCCGTGCGCCGTTCTCGGCCCCGGTGCTTCTGGGCGAGCCGACGGGCAAGCCCGCCCAAAATTCCCTGGATTCTCTTTTCCAAGTCCGTGCCGCCATGGCCACCGGCTCCTGGTTTGGAACGCTTGCCCTGCGATGTTTCCACGGAAGCGAGGGCTTGGCGAGCCCAGGCGACGGCGGAGGACCAGGGCACGGGATCTAGCGTGGCGAAGACCTCGTCCATATCCTCACCGTCGGGCCCGGCGACCAGCAAGTTGAGGCCGAAACGGCGTCTCTGGTGGGTTTTAGGCCCCTGGGAGCCGTCGTCTTGGGGAGGTGCTTGGCTGCTGGAGATCACTTGAAAGGTGACCGCTAGGGTCGCGGGAGTGCCGTCGGACCGTCGAATGGGGTACCACCCGGCGGTCACTTGGCCGTGAATCCTTTGATCCACCGGAGCCTGCCGGTAGATCGGTAAAAGCTCGGACGTCAGCTGCTCGCCGGGGGTGACGACCGTGATCAGCCCAGGGGGCTTGCGGTAGAGCAGGTGCTGGTCCGGATGCTCCAATTGGAGCAGCCATTGAGCGAAATCCAGGAACCTGGGATGGCCGCTGGGGCTATAGCCACCAAAAACGAATCTGCTGTCCGGCGGACGGGTGTCTTTGCCCTCGGCTTTGCCGGTTCGCAAGCTGAGCACATGACCCGGGCGAAAGGATTTGTGGTGGGAGATCAGCGCGTCGACCTGCAGCTTGAGGGCCTTGCGCAGCTCGGAGGCGTGAGCCTCGGCGTCAAAGCCGCCATTGCCGACTTCTAAGGTCCAAGGTATTTGCAGACCTTCTTGGCGCAGCAAGTCGGTGGGGATCTGCGGCTGACGGCTCAGCTCCGCCCGCAAAGCGTCCGCCAGCCGACTCAAGGCATCGGCGATGCCGTCTCGGGGTGCCACGGTAAGAGATTAGGAGTCGACTTCGATCGATTTGAGCTCGTCGATCATGTCTCGAACCACGTCGAATCCACCTTGCCAGAAGGCTTCGTCGGCGATGTCGATATCCATCTCGGCCAAGGCCTCTGCAGGTGCTTTGGAGCCACCGTAGGAAAGAAGGCGTAAATACCCCGGAACGAAAGCCTCTCCATCCTGTTGGTATCTACGGTAAAGGGCGAGCACCAGCAGCTGGCCGAAGCTATAGGAATAACAATAAAACGGAGTGTTGTAGATGTGGGGGATCGACAGCCACTCGTATCGGAATTCCGGGGCGATCTCCATATCCGGTCCGAATTGCTCGCGCAGGTTGGCCTCATAGAGGCTGAAAAGATCGTCGAGAGAACGATTTTCCGCAATCGCCGCATGAGCCTCGTTTTCAAAGCAGACGAAGAAGGTCTGACGCATGACCGTGGCGTAGATGTCGTCCACCGCGGCGGCGAGCAGCTCTCGACGCGCCATCGGATCCGAGGTTCGGGCCAACATGCGGTCGGTCATCAGGATCTCTGAAAACACCGAGGCGGTTTCCGCCAAGGGTAGAGGCGGATGCTGGGTCAGCAGGGAGTGGTGATCCGCCAACATGCTGTGGACGGCGTGGCCGAGCTCGTGGGCAAGGGTGGCGACATCGCGCACCTTGCCGGTGTAATTCATCAGCACCCAAGGGGTGTAGCGGGGCAAGATGGTGGCACAGAAGGCTCCCGACCTTTTGCCCTTGCGGATCTCGCTGTCGATGTGATTTTCCGCAAAAACGCGATCCGCAAGCTCGCCGAAGCGCGGGTTGAAGTCCCTAAAAGTGGCCAGCACGCTCTCCACCGCTTCGCCGAAGGGGATCGTTTCGGAGGAGGTGGCGAGGGGGGCGTAGATGTCGTATCTGCGTAGGGTGTCGACGCCGAGCCATTGGGATTTCAGCCGGAAGTAATCTTGGAAGACCGGCGCGTTCCGACGCACCACACCGAGCATGGTTTCCACCGCCGCGTCGGAGATGTCGTTGCTCAAATTGCGGACGGCGATAGGGTTGGAAAACCCCCGCAGCTCGATATTCTCCGAATGCCAATCCCGGACCCTGCTGGTGTAAATCTGGGCCAGAATCGTGGATTCTCTCTCATATACCCTGAACAGCTCGCGGTAGGTGGACTCGCGAACCGCCGGATCCGGGGCGAAGAAGCGGCTGCGCATCTCCTCCTCGGTGAGGGTCAGGGTCTCGCCGCCTTGCTCGACTTGAAACTCCATGCGGTTGGTGAGCATGGAGTAGAGGGTGATCACGGCGTCGATGCCGTTGGAGTTTTTGGAGTTGACGATCTGCTCGGCTTCTTCGTTGAGAGTAAACGGTGTGAATCGTCGCAGCTCCGCCAGATAGTGGCGATAGTCCCCGTGCTCCTCGCCTTTCGGCTCCAGCCGCTCGGCCTCTTCGGGCTCCAGGCTTTTCCACCAAAGCGGGAAGAAAAGAAATCTATTATGAAGTCGAGTTAAGGTCTGACGAACCCTGTTGCGGAATGCAATAGTTTCCGAGCTTTGGGTATCGGAAGAAAACCACAAGCTCGCGTAGCCGCCGAGCACATCATTGTGGTCGAGAATCATCTCGTAGGCCTGGAGAGTCTCGAGCAGCTCGGCGGGATCCATGTCCGGTGAAAGCTGCGATCGGCGATGCTCGAATTCCGCGACCAATCGCTCGATGTCTTGCAAGCGCTCTTGGGTCACGGCTTCTGATGGCTCGGTCAGCAGCTCGGAGAGATCCCAGGGCGATACCTCGTAGCGCTGAAGCCCAGAAGAGCCATCGGCGCCTGGACGAGCAGCGGTGGCTGCCACTGGAGCGGTGGCCAAGAGAGGGGGAGTGTATTTGAGGTGCATAAAGGGGTCTCTCGTTTTTCCTCTAAACCAAGGGATCAGAAAGCTGACGTGCATTCCCGTGCTCGATGCTCGACCGGAGACGGCATTTCGGTCGGGTTCGACACCAAAGGGGCGCCGCTAGCACAGGGATGCGGATAGTCTATCCAATTCCTTCAGGATTCGCTTACGAACGCGCTATCGGTACCGGATTCGTTAAATGAGCCGTAGGAAGGTTGGCACCGTTTCTCGGTAAAGGTACCTTCGATGGGTATCCAACCTCGGATGGAGCTGATGACGAAAACTTGATCGGCCTCGGCCAGCGCCGACCGGTGTAGGTCGGCCTCGTGGATCCTTCCGCGGTCCAGCAGGGCCGCGCGAAAGGTGCCGGCGAGCAGTCCGGCTGCCACCGGTGGGGTCAGGAATCGATTCCCGAATCGCAACACCAAGTTGCCGATGGTGGATTCGGTCAAGCGCTGATCCCCGTTCCACAGCAACACCTCGTCCGCCTCGGGGTGTCGGGCACGGGCGGAGTCGTACACTTGACGTTGGGTGGTCTTGTGGAAAAGAAAAACGTTGTCGGCGTCGACGGGGCGATCATCCAATGCCGCGGTCCAGGTCTTGCGAGGACCGGCGCGCAAGGGGATCGCTTCCACTCGGGGTAGCCCTTCGGGGTCCACCAGCAGGCGGACTTTGACCTGGTGGCCGACATGGTGACCCGGCCCCGCGGCCTCTTCCTCGAGCTTTAAGGCCAGGGCTTCGAGAGCGGCGACGAGGGTCTGACGATCAGCAGGTCGGCCGAAGAAATCGGCGGATGCGAGCAAGCGATCCAAGTGGCGGCGGAGCAGAAAATAACCGCTGTGGCGACGCCAGAGAATCGACTCGAGGAGCTCGAAACGCTGGGGTCGACGGCTCAGGACCAAGGCCTTGGTGCGACATTCCCGATATTCCTCGTCGGCCCGGGAATCCCAGACAATGCCACCGCCGGTGCCGTAGGTCGCGGTCCGCCGCCTCCGGTCGATTACCGCCGTCCGGATGGCGACACTCATTTGTGCCGTACGATTCGGGCCGAAATAACCGAAAGCACCGGTGTAGAGACCCCTCGGCTCCGCTTCCAGCCCGGCGATCAGCTGGGTGGTGCGGATTTTGGGCGCGCCGGTAATCGAGGCACAGGGAAAGAGGGCGCGCAGGATGTCGAGGCGAGAGCTCTCGGTCCGGGCCTCGACCTCGGAAATCAGCTGATGCACCGTGGGATAGGTCTCGGTCTCGAATAATTTGCTCACCCGCACGGTGCCCGGCCGGGCGACCCGCCCCAGGTCGTTGCGCATCATGTCGAGGATCATCAGGTTCTCGGCTCGGTTCTTCTCGGAGTGGAGCTCGCCGGCCCGCTGGGCGTCCTCGGCGGGGTATCGACCCCGTCGGCTGGTGCCTTTCATCGGCCGGGCGATGATCTGGTCGCCGTCGAGGCGAAAGAACAGCTCCGGAGACGCCGACGCCACCACGTGATCCTCCAGCTCGAAGTAGCCGCCGTAGCTCGCTGCTTGGGCGGCGGTCAGGGCTTCGAAGAATGCCCTCGGCTCCTGCTCGAATCGAGCCTTGAGGGGAAAGGTGAAATTCACCTGATAGGTTTCGCCGGCTTCGATCCATGCGCGAATCTCACGGATCGCTCGACCATAGCCCTGCTCGTCGACAGTGGGCACCCAGGGGTGATCCACGAGCCTGGCGTCCGTCGGCAGCTGGACCTCCCGGGCGTGACGAAACGCCGCCCACCAAAACAGGGGCAAGTCGTCTTTTGGGTGGGCTCGGGTCACCAAGGCCGGGTCCAGGGCTGGGCCTGCCTCGTAGGTCAAGAAACCCACACTCCAGCCCCCTCGGTCGGCCCAAGCTTCCGCGGCCTTCAAGGCGGGCACGACCTGATCGAGACGATGGCCGGACCACACCTTGTGTAAGCCGTCGAATTGCAGCCATCGGCTACTGGAGCTGGATGCGTTGGAGGTGTCTTGGATCAGAACGGTGGGGGAGGCCATGGCGGGAGCGAAGGGGCGGGATTCAAGGTTGACGAAAAAGTTGCCGTCGGCGAGCGGCATTATGGCACTGCGCGCAGGGAATTGCTCTACCATCGGTGGCAACGCGTGACCGAGGATTCACAGGAGAGATTCGCCCATGGCCCGAGACCGAGGACTGAACGACCGCTCAGTGGTGATCGTCGATGGTTGCCGCACCCCGTTTCAACGGGCCGCCACGGGATTCGTCGACAGCTTTTCTTACCAGCTGGCCGCCGCCACGGTCCGTGGATTGTTGGACCGCACGGGTCTGTCACCATCGGCTTTGGACCGGGTGATTTTCGGCGCTACGGTGCACAATCCTGCCGCTACCAACGTCGCCCGCGAGGCCGCGTTGATCGCCGGGGTGCCGGCCGAGGTGCCGGCTCATACCGTCACCGCCGCTGGGGCCTCGGCCACTGTCGCTTTCTCCCAAGCGGCGGACCTGATTCTCACCGGACAAGCCGAAGTGGTGATCGCCGGCGGCACGGATTGCGTCAGCGATCCTCCGATCGGCTACTCCCGGGCCATGCGCACCAAGCTGCTGCGGGGTCGACGGCTCAAGACCGTGGGCCAAAAGCTGCGGTTCGCCCTCGGTCTGCGGCCGTGGGATTTTCTACCCGACATCCCCGAGGTGCGCGAGCTGTCCACGGGCCGGACCATGGGCCAATACACGGAAGAGCTGGTTTCGCGCCTGGGCATCAGCCGCGTCGACCAAGACGCTTACGCCGCGCAATCCCATCGGCGGGCCACGGCCGCGGTCGACCATCTTCGAAAGGAAATCGTTTGTGTCGAGGTGTCCAGTGTCGAAGGGTCGGGTACCGGTGCAGAACAGACCGTGATCACGGAAGACAACGGTATCCGCCCCAAAACCACAGTCGAGCAATTGGCAAAGCTGCCGCCCTCATTTTCCCGCAACGGCACCTTGACCGCCGGCAACTCGTCCTACCTCACCGATGGTGCGTCGGCTCTTTTGGTGATGTCCGAGGCGCGAGCCCGCGCTGAGGGGTTACCGATCCAAGCCCGCCTGCGAGGCCGTGCCTTCACCGCCCACGATCCGGGCGGCGAGCTGCTGCTCGGTCCGGTCTTCGCGGCTCCCAAGGCCTTGGAGGACGCCGACCTTGAGCTCGAAGACATCGGCGTCTTTGAGCTGCACGAAGCCTTCGCCGCGCAAATCCTCGCCGTCGTGCGTTTGTTGGAAAGCGATCTGCTTTCTCGCGAGATCTTGGGCCGGGATCGAGCCCTCGGGCCGATTCCCATGGATCGCCTCAATCGCTGGGGTGGGTCCCTGGCCATCGGCAATCCCTTCGCCCCCAACGGTGCTCGCCTGCTGACCACCGCGGCCCACCGTCTGCTCGAGGAAGATCAAGAATTCGCCCTCGTGGCCACTTGTGCCGGAGGGGCTCTGGGACATGGGTTGGTGTTGGAGCGAGTTTGAGCGTGCCTCAGGTCGGAGCTCGACGTGCATCAAGCCTCTTCTTGATCTCGGCTTTGGCCTCTGTCAGCCCTAAGGATTTCCCGGGGGCCGGTGACGGCTGCGATAACTCTTTCGTGCCAATCAGGAAAAACCAACAAGACTTGCCCCTACGACGGAAGGCCGATTCGAGAAACCTCCACAACCCGCGTAGAGCTCTAGGTTTAGATGTTCAGGAATTGTTAGCAAGAAAGATCTAGCAATCACGTCACCCCAGCGTCCGACAGCTCGTCGAGCTCGGCTTCCGACAAGTCCAAGAGCTCGGCCAGCACCTCGCGCGTGTGGGCGCCGAGCTCGGGGCCGGCCCATTCCGTGCGACCCGGGGTGTCGCTGAGCTTGGGCACGATGGCCGGCACGACCAAAGGGCGGCCGTTGGATTCCACCCGCTCGAAGAGCTCTCGGGCTTGGTATTGAGGATCGTTGAACATGTCTTCGACGTTGTAAATCGGCCCGGCTGGAACCTTGGCGTCGTCGAGGGCGGCCAGGACTTGGGGCAAGCGCAGGCGAGAGGTCCATTCGGCGATGGCACCATCGACCTCTTGTTGGTGGGTCACCCGGCCGTCATTGGTGGCGAGGCGGGGATCGTCGGCGAGGTCGTGCCGACCGGCGGTGCGCATCAAGCGCTTGAAGATGGAGTCGCCGTTGGCGCCGATGATCACCGGTTTTCCGTCCGCGCAGGGGTAGGTGTTGGTAGGCACCACGCCGGTGATGGTGGTGCCGGAGGGTTGTCGGACCCAGCCCTTGCGATCGTATTCCGGCACCACGGCCTCGAGCATGTTGAATACCGACTCGAAGATGGAGACGTCGAGGGTCTGACCCCGGCCGCCGGGCTTCTGTCGTTGCAGCAGCGCGAGCAGAATGCCGAAAGCCGTGTGGAAACCGCACAGGCTGTCTCCAAGACTGAGATTGGCGCGCACCGGCGGCTCGTCGGGATGTCCGGTGAGGTAGCGCAGACCGCCGAAGCCTTCACAAACGGCCGCATAACCGGGCCGCGACGACATCGGTCCGGTTTGACCGAAACCGGAGACCCGGGCGTAGATCAGGTCAGGATGATCCTTTTTCAAGTCGTCAGGGCCCAGATTCCACGATTCCATGCGACCCGGGCGAAAATTCTCGATCACCACATCACATTGGGCCGCCAGCCGACGGACGAGGTCGCGCCCCCGCTCCTGCCGCAAGTCCACGGTCAGGCATTTCTTGTTGCGCGCCAGGGTACGCCACCAAAGGGAGGTGCCGTCGTCGTCGAGACCGCGCCAGGTGCGGATCGGATCCCCGGTGCCCGGCGGCTCGATTTTGAGCACCTCGGCACCGAAGTATCCGAGCAAGGTGCCGGCAAACGGGCCCGCGACCAGTTGACCCATCTCGAGCACACGAATGCCGTCCAAGGGGCGGGGACCGGAGGGCGTGGGATCTTCAACAGGCATGATGGGTTTTTCCTTCCGGTAAATAGATCACGGGCAGGCCGTCCGGCTTTAAGTCCAAGCTGTGATCCGAGCCGTCGTACCCATTCGGGGCATCGGGTGGGCCCAAAATCAAATAACCGAAGCGTTCAGGCACATGGAAGTCTGCCGGGCTGCGTAAAGTCGGTGACCAGCAGGAGTATTCGTCGCGGCTCTCAGAGGCGGCGTCCGGGCCCCCGGGACGCTCCACGCGAAAGAAGTTGATCCGCCAAATTTTGGGTATGCCCTCGGCTTCCATCCCGCAGCCTTCGAGCAAGGACCGCCAGGGCAAGTCCAGCTCCGCCCACCAATCTTCGGGAGACGCCGAGTCGGCCTCGGCAGATCCTGCTCGCCATCGGATCCCGGAGAGATGCCGGCTCAAATCGACGCTCAGGGTCGATCGATCACTGTCGGGGTTGTGGACCACGGCTTCGAAAAGCGCGCCCAGGGGATTGACCTCGAATTCGAAATAACTCCTCGGGGTCCCCGCTCCCGGGGCGATGAAAGCTTCTACGACCTCTTCCTGCCACAGGGGTGCGTTGCGTTGAGTGTGGGTGGCCCAGCGATTCCCGTCGCGGCATTCGAAACGAATTCGCAGGTGGGAGTCATCTCGGCTCAGCAAGACGCGGGTCGGCCAGCGCACGACACCACCGTCTTCCGCCCGTCGCAGTTGCTCGAGAATCACCGGCGATTCCGATGCTTTGGGACTGATCGAATCCATGGGCGAATCTTATTGCCGGTTTTGAGTCTGAATCACGTTTGTCGTAGTACGGATCGGAAAGTGGAGTCCCTGCCCTCGATCCCGATCCGCCCTCGTGCCCATCCCGGGTTTCCAATGTCGCCCGGGATGGGCGCTTTTTTGTGGGTTGGAGCCCCGGTAGCGCTCAGCAGGGCGGTAGAGCGAGCTCTCCCTTACGGTACCGTTCCAGATTGGTCTCCAGCCGCCGGCGGATCCTCGGTGGTGCGTTGGGTCCGACTTCTCGGACCAAACGTTCCTGCAAGGCAATAGCACCGGCAAAGTCGCCGTTCGCAGCCTTGGCCATGGCCAAAGTGACGGCGCTTTGGGGACCGGGTGAGCGATCGAAAAGGGATTGGGCCAGCGCTAGGGCTCGCTGGACGTCGCGGTCTTTGGGCTGCGGCGAGGTGGCGAGCAGACGGGCGAGGCTGTCGATGATCCGCTCCTCCTCTGGCTGTCGGGTCAGGGCTGATTCGAGGACGGTGATCGCGTCGCCTTGGCGACCCTGACCGCAGCGCAACATGGCGAGGCGTATGGCGGGTCGCGGGTCGGTGGGCTCCATGTGAAGGGCTTGGGCGAGCAGGTCGGCCGCGGTTTCCGAATCGCCCTCTCCTAGGGCGAGCGCGCCTTGCAACAAGCGGATCTCCACCCGATCCGCGGGTTGCACGGCGGCGCGCTCGGCTTTTTCGAGCACTTCCGGGGCCCTTGCGTCGAGACCGGTTTGGATCAGGTAGTTGGCGAGCTGGAGGCCCATTTGGGGGTCCTGGATCGGTCCGTCGGCAACTTGTCGGAGCTTGTCCAGGCCGGCTTCTTGGGAGCCGGCGGCGTAAAGGGTGGCACCGAGCTCCATGATCGCCGCCGAGTCGTTGGGATCGAGCTTCACCACCGACTCGAAGCCTTGCACGGCCTCCTCCAACGCCCCCCGAGCCCGTTGGCTGACGGCGAGGTTGAAGCGCGCGTCGCGGTGGTCGGCTTTGTGCTCCACCGCGCGATGGAATAGATCTTCGGCTTCGTGGACCCGGCCGTGGTCGCCGAGCAAGGTGCCGAGGTTGTAGAGCACCGAGGCGTCGGCGGGATCGAGCTCCAAGGCCCGCCGATAATAGCTCTCCGCCAGCTCGCCCAACCCCCGACGACGGGCTCGATTGCCCTCGATGAAAAACGATCTCGAAGTGGCGGTGAGCTCGAAGAGCCGACCCATGAGCGGGTCGTCGAAGACCGGGGTATTGGGTCCGGCCTTGGCGAGGGAGGCCTTGGCGGCTTCCAGGTCTCCGAGGCGTCGGTGGGCCAAGCCGAGGGGATGGAAGACCGAGTCGGCGTCCGGTTGTAGCTCCAGGGTGCGCTCGAAAAGCTCCACCGCCTCCTGCCATTGACGTCGCGCGTTGGCGATACGACCGCGGCCGAAAGCCACCGACGCGGAGCTCGGGTCGACGGCATGGGCGCGATCGAAATAGGCGGCGGCCTCGTCGAGCCGGCGTTGCTGAAAACGGATCTCACCGGCGCGCAGCAGGGTGGCCAAGTCGTCGGGGCGGGCTTCCAGCACCCGCTCAAAGGCCGCTACCGCGGGGTCGAATCGGCCTGCCCCTTGGTGGATGACCCCTTGGTAATACCAGGCGTTGGGCTCGCCGGGCACCAGTCGGGTGACGTTCTCGAAACAGATCGCCGCGGCCTCGGGGCGGTCGTAGAGAAGGTAGAGCTGGCCGAGATCACCGTAGGCGGGAATCAAATCCGACGGCGGGGCGTCGGAGCTGAGCAAGGCCTGGAGAGCTTGCCGTTTCTCTTGTAGCTGGTCCCGCACAGCGGGCTCGAGGCCCTCAAGGGGAGTTTCGGGAACGGGCACCAGCTCCGCGTCGGACGCTCCGTCCGTCAGCGGATCCGGGGAGGCTTGCGCCTGAGGCTGCGATGGTGGGATGGAAACGGGCCTAGGGTCGGCGAGCAATCCGTACGGCATCCAGCTGAGTCCCAGGATCGCGAGGCCGGTGACGATCCGGCTGACTGTTTGTCCGCTGGATTCCATGGCTCAGGAACCGGGATCTCGGGTCGATCCGGCCGGTTTCTGGGTACCCGCCGGTTTCGTGCCTTCACCGGCCACCAATCGATGGTAATTGCCGGCGGCCAGCCCCTGCCAAATCTCCTCGGAAGGGCCACCCACGTCGCCCCACCAACGGATCCGGACATCCACTTTGTCCACGGCCTTCCGGCCCAATCCCACCAGGACCCGTGGGTCGTTGGCCGAGGCGTAGCTTCCCTGCACTCCCACTTGGCGGTGGGCGACCTCCCGGCCGTCGACCAAAATCGTCACCCGGGAGCCGATGGCCGGGCGATCGAATTTCGCGGCTCGTACGTCGAGACCGATCCACGAAGCCTGGGTGCCCACCTCGTTGCGCAGCACGCGGGCGGGGCCATGGTTGTTGAAGATCACCAGATCGCTGTCGCCGTCGTTGTCGAGGTCGCCGGAAGCCAGGCCGCGGCTGACCAGGGAGACGCGAAACGCATCCCCTGCTTGCTCGGTGACCTCCTCGAATCGACCGCCGCCGGTGTTGCGGAAGATTTGATCCGGTTGGTGGAGCGGGAAGGGATCCCGTTTTCGGGCCAGATCTTCCAAGGTCTTGATCGCGCCGTTGACCACCACCACGTCGAGCAGACCGTCGTTGTCGAAGTCCACCAGGCGGGTGCCGAAACCGGTGAACGGGAAGCTCGGCAGGGCGAGGCCGGCACCAGCGCTTTGATCCTCGAAGAAACCCGTGCCGTCGTTGAGGTAGAGGGTGTTGGTTTCCTGGGTCAGATGGGCCATGAAGAGATCATCGTCGCCGTCGTTGTCCACATCCCCGGCATCGACCCCCATGGATGCCTCGGCCAGCCCGTCGCCGTTGACGGCGCAGCCGGAAAGCAGGGCGAGATCCTCGACTTTCAGGGGCTTTCGGCTGGTGACGGACCACAGATGATTGGCCATCTGATCGTTGGCCACATATAAGTCGAGCCCTCCGTCACCGTCGAAATCGCCGGACACCACCCCGAGAGCGCCTCCTCGACCGCGGCTCAGGCCGCTGCCGGCTCCGATGTCCTCGAAGCGGACAGCTCCTTTTTGACCACCCAAGTTGCGGAAAAGTCGATCCGGTACCGGAGGATAGGCGCTCGGGCCGCAGTAGTCCTGCTCGCCGCTTTTGCCGAAGCAGGGTTTGTGGTTGGCGATGGTGAAATCGAGGTAGTTACCCACGTAGAGGTCCAACCAGCCGTCGGCGTCGAGATCGACGAAAAGGGCCGGCACGCTCCACGAGTCGTCACCGACGCCGGTCTCGGCGGTGGTGTCCTCGAAGGTCACTCGACCCCGGGCGTCGGCGCCGCGATTGCGCCACAACACGTTGGCACCGAAGTTGGTGACGTAGAGGTCGGTCCAGCCATCGTTGTCGTAGTCGCCGGCGGTGACTCCCATGCCGTATCCCCGGCTGTCGAGGCCGGAGCTTTCGGTGACGTCGACGAATCGCAAGGTGCCGTCCTGGCCGTCCCGAGAGATCAGCTCGTTGCGCAGCAGGCGGTCGCGCAAGGGCAGGGGACCAGGGGGCGGAGTGGCCGCGTCGGCCTCGGTTTTCTTGGGATTCAGCAGCCGACCTTGGACCAGGTAGAGGTCGAGGTCGCCGTCGTTGTCCATGTCGAAAAGCGCGCCGCCCCCGCCGGGAGTTTCGCTGAAATAGAGCTCACCGGTCATGCCGTTCCAATGCACGAATTCGACCCCGACTTCTTTGGTGACCTCGACGAAGATCGGCTGATCCGCGCTCTTGGATGGCTTTTGTGCGGACGGTGCTTGGGCGTCGACGGATCCGGCCAGAAGCAGCGCTCCGACGATGAGCACGGCGCTGGAGCGCAAAACATCTGCGACATGCCCGGCACCGGATTCCAGGGAATACATCACCAATCCGATTGCCCGATTTGTTGTTGCTCGTAGCGGGCCAGATTGCGTTGGACCCGGGCGATGAAGTCGGCGTCGAAGCTCGCGTCCTGGGCTTCCTTCAGCAGCCGTTTTTGCAGGGTCAGGGCTTCTTGCCACCGACCCGAGGCGGCCATGGCCATGGCCAGGGTTTCGCCGTGGGCGGGATTGCGCGCCGCTTCGAAGACCGCTTGGGCAATTTGAGCCGCTCGCTCGCCGTTGCGCACGGCGGGCTCGGGGGCCGAGGCGAGAAGTCGGGCCAGCAAATGGGTGAGGGCCAAATCCGACGAGCTGCGGGTGGCGTCGCTGAGCAGGTCGACGGTCTCTTGCCAGCGGTCCAAGATGATCAGGCAAGTGGCGTGGGCAAAGGTCGCCTGATCGTCGCCGGGTGCCAAGGCGCCGTAGGCCACGTATTCGTCCACGGCTTGGGCGTAGCGCTTTTCGCCGGCCAGGGCCTCGGCATAGCGCTTGCGGACCTCGGGGACCTTGGGCGCCAGGTCGACGGCGTCGCGGAGGTGGCCGAGGCCGCGTTCGAGATGGCCGTTCTTGATCTCCACCGCGCCGAGGGTGCTCTTCAGCCGGGCTTTCGGCGCTTTGTCGCGGGTTTTGGAAATGGCCGCCAACAGCCGATCCGCGGCTTCGTCGCCCCGTCCCAGCTCGGCGAGCAGCAGGGAGCTGGAGGTCACCAGCTCGATCGCCAGGGGGCGGTCCCGCACCAAGATCTCGAAATGCTCGGACGCGGCCTTCAGCTCGCCGCGGCCCATCTCAGTGACCGCCAATCGGTAGCGCACGTCGGTGCGGGAGGGGTCGAGCCGCAGCAGCCGTTGGTAGAGCTCGGCGGCACCCTTGAGGCGCTGATTGCTGGCCAGAATCACCGCCAGGTTGAAGAGGGCTTGGGGTTGATCCGGCGAGATCTTGAGGGTTTCGCCGTAGAAGTCGATGGACTCTTGAATGCGGCCCTGGGCTTGGCGCAACAGCGCCATGTTGAGGGTGGCACGGGCCCGTTGATCGCGGGTGGCCGAGCTCAAATCCTTGACCCGGGAGAATTCTCGCTCGGCCGCTTCCGGATTGCCGTTGACGGCGTGGATTCGGCCGCTCAGCAGGATGCCGTCCAGATTGTCGGGCTGCTGAGCCAAGAGGGCCGCCACCTCTTTGGTGGCTTCGTCGGTGCGTCGGGTCTCCATCAGTGCCCGCGCCAAACGCAGACGACCGTCGGCGTCGCGTGGGTCCAGCTCGACGACTTTTCGCAGGTGGGGAATGGAGTCTTCTAGCCGTCCGGTGGTGGCCAAAACCCGGGCGAGGCGAGCCCGTGCCTCGCGGAACTCTGGCGCCAGATCCACGGCTTTCTGCAAGTGGGGAAGAGCGGCTTGGGGATCGCCGGATTTGGAAATCGCCAGGGAGCCGAGCTCTAGGTAGGCCGAGGCGTTGGAGGGATCCCGTTTGATGATCTCTCGAAATTCCTTTTCAGCGCCGTCGAGGTCACCGCTTTGCGTCAGGGCCTTGGCCAAGGAACGACGGCTTTGGAGATCGTCCGGTTGGGACGTCACCGCGTCGCGGTAGGAGCGGATGGCTTTGGCCAGATCTCCCTGTTGGGCGGCAATGCCGCCGGCCACCGCCTGATGACCGGTTCCCTCCATTTGTAGGCGCAGCTGGATCATCAGCGGATCGGGGAATTGAACCTCCTGTCCCCCGGGCTCTTTCAGCAGCTCCCGGGCCCGATCCATGTCGCCGACATCCCGGAGAGCCATGCCTAGGCGATACCGCAGGGCGGTGGCTTCGGGCTGGGCCTCGAGGGCGGCCTCGAAATGCCCGATCGCTTCCTCGGGTTTGCGCTCGTCGAGATCCAGCTGACCCAGGCCGGCGTGGCCGGCGGCTTTGCCTAGGGGCGACTGCAATCCCGCCTCGTAGAGGAAACGGGCCTCTTGGGTCTCGCCGAGCTCGGCCAGCACCCCGGCCAACCGGAGAACGGCCGGCAGGTTGCCTTCTCGCTGGGCGAGCACCGCTCGCAAGCTGCTCGCCGCGGCCCTCAAGTTGCCTTGCTCCTGTTGGGCGACGGCCAAGTAATAAGTCCAGGGTCCTTGGGCCGTGGAGCCGTCGGCGGCGGCCTGTGCCTCCAACCGGGCGGCGTTGGTGAACGCGGGCGCGGCGGCATCGACGAAACCGAAATGGAGGTAGAGCATGCCCAGCTCACCGAAAGCGTTGGACAGCTCCATGCCTCCTTGGCCTTTAGAGGACTCCACTCGCTCTTGGGCGGTTCGCAGGCTCTGACGCACCTCGGGCGTCGTGCCGCTCAGGGACGGGCTCGGGATGGCAGCGAGCTGAGCCGCAGTCTGGGCGGCGGCCGGCGCAGACGGCAAAGAGATTCCGAGCACCGCGAGGGAGGCGAGGATCGAAAGGGTCCCGACCCCGGAGCGGAAGCTGAAAGCGATAAGAGATTTGGGGGACATCAACGATTCCTCGGAGGTTGATCTTGGGGAGATGAGCTTTTGGGAGATCTCGGAGAGCTCTTTGGGCCGGTTCCCTGGACGAGGGTGGTGTATTGGTTGAGCTTGGGCGGGGCAAAGACTTCCCGGCGGCCATCGGGCCAGGTGACGCGCACTTCTTCGACGGACTTCGCCGAGCCGAGGGCAAATAACGCCCTGGGGTCGCTCGACGAAGCATAGCTGCCATCCACACCCACCCGGCGCCAAGAGGACGCGTGGGCGGCTCCGGATCGATCTCGGCTCGGCCGATGGTAAACCAAACCGACCCGCGCCCCCAATTGATCCCGGGGCGGATCGCCGGCGACCAGCCGCAGGCCGAGCCAAGCTGGGCCGCTTTTTTGGTTGGGCTCTCGGGCTTGGTGGATCAAGATTCGACCGGGACCGTTGTTCTGGCTGATCACCAGGTCGGGATCGCCGTCGTTGTCGAGATCCCCGACCGCCAAGCCGCGGCTGACCTCGGAAAGGTTGAAGGCCGCTCCGGCCCGCTCGTCGGCTTGCTGAAAGTTGCCGCCGCCGAGGTTCTCGAAATATTGATTCTTCTGATGAAACGGATGGGGATCGTTCCGCCGACGCAGCTCGTCCAAGACTTGCACGGCGCCGTTGACCACCACCAGATCGAGGTCACCATCGAGATCGCCGTCGACCCAGGCGGTGCCGAATCCCGTGAACGGCAGGCTCGGGGCGGCCAAGCCGCGGGGGCGGGTCTCGTCGCGGAACGCACCGCCTTCATTGACGTAGAGGGTGTTGGTTTGGCGGTCGAGATGGCTGATGAAGAGGTCGGTGTCGCCGTCGTTGTCGATATCGCCGGGGGCGACGCCCATCGACGCCTCGGGTTGTCCCCGGCCGTTGACCGCGGTGCCCGTGAGCAGGGCGTCGTCCTCGAAAATCGGCGGTTGCTCGGAGCCTAGGCAGGTCGGGCTGCAACGACCGGTATTGCGCCACAGCCGATTCGGCTGATCGTCGTTGGCGACGTAAATATCCAACAAACCATCATCGTCGGCGTCCAGCACCGCTAGACCCAGGGTCGGGGTGGGCGCGACCCGTCCGAAGGCCCGGCGGCTGACGTCGACAAATCCCGCTTGCCCTTGGCCCAAGGTGTTGCGAAAGAGCAGGTCGTCCTCAGATGGGTAGTTGGAGGGATGGCAATAGTCCCGCTGGCCGGATGTGATCGTGCAAGCCTTGTGAGTGGCGATTTCGAATCGCAGGTAGTTGCCCACATAGAGGTCGAGAAAGCCGTCGCGGTCGAAGTCCAACACGGCGAGGGCTGAGGTCCAGCGTCGATCTCCGGCCCGCCAGGCTTGGGTGACGTCTTCGAAACGGACGGATCCGTCGGCACTGAGACCTTGATTGCGCCACAGCTGATTGGAGCCGTAGTTGGCCACGTAGAGATCCACCCAACCGTCGTTGTCGAAGTCGGCGGCCGCTACGGCCATGCCGTATCCCGACGCGCGGATGCCGGAAGATTCGGTGACGTCGGAAAAGCTCAGCTTGCCCGCGCGCAGATCATTTCGCCACAGGCGATCCAGGGGTGCGTCTTCGTCGCCGGAGCCTCCGAGCCTGGAGCCCTGAAGCCAATAGATATCCAGGTCGCCGTCGTTGTCGAAGTCGAAGAGAGCGACGCCGGCGCCGTTGATCTCGGGGAAATACCACTCGCCGGTGGCGCCGTTCCAATGCTCGAACTCGGCGCCGACGGTGCCGGTGACGTCGCGCCACAGGTCCGTCGGCGGGGCCGCATCCACCGGCTGCGCGGCGACCGTCGACGCTCCGATCCACGACAAGGCCGAGCACGACCACAAGAACAGCGTCGAGCTGAGCCACAGCACGGTGAAAGCTGTGGCGGGCAATCTAGTCGTCGGTGGATGGGGTGACAGGTCGACCATCGGCGGGATGTTACCAGCGGTCCGCGGGTAGGGAGAGCAGGCGGTACCGATCCTGAAGCGCCTGGACGCGCCGGCGGTAGTCCTCCAAAGGTTGGGGGCCGAGGATACGTTCCGCTTCTCGACGCATGAGCTTCAGATCCCTCAGCTGAAAGGTGTAGAGATCGTTCAAATGGGATCGGATTTGGACCGGATTCGAGCCGGCCACGGGCCGAATGCCGTGGTCGAGCAGGGCACGGATCACTTCTTTCTTGAACGGGCGGTGGTCCGACGCTTCGCTCACGGCTCAGAGCCGACGGTCGGGTGGTCGAGCACCACTCTCAGCCCGACGTAGGCGGAATCCGGCTCTAGGGTCGACGTGCTGTTGCGGTCGGAGCTGGGGCCGACGGCTTTGCCGGTCCCTTCTTCGGTCCGTGCCCATTCGGCCGCGTTGCCTGCCAGGCCGAAGACGTAGGTGCCGTGGGACCGGTCGGACCGTCCGGCGGTGCGGTCCACGGGCACCAGCAGCGAGCTTCCGGCGGCTTCTATGGCGTGGAGAAGCGCTCGGCGATCGTCGAAGCTCGCCGCGTTCCCCAGCCAATATTCGAGGGTGACGGCGGGATCCGAGGTCTCTTCGGCGGAGGCGGAGCCCCACTGGCCGGCCTCCTCGACCGTCGGCAGTCGATAGCTCTCGTCGGTGATCTCGGACAACCAATCGACGTAGGCCTTGGCTTGGTCGAAGCTCAATCCAGTCGCCGGTAAGCCGCCGTCGAGCCCGGGCATGGCGTCCCGCTCGAAGCTCCGCCATTGCTCGACGGTGACCTCGAATCGCCCGATGGAGCTGGGGCCGAATCGCACCATTTCCGGCACCAGATGCCCCTTCACCCGCCGGCCCCAGCCGCCTTCCGAGTCTTTGATCGCGTCCGTCAGGGCCAAGGCTGCCGCCAACCGCGAGCCCCGGGGAACAATGGACGACATCGGCAGATGCTCGACGGAGCCGTGGGCGGCCGCCAGATCCGTGGGCAGGTCGAAGAGGTAACGATCGATCCAGGCCAGATCCTCCTCGATTTTTCGTTTTCGGTGGGCGATTTTCTTCAAACTGTGGGGCTCGCCGGGGTAGAGCACCAGGCGAGTGTCCGCTTTTTCGATGAATTGAAGCGCGCGAAACATGGACCAGCTTTGGTGTGGCGGTACGTTTCGGTCTTCGGTGCCGGTGTGGAGCAGGGTGGGGGTGGTGATCTTTTCGACCTGAAAGAAGGGTGATTTTTCGATGTAGTGGTCGAGCCGTTCCCAGGGCGGTCCCCCGAGGTAGTAGTTGTCGAAGGCGGCGCCGAAATCGACGTTGCCCCAATCGCTGATCCACTCCACGTCCGCGGCACCGACAATGGCCGCTTTGTAGCGATCCGTGTGCGCGATCAAACCCGCCGACAGAATGCCGCCGTTCGACCAACCCGTGGTGGCCAAGCGATCGGGGTCCACCAAGCCCTTTTCGATCAACATATCGACACCGCTCTCGATGTCGGGAATCTCCAGCTCGTAGTAGCGCTCTCGGATCGACTCCGCCCACTCCAGACCGTAGTTGGTGGAGCCGTGGTAGTTCACCTTGAGCACGAACGCGCCCCGTTGGCGCCAGAGGGGCGTGGGACCGCTCCAAGTGGCGTCCCAACTATGACGATCCACGCCCGTGGGGCCTCCGTGGATGTCGAGAATCAGGGGGTATTTGAGTCCGGGCTGCCAACCGAAGGGGTAGTGCAAGATGCCTTCGACGGTGTCGCCGAGCGCGCCGGTCCAGCGGACGACCTCGGAGCTGCCGCTCGGTTTTTGGGCAAAGCTCTCATTGAGGGTGCCGAGCTGTCGCGGTTGGGCCCAGCCCTCTGGGGTCAATTCGGCGGTGAAAAGCTGGGGTGGCTGGTCCGCGGTCGACCGAAGATAGAGCAGTCGGGATCCATCGGCGGATGCTCGCCAGCTGTCCACATGGTAGCGATGCCCCTCGGGCCCCTGGAGCTCGCGTAACCGACCCGTGCCGTGCTCGATGCGTGCCGGCACGAAGCGGGTGCCGTCGGCCATCAGGGCCACGACTCCGCCGGGCACGGCGTCGAAGTCGGCGCCGATGCCCCGCGACCAGCCGTGCTCCAGGCGTCGGCTTTGGCCGGAGGTGAGATCGTAGAAGTAGAGATGGGCGACCGTCGCCATGCGGTAAGTGGGATGGTGGGTGAAGTCGTCGATGAAGTAAAAACCCGGCTGCTCGACGCCTTGTCCCCCGCTGTGTCCCCCGCTGTGTCCCCCGCTGTGGACCCAGCCGAAGGAGCGGGGCAGCAGCCCGGAGTCGGCGAGGATCTCCCGCCGTTGGCCGGTCTTGAGGTCGACGAGAAAGACCTTGGGCGGAATCTTGGCGTCGAAATCGTAGCGGGTGCTTTGGGATGCGCTGATCACCGCCAGCTTGCCGTCGGGTGAGACGGACATCTCAGCGATCCAATCCCGATCCCAGGTCAAAGCCTTGCTCTTGCCCTTCAGGTCGACGGTGGACAAGCGGACGAACGGATGGTCGCGCCAATCGTCCACCGCGGTGGCGGAGTCGCCGGCTTCCTCCAGGTTCTGCTCGCGCAGGGAAGGTAGGTCTTGGTGGGCGATCAATAGGGATTGGGAATCAATCCAGGCGAAATCACTGACGCCGCGCGGGCTTTTGGTGAGGGGGCGCGCCTCGCCACCGACGGTCAGGGGCAGGACCCACAGCTGAGATCCGGCCTGATCGTCGGTGCCGGGAATTAGACGGTCGGTGACGAAAGCCAGGTGGCGAGCGTCGGGGGAAAGGGCGATCTGAGCGATGCGCTCTTGGCTGTGGGTGAGCGGAATCGGATCGCCGTCCGCTGCCGTCTCGAAGGAAACCCACCACAGCTGCCCCAGCTGCTCGGTTTTTTTGTTCCGCTCGCCGATCTGGGTCTTCACCCAAACCGCCATGGATCCGTCGTCGGAGACATCCATAGAGCCCACGCCTTCGGCGCGCACCAGATCGTCGGCGGTCCAAGTGGAGCCCATGGCAGTGACGGCGAAAATGAGGTGGAGCAGAAGGAGCAGAGCAGGCCTGATGAGGCGGGGCCAGCGGGTCTTAGAAGCTCGTGGGAAGCTTTCAAAACGGAGAGAGGCGATCATGGCAGAGTCCTTTTCGGGAGGCGCCGCAAGAGCGAGGCGAGCAGAGGTAAAGGCGATCCGAGCCGCTAGCAAAGCATTCCGGCAAGAGAAGGTCAATCCCCGCTGGGCATCCGTCATCCGTGAATGGGTCGGGAGCTGAGCCGTATGGCTCCGCATAGGGTCTGCCGCTGGGGCGGCGCGCTGGAGAGGTGCTCAGAGGGTTGATCTATACTGGCCCTTAGCAAAAGACCACTAGAAACAGATCATTAACGATAGATTTTTGGCGAGAAAGCTTGCCGAGCCGCCATCGAACCCGCTCGCCGCGTCGAGCCGAGATCAGGATTCCTCGGATTTGAAGTCGAAATATACGAAGAAAGCACGCCGCAGATCCCTGGTAGGAGAGCACGGCCCCTTGGGTCCTTCGGCGGTGGCGTATTCGCGGTCCAAGGGAAACGCGGTGATTCCCTTCGATCGCGCCGGTGAGGCTCAAGTGGATCAAATGCTGCGGGTGGCCGTGGACCGGGGCGTGGATCTGCCGCCGGGTTTTGAATTCGACGCCATTCAGATCTTTTATGGCTCCGACGGCCGGATCGACGAGCTGCGGGTGGCCGGATTCGATTCAGCGGGTCGTCCTTGGCAGGCGGCCGGACGGGCGCCGATCCTGCGCTGGACCGACCGAGGGGCCGAGCTCCTGGAAGCCGACTCCGAACGCCGCCACTTCTCGGCGGTGGTGCTCGACGACGGATTGGATTCCCCGAACGACGCCCTGATGCTGGCCCTGTTGTGGGACGTCACCGGCATGGGCGAGGAAGAGGGCAGCGACGGCGGATATTTGAATACCTCGAGCGCGGCGGTCTACCAGGCTGTTCGCGATTTGATTTCCCGGGCTGCTTTCGGCGCCGACGCCGCGATTCCTTGGCCCACCGCCCCGGTCCGGACGCGGGATACGGCCGGTGAGGTGTCCATGGTGCCGGCGCAATTCGAGGCCGGCCAAGGTTTCGGCGTGCTGGCGGAGCAAATGTGGAAGCAGAGCCGAGCCTTGTCGGATCTGGATGCCGATGTGCTCGATGCGCTCCTGCATTGTTGGATGGCCGGCGCCCAGGCGGATGACGAGGATGTGGTGGTGGCGGTGGACGAGATTCTCAGGCTGCGGGGCTTGGAGCCCAAGCGCAACTCCCGTGGATATGGGGCCGGCTACCACCCGAAACAACGCCGACAAGTGGTGGAGAGCCTGCTTCGACTGGAGACCCTGTGGCTGGACTTGGTGGAAACCTCGACGCGCAAGGGGGAGCCGCCGCGGGCGATTCGATCCCGGGCCTTGGTGATGACCGACCAAATGGGTCGCCTGGGGCAGGACGGCACCTTGGACGTGGAGCGGGTGATCTTTCGGCCGGGCCGCATGTTCGGGCGTCTGCTCTCGGGTCCGGGTCGTCGGGTCGCCAAGTTGCCGCGCAAAGCCCTGGAATACGATCCCTATCGATTCGCGGTGGAAAAACGCTTGGTGCGGTATTTGAGCTGGCAGTGGCGCATCCGTGCTTACGAAGGGACTTATTTGCAACCGTATCGGGTCGAAACCCTGCTGAACGCGATCGGTTTGGAGGTCGATGCTCGTCGACCTTCCAAGCTCAGAGAACGCTTCGAAGCGGCATTGGATCGGTTGCACAGCGATCGGGTCCTGGCCCAATGGCAATACGACGATTGGCGAGAGCCGAGCACCCTGCGTCGGGGTTGGTGGCGGGCTTGGCTGGATGCCAGAGTGGTGTTGGAACCGCCGTTTGAAATCGTGGAGTCGTATCGACGTTTGACCACCAAACCCCGGTCGATGCCCCGTTCCCGGTCGAAGACCCCGTCTCGATCGAAGATCGGTGCTCGGCCGGCCGGTAGTCAGGGCGGTCGCGGAGACGGGCAGGGGATGTCGGGCCGGGCCGGCTCCGTGGAAGCGGTGCCTTTGGCTCAGCAGCTCATCCAACGGCGGAAAGAGCTGGGGTGGTCGCAGCTGCAGGTGGCGGAAAGGTTGGGTATTTCGAGGTCGTATGTGTCGGCGTTGGAAGCGGGGCGTCGGCCCTCGGTCGAGGTGCAGAGACGTCTTGAAGACTGGCTCTTGCCACCGCTCTGAGGTGAGGTCGATACCGATGATCTTCGATCAGCCACGGGGTTCCGGGACCCCCAACCGTCCGAGGCCGGAGACCCTCGGGCCCTATCGGGTCGAGGCGGAGCTGGGCATCGGCGGCATGGGCGAGGTCTATCGAGCGTTCGACGAGCTGTTGGCGCGTCCGGTGGCGATCAAGCTCATTCGTCCCGAGCTCTTGGAGGCGGGCAAACCCACGGATATCACCCGTAACCGTTTTCGCCACGAAGCCCAAGCAGCGGCCCGGTTGAATCATCCGAATATCGTTCAGATCTTCCACATTCTCGAGACCGAGCTGGGTGACGCCATCGCCATGGAGATGGTGGAAGGGCGCCCGCTGTCGACCCTGATCCACGCCAGGGCCATCTCGGCAGCGGAGGTCGTCGACTGGGCACGGCAGATCGCCGAGGGATTGACCGAGGCTCACACCAAGGGAATCGTGCATCGGGATCTCAAGGCGTCGAATGTGATGGTGACCCAGGCGGGCCGGATCAAGATCTTGGACTTCGGCTTGGCCAAGGTCTGGCAGGCGGAGGAGCCGGACGATGAGGTGCTCACCGGCATGGGGCAAGTGGTGGGCTCCTACGACTCCATGTCGCCGGAGCAGGCCAAGGGCTATGAGGTCGGTCCACGCTCCGACCTATTTTCCCTGGGCATCTTGATGTACCAAATGATCACGGGGAACAAACCTTTCGGTGCCGAAACCGCCATGGCGACCCTGGCCCGAATTTGCACCGAGCCTCATCCGCCGATCCGCAATGCGGGGCCCGAGATTCCCGCCGAGCTCCTGTCCTTGGTGGACCAATTGCTGGCCAAAAAGCCGGCGGATCGACCGTCTAGCGCGCGACGGGTCGCGGCGACGCTGGCCGGCCTGGGCGGTCGCCGAGGCCTCCGATCGCAAGTCGCTTCCGGGGTCCGAGACACCACGGAAAAGCAGATCCTGCTCGCTGCCGACGCGTGGGTGGGCTCAACCGACGGTGCTACGCCGACGTTTCGTGCCTTCACCGCATTCGGTCTGGCGGGCGACGGGGCTCGCTTCCTCACCGAGCAGGAGCAGGTCCGATGGGAGGTGGAGGTGCGTCGGCTCCTGGAGCGCCACGAGGGTTGGTGTGGTGCCCTGGCCAGGTCTGCCGATGAATCAGCTGCCAAAGAATCAGCTGCCAAACAATCAGCTGCCGAAGAATCAGCTGCCGAAGAATCAGCGGCTGAAGAATCCGCGGCCGAAGAGTCCGCGGCCGAGGGTCCGTCGGTCGAGAGCGATCCGTCGAGCTCGCTGCTTCCGAGGCTTCGACACGGCGAGGTGCTGACGGCGATTTTCGAGCATCCCCAGCAGGCCGTGCAATTCGCATGGGTTTACGTGGAGCGGGTGGCCGGCTTGAGGCCGGGGCGGTCCTTGGCCGGTCGGGTGAGTGTGCATTTCGGCATGCAGGTCGGTTGGACCCGGGGCGAATCCAGAGGTGAGCCCACCTCGGAGCGCGGTCTCACCCCCGGCTCCGCGGACATCGCCGGTCAGGTGGCGCGGCTGGCTCTGCCCCATCAAGTCCTGCTCAGCCGTGGGGCTTTCGACCTGGCTCGCGGCATGCTTCAACCCGTGGACGAAACCCGTGACGTCCAAACTCCGGCCGTCGACGCGGAGCCCGACGACGGTGCCGGCACCGGCGCCCTGAGCTGGCTGGCCCACGGGGAATATCGCTTGCCGTCCGGTGAGGTCGTGGAGCTTTTCGAGGTCGGGCGCAAGGGCCGCTCGCCGTTGCGTTCCCCGGGCAGGAGCGATGGAGCGCAGGTGGGCTTCGGCCGGGCCCGCCGGGCGGTCCTGGGATGGCGCCCGGCGGTCGGTCAGGGGGTTTTGGGACGCGAGCGATGGCAGCTCGAGGCGCGATTGGGCGAGGGTGCGTTCGGCGAGGCTTGGCTGGCCCGACATCGCAAGACCGGCGAGCGGCGAGTCCTGAAATTCTGCTTCGAGGTGGCCCGGCTCGAGGCTCTTCAGCGTGAGATCGCGCTCTTCCGCCTGCTGCGAGAAGAGCTCGGCGAGCGGGCGGACATCGCTCGGGTTCTGGATTGGAGCTTCGATCAGGCGCCGTTCTTTATCGAGAGCGAATACACCGAAGGCGGTGATCTCTCGACTTGGGCCGAGGCCCGCGGCGGGGTGGCCCAGATCCCCTTGGCCACCCGGTTGGAGATCGTCGCACAGGTGGCCGAGGCGTTGGCGGCCGCCCATTCCGTGGGGGTTCTGCACAAGGACGTCAAACCCGCCAACATTCTGATGTCCTCCGACGCGGCCGGCCGTCCTCGAGCACGGTTGGCGGACTTCGGAATCGGCGCGATTTTCGATCGGCGAAAGTTGGAAACGTCCGCCATCACCCATTTGGGATTGAGCCAGTCGGAGTGGACGAAAGGGGCGCGGTTGTATTTAGCGCCCGAGCTGCTGACCGGTTCCCGCGGGACCGTGCAAGGAGATATCTACTCCCTCGGCGTGGTGCTCTACCAGATGGTGGTCGGAGATCTCGGGCGGGCGCTCGGACCCGGTTGGGAGCCGGAGGTGAACGACCCTCTGCTGCGGACCGATATCGCCGAGTCCGTGGACGGTCGTCCGGAATGCCGCTACCAGGAGGCCGGCGAGCTGGCGCGGCGTCTGCGAGAGCTGGACGCGCGCCGTCGACTGGCGGCGGAAGCCGAAGCGGAGCGAGCAGCTCAGGAGGCTTTGCAAGCCGCTGCCGCGACGGCTCGCAACCGCCGTCGACACGGCATCTTTGTGCTGGTCGTCTTGCTCTTGCTCGGCGGCCTGACCTCGTGGCAAACCGTGCGGTTGGAGAAGGCGAGGGCCGAAGCCAATCGGGAGGCGGAGGTGGCCGAAGCCGTCTCGGATTTCATGGTCGACCTTTTCGGTAGCACGGACCCCTTGGCCCAATCGGAGCTGGCGATCACCGGGGACTCGATGACCGTCCGCAAGATCCTCGATTCGGGGACCGAGCGGATCGGCCGTGAGCTCGAGGAACGGCCCCGGGTGCAGGCCAAGCTGCTGGTGACCCTCGGATTTACCTATTTGAACGTGGGTCTGAGGGAGTCGGCACAGCAGCGATTCTCCGAGGCTTTCGACCGGTGTTTGGAGCTGCCGGAAGCGCCCCGCTCGCTGCTCGCCGAAATCGCTTGGGGTCGAGCCTTGACCTATTTCGAGCTGGGACATTCCGACGCGGCCCGTCGTTACGTAGAGGAAGCAGTCGAGCAGGGTGGGCCTGGAAGCTATGGGCTTCAGGCAGGGAGCACTGCCCTTCCGATGGTCCGGCGCGAGCGTTTCGGCCACATGTTGCAGGCCCTGGGGATCTCGAGCGCGAGCAGGGACCGAGGAGCCCGGCGGTGAGCGCGGATTTCATTTCGCCCGAGGCGCCCGATTCGTCGGCCTGGGTGTGGTTGGCGATCCGCCCGGAGGTCCCGGTCGATCCGCCGGCGGGTCTTTGGGCCGAACGGTTGGCGGCGTACGGGGGCTCGGTGGATGAAGGCTCGGGGCTGATTCGATTCTCCGATCCCGCCGAAGCGGTGGCTTTTGCCCTCGAGCTGCAGAGGGAGACCGGGCGGCGGCTCAGTGTCGGAGCCGATGGAGGTCAAACGGCCTCCGAGGAGCTCCTAGGCACCGGGGGTGTGGGGATTTGTAGCTCTATCGAGTCCGTCGACGGCCTATTCGCCCGGGCGCTGTCGGCTCTGGCCGATCGTTCGCAGATCCTCACCACCCGTCGGGTGTTCGACGTCGCCCGGCTCGGGTTGCCGGCCCGCGGGGACTCGGAGGACACCCTGGTTTGGCTAGCCCACGGTCTTTACCGCTGGTCGAATGAGCTGGAACCGTTCCAGGATCTGACGTTTAAGGTCTTCGAGGTCGGAGCCCAGGATCTCGGCCGTTTGACGGCGCCGGAGAGCCCGGTGGCGGCTCGCAATTGGGTGGTGCCGAGCCGGGACTCGGTCTTGGGCTGGCGGCCCGCCGCCGGACGACCGGTGCCGGGCAAGTCGTCCTTTCAGCTGGAGAGGCTCCTGGGTCGGGGCGGTTTCGGTGAGGTGTGGCTGGCCCGACGAGCCGATCGTCCCGACGCGTCGCCGAGGGTCTTCAAATTCTGCTTTGAGGCCAGGCAGGTGCTCGCCTTGCAGCGGGAGGTGACCTTCTTTCGGCGGCTCAAAGAAGAGCTCGGAGATCGGGACGACATCACCCGCATCGTGGATTGGAGCTTCGATTCCGCGCCTTGCTTCATCGAAGCGGAATACAGCTCCGGGGGGGACCTGGCCGCTTGGGCAGAGTCTCGGGGTGGTTTGGAGGCGGTGAGCCTCGACCAACGGCTGATGCTGGTCTGCCAAGTGGCGGATGCCCTGGCCGCGGCCCACTCGGTCGGAGTGCTGCACAAGGACGTCAAACCCGAGAACATTTTGATCGACGAGGGTCCGGACGACGATTCGGTCGGCGAGGCCGGCGGCTCTCCATCGGATTCCGGCAAGCGCCTTCAAGCCCGTCTGACCGACTTCGGAATCGCCCAGCTGGCGGATGAGCCCATTCCGGAGGTTGCGGTGAGCTCCGGGTCGAGCGTGTCGGTGCTGTCCGACTCCGACTCGGATTCCGGGGAATTCGGCGAGCCAGGGGATGAAGACGGCCTCGGCGGAGCCGCGACGCGACTTTATGAGGCTCCGGAGCTGGTGGAAGGGCGTCGACCCACGATCCAGGCCGATATCTATGCTCTCGGGGTGTTCTTCTATCAAATGGTGATCGGCGACCTGACCCGCCCGATGGCCTCCGGTTGGCAACGGGATGTGGAAGACGAGCTGTTGCGAGAGGTGATCGCCGACGCCTGCCACGCCCGGCCCGATCGTCGGATGGCGAGCTCCGCGGAGCTGGCGACCCGCATCCGAGGGTTGGACCAGGAGCGCCGGCGGCGTGCCCAAAACATCGAGGAAGAGCGTCTACGTGAGCAGCTGGCGGCACAGGTGGAAACCTGGAAACGCCGACGCCGGTTTTTCTTCCAGACCGCGGCGCTGTTGGTGACCTTCACCCTGATCATGTGGGGGTTGGGGCGCCGAATCGAACGGCAGGTGGAGAGGATCGATCAGCAGCTGGCCACCGCCCATGCGGTGTCCCGATTTTTGGCTCAGCTCTTCGACGGCGCCGACGCGGACGACAACGTGTCGACGGTTCAGCTCTTGGATCGCGGGGTGCGGCGGGCGCGATCGGAGCTGTCCGAGCAACCCGAGGTGCAGGCTCGGTTGCTCGATACCGTGGGTTTGGTGCAATCCAGGCTCGGGGACTATACGCAGGCCCAAGAGGTGCTCGAGGAGGCGCTGGCCATTCGACGGCAGCGGCTGGGTGACGATCACGTCTCGACCGCTCGAAGCTTGCACCATGTGGCGATCATCGACGTCATCGTCGGCGACGTGAAACGGGCGGAGCGCTATTTACGCCAGTGCATCCAGATTCTCGAAGGAGCCCTCGGCTCGGACGCCACCGAGCTGGCGGAGCCGTTGGAGCGTCTGGCCAACATCGAAGGACGACTCAATCGACCAGCGGAGGCGGAAGCGCTCTATTTGCGCGCGATCCGCATCCTTGAGCGCTCCCCGGACAAAGAAGCTCATCTGGGTTTGACCCTGGCCAATACCGCGCGGATTTACGAGCGAACCGGCCGCCCCTACGAAGCGATCGATTTTTTGCGCCGAGCCAGAGCCCTGCACGAGCGGCACCTGGCCGCGGACCACCCGGCTTTGGGTCAGCTCTACGCGGTGCTCGGAGATACCTATTCCAAAATCGGCCTGTGGCAGGAAGCGGAGCAGGTGCTGCTGCGGGCCCAGGACATTTTCGAGCCGCGGCTGGGTCGAGATCACCCCTATTTGGCGGCGATTCTGTCGGCTCTGGGAAGGGTTTATCTCAAACGGGGCGACCTCGACACCGCGGAGACCGCCTTGCGCCGCACCCTCGAGCTCGTGGAGCCGGTGATGGGACGGGACAATCTATTTCTGCTGTCACCGCTGGTGTCCTTGGCCGAAACTCTGGACGCCAAGGGGGAGCATGACGAGTCCGCCCGGGTCTACGATCGGTCGTTGGCTTTGGCGGAGAAGCACCTGACCGCGGGTGATCCGCAGATCGAGCAGCTGAGGGCCCAGCGGGAGGCGGCTCTTGCCGCCCGCAACGGGGCACCGTAGAGTGCGTGGATGAGATGCCCGAGGAAAGCTCTGTGAGCGAGCACGACGAAAACCCCGCCTCTCGCGCCCTGCGCCGGGTGACGGTCGAGCGGTCCGAGGGAACCGAGCAGGATGTGGTGGCGGTCGAGGAGCCGCTCGAGATCCGGGTCGACGGCGAGTCGTTGGTGGTGACCCTGCGGACACCGGGTATGGATCGTCGGCTGGCCGCGGGTTTTCTCTTCACCGAGGGAGTGATCGCTCGCCGCTCGGATGTGGTGTCGGTGGATATTTGCCGCGATCCCCTGGCTTACGACCCCGACAATGTGGTGGATGTGCGGCTGGCTCCGGAAGCGGCCTCCCGCCGCGAAGCGATAGAGCATGCTCGGCGCGAGTATCTGGCGGCGGCGGCCTGCGGGTTGTGCGGCAAGGCGCGCATCGAGGCGATCTATCAACGGCTGCCACAGATCGCCCCTGAGCCGCCGGTGGATCCCGAGCTGCTCCAGGCTCTGCCGGAGAAAATGGAAGGTCGTCAGAGCCTCTTTGCCGCCACCGGTGGATTGCACGGCGCGGCGCTCTTCGACCGCCGTGGCGAGCTGCTGGCCCTGGCGGAGGACGTGGGCCGCCACAACGCGGTCGACAAGCTGATCGGTGAGTCGTTTCTACGGGGCGATCTACCGTGGCGAGGGCGCATTTTGGTGGTGTCCGCCCGGGCGGGTTTCGAGATCGTGCAAAAGGCGATGATGGCCCAGGTTTCGACCATGGTGGCGGTGGGCGCGTCGTCGAGTCTGGCGGTGGAAGCGGCCATTCGGGGTGGTCTCGATCTCTATAGCTTTGTGCGTCCCGGCCGTTCGAATCGCCATGTGGCGATCGAGAAGCCCTGATCCATGGGCTTGCATCGAAATTGCATCCATGAATCCCTGAGATGCCGTCCGGAAGCGCCCGACGCCAAAGGATAAGTCTGTCCATCAAGAATTTTCCACCCCACAAACCCCACCCATTCGAGCTCATTCCCATGATTCAGATCCTTCAAAGGCCGCTCCGGGGGCCGCTCCAAGGGCTTTTGCATTCGCCTTCTAAACGGTCTTATTCGCGCGGAACGTCTTTTTTTATCGCCCTGATCGCGATGGTGCTGGTTTCGGGGGTGTCCCTGCCAGGGGGCGCCTGGGCCGCCCCTCCCTCTTCAAGCTCAGCGGACGGACAATCAGACACATCGTGTCGTTTTCCTGCCGAATTGGCAGCTCAGCTGCTGCGCGGTGACGTTTCCTTCGGGGATCTGAGCCTCAGCGGGCAATTCGTGGTGAATGAGCAGCTGCTCTTGGACCAAGGGCGGCTTCAGGCCACGGTAGAGGGCCAATTGGACGTCGGTCCGTTGCGATTGCAGCGTCAAGCCACCCTCTGCGTTTTTCTGCTCTTGAATGTGGACGGTGAGGCGATCTTGGCCCATCAGCAACGGATCGATGTGGACGATTTTTCCACCGTCGAGTCCGTGCGTTATGTGTTGCGGGCGGATCTGCCGGAGGGCACCCGGCATATGACCCTGGTGGCCCGGGAAGCCGAGAGTGGTTTTTGGGGCGCGGCGCCGCTCGAAACCCCTGGGGGCGAGATCGCCGGTCCGAGCTTCACGGCCCGCAGGGTGGAGGCCTACGAAGGCACTTATTACGAGCTGACCCACCGCCAAGGCGGCGGGGGCGGTGCAGTGGCCCAGCAGCCGTCGTCGGCGGCTCCTTCCGCTCCGCCCGCTCCCCCGGCGGCGGGCAGCGGCGGTGGCGCGGCCCCGACCCCGCAATCGCCCCAAGCGGTCTTCCCGAAGGTTCGGGTTCCCGGGCAGCGGCCGGGACCTCCGCGGGACAAGCTGGCCGGTGAGCAGATCTTGCGTTTGGTGCCGCCGCGCAACGAGCCGGTCTCCGGATCGACGGTCTTCAACGTGCTGACCAGCACCGTGGCCGTGGACAAGGTGGTCTTCGAGCTCGACGGCACGGTGGTCGACGAGGACGGCCGGCCGCCGTTCCGCAAGAGCCTGCCCCTGGCGCGACCGGCGCGGGAGCAGGTGGTGCGGGTCATTGCCTACGACAGCTTGGGCGTGGTGATGGCGGAAGATTCGATCCGGGTCAACCAGCTGGATCGTCCGTTCCGGGTGCGCATCACCGACTTCAAGGCGGATCCGTCGGGTGGCTCGGTGAGTGTGAAGGCACGGGCCACAGTGCCGCCCCAATCCCAGCTGGCCAAGATGGAGGTGTGGCTCAACGATCGGCTGATCGGCAGCTATGACGGGCCGGAGGTGGAGGTGGGCGTGCCGACGCCGAATATCCAGCCCACGGATTTCTTGAGAGTGGCGGCGTTCTTGGCCGACGGCTCGTCGATCGACGATGTGTTGTTGTTGGCGGAGCCGGACGTCGAGGAAGTGGACGTCAACCTGGTCGAGCTTTTCGCGGTGGTGTCGGATGCGAACGGCTCACCGGTGGAAGATTTGACCGCTGCCGACTTCACCGTGGTCTACGAGAATAAAGAACGGGAGACCGCCAATTTCGCCTACGCGGACGATGTGCCGTTGGTGCTCGGCCTGTTGGTGGACACCTCGGGCTCCATGCAGATGTTGATGCACGACACCCGTCGAGCGGCGGCCAAATTCTTGGGTCAGACCATCAAACCCCAGGACAAAGCTTTCCTGGTGGACTTCGATCTCCAGCCCCGTTTGGTGCACGACGTCACCGGCGATCTGCCGTCCCTGATGCGCTCCCTGGGCAAGCTCAACGCCGACGGTGCCACGGCCATGTTCGACGCGGTGGTCTTTTCACTGCTGCAATTCGAGCGCCATCCCGGCCGTCGAGCTTTGGTGGTGCTGACCGACGGTGACGATATCGACAGTCGCTACGGCCCCAAACATTGTGCCGAAATGGCCCGGCAAACCGGAGTTCCGGTTTATGTGATCGGTCTCGGCGCCCTCGACACCCTGCGTAGGACTTTTTCCAAGCGAGATCTCCGCAGGCTGACCGAAGAGACCGGTGGTCGGCTGTATTTCGTCGAGTCGTTTGAGGAGCTGGCCCAGGCCTACGCTCAGATCAACGCCGAGCTTCGCAGCCAATATTCGCTGGGTTTTTACGTCGAGGAAGATCTGAGCGACGAGCAGAAGCGCAAGGTGGAGGTGAAAGTTCCGCGGGGCATGACCGCCCGCACGGTGATCGGCGCCGGCCGGCTCAGCGACGGCTCTTGATTGAGGGCCGCAACACCTTGAGTTAGACTTCGAGCCCACAGACGCCGCGATCGTCGGCGTCTAGACCCGCTTCATTTCCGATTCCATCGCGACCCTGCCCCGGTGAGGTCGCCGTTGAGGCAGCCCCGATGAATCCTTGGCTTTCCGATCTTCCCGCTACCGTCCCAGAGGCTCTCGAGCGCGCGGGACGCGCATTTCCCGATCGCGGCATGGCGATCTTCGACAGCCGTGGACGGAAATACGAGCGTCGCACTTGGACCGAGGTCCACCAAGGGGCGGTGCAGGCAGCGGGTCGCTGGGCGGCTCTGGGGGTCTCACCCGGGCAGCCCGTGATGATCTCCGTGCCCACTTCCTGGACTTGGGTCGATGCTTGGCTGGGCGCCCTGATGCGCGGCGCCCTGCCGGTGGCGGTGGCGCCGGGCGCGGCGATGGGCGCTGCGGAGGCCCATGTCCGCAAGGTAGATACCTTGGTCGAGCGCCTGGGGGCCAAATACGTGGTGACCAGCGAGGCTCTGCGTCGCGATGCCCAGGCCCTCGGTGCCGACCATGCGGCGGGCGCGGTGCTGACCCCCGCGGAGCTTGCGGGCACCACACCCGCGACCTTTTCCGCGCCGACCCCAGGGGTCGACGACATCGCGTTCTTACAGCTCACCAGCGGATCCACGGGCATGCCCCTGGCGGTGCAGATCCCCCATCGCTCGGCGATCCACAACGCCGCGGCCACCGACGAAGCCATCGGTGCCCCCCACGGCGGGCCGAGCGCGGTGTGGGCCGACTCGTTGGTCGCTTGGCTGCCGCTGCACCACGACATGGGCTTGATCGGCTGCTTCTTTCTGTCGATGCTCGCCGGCATCGACTTTTGGCTCTTCCCCCCGACCGCTTTTCTGGCGCGTCCACGCACCTGGCTCGACCACCTGGGTAGCCACGGCAAATCCTTTGTTCCGGCGCCCAATTTCGGTTACCAGCTGTGTGTGGAGCGGGTGACGGAGAACGATCGCGAAGGTTTGGATCTGAGCTCATGGGGCTCGGCGATGACCGGGGCGGAAATGGTTCGGCCCGAAACCATCGACGCCTTCTGCGAGGCATTTGGACCGGTAGGCTTTCGCCGCGAGGTCTTTCGACCTTGCTACGGCTTGGCAGAGGCGACCCTGACGGTGGCGGTGGACTTGACCGGAAATGGTCCGAGGACCCGCTCCTTGCCGGGATCGGCGGGGTCCGACTTCGGTTTGAGCGAGGTGGTCTGCGTGGGGTCCGCGATCCGCGACACGGAGATCCAGGTGGTCGCCCCCGACGGCTCGGAGCTGCCGGACGGAGAGATCGGTGAGGTGCGAGTGGCGGGTCCCGGCGTCTTTGCCGGTTATTACAACGCCCCGGAAGCGTCGGCGGAGGCGCTGAAAGAGGGACGGCTCGCCACCGGCGATCTGGGATTCATGTGGCAAGGAGAGCTCTACTTGACCGGTCGGATCAAAGACGTGCTGATCTTGCACGGCCACAACATCATGCCCCATGAGCTGGAGTGGCAGGCGGAGAGTGTGACCGACGGTGGTGGCTCCATGCGCACGGGAGCCTTTTCCGTGGCCCGAGGTCCCCAGGGCGAAGAAGCGGTGGTGGTGGTGGAAACCAACGATCGCGATGCCGACAAGCTCAACGAGCTGGGGCGGGAGATCCGCAACAGGATCGGACGCAACCTCTCCATACCCGTGGCGGATTTGGTCTTCGTACGCCGAGGCCAGATCCCCAAAACCACCAGCGGCAAAGTGCAGCGACGAGCCTTGAAGGCTCAATATCTCGAAGGGCAGCTACAGCGCCTCGATCCATCCCAGGATTGAGCCGAGAGCGGAAACCACCAGGATTTCGATATGGACGTCAAAAAATCGGTGTTGGAAATCGTTTCTTCGCTCAGCGAACGGGATGCCGGCCAGATCACCCCGGACATGGATTTGGTGGGTGATCTGGGCATCGACTCCCCCAAAGCCTTGCAGCTGTTGCTGGAATTGGAAGAGCGGCTGGAGGTGGAAATCAGCGATGAAGACGCCGCGAAAATGAATACCGTGGGCGATATTCTCGACTACTTTGCATCCCGAGCCTGAGCCCAGCCGTTGAGCTTGCGCATCGATCCCCAAAGCCCGGTCGGCAGCCGGTTGATCCGCTTGGCGGCCTGGCTGATTCGGGTGATTCTGGCGACCCTTGGGCGGACCTATCGGGTCCGGGTGATCGAAGGTGGGCAATTTCTCGAGGATTGGAGCGATCACCGGCATCCGACCATCTTGAGCTTTTGGCACAATCGGGCTTTTATCGGTGCCCACTACGTGTACCACCATCTCGTCGAGCGGAATCTCAAGATCTCGGTGCTGACCAGTCAGTCCCGCGACGGTGAGCTGGTGGCCCGGGTGGCGCAGCAATGGGGATTGTCGGTGGTGCGTGGCTCCGCCAGCCGAGGCGGTCTCCAAGCCTTGCGTGCCCTTCATCGGGCGATCACCCGCGATGGCTTTTCCCCGATCATGATCCCCGACGGTCCCCGTGGGCCGATCTACCACTTCAAGGTGGGGGTGGCGGTGCTGGCCCAGACCAGCGGGGCACCGATCCTGCCCATGGGCTTGGCGGCCCAGCGTTTCTTCACCATCAAGTCGTGGGATCGGCTGATCATTCCGTGGCCCTTTTCCCGGGTGGTGATCGGCTTCGGCGAGCCCCAGACCTTGGCCAAACCCATGACCAACGACCAGCTCGAGGCCGCCCGTCGCCGACTCGAAGCCACGGTCGACGGGCTGACCCTGCGGGCCGAGGCGGAGCTGGGAGCAGTGGACGATTCCCGTCCGCATGAAACAACCCGAGCTGGTGAGAGGTAGCCGAGCAAGGTGCCGGTCGGCGTGACGACGTCCTCAGTGAGGGTTCGGCGGCCATGAAGGGCCGTCGGCTCGGCCCCTACCGTCTGGAGAGCTTGCTCGGCCGTGGGGGCATGGGGGTGGTCTATTCGGCTTGGGACGACCGCCTCGAGCGCCGGGTCGCTTTGAAGCGGGTTGCCGTCGATCGCAACGAGCCGGACCTCCGGGCTCGCTTGCGCCGCGAGGCTAGATTGGCGGCCCAATTGGCCCATCCAGCGGTGGTGCGAGTCTTCGATCTGCTCGAAACACCGGATGCCGACTGGATCGTGATGGAGCTGGTAGAGGGATCTCCCCTCGCCGAGCTGCTGAAGGACGGTCCCCTGAGTGTCGATGAGGCGCTGGCCTACGGTCTTCAAGTGAGCCGGGGATTGGCGGCGGCCCATCGGCTGGGCATCGTCCATCGGGATCTGAAAACCGAGAACGTGCTGGTGCAACCGGACGGTGAGGTCAAGATCCTCGACTTCGGCCTCGCCAAACGCAGCCCTCGAGCGGGTCTCAGCGGTCCGGGCTCGGGAGCGGATCCCCATGGTTCTGAGACGCAGACGTTGGAAGCGCCGGTGTTGGAAGTGCCCGGCACCCGAGGCGAGAGCAGTCTTTCGACCCCTGGATCGGTGATGGGGACCGGACGCGCCATGTCCCCGGAGCAAGCCCGTGGATTGGAGGTCGGCCCACGATCGGATCTTTTCTCTTTCGGTGTGTTGCTCTACGAGTGCTTGGCCGGCGTTTCACCGTTTTTGGGCGAGACGTTCCAGGACACGTTGATCCGGGTGGCTACCCACCATCCCGCCCGCTTAGACGAGCTCAGGCCCGAGGTGCCCGAGAACCTTGCCGAGTTGGTGGCTCGATTGATGAGCAAGGCGCCGGAGCAGCGTCCAGCCGACGCCGATCATGTTGTGGGCCTGCTCGAATCCTGGATCGAGCTCCGTCGCTCGTCGGCCTCTCAGGCTCCGCCGGTGCCGGCCGGGGTGGATACCGGGGTGGAAACCGAGCTGGCCACGGCCTTCCAAGAACCAACTCTATCCGTGGAGCCGTTAAAGGCGCCGGTGAGGTCGGAGGGGTCGACGACCAAAGGGCAGGTCCGGCGAGCCTGGCCATGGGTTTCGGGGGTCTTGGTGTTGGCGTGGATCATCGGTGCGGGAAGAATCGACTTCTCCGGCTCTGAGAAGCCCGAGGCCGAGTCGCCCGAGGCGGGGTTGAAGGCGACAAGTCCTTTGGATCTCTATGAGCAAGGGATGGAATTGGTGCGTCGCGGTGACCAACCCGGCTCCGTGGATCGAGCTCAGGAGATCTTTCAAGGTTTGCTCGAAGCCGACGGCGACTCTGCAGCGGCCCATGCCGGTCTGGCCCGGGTGTATTGGGAGAAGGCCCGCAGCCCCTCGGCAAGTGGCGATTCCGTTTACATCGAGCAGGCGGTCCAGGTGGCCCGGGACGCGGTGAGGCTCAATCCTTATTTGGCGGACGCTAGGGTGAGCCTGGGTCTCGCTGAGCTGTTGGCAGGCCGACGGGAAGCGGCTCGCAAGGAGCTCGACACGGCCCTTGAGCTCGATCCGACCCATGGCGACGCCCACTTCGGCCTGGCCCGCCTGGCGGAGACCGGAGGGCGGCTCGACCTGGCAGAGGATTTCTACCGGCAGGCGATCGAGCTTCGTCCCGAGCCCATGTACTCGGATCATCTGGGGGCTCTGCTTTATCAGCAGGGACGTTATGCGGAGGCGGAGCGGCAATTCCGGTCCAGCTTGAATCTGGCCCCCGACAACGTCAACGCGTTGCGCAATTTGGGTGGCGTGCAATATGCCCTCGGGCAGGTCGACGAGGCCGCCGCCACCTTCCAACGGGCCCTCAAGGTTCGGCCCGATGCCACCTTGCTGTCGAATCTGGGCACTCTCTATTTCGACCGCGGCCTTTATTCCAAGGCGGCCGAGCTCTTTGCGCAGGCCCTGCGCACGGGAGGCGCTTCCCACGACTTCAACTTTTGGCTCAACCTCGCGGATGCCCAACGCCAGATTCCGGGTCGAAAGCAGGACGCCGCCGACAGCTACGGCCAAGCCATTCGGTTGCTCGACAAGGATTTGGAAACCGCGCCCGGGCATGTCGGCTTGCGCAGCCGCCGGATCTTGGCGTTGGCCCGCGCCGGGAGCTGTGAGCGAGCTGAATTGGGCATCGAGCCTTTCGGCCCGATCGAGGAGCAGGCGGATCTGCAATCCCATTTCCGAGTCGCGATCGCCGAAGAAATTTGTCACCGGCGCGACCGAGCCCTGGAGCGGCTCGAAGCGGTTTTGACCTCGGGCCTCAGCCGTCACCAAGTCGATGCCGAGCTGGATCTCTTACGTTTGCGCGCGGATCCTCGCTTTCGGCTCATGACGTCGCGGCTCGAGCAGCCCGGATCGATGAGGTCCGATCGGTGAAGTCGGATCTCAGCCGCCACCACTTGTTCCGCTGACGATCATTTCCGGATCGACGATAAATTGATCGACGAAGGTCCCCCGCTGAGCGGCGAGCAGCACCGAAAGCTCGAAGATCCGGCGGCCTTGGACCGGGGCGAACGTGACCTCGTCCTGGGCGTTGTCGCGCTCGTCGACATGGTGGATCTTCCAAGTGGGTAGGACCTTATCGAGGGGCCGGCTGTAGACCGGGCTCACGGAATGCTCAGGTGAAGATGCGATTTGCCAGTGATGGGGCGAGCCCACAAAAGGGCTCTTTTCCACACCCAATGGAACATCTCGCCGGGTGAAATAGAAGCGGATGACGGCGAATCTCGGATAGCTGTGCTCCGCCGGACCGCCGTCCAAGGAGCTGATGTCCACCAGCCGAAAAGAGAGCCGGTCCCCTGCTCGGGGCTGGGTCGGCCAAGCGGGTCGAGGGTGGTGAGGGTCCGTGATGTCGATCATTTCGTGCTGAAGCGGGAAGAAGCGCGAGTTCGGATTGGTGCCGGTCATCGTTGCCCCCCGCAGATTGATGCCCAGCTCGATCCGAAAATGCGAGGTACCCTCGGGGTCGTTGCATCTCTCGGATGAATCGTTCGTGGTCTGCGTCGCCGATGCGGAATGGGTGTCAGACGGATCGGCTTGGGAGGTGGATGCATGGGTTTCGGACAAGGTTCGGCTCCTTTCGACGGTCTACCAAGAAAAGATGAGCGAGCGGTGACCCCACCGCTCGCCCAGCTCGACGATCGATTCGCTATGGTCAGGCGGGGCCGACGGCGATGAAGCCGAAGTCTTTGCTCTTGCGGTCTCCGTCGTCGTCACCGGTGACGACGACAAAGGCGTCGTTCTTCAGACCCGTTCGGCGCACCACGCAATTAATGCGCGTCCTATCGTCTTCCGCGCTGTCGGAAATCGCCGTGGCGACGATGGTCGGCGTGCCCGAAAATTTGGTGTCTCTGAGAATGACAGTGTAGATGCCGCTACCGTCTTTGACCACCTCGAACCCGCTACCGGCGGTGATGTTGCCGTCCGAGTCGACGTTGCCGCGAACGATGTTGAGCTTTTCCATGATGGATCTCCTTGCTTTGACGGACAGGATGAAAAGTGTTTGTGAACATCGTCTTCTAAGAGCAACCCGCGTGCCGGCTTGTTAGAGAAGCAAAAAGCCTTTAAATAAAGGGCTTTCGGTGAGCCGCCCGGGCATCGAGAGTCGATGTGCGTCGATGTCCGTCGGTCTCCGTCGAAGGGCGTCGGTCTCGGGTGGGCCATGGCGAATCAGCCGTGTAAAATTTGGCGATGACCTACCGACCACCGGAGCCCGACGGGACGACCCAGGCGTGGACCCAAGGGGGTGAGTCTTGGGCCGAAGCTTCGGATCTCCGGGTTCCGGGTTTCACCGTGATGTACCACCCGAAGGTCGAGCGCGTGGGCGAGCGAGCCGTGCTCGAAGGTCTCGACTCCGCCCGGGGTGCGGGCCTCTCTCGTTTCACCCCCGACTTTGCCGCCGTCGGCGCCGATCACAGCCGACCCCTGAACGAAGCTCGCCTCAGCCGCACCCCGATCGTGTTGCGCAGGATCGGCGGCGGGCTGACCATCGACCTAGAGGGCAGCCGCACCCACGTGGAGGTCGACGGCTTGCCCGTGGAGGGCTCGCTGACGATTCCTTTCGAGTCCTTGGAACGGGGATCGGTATGGATGCTCGGAGGGCGGGTGGTGCTCCTGCTGCACCTGCTCGATCCAGTGGTCGACACGACCACCCCGCGCTTCGGTTTGGTGGGCGAAAGCCCGGCCATGATCCGCTTGCGACGGGATATCGTGCAAACCGCCGATTTGAGCATTTCGATTCTGTTGCGCGGGGAGTCGGGCACGGGCAAGGAGCTGGTGGCTCGAGCGATTCACGATCATGGGCCGCGAAGCGCGCGGGCTTATGTGGCGATCAACATGGCGGCCTTGCCGCCGAGCCTGGCGGCGGCGGAGCTCTTCGGCAGTGAGCGCGGGGCCTATACCGGCGCTGAGCGACGGCGGGAAGGTCTCTTTGCCCAAGCCGATGGTGGCACCCTCTTTCTCGACGAAATCGGTGAAACACCCACGGAGATCCAGGCCCTCTTGCTCCGCGCATTGGAAACGGGGGAGATCTTGCCCGTGGGCGGTGGTCGCTCGCGGCGGGTCGATACCCGTGTCGTCGCGGCCACCGACGCCGACTTAGAGCTGGCCATCGATCGCGGGGGCTTCCGCGAGCCGTTGCTCCATAGATTGAGCGGATTCGTGATTCGCCTGCCGGCCCTTCGGGATCGTCGAGAGGATTTCGGACGCCTTTGGATCCACTTCCTGCGTCGTGAGCTCGAGGCGTTGGGGCTCGGCCATCGACTGGCGCTTCGGGATCGTCCATGGCTTCCCGCCGCATTGGTCGCCCGTCTGGCCGGGTGGCATTGGCCTGGAAACGTGCGTCAGCTGGCCAACGTAGTGCGGCAATTGGTGATCGCAAATCGCGATTTGGATCCGGCGACTCGCTTTGAGGAGGTGGAGACTCTGCTCGCCCGCTCGGCGGACGGCAAGCGCGGGTCATCGAGCCGGCTGGGGCATCCGAGGATTGAGAACCGCCTGGGCAGAGAGCGGGAGGACGGGCCGACCCCTAACGACCTCGAAACGCCGGTGTCGCCCCGTGTGCCCTCCGATTTTCGCGAGCAAGATATCGTCGCGGCGCTGCGCGCCCATCGCTTTCGTCCGGCGGCGGCCGCCGCGGCCCTCGGTATTCCGCGATCCTCCCTCTACGATTTGATCGACAAAATACCCGGCCTGCGCAAGGCTTCGGAGCTCACGCGGGAGGACATCGAGACCGCCCGGCGAGGCACGGGGCCGAGCCTGGAGGCCCTGGCGGACGCGCTGGAGGTCTCCCAACGCGCCCTGCGCCGCCGTTTGCGCGAGCTCGGTCTCGAGGAGTCCGGGTCCTGACCTTCGCTCCTACGGGCAGGAGGCGAAGGCGTTGGTGTCGGTGATCGCGTCACTCGAAACCCCGAGGGGATTCTCGTAGAAACGCGTCACACCGGTTTCCGTATCCGTCACCCTCAAGGTGTATTCCACGTCGGTGGTGGCGGCGGCGAAGACCCAATAGCGATCAGCGATAAAGCAGGCGTCGAGCACCTTCACCAGAAACTCCCAATTGTCCTCTTCGAAGAACCAGAAGAGGGCGGAATCGTCGGTGCCGCCGGTGACCAAAGAGCCGTCACCCCGTTGATTCTGAGGGTTGCGCCAATCCACCCGAACCCGGAAGCGGCCGTTCTGCAAGCACACGATGGTGGCGCTCGGCTCGCAAGGCTCGTTGTCGGCGATGGTGATCTCCGCCGATCGCGGATCCCCCAGGTCGGCGTCACCATCGGGGTTGGAGAGGGCGAAGAAGAAGGATTCCTCGTCCTCCGAAGCGCCGTCGTCGAGAATTGGAATCGTGATGGTCCGGGTGCCGTCCTCACCGTCCAAGAACGTCACCGTGCCCGAGGTTTGGGTGTAGTCGGAGCCGGCGGTGGCCGTGCCGTTGGCGGTGGCGTAGTCGACGCTGACATCGCCGTCGGTGCCGTTGAAGCGCTCGATGCCGATGCTGATGCTGCCGATGCCCTCGCGCCGGCTGATGGAGCTTTCGGTGAGGCGGAAGGTGCCCGGGTCGAAGGGAGGCGGCTCCGCCAGGGCCGTGCGGATGCGCTGGCCGTCGCCCAAGCTGATCATCGCCGAGGGGATGGAGATCGTATTGTCGTCACCACCCATGGGCACGGGGCTGCCGGCTTGGTTGTTGGCGACGATCACCGCCCGCGCTCCGGCGTTTTGGACATTCCGAACCTTGACCACGAAGGTGCAGTCGCCGCGATCGATGAGGGCAATCTTGCCGGCGATCTCCGCACCGTTCACGATCGTGTTGCAAGCTCGGCTCGGGGCCGCGCTGCCGTCGATCGCCGGCACGATTTCGCCGGTGATCCCAGGGTTGGAGATGCGCGGGCCGAATTCGGCGGTGGCGATTTGCATGCGACCGGCAAGGCCGGCGGGCTGATTGATGATCAGCGACGGCGCCGGGTCGAGGAAATTCGGTGCCTGGGCGGTGACGCCACTGCCGTTCCAAACCACATTTCCGCTGTTGACGGCGGAAATTCGGCGCTGATTGTTGCTCATTTGGTGCCACAACAAATTCGTGCTGTTGTCCCGGATATTGCGGCTGAAGATGTCGGGCCGATTCAAAAATTGGCTGCCGGTGGACTCGTTCACCAGGCTGGTGAACCCCAGACCGTGGCCCATCTCATGCAACGCCACCATCACGAAGTTGATGGTGTTGGACCCGCCGTTGCCGTTGAGGCCGTAGTAGTAGCGGGTGCCGGAGCCCAAACAGGCTTGGTCGATGCGGCTGTTGAAGGTCAGTGACAGCTCGCCGGCATTGGCGTCGGGGCTGTCTTGGAGACTTAGGTTTTGGCCACTCAAGGCCTCTGCCAAGGCCCCCGGATACCAAGTTCCGCCGACGGGGGCGCCGGCGAAGCTCTCGAAAATAAACTGCGGGCCGGCCTGGGCCAAGACGCCGCTGCCGTCGCCACAATCGAGGTTGGAAAAGGACACTTCCACATTGAGGGTGACGTTGGAACGTAAGTTGCGCTCCCAAATATCGGCGGCAAATTCGATGGCCTGAACCCGCTGGGGGCCAAGGCTCGGGTCGTTGAAGCCTTGGCCGGCGGCATCCTTGATCCGGATGACGATGTTGGAGCTGCCGCCCTGCCAACCGATGTCGAGCATTTGTCGACGGGTCAGGTCCAAGGCCCCAAAGGTCAGGCCGTTGCTGGAGCTGGGCTCCATCAGCAAGTCCGGCGAAGCGGAGACGTCCCAATGGGAGATGGACGAGCCAGGCTCCACGGGATTCGGCGCGTAGAGCAAGACCCGACCCTGGCCGTCGGTTCCGGCCAAAGAGCTCTGGTCAACGCCGAGGGTTCCGGTGACGGTCACCGCGGCGAGGGGACCGGAGAGCCACAAGCAGGACAAACAGGTGGCAACCATCAGCCGGTTTTTGGCGGCTTTCGGGGCGAGGTGCTCAAGAAGAAGCGTCATGGGCTATTGCTCCGGCGCGGCTTCGGTCGCTTCGACCGTGGTGGCTGATTCTTCCGCGGTATGGAGCGGGCTTTGGGGGTGGTCGTGAGATTGATCCGTGCACTGGAAGCCGATGGTGCCGTCGGGACCCACGGTGGCGATCACGGCGTGTTGAAAACGGCCGTTCAGCCGTACGCCCTGGCCACCGCCCTCGAGCTCGAAGGGCTCCAGCCCTTGATCCGATTTATTCAGCTGGGTTGCGAATTTGCGCAGCCGCATGCGTTGCTCCGGGGTCGGCTGGGCCACCTGTCGGCCGGTATCGGGGTCGATGAAAATCCACAAGCCGGAGCCGGTGGCGGCCGGCTCGTCGGCCGAAGCCGTCGGGGTCTGCTCGTCGGCCGAAGCCGTCGGGGTCTGCTCGTCCTCGGTGGCGGTTTTCGGTATGTCTTCCGCGGTCTCTTCCGCGACCCCTTCCGTGACGGTCGACGAGGCCTCCGCGGGGCCGCTTTCCGCCGAAGCGGGCAAATCGGTCGCCGAAGCGGGCAAACCGGTCGCCGAGGCGGGCAGACCGGTCATCACCAGCCCGAGGATCAGACAGAGCATGACCGTGAGCGAGGTCCCAGTGGACGACGATTGCAGGTGTGGGCTCGGCTGGGTAACCCGGATCGTGGATCTATTCATCGGCACTCCTGTGGGGCTCGTTTCTAATTCTCAAGGAGGGAATTCTAGCCCACACCGTGGTTTTTCGGCTCAAAGGGTGACGATTGCCCTTGAGGGCGGTGCGAGCGGCCGGCATCTCACACGGGCAATGCTCTCGAAAGGGGCTCGAACTTTTGATCGAGGATTTCGTAGCTCATTCCGACCTTTTCGCTGACGGAATTTGAAATCCGGAGAAAATCCATGTCGACCCTCATGCGGGATCTACGATTCGCCGTTCGGGTGCTTCTGCACCGTCGTCGCTACACCATTGCAGCGCTTTTAGCCCTAGCTCTCGGGGTTGGAGCGAACACCGCGATTCTTTCGGTATTCGAGACCATGCTGCTCCGACCGCTCGACTACCCCGATCCGGACCGAGTGGTTCGCCTATGGGCGAAAAATGAGGGCAAGGCCATTGAGAAGAGCCGTCTATCTCCGGTGGCCTTCGCGGATCTCTTCGATCGGGCGGAGTCCTTTGAGGAGCTGGCGGGTTGGTGGCGACCCGATCTCAATCTGACGTCCGGGCAAGGCGAGCCCTATCGGGTTCGTGCCGTCAACGCCACCGACGAATTTTTCGATGTGCTCGGGGTGGAGCCTGTCCGCGGCAGGACCTTCGTCGACGGTGAGGACGTCTCCGGTGCGCCGAGCATCGCGGTGCTCGGCTACGGCTTGTGGCAGAGCCGATTCGGCGGCCGGGACGACGCGGTGGGTGGGACGGTAGAGCTGGACGGCAGGTCCTACGAGGTCGTGGGTGTGATGCCGGCGGGATTCGATTTTCCGGACGAGACGGAGCTTTGGCTACCCTTGGGCTGGGATCCCCATCAGCATTCCCGAGGCGCGCGCTTCTTCGGAACCGTGGGCCGGTTGAAGAACGGTGTCACCGTGGACCAAGCCGGCGCCGAGGTGCGGCGTTTCTACGACACGTTCGCCACCGATTTTGCGGGCACCAACGAGGGCTGGACCGCCACGGTGTCCACCCTTCAAGACGATCTGGTGGGCGAGATCCGTCCAGCGCTCAACCTTTTGCTCGCCGCCGCCGCGTTCGTCTTGCTGATCGCCTGTGCCAACGTGGCGAATCTGCTGCTCGCCCAAGGAGCGGCGCGCTCGCGGGAGGTGGCGGTGCGGGGTGCCTTGGGCGCGTCGGGAGCGCGGTTGACCCGGCAATTCTTGACCGAAAGCCTGCTTTTGGGCGGCGTCGGAGGGCTTTTGGGGCTGGCGGTGGCGGTGGTCGGTATCAAGGCCCTGGTAGCCATGGCCCCACCGGATGTGCCGAGGCTGGACGAGATCCAGCTCGACATGGGGCTATTTTTGGTGTCCATGGCGGTGGCTCTCGCCGCGGGCTTGCTCTTCGGCCTGGCCCCGGCCTGGCAGGCTACACGAGCCGAATTCACGGAATCCCTGAAAGACGGCAGCCGAGGGCAGACCACCGGGATGACCGGTCGACGTCTGCGTTCGGCTCTGGTCGTCGGTGAGGTGGCGCTGGCCATGGCGTTGCTCGCCGGGGCCGGGCTGTTGGTCCGCAGCTTCGATCGATTGCTGGCGGAAAGCCCGGGATTTCGCGCCGAGCGCTCTTTGGCCTTCAATCTGCAAGTGCCCCGGGCGAGCTACGCGGATTGGACCGACGTGGTGTCGTTCTACGACCGTCTGCTGGACGAGCTGATGGCTGCACCGGGAATCCAGGACGCGGCGATCACGGGGTTTCTACCCTTGGAGCCGGGGTGGCGGGTGGATTTCGTCATCGCCGGCAGGGAGGCGACCACGGAGCTCGAACGGCCCGAGGTTCAGTACCACACGGTCTCCCCCGACTACTTTCGAGTCATGGGCATTCCGCTCGAGCGAGGACGGGGTTTCGAGGATTTCGATACCGCCGACAAACCCGGCGTGGTGTTGATCAATCGGGCGACCGCCAATCGCTATTGGCCGGGCGAAGATCCCGTGGGCCTGAAAGTCACCGGTCAAGGCAGGCAATTCGGTCCCCTGGGACGGGTGATCACCGAGTCGTTGGAAGTGGAGATCGTGGGCATCGTGGGCGACGTCAAGAACACTTCCCTCGAAGGTCGTGTGGAGCCCGCCATGTACTTCCCCCATCGCCAATTCGCCTATCGCTCCATGCATGTGGTGGTGCGCGGGCAAGGGCAGCCTGGAGCCTTGGTCAGCTCCGCCAAAGACGCGGTTTGGCGATTGGATCCCGGCCTGCCCGTGGCGCAAATCCAAAGCTTGGAGCAGCATTTGGCCGGCGCCGTGGCTCAGCGTCGATTCATCATGGGTTTGGTGGCTTGTTTCGCGGTCTTGGCCCTGGTCTTGGCGGCGATCGGCATCTACGGCGTGGTGTCGTATCTATCCTTGTTGAGGAAACAAGAGATGGGCATCCGCATCGCCCTGGGGGCGAAGCGAAGCGACGTGGTGCGGCTGGTGATCTCCCAGGGATTGTCGTTGGTGGGAGTCGGTGTTGCTGTGGGGCTCTTCGGCAGCTTCATCCTGCGTCGGACCTTGGAGGCGTTGGTTTACGGGGTCGACGTCGGCGATCCGCTAACCTTTGGCCTCGGCACGGTGCTTCTGACCCTCGTGGCCCTGTTGGCGTGCGCTCTGCCGGCTTGGAGGATGTCGCGAACCCCGCCGGCCGAGGTCCTGCGACCGGATTGAGCAGCGATGATCGAGCTGCGCTAGCCCCGAGAACGCCGCAGGTGGAAGCATGCGGCCAGAAGCAAGAGGGCGACCCATGAGGCGATGCCGATTCGGGAAAGGGACGGCACTCCGATCGCACCGCTGCCGATGATGAATTCGGGGCTTTCGGTGATCAGCTCGTAACCCAGCTGGTTGGTGAATTGGAAGACGTGCTGCGCTCGATAACGCCCGTCGGGAATCTGCTCACCGTAGTCGCAATAAGGTTGTGTCTGCGTCCAGATGAAGGTGTCGGACTTGCATTCACCCGGATCCCAAGTTTCCGTGACGACTACAGAAATACATCCTCCGTTGCAAGTGACGGCCTGATTGTCGTCCTGGTCGAGGAAGTAGAGCTCGTCGTGGCAGCACGGGCAGCCGTAGACCTGGGTGACCGTCTCATCGGTGGGATTGCATTGAGTGACCGTAACCGAAACCGGCTCACCGCTAGGGTAGTGGGTGCGGTCCGTGGTGACCTCGACGGTGATGTCGGTGATGTCGGCTGCCTGGAGGGCATAGGGGCTGAGCAAGCCGATCGCTATGATCGCCCAGAAGATGAGAGAGCTGCGCATGATGTTCCTTTCGACGGGAGGGTTACCTTCAATATGCTCGGAAAGCATATTTTGATCCAGACCAAGAGTCAAGAGCATCTGAGGGTAACCACATCGTCAGATCAGGACGGGCCGCCCTTGATCCATTTGTCGACTCCGGGCTTTTGAGCCTTGGCGAGGAGGTCTAAGAGCTCCTCCGGACGATCGCTGACCTGCAACATGTCCCGTTGCTCACGACGCAGAAAGCCTTCCGTGACCATGCGATCGAGCATGTCGACCAGGGGTTGGAAATAGCCGGCGATGTTGAGCAGACCGCACGGCTCGTTCAAGTATCCCAGCTGATTCCAAGTCCACGACTCGAAAAGCTCGTCGAGGGTGCCGATGCCGCCGGGCATGGCGATGACTGCGTCCGCGAGGTCGTACATCTTTTGTTTGCGCTCGTGCATGGTCTGGACCACGGAGAGCTCGGTAATGCCGTGGTGGGCGACCTCGCGTTCTTCCAAGGATTTCGGAATCACCCCCAGCACCTCGCCGCCGCCGTCGAGCAGGGTGTCCGCCAAGATACCCATCAGGCCGACGTTGCCGCCGCCGTAAACCAGGCCGATGTCTCGTTCGAGAAAGAGCCGACCGAGGTGCCGGGTGGCTTCGGCGTAGACCGGGGATCGGCCGGAATTGGAACCGCAAAAAACGGCGATGCGACGGAAGCTTCGGGGTGAATCGGTCATCGGGGTCTCCGGAGGGTCGTCGGAATGGGGACGGTGATCATACCTAGCCGCGGCTCAGGGGATCTAGCCCGCGTGATCGAAGAGAAGGGTGGATCTCGAAGGGTGCCGTGTCGTCGAGATCGTAAATCTGTTGTAACTCTCTCTCGGCTTCTTCCGTAGTGAGTGACAACAACGGCCCGAGACCACGGCTCGAAACACTTCAAAGAGAGACGATCCGATTGGATAGCGAATGATCTTCAACACTCCGCTTTTCTACTTCTTCTTCCTCATCTTCATCTTCTTCTACGGTTTCGTCTTCCTCAGGCAGAAACCTAGGGTCTACCTCATCCTAGTCGCCAGCTTGGTGTTCTACGGTGCGTGGAATTACCGATTCATTCCCTTGCTGGTGGGCAGCGCGGTGGCGGATTACTTCATCGCCCAGGCGATCGGAGCGTCCACGGATCCACGGGTCCGCAAGCGATGGATGGCCCTCTCCCTGGCGATCAATCTCGGTATTTTGGGTCTCTTCAAATACGCCGATTTCGTGATCGCGTCCGTGGCGGATTTTCTCCGGCTTTTCGGATATTCGGCCGATCCGCAGACCCTCGGTTTGGTGCTGCCGGTGGGTATTTCCTTCTACACCTTCCAAAGCTTGAGCTACACCATCGACGTCTACCGCGGCGACATGGAGCCGCGCAAAGGATTGGTGGAATTCACCGCCGCCCTGGCGTTCTTCCCGCAATTGGTGGCTGGACCGATTCTGCGCGCCCAGCAGATCTTGCCCCAGATGCATTCCATCCCCGTGCCGACCTGGTCGAACGCGAAGCACGGCTTCTTGTTGATCACCACCGGGGTGCTGAAGAAGACCACCGCCGATCTATTGGCCGCCCCCGCGGCCAAAGCCTTCGATTCCGCGGGCTCGGTGAGCTTGATCGAAACTTGGACCGGCGTGCTGGCGTTTGCCGGTCAGATCTACGGCGACTTTTCAGGTTATACCGACATGGCGATCGGTCTGGCCCTACTGCTCGGTTTCCAAATTCCGTTGAATTTCCGCGTGCCCTACCTCGCGGTTTCGCCGGTGGATTTTTGGCGGCGCTGGCACATCTCATTGTCGACGTGGCTGCGGGATTACCTCTACATTTCCCTGGGCGGCAATCGCAACCATCGCCGCTTCCGCAATGTGATGATCACCATGTTGTTGGGTGGCCTCTGGCACGGCGCGGCCTGGACGTTCGTGGTTTGGGGAGCGTTCCACGGATTGATCATCTCAGCCACCCACGTCCTCGGGCAGATGAAAGCGCTGGCCCCATTCATCCACGGCAACTCGGAATCGGACGAAACGCCCGCCAAGTGGGTCACCTTCGTCAAATGGCTGACCACGTTCTACTTGGTGCTGATCGGTTGGGTGTTGTTCCGGGCCACGAGCTTGGCTTCCGCGATCGACATCTTGGCCGACATGCACGGCTTCGGTGGAGCCCTGCCCGCGGCCGGCTCCGTGGCGGGCACCATCCTCGCCTTGACCGCCGGCACGGTGACGTTCATGCACCTCATGGATCTATTCGTGCTCAAGCGAGCCGAAGCCTTCGAAAACAAACCCTGGCTATTCTGGCCGGTGCTCATTTTGATTCACGCCATTTGCCTTCTGATCGGAGAGCCGAGCAATGAGTTCATCTACTTCCAGTTCTAAGGTCTACCTCAAAATTTTCCTGGCCGTGACCTTGGGCATGGGAGCGGCGCTGGTGTTGGTCCGCCTTTTCGCATGGGCCAACGACGCCAGCGGCGACACCATCTTGAGCCGGGTGAACGAGGCCAGGCAGGCGTTGCCCCAAATCGTCGAAGAGCCGGACGATTTGGTGATGGCCTTCGGATCTTCCATGACCCACGCCGGTTTCGCGTCCCGCCATTTCGACAACGAGGTGGCGAAGCAGGGTGTCCGGGTCAAAAGCTTCAACTTCGGCTTCGGCGGTCTGAATCCGTTTTTCCAGGATTATCTTTCCAGGCGAATTCGCGACGCTTTTCAGGAAAAAGACCGTCGGCTCAAGCTGGCGATGATCGAATTCGTGCCGTTCCAAGCGACGGGCAACCGATGGCAAGGGGCTCAGCCGGTGGTCGACTCCTTTTTGACCATGTTGGCCAGCCCGGAGGAGATCTGGGAGATCACCAAGGAAGATCCCGAGCGGGGTTTCCAGATGCTCAACATCCTTTACCTCCGCGACGGTATTTCGGCGGAGATGGTCACCCACTTCTTTGGGCGCTCCTTGATGGAACGGGAGCCGCGTAGCGACACGCCGGAAGACGAGGAGGCGGTGAAACGGCGTCGGGAGCTGGGTGATCGGCTCGGCGAGCTCTTCGAAGCGGAGTTTCCGGACTATGAAGACCAGGATTGGTATTACCCATGGCAAGGGGCCGGGCCGCTCAGGGAAGAGCGATCCGAGGAGACCCTGACGATCTTTCCCCAATACTACGAGGCGGGGCGCACCCAACGCCGCATGGAGAACGATCGCCTGAACAGGATTTCCTGCTGCGACATCGAGGAGCTGCAATTCGAGGAGGAGCTGGTGGCCGGCTTCATTCGGGTGGTGGAGAATTTCAAGGACTTCTCGGATCACGTGGAGGTGGTGCTCTACCCCCGCAACACCAAGTGGATCGATTACTCACCGGAAGCTCAGCAACGCCTGGACGAGGTGTTGGACAGGATTCGTCGGGAAACCGGCGTCACCATTCGGAACTACCAGCTTCTCGAGTCGATCACCCCCGACATGTATTCCGACACCACCCATCTCGGTCGATATGTCGGCGAGATGGTATTCACCGAGCATCTGGCGAAGGAATACGCGCCCCTATTGGCCGACGGGAATTGAGCCGGTCAGGTTGGGGAATTGGAGTTGGACGGGAGGCGGTCTTGCCGTAGGATCACCGCCACCGGGCGATGACCCACCCGTCCCCTGCTTTTCTTTCAGCAATCCAGCCCTTCAACCATCCAGCTCCAGAGGTCGAAATGAGCGGAGTCGATCGAGTCAACCAAACCCTCGAGTCCGAAGCGCCTTCTCTTTTCAAATTGCTTTCTCCCATGGGCAGGGAAGCGTATTTTCCGCCCGACATTCCGTTCCAGGCCAAAGAAGCGGCCGGCACCGACTTCAACGGCACCATCGGCGTCTTTACCGACGGCGCCGGTAACGCGGTGCCCCTGCCGGCAATGGAAGATGTGCTGGATTTCGATCCGGAAGAGCGCAATCGCGCTTTTCTCTACTCACCCGTGCTGGGGATTCCCTCGGTCCGTGACGCCTGGCAGCGTTGGCAGCGTACGGGGCAGCCGGATCAAGCGCCGGCTGAAGACCAAATCACCACCCGCCCGGTGGTGTTGGGTGGGCTGACCCACGGCTTGTCGATGGTCGCGGATCTATTCGCCGGTCCGGGTCGACACCTGGTGGTCGGCAAGCCGTTCTGGGGCAATTATCGACAGATCTTCCGATTGCGGACGGGCGCCCAATTGGTGGAAGTCGACGTCTACCGAGATTTTGCCTATCGACCGTCCGCATTGGTCGACGCCCTCAAGGCCTTGCCGGCGGGCGAGCCGGCGCTGATGATCGTCAACTTTCCGTCCAACCCCGGTGGTTACTCGCCGACGGTGGAGCAGCGGCGCGACCTCCGGCAGGGTTTGATCGAGGCGGCGGCGGATCGCCCGTTGATGGTGATTTGTGACGATGCCTACGGGGGGTTGGTGTTCACGGAAGGGGTGCCCAATCGATCGTTCTTCTGGGATCTGTTGGGTGCCCACGAGAATTTGGTGCCGGTGAAAATTGATGGCGCCACCAAGGAATTCGCGTTTTTCGGCGGCCGCGTCGCCTTCTTGACCTTCGGGCTGGAGCTGTCGAAAGCAGCCACCGAGGCGTTGGAAAATAAGATGCAATGCCTCAGCCGGGCGACCATCGGCTCGCCCTCGGCCACCTCGCAGATGATCCTCCTGCGCGGCTTGGAGAGCGGACGGGTCTTCGACGAGGTGAGCGAGATCCGTCGCATTGCCCGCGAGCGCTACCTGGCGGTGCAACCGGCGCTGGCGGCCCTCGACCCGGCTCTGCTTCGGCCCCTGCCTTTCAACTCGGGCTTCTTCGTGCTCATGGAGCTCAACCCGGAGCTGGTGCTCGATCCCCACGCGGTGCGCAAGCACCTGATCGAGCACTACTCCACGGGCATCGTCGCCGCCCAGCCGTCGTACCTGAGGGTGGCTCTCTGCTCGGTCAGCGCCGAGGCTTTGCCGGAAATGTTCCGCCGCATCGAGGCGGGGGTGCGGGAGCTGGCGAACGCTTGATCCTTCAGATCTCGATACAGATTTTGCCGAGGTGGCGGCCGGCGGAGAGATATAGGAAGGCTTCGCGGGTTTCGTCGAAAGGGAAGATTCGATCGACCATCGGTCGAATTTTATGCCACTCGAAGGCCTGGCACATGGACTCGAAGCTTTCTTGGGATCCGACCAAAATGCCTTGGACCCGGACGTTTTTCATCAGGATCGGGGTCAGTGCCAGGCTCACCTTGCTGCCACCGAGCACGCCGATCAAGCTGATGTGACCACCGATCTTCACCGCCCGGCAGCTTTGCTCCAAGGTGCCGCCCCCGCCGACATCAATGACGTGATCGACTCCTGTGCCGCCGGTCAATTTCGCCGCAGTGCGTCCCCACTCCGGGTCGTCGACATAATTGATGGTTTGCCAAGCGCCCAGCTTGCGCGCTCGCTCCAATTTTTCGTCCTTCGACGAGGTGATGATCACCCGAGCACCCAAGGCCCGAGCCAGCTGCAGAGCAAAGAGGGAGACTCCGCCGGTTCCTTGGACGAGCACCGTATCTCCCGCACGCACCTCGCCGTAGACGGTCAAGGCGCTCCAGGCGGTGAGGGCGGCGCAGGGTAGAGTGGCGGCTTCGACATCGGTGAGGTAGTCGGGCACCGGCGACACCCCCGCTTGGTCGAGCACCATGAATTCGGCCAGCGTGCCGTCGATCGGTCCACCCAGGGTGGATCGGACTTTCTCTCGGGTCGGTTTGCCGGCAATCCAGCTCTGAGCGAAATTGGTCGCAACCCGATCTCCGACCGCTACCCGGGACACGTCCGGGCCGACCGCCTCGACAATGCCGATGCCGTCTGAGCAGGGGATCAGCGGCAAGGGTTGCTTCGGGTTGTAGAGACCGTTGACCATCAAGTAGTCACGGTAGTTCAAGGAGGCCGCACGCATGCGAAGCCGGATTTGTCCTGGGCCGGGGCTGGGAACGTCGCGTTCGGCGGACACTAGATGGTCGAGCCCGAATCCACCTTGAATCTCGAAACATTGCATGAATGGGACCTCTGTAGAGCGGGTAGAGCTTGTCGCGAGCGCGACAGACGATGGGATCAGGAGAGAGCCGTCGACGACGGTTTAGAAATCTTAGCAGCACCGGCCTCTTTTGATCTGTGAGGCGGAGCAAAACCGGAATTTGGTTGATACGCTGTGGGTCCGGGATCCACCATGGGTCCAAACCACTCTGAACCTCAGTGAGACATAGCCATGAGCGGATCTGATTTCGACTTTGATCAACCTTCTCCCGCGCTCCAGGGTTTGGTGTGGACCCTGCTGATTCTATTGATTGTCGGTGTGGTGGGATTCGGGCTGATGTGGGGGTCCGGATTCGGTGGCGCCGCCTCGGCGCCCCTTTCGAAAGCGCAAATCGCCAAGCTGGACCGCGTGTGGCATCTGGTCGGAGCGGCCACGGCCGAAACAGCAGGACAGCTGACGGCGGACCCCGAGCGCTTGGCCGAAGCCCGCTCCCTGCTGGACCAGGTGGCGGTAGAGATTCCCGGCCATCCGAAAGTCAGCTTCTATCGAGGTTTAGAGCGTTTGGCCTCCGGACAACCGGAAGCGGCCTTGATAGAGCTTCAGCAGGCCGACCGAAGAGCGGGCGCGGAGGACCCCAGCCGGGTAGCGATCCTCTTGACCCTCAGTGCCGTGCTCACGGACCTCAAACAATACTCAGAGGCTGAGTCCAGCCTGCGCCGTGCTCTGAAAATCGAGCCGGACTCGCCTTCCGTGTGGAACAACCTGGGGCAAGTGCTGTGGCTCATGGACCGCAAAGAAGAGTCGGTGGCTGCGTACCGCAAGAAGCTCGAGCTGTTGGGCTTGCCCCTCCAGCCACCGGGTCCGGTCTGATTCCTAGCCAAAAACCGGCTCGTCGTCCTCGGAAATGAAGTATTGCTTGGAGACTTGGGTGGCTCCGCGGATGGCGGGTATCGAGGTGGCCACCAGGACTTGGATGGAAGTGGAGTGGTTGACCTCGATTTGCGAGAGTAGCTTGACCACCGCTTCGAAATCTCCTTCGACCATTTCCTCCTTGCCCGGTGAGTCGATGAGGATCAAACCGGGGTGGGCGCCGTTCTGTAGATCCTCTGCGGTGACGATGGCCAGAGCGAGGTAGAAGGCGAGCACGAAGCGGACCTTTTCGCCCGGTGACAGCTCTTCGAAGGTGTAGACCTTGCCGTTTTGGCTGATTCGAGGTTTGAGCTGAGCGTCCAGGCTGATGTCCTCCAGGCCCGGAAAACCGATGGTGGTGCAATAGTCCTGCACCCGGCGCGCGAAGTCCTGCTTGCGCTGCTCATTGCCCCCGGCGTCCTCGGTTCGCAGGTGGCGTAGCACCGTGTCGAGGATGGTTTTGGCCCGCAGCAGCTCTTGCATGCCGGCGCCTTCTTCGTCCTTCGACACCAACCGCGTGGCATTCTCCCTTTCCGCTTCCAAGCGACCCAGGTAGCGGGTTTCGAGCTCGATTTCGCGATCGAGCTCGGCGGTGCCTTGGTGCGCGCTTCTCAGCTGGGCTTGAAGATGACGCTTCTGCTGCGCTTCTTGGTCCGCACGGAACTCAAGCTCTTGGAGCTCCGTGCGCAGTCGCTCGACCGCCCGTCGCTGAGCTTCCAGGGATCGCTTCGCTTGGGCGAGCCGATCCTCGGCGATCGCCAACAGGGATTGACGTTCTTCGTCGGCCTTGGCTTGCAGCTCGGCCTGCTGGTCGGGGCTCAGCTCGATACCGTAGCTGGCCCACTGTTTGGATTGCACCGGGGCGAGCACCTCGGCTCCGTGGATTCCGGCTTCCAGCTCCGCGGCTTCGTCCTCGGTGATCGCCAGCTCCATCTCGGCGGCTCGCAGATCTTGCGCCTTGGTTTGGCGCGCTTGGTCGAGGGCGACCAGGCGCTCGGTCAGCTCGCTCAGACGTTGGTCGAGGTCGTTGGAGGTCGCCCTCACCAGCAGGGCCGTGCGCTCGACCTTGAGCTCGTCGATGTAGGTTTCGAGCTTGGAGATCTCTTCGTCGAGGGTGGCCAAATCCCGCAGACCCAGGGACGCTTCCAGGCGGCGATGGTAGCGCTCTTCCTTGCCCAGCCGATTTTCGATGTGCGCCAGCCGAGCTTCTACGGCGAAGTTGGCGTCGAGGCCGTCGAGACCGAGCAACATGCCGACGATTTTCTTGAAGAGATTGCCGTAGGGCACGCCGTCGGTCACCAGGTCCGTATAACCCATGTCCTGGGTGATGTAGAGGCCGCGGACGTAGGCTCGGTAGGAGGTCGGGGCGTCGAGCAATTGGTCGGACCGCTTGCGCGAGTCTTTTTGGGTGCCCATCAAGGGACGCAGGCCGAATTTCCGATTGAAGAAGGTTTCGAGCTGCTGTTGCATGGCTTTGCCGTTGCGAAATTCCACCAAGATCTCGGCTCGTTCCAGGTCTTCGGGGCGGTCGTCGCGACATTTGAGGATGCGACCCCGGGGACGTTTGGTTTTTTGTACCTCGATGGCATGGGGCCGACCGTCGAGCTCGATATAGAGCTCCACGTGCTCGATCCAGCTGTCGACATCCTTTTTGAGATCGTTCTTGCCGGTCAGGCAGAAGTGGATCATTTTGAGGATTGAGGACTTGCCCTTGTCGTTGCCGGCTCGCAGCACGTTGACGCCCGGAAAGAACCGAAAATCACCTTTCTTTTCGCCCCAGAATCGCAACCGCCTCAAGGTCAGCTGGCAGCGGCGTCCCGGGGCTGCGGCCAGGGCCGGCTCGAGACCTTCTAAGGCCCGGCGGAATTCGTTGAGCTTGAAACCCCGGAGGGCGGGGCGAAGGGTGGAATAAAGGTGATCGATCTCAGTCATGTCGATGGCGGTCCGATCGGTCTAAGTGAAGAGCCGAGGCTCAGAGCTGTTCCTGGAAAGTGATCTGAAAAAGCATGCCGAGGGGGTCTTGCTCCAGAGGAATCTGTTCCTCGCGGATGAAGTCGTCGAGATGCTCTTCGGTGTCTTGCAGCACGGACGGCCATTGCCGGTCGTCGAAGGGGGGGAGAAGATCGGTGATGATTCCGCACAGCTGCGAGTGCAGCATGCTCTTGCGGTCTTTGGGATAAAGCTCACGATCCAGCAGCTCGGCGGCTGTCTGGGTCAGGCCGTAGGAGAGGAGAGCTTCTTGGGAGCTGCTTCGAGGGCGGACGGACACTCGTACCAGATCCCTGCTACCGAGAAAAGCCAGGACGTCGTCGAGCTTCTGCCAGCGGCAAGGTACGAAGGAGTGTAGGGCCGTGGTGGACCTTCCGTCCGGTCGGGTTTGCCAGGCTCGTCGCCGACGCGCGGGCAGATGCTGCTGACGCTCATTGGCCAGCAGCTGCCGGATTTTGCGGACCAGGGTTGCGCGCCGTTCGGAGAGGTCTTTCCGCCGGCTGTATTGATCGATCAGCACATAGGCCAGGGTCGTGGGGTGCCGGAGCAGGTGATCCAAGCTTTGAAGACGGGGCTCACCGTCGATCCGTCGCACGATCTGCGGGTCGTCGTCCTTCTCACCCAATTGGTGAATCACGATGGCGAGTCGAAGCGCATCCACTTCTGCGGGTCGACGTCGGCCGATCAAAGGCGTCCAATCCATATGCTCTCATCCGTCCTGAGCCATCGGGTTGTCTTCGCGTTCAAAGGATCCACGATTATATGTTGTGCTCGTCGGGAATAACGAGCCCAACCGGCTCCAAAAACACAGCGGCCCAAAAACAATGTGTCGCCAAAAACACTGTGTCTCCAAAAAAACTGTGTCGCCAAAAAGACAGCGGGACGACCCCGCCGGGGTGTCCCGCTGCATCTGCTCGGTGATCAGAGGGTCAGGAGATGCTGATGGTGCGGCTCTTGGCGACCTCCGACTTCGGCAGGGTCAAGGTGAGCACGCCGTTGTCGAACGAGGCGCTGACATTTTCCTGGTCCACGCCCTGGGGCAAGGTGAAGGAACGGTTGAACGCGCCGTAGGCCCGCTCGAACCGGCGGAAGCCCTTGCCGTCCTCAGCCTTCTCCTGGTGCTCGAGCTTGCGCTCGCCGGAAACCGACAGCACGCCTTCGTCCAAAGAGATCTGGATGTCTTCCTTGGTCAGACCCGGAAGGTCGGCGGTGGCGACGAAGGCGTCGTCGTTCTCGACCACGTCCATGGCCGGGATCCAGCTCTGACGCTGCAGACCTTCGGAGTCGCCGTGGAAGGCGTCGACACCACCGTGCATGTCGTTGAAGAACCGGTCGATGAAGGTGAAGAAGGGGTCGCGGTTGAAGTGGGAGAGGGACGCTTGGGGTCGACGATAACGGGTCAACATGGTTGTTCTCCTTCGTGGGGTGCGAGATTCACGATGCGTTGAGTCGGAGAGGTCTCCGTCAAAAAATTTGGCTTTGGGCAAGAGGTGCCGAGCGGTGCTCTGGGCGGCTTCTTGCCTGTTCATGAGTGTCAAACACTAAGATTATCCCCTTTATTCCAGATCTGAGTAATTTTTGCTCAGATCGTCGATTTTTGTTGAGACGGAGGTGGCGCGGCTCCCCCGGACCCCGGAATTCGCCCCTGGGCCGGGATTCGAGTCGGGTAGAATCCGGCGCTGTCGACGGCTCTCGATTCCGACCATGATTGGCACGAGGAGGTCTCATGCATCGATTCTTGGCTTGGGGAGGATTTCTTCTCCTGATCGCCCTGCACCTGGATTTTTGGCGTGAGCAGCGTCCAGTGCTGTATTTCGGTTGGCTGCCGGAAGAAATGGCTTACCGCTTGGTTTGGATGGTCCTGGCCTGGATCTATCTGATGTATTTCACCCGTTACGTTTGGCGGGAGGACTCCTGATGGGCTCACTCACCCAGTTGATCATCGCTTTTGTGGTCTATGTGACCGTGGTGCTGGTGTTGGGATTCATCTCGACCCGAAAGGCCAGCAGCTCGCCCGAGGAATATTTCTTGGCCGGTCGAGCTCTCGGTCCGCTGGTGCTTTTCATGGCCCTTTTCGGCACCAACAACACCTCGTTCGTATTGGTCGGCATCCCCGGTCTGTCGTACAACCTGGGGATTGGAGTGTTCGGCCTCAACGCGGCCATCGTTGGCCTGGGAATTCCGCTAACTTTTTGGTTGATCGGCGTGCCCGCCCGGGCGCTGGCCAAGGAATACCGTGCGCTGACGCCGGCCGAGCTTTACGCCAAACGATTGGGCTCCCCCGCCGTCGGCTTTCTGCTCTTCTTTCTCTTCACCCTCTACACCATTCCCTACATGACCCAAGGGGTCAAAAGCGCGGCCCTGATCCTCTCGCAGTCGAGCGACGGCCAGGTGCCGATGTGGGGGGCGGCGATGGCGGTGGTGATTACGGCTTTGGTGTACACCAGCCTCGGCGGCATGCGAGCGACCGCTTGGACCAACGTCTTCCAGGGGTTGGTGTTCATGGTGTTCATGGCCGCGGCTTTCTTCTTCATGTCCCATTCCCTGGGCGGGCTGGGTCCGGCCATGCAGAAGGTGAAGGAGATGGACCCCTCGCTGTTGGTGGTGGGGGAGGGGGGCCTATTCGCACCCAAGGCGTGGGCGTCTTGGGGCATGGTGATCGCCCTGACGGTGATCGTATTTCCCCATATGCTGGTGCGGTTGATGGCCGCCGAAGACGATCGAGCCGTGCGTCAGGTGGTGCGCATGTATCCCTTGGCGCTGGCCCTGATCTGGGTGCCGGCGGTGCTGATCGGTGTCTGGGGTGCCGCCGCTTTCCCCGATCTGGAGCGCTCGGATCAGATTTTCCATCTGATGACCGCATCTCACATGCCGGCGTTGCTCGGCTCGTTGGGGTTTCTGGCGGTGCTGGCCGCCGTCATGTCGACCTTGGATGCCCAGATCCTCACCCTCGGCTCGATGGTCATGCGCGATGTGGTCGAGCCCATGCGCTCGGAGAAGCTGGCGGCTGGAGCCGAGGTTTGGGCGGGTCGGATCTTCTCCGCCGCCATCGGCGTGTTGGTCTTTTTCCTGGCGGTGGCCTGGGACGAGTCGATCTTCGGCATTTCCCGCAAGGCGTTTGAAGGCTATTTGACCCTTTTCCCCACCATGCTCCTGGGGGTGCGGTGGTCGCGGTTCACGGCCTCCGGTGCCGTCGCCTCCTTGGTGGTCGGCAACGGGGTCTTGGTCTTGGGTTGGATGGGGCATTGGCCCCTCTTCGGCTTCCTGCCGCCGTTCTGGGCCCTGGTGATGGGATTCGTCGCCGGGATTGGGGTGAGCCTGGCGATGCCGACCAAGCGCTGAGGCTGTGGGGAAGACCCGCGCCTCAGCCGCGAGGTCCCCTTCGCCACTGGAGCCTCAATGTAGGGGAGGGGCTTGCGCCCTCCCGCTCATTCGGCGATGGGAACGGGCGGGGGCAAGCCCCGCCCCTACGTTCGAGTTCCGGAACGGCGGAGGCAAGCCCCGCCCCTACGACGGATCTACCGCGCGACCGCCGAGAAAGCATTTCGTTCGGCAATGGGAACGGGCGGGGGCAAGCCCCGCTCCTATGACGGATCTGCCGCGGCGACCCGCCGAGGAGCATTTCTGGATGGAGCTCAGCTCGAGGATCAGGCGCCGGCTTGGGCCTCGGCGATGCGATCGCGAATCTCGTCGACTCGGCTGCTCTGCTGGAAACGCTTCCAGGTGGAGATTAGACCGCCGGCGAGAATCACGTAGAGACCGTACCAAACCAGGACGATCAGCGGTTTTTCGGTGACGTCCACGGACAGACGGGGCGGCACCGGGCTCAAATCCCCGGATTTGGACAAAGCGATTTGGATGCTGCCGGTTTGTGGATCGATGCCGGTGAGCGCGATCGCTCCCTGGGTTTGCAGCGAGACCGGCGGGCTGTCGATATTGCCTGCTTGATCGAAGCGGTAAACGGCCCGGACGGACTCGGTTTGTCCCTGGCGAGTGATCTCCAGCCTTGCCCCGACCTCCACGGGTTGTCCAGCGGCCAGCTGGGTCCCGGCGTTATGCCCTTGAAGCTCGAAGTCCAGGAACCGAACCTCGTAATCCCCGAGCACGGAGGAAGCGCCTTTGGCCAGCACGGTGCGGTGGTCGGCGCCCATGGACTCGGCCGGCTCGTATTGAATCGGCGAGATGTAGAAGTCCTGGAGGAAGGTCTTCTTGACGTCCGGATTGGCCATCAGCTGGCGAGTGCGATCGTTGACGAAGAGCTTGGGATACGCCAAATACGAAAGACCGTCGCCGCGCTCAACTCGGACTTCCATGCGTTCTTTATTGCGTCCATCCCTGGGAATGAACCGCTGAAAGGTCAGGGAGAGATCCCCGACCTGAACCGTTTCACCCTGGGGCAGGGTCACCTTGGAGCTGAAGTCATAGGCCGAAGACGTGAGCACGCCGATCAACATGATGCCGACCCCCACGTGGGCCAAATAGCCGCCGATGGACGCCCATCCGTTTTGCCGGGCGAGGGTGACGACTTTTTGTAGATTGGCCATCAACGCCCAGGCGGCGAGACCGAGCAGCAGCCAATGGATCAGCTCCTCGACGTGGACAGCGAGCCCGACGATCAACGCCAAGACCAGTCCGACCAGAAGGCTCGGCACCAGCTTGGCCGCCAGCTTGTCGGCCGGCGTTTCTCGCCAGGTCACGAAGGGCACCAAGGCGAGCAGGAAGGCCGCCAGCAGGGTCAACGGCATATTGACCGTGTTGTAGAACTCCGGGCCCACCTGGGCCGGATTGTCTCGGAACCAGCGGGTGATCAAGGGCGCCGAGGTGCCGAAGGTCACCGCCAAAGTGCACAGGCCGACGATTAGGGTCGAAAGCACCAGGAAGGTGCCCCGGGAGAACACCGGGTCCTCATTGGTCTCCGTTTCAATGGAGCGCCAGCGGTAAGCCAACAACCCCACCGCCATGAAGGCGTGGAATCCCATCAAACCCACCAGCCAAGCCGACAGGCCGAGGTCGACGAAGCTGTGCACGGAAAAGTCGGCCAAGACGCCGGATCGGGTGAGGAAGGTGCCGTAGAGCACGGTCAAGAAGAGGACGCAAGCGAGCACCAAGTTGAGGCGCCGGTAGCGATTGCGGGTCTTTTCCAAATACAGGCCGTGGATGAGGATGACGTCCACCAACCAGGGGATCAGGGACGCGTTCTCCACCGGATCCCAACCCCAATAGCCACCCCAGCCCAAAGTTTTATAAGCCCAATAACCGCCCATCAAGATGGCGGTGCCGAGCACCAGGAAGCCGGCCAGTGTCCATGGAAAGGCCCGCGTCGCCCAATCCTTGGTGTCCCCGCGCCAAAGGGCGGCGATGGCGAAGCTGAAAGGAATGGCCGTCGACGCATAACCGATGAACATCACCGGCGGATGGATGACCATCCAATCGTCTTGCAGCAGGGGATTGAGGCCCGCGCCGTCCGGCGGTGCCTCGGGCAGCATCACGAAGGGATTGTTCTTGGTCAGAATCAACAGCAGGCCGAATTGGGTCAGCAAATAGACCCACATGACCGACGACTCGCTGCGTCCCGCGGAGCGCGCCACGGGAATGCCGATCAGGGCGCTCCACAGCAGCCAGAGCAGGAAGCTGCCCTTTTGCCCGGCCCACAACGCCGCCATCTGGAAATGGCTGGCCAGATCGAGGCCCGAATATTGATAGACGTACTCGATCCGGAAGTCCCGCCGCCACAGGCAAATCACCATGACGACGCAAGCGAGCACCACGGAGAGGGCGTAGAAGTTGTAACCGCGCCGGGCGTAGGTCAGCGCGGTGCGGTCGCCGTTGAGGGCGCGGGTATATCCCCAGAGGGAGGCGAGGGCGAAAAACACCGCGCACCACATAGTGACGGCGCCCGGAAGGTACAGGTGGGAGAGGGCTTGGCTCATGGGTGCTCGATCTTCAGATGGGGCCGCTAGATGGAAGGTCCGACGGCTTCAGACGTCTCATCCTGGTTAGGGTACCCGTCGCTGGAACCGTAGGGCTGTGATCCACCATCTTTGGGCATGTCGCCGGCGCTGTAGGATTTGCTTTCATAGCCTTCGACACCCTGGTATTTCGACGGGCATTTCACCAATAGGTCGTGGGCGGCGAATTCCTCGCTGTCGGTATCCCATTTGCCGATCGCCACGATCGAAATCGCTTCCTCGAAGTTGGCGGGTTTCACCCCTTCGTAGCGTACGCGCATGGTCTTATTGGATCGCTCCGGATCGACCAGGGTGAAGTGAAGGTTTCCGCTTTGCGTATCGTAGGACGAGCTGCCTTGTTCCAGGCCCCCGGCCACTTGCACGCTGCGGGCCGTGGCAATGGCTTCCTCGTAGCTCACATAAGGCGTCAACGCCTCGGTGAATTTGGTGTACGAGAAGGCGGCGAAGACCACCAAAAGAGCCGCGCCGAAGAAATAAAGAGGGGTTTTGCTTTTCATATTGAGCTCCAGGTTCAATGCCCTGTGGATTTCGAGCTAGGCGATGGGGAAGCCGTGATTACGAGCTTTCTTCTTCCCGGTTCTTGATCTTCTTCTCAAGGCTCATCAGGTAGAGAAAGAGCCCGGTCCAGATGATCAAGTTCACCGCAGCTAACCAAAAGATTCCATCTATATTCAACGTTCGATCTCCTCGAATAATTCCGCTTCAGAAGGGGGAGAGCTTATTTGTGGAACCGCCACTCTCGGGGTTTCCTCAGGGTGCCGCCGGGATGTTGCCGGGATCAAGGTGCCGCGAGCTCGTCTTCGGGCTCCAGGTCGGAGGCCTCGAGGGCCAACATTCTGGCTCTGAGGCTTTGCATCCAATAGAAGAGAGCGGTAAATCCGGCGATAGCGGCGACCACCACCGTGCCGATCGCCCGGTCCATCTCGGCGCCTCCGGGCTTCGGGTGTAACGAAAAGCTGGCCATGCGGGGCATGATGAAGAATAGGAAGGGCGCGACCACGATGCCGAGAGCCGAATAGGCGGCGGAGATTCGAGCGCGAACCTCGGGGTCCTCGATCGCGCCGCGGGCGCTCAAATAGGCTCCGTAGAAGAGCAGGGCGATGGCGATCGAAAGCTGGCGAGGATCCCAATTCCAATATTTGCCCCACTGCACTTTCGACCAAACCGCTCCGGTGACCGTCGCCAACACACAAAATACCAATCCGACCTCGATCGCCGCGTGGGCGTGGAAGTCTTGTTTGGGATGTCGCTTGATCAGGTAAAGGATGCTCCACACCGCGGCGGTCATGAACGCGAAGAAGGAGGCCACCGCGAGGGGCACGTGGAAGAAGACGATGCGGCTGGATTGAGGAGCATCGCCGTAGAGGCCGGAGAACCCTTGGGCCAAGGGGGCCCACAGCAAAGCAGCAACGATGACCCCGGAGATCCAGAGCCAGAGCGACCAACGCAGGATATTTTTCATGGTGGTTGCCGGAAGTTGGGGTGAGACGAATCTAAGGATTCCAGACCACGGGGAAGAGCATAAGGCTCGCCACCGTGACCATAGAATCATATAGAAATGCCAACGCCAGCGCCATGTCTACGGGGCTGCCGAGCACCGCGCCCAAGCTGGCGTCGACCACAATCTTGAGCAGCGGCAAAAGAATCGGAAAGGCAAGGACCGCGAAGAGGGGGCCTCGCACCTGCGCTTGGGCCACCATGGCGGCAATCAAGGTGGATCCGACCGCCAGACCGATGCCGCCCGCCAGCAAAGCGATGGCGAAATTGACGGGGGAGGCGATCGGCAAGGCCAGCATGCCGATAAAGAACGGTGTAATGAAAGCTTCGAGCAGCAGGAGCAAGCTCAGGTTGTAGAGGGCCTTGCCGCAAAAAACCGCTGACGGGGTGGCGGAAAGCCTCAGCGGGTCGGCGGTGCCCGACTCTTCTTCGTGCACGAAAGCCCGCGGCAAACCGGCTGAGGCGGCGAAGAGCAGGATCACCCAAAGGAAGACGGGCAGCACGGGCCTCAGCTCAGACGACGAGCCCATGGGACCGAGGGACAGGCTGACCATGAAGAGGGTGGAGAGCGCGAAGAGCCCGACCGTCGATAGGGCGTATCGGGTGCGCAGCTCACAGCGCCACTCCTTGGCCAGCACCGCTAGGGTCTCAGCTAGCCAGCTCAACATGATGATCGACTCGGGGAAGGTCCATGGGGTCCGGATTGGCGACGATCGCCAAGCCGTCGGTCAAGTGGTTTTCGAGCAGCTCGCAGACATCCCGTCGACCCGGAGCGTCCAGGTTTTGTAGGGGCTCGTCCAGCAGAAGGATCTTGGGCTCGTGCAGGAGGGCAAAGGCCCACCGTAGCCGCTGGCGCATGCCCGACGACAGGGCGCCGGCTCGTCGATTTCGCGGCAGGCCCAGGCGGTCGAGCAATTGACCTCCCCGCGCGGGCTCGACGCCGCGCAGCTTGGCGAAGAGCTCGAGATTTTCCAAGGTGGAGAGCTCGCTGTAAAAAGCCACGTCCGGGGAAAGAAAACCTACTTGGCGTCGGCGGGCTTCCAGTCGGAGATCCTTGCCGTTTTGCACGCAGGTAATTCGACCTTTTTGGGGTCGCATCAAACCCGCCAGGCAGCGCAGGAGCGTGGACTTTCCCGAGCCGTTGGCACCGGTAATCAGCAGCAGCTCGCCGTCACGGGCCTGCCCGTTGACGTTTCGGAGCACCTTCAAACGGCCGAACGCCCGGTAGATGCCCCGGAAATCGAGTAGGTGTCTGGGTGTGTCGTCGCTCACGGATGGATTATAGGTGGGGACGGTCGGTTGCACGAATCTTTCACCTTGCTCATGGATGGGGCTCATGGATGGGGCTCATGGATGGGGCTCATGGATGGGGCTCATCGATGGGTTGGGCGAGGGGTCGTTCAGCGTGGTGGATTCATTTGTGGATTTAGTGGATTTAGTGGATTTAGTGGATTTAGTGGATTTAGTGGTGGATTCAATGGAAGGGAGCGCGGTCGGTTTTGCACCCCGCGCCCGGAACACATAGGATCTCGCCCATGATTCACCGAAAGGCCCGTCGGGACTTTATCCCCGCCTCCAGCGCGTCTACCAACGCAACCCTTCTGACGAGACTCTCGCGATCCACGCAGCTACTTCTATTGACGGCTGCGGTCCTCGGCGCGCTCGGCTGCGGAGCCGGCGCCGGGTCTCCCGAAACCACACCGCAAACCGGGCCGAAGGCGAGCGGCGACCTCCTCGATGCGCAAAGTCATGAGCTTCGGGCTTTGTTGTTGTTGATGTCGGACCAGAAGTTTCTGGACCCGGTCACGGTGGCGGCCGCGGCGTCCGCCGGACCGACGTTGCGTCGCGAGCTGGCTTTGACTTTGGGCAGGGTCGGGGACCCTCGCACGGGTCCCGCGTTGCAATCCTTGGCCGGTGACGTCGATCCAGAGGTTCGCCGGGCAGCCATATTCGCCATGGGCGAGCTGGCGGAGAAGGGGGATCGGGTGGCGGCCCAAACTCTGCTCGCCGCCATGGCGGATACCGATCCCGAAATCGGCCGTCTCGCCGTGGAAGGGGCGGCGAAGGCCGGCATTCCCTTGGATCGGGTGATCCAGCGGCTGCTCGAAGCCCCGAGCGGCGAAATTCTTTCCCGATTGATGCCCAGCCTCTTCCGATTCGACACCGTGGCCGTCGTCCGATGGGCGGAGCAAGGGCTGGCGGAGCCGGAGCTCAGACCGATGGCGGCCTATGCCCTGTGTCGTCTACCCCGACCGGAGGGCCTGCCGTGGATCCGGCAGCTGGTGGACGACCCGGACCCGTGGATTCGAGGGCTTGCCGCGCGGGCCCTCGGTATCGTCGGAGAACGCGCCGACCTGCAGCTCCTTCGACCTCTGCTCGACGACGTCCGTCCCGGTCCGACGATCCATGCGCTGCGCTCGGCCAAGCGCTTGGTGGACGCCGCCACGGCTCCGGCGCCCGACGATTGGCGACCGAGAATCCTGGAGCTGTTGGACGATCCGCGGGCCGACGTGCGGATCATGGCCATTGAAGCCTCCTCGGTATGGCTCCTGGACGAGGCGATCGGCTCACGGCTGGAAACCTATGTCCGCGAGGGTCAGGTGCGGGAGCGGGAGCTGGCGTTGATGGCGCTCGCCCAGGCCGCGGATCCGAGAATTTTGCTGGTGGTGGCCGACGCGGCTCGATCGGAGGTGATGTCCTTGCGGGTCGCCGCGGTCCGCGCCGCGGCCCTCATCGGAGAGGACGAGCTGGTGATCGCCGGAGCCGAGGCGTCGAGCCCGGGGGTGCGGGCCGCCGCCATCGACGAGCTGTTGAAGATTTCCGAAGACCCTCTGGACGCCGCTCGCCTCGGCCTTGCCGATGACGATTTCGTGGTTCGCTCCACCGTCTTGGACTGGGCGGAAGATACGCCGAGCCTGCCCTACGACATGCTCGCCTCGGCCTACCAGCGAGCCGTGGCCGATCGCGCGCCCGACGTCCGACTGGCGGCGGTGAAAGCCCTCGGCAAAAGGGCGGAGAGCCCGACCGCTATTCACGAGCGAGGGGCGATTTTGGACCTATTGGCCGAAATTTCCCGAGACGCCGACTATCTGACCCGCCGGGAAGCGGCGTCCGCGCTGAGGGCCTTGGGCCAGGATCCGCCCCCTTTGGGCAAGGTCGAGTCGCGGCGAACGATCGAGTCCTATCGGCAGATCGTCGCCCGCACGGGCTCGCCGGTCCGCTATGGTCTGGAAACGGATCTCGGCACTCTGACGGTAGAGCTCGCTTGCAGCGAGGCGCCGTTGACGTGTTTGAGCTTCCAGCAGCTGGCGGATCAAGGGTTCTACGATGGCTTACGATTCCACCGCATCGTTCCCGACTTTGTGGTGCAAGGAGGGGATCCGCGGGGAGACGGGGCGGGTGGTCCCGGCTATTCTCTGCGCGATGAGCTCAACCTTCTGCGTTACGAGGCGGGGATGCTCGGCATGGCTCACGCCGGTCCGGATACGGCCGGCAGCCAGTTCTTTTTGACCATCACCCCCCAGCCGCATCTAGACGGGGGATATACGATTTTCGGACGCGTCATCGAGGGCCGGGACCTGTTGAGACAATGGATTCAAGGCCAGAAGATTCGTCGTGTCTATCGAATCTCCGAGTAGAGAAAGCAGATTCGTGAAACCCTTTGCAACCTTCCGAAAACCGCTGCGTACCTAGCCTATGTCGAGAAGACCCGTTCATCCGACCGACGAAGAGCTGGTTGCCTCGATTCTCGATGGCCGTCCCGAGCTGTTCGCGGACCTCGTGGGTCGGTACCAAGGGCGTCTGGTGAGCTATTTGCACCGGATGTTGCGGAACGAGGAAGATGCACACGACTTGGCGCAGGAAGTTTTTGTCAAGATTTATGGTGCACTTGATCGCTTCGATCCCAAGTACCGTTTCTCGACCTGGTTATTCCGAGTGGCACAAAACGCCGCCATCGACATGATTCGTAAGCGTCGTCTCAAGCTGGTATCGATCCACCGCGACGACGCGGATGGCGACGGTGGGGATTGGGAGCTTCCCGGTCAGGATCCGACGCCGTATCAAGATGTCAGAAACGTCGAGAGAGGATCGGCGATTCGTCAGGCGATTGATGATTTGCCTTGGGAGTACAAAGAGCTGATCACCTTGAGGCATTACGGCGAGCTCTCCTACGACGAGATCGCATCGATGAAAGAGATGCCTTTGGGAACCGTCAAGAATAAGTTGTTCCGTGGACGTCAGATGCTCAAGGATCAACTCGGTGATTTCCTGACGGATTGACCGCTCGATGGGCGAATGCACAACTGGCATGAAATGAGGATAAGGAAGATGGAAACCGTCGATCACGCAGAGCTGGCGAGCTGGATGGATTTGGACGCCGAGGGATTGCTCGGCGGTGCCGAAAAAACCAGACTGGGAGAATATCTGGAGCGGACGAAGCACCGATCCGAGCAAGAAGCCCAGGCGCTCAAAGCGGAGCGAGAATGCTGGTCACGTTTGCATCGGGCCTTGGCCGAGGACCACACCGACGTGCGCGCTTCGTTTACCGACGATGTGATGGCCTCGGTGGATCTGGAGATGTGGCAGAAGTCCCGTTCCCAGGCCTGGCGACTGCCCTTGGCGATGATGTTGGTCTTCGCCCTAGGGGCGGCTTGGTCCTTGGCGGGAGTGAGCGCCGATCATCCGGTGATCGGAACCGGTTCCGCGATCGCGGACTTCATGCAGACCACGGCTTTGGCGGGGGCGGGAGTCGCCGTCGCCACTTGGCGTGGAGCGGGCATGGGATTGGAAGAGATGCTCGCGGGCTCGCCGATGAGCATGGCGGCTTTGGCCATGTTGGTGCTTTGTATCAACCTCCTCTTTGTGTCCCTTATGCGCCGCCGTCACCGCCCCGTCGCGGAGGAAGCTTCTGGGCACGGTGGGAATTACCACGGTGGAAATCACAACGAGAGCCCACCGGGAGAAACGGATCATCTCTCTTGAGCCCGATCACCTCGAGCTCTAAAACATCGTGACCACGGCTCGCTCACGACATCCCATCCGCCCCCTGGATTCGGTCCTTCAAACGGCCGGCTCAATCTCGGGGGCGTTTGGCGTTCCACGGCCTATCGTTCTCTGTTTCGTCGCGCTGACACTCTTCGGCACCCTCCCAGCCGCGGCGTCGAGCGAGGCGTCGCCCGTCGAGGCGTCGCCCGTGGAGGTGTCGCCCGTGGAGACGACTGCCGCCTATCATCTCGAGGCCGGAAGCTTCGCCCGTTCCCGAATCGTTGCACTGAGCCGAGACCTATGGCTGGAAGGCCAGGCCATGAGCCACGCGGTGGTCATCTCCGGCAATGCGCGGGTTTCCGGTGAGGTCAATGGGGATCTCATCGTCTTGGGTGGTGACGCCGAGCTGGCGGAAACCGCGGCGATCGGTGGTGACGTCTATGTGCTCGGTGGTTTGATCGAGGCCGCTTCCGGTGCGGCGATCGGCGGCCGTTCCGTGGCCTATCCAGAAGCGTCCGACCTTTGGGTGACCCTCATGGGCGCCCCCTCCATGGGGCTGCCGTCCACCTCGAGGCTGGTGCTCGGAGCTCGCCTGGCTTTGCTGGCTTTTTGGTCGTTCATGGTGCTCTTCGTGTTGGCCATCGGCCGCCGCGAGCTGATCTCGACCTCCGAGTCCGTGCAGATAGAGCCCTTTCGAAATTTCTTCGTCGGCCTGACCGGTGTCGCCGCCATGGTGCTGACGGCCCTCTTCTTCAGCGCATTTTCCGGCGCGTTGCTCGGAGTGCCGCTGTTGGTCTTGGTGGCGGTGGTCGCCTTGGTGTTGCGGTTCTGGGGCATGGTCGCGGTCTTTCACGCCCTCGGAGCCTGGTTACACCGGCGCATGGGCAAGGGGAGACCGGTGCCGTTGACGGCCGCCACTTGGGGTCTGCTCTCCCTCGGTGTGCTCAAGCTGATCCCCTATTTGGGCATCTGGTCCTGGACCATGGCCACCTTCATCGGCGTGGGTGCAGCTTTGACCACCAAGATGGGACGCCGGGAGCCGTGGTTGGAGATGGGGTAGGGCGGTCGCTCGGTGTTTTTTTGAGCTCAGTGTTTTTTTGAGCTCAGTGTTTTTTTGAGCTCAGTGCTTCCTGAGCCTAATGTTTCTTGAGCTGCTCGCGGATTCGCTTGAGCGGCTCTCGAAAGAGCTCGGCCGCGCTGGGCTCGCCTTTGAGCAGCAGGACGTCCAGCTCGGGATCCATGGCGACGAATGAGCGCAGATCGTCGAAGCTGTCTTCGGGCATGATCTCCGGTGCCTCGCCGTATTCGAAGACGTCTCGGAAGATGCTGTCGATCAGGAACCGATCGTTCTCCACCAGCTCTTCACGCCGGTGACTGTGCATCAAAAGGTCGAAGAAACCGCCGGCGTCCTGGAAGAGGCGGATTCCCTCGACGCCCGGGGTGGCAGAGGTATCTTCCAAGTAGGCGAAGATTCTTTTTTGGATCGCCCGAATCTCCAGCCGATCGTCGATGCGTAGATAGGGATAGATGGGATCGCGTCTGAGGACGGCGATCATGCGGGTGATGCGGGTCAGCAGCTCGTCGACGCTGTCGGCGGTCGGCTCGCCGTCTTTGCGCAGCTCGATCCAAATGTTGGCGAATTGTTGACGAATTTCCAGGGCGTCGTCGAGATCGAACCATTGGCGATGCAAGCTGGTGAGGCCGGCGTATTCGCGCAATGTGGATTCGATGGGGATGAGAGCCCGAACCGCCCGCGAGACCACCTGATCATTGGCTGCGGCGATCTTCCAAAGACTCCCATCGGTGACCGCGGCGTCGAATTCTTTCGCCAGCTCCTTGAGCTCGGATCTGCAGACGAAAGCCAGGTCGGCGACCTCTTGGGGAGAGAGGGTCGTGCTCGCGCCTGCCGCCGGTGGTGATTGCTCGAAGGTATCGGTGACGTCGAGCAAGACCTTCGTCGTCTCGTCGATCATCTGCTTGGTGTTGTGGACCAAATCCTTGTCGAGCTTGAACATGCCGGTGTCCTCCGGCACGATGATTTTGAGCTTCGCACCGCGGTCTACTTGCTTGGAGACTTCTTGGAGCAGGGTCTCTAGGGAGCTGTTCATGGGCCGAGCCTACCAGGTCCAACCACGGAGATGTGACCAAAAAAAAGGAGGGTCGTCCGGCAATACCGTGCAGCGGTGCCATCTGCGCGGACGGATCGACCCTCCCAAGAGAACTTTGTGAGATGCGCCTTGGAAGCTATTTTTTGGGTGATGTGAAAAATGTTCTTGAGAAAGGAGCTTCAGGCGCTTACGGGTGAGCTTTCAAAGGTGCCTGGGCTCTCTCGAGGTTCCTATGGGTTAGGTCGATGCCGGAGGGGGGAGCGGCTCGGCGATCGCAGCTCGCCGCGCGCTAATGGGTGTGCCGTCGTTCAGGCTGCCGGACGCGCTCGGTCGAGTCAGCGATATGGACCGGAATCGAAAGACCTCGCGGAGCCATGATCGGCCTGAGCCCATGGAGTGTGGGCGAGCCGGATCGGCACTGTTTGATCTTTCAGTTTGATCTTTCAGTTTGATCTTTCAGTCTATTCTGGTGACCTAATGAACGGTCGGTATAATATCTCCTGAAAAAGTTTGTTGTCAAACGACTTCGGCTGCCCCCGGAACGGTTGCGGCTTCGCGACCAGCTTGTCGGCTCGGCGACCGGCAACCCCCTAAAAGGACTGCCTGGGCTCGGAGAGACTAGATCGGAACGGCAGAGGACGGCCTGGATACGGTGTGATTCCGGATATGGATCGGTCCATCGGAATGGATCACTCGCATCACCCGTTTCCGCCACTCAAGAAAGGGTCGTTGTTGAGCTCTTATAGATCTAGTTCATCAGGGGCGTCTTACATTGCGCATTACGGCTTCTGGCTTGACCCTTCGGACAAGTTGGCCCCGGTATTCGAGCAAGATCCCGAGGATCGCCATAAGAATCGTTATAAGATCTGTTGGCTCAACGGATTGACGGCTTGCGGGTCCGGCGTTTGACGCTGCGCCTAGAGCTCACTGCTCCGGCGGCCTGGGTTTTCGCCTAGAGGATCTTTCCAGCTAATAGGATAGAGGACGTTTCATGTATGGCTTGATGATGAACAGCCCCCTTTTGATCTCGGACCTGCTCCGCTATGCCTCGGTGTATCACCACGATACGGAGCTCGTCACCCGGAGCCTGGAAGGGCCGATCCACCGTTATACCTATGCGGATGCCCATCTGCGCTCCAAGAAGCTGTCACAGGCGCTGCAGCGCTTGGGCATTGGGCAGGGGGATCGAGTGGCGACCGTGGCTTGGAATACCTACCGTCACTTCGAGCTCTACTTCGGCATCTCCGGAATGGGAGCGATCTGCCATACGATCAATCCGCGTCTATTCACCGAGCAATTGACCTACATCGTCAACCACGCCGAGGATCGGCTGATTTTTCTCGACCCGACCTTTGTGCCGCTGCTCGAAGCGGTCGCGGATCGGCTGCCGACTGTCGAGGCCTTCGTGGTGATGACCGACCGGCAGCATATGCCGGAGACCGCTTTGACCAACGCCCTTTGCTACGAAGACCTGATCGGCGCGGAGGATGGGGACTACCAGTGGCCCGAGCTGGAAGAGGCGACCGCGTCGAGCCTCTGCTATACCTCGGGCACGACCGGCAATCCCAAAGGCGTCCTCTACTCCCATCGCTCGACGGTTCTGCATTCCTACGGCGTGTGCATGGTGGATACCCTGGCGATTTCGGCTCGGGACAGCTTTCTGCCCGTGGTGCCGATGTTCCACGCCAACGCCTGGGGTGTTCCCTATGCCGCCGCTCTCTGTGGTTGCAAGCTGGTGATGCCCGGAGCTCGCTTGGACGGCGCCGGAGTGTACGAGATGTTGCACGACGAGCAAGTGACCCAGACCGCAGGGGTGCCGACGGTGTGGTTGATGCTGCTGGATTACATGCGCAAGGAGGGCAAGACCCTTCCCGCGTTGGAAAAGGTCATCATCGGTGGCTCGGCCGCTCCCCGCAGCATGATCGAAGCTTTTCAAAACGATCACGGCATTGAGGTCTTACATGCCTGGGGCATGACCGAGACCAGCCCGCTCGGCTCTGTGGGCTCCCTCAAGCGGAAGCACGACGCGCTGCCTCAGAAGCAGAAAGTCGACCTTCAGCTCAAGCAGGGTCGCGGACTGGCGGCGGTGCAAATGCGCATCATCGACGAGGACGGCAAGGTGCTGCCCCACGACGGCAAAGCGTTCGGCGAGCTGCAGGTCAAAGGTCCGTGGGTGGTTCGCGAATATTACAAACAAGAAGGCGGCGAGATCCTGGACGAGGAGGGCTGGTTTTCCACCGGTGACGTCTCCACCTTGGATCCCGATGGATTCATGCAGATCACAGACCGCTCCAAGGATGTGATCAAGTCGGGTGGTGAGTGGATTTCCTCCATCGATCTCGAAAATGAGGTGGTCGCGCACCCCAAGGTCGCGGAGGCCGCGGTGATTGGCCTGCCTCATCCGAAGTGGACGGAGCGGCCGCTCCTGGTGGTCGTGGCCGCGGAAGGGGAGAAAGCGACCAAAGAAGAGCTGCTGGGTTTCCTGCGTGGGCGGGTCGCCAAATGGTGGCTGCCGGACGACGTGGCATTCGTCGACGAGCTGCCGCACACCGCCACGGGAAAGATTTCCAAGCTCACCCTGCGGACGCAATTCGCCGACTACCAGCTACCGGAAGGAGCGGCTCCGGCTTCGCCGAAGGAAAGCTAGCCTCTGAGCGGGCGAATACAAGATTCGCCCCTACGCAGTGAGCCAAGATTCGCCCCTACGCAGTGATCCCGACGGACGGCCTACCTCTGTCGGTCCGCAGCAGAATCAGGACAGTGCGGCGAGGGCTTGGTCCCGTCGCTCCAAGGAACTGGCGCGACCCTGAAAAATGGCGCCTTTCCCCCCTCCGCGTCCGTCCAGGGCCTTCGCGACCAAAGGACCGACTTGCGCCGGCTCAACCTCGGATTGCTCTCCTTTGGCGAGCACGAAGTAGGCTCCCTTTTCGTCTTCGGCGGTGAGGAAAACCGCTAGATCCGGCGACTTCTCCACGGTCGTACGAGCGATCTGGCCCAGGGGACCGGCGCCGGTTTCTTCAAAGTGGGCCTCGACCCAAGGCCCCTGCCGAGACGACAGGGCTTCGGCCGCGGCCTGGGCCCACCGTTGCTCGAGCCGCTGAAGCCGTCGCCGAGCTTGTTTCTGCTGCTCGATTTTCAGCTCGGCGACCTCGGGAAGCTCCTCGTCGGCCGCCCCCAGCAGTTCCCGCAAGCGACGGTTGCGCAGCTCGTGTCGGTGCAAACGGTCCAGCACCCGGCGGCCGGCGACCCAAAAAAGGCGGGTGCCGCCGCGGATGGATTCCGTGCCGAGCAATTTGACCGCCTCGAGCTCGCACGTGGATCTCAAATGGGTGCCACCGCAGGCGCATTCATCGAGGCCGTTGATGTCGATGATCCGAACCAAACCTCGATGGCCGGGCGGCAATCCACGGCTGCGGATATTCGACGTCTCCAAGAATTCCGGCTCCACTTGACGCGACGAGATCGCCCGATCCTCGCGCACGACGTCACCGATGAAGCGCTCGATCTCGTCGAGCTGCTCCTGCTCCACGGACGGTGTGTCGAGCTCGATGTCACAGACCTCCGGTCCCAAGTGGAAAGAGGTGGTATTCCAACCGAAAAGGCGATCCGCGACGGCGGTCAGCAGGTGCTGGCCGGAGTGCTGTTGCATATGGTCGAAGCGCCGGGACCAATCCAGCTCGGCCCGGAAGGAAGTGCCGACGGTCGGAGCGGGGCCGTCAACGAAATGACGAATGTGGCCGTCCGTTTTTTGAACGTCGACAACGCGCAGCTCACCCAACCGTCCTCGATCCGCGGGCTGCCCTCCGCCTTCCGGATAGAAAACGGTGTCGTTGAGGATCACGAACGGACGTCCGTCGAGCTCACCGATCTCGAGGACCCAGGTGGGCAGATGGGTCAGATATGGATCTTTGAGATAGGAGTAGAGCCGTTGCGTCATGTATCTATTTTGTCATGTTCGAACGTTGAGGACGGTCCGATCACCGCAAGACACGGCCGGCAGATTCGTTGATAAACCGTGAGAATGGCCAGAACTGTCACTGTTTCGTCTGGTGGTTGACAGTCGGGCGCCATGGCTCTACGCTGCCTTCAGCTCATCGAGACCGGCTGAGGGATAGGCCCGAAGACGCCGGGGCAACCCGAGACGCTCACCACGTCACGAAGGTGCCAACTCCTACGGGGATCTTGAAAGATCCACCGGCAGATGAGCGGCCGCAAAACGCTAAGGCGCAGGATGCGGTCGCACTCATTGGCGGTACCTCGTACGAGTTTCCGATGGAAAACCCGAGGAGAACCCACAATGAGCACTCCCTTTCCAACGGATTCCCGATTCCAACCCAACACGACCGATTCGGCTGCGCGGCCCTTGGCCGAGCTGGGCACTGCTGTGCCCGGAACGAGCGACAGAAGCTCGAGCCGTCCGGGCACGGAGGAGCATTGAGATGACCTTGAAGACTTCCAAGAGCTCTCCGTCCGGTCTCGAAGGCTCCACTGTCGCGGTCCGTTCCGGTTTGGCGTCCGACCTGCACCACGGTGCCGTGGTGCCGCCGATTCACCTATCTTCCACCTTTACCTTCAGCGGCTTCGGCGAGCCCCGCGCCTTCGACTACACCCGTTCCGGCAATCCCACGCGCTCGTTGTTGGCGAATGCGTTGGCCGAGCTGGAAGGCGGCGCCGGAGCCGTGGTCACCTCCACCGGCATGTCGGCCATCCACCTGGTTTTGCAGCTGTTGAAACCTGGTGACCTCTTGGTCGCGCCCTTTGATTGCTACGGAGGAACCCACCGCCTGCTGACCGCCTGCTCCAAGAAAGGCAGCTTCGAGGTGCTTTTCGTCGACCTCTCCGATCCCGAGGCCCGGGATCGAGCGATCGCGGCGGGGCCACGGCTGGTCTGGGTCGAGACCCCTTCCAACCCCATTCTGCGCATCACCGATATCGAGGCAGTTTGCTCGGCGGCGGCGAAAGTAGGGGCCTGGGTGGCGGCGGACAATACCTTCCTTTCGCCCGCTTTGCAGCGGCCGTTGGAGCTGGGGGCGGATCTGGTCGTCCATTCCACCACCAAATACCTGAACGGTCACAGTGACGTGGTCGGAGGAGCGGTCGTGGCCAAGGACCCCCAATTAGCGGAGGATCTGGCCTGGTGGGCCAATTGTTTGGGCATTACCGGCGCGCCTTTCGACAGCTATTTGACCCTACGGGGAATTCGAACGTTGCATCCTCGGATGGTCGCTCATCTCGAAAATGCCGCCGCGTTGGTAGAGCTGCTGGAATCCCACCCCGCGGTTGAAAAAGTTTTCTATCCCGGCCTTGAGAGCCATCCGGGTCACGAAGTCGCGGCCCGGCAGCAGAGCGGCTTCGGCGCCATGTTGAGCTTCCAACTCGCGGGTGGGGTCGAAGCGGTCAAAGCCTTCATCCAAGGATTGCGCTGGTTCTCCCTGGCGGAATCCCTGGGCGGGGTCGAGAGCCTGATCGCCCATCCCGCGACCATGACCCATGCCGCGATGGATCCCGACGCCCGCCGTAAAGCGGGCATCGATGATGGGTTGCTGCGGATTTCGGTCGGCATCGAAGGGAAAAAAGACTTATGTGACGATATTCAGGCCGCCCTCGAGCGGTCGTTGAGCGCCGAGGTTCAACGGGCCGAGCCCGTGCTCCAAGCCGCGTGTTGATAAGGAGCTTGTGATGAAGATTCTCAAATTTGGTGGAACATCCGTAGCCCGCCCCGAGCGTTTGGAAAAGTTGGCGGGCATCGTCGGCGCTGCGCGCGCCAAAGGACCTGTGGTGGTGGTGATTTCAGCCCTCGGTGGGGTCACCGATCAATTGATTGGGGCCTTGCAAAGCGCCGCCTGTGGGGAGCCTCCCGTGGGTTTGGCGCGAGAGCTCAGGCGTCGGCATCTGGAGGATCCGTCGGGTCGTTTGGAAGGTGCCGAAAGAAAACGTCTGCAGGCGGAGATCGATCCCTGGCTGCGGGAGCTGGAAAGGCTGCTCGACGGCGTGGCCTTGCTCGGTGAGGTGCCGGACGGGGTTCGGCACCGGGTCCTGGCCACCGGCGAGCGTCTGTCGGTGCCGCGGGTCGTTTCCTGGCTCCGATCCCACGGCCTCGACGCCCAAGGTGTCGACGGAACCTCCCTCCTGCGGGTTCGCGACGACGGTGCAGAGCCCGAGGTGGACGTGCGCCGTACCCGCCAGCAGGTGCTGGAAGCCTTGTCGGGCCTCTACGACGGCAAAATTCTCGTGGTCACCGGTTTTCTCGGCGCCGACGAAAAAGGGCGCACCGTCACCCTCGGGCGTGGTGCGTCGGATCTTTCGGCCACGGTGCTGGCGGCTGCGCTCGATGCCGACGGGGTCGAGATCTGGACCGATACGGACGGCGTGTTTACCGCCGATCCCCGCTATGTGGCCGAAGCCCAGCCCTTGCGTCGATTGAATTACGGCGAGACCGCGGCCCTGGCCCGCTACGGCGCCAAGGTTTTGCATCCGCGGACCTTGGCCCCGGTAGCGCGAAATCGAATCCCGGTGTCGATCCGCTCGACCTTCCAGCCGGCCCTGCCCGGCACGGTGATCACCGAAGTCGAGGAGCCGAGAGAGGCCTCCGCCTTGGCGGTGTCCCGGGTCGCGGTATCCCGATTCGAGCTCGGATCTGCGTCGGGTGTCGGCGTGTCGAGTCGGGCCCTGGCGGCGGTCGAGCGACTCGGGGTGGAGTTGTTCACCGCGCGTCATTCTTCGTGCCGTTTGAGCTTGACCCTCAGGGCTGACGAGGCGGATTCCCTGGAGTGGGAGCTCAAACGGGAGATGCGCGACGCTCCGGTGTCGATCCATCGGCTCGACGACCTCTCGGCGGTGGCGGTGGTGCCCGCCCGAATGGCGGCGGCCAGCTTGCTCGGAGAGCTGCCCAAGGCCCTGGATCGATTGGGGATCCCGGTCGACGATCTCTACTTGGATTCTCGGGAAGACTCCCAGGTAGCGGTGGCGGTGATCGAGGCCAAACACGCGGATCGGGCCACGCTATTCCTACACGAGGCGCTGGTTCGAGCTTCGGCGGCCCGAAACGCCGCTTAGAAAACCGTCGGCGTTCATTCTGCCGCAGCCGACCTAGCGTAGGGTCGGGGCTTGCTCCGGGGCTTGCCCTCGACATCGGAAATTCAAAAAACGGGAGGGCGCAAGGCCCTCCCCTACGTTGGGCCGGCGGCGAGTGCCTCGCTGGCCCGGTTTGCGGCAGGGTCGAACATGAAAAAGCCCGAGCTCCAAGAGCTCGGGCTTTTTCGAATCACCGCACGACGCGGCGATTTCTACAAGGGTTGACGTCTACAAGGGTTGATGTCGTTCCGCGGCTCAGCGCCGTCGGATGAACATCACACCCGCCGTGCCGAGGGCCAGCAGCAGCGCCAGCAAGCCCCATTCACCGAGGGTCGGAATGGCGATGTCGAACGGGGTCTGACCGAAGCCACCACCGGCGGAGCAGGTGGTCACGTCGAGGGACCAGGAGTTGATGTCGCCGGTGTCCTGGGCCGCGTTGTCGCTGATAGTCATGGTCCAAGTGCCGTTGGGGTCCTCACCGATAAACGCGCCCAAAGCGCCTTCAGGGATCAGCGAGGTGGCCGGCACGCCGTCGGCATAGGTGTTGTCGGTGGCGGTTTCCGGACCGTTGTCGTCCCAAACGGTGCCGGCGAAGACATCGTCGTTGGAGCCACCGTTGGCGGTCGAAATCGCGGTGGTGGTGCCGGCCGGAGATGTCAAGGAGATATTGAGATCGGCGTTCCAGGTGTGGGTGATGTTGGTGGTGAGGTTCAGGTCGCAAAGGTAATCGCCTGCTCCGCTCACATCCACATCGACACTGACCTGACCGGAATCCGGAATCGCGGTCACCGTGTTGTTGGCGAAGTTGCCGTCCACGGTGGCCTCGGCATCACCACCGAGGGTGGTGAGATCGAGGGACCAAGAGTTGATGTCACCGGTATCCTGAGTCGCGTTGTCGCTGATGGCCAGGGTCCAGGTGCCGTTGGGATCCTCGCCGAAGAAGGCGGCCAAGGCGCCTTCCGGCACCAGCGGCGTCGCCGGCACACCGTCGGCGTAGGTCGTGTCGGTGATCAGCTCCGTGGCGAAGTCGTCGATCAGCGAGCCGCTGAACACGTCGTCGTTAGAGCCACCATTAGCGGTGGAGATAATCGCCGTGGTGCCGGCCGGGGACGTCAGGGTGATGTTGAGATCGGCATTCCAGGTGTGGGTGATGTCGAGGTTGAGGTCGACATCGAGCAAGAACGTGTCGCTGGACGACACGATGATGTCGCTGGAGGTAGCGCCGGAGTCGGGGATGGCCGTCGGCGTGTTGTTGGCATAGTTGGTGGTGGTCGCCGTGCCGGTGCCCGGAGCGGGCGGAGCCGCTTTTTGGGATCCGGCCGCTTTTGCGCCGCTATGCCGGGACGGGACGAAACCGTTGCGCAGGCCGAAGGGGTCTTGGCCACCGATTTGGTCGCTGAGGACCGTGTATTGGTTGCGTAGGTCTTCCACCTGAGCCGCGACCGCCGGGTTCGAGGCGGTGGCTTTCAAAGCCAGAATCTGCTGTGCGAGATTCTGCATTTGGCCGAAGACAGTGGCTTTGTCTTGGGCTTGGAGGGTGGATGCTCCGACGAGAAGCAAGGACGCAATGAGGCCGATGTTTAAAACAGCGCGGGCCCCGTCAAAATAACGAGTCATCAGGACAGTTCTCCCTTGGTCAGTAGCGGGTATGCTCAGGCCACCCGATCGGGGGCCTCGGCTTGGATTCAGCTCTCCCAACTTGCCGAGCCCGGAAGAGCCACCAGCTCTCAGGGCTAAATCAGAACCTAAAATGTAGCGAAGGTGGCAATGTACCACAAAACCGCGTCGATGCTAATAGCGCTAGAAGCGCGATGTGGTTGGAGCTTTTCCGAGCCCTATTCCCGAGTCGGAGGTCGACTATGATCCCTTCGTCGGCGAGCTCTCCGCAGAGCGTTGGAGTCAGAGGTCTGTGGAATCACAGCGCTGCGGAATCACAGTGCTGCGGAGTCACAGACCTGCGGAATCACAGAGCTGGGGAATCGAGAGGCGGGACGAACGATTTGGTGAGGAGCTTGGTATGACTCGCGGAAGCATTTGGGTTTCACTGAAGGGAGGGCTGTGGCTCACCTCCGTCCTGGCATTGTGCTGGCTGATGCAGGGCTGCGGCTCTCCCCAACAGGACCCGACTCGGGCATCCTCCGGCGTCCAAGACGCGGCCGCCGGCTCGGGCTCGACCGGCGCGGCGGAGCCTTCAGATGCCGTCACGGGCGCCGAATTCTTCGTCGATCGGGCCTCAGAGGTCGGTTTGGACGCCGTTCATCTCAACGGTAGTGACGGCCATCTCTTCCTGGCGGAGATCGTCGGCTCCGGAGCGGCTTTGGTCGACTATGACAACGACGGCGACCTCGATGCCTATCTGATCCAAGGCGGTTCGCTCTCGGTGGAGCTTCTCGGGGCGAAGGATCTTTTATTCAAGAACCAGTTGGCAGAGACGGGCAGCTTGTCGTTCGTCGACGTCTCCGATCAGGCCGGTGATTTGGCCGACGGCTACGGCATGGGAATCGCCTCGGGCGATATCGACAACGACGGCTTTGTGGATCTCTACATTACCCAATTCGGTTCCAACCAGCTCTTGCACAACCAAGGCGACGGCACGTTCCGCGACATCACGGAGCTCTCCGGCACCGACGATCCCCGTTGGAGCGTGAGCGCGACATTTTGGGATTACGATCAAGACGGCCGGCTCGATCTTTTTGTCGGCAATTACGTCGATTTCACCCTTACCGCCTCGAAGCAATGCTTTTCCGCCACCAGTGAGCCGGACTACTGCAGCCCGATCAGCTATCGATCCCTTCCGGATCGGCTATTCCGCAACCTGGGAACGGACGGTGCGGATGGGCTCCCGCGTTTCGAAGATACCACCGCCAAAGCGGGTTTGTTGGCCGAGCATGGACCAGCCTTGGGAGCGGTGAGCGCGGACTTCAACGGCGACTCGAAACCGGATCTTTATGTGGCCAACGACGAAGCCGCAAATTTGATGTGGATCAACCTCGGGCAGGGGCGATTTGAGAATCAGGCTCTGCTGGCGGGAACGGCCTTCAATCTTGAAGGGGAAGCCGAGGCGAGCATGGGTTTGGTGGCCGGAGACTACGACGGGGACGGGGATGAAGACCTCTTCATGACCCATCTACAAGACGAGACCAACACCCTTTACCGCAACGATGGCTCAGGGCTCTTCGCCGATTCGACGCTGGGTAGTGGTCTGGATCTTTCGAGCCGTCGCTACACGGGCTTCGGCACGGGCTGGATAGACGTCGATCAAGACGGCCGGCTCGATCTTTTGGTGGTCAACGGCGCGGTGCGCATGAAGGCCGAGCTGCAACGGGCGGGGGATCCGTTTCCGTTGCACGAGCCCAACCAGCTGATGCGTCAGCTGGAGGACGGTCGATTCGAAGACGTCTCGGCGCGGGCGGGTCGGGTCTTCGAGCTCTCCGAGGTCAGCCGGGGAGCCGCTTTCGGCGATATCGACAACGACGGCGATACGGATGTGCTGGTGACCAACAACTCGGGTCCCGCCCGGCTGTTGATCAACACCGTGGGGCAAGACGGCGCTTGGTTGGGCCTGCGCTTGAGGTGGCGGGGGCGTGACGACTTCGGCGCTCGGGTGGCGGTGTCGATGGGCGACGGACGCACCCTTTGGCGGCGGGTGGCCACGGACGGCAGCTATGCGTCGGCCGGGGATCCGCGTCTGCGGGTGGGCTTGGGTGAGCCCGGGAAAGCGACGGTGCGAGGCGTCGAGGTGCATTGGTCCGACGGCGAGAAACAAAAGCTGTCACCGGATGCATGGGCCGTCGGTGCGTATCGGACCGTCGAGCGCGGGAAGTCGACCGGTGAGGCCGGAGGATCACCGTGAGCGGTCCTGGTTCCCACACGGCGCGTCTCGGTCGTGGGTTCCGCGGTCTGACCGCGCTCGGGCTCGCGGCCCTCGGAGCCGTCGTCGCGGTGGTGTGGATCGGCTGCTCCGATGGCGACGAGCCGGCGGCGCAACGGGATCTCTGGTCTGTGGGATCACCGGACCTGGGCGCCACGGAGCCCGCGGTTCGGGATCTGCTGGCCTCGACCCGCGCCGAGCTCGATGCCTTGGTGGCCGATAGCGGTGGCGATCCTTCGACGGGCCTAGGCACGGCGATGGGCCAGCAGGGCAAGCTCTACCATGCCCACGGTTTTCTCGAGGCTGCCGAAGCTTGTTATTTGAACGCTCAGATGTTGAAACCCGACGAGCTCGCGTGGCCCTATTTGCTCGGTCGCCTATACCGTCAACGGGGGCAGCCGAAGCTCGCGGAAACGGCCTGGAAGCGGGCCTTGGAGCTGCGTCCGGGGCATCTTCCGACGCTGCTCGGGCTCGGGCATCTGCGTCGGGAGCAGGGACGGTTGCAAGAGGCTGCCGCCGACTTCGACGAGGCGTTGCGTCGAGACGACGCCTCGGCCGCGGCATGGATCGGCCTCGGGCGGGTGGCCCTGGCCCGTGACGATTTCCAAGCCGCCGTCGAGGCCCTGGAGCGGGCTCTCAAATTGAGCCCGGCCGCCACCGAGATCTTCTATCCCTTGGGTTTGGCCTATCGTGGCTTGGGTCGGATGGAAGAGGCCCGTTCGTCCTTGGCCCGTCGGGGCACGGTGGCCGCGCCCGTGGCGGATCCGCTGATGGACGAGATCAAGGCATTGGAAACCGGCATGCGGCTCCATTTGAACCGAGGCAATGCCGAGTTCGCCGCCGAGCGATTCGAGGACGCCGTCCGTTCCTTCGAAATGGCCGTGGAGGCGGACCCACAAAGCGTTTTGGCGCGGATGAATCTGGCGGCGGCGCTGACCCGCCTCGGTGACTCCGCCGGGGCTCTGGAGCACACGCAGAGGGCCTTGGAGCTGGAAAGCGACCATGCTCGGGCGAATTTCGGCATGGCCACGCTGCTGGCCCGCCAAGGTCGGGATGCAGAGTCCGTCGAATTCTATCGTCGGGCTGTGCAGAAGGACCCGAGCTACCGGGATGCTCACTTCAACTTTGCCAATGCCCTGCGGCGGCTCAGCCGGTTCGACGAAGCCGCCGAGCATTTCCGGAAAGTGATTCAGCTGGAGCCCCATCACGCCCACTCCCGTTTGGGTCTAGCCCTCAGCCTGGCCCAAGCAGAAGAGTGGAGACGGGCCATGACGGTGGTGGAAGAGAGCTATGCCCTATTGGACGGCCACGATGTGACGGCGGATGCGCTGGTAAGAATGCTGTCGGCTTGTCCGGTGGCCGAGCTACGGGACGGCCGCCGAGCCCTACCGATCGCTGAGGGGCTTTTCGAGCGCAGCAAAACGTTGAATCATTTGGAGAGCTTGGCCATGGCGGCGGCCGAGGTGGGTGACTTCAAACGGGCAGTGGAGTTTCAGTCGGCGGCGGTCAAAGCGGCGAGCTCAAGTGGCAATCCGGCGATCCAGAAGCGGGCCGAGGCGGCCTTGGAGAGATATCGCCGAGGGCAACCAAGCCGAGATCCGTGGCCTGGTTAGATTCCGTCCAGCTCTCACGCCTGCCGGCGCCCCTTCGCGCCTAGAAACGACGGCGGAGGGAAGGGCCTTCCGGAGCCGGGACGTGCGAGTGCACGGGAAGAGCACCGCTGAAAATGGAGCTGCTCCAGCGCCCAGGGCGGCCTGGCATCCATGAAAGGTCCCTCCGACGCGCGCCTCTAAGGCCCGGTGGAGGAAGGGCCTTCCCGGCGTTCAAGGGTTGTTTCTTGGAAGAAATGGGCTCGCAGGGTGTCGGCTGGGTGGCCCCTTTCGTTTCCGTCCTCGGTCCACCCAGCCTCACGTTGGCTCGAAAGTTCCATTTCTGGATGAGATCTAGTTAGCAGGACCGGGGATGGATTAGCCGACGACGGCGGCCATGGCTCCGAGGGCGGCGACCATCACCACTGAGAGGGCGGTTAAACCCAGCCAGAAGATGCTCGAAACCGCGACTCTCCGCCAGGAAGAGCGGTAGGGGGGCGAGACGGTAGGGATGTGGGGGCGGTCATCGAAGGTCATATGAGGCTCCGGAAGCTCGTGATTTCTCAATCTATAAAGTAAGCAAAGCCCGTGCCTGAATATCGGCCGCTCAGACCGGTTTTTTGCCCGAAATTTCACGTTTCCTGACGTTCCGTGTCACCAACTACCTGGTCGGCGCCAAGAATCGTCACGGCTTTCATGTCCACGGCCGGCCCCGCGGTGCTAGTCTGCCGGCCTTATGACGCTCTCCAAAGACTCGACTCCCACCCCGGTATCTAACCTTTCGTCCCGATCCTACGGTTCGGATTCCGAATCGCCGCTAAAACGGCTCTGGCACTATGCGGCGGCCTATCGCGGACGTCTTCTGCTCGCTTCCGCCTGCTCGATCATCAACAAGGTGGTGGATTTGGCGCCGCCGGTCCTGATCGGAATGGCGGTGGACATCGTCGTCCGTCAGGAGAGCTCCTTCCTGGCGAGCCTGGGGATCGCCCAGCCTCGGGATCAGCTGCTGGTGCTGGCCTGGTTGACGTTTTTGATTTGGTCGTTGGAATCGGCCTTTGAATATGCCTACGCCGTGATGTGGCGCAACCTGGCGCAGTCCATTCAGCACGATCTGCGCTTGGACGCCTACGGTCGCTTGCAAGAGCTGGAGCTGGCCTATTTGGAGGATCGATCGACCGGCGGATTGATGGCGATCCTCAACGACGACGTGAATCAATTGGAGCGGTTTCTCGACGGCGGTGCCAACGAGATTTTGCAGGTGGTGACCACCACGGTGCTGGTGGGCGCGACGTTCTTCTACCTGGCCCCGTCGGTGGCTTGGATGTCCTTCGTGCCCATTCCGCTCATTTTGTGGGGCTCGTTTCGTTTCCAAGCCAAGATCCAACCCCGTTACGCCCTGGTGCGCGAGCGGGTCGGCCATTTGTCGGCTCAGCTGGCCAATAATTTGGGTGGGATCGCCACCATCCAGAGCTTTGTGGCCGAAGCCCGAGAGCGCAAACGTATGGAAAGGGAGAGCCGGGCGTACCAAGACGCGAACCGTCAAGCCATCCGTTTGAGCTCGGCCTTTTCGCCGCTGATTCGCATCGCGGTATTGATCGGCTTTACCGCCACCCTGATCTACGGCGGCTACTTGGCCCTCGATGGCACCCTGGCGGTGGGCGCTTACAGCGTGATGGTGTTCTTGACCCAACGGCTGCTGTGGCCATTGACCCGTCTCGGCCAGACTTTCGACCTCTATCAGCGAGCCATGGCTTCCACGGTGCGCATTCTCGATTTGATGGATACAAGACCCAAGATCCGCGACGGCCGGCGGGAGATTTCGGTGCCGGATCTGCGGGGCGAGATCCGCTTCGAGTCGGTGGATTTCTCCTACCGACCGGGTTATCGGATTCTGCGTGGATTGGATCTGGAGGTGGCCGCCGGCCGAACCACCGCCCTAGTGGGTGCTACGGGTTCCGGCAAGACCACGGTGTTGAAGCTCCTATTGCGCTTCTACGAAGCCGACGCCGGCCGTGTGACCCTCGACGGCCATCCCCTCGATGAGCTTGGGTTGGCGGATTTGCGTTCCGCCGTGGCCTTGGTCAGCCAGGACGTTTTCCTATTCCACGGAACAGTTCGCGAGAACCTGATCTACGGCCGTCCGGATGCGGATTTCGAGTCCATAGTGGCGGCGGCCAAGGTGGCCGAGGCCCATGAATTCATTCAGGCGCTGCCCGAGGGTTACGACACCATTGTCGGCGAGCGAGGGCAAAAGCTTTCGGGCGGTCAACGGCAACGTTTGTCGATCGCTCGGGCGGTGCTCAAGAACGCGCCGGTTCTGGCCCTGGACGAAGCCACCTCGGCGGTGGACAATGAAACCGAGGCCGCCATCCAGCGGTCTTTGATGACCCTGTCCAAGGATCGAACCACCCTGATCGTGGCCCATCGGCTGTCGACCATCCGCCACGCGGATCGGATCTACGTGCTCGATCACGGACAGGTCGTGGAGCAGGGCGATCACGATGCGCTCATCGCCGCCGACGGTGTTTACGCCGGCCTTTGGCGGGTGCAAACCGGCGAGGGTGCGTCGCGCCGGCCCACCGAGTAACCGTTTATGGATGAACCTACGGCTTGCGGAAGAGCACGGCGTAGTAGTGGTCGACACCGTCCCAGGGTGTTTCCTGGGTCACGGTCTCGAAGCCCAGCCCGGTGAGGTCCTGGATCAGCTCCTTGGCCAAAACGCCGTGGCCGCCGCGATCGGGCACGCCTTCGGGAGGTGTCTCGTCGTCCTGGGGCTCGAAGTCGATCACCAACAAATGCCCGCCGGTTTTCAGAGCACGCCAGAGGTCAGCTCCCATGGTCTGCGGATCGGCAAAATGGTGGTAGACCCGTCTCAGAAGGATCGCGGAGCAGCAACCGGCCTCGAGACCCGTGCGCTCTTGGTCGCCGAGCACGGGTTGGATTTGGGGTAGCTCGGAGGTCTCCGCCCGTTCGGTGAGATCATCGATCAAATCCTGATCGACCTCGGTGGCCCATACTCGACCCAATAGGCCGACCTCGTCCGCCAACAACACGGAGAAGTCGCCGTCACCGGCGCCGACGTCGGCCACCGTAGAGCCGGGATCCAATTTCAATAATTCGAGGATGCGAGCCTCTTCCGATTGATCGGCCACGGTCGCCGTGCAACCCATCATGAGGGTGGTCAACCAGAACGCGGTGCTGAGAAATGTTGCTCTTGCCATGGCCCTGCTTACGGGAAGAGAACAGCAGGGTTTAGGGCTCGGGATCAATCGAGGGTTTCAGGAGGCGGACGGCTCGCGGTCAGGCTCTGGCTCGGGCTCGAGCCGGCGGGCGAGCACGTAGCTCAACCAGGCCAACCCGGCACCGACGTATCCGTCGATGGCGTAGTGCCAGCCGGTGAGAATCGAGCCGAGGAAAGTAAAAATAGCGGCCAGGAGGAAGACGACGAAGATCGGTCGCAGGTGGTACCAGCCCCAAATCGCGAATAACACGTGGGTACCCACATGTAGGCTCGGCATGGCGGCGATGCCGCGGGTGGGATTGAATCCCTGGAGCTGACCGGTGGCCAGCCCCTCTTGCAGAATTTGGTAGTTCTGCCACAGACCCATCTGGGTTCCGAGCGCCCGGGGGTAGGGGATGGAGGTGCCCGCCTGCCAGATGTCCGGGAAGATGTAACACGGACCCAAGGCAGGGATCGCAACATAGATCCAGGCGCCGAAGGTCCACAGCAACACCATCGCGGTGACGAATCGGCGGCGGGCGGCTCCCAGGTGGAAGGCGGTCAGCACCACCAGCACAATCAGCACCGTGCGACGCCAATATTCGTACCAGAAGTCGATCCACCCCGCCAGGAAGGTGCCGTCGAAAAGGCTGGTGAGAAAAACGGAGGGTGAGATGCCCAGGTGCAGCAGCACGTCGAGGGTCCACAGCTCTTGGTCCCAAAGCACCTGTCGTACCAGGGGCACGTTGACCTTGAGCCAGGCGTAGGCGTAGGTCGCCAAGAGCATCGCCAACCACAATCGAAGCCACTCCCAATACCAGGACGGCCGTTTCAGGGATTCGGCGATCGGACGAAAGGAGCGATCCAAAGCGAGACGCAGCACGACGGTCGCCACCATGCCCACGACCAGGTAGAGGGGTAGGTTGATCAGCAGGGGTTTGACGATGTACCAGAACCCCTTCCAATCGATGCGCAGGTGATGGAGACGCAGATACGCCACGGTAACGACCACATTGGCGAGCGTCAGCCATTCGACGGCCCATACGGATCGGAGCAGGCCTTGGACCTGGAAACCCGATGCCTGTTGCGGCGTGCCACCTTCAGCTTGCGGTGTCATGGATGGGCTTCGCGGTCGAGGACGATGGAAAAGGGTGCTTCGAACACCGGGGCAGCTTAGTCGACCCGTGGAGAAAGCGTCAACGTCATACCGGCCTCCCTCAGATCAGAGGCTGCTGGGGACGGTCAAGGCGCGTCGGATCTCCCGGATATGCTGCGGGCTGGTTCGGCAGCAGCCGCCGATCATGGATGCGCCGAGATCTCGCCATCGCACGGCTTGGCGTCCATAGTCGGTGGGGTCGGATTCGCCGGTCCAGGCTCTTTGGGTGCCGTCGTAGGTCTCGCCGGAATTCGGGTAGACGAGGATCGGAAGGCCCGGGGCCCCGGCGGAGAGCTCACCGATCAAGGAACCGACGAAGCCCGGCGCGGTGCAATTGACGCCGACGGCGACCACGGCTGGGACCTCGGCGCAGAGGGCCGCACATTGGCGGATGGGGGTGCCGTCGTGGATGTGCCTGCCGTCCGGACAGGAAAAGCTGACCCAAGCCTGGGCGCCGGTTAGATCGCTGAGGATTCGCAGCAGGGCCTTGAGCTCATCTGAGCTGGGCAAGGTCTCGATGGCCAGCACGTCCGGTCCGGCCTGCCACAGCAGCTCGAGCCGCTCTCGATGAAACTCCACCAAAGCGTCGACGGACAGCCCGTAGTTGCCCGTGAACTCGGAGCCGTCCGCGAGGTAGGCGCCATAGGGGCCGACACTGGCCGCAACCCAAGGTGGACCCTCAGCCGAGGGCCCGGTAGAGGTCGCTGCGACGAAGGCGTCCCGCTCTTGTCGAGCCAAGTCCACCGCCAAAGCGATCAAATCCCGGCTCTTCGAAGGTCCATAGTCGCAGGCGGCCAGGCCTTGGAGGCTGGCTTGATAGCCGGCGGCGATGATGCAATCCGCTCCCGCTTCGAGGTAGTCGCGATGGACGCGACGGATGGCGTCGGGCCGGGTGTCGAGCAGATGGGCGGACCAAAGGGGGTGCCGCAGGTCGAAACCCGCGGCCTCCAGCTCGGTGGCCAGGCCCCCGTCGAGCACCATCGCTCGACCGCCTGTCTTTGCTTGCTGAAGGACGTTGACGAAATCACCCATGTCGATGCCCCCTGAATCTCGTAGATGGTGAGTGCTCCACGGCAATGTCATCCATCGTAGTCAACCCATCCAGGGGCTATCGTCATCAAATCGTATGTCGCCCAAAAGCAAAGACCGAGCGGACCCGCTGGCCTCGCGGATCCCGGGGATGATCGGGGGCGATGGCCGTTGGGTCTTACCCCTTCTCCGCCAGACTCTTGATAACGCCTTCAATGCGGCCCTTCTGGCCGTCGGGCGCCATGGACAGGGCTTTCTTATAGTGTTGGATCGCCTCATCCTTATTGCCTAAGGCCGCCAGTCCTTCGGCCAAGCTGTCGTAGGCATTCCACGATTCCGGATGGTCGGCGACGTTGCGACGGAAGAGCTCGACCGCCTTTTTCGGATCGTTGCGTTGGAAAAGGTATTGGTAACCCATGGCGTTGACCTGTTGCTCGTTGGCTAAGCCGAGGGCCTCTTCTTCCACCGCGGCGATTTCGTCGTCTCGCCCTTCGAGGGCCAGCAGACCGGCGTGGACCATCAAGTTCTGGGCTTGGCGGCTGATGGCGAGGGAGCGGTCCGACCACTGGCGACATTCGTCGAAGAATTGCCCCGAATTGACGCAATAGGCGGCGGCGGAATTCCAACCTTGCCAACCGAAACGGGGTAGGCCGGTGAGCTGGGCGGTAAGATCGTCGATCACCTGACGGTGGACGTCGACCTCGATCTTTATCGGAACGGCGAGCCCGGCCCAATGTAGGGCAAGGGTGGCGTGGTCAGCGCCGAAGGCATCGAAGCGGTACGAGAGAGCTTCCTCGGCCTCGCTCGGCTTGGGCTCGACCTCCACCCGCAGGGCGTCCCGAGACGGGTCGTAGGAGAAGCTGCCCCAGGCCCGGGAATCACGGCTGAAGATCGCGGTCCAGGGTCCGTTTTCCTGTGGGATGAGATGGAATCCGTAGGTCCCCGCGGCCAACGCTTGACCCTCGATGCTGACATCGTGGCTGAAGCTCAGAGTCGTATTTTCGTTGGCCCCGGCCCGCCAGACTTGGCCGTAGGGCACCAAGGCACCCCAGATCTCGCGATCTCGGGTGGATGGTCGGTGATAGGAGACCTCCACTCGGGTCATGCCGACCTGTTGGGACAGGGTCGCCGGTGGGCTCACCCTGGGCAGACCGCTGACCTGTTGTTGGGCCGATGCCGAAGCGGCGAAGCCGAAGATCATGGCGCCGGCGGCGATGAGGTGGGGCAAGGGGATGTGTTTGTTCAAAGCATGTCTCCTCTCGGGACGAGCTGGGAGCCCTTTCCAAGGTCTCCGGTCGAATCGGGTAAAAGCTCCGGTTGAAGGCTCGGAAAAACCGACGAGCTGGTTTGACCCTAGGGTTACGTCCCAATCCAATGGGAGTTTTCCGAGCGATCCCTGGCTGCGCAAAGCCCGTCACATGGGCGAAGCGTCCGGCGTCTCGAGGGTTGCATTACGCCCCTTACAGGGGTCGGGCTGCCCCGTTCGAAAAAACCTCTGCCCAAGTGGCGATTCGAGCCCGCGACGTTGAACGGCGAGCCCATTTCAGTGCGCTACCACCTGACCTTCAACTTCAGGCTCGAGGAGAAGCAGGAGGGTCAAGAAGAAGCAGGAGCCCGATAGGTAGGGTCCGGGAAAAGATAGGCGGTCTCGGTGGTCGGGGGCGCCGGAATTGGAGCCCCTCTACATGGGGCAACCGTCGAGCGTGGGTGGACTTTGAGTCCTCCCACGCTTTTCTGCGGTCTGCTCTACCGTCAGGTCTGCTTTACCGCTAGGCCTGCTCGAAGGTGTGGACCCAGACCCGAGCTTTGTCGTTCCAGGTCATGCCGGGATGCACGCGCAGGATCAGATCCCGATAGGTGTCGAGGCTCGGAAAACCCTCAGCGCGGGCGGACTCATCGGTCATGTCGCCGAGGGACTCACGTTTCAAGTCGGTGACCCGAAAACGGGTGCCCTCCAGCTCGAATTCTTCCCCCGGATAGGCATAAACGCCGTTGCGTCGTTGCTGGGTCTTGCGGCCGGCGATCGCGGCGCTGACCAGCTTCGGCTGGGTCACGAGCTTGTCGATGGTGCAGGTCTTCTCTGGATAATCGATTTCCGGACGGACGGGCGCGGATGGTTCGGACAAAGCGCTCTCCTCGCTTTTGAACGTCATGCTTAGGAAGGCGGTCCCAATGGATTGACGCCAGGCAAACTGATCAAGTGTAGATGCTAACGGATTTGACGCGTCGCAGGAAATGGACACTTTAGGGAGACCCCGGTTGAGGAGACCCCGGTTAAGGAGACCCCGGCAGAGAGACCGCGGCAGGGAGACCGTCGGCGGTACGGGGCACCCGGCTGCTATAGTCCCGGCGCCCATGAGCGTCGCTGAAAACATCTACTCCCGTTTGCCGATTTGGGGCCAGAATCTGGCGGTCACGGCCTATGGTGTGGGTTGGTATTGGAAGCGGCTCGGGCCGGGTTTCAAGGCCCAAACCGAAAGCTTTCGACGGCGAGAGGTTTGGAGCCTGGATCGGCTGATGGAGTGGCAGGAGGAATCCCTCGGCCGTCTGCTGGTGGAGGCCGCGAGCTCGGTGCCGTTCTATGCCGACCTTTGGACCGCGGACGAAAGGGCCGCCGCTCGTCGGGGTCGGCTCGCCGGGCTGCCCCTGTTGGAGAAAGCGCAGCTGCGGGGCCAGGAGCTGCGGTTTTTGCGTCGTGGTCTGGATGCCGAGCGGATGTTGGTTTTCCACACCAGTGGCTCCACCGGTACGCCGATCGCCACCCACTGGACCGTGCCCGAGCTGCGCAAGGCCATGGCGCTGCGAGAGGCGAGGTCGGCGGGCTGGGCGGGGGTTTCGTTCCACCAGCCGCGGGCGACCTTCTCCGGTCGCATGGCCGTGCCCGAGACCCAAGTGGGCGGGCCCTATCACCGCTTCAACGCTGTTGAGCGTCAGGTGTATTTTTCGCCGTTCCATTTGTCGGCGACCACGGCCGGGTCCTACGTCGAGGCTTTGCATCGCCATCGCATCCGATGGCTGACGGGTTATGCGGTGTCTTTCTATTTGCTGGCGCAGCACATGCTGGAGCAGCGGCTCGAGGCCCCGGAAAGCCTCGAGGCGGTGATCACCACCAGCGAGAAAGTCACGCCGGAGATGCGCTCGGTCTTGGAGCGGGCCTTTCGGGCCAAAGTCTTCGAGGAATATTCCACGGTGGAGAATATTTCCTTTGCCGGTGATTGTGAGCACGGGCGCTTGCATGTGAGCCCGGAAGCGGGGGTGATCGAGATTCTTCGACCCGACGGCTCGGCCTGCGAGCTCGGCGAGGCGGGGGAGGTGGTGGCCACGGGTTTGATCCGTCGTGGCCAGCCGCTGATTCGATTTCGCCTCGGTGACCAAGCGGCCTGGGACCCGGAGCCGTGTCCCTGTGGCAGGCAGCTGCCGGTCCTACAAGAGGTCTTCGGTCGATTGGAAGATGTGGTCGAAGGCCCCGATGGACGCCGCATGGTGCGCTTCCACGGCATCTTCGTCGATTTACCCCATGCGCGGGAAGGGCAGGTCATCCAGGAGACCTTGCACCGCATTCGGGTCAAGGTGGTGCCCAGCCCGGCCTGGAACGAGGAGGATGTGGCGGAGGTGCGGCGGCGCATCCGAGCCCGCCTCGGGCCCGACGTGGAAGTGGTGGTCCAAACGGTGGACGTCATTCCCCGGACCGCCGCCGGAAAATTTCAGGCCGTGATCTCCCAAATCGGCGGCGAAACCACGGGTTGATCGCCTGGCTTACCCCGGGGAAAAAGCCGATGGCCGAGACCCGCGTGTAAGAAATGACCCAATTGGGTCGTTCTCCTTTCAGCTCTAGGCAAGGAATCGACGGTGACCGTTCCGGCACGCGTCGTTCGATCCAGACCCGTGGCAAGGAGAATCCCATGGCAACCATCGACTGGCGATCCAACCTCCGTTTTGCGGCCCGACGTTTGCGCAAACGGCCTTTTTTCACGTTGATCGCGATTTTTTCGTTGGCTTTGGGCATCGGTGCCAACACGGCCATGTTCAGCCTGGTCAACGCGGTGATGCTGCGGGAGCTGCCGGTCCGTGATCCCGAGCGGCTGGTCAACGTCTATCTCTCCACCCCGGACTTCGAGCACGGGGTGTTTTCCTATCCGGACTATCGGGATCTTCGCGACGGCACGGCGGAGGTCTTTTCCGACCTCGGGGCCACTCGGTTGTCACCGGCCCAGGTGGAGCGGGACGGACAAATCGAGAGCCTGATCGGCGAAACGGTCACCGGTAATTTCTTCCCGATGTTGGGGGTGCAGGCGGCCGTGGGCCGGACCCTGATGCCCGAGGACGATGTGTCCCCGGGGGCGCATCCGGTGGTGATGCTCGGCTACGACTATTGGCAACGGGCCTTCGGCGGGGACCCGGCGGTGGTCGGTAGTGAAATCCGCCTCGGAGACCGGCGATACACCATCGTCGGGGTGGCGCCGAAAGCCTACTCCGGCAGCATGAGGGCATTGGCGCCGGCGATTTATGCGCCGATGATGATGGCGAACGTGCTTCAACCCGGATCGTCGGACCTTTTGGAGTCGAGATCCAACCACTCGCTCTTCGTGCAGGGACGTTTGCGTCCCGGAGTGAGCCAACCTCAGCTCGAGACCGTGGCCCAGGGGATCGCCGCCGACCTCAACGGTCGAAATCTCGAATCTTGGGATCCCGACTCCGCGTTTCTATTCATCCCCAAAAGCGAGGTCATCCTATTTCCGGGAGTCGACCGCTTCATCCGCGCCGGGGCTTGGTTGCTGATGGTGGTGGTGGCTTTGGTGCTGCTGATGGCCTGCACCAACCTGGCCAGCTTCTTGTTGGCCCAGAGCCTGGACCGCCGCAAAGAAGTGGCCATCCGCATGGCCATGGGCGCGCGACGGCTCGGTTTGGCCGGCCAGATGCTCACCGAAACGACCCTTTTGGGTTTGATGGGCGGCGTCGCCGGCGTGGTGTTGGCCGTGGCCCTGTTGCGAATGCTGCTGACCGCGGATTTGCCGCTGCCTATTCCCATGGATTTGGATCTCAGCTTAGACGGCACCGTTTTGTTCTTCAGTCTCGCCCTTTCTCTGGTCGCGGGCCTGCTTTTGGGGTTGGCGCCGGCCTTCCAAAATCGGTTGGGAGATTTAGCGACCACCCTACGGAGCGAGACCGCCGGCGCGGGCCAAGGGGGCAAGCTTCGCCTGCGCAACTCTCTGGTGGTGTTTCAGGTGGCGGTTTCTTTGGTGCTGCTGTTGGCGGCCGGATTGTTTTTGCGCAGCATGGACAGCATCCAATCCGTGGATCCGGGCTTCGGCCAGAAACCCACGGCCATGATCGGCTTTACGGTGCCGTCGACTCGATTCAGCGAGGCCGAGGGCCGCGCGGTCGCTCAGAAGGTATTGGACGAAATGAGCCGGCTACCCGGGGTCACCTCGGTGGGCCTGACCGGCAATTTGCACCTTAACCCGCTCAATACCCAGACCATGTCGTTCAACGTCGAAGGGGTGGAGCCGCCCAAGGGACGGGATGCTCAGGTCGCGGATCGAGCGGTGGTCGATCCAGGATTCTTTGAAACGGCCGGCATCGCCATCGTCGAAGGGCGGCCGTTCCATGCCGGAGATCGCGAAGATTCCCTGCCCGTAGCCATCGTCAGCGAGGCCATGGCGCGCAAGCTCTGGCCGGGACCGAACGGTGCCGCCGGCCCGTCGAAGGCCTTGGGACGGCAAGTGCTTCGAACCGGGGACGATCCCGCCCTGACCGTGGTCGGGGTGGCTTCGGACGCCAAGGTGAGATCGTTGGGTGAGGATCCCAGGTTCTTCATCTACCAACCCTATTCCCAGGCCTACACGTCCTATCTCACCGCCCTGGCTCGCACCGACCTGGACGCCGAGCAGACCGCGGCTCAGCTCCTGGCGGTGACCCGGGCGGTGGATGCGGATCTCTTCGTTTGGGAAGCGAAAACCATGGAACGCCATTTGGGCACGGTGCTGCTGCCGGCCAGGTTGTCGGCGCTCCTGCTGTCGGCGTTCGCGGTGCTGGCCTTGCTGTTGGCGGTGGTCGGTCTTTACGGCATCGTCAGCTACGCGGTGTCCCAACGTCGTCGAGAGGTGGGGATCCGGGTCTCCCTGGGCGCCGACACCTCGTCGGTGGTTCGTTTGCTGATGGCCTCCGGCCTGCGCTTGGTGCTCATCGGGAGCGCGGTCGGATTGTTGGTCGGGCTAGGGCTTTCCCGGCTGCTTCAGGGTCTGCTGTTCGGGGTCGACGCCCTCGACCCGGTCACCTTCCTGCTCTTCCCGGCCATTCTTCTGGCGGTGAGCGCAGTAGCGGCGCTGATCCCCGCCCTGGCTGCGGGACGGGTAGATCCGGCCTCGGTGCTGCGATCCGAGTGATCCCTTGCTTTGATCGAGGCCACTGGCCGCCTGCCCCAACGCCGGCGATCGGAACGGGCAAGCCCTCACCCCTAGGCGGTGCTAGTTGAGCTCGGCGCTGGTCAGGTCCGATCGGATCAGGTCGTCCACCGCTTGATCGAGCCTGCCGGCGACCCAGGCGCTTTGCCCGCGGTCGCCGGCGAGGTGCTCGATCATCGAAAGGTACTGCTCCAAGAGGTTGCGGACGAAATCGGAGCCCAGCTGCTCGCCGGCCTCGGGGAAGAAGGTCTCGAGGTTGGTGGAGAAGTCGTCGAGGGTAAATCCCAGCGGTCCCGTGGGGCCGACGCCCTGAAGCTCGTAGGTCCATTCCACGGCGCACCACACGCACAGCATCGGCCAGCTCAGATCTTTGAGGGCGGCGAGATCCAGATCGGATCGTTGCCCGACGTATTCCTGGATTCGACGTCGGATTTCATGTTCCGATCGCCGAACGATGGGACCTAAACCAGCCATGTTGCCTCTAGCATATGGTGACTCATCTTTCTCGATCCTCGCTGGATGGCCCTTGCTTGTCCATAGGAAAATCTTATTTGTCCATAGGAAAAACAGCTGACTAAGATCCGTTGTGCAAGAAAAAACAGCGCTGGAAGGGCATTTTGGCCCTCGGCAATTGATTTAGATGCGAATGTCATTTACCTTTGGCGACATACATCTGTCACGGCGCAATCCGATGCCTCTCTCGTCGCGGAGTCGCCGAGCCTCTCTTGCGTTTGATATGGACGAATCCCCCGATCGGGGACCATCCCACTCTTTCCCCCCTATCTGCCTCGTATGTCGATCCGAAAAAGGAGTCGCGCTATGAGCCGACATTCTGCAAGGCCTTCACGTGTTCGTTGGTGGTTGGCAACATCACTTCTTACCGCCTCCCTAATCATGCTGCCCGCGGCGGCCACCTTTGCTGTGGAAGAAGGTGCCGAGCCGAGCGCCGCGGTGGTCACGGCTATGGACCTGCTGCAAGACCGGGCCCTCGAGCTTGGGCTCAGTGAGTCCGACATCGCCGATGTTGCGGTCAGCAGCGAAAGCTTCAGCAAACACAGCGGTACCCGTCACGTCTACCTCATCCAACGCATGGACGGTATCGAGATTTACAACGCATCCTTGGCCGTGTCCCTGACCCCCGAGGGTAAAGTGGTGCACTTGGGTGATCGCTTCGTGCGCGGAGCGGAGCAAGCCCGTCAAATCGGTCCGGTGGAGCTGACCCCGGTCGATGCCTTGGCCCGGGTCGCCGAGGAGCTGGAGCTGGGTGATACCTCCGGCATCCACGAGGTTTCCTCCCTAGGCGGTGTCGATCGCCGCACCGTCCTGACCCGCGGATCGATCGCCCTCTCCGACATTCCGGCCCGTTTGGTCTACCAGCAACTGGCCGGCGGCGCCATTCGTTTGGCCTGGAACCTGGAGATCGAGTCCGTGGACACCAATTATTGGTGGAGCGTCCGGGTCGATGCCGAGACCGGCCGCGTGCTCGACAAAACCAACTGGGTCGACGCGGAGCAATATCAGGTCTACGAGCAGCCGATCCGCAGCCCGCAGCACACCACCCCGGCTCCGCCGGCGGACGCGCGGACCATCGCCGTCGATCCGTACATGGCCAACGGCGCGTCGCCCTTCGGCTGGCACGACACCAATGGCGTGGCCGGACCCGAGTTCACCATCACCCGCGGTAACAACACCCACACCTACGCCGATCGCAACGCCAACAACGCGCCCGACACGGGTGGCGATGCGGAGCCGAACGGTGGTGGCAGCTTGGATTTCACCGGCGCGACCGTGCCGATCGATCTGACCATGGCGCCCAGCAACTCCGTGCAGGCGGCCATTGCCAACCTCTTCTACTGGACCAACATCATTCACGATGTGCTCTATGACTACGGCTTTGATGAGGCCTCCGGTAACTTCCAGGTCAACAACTACGGCAACGGCGGTCAAGGCAACGACGACGTGCAGGCGGAAGCCCAGGACGGTGGCGGCAATTGCAACGCCAACTTCGGTACCCCTGCCGACGGCTTGCGCCCGCGCATGCAGATGTTCACCTGCACCAACGCCAGCCCCGCCCGTGACGGCTCCTACGACCACGAGGTCGTGATCCACGAATACGGTCATGGCGTTTCCAACCGCCTCACCGGTGGCCCGGCGGCTGCCGGCTGCTTGAGCAACACCGAGCAGATGGGTGAGGGTTGGAGTGACTACCTCGCGTTGGTGATGACCATGCTGCCCGGTGACCAAGATACCGATGCCCGCGGCATGGGCACCTACCTCTTCGGTCAGGCGGCTAACGGCCCCGGCATCCGCAACGCGCCGTACAGCACCGACTTCGGCGTCAACAGCTTCACCTACAGCAACATCTCCGGTGTGTCGATCCCCCACGGGGTCGGCTTCGTGTGGGCGACCATGTTGTGGGAGATGACCTGGAACCTGGTCAACGAGCACGGCTTCAACGCCGACATCTACGACGATTGGAGCACCGGCGGAAACAACCTGGCACTGCAGCTGGTGATGGACGGCATGAAGCTTCAGCCGTGTCTGCCCGGTTTCGTCGATGGTCGTGATGCCATCTTGGCAGCTGACGACGCGCTCACCGGTGACGGCAGCGACTTCTCCGGCGCCAACCAATGCCTGATCTGGGACGCTTTCGCCACCCGCGGTCTGGGCGACGGCGCGAGCCAGGGAAGCTCCGGCAGCGTCTCCGACGGAACCCAGAACTTCGATCTGCCGGATCTTTGCGGCACGATCGGCGCGGTTCAAGAAGAGATCAACATCTGCCAAGGCGATACCGCTACCTACCGTATCGGTGTCGGCACCGGCTTCACCGCCACCCCGGTGACCCTGAGCGCTTCCGGGGAGCCCGCGGGCACCACGGCGTCGTTCACCACCAATCCGGTGGCAGCGGTTCCGTCGACCACCGATCTCGAGATCAGCAACACGGGCTCGGCCGCCGCCGGTAACTACACCATCACGGTGACCGGAACCGACACGACCCCGACCCAATTCATGACCTCCGTGGACCTCACCGTATTCGACGCGGTTCCGGCCACCGGCCCGACCCTGACGGCGCCGAGCAACGGCGCGGTCGACGAGGTGCTGATGCCGGCGCTGTCCTGGACCGCCGTGGGCAACACGTTGAGCTACACGGTGGAGATCGACGACGATCCCGGTTTCGGCAGCATCGACTACACCGTCTCGGGAATCACCGGTACGAGCCACACGCCGACCATGGATCTCGACTACGGAACCACCTACAGCTGGCGTGTGCGGGGTGACAACTCCTGTGGCGGCGGCACGGATTCCGCGGTCTTCACCTTCACCACCGCCACCTTCCCCGGCGCTTGCCCGGCGGGCTTCGCGCCCCAGGAGCTGTTCTCGGAAGACATGGAAGCCGGCGCCGCGGGTTGGACCAGTAGCGGCACGGGCAATACCTGGACGATCAGCACGGCCCAGGCGAATAGCGGAGCCCGCTCCTACTTCGCCGAGGACCCGCCGACCCTGTCGGATCAACGCTTGATCTCCCCGGCGATCACCCTGCCCGTCGGAGCCAGCAACCTGACCCTGCAATTCCACAACTACCAGCTGTTCGAAACCCCGAACGGCGACGGTCGCTGCTGGGATGCCGGTGTGTTGGAGATCTCCACCGACAACGGTGCCACCTGGAGCCACGTTCCGGCGTCGGCGATGTTGACCGATCCGTACGACAACGTGATCTGGAACGACACTCCGGGCAACAACCCGATCACCAACGACTACGGTGCGATCGACGCCTGGTGTGCCGAGAGCCAACCCTGGGGCGTGGCCTCGGTGGTCGACTTGAGCGCCTACTCGGGCTCGGTGCGTTTCGCGTGGCGCCTCGGCTCCGACAGTGCCGCGGGCAATGAGGGCTGGTACATCGACGATGTCATGGTGCAGTCCTGCATTTCCTCGGACCTGTTCGCCGACGGCTTCGAAAACGGTAACACCGCCGCTTGGTCCAACACCGTTCCGTGATGCCTAGGGATTCGATCCCATGGATCGAGTCCCGTCAGCCATCGAAAAAGGGAGGCTCCGGCCTCCCTTTTTCGTGGGCGCATCTGAGCTCTTCGACGCCTGGATGAAGCTCTGGGCTTGCGTCGAGGAGCCCGGGTCAGTATCTTGGCTTCAGACCCGGCGGGCTGTTGCGGCTCGCGGCCGTTGAATCTCGCATCAGGAGACAGGAAATGACGTCAGCTCGAAGGCTCCGACTTCAGTCGGCTCTCGCATCGATACTTTTGTCGGTTTGCTTCATGGCTTTGCCCGCGTCTGTGCTCGCCCAGGAGCTCGACGCCTTATTCAGGGATTTCGAGCCCTTCGGCGAGCTGCAAGCCTCGTTGGACGGCAAGGTTCTGGAAGGCGCCGAGGTGCTGATGGCCAAACGTGCCGGCGCCTATTTGGTCATGGCGCCGCAGCTCGATCAGGTGGTGTTGGTCAATGCCCGGACCAAGTCGGTGGAGGCCATTGCCAAAGACAAGGTGGCGAAAGACGACCAGGGCACCGCCGGCGTGTTGGCGGACGCCATGTTCGAATCCCTCGGCTCTTTCGACATCGCCGGGGACCAGGTGGTGATCCAGATCGCGGAGGGGCAGCTGACGTTGGGCCCCAAGCCGTCCCTTCTGGGGCTTCAGACCGCGGAGGCTTTGATCGAGCACAATCCCAGCTACGGCTTCAAGGCGGAGCAATACCCGCCGTCGGCGGACGTCATCGCCGAGCTGAAGAAAGAAAAGCGGGACGTGGTGGTGCGGGTGTATTTCGGTAGCTGGTGCCCGACCTGCTCGCGCATGGTGCCTTGGATCGTTCGGGTCGGGCAAGATTTGGCCGATTCATCGCTGGATTTCGAGTATTACGGCTTGCCGCGGACCATGGACGATCCCACCGCCGAGGCCATGGATGTGCACGGCGTGCCGACCATGGTGCTGATGATCGACGGCAAGGAGATCGGGCGGCGCGGCGCTGAGGGCCTGTCGATCCCTGAGAAAGCGATTGCCGAGATCCTGGCGGGAGCATCCTGAGCCGGAAATTTCACCAACTTCGTCGCGAGACGCCGGAGACGCCTGTAGATACAAGGAAGAAGACGCATTCTGCGACGCAGGCATACTTGCAGTATGTTGAGGAGCAGAATTGGCTTCTGACGGCGTAGATGCAGGTGGATACGGTGTCGCAGCAGAAGGCTGGTGAAATTTCCGGGCTAAGCCAAGGTTCCGGCACAGAGACGTAAAAAAGCCCGACATGGCGAGAGATCGCCGATGTCGGGCTTTTTTGTCGGCCGTTATAAACGGATCGAAAGAGTCCGGCGGATCAGTGCTGGACGTCGGACGACAGGGGTTTGACGTCCTTCTTGCTCATGCCGGAGAAGAGCAGCCGCCCGTCTTGAAAGACCGCGTCCCGCAGGGCCAAGGCCAAGACCTCGCCGAGCTCGGAGACCGGAATCACCTCCACCATCTCCCGGACCTCATCGGGCAAGTCCTCGAGATCGGGCTCGTTGTCTTTAGGCAGGACAAAGGTCCGGATACCCGCCCGCACGCCGCCGAGGATCTTCTCCTTGACGCCGCCGATGGGCAGCAGACGGCCGTTGAGCGTAATCTCACCGGTCATGGCGATGTCGTGCCGCACCGGGCGCTTCGACAGGGTCGAGACCAAGGCGGTGGCCATGGTCACACCGGCCGAGGGGCCGTCTTTGGGAATCGCACCGGCCGGCACGTGGATGTGGACGTCCTGTTGGAAGTCCTTCTTTTTAATGTGCAGGGCAGAGGCGTGGGCCTTGGCGTAGGACCAAGCGGCTCGCGCCGACTCTTTCATCACATCACCCAGCTGACCAGTGAGCACCAGCTCCCCTTTGCCCGGCATGGCGGTGGCCTCGACGAACATGATGTCGCCGCCCACCGGGGTGTAATACATGGCGGTAGCGACACCGATTTGATCCTTCTCGGCCTTCTTCTCCGGCCGGACCCTCGGGCGCCCGAGCAGCTCGTCGACCCCTTCGGGTTTGACCCTTAGGGTCTCCACCTCGCGGGAGGCGATCTTTCGCGCCACTTTGCGGGCGAGGCGGCCGATCTCCCGTTCGAGCTGACGCACGCCGGCTTCGTGGGTGTATTGGCTGATGACCTTCTTCAGGGTCTTGTCGGGCAGCTGGATTTGCTGCTCGGAGAGACCGTTCTGCTTGAGCTGCCGCGGAATCAAATATTGGCGAGCGATTTCAAGCTTTTCACGCTCGGTGTAGCTGGAAAACTCGATCCGCTCCATGCGGTCCAGGAGCGGTCCCGGGATGTTCTGCGGGAAATTCGCCGTGCAAATGAACATCACTTCCGACAGATCGAAGGGCACGCCGAGGTAGTGGTCGGTGAACGAGTCGTTCTGGGCCGGATCCAGGACCTCCAACAGCGCCGACGACGGATCCCCGTGGAAGGACACCCCCAGCTTGTCGATTTCGTCCAGCAGGAAGACCGGATTTTTGGTGCCGGCCTGCTTCATGCCTTTCAGAATACGTCCGGGCATGGCGCCGACATAAGTCCGACGATGACCTCGGATGTCCGCTTCGTCGCGGGCGCCGCCGAGGGAAATACGCACGTATTCCCGACCCATGGAGCGGGCGATCGATTTGGCCAGGGAGGTCTTGCCGACGCCCGGAGGGCCGGTGAAGAGCAGGATCGGAGCTTTGTGCCGATCATCGTTCTGGGGTTTTTTGCGCTCCGCGATTTCCGCATCCACGGGCTCGGCCGCGGCATCGGCATCGTCGGGCACGGGCTCGGCGGCTTCCTGAAGCCGCTCCTCGATCTTCTCTTCTTCCAAGCTCTCTTGCTCGGCCTGCCGTGCCTCGATTTCGAGCCGGAGCTGGCGAACCGCCAGGAATTCGAGCACCCGGTCCTTGACGTCCGCCAAACCGTAGTGATCTTCATTGAGCACGGTTTCGGCGTCGACTAAGTCCAGGCTCTCCTTGCTGCGCTCGGACCACGGCAGCTCGGTGATGGTTTCGAGGAAAGTGCGGATGACCTGGGCTTCCATGGCCTCGCGACCAATGCGCGACAGCCTCTTGAATTCCCGGTCCACTTCTTTGCGGGCCTCGGGCGGAAGGTCGAGCTCGTCGAGCTTTGCCTCGAGCTCTTCGAGCTCGGCGTCGCCGTCGTCGTCCCCCAGCTCCCGCTGGATAGTTTTCAGCTGCTCGCGCAGGAACATTTCCCGCTGGCGATCTCCGAGCTCTTCCTGGACCTTGCTTTGCAGATCCTCTCGAGCGCTGATCACCTCGAGCTGGCGCTGGACGTGGATCAAAACCCGCCGCAGACGTTCTTCCACGGAGAGAGTTTCCAACAAGCTTTGGCGCTCGCCGGGATCTATGTCGATGTAGCCGGCCACCAGATCCGCCAATCTTCCGGGTTGCTCGACCCCGGAAAGCACTTGACGCACGGTGTCTTCCGACAGGCCGGACTTTTGGGCCAGCTCGGCGGCCCGGCTTTGGGCTTCTTGGTGAAGGGCTTGGAAGGCCGGCTCGTCGGCGTCGGCGGGTTGGATTTCTTCCACCTCCCGCACCACCGCTTGCAAATAACCGGTGTCACTATGCTCATAGCGGACCGCCATGCCGCGCCGGTCGCATTGCAGCAGGACTTGGATGCCGGCCAAGCTGCGTTGGATCTGATCGATGCGCGCGATGACGCCGATGTTGTACAGGCCGTCCGGGGTGACTTTATTCGTATTCTGGCGCTGAGTGACTGCCAGCACCCATTGGTCTTCGGAGGTCCGAGCCGCTTCAATCGCCTTCAGTGTGCCGGAGCGCCCGACGGCGATCGGCATGCTGACGCCGGGAAAAAGCACCAGCTCACGTAGGGGTAAAACAGGCAAGGTGATGGTTTCGGACATGAGGGACCTTTCCAGTTCTCGTCAATAGGTACCCGAGATCGTATCCGGGTGCTCAGAGGACCTCAACGTTTTCCTGGAAGATAAAATTCCGGATCTGAGTCCGAGCTTCGCAGATCCTGTTTCGCCCTCGGAATACTTCCAGCTCCTGGACCAAGAGCAAGATCACCGGTATGCGGCGTCACGGCCGATGTGGGCGACCTTCGGAGCCGCTGCGCCTCGACCCAGATACCGATTCTCGTGATCTCCGGCGATCACGATATCTCGTGCGCGATCGAGAACTGGTATCCGCTGCTCCAGGGCTCGCCGACCCTGCAGCTGATCTTGCTGCCGGCCGCCGGCCGCGCCCCGCACTTCCGGGCTTCCGGGCCAAATCTCCTGCTGCGGAGACGGACGAGGTGCCATCGGCAGTTGCCGATGGCACCCTTTTGCACAGAAGGCCCTCGAGACCCTGGGGAGGCCAGTAGAGGCTACTGCGCCGTGCCCGTCAGCACTCCCGTGCCGCCGAGCACCAGGTAATCGACAACCTCGGCCGCGTGGGTGGTTTCCGACTGCTTGGTGGTGTCTTCTTCCACCCGGATATCGAACGAGCTGAAACCGAGGGATTGATAGCGCAGGCCCGCGTTGTCGCCGCCGTTCCACGACGACATGGCGGCGAAGAGACGCGGGAAGCTCACCGAGCCGTAGGACCAGGTGTACCAATTGTGGTCGACGGCCGCCGGGGTCCGGCCGGCGACATAGTCATAGCCATCCCAAGCGCCGCTGCCTGCGTCCATGGCGACCCAGCCCACGGTCTCGCTGCCGTGGGTGGCGGTATTGACCTCGTCTTTCTCAAGGGCCATCACGGCGCTCGACGTACCGACTGAGAAATGGCGGGTCTTCACCCAGGTGGGGTCGTTGTTGGTTTGCACCTGGGAGAAAAAGACTGGCTGGGCTCCGAAGTTGCCACCATAGCTCACGGTACGCCATTGGTTGGTGACCGATTGGCCCACAGTCTCCGACATCACCGTCTTGCCTACCCGCAGCCGAGCGCCGTTGTCGAGCAGCCAATCTCCGGCCTCGAGCACCAGGAAGGCCACGGTCTCGGCCACATGGGCACCATCTTTGTTGGGGGCCTCGTCAATATAGAAAGTGAATCGGCTGCTCCGCACATCGGTAATCCGCACCACCGAGGTGGCGCCGCCGTTCTGGGTAAGGGTTTGGGCGATGACCACCGGGCTGGTGTAGGTCCGGCCGAAGAACAGAGTTCTCGGCACGTGGGTCAGGTTCGTCACCTGCCCGACTTGGCCGATGATTTCCTCGTCTCCGAGCACGTCTACTTTGACCGTACAGGTGTCGGTCGTCGCCGCGGGATGGCCCGGTACCCGATCGCTGACGGTGTAGGAGAACCAATCAGGGCCCGAGTATCCCGGCGGGGGATTGTAGTCGAAAACCAAGCCAGGACCGCCGCTGTTGGTTCCCCCCTGGGCCGTGATCGAGTCGTAGGAGGCGAGGAAGAGGCCGTCCCCATCGGGATCAGAATCGTTGTTCAGCAAATCCCCGAAGGAAACGGGAAGGGTCGTATCCATCGGTGTCGACAAGTCGTCGTCCTTGCAGACCGGAGCTCCGTTGCTGCGGAAAGCGGCGTAGCGCGGAGCCTGGGCCCGAGCCACGGCCGCGTTGTTACGAGTCGGCGTGCCCGTGGGCAATCCGTCGACCTGGACATTCGGATCGGAAAAATAGGGAATACGGTTGCACACCGCATCGGTGCCGTCGGTGGCATCGGTAAGAGCGCAACCCATGACCGTGGCATCCAGCGATTGGGCGGCAGGAGCCGACGAGTCGATGGGCACGAAGCGGATATCGACCTGCCCGTACATGACGTCGGTGGTCGTGTTGGTGGGCCGGGTATGGCCCGCGACGGCGGTGGTGCCGTGGATCACGATCTGCCCGGAGGTTCGGGGGAAGGGCAGCACGTTGGAATAGATGGCACCGTCCGTTCCGATATGGGTGTAGACCGTGTGACGAACCCCGGCCTGGACGAAGACCGGCCGAACGAGCTGCTCGTAGCGCCAGGTGTTGTTGCCGGTCAGAGTTACGGAGGCGAGCTGGGAGCCGGAGCCATACCGATACAGGCGGACGGTCTTGGTGCCACCGAAAAGGCCACCGAGGCCCACCACCCAGCCGTCGACATTCGGCGTGAAGTGATAGCCGACCGAGAAGTTGCCGTCCACGCCGGTCTCCAAGGTGCCGTTGGCAATATCCTGCCACGGTGTCGACGACAAGATGTGTCCCCGCCCGTTGGGGTAGAGATGCTGGGAGCTCGTGTCCTCCCTCTCGTTGTGGCGCATGCCCAGGTTGTGGCCGAGCTCGTGAGCCAGGGTGTAATCGTTCAGGCCACAGGCGTTCCGCTGCACGGTATAGGCCCGCTTGCCGAACGCTCCCGGACCGGCCGTACCCGGGATATAGCCCAGGATATTGCCGTCCGCCTTGGGCAGATTGGCAATGCCGCAGACTTCACCATCTTCGTTGTACCAATGGGGAACGAAAAGCGCGACCATATCGGCCGCGTAGGCGTCCCTCAGGTCCAGAACCTCGGCCGGTCCGAGCAAGTCCACGTCTTCGTTGCCAACCTGGGTCGGGGTCATCCATTCGATGGCGTCCAGGACACCGGTGGCCTCGGGCTGATCCGGGCCGGTGAGCTTCACCTTGTCGAGCAGGCGATAGCGCGCGTTCACCCCGCTATTGGCAAGAACGGTATTGGCCATCCAAATCGAATCGTCGATGAAGGTTCGGACATTGGTCTCGGCAGTACCCCCGAAGACGCCCGGATAGAGGGCGAGCACATCGATGTAGGTCATTGCCTTCTCCGCCGATTCGATGATCGGGGCATCTTGCAGGTCGCCTCCGATCCGCTCGATAGCGGACTCCGACGCACCGATCATCGACTCGGATAGATCTTCGAGCACGTCTTCGCCCGGCCGGGTCGGCGAATCGAAGCGATGATCATGGGCGAGGGCACAGATCTCGGCCTTCGGCGCGATGCCGATCAATCGATGGCCGGTCTGCGTGGGCACGATTCGATAGCGCTCCGCACCCACATTGATGATGCCGGTGATTCGCTGTGCCCGATCGATCAGGTGGACCCAGGCAAGCCGGCCGTCCTCGAGCCGTGAATGACCGGTCCAGGTCGGATAGCCGGCCTCGACCTCGAATCGGAGCCTCTCGGCCGTGACCCGATGCCCATCGGGCAGCTCGAAGGCGAGACTTTCGGGAGCCCGATCCACAAGGGCTTTATCCAGCTCGATAGCCACCTCGGAGATCTTCTCGGGCAGGTCCACTGTATCTTTGTGCGTTGGCGGAGCTGAGTCGACGATTCGAAAGAGCTCGGTGGCGCCCGATGTCTGGGAATGGGCCAAAGCGCCTTGCTGGGCAAACAGTGGCGCAGTGAGGAAGAAACAGGCTACGAATAGCAATAGTTTACGAGTAGTTTGCACGGTAATCCCTCCAGTTGGGAAGTAAATTGATTGCACCCTCTGTCCCAACAGCCCAGAGCGCACCGCCGATCGGCGCAAGGGGTCTTCTCTAGCAGGGGCGTCCTTCTCTGGCACGGGGCTCACGAGCCCCACTCTGTGGCCGAGGGTGACGGTCTCATCCCAGAGCAATTCTCCTGCCATGGAGTTTCCTGCATCTCGATCGCTTTCGAATCCGCAGGTTTCCTGGCTCTCTCGGCTCTACCGACTGAGCCTTTTTGGAGTACTCCCCACCTCGTTTGCTCACTTCGTCTACATTTTGCCGACGAAGTGAGCAAGAGGAAGCAGGAAGCCGAAGTCGAGGACGGCTCAACGCTTGTCATTCGAGCTCTTGGGACTATCCGTTGCGGCTCGCTGCCCTCACCAGGACTCCGGCGATCAGCAGAAGGAAGGCCAGGAGAGCCAGTCCGGCTGCTGAGAGGGACGGAATCTCGGTTATGGAAAAGTCGTGCTCGAGACCCGGATCCGCAACGACCGCATCGATGAGCTGGAGAAGGAATCCGGTCATGCGGACCGTCGAGCCCGAAGCCGAAGCAGTGATGCCCTGGCCAGCCATGCAGGCGTCCGCATTGATCGCCGACGTGAGGTCGGCCGCTACGTTCAGTGCGGATTCGCCGGCCGTTGTCGGGATGGATAGAAAGCAGGTCTCAGTAAAACCAGCGAGGGTCACGGACACCGAGCCACCTTCGGCCGTGCCGGAGAAAATGCAGGAACGCGTGAACACTTCGCATTCATCCGGCCGGCCACTGGCATCGATGTCGGCGGAGGTGCCGTTGGCAATATCATCTGCGTCGTCGATGCCGTTTTGGTTGCAGTCCGATATCCGGAGAATCTCGATAGCGCAGTCTGCCGTCACGGCATTGTCGTCCGTGGACCCGAGGGTTACGAGATGAAGCCCGCTCGCAAGGCTCGAAGGAACCTCGAAATCGAGCTGGATATGACCCACCGAGTCCGTTGACTGAATCGCCACGACCTCCGAGCCGAGAAGGACGGACATCTGGGATGTCGGCGGCAGGTCATCCGCGACGACCGTCACGAGCTCACCGGGCTTTGCTCGAGAAGGAAGTACCTCACAGATCGGCAGAGTCGGCAGGCTCAGGAAGAGGTGACTGGGCTCCAGCAGATCCACGACCCCACCGGTCTCGACCCGGGCCTGGAAACGGATTCGATCAGAGCCCCGAAGGAATTCCGGGTCGAAATCGAGGCTCACCACTCCATTTGCGGGAATATCCGGACGGTCATCCTCCGAGAGAAGGCTCGTATTCTGGGCTCGGGGGGTGTGCCCGCCAACGATCTCCTCGAATCCCGATCCGGTGAAGTGCCACAGTCGACTTTCGGAAATGAGCTCGGGACCACCGGCCAGCACGTCGACGAATGCGACGACCTCGGCGCCCTCCAGAGCCAGTCCCGGATGGGCAACCGACGCATTGCCGCCCGTGGTCGGATCGTCGTCCACGTCCAGGGCGACGGCAAATTCGAGCTGCCTGGCAAAGGTGGACTGCATAGGAAGTGTTCGAACGATCTTCCAACCGAAGGTCGCTCTCGGAATGCGCCTGTCCAGAGCCAGCAGCACCTCGATCAGGTCGGCACTCGGATCGACGTTTCCGAATTCGCCGACAGCAAGATCAGCGACCAAAGAATTGGGGCCCAAAGGATCGACGCCGGGAACGAAACAGAGTGCCTGGAGACGCAGCTGCCCACATTGCGATGTCGGAGTCGGAAGGATCGGTGGGCATAACAAGCCCGTCATCCCAGGGCCGCCGGAGGTCAGGTAGTCGGGACCCTTGGGATCGATCATCATCGTATAAGGCGGTGGGGCAAGGTGAGGTAGAGAAAGTGTGTGAGCGGCCTCGTGGCCTGTCAGGTTATCGGTCCGATCGGGTGCAGCCGGCTGAACCGGCTCACACGAGGTCGGAGCATCGCAGACATCCTCGGGAAGCTTGAAATCATTGTCGACGACAACGAAGGCACCTCTTTCCAGCTGAGCTGTACCGTCCCCGAAATCGGGCGCATACGACATCCCCTGAATTTTGGATGGTGTGCCGTCGCCCTCGACCAGGCGACGGACATTGAGGCCGATGATCCCGATGGTACCCACCCCTTCGCGGTCCCAAGCAGCGTGGCAGGCATTGAAGGCTTCCGTCAGCTCGTCCAGATCGTCTTCCACCAAGATATCGCCGGGCTCGCCGGGACAACCGGGCTCAATGAGAGGATTGCAGGGATCCTCGACCTCCGGAAACCTCGGCTGTTGGGCCGTAGCCGCCGAACGAAAGGTTATGTTGCACTCTGGGATGAAGACAGCTTCGCTAGTTCGCTCGTGTCTTCTCCAAAGCACATCCTTCGAGCTGTCCTCGCACGCGCAGGCAGGATTCTCTACTGCCGCGCTACCCTCGACAGCGCACCAGCGGATTGGCACCTGGATCAGCAGATTCGGCTGAGACCAGGATGGACTTCCCACCAGCAAACTCGTGAGCACGGTGAAGGTGACGGCTCGCAGCATGGATGAGTCCTCCGGTGAAGAGTGAAGGGTGGACCGAGTGAGAAACCGATCGGGGTCGAAGATCCGAAGACGAATCCGATTTCACCGAGAGCTTCGCCCAGCAGAAATCCACGTCCCGCGCTGGGGCTTCCAAGTGCCTTCTTCTGTAGAGGTGCTTGTCGGTAACTCCAGTTTACCCTAGTCCAACCTACCCGATTGACTCGGGCATCCCGTTCGACACCTCGGCCTCTTCCGGAGACACCTTCTCGAAGCGCACGGCCTGGAGGAATTTCAGGGCCCGCCAATCTACGATTTCCCGTTGCAGGCCGGCAATTCACGCGGTCGGAACTGTCAGGAGATATCGATGCGTCCCTGGCCGATCTGAACCAAGCTGACCTCGTTGTAGCGCCCTTGAGTGGGGCCGTTCTCAAGTCTCAACACGCCTCGGGGGCAGACCTGTGAGCAGATTCCGCAGCCGACACAAGAGGAACGGATGATGTTCTGCCCTCGCTGGGCGTACCACCGGACGTCGATGCCTTGCTCGCAATAGGTGGAGCAATTGCCGCAGGAGATACATTGGCCGCCATTGGTGGTGATGCGGAATCGGGAGTGGAATTTCTGCACCATACCGAGGATGGCAGCCAAGGGGCAGCCGAAGCGGCACCACACGCGGTTGCCCATCAGCGGATAGAACCCGGTTCCCACCACACCGGCGAAGATCGAGCCGATCAAGAAGCCGTAGACGTTGCGCACCTTCCAGCTATTGCCGCCGAGCAACGCCTGCCCGCCGTTGCGTCCGGTGAAGTAGTCCGCCAGCACCAAGCCGGTCATGACCACGGCGAAGACCAGGACCGCGTGGATCAGCCAGCGCTCGATTTTCCAAGCTTTCAGGCGTTTGTCCGATAGGTGGCGGAAGGGGTCGCCGAGGGTCTCGGCCAGCCCGCCGCAGCCGCACACCCACGAGCAATACCAGCGTTTGCCGAAGAAGAATGCGAAGACGGGCACGATCACTAATGCCAGGACAATGCCCCAAATCAAAATGGCCCAGCCCAGGGAGCCGCTTTCGATCAAGTAGTTCAGGTTGTAGTCGGAGAAGAAGCCGTAATCCAGGGGCCAAGCGAGCTTGAGATCGTAGGCGGGTTTGTTCATCGCCGCCATGATCGCGGGCAAGAGGAAGGCGAAACCCAGCTGGAAGAAGGTCACGGAGCCGGTGCGGACCAGCTGATAACCGCTGTGGCGGTAGTTGACGGCAAAACGGACGCCCATCACCAACACCGCGAAGGTGTAGAGCAGGCCGTAGAAGAACCAACGATCGGCGTCGGTGCCTTTGAGGGTCTGGCTCACCGGATCGGCGAGCCGGATCCAATTGGTGATGTAAAACGGGTAGAAGTAGAGAAGGATGTAAAAACCGATGAAGAAGCCGCCGAGACCCATGCCGATCCAGCCCCTGGATTTGGTCCCACTGGTGAAGACGCCGTTGTTCTTGATGCCCGCAGGGCTCTCCTTCAACCTCGCTAAGAAGTCGATCAGGGCGCCGAACGAGGCGAGCACGAACGACAACCAGAAGAACGTGAGCACGTTGCTGGGCAGCAGGCCGTTGGCGGCCTGCTTGGCGACCGCGGTCTTGTAGGGTGTGACATCCCATTCGGAGATCCAGGCCTCTCGACCGTTGGCTTCAGCAATCTTCTTGTCGACGGCGTCGACGAATTTGAAGACGGATGTGAATTCTTGATCCTTCAGCTCTCCCAGCTCCTCGAGAAAGACTTGATTGCCCACACCGTGATTGGGCAAAGCGGCCAAGGTTTCATCGGTGATTTTGTAGTCGCTGGAGCCGAGGGCGGCGACGAAGACCGCGAAGCCGACGAAGAAGATGACTCTGCCGACTTTGCCGAGGGCGGAGCGGCCGGGCAGGAAACGGGACGAGCTATGACTGGTTTGACCCATTATGTGGCTCCTCAGGACGCTCGGCGTAGCTGGAATAGGCCACGCAGACCCCGTTTGCGGCGTAGGCGAATCGCTTGGTCGGGGTGTTGACGGTTGTAGACCTCGATCAGATCTTGCTCGTGCTGGCGATAAAACTCAGGGTCGAAGTTGGCCACGCCGAGATTCTCCAGCACCCACTTCAAGGGTCGTTCAGCTTCCAGCCACTCCTCACACACCTCATGGCGATAGCGAATACCCATGGTCTGGAAGCCGAGCACCGGGTTGCCTTCTTGCTTGGAATATTGAATGCGTATGCTTTTCTTGCCGCTGGCATGGGTCCAGAAAAGGGATTCCTGATCGTCCGGGGTCGACGACGGCACTTGACCGTAGACCTGCCATTCCAGGTCGAAGAATTTCGCTGAGTTGAACCAACGTCCGGGGTCGTAGGTGCGATCGGTTTCGCCGTTGAGGTAGCGGGCGACGAATTCGCCCATGGTTCGGCCGGTGTACCAGAGAGGCTCCACCGGGCGTCTGCCGGGCAAGGGATCACGGACCTGGGCACAATCACCGATGGCAAAGACGCCTTCAGCGTTGGTCTGCAGGTGCTCGTTTACCAAGATGCCGCGTTCACACTCGATACCCGAGTCGCGGAGAAAATCGATATTGGGAGATACTCCGACCGTCAAACCGAGGAATTGGCAATCGATCTGCTTCCCGTCCTTGGTGGTGGCCGCCCGCACCCTGCCGGAGTCGTCGCCGAGGATCTCCTCGAGCTCCGTGGACAGGCGGTAGTCGATACCGTTGTCGCGGATCTCCCGGTTGATCATCTCGGATTCCTCGGCGGGAAAGGCGAATTGCATCCAGGTTTTCTCGCGCACCAAGAACGAGACCGGAATGCCGCGGGAGTGCAACATCTCGGTCATTTCGATGCCGATCAAGCCACCTCCGACCACCACGGCATGGTGGATGCCGTCGGTGTTTTGCTCCATGGTCTCGAGGTCTTGGAGACTGTAGAGACCCTGGACGCCGCGCAGATTCTGGCCCGGCCAGCCGAATTTATTGGACTTCGACCCGGTGGCGAGAATCAGCACATCGTAGGGAATGTCACGCCCGCCGGCCGCCTTGAGCATCTTCTGCTCCACATCGACCCCCTCGATCCAGGTCCTCAGCAAGCGAATGCGATTCTTCTCCCAGAACCCATCCTCGTAGGGTTTGGTGTGCTCGTAGGTCATATGCCCCATGTAGATGTACATCAGAGCGGTTCGGGAGAAGAAATGGTCCGACTCTCCTGAGATCACCAAGATTTCGTCGTCACTTCGCTTCCGGATATGGCGGGCGGCGGTGACGCCGGCGATGCCGTTACCGAGGATCACGATTTGTCTCATGGGCTATGGGGTCTCCATCTGCGTGCGGGTGCTGGGTCCGACCCTATTGCGAGGGGCAGAAGACGGGAGTGATTGCATCTAGGATGCTACCGGGCCGGCGGAGGTTTCCGAAAAGGGAGCCCTGTCAAGCAATCGACGGTGCTTACGGCACGGCCAGAGGATCGGTTTGCGCGACGGGCCGTCTAGTCTCTAGCCGACGGAGGGGGTGTGGATGATCCGGGGAGAGATTTGGGCGTCTTGGCCGCTGCGGGCGTGCAGGGCTTTGAGGTGGAAGGTAGAGACCCAAAGGTCTCCCGAGCCGGCTTCATGCTCCTCGAGGGGACGCCATTCCACGTGACAAGTTCTGCGGTCGTAGAGACGGCAGGCGTGAAAGCTCTCGGGCGGGGTCTCCAAAAGCTCTCCGGTCTTGCTTTCGACGAAACGGACCAGCACTTGGTCGTGCTCATCGCCGCAAGGGTGGAAGCTCACCCCCGGCTCGGTGATGTGAAACTCAAAGCAGAAAGGTGGGGCTTGGCGCTGATTGACCACCAGCGCGAGGTCCAGATCTACCCCCGCCGGCAGCTGGGAGTAGTCGAAGATATTGGTGTAGATCGGTCGCTGCAGGTCGCCGTCCGCGAAGTTGACCGTCACCGGCAGAATCTGCATGGTCTCGGTGAGCGGGTTGCGGGTCGGTGGGTGTTGGAAGGTCAGGCGCGGTGCCTCGCCTTTGCGCACGCGCATGCCGACATATGCCCAATTCTTGGTGCCGCTTCGTTCATGCTTGAGCTCCGCGGCCAACAACCGGCCGTTGGCGGCGGTCTTCTCGCTCGGTCGCCACTGAACCACGAGGCTTCTACCGCCGTTCTCCAACCGGTATTCCACCTCTTCGGGCGCGTCGATGCTGTCGCGGCTAAAGGGATCCAGCCAATGAACGATAGGGCGCCCGGACAGGCTGGCGAAATAGACGTGCGGTGTATCGTCGAGATGGAGCTCGACCGTTGCCACCTCGGTGGATGGATCCAAGACGAATCCCAGGCTCTGCTCGAAGGCGGTATGACGGTGGATCTTGCGACAGATTGAATACTGGATTCTCGACACGTCTCGATCGGGGAAGGACAAGCCCACTTGGATGTGCGGGCTGGTTTCGATCGCTGTCGATTCGTCGGTGGTCACGGTCGCGCAATCCTCTCGGGACGGTCTTTTCGAGACGGCCTTCCTTTTCGGAGACGGCACCGAGACGGCCTGTTCGACACGGGATTCGGCTCTGTCCCCCAAACATGTCGTTGAGCGGCGTATCTCGGGTCTCATTTATAACAAGAATTTGAGACGGATCGACAGCTTTCCTCCGTTGGATCCATGATCGGGAGTGTGACCATGAGCGTGGCGTGACAGAAGGGTGACCGTCGACCGTTGACAGTCCCGGGGCCGGCTGCCCATAATTTTGCCACTATGAGTCGCGAGAACCAGCTGCAACCACGGATCGCCGGGGCGCCGGACGCCGGATCGTCGGAACGCCGGCTGCCGGCCAGCCGTGCCGAACGCACTGCGGGAATGTCCGCGCCGTTTGCCTCCGAGCTGTGCGCTGTTGTGCACACCCGTGCGATCGGTGTCGTCGTATGCCTCGTCCTCGTCCTTATTACCGGCATTGGGGGCTTTTGATCGGCGTACGCGAAACCAGCGAACGAGATCGAAGGCCCCCGGGAAACCGGGGGCTTTTTTGATGCTCGAAGCATCCGTTCGGAAAGTCGATCAAGACAACCGTTCAGGATAAAAGATGCCGATCGGCATCTTGGGCGAAGCGCACATTGCCCAGGCGCTGCGGAGGCTGAATCTATGGTGCAAATAAAGTATTTTTAGGGGCCGAAAATAAAAATTCCGAAAATGGTTTGAATCAGGTTGACAGCTCGGGCAGGCGCCCCGATAATCCTGCGTCATAGCCGCTGAGGGCGGTCAGAACGAAGCGAAGTATCCCTAGCGGTATCCCCAAGAATCTACGAGCTCGACAAACATGACCTATTCCCACTTCCCCCATCATCCATTTTCCCTTGCGGGATCCGATGCTCAGGCCCATGCCGGCCGGAGAGGCATCGTGCGGGCGGAAGTCTCTGCCCTTGGGAAGGTTGGGAATGATCTTGCCGCGGGTTTGCCGCGACTCGTGGTGCTCGTACCGGTTCTTCTAAGCGTCCTAGTCGTCGTCAACGTCGTCATTATCGAGCTTATCGGCAGCGGCGCTTAACCGGGGGTAGATTTTAGATCAGCGATCTTTGCAAACCCCCGGGAAACCGGGGGTTTTTCAGTATCTAGACGTTCCCAATCTCAGCATTCAAGCCCCGATGCGGGCGGAGACATCATGCGATCGGATCGAATCAAAAAGGGCTTTGAACGGGCCCCCCATCGAGCTCTGCTGAGAGCTACCGGCGTTGCCGACGCCGACATGGGCAAGCCGTTCATCGCTGTGTGCAACAGCTATATCGACATCATCCCGGGACATCGACATCTGCAGCGGGTGGGAGGCGTGGTCAAGGAGGCCATCCGCGAAGCGGGGGGTGTGCCCTTCGAATTCAACACCATCGGTGTCGACGACGGCATTGCCATGGGCCACCGCGGCATGAATTATTCCCTGCCCAGCCGGGAGCTGATCGCCGATTCCGTGGAGACCGTGGTCGCCGCCCACGCATTCGACGGCATGGTGTGCATCCCCAATTGCGACAAGATCGTGCCGGGCATGTTGATGGCCGCCATGCGCCTCGACATCCCGACGATCTTCGTCTCCGGTGGGCCGATGGCCGCCGGGGTGACGCCGGACGGCGAGAAGATCGACTTGGTGTCGGTCTTCGAGGGAGTCGGGGCGTTCAAAGCGGGAAAGATCGACGCCGAGCGGCTCAAGACGTTGGAGAGCTTCGGTTGCCCCACCTGTGGCTCCTGCTCGGGCATGTTCACCGCCAACAGCATGAATTGCCTGTGCGAGGCGCTGGGATTGGCCCTCCCCGGCAATGGCTCCATTCTCGCGGAGACGGAAGAACGCGAGGCCCTCTACCGTCGGGCGGGCACCCAGATCTTGGAATTGGTAGAGCGGGACTTGACGGCTCGTCAGGTGGTGACCGCGGAAGCCATCGACGACGCCTTTGCCCTCGACATGGCCATGGGAGGCAGCACCAACACGGTGCTGCACACCCTGGCCCTGGCACACGAGGCGGGCATCGAGTATCCCCTGGAGCGCATCAATCAAGTGGCGGCCAAGGTGCCGCACCTGTGCAAGGTCAGCCCGTCTGGGCAATGGCATATGGAAGACATCCATCGCGCGGGAGGTGTGTCGGCGGTGCTGGCGGAGCTGACCCGCGGGTCCGAGCCCTTGCTGAACCTCGACCGTCCCACGGTGAGCGGACGGACCCTGGGTGAGAACCTGGCGGGCGCGACGGTGCTGGATCACGAGGTGATTCGGCCTCTCGAAAATCCCCACTCGCCGGTGGGTGGGCTGGCGATCTTATTCGGCTCCCTGGCGCCGGACGGTGCGGTGATCAAAACCGCTGGGGTCGGTGGCAAGACCTTCCACCAAGGACCGGCGCGGGTCTTCAACAGCGAGGAAGACGCCTCCAAGGCCATCCTGTCGCGCAAGATTCAGGCTGGGGAAGTGGTGGTGATTCGCTACGAGGGGCCCCGTGGCGGTCCGGGCATGCAGGAAATGCTCGGGCCCACGGCCCAAATCCAAGGGGTTGGCCTTGGAGACTCGGTGGCCCTGGTCACCGACGGCAGATTCTCCGGCGGCAGCCGTGGCCTGTCGATCGGTCACGTCAGCCCGGAGGCGGCGGCCGGCGGTCCTTTGGCCTGGATCCGCGACGGCGACGTCATCACCATCGACCTCGGCCAGCGTCGTCTGGATCTGGATCTGGATGCGTCGGAGCTCGAAGCCAGGCGTCGCGATACCGAACCTTTCGAAACCGACTCGGGCAGCCGATGGCTGCGTCGATATTCCAAGTGCGTGACCAGCGCCTCGACCGGCGCGGTGCTCGCGGATTGACCCAGTTTTCAAAAAGCCTTGCTCTCAAACCCCTGAAAAAAAGTAAAGGAAGCAGCCATGAATACCTCAGAGTGGATTTGGATGGATGGTGAATGGGTCCGATGGCAGGACGCGACCGTCCATATTTCAGCCCACGCCCTGCACTACGGCTCGTCGGTCTTCGAGGGCATTCGGGCCTACGAGACCCCGGACGGACCGGCGGTTTTCCGTCTCCGTGACCACATTCGACGGTGGCGCGACTCAGCCCGTCTGCTGCGCATGGATCTCGGTGGTTACGATCTAGCGGAGCTCGAAGCGGTGTGCTGCGAAATCGTCGATCGCAATCGTCACCAGGCCTGTTATCTGCGTCCCGTGGCGTTTCGTGGTGTCGGCAGCCTGGGGGTCGATGGGCGCAAGCTACCGGTCACCGTAGCCGTGCTTTCCATGGAGTGGGGGGCCTATCTCGGAGAGGGCGCCCTGGAGAACGGTGTCGACGCGGCGGTCAGCTCTTGGCGGCGGTTCGGCTCGGGCACCATGGCCCCCCTGGGCAAGATCGGTGGTCAATACGTCAACAACCAATTCGTGTCCGCCGAAGCGCGCATCAACGGCTACGAAGAGGGCATCGTGCTCGACGCCAACGGCTACGTCAGCGAGGGGGGCGGCGAGAATCTCTTCCTGGTCAAAGACGGCGCCATCCTCACCCCACCCATGTCCAGCTCGATTCTCGCCGGCATCACCCGCCACACGGTTTTGCAGCTGGCGAGAGACCTCGGAATCGAGATCCGGGAAGCGGTGATCTCCCGGGACTTTCTCTATCTGGCGGACGAGCTGTTCATGACCGGAACCGCTGCAGAGATCACGCCAGTTCGTTCCGTCGATCGCATGACCATCGGCGAGGGACGTCGAGGGCCGGTGACGGAGCTGCTGCAGAAGGAGTTTTTCCGATTGGTCAATGGCGAGGTCGAAGATCGACACCGTTGGCTCAGCTACGTGCGCCCACGGGCCTTGCAAGCGGCTATCTAACGAGATCACGAATCAGTCTGACCTATTGAAGGATAAGGACGATGTCTAGAACCGGCGCCCAGCTGATCTGGGAGTGTTTGGAACGAGAAGGTGTGGACCTGGTGTTCGGTTATCCCGGTGGCGCGATCCTGCCCGCTTACGATGCCTTGACCGAATATCCCGGCATCCACCATGTGCTCACCCGCCACGAGCAGGGAGCGACCCACATGGCCGACGGTTATGCCCGGGCCTCGGGCAAGGTCGGGGTGGCGATCGCCACCAGCGGCCCGGGGGCCACCAATTTAGTGACCGGTCTCGGCACCGCGATGTTGGACTCGGTGCCCATGGTGTGCATCACCGGCCAAGTGCCGACCACGGCGTTGGGTGGGGATGCGTTTCAGGAGATCGACATCGTCGGTATCAGCGAGTCGGTCACTAAGCACAACTACCTGGTGCGGGAGGTCGACGAGCTGCCGTTTGTGCTCAAAGAGGCTTTTCATGTCGCCCGCAGCGGACGACCCGGCCCGGTGTTGGTGGACATCCCCAAGGATGTGCAGCTGGCGTCGACCGAGGAGCAGTGGCCGGAGCTCCAGCTGCGGCTGCCGGGAGAGGTGGATCTCGACCTGGATTCCAAGCTGCTCGACCAGGCTCGGGACCTGATCGGCGCCGCCGATCGGCCGGTGATCCTGGCGGGGCACGGCATCTTGCTCTCGGGCGCGGAAGCCCAGGTCAAGAAGCTGGCGGAGACCTGCGATATCCCGGTTTCGCTGACCCTGCTCGGCAAGGGCGCTTTTCCCGAGCAGCATCCCCTCTGCCTGGGCATGATGGGCATGCACGGCACCGCGGCTTCGAATCAAGCGATCCAGGAAGCGGACCTGCTGATCGCCCTGGGCATGCGATTCGACGATCGGGTGACGGGCAATCTGGCGACCTATTCCCCCCATTCCAAGAAAATCCACGTGGATATCGACGCCGCGGAAATCGGCAAGAACGTGGCGGTGGATGTGGGGCTGGTGGGGGACCTGGCGCCGGTTTTGGTGCGCTTGTTGGAGGAGTTGCCGTCCAAAGGTCACGGCGCTTGGCGGGCCCAAATCGGCATGTGGCATCAGGACGCCGACGAGCGAGACATCTTGCGCCGGGCCCGTCGTGGCCCGACCCTCATGGCCGCGGAGGTCATGGACGCTCTTTGGCGTTTTACCGGCGGCGACGTGATCAACGTGACCGACGTCGGCCAGCACCAGATGTGGGAAGCGCAGTACTTCCCGCACCAGCGCCCGGGCACCCTCTTCACCTCCGGTGGCATGGGCACCATGGGTTATGCGGTTCCCGCGGCGATCGGCGTCAAGCTGGCCCGGCCCGAGGAAGAGGTCTGGGCGATCGTCGGTGACGGCGGATTCCAGATGACCATGTGTGAGCTGGCCACCGCGGTGCAAGAAGGCGTGGCGATCAACATCGCGATTGTCAACAACGGCTATTTGGGCATGGTGCGCCAATGGCAGGAGCTCTTCTACGACGAGCGCTACAACCAAACCCCCATGCTTGCCCCCGATTTCTGTCGTATCGCCACCGCCTTCGGCATCCCCTCCATGCGGGTGTCCCGGCGCGATCAATTGGAAGCGACGATCCAGGAGGCCCAGGCCCATCGCCAAGGTCCGGTGCTGGTGGAGATGGTGGTGGAGCAACACGATGCCGTTTTCCCCATGGTGCCGGCCGGGGCCGATCTCGACGCCATGATCCGTCGTCCGCGACCGGATTTCGAGCAAGCCTAGGAGCTCCATCATGGAAAGTCCGAAATCCGCGGATCCCCAAACTACTGGTCCCAGTGGCGCCGGTCCCAGTAGCGCTGGTGCCAGTAGCACCGGTCCCACTAGCAAGGCTCCTGGCTTAGGTGGCCGCTGCGCGGTCGTCAGCGCCTTGGTGGAGGATCGTCCGGATCTACTGAGCCAGACCGTCAGCCTGCTACGGCGTCGAAATTTCACCACCGACTCGGTCACCGTGGGCAAAACCGACGAGCCGCACATCGCCCGCTTGACGGTCACCCTCGAGGATCAGCCTACGGAGGCCCAGCGATTGGCCCGGGAGCTGAAGCGATTGATGTACGTCATCCGGGTCGAGGATTTGACTTGGAAGCCGGCGGTGCTGCGGGAGCTGGTGTTGATCAAGGTTCGGGTCGACCCGGCCTCCAGGGCGCAGGTCGCCCAGCTCTGCGAGGTCTTTCGTGGACGCATCGTGGATGTGGCCCAAGAGACGGTGATCGTGGAGACCACTGGCGACGCGGAAAAAATCGCCGGTTTCCTGGAAGTGCTTCGTCCCTTCGGCATCGCCGAAATGGCCCGCACCGGACCCGTGGCCCTGGGCCGCGCCAACCAAGTCTTACAAGGAGACGGCAAGGAATCGTCCTGGCTCCAACGCCGACGCCTCAAGGATGCTCAACAAGCTAGTTAGTTGCATCCAGAAACGGATTCTCAAGCCAACGCGAGGCTGGGTGGACCGAGGACGGAAGCGAAGCTTGTCTGAGCGGCACAGCCTATGAGTCGGCGAATGTTCCACCACATCAGCAGCTTTCGACGGAACCTCAGCGGTGGCGCGAGCTCGTAGCGACGCCCGCAGGCCACCCAGCCGACCCTTTGCGAGTCAGTTTCTGGAAGGAATCGAGCTCGTAGCGAGCGGGGGCCACCCGGGCAGCAGGTGCGCCGCGCCTTCCAGATCCTCGAAAACGTGAAAACTGTATAGAACCGAGTTAGAGAAATACCCCGATTAGGAGATAGCCATGCCTACGCTTTATTACGACCGAGACGCAAATCTGGAAAACTTGAGCAACCGAACCGTGGCCGTGATCGGCTACGGCAGCCAAGGTCATGCCCATGCGCTGAATCTTCGTGACAGCGGTGTCGAGGTGATCGTCGGATTGCCGGAGTCCAGCCGCAGCCGCGCCAAGGCTTCTGCCGAGGGGCTGGAGGTCAAGTCGGTGGCCGAGGCGGCGGCCGCGGCGGACGTCATCATGATCCTGGCCCCGGATACGGCCCAGGCGGAGATCTATCGCTCGGAGATCGAGCCCCACCTGGAAGCGGGTCATACCCTGATGTTCGCCCACGGATTCAACATCCGTTTCGGTGAGATCGAGCCTCCGCCCTTCGTCGACGTCGCCATGGTGGCGCCCAAATCTCCGGGTCACCGGGTCCGTGAGCTCTACCAAGAAGGCGAGGGCACCCCGGCCCTGGTGGCGGTGGCCCAGGACGCCTCGGGCCACGCGCTCACGACCGCTCTGGCCTACGCTAAGGGCTTGGGTTGCACCCGCGCCGGTGTGATTGAAACCACCTTTTCCGAGGAAACCGAAACCGACCTCTTCGGCGAGCAAGCCGTGCTTTGCGGCGGTGTCTCCGCCTTGGTGCGAGCGGGTTACGAGACCTTGGTGGAGGCCGGCTATCAGCCGGAGGTGGCCTATTTCGAATGCCTGCACGAGCTCAAGCTGATCGTGGATCTGATGTACCGCGGCGGTCTGGCGGCCATGTGGCACAGCGTCTCCGACACCGCCGAGCACGGTGGATATGAAGGCGGCTCTCGTCTGGTGGGCGAGCACACCAAGGCCGAGATGAAACGCATGTTGGCCGACATCCGGGAGGGTCGCTACGCCAAGGGCTGGATCGACGAGAACCGCGCCGGGCGTCCTCGTTTCGAAGCCCGTCGTGCGGAGGAGCAAGTGCACAACATCGAGGAAGTCGGTCGCAGATTGCGCTCGATGATGGGTTTCTTGGGCGAGGACGAAAAAAGCACCGAATCCGCCGGGACCTCGACCTCACCGGTGGCTGTCGCTTCCGGGCCGAGCCGAACCCGAGCCGTCGCCCACTGAAGGCGCAGGGCCGCAAGATGGACCTCAATGTAGGGGAGGGCCTTGTGCCCTCCTGGGTTCTCGGCATCGTGTGGGCGGGGCAAGCCCCGCCCCTACGCCGGAAAGTCGATTTGAAGAGCTTTCCAAAGGCCTCGGAGCTTCTCGACCTAAGTGTTGAGGAATGGTTCGGATGAAGCACGCTACTGAATCCAAGGAAGAAAGGAGGCCGCCCATGGACTTGGGGATTCGGCCGTAGTCGGAGGTCTTGCGAGCCGGGGTGTGGCACAGGCCGCCGATCGCTTGGCGGGCATTTTGCGCCGCACGCCGGTTCTATCTTGCAGAGCGCTGTCCGAGATGGCGGGGTTTCACTGCCACCTCAAAGCGGAAAATTTGCAGGAAACGGGCGCTTTCAAGGTGAGAGGCGCCCTGGCGGCGATGACCGCCATGGAGCGGGAAGCCAAGGCTCGACGGGTGGATGTGGTGACCGCGTCGGCGGGGAATTTCGGTCAAGGGGTCGCCTTCGGAGCCACGCTATTGGGACGTCGGTCCCTGGTGTTGGTGCCCGAGGGCACGCCGGAGGTCAAACGCGATCGCATCGTCCGATTCGGAGGCGAGGTGCGGGTCGCGGGTCGAGATTTCGACGAAACCTACTTGCTGGCTCGTCAGCTGGCGGCGCGGGAAGGCAGGGTATTTCTGCCTCCTTTCGATCACCGGGCGGTGATCGAAGGGCAGGGGACCCTAGTCCGAGAGCTGCTGGAGGAGGTGCCCCAGCTCGACACGCTGGTCGTTCCGTGCGGTGGCGGCGGGTTGTTGGCCGGTGCGGTGGTGGCCGCTCGTCATATGCGACCGGATCTTCGGATCATCGCCGTCGAGCCACGGGCTTTGCCGTCGTTGCAGGTGGCCCTGGCCCACGGACGTCCCCAGCGGATCGCGTCCGCGGGCACCCTCGCCGACGGCGTGGCCGTGCGTGAGGTGGGACGCCTACCCCTGCGGATCGCCCGGAGCCATGTGGACGCCGTGTTGTCGGTCTCCGAAACGTCCATTGAGCAGGCCATCCGCTTGTTGGCCATGGAGGCCAAGCAATTGGTGGAAGGAGCGGGGGCCGTGGCCACGGCGGCGGTGCTGGAGCACGGACCGGCAGGCTCGCCGGCGGGCGATATGGCCGGGGTTTTTCACGGTTGTAAGGAGGTGGGTATCCTCATCACCGGCGGCAATATCGATCCGGCCGTGCTGGGTCGGTTGTTGGGGGATGGAGACGGCTCAACCAGGGAGGGCCACTCACCGCCGGCTTGAAGGTAGGGAAGGGCCTTGTTCCCTTCCGCTCCACTGGATTTCGGAACGGGCGGGGGGAAAGCCCCGCCCCTACGTCAAATCCGCCGCAAAGGGAGGCTGGGTCTCTAGATCATCTGAGCGCGTCGTCCAGCATTTGGAGCAGACCGTTCGCGTCGATGGCCGGCTCGTTGCGGGCTCCCTTAAGCTCGTGGCGCTGGAATCCGGTGTGGTAGAGCAGCACCCGGGGCAGCTCCTTTTCCAGAAAACCCCTGCCGACCTTGATCAGCTGCGGCACGGCGGGACCGTCGCAGGCCATGATGTCCATGGCACAGAGCGTCAGAGCTTGATCTTTGAGGCCCCATGCCTCGGCGGTCTCGACCATCGCTGCTTGCACGGCCTCGCTGTCCAGCTGCCCGGGAAGGTGTAGGGCGACCAAAACGGGCTGGTCCGCGCCGATGACCTCTCGCTCAAAGGAAGAGTCGTCCACCTGTAGGATTTCGGGCCTCAGGCCCGCCTGCGGAGCATTGGGGGACGGGCTCGGTGATCTCGGCCCGGTCTCGGATTTTGGGGCAGCTGCGTGATCGGTCGCGGCGCCTTCCACAGCGGGGGCATCGAACGCTTGGGCCCGTTGAATCAGTCTCGGAGGGATTCCCCAACGCTCGAGCTCAGCGACCCCGACGGACGCCACCAAATCCCTGAGCACAGCCGGATCCGCTTGCAAGCGCGGCAGATTGTCGGAGATGTAGACCTTGCGAGCGTCGTTGTCGGACATCTCCCGATGCACGATGGCGATGATGTTCTGTGCCGATAGATCCTGCAATGCCCGTAGCCGCCGATAGCCGGTCACCAACCAGGGGCGTCCGTCCTTCATTCTGACCACCACCGGCTGGAGCTGTCCGTCGCGAAAGATAGAGGCTTTGAGCCATTCCAAATCCTCGTTTTCCACCGGTGGCAAGCGAGGGGGCGGAGCTTCGAGGTCGGCGATGGGGATGACTTCAATGGACATCGAGGGTCGGGAGGAGCTGGGGTCCGAGGAGGGTTGAGAATCGGCGCGAGTCTCGTTGGAGGTTTCCGCGCGGGTGCCGACCTCGGCGCTTGCCTCGGTGCCGGTGGAAGCCGGCGCGGCCGGCGCGTCGGGGCTTTCGGTCGACGACGGCGATTCCTGGAGGCGGTCGTGGGTCCGCTTGGTGTCCTTGATCCAACCGTCGAGGCCGGATCCGAGACTCTTTTTGGTCATGTCGGCGTCTCCATCGGCCCCATCTCAATGATCTCGCGGGCCAAGGCTCGATATTCCAAGGCGGCTCGCGATCTCGGCGAATATTGGCTGATCGGCTGCCCGTGGACGGGGCTCTCACTGAGCTTGGTGCCGACATGGATCAAGGTGTCGAAGAGACGGTCGGCAAAAAGCGTCTGCAGCTTCTCCAAGGCCACCATGCTCATATTGGTGCGTTTGTCGACCATCGTGGCCAAATACCGCACCTCGAGGTCGTGACGGAGCTTGGTTTTCACCAAGTCGACGATTTTCAGGAGCTGCCCCAATCCCTTGAGCGAGAAGAATTGGGTTTGCACCGGAACCACCACCTCGCCGGCCGCGTGCAGGGCATTTAGACACAATAAACCCAAGGACGGTGGGACGTCGAGCACGATGAAGGTATAAGTGGTTTCGAGCCCGGCGATTTTGTCCTTGAGCACCGACTCACGACCGATCACGCTGGTCAGCTCGATCTCCGCCGCCGAGAGATTCAAATCCGAAGGAATGAGGTCCAGACCTTCGATCTCGGTGTCGAGCTTGACCTCCTCGAGACCCCGATCGGAGACCAAGATGTCGTAGAGGGAGTCCTCGAGCTCGTCGGGATTCACTCCGAAATGCAGGGTGGCGTTGCCCTGCGGGTCCATATCGATCAGCAGCGTTGGACCCTCGGCAGCGAGGTAGGCGGCCACGTTGACGGCAGTGGTGGTCTTGCCGACCCCACCTTTTTGATTGGCGACAGCGATAATTCTGGACACGAGAGGGGATTCATCCAAGGTCGGGGGTTCGAGTTTCGGCACACGCTCAGGGCGGCCGATCATATCGGAGAATGGTGAAGCGGAAAGGTCAGCTCCAGGCGAATCTCGGCTCCTCAAAGCCGTGGACCCGTTCCACCTCACCGTCGACCGCGAGGCGAGCGAGCTGAAGCATCACCGCGGCGGTGGGAGCGAAGACCAGGGTGTCGACAATGGCCAGGCTGAGCACGGGCTGAAGCCCCGGCTCCATCTCGATCAAGTGCCGGGTGTCGGGCCGGGCGATTTGGCTGAGCGAGACCCGATGCACCGCCGCCACCTCGTCGGGATTGGGTTTCAGATCCTCGCTCGCCGATTCGCCTCCCCAGACCACCACCGCCGTGATGTGGAATCCGGAGCGGGTCACGTAATCGTCGAGCTTACCGAGCACGTGTTGGTCGTCGAGCTCGAGACCCACCTCTTCGTGCAGCTCCCGCAGGGCGGCTTGGACGGCGGTTTCCCCCGGATCGATACGTCCGCCGGGTAGAGCATATTGCCCGCTGTGGCGGCTTAGGTGCAGGGCTCGTCGGGTGAGAATGACCGACGCCTCGTCGGGCGATTCCGAGGCCTCTCCACCGACCAGCACAAGGGCGACCGCGGCCCGCCTCAGCTCGTCCTGGGGCTCTTCGCGACGATCCATCCCCGCCAAGCGCCGGGCCAGCTGTTGGCGCAAGTGACTGTCGAGCCTAAGGCTCGGTGGGCGCATCTTATTCATGACTCGGTGCTCACTGGCTCGGTGCTCACAGGCTCGTTGGTCATGGAGTCCGGTCCTCCAGGTCGTGGTCCGACGGCCGGTAGCGTCGTTCGAGCCGGGCCTCGATTTGGGACCGTTCGAAGAGCACCGGTTTCAACTGCCGCTCAGCGAAAAGGGTGGTTTGATCGGCGTAATGAGGCGAGCCTGCGTCGAGGGTCGCGGAGCCGAAGGGATGCAGGCTTTGGGAGCTGACCTCGCCATCCGCCGACCAAGTTGCGACCAGCACATAGCTGTCACCCGCCATCGCGCGCAGCCGGCCGTCGCCGTCGGGGTCGCCGTAGATGGCGTGCAGCACATCGGGAGCACCGGCCAGGGGTAGGTCGACGTCGCCCCGACGCAGGCGATTGACCTCACCCCAGGGAACCGTCAACGAGCCGAAATCCTCCTTCAGCCGACGGGCCGCGTCGTGGATGGATTGTCGAAGCTGCTCGTCGGTGGGATCCACGGGCGGCTCGATGAACGGGCCGAGGGACAACACCACCAGGGCGGCGTGGGGGTCCTGAATATCGGTTTCGAAATCGAAGGCCGTCAACACTTGGATCAGCTCACCAACCTCGGCCGATGACACGGTGACGGTCGAGTTGGCGGCCGAGTCGTCGGATAGGTCGCTGTTGAGCAGTCGGATGGCACGCCGCAAAAGGCGGATGAGAGCCGAGCTCGGGTGGTAGGTGGTGTCGAATTTGCGATCCAAGATTTGCTCAGGGCTGAGCGGCCCGGGTCCGCCGAAGAGCTGCAGGGCCCTCAATCCCCGATTGGTCACTCGACGCTCGATGCCGTGCACCGGCGAAAAGTGGTCCTCCGACGGGTTTTCGGGACCGTGGGTGGTGGTGAACGGGGCGTTGTTGCAATTCTGCACAAAGCCCGATTCGGGATTCCAAACCTGGGGTAGCTCCGCGAAGGGCAGGGATCCCTCGTGGGACCAGATGGCCTCGGATCGATGGCCCGGCAGCTCAGAGCCGTAGTCGAACCCTTCCCGGCGATGCGGCAGCCGGGCGTTGTACACATAGCCGATATTGCCGGCTTGGTCCGCGTAGACCGTGTTGAACATGGGGATCGCGCCCATGGCCATGGCCTCCAGCCATTCCTCTCGATGGCTCGCGCGATTCATGCGATACCACTGCTCCACCTGGCGAAGCTCGCCGAATCCCGAAAATCGAAGGGCGAAGGTGCCGTGGTCCGTGCGCATCACCGGTCCGTGGACGGAGGCCAGTACCTCGCGCTTGAAGGTCCAATGGAAAGGGCCCCAGAGCTTGACCTCAATCTCCGCGATGCTGCTCTTCAGCTCCAGCCATTGATCGTCCAAGCGATAGCGATTCGGATCCTCGGGATCGATCTCCAGGCGGTATGCGTCCACCAAGTCGGGGCGGTTGACCGTGTGGGCCCAGCCTAGGTTGGGATTGTGGCCGTGCAACACCACCGGTGCACCGGGGAAAATGCCGCCCGTCGCGTTCCAGCCTTGCTCGGAGTGAAGATGGACCTCGTACCAGGCGACCGGACCGGTCAACGGTTGATGGGAGTTGACCACCAATACCGTGGAGCCGTCGGTGGTCTTCTTCGGCGCCAGGGCGATGGCGTTGGAGCCTTTGACCGCGCGAGTGGGTCGGGCAAAGAGGGACGCGGTTTGGCTATCCGGAGCGTGCGTGCCCTCGTCGGTCGATCCCTCGTCCTCGGGACCTTCCAGCATTCCGGTCAGCACCTTGTCGACGCCGAAGAAAAGCGGCAGCTTATGCACGAAGCCGGCGATGACGTCACGGCCTTTCACGGGATAAAGATCCGCCAGAGCCTGATCCGGATGTTGGGCAGCGTAGTGATTCAGCCCCTCGGCATAGGCTTCACACAAATCTCGAACGTCGTTGGCGAGGCGAAGATATCCCTCGTCCACCACCCGCTGGATCTCCAGCAGCGCCACCATGTAGTCGTTGGCGGCCGCGGACTTTCCGTAGACCGAGGCTAGACGACCTCGGGAGGCGAGGAGCGCGCCTTGGATGGTGGCGAAATCGTCTTCCGCGTGGGCATAGGCCAAACCATAGGCGACGTCGGGATCGGTCTCGCCATAGATGTGGGGAACGCCGAAGTCGTCCCGGAGAATCTCTGCTCGGTAGCGGTCCGTGGGCGGAATCAGCCCGCCGGGTAGGCGTGGCGCAGGGGTGTAGGACAAAGCTGCCAGGACCCCGATGGCGACCAGCGCCGCCGACCCAAAGCCTTTCAGCAGCAGCTCGGCCCGCGGGCCCTTCATTCCTGCTCGGTCTCGCCTTGTCGTTGAATGGTCAGGGTGGCCCAGCGGTCTTCTTCCGGCAAGATATTGCCCGCCACGGGATAGGGCTCGACGGTCTTCAGCTCGATGTGGAAGGGGCCGACGGTGGCCTCGGCATCGTCCTTGCCCAGGCGGCGTCCGGCCGCCAGCACCAGAATAATCTCCCCCGGGTCATGGCCGGCATGGCTGACCTCGATCCGCAGCTGGGCTTGTCCGGCGACGAAGCATTGGAGCCCCTCGGGGCAGCGCGAATCGTTCAGCTCGAGCCACCGGAGGGTCAGCTCGGGAGCGCTCTGGGCTGTCGACCCGAGCTCGATCGGTGCCTCGAGCCTTAGGGAATGCAGATCTTGGGTCTGCTCTTCGCCGGCTTGGTATTCGCCCGCCTGCTCTTCCCCGGATTCTCCGGCGTGGGTGGGAACGGCCGGGAGGATACAGAGGGTGAATAGGGCGAGGGCTGCGACATGCCACGGTTTTCGTAGTGAAGACTTGGGCTCGAAACCAGGGGCGCGGGTAGAGGTCTTGGGGGTGCTCATGGGCCCATTCTATCGTGTCCAGGCCCGGATCAGGCACCGGTGGAAGATAGGGAGCCCGGTTGCTGGGGTGGCGGTGGCTCCTTGGGCAGGGAGACGTCGAAACGGCTGCCTTGGCCCAAACCCGCAGATGTCACGGAGATCGTTCCGCCGTGGGCCTCGACGATTCTCTGTACCAAAGCCAGGCCGACACCGGTGCCGGCGACTCCAGGGTGAAGCCGTTTGAACAAGCCGAATATCAGCTCTTGGTGGTCGGGCTCGATGCCCAAACCGTTGTCCTCCATGGAAATGACGATTTGATCCCCGGTGTCTCGACCCCGAATAGCGATGCTCGGGTGTTCTTGGTTGTGGGTGAATTTGATCGCGTTGTCGACCAAATTCTGAAAGACCATGCGCAGGCGTTGACGATCGCCGAAGACCTTGGGCAAATCGGGCTCGACATCGAGTTGGATGCCGCGTTCGGCGATTTCCGCAGCCGAAAGCTCGATGACTTCCTCCATCAGGGTGGAGAGGCAAATGGACTCGGAAGGGTGGAGCACTTGGCCGATTCTGGCCAGCTCCAGCAATTCCTCCAACAGCACGGTCATGCGTGCGGCCGCGCCCTCGATGCGGTTGAGATCCTCGGTGACGGTTTCCAGTTGACCGGTGCGGTGGGCTTCACGAACGCAGCCGACGAAACCTCGAATGGTCAGCAACGGGCTCTTGAGGTCGTGGGAGACGGTGAAGGAGAACCTTTCCAGCTCCACGTTTTGGGCTTCGAGGCTCTCGATCAATCGTTCCCGCTCTTCCGCCGCTTCGCGGAGCTTTAGATTCATCGCCTCCAATTCCGACGCCCTGGCGGTGACGGTCCGCGTCCTTAGACGGTAAATGCCCACCATCAAGGCCAAAGCGAGGGAGAAGGCCCCGAGGTGAAAGACCTTGGTTTGCCAGAAGGGCCGTGGAATCGTGATCCAGGGAGAGACGAGCTCCGGGCTCCAGCGACCGCCCTGCCAGCCGGCTCGAATGCGGAAACGATAGGTGCCCGGTGCCAGACGGGTGTATCGGATGGCGGAGGTCGAGAGGGGGTCCGGCCCCTGGTAGGTGGGCTCCAGGCCCTCCAAGCGGTGTTGGATCAAGAGGGGCTCTTCTTTCGACAGACCCACCGCCCTAAATTGAAAGGCCAAGTCTCTCTCCGTATGCTCTAGGCCCAGGTCTCGGTCGAGTCTGCGAAACGTGCCGTTGGCTTCGACGCCGACCAGCTCCAGCGCCGGCGGCACCTGCTCTTTATCTCGGGATTTGCGGTACACGGAAACACCACCGTCGGTGCCGAGCCAAACTCGACCCTGCGAGTCCACAAAGCCCGCGCCGCGGTTGGTTTCTCGGCCGGCCAGACCATGGCTGACGGTCAAGTGGCGGAGATGCTTGCCGTCCCAGACCCGAGCTCCGTTGTCGGTGCCGAGCCAAACTCTTTCGTCCGGATCCTCGAAGAGGGTGAATACCGGAGCCAGAATCCCCGGAAAGGGCTCATCGACGGGTTCCAGCTTCTCGTGGTTCAAGACGTATGGCCCCACCGAGCTCCCCAACCAGATTTCTCCAGATTTTCTTTGGACGATACCGAATAGGTTGTCGCTTTGAGGACTGGGACCGTGGATCGTTTGCCAAGTTCCGTTCGGCGGAAGCCTCAGCAGGCCACGGGCTGTGGACACCAGGAAGGTGCCGTCTCGGGTGAAAGTCAGCCAACGGGCCAAGCGAAGCCCTTCCGGCTGATGGCGCAGGACGAATCCCTTGTCCGTCAGCTCGAAGAGTCCTTGCTCGGCCAGTAGCCAGAGAGCTCCCTGCGGTGAATGGGCAAGGGAGCGCGCCACACGAATTTCGGGGTGCTCTTGGGTAATACGACCGCGTCTGTCGAACCGCATCACGCCGGCGTTGGACGTGACCATCCAGACGTTTCCCGAAGAATCGCTCGCCATATCCAGAACCCGATAGTCGTTGCGCGAAGGGGCCGGGTTTTCGAAAGGGTAAGTGAGAATCGAGTCTTCTTCGAGGATCGACAACCCGAGATTGTGGCCGAAAATCATTTGTCCTGGGTTTGGCTCGAGGACGGCGGTGACCTCGTTTTCTACCAATCCGTGGCGGCGGTCGTAAGAGATAAATCGGCGGCTCCCCAGACGGCTGAGCCCTCGGGGACCTCCGGACCAGATGTTGCTCTCTCGATCGAGCAGCAAGCTCGAGGTGCCGGTGGAGGCCATGCCCTGTGGCAGGTCGAGGGTAGTCAGCTTCTGGGAGGTGGTCTCGACTCTGTAGAGGGCCGCGTCATTGCCGAAGTAGGTGTCGCGGGACCGATCCCGAAGCAAAAGCGTCTTGAAGTTGGTTGCCTGTCTTGGACGCAACATGACCGGCGGCAAGTCGGGATGGGTGACGGTCAGCGTGCCCTGGTGGAGGTAGCCGATCCATGCCTCGGTCAGATCGGAGCCGGGGCGCTGTACCGGTTTCTCCGCCAGGATCCACAAATGCTGCTCGGTGTTTTCGGAGGTCTGGCGGTGCAGGGCGTGAATCGGCGTGGCAAGGCGAGGCTCGTTTGCGGCCAAGTCGCACCTGAGATCGCCGTCAACGCTGAGGTCACAGAGACCGTCGTCGGTGGCCAGCATCAGGCTGTTTTCGAAGGGCTCCATCGCCCGTAAGACGGCGGGCTGCGGGCCGTTGGGAGCTGAAGGACCGGAGATCTTTTCGTTGTTCAGCCGCCAGATCCAAATTGGGCCGTCGCCGGTGGCGGAGACGATCAGGGTGCTGTCGCCCGCTTCGACGACTTGCAGAAAGCCGGGTTCGTCTCTGGGATTCTCGGGGCGTGGGGGGGGAGCGGGCAGAGCTTTCCAAAGTCGATCCTCCAACCGAAAAGCATCGGCGGTTTGACGCGACATCGCCCAAGCTCGCCCTTGAGCGTCGACCACCAAGCGATCGAGTGTGGAGGAGAATAGGCCGTCACCGCCGACGAAAGTTTCCAAGGTCCGGCCGTCGTAGATCGACGTGCCGAGGCGGGTGAGTATCCAGATGCGGCCGGAGGGGTCTTGGGCGAGATCGACGATCGACGGGCTCGGTAGACCATCCTCAAGACCGAGGACTTCTACCAACAAACCCTGGGATAGGGCCGGATCAGGTGGGCCCAGCACCATCACGCAGCATAGGAGCAAGCAGGCGGCAAGCGGTCGACGGGAGCTCGCCTGCCGGCCTCCGGTAAGACGAGCTTCGGGTGCGTTCGATCGCGGTCGGACCCTGTCGTCATCACATTGGGCGTAAAGCAGGAGCATATTCCCTCCTATCTTGGAGGGATCTTGGATCAAGTTGTTTCCATTATTACTGATCTTTAAATCTGATTCGGCGACGATTTCGGTCTTTGATCACTGGATTCCGAGGCTGCGGTCCCGAAAAGTTGAGCTGGATTCGCATTTGGGCGCAGAGATTGTGTACGGAATGGTTCCTGGGGGGCTGTTGGGGAATATTGTGTCGCGGAAGCTCCCAGCGGTCCGGTTATCATTCCGGTATGGGCGATCAGCAGCAGGGTCGGGAGACACAGGGCAAGAGCCCCGGCACAGCTCCGTTTGTCGAGCTGGTAAGCGGCATGTTCGCGCCGGGTGAGGTGATCGCGGGGCGTTACCAGGTCATCCGGTTCATCGCCCAGGGGGGAATCGGCGAGGTCTACGAGGTCGAGGACCGTGAGCTGGGGGGGCGGCTGGCCCTCAAGACCCTGCAAGACGCCGCGGCCCGGGAAGAGGATGCCCGCGAACGATTCCGACGGGAAATTCAACTGGCGAGACGAGTCACCCATCGCAACGTGTGCCGGATCTTCGACGCCGGCAGCCATGAAGGCCACAGCCGCCGACCCCAGCTTTTCTTGACCATGGAGCTGCTGCACGGGGAGACCCTGGAGCAGCGGATCGAGCGCGACGGTCCGATGATGCCGGAGGAGGTCATTCCCTACCTTCGTCAGATGGTCGCGGGTCTAGAAGCCGCCCATGCCTGCGGGGTGGTGCATCGGGATTTCAAGTCCAGCAATGTCATGTTGGAGCCTCGCGACTCGAAAATCAGCGCCGGGGTTGCTCGGGTGGTGATCACCGATTTCGGCTTGGCTCGGGTGGTCGAGGAGGACGAGCACTCGATGTTCCGAACCGTCGACGGGCTTGGAGTGTCCGGCACGGTCGCTTTCATGGCACCGGAGCAGCTCAAGGACGAAGCGATCGGCCCGGCGACCGACGTGTATGCGTTGGGGGTGGTGCTTTTTCAGATGGTCACAGGGCGGGTGCCCTTCGAGGCCAAGTCCTCTTTGTCGTCATTGATGCAGCTACTGCAGGACGATGCCCCGTCACCTCGGACCGTCGCGCCCAATTTGAGCAAACGTTGGGAGAAGGTGATTCTCCGATGCCTGGAGAAGCGGCCCGAGGATCGATTCGCCACGGTTTCGGAGGTGGCGGAAACCTTGCAGAGTCGGAATCGCATCCGAATCCCTTCCCAAACCCGCCGTCGCTTGGCTTGGGGCATGATCTTCGCGACGTTGATCGGGATCTTGATCGGCGGGCTGTTCTGGTCGCGGTCCCGCTCCTCGGGCGCGATGCAAGCCGGCGAGCCGGTTCAGCTGACCGCCGGTCCGGGACTGGAAATCGATCCGAGCTTTTCGCCGGACGGCTCGACCTTGGCTTACGCCGCCGATCGCGGAAATGGGTTCGAGATTTTCGTCCGCTCCCTGGAGCCGGGGGCGCGGGATACCCGGTTGACGGGAGACGGCAAACGAAACGTACAGCCCGCTTGGTCGCCCCAAGCACAACGCCTGGCGTTCGTCTCGCAGGAGAAAGGTGGGATTTGGTGGATTCCTGTGCGCGGCGGCAGTGGAGGCAGCCCGCGCCGGTTGACGGATTTCGGCTCACGGCCCGCCTGGTCCCCGGACGGCAAGTGGATCGCGTTTCAAGGGGACTCCCGCAAGGAGATCTCCGAGCGCACCTTGGCCGCGTTGCCGCCTTCTACCCTCTGGCGAGTGCCGAGCAGTGGGGGTCTGCCCGAGCGTTTGACCCAAATCGGTGAGCCGGTGGGAGGGCACGGAGAGCCCGCCTGGTCCCCGGACGGCAGGCGTGTCGCCTTCTCCTCGGGCAATCGCCGTTTGACCCAGATTTGGTCGGTGGAGGTCGAAACCGGCGAGCTTCAAAGCCTGGTGTCCGAGGCCCAAGTCAGTGTCAGCCCGCTCTTCGGCGCCGAGGGGCGCAGTCTGTTCTTTATCGGCATTTCCAGCGAAGGCAACTTCACGTCGTCCTTTGCGATTTGGCGGCAATCCCTGGATCCGAGCACGGGTGAGCCCCAGGGGTCGGCGCAGAAAATCACCCGTCTGGGTTTGGCCAGCATCCGTCAAATGACCCTCTCGCCGGATATGGATCGGTTGGTCTACGCGGCTTTGTCCACGGTCAGCGGGCTTCATCAGCTCGAGATCGGTGTCGACGGCCGGGCCACTGGGGCGGCCAGCCCGTGGTCGAGGGAGGGGCAGCGCAACAGTCGTCCCAGGTTCTCGATCGACGGGCAAAGGGTGGCTTTCGACCGCTGGCAGATGGGACGCAATCTGGATATCTGGGTCAAGGACCTCAACGGCGGGGCCGGTCCGAAGCAAGTGACCGTGGACCCGGCTTGGGATTCCCAAGCCAATTGGTTGGCGGACGGCACCTTGGCTTATTTTTCGGAGCGCGAGGGACGTCGCGGTATTTGGCATCTGGATTTGGAGACCGGCGAGCACTCCTTTCTGGCCGACATCGGTCGGGACGCGGATTGGGCGCGTCTTTCCCCGGACGGCAAAACCCTCGCCTTCCATTCGTCCAACGACAGCATCACCCTCGATGTGTGGCTTCACGACTTGGCCGGCGGCAAAACCCGTCGGTTGACCCGCGATCCAGAGCTGGCGGGTTTCCCGATCTGGTCTCCCGACGGCTCCCGTTTGGCGATTGAGGTCCAGAGGGGGGAGAGCACCCAAATCGCGGTCATTCCCTTCCCGGGATTCGACTCCCTAGAGCCGAGCCCGATCGTGCAGCTGACCTTTGCCGAGGGTGACAGCTGGCCCTATAGCTGGGCGCCGGACAACGATCGAATTGCCTTTGCCGGCCGGCGGGCGGGTTTTTGGAATCTCTACTGGGTCTCCAGCTCCACCGGGGAGGTGGTGCAGCTGACGGCCAAGCGGGATCTCGACGGTTACGTCCGCTATCCGGAATGGTCGCCCACCGGAGATTTGATCGTTTACGAAGAGGCGCGCACCGTCGGCGACCTGTGGCAGGTGGAGCTGACCGTCGAATAAGCGATCCGCAGGATCCTTACGATTCTGGGACCGGGCTGTTCGATTCCGAACGAAATTCGGGTTGCGTCGCCGGTAGCTGTGGTCTTAGAGCACGAATTCTAGCGTTTTAGGGAGCCGGCTTGCTCTTTGCACAGGATCGGTATCGATCTCCATCACGTTGACCTTCATCCTTCGAAATAAACCTTGACCTGCAATCCACGGAATTCATCATGCTCTCAGATTTTCGATTCGCCGGCCGCCAGATCTGGACACATCGTGGGCTCTCTTTCATCGCCGTTCTGACCATCGGTTTGGCCATCGGAGCGAATACGGCGATTTTTAGCGTCGTCAACTCGGTGCTGATCCAACCGTTGCCTTATCCGGAGCCGGATCGGCTGGTCGGTATTTTCGAAACCGTGCCCGACGGGGGTAGAAACTCGGTTTCCGGTGGCGCGTTCAAAGATTGGGCCGAGCTCAGCTCGTCGTTTTCCCATTTAGCGGTTTTCGAGGGCGTGGAGCTCAATCTGACCGGAGTCGGGTTGCCACGCCGGCTCTCGGGTCTCAAAGTCTCCAGTGACTTCCTTTCCACCTTGGGAGTGCAGCCCATGCTCGGGCGGGACTTCGCCCCGGGTGAGGATCAGGTGGGTGGAGAAAATCACTTGGTGCTACTGACCCATGATTTATGGCGAAGCCACTTCGGCGCCGACGACGAGGTCTTGGGTCGCGCTTTGATGTTGGATGGACAGCCCTATTCGGTGATCGGCGTGTTACCGCCCGGTGCGTTGATGGAGGAGCCGACCTCGTTTTTGGTACCCACGGTCATCGACGGCGAGCCGCACCAATGGCAGCGGAGCGGTCATTGGCGGTCGGTGGTAGGTCGATTGTTGCCCACGGCGACCCTCGGGCAGGCGGAGCAAGAGCTGCGAGGCATCAAAGAGCAGTTGACCTCCGAGTACCCGAGCTTCAAGAAAGAATGGAGCGTGGCCGTCAAGCCCTACCAAGAAATTTGGGCGGGAGATATTCGACCGACCCTGATGCTCCTCTTGGGCACGGTGGCATTGGTGATGCTGATCGCATGCGCGAATGTGTCCAATCTGCTACTCGCCCGAGGCACTGCCCGGACCCGGGAGATGGCGATCCGCGGTGCCTTGGGAGCACATGCTTGGCGCATCGTGCGGCAGATGTTGGTGGAAAGCTTGGCTTTGGCCTCCATGGGTTGCGTTTTGGGTTTGATCCTCGCGGCCTACGGCATTGAGCTGCTTTCAGGCATGGTGCTCGGTCGCATCCCCCAAGCCCTGGCGCCGGAGCTCGACCTCTCCGTGCTGTTGTTTTCGGTCACGGCAGCGATCGGCTGTGGATTGCTCTTCGGCGTCTTGCCCGCCTGGCGCGCGGTCCGTGGAGGCTCCCACCATGAGCTCAAAGAATCCGTGCGCGGCAGCACCTCGCGAAGCAGAGCGCGGTCGCAAAGCACGTTGGTGGTGGCGGAGGTAGCCTTCACCCTGGTGTTGTTGATCGCCGCCGGGTTGTTCTTGCGCAGCTTCGCCGAGCTGATGTCCACCGACCCTGGATTTGATCCCGACCACACTCTGGCGTTCGATTTGTCCTTTCCCGATGCGTCCTACCCGGAAGCTTCGGATCGGATGGGTTTTATCCGGCAGCTGCTGACGGATTTGGAGGCTTTGCCGGGGGTGGGATCGGCCGGTGCCGGGTCCGCGTTGCCGCTGAGCAACCACGGAAGGACCGAATTCGTCAGCCGCGCGGATCAACCGGAGAGAACCGACTACGTAGCGGGTTGCACATTCATCACCGGCGATTATTTTCGGGCTATGGGCATGCGTTTGACCCGCGGCCGGGCGCTCACGGAAGCGGACAACTCCCGGGAGGCGGCCCGGGCTCTGGTGGTCGACGCGACTTTGGTTCGAGATCTTTACGGGGATCGAGATCCGATCGGTGGATCGGTGCGCTTCCTCGGTGAGACCTGGCAGATCGTCGGCGTCGTGGAGCCGGTTCGGCATTGGGTCCTCGATCACGATCCCCTGCCCGCGGTCTACCTACCTCAGGCCTATGAAACGAGCTCCACCAGCGTCGTCCTGCGCAGCGACTTGGACCCGGCCACGTTGTCGGAAGCGGTTCGAGGGGCCGTTCAAGGCATGGATCCCATGCAGCCCCTGGCCAATGTCAGGACACTGGAGCAGGCGGTGGATCGATCACTGGCAGCGCGTCGGGCCACGCTGTCTTTGCTTGGTTTCTTCGCCATGGTGGCGGTGGGCTTAGCGTGTATTGGAATCTACGGAGTGATGTCTTTCGCGGTGGGTCGGAGGGCTCGCGAGCTGGGGATTCGTTCCGCCCTGGGCGCCCAGCGTTCCGATGTCGTCCAGCTGGTGCTGCGCGCCGGCATGGGATTGTCCACGGTGGGGGTGCTGATCGGCCTTGGGGTGGCGTGGATCTCGGCGAGATGGCTGGAAAGCCAGCTCTACGGCATCGAGGCCCATGATCCCTGGGTCTTTTGCGGCTCGGTGGCGCTGTTGGTCACCGTGTCGGCGCTATCGGTCTATTGGCCGGCTCGCCGAGCCGCGGGACTGGGTTCCTTGGAGGCCTTACGGTCCGACTAGGTAGGTGGACGAGCCGCTTTGGATTGTCGAAGGGGGCTTCGGGTCTGTTAGCATCATCGGGTGAAAAACATAAAACGGATTGTGTTCTTCGGGACCCACGAGCTTGCCGTGCCCGTGCTCGAAAAGCTCGAGGAGCTGAGCCTTAGACCTTTGCTCGTGGTCACCCGCCCACGAGTGGGCTTGATGCCTGGGCCGATGGCCCGGGAAGACGAGGAGCCGCCGCCCCATCCGGTAGTGAATTGGGCTCAAGAGAAGGACATTGAGCTCGTCCGCTCCGAGAAGGCGACCGAGCCCGCCCTCAAAGAGCGGATCGCCGAGCTGAAGCCCGATCTGCTGCTCGTGGCGGATTATGGACAACCGTTGCCCTCCGCTCTGATCGAATTGGCGGAACGCCGGGCCCTGCAAGTCCACCCCAGCCTTTTGCCCAAGCTGCGCGGAGAGCATGCCCTGCGCATGGCGATCTCCAACGGCGATAAGAAAACCGGTGTCTCCGTATTCCTGCCCAACGAGGAGCCTTGGGCTGGAGACATTTTGCTGTCGGAAGAGGTGGAGATCGAAGATCAAAGCTTCGGAAACGCCTTTCCTCAGATCGCCGCCTTGGCCCTCGACCTATTGGAGCAAGGGCTGACCAAGGTCGATAAGACGAAGAAACCAAAGGGCCGAAAGCAGAACGCCAAAGCGGCGACCAAAACCCCCCGCCTGACCCATCGCCATCGGCGGGCGCCATGGCATCTGGAGAGTGACGCGGTATACGACCGCCTGCGGGCCCATTCACCGCCGGGTCTGTTCACCACTTGCCGGCTCAAATCGATCGAGATCGCCTCCGGCAGAGCCCTCAAGCTGGTGGAGTCTCCGTATGGTGAGAGCGGAACCTTCTTGGGCATCCGAGCCGGCTGCATCGCGGTGCTTTGCGCCCGCCAAACCGCCTTCGGCATTGAGGAGGTTCGGAAAGAAGACGGTTCCAGCCTTTCCGCCTCCGAAGCGGTGGCCGAGCTCGGTCTCTCGGTGGGCGATCTCTTCGTCTGAGCCGCGCCGCAGAAGGCTTCCGAGCCATGCGACCCAAATTATTGATCTTCGATATCGACGAGACCCTGCTGCATGCTTCGCGGCGAGGGCTGAATCGGGTCCATGATTTTCTGCTCGGCAACTATTACGTCTATCTCAGGCCGCATGTCCGGGATCTATTTCACTTCTGTCGAGATCGCTTCAAAGTGGCGATCTGGACCTCTTCGAGCCGCAACTACGCTCTCGGCACCATGCACCGCCTGCTGCCACCGGACTATCCGCTGGAGTTCCTTTGGTCTCGCCAACGCTGTTTGGAGGTATTCCGTCAAGAGACCCAACGGCTGGAGCACATCAAAGATCTGCAGGACGTGGAGAGCCTGGGCTACGGTCTCCATGAGGTGCTCTTCGTGGACGATACCCCGCGCAAGCTGCAACGGCATCTCCCCAACTTGGTGCCCATCTCGCCGTTCATCGGCTCGTCGGACGATCGCGTGCTCGTGGCGTTGATGGACTACCTGGAGGAGCTGAAAGCCGTAGACGACGTGCGCAGGGTGGACAAAAGAGGCTGGCAAGCGGCTAGAGGGATCGCATCGGGGCGATCCCTCTAAACCACCAGCTTTCTCGCGCCATCAGGGGAAAGCGTAACGGTAGTAGCCCACGTTGTCGTAGATGAAGTCGCCGAAGTCGGGGAGATTGCTCGATTGACTGTCCACCGGCGAGACCCCGACGAAGCCTCCCGAGGCGGAGACTCCGTTCGGCAGCTGGCTGAAGATGAGGTTTTCCGTCTGCTCGACATCGAGGCCGATCGAGCGCCAAATCACCTCGAAGAAGAGGGCGTCGGGGCGATATTCGATGTTGAATTGCCCGTGGTGGTGACCCAAGGCAACCCAAGCGGTGGAATAGGTCGGGCTGGTGACCCTCATCTGTAGCTCGCCGGCATACCGTCGCGCCTCGATCGAGACATCGATCTCCTCCAGGGTGAAGATGTTGATGGCGTCTGCCGTGGCGAGCAGCGCGTCTTTGAAGTCGACCTCAAAGCGGTAGAAGTGGTCCTCGTAGGTGGGATCGCTGCCGTTGCCGCCCTGGTTTTGATCCATGGTCACACCGGTGTTGGCGGCGGTTTGATTGCCGGAGCCTTCGATCAGATGCAGCGAAAGGGCGTGGTTGTTGGGTCCGATTTGGACCAGGATCTGCGAGAAATCCACCCCTGGCCATTGGGAGACGGTGTGTGCCTCGTCGTTGAAATCGTCCTCGATTCGAACGTTGTCGAGGTAAACGCTCGTGGAGCCCTCTCCCGTGCCGCTGTATCGGCCGAGGTCCACATTGACGGTGACTTCGTAGACCCCGGCTTCTGTGTAGGTATGGCTGGGGTACCGCAAGGTGCTGGTAGTTCCATCGCCGAAATCCCAGAGCCAAGTGGACGTCGGCCCGGGCGCGGGGGTTGCGGTGCCGCTGAAGCTGACCGTAACGGGCAGCTCTTCGGTGAGGTCATAGACCGCGTTGATTTCGATCGGTGTTGGGGTCACTGCGTCGGCCGGTTGAGCCAGAGGTACGGCGACGAGGGCAAGGGTCGCAAGAAGAGCTCGGTGCGAGAAGGCGCGGGCCGAGGTCCAAGGGTTGTTGTGGGTCATGTCGATCTCCGTAGTCCCGATGTTGAAAAAAGATGCTGAATGACGAGCTGAAAGAAGACGGCGTGTTTGGAGTGGAAACGCCAAGGCGGTCGGTCGTTTCCTTCCAAGCTCAGCACGGCAGTCTTCAAAAGCAATGCTCGTGCCGGCCCAAAATCCGTGCGATCAGTCTTCTGGACGAGGTTAATCGTCCTACTTTGTGCTCAAGATCGACCCTGGCTCGGTTTTGTGAGGATTTGTCCTCGGCATTTTGTGCCTTCTTTCGGGGCATCTGCCCAAAAACCGTGCACTCCCGTGGGGGTAAAAGGGGAAGAAGCTTGAGCTTATGGAGTCTACGGAGCTCGGCCGTGAAGCATTACATGACGCGTTTGGTCATTTTGCCCGCTGTGGGTCCTGGAGGGCCAGTGAGGGACGGGGGCTGCTCGGGCCTGCTCAAGGCAGATGTCGTGCCTGCCAGCTCCGCCAACGACTGAGGGAATAGGCGCCTGAATCCCCCATACGTTTAAAGATCCGTTCAGCCTCCGCCGAGTGATCGGTCGCGGCAGTCGTTCGGCCCAGGGAAACGGCCAAGCGTGCCTGGGCGAATCTCAGGGCTCCCAGCAGCCAATCCTCGGCGGCCGGATCCTTGGTGGCAATCAGCTCTGCAATGGCCCGGATTTGGCGATCGGCCTGCTCGACCTCGCCCACGGCGAGCTGCGCCTCTCCGAAGGCGAGACCACTGTTCAAGCTGGTGGTGTGGCGCGGTCCGGATACCTGATTCGAGCTTTGCCAGGTGGATTGCAGCAGTTGCAACGCCTCCCGCGGACGGTTCTGGTGCAGCAGCACTCGGGCGAGATTCGTTTGTGAGATCAAGACTTGTGGGTGCTCGGCACCGAGGCTCGATCGGTAGATATCGAGAGCCTCGCGCAAATACCTCTCCGCGGTCTCGAGCTCGCCGGATTCCCAATGGATCAATGAGATGTTGTTGAGGATCGGAGCGATCACCGGCGCGCGCTCGCCGTAGTGTTTGCGTTTGATTTCGGAGGCCCGTTGATACGAGCTCAGGGCAGCGGGTTTGTTGCCCGAGTGCCAATACACATCGCCCAGCCCCATCAGGTACTCCGCGACCCGCGAATGCTCGGGCCCGAAGGTGGCCTCCATGGTTTTGAGACTCTCCGCGAGCAGATCCAGGGCTTCGTCGAATCGCTTCAGACGATCCAAGGTGATGGCTCGGTGGTAGTTGGATGCCGCGAGATCGGGGTGGCTGGTGCCGAGGTTCAAGATTTGAATGCGGTGGGCCTCGGAGAAGGAAGCAAACGCCGAGTCATAAAGCTCTGAACGAAGCTGTGCGTTGCCCAAGTCGATGAGAATCCGGGCCGTGTAGAGGTGGTCCGGGCCGTTGTGCTTCTTGGCCAGCTCCGTGGCCCGTTCGGCGGTTTCGAGCGCCGCTTGGGTCTCGCCGCTACGAAATAAATAACGGGCCTTGGCTTGATGCCAAGAGGCGGACAACCGGCCGGAGCCGCTCCGCTCGACCGCGCCGCGGGCGGCTTCGACCCAAGGCGCGGCCCGCGCCGGATCGGAATCGAAGGCCCAGACCAAGCTGGTGAGACTGACCGCCCGGACCCGGTCGTCGCGCCCCGCGTCCGCGTGAGCCGCCGCTTTGATATGGGCGTCGATGGCCTCCTGACGGTGATCGCTCATGAAAGCGGCAAAGGCGGTGAGCTGAAAGGCTTGGGCGAGGGTCGAGTCGTGCCGGAGCTGTTGAAGATCCGCTTCGAGGGCCTGGACAGCCTCGTAGGCCTGATCTTTTTGGCGCAAGGAGAGCAGGGCGTCGATTCGTGTCAGCTCTTTTTGGATCTGTTGGGCGAGCTCGCGCTCCTGATCGTTGGCCGGGGGCACGACGGTCAACAGGGATCGAGCGTCGGCGCATTGCCCGATATAGGGAAGATCGGACACGGCCTTCACCGATTGGGGGATCCACTCGTCGGCCCGATCGGCATCGGAGAACAGCTCGAGCAGGGAGTCCAGCTCCTGGAGCCGTTGGTCCAGGCAGCTCATGCGCAGGTCCAAGAGCGCCTCGCTTTGGGTGCCCTCGACCCGCGTGGCCTCACAGGTCTCCCGACGCATGGCAGACCACTCGCCGGCATAGGCGTCGAGCAGGGACGAAGCCCGTCGACCGAGGGCGTCGGCGTAGGGGAGGGAGCTGGAAGCGAAGATCTTGGCCAGCTGAGCCTGTCGGGCCCCATTCCAGACCCGCTGGACGGGGTCGTCGATGTCGGAGCAGGGCACGACGGTGTTTTGACGAAATAGGGCAAAGGTCAAACCGACGAGCATCAAGCCGGCGACCACTCCCCGAAGCTTGGCTTTGGGCCTGGGTTGCAGCGCGGCCAGAAGGGCGTGCATGGACGGGTAGCGTTCGTCTGGATCGACCCTCAGACCCCGCATCACCGCCTGCTCGAGCCAAGAAGGCACGTCACCGGAGCGCGGCGGTTGGCGAATATTGCTCTGCATGGCCCGTTTCAGCACCCCGCCCCGGTCGATGAAGGGCGATTGCCGCCACAGGGCTTCGTAGAGGGCGACGCAAAAGCTGAATTGATCGCTGCGCGGATCCACTCGGCCGTCGATTTGTTCCGGGGACATATAGGCCAAGGTGCCCAGGAAGCTGCCGGTGCGGGTGAGCTGGGCGTCGAGGGCACCGACGGAGATGTTGCTCGAGCTGCCGATGCCCGGGACGGCTCGAGGGGGCTCGGGGGAATGCGCCGCGGGTGGGCCCTCGGTGGACGCTGTGCTGTCGTCCCAAGGGCTGGTTTGGCGGTGCCTTTCGGCGCCGTGCGCGGTTTTTGTCGGCAGCTCTTCATCTGGCGCTGAGAGGGGCGAGCCATCCGGTCGCCGGTCTTGCTGCTCAGGGTCTCGAACCGGTCGCGCCAAACCGAAATCCAAGACCCGCGCCCGACCGTCACGGCCCAAGAGCACGTTGGCGGGTTTGAAATCCCGGTGCAGAAGCCCGGCATCATGGGCCGCCGCCAGGCCATTGCCGGCCTGCACGAAGGTATCGACGATGTCTTGCCACGACCACTCGCGTTGGGCCAGCCACTGCTTGAGGTCTTGGCCCTCGACGTATTCCATGGCCAGGAAAATGCGATCACCCACCTCGCCGATGTCGTGCACCGACACCACGTTGGGATGATTCAGGCGAGCGAGGGCCTGCGCCTCGCGCACCAAGCGTTGATGGGCCTCCCGCCGCCGCTGCCGGCCGATGACTTTGATCCGCAGCAGCTTGAGCGCCACTTTGCGGTCGAGCTGGGGGTCGTAGGCGGTGTAGACCACCCCCATGCCACCACTTCCGAGGTGGTCGAGCACGAGGTAACGGCCGAGGATCTCGCCGCGATCGAAGGAGCTGCGCAGGGCCGGCGGCCGTCCGGGCCGGGCCGGTGGGGTCGGCGATGGCTTCGCCGTGGGTTTGGATGAAGGGGTTTCAGAGCCGGAGGCGTCGGCCGGTGGGCCGTAGGTCTCGGTGGCCCGCGGGTCGTGGTCGCGGCTCATCCTCGGCTCACGTTCCTGCTCATCCTGGTGGGATTGGGCTCAGCAGCCGGCACGGCTCATGGGGTGTCCGGCGTGTCGGCGATCAGCTGGTTGACCGCCTTCGCAAATTCCGGCCCGGAGTCTTCCTGCAAGAAATGGCCACCTTTCAGGGTGACATGGTTCTGCCCCTCGGCGCCGGGGATGCGCTTGCGCATGTATTTGTCGGCGCCACGGGTGATGGGATCGCCGTTGCTGAAGGTGGTCAAGAAGGGTTTTTGCCAGCGATCCAAAACCTCCCAGGCCTTGAGACAGGCGTCCGCGGCCGGATCATCGGGGCTGGTGGGCACCAACCGTGGGAAGGCTCGGGCACCGGCTTTGTATCGGCTGGAAGGAAACGGCGCGTCGTAGGCTCGCCGCTCCTCGTCGTCGAGCTTTTTGAACGAGCCCGAATCGACGATTTTCGAAATGGGAAACCAGGGTGACCAGCGGGCAAAGCCTCGCCAAATCTTGAAAACCTTGGGCATCCGCTGCTGCCCGGTGAGCAACATGCCGTTGCCGACCACGATGCGGGAAAAGCGTTCCTCGTTTTCCGCCGCCAGACGCAGACCGATCAGCGAGCCCCAATCCTGGCAAACCAGGGTGATGTTGCGCAGATCCAAGGACTCGATCGCTTCCGCCATCCAGTCCATGTGGGATTGGTAAGAGTAATCGTGGATCGCGCCTGGTTTGTCCGACTTGCCGAAGCCGATGAGATCCGGGGCCACGACCCGATGTTTTTCGGCGCAGACCGGAATCATGAATCGATAGAGGTAGGACCAGGACGGCTCCCCGTGCATCATCAAGACGGTGTTTGGGTCGTCGGTCTCGCCGTCGGCAGGACCTTCGTCCACGTAGTGAAGGCGCAGGCCCCCTTGGAGCTCCAAATAATTGGGCGCAAACGGGTAGTCCTTGAGATTCTGGAAACGGGAGTCGGGGGTTCTATGAATCTTCACTGGGTCTCCGTATGTCTCCGTGCGTCTAGATGCGTCTCCGTGGTCTCCGTCGATCGAGGAAGATGGCAGGGCTCATCGTAGCATCTTCCTCGACCGGCAGACTCTGCTTCTGGGGCATCAACCTTCGGCGTATTCCTGCAAGCTGCGGACGTGCACGTCCTCCTTGCTCCACGCGATGATGCCTTCCACCGCCGCCATGGCTCCGGAAAGGGTGGTGATGCAGGGGATATCGTATTTGAGAGCGGTTTGGCGGATGTAGCGGTCGTCCAGCTGGGATTCCCGGCCGAGGGGCGTGTTGATCACCAAATCGATATTTTGGTTGAGCATCTCGTCGACCACGTTGGGGTGTCCTTCATGGACCTTTTGCACCCGTTCGACCTCGATGTGCCGATCCGCGAGGAATTGCGCCGTGCCGCCGGTGGCGACCAATTTGAACCCTTCGCGCGCCAAGCGTCGGGCGACCGGGATCAGCGCATTTTTGTCGCGATCGTGGACGGAGACGAAGGCGGTTCCGGTGGTCGGCAGCTTGTGCCCGGCCCCCAACCAGGCTTTGGCGAAGGCGGCACCGAAACGTTTGCCGGCGCCCATCACCTCACCGGTGGATTTCATCTCCGGGCCGAGGATCGGGTCCACCCCGGGGAAGCGGCGGAACGGGAAGACCGACATCTTGACGAAGACTCCGGGAATCCGAGGCTCCTCGGTAAATCCCAGGTCCTTGAGCTTTTCCCCGGCCATCACCCGCGACGCCAATCGCACCAGGGGCACGCCCACGGCTTTGGCGATGAACGGCACCGTACGCGACGCCCGCGGATTGACCTCGATGACGTAAATGCCGCCTTCGTAAATGGCGAATTGCACGTTCATCAAACCCACCACACCGAGACGAAGGGCAAGCCGCTGGGCGATGTCTCGCATCTGATCCAGGTCGAAGGGGCCGATGCGGTACGGAGGCAAAACGGCCGCGGAGTCACCGGAGTGGATGCCCGCCTCCTCAATATGCTGCATGATGCCGCAGACCACGGCGTCTTCGCCGTCACAAAGCAGGTCGAGGTCGACCTCGAAAGCGTCCTCCAGGAATTGGTCGATCAGCACCGGGTGGCCTGCGGAGACGTCGGCGGCTTCTTCCATGTAACGCACCAACGTGTCTTCGTCATAGACCACTGCCATGGCGCGGCCGCCGAGCACGTAGCTCGGCCGCACCACCACCGGGAATCCGATCCGTCGCACGACCTCCACCGCTTCCTCCACGGACGTGGCGGTGCCGTTCATGGGTTGGAGCACGTCCTCTTCTTTGAGCAAGGCGCCGAAACGCTCTCGGTCTTCGGCCAGGTCGATGGTGTCCGGAGAGGTGCCGAGAATCTTCAATCCCGCGGCTTCCAGGCCACGGGCCAGCTTGAGCGGGGTCTGACCCCCCAATTGCACGATGATGCCGTCGGGTTTCTCCAGCTCGGCGATCGACAGCACGTGCTCGAGGGTCAGGGGCTCGAAGTAGAGGCGGTCGGAGGTGTCGTAGTCGGTCGACACGGTCTCCGGATTGCAGTTGACCATGATCGTTTCGTAGCCCGCATCCTTGAGCTCGAAGGCCGCGTGCACGCAGCAATAGTCGAATTCGATGCCCTGGCCGATGCGGTTGGGGCCCGAGCCGAGGATCATGACCTTCTTGCGATCCGAGGGATCGGCTTCGTCCTCATCTCCGTAGGTGGAGTAGAGGTATGGGGTCATGGCCGGGAATTCCGCGGCGCAGGTGTCGACCCGCTTGTAGACCCGCCGGATCTGAAGCTCCCGGAGACGCTGTTGGAGCTGCTCCATCGGACAGCCCAGGAATCCGGCGGTGAGGGTGTCGGAGAAGCCGGCTTCTTTGACCGCCCTCAGCAGGCCCGGGCTCGCCGAGGCGAGATCCGCGGATTTCAGCTCTTGCTCGAGATCGATCAGCGAGCTCAGCTCGCGCAGGAACCAAGGATCGATGTGGGAAGCCTCGTGAACCTGCTCCACCGTCCACCCCTGGCGCAGGGCCTCCAGCACAGCGAAAAGCCGCTCCCAATTGGGCTCCGCCAGACGACGCCTTAGGCGTAGCGGATCCGCCAGCCGTTTAGCTCGACGCTCGGCGCTGCCGTCGAGCTCCAAAGCCGACAGACCTTTCATCAAGGCCTCTCGGAAGGTGCCGCCGATGGCCATCACCTCGCCGACGGATTTCATGGAGGTGCCGAGCTTGGGAGAGCTTTGGGGGAATTTTTCGAACGCCCAACGTGGGATCTTGACCACGGTGTAGTCGATGGACGGCTCGAACGCGGCCATGGTCTTTCCGCCGGTGATCTCATTCGGCAGCTCGTCGAGGGTATAACCCACCGCCAGCAGAGCGGCCACCTTGGCGATGGGAAAACCGGTGGCTTTGGAGGCCAGGGCGGAGCTGCGAGAGACCCGGGGGTTCATTTCGATCACTACCCGCCGACCGGTTTTAGGGTCGACGGCAAATTGAATATTCGACCCACCGGTGGCGACGCCGACCCGCCGGATCACGGCGAAGGCCTCGTCGCGCATGATCTGGAACTCGCGATCGGAGAGGGTTTGTTGGGGTGCGACGGTGATCGAGTCTCCGGTGTGCACGCCCATGGCGTCGAAGTTTTCCACCGAGCAAATGATGATTGCGTTGTCGGCGGCGTCGCGCACCACCTCCAGCTCGTATTCCTTCCAGCCGAGCACCGATTGCTCGATCAGAATTTCGGTGGTGGGGCTGGCTTGCAGAGCTTCGGCGGCGATTTGGTCCAGCTCTTCCCGGTTGTGGGCGACACCGCCACCTTCGCCTCCGAGGGTGAAGGAGGGGCGGATGATCACCGGAAAGCCCAGCTGGGCGGCGACCTCACGGGCCTCTTCAACGGTGCGGGCGAAACCGGATCGGGGCACCTCGAGGCCGATCTCTTCCATGGCATCCTTGAATTCCTGGCGGCTCTCACCCAGCTTGAGGGCCGGAATATGGGCGCCCAAGAGCTCGATGGCCTTGCCGTCTTTGCCCCACTTTTCGAAGGAGCCGCGCTCGGAGAGCGCCAAGGCCAGATTGATGCCGGTTTGACCGCCGACCGTCGGCAGCACCGCGTCGGGGCGTTCCTTTTCGAGGATGCGCTCGACGATCTCCGGCACCAACGGCTCCACGTACGTGGCGTCGGCGAGCTCCGGGTCGGTCATGATCGTCGCCGGATTCGAGTTCACTAGGATCACTCGATAGCCCTCTCGCTTGAGCACGCGGCAGGCTTGGGTTCCGGAATAGTCGAACTCGCAGGCCTGGCCGATGACGATCGGGCCGGAGCCGAAAACGAGGATCGATTGAATGTCGGTGCGTTTGGGCATAGTGGGTATCGCTTATCGGTTCAGCGCCCGGCGGGCGCGGGTGTCTGTGGATCGTCGCTGTGGCTCTCGTCCCCTGAATTCCGGATGAATCCCGGGCAGAAGGTGACCGGCAGCGGCGGATAACGGTTGAATTTGGAGTCGTGGTCGGAAAGGCCGCAGCGCACGAAGAGGCTGATCTTCGAGCGAAGCAGCTGAAAATGCCGACAATCCGCGCACAGGCCCGCCCGTGGGCGCTGGCTTTGTCGGTCCTCCGCGGAGGGAGGTGGAGCTCGAAACGCCATGGCTCAAAAATCGACGTTGAGGTGGGTATCTTTGGTCATGGAAACGGGGTCCCCGGCCTTGGTTTTCGTACCATTCGTCCCAAATCGACGAATTTCGATAAAAAAATGCGAATTCGGGCCAACTGTTTTCCGGGGTTTTGCGTATTACTAGTGTGAAGGGACGAAACGAAGCTGATTCGGATCGTCCCCGACCTCCCGGGGGACGACGAGCTCGCGTCCGCAGCTCGGTTTAACTGGCCCCCACCGAGAGAAATCGATCCGTCGGTTTCCTCGTCCCACAACCTACCGTTTCCGTGCTTTGAGCACGCGATCATAACCAGGGGGACCGAGAAATCGGTCCCCTTCGGCCGTTTAGGAGCCGGCTGCGCCATCACTCGTCCCTCAAGGCGGCCGAAGGCTCCATGCGCGCGGCGCGGGCGGCGGGTAGCGCGCACGCCAAGAAGGTGACCACCAGCGAGAAGGCGACGATCGCCAGCAGATCACCGGCTTCCACTTGGAACGGCACCGAGTCGATGAAATAGATGGCCGCCACCTCCGGGTCGAATTTCACCAGCTCGAAGTGAGTCACCAACCAAGAGATACCGCTCCCCAGGGCGACTCCGAGAGCAATTCCGGCCATCCCCAATCCCAGGCCGTATCCCACGAAGACCCACCACAGTCGTCGCGGCTCCAATCCCAACGAGCCGAGCACGCCGATGTCGTTCATGCGCTCGCGGACCAGGATGATCAGGGTGGAGGAGGTGTTGAAGGTCGACACCACGACGATCAGACCGAGCACCAGAAACAACAGCATTTCCTGGAGCTCGAGGGCGGCGAAGAGGCCCCCGTTGAGGGTTTCCCATCGTTGAATGATCCAATTCGGACCCAACACGTTCTCGATTTGCTGGGTCGTGGCTTGGCGGTCGACCTCGGGATCGAGCTTGAGCTCGAGGATGTCGAGCCCGTCCGTGCCCCGGACTTGCTCGAGCACTTGGCGGTCGAGCAAGACCCAGCTGGAGTCGAATTCGGCAAAGCCGGTGGTGAAAGCCCCCATGAGGCGTACACTGCGGTAACGAAAGCGCATGCGTTTCGGGCCTTGAACCGGGACCACCAAGCGCGCTACGTCACCGATTTCGAGCCGCAGGTGCTCCTGGAGCCCGCGGCCCATGAGCACTCCGGGCACACCTTTTTCGTCGGCGTCGAGATTCACCTGGGCACCGTCCAAGGTGGGCGAGCCGGACTCGTCCAACAGGGCCGGAGCGCTGCCGGCTTCGATACCCCGCAACACGACGAACAACCCTTCGGGGGCATTCGGTGCCGAAATCGATCCGCCGCCGTAGGCCACCCGTCCGACCGTGGTCACCCCTTCGATGCGCGCTGCCAACAAGGACTCTTTGCTGGCCTCGAAGTCTTGGATCGCGATCGGCGATGCAATGACGTCTCCTTGCAGGCCGATCAGCTTCTTCTTGAGGTTGTCCGTATAACCGGACATCAAGGCCATGGCGACCACCATCGCCGTGACTCCGAGGGTGGTGGCCAATAGCGCCGCCAGGGCAGTGGACGACAGAATTTGGCTGCGTTCACCGCGCAAGTAACGCCATGCCAGCACCCAGGGTACCGGCGAGCGTCCGAGCAGGGGCGATCGTTTCATCGACTGGGGATAGAGCTCAGGAACCTATCGAATAAGTAGTAGGAGTCATGGGGGCCCGGTGCCGCCTCGGGATGGTATTGCACCGAGAAGATCGGACGATCCGCTACCGCCAATCCCTCGACGGTTTGGTCGTTGAGGTTGCGATGGGTGATGCGGACACCTTCCGGCAGCGAGCTCTCGTCGACCGCGAATCCATGATTCTGGCTCGTGATGGTCACCTGACCCGTGTCCAGATCTTGCACCGGCTGATTGCCACCGTGGTGGCCGAATTTGAGCTTGTAGGTCCGGCCACCGAGGGCGAGACCGAGCAGCTGGTGACCGAGGCAAATACCGAAGATGGGCTTGTCGGACGCAATCAGCTGACGAACGGTTTCGATGATGTCGGTCAGAGGCTCGGGATCTCCGGGACCGTTGGACAACATGATGCCGTCGAAATCCGCCTCCAAACAACGCTCGGCGGAGGTGTCGGCCGGTAGGAGCGTGACCCGGGCACCCCGCAGCCGCAGCTGCTCGGCGATCGAGCCCTTTGCGCCGAAGTCGAAAAGGCCGATGTGCGGGGTCCAACCGAGCTCGCCGTCGGCGAGGGGCTCCAGGATCTCTTCGTCCCGGCGGGTGACCTCGCTCACCAAACCCCTCCCCTTCATGGTGGGTTGTTGCAGCAGCTCTTCCTGGAGCCGGCGTAAGTCGTCGTCCGAGGTTTGGTCGGTGACCACGCCGCGCATGGCACCTTGGTCGCGCAGGTGACGGACCAAGGCGCGAGTATCGATGGCGGAAAGGGCCGGCACACGGTGGGCTCGGAGATAACCCGGCATGTCGACCTCGGAGCCGTGATTGGACGCCTGCTCGGTGAATCGTCGGGCGATGAATCCTTCGGCCCACGGTCGACCCGATTCGGCCATCTCGTCGCCGGTGCCGTAATTTCCGATGTGGGGCTGGGTCATGACGACGATTTGTCGTCGGTAGGAGGGGTCGGTGAGGATTTCCTGATATCCGGTCATCGAGGTATTGAAAACCACTTCACCAAAGGCGGTGCCCGGGGAGTGGCACAAACCCCGGAATAGGCTGCCGTCTTCGAGCAGCAGAAGGCCTTCGCGGAGCTCTTGCGTCTGCATGACCTGTTTCCTGATGGTTGGGAGTGAGGCGGGATCTGGCGGAGCGAGGGCTCGCGCCGTCGGCCCGAGGACGGTATCATATCGAGGTGAGCGTGGTACAAGTCGGTGCCGCCGAGCCCAAGGAGCCTGTGATGCAGCCGAAATTTCCGAATCCAGCTGGACTGTCCAAATTTGCTGCCCGGGTGGCGGGATTTGCCCTCGTTTTAGGTTTTTTTGCCGCGCCGACGGCCGCTTATATCGTGATTCTCAAAGACGGGACTCAAATCACCACCGCTGAAAAATATGTCCGCAAAGGCAAAGAAGTCATCTTGACCATGCCGAACGGCGTGACCACCTCGTATCTGGCGTCGGATATCGATTTCGCAAAGACCGATGAGCTCAATGCCGACGGCAAGCTCAGCAACGCCAAGATCTTAAACACCGGCAATGTCCGCGAGCTGGAGGAGAAACATCGTCCCCAGGAGCCGAAGCGCCAGACCTTCACGGATCTGCTCACCAGTCGGGAGAAAGGCTTGGCTCTACCCGAGCCGAAGCGTCGGCAGCCGATGGTCGGCGCCGATGGAGAAGAGGCGGTGGTGGTTCCGCTGACCGGGGCGGGTTTCACCGATTTGATGGCCTTGCGTCGAGACCCCCACAAAGACGGTGAGCTGGTGTCCTTGATCGTCGGCTGTCTCAACGGTCAAGGAAATCAAGTCAAGGTCTATAGGGGTAGTCGGGAAAATTGGCCGTTGGTGGAGATCACCGCGGCGTCGGAAGCTTCGGTGTTCAAAGCCACGAAGGATGCTGCCGGTTGTATCGTGCAGGTGCGGCAGCAGCTCAACACTTTGGAAGGATTTGAGCTGCTGGTGGTGACCGATGCGGCGGTGCGAGCCGCGCAGTTCTCACTTACCGAGGAGCTGGCCAACGAGCTCTTGACCGGCAAATTGGAGGCGCCCAGCTTCTTCCTTCGCTACGTTGAGTTTTAGACGGGCGAGCGCTTCACCGCGCAGCTCGGCACGGGCTAGGCCTTCAATTTCCACGAGCAGATCCGGGCGGCATAGATCCGCCCGTTGGACCTCCAAATCGACTGCCGTCGGCAAGCGGTCGTTCAGGGTGGAGGTGATCTGCTCCAAGTCCTGGTCGTGAACGTAGTAGACCCTCAAGCTCTGGAAGGTCCCGAGAGCCTTGGTGGGACATGAATTCGGAACCGGGCAGCAGAACCCTTCCCGAACCACCGACGCCAAATTGCTCAGAGTTTCGTCCAGCTGACGGCTCAAATCGTCGACGTGAAGGCTTTCCTCGCCACGAACGCTCGCCGTGCCTCCCACCATCAGCCAGGGTGATGTCTCACCGGCACGCTCGGCGAATCGGGTGGCGCGGGCGAAACACGGCGGCAGCGGGCCGAATCGCTCTGAATATCGGTAAGAGGGGATCTGACGAGGATTCTCGACCGCTATGCCCGCGCGGTCGGCAGCCAAGCAGTGAATCACCAGGTCGCGTCCGAAATGACCCACTCCGGAGGCGGTCGCCACCTTTTCCAAACCCGCGTCATGCCAGCGATGCAGGGCGCGATAGCGACCCGCGTTGAACACCATATAACGGTGCTCCAAGGAGCCGAGGGGGCTCAGGATGTGGGGGATGAAATTCCACAGCCGGATGGGGTGTAAGGCGGGGGGAGCGCTCAAACGCCGTTGCAAATCCGAGTAGACGTCGTGACAAACCCGCTCGAATGCGTGGGCGTCGAGGGTAACGGCCTCAGGAACCCGAATCGAGATCAATCGAAATCCGGCCGCTTCGATCTGTCGAACGAGATGATTGTCGGGACCAACGGTCCAGTCTTCGATCAGGGGGTCTAGGGATCCAGTTCTAGAGAGCCAATCCAGGGCCCACTGGGGTACCTCAAGCTCAGGGCAATCGTCCATAAATACCTTTTAGATCAGATCAGAAACAGCTTAGCTCTAACGAGTAAAACGGCTCGTCTTCGACGAGCAAGACGGCTCGTCTTCGACGAGCAAGGGCTCGCTAGGCGTCCCGAGCCACCGTGAGCGCTTACGGTGAAAATCACTCTTCAGGCGGCGCCTAGCCTAGAAGAAAAGTCACTACACTTCAATGCGCCCCCAAGGCTGGGTATTTCAAGACTTCGTGGGAAGGGGCACCGCCGCAAAACCACGGCGGTCCAAATGATCGAGCAATCGGGGCAGGGTGTCGAGCACCACGGGGTCTCCGTTCGGTTGTCTGGCGGAATTGCCGTCGTGTAACAGCAAGATGTCTCCACCGCTCAGCCCGCGCACCAATCGGGGCAGGATGCGGTTTGGATCTCCGATCGCCGTATCGAATCCACGGCGGGTCCAGGCGACCAGGGTCAGCCCGAGCCGGTGCAGCAGAGGGTCGAGGATGAAGTTCCGCATGCCCGCCGGGGTCCGCAGGTACACGGGCCGTCGACCCACCGTATGCTCGATGGCATCTTGGCCCCGCAGGATTTCTTTTTCCAGGCCCCGATACAGTCGGAAGGCGAAGGTGTGGCTGTGATGATATGTGTGGTTTTCGATCAAATGCCCGCGCTCGACGATCTCCCGAGCTAGGGAAGGGTGCTGCTCCACTCGCCGTCCGATGCAGAAAAATGTAGCCTTTGCTCCGTGGTCGTCGAGGAAGTCCAGCACCCTGGGGGTGACATTGGGATCTGGTCCGTCATCAAAGGTCAATGCGACCTCGGGACGGAGGGCATCGGGGCGGACGGGAATGCGGGTCATGGTCTTGCCGAGCCAAGAGGCGCGGGGAGCCATGCCGCACAAGCCGACCAGCACATGGTTGGCCGCCATCCACTGAAGCGTAGTGAGTCGGCTTTCCGGATGGGCGATCCACTTAGCGGCGAGCAGGCCGTGGAATACGACAGACGCCTTCACCAAGGGCGGGGGCGACCAAGTCGATAGCTCTCGGCCGGAGCCGAGGGATGTGCGGGAGGAGATGGAAGCCGGCTGCGATTCGGTCAACGAGGTGGTCCCCACGTTGCGATTCAAGGATGAGCGATATATTCTGCGTCGGCGCCGGCGTGCGAGCCTTCGGGCTTTCTTTCCGCCGTCTCCAACACCGTGCGATTCTAGCGCAGCTCGCGTCGTCTGGCTTGACGCCAGAGCTTCCCCAGCCTTGACCATCAGAGGCCCGGGCGTCCAACCAGATGCCTTGGAGCGCCGCGGCTTGAATTCATGCAATGAGCTGAGGACGAGGATTCAGTAGGGCTATGGCTCCAGCGATGTCCGACACCAAATACGAAAAGGTTGCCGTCTCCGGCTTGGGTGCTGTCAGCGCTTGGGGCTGGTCGGTGGACGACCTTTGGCGCGGTCTCAAGGGGGGGCGCGCTGCGATCGGCGAGCCCGAGCAATTCGACATCACCGGCCAGCGAACCCGATTGGCCAGCGAGGTGCCGGATTGTCTTTCGGATTCCCCGTGGGCCCGGATGACGGCCTGGCGCCGATGGTCGCGGACCGATCGCTTTGCCGTGGTCGCCGCTGCCGAGGCGTGGAATTCCGCCGGCTTGGGCCAATCCGCCGGTGACTGCGGCGACGCCTCGGCTCCGGTGGTTGGAGTGTTCTTCGGCGGCTCCACAGCCGCCATGTGGGAAGCGGAGACCTTCTTCTCCAGGTTGACTTCCCGCGAGCCCGGCCAGCAGCCGCGGATCGCTTCCTTGGCCAGCCATCCCTTGAGCTCCCCCGGTGACGCGGTGGCCCGTCATTTGGATGTTTCCGGTCCGGTGGAGTCCGTGTCCTCGGCCTGCGCCTCAGGGGCTTTGGCGATCGGCTCCGCGTTGGACGCCCTGCGACATGGCTGGGTGGATGTGGCGATCGCCGGCGGGGCCGACTCTCTCTGTCGATTGACCTATGCCGGATTCAACGCGCTCCGGGCGGTGGATGCCGAGCCCTGCAGCCCGTTTCGTAAGCAGCGAGCGGGCCTCTCCTTGGGAGAGGGAGCGGGGGTCTTGGTGCTCGAGCGAGAGTCTGATTTGCAGGCTCGCGGCGGCAAGGCTCTCGGCTGGGTGCTCGGCGCCGGTGCGAGCTGTGACGCCCACCACATGACCGCCCCTCATCCGCAAGGGGTCGGTGCAGCGCGAGCGATTCGAAGCGCCCTCAACGACGCGGGATTGGGTGCCGATTCCGTGGATTTCGTCAATGCCCACGGCACGGGCACCCCGCTCAACGACAGCGCAGAATGGAAAGCTTTGGAAGCGGTATTCGGCGAGCGGGCGAGTCGAATTCCGGTCACCTCTACCAAAGGATTGCTCGGCCATTTCTTGGGCTCGTCGGGCGCCGTGGAAGCGGTGGCGACCGTGCTCTGCCTGCATCACGGCTTGATTCACGTGACCCCGGGACGCGGAGAAATCGACGATGCTCTCGGGGTGGATTTGGTGGTCGATGAGATGCGCGCCTTGTCCGGCGAGCCGGTCGCGGTCTCCACCAGCTTCGCCTTTGGCGGCTCCAACGGTGCGGTGGTGCTCACCGGCAGGGGGCAGGCATGAGCCCGAGGCCCGAGGCGACGAGGATCGTGATCACCGGATTCGGCAGCGTCGGCTCCGAGGGGTGTGGTGAGCAGCCCATGCGGCGTATGTTCCAGCAACCGCCGGTGCTTCGAGAGCTGGATCTGAGCAGTGGATACCATCGAGCCGACAGCGCCCGCAGCGCAGTGCTGGTCCAGGCGGAATCCTTGTCGGAGCACCTTGCCGCCCGCCAAGCCCGACGCATGAGCCCGCCTTCGAGATTCGCGGTGGTGGCGGCACGGCTGGCCTGGCAGCAAGCGGGTTTGGAGGTGGGGGTCGGCGGAGACCAAACCTCGGTGGTGACCTCGACCTCCTACGGGCCGTCCTCCTTTACCGAATCCCTCTTACGCCAGATTCTTCTCGACAGCCCGAGCCAAGCCTCTCCCTTCCTGTTTACGGAAGCGGTCGCCAACGCCCCCGCGGCACAAATCGCGCTGCTGCTGAAGGCCCAAGGGGCGAATATCACCTTGACCCAGCGGGAGGCGGGGCCCTTGCTCGCCTTGGCGAAAGGCGCCGCCGAGATTCGAGCCGGTCGAGCCGAACGGGTGGTGGTCGCCGCGGTGGAAGAAGCCAATCCATTGCTGCATGCGGTGTTGGATCGATTCGGGGTATTGGCCGGTAGCCGAGACTCCGAGGAAACGGCCCGCCCCTTTGATCTGCGTCGCCGGGGCTTTCACCTCGGCGAAGGGGCGTTGGCGATGGTGCTCGAAACCGAGCAGGCGGCGCTCGACCGTGGAGCGTCTCCCTTCGGGGTGGTCGGTCCGTGGATCGGCGCGTTCGACTCGACCGCCACCCGCGCCGGCTATGGACGCGGTGCCGAGCGGCTCGCGGAACGGTTGAGGCAAGGGCTGCAGCGGAGTGGTTTGAGCGCCGACGATTTCGACTTGGTGGTCTCAGGGGCCTCGGGAGGTCGGGATTCCGACCGTCTGGAGGCGCGGGTCCTGCGGTCGATCTGGCCCCGCCACGAGCCCGATATGCTACCGCCGGTGTTCGTCCCCAAGGCCCACACCGGAGATCATGGAGCGGGAATCCTGGCTGGTATCGCCCTCGGTCTCATGGGCGGCGAAGCCTGCGCCACCCCGGGTTTTTCCGAGTCGGATCCAGCGCTCGGCGTCATTCCCTTCGCCGGCGGCCGGCTGAACAAACCCAATCGAATGTTGGTTTCTTGTCTGGCTATCGGCGGCAGCGCCGCTTGGTTGGTCTTGGAGTCGCCGAATCTCTGAGGTGCGAACATGGAAGCGAGTGGAATGATGGGGGCCGATTCCGAGTCCCAACGCCTCGAAAATTGGGCGAAGCGGGTGGCGGTTGCCATTCCTGCCTACCAGGCAGCGAGGCACCTGGGGCCGGTGGTCGAGGCGACCCTCGAGCAGCTGCCCAGCCTGTTGGTCATCGATGACGGATCCGACGACGAGACCGCTGAGGTCGCCGCCGAGCGGGGTGCCGAGGTGATCCGTGTACCGGAAAATCGGGGCAAGGGTCACGCCCTAAATCTCGCCTTCGACACCCTATTCGGCCGCGGTTTCGAGGCGGTCATCACCCTCGACGCGGACGGTCAGCATATGCCGTCGGAGATGGTCAAGCTGATCGACGGCTGGCAGCAAACGGGTGCCGGCTTGGTGTTGGGCACCCGCGATCATCTCTTCGAGTCCATGAGCTCCGTCCGACGATTCGCCAACACCGCTTCGTCGCGGGTGATCTCCTGGGTCGCGGGTCAGATGATGTTGGACATCCAAACCGGTTTTCGCCTCTACACCCCGGATCTCATCCGCCACACCGGCTTTCCCGAGCCCCGATTCGAGGCTGAATCCGCGGTGGTCGTGAGGGCGTTGCGCCGGGGTCTGCGCATCACCACCGTGCCCATCCACCTCGCGGTGGTCGACGGCCGGGGCACCAGCCACTACCGACCGATCATCGATTCCCTGCGCATCGCCAAAGCCGTGACCAAAGCCCGTCTGGAGCCCCTGGCCAGAGCGGAGGTAGAGGCCTGAGCATCGGAGCGAATTGGTTCCACCGACGGAGATGGGTGATCGCGATCACCCTGGGGCTGCTGGGCCTCGCGCTGTGGCCGGCATCGCGGTTGAGGATCGAAACCGAGCTCACCGCCCTCCTGCCGGACACCGAGCCCGCGGCGGTGGAGTACCAACGTTTCTTGACGCTCTTCGGTGGCTTCGAGCGGGTCTTCGTGCTGATCGTTGCGCGCGATCCCGAGACTTCCCCCAGCTTGGCCAATGATTCTCAGGGCCGAGCGGATCCTCAAGACCGAGCGGACTCTCGAGAGCAAGCGGATCCCCGGGAGCAAGTGCTCGCGGCGGCCGAGGTCCTGGCGCCCCTTCTGGCTGAGCTGCCGGAGGTGGCCAAAGTCCGCGCGGGTCTCCAAGACGAAGACCAAACCTTCTTTCTCGAGCAAGTGGTGCGACGTGCTCCGATGCTGATCCCCGACCGGGATCTCGAGATCCTGAAATCGGCGCTCGAACCCGCTGCGCTGCGCCGGCGCGCCCGTCAGCTGCGCTCGCAGATTCACTCACCCGCGGGGCGATTTGAGCTTCAATTCGCGGTTCAAGATCCCCTCGGTGTGTCGAGCAGATTGGCGGTGCTCGGCGAGATCGGCGGTGGTCTGCCCGTGGATCCGTGGACCGGAGCGTTCCTTTCGGAGGACGGTGAAGCTGCCCTTTTGGTGCTGACTCCGGCTCTGGGAGAAATGGATGCGGAGGGCGGTCGTCGGCTGGACGCTGGGCTGCATCGGGCTTTCGAAAGTTGCCGCCGGCAGCTCGGGGACGACGGCCTAGGGCTCGATTTCGCAGCGGTCGGCGGTCCACTCTACGCGGCCCAGGACGAGCGGCAGATCCGCGCCGACCTCAGGGGCACCATTCTCGGCTCGGCGCTGGCCTGCACCCTGATCCTCCTGCTCGCATTCGGCGGTTTAGCGCTTCCCGGGATCACCATGTCGGTCTTGGGCGTCGCGTTGGTGTGGGCGGCCGCCACATTGAGCCTCACGGTGGGTTCCGTGACCGGAGCGGGTTTGGGTTTTGCCGCGGTCCTGGTGGGCCTCGGCGTGGACTACGGCATCCATGGCGGCACGCGATTCCGCGGGCTGCGGCTGGCAGGTCTGGATGTGTTGGCGGCGTTGGAAGGCACGTTCCGCGACGCGGGTCCGGCCATCGCCACCTCCGCCCTTTCGACGGCGTGTGCCTTCGCCGCCCTGGCGGCGGCGGATTTTCGGCCGCTGCGAGAGATCGGCACGGTCGTCAGTGTGGGCATTTTGGCCATCCTCGTGGCATTCGCCACCTTGGGAGCGGCCCTGGTCGCCGCCACGGGCGGTGGCGTGCGGAAGGATGAAAAGGGCGGCCTGCTGTGGCGAGCCTTAGATCGCTCAACGGCTTTCTCCGTGGGCACGGCGCGTCGCTTTCCCCGGGTGACCCTGATCATCGCGGGGGTCATCACCGCGCTCACCGCTCCCGGGTTGTTGGATCTCAGGGTCGATCCGGACCTGCGCAAGTTGCGCCCCGCGGATCATCCCGCGCTCGAAGCGGAGACCTTGTTGGTGAGCAAGCTCGGGGTGGGCGCGTCGACCCTGACCGTGGTGGTGCCCGGCCGGGACCGAGACCAGGCGTTGGACCGCGCCTCGGAGATTGCGAGTCTCTTGCGCGGCATCGAAGACGGTCGCCTGTCCGTGGTGTCCCCCTCTGATTTGCTGATTTCGTCCGGCAGCACGGAGCAGCGTTTGAGCCGGCTGGCCGAGCTCCCCTTCGAGCAAGCGGCCGATACCTTGTCGGACGAGCTGAGGGCGGTGAATGTCAATCCACGGGCTTTCTCCTCGGGGTTAGAGGCCCTGCGTCGCTTCGGCGCCGGGCGGGACGTGGAGGGTCGAGACGCGGCTCTGCCCGAGTCCCTCGACGAGCTGTTGACGGTCGATGATCAAGGGCGAGCCTGGGCCGCCTTGCGGGTCCGTTTGGCCAAGGATCTGTGGACCTCGGGTCCCCCGGAAGACCTGCTCACCCGCCTTCGCCAGATCAGCCCGGAGGTGGCGGTGGCCTCGGTGCCTCGTTTGGGCAGCGCCATGAAGAGCCTCGCCCAAAGGGATTTCCTCAAATTGTCGTGGATCTCCGCCCTTTTGGTGGTCGCGGTGGTGCTGATTTCATTTCGCGGAAGAATGGGGGCTTGCATGCTGGCGGTGACACCGGTCGCCATCGGCAGTCTTTGGACGTTGGGCGCGTGGGGTCAATTGGGATTCTCCTTGGACTTGCTGTCCTTATCGGTGGCGCCGATTCTGATCGGCATCGGCATCGACGACGGGCTTCATGCGGTTCACGGAGCGACGAATCACGGAACAGGTGATGGTCTCGGTGAGTCGGTGCGTCGATCGGGTTTGGCGATGGCTCTCACCACTTTGACCACCTGCGTGGGCTTCGGCAGCTTGGCAACTTCTTCCATTCCGGGATTGCGCAACGGCGGCCTGTTGGTGGCGGTGGGAGTGTTGTTATGCTTAATGGCGACCCTTTGGGTTTTGCCCGCAGTCGGTGCATTGATGAGCACCAAAGATGAGCTGAGAGGGTAGGGAAGTGTCTACACCTGCGTATGAGGTCAGTGAATCCGTGAGGCCTACAGATGAGCCGCGTCCGGGTCCTATTCGCCGGCTCCTGGGGCGTCTTCATGTCCACGGAGTCTTTTGGTACAAGCTGCACCTATTCGCCGTTCGGCGCATGCCCCGCTGGACCTTCTACTTCCTGGTGCCCATCTTCACCCTGCTCTTTTTCCTCACCCTGCGCAAGATCCGCCGCGCCATCGCTTCGAATTTCGAGGCCGTGCTCGGACCCTGCGGGTTCTTCGAGCGCCAACGGCGTATTTGGTTGAACATCTACCACTACTCATGGTGTTTGACCGAGCGCTACGAGGATTTGGCCACGGATCGCTGGGTCACTCCGGAATCCGTCGGTGAGGAAATCTGGAAGAAGGCCATGGAGGAGGGGAACGGACTCTTGGTGGTCACCGCCCACATCGGCCACTGGGAAGTGGCTTCCGCTTATCCTGCGGACCTGCACGATCGAACCATTCATGTGGTGCGAGAAACAGAGATCAACGATTCCGCCCAAAAATTCTTCCGCGAGCTGATCGAGGCGAGATCGAGGTCCGGCTACCACGTCCACTTTGCACGTCGTGCCGGAGACCTGGGCCCCAAGCTGCTCTTGGCCTTGCGGGACGGCGACATCGTGGCGCTGCAAGGAGACCGTCCGGCACGCCACGGTCGGACCCTCGAAACCCGTTTGTTCGGCCGTCCATTTAATGTGCCCGTGGGCCCTGCCGCCATGGCCCGGGCGGCGGAAGCACCGATTGTGCCGGTTTTCGTCTACCGCACGGGCCGTTCAAAATCGAAGCTCACGTTTCGCCCGGTGATCACGGCGGAAAAGACCGCCGACCGAGACGCCGATCTGCAGCGAATCGTCGACCGGATCAGCACCGAGGTCGAAGCCGCCATCCGTGCCAATCCTTTTCAGTGGTTCTGTTTCGAAGAGCTGTGGCCGGATCATCGCGCCGTCGCGAGCGGTGTCACCAAGCCGGAGCTCGATGCTTAAGGGGCTGCTCTCACTTCCTTTGGACTTGGCCAAGACCCTCGGGGTGGTGGTGTGGTCGGTGGTCTGGATCGTCGCTGCTTTGATGGTGCGTGTGCTCAGTGGAGGCACCCGCTTGCCCCTGGCCATGGCCAGAACGCCCTGGGCCTCGGGGATCCTGGCCATGACCGGCTTCCAGCTCGACATCGAGGGCGCTGAAATCATCGATTGGTCGCGGCCCTATTTCATCGCCGCCAATCACCAATCCTTCCTCGACATTCCCGTGCTCTTCGTGGCGGTGCCTTCGGGGCTCCACTTCGTCGTCAAGAGCGAGCTGAAGCGAGTTCCCTTCCTCTCCTGGTACATCGCTGCCATGGGCATGATCTTCGTCAATCGGAAAAATCCGGAGCAAGCGAGGGACAGCGTGCGAAGAACGGCCGAAGCTGCGAGATCCGGTAAGACCATCCTGCTCTTTCCCGAAGGCACCCGCAGCCTCGACGGTAACATCGGGCGGCTGAAATCCGGCATGCTGGCGGCCGCGGCCGAAAGCTCGGTGCCGATCTTGCCGGTGGCGATCGCCGGTACCGGTGAGGGCATGGCCAAAGCGTGGTTCCCTCGGTATCGTTCCCGCAGGATCAAAGTGCGATTCGGACAGCCTATGTCGACGCAAGGCTTGCGTGCCGAGGATCGACGCGAGCTGGCGTCCCGCTTGCGGAACGAGCTCAAGTCCCTTCATTCGAGCTTGGTCCAGGGAACCGGGAATTCGGAGCCTGTGTCCCCCTTGGGCGCGCAGGCTCAATCGGAGGAGGGCGAGCTTCATGTTCAGCAGTGAGAATCGCGTGGGAAAGCTGGTGGAGCTGAGGGTGGCCTCACCCTTTTCCGAGCATGAAATGGCGGAGCTGATCCAGACTCACCTGGAGGTCCTGCGAGGGACGGCGGTGCCCTATGCCATCGTCGTCGATATGCGTGGAGCACAAGTCTTCCCCGCCTCCATCTCGGAACGATTCATCGGTTTGATGGGCGTCGTCAACCCCGACCTGCTGCGCTCGGCGGTGTTGGTCAACGAAAGCGCGATTTTGGGATTGCAAGCCGAGCGCGCCATTGCCGAGTCCGGCAACCCTAATCGCCGAGCCTTCCGCGATCCGGAAGCCCTTCGGGATTGGATGGCCGAGGTGCTTTCCACGGAAGAGCTCTTCCGCCTGCGGGGATTCTTGATCGAAGGGGAGAGGGCGCTGGATAGTTGCTAAGGGGCGTGGATTATTGCAAGTGATTTTCTGATGAATCACTGTGCCGGGCCGTGCTCATGATCTCCACTCTGCGCGGATAGCTTCGGCCGTTACATAGAATCCGAGCGTCTGAGCTCTGTTCAGGTCACACCGAAAACAAGCCGAGCTCGTCCCTGGCCGACCTTCTCTTCGAGAAATCCCATCATTCTCAGCACAACCTGGGCGGCTTGACTCAGATCGTCCCAACTAACGTCCATGTGGTCTAGAGAGGCGTAAATCTCATGCAGCCATAACCAGCTGACCATGTCGTCTTCAAGATGATAGAGGCGGTCGAAAAATGCGTAGGTCTGCCGGGCCACATTGGCCGGCAAGCCCCGTCGAGGAAAAAGCGCATCGCCAGGGGCCCGGACCCCGCAAAGAGCACCAATGAATACGTAGTCCTTACCGCCGACTAAGGCCCCATACTCGATCAGGGGTATGACCTTCTCCGTTGGGGTCCAGAATCCTTGGCTTGAATAGGGCCGCCGAACAGGAGAATCATCTATCTCGATGAAAGCATCTATGTCAGTCCCCATACCTATAGTCTCCTGCTGACACCTTGAAGACCAATCGAACACGGTCCGGACCAAGCTCTTGAGTTAAGAATTCCATGCAATCGAGTAGAAGCTGAGAGCCCAGATCCAAATCCGAAATTGCAATTTCCCGCCGAGAAAAGCAGGTCTTCAGCTCTTCTAAAAGCAGCCAACTTATAGTGGATCCACATTCCGTCCCCTGGAGAGCTTGTATGACCCTTGGAGAAGCGCCTTCAGGCAAGCCACGAGCTGGATAGACGGGCGTTCGGTCGGCGCTTCCCGCTATAGCCTCCAAGAAATTGGAGGAAGCGTTCTGTCGCAAGAAGTGGCAATCGACGAAGGGAATAACTTCGTCTGTACCTTCTGAAAAGGGAGTTTCGGCAGCTCTGCCAGGATTCAGATAGAGGTGAAGATCATCGTACTCGATAAATGCTTCAAAGAATCGCGAGCCTCGTCGAGACCTGCCGAAGTGATCGTGAGTCATTTCCTTCTCCAGCTTCGGAGGGGTACGACTCGAACAATCACATTCGACGTTCGCTGAATGTCCTGAACGGCTCGAACAAATCCTGGGCTAACGATCATTTGGGTTCTTGTTTCTGGTACCGCAACGAAAAGCACTCTATGCTCAACGGCCGACCCTGGAATCACCGGAACCTTGGCGCGAAACTCCTTTTTGCTCTTGAAACGCCCGAGTCCGCTAAGGTGGGAAGCTCGGTTTTGAATATTATTGATGAGGTCTTGAGCGCCTCTATTGGCCTGATAAGTTTTGAGCGAGGTCACGGTCTTGTCTCGATAATCGTCGATATCCCGGTAGTGGGTAGCGTTGGCCCCCATCTTTCGTTCTAGGAACCCTCCGGGCTCGTTGTCTCCTGCTGGAACGGTTTCGATATTATCCAGAATGTATCGCGTTCCTACGTCAAGGAAAGCGAAGGCTATCGAAGGAAGCGCAAGCGCAAGCTCAATACGTGCTTGTTGATTCAAGTAGAACAGAGTGGCGCGCCCAGTTGCCTTCGTAAGCCGGTCCCGATCGTCGTATTCGTAGAGGGTGAGGCCTCGCGGATCCAAAGCCGTGGCTTGGCGACCCAGCAGGTCGTAGACGGTTTTCGTGGACGCGCCGTCCGGGGCGGTGACGGTGACCACTCGGTCTAAATCATCATATTGATAGCGAGTGACTAGGATTTCGAGCTCGCCGTTCCGCAGGGTGCGGGTGGTGGTCGAAGTCAGGCGATTGCCGTGGTCG
>JAUIJL010000012.1 GCA_030431255.1 Thermoanaerobaculia bacterium | reverse complement strand
GGACCGGATCGGGCATCGATCAGACCCGGACCTATGGATTGGATGCGCGGGGTTACCTGCTCTCGGAGACTCATCCGGAAATCGCCCAAACGGTGACCCACAAGCCCGACGCGTTGGGTCTACCGCGCCGAACCTTCGACGGTCTGAACACCTTGGATCAGGAATTCGATGGTGCCGGGCGTTTGGTGGAGGTCAAGGATGCCTCAACGGATCAAACTTGGAAGGTCTTCGTGTACGCGGACGCCAACGGTCAAGGCGCCGAGTTTGGCGATTACCGCAAGGGCAAGCTCCAGCATGTGCTGAGGCACAACGATCTATCTTCGATGGGATCGGGTATGGAGGATCTCGATGTCATCGAGACTTACGTTTATCGCGGCGCCCTCGGAAAAGTAAGCCGTCAGACCACCAAGATCCGCTATCCCGATCGACCGAAAGGCAGCCAATTCGGAGCGGCCTTCCAGCAAGATTTCGTCTACGACCGCTTCGGCAACGTCACCAGCCACACGCTACCGGCTTGCGTCACCAACGGCGACGGTGGCAAGCCCTGCGACGACGGCGACGATCGGCCGGCACCGTCCCACACGGTGGGAACGACCTACAACCAAGGCATAGCGAGGTCGGTCACCTCGAGCTTGGGCCCGACAGCCACCTATGGCTGGCATTCGAACTTTCAGCGATCCCAAACGATTTACGGCAACGGGGTCACCGGTACCTTCGCGGAAGGTCCCGCGCATCTGCCGAGGCCGAAACAAATCCAATATTCCACCGCCGCGGAGGGCGTGCTTTGGGACAGCGGCACTTACAGCTATGACGGTGTAGGAAATATTGCCGAGATCGGTGACGACACGTTCACCTACGACGGTGCCGGCCGTTTGCTCTCAGGCACCGTGAAGCGAGCGGGAGAGGATCGCAGCGAGGAGCTGACCTACGACGCCGCCGACAACGTGACCAGCTTCGCGCGCGACGATGGGACGGTCGTGGCGCACAACGTGGACACGGCTACGAACCGTCTGCTAGGCCGGGGCAATGACGATTCCATCGTCTGGGATGCCGCCGGCAGCATGGTCAACATCGGCGAGCACCCGGGCACGGGCGCTCGGCCGATCTTCGTGATGACGAACGGCCCATTCCGTCGTCAGACGTCATTCGAAATCACCGACGCTAACGCCGCCAACCCGTCGAAGGTTTGGACCTACGCCTTCGGCCCTGGAGACATCCGGCTGATGGTGGAGGACCAGGACGGGAATCGCCGCTGGACCTTCCGGGATCGGTCGGATCGCATCGTGAGGGAGTTTCTGGAGACCGATGGCCGTTGGCAGCACGAGCGGGATTTCATCCACGGCCCGACGGGTTTGATCGCCACCCGCCGCCACAACGGGGCGGTTCGATATTTCCACGCGGATCATCTGGGCACCCCGCGCCTGCTCACGGCCGGAGACGGCCGGGTCTTCAGCCGTCACGACTACTACCCGTTCGGGGCCGAGATCGAGGATCCGTCGGAGATGTTGCTCGACGGTTTCGAGTCGGGCGACACGCGATTCTGGTTGGAGTCGAAGAACGAGCCGCGTTTCGAGTGGACAGGCCACGAGCGGGACCCGCACGGCCTGACCGACTACATGCTCGCTAGGACGTGCCTGTATCCGTTTTTTGTCTTCGGGTCGGTGGATCCAGCGCGTGACGGATGGAACCTCTTTTCGTACGCGAGAAACAACCCGATAAACTTGGTGGACCCAGACGGGCAGCTCGCCCAGTTCGTGGTGGTTGCCGCCATCGGAATCGCAGTGGCTGGTGCTCTGACAGGTCCGTCGGCGGCGAATGCGCCGGAAAACGCTCAGACGGAGCTCATTGAAAGCACGGATCTGCCTTTGGATGTCATGGCGACCGAGGCTTTCTTGGGAGGCGCGATCGGAAAGCTGCTTGGTCGAGCTATGGGATGGGCCAAGGGAGGCCTTGAGAGATTCACAAGACCAGCTAGGAAAGCCGTGTCTGTTGAGGAGATGGCTGAGGATGTTGCTGTTTTCGCAGGAAAGAACCGAGTGTCAGCTCGGACGGCCGGGGGCCGAAAAGTAGATATCGATCTCCGTGGCCGTGCGCACTTTGATAAACCGACCGGGAAGCTTATCGAGACGCCCCACGTGCATGAAGCAACAGTGAACGTGGGACCGAACGGCAAAACGAGTCTCAGCAATCGAACCACAAGACAGGCGACACCAGAAGATGTACGCCTCGCCCGCAGAATTTTGGAGCATCGACCATGAAGTCTTCCTATCTTGAAAGCCTTTCAGCTTGGTTCGCAGAGCAGTGCGACGGAGATTGGGAGCACACCGAAGGAATCAGGATCGAGACGATTGACAATCCAGGTTGGTGGCTTGAAGTCAGTCTCCATGGCACCGAGCTGGAGGGAAAGAAGCTCAAGGAAGTGGTGATTTCTCGTAGCGAGCAAGATTGGCTGAGGTGCCATGTAGACAAGACGAAATTTCATGGGTTTGGTGGCCCCCAGAATCTTCGGGAGTTGGTCGAGATATTTCTAAACTGGGTAGCTGAACAAAGATAAGCCGACATCAAGTCTCCAAGACACCAGACGACTACATCGAGCGAAGAAGCACTCGTAGAGCTGACTCAAATCGTTTGGCTAGGAGGGTCGGTTCAGGAGCCCAAAATATTGATGAGAGCGACCTAAGGCAGCGGGTCCTCCGGAGTTTTCAAGTAGCAGTTTTTGGGAACGGTGCAAGCCATGGAATTTCCTAGATATTGGGCCAAAGGTGAAACCGATGCGCTGACCCGTCGCAATCCCCAGACGGGGGCGGTGGAGGGATCTTTCAGGTGCTGGGGTTGGTCGAATCGCAGCCTTGAGGATGCTAGGGCGGTCGGCAAGCGGCGTGCGGATCAGCTTGCTGAGCAGATCCGTCGAGGCGAGCCGCCGGACCGCTACGGCTACGGAGCGCCCTTTCGGGAAGAGGTGTTGGACCGTTGGGTCGACTCGGAGTCCAGGCTCGAGACACCTTGGGCGATCGTGTCGCGAAATGGTTATGGTTGTCGGATTCTGAACACCGCGAGTGTTCTTTTCGCCGATATCGATGCACCCACTCCGCCGCAGCCCGGCATATTTCGGATGATCTTCGAGCTCTTGGGGGTGATAGCTCCCATCGCTCCGCCGCCGCGAAAGGATTGGGAAGCCGAGACCTTGATGAGGATCAAAGAGGTGGCTCGGGCACGGGGCGAGAGGGGAATGCGCATCTACCGAACACGCGGTGGTCTGCGCTGCCTATTGACCCATCGCCACGCTCAACCCGAAAGCGCCGATACGCTGGATCTACTCGCTGAGCTGGGCAGCGATCCACTCTACATTCGACTGTGCAAGAACCGGGGTTGCTTCCGGGCGCGGCTGACGCCTAAGCCTTGGCGATGCGGTTACCCGCCGCTCAAGGTCGATTTCCCTTGGCTCTCACCCCAAGAGCACGACGCTGTCCAAGCGTGGAAAGAGGGTTATCGAAGCGCGCGTCGCAAGCACGCTTGCTGTGATCTGGTGGAGGTTCTGGGGCGTGATGCCTCGGATGCCCGGATCGCGCGCGTCGTGGAGTTTCACGACCAAGAGACCGGAGTCGGCTCGGGTCTTCCTCTGGCCTGACCTCTAGCTGAGGTCGTCGACTTTCAGCGAGCCTGGTGCTCGCGTAGATCCTCAACCGCACCGTGGGCCAGCACGGCGAGTCGGCGAAAGGTGTCCTGGTCGAGGCCTTCGAGGGGCTCGGAGCCCTTGAGGGTGCGACCATCGAGCTCGGTGACGGTTTCGAAAATCACCATGGCGGCGAGCCATGAGCCGGTGTCGCCGGGGTGGGAGCCGTCAGGGTCGTAGAGGTTTGGGTAGAGCTCGGGCTCGGAGACCCGGGCGGCTTCGAAGGCTAGGCCGATCGGGGCCAATCGGGCGTCGTGGGCTTTGGCGAGCTCTCGGTAGACCGAGGCCACTCGCTCGCCGTCTTTGAAACGGCCGAAGTTGGGCCAGGTCATGAAGAAAACAGGCTCGGCGCCCATCTTTTTCACCTCGGAGACCAGCGCGCCGGCATGCATCGCCATCTTTTGGGGGTAACGGATGGGCATCCGGCTTTGACCCTGGAGCACGACGAAATTCCACGGACCTGGAGCAGTCCGCAGGCTGCCCAATTGTCGGTGGTCGTCAAAGCGCAGGCCGCCGTCGGCGACGGTGACGATGTCCGCTTGTCGGCCCGCCAGCTCCATCAGTCGCAGCAGCTTGGTGCCGAGATCGTTGTAGTAGGTGTAGCTATTGCCGATCATCAGGATCCTGAGATCGGAGGGCTCTGCGGGCGGCTCATCGGCCCAGGCAAAAGTCGCGAGCCATGCGAAGACGATCGGCGCGATCCATTTCGGCGTTCGGGCCCACGTCGTGGAACGGTTGAAGAGCCTTGGGCGAGATGCGGGGAGCGCCGTCGATTCCGCCGAATTCAGTGGGTTGGGTGCGTTCATAAACGGTCATTCAACCGCGCGAGCCGTCGGCAGTCATCCCGAGCGGGGCGAGACGCTGTGGGCTCGACGACGAGCGGCTCAGAATCAGGTTTCATTCCGGCGGCAGATCATGCTCCGGTTGGGCTCTAGGGTCACGGCGAGGCGATCCCCCACCTGCCAGGGATTCTGAGCCAGGGCCAGGGCTTCGATGTCCAGCCCAGGGCCGACTGACAGCCCGACCCGCTGGACGCCCGCTTCCACGGAGGTGGTGACGACCTCGGCCGCCACTGGATGAGAGTCGTCGGCAGGTCGGGTTGGATCCAAAGGCGCCAGGCGCAAGGATTCCGGGCGGAAGATCAGCTCCACCTCCAGACCGTCGGGCAGGTCCGTGGATAGCCGACCGAAGAGGGTCTCGACCGCGCCGTCCTTGACCGCCGCCGGGATGCGGTTGATCGGGCCGAAGGTCACCGCCACCTCTGGGCTGCTCGCACGGTGGTAGACGTCGTCGGGGCTGCCGCTCTGCACGATACGACCGTGGCGGATCACACTGATGCGGTGCCCGGCGATCATCGCCTCCCGAGGGTCGTGGGTCACCATCAGGGTGGCGACGCCGGCCTGTTGCAAGAGGTCCAGGGTGACCCGGCGGACCTCTTCCCGCAGACGCGAGTCGAGACCGGAAAACGGCTCGTCGAGCAACATGATCTGGGGACGTCGCGCCAAGGCTCGGGCGAGCGCCACCCGCTGTTGCTGACCGCCGCTCAGGGTATGGGGCATGGCCGAGGCGTAGTCCGCCATGTCGACCTGCTCGAGCAACCCGAGAGCAGTTTCGCGACGGGCCGACGGAAGGGCTTTCGGCATACCGAACACCACGTTCTCGAGCACATTCAAGTGGGGGAAGAGGGCGTAGTCTTGAAAGACGAAACCCACGGCTCGATCCTCGGGTTTGACGTGGATGCCGGGACCGGCGACTTCGCGATGGCCGATGCGAATTCGGCCGCTTTGGAGGTGCTCCAGACCCGCCACCAAACGCAGCAGGGTGGACTTACCGCTGCCCGACGGACCGAGCAAGCAATGGACCTCACCGGCCCGGGCTTCGAGATCGACGTGGCGCGCGGCCACAAAGTCGCCGTAAGCGTGGGAGACGTCGGTGAGGGTCAGATGGATGTCTCGGCTCATGAATCTTCCGGGGATCCTACCGCGCCCGGCCGCGACTGATCGAGCAGCCGGGACAGGATGACCACGGGGATCAAACCCACCAGGATCATGGCCAGGGCGCCGGTGGATGCCTCATTCAGGCGTTCGTCCGACGCCAGCTGGTAGACCCGCACGGCGAGGGTGTCGAAGCCGAATGGGCGGAGGATGAGGGTGGCAGGAAGCTCTTTGATCACGTCGACGAAAACCAACAAGCCGGCGGAGAGAATCGTGCCCCGCAGCAATGGGAAATGGACCCGGCGCAACATGCTCAGGGGCGAGGCGCCGAGGGTCCTGGCGGCGCCGTCGATGGATGGTTTGATCCGCGTCATGCCGGCTTGGAGGAAGCTCAGGGAAACCGCCAGGAAACGGGTCTGATAACCGTAGAGCACGGCGAAGACGGTACCGCTCAATAGCAGACCCGCGCCGGAACCCGAGAATCTTTCGAGCAGGCTGTGCAACCGTTGGTCGGCCCAGGTCACGGGGATCAGAATACCGATGGCGATGACCCCGCCGGGAATGGCGTATCCGATCCCCGCCAGCCTGGCCATCAGACGGACCGGCCAAGTGGGTTGTAACCGACGGCCGAAAGCGACCACCAGGGCCAGCGTCACCGCGATCGAGGAGGCTGAGGCGGCCAGGGTAAAGCTGTTGCGGGCGATCTCCAGGAACATCTCGCGCGCTCGGGAGTCGCCGGCCTGCCAAGTCTTGAACGCGAAGAGGGCCAAGGGAGTCAGGAAGCCGGCGGCTACCGGTAGGAAGCAGACGATCCAAGCGAGGATCGCCTTTCCGCCGGAGAGGGTCCATGAAGGCAACGTGCGATATCGGGTAGAAGTGTGATGAAAGCGAGCCGCGCGTCGGGCCCAGGCTTCCGCCGCCAACAACAAAGCGATTGCGAGCAGCAGGCAGGCGGAAAGCTGGGCGGCGGCGGTCAGGGCGTGGGGGCTGGTGAGCTTGAAGGTGCGATAGATGCCCGTGGCGAAGGTGTCGACCGCGCAATATTCCACCGCGCCGAATTCTGCCAAGGTCTCCATCAGCACCAGGGAAAGGCCGGCGACGATGGACGGCCGGGCGAGGGGGAGGGCGATGCGAAAGAAGCTGCGCCACGCTCCGAGGCCGAGGGTCCGGCCCACCTCCAGCACGCACACGCTCTGCTCGAGGAAGGCCGAGCGCGCGGCTAGATACACGTAGGGGTAGAGGCCGAGGGAGAGCACCCACACCGCCCCGGGTAGGGATCGCACCTGGGGGAACCAATAATCCCCGCGGGAGAGCTCGAAAGCTTCCCGCAAACCGGTTTGAATCGGGCCGCTGAATTGCAGCAGATCCGTCAAGGCATAGGCGGTCAAATAGGTGGGGACTGCCAGGGGCAGGAGCAAGGCCCAACGGAAGCTGCGCCGGCCGGGAAAGCGACACATGGTCACCGTCCAGGCCGTCGCCACGCCGACCACCGTGGTGAGCACACAAACCCCTGCCGCGAGCAGCAGGGTATTGCGAACATAGTCCGCGAGCACGGTCGAGGCGAGATGCGACCACAATCCGCCGGATCCGGCCCCGATTCTGGCCAAGACCACGAAGATCGGCGTGGCGACGAAGAGGGTGATCGAGCCCAGCAGAAGCGGGCCCTTCCACGCGTCACGACGGGCTCGCGTCACCGCTGCGATTCCAAGGCGAGTGGCCGATCGGCGGGCCTATCGCCAACCACAGCGGTCCATGAGCATGAGCGCTTGTTGGTTGCCGGCGCCGAAGACCGAGGCATTGACCGGATCTTCCTTGAAGCTTCCGAAGGCCGCCAGCTCGGGAGCGGGCTCAGCGCTAGTGACCACCGGATATTCCTTATTGCCGCCCGCGAAAATCTGTTGGGCCGCGTCGCTGGTGAGGAATTCGAGAAATTTGATCGCGTTGTCGCGATTGGGCGCGCCTTTGACCACACCGGCGCCGGAAATATTGACGTGGGTGCCGCGGTCGCTTTGGTTGGGGAAGAGCACCGACATTTTCGATATGGCCTCTTGGTCCTCCGGCGAGCCCGACATCATGTGGGCGAGGTAGTAGGAGTTGGCCACCGCCACATCTCCTTCACCGGCGGCCACGGCGCGCACCTGATCGCGATCCCCACCTTGGGGTTTGCGCGCCATGTTGGCCACCAAGCCGCGGCACCAAGTCTCCGCCTCTTCTTCACCGTGGGCGGCGATGATCGAGCCCACGAGGCTCTGGTTGTAGACATTTGAGGAGCTGCGGATCAACACCCGACCCTTCCATTTCGGATCCGCCAGATCCTCGTAAGAGGCGAGCTCGTCGGCTTGGACGCGGTCTTTGGCAAAGACGATCACCCGCGCTCGTTTGGTCAACCCGAACCACAGACCTTCGGGGTGGCGCAGGCTTTCGGGAATCCGTTCGTTGAGAGTGTCCGATTGGACCGGATCGAAGATGCCTTCCAGCTCCGCCTGGTGCAGACGGCCCGCATCGACCGCCACGAAGAGGTCGGCGGGGCTTTGCTCGCCCTCACGACGCAACCGCTCCAGCAGCGACGCGGAGTCGCCTTCGATGATGTTCACGTCGATGCCGGTCTGTGCTTTGAACAGGGTGTAGAGCTCGTCGTCCACATCGTAGTGGCGGGCCGAGTAGACATTCACCACGCCCGCGTCGGCCACCACGGCGTCACTGGACGGGTCGGTAGAAGCTTCCGCGGAGGCTGGGTCCGCCTCGGTGCCGGGCGTTTCGGGCTGTGAGGCGTCCGGCGTCGAGCAGGCCATGACGCCACCAAAGATCAGAACGAGACCGAGCAACATCGTGCGAAACATATTTAGCCTTTCCATGGGCATTCATTGGAGCCTGGGGGAGGTTGGCGAGCGATGCTCGAAGCGCGATCCGGCACCGAATGGTCGGAAGCGCCTCCTATGGGCTGTTGTTGAGACTCGCTCTCAACAGGGTGAGATAAATACTGGACCGAATCGGTTCTATTTGTCAACGCCTTGTCCACGTCTCCAGCTGCCGGCGTGGAGGGTTGAAATCACCCGCTTCGCCATCGATCAAGGGATGCGGCTCATCAGCAGCTCCGCGGTTTCGAGAATCACCGGATTTTTATCCGACTCCGCCACCCTACGGATGACGGGAAAGAGCTCTTCCAGGGCTTCTTCGTGAATGAACCACAGGGCGGCGGCGGTCAACCAAGCGGCGTCGACATCACCGGCGGAGCGTTGCAGGCAGCGGTCGAGCACCTCGGCCACGGTGGGAGTGGAAAGGCCGTAGAGCCGGTGGGCGGCTCGTAGACGCTCGGCTCGGGGCAGCTCGTCGATGACCGCGAAGACCTGTTGGCGGGTGCTGCCGGCGAGCAGATTGTCGAGATATTCGAGGGCGTGCACTCGATGGTCCGATCGGTTGCGACGGATGCCTCGGTAGGCGGCGCGGATCTCGCTCACCGGGTGCAAGAGCGCCAGCAAAGCGAAGATATTGTTGAATCGTCGATCCAGGCGGTCTTGCAGCAGCCGTTCCAAAAGTCGGGGGGAGGGGTGCCTCCGTTGGGCTTCGAGGCTCCAAAGGTCGAAGCGGATGCGCAGAAATTGATGGCATTCCACAGCGATCTGACCTTCGACCAGGCTCGGATCCGGTGCGAAGCCCTGGTTCCGGAGGGAGCCCAAGGCTTCGATCACTTTCTGGCGTTGCAACCCGTCGCGGGTCGCGAGACCGTCGACCAAGGCTTCGAGGGCGCGGGGGCCGCCGATTCGTGCCAAGGTCTTGGGCAATGCCCTCCGCACCCAGATCTCCTCTCCGGGGTCGAACATGAAATGTTGGAGCGCGGGAATGATCGATTCCCCGTAGGCGACGAGCGCTGAACGGGCTTCGTGTTTGATCCGACGTCGGCGGAGCAGGGAGACCAGGATCGGCGCGTAGAGGGGTGACGCCTGGCCCCTCGAGCACCGTTGCTCGACCGCGTGCACCGCGGCGCGGCTCACCCCGAGCTCGTTGTCGTAGAGCAATTGAACCAGCTCCGCATGGAGAGTGGGCTCCGGAAGTCCGCCCAAGGCGTAGGCCGCTTGTCGGCGTGAATCCGGCTCGGGATCGTTGACCATCGCCTCCAGGGCCCGCTCCCCTCCGGCCCTCAGCTCCGGATGCTTTTGGGCGGCGAGGTAGCCGGCGGCCACCGCCCGAATCTTGGGGTCCTGATCTTGGAGGCGAGCACCCATGGTGTCGCATAAATCAGCCGGCGCGATGCTCGCCAGCGTCCGGATGGCGGTGGCTCGAATCGCGGGCTCAGGGTCCGACAGCAGCTTTTCCACCCACGGAGACGCTTCTTCCCTGCCGCAAGCCCGGAAGACGTCCAGGGCCGCCAAGCGCACCTCCGCGTGGTCGTGGGCGAGGATCCACGGTGGCACCAGGTGGCCCTTTTGATGGCTGCTCAGCAGCTCCAGGCTGTGGCAGACCTCGCGGGCGTCGGGGCTGCCCAGCCCGGCCACCAAGATTTCCAGGGTAGCGGCGTCGCGGAGGTCCAAGGTCTGTGCCCAATCCGGGTCCGGGACCCGCTCCAAAAGCCCCTGGCGGAAGGAGGCGACGTAGCGTCGGCGGGTTTGCTCCACCACCCACAGCCACACCATCACCGCCAGCAAGGCCAGCCAAGCGGTGTGGGGCACCGACATCCAGCCGAAAGTCACCGTCAACAAAGCCACCGCCGCCAACCCTTTGGCGATGCGTTGGATGAAGACGTCCACGAACGCCTTCGCCTGGGCCCGTTGGGATTCCGGAATCGGCAAGAAAAGCAGCTCGCGGGTGGCTTGCTCCAGGGAATATCGGAGCCCGTTCTCGGCGATCTTGAGACCCCACACGGCCGCCGCCGTGAGCCCTGGGGCCAAGAAAACCGAGGCCAGAAACAGCGCGGAGCCGATGCCGTTGGCGGTCGGTAGCACTCGCAGGGCAAAGCCCATTCCCAGATGTCGGTGGATACGGGCGGTGAATACCAATTGGAAGAGGAACGCGGCCACGCCCATGACGCTGTAGAGGTTGCCGAAGGCAGCGGTCCGTTGCTCCAAGCTGTGGGTGCCTTGCTCCACTACCCAGGCAAATTGCAGGTCGACGATTTGGGCGACCAGGGCGGCCAACAACATGCCGAGGCTCAGGCATTGCAGGTACTTCGACCGTCGCGCCACGCGGATGCCGGTGAGGGCGGACGGTGTCGCGCGCGTCTTGGGGCGATCGGGCGACCGGGTGGGGCGCAGCCACGTGCCTGAAAGCGAAAGGGCGCCGGCTGAGATCAACAGCAGGACCGCGGCGACGAGCATAGCCGCCCAAGGCCCGGCGGACCATGCTCCGAGGGAGGTCGAGGCGGTCCAACGGGCGATTTGCCCACCGGCCACCGAGCCCAAAATGCCGCCGGCGCCCACCGAGGCGAAAAGCCGACGGGCCTGGCGAGGATCCAAGCGCAGGCCGGCAAAGCTCCAAAATTGGCTGACCAGTAGAACACCCACGATGGAGGTCCACACATAGAAGACCATGCTGGGCCACGGCGAGCTCGGCGCGCGGTAGAACCAGAGTCCGAACCCGGGCAGGGTACAGGCCACCAGGACCGCGGTGGCCGCCAGCAGTCGGTCGATCGGTATCCGGCCGGCGAGCCGTTGGTAGGCGACCATCAGCGGATAGGTGCAGATCGCCACCAAGAGGTAGGCCAAGGGCAGCTGCTCGGCGCCCAGGGAGTCGATGAAGGTGGACTGGCGAACGGATTTAACCGTGTACTGAAACGCCAGGAGCAGAAAGTGGAAGGCAAAAAGCGAGACACATACCCGCCCTTCGCCGGGGCGCAGATCGAGACCCAATCGACGGAGGTGGCGGGATGGGTCGGAAGAGGTCATGGGGCCGAGCTTGCCGGGTCTAGGGATTCGGGTCGTGGGTCCTCGGAGGTTTTGGGCAAGGGCAAGGCGCTGACGGCAAACCAGGCGTCGAGCCGATGGGACGGCTGATTTTTGCGACCTTGAATCTCCCGACGACGGCGCAGAATTTTCCGCCGATGCCGCCAGAGCCAACCGTAGGCGGGCAGGGACGAGTGCTCGCGGAGCAGCACCCAGCCGATCGCCAACAGGTCACGCCAAAGGGTCGGCACGGCGGTCCGTAAGGCGTTGCCCCAGGTCTGATGGTACGCGCGCAAGAGGTATCGGTTCTTGAGCGAGTGAAAGTTGATCGCGGCCGGTAGCGCCGCCCGACCCTTCGGTACCACCCGCCGACGGTGCTCGGCCACGGCGCTCGGCTCGTAGATCACGTCCCAGCCCCGCTCCTGAAATCGGAAGCAAAGCTCGGCGTCCTCGCGGTAGGAGTGAAAGAGGGTGTCGAAGATTTCGGGGGATGTATCCGCCTCCGGATCCTCGGGGTCCGGGGTCAGGGCGACGTCTTCCAGGGCCGAGCGTCGATAGAGGGTGGCGGCCCCCGTGGCCCCGAAGACCCGTTCCGGTTTGAGAAATTGGCCGTGGTCCGGCTCCCCCGATCCCCGGTCCAGATGTCGCCAATTGCGGATCAGGACCATGCCGCAGGCGTCGAGCAGGTCTTCCGAGGAAGCGTTTTGCGGACGCACCAAACGACCGGTGACCGCAGCCGCCGAAGGATAGGCCTGGGCGCGTGCCACCAGCCGCTCGACGAAACCCGGCCTGGGGCACGCGTCGGCGTTCAGGGCCAACACATATTCCGCGTCGGTCAGGGTCAGGGCGGCGTTCATGCCACCAGAGTAGCCGAGATTGCGGCCGAGGGCTCGCACGGTGCGGGGCAGATCGCCCACGGGCAGGCTTTCGGCCTGCTCGACGCTATTGTCCCGACTGTCGCAATCGACGATTACCAGATCCAACGGACGGTAGCTTTGGCGGGACAGCGCGTCGAGACAAGCCGGCAAGTCGGCCGCGGAGTTGTAGGTGACGATCAACACCGACACCCGGGGCTTTCCGGCGGCTAGGCCGTCGTTTCGGGCCATGAGGAATTGGGACCGGGATGGGAGGATGCCGGGCGGGGCGGGCCCGGGTCGGCGGCTTCGGGTTCCGGCGGGCTCGGCGGACGTTGGAATCGACGGGCCCACAGCTTGGGTCGGCGCCAGCCGCTCAAACATCCGAACAACACACTCAACAATCCCAGCGCCGCGCCCTTCATGGATTCCGCCCGCCTGGGTCGGCGGAGGGGCAAGGCCAAAAGACGCATGGTCATGGCGAACGGTAGGGTCAGGCGCGTCAGCCAAATCCACGGGTCTCCGTGGTGACGCCGGAGGTAGATTTCCAAGTTGCGATAGTAGATCCACAGGAACGGGCCGTAACCCAAGGCGGGCACGGAGCCGCCGGTGGCGTGCACGAAGCGCGCGCTGGGCACGTAGCGCAGGATCTCGCCGGCGTCGGCGAGCCGTTTGGCCAGATCCACGTCCTCAAACCAAGCGGGAAAGAATCGCTCGTCGAAACCACCGAGCCGCAGAAAGACGTCCCGACGCAAGGCGAGAGCCGCCGCGGCCGGTTGCTCGACGGAGGTGCCTTCCTCCGGCTCATGCCGAGGTCCGCGACGGCCGCCCAAGAAAAGGGTCTGCAGAATCAGAGTGAAGGGGGAGGGCAAGGGTTGAAGCTGCCAGCGGCATTGGGAGCGACCATCAGCGTGGACCAGAGCCGGAGCCAGGCCGGCGGCTTCGGGGAAGCGCTCGCAAGCTTGCAGCAGGGCCTTCCAGCTCTCCGGCCGGGCAACGATGTCGGGATTGAGAATCAGCACCCATTGGCCGTTCGCCCGCTCGACCCCGCGGTTGGCGCCGCCGCCGAAACCGAGATTGTTTTCGGGCACGATCCAAGTCACGCGGCCGTCCGCCGCGGCTTCGGAGGGATCGGCTTCGGATGGATCGATATGGTGCTTGGCCACGCTGCCGCTGTTGTCCACCACGATCAGCTCCAGCCGCGGATCGTCCGGCCAGCTCGACACCAAATCCTCGACCTCGGATTCATTGCGCCAATGCACCACCACGGCGCTCAGCACCGGCGGCGGGGTGTCGGTCGAGGGGGGATGGGTGGACTCGGAGCTCACGTTGGCATCATAGGAGGTCGGGGACAGCCGGTCCAGCGGATCGAGGCTCAAGAATCGAAGGTCCAGGGCTCGAGGTCCACGCTCGCTCGGCCGAGGTGGGCAAAGGCCGGTAGGTAGCGAAGGGTCCTGACGGCCGCGGCCAAGATTCCGCCGGCACCTCGCAGGTCGCCCGACATCAGGCGTCCACCGAGATCCAAGGCGTCGCGGATGGCGAGGCGCGGCCCATGGCGCCACCAGGAACGACCCAACAAACGCGCCAAAATCAGATGTCGATTGGCGTGGATCAGCTGGCGACCGCCGAAGGGCAGGCGTCGACCACTCACCGAGCCGGCGTGACGAGCCCGCGCCTCGGGCACACAGAAGGAGCCCCAACCCGCGGCTCGCAACCGAGCAGCCAGGTCCACATCCTCGTAGTAGGCGAAGAGGGTTTCGTCGAACGGTCCGTGCTCGAGGGCCACTCGGCGCAAGGCTTCGAGTCGGTAGACCGCGGCGGTGGCGGAGACTCCGAAAATCTCCCCGGGCGGCTCGAAGCCTTCCACCGGCAGGCCGTGACCGATCTGCACCGCTTGCCACCAGCGATTCCAGCCGATGCCGCAACCGTCCACGGCCCGGCCGTCCCATTGCAGGTTGAGACCCTGGACCGCCGCCGCGTCGGGGGATCGGCTCAAGCGGTCCATCAAGTGATTCAGCCAATCGGGCTCCACCACCGCGTCGTCGTTGACGGTGGCGACGAAAGGGTGGTCGGAATGCTGCTCGAGATCGGCCAAAGCCGCGTTGTTGGCCGCGGAGAAACCGGGACGATCCACGCGAACCCAACGATCCACGGTTTGCCGAGCCTCGTCCAGGCCCAGGGAGTCGAGAGGTAGGGATCGAGGCACCACCACCGAAATTTCCGCCGCCCCGGCCCGTCGCAACGACCGCAAACAGGCCGCTAGATGCGGGCTTTGTCCCAGGGTCGGAACGATAACGCTGCAACGATGTCTCAAGGCGGCCTTCAAAACCAATCCAGCTCCGTGCGGTCGACCATAATGCCCACGTCGGCGCCCGGCGGCCCCGTGGGGCAACGCAGGCTCAGGGTCGCGCCCGGCGGCCAGCGCAAGACGTCCGTTTCGAGAGTTTCCCAGAAGACGAATTTCTTCACCGGCAGCGCGGCCAGCTCTTGATCGTCGGCATAGAGGTGGATCGTCTCCGGGCCCAGCTTCTCACGCCGGGCGATCAGCCGGATCTTGACCTGCTCTCCCCCCGGCACCACCTGGGCTCTCAGCTCACCTCGCGCGGGGATCATCCAAGCGCCGACCTTGGTCGGCCGTGCCGGGGTCCAGCGTTCCGGCTCGAGGCGCCCTTTTTTGCGCGCCACCCAATCGTCTTCCCAATGGATCACCCGGGTGGGCAGGCTATTGGCCAGCAGCGGCAGGGCCACGGCGACGATCATCGGGCCGGCCAACGCCAAACGCATCAAACCGGCCTTTTGCAGTCTGAGCAGACCCCTCGGCCCGGCTTGCCCGTGGGTTCGGCCCCTTCGCCATGGCTTTCCAGTCCAAAAGGCGAAAGGAATCAACAAGCAGGATGCCAGGATCCAAATCGCGGTGGCAGGCCTCGGGCGCACGGTGGACGGGAACAAGCGGGCAAAGTCCGTTTGCAGCATCCAACCCAGTCGGTGCAATAGGTGATTGCTGCCGTCGGCCAGGTGGTAGGTCCAGCCGGGGACCACCAGCCAGAAAATCGACAGCAACGCCGTGAAGGTCCCTAAGCAGCCGATCAGCAGCCGTAGCCCTAAGGGCCGACGCTGAAGCAAAGGCACCAAGCAAAGGGCCAGCAGGGGCAGACAAACCAGCGGGTAACGGAAAGGCGGCGACCAGCCGCCGTACCATTCCAGGCGGGGAGCTAGGGCGAGCAAATAGGGCGCAGTGAGCGTGATCAGCCAAGGCAGAAACGGATCTCGGCATCGGATCAGCAAATAGGCTGCCGGCAGGATCAGGCACCAGATGGGGGCGACGGCAAAGAGGCCGAAGGCACAATCGTAGAACATGCCGAAGGCGCCGCGGGCGTAGTCCGCGGGCGGGCTCAGGAAGAGGCGCCATTCGGCGCTGCTGTACATTTTCAAGGGGTTGCCGTAGCGCCAAGCATTGAAGGCGAGCAAGGCGGTGAGCAGGCTCGCCGTCGCCAAGGCCAGACCCGAGATCAAGCGGATGCGTCGACGCAGCAGCCAACAGGCCAAGAGCGCGATCGGTGTCGCGACCAGCAGGAATCTCATCTTGAGCAAGGGCAGCAGAATCACCGCTGCTGCGATCTGCAAGGCGATCCACATAGGCCTTCCGAGGTCGGCTTTCCCGAGGGGCTGGTCGAATCCGAGGGCCGTCTCGTGGGCTCTCAACCGAGCCAAACCGTGCACCGCCACGATCAACAGGAGAGCTGCGGGGATCTCCACCCACAGCTGATGGCTGTAAATGGTCGATGGCGGGGCGAAGGCGAGCACCGCCCAAGCGATGAGGGCCCCGGAGCCGTGGCTCGGCCAAAGCAAAAGGGCCACCCGCAGGGTCCACCAGGCCAACGCGGCGGTCATCAGAGCCATGGCCAAGGCGGCACCGAGACGGCCGCCCAAAGCGTAAAAAGGTGCCACCGCCAGGGGTAAGAGCGCGTTGTGCCTGGAATAAATCCGGCCGTCGGCGGTGTGGGGATCCCCCGGCTGGGGCTCAAGCGCACGGTCCATGAAGTGGCGCCGGCTTTCGTCCCGATAGTTGTTGCTCAGCTCCACATCCAGATCTCGGCTCAAGCTGTGGCTGAGCAGCAAATAGTAGGGCTCGTCACCGTCGGGCTGACGGTGGTCGAGGGCCCAGGGCAAGATCGCGGCGTGGGCCAGAAGCGGCAGGAGAAAGAAGACCCAGCTCGGGGAATGGGGCCCCCGGGCCAAGTGTCGACGCAGCGCTGGGATCCACGCCAAGAGCAGGACGCCGAGCATGACCAAAAGCACGGTGGCCCAGAGCATCTCGGTTTGCGGCCAACCCAAGCGGGGGCGAAGGGGCAAGGCGAGCAGCACCAGTGGCGTTCCCAAACGCAGGCTTTTTGGAACCCTGGCTCCGATCCGACGGCCGACTTGCCACAGGCCGAGCAAAATCCAGGGGAGGATCGTCAGGGTCGAGAAGAAGGGGTCGCTGCTCGGCCAAGCGTAGAGCACCGTCGCGCCGGCAGCGACCGCACAGGCACCGTAGGTCGCGACTTCCATCGCTGTCGGCGCCTGCTCGCCCGCGGATCCAGGGTCTCGGGAGCTCACGGCAGCGTCTCCAGGCGATGGATACGAATCACCACGTCCTTGGGCAAGGTGTCGAACCGGCGCAGGATCAGGCGTCGTCCCCGGACCGGCTCGTCCAGGTGCACGACCGTGCGGAAGGTCCGGCGGAAGAATTGTCCGTCGTCGGTGACCCGGTGGCTCCATGCCGGTGCGGTGGGCGAATCCCGACGTGCCAGATCCGGTCGCCCGGAGGCCCAATCGTCCGTGTCGGAGCCGGCGAAGACCGCTTCGTCCACCAGCCGTTGGTTCTCGCTGTCGATGTAAATGCGAAACGCCTTGGCGCCGGGCTCGAGGGCCGCGCCGTGCACGAGATCCGTCTCCAGGATCACCGTGCTCACCGGGTCGGAGGAAATGGGTAGCTCCACCCGGAATTGAGCATGGGAAAGGATCTCCGTGTGTCGATCGATCAACACCGTGGTTTCTTGCAGGGAGGTCAGGCTCAACAGACAGAAGGTGGCCGTTCCGGCGACCACCAACGGCAGCTCAGGCCGCCATCGGCCGTCGGACCCAGCGGACCCAGCGGACCCAGCGGACCCAAGGAACCCAGCGGAACCAGCGGCGGGCAAGGCCATGGCGACGGCGGGCATCAAGAAGGCCAAAAGCGGCCACGGCGAGCTCCGTAGCAGCTCGACCCACGAAAGCAGTGGCGTCGGCCGGAACCAAGGATAAGCCGACGGCACCAAAAGGGCCGCCATGAAGATCGTTGCCGTCCACCGTAGCTCGGGTTGAGCCAGAAGCCCCTGCCACCGAGTCGAGCTCTGATGCGAGCTTGAACCCGACCGCCGAAGGGCGATGCAAACCGCCGTGGGCACCGCCAGAATAGCCAGGGAGCCGAGGGTCCAACCGGGGCCGGCGGCTGCGGCGCCGCAGGCCACCGCCATGGCCGCGGCGCTGCCCCATGCCCAGGCGAGGATCCGGATCAAGGAGCCGGCGATCAGTGGCAGGGCGATCAGAATCCACGGCACCTGCTCGGTGCTGAGCAGATCCGAATAGGGAGCGAGCAGCAAATCGCCCCGGGTGAAGGATTGAGCAGCCACCGCCCAAGAAGTGATTCCAAGCCAAGATGGGGTCGGCGTCTGCCACAGCCGGGAGGCGGTGAAACCCAACGCGACGGAAAGCAACAAGCCGATCCATGCCCCGCGATGGGGGCCGTAGTGCAAGGACCAGGCGACCAGGGCACAACATGCGCCGATCTGGAGCAAGGCCAAGGATGCTCGCCGGGAGCTCGGCTTCCCTCGGTCGACGATCGCCAACCCGCACAGACCGAGCACCCAGGCGACCAAGGCCGCCAGGTAGAGGGTTTCAGGCCGTTGGCCGGGGTCCCTCTGCCAGTAGCCGAAGACGCCGATGGCCGCGCCCGCGAGCATCGCAGGCCAGGTGGCGTGCCACATTTGAATCATCGGTCGGACCACAGCTTGAGCCACCGATCGTGACTCGTGATCGGGGCTCAAGGCCGGTCGATGCGCCTGGGGGTGGGCGCCGGGGGGTGGCGGAATGGACATCGGAGTCTTGATTTTATCCCCGAAGCCCCTATTCCCGCCTCTTGTGTGTGTAAGGCGCGCGCATTTGCCGGCCGCCGTGCATTGACGCTGGTTGTAGGCCGTGGATATGCTCCGCCTGCCATGTTATCCAGAGACCTTCTTCGCAACGAGTCCGACCGTGCCCGTGCTCTTCTCGCCAGCCGGGGTTTCGACGTCACCGCCCTCGACCAATGGCTCAGCCTCGACGCCGAGCGCCGATCCGGCCTGGTGGAGGTGGAAGACCTCAAAAGGCGCCGCAATGAGTCGAGCAAGGCCATCGGCAAGATCAAACGAGAGGGGGGCGACGCTTCTGCCCAAATCGCCGAGGTCGGCGAGCTCAAAGGGCAGATCGAGACCCTGACTTCTCGCCTGGAAGAAGTCGAGACCGAGCTGATGCAAACCGAGCTGGGCTTCCCCAACGTGCCCGACGCCTCGGTGCCGGAAGGCGAGGACGAGGCGGCCAATCGTGAAGAACGTCGCGTCGGCGAGCCCCGATCCTTCGACTTCCAGCCCCAAGCCCATTGGGATCTCGGCCCCGAGCTCGGCATTCTCGATTTCGAGCGTGGTGCCAAGCTGGCGGGAGCCCGTTTCACCGTCTACAGCGGCATGGGCGCGCGCCTCGAACGGGCGCTGATCAACTTCATGCTCGATTTGCACACCGGTGAGCACGGTTATACGGAGCTTCTGCCGCCGTTCATCGTCAACCGCGACGCCCTCGAAGGCACCGGCCAGCTGCCGAAATTCGAGGAAGATCTCTTCCGGGTCGAGCCCAAGGGCCTGTATTTGATCCCCACCGCCGAGGTGCCGGTGACCAACCTGCACCGTGAGGAGATCCTGGACGAGGAAGCGCTGCCCCTGCGCTACACGGCGTTCACCCCATGCTTCCGGGCCGAAGCCGGCTCCCACGGCAAAGACGTCCGCGGGCTGATCCGTCAGCACCAATTCAATAAGGTCGAGCTGGTGCAAGTCACCACCCCCGAGCAAAGCTTCGACGCCTTGGAGCAGCTGACCGGCCACGCGGAAAAAGTGTTGCAGATGTTGGAGCTGCCCTATCGGGTGATGACCCTGTCGACCGGCGACATGGGATTCTCCGCGGCCAAGACCTACGACCTCGAAGTTTGGCTGCCCGGTCAAGACGCTTACCGGGAAATCTCCTCGTGCTCCAATTGCACGGACTTCCAGGCTCGGCGGGCGAAGATCCGTTACCGCCCCAAAGGCGGCAAACCCCAGCTCGCCCACACCCTGAACGGCTCCGGCTTGGCGGTCGGTCGCACCCTGATCGCCATCTTGGAGAACTACCAACAGGCCGACGGCTCCGTGGAGATCCCGGAAGCCCTGCGACCGTACCTCGGCGGGCTTTCGAAAATCGAGCCGAAAGGGTAGGCTCAACACGCCGCGACGGGCTCGTCCAGCGAGCCCGTTTTGAATCCCGGAGGGATGGCTGAGCGGCCGAAAGCGACGGTCTTGAAAACCGTTGACCATTAACGTGGTCCGTGGGTTCGAATCCCACTCCCTCCGCCAACTCGCTTCCTCTCTTCTTTCATCCCGACACGGCGATAGCCGAAGACCGCGAGCCTGCTCGTGGGGGTCGAGGATGTGCGTGCTGTGGTTCATGCTGAAATAGCATATTTGAATCGTCATGGAACTTCAACTTCGATTTTTCCCACGCAAGCGGAGCCGATTGAGCTGAGCTGGATCGAACACGATAAGAAACCTTTTCGTTTCTAGAGATAGAAATCGACCTCTCAGACCTTCGTGTCGTGGACGGTGTTTCAAGCAGAAAATCGTTTCAGGAGCGGCCCATCGCAAAGAGGGCAATATGACCTTTCTGGTCACATCTTGTAGGCATCTCCGGGAGTTTTCGACTATCCTTTTAGTGAAAGCACTGAGGGAGGTCGAAGATGGCGCGGAAATCCGTATCCCGTGAATGGATGCTCCGGAGCATTCGAGGGGCGTCGGTGACGGACATTCACAAGATCGTGGAGCGGGAGTCGTTCAGGAACGAGGAGGCGTTCGAGCTGCTCGCGGATCGATGCAAGGAGCTTTACGAGCAATCCCCGCAGGTGGGTCTCCAGGCTGCGTTGCTGCTCTATGAATTCAGCCTTCATCTGTCGATAGATGCTCAGGGACAAGCGTTGGATATCCTAGGTAGCTCCTATCGACGAAACGGCCGCTATGACAAGGCCCAGGATGCCTATAAGCGGGCGTTGGCGATGCCGATTGCCGATGAGGTGCGCGGAGGGGTGTTACAACGTAAAGCGGTGCTCAATCTGATGGAGCTGCAATTCGATGACGCTCTGATGGCGATCAATCGGTCGTTCGAGATGTTGCAGGGCTCGGCTCTCGGCTGCTCTTTTATAGTCCGCTCAAAGATCTATGGGCTCAAGGGAGACTACAAAAAGAGCGCTGATGATGCAGGACTCGGTTTGACGCTTCTGGATTGCAAGAAGGATCAGCGGTGGTTCATAAGTGGGGTTCAAAGTGTCGCACACGCGCTGCTCGCGGGGACAGGAAGCACCGAGGATCTCAGAGCTGCCTATAACTTGATCGACACCGTAAAGCGACAGCTGAGGGGAACGGGGAGCGGTCGCTATCGCTCTACAGGTTGGATTTACCTGGACTGGATAGAGGGCCAAATCAACGGCCGTTTGGGATCTCACCGCCAGGCGGTTAGGCAGCTGGAAAAAGTAAGAGATCGTTTCTATGAGGTTGGTGGGGATTGCTATTTGCGCGACGCTCTACTAGTCAGCGTTGATCTGGCGGTGGTCCATGATGCTATGGCCGATTCTGCCCGCGCAGCGTCGGAGTGTGACGCGGCAGTTGAGCTTGCAAGGGCTCTTGGGCTTCAATCAGAAATGAGCATACTTTCAGCTTATCGGGCGAGGCGAGCGTTTGTGGGTTTGGACCGTGAGGTTCGGGGCATCAAGGTCTGATACCCCGATTTGAGCTTGGGATTCAACCCTCAGGGATGCAAAGCCCCAGGGCGCCGGCTTTGACTCGGCTTTGAATGATCATTGCTTACTCCTTCATTTGGCATAGTTAGAGATTCGGTCGGTTTTTAGTCTTGGGCGGTCCCTGAGGGGCTCAAGGTATCGGGATTGGATACCCGAACCCGTTCCGAGACTCAGCCTTCAGGAACAAAGATGCCGTAGGTACCGGCTTTGATTTGGCTCTGAATAGTCACCGTTCGCTCCTTCGTTGAACACGATTGGAAATTCTCTTGGTTGCCGGGTTTCCTCACCACGTCCGGCTCCGTCCGGCTCCCGAGCCGGACCGGTCGGCTGTGCCATCCGATCCCGGCGGTTTTGCGATTGAGGAGCTCCTTTCTGTGTTGTGAGGAAGGTCTCGGATATGACCTCCGTGTGAGTGAGATGTGTCCTACAGATCACCGACGATAATACCGACTACCCAGTCGGTACAAATCGGAGACATCGGGACTGTGGGCTGGTTAGTCTCTGCTCACCATCAACACATCGGGGTTTGTGCCGGTCGCAAGGGGCAGGCCCCACCCTTTTTTCGGGTTTGGCAGGGGATTCGGCGCGAGATGGACGGAAAATTTGTGCTCAGCCGATTTATTTCGGATTCAAAGCATCGAGCGGATTCCCTAAAACCGGAGCAGCTGGAGACTCTGATCTCGGCATTGTGCAGCTCGGAACGCCCGCGGTCGTTTCGGGCGTTGTTCTGGCTGATGCTGAAGACACTTCAGAGCCATGGGTCACTGCATGCGGCGGTGTTGGAAGCTTGGATACCGAGTGAAGCAGACCTGGCCCAGCTGCTTGAAGATGCCGGTGGGTCCGGAACGAAGGCCGTTCTGGAGCTGGAAGGAGCAAGAGGTCAGCTTGGACGGCTGTGGCAGCTGTGTGACGACGCGGGCTTGCCCGAGCGGATGAAGTCCACGGATCCGTGGAGTGTCGCTTCGCTAGCGCCGATGGCGGCCCTGGTGGCGGAGCAGCAGCTCGACGCATTGATCGACGCGGTGGTCCGCGGACGCGAGTGGAGCGATCCGAACGAGGTATTGAGCCCGTCGGGTGACAAAGACTTCGATTTGGAAGCGTTGATCGGCCTCGCCCAGGGACGCATGGTCAGCGAAGGGGGTGGCGGTGAAGCGCTGCATGTGGTCACCCTTCGGTTGCTGAGCTACGCGGACCGGTTGGAGTTACCGATCAACTGATTTGTGGATCCACTGATTTGTGAATTCACGGAGCCACCGATCCACTGAGCCACAGCTGAAACATTTTCGGAGCTAGTCCCCTATGAACGGGGTTTGGCAGCACATGGGTAGGGGCGGCGAGCCGTGGGCGCGCCGCCCCTTTTTTTAGGTTCATAGATGCGCAGAACGCAGCTTGTCTAGCGGACGCAAGCCCCGTCCCTACGTCGGATGCGCTTGCCTGGCGGGCGGGGGCAAGCGTGTCCCTAGGGAGGATTCGCTCACAGGGGGGATTTCAGTCGTTGGGCGGCTCGGGCTCGGAGCCCGCGGGCCGGCGCAAGCTGCGCCACAGGCCGTAAAGGCTGACTACCAGCCAGGCGCTTTCGATCATCGCCGACGGCAAGTTGAAGTCGAAGTAGAGGGAATAAAGCACCAGCGCCGCCCCCAGCGCGTTGAGCGCCGAGTAGCGGGTCGACCCTTGGGCTAGTCGCTGGGTCTGTAGCATCCAATAGGCGCTGAGGATCAGCAGCACCCCCACGGTGCCGACGGCGCTGGGCAGGTTGAGCCAGGGCATGTCGATATCCGGCGTCAGGCGGCCGCAGGCTCGGCCTGCTCGACGCTCCGCATATCCTGGATTTCCTTCCACGCCCTCGGTAGCAGGTAGGCGAGGAAGAGAATCAGCAATCCCCAGGAATAGAGGCCGTAACGCATTTCAAAGCTGGGGGTCAGGAAGTGGAGCACGGCCATGAAGATGTTGAGGCCGATGGTGCCGTAAAGCAGGGTCTTGCTGCGCAGGAATGGAATGATCAACAACATCTGCCAGTAATAGCAGGTGGTCACCACCATGGCGAAGATGGCGACCATGCCGCTGATGGCTGCCGCGTCCTCGACCCGGGCTCGCCAGCAGGCCATGGCCAGAATCAAGAGGATCAATCCCCTGGCGCCCCAAACGATCGGGCTACGTTCTTCTTTGAGGCGATCCATTTTTGCCTGCCAATGGATCCAGGGCTCCGGCAAGCTGAAATTCACCAGCTTGCGTTGCATGGTTTCCATGTCGTAGAGGATGACGTTTTCCAAACCCACGTTGTTGGTCAGCCAGGTGCCACGGTGCAGGGTGATGGCGTCGGCGAATTCCGACCAAGCGGCGGGTCCGCGGCCGGTGAGGCTGCCGGCGGCCAAGGCCACCAAGATGGCGAGCACGAAACCACCGACGATTTGGAACGACCATTTAAGCGGCTCGCGGCGCATGAGGGCTCGCAGACCGAGGATGCCCGGGCCGAAGAGGAAGAGCACAGGGAAGACGCGCACGGCCGTGGCCCAGCCGATGAACGCGCCCGCCGCCCAATACTTCTCCCGCTTGAGCATGCAGATGCCGATGACCGAGCAAGCCAGCCAATCCTCGCGCAGAAAAGCACCGCCGACCCAATAGTAACGACCGGCGTAATTGAGGCCGAAGAGAATCAATGAAATGCAGCCGATCCGGCTGCCGTAGGTGCGGAAGACCACCACGAACATGGTGATCAAAAGGATCAGATCGAGGTTGGCCATCCACGCCAGGCTGGAGTCGTCGATTTCCGGCCAGGAAAAGAGGCGGGCGACGAAGGTCCAGCTGGGGGGTGGGTTGAAGCCGTGGTCGCGCCGGATGCTGGTGATGTAACCCGGCGTATTGCGCCAAAGGAAATGATAATTGTCTTCGATGAATTCCGACCAGCGCTCGTCGGAGAATCTCTCTTTGACCTCCCGGCGGTGCTCCCGGGTTTCCGGCGCTTGGGTGGAGACCATCTCATTGGTGCGCAGGTCGCGGATTACCGGTTGGATTTGGCCTCGATAAGCTTCGGGGTTCTTGCGGGTTTGGGCTTCGACGGAGGCGGCGTAGAGGCCGTCGTATCCGAGCTCCGGGAAGTATTTGGCCCCCAACACATAATGGAATTGTTCCCAGAAATGGTTGTAGACCCGGCCGTGGAAAGCGCCGAAATTGAGATAGGCCAGCGCCGCGATGATCGCGGCCACGGTCAGCAAATTACCCGCTTTTTGAACGTTTAGGCGCCGGTGGGGCAGGGCTCGAAAGAGGATCACGGCAAGGGTGCCGATCATCAAGCAGAGCTTGACCTTGATCTCGCTGGCCTCGTTCAGGGGGAAACCCTCGGTGTTGAGGAAGAACGGCAGGATGAGACTGATACCGGCTACGGCGGGGAGCCCCTGGCGAAGGAGCTTTTCATGCTTGGCTTTCATCTTGACCACCTGTGGCAAGGGCCACACCACAACACATGCGAGCGGGCTCGCTGATTCGAGGAAATAAAAGTCGACGTGGGCGAAGCGTATCGGAAAAAGGTGGCCGATCAAACGAAAAACGCCGACCCTTTGGCGGGGTCGGCGTTTTGGGGCTCGAGCTGGGTGGATCGTCAGGCGGCGTCGACGGCGTCGGCGTCGCGATCGGAGAGAAATCCGCCGTCCTCCCGCAGACGCACTGTGGCGTCGCGGCGCCAGGATCGCTCACAGCGGGGCTCTTCTCGCAAATCCATCACCTCGATCTCACCCTCGGCCGTACGTTCCACCCGAGAGACCCCGAGCAAGTCCGGCAAATCGGCGTCGAACGCTTGGAAGCGGTTGTCGGCGTCGGGCAGCCGGATGCCGGCGTCGAGGGGATTCTCGATGCCGTCGCCCTTGGCGTCCTCGAGGGCCTTGGACACCTGCTCTTGGATCACCAGAAGCTCCTGCCAAGCCGGATCGAGCTCGACGGTCGGCACCTCGGGCACCACGTCCAGGTGGATCGACTCCGCATCGTCGCCGTGCAGGGCCCGATGGGATTCGTCCGCGGTGTGGGGCAGGATCGGAGCCAGCAGGTGATTCAAAGTGTCGGCGAGGTGCCAAAGCACCGTCTGGGTGGCTCGGCGACGGGGTGAATCGGCCCGATCGCAGTAGAGGCGATCCTTGGTGGCGTCGAGGTACACCGCCGACAGGGTCTCGTTGCAGAAGTCGAAGAGCTGCAAATGCGCCTGGCGGAATTGAAAGACCGAGAACGCGTCGAAGATCTTCTGTCGCAGCTGCGCCAGCTCGCCGAGGGCCCAGGCATCGAGAGAAGCGGGGGATAGCTCGCCCAAGTCCACGGCGTGCTCGTCGTAGTTGAAATCCGCCAGATTCGACAACAGGAAGCGCAGGGTGTTGCGCACCTTGCGGTAGGACTCACCGGCCAGATCGAAGAAGGAATGGTCCACCTTGATGTCGTTCTCGAACGCCAAGGAGCTGACCCACCAACGCAGCACATCGGCTCCGTGTTGCTTGAGCAGATCCTCCACATTGAGAGTATTGCCCAGCGACTTGGACATCTTCTTACCGTCTTTGTCGACCATAAAGCCGTGGGTGAGCACCCGTTTGAACGGCGGCTCGCCGGTGGCGCCCAAGGCCGGCAGCAGGGAGAGCTGGAACCAACCACGGTGCTGGTCCGAGCCTTCGAGGTAGAGGTCCGTGGGAAAACCCAGGCCCCGAGCGCGCATGACCGCATTCCACGACGAGCCGGATTCGAGCCAGACGTCGAAGATGTCGTACATCTTTTCCAGTCGGTCGACCTCGACCCCTGCGGGAGCCTCGGGGTCCTCGGCTGGATTCCAACCGGCCAACAGCTCGGCGGGTGAGCTTTGGAACCACGAGTCGGAGCCCTTCTGCCCGAAGGTGTCGGCCACCGCTTGGACCGTGGCGGCGGTCAGCAACACCTGGCCGTCGGGGGTGCGAAAAGCGGGGATCGGCAGGCCCCACGAGCGCTGTCGCGAGATGCACCAATCCGGCCGCGACTCCAACATACCGCGCAGGCGATTCTCTCCCCAGGCCGGGAAGAAGCGGATCTTGTCCCGCGACGCTTCCAACGCCAAGTCCCGCAGGGATTTATCGTCCCGTTTAGTGGGCCGGTCTACGGCGATGAACCACTGTTCCGTGCAGCGGAAGATCACCGGCGTCTTGGAGCGCCAGTCGTGGGGATAGGAGTGGTCGAACATGAGGTCGTGGAACATATGCCCGGAATCCCGCAGATGCTGCATGATCTTTGGGTTGGCGTCCCAGATCGAAAGGCCTCGCAGCCACTCGGGCACGGTGTCGTCGTAGGTGCCGTCGCCCTTCACCGGGCAGTAGACGTCGAGTCCGAGCCGTTGGCCGGTCTCGAAATCCTCCTGGCCGTGACCCGGGGCGGTGTGCACCAAGCCGGTGCCGTCTTCGAGGGTGACGTAGTCCGCTGCTACCACCCAGCCTTCGCGGTCGCAGAAGGGGTGGCGATAGCGCAGCTCCAGGAGGTCCTCACCCTTGGCTCGGGCCAGCACTTGCACGTCGTCCATGGAGCCGCCGGCGATGCCGACGACCTTGGGTAGGAGCTCGTCGGCGACCACGGTGACCCGCTCGCCGATCTTGGCGAGGGCGTAGTCGAAATCCTCATGCACGGCGATCAAGACGTTGGCCGGCAAGGTCCAGGGGGTGGTGGTCCAGATCATCAATGACGGGCCGGCGCCGAGCGCGGAGGTCTCGACCCCAAAGGCCTGGGCCAAAGCAGACGGATCGACGGCCTCGAAGCAGATGTAGATCGAAGGATCCTCGCGGTCCTGATATTCCAGCTCCGCCTCTGCCAAAGCCGTTTGGTTGGCGATCGACCAATGCACGGGTTTGAGATCGCGGTAGACGAGGCCTTGCTCCACCAGAGCCCCGAAAACCTCGATCACCGATTTTTCATAGTCGGCCGTCATGGTCAGGTACGGCTGCTCATAATCCGCCAGGGTCAGCAGGCATTTCATTTGCTCCGCCTGGAGCTTCTTGAACTTCGACGCGTATTTGTGGCACTCGCGGCGGATGGCCATGCGCCGGGTGTCGGCGTCGAGGGTGTTGAGCTTGGCCATCTTGCCCGACTCCATCATCTCGGTCATGACCTTGTGCTCGATGGGCAGGCCGTGGCAATCCCAACCCGGCACGTAGTGGCAATGCCGACCCATCAGGTTTCGGCTGCGCACCACGATGTCCTTGAGCACCTTGTTGAGCAAATGGCCGACATGGATCGAGCCGTTGGCGAACGGTGGGCCGTCGTGGAAAGCGAAGACCGGGTCCTCGGCACGCCGCTGTTGGATCGCGTCGTGCAGCTGGGCCTTTTCCCATCGTTTGCGGGTCTGCCCTTCGTTCTGCGCCAAATTGGCTCGCATGGGAAACGAGGTCTTGGGCAGATTGAGGGTCTTCTTGTATTTAGCTTTACGCTCTTTAGGGCTCAGCTGGCCCGATTCGGGAGTGTTTTGATCAGTCATATGCTCAGTCCTAACGGATGCTGGTTCGGTTGGGTGGGTGACCTCGATCGGGGAGCGTGTCGATGGGATGTCGAGCGAACGGTGATCGTCGGTTCGGCATGGTCGACGTGGCCTTTGCGTGTCTGCCGGAGCGCTCTTGGGGGTGACGCAGGACGGCTCAACGCAGAACGGCCTCGCTTCCGAGCGAGGCCGTTTCGACACCAAAGCCGGAGCACGCCTCACCGGATGGGCTTAATAATCACCTCGGTGGACAGGCTCGACGGACGTGGGTGGCGGCTCGACATGATGTGGAATCTTCGGCGAAATCCATCGCGTCGTCAAGTAGGAAGCCCCGGGTCCTTGAAAGGCACAGCCCGATGGGTGTACCGTTGAAGGACTGGACGATCCGAATCCCTTGCCGGAGCCATCGTGCTCCATGCCCGTCGATCTTCCGCCGTTGAGCCGGCAGAGGCAACGAGCGAGTGACGTGAACGGAGCAACGGATTTGGTGATGCTGCCGGATTAGCCTAAGATAAAGCTGGTCTTGGAGCAGATTTAATGGGTGCCTTGGACTTGACCATCGAAAGCTGCCGGCTTTCGCAGCTCACCGCAGCTTCGCAAGTCACGGCGTTAGGCAAGTCACCGTGTTAAAACAGCTAAGGCCAAGGCGATGAGGGACGACATGAACGATTTGGCTCTGCAACCGGTTAAAGGCATCTCGGATTCATGAGAACCATTCGATTTGGCCGGACCGAGGTCGAGCTTCCCGCAATCGGGGTAGGGACCTGGGCTCACGGCGGCCCCAATACTGTCCACAGCCGCCCCGTGGGTTGGTTCGGGGCGACCGAAAAAGACGCTTACGAGACGTTGGTGGAGTCTCACCGCCGTGGTTTGATCCATTGGGACACCGCCGACGTTTACGGCGACGGGCGATCCGAATCGATCATCGGCACCGTTTGGGGAGACGTTCCCCGCAAAGACATTTTTCTCGCCACCAAGGTCGGCTGGGATCCCGGCAATCACGGCCACTACTACCATCCAGCTCAGATTCGACGTCAGCTCGAGCGGTCTCTGCGCAATCTGCGCACGGAGCACTTGGACCTCTACTACCTGCATCACTGCGATTTCGGGGTAGACGGTGAATACCTCGACGACGCCCTGGACCTGATCCGATCCTTCCGAGAAGAAGGCAAAATTCGTTTCATCGGCCTGTCCGATTGGAAAAACGAGAGCATCGTTCGCTACGCGGATTTGGTCAATCCGGACGTCGTGCAGTGCTATCGGAACGTGGTGGACGACACCTACGAAAGCAGCGGTCTGAGGACTTGGGTGGAAGACAACGACGTCGGCGTCGCCTTCTTCTCGCCCCTCAAGCACGCGTTGTTGTTGGGCCATTTCGAAGGCCCCGTCACTTTCGGTGAAGGCGATCACCGCAGCTCCCTGGCGGAGTTCCGAGACTTCGGCTTGATCAGCCGTTTGCAGGCTTGCCGCCGGGAGATGGAAAAGAAATTTCCGGACGAGCAGGAGCCGGTCCTCCACGGATTGATCGGTGCCATCCTCTCCGACACGCCCACCGGGTGTGCCTTGATCGGTCAACGGCGGGTGGCGCACGTGCGGGCCGCCACCCACTGTGGTGAAACGCTCGAAAACGGGCTGTTGCAATGGGTCCGCCAGCTGTATCGAGAGAATGGGCGCGCCACCCACATGCATTGGAAGTCCTACCAACAGGGCTGATCCTCCTTCCGACGCCTCGCAGAGACGCCCTCGTCGTATCTCCGTCGTCAAGGCACCCCCGTCGTAAAGGGGGTGTAAAACGATGCCGCTCACGGCCCGATGGAGCGTGGAGCCGCCGAAAGCTAAGAACTTTGGTGGCGCTCCCCCCGTAATCTAGGGCCATGAATGCCCTGAGCCCATCCGCCCTATCGAATCCTTTCCCGGAGTGTCTCGCCATCGAAAATTTTGAAGGATTGCTGCATCCTCTGACCGAATTCGTCGACGATCCCGATGGCCTGGAGCGATTCGAATCGGACGGCGTCGCCATGCCTGAGCCCTTCAGAAGTCTTTTAGTGCACGACACCGACATGACCTCGACCTTGGAAAAATTCCACCGAGAAAAGCCGTATCTCGAGGTTCTGGCCAAGCACCGCCGAGACACCAGCCTCTTTAGACAAGTGCTCCTGCGAGGGCAAGAGAGTCATCGGGTGGTGGAATACGGTGCGATTCGGATCGAGCTTCAGGAGCTGACCCCCGAGGCCCGATGGGCGGTGCTCGAAGGCAGTCGACCGCTGGGAGCCATCCTCGCCGACTACCGGGTGCCTTACGTCAGCCGTCCGCAGTCCTTCTTCGGCGTGCGAGGTGGCTCACGGCTGCAAAGCTTGCTCAATCTGAGCGGACCCGCCTTGCTCTACGGCCGCAAGAATTTTCTCCAGACTCCCGGTGGCGGTGTGTTGGCGGAAGTGGTCGAGATCTTGCCGCCCTTAGATTAGTAGTTGTCCAGGAGCGGTCTACGTGCGCAAATCGGAGGCCCAGTGCCGTGAGCACGGAAGCGAAGCTTGTCTGAGCGGCTCAGCCTAAGAATCGGTCTAAGCTCCAACACATCAACAACTTCCAACGGGATCGCAGCGGTGGCGCGAGCTCGTAGCGACGCGCGCAGGGGCACTGGGCCGACCCAGAGAGTCGTCCTTCAAGACGCGGGAACAGATGGGCTCTCGTGTAGAACGGCCCTCCATCGCAGCCTGTTAAGCTGACACTATGAAGGACCGGGACACGATTCGCCGCGATCAGCTGACCGCGCTCAAACAGCTCTTGACGGAGCTGGTGCGGCAGAAGAACGCATTCTACTTGCCGCGTCTCGAGGCCGCGGGTCTGACCGAGGGCGTGGACAGCCTCGAGCAATTCTTCACCTCCATGCCGTTTACCCGCAAGGCGGAATTGGTCGAGGACCAGCGGCTGCATCCCCCCTACGGCTCGAATCTGACCTACCCGCTCGACCGTTACGTCCGCATTCATCAAACCAGCGGTACCAGCGGCTCACCCCTGAGATGGCTCGACACCCGAGAGGGCTGGGCTTTTGTCATCGGTAATTGGCAACAGGTCTTCCGGGCGTCAGGGGTCGAAGCCCCAGATCGCGTCTTTTTTCCCTTCTCATTCGGCCCGTTCCTCGGATTCTGGGCCGCCTTCGACGCCGCCGCCGAGCTCGGCTGCTTGGTGCTGCCGGGAGGAGGCCTCACCTCGAAAGGGCGCTTGCAAGTTCTGGAAGACAATCGGGCGACCGTGGTCTGCTGCACCCCGACCTACGCCATTCGCCTCGGGGAAATGGCCCAATCCGAGGGTTTGAGGGTCGATTCCGTGCACACGGTGATCGTAGCCGGCGAGCCCGGTGGCTCGATCCCCGGCGTCCGTCGACGCATCTCCGAGCTGTGGGACGGAGCCCGGGTGCTCGACCACCACGGCATGACTGAGATCGGTCCGGTGAGCTATCCCAATCTCAACGTGCCCGGCCTGCTGCACATCATCGAAGATTCCTACCTAGCCGAGGTGCTCGATCCGGAGACCTTAGAGCCGATCTCCGACGATCGACCGGGTGAGCTGGTGCTCACCACCCTCGGACGCCACGGCTCACCCCTCTTGCGCTATCGCACCGGTGATTTGGTGCGCATTTCTCAGCGGCCGGCGGACGAGCTGGGGACCGCGGATTTAGCCTTGGAGGGCGGAATTCTCTCCCGGGTCGACGACATGGTGGTGGTTCGTGGGGTCAATCTCTACCCGGCAGCGATTGAAAAAGTGGTGCGACGATTCCCCGAGATTTCTGAATATCGCGTGGAGCTCAGAACCCGGCGCAGCATGTTGGAGGCACGGATCGACATCGAGCTCGAGCAGTCGGCGTCGGCGGAGGCCGACACCCTATGCCGTGCCTTGGCCGATGCCCTACAAACCGCTTTCCAGCTGCGCATTCCGGTGAGCTCGGTGGACGCGGGCAGCCTGCCCCGATTCGAGCTCAAGGCCAAGCGTTGGCATCGGATCGAGGGCGAGGACTAGGTCGATGATGCGGGCGGTGCCGGCTCTCGTGGCTTTGCTCTTCTCGGGGCTGGTTTTGGGTGTGCCCACATCTTCCGGGGCCGGAGCCCTGCCGTTGGAAAGTCAGCGCTGGGTCGGCATCCAAACCGAGACCTTCATGCTCTATTCCAACGCCGAGGTGTCCAAGGCGCTGCGCGTCGGCCGGGATCTCGAAGGATTGAGACAAGCGCTAGCCAAGACCACCCGCCTCGAGCTCGGCTCACCGGTGCCGACCTCCATTTACGTCTTTGCTAACGACCGCTCGCTGATTCCCTACAAACATCGCTATCGCGGTGAGCCCGTGTCCATGAGCGGGGCCTTCTACAGCCAGCCCTACGGCGACTACATCGTGATGAACGGGGCACGGCGGCGTGAAGCCACCCTGACGGTCTACCACGAATACGTGCACACGGTGCTGCGCAACAACCTTCCCGGCCTGCCCCTGTGGCTCGAAGAAGGGCTGGCAGAGCTCTATTCCACCTTCGAAATCGTCGACGGCCAGGGGCAAATCGGTCGGCCCCTCAAACGACATCTCCAGGAGCTCTCCAAGGGCGAGCCGCTGTCGTTGGAGGAGCTGCTCCGGGTCGATACCGACTCGCCCCACTACAACGTTTTCGAGCATCAGGGGGAAATGTACGCCCGCAGCTGGGAGCTGGTCCACTACCTCCTTTTGGGCAACGACGAGCGCCGTCGGCAGATGCTCAATTTCTTGCGCTTGGGTTTTGCCGGCATGGCCCAAGACGAGGCGTTTCGTCAGGCCTTTGCGGTCGACTACGGGGCGTTGGAAAAAGAAGTCGCCGCCTATCGCAAAGAAGGTTTCAAGACCATGGCGATCGACATCCAGAATACCCGGCCCGAAAGCCCGCGGATTACGTCGATTCCCTATCCGCAGATTTTGGTGAATCTCGGCGACCTGCTGGTCAGCCAGGGCGACCGTCACCAAGACGCCCTTTTCCATTTTGAAGAAGCCCTGCGGCGAGACCCGACCCGCGCGGCCGCGGTGGCGGGCATGGGTTTGGTGGCCCAGCAAAAGCGGGACTATCCGGCCGCCCGGGCGCTGTTCAAACGGGCGGTGGAAATGGCGCCCAAAGACGGCAGATTGAGCTACCACTACGCCACCTCGCTGCTGGTTCTCGGGCGGGGCGCGAGCGAGAGCAAGCTGCGGGAAGCCCGGATCCACCTGGAGCGCAGCTTGGAAGAGAATCCGGACTTCGCCCCCGCTTGGGCCCGCCTGGCGTCGATCTACGGCCTGAGCCCGGACCTCGACGACGAGTCCGTGGGCCATAAAGCGTTGGAGGCGGGGCGCCGAGCCCATCGATTGATGCCCAATGGAGAGGGCGTGGCGTTGCAGCTCTTGTTGCTCTATTCCCGGACCCGCGATCGAGCAGAGGCGCGGCAGCTCTATCAGGACTATTTCGAGCACCATCCCAACGCGTCGTCCCGACAAGCGGCCCAGGAAATCTTGCGACGCATGGATTGGCTGTCGGCGGACGGTGACGGCGAGCCGATCGACATCGTGCGCTGAGACGGAGCTCAGCTAAATGCCGTCCAGAAATGCACTTTCGAGGCCCTGGAAGGCGCGCCGCGCCGAGCACGGAAAGCGGAGACTGTCTGAGCGAAACACCCTATGGATCGGCTCAAGATCCTACACATCAGCAACTTACATCGACTCCTCAACGGTGGCGCGAGTTTCGGAGCGACGCGCGCAGGGCGGCGCGCCGACCCACCGAGATTCCGGTTCAAGACGGGATCCGGCTAGTGTGATAGCTTCTCGCCGTTTCGTCCGCTACCCGAGGTCGTCCCCGGCTCATAGCCACAGGCTCCGGCGCCAAGCTCATGACCCCATAGGGTCGGCCCGCCACCTCAAGTCAAATAGGGTCCGTCATGTCTCAAGCCAAAAAACGACGCGTCTTTTCAGGCATCCAGCCGACCGGCCAGCTCCATTTGGGGAATTATCTAGGTGCCATCCGTCATTGGGTGCGAGGCCAAGGGCAAAAAGAGAATTTCATCTGCATCGTGGACCTGCACGCGATCACGGTGTTTCAGGAGCCCGAGGCGCTGCGTCACAACACGCGTTCTTTGGCGGCGATGTTGTTGGCCGCCGGCATCGATCCGGACCAAACCACCCTCTTCGTGCAAAGCCACGTCCGTGCCCACGCGGAAGGCAGCTGGTTCTTGAGCTGCATCACGCCCTTGGGTCGTTTGGAGCGGATGACCCAATACAAAGACAAATCCGCACGCCAGGAGCGGGTCGATACGGGCCTGCTCACCTATCCGGTGCTGCAAGCGGCGGACATCCTGCTCTACGACGCCGACGAGGTGCCCGTGGGCGAGGATCAAAAGCAACACCTGGAGCTGAGCCGGGACATCGCCCAGCGATTCAACCACCTCTACGGTGACACCTTCGTGGTGCCGGAGCCGAAAATCGCCAAGGTCGGGGCTCGCATCATGGGCTTCGACGATCCGACCGCCAAAATGTCGAAGAGCCTCGCCGGCAAGGGGCATTCCGTGCTCATGACCGACCAGGACAAGGTGATTGAAAAAACCCTCAAACGGGCGGTCACCGATTCCGGCAATGAGATCGTCTACAGCGAGGATCCGGAGAAGGCCGGTGTCAACAATTTGCTGACCATCTACCAGCTGATGACCGACAAAACCCCCGAGCAAGTGCTGGCGGATTTCGCCGACGCCCGGGGTTATGGCGATCTCAAAAAAGGGGTCGCCGAAGCGGTGATCGAAGGCGTCCGGCCGATCCGCGAGCGCTACAACGAGCTGATGGCGGATCCCGCCGAGCTCGATGGTCTGCTCGCCCGTGGCGCGGAGCAGGCCCGGGCCGTGGCCGAGCCGAAGCTGATTCAAGTCAAAGAGAAGATGGGTTTCGGCGTGCCTGCTGAGGTCCGCCCTTGACCTGAGGGTTGTTGACGGTCGTGAACGTGAAGCGATTCCACGGGGCTCGGAGCCTGGGCAGTCGAGCCATAGCCACATCGGTGCTGGTCGCGTGCTTGACGACCACCTCTTTGGTGATCTCTTCTTGCATGCGCCGGCCGTCCGGGCAGCGCCCGGCTCCGGTGGAGCAGGCCGAAGCCCAGTGGGACGCGGAAAGCGCCCTGCGTCGGCTCAAAATCGACGAAATCCCTCTGTTGATCGACGACCTGCACGGGGTCGAGGGATGGAGCGGTCTGCGCTTGGCCCTGGAGCGGCACCGGGATTGGCTGAGCCGTCGACCCAAGGAACGCGAATATACGTTCGGCCGTTTCACCGCCACCGGAGCGCAGCTGCTGACGGCGGCCGATCAACTGCTCACTTGGCTCGACGAGCAGCCGACCGCGGAGCGGCTGGCGGTTCAGATCGCGTCGACGTTCCATGTGATGGAAAGCGTCGGTGGCTCGAGCGGTCAGGTGTTGGTCACCGGATATTACGAGCCGGTGATCGAAGGAAGCCGGGTCCGGACCCCGGAGTATCAGGTACCGGTTTACGGACCGGCCAAGGGTTTGATCCGAGTCGACCTGGGGCAATTCGACGACGACCTGCGGGGAAAGAGGATCGCGGGCCTGTTGCGCGACGGCCAATTGGTGCCCTTCCCCGATCGTCGGGGCATTCGGGAAACCGGCGTGCAGCGTGGCCGGGAGATCGCCTGGGCCAAAGATCCGGTGGAGCTCTTCTTCATCGAGATCCAGGGCTCCGGGGCCTTGCGTCTACGGGACGGCTCGGAAATGCGCATTGGTTACGCCGGCTCCAACGGCCGTTCCTATCGCTCCATCGGTCGGCTGCTGATCGACGAAGGCAAGGTATCCCCGGAACGAATGTCCATGCAGTCGATCCGTCAATATTTGGTGGACCATCCCCACGAGATCGAGCGGGTCCTGGACCACAACCAATCCGTGGTTTTCTTTCGCAAGCTCAACGGCCCTCCAGTGGGCAATTTGGGGGTGCCGGTCACCCCGGGGCGCTCGATCGCCGTCGACCAAAAGATCTTTCCGCCCGGCGGCTTTGGATTCCTGATCACCGACCTGCCCGCTCCCGGGCCCGACGGCACCACCGTGGTCGAGGGCACCATTTCCCGATTCGTCCTCGCCCAAGACACCGGTGGCGCCATCCGCGGTCCCGGTCGGGTCGACCTCTTTTGGGGCCGTGGCGAGGACGCCGCCGCCCGAGCCGGAGTGATGAAACAGCCGGGTCGTCTCTTCTTCTTCTTACCCAAAAGCGCGGTAGACCCGGATGAGGAGCTCGACGGCTGATCCAGTGAGCTGGTTTTCTACGGAGCAGCACATGAAAACGCGGAGGTGTCGGTGAGCGCCGGGGCAGTGTTTCCCAGCGGGTTGAAGTACTCGCGCACCTCACGGGTCAAGGTGTCGGTCACTCGCAGGGTGTATTCGACGTTGGTGGTCGCGGCGGCCAGGACCCAATGCTGTTGATTGAGACCGCAGCCGTCGAGCACCTTCACCAACATCTCCAGGTTGTCGGGTCCGAAGAACCAGAAAAGGCCGGTTTCATCGGAGCCCTGGGGCAGAACCCGACCCTTGCCGACGTTGCCGTCGAAGTCACGCCAGTCCACCTCCACCAGGAAGCGATCGCCGTTTTTGCAGGCACCCGTCGGGCTCGACACACAGGCGAGCTCGTCGAAAGCCCACTGTTGGTTGTCTCCCCCGTGACACTCATGAAGCACGACGGGGGTCCGGTTGGCGGTTTCGGCGCCGAGCACATCTGCGCAGAGGCCTGTTTCGCGGTGCACCAGTGATGAATGGCTCGGAAAGTGGCCGGGTTGGTACCAATAGCTTTCATCGTTGCCGCAAGGACCGATCTCCAACCGACGGGGTCCTGAGCCGGTGTCGGGACCGGGCTGAAGGCATTTATCCCCAAACACCCTGAGACTGAAGAAGTCGAGGCAGCTGTAGGGGCAGTATTGCTCATTCCTCCAGACCTGATTGGCGCCGCCGTGGCAGTCATAAAGAATGACCGCCGAGCCGTCGCTCGGATCAGCCTGCTCGACGTCGAGGCATTTGCCTGCCAAACCCTTGACCATTCCGGGTTGATGGTATTTGCCGAGGGATAGATCCGGCGTCCTCTGAAAGGCGCCGCGGGTCATGGGCGAGCCGGCCGCAAGGTCGAGGGCCGTCGAAGCCGAAAGATCGACGAAGCTCGAACGGCCGGCAGCGGGGGTGATCGTCGCCGAAGCCGTGTCCGAGCCGGAGCATGTGGCGAAGGCGTCGGTGTCGGCGATGGCGGCGGCCGCGTTGCCCAACGGGTTGAAGTAGGTCTTGATGGTACCGGTGATCATGTCGGTGATTCGGAGGCTGTATTCCACCTGGGTGGCGGACGCGGCGAAGACCCAGAATCGGTCGTTCAGCTCGCAGGCGTCGAGCACCTTCAGCTGCATTTCCCAATTGCCGGGCCTGAAGAACCAGAGGATGCCCGAGTCGCCGAAGCTCTCGGCCAACGGGGTGGCAGTGCCCGTAGTGCCTTCGGCATCGCGCCAGTCGAGCGCCACTCGAAAGCGATCCCCGCCCAGGCAGAGGCCGTCCCAGCCGGCGCGGCACGGCCCCTCGGCAACGCGATAAATATGGATGGCGTGATGCTCCAATGACGACACATTGGCGTAGAAGAAATCACCGTCGGGGCTCAAGACGGATCCCGTGCTGCCATTGAAAGAGCCATTGAACGAGGACGGGCCTTCCGATTCGATCAGGGTCAACCGCCCGGTGGACGGATCCCGTCGATAGACCGAGGCCACGGAGCTGGAATCGAAGGTGTAGAGGTAGTTGCCGTCGGGGTCGGAATGGGGCCGCGCGGAGGTGTAGGGGTGCTCTTCGATGAAAGTGAGGCGACCCGAAGCCGGATCCCGAGCGAACACCACGAGGCGACCGCTGCCGACATAAACATGGCGGCCGTCCGGGCTCATCTCAAAAGCTGATCTGGAGTAAAAGCTCGGAGAGTCGAGGGTTTCCAGAAAAGCCAAGCCTCCGGTATCGGCGTCGCGGGCGAAGATCGAAATGGCGTAGCGCGGGTGCTCCAAAGCCACATACAAGTGTCGACCTTCGGGATCCAACCCGATGACACCGGCGCTTTCGAGCTCCGGGACGTCGGCCAGGGTTTGAAGGTGGGTCAGCCCGCCGCTGCTCGGATCCCGTTCGAAGATGACCAGCGTGCCGCCGGTGCTCCCGGACACGTAGAGGTGCCGTTGGTCCGGGCTGACGACCATGGCGCGGATTGTCTCCAGGCCGAAAGCGCCATCGGCGGGATAGGACTCCATCAAGGTCAACGCTCCGCTGAGCTCGTCGCGGGCAAGGACCACCAGCGATTCCTCCGAGCCGGCTTGAGAGCTGACGTAAAGAGCCCGGCCATCTCCGCTCATCGTCAGGTCCACGGCTCTCCTATATCCCGCTTCCGCGGGTCGGCTGGTGAAAGCGTCGAGATAGCTCAGCACGCCGGTTTCAGCGGAGCGTGAAAAGGCGGCGATCTCGAGGCTCTCGTCCGACGCGCCCACGTAGAGGTGCTTTCCGTCCGGCGAGGCCACGATCGCTTCGGATCTATCGATCCGGTCCGCGTCGCCTTCCACGTCGTCGATGTAGGAGGCGATGATCGACAGCACGCCAGTGTCGGGATTGCGGGCCAAGACCTCGATGCCGCCGTGAAAAGGGGAGTCGTAGTCGGAGATGAGATAGAGGTGACGACCGTCCGGCGAGAAGAGACCCGAGGCGATATTCGGAGTCGGTCGTCTCGGCAGCACCGGCTGCTCCAAGGTTTGGACCAGCTCCAGGGCTCCGGCCTCCGCGCCTCGGGAGTAGATGTCGACAAAGAACGGTCGAAAGGCATACACGAAGCGGTCGTCGGGTCCGAGGAGCAACGTGCCGGCGCTGCCCAGGGTTTGGAGCGGGCTGAGGGTGCCGTCGGCGGGATCGCGTCGCAGCACGAGCACGCCGTTTGGGCTCGAACCATAGACGTTTCGGCCGTCGTTGCTGATGATCAGCTCGTGCACGTTTTCGAGCCCGGGGATCATCTCGTCGGTGAGCCTCTGTCGGCGTGCCAAGGTGCCGGTAGAGATGTCGCGGGAGAAAACGACCACACGGTGGGGTCCGAATTGAGGCTCCGAAATGCCGTAAACGTGGCGACCGTCGGCGCTGAAGATCAGGTCCGAGGCGGCCGGAAAGTCGTCGGGCTCGGCGTCGAGAGTCTGGATCCAAGTCAAAGCGCTGTTCTCGGGATCGCGATCGAAAACAGCGATGCCGTCGCCGAAGGAGATGTAAATCTGATCCCCACCGGGACCGAGCCGAAACGACTCGGGGTGGCCGTGGACCCCGAAGGCCGGCGAGCTCGGCCACTCTTCCACCAGGCTTTGGAAGCCGTTTTCAAGGTCGCGTTGGTGGGCTCGTACCACCCCATAGCGGCTTGAGTAGAGCGATCTGCCGTCGGGGCTGATGGCGATGGCTTCTGCGCCGTAGGCGGATCCGTCGAAGGTCAGCTGACCCGTGTCGGCGTGGCGCCGAAATCGATAGGTGGCGTCTCTGCTGCCGGCGTAGACGAAACGACCGTCGGGGCTGATGGCCAGTTGGTCCAGGAATCTCAGGCTGACATCGACCTCCTGGTCGACCAGCTCGAGAACCCGGGCCGTAGCGTCGGCGGGAAGCAAGACGGTGAAAAGCATGCATGCGACCCAGGCGGGAAGGGAGAAGAACCGTTTCATATGCGATTTCCTTGACTCTCGTATCGATTCCGGGCGCGGCCGGCGGAATCGTGATCCAAAACCGACGAGCAAGCTCGAGAGTTGATTCTGTGGGCGAGCGCAAGGCATCGACTGCCCTGCTCGTCCATTTGGGCGTGAAGCATGGGCAAAACGGCTCAGCTAGTCGCTGATCGAAAGCCGTTTCATCCAGCGGAAGAGGGTCGTGCGATCGATGCCCAGCTCCGCCGCGGCCTCGGCCCGTCGGCCGGTGTGCTGCGCCAAGGCGGCGGTGATGCGCTCGGTGGCCGCTTGATCCAGGGTCTCCTGAAGAGTCCCGGGCTCGGCGGCACGGGGGCCCACAGGACGCTCGTCGAGCAGCAGCTCTTCTGGCCCGAGGACCTCGCCACGGGCGAGCACCACGCCCCGCTCGATGGCGTTTTCCAGCTCACGGACGTTGCCGGGCCAAGGGTGGGCGAGCAGCGCCTGCTCGGCCTCGGCACCAAGCGCTAAGCGACGGCCGCCCAGTCGACAGGCGCGTTGCAAGAAGCTCTCGGCCAAGGGCACGATGTCTTCCCGTCGCTCCCGCAGGGGCGGTAGGGTCACGGGAATCACGTGCAGCCGATAGAAGAGATCCTCGCGGAAGGTGGAGTCTCGAATGCCCAGGCGCAGATCCCGGTTGGTGGCGGCGATGATCCGCACATCCACCGCAATGGGGGTGTCGCCGCCCACCCGCTGCACCTCGCTTTCCTGCAAGACCCGCAACAGCTTGGCCTGAAAGCCGATGTCGATCTCACCGATTTCGTCGAGGAAGAGGGTGCCGCCGTCGGCCCGCTCGAAACAGCCCGCCCGTCGTTGATCGGCGCCGGTGAAGGCGCCTTTTTCGTGACCGAAGAGCTCGCTTTCGAGCACGCCACCGGCAAAGGCCTTGCAATTGACGGCGACAAAGGGCTTTCGAGCTCGGGGGCTGGAGAAGTGGGCGCGCCGAGCGATCATCTCTTTGCCCGTGCCGCTTTCTCCTTGGATCAAAAGGGTCGCTTGGCTGTCGGCGGCACGATCCACCAAGTCCAAGACCCGAGCCATGGTTGCGCTGTGGGCCACCAGGTTTCCGGATTGGCGATCCGCCAGCTCCCGCCGCAGGCGTCGATTCTCGGTTTGGAGCTGTTGCAGCTCGAGGGCACGGGCCACCAGGCTGCGAAGCTCGTCGAGATCGAAGGGTTTGGTGAGGTAGTGGAAAGCGCCTTGACGCATGGCGTTCACCGCGGAGCGGACGTCGCCGTAAGCGGTGACCACGATCACCGGTAGGTCGGCACGGATTCGCAACAACCGGCCCATCAGCTCGAGGCCGTCCATGCGCGGCATGCGACGGTCGGTGATCACTACGTCGGCACCGTGTTGCTCGAAGATCTCCAGGGCCTGCTCGCCGTCATTTGCCGTGAGACATTCGCAACCGCTTCGGCGAAGGGCGGCGGCCACGGCTTGGGTCATCTTCGGCTCGTCGTCGACGATCAGGATTCGACCGTGGAGGCTGCTCATGCCGCGTCCGCCCATTGCGCCGGCAGCTGGATGCGGAAACAGGCGCCGTGGGGCTCGCATTCTTCCACTGAGATGGTGCCGCCGTGGGCGGCGACGATCTGTCGAGCCACGGCCAGCCCGAGCCCATGACCCTCGGCCCGGGTGGTGAAAAAGGGCTCGAAAATCTGAGCTCGCAGCTCCTCGGGCACCCCGTCTCCTTGGTCGCTGACCCGGATGTCCACGCCGCCGTCCGGGAGCTGGGACCAGCTCAGATCGATGCGTCCGTCCGCCGGGCTTGCTTCCGCCGCGTTCGTCACCAAGCCGAGCAGCGCTTGGCAGAGCAGGTCCGCGTCCGCTCGCAGCCGTACGCGATCCGGGCCTTCGACCAAGAGCGACAAGCGCCGGTCACCCAACCAAGTATCGGCCAGCAGGCGGACTCGGCTCGTGAGGTCGGTCATGGTCACCTCAGCGGGTTGGATTTTCAGGGGGCGAGCGAAATCCACCAATTGCGAGGTGACCCGCGCCAGCCGGTCCACTTCTTCGAGAATGTCGAAACAAGCCTGCTCCGCTTCTTGGGCTTCCTGCGGCAGCTCTTCTCTGAGGTTTTGGACCATGGTGCGAATGATCCCCAGGGGATTGCGCACCTCGTGGGCAACGGCCCCCGCCAGCTGGCCGAGGGACGCCAACTTTTCGCGGTGGGCGAGACGGGCTTGGAGATCGGCGACCTGTTGGAGGCGGTCTTCCTTGTCGCGGGCGGCGGCTCGCTCACCGCGTCGCGCCTCGGTGGTCAGGCCGAGCAGGTAACCCAGCACCGCGAAGGACATTTCGAGCAATCCGCCGGCGACCATCGAGACGTCGTGACCGGCGATCCGCAGCTCGAAGCCGAAATACATGGCTAGGGCGGTGTAGGCAAAACCGAGCAGAAAACAGCCGAACGCCCAGCGCCATCGCTCTTGGCGCCACCAACGAGACGGCGCCCCTGTCCCGGAGCCACGGTCGCTGGAATATATTGTTGGAGGAGCTTCGTTGCTGGGCATCGACAAAGGCCTTTCGGGTTCGAATTTGCGGCCGATCTAAGGCGGCAGCCACAAGTCTAGCGGTTCCGAGAACGGCCCGTTGCAGACCTGCAACAGCGTTCGCGGATTCGCGGATCTGACATGATTGGGCATGACTTCAGAAAATTCTCAACCCCCCGCGTCGGGCGCGAAAGGTCTGGGCGCGAAAGAGCGGCGGGTCGTTTGGAGTGTGCTCTTGCTGGTGGCAGCCGCGTTCCTGGGATTGGCCGCCGGCACGGCCATCGGTGCTCGATTTTTTGTGCCGGAGGGCAGCGGGCTCGCAGGACCGGCGATCGCCCTCGGCTATGGCCTGGTGGGGGTGGCCTTAAGCTTGGTTTCAGCAGGGTTGTTGATCTGGAAAGGGTCCAATTCGGCTTTGCGCTGGACCGCCCTCGGCGCCATGACGGTGACGGTGCTGTTGGTGGGGTTGTTGTCGTGGCGGGCGGCGGTGGGTCGGCAGCAACTCAACGCGGAGCTGGGATTGGATCAACCCCTGCCCGAGCCGGAGCTCTGGACCTTGAGCGCTCGTTTGCCGGAGAGCGACCCGACCCGCTCCTATCGAGAGATCGAGGTCCGTGGCGAGGACTGGACCTTCAACTATGTGGCCGTGGGCCCCGAAGCCGCCCAATGCCGCTCCGAGCTGATCGCCACTGAAGCCCAAGCCTTGTCGTCCCAGGTCGGGAGCCTGGTGCGTAGGTTGGAAGAGCTGTCGCCACCGTGCGTCGATTCCGACGATCCAACCCGGCTGTTCCTAACCCTGCGGGACGCTCCGGGTACCCCTTTTCGCGAGCTGGAAGCGACCGATGCCTGCTTGAAGCGGGAATCCGATCTGGCGGGGCTCGCTTTCTCTTTGCGTCGGTTGCCGATCGATGCCGTCAACCGCGCGCAGGTGGAGTGTCAATGACGGCGCGGTAGCCCGACCCCTCCGATGGGCGGCGTTGTCGTCTGCCGGGGGCGACTCTGCTCCTTGAAAGTCGCCATCGGCTCTACGGGGCTCGTTCCTCGAGCTGATTCGACATGGCTCGGCGTTTGCAAGTTTCTACAAGAAGTCTACCGGTCAGTCCGTTGCCGACTGTGGACCCATACCGGCCCGATGTCGGCCCGCCGAAACATCTCGCAGAGTTTATAGACCGAGGAAGCATTGACGATGGTGACGTTTATTTCCGTGTTTTTGGGATTGGTCCTCGGTGTGCAGCCCGTGGAATGGACCGTCAGCGGTGATCTCGCGGCGGAAGTCGCCGCCGTGGAGCTGCGGCTGGATGGCCGCAGCGTCGGCCGGTTGAGCGGTCCGCCCTGGGCGTTGGCCTGTGATTTCGGCCCAGAGCTGGCCCCTCACCAACTGGAGCTGATCGCCTACGACGCCCAGGGCCGTGAGCTATCGAGGGCGGTTCAGGCGTTGAACTTACCTCAGCCCAGAAGCCGGGCGGAGCTGGTGGTCACCGAGGACGCCGAGCCGCGAAGGGCGGCGTTGTTGTGGCATTCAGCGGACGGCCTCAAACCCGACGCATGGCATCTTCGTTTCAACGGTCGACCCTTGGAGGTCGTGGATCCCACATCCTTCGAGCTGCCCGATTACGACGTTGGGCAAATCAACTTTTTGCAAGCGGAGCTTCGCTTCGGCCGCAGCTGGGCACGCACGGAGCGGGTGTTAGGGGGGCAGATCGGCGACGAAGTCGATACGGAGCTGACGGGATTCTTGATCCGAGCAGAGCGCGGCGGCGCCCCCAGCCTCGATGAGCTGCGAGGGCGGTTGTTGAAAGGCGACCGGCCCCTGGAAATCGTTTCCGTCGAGCGGGCCGGATCCGACATCGTGGTGGTTCAGGAAGCGACCCCGTGGCTTTGGGGGCAGCTCAATAAATTGCGCTCACAGTCTTTGGACACCCGAAACCGTAGCTTCATGTCCAACCGGCTGACCTCGGGCCTGAACGACGACGATCGCCTGCGCGTCATGCTGCCCCTGGCGGAGCGTGTGGACGGCGCGGCCATGGATCAATTCCACATCAGCTTCGACTTCGCGCGCCTCGGCTCGGGTCCCACCTCCATGGGGGCGACCCGCCGTACGGTGGCCATGCCCACGGCCCAAGGGGTGGTGGCGACATTTCCCTATCCCGCTGAGGGTGCCCTGCGAGACGACGCTCCCCGTCGGGTGGCCGAGGCGGTAGCGGTGGCGGGCCAAGTGGCTTCCGCCGGCGGGCGGACCCGGGCGGTGGTGTTGATCAAAGATCCCCGGACCGACGACCACAGCGCCCTTTCACCGGCGCTGGTGCGTCGTTATTTAGAGCGTCTCCAGGTGCCACTCAAGGTGTGGTCTCCCGAGGTAACGTCTACCGAGGATCCCTGGGGCGACGTGTGGGAGATCAACACCTCCCGCAAGCTCCAGCGGGCGGTGCTCGATCTGCGCAACACCCTCGATGCCCAGTGGTTGGTGTGGGTCCGCGGACGGCATCTGAGCCATGAGATCGAGCTCGATCCCGCGTTGGAGTCCCGATTTGCGATCGGTGGATCGGGCTCGGCAAGCTCGAAAGCGGATGGGCCGACGGATTTGGAAACGGGTTTGGTGGCCGACGGCTTCGAGGCCGTCGAGGGGCCGATGGTCGCGAGCGCACAGGATGAGGCCCCGGCGGAAACCGAGCCGGTGAGCCCGGAGATCACCGCCGAGGCGGCCGAGGCGAACACCGTCTACGGCGAAGCTACGACTTATGCTGAGACCTACGCCGAGACCGTGGACGTGCGTTTGGTCAACGTGGTGGCGGTGGTCACCGATGCCGACGGCTCTCGGGTGCGGGATTTGAGCGCCGGGGACTTTGAGATCTTGGTCGACGGCGAGCCCGTGGAGCTTCAGCATTTCGTGACACCTCCCGAGCTTGAGCGGCCCGCGGAGCAGGGCACGCCCAAAGATGGACCGGCTGAGCTCGAAGTGGCTCCGCCGTCCGCGGATCAGGCCGCCCGATGGGTGGTTTTCTTCGATGCCGCGCGTCTCGGGATTTCCGGTCGACGGGAGATGGTCGACGCGTTGCGCGCCCTGGTGGATGGGGCTCAGCTGAGCCAGGAGACCATGTTGGTGACCTACGATGGATCGCTCAAGATCCAGCAGCCGTTCACCACCGACGCCGGCGTTTTCTCGGAGACGCTCGATCGGCTGCGGAGCGGGGAGCTGTTGCGCTCGCCCCAAAGCGACGAACGCACCCGATTGGCCAACGAGATGCCGCAGGTGGAGGACGCGATTCTCGCCGCCCCGGATGCCGTCTCGCTACAGATGGCGTTGGCGGAGAGGGACGCACTCTTGGCCAGATTGTCCGCGGTCGCCAAGGTCGAGACGGCGGAGAATCGCGCGGCGATGGATGCGTTGCGTCGGCTGACCACGGGTTTGGCGGCTGTGGAAGGCAGGAAAGTCCTGCTCTACGTCGGTGACGGTTTGGAGCTGACTCCGGCCCACGAGCTCTACGACGAGGCGATCGAAACCTTGCAGCTGAATCCGCTGGAAATGGCGAATCTGCGCGCCGAGGGAGAGATGTTTCACACCCATCGAGACTTTGAGTCGCTTTTGGAGCAGGTCCACGGCGCCGGGGTCACGTACTACAGCCTAACTCCGAAAAACCGAGCTCGACTCGATGTGGTCAGCCGGGGCAACATCAGCTCCACCCGTCCCGGAGCCCAAGGGCGCCTGCCGAGCGTTCGCCAGGAGCTGGTCAAAGGGGCTGTTTGCTCGTTGGCTTCGGAGAGCGGTGGTTTGTGCCAGGTGGGTGGATCGCAGCCGGAGCTGCTGTTGGATCAAGCCCTCGACGACACCTCCGCCGCCTACACCCTGGCGTTCACACCTCCCCATCCAGCAGACGGTGCCATGCACACCCTCGACATCCGGGTCGATGGCCTCGAGGTGCGTCATGCTCAGGGTTACGTCGATCGAGGGGCGGCCGATCAGATCCAGCATCGATTGTCGGCGGCGCTCTATTTTCAATCCCAGGACAACCCTCTCGCGGCAGTCCTAGGGGTCGGCGAGCTGGGAGCCGCGACCTCCGAAGGGTTGACCCTAGTGCCCATGGACATCACCGTGCCGGTGAGCCGCCTGGGCCTTCTGCCCCTGGAGCAAGACCCCGATCGGCTCAGCGCCGATGCTCGTCTCTTGGTCGTTACCCGACACGAAAGCGGCGCGGTCACGGGCGTGCAGGAATATCCGATCACCTTCCAAATACCGGCCGAACGGCTCGCGCAGCCCCAGCCCTTGGCCTATGCCCACAAATTGCACCTCATGCTGGCTCCCGGCGAGCATACGGTGGCCATCGGTTTGTGGGACGACGTGTCGGATCTCGGTTCTTTCCTGAGCCGTGAGGTGGTCGTGCCTTAATCTTCGTCGCAGAGTCCCCCGTTGCAGCTCTGCAACGTCACGTTGGGAGATCGCAACATCGCCGCTGCTCAAAACCCGGGAAAACCCCAATAAATTGCCGTTTTCAGGCCGGCATGATCGTCGCACGGGTCTCCTTCGGGTCGGTATGGAAGCCGACCCACGAATCCTAAGGAGAAGAATCATGAGCAGATCATCATCCGAAACCTTGTTGCGCCGGGCATTGGCGGCAAATGCCGGCTTCTCGTTGCTCACGGGCTCCGTGTGTTGGCTGGCCGCGGAGCAAGTCGCGAGCTTTGTCGGCATTCCGATTTTGGAGGCCAAAGCGTTGGGTCTAAATCTCGAAGTCTTTGCGGTGGGTATTTTTTTCTTGTTGACCCGTGACCTGAGCAAAACATGGGCACGCAACGTGGTGGGCGGCATCATCGCCCTCGATGTGCTGTGGGTGGTCGGCAGCGCCGCGTTGTTGATGAGCGCAGCTCCCTTGACCGTGGCCGGCAAGTGGACGGTGGGCATCATCGCCATGGTGGTGGCGGATTTCGCCTTCTTTCAGTGGCGGGGATGGCGCGGCATGTCGAAGTCTCGGGCCGCGGTCGCACCGGTGGCGGAAGCCGCCTGATCCCGAGCTGCCGCGCCGGGCTCAGGCCGCGGAGATGGCCTTGAGCATGGACTCGGGATCGAGCTCCAACTCGCCTCCGGGGGCCAGCCCCCGTTGGGGCCCGGCGAAGAGCGGGCCGACCAAAGCGGCGGGATTGTTTTTCAGCTTGGGTGCCGCCGTCTGCAGGAGGATGACGGCGGCCGCGGCGCGGGTGGCTGCCGCCAGACCTCCCCGGAGCCGGCTCGGGCCCAGGGGTGCCCCGGAAACCCAGAGATCCGTACGCAAAGGACCACGGTCGTAGCAGCCTGCCAGTGGGATGTGCACGGGCCACATGGGGCGGTCGTGGTCCTTGCGCTCCATGCCGGCGACCACGACGCAGGTGCCGGCCAGGGTGCAGTTGAGGATGGGTAGGTGCCAAATCGGATCCAAGGCGGCGGCACCCAAATCGAGAATCACCACATCCGCGTCTCGCTCGAGGGTCCATTGAAGCCCCGCGATGATCTGGGCGAACGTGCCGTCGCCTCCCGGGTCGAAGACGCCCGCTGTCAGCCAGTGGGCATCGGGAATCAAATCCTGGAGCGCGCGGTACCAAGTCTCCCCGAGACGCTGCTCGTGGCCGGCTGGAGCCGCGCTCTCGAGCACGGGCCGAGGTCGCCCGAGCGGGTCGAAGGAGGCTTCCGCAAAAGCCGTCCGATCGGAGCCCGTGGAGGTCGACATGTCGATCAGGCCGATTTTCGGTTTCGCCGCGGACCCCAGCTCTAAGTGCAATCCAAACGGTGGATTGTCCCTGGCCGGATTGCTTTCGAAGTCACCTCGCCGAGCTGGGCGGACCGTGGGCTGGAGGTCGATCGATCGCACGTCCGAACGATGACTGAGCTTGGCCAGCTCCATGGCCGGAAGGTGGACGGCCAGGGCGTCGGCGAGCCAAAGAAGGGTCGAATCCGGGAGCCAAGGAGTGAGAGAGGCGGTACGGGCCTCGAGGTCGGCTCGGAGGTCCTTGAGGAGCTGGGGGCCCCGGCCGAGGGCGTCTTCCGCCGATTTGATCGCGTCGTCGATGGGCTCCGGGCTGAGGGCTGCCCGCGACGATCGGTTGGCTTTGGGAGCGGGCCTCAGCAGGGCGTGGATCAAGGTGTCGGCGGAGGCGGCTTCTAAGGTCTGTCGGAGGGCGGGAGAGAGCTTCTCCGAGTTGGACACATCGAGAATCGTCATCATAGGTCGCAGTCCCAAACGGCCCGGGCGAGGAATCGCGGTAAGAGTGACATTCCGGCCAGAGCCAATTTTCGAGGTGAGGGGCCCAACGGATTGATCCCTCTAACTGGGTATGCTCGGAGAGGTGAGATTATTTCAGCAAAATATCTCGCGGGGTCGGGTCGACGACCTTCAGGGCTTGGGCCACCACCAGGCCAGGGCCTCAGCGGCGACTCGATGCCCTTCTGAGGTCCAATGTCCGTCGACGGGAAAGTAGAGGCGATCCGAGGCGGGGTCCCGCCCTGCGGCTTCGCGCAACGCGTCGGTCACGTCGAGGTAGGGCAAGCCGTGGTCTTGCAGCAGGCGGCCTGTCGCATCTTGGGTCCGGCGGTGGATGCGCCGGCGCCAGCCCTGCCCGTAGATCATTTGATCTTTGGGAATTACCAGCACCGACAGCTCGATACCTTGCGCCTCGCAGTGGCGGGACAGGCGGTCGAGAATCGCGCCGGTGACCGACCAAGCCTCGCCGTAACCCAAATGCTCTCCGGCGGCTCGGCCGGCGGAGGCGACGACGTTCCACAGCCGCGACGGTCCGCCGGGCGGGGTGGCTCGGGAGGGAACCGGCACGTTGGTCAGCTCCAGATCACCGTTTCTGAGCACGAAGCGAGGTTTCGGGTAGCCGATTTGAACTTCCCGGGCGTTGCGGAAGATATTGCCGACGAAGAGGCCGAGGACGACTGCGTCGGGCTTGAGCGCGAGCCCGCGTTCTTCGAATCGCAACAGCTGCTGGTCGGTGCCGTAGCCGGTCACCGAAAGGTTGGCGACCTCCACCGGTTGTCCCAGCTTCTCGCTCAGCAAGCTTTCGAGCCGGGCGGGCCAAGCCTCTTCGACCTCCACCCCGTGGCCGAAGGAAAACGAGTCGCCGAGGACCACGATCCGCTTGGTCCCGGCCTCAGGCTCGGGGGTGAATAGGCGGTGAGACCTGAGACCTTGCTCGGTGATCCGGATCTCCACGTCCATCTCGGGAGTCTTCAGTCGATCCTCGGCGCCGGGCACCAGGTCCCAGCCGAGCCGAGGGTGGTGGGTGAAGAACGTGAACCCGCCGGAGCCTTCACGGACCAAGGGTGCTCCGATCCCGAGCATCCGCAGCGCGGCCTCGGCGGTGGCCAATGAAAAGAGCAACGAGATCGCCAGCAAGATGGCGCGGGCACGCCATTCGCCGAGCGCGGGAGTGGGGGAGTCGTTCAAGGTGATTCGGTAGGCTTAGGAGGGAAAAGAAATATCGGCGGCCTCGCGAGCATCTGTATGGTAGGAGCAAGGCCGGTCGAGCGCAAGACGTCGGCCGAGCCGGCGAGTGAATCGATTTCGCGGCTGACGACGCCTTTAGAATCAGGTGGTCTCAGTCACGATGATGTTCGAGCCGCCATATCCGCCACCGAACGCCCCCGGGACATGCCGCCTCAAGCAACAGGAGCCCAGATGAAGCAGCTTATGAGCCGAACCCTTACAGCCCTACGGAGCTGTGGTCTAGTCATGTGTTGGATGGCCGTCGTGCCTTGGCTGTGGGCGCCCCAGGCCGAGGCTCGCCATTGGGTGCTGACCCCGATCCTGCAGAATCTGGACGAGGTGGTCGCGGTCACCAACGCTGGGGACGACCGGATCTTTCTGGTGTCCAAGGAAGGCCGGGTTTGGATCGTGCGCAACGGGGTGCGTTTGGGCGCGCCGTATCTCGACATCCGGAGCCGTGTGCTCTACACCGGAGAGGCCGAAAGCGAGCAAGGGCTCCTGTCGGTGGCGTTCCATCCCAACTACCAACAAAACGGATACCTTTTCGCCGCCTACACCCGCTCCGACGGCACCGGGGTGGTGTCTCGCTTCAGTGTCACCGGTCCCAATCCGGATCAGGCTTCGATCGGCTCCGAGCGATTGTTGTTGGAAGTGCCCCAGCCGGGACCCAATCACAATCTAAACCATTTGGACTTCGGCCCGGACGGTTATTTGTACATTTCGTCGGGGGACGGCGGATACCAGCCCGAGCCTCGATGCACTCCCCAGCAAGGGGGAAATCTCTTGGGCAAGATCCTGAGGCTCGATGTGGATTCGAATGCCGGCAGCCCGCCCTACCACTCGATCCCGGCGGACAACCCCTTTCTCGGCAATCCGAGCATCCGCAACGAAATCTGGGCCCTGGGCCTTCGCAATCCGTGGCGATTCGATTTCGACCCCGCGACCGGTGATTTCTGGCTGGCGGATGTCGGCCATTTGCTGAGAGAAGAAGTGGACTTCCTGCCCGCGGGTAGCCCCGGTGGTCAGAATTGGGGATTCAAGATGATGGAGGGTTTCGCCTGCCGGGGTAGCGCCGCCAATTGCACCGAGCCGATTCCCCCGTGCTTCGACCCCGCCTACTCCGAGCCGATCCTCGACTACGGACACGACGCTCGCCATTGCGCGGTCATCGGCGGGCCGGTCTATCGCGGTGCCGCCATTCCCGAGCTGCAGGGAGCTTTCTTGGCCGGAGATTATTGCGGTGCCACGTTCTTGGTGCACCGGCAGCAGGGGACCTTCGTCAAAGAAGATTTGAGCGAGGACCTCTTCGGGCTGATCGCGTTCGGCCGTGACGCCGCCGGCGAGGTCTATCTGCTCGCCGACGGCACCCTCTACCGTCTCGACGGATTGGAGGAAGACGTCACGCTCACCTTCGGCCAATCGGAGATCTCCGTGCCGGAGGGGGCGGGCACGGTGCAGATTCCCGTGTCGCGCCAGGGAGACCTGGGGACCGCGGTGTCGGTCTCCTACCGAGTGATCGAGCTTTCCGCCTCGGGAGCGGACTTCAGCGCCTCGGACGGCACTCTCAGCTGGGGTGTGGGCGACGGGCAGAACCGGCTGATCGAGGCGGCGATCCTCAACGACTTCGAGCTCGAAGGCAATGAGCGGTTCGCCTTGGAGCTCTTCGATCCCGTGGGAGCCGAGCTGGGCGCGGTCGAGCGGACCGAGGTGGTGATCCTCGACGACGAGGTGGGTGGGGATTGCGTGCCGTCGGACACCGTGCTCTGCCTCGGAGAGGGACGATTCCGGGTCAGCGTCCTGTGGCGGGACTTTGTGGGTGAGGCCGGAGTCGGCCATGCGGTGTCGCTGGACGGCGTGGTCGACGATCCCCAGGGGCTTGGGGCTTCGGGGCTGATGTGGTTCTTCCGTTCCGACAACGTCGAGCTGCTGGTGAAAGTGCTCGATGCCTGCGGGGTCAACGGGCACCATTGGGTGTTCCTGGCCGCTGCCACCTCCGTGGACTACACGGTGGAGGTCATCGATTCTCAGACCGGCAATATCCAGACCTATCGCAATCCCTTGGGGGTAGCTTCGCCGGCGACGACGGACATCAACGCCTTTGCCTGTCCGTAAAACCACCGAAGAGGAGTGAATATATCTGTCGCTGATCGAAGTTTTGGGGAAATCCCGCCTCTATGAGTGAAATACCTTTCCTCGAATCGTCATATAGATTCGAAGTTTGAAAAAAGGAAGGTAATCACTTACAATCACTCAGCCGGGCGACTTCAACATGACGTCACCCACGATCGCCCGGCTCGAGGAGAAAACGATGAGCATGCAGATGACTTCGACCTTTTTCGACGAACCGACTCCCCTCTTGACGCCGGTTGGGCCGCGCAGGATTTCCCGGGCCAAGAGCAGCATGACCTGCCCGGAATGCGGTCTTCAACAGTCGGTTTCCTTGGATTGCGCGGGTTGTGGACGGATCATGAAGCCGTCCGTGGATTTTCGCTTGGCGGATCCGTTGTTGGCGCCGTCGCCGACCGGGCTCGAGGCCATGGAGCCGGTGGAAGCTGTGGGGCATTCCCTAGGCTCTGAGCCCGAGCTCGGCGGCAAGGCCGACTTCAAGCTCTATGTGGACGAAGAGCAGAGGGAAGGGGCGCCCTGGATCAAGATGATGGTCAGCCTTTTGCTGTGTTGGCTGGCCTGGGATCTGAACGCTAGATTGTTGGTGTTGGAATCCACGAACCGAGCCGGAGCGGATTTGCCGTTCTGGCTCGAGCTGACCCATAGCTTTGGCCGGGAGGGATCGGTTATGGGAATCGTCTTCGTCGCCGCGATCCTCATGGTCGTGTCGGCGAGGCAGGTGTTGAGCGGCGGCTAGCCCGGAATTTCCGAGCTGGGTAAAACCGAGCCGGACGCTCGGCGGGATCTCGCGGGCGCTTAGGGCGCGGCCCGCGAGATCCCGTCCTGCTGATGATCCGTGGGAGAGATTAGGCGCAGTCTTCGAGAGGGGGCGGCTCTCGATTCAAAGGCGAGTGGACGGGTCGCGTTTCGGCCTGTCGACGTCGCCTTTTTCGGTTTTGATGGGCCTCGATCGAAGTCATGATCACCACCGACGCGAGGATCAGCGAAGCGGCGACGAGAGTTCTCGGTCCCACCGCTTCGTCGGCGATCAGCCATCCCAGGTAGATCGCCACCACCGGGTTGACGTAGGTGTGGGTGGAGACCAAGGTGGGATTCACCTCCTGAATCAGCCAGGCATAAGCCGAGAAGGCGATGATGGAGCCGAAGACCACCAGGTAGAGGAAGGCGAGAATCGATCGGCTGGAGACGCCCTGCCAGTCGATGGCCGACCACTCTCCGTAGCCGAAACCGAAGAGGACCAGGGCCGCGCCGCCGATCAACATCTGGATGCCCGAGCTCATGGCCGCGGATTTGGGCAACGAGACCCGACGACTGATCAGGGATCCGCCCGCCCAGCTCAAGCAGCCGAGGGCGAGCACGACGACCGACGGAAGATGGATCGCCTCGCTGCCCAGCACGTCGGTGGGGGCGGCGAGCAAAGCGGCGCCGCCGAAGCCGAGGGCCAAGGCCGCCCAAGTGCCGGCGGTGGGTCGAAGGTCCATGCCCGGCCAAGCCATGATCAACATGGCCAACCAGAGGGGCTCCATGGCCACCAGGAGCGCCACCAATCCCGAGTCCAGGTATTGGGTTGCCCAAACCACGGCTCCGGTGCCCATTCCGAGCAACATGACTCCGATCCAGCCGGCGGTGGTGATTTGTTGTCGGCTCGGACGCGCCGCGCCGCGGAAATAGGCCCAGGCGACCAGCAGGCTGCCGGCGACGAAAAAGCGCAGGCCGACCATGGTGAACCCGGGCAGGGTTTCCATCAGCAGGCGGATGGCCAAATAGGTGGATCCCCAAATGACGTAGACCGCGGCGAACGCGGCCACCAGCTGCAGACCGCGCGAGGTCAGGGTCCGCGAAACCGTGTTTTGCTCAGTCATCGCAACCTCCTTCTGGGCTGTCGGCCCTCAAGGCCTCCAAGGGCAGCCGGGGATCTTCCTTGACGGTTTCCAGCACCACGGTGCTGCGGGTAGAGACGACCTCGGCGATTTTGCCGAATTTTTCGCGGATCAAGCGGCCCAAGGCTTTGGGGCCGGAAATCCGAACCTTGGCGAGATAGCAATCTTCACCGGCGACGTGGTGGACTTCCTGGACCTCCGGCAGAGCCGCGAGGGCATGGCTGGCGTTTTCCTCGCCCACGGTCTCGGTGGTTTTGACGAAGACGAACGCCAGCATGGAGCAGCCCACATGGCCGGGATCCAGGCGGGCGTGGAAGCCCTGGATGACCCCTCGGTTTTCCAATTTGCGAACGCGTTCGAGGGCCGCCGGCGGGGTCAGGCCCACGGTCCGGGCAATTTCGGCGTTCTGGATCCGCGAGTTGTCCTGCAAAAGCTCGAGTATCTGCAAATCGATATCGTCGATCATGATTTCTACCTCCGATCTGCAGAATATACGAAGGTAAATCGAAAAAGATATCTGTTTTTGTTAGGTGATTGTCATGTGGAACTTTTGTTTGTTCTGCGGTGCGGACTCGGCGGTGCTAAAAGCCCGGGCCGGCGCAATCCGCCACGGGCTCGATTTGCTCCAGGATTTGGTGGGTGATCTCTTTGGACAGCTCTTGCTGCAAATCCAAGCTATTGCCCAGCTCATGGGTGTAGGTGCCGCCCCACAGCAGGCGCCCTCCCAGGGTGTCGACCATCTGCATACGGATCCACAGGCGAGTGCCTGAGGATTGCACCGAGCCTTCGACCACCGCGTCGGTGCTGAGATCCGAGGACAGACGGCCGGACATGACGCTGGAATAACCCGGCACCACCGCCAAGGTGCCGCTTTGGGCGAGATCTTGGGCCAATTGCTCGGAGAGCCCCTGGGCGAATACCGAGCTTTCCGGGTCGGCGGTCAAGCTTTCGATCGGTACCACCACCACGGAGCATACGGCGGGTGGACCCGAGGCGAAGGGGCTCGAAGCGGCATCGGGTCTGGAAACCGACGGTGTCGTCGGCTCGGAATCCGGCCGTAGTGAGATCGCGTCGGGCTCAGGCTCGACCGGGTCGACCACGGCGGTGGCGGTCCCGCTCGGCTCGGGGGTGGCATTTGGCGACAGGGAGCGGCGCAGCAGGAGCAAAGCGGAAATCGAGAGCATCGCGAGCACGACGACGAGGGCGGCGGTCCGCCGCGGACGACGAACGGTCGCCGGAAGAGACGCCGGAATAGACTCTGGAGGAGAGGCTGCTGCCGCTTCGGGCTCGGCGGCGGCCTCGACGACGGCCCCGTCGACTTCTCGGATTTCGACATCACCGAGCAATCGATAGCCGCGGCCGCGGACGGTGCCGATGAATTTCGGGCATCGCGCGTCGTCGTCGAGGGCTTTGCGCAGCTCGTAGACGGCGGTGGTCAGGGATTCCTCGGTGGTGAATTCCCCTTGCCAAACCCGGGCGATCAGCTCTTCCTTGGTCACCGGCTGATTGGGCCGCTCGGCCAGACAAACCAGCAGATCCATGACTTTGGAGCCGAGGCGGCGCACCTCGTCGTGGCGTTGAATCTGATTCAGCGACGGCTGGATGAGCCACGGGTCGAGGAAAAAATCGGGCATGGGCTTCGAATCATAAGTGTCGTGTCGGGCCTGAGGTTTCTCGTTTCTGTAAATCTTCCCCGGGTTTGGTCTTTGAGATTGGCCCGGACTCTCGATGGGCCCTGCTCCGAGCTCAGTCCGGGCTGAGCAGGGGGTCGGAGTCCCGGAGCAGGATCCGAGCGTTCTCCGGTAAGGGCGGGCTCGGCGGCACCGAGCTCTCGCCGAAGAGATCCTTCAGCAAAGCAGCGGGGGTGACTTTCCCGTCGGGGCCCATGGGCATGGATTTCGAGACCAAGTGCACGGCAGTGCGGCCGTCCCGCATGAATCGGCTTTCGATGTAGATCCACTTATCGTCCCAGGCCAGCAGGCGAGTGCGGATCGTGTAGCGTTTGAAGAGGGGTAGATCCCGGCGATAGCGCACACAGGTGGTGCCGACCAGGGTTCTCAAACCTTTGCGCAGGCCGGAGCCGAAGCCTGCTCGGATGAGAAGATCGAAACGGGCCTCGTCGGCAATGACCAGATAGCGACTGTTGGTCATATGTAGGTTGGGGTCGCAATCGCCGATTCGAACGCGGCGCCGAAGCTCGGTTTCGTCCAAGGGTGAGGTCACGGGGGAGCGTCGCGACCCGCGGACCAGCAGGCGACCGACCAATAGGATTTGCTCCCAGAACCCGTGGGTGCGCCACAGCACCGCGATCAGCAGAAAGGCCGTGGCGAGCCAAAAAATGCTCGGCAAGCCGGTCAGAACATGGGTGATGGTTTCGATCATAGGCTGGGAGCTTATCGCGCGGGCCGACCCACGGGCCCGGATCGGATACCATAGGCGCCGCTCGGCGTCCCATCCCGGGGTCGTCCTGCAACCCGCTATGGAGGTGTTTGATGGGATTCTTGGCTAGTTTATTCGGTAGTGATCCTCGGAAAGACCTGGAGAAAGCCCGAGGATTTCTCGAGGGAGGCCGCCCCGATCGCGCGATCGAGCTGGCTCGCAAGGCCGTCGGCTCGGATCAAGCAGAGGTCTCCGAGGCGGCCAAGATGCTGATCCAGGACGCCCGGGGGCAGTTGATCGACAACGCGTTGAAGATGGCCGCAGGCTCTGAGGAATCGGAGTATTGGGAGGACGCGGTGGAGTGGCTGGACCGAGCCCTGGAGCAGATTGACGATCCCCAGCGTGCGTCCGAGGTCGAGGCTCGAAAAGAGGCCTTGGTCGAGCGTATCGAAGCCGCCGAGGAGGAAGCCTGGCAGGCCCAGGAGCCGCAGGAAGCCGAGCCGGACGAGCCGGAAATCGATCTCGAAGACAGCTTCGTCGCATTGGTGGACATGATGGACGACGAGATCGGTCGGCAGTACTTGGCCCAAGACGACGAGTTTCGGGGCGCTTATCTGGCGCTCTACGACGGTCGCCCCGCGGAGGCGCTGCCGGTCTTCGATCACCTAGTGGAGAGTCGGCCCACGGATCCCGTCCTCCGTTTCGAGCGCGGCCGTGCCCGATTGTTCAGCGAGGACTTCGCCGGTGCCCGGCAGGATCTGGAAGCAGCGTGGCAGGAGTGGGGAGATATTTTTCTCGATCGTGCCGGCACCCTGTCCGTGGCGTCGGTTTGGTCCGAAGCCCTCCTGGGTTTGGGAGAGCCTGAGGCCATCTTGGAGCGTCTAGAGTCGGCGGCGAGACCGGCCAACGGCCAACCCGAGCTCTCTTTGCCCTACGCCCAGGCGCTCCTGATGGCGCAGCGATTCGAAGAGGCCGAAACGTTTTTGTCGGCGGCGGTCGGTCGATTCCCGTCGACTCCCGATTTCGGCCTGCTCCTGGCGTCGATGCTGGAAAGCCGGGGACGTCGCCAGGAGGCGATCCATTGCCTGGAGATCTCGGTGGCTCCCAGCTGCGCCTCGGGCACCTGCGGCAAACCGTCGAAGCATGTGCCCTCCCTGCGGACCCTGGCCACCTTGATGCTGGCTTCGGAATCGGAGGAAGAGGGGGAGAAGGCTCGCAAGGCCCGGCTCGAGCGGGTGTCGGAGGTGCTGGGTTTCGTGCGTGAAGCCCTGGGCGGCGGGGTCGCCAAACCCGACGCGTTGATGTGGGCTGAGCACGGCCGTCAATCCGGAGACGACGAAGCCGTGGCAAAGTGGACCGAAATGGCGGAGCAGATGGAAAGCGCCGGCGCGGAGCGGGAGCGGGTCGCCATGCAGACCCCCAAGGTGTCCGCGGAAACGCCTATCTGATCACTTGGCACGGGCAAAAAAAAGGCCGACCTCCGCTCGACGGAATTGGGTTCCGGAACAGGGTCGGCTAATTTCCACTCCTCTCTACACTGGAATTTTTAGCAAATTCCATGCCACTCGGTCAAATCATTTGCGGGCGACGGTGAAATGTTCGTTAAAGGTCGGAAAATCCGAGCGGGCACGTTGGTCATATTGTCTAAGTGCTTTGTAATCAGTGCTTGAGTCTTCTTGGGAATCTGCCGAGGCGGTGAGTGGCCGGCAGGGGACCGGTGAGATGGCGGTAGGGGTGATCGGGCCGGAGCTGCCCGGATTCTCAAAACTGAGATTGACCTGTCTCAGGGATGACTCGTCTCAGGAGCTCGAAGCGCCGACCGCGGACTCAAGAGGCGTCTAGGGATTGCAAGAAACGCTCGGCATCCTCGGCTGTGCGCTCAGGATCCTCTTCCATGGGCACGTGGCCCAGGTCCGGATAGATGATCAAGCTACTGGCGGGAAGGATTCGGTGAAATCGAGAGCCGTGCTCCACGGGAATCCAACGATCCTTCGAGCCCCATTGGATCAGAGTCGGTTGGGAGACGTCGGCTAGGGAGCGCGAGCCTGCTGTGGATATTGGGGATCCGGCGGTGCTCGACGGCACGCGCTGTGACATGGCGTCGACCAGTGCTTGCCGATTACCTCGGCGTCGCAGCATCAAATAGTAACGTTCCACCAGCTCCTCAGAGAGTCGAGAGGGGTCTCCGTAGACTTGCTCCATGGATCGACGGATGAGAAAGCGTGGGGTGAGGCGGGTGAGAAGGCTTCTCAGGCCTGGGATCTTGGCCAGGTCCAAGGTGCGAAAACCCCTCCGCGTCTTCGGAGCTTTGTCGGCGGTTTCGGGGGGCGGAGCGCCGGCGGGGCTGAGCAGAATTAGGCTCCGGACGCGGTCGGGGTGAGCCGCCGCCAACCGCCAAGCAATCAAGCCACCGAGGGAGTTTCCGGCGACCGCGGCGCTCGGGATTCCGCGACGATCCATCAACGTGGTGATCACCCGAATCTGCTGGTCGATGGAGTAGTCTTTTTGCCGGTTGGGGCCGGTCAGCCCGTAGCCTTGGAGGTCCAAACGCAGGAGGCGGAAACGGCTCCCCAAACGCTCGACCCAGCCGTCCCAGGTGTGCAGGGAGGCGGCGGTGCCGTGGAGCAACAGCGACGCCGGCGCGTCTTTCGGACCTTCGTCGCGGAAATGAACCCGGGATCCCTCGATCTCCACGAATTGGGAAGCTGCGTGCTTAGGACCGGCGGCATAGAGTGCCTCCAGCTCCTCCGGCGGTATTTCGCCGCGGTAGAGGGATAGGACGAGCAGAGAGCCGGCCAAGAGCGCGAGGGTCAAACCCTGGAGCCATCGTTTTTTCACGGTTGTACTATCCCAGGGTCGAGCTCGAATCCCAAGGATTTCAATCCAAGGTCAAGTCCGGGGGTCTTCAACTCCCGAGACGGAGGTGCGATTCGATGGGGAAAGTGGCTCACGGATGGGAGGAGGGGGGAGGGAGGGAAGCGGTGCCGGTGGTGAGTCGACACCGTCTCTCCATCAATTTCATCCGGAGCCCCTTAATAGAGCACTTTCCATGCCGGCCCAAGCGGATCGATGGGGGCCGCTCGTCCGAATCTCGAGATCGGTCGATATGGGGGCTACAAGTTTTTGAAAACAAGCGATTTGGGGCATGATTGACGAATCGGTTGCGGGGAGCGTCGGGAATTCCCGGCACGGGTGCTGCCGGCCGCGATCTCAAAGTTGAGAATGGTCTTTTTTCAGATCTGAGAATAACCGGCCGTGCGGAGCCACCTTTGAAGAGGATTGGAGCGGTGGCGAGGTCGGCTAGACCCGTCGGCGCGGTCGAGGAAGCCATATGCAAGCAGTGACGATTTACACCGATGGTGGCGCCAGCGGAAATCCCGGGCCCGGCGGTTATGGTGCGGTGCTGATCTTCGGTGAGCATCGCAAAGAGCTGACCGGTGGTTATCGGTTGACCACCAACAACCGCATGGAGCTGACCGGGGTGATCGAAGGTCTGAAGGCGCTCAAAAGGCCGTGTGCCGTGACCCTCTACTCGGATTCGAAATATGTGGTCGACGGGGTTGAAAAGGGCTGGGCCCGGCGTTGGCGGCGCAACGCTTGGCGGCGTACCAAAAAAGGTGACATGGCCATGAACGCCGACCTATGGGCGCAGATTTTGGATCTGCTGGACGTCCACCGAGTGCAATTCAAATGGGTCAAAGGTCACGCCGGAAATCCGGAAAATGAACGCTGTGACGAATTGGCCGTGCAGACGGCCAAACGCAAAGATCTGCCCGAGGATCCGGGATATCCGGAACCCTTGATGCCTCCCGGCTCCCAGCTGCCCGGCCTGAACATCACCTAATGCGTCGATTCTCACAGGTGAGTCGAGCTCCGCGGCAAAACACCCGTAGCCCTAAGCAGGGCAGACCTGGCGTAGGGGCGGGGCTTGTCCCCGCCCGAGAGGCGAGGCTATGCCGAGCCTCCGACGGTCCGGTCGGGGGCAAGCCCCGACCCTACGATCGGAAAAAGGCAAGTCGCAGTATTGCCTCGGCCGGTTTGGTCGGCTGTCAGATGCGCACCAACACGGAGCCGTAGTGCAGGCCCGCGCCGAGGGCGGTGAAGGCCACCAACGAGCCTTCCGGGGCTTTGCCGGCGAGCTTGGCCTCGTGGAAGGCCAGGGGCAGGGTGGCGGAGGTGGTGTTGCCGTATTTCTGGATGTTGTTGTGGACCTTGGCATCGTCCAAGCCGAGCTGCTTTTGGGCGGCGTCGTTGATGCGTAAGTTCGCCTGGTGCATGATCAACAAGTCCAGGTCGTCGAGTCCGTAGCCCTGGGTTTCCAAGACCTCGCGGGTCACTTTAGGCATGTTGGTCACCGCCAGCTTGAACACCGTACGGCCGTCCATGAACGGTACGGTGTCGCCGCGCTCGATCATGTCGGCGTCCACCCATGGGCGGTACTTCGAGCCACCGCCGGGAACATAGAGGATGCCCTTATTGCCACCGTCACCGTAGAGCCGGGAGGCGAGGATGCCTCGACCGTCGTCGGCGTCGTGAGCTTGGAAGACCATGGCACCGGCGGCGTCACCGAAGAGCACGTAAAGGTGTCGGTGTTGGTTGTAACGAGCGATCTCCTCGGCGTCCAATGGGCCCGGCTTGTGGCCGTAGAGCACGTCCCAAGCCTGCTCGGAATAGGGCATGAGGCAGGAGTGCACGTCGCAGCCCACCAGCAGCACCGTGCGCGCGGTGCCGCTGCGGATGATCATGTCCACCACTTGCAGGCCGTAGGCGAACCCCGCGCATTGTTGGCGTAGGTCGAGGGCGGGCAACGGATCGATGCCCAAATGGTTCTGAATCAAGGTGCCGGAGCCGGGGAAGTAGTGGTCCGGAGTCATGGTGGCGCAGACCACGTAATCCAAGTCTCGGGCGTCGACGCCCGCGTTGTCGAGGGCTTGGCGCGCGGCTTCGGCGCCCAGCTCTGAGGCGCCCGTGCCCGGATCCGCGTAGTAGCGGGTTTCAATGCCGCTACGCTCGCGAATCCATGTGTCGTCCGTTTCCATGATCCTGGCCAACATATCGTTGGTGACCCGATGTTTCGCCACGGCGATGCCGGAACCCTTCAAGAGAGCGCGGGTTTGCATATGCTTCCTTTCTGAATCAGGGGATCAAAATGAGACTGAGGGATCGAAGAAGGCTGGGCGACGATCAATTTCGATGCTTCAAACGGGCCCGGGGGTCGGCGCGCAGGGGTTGGCCGGTGTAGAGCACCGTCGAGCCTTTGATCTCGACGAAGCGATATCGCCGCTTGGGCTTCTTGCCGTCGAGGCCTTTCTCCGCCGATTTCGAGTATTCCCAAACTTCCAGTGGCGGATAACCGACTTTCTTTGGGGATTCGAAAGTGATTTCCGTCGGCTCGCCGTAGAGGATCAAGGTGGTGCCCCGGTCGGTCCGGCTGCCGGGAAAGGTCCCTTCGGAGAATCTTTTGTCGGCTTCCTCGGTGCGCAGCTTGAAGAGGTCTTCTGGGGTTTTCTGAAAGACCGCGGTGTCCGCATTGCGCTTGGCCCAGAAGCTCTCGGCGAAAGCAACCGCTTCCTCATCGGTAGTGAGGCGTAGGAAGGCGTCGATTTCCTTCTCGTCGGCCATTTCGGCAATAGGACCCACCAGCCAATGGGACCATTGCACGCCGAGCAGCGGATTGAACAGCTCCTCGGGATCTTTGGGTTTCTTCGCCTCGGTGGAGGCGGCCAAGCCCAACGCCAAACACAGAGCCAATGCCGAAGCCACGGCCCAAGTGGATAGGCCGCGCGAGCGATGAGCGATTCGAAGGGAAGAATTTGCGGTCATAACCTCGCTGACTTTCGACGGTCGAAGAATTTTTTCTGAACCTGAATCCCAGATAGCCGGGCCGCCGAATCTTATCTAGAATGAAAAAGCCTGTCCAAGCAGCGAGCGGAACAGGCTGTGATCTATTCGCCGAGGAACGCAACACGGCGTTCCCAGTCGCAAGGAGCCAAGAGTGTCTCAGCTGACCATTGAATATTGTGTGGTTTGAAACTACCTACCCAGAGCCGCCGGTCTGGCGGACGAAATCAAAAAGCAATTCGGCCTCGAAACCGATTTTATCAAGGGCAAGAACGGCGTCTTTGAGGTGAAGCTCGGCGATGAGCTGATCTTTTCGAAAAAAACCCTCGGACGCTTCCCGGAGCACGGCGAGGTAGAGTCGGAGCTGGCGAAGAAAATAGCCTGAGCCCAGCCGTCGTCGCTCTAGCTTTTAGGGGCCGGCGCCCGGTACCAGCAGAGCTGGCCCGCGGTTTCCGAGACGCTGACGCCGATCGAGTCGAGATGGCTCAAGTCGAGCTCCTCGGTCAGCCGGCCCCAAATATAACGAGCCAGCAGCTCGATCGACGTATTGACCTCCGGAATCAGAAGCACATCCGCCGAGGGCACCACATAGCGTCGATCCTGAAAGCGAATCTCCAGGTGGCCGTCTTGCTCTTGGAGATGCAAATGAGGGCTGCGGTCGGGAATCAGCAGCTGGGTGTCGAGCTCCTCACACAGCCTGCGGATCATCTTTTTGGTTTCGATGAAGTTGATCAGCAAGCCTTCCTCGTCGAGCCGTCGTCCGACAAATTCCACGCCCACCTGGTAGTTGTGGCCATGGAGCAGCTCCGCATGGCTCTCGCCGAAAAGCGTGAAGTGGCCGGATGAGAATTTGAAGTCTTCCTTGGCCAGGGTCAAGCTGTAGGCAGGCTCTTGGGGGGTGCTCATGGGCGGTAATCCTTTTGGAGATGTCTCTTGATCGAGCCTTTGTCTTATTCGTCGACCAAGCTCATTTGGACGACCGACTCCATGTGTCCGGTTTGCGGGAACATGTCGATCAAGACGAGGGATTCAATGCGGAAGATTCGGCCCAGCTGCTTGAGATCCCGCGCCAAGGTCGGCGGCTCGCAGGAGACGTAGGTCAGCCGACGGGGGCGTCGAGCCATGAGCACGCGCCGGACCTTGTCCGACAGGCCCACCCGGGGCGGATCCACCAACACCCGCGACGCATCCTTGGGCAGGTGGTCGATCCAGCTCTCCACGGATTGGGCCACCACCTCCACATTGTCGGTCCGGTTGGCCCTGGCGTTTCGGCGGGCAAATCTCGCGGCCACGCGATCTCCTTCCACGGAAACCACCCGACCGTGCTTGCGGCTCAGGGGCAAGCTGAATAGACCCACGCCGCTGAATAAATCGTAGGCGACGCCGTCCGGATCTCCTTCGGCGCCCACGGCTCGACTGACCAAGTCGTCGACCAAGCCTCGATGCCCCTGGAAGAAACATCTCGCATCGTAGGAGTAGGCGAATCCGCCGGTGGTAACGGTGATCTCGCCCTTGGGCAGGTCACCGTGGGGCGGTGAGACCGCCCATTGATCGCCGTCGCCGGCGGCGAAGTCGACCCGGGCGTGGGTCGCGTCTTGCAGCCGTTCGGGCAGGCTGGGCAGTTGTTGTTCCAGCTGGGGCACCAGCACCGGGCATTCCGTCACCGGGACCAGGTCGTGGCTGCCGCGGGCGAAGTAGCCGAGTTGTAAACCGCGCTCTGTGGTGGCCAAATGCAGCTGGGTGCGCAGCCGATAACCGAAGGGGGCGCCGGCGAGAATCTCGAATTTTGCCGGGGGTTTGACCGCGCCGATTCGGCGCAGGGTCTCCACCACAGACTCCGCTTTCAAACGTAGCTGCGCAGCGTCTTCGAGGTGTTGGAGATCGCAGCCACCGCAGCGCTCGAAATGGGCACAAGGGGGTTGGCGGCGGTCGGGTCCGGCTTCGAGAATGTCGAGAATCTCGGCCCTGCCGTAACCCATTTTGCGCTCGGTGAGACGGGCGCGAATGCGATCTCCCGGAGCTGAACGGGGAACGAAAATCGGAATGCCTTCGAAGCGCGCTAGGCCGTCTCCGCCGTAGACCAGCTTCTCCACCGTCAGCTCGAGCTCTTCGACCTCGGCGAGACGGGCACCGGCCCTGACCTGAGCTTGATCTCGGGGCGCATCGTCCCGATCCCGCCGCTCGAAATTCGGCCTGTCGCGACGATCCGGGCTCGGCGGACGTCGCCTTGCCTCCTGGTCTCGCCGATTCGGAGGTCGGCGATCCGAGGAGCGGCGGCTCGGCGGGCCTTGGGAGCCGTCGGAGCGCCTGCGCCGGGGCTCGAAGCTGTGCCGTCCATCATCCCTACGATCCTTGTCGCCAGGGCGTCCCCGGTCGTCCCGGCGTCCCCGGTCATCCCGGCGGCCCCGGTCGTCCCGGCTGACCCCGTCATCTCGGCGGATCCCGTAGCCACGGCGGCCCCGATCATCCCGGCTGGTCCCGTCTTCCCGACGATCCCGCTCATCTCGGCGGGGTGGGCGACCGTCGGTGGGTCGACGAGCCCGGCCTTCGCGGTCGCGATGCTCGCGATGTCGATCTCGCCCTTCCCCGGAATCCCGTCGTTCCCGGGAGCTCTGATCTCGGTCTTGACGACCCTGAAAACCAGAGCCTTGGCGATCATGGCTCCGACTGCCGGCACGCTCGCCGTCTCGGCGCGGACCTTCGGTCTTGCGGCGGCCATAGGGTGTTTCGGTGCTCGGTGGTCGACGATTTGACGGCTCGGGCCGACCCTCGCCGCGAGGCGTGGGCTCGGCAGGGCGATCTTGGGGCTCGTGTTGAATCTTTTCGAGCACACGCTCACGCGCTTTCTTCCAGGGGTCTAAGGAAGACGTCCGATCTCGCGGGGGAGCGGCGTCCGCGCTCGCCTTTGAGGCTTTGCGTCCGGACCGGACCCGCTTGGGCTCTCCCTCGGAGCGCGGCTTGTCGGCGCGGTCATCAGGAGTATCTGACTTGCCTCGGTCGCTCATGGATCGAATGCTCCGAAGAGAAGAAAGTTGGGAGTCGGCTTTCGCCACGGTGTCCCACAGAATGGCCATAAATACAGCCGGCGTCCGGTTGAGCACCGGACGCCGACAACGAATCGAAAGCGATCAAATCTCGTGGTAGACCCAGCGACGGATCGGGCTCAGTCGCTCGGAAACCGTTTTCCAGTCGGGATTCATCAGCCACAGGGTCGCGGCAATCGAGGAAATCAAGCTGTTGCCGTCCTGGGGAGTGAAGCAGAACCCGTAGATCTGACGATTGCGACGCACGGCCAGGGTGGGATCCACCAGCACGGTCTGGGACAGGATACGGCCGTAGTAACCGTGATCGCGGCCAAAGCTGAAGATCAGATTGGCATTGCGTTTCTGGGTGATCGCCACCCGCGGATTGTTCTGGAAGCGGGTCCTCACCTCTTCCAGGGTGTAGTCCCGGTTCATCATCAGGTTGAACCAAATCGAGTGCATGTATTGGGTGTTCAGCTTGACCGCGCTGGAAAAGAGATTCATGTCCAGGTCGAGGGTGCTGAACAGGCGGTGTGCGTCCTCGGCGTGGTGGGTGCCGAAGTCCGGATCGCCGTGTTTTCCCACCTCGGGAGCGGGAACGAATGAGCCGGTTTGAGTAATGTCGTTGGCCCGGCGCATGCACACGAAGGTGCCGCTCTCGACGGCGTAGCTGCCGTCGTCCTCGATGCCGAGGGTTTTGACCAAGGTGGTGATGTTGTGGGTGTTGCAGGAGACGACCTGCAGGAAGCGATCCTCACCGGCGACCAGGGCGTCCTCATTGATGCCGCGGGCGTAGGGCTTGCCGAAGCCGGATTCGCTGCCCTGGGCCAGGAAACCCTTGGGACCGCTGAGATTCTGGTAGATGTCTTCCTTCATCTGATTGCCGACCGGAGTGCAATCGATGATCACCGTGGCCCGCTCGAGGGCCTCTTCGGCACTGTAGGTGACCTTGTGGCCGAGATCCTCGAAATCCGATTTGCGGTCCGGGTCTGTGGCCAATTTGGCGCCCCGAGACATCAGGTGCTCGAGACGAGCCCGCTCGTAGACGAGGGGGGTGCGTTTGTGGAAGGTCACCTCGTCGATGCCGAATTTCTCGCGAAAATCGGAGAACAGGCCAATCAGGGGCTCGCCGATGGTGCCCGTACCGACAATATGGACGATGTTGGACATGTATAAACCTCCGCCGGACGGCGTCTGGAGTCATTTTCGTTATGGGTGGTGGCCCGGCGTAGATCCTCGATCCGTGGGGAGCGTTGCGCTCTGAGCGTGAGCTGTGAGACCAATGACGCGGGCCCTGAGAGGCTAACACAATCCCCGTCTGTGCGCGAGATCCGTGGCATGGTCGCTCGACGGCGCCCAAGAGTGGGCTCACAGCAGAGCGCCGCAGTATTTGCAGTATTTCGCGTCGAGGTCGTGACCCTCGGTAGCGCAGGCATGGCAGCCCGTGGTGGTCAACGGTTTGCCTTTGCGGGCGTGGGCCAGCTCCACGGTGACGATGCCAGTGGGCACGGCGAGGATGGCATAGCCCAAGATCATCACCGTGGAGGCCAGGAGCTTGCCGAGGATGGTCTGAGGGGCGATATCGCCGTAACCGACGGTGGTCAAGGTCACAATGGCCCAATACATGGCCTGGGGGATGTTGGTGAAACCATTCTCCGGACCCTCGATCAGGTACATGCACGCGCCCAACACCAAGATGAGGGTCAGCACCACGCCGAGGAAGATGGTGATCTTTCGCAGGCTGGCCCACAGCGCCCGGGTCAGCAGCTGGGCTTCTCCCACATATTGGGCGAGCTTCAGAATCCGGAAAATGCGCAACAGCCGAAGGGCTCGAATCACCAGCAACGAGTGGGTGCCGGCCACCAACAAGCTCAGGTAGGTGGGAATGATCGCCATCAGGTCGACGATGCCGAAGAAGCTGGTGGCATAAGCGACGGGGCGTCGGATCGAGATCAGCCGCAGGATGTATTCGACGGTGAAGAGCAGGGTGAAGAGCCATTCAATGGAGCGCAGCAGGGGCCCATAGACTTCGCGAACCGACGCTACGCTCTCCAGCACCACCGCCAACACGCTGAGCACGATGCACAGGAGCAACGCCAGATCGAAGGCTTTGCCGGCGGGGGTGTCGGCCTCGAAGATGATCTCGTGAAGGCGATCCCTCCAGGGGGAATGGGGCCATCGAGCGTCGCGCCAAGCCGAGCCCTTTGAAGCGGGGGCTGGGGCGTTGGTTTGTGGCTCTGCTTCGGCGGTTGACGGGCTGTCTGGAGATGGGCTCATGTTTCGGGAGGCTCGTGCTCGTTTCTACTCAATGCTCTTCGTCGGCGCCTCGGCCCACTTCCGAGCTCGGCTCGGACCGGATGTCTTGCAGCAGCTGCAGATAGTCGCGACGGAATTTCAGGTGATCTCGATCGCGGACGTACATCATGTGGCCCGCTCGGTAATACTCCACTTTGAGATGCTCCCGCAGCTCGGGATCCAGCTGCATGTGATCCACCGTGTAGTCCGATGCAAAATATGGCGTGGCGAGGTCGTAGTACCCGCTCATGATCAATACTCGGAGGTGGCGGTTTTTATGCATGGCCGCCCGTAGGGTCTCGGCGTAGTTGGCGTAGGCGTTGGTGTTGTAGCCCTCGACCCGATCTTTCTCGTGGTAATTCCAAGGTCGCACCCGGCGACCCGCGGAATGGCGGAACGGCTCGTCGGTTCGGAAGCCCAGCTCGCGCTGTAGATAGTCCTTCAACAGCGACACGTAATACCCCGTGACCACCGCGCTGGAAGGATCGTATTCGAAGCGCTCGCCCGCGTCGTCTCGATCACTGCCCGTGTAGCGGCTGTCGAGCCGGCCGACGGTCAGCCCCTGCTTGCGCAGCAGCTCTTTGGCAAAGCGGAAGATCTCCACCCGCAGATCCGTGGCTTCCAAATACTCGGCGGAGAGGCCGGTCAGCTGCCCTAAGCGCTCCACGACCTGCGCCCTGCGCTCCGCCGGCAATCGGTCCCCGAGCATCATGGCCGATGCATACTCCCCGAGGGCGAACGACTCGGCGTCCTCCAAGGCTTGTTCCAGCTCGGGGTATCGATCTCCCAACAGGCCGTGGTACCAAGCCGTGGCGGTGTAGGTGGGCAGAATCAGGGCATAGGGTAGATCGTTGCCGATGTTGAAGACCTTGGTCTGCCAGTTGATCACCGACGAGATCAGGCAGATGCCGTTCAAATACATGCCGTGCACGTCTTGGAGATAGGCGGCCAAGCCCGATGCTCGGGTGGTGCCATAGCTTTCGCCGGCGATCAGCTTGGGGGAGGTCCAGCGGTCGTTGCGGCTCGTCCACAAGCGGATGAAGTCGCCCACGTGGGCGACGTCGTCGCTATAGCCGAGGAATTGTTGGGCATCCTCGCCGGGGGCCGGGCGGCTCCAACCGGTTTCCACGGGATCGATGAACACCAAATCCGTGGCGTCGATCAAGGAATAGGGATTGTCCACCAGGCGTCCCGGGGGCGGACCCACGGGCATACCCTCCGCGTCGAGCAGGGCCTTCTTCGGTCCGAAGGCTCCGAGATGCACCCAAACCGACGCCGAGCCCGGGCCACCGTTGAAGGAGAAGGTTACCGGGCGCTCCGCCGGATCCTTCACGCCCGTTCGAATATACGCGACGTAGGTCATGCGGGCCTTGGCCTTGCCTTCGTCGTCGCGCAGGATCAGGTCGCCGACGGTGGTTTGGTAGTCGACTTTCTGACCTTCGATGGTGATCGAGCCCCGGGTCACGGAAGGCTCTCGCTCCTCGATCTCCGGCTCGACCGGAGCGGGGAAGGCGGGCTGCGCCGCGCCCATGCCGTGGTCCGCGGGTCGTTCAGGCGTGGGCTGTGCAGTCCCGTGGCCTGGAGACCCCAGTCCGAGCAATAAGCTCATCAGGAGGACGCTGTAAACGTCGACGTCGTGGGTTGTGGACGGGTGTTTGCGGAGCACGGCTTCCTCCTAGTCAAAGGCTCGGCGGGTCGTAGGGGGTTTGAAATGCATATCAGATCCGAAAACAAAAACAAAAAGACCCCGCCTTTTCAGGCGAGGTCTCAGCTCCGTCCTACTGCGACGATGCTTAGGAATCTTCGCTCCAGCCGGCCTCGGTGGTGCTCTTCTTGCGGCTTTGGAGACCGTGGAAGATCAACCAACCGCCGAAGCCCATCAAGATCAGGTACCAATAGTCGAAGATGATCGTAAGGTCGAAATCCAGGGCTTGGGTCAGGAATCCGTAGAGACCGATGAGGAAGAGCGCGACTCCGACCGCCAGGCCGCCACCGGCTTTCATGTCCGGCAAGTTGTCCTGTAGCTCCATTTCTGTGGCTCCCAGGTTGATCAACATGGAGTTGCGGTAGGCGTCGACGATGCCGAAGAGCCAGGTGAACAACATGGCGGGTAAAAGCAAGGCCAGCTCCGGTCCCCCGTTGGATTGAATGGCGGTAAAGAAGATGCTGACGAAAATCAGGAAGTTCAGCAGCCCTCGGGTAAATAGCCCGTTGTAGACGTTGCCGAATCCGGGCAATACGGCCGACAGAACGCCTGCCAAGAACGGGGTTCTTTGGGGGGCGACAATTCTCGGGTCTGTGCTCGGCGGAGTCGGGGGCGGGGCGGTGGCCGCGGGTTGGGCTTCCGGGGCTTTCGGAGCCTCCGGAGTTTGGTGCTCGGAGTCGGTCATGGTGCTTCCTTTCCGTGTCGTGTCCGTCCGGCCTCTGGGGTCGGCTTGGAGTCGTTCCATGCCTCACGAGCCCGAAGCTTCAGCTCCTGGAGCTGTTCCGGGCCCAGTGGGGCGATAGTTTTCGTAGGGGTGTTTTCTGAGCCGGTACCTTGGGATCCGGCAGATCCGGCGTTTTGAAAGTGTGTGCTCTCGGAATCTGTGCTTTTCGAAGATCTGCCGAGCCAGGCGTCGGCGGCGGTGCGAAAGGCTTCGATCCGGCCGTGGACCCGGCCGATCCAAGGGTCGACCCGGGCGACCACCCGGTCCCGGATTCCCTTCCAGGCGCCGGCGCCGGAGGTCCGCGCGGAGGTGAGCCAATCGGGGCTCGATGCCGCGGGTGTCGGCTCGGTCGGCCCGGTCGTGGTTTTCGCCTCGGAGGGGAGCTTGGTAAAACGCAACAGGTCTTGAACCGAAGCCAGATCCGGAGCCAAATCCTGAAGCGGGGGCAAGCCTTGAATCGACCCCAGTCTTTGGACGGCTCCTTGATCCTGAAGGCGGGTCAGATCTTGAAAACGGGCCGAAGAATCTCCTGCCATCAGCGTTAGGGCGGCGGTCAGCAGGGCGCAGGCGGCGGTAGCCCAATTGAGATCCGCGAGCCACCAAGGAAGGGCAGCGCGAGGTGTGGACCGGCCTTGCTCGGAGGCCCCATGGGCCGAAGCCTTGGCCGACGGGTCACTGGCGATGGCCCGCAAGCTGTGGGCGAGGGTCGGCGGCATCGGTCGGGTTCGATGGCTTTGCTCGAAGGTGTCGCTCAGCAGCTCGTGGACCGTCGACTCCAGGTCGTCCTCCGAGGACAGCTCCATGGGGTCCTGCTCGAAGTCGAGAGGTTGGGTGCCTGCGACCGCGCGCAAGCGCTGGATCAAGTGATCGCCCATGGGTGGGGTTTCCAGGCGCGCCGCATAGAGGGATTGGGCCAAGAGCATGCAATCGGAGCAGGCATCCCGTAGATCGCAGCCATCCCGCAGGTGGAAGCAACGTGGCTGCTCCTGGGCTCGGTGTGGATCTTTGTTCAGCATGACGACTCCCTTAGCGGCTCATCGCCCGGCGCTTCTTTCGATGCGGGCTCCGCGGCGCGCAGGTGCTCTTTGAGCCGTTGGATCAGCTCCCGGCGAGCGCGATTGAGTCTTGATTTGACGGTGCCCACGGGCAGGTCGAGAAAGACGGAGACCTCGTCGTAAGACATACCCTGGAGGTCCCGAAGCAGCACCACGGTGGCTTGGTCCTCGGGCATCTGAGCGAGGGTACGGTGGACCAATCGACGCCGCTCACGCAGCCAAGAATGTTGATGGGGGTCGTCGGTATTGGGTAGATGCTGCAAGACCTCTTCAGAAACCACTTCCGATTGCTGGCGTAAACGATGGTGTCGAAAGTGATCGATGCATAAATTGCGCGAAAGCCTCAGAGACCAGGCCACCAGGGGAACATCGCCCCGGTAGCGGCTCAGATTGGAATAGAGCTTGAGGAAGATGTCCTGGGTCAGCTCCTCGGCCTCGCCGTTGTTGCCGGTGAAGCGGTAGGCGAGGTTGTAGATGCGCTCCCCGTAGCGGGCGATGATTTCGTCCCAGGCCGCGGGATCCGCTTTGGCGGCCCGGCGGGCGAGGTGCAGGTCGGGGTGGGTGGTGACGTTGGCCATCTCGTTCCCGTAGACGAAAGCTTGCGGAAAAAAGTTCTCCCGAGTCGGAAATTTTTTGATCCGCGCGGGATGTTGATCAAGCAAACTGAAGAATTGTCCCATGGTCACACGGGTGTTGGACACACGAAGCCCGTTGGCGCCGCGTCTCTCGGGGTCCTTCGTTTCGAGATCCCGGCACCGGCATCGAGGAGGAGCCGATGGCAGGAGCCTTGAGATTCGAGCAGGTGCTGGAAGAGCTGGATACCGCCGGCGCCGGCATGGAGCCGTGCCTTTTGGTCGGTAACGGTTTCTCCGTCGCCTGTCATCCCGGTTACAGCTATCGGGCGTTGAAGAAAAATCTCTCGGGCCGTCTACCCAAGGTGTCGGTCGAGCTGATGGACCGGCTCAATACGGCCAATGTCGAGCAGGTCATGCAGATCCTCGAAGACAGCCTTTGGGTGGGAGAGCGTCTGGGGGGAGGAACGCCCTCCGAGCTCGAGAAGGCGCACACCGCCACCCGCCGGGCCATGGTGCGAGCCATCGCCTTGGATCATCTGCGCAGCCCGTCTCAAATCGATGACTCTCGCGAGGGACGGAGCCGTAGCGCGGTGGATTTTCTCGGCCGTTTTCGAACGGTCTTCACCACCAATTACGATTTGCTGCTCTATTGGATCGTGATGAAGAACAATCCGAAATCGGAGTCGGGCTCGTACCGGTTTCAAGACGGTTTCAGAAGGGAGGATCCGAACGATTTCGGCAGATTCGATCCCACGGTGAATGTCAATTTGATGTATCTCCACGGGGCGCTGCATCTGTATACCCGCGAAGGCGAAACCCGCAAGCTGGTCCGCGGGACCAATCGTCCGTTGGTGCAGCAGATCAACGGCGTCTTCGACCAAGGAGGAGAGCCCCTATTCGTGGCGGCGGGACGACCGGAGCAAAAGCGGCAGGCTATCGACAGCAACGACTATCTGAGCTTCTGCTTCAACAAGCTACGCTCGATCGAGGGAGACTTGGTGGTTTTCGGCCTCAGTCTCGGTGAGTCGGATCAGCATATTTTCAATGCTCTGGCGGGCAATCCTCGCCTACGGCGGGTGTATTTGAGCGTCTATGGAGATGCCGGGTCGTCCGGGAATTTGCAAATGCAGACCATCGGCAAGCGATTGGAAGAAACAGCTGCCGCATTGCGTGAGCCGGGGCCGGCAGATCTCTCGGTTCAGCTCTTCGACAGCTGCTCAGCGAAGGTTTGGGGATGAGCGATTGCTTTGAGACAGACGGCCTCCGGCTCGTGGTCGTGTTGGTGGTGCTAGCCGCGAGTCTGAGCCTGGGCTCTTGTGTGCCCCACCAGCTGCACAGGCCCTTGAACGTGGTGAAATACGACGATTTCACCCAGATTTTCGTGGAGATCGACGACCAGGGTGAGCTGTGGTCACCGCGCCAGCTGGAGCTGGCGCTCGATGTGTTGGAATCCGCGGCCCACCACCCCAAAGGAGCGTTGGTCAATATCTTCGTTCACGGCTGGAATCACGACGCCTCGACCGCCAACGAAATCCACGGCGGAAATGTTCGTGGCCAACAGCAGCTGCTCAGCATGATCGCCGAGTCTCGGCCCGAGGAAGAGTACCCACAGCCGGTGATCGGGATCTACATCGCTTGGCGGGGCAAGCTGTTGAAGGGTCCGTGGAATGTGATGAGCTTCTTTAATCGCCGCCAAGCGGCCAATCGTGTGGCCGGCATCACGGCGACCAGCACGGTTTACCGTTTGCTGTCGGCGGCCAAGCACAATTCCCGCTCCAGGGTAGTGCTGATCGGCCATTCTTTCGGTGGTTTGGTGGTCGAGCGAACCCTCAGCCAGGCTCTGATCGGCTCGTTGTTCGCGCCCGGTGCCGAGCACGCCACCAGCTTCGACTTTCCCGCCGACCTGGTGATGTTGCTGAATCCCGCCTCACCGGCCATTCACGCCAAGCAATTCGTCGAGTCGTTGGAGCGCAATCGGTTGAAGCTCTACCGGGAGGACAACCAAGGGATTCGTCGCGAGATGCCCTTGGTGGTGTCCGTCACCTCCGAAGGAGATTGGGCCACCGGGGTTTTCTATCCCATGGGTTTGAGCGTGCTCGCCAGTCGGAAGGCCTATCGAGAATACGGCGGTGACTATTGCGGTGCCAACGCCACCCAAAAGTCTTTCACGGTACAAACCGCCGGCCATCACCAGAACCTGCACAGCCATCGGGTCACGGAAGAGCCCCTCTCCTCGGTCCATCGGGACGATCGGCTGCGGATTTTTGAGGACAGCGACGCCGCACGGTGGGTTTTCGACCCGGTCACCCAACAGCCGGTGATTCAATTCCGGGGCGAGCACCACCTATTCAAGATCAAGCGCCGTCTACAAGCCTATAACGACACCCCTTATTGGATTATGCGGGTGCCGAAGAGCCTGATTCCAGATCATGCGAAAGTATTTCATTACAACGCCTACAGCATGATCGCGGCGCTGATGAACGCGACGGGCGCCCTGGATCCCGATTCCCGGACGCGTCTTCGGCGGGAGGACGGAATTCGTCCGTTGGGTTTGGCGACCACGGACCATGGGGAGATCCTATTTCTCGATCGTTCTCGGCGGCTTTATCGGGTGCCGGAGCGAGGTGGCCATCCTAGATTCTTTTCTTGTCTGCCGCCTGAGCTAGATCCCCAGGGCGGCATCGGCCTCGCTTACGAGGACGGTGAGTATATTTCGGCCAACCGTCGTCGACGATCTCGCAACGGCTCCTACACCACCCTATTCCGGGTCGTGCGTCTGCACGACGAGCGGATCGAAGTGGTGGACACGCGGCAGCTCCGCAGTGAGCGGCGTTTCGTCAGCATGACGGCGGACGTGCCCGGTCGCCGAGGATTCTTGGTCGAGCAAGATTCGAACGTCATTTGGCAAGTGGACCTGACCGAGCGAGGGGGGAGGCGCCCCGAGCCGTTCGCGGCCGCCGTGTTGGAGCACTCTGAGCGGGTGGCCCTCTTGGTCCATCAATCGGGGGAGAATGCGCTTTTCGCCGTCGACGGCAAAGGCACCGTGTACCGCGTGGACTTGGGCACGGGTATCGCTCAATGGTTGGTGGACGGCTTGGGCTGGCCGACGGCCGTCGAATACGACAAATGGCGTCGTCGCCTTTACGTTGCCGACGCCTTGAATCGCCGGGTTTGGAGATTCAACTGCGACGAGGCTTGCGCAGTACCGGAGGTCCATGTGGATTGCCAGAGCCTGCAGCACCCGACGACCTTGCGGGTCATGCCCGACGGAAAGCTGTGGATCGGCGACCTGCAAGCCGAAGCCTTGGTCCGAGCCGATGTCAGCGGCAACATCGAGCGCACTTATCTCTCCCTGGTGCGCGGTCCGATTCAAGGCAAACCGGAAGGGTTCTAGCAGCCCTGCTAGACCCCCTCAGTCCTGGGGAGATGCGAAGAGGGATTCCAGCTCCTGCCGTAGGCTCGGCGGAAGCTCACCTTCGCCGAGCGCTCGGCAGACTCCGTGGGTGAAATCGAGACCGTCGAAGAAGGCTTCGCATCGGGTGCACACTTCCTCGTTGCGCACGGGAAAAGGCACGCCCCGGTCGAGGGCCTCCTGCTTGGCCTTCAGCAGGTCCATGCAAATCCGTTTGCTGTAGACGGTGGGTGGCACTTCTTTCTGTGGCAGATCGCTGTGGTGGAGCATGTGGTCGCGGACCAGCAATCTGGCCCGATGAACGCGGGTTTTGACCGTCGCCGGCTTGAGACCGAGGATGCCGGCGATCTGCGGCGTCGAGAGCTCGACGATGTCCTTCAGCACGAGCGCGATGCGATAACCCAAAGGTAGTCGGCCCAGCGCCTCTTCTACCGCCTCCTTGGCTTGCCGTTGGATCTGTTGATCGAGGGGATTCACCGTGGCGGGAGCCAGATCGAGCACCGGTCCTTCCATGGGGGACCGCGAGAGGGAATCGAGCTCCGACAGGGGCGTCAGCTCGGCCGGCTCGCCGGAACGTCGACGTTTGCGGCGGGTACAGGCGCGAGCGGCAATGGTGTAGAGCCAGGTGGACGGGCTCGATTGTCCCTGGAATTGATGCCATTTGCGGAAAGCTTGCAGGAAGACGTCCTGCACCAAGTCCTCGGCCTCCGTGGGGTTGCCGCAGAGCTTGGTCGCTAAACGGTAGATCCGCGGGCCGTGGGCGTCGAGCAATTTGGGCAGGGCGTCCTCGGCGTTGAGGGCGGTCCAATCCACCGCGTTATGGCTGGAATCTGGATTCGAAACGTCGACCGTCACTCGGCATACCTCCTGGCCCCATCCTACCGCCGATGCTCGCGAGGGTCACCGAACGGTCACGTTTTTCCTGGTTCAGCCGCGGCCCGCGGCCCGTGATAAGGTCCGCGCGTCAACGCCGATTCACACACCAACGACCCCCGGGTCCGAACCGGAGACAGCAAGATATGTCGGAAGCTACCGGCGCGAAGAAAACGCCGCTCTACGACGTCCACGTAGAAGCCAAGGCCAAAATGGTGGACTTCGCCGGCTGGCTGATGCCGGTCAAATATGGTTCCGAAATCGACGAGCATCGGGCCGTGCGAACGGCGGCCGGTCTCTTCGACGTCTCTCACATGGGTGAGATTCGTGTCCGCGGTGAAGGGGCCCTGGATTTCCTTCAGGGTTTGACCCCCAACAACGTTTCGCGGCTGAAGATCGGCCAAGCCCATTACAGTGGTTTGTTGACCGCCGAGGCCGGCTACATCGACGATCTTTTGGTCTATCGCCTCGCCGAAGACGATTTCCTCTTGGTGGTCAACGCTTCCAATATCGACGACGACTTCGAGCACATCGTGTCCCAACCCCATCCGGGTTGTGAGATCGAGAACCACTCCGATCGATATGCGTTGATCGCGCTGCAAGGCCCCAAAGCTCCCGAAATTCTGGCCCGTGTGACCGATGCCGAGCTCGACGGCTTGGCCTACTATTGGTTCCTGCAAGATCAAAAAGTCGCGGGCGCCGATTGCTTGATCTCCCGCACCGGATATACCGGTGAGCTGGGTTTCGAGCTCTACCTGGCTCCCGAGGACGCCCCGACGGTTTGGCGCAAGCTGATCGAGGTGGGCGCCGCCGACGGTCTTTTGCCGGCGGGCCTCGGTGCCCGCGACACCCTGCGGCTGGAGGCCGGAATGGCTCTTTACGGCCACGAGATCAACCGCACGACGACCGCTTATGAAGCCGGTCTCGGTTGGACGGTGAAGCTCAAGAAGGGGGACTTCTTGGGGAGTGAGGTGCTGGCACGGCAGAAGGCCGAAGGGGTGGACCGCAAATTGGTGGGTTTCGAGGTCAAGTCCAAGGGCATTGCTCGCCAAGGACACCGGATCTTGCGCGACGGCGAGGCCGTGGGCGAGGTGTGTAGCGGTACCTTCGGGCCGACCCTACAGAAAGCCATCGGCACGGCCTATGTGCCCACCGAGCTGTCGGAGGTGGGCACCGAGCTGCAGATCGAGGTCCGAAAGCGGGTCTTGGACGCGGAAGTGGTGGAGATGCCCTTCTACAAGCGTTCGTGACCAGGCCGCACAGACTCACCATAGATTTGACCTTGACGAGATTTGACGTTGACGGGCCACGGCCGGTCGGGCCGAGGTTCTGAGAGATGGTCAGCAACCAACGAGGAACTAGGATGTATCCCGAAAGTTATCTTTATTCCGAAGAGCACGAATGGCTCCATGTCGACGAGGACGTGTGCACCCTTGGCATTACCAAATTCGCCCAAGAAGAGCTTGGAGAGGTTGTGTTTGTCGAGCTTCCGAATGTCGGCGATACTTTCGAGAAGGGTGATGAGATCGGCACCATCGAGTCGGTGAAAGCGGTGGCCGAGATTTACACACCATTGAGCGGAGAGATCATCGAGGTGAACTCGGAGCTCGACGACTCCCCGGAGCTGATCAACGAAGATCCCCATAAAAGGGGTTGGATCTGCAAGATTCGGATGGCTTCAGGGACCGATCTGAGCGATTTGATGAGCGCGGAAAAATATGCGGACTTCGCGTCCGGTGACAGCTGATCCCTGGCTTCGGGATCTTCGATGACCGAGGTCCCGAAGCATGAGGGCTCCGAGCACGAGCTCCCGTCGGACGAGGTCTCAACGAAGGGGCTCACCCCCGGGCCGGGAGCCCCTTCGAAGCTCAAGCTGCGCTACGAGATCTGGTTGGCGAGCTTCTTCTCGGCGGCTTGGGTGATCGTATTTCTGGCGTTTGCCGGTCTGCTACCGCTGGCGGGATGGCTCGATCTCGATTTGTATCGTCTCTATAGCGTGGCCGCGGTTCTGGGTTGGACCACGGGAAATGTCTACATGCTCCGGCGCTCGACCTTGCCCGGAGGGCTATTCGGCAAGAGGTTGTTCGGTGTCTACGGGGTCGGTCCCCTAAGCCTTCTCTTTCTGCTGCGGGCCATGGCCCCGTCTTCGGCCCACGCTGTTGCCCCCTTCGTGCCCTTCTACTCGGCCTGTGTGTTCGGCCTCTTCTTTCTCGTGCCCGTGACTCTCAAGGCGACCCGCACACCGCGTCGACGCTGAAGCTCGGCCTCGGGTGGGGGGTCATCGATCGAGGAAGAGCTCGTCGTAGTGGACCTCCGGGGTGCTGGTCCCGAAACGGAAGCCCCGCAGGGCGGGGTGGCAGAAGCGGTAGATCTGCTCGTGAAAGAGGGGCAGGATCAACGCATCTTCGATCAGTATCTCCTCGATCTCCCGATAGATCACATGACGCAGACCCGGATCGGTCTCCTGGCGTCCCCTTTCGATCAATTGATCGATGGTGGGATGACCGCAAATACCCGCCAAGCTCCCTTCGTCGGAATGCAGAAGATTGCCGACGAATCCTTCGGTGTCGGGATAGTCCGCGACCCAGCGAAACGCGACGAGGTCGGCCGCTCCTTCCCGGGCGCGATCCAAGATCAGGTGCGGCTCCAAAACGATCGCATCGATGTCGGCGTTGGCTTGTTCCGCTGCCATGCGTATTTGCTGCCAAAAGGCCGAGTATTGACCGCCGAAAGCAGGGTGGAGAGCCGCCCTCAAGCGCAGGCGTGACTTCGGTGGCTCGCCTCGCGGATAGCGAAGTACGTCCCGACCGGCGCCCAAGAGGCCGGGGGGAATCAAACCCCTTGCCGGCAAGGCCAGGCGGCCTGCTTCGGCGACCGCTGGGGCTGTGTTGAGGGCCTGGGCGAATCCTCTCCTCGCCTGGAGATCCGACATGGGTCCCTGAACGGAGTTGAACACCAAGAAATAGGTGGCCAGTCGCGGGGATTCTCGGTATCCGGCGGCCAATTTGGGATCTCGGCGCAGGGCTTCGGCATCGCTGGGTCGGAGGTCCGAGGCCAAGGTGAGCTTGCCCGCCCGGAACTCCTCGAGATGCCGTAGGGGTGGCACTCCGAATTTGCAGGTCCAGCGCTCGGCACACGGAAATCCGGGTCGCCAATAGTCGGGATTCCGCTCCAACAGAATGCGTTCTCCTGGAGTAAACCGCAAGACCCGGAAGGGGCCGGTGCCCACGCAGCCGGCCCGCCACGAAGCGTTCAAGACCTCAATGCCCTCGGGCAAGACGGCGGTCAGAGGATGGCTGGTGAGAGACGGGAAGAGCGGCATCGGGCTCTTCAGCTCGATCACCATCTTGCGGTCCGACACGATGCGGATACCCTGCAGATGGGTCGTCTCACCGGCGCGTAGCTCTTGGGCGCCGGCGATCGGTAGAAAGAGGTAGTGAATCTCGGGCCTGGGCAGGCGCAGCATGCGTTCGAAGGACGCTTTGACGTCGGCGCAGGTCAGGGGGCGACCGTCGTGGAAGCGGGCTTCCCTGAGAATGACCTCGAACGTCCTTCCCGAGTCCTCGGTCTCGAAACGCTCGGCCAGCCAAGGTGTGGTGATCGCCCCGTCTTCCATGCGCGTCAGGGTTTCGAAGACGTGGGGGATGATCTCAACGCCCTCCGAAAGCGTCGCGGCCACCGGATCCAGGGTGTCCAGCCTGCCGGGGAATGCAATGCGCAGCTCGCCGCCGGTCCAGCTGCGTTTGAGCGGATTTTCGATCACCCCGGACTCCGAGCCGAACAGCCCGGAGGTGAGCAGGGGGTTGATCTCGTTGTCGACCGACTCCTCAATTTGAGTCTTGACCACTTCCGCTTCTCGGATGTGGGCGCGGGCGCGGTCGTGCTCGCCCCTGAGGTTGGCGAGGGTGGCGCCGAGCACCAGGAGATCTCGTAGCACCCCTTCCGCCTGAGCCTCCCGGGCGGCCTCGACCCCACGGTCGACCCAGCGTCGGGCGGTTTCGATCCGCCTCGCCTGCCAGGCGGTTTCCGCCAGCAAATGTAGGGCTACCGCGGCCGCCTCCGTATCGCGGACCTCGAGCACCTCCAAGGCTTCATTGCCGTGGTCCAAAGCCCTTTCGAAGCGACCGAGGGAGCGCTCGGCCTTGGCGAGCAACAAGAGCAAACGGCCTCGGACCAGGGCCGGATCGTCGATTTCGTCGTCGTCGACGAATTCCAAGGCGGTGGAAGCGGCCCGCGCGGCCTCCTCGTAACGGTGGCTGAAGATCTCCCTTTCGGCCAAATCGAGCCCGTAGCGAACGGTTTCCGCGCCCAGGTTGCCTTCGGCGCAATGGTGCACCAGCTCAGCCTGGACCCGCTCGACCTTGCCGTGATGGCGTTTCTCCAACCACCGCGCGAGCCGACGGTGTAGGCGTCGGCGTTTTCGCCGGGGCACCTGTAGGTAGAGGACGTCGCGCACCAGGCCGCTGGTGAACGCCAACCGGTCGCTGCGCGAGCGGCGATCCTCGGCCAGAATGCTCTGCTCGACCAAGTCGTCGATAACGCTCTCGAGATCTGAATCTTGGTGACCTTCGAGCATCATTTCGAGATCCTCGAAGTCGAAGCTACGGCCGATCACCGCCGCGACCTGCAAGATTCTGAGCACGGCGGGGGATAGCCCCTCCAGCTGCTTTTCCACCACTTCCTTGACCGTGGTCGGCAGGTTGCTGCTGCTCAGGCCGACCCGTTGGTCGAGCACCCAATTGCCACTGGCGTCGAGATGAATTTCGTCGGAATCTCGGAGGGATTTCACCAGCTCGAGGGCGAAGAGGGGGTTGCCTTCGCTGGTGTCGAGCAAATGTTGCACCAGCTCGGTGGTGAGCTCGCCCTCCGCCAGCTGGTCGCGCAGCAGCTTGGTGAGGTCGTCGCGGGAGAGGGGACCGACGGGGACCCGGTAGACCTTGGGATCGCTGGCCAAACCTCGCAGCAGAGCTTGCACGGGATGACCCCGCTCGACCTCGGTGGGGCGTAGGGTGCCGACGAAGAGGGTCGGTGTCGGCCGCAGGCGGTTCATGATGTAGTCCAACGCTTCGATGGTGTCGTCCCCCAGGTGCAGGTTCTCGAAGAGCAGCACCAGGGGATGGCCACCGGAGATGCGCGACACCATGCGCGCCAGCAGCTCGAAGACAAAGGACGAATCTCCGGCCTTGGGCAGGGCGACCGGTGAGGAATCGTTGAGATGGACCCGCAGCTCGTCGACTTCTCGGAAGATCGGCACGTGGGTCAGCAAATCCGCCGCCAGGTCGGAGAAATCCGCCATGCCCGAGGTGCGTCCAGAGGATTCCTTGGTGCGGTAGTACTCCTGGAGGCATTCGAAGAAGGCTTGAAAAACCGGCGCGTTGCGGCGATCCGCGACCCGGCCCCGGAGGCAGCGGATGCCGCGGCCCGCCGCCAGCCGTCCCACCTCCCGCAGCAGCCGGCTCTTGCCCATGCCCATGTCACCTTCGAAGATGATCATCTGCCGCTCACCTTCGCGGGTGGCGGTGAGGCAGCGCTCGATCAGCTTGATCTCCGACTTTCTTCCCACCAGGGGTGTGGACGACGACCAGCGTTTGGGCGCCGAGCGATCCGGCGCGGCCACGGCGCGGGTCAGCTGGCTTTCCTCCATGCGCGCGGCGCAACGCTCGAGCACCTGGACGATCTCGCGGCCGGTCCTCGGTCGGATGGGGGGATCTTTGGCCAGGCATCGCTCGACCAAAGCTTGCAGCTCGGGATCGACCTCGATCCGCGCGCTCAGGGGAATGGGGGTGTCGCGGGCGATGTCGACGATCAGCTGGTGCACCGGACCGGTGAACGGGGAGTGCCCCGATAGGCATTCATAGAGCACCGCGCCCAGGGAGTAGAGGTCGGAGCGGTGGTCGATGGGTTTGGCCTGGATTTGTTCCGGGCTCATGTAGGTCAAGGTGCCGATGATGCCACCGCTTTGGGTGATGCTGCGGTGGGCGAGGGGATCCCGGGCCAAACCAAAATCCATCACCCGGGCGCGCAATTGTCCACGCTCGCGGCCGACCATGACGTTTTCCGGTTTGATGTCCCGGTGAATGACCCCTTTGGCGTGGCTGTAGTCCAGGGCATCGGCCACTTGGGTGGCGATGGTCAGCACGTCCCCGAGGGATAAGCGGCCGACGTCGATCAAATGCCGGAGGGTCTCACCGCGTAAGACGGGCATGACGACGAAGAGCGAGCCCTGATGGGTGCCCAAATCGAAGACCGGCGTGATGGACGGATGGTCCATTCGAGCCACCAGACGGGCCTCTCGACGGAGCCGGTCTTCGGTATCCTTGCTCATATAACCGGCGGGCAGCATCTTGACCGCGACCCGTCGGTCGAGCACCGGGTCTTTGGCTAGGTAGACCACTCCCATGCCGCCTTTGCCGAGCTCGGCGACGATTTCATATCGGTTGATGAGCTGGGAGCCGATCAAGTGGGGGCCCCCGGAAGGCTTGGATTCATAACTGGCTCGACAGAAGAGCGCGGTGGATGCTCACTCTAGTTGTGTGATCGATTCGCCAATTCTATGACGGAAAAGTCTCTCGCAGTGTCGGCTCTGTTATCTTTGCCCAGCGGAGAGGTCCAAGGAACCCTCTGACCAGGAAAATTGATCATGTTTTTCAAACGTCAAACCCAAGGATCCGTCGTTTGTCCCACCTGTGGGCGATTGGTCGGCGTCCAAGATGAAAAGTGTTTCGGTTGTGGCCGGTCGCGGCCCGGGCTTTGGGGTTTCGGCCCGGCGGTCCAGGGAATAACCCGGAATCTGAGCTTCGCGACGGTCGTCACCTACGGCTGCATCGGCATGTACGCGGTCGCGATCTTCTTAAATCCCCAGGCTTTGGCCCAAAGCTCCGGCATTTTCTCTTTGCTCTCCCCCGGCGGCTTGGAGACGTTTCTATTGGGATCGAGCGGGGCCGCACCCATCTTTGGTTACGGCCGTTGGTGGACGGTGTTTTCCGCCACGTGGTTGCACGGAGGCCTGCTGCACATCGGCTTCAATCTCTATTGGTTGAGGCGCATGTCCGACGAGGTGGGCACGCTCTTCGGCACCGGTCGATTGGTGATTATTTACGTCCTGGCCGGCGCGGTCGGATTTTTGGGCACGGCGGTGATGGCGCTCTTTCCCTTGCCCGGTTTCTTACAGGGGGCCGGCAATACGGTCGGAGCTTCGGCGTCGCTTTGCGGCCTTTTGGGGGCGATGTTGGCTTACGGCCGGGCTCACAAAGACTGGCTGATCCAGCAGAACGTGAGATCCTTCGCGATTTCCATTTTGATCTTCGGCCTGCTCATGCCGGGCATCGACAATTGGGCGCACATCTTCGGCTTCTTGGGCGGTTATTTAGTGGCCAAGGCCCTCAAACCCCTAGAGGGTGAAGGCGCGATCCATCCGATCATCGGTGGAATTCTGCTCGTCGTCTCGCTCCTAGCGATCATCGCTTCGGTGATCCACGGCTTGCCGATTTACAACGCCGCCAAACAGGGCTGAGGAAACCGAGCCACAAAGAGATTGTCCTCGGCCCCTACGCCGGATTTACTCGCAGAGAACCCTTCCGGACGTAGGGTCGGGGCTTGCCCCCGACCGTGCCTGGGTCGGGCTCCCGGGCGGGGACGAGCCCCGCCCCCCCCTAAACCAGATCTGCTTCGGCTGGACGAGCGCTGGCGAGGTCATCCAGTGATTGCCGGTGTGTGCTGGTGCGTCAGTTGAGCTCGAAGCGAACCGTCAACACGAAAATGATGTCCACGGGTTTGCCGTTCATCACGGGTTGCTCGAATCGCCATTGTTGGACGGCTTTGACCGCATTTTCCGTGAGGCCGAACGGCAGGCCTTTGAGCACCGTGGTGTCTCGAACCCGACCGCTTTTGTCGATGATGGTCTCGAGAATCACCACCCCTTCGATGCGGGCTTTCCTGGCGATTTCCGTGTAGAGCGGCGTTACCGTGTGAATTTTATTCGGCGCTCTGAAATCCCCCGACACACGGATCGGTCCGGTGGGCTCGGGCTCCATGGGCGGGTCCTTGGGGATGGCGAGGAAGACATCCGGGGCCAGCTCCATCACCGGCTCGACCACCTCGTCTGCCACATAGATCTCAGGTTCCTCAGGGTCGGGGTCCGGCATCGGCACCTTCCTTTCCCGGGGCTCGGGAATCTCGCGAGGCTCCAGGGGTTTCTTCTTCATCTTCACGATCGGAGCCAGCTTGATGTATTTCTTGGCCGGCGGTTTTTCGATGTCTTTGGACGCTAGGGTCGGGATGGTGGCGAAGAGAATCAAGAGGTGGACCACGAGGGCGGCCACCAGAGAAGCTCGGAAGCTCCGTTGATCTTCTCGATCCTCTTGCTCGAACCATTGATAGACGGCGGTCTCTTTAGCCGGGTTTTTCGCAGCTTTCTGGGCGGGGGCGGGACGCTTCTTCTCCGACATGACAGGCTCCTCAGGTCTCTGGGCGCGGATGCTCAGCGCGAGTCATCCGTTCGAGTGCCGATGGGTTTCCGACGACCGCCTGTTCTGAGTTGCATCGATCCGAGCCGTGGGTACGAAAGAGAGTCGTACGGCACGGTGGGTCGATACAGCTCGGTCGAGGCGGTTTCGACCGAAGCGGTTTCGGTCGAAGCGACGGTGGGCGCCCTGAGTCGCTCGATGCTCTCTGATTTGGACCCGATCGCTGGGAAGTCGGTTCCCGTGGGAGCGCGCTTTTAGTGACGCCGTTGGTCGACCCGGATCGGAAATGCTAGGGTCCTGCGTTTGAGGCATAGCCCGACGAACCGCTCAACCGCAGCTATCTGAAGAGCTTCAGGAGAAGGACTTGAATTATTCGTTTGAGGATCTGGAGGGCACCGAGGGTATCGACCTCGGCGCGAGCGCATGGATGACCGTGGACCAGGAGCGGATCAACGGTTTTGCCGACGCCACCGAAGACCACCAATGGATTCACCTCGACGCCGAGCGCGCCGCCGAGACGCCCATCGGCTCGACCATCGCCCATGGCTATCTTCTGCTTTCCTTGGTTCCGAAGCTTCTGACCGAGATCTTCGTCATGGACGAAGCCGAGATGTTGGTGAACTTCGGCCTCGACAAAGTGCGCTTCATCCAGCCCGTCTCCACCGGCTCGCAAATCCGATTGACGGCCAAGATCGAAAGCGCGACTCGACGAAAAGGAAATCTTCTGCTCCGGGTCCGAGGTTTCTTGATGTTGCGCCCCGCCGGCGACGATGGTGAGGGGCGAAGGGCGGTAGCCCTCGAAGCCCTCTTCCTGGCCGTTCCGCCTGCTCCAGTCGACGACCCCTAAACCCCGTTTCGGCCCTGCGTCCGGCTCAAAAGCGGTGCTCCACCGCTAGGGACACCATGCGATAGCCGATCCGCTGGTAGATCGAGTTGGAGGTGGGGTTGTTCATTTGGGTGTTGAGGAAGAGCTTGGTCATGCCACGGCTGAGCAGCTCGGTGCTGAGATCGGCCACGCAGCTGGAGGCATAGCCGTGGCTGCGCAAGGTGTCCGGCGTGTACACCAGGAGAATGCGGACCCCGGACGGAGTCCTGCCTTTGAAAGCCGCCATGGAAACCGGTTCCGGATCGTGCCAGAGGTAAAGCTGCTCGGCTTTGAGATTCTCCTCGGCCACCCGACGGGCATCGTCGTAGGGCGAGCTGACCCGTTTGCCGAAGGCATCCACCCACTCCGTCACCAACTCGATGTGCTCGTGGGTGGCCAACCGCATTTCTCCGCTCGCTCGTCGTGCGGGCGGCACCACATGGGTCAGCTCGTAGACTCCCATGGGCATGGAAAAGGTCGTGGGTGTGTCCGTGAGCTCGTGCCACGCTTTGACGAAGGTGTCCCCATCTTGCTCTGAAGCGAGGATTCCTCTGAGGGCGACTCGGCGTTGAGCGAGCTGCCGGGCGACTTGGCGGCTAGCCTCCGGGCCACATTCGGAGAGCATCAAATTCCACTTGGGTGGCACCAGACCACAGGCGATCAGCTCGCCGTCTCGGTGCACGGTCAGACCCGTGGCCGGTTGATCGTCGGACGCCTCTCCCATGGTGCCGAGGAAAAAATGGTTCTCCGCTTCTCGGCGTTTCAACAAAGGGGTCGCGATCGGGCGCAGCTCGCCCACTGTGGAATAAAACCTCAGGCTGTAGGGGCCGGATGTGCTCAATGTCGGGCTTCCTCTCAAGCTCCGAAATAACCCTTGGGTTTCTTCATAACCTAGCCGCTTAGGTGCCCAAATAACCGTTCAGGTTCCCAAATATCGGAGCCGCAGCAGCTGTCCTTCCAAGGCCTCGTCGGTGGAGAGGTCGATCTCTCCGGCCAGATACCATTCGTTGTGGTCCTCGGGATCCACCAAAATCTGGGTGAATTTCCACCTCCGATGGCCGTCGGTTTCCAAGCGAGTGTGTCGGCTGCGGCGGGATTCTTGGTTGAAGACCAGCTCGCCGTATGTTTCCAAGAAGGGGCGCAGTGCTTCCTGGAAACGACCTTCCGTCCAGTGGTGGTCGCTGCCTTCGGGGCCCATCCACACCGCCGATACCGCGGCTTCGTAGTCGGCTTCCGCCAGCTCCGAGATTAAGAGATGGAGCTCCGCGCGAACACGGGCGGAGAAGGCCTTGGGGTCGTGGAAGAGCTCGTAGGCACGCAGCTCTCGGCGTGCCGCATCCTGGGCCTCTTGGTCCATCTGCAGCTCGGGGTGCAGCATGTTCTCCCATTCCATGATCAGGGACGAGTCCACGTGCTCCAACATGGTGCGGAAGAATCCGACGATCTCGTAGACCTCTTCCGTCTTGCAGCGCTCGGGCACGGTTTGGGCCAGGGTTTTATAGAGCTGGGAGAGATACCTCAGCAGCACACCCTCGGACCGCTGGAGGCCGTAGTGCTTCACGTAGCGGTTGAAGGTGTAATAACCCTCATACATGTCCCGACCGATGGATTTCGGCCGGATATCCTCGCCGCGAACCCAGGGGTGGGCCTGCCGAAAGGCCTCGAAGGTGCCTTCGATCAGCTCCAGGCTGGGCTTCGGGTAGGTCAGCTTGTCGAGCTTGTCCATGCGCTCGTCATAACCGAGGCCCTCGGCTTTCATCCGGCCGATGGCTTCCGTTTTCACCTTGTCCTCTTGGCGGTAGAGGATGACCCGAGGATCCTCCAGGATGGCCTCGGTGAGGGTCACCACGTCCAGGGCGTACTCCGGGTCTTGGGGATCCAGAATGTCGATCGCTTCCACCATATACAAGGCGAGGGCCTGGAATAAGCTGAAGTCCCATTGCAGCTCTTCGTTGACCACCACCCAGTAATAATCCGAAGTGGAGTCCTTTTGCACCTTCAAAATATCCGCTCGGTGCAGGGAGCGCACGATCATCGCCGCGCGCTGTAGGTGGCGACGTTTGTGGGCGTCGTCTTCATGGCTGCGGTGGATCAGCTCTCGCAACGAATCGAAGTTGTCCCGCTCCGGGATGTCCATCTCCTCGTCGTATTGGAGCAGGTTGATGATCATGCCCTGGGTGATCTTGAACCGGGATCTCAAGGTTTCGGGAGGGCGTTCGATCAGCGAGCGGAAGGTCTTGCGATCCCAGGAGACGAAACCCGGCGGCGGCTTCTTCTTGGTTACCTTCTTGCGTTTCTTGGGATTGCCGGCCGCTTTCAACGCGGCGCGTTTGCTCTCGATCACATGCTCCGGCGCTTGGCAAACCACACTGCCTTGGTCGTCGAAGCCCTTACGACCGGCCCGTCCGCTGATCTGCTTGAAGTCGCGCACTTTGAGCATCGAGACTTTGGTGCCGTCGTATTTGGAGAGCTTGGTGAAGATCACCGTGCGGATCGGAATGTTGACCCCGACCCCCAGGGTGTCGGTGCCACAAATGACCTTCAGCAGGCCCTGCTGGGCCAGTTGCTCCACCAATAATCGGTATTTGGGCAAAAGCCCGGCGTGGTGAATACCGACCCCGAAGGAGAGGAAGCGGCGGATATCCCGTCCGTAGGGTGTGTCGTACCGGAAATCCCCGATCGCTTCCTGAATCGCCTTTCGCTCCCGTTTGGTGCAGAGCTGCACACTGGTCAAGCTTTGGGCGAGCTCGGCGCATTCCCGCTGGGTGAAGTTGACGATGTAGATCGGATATTTGCCCTCGTCGAGCAGGTATTGCACGGTTTCGTGCAGGGGTGTCTCGCGGTATTCCCAATCGAGGGGCACGGGGCGGGTGTCGGAGACCACGGAAGCCACGGACCGGCCGGTGAATCGCTCGATGCGTTCGGAAATAGGGGCGGTATTTCCCAGGGTCGCCGACATCAACAGGAAGGTGGAGCCGGGCAAGGAGATCAAGGGAACCTGCCAGGCGACCCCCCGATCGCGGTCGCCGTAGTAGTGGAACTCGTCCATCACCACATAGTCGGCACCGCAATTGGAGCCCTGCCTCAGGGCGCGGTTGGAGAGCACCTCGGCGGTCGCGCAAATGATCGAGCCGTCCGGATTGATGGAAGCGTCGCCGGTTTGCATGCCGACGTTTTCGGGGCCCAACACATCGCAAAGGTCGAAGAATTTTTCACTGGCCAGGGCTTTGATAGGGCTGGTGTAGAAGCAGGTCTTGCCCTCGCAGAGGGCCTTGAAATGCATGCCCAGGGCGACCATCGACTTGCCCGAGCCGGTGGGTGTGTTCAGGATGACATGGCGCCCCGCCATGATCTCGAGCAAGGCTTCCTCTTGGGCGGGGTATAGCTCCATGCCCTGGTCGGACACCCATCCCAAGAAAATGTCGAGGATCTCGTCGGGATCGCTCACTCCACCCTTGGGGATTCTTTGGACGAGATTGGGCTTCTGGACGTCTTCGGAGCTCGGTGGGCTGGTTTGATCTGACACGGATTGGGCTCTTAGCAAGAATGAAATGGATGAAGAGGAGGGGAGACGTGACCTTGAAGGAGATGGGGGAGCCCGTGGGCTCGGGCAGATTCTGTGCTCCTACTGTAACCTACAAGGACAACAACCTACAGGGACAACAACCTACCGCGACGCACGGAGCACCCACGCCGACCCGCGCCGACTCGCGGTGAGGTCGTTTCCGGACCGTGAAACGGCCTGCTTCAAAAAATCACTGAGCGGGTGGCGGGGTTTTCGTTCCTACTGCGCTCTATAGGTAGAGCCGATGGCGGAGTCGGCGCGACCCGCCCGGCGCTCAGCGCTCCATGGGAAAATTAAGCAGTTTGGCTGGTTACTTGCTCCCTGGTTGGAGGAGAAGACACTTCGGTCTACCGTGGCAACTCTGCCCCAATTCGTGGAATCGCGCAGAAAAACTATGTGATTTCATCGTTTTGTACGCCATGGAGGAGTAGTGGGGCCTCGGTGAGGTTCGTCGTTGACGGTGCCGATGCCATAAGATGTGGCTAGCAAATCGCGCATCCAGCCCAGGTAGTGGGTAGTGACTCGTTTTCGAAGGAGAGTGAAATTGTCCCTCTTCGACTTGCAACGCTTGTCGATTAAGCGCCGCTTGATGGTGATCATGACGATCACCTCCGTGTTGGCCCTCCTCTTGGCCTCTGCCGCCTTCTTTGTCTACAGCTATAACTCGTTTCGGGGAAAGCTGGTTCAGGATCAAGGAACTTTGGCGGATACGTTAAAGGCTACGGTCACCAACGCGCTGGTCTTCAATGATCACGAGCTGGCGAATCAGATCTTGGCCGGCTTGGAGATGCAGCCCAACGTCATTACCGCCGCGGTCTACGACGACGAGCAGAATAAGGTGGCGGAGTTCGTCCGCGACGGTCGCACGTGGCCCTCGGAGCGTCCCGCCGAGGTCGGGGGCGACGGCCACCGCTTTCTTTCCGACGAGACCGGCGCTGAGGTGCTCGAGGTGCATCGGTCGCTCTTTTTCCGCAGCCGGGAAGTGGGCTCGTTCGTCATTCGTGCCAACTTGGACGAGATCCGACAGCGCCTGACCGACTATTCCAAGATCTTGGTGGCGGTGTTGCTCGGGGTGTCATGGATCGCGCTGATGGTGGCGTCCTATCTTCAGCGGTCGGTTTCCGTGCCGGTGCTACGGCTGGCGAAAGTGGCTCGGGCAGTTTCCGTGCGCAAAGACTATTCCCTGCGGGCGGAGCGCCGTGGTGACGATGAGATCGGCAGCCTCACCGACAGCTTCAACGAGATGCTGGCCCAAATCCAGAAGCGCGATGCGGAGCTGCGGGACGCCCGCGATCTGGCGGAGCAGGCCAATCGATCCAAGAGTGTTTTCTTGGCCAGCATGAGCCATGAGCTGCGGACACCATTGACGGCGATCATCGGCTACAGCGAGATCTTGGAGGACGATGCTCAGGAAATGGGCCTCAATGACTTCTTGCCGGACCTCAACAAAATCAAATCGGCGGGCAAGCATCTCCTCGGTTTGATCAACAGCATTCTGGACCTTTCCAAGGTCGAAGCGGGCAAGATGGAGCTCTTTGTGGAGAGCTTCGACGTACCCCACCTGGTGTCGGATGTGGCATCCACGGTAGCGCCGCTGGTGGAGCGAAAGAGCAACCAGCTCGAGGTGCGATGCTCACCGGAGGTCGGGGTCGTGGAAGCGGACCTCACCAAGACCCGTCAGATCCTCTTCAATCTGCTCTCCAACGCCGCCAAATTCACCGAGCGCGGCAAGGTCACCCTGGAGGTGGAGACCTCGGTGGAATTCGGCGCCGAGTGGGTGGTTTTTCGAGTCCGGGATTCGGGCATCGGCATGACCGAGGACCAAATGCAGCGCCTGTTCAAACCGTTCTCCCAGGCCGATGCATCGACCGCCAGAAATTACGGCGGCACGGGGTTGGGTCTTGCCTTGTGCAAGCGATTCTGTGAGCTGATGGGAGGCTGGATCGATGCCGAGAGCGAGCTGGGCAAGGGTTCCGTCTTCACCGTTTGGTTGCCGCGGCGAGTGGAGAAGGCTCAGCAGACCACGGATTCCGGCCGTATCGACACGGGGGAATGGCAACGGGTCTCCCGCCGGCGCTCCGGGCGCATCAGCGGTAGCTTCGAGCTCCAACGCAGGGCCTTGGTGATCGACGACGACGTCACCATCCACGAGCTGCTGCGGGACCTGCTGCAAAGCCAAGGGTTCAGCGTCATCACCGCGGCCAGCGGTGAGCTAGGGCTGTCACTGGCGAGAGAGCACAAACCCGATCTGATCACCCTCGACGTACAGATGCCGGCCATGGACGGCTGGGAGGTGTTGTCGGTGATTCAGGAGGATCCCGAGCTGGCGCAAATCCCGGTGATCATGATCAGCGTCTCCGACGAGCGGGAAAAAGGTATCGCCATGGGAGCGGAGTACCTCAGCAAGCCTATCGATCGCGGCAAGCTGGCGGCGCTCTTGGCTAAGCATCGAGGTGACGGAGAGAATCCCCTGGGTTTGATCCTCGAAGACGACGAGCGGCAACGGGAGATGCTCAGGAAGGTCCTGGAGGAGCAGGGCTGGCGGGTCGAGGAGGCGGAAAACGGAGTCGCCGGTTTGCGCAAAGTCGGCGAGCAGCAACCTGCCCTGATTCTCCTGGATCTGATTATGCCGCAGATGGACGGCTTCACCTTCTTGGGCCATTTGCGCAAGAACACCAGTTGGCGTGAGATCCCGGTGGTGGTGCTGACCGCCATGGATCTAGGTCCCGAAGAAAGGTCTCGCCTCAACGGTGGGGTCGAGAGAGTGCTGCAGAAGAGCGCTTATTCGCTGCCCGAGCTCAAAGAAGAAATCCAATCGTTGGCCCGGTTGAGCCTGAGAAGATGAGGGAATCAGATTCGTTGGCTCTGTAGTGATTGTGCGAGTGTGACCGTGTGTGATTGTGACCGTGTGTGATTGTGACTGTGTGCGAGTCTGACTGGATACGAGTCTGGCTGTCGGTGAGCTCGCGATCTTTTTGGAGACCTGTTTTTCGGAGACCAGGAATGAAAGCCCATCCTCAAGCTTCCTCCAAGCTTTGCCCGTCTTTTCCGCGGCAAATATTCGTCGGCTTTGTGTTGGCTTGGCTTGTGCCGATGGCCTCGGCTTGGGCCAACAACAGCCAAAGCGGTATCGGTGGTGTCACGCTTTTCGGTGAGGAGGAATTCACCATTCAGGCCGCCACCAAAACCGAGATTCCGCTGTCCAAGGCGCCGGGCGCGGTGACTGTGATCAGCGCCAAGCAAATCCAGGAATCCGGAGCCCGGACGATTCCCGAGCTCTTGCGCTTGGTCGGTGGCGTCAACGTGCGGTGGAATCCCATGGTGCAGACCATCGACATGCGCAGCTTCGGCCAGAATCCGTTCACCAGCCGTGTGTTGTTGTTGATCGACGGCGTGCCCTACAACTCTTGGAATAAGGGCGGTTTTCCGCAGCATCCCGGTTTCGATTTCTTCATGTTGCAGAACATCAAACGCATCGAAGTGGTGCGCGGGCCCGGGTCGAGCCTCTACGGTGAAAACGCCTATTGGGGTGTGATCAACATCGTGACCCTTTCCGGTGAGGATTTGCAGGGGGCCGAGGTGGAAGTCTTCGGCGGCGACCTGGAAAGCCGGAGCATCGGAGCCGTCTACGGCAAGAGCGTCGGTGACGGCGACTTCTTGATTTCGGCCCGTGCGCAACAAGGGCAGCTGCCGGTGGCTTTTTGGTTCGAGAGCGGCGCGGAGGTTAAGGGCAGCGACGTCTACCTCAAGGGTTCCTACAAGAATTTCGAGGTGTCCTACTATCGTCACGAGGACGAAGCCGACGGATTCTCGATTCCCTTGGGTTTCATCCCGGGAGCCGTCTTCGAGAGCGTCGAAACGGTGGAGCAGACGGTCGATATCTTCGCTTTCAAGGCGAGCCATGAAATTCGGCCGGGCATTGTCTTCGATGCCGATCTTTCCTACGCCCAACGCAAGGGCTCCCAATGCTCCGCCTGTCACGCTCAGCCCCAGAATCCGACGTTCAGTGAGACCCGGGACCACGGTTTTCAGGGTATCGGGGATTTCCGGCTCAACATCCGAACCCTTCCTTCTCACGACATTCTGCTCGGTGTGGAAGCCCGGCGGGTGGACACCGGTGACCATCAAGAGCAGCTGCTGACTCCCGGTGAAGATTCGCGGGTGGTGCTCGAATACACCAAGATCGCCGCCTATGTGCAGGATCAGATCTCCCTGGCGGACGATCGCGTGACGTTGACCGTGGGAGCCCGATTCGACGGCTCGAACGACCTCTTCGAAAACGAGGTGTCTCCCCGGGTGTCGGTGGTATTCAATCCCGACGATCAATGGGTGTTGCGCTCCGGCTGGTCGCAGGCCTTCCGCTTTCCCAATTTCAACGAGCTCTATAACGACGCTTGGTTCTTCAGCATTCGGACTCCGTTTGCGACCTTCCCGAATTCCGTCTTCGGCCCCAACCCAGATCTCCAGCCGGAGAAGATCAGCACCTTCGATCTAGGTTTCGAGCGGCGGATCAGCGATGCGCTCTCCGCCAAATTGGACCTCTATCAATCGGAAGTGGAAGATTTCATCGTGCTGGCGTTCATCCGCGGGCAAGGACCGACGGTGGTGACTTCCGAGAACCATCCCGATACGGCGACCATTCGCGGCGCCGAGCTGGAGCTTCGGTGGCGACCTTCCGAGCGGTTTACGGGTTTCTTCAATGTCGCCTATCAGGACAACGAGCAAGACGGCAATTTGGTGGATTCCAGTGGCAAAACCATCGAATTCCTCTATTCTCCGGAGACCAAGGTGAATCTCGGTGCCTATTTCGGCCCTTTCCGGGGTTTTCGAGGGGCCCTTGAGGTGCAATGGAGAGACGACGTGCTGGGCCCGAGCGCCTGGAATTTCGCCGGAACCGGTCCGGTGACCTTGGATGGTTATACGATGGTGGATCTCAGGCTGAGCTGGGATGCGCCTTGGCGTTGGGGAAATGCCGGTGAGGCTTTGAGGTTCTCGATCTACGGTAAGAATCTGCTCGACGAGGAGATCGTCGAGACGTTCTTGCCGATCGACATGGCTCGCCCCGGTACGACCTTTTTTGGAGCAGTGGAGCTGCGCTACTGAAGCGACGGCCCTGCAGTCGGAAGATGAAATTGACGATCCGAGCGGCTCGACACGTGTTGTGGATGTTGGTGTTGTGCTTGTCTTGGGCGGGTCCGCCGCCCGGCTCTGCCCAAGATATTCCCGAGGTGGTGCGTCGGCTTCTGGAAGAAGGCAATCGCCACCTGCGCCAAGATCGTTTCGACGAAGCAATCGAGGTGTTCAAGGAAGCCCGAAGGCTGGGGCCTGAAACGGTGCAGGTCTATTTGGACCTGGGGGCTACCCTGGCCCGCAATGGGGATATGGCCGGTGCCAAAGAGGTCTTTGAGGCCGGAATCGGTGTCAGCCCCGGTAATCGCGACTTGCTCTACAACGCCGCGGTGGTGTGCCTGCGTTTGGACGATCCGTCGGCCGCGGTGGCGCACATCACGGCGGCGATCGAGGCGAACGGCGAGGCCGCCGACCTCCTGCAAGTCCAAGCCGGCGGTCTGGCTCGGTTGGAAGCGCACGAGCAAGCCCTGGCGGCGCTCCGGAAGGCGGAGCGTCTCGAGCCCAAATCCGCTCGCATTCAATTCGCTTTGGGCAACCAATTGCATCGTCTGGGGCGCCTGAAGGAGGCGGTCGTCGCCTTTGAGAAGGCTGCTGATCTAGACCCGGGTCAGACCCGAGCGCTTTATAACCTGGGCGCGGTGTGGGTCGAGCTGGGACGTTATCCCGATGCGAAGAAAGCCTACGAGCAAGCCCTGAAACCCCTCAGCGACGCCCTGGTGAAAGGCCAGAGCATCGATTCGATCCATGCCGTGGCCTATTCGAATCTCGGCGCCGCCTATTCCCAATTGGAGGAGTGGGGTCAGGCGGTCGAGGCCTATCAGATCGCCTCTCAGGTGGATCCGACCCTGGCGGACGCTCAGCTGAACCTTGGTTTCGCCTATGTTCAGCTGGAGCAGTGGGATCGGGCAGCCCAGGCCTACGAGCGAGCAGTGGGTTTGGACGAAGGCTTGTCGCTCGCCTATGTGCAGCTTGGGGAAATCCGGCATCGGCAAGGCCAATGCGAGCAGGCCGTAGATTGGTTCGAGAAGGGATTGCGCAAGCTGCAGGCGGACGAGCGCATGCGCGCCATGGAGGGGTTGGCCCGCTGCTACACGGATCTGGGCAGGGTAGCCGATGCCGAGCAGGTCTTTCGTCAGGTCCTGGCGGAGGCACCGTCGGATCCGGAGGTGTTGAAGGAATTCGGCTCCGTGCTACGTCGACGTGGGAGGCATGAGGAGGCCCGGGAGGCGTTGCATCGAAGCCTGGAGCTGCGCCCCGAAGAATTGTCCACCCAGTTGGAGGTGCTGGCGGTCGAGGAGGCACGGGGGGATGCTGAAGCTCAATTTCGAGTCCTGCAGTCGATCAAAGACGCCCACGGGGAGCGCCCGAGCCTCTGGCCCATTCGCCGAAATTTGGCGCTGATGCACTTGCAGGCGGGTCGCTGGGGCGACGCCCGCCGCGAGCTCGCCGCCCTTTCCTCCAATCCGCAGCTGCCCGTGGATCAACGGGCCTGGATCGACACCGCCCTAGGGTTGGCGTCATGGCAGCTCGGCCACGGCGAGGTCGACCGCGGTGATCTCGGCCGCGGTGATTTCGGTGCGGTAGGGGAGGCCGGCCCTGGCGTCGCGGCTGCGGTTTTGGCCGGACGCGGCGAGCTTGCCGACGCCCTGGCCCAGCTGGACGGCCTGGCGCCTTCCCCCGAGGTCGACGGTCTGAAAGGCATCTTGGCCTGGGCGGTCGGGCAGGAGGCTGGAGCGCGGTCTCGGCTGGAGCAGGCTGAGCACACCGATGTCGACGGCCCGCTGCTACAAATCGCGTTGGCGAGCCTAGAGCTGGGGGCCCGCTCACCCAGCGCCACGGGCCGCGCGATCGATCGATTGCAGTCGGCCATGGAGAGCTGTGAGGCTCCGGCAGCCGGGCCCGTCGGCAGAATGTCGGGCAAGGCATGGGTGGTCCAGGGTGCCACCACCCAAGACATCTGCGATTACGCCGCTGCTTTGTTGCGCTCGGCCTGGCTGGATGACGGGGCCGCTCAGCTGAGCAAGAATCCTGGCCGGGCCCTGGCGAGAGCGCGTTCGGTTTTAGGCGACCCCAGCGCCGACATTGCCCAATCGGCCCTAGCGTCCTTCATCGAGGGCTCGGCACTTTTGGCGCGGAACGACGCCCGCGGAGCCCAAGCGTCCCTCCAGCAGGCTCTGAGCCGAGCGCCGTCCGCAGAGTGGTCGAAGGTGGCTCTGAATAATTTGGGCATCGCTTGGAGTCGGATCGGCAATCTCGCCGAAGCGGAAGAAAGCTTTCGCTCGGCCCGGTCGGGTTTCAGTGAGGCGACCCTCAATTTGGCGATCCTGCTGCACGACGAAAAAAAGGATCCCCAAGCCGCCCTGGAGCTCTATGAAGCCTATCTTCGCGAGGGCGGTGCCAGACGCTCAGAAGCTCAGGTTTGGGTCGATCGACTCCGGGAGCTCTACCGATGATTTCTGCCATCCGTCCTTCGCACGCCTTGAGGGTCTTCGCGCTTCTGATGTGGTCGGTTTTTGGTGGGACGTCCGCCATCTCCGCGGACAGCTTTGCGGTGCATTTGCCGTCTCATCGAGCGGAAAGCGCCGCCCGTCTGGCCATCGGTTTAGACCAGCTGACCCAGCGCTTGGAGGGGGCCTTGGGGGGTGTGGATCTGCAGGTGGAGATTTTCAGAAAGCAGGAAGATCTGCAGGCCTTTCTGCGCGACACACCGAACGTGGTCTTGGTGTTGAGCGAGGTGTCGTTCCTCGGCGGCTCTCCCATTGAGCTGGAGCCCGTGGGTCGCTTTATGCTCAATGGCGTGGGCAGTTATCGTCGGGTCGTGGTGGTGCCGACTGCTTCGTCGGTCCAGCGTCTCGCGGATTTGCGGGGTCAAGAGCTGACCGTGGTGCGCACCGCTTCGAGTCTCGGTCATTTGGCGGCTTCCGACTTCAACAGCGAGCTCGACCCCGAAACCTATTTCTCTGCCCTACGCCAAGTGGTCGACGATTCCGAGGCGGTCACCGACGTGCTCTTCGGCCAAGCGGCAGCCGCTTTGGTGGCCGAGCACTCGCCGCTCTTGCAGGACAATCTGGGCTCAAAGCTCAGGGTGGTTTATCGCGGGAGCCCGATTTCACTGCCCCTGATCTCGGTCCGCTCCGGGGCGGTGGACGAGTCTTCGAGGCGAAATCTGGTGGCGGTCCTCGGGCGAATCGATCAGGGCGGCGGCAGATCGATGTTGGGCCAATTGGGTTTTGAGGGTTTGGAGGCAGTGCGAGGCACCGAGCTTTCGCTCATGCCCTCCCCTTCGGCCGATGCCGAACGGGCCCTGATCCCGGCTTTGGACTTTGAGCTCGCCGAGCCGACGCTCCCAGCGAAACCGAGCCGCTTACCGTTGCCGTATATCATGGCGTTACCGGATCCGGAGCCGGTGGCAGAAACCCTTCTGGACCAAACGGAGCCCTAATCGGCTCTTCGCGTCGCACGATCGATCAGAACCTCGCCACAGGAAGTGAGAGATGCAGACAATTCTCTTAGTGGAAGACAACGAGATGAACCGGGACTTGATCTCTCGGCGGCTGAAACGCCGAGGATTCGAGGTCGTCTCGGCGGCAGACGGCGCGGCCGGTGTGGAAACCGCCGCGCGGGTGGTACCGGATCTGATCCTGATGGATATCGGGTTGCCGATTCTAGACGGCTACGAGGCGACCCGCCTGATCAAAGGGGATCCGAAAACCCAGGCGGTTCCGATTATCGGTCTATCGGCCCACGCCATGTCGGGTGACGCGGAAAAGGCGCTCGAGGCGGGCTGCGACGATTACGACACCAAACCCATCGACTGGCCTCGGCTGTTGGCGAAAGTTCAGAAGCTCTTGGAAGAAGCGGCCAAGAAATCCGCCGAGCCCAAAGCCTCGGCAGACGAGACCCCTTCCGGATCCGTCAGCCCCACCGGCGGTCATCTGTTGGTGGTCGACGACACGCCCTTGCATCTGGAGATGCTCTCCGGCCGGTTGAGCCGGCTCGGTTATTCGTTCACCCTGGCGAGGAATCCCCAAGAGGGCTTGGAGGCGATCGCTTCGCAGACGTACGACTTGGCCTTGGTCGACATCGGCTTGGAGCACCAAGGTCAACCGCTCTGGCAGGTTCTGAAGCGGCATCCGAAGGGCAAGGATTTGGGATTCTTGATCCTCAGCCCCATCGATTTGGTGTCGGAGGCCGCGGCCGGCCTGGAAGAAGGCGCCCATGAGGTGCTTTCTCAGCCTTTTCGCACCGAGGAGCTGAAACATCGCCTCGATGCGATTCTTTTCCGGCTGCGGGCCGAGACCAAAGTGGAGACCTTGCGAGCTCACCTGGAGCAAGAGCGGCGTCGGACGGAGTATCTGATGCGTTCCTGGTTGCCCCAGCCGATGCTCGAAGAGCTCCGTAGCAGTCGGCGCTTACCGCCCAAGGCCTACCCTGAGGTGACCGTGCTGTCGTGGGATACCTCGGATTTCGCTCAGCTCGCCCAAGCTAGCTCCGACTCGCTTTCCGCCCTAGCTGCGGTGCAGCGGCTCTTGGTGTCGTTCGAGGATTTCTCCGACAACCACAAGCTGCAATTGGTATCCATCGACAGCCACAGAGTCCTTGCCGCCGCGGGCGATTTTTCCGGCGCCTCGGATCCGGCCATGGCTGCCGCGTCTTGTGCCCAGCAGATGCTGCATCACGCTAGAGAGATCGATGGCGGTCTCGGATTGCGTTTTGGCATCGCCTTCGGTCCGGCGGTGGTCGGAGTGCTCGGCCGCAGGGGTTGCCGATTGGGAATCTGGGGACCACCGGTCGCAGCCGCGGAGCGCTTGCGACAACGGATTCTCAGCCCGGGGCCATCCAAAATCCTGGTTTCACCGGGTGTATGGGCTCGTTTGGACGGGCGTGTGAGCGGAGCGGAGGCGCCTTCCGACGCCGCTGAGGGGCCCTGCTATCAGCTCGAAAGCTAGGCCGGTCTAGGCCCAGGGCTCTCCAAGACGGGCGGGGGCGAAGGTCGGCAGGGGTGGATGCTCGACCCGGCACGGTGGTGGGTCCAGCAGATCGCTGAAATCGAAGCTCAGCCGTGAGGTGCTACGTTGATCCATCCGCTGGGTGGCGTCGTGGATCCCCGCGGAAGGGGGTGGGGCGGTTTCGATGACATCGGGGCGCAGGTGAATACCGCTCGACTCGATGGCCTCGATCAATCCGGCCGCGAGATCCCCGGCGGAGGGGCGTTCTCCGGGATCTTTCTTCAACGTCGACATGACCACCGCTTCCAACACCACCGGTACGGCCGGCAGGTGCTCCCTGAGCATGATGGGAGCCGCGGTCAGGTGTTGTACGGCGATCGCCATGGCATCGTTGCTGGGTACATTAAACGGTAGGCTACCGGCCAGCATCTGGTAGAGCATCACGCCGAGGGAGTAGACGTCCGACTTGCCGTCATAGGCGTGGCCGTGCAGTCTCTCGGGCGACATATAGGCCGGGGTGCCGAGAATGCCTTCGTCCAGGGTCAAGTGGCGCTCGCCGGCCGCGTCGCCGACGATTTTAGCGATGCCGAAATCGAGCACCTTGACCGTTTCCCCACGGCGGGTTTGGTGCAGGAAGATGTTCGCGGGTTTGATGTCCCGGTGCACGATGCCGAGATTGTCCGCCTCCGAGAGCACCTCACAAATCGGCAGGATAATCTCCAGCGCTCGGTTGGGGGCGAGGCGAGTCTGCACTTTCAGCAACTGATCGAGGGATTGGCCGGAGAGCAGCTCCATCACCAAAACCGCGAGGCCGTGGGCGACGGAAAAATCCATCACGGAGACGGCGTGGGGGTGCTGTAACCGCATGGCCGAGGCGCCCTCTTGGCGGAAGCGGAGCAAATCCTCCTCGTCGGTGTCGTCCACCGCGGTCTTCAACACCTTGAGCGCTACGGGTTCTTGAAAAGACAGGTGTGTGGCCCGGAAAACCGTGCCGAAGTTCCCGGAGCCGATCTCTTCCTCCAGGCGATATTTCTCGTCCAGCACCAAACCCGGTTTGAGCTCCCCTAGGCTCAGGCGTTGACGCCCCGTGGACGCGGCTCGCGCGGTTTGACGGGCCTTGATGTGAGAGTGGATTCTGGCCAGCAAGACCGGGAAATCGATCGGTTTGGTGACGTAGTCGTTGGCGCCCAAATCCAAGGCGTGGACGATGTCCTCACTCTGATCCTTGGCGGTGGCCATAATGATCGGCAGCTGAAGCTGAGTTTTTTGCTTGCGTACCAAGCGCAAGACCTCGGTGCCGGAGATTCCCGGCATCATGACGTCGAGCACTACCAAGTCCGGATCCTCGCGCTCCAATTTGTCGAGAGCTTGGCTTCCGTCCTCGGCCACGGAGACCCGATAGCCGGAGCGCTCCAGGCGCCTGCTGATCAAATCTCGATTATTTGGGTTGTCGTCGACAACCAAGATGTGGGGTTTCGTTTGGCTCATGATGGTGGACCGTCAAAGATCGCCGTTAGAATGTCCTAGTGATGATACCTCGTACCGCCGATCTAGCCGAGAAAAGGCGCATTCTCCAATTGGAGACCCTCTACGATCTGGCCCTGGCCCTGCACGCCGATCGTCCGGAGGCGGAGCTGGTCGAGGAAGTCTTGCAGCTCGTCTGTACGGTGTTGGATCCGGCGGCGGCGGTGGCCGTGACCCGGGACCCCTTTGGAGGCCCCAGGGCCTTGGCCTCGGTGGGGTGGACCGAGCGTCCCCAGGGCACGACTCTTTTATCGGATCCCCTGTGGACGGATCTGCTCTCCGGCGGTGAGGCGATCTCCCGTCAATCCGGGGAGCTCGGCGGGCGCCTTTTTCACGATCTCTTGGCCACACCCCTAGCCTATCGCGGTGTTTTTCTCGGCTACCTGGCCCTGCTCGACAAAGAATCCCGCAGCTCGGACGCCGACGGTGATCAAGGGTTTTCCAAAGAGGATCGACGATTTTTGAATTCGGTCGCGGCCTTGGCGGGGGTCGCGCTCGACAGCGCTCGACAATTCGAGGATCTGATGACCCAGCGCGAGCGGCTGGAGGAGGAGAACAAGGCCCTCAAAGGCCGTTTGGTCGACGAGCTCACCGACCATCGGATCATCGCCCATGCTCCACCCATGCGTCGGGTCTTGGAGGTGGTGGAGCGGGTAGCGCCCCGTAGCGTCAACATCCTCGTCCGCGGAGAAAGTGGTACCGGCAAGGAGTTGATCGCCAAGCTGATCCACTCCCTGTCCGGCCGTCGAGGCGCATTGGTGGCCATCAACTGCGCGGCCATGCCCGAGTCCCTGCTGGAAAGCGAGCTTTTCGGTATCGAAGGTGGCGTCGCCACAGGGGTCCAGGCACGTCGCGGTAAGTTCGAGCTGGCGGACGGCGGCACGCTCTTCCTGGACGAAATCGGCGACATGGATTTGGCGTTGCAAGCCAAGCTCCTCCGAGCGCTTCAGGAGAAAGAGGTCACCCATGTGGGTGGGCAACATGCCATTCCGGTGGATGTGCGCGTCGTGGCCGCGACCCACCGACACGTGGAGCAACGGATCGAGGACGGTGATTTTCGCGAGGATCTTTACTACCGCCTCAAAGGTGTGGACATCGAGCTACCTCCTTTGCGTGAGCGCCGCCAGGACATCGCGTTGATGGTGCGCCAATTCGTGGAGGATTTCTGTCGTCGAGAGGCGATCAATCCGCCGCGGATTGCCCCGGAAGCTCTCGCGCTCCTCATGGCTCACGAGTTTCCGGGCAACGTCCGCGAGCTGCAGAATCTGGTCGAAGGGGCGGTTTCTCTCTCCGACGGCTCCATCGACGAGCCTTTGATTCTTAGCCTGATCGGCGGGGCGTCCGAAGGCGGACAGGATCCCCTCGATCTGGTCTCCAACGAGAAAAGGCATATCGAGCGGGTGATGAAGCTCACCGGAGGCAATAAGACTGCCGCGGCCCGCTTGTTGGGGGTTGACCGGCGAACCCTGCAACGCAAGGGCTTCTGACCGAGCTTCCAGTCTGTGATCCGGCGGGTCCGTCGTCCCGGCTATCCGAGGTGCGACATTGTGTCGCATGTGCGGCAAAATGTCGCACTTTAGATCCAGGTCGAGAAATCAAGGGTTATCGGGCTGGAACGATGAGATCAGAAGCCTGGTGCGGCATTTTGCCGCATGCGGCATGGCTCTCGAAGGGCAGCTCAGGTCCTGAGCAATATCTTTGTAAAATTCGTAAATGATTTGTAATCAGTAGTTTACGGATTTCTTGGCGGCTTGGTGATGAAAGTTGGCAGAGGGTTTGCGATGTCCCTCCGTGTAACTTTGAGGAGGCTGTCATGTTAGACTCCGCCCGTAATCGTGTGGAAGCTCTTCCCCGGGTACCTGCCCACTTACTGCTGTCCGCCGGAACTTTGTCCAGCTTTGCTTGGTTATTGCTCCAGAACCGCATTCACCCTGTCGTGATTTACCTGCTCCAGGTCTATCTCACCTTCTAAGAAGCTTCGAGCTGAAGGAATCTCATGCCGATGAGAGAGTGACGTTTAGCCGTCGGGTGACTGGACCATGAATGCCATGCAGCAAATTACCTTGACCCTGCCCATGATTCCCAATATGGAGCTGACCGCCAGTAAAACGGCGGGAGCTTTGGGAGAGCATATCGGCATGAGTCGAGATAAAATCGACGAGGTTCAGATGGCTGTCGTCGAGGCGTGCATCAACGCCTTCGAGCACAGCGACTCTGACGACCGCGAGGTGCAGATCTTGTTGCAGGTTCTCGGTGAGGAAAAAGATCCCCAGGGTCTGGAAATCATGATCCGCGACCACGGAATCGGCTTCTCGCCGGAAAAGGTGGCGACCAAGAAAGGCTCGGCGTCCGCCTTGCCGCAAAAACGCGGATACGGCTTAATGATCATTCACGGGCTGATGGACGAAGTGGACATCCGTTCGGACGAAGAGGGCACGACCGTCACCATGAAGAAGCTGCGGTGATGTCTGGAGCAATCGATGACTGAGAGTCTCAAGCTGACTGTCGACGACCAGCGAGACGGTCTGGCAGTGATTTACACCGATGGCTACATCAACAACCAGGGCGGAGAGGAAATCGCCCAGGTTGCTTATCGTTTGATCGATGGCGGGAATAAGAAGCTGTTGCTGAACCTCGCCAAAACCAAGATCGTCAACTCCATCGGAATTTCCATTCTGATCGAGATCATCGAGAAGATGATGGACATCGACGGCAAGCTGGCCTTCTGCAGCCTCACCCCGACCATTGAGAAGACCTTCAACATTATGGGTTTGGCTCAATACGCCGGAATCTATGCCGACGAAGAATCCGCCATCGAGGGGTTGCAGTAAAGCTGCTGAACGCTGATGTCCACTGACACCCCCTGGGCGTCTTCCGGTGCCTCCTCAAAAGTCCAGCTCTCGGCGTGGCGAGATCTCTTCACCCAGACACGACGTCAAGCCGACGATCAACGCGATCTGGAAGACCAGCTCAAAGCTTGGAGCGAAAAGAATTGCTCGGCCGGTGCCGCAATTTACCGCCAATCCGCGGCCGGCGGCGGTAGCTTCGAGCGTTGGATCTGTGTCGGCACCACCAATTTCCCCCAACAATTCGATGCTTTGGACGTCGAAGACGGGCGCCCAAAGCAGCCTGAGCTGGCGCAATGGCGCTGTTTGGAGCTGCCGGGTTTGGCGCTGCTGCACGATGCCCGGGTCGAAGACGAATCCGCGGTTTTATTGCTCCTGGCGGGAGCCAAAATCAGTCAGCTGAAACGTCAGATCCAGGAGCAGAGCTTCGAGGCCATGTTCCGAGGGGTCGAGCTCGAAGCGCTCTACGAGGTGGGTCTAGCCATCGCTTCGACCCTAGACCTCAAGAAGCTGGGCGAGGAAGTCTTGCTGCGGGCAGCCCTGCTGCTCGACGCGCGAAGAGCCGCGCTCTACCTCATTGAAGACGGCACCTACCGCCTGACCAGCCGTCTCGGTGGCTCGGCCATGACCGAATTTTCAGACGGACAATTGGACCTCGAAAGCTTGGTGGCCGGTGAAGGCGCCTTGCCCGAAGACTTGCTGCCCGGGGCCAGATACCTGCTCGCGGTTTGGGTCGAGATCGAAGGCAGCCCGAAGGGTCTGTTGGTGGTCGGTGACAAAGAAAGCCGAGTCGGGGTCGGGCCGTTTGCCGCCAAGGATCGGCGGACACTATCCTTATTCGCCAACCAAGCCGCGATAGCGCTCGAAAACGCCAAGTTGCACATGCTCGCCCTGGAAAAGGAACGCTTGGAGCGAGAAATGGAGCTGGCGGCGGAGATCCAACAACAGATCCTGCCCAAGTCCATGCCCGAGATTCCTGGATTCGACGTCATCGGCTGGAATCGACCCGCCCAGCAAGTGGGTGGTGACTACTTCGATTTCCAAAAAGTAGGGGATGGGCGCTGGGTCTTGGTGGTGGGTGACGTCACCGGCAAAGGCATGCCGGCCGCGCTCTTGGTGTCCACAGTACATTCCGCGCTACGGGTGCTGCTGGATCGCATGGAAATCGGCCCTGCTCTCATCGAACGGCTGAATCGCCACATCTATGAGTCGTCCAGCACCAACAAATTCATCACCATGCTGCTGGCTTTCCTGGACACCGACTCCGGAGATTTGGCCTACGTCAACGCGGGCCACAACCCCGGGGTGTTGATCCGTCGAGATGGAGAGGTCGCGCACCTTTCATCCAAGGGATTACCTCTCGGACTGTTGCCGGAGAGTGTCTACGGATCAGCGGACCTCAGGCTCGAACCCGGTGATCTGGTCTGCATCTACAGCGACGGCATCACGGAATGCGAATCTTCCAAAGACGAGGAAGAATTTGGACTGGGCCGCTTGATCGAGCTCCTAGCCCGGGCACCAGATCGCTGCTTGCAAGAAATCCTGCAAGAAATCGACGAAACCATGCTCACCTGGGCCCAAGGGCGAGCTCAAGGAGACGACCAAACCGTGATCCTTTTGCGGCGGCGCTGAGGATTAGGGTCAGGCAAAATCTTCGTCGAGGTAAGCGTCGCGTAGGCCCACCAGCACGAGCTGGGTGCGGTCGATGCCGTCGAGGATAGCGCCGGTTAAGGTGGCGCCCTTCAAATTCGCGCCGAGGATTTTGGCCCCTTCTAATTTCGCGTTGCGCAAATAGGCTCCCCGCAGGTCGGCCCGCTGGAGATTGGCCTTTGTTAAGCGAGCGCCCCAGAGATCGGCGCCTACCAATCTAGCCCGGGTGAGATCGGCGTTTTCCAGCACCGCTCCCCTCAGATTGGCTCGAACCAGACTGGTTTTTTGCATATTCGAGTCGGAAAGGTTGGCGCCACGCAGGGAAGCCCGGGCGAGCAAGCTTCCTTCCAAGACGACGCCTTTGAGATCGGCCCCGGTTAGATCCGCTTCCGAAAGCTGCGCGTGCACCAAATTGACTCCGACGGCTTTGATGCCGCGCAAGATCGCACCGTCCAGACGGGCGCCTTCGAGATCCACATTGCGTAGGAAAGCGCTTTTGAGATCAGCGCGGCTCAGAATCGTGCCCTTTAGGTTGGCATTCCACAGGTTCGCGCGGGTCAGCAGAGCACCCGCGAGATCCAGACCTGCGAGGTCGGCTTCTACGAGGTTCGGGCGGACGGCGGGATTTTCGCTACGCCATACGTTCCAAACCTCCCGCCCCTGCCGGAGCAAATTGACGTGATTGGCGTCAGCCACGAGGGTCCCTCCGGAGCTTCAATCGGTCGCCAAGGGTAGAAATAGATGGAATGTGGTGCCTTCTCCTACTCGGCTCTCGCATTCGAGGCGGCCTCCATTCATTCGCACGTAGCGCAGTGAAAGTGGGAGTCCCAATCCTATTCCATAGATTTTACGTGTAAACAGCGGCTCGAAGACTTTGTCGAGATCTTCGTCCTCGATGCCCACGCCGGTGTCTCGGACTCGAATCCGGGCCTCGGTATCGAGGGTCTTGCAGTCGACGGTCAAGGTGCCCCCTTCGGGCATGGCCTGGGCGGCATTCGACAACAGATTGTTCAATACCCGCTCGATTTGGCCGGGATCGACCTCCACGTCTTTGGGCTCGCGCCCATCCTCCTCCAAATTCACGACCAGCTCGATGGATTCGGGGATATCAACGGTTTCGAGACCGGCGTCGATCAGCGCGCGTACCGAGGTCCGCTCGGTTTGAGCCGTCGGCTCCTTGGCGTAGTCCAGCAGCTCACCGATGATTCGATCCGAGCGTTTGATTTCGCGCTCGATCAAAGCCAGATGCTCCTTGGCTTTGTCGTCCACCATCTTTTGGGTCAAACGCAAGAAGAACACGGAGTTCTTGATGATGCCTAAGGGGTTGCGCAGCTCGTGGGCCACGCTGCCGGAAAGCTCACCGAGGACCGCCAGCTTTTCTTTGCGCACCAGTCGTTCCTGGGCTTGCTCCAGATCTCGGGTGCGCTCTTTGACCAGCTCGTGCAAGCGCTCGTTGTTGTATCGGATGCGGCGGATTCGGAGCTGGTGGGCCAAGGTGGCTGTGGCGGCGGCAAAGAGGAGGAGCAGGCTTCGGAACCACCAGGTTCGCCAAAGCGGTGGTGCGACGGTCAAGGCGAGGCTCGCCCCCGGCTCGCTCCACACGCCGTCGCTGTTGGAGCCCTGGACCCTCAATACGAATTTTCCGGGATTCAGGCTGGTGAACGAGACGGTTCGATCGGTATTAAGGTCGACCCAGCGATCCTCGAAACCTTCGAGCTGGTAACGGTAGCGATTCTTCTCTGGCGCAGTGAAGTCTAGGGCTGCAAATTCGAAGGCGAGAAAGTGGTCGTCGTGCTCAAGCTTGAGCTCTTGGACGGCGGTCAGCGGTTGCCCCACGTCCACGGGTTGGTTGAGCACGTGAAAGTCGGTCAGCACCACCGGTGGCGGGACCGTGTTGTCGCGGACCTGTTCTGGGAAGAAAGCGTTGAGCCCGTTGACGCCACCGAAGAAGAGCTCACCCGCGGGGCTGCGGAAGTGGGCGCCGAGGTTGAATTCCATGCTTTGCAATCCATGGCTGGTGTCGTAGCGACGAACGGACCCGCTCTCCGGCTCAAGCCGTACCAAGCCGTTGCTGGTGCTGAGCCAGATGCGACCTTTCGTATCGGATTCAATTCCCCAAATGGTGTTACTGGTAGCTCGGTCGGTCAGGTTGAACTGTCGAAACGTGGCCGTAGAGTTAGACAGGTCCAAGGATTCAAGGAGATCGAGGCCATGGTTTTTCGACCCAATCCAAAGACGCCCCGCTTCGTCGATGTGAAGGGAGTAGAGCTCGTCACTGCTCAAGCTAGAAGCGATGGTGTCGTTGTGGCGCCACTGATAGACACGATTCTTCTCGGGGTCGAGCAAATTGAGCCCACCGCCGTCGGTAGCGATCCATACGCGGCCGTGGGCGTCCGGTGCTAGGGCAAATACCCGATCGCTGCTCAAAGCAAGGCCCTCGAAGCCGGAGCTGGTAAATCGTTCGAAACGGCTATCCCCGAGAAGCTTATTGATGCCGCTGCCGAAGGTTCCGATCCAGAGCTGGGACTTCGCGTCTTCGGCCAGACTCGTAATACTGTCCGAGCTCAGCGAGTCGAGCACGTTTGGGTCGTGTCGGAAGTGGCGGAACCGCCGGCCATCAGGCTCCAGGAGATTCAGTCCTTTGGCCATGGTTCCGACCCACAAGCGCTCTCGGCTATCGTGGAGCAGGGCCATGACCCGATCCTCGCTCAGGCTAGACGGATCTTTTGGATTGTGAACATAGTGGATTCTCTCGCCGGTTTGTCGGTTTTGCTCGATCAAACCTCCTCCCCAGGATCCGGTCCAGAGGTGCCGATCGCGGTCTTCGCTGATGGCAAGAATAAGATTGCGCTGGTTATCCTCGTTGCGCTGACCTTCCTTAAGGTGCTCAAAGGATAAGCTTCGGGGATTCCATTTGAATGCTCCGCCGGTCAGTGTGCCGAACCAGAGGTTGCCACTACGATCTTCCAGGATGGTGGAAACCTGGTCGGAGCCGATGCTGTCAGGGTTGCTCGAGTCCGAATCGAATCCCACAAACGAGCCGCCCGGCTCTGGTCGAAGGTTCAGCCCACCGGCTGTGCCTATCCAAAGCCTGCCTTCGCTATCCTCGAAGACGGCTCGGACCATGTCGTGGCTTAGGGATCCGGGATTCGATGAATGTCGAAACGTTTCAGTTTCCCCGGTGTTGGGCCGGTAGCGAATCAGTCCCAGCTGGGTGCCTATCCAAAGGTCCCCCCGGCGATCCTGGAAAAGAGCCCTCACCTCGAAGGGAGGCAGATCAGGGTCGCCATCGGACCTCAGCAGCACCCGGAAGAACGAGCCTGTTTCCCGGTCGAACCGGTTCAACCCTGCCAAGGTACCTATCCAAAGACGGCCCTCGCGGTCTTCTAGGACTGCTCGCAGGTGATCGTTGCCGAGGCTGCCCGAGTCCGAAGGGTCGTGTCGGAATTGAGTGATTCGGCCGCTTGAGGGGTCGAGTCGATTCAACCCCGAATCATCCGTGCCTACCCAAAGAATGCCGTCACGATCGAAGCTGAGGAATCGAACTCGATCGCTGGAGAGACTCGTCGCGCTTGCGGGGTCGTGGCGGAAAAACGAGATCTCGCCCGAGTCCCGGTCCCATCTTGCGATTCCACCTTCGCTACCGATCCAAAAGTCGCCGGAGGAGTCCTCCGTCAGCGAGGTGATCCAGTCGTGGCTGAGCTTTCCCGATTCCTGGAAGAAGACCTCTACTCCGTAGCCGTCGTATCGATTCAGTCCGTTCTGGGTGCCTATCCACAGGTACCCGAGGGAGTCTTGGAGCAAGCAGCTGACCGTGGGTTGGGAAAGGCCTTGCTCATTGCTGAGCTGTTCGAAGGAAGCGCTGCTCCAGGGGGCAGCCAGAGAGCCTGACGAATGGAGCAAGGACGTGGCGAGGAAAGCAAATGCGCAAAGCCGGAGAGTCTCAACGGATCTCCGGCTTATGGCTTTCTTGAGTGTCGGCAGTCCCGCAGGCATCCTGAGGTAGAGCATACCAGCCTCAGATGCCGGCGGGCTTCCTTCAATCGCTTAGGACAAGACCGATCGTGACCGTTTCCGTTAGGCTGTCCCATTGATGAGGTTGGCTCTCCCAGGGAATGCCATCGCTCCACCAGCTGCTGCCGATCCATGGGTTCACATCGACGTCTAGCCAGGGATTGACGTCGATCCAGGGGTTTAGGTTGATCCATGGGTTGATGTCGACATCTAGCCATGGGTTGACGTCGACCCATGGATTCAAGCCGGTCCAGGCGTAACCGCCACTCTCGAGCAGGCCGTCCCAGTTGTAGCCCAGGCCTTCCACATAGAAGCTGTCTTCCTCGGCGTCCCAGCGGACCGGCCCACCGTAGTGCTCGACACCGGCGATATCGAGCTGGATGTCGAGACCGACGTTGGCGCAGGTCAGCTCGTTGCTGTTGAGGGAGCCGACGGCGTTGACCAAACCGGCGCCTTGTTGCAACGGGTTGTAGGCCAGATCTCCTTGGGCGTCCACAGCGGCTTGGGCGCCGGCCATCAAGCGACATTTGAGCTCGTCGGGGGTCAGCCACGGCGCTGCCTCGAGCAGCAGGGCCGCCACGCCGGTGGTGATGGCTGCCGCTTGAGACGTGCCGGAGCCCGAGAAGAAGGCGCCGTCCGCCAGCTCGGGACGCAGATTGGGAAGATAGGAATCCGGCGGCATGACACCGAGGATCCGATGACCGGGGGCCACCACCTCGGGTTTTACGAAGGCCTCGAGGGTCGGACCGGTGGCGGAGAAGTCGGAAAGATAGTCGTCGGTGGGATCCGCGGTTTGATTGTCGCTCATGGCGCCGACGGTGATCACGTACGGCACGTTGCCCGGAACGCCGATGCTCATGGGAGTCGGTCCCGTATTGCCGGCGGAAGAAATGACCACGATACCTTCAGCCCAGGCCTGCATGACCGCTTGGTTCAGGGGGTCGTCCCAATAGTAGGAGAGAGGCTCGGCACTGAAGGATAGGTTCAGCACTCGGACGCCGAGCTCGCTTTTATGCTCGATGAGCCAGTCGATGCCGCGGATCACATCGGCGTAGCTGCCCTCGCCCATGGCGGTGAAGGCCTTGACCGCCACCAAGGAAGCGTTCGGGGCTACACCGTTGTAGGTTCCCGGGGTGTCGGCGGGCTCGCTGCTGCCGATCAGGCTGGCGATGTGGCTGCCGTGGCCGCTCAAGTCGGCGGCTTCGCCGTCCTCATCGGTGATCGCGTTGTAACGGGCGATGACTTTCCGTTGGCCTTGGGTGTCCAAATTGAGGCTAGGGAAGCTCCACAGGCCGGTGTCGATCATGGCCACGGTCACCCCGGCGCCGGTCAGCCCTTGTTGATGCAAGACATCGGCTTGGGTTTGGGCGGGGTATTGATTGGAGCCCGGCATGGCTTGGGCCGTGTAGTGGACCTGGATGTTGTCGAACCAGATCCTCTGATGCCCTTGGTGGCTCTCGACCCGAATTCGAAGCTGGGTCTGCGCCGACAGGAAGTCTGAAATATCGATGCAGTGGTGGCCGCTGCGGCTGCCGTCGGCGTCGAAAACGCGAAGCAGGTGATAGCTCGCGCCGCCGTCGTCTGAGATTTCCAGGTGAGCTTCATTCTCGGCCCTGAGCCGGCTGGTGAAATCGTAGGTCAGGGTCGCGGCCACACTGCCGGAGAGATCGAGTCGGCGATAGATCGAGGCGGTGGCGTGGGAGGTGCGGATTTGTAGGCAGCTGGAGCCGTCGGTGCATTTGTTGCCGGCTGGGTTGTGGGTGATGCTGATGTCGCCCGAATGCGGGTCGTCGTTGTCGTCCTCGATCCACGGACCGGCCCAGGGTTGATTGCCGTCGTCGCCTGCATAGCCTTCAAAACCGTCGAAGTCGTCGGAGAGCGTGGGCAGGGTGCTGGATGAGCTCACCGAGCGGTTGCTGTAGACACGCAGGGTGGGGGCCGTTTCCCGCAGCGCGGCGATTTGAGCGGCATTGAGCTCCGCGGTGACCGCGTGGATCACGGAGAGCTTGTGGGTGATCTGCCCACCGACGGCCTGGATCGATGATTTCAGCTCTTCCATGCTCTTTTGCCGATCCTGAACGATCCAAGACTCGGCCGCGGCCGGCGCCGCATGACTTGAGGGGGTGGTAGCGGCGTCCACTGCAGGGGCCGAGGAGACTCTGGTTTCGGGGGAGCTCATGGTGTGGGAGCCGAGAGCGAGCAGCGGCAGGGAGATCCAAATGACGGAAAACTTATGCATTATTCCTTCTCCGTGAATCTTAACGATGGACCACGAGATCGAAACCCGGGAGTTGGGAGAGCTGAATGGCTCTCAACCTTTTCAAACCATTCTCAAATCATTCAATGATAAGAGCATAGGGCCTTCACCTTATGATCTCCGTTACGAAAATCGTTTATTATTGCAATATTTTTCGTAATGGAGGGTAAAGGTTAAATTCGAAACTTGGAATGAAACGTTTTTCGTAATATTCCAGCCGGCTCACGCAGGGCGAGCCAACCGTGCGGTCTGAGCGATCCTGGCAAGAGTTGTGGGTGCTCGGCGGGAGGATCTCGAGTCAGTGAGCGGCTCGGCGCTCGACCACTAGGCGAATCATGTCCACCAGATCCGCGGTTTCGAAATCCTTCGGTAGGTATGCGCTGATCATGCTGCGGCTCTTAGCGAGCTGGGGTTTGGGAATATCCCCGATGGCGACGATCAGCACGTTCGGATTGAGCTCGTGAAGAATCCTCAGCTCGGAAGCGACCGTTTTGGCGATCTCGAGATCGAGCAACACGACCCGCCACGGTTCCTTTTCGAAACACAGCACCGCTTTCTCAATCGACGGGACTCGCTGGACGTCTAATTTGGCCGTCGTGAGAGTTTCGTCGGTCTCGAGCTCGATGGGCGGCTCGTCCTCTTGGTCGAGCACCAAGAGCGGAATTCGGGAGACGATTTCCGAGAGGAGATCGAGGGTCAGCTCCATGTCGATCGGCTTCGGCAATACTTCCACCGCCCCTTCCCTGCGGGCTTCTTCCACCAGCTCGGAGGTGGCGTAGGCGGTCATGAAGATCACGTAGCAGTCTGGAGCGAGCCGTTTCATCTCACGAAACGTGTCCACACCGTTCAGACCCGGCATGCGAATGTCCATGAGCACCGCGTGGGGTGTGGCCGTATGGGCTTGGTGGATGGCTTCATGGCCCGAGCCGGCTACGGAGATCTTGTAGCCGCATGCGCTGAGGATGTCGCTGAGGGTAGAGACCATGCCCTTATCGTCGTCGACAATCAGGATTCGAGTCGATTCTGAATGGGGCGCCATAGAAAGAACCTACAAGATCTCCAGGATCCGCGTCAACGATCCCAGTGCAGGTATTCACCGGCCCCTGACCGAGACCGTTTTCAGCGCCCGCCTCTGGTGTCTCATCCTTCCAGCGAGGTCCGTGACGGGCCGGCTCCAGAATCGGGATAAGCTCGGCACCGGGCAAGGGTCTGATAGGGATCACGCGGATTCGTACCGTGAGGGTGCTCAGAACCCGAGCAGATAGGGCCGCGAGAGCGCAATTTTTCAGAGAAAGGACGAGCATTCATGTCTCAAGCTAGGCCCCTCGAAGGGCGCAGTGCATTGGTGACCGGAGGTGGACGAGGAATTGGGGCGGCGGTGGCGCGCAGTCTGGTCGAGGCCGGTGCCGCGGTGACGGTTTCTGCCCGCAGCAAGGATCAAATAGAAGCGGTAGCCACCGAGCTTCGGGAGCAGGGGCACCAAGCCTTTGCGGTGGCATGCGATGTGGCCCAGCCCGATCAGGTCCAGGCCCTCTACGACGAAGCCAAGCGTCTTATGGGTAAGGTGGACATCCTGGTCAACAATGCGGGAATCGCGGCGTCCGCGCCATTGGCCAGGGAAACCTTGGAGCAGTGGAATCGGATTTTCGCCGTCAACGTGACGGGTGTCTTTCTATGCTCCCGGGCGGCGATCGGCGACATGGTTTCCGAAGGCTGGGGGCGGATCGTCAATGTGGCTTCGGTGGCGGGCAAGGCCGGCGCTCCGTACATTTCCACCTATGTGGCGTCGAAACATGCGGTGGTGGGATTCACCCGCGCCGTCGCCACCGAGGTGGCGAAGAAGGGGGTGACGGTCAATGCCGTGTGCCCGGGTTACGTCGACACGGAGATGTCCGACCAAACCGTGGGCACGATCACCGGTAAGACTGGAATGGCGGAGAAAGAGGCGCGGGCCGTGCTGGAAAACATGAGCCCGCAGGGACGGATTTTCACCTCCGAGGAAGTGGCGGCTCAAGTGCTGCACCTGTGCATGCCTTTGAGCGCGGGGGTCAACGGTCAGTCCCTGGTGCTCGACGGCGGGGGATTCCAGGCATGAGCTCCGTGACCCTGCAGCCCATCAATCCCGAAAGCCTCGGCGCTCCCAGGGGTTATTCCAACGGTATGTTGGGCCCGGTAGGCGGGCGTTTTCTCGCGGTAGCCGGCCAGATTGCCTGGAATAGCTCCCAGCAAATCGTCTCGGATGAATTTCATCGTCAATTCGCCCAGGCCCTAGCCAATGTGCTCGACGTCGTGCGGGAAGCGGGCGGTGGGGCCGAGCACGTCGCATCGCTAACCCTCTACGTGGTCGACAAATCGGAATACGTGCAGCAGCTGAAAGAAGTCGGCGCCGCCTATCGGGATCTGATGGGTCGACATTTTCCGGCCATGGCTCTGGTCGAGGTCAGCGCGCTGCTCGAGCCGGCGGCCAAGGTCGAGATCCAGGCCTTGGCGGTGGTCCCCGGCTAGCTCGTCGCTGCGGGAATCAAGCGGCGCTGCCCTCGGCTTGGCGAAGGTGGCGGGCGACCTGCTCCAACATATGTCGAGTCGCTTCGAGCTGCATCGGCTTGGGCAGAAACTCGTCCATGCCGGCCTCGCGGCAGGAGTCGCGCTGCTCGGACATCACGCTGGCGGTCAAGGCGACGATTTTGGGTTGGCGAGCGGGCGGTAACGTGGATCGGATCCGGCGAGTGGTTTCCAAGCCGTCCATGTCGGGCATGACCAAGTCCATGAAGATCACGTCGTAGTCGGCGGTCTCGAGTCGGCGCAGCACCTCCTGGCCGGTATCCGCCATGTCGGGGCGGTAGCCGAGCACCCGAAGCAGCTCCTCCGCCACCAGCTGATTGACCGCGTTGTCTTCCGCCACCAGGATGCGCAACGGCAGGCGCAGGGCCAGCAGCTCGTCCATTTCCTCGAGAACCGGTTCCGTCGCGCCACCGAGAGGTTGCTCAAGGGTCGCCATCAGCCGGCTCTTGTGCACCGGCAGGGAAAGGATTCCGTCGAAGCCGAGATCCGAGGCGTTTTGGCGTCCGACGGGATCCGCGATCGACGCCATGAGGAAACAAGCGGCCCCGCCGCCCAGCTCGCGGACCACTCGGGCGGGATCCTCGGCGTGCCGAGAGACCAACAGGAAGTCGCCGGAAGAGCCGAAGGCTTCCGCTCCCGACTCGAACGCCTCGACGATCAATCCTTGGCTCTCCAGGAGCGAGGCCAGATTGCGTCGCTGCCACGGGCTCGGGTCGATCAGCACCACCTGGCGGCCGACGACCCGGGAATTCGGCACGCTCTCTTCTTGGTCGCTCTCCACCTGCACCGAAAAATGAAACGCTGAGCCTCCGCCGGGCTCGCTTTCGACCCGAATCGAGCCGTCCATCAGCTGAACCAATCGTTGGCAGATGGCCAAGCCCAGACCGGTGCCGCCGAATTGGCGCGAAGTGGAAAGATCGGCTTGGGTGAACGCGTCGAAGAGCTCCTCTTGTTTCTCTTTGGGAATACCGATGCCGGTGTCCCGAACCTCGAAAGCGAGGCCGTGGTTTCCCAAGCGACGGGCACGCACCATGACCTCGCCTTTTTGGGTGAATTTCAGGGCATTGCCGATCAAATTCGCCAGAATCTGTCGCAGTCTCAAGCTGTCGATGCGGACCCGGTGGGGCGCGTGGGTCGTAGACGCGCTGAGCGCTATGTTTTTGGCGTAGGCATCGCGGGCAAAAGACTCCAGGATGTCCTCCACCAGAGCGTGAAGATCGACCGTCCGTTTTTCCAGCTCCACGCGACCGGCTTCGAGCTTCGAGAGAGCGAGGATGTCGTCGATGATGTGCAGCAGGGATTGGCCGCTGGTCTGCATGGCGCGCACGATGTCGCGCTGCTCTTGCGGGTCGAGGTTGCCCGACAGCAACACCTCGGACATACCCAAAACACCGTTCAATGGGGTGCGAATCTCATGGCTCATATTGGCCAAGAACTCGTGCTTGGCCCGCGCCGACGATTCGCTGACGTCGAGGGCTCGCTCGAGCATCTCTTTGGCGATGCGCAGCTCCTTGAGCTCTTCGTCTTGCCCGTCGAGCTTGCTTCGGATCTTGCGCATTTCTTCTTGGGCTCGCCTCGATCTCTTGGCCAGCTCTTGCCGGAGCTTGAGGCGGGCCAGGGCCTGCCACAGGCCGAAAGTGAGAGCGGCGAGCAAGGCGCCGGAGAGAAGCCAAATCGTTAACATAAATCGAAAATCTCAGAGGCTGACGGCGAAGAAGAAACGACAATAACCACCATGGGCTCGATTTCTCGGCAGAGCCTGCTCGAAATCCTACCACGGTCTAAAGGGACCTCCTTCACCGAAAACTTGCGCGACCTGACCGCCAAATCCTGATTGCCGACCGGATTGCCGTAGAATTCAGGCCCCGTCGAGCCCGCTGCCTCGTCACCGCAATCCATAACCGCGCCGCCTTTCGTGGGATCGACGTTCACCTGAGGAGAAAACCGTGACCTTTAAGCCCAAGAGCTTTTCGTATGACGTAGACGCCTCGACCGGTGTGGCGACTGTGACCCTCAATCGACCGGATCGCTACAACGCGTTGACCTTTGAGGTTTACGACGAGCTGAAGCTGGCGTTTGATCACCTTGACACGGCGGAGGGCGTGCGAGCCGTGGTGCTGACCGGAGCGGGCAAAGCGTTTTGCTCCGGCGGCGACGTCGAAGACATCATCGGTGAGCTGTTCGGTCGCGACTACCAAGGCTTGTTGGATTTCACTCGCCGGACCGGCGCGCTCATTCTCTCCATGCTGCGCTGCCGACGACCCATCGTCGGTGCGTTGAACGGCTTGGTGGCGGGTGCCGGTTCCGTCATCGCCAGCGCGTGCGACCTGAGGATCGCCTCGGAGGACGCGAAAATCGCTTTTCTCTTCACTAAAGTCGGTCTGTCGGGAGCGGATATGGGAGCCAGCTGGCTCTTGCCTAGGATCGTCGGCCATGGCCGCGCCGCGGAGCTGCTCATGACCGGTGACTTCCTAGACGCCGAGACCGCCGAGCGTTGGGGTCTCTACAATCGGGTGGTGGTCAAAGAGGAGGTGTTGGCTAAAGCCACGGAGATGGCCGAGAGGCTGGCCCGCGGACCTTCCTTCGGTCTCGAGGTCACCAAAAAGATGATTCAGCGAGAAGCATCCATGGACTTGGAATCGGCCATGGCCGCCGAGGTGGAGATCCAAGCGGCCTGCATGGAAGATCCCAACTTTCGGGAGTCCTACGACGCCTGGGTGGAGAAGCGTAAACCCCAGTTCAAGTAAGTGCCTGAGGAGGGCTAGCACTGCTTTCGCGAGCCCGGCTCAACCGTCTTTTCGCTTCCACACACCGTCCATGATCTCGGCCCACGGTTGGGAATCCTCGGTGCGAGTCCAAACTCGCCAGCGATAGCTGTCCGCATCCAACATCTCGACGGTTTGCTTGATCTGAGCCGATCCGGGGCTCCAATAGGACGTGAACCCCGGCCCGGTCTCGCCCTCAAAGCTCTCGATACCTTCCACGATCGATACCGTGCCGTCATAGGTGAAGCCGTGGCTCACCATGCCCTTCTCCTCGTCGTGGGAGAAATAGGTGTGGTAGCGCTCGTAAACCTGGCCGTCCCCGTCACGGGTGAAGGTGCGGGCGATGACGAAATTGCCCCCGGGGCCGATCTCAAATTCATTCAACGACCAAATCGGCGTGCCGTCCTTCCACTGATGGCTAATTTCCCAGGTGCCGAGAAAGGGAATGTACGGAGCGAGGGGGCCGTCGGCCAAGGCGTCGGGAGAGAGATTGGCCGCTCGACCGCTCTCCAGATCGACCTTCGCAGGCTCGGCCACCGCTCCGGTATCGGCGGTTGACTGAGCCCCCGGATCCTCCGGAGCCTCCGCCGCACCCAGACTCCAGCCGGTAATCGCCGAGACCGAAATCAATAACCCAAACGCCAACCAGCGGGTCGGCTTGGGTCCGGTTAGGGAAGATACGTGTTGCTTCATGGGATTCTCTCCGCTGTTGGGCTGAGGTTGAGCCATCGATTTGAGTGATCGTTCAAAATGGCTCTAAGTATAGCTGCCCTTGAACGCTCGTTCAATATATTTCACGGTATGAAAAAACCCGCCACGTTTCCGTGGCGGGTTGAAGACATGCCCTCGCAGGCAGTCGATTCAGACGAGTCTGATCAGCTTAGGGATGGGAGATCCACAGATCGTAGGCCCCGTGGCCGAGATAGGAGCGGACTTCCCAGGTGTAGTAACCGGAATAACCTTCGTAGCGGATGTGCTCGGAGGAGGTTTCGCTGATGGATTGAGCCACTTTGCTCCAGCGGTAGCCGTTCCAGCGATAGAGGTAGAGGTCGAAATCTCGACCTTCACCTTCGAGCCAGCCCTCGTGCACACCGGACTCGCTCCAATAGTAGGAGCCGTCCGGTTGGAAGTTGCTGTCGTCGTCGCAGGTCAGCTCACCCTCGTAGTGGTCACCGGGGTGGCTGCCGCCACCACCGTTGCCGTCGTCGTCACAGTCGGCGACGATCTCGACCCAATCGATGCAGAACAGCTCGTTGTGGCCGCCGTAATTCCTCGCTACTCGGAATCGGATGCGGGTATCGGCGGAGGCAAACTCGCTGATGTCGTAGGTCCGCTCGCCTTGGACCGCGCCTTCGATGCCGTAGATTACTTCGAGCACTGTCCAGGTGGCTCCACCATCGCTGGAGATCTCCACTTTGACCTTGTCGTTGTAATCGACGCCACCGCTGGTGGCGAAGGCGAAGCTCATGGTGACGTTGGATTTGCCGGAAAGGTCGATCGAGCGCTCGGCGCTGGGGCTGTAACCGGTGTCCGGGGCGTCGTTGAGGGTCAGGAAGCCGTCGTGGACTTGGACCTGGCCACCGGCGACGCCGGCGACGGTGGGATCGAATTCGACCCAATCTCCGGCCCAATCGGTGGCGCCGTCCTGGTTGCTGAAGCTGTCGTTGTCGAAGTTGTCCCGGGCCTGGACAGCACCATCACAGGCGACGTCGCAGGTGGTGACGATTTCGATCCAATCGATGCAGAACAGCTCGTCGGAGCCGCCGTATTTGTTCGACACGCGGAAGCGAACCCGAGTGTCCTCGGAGATGAAGGCGCTGATGTCGTAGGAACGCTCACCGGTGACGGATCCTTCGATGCCGTCCATCACCTCGAGGGTGGTCCAGGTGGCGCCGCCGTCGCTGGAGATCTCCACCGTGACCGCGTCGCTGTAGTCGACGCCGTAGCTGGTGGCGAAGGCGAAGCTCAGGGTGGCGCCGTCCGCGTGGGAAAGGTCGGCAGAACGCTCGGCGCTGGGCTGAGCACCGGTGTCGGGCGCGTCGTCCAGGGTCAGGAAGCCGTCGTGGACCTGAACCTGACCGTCGCCGACGCCGGCGGCCAACGGATCGTTCTCGACCCAATCGCCGGCCCAATCGAGGCTGCCGTCTTGGTTGCTGAACGAGGCGACGTTGAAGTCGTCCCGGTACGTGCCTTCGACGCAGGTGTCACCACCGCCGCCGCCGGTGTCGTCGGGCTCGTAGCCGAAGTCGACCTCGAGCTGGCTTTCTCCGGAAGCGACGGTCACCGACGCGGTGTGCGGGGTGGCCGTGCCGTCGAAGTCGTAGGTGGGGCCGGCGACCTCGGCGGGCAATGTGGTGTCGACCACGGTCACCGTGTAGGTGCCCGGCACCAGATCGGCGAAGAGGTACTCGCCGTCGGAGCCGGTGGTCGCGGTGGCGATCACGGTGCCTTGATCGTCCCGCAGCTCGACGGTCACGCCGGCGATACCGGTCTCGTCACCGTCTTGCACGCCGTCGCCGTTGGTGTCGAGCCAGACCCGATCACCGATCGAAGCGGTCGCTTGATAGCCGAAGTCGACGTCGAGACGCTCGTCACCTTCGGCCACGGTGACCGAGGCTTCGTTCGGCGTGCCGAGACCGTCGAGGTCGTAGGTCGGAACCGTGAGGCCGGCGGGCAAGCTCGACGCATCGACGGTCACCGTGTAGGTGCCCGGCACCACGTTCTCGAAGAGGTAGGCGCCGTTGGCATCGGTCACGTCCGTGGCGACCACCGTACCTTGATCGTTCCGCAGCTCGACGGTCACGCCGGCAATGCCCGACTCTGAGCCGTCCTGCACGCCGTCTCCGTTGACGTCGTTCCAGACGTAGTCGCCGATGGTGGCGCCGCAGTCGAGCACGGTCAGAATGTCGGCGATGGCGGCGGCCAAGCCGTCGGTATCGTCGACCGTGAAGAGCTGGGTGCCGGTATAGGCCGCAGCGTAGGCCATCAGGTCTTCGTAGAAGGTGTCCTCACCGCGAATCGCCACGGGGTAGATCAGCGCGTCGGTCACCGTGTCCTTGAGATTTTCGATTTGGAACATGGTGTCGGCGAAGACCTTGCCGTCGTAGGTGCCGATGCCACCGTTGTAGTTGCCGAGCCAAGCGACCTGACCGAAGGGCAGGAAGTCGTTGTTGGTATCCCGGATGCTGAGCGGCAGGATCTCGGTGAAGCGATATTCGAGCGGGCCTTGGCCGTCGATGTCGATATTCGGCGCGCCGTCGGTCAACCACACCACCACCGGAAGGAAGTCCGGAGCGTTGGTGTTGACCAAATCTTGGGTGGTCAAATCCAGGGCGATCGGCGCCGGAGTGTTGGCGTCGGGATGGATCTGGGTCGGGTCGATCGCGGCGATGGCGTTCGACGACGCGGTGAGATCGGTGGTCAGGTTGGTGACCACCTGGGCGCCTTGGGTGACGTTGTACACCGGGTCGCTGAAGACCGCGCCGCGATAGGTCACCAACGCGGCCCGGCTGCCCGGGAAGTTGGCTCCCAGGAGCGTGTTGGCCGAGGCGATAGCGTCGGCGACGGCCGCCAGCTTGGAGGTGGCGCCCGGGAAGGCCGCGGTCATGGAGCCGGAGGAATCCACCAAGTAGTAGAGGTCGAGCTTCGGCGGCGCCAAGCAGCTGATGGCCGGCGGCAGATTCGGCGCCGGATCATTGTTGGGCGTGCACAGACGGAAGTCGTCGTATTCCACGGTCAAGGGAAGGGCGTTGTCGTAGGAGGTGGCGGTCATGCCCACCAAAGACGCGGCGCCCATCTCGATCTCGATCTGGCCCTGGCCGACACCGCCGAGGGGTTTGATCCAGGAATTGCCGTTGTCCGTGGAGTAATAAGCGGTGAAGACGTCGCCACGGCGATCCACGGCAATGCGCAGGGGCAGGCCGAGGTCGACCGGGGTCGAGGCCAGCTCGAGGGCGTCACCGGCTTTGTTGCGGAAGTCGAATTGCAGGGCGGTGGTGTTGTAGACCGGGTGATCGACCACCAATTGCACCATCACGCGGGCGGCGTTGGGATCCAGGGACTCGCGCACCATCAGACCGGATTTGCGGAAGTCGCCGCCTTGGTTGATCGGCACGTCCACCAGGGTGACCTCGGCGCGGAAGTCGCCGCCGACGCTGCGGTAGACGTATCCGCCGTTGTCGGCGTCGTGGTAGAGGCTGGTGCCGGTGCCGGTGAGGGTCAGGCGGCCGGTGCCGGTGAGACCGGCGGAGCCGACCAGGGCGTCGCCGATCAAGTCGAAGCCCCAGATGTTGGGCAGGGTGACGCCGTCGAAGGTTTCGTCGGTGCAGAAGGAGGTGGTGCCGTCGCCGTTGGCCTTGACAGAGCTGTTGGCGAAGGAGCCGGTGGTCATCGCAGCGAGGGGACCCGCGGATTTGAGGGTGTCCGCGCCGTTGGACAGCTCGGCGTCGAGCAGGGAGTGGGCGTCGCGACGGACAGGCAGCTGCTCGGAGCCGTTGGCGGGCACCACGTCGGACAGGCCGACGGTGGCCGCGGTCTCACCGGCGCGGACGTCCAGGCGGGTGACCTGGTCGCAGCTCACTTGGGTTTCGATCCGCCGGGTGAAGGTGGCCAAGCGGCCCCGGCCGTCGGAGCCGAGGGCAAAGCGGACATCCAGCTGCACGGAGCCGGCGCCACGCACCAGAAGCTGCTCCTCGGTGGTCGGCGTGGTCACGGTGGTGACGGCCTGGCCGAGGTAGATCCCCTGGGAGCTCGGGGTGGCCGCTACGATGCGGGCGTCCCGGACTTGCAGGGGATTGTCGGAGTGATTTTTGAAGGAAACCACCACTAGACCGGCACATTCAGACGTGCCTTCGAAGCGGTAGAGATCGCGTCCGCCGTCCAGCTCTAGGGTGGCCCGAAGCGCGTCGGCACCGTCGTTGGAGTAAGTGGCTGAGGTCGAGGTATCGAGCGCGAGACCTCCGATCACTTGACCGAGCTCGTCCACTTGATCGCCGGCGACCAAGCCTTCGGAGGCCAAAACATTCAGGATGTCGGAGCTGGAATTGGTAAAGCTGAGGGAAGTGGTTTGGGCGGATGCGGGGATTCCCGCGAGCAGGCAAAGGCTGCAGGCCAGCAGCGCGATGCCCAACGAAGGCCGTTGAAGCAGTAGCGGTCGCATAGGGGGTTCCTCGTTCGGTCCGAACATAAATTCGAACGTTTCAGCTCGGTCGATGAGCTGGAATGCTTGACGGATGCTGCTTGAGCAGCGACTTCGACCCACACCTATGGCGGGCCGGCACCAGTACCAGAAAGTAATTCAACCGACCGGTCGTTCGGGGGCTGAGGCGCACTTATGCTGTGCTGTCTAACGACCAGCGGACATCTGCGGAAGACCAACGAAGCGGCCTAGGGGGGCGGCCCGGTGATCTTCATCGCCCAGACGATTTAGGCGTGAGCAAAGAGTAGTAGAAGAAGATTACGATCTTTGTTGCGAAACATATGCAAATTTCGCAATGTGCCTACGCTCAGAAAATTTCCATCCGTGATCTTGAACGAAGGTTCTGGCAAGTATAAACCACCAGCGACAGCTTAACCAGTCAAACCGACAAAAAAATTGACCCGTCAAAAAAATTGACCTCGGTCGTTTAAGACCGAGGTCGTCTTGAACGGCAGGCAACAACAGCTACAAGGCTTATGCGCCCGGAAGTGGCGGCTAAGGCTTCAAGCGACAGCGACCATCGGCAGCTCGCGCAGGATGGCGTCGGTCATCTCTCGTGTGCTCGCAGCCGGGCCTCCCCGGGCCAGCTCGGCGGTACGAAGCCCGGCGTCGAGGGCCTTTTCCACGGCGCTTTCAATGGCTCGGGCAGCTCCATCCAATCCGAGACTGTGGCGGAGGAGCATGGCCGCCGACAGAATCGCGCCGACGGGGTTGGCGAGCTCACGGCCGGCTATGTCCGGAGCCGAGCCGTGAACCGGCTCGTAGAGACCGAGCGTGCCCGTGCTCAAGGAGGCGGAGGGCAGCATGCCGAGGGAGCCCGCCAGCACCGCGGCTTCGTCGGAAAGAATGTCTCCGAAGAGATTGCCGGCCAGCACCACGTCGAAGCTCGTGGGCCGGGTGATGATCTGCATGGCGCAGGAATCCACTAACCCGTGCTCCAATTGGACGTCGGGGTAGTCGTCGGCGACTTTTTCCACTTGACGTCGCCACAGCCGCATGGACGCCAGCACATTGGCTTTGTCCACGGAGGTGACCTTGCCTCGACGGCCCTTGGCGGCTTCGAAGGCCACCCGGGCCACCCGGTCGACCTCGGAAGCGGAGTAGGTCATGGTGTCGTAGGCCGTGTCCGGACGCTCCGCGAGCGAGCCTTGCTCGGCTCGGTCGCCGAAATACAAACCGCCCGTGAGCTCGCGCACGATGAGCATGTCGACTCCCTGGATCACCTCGGGGCGCAGAGGAGTGCTCGCGGCCAAAGCAGGAAAGACCTTCACCGGACGCAGATTGGCGAAAAGCTCGAAGTGGCGTCGGATCGCCAGCAGGCCCTGCTCGGGGCGAATCGGCGCCGACGGGTCGGACCATTTGGGTCCACCCACGGCACCTAACAAGATCGCGTCCGAGCGCTCACAGGCCTCGAGGGTTTCTTGAGGCAAGGGAGAGCCGGTGGCATCGATGGCGGCACCACCGATCAGGGCCTCTTCGAAATAGAAGTCGTGACCCAAATCGTGGCCCACCGCCTCGATGACCTCGCGAGCGGCTCGGCTGACCTCGGGGCCGATGCCGTCACCGGGCAACACCACAATACGGTGGGCCCGGCCGGTGTCGTCGGTCGAGGACGGGGATGGTCTGAGGTTGGGAGCGGGCATCAGAAAGAGTCTCCTGCGCGGGTGTCGAAGGGTGTGGAACGGGTGGCCTCCCAAGCTTCGATGGTCGGCAGATGGTTGAGCAGGTAGCCGAGGGTATCGACGCCGTCCAACAGGCAGCGACGGGAGAAAGCATCCACTTGGAACGAGAAGTCCTTTCCTTTGGGGTCGGTCAGCTTGCAAGCTTCGAGATCGATAGTGATCTCGGTGCTCGGCCGCTCTTGAGCGACCGCCATCAAGGCGTCCCGCTCGCCGGCGGGAATCTCCACCGGCAGCAGGCCGTTTTTGAGCGCGTTGGACCTGAAGATATCGGCGAATCCCGAGCTCACCACCGCTCGAAAGCCGTGATCGATCAGGGCCCACGGGGCATGCTCCCTGGAAGAGCCGCAGCCGAAGTTTTCCCCGGCTACGAGAATCTTGGCTTCGGCGTAGCGGGGATCGTTGAGCACGAAAGACGGGTTGGGCTGACCGGACGGCAGACGTCGCCAGCCGGCAAAAAGGCCTCGTCCGATGCCCTGGCGCTCGGTGGTCTTTAGGAATTCCGCTGGAATGATTTGGTCCGTATCCACATGGTCGATGGGCAACGGCATCATCGTGGCGGTCACTCGATGGAAAGTAGGCGCGCTCATCGGCTCATCTCCCGCGGGTCGCTGATCTTTCCGGTCACCGCGCTGGCGGCGGCGGTCAGGGGACTGGCGAGCAGGGTGCGCCCGCCGGGCCCTTGGCGTCCTTCGAAATTGCGATTGGAGGTCGAAACCGCCAATTGCCCCGGGGCGAGGCGGTCGCCGTTCATGGCCAAGCACATGGAGCAGCCGGCTTCCCGCCATTCGGCACCCGCGGCTCGGAAGATTTGATCCAAACCCTCAGCCTCCGCCGCCTTTTTGACCCGTTGGGAGCCCGGCACCACCATCATGCGCGTGCCCGCGGACACCTGTTTGCCCTCCAGCAGCCGAGCGGCTGCTTGCAGATCCGAGAGCCTCGAGTTGGTGCAGCTGCCGAGAAAGACGACGTCGACTGCTTTTCCCAGCAGCGCCTGGCCGGCTTCGAAGCCCATATAAGAGGTCGCCTTTTCTAATCCTGGGCGAGCCTCGTCGGTGACCTCGGCTCGGGTCGGAATTCGGCCGGTGATCGGGATCGCCATGCCCGGGCTCGTTCCCCAGGTGATCATCGGCTGAAGCTCCGAGGCGTCGACCTCCACGGTCCGATCGAAGGAGGCTGCAGGATCGCCGGCCAGGGTGCTCCATTGCTCCACCGCCCGCTCCCAAGCGATACCCCTCGGTGAATACGCCCGTCCTTTCAGGTACTCGAAGGTGGTGTCGTCCGGCGCGATCAGGCCCGCCCGAGCGCCCGCTTCGATCGACATATTGCACACCGTCATGCGGCCCTCCATGTCCAAGCCGCGGATGGCCGGGCCGGTGTACTCCACCACGTGGCCGGTGGCGCCGTCGGTGCCGATTTGGGCGATGATGCCGAGGATCAGGTCCTTGGCGGTGACCCCGGGCCCGAGCTCGCCTTGGACTCGGATCTCGAGACTCCGGGGTTTCTTTTGCAACAGGCATTGGGTGGCCATGACGTGCCCCACCTCGCTGGTGCCGATGCCGAAGGCCAGGGCGCCGAAAGCTCCGTGGGTGCTGGTGTGGCTATCACCGCAGACGATGGTGAAACCCGGTTGGGTCAACCCCAGCTCCGGGCCGATCACGTGCACGATGCCTTGGCTTTCGTGACCCAATGGAAATATGGGCACTCCGTGTTGCTCGCACGACCGTGCCAGCTGGTCGAGCTGGATCGCGGCGTCGGCGTCGATGATTTTGAGCCGGGCCCGGTCGATGCTCGGGTCCGTGGGGGTGGAATGGTCCATGGTCGCCACGGTGCGGTCCGGGCGTCGGACCTTCAGGCCTCGTCGATCGAGCTCGGCGAAGGCCTGGGGTGAGGTGACCTCGTGGATCAGGTGCAGGTCGATGTGGAGAATCGCCGGCAAATCCGGCGTCTCCGGCGCCACCACCTCGTGGCGGCGCCATATTTTGTCGAACAGCGTTTCAGCCATATTCGTGATCTCCAGCGTCAAGGGATTCCCGCGGTATAGGCGGGGTCGAAGGTTTCGTCCGCCGACCAACCGGCGGCGAGGGGCTCGGGTCGGCGTCGCCCGGCTTGGGCCGTAAGGTCCGGCCGTTGGTCGGCGATCAGGCGATTGACCGCGGCCAAATAGGCTTTGGCGCTGGCGACCAGGATGTCGACGTCGGTGCCGTAACCGCCGTAGCTGCGACGGGCTCCGGCGTGGGAGGCGACCCGAACCGAGACTTGACCGATGGCGTCGATGCCTTCGGACAAATTCTGGATGCTGAAGTCCACCAGCACATTGGGCACGTCGACGATGCTTTGGATGGCGCGGAAGACCGCGTCCACGGAGCCGGTGCCCACGGCCGGGGAGACCCGTTGCTCGCCCTTGGGCGTGCGCAGCCGAACGGTGGCCGTGGGAGTGCCGGGCCGGGAGCATTGAACCTGGAGATCCACCATCTCGAAGCCGTCCGGGGCGGCCTCGCCGCGGTTTTGGGCAATCGCTTCGAGGTCCGAATCGGTGACGGTTTTCTTGCGATCGGCCAAGTCCTTGAAACGACGGAAGGCGTCGTCGAGGGAGCTGCCCGGCAGGTTGAAGCCGAGCTCTTCCAGGCGCACCTTCAGGGCGTGTCGGCCCGAGTGCTTTCCGAGCACCAAGCGGCTTTGATTTCGACCCACGCTCTCCGGGGTCATGATCTCGTAGGTGCGTTGGTTCTTCAGCATGCCGTCTTGGTGGATGCCGGCTTCGTGGGCGAAGGCGTTTCTCCCCACCACCGCCTTATTCGGCGGCACCACCATGCCGGTGTGATGGCTCACCAAACCACTGACCCGGGTGATTCTCGGGGTGTTCACCCGGGTGGTCAGCCCGGTGGCGGAGCGTCGAGTCTTGAGCGCCATCACGATCTCTTCCAAGCTGGTGTTGCCCGCCCGCTCGCCGATGCCGTTGACCGTCACCTCCGCTTGGCGCGCGCCGGCGTGTAAGGCGGCGAGGGTGTTGGCGGTGGCCAGGCCGAGGTCGTCGTGACAATGGGCCGACCAGATCACCCCGTGCCCGCCGGGGGTTTGGTCGATCAGCTTGGTGAAAAGGGCGCCGTATTCGTGGGGCAACATATAACCCACGGTGTCGGGGATATTGAGGGTGGTGGCGCCCGCTTGGATGGCCACCTCGAGGACCTCGATCAGAAAATCGGAATCTGAGCGACCCGCGTCTTCCGGGCTGAACTCCACGTCGGCACACAGGCTTGCGGCGTAGGCGACCATCTCACCGACCCGATCCACCACCTGGGCTCGGCTCATGCCGAGCTTGTGCTCCAGGTGTAGATCCGAGGTGGCCAAGAAGGTGTGAATCCGCGGTTTATCCGCATGGCGAACGGATTCGAAGGCGGTCTGGATGTCGCCGCGATGAGCCCTGGCCAACCCGCAAACGACCGGCCCGTCAACCGTGCCGACTCGGCTCGCGATTTCCGCGACCGCCGCCGCGTCGTCCGGGCTGGCGGCCGGGAATCCCGCTTCGATGATGTCCGCGCCTAACATCGCGATCTCCCTAGCGAGTGTCAATTTTTCGTCCCGTGTGAGGCTGGCACCCGGGGACTGCTCCCCGTCGCGAAGGGTGGTGTCGAAGATGCGGACACGGTTGTCGGTCTTCTGGCGGTCGTGCTTCGGGGGATGTGCCGATGCCGTCGGCGGGTCCGTAAAGGCGGTCATGACGATTCCTTTTCTAGGGTCGGCAGGGACTCTTGGATTGGGGTCTTTTTTTGGGCGCCTTCCCGCCGCGTAGACGCACCTCACCCAAGGAGCGGGCCGGCCGCTCCACGAGAGCCGTGCTCTCGAAGGGTGCTGTGGGTCGACGCCGCGGGTTGGACCCAAACCGCCGAAGGCGCCAAGCAGGCGGCTGTGCCTGCTGCTTCGACGGTCTCGGTCCACTCCGTGGCGGTTTCAGGTCACGCCGGAGGGCGTTTGGGTGAGGATTTACAAGCCTTTCTGTGTCTTCTTTCGGTGTCTTAGATATGCAAAAACCCCCGGGGCCTACCCGGGGGTTTCGTGATGCTCGCGTCGAAAAATCGAATGCGTCAGGTCACCCCCGGAACGATGGGCTCAATAAGGAGGAGGCTGACGAGTAGCAAAAAGGCCGCCCAACCGGCGCACGCAAAAGCGTCCAACGAAGAGCTCGGCAAAGCTTGCGCCCGAGCGACGGCGGTGTGCTCGATGGATGCAAAGTTTCGAGCTGGGGTGTTTCGGCGAATCATGATGGCAGGACTCTAGAAGCCCCTGGGTTCACCGTCAAGCTCGATCTAGGGATTTACCTGTCACGAATTCGTCACGGCCTTCATATTGGGTCTCGGCGGTGATTCGGAGGCTGGATTCGAGCTCGAAGTGAGAGAAGATTAGTGGGATGCTCAAAATATAGAGAATCGAAGGGAGATTTTCAAAAAAACTCTAAATATGAGAGAGTGTTGTTGTGAACAAACAAGAAATCACTGAAATCGAGAGACTTGCTCAGCGTCGGATCGGGTATGTCAGCCCGCTCACCGCGGGAAAGGTATTGGCCCATGAGCGCTACTGGACCTTGCCTTTCCTTCGTTTGTATCTGGATTTGTGTGATGAAACCGCTTTCCACCATCCGGAAGAGGGCTATTTGCTCGGACAGCACGCGCCGGAGCTGGCGAGGCGAGTCCCATACGGAGAGCAGGGCTACTCGACCGAGCTCGAGCGTCGATCTTGGCGAGTTCACGCCCTGGCGGTCTGGGGTAGCTGCTGTCGCGTGTGTGGGGAGCTGACCCAGGCGGAATCGGCCTACCGCCTCGCCCGAGAGCTCTGCGAGAGGCATAGCTTGTCCGCGGATTGCCGAGGTGAGGTGCACGCCCGGCTCGGAGTCCTACGTTTGGCCCAGGGACGGTCGCAGGCATTGGAGGAAGTCAGCCGTGCCATCGAGCTATTCGCTAGCTCGAACAATCACCGGCGGGTGGCCGACTGCCTTTCGATACGTGGCCTGGCTCGGTATTTATCGGGCGATCCCAAAAGCTTGGCGGATTTGGCCCGAGCATTGGAGCTGGCGGACGGCACAGGTGCGCGCGGACGGCGAACCGTGACCACCATCCTGCACAACATGGCCTTGGTGATCACCCGCGGCGGGGTGGACGTCACCGCCCAAGAGATGGCCTATCGGCTGCTGACGGTGGTCAAGCGGCGTCTGCCGCGAAACCGATCGGTCCAAAAAGCCAAGATCATCTGGGTCGAGGGATTGCTGCTGGCACGGTTGGGTATCACGCGGCTGGCGGAGCGAAGGCTCCAAAGGGCGAGAAAGAGCTTCCAGCAGGGCCAGGAAGCCTTCGAGCTGGCGGCGGTCTCCTTGGATCTGGTGTGCTTTTATCTCGAAGAAGGGGATCTGGCGGCAGCGGAAGAGATGGCGGTCGAGACCCATTGCATGGTGCTCGCCCTATCCGAGGACTCCCAGCTGCGCGCAGCGGCGGAAGAGTGGCGTGGCCACATGACCATGGATTTTTCCAAGGCATTTCAGCAGCAATTCTGGCGAGCTTGCTCCGATCACCGGGCGCGCCCCGAGGGATTGATCTAGCAACGAATTCGAGATCTGTTCCAAATCCCCACGGGACGCATGACACATGCCTGCCTTTGCGGGCTAGCCGATGGGAACCATGCCCGGTCCGACCTCGGCGACGGGAGGGTCCTCGACCGGTGGCTCTTCGATGGAAGCTTCAGAGTCCGAATCGTTACCTTCGGAGCCTTCGAGAAGGCTCCATGCGGCGTCCAACGCGTATTTCAGCCAATCGAGAAGATCGATTCCGATCTCTACGGAGATTTCCTGGGCTCGGGTGTCTTCTCCGGGTTCCGCGGCCCATGCAGCAGGACCAAAAAGCAGGGTGGTTGACAACAAGGCGGCGACGATCCACGAGGTCCAAGCGGCGTGTTTGCGATCCATTGAGAATCTCCTACAGTGACGAGGGCAGATGCCCGAAATGTGGGGTCGGCCTGCCTTGCGTGTGGCATGCCGAGCATCAGGACGATGTGCCTGAGCATATGACCGACCGAGTGGTCGGTAGAACGAATCGTCATTTACGAAAAAAACACCAACCATGGGTCGGTGATCGACCGAATCGGAACCAACCTTGGAAGTTCAGTCGCTTTTTTCGCTCTTTTGGCTGGAGCTCGCTACCTTTCGTTCAGCACATGGGTTTGGGACCGGGACGGCAAATTCGCAAGGCAACGGCCGGCCCGGTCCAATCTTTTTCTTGACCCGAGGCAAGCCATGACCCGAGCTACTAGTAGTGTGACGAGCCAGTCGACCGCGGATGCCCTGAGCACCCTAGAACCCCTGGGTACCCTGGAACCCCTGGGCACCCTGGAGCCTTTGACGCCCTTAGATCCGTTCGGCGGCTCGAGCTTCAGCGAAGCGCATGAGCTGCCCTTCTCCGACATCGAGCCTTTCAATCTGCGGCTGACCCGACAGCCCCTGCGGTGTTTGACCGGCGCGACCATCCCGCCCGGCCTTGTGGGTTTCTGCTGGGAGACTCCCCTCAGCCTGGAGGTGCTCAGCCAACAGGCTCCCGATTTAGCCGAGATCGCCCGGCGATGGGCCGATCTCGCCCACATCGAATCGACCCAGTCGATTTCCGAGCAGCCGTGGAACGGGGAGCCGCAACGTGGCCGTCGAGGATGACGCTGCGGAAGACGCGATCGTCGAAGAGCCGGCCGACGAGCAAAGTGAGCTGGAGGACGCCCGAGACATGATGCTGACCGCGGTGGCGGTGCTCAGCCGTTGGGAGCGGCGTTTGCGGGAATTGGCCCAGGGGCTGCCGGACCCCCAATACGATCCCGAAACCGGCGATGCCCTGAACCGCTCGGCCGCCGTTCAAGGTTTGTTGGAAGCCATGCTTTACGACGAGATTCAACCGGCCATCGAGCTGTTGCGTCGTGCCGCCGCCTGGGTGGACGAGCCGACTGCTTGGAAAGGTCCTCCGAGCTTCAACTGAGCTCCACCCGACCCTCTGTGTCCCGAGACCTGTCGCCGATCGCCCCCAACGGTCGGCGACGGGCTGATCTCCTGCGTAATCGAGCCCGCCCTTTTCCCGGGGCGGGCTGATTTTTTTCCAGCCGGTTTTTTCCAGCCGGTTTTTTTCCAGCCGGTTTTTTCCCAGCCGGTTTTTCTCGCCGTTCTTTCGGTCCGACTAGGCGCTCCGTGCTTCGAGCCAGACCGATTCCGTTTCCTCTGGATCCTTGCCCGGAATCAACAGCGGCAGACGCTCCACCCACCTTGAAGACGCCTCGCTCGGTGGGCCGAAATGCAGGCTGAAGGTATGGCTGCTCGGGTCTTCGGAAGGGAAAAGAGCGTCGACCCAGGCGCGGGCGACCCGGCCGAATGTCATCCGAGCGTTGATTTCGCCTAGGGGATGCAGGGCGACCTCGCAGTCTTCACGGCGATAGGTCCAAAAATCGATGCCCACCGGGCCGCGATAGCCGTCCTTCGCGAGCTGTGCCGCGACGTCTCCGGCGGTCCGCAAAACCACGTCGCGTTGTTTCTGGGTGAGCCCCAGCGCCGGGCTGATCTCGATCCCGGCGAAACCCCCGGTTGGGCCGATCTGCTGTCGGTGCAGGCGCGGCTCGTCGCTCATGCCGGTCGGACCGACTTCCATGAGCAGGCCGTAGTCCTCGACTCGGTCGAGCCAGGGCTCAAATAGAAGGCTGCCGTGTTGGTGGAAGAGGCGCCGTATGCTTTTCTCGCTCGGCTCCTGGCGATGCTTGGGGTCGTGGCGCTGTGGCCGGTGAATGAGGCGGTTCCTGCCGGCGGCCGAAAGCGAGGCTTTCAACACCCAGGGTGCCCGGGAGATCTCGGGCTCCAACTCGACGAAGCGATGAAAGTCCGCGGCGGAATCGAAACATCGCGCGCCCGGCAGGCTGTGGCCGAGTCGCTCGGCCAGGGTGAGGAAATAACAGCGGTCGTTGACCCGAGCGGCGACTTCAACGGTCGCTGGATCCGACGACCAAGGTTCCGTGGTGCCCCACAGCCACATTGGGCTTTCGGCCGGGAGCCTGTTCGGCGGCTCGAATTCCAAATCCGGAAGGTGAATTCCGGGGTATGTAGGGAGCCTCTCGACGTCCACAGGACCGGGCAGCCAGAGCCGACTCCCTGGACGGCAATAGACGCGCATCAGCGAGCCCAGGGCCGACATGCGACGGCGAGCGGAGCGGCTCAAGTTGGGGCGGGGCAATCCGGGACGTCGGATTCGGGCCCAGCTTTCCTCCGCGTCCAGGTTGGCCACCACGAGCCCGGTGGAGGCGCTGTCGGCGGAAGGAATCAGTCTTCCGCCTCGTCTTGCGCGGCGGCCAGCCGATCGATGAAGGCCGGGTCGAGACCGGCATCGAGGCGCGGTGCTCTTTGGAAGTCCGAGCCCTTGGCCTTGATCGGTCGCAGGGGCCAATGCAAATGCTCGGACCAGACGTCCCACGGATCCGCGTCGGCCTCCTTCCAGAAGTTGAGCCAACGCCAGCCGAAGCGCACGTGCTCCACCTCGTCACGGCCGATGGCCTCGATGATCTGGGCGGTTTTGACGTCACCGGCCCGCCGAGCGGCCGCGGCGTAGTCGGCGGTGTGGTCGAGGTTGGCGTTTTCGAAGGTCAGGGACATGGCGCTGATGAAATGCATCGGCGTTTCGAGATGGGGCACCTTATTCCAAAAGTAGCCGGACACCGGAAAGTCGCCGAAGCTCGCCCCGGAGGCCTGAAGCCGGGCGATGTACATGCGGGTGTGGCGCAGCTCGTCGTCGAGGATGTCGGCTAGGCCGCGACGGAAATCCGTCGGAGCGTCGGGGAACGCCAGCAAGGCCCAAGCGAAGAGCTCCGCGGCTTGCAGCTCGTGATTGGCCAACGCATGCAAAATACGCGGGCGTTGCTTGGGGTCGGACATGCCTTCGATCGAAGGGATTTTGACTTTGCGCGCGGGTCGAATCGCCAGCTCGGCCGGTCGTCCCGGGGCCGACAGGCGAAGGGAAGGCCCGGGCTCGAGATCCGTGAGATCGCGCTCGGAGCGCAGCTTCTGATCCAAGTCGGGGCAGGTCACCACATGGTGAGCGAAGTCTCTAATTTCCATGGGCGGATCCGATTCGATCAGCTTTGATCGCTCGACGCCTCTGCGAGCCGGTCGTCCACTTCCCGGAAGCGACTCGCCAGGGCTTTGACGAAATCACCCATCCAGGAATTGAGGCCGAGGCCTTGGGTCAGGATCTCGGAGGTGACCACCGTCACTTCCACGTCGTCGATGGCTTCCACGGTAGCGCTTCGACGGCTGGAGGAGAAGATCGCGGTCTCACCGAAAACGTCACCCGGGCCCATCTCCCGGAGCACCTTGATGGCGCCGCCGATGTCGCGCACGACCCGGCACCGACCCTTGCGGATGATGTAAGCCGAGGCCCCCTCATCGCCTTCGGTGATGATCGCCGAGCCGGCGGGAAAAGTTTCCGTCGGCAGATGCCAGATGCCGCGCAGGAATCGCTCGACGTCCTTTTGAAGATCCACCACGGTGGGGTAGCGATCCTCGGGGTCGGCGGCCAACGCTTTGAGGGTGATGCGTTCTAGCTCCGCCGGTAGGTGCTTGCAACCCGGGCGCTCGCTGGGTCTCATGACCTCGCAATTCTGGACCTGGACGAGCAACGAGAAGTAGTTCTGCTCGGTGTAGGGAGCGCAGCCCGTGAGGATTTGGTAGAGGGTGCCGCCGAGGGCGAAGACGTCGGCTCGATGATCGATCCGCTCGTGATCTCCCTGCACTTGCTCCGGGGCCATATATCGCGGTGTGCCGACGATGGTGCCGGGGGAGTCGATATCTTTGTTTTCACTGCGGGATACCGTGACGATCGATTTCAGGGAGCTACCGGTTTCGACGATCGGCAAATCCGGCATCAACCGGGCGATGCCCCAATCCATCACGTAGACCTGACCATACTCACCGACCATGATGTTCGAGGGTTTGAGATCCCGATGGATGACCCCCCGGCTGTGGGCGAAGGAAACCGCCTCGCACACCTTGATGAAGATTTGAAGGTGATCCGCCAGCACGTCGGGGTCGAGCCGGGTCTCATCCAGGTCGGAGATGATGGTCTCCAGATCGTCGCCCTGGACCAGCTTCATGGTGAAGTAATGGGAGCCGTTGGAATCCTGACCCAGATCGTGGATCGGCACGATATTCGGGTGGTCGAGCTGTCCCGTGATCTGCGCCTCTTCCACGAAACGGCGAATCTCCCGGTGCTTCGAGCCCATCTCCTCCTTGAGAATTTTGAGGGCGGTCTCCCGTCGCAAGCGGCGATCGAAGACTTGGCGTACAGTGCCCATGCCGCCGTGTCCGATTTCCCCACGGTCCTCGTAGACATCTTCTACCGCGGTGGGTAGGACAGGGCTTTCGAGGTCGTCGTCCGAGTCGTCGTCGGCGATCGATTGCAAGGTCTCGTCCAGGGAGCCGGATTCGTTGCGGCGGCGCAGCCACAGGCTGAAGTCGGCGCGGAGGTCACCGCTGGTGGAGATGCCCGCTTTGGGAGACGAGCTGGACCAGAAATCGGTCTGTAAGGTCGGCTGTTGCTCGACAGGTCGGATATGACTCAGGGGATCCTTCTCCCGATCCACCTTTTCGTCCTTGGGATGCCTGGGTCGACGCTCGGTGCTGGAGAAGGTCTGATGTCCGATTCTGGACGGCGGGCGCCGTGGCTCTCCCGGTGAGGCATCTGGAGAGACACCTGGGGGAACATAGGGGCTGGGTCGCTCCGTCGTTTCGTCTTGGTCGCTCGGCCCCTCCGAGCCCGGCGTACCTCGCGACGGCTCGTCAGGGCCGGGGCTTGCCGCTCTCAAATCGTCGCTCGAAGAATCCGAATTGGGCTGCTCGTGGGAGCCGTCGAGGGCTACCTCGGGTTTTTGTGATTCGGATTTTTCGTCCATAATAAAGCTCGAATTTCATTCGCTCCACGAGCTGGGTGTCGTCTTGTATTTTTCTCAAAGTTGCTGTGGCCGGGCATCGGCTCGTCGGGCCGTGTCCCTACTTCACTTCCTCGGCTGGGAGTTGGTGGGATTCTATCTTGATTAGATAGGTCGTGCGATGGTGGGCAGGATTCAGTCATGAGAGATTTCTTGTCGACGTTGAGTGGCGGACGGTGGTCCGGGCTGGTCCCACCGGGCGCGAGCTGGTGGGCTTACGGCGCGGCTTTGGGGGCCTGTGGCGCTTGGTGCTCGACGTCCGCCGCTCAAATGATGCAGCGCCCCTCCACGGTGTGGGGCGAGCTGCCGGTGGAGCAAGAGGGTTTTATCGTCGGTGGCGTGGAGGTGCTCACCGCCATGCTGGTGGTGCTGGCGGTTTCCGGGATCCTGGCCGGCTTGGTGCTCCTGCGGGCCTTAGCTTTACTGAGACGGGCACGCCGGGCTGAAGGCGCCGAGCTCGAATTTCTTTGGCTGCGCACCGAAACCGCCCAGAAGTGGGCTTCCACCATTGCCTTCGGTCTGCTGCCGACCGCGGTGGTGCTGACCCTTCTCTTGGCCCCCTACCGAACCCTCTTCGGATTCGGCATTTCCCAACTCGCGATGGCCCTCTTCCTCGTGGGCTGCTCGGTGGGCGGCTCGACCTTTCTGGTGCTCGAGGCGGTCCGTCGCACCCTCGGTGCGGAACGGCTTTAGGCGCTGCCGGCTAGGCGCCGCCGGCTAAGCCTCGGCCTGGGTTTGGCTGGATCCCCCGGAGATTTTTGCGGTCGTTCCCTTTCGTCCTGCGAAGGCTCTGGCAAAAAATTGCCCCATGACGTTTCGTAAATCGTCGAAGAAGGAGTAGGTCACCGGCACCACCAAGAGGGTCAGCAGGGTGGCGACGGTCATGCCGCCGATCAGGGTGACACCGAAGCTCTTATAGGACAATCCGATGCTAGAGGTGCCGCCGAGCAAGAGCGGGATCATGCCGCAAATGGTAGTCAAGGCGGTCATCATGATCGGTCGGAAGCGTCGGTCCGCGGCGCTGAGCACCGCTTTGGTTCGGTCGTAACCGTCAGCTCTCAGCCGGTTGATGTAGTCCACCAGCACAATGCCGTTGTTGACCACCACCCCGATCAACAGGACCATGCCCACCATGCCCAGGGGATCGACCTGCAGGCCGGTGATGAAATGGGCCCAATAGACGCCGAGAATCGCCAGCGGAATGGTAGTGACGATCGATAGGGGCAACACGAAGCTCTCGAATAGGAATCCCATCAGCAGGTAGATGAAGACCACCGAAAGACCGGCGGCAAAGAGCATGGCTTCCGCTTCATCCTGCTGACCCAGGCCCCGTCGCGGGTTGCCGAAGCGAACCCCTTCGGGAAGGTCGATGCCGGCGACCAGGGTTTTGAGCCGTTTTCGGGTGGCTTCTTCCTGACCCTCCTCGAGCTCCAGGGTAATGCTGCGGCTGACCTGTTTGTTGATTCGCCAGATTCTTCCGGGGGCGTCCAGGCGTTGGGCCGTGGTCACGCTCGACAGGGGGATGGCGTCACCCGAAGCGGTGGGAACTCGGAAATCGTAGAGCTGGGCCAGGCTTTCGCGGTCTTTTTCTTGATATCGCACCCGGACCGGAATCTCTCGACCGTCGCGGTAGATCTTCGGCAGCAGCCGCCCGCCGATGGAGTTGCGCACCACACCGGCTACGGCTTCGGGGTTGACGCCGAGGCGTTGGGCTTGCTCGCGGTCCAATTGAATGGCCATCTCGTCGTTGGGCCGGTCGCCGGCCCGTTTCACTCCGAGCACACCGGTGACTCCTTCGAAGAGGTCTTCCAGCTCGACCGCCAGCTTCTCCAGCTCCTTCGGGTCCTCGCCCACGAGATTGTAGGTTTGGAGATCGGTCTTCTCCCCTTCGTCCTCGTTGTCGAGGCCGGTGTAGATCTCGGTGCCCGCGCGCTCGGGCATCAGCTCCACCAACTCTTCCACCACCTCGCGGGCGGTGATGTCGTTGGTGCGGGGGGTCTTAAACCAACCTTGGACCTCGCCACCGTTGCGCCAATTGACGATCAAATAGGTTTGAAGATCCCATTCGTCTTTCTTTTTCTCGACGATTTTCTCGACCCGACGGAAGTGATCGGTCGACTCTTCCAGGGTGGTGGCCTGGGGAAGGTCGACATCGACCTCGAATCCGCCGCGCTCGTCCTCTTGGACCGCTCCCGTTTTGACGGTCTTGAACGGTCCGGCGCTGCTGATGGCGACCACCAGCATCAAAACCATCACCAAATCCAAACGCCGGCGCAAGAAGAGCGCGAGCATGCGGTTGTAGCTGTGATTGATCCGTTCGAAGCTGGCGTTGTAAACGCTCCGGAGCACGCCGCGCGCGTGATCACCCAAGAGGTGATGGGCCTTTTTCTTGTCACCGCCGCCGTTGGGCAGGGTGAGGTACACCGAAAGGGGCACGAAAATCAGCGCCACGAATAGGGAAGCAATCAACGACACGGTGATCGGGATGGATAGGCGCAACATGAAGAATTGGCCCTGGCCCTCGACCAGCGACACCGGCAGAAAAACGATCACCGTGGTCAATGTCGCCATGACGATCGCCAAAGAAATCTCTCCGGCTCCGCGGATCGCCGCTTGCCGACGGTCCATGCCGTTTTGATGCAGGCGAAAGATGTTCTCCGCCACCACCACCGAGTTGTCGACCAATAGACCGACGGAGATCATCAGACCGAGCAGGGAGATGATGTTCAGGGTCTCGCCGAAGAAGTACATGGCGGTGAGCGCGATGAAGATCGACAAAGGGATCGACAACGCGATGATCACGGTCATGCGGAAGCGACGCAGGAAGAAGAACAACACCAGGATGGCGAAAAAGGCGCCGATGCGTCCGGAGTCGAGCAAAATACCCAGGCTCTCCCGGATGGTCTCGCCCTGATTGAAAAAGACCTCGATACCGATCAGCTCCAGCCGCGGGTTGTCCTGCATCTTTTCTATCGCCGCAGCGATGCGGTCGGAGACGTCGAGGGCGTTGGCCTCGCTCTCTTTGAGCACGATGCCGAAGTAAGCGGGTTTCGAGTTGGCGCGGGCGAAGAAGCGACGATCGGGTTCGGCGAAACGGATGGTGGCGATATCGCCGAGCCGCACATTGGCGCTCATCATGCGGTTTTTGATCTCGTCCAGATCTTTATATTTGGCCACGGATCGTAGCAGCAGCTTCTTGTCGCCGGCTTCCACATGACCGCTGGCCATGGTGAAGTTGTCGCTGCTCAGGGCCAGCCCCAGCTCGTAAATATTGAGACCTGCCGCTTCGGTGCGCTCGCGATCGAGCTCGATCAGCACCTCTTTTTCCACCAATCCCTGGACCGAGATGCCCGCGACCCCGTCCACCCGTTGGATGGGTTTGATGATCTCGTTCTGGATCAAATTGTAGGAATCCGTCAGGCCCGGCTCAGTGGTGATGCCGAAGGCGAATACCGGAATGTCGCTCTCGCTGGCTTTGCGGATCTCTACCCGATCGATGTCGTCGGGCATGCGGACCTTGGCCCGTTCGATCCGGTCGCGAATTTCGCGGTAGGCGACGTCCATGTCGACCCCGCTCTTGAACGTCAGGGTGATGCGCGAGAAACCCGTGCCCGAGAACGAATAAAGATTCTGAAGACCCGGCACCGTGGACAGCTCTTCCTCCATGGGCAGGGTCAGCTTGTCGAGCACCTCTTGGGCCGGCGCGTCCCGCCAATTGCCACGCACGGAGAGGTGCGGCGCATCGAATCCGCGGGGGATCAGCTCGAGGGGAATGCCGAAGGTAGCGATGGTGCCGATCACCAGGCAAGTCGCCAGCAACACCAAGACGGTGACCCGACGGTCGAGGGAGAAGCGGGGCAGAACGGATTCGCTTCGCGATGGGGTCGGATTTTCAGCGCTCATGGGAGCTCCTTCGATGGAAGCCGTGCACCGGTTCCAAAAACCACTGTTTCAAAAACCACCTGCTTTCAAATACCACCTGTTTCAAATCACGGGTCCTATGTAGCAGGATGATCCTGGAGATCGGGCATCGGGCCTTCGACTCGGGGTGACCGTGACGGCTCGGCCCCTTCGACTGTGTCCGACTCCGTGTCGGCCGGCTCGGAGGACTCGGAGCGCCCGAGCAGGGCGGATTGGAAACGATCCACCAGCGAGTAGATGGTCGGGATGATCAGCAGGGTCAAGCCGGTGGCGATGATCAGGCCGCTGATCACTGCGATCGCCATGGGACGGCGGATCTCGGCGCCGTCCCCCAGGCCCATGGCCATGGGCAAAAGGCCCAAAGCGGTGGTGGCGGTGGTCATCAGAATCGGTCGAAGGCGCACGGTGCCGGCGGTGATCACCGCTTCTTCCCTCGGCATGCCCCGGCGTTTGAGGGTGTTGGTGTAGTCGACCATGACGATGGCGTTGTTGACCACGATACCGGCGAGCATGATCATGCCGAGGAACACCACAATCGAGAGGTTGATGCTCAGCAAGTGCAGGCCCAGGAAGGTGCCGAGGAACGCCAAGGGAATGGTGAACATGATCACCAGCGGGTGCAAGAGGGATTCGAATTGCGCCGCCATGATCACGTAGACCAAGAAGATCGACAGGCCCAAGGCCAAGAGCAGACTTTTTTGGCTGCGTTCCCACTCTTGATTCTGGCCGGTCAGGTAGAAGGCCATGTCGGCCGGCCAGGGCAGCTCTTGGAGCTTGGACTCGATGCCGGCCACCGCGGCGCCCAAGGAGCCGTCGGCCAGGTTGGCGCGGATCAAGGCCACACGTCGGCCGTCGATTCTGCGCACCTCGCTGGGACCTTCGCCGAGCTCGACCTTGGCCACCGCCTCCAGCGGGATCGGCCGGCTCGAGCCGGGATTGATCTCAATCCGCCGCACGTCGTCGACGGTCGCCCGGTCGTCCTCTCGATAGCGAACGATGATCGGAATGCGACGGTCGATGAGGTTATAGCGGGTGGCTTCAAAGCCTTTGACGGAATCCCGCACCAGGGACGCGACCGTGGCGATGTCGAGGTTGTAGCGGGCCAGCTGGTTGCGGTCGTAGACGATCTGCATCTCCGGCGAGCCGGAACGCAAGGTGGACTCCACGTCCGCCAGCTCGGGCATCTGGCTCATCAAGTCCCGGGCCCGATTGGACCATGCTTCGAGCTCGGCCAGGTCGTCCCCATGAACCTCCACCTCGATCGGGGTGCGGAAGCTGAAGAGCACGGGACGCACCACGCGGGCGTCGAGATCGGGGACCTCGCGGAATCGTTTGCGCAGGCGATCGACCACCCGCTGCTCCACCGCCGGATCCGAGCTCGGTAGCAGCACCTTGAATCGAGCGGTGTGCTCGCCCTCGTCGCTGCGCTGGGAGTTGGCGGCGTCGTAACCCACGGTCACCAGGAGATTCTCGATTTGGGTTTCCTCGGAAAGAATGGCCGCTTCGATCGGCGCCAGAATCTCGTTGGTTTGCTCCAAGGGCGTGCCCACGGGCAGGGCCACCTCCACGGTGAGCTCACCTTGATGCACCTCGGGCAAGAGCTCGGAATCGAGACCCAGGCCGAGCCAAATCACCGCCCCGAAGAGGCCGACGGTGATCAGGCAGACCAGGGCCGGGCTGCGCAAGGACCACCGCAACAACCGTGGGTAGCGGTCTTCGGAGAAGCTCAGCAAACCGGACGCCAAAGCCAACGGCAGGGCGGCCAGGGGTTTGAGCACCCGAAGCAGGACGCTGAGCCCCCGGCGTCCGAGCTGGATCAACAGCCAGGTGACGGCGGCCAGCAGCCAGAGGATCGGGAAGACGGTGAGCACCAGGAGGGACCGCAGGCAGAGGTAGATCCACGCGGCCAGCCAAGGCAGGAAACGGGCGGCGCCACGTTCCGATCGCCATTCACGAAGGGTTTGAAAGTCCTCGCTCAATTTCAGATCCCGGAACGACGGCAGGGAGCCGCGGCCCAGACCCGAGCTGACGGAAGCTCGGCGGCTGGCGAGCATCGGGATAAAGCTCACGGCCACCACCAGGGAAGCCAGCAACGAAATCACCACCGCCAGACCGAGATCGCCGAACGCTTGGCCGGCCACCCCCTCGACGAAGACCATGGGGAAAAAGACCGCGATCGAGGTCAAGGTGGAGGCGACCACCGCGCCGCGCACCTCCCGGGTGCCCCGCACCGCCGCGGTCATGGGATCGTCCCCTTCCTCGCGACAACGGAAGATTGACTCCAACACCACGATCGACGAGTCCACCAACATGCCGATGCCGAGGGCCAAGCCACCCAACGACATGATGTTCAGGGACACGCCGAGCATGTTGAGGGGCGCGAAAGTCACCAACAGGGAAATGGGGATCGCGACCGCGATGATGCCGGTGGACTTGGCGTTGCGCAGGAAGAGGAAGAGCACGACGACCGCCAGCAGGCCGCCGAAGATGGCCGTCGAGCGGACTTCTTTGATCGAGCTGTCGATGAATAGGGAACGATCTGCGACCACCTCGAGCAATGAGCCTTCCGATTTGTAGAGTTGCTCGGTGAGGCCTTCTTTTTTGGGGCCGAAGCCTTCACCCTCGGGACGCCCGCCGAATCCGCGTTTTTTCTTCTTCGGCTCGCCGCCCTGTCGCTCCTTTTCGAATTCCACAGGATCGAATTCGCCCAAGCGGTCGCGCACCCGTTTGGCCATCGCCACCATATTGGCGTCGGCTTCTTTGTAGATGTCGATCTGAACGCTCTCGCCGCCGCCGGTGCGGGTCATGATTTCCCGCTCTTTGTGGCCGACCACCACGGTCGCCAAATCCTGGAGGCGCACGTCGCGGCCTTCGATGCGCGCGATCACCACCTCCCGCATCTGATCGAGGGTTTGGAACTCATTCAGGGTGCGCACCATATACTCGGTACGCCCTTCTTTGATGGTGCCGCCCGCCACGTTGACGTTTTCCTGGCGCAAGCGGTTGATCACCTGGGTGACGGAAAGCCCGGTTCGCCGGAGCTGCTCCTCGTCCACCAGCACGTGGATCTCTTCTTCCAAGCCACCGCGCAGACGAACCGCGGCCACACCCTTGATCGGCTCGAGGGCGCGCCGGACTTGCAGCTCGGAGATGCGACGCAATCGACGCAGGCCGTCCTCACCTTGGTAGGCCTCACCTTTGCCGGAAAGAGACAGCTCCATCACCGGGTCGAGGGAAGGGTCGAAGCGCAGGATCAGCGGACGCTCGGCCTCGTTGGGCAAGAAGACGAGGTCGAGCTTTTCCAGGGTGTCCTGCAAGGCGTCGGACATGTCCGTATCCCAGCTCAGCTCCAACACCACGTCCGAAACGCCGGCCCGGCTGACGGACGAGATGCGGGTCAAGCCGCCGACCACACCGAGGGCGTTTTCGATCGGTCGGCTGATGTCGTTCTCCACCTCCTCGGGCGCCGCGCCGGGATATTCCGTGCGCACCGTCAGGGTGGGGTAGCTCAGCTCGGGCATCAAAGTGACCGGCAGTCGGCCGTAGGAGAAGAAACCGAAGACCACGGCGGCCAGGAAGACCATGAGCACGGCGACCGGGCGGCTGGTAGAGAAGCTCGACTCCCGAGCTCGCGGAGCCGCCTCCTCGGCTTCGATCTCTGTTTCGGAATTCAGGTCTTCGGAGGTTTCCTTCTCGGACGCCGGCTCTTCGGGCGGCAAGTCGGACGAACGGCTCACAGCGCGCCCTCCGTCGGGCTCGTGAGGTCGCGATCGGTTTCCGCCAACCGCACCTTGTTGCCGTCCTTCAAACCGGCTTGGCCGGCCACCACGACCCGATCGCCCACCTGGAGACCGCCTTCGGAGCCACGGGGCTCGATATGGCGTTGATCTTCCACCTCGGCTTCTACCAGCAGGCGCTCGACGGTCAGGTCGTCGCGGAGCCGGTAAACGAAAATGGACGTGTCGTCGTAGATCAGAGCCCGTTTCGGCACCAGAAGCGCTTCTTCTTTGCGCTCCACCACCAGCTCCACCTCCACGTATTGACCCGGCAACATGCCCTGGTTACGAGGAATGCCGACGGTGACCTTGACCGTGCCGCTCCTTGGGTCGACCACCGGGGCAATGCGCAGGACCGTGCCTTCGCGGACCCCATCGAGGGACTCCGAGCGCAAGCGGGCGGATTGGCCGACGTGCAAGCGAGGGAGGTCTTTTTCCGGCACGAAGATGCGGGCGACGATGGTGTCGAAGTCCACCAAATCGAAGAGGTGTTGGTTGATCTTAATGTTGTCGCCCAGGTTGACCATTCTCTGGGTCACGGTGCCGGCGAAGGGCGCCTTCACCTCCGTGTAGGAGAGCTCGCGGCGGGCATCGTCGAGCTGTAGCTCCAGCTGCTCCACCTCATAGACCTTGTCGTTGTAGGTCTGCTCGGGGATCAGCTCCTTGGCGAAGAGATTCTTTTGTCGGGTCAACTCTCTCTGGGCTTTTTCCAACTGGCTTTCGATGCGAGCCAGAGCACTTTTCTGCTCGTCGTCTTGCAGTCGGAGCAGCACTTGCCCCTGCTGGACCCGCTTGCCCTCTTCCACCAAGAGCTGGGTGACCAGACGGGAGGATTGGGAGAAAACTTGCACCTCGCTCTCCGCTTCCAGGTTGGTGGAGAAGCGAAGCACGGATTCGATCGGTCCAGCCTCCAAGGACGCCACCTCGACGGGAACGAGATCGTCGTCGGGATTCTTTTCGACCTTTTTGTCTTCTTCCTTCCACTGGTCGATCGAAGCTTCGATTTGCTCGCAGCCGATCGAGGCCAAAGCAAGGAGAATCGTCAACAGGAGCAGCAGAATATGGGCCGGCGCCGGTTTCCGACCGGGAGCAGCGTCGCCGGGAGGAAAGCAACCGTTGGCATGACGGGATGCGGCGGAATCGTTACGCATGAATCGATCCTTCAGGAAGACCGGAGCAAGGCGCCGGTGAGCACAGTAGATGGGTGGCAGGCCGCCTCTTGAGCGGGTTCAAATAGAGATACGACGGGACCAGCTGTAAGTTACGGAGGGGAGGCAATAAATCCAAACGGCCGGCCGGGTCTAAACGGCTCCAACCTCAGGATGGGAAGCCGGCTCAGGCTTCGGCCAACGCCGGTGGGAATTCGAAGCTGGTTTCTTGGTGCTTGCCGTCTTCGTCCGGTCGTTGACCGGACATGATGCGCCACGAGGTGACTTTTTCATCGATCTCCCGCAGCCGCTGGCACATCAGCTGGCAAAGCAGGCGGATGAAGTCGACCGAGGCTTTCGGATCGGACATTTCCACTTCCCGCAATGTCTGCTGATCAAAGGCCACGACCGTGGCCGGGCCTTGGAAGGCCTTGGCGTCCGCCGAGCGAGGGGCGTTGTCGATCAACGCCATTTCCCCGAAGAAATCGCCCCGCTCGAGAATGGCGAGAGCCTCCTCGCCGCCGCCGGGAATAAATTTGCTGATCATCACTTTGCCCTCCAACACCACGTACATCTCGGTGCCGGGGTCCCCCTCGTGGAAGAGAAAGGTGCCGCCGGGATACCGTTTGACGTTGGAGAAATCCGCCAAGGTTTGCAGCTCCGCTCCGCTCAGGCCCTGCTCTTGAAGCACCTCCATGGTGTCGGACGAGGCACCGTCGATTTGATCACCCTGGGCCGCCTGACGAAGCTCGTCGAGCTTCTTCGAGTCCTCTTGGGTATCGAAGAAGGTCCGCAGCTGCTCGTTGGAGCCCCGCAGCTTGAGGGCCAAGCCCTGCCAAAAGCTCATGTAGATCTTGACCCCGAGGTCGGGCCGTTCCTCGATCAAAGAGTCGAGGCCGTTGGCGTCGATGCGCACAATCTTGGTGTCGGCAGCGGTGATGCCGTCGGCGGATCGCTCGACTCTGGAAATGAAGCTGATCTCGCCCATCAGCGCCCCGGGGCCGAGACGCGCCAGCTCGAAATTGCCGTAGTGGGTCGGGCGACGGATGATCACCTCGCCCTCTTCGATCAGGTAGAGGTCGTAGCTCGAATCCCCTTGCTTGAACAGCACCGTCTCGGCGGGGAATTGCTCTTGAAAAACCACTCGGGTGATCTGAAAGACGTGCTCGTCGTTGAGCCGCTTCCAAATATCGAATTGGCGGAGGCGAACCGCCAAGACGATGCGACCGCTCTCGGCTTCGTCGGCGGTCGACGGAGAGACGCCAGAGGCCTTCTCGTTCAGATAGCGTTCCCGCTGGAGCTCCAACCGATCGAAGTCCGTTTGCAGCTTCTCTTGGCGCTGGTGAAAGATGTCGACGATTTGATCACCGCTGTAGTCGAGCAGTTTTTTGAGCTCGCGGATGCGTTCCTTTAAGACCCGCCCGTCCTCGTGCTCTTCCTCGGGCAGCAGGAGAAAGGCGTCGATGGTGGCCTCGAGCGCTTCGAGATAATGCTCCCTTTCCCGCTCGACCCGTCCGAGAAGCTCGGCGATCGACCGGTCGAACGGGTTGAATCGATACGCGGCTCGCAGGGCGGTCCGGGCTCCGTCGTAGTCTTTCTCCTCGAAAAGAATGCGGCCTTGGAGCAAGTGGGCCTGAGGATGGATCGACTCCTTTTCCAAGGCGATCTCGACGCATTCTTGGGCCAGCTTTTTGTTTTTTCGATCGCGATACAAGGCGCCTAAGCCGGCGAAGTGGCATGCGTCGATGGCATTTCGCCGCAGCTTCTCACGGAGCGCCGACTCAGCGTTTTTTTGCTGGGCTCCCGCTTCGTGTTTGAGGCGATTGCGGATCTTGGCCAAGCCGAGCTGAATGCCCCGATTGTGGGGATCCAACCGAAGCGCCATCTCAAATAGGTGGGCAGCCTCTTGCACCATGTCGATGTCCGCGAGCTCGCGGGCGAGGGCGCTGACCTTTTCGAGGTCGACGGGCAGATCATGGGCTTGGGACATAAGACTGAGAAGATTACCACGTGAGCCTGTCGGCTGCACGGTTTCCCGTGGCTGCTCTGAGCACCGATTCCGGGTGTTGCCGTGAGGCACGGCTGAGCACATTTGCAGCGAGCTCCGGCCGGCTCTGCTGCTTGCGGTCTTGGGTTCGAAGGTCCTAACCTTGGCTCTGCCCAAGCACGAGAAGGCGAATTCAGCTCGGACTTAGACGGAGCCCCCATGGCCAAGAAGATTTCAGCAAAGAACCGACGGAAGTCCTCGTTGACGGTGGTGTCGCCCCAGGGGCGTCAGCCGTTTCTGCGCGGGGTGATCACCCACGAGCTGATGCAGCGGGGTCTGGAATTCGATGACGGCTACGCCGTGGCCCATGCGGTGAAGGGTCGGCTCGCTGATCAGGCGGAGGTGTCTTCTGAGGAGCTTTGGGATTTGATCCTCGAGGTGACGGAGGAATCTTTCGGCACCGAGGCGGCTCAGAAGGTTTCTCTGGGGGCGTCGGCGATGCCGCCGGCCGGTGTGGTGGTGACGAAGGGTGATCACCATCAGCCGTTTTCCCGCGGCTTGCTCGCCCGCAGCTTGAGCGGTGCCGGGTTGGATTTCGATCGCGCTTATCGCCATGTGATGACCCTGGAGGGCGAGCTCCGAGTAGAGGGCATCGAGCGGCTGGATAGTGGTGATTTGGCGCTCCGGGTCGCCGATCTTCTGCAGCGGGTGGAAGGGAAAGAGGCGGCCAACCGCTATCGCATGGTGCGTCGGGTGCACCATCTGCCCAAACCGATCGCGATTTATATCGGCGGGGCGAGCGGAACCGGCAAGTCGACCCTGGCTCTCGAGCTGGCGCCGATGTTGCGGATCTACCGGGTGATCGCCACCGACACCATCCGCCAGGTTATGCGCATGGTCTTCTCGCCCCAAATCTTGCCGGTGATCCACGGCTCGAGCTTTGCCGCCAGTCAGCTACCGCTTTATGAAGAAGACGACGATCCGTCGAGCGCGTTGCTGAACGCCTTCCAGGAGCAGGCCGTGCGAATCGGAGTCGGGGTGAAGGCGGTGGTGGAGCGGGCGGTGGCCGAAGGTCAAAGCATTTTGGTGGAAGGGGTTCACCTCTTGCCGCCGGTGGTGCCGTTCCCGGACCTCGACAGCACTTGTTATCAAGTGCCGCTGATGCTCGCGACCCCCGACGCGGAGACCCACCGCAGCCGATTTTTCGCCCGCACTCGTCAAGGGCAGCGGGTCGCGGAGCGATATATCGAGAGCTTTGAATCGATTCGCATTCTCCATGAGTTCATGCTCGAGCAAGCGGAGTCCGAGGACATTCCTCTGATCAGCACCACTGGTGGGGACGCGGCGGGAGAGTCTTTGCGGGTGATTACCACCCTGCTGCGTCGGCAGCTGCCCAAGGGGTTGTTCGAGGTGACCTCGAAGATTCGGCGGATTCCGACCCTGCTGCTGATCATCGACGGGCTGGCCGACCGCCCGGTGCGGGCCCTCGGTGGACGAACCCCTTTGGAGGCGGCGGATACGCCGAATCTGGATCGTCTGGCCGCCGAAGGGCAGGTGGGTTTGGCGGATCCGGTGGCTCCGGGGGTGGTGCCCGACACCGCGGCCGGTAGCCTGGCGCTGTTCGGACAATCGCCGGCGGCCCTGAAGCGAGGTCCCGTGGAGGCGGTGGGCGCGGGCCTGAAATTGAAGATGCACGACATCGCCCTGCGGGCCAATTTCGCCACTTTCGGTAAAGACGGCACGGTGCTCGACCGTCGAGCCGGGCGCATTCGGCAGGATGCCGAAGAGCTGGCCAAGGCTTTGGATCGGATGACCCTGCCCCGGGGGCGATTCGAGGGGGTGCGGATTTTGGTTCGGGCGGCGACAGAGCATCGCCTGGCCGTGGTCTTGCGAGGCGAGGGGCTGAGCTCGGCGATTCTCGGCAGCGATCCCGGTGACGGCTCCGCCCCGTGTCGGGCCCAAGTGCCGCGCCCGGTGGATCCCCACGACCCCCGGGCCGTGTTGACCGCGCGCCTGTTGGCTCTCTTCGAGCTCGAAGCGAGAAAGGTTCTGTCCGAGCATCCGATCAACCGGCGCCGGGTGGAAGACGGCTTGCCGCCGGCCAACGGCATCTTGAGCCGCGGCGCCGGACGAATTCATCTGTTGAGCCCCTTGGAGGTTCGGGGGCAAGCCTTGCGCCTGGCTTGCATCGGCGGGGATCGCACGGTGCTCGGGCTGGCCAAGTGGCTGGGGGCCCAAATCGTGCAGGAGCCGGGCATGACCGCCAATCTCGATACGGACCTGGACCTGAAGCTCCAGCAAGCCAGAGCCGCATTGGCGGAAAAGGATCTGGTGATCGTGCACGTGAAGGGAGCGGATATTGCCGCCCACGATCGGCGTCCCGATCTCAAAGCACGGTTCTTGGAGCAGATCGACCAAGCCTTGGGTGGGTTGCTCGCGGAGTGGGAGGGGCCCTTGCGGATCGCCGTCTCGGGGGATCATGCGACCCTTTCCGAAAGCGGTCAGCACGCCGCGGATCCGTTGCCGGTGGTGATTTGGGGAGAAGGACTGAGCGCCGATTCGGTCCGAGCATTCAACGAGAGCGCGGTGGTCGCGGGAAGCCTGGGGCGGTTTCCACTTCAGCTGTTGATGTCTCGTCTCTTCGAGCTGGATTGATCCTGCCTTGCTCCTATCTTTACAAAAGTCCCCGGGCCGACCAAAATAAGGGCCCGCGGCACCCGTTCCTGCCTGCCGGTGCCCCAGCGTTGACGCTTCACAGCGTTCTCCCCTTCTACAAAGGATAAGAAATCATGCGCAAGACGCTTATGTTGATCGCCCTCGTGGCTATCCTGCCCGTGGCCTGCGGACGCCCCGCCGACCAAGGCCAAGCCGGCGATTCCAGCTCTCGAAAAGTCATTCAGAACAAAGGCTCCGACACCCTGGTCAACGTGGCCCAAGCGTGGGCGGAAGCCTACAAAGAGGTCAATCCGGAGGTGGCGGTGGCCGTGTCGGGCGGTGGCTCCGGCACCGGTATCTCCGCGATGATCAACGGCACGGTGGACTTGGCCAACGCCAGCCGCAAAATGAAAGACAAAGAGCTCGAGCAGGCTCGGGCCAACGGCCACGACCCGTTGGAGCACGTGGTCGGCTTCGACGCTCTGGCCGTTTTTGTGCACCCGGACAACCCCATGGACGCCATTTCCCTCGCCCAGCTGGCCGAGATCTACGGTGAGGGCGGCACGGCCGCAAAGTGGAGCGACCTCGGGGTGCAAGTGCCCGGCTGCGACAGCGATGAGATCGTGGTGGTCTCCCGCCAGAACAACTCCGGCACCTATGTGTATTTCCAAGAAGCGGTGCTCGGCAAGCAGAGAGATTTCCGCTTGGGCACCCGCGATATGCACGGCTCGAAAGACGTCGTGGACTTGGTGGAGCACACCCCCTGCGCCATCGGCTACAGCGGTTTGGCCTACGCCGGCGAGCACGTCAAAATGCCGTGTATCTCCAGCCCGGACGGTGCCGATTGCGTCGCCCCGTCGGTGGCGACGGCGGTAGACGGCACCTATCCCATCGCCCGCCCCCTCTTCATGTACACCTCCGGCGAGCCCCAGGGCATCGTGAAGGACTATCTCGATTGGGTGCTCTCCGACGTCGGTCAATGCATCATCGTGGAAAAAGGCTATGCGCCGGCTAAACCCGTGAGCTGTGGCGGCGATGCCGCGGCCGAGGCTCCGGCCGAAGACGCCGAAGGCGAAATGACCGAAGGTGAGACGACCGAAAGCTCGGAGGCCGACTCGGCCGACCCCCAAGGCTGAGCAGCCGATTTACAAGGTTGAGCAAAGGAGCCCGCTTCCATGAGCCATTATGAGGAAAGGTTGGAGCAGGATCTAAAAGAGATCCGGCGCCGCATCCAGACGGTGGGTGATCGTGTGGAGCGGGCTTTGGAGGACTCGGTCCACGCGGTCTTGACCCACAATCAGGAGCTGGCGTCCGAGGTGGTGCTGGGGGATTTGAGGATCAACCGCGAGGTTCGATCGATTGATCGCCTATGCCATGCTTTCGTGGCTCGGCACCTTCCCAGCGCCGGTCATTTGCGTTTCGTGTCGTCGGTGATGCGCCTGACCCTGGAGATCGAGCGGGTCGGAGATTACGCGGTCAGCTTGGGGCGACACACGGAGCAGCTGCCGGGCCCACCGCCGGAGCGTATCGCTCGGGATATCGGTCTCATGGCAGAGCCCTCCCGTCGCATGTTCGCTCAGGCGATCAAGGCCTTCGTGGAAGGCAACGCCGAGCTCGCTCGGGGCACCATCGCCATGGCCAAACCCATCGAAACCAGCTTTCGCACGGTCTTTGCCGACCTCATTGAGCTGGGTGAAAAAGGCGGTGAGGATCTCAAGTCTCTATTTTCCCTGCTGGTGATTTTCAATCGGCTCGGACGGGTGGCTGACCAGGCGAAGAACCTCTGCGAGGAGACCCTTTTCGCCGTGGCCGGCGAGACCAAAAAGGCCAAGAAGTACCGGATTCTCTTTTTCGACGAGCGCAACGACGGTGCCGGCCTGATGGCCGAGGCCTTCGCCCGCAAAGGCTTCGATGAATTCGGGGAATATTCCAGCGCGGGCTGGAGCCCGGCCGAGAAGGTCGATCCCCGGTGGTTGGAAGTCATGCGCGCCAAGGGCTTGGATCACGGCGATTTGGCACCCTCTGCCCTCGACCTGACCTCTGAGGAGCTGACGTCCTTGCATCTCCTGATCGGTCTCAACGGCGATCCCCGTCAACATCTCGACGGCTCGGTGCCATTCCGCTCGGTCTGCCGCCAATGGCAGATTTCCGACGACCCGGAAGAGGCCTTGGCTCAGCTGCGGTCCCACCTCACCGAGCTGATGGATGTCTTGCACGGCGAGTCCGCCGTCGGCGATGGAAACGGCTGAGATGTCCCATTCGGCAGATCGTAGAGACGCGGCATGGTGGGTCGACCGCGCGGTGCAAAGCCTGGTCTTTGTCGGTGGTATTTCCGGTATCCTCTTCATCATCGGCATCTTCATCTTCATCTCCAAGGAAGGTTACGGCTTTATTGTCAGCACCTTGGATTTCGGCGAATTCTTCGCTTCTCCGAGGTGGCGGCCGACCTCCAGCCACAACCCGACCTACGGCGCCTTGGCCTTGATCGCGGGCACCGCGAGCGTTACCGGTTTGGCCATGATCGTCGCGGTGCCGTTCTCCCTCGGCGCGGCGATTTACATCGGTGAGTTCGCCACCGGAAAAACCCGCGAGTATTTGAAGGTGTTGGTGGAGATGCTGGCGGCGATCCCGTCGGTGGTGTGGGGTTTCATCGGGCTGTCGATCATGAACCCCTTGATCATCGAGCTTTTCAATGTTCCCGTCGGCCTCAACGTGCTCAACTCGGGCATCATCTTGGGTTTGATGGCCGCGCCGATCATGACCACCTTGGCGGAAGATGCCCTCAAGGCGGTGCCCGACACCTATCGCGAGGCCGCCGAGGCCCTCGGAGCTACCCGTTGGCAGGTGATCTTCCGGGTCGTCCTGCCCGCCGCCAAGAACGGTTTGGTGGCGGCGATTCTGCTCGGTGTGGGCCGCGGATTCGGTGAAACCATGGCGGTGCTGATGGCCTCGGGCCACTCGATCAACCTGCCCACCAGCCCCTTCGATTCGGTGCGCGCCTTGACCGCGACCATCGCCGCGGAGCTGGGAGAGACCGCCGCCGGCTCCGAGCATTACCAAGCCCTGTTCACCCTGGGCATCTTTCTTTTCATCGTGACCTTCGTGATCAACCTCACCGCCGACCTCGTGGTTCGAGGCGTTCGCAAACAGCGTCCATAGGGGACGATTCCGAGAGCATCCCCATGTTTGAAGCGACCGAGCTCAATCTTCAGAATCAACGCAGGGAGCGTCTATTCAGGACCCTTTTCCTGGCCATGACACTCCTATTGATCTTGCCCGTCGTGGTCATTCTCGCCATGTTGGTCTACAAAGGCGGGCCGATGATCTCGATGGATTTCTTGCTCACCGAGCCCACCAACGGCATGACCGCGGGCGGCATCCTGCCGGCCTTCGTCGGCACCATTTGGTTGGTGGTGGTGGCGTTGATCGCCTCGGTGCCGATCGGCATTGCCGCGGCCCTCTACCTTTCCGAATACGCCCCCGACAATTGGCTGACCCGGGCGATCAACTTGGCGGTAATCAATTTGGCCGGCGTGCCGTCGATCGTGCATGCCCTCTTCGGGGTCGGCGCGTTCGTGATTTTCTTCCGCTTCGGCACCAGCATCTTGGCCGCCAGCCTGACCCTGGCGGTGATGGCGTTGCCGGTGGTGATCGTTTCCACCCGCGAGGCGTTGCAAGCGGTGCCCCAGGCCTTTCGCGAGGCCTGTTGGAGCATGGGGGCCACCCGCTGGCAAACCATCCGCAAAGTGGTGTTGCCGAATTCCCTTTCCGGCATCCTTACCGGGGTGATTCTCGAGGTCTCCCGAACCGCCGGAGAAACCGCGCCGATCATGTTTACCGGCGCGGCCTTCTTCCTACCCTTTCTACCGGAAACCGTTTGGGATCAAACCATGGCGTTGTCCCTGCATCTTTTCGTGATCTCGACCCAAGTCCCGGAGGTACCCGAAGCCCTGCCCTACGGCGTGGCGCTGGTGTTGATCTCGTTGGTGTTGAGCATGAACGCGGTGTCGATCGCGTTTCGGGTCTATTTGCGGGGTAAGAAGAAGTGGTGAGCGAGACTGCCGAGACCCGAGCTGAGGATCCAGCCGGCACCGGTGCCGGCAAGATCTCCGTGCGGGATCTGACCATCCGCTACGGCGACAAGGTCGCGCTTTCCGGGGCGAGCTTCGATGTCTACGAGAACGAAATCTTCGGCATCATCGGACCGGCCGGCTCGGGTAAGACGTCTTTTTTGCGCGCCCTCAATCGGATGAGCGACATGACCCCGAATATGGTCATCGAAGGCGACATCGCCATCGACGGCCGACCGGTTCGGTCCTGGCGCAATGTCTATGCCCTGCGTCGGAGGATCGGCGTGGTCTTCCCGCTGCCGGTGGGCTTGCCGATGACCATCTACGACAACGTGGCCTTGTCGCCGCGCCTGCGCGGCATCAAGAGCAAGGCCAAGCTCGACGAAATCGTCGAGCGCTGCTTGAGCCGGGCCGCGCTGTGGGACGAGGTCAAGGATCGCCTGGGCTCCTTGGGCAGCTTGCTCTCGGGCGGTCAGCAGCAGCGACTGACCATCGCGCGGGCCCTCAGCCAAGACCCGGAGATCCTGCTCTTGGACGAATTCTCGATTGCCGTCGATCCGGTGACCACCATGCGCATCGAGGACGTGCTGAAGGAGCTGCGCTCCGAGATGACCATCGTGTTGGTGACCAACCTGGTGCAGCAGGCCCGGCGATTGGCGGATCGCACCGCGTTTTTCTTGACCGGTGAGCTGGTGGAGGTGGCCGACACCGAAGATCTCTTTACCGGCAACTCGAAAGATCCCCGCACCCGAGACTACGTGGAGGGGCGTTTTGGCTGAATCCACTGCTTTGCCCGCGGAGCCGACAACAGCGTTGGCGATCGAAACTCGTAAGCTGAACCTTTGGTACGGCACCTTTCAGGCCCTTTTCGATGTCGACCTGGAGATCAAGCAAGGCATCATCACCAGCTTGATCGGACCGTCCGGTTGCGGCAAATCCACCTTCCTGCGCAGCGTCAATCGCATCAATGAACGGCTGGGTTATGTCCGCACCACGGGCTCGATCGAGGTTCTGGGATTCGACGTCTACGCCGAGAACGTCGAGCCGGTGCAGGTGCGCAAGCAGGTGGGCATGGTCTTCCAGCGGCCGAACCCGCTGCCGCTTTCCATTCGGGACAATGTTCTGTTCGGCTATCGCACCCACCAAGAACGGGGCAAGCGGCTGAGCCGCTCCGCCGCCGACGAGATCGTCGAGAGCTCCCTGCGGCAGGTGCTGCTGTGGGATCAGGTGAAGGACCGGTTGGATCGTCCGGCGGTGGGTTTGGCTCTCGAGGAGCAGCAGAAGCTGTGCATCGCCAGATTGTTGCCGGTCAAACCCTCGGTGCTGCTCATGGACGAGCCTTGCTCGGCCTTGGATCCCAAGGGCACCGAGGCCGTGGAGGAGCTGATCTGGGAGCTGCGTGGGCAATACACGATTTTGATCGTCACCCACAACATGGCCCAGGCGAGCCGAGCCAGTGATGAATGCATCTTCATGTTGCTCGGCAAGGTGATTGAGCACAGCCAGACCGCGGAGATGTTCGTGACCCCGAAGTGCCAAGAGACCGCGGATTACATCGAGGGCCGTTACGGCTGAGGAGTCGGTTGGCCCGCGCCGCCGCCCTGGTTTGTAAACGGGCGCAGACGGTCTTTGGTTCGCAGCGAGTCTAACCACTCGCGGGTGCGTCGGGTCACCCTTCCCAAACCGCTGGTCCGGGTCTGGGGCGAGATATCCAGCTCGAATGAGAAGGTAGTGCCTTCGCCGACCACGCTCTCCACTTTCAGCTCGCTGCGGTGCAGCTCGGCGATCCGTTGGGTGATGGCCAAGCCCAGGCCGGTGCCGGCGGTGCTCAAGCGCCCGCTGGAGAGATGCCGCGAGCCGTTGAAACGCTCGAAGATATGGGGCAGGTCCTTCTCAGCGATGCCGCATCCCGTGTCGGCGACGCTGATGCGGAGGCGGTCGCCGTGGGGACGGGCCGCCACGGTCACCGAGCCGCCGGCATCGGTGTGTCGCAGGGCGTTGCCGATGAGGTTCTCTAAGGCCCGTTCCATGAGACCCAAGTCCGCGAGCACCGCCGGGGCGTCGGGGTTGATGTCCGCCTTGAGCGCCACGCCGATCTTCTCCGCTCGCAATCGGAATCGCTGGGTATTGTCTTGGATCAGCTCGCCGATTTGGAATCGTTCCAAATTCGGCGCCACGGAGTGGCTGTCGAGCTTGGAGAGCTCCAGGAGCTCGTTGACCAATCGGCTGAGGCGCTCGGAGTGGCGCAAAGCGATCGCCAGATATTCGGCCCGTTGCTCCGGGGTCAGGGCTTCATCGCCCAACGCCAGCGTTTCCAAATATCCGCGCAAGGTGGCGATCGGGGTGCGCAGGTCGTGGGAGACGTTGGCGAAGAGATCTCGGCGCAGGCGGTCGAGCTTTTCGGCCTCGTCGAGATGCCGATGCAGGCGCTCGCCCATGGCGTCGAACCGTTGCTCCAACCACTTCACCTCGTCGCCGACGAATCTTTTGCCGGGAGCATCCGGGGTGGCGGTGTCCGGGACGGGGGGAGTGTCCGGAGGAGGAGCCGGGTCGTCTGAGTGGGTCGGAATAGCCGGGCTCATGCGGTCGACTCGCTCGGCCAATCGCCGCAGGGGGCGGGTCAAGCGGTAGAAGACCACCAGACCCAGCACCAGAGTCACCAGGAGGTAGGCGGCGGCATTGCGGACGGTGAGCTGGAGAATGTAGCTGCCGCGCAGGCTTTCGCTCAGGGTCTCCATGGACTGCGGGCGCAGCACAATGTAGAGATAACCCATGGGCTCACCTTCGGCAGGAAGCGGTGAGACGGAGAAGACGGTCGGTTTTCCGGGGGCTCGGGGATCGTCTCCCAAGATGGTTTTGATCGGCCCTTTGCCGCTAGCCGTTTGCTCGGGATGGTGGGGCTCGACGGGAGCCCGCCGAGCTCGATGTTGGTCGAGGCGTTCCCGGTCCAAATAGCGCCGCACGGGAGCCAGGGCTACTTGATCCCTGGTCGGCTCGCCGGCTGTGGGGTCGAAGGCGATGATCTCTCCGCGCAGGTCGAGCACATAGAAGTGGGGTCCGGGATGCACCACCATCATCCAATGGAGAAGCTCTTCGAGCCCGCGGGTCGACAACCTGCCGTCGTCAGTGACCAAGCGCTCGGCTTTGGCCTCGGCAATCTGACGGGCCAGACCCCGATTGGCCACTTGGGTGACCTCATTCAAATACTGCCGGCTCATGATCAGAGTCGAGGCGAGGTTCACCGAGCCGGCGATCACCAGGAGGGTGAGCAAGGCCAAGGCGAGTCGTAGGTGAAGCCCCAGGGACGGCACGGCGTTTCGGATCAACCCGCCGTGGCCGCCGTGGCGGGGTCGGCCAGCTTGTAGCCGATACCCCAGACGGTGAGGATGTAGCTGGGGGTGCCCGTATCGTCTTCGAGCTTGGAGCGCAGCCGGTTGATGTGGGAGTTGACGGTGTGCTCGTAGCCTTCGTGGCCGTATCCCCAAACCAGGTCGAGCAGCTCGGCTCGGGAGTAGACCCGTCCGGGGTTGGCGGCGAATTGAGCCAATAGATCGAATTCTTTGGCGGTCAGTCGTAGGTGCCGGTCGGCGAGCTTGGCCTCTCGGCGCTCGGGGTCGACGCTCAGGGCTCCCACTCGGAAAGCCTTGGGGCTGCCGCCTGCCAGGGAGCTCTGGGCCTGACGGGCTTCCGTGCGTCGCAAGATCGCCTTGATCCGCGCGATCATCTCCCGTGGGCTGAAGGGTTTGGTCAAATAGTCGTCAGCGCCTACCTCGAGACCGAGCACCCGATCGATTTCGCTGGTTTTGGCGGTCAGCATGAGCACGGGGGTGGTGGGTTTGTGTCGGCGAATGGCCTGGAGGATGGTCAGCCCGTCGCTGCCGGGCAGCATCCAATCCAGGACCACGAAGTCGAAATGCTCACCGATGGCCAGCTCTCGGCCCTCGTCGCCGTCGTGGGTCACTCGCACCTCGGCGCCCCAGTCCTTGACGTGCAGAGCCACCAGCTGAGCCAGCTCCACCTCGTCTTCGATGATCAATACGCGTCGTTGGGTCACGGGATGTTGCTCGGGGTTGTTGGGTAAGGCCGAGGTTGAGCGTGGTTACGGCCAGTGCAGCGTTTTGGATCGGTGAGCCCGGCCGGGCGGCAAGCACCGCACCGACCGGGCTACGTGGCCTGTGGAAAGCTCCTCGAATCAGCAATCCAGTGTAGGGGCGGGGCTTGCCCCCGCCCGCCTTGCCATCCAGTGTAGGGGCGGGGCTTGCCCCCGCCCGCCTTGCCATCCAGCGTAGGGGCGGGGCTTGCCCCCGCCCGCCTTGCCATCCAGCGTAGGGGCGGGGCTTGCCCCCGCCCGCTCCCTCAGGGGCAGGGGAAGGCCGAGGTGTCGGTCAGGGTGACGAAGGTGGTGCCCAGCGGGTTGGTGTAGGTCTTGGACTCACCGGTCATGGTGTCCTCGACCTCCAGCTCCACACCGGCGTTGGTCAGGCCGGCGGCGAAGACCCAGAAGAAGCCGCTCTGGTCACAGTTGTCGAGCACCTTCACGTCGAGCTCGATGTTGTCCGCGCTGAAGAAGGTGAAGAAACCCGCGTCGTTGGTATTGGCGACCGCGACGCCGTCTCCGGAGGCGGCGTCGGTTTCCCAGGTGGCGCTCACCTGGAAGCGGCGATCGTTCAGGCACAAGCCACCGGGGCCGGAGAAGCAAGCGTCGATTTGACCGCGGATTTCTCCCGCCGGGAAAGCGTCCGTGTGGATGTTGACGTAGAGCTCGCCGTCCAAGAAGGCGGCCACCGCGTCGGCGTCGACCTCGAAGCTCTGGGCGATGGGATTGGCTTCGGCGTCGTCGAAGGGCAGGAGCACGGGACCGTCGGAACCGGCCTCGGCCTGGTGGACGTGGGCGGCGGTCACGCCTTCGACGTTGTGCTCACAGCTGACGTACAGGCTGGTGCGAGCCTCGTTGAGCACGGCGTGGCACGCGCCGGAGGCGTTGCTCTCGACCTCGGCGGTCTCTTGGCCTGGGTCGGCGCCGAAGTAGACGCGGGTCGTGGGCACGGCTTCGACGGTGACTTTAGCGATCCGATAACCGGGCAGCTCGAAGTCGCCGTTGGGGGTCGCGGCCAGAATGTTGCCGCCCGCCATGGGGCCCGGGTGATTGGTGACCACGCCGTTTTCGTCGACACCGGTATTCGGCGCGGCTTGGGCCAAGGCGGCAGTGTTCTCGGGCACCTCGTCGTTCACCTCGGTGCCGGCGTCGTTGACCTCATTGCCCAAAATGTAGAACGAGAATCCGGTGAAGCGGCCATCGGTGTCGAAGACCCGGTGGGCGGTGGGATTGCCGTTGGCGACAAAGGCGTCATTGGACGGAATCACCATCGACACGTAGCTGAGGTAGCGGTGGGCGCTCGGGTCGAGCTCGAAACGGGCAGAGGCGGAATCGCCCGGGAAGATCGGTCCGTTGGGGCCGAATAAGGTGGCCTGCGCACCATCCGGTACCTGGATCCCGAAATCGTCGCTCAAGGGAGCGGTGTTGCCGTCCTCGACGAGGCTTTCCAGCCCGGGGAAGCCGTCAGCGGAGACGCCGCCGTCGTAGGAGTCGAATTGGCCGGCGTGGAATCCGACCCACACGGGGGTGATGATGGCTCCTTGGGAGGGCGCGATATTTTCTACGGTGACCTCGACCTCGATGGCCAGGGCGGATCCGGCGGTCAGGATCGCGGCGAGACAGAGCAAGCAAAGAAGCGTTTTACGCATGGCAATCATCCTCGTCTTAGGGATTGGAACGTGGGGTGGTAGCGCGGCGCGCCGGGGAGACGAGCCGCTGCGACGTGAGGATCTTGCCCGGTAAATCTCACGAAAGTTTCACCGATGTTTAAAGTGATTCGGGATCTTGCCGAGCAAGTCTCACAGAAGCCTCACCGCCGGTGGAGGCTTGGGAGCACGATGCCGGCCTGCGCAATTGCGAGAAAGTTGTCGTGAGAAACCTAGGGTCCGGCGGTGCGTATTGCTAGCTCCATGAGACATCCTTTGCTCGCTCTTTTGCGCTTTCACTCGAGATCCACGGTCAGGGTCACCCTTCGCAATACGGGCATCCAGGCGGTGTTGCTTTTTGTCGCCGTGGGCCTGACTCCAGAGCCCAACTACACAGTGATGGTGGCGGCCGCCGTGGTGGTGCGAGGAGAGGTCGGGGCCCTGGTGGTCTTCGGGCTGTGGTTGTGGGCCAATGCGTTGGCCGCCCGTCCCGCCTTGGAGTCGACCCTTCGGGGCTGGCATCGCCATTTGCCCCTGGGCCGCGATCATCGCCGCCGGGCCGTGGTGCTCGCGGGGTTGGCGTGTCAAGGGCCGGTGTTGGCGGTGGGTTGGATCTTGTGGGTCATGGGCGTTGCCTTGTCGGACCAGCTGCCGATTGAAGGTCCATGGCGGGTCAGCGGCTCCATGCCGATCGCCCTGCTCCTGCTCGGCGCGAGCTCCACGGTGTTGGCCGTGCGTTGGCGACCCAGGGGCATCGGGGTGTGGACGGCGCTGCCGGCGGCGGTCCTCGTCCTCGGCTCGTGGTGGGGGGTTGGGATCGCCGCCGGGCTGCTGTGGCTGCACGACAGGTGGGATCCCAGCCCTCGGAGCGCGTCCGTGCGGGCGGTCCCAGGTGTCCGAGGACCGATAGCTCAAAGCCTGTTCAGCCGGCGGATCTCTTACCAGCTCCTGCCCGGGAGCTTTCTGCCATGGCGGCTGATGTGGCGTGCTTTGGGAACGAGCACAGTCTTGAGCTTGTGGTTGGGGGCGGCGATTCCCATCGCGTGTGTGTGGCTCTTCATTCGCAACAATGAGCTGCAGGTCTGGGAGGCGACCCTGGGGGCGAGGGTGGGAGGTGGATTGGCCTTGGTGGCGATGATTTTGCCTTTGGCGGGCGGGTTGAGGAAGAACCGTCCGCCGTGGGCTTGGTCGCGATCTTTGCCCTGGAGCAGCCGCTCGCGACTGATGATCGATGCCGGCTTTTTGGCCCTTCTGACCCTGCCGATGCTGATTCCGATCGGGCGGATGGCACCGTGGGCGATCCCTCCCTTGTCGGCATGTTTGCTCCTGCAAGCCGTGCGCGCCGCCTCGGCTCTATATCGACAGGAGGAAGGCATGACCCGCCTCGGAGCTTCGACCGTCGGCGAGATTTGGCTGTTGCCGTTGCTCGCGGCCGCCTGGCCTTGGATCACGTGGATGTACTTGCCGGCGCTAGCGCCGGCCATTCGATCGGGATCGCAATGGGAACGAAAGCTGAAGGTCAGCCGGTGGCGCGAGCGTCATCACCTGGATTTGGGAGAGACCTAGGAGAGAGACCGAGGAGATTCGAATCCGTGAGAGATAAGCCTGAGCGAGAGCATCGCGAATTGAAGGTGGAGCTCAAGGGGGTGAGCTTCGGCTACGCCCGGGAGACTCCGGTTCTACGTGGGGTCGATCTACGTCTGACGTCCGGCTTGGTGCTGCTTCTGGGGCCCAACGGTCACGGTAAGAGCACCTTGCTCAAGTTGTTGGCTGGGGTCGAATATCCGGACCAGGGTCGAGTGGAGATTGACGGCAAGGATCTTTGGACGGACGAAGCAGCGGCCCGCCAGCGCTTGGCCTACGTGCCGGAGCAGCCGGACATCACGCCCTATGCATCGGTTCGGGAGGTGCTCGAGCTGGTGGCGGACCTGCGCGCGGAGCCCCGGGAGCGGGTGTCCGAGGTCTTGGATCTCATGGGTTTGGAGGAAGGCTCCGGTTTGGGTCGACGCTCCATTCGCGAGCTGTCCAAAGGGCAGCGAAGGCGAGTGTTATTGGCGGCGTCGAGGTTGGGAGATCCGCGGATCTTGCTGCTGGACGAGCCCTTGGACGCCTTGGATCGCGGTCTGAGGGCCGACCTGCTGGTGTGGCTCGCCGAGCGTCAGAAGGCGGGGGCTCTGATCGTGGTAGTGACCCACGAGCTGGAGCCCTTCGTGCCCATGGCCACCGCGGCGGTCGGCATGGTGCGCGGGTCGGCCCGGTACTTTGCCGATCTACCGGAGCGGCAGGAGGAAAGATTGCGATTGCTGGAGAAATTGGCCCGCGGAGAGGACCCCTAGCCGGGGGCGCCTAGCCGGCCGCACCTAGCCGGCCGCACCTAGCCGGTCGCACCTAGCCGGCCGCACCGCTATCGGCCAGGGATCCGGAGCCCAGGCTAGGGACCATGTCCGAGGGTACCTCTTCGCCGGCCTCGCGGTCTTCCTCGACCATGGTGGCCAGGAGCTGCTTGGCTAGGGACTTCTGGTGATCGGCTTCGCTTTGGGCGACGAATTGGAGGTCGAGCACGCGACGGTGGGTTTTGTTGCTGCCGACCACGGTGAGCAGCAAGAAACCGTCCGCTTCGAGATCCCACATCACACCGTGGAAGCCGAGCTGTAGGGTTTGGCCCGCGACGGTGGCGACGAAGGTGCAGGCGGCTTTGAGCATGGAGTCCTTGGCGGACTCGGAATCCCCTTCGTCGAGGCTGGGGCGGAACGCGGTGTGGCATTCGAGCAGGGAGGCTTTTTCGTCGTCGCCCTTGAGCAACCAGCGATAGACGACCTTCGGATAATCCGGATAAAATGGCTCTTTTTTCAGCTCGACGTATCCGAGCACAGCGGACTCGATCTTGCCGTCGGAGGGAGGGGATTTCGGGTCGAAGACCGGTAGCTTTAGGGACGACATACCCCGGACCTCGATGGCGAGATCACCCAATTTACGCTGACCGTCTTGGCTCCAAACTTCGATCATAGCTGGTCCTTAAGGCCAGTTTTATCAGCAACTGGCTCTATAGCTCTGAGGGCCTTCTCATGACCCAGATGTCAAATTCTATAGCAAACAAAGCATGAATAACAGTACTGTGAGGAACCCTACGAATAGAATTACGATTCTTCAGGATCTTGCAAGGGGTACACTGAAAGGATGCAACTAGAGCACGACCACTCTCCGGACGCGATTCGCCAACGCTTGGCGGAGGGTCCGAAAACGAGCTATCTGCGGGATTGGATCTACGGCGGTATCGATGGCGCCGTGACCACCTTCGCGATTGTTTCGGGAGTCGAAGGCGCGTCTCTCTCTCCCAAGGTCGTGGTGATCTTGGGATTGGCCAATTTGCTGGCGGACGGTTTTTCTATGGCTGCCGGCAACTACTCCGGCACCCACGCCGAGATGGACGAGAGAGAGCATTTGCGCCGGGTGGAGCTTCGTCACATCGCCGAGGCACCCGAAGGCGAGCGCGAGGAAATACGGCAGATTTACCAGCGCAAGGGGCTGTCGGGAGAGAATCTGGAAGTGGTGGTCGATGCCATCACCGCCGATCGGGAGCGCTGGGTGGAGACCATGTTGAACGAGGAATACGGTCTGTCTTCGGACGCCCGCTCGCCCATGCTGGCGGCCGTGACCACGTTCAGCGCGTTCTTGGTGTGCGGTGCCGTGCCGATTCTTCCCTTCGTGCTCGGGCTCCAGAACGCGTTTTTGGTCTCGGCGGTGACCACCGGTCTCGTATTCTTCGCCATCGGCTGTGGGCGTTCCCGTTGGTCCTTGAGCCCTTGGTGGCAGGCGGGCTTCTCGACATTTCTGCTGGGCGGGTCGGCCGCGGCCCTATCCTGGGGGGTCGGTAAGTGGCTCAGTCAGTGGATCGGTTGAGGGGATTTAGGCGTCCGGCTCCACGATCTTGTGGCGAATGGCATAGCTGACCACTTGCGCTCGGTTGTGTAAGTGCAATTTGTCCAAAATGTTTCGCATGTGAAATTTGATCGTATTTTCGCTGACGCTCAGATGCTCCGCCAGCTTGCGATTGGTGGTAATGCCGGCCACCATGGCTTCGAGCACCTCGGTTTCCCGGCGGGTCAGGGCGTCGGGGTCGACGGCTTTTTTGGCCACGGAGCGCGGGTTCTTGAGCTCGGCCAGGAGCTTGCGGGCGAGCAGGGGGGTCAACGCCGGCTCACCTCGGGAGACGCCTTCGAGCAGGGCGAAAAACTTTTCGGCCTGAAGATCTTTGAGCAAATAGCCCTCGGCTCCCGACTTGATCGCCTCGAATAGATCATCGTCTTCGTTGGAGGCGGTCAGCACCACGACCTTCACTTCCGGTAGCTCTGAGGTGATGATCCTGGTCGCCTCCAAGCCGTCCATATCCGGCATGGTCAGGTCCATCAGCACGATGTCCGGTTTCAAGGATCGGGCCATGTCCACGGTCTCTTTGCCCGTGCCCGAGACCCCCACGACCTCATGGCCGCGGATTTCGATCAGGCTTTTTAGGCTGTCGCGAAAGAGCAGATGGTCGTCGGCGATCACTATCTTCATGGCGATCCTCAGCTTGCTTGGCGTGGTTTTTCCAGGTTGCTCTACGATTCGGCAACCCGCGGTGTGTCAGTTTTGTCGGTCGAGGCTTCTTCGGCCGCGGACCGGTTCGTCGATTTCGTGTTTTCGGCCATGGGTGGAGGTGGCGAATACTGCACTCGGATCAAGGTGCCTCTGCCTGGTTTCGAGCTGATCGTCAAATCGGCACCGATGGCTTCACACCGCTCACGCATGGTGGTCAGGCCGAATTGGGATGGGGATTGGCTCGTGTCCGTATCGAATCCTACGCCGTCGTCCTCCACCTCCAAGCTCATCCGATGCTCGTTCAAGCGGGCGCGCAGGTCTACCTTCTTCGCTCGGGAATGTTTGCGGACGTTGGTCATGGCTTCCTGGGCGACCCTGAGCAATTGCAGCTCCGCCTCGCGGTCGTAGCGGGCCTGACCCTGGATGTCCAGCTCGATGGCGTTACCTGTTTGGTCCTGCCAATGACCCACGAGGTCCGTGAGGACTTGACGGAGATCGTGGTCGTGATCGACCGTGGTGCGCAGGGAGCGGATTCCTTCGCGCACGTCGGCATAGACCTCTCGGGCGGCGGCGGCCATTTGGCCGAGGTGCTCCCGGGCTCGTTCTACCTCGCCGTTGAGCATCAGCTGATCCACCACTTGAGCCTTGGTGTTCACATAGGCCAAGACTTGGGCCTGACCGTCGTGCATCTCCCGGGCCAGACGCAGCCGTTCGTCGAGCACCGCTATGCCGGCGACTTTGGCATGGAGCTGGGCATTGTCGACGGCGATCGCGGCTTGGACCGCGAATCGCCCCAGGGTTTCTTCGTCTTCGACGGTGAATTCGGAGCCGTCTACTTTTTCCGAGAGATAGAGATTGCCTCGGAAGGGCTCTCTACACACCACGGGCATGGCCAAGAGAGAACGCATTTCGGGGTGATTCGGGGGAAAGCCCACTGAGGAAGGGTGCCGGCTGAGGTCTGTCAACCTCAGATGCTGGCCGGTTTTGAGGGGCAGCCGGAGCAGCCCTTGGCCGGTGGGAGGGTGCTCGATGGAAGCGCGGACCGATTCGTCGATACCCGAGCTGACGAAGGTTTCCAATTGACCGTCCAGATCGTAGACCGCCAGCGCGCCGTAGCGGCATTCGAGCAAAGTCCTCGCTTGGTCGACGATCCTCTTCAGCACACTGTCGAGGGACAGCAATGCGCTGATGTCCAGGCTTGCCGAGCGCAGAGCCTTGAGCTCACGGTTTTGTTGCTCGAGCCGTTCCATCAGCTGGGAGATGAAGGCGGATACCGCAGCGTAGAAGGATACAGCTCCCACCACCACCACGGCGTCCATCAACAGCCTGCCCGGCCATGACGCGAGCATCGGGGCTAAGGCCCAACGCGAGTACTCGAGCACGATCACCACCAGCACCGGCGCGGCGATCACCAGCCATTTGATCTTTCTAAAGGTCATGAAGGAATTTTTCTATCACGATATTTGGCGAGCGGTGCTAAAGCTTCGTTCAGAATCTGCAGCAAATGCGCGGTGGCCACCTTTTCGGGTAGGGCTCGGGGGCCCGGCCTGCCCTTTGGTATATCGCCGGGGTCGACCACGTGATGCATACTGGCAAAAATCCGCCGATTTAAGCCGACTTAAGTTTGATGCCGCCACACATCGACGCCGATGACCCTATTGAATCTAGAGCTCTACCAACGGCTATTCCGCCTGGTATTGGGTGTGTACTTGATGTCCGTGGGATGGTGGGGAGCCGAAGGACCGATTTGGGCGGTGTCTTTGAGAGTGGTTGCTTTGTATCCGCTGTTGACGGGCCTGGTGGGTTGGTGCCCGGCGAAATCGCTCTGGAGGCAACGTTGGGATCGAAAGCAGGTCGAGTGGAACGACGGTTCCGATCCGCGGTCCCCGGACTCGAAAGCCCCTGGGTCATTGGAAGAGGCATCGGAAGAGACCTTAGAAGATCCGCCGTCGCGGGCGGAGCAACGCGAGGGTGAGACACAGTGAGCGAGACACAGTGAGCGAGACACAGTGAGCGAGACACAGTGAGCGAGACACAGTGAGCGAGACACGGTGGGTGAAACACGGTGGGTGAGCACGACGTGGGGGATCACCGGGACCCCGAGAATCTTCGAATCTTCATGCAGCGGCTGTTGGACGACGTCCGCGCCTTGGATCAGATGATCCGAGGGGATCTCTTCGAGCAGGGTGTGACCCGCATCGGTGCTGAGCAAGAGCTGTTTTTGGTGGATTCGGTCCATCGACCGGCCCCCCGCTCCATGGAGCTCTTGGAGCGAATCGACGATCCCCACTTCACCACCGAGCTGGCGCGTTTCAACCTGGAATTCAATCTCGATCCCTTGGAGCTGACCCCCGACTGTTTGAGCCGATTGCATGAGGATTTGGAAACCCATCTGGGCCACGCCAGAGCCGCGGCGCGGGAAATGGGCATCGACGTTTTGATGACGGGCATTCTTCCGACCCTGGAGAAGGAGGATATGAGCCTCGACAACATGACGCCGAATCCGCGCTATTTTGCCCTCAATCAAGTGATGCGCGAAATACGCGGCAGCGATTTCCGGCTGCACATGAAGGGGCAGGACGAAATGAGCCTGCGCCACGACAGTGTGATGTTGGAGGCCTGCAACACGAGCTTTCAAGTCCATCTCCAGGTGTCCGCCGAGGATTTTGCACGGGTCTACAACGTGGCGCAGCTCGCCGCGGCTCCGGTGCTGGCGGCGGCGGTGGGCTCACCCCTATTGTTCGGGCGAAGGTTGTGGCACGAGACCCGGATCGCCCTCTTCCAGCAGTCCGTGGATACGCGCAAAGCGGCCAGCCACCGACGGGCACAATATCCCCGAGTAAGCTTCGGCGAGCGCTGGTTGGACGACTCCGTGGTGGAGATTTTTCAAGAGGACATCGCGCGATTCCGGCTGCTCCTGACCGGCGACATGGGTCCCGATCCGTTGGAGCTGCTCGCCCGGGGTGAGATACCGGACCTCAAGGCTTTGCGCATGCACAACGGCACGGTCTATCGATGGAACCGACCTTGCCTCGGAGTGGTGGATGGGGTGGCCCATCTGCGGATCGAAAATCGCATGCTGCCGGCGGGCCCGACGGTCGTCGACGAGGTGGCCAACGCGGCGTTTTGGTTCGGCCTGGTGAAAGGGCTGGGGGTCGATTTGGGAGACGTGCGGCGGGAAATCGATTTCGACCGCGTGCGCAAGAGCTTTCAAAGCGTGGCCCGCAATGGGCTCGACTCCCAAATCTATTGGCTCGACGGCCGAGTCCGACCGGCTCGCGAGCTGATCCTCGACGAGCTCCTGCTCCGTGCGCGGGACGGCTTGGATGCCTTGGGGGTGTCGGAGCAAGATCGCGATCGATACCTCGGGGTGATCGAGGATCGGGTCGACAGCGGCCGCACCGCGAGTCGATGGCTGCTCGATTCCTTGGCATCCATGGACGGCGACGGCACCAACTACGAGCGATTGATGCAGCTCACCGCGAGCTTCAAGGGGCATCAAGAGGGCGGCGAGCCGGTGCATGCGTGGCCTTTGGCGCGGGCGCGGGAAAGCAATGCCTGGCACCACAGCTATCGCCGGGTCGCCGGGCTGATGACCACGGATCTCTTCACCGTCGATCCGGACGATGTGGTGGATCTCGCGGCGAGCCTGATGGATTGGCGGCATATTCGTCATGTGCCGGTGGAAGACGCGGAGCATCGTCTCGTCGGATTGGTGACCCATCGCACCTTGATGCGGGTCCTCGCCCACAGCATCGGTCGCGAGCGCCGGCCGATCGCGGTCCACGAGGTCATGCAGCGAGAGCTGATCACCGTGGGGCCGGAGACCTCGACCCTGGAGGCCATCAACACCATGCGCGAGCACGGGATCGCCTGCCTGCCGGTGGTCGAGCACGGGCGATTGGTGGGTATTTTGACCGAGCGTGACTTTATGAAAATCGCCAAGCAGCTGCTCGAAGACTTCCTGCGCCGCGGCGCGATGGAGAGCCGGACGTCCTCGGAGGCGGTTCCTGAGTCCGATCCCGCCTGAACGGGTAGGTCGAGACCCCGCCCATTGGGCTGCTCGCTGCCCCTCCCAACGCGTGTTGGGTGGGGAGGTCTGCGCACGTAGCCTGAGGTCGTCACTAGAGATCGTTGCCGAATCGACGTGGGTGGGTCGCGACCCGTTCAAGCCGTCATCGTCGCCGTCATCGTTGCCGTCATTGTCGCCGTCATGGTTGTTGTGCAGCTGCCGTTCGGGGGACCGAGGATGCAGGAAACCGCTGGAACAGAAAACGCCGGACCTGGGAGCCCAATGGCAGGCTCAGGAGTCGACGAGCCCCGTCGGGATGTCCTCGACACCCTGAGCAAATGGGGGTTGGCTGCGGGTTTGGTGGCCGCATACGGCACCTTCGCCGCCTTTCTAGGGCGCTTCCTCTTCCCGGCCGGCCCTCCCGCCAAGGGCTGGATGTACGTGGCGCCCCTGAAGCATTTGTCGGTGGGCGATTCGGTGCTGTTTCGCACCCCCGGCGGGGCCACGGTCAATATCGCCCGCCAGCAGCCGGAAGACGAAGAGGGGGCCTTCATCGCCCTGTCCTCGACCTGCCCACATCTGGGTTGTCAGGTGCATTGGGAAGGACAAAACAACCGCTTCTTCTGTCCCTGCCACAACGGGGTGTTTTCTCCGGACGGCAAGGGCATCGGTGGCCCGCCGGGTGATGCCGGCCAAAGCTTGCCCCGTTATCCGTTGAAGGTGGACGCCGGTCTGCTCTACATCGAGGTGTCCACGGAGGAGCTGGCCATGGGTCCGGGCAAGATTCTCGAGGATCAGGAGTCGCCGCCGGGACCCGGGCACGATCCGTGCCTCTTCGTGTGTCCCGCTCCCTTTGCCGACCCTGGACGGAGGGCTTGAGCGTGGCTACCCCGGTTCGATGGATCCAAGAGCGCCTGCCCGTTTCCGGAGAGGATCTCCGTGAGCTGACCAATGAGCCCGTTCCCAACCACCTCAAGCGGTGGTGGTTCGCCCTCGGCGGCACCCCGGCCTATCTCTTCGTGGTGCAGATCGTCACCGGCTTGCTGCTGGCGGTGTATTACAAACCGGCCGCCGAGACGGCCTACGAATCAGTGCGTTTCATCACCGAGGAGGCGGCCTACGGCTGGTTGGTGCGCGGGGTCCACAAATGGGGCGCCACCTTCATGATCGCGGCGGTGATCCTGCACCAGATGCGGGTCTATTTCACCGGCGCCTATCGCAAACCCCGCGAGATCAATTGGATGGTGGGCATGTGCATGCTCATCTGCACCCTGATGCTGGGGTTCACCGGCTATTGCCTGGTCTACGAGCAGCTTTCCTATTGGGGAGCGGCGGTGGGGGCGAATATCGCCGGCAGCGTGCCGGTGGTCGGCGAGTGGATGAAGATGGCGATGCTCGGTGGCGATGGTTTCAACTCCCAGACGTTGCCACGTTTTTTCGTTTTGCATGCGGCGGTGCTGCCGACCCTGCTGACCCTCCTGGTGATCGTGCACATCGGCATTATCCGGGTTCAAGGGGTGACGGAATTCGAATTCGGCGACGAGCCCGAGGACGAGCCCAAATACTTCAATTTCTTTCCCGAGCACATCCTGAGCGAGCTGATCATCGGTCTCTTGCTGATGGTGGTGCTGACGGCGCTGGCCTGCATTGTGCCCGCGACCCTCGGCCCGAAGGCCGATCCGCTGGTCACCCCCGAAGTGATCAAGCCGGAATGGTTCTTCTATGTCGCGTTCCGATGGCTCAAGTTGTTCACGGGCACGGTCGCGGTGTTGTCCACGGGATTCATCGTTTTCATCATGTTCGTTTGGCCCTTTATCGACGATTGGATCCGGCGCAAAACCAAATATCCGGAAGCCAGTGTTTGGATCGGCATCGTCGGTGTGTTGCTGATCATTTTGTTGACGGTCTGGGAAGCGGTGGTCGCCCACTAGCTGAGAGGCCTATTGATGAAACGGAAGCTGAAGATTTGAAAGATCAGGTCGGGTACGGCAGCTTTGAAGGAAAGCTCGGGCTTTAGGGGAATCCAATGACTCTGAAAGAAAAAAGAACCATTTTGATCGTCCTATCCGGGCTCTTCCTGGCCTCGCTGGTCTTCGTGCAGAAGCTCGAAGTCGCGCGACGCTACGAGGAAGCCGGGCTTTCTCCCCACTCGGTGGCGATTCCGGCCAGCTCCCGTCAATGTGTGGATTGCCATATCCAAGGCACTCCGGGCATCGTGGACCATTGGCGGGGCTCCACCCACGCGCTCAAGGGCGTGGGCTGTGTGGATTGCCACCGAGCGGACGAAGCCGACGCGGACGCCTTTCCCCATTACGGTTATACCGTCGCCACGATCGTCACCCCACGGGATTGCGCGGTGTGTCACGGCGAGGTGGCCAAGGAATTCGAGAAGAGCCACCACGCGGCGGGTGGAAATATTCTCGCTTCCCTCGACAATTTCTTGGCGGAGACCGTGGAAGGTGCACGGGAGCCCTTCAACCCCCATTCGCCGACCCCGGGCAAAGCGGTCGACATGGTCAACGGCATGGCCAGCGCCTTCTCGGGCTGCCAACAATGCCACGGCTCGAAAATCGCCCTCTTGGGCACCGACGGCGGCATGATCACCGTCGATGAGCTGCAGCCGGACGAAAACGGTCGTCCCACCAATCTCGACGCCCTCGCCAAGGTGGTGAAGGATGAGAGTGGTCGGCCACGCTTCCACGCCGGCACCTGGCCCAACACCGGCATCGGCCGGCTCAATCTGGACGGCTCCCGGGGCTCGTGCTCCGCGTGCCACAGCCGCCACGACTTCTCGCCCCGGCGGGCCCGTCAGCCGGAGAATTGCGGCAAATGTCACCTCGGGCCGGATCATCCCCAAAAGGAGATCTTCGAGGAATCCAAGCACGGCATCGCCTACCGAGATTTGAAAGACGAGATGGGGCTCGACGGCGACTCCTGGGTTTTGGGTAAGGACTACAGCCATGCGCCCACCTGCGCGACGTGCCATATGTCCGGCAACATCCGCAACGGCGGCAAGATCACCCACGATCCGGGCGAGCGCATTTCGTGGACCAACCGCCCGCCGGTCAGCCTGGTGATGGATACGGACATCAACGGCAAGATCGTCAAGGCGACGGATCCGGCCGAGCGGCAGAAGCTGATCGCCGACACCGCCGAGGCCAAGCGCACGCGCATGAAGGCGGTGTGCTCCAATTGCCACACCCCGGACTACGTCAATGCTTTCTACAAGCAATACGACGACTTGGTGATCCTCTACAACGAGAAATTCGCCAAGCCGGGCAAGGCGATCATGGCCGCCTTGCAGGACCAAGGCTTGCTGACGCCGACCCAATTCGACGAAGAGATCGAATGGACGTGGTTCTATCTCTGGCACCACGAAGGTCGTCGGGCGCGCCACGGTGCGTCGATGATGGCGCCGGATTACACCCATTGGCACGGCATGTTCGAGGTGGCGGAGCGCTTCTACATGGAGATGATTCCCCAAGCCCGTGAGTTGGCCGACCATGACGGAGGCACGGCGGGCGCGGAGGTCCACCGGGTGATCGACGAGATCCTCGCCCGTCCCGAGCACCGTTGGTTCGAAGAGGGCGCGGCCGAGCAAATGGCGGCGATCCGCAAGGCGATGGAGGAGCGATACGGTCAAGGTGGACCCGCTGCGAAGAAGGGCGGTGAAGGTCCATGAAGATCGATCGGCGACGGTTCTTGACCGGCGTCGGCGCCGGCACGTCGGTCGCGGCGTTCTCCTGCTCCGACCGCGAGGAGGCGGAGCGCCTGGCGGCGAGCGACGTCGCACAGGGTCTTCCCGACCTCACCTGGTCGAAAGCGCCGTGTCGCTTTTGCGGCACCGGCTGTGGGGTTGAGGTCGGGGTGGCGGACGGCAAAGTGCAGGCGGTTCGGGGCGACGAGGCGAGCCCGGTCAATCGGGGTCTGCTCTGCGTCAAGGGTTATCACCTGCCGGCCTTCCTTTACGGCAAGGATCGATTGACCCAGCCCCAGCGGCGATTTCCCGATGGGCGATTGGAGACCATCTCCTGGGACGAGGCGCTGGATTTGGTGGCCCAGCATTTCAGCCGGACCTTGGAGGAGAGCGGACCGGAATCGGTGGCGGTTTACGGTTCCGGCCAATGGGGCGTGCACGACGGTTATGCGGCGCTCAAATGGGTCAAGGGCGGCATGCGCTCCAACAACATCGACCCCAACGCCCGTCTGTGCATGGCCAGCGCGGTGATGGGTTTTGTGACCCAATTCCAAAGCGACGAGCCCATGGGCTGCTACCAAGACTTCGAGGCCGGTGACGACTTCGTGCTCTGGGGCAACAACATGGCCGAGATGCACCCCGTGCTGTTCAGTCGGATCCTCGAGCACCGGCGGCAAGATCCCAATGTGCGGATCGTCGATATCGCCACCCGCCGAACGCCGACCAGCCAATACGCCGACCTTTACGTGGAATTCAAACCGGGGAGCGATCTGGCCCTGGCCAACGGCATCTTGCATTTATTGGTGGAGAACGATCGAGTCGATCAGGCTTTCGTTCGTGAAAACGTCGTTTTCCGCCGTGGGATCGAGGATCTGGACCAAATCGGCTTCGGTGCCTTCGGGGACCAAGCGGAGCGTTATGTCTTCAAGGACAGGGCGGAAGAGGCCTCTTTCGACGACTTCCGCGCTTTCTTGAAGGACTACACCCCGGCTCGGGTGGCGGAGATCTCTGAAGTGCCCGAGGCGCAAATTCGCGCCTTAGCAGAGCTCTACGGCAATCGTGGCCGGGGTGTGGTCAGCTTGTGGTGCATGGGGGTCAATCAACACACCCGCGGCACGTGGATGAACAACCTGATCAACAATCTCCATTTGCTGACCGGCAAAATCGGCCGTCCCGGCGCCAACCCCTTCAGCTTGACCGGCCAGCCGTCTGCCTGTGGCACGGCGCGGGAAGTGGGAACGCTCTCCAACCGGCTGCCGGCGGACATGGTGGTGATGAAGGAAGACCATCGCCGCAAAGCCGAAGAGATCTGGGGTCTGGAGGCCGGCACCATCAACCCCAAACCGGGTTATCACGCCGTGGACATGTTCCGCGCGTTCTCCCGCGGCGACGTCAAGGCCATGTGGATCCAGGTGACCAATCCTTGGGTCAGTCTGCCGAATCTTCACCGATGGGAGCGCAAGCCGGGAGACGGGCGATTTCTGGTGGTGTCCGACATCTATCCCACTCCCACGACAGAGGTGGCGGATCTCATCTTGCCGTCGGCGGCATGGGTCGAGCGGGAGGGGGTCTTCGGCAACAGCGAGCGGCGGACTCAGCAGTGGAATCAGGCGGTGGACCCGCCCGGGCAAGCCAAGGAAGACGCTTGGCAGATCATCGAGGTGGCCAAACGCATGGGCATGGGTCATCTTTTCCCTTGGGAGGGGGATTGGCACGAGCCCATGTTTGAGGAATATCGCAGCTTCACCCTCGGCAACGGCAAGGACCTGGCCAGCTATGCTCAGCTCAAAGAGACACGGGGCATGATGTGGCCGGTGGTGGACGGCAAGGAGACCGCCTATCGCTATTCCGCCGGGCACGACCCCTATGTCAAAAAAGCCGAGGGCGTTCATTTCTATAAGGCCAAAGGTTATGGTGAGCGGGCGGCGGTTTGGTTGCGGCCCTACCATCCGCCCGCGGAAGTGCCCGACGACGCATACCCCTTCTGGCTGACCACCGGTCGCGTGCTCGAGCACTGGCATACGGGCTCGATGACCCGTCGGATCCGACAGCTGCACCAAGCGGTTCCGTCGGCCTATGTGGAGCTGAACCGGGCCGACGCCGCGGCGGCGAGTATCAAAAGCGGTGACCGGGTGCGGCTGACCACCCGGCGCGGCAGCCTGGAGCTGCTCGCCGAGGTCGACGGCCGTGGGGCGCCGCCACGGGGCTCGCTATTCGTGCCCTTCTTCGATGAAAGCTTGAAGATCAATGAGCTGACCTTGGACGCCATGGACAATATTTCGAAAGAGCCGGACTATAAGAAATGTGCCGCGCGCATCGAAAAAGTCTGAGGGGCTCGTGGCCGCGATGAATTCTCTTCCGACATGCATGCTCAGGGCGATGTGGGTGCTCACGGTGCTGTGCTCTGTGTCCTGCTCAGTGTCCTGCGCTGGGCCGAGGGATACGGCTGTCTCCCAGGAAGGCTCTTCGGGAAAGGCCGCCGGTGTAAAAACCGCGGCGTTGGAACGGGCGGAGCGACGCCTTTTCGACGGTGCGCCGCCGATCATTCCCCACGAGGCCCTCGGGGCGTCGTGCGTCAGCTGTCACAACGAGCGTGGCATGGCGGTGGAGGATTTGGGATTCTCACCGCCGTCCCCCCACGAGCTCACCGGTGGCATGAGCGCCATGGCTCGCTGCGAGCAGTGTCATGTGTATCAGCGGTCGCATGAGCCTTGGGTGGAGACCACATTTGTCGGCCAGCCCCAAGATCTCAGGCGGGGCACCCGCCTATATCCCGGCGCTCCGCCCACTATGCCGCACGCCAAGCTGATGAGAGAGAATTGCCTGGCTTGCCATTCGGGCGCCGCCGCCCGCGAGGAGATCCGGACCACTCACCCGGAACGGCAGCGCTGCGAGCAATGCCATTTGCAGCAAATAGAAGCTCCGATGTTGAAATCGTTCCCGATCTGATCCCTATTTGAAGGAATGGCGATGACTGAGCCTACTGATCGATCTCAAGACCACGCATCTCTAGACCACCCATCTCAAGACGAGAATCCGAACGACCCTCAAGACCTGATCGAGAGAATCGGTCACCCCAAGGGAGCTCTGGCGGTCCTGGCCCTCTACATGTTGCTTTTTGTCGTCGGGTGGGTCGGGCTGTACTTTTTTCTTTTCCTTTCTCGCGGCGCGACCAGCTTCTAATCGATTCATCCAGAGCCGGATTTCGGCACGACCGAGCCGGGTGGAGTATTAGCTCCTTATGAAAGTCGATCTCTACGAACGCATTTGGATTTGGGCGGCGGCCCTGATGATCATCGCCTTCTTGGCGGCGGTGATCTTTTCCGCCGGCTCCCACGCCGTGCACCCGCCGAGCCGCATCGAGACAGTGGACCCCACCAAGGTGCTGACCGAGGGCGAGTTCACCCAGGCCGGGGTCACGACCCGCGAGGACGGCTCGGTATTGGTCACCGGCTTGGCGCGCATGTTCGTCTTTACCCCGGGCGTGATGCGGGTGCCGGCCGGCGTGCCGGTGACCTTTCGGTTGACCAGTCCGGACGTGATCCACGGCTTTCAGATCGTCGGCACCAATGCCAATGCCATGGTCATCCCGGGTTATGTCAGCCAATTCACCGTCACCTTCGACCGACCCGGTGAGTATTTGGTGCTGTGCAACGAATACTGCGGTCTGTCTCACCACTTGATGCAAGCCAAGTTGATCGTGGAGGAAGCACCGTGAGCGGCGTCGAGCTACCGGATCGTCGGTTGGAGGTCCAACATTTTGCCGTGGCCATTGCCGCATTCGGCTTAGGGGCGGCTATGGCGGTGATGCAAGCGCTGTCCCGCGCGGATATCCCGCTGCCCATGCGCTCGGAGAAGCTCTACTATCTTTCGGTCACCGCCCACGGCGTGCTCATGGCGTTGGTGTTCACCACCTTCTTCATCATGGGTTTGGGTTATTTCGTCGCCCGCGAAACCCTGGGCAAGCTCGAGTGGAAGGGCCTTGCGACGGGCTCGTTTTGGCTCGCCCTATTCGGCACCTTGATGACCACGGTGGCCATTCTTTCCGGCACCAGCACCGTGCTCTATACCTTCTATCCTCCCCTGCAGGCCCATTGGTCGTTTTATGTCGGTGCCACCCTTTTAGTGGTCGGCTCGTGGGGATTCTGCGCGGTGCTGATTCGCACTTATGTGATGTGGCGCAAGGACCATCCCGAAACGCCGACCCCTCTGGCCTTCCACGGCATGTTGGTGTCGGTGATCGTCTGGATCCTGGCCACCTCCGGATTGGCGGTCGAGGTGCTGACCATGTTGGTGCCCTGGAGCCTGGGTTTGATCAAAACGGTGGATCCGGTGATCGCGAGGACCTGGTTCTGGTGGTTCGGCCATCCCCTGACCTATTTCTGGCTGATCCCGGCCTATGTCGTCTGGTACACCATCGTTCCCCGTCACGTGGAAGGAAAGCTGTTCAGTGATCAGCTGGCGCGGGTGGTGTTCATCATGTTCATCCTTTTCTCCACGCCGGTGGGTTTCCACCATCAATTTACCGATCCCGGAATCGACGCGTCGTGGAAGCTGGTGCATACCATTACCACCTACATGATTCTCTTCCCTTCGTTGGTGACGGCGTTCACGGTGATCGCTTCGTTGGAGGTGGCGGGTCGGTTGAAGGGCAAGAAGGGGCTCTTCGATTGGATCGGGGCGTTGCCTTGGAAGGATCCGTTTTTCGCTTCTGTGGGTCTGGCCATGCTGACCTTCGCCGTCGGTGGCTTCGGCGGCGCGATCAACGCCGCGTACGCCATGAACGCCATGGTCCACAACACCGCGTGGATCATGGGGCATTTCCATCTCACCGTGGGAACCGCCGTGGCCCTGACCTTCATGGGCCTTTGCTACTGGCTGATGCCGCGGGTGCTCGGACGGGAGCTGAAATTCCCCAAGCTGGCGATTTGGCAACCCTATTTGTGGTTTGTCGGCATGACGATTTTCGGTGGCATCAACCATGTGGTCGGCCTCATGGGCATGCCCCGGCGGGTCTATTCCGGCAAATTCCTCGACTCCGAGGTGGCCAAGGGGTGGGAGGGTATGACGCTCATCTCCGCCTACGGCGGTGTGATTCTCTTCATCAGCTCGTTGTGCTTCCTGGCAGTGATCCTCGGCACCTGGCTCTGGGGCAAAGAGATCGCCCCTCCCGAGGTGGCATTCTCGGAGCCCTTGGAGGCGACGGGCAAAGCTGGTTTGTGGGATCGATTCGGCTTTTGGACGGTGGTGGCCGTGGTGCTGATCATCGCCGCCTACGCGGTGCCGCTCTACGACCTCTACACCATGCCGAGGTTTGAGTCGCTGCCGTTCAAGCCGTTCTGACGTCAACGATCCGTCTGTCTTCCGCGGCGACAGAGACCTTGTTCGTCTCTTTCCAGAAGAATAGCGCTATCCTTTTAGGATTATGCGTATTCCATGGGTCCGGTTTGCTTCGTCCGTGTGTACAGCCTTCCTCGGCGTCGGAAGCATGCTTTCGCCCGTGTCGGCGGCCTCCGGAGACGGAGCCGTGACCACGGATCTGCCGGAAATCCGGATCGGCTCCGCCTATTGGACTCCATACTTCTTCGGCGGACGACCCGAATCTCCAAAGGGCTCGGCGGTGGAAATCCTAGAGATTTGTCTCGCCGAGCTCGGCTACACACCGATCTTCGAGCCGGCCGAGGTCGACGAGGTCTTTGCCGGGCTGCGCTCGAATCGTTTCCAGCTCCATGTGCTCTCCTATCGTCCGGAGCGGGCGGAGTACCTTCGTTTCGGCGAGGAGCCGATGTTCTACTCCGGCTATAGGCCCTTCGTCAGGGCGGGGTTGTCGTTGAGCGGCACGGAGCCCGAGGCCCTCGATGACCTGCGTCTGGCCCATCGTCGGGGCATGAAGTATTCCCCGAAATTCGATGCTTACATCCAGCGCCGAATTCAAGACGGCGAGGTGCTGATTGTGGAATCGGACGAGCAGGGCCTGAGAGCGGTGGCGGAAGGCCGTGTGGACGCGGTGCCGTTGATGTTGTCGACCGCGTTGCGTCATCGTCGCCGATTGAATTTGGAAGCGGCCGTCGATGTGGCCATGGGCTTCGATCTGAAGACTGCGGGTTATCGGGTCGCCATCACCAAGGCGCAGCAAGTGATCGAGGACCCGGACGCGTTCCTTCGGGGCATGGACGCGTGTTTGGTCGAGATGAAGGAAGATGGACGCTACGACGCCATCGGAGAGCGATACGCCGATATGATCGAATGACGAGAGGTCGTCTTCGAAAGGGCAGAGCAAGCTGATACCTTGGTCCGGTGTCACCGACGACCCAAATGCAGCCAGTGGAGATAGGACGTTGAGCAGAAGCAGCACATCAAAGATTCTTCGACATCAACCTGCGAAACCCTGGGCACGGGTGAAGCTGTGGAGCCCGAAATCGTGGGGGCTGTGTCTTGTCGCGTTGCTCTTTTGTGGCTGGCCGGTGGCCGGACAGGAGAGCGTAGAAGCGGGCCGCGAAGATGAGACCGCAGTCCGGCCGGTGGCAGCCCAGGCGAAGCTCGTCGATTTACCGAACGCCAAGATACCCTGGGATCAGGTCTTGGTCGGCGGCCAGCCCACCCGGGAGCAGCTGGCGGAGGTCGCGGCCGCGGGTTATGGAACGGTGATCAACCTGCGGGCGCCGGGTGAGCTGACGGAATGGGATGAGGAGGCGGTGGTGGCCTCCCTAGGCATGGGCTACGTGTCGATTCCGGTCGCGGGTCAACCGGATTTGACGGAGGAAACGGCGCGCCGGCTTGCCGAGCACCTGGAAGAGGTGGGAGATCGACCGGTGCTGGTCCATTGCGCCAGCGGCAATCGCGTTGGGGCGATTTTCGCGCTCAAGGCCTTTTTCCTCGACGGTGAGTCGAAGGAAGCGTCGATGGTGATCGGCAAACGGAGCGGATTGAGCTCGTTGGAGCCGATGGTCGAGGGGATTCTGTCGGCGAAGGGCGACGCTCATTGAGCGGGTTGGGTTTTTCTGGCATTTTGTACGGTCGCGTCCATGGAAAATAGTTCTGGGGATTGGAGAGCCAGGCATCTCCAAAAATCGGGCCGACGGGTCTTGGGGTCGATCCTGAGAGGGCGTTGGCGCGGTTTGGCCCGGGACGACCATTGGGTAAATCTGTCAAATTTGTTGGTACCGAGGTCCGTCAGCCGCGCGACGTGTCCCGTTTGTCGATATTCCGGTCCGTTTCTTCAATTTGCCGGACGTGCCAGGCAAATCTGTCCTCGGTGTGAAAGTCGATCGCGGCATCGGGTGATCAAGCTCGCGATCGATAGGTGGCAGGACGAACGGGGTGGGTGGAGCTACGATCGAGGGCTCCACATCGCTCCGGAGCGGTGTTTGTCCACCTTGCTCGAAGCCCATGGGGGCCGCCTGTGGAGCGGAGATATCGAGCCGGGCATCGCTCAGACCGGTTTGGATCTGCGGAGCTTGCCGATCGCCGACGGTGCGTTGGACTTTTTCTTCGCTTCCCATGTCTTGGAGCACGTGGTGGAGGACGTTTTGGCGTTGGCGGAGATTTTCCGTGTCCTGAAACCGGGTGGGTTGGCGATTCTGGTGGTTCCGATCACGTGTTCGGCGACGATCGAATACGATGAGGTTGTTGCCCAGCGGAATTTTCACGCCCGGGAGTGTGGTCCGGACTACTTAGATCGCTATCGAGAGGCCGGGTTCGACGTCACCCTTTTCCGCAGCGATGAAATGCCTGGCACCGAGACATACGCCTTAACTTCGGTGCTTGAAGAGGGTGAATTTGCCCACTGGATTCCCTTTTGCGTGAAACCTGGGGCATAAACTCTGGCGCTTGGGTCTCAGTGCCACCCACTTCATAAATATCTTGCTAGGGAAGGACACGAAATTGGCAATGGAAGACGCGTTTGAGGCGACGCGACTTGCCCACCGAGATCCCCAAACACACCTCTCCCTAGTCTGACGATCGTCCGACTATTTTCCCGGTGGTCAAAGATACTCAACGGATCGAGCTCTTCCGGCAGAGACTGAACCGGCACTTGGCGGTAGTTGGTGGCGACTCGCGACTCAACCAGCCCACTGAGATCCGGGGCTGAATGGCACAAATGGCAGACCCGGAGGGAAGGTTCCCTCGGGGAATACGACTTGCCTGACACCGGACCTCAGCTTTTCCGACGCCTCTCGGAAGCTACAAGTCACTTCCCGCCACACTTCCAGCATCCTTCGATAGGTCGCTGGATTTCGAGCATGAAACCGAGGTTTGGGCGACTTTTCCACGCACCTTGGGCGGCTTATCGGAGAAGCTCCCAGAATGCGCTCGATACCCACGCTTGAAGCTCCCAAATCCTCGCGAACAAGCGCCGCCTCGCGATTGATGTCTTCGACCAGATCCGCCACGGCACCCCGCCATTGGGACTCCGACAGATGCCGCCAACAGGGCAGAGGGGAAATCACCACTCGCTCCTCGGTCGAGAATTCGTCGGCTACGACCTGTTCTCCCCGTCGAAGGCGAGCGTAGTAGGACGAAGTGCGGTTCAACCACTTTCCGACCAGATCTTTGCCTTCGATGGTCGGCACCGCGCTGTTGATACCCGGCCATTCTTCGACCGTGTCGACCAGAAGCTCTTTGGCGCCGTGGGCGAGGATGTATCGAAGCACCTTGACCTGATCAGCTTCGTCCTCGGAAACCGTCGTCGAGTGGTAGCGGCCATGGAAAAGGCTGCCGTCCCAGCCGAGCATATACTTCCCGATCTCCTTGGAAACATTGGTCTTGACGAAACACATGAAGGTAGAAAGGTGGGCGCCGTCTCGCGGTCTGAGGAGTAGGTGCCAATGCGTAGAAAGCACGGCGATGCCGTTAATTTCCATGTCGTATTTCTTCTGGGCTTTTCCGATGACACCGAGAATTCGCTCATTGACCTCCTCTGACGGGAGAAGGAATGGTCGATTCTGGAAAGTCACGTCGGTGACATGTTGCAAGCTGTTCGGGGGAACGTATCTGAGGTCGCGTCCCATGTCCTGTCCTCCAAGGGTTGATGGTTTTCCGAGCAACAACTCCGGCTGCCCGACGGTATCCATCGGCCCTTTTCTAAGACTGGACGTAAAAACGAGCGCGAATTCTGCACTCAGCGAGATAATCTGAAGTTTTTTCGTACCCTGGGTCCAAATGTGAGGTGCCAGGCGTTTCGAATAGGCGGGGTCCAAATGTGAGGTGCCAGGCGTTTCAAATGGGCGGGCGTCTCCCACACTGGTGAGAAGAACTGAATTTTCCGTACTTCGAGTCCAGATATGGATATGAGGTGCCAGGCGTCTCCTAAACCCAGAGCTCGCTTGTGAGGTGCCAGGCGTCTCCCACACCAGTGAAGTGCCAGGCGTCTCTCACACCCCCGACAACGCCTACGGATCCGGTGGGCCGAATCGTGGGTCCGACAAAAAAGACTCGTCGGTCAAGGCGTGTAGGAAGGCCAACAGGTCACGACGCTCGGTGTCCGTCAGCTGGAAGCCGCGGACTCGCTCGTTCTTGAACGGGTTTTGGGCGCCGACGCCCGCGTAGGACCCGTCGGTGAGGGTTCGGCCCCCTGCCGCGTAGTGGTCGAGCACTTCATCGAGCGTGGGGATCGAGCCGTCGTGCATGTAGGGTGCGGTCACCGCGATGTTGCGCAGGGTGGGAGCGCGGAATCGCCCGGTATCTTCCTTGCGACCGGTATGTCGACGCAAGCCGGGGTTATCGGGTGGGTAGCCCCCCAAACCGCTTTCACTCGGTAGGTTGTAGAGCCCAGTGTTGTGAAATACGGGCTCGTGGTCGCGGGAGCCTTCGAAGTGAAACGGACCCGAGAAGTTGAAACCCTGATGGCAGTCGCTGCACGCCAAGCGATGGGAAAAGAAGAGCTGCATGCCCCGCCGTTCCGACGTGCTGAGGGCGTCGGTCTGGCCTTGGTACAGGTAGCGGTCGAAGGCGGAGTCGCCGGAGATCAGGGTGCGCTCAAAGGCTGCCAAAGCCTTGGCGACCCGGTCCATAGTGATCAGCTGCGGACCTTCCCGCGTTTGTGGATCATCGGGTGACGGGGGAGCCGCGTCCCCGAAGGCGGCCTGAAAGGCGAGCACGGTCAACCAATCAGAGCGTAGACGGCTGAGCAGATCCTCCGAGCGCTCCATACCCATTTCGATGGGATCGTGACCGAAGATCGGGGTGGTGAGCTGATCCTCCAGGAACCGTGAGCCCGGATCGTCCCAGGTCAGACTGACGTTGTAGGCGACGTTGGTGAGGGACATGGCGCTGCGCGGATGCATGTCCCCCGTGACCCCGACGGGTCGGGCGTTGCCGTCGGTGAAGGCCAGCTCCTGCCGATGGCAAGTGGCACAGCTCATGGAGCCGTCGCGGGAAAGGCGGGTGTCGTAGAAGAGGAAACGCCCCAGGGCGACCTTGGCGGCCGACATGGGGTTGTCTGCGGGGACCCGAGGCGGTGGGAAGCCAGGAGGCAGATCCCAGGTCCAGGGGGATTCTGGCGCGGGATCGGCTGTCGGAGGGGAAGGCGCGGGATGGGGTTGTTCACCCGCAAGCCGCACCGCCCACAGCGCCGACGCCAGGGCCAGCGCTGAGAGAGCGAGTCCAGTCTTTAGCGGCGGTCGCGCCGGAGACACGGGCTGATGACCCGGTTGATCACTGGGCTGATCACCAAGCGGTGACGGCGCCACCGTGGCCCTCGGGCTCCTCGCCGCTGGCGATCACCTTCATCAATTGGTCGGCCAGCTCGCGGTCCAGCTCGAGCAAGGCCTCGTGGTCGGCCTTTGCCGCGGCTTCGTCACCGGCCAAGGCGTGCAGCACGCCGCGATAGTGGTAAGCCTGGGCCAGCTTGGGGTCCAGCTCGATCGCCTTATTGTAATGCTCAAGGGCCGTGTCGAAGTGGTCCGCGCCCTGCTTGCGCAGGCAGTAGGCGAGGTTGTTGTGGGCCTCGGCGAAATCGTCCTTGAGGCCCAAGGCCTTCTCGAAGCTGCCGGCCGCGCCCGCGTAATCGCCCTTTTTCATCGCGGCAACACCCTCGTTGAACACGCTTTCCGCGGTGTCTTTGGGCTTCTCTTTGGCTTTCGAGCCCGCGGCCTGGGCCATGGGCACGATGCAGACGGCAATCAAAACGGCGATCAAGGCATTGCGAAGCTTGGCAGGGTGCATGCGACCTCCTCGGAGTGCTGGGGTTCGGTAAAGACCCCAGCCTATGTCTCCGATGAGGTCGTTGGCAAGGTGCTCAGGGAAATCTCAGCCCCCGTTCACTGCTTCTTGATCTTGTACCCGGCGGGCACCTCGAAGAGGCTGTCGGCAAGGGGGGCGTCGGAGATGTCCGTCACCTCGGTGGTGGTGGTGAAATTCATCTTTTTCATCATCTTGGCCATCATGCCCGAGCCTTCGAATCCCACGTCCAGCTGCGTGGCCAAACCGACCCCGCGCTCGGCCATGGCCTTGTAGAGCTGGGTCATGCCACGCTCGCGGCCGGGTTGGGCTTGGGCCGCTTCCGGCGGCGCGAAGAAGAGGCCCTTTTCCGCCATGGCGGTGTAGAGCTGCGCGTATTCGTCGGCTCCCGGCGCCTTCTTCGACAAACAAACCGGACCCTTCATCGCGATGTCCATATCCATGCCGGGCGCACCGGCCATGCCGGCCGAAATGACGACGCTGATGTTGTGGTCCTCGCAGGTATAACCAGCTACCTCGCGGGTGTTTCCGGTGGGCTCAATGCTCACGTCGCCGGCGCCGATGCTCACCTGCTGCTCGGCCATGGGCGTCATGTCGTAGACCTGGGCCTTTTTCTTTTTGCTGCTGTAGACGATCATTTGGCGAGCGTCGATATCCAGAACCATGGTCTGCACGTCGCCGCCCGAGCGGCTGTCGGTTCGCACTTTCATGCCTTTGATGTAAGTCACGGTTTGACCGTCACCCATGGACGCCATGCCGGTGCTTTTATTGGTGGAGGTGACCTTCAAATCGGCGGCTGCCGAGCCGGCCAGCAGACCGCAGACCGCCATCAGAGAGAGATATTTGCGCATTGGATCGTAGCTCCTTCAAAGGGTTCTCAAGATTCCGCGGGGCATGGATCATCTAGAAGCCCCGTCACTTAAGCTCACGCAACCCACGTCGAGAATGTGACAAACGCGGCCTTTAAGAGACGTGTCTTCAAGTGATCTCGAGCTTCGGCAGGTGCTCTCAGGGATCGAGGAATTTCTCGGTCCAATGCCCCTTGTCGATCAGGGTGACCTCGCCGGCGTTGCAATCCGTGGCGATGATCGAGACCTCCGGAGAGCCGAACATGATGTCGGTATGGATGGTGGAGTGGTTGCATCCCACCGCCTCGCGCTCGGCCGCGGTCATCTTTTCTCCACCTTCGAGGGCGGTGGTATAGGCCTGGCCGAGGGCGGCATGGGCCCAGGCGTTTTCATCGAAGAGGGTGTGCTCGAAGAAAAGACCGCTTTGGGCGATCGGCGAATCCTGACCCACGAGCGCCAGCTCACCGAGGTAGCGGGCGCCGTCGTCGCTGTCGATCCAGCGTTCGAAGCCGTCGCCACCCTCGGAGGCTTCGAACGACTCCAGCTTGCCGTCTTTGAATTGCATCACCAGATCTTTCACTAACAAGCCACTCTTGGTGCGGAAGGGCATGGTGGCGGCCAGGGTGCCGTCGACCCGGCGGCGGTCCGGGGTGGTGAAGTTCTCCTCGGTCGGCACGTTGGCGTTGAATTTCTGGCCGTACACCGTGGTCTTGCTTCCCCCCAGCCAGCGGGCCTGAGGGGCGAGGCCGACCCGCAGATCGCTCTTGCCCCCGACCACTCGGATCTCGCGGATCTCCAAACCGTTGAGCAGGGCCCGTCGGTGATGCAGCCGCTGATCCTTGGCCTCCGCAGCCTCCAAAAAATTGTCTTGGTCAGCAAACGTGAAGCGGAAAATGTGCTGCCACAGCCGGTCGACCGCTTCATCGACCTCGAGATCCGGGAATACCAGAGCCGCCCACGCGGGGGTGACGGCGCCGGCGACCACCCAGGGGCATAGGCCTCGGTTGATGCCGTGGTTCAACAGCAGCTTGCCCTTCTGATTGCTGCTGCGGGTGTAGAGGGCGTGGCGCTCCGGCAGCTCCCGGGCAATGGTCGGCATCAGCCGGGGATCCTCCTCTCCTCGCAGGGAGATCATGGCGCCGCGGGTCAGCACCACCTGATTCAACCAGGCCCGTTCCTGCTCGTGGGCGAGCTCGATCTGCTCCAACTGACCCCGTCGGATCAGCTGAGCCTGGCTCCGTGGGTCGGAGAGCTTGGTGGAGACGCTGCGGGCCCCGAGCTCATAGCCCACCTCGGCGACTTGGTAGGCGAGGTCGCGATGGGCGATCTCCGAAGCGATGAAAAGGTCCTGACCCTCGCGTAGGCCCGCACCGTGCTCGACGAGAATTCTGGCGTAGCGGTTGAGATGGGTTTCATTCATGGGGAAAATGTACGGCACCGGCACGCTGGTCACAAGACCCGAGTCGCCATGGATTTCGGCAAATGAGGAGATTTTGGCCATGATTCACCGGCAGGATCGAGATGGGGTCGCCGTGCTTCGCATCGAGCACGGTAAAGCAAACGCCATCGATACAGACCTTTTCGACGCCTTGAGCGACCGGCTCGACGCCCTGGAAACCTCCGACATCAAGGGGATCGTGGTGACCGGTACCGGCGGTAATTTTTCCGCCGGTGTCGACCTCTTCAAGGTGCTCGAGGGCGGGGCCGACTATTTGAGAGACTTCCTGCCGGCTCTTTCCCAAGGGGTGCGACGCCTCTTCAGCCTGTCCAAACCGGTGGTCGCGGCGGTCAACGGCCATGCCATCGCCGGTGGATACATTTTGGCGGCGGCCTGCGACTACCGGATCATGACCTCTGGCAAAGGCAAGGTCGGCGTCACCGAGCTTCTGGTGGGCGTGCCCTTTCCGGCGACGGCCATGGAAATCCTGCGCTTCCATTTCAGCGACCGCGAGATCCAAGAAAAAGTGTACTCCGGTACATTGCAAGGAGCCGTGGAGGCGCTGGAAGCGGGTTGGGTGGATCGCTTGGTCGATCCCGAGAAGGTGGTCGAGGAGGCGGTGGAGCTGGCCGGCCGTTGGGGAAGGGTTTCCAGCTCGGCCTTTGCCGTCACCAAACACCATCTGAGGCGGGAGACCCTGGAGCGGATCGACCGCTACTCCCACGTCATGGACGACGAGGTCCAAAAAGTGTGGTCCGACCCTGAAACCCTTGAAGGGATTCGCGCCTTCATGGAAGCCGCAGTGGGCAAGAAAGGCTGATGATGAATCCCATTCTCGAAGATCTGATCGACCTGCTCACCCTCGAGGTTTTGGACACCAACCTTTTCCGCGGGCAAAGTCGCGATATCGGCACCAACCGGGTATTCGGCGGCCAAGTTCTCGGCCAAGCCCTGGCCGCGGCGAACAACACCGTAGAAGACCGGGTGGTGCACTCCCTGCACGCCTACTTCTTGCGCAAAGGCGACCACACCTCGCCGATTATTTTCGAGGTCGATCGCCAGCGAGACGGTCGCACCTTCACCAGCCGTCGCGTGGTGGCGATCCAGCACGGTCGGCCGATTCTCAATCTGGCGGCCTCGTTCCAAGTGCCGGAGGACGGTCTGGAGCATCAGAACACCATGCCCGATGTGCCACCGCCCGAAGAGCTGGAGGATGTGGCGGAATATCGCCGTCGCCTGCTCAAGACCATTCCGGAAGCGAAGCTGCCCCGATACCTATTCCACGAGCGTCCCTTCGAGTTCCGTTCCGTGGAAACCCCTCGGTTCATGGAATCGGAGCTCGGTGAGGCCCGTGAGCCCCGGGCGCACATTTGGTTCAAGACCGTGGGCCCCCTGCCCGACGACGACCACCTGCATCGCAATATGTTGGCCTACGTGTCGGATTACTACCTGGTGGGCACGGCCACCCGCCCCCACGGTCTGACGGTTTGGTCGGAAAATCTTCAGATCGCGAGCTTGGATCACGCCCTTTGGTTTCAGCGTCCGTTCCGGATCGACGAATGGCTTTTATATGTGCTCGAAAGCCCGAGCGCGGCGGGTGCCCGGGGATTGGCCCGCGGCCAGATCTTCAATCGCGACGGCACCCTGGTGGCGGTGGTCGCCCAAGAGGGCGTCATGCGGCTGTGGGAGCCGTCGAAGTAACTCGGAATCGGCCGTTCCCGCCCGCTTTTCGGCCATGTGGTGAGGCTTGGGTGAGCCCTCACCCCCCTAACCCCCCTCTCCCGGGACGGGAGAGGGGGAAGGATCGCTTGCGCTTGAGGGTGATTTTGAATCGGTCGGGCACAGGGTATCTACGAAGACACCCCAAGAGGTTTGGACGGGAGAGTGGGGGCTGGGGAGTTGAGGGTGCGTAGAAAGAAAAAAACACGAGCACCGGGAGTGGTGAGTGCTCGTGTTGAGGAGGGGGGACCGGAGGTTTTCGATCGGCTGCACCTCATGCGCCGATGTGGAAGGAGCTGGAAATCGTTTGGTGCCGCGGCCCTATTTCCGCGGCGTTCCGGCAGATGCCGGTCAAATCGCGTAGGTATACACCACGGCGACCAACGAGCCCAAGGCCCAAAGCGCTAGCTCGACTTTGTTGCGGGTGCTTTCGGTTCGGGTGTTTTCCATTTCTTTCTCCTCGGTCTTCCTTGTGACGACTCTAATTTCGCCGACGGGGATTACGTTCAGCATTACAGACCAAATGTATTGCCTGGTTCCTCGGATCGCGTAGGGTCGGTCAATCGCCCGGTTGATGGAAAACCGGCAGAGGATCCGTCTCGGATGCATGCTTTTTGGGAAAGAAAAAGAGCCCGCCGTTCTGGCGGGCTTGGGGGTCCTCGATCCGGGCGGGGGATCGAGGGGGATCGCAGCTCAGCTCCTACAGCTGGCCAGGGGAGGTGGGTTTCGGCTCGGTACCGATGGGTCCGACGGTGGGCGGCTCACAGAAGGGGTAGGGATCGCCGTTGCCGTCGTATTCATCCGAGGAGTACACCTGGTCGCCACAACCCGGGCTGGGAGTCCAATTCGAGCCGGGCACCACGTCGCCCGGGCCGCGGTAGCAGCCGCCGGCCGCCGGTGGCGGCGGGCAGGGGATGTTGTCCGCACAGGCACCGTAAGTCGCCACCACCGCGAACGGCTGAGGACCTTGGGGCACGGAGCTGCCGAAGACCCGCACCACCGGTTTGAGCTGTGAGAAGAGGGTCTGGCGGCCCATGGGCAAGAAGACGTCCTCCACATTGTTCACTTGGTCGTAAGCGGTGTTGCCGGTCAGGCGGTGATTTCCTTTGTAGGTCTGGCCGCCGAAATCCACTTCCAAATCCAAGTCGTTGACCAGCTTCGGACCCGCGGCCAAAGTGCCTTCCGGATCGCTCCAAGCCAGGGTCACCCGCAGGGTATTGCAGCCGGCCGCCCACTTTTCTTTGAAAGTGATGGTGCGGCTCCACACGTCCCCGGTATTCACCGTGGTGGAATCGTTCTCATAGGCCTTGAGCTTGCGATAACCCGCCGGCTCCAACACGTTGTCCAACACCGGTCGACCGTAGCCTTGGTCGTAGTTGGGGTAGGCGTCGGCCGCCAGGCCTTGCGCCAGATTGCCCTCATAACCCGTGGGGTCGTAGATCGGCACCGTGGCGTTCACCAACATGGCCTTGATCAATGCCGAGCTGGGCGGGCCACCGAGGGGCGGATCCGCGGGTTTGACGGGATAGATACCCTGGGCGAAGTAGTCGCGAATGAGCGTCGCCGCCGCGGCCGCGCCCGGGGCCGCGATGCTGGTGCCCGAGAATTGGGAGTAGGCGGAATAACCCGCGGTGTCGGCGGTATCGACGATGTAAGCGGCCGGGGCCAGGAGATCGGGTTTGACCCGTTGGATGCCGTCACACGGCATGCCGAGGCAGTCGTCCGTCGGTCCGCGGCTGCTGTAGAGGTACATGAAATCCCGCGCATTGCCGTTGCCGCTGCCACCCACCACGATGGCGTTCTTGGAATGGGCCTCGTCGGATAGGGAGTAGGGCATGTAGACATTGCCCGGCCAGGTGGCACCGGCGTTGCCGGCGGCGAAAAGAATGACCTGCTCCCGCAGGATCGGTCGGCTCATGTAATCGTCGATCACTTGGCTGCGCCACGAGTAGGTGCCGGTCGGATTGTTGATGATCGCCCAATGGCCCCAGCTGTTGGAGTGGACCATGGAACCTACTTGCCAGGAGGGGAAGAAGAGATCGAGGGCGTAATCCGTGGGCGGGCAGAAGTTGCCGGCCGCGTCGACGATGTCCACCATCGCCATGGTCGATTGCAGGGAAAGACCATCGAGGTCGTTGGCGGTGCCGAACGAGCCGCTGGCGCCGATCTTGTCCCCCAGCAGCGTGGCGGCCACGCCGGTGCCGTGGTTCACGGAGTCGCCGGTGGTGGTGACGCAAGAGTTGGGCGCGGGCACATTGGCGAAGATCTTGCCGGCTGCGGCATAGACCTCATGATCTTCCAAACCCGTGTCCACTAGAGTCACCAGCTGACCGGCGCCGAAGACCCCGATGTTGTAGATCGGATTGTAAAAAGCTTGATTGGCTTGGAAATGTTGCTTTTCCGTTTGCAACACCACCCGAATCTCATTGTTCATCATGCCGCCGACCCCGGCCGCGTCGATCATCTCCACGTCGGCGAGGGCTGAAATGGTCTCGATGGCTTCGGTCGACAGCACGGCGCGAACGATGTGCCGATCGAGCACCTCCGACACCGACAGCACGTCGCCCAAGGCGCGGGCGGTCTCCAAAACTCGTTTGAAGTCGGCATTGTTGAACAGCACGATCTCGACCTCCGAAGCCACGGGTCCGGGCAACAAACGCTCGCTCACCTTCCAAGCATCCTGGAAGCGAGCCAACGCCGCCATCTCGTCGAGCCGAGTTACCGCCGCCGCGCTTTCGGCGTCGGCGCGAATCAAATAAGAAGCCGGGGGCAAGTGACCGATCACCTGAGCGCCGGCAGCCTCCAGCTCCTTGACGACCGCATTCGACGGCGCCCGATCAAACGCCACGATCAACGGCACGGCTTCATCTGTGAGATCGGCGGCCTTGGTGGCGAATTGCCGCAAGTCCACCGTGCCGGTGCGCATCTGGGTCCGGTACGGGTTGGGAAGGGCCTTAGTGCGAACCACACGGCCGGATTCATCGGCGAAGGTCAAAACCTTCGAAGGCTCCGACGCTCCGGCGGGTGAAAACGTCGACATCAACATGGGCAGCACAGCCGCCACCATCAAGACGAGGCGAAATCTACAGACCATCTCTAGCTCCTTCTGGGTTCACTGGATTTCCCGTAAGCCATCGAAAGACCCGGCCGTCTAAAGCCCGGCAACCGAAGACCCTGGGAACTCGGAAGACCGATGGGGGAGGCCGAAGTCGTTCGGTCCACCATCGGAGGATGCAGCCCCGAGAGCCAAGGGGTGAAGAGCTCTAAGGGCCGTTATCTGAGACTGCGCAGAAAGAGGGGCTTGGAGATAGTCGGATTTGAAAAAAGTTGATCGATTGGATTTTGCTGTCAGTCCGAGCGACGGCAGACCGCAAGAGCGTCCCGGGCCGGCTCAGTCCGAAGATCCGCGACCGGCAGGTGCTCGACGGCTTGTTGCAGGAATGGCAGGGCGTCGGCACAGCTGCCGGTGTCGGCGAGCAGGACGCCGAGCTCGGCGACGGGTCTGGCGGCCATGGGGTGGGTGGAGGAGAGGCCGGCGGCGTAGGAGTCGACGGCTTGGCGATAGAGGGTTTCGGCTTCGGTGGGGCGGCCTTGTTGAGCCTTTATCGAGGCAGAGATGGCGAAGCTTTCGCCGGTTTCGGCGTTGTCGTCGCCGAGCCAGCGGCGACGTTGCTCGAGGGCTGCGCCGGCCAGGGTCTCGGCGGTGGACGGGTCGTGAAAGCGCACGATATTGGCCACGTGGGCGAGGCTGCGGGCGACGACGACGTGGTCGTTGCCGAGGTGGGATCGGCGGATGTCGAGGGCTTCGCGGGCGATGGGCTCGGCGGCGGCTTGTTTGCCTTGGGCGCCGAGGCTTTGGGCTAGGCCGTCGAGCACCTCGGCGACCATCAGGCCTCGGCCTTCGAGCTTCTGACGATCCGCCAGGGCGTGGCGGAACATGCGCTCGGCTTCGGGGTAATGCCCGCGATCCAGGAGCAGCAGGGCTAGGTTGCCACGGGTTTTGACGGTTTGGGGATGGTCGGTGCCGTTCAGGCGCTCGCTTTTGGCCAGGGCGCGGCGGTAGATGGGGCCGGCGGTTTGGTAGTCGCCTTTTTCGTGTAACACCAGGGCCAGGCTGTTGAGGCTGACCGCGACGTCGGGGTGGTCTTCGCCCAGGAGCTCCTTGCGCAGCTCGAGGACCCGGCGAAAATGCGGCTCGGCTCGGGCGTAGTCGCCGGCCCGGGCGCAGGCTCGACCCAGGTGGTAGAGGCTTTCAGCCACCGATGGATGTTTCTCCCCATGGAGCCGACGACGTTGCTCGACCGCCAGCTCGAAGAGCTCTTGGGCTTGGTCGAAGAGGCCCAGCTCTTCGTAGAGGGTGCCCAGGGTGTGGCGCAACATGGCCTGGGTCTCGGGCTGATCGTCGAGCTTCGACACTTCCTCCCGGCCCAAGTCGAGCAGATCCTTGGCGCCCAGGTCTTGCCGCTCGGCGCTGGGGCCGGCCATTTCGAAAAGGCTGACCAACATGGCGGAGATCTGCTCCGCTCGATCCCGCTGTTGGGCCGTGTGGGCTTGTTGACGGATCAAAACGTTGAGGAAGCCCAGGGTCATGAGCACCAGGGCCGAGACGGTGGCGACCGCCAGCCGATGGCGGCGCAGGAATTTGCCCGTGCGATAGAGGAAGGTGTCCGGCCGTGCGTAGACCGGCAAGCCGTTGAGATATCGCTCGAGATCCTCCGACAGGGCTTCCACCGAGCCGTATCGACGCTCCGGCTCTTTGCGCAAGGCCATCATCAGGATGTTGTCGAGATCCCCGGCCAAGCGTCGGTTGAGGACCTCGGCCCGCTCGCCGCGAAGCTCGGCCAGGTGGTCGGCCCCTTGCTCGTCCAGCCGTCGGGCGACGACGCTGGGCAGAATCGGAGGTTGATCGAGGATCGCGGCCTCGATATCGCGGATCGGCGCGGAATCCTTGAACGCGTAGGGCCGTCCGCCGGTGAGCAGCCGGAAGAGCAGCACGCCGAGGGAATAGACGTCGCTGGCGGTGGTGATCGTCAGACCTTGAATCTGCTCCGGGCTGGTGTAACCCGGTGTACCCAGCCGGAAGGTCGACACGGTGGCGTCGACGGGGGAGGCCGGGTCGAGCAGCTTGGCGATGCCGAAATCCAGCAGCTTGGGCTCCCCTTCTCCTTCGGGTCCGGCGTCGGCTTCCGTCACCAACACGTTGGACGGTTTGATGTCCCGGTGCACCACCAAGTTGCGGTGGGCGAAGTGCACGGCGCGGCAGACCTTTTGAAAGAGGGTGATCCGGGCCCGAAGGTCGAGGCGGTGCCGGTCGCAGTAGCGATCGATGGGCTCGCCGTCGATCACTTCCATGATGAAGAAAGGGGTGCCGCTTTCGGTGGTGCCGCCGTCGAGCAAGCGGGCGATGTTTGGGTGCGACAAGCGGGCCAAGATCTGCCGCTCCGCCACCAGCCGCTTGGCCAGGTCCGGACCGGCCAGACCCTGACGGACCACTTTGACCGCCACGGTTTGCTCGAACTCGTCGTCGGATCGGGTGGCCAAATACACCGTGCTCATGCCCCCGCGGCCGAGCTCTCGGACCAAGCGATAGGCGCCGAAGCGGTGGCCGGGCTGGGGCTCGAAGGGCTCGTCGGGAAGCAGGCCGTAGATGGATTCCGAGGCGGAGACTTGGGCTGCGGCTTGCTCGATCGAGCCTTCGAGACGTCCGCCTCCGTCGGCATCGGCGCGCAGCATCTTCCGCACCTCGGTCACCACGGACTCGGTCTCGCGGGATTCCAGCTCTTCGAGCCAGGACGGTAGGTCTTCGGGCGGCAGATCGACCGCTTCCAGGAAAAGGGCTTCGATGCGCTGGAACGGGGTCACGGGATCAGCTCATCGGTGGGTCGTCGATGCGTGCCAGCAACCACGCGCGGGCCACGCGGGTGTCGGTGACCACGGTGGGCACGGAAACGCTCAAGAGCTCGGCCACTTCTTTGACCTCGAATCCGCCGAAGAACCGCAGCTCGATCACCTGGGCCTTGCGAGGCTCGAGCTCGGAAAGGGACTTGAGGGCCTCGTCCAAGGCCAGCAAGTCCACGGACGGCAGGTCGCCCGACTGCTCGGCTTCATCGAGATGCTCTTCGAGCGGCACCCTGGGTGCCTCGCCCCCTCGTCGCTCCGCTTTGGCACGGCGCGCGTGGTCGACCAAAATCTGCCGCATCAGCCGGGCCGCTAAGCAGAGGAAGTGCTCGCGATCGCCCAAATCGGGAGGCGCCGACTTGGCGAGGCGCATGTAGGCCTCGTGGACCAAGGCCGTGGGTTGAAGGGTGTGGTCCGGACGCTCTCGACGCAGGGATCGACCCGCCAGCCGACGCAGGTCGGTGTAGACCAGCGGCATGAGCTCCGCCAAGACACCGGTGTCGCCCTCGCTCCAACGATCGAGCAAGTGGGTGATGGGGTGCTGTCCGTCGTGACTTGTGGGGTCGCCGGATAGGGAGCCGGCTTCCTGGCCGGGAAGGGGAGATCCCGGTGGTCGTGATGTCACGATGCTTCTCCTTTGGGGCCGAAGAGAAATCGTAGCATGTTGCGAGTCGAGGGATTTCCGGTCGGAAAATCGTTTTGGACCGTCGAAGCTAAATACCTATCAACCTTGACTTTTCCGCCACTTATAGGCGAGCATAAATATACGTTCCTTTGACTCGGGAGAGTCGAAGGCGGCCCTGAAGATTTAGGCGGTTTTCGGGGTTGGGCGGGCGGGGACCCGCCGAAGTGGGTTACGCCTAGGAAGGAGGTGATCCTGTGGACGATATGCAACACGGTTCTATGGAGGTGGCGGCCTCGTAGGAGGAGCCTCTTCGGCATCCGTGGCGTTGCCGGTGGTCACCTCATGAGGGGTACCCCACGCCATCCAAAAGAACCCAGAGGGTCCCGATCTCCATTGGCGAGATCGGGGCCCTTTGTTATTTCTGAGTGTTATTTTCTGAGCGCCGTTAATTCTGAGCGTTGAGAGATGTCTGATGAAAGAGTTTGAAGCCGAGCTGCATCACCCGAAGATCCAAGGCGGATCGGCTAAGGGCCGGATCCGGATGGACCCATCTTGTATTCGCTTTGAGCCGTCGAATACCGAGACTGCACGGAATCTGGGTGTCTTGGGGACGGCCTGGGAGCTACCGCTGACCCCACGGTTGGAGCTGCGATTGGGTGGCGCCGCCGACGACATGGTCTTCTTTTCCGATCCGGAGCAGCCGGGTGTGGTCGTGATCGTTCGGGATGCCCGCGTTTTGGAACATCCCGCTTTGGCTGCGCTTCCCGGTTTGGGCCGGGCGTTGGGCAAGGCCAAACGTCAGAGGAGCTGGCTGGCGATCAGTCTGTGGGCCGCGGGTTTGACGACCTTGGTCGTGTTGCTGAGTCTGCTGCTCGGTGCGGGATGGTTGGTGAGCTGGGCCGTCGACAAGATTCCCGAGGACCTGGAAATCGAGCTGGGGCGAACGGTGATCGAAGCGATGAAAGCGAGCGGCACCTTTGTGGAAGATCCGGAAGTGGCACGGCAGGTCGATCAGCTCATGGAACCCTTACGGCTCAGCGTCGACGGTTTTGCCTACCCCTTCGAGGTGCATGTGGTAGCCGACCCCGCGGTCAACGCCTTTGCCCTGCCCGGAGGGCAAATCGTGCTCAACAGTGGCTTGATTCAAGAAGCGGGCTCCGTGGAGGAGCTTCAGGGGATCCTGGCCCACGAGATGGCCCACGTCAGCCGTCGGCATTCTTTGCACGCGGTGTTGCGCAGTATCGGTTTCTTCAGCTTGGCGCAGATGGTTTTCGGCGATGCCGGCGTGGTCTTGGAGATGATCGGTCAGAGCGGAGCCGAGCTGGCATCCCTGAGCCTGTCGCGGGACCAAGAGCTGGAGGCCGACGAGGTGGGTTGGGAGCATTTGCGGCGGGCGAACATCAACCCGGAGGCCGTGTCGACGTTCCTCGGGCGGCTGGAGTCGTCGGGGCTGGAATTCGATTTGCTGAGCACCCATCCGGCGACCTCGGATCGCATCGATCGATTGATCGAGATATCGGCCCGGGAGCCGGGACCGGCCTTGGACGGGAGCTCGGCTCAATCTTTGGTAGAGCTTGAAGCGTTTCAAGCGAGCGTTGAGCGTGCCGTCGCGGCGATGCCGTAGGGCTCTTACTCCCCAGCCCTTCTCTTTATCGGCCGCCTGCAGACGGGAGAGGGGGGCGGAGCCCAGAGCACGACTGCTTCTTGGATTTTGCGGACCCTCACCCCCTAACCCCCTCTCCCGAGGACGGGAGAGGGGGGACCAGAGCCCAGAGCACAAACGGCTCCTTGAATTTTGCGGACCCTCACCCCCTAACCCCCTCTCCCGAGGACGGGAGAGGGGGGACCAGAGCCCAGAGCACAAACGGCTCCTTGGATTTTGCGGACCCTCACCCCCTAACCCCCTCTCCCGAGGACGGGAGAGGGGGGACCAGAGCCCAGAGCACAAACGGCTCCTTGAATTTTGCGAGTCATCTCGTCTTCGGTGACTTGGTGGTTGGGGATCCGGATCACGGTGAAACCCCTGCCTTCGAGCAGGCTGGTGCGATCCTGGTCGGCCGCTCGAATCTCCGGAGTGTCATGAATTTTGCCGTCGATTTCGATTACCAAACGGTGCTCGGCGCAGTAGACGTCAACGATGAATCCGAACAGCGGTTTTTCGCGCCCGAATTTCAGTCCGAGAATTCGACGATTTCTGAGCAGCTTCCAAGCCTCTGCTTCTGCTTTGGTGGGGTGCTGCCGGAGCATCTTGGCGCAGGCAAGCTTCGTGCGTTTTACGACCATGGGATAGTCGCTTTCTGAGAACGGATGGGGGGAAGCTCCAGAATAGGCTTTGGGGCTCTGCTAGTGCAAGGTGGCGACGAGAGATCAGGTTACCACCGAGTAAGCCCTCTGGCTCCCCCTCTCCCTACGCGGGCCGCCCGTCCTCGGGAGAGGGGGAATGATTGCTTGCGCTCCGCGCGCGCATCTGAAGGTGGTCTTGAGCCGTCCGGGCGTAGAAAAATCTCCCACTAAACCGAGCAAGCTGGTCGGGCTCTCTGGCTCCCCCTCTCCCGTCTGCGGGAGAGGGGGCTGGGGGGTGAGGGTCCGTAGGATTCAAGTTGCAGTCCGTGCTTTGGCTTCTGGTCCCCTTCTGCCTGCCTGTCTGCCGCGGCCCGCGCAGGGAGAGGGGGTTGGGGGGTGAGGGTCCGCTGTAGGGAGACCCCCTAATCCCGCCGGGCCAGGTAGAGGCTGTGGTGGACTCGTTTATCTTCTTGGGCGCGGACCCGCAGGTGCTCGACCCGGAAGTCGCAATCTTCCAGTCGCTGCTCGAAATGCCGTGCTGAGGAGGACGACCAAACCGCCAACACGCCGCCGGGGCGCAGGGCCCGTCGGCATCTGAAGACCCCTTGGACGTCGTAGATTCGATCGTTGCGGTCCATCACCAATCCTTCGGGGCCGTTGTCGACATCGAGCAGGATGGCGTCGTATTCGGCCTCGGCTCGATCGATCACGTCGGCGACGTCGTCCACTACCACCTCGACTCGCGGATCGTCGAGGGCCCGGCTGGAGAGGTGGGCGAGGGGGCCACGGTTCCATTCCACCACCGGCTCGAAGACCTCGGCGACTCGGATTCGCGCTTTCGGGCTCAACACGTCGAGGGCGGCGCGCAGGGTATAACCCATGCCCAAACCGCCGATCAACAGGACCGGATCCTGCGTTTTGAGCCGCGAGCAGGTTTCCGTGGCCAAAGCTTGCTCCGAGTTGTAGGCGCCGTTGGCCATCAGCTCGAGTCCGTCGATACGGATTTGGAATTCGTCGCCACGGGCAGTGAGCACCAGCTCTTTGCCGTCGGGGGTTCGGGTCTTGCCCAAGATTTCTAGAGGTTCCATGGTCGGCGGAGGCTAACATCGCCGGGTTATGGGGCCAAGGGCGATGGAAGCCGCTATACTTCTCCGGTCTTCGGAAGGTGGGTTCCTAGTATTGGATGTGGGTGGATCGTACTGCGGAGAGAAGCTTGATCGGCCAGGTCGTATCCCATTATTTGATCGAGGAGGAGCTGGGGACCGGCGGCATGTCGGTGGTTTACCGTGCCGTGGACCAGCGTCTGGGGCGCCAAGCTGCGTTGAAGTTTTTGCCCGGCAAGCTGAGCGCCGATCCCGAGGCCCGTCAGCGTCTGACCCAAGAGGCTCAGGCGGCGTCGGCGCTCGACCATCCCAACATCTGCACCATCTACCAAATCGACGAAACCCCGAGCGGCGCGCTGTTCATCGCCATGGCCTACTACGACGGCGAAACCCTCGACGCCTTGATCCGTCAAGGTCCGTTGGATTGGGAGGAGGCGACCTACTTTGCCGCCCAGGTGGCCTCGGGGCTCGCGGAGGCCCACGAAAACGGCATTGTGCATCGGGATATCAAACCCGCCAATCTGCTGATCACCAGTGGCAATAAGGTCAAGATTCTCGACTTCGGAATCGCCCGCCTATCCGGTGCCGGCATGGACGGCGACCGCATGGTCTACGGCACGGTGCCGTATATGTCCCCGGAGCAGCTCAGGGGCAAGCCGATCGACCGCCGGACGGATATTTGGTCCCTGGGTATCGTGCTCCAACAGATGCTCACGGGGCGTCGACCGTTCACCGGTGGTGATCGCGAGGAGGTGCGCAAGGCGATTCTGCGTCGGGCGCCGGAGCCCTTGAGCTCGACGGTGCGGGCGCGGGCGCCCGAGCTCACCCGGATTCTGGCGTCGTGCCTGACCAAATCCCGCGACGAGCGCTATCAGGACGCGCGCAAGCTCAAGGCCGATTTGGAGGTCGTCAGCCGACGTTGGGGGCGTGCTTCCAATTCGACCAGCGGCACCGGGCCCGCCACCGGTGAGATCACCGAGGTGGAGTCGCCGTTTCTCGACCTCTCCGGACCGGCGTCGCCGTCGATCGCTGTTTTGCCGTTCGAGGATTTATCGCCGGACAACAACCAAGCCTATTTGGCGTCCGGCATTGCCGAGGCGTTGATCGGCCAGCTGGCACAGATCCAAGGTCTGCGCGTCCTGGGTCGGACGTCGATCGCCCATCCCAGCTACGCTCATCTGGCCAGTGAGGAGATCGGCCGTCGATTGGATGTGGAGACGTTGTTGATGGGCAGCGTGCAGGTCTTCGGTCGCTCCCTGAGGGTTCTGGCCCGATTGATGTCGGTCTCCGACGGCAGCGTGTTGTGGACCGGCAAATTCGATCGCGAGCAAGAGGATCTCTTCGAAATCCAAGACGAAATCGCCGAGCAGATCGTCGATGCCCTCGAGCTGGAGCTGATGGGCCGCAGCCGGGAGCGGGTAGGATTCAGCCACGAGGTCCACCGTCTCTACATGAAGGGGCGTCATTGTTGGAATGAGCGGACGGCGGTGTCGCTGCGACAAGCCGTGACCCATTTCAAGGCGACCCTCGACCTGGAGCCTCGATTCGCCCGGGCCCACGCCGGGTTGGCCGACGCCTATGCCTTGTTGGGGATCTACGGCGCCAGCCCGCCGTCGGAGGTGATGGCGCCGGCCAAAGCTGCCGCCCAAGCAGCCCTCGAGCTGGACGACTCCTTGGCGGACGCCTACAACTCGAGAGCGTGTGTGCGCTCGGCCTTTGATTGGGATTTCAACGGCTCGGCCCAGGATTTCGAAAAGGCGATCCAGCTCGATGCCCAGCACCCCACTGCGCACCAGTGGTACGCCATGAACTGCCTGATCCCCAAGCTTCGATTCAAAAGGGCCAAGGTGCAGCTCGACAAAGCGGCGGATTTGGATCCCATGTCGCTGGCGATCAAAACCAGCCAAGGGTTGTACTACTACTATTGCGATCGCCCCAAAAAGGCCATCGAGCACTACGAAAACGTTCTAGGATTGGACGGCGTTTTTCCCCAGACTCTCATTTTTCTCGCCTATGCGCTCTTACAGGTGGATCGTCCGAACGAGGCCGTGGATGCGGCTCTGCAGGCCGCTGAGCTGACCGGCGGCCGACCGACGGCCACCACCGTCTTGGCCATCGGCCACGCCTATTTGGGAGATCTCGATCAAGCCAGATGGCTGTTGGAGAAGCTCATGGAGCCCAAAGGGCACTACGTTCCGCCGACCCTCTTGGCGCAGATCTACACGGCGTTGAACGAGAAGGAGCTGGCCCTCGGCGTTCTGGGAAGGGCGCAACGTTTTCGCACCTCGGATCTCATCTGGCTCGGGGTAGATCCGATTTATCGCAAGCTCCACAGCTTTGTGGACTTCCAGAATCTCCTGCGCAGCATGGGTTTGGAGGCTAGGAAGACATCGTGACGGGTCGACGACCATGATTGGCACCGTGCTTTCAAACCGCTACGAGATCACCGGCGAGCTCGGTCGTGGCGGCATGGGCATTGTCTACAAGGGCATCGACCCCTTGTTGCGCCGAGAGGTGGCCATCAAAATGTTGTCGCCGGCCATGCTCGACGCCAAATCCGAGCGCCGGATCGAAAACGAAGCCAAAGTCGTCGCCCAATTGGACCATCCGGCCATTGTGCCGATCCACGATTTGGGGCGTCACGACGGCGGCCTCTATTTGGTCATGCCGTTGATCCAGGGGCAGACCGTGCGCGAGCTGATCGCCGAAGGCAGCCTGCGGCTGGGCGACGTGCTCGAGATCGGTGTGCAGGCGGCCCAGGCCTTGGGTTATAGCCACACCCAGGGCGTGGTGCATCGCGACGTCAAACCGAGCAATATGATCGTCTCGCAACAAGGCGGAGGCCTTCGCCTTCGTCTACTGGACTTCGGCATTGCTCGCCAATCCGGGGAGAATCGGGTTTCGAGGTCGAGCAATGTGCCCGGCACCTTGACCTATTTGAGCCCGGAGCAAGTGGACGAGCCCACCACTCGAATCGACGGGCGCACGGACCTCTACTCGCTCGGCGCCGTGCTCTACGAATGTTTGGCCGGCGAGGCGCCGTTCTCGGGCACCATCTTCTCCACCCTCTACAGCATCGTGCATGAGCCGCCCCAGGGTTTGCGGGAGCGCGGGGTAGAGGTCGATGAGCAGCTCGAAGAGATCGTGCTCTCGTGTTTGGCCAAGAATCCCGAGGATCGCCCGGAAAGCTGTGGTCGCTTGGCCAGGTTGCTGGCGCGCTATCGGGATCAGCTGGCGGAGAGCATGTGGGCCAAACCCACGATTCCCGTGCGCTCCTCGCTGCCGGCGGCCACCGCCCCCAGGCATCGGGATACGCCGATGATCGGGCGCGACGAGGAGCTGGCTCAACTCGAGCAGAAATTGTCGTCGGCGCTGAAGGGTGTGTGTCAATTCGTGGTCATCGGCGGGGAAGCGGGCACGGGCAAGAGTCGCTTGCTGCACGAGCTGGAGATGCAGGCTCGGGCCCGCCAGGTCAGGGTGTTGCGGGGTCGCTTCTCCGATTGGGAAACGGCCTTTCCCTACCAGGGCCTGTGCGAGCTGATCCAAGACTTCTTCCGTGGATTCGATTCGAGCACCTTGCTCGAGGTGGACAACCCGCCGGACATCCACGACCTGGCTCCGGACCTGGTGTCCCTTTATCCGGCGTTGTCGGAGATTCCGGAGCTTCAGCGCGCGTTGCAGGCCCAAAATGCCGACCCCATGGCGCTGTCGGAGCGTCGGCTCACCGACTCCAGCCATGTATTCGAGCTGCTGGCGAGAACCCTCAGCCGATTGGTGGAGGGTCGGCCGGTGGTGCTGCAATTAGAGAATTTGCACGCCGCCGAGGTGGGCTTGGACGCCCTGCAGTATTTGGTCCGGCGCCTGGGCTCGACCCCGACCCTGGTGGTCGGCACCTATCGCAGCAGCGAGGTCTTCCGCGGTCATCCCTTGGAAAAGCTGCTGACCACCTTCGCCGGCGATCAGCGGTTCACCCGCTTGGAGCTCGCGCCCCTGGACGAAGCCGGGGTGAGGAGCATGATCGAGCATTTGGTGGGCAGCTCGGAGCTGGCGCCGGATTTGGTGACCCGGATCTTCAACGCCACCGAGGGAAATCCGTTTTTCTGCCAAGAGTTGGTGAAATCCCTAATCGAAACCCGGGCGATCTCGCCGGATCAGGGGCGGCTGTGGTCCCTTTCCGATGATTTTCGCCTCGGCCCGGACTCCCTGCCCGCCACCCTCCAGCAAGCGGAGGAGCGGCGGATCGAGCGTTTGACCGAGGATCAGAGACGGGTTCTGTCGGTGGCTTCAGTGCTCGGCAAGAGCTTTGACTTCGAAGATCTTGAAGCCCTGTGCGATGTGGACGACGCGGAAGAGACCGTCGACGAGATGATCGGCCAAGGGCTGTTGAAGGAAGATCGGTTGGCTCGCGGGGACCGGCTGACGTTTTCGAGCGGTATCGTCCGCGACCTGATGTACCAAGACCTGTCTCGACGCCGTCGCCGATCCCTGCATCGGCGCCATGCCCGTTGGCTCGAAAAGCGTTTCTCCGGTCGGTTGGAACGGGTATTGCCCCAGCTGGTGGACCATTATCGGTCCGCGGACATGGCGGCGGAAACCGTGGCCTACGGCTTGGAGCTGTGTCGCCGATCCCTCGAAGCCTTCAGCCCGGAGGACGCCATTCGCGCGGCCAGGGTAGCCCTCGAATTCGTCGAGGACGAGGAAGTGGCCAACGGTCGGTTGGTGGAGGGGGAGCTGGCTTTTCTACAAGCTCGCGCCTACCGGGATTTGGGGAGGAATCGCCGGGCATTGAGGCAGGCTGAGCGGGCGGTGGAGGTCTTCCAAAGTCTCGAAGGGGTATCCGAGGACGTGGCGTCGTCGGCGCTGCTGGCGGCGGAGATCGCCTGGCAAGGCCGGCGCATGGATCAGGTGCGCAAATGGGTCGACCAAGGCATTGCTGCAGCGCAGATCGACGAGTCGTCGGATACGTTGAAGCGACTGCTCAGCCTCGGAGCGACGGTGGCCAATCTGCGGGGAGAGCGGGCAGAGGCCGCTTATTTGGACGAGATCCGGCGACTGGAGCTGAACGACGTCACCGAGGAATTCGAGCCCATGCGCGGTGGCCGCCTGCGGGTCGGTCTGGTGCATCCGGTGGCTCATTTAGAGCCGTGCCGGATCCGCACGGCGGAAGAAATCGAGGTCTCCGGCAACATCTTCGAAACCCTTTTGGGGGTCGACGACGAGGGCATGATCACCGGTTGTCTATGCGACCGATTCGAGGCCTCGGAGGATCATCGCCGTTTCATGCTGTTTTTGCGTCGTCGGCTGAAGCTGTCCGACGGCACGGCGTTACAGGCCAAAGACATCAAAGCCGCCCTGGAGCGCTCGGTGCGCATGGGTGGCGGTATCTTGCCACCGGCGTTTTCCGCGATTGAAGGGGTGGAAGCCTACTTGGCCGGGGAAAGCTCGGGCATTCAAGGGATTGCGGTGCTCGAGCCGGACAGCCCGGGAGGTCCGGAGCGGATCGGATTTCAGCTTCGGGAAAATCTGCCGATTTTTCCCACCCTGCTCACGGATCCGCGGGTGGCGATCGCCCTGCCCGGGGCCGAGGGTGATGTCTTGGGCACCGGGCCCTTCCGTTGCAGCTCCCAAAACGATCGGGGGGTGGTGCTCGAGCGAAATCCGAAATGGCGGGGCTTCCCGGCTCTGATGGATGCCCTGGAGCTGAAAATCTACGATCAGCCCTGGGAGCTCGGGGACGCTTTGGCCGCCGGACAGGTGGATATGGTTCGGGATCTGGCACCGGACCAATTGGACGAGCTGACCCGGCACTTGATCTACCGCACCGGATTGGTGGAGATCGCCCGCAAGAACGTCTATTTCGTGATGTTCAACTCCCACGGCAAGATGGCCCGTCACCCAGCTGTGCGAAGGGTTTTGAGCGAGGTGGTTTCGGTGCGGGACGTGGTGTGGAGGACCCTGGGTCGATTCGCCGTGCCGGCGGTGGGGCTGATCCCTCCGGGGGTGGTCGGTTATGAATCGACCGAGGCCTCCGACGGCCAAGGGCTCTCGAAGCAGGAGGCGATCCGAATTCTGGAGGAAGCCGGGCTGCGGCTACCGATTCGATTGACCGCGGTCGTGCATCCGATCTTCAGTCACCGCTTCGAGCGTCTCTTCCAAGAGCTGCAAGCGGAGTGGGCGGGTATCGGGATTGAGCTGGAGGTGATCGGCTCCGACATCGAGAGCTTGGCCAGCGCATGCCGAGATAGCGCCATGGCGGCGCGGGTCGATGTGTTGATCGGTCGATGGAATCCCACCTACGACGACCCCGACAACTTCACCTATGGCTTGCTCAATAGTCGAACGGGTCAGCTCCGACATTTCTATTCGTCACCGGAAGCGGATTTGCTGCTGGAGCGGGGACGTCGCGAGCCCCAGGTATCCACCCGCCAGGCCCTCTACCAACGATTCGAGGCTCTGATCCGAGAGGAGCGGGCGCTGCTTCCGCTCTTCCACGATATCGACTATCGGTTGCTCAAACCCGGTTGGGGAGGGTTGCGGCTGGTGGCCATGCCGCCCTACGTGATCTACGCGGGCATCGGCAGGATTGTGGAGGAGAAGAAAGAGCTCCAGCCGACCGCCGCCGACGGTGGCGAGATCCGCGCTCCCACCCCGTTTCTATTGGACACCCTGGATCCGGCGATCGGCAGCTTCATCGACCACCACGAGATGGTGATCAACGTCTTCGAGCCCCTGACCCGGGTCGATGGTCAAGCGCGGGTGAAACCATGGCTGGCGGAAGATATCGACTCCCTGCTGGGTGGCCGTGCGTACCGGATCCGTCTGCGTCGGGACCTCAGATTCCACGATGGTCGGCGTTTGACGTCCGAGGACGTGCTCTACACCTACACACGCTTGCTGCAGGAGGATACGGGGCTCCGATTCCTGCTTTACCCGATCCGCGGGGCCCGAGCCTTCGCCCAGGGCCAAGCCAAAACCCTGGTGGGCATCAAGGTGTTGTCGCCCGTGGAGCTGATCGTCGAGCTACAGCAGCCGCTGGCCTTTTTCCCGGCGCTACTGAGCCATCCGGCGACGGCCATCGTTCCGGACGGCACCTCCCGTTTCAGCGGTCGTTGGGACGAGGGATGCTGCGGCACGGGGCCGTTCCGAATCGTCGGATTCGAGGCCGGCCGGCGCTTGGAGCTCGAGCGGCATCCCCATTATTGGCGTCCGGGCTATCCGAAGGTCGATCGCCTGGTCTTCGAGTACCACGCCACCTCGGAGCAGACCGAGGAAGCTTTTACCGCCGGTCGATTGGAGCTGGCGTCCCGTCTCAAGCCCGACGCGGTGGCTTCGTTGCGACGCTCTCCGGATTTCAAGGGGCGATACGAGGAATCCCCCAGCTTGAGCACCTATTACCTGGCGCTGAACGCCCGCAAAGGCCCGCTGGCGGAGGTGGTCCCTCGCCAAACTTTGGTGGAATGCCTCGATGTGAGCAGCGCGGTGGGCACGTTGGGTCGTTTGGTCACCCGGGCCCACGGGCTGGTGCCCCCCGGTCTCCTGGGTCACGAAGCCCCGCGCGGTAGCCGCACCCCCGGGGATTCCGACCACGACCTGCTCAGGGGGATGTCCCTCAGATTGGCGGCCCATCCGGTGTTCAAGGGGCGTTTCTCCCAATTCTTCGACCGCCTGACCGCCGGTTTGAGCAAGTTGGGGGTGGAGCTCGAGCTGGTGTCTTGCGAGATGAGGGAGCTGGGCAGGATGGGCCGCGACGGCGAGGTGGACTTGATCCTCGGCCGTTGGGTAGCGGTCTATCCCGATGCGGATTGCTTCATGGTCGGCCTCTTCGACAGCACCGACGGGGTGGTCTCGGGCCTCTGCGGATCGCGGGAGATTCAGAGCTGGATCGATAAAGGACGCCAAGAGGTCGATCCTGCCCTGCGCCACGGCATCTACCGAAATATTGAAGAGCTATTGGCCCGAGAGCAGCTGATCCTACCCCTCTTCCACGAGCAGACCTATCGCTTCGTGCAACCGCAGGTCAAAGGCCTCAGCCTCGGCATCACCATTCCCGAGGTTCGCTACGACGAGCTCGAGCTGGACCCGGAGAGCTGATTCGGCGTACGGGCGGGGTTTGCCCCCAGAGAGCTGATCCCCGTCTCAATGACCTTCCAGGCCCGGAGCCAACGCTTCCAGCAAGGATACGGCGTTCATCGCCCCACCGACGGTGAGGTTATCGAAGGCCGCCCACAGGGTGTACCGACCCTGGCCGGCGGGTTTCGGGGAACCCACCAGGATGACCTCTTTGGCCACCGACTCTTTGGGTCCGAGCCGGTGGGGGTGGGTGTCCAAATCCAAGTGTGGGTCGGCATCGAGGGCGGCGCACAGGGGGTCGAATCCGGGGTCGGTCTCCAGCTCGAGGTGAAGGCTCAGGCCGAATCCGTGGAAGACACTGGTTTGCAGCACTTGGCAGGTGATGTCGAGCTCTTTGGCGCTGCGCGAAGCCTGGCTCTCGAAGGCGGAGGCCGTGAGGGTCGATTTGAGGGGATCCACAATGCCGGCGCATCCCCCCGGCGCCTCGAAGATGTTGAAGGCGAGACCTTGGGGCAAGACACCTTCCTCTTTCGAGGATTGAAAGCTCAGCATCCGTCGGGTTTGCTCCAACAGCTCATCCAGGCCTTCATTGCCGAAAAGGGAGGCCGGTTGGTGGACGGTGATGCTCAGCCGACGGGGGTTGAATGGTGCCAGGGGCGTGAGCAAATAGGCGAGGGCGATCACCGCGGGATGGGGGCTCGAGAGGGTGGAGCTTTCGCCCACCTGCTCCACATTGAGCCCGGCGACGACCGGCAGACCGTGTGTTTCGTCGGTGCTTTCGGACATCACGATCGCGGTGGTCGTGGCCGGCAGCTCGGTCAGCAGGGAACGGTAAGTGCTCGCCGGGCCGAAGAAAAACGCCACATCGACGCCGTCAAAGGAGCTCTCGTCGATGGCCGCTACTACTGCGGCTTCTCCGCGGGTTTCGGTCAAGGTGCCGATTTCTTGCTCGAGGGTCGAGAGCAAATCCAGCTTTTGCCAGAGCTCCCGTCGGCGATCCAGGGTCTCGCGAAGCTCGGCAGCCACGAGGTGAGTAGGGTGAACAATGGCGATATGGGTCATGTCGTGAATTTCCGTAAGGCAAGACCACGCCCGCGGGCCATCGGGCCGACAGGCGCGGAGGAATATCTAGAAGGTCGATTTGGATGTCGTCTTTAAACGCCGGCTCTCTGGGGCGATGCGGCGCCTTCGAAGCTGCCCGGCTCGGGGCTATTCAGCTTTGGGTGGCCGGTTGCTCGGCGGCGGGCGAGTCGGCCCGACGGGAGAATCGTCCGAGCAGCCAAACCACCGGACCGTAGAGAGTATAGAACGTAATGAAGCACTCAAAGAAGATGGCCGGACGGAAGGTCAGAACCAACAGCATGGCGGCCAGAAGAATCGCGGATCGATAGCTCCATCGGCGTCGTAGGTCGATGGTTTTGAAGCTCGGGTAGCGGAAGGTAGAGACCATCAGGGACCCGGCACCGATCAGCACCCCGATCAGCAGGATTTCTTGGACTTGACGCCAGAGCTCGAAGGCATTCAGCTGCTGGTCGAGCAGCAGGAAGATCATGATCGTGCCCGCGGCCGCGGGGGAGGGCAGCCCCACGAAGTAACGGCTGTCCACGGACTTGGTCTGTACGTTGAATCGGGCGAGTCGGATGGTGGTGCAGAGCAAAAAGAAGAGCGGCACGAGCCAACCCAAACGACCGAGATCCGACAGCCCCCAGAGGAAGGCGAGCCACGCGGGCACGGCGCCGAAGGTAAGCACGTCGGCCAGGGAGTCGAATTCCTTGCCGAACTCGCTTTCCGTATGGGTCAAGCGAGCGATGCGACCGTCTAAGCCGTCCAGCAGACCGGCGAAAATGACCATCCAGGCCGCCATCTCAAAGGCCTGATGCTGACCGGTGACCGTTCCGCGGTAGGCCAACACCACGGCGTAGAATCCCAGCCAAATATTGCCCATGGTGAACAGGCTGGGCAGGATGTAAGCGCCACGGCGTACCCGCTGTTGGACGCGGATTCGACGATCTTCGCTGGATTGGAGGTCGGACTTTAGGCGCACCCTGGTCGGGGCCTCCTCGGATGGTCGCATCCCAGCGGACACTCGTTCGGTAGGTCCGGAGACGCTCGGGTGTTGGGGGCTTTGAGCCGGCGTAGGAGCAACGGGTCTACGAGAGGCGGTGCGCTAAACGGTGGCACTGCGGTAGCGCTGGATCTATGGGCGTGGAGATCTTCTTCAGCGGAGACCGAGAATCCCGGTCTCCGCCTTTGGGTTCGACCCATCTCTTGGCGAGAGATCGGCCGAAGATCCGACCGCCGTAGGGTTTTAGGCGACCGCGGAGGCGAGGGCTTCCATTTGATCTTTGAGGGCCAGCTTGTGGACCTTAATTCGTTTTATCTCGATCTCGTCTTCTTCTGAGAGAGTGCCCTTGGCCTGGATTTCTTGGAGCTTTTGCTTGCTTTCGAGGTGATCTTCATAGAGCTTGCGAAAGGCTTCATCGTTCTCCAACAGATCCTTCTTTACCGAGTCGAGTTCCATACGCTCGTTCCTCCTTAACTAGAGATCCTCCCGGATCTCGGTTCGCGACCTCGGCCGGAGACCGCAAGAGGATCGAGAGCCCATCTCTCAGCTCCCGGCTCCGGCAGGGGTCTTTCTAAAATCGAATCCACCCCACCCCCGGAAGCCCGCCACCGTCGGCGTCGGCTTGGATCTGGGTTTGTGGGGCGTTTGCAATATCTTGTTCATGAATAACGCTGTATGCGGTACTGAAAATCATACCATCGGCAAATGGGCCGGGCAAGCGATCTCGGGTCGATTGCGGACGGTCGACAAGGGTCGGTGGTGGGCGGGTCAGGCCGCGGGAATCGGCTGCAGAACCAGTAATAATGCATCTTCTCCGTGCCGATAGTAGGCTTTCCGAAGCCCCTCCTCGACGAATCCGAAACGCTCGTAAAGGTGGATCGCAGCAGTATTTTCAGCTCCGACCTCGAGGTGGCATGCACGGGCTCCGTGAGAGACGATTCGGTTCAGTCCCGCGGCTAAGAGAGCGGCTCCGAAACCCCGTCCTCGAAAGCTTGGAGACACCGCCAAACGCAGCAGCTCAGCTTCGTCGAGCACTCGGTGAAATAGGGCGTAGCCCACCGTTTCCCCCGTCGACCGGCCGACCAACAGGAGCCGATCCGCGGCCGGAGGCTCGGTTTCGGAGGAGGTCGCGGACGGCAGCAGCTCCGCGGCAAGGGCGTCGCGGGGCCACGGAGATGGGAAGATCGCCGCTTCCAGCTCGGCGAGGCGGTCGAGGTCGTCGACGGACGCGGGACCGATGGTCAGCTGATCTGAGAGGGCCATGGGATGGGCTATGGATGGGGCTGGGGAAGCTCGCCGTCGGTTCTGCGAATCAGGTGTGAGCAAGGGTCCGGTGATCAGCGGGTCGAGCTTTGGGGTCTCGGGACTCGTTTCGGTGGCGTGGTGGCCGGAGCGCGGAAGTAGATGGGATCCACCAAGGTGCCCGGATCCCACTGTTTCAGACCCGCGGCGGTCACCAACGCGGCGGGGGCGAGGCTTTCCGGAGAAGAGGTGTGAGGAATGCCTTCGAGCTGATCGACCCCGAAGCCCACCACCGGATGGCCCATGACCGCCAGCTGCTCGGGTTTCTTCAACACCGGCAAGTCCACGGCCTGGGGCTCGTCGCCTTCGAGCACGAACGTTTGGGCCATCCATTCCCCGCGGATGGCGTCGACCGCCGCCACCACGCCGTCGCCGTCGTGTAGCCCGAGGGCGCTTTTGCCGGCGGTGGCCAGCACTTGCAAGGTGGGCAGCGCCACAGCGGGCAAGCCGAGAGCTTGGTGAAGACCCAGCACCGTGCCCAAGCCGACCCTCAATCCGGTGAAGGACCCCGGCCCTTTGAGCACGGCGATGCCGCGCAAATCCGCGAGCTCTGTGCCGGCTTCTCGGAGCAGGTCTTCGAGATTGCGCAACAAACGCTCGGAGGACTGACGGAGCTCAATACAACGGACGGCGAGGATCTTCTTGTCGTCCCCCAGGGCTAGGCTGACGGTGGGAGATCCGGTGTCGAGGGCTAGAATGGGGGCGTCTGGGCTCGGCATGGTAGAAGCTTTCTCTTCGGCGACCGAGACGGGCCACCGGGGGCGAGAGCATATCCCGCCAAGGGTGGTGGGCGTGAGGAATTTCCGATATCTTCTACCTAAGCCGTCTTGGGCCTCCCTGGGCGGATTTCGCACCTCCCTCCGACCCTTCACCTGATCGCCGGCATCGCCGGCTTGTTGGAAACTATCGCCATGTCCGAGCTAGACGTCCAGATCGCCAACCGGCGTCAGAAACGCGCCGATTTGGAAGCCGCCGGCGCGCCCGCATATCCCAACGGCTTTGAGTACGACCACGAAACCACCGACATCCTCGATCGCTTCGGCGATCTGAGCGCTGAGCAGCTGGAAGCCGATCCCCAACGGGTTCGGGTGCCCGGTCGCCTGACCGCCTTTCGCAAACAAGGCAAGCTGGTCTTTGCCGACCTCCACGACGGCAAGAATCGTCTGCAGCTCTTCCTGCGCAAAAACGCCATGAGCGAAGCCAATTGGGATCGCCTGCTGCTCTTCGATATCGGCGATTGGATCGGTGTCGAAGGACCGCTGATGCGCACCAAAAAAGGCGAGCTGTCGATCGCCGGCGAGCAGCTCACCCTGTTGTCGAAAGCCCTGCGGCCCATGCCGGAGAAATGGAGCGGGGTCAAAGACGTCGAGATTCGATATCGCCAACGTTATTTGGATTTGATGTCGAATGCGGATTCCCGTCGGGTCTTCGAGGTACGGGCCAAAATCGTCAGCGGCATCCGTCGCTTTCTCGACGATCGCGGTTTCTTGGAAGTCGAGACTCCGATGATGCAAGCGATCGCCGGTGGCGCCTCCGCCCGGCCGTTCGTGACCCATCACAATGCCTTGGATATCGATCTCTTCCTGCGGATCGCTCCGGAGCTCTACCTCAAGCGCCTGCTGGTGGGCGGCATCCCGCGGGTTTACGAGATCAATCGGAACTTCCGCAACGAGGGAATTTCGGTCCAGCACAATCCCGAGTTCACCATGCTCGAGCTCTATTGGGCCTACGCCAACTACTACCAGCTGATGGACCTCACCGAGGAGCTGATCACCGGGCTGGCCGAGGGTATTCTCGGCACCACAGAGCTGACCTGGAAAGACGACACCATCGATTTGTCGCGTCCCTGGAAACGGCTGACGGTGAAAGAGGCCGCGGTGCAGCTCGGTGGCGTGTCGCCCGAGGAGCTGGAGTCTTCCGACACCTTGGTGGAGGCTTTGGAGAAGCGGGAGATCGAGCTGCCGAAGGCCAGGACTTACGGCCATCTGTTGATGACCCTCTTCGAAGAGACCGCCGAGGACCAGCTGATCGCCCCCACCTTCATCACCGAGCATCCGGTGGAGGTGTCGCCCCTTTCCAAGCAGAAACCCGACGATCCGAGCTTCACCGAGCGCTTCGAGCTTTACCTCGGCGGCATGGAAATCGCCAACGCCTTCTCCGAGCTCAACGACCCCGACGTGCAGGCCGAGCGCTTCCGTCAGCAGTTGGACGCCAAAGAGCAGGGCGACGACGAGGCCCACGCTTACGATGCCGACTACGTCACCGCCCTCGAGCACGGCATGCCGCCGGCCGGTGGCGAAGGCATCGGCATCGATCGCCTGACGATGTTGTTCACCAACAGCCCGTCGATTCGCGACGTCATCCTCTTCCCGTTGATGCGCCCGATCAAAGAGTCCGGCGCTGCCGAGGGAGAAGAAGCAGGGGAAGAAGCAGACAACGGCTCGGCCGATGACCTCAACCCCGGTGAGTGACCCAGATCTCGGTGTCCAAGCAACGCCCGACTGAAGAACCGGCGCGCAGGGCGCGGGAACCGGCGCGCAGGGCGCGGGAACCGGCGCGCAGTGTGCGGGCGACGGGCCGCCGTACCCCCGGCTGGGTCATGTCATTGCCCGTGCCGCTCTTGCTCGCGGCTCGCTATTTGAAGAGCAGCCGGCGAGACGCCTACGTCAGCTTTCTCTCCCTATTAGCCGGTGGGGGCATCGCCCTCGGGGTCGCGGCCCTGGTATTGGTGTTGTCGGGCTTGGCCGGTCTTCAGGCCTTCCTGCGCTCCGACGTCCTGGCCCGCACTCCCCACGTCGAGGTCGAGCTGCCGGCCGGTGAGGACGCCGCGGCCGTTCGAGACGCCCTGCTCGAAGCCTTGGCCGCCGAGACCCGGGCTCCCAAAGTCGAGGCGGCACGGGTCCTGATCCGCGGTCGAGGATGGATGTTGGTGGGGGGTAGCTCCGTCGATGTCGAGGTCATCGGTTATACCGGCACCCTTCCGGCACTGTTCTCCCAGACCGAGCAAGAGGTCGGCGAAAGCCTGGACAGCGGCATTTTCGTCAGCGAGCACCTGGCCCATCGGTGGGCGCTGGAGCTCGGGTCGCGGGTGGATTTGGTGTCTCCGCGGCCGACCCTCACACCCATGGGCCCCCAGCCGCGACTGATCGCACAGCGGGTGGCCGGCACCTTCCAGCGCGGGCAGACCGAGCAATACGAGGAGCGGGTGGCGGTGCCCTTGGATGTGGCCAAGCGCTTGTTCGGTGCTCGGTTGCAGCGCATCGAGCTGCATTCCACGGGCCTTGAGGAAGCGCTCGATCTGGCGGCCGTGGTCAAAGGTCATTTGCCGGAAGGAAGCCGGATCGCCACCTGGCAGGATCTGAATCGTGGGCTCTTCTTCGCCCTCAAGCTGGAAAAACGGCTGATGTTCGTCTCGGTATTTCTCATCGTGCCCGTGGCCGCCATGGCTTTGATCACGGTGCTGGCGCTGCTGGTGTCGTCCAAACGTCATGAGATCGACATGCTGCACGCCATGGGCGCTCGACCCAAAGACTTGCGCCGGGCGTTTTCTACCCTCGGCATGACCCTTGCGGGATCTGGCCTGGTGGTGGGCGGCACCCTGGGCGTCGTCGGGGCCTTTTTGCTCGACCATTTCAAGCTGATCTCTCCCCCCGGGGATGTCTATTTCTTGGACCACGTGCCGTTCGTGGTTCAAGCCTCGGATCTTCTGGCCATCGCCGGCGCGACCCTGATCTTCACCATGGCGTCGACGGCCTACGCCGCCCGTCGAGCCGCGGCGGCCGGGCCCTTGGAAGCCCTCAGCTCCGTATGAAATCCACTGAAACTCAAATGAAACCGGCCTCCGTCGATCCGAGGATCCAGCCGATGGCCCAGGAGCTCGATGTCCATGCATAGCACCGAGACCGACACCACGGCCGACGGAGCCGACTGGGCGATCGAAGCCAGTGAGGTATTCAAGGCCTATCGCGACGGCGAGCGCCGAGTGGAGGTGTTGCGCGGGGTGGAGATGAAGGTCCGAGCCGGTGAGCTGGTGGCGGTGGTGGGGCCGTCCGGCTCGGGAAAGTCGACCCTCTTGCATGTGCTCGGGGCCTTGGACTTACCCGATCGCGGTCAAGTGCGCCTAGCGGGGCAAGAGCTGAGCCGGCTCGACCGCAAAGAACAGGCGCGTTTTCGCAATCGACATCTCGGCTTCGTCTTTCAATTCCATCGCCTATTGCCCGATTTCGACGCCCTCGAAAACGTCATGTTGCCGGGTCGGATCGCCGGCCGGGATCCGAGCCGGGTGGCCGAGCGGGCGCGCTCGTTGTTGGTGGAAGCGGGTTTGGAGGACCGGCTGGACCATTTCCCGAACCAGCTGTCCGGCGGTGAGCGCCAGCGGGTGGCGATTTGTCGAGCCCTTTCTCTGGAGCCGTCCGTGTTGTTGGCGGACGAGCCGACCGGAAATTTGGACCCCACCTCGGCAGAGCGCATTTTCGAGCTGCTGTTGGATCTCCAGGCACGCCACGGGACGACCACTGTTTTGGTCACCCACAACCGGGAGCTGGCAAGCCGGTGTGGTAGGATTTTCACGTTGGAGAACGGCTTGTTGACGTGATCTCCAACGAGCTGAAAGACCTCTGAAGGAGGGCTCGGTAGGGTCCGAAATCGAGACATATTATGTTCGAAAAATATAACGAAAAAGCCCGTCGAGCCTTATTCTTCGCCCGCTACGAAGCGTCGAAGCTGGGGAGCAGAGTGATCGAATCCGAGCACGTTTTGCTCGGTATTTTGCGCGAAGGCGAAGAGACCGTGATGGGTCTCTTCTCCCATTTCGGGATCAAATCCGACGACCTTCGGCGAGAGATCGAAGGTGAGAAGGTCTTCGTCGAGCGGGTTTCTTCCACCGCCGACTTGCCGCTTTCCGAGGAGACCAAGAAGGCCTTGGCTTTCGGCGTGCAAGAGGCCGAAACCATGAGCCATTCCGGCGTCGGCTCGGAGCATTTGCTGATCGGCTTGATGAAGGTGGAGTCGAGCCGGGCGAACCGCGTGCTGTCGGACGCGGGTCTCGAAATCTACGCCCTGCGCGAAGAAGTGGTCACGATGGCCCGGGAAAAGGACGCGGCACAACAGAAAAAAGAGCTGCCCTTCCTGACCGAATACGGCCGCGATTTGACGGATTTGGCGCTCAAAAAAGCCTTCGACCCGCTGATCGGCCGTGAGCTCGAGGTGGAGCGAATCATCCAGGTGTTGTCCCGTCGCACCAAGAACAACCCGATCCTTTTGGGGGAGCCGGGCGTGGGCAAGACGGCGATCGTCGAAGGTTTGGCCCAACGGGTCGCCGAAGACCGGATCCCGGTTTTCCTGCGCCACAAACGGATCATCGCCCTCGATCTCTCGCTGATCGTTGCCGGCACCAAATACCGTGGGCAATTCGAGGAACGGCTCAAGGGCATTCTCAAAGAGCTGCGGGATTCCGACGACCTGATCGTTTTCATCGACGAGATCCACTCCCTGATCGGCGCGGGCTCCGCCGAGGGCTCCTTGGACGCCGCCAACATCCTCAAGCCGGCCCTTTCCCGCGGCGAGATTTCCTGCATCGGCGCCACCACCCTCAAGGAATACCGCAAATACATCGAAAAAGATCGATCTCTGTTGCGTCGATTCCAGGCGATCGGCATCGAGCCGCCCACGGACCACGAGACCTACGAGATCCTGGTCGGGGTCAAGGATCGCTACGAGGCTTTCCACAAGGTTCGCTATTCCGACGCGGCTTTGCGCAGCGCCATCTACCAAACCGCCCGCTACATCCCGGACCGCTTCCAGCCCGACAAGGCGATCGACGTCATCGATGAGGCCGGCGCGCGGGTCAAGCTGCGCCGGGTTCGCGACGCCCAAAACCTGCGTAGCATGGAAGATGAGGTCAAAGAGGTCGAGCGGGAGATGAAAGACGCCATCTCCGCCAAAGACTTCGAGCGGGCCGTGTATTTGCGCGAGAAGGAAATCGAGCGACGGGAAGAGCTGTCCCAGCTGACCAGCGCCATTGAGGACGAAGGGGTTCAAGAGGTCACCGATCGCGACGTCGAAGAGGTGATCGCTTCTTGGACCGGCATTCCCGCCTCCAGCCTGCAAACCGCCGAGGCCGAACGCCTTCAGCGCATGGAGGAGAGTCTCAAGCGCTGGGTGGTCGGCCAAGACACGGCGATCAGCTCCATCAGCCGGGCTATTCGTCGGTCCCGTCTAGGGGTCTCCAATCCGCATCGACCGGTGGGCTCGTTCATCTTCCTGGGCCCCTCCGGGGTCGGCAAAACCGAGGTCGCTCGACGATTGGCAGAATTCCTCTTCGATTCTCAGCAAGCTCTGGTGCGTTTCGACATGAGCGAATATATGGAGAAACACGCGGTCTCCAAGCTGATCGGCTCGCCGCCGGGTTACGTCGGTCACGAGGAAGGCGGTCAGCTGACGGAGCGCATCCGACGCCAACCCTATTCAGCGATTCTCTTCGACGAAATCGAAAAAGCGCATCCCGACGTCTCGAATTTGCTGCTCCAAATCTTGGATGACGGCCGACTGACGGATTCCTACGGCAATCCGGTCGATTTCCGCAACACCATCGTGTTGATGACCTCGAACATCGGCTCCAAGCTGGTGCTCCGGGGCGGTCGCATGGGATTTGGAGAAGCGACCGCCGAGCGCAATTTCGCCCGCATCGAGCAGGAGATCATGGCCGAGCTGCGGCGCAGCTTCAGCCCGGAGTTCATCAATCGGGTCGACGAGGTGATCGTCTTCAACCCGTTGGCGAAGAAGGAGCTTCGTGGCATTGTCGACATCCTTCTGGCGGATGTGAATGCCACTTTGGCCGAGCGGCAGCTGCGGGTCGAAGTCTCGGACGAGGCCAAGGAGTGGTTGTTGGCCAATGCGGGTATCGATCCGTCCACCGGTGCTCGGCCGTTGCGCCGGACCATTCAGCGCCACGTTCAAGACGCGGTTTCGGAGCTTTTGATCAGCCAGCACGGCGAAAAAATCGAGTGTATTCAGGTCACATGTCGTGACGATTCCCTTCATCTGGAGGCAGAAAAAAACGACCTGGTGACCGCGGATCAGACTTGATGAGCGGCTTGGGCGGCCGCCCGAGCTCGCTCAAAATTCAAGCTCTTGCTCGCCGATACTTGAGCATCGGGGCCCTTGGAGGATAATCTCCCGCCACCCCGCCTTGCTGGTCGCCTCTCGGCCACGCTTCACCGCGGCACCGCCCCATTAGAGTAGATCGTTGGCAACCAGGTCGGAAAACTAACGGGGCGGAAAAAATCGGGTAGAACAAGTTATTGCTACGAAATATACGGGTGGCCGGGCGACCTTGGCACCCAGTTTGCTTTCTTTGTCGGGAGTCATCGTTGCGAGTGTGCCGCCGAGCGGCGGCTGTGGGGACTGAAACGGGTACGTGCCCGACCCGCCCGAACCTTCGTAACGGAAGCGATAACGTGCGTTTCGGCGGTGCGAAGACGATCCGCCGGCGCATGGAAGGAGCTCCAAGGTGTTTGAGATTCGGACTGCTTTGCCTCACAAGACCTCATCGTTTCGCGAGACCTCTCGGCCCGAGGGCGCCGGCTCGTCGGCTTTTGCCCGCGGCCGAGCCTGGGGTTTGGCGGCTCTTTGCCTGGCGCTCGTTGCCGTTGCAGCGCCGTCGGCGGACGCTCAGCCCCAGCGTTTCGAGGGTTTGCCGATCGTAGCGATCGAATTTCGAGGTTTGGAGACCCTGAGCACCGACACGGTGGAGCATTATTTGCTCGGGGTCGATCGTGGCGAAGGTCGTCGGCTCGACATCAAGGGTCTCAACGAAAGCGTCAAAAAACTCTGGCGTCGTGAGCTGGTCGATGACGTCCAGCTGCTGGTCGAGCCCGAGGGAGAGGGTGTTCGGCTGATCGTACGGATCGTCGAGAGACCTGTACTCACCTCGATCGAATACCTCGGCATCAAACGGGTGTCTCGGACCGACATCGGCGAAGCCGCGGACCGCGAACGGGTCTCCGTTTACGAGAGCCAACCCTTGCAGCGCGGCGAGCTCGAACGGCTCAAACGGGTGATCGAGGATCTCTACAAAGAGAAGGGCTACCGTTTCGCCCAAGTGGACTACACCCTCGAAACGGCGGGAGCCGGTCAGCGGCGGGTGACCTTCACCATCGACGAAGGCGACAAAGTGCGCATCGGCGATATCGATTTCGACGGCAACACCGTCTTCGGCGATTGGCGCTTGCGCCTGGTGATGAAGGAAACCAAAGAGTCCAGCCTGCTGACCAAGATCACGAAAAAAGACATCTACAACCCGGCGACCATCGAGGAAGACCTCGACAAGGTCCGCGAGCTCTACAAAAAAGCCGGCTACAAAGACGTGCTGATCGCCAAGCCCGAGCTCGACGTGACCGCCAAACGGCCGGACGCCGCTTCCATCGCCGACCAAAAACGTCGCTTGGCGGTGACCGTGCCGATCGAGGAAGGGGAGCGCTGGAAGCTCGGCGAGATCACCATCGAAGGCAATGAGGTCTTCTCCAAAGAGCTCTTGTTGGCGCAATTCGAGCGGCCCCGGGGTGGCTGGTTGCGCTCCAAGGTGATCGACGACGCCGTGGAATCGATCAGCAAGCTCTACTCGTCTATTGGTTATATCTTCGCCACCGTAGACTCGGAGACCGTCGACCGCGGGGACAACGTGGCCGACGTGGTGGTGCACGTGGACGAGTCGGATCAATTCCGAGTCGGCCGCATCGAGTTCGAGGGTAATACCAAGACCCGCGACAAGGTGTTGCGCCGGGAGCTGTTGTTGCAAGAAGGCCGGGTCATGAATATGACCGCCGTCCAGAACAGCTTGCTCAAGATTCGCCAGCTCAACTATTTCGCCCTCAACGAGGAAGAGCCGGTCAAATTCGATTTCGACGGTGAGAACAAAACCGTCGACCTGGTCATTCAAGGTGACGAGGCGGAGCGGACCGAGCTGCAATTCGGCGGTGGTTGGAGCGAGGTCGACGGCTTCTTCGGCCAATTCAGCCTGCGCACCACCAACTTCCTCGGCCGCGGTGAGACGGTGGGTGTCTCCTACCAAAGCGGTCGCCAGCGGGAATTCTACGACCTCGAATATCGGGTGCCGTGGTTCCTCGATCGACCCCAATCCTTGGGCTTCCGCTTGTTCAACCAAGAATTCGACGCCCGGGTGCTCACCGGGGTCGACTTCGAGCAGAAATACTCCGGTGCCTCGGTGACTTACGGCCGGTCGTTCCGCGGCTTCCAAAGCTTCAGCATGACCTACAGCTTCGCCGACGTGGAAGACGTGCGGACCCTGGTGGACCCCGTGACCGGCGAGCTGCTGCGTTCCGAATCCGTGTTCGCCACCTCGTCCCTGCGACCCTTCTGGATCCGCAACACCTTGGACAGCCGTTTCGAGCCCAATCGGGGCTTGCGGACCTCGCTGTCGGTGGAATATGCCGGTACTTTCCTCGGCGGCGACACGGACTACGTGCGTCCCCAGGCCAACTTGACCTGGTTCACGCCGATCAGCCGTCAGCCGTTCAAGTCGTCCTTCGGCATCAATGTGGAAGCGGGCGTGATCCGCACCATCGACGACGGACGGATCTTCCCTCAGCAGAGATTCTTCCTCGGCGGCGACGATTCCGTGCGCGGTTTCCGTCGACGCTCGCTCGTGGTGCGCGACACCGACGGCAACATCTTGCGTGACGAGCAGGGTTTCCCCCTCGGTGGCGACAATATGATGCAGCTGAACCTGGAGTACCACATCCAGGCGGGAGGCCCGTTCCGGATCGTCGTCTTTGCCGACGCCGGTGGTGTGTTCTCGGAAGAGCAGTCGATCGATACAGATCTTTTCCGCTATAGTGCCGGCGTCGAAATGCGGGTCAAGGTGCCCATCTTCCCGGCGCCGCTCCGGTTCATCTACGCCTCGAATATCGATCCCTTGCCGGATGACCAATTCGACTCCTTCGACTTCAGTCTTTCGACGGCATTCTAGTCGTCCACGCGGGAAGGCGATTCGGCACTGTCGGCTCGACAGCCCGCGACCTTGCGATCAAGATCGTCTCGATCGGGATCATCACGATCGAGATGAGCCAACCTTGATGGATAGTGCTGACGCTTTCAATTCTCAGACCTCTCAGGAGAGACACATGCAAAATTCTGTGATTCATGGCCTTCGCGTGGCCTTTATTTGCCTCGCTCTGGTCGCTTTGACGTTGCCGGCAGCCGCCCAGCAGAACCAGCCGATCAACATCGCCGTGGTGGACTTGGACTTCGTGGTCGCCCAATCGCCGGCGGGCCAAGCCCTGGGCAAGAAGCTGGAAGAGTTCAAAAAAACGGCCCAGGCCGAGGTCGAGGGCAAGCAGAAGCAAGCGGCCGACCTTCGCAACCGCATTCGGGACGGCGTCAACTCCCTTTCCGAGGACAAGCTGGCGGAGCTGCAGAAGCAGCTGGAAGATGTGGCGATCGAGATCCGTCGTTTCGGTGACGACAAGCAGCGCGAAGGCCAGAAAATGCAGGACGAAGGCCTGCGCCAAATCGAGAAGCAGCTCGAGCCGGTGTTCGCCAAAATCCGCGACGACAACGGCTACGACCTGATCCTCAATCGGGTTCCGGGCGTGGTGGTGATGGCGGGCGAGCGGGTGGACATCACCAAGAAGGTGATTGAAGCGCTGCAAGCCGGTCAGTGATGTCGACGAGCACGGGGTCCGGAGCGGACATCTCCTTCTCCTTGGCGGAGCTGGCGGAAAAGGTCGGCGGCCGGATCGTGGGAGACGGCTCGGTGCGCATCACCGGGGTCCGCGCTCTGGACGACGCCGGCCCCGGAGATCTCTCGTTCCTTCACGTCGGCACCTACAAGCAGGCCGCGGTGGTCTCGTCCGCTGCGGCTTTGCTCGTTCCCGAAAGTTTGTCGGAAGCGGCTCCCGAGCTCGGGCGTCCGGTGATCGTCGTCCGAAGCAGCCAGCTGGCCTTGGCCCAGGTGGTTCGAATCTTCCACCCCGAGCCCGTTCCGGTGCCGGGTATTCATCCGACGGCCGTGGTGGAAGATGGCTGCACCATCGATCCTTCGGTGGTGGTCGGGCCCTATTGCGTGATCTCCTCCGGGGTCACCATCGGTGCCGAGACCGTGTTGGACGCCCATGTGGTCGTGGGACCCGATTGCCGGATCGGCAGAGGGTGCCGGTTGCGGCCGGGGGTGGTGCTCTATCACGCCACCCGGCTGGGAGATCGGGTGCAAGTCCACGCGGGCACGATTCTCGGGGCCGATGGTTTCGGTTATGCCTCCGTCGATGGCGTGCACCACAAAGTGCCCCAGGTCGGAACGGTGAATATTGAGGACGATGTGGAGATCGGCGCCAACAGCGCGATCGACCGGGCGATGCTCGAGGTGACCCACATCGGCACCGGCACCAAGATCGACAATCTCGTTCAGGTGGGTCACAATGTCCAAACCGGTAAGGGCTGTTTGTTGTGTGGCCAGGTCGGGATCGGCGGATCCACAGTGCTCGAGGACTACGTCGTGCTCGGCGGTCAAGTCGGGGCTGTCGACCACATCCGCATCGGCAAAGGGTCCCAATCGGCCGCAAAGTCGGCCATCTACGGCAGCTTGGAAGCGGGCAGCGTGGTCGGTGGCTCCCCCGCGGTAGGCCTCAAAGACTTTCGCCGACAGTCGGCGGCCCTGACCCGGCTACCGGAGCTGTTGAAGCGGGTTCGGAGCCTGGAGAGGCAGCTGCAGGAGCTGCAGGAGCCCGAAGGCTCTCCCGACCGCTGAGAGCCACCAACCGGCCCGAGATCCTCGGGCCGTTTTTGCCTCGCAGAGGCCGTTTTTGCCCCAGCTCAGCTGGGACCGTCTTGTCCCAGCTCAGCTGGGACCGTTTGAATCTGGCCGGAGCTCGGCTAGACCTTTTTGAGATTTGTCAGCGAGAGCGTTCCAGATGAAAGACATTCGTTGGATTCTCGACATCCTTCCCCACCGCTATCCCATGCTGCTGGTGGACCGGGTGTTGGAGATGGAAGAGGGTTCCCGGATCGTGGCGATCAAGAACGTCACGATCAACGAGGAGGTCTTCCTCGGTCATTTTCCCGGCCACCCCGTGGTGCCGGGTGTTTTGATCGTCGAGGGCATGGCCCAGGTGGGCGGTATTCTTTTGCTCAGTCAATACTCCGAGGAGGAGAGGGCCCAGAAGCTCCTTTACTTCACGTCGATCGAGCGGGCTCGTTTCCGCCGACCGGTGGTGCCCGGCGACCAGATTCGCTACGAGGTCGATGTGGTCCGTCATCGGGGCAATAATTGCAAGCTCCAAGCGCGGGCCATGGTGGGCGACAAGCTGGCCACCGAAGCCAAGATTTCCTCCGCCATGGTCGATCGTTAGATCCCTAGGTTATTCAGTGTATGAAAACGCAGATTCATCCCACAGCCGTTGTCGATCCGTCCGCCGAGCTCGGCGTCGGTGTGGTCGTCGGGCCGAATGCGGTGATCGGTGCGGACACCGAAATCGGCGACCGGACTCGCATTGAAGCCGGCGGCATGGTCCAAGGGCCGACCCGTATGGGTGTCGAGAATCGGATCTTCCCCGGGGCCTGTGTCGGTTTCGATCCCCAGGATCTGAAATTCGCGGGCGAGGAAACCCGCCTGGAAATCGGTGACGGCAACCATTTTCGCGAGCATTGCACCATCCATCGGGGCACCGGCAGCGGTGGTGGTCTGACCAAAATCGGCAGCCACGGCCTGTTCATGGTCGGCAGCCACGTGGCCCACGACTGCATGGTGGGAGACCACGTGATTTTCGCCAACAACGGCACCTTGGCCGGTCACGTGACGGTCGAGGACTACGCGGTCATCGGCGCTTTCACCTCCGTGCATCAATTTTGTCGGGTCGGCGCCTATGCCTACACCGGCGGGTATTCGGTCATGACCCGCGACGTGCTGCCGTACGTCAAAACGGTGGGCGGTAAGCCGGTCTGTTACGGCATCAACAAAATCGGTCTACAGCGTCACGGTTTCAGCGACGAGGATTTGAAGGCGCTCGAACGGGCCTATCGCATCTTGGTGCGCTCCAAGCTGAACACCCAGAAGGCCCTCGAGCAGCTCAAGCAAAAGCTCAGCGGCAATGCCAGGGTAGACCACCTGATCCATTTCGTGGAGCAATCCGAACGGGGTGTGATCACCGATGTCCCGGGCCGAAAGCGGAGCACGCGGGGTGGGTGAGGCTTTGAAGGGAGCGCTTGAATGACCCAAAAGCTGAAAGCCGGAGTCATAGGAACCGGCCATCTCGGACGTCATCATGTCCGCATCCTGGGCGAGATGCCCGAGGCGGAGCTGGTCGGTATCTACGATCAAAAGCCCGAGGTGGCGGCGGATCTGGCCCGGCAACACGACACCGTGAGCTTTTCCAGCCCGGAGGAGCTGTGGGAGCAGGCCGAGGCGGTGGTGTTGGCGGTGCCCACCTTCGCCCACGCTCAGCTCGGCATCCAAACCCTGGAGCGCGGTCTACATCTGATGGTGGAGAAGCCCATGGCGTCCACCCTGGGCGAGGCCGACGCCCTGTTGGCGGCCCGCGGGCAAGGGCAGATTCTCGCCGTCGGCCACGTGGAGTTCTACAATCCGGCCGTCCAGGCTTTGCTCAGCATGGGTGGGGTCTCGCGCTTCATCGAAGCCCAGCGATTGTCGCCGTTCACACCCCGCAGCCTCGACGTGGACGTGATCTTGGATTTGATGATCCACGATCTCCAGCTGCTCCACGCTCTGGACCCCAGTCCCATCCAAGAGATCCGCTGCACGGGCATCGACGTCTTGTCGACCCGGGTCGACATCGCCACAGCGCGCATCGAGCTGGCGTCCGGAGTCACGGCCAACATCACCGCCTCGAGGGTCTCCGCGGAGCCGACCCGCAAGCTCCGGGTGTTCCAGCGCCAACAGTATTTCTCGATCGATTATCGCGAGCAGGAAATGAAAGGCTTCGGTCTTTTGGAAGAGGGCGACAAGCGGCTGATTCAGCCGGTGGACGTGGAAGTCACCAAACGCGAGCCCCTGCGGGCCGAGCTGGAGGCGTTCGTCGGGCGCTGCCAAGGCCGAGAGGTGCCCTACGTGTCCGGAGAAGACGGTCGTCGGGCGCTCGAAACGGCCCTGCGCGTGCGCGACGCCATCGGCTGAATTCGATCGCTTTCTGCGGAACCTTCGGCGGAGAGACGGATCTTCGGCGGAGATACGGGCCTTCGGCGAAGCTACAGAGTCGCTGTGATCTCGGGTAGAAGACCTCGGGCAGAACACCTCAGGCGAAAGTTCTTGAGTAGGAGAAGGAGACCTCACACATGACTGCTTCAGAGCAGGCCCCATATCGGATCGGTGTTATCGGTGGGAGCGGGCTTTACCAGATCGAGGATTTGAAGGTCCACGAGCAGCGGACGATCGAAACGCCCTTTGGATCGCCGTCGGACGCCTACATCCTGGGCGAGCTCCACGGCCAGAACGTGGCTTTTCTGGCCCGTCACGGCCGGGGTCATAAGCTGATGCCGACGGAGCTGAATTTCCGGGCCAATATCTACGGATTCAAGACCCTCGGGGTCGAGAGCTTGATCTCGGTGTCGGCGGTCGGTTCCATGAAAGAGGCCTACGAGCCCTTGCACTTTGTGGTGCCGGATCAATTTATCGATCGCACCCGCCATCGGGTCGATACCTTCTTCGGTGACGGGTTGGTGGCCCACGTATCCCTAGCGGATCCCCTATGCCCGCGGCTTGCCGCTACGATGGCGAGCTCCGCGGAACGAGCCGGGGCGACGGTGCATCGGGGTGGAACCTACTTGTGCATGGAAGGTCCCCAATTCTCCACCCGCGCCGAGTCCCACCTCTACCGCCAATGGGGTGTCGATGTGATCGGCATGACCAACCTCCAAGAGGCGAAGCTCGCCCGCGAGGCGGAGATTTGCTACGCCACCTACGCCATGATCACCGACTACGACTGCTGGCATAGCGCCGAGGAGGACGTCACCGTGGAGGCGGTGATTCAAATCCTGATGCAAAACGCCGAAACGGGTCAGCGGGCGGTGGGTGAGGCGGTCAAGGGTCTCGGCAACGCCGAGCGGTCCTGCGGCTGCGGCAGCGCGTTGCAATACGCTCTGATTACCGACAAATCCGTAGTCCCGGCAGCGACCCTCGAGCGGCTGAAGCCGATCGTCGGCAAGTACTTCCAGACCGAGCCGGGCGAAGCCGAATAAGGGCGAGCATGCGTATTTTGGTGACCAACGACGACGGTGTCTTTTCCGAAGGCATCAAATGCTTGGCGGCGGCCATGTCCGAGGTGGGAGAGGTCGTGGTGGTGGCACCGGACCGCGAGCAGAGCGCCAGCGGACACTCGTTGACCTTGAATCGTCCGCTGCGCATGCAGCAGATCCGCGAGCATTGGTATTCCGTCGACGGCACGCCCACGGATTGCGTCAACATGGCGGTCCACGGAGTGCTCAAGGAAGCGCCACCGGATTTGGTGGTTTCGGGCATCAACTTCGGGCTGAATATGGGCGATGACGTCACCTACTCCGGCACGGTCAGCGCCGCCTTCGAAGCAAATATGCACCACCTGCCCGCGGTCGCTTTCAGTCAGCAGGTAGCCGAAGGGTTCTCCTTCGAGCGCTCGGCGCGTTTCGCCGTGGACATGGTGAAGACCTTGATTCGGGAGCCACTGGCCGAGGATTTGTTGCTGAACGTCAATTTTCCGGCGGTCGGCTGTAAGGGGCTCCGCTGGACCCGGCTGGGCAAGCGGCATTACCAGCAGTCGATCATCGAGAATAAGGACCCCATGGGGCGCAACTACTATTGGATCTCCGGCACCCCGGTTTGGGAGGAGCAAGAGGGCACCGACCACGCCGCGGTGCTGGAAGGGTATACCTCCGTGACCCCGTTGCATTTGGACCTCACGGACTATCGGGGTCTCGAGGAGTCCGCGCCGTTGAGAGATCGCCTGGAGCACCTTGAGCTGACCGGCTGACAGGATCGATCCGAATGAGCTGAATCATGGCCCGCGATCCCTACAAATATCCCCGAGAGCGGATGCTCGAAAAGCACATCCGCGGCCGCGGCATAGAGGACCCGCGTGTCTTGGATGTCATGGCCCAGGTGCCCCGCCACCTCTTCGTACGCGAGAACCTGCGCAGCCAAGCTTACGGCGACCATGCCCTGCCCACCGAGCAAGGGCAGACCATCTCGCAGCCCTACATCGTGGCCCGCATGACCGAGCTGCTGGATGTGCACTCCGACCACAGCGTGCTCGAAATCGGCACCGGATCCGGCTATCAGACTATTGTGTTGGCGTATTTGGCGCGGGTGGTCTACTCCCTCGAGCGGGTACCCAATCTGGCCCGCAAGGCCATCGAGCGCATGCGCTTGTTCAAATTGGACAACGTCAAAATCCAGGCCTTTGACGGCACCGTGGGTTGGAGCGAATGGGCTCCCTACGACCGGATTCTGGTCACCGCCGGAGCGCCCGAGGTCCCGCGTCCCCTGCTCGAGCAGCTCAAACCCGACGGGCGCCTGGTGATTCCCGAGGGAGATCGGGACCGCCAAGAGCTGGTGGTCTACGACAAAACCGAGGACGGCTTCGAGCGTCACGCCATGGAGCCGGTGATGTTCGTGCCGTTGTTGGGGCGTTACGGTTGGCGGGAGGAAACATGAGCCCGATCCAAGGAGCTGACGAGCCTCTCCCTGGGTCCCACTTCGAGCGTTGGCTCATCCGTGGTCGGGTCCAAGGAGTCGCCTACCGGTGGTTCACCGCCGACGCGGCGCAGAAGCTGGGTCTCGAAGGCACGGTGCGCAATTTGGCCGACGGCCGGGTGGAGATGCTGCTCAAGGTCGGTGGCGTGGATCCGGCGTTGGTGGAGCGATTGCGTCAGAGCTTGTTGGAAGGGCCGCCGATGGCCAGGGTCGAAGGCATCGACCGCCGAGAGGTCGGTGCCGAGGAGCAGGCCCAGCTCGAAAAGCGACAAGGATTCGGCATCGTTTATTGACTTCCCGTCGAAAGATTCCGCGGAGACCTGTAGGGACCCACGACTGAGAAAACCTGAGCCAAAGGGCGGAATTGGAGGCCTTAAGCTATGGATTGCCTAAAAGAGCTGATTCGAGAGGTGCCGGATTTCCCGAAACCCGGGATCAACTTCTACGACATCACCACCTTGCTCAAACATCCGGGTGGCCTGCGCACCACCATCGACGAATTCGCCCGCCTCTTCCACGGCCGAGTTTTCGACAAGGTCGTCGGCATTGAGTCGCGGGGTTTCCTCTTCGGTCCGCAGCTGGCCTACGCCTTCCACGCGGGTTTCGTGCCCGTGCGCAAGCCGGGCAAGCTGCCGGCGGACGCGGTGTCGGAGGAATACGCCCTCGAATACGGTACCGACGAGCTGCAAATGCACCGCGACGCGGTGGAGAAGGGGGAGCGGGTTCTGATCGTCGACGACGTGATCGCAACGGGTGGCACCGCCGAGGCCACCGCCCGGCTTGTGGAGTCGTGCGGCGGCACCGTCGCCGGTTTCGGATTCGTGGTCGAGCTGGGATTCTTGAACGGCCGCGGCCGGCTCGAGGGTTATCCGGTCGAGTCCTTGGTCCGCTATTGAGGCCCTCGAATAGCGTCGACAGGGCATGGCGGTTGTGGTAGAAGAATGCTTCGCCGTTGACCGGCTTTTCTTGTCGATTCGGCTTCGAGCCACCCGGCCCGGCTCGTTGATTTCGGTCGAGCCCTCCCTTGGCGGAGTGCCTCTGCGTCCCTGACCATCCTTGAAGGAACGGTATGAAGATCCTCGGAATATCCTGCTATTACCACGATGCTGCGGCTTGTTTGCTGGTCGACGGCGAGGTGATTGCAGCCGCTTCGGAAGAGCGCTTTACGCGCATCAAACAAGATTCTGAATTCCCGGTGAATGCGATTCGCTTCTGCTTGGAAAGAGGGGGTATCCAGGAGTCCGACCTCGACTTCGTCGCCTTCTACGACAAGCCGTTTCTGAAGTTCGAGCGCATTCTCGAAACCTATATCGCCGGCGCGCCGGCAGGTCTGCCCTCATTCCTCAAAGCCATTCCCCTCTGGCTGAAGAAGAAGCTCTTCATCCCCAAGCTGATCGAAGACGAGCTCCAGGGCTTTAAGGGGCAGATGCTCTTCCCCGAGCACCACGAATCCCACGCCGCCTCGGCTTTCTACCCATCGCCCTATCAGGACGCGGCCTTCCTGACCATCGATGGCGTCGGCGAGTGGGCCACCACCAGCTTCGGCGTGGGCGAGGGCAACCGGCTCAAGATTCTCAAAGAGATCCACTTCCCCCATTCCGTGGGCCTGCTCTACTCGGCTTTCACCTACTACACCGGCTTCAAGGTCAACTCCGGCGAATATAAGGTGATGGGTCTGGCTCCCTACGGCGAGCCGAAATTCGTCGACAAGATCCTCGACCACGTAGTCGATTTGAAGGAGGACGGCTCTTTCCGCATGGACATGTCCTACTTCGACTACGTGTCGGGTCTGCGCATGACCAGCGAGAAATTCCACAACCTCTTCGGCGGCCCGCCGCGGCAGCCGGAGTCGACTCTCACCCAACGGGAAATGGATTTGGCGAGGTCCGTGCAAGTGGTCTGCGAGGAGATCATGCTCAAGATGTCCGAGCATGTGCGTCAGGTCACGGGCAAGAAGAACCTCTGCCTGGCCGGCGGTGTGGCCCTGAATTGCGTCGGCAACGGGCGGGTTTTGCGGGAGTCGAAATTCGACGACATCTGGATCCAACCTGCGGCCGGCGATGCCGGCGGTGCCTTGGGCGCGGCGTTGGCGGTGTGGCACGAATTCCTCGACAAACCGCGGACGGCGAAGCCCCGGGGCACCCAAAACGGCTCTTACTACGGTCCGGACTTCTCGGAAGAAGAGATCGAGTCCATGTTGCAGCCCTACGGCGCCGTCTACGAGCACATCGGCCTCGACGCCATGCCCGAGAAAGTGGCTGAGCTGATCGCCGACCACAACGTGATCGGCTGGTTCCAAGGCCGCATGGAATTCGGTCCCAGGGCCCTCGGCTCGAGGTCGATCATCGGCGATGCCCGCAGCTCCAAAATGCAGTCGGTGATGAACCTCAAGATCAAATATCGCGAGTCGTTCCGACCCTTTGCGCCTTCGGTCATGCACGACCACGTGTCCGAGTGGTTCGAGATCGACCGCGAGAGCCCCTACATGCTGCTGGTCGCTCCGGTGAACCGAAAGCATTGGAATGAGATGACCGATGAAGAGAAACAGCTCTTCGGCATCGACAAGCTGAACGTGCCGCGGTCGTCGGTGCCGGCCATCACCCATGTCGACTATTCGGCTCGAGTTCAGACCGTGCACCCCGACGACAACCCGCTCTACTACAAGATGATCAGCTCATTCCACGAGAAAACCGGCTGTCCGGTGATCATCAACACCTCGTTCAATGTCCGTGGCGAGCCGATCGTTTGCGATCCGCGCCACGCCTACACCTGTTTCATGCGTACCGAGATGGACTACCTGGTTTGTGGGCCGTACATCTTCGACAAAAAAGCCCAGCCCGAGTTCAAAGATATCGGCGATTGGCGCTCTGAGTTCGAGCTCGACTGAGCCGTTCCCAGAGAACCTGAAAGCGAGACACCATGTCGATACGTCAAGAAATTCAAAGTCTGCCCGTCGATATCCCCGCCCTGCGGAAATTCGGTTTGGTGGTGGGAGGCGTTTTCCTCGCCATCGCCGCCTTTCTCTGGTGGCGCGAGGTCTCTTGGGCGTTGATCCCCGCTTATGTCGGGGCTCCCCTAGTGATTCTCGGTGCGATGGTTCCGGCCATCCTCAAGCCCGTTTACCTGGCTTGGATGTCCTTGGCCATTGTCCTCGGCGCGATCGTCACCCGCATCCTGCTGACCATATTCTTCTTCCTAGTCATCACGCCGGTCGCCTTGTTCTTCAAGCTGATCGGGCGCGATGCCTTGAACCGCAAGATCGACCGCTCGGCCAAAACCTATTGGATCGATAAGGAATATCCGATCGAGGGTCGTGAGCGGTTCGAGAAATTCTTCTAAGCGAGCGTGCTCAAATCGCTCGCTGAGCCTTTGAAGATACCTCCCCGGGACGCGTGTCGGGGATTGGAGAAAAGATCATGTCCGTATTCTTGAAGCAGTTCTGGGAATTTCTCAAAGTCCGCAAGAAGTGGTGGCTCGGGCCGATCATCGGCATGTTGCTGCTGCTCGGCTTGCTCCTGGTGTTCACCCAGGGATCGGCGTTGGCGCCGTTCATCTATACGCTGTTTTGATTCCTATTTCTTCCGGTATCGAGGGATGTTCGACCGGGTATTCGTCCGCGGGTCAAAAGGACCCGCGGCGGAGCCCGGTTTTCCGTAGTTTTTGCTTTGAGAGCCCGCTTTGCGTCTACTGATCGTTTCCAATACCTATCCGCCGGCCGATATCTCGGGCGTCGCCTCCCTGGTCCAAGAGACGGCCCGGTACCTTCACAAGGCCGGACATCACGTCGATGTGCTGACCCGCCAAGCGGATGAGTCCGACGGGCTCGCGATCGGTGTTGGGGGAAGCAAGAAGACTTTTCCGTTTCGGGCAGCGAAAAAATACCTGCAGCTCGCCGGCGTAAAGGGATACGACGTGATCCACGTCCACGAGTCTGATGGCCTGCCCGTGGCCCGGGAATTCGACAAGGCGCGTCGGAGAGGTGAAACCTGGGCGCAAGGAAAGCTGGTGGCAACCCTCCAGGTGTCTTACGACGAAGAAAGGCGCCAGATCCGCGAGGTCAGAGCCGACGGTGAGCGGGTAGCTGCCCCCACTTGGGGGGAGCGTTGGTTTGCGTTGTCGAAGGCCCGTTTGCACGCCTACTTCGGTAGAAGAACCGTCCGTCTTGCCGATAAAGTCGTAGCCCCGAGCAAACGCACCCGCGAAGAGCTGGTCTGCGACTACGGCGCGAAAGACGTTGCTGTGATCTACAACGGCATCTCCATCGACGATGAGATCGCCAAGGCACGAGCGGCCTTTGAGCAGCGGTACAGCGAAGGGTCGGATACTGAGATCGTGATCTACGCAGGTCGCATGCGCACCCGCAAAGCGGTCGCTGTGCTGTTGCATGCTTTCCAGCAGATTTTGGAAAGGCCCAAAGCAGAGCTCTGGCTGATCGGTGAGGGTGAGCAATACGACAACCTTCAGGAGCTCCACGCGGGCTACAAGCTCGGGGACAGGGTGAAATTCCTGGGCAAGAAGGACCGTGTTTTTAGGACCCAGGACGGTAAGAAAGGGCTGTTTTCCTACCTGGCCAAAGCCGACGTCTACTGCCTGCCGTCCCGCTACGAAGGTTTCCCCGTCGCCACCCTCGAAGCCATGGCCATCGGTTTGCCCGTGGTGTCGACCACCGTGTCGGGCATCCCGGAGCAGGTCAAACCCGGCGAAACCGGTCTCTTGGTCGAGCCCGAAGCGTCGGACGCCCTGGCCGAAGCCTTGATCGAGCTGCTCGCGGATCCGGAAAAAAGGCGCCGCTTCGGCAGGGCCGGCCGAGAGTGGGTGGCCAAAGAGTTTACCGTCGAGAAGATCGCTGCCGACTACCTTAAGCTGTGGGAGAATCTGGCCGGCTCAACATCCACTGAACAACCCACGGAAAATCCATGAAAGCAGTCATTTTGGCCGGAGGCATGGGGACCCGCTTAGCGGAAGAGACGGTCATTCGTCCCAAACCCATGGTCCGCATCGGCCCTCAGCCCATCCTGTGGCACATCCTCAAGATCTACTCCGCCCACGGCATCAACGATTTCGTCATCTGCTGTGGTTATAAGGGGTACATGATCAAAGAGTACTTCGCCAACTACGGCCTGCACAGCTCCGACATCACCTTCGATTTGGGGCAGGGCTCCATGGAGGTGCACGCGTCGTCGTCGGAGCCCTGGCGGGTCACCGTGGTCGACACGGGCTTGCAATCCATGACCGGTGGGCGTTTGCGTCGGGTGCGCCAATACCTCGACCCTGAGGAGCCCTTCTGCTTCACCTACGGCGACGGTGTCTCCGATGTGAATATCACCGAGCTGGTGGAGTTCCACCGCGACCACGGCAAGCTCGCCACCATGACCGCCATCCAGCCCCCGTCCCGCTTCGGCGTTCTAGCCTTCGACGGCAAGCGCATCGTGGATTTCGAGGAGAAACCCCACGGCGAAGGCGGGTGGATCAACGGCGGTTATTTCGTTTTGGATCCCAAGGTCATCGATTACATCGACGGCGACGATGTGCCCTGGGAGCACGCCCCCATGCGTCGGCTGGTGGAGGAGGGCGAGCTCAACGCCCACTTCCACCACGGATTCTGGCAGTGCATGGACACCATGCGGGATAAGAACCTATTGCAATCCCTGTGGGACTCCGGCGAGGCGCCCTGGAAAACCTGGTAGGCAGGGTGATCTAGGCAAGGTGACGCGATTCGCATTCCGGTCGTAGGGGCGGGGCTTGCCCCCGCCCGTCGCGGCTCAGCTCTCCGCGGGAGGCGCCTTCGGTGGACGGACTTCCGCCTGGGGTGCCAGGGCCTTGCCACCGACGGGCACGTCGCGGGTGAGGAAGGCGTTGGGGCCCACCAGGGCGCCGTCGCCCACGGTGATGCCACCCAGGAGCTTGGCCCCGGAGCCGATCAAGACATCGTCACCGAGGGTCGGCATTTGGTCGATGCGCCCCACGTCCTTGGCGCCGAGGGTCACTTGTTGGTGCAAGTGGCAGCCGCGGCCGATGCGCGTCCACTGACCGACGACGATGCCCTGGCCGTGGCTGATCATCAGACCTGGTCCGATCTGGGTCGCTGGAGCGATCTCGACCCCGGTGAGCCATTGGCCGAATCGACTGAGGCACGGGGCGAGGAATGGGATGCGAAGCTTCTTGACGGCGTGGGCCGTTCGGTAGATGGTTACCGCTTGGAAGCCGCTGTCGAAGAGCAGAGCATCCACCAGGACCCTCAGATTGGATCCGGACCGGATGTCTCTCAAGCGTTGGAAGTCTGCGCGTAAATTTTCGAGCATCGCCCTTTTCGGCTCGGAAGAGGCGTCATAGAAGAAGCGTCGTCAAGGATCACGGACCTGAATATCCAATGACCACTTTTGCCATCGAAGAGACCGCGAAGAAGCTGCTGTCGTCCGCGGGCGCGGCCACAGTATCGCAGGTCTGGCGGATCGGGGTCACCTTCCTCACCCACATGGCCCTGCGTCGGATGATCCCGCCGGCGGAAATGGGTCCTTGGATCTGGGCCGAGCCCTTTTTCCTCATCTTGGCCCAGGTCCGCGACCTCGGCGTGCCCGGTCACCTGATCCGCGACAAGGATCGTCCCTACGGCAGCTTCCTGCGCCTGCAATGGACGTGGGGTCTGGGTTTCGCTGCCCTGATCTTCTTTGCCGCCCCGTGGCTTGCCCAGCTCTACGAGGACCCCAGCGCGCCGATCGTCGCCATGATCCGTGCCATGTGCGTCTTCCTCGTGGTCCAGGGCTTCGGCGCCGTGGCCATGATCCGCTTCGAGGCCGAGCTGGAGGTGATCAAAACCATCCCAGCCGAGCTGGCGCGCAACGCGGTTTTCGCCGGTCTGTCCCTCTTCTTGGCTTGGCGAGGTTACGGTGTGTGGAGCTTGGTGATCTCCCACATCGCGGCGGCCACGGTCTTTGCCGCGTTGCTGTGGTGGGCGGCTTGGAAGCAGGATCGTCGCTTGACCTGGGTGCGGTCGATGGCTTCCGCCGGCAAGATGTCGACCCTGATTTGGGTCAGCCTGCCCTTGATGGTGATGGCGATCCTCGAGCAGCTGGTGCTCAAGCTCGACGCTTTCATCCTGGCCCTGGGCTTCCCCAGTGAAGTGGTCGGCACCGCGGGTCTGGCCATTTACGCGGTGTTTTTCTTTTCCCGTCTGCTGGCGGACCCCATCGGTCGGGCCCTCTACCCGGCCCTGGTGCGCTACTCCCACGAGCCGGGACGCGCTTTCGAGGCCTACCGAGTGGCGACCATTTTCTTGGCCAGTCTGGCGGCTCCCCTGGCGTTTTTCCTCTTCGTCAACGCCGAGGCTGTGGCTTTGTTGCTCGGCGGCAAAGAATGGATCGGCGCGGCCGACTACCTGCGATTCCTGAGCCTCGTGCCGCTCATCCGTCCCCTGACCATGTTCGGCCTGGAGCTGCTTCTGACCCGACACATGGATCGCCTGCTGATTCTCTACACCGGCGCGAATTTGGTCTCCCTGTCGGCCTTGGGTCTATGGCTGACATCCACGGATTTGGAGGCCAACGGCATGGCGGTGGCGGGATATTTCCCCTTGGGGGTGCTCTTCCTGGCCTGGGGCATCCACAGCTTGAGCCCTGAGCGCTTCGGGGTGTTGTTACGAAATCTCATGCGTCTCTACGTGGTGGGCGCCTTGCTTTTCGTGCCGTTGGACTTCCTGCTGCCGCCGTCGGAGCTGGTGTTGCGATTCGCGGTGTCGTGCTTTTGTGGCTTTTTGGCCGTCGGCTATGCTTGGCTCCACTTCGGCTCCGAGTATGTGAAATTTCTGCGGAGAGAGACTTGAGCCCCAAGATTCTGCAAGCCCTGCGGCTGCTCAAGCCGTCCCAAGCCCACAAGCTCATCCAGCGTCGCATCGACAAGATCCAACGCAGGCTCCAAGGCACCGAGCGGCAAGTGCTCACCTTTGAGCCGGCTCCGGGTGTCAAGGTACGAGGTGACGTCTTGGTGGCGTACATCATGGACGCGTTTGCGCTGAAGACAGGTCCGGAGCCGATCGACGAAAGCTTGGTGCCCCACAGCCACACCCATTGGTGGGAATCGCTGCAAATCGTTCAGACGTTCTTGGATTTGGGCTATCGAGTGGATGCCATCAGCTGGCGCAATTTCGATTTCGTGCCCGCCAAGGCCTACCGAATTGCCCTGGACGTGCGGGTGCTGTTGGAGCATTGGCAGCCCCACTTGCCGGCGGACTGCATCAAGATCCTGCACGCGGAGACGTCCCATTGGACGGTCCACAATCCGGCCCAGGACGAACGGTTGGAGCAGCTCTTTCAGCGACGGGGACGACGGGTCGCGCCGAATAAGAAAATCGAAGAGAACCGGGCCTTGGAGGTCGCGGATTGCGTGACCCTCATCGGTGAGGGGGCGGAATTCGTACAGGAGAGCTACGCCGGAGCCGGCAAACCTCTCTATCCCATCCCCATCTCGACTCCGCTGACCTGGCCGATCCTGGAGCGCGACCTGGAGCAAGCCCGCCGTCGCTTTGTTTGGTTCGGCAGCGGAGGTTTGGTGCATAAGGGGTTGGACCTGGTGCTCGAAGCCTTCGCCGGCATGCCCGAGATGTATCTGACGGTTTGTGGACCGGTGCAGCAGGAACGGGATTTCGAGCGCGAGTATTGGAACGAGCTCTACCGGACCCCCAACATCCACCTCCACGGTTGGATCGACGTCACCAGCGACGACTTCGTGCGCTTGATGTCGGAGCACGTGGCGGTGGTGTTCCCATCCTGCTCCGAGGGGCAGAACGGTGGGGTCATCACTTGCATGCATGCGGGTTTGATCCCCGTGGTCAGCCGCGCCACCGGCGCGCCGATCTCCCCGGAGCGGGGCATCCTGCTCGAGGACTGCGAGATCGAAACCATCCAGCGCACCGTGCGCCGGGTCGCCGCCATGGATGCCGACACGTTGTCGTCCATGAGCTGGGCCGCCCGCGAACACGTGCGGAATCGTCACAACCGCCCGCGATTCGCCGAGACCTTTCGCGCCGCCATCGAAGACATCCTCAGCCGTCACGACGCCCAGCTTGGGGATCGATCATGACCGAAGGCTCCACCACCTACGACGCCATCTACCTCTCGCCCCATCTCGACGACGCGGTCCTTTCCTGTGGCGGTCAGATCTTCCGTCGGATCGCGGAGGGGCAGCGGGTGTTGATCCTGACCCTCTTCACCCAAGATTTCTCGACTTCGGACGTGTCCGAGGCCACCCGCACGGTGCTCGATCTGATGAGCCTGCCGGTGGACGAGGCCATGGCGATACGGCGTCAAGAGGATCTGAACGCTTGCCGTGTCCTGGGCGCTGAGCTGATCCACTGTCCGTTGCCCGAGGCGCTGGCGCGGCGGGACGCGCAAGGCAAACCCGTCTACGGTAGCTTGAGTCAGCTCTTCGGCCCGATGTCGTTTTCGGATTTTCCGTTCGTCAACGAGGTGGCCGAGGCCCTGCGAGGATTGCCGGAGGCTAAGGAGGTCTTCGCGCCCCTGACCATCGGCTCTCACGTCGACCATCAGGTAGTCCGCCAAGCTGCTGAGGACGTCTTCGGAACCGAGCTCAGTTATTACGAAGATTTCCCCTACGTCGCATGGCGACGCTTTGCCCTCCAGAAGGTCTTGGGGTGGCGCAAGAAGGGTTGGCGATCCGAGGTGGTCGCCCTGGAGGAGAAGGACCTACAGGCGAGAATCGATGCGATCCGCGCCTATTCCACCCAGCTGAAACCGCTCTTCAAAGGCGAGGCGGGCATCGAGAAATCCGTGCACGGCTGGGCGCGCAAAGTGGGAGGGGAGCGTCTGTGGCGGCGGGTCTAACCGCCGCCCTCAATCCCTAAGCTTCGCCCGGTGCCTCGCTCAGGCCTCGCCCGGAGCCTCAAACCCGATCTTGCTGTGGGTGCCGTCACACCAGGGTTTGTTGGACGACGCACCGCAGCGGCAGAGATAACCGCTGCCGGTCTCCAAACAACCTACGCCCTGGCCGTCCGCCAGCTCGTAGGGTCCTTCCAAAAGCACCGGACCTTTGGGCAGCACCCGCGCTTTGAGGAAAGTTTGACCTTCGGGAGCCTCCTTGGTTTTCGCCTCGCCCACCGCCCCGGGGTCACTGAAGTCCACCTCGGCGTGATTGCCGTCGCAGAAAGGCGGATTCTTGGAAGCCCCGCAGCGGCAAAGGGCCGCCCGGGTCAGCTCATGGGTCTGTCCAGAAGCGTCTTCGATGTGCAGATCGCCGCGTAAATACACGGGCCCGTCAACGGCCAAGTGAACCGTGTTGCGTGCGTCCGCCGCCTCGACGTCGCCATCGGCTCGCTCATAGGTCAGCGCACCCGTCGGGCACCGCTCCACCACCGCCACCACCTCGTCCGCCGCGGCCGCGTCCGGCTTCACCCAAGGCTTGTTGTTGGGATTGAACACCGCCGCATTGCCTCGCACACATTCAGCGGCGTGGATGCACTTCTTAGGATCAAAGTGAATGGTGAGCCCTTCACCCTCATAACTATGCTTGCCCATGGACCGTCCCCTCGTGGAAAACCAACCGGCTTCCGGACGCGAATCGTCCGGCGGCTCGGCTCGAAGATCGTGTGATAAAGCTTTCGTAGTCCAAAGGGTATCGGATTCCGTTGGTGCTGACCAAGCGAGCTAGGGGCGCCCGCGAACAATGTCGAGCCGTTCATTGACTTGGTGAAACGAGCCAGGTGCTGCGCCAGGCATTCTTCGATCCCGGTATTTCTCCAGAACGGCATACACGCAAAGCGGGCGCTGGGTCAGTGGCTGTAGCGGGCTCGGCCGAGGCGCCCGGTAATAGCCATCCTCACCGACGTGTGCCGCGAAATGCACAAACCCGCTGAGATCTTTGCAAGCTGAACGAAAGAGCGCGGGGCGAACAGCCTGCTCTCGTTTGACCTGGGTGCGTAACGGCTTCCGGGATGTGGGAGATGGACGAGCCGGAGGAGGCTCCTCGATGAGACTGGCGAGTGTTAGGCCTCCTTCTCCGTATCTTGCTTCCAAATCGGAAACCGAGAAGGTCGCAAAAAGCTCCGACACCCACCAGTACCAATCAGCTAGTCTGGCTTGTCCGATTCCCGCTTCGGCAACCGCCCTGATCCGACAGAGCTCCGCCAGCCACTCGGCTTCATTCGATATTTGCTCATCTTTGGCGCGAGAGGAAGTGAGCCGCTTGGTCACTTTCGAAGCGCGTTTCCAGTCACCGTCTACGACGAGATCCCGAGCTGCCGCTAGCTCGGGATCGTCCACAGCGACAACAGGCGCGCTCTGGGTCGCGACCAAGAGCGCGAGGAGGATTTCGATCACTGGCAGACCATTTCGCTAGTATGCGACTCCATGCCGTTGCTGTAGATTCGGATGGTATGCCTGATGAGACAGTCTGCTCCACCACCACCGCCGTTGTAAGGCTCGATGATAACGATTTCCTGATATTCAATGAATGGGTTGGCCGTTGCGACCGAAGCCGAGAGCAGCAGCAAACCCAAAACGCAGATTAAGTGCGCGAAGGACTTCATGGGGTCATCTCCTCGTAGGTGTTCTTTGACGGAGATTACGCAAGGTTCTGCTTAAGTGCAAGATCGAAACGTATAAATCGGCTCGGAAGGCTGCGGCGATGCTCACCTCCTCGAATACTCCTTAATCCAATCCACGACACCGTCAAAATCTCGGCCCCTAATCCGCGCATTGCTACCCATGAAGGTAAGCGCACCAGAAGTAAAATACGATGTAGTCACTAGAACACCGATGGAAGGGTTCTGTGAGTTGTCAGTGACAGCACCGAGAAGCAACCGGGCGATATCAACACCAACTCTATTGGTCTGAGCGTAGCGCTTGCATTCGAAGGCAAAGATGATTGGAATGCCGTCCATTTTCTTGGTGGCATAGATGTCGATCCCGCCATCGTTGGATGGCGGAGTTACGACAATATCGGTGTAACCAAGTCCGTCTAGAATCTCCGCAATGAGAAGCTCGAAGTCTCGAGGAGGGATGTTCCGCATCAATCGGGGGTCTTGCCGAATTGCGAGAATGTCCTTTTGTGGCAGGAATCGAGCTTGTTCCAGCCGCTGGAGCGCAGCCGCCGGGACCACTTCGATCAGCGACTCATCCTCCTCTTCAGAGAAGAGCTCCTCGGCATCAGGATCGGGCTCGCTTTCGTTCTCGCTGGCCACTTGGCCGGCGACCCAATGGGGTTGGATGCCCTCGGCAGCATCGAATCTGTAGAGGAAGGCGCCTGTTTCAGAGCTGCGGATGGCGTCATTGACGCTCTGGAACAAGTCAACGTGGTCGCCATATAAAGACATATCAGATGGAAGAGCCGGCTGCTTTCAAGCCTTTCTCTCAGGAAGTCCAGAGTCGGAACAGGCTCAGGCAATGAGCTTTGGATGCCGGCCCACTCTCTCTGGGCCTGAAGCACAGGAGATGGAATGCTCTGAGCGGCATTGAGACGATCGGAGATGGTACTAGCAGCATTGAGCTGTTCTGCAAGCACCGCCGCTGCGCTTACTGCGCTCGGAATCTGATAGTTGCGAACTATATCGACCGCGCTAGTCATTCTGCTCGCCTGGGGAAAGTCCGCCGAGCCAGTCAGTGAACGCTGGCTCTTGAGGAGGTTCGCGATCCCCAATGCTTCCGGTCGGGTGGCCGTCATTTGGCGCTCTATTTCTCTGGTGGCCCATCCGACCGGATCCAGGGTGTCTTCATATTCCGCCAATGGGTCGAACGGATCCTTTTTGCCTGCCATTTCGCCGCCTTATGTTGGATTACTTTGATGAAGGTCGCTTACATTGATTCCAATCGACGAGGGGCTGAAGCCGGAACATCTTCGAGAGCTTCCAAGACCTGCTCGACGGAGGAAACGCGGATCGCTCCTCGTTTTAGGTACTTATGAGGCCAGCTCAAGGAACTGTTTTGAAAGCAGGAGTCCAAAATCAGGAGTTTGCGACCTTGGGCTAGGGCGGCACGGGCTTGGGTCAGGGTGCCGGAGGTTTCTCCGGCTTCAACGATGATCGTCGCCATGGAGAATGCCGACATGGTGGCGTTGCGCTCTGTGAAGAAGCCGCGCTGGGTTCTAAAGCTCATATTTTCGAAGGCTAGCGCGGGGACCTGGCTGATCAGGAGGTGCTCCCTAGCAATGCGTCGTTGCAGCGCCTCGTTTTCGGGCGGATAGACTGCGTAAAGAGGCGTTCCAATCACAGCGACGGTTCGGCCGCCATGGTTGATGGCGGCGAGGTGGGCTTCAGAGTCGATACCCCGTGTCAATCCGGAAACCACGACATAGCTGGCCTCCACCAGGGCTCGGGCCAGTCTTCTAGCACGTCGGCGGCCGTCCTCCGACGCGCTACGAGAGCCGACAATCGAGACTCCCCGTGAGCCAATAAGATTCGTGTCGCCGAGGTAGTAGAAAAGCTCCACGGGATTGCTGGCATCCCGGAGCGAGCTTGGATAGTCGACGGATCGATGGACGGCCACGTTGAAGTGCTCGACACCACGGTTCTTAAACGCAGCAAGGGCCTTTTCAGCCGTCGACTCGGCGACCTCTCTCAGCACAAGGTCCGAGGGGAGGGCACTCGGACGTTCGCGGAATCGATCGGCGATCCGCTTGAAAGTGGCTCCAGGTGTTTCCCATAGCGTTTCGTAGGCGCCCATCAAGTATGGGCGAAATAGGCTTCAGTAAGCTCGTAGAGCTATCAAGGACGGCGCTGTCTGCAAAGGTCAATGCGAGCATACTTGAAGCCTAGCATACTTACGCCTTTTTTACGCTACAGATCGATAGCGGCTCGCGGTCGGTATCGGTCGCACGACGAGAGCTACTTGCTCTTCGGCCGGAATATGGACATCCGTTCTTCGTCGACTTCGAGCCACGGACCTTCGAGCAGGGTGACGCAGTGGGGGATGGCTGGGAAGACGGCGTCGAGGCATTCGCGGATGGCTTTGGGTTGGCCCGGCAGGTTGACGATCAAGGCGCCGTTGCGGATGGCGGCGGTTTGGCGGGAGAGGATAGCGGTGGGTACTTTCTCCAGGGAGACTTTGCGCATCAGCTCGCCGAAGCCGGGCATGAGCTTTTGGGCCACGGCTTCGGTGGCTTCTGGGGTGACGTCGCGGACCGCGGGGCCGGTGCCGCCGGTGGTGATCACCAGGCAGCAGTGGTGCTCGTCGCACATGTCTCGGAGGGTGGCCTCGATGCCCTCCTGATCGTCGGAGATGATCCGGGCGACAGCTTCGAACGGTGAGGTCAGCACCTCGTCTAGGTAGGCGCGGATCGCGGGGCCGCCCAGGTCCTCGTATTCGCCTCGGCTGGCGCGGTCCGAGACGGTGACAATGCCGATTTTTGCGGTTTGGGCCGTGCTCATGAGCTGCTCTCCGGGAGGTTCAGAAGGTTTTCGCGACGGGCAATCTCGCGCAGGAAATCGAAGGAAAAAATGCCCGAGTTACAGCCCCCCTCCAAGGCCAACGACACCGCGTAGTTGCCCACCGGCGCCGCCTGGACGGACTTGATCGGCTTCCTGGGCGGCAGGTAAACGATCTCTCCTCCCTCGTGACCACGGCAATGAGCGCAGGGGCAATAGCCTTGGAGCAGGTCGTAGGTGAGCTCAGCGTCGGCGCCGTCGCTCCAGGTCAGGACGGCGGTGCGCTTTTCCGGCTGTCGTCTGAATTCCACCAAATAGGTGTCGGTCTTTGGGATGTGCATGATGTCGTCCTGGATATCTCGGCCTCGGCCGGTAGGTAAGGCTCGCGGCTCAGCCGCGCAAGCGCCATAGGATTTTTTCGTGAGGGTCGATCAGCCGGTTTTCGATCAGCCATTGTCGGGCGTCGTCCGCGTCTTCTTCGAACCAGGCGCGGGTGGAGCCCAGTCGAAAGCTGTATCCCCAGCGATCCATGTCCAGCATCAGCCGATCTCTGCCGACGCCGGGCAGGTGGTCAGCGAGCAGGATTTGGAGATAGCAGACCGCGTTTTCTTCCACATCCTCGCCGCCGGCTTCGGTGTGCAGGGCGGCTCGACGCTCCGAGTCCATGCAAATCACATGTCCCGCCTCGTGCAGCAGGGAGTGGATCGGCGTGTCCGGGCGAGCGTGGATCGTGCTGCCCACCATGCCCGCTTCCGGCGACCCCCAATAGCTGCCCGGCAGGTCGTCCGACTCGCCGTGGGTCTTGAGGGTCAGGCCGAAACGACCCAACATGTGGTGGAAAGGGTCCCAGCCCAAGGCTCCACAGCGCTGGACGAGATGTTCTTCGGAGGTTTCCATGGATGATCGAAAGGGCGGAGGCGGGTTGAGGCTCGGTCGGGTCGGAAGGCCTGGATGTCGTGGGCGACGGAGATCGTCGCGGCCGAATGGATCTTAACCGAAGCGATGCGTGGAATCGACGGGGTGGGCTGGGGGAGCTTCGAGCCGGGTGATGTCTAAGCTTCGAGCGTGTCCGCTCCAGAAGCCCAGAACCACCCAGGCGATGATTCCTACCGCGATCGTAAAGGCCAGGGTGGACAACGCGACGGTCATCGACAGGGTGGCTCGGCGGAGCTCTTCCCGGGCCAACTTAGAAGCCGAGGCCAACATCTCCTCCAGGCGACCCGAGCGTTCGCCGATTTTGATCTGCTCCGCGAGGATGGAGCCAAAGAGAGCTCCATGCTCTCGCACCCCTTGGTGCAGCTCACCGCCCCGATGGATGTGCAAAGCGATGGCTTGGGCCGCAGCCTTAAACGGCGGCCGAAGCGAGGCCGCCGACGCCCGAAGGGCTTCGGGTAGGGCGGTGCCGGCGCCGATGAGCGACGACAGCACAAAGGCGAAGTCGGCGGTGGCTTGAGCCCGTAGGGCCCGACCCAACCAGGGGATCCGGAGCCGTAGCTCGGGTGCCGAGCGGTGCGCCGCGATCCAGAGTGCGAAGCCGACCCCGTAGAGCACGGCCAGCAGAAAGCCCACGGTCTGCAGATAGTCCACAAAACCGGACCGCACGACGATGGGAAGGGTGGGCAAACCGATCGCCGCGTGAATCAGCAACAGGGGATAGGCCAGCTTGGAGGTCAGCTTGCGACGGGCCTGGGCGGCTTGCTCGAGGTAATCGGCGAGGTGTTTAAGGGTTGGAGGCAAACGACCGGAACGCTCGCCCGCTTCGATCATCACGACCTCCTGCTTCGGCAAGAGATGGTGCCCGCGATCATGTCGGCCGAGGCCGTCCGACAAGCTTCGTCCCGCTCGTATCTCTTCGGCTAGAGACCGGCCTAGACGTTGCCAGGGGCGATCCTCGGGAGCACATGTGAGCACCGCTTGGTCCACGGGCAAGCCGGCGTCGAGGCCGGTGGCCAGTCCGTGGAAAAAACGCGCTCGGGTCGACAGCCGATGGCCAAAGGGGTCCATGGGCCGATTCTATCGAGATCCGGGAGACACGAAAGCTTGGCAGAGAGCGCTCAGCAGGATCGCTCAGGGTTTTCTCAGGGTAGCTGAGGGTCTTATCTGGGTGGGGTGATCTCCTTCGGATCTATGCTGGAAGTCCACTTCAGCGCACACCCAGGAGGCTTGCCATGACCCACGAATCGACCGTCGCGAACCGAGAGAGCTCCAGACCGCACCTCGTCAAATCCCGCCTGAGCCGCAGGGCGCTGCTCTCCGGATCCGCGGCCACGGCGGGCTGGGTCGCAGTGGTGCCGAGCTCGGCCCACGAGGTCTCGGTGCGGGAGGTTTTTCTTGGCGCAGTGCGCGCGGGGGATTCAGCGAGGGTCACTCGGCTTCTCGATACCGATTCCGGGCTGATCTACACCCGCGACGACGAGAATCGTAGCGCCTATGCGGTGGCTCTGCTGGCGGGTCGGTCAGAGGTCTCGAAGCTGTTGCTGGAACGGGGCCATCGTCCGGACGCCCAAGAAGCAGCGTTGGCTCTGGATTGGCCGCTCTTCGAATCCCTGGCGCAGAAGGCGCCGGGCATCGTGAACCTCGACCATCCCCTCGGCACCGCCATGGTGGCCGCGGCGCGGGGTGGCGCGGGTCGGGATATCTGGCGGATCTACCGTCAGGGTGGGGATCCCAACGTACGTCCCCGCGGAAAGGACTCGCCGAGCGCGGTGCGCGTAGCCCTTGAGCACCGCGATCCCCTGACCGCTGAAATCACCGCCTCTTCCCTGTTGGGCAATGGAGCCGACGCCAATCCTGAAGAGCGGGACGGTCGATCCCCTCTGCACGTGGCGGCGGAGCGGGGATTCCTCGATTTGGTGGAGGCGTTGATTCGCAAGGGAGCGTCGATCGAGGCGCGGGATGAAATGGGGCGCAGCCCGAGGGATCTGGCCGAAGCCGGCGGACACCCTCGGGTGGTCGAGCTGCTGGCGCGCCATCGGCGGATTCCGCGGGATTGCTGGTCGTCGCGGCGGGCCTACGACGTCCACGGTGAGCCCTTCGAGGAGCCGGACCTGAGCGCGTTTTCAGTGCTGAGGATCGAGGACGTGGTGGGTGCCGCCCACTTCAATCACCAGTCGACCGTGGCGTCGATTCAGCAATTTCCGGTCTTGGCCAAAGCCCAGGGGTTGACCACCGAAGGGGCGGTGGAAGCCTGCGCCCACACTGGGCAGCTGCCGATCGTCGAGGATCTGCTGGCCGCCGGGGCCCCCTACAGCTTGCCGACGGCGACCGTGCGCGACGATCGTCGACGCATGGCCGAGCTGTTGGCGGAGGATCCTCTGAGGATCCACGAGCGGGGCGCCCACGATTTCGCCCTGCTGTGGTATCCGGTGCTCGGGGGCGGCTCGATCGCCGCTGCCGAGCTGCTGGTGAAAGCCGGAGCGGAGATTGAAACCCAGCACGTCTTGGGGACCACCGCGTTGCATCTGGCCGCGGGCAGGGGCCAGCTCGACATGGTGGATTTCCTCTGCGAGCACGGGGCCGACGTCAACCGGGTCGGGCGTTTCCACGATGCCAAGGGCCTGACGCCGCTACAGTCGGCCGAAGCGGGGGATCACGGGCAGGTGGTCAAGTTGCTGCGCGATCGCGGTGCCGTGGCGTGATGCGGTCGACACCGAAGACGTTCGAGGATTGGGGTAGCGCGTTCTACCTTGTGGAGTCTCGCGGGTCGGCGTATTCTGAAGACATGAGTCCGTCTTCAGCAGAGTCTTCTCCGGCGGAGCCGATCGAGTGGCCGAAGGGCTGCGTGGGGCTCGGGGAGTTTTGGTTTCATCCAGAAACCGGTGAGCTTCACGACAAAAACGGCGAGGCCGAAAGCAACCGACTGCCGCCCCAGCCTGCGCGGCTGTTGTCGTTCTTAATCGAAAAACGGGGTGCGATCGCCGGCCGAGAAGAGATCCGAGAGCTGCTCTGGCCGGATGTGGAGGTGGATTTCGACCAGGGTCTGCACTTCTGCGTGCGCCAGGTTCGGGCGGCCCTGGGGGACAGCGCGGGCGAGCCGAGATATATCCAAACCCTCGCCCGTCGGGGCTATCGGCTGGTGGTGCCCGTAGAGGTTCCGACCGAGCCCGCCGAGGGGCCGGCGCCGTCGATGCCCGAGCCGCAGGAGGAAGATCGACCCGTCGCAAGCGCCCCTAGCTTCCGGGGCTTAGGGTTGGGCATCGCGGCGACCGTGGCGGTGGTGCTCGCCGTCGCTGTGTGGATGGCGGCGGGTTTCGCGCCGAGGCCGGCTCCGGCGCCCGCAAGCCCCATGAAAGTGGAAGAGGATATCGAGTCGAGGATTCTGCCCGCGCGGCCGACCCTGGCGATCATGTCGTTTCGGGCACCGGCCGATGCGGCCCGCGTGGAGACCCATCGCATCGCCGACTTGCTGTTGGCGCGAATGAGCACCTACGCACCGCATCGCCTGGGCCTGGTGGGCCCCACCACCACAGCCGCCTACGATACGGACCTCTATTCCGTGGCCCAGCTGACCCGCGATCTGCCCGTGGACTTCGTGATCAACGGCCGTTTCTTCACCGAAGGCGAGGACGGCGAGAGCCCGGGAGAGCTGCGGGTCATCGTCGAGCTGATCCGCGCCGGCGATGGAGCCCACGAATGGGTCGGGGTCTTCGACCCGCAAGACGATCCCGAGGCCATGGCCAAAGTGGTGGGCGACGGCGTGGTGGACTATTTCGGGCTAGAGCCCTAATACCGCTCCCCGGGGTAGCGCTGCGCAACCCCCAGGGCTCCGTGGTATCAGTGCGGGCGGGGGCAAGCCCCGCCCCTACACCAGAAGAGCTTCCCTTGGGGCGACCTCGCGGGCATGATCCCCGTCAAGGGCTCTGCTGGTCGGCCTGTTCTTGAATAGCCTCGTATTCGCCTTCAGAAAACACGATCGCCAGCTCCACCCGACGATTGCGTTGTCGGGCCTGCGGGTCGGTGCCTTTCACCAGCGGCGCGCTTTTGCCCATGCCGAGGGTGGACAGCACCTCCGGCTTGACCCCGGAATCGATCAAATAGTGCTTCACGGTATCGGCCCGGCGTTTGGACAGCTCTTTGTTGTATTCCACCGAGCCGACGTCGTCGGTATGACCGAAGATCTGCACGCCGTAGTCGTTGAAGGTCAGCAAGACTCCCGCGATCTTGCTCAGGACCTCGCGATTTTGCGGACGCAAGGTGTCCTTGTTGAAGTCGAATTCGATGTGATCGCTGTCCAAGGTCATCACCAGGCCGAGGGCGGTGCGTTTGGTTTCGGCAATGCGGCTGAGGGCCGATTGCAGACGGTCCAGCTCCCGCTCCATCTTCTGCTGTAGCCGTCGGGTTTCGGCCTTGGCTTCCATGGTTTCCATGCGGGATTTGTCCAAGGCTTGCAGGGTCTCGTGCTTTTCCTGCTCGGCCACCACCCGTCGACGCTCTTCCTCGGCCTTGGCGGCGGTCGCTTGCTGCGCTTGGCTCAAGGCCTCGTCGCGGGCGGAAATGGCCATGAATTCCTGCTCTTTGGCCTTTTGCTCAGCCTCGAGAGCGGCCTCGGCCTTGGCGGCGCTTTCCTGCTCACGGGTGGCGGCGAGCTGAGCGTTATCCGCGGCGCGGCCGGCTTCCTGTTGGGCTCGGGTGGCACGCTGCTCGGCTTCGGAAGCACGTTTCTCGGCGCTCGTCACCTGCTGGTTGAGGGTTTCTAGATTTTGATTCAGCGTCGCCATCTGTTGGTTCATCTTCTGCAGGTGCTGCCAGCCGAAGAAACCGACCACGGCGAGGATCAATGCAGCGAGGATCGCTATAAATAAGGTGTTGTTTCCGGAATTCTTGGGATAGGCGGAGAAATTGGTGTCGGTAGACATCGGAGCTCCTTTCGATTCCATTATACGACGGGGTGTCGAAGAAGCCGGCGGATCACCTTTCTGAGCACGCCCGAAAAAGAGGGGCGGCTCAGCTTGGACGGAGGTGGGGGTTAGGGGGCGATTTCGAGGGGGGCGGCCTCTTCCAGTCGCTTCTGCCGGCCGGCTATTTGATGAGATCGACCCGTGCGTTGCAGATGCTCTTTCAGCAACGCCCACGTCTCTTTAGTTTTACGGTGGCCGGCGCCGAATCGTTCAATTCCGAGCCTTCTGAATGCCGGAGCCTCGGTCATCAGGGACTCTACGCCGATGTTTCAGCGGACGGGCTGTCGATGCCTGCGACGAGTCCTAGGACAAAGAGCGCGACCCATTTCGTGGTTTCCACGGCGATGAACAGCCCATGGAGCGGTGACGGTGGCAGGGGATGGCCGTTCATGATTTGGGCCGTGCGCAGGTCGAGGGCCGGCAGCAGCCAGACGGACTGGGCGATCACGCAGCCGAAAACGATCGCGGCCGCGACCGCTTCCCATGTGCTGAGACTCTGTTTTTTGAGACGCTGATTCTCGAGACGCAGCAGCCGAGCCCGGCGGGCCAGGGCGAAGAGCAAGAGGACCGACAAAAACCACTCAATGCGATTCAACGCGTGGAGGGTGACATGCCCGACATCCAGAGCTGCGGCCATGGTCAGAGAAGTCGCGCGAAATTTGACCGGTGTCGCGATAAACGAAACACCGGCGACCAAACCCATCCAAAACCAAGCAAGAAATCGAGCCATGCTTTCTCCCGTGTGCCGATCGTCTCTGATCATAGTCGACGACCGGACCTCCTCGTCGCGATTCTCGGCTCGGTAGTGATTCTCGCCGGCCCACCGCATCCACTGCGGCCGTAAAGGTGCTGTAATTTACCTCTTGATTTCAAAACTTTGACCCGTCCGTTGGGTAACTCAAGGCAAGAACGGAGGTGTCATGTCAAAGAGCGCACTATCTTGGGTCGGCGGATGCTTGGTCCTCGGGGGTTGTTTGTCCCTGTCTTCCTTGGGTCCGGACACAGAAAGCCCAGACTCCCGCCCGTACGATTCGAGCCCAGCTCCAAAGATTCGAGCCGAGCCGCAGGGAACGGTGAGCCCGGTCCGGTCGGGCTCTCCTGATTCGGGACTGGATCGGGCTCGGCAAGCGGTCGAGGCGGCCCTGCCTTTTCTCCAGGAAGACGGAGTCGCATGGATGGAAGGTCGGGTGCCGATTCAAGGGGGAGACGCCTGCGTGTCGTGTCACCATGTGCCGTTTGCGGTGTGGAGCCATGCGGAGGCGAGTCGGGCCGGTCTAGAGGTGGGTGAGGGCATGCCGGATCTGACCCGACGGGCGGTTGAGTTTCTGGGTCGGCCGGGCAAACCCAGGGCGTCGAACGTGGCGCCTGTGTTGCTCGGTCCAGTCGAGTCGGGCGCCCTGTCGGAAGCGTGGACGTCCGCGTCGGGTGGAGATTTGGTGACCGAGCTTTTGGGACAGCGGGAACGCTCCGGCGGATGGCGGGCGCGGGGACAATTCCCCACCCAGCGTCGACCGGTTTCCGAATCCGACGAGGTGGCCACCATGTGGTCGCTGCTTGCTTTGCGAGGTCACGGGCAGAACGGCGCGGCTCAAGAAACGGACGACCTTCCAACAGGGGGCGATAAGACGATTGAATGGCTGGCCGCCAAGGCTTTGATCGCCACCGAGATCTCACCGGAGTCGGCACGGCCGAGCACGGTCGCTTTGATCGACGTGCAAAATGCCGACGGGGGTTGGCCCTGGGCGGCGGGTGAGATGAGCAACGCCTATTCTACGGGCCAAGCTCTCTACGCTTTGGCGATTGCCGGCGGAGATCACGCGGAGTTCCGAGACGCCCTGAGCCGGGCCCGGCGGTATTTGGTGCAGACCCAAGGAAACGACGGCACCTGGAATGTCGCGAGCGCCCTCATCAGCGAAAAAGGAAACCCTGAACGCGACGTGATTTACCACTATTGGGGCACGGCGTGGGCGGTCATCGGTCTCGCTCGATCTCTTTAGGCTGCCGAAAAAGGCTGGAAATCCGACCCTCAAAGGCAATCGGAAAATTTTTTGGTTTTTTTGATGGAGAGTCGGAATCGGTTGCGCTTTTCCATTGAAGGCCGTTGGTCATGGCGTTTTGCCGGCCGATCCGCCTGAAAATGAGGTCTTTGGGGGCGTCCCCACCTAAGGAGAGCATCATGAAACGTCTTATGCATACCGGTTCCGCTGATTTAACCCGTTGGACATCTGGAGTGGTTTGGATCGCTTTGATCGCAACGCTGTGTTTGGCGGCCCCTGCCGTCTTCGCCTTGGATCTGATGTTGATCCACGAGGGTGAGGAAGAAGGCAAGATGGCCATCGGCGGTGATTTGGATGTCCATCTGAGCAACGGCGCCTCCGGTGCCTACACCGTCCGCTTGGTCGACGAATCCAATCAGATCGTAGCCTCGACCATTATCCAGCTCTCTCAAGGAGGAGACGCCGGCCGGCGCTTGTGGACTCGTACCGGTGTGGTCGGCTGCGATCCGGGGGCGGTCCACGATCCCGACGCCTACCTCTTCGAAAGCTTCGCCGAGGCCGAGGAGCTGCTCGAAGAGCGGACCTTCAACGTCGAGGTCTATCAGGGGATTCTCTTTCCAGCGGCCCAGAGCCCCTTAGAGGAAATGGAGATCTCCCTAGTGTTGCCCGATCTCGACGTCCAGGCATTTCCCGCCGACAGCTCGGGTTGTTTTCGGACCGTTTTCCTGGAGGGTGAGGATCTCTACCTTTCGATAGAGCATTATCAGTCGAGCCCTCAGCTGTTCCGCAACTTCGTCGTGCAGGCGCGCTATTTTTGGACGGCCGGCACCCCCTTGCTCGACGTACGCCCCAACGGCTCCGAGGTGATCACGGTGCCGGCCGGGCAGCCTTCCCTGCACCTGCTGTGGAGCCCGCCCCCCAGTGGCGGCGGCGATCCACCGCCTTTCTATCTCTTCGATATCGTCTTGCGTCCCGGGGTGGATCCCAATCCCGCCTTCGACCCGATCAGTGACTTCTTTGGTGGGCGTCCAGCGATGCCGGGAGGCGGAACGTTGCCGGAGTGCAAGACCGGCTGCATTCCCCCTTGATTGTCTAGACTCCTGGTAAAGGCTCTTTCTTCACAGGTCGACGATCATGGGAGATCTGGCGTAGGGGTGGGGCTTGTCCCCGCCCGTCAGGCGAGGCAAAGCCGAGCCTCGGAGGCCCGGTCGGGGGCAAGCCCCGACCCTACGTTCGGAAGGGCAATCTCATTAGTTTGAGTTGCTTCGCTAACCCTTGACGCGCTCCAAAAGCTGGACGGCCTCGGCCGTCCAGCGATGGGTCTCGCCGACGTGCTCACTGAACATCGCCACCGCCTTTTCGGCGGCGGCGATCGCTTCGTTGGGGCGACCCGTTCGGTGAAAAACTTCCGCCAGCCGCCTTTCGACCAAAGCGTTCAAATGAGAGGTGCCGGTTTGCTGCTGGTCGAGCAGCTGGCGCGCCAAGCGGAGATTCGATTCCGCCTCCGCCCACCGTCCATCGGCAACCGCCGAATCCGCCAGGGCCATGTAAATGCTCGGCCGGCTGTCGAGCCCCAAAGCCACATTGATTTCAAGCGCTTCGAATAGAAGGGGCTCGGCCTCCGGATCACCGATTTCCGCCAACATGCCACCGAGCTGAAGAAGGGTATTGGCGGTTTCCGGGTGGATGGGCGGGTAGAGCCGGCGACGGATGGCCAGGGCGTGCCGATAGGCCTCTTCCGCCGGTCCGAATCGCTTCGCGTAGGAGTGCAGCAAACCCTGCAACATCAAGACTTTGCTCGCCAGGTGGCTGTTGGGAATATGCTTCGCGGCCAGGGCCCAGGCTTGTGCGACGTAAGCCTCGGCCTCCTCCGTCCGCTTTTGACGCCGGGCCGTCTCGGCCAAGTTGTAAAGGGTCGGAACCAAGTCCGCGTGATCGTTCCCGAGCACTTTGCGTTGCTTTTCCAACAGCTCTCGGAAGCTGAGCTGAGAGTCGCCGTCCTCGCCGGAAGGATTGGAGGCGCCGGCGGAGGAGACCGTCAAATCGTTGTTGGTCTCGAGCACCAACGGATGATTCTTGCCGAGCAGGGCCGTCCGTTCGGCAAGGGCCACCCGAAGCAGCTGGGTCGCCTCGGCATGACGATCTTGGAGCTGCAGAATTCGGGCTAGGCCGGCGCGGGCACCGGCGCTCTCGAGGGACCCTTCGCCGTGTTGGTCGATGTGTCGAGCCAAGGCCCGTTCGAGCAAGCTCTCGGCCTCTGCCAAATTGCCCCGCAGCCGCTCCAGCTCCCCGAGGGCTTCCAGGGTCTTGGCTATCTCCGCATCGGCGGCGGAATCCAGGGCCAAAAACCGCCGTTCCGCGTCTTTGAGGTGAATCTCCGCCTGATCGAAATCACCTTGACGCGCCTCCAACAAGCCCAAGCTCCGCTGGATCGCGGCTCGCGCCGTCTCCACCTCGGGGTCTTGGGAGCTGAGACCCGAAAGGCCGTCGCGCGCGGTCTCCAAGAGCGCTCGGGCATCGTCGAAAAGGGAGAGGTTGAAGTAGGCCTGGGCCATGGCCCGTTGAATATCGGCCCTCGCCAAGGGATCCTCGTGCAGGTCGGATCGAATCCGCCTTGCTCCCGCGTCGAGCAGGTCGCGGGCGGTGACGGTGTCGCCGCGGGGAAAGGCCTCGTTCCCGTCGCCCCCCGCCAGCTGGGCATCGCTGTAGGGGTCGCTGACGGCGAAGAGATCCACCATGAAGCTGACGACCGCCTCCGCTTGGAGCTTCTCTTGCTCCGCCCTAGACCGCTCCTGGCGCGCCACGGATGCTTGCCAGCTGGTGCCCACCACCGCTGCCATCATCGACGACGCCACCACCGCGGCCACCGCCACACCGGTCCGATGGCGACGGATCAGCTTGCGGGCTCGGTAGGTCCAGGTTTGTCGACGGGCGAGCACGGCGTCGCCGTCGAGCAATCGACGTAGATCGTCCGCCAGCTCGCGCACGCTGGTGTAGCGGTGGGCGGGCTCCACCTCCAGGGCTTTGGCGACCACGGCGTCGAGCTCGGAGCGGTGCTGAACAGCGAATCGATCTCGGACGGGTACCAGGGGATTGCCGTCGGCCCAAGAGCGCCGTTGGGCGTCCGACAATGGGTCCGCGTCTTGTTGACGGCGAGTGATCGCCCAAAGCAGAGGATTCTGCCGTCCGGCATCCTCCGGCTTGTGGGGCAAGCGACCGCTGGCCAGCTCGTAGAGCAAAATACCCAGGCTGTAGACGTCGCTCGCAGTGTTCAGGGGCAGGCCCAGGAGCTGCTCCGGGCTGGCGTATTCCGGCGTCAGCAAGCGCTCTTCCATACGGGTCAGGGTCGGCGCGCCGGAGCCTTCGGGGCCGTCTTCCTCATCCCCGCCGCCCTCACCCCGCAGCACTTTGGCGATGCCGAAGTCGAGCAATTTCGGCACACCCTCGGCGGTGACCAGGATGTTGGACGGTTTCAAATCCCGATGCAGGACCAGGTTTTGATGGGCGTAGGCCACCGCCTCGCACACCGCCTCAAAGGCTTCGAGACGTTCACGCAAGGGCAAACCCTCGTCGATGCACCATTGATCGATGCGTTTGCCCTCGATCACCTCCATCACCAGGTAGGGTCGCCCCTGCTCGTCGGATCCACCGTCGTGGATGCGGCAAATATTGGGGTGCACCAGCCGGGCGAGGATCTGCCGCTCTAGGCGCAGGCGTTCGAGGATGTCGTCCGTGTCCATGCCCCGGCGGATGCGCTTGAGGGCCACGGGCATGGAGAACTCGCCCTCCCGCTCCGCGAGGTAGACCGTGGCGATGCCGCCACGGCCCAGGCGACCGAGGATGCGATACGGCCCGAGCTGCTCCGGATCCTCCTCGGCTCGCAGCGAGCTGGGCACGGATTGAAAATCTTCCAGGGTGCGGGTTTCGTCGCCCGCTAAGGTGTGCGCGGAGCCCGCGGTGAGATCTCGCCCGCCCTCTCCGGTTGCATCTTCGGTCGCCAGCTGCCATTGCTGGTCGACGATGTCCTCCAGCTGGACCAGCCCGCCTTCGGCGTCTTCGAAGAGCAGTTCTTCGACTTCGGAACGTAGCTCCGGATCGTCACATTCGCGGTCCAACCAAGCGGCCCGCTCGTCCGGGGGCCGTTCGAGGGCGCCCTGAAAAAGGGCGTCGAGGCGGGCAAAGCGGTCGGAGTCAGCCCCCATCGCCGTCCTTGAGCCGCCGCGCGATCCACGCCCGGCCCATGCGCAGCTCCCGCTCCACGGTGGCGGTGGAGATGCTCAGCACCTCGGCGGTTTCGTCGATCGAGAGGCCACCGAAGAGGCGCAGCTCCAACACCCGGGCTTTGCGCGAATCCAGGGCCGAGAGATCTTTGAGGGCCTTGTCCAAGGACAAGAGATCGTCCGGCCCCATGCCGGGAGCCTCCACCAGGTCGGCGACCTCCGAAAGCTCCACCGGCCGCGCCTCGCCACCCCGTTTTTCCGCCCGGCGCCGGCGCGCGCGATCCACCAAGATCCGTCGCATGGCCCCGGCGGCAATGGCGAAGAAATGGGATCGATTCTGCCACGGCACGTCCATCTTGAGCATGCGCAAATAGGCCTCATGCACCAAGGCGGTCGCCTGCAACGTCGACCCCTGCTCGCTGCTCATATGCTTCCGAGCCACGTGGTGCAGCTCGTCGTAGACCAAGGGCATGAGGCGGTCGAGGGCGCCGGAATCCCCGTCGCGCCAACGCACCAACAAACCGGTGACCTGATCTGGGTCCATCTCGTCCGTCTCCGTATTCGGTGTGCTCAGATGATGTGCGCGGGCTTGCTCATCGGCGGCGAAGGTCTGGATCTCGGCTTGGGGCATGGTGTCTTCTCCTGAGGTAGCTGACGGTTCGTCGACTCCTTGAATGAACGATACGAGTAGGTCGTTTTCTCATTCGGATCCGTCGGGCTCTTCGGAGGTAGGTCCATGCTCTCCTTCTGTGTCGTGGGTGATGGGTCCCTTCAAGGTCGTCTCGGTGATGGTGCCATAGGTTATGCAGATGTTTACAGAATAACATCGAGGGGAGCCGCAATCTCGGCCCGCGTTCAGCTTTTGCCCGTGCTTTTCCTACGGACGCTCACACCGCATCTCCAAGGAGCTTCCCCTTCGGCGATAAACCGTGGATCTTCTTTGAGCTGCTCCATGAGCTCGTCTTTGTTGAACATGAGATACGCTCTGATGTGCAACCATGAATACAGATCGGTTACCAATCGCGGCTTCCGCTTGGGTCGCAAGTGCTCGAAACAGAGATCGGCCGCTTCGCCAATCCGAAAGATTTCTGGTTTGGCTCTCCACGGGAAATCCCTTTCCGTCTTTCCCAGAGCAAATAGGGCATCGAGGATGATGTGTTGAAAGGCGTCGATATCCGGGTGGCTCCGGTGAAGCCGTCCCATCACCTCCAGGGCCTTCTGGTATTGCCCGTTTAGAAGATACGCTTGCCCGAGCCGTTCCCATGCATGCAGGTCACTCGGGCAGCGTTTGGCGTCCTGCTCGCATAGAGCGACCAGTCCAGGATAGTCCTTCCGCTCCTCTAGCTCGTAGAGCTGTTCCCAATCTTCAAAGTCGTCTTCCATCATAAGCACCAGATTCGGAATTCAGGGTAGAGCTCGTCCGAAGCGAGTATAACCGGCCTGTATCCGTGGTCCACCGCTACATCAACGCGTCGCCTCGTCCTGACCCTCTATACTAGAGAGCTCCCCTCGCTCGCCCGGATCGCTCCAGCGATCCACATATTGCTCCACGGCGAGCCGGGCGTGGTAGGTCATGGGTAGGCCTGTCCTTACTTTCAATCGATAAAGTGCTCGAACGTGCTTCTCAAGCAGAGCGGGTTGGTAAAAGCGTTTGCCTTCCATCGTCTTTCTCCTAAAGGGTTGTGAACCCATCCATTTTACCACAGTTTAGGCATTCCAACACCCAGATAAGCTTTATATCAACATTATTTTTGCACTTCCGTCGAGTTTGTTATCAGACAAAATCAAGCGATTGCCTACCGAACGTCGCCGAGCTCGCCAAACTCCCGGTCTCAGCCCTAACCTCTAGGCCCATCAGCCTGCTTACCGTCAGCCGGAAGCGAATAAGTCACCCATAATCAACATATTACGGCGCTCACACATAGCGAACGTTCGCTATGTAGCGTTGACGATGCGCCTGCACAGCGGGTAAAATGCTCAGCAGAAGAACTTGCAAGGAGAGGGATGTGCTCACGATCACCTGCCGTCAGGCTCGCAGACAATTTCGGTTCCGTAAAGTCAAGCATAGCTGGCCGGATGGCCGTGTCGTCCACTCTAAGGTTCGCGGTCAGGCCACCGTCCTCGGGGATCGAATATTGAAATTGGGAAGGAGACTTGGAACTTGAATCGAAATCTAACCTATTGTTCATCCCGAGACTCTGACTCTAACATCACGGTCTCAAGGCAGAGAACGAAGACTGAGGAAGTCATTGAGCTTCCCAACCACCATTCCGCAGGGAATCCAATCTGGCTAGCCAAGTTCCGTTCGCCGTATTTCGTCAAGCTGTCGCCTGAAGACCCCTTTACCTTCAACAACATCTTTAGCCTTCGATTCTATTGGCCGAAGAAGAAAGCAAGCCGAATCTTCTTCTTGGTAAACGGGTTTGGAGAGGCAGTAGCGAGCGTTTGGGACAAGCTTGGCGGCACTTTGGCAAGAGCAGGTGTTGCGGCAGTGCTGATACCTCTTCCTCATCACTACTGTCGGAGCACGTTCTTCAACATCAATAGCTACGACCCGATCGACAGTTTCAACCTAGAGTCAAAGAAAACTCGGGTCCGCTACACGAACTCGCTCAAGTTTGGATTCCTTAGGAGACCACAACTCCTTGTTGACTTCAACGAGCAGATCATGAGGGACATCTCGGAGCTGGCTCAGGAGATACTCACGAGGCGAGGACTCTCTCAAGACGGCCTAGGCACATTTCTGCACGACCGCCTAAGCGCGAGGCCCAAGATTTCAATCTTGGGATTCTCATTGGGTGGCCTGGTAGCGCTTCAGGCATTTCTGGCTCAGCCGAACACTTTCAACTCGTGCGTCCTCATTAATTCGGGGGCGAGCTTTCAGGATATGAATGCCTCGCAAGTCTTTCGAGAGTCTTGGCGCGACCTTCAGCGAGGCATCCTCGAAAGCACTCGTCATCTCTCTAGACGGGAAATGGCGTCGAACTTTGAAAGGGTGTTTCTAGGCCATGAGAAGGTTGTACTGCATGATCAGCTGATGCAGCAGAAGAACAAAATCTTAGTGCTACTCGGGGGTAGCGATCCTATCTTTAATGCCGGAAATATTGCGAATATCCTGCCGCAGGAAACGGGGCTCGCCGTATTCCAGATTCCAAGCCTGACCCATTTCATCAACATTCGGTCTATGGGCGGCGATATCTGGGATGAGTGGAGCAACTTTACCGCAAAGATGATCCTGTCGTTCGACAAGTTTCGCCCGGCAGAGACATGAAATTCTCAAAATGCCGCGAACCCACAGCTCCACCGGACAACTTCCGCGCTTCGCGCTCCAGTTGCGCGGTGAGCTGGTGGCCGTTCTGCGCAATGAGCAACTCGATGGGCGTTTTGCATGAGACCTGGTGATCTGATGACAACTAGACAGGGAGAGTAATCGCTTGGTAGATTCCGATGCACCAACTGCCGAAGCTTCAACTCTGCCGCTTGAAGTGTCGTCGCCTATCCTTCCAGTAGGAAAGATTCTCGGAAACCGATTTCGGATCGTGAGGAGATTGGGTAGAGGTGCCATGGGGGCGGTCTACCAGGCAGAAGATTCGAAGCTCAATGTCCAAGTCGCTTTGAAGTTTCGACTCCAGGATGAGGACAGTAGCGCTGAGGAAGAGGAACGTTATCGCGAAGCCTTTATCGCTGAAGCACGCCGGGCTCGTACCGTTACGCATCACAACGTGGTACGAGTCTACGATGTCCACGAGGATTCAGGGGTAGATTTTATCGCAATGGAGTTCATCGAAGGCCAAACCCTAGAAGATCTCCTGCAACTCGAGAGTCGTCTGTCGCTAGAGCGAGTCCGCAATATTGGTCACGAGATCTCCCTCGGGTTGGCAGCGATTCACGAAGCTGGCCTTTTCCATCAGGATCTAAAGCCTGGAAATGTCATGGTGAATGGCGAGGGGAAAACAAAGATTACGGATCTCGGTCTTGCTGGCAAATTCTGTATGGGGTGGACGCCAGCTTACGCTGCCCCGGAGCAGTTACGGAAGCCACATGTAGTCTCGGCCCAAAGTGATATTTACTCGCTCGGAGTTATTCTCGTTGAATTGCTGACCGGTAGCTGGCCTGATCAAGGCGATGATTTCCGTCTGCTAGTGGAATCGGACGAGGATCTAGAGTCGTTCATTCGAAGCTGCTTGGAGGAAGACCCAGACCTGCGGCCGCCAAGTGCGATGGCCGCCGCGGCGGCGCTTCGGCCGGAGTCAAGGTTTAGTGCGACGCGAAGAACACTGAGGCGATTGCTGGTCGAACCTACCCGCCCTTCATCGTGGACCTGGCGCGGTATTGCGATCACCACACTCGCATCTGCAACAATCGCTACGGCAGTACTTCTCGCAGTTCGGTTGCCGCTAAAGGAGCCGGCTGAGTTGCCATTAGTCCTCAGCGGACCCAAGAAAGGGCCTCCTCCAGGATTCGTGTCACAGCCAACCTATGAAGAAGACTGCCGGGAGCGACCAGCTGGAACCATCTGCCTGCAGTTTTCAGATGGGTACATCTGGCTGATCGAAGAAACACCTTTAGGCCCTGTGTTCTCGAGCGGAAAATGGCTCGACAAAGAAATTGAAGTTCGATACGGCTCCAGACACTATTTTTACCATGTGAAGGGGACCAGCTTCATAAGGAAAGAAGCGATCTTTCAACAAGCAGAGTTGACTCTTGAGCCTGCCGGGAGCCCTTGTTCAATGGAGTCCGGGCCTTCGCAGGGTAAAGCGTATCTGACTGTGTTTAATAGCCTGGACTCGCCGGTGGCTTTGACCTGGAAAACGTATTCCGGAGAAGAACAACTTTACAAGCTAATAGAACCCGGGGAAGAACACCGGCAAGCCTCGTTTGTTCAGCATGCTTGGTGCTTGAGAGATACCTCCGATGGCACGGTTGTTAGCTCCATTAGAGTTGATGAAGACAATGAGTACATTTTCCTTCAGTAACCATAGAGCGCAGAACCCAGCGGCTCGAGCCGCACGGCGCGGCGCCGGCGCTCAGCCGCGAGGCGATATGCGGACTTTAAGGCAGGCACGGTAGCGAATGGCTGAAGGTGGAGAGCTGGACCCGGCGACCATGGAACGTCCGCGAGTTTGTACGATCGACGTCGCCGACGAGGTGACTCAGGATCTCCTCGATCGAAGGTTCAATTGTATACCTGGGACCCTCGGTCGTCTCATCGAGTTCGATGGATCTCATCGAGAGAGTCTGTGTCTCCTGCAGCACAGCTTTCCAGAGAATCTCCATGAACTGGATGTAGTTGTCATCGATCTCCAGGAGATACGCTCGGAACCTTACGACCCGGCGAAACATCGTCGGAAAAAGGCACAGGGGCATGTGCAGCGAGCTCTTTTGAGCTCCTATCCCGAAACTGTCTTCGACCCAAGAGCGTTGTCCGCAGGGCTTTTGGGAGCCAGGCTGCAGAAATTTAGAGAAAAAGACTCGTTTCTTATTGTATTTGCGGACAGCTATGAGTCGGTGGAGTACCATCCTGTCGCGATCACTCCGCTAGGGGTAGATAGAGAGCGCCCTGAGGTTCACAGTAGATACGATTTTTATTCAGCGCTTCCTGAGTACGAGAACATCGCCGGAACCGACACCGAGGTCTCACGAGAGCTTTCACCTGAACTAATGAGCCTGCTCTCTAAGCACAATCTCGAACTTACCTACTCAATCGCCTTCGAGCATCCAACACGTTGGACCAATCAAGGATCTGTTAAACGAAGTGACTTCGCACCACTAATTACTTCGGCCTCTGGACAGATCGTTTCGTTCTTAGCGGCCTGGGATAACTGTATAGTTTTTCTTTTTCCGAGAATCCAGCGAAAATCCGAGTTCTTGGTTGAGCTGTTGGAGAACGTTCTTCCAGGATTCTCGCCAGCGCTGTTCCCAGACAGCGGGATGGCTGCTTGGCTTAGAGAGGAGAGATACTGGCTGCTGAATGAGTCGGTTTTGCGCGAGGAGAGGCTAAAGTTAATCGAAAAGTTCAACACCCAGTTGGGTGACATTGAGTCTCGCCTCCAAGAGAACCAAGAGAGGTATCAGTTTCTCCACGATCTACTAAGGGAAACAGGAGATGAGCTGGTCAGAGCTGTAGAGATCTTCCTCAAGTGGTTAGGCTTCAAGAACGTCGTCAACGTTGACGAATTGAATCCTGGGCTCAAAGAAGAGGATCTGCAGATTGAAGACGAACCTGGACTGTTGGTGATTGAAGTCAAGGGCATCGGAGGCACCTCTACGGACAGCGACTGCTCGCAGATTGGAAAGATCAAGTACCGCAGATCAAAGCAACGCGGCTCATTCGATGTGTTCGCGTTATACTTGGTTAACCACCAGCGACATCTCCCAGCACATAACCGGACGAATCCGCCCTTCAACCACATCCAGGTTGAGGATGCCAGGAATGATGAAAGAGGGCTGCTGTCAACATTCGATCTATTCAATCTGTTTTTCGACATATCGGACGGTCATGTCGATAAGGCCGACGCTCGTCACGCGCTTTTTGAAGTTGGTCTTGTCCGTTTCAACCCGTCAAATAGGACTTGTTTGACTCCTGTTGAGATCCATCACAATGGTACAGTCGCGATTATTCAAAATGGTGGACTAAAGATTGAAAAGAACACCAACGTGCTGGTCAGGGACGGTGCCGGAAGTAGATTGAGGAAGTTGGAGATCCTCGAGATCCAGGCTGACGGTACCCCAGTGGAGACCTCCAGCTCTGACAATGAGGAATTGGGCCTACGCTTGTCAGAGAAGGTGACGTTGGATGCTCAACTATGGGTACCAAAACCTTGAGTTTTCCGCATATCCCAGCGGCTCGAGACGCACGGCGCGGCGCCGGCGCTCAGCCGCGTCGCGTTCTGCGGTTGATGTGCCGCAAGGCTAGGCGATAGGAGCCGGATTAAAGTGCCAGGTAAGTAAAGAAGGTAAGTAAAGAAAGAATTTGTGAGGATTCTTGATTGGATAAGGTTTGAAAGAGCGCGAGCTCGTTGAAAACCGGAATGTTTCGCACCCCGAACACATCTCGCCCTTACCCAAGACCTGGGCTCACGACGTTCTCACTTGTAAGGCCACGGACACGAGACGAAAATACGTTTTATCCAGGCTCGAGCCGTTCCGGAGCCGGCGTGCTCATCGCCCAGACCGGCTCGACGAACGGACGCGCGGGCGGGAAGGTGTTCTCGGGAAACGCGACGTGGATCACTCCTTGGCGTAATTGGTCTGCCGCCTCTCGGTAGGCGGCGGCGATGTAGAAGAACGCCTCGCGCATCTCTTTCCACGCCTTTTGGGTGAACGCGTGGAAGCGGGGTTTCGGGGACGATTTCAGCTTCGCTGGGTACTCGTGTGGATTGCACGTGAGCACTGCCGTAGCGCCGAGCGGGACTGTGCCTTTTGTTTGGTGGCGGGCGACGGTTTCTTCTTCGATGTCGCGGATCATCTCCAGGACCAGGTTCCGACGAGTCGCTCGATCCAGGTGCGCCCAGCAGGGCAGCGGCGTCAGCTCGAGCTCCAGGTGCTCTGTGAAGTCTTCCAGGGTCACGTCTTTGCCTTGTTGAAGAGCTCGGTAGTAGCCCGTACGATCGATCCAGATCCCTCGAAGCGGCTCTTCGGAGAGCAACGCTTCGGAGTCATTAAGGAGTCATTAAGGTGCCGGGTAAGTGAAGAAAGAATTTGTGAGGATTCTTGATTGGATAAGGTTTGAAAGAGCGCGAGCTCGTTGAAAACCGGAATGTTTCGCACCCCGAACACATCTCGCCCTTACCCAAGACTTGGGCTCACGGCGTTCTCACTCTGTAAGGCCACGGACACGAGACGAAATACGTTTTATCCAGGCTCGAGCCGTTCCGGAGCCGGCGTGCTCATCGCCCAGATCGGCTCGACGAACGGACGCGCGGGCGGGAACGTGTTTTCGGGAAATGCAACGGTGAGCACTCCTTGGCGCAGCTGGTCTGCCGCCTCTCGGTAGGCGGCGGCGATGTAGAAGAACGCCTCGCGCATCTCTTTCCATGCCTTCTTGGTGAACGCGTGGAAGTGGGGTTTTGGCGACGATTTCAGCTTCGCTGGGTACTCGTGTGGATTGCACGTGAGCACTGCCGTAGCGCCGAGCGGGACTGTGCCTTCTGCTTGGTGGCGCGCGGCGGTTTCTTCTTCGATGTCGCGGATCATGTCCAAGACCAGGTTCCGACGAGCGGACCGAGCCAGGTGTGCCCAGCAGGGCAGTGGCGTCAGCTCGAGCTCCAGGTGCTCCGTGAAATCCTCCAGGGTCGCGTCTTTGCCTTGTTGAATAGCTCGGTAGTAACCCGTGCGATCGATCCAGATCCTTCGAAGCGGCTCTTCGGAGAGCAACGCTTCGGCGAACGGGACCCCCGGCCAGTCGAGCGGCGACGTCACGAGATTCTCTTTGCAGCCGTGGGCCAGGCAATACCGCAGACGGGCCATTTGCGCCTCCGGCTCCTCGGAGGCTTCCGTGTCGCGGTAGCGGTCGGGGAAGATGGGGCCGGTCCAATCGTGGAGCCGCTTGGCTTCGCGGGAGAGCTTGACGGTGAAATCTCTCATAAAGCTCGCCTGGTCTTGGACGGTGCCGCCGCCCAAGAGTAAGTGGAAATGCGAGCTAGTGCAGGCGCCGCCGTAGACCTCGATTCCGTGGGTTTGTTGGGCTTTCGCCAGAGCGCCGATGAGGATCGCGTTGAGCCGCGGGCTGGGACGGATGAGCCGTCGGCCCTGGATGGCGCGGTTGACGATTTCGACCAGGGCGCCGGATCGAGTGTGGATGCGTGGGTTTCGTGGCATGGGTAGATCTCCCCAAAATGTGCGCGCGGAATGTGCGCACCCTTACGGGGTATGGACGACAAGAAGGCCACCGACTCTGCAAGGATTCGAAAAAATCTCGAAGATCTACCGACAAGATTAGGTGCCATGGGAATAAAAGAGGCTGCGTGTCGCCGGAGAAGGGCGTTTTTTATGGATCAGCAGGGAGGCAGGGCGAGCTCGCCGCGACGGTAGCGGTCGAGGTTGGTTTCGAGGCG
>JAUIJL010000039.1 GCA_030431255.1 Thermoanaerobaculia bacterium | reverse complement strand
AGGGTCTATTGGGCAGAGTGCATGGCTAGGGGCTCGGGGAGCGTTCCACAGAAAGCCATTTCGGCAGCTAGTGTTGAGCTATCCCCGAGCCTCATCTTCAACCACTACTAAATATAGACCCTTCCACGGAATTTATTCCGTGGTGCGCAGGTCGGGCCGCGCAGGCCGAGCCGGCAGGCCTAAACCACAGCCGCCAGCTCTTCCTCCAAATGCTGACGGCGGTTGAGCTCGGCGTAGAAACCGGGGCGGGAGACCAGCTCGTCATGGGTGCCTTGGTCCACGACTCTCCCGTGCTCGAGAACCACGATCAGGTCGCAGAGACGCGCGGCCGCTACCCGGTGGGAGGCCATCAGCACCGTGCGACCGGGGAAAACCGTGCGCAGATTGCTCAGAATCCGCTCCTCGGTTTGAGCGTCGACCGCCGACAGGCAATCGTCGAGCAACAGGATTTGGGGATCCCGCAGGATGGCTCGGGCGAGGGCCACCCGCTGCTTCTGTCCGCCGGAGAGGGTGACGCCGCGCTCGCCGACCACGGTGTCGAAACCGTTGGGGAAACCCGCCAGGTCCGCGTCCAAGCCGGCCAAGCCGGCGACCCGTCGCACCTCCTCGAGATCCGCCTCGGGTCGGCCGAAGGCGATGTTCTCGCGCAAGGTCGCGGAGAAGAGGAAGGTCTCCTGGGGCACCATGGCGATCGCCGCCCGCAGGGTTTCGAGGGGAATGCGGTGGATGTCGCGACCATCGACCCGCAGGCAACCGTCGGCCGGCTCGAGGATCCGGGGGATTTGCGATAGGAGGGTGGTTTTGCCGCAACCCGTGCGGCCGACGAAGGCGACGGTCGAGCCCGCCTTCACGTCTAGATCGATGTGGGACAGCATGTCCTCGTCGGTGCCCTCGTAGCGATAGGAGAGGTTGCGCAGCTCCAAAGCGCCGTCGATGTGGCTGACCTCGTCCAACGGCTCGCGATCCCGAATATGGGGCTCGGACTCGATGATTTTCTGAATGCGCATCATGGAAGCCGCGCCCCGCTGCGCCAAGTTGACCACCCAACCGATGGCGATCATCGGCCACGCCATCTTGCCAAGGAAGATGTTGAAGGCCACGAACTCGCCGACGGTGATCTTGTCTTCGAGCATCAAGACGCCGCCATAGGCCAAGATGCTCGCGGCCGCCAAACCCATGAGCACTTGGATCGACGGCCGCATAGCGGAATTCCACAGGATCAGGGTGCGGTTGAGGCGCACGTATTTGCGGCTGATGTCGTCATACGCTCGCCGCTCCGACTCCTCTTGCACGTAGGCCCGCACCAACCGCGCTCCGCTCAAATTCTCCTGGACCTTGGAGGTCAATACGGAGAATTGCTCTTGAACCGACTGAAACCAAGTGTGGATCCGTTTGCCGAAGAATTGGGTCACCAAGGCCACCAGGGGTAGGACCGCCAAGGCCAGCAGGGTCAGACCCAGGTGGATGTCGATCATGAATACGAGCGCACCGAGGGCGGTAAAGATCGTGTTGCTGCCGTACATGATCGCCGGGCCGGAGAGCTGACGGACGGCTTCTAGATCGTTGGTGGCGCGGGCCATCAAATCGCCGGTGGGATGGGCGGAGAAGAAGCCGGAGTCCAACTTCTGGAGGTGACCATAAAATTGCTGACGCAAATCGAATTCGACCCGACGGCTGACGGCCACCAAGATGACCCGCTGGAGAAAGTGGAAGATGCCCTTGAAAAGGGTAATTCCCAACAGCAGGGCCGCGTATTTGAGCAGCGCAGAGCCGTCTATTTGCTCTCGCAGCCGATCGATGGCGGCACCGACGATCAACGGCGACATCAAGCCGGCGATTGCTGAAACTCCCACGCAGGAGATGCCCAACAAGAGATTCCGTCGGTAGGGTCGGAAATAGCCGAGGAGAGGTTTGAGCTGATTCATGGAATTTTCTATGACGGCTCCAGCGGGACGGTCGGCACGGAAGCCTGGAAGGCGGCGGACTGGAAAACGGCGGCTGAAAAGGCGGCCGAAAAGATTGCAACAGGAACGACAGCCCGGCGGTCACCGGAGCCGCGAGGATAACACCTTGGACCTGCAAGGATCGGCAGCGTGTCCTGAACGGCGAAACTGGAAAATGGCGGATGGATGGACCTGGCAGAAGCTTCTCTCCTTCTTGATATATAGACACTGAGCTATATAATACGCGTCCCCTGAATCGATTCATTCAAGCTCACCTTGGGGTCGAGCCGGCTATTCGAGATCCAATCACCGAAGAGACGCCTTTTCGGATCATCTTCCGATCGGGCGTACCCGCTGCCCACCGCCTCCATGGAGATACCCCCTATGTCTATCGTCTCGCTGATGGATTCACGAAATAGCTCGCTGACTGTGCTCCCAACTGTGTCCCCGACGGTGTCCCTGACTGGCCCGAGGGGCTTCTGCCTCATGCTCATCGCCGTGGTCGCTCTGGTCGTCCTGCCCGCCCTGCCCTCCGTGGCCCAGCCCCCCGATGATTTGATGATCGAAACCGTGGCCACCGGCCTGACCTCCCCCATGGCCATTCGCCACGCCGGTGACGGCTCCGGACGCCTTTTCGTGGTCGAGCAGGGTGGCACGATTCGGATCGTCGACAACGGCACGACCCTGTCGACCCCCTTCCTCGACATCAGCTCGCTGGTGGTTTCGGGCGGCGAGCAAGGTCTGCTGGGCCTAGCCTTTCACCCGAATTACGCAAGCAACGGCTTCTTCTACGTAAATTACACCGCGCCCGACACCCCGCTCGACAAGACCGTGGTCGCCCGATACACGGTGTCCGCCGGGGATCCGAATGTGGCTAACCCCGCCTCGGCGTTCACCATCATCGAGATCGACCAAACCTTCGGCAACCACAACGGTGGCGACATCCACTTCAGCCCGACCGACGGCTATTTGTATATCGGCATGGGTGACGGCGGCGGTTGGGAAACCTCCCAAGATTTATCGACCTTGCTCGGCAAGATGCTGCGCATCGACGTCGACGGCGGATCCCCGTACGTGGTGCCCGCAGACAATCCTTACGTCGGTGTCGGCGGCGCTCTGGACGAAATCTGGGCGTCGGGATTGCGCAACCCATGGCGTTGGAGCTTCGACCGAGCCACCGGCGATATGTTGATCGGCGACGTGGGAGAAGGGTCCTGGGAGGAGATGGATTTCGGGGCCGACGGCGTCGGCGGTCTCAACTACGGTTGGCCGTGCAAAGAAGGCAATGCCGATTTCCAAACGCAATTCTGCACCGGCGGGGAAACCCTCGAAGCGCCGTTCTTCGATCTTTCCCACGGCACCGGAGCTTGCTCGATCATCGGCGGTTTCGTCTATCGGGGCAGCGCCATTCCTTCGCTGGTGGGTTATGCCATGTTCAACGATTGGTGCTCCGGCGAGAGCTTTTTCGCCCGCCAGACGTCACCGGGTGTGTGGTCGACCGAGCAGTGGGACGACGTGCCCACCTTTACCGTGGTGGGATACGGCGAGGATGAAAACGGCGAGATCTACCTGACCATGGGCGAGGAGATCGGCCGTCTGGTCAGCAAAAGTAGCGCCGGTCAGATCTTCACCGACGGTTTCGAGTCCGGGAATCTGACGGCCTGGTCGTCGACCACGCCGTAAGCCGGAAAACCTCAGGCGTGGATCCTCTCGTGGTCCGGAGACGATGGGTGCTGCATCATCAGCTCCCCTAGGGGAACTTCTGTCGAGCGCCATCGATTCCACCTCAAACCCCAGCCGGCGGTCACCTGCACGTCCGGGGGATCCACCGGCACACTGAGCTTCAAGCCGTCGGGCATGAGATGGAGGTCCGCCTCGTCCTGGTTGGCCGGTGCCCAGAGATGGCAGTAGGAGTGCTCGTTATCTCGGCAAAGGCCGGCTAGCAGCACTCCCATTTGTTTGGGCACGGCATACCAATAGCTGGTTCTGATTTCTTCGGTGGGCTGGAAGGCCCCGGGGTGCAGGATCAGCTTCGAGCCTCGGGTCAGCAGGGTGCCTGGCCTCAGCCAGCGGATTTCCACCGGCCAACGGTGTTGGTCCAGAAGCTCTCGCAACCTTTCGGTGGCTTCGGTAAAGGAAGGATAGTCGGTTTGCATCGATTCGAGGTCGCCGGCTCGGCGAGGGCAATGGGCATAGAAAACAAACGCAGCAGAAATGGACACAGAAGACAGTGAAATAACATGAGGGCGCTTCGGCTCACGCCGTAGCCGCCAATGGAACCCTACGCGCTGACGTCGCTCACCGCAATCTCGGATTCACCCTACAAATTCGATAACATCCTGCCCATGAGACCTTTAGCCTGGTTAACGGGCAGAGTGTTGGCCAAAAATTCCAGCCAGGCCCGGCCGTCGCAGGTGGGGAAGGTGTTGGTCTGCGCCTTGTGCTTAGCCGGATCGCTCGCTTGTGGTGTGGGAGATCGCAAGCCTAAGGCCGACGCTAAACCGGCAGCCGCCGGTGAGACGACTTCGAGTCGAAAGCGCGCCGAGGACCCGGCCACGAAGGCATCCAAGAAGAAAAAGCGAGGCGAGCTGCACCTGAAGGTCGAGCAAGGGGTGGTGCTGCGGACCGAGCCCGATCCTTCGAGCAGGGCGGTGCGGATTCTCGACCAACCCCAGGTCTTGCGAGTTCTCGAGCGGCGGCAGGATGCCTATCGGGTGGCCTACGCCGGCGGAACGGGTTGGGTCCAACGCGGCACCAAAACCCGCGAGCTGAGAATCCTCGCCACGCGAAGCCCGCCCCAGGCATCCGTGGCCGTCGACCCGGAGGTCCTCGCCCGTGCCCGTCGACATCTCGACGGTGGGGGCCGTGAGCTGTCCTGCGGCCCCTACACCTTGCTCACCGACCTGGGCTCGTCGCCCTTGCTCGAGGCCTGCGGCCGTCTGGCCTCGCGGCTGGATCAGGCCTACGCCCGCCGCTACGGGATCCAGCCCAAAGGCAAACCCCGCGAGACGCTGATCCTGTTCCGGAATCAGCAGAATTTCCGCGCGTTCGCCGCCACGGACGGTCCCGCGGCCACGGGTTACGCGGGACATGCCCGGGGTGCCGACGGCTATTTGGCCCTGGTGGTGGGCGACCAGCCGCCGGAGCGGGTGGTCCAGACGTTGGTGCACGAGATCACCCACTTGATCAGCCGGCGGGCCCTCGGCGCCCCGCTGCCCAGGTGGCTGTCGGAAGGATTGGCGGACGGGCTCGGGGATCCGGCGACGCCGACGGGACTGGGTCCCATCCAGGGTTTGGCGGGCGCCGAGGCGGTCGCGCGCCGGGTGCTGGAGATCCAGGAGCTGCCGGATTTGCGCCGGGTGGTGGGTCTGGACGGCCGGAGCTTCGATCGCGATGCTCGGGCTCGGGATTACGAGCAAGGAGCGGTTTTCGTCCGATTCTTGATGTCGGATCCCGAGCGAGCACGGTCGTTCAAGGCCTACCTGAAGGGGATCGCCGACGGGAATAGCGACGGCCCCGAAGCGTTGGCCGAGCACCTGGGCCTACCCGCCGTCGATTGGAGCGCCCTGGACGGTGAGGTCCGCGCCTGGTTGGGCAAGCAGCTTCGGTGACGAATGCCTACATCGACGGATCGTCGCGCTAAAATTCAGGGATGTCTATTTCTAGAATTCCTCTCCTCCGTCGGACCCCCTTTTCGTTTTCGCCCCCACCTCCTTCATTGGCCCAGCGACTCTTAGCTCCCGGAGCCTGGGCGGTCTCAGGTCTGGTGGGAATCTCCATCCTGCTCGGAGGGTGCGCCGGGCCCGCCCCCGAGCAAGCCCCGGCTGCCGACGGGCTAGTAGGTACCCACTCCCCCGAGGTCGTTCCGACGACCCCGAGCACAAGCACCCGATCGTGGGTTTCACCGTCGGGGCAGGTCATCGAGGACGGCACCGTGGATGCCGATGGTTATGTCTTGCCCCTCGATATTCGTCGCCCGAAACCACCGCGGCAGACGCCGGAACGGCCCTCCGCGGTACGTATCGACGCCCTGCGTCGGCTGGCCAGGGGCAGCACCTTCATGGAAACCCGGCTCGGTCCCGACGACGGCCATACGGAAAACGAGACCGCCATCGATGCCGACGGAACCACGGTCGTCGCCGGTTGGAATCAATTCACCGGCACCGCCTTATTGCAAGGGGTGGGACGCTCGACGGATTCCGGTGCCACCTGGAGCTCGACAACCCTGGCAGGCCACACCACCATGAGTGACCCGATCGTGGCGGCCGGCGGCGGGGGTCGTTGGTATTTCGGCTACATCGCCAGCGGTGGTGTGGGCGGCGGTGACTTCGAGGTTTATGTGCGCCGCTCCGTGGACGACGGCGCCACTTGGGCCGACCCGGTACCGGTTACGAGCAATAGCGTTTTCGACGACAAGCCCTATATGGATGCCCGCGGCGACGAGGTCTTGGTGGCGTGGGCCGATTTCGGCTTCAGCCCGTCCAAAGTGCGAGCCGCCCGCAGCCTCGACGGCGGTCAAACCTTCGGCGCCGACACCATCCTGGCGGTGGAGTCCACCGCCGGCAACGGCGCCGTGCCCGTGATCGATTCCAGCGGCAACTACTACGTCTTTTGGCGCGACAGCTTCCAACAATTCCAGTGGATGTCGAAATCCACGGACCAGGGGGCCAGTTGGTCCAAAGACGTGTCGATCGCGCCCATGGATCCCTTGCCGTCGAGCTTTCCGCCGGGATTCCGCATCGTCAACCTACCGACGGCAGCGGCCCATCCCATGACCGGAGCCTTGGTCGTCCTGTGGAACGACGAAGCCTTCGGGGATCCGGATATTCTGAGCGTGCGATCGACCGACGGAGGGGATACTTGGAGCTCCTCCATCCGAGTGAACGACGACAGCTCCGGCCGCAACCAATTCTTCCCGTGGGTCACCTTCGATGATGACGGTGTCGCCCATGCCGTCTGGTACGACCAACGATTCGACGGCTCGAAAATCGACGTCTACATGGCAAGCTCCAGCGACTCCGGTGCAACGTGGGGGCCGAACGTGCGCATCACCGGCGCGGCCTTCGATCCCGTGCTGCCCTCGGAAGGCCATGCCGCCTCGTTCATCGGCGATTACAATGCCATTGCCGCGTCCAACGGTAGGGTCTACCCCTTTTTCCAGGACGCTCGGGAAGGCAATCAAGACGTGTGGGTGGCGGTGGTGCCATCGTCGTTGGTTTTCGGCGACGGATTCGAAAGCGGCGACCTCTCGGGCTGGACCTCGTCCAGTGGTGCGCCTCAGAAATAGGGCTCACCGCCAAGTCGCGAAGCACCCTGCTTGGGTCAGTTAAAAGTACCAGCACTTTCGACGAAATCTCTTTTGCCGGCCATGGCAGGCTTAGACGAGCTTCGGCCGGGGCACGACCGCTCCAAAGCCTATTTTTTCGTCCCGCGGGTTGACGTTCCATTTCCGACGGGGCGTATTTGGAATTTTTGATGGATAAAACCGCGGGTTTGCGCACCATGCTGTTTCGGCGGGCGACCACAGGATTGGTGTGCCTGCTCGCGTGTGCGGCGGCCCACGGCCTCGATCCTTCACGGACCGCGGGGCAACACGCTTATCGGCAATGGCGAATCGAGGAGGGACTGCCCCAGAATACGGTTCGGGCCATCGCCCAGACCCCTGACGACATCCTTTGGGTCGCTACCCACGCGGGTTTGACCCGATTCGACGGCGTGGCCTTCGAACGCATCGAAGGCCACGAGGTCTTGGAAAGCTCCCACGTCTACGCGTTGATCGTCGACGATCAGGGCAACCTTTGGATCGGCACCAACGGCGGCGGTTTGCTGCGTTGGGACGGCCGACACTTCGAGCACTTCGAGTCGGCTCGCTACCCGGATTTGCCCAGCGATTCCATTTTGACCCTGGCCGCGGATCACGGTCGGCTGTGGATCGGCACCGAGGACGGCGGGGTTGCGGCCTTCGAGAACGGCGCATTTGAGTCCTGGGGAGCGTCCGAGGGCGTACCCACCCACGCGATCCATGGGCTGGCCCCCAGCGGAGACGGAGGATGCTGGCTCACCTCGTTGGGCTCCGGCCTATTCCACATCGGACCCCAAGGAGCGGTCAGCTCCATCACCGAAGCCGACGGCCTGCCGTCGAATATGGCGCGCGCGGTCGCGGTCGATTCTGATGGCGCCCTCTGGGTCGGTGGACATTTCGGCTTGGCCCGTCGGAATGAGGGCCGATGGCACCACTTCACCGAAATGAGCCCCGTGCTCGGCGACCGGGTCGGCACGTTGAATTTCGATCGCGACGGGAATTTGTGGATCGGCACCCTCGGCCGCGGGGTCGGTCGTTGGAACGGCCGGGCTTTCGAGGCCCTGAGCCAAACCGCGGGTCGCCAGCTCGACATTGTTTGGGACCTCTTTGAAGATTTCGAAGGACATATTTGGATCGGCACCCTCGGCGGTGGCCTCGTCCAGCTCTTCGACGGTCCCGTGCTTCCGATCGGCGAGCCGGAGGGCCTGGGCGCCCGCCAAGCGGTGGCGATCAACCAAGACGTCGACGGCACCCTTTGGATCGCAACCCGCGACGCCGGGTTTCGGCGCTGGCGAGAAGGTCGGTGGCTTGCTCCCGTCACCGTGGACCAGGGGCTTTCCCATAACGGGGCCTGGAGCTTGGATTTCGGGCAAGACGGATCGCTCTGGTCGGCCGCCTTCTCCCCCAGCTTGGACCACTTGGGCGCCGACGGCAGAGCCACCATCCTGACCGCTGACGATGGCCTCGGGTCGGGTCGAGTCTTGGCGGTGCTGGCGGACCGCTACGGCGATGTGTGGGTCTCTACCTCCGGCGGTCTCGGTCGTCTGCACGGGGGTCAGGTCACCAACTACACCACCGACGACGGATTGGTCCACAATCAGACTTTATGCCTCACCGAGCCTCCTTCCGGCTCAACCAACGGCCGGATCTGGGTCGGCACCAACGGCGGCTTTTCGGTTTGGTCTGAGGAAGAAGGGTTCCGCAGCTTCACCAAGAAGGACGGCCTGCGCAACGATCGGATCTGGTCGATCTTGCCCGACGCTCGGGACGGGGCTTGGATCGGCACCTTTGGTGGCGGCCTGCATCGCCTGCGCGGCGGTCGGATCGATCTAGTGCTCAACGTCTCCCACGGGCTGCCCAGCAACGACGTCACCGCTTTGGTGGACGACGGTAGTGGCCATCTGTGGCTGGGCACCACCCGGGGGCTGGCGCGCCTGCCATGGCAAAGGCTCAACCAGCCGGCGGCGGAGGTACTGGCCGAGCCTCTGCCCGTGCTCAATCTCGACGTCCGAGACGGCATGCGCAGCGCCGAGGCCTACGGCGGCCAACCGATCGGCATCCGCGCAGACGATGGCCATTTGTGGTTCGCCACCCTCGACGGCATGGTTCGGATTGACCCTGAGGCCGTAGAAACCCCGCCTCCGCCGCAGGTGGTGCTCCACGAAGCTCTGGTGGATGGTCAACGTTTGGAAGGCTTCACAAATCTCACGCTGGACCCGGATTTCCGGCTCTTGACCGTCTCGTTCAGCGCCTCCTCCTTGGCGGCGCCCTCGCGCATCCGTTTTCGCCAGCGCCTGATCGGTTTGGACGACACGTGGCGTGACCTCGGCAACCGGCGCCGGATCGAGCTGTCGAGATTGCCCGCCGGCAGCTATGTGTTCGAGCTCGAAGCCAGCGACGTCCAGGGGCAATTTCACGGCCTGCCGACCCAATTCAGCTTCCAGGTCTTGCCCCGCTTTACCCAAACCCGCGCTTTCTACGGCTTGGCAGCACTCGGCCTGATCGCCCTCGGGCTGGCTGCCCAACAATGGCAGGTCCGACGGCTTCGCCGGCACAAAGCGGAGCTTCAGCAAACCGCCGAGGAGGCGATCGCCAACGTCCGCACCCTGCGAGGCATGTTGCCCATGTGCGCTTCGTGTAAGAAAATCCGCGACGACGAGGGCTATTGGCAAGGAGTGGAAACGTATATCAGCGCCCACAGCGACGCTGCTTTCAGCCACGGGCTGTGCCCGTCGTGCAGCACCGAATATTTTCCCGAGCTGGACGGCGAAGAGACCGACCGCCGTCCCGGCGCCTAATCTGCCGACGCGAGCCGGCACCCCGGTAGGCCCGGGCTATGGCTGCTGAGCCGGCTCCGGCTCCGAAGAGGGGCTCAACCGCCCTTCAAAAACCACGTAGAGGTGGAAGGGGTCGTCGTTTTTAACCGCCCCGAGCATCGCCGAATAGGGTTTGATCTCGAAATCGGTGAACGCCGGCTCGCCGAACGCTTCGAAACGAATTCGATTCCCATCACGCTCGAATCGTCCCGCCACTGTCTTCTCCACCGACTTGCCGACGATCTCAATCCTCAGCCGAACCGAAAAGGGGAAACCCTCGGTCCCTGAGTCTCCAGCCCCACTCACCCCGACGATTTCCGCCCGGATCGTCGGATGGCTCTGAACGTTCAATTGTTTCTTGCTGACCATGGAGTCGTAAATCTTCTTCCGATCCCCTTCGGGCACCTCGCCGAACGGCTCCGACAGAATGCCCAGCTCGGCAATCCGCGGATACCACCGCTTCTGGGCGGCGGGATCGTCCACCTTGAGCTTCGCCGCGGGCGCCTCGAACCGAAAGCTCGTCGCCTCCGGTTTCTCCGGATCGAAATCGAGCGTCACCTCGTAATCGCTCGCTATCACCAAATGATTGTGCGCCAACCGAGCCGCCAACCCCGCCTTGTGGGTCACTACCGCAAACACCGACGCCTCGCGATCAATCTCAACCGACGATGCACCTTCCGCACCCGCCGCGGGCCAAACCGAGACCCACAGAAACACAGCAATCACCAACGCCCGTCCCACGGCCGTCTTCTTGCGGTCCTGAGCCCGTCCCATATCCACGCGTCTCACTGTGCTGATCGCCGAGCCTTTCGAGGTGTCACCCATGGCACGCTGCTCCTTAGTGTCGATATTCGGTGTGGCTGAATCTATCGCGTTCAACGGACCCACCGCACCCACGGAGCCCCCAACCGTAAGTGCCGGGGCCGAAGTCAAAGGTTCAGCCCTTTTTTCACCACAGGCCGCCTACCTCGCACAGCTCCCACTACCCATCCCAAGAGATAACCCACCCCCATCCCGAGAAAAGTAACGACCATCAGCCCGAGAATTAGCGGCGTGACCACGGCGATTGGCCGTCTAAGAGAATTGGAACCAAGAGCGCCACAAGAACACCCAGGGGAAGGCCCAGGCATCCGTCCAGGGAGCCCCAAACCACAAGACCTAAGGCCATACCCAAGACGTGTAAGAACGAAGAGGTTTTTTCTTTTCGCCTCGACGCTCCGGCCTCAAATCCGGCCAAAGACCCCCTGTTTCCAACCGGCCACGGCTCTGAATTCGGCCATTCGCCGAGATCGTGTCGTGGGGGATCTCCGGCGCCGCGTCCCCTGAGGTCTCGGGCAGCTCTGTTTTGTCCCGGCTCGACAACGGTCTTGCTTGCCGGAGCTCCAAGACATCGCCTCGGCAAACTCGTAGAGCGGTTACCACTGGATCAGACGGAATGGATAAAGGTAGAGGACGAATTCGCGGGAAGGAGCCCGCCATGTCCTTGGGTCGGAAGCTGGTGCTGCCGGCGATCAAAAGAAATCCACCCGAGCAAAGAAACGGCCCCACGACCCGGAGAAAAATCGAGCCTGCTCCAAGCAGGGTGAATCGATCTCTAAAAGGTTCCTTGGCCATGAGCCCGCTCCAGGATTTCTTATCTTCTAACCGTTCTCCCTATTTATCCTATGGAAGAAACGCGCCAAATAAGCCTTCCACGGCTCGTACAAGGCGCTTCCCGCGATCGGCTCAGAGGGCTAGGCATGGAGCGAGGCTCATCGTCTCGATCAGCTCAATACGACCGGCGGATCACCAGGCCGTAGGAAAGCTTGCCGACGTCGTCGTCGGAGACGGAGCTGTGGATGCCGGTGCGGATGGAGGGCCAGAGGTCGGTTTTGAACGGGCCGTGGACGAGGAAGCGGAAGCTGACTCCGGCCCGGGTTTGCCAATCGTTGTCGTCGTGGAAACGCGATTGGGCGGCGTCGACTTTGAAGCCGACGGGGAATTTTCCGGCGATGCTGAATCCCAGATCGACGCTGGTGAAGAGGCCTTCGTCGAAGGAAATGCCGTCGGGAAAACCTACGAGCCCGGCGCGGGAGCGGCCGCTGGGGCGGCGGGAGAATCGATCCAGGTCTTCACCGCGGATGTAGGCCGCGGCGAGCCCGAGCATGCGATCTTCGGGCAAGGGATGGAAGGTCTCCGCCATGATCCGGGTCACCGCGTAGGACGGGTGCAGGGGCTCTTGACCGTTCAATCCCCAGGGCTGCCAATCGGCCCGCTCGCCGGCTTCTAGGCCCAGGCTCAGCTGCAGCCGAGGGCGACGATAGACGAGCTCCACCTCGGCCACGTGCTCGGAGGTGCTGGTGGGCAGGATGAATTCGGGGTCGGCTGCTTCGGCGGCCTTGAAGTCGAGATCGCGCAGGGTATAGCTGACGTTCACGGACCACCGACGGCTCAAGGCTTTGGCCAACGCCAGCCGCAAGGAATGGTGCAGCGATTGAAGGCTCATGTCGCGAAAGGTTCCGGTGGCATCGGTGTAGCCGCCGCTGGAGGTCGCGCGGTCGAAATCGATCTCGGCGGACACTGAAAACGCCAGCGACGAGCCGAAGAGAGCCGGGTTGCCGAAGGAAACTCGACCGAATTCCTCGAAAAGCGCCAGGGATCCCGTATAACCACGACGGAAGAGGTCGCTGTGGGAGAAGAGCAAGCCGGGGTAGAAGTCCACCTCATCGCTGGTTTCGGAACCGTAACCCCCCATCCAGAATCCCGCTCGCATGCCGAAGGAATGGATATCCGCCAAGACCCGTGAGCTCGACTCCGCCTCCGCCTCTGCTTCCGATCGAGCAGGCGGCGGACCGGCGCCCAACGGTGATTCGGCATAGGCAGTTTCTTCGACCCGGGGGGTCGCCAGACCGTCCATGGGATAGGGATCCCATCGGTTGGGCTTGCGTTCGAATCGGCGGGTTCCGTGCTCCTTCACCAACCAACGATGCCCCTCCGGCGGCACTTCCACATGGATCATGACATCGCTCTCGTAGGCTTCCTGGGCCACTTGATCGATATCCGGCCGGTTGTAGTCGAAGTCCTCGCGGGTCGTTTCCGAGGACACCGCGTATTGCTGACCCAGGGAGGTACCGACGTAGGAGCCGTGACGGCGGCGCCAATCCCAGAAGCACTGGCCGTCGTCGTAGATCCACTCGTAGTCGTAGGTGCGGTCCATGAAGACGATCATGCCGTCGAGCCCTTCCTGATAGGTCCGCAGGCGATGGTGAGCATGATTCGCTTGGTCCAACCAGACTTCTCCGCTCACCCGATGCTTGCGGCTGACCCCTTGGACCGGCAGCGGATCGAAAGCGATGCGGAAGGTGGGTCGGCCGCGGACCTCCTCTTCGCCGAGGTAGCGATAGCGGTAGGTTTCGTCGAGCTCGACCTCGAGGGGTTGGAATTGAATCAACGACTCGGTGCGAAAGAGCCGGCCCTTGAGCAGCTTATGGGGCGGGTAAGAGGCGCCGTTGATGCGAAAACCCAGGTGGTGATATTCGGAGTATTTGCCCTTGCGCTGAAGGATTCGATGCTCCCACGTGACCCGATCTCCGCCCGCGTATTGGGGCACCGACGACAAATATTCCATGACGTCCAAGGACTCGAATTGCTTGCGCTGCTTGCGCTGGAAGACCTGGTTCTTGACCACTTCCTCATAGGGATCCACCAAGCGGGTGGAGGCGACGTCCACATCCCGATGGTCCGCGGTTCGACCGTAGGCCTTGAGCCAGAAGAGCTGATAGGGCGAGCCACCGTCGACCACCAAATTCAAGGTGTCGCCATAACGTATGACCGATTGCGGCTCTTCCCGGGGGAAGATCTGCTCCACCTCTCCAGCCGTGCCCAGCTCGAAGCGGAGCTCATGGCCCGAAGGCTCGGCGTAGACCGCGAGATAGAAGTCGCCGCTTTCCGGATCGATGAAAAATCGGGCGCGCTCGGGATCGATCCCCTGGAGTGCCGGTTGGCTGCTCAGATTTGCCGCCGTGGTGAGCATCAATCGGGAGAGAAAGGATCGATGCTCCGCGTCGGCAGCGACGGCATCGAAGATCACCCATTGGTCACCTCGGTCCGCGGCCGCCAGCAGGGTGGAGAGCATGCTCGACGGCTCGTCGATATCGCTACGCAACCAGGATCGGCCCGTGGCGTCGGAGGAGGGAATGAAGGCCTGCTCTCGGTAGACGTAGCCGTGGACGTACGGGGCCAGGCCCTCGCCGGCCAAGGCCTCGAGATCGGCGGCGGCTCCTTCCAGCGCCACCCTCAGCTCGACCGCCCACGACTTGGCCTGGGAGCCGGCCTCGACGATCCGCTGCTTGAGCTCGAAAGCCGCCCGCTGAAGATCGGTCCCCGGCTCCATGGAAGCCACCCGCACAATCAGATGGGTCGTGCCGCGGGGCAGCGGCTGCCAATCTCCGGGAAACGGCCGTTCCTCCGGCAAGCTCGACCGGTCCAACCAACGGGGCAGCAACGCCTCGACGTCTTCTTGCCCTTCCTCGGAATCTGGGCGCCTGACGGCGGTGTTGGCCACGGGAACCACCAACCAAGAGGCGCCGTCGCGAGTGGTGCGCAATCCCAAGTCGAAGGGGGCCAATAGCTTGCGAAGCCATTGCTCCACGGGCTCGCCGTTTCGGCGGGGCTCCGCGGCGGTCACACGCATGTCGTCGTGGACTAAATGGCTGCTCCACACCAGGGGCAAACCCGCTTCTTGTCGGAGGTCGTCGAGCACCTCGGGGAGCGCCCAACACAGATATGCGTTGCCCTGGACGCCCGTGGTTTCGACCGCCGATTCGCCGGATTCCACCGGGGGTGCCGCGAAGACCGCTCGTGCCGGCAGCAAGAAGAAACACACCGCCGCGATCGTGACCACGCCTGCGGTCCAGGCAAGCCTTGCGCCGTCGATTCCCGCACCTTCAGCTCTCCGTTTTCCTCGGGTCGACATCAGAAGGTCTCCTCATGCATGCGGCGGATTGCAAAGACGCCGTCCGATGGCACTCCCACCAAACGACACGTGGGCAGCACCACGAGCGGTGTTTCCTCCACGGGCACCCCGTGGATTGAGCCGTGCAGCACTACCGATTTGGCCTCGACGGCCAACGCCGGCTCGGAAAAGTCCAACGTCCAGCCGGTTTCCCGCGCCAACCAGCGGAGGTAGTCCGCCAGCGTTGCTCCTTCCAGCTCGAAGGACGGTGCCACCGATTGGTAGCCGAGCCAGGGCTCACCGTGCAGCTCGACGGCGTCTCGACGCACCTCGCCGCCCTCTTCGACGGTCATTTCCGTGCCCCGCTTCGCCACCGACCGGCGGCGTCCCTTCAAGACCTCCACCTCCCCTTCCCGCACCCGGATCCGCAGGTCCGCACCGTCGAGACGCGCCTCGAATTGAGTGCCGATATCGCGCACGGTGCCGAGGGAGGTGTGGATGGTGATCTGGGCGTCCTGGGGGCCCGAATCCACATAAACCGCTCCGCTTTCGAGCCTCAGCTCTTGGTCCGCGATCCAGGTCAAGCGGGTGTGGGCGTCGAGCCGCAGAGAAGCTCCGCCCGATAAACGCAGAGCGGCACGGCCGTCCGCGGTGGCCACGGTGTCGCCCGCTCGCAGCTCCTCTCCGAGCACGGCCGGTTTGGACGTTTCCAAGGACGTGGTCGGACCTCGGCTCGGCCGCAGACCGGTGCCGGTGACGGATTCCAGCACCGCCACCGTCTGCTTCGGGCCAAAGAGCCAGTCCCAGCCGGGTCTCGACAGGACGAGCGTCGACACCACCAGCAGCACCGAGGCGGCGACGGCCCAAACGGCTCGGGTCTTGCGACGCTGTTGTTGAACCGTTTCCGACCAGGCGCCGTGCACCGCTCGGCGGGCTCGCCGGATGGCGTTTTCCGGCACGGGATCCCCGGGCCCGGCTAGGCGGATCAAACCCGCCACCGGATCCATCTCTTGAGGTTTCTTATCCATGGACGGGCTCATGAAAGGCCCCCTTGTTCTTCAACGGGCACACCCGCCGATGCAGCGGATTGGAGCGCGGAAAAGGCTTCGCGAAAGGCGGAGCGGGCACGGGTTAAAACCGACTCGGCGGCTTTGACGCCGACACCCAGGCGCTCGGCGATGTCTTTGACGCTCAAGTCTTCTAGGTATTTCCACTCCAAAACCTGGCCGTAGCGCTCGGGCAGGTGATCGAGGGTCACCCTCACCCAGCGAGCCAGCTCACGGCGTCGGAAGTCCTGATCCGGACCTTCCAGCTCGGCCCATTCCAAGGTTTCGAGGGTCGACCAAATTTCCGGTCGGTCGATGATCAGGCCGACGGCTCGGGGCGCCCGTTGACGCAGGCGGAGGAAGTCGCTGATCTCCCGCCGGCAGAAGGTGCACAACCAGCTGAAAAGGGCCGCTTCTCCGCGGTAGGTCGACAGCTTGCGCACCGCCTTGCACAGGGTGGCCTGGGCCACCTCCTCGGCGGAGGCGTCGTCTCCGAGCCGTGCTTTGGCGAATCGGTAAAGGCCGGTGAAATATTGGTCGAAGAATTCGTTGAACGCGCGCTCGTCACCCTTCAACAGGCGGCGTGCCAGGCGTTTGTCTTTGAGGTAGAGAATCGACATATTGGGCTCGAAAGCGACCGATCTATGACGGCCGTGTGGCTTTCACCGTGTAGCTTTCAGAGCATATGACCCGAGCAGCGAGGAGAATCCTTCGCGAGATTCAAGATTTTTTCGGATTCCAGCCGGCTCCCGCGCCTGACCGTGCCCTCTGAGTGGGCGAATACAAGATTCGCCCTACGCATTGAAACCGTCAGACTCGCTCGCAATCGATCAGTGCCCGCGCAGACGGCCGACGGCGCAAAGAGCCAGACACAAGGCCAGCACGATTAGGGTGCCGACACCCAGGGTCGGCACGGCGATGGGAGCGCGGATGGAGACCCGGTGCTCGAATTCGGTTCGGTTGTCGAGCAGATTCACTTCCAGCCCGTTTCCCATCGCCACCTCGGCGTCGAGCATGAGCAGGTCGCCGGGCAGGGCCGCGACCTGGGCGGCGAAGGAGACAGTGAGGCTTGTCGACGGTGCCAGATCGCCCAGGGCCGAGCATTCGAGCACGTTGACGTTGAGCATACAGCCCGGCTCGAAAGACACCGGGTCCGGGGTCAAGCGCGGATCGACCTGGATTCTCAGCTCCACGTCTCCGGCCGTTTGGGACCCGATATTGCTGACGGTGGCGGTGTAGATGGCCGTGGCGTCGAAGGCCACCGGATCCGGGCTCGCCGCCAAGCTGACGGTGAGGTTGGCGAACGGACCGTCCAAAGCCACCGCCTCGGCTTGGGGCGCTAGACCATTGGTGGTGGGACCCGAGGTGTTGTGGTGGTGCAACAACAAAACCCCGAGGGAGCCATGGTCGGCGAAGGCGTCCAAGTCGTAGTCCAGGTGGATCGAGGCTCCGTTGAGATCGAAGAACACGGGTAGCCCGTTCAATCCCGGTTGGGCTTGCACGCCGGGTCGGCCCGGCTCGTAGGTGAGCGTCGGGCTGGGGGCGGGCGCGGGGCCCCGACGGACGAGGGATTCCCGAAGATCACCCGCGAGCCGGTCGAGGTCCGGAAGAGCCGGGAAGCCGGGCAGATCCACCTCCCCGGACGCGATCAAGTTTCCGGCTCCAGCGTCGGAGATTTCGACCCGCCATGCGACGGTGCCCGCCAACCCGCTCAGGTCGGAAAGCTTGACTGCCAAGGTTTGAAACGACGACTGAAAGGGCACCGTATGCCAATCGCTCGGCGTCAGCAGGCCGAGGGGTGCTTGGGCGAGCTCTTCATCGGTGTCGAGATTCCTCAACACGCTGACGAAGGCGTCGTTGGCGAAGATGCCGAAGGAAAAGGTGCCTCGATCGGAGCCGTAGAGCAGGAAGTCGTCCGTGCCGTCTTCGTTTACATCGAGGTAAATGCCCACCTCGATCTCACTCGGTGTGGACACGAAACCGTGGGTGGCTACCCCGAAGACCATGGCCGGCTCCCCGTCGAGCAGGGTGGGGCCGACCCCCAGCATTGCGGGCTCCAGGCGATCCGGGATCTCCGGCAGGTTGGCGGCTATGTGTTGCAGCTCGAGCACCGTGACCAGGGATCGCTCGTCGTCGGGCGGATTCGCACCGGTGGACACGTCCAGGCCTTGTAGCTGCAACGACGCGCCGCCCTGGCTTGCCGGGCCGACATCCACGGGCCCCGAGGACGCCATATTCGACGCCGGACGGACCGCGGCGTGGACGGGCACCCGCAAGCCGGGCCCGACGTCGGGGGTCAGCACCAAGTAGGCAGTTGCGGCGCTCAGCCAGGGCCGTTGGAAACCGAAGAGCGCGGCCTCCTGGGCCGGATCTCGGACGTGGCGCAGCTCGGTCGGCTCCACGGTGAGGCCGAGACGGAGCAGAGCCTCTCCACCGGCAGGCACGGAAACATTCGGCGAATCGGACACCTCGATCTGCACCCCGGGCACCTCGGCCACGGGATCCATGGCGGCTTGCACCGTGACCGGGGTCGAGCCGCGGTTGACCACCCGCACCCACCGGCTCTCGACCGTCGTGCCGACCGCCTCGACCGGCCCGAAGGTCACACCGACCCGCTCCGGGGCGTGGTGGTCGAAGGCCAGGAGCTCCGTGGCCAGCGCCGGACCACCCTGGACACGACCCGCACCCATTCTCTGCGGGCCCAACCGAGGGGGCGTAGACTCCGGATCGAACGACACATCCCGCGCCGTGTTCATCAACGCCGCTTTGATCTCGCGGGGCAACCATTGGGGATGGGCTTGGCGCAACAACGCCGCCAGCCCTGCCACGTGGGGCGCGGCCATGGACGTGCCGCTTTTGAGCGACGAGCCCGTGCCGCCGGAGCTGCTGTTGCCCAAACCGACCGAGGTCACCACCACCCCGGGGGCGGCCAGATCCGGTTTGACCGCGCCGTCCCCGCGCCGGGGGCCGCGAGAAGAGAAGAGGGCTTGCATATTCGCCAGGGAAATTCGAACGATCTCCAGCTCGACGGATTCTGTGATCAGGGCGTCGAGCACCGCTTGACCGGCCACTTGACGCACCAACACCGGCGGGATGGTGATGTCACCACCAGTGCCGTCGTTGAACACGCCTTGGAGCTCTGGGCGATCATTGACGATCACTGCCGCCACCGCGCCGGCTTGTTGGGCGTGGCGGGTTTGGGTCACGAAGGTGCAGCCGTCATTGCGTAGCACCATGGCGATCTTGCCCGCGACCGCGGCGCCGTTGGTCAACGGCGTACAGGCCTCGATGGGCTCGGCAACCACCGCCTCGGCGAGGATGCCCGGATCCCCCACCGCCGGCCCGAAATTGGCCCCGCCCACCTGGTGGGTGGAGGCGGGCAAGGAAGGCGTGTCGATCCGCAGACCGAGGGCGGGAAAAGTGTCGTCGCCGTCCCAAACAGCGGCCACGGAAATTGCACCGTCGGCGGTGGCGGGCGAGCCGTTGATGAAAGCCACGTCGCCGTCGTTGCCCGCCGACGCCACCACCACCACACCCACCTGGGCCGCCAGATCCGCCGCTTCGGCGGTGGGGTCGTCCGCCGCGCCGAAGCGCGAGGCGAGGGATAGATTGACCACGTCGAGGTGGTCGGAGAAATCACCGTCTCCATTGGGATCCACCGCCCACTCGAGGGCCGCTTCGATCACCGTCGAGGTGCCCGAGCAGCCGAAGACCCGCAGGGCGTAGATCGACGCTTCGGGCGCTACCCCCGGCCCGACGGTCAGGACGTCGAAATCGATCGGCACCCCATAGCCGCCGTCGTAGGTGGTGCCGTCGCCGTTGACGCCGAAGGCCGCGAGGGTGCCGGCCACGTGGCTGCCGTGGCCTTCGCAATCCATGGGGTCCGGATCGGGCATGGGGGTGAATTGAGCGGCATCGTCACTCGACGCATCGTAGGCATCGCCGACGAAATCCCAACCACCGACCACTTTAGCGGAGGGAAAGAAACCGTCGCCGAGGGCGGTGGTGTCGTTGGCGGCGTAATCTCCGGCGGCCCCGGATCCGCCGAAACCCGTGTGCAAATAGTCGACCCCGGTGTCGATCACACCGACCCGGATGCCGGTGCCGGTCCAGCCGAGGTTTTGCCACACGTCCGGCACCCCGAGGAACGGCACGGTGGTGCTGTTGGTCATGGATTTCGGCGACAGCACCCGCGCCCGACGCACCTCCGGCAAGCGACGAAGCTCCGATAGGCGATGGCGCGGCAGGCGAATCGCCACCCCGTTCAACAACCGCTGGACCTCGAAAAGAGGACGCGCTTGCCAGCTCGGATCCGCCAACAGAGCCGTCAGCGCCTCTTGCTCTTCCGTCACCCGCGCCAGCTGATCTTGGGAGCTCTCGACGGCGCGCCGGCGATCGAGATCCGGGTCTGCCCGCAGCCACTCCACAACCGCCGGCGGTTGATGGCCTTCCACCAAGACGTCGACATGGTCTGAAGGAGACGGCTGTGCCCGAAGCGCGCCGGCTTCGGCCCCGGAGAGCATGACCACGCAGGCCATCCACAGGCGTAGACCCTGAGGCGAGAATCGACAACCCAGTGGACCCATGGAAACTCCTCGAAGCGTTGTCGTCGGCGACTGGAAAAAGCGATTGGAAAAAAGAACAGTGCTCGGAAAGCCACATTCTAACGCCTGGATTCCGCACCTCGACGTCACATCCGCCTCGTCGGCTCGGGTTGTGAAAAAATCCTCTCACCCAACCCAATGAGGATCCAACCGTGCATCACAAGCATTCAGCTTCCGCCGTGTCTAGAGCTGCCGTCTCCCGAGCTACCGTCTTCCTAAACGGGCGAATCCGTTTGGCGATAGCCGTCGCCGTCGTCATGTGCTGGACGATCTTTCCCGCGCCGAGCCCTGCCCAAGACGCCACCGACATCTATTTGGCGTCGATCATCGTCACCGAAGATGGGCTCGGCCTGGAGGATGTTCGCAACCTGACCGCAAGGGAGGCCTACGACAACCAACCCGCCTTCTCCGCCGACGGCTCGGTGCTCTACTACACCCGCGAAACACGATCCGGCGAGTCGTCTCAGACCGATATTTGGCGCATTGAGCTGCAGGGCGACGCCAAGCACAGCGAGCCCGGTCCGGTCTTCGAGACCGTGGAGAGTGAGTATTCGCCGACCTTGATTCCCGGAGAAAACGCCCTTTCGGTGATCCGAGTCGAAGGGGACGGCAGCCAAAAGCTCTGGCGCATGCCCCTCGACGGAAAGAAACCGTCGCGAATTCTCGACCGCGTGCAACCCGTGGGGTACCACGCCTGGTGCGACGACGAGCTGGTGCTCTTCGTTCTGGCTGAGCCCCACGAGCTGCAAAGGGTGCGGGCCGACCAGAGCACCAACTTGGGCAGGGTGGTGGCCAAGGACATCGGCAGGGCGCTGAAGAAGATCCCGGCCCAAGACGCGTTCAGCTTCGTGCACAAATCCGTCGACGGTAAGGACGGCTGGTGGATCCAAAAGCTCGACGTGGAAACCGATCAGATCACGCCGCTGATCCGCGCCTTTGACGGTCGGGAAGATTTCACTTGGTCTCCGGGCGGAAAGCTGTGGATGGCCGACGGCGCCAAGGTATTCCGCTGGTGCCCGGCCTGCGGTGAAGGCTGGTGGCCGGTGGCGGATTTGACCGAGCACGGCTTCAAGACCATCACCCGCATGGCGATCTCGCCGGACGGCAGTCGATTGGCCTTCGTCGCCGAGCACACCGCCGCTGAGCGGAACGCAGCTGAGCATTCAGTTTCTGAGCAGACTGCAGCAGAAGCCTCGTCGGCCGAGCCTTGAGCGAGGGTCGCTCCTTGCCCCCCGCCCTGGCGAGCGCTCGCGAATCCCTCGGGCGATTGCACGATTGGCTCGACGATCGACCCTTATGGCTCGGCATCGTCGTGGTGGCGGCGGTCGCCCTTGCCGGCCAGCTGCTCTTCCTGGCGGTCTTGCCCGATCACTATCGGGTGAATGAAAACGCCGACTTCGTGACCTTTTACGAGCCGGTGGCCGAGGCCATGCTGTCTGGGAATCCTTGGCAGACCCCGGAGGGCCGGCCGGCCGTGCGCTATCCCCCGGGTTATCCGCTCTTTCTCGCCGCGATTTTCGGCGTGGCGGATCATTTTCCCGGCAGCAGGCATTTCTGGATGGTGCTCTCGAATGTGTTGCTGGCGGTGCTGGCGGCGATCTTTCATCACCTCACGGCGCTCCGATGGCTCAACCCGGCGGGTGCGTGGTGGGCATCGGCCCTTTGGCTCAGCTATTTGCCGTTTCTGTGGTTGAGCAAACAGCCGAATAGCGAGATGCCTTTCTTAGTGGTGCTCTTCGCCGCCTTTTGGTGTTTTTCCACGGCCCAACAGCGCCAATCCGTGGCCTGGGCTCTGGCCTGCGGCGGCCTTTTGGGCTTGGCCACCCTCTTCCGGCCCGTCACCCTGCTGCTCGCCGTTCCCCTGGCGATGGTGTGGCTCGTGGGCCGTGCGGAGCAACACACCTCCACCGGCCGTCACCGGCTGTGGATGATCGCCGGCTTGCTGGCCGCCAACATCTTGGTGCTGGCCCCTTGGGAAATCTGGGCCCATGGACAGACCGGCAAGTGGATTCCCGTCAGCGACGGCGGCCGATTGAGCCTGCTCGACGGCCTGACCTTGGCCGCCAAACCCGAACGGGACGGACCGGAGGTGCCCGCGGACGTCAAAGTCTTGATGGAGCAAATCCAGGCACAACGCCGCAGCATCCGCGGGCCCGCCGATGCCCTGGAATTCATGCTCGACCACGCTTCCGGCACCACCTTGATGAAAATGTTGTGGGTTCAAGCCTCGCGATCCTGGTATGCCACGGAATCCTTGCGCTTCGAGCAATATTTGATGGCTTACCAGCTGCCCTATTTGCTGGTGGCCGCCTTCGGTCTTCTGAGCTTGTTCCTGGGCGACGCTAGGCAGCGAACGGCCGCTCTCTTCATCGCCCTGATAGTGCTCTATTTTTGGGCCATGACCACGCTGGTGCTTTCGATTCTTCGTTATATGGTGCCGGCCATGGCTTTGTTGATGATGGCTATCGCCCATCGCATCACCTTCGACGACTTAGAAAGAGACTTGGAAAAAGAAGGGCCCCGGCCGCGCTCGAATGGGACACGCGGCCGGGGCTGGACAAGGCACGATCAGGAGGAGCAGTGATCGCGCTGAGAGCACCCGGAAAAGGCAACCACAAAGCAAGGCTCGCTCGGACTCTCACCTAGCTGACGGATCAAGGTGTAAGACCTTGGTGAAGAGTCCAGGGCAAGCTCATTCGGAGCACGTCTCAAACGCTTCGACATCCGTGGTCGCCGGGGCCCGTTGACCGAGCTGATTGGTGTAAGTGCGCACCTCGCCGGTGCTGGTGTCCGTCACTTCGAGGGTGTATTCCACATCCGTCGAAGCCGCAGTGAAGACCCAGAAGTGGTCGTTCAGCGCGCAGCCATCCAGCACTTTCACCATCAGCTCCCAGTTATCCCGCCCAAAGAACGAAAACAGGGTCGTGCTTTCGCTGGCACCGGGAACGGGACGTCCCACGCCGGTCAAACCGTCGTGATCTTTCCAATCGACTCGAACCTCGAACCTGCCGGAACGCAGGGCCACGGCGTCGGGGGCGTCGCCGATACGGACCTGGCGGGTAGACGCGAGCTGGTATCCCGCGTCGGGATTGGCGGAATCCTGCAGCAGCACGCGGACCTCGTAGTCGCCGGGATCCAGCGGACCGACCGACGCGGAGAAGGCGCTGGTCTCCGCCACGGAAGCACCGCATCCGGAGCTCGCCACCACGCCCCGGATCTCCACGACATTGCCGTTGACGGACGTGGAGACCAAGTCCATGCCCTCGCAGGTCACCGCGGTGACCAGAATGCGCAGATGCTCGTTGTCGTTGGGGGTCACGGGCTCGACAAAGGCACGGGTCAAAAGACCGTCGAGGGGGGCGACGCTCACGTCCAGGGTGGTGGTAGCCACCGAGGTGCCGAAATTGTCGGTCACATCGACCTCGTAGGACCCCGCGGGCAGGGGACCCACCAGCACATCGAAGTCAAAACCTTCAGCTGGGCATAGCCCGAGACAGGTATCGTCGATGCGCACCGTGATTACCTGACCGTCGACCACCACCTCCGCCACAGAGGCCGTGGGAACGGAAATACCAGAGATCTGAATCAACACCTCTTCTGCTGCCGTCGGATCATTGGGGCTTACGGCGAAGCTCACATCACCGATGAAGGCGGCGGCGGGGGTCGCAGCCAAGGCGAGCAAGAGAAGAAGAGAAAGGCCGGTGGTCAGACGATTCACAGAATCCCGAGAAGCCGATACTCGGGTTTGGGGTTGGGTCCAAAGTTGATGGCTGAGCCGCATAGTCGAAGTCTCCTAAGAAGATTAACTTTGTGAAATAAGCATAATGCTCGATTCAAAAAATGTCAACACGGCATATTTTACGCTTCGGCTTCCCCTACTTTCAGACCTGGTCACGGCGATGGGTCCAGCTCAATGAAAAAACGCGGAGGGCAGCCTAATAGCTGACGTTCCGCGTTTCGAAATCGCCTCGCGCTGAGTGGGGCTGGGCTCGGGTCAGTAGATTCGGTTAGGAAAGGGCTCCCTCAGGAAGCATGAGAAGTATGGGCGACCGCTTCCTGATCTGAGGCATTGACCGACTCTTCGTCATCCGAAGGATCGTCTTCATCTTCCAAGTGCTCGGCGCCTGGAAAACCCGGGTTATCCAAATCGGCCAAGAGCTTCACCAGCTGATCGGGTTTGGGCAAGCTCATCTCTTGGGTGCTGAGCTCACTCGCTTTGTTGTACAGCGCACCGGCTTCGTTGAGATGGCGCAGAGCCTCTCCAACCGCAAACACGAAGGCCTCACGGATCCCGCTACCTTCTGTGGCTACGGTCGCGACGTGAGCCTGTTTGTAGCCGGCACCGAGGTTGTTGAGGATCGTGGAGGGATCCAAGGTGTCCTCGAGGTCCCGCTTGTTGAGCTGGACGTAAACGGGAATCTTGCGATCACGGGCCTCGAGCTGGCTCTGCAGATTTTTGAATTGTCGCAGGGACCCGGGGAAACCTTCGGGAGTGGAATCGACCACGAAAATAACGACGTCGGCCGCGGACAGAATCGCCGATCGGCGGCGCCCCAGCCTCGCCTGCCCCGGAACCGCCACCACCCGGCATTGGATCGGGCGGCCCAAGCGGAGGCCGCCCTCATATTCGAGCCAATCGAAATATAGCGTGCGCCCGTCCCGTTCCCGCGGAGTGTCGACCGGCCGACCCAACAAGCGACCCAGGGCCCGGATCGACTCGGTCTTTCCCGAGCGCGGGGCGCCGTCGTAGACGACGTGCAAAACGAGCTTGTTCGTTTCCGGGTCTAAAATCGCCATGGGCTCACCGATCTGAAGAAGGGATTCAACGGGTAGACCTTCCTCAGACTTCGAGACTTTTTGCCAAGGAGCCCAGCTTATGGCGAGCCATCGCCAGGTTCGCGTTTTTGCGGTCGAACGCCATGTAGAGGAACAGCGAGGTCCCCACCTGGGGAAAAATGAGGTGGTATTCCTTGCCGAGTGAGATCAAGACGTCTTCAATATGGTCGTCCAGTCCGAGGGCGTTCATCACTTTCATCTTCGAGCGGATGACCTCGGAATTGCCTGCCGCCGCCACCTCAAGATCGAAATCTGAACGCCCACCCGCCGTACCCAGGCACATACCACTCTCGTAATCGGCAAGGGCTGCGCCGATGGCGCCTTCGATCTCCATGGATTTAGCGAGGACTTCCTTAACGTTGCTCAAAATGCATCTCCTGAATCTTTGGATCGGTCGTCAAGAGCCGTAGCCCTGGAACGTTTCTCGGCACACCCGATGAAAAGGACGGGCCTGCTCATGGAGGCCAGTCCCAACCGTGACAGAGCATCCCAGCTCAACGTGCATACGCGAATAACGTTGGAGTAGGGACGGTCTGTCGATTAGAGCTGGATACTATACAGCAATTGGTCCCCATCTAAACCGTTTTTGTGGGATTGGCCAAGGATAGCTCTCCCACACTTCCAGGCACCCGAACCAGTGACATTGATCACAAAAACAGTTAGGCCCGATTAGAGCCGCAAAGCTCGTCGGGTTGAGAGTCGTCGCCTCTCCTCGATATCTCTGGGGCCGACCTGAGATCAAGCGCGAGAGGTGGAGATCGAGTGAACGGCCCGGATCAAGTCGTCGGAGGCGCCGTAGAGCGGCACATAACCCCGGATGAGAATCTGCGCGCTACGGGTATAGCCGACTTGATGGATTTCGGCGATGCCGAAACGCAGCTGGGCTCGTACCCGGGCCGTCAACACGCCGGCGGGATGTGCCATTCGAACCAAATGCTCGGATTCCCGAGCACTGAGGCTCGGCGCGCCGCGGCTGAGCCGATGGGCCAGCGAGCCGGGGATCAGCGCCGCGGCAGCCAAGCAAGAGCCCCCGGAAACGGCCAAGGAGCGGTGGGCGGATTGAGGGGTGAAATAGCGGACCTTCAAATGACTCGAGGCCTCTTCGAATTCCTCGCTCGAGCCAGGAGGGCTCGGCGGGCCCGGGGAAATGATGCAGATTTTGGGCACGGTTTCACTGGCTTCGATTTCATCTCCGGTCAAGGGACGTCCATCGCGATCCCGAAGGCCCATGGCCAAACCGGCTGCCCGTCGAATCTTGCCCAGCCGCGCCATGAAATCGCCGTCCAGCTCCAGCTCGTGGGGAGCTTCATCGGCGGTCTTGCCGACATCAAAGGCGTTGACGATCACCATCGGCACCGCGACGTCGACGCACGAGACCTCGAGGCCGTCCAAGTCGGGCCCGTCCAGCACGTCGACCGGGCGTCCTGTGGGGAGCAACGCGCCCGTGATCTGACCACTGGGCTCGAGCCAGCTCAGCTCGACCCCGGGAAATGCCCCCGCTACGCCGGGGATTTCCGTATCCGAGGGAATCGGCAGCCGGCCTCCCGGAGTCCGCACCGACGCGTGCATACGTCCGCCTGTGTTGGTGTTGAAGATCCGTATTCTCGTGACCGGATCCTCGGGTTCCACCAAGCCTTGATCGAGGGCGAAAAGAGGTAGGGCCGCGGTCAGATTGCCGCAGCTCACCCGCCAGTCGATCTCCATCTTGTCGGCGGCCAGCTGGGCCAATGTGCTTTCGATATCGGCGCCGTCGCCATCGGCCTTCTCCACCAAGAAGACTTTATTGCTGGTGGGATGGCCGCGGCCGAGCCCGGAAATCTGCCGGGTCGCCAACGCCCCGGGTCGAGCCCCCATGAGCAATCTCAGCAGCTCGTCGCGCAGTCGATTCTCCGTGGGCAAATGGCCGGTGGAAAGAACGACCCCGGTCGAGGTTCCCCCGCGGACGTGAACAACAGGTATTTCGGCGACACCTCGATGGATTCTGGGAAGGCTCAACATCGTCTGATTATACTCTTACGCCTTTTCTCTGACGGTCGTTCTTCCGGGGCGCCTGGGGGGCGTTCCCTTGGCCGACCGATTGAGATTCGGGCGGCTCGGGGACCTGCTGCGAGCGGCCTCCGTGCCGCCCTTGAAATCACCGCCGACTGATGCCGACTGATAGGGTACGACCCGCTGCCTCGCTGCCGAGAAATATTTGACCCGCCGTCCGTGTTGTCGAGAAAGCTATGCGCCAATTTTCACCGATTCGCCGATACCTCTCCCTCCCGACCCGTAACATCCGCCCGCGATCACCCTGGATCCACGGCATCCTACTAGGCTCCCTGCTGCTACCCCTAAGCGGAGCCCTGATCGGTTGCTCCGGGGACGGGCGCACACCGCTGGTGCTCTATTCCCCCCATGGCCGCGATCTATTGGGTTTGTTCGAAAAGACCTTCGAAGCCGAGAATCCCGATGTCGACGTCCGATGGCTCGACATGGGATCCCAAGAAGTCTACGACCGGATTCGATCCGAGGCGGTGAACCCCCAAGCCGACGTCTGGTTCGGAGGCCCGGCGACGATTCTGGCGCGGGGCGTTGAGGACGACCTCCTTCAACCCTTTCGCCCGACTTGGGCAGACGCCATTCCGGAAACCGGGCGGCATCCGGAAGATCTCTATTTCAGCCTCTACCGCACCCCACCTATTCTGGTCTACAACGAGCAGGCGGTTTCCGAGCAAGAGGCTCCCAGGGATTGGGACGACCTGCTGGATCCCAAGTGGACCGACAAGGTGTTGATTCGCGACCCTCTGGCCAGCGGCACCATGCGCACGATTTTCGGCATGATTTTGGCCCAATCCCAATCCAAAACCGGAAGCACCGCGGAAGGATTTGAGTGGCTGCGCAAGCTCGACGGTCAAACCAAGGAATACGCTCACAATCCGGCCTTGCTCCATTTGAAGATGGAGCGCCAGGAAGGTGTGGTGACCTGCTGGGAGCTGACCGACATCCTTTTCCAACGGAAGCGAGGGGCTCCCTTGGCCTACAGCTTCCCCACCAGCGGCTCGCCGGTGATTGAAGACTCCGTCGGCCTGGTAAAGGGCGCTCCCCATCCGGAGGTCGCCAAACGGTTCATCGAGTGGGCCGGAAGCGTGGAAGCCCAAGAGCTCGCCGCGGCGGAAGCCTTCCGCCTTCCCGCGCGCACGGATTTGCCCGCCGAGGAGCTTCCGGAATGGGCAAGAGAGGCCTTGAGCGCCCTGGTGACCGCCGAGGTGGATTGGAAGCTGATCGAGGAGAAAGGCGCGGAGTGGATGAACCAATGGGATCGAGAAGTGCGAGGAAAGGGCCCTTGAGTTGACTTTCTTGCACATGGACGGCCTCGTCAAAAGCTTTGGCCAGACGACCGTTCTTCAAGATTTCTCGGTGCGGCTCGGCGAGGGTGAGATCCTCGCCTTGCTCGGGCTTTCGGGCAGCGGAAAAACCACCGCCTTGCGTCTCTTGGCCGGCTTTGAGACCCCGGATCGCGGCAAGATTCTGCTCGACGGGGTCGACGTCACCGCCATGGCACCAGAAAAGCGTGGCTTTGGCATGGTCTTCCAACACTATGCTCTATTCCCCCACATGACCGTGGCCCAGAACGTGGCCTTCGGGCTGGAGTCCCGGGGCTGGGATAAGGCCCGGATCCGCACCCGCATTGACGAGATGCTGGCCCTGGTGCATCTCAAGGGCTTTGGTGAGCGCCGGGTGTCGGCCATTTCCGGCGGTCAGCAGCAGCGGGTGGCCCTCGCCCGTGCCCTCGCCCCCGAGCCGCGATTGTTGTTGCTCGACGAGCCCCTTTCGAACCTGGATCCGGCCCTGCGGGAAAAAACCCGCGACGAGCTGCGGACGGCGGTGCGCCGCTTGGGCATCACCACCGTTTTGGTGACCCACGAGCAGGAAGAAGCCTTCCACGTGGGTGATCGCATTGCCGTTCTCCATCAGGGTCGATTGCAACAGGTGGGCTCGGCCATGGACCTGTATCGGCGACCTGAAACACCCTTCGTTGCCTCTTTCATCGGTCGATCCGGACGCCTGATGGGCACCGTCCAAGACGGCGATACCGGGGGCGGCGACAACATCTCAGACGGCACGGTCGCCGTGAGCCTAGGGGCGGGAGCGATCTGGCGAGGCCGCCCGGCCAAGGGCGTCCAGGTCGAAGCCGACAAGCAGGTGGCCGCGGTCGTCCGCCCCGAAGCTCTGACCCTGGACGCCTCGGCGCAATCGATGGGGCTCAACGGCAAAGTGGTGGAAATACGCTTCACCGGACCGCTGATCTACGCGGTGGTGGAGCTCGCAGCGCGAGGTCAAGAGTCCCAAGGCTCCACTCCGCGGGTGGACGTTTGGGTGGAGGGCGATCCGCCGGAGGTGGGCGCTGAGGTGCGGATCGGATTGCGTGCGGCGGGTCCCGTGCCCACCCTTTTCTCCCCGAAAGGTTTCGATTGAGCGCCGGGCAAGGGAGTGGAGCGCGCCACTCCGCCGGGGCCTTCGCTGTCGGCTTTCTGCTTCTTTGGGTGGTGGGATATCCCCTGCTGCTCACCACCCTCGAAGCGTTCGGTGGCGGCTCGACCCTCGAGCACTTTAAAACCTTCGCCCAGCGAGGCGACGAGTGGCTGGCCCTTTGGCGCAGCGTGTGGATCTCGCTCGCCTCGGTGGTGTTGGCGGGGCTCGTGGGCATTCCGCTGGCCTTTGTATTCGAGCGCACGGAATTTCCCGGACGCCGGATCCTCGGCGCGTTGGTCGCCCTGCCCGTCGCCCTTCCGCCCCTCGTGGGGGTGATCGCCTTCCTCTTCCTTTACGGGGAAAGCGGCATCATCACCACCGTCTTGAGGACCGCCTTAGGATTGGATTCGGCGCCATGGCGCTTGGTGGGCCCCGGAGCCATCCTGCTGGTACACACCTACTCCATGTATGTGTATTTCTACCTCTTCGTGCGCGCGGCCCTCACCCGCCTCGACGGCTCGATGATCGAAGCCGCCGCCTCCTTGGGCGCGGGCAAGGTCCGCATTCTGCGCAAGGTGATCCTGCCCCAGCTGTGGCCCGCCGTGTTGGGAGCCTCGCTGCTGACGTTCATGACCTCCCTCGGCTCGTTCTCCGCCCCGTACATCTTCGGCGGAGGTTATCGGGTCATGACCACCCAAATCGTCGCCTCGAAGGTCAGCGGCCAACAGGCTCTGGCGCAAGTGGAAGCGGTGGTGTTGGCCTGTGTGGCGCTGCTCGCGCTGTGGATCATCCGTCGCTTCCAGGGCGAAGAGTCGGTGACCTCGGCCCACGGCATCGCGCCGGAGCGACGCAAGATTCGCGGTCTAGGGGCCCGGCTCGGTTTCGGGGTGGTGGGTTGGTCGTTGGCGATTTTCATGCTGCTGCCCCACCTGACGTTGATGTTGATCTCTTTCGTGCCGATCGGCACTTGGACCACGGAGCTTTTGCCGCCGGTGCTCTCGTGGGTCAACTACCAAGATCTCTTCTCCCAGCCCGAGCGCCTACGTCCTATGGCCAACTCCCTGTGGATGGCCACGGTGGCGACCTTCGGCGCCGTGGCCTTGGGATTCCTCGCGGCGCGCCAAGCGACCCGCCGGGGAGGTCGCCTCGGTGGGTTCATCGAGGGACTGATCGCGTTGCCTTGGGCGATTCCCGGCACCGTCTTCGCCTTGGCGTTGGCCACTGCGTTCAGCGTCCATTCGCCACAGACCCTGCGGTTCCTCTGGGTCGGCACACCGATCATTTTGCCCTTGGCCTATTTGGTGCGCTGCTTGCCGATCACCGGACGCTCGGCCCTGGCGGGTTTGCGCCAACTGGATCCGGCCCTGGAAGAAGCCGCCTCGAGCCTCGGCGCTTCCCGCAGCCGACGCCTCCTGAAAGTGGTCCTACCCCTGGTGCGTCCCGCCCTGATGGCGGGTCTGGGCTTATCGTTCATCACCGCCCTCGGTGATTTCGTGACTTCCATCGTGCTTTACACCTACACCACCCGGCCTATTTCCATCGAAATCGCCTCAGCCCTGCGGGTTCAAGAATTCGGCATCGCGGCCGCTTACGGCGTGCTCTTGATGTTGATCTCAGCGACCGCGTTCCTGATCTGGGGTCGCGGAGAATCCGAACGTTGAGCGACGACCGCAAGCTGTCCCTCTCCAAGCTGTGGGTGCTGATGGTGACCGCGTTCGTGGACATGATCGGCTTTGCGCTGATCGTGCCCCTGCTGCCGTTTTACGCCACCTCCTTCGGCGCCGACGCGTTCACCGTGGGCCTACTGATGGGCATTTTCGCCTTCGGCCAGATGTTGACCTCCCCCCATTGGGGTCGGCTCTCGGACCGAGTCGGCCGCAAGCCGGTGATGATCGCCTCCCAATTCATCTCAGCCACCGCTTTCGTGGTCTTCGCCTTTGCCGACTCGGTGCCCGTGCTGCTGATCTGTCGCTTTCTCCAAGGGGTTGGAGGCGGGAGCTTGGGGGCGGTCTCCGCCTATGTCAGCGACGCCGTGGGGCCCGACGAGCGCGCCAAGGCGTTGGGCTGGATTACCGCTTGTACCAGCGCCGGGGTGATGGTGGGTCCGGCTATCGGCTCGCTGACGGTGGGATATTCAAAAGCCGCACCGGGCCTCATCGCGGCGGCTTTTTGCCTCGCCAACATGCTCTTTACCTTCCTTTGGTTACAAGAGGCTCGAGCCCGTTCCACAAACCCACGGGTGAAGCCACGGCCGAAGATCGCCGGTCAGGTGAAAGAGGTCTTGTTGCACCCCGGAGTGACGGTCAACGGGCTGATTTGGATTTACACGGCCGGCATGATGGCTTTCATGTCGATGACCGGCATCATGGCTCTCTACCTGGAATTCCGCTTCCAAATCACCGAGCAAAACATCGGCTGGTTTTACGTGGCGGTCGGCTTCGTGTCGATGCTGATGCGCGGCATGATCCTCGGCAGAGTGGTGCATTGGCTCGGCGAGGTGCGTACCCTGCGCTTGGGCGCCGCGACCCTCGGGCTCGGCTTGGCCGGCATTCCCTTTGCCGGCACGCCGATCACCTTCGCGATCATCATGCTGCTCGTGCCCACGGGAACCGCCTTGCTCTTCCCTTGCACCACATCCTTGGTGACCCGCTACGCCGACCCCGACGAGGTGGGACAAACCGTGGGCGTGCAACAAGCCTTCGGCGGGGTCAGCCGATTGACGGCGCCGATTTGGGCCGGCGCCGTATACCAGGGCATCGGTGAGCAAGTGCCGTTTTGGATCGGTGGAGCCTTGGTGCTGGCCACGGCCGTCCTCTCCCTGAAGCTACGACCCGGGGAAGTGCCGAAGCGCTCCACGTTGGTTTAGATCCAGCCAGGGCTGGCCCGGCTGAAGAAAGTATCGAAAAAAGTTGGCGCGTATTTTTCCCAAAGGCGCATGGGGGTTCGACGGCCGAAACGGATCGGCCCAAACGATACCCTCATCTTTGGAGGTACCCGCCAATGCGTATCACTCTGACCCGCATTTCTTCCTCGACCCTCGCCCTCCTCGCGCTCATCGTCATGCTCGCGGCCGGCGTCGCCTTTGCCGCCCCGGAGGAAACAGAAACGTGCGAAACCTGCGAGCCCCGGGTCTTGGAAGGCCCGCGCAAATTCCGCACCTGCGGCATCGGCACCCACGACGAGATCATCGCCTGGGAGACCGCCGAGCTCGAAGGGCTATTTCAAGGCGCTTGCGAGCAGCCCTGCGAGCTGGTGATCGAGATGGAGGTGAGCATGACCGAGGACAAATGCCAGAATCTCAAAGGCGAATACGGGGTTTGGACGGACGTCAAGTACATCGTCTTCTGCACCTGATCCCGGAGTCGACGGCATCGGCGAGGCGTCGGAGGTCCGGCGCCTCGCCGACCAGCTCTTCCTAGGATTCCGGGAGCTTAGTCACCTGGCCGGCCACCGTGGGGAGATCGCAAAATTCTTTTGAATCGAGTGGCCCCGATTTCTCACCGTTTTCGATACAGCTTATTGAACACAGTCTTTCGGGCATCGACACCAAGATGCGGATTCGAAAACCTGCCGAAGTGGAGCCCCGGGTTACCCCAAAACCACCGAGCAGAGCCAATAAGGGAGATGAAAACGTGAAGCATGAAATCTTGACCGGAATGATGGTATTTGTGATCGCGACGACGATGGCCCCGACGCCTGCGGACGCGCAGACCGACAACTCCCGTCCTCCGATCGCCATTATCTACGATGCGTCCGGCAGCATGGATGACCCGCCGCCCAAGGGAAAGCAAGTCTATAAGAGGCGTATCGACGCGGCGCGTGCAGGCGTGGAGGCATACGGCGTCAAATATACGACCGATCAGGACCAGATTTGGTACTTCCAGGGTTGCAACGATATTCAACAGACAGAGCTAGATTTCAACAAGAGGAATCCGCTTCATCACGCTATCGAGTCCATTGAGCCGAAGGAGTCCACTCCTCTATACGATTCCATAGACCTGGTCGCGAAAAGCAATCACGACCGAGGGAAGTCGGTATCTATCGTGCTCATGACCGACGGCGAAGACAGCTGTAACGGATTAGCGCATGCGGGGGTCGACAATGCCTGTGATTTTGCTCGGCAGCTCAAAGAGAAATACCGAGAAATCGACTTGGTCGTGAACCCCATCGGCTTGTGGGTGGACGAAAAAACCTCGAAAGAGCTCGCCTGCATGGCGAAGATCACAGGCGGCGTCTACACCCTGGTGGAGAACCCTAAAGACATCCCGGGTGCGATCGCATTTGCCTCCGCGAAAAAAGGGAAGGTCGTGATGGTGGATCACGAGGGACATGGCATAGGAGCGGCACGATTCGAAGTCAAGAATCTTAGACGTGCACGCGGCTCGGTTTTCCTCGACGAGGGTACGTATTCCATCGAGATCAAGGCCGGTGATTACTACCCTGAGTGTGGGGACCGCACGACCACCGTCAACGTCAAAGAAGGTGAGACGATTAAGGTCCCCCTCGTCGAAGACAGTAGCGACCCTTGCATCAACACGGACGGGTGGTGATCAGGTCCGTTTGCCGGCGCCGTCAGCGGTGAAAGACCGGTAAACAAAGCAATGCCCGAGACGCCGACCGGCGTCTCGGGCATTGACGTTTGAGTGGATGTCTCAAATCGAGGCAATCAAGTGGATCCGGCGACACAGGCGCCGGCCGCGACGTCGCAGATGGCCATGAGCTCTTCGAGATCGGCGCCGTCGATGACCAGCTGGGAAAGGCCCCGCAGCGTGCCGTTCAAATACTTCGCCAGCAGCTTCGGCGGGGCCGATAAGGGGGTGCCGTGGGACTCGGAGGCTCGCTCGATCAAAAGGGCGAGCCGACGCTCGACCTCGGCCTTGACCTCGAGGGTGATGGCCGCCGCCTCCGAGTCGTCCGGCGAGGCGGCACCGGCGCTTTGCATCACCGCACATCCAGGGGGGCTGTCCGGTGACGCGTAAACCATCGTGGCTTCGCGCAGGAGACCACGCACCGCCGCCTCGACGTCGAGATCCCTCTCGAGTGCGTGGTCGATGAAGGTGGTGTAGGTGGCGGCGTAGTGCTCGATGGCGCGCCGGAAGAGCTCCTGCTTGCTGCCGAAGGCGTTGTAAAGGCTGGACGGCCCAACGCCGAGCGCGGCAGAGAGGTCCGCCACCGACGTTCGGTCGTAACCCTGCTTCCAGAACAAGCGCAGCGCGATATCGATCGCTTCGGTTTCGGGTAGTTTCCGGGGGCGCCCCATGGTTTTGAAGCTATCACTACAAAAAAGTCTTGACAAGGCTCGTGCGCCACCCCAGTATTGAAGCGAACACTTCAAAACCACCTTCAAGGAGGCGTAGCCATGGATTGGAACAAAACAGCTCTCGTCATCATCGACCCTCAAGTGGACGTGTTGGCTCCCGAAGGAGCGCTCTGGGATTTGATCGGCGACCAGGTCAGCCGCTTAAGCACCGTCGACAAGCTGGCGGAGCTGCGGGACGCGGCCGAGCAGGCCGGTGTGACGGTGTTTTACTCGTGGCTGCAAATCAGCGACGAGGATTACGACGCCCTCACCCCGAAGAACAACCTGCAGCGACTCATGGCCGATCGCAAGACCTTCCAGCCCGGAGCCGGGGGACGTTTCGTGCCCAAGTTGGAGCCGACCTCATCGACCGTGCTGCTCGAGCCCCGCAAGGGACCGTCGTCGGTGTCGAGCGACTTGGTCGACCAGCTGCGCAGCCGGGGTATTGAGACGATCGTGGTGGCGGGCATGATCGCGAATCTATGTGTGGAATCCCACGTTCGTGATGTCACCGACGTCGGCTTCGGCGCCGTGGTGGTGGGCGACGCCATCGCCACCACCAGCGACGAGGCCTTGGCCGGCACGATGGGCAACTTCAGCCTGCTCGCCAGTGAGGTCGTGTCCACTGCCGGAGTGGTCGACTCGCTGCATGCTTTGGCCGTCGCCTGAGCCCCGACTCGATTCGGAGCTTCCGTGGATCGGCCGAGCCCTCGGCTCGGCTGATCCGTATGGGCTCTGGCCCACCACAGGAAACGGCTGGAAAACCACACTTCGATAAATATGTTGATATAGCATCAAGTTTCATGGAGAATGCTGGAACAGGCACCTTCATGGAGATTTCTATGCTACGGAAGACTCAAATCTGCCCGGATCGCCATCGAACCGAATCGACGCGATGGGTCGCCCTCCTAGCGGCCCTCTGGCTCTCTACTTTGGCGGGATGCGCCTCGAGCATGGGAGGCGGTGAGGTTGGGCCTGAGAGTCGAGATCGCGCCATCGATCGGGCGCTGGCGCCTTTTTCTGTGGACGGAGGCCGGTTGAAGATCCAGCCCGGCCTCCACGGCTCGTCGACGGATGCGTTGGCCCGAGGCTTGGCCGCCGCCGAGCGCGGTGCCAAGCTGGATGCGGTGCGATATCTCGCTCGCGCGGTGGCGGCGGCTCCGGAGACGACCGATGCCTACTTACCTTTGGCGAAGGTCCTGCGTCGCTTGCACCGATTGAACCTTGCCGAGGCCGTGCTTCGGCACTCGATCGAGCTCGACCCGGGACAGCTCGATGCGCGATACGAGCTCGGGATGTTGCTCACCACCCGTGGACGGCACCTCGATGCGTCGCGGGTGTTTGAAGCTCTTCTTTCCCGCTCCCCAGAAAACGGCAACGCTTACGCTCGATTGGCCGCAGCACGCTATTTTCTCGGGCAAAAGGATTCGGCCCTGGTGGCTATGGACGCGGCAAGACGCTTCGGGGGACGGATCCCGACCGCCTTACCGGCTCTGCTCGAGGAGCCGACGGCATCGCCGCGAAGCCCCATGGCGAGCGGATCGCTGGTCGACGCTGGACCGGTCGTTCGTCTGGATGCGGGCGGCGCCGCTCAAGCGACGGAAACGTCGATCGCAGGAGTGGGCCAAGATTTGGTCGCGGCATGGAACGACCAGCGGGACGGCACCGCCAATGGCATTTGGCGCCTGGGCGGGGCCTACAGCACCGATGGTGGCGCATCGTGGAATGAGGGCTTGATCCGGCCGCCCGGTGCCGTCGCCGACGATTTCGAAGGCGATCCGATTTCTGCCTACGACCGGCGAACCGGCGACGCTTGGATCGGCGGCGTGTCGTTCTATTTGGGTGGCTCCACCTACGTGGCCCGAAGACGCGCGGGCAATAACTTCTTCGACACCCCGGTAATCGTCAACGATGACCCGGAGCTCACCTACGACAAACCTCTGATGACCGCCGGGCCGGGACCGGGAGCGCCCAACTCCACTCGCCTCTACGTGACGTATTCCGAAGGTCTCCAGAGCTCCGGCGATCTCGGTGCCACTTGGGGCCCGCTGGTGTCTCTCGGTGAGCCGTTGATCGAGCTGGCTTATCAACCGCGGGTCGATGCCGCCGGCGTGCTGTCGATCGTGTCGTGGGACAGCGGAGACACCATCTGGCTGCGCCGAAGCACCAACGGCGGTGCGTCCGTTTTGCCGCGAAAAGCCGTGGCCACTCGCCTCGATGTTTGGGGCCTTCAAGACAGCTCGCGGGTGCCCGGGCAGTTCCGAGCACCGTCCTTGCCGAGCCTAGCGGTCACACCGGACGGCACCCTCTTCGTGGCTTACGCCGACACCACTTCGATCGCCTCCGGCAACGCCAATCTCGACCTCTACCTCACCCATTCCACCGACGGCGGCAATACGTGGTCCACCCCGGCTGTCTTGAATACCGACGCCGACCCGCCGGGCGATCAATTCGCCCCATGGCTCGAGGTGGACGCCCAAGGCCGCCTGCACGTGCTCTTCTTCGATACCCGGTTCACACCCCAAGACGACGACTCTACCTTCGGTTTGGTGGACGTCTCCTACGCCTTCTCCGACGACGGCGGCATGTCGTGGCATGAAAGCCGAGTCACCGAGACATCGTTTTCTTCAGCCGATGCTGTGTGGAAAGGCGCTACCAACGTTCCCGACTACCAATTTATCGGCGACTACCTCGGCCTTACGGTCTTGGACAGCGGCGCCGTCATGGTCGCCTACCCCAACGCCGACGGTGGCGACCTCAACGTTTATTCTCGTCGCCTGGAGACACCCATCTTCGTCGACGGCTTCGAGTCGGGTGGGCTCAGCGCATGGTCGAGCCCCTAGCCCGCCTAGGCCGTCCAGCCTCAGCTGCCGTGCAAATCCAGCAGGGAGCCGGTGCGCCGAGACTCGACGTCTTTGGGGGCCAAGTCCAATTTGGCCAGGTAGGCCTCTTCGAGATTCGGCAGCACGAGCTCGCCTGCGGGTGCTTGGCCGACACCGGAGACGGCACGGACTCGAACTCCTTCGAGGGTCCGTACACGGGTGGTGACCCGGAATTCTTTGGAGAAAGCCCGCAGGTGATCGTCCGGCACTAGGGTCTCGAAGATCCGACCTCGGGCCTGGTCGATGAGCTCACCGGCGCTGCCGTCGAAGAGCAGACGCCCGTCGTTCATCAGCAGAATCCTCGACGCGGCCGCTGCCACGTCGCTGGCGATGTGGGTGGAGAAGAGAATGATCCGCTCGCTGGCTACGGACAGCAGGCTTTCCCGCAATCGGTTGCGGGATTCCACATCCAGGCCCGTGGTGGGCTCGTCGACGATTAGGATCGGTGGCGAGCCCAGAAGCGCTCGGGCGATGCCGATCCTCCGACGCATGCCACCGGAGAGGCTGCGAACCTTCTTGTCGCCGCTGCCTTCGAGACCGACTTGCTCCAGCACTCGGTCGATCTCTCGCCGTCGGGCTCGGGTATCGTGCAGGCCGATCTCCAGGCTCCAGAAATCTAGGAAGGCCTTCACGGTCATGCCTTCGTGGGCATTAAAGCTTTGGGGCAAAAAGCCCACCAAGCGCCGATAAACCGATCGATTCTCCGGGATGACCGGCTCGCCGCGGAACAACACCTGTCCCCGGCTGGGCTCCAACAGGCCACACAAGGTGCGCAAGAGGGTGGTTTTGCCCGCTCCGTTGGGGCCTAGAAGGCCGATGATGCCGGGCTCTAGGTGGAAGTCCACGCTGCGCAAGGCCTGGAAGCCATTGCCGTAGACCTTGCATAGATTTTGGGTCGACAGGCTGACCGGAGCGGTCGCGTCACGCCATGCCGGCGGTGACTTCCGCCGCTCGTCGGCTTTTTTGTCGCGCAAACGGACGAGATCGACGGAGCGCAGCAGCACCGGCAGGAAGAAGAGACTGGTCAGGATAGCCACCGGCCCGGCCACGGCCGCGAGCACGAAGGCCGAAACCCAGGGGAATCGCTCCGCGTCGAGCCCCCAGGTGGGCAAGGCGAAAAGCGCCGAGCACGCCAACGCGGCAAAGATCACCGCCGGCACACGCACGGTGAGCCAACGATAGCCGTGGCCGGCCGCAAGCGGCGAGGCTCGCTCTATCCGAACAGCGGCAGCGATCTCCACCGCCAACGGCAGGATTGAGGTCATCACCGCGGCCAGCACCACCAACATCATCTCGTCCATATGACCCTGGAGCGCCTGGGTCGCGGGGGCGCAAAAAACCCAGGCAAGTATCAGTGGGCTCAAGGCGGCGAAACCCAACGGCACTGAGCTGAGCCGGCAGATCGTCAGCCCCAGCAGCAGCAACGGGAGCGTAGAGGCGATTGCCAGCAGGCGTCGGCGCTCCGGAGTCCAATGGGTGAAGCTGATCTGGGGCCGTTCGAGACTGACCCCCGGGGGCAGACGCGCTTTGAGCAGGGAGCGCGCCAGGGAAGAGCGTGCAAGCGGTCGCTGGCCACCGGCGAGATAGAGAAATCTCACCGTGACCGGCAGCACGAACGAGCCGGCTTGCCGTTTCACCACCGGTGACGACAACGCTTGTTGAACCCGAAAGAGCTCGAGTGGCGAAACCGGCGCCGTTCCGTCAAAGCTGAGGGGGGCCCGAAGCAGCTCCTGCCGATCGGGCACGGTCCGCTCATCGCGGGGCGATTCCGAGCCCGCGATGCGCACGGTGACCTCTTTTTCCGCTCCCGGCAACCGGACGACCGACTGAACCCCACCGAAGACGGTGCGCTCCCGCAACACCTCCACCGCGCGCTCGATGCTCGCCTGGGTTGCTCCGGGCAAGGGGATCAGCTCCACCCGGGGGGACGGTGCCCCCCAATCCGGCAGGATCATCTCAGAGGTCGGCCGCCAGTGGAGGCCCGCCATATTCTCCACAATCCGCTGATAAGCGGCTCGCAATCTCTCCAGATCCGTGCTCCGGAGCACGAATCGATAGAACGTCGCTTCCCGGTCGGTTTCCGCCTTCTCTTCAATATCGCTGTCGAAACGCATGGGCCGCCGGCCACCGGCTCCCGCCAGGGGCGCGGCGGTGAGCGAGGCACCGATGTGGGAGAGCTGCGCTTCGTAGCGGGCGGAGAGGGCTTGCATGCGTTCACCGGTGCGGTCCGACTCGCGCAGCCTCAGGCCCACGGTCGCGGACCTGGGGTAGATCAGGCTCCACGATTCAACGACCTCTTCCAAACCCTTGAGGTGGTCTTCCACCCGAGCCACTTCCCGCTCGGCGTCGGCCAGGGTTGAGCCCTCCTCGAAGCGAAGCTGGATAGAGATATCGGCGATCGGAGCCACCAGTCGACCGGAACGAAGGGTCAACGACGAGCCGAAAACCACCACGATCACATATCCAGCCGTTAAGCCGCCGAGCAATATCGCCCAAGGATTCCGCAGCACGGTACGCAGCGTCCTACGGGTCCAGGGCAACATTCGCGGCGGCAGCGCCGGCACCACCATGGACGCAAAGCAGCCAACGGGAGCGGCGATGGCGAACCATCTCGCCGGAGCACCCAGCAGCTCACCGAGGCGATCACCCATCAGCACCACCGCCACCGGCAGACAACCCGCGGACAGGGCGACCCAGAGCAGTGCCCACGGACGGGGGGCCCCGATGCGCAGGGGTTGGAAGACCAATACCGCTCCGAGGGCCGCGACCAGGGCGGGCAGGGTGGTGACGTCGAGGGAGATGCCGGTGATCCACGCCGCATTGAGGGCCGCCGCCGTGGCCAAAGGCAGCACCAACAGCTGGCCGGCAGCCCGACGCGGCCCGACGACAAAGCTATGGAGCAAAAAGAGCACAAGGCTAGCCGCCGCCAAACCCATGACGACACGCCGCAGCAGAATACGTAACGGCTCGGATTCGTCGACCAGGAAGCGAGCGTCTTCGAGCACACCTTGCTCCGCCAAGACCCGACGAACCGCTCGGGCGAAATCCAATGGGGAAGCGTCGTACTCTCGATAGAGCAGAAGCACACGCCCGGGTCGGCCGTCGACCCGAGCGGTAAGCCTGGCCTCTTCGCGACGCAGCTCGCTCGACGACAGCGCGCCGACCCGAATCGCCGCGTCCTTTCGGCCGACCACCAGATCCGCCGGATTCTTTCGCTCGGAAACGCCGGTCCAAACCCGCGGTTGGAAGAGACCGTCTCGCACCGGGCCGAGGCTGCGGCGCCCCGTAGACCGACGTAGCTCTTCCTGAGCCGCCGAGCCGTGAGTTGGATCCGCCGTGAGCCGAACCTCGAGGCGACGGCGGCCGGCAACCCACACTTCCTGAACCTGGGGAAGATCCTCCAACGCGCGAATCCATGACGCCGGAGCCTGCCCGGGCTCGCCCGGCAACCACAGCACGGTCGACCCACCGCCGCTTCCCTGCTGAACCGGCTCGATGCTGATCGAAGCGCCGGGCGGCAAGCTGCGGCGCAGGGCTTGAAGCTCGGATTCGAGACGGGCGGCTTTGCGCTCGGCATCGACCCCGGGGTCGAATCGAACCCGCAGCTCGGCCCCTTGGTTGCTCACCTCACCGGAGTGGCTCCTCACTTGGCCGAGGCTGCGGATCGCAGATTCGAGGGGGACCAAATACCTCCGTGTGAGGTCCTGGACATCATGGGACTCGGCGAGGGTCAGACGGGCTTCCAGCTCCGGGAAGGTCCAGATCGGCAGGTAGGAAAGCTCGACCCGGAGAGCGGCAACCGCGCCGAGGATCAAAATCACTCCGGCGGTCACCCACCTGGACACGCTGTGGGTCCCGCGTGGATGGGCTTGGCCTCCGTTCATGAAAGCGTCCGCTCCCCGGTTCGATCCGGCACCTCGGAAGTCGACTGGCGGGTTCTGTGGGTCAGCGCTAGATATAGGGCCGGCACCAACAGCAAGGCCGCCGGCCACGAGGTCAGCAGACCACCGCTGACCGTGGTGGCCAGAGCTCGGCGCAGCTCGAGGCCTTCGCCCCCGAGAAGGGCCAGGGGGATCATGCCGAGCAGGGTGGTCAAAGTCGTCATCAGGATGGGTCGGTAGCGCTCGGCACCTGCCATGCGAATGGCGGCGACTTGCGGGCTCACTGTTTCGGCGCCCCCGTCCTTTTCCTCAGAAAGCTGCTGCTCCGGGCCTTTCTCGTCCAGTAGCTGCTCAGCGCGGTGGATCAAGACGATGGCGTTGTTGACCACGATGCCCGAGAGCAGGATCAAGCCGAGAAAAGACATGATGTTGAGGGTCTGACCGGTGACGGCGAGGGCGGCCAGCCCGCCGATCGCGGCCACCGGCACCGTGATCATGACCACCAACGGCATGGCCAAGGATTCGTAGAGCGCGGCGACGGTCAAGAACACCAACAGCAGGGCCAACCCCAAGGCGAGCTTGAGCTGGCTGAACGAGCGCCGGATTTCGCGGGTTTGGCCGGCCAGGGCGGCTTTTTCGTCCCCGGCCCAGGACATCTCGGACAGGATGCGATGGACCTTTTCAGCGGATTCGAGACCCTCTGAGACCGACACATAAAGCGCCGGGCGGCCATTCCGCCGTTCGAGCATCGGCTCACCGCCCACATGTCGCTCGATGCGGGCCAAAGCCCCGAGGGGCAGCCCGCGGGCTTTGTCGCCGTCGATGCTGAGGGGGATTTGGGTCAAGTCCTCCGGGGTCGTGGGAGCGAGCCAAATATCCGGCTCGGTGCCTTGGATGGAGGTTCTGCCCGCGCTGAACCGACCGAGACCGGCGGAAACTTGGCTGCCGAGGGAATTGGAGTCAACGCCCAGCCGAGCCAGTTGGATACCGTCCCACGCCAAGGACCAAGAGGGGGTTTCGAGCGCCGTCCCACTTCCCCCGGCCATGCCCCGCCGGGTCGGCTGGGCCGCGATGCCGCGTCCAGCCAACTCTTCGACCACCCGGGCGCCGAGCATTTCCAGACGCTCTGAGGTACCGGCCGCCAGCTCGATCTCCAGACCCCGCGAAGCATATTCGACAATCGATGAAACCGCGCCGCCTTGAATGCCGACCTCCGCGGCCAGTCCCGGGCTCAGCTCGACGACCTGCCTTGCGGCTTCAAGAGCCGATCGAAGATCCTGGGTGGGTTCCAGATGCAGCTCCATCTGGGCGTCCGCTCGGCGTGCCGCCAAGGTTTGGCGACCGTTGGCACCGACCCGATAGATCGATCGAACGCTTTGCAGACCCGGCACGGTCTCAGCCAGGGCCTCTTCCAGCTCCCCTAGCCGTCGATCAGCTTCTTGCAGGCTCAAGGCCTTGGGCAGATGAAGATCGATCAGCACAGCTCTCGACGCCCCGGGTGGGATCAGCTCCGAGGTGATTCGGGGAACCATCCAGACGGCGGCGAGGCCAAGGACCAAGATGGTCGCCGAAGCGAAGAGACCGGGGCGGGCCAAGACTCGACGCAACACCTTTTCGTAGGTGGCCCGACCAGGGCTGCGCCCTTGGGGTCGGCCGCTTTCCGAGCGTGTTATCCGACGAGCCATCAGGGGGGTGAGGGTGAGGGAGAGGGCCAGGGAAATGACCAAGGTGCTGACGATGGCGAAGGCTTGGGTGCCGAAGAAGGCCCGGGCGAGACCTTTTAAGTAGATCAACGGCAGGAAGACCACCGCGGTGGTGAGGAAACCGGCGATCAGGGGCATGGCGATTTGCTCCGTGCCTTCGACCACCGGCCGTTGGGAGCCTCGATCCGCCGAGGATGAGATGGACTCCAAGACGACGATCGAGTTGTCGACCAACATGCCCGCAGCCAATGCCAAACCCGCCAAAGATACGACATCCAGCGAGATCCCGAAGAGGTAAAACGCGCTGAAGGCGGCGATCACCGACACCGGCACCACCACCGCCAAGGCCAGGGTCGGCCGCCATCGCCCCAACATGAGCCGCAACACCACGGTGCCGAGGAGAAGCCCGAGCAGACCCGCTTGGCCGAGCTGCATCAACGACTCCACCACCTCCCGGCTGCCGTCGGCTACCAGCTCCACTTGCAGGTGTCCGGATCGACCCATCAGGCGTTTGACGGCGGTCCGTCCTTCGCGTGCGAGCCGAACCGCGTTGGCCCCAGGGGCTCGGTAGACCTCGACCAACACACCGGCTCGGCCTCGGCTGCGGAATAGGCCTTCATCCGGGATCTCACGCAGCTGGACATGGGCCACGTCACCGAGCCGAAGATCCGGCGCGGCGGGCACCACCAGCCGCTGAAGCTCTTCGAGCCGGTGGAGCTGCCGGCGAACGATCAGCGGACGTACCACCGCGCCGTCTCGCACCCGGCCCAAGGGTTGGTTCTGCCCCACCGGCTCCAGAGCCGCGACGATATCCCCGGGGCTGAGGCCGCGGGCGGCGAGGTCCGCCGCCCTGGGTTGAACCACCGGCCTCAAATGAGCCGTGCCGTAGGTGGCTAGGCGGCCTGCCCCGCTCAGGCGGCCGAGCTCTGGAACCAATACCTTTTCCGCGAACGCCGTGCGCTGATGAGCCTGACCGCCGAAGACGGCAACTTGGAGGATCGGCTGAAGATCCCCCGCTTCTACCTCCACCGTCAGCTCGTCGAGGGAGGCGACCGAGACCTCGACCAGACGGCGCTCCGCCTCGATGCGCAAACGATCCACGTCGGTTTGCCATTGGGTGTCGAGGGTCACCACCGCCTCACCGTCACCGAGGGTCGAAAAGACCTCCGTAACTCCATCCAGGGTCTGCAATCGCCGCTCGAGGGGTATCACCAAATCGTGCAGCATCTCCGCGCGCGAGCGATCTTGGTCGACAATTTCGACCCGCAGCCGAGGTCGCTCCAATGTCGGCAATAGGGACAGCGGCAGGCGCCAGAGGGAGAATAGCCCCAAGACCACCAGCCCGAGGGCGGCGATCCACACCGAAACGGGACGCTTCAGCAGAAATTCGAGCACTAGGGGCGCCCTTTCTTTTTCTTCTCGGCCTGGTCCACGTCTTGGGCTATGAGACCGTCGGCCAGGTACTCGGCCCCTTCGACCGCGATTCGATCTCCGACTTTCAGACCGTCCAGTATCTCAACCCGCTCGCCGTCTTCACCTCCGAGCTGTACAAGCCGCGCTCCCGCTCGCAGGGATTTTCCGACCTTTTCCAGCACGAAGACGGAAGTCACGTGACCGTTTCGAATGACCGAGCGGGCCGGAACCGTGATCGCGCTCGGGACCTCCGGCAGGAGGACCCGGAGCTCGACGCCTTCACCGTATCGGGGCATGGCGAGGTTTTGGACGATGCTCACCACTGCTCGCGACACACCACCGTCTTCCACTTCCTGGGAAAGCTCAGCCAGCTCGCCGAGCCCGACCAGGGTGTCGGTGCCCGGTAGGCGGCATTCGACGGTCAACCCGAGGGTCAACCGACGGAGCTCGCCCGCCGGAACCCACGCCTCCACCCGCGCGGCTCCGTCTCCGGCCAGCTCCGCAAGCAGGGTGTCCGGCCCGACCTCGGTGCCGGCGACAACAGATCGCTCCACCTTGAAGGTGCCCGAAGCCGGCGCCCGCACCGTCAAACGCTCATGCTCGAGCCGGGCTTTGACCAATCTTTGGGTCGCGAGCTCGGCGTCGATCTGCCGAGCTTCCAGCTCAGCCTGGGGCAAGATGCCCGCTTCAGCGCCTTTTTGGGCCCTCGCCAACTCGGTCTCCGCGGCCTTGGCGGCCAGCTCGGCCTCGGCGAGGGCGAGCCCGGAGCCGGGGCTTTCGATGCGGAAGAGGAGCTCGCCCCGCTTTACCTGCTGCCCAGCTCGGAATCCGCCGGCGCCGGAGGCTCCATAGGAGATTCGACCCGTGGCTGGGGGACGAATTTCAATCCTCTGGTGGGGTGTGACCCGACCCAAGAGTGGAACCCCTGCCTGAAATGGCCCCTCCGCCACGACTTCGCTGGTGATCGGAACTTTCGCCGGTTTCGGAGGCTTTTGATCAGGGCGCCGGCAGGCGCTCGCCGTGAGCATCAGAAGGGTCGCCGCGGCAACGAGAATTTGAGGTTTACGAACCATGACATCTCCTCAGTCGAGCATCGTCTCCGGGCGCCTCAGACGCTCACGGGAGTAGAGGTAAAGAATCGCGGACGCCAAGGCGACTATGGCCATGGACCAGATCCAAGTCAGCAGGGGACGCGGCACGCCGAAAAACAGCTCGCTGGACCTCCAGGAGCCGTCCAAGAGCGGGCTTTCGATCAAAAACGGCCGGAAGAGCATGATCAGCACCATGGTCGCACCCCACACTCCTCCTGAGGTGCGCAAACGTGTGGCCCAGAATAGGACGCAGACGGCCACGAATAGATGCAGCAGGAAGTTCTGCAATAGGGCCCGAATCAGCAAGAACACGCCTTTGTCGAAGCTCCAGAGCGGCGCCACCCCTTTGGACTCCCAATAGCTGAGGCTCAGCAAGATCGCTCCTTGGAGCAGGAAGAGGGAGCAAATCGGCACCACACGCCGCATGAAATAGCGTTCCGTAGAAGGCGTGGAGAGCGCTAAATCGAGACTTCCCGCCCGCCGTTCCAAAGCCACGATTCCCGACAGCGCGGGCACACAAAGCAGGGCGGCAGGCAGGAATACGCTGGAAGCGAGCATTTTGTCGATCTTGCCCCCGGCCACCAGCGCGCCCACCAGGCCTTGGACCACGAGCATGAAGTCGAGGCCCAAGAACAACCAAAGACGTCTTTCGAGGGTCAGGTTGAAGGCATAGACCGTTTGCTTCCAGGTCGCGATCCACCTGGAGCTCTCGGGTTTTTCTCCCAGCCAACTCGCTATGCGTGCCTTCATGGGTTACCGGCCCGCGAGCAAAGAAACACGCTCAACCCGCATGCGTCCACGGGTGACCCAGCGAAAGCAGGTGTCCTCCGGGTCGAGCTGAACGGTGTGGGGAGGAAAGTTGAAGTCGAAGGCAAACTCGGTGGCCGACTCGGTGGTCACGGTGACGACCTCACGGATCACCTGTCCTTCGGCTTTGGCCACTACTGGGCAGGTCACCTCGCCGGTTGCCGTATTGCGTAATTTGCCGGTCAGACGCCAGCGGCCATTGGGTTGAGAACGGCTTTGAACGTCCTCCAGACGCAGCTTGGGAAGGGCGTGACCCCGCAGATAGCTATCTTCGAAGATCTGCAGCGATAGGCCACCTCGCCGCTCGATATCATTGAAGAGCTCTGCCAAGGTTCCGGGCGGATCCGAGGGTCGGGACAGAAAATCTTCCACCCCAGCGTAGAGGTTGTCGGCGCCGACCAAACTTTCGAGGTAAGTCCAGAGGGCCGGAACCTTCTGCTCGAATACGAACGGTACGTAGTGCTCCAAGTTGAGCACCGGGTATCGAGCTTGCCCCTCTTCATTGGGATTTCCCGTGAGGGTAGCCCCATTTCGGACTTGGCTGCTTCCCATGCGGCGGGACATGAGGGCGCTGAAAAGATTGCGAAAAGCCCACGATTCGGACGGCTCGAGGTCTCGACGCCGGAGCAGCTCCCTGGCCATCACCGCGCCGACGATTTGCTCCGATTGCATGGGCCGATCGAGCGACACCGCGGATTCGTTGAACGCAATCAGCCGCCCATCGATCTGAAACTGGCTAGCCCTCCACCCACCGCGGCCGGTGGGAAACCACGGATTGTCGCTGAGGCTGCTCTCCACCACCACCAGACGCTCGATGGCGGGAGCGCCGGGCCAGGCTTCACCGGAGAGCTCGATGGCCGACTGAAGGCTCTCCACGTGACGGAGCATCAACGGTTCATGGCCGGGAAAGGCGGCGGCAACCACTTGATCGTCAGCTTGTGCGATGCGGTGTAGACCACCTCGAATGCGATAGCGACTGAGGGAGGATCGGCAATTGGCGATTAATCGACCGTTCCTGTCGGCGGCATTGCCACAAATATCACCGATAAACCAACCGTCGGGAGCTCGGAGATCCACGCTCAAGTCGAGCAAAGGGAATGCGCTCGGCTCGGGCACCTCGTATCCGGGATCGCCCTGATAGACCGGCTTGGGGCTCAGCTGCCAGGTGCCGTAGCGGAGCACGGGCGTCAAATCCATGGAATCCAGATCGATCCCGGATCGCGAAATTGCCGGTTCCCATTGGGATTGAGAAAGATCATTGCGCGCGCTCGGATAGGCCTTCTCAATCATCGCTTCGTAGCGGGTGGCAAAAGAATCATTGACCCGCCATCCGTGGAGATCGAATTCCATCTGACCGGGTAGACCACTCACCTCGAAGACAGCGGTCAGCTCTTCACCAGGCTCAAGCGCGGGATCGAGGGAGACACGCATGCGGTCCCAGCGGCGCTCAACCTCGGTACGCCGACCCTCGATTTGGACGGACACCCGAACGAATGGATTCAGGCTGAAGGCCAGGAAGTCGAGAGCTTCGTCTCCATCATGTTTCAACAGGCCCGTGGAGGTGATCCGAATCCCCGAGGGAGCGAGATCCCCCTCCACTCGCCAATCGACGAATCGTGTCGTCGATGGGGTGGGCGGGAAGTCCTCCGTCTGCATTTCGGCGTGGTAGCGCTGCTCCGCGTATCCCGCCGCCTCGACCCGTTTATGCTCGACATATCCGATGGCGGCCGCGAAGCATGTGATTCCCGCCAGTCCGACAAAACGTTCCCAAGACAAGGCACCGTCGGGGGAATAACGCTGTCTCAGCTGGTGCACGTAGCGGATCATATTTCTCAACGGGTGATTCTCGGAAACCACCAAGGGCCGGAGATCCCGTCGGGTACGCCTTAGAAAAAAGGGTGCAAATGAAGCGACGGCAAGGCTGAATCCCATAAACACGGCGACCGACGGCAGCACTAAACGCGCCAGCTGAGCGACCGAGAAAGGCACGTCGGTGGCCAGATAGTCGCCATAGAAAAACCTATCTTCGGGCCAGCGAATCAGGTTGATCATGCGCACCAAGAAGTATTGGAGGTTCTGAAACCCCAACCATTCCAGATGCAGCACGATTTTTGAGCCCAACAAGGGCTGAACAACCTTTTCCAAGAAGTAGGTGGCGGCCCCCCGTCCAAAGGCGAGGATCATCAAGCTTCCGAGCTCGGTGCCGGTGATTTGCACCAGAGCAGACCACAGCAAGATAAAGCCGCATCCGACCGGCAAGATCAATAGAAGCCAGCTGGCGAGTGGTCGCCATGGGTCGTCGAGGCGAATCCCTGCGGCCGCCAGAACGCCCATGACGCTGATGAATGGAATCGCCGTCAAACAGGTCAGCAGCACGATCTGCGCCAAACACCGGCGGAGGAAATACCCCGTGTTGCTGATACCCGCTGAGCTGAGCACAGACCACATCTCGCGCCCGCCGGCGATATCCGTCCGATTTCCGGCAATGACGAGCGCCAGGATAAAGGTCGGAAACCGGAGGCTATCGACCACAATCGTGATGTATGAGCTCGGCCCGAAAGTGTGCGGCACATGGGGTTGAAGCAGGAAAAGAACCCCGTAGGGGGTGAGGATCGGAAGCGCCAAACACAGCAGCGCGCCAAATCGAAACCGCAAGGACCTAAATTGCAGCAGGGCTTCAAACCGGATGGCACGCAGCAACAACATCAGACCCCCTGCCCCTCCTCTTGCTCGTCTTGCTCGTCTTGCTCGTCGGCAAGAGATTGGGAGGCCTCCAAGGCTAAAAACAATGAGCACGCCTCTTCCAGATTGGGCGACACCTCCGTGGCGCCCGGTAGAGAGGAGTCGGAATAGACCACCGGAACCGACTTCCCGGAAGCAGACACCCGGCGAGCCACGGTGACCATCTCCGGTTCGGGCGCGGAACCAGCGGGAAGCTGCCACAAGTAGCCCTCTGCGCGATGCATGAGCTCGCTCGGCGCCCCATCGAAGAGCAGGGAGCCCCTGGCTAGAATGGCCAAGCGCGGGCACGTCGCCTCGATGTCCTCGACAATGTGTGTAGAGAGCAGCACCGGAATCTCGTCCGCCAGATCTGTGATCAGATTTCGGAATCGAATCCGCTCCTCGGGATCGAGGCCGGCGGTGGGCTCGTCGACCACCAAGAACTTCGGGGAATGCAGGATGGCCTGGGCCAACCCTAAACGGCGGATCATTCCGCCCGAGTATCTGGCCGCCTCGCGATGAGCGGCATCGGTGAGCTCCACAGCTTCCAAAAGGGCCCATATCCGGCGTTTCAATGCCCGCCGGGATATGGGAATCCGTCTCCACCCGGCACATATTTCAAGATACTCATAGCCGGTCACATTGCTGAGAGGCACGAATTCTTGGGGCAAATAGCCGATCATGCTTCGAATCTTTGGACGGTGCCGCGCCCGATCGTCGAGCTCGAAGTAGAGGCGCTCACCGGTTGAGGGCTCTTGCGCTAGGGTGAGGATGGACAAGAGGGTGGTCTTGCCGGCTCCATTCGGCCCCAACAAACCCAATAGGCCGCGGCCAAAGCTCAAGTCCACCGGGCTCAAGGCTCGGGTGCCGTCGCTATAGGTTTTTGTGATGTTCGTCAGCTTCAGCATCGGTTTGTGGTCATCGGCTCACACCAGAGGAGGTGTCGTGGTGCATTATACATGTAACACACCAAATCTAACGATCGCTTTTACGGTCAGCCGAAGAACATTGTTTATGCCGGACACAAAAAAAACCGGTCTCTCGACCGGTTTTTTTTGTTTGAAGCCCCGAGGACTGGGTTAGGTTTTCTTTTTGGGTGCTGCCTTCTTCCGCGTGGTCCCCTTCGAAGCTGTCTTCTTCGCAGCTGTGCGCTTCTTTTTCTTGGGCGCCGCCTTGCGACGGGCCTCCAGCAGCTCTTGGGCCTGCTCGGCGGTCACCGTCAACGGATCCGTGCCCCGCGGGATGGTGGCGTTGGTGGTCCCGTCGCTGACATAGGGCCCGTATCGACCGTCCAAGATCTGAACCGGACCTTCCGCGTCGGGCAGCTCACCCAGCTCCTTGAGCACCACTTTCTGATTACGCCCACGCTTCTTCGGCTGCTTGAGGACCTCGAGCGCTTGATCGAGACCGATCGTGCACGCATCTCTCCAAGTGCCGAGGCTGCGAGATTCTTTGCCCCACTTGACGTAGGGGCCGTAACGGCCCAAGGTGGCGACCACTTCTTCGTTGTCGTCGGGATGTTTACCGAGGGTCCGGGGTAGGGAGATCAGCTGCTGGGCAATCTCCGGAGTCACATCGTCCGCCTGAACATCCCGGGGAAGCGAGACTCTTCTCGGCTTCTCTTTGGACTCCTTCTCTTCTTCGGTCTGCTCGAGCTCGAAGTAGGCGCCGAAACGCCCGATCTTGAGGAAGATTTGACGGCCTGTTTCCGGATCCGTTGCCACCGGGGCGTCGTCGCTCTTCTTCTTGATCAGATCGAGTGCCATCTCCAGGGTCAGCTCATCCGGTGCGGTACCTTCGGGTATCGGGGCCGTGACCCTGGCTTTCTCGCCCGCTTGTCCCAAGCGAACATAGGGTCGAGCTCCGCGGCCGATCTTGACGATGACCTCGTCGCCGGACTCCGGCTCCGTGCCGAGCAGAATCGACGGATAAATGACCTCTCCCTGCTCCACCCGGGAGCGCAAGCCCGGTTGGCCCTCGACGCCTCGGAAAAAATTGGCGACCAGAGCTGCCCAAGCCACTCGTCCGTCGGCGATTTGGTCGAGATCGTCTTCCATTCGAGCCGTGAAATGGGGATCCACCAAATCACCGAATTGTTTCTCCAGGAGCTCGGTGACACAGAATGCAGTGAAGGTGGGGATCAGCTCGTTGCCCTTCTTAAAGGCATATCCGCGATCTTGGATCGTAGATATGATCGAGGCGTAGGTGCTGGGTCGGCCAATTCCTTCTTCTTCGAGCTTCTTGACCAAGCTCGCCTCGGTATAGCGGTAGACGGGTTTGGTTAGGTGGCTTTCAGCGTCGACCTTTAGCGGCGTCAGCTCCTGACCCTCGTTGAGCGCCGGCAACAACGTTTCTTGATCGCCAAGCTGCGCATTGGGGTCGTCGGATCCTTCGACGTAGGCCCTGAGGAATCCAGGAAATACGATCCGACGGCCGCTCGTGGTCAGCAGCAGCTTGGCTCCCTCCACCTCAACGGTGATCTCCACGGACGTGCGTTCGAATTGAGCCGGCACCATCTGACAGGCAACGGTCCGTTTCCAAATCAGCTCGTAGAGTCGCTGCTCGTCCTCATTGAGAAATTGCTTGACGTCTTGCGGGCGACGCGAGAGGTCCGTAGGTCGAATCGCTTCGTGAGCTTCCTGCGCTCGCTTTGCTTTGGTCTTGTAGTGAACAGACTTCTCGGGTAGGTAGTCCTTGCCGTAGATATCGCCGATCAGCTCTCGGGCTTGGGCCAAGGCCCGTTCAGCCAGCGTCACGCTGTCGGTACGCATATAGGTGATCAAACCGACTCTCTCACCGTCGAGGTCGATACCTTCATACAACCGCTGGGCCACGCGCATGGTCTGGCGAGACGTCATGCGCAGCTTGCGATTGGCTTCCTGCTGAAGGGTAGAGGTGATGAACGGCGGTGCCGGTCGTTGTGAGCCGGGATTTCGTTCTACCGAGCTGACCGTCCAAGGCCTGGTTTCCTCGGCCGCCGTAGCTAATGAGGTCGCCCGATCCCCTTGTAGGTGTAGGCGTTTGGTGTCCTGGAGCTTGCCGGTGGTGGCGTCGAAGCTCTTGCCCTCGGCAATGCGCTGGTCGGAAACGCTGATCAGCTTAACTTTCAGCTTTTCCTGCTCAGCGGTCTCGAGCTCAGCTTTGATGTCCCAATATTCTGCCGATACGAAAGCGATTCGATCTCGTTCGCGCTCCACCAAGAGCCGCACTGCAACGCTTTGCACACGGCCAGCCGAAAGCCCCGGTGCGACCCGTTTCCAAAGCAAGGGAGAGAGGGAGTAACCATAGAGTCGGTCGACAACGCGCCGTGCTTCTTGGGCACGCACGAGATTCTCGTCCACGCTACGGGGAGAATCCAGGGCATGTTTGATCGCTTCCGGCGTGACTTCATGGAATACGATCCGCTGCACGGTTTGAGATTTCTTGGGTTTCAGCAACTCGAGCACGTGCCAGCTGATGCTCTCTCCTTCGCGATCTTCATCAGTCGCGAGCAGAAGAGAGTCGGCATCTTTGAGTGCGGCTTTGAGCCTTTTGACGTGCTCTTTTTTATCCTTGGGAACCACGTAGACTGGATCGAAATTACCTTCGATGTCTACTCCCAAGTCTGCCCATTCTTTCGAACGAATTGCTGCCGGAATATCTTTTCGACTTTGCGGCAAGTCTCTTACATGGCCATAGCTGGCCTCCACCTGATATTCCGGTCCCAAGAACCTGCTGATCGTCTTGGCTTTTGCGGGAGACTCGACAATCACGAGGCTCTTTGAGGTCTCAACCGCCATGGGTGCGATCCTTTTTTGATGGTCTGCTGAAGATCAAAAATAGAGTGGAAAACAGGGAAACGAGTCGTGGAGAGTATCCGCGGGCCGAGAAGGCTGTCAAGCGCACGGGTCTCTCAAACAAATATTTAGCCATATCCCTGGAAAGGGAAAAGCCCCTGTTGGAACAGGGGCTTTTCAAAAATCAATCCCGGCGGCGACCTACTCTCCCACACAGTCTCCCATGCAGTACCATCGGCGCTGAGGGGCTTAACTGCCGTGTTCGAAATGGGAACGGGTGTTTCCCCCTCGCTACGACCACCGGAAACTCAATACGGTTTCGGGGATTCGGGTTTGGGTAATACGTTTGAATCGAGTCACGGCGATGAGATTCGCTGGAGATAGGCACTCGGCTTGAAAGGTCAAGCCAAACGACCGATTAGTACGGGTCAGCTCAACGCCTCACAGCGCTTACACCTCCCGCCTATCAACCTGGTAGTCTCCCAGGGGTCTTCAGGGATACCTAATCTCAGGGGGGGCTTCCCGCTTAGATGCTTTCAGCGGTTATCCTTTCCGAACTTAGCTACCCAGCCATGCCGCTGGCGCGACAACTGGTACACCAGAGGTTCGTCCATCCCGGTCCTCTCGTACTAGGGACAGATCCCTTCAAGTATCCTACGCCCACATGAGATAGGGACCGAACTGTCTCACGACGTTCTAAACCCAGCTCACGTACCGCTTTAATCGGCGAACAGCCGAACCCTTGGGACCTGCTCCAGCCCCAGGATGCGATGAGCCGACATCGAGGTGCCAAACCTCCCCGTCGATGTGAACTCTTGGGGGAGATCAGCCTGTTATCCCCGGAGTACCTTTTATCCGTTGAGCGATGGCCCTTCCATACGG
>JAUIJL010000002.1 GCA_030431255.1 Thermoanaerobaculia bacterium | reverse complement strand
CAGGCCTATGGGTTTACTGGAGAGCCGCGCATCGCGGCGGGTTTGGGGTATCACCGGGCCCGCTGGTTGGATCCAGGGATGGGTCGGTTTGTGTCAGTGGATCCTTTTCCCGCGGTACAAGGACTTTCGCAGTCTCTGAATAGATATGTTTACTCGATGCTGAGCCCGGTGAGCCTAAGCGATCCTTCGGGTTTGTTTTCCGGTGGGCTTTCCGAAACGTTGGCAGTAAATGGCATTAGATCAGCATTAGCCTCGATCCAAGGAGGTATAGGCGGCAATCTAATTCTGGGCGCTGAGAACAGAGGCAAATTGTCCGCGAGAGACCTACTGATCGCCAATCTCTTGCCGGTCCTCTTGGCTTTTCTTGCGGTTACTTCTACCCTCGCATTGCTGGGATTTGCTAGGTTCATTGGCCGAGCCCTCCGAACGGGCAAGCCCGCTTCAGTCATTCGGGCACTGACCCGCCTCTCTGCGCGGGTCTCTCGAATTGGCAGAAGAATCGACGATCCCAACGCGAGACAAGCCATTAGAAGGGCGTCTCAAACTTGTACTGCCGATTGCAAGTATCTCTCTGAACTGGTTGTACCGAATCTTCCAGATGCAGACTCGGTGATTTTCCTAAGAGCGAAGAAGGGAAATCTTCCAACAGCCCCAGGGGTTGTAACTTCGGGCACAGGATTCAGATTTCACGCTGCTGTGCTAATGAAAGACGGAACTATTCTAGATCCGCTGCTGAACCGGGTTTTTGATTCTGCTAGCGACTTTAAAGAAGCGATTACAGGAGGGACGGACAACGTCTATCTGGTCATTAACGGAATGTTTCAATGAGAAAACCTAGAATAGAAAAAGTTGCCGTTCTTGGCGGTGCGTTGTCTGGGCGCACCGAAACTATGAAGGCTCTAGGCCGACACCTAGGCTGTCCAGTAGAAAGAGACCCTATCTCAGGTATGCTGAAACTCTCGTTCAGTATTGAACTAGGCGAAGACAGAATTGACTTCGAGATGGTTCGCTTGGATCTACTGGGTCCCCTTCATTGCGAGTCCTTCCAGGAAGCCATTCTGATGGAACCCAAAGTCCAGCATCAAGCTGATTTTCTACTCAGCTCAGGTACCCGTATCTTTCTAGTGGATGGCCAATTGCCGGCACTTGAACCAAACCTAGAAGCGTTCCGTTTTTGGCAGGATCTTTGTGCAGAAATCGGTGCCTCTTGGGATTTAGATTCCACTCTATTTTTGGTCAACAAGATGGACCTTCCAAACTCACAAGGCAGAGAGGAATGGGCGGATCTACTGGGGCTTCCCACGCAGCTCATCGTTGAGATTTCGTCAGTGACAAATGTGGGTACCGAGACGATCATCCCAAGTCTTCTTGGTCTTCTCTCCCATCTTTCCTGAGAGATCCCACGTCCGTTCAGTGTCGCCACCAGTGGATCGGTCAAGGCGTGTACACGCCCGCTGGTGCGTGACCGACAGTGCCTCGCAGTCGTCATGCCTGGACGTGCCCGCGATCGTCGAGACTCATCTTAAACAGTTTCTAATGCCAAGTTATTGGAAATAGGAGCTTTACAGGAGCACTAATCGCGCGTGGCATCAGGATTTCTATCAACGTCCAAGGTCACGCCACAGTGTCCTTCCGGTAAGCCTGAATGATTGCCCCTGAAACTGTCATTAGGGTTGGTTTCCAACCAACACGGAGGACAGCTATGACCTGCTCCCCGAAAATCGGTCCGTTTCTGGTGAGAAAATCGGACCCAGGAGGAGCGCATGAAAAAGAGCCGATTCAGCGAAGAGCAGATCATCCGGATCCTGGAACAGCACCAAAGTGGAGCTTCAACTCAGGATCTTTGCCGTGAGCACGGCATTTCCACCGGGACCTTTTACCGGTGGAAGGCCAAATTTGGTGGCATGAACGTCAGCGAGGCCCGCCGTCTCAAGGAGTTGGAGGCCGAAAACACGCGGCTCAAAGCCGCCGTCGCCGATCTCACCCTCGACAAGCAAATCCTCAAGGAGGCGCTCGGAAAGAAGTGGTGAGCCCCGAGTCTCGGCGGGACGTGGCCTCCTGGATTCAGGAAGAGCACGACGTCAGCGAGCGACATGCCTGTGAGCTGGTCGGCTCTCGGATAGCTGGAGAGGGGTGATGATTGGGCAGGGCGAAATCTGGTTCTCAAGCTTCTGTGTAGGTCCAGATGAGGCTCCATGTCAGGAGACAGAGATTCTCTTGGTGAAGATCGGTAGCTGGACCCAGGGAGAGACTCGGCCGAGCAAGTAGGGGGCGTGCCGAGCCTAATCCAGTCCTGCCGATGTATTGGCTCGAACGATTGCGCGCTGGATCGGTACAGGTGGACTCATGACCAGCCGTCCATGGCTAGATCTCGTTCAAAGCACGGCAGGAGGATCGACCTGTGGAATTCTTCTTGAACCCGCACTGCTTCTTCTGACGATTGGGCTCATCGTAGTATGGTGGTTGCAAAAGTATCGCAACGTACAGGATCAAGCGCTTCTCGAGCGACACCACTCAAGGGTTCAGGATTTCTTGGCGCAAATCATCGATCCAGGAACTCGCGCCAAAATGGAAGGATTTTTCCGTTCGAGGTTCTCGGACGGAAACCGCTCTGGAGAGTTTCCAGAACCTTGGCAAACCATTGATTTTGCAATCAAGACCGAAAAGTCGAGCTTGATGACTGATGACGAGCTGTTCTCATGCGGCATCGTCTTCCTCGGAGCCAATCTATTTCCGAGACAAGACAGATCTTGGAGCGTCGGCGACGAAGGCCGTATATTTCTCGACGTCTTTCAATCAGGAGCACCTCCCAACAAGGAACCGCTTCATCTCGACCTTGCTCTGATTCTCGGGGAAGCCATCTCTAGAGGTGAGGTTCAGACAGATGCTGAATTCTATAGTCTGTTCTTGGAAGATTTCGAAAATTGACACCTTTGCTCTTCGACGGAGCGCGTGGCTGCTGGAGCAAACCCGAGTCCCGAGACAGGTTGCCTCGCCGATAGTGCTGAGGGTTCCAGATCCGTAGTGCCGGAAGGAGTTTCCCAAGCTAGGCCCGACCACGAAACCGGGGCAACTTCACCGGGGCAAGTCCAAACAGCTTTGCTAGTGAATAAGGTGCTGGCCAACGCTTGGAAAGCATAAGAGGTATCTCCGGCTCTTCAAGGGAACGGGCGAGCTCCTTGCTGGCACCATCGATGACTATTGGGCCGCCTTCAGCCTGAGAGAAACCTCTTTTGGCAGGTCAGCTACTTGAGGAGAGAGCGAATGAAGGAAATTGAGGACGAGACTGAGTGGCTAGAGCCCTGGGCTCCTTCTGACAGACACAGCGAAGCGCTGGAGAAGGAATTACTGCGAGAAATCAGCCCTGGCCACAAGCTGCAGGGCGTTTCTCTACGGGCGGTCGGACGCAGGATAGACAGCGACGATGTTCTATTTGAGCTCAAGGGCTTCAATCACAAGTATGCAGTCGTGCATCTTACATGGAGGAAGGAAACTTCTGCAGATTGGCCTTTTACGGTGCTATTTAAGACTCTTGAGCAGTGGCGGGCCGAATGTATGATTCCTGACAGCAATCAGCACGAGACTTGACATCCAGTGTCGCGCAGGAGGTGGAGCAGCTGCCCTGCTCCCTGAAAGTGACCCGCTCAAGAAGAGAGGGTCGGGCCGAGAAGGAGCGGAGTTTGACTGGATGGCGTGCGGGCGGATCAAAGCGCTGAGCGTAGGCCGCCTTCTAAAGGAATCGTGGTGGACGACGGGGAGGGAGGTGTGGATTTCCTCACACCCAACCCAGGTCTCGGGCCTTGAGCGCCGCTTGGGTGCGGTCGGTGACGTCGAGCTTGGTCAGGATGCTGGTGACGTAGTTTTTGACGGTGCCGTCCGCTAGGTGGAGGCGGGTGGCGATGGCTTTGTTGGGTAATCCTTGGGCCAGCAGGCGCAGGATGTCGAGCTCGCGCTCGGAGAGCTCTTCGGTGGGTGGTTTGCTGTGGCTCGACGGTTGTCGGTTTTGGAGGTCAGCTAGCAGCTTGGCGGTGATGGAGGGTTGGAGGAAGGGCTCGCCGCGGGCGACGGTGCGGATGGCGTCGACGACTCGTTCGGAGGGTGAGTCTTTGAGCAGGTAGCCGCCGGCGCCGGCTCGGAGGGCTTCGAAGACGTCGTCGTCGTCGTCGAAGGTGGTGAGCGCCAGGATCCGTGGTGGGGTGGGCCACGACATGATTTCTCGGGTGGCGGCGGCTCCGCCGAGGATCGGCATGCGCAGGTCCATGACGATCACATCAGGACGCAGGTCCCGTGCTTTGTCCACGGCCTCGCGACCGTTGACCGCCTCTCCGATGACCCGGAGGTCGTCGTGGACCGAGAGCAGGGTCGCCAAACCCTCGCGAAATAGGGTTTGGTCGTCGACCAAGAGAATGTTGATCATGTCTGGGTCGATCCATCAAAAGCAGGAGCGGGGACGGTCAGCTTGAGGACGAAACCTTCTCCCGGGGTGGATTGGATGTCGAGCCGACCGCCCATTTGCTGGGCGCGCTCTCGCAGGCCCAGCAGACCGAAGCCGCCTTCGGGAGCTTCCGCGCCGATGCCGTCGTCTTGGACGCGGAGGCCTATGGAGCCCTCGGAGCCGTCGGCTCGGGAGTAGTCGAGCTCCAGGCTCACGTGCCGGGCTTGGGCGTGTTTGCGGGCGTTGGTCAGACCTTCCTGCGCGCAGCGGTAGAGCACGAGGGTGGTGTCTGCATTGAGGGGCCGACGGGGGCCGGAAACCCTCAGCCGGACGGGCAATCCAGAATCGGAGCTGACGTCTGCCAGGTCGGCTAGGGCCTCGTCGAGGCCGCGACCGTCCAAGGGATCGGCGCGCAACGCGGAGACCGATCGCCGAATCTCGGTGAGACCGTCTTGGATGCACATCTGGGCTTTGTCGAGGGCACTGCGGGTTTTGGCCTCATCCCGTCCGAGCATGGTCCGAGCGGCTTCGATTTGCATGTGAACGGCGGTCAGCGAGTGGCCGACACTGTCGTGAATTTCTCGGGCCATCCGCGCCCGCTCGCGGGCGGCGGCTAGCTCTTCGGCCTGAACTGCGTAGGCACCGAGCCGACGGTTGGCCTCTTCGAGCTTCTCGCCCAGTTTCTGGCTCTTGGCCCGGGCACTGGCTTCACGCATGGCGATGTCGGTGAAAAAGAGCACGAAGGCTACCGCCGTACCGATACCGAAGATGGATCCCGGCACCTCTTGCCAGCCGGCTAGGATCTGCACGTGGGCGGTCATCCAGCCGAGGCTGGCGAGACAGACGAGCGCGGTGCCGAGTGGGGATAGCATCATCCGGGCATGGGTGATCAAGGGCATGTGAAGCAACCAAATCACCCCGAATGTTCGATGCTGAATGAACACGTAGGCGAGCACGCCCAGGGTCAAGAGCTGGAGGGCAAAATAGATCCACGCGGGGGTTTTGCGCCTTCCTTCCAGCAGCTGATCCCCGAGCCCCACGGTGAGCCATAGGTACACCAGGCCGACCACCGTGCTTTGAAGCGCGAAGCTCCAGGAAGCTCCGCCTTGCAGCCAGGAAACCGTAAGACCCACGAAGACCACGAAAGCCACGAGCCAAGCACTTCGATCAATGGCAGCAGCGGGCGTCGTTTCGTCTTGATGAAATGGGGAAGGCACGGATCTAGCCTATCAGCCGGCGCCGCCCGACAGCACGGTCGCGCTGGCTTGTTGGGTGCCTGTGGATGTGCCTGTGTCACCGAACTTTCGCCGGTAATACCTTTGCCACAACATGAGGCCGGGAACGCCGATCACGGTGGGCAAAAGCCACGGCAGGAAGGCCATGGGACCGGCGCCGGAGAGGTTGAAGATACGTTGGGCGCCAAAGACTGCGAAGGCGGTGTGGAAGGCGATGCCCGCCCCGACCGTCGCCGACATATGCTCGTAGAACCACGCTCGCTTGCCTTCGATTTTTCCGTTCATGTATCGCAGCATGGGCAAACCCGTCAGGATGCCGATAGGGGAGAGCCCGTAGAGCAGGGGCGAGAAGGAAGTCGGTATCAGGGTGGCATAGGCGATGAGCAAACTGCTGGCGACCATGGCCGAGACGGCTAGAAATTGAAACCCCGGGGTTTTGAGCAGGCGGGGATTCTTCTTGGTGCCCAACACTCCGGTGGAGTATCGCAGGGTGACGAAAGTCACCCAGGCCAAATAAGCCAGGAACACGATCAGGGAAAGGTTGTTCTGGTTTTGGGCGGCCAGACCTCGACTGAAAATGGAGTGGCCGATTAAGGTGCACGAAAGGGCGGCGGAGCCGGTGACCAGATATCCGCAGATGACGAAAACTTTGCCGGTAACGCGATGCAGACGTCCGCCTTTGCGGGCGAGCACCGGGAACCAAAAGGCCACCAAACCCGTGAAACCTACGAGCACGTGTGTCCATCGGGAAATTTCTCTGAGCAGCTCCATGATGCCTCCAAGGGTTGAGATTCCAGCCGGTCCAGTCTTTTGTCCGGCGAGGACTGTAGGATCCGATCTCGGAGGTCATGTCCGCATGTGCCGAAGGTCATGAATCGGGTCATATGCCGTCGTGACCCAAGACTGCCGCTCTGATTCCCAGCCGATGGGTTTGTTCTGAAGCCCTTTGCCGTTACCATGGTCTGACCCTTTCCATGCGGGCAGGATCGTCCAAATAGTCGGATCGTCGGGAGACCTATCAGCGTGACCAAAAGCACAGTGGATGCACAGCGGGACCTTGCCAAGCTGTTGGCCGAGCTCGAATCAGGAGTGATCGGCCAACGGGATTTGATCCGAGGATTAGTGTTGGGATTGCTCGCCCAAGGGCATGTGCTGATTGAAGGCGTGCCGGGCTTGGGAAAAACCCGTGCGGTGAATCGGCTGGCGAAATTGTGCAAGGTGCGGTTCAAACGGCTGCAATTTACCCCGGATCTGCTGCCGGCGGACATCCTCGGCACACGCATCTACAACCAGCACGCCGCTGAGTTCGAAACCGTTCGGGGCCCGATTTTCAGCAATTTCGTGCTGGCGGACGAGATCAACCGGGCACCGGCCAAGGTGCAGTCCGCCTTGCTTGAAACCATGCAAGAGAGACAGGTCACCATCGGCCTGGAGAGCCACAAGCTGCAAGCGCCTTTTCTGGTGTTTGCCACTCAAAATCCGATCGAGCAAGAGGGGACCTACCCGCTTCCGGAGGCCCAGCTCGATCGATTCCTTTTTAAGTGGACGGTGACCTATCCCGAGCATTCCCACGAGCAAGAGGTGGTGCGGCTGGTGATCGACGAGTCTCCGACGTCGGAGGTGGAAGCGGTGTTTTCCGACCAAGACATCCTCGCTTGGCAAAGCAAAGTGCAGGAGATCTTTGTCGAGAAACGGGTGATTCAATATGCCACCGAGCTCGTGCAGGCGACCCGCCATCCCGAAAAGGCCGGGTTGAAGCTGGGGCGCTTCGTCCGCTACGGTGCCTCACCCCGGGGCTCGATCGCTCTGATCCAAGGCGGTCGTGCCCACGCGTTTTTGGAAGGACGCAAAGAGGTGCGGCCGGAAGACGTCAAAGCGGTGGCCCACGGTGCGTTGCGTCACCGGATCTTGACGAGCTATTACGCCGACGCCGAGGGCGTGACCAGCGATCAAGTCGTCGATCAAATCCTCGAAACCGTGAAGGTGCCCTGAGTTGGCCCGGCTGTCTCCATCGCAGCCGCCTCAATCCGGTGGCGTTCGGTCGATCGAAGATCAAGAGGTCGGCGATCTTCTGGATCGTGTGCATCGGCTGGAGCTGGTGGCTCGCCACAACGCCGCCGGCCTGCGCCCCGGGGACTATCTGACGGCGATCCGTGGCCGGGGCATGATCTTTCACGAGTGCCGAGCCTACGTGCCCGGTGAGCCGGCCCGCAGCATCGACTGGAATATCACCGCTCGGCTCGGGGAGCCTCACGTCAAGGTGCACCTCGAAGAGCGTCGGCGAGAGGTCTTCATCGCTCTGGACGTCAGCCCGTCGATGGCATTCGGCAGCCGCCGGAAAACCAAGTTGGAGCTGGGGGTGGAGCTCGCCGCGTCCGTGGCGGCGACGGTCGAGCAGTCGGGAGACCATCTTGCCCACGTGCTCTTTGCCGACCGCGTGCTGGCGGAGAGCCGGCCCGCGGGCGGCGGAAAGCAGCTCTTCCGAGTGCTCCGGTCGATTCTCGAGCAGGTGGAGCCGTGGTCTCGACCCGTGGAGATCAGCGATATCCGGGTGGCGATCCATGCCATCCAAAAATATCGGGGTCGTTTCGTGGTGTTTGTGATTTCCGACTTCATCGACCACGATCTGCCGGAAGACCTCAAATATTTCCAGGCTCAGCACGACGTTTCCCTGCTTCACGTCTACGATCCGTTGGAATTCGCGGACGACGTTCCGCTGGCCATGCGCGCTCGCCCCTCCGAAGGGAATCGTTCGCCGCATTGGACGCCCCTCGGCTCGTCCGAGGCTTCGGGCTCTTTGGCCGAGATGCAAGGGTTTCTGCGGGAGAAGTGCGGCACCTACCGGTTGGCGTTTGAGTCCTTCGGCACCCACGAGCCGGTTCGGGCCGGTCTAGATCGTTTCTTTCATCGCAAGCGGAGGCTGCTGAGCGCATGAGCTCCTTGCCCGTTGGGGCGGCGGATCCGCTTCACATCCTGGAGCCGGGTCCGGAGGTGTGGCCCAAGGTCATCGCGTTTTTGTTGCTCTTCGGCGCCTTGGCCTATTGGCTGTGGAAACGGAAGCGGTCTCGTTCGACGGAGCCCGAGGTGGAGCCGACGTCTCCCGTCGTCGAGCCTTTGGCCGAGTCCGAGCATTTCGTTGACCGCATCCGCAAGCGATTCGACCGCGAAGGCGGCGACTTCCGTCAGGGGTGCCACGCGCTGGCGGAGGGGTTGAAGCAGCATTTGGCGACGGAGACGGGCAAGCCGATGGCGACCCTCACCTTTCCGGAGGTCGAGCAGGAGGTCGGCGACCTCCCCGAGGTGCCGATGCTCGAGCTGCTGGCGGGACTGCAATTTCGACGTGTGGAGCCGACCCGAAAGGAATTTCACAACGCTTGCGAGCTGACCCTTTTGGTCTCCGGCGGAGAGGCCGAGAAGCCCGGGGAACGCCCATGATTCAATTCGTGCATCCCTGGGTGTTGATTTTCTTGGTGGCCGTTCCCGGCGTCGGGTATTTGAGATGGCGGCGCTACCGTCGAGATGTGGTGACGTTTCCGCCGCTTCAATATCGATCCAGAGGCAAGAATCGGGACGTCTGGTGGCTGGGGTTGGCGATCGCGGAGATGGTCACGACCGCGGTATTGGTGGTGGCGGCGGCCCAGCCCTTTCACGAAAGCCGATTTGAGCGCATGGATGAGGAAGGCATCGACATCGCCCTGGTGCTCGATGTCTCTTTGAGCATGTTGGCCAAGGATTTTCCGCCCGACCGACTGACGGCATTGCGGTCCATCGCCGCTGATTTCTTGGATCGCAGCGGCGGGCATCGGGTCGGCATCTATATCTTTGCCGGCGATACCTACGTCCAAAGCCCCTTGACCGAGGATCGGGTGGCTCTGAAGGCGTTGTTGGACAGTGTCTCGGTGCACGCGCTGAACCAAACGAAAGGTGGAGGCACGGCCATCGGAGACGCCCTGGTGATGGCCACCGAGCGACTTCAACGTCAAAAAGTCGAAGGTCGGGATCAAGCGGTCATTCTGATCACCGACGGAGAATCCAATCTGGGTTTGGATCCCATGTTGGCGGCGCGCTACCTCAAACGGGCAGAGGCCCGGCTCTATGCCATCGGCATCGGCTCCGAAACCCCCCAGGAAGTTTATTTCCAGGGGGAACGGGTCGGTGGCGACGCTCCGTTCTTGGCCGCCTTGGACGACGAGAGCTTGCGGGCTTTGACCGCCGTCGCCGACGGCGAGTATTTTCGCGCCACCGACGCGGATGCGTTGAGCAAGATTTTCGGTGAGCTTTCTCGGCTGGAAAGCGCGCCCCTCAGCACCCGTACTGTGATCCGTAGGCGGGTGGCCGCGAGTCGTTGGGCTTTGGTCGGATTCGTGGTGTTCGTTCTGTGCACGGTGGTCGAGCTGACCGCGCTGACGAGGCCTTGGCGATGAGCTTTGCCGCAAGTCATTGGCTTTGGCTGGCCGTGCCTTGGTGGCTGCTCATCGGCGCCCTGTTGAAACGTCAAGCGGCGGCTTTTGAATGGCTCGAGAAGTATGTGGGCCCTCGCTTTCGCCCGGCATACAGCCGCCACGGGAAGCGGTCATGGCGCTTCCACGGTCTGATGCTGAGGGTGATGGGTCTGTGGTTGATCGTGGCCGCAGCGGGACCCTATCTGCCGGGGCCCGGCGACGAGCTCGAAGTGGACGCGCCCGACGTCTTGCTCATGATCGACGCCTCCGCGAGCATGAATGCGGAAGACGTCACGGATCTCTTCCTGGGACAAGAAAACGCCCTGAGCAAGCGGTTCGTGGCCGCTAAGAGATTGGCGGCGCAGCTGGTGGAGCAGATGCCGACGGCCCGGTTCGGTGTGGTGTCCTACAGCGGAGTGGCGACCATTCAGCTCCCCTTGACCCGGGATCACGGCACCGTCCAAGAAGCCTTGGAGGTGCTTGAGATCCACAATTTCTACCGCGGCACCGGCTCCAATTTGCGGCATGCGCTGGAGGCGGTCCTACCCTACGCCTTGGACCGGGCCTCGTCGTTGCAAGTGGTGCTGATCGGCGACGGCGAGATTCCGGAGCCACGGGAATCCGAGGCTCAAGAGGATTATGCCGAGGTGCTGCAAGCGTTGGCCCGGCAGGAGACGGTGGTGCACTCCGTATCGATCGGCAGCACGACGGGTGAATCGCGTTTGATCTACGACTTTCGCGACGTGGTGGCCGGTAAGGAAGAGAAGTCGGTGCTGCGGGAATTTACGACACGACGGGTCGACCGGCACTTCAGGCGCATCAGCCATGAAACCGACGGGCTGTTCACCCCGATCGATGATGGCAGCGCCGCGGTATTGGCGTCGGCCATCACCACTAGGGGACGAAGCGCGTCGACTCCCAGCGAGAGCTCCCGGCGAGATATCTCATGGCTTCCCGTGTTGATCTTCTTGGCGCTTTGGATCTTTGATCGCCTCTGGCCGGGGCCTCGGCAGCCCGCGGTGCCTCGATTTGAGATGTCCGCCTTGGATGAGCCGGAGAGGCCGACCGGCGGGGGAAGCATCTCAGGTGTTCGCTCGACCACGGCACCAGTCGTCGCCGCCATCGTGTTGGCGGGATTGGGCGGATGCGGTGAGCAGGACCTACTCAAGCTGGCCCATCGAGCCAACGAGAAAGGCATTGCCATGGATCGGGCGAGCCTGCACGGCACAGCCCAAAAACTCTACCAAGAGAGCCGTGGATTCGGCTTGAGGACCGAGATTCCGGTCCACAATCAGGCCCGATCGCTGATGTTGGCCGAGCGATATGCGGACGCCCATGATCTTTTCCAAAAGGCCCTGGAGATCCAACCTGAGCTCGGAGAGGCCCTCTTCAACGATGGGGTCAATTTCTTCCAATGGGGAGTCGCGGAAAGGGATCCGAAGAATTGTCGGCTCGAGCGGACCTTGGACCTTTGGCAGAACGCCCGAGATCGCTTCGCCTCGGTGTCGGACGCACGCATCACTCAAGAGCTCAGTGATGCCGCAGAGCTGAACTACGATTTCCTGAGAGAGCAGATCCAGGAGATCGAAGCTCTGATTGAGAATCCGCCGCCGGCTTGCCGTTCTCAGAGCTCGTCCCAAAGCTCATCTCAGAGCTCGAGCTCATCCCAGAGGAGCTCGTCGTCGGCCGGGGGAGGCTCCAGCGGCGGTGGTCAGTCCCAGGGCGCCTCCGGAAACGACGGAGGGCCATCGGCAGGTGGGGCAGGGTCGGGAGAGCCGGCTTCCCAGGATCCGCAAGGCTCTCAAGATCCCCAAAGCTCGCGAGACCCCCAAGGTTTGGAAGGTCCATCGGGCTCGAAGCCTGAGGAGGGTCCATCGGGCGAAGGAGGGCAGCCCGAGCCGCCGCCTGGGTCCCAAGCCCCAGGCCAAGACCCGCAGGACGAAGGCCGGCAGGGCGAAGGGCAGCAGGGTCAAGGCCAGCAGGGGCAAGGCCAGCAGGACGAAGGCCCGCAGGGTCGAGGTCTGCAAGGCGAAGGGCAGCAGGGTCAAGGCCGGCAAGGTGAATGGCAGCAGGGTCAAGGCCGGCAAGGCGAAGGGCAACAGGGACAAGGCCGGCAAGGCGAAGGAGATTCCACCGAGCAGCAAGGGGGTGGTCTCAGCTCGGAGCAGCTTCAGGAAATCGAGGCTGCGCTGGCGCGGATCGCCGAGCAAGGGCGCCAAGACGGACATTTCCACCGTCGGAGCCGGGAGGAGCAATTTCCCAAAGCAAGCTGGGAGAATCCCGAGGCTGAAATCTGGTGGTAGCCGCCGTGCTCAGGGTGTTCGAAACACACTCGGCATAGAACATACAGCGGCATAGAAAACTAAAGCCGCAAATAGAAAAAGGAGCTGGAGAGACCAGCTCCTCATCTCGTCGAGGCTTGTCTGCCGATCGGCGTGATCGCGAATCAGGCGGCCATCGGCAGCTGGATGTCGATGCCCGAATGGTCGCTCAACAACTCTACATAGGCTTTGGAAACCGTGAAGGTGCAGTCGACATCGCTCACCTTTTGCAAGCCGGAGGCCACGGGATGATCGATCAGACCGTGATCCTGGAGCTGGGCCAGCAGCTGGGCGGTGGCGGTCAGCTCCTGGTAAAGAATGTCGCAATAACGGCTCTGCAGGTGGTCGTCCTGGCAGTCCGCCCGCTGGATATCCTCGTCGGCTCGGCGCCAGGTTTGGGATTCGAAGAGCTCCTTGGCGAGGGCTTGCTCTTGCTTACTCTGGAAGGTGCCTTTGGCCAGGCTGTCGTTGGCGCGCATCATGCGCTTCAGCAGCTCGACCTTATGGCGCAGGCGGGTCGGGAAATCCGCGCTGAGACCCGCCTCGCGGGCGTTCACCTGGGAGTCGGGTAGGTCGAAGAAAACCCCGCCGCTGGTGCGTTGGATGTTGCCCTCGTGCAGCTCGTAGAGTCGGGCATCGGCGGTGATGTCGCCGTCGCGGCCGTAACACCCGTAGAGGTGCAGGCTGAGGAACGGCTCCGAGCCCACATTGCCCATTTGATGGATCAGGTCATGGGCCACGCTGACCACATCGCCGGCCTCGAAGACCCGCCGCTCGGACGTGGTGAGGCGACCATCGCGCATTTTGAAGATGGCGTGCTCGGCGGTTCCGAAGAGCTTGACCGCGCCCCATTGGGTGTAGCCGTGGTCGTGGATGGCGGCCATATCGCCGTCGACCCAAGACATCACCATCAGCTCGAAGCATCCGCCGTCGTAGACCAGCTTGCGGCCATAGGAATCGGCGTCGGGATGTCCGTAGTCGGCCCAGGCGGCCAGATCGTCGGGGTTGATCGAGGAGGATTCCAACAGGCGCTTGGCCATGTTGGGGGTGAATTGATCTTCCGCTTCAATGGCGAGAATTAGATCTTTGACGCTCTGCGGTAGACCGTCGAGGCGGCTCGGATCTTTTTGAGGATCGTCGTGGACGGTAGAGCTGGAAGTTTCCATGAAGCACTCTCCTTTTTAGGGAGGAAATGAAAAGGCCGGGCGCAGAGCCTGCGGCCAAGTGATGTTTCTCAGACTAAAAAGCTTGCCGACCTCGCCTACCCGGCCGCGAGTCAATCGGCGAGATCTTCGGGTATTCCCGGAGCAATGTCGTCGAGAATCAGCTGGAGAATCGCGACGTCCTTCCACTGGCCGTTTTTCCAGCCGATTTCCCGTTGAACGCCGACCTGCTCGTAACCGAGCTTCAGGTTGTAGCCGATGCTGGCTTTGTTGTCGGCGAAAATCTTTGCCACCAGATGATGGTATCCATACAACTTGCAGCGGTCGATCAACGCATGTTTCATGCGCGTGCCCAAACCGCGCCCAACTTGATCGCGACGCAAGTAAACGGCGGTTTCGCACGCGAACCGATAACCGTGTCGATCACTGTACCGCTTGATGATGCCCCAGCCGACAATCTTTCCACTTCCTGGGGAAGCAGACTCGGGCGGCTGCTCGTGCTGCGGTTGCTCGAAAACCAAGATGGTTTCGCGCTTTGAGAAGGCCGCCAGCCAGGACCGAATATCTTGTGCAGTTTTGTCGACGCCGTCCATAGTGGCGTCGCCGGCCGCGATGCTTTGATTGTAGATCTCAGCGATGGCCGCTGCGTCCTGCTCACCGGCGTCACGCAAGATGGGTGGACGCTCCGCGGACATGACCGTACCTCCGAATTCTATCCCGAGTTGCTAGAGAGTGAAAGGCCCGTGGGTGATCGAGCCGGTGCCGTTCGTCTTACCCTGCTGCCCGGCGCAAGACCTGCCCCGGTTTGGCCTCGGTGATGTGTCCGTCCTCAAGGACGATCTGGCCGTTGACCCATACCTTCACCGTGCCGGAGCTGAGTTGGCGAGGGTCGGCAAAAGTGGCGTTCTCTTTAACCTCGTTGGGATTCAACAATACGAGATCCGCGCGGCTACCTTCGAGGATGCGCCCGCGGTCTTTCAGCCCGAGCATATCCGCGGGGTAGGAGGTGATCTTGCGAATCGCATGGCCGAACGGGATCAGCCCTTCGAGGGCGTAGCGTTCGAGGAATCGGCTGAAGGCCCCGAACGTCCGCGGGTGCGGGTTGCCAATTTGGTTCGGGGCATTGACCGGATGGCTCCAGGAATCGGAGCAGATGATCGACTCATTGCACAACACCGCGGCGTCGACGTCGTCTTGGGACAAGCAATGGTAGACGAGCCAGGCATCCGGATCTGAAAGCAGGAGGTCGACCACCAAATGGCCGGGCTCTCTTTGCAGCCCCGAGGCGATCTCACCGATGCTCCTGCCCCGGACCTGATGGCCCGGCAAGCTGTCGGTGATCAGCACCATGCTGTTGAAATCGGTGCCGCGGTAGGCGAGCCAGTCGACGCAATATTTTCGCCAATCGTCCCGTTCCAGGCGCAGCTTTAGGCCGGGTAAGCCGTCGGCCATGCATTCCTTGGGAATGAAGGTGCGCAGCTTGGTGGACACGGCGGCGTAGGGGTAGACCTCGAAGTTGATGTCGAGGCCTTGGCTGCGCGCCAGCTCGATCTTGCGGATGATGTCTGGAATCTTGCCCCAGTTGGGCTTTTCAGCGGCCTTGAGGTGGCTGACCAGAATCGGCAGCCGGGCCTCGGTACCGATGCGGACCGTTTCGTCGATGCTTTGCTCGAGATGCTGGCGCTCGTCGCGGATATGGCTGACGTAAAGACCGCCGTGGCGTGCCGCCACTTTGGCCAGGGCGATGATCTCCTCGGTGGTCGCGAAGGAGCCCGGGGCGTAGACGAGCCCGGTGGAGATGCCGAGGGCACCTTCGGCACAGGCTTGGTCCAGCATCTGGAGCATCTGCTGAATCTCGGTTTGGGTGACCTGCTGGGCGTCGCGGCAGGTTCCGGCTCTCAGGGTGGAATGGCCGACAAAGGTGCCGATATTGAATTGCAGGCCGTAAGCCTCCACTTGCGATAGCCAATCGCCGAGGCCTCGCCAGGTGAATCGGAAGCCGATCTCCTCCGCCAGCTTCTCCATGGTGGGAACCAGCAGGTTGCCGATCGGGCCGGAGCTGGTGCCGCAATTGCCGATGATCTCGGTGGTCACCCCTTGGAAGAGCTTGTTGTCGGCGGCGTTGGGCAGCATATAACCCAGGCCGGTGGACGCGTGGGTGTCAATAAAACCTGGACACAGGACCATGCCGTAGGCGTCCAAGGTTTGGCGGGCGCCGCCCACCGGGGCATCGCCGATGTGCACGATGCGGTCTCCCTGAATGCCGACGCTGGTGAATTGAGGCTCCACGTCGAGACCGTCGTAGACTTCGGCATTGGTGATCAAATAATCGAGCACGTGGCAGTCCTTCTCAGGCGGCTTGGAGCTCGAGCCGATCCACGGTGAGCTCTGCCATGGTTTCGAGGTCCAGATCCACAGGGGAGTCGTCGCTGAGGTCGATGGTGCCGTTGGCGGCCATAGAAATGGGCTGCCGCGACACATCGCAGGTGAAGTAGCGGCTGGATGGTGACAAATCGTGGGCTTCGGCCGAGGGTAAGCGGGCGGCGACCCGCAGATTGGCCAGCCGACCGACCCCGGTTTCGAACATGCCGCCGACCCACGCCGGTAGGGAGCTTCGGGCACAGAAGTCGAGAAAGTCGCAGACCTGAAACGAGCCTCCGATTCGGCCGGGTTTGATGTTGACCTCGTCCAAAGCCCCGAGCTCGAAGGCGGAGATCAATGTGCCGATATCGTCCAAGGACTCGTCCAGGCAAATCCTCAGGTCCGGCCGCAGCTTCTTGAGCCGTAAACAGAGATCGAGACGGCGGGGAGCGAAAGGTTGCTCCACCGCGCTGGGTTTCAGCTCGGCGAGCCCGACCAGAAAATCCATATCGCTTGCCGTGCAGGAGCCGTTGGCATCCAGGCCGATGTGAAGATCGGGGTGGGCCTGCCGAATGGCGTCCAAGGTGTCGCGGCTCATGCTCGGTGCGATCTTGAGCTTGACCCGTCGATAGCCGTCCGCGACGGCACGGTCGACGCGCTCCACCGCCTGCTCCGGCCGGTCGAATAGACCGAGGGAAATGCCGACCGGGATGTGATCGATCCGTTGACCCGGCCACAGGTCCAAGGGGTCGGGCAAGCCTTGGCGTCGGCCCAGGTCAAAGAGGGCGTCGAGCACCGCGGAGGTGGTGAAGGGCCAACCGCGAATCCTGCCCAGGGCCTCGACCACCTGTCCGACCGTGCCCTTCTTGGGCAGGAGCGGTAAGACGTAGTCCTTCAAGATCGACCGCGCGCCGCTGACGAACTCGCCGGAAAAGAACGGGTCAGGACGGCAGGAGCATTCTCCTATGCCCCATTCTCCGTGCTGATTCCACCATCGCACAAAGAGCGCCTGCCGCTCGTTGCGGACGGCAATTGCAGAGCGAAACGGCTCGACTTGGGGCACGTGGAGCTCGAGGATCTCCAAGCGAGCAAGGTCCACCTTGCGCTCGAGGACTTCGAGCCAGGGCTGTTCTTTCAGAGGTTGATGCATAAGCTCAAGGGAGATCTGGGGGTGAGGCACGAGACATCGACGCCGGACCAAAACGAAGGCTTAGCGACGACAAAGGGCTGAACGATCGGATCGGGAGAATCGCTGAAAGTCCCGCGAGTGAGCAATCGGTGCGCGAGTCCTCTCACAGAAGTACGACGTTGCCAAGAAGGTAACAGAGGGTGTCTATCGAGTCAAAGCTCCGATGGGTGTCGGGTACAGGATGTGGCATACCCGCTGGTTCAGACCCCAGCATGTGGGGGTTATCCGGTGTCGGCGCGGTAGCTCACGAGACGCTGCAGCAGGCTCCGGCTTCGTTGGCGGCGGCTTTGTCGGAGCGGAGATCGAAGGCGACGGAGAAGTGATCATGATGGGAAGTCGTAGTTTTTCTTTCAGAAAGGGCTAAACGATGCAGTTTTGCAGATGAATGATGGTTGTTTGTCGGGTAAATGCATGACATTATGCTCTGCGCGTTTGTTCGAAGAACCAACCGACCTCGTGCTTGCACGGAATTCCCGGATCGACCGGAGAGCGCCCCATGAGGCCCTGCGCTGAACATGCCCAAGTTGCTGCCGGATTTCGCTGTGACGGCTGCGAACGTCTCTTGTGCGAAGATTGCATCGAGGAGAGCTATCGCCTGCTCCTGTGTCGCCATTGTGGTGAGCGGGCCTTGCCCCTAGAGGACCACCAGCCGGCGACCCGCCAAGCGCGGGAAAAAACGCGCGTTCAAACCGCCCCTTACACCTTAAAGGATGCCCTGGTCTTTCCGTTTCGAGGTACCGGCCTCTACATCTTGGTCGCCGCGTTCGTGATCAAATTCGGGGCCAACTTCGTGCCCTTCTTCATCCTTAGATTGAAGGTGACGATTCTGGTTTCAGCTCTGATCGCGGCTCTGCAATTTCACATCGTCCGGGCCACGATTCGAGGAGAGAACGAGCTGGACAACTGGCCGGACTTCACCGATTGGTCGGAGCTGATGAAGGATTTGCTCGCTTGGCTGGTGCTCGAAGGCAGCTTCCAGGTGATGATTGGGATGTTCTTGGGGGTTGGGCTCTTATCCGGTTTTGTGGGATTTGAGCCGAGCTTGCCGGCCGCTTTGCTCTTCGCCACGGTGCTTTGGGTGGGTACCGGCTTCCAGATCATCGGCTACGGTGTGGTGGCGAGCTATTCGTCCTGGCATTTGTTCATGCTGCATCTACACCTGAGAGGATTCCGTCAGACCTTCGGTGATGCCATTCGATTTTCCAACCTGATTTTTTTCCTGCGCGGAGCCATCTTCCTATCCCAGGCCGTTTTGGCGTATATCCCGATTTTGGGATTCATGTGCTCGCTGCTGCTCGAGCTCTACTTCATCTTTATGGTGGCCCATCTATCCGGTCTTCTATTCCGCAAGCATGAGGCCTATTTCGACCAGCTATACCTGAGCTGAGTGTTTGAGCGGTTCTCCGCGGGCCGGCGCTCTCGAGCAGCCGGCTCAGGGCGGACGCCCTTAGGGTTGGGGTCTCTACTCCCCGTCATAGTCCTCGTAGTCGTCGTAGTCCTCTTCGTCTTCATCTTCGTCGAGCTCTCCGAAGGCTTCTTCGAAGGCCTCGAAAGCCTCGGGATCCCCATCTCGGAAAGCCTCAAAGGCTTCTTGGGTGGCGTCGTAGGCCGCTTTGTGGGCCAGGTAGATCGCCGAGCCGGTGAAGAAGATGAGCCCGAGCGCCAAGAAGAGCGCGGGCCCGGCCGCCTCCGTGGAGGGCGGCCCCATGGGCGGCAATGCCGAGCTCGCCGCCGACGGATGAGGTCCTGCAGTTGGTGGGGCGGCCCCTTGCGGCGTTTGTGAAGAGGTCGGGGCCGGCTTGGTGGTTGGCGCCGGCTCAGACGGATCTGCTCCTGAATAGACATCCTCGGTCCGGGTAGCGGCCGGAGTGTCTGCGAAAGTGTAGGTCTCTGTGCCCGACAACGGGTCGGTGCCCGTCGCAGGGGACGGGATAGCCGAAACGGCAGGTGCCGGTGGGGAAGGTCGGCTTCCCGTGGCGGCGGGCACGGGGGGCAGTGGGGGGCTGGGTTGCGTATGGCTAGAAGCCGCGGCTGTCGGAATCGCGGCTGCCGGAACCGAGGTCGTTGGAACCGAGGGTGTCGCCCCGACTGCCGGAGCGGTGGTGCTTGTGGTTTGTGCGGCTCGCCGTGCCGCGGCCTCCTGATAGCAACGCGCACAGCCCCGATGGGTCGTCGGATTGTAAGCGAGGCCGTGACGGGGACATGTCGCCTGAGGTGCCGGGTTGGCAGCCGGCACGCCAGTCGCGACCTGGGGCGTGGGTGCCGCCGTCGATGCCGGAGGTCCACCGGGTGTCGTCGCCGGAGGCGCCGAGGGCTGAGCTCCAGATGCTTGAGCCGCTTGGCGTCGAGCCGCGGCCTCCTGATAACAACGGGCACAACCTCGGTGGGTAGCGGGATTGAAAGGTAGGCCGTGTCGAGGGCAGGTCGCCTGGGCCTGCGGGCTCGCGGGCGTCGAGGCTTGAGGCTGTTGGGGTGACGCCGATTGAGCTGGCTGAGCGTGGGTCTGCTGTGCTTGGGCTTGTTGGGCTTGGGCTTGTTGGGCTTGGGCTTGTTGGGCTTGGGCTTGTTGCGCTTGCCGACGCGCCGCGGCTTCTTGGTAGCAGCGGGCGCAGCCCCGGTGGGTGGTGGGATTGTAGGGTAGGCCGTGTCGGGGGCAGGTCGCTTGCGCCGCGGGGTTGGGAGTCGCCGGCGAGGGTGCGGCGCCGGCCTGAGGCGGTGGGCCTTGAGCCGCCTGAGCTTGAGCTTGGGCCTGAGCTTGCTGTGCCTGTCGACGAGCTGCGGCTTCCTGATAACAACGAGCGCATCCCCGGTGGGTGGTGGGGTTGTAAGGTAATCCGTGTCGGGCGCATTGGGCGCTCGGCTGAGGACCGGCTTGGTCCGCCGAGGGCGTCGGCGTTGAGGTGGCCTGGGCGGCCGCCGCTCGAGCCGCGGCCTCTCGATAACACTGCGGACATCCCCGATGGGTGGCGGGATTGTAGGGCTGTCGATGGGCGGAGCAAAGGACGTTGCCCGCTTGGTCGGGAGCTGAGCTCGACACGTTGTTTGACACGTTGTTGGACACGTTCCTTGACCTCGGTGTTGACCTCTAAATGTGAGAGCTCTTGCATGTTGAAGATCACAGCGGATGACGAAAATGATTCTCATGAAAGGATATCACGGACACGGTGTCCTCTCTCGCCGTTCTGTCGGGTATCTCTCTGCACCAGCTGTCCGAAAGGATCCGGCTTCGATAAGCTTGAAGGACCACATTGGGTCCGCGATGTCCCGTTCGTTCGTCGCGTGCCACCGACCGAATCCATCCCAGGGAAGATTTTTCGTGACTCGAGAACCCTTTCGTCCCTCAGACGACTTTCCCCCCGTCACGCCCGAGACTTGGCGCGCCAAGGTTGAGAAGGATCTCAAGGGCGCTGACTTCGACCGTGCCTTGACCTACCGCTCGCCGGGAAGCTTGACCGCCGATCCGCTCTACCACGCCGAAGGTGCAGCCGGAGACGCCTCTGGTTTCCCCGGGACCGCCCCATTCACCCGCGGCTTTCGAATTCCGGTGGTCGGAGCCGGGGCCCGTGAGCCCTGGTCACCGGCGGTGGTCATCGAAGACGCCGATCCCGTCGAGGCGAATCGGCGCTGCTTGCACGATCTTTCCCTCGGCGCCCAGAGGGTCTATCTAAAACTTGGTCGGGGAGGCGTCGAGCTCGGTGCCGGGTCGGATTTCACACGCTTGATGGATGGGGTCGAGCCGACGTTCATCGAGCTCGTGCTGGAATCGACGGCTCCCTTGTCCGCTGCCGGTCTTCTGGCCCATTTTGCGGCGTCGGGCACCGTGGACCTGGGGGCCATTCGCGGTGCGGTGAGCGCGGACCCGCTGAGCCGCTTGGCGAGCGAAGGGCTCTTGATGGAAGGGGCGGAGCGGGCCTGGAAGGACACCTTCGAGCTGACGAGGTGGTGCGGCGCGGAAGCCCCGGGCTTGCGCAGCTTGCGGATCGACACCACGGTCTGCCATCGAGCCGGAGGGTCTCCGGTCCAGGAGCTGGCGTGGGGGCTGGCGGCGGGTGTCGAGGTCTTGCGCCGAGGGGTCGACGCGGGTTTCGAGACGCCGGAGCTGGCTCGCCGATTGGAGAGCCATTGGTCGGTGTCCGGCGATCTCTTCCTGGAAGTCGCGAAATTGCGGGCCTGGCGCAAAGTGTGGGCGAAAGTGCTGGCCGCCACCGGTGCCGAGGACGCGATTCGAGATCAGCAAATCCACCTCAGGCCGTCCGCCAGGGTGCCGTCGCGGGTCGATCCGTGGGTCAATCTGCTGCGCTCCTCGGCCCAGGTCTTCATCGGCGCCATCGCCGGTGTCGACTCCATCGTCGCCGCCCGGTGGGACGAGCTCTCCGGTGGCGGATCCGACTTCGGCCGCCGCGCCGCGATCAACAGTCATCACGTGTTGGCGGAAGAGAGCTACCTCGCACGGGTGGCGGATCCCGCGGGGGGAAGCTGGGCCATCGAGGCATTGACCGAGCGTTTGGCGGAGCAGAGCTGGACGCAATTCCAGCAATTGGAGAAGGCGGGGGGGGTGCAAGCAGCCCTGCTTTCGGGAGAGATCCAGCGGCAGATCGGCGACACGGTAGCCGAGCGCCGGCGAGACCTGGCCGAGCGTCGGCACGTCAAGGTTGGTGTCAGCATGTATGCGAATTTGACGGAGCAACGCCCGGGAGAGGCCGATAGCCCCGGTACCGAGGCAGCGACGGCCGACGCCGTGGCGGAGGCGAAGGTTTCCGGCGTAGGAGTCTCGACCGTCGATGAAGCGCGCGCCGCCTGGGCAGACGGCACGCCGATTTCACTCGATAGCGCCATCTCACTCGATAGCTCAGGGGCCGATGCCGAGCCGACCAGCTGTGATGCCTTGGCGGACTTCCGGGAATCGGAGCGCTTCGAGGCTCTGCGATTGGCAGTGGACGCGGCGGCCGCGGCCGGTCGGCGGCCCAACGTGTGTTTGGCACAGCTCGGATCCGCCTCGGAAGCCCGGGCTCGCACCCAATTTGCCGCGGATTTCTTTGCCGTCGCCGGATTTGACTCCGAGCCCACGGAGCCGACCCGGGACGCCGAGGAGCTGGCGGCGGCCTTCCGCGCCACGGGGGCAGAGGTGGCGGTCCTCTGCGCTTCCGACGAGGTCTACCAAGAGCTCGCGGCTCCGGTAGCTCGGGCCTTGAAGGAGATCGGGGCCAGGCGCGTCTACCTGGCGGGCAAGCCTGGAGACGCGGAGCCGGAGTGGCGCCGAGCCGGGATCGACGATTTCATCTTCTTGAAATGTGACGCGGTGGAGATCTTGGAAGCGCTGGTGGATCTCGTCGTGCTCCAAGGGAGGAACAGCTGATGTGTCCGGTGTGGAATTTTGAGGAGATGCCGTATTTCAGTGCTCCGAATGTCGATGGCGCCCTCGGAGCGGGGGAGGAAGCGAGCTGGCGCCGGCGGGTCGCCCCAGATCACGACGGGCACCTCACCGCCCAGGGAGCCCGCTGGCGGACGGCAGAGCAGGTGGATGTGGCGCCGGCCTACAGCGCATCCGATCTGCAGCCCGTGGATCACTTGGAGACCTTCCCGGGGCTGCCTCCCTTCCTGCGTGGACCCTATTCCACCATGTACGTGCGTCGTCCTTGGACGGTGCGCCAATATGCCGGCTTCTCCACGGCCGAGCAGTCCAACGCGTTCTACCGTCGTAACTTGGCGGCGGGCCAGCGCGGGCTGTCGATCGCCTTCGATTTGGCGACCCACCGCGGCTACGACTCGGACCATCCCCGGGTGACCGGCGATGTGGGCATGGCCGGCGTGGCGATCGACTCCATCGAGGATATGCGCATCCTTTTCGATCGCATTCCTTTGGATCGGATGTCCGTGTCGATGACCATGAACGGAGCGGTTCTGCCGATTTTGGCCCTCTACATCGTGGCAGCGGAGGAGCAGGGGGTCCGTCCCGAGCAGCTGACGGGCACGATTCAGAACGACATCCTCAAGGAATTCTTGGTCCGCAATACCTATATTTATCCGCCCGCCGCGTCGATGCGGATCATCGCCGACATTTTCAAATTCACCTCGGCCCACATGCCGAAGTTCAACTCCATCTCCATCTCCGGCTACCACATGCAAGAGGCCGGGGCTACGGCGGACCTGGAGCTCGGCTACACCCTGGCCGACGGTCTGCAATACATCCGCACGGGGCTGGAGTCGGGTCTCGGTATCGACGCCTTTGCGCCCCGCTTATCGTTCTTCTTCGCCATCGGCATGAACTACTTCATGGAAGTGGCGAAGCTGCGGGCGGCTCGGCTGCTGTGGGCCAAGCTGGTGAAGGGATTCGATCCCAAGAATCCGAAGTCCATGGCGTTGCGCACCCACTGCCAGACCTCCGGCTGGTCGCTGACCGCCCAGGACGTGTACAACAATGTGACCCGAACCTGCGTCGAAGCCATGGCCGCGGTGCACGGGCACACCCAATCCCTGCACACCAACTCCCTCGACGAAGCCTTGGCCTTGCCCACGGACTTCTCGGCTCGCATCGCCCGCAACACTCAGCTCTTCTTGCAACACGAGACCGACAGCTGCAAGCTGATCGATCCTTGGGGCGGCAGCTACTACGTCGAGAGGCTGACCCACGAGCTGGCGCGGCGGGCGTGGTCCCACATCGAAGAGGTGGAGGCCATGGGCGGCATGGCCAAGGCCGTGGATTCGGGGTTGCCGAAGCTGCGAATCGAAGAGGCGGCGGCGCGAACCCAAGCCCTGATCGATTCCGGTCGGCAAACGGTGGTCGGGGTCAACAAATTCAGGCCGACGGAGGAAGAGGCCCTCGAGGTCCTGCAAGTGGACAACTCCGCGGTGCGTGAGGCTCAGATCGCCCGCCTGGAGAAGCTCAAACGGGAGCGCGACGGCGATCGGGTGAAACGCGAGCTGGCGGCGCTCGGCGCCTGTGCCGCGGACGATAGTGGCGATGCCAACCTGCTGCAGCTCGCCGTCGAAGCGGCGCGTTCCGGGGCCACGGTGGGGGAGATCAGCGAGGCTCTGGCCACGGTCTGGGGCCGCCACCAAGCCAATATCCAATCGATCGCCGGGGTATATAGCGACGCCATGGGAAACGAGGATCAAACCATCTTGCGGGTGCGCGGGCTGTCGGATCGATTCGCGGAGCAAGAAGGGCGCAGACCCCGATTGTTGGTGGCGAAGATGGGTCAAGACGGTCACGACCGTGGCCAAAAAGTGATCGCCACCGCCTTCGTGGATCTCGGTTTCGACGTCGACATCGGCCCCCTTTTCCAGACTCCCGAGGAGACCGCCCGCCAAGCGGTGGAGAACGACGTCCATGTGGTCGGGGTCAGCTCCCTGGCGGCCGGTCACCTCACGTTGGTTCCGGCCCTGCGCCGACATCTGGCGGAGCTAGGCCGAGAAGACATCATGGTGGTGGTCGGTGGGGTGATTCCCCCAGGGGACTATCCCGCCCTGCGCGAGGCCGGCGCGGCGGCCATTTTCGGGCCGGGAACGGTCATCCCGACGGCGGCGGAAAAGCTGCTGCTGGAGCTGGGCGAGGCCCTCGAGCTGGAGCTCGGAGGCCCGGTGTGAGCCGTCCTACCGTCGAGCAATTGGTCGACGGGGTGCTGAACGGAGATCGGGCGCTGCTCGGACGAGCCATCACGCTGGTGGAATCCAATCGGACCCAGCACCAAGAGCAGGCCCAAGAGCTGCTGCAACGGCTGCTTCCCCAAACCGGCTCGGCCATCCGTCTGGGCATTACCGGCGTGCCCGGTGTGGGCAAATCCACCTTCATCGAGAGCTTGGGTGTATTCCTGGCGGACGGCGGATTTCGGCCGGCCGTGCTGGCGGTAGATCCGTCGAGCAGTGTCTCCGGTGGCTCGATCCTGGGCGACAAAACGCGCATGAATCGGCTGTCGGTGCATCCCCAAGCCTTCGTGCGACCGTCTCCGGCCGCCGGCTCGTTGGGTGGGGTGGCGCGCAAGACCCGTGAATCCATGCTGTTGTGCGAAGCTGCCGGATACGACGTGATCCTGGTGGAAACCGTGGGCGTGGGGCAGAGCGAGATCGTGGTGGCGGAAATGGTCGATTCGGTCCTGCTCTTGCTCTTACCCGGTGCGGGCGACGAGCTTCAGGGCATCAAGCGCGGCATTTTGGAGCTGATCGACGTGGTCGCGGTCAATAAGGCCGAAGGCGAGCACCAAATCGCCGCGCGGCGGGCTCGGGTCGAATACGAGTCGGGCCTGAAGCTGATCCGCCACGGCCGATCCGAGTGGATGCCCCCGGTGCTCACTTGCAGCGGGCTGACCGGTGACGGCTTGCAAGAGGTTTGGTCGGCGGTGGAGGCCCATCGATCCATACTCGAGAAGTCCGACGCCCTGAGCCGGAAGCGAAGCCGCCAACAGTTGAACTGGATGTGGTCGCTGGTGCAGGAGCGGCTGATGGCCTCTTTTAAGAGCAGCCCGTCGGTAGTCCGTGATCTACCAGACATGGAGAGCCGGGTGGCCGGTGGACAGAAAACACCCACGTGGGCCGCCACGGAGCTGCTCGCTCGCTTCGCTGGGGACCAGGGCGGTCAGACGACCTAACGTCGACGAATCAGGAAGGCGCCGCTCAATCCGAGGATCGCTGCCAGGGCGAGCATCCAATAGCTGTCGAGGGTCGGCACCTCGATGATGCCGTCATCACCACCCGGTGGGGTCGTCGTGGTCATGGTGGTGGTGTCGCCCAGGTTGAGGAAGGTTCGGGCGGTGATGTAACGCACCGTATTCGGATAGTTGAACACCGAAGACGACTGCAAGTTGACCACCGGATTGCCCGTGTCGCTGGTGGGTGCGACGAAGCGGGACACTGAAAAAACGTTGGTCAAGCCGCCGACAATGGGGTTGCCGACCACGGGAGCTTCGGTGGCCGGGCCGAGCCCCGGGTTGCCGCTCTCACCGTCGGGGCCGGCAAATACCCTGAGGTCGTAGGTGCCTTCGGTCATGTAGGTATGACTGAAGGAGCCGCGGTAGCCCTGGTAGGTGGTTCCATCAACCTCGACGCCACCGATCCACGCGAGGGTAGCCAGGGGCACGGTGTCGCCGTCGCCGTAGACGATCGCCGGATGGGGATTGGTGTTGAAGTCCGACCGAGAGCCCACCTGGATCAGGTAGTTGACGCTGCCGAGGCCGTAGTAGTTGCCGAGCACCGTGGTGTAAGTGAAGGCGATCGTGCGGTCGATCTCGTCGCCGATTTGAATCTCGGGCGGAGAGCTCGGCATGAAAGCGGTGGCGTCAAAATCGACTTGACCCGTGCCCTGGTCAATCTGGGTGACCGACAATCTCATGCCGACCACACCGGCGAGCACGGGTTGGGTCGCCAACGAGAGGATCGTGATCACGAGAGCTAAGGCCAAGGGCAGCTTGTTTGAGCGCATCGGTGCTTCCATCTCAAGGTTTCAGTCGGAGCGTTTCAGTCAGAGCGTTTCAGTCGGAGCGTTTCCGTGTCGACTTGTTCTACCCGTTCTTCTGCCCGTCTCATCCCTGGAAGGCCCCGGGCTCTTCGGGTCGAGCTAGTCCCCGCGCGTGGTGCCTCGACAGAATGGTGAGCATCCTGAGAAGCCTGATTTCGGGGGACATAGGTTGAACAATTCCACTAGCTATGCCAGTTTAGTATGCGTCTGGCCCATTCGCAAGTCGCGATGCTCAAAGCCACTCAGGCTCCGCGACCCGTCGCCACTTTTCTGAAAGCCGATGGAATGTCAGAGAAAAAAACGACAACACAAGGCAAGCCCCTCGGGGATCCTCAAGCTCCGAGCGGATCTCGGCCGCTGAGCCCCCCAACGAACCCCTCCAATGGCCGTTGGGCGGTGTCTCCCGATGCTCTCTTTCGCCTCCTCGAAGACGAGGCGGTGATCCTGGATATGTCGTCTCAGCGTTATTTCGGCCTCAATCCAATGGGGGTGCGAATTTGGCAATTGCTGGAGACCTACGGTGAGCCGGGGCCGATCGTCGAGACCTTGTTGCCGGAATTCGAGGTGGACGAGCAACGGTTGCGGTCCGACGTCGACGAGCTGATCGACCAGCTGGCGAGTCAAGGCCTGATCCGCCCGGCGGTTCCTCCGACTTCGGTCCTCGACGCTCCAGCGGAGTGAGTCCACGGCGTGTCGGGAATTTTGGCCCTCTACGCTCATCGACAGAGCGCTGATCACGGCTCCGGTGATCGACGTTTCCTGGAGCGGGCTACGGATCTTCTGAAGGCCCGGGCGCCGGATGGCGTCGATCATCTGTCGTCGGGGCCCGTGCATATGATCGAAACCCGGCTGGACACCGGCCATCCAGCTGAGCCGGCCGATCAAGGGGTAATTCAGTGGCGTGGGCTGATGACCGTCGCCGATGTGCGCCTGGACTGCCGCCGAGAGCTGTCGATCCGATTGGAGCGGGCGGGTGTTTCGCTGCCCCGTGGGGCCTGCGATGGGCAATGGGTAGCCGCCGCTTGGAGCGCCCTAGGCAGTGAGTGTCCAGCCTATTTGCACGGAGACTTCTCCTTCGTGGTCTGGGATCCGAGCTCTCGCATGCTGGCGGCGGCGCGGGATCATTTTGGCGTGCGCCCGCTCTATTTCGCCGAGCTGTCGTCCGGCGTCGTGGTCAGCAATAGCTTGGCGCCGATCCTCGCCCACCCCGAGGTCGGGGTTGAGAAGGATCCGGTCGGTGTTTTGGATTACCTCCTATTCGACAGCAATTTCGAGCCAGACGGCACGATTTGGCGTGGAATCCGTCGGGTGCCGCCAGGCCACGTGGTGATCTGGCAAGGCGATGGGTTGAGGAAAGGCGGCACGCGCCGGTCGGTACGGTTCCACGAGCCTTGGAAGAGCCTGAGCTCCGAGCCCATGGACCCGGAGGAGCGGATCGAAGATTTTCGAGCCGCCTTGCGCGACGCGGTACGAGCCCGGGCACGGGAAGGCGAGTCGATCGCCATTTCCATGAGCGGCGGCCTGGACTCCACCTCCTTGGCTGCCATGGCGTGTGACCTGGAGCTACGCCCGCGGGCTTACACCTTGTTCTATGAGCGGGCGATCGAGGATCGAGAGGGGGAGCTGGCGGCGCAGACCGCGGAATTCCTGGGCATACCCCACCGTCGCAGGTCCATGGATGCCTACGCTCTTTTTGATCGATGGCAGGAGCTGCCCTGGTCGCCCATGCCGGGCGATCCCATGGTGGACGCGATTTACCACGACTTCGACCTCGACGTGCTCGAGAGCTCGAAGGTCGTGCTGACCGGCTGGGGAGGAGACCCTCTCCTTTTGCCGGAGAGGGGTCTCTGGTGTCGGCGGCTGGCCGGCGGTCATTGGGGCGCCGCCGTGCTCGACATCTGGAGAAGCCTTCTGGCGGTGGGCAAGCTGCCGCCGATGGGATTGTGGTCGTCTTGGGAGATGCATCGAGCGCGACGGCATTGGCGACAAGGTTTTCCCCGGTGGCTGGATCCGGACTTCGCCCGCGGGCTCGACGCCGAGGATCGGTGGCGGCGGCAATCCCCCGCATTCCGAGACGGAGCCGAGCTCGCCGTCGAGGCGCGCAAAGCCGGTAAGGGCGGCCCAGACCGACGTCTCAGACGTCCCGAGGCTTTGCGTTATACCTTTGATCTTCAATGGAGCCACGTCTTTGAACGGGTGGACGCCGGCAATCGCGGTTTGCCCTTGGAGCGCCGACACCCCTTCTTCGATCACAGGGTGGTTGATCGAGCGCTGTCGGCTCCGACCTCGCCTTGGTGTATCGATAAACACCTGCTGCGCAAGGCCATGGCCGGGCGATTGCCGGTTGTGGTGCTGAAACGGCCGAAAAGCCCCCAAGTCGGGGATCCCAAACATCCCGAGGGTCGTCCCCTCCGAGAGCTGCTGGAGACTTGGCTACACATGGAGCCGGAGATCCGGTGCTACATCCGGACCGATGTGCTGCTCGAGGAGCTCGAGCGGCAAGCTCCGGCCGGCGGTGGACATCAAGGTGGTAGACATCAAAGTGGTGGACGTCGAAATCGGTGGTCGGTGAGTGCGGCTTGGCGTCGGCCGCTGAATTTCGCCGCTTGGGCCGCTCGCGCCGGCGATGAGCTATCGTGAGGCGCGGAGAGCGTGAGCAAGAGTTGGGCGGATTTCCGTTGAGGTGTGATTTTCCTTCATTTATGCTACTTTAGGGTTAAGCGCTGATGTCCTCTTCGCGGTATGTGTGCGTAGTTGGATCCGATCTCGGGTCGGAGCCGGCCTAAGAATTGGAAGTCCGAGGAGAGGAATTTAAAATCGCCCGCGATCGAATGATCGAATCAAGTGCTGCAGACTTGATCGGACATCACCTTATTTGTGGGTTAAGTCTCCTTCCGGATGCGAAGTCAGATGGGAATATCTGAAAAACGGTTAGCGGAACCACCTCCAAGTGAGGACACGAGGGCGGCGGTCGCCGGCTCGACTCGAAAACCCTACGTTTCCCCGGAGCTTTTGGCCTACGGCGACATCCGTCAGATCACCCAGACCCTGAATTCTTTGATGGGCAACGCGGACGGCATGGTGATCGGGCCGATGATCCTCAAGACCGGTGGGTTCTGAGCTCCATCGCTACACAAGCTGTGGCTTGAGCCTGGTCAGCAGCCATCCGTTGCCCGGGCTTCTGCCGGATCGCTCTCACCGACCCGTTGACCCCACCCCCCTGAACATTGTCTTTGGTGAAGGGCCGCCGATCCCAGCGGGATCCCATTGGAGGCGCGTCTTGGACGGCTCCGTGCTCGACAGCAGCAGTAGGCCGCTGCTCGTCATCGATGGGGCGGAAACCTCCGAGCTCGGTCGCCTCTTCCGATTCTCCTACACCGACCACACGGTATTCTGGCTGTCGGCCGACGGCACCCAGGTGTGGGCTCGATGGCCCACCACCTCCAACCTCCAGAATACGGCGATCTACCTCGGTGGCCCGGTGCTGGGCCTGATCCTTCGCCTCCGAGGCCTGCTGCCGTTGCACGCCAGCTCGGTGGTGGTCGACGATCGGGCGGTGCTCTTTGTCGGCCCGCCGCAAGCGGGAAAGTCCACCACCGCCGCGGCCTTCGCCCTTTCGGGTTTTCGGGTCCTGGCCGATGACACCTCGGTGATTCGTCGCCGGGCCGACGGAACCTTCGGCGTGTTCGCCGACGGATTCCGCTTGCGTCTTTGGCCCGAGTCGGCGGAGATGCTTTTCGGCAGTGAGGAAGCCTTGCCCAGGCTTACCCCGGATTGGTCCAAGCGCCACTTCGATCTGGACGAAAGCTCGATTCCAGCGGGACCTCTGCCGTTGGCCGCGATCTATTTCTTACAGGGCGAGCCGGACGAGGGGGAGTCGGAGGGGGTGTTCTCCGCCGGCGCCGCGGAATCCGTGGTGAGGCTGGCGGCCAATCTGGCCGTGCCCGGATTCCCGGACCGATCCATGCGCGCGCGGGAGCTGGATCTTCTCTCCCAGCTGGTGGCTTCGGTGTCGCTGCGCCGTTGGATTCGTCCCCGGGGGAATCACATCCCGAGCCGACTGATCCGCACCGTGCAAGCAGAGATGGCCGAATCGGCGGCGGGTGTCTGAGCGTGTATAGCCTGCCGGCCTACGGGCAGATGGTCGCGGATCGAGCCCGATTCGACGCCTATCGATCTGCGTTGGAGCGGGCGATTTCCGAGGATTGTCTGGTGGCCGATCTGGGCGCGGGGCCCGGGGTCTTCTCCCTTTTGGCCGCCAAGGCCGGGGCTCGAAAAGTCTTCGCCGTGGAATCCGACCCGAGCGTGGAATGGCTGCGCTCCCTGGCCGAAGAAAACGGTTGCGGGCAACGGATCGAGGTCATCCGGGCCGACTCCCGTGAGGTGCACCTGGACCAACCCGTGGACGTGCTCGTCTCCGACTTGAGGGGAGTGCTGCCGTTCTTCGGCCAAGGGCTGCTCTCGTTGATCGACGCCAGAGATCGATGGCTCAAGCCGACAGGCACGCTGATTGCGCGGGCGGACACCCTTTGGGCGTGCCCGGTGACGGCGCCTTTTTGGTATCGACGACAAGTCGGAGCGTTTCAGCCCGGTGCCTTGGGGCAAGAGCTCGGCTTGGAGCTCTCGATCCTGCACCGAGCCGCCTCGAACCATTGGTGTCGGGCGGACCTCGAACCCGAGGCCTGCCGCTCGCCCCCGGAGCCTTTGGGGCGGTTGGATTACCTCCGGTTGAGCACGCCCCATTTTGAGGCCGATGCCGAGTGGCGGCTGACCGGTGGAACCGTGCACGGGTTGGCGGTGTGGTTCGACGCCGAGCTCGATGCCGAGACCACGATCAGCAATCGGCCGTCCACGAGCTCGCCGCTTTATGGCCAGGCCTTCTTCCCTTGGAGCGAGCCGCTCGAAGCCCGTGAGGGTCAACGGTTGGAGGTGAAATTCGAAGCGCGTCTGGTGGGTGAGGACTATGTCTTCCGTTGGCGGGCGAGGCACCTGGACCGACACGGGCAGACGCTTGCCCAGCAGGATCAATCCACCTTTTTCGGCGCCCCCTTGGGCCTGGGCGATGCCCAGGCGGCCCGGCTCGGGGGCTGACGTCGCAGAGGCGCGTCGCGGGTATCCGGCTTGTTGACGGTCCCAGAAGGATGAATTACCCTGGACCTTGTTCCTGAGCTTCCCGATGAGGTGGATGAGACATGGCGATTGAGCCTGGGATTGACGGACCTTGATGGAACGTAACGAATACGATCTTCTGCTTGGCCGATTGGCCGTTCACTTCAAGCTTTTGTCCAAAGAACAGGTGTCGGAGGCATTGCAACGCCGCCGACTCGTGGATGAAAGTCTGGATTTCGCGTCGTTTTTGGTGTCCGAGAGCTATTTGGCTCCGGAGACTTACAAAAAACTCGAAAACGCCCGCCGGCAATACCTACAAAAAAATGGTTTGCAGCCCCCGGCCGATGCGCGTCAGATGGGGGCGCCTGAGCCGGCCGCGTCTGAGCCGGCCGCGCCTGAGCCGGCCGCGCCTGTGCCGGCCGCGCCTGTACCTACCGCACCTCAGCCTACCGCACCTCAGCCTGCCGCACCTCAGCCTGCCGCGCCTCAGCCTGCCGCACCTCCACCGGACGACGGGGTGCTTCAGCTCGATCCCAATGACACCAGCCCGGTCTTACAATTGGATGCGGAGCTTGATCCTGGGCCGCCGATAGCCGCGCCTGCGCCTACCGCACCTCAGCCTACCGCACCTCAGCCGGCCGCACCTCAGCCGGCCGCACCTCAGCCGGCCGCACCTCAGCCTGCCGCGCCTGTGCCTACCGCACCTCAGCCGGCCGCACCTCAGCCGGCCGCACCTCAGCCCGTGGCGGTCGGAACCGGGGAATTCAAGCTGAATTACTCACCCCAGGTGGACTTGGCAAATCTGCTGCAGCAGGCTGCTCAGCTGGGTGCCAGCGATCTCCATCTCCATTGCCAAGCACCTTTGAGGCTCCGATTGCACGGCACGATGGAAGACGCCTCGCCGATCATCGATCCCGAGCGTAGCGAGCAATTGATCATGGGGCTGCTGACGGACGAGCAGAAGTCGGTGCTCGAAGACCGTTGGCAGCTGGATTTCTCCTATGAGATCCCCGGCGTCGGCCGATTCCGAGCCAATACCTATCGCCAACAAAAAGGATTGGACGCGGTCTTTCGGGTCATTCCGGCTCGGCCGCCGACGCTGATGGATCTCGGGTTGCCGGCGGACCTATCGCGGGTGATTTCCTTCCACCAAGGCATGGTGTTGTTCACCGGACCCGCGGGCTGCGGAAAATCCTCCACCATGGCCGCCATGGTGCGATTGATCAACTCCGACCGCCCCGACCACATTTTGACCGTCGAGGATCCGATCGAATACGTGCACCCGTCCCTGAAATGTGTGGTGAATCAGCGGGAGGTCGGCCCCCACACGGAGTCCTTTGCGCGCGCCCTTCGAGCGGCCTTGCGCGAGGATCCGGACATCATCGTCATCGGTGAGCTGCGGGATTTGGAGACCATCGAGCTGGCGCTGACCGCGGCGGAAACCGGGCATTTGGTGCTCGGAACCCTCCACACCTCCAGCGCGATTCGAACCATCAATCGTCTGCTGGGTGTGTTTCCACCGGAGCAACAGAATCAGATTCGAACCATGGTCTCCGAGTCTTTGCGCGCGGTGGTCTCCCAGCGGCTGATTCCCAAGGCCGACGGCAGTGGCCGAGTGGCGGCCCTCGAGGTGCTGATGAACTCGAAGGCCATCGGCAATCTGATTCGAGAGAAGAAGACCTTCCAAATCCAGAGCCAGATGCAAACCGGCGCGAGCCAGGGCATGGTCTTGCTCGACAACTCGCTGGGGGATCTGATCGAGGCCGGCACGATCACCCTCGAAGAGGCGTTTCGCAACGCCGAGGACCCCAAGCGCTTCGCTTGAGGACCCGCTATTTCCACTGGAGCTTCCACGGAGAGCCCATGGCCAGGATCGATGAGCTTTTTCGCTATCTGAAGGACAACAAGGGGTCGGATTTGCATTTGGCGGCCGGCTTGACGCCGCGGATTCGGGTCCACGGCGGATTGATGGATGTCGAGGGGTGGTCGAAGCTCGGCCATGAAGAGCTCGAGGCCATGCTCAACGAGATCACCGACGAGGAGCAGTGGGCGTCCTATTCCGACTGTGGTGACCTGGATTTCGCCTACGGCTTGACCGGTGTGGCCCGCTTTCGCGCGAACTTTCTGCGTCAGGAGAACGGCGCCGGGGCGGTGTTTCGCATCATCCCGGAGAAGATCCTGACCTGTGAGCAGCTGAACATGCCCAAGGCCATTACCGACTTGGCCGACTTGCAGAAGGGCATGGTGCTGATCACCGGGCCCACGGGCTCGGGTAAATCCACCACCTTGGCGGCTGTGATCGATCGCATCAACACGAAATATCGGAAGCATATTCTGACCATTGAGGATCCGGTGGAGTTTGTGCACCCGAACCGAGGGTGTGTGTTCTCACAGCGTGAGGTCCATCATGATTCCCACAGCTTCGCCGATGCTCTGAAGGTGGCCGTGCGCCAAGACGCGGACGTCGTGCTGGTGGGTGAGATGCGCGATCTCGAGACGATTTCTTTGGCGATCACCGCGGCGGAAATGGGGGCCCTGGTGTTCGGCACGCTGCACACCAATAGCGCGGCGAAAACCATCGACCGATTGATCGACGCTTTTCCCGCCAATCAACAATCTCAGGTGCGCACCACGCTGGCGGAATCGATCGCCGCCATTGTGTCCCAGCTGCTGTTGCCCACCGCCGATGGTCACGGCCGGTGCGCGGTCCATGAGATCTTGCTCAGAACCCCGGGTCTACCGAATGTGATCCGCGAAGGCAACACCCCCATGTTGCGCTCGATCATCCAAGGCGGGCGGGGAATGGGCATGTGCATGATGGACGATTCTTTGGAAGATCGGGTCAACGACGGTAAGGTCTCCGCGGAGGAGGCCTGGAGCAAGGCCCAGGAGAAGCAGCGTTTCGAGCAGATTATCCGCAAGCAAGGGGGGACCGTGCCGTCCGGGGCAGGAGGTCACTAGCCGACTCTCGATCGGAACGCTCCCATTGTCGGGCGGAAACTCGTCCGTCCGCGCCGACAGCACCGGTCTCTCCGGGGCTTGCTGAATCAGTCCAACACCGTCTGATTCGAAGAGCCGTCTGATCTGAAGACCCTTCTGATTCGAAGACCCGCCCGAGCCAAAGACCAGCCCACCCGTTAGGATCCGTTGAAGACCTGACCCATTTGAACATCGAACCGTCCGCGAGGAGGCTCAGCTTGAAAGCTACCGCGAAATTTTTCCCCTTGTCCGTTCTCATTCTTCTCATGCTCTCGAGCTGCTGGCTCGTGGCCTGCGGCGGCTCCGGCTCCGAGTCGGAAAACCCCGCGACGGCCGGCGGCGAGACGGCAGAAAGTGAGACCCTTTCCCCGATGCAAAAGAAGCTCGAGCAATACACCTCGTTCCGTCTGACCACCGACTTGGGGGCGTTGTCCGACCCGCATAAGAAGATGATCCCAATTCTCATCGAGGCGGCCCAGGCCATGGATGAGGTCTTTTGGCTGCAAGCCTATGGCGACAAAGAAGCCCTGCTGTCCGGGCTCGACGCAGATACCCGTCGTTTTGCGGAAATCAACTATGGCCCGTGGGATCGACTGGCCGACAATGAGCCGTTCGTAGAGGGTGTGGGACCCAAACCGCCGGGTGCGGGTTTCTACCCCGAAGATGCCGACCGCGGGGAGCTCGAAGCCGCTGCCGAGAGTGATCCATCGATTTTGGGTCTCTATACGGTGGTGAAACGGGGCGAGGACGGCGGCCTGTCGTCGGTTCCCTACAGCGAAGCCTATGCCGAAGCCTATGCGCGGGCTTCCGCCAAGCTCGAGGAAGCCGCCGCTTTGGCGGAAGATCCGGGCTTGAAGAAGTATTTGGAGCTACGTTCCGAAGCTTTGCTGAGCAACGACTACTTGGCCAGTGACTTGGCTTGGATGGACATGAAGGACAACACCCTCGATGTGGTGATCGGTCCGATCGAGACCTACGAGGACAAGATCTTCGGCGCCAAGGCCGCCAGCGAGGCCTACGTGTTGGTCAAGGATCGGGCGTGGAGCGACCGGCTGGCGAAGTACGCCACGATGTTGCCGGCCCTGCAAGACGGTTTGCCCGTGGACGAAGCCTACAAACAAGAAGAGCCGGGCAGCGACTCGGATCTCGGGGCTTACGACGTCGTCTACTACGCCGGAGATTGCAACGCGGGCTCCAAGACCATCGCCATCAACCTGCCCAACGACGAGCGGGTGCAGCTGGAAAAAGGCACCCGCCGGCTCCAGCTGAAAAATGCCATGCAGGCGAAATTCGAGAAAATCATGGTCCCCATCAGCGGTGAGCTGATCGCCGAGGACCAACGGAGCCAGGTCACTTTCGACGCCTTCTTCGGCAACACCATGTTCCACGAGGTGGCCCACGGATTGGGCATTAAGAATACCCTCGACGGCAAAGGCACCGTGCGCCAAGCCCTGGAAGAGCATGCCTCGGCGTTGGAGGAGGGCAAGGCCGACATCTTGGGCCTTTACATGGTCACGGAGCTGCACGCCCAAGGTGAGATCGAAAACGCGTTGGAAGAGAATTACGTCACCTTCCTGGCGGGCATTTTCCGTTCCGTGCGCTTCGGCGCCGCCTCGGCCCACGGAGTCGCCAACATGATTCGATTCAACTTCTTCCGTGAGCAGGGGGCCTTCACCCGGGACGAATCGAGCGGCACGTATCGGGTCGACCATGACAAAATGCGAACGGCGATGGCTGAGCTGTCCAGAAAGATCCTGACCCTTCAAGGGGATGGAGACAAGGCGGGGGTGGCCGAGTTTGTGGCGTCCTACGGCAAGGTGGACTCCGCGTTGCAGGCCGATTTAGACCGTCTGTCAGCCGCCGGAATCCCGGTGGATGTGGTCTTCGAGCAAGGTGTCGACGTGCTCGGGCTCTGAAGCCGAGCAGGCGCTCGACAGCACGCGCCGTCGCCGATCGTCACTCGGGAGGGTTCTGGCCGACATGATCGGACGCGAGATTCTGCACTATGAAATACGTGGCCGCCTAGGTGGAGGCGGCAGCGGTGAGGTGTATCTCGCCCATGATCGTCGTTTGGATCGCGACGTGGCGATCAAACGCTTGGTGGCCGACCGGCGTTTGGATTCGGATCGGATTCACCGCGAGGCCAAGGCCCTGGCGGCGCTGAGCCACCCGAATATCGTCACCGTGCACGCGGTGGAGACGGTCGGCGACGAGCAGCTGCTGGTCATGGAGCTGGTGGAAGGCACACCGCTCAGTCGCATGATCGGCCCGGACGGCCTGGATCCGGACGTAATTCTCCATTGGGGCTGCCAACTGGCGGAAGCGGTGGCGGCCGCCCACGAGGCGGGGGTTCTGCACCGAGACCTCAAGCCGGCGAATCTCGTCGTGACCCCCGACGGCCGGCTCAAGATCCTCGACTTCGGGTTGGCGGAGCTGGGTGATGACACGGCCGAAGACGAGGAAGAGACCATCAGCCGAATCGCGGCGATCACCGGGACCGTCGCGTACCTGGCTCCGGAGCTGATCCTCGGGCGCCGGGCGACGGTTTCCACGGATATTTTTGCCGTCGGTGTGGTGCTCTACGAAATGGCCACGGGACGTCGCCCCTTTTATGCCGATACCTCGGTGGAGCTTTTGGCGACGATCGTCCATGAGCCGATTCCGGCGGTGCAAAGCTTAGTGCCCGGATTTCCCAAACCCCTGGCCCGGTTGATCGAAAAGGCCTTGGCGAAGATTCCGGAGGATCGTCCGGAGTCGGCTCGCCGATTAGCGGACGCGCTCAACGCCTTGCGCATCAGATCTGATCGAGGACGGGGGCGCGGCGCGACCGCTTTGGTCGCGGCTTTGGTGTTGACCCTCATGGCGGGCCTGGGTTGGTGGGTAGGCACCGGCTTAGGGGAGCGAGGGCAGCAGGGGGAGATCAGCCGATCAGCCGTGCTCGAGCGCCAACGCATTGCGGTGTTGCCGTTCGAAAGCGTGGGTCCTGAGGAGCATGCCTACTTTGCCGCGGGGGTGACCGAGGAGATCACCGGGCGGCTGGCCGCGGTAACCGGCCTGCGCATTCTCTCCCGCACCAGCACCTCACGTTTTCAGGAGTCGGACCTGCCGATCCGTGAGGTCGGTCGCCGGCTCGAGGTGGACTATGTGCTCGAGGGGACCGTCCAGTGGCAGACCGGTGTGGATCCCAGTAACTCGGCAGATGCCCATGACGACCGGGTGAGGGTCAGCACCCAGCTGGTCCGAGTCGAAGATGAAACCGTCGTCTGGTCGAATCGCTACGACAAGGTGCTCGAAGACATTTTCGCGGTGCAGACGGAAATTGCCGAGTCGGTGATCCAACAGCTCGGCGTGGCCCTCTTTCCGGAAGAACGGGAGGCGCTTCGATATCGACCGACCTCCGACCTCGCCGCGTACCAAAATTATCTCCAGGCGATCGATTATCGGCATCGCCCCCTCGGCGACGACTTAGATCGCCCCATCCGTCTCTTGGAGGAGGCGGTGCGTCGGGATCCGGAATTCGCCTTGGCCTGGGCGGAGCTGGCCCACGCCCATGCCAAATTGCATCACTACGGCCATGATCGCAGCGCCTCTCGGCGAGCTTTGGCGCGGGAAGCCATCGACCAAGCGCTGGCCCTGGATCCGGATTCGGCGGAGGTGCATCTCGCCCACGGCTATGTCTTCTATTGGGCGGAGCGTAAATACCCCGAAGCCCTCGGCGAGCTGGCCCTGGCGGCGCCCGGGCTGCCGAATGACGCTCGGCTGCTTTCGGCCCAAGCTTATATTCTGCGCCGTCTCGGGCGATTCGAAGAGTCTCTCGTCAAACACGGCCAGGCCGGTGAGCTGGATCCCCTGGGGGATCAATACGATCGCAGCATGGGGGTGACCCTCTACCACCTGCGACGTTATGAAGAGGCTGAGGAACACATCGCGCGGGCTGTGGAGCTGGCGCCGAGCGAGCCCTTCAACCAGACGTTGCAGGTGCAACTGGCTTGGATGCGCGGTGATCTCGGGGCGGCGCGGGCGGTCCTGGACGGTCTCGCCGCCGCCGCCGGCGATCAGCCTTTGAATACATCGATCCTCTCGCTGCTGATCAATCAAATGGTCTATGAAGGTCGGATCTCCGAAGCTTATAAGCGCCTCGAAGCGGCGGATGTCGATCACTTCAGCTGGACCACGCGGTTGCATCCGAAAGCCCTCTTCCAGGCGGAGCTGGCCTATTTATTGGGCGAGCCGGAGCTGGAAAGGAAACACGCGGAAGACGCCCTGCGGTGGATCGATGAGCAGCTGGCGGTCAATTCCCGAGACGCCCGATTGCACGGGGCTCGGGGCCTGGCTTTGGCGGCTTTGGGACGAGGGCGGGAAGCGGTGGCTTCGGCGGAGCAGGGGGTCCTCCTATTGCCGATCGAGAAGGACGCTTTGAATGCCCCCTCACGTTTGATCGAAGCGGCCAGAGTCCACGCTCGGCTCGGCCAAACCGATCGCGCGATCGATCGCTTCAAGCAGGTTCTTTCGGCCCCATGCGAGTATTCGACGGGCTGGCTGGCCTTGGACCCCTTCTTCCGAAGTATTCTCGATCACCCGCGATTCGAAGAGCTGACCTTAGCCGAGACGTCCCGCTGAGGTCGCCGTCGACCCATCCTTGAAATTCGCTCCGGGAGCTTCTGCTCCGATAACATCTGCCGCCGGAGGTAACCATGCAGCTAAATCGATTCCTAAACAGGAAATCTCAGTCCGTCATTGTTCCGTGGATCATCGTTTCGTGGGCCGTGCTCTTCTCGCTTTTGGCAACCGGTTGTGATCGAGGGGCTGAAGCCCCGGTCGAAGCGACCAAAGAGGCGTCGGTCGTCGAATCCCCGGCCGACAAGGCTCAGCGTTTGGCCCAAGAGATGTTGATCGTCGACACCCATGTGGATGTGCCTTATCGCTTACAAGAAGCGATGGAGGACATCTCCCAACGCACCGAAAAGGGGGATTTCGACTTCGTTCGAGCTCGTGAGGGCGGCTTGGACGCGCCGTTCATGTCGATTTACATTCCCGCCGACTACCAAGAAACCGGTGGGGCCAAGGATTTCGCCGATTCGTTGATCGACATGGTGGAGAAATTCGAGACCGACCACCCGGAAAAATTCGAGGTGGTGAGCTCCGTCGACGAGGTGCGGGCGGCCAAGGCAGCCGGCAAGGTCGCCCTGCCCCTGGGCATCGAGAACGGCGCGGCGATCGAGGACGAGTTGGCCAATCTCGAGCATTTCTTCACTCGGGGCGTGCGCTACATCACCCTGACCCATTCCAAGAACAACCAGATCTGTGATTCCTCATACGAGGAGGCGGATAACCGGACGTGGAACGGTCTGTCTCCCTTCGGCAAAGAGGTGGTCGCCGAGATGAATCGCCTCGGCATCATGGTCGACATCTCCCACGTGTCCGACGACACCTTCTATCAGGTGATGGAGCTGAGCCAGGCGCCGGTCATCGCATCGCACTCCTCCTGCCGTCATTTCACGCCCGACTTCGAGCGCAACATGGACGACGAGATGATCCGTAAGCTGGCGGAAAACGGCGGGGTGATTCAGATCAATTTCGGCTCCGGTTTCCTGACTCCGAAAGCCAGGGAGTATTCCACCTCGTTCTGGGCGCATATTCAGGAGCACGCCGTGGCCAACGGTCTCGAGCGGGGTAGCGACGAGCTGAACGCGTATATCGAGACCTACCGAGAGCAGAGCCCGTTCCCCTACGCCTCGCTGGATGACGTGGTCGCCCACATCGATCACGTGGTGAAGCTGGTGGGGATCGACCATGTGGGTATCGGCTCCGACTACGACGGCGTCGGCGATTCCTTGCCCGAGGGGCTCAAGGACGTGTCCGACTTTCCGAACCTGATCGAAGCCCTGTTGATCAAAGGATATTCGGACGAGGACATCGAGAAGATCCTGAGCGGCAACATCGTTCGGGTTTGGAAGGCGGTTGAAGCGAAAGCCGCCGAGCTACAAGCTCAGTCCTAACCAGCTCTCCTTCCGACTGCTGCTGTCTGAGGCCGGTCCTCTACGGACCGGCCTCACGTTTTTCTGATCTTATATGCGCATATTCGTTGACTCATGCAGATCCACATGATACGTATATACGCATGATGCTGGTGGAGAGAAGCCATCATGGCTAAAAGTCGAGCGACCGTCCGAGCGATGATCCTGCGCCGGCTGCTCAAAGAGCGGCAGGTCGAGAGCCAAGAGGAGCTGGTGTCTCTTTTGGCCTCGGAGGGCCATCGAGTGACCCAAGCCACGGTGTCCCGAGATCTTTCCGCGCTCGGGGCGGAGAAGCTGCCTGGAGAACAAGGAGAGTTCTACGTCTTACCGGACGCACGAGCTCCTCAGAAACTCTCCGCGCTCGCTCGCCGTATGCGGGAATTTGTGGTTGAAATGGGCCATTCGGCCAACAACGTGATTTTGAAGACCCCACCCGGAGCGGGTGGAACCGTGGCCGCCGCTTTGGATGCCGCCGACCTCGACGAGGTTTTGGGCACCGTCACCGGCGACGATACGGTGCTCATTGTGACCCGCGATTCGAACGGCGGGGATGGGCTGGTCCGAAAGCTCAGGGACATTTTGGAGACCTCGTCATGAAAGTGGTGCTTGCTTACTCGGGTGGGCTGGATACATCGGTGATTCTGCATTGGATCAAACACACCTACGACGCGGAGGTGATCGCCTATACGGCGGATGTCGGTCAAGGAGATTTGGAGCTCGATGCGGTGCGATCGGCGGCCATGAAGACCGGCGCCTCGGAGCTGGTGATCGACGATCTTCGAGAGTCGTTTGCAGAAAAAACGATTTTTCCCGCCTTGCGAGCCAACGCCGTCTATGAGTGGTACTACCTCATGGGCACCGCCTTGGCGAGGCCGGTGATCGCCAAAGGCCTGATGGATTGCGCGGCCCAATTCGGCGCGGAGGCCATCGCCCACGGTGCCACGGGCAAGGGCAACGACCAAATCCGCTTCGAAATGGCGGCCTATGCCTTGGATCCGAAGATCAAGGTCATCGCCCCTTGGCGCGAATGGGAATATAAGGGTCGCTCCGACCTGATCGCCTACGCCAAGCGTCACGGCATCGATATGCCGGCGGCGCCGAAGCCGGAATACTCCATGGACGCCAACCTCATGCACATCAGCTATGAAGGCGGCGTTTTGGAGGATCCGTGGGCCGCACCGCCGCCGGATATGTGGCGCATGACCACCAATCCGGAAGACGCGCCGGACAGCCCGGAAGAAGTCACGGTGACCTTTGAAAAAGGAACCCCGGTGGCGATTGACGGCGAGCGCTTGGAGCCCGCGGCCCTGATCGAGAAGATGAACGTCATCGCCGGTCGCCACGGGGTCGGCCGGGTCGACATCGTCGAGAATCGTTATCTGGGTATGAAAAGTCGGGGCTGCTATGAAACGCCGGCGGTTACCGTTTTGATGCATGCCCACCGGGCCGTCGAGTCCCTCACCTTGGATCGCGAGGTCCAGCATCTGCGCGACGAGATGGTGCCGAAATTCGCCCAGATCGTCTACAACGGCCTTTGGTTCAGCCCGGAGCGGGAGGCCATGCAACAATTCATGGATTCCATCCAGCGCCGGGTCAACGGTGACGCTCGGCTCCGTCTCTTCAAAGGTAACGCCACGGTGGTCGGTCGGCGTTCGGAGAGGGACACCCTCTACGACGAGAAAATCGCCACCTTCGAGGCGGACGACGTCTATGATCAATCCGATGCCACGGGTTTCATCCGCCTCCAAGCCCTGCGCCTCAAGACTTTTGGCTCCCGTCGGGTCTCCGAAGGTGAATAATCGTCATCCCTGATCCCTGATTTGCAACGCGACGCCCGGGTGATCCGGGCGTCGTCGTTTAGACCAAAAGAGAGATTCATGTCGGAAAAAGATCTGCCTTCTAAAAGTGAGCGTTCCGGACTGATCGCCGGTCGATTCAATAGCGCCCCAGGGGAGGATTTTCAGAAATTCTCCTCGTCTTTGAGCATCGACCTCCGGATGCTCGACGAAGACGTCGACGGATCCGTGGCCCACGCCACCATGCTCGGCGAGGTCGGCATCCTTTCGTTGGAAGAAGCGGAGCGCTTGCGGGAAGGCTTGGAGCAAGTGCGTCAGGAGATTCGGAGCGGAAGCTGGCAGCCCACCGATGCTCACGAAGATGTTCACATGGCGGTGGAGAGCCGTCTGACGGAAGTCGTCGGCGAGGTGGGAAAGAAGCTCCATACCGCCCGCAGCCGAAACGATCAGGTGGCGACCGACGTCCGCCTGTGGCTCCGACGCCGGCTCGACGCCATGGATGCGGTGTTGGTGCAGGCGATCGAGGCTTTGTTGGAAAGGGTAGAGCGAGACGGCCAGATCTTGATGCCCGGTTACACCCATCTGCAGCGGGGCCAACCGATCTTGTTGGGCCATCATCTCTTGGCCCACATTTGGCCCTTGGTGCGAGATCGGGAGCGGTTTGCCCAAGCCCGCGGGCGGGTGGATCGCTCGCCCTTGGGAGCCTGCGCCATGGCGGGCACTCCACATCCGATTCGGCGGGAGTCGTCCGCCGAGCTGCTCGGTTTCTCAGCCCTGGTGGAAAATGCCATGGACGCGGTGGCCGCCCGGGACCACGAGCAGGAGGTGGTGGCGGCGTGCGCCATCTGCATGTCTCATCTCTCGCGCATGGCCGAGGAGCTGGTGACTTGGTCGAGCGCCGAGTTCCGATTCGTGCGCATGGGTGAAGCCTATGCCACCGGCTCGAGCATCATGCCCCAGAAGCGCAATCCCGACGCCGCCGAGATTATTCGTGGCAAACCCGCTCGAGTATTCGGTGCGCTCACCGCTTTGCTGACCCTCACCAAAGGGCTGCCGTTGGCCTACAACCGAGACTTGCAGGAAGACCGGGAGCCCCTCTTCGACGCGGTGCGCACCACTTTGGACTCCCTGGCCATCACCGCCGGCATGTGGCGCACCTTGACCTTCGATGAGCAGAGGTTCGAGTCGGAGATGGACGGGGATTTCAGCCTGGCGACCGAGCTGGCGGACCTTCTGGCGTCCCGCGGGGTTCCCTTCCGAGAAGCCCATGAGGTGGTGGGAGGCATCATCCGGTGGTGTGAGGAGGAGGGGACCGACCTCAGCGCCCTGACCCCAGAGCACGCGGTCAGATTTCATCCCAAGCTGCACGGCGATCTCAGCCCGTGGCTGTCCCCGCGGGCGGCGGCCGAGCGTCGCACCTCTCGGGGCGGCACCGCCTGGAAAGAAATCCGTCGCCAAGTGGAGCTGATCCGCGACGGTCTCTAGGTGAGTGAGTCGGGGCAAACCGACGAGACTTGCCCTTCTGGACGTAGGGTTGGGGCTTGCCCCCAACCAATCAAAGCAAGGGCGATCACAAGGATCGCCCCTACGTTCGGAGGCCGTACATTCGGAGTAGTGGCGAATCTTGTATTCGCCCAATCAAAGCAAGGGCGATCACAAGGATCGCCCCTACGATCGGAGGCCATACATTCGGAGTAGTGGCGAATCTTGTATTCGCCCAATCAAAGCAAGGGCGATCACAGGGATCGCCCCCACGTTCGGAGGCCGTACATTGGGAGTAGTGGCGAATCTTGTATTCGCCCAATCAAGCAAGGGCGATCACGGGCTGCGGGAAAACCGCTAGGATGTGGCGGCCATGAAGAAAACACCCCGCTCCGACCGACGCCGCCCGAGCCGCAAGGCTTCCCATACCCCAGTCTCCGAGGCCCCAGCGCCTCGCGCTCGCGGCTCCCACGGGCAGCCGAGCCTGGCCGGGCGCGGGTTGGAGCCGCTGAGCTCGGACTTCTTTGCCACCGTGCCCAAGGGCGTGGAGCAGGTTCTCGCCGACGAGCTGCGGGAGCTCGGCATGGCCGGGGTCGAGGCTGGACGCGGGGTGGTGGGTTTCAGGGGCGATGTGGAGGCCGCGTATCGGGTGTGCCTGTGGTCGCGGACCGCGACTCGGGTGCTGAAACCCTTGGTGCGATTCGAGGCCACGTCCGCCGAGCAGCTCTACGAAGGGGTTCGCAAGGTCCGTTGGACCGAGCATCTCGGCCCAGATCGAACCTTGGCGGTCGAGGCCGCGGGGCGCAACGCCCCGGCCGGACCGCCCCACTTCGTGATTCTAAAAACCAAAGATGCGGTGGTCGATCAAATCCGTGAGCGCCGGGGTGAGCGGCCGAATGTGGATACCGAGCGGCCCGACGTTCGAATCCATGTGCACTTGGCCGGTCCTCAGGTCACGATCAGCCTCGATCTGGCCGGCCGAGGGCTGCACCGTCGCGGCATTCAGCGGGCGGGCGCGCAGGCTCCTCTGAAGGAGAATCTGGCGGCGGCCGTGTTGCGCTTGAGCGGTTGGCATGAGAAAGCCACGGAGCTGCCCCTCTACGACCCTTTCTGCGGCTCCGCCACCTTGCTGGTGGAAGCGGCGTGGATGGCCTTGGACGTGGCTCCCGGTCTGCTGCGGGAGGGGATGGGCGCCGAAGGCTGGTTGCAGCACGATCCCCGTTTGTGGCGCTCCCTGCTGTTGGAAGCGGAGGATCGGGCGGGGGCGGGCCGCCGGGACCTGGGATCCGGGCTTCGCATCGCCGGCTCCGATGCCTCCGCCGGCTCTCTGCAAGCCGCCCGACGCAACTTGCAACGGGCCCGGGTCGATGCGTTCGTGCGTTTGGAAAGGCTGGAGCTTCGGGATGTGGATCCACCCTGGGCCGACGCCGGCTTGATGGTGACCAACCCACCCTACGGTGCTCGATTGGGGGATCCCGCCGAGCTCTTGCCCCTGTACGAGCTCCTGGGCGATGTCTTGAAACAACGGTTTCCGTCGTGGACTGCCTGGGTGCTTTGCGGCGAGCCCTCCCTGGCGAAGCGGATCGGCTTGCGCCCGGCGTCGCGCATCCCTCTGTTCAACGGGCCCATCGAGTGCCGCCTGTTGGAGATTCCCATTTCAGATCGACCGGCGACACTGGGCAGCAAACCCGGTTGGCGTAAACCGAGCACCGACGCCGAAGCCTTCGCCCGCAAGCTGCAAAAGAATCGTCGCAAGCTCGGGAAGTGGATCAAACGGGAGGGGCTCACTTGCTATCGACTCTACGACTGCGACATGCGCCAATTCAATCTGTCCGTGGATTGGTACGACGGCGGGGTGCGGGTGGAGGAGTATTACCGGCCCAAAAAGGTGTCGGCGGTGGACGCCGAGCAGCGTTTGCGCGACGCCGTGCAGGTGATTCCCGAGGCCTTGGGGGTCTCCCCGGAAGACGTGGTGTTGCGGGTGCGCAAGAAACAAGCCCCTGGGCAGCAACACGAGCGACGGGACGATCGGCGTGAGGAGCGGGTGGTCACCGAGGGAGATCTGAAATTCTGGGTCAATCTCGAGGACTATTTGGACACCGGCCTTTTTCTCGACGATCGTCTCTTGCGTCGACGGATTCGCGAGCGTAGCTCGGGGCAGGCCTTCCTCAATCTATTCGCCTACTCCTGCGCCGCCTCGGTGGCGGCGGCAGCCGGGGGTGCCCGCGCCATCACCAGCGTGGATCTCTCCAACACCTATTTGGCCTGGGGGCGACGAAATTTCAAGCTCAACGGTTTCGACCCGGAACGCTACGACTTCCACCGGGCGGATGTGCTCCAATGGCTGGAGCGGGGTGGCGACCGCAAGCGCTATCCGCTGATTTTCGTGGCGCCGCCGTCCTATTCTCGTTCCAAAGGCATGCGCAAGGAATTCGACATCCAACGGGATCACGTGTGGATGCTGAAGCGGATTCGAGACCTGACCGCTCCCGGGGGAGAGATTCTCTTCACCACCAACTTGAGGGACTTCGAGCTCGATCGATCCGCCCTCGGGCCGTGGCGCGTGGAAAACATCACCGAAGCCGTCACGCCCCTCGACTTCGCCAATCGCCCCCGGCTCAAGGCCTGGTCACTCTCTCCTAGATAGGTTCCATCTATTTGCCACCGAATGTCGCCCGGTCGAAGTCGAGGGATTTCAGCCGGCCGACCATGGTTTGGAAGGAGACGGTTTGACCCGGCCGGGCGTTGACGATGTCGATGCCGAACGGGAATCCGCCCTTGAGGAAGAGCTCCTTCTCGCCCCGCCGCTCCAGTCCCTTGAGCAATAGGACGTCGTTCCTGAGGGTGACGTCGACGCCGAGGGCGGAGTAGCGATAGCTGCTCAAGAAGCGCTGGATGCCTTGGTCGAAGATGTTGGTTCCCTGGCCGGTGCCGAGGATGGTCAGATTCTTGACCGCTTTGACGTCCACCGTTTGTTTCACGCCTTGCTCCGGCACGGTGTGAAACGAAGCGCGAAAAGCGGTGGGCACACCTCGGAAGAGCTCGCAATCGTCGATTTGGCCCGAGATCAAACCCGTCACCCGGCCGAAATCGAAAGTTTCGGTGAGCCGTTCCAGGCTGAGTCGGCGGATATCGGCCGAAAGGCGCAGCTCCGGGAAGGGGGTGAAGATCTCACTGCCGGAAATGTCGCGGATGGCCACCTCACCGCCGAGCAGCTGAAGGGTGCCGCCACCGGAGACCTTCAAGACCTGACCCGCGATCGAGACCTTGGGCAGCTCCCCGTTGAGCTGCCCTTCGAGCACCGGCAAGCCGCTATTCGCGGTGATCTTGGCCAGGCTGAGCCCGCGCATGCTCAAGGCGGTTTCGGCGAATCGGCCGGGTTGGGCCAAATCGCGCAGGGTCAGCTTGGTCATCTCCACGGTGCCGCCCAATAAGTTGATTTCCAGGGGACGGGAGAGGATGACACTGTCGGCACGGACGTCGAGCTCGGACTCGATCACCGGCAATTGGAGCTCGCCCACGGTCGACCGACCCAGGCGAAACGAGCCCTGCCGCTGCCCGCCGCTCCAGACGATGTCGCCCCCGGATCGGCTCATTCTGAGATCGATCGGCAGGTTCAGATCCATGCCCTGGAGATCCATGGACTCGGTGGTGACCCGTGCACGCTCCAATTGGAGCAACCCGCGCACATCCCCCTCCAAGCCGCCCGCTGTATTTTGGAAGGAACCTTGAAGCTCGAGGGCGGCGGCACCATCGAGTGCGGATAGGGTGGGCGGATCGTCCTGCAATCGCACCAGAAAATGGCTGTGAAGGGATTTGAGGTCTCGGGCATCGAGGTGAAGGTCGAAATTTCCGGAGCGGTCCTCCGGCCGGATGCTCCCGCTCAGGTCGAGCCGGGGGCCTTGGGACGGCTGGAGCACGGCGGCGATGGTGATCGGCGCGGAGGTGATCTCGGAAATTTCTGCGACCTGCATGTCGGCCCCGAGGGTGAATCCGGTGCTCAGGTCCGAAAAGTCGGAGAAGAGGGTTTTCCAGAGCATCAAAAAGCCCCCGGCCTGCCCTTCGAGCTCGATGTCGAGCTTTTGTCCCACCGCCTCCGTCGTGGACCAGCGGGCGGACAGTTGACTGTCGACGTCCAAGCCTTCGATCACTCGACTGCCGTCTTCGGTGGCAAAACCCAGGCCGCGACCGAGCCACGGTCCGGTCAGGGAATAGCTGTTTTGGTCTTGGCTGAGCTGTCCCTCAAAGGAAAGCTCGCCCTTGGTGTCCAAGGTGCGGATTTCCTGGGGTAGCCATGGGCCGAGCCACTCCAACCACGGTGCCGGTGACGGGCTTTCCAAGTGCACCGTGGCGTCGAGCCGGCCGGGCCGAGACTCACCCTTGGTTCGCAGGACCCCAAGGGGCGGCTGCTCGACGCCATCCGACCCCGGGGCCAGCTCGACGGATTGAACATCCCATCGCAGCCGCTCCATGGGCGCGTCCAGGGATACCGTGACCTCACCCTTTGCGTGGCCACGCAGCGGGGACGGTCCGGGGCCTGCCACGGCCAGGGTCAGGTCGGTCTCGGAAAGATGCAGACGTTTGGGATTCATCCGAAAGCGCGACTTCAAGCTGAGATCCGCGACGCTCACGCCGTCGGCGGGGGAAAGGGAGTCGGCGGAGAGCTCCAATCGACCGTCGGTCGCCCAATCCGGGCCCTGCCACCGAGCCTGGCCCCGGGCTTTCCAAGCATCCGAGCCCGACGGTCTGGGCAGGGTTGGGGCGAAGGCTGCGAGGGCGGGGACCAGCTTTCCCGAGCACTGCCATTTGCCGGTGCCCTTTGGATCTGGGGAGCCCAATGCCAGCTCACCGCTTCCCGAGCATGTGGCCAAGCGGCTCCGCAGATTCCAATGCTCGAGCCGCAGCTGCTCGGTTCCGAGCTCGGCGCGCCAGTCCAAACCTATGGGCCAAGCGTCGTTGGGGATGGAATCCAGGGGGGCAACACCAGACTGAGCCGACATGACGCCCGGCAGCTGGACGGTGCCCTCGATCACCGCGGAAAGCGAGTCGCCGGGTAGCCCCTGGCCTCGCCCGCCGAGCCGGATCGATGTACCGGTCGCAAATTGTAGGTTGAGGGGCTCAGGGGTTTCGAGGTTGAGGACCCTCGGGCTCACCTCGAGGTCCAGCACCCACGCCAAGGGCTGCTCTGGGCTTTGGGCGAGCTGAAGACTCAGATCCGCCCGACCTTCAATCTGCGGGGTGCTCTGGAGAGGTGAAGCAGTCTGCGTTGGCGAAACAGTGATCCGGCGGAGCAGCGATCCTAGCTCCATGCCGGTGACGTCGAGAGCTAGGGAGCTCTCTTGCCCCTGGCTGTCCAAGGTGATGAGGCCCGATTCCCAAAGCTCCGACTCCATGGCGAGTCTCAAAGGCAGGGACGATCCGCCGGCGGTTGAGCCCGGTGGGTCCGCGGCGTCCATGGCTCGCCAACGCACCTCCGGGAGCTGCACGCTCTGCTCGCCGGAGCTCAGCCGTCCCGAGCCCAAGGACGCGTTCCGGGTGATCGGAGTAAGGCCGTGTGCGACGTCGGCGATTCCTGTCCAGCTGATGGCGGCGAGGTGGAGATCCGTCGTCGAGGTGGAAACCCGCAGCTCTTCAGCGTCAGCTCCGAGGGTCCAAACGCCTCGGTCGAGCTCGGCGCTCAAGCGCAGGCCCTTGAGCTCGCTGTGAATCTGGGGCGATTCAGGCTCGGCCCCCGTTGTGACCAAGTCGAGGTCTTGCGCGACCAAATCTAGTCGCCCCTGGGCTTGACGTCCGATCTCGCGGAAATGGGCGTCGAGCTCCAGGGGTGAGTCGTTGACGGGCTCCTTGCAGGCAAAACCGACCAGCTCCGCACAGAGGACAATGCTCATGCCTGGAATCCGCAAATCGTCGATCAGGGGCGATTGGGAAGTCTGCTCCGTCTCAGGGCTGCTCGCCCCGTCGGCTCGGGGTAGCTCGAGACGCAAGATCGAGCTCTCGAACAAGAGGCTGCGCAGCTTGCCGTCGGCGATGTCCTCGGCTCGACCCTGGATTCTCACCACCGGTGCTTCGAGCACCATGCCCACCGGCAAATGATGGGGTTTGACCTTGAGCCCGTGGAGCTCCCAACTGTCCTGGCCGGCCATTTTCCAACCGTCGAGGCTGACCGTGGCGTTCAGCTGACGGCCGAGCTCGGTCTCCAAGAGACGTCGAGGAAGATCACGGATCAAATACACGGCTATGGCGACCATCACCAGAAATGCCGAGAAAATGCCGATGAGCATCCGAATTCGCGACCGCCCAACGCCCTTCCCTGGGGGATTGCCCGGGAATTCTGCGGCAGGGCTCGGAGAGGAGACGGGACTAGTCACCCTGTGAGTTTAGCTCGGAAACATCGACGAACCGGGGCACGCTATTTGACTGTATGAACTTGACTGTATGAATTTGACTGTATGAATTTGACTGTATGAATTTGACTGTATGAATTTGACTGCATCAAATAACCCTTTGGCGAAAAACGAAGACGTTCGCGTTCGCCCTTCGAGTTTTGTGCTCGGTGTCGCGTCTACCGGCATTGATGGCAGATTGGGGGTCTGCTAGCCTTTTTCCAGCCGAATTCCTTTGCGTCACTTCAATGTACGGCCTTATGAGGGCGAGGAAACCCCGTGACGGACGTCTTGCGCGTCGGCATATTGACGCCGCTCCACATAAAGCACAGCGATCCGCGCTCGGCGACGGATTTCGTCAACAGCATGGTCAATTGGCAAGTCTTCCAAGCGCCTTTCGGCGCTTCCTCCGAAGGCACCAAGACCCTTCCCCTGCTGTTCAAAGGCCCGCTGGCTGCGGAAACCAGCACCGGCAGCGAAAAAGTCTGGTCCGCGGTGTTGAGGCCGGGTATTCGATTTTCCGACGGCACGGTGTTGACCGCGCGCCACGTCGCACGCTCGCTGGAACGGTCCCACCTTTTTTCCGCGGAGGCGGACGTGGCCGTTCAGGGGGATCGGCTCTTTTTCTATCTCAAACGGCCGAGCAGCCGATTCGATTGGGTGCTCAGCCATCAAACGAGCGCGGTGGTGCTGGAAAAACGGGGCCAATTCCTAGGCACCGGTCCCTATGTGCTCGTCCCCCGTTCCGAGAGCCAATACCGCTTGGTCCGTAATCCACACCATCCGCGGCCGCCGCGGATTCCTCAGGTCGATCTACGGGTCTATCCCCTGGATTCAGCGGGGCGACCCAGCCGTCTCATCGAAGCGATCAACCGAGGTGAGGTGGACTTCACCCTCGGGCTTTCCAGAGACGATTTGCGATCGGTTCGCGGTGTGCACAAATGGATGGGGCAGGGAGATTCGATCGCGATGCTCTACTTCAACACCCAAAGGCCCTTCTTCCGTAGCGCCGAGATCCGACAAGCGGTTTCCAAAGCCATCGATCGCCGCGAGCTGGCCGCCGGCTCGTATACCAGCCCTTTGGCGTTCGCGGCCACGGGATTTCTCCCGGCCTCTTTGGGAACGCTGCCCGACGGCATGCGTCAAGACGTGGAGGAAGCCCAACGCATGCTGGCGGAGGCCGGTGGGGACCGTAAGCGCACTCCCTTGCGCATGTTGGTGATCCCTACCGCCAGACCGTATATGCCCCATCCGGTGCCGACCGCCGAGGTGCTGGCGGCTCAGCTCGCCCAGGTGGGACTGGAGGTGAGGATCGAGCAGGCCAAGGACATCGCCGACTATTACCAACGGACCGCCGACGGCGACTACGATATGGCATTGTCCGGATGGATTCCGGACACACCCGACTTGGTGACCCTTTTCGAAGCGATCTTCTCCTCGGCCGCCATTCCGGACCATCGCGAAGGTGCCTTCAGCCGAGCGAACTTATCCCGCTGGATTCACCCGCCCATGGACGAGGCCCTGGCGGCTTTCCGACAGGATGCCGATTCTCGAAATCTTCGATGCATCGGCGAGGTGCTCAACCAAGAGCGTCCGCTGCTGCCCCTGATGTACGGCTCTGAGATCGTGGTGCACTCTTGGCGGGTGAAGAATCGGCCGAAGCGCTTTCACAATCGGCCGTTCTTCGCCGAGATGACTTTCTGAAGAACCGTGTGAGGCCGTCGTCGGGCTCGAGTCGGACCCGGCGATCTCAGCGCTTCAAATTCTGCTCGCAGAGCTCCAACAGCTGATGGAAAGGCATCGTCGATAGGGATCCGAAGAGGGGATGCTTGCCCAGTCGGAGCCGGCCGGCTTTGGGTGAGGACAAACCCACCAGAAAGCGGGTCGCGGCTCTGGGATCGGCCAACAGCGGATGCTCCCCGGCCAGTGCCCGCAGGTTTTCCCACGTCGTGGGCTCGACTTCCGGGATCTCGGCTGGTTTGAGGGCGGCCGCTTCCCCTTCGAGGCACCAGCTGCAATGGTCGCATTCTTGCTCGAGATTCTCCCCGAAGTGAGCGCAGAGGGTGGCCCAGCGGCAGCCTTCAATGGTGGACAAATCGACCACCTGCTGAAGGCGGGCCAGCTCTCGAGCCTCAAGGTCTAAGAGGCGCTGGTGCAGGCGGCTCGTCAGATCGGACACGTCGACGTCGGGCTGAAGGATTTTGTAGGGAAATCGGACATCGGACGGTTTGAGCGTCAGCCAACCCTTCTCCGCCAAATAATCCAGGGCGCTGACCAACCGCTTGCGCGGCTCGCCCAAGACCTCGGAGCTGCGATCGAGATCGATGGTGAACCAGGTTTTGGCTTTCGTCGCCTGGCGAAAGAGACCTTGTAGGAACTGCCGCCGCGGGCCGTTGAAGTGGCCCAAAATCTCGCTCGACGATTGCAGAGGTTTGAATTTATAGGAGGCGTAGTAGGGAGTGCCTCCAGCGATCAGCCCGTCGAGCTCCAGATAGGTCAAAAGGGTCCGCAGCACCAGCTGGCGAATATCGTGCTCGTAGCCGGTGGTGTGCAGGTTCAGATCCACGGAGCCCTGGTCGGAGCCGAAGAGCCGACGTAGAAAGGAGCCCACGGCGCCCAGGGTCGGCGTGTCGCCGCAGGCGAAATTCCGAATGACGTTCAAATCCTCGCTGCAAATCAGCTGCTCGCAGACGGCATCCTCTCCGTCTCGTCCCGCGCGGCCGATTTCTTGGGCTAGGTTTTCCAGGCTTTTCGGCAGGTTGTAGTGATAGACGTAGCGAATATCCGATTTGTCGATGCCCATTCCGAAGGCGATGGTCGCCACCACGACTCCGCGCTCGGAGGCCATGAACCGCTCTTGAATTCGAGCCCGTTCCTCGGGTTTCAGCCCTGCGTGATAAGGCTGGGCGGCGATGCCTTGGGTGGTCAGAAGATCGGCGATCTGCTCCGCCGTGCGCTGCAGGGTGACATAGACGATCGTCGGTCCGGGGTCGCGGGCTCGGAGCCGTTCCACCAGGGCCTCATCCCGTCTCGCCGGCTCCACGGGGGTGGCTAAGAGTGCCAGGTTGGGGCGAAAAAAACCGGTCCGCACGGAGTGCTCCGGCGCGATTTCGAAGCCTTCTTGGATGTCTTCCAAGACCTTCGCCGGCGCCGTGGCGGTCAATGCCAGGACCCGCTCGGCGCGGCACATCCGGGCGTATCCGGAGAGCTTCAAATAGTCGGGACGAAAATTGTGACCCCACTCCGAAATGCAATGGGCCTCATCCACCGCCATGAGAGAGATGCGCTGTTGGCTCAAGGTCTCCCGGAAGCGCTCGTTGGAAAATCGCTCAGGTGCGACGTAGAGCAGCTTCAGGGCACCGGAGCGGATGCCCGCCATCACCTCTTTGTTTTCCTGAAACGTGAGGGACGAATCGAGCCGAGCCGCCGAGACTCCCCGTTGGGTCAATTGATCGATCTGATCCTTCATCAAGGCGATGAGGGGGGAGACGACCAGGGTCAGCCCGGGGAAGTGTAGGGCCGGCAATTGATAGCAGAGGGATTTACCGCCGCCGGTCGGGAAGACCGCCGCCGCCGAGTGGCCTTCCAGCAGCGAGCGGATCACCGGTTCCTGACCGGGTCGAAACGCCTCGAAACCGAAGACCCGGGCAAGGGTTTCGTGGGGGTCCGCAAGCGCGGGCTCCGGGGGCGACTGAGATGCAGATGTCATAGCACGGTTGGAGAGCGACTAGAGAATGGGTTTGAGTCCTTGAAAGGCGCCGCCCACCGAGGCGAGCAACGCCTTCAGCAGTTGGTCGTCTTCACGGCTGCCTTCGCGCCACCGCCGCAGGAGATCGAGCTGCAGCCGACTGATCGAATCCACGTAGGGCCTCCTCCGCTCGACTCCCTGCATGTCCGTGGCGAAGAGATTCTCGCCCAGCAGCTCGCGCAGGATTTCAAGGGTCAACACATGCTCCTGGGCGATCCTTGGGAAGATTTGCGAGCTCAAATCGCCGGCCAGATCAGAGAATTGCTCGGCGATCTCGAGATCCGTCCACGCCAGGGTCAGCTCGGCCCGTCGAAGCAGCTGGGAAAGCACGGGACATGAGCTTGCCGCTTCGCCGACCTTAGCAGCTCCGAGGACGTCGATGGCCCGTTGCAGACCGGATCCGAGCCCAAACCATCCGGGAAGCCCGTGGCGGCTCAGTGCCCAGGCCAATTTCCAAGGCGTGGGACGCACATTGGCGACCCCCGCATGGGTTCTTCGGCTCGAGGAGCGCGAGCCGATCATCAGCCGTTCGATGACGTCCACCGGTGTGGCCAAGCGGTAATAGCGATATAGCTTCCGTTCACCGAAGATGAGGTCTCGGTAGCTTTCCATCGCCGCTTGGGAAGCGGTCGCCACGACCTCGCTCCAAGAGGCCTCCCGGTCCTCGGTAGTAGCTGCTTGGGGAGCGGCCCCACGCAGGGCCCGGCCCAGACCGATAGCCAGATTCGATTCCACGGTTTGGTGGACGAGCTCGGGCACCAGAAACCGATCGGATAAGGTCGCTCCCGGCTCGGTGACCGCAAGGCGGGGAGACAACGCGGCGGTCCCCCCATGGCGCCACAAAGGGTCGGAGCTGTCGAAGAGAAACGTCAGCTCTAGGCCCTCGTGCTTCGCGACCGCTCGGGCCATCGCCTGCTGGGCGGCCACTAATTGGTGTCCGGCGGTGAAAAAACCGCTGTCTCTGTTGAGGTCCGCCATGGACAACATCACGATTTGTCGGTTTTGGCGGGCGGCCAAATGGCGACGATAGACCTCCAAGCCGAGGAGCTGGTCGAGAATTTGCGGTGCGTTCTGCAAGTCCTCGACCGTTTCGAAAAGCGGGGCGACGTCGAGCGGTACCTGACCATCGACGATCAAGCCCCCCCAACGGGCGAGCAGCAACACGGACAGGAGATCGTCGGGTCCTTCGGCCAGGCTGATGACGAAGGGGCCCGAGGCACCATCTTGAATGCCTCGTTGGCGCGCGTCCTCCAGAGCCCTGAACACGGCCAGGCTCTGGTGCACAAAGGCCGGCGAGCCCGGGGGCGTGCTTCGGCGCTTGGCCTTGGGAATCATCTGGCGGAGGCGACGAATACGGCTGCTCGAAGGCCGTTCCGCCCACCGATCGTCGATCATCAGCTGGCCGATCACGTCACGGTGCAGGGCGGAGTCCTGGCGTTGATTCAAACGGACAAGATGGAATCCGAACATGCCGACCCGCTGCTCGAGCCGGCGCGCTGCCCGGGCCGGAGAGGTGTCGGGAATGGCTTGCTCGAGGATTCGGCGGACCGCGGCGAGATCTCGGGCCAGCTCGTCGGGATGTCCATAGGGACCCACATGAGGCTCAAGTGAGGCTGCGGCGGCCTGTGGATAGGAGCTTCGGCCCCGTTGCGGAGCGGAGCGGGTGCCGTCGAGCCGCTCGGACATGGCTCGGACTCGGGTGAGCACCTCGCCGGGATCGGGTAGCTCCGAATGCTCGGCAGCGATCTGATCCTCGAGCCGAACCAGGTCCCGGCTGTAGAGGCTCAGCACGGCTTCTCGATGGAAGGCGAGGCTCGACTTGAGAGTGTCGGCGGTCACATAGGGGTTGGCGTCCATGTCGCCACCGACCCATGTCGCCCAGCTGATATCGGGCGGCAGCGAGGGCGGTAGTGAGGTTGCGATCCGTCCGGGTTCCTCCGAGGTCTCCCCGCAAGCCCGGAGATGATCGTGGATTCGGCTCACGCGGTCGACGACCTCCGGACAGGCCCCGTAGACGGACTCGGTCAGCATGAAGAGCAGATGCTCCCGCTGCTCCCGGGTGGTCGGGCGGGTGACCACGTAGGGCGTGGACCGCCAAAGATCGGTGATCAGCTCCAGGGCACGGGCGTCTTGTTCAGCACCCGCGGGCTCGAGGGCGAGCTTCAGAATGTCTTGATCCAAGCGCAGGAGGGTCACCGAGCTGACCCGACAGGGGTGGACCGCGAGCACCACCTCGACACCCCAAGCGTCGAGCAGCTTCGCGAGCCGGCGGTCGTTCGAATCCGGTTCGCGAATCTCGGACCAGGAGTCGGTCGGCGATTTGGCGCGACCCTCCCGCAGGCTTTGAGCCTCTTCGGCCAGCTCGATCAGATGAAGGTGGCAGAGGAAGGCTCGGCAGAGGGCTTCCGCTTCCATGGCACCGCGGCCGGACACCACGGTTGAAAGTCGGCTGGAATCGTCGCTCGGCACCCGAGTTCCGGCGGCGATTTGACGAGCATGCTCTTGGTGCTCGGCCGAGGCCCGCCGACCGGCGTCGACGGCCTCGGCGACGGCTTCTGCCTCCGTGTCGCGAATCACACGGTCCAGGATCGAGCCGAAGCGGGCCAGATCGCGACCTATGGACGGCTCGTCCGGAGTTGTGTCGGCGTGGGGTCGGCTCATGGATGAACACCAGCGAAGCAGATAGCCGGCCGAGGAAGATCCTCGGCCTCATTCCAAGTCGGCTCAGATAAGAAGTCGGCTCAGATGAATTGTATCGGATTCAAGGGCCCGAAAGAGAAGGTACCTGATCTGGGATTCCCGTCTTGCCGGTGGGAAGGTCCACGGGCGGACGAAGCTCGTCGCCCCGGAAAAAAGAAAAGCATAAGAAAAGCGCTCCCGAAGGAGCGCCTTTTAAGAGGCCTGGCCGGCCTCCGCGGATCTGAAAGGATCCGTACGAGCCGGGCCGGTCGATCAACCCTGAGGGTTCGTGATCTCGAGCAGCTCGACCTCGAAAACCAGAGCGGAGCCCGGCGGAATTTTGCCGGCCGCGCGGTCGCCATAGGCGATGTCCGGGGGGCAAACCAGCTCGGCCTTGCCGCCGACTTTCATTTTCTGAACGCCTTCGGTCCAGCAAGGAATCACCTGGTTGAGGCCGAAGGAGGCGGGTTGGCCGCGGTCCACGGAGCTGTCGAAGACCTCACCGGTGCGCAGGGTGCCGTGGTAATGGACCTTGACCTTGTCCGTGGCCTTGGGGCTCGCACCGTCACCGGCCTTGAGCTCGGTGAAGATCAAACCGGATTCGGTGACCTCGCCGCCCTTGGCTTTCGCTTCGTCGCCTTTCTTGGTGAGGAACGCGGTGGCGGCCTCACGCTCGACCTTGGAAGCGGCCTCGGCGCGGGTCTTGGCGAGCTGGTTGAGCTTGCCCATGAGCTCTTGCAGGTTGATGTCACCCTCGTTGCCGGCGTGGCCGTCTTTGAGGCCGCTGATCACCAACTTGAGCTCATCGGCGCTCAAGCTGAAGCCGGCGACTTGCTTGGAGATGGCGACGCCCAAGGCGTAAAGCGCTTGTTGATCCTCGGTGGCGTCGGCCGGCATTTCGGCGACGGACGAGCCGACGGTCAACAAGCTGAGAAGGGCAGTGGCGATCACAATTTTGAAGCTGGATTTTGACAAACGCATGTCGACATTCCTTGGTTCAGCCGTTGTCTGTTCAGCCGTTGTTGTCGGCATCTCGGCGCGACGGCCTTGGTCTTTGATGTGGGTGCAGGGTCTCGCCGCGCGCGGGCTCGAAATCGGGAGGAGCTTGCGGGGACGTTGCAAGTGGGCGCCACCATACCAGGCTCCAAGGTTGGGGCAAAGTCCCGGCTGCCAGATGCCCGAGAATAGGGGAGAGTTTTACCTGTTGGAAACGTCGATACGGGGCCGAATGGCCGCCGAGGCGGGGAGCTTCCTAGGTTGCGGGGTGGTCGGCCCTGTGATGGTGCTGCCCGTCCCTAACCTCTATTTCTTGGCGGTTTAGACCTTGAGGGGCCGCCTTGGGTATGAGACCCTTCCGGGGTTAGTCGACGATCCATGTCTCGTTCCCGCCCGGACAGAGCCGATCGTCCTCACCTTACGACCCGATTCGAGACCGACCTTTCGCGGATCTGCCCAAGGCCCGTGGCTCGAGAAATCTTCGAGGATGACACCATGCGTTCCATCGCTCTCAGGGGTTTGACCCTGCTCGCGATCCTTGCCCTCACGCTGTCGACGACCGGCGCACCGATTCACGCGACCCCGGCCGATGCCGACGGCTCTCGGCTCCTGCTTTATCCGGACATTCACGAGGACTTCGTCGTCTTCGTGCACGGACAAGACATCTGGCGCGCTCCCGCCGACGGTGGCGCGGCGTTCAGGCTGACCTCCCACGCGGGGGCCGAGCTCTTCCCCAAGATCTCGCCTGACGGCAGCCAGATCGCCTTTTCCGCGGAATATTCCGGCAGCCGTCAGGTGTGGGTGATGCCGTCCGAAGGCGGCGCGCCCCGTCAGCTGACCTTTTACACCGATGTCGGTGAGATGCCGCCCCGGGGCGGTTACGACTATTGGGTCCTGGGTTGGACTCCAGACGACAAGATTTTGGTCCTGATGAATCGCACTCCCTGGGGCGAGCGCATGGGTCGGTATTTCCTAGTCGATCCCAACGGCGGCTTGGAAACGCCTCTCGGCATCCAGCGGGGCGGCACTGCTTCGTTTTCGGTCGACGGCAACCGACTGGTCTACACGCCCATCGATCGTGAGTTTCGTACCTGGAAGCGTTCCGTAGGAGGTCGCGCCCAGGACATTTGGACCTACGACCTCGAAGCTCAAAAATCCCAGCGTCTGACCGACTTCCGCGGCACCGACAATTTTCCCATGTGGGCCGGAGACAAGATCTACTTCACCTCCGACCGCAGCTATACCCTCAATCTTTTCGCCATGGATCCCGCCGGCGAGGGGGAGGCCCGTCAGGTCACCCACTTCGACACCTGGGACGTGCTCTGGCCGAGCCTCGGCCCGAGTCATATCGTCTTCATGCAGGGTGGCGATCTGGCCAAGATGGATCTGGCCACGGAAACCGTGAGCCCGATCGAGATCACCTTCCACGGCGTGGCCGACGAAGCCGTGCCGCGTTTTGAGGATGCTTCCGACAACGTGCAGGCCGCCTCCGTCTCCCCGTCGGGTAAACGGGTGGCGGTCGATGCCCGCGGTGACCTCTTTTCCGTGCCGGTGGAGCACGGTGCCACCCGGAATCTGACCTCCACCCCCGGGGTCCGCGAGCGGGATCCCGCTTGGTCGCCGGACGGTCGTTGGATCGCCTATCTTTCCGACGCTACCGGCGAGTATGAGATCTACCTGCTGGCCCAGGACGGAAGCTCTGAGCCCCGTCAGATCACCGAAGGTGGCAAGGCGTGGAAATTCGCTCCCGTCTGGAGCCCCGATTCGAAGCGTTTGGCGTTCGCGGATCGGGATCGCAATCTCTATGTGCTGGAGGTCGAGAGTGGGAGCCAAACCTTGGTGGATAAGGGCTTCCGAGGGGATCTGCGGACCCACGTCTTCTCCCCGGACGGCCGTTGGCTGGCCTATGAGCAGGTGGTCGAGGCTACCCGTCAGATCGGCATTTCACTCTTCTCCGTGGAGCAGAAAAAAACCTACCGATTGGGTGACGGTCTGAGCTCGGATTTTGATCCCGCTTGGAGCCACGACGGCAAATATCTGTTCTTCCTCTCCAACCGGGATTTCAACCTCGCCTTCAGCTCCTTCGAATTCGATTTTCTCTATAACCGAGCGACGCGGATTTATGTGGCCGCCTTGGACGCCGAGGCGCCGGCCCTCTTCCCCCTCCGCAGTGACGAAGAGGAAGTCGCTGCCGCCGATGCGGACGCCGGCGATGGTGACAAGGCTGCCGGTGAGAAGTCGAGCGGCAAGAAAGCCGGGGATAAAGATCAGCCCGAGCCGAAGGCCGTGGAGCTGGATCCGGAGAGCTTCATGGCCCGCACGGTGGCGTTGCCCGGAATCGGCGCTTCCAATTACGGCAACCTCCAGACCACCGAGGGGGCGGTGTTCTTCGTCGAAACCGGCGATGGGCCCCCGAGCCTGCGCATGTACGACCTGGAAAGCCGCAAGGCGGAAACGGTGGCGTCTCCGGCTGTGGGATTCGAGCTCGCGGCAGGGGGCAAGAAGTTGCTCTATCTGGCTCCCGGCGGCGCCTTCCACGTGGTGGACGCCAAACCCGGCGCCAACGGCAAAGGACGGCTGGACTTCTCCTCCGTTCGGCTGAAGATCGATCCGCGGGTGGAATGGCAGCAGATGTTCGACGACGCTTGGCGCATCACCCGCGATTGGTTCTACGATCCCGCCATGCACGGCATGGATTGGCAAGCCTTGGGCGAGCGCTACGGCAAATTGGTGCCGCGGATTGCCCACCGTTCCGAGCTCGATTGGATCCTCGGCGAGCTGGTGGGTGAGCTGGGGGCCGGCCATACCTACGTGCAATCCGGCGAGACCCCGGACATGCCGCGGGTCCACGGCGGCATGTTGGGTGCCGAGCTGGAGGCCGACGCCTCGGGCTACTACCGGGTGAGCCGGATCCTTCAAGGCGAGAATTGGCACGACGGCTACCGCAGCCCGCTGACCGAGCCCGGGTCGGAGGTGGCGGAAGGGGAGCTGATCCTGGCGATCGATGGTCACGAGCTGCGCACGGACGACAATCCCTATCGATTGTTGGAGGGCAAAGGGGACCAATTGGTGGTTTTGACCGTGTCCGATAAGCCCTCCTTCGACGCCGCCCGCGAGGTGACCGTTCGCGCCATTTCCAGCGAGCTGGGCTTGCGCTACATCGATTGGGTCAAGAGCCGAATGGCCTTGGTCGACAAGCTTTCCGGCGGTCGGATCGGGTACATGCACCTGCCCGACACGGCGATCAACGGCAATCGGATGCTGCAGAAGATGTTCTACGGTCAGGCGGAAAAGGAAGCGCTGATCGTCGACGACCGCTACAACGGCGGCGGGTTCATTCCGGATCGCATGATCAGCTATTTGGAGCGCGACAACCTGGCCTATTGGGCCATGCGCGGGATCGACTCCATGCGCACTCCGGCCTTTGCACACGACGGCCCGAAGGTCATGTTGGTCAACGGTTATTCGTCGTCGGGCGGTGATGCGCTGCCGTATTTCTTCCGCAGCCGCGGGCTCGGCAAGCTGATCGGCACCCGGACTTGGGGCGGATTGATCGGCCTGAACGGCAACCCGCCCCTGGCGGACGGGGGAGCAGTTTCGATCTGCACCTTCCGGATATACGACTCCGAAGGCAATTGGGTGGTGGAAAACGAAGGTGTCGTGCCCGACATCGAAGTCTTCGACCGTCCCGAAGGTTTCTTGGACGGAGGAGATCCATCGATCGAGGCCGCCGTCAAGGAGTTGTTGGACCAGCTCGAGAGCAAGCCCGTGAGCCGACCGACGGTCCCGTCGGCGCCGGATCTCTCTCGCTCGGCCTTTTCGACCTCCGTTCTGGGTGGCGGGGACAGCTGATCCGTGAAAGCCGGTCTCGCCAAGCCCCTCGCAGTCGCCACGGCATCGATCGGTGTCGTGGCGATTGTTTTTGGCGCGCTCGTGCTCCAGGTCGCGGGCGATCTGGATCGCCTCAAACAGCACATTCGCGAGGAATTTCCGTCCGTGCGCCAGATGTCGACCGAAGCCCTCAAGGCCCGTCTCGACCGGGGCGAGCGCCCGCTGATCTTGGACATTCGTGAAGCCGAGGAAACAGCGGTCAGCCGAATTCCCGGAGCCGTGCGGGTGGATCCCTCCGCGACCCCCGAGCAGGCCCTGGCTCAGGTGCACGAGCTGTCGTCGGCCCGGGATCGGCAGATCGTGGTCTATTGCAGCGTCGGTTATCGGTCCTCGGCATTTGCCGAACGGCTGGCCGCCGCCGGCTTTTCCGACGTCAGCAATTTAGAAGGCTCGATTTTCGAATGGGCGGAGAAGGGATATCCCTTGGTCCAAGGGGACGAGCAACGGGCCGTGGGAAAAGTCCACCCCTACAGCCGTGCTTGGGCGTGGCTGGTGTCCGAGAATCTGCGCGCCTACACCCCACAAGAGGCGCGGCAAGAAGAATAGCCGGGTCTCTGCTGGTACCATGCCGCCGGACCGATCGATGAAGAAGGAGACTCGTGATGCCGAGATCATGGTGGACCGGCTGTGCTGTGTTGTTGTTGATCATGGGCTGCGCGCCCGAAAACCCTGAGACGACGTCCGACGACCCGGGAAGCGCTGCCGGCGAGGTGGTTTCGACCGAGGACGGGCCGCCGGCGGACGAGATCCCCGAGCCCCAATTCACCCTCACCCGAGATCAAACCCACGCCCGGTTCAGCCGCAACATTCCGCCGGTGCTGACCGTCCCGTCGGGCGCTGTGCTGGCCATGGAGACCGAGGAAGCGAGCGATGGTCAGCTCAGCTACGAGTCCACGGCCGCCGACGTGCCCTCGGTGGCATTCGACCCCATCCACCCATTGACTGGTCCGGTCTTCGTCGAAGGCGCGGCCCCGGGAGACGTGCTCAAAGTCACCCTCCACAGCATTGAGCTGGGGGATTGGGGATGGTCCGGTGTCTTCCCGGGATTCGGTTATCTGGCGGACGAATTTACGGAACCCTATCTCAAGACTTTCCGTTTTGAGGACGGGGCCACCCACGTGGAATTCGCCGACGGAATCCGGCTGCCCCTAGAGCCGTTCCCCGGAGTGGTCGGGGTGGCTCCGGATACGGACGAGATGCTTTCGACCATTCCGCCCCGGGCCAACGGCGGCAATATGGACGACCGCGAGCTGACCGCCGGAGCCACCGTCTACTTGCCCATTTTTGTGGAAGGTGCGCTCTTTTCCATCGGAGATACCCACGCGGTGCAAGGGGACGGCGAGGTCTGCGGCACCGCTTTGGAAGCGCCGACTCGCATCGTTTTGGAGCTGGAGGTGCTGAAGGATCATCGGCCGATCGCGGAGCCCCAATACGAGCGCGACGATTTTTACGCGGTCACCGCCTTCGGCGAGACCCTGGACATCGCGGCGAAAAAGGCCACGGGTTATATGGTCGACTATCTGGCAGCTGAACGGAATCTGGAGCGCAGCGAGGCTTATGTCTTGGCTTCGTTGGCAGGCCGGCTGAAAATCGCCGAGGTGGTCGACGTGCCCCACGTGTTGGTCACAATGAAAATATCCAAGGACATCTTCGACGACGCCACCGAAGCGGAATGATCCGAGAGAGGTCGAAGATCCCGGCCCGGTCGCGCGGAGGAGAGCTTCGACCTCCGAGCCCATGATTCGATCCGTCAAAAAGGAGCCCAGCTTGAGCAGAAATTTTCCTTCGTCGATTGCCTACGCTTCCGAAATCCGGCAGGTCATCGGGGGCCTAGCCCTCGTGCCGATGTTGCTGGCCCTGATCTCGTGGGTGAGCTGGACTCCAGCTTATGCGGAGACTCCGACTCTCACCGCTAAGCTGGACAAGATGTTCGCCGATGTCTATTCGTCGGACGCGCCGGGTGTGGCGGTGCTGGTGAAGAAGGGGGACGAGATTCTGCTCCGCGAGGGATACGGTCTGGCGGATATGGAGCTCGGGGTGGCGATCGAGCCGGGAATGGTGTTTCGGCTCGGCTCGATCACCAAGCAATTTTCCGCCGTGGCGATCATGAAGATGGTGGAGCAGGGAAAGCTGCGACTCGATCAACCCTTGGCGGACATGCTGCCGGACTATCCCGACCTCTACGACTCCAAGGTCACCCTGGAGCACCTCTTATCCCACACCTCCGGTATTCCCAGCTATACGGCCATGCAGGAGTTTTGGCAGCACGCGCGCAAGGATCATTCCGTGGCGGAGATGCTCGACTACTTCGACGAAAAAGAGCTCGAATTCGAGCCCGGTGAGAAATGGGCCTACAACAACTCGGGGTATTTCTTGCTCGGCGCCATCCTCGAAGAAGTGAGCGGCAAGACCTACGCCGAGGTCATGGACGAGCTGCTCTTCGGGCCCCTGGGCCTCACGAAGACTTCTTACGGCGAGCCCACACGGGTGACACCCGGTCGGGTCGAGGGATATCAATTCATCGACGGTGAGTATCGGGTGGCGGACTTCATCAGCATGACCGCTCCCTACGCCGCGGGCTCTCTGCTTTCGAACGTCGATGATTTGGCCCGTTGGAAAGACGCTTTGAAGCTGGCGTTCGAGGGTGGGCAAAGCGCTTCGGGCAACGGTCTATTGAGCAAAGCCTCCTTGGAGCGGATGTGGACCGAGTCTCGTCTGAACGACGATTCGGAGGTGAATTACGGTTTCGGTTGGCAGCTCGGTGAGCTCGAGGGTATACGGGTGATCCACCACGGTGGTGGCATCCACGGCTTCGCCACCCATGCTCTTTGGCTACCGGAGCCGGATATTTTCGTGGCGGTGCTGTCCAATGGTCATCTGCAGCCGCCGCAGATGCTTTCCGTTCAGGCGGCCGCCTTGGTGGCGGGCAAACCCTTCGTCCGCCGTCGGGCAAAGATCGCGTCGGACGGTTTCAAGCGTTTGGAAGGCGTCTACCAAATCGACGAGGACACGGAGCGTGTGGTTCGGGTGGAGAACGGAGCTTTGACCACCCAGCGCAGCGGAGGTCCGAAGATGACCACCGTTCCTTCGTCGGCCACCGAGTTCTTCTATGAGGATTCCTTGACCCGGATCTCCTTCGAGCTCGATGAAAGCGGCAATCCGGTCGCCATGTGGATGAAACCGTGGGATCAGGAGCCGGAGCGGGCGGCGCTGACCGACAAACCCCTGCCTTCGGGGGCTGAGAAAGTGGAGCTGTCCCCGGAGCAGATCGATCGTTTGGTCGGCCAATACGAGCTCCTGCCGGGATTCATTCTGACCGTTTCCCGAGATGGAAATCGGATCCTGACCCAAGCCACCGGACAGGGCCAGATCGAAGTCTTCGCCACCTCGCCCACGGAGCTTTTCAACGAAGCTATCGGCGCTCGGGTGGTCTTCGACTTGGCGGAGGAAGGCCCCGCCTCGGGATTGACCCTCTTCCAAGGAGGCCAGGAGCTCAAAGCGGCGCGGATAAAGCCCGAGACGCCCTAGCTACTGCTCTTGACGATACGAGGTGATCAGCTTGAGGACTTTGGGCTGCTGACCCCGCACATGGGCCTGGAGGTGCTTGCGTGCCCGGGCCCATTTTCTTTCTAGGAGGCTCTGCAAGATCTCACGGTGTTGCTCGGCCATGGTCGCCACGGCGGATTCGGCGATGGTGGCGTAGTCGAACATCGCTTCGTAGTAGGGGCCGTGGAGTCGGAAGAAGTCTTGGATGTAGCGATTGCCGCTGCGGTCGATCCAATAATGGTGGAGCCGATTGTCGATTCTGGGCTCGCCGTCGGGGCCGGGGCGGTTGGCCTCCAACATTTCTTGAAGGTCCTCGGGATCGAGCCGATCCCGGGCGAGATCCATGGCCTTCTGCTCCAAGACCTCGCGCACCTCGATATAAGCCAGCATGTCTTCCTCGCGATAGGGCTGAACCAACCAGCCACAGCGGGGCACGTGCTCTAGGATGCCGGCGCCGGAAAGCCGACTGAAAATTCGCCGCACCACCGAGCGGCCGACCCCCAGGCGGGAAGCGGTTTCCTCTTCCCGTAAATACTGCTGCTCGCCCTTCAGGCTCAGCTGGATCGCCAGGTCCGCCAGCTCTTGCTCGTGGTCCTCCGGGGCTTTGAGGGGATCCTGCAAATCTTCTTCTACGGTTTGAATGACCTCGGGATCGGCCTGGACGGCCAATCGTCCGTTTTGCAGCTTGATCAGCACTCCTTGATCGACCAGCTCGCCGACCGCGATACGCACGGGCATGGGGCTGACGTCGTAAAACTCCGAAATCGCCGTCAGCGTGAGGCGAAAGGGTAAATCCTCGCCGGCCAGGACCTTGGCCTTGACGTCTTTCTCAATGTATTCCGCAATGGTCATAAAAGGCTTCCCGTCGATCCAATCGGCCGAACGCCCCGAGGCGTTGCGGTGGGCTGAACCAACCCATCGTATCTCAATGGAAGAAAGTTGCCGAGGTAGGCGTCGGCGATCTTGAGGTTTGATGCTTTGGTGGTGGAACGTTTTTCGAGCTCATTCCGTAAGGCTCCATAGGAGGTCGTCGATCGGCGACTCGAGATGGCATGCGCGCGGACTCGGAAACCCTCGGGAGACTCACTTGCAAAGCAGCTTGGACGGCACCTTGGACAGCAGCTTGGGCGGCGGCCTAAAACAGCCACAGCCGGCCGCATCGCCGACGTCACAACCGAGCTCGGAAAGAGCTTCGATCGACGATTCCAGCCCTCCGCCTCCCCAGCCCGTGGAAGATGGGAAGACCTCTCGCGCCCTGGACGCGGGCTGTCCGTTTCGCGAGCTACAGGCTGCGGCGGTGTCGGGCGGCGGATCGGCGAAGTTGCTTTCCGGGCCATTGGGCAGCTTGGCGAGCACCCTAGGGCTGGACGTCTTTGGCACGTCGCTGCTCAGCCGGCGAGCGGCGTTGGAGATGAAATACGCCTCGCTGTTGTTGTGCATCGTGGCGATTTTCGAGCTCGGCGCTTGGACCTTGCTGTTCAATTGCATCCTGCAGTCGGACCTCGTGGCCTTCAACGGCACCACCTTGATCGCTCTCCTGCCCGCATCCCTTTTCGCCATGGCGGTGTTGATCTATGAGCGCCAATTCTTGACCACCGACCTGCGAGCCCCCGGGGGTCGTGGGAAGCTCAGGGTGGCAATTCCCGTGGCCATGCGTTTGGGGATCATCCTCGCCTCGGCATTGATCACCGCCCAACCCGTGGAGCTGTTGATTTTCAGGGCTCAGATCGAGAGCCGTGAGCATGAGGAAGGCATCAGACGGGAGGTGGTCACCCGACGTCAGGAGCTCTTGCAGGCCCAGGAGACAGAGACTCAACGGCAGGCGGAGCTGCGCCGTCTGCAGACCGGGGATCTCCTTCTGCGCTCGGATCGGCGGGTGGAGCAAGACGAGGAACGCTTCCGCCAAGAGAGGGATCGCGGCCCCGAGATCCGCCGGCGTTTGGAAAGCGCCCAAGGCAGCGTGAATTATTGGGACCGCGAGGTGCGCAATCGCCAGGCGCAGCTGGATCGGCATCGGGCGAATCCACCTCAGGAAAGCGCCGCGTCCCGCGAGGCCGAGCTGGTGGAATCGGTGAAAGAGGCTCAGCGCAATCGCGGCGCTTGGATCGCTCGACGGGACCAGGCGCGGGTGGACCAGGACGTTCAAGAGCAGCGGGTGGCCGACCTCCGAGGGGAGATCGACGCGCGACGGCAAGTGGCGGCCGAGGAACGCGAAAGCTTTGCCGCCGAAGGTGCCGAGGAACGACAAACCGCCAGGCTGTCTCAGGATCGCCTCTTCCAATGGATCCGCCACCTGCGGTCGAGCCCGCCTCCCGGAGGGCGGCCGATTCTCGAGCCGCTGAGCTCCACCGGTCCCGGCGGGCCGACGGCGGTGGATCTTCAAGACCGCTTTGTTTACCTACCACCTGTTTATGACTTCTTCGAGAAGCTCAGGGTCTTGGACGATCTTCGACGGGGTTATGCGCCGCGCTGGCCGGGGCTGGATAGCTCCGAATCCCAAGAGCTGGCGGCTCTCTACGGCTTGCAGGACGTGCGCCCGTGTGTGTCTCAGGCGATTCCGGGTGGCCCGTCGCCGGATTTGGATTCCGCATGCGATCCCGAGCTGTGGGCTCGCTTCCAACATCAACGAGCCCAGCTCAATCGATCGTATTGGATGGTATTCGGTATCGCCTTGGTTATTCCGCTGCTGGTGATCGCCACGAAATTGCTGATGACCGGCGAGCTGGCGGCCTACTACTCTTCGGCCTATCAAGCGGCCGCGGGTCAGCAAGACGCGGTCGCCCTCAAACGCAGTGCCTTGAAGGTGCGCGCCGAGCAAGGCCTTTGAGCCACGTTCGTCCGCCGGATTCGACGCCGAAAGGCTATATTTCATGAGGATTTACACAGCTCGCCCAAGCCTTAACGGACCCTACGTTCCAGCTTAACGGTCGCTTCCTATCTTGGGCTCGACCCGAGAGCCACAACTGGAAAGGCGATCCATGAGCGAGCTACCTACGTCTTCGCAGTCTTCGCATTCTTCGCACAGTCCTGGTGGGGCCCTTGCTTGGGGTCGATTCGGTGGCCACAAACCCGCTGCTGAGCGCAGGCTGAGGGCTCGCACGGTCTTCCTCAGTGATTTGCACTTGGGATTCCACGGCGCCCGAGCACGGGATCTTCATCGACTCCTGGAGCGTCTGGACTGCTCAAAGCTTTATTTGGTGGGAGACGTGATCGACCTCTGGCAGCTGCATCGCGGTTGGCATTGGAATCCGGCCTGTGAGCAGGTGGTTTCGAGATTGCTCTCGATGGCCCGCGAAGGGGTGGAGGTCATCTTCATTCCCGGCAATCACGACGATCGCGCCCGCCGATACGCCGGTTTGGAGGTCGGGCGGATCCCCATCCGCGAGCTGGATGTGCACACCACGGCGGACGGCCGACGATTGTTGGTCACCCACGGCGACCAATTCGATTTGGTCATCCAGCATTCCCGTTGGCTCGGCATGCTGGGGGCGCTGGCCTACGGCTGGTTGGTGCGCCTCAATCAAATCTACAACGCCTTTCGCCGTCTACGGCGCAAACCCTATTGGTCCCTGGCGCAATACCTCAAGCTGAGGGTCAAATCCGCGTGCACCTACATCAGCCGCTTCGAGGAAGCGGTGCTCGGCGAAGCCCGTCGGCAAGGTCTCGACGGCGTGGTCTGCGGCCACATCCACAAAGCGGAGATCCGCCAGGAAGTCGAGGGCACCTACTACAACTGCGGGGATTGGATCGAAAGCTGCACGCTCATCGTCGAGCACGAGGACGGTCGGATGGAGCTGGTCGACGGTCTCAAGGCCCTGGCCGAGCTGGACGGCCCGCTCGCCGAGGTGGCCGAAGAAGGGGTGGTCGAAGAAGAGGTCAGCATCCCCCGCAGCGCCTAGGGTCGAATCGGGCGGTCGGGGGCAAGCCCCGACCCTACGGAAGAAGCTCGGTCGGGGGCAAGCCCCGGCCCTATGGAAAAAGCTCGGTCGGGGGCAAGTCCCGGCCCTATGGAAAAAGCTCGGTCGGGGGCAAGCCCCGACCCTACGGAAGAAGCTCGGTCGGGGGCAAGCCCCGACCCTGCGAAGACCTTTCCCTCAAGCTGGGCGGGAGACCTGGGGTAGCTCGGGGCTCTCGCCGGTCAGGTGTTGGCTGATTTTTCCCATGAGCACATGGTAGTCGATGGGTTTCGACACTACGTCGTTGCAACCCACTTGTTGAGCCAAGGAGATGTCGTTGCTGGTGACGTGGCCGGTGACGATGATCACCGGGATCGTGGTCAGCGTCTCATCGGATTTCAAGCGACGGGTTGCGGTCCAACCGTCCATTTCCGGCATGGCTAGATCCATCAAAATCAGGTCGGGTTGGGTGTCGCGGGCGAGACCGATGGCCTCTCGGCCGTTGGTGGCGGTCACCGGCTGGTGTCCGCCGTAACCGACCAGGCGAGCGAGAATGTTGCGATTGTCTGCGTTGTCGTCGACCACCAGGATCTTAGCCATGCTGCTCTCCCTCAGGCGTACCGACCGGGTCGTCGGTAGCTATGGAACGCCCGACCCGAAGGTCGGACGGTTGTGTGTCTTTATGGGTGTGTCTTTCGGAGCCGGTTCCGAAACCGGTGGTCCGAGCCGTTGCCGGCCAGTGAGCGGTAAACACCGAGCCTTCGCCGAGCATGCTCTCCACGGTGAGGCTTCCGCCCAACAGCCGGCTGAGCCGACGGCTGATCACCAAACCCAGGCCCGTGCCGCCGAATCGGCGGCTGATGGAGCTGTCCGCCTGTTGAAAAGGCTCGAAAATCGATTCCAAATGATCGGGATGGATGCCGATCCCAGTGTCGGCGACCCGAATCACGATGATGTCTTCGGCACCGGTCTCCTCCGCACTAGTGTCCCCAGCCTCGGTGGCCCGGTCGTCCGGCAGGGCTTGAGAGCCCCGGCGCTCGACGGTCAGGGTGACGGTGCCGTTTTCAGTGAATTTGGCCGCGTTGCTGAGCAAATTGAAAAGCACTTGGCGGAGCTTGCCGGGATCGCTGGTCATGGTGCCTAGAGGATCTTGAAGCTCCAGCTCCAGCCGAATCCCCTGCTGTTGGATCAGGGGCTCGACGATGGCCAGGGATTCGTGCACCAAATCCGCGATGGAGAAGGTGAGGATCTCGGTGTCGACTTTGCCCTGCTCGATTTTCGAGAAGTCGAGCAAGTTGTTGATTAGGGTGGCGAGGTGCTTGCCGGCCGAGCTGATCCGTGAGAGATCTTGCAGCGAGCTCTCGTCTCGTCGGCTCTCCGCCGCCAGGCTCATCAGCTGTACGTAACCCAAGATGGCGTTCAAGGGAGTTCGGAGCTCGTGGCTCATGGTGGCGAGGAAGATGCTCTTGGCGGAATCGCGAGCCTCCGCTTCTGTTCGTGCTCGATAAGCGGCCTGCTCGGCCGCCTCCCGTCGCACCAAATCAGCGGTCAGCCGGCGTTGCTCGTCGAGGCTCTCACCGAGCTCCCGATTGCGGCGCTCCAAGGTTTCCCGCTGCCGTCGCAAGCTGTCGACCATCTGCTCGAAGTTCTCCGCCAGGAAGCCGATCTCATCGTGCATGGTCGGCAGCTCGAGGGGCCCCGTGCCGGGGGTCAGGTCGCCGGCTGCGACCCGTCGGGTGGCGGATGTCAGATGGCGGATACGCCGCGAGAGATCCGCCGCCAGCGCCAGGCCGATGAACGCCGACAGAGCGACGGAAAACGCCGTGTCGGCGACGATGAATCGGCGGGAGGTGACCTGGGTGTTGCGCAGCACCGTCATGGCCTCTTCGGTGCTGATCTCCGCCAGCTCATTGAGCCTCTCGGTGGCGTTGGTCAGCTGTCGGTGTTTGGGGTTCAATCGGCTCAGGGCGGGCTGCACCGTGCCGGTATTGCCGCGCCGAATCGCGGGCAGGAATTTGCCGTGGGTGGCGGCCAAGTATTCCCGCCATTCCGTGCGGAATCGGTCGAAGGCGAGGCGCTCGGCGGGGCTTGCGAGCAGGGGCATCTGCACCTCCAGACATTCGCCCATGTCGACCTCGGTCTGGACCAGGTCCCGCTCCGTGCGAGCGCGGTCGCCGCGATTCGAGTAGAGGGCGAACTCCAGCTGCAATCGCCGGTAGCGGGCGACCAGAGTCTGGATCCGATCGACATTGCGGATCGAGGGCAGGGAGCGAGCCGTCACCTCGTCGGCCTTGTCGCGCACGATTTCCATCTGGGTCAAGGCAAAGGCACCCAACAGCATCATCAACAGGAGATCGGCGGCGAATGCTCCCAACAGCTGTCGACGGATCGACATGTGTCGAAACCGCGCCGGCAAGAACCTGAGCAACCAAGCCATGGATCAACCGTCTCCCAGCTCGAGCTCGAGAAGCTGCTCGATGGACATGCCGACTTGGGAGCCGCCATCGAAGAGCGATCCCAAGGTGCGTTGCTCAACCCGCCGCTGGGCCAGGTTGTAGGCCCGCGCCGGCAAGGCCACATATCCGAGCTTGGGGGCCGTCAACGGCACCCGCTCCAAATAAAGGCGAACGAAATCCCGCACCGAGGCCCGCTCGAGCGAGGCCAAGCGCACATAGATGAAAACAGGCCTCGAGAGGGGACGGTAGGAGCCTCGGGCAATGGTTTGCTCCGAAGGCGAGACGCAGCCGGCTCCGGCGTCGATCGCCACCAACCTCAGCCGGTCTCGATATTCTTGGTAGTAGGCGTAGCCGAAGAATCCCAGGGAGAAGGGGTCGCGAGCCACTCCCTGGGCCAGCAGGTAGTCGTCTTCACTGGCATTGAAATCGTCGCGACCGTCACCCTCCTTGCCGACGATGGCCCGGGTGAAGTAGTCGAAGGTTCCGGAGTCCTTGCCGGGCCCGAAGAGGGTGATCGGTTTCTCGGGCCAATCCGGTCGCAGCTCGTTCCACTGCCGCAGACGTCCTTGGGAAGGCGGCGCCCAAAGACGCTTCAGCTCGCCCACGGTGACACAAGGGCTCCAATCGTTCTGTGCGTGGACCACGACGGAAATGCCGTCGAAGGCCACCGGCAGCTCGATGAGCTCGACCCCGTTTTGACGGCAAATCTCCGCTTCCGCCGCTTTGATCGGACGGGAGGCGTCGGCGATGTCGATGTCTCGTCGGCAAAATTTTTGGAATCCACCACCGGTGCCGCTGACGCCGAGGCGCACCGGCGTGCTCGGGTTCCGGCGCTCGAATTCCTCCACGACCGCCTCGCTGATCGGGAAGACCGTGCTGGAGCCGTCGATGACGATCGGCTGAGATGAGGCGGTGGTCTCGGATGGGTTTACCGCCGGCGTGGGATCCCCGAAGATCTCCGAAGTGCCGGTAGGCGCGGTGGTGGTCGGGCTCGACGGGCCACCGGTGGACGGCTCCACGGCTTCAGCCCATGGAGGCTGGTCCTGGTGGGTTTTCTGAGTGGTTGGAGGGTGGCTCGGGGTCGTGGGCGAGAGCTCAGCCGGTTTATTGGGATCGTCGGCTCGGCAGGCGAAGAGCGCTAAGCAAACCAATGCTCCGAGCCGGAGCGAGCGGGAAGTGGATTGAACCATGAAAGGCTCCTAAATGCGGCACGTCGTCGAGCAACGAACGACATGGACGGGCTAGGAAAATCGCCCTCCTTAACATTCGATCCCAGGCGTGTGATGGGTCGATGAAGGCGAAGTGAATGGCAAATGAAGGGCTGTGATCTGCAACCGGCTTCTGCTTGTGCCGTATACCTGGTTGGACCCTTTGACTTCCGAGGATCGAAGAGTTGGACCTCACCCGCACCTCACTCAAGAATCCCGCTGGGGTGGCCGTCGCTGCGTCGGTCATTGTGTTGTTCGGCTTCTTCAGCCTGAGCAAGCTGCCGATCCAGCTTTTCCCAGATATCGAGCGGCCGCAGATGACCATCTCCACGGCGTGGCGGGCCGCGGCCCCGGCGGAGATGGAAGCCGAAATTTTGGAGCCCCAGGAAGAGGTGCTCCAGGGTTTGCCGGGTTTGGACCGGATGGACGCCACGGTCAGCCCGGGTTCGGCGAATATCAACCTGACCTTCGACCTGGGCACGCCCATGACCGAGAGTCTGATCGAGGTCTTGGGGCGCCTCAATCAGCTGCCACCGCTGCCCAGGGATGCCGTGCCTCCCCGGGTCCAGCTGGGAGGGGATCAAAGCGACGCGGGCTCGTTGATTTGGTACTTCATTCAAGTCCTACCGGACAATCCCCACACGGTGACGTCCTACCGCACCTTGGTGGAGGATGTGATCAAACCTCGATTCGAGGCGGTGGACGGGGTTTCCGACGTGCAGCTCTTCGCTGGGGCTCCGGACGAGGTGCGCATCACCTTCGATCCCTTCAAAGCGGCGGAGCTCGGGGTCGATGTGCCGGCTGTGGCGGCTCGAGCAGGTCAAGCGAACGATGTCTCCGCCGGTTTCGTGGACGTCGGCCGTCGCCAGTACACGTTGCGCTTCGCCGGTCGTTATGCCCCGGCGGAGCTGGACCGTCTGATCCTCGAATGGCGTGACGGTCGCCCCGTGCGCTTGGGCGATGTGGCGGAGGTCGAGATCCTGCCGGGAGACGATGCTTTCTCCGCCTTGCAGAACGGCAATCCGGCCATGGCCTTGCGCTTAGGGCGAGAAACCGACGCCAACATCCTGGCTTCGTTGGAAGAGGTGAGGGCCATCGCCGCGGAGCTGCGGCAGGGGGTCTTGGCGGAGAAGGGCTTGGACATGCAGCCCTCGTTCGACCCATCCGTCTTTATTCTGCGGGCGGTCCGTCTCGTGACCTCGAATTTGGTGCTCGGGGTGCTGCTCGCCGTCGGGGTGTTGTGGTGGTTCCTGCGCCACAAGCGGGCGACCTTGCTGGTGGCTCTGGCCATTCCCCTATCCCTGTGCGGCACCTTCGCGATCCTCCGGCTGGCGGACCGCAGCTTGAATGTGATTTCTCTTGCCGGCTTGGCCTTTGCCGTCGGCATGGTGTTGGATGCCGCGATTGTGGTGCTCGAAAATATCGTGCGCCTTCGCGAGCGCGGTCTGCCCGCCGGAGAAGCGGCGGAGCGGGGAACGACTCAGGTCTGGGGAGCTTTGGTGGCGTCCACCGCCACCACCGTGGCCATCTTTCTGCCCGTGATGTTCTTGGAGGACGTGGAAGGGCAGCTCTTCGCCGACCTCGCCCTGACCATCGCCATCGCGGTGGTGCTCTCCCTGTTGATGGCGGTGACGATTTTGCCGACCGCCGCGGATCGATTCCTCGGCGGACGCAGCTTCGAGGATCGGCATCGAGAAACCTGGTCCCGGTTGGCGGGCCGTCTCATGGCGCTGACCGATACGCCGAGCCGCCGCGCGGGTTGGATCGCGGGTTTGTTTTTGATTCCCGTGGCGGCCACGGTTCTCTTGATGCCGTCGTTGGACTACCTGCCGCCGGTACAACGGGACGCCGTCGACGTCTTCTTTCAATTTCCGCCGGGCTCCAGCCCGATCACGATCCAAAACGAGATTTCGTCCACGCTGGTGGAGCGTCTGGAGCCGAATATGCGCGGTGAGCGAGAGCCCGCTCTGCGCAACTACTTTTTCTGGGGCGGCGCTTGGGGCGGTTTCATGGGCGTCCGGGCCAAGGATCAGCGGCAGGTGGACGATCTGCTCGCCTTGGTGCGGGATGAGATCGTCCAGGGCCTGCCCGATACCCAGGCTTTCGTGGTGCGGGGCAATCTCTTCGGCAATTTCGGCAGCAACCGATCGATCGACGTCCACCTCCAGGCACGCGACATCGAAGCCTTGATGGCCGTCGGGCGGCAGGGCATGGAGCTGCTCGCCCAAGCGGTGCCCGGGGCCACGATCCGTCCCACCCCAGCCTTGGAGCTGGCGGAGCCCGAGCTCCGGCTGAAACCCGACGACGAGCGCTTGGCCGAGGTCGGCTGGGATCGAAGGCAGCTCGGCCGGGTGGTGCGAGCCCTGGGTGACGGCCTTTGGCTCGGGGAGCACTTTGACGGCGACCGTCGATTGGACGTGATCTTGCGCGCCCGGAATTGGGCCACCCCGGAAGAGCTTTTGGCGACGCCGTTGACGACCCCGGCGGGCGTGGTCCAGCTGGGGTCGCTGGCGACCTTGGAACGTACGGTGGGTCCGAACCAGCTGCGCCGGGTCGATCGTCGGCGTACGGTGACCCTTTCCGTGGAGCCGCCCAACGGCCAAAGCCTGGAGCAGGCGCTGACCGCGATCCGATCCGTGGAGCCGGCGTTGACCGCCGCCCTGCCCGCCGACGGCACCATTCGCTACGGTGGAAGCGCCGATACCCTGCAGCGGGCCGTGGGCAATTTGGCGGAGAATTTCCTCATCGCCCTGGGGGTGCTCTTCCTGCTCATGGCGGCGCTCTTCCGTTCCCCTCGGGACGCGGCCTTGGTCACCCTGGCGTTGCCCTTGGCCACGGTCGGTGGGGTCGTCGCCCTGCGCTTGATCAATCTGATCACCTTTCAACCGCTGGACCTGCTGACCATGATCGGTTTCATCATCCTGCTCGGCTTGGTGGTCAACAACGCGATTCTGCTGGTGCATCAGACCCGCGCGGCCGAGCGGGAGGGGGCAGGACGAAAAGAGGCGGTGCGCGAGGCCTTGACCGTGCGCCTGCGGCCGATTTTCACGTCGACTTTGACCAGCATATTCGGCATGCTTCCGTTGGTGCTCAACCCCGGGCCGGGCAGCGCCATCTACCGTGGATTGGCGGTGGCGATCGTCGGCGGCATGTCCGTCTCGACCATTTTCACCCTGCTCCTTCTACCCAGCTTCCTGAGATTGGGAGAAGATCACGAGCCCACCGCCGCCCTACCGCCCAACGTTCAATCAATCGACCGTGCGGCTTGAGGCCGCCGGTGCCGAGGATCATGAGAGAGAAGAACCGAAAAGATGCTGGAACCGCCCACCGTTGGGTCATGCTCGGCGTGTTGTTGAGCCTGGCTTGGATCGGTGGTTTTTCGGCCGGCTGTTTTGCCGACTCCGATGCCTCTCCGGCCGATACTGTTTCATCAGATTCCGTAGCGACCGAGGCCGAAGCCACCGAGACCGCCGTGGACGAAGGCTCCTCAAAGGCGACCCAGCCGAGCCTGCCGCCGGCCTTGGTGGACGTTCGCCCCGTGACCGCGTCGAGCACCGGATCGAGCCTTTGGGTGACCGGTACCTTGCTCAGCCGCTTCGACGCCGGTATTGCCGCGGAGATCGCCGGACGGTTGATTTCAGTCGCCGAGGTGGGAGATCGCTTGGCGAAAGGCGATGCCCTAGCCCGGATCGACCACGGCTCGTTGGATATTCAGCTGCGGTCCGATGAGGCCGAGATCCGCCGACTAGAGGTCCGGCTGGAGCATTTGGCCAAGCAGGTGGAGCGGGTGAAAGCATTAGCCGAGCAGGAGATCGCGACTGCCTACCAGCTCGACGACTTGGATTCGCAAAGGGCCATGGCGGTTCAAGAGTTGGAAGCGGCGCGCATTGAGCGAGATCGCACCCAGTATCTGCTCTCCCTCACGACGATCCAAGCCCCGTTCCCCGGACGGGTGGTGGAGCGCTTGGCCCAGCCCGGGGACTACGTCACCGTCGGCGAGCAGGTGGCGCGGTTGGTGGACGTCGATCGGGTCGAGGTGCAAGCGCGGGCCCCGCTGACCGTGGCGCCGTGGATTCGAGAGGGCATGGAGGCGCGGATCCAAGGGGGTGGGCTGGAAGGCATCGGCAAAGTACGCACCGCGGTGCCCGTGGGTGACGAGCGCTCTCGGATGTTCGAGGTCCGTCTCGAGGTTTCGGACGTGCCGTGGTCGGTGGGCACGGCGTTGAAGGTCTTGCTTCCGCAGGGCGGCAGCTCCGAAGGCGCCCTGCAAGTGCCCCGAGACGCCCTCATCCTGCGGCGCGGCACCACCTACGTTTACGTGATCGACGAGCGAAAGGCGCGCCGCGTGGAGGTGACCGCCGGCACCGGTGAGGGGGATTGGATCGAGGTGCAAGGGGCATTGGAAGTCGGAGATCAGGTCGTGGTTCGGGGAGGTGAACGTCTACAACCCGGTCAGAATGTTGAGTTTGTGGGTCAAGATGGATGATTTTCCTTGACGGCCAGAGACACCGTCCTTACAATCATTACAAGTTTATTACAAAAAGTTGTGGGCCGAGGATTCGGCGGGACGAGGTAGCTCGGTGGGCCGAGGCAGGAGGTCTGACCTCTTGGAAGCCCGAGACCCGGAGCTAATCCGGTCGAGGTGTGCCGATGAGTAAGACTTCGCCGGTGATTCGCCGTGTCTTCATGAGCCGATTGCTGCCCCAAAGCGGCCTCGATTTCCTCACCCAAAAAGGCGTCGACGTGACCGTCGGCCAGCGCGACGATGAGCGCGGTTTGGATCGTCCTGCCTTGAGGCAAGGCGTTTCAGCCTGCGACGTGCTGATGCCTCTCTTGAGCGAGCGCGTCGATGCCGAGCTGCTGGCGCTCAATCCCCGCCTATTGGGAATCGCCCAGATGGCGGTGGGCACCGACAATGTGGATCTGTCGGAAGCCACCCGGCTCGGCATCCCGGTCACCAACACCCCCGGAATTCTCACCGAAGCCAGCGCAGACTTTACTTGGGCCTTGCTGATGGCCGTGGCGCGCCGCGTGCCCGAAGCCCATCGATACACGGCGGAGGGGCGTTTCAAGATTTGGGGGCCGAATCTGCTTTTGGGAGCGGATGTCGGGCCCGGTCCCGACGGTCGCCAAAAGGTATTGGGCATTGTGGGTTACGGCCGCATCGGAGAAGCGGTGGCGCGTCGGGCCGTCGGATTCGGCATGAGGATCCTGGCCCATGCCCGGAATCGCTCACGGGTCGAGGCGGATCCCAAGGTCACCTGGGCGTCGCTGGAGGAGGTCCTGAAGCAATCCGACTTCCTCACCCTGCACCCGCCCCTGACCCCGGAGACCCGTCATCTCATCTCCGAGCCCGAGCTGCGCTCGATGAAATCCAGCGCCTATTTGCTCAATCTGGCCCGGGGCCCGATCGTCGACGAGAGGGCGTTGGTCAAAGCTCTGGACGAGGGTTGGATCGCCGGCGCCGGGCTCGACGTCTTTGAGCGTGAGCCCGAAATCGAGCCGGAGCTGAAGGCTCTGCCGAATGTGGTGCTTGCGCCCCACATCGCCAGCGCCACAGTGGAGACCCGCTCCCAGATGTCCTTGATGGCGGCCCGCAACGCCTGGGCCCATCTCCAGGGGGAGCGGGCGCCGAACGTGCTCAATCCCGAGGTTTACGACACCGAGGCCTACTCGCAGCGCCGGGCCTTGTTGGCGCCCTGAGGCTCCCTCGACGACGCCTTCAAGGGCTCGTCGAGGCGCTGCTCCCGTCGGTGTCTTCGTCTTCGGTGTTGTTCTCGGGTTTTAGGATCCCCAGCACGTATTGATCGAAGCTCAGGTAACGATTGGCGGCCGCCTGGATCGACTCCGTGCTCAGGGTCGAGAGCAGCGCTTCGAAGTCGAGGATATTATCGAACGGTAAGTCGTTCTCGGCGGTGCTTTCGATGGCGTTCAGCCAGAAGGAATTTTCTTTCAGCTGAACTTCGCGATTGCGTTTCAAATTCTCCCGGACTTTCTCCACCATCTCCGATTCCGGCCCGTTGGCCTGCACGTCCTTGAGGCTGGCGAAGATCGGCTCCAGAATCCGGTCGACCTCGTCGGGATTGCAGCTGTAGCGCACCGTGAGGTTGAATTGTTCCTCGGGCCAACGACTCAAGCTGCCGTAAACGCCGACGGAGTAGGTGGCGCCCATTTCTTCCCGGACCAGCTCGGTCATTTGAATTTCCAAGACCCTGGAGAGGGTCAGCAAATCGAAACGATTCTGCCGATTCCACTCCGCCGGCCCGTGGAAGAGCAAGTCCACGAGGCTTTTCGGCTCCAGCCCCTTCTCGACCTCGAATCGAACCACGCCTTCGGGGCGCTGGAGACCGATGTCCCGCCACGACTCGTTGCGGTTCGAGGAGGGCAGACCTCCCAAATAGGTCTCGACCCAAGGCCGGAGTGTGTCGGTGTCGAAGTTGCCGACGAAGATGAAGGTGAAGTCGGAGGCGTCGGCAAAGCGATCCTGATAGGTCCTGAGGGCCGCGTCCGGATCGAGCTCGGCAAGCACCTCGGTGGTCAGGGGGCGGCGTCGGAAGTGATCGCCGGAGATCCGCTTCTGGAATTCGTCCCGGAATACGGTCTCGGGGCTCTTCGAGCGGTTCTCGATCACCGCGGTCATGCGCGACATCAGGTTTTTGTAGATCTCCTGATCGGCACGGGGGGCGGTGAAGTAGAGGTAGGTGAGCTGGAAGAGGGTTTCGAGATCTTTCGGAGAAGCCGATCCGCTGACACCTTCGTTGAGCTCAGCGATGAACGGGCTGGCGTCGGCCACTTTGCCGGTCAAGGATTTCTTCAGCTCCACCAAGTCGAAGTCGCCGAGGCCGCTCTGGCCGAGGAAGAAGGTGGCGAAGCTGGCCGAGGTGTAATCCTCGTCGTCCACCAGGGAGGTGCCGCCCGGGCTGAACGAGCTCATGAGGATCTCGTCGTTTTTGAAATCCGTGGGTTTGAGCAGCACCCGGACCCCATTGCTCAAACGCCACTCGGTGATGTCGGTGGGCTCGTGCCGGCTCTCCTCGACCACTTTGCCCGGGGTCGGAGCTTGCGCCAATAAGGGCTGATCCCGAGTGCGGTCGACCCATGCCGTGACTTCCGCCTTGGCCGCTTGATCAAACAACGCCAGCACCGCGTCGGCTTCGGGCAGCTCGACGCCGTCTTTTTCCGGGCCGCTGATCACCACCACCCGATTGTCGTCGGTCACCCATTCGTCGGTGAGCGCGTTGACCTCGTCCAAGGTGATGCCCGGCAGGAACCGCTCGACCAGAGCGACCTCGGTCTCGATACCGGGGATGGACTCACCGGAAAGGAAGCTGCGGACAAATTCCGAAGCAAAGCCAGCGGAACGCTGCTTGTCGCGCTCTTTGTAGACCTGCTCGAAGAGAGTCTGGACTTGCAACTTGGCCCGTTCCAGCTCACCGGCGGTGAAGCCGAAGCGGCGAAGCCGTTCCAGCTCGCGCAGCAGGCTCTCGATGGCCGCCTCGGTTTGACCCTCACGGACCGTGGCTCCCAGCTGATAAGCGGATACGGGACGGACGATCGAGCCGGTGCTGGAGCCCGCGCCCACAAAAGGCGAGTCCACGGCCTGGGCGAGCTCCTGGAAGCGGGCGTTGAACATCGACGTGTGAAGGTTCTCGATGATGCTACGGCGGTAGTCTGCAACTCGACCCTGCTCACCGGATTCTTGGTTGAACATCAGCTGGACGCTGGTGCTGGTGAGCTCCGGATCGGTTTCAATGCTGAAGCGGGTGGCCTCCACGCGCGGAACGTCGATCTCCGGCCGGGGCGGAGGGTTTTCCGGCCCCTCGAGGCTGCCGAAGTGCTCTTCGATCAGGCCTTCGATGACGTCCGGATCGAAGTCGCCGACGGCCACGACCGCCATCAGGTCCGGGCGGTACCAGGTGTCGAAAAAGCGCTGAATGGCCTCGTGGGAGCTGTTCTGAATGCTGTCGGCGGTGCCGATGGGCAGGCGTTCGGCGTATTTGGAGCCTTCGAACATCACCGGCAGCTGTTTGTTGGCCAGGCGCATATAAGCGCCGCGGCTCCGGCGCCACTCTTCCAGCACCACTCCTCGCTCTTTGTCGATTTCTTCCGGGTCGAAAGAGACCCGGCCGGCTTGGTCGCTGAGCACCAGGACGGCGCGGCTCAAGGTCTCTGGATCGTCCGTGGGAACGGTGAGCTTGTAAATGGTTTGGTCGAAGCCGGTGGAGGCGTTGATGTCGGCACCGAAGCGCATGCCGATGGATTGCAGATAGTCCACGAGCTCGTGCTTTTCGAAGTTCTCCGTGCCGTTGAAGGCCATGTGCTCCACGAAGTGGGCCATGCCGAGCTGGTCGTCGTCTTCGAGCACCGACCCCGCGTCGAGAGCGATCCGTAGCTCGGCCCGCTGCTCGGGTTTTTTATTGACCTTGATGAAATATTTGAGCCCGTTGTCGAGGGTGCCGACGCGGATTTTCGGATCGATCGGAAGGCGCGTTTCGAGGGGAGCCGTGGCGGGATCGAATTCCGCGGGGGCGGCGTCCTCAGCAGTGCTTTGGGAAGGAGCCGCGTCGGAGGCAGCCGTTTCAGCGGCGGCGACCGTGGGAGGAACCGGCGGGGCACCGGTGACCAGCTCAGCTTTGTCGACGCTGGTACAAGCGCCCGAGAAGAGTAGGAGAAGAATCGAAAGGTATAGCCAGGGGCGAGTGGAAAAGGTCATTCGGTGCAGTCCTCGAAGTCGGTTCGTCGGAGGCGGCGCCTCGGGGCGGCTGAGGCGGGCGTGGGGGCTAATTTACGGTTTCCGGAGTCCGTTGCCAAGCGAATCCACCCTTGGGCCGCAGCCGTTCAGCCCGAAAACGAGCCGATGCTGCTGTTCAGGGCTGGGAACGGGCTAGAATCACTCCCCGATTAGAACGACCACCAAGAAGCTTAGACATAGAGGAAAGACGATGGCGAAGGACGAGCAGAACGCGGATTTTGGACGCATCCTCGAAGATTTCGAGCGCGATGAGGACCGGCGATCCGGTCGTCAGCAGAAGCGAGCTCCGTTGATTCGCCAGCAGGAGCCGGCGGAGCCCGGGCGGCCTCGGGAGTATCAGCGGCCGACGGAGGAAGAGGATTTCGCTGCCGCGTTGGCGGCCTTCGACGCCGAGACCGCGGCTCCCAGCAGATCCAAACCCCAGCCTCAACGGGTCAAGCCGCCACAAAAGGGCGAGTCCGTGACCGGCAGGCTGCTGTCTATTGACTTGGAGACCTCGTTCGTCGATATCGGGGGCAAAGCCGAAGCGGTGATTTCCACGGTGGATCTGGCGGATTCCGATGGGGTGCTGCTCTACAAAGTCGGGGACGAGATCCAGGCCCAGGTGGTGGGGCGCGACGAGGGCACGGGAGGGTTGCGGCTTCGACCCGCCGGTGGCCAAGGAGACCCGCGGGGCCCGCTGCACGTGGGGGACGTGGTCGACGGAACCGTCACCGCGGTGAACAAGGGCGGGGTCGACGTGGACCTCAAGGGGCGCCGGGCCTTCTGTCCGGTTTCCCAGCTGTCCGACCGTTTCGTGGAGGACGCCGGCGAGATGGTGGGTCAGAAGCTGAAATTCGAGGTCACCCGCTACGAAGAAGGTCGCGGGCGCTCCGCCGCCAATATCGTGATTTCTCGCAAGGCGCTCTTGGTGCGTGAAAAAGAGGCGAAGGCGGAAGCGACCCGGGCGCGGCTGGAGATCGGTGCGGTGCTGACCGGCACCGTGTCTTCCCTGGCGGACTACGGCGCATTCGTGGATTTGGGTGGCCTGGACGGCATGGTGCACGTCAGCGAGATTTCCCACCAACGGGTGAGCCATCCCAAGGATATCTTGACCGTCGGTCAGCAGGTCCAAGTCAAAGTGGAGAAGATCGAGCGTCGGCGTGACGGCAAGGATCGCATCGGCTTGTCCATGAAGTCGCTGGAGCGAGATCCGTGGCTAGACTCCATGACCAAATGGGCGGAAGGCACCGTCGCAGAGGGTCAGATCCGTCGGTTGGAGAGCTTCGGCGCCTTCGTCGAGCTGGAGCCGGGAGTCGAAGGGTTGATTCACATCAGCGAGCTGGGCTCGGGCCGACGGATCAACCATCCGCGTGAGGTCGTCCAACCCGGGCAGACCCTGGCGGTCAAAGTGCTGAGCCTCGACGTTCAAAAGCAACGCATCGGGCTGGCGCCGGTCCACGACGGCGAGGCCCAGGAAAACGACCCCGGAGTCCGGGAGCTGTTGGAGAACAGTCAAAAAGCAGGCGGAGACTTCGGCGCCATGGCCCATTTCTTCAAGAAGACCAAGCCATAGAAGGCCTAACCGGCGTGCTTCCTCCGAGCCTTTCCTGAGCATCTGAGTTAAGAATCTAGAGGCACCGAAAACTCCCTGAATCGGCTTTCCGGCGTAGGGGCGGGGCTTGCCCCCGCCCGTTCTCCAGGACTCTGAATCGGGTGGGGTAGGCCCCGGGGCAAATCCTAGCCTCGGACGCCCTCAGCCCTGCAACGACTCTAGGATCCGCAGATAGGTTTGGTAACGGGCCCGGGCCAGCTCGCCGTCGTCTACCGCCTGGCGCACCGCGCACGACGGCTCGTGGCTGTGGGAGCAATTGTTGAACCGGCAAGCAGGTGCGAAGGGCTCGAAATCCGGGAAATACTCCCGCAGCTCCTCGGCGTCGAGATTCCACAGGCCGAATTCACGGATCCCGGGAGTGTCGATCAAGCGAATGCCGTTTCCGAGGTCATAGAGACAGGATCGGGTCGTGGTGTGGCGTCCAGTGCCCCGCGACTCGCTCACCTCGCCCGTGGCCGCTTCAATGGATGGTGCCAGGGCGTTGACCAGGGACGATTTGCCGACACCGCTGTGGCCGACGAAGGCGGCGGTCTTTCCCCGAAGGCTGTCGCGAAGCTGCTCGATGCCACGGCCGTCTTGGGTGGAGCATTCGATGACCTCCATGCCGAGCTCCCGATAGGGAGCGAGGGGAGCCAGCTCCTGCCGCCGCTGGCGCTCGCTGAGCAGATCCAATTTGTTGACGCAGAGGATCGGCTCGGCACCGCCGTATTGGATGGCCACCAAATAGCGATCCACCAACGCGGGGCGTAAGGGCGGGCGCACCACCGAAGCCACCTGCACGACGATATCGATATTGGCGGCAACTACCCGTTGGAGTCGGGGATTCAACGGATCCGGCCGTGCCAGGCAGGTCGTGCGCGGCAAGACCTCGGCAACCAGCCAGTCCCGATCCCGCTGGGCGAAGCTCACCCGATCGCCGACCGCGACCCGGCTGCGTTGGTCCTGGGCGATGGCGGTGGGCAGCGCGCACTGCACCACCTCGTGATCCTGATCTTCTACCCAAGCGATCGCCGACGCCAGGGAAACGACCGTGCCTTGAAAGACCGGGCCTTCGGGGACCCAAGTCGGCTCCGGCTCCGCATCGCCGGCGTCTTCGGCCTTGGCGCCGGCCCGGGCTTTGACGTCTTCTTTCTGCGACGTCAGGCTCGGCTCCAAGTGGTCCGCCCAATCTTTGTCCGTGCCGTGAAGCTCGCGGGCCGCTTTCAACAGGCGTTGATCCCGTTGGCCGCTGCGTTTGCCGCCTTTGGTGCGGAACCGCTTCTTTTTCTTTTTCACGACGATCGAATGGATTGAGACGCCGAGCCGATCAGCGCGCCGGCAGGTTTTCGACGGTTTCGTGGAAGCGAAGCCCTTCCTGCTCGAGGGCGCTGAGCACCGGACGGAAGACATCCTCGTCGGTGGGGAAGAGGCAGCCACGCCGGGTCAATCTTCCGTCGAGCAACATGCGTGCGCCCATGGCCGCGGGCATGCCCACGGTGGTGGCCATGGCGGTGTGTCCCTCGGGATTGCCGTAGTGGATGAAGGTCGACAGGATGCGTTGTCGCCGGCTGGAATCAGCGCCGAGCGCAGTCTCAAATTCGGCCTCGAATTCATGGTGTAGGACGACCATGTCGCGGACTCCGGCCGGCAGGGGCAAGCGACGTTGGAGCAGTGTGACCAAGGCGTCTACCGGGCGATTCGAGGGCAGCTCGCCGATGGGCTCGTCGGAGAAGAGGCCGAGGGTCTCGAGGGCCTGGAAGGCGGAGTCGGAGCGCTCCACACCGAGCAACCCGGTGGCTCGATCCTCCAAAGCTCCGTCTCCCTTGGGCACATACATGGAGACCCAATCCGCCCAGCTGAGGCTGCCCAGATTGGGGATCTCCAATTGCTCGTTGGGCAAACCGAGCTGCACGATGAGATTCCAGATTCGACAATAACCGGAGTAGCGAAGGGTGCCGCGAATCAGGGTCTCGGCGCTTTCGATGCCGTGGATCGATTGATAGGCCATGGAGTCGCGGTTGGCGTATCCGTCCATGGCGCCGAGGCCGGGCACCTCCACCTGCCATGCCGAGGAGAACACGCGATGCCAGGGCTGCATGCAAATGGTGCCGTCCTTGAGGAATTGGGCTCCGGCCTCGGCGGCCATGGCCACGTTGCGCGGATTCCAAGTGATGCAATAGCGCAAGGGGTTGCCGTCAAAGGACGGCTCGGGCAGACCGCCACCGTAAGAAATAAAGGTCTCGATCTTGCCGCCGCGACCGTGGATGTCGTCGATGATCGCTTGGGCCGACATCAGATCCATGCCCGGGTCGAGACCCATCTCCGTGAGGATCGCCAAACCCTTTTCCTCAGCTTCGGCTTCGAGAGCGTCTAGACCTTTGAATCGATAGGAAGCGGAGACCATGTGGCAACCGTGGGCCACACACAATCCAGCCACTTCCGGCTGAAGCTTCGGCGGCAGCAGGTTGACCACCAAGTCGGCGTCGTCGAGCTCTTTGGCCCCGGCCTCCGAGCGTAAATCCAGTCCGATGGCGCGGCCCCGCTCGTGACCGCCGACCCGAGCTTGGGCGGCCTTAAGCTGAAGATCGGCGACCGTTACCCAGGCGTCGAGACTTTGCGCGTGGCCGAGCAGATGCTGAATAAGAAAGGGAGAGGAAAAACCTGCTCCAAGAACCAAAATCTTCGGCATGTGGGATCCAATACTCTGAGCTTGCCCCCGATTTCGGCACGCCCGTGCGAAGCAGGCGGCGACTCGTGAGGGGGCTTGAAGGTTAGAGGCTTAGGGTTGGGTGGAGGTGAGCCGTGTGACGCCTCACCGAAGCAAGGGAATTCTAACCCAACCCTTGAGCCATGCGGGCTATGGACGCCCGGGTTGTGGCGTGTCACGGTGGCGGTTAGACTGCCGGCCCAGCCGTGGTAGACGTTCTGTGCGGGGTAATCCATGATCGGTGCCCTCAATGTCACCAGGGCCGATGGACAACTGAGCCCGTCGTCTCGCGGTTTCACCGTCGAGCGGGCATCGACCAGCTGAGATCTTCTCCGTGAAATTCCGACTCCCCCAACGCGATTTTCCTACTCCTACCGCCGATCGTCGACCGCACACCATCCACCTGCACGGACACTCCCTGACCGACGACTACTTCTGGCTCCGCCGGCGAGAGTCTCAAGAAGTCCTGGATCATCTGACGGCCGAAAATGCCTTCACCGAGTCCATGATGGCTTCGGCGGAGGCCTTGCAGCAAGAAATCTACGGCGAAATGCGCGCCCGCATGCCGGAAGACGATTGCTCGGTGCCGGTGCGCCTCGACGACTTCCTCTACTACCACCGCACGGAGAAGGACAAGCAGTACAGCATCTACTGCCGGCGAAAAGACTCGGAAGATGCCGAAGAAGAGATTCTCCTAGACCTCAACCAGATCGCCGGCGAGGGTGGGTTCTTGCGTCTCGGGGTGTATCGGGTCAGCCCGGATCATCGTTATCTCGCCTATTCCCTCGATCGCGACGGCTCCGAGCAATACGTGCTGCGGATCAAAGATCTCGACTCGGGCTCGGACTTGCCGGAGCAATTCGTCAACACGGCCCATTCCGCGGAGTGGGTGGGTGACGGCGAGACGTTGATCTACACCACCCGCAATGCTGCCCATCGACCCTATCGAGCATTCAGCCATCGCCTGGGGGAGGATCCCGATCAGGATCTCCTGCTCTTTGAAGAAGGCGATGAACGGTTCTTTTTGTCGGTGGAAAAAACCCGCAGCCGTCGATTCATCATCCTGCGGCTGGGCACCCACACGATGACTGAGCTGCATGTGCTCGATACCCAGCGCTTGGAGGCGGGTTTTACGCTGCTGGCGGCCCGACGGCCCAATGTGGAGTTCTCCGCGGATCATCACGGTGACCGCTTCTTGATGCTCACCAACCTCGGGGCCGCTGATTTTCGTCTGATGGAGGTGCCGCTGGGAGACCTGCGAGAGTCCGCTTGGCGGGAGGTGCTGGCGGAGCGTCCGAAGCTGGTGTTGGAGGATTTGGCCTGTTTCAGCCGGTTCTTGGTCCTCGAAGTCCGCAGGAACGGGTTGCGAGGGCTCGAAATCTACACGTTAGACGGCTCGTCAGAACGGTGTCGGCTCCAAGCGCAGGAGCCGACTTTGGTCAGCTTCGACCAGCCGGCCTATACGGTGCGGCTGGCCGGTAACGTCAACTTCGAGTCCCCGTGGCTCCGATTCGTTTTTTCTTCGTTCGTCACACCACGCTCGGTCTTCGACTACCACATGGAGTCCGGTGAGCGTAAGTTGTTGAAACGGGAAGAGGTCGTCGCTTTCAACAGCGAGGATTTCGTCAGTGAGCGGCTCTTCGCCACGGCCCAGGACGGGGAGTCGGTACCGATTTCCGTCGTGCGCAAAAAAGATGTCGCGCTCGACGGCAACGCGCCGCTCCTGCTCTATGGCTACGGCTCCTACGGAACTTGTATCGAGCCGCGCTTTTCCAGCGCCCGCCTGAGCCTGTTGGACCGCGGCGTGATTTACGCCATCGCCCACATTCGGGGAGGCGGAGCCTTCGGGCGGGGTTGGTACGAGGCCGGAAAGCTGGAGCACAAGGCGGCGACTTTCTCCGACTTCGAGGCGGCCGCGGAGCTGCTGATTCGGGATCGGCACACCTGCCCTCGAAAGCTCATGATTCGCGGCGCCAGCGCTGGCGGGCTGCTGATCGGCGCGGTGATCAATCGGCGCCCGGAGCTCTTCCACGCCGCGTTGGCGGAAGTGCCCTTCGTCGACGTGCTGAACACCATGCTCGATCCGACGATTCCGTTGACGGTGATCGAATTCGACGAGTGGGGGAATCCGGGTGAGGATGAAGAGGCCTTCCGCGTGATCAGCTCCTACTCGCCCTACGACAATTTGAAGCCGACGGCCTATCCCCATCTTTTGGTCACCGCGGGCTTGCACGATCCTCGGGTTCAATATTGGGAGCCGGCGAAATGGGTGGCCAAGCTGCGGTCCACCAAGCGCGACGAAAATGTCCTGCTGCTGAAAACCGACATGGTCAGCGGGCATGGCGGTGCCTCCGGGCGTTTCGATGCCCTGGAGCAGGAAGCCTTCAAATACGCTTTCCTTCTCCGCGCCTTGGAAACGGATCGGGTGGACGTCCCTCGATCGGCGTCGATGGAGCAGGGTCGGTTGGAAGGGTCCGGGGTCTCGAAGCTCTGAACAAGACTGAGACCTGGTCCTGGCCCTTCCATGCACCGACGCCGGGCAAAATGCCCGGCGTCGGTACGGAGAAGAGGAAGATGAGGTCTTTGGAGAAGTGCACGGCCTATGCCAATTCCTGAATATGTGGGCCGTTAAGACGTTCGGAATTTGCTCAATGTGGTTGTTGGCCGGCTAAGCTACTTATTTGCAGGTTTTGGCGGATAATAAATTTTCTCGACCGCGACCCCGACGGCGGCAGCTGCGATGGATTTCAAGGCAACCATGGATTCTTATCCGGTCCCAGGGCCGACAGGTGTGCCGGCACAGCACCCCATTTCTTCCTACCGGTGCCGAATTGGCCACCGCCCGGGTCGCGCATGAAGAAGGATGGGATAGAGCCGGTCCTACTGATCTCCTCTCTCGGGGTGGCCCTGGCCGGTGCCCGCCATCTCATGGAGACGGCGGCTCACAGTCCGCGATTGCCGTTGTGGGATATGGCGAAATACGGCGTCAGTGGTCTGAGATTGCAGGCCGCCCTATCCGAAGGACGTATCTGGCAGGCCTTGGTAGAGATTCACCAGATGAGCGTGTGGCCGCCGTGGTGGCCGTCCCTCTCCGCCGTAGCCTTCGGTCTGTTGGGGCCGGATTATTCCAGCGCCCGGATCTTGGTGGTGAGTTGTTGGGTGGTCGCCGTGGTCGCCGCGGCGTGGGCCCCTCGTCCATTGGTCGGCGGTGCCGAGGCGGGAGCCCTGGCCGCGGCTTGGCTGGCCGCGGGACCCATGTTCCAAAGCCTGGCGACCGTGAATTTATTGGAAGTGCCGGGTTTGCTGCTGCTGATTCTGTGCCTCGGCTGTTATGTGCGGGCGATCTCGGCCGCCGACCCTTCCATAGAAACTCGGTGGTGGCGGGCCACGGCGATCACGAGCCTCTGCCTCTTCTTTTGTAAATACAACTACGGTCTGTTCTGGCTGGTGCCGATGGCGGTGTCGGAAGCCCGGCGCCGAAGCGGTTCTTGGGCGGCCCTTGCCCAATCTTTGAGAGAGCTGGTGCCACGTTTGCCCTGGCGTCGACCCTTGTGGTGGCTGCTGATTCTGTGGGTTGCCCTGTTGTCGGCAATTCGGTGGAGCGGCGGCATCGAGCTGGCGCTGGCGGGCCAGGAGATTCGCGCGACCTCAATCGGAAATCCTGCTTATGCCCTCTATCTAGCAATCTGTTGCTGGGCTTTTTACCGATATCGCAAGGGCTTGGGCTTCGGCGATTTTTTGCCTGTGCTCACCCGTCCGGATCGAATCCTCGGACGGTGGCTGGTGTTGCCCGTCGGCATGTGGATGTTGCTTCCGCCCCACGTCAAGGAGCTGTTCGGCTTCTTGGAGAACCGCTCGTCGGATCTGATCTTTTGGGACGGATTGTGGTTCTACCCCGACGCTTTCCTGAATTCCTATGCCGCTCACCCGGCCCTCGGCGCGTTGGTGCTGGTTCTGGCCGGGATCGGCCTTCGGGATCTCTGGTCCGGATGCGACGGCCGACGGGTCGTGGCTCTTTGCCTGGCCGTCGGGGTCTTGGCACTGCTGTCCCATCCTTATAAGTTGGAGCGATTCGCTTTCCAGACCGCCTGGCTTATAGGCCTGGTCGCGGCGCTTTCGCTGACGCGCGCTAAGACGGTGCTGCCTCGTGGGCTGCTTTTCGGGGTGGCCCTAGTCGTGCTGGTGTCGGCGGCTTGGGTCGGCGTAGATCGGCCGTTCGTCGAGCATCAGCACCGGCTGCGGACGGTTTCCGAGGAGGTGCAGCCGATGCTGGATGCCTTCGCCGACTCGGCCAAGCGTCGTGACGGCGGAGTCTTGGTGCTCGGAACCTGGAACGGGCTTTCACCGGCGCTGATCGAATGGAATGCCCGCCGGCTCGATTATGCTGCTTCGGAAGAATCGGCACCGCTACCTTCCACGGGTTTTGAACAGGCTCGGCGTCGCGCTTGGCGCCTCCAAAAGGTGATCGACCAAGGCGATTTTCGATGGATCGCGGTGGTGACGGCGGAGCCGGGATCGGCTTTTGACCAGGAAACCGCCTGGCTTCAGCCGATCGTCGACGGTTTGAGAGCCTCGGAGCACTACCGAGCAGTCGGTCCAAGTCGATCCGCCGGCGCCTATTCCTGGCAGTGGCTCGAACGGCCGGGCCTTCCCTAGCCGAGGCTAGATCGACTCTGGCTCACCTTTGATTCTCTGAATATCAGAGAAAAACATTTCTAATCGACTTCTTCTTGATATGAAGTGTCTTTTGTGTCACTCTACTTACGCTTTATTAACGCTTTCGATAGTTTCTAACAAAGGGGACTTGAATGAAAGAGACCTTGGCTGAAGTGACGTTCCAATCCCCGGGAAGCCCGGTGGTTTCCGTGGCCGCGACCTGCAAAAGGTGGACGGGCTCAGAGTCCGATTTGAAAGATCAGAAGGCTCGGCAGCCGGCCGCATATTCGATCCGAATTCCGTCACCCCTGGAGTCGGTGGCTTGCGACAAATGTCGTCGGTTTTTCAGGGCAGCCGGCCCCACGGGTTTCTTTAGAAATCGTCCGATCTGCGATGGCTGCTTGCTGATCGGAGATCGGCAGCTGGGCATGGTGATGACCATGATCACCGTCTGCCGGTACTACGGTGGCATGAAGCCGATCGACGACATCGAGGAGCAGCTACATCAGCGGGAGCTGGCGGCCTTTGCCCGGATCTACGAAGGATTTGCTGCCCGCTACGGTCCAGCCCGCCCTTGGAGCAATTTCTTTGTCGACGGCATCCCCGAGGCCTAAGACCCCGAGGCCTGAGCCCCGAGGACCGCCTGCGAGGTTGTTTAGGTCCGTGTTTCCAGCAACCGAAGCGCCGCGGTACGAGCTTGCTCGAATGGGTCTCCAGGGGTTTTGAACTCTCGATCTCGGAGATCGGCGACCAGAAAGAAAAGGCTCTGGGTCATCAGGAATCCCCAAACGGCAAGGGCCCAGCTCAGCACGGTGGCTCCGGCCAGCATATGTGCCAACCCGAGACCGCCGAGCATAAGGCCGAGCTCGAGCACCAACGCCCTGCCGGCGGATCGACGATATAACCAACCGCTGCGGGCGATGCCCAGGGCCAGAGGAGCCGCCAGCAAGCGCAAAGTGTAGTCCGAGGTCACGATCGTGACCAGCAGCAGGGTCGACGACGCCACCAAAGCGACGGTCAGACCCCGGGTGGGCCTCGGTGCGATCACAATGAGGTAGACGGCCAAACCCGGAATCGCCAGCCAAGCCAAGGAGCCGTAAACAGAAATGATGGGTGCCGTGAGCAGCATCCAAGGCACGGTGGCGAGAGAGATCAGGAGGGCGATCCCCAGGGAAGATAGAAATCGATCCCTTGTCCGATTGGTTTTCATGGGTCCTCCTCAAGGGCGGCGTCTGCGGCGAGCGATTCCGCGGCGCGGCCGGAACGTCGTCGAAGCAGCTCGAGCTCCACATCCTCATCGGTGATTCGACGGCCGGATGTGTAGAAATCGTCAGCCCCAAGGCGCCAGGGATCTACATCTTCCTCAGATCCTTGATCTGCCACCGCTCGAACCCGAAGCCGAAGGTCCTCCAATTGATTCCCTTGCTCGCTCACCAATGTGGTGAGCTCGGCGATTTCTTGATTCAGGTTGCGATCCCGTTCGGCCAGGGCGTTGAGCTGATCCCGAATCGGCAGGAGCTGTTGAATGGCAAAGCGGGCGAGGTCGTCCCGTTGCTCGTCCAAAGCCAGCTCGACGTCGCGTTCCAGGTCGGCTCGGCGTTGGTTCAAACGCTCGGCGGCTCGACCTGAGTCACGGGCTTCTGCATGTAGCGCCTCCAAACGGGCTTTTTTACCCGCCAAGGCAGCTTCCGCATCCCGCAAATGCTGACGGAGCAGCAGCCGATCGTCCTCCAAGGCATCGACCATGCCGTGGGCGTCCGCCCGCAGCAGCACTGCCAAACGTTCGAAAAGAGCCATCATGAGCCTCCTTTCGAGCTCTTGGGGGCAGCTTCGAGTCGGCGCAATTGCTGGGAAAGCTCATGGCGCTTCTTGACCATTACCTTCTGTTTGAGGGCCTGATCGGGACCCTCAAAGGCCTGGTCGACCTCTTCCCTCAGCTTTTCCACCTCGGCGAGATTGGAGCTGACGGCGGCGTTTTTGAGGTGCGCATTCTGGCGGGATTGACGGGTCACGTAGCCGTCGATTTGTTTCTGGGCCTCCGCTTTCTTGCCTTTGCGGATCAGTCCGGAGACGAGATTTTGAAGCACTCCGTATTCTTCGTTGACCACAGCCCGTCCCCAAGCGTCGCTATCGATGCTCGAGATATAAGCCTGGGGATCGTCGACACAGGCCACTTGCAGCCCCGGCTCGACCCGCGCCTCCTGGAGCTCACCGTCCGCTTTGAATCTGACTTTCAGATCGCCCAGATCCCGGGGCTCGAATACGCTCTCAGTGCCGACCTTTAGGCTGAGCCAAAGCCTTCGAGCTTGGCCAGAGAAGAGATCGCCGGGTCGAACCACCAGCCAGTCTCCGTACCGTTCGATGGGATAACCGCTGACGTCCACCAGCTCGACTCCGCGGCTCGGGCTCAGGTGGATTTCGAGCCCTCGAGCTACGGTAGTGCGTCCCGCTTCGAGCTCCCCGGCGAATACCGCGGCGAGGGATTCCGGATGGTCGAGGTAGTAGTAGTTGCCGCTACCGAGGTCCGCCAGCTGGGCCATGAGCACCTCGTTGTAGTCCGAGCCAATGCCGAGGGAGGAAAGGGCGGCACCTCGAAGCCCGGCTTGCCGAGCGAGATCGTCGAGCCCATGACTGCTGTCGGGGTGGCCGTCGGAAAGCAGCAGCACTCGGCAGGGGCGGTCGCTTCCCTTGCGCTGTTTGAGCAGGTCCAGGGTTTGGGTCAGAGCCTGATGCATGTTGGTGCCGCCGCCGGAGCTCAAAGATTGGATCCGTCTGCGCCATTCCGGGCGCAGCTCGTGGTGAGCCAAGCTAGGGGCAATGACCAGCTTCGAGCTCGAGGAGAACGCAATCAGGGCGAAGCGATCGTCGTCCGCCAGACGGTCCAGCAGGTCGAGAGCGGCATGGCGTGCCTGCTCGATCTTCTCGCCCGACATGGAGCCGCTCTGGTCGAGCACGACGATCAGGTCGGAGGGCACACGATGATCCAGGGCGGCCTTTTTACCCTTGATGATGAGCTCCGCGTAGATCTCACCGTTGCTCCCGGCGAGGACCGATCGACGATCCAGCTGAGCGGTCACGGTCACCGGCCCGTTTTGGGAGACGGAGACCACAGGGGAATTACCCGAGCTCGAGGCAGTGGGCAGGTGGAAGTCCACGGCGCCTGCACCGATCGGCATGGGTTGGGAGCCGGTTTGGCCGCCTGGGGTATTGCCGGCGGCGGTCAGCACCGCATGCATGCCGAAGGTGGCCACGGCGAGCAGGCCGATGCCCACCCATCGAGCACGGCGACGATTCTCGAATAGGAGGTGGCGTAAACGCTGGATCGATTTCATGGCTGACTCCTCTGGAAAGGCTGGTGGAACCCTCTGTTCTGAACCAGCATCTAGTTTGGGCCGGCCGCGTTGGGCCGCGGGCAAAAGGTGGGTTAAACCGTGGGAGCAACTTTTACGCTCGGTTTACGAACGGAGCCTGAGAGCCGATAGGATGGGATGTCTACGATGAGAGAGGATGATGGGGGCAGGACTTTGATGGATACGACCGAAACGCCGACGGAGAAGCTCAAGGTCTTGGTGGTCGAGGATGAGGACAGCATCCGCGACGGTCTCAGCGATGTCCTGGTGTTCCACGGTTATCTGCCGGAAGCCGTCGAAACCGGCGAGCTGGGTTTACAAAGGGCTCTCGAAGGGGTTTTTGATCTGGTGCTCCTAGATGTGATGTTGCCCGGTCTTTCCGGCCTGGAAGTCTGTCAACGGCTGCGGGAGGCGAAACCCGAGCTGCAGATCCTCATGCTCACCGCCAAGGGCGCAGAGGACGACGTGGTCGCGGGCTTGCGCGCGGGTGCCGACGATTACGTCACCAAACCTTTTTCGGTGCGTGAGCTGGTCGCCAGGGTGGGGGTGCTCGCCCGTCGGGCCAACGGGTTGCGCAGGATCGACGGTCAATTTCGCTTCGGACCCTGGACCGTGGACTCCGAGGGGTTGCGAGCCGCGAGCAGCGATCAGGAAATCGACCTGTCTACCCGTGAGGTGGCGCTGCTTCACCTTTTTTCGCGCGAGGCGGGCCGGGTGGTCAGTCGGCGGCGTCTCTTGGAAGAAGTGTGGGGCATGAGCAATGTGCAGGACTTGGAAACCCGTACCGTCGACGTGCACATCGCCAAGCTGCGACGCAAAATCGATTCCCCCAGCGGTGATTCTTTGATCGAAACCGTGCGCGGGGCCGGGTATCGCCCCCGGGTGCTTTCCACCGCCTCCGGGGCGGCCGGCGCCGGCTCGCCATGACCCGACTCCGCTGGGTCATCTCAGTGCTCCTCTTGCTTCTGTGGGTGCCGGTGGCGCTGTTGGTGCGGCACGCCCTGTCGAATGTCGAGGACGAGCGCAGGGGCCGGCATCAAGCGGTGGCCGAGCGCCTCTTCGACGAGCTCGAACGGGAGCTGACGGATTGGTTGCGCAGCGAAGAGGAACGCCCGTTCGGTCATTATCGATTCCTATTCCTTGCCGATGACCAGGAGCCCCAACGCTCACCCCTGGCGGACGGTCCCCAGGTGCCGTTCGTTTTCGCCCATTTCCAAATCGAGCCGGACGGTGCCGTCACCAGCCCGCTCTGGCCTTCGGACGCGGATCGAGCCTTCCGTGTCCTCGGTTGGCGGATGGGACAAGGGCAAGAGGTCCAACGGGACGAGATCCTGCAAGTGCTTTCGGACCTCGTGCTGCATCGGACCCCGAGATCTGCGTCCTTGCAAGCGCCTGGCACCACCATCCCGGAAGCCGGCTCCCGTCGGGAGCTCGAACGGCTGAGTGCCCAGGAAACCCGAGGTTTGCTCAGCCGTTTGAATCGGGGGTTGGCGTCGAGATCGGGCCGGACCACCCAAGTTCAACAGAGCCAAGTGCAAAATGTGCTCGACTTCGCCGAAGGCAAAGACGTCGGCGAGCTGTCGAGCAAGCTGTCCAAGCTCAAATCGAGGCAAAGCGCCCAGAGCACCGAGGCCGAAGAGCTGGACGATCTTCGAGGTTTGGTGGATGTCAGCCTTGAGCCGATGGTGGGGCGGGGGATCGACGGCTCTTTCATGCTGTTGTATCGCACGGTGGTCATCGGCGATCGCGCTTATCGCCAAGGCATGGTGGTCGATGGCGAGGGCCTCGTGGAATGGCTGGCGGAACGGGTCCTGCGCTCTGAATCGGCGGTCAAAGTGCCCGCTTTGAGTCGCTTGGATCAATCCAGCTCTGTGGCTTATGGCCGTGGGGCACCGGGGGTGTCGGTGAGCTGGGAGGACGCGGCGTCCGGGGTGGGTGAGCTGATTCAGGGCCACGATCGATTCGCCTTCAGGCATCGATTCGCCGAGCCCTTCAGCTCGGTGGCGGCGAAGGTCGAGCTGGAGCCCCTTCCCGACTCGGCAGCCAGCCTCTACATCTACTTCTTGGCCTTTCTCCTGGGTCTCAGCTCCACCCTCGGCGTTTGGGCCCTCTATCGAACCGTGGCGGCTCGTCTGCGCTTTGCCGAGCGCCAAAGCAACTTCGTGTCGGCAGTCACCCACGAGCTCAAGACCCCGCTCACCGCGATCCGCATGCACGGGGAAATGCTGCGCGACGGCGTGGTGCCATCGGAAGAAAAGCGCCAAACCTACTATCGGGTGCTGACCTCCGAAGCGGAGCGGCTGACCCGCTTGATCGACAATGTGCTCGAGCTGTCACAAATCGAAAAACAGACCCGAGGTTTCGACCTGCGTCCCGGCGATGTGCGCGATGTGATGGCGGAGGTCGCGGAAGTCCTACAGCCTCACGCGGAGAAAATGGGCTTCAACCTGGAAGTGGAAGACAACGGGCCGGCGGATGCGGTTTTTGACTCGGATGCCCTGGCTCAGGTGCTCTTCAACCTGGTGGACAACGCGTTGAAATACGCCAAAGAGGCCGAGCGTCGAACCGTGATCTTGCGTTCCAAGAGCGGCGGTCCGGAGGTGTCGTTGGTCGTCGCCGACCATGGGCCAGGCGTGCCTCGCAAGCAGTTGAGAGAGGTCTTCGAGCCCTTCTTCCGCGGTGAGAGCGAAATGACCCGAACCACCAAAGGCACCGGCATCGGCCTGGCCCTGGTGCGGGGTCTGGTGGAGCCCATGGGTGGCAGTGTGTCGGGTCGAAATCGCGATGGCGGTGGATTCGCCGTCGAGGTCCGTCTGCCGGCTGCCGACCCCGAGCCGATTGGCTCGGCCTGAGTCGTTTTGCGGTCCGGCGCTCCTCCAGCCCCATGGAATCCCTTGCGGTCAGGGTGTCGCTGGACCCCAAGGTGTTGGGGTAGAATAGACCTCCCGATGACGGGCATACTCTCCACTTTCTCAGCCGCCGACATCAGAATTCAGGAGCTTCCGGCATGAGCCGTTCTTTCGTCCATCTACACGTCCACAGCCAGTACAGCTTGCTCGATGGCGCCAATCGCATGGATCGGTTGGTGGCCCGCACTAAGGAGCTGGGCATGGACGCCTTGGCCGTGACCGACCACGGCAATCTCTTCGGGGCGGTTGATTTCTACAATCGAGCGAAGAAGGTGGGCATCAAGCCCATTTTGGGCATTGAGGCTTATGTGGCGCCGGATGTGGGGGAGAGGGTCTCCAATCGCAAGGATAAGACCCATACCGGTGTGTCGGACGGCGGTTTTCACCTCGTGCTCTTGGCTCAGAATGAGAAGGGTTGGGAAAACCTGCTCAAGCTCAGCTCCGATTCCTACATCCACGGTTTTTATTACAAGCCGCGGATGGACAAAAACACCCTTGCGGAGTGGGGCGACGGGCTGATTGCCATCAACGGCCATCTCGGCTCGTCCATCGCCTTCCACTTGACCAACTACGTCAAAACCAACGACGAAGGCCATTGGAAGAGTGCCCTGGAGGAGGCGAGATGGCACGCCGAGGTCTTCGGGCCCGATGAAAACGGCGAGCCGCGCTTTTACGTCGAGCTCCAGCGGCATGTAGAAGAGCAAGAAGCGATCAATCCCCATTTGATCCGCTTGGCGCGGGAGCTGGACCTGCCGCTGGTTTGCGACAACGACGCTCACTTCTTGCTGTCCAGCGATTGGGATGCCCACGATTCGTTGGTCTGCATCTCCATGGGCAAGATCAAAGACGACGAGGATCGGCTCAAATACCCCGAGGATCTCTACCTGAAGTCTCCGGACGAGATGTGGGATCTCTTCGGCGACTACCACGACGGCGCGGGCCGCGAGGCCTACGAGAATACGGTCAAGATCGCCGACCGCTGCAATGTCGACATCGACATGACTCAAAACCACGCGCCAGTGGTCAAGATCGTCAAGGGGGAGCCGAAGCTCGAAGGCATCGACAGCGTCAAGGGCTCGACGGCTTGGTTCAAGGCCTTCTGCTCCCAATTCGAGCTCCTGCCTTTCGACGCCGAGCGCCACACGGAATCACCAGACGAGCTCAAGGTCCAAAGCGACGAGGTCCTGAGGGCTCTCTCAGAAGCCGGCTTGGTCTGGCGTTATGGTGAGGACGGCATCACCGAAGAGATTCGTGCCCGTCTGGAGCGAGAGCTGAAGATCCTGGCGGACAAGATCATCTCCGCCTATTTCTTGATCTGCTGGGATTTCGTCAACGAGGCCCGGCGTCGCGGCATTCCGTCCAACGCCCGTGGCTCCGGTGTCGGCACCATGGTCGGTTATTGCCTCGGCCTTTCCAATGCCTGCCCGGTGCACTACGGCCTGCTTTTCGAGCGTTTCACCGATCCGGATCGCTCGGAATATCCCGATATCGATATCGACATCTGCCAGGACGGACGTGGCGAGATCATCGATTACGTTCGGGAGAAATACGACTCCGAAGAGGGGTCCATGGGCAAGGTCGCCCAGATCATCACCTTCAATGTGTTGAAGGCCAAAGCGGCGATCCGCGACGTCGGCCGGGTCATGCATCGCCCGCTGCCCGAGGTCGACCGCATCTGCAAGCTGGTGGGAGATCAGCTCAACATCACCCTCGACGATGCCCTTGAGCAAAACGAGGAGCTGCGCCAGATCTACAACCACGATCCCGAGATCAAGAAGTGGATCGACACGGCCCGTCAGCTCGAGGGCCTGACCCGCCACGCCGGTGTTCACGCCGCGGGCGTGGTGCTTTGTAACCAGGATCTGCCGAATGTGCTGCCCCTAGCGACCTCGAAGCAAGGGGATAAGGAGATCTTGGTGACCCAATGGGACGGCCCCACCTGCGAGCGGGTCGGCCTGTTGAAGATGGATTTCCTCGGTCTGCGCACCCTGTCGATCATCGAGCGGGCCCGTCAGCTCGTGTTGTCGACCCTGGATCAAGACGTCATCCGCAAGACCATCGATCCGGAGGGCCTGAACCCCGACACCTGGGATCCGATGGATTTGGATCGGCTCGAATTCGACGATCAAAAAGTGCTCGATCTCTTCCGTCGGGGTGAAACGGTGTCGGTCTTCCAATTCGAGTCCGACGGCATGCGACGGCTTTTGCGGTCCATGAAACCGGACCGCTTGGAGGATCTGATCGCTGCCAACGCTCTGTACCGTCCGGGCCCCATGGAGCTGATCCCGGACTACAACGCGCGCAAGCATCGCGAGCAGCCCGTTCCGAAACAGCATCCGATCATCCAGCGGCTCACCTCCGAGACCTACGGCATCATGATCTACCAAGAGCAGGTCATGCAGATCGTGCACGAGCTGGGCGATATACCCCTGCGCCAGGCCTATTCGTTGATTAAAGCCATCTCCAAGAAGAAGGAGAAGGTGATCAACGCCATGAAAGACGAGTTTCTGGAGGGCGCCCAGAAGAAAGGTGTGTCCAAGAAACAGGGCACGGAGGTTTTCGACCTGATCCTCAAATTCGCGGGTTACGGCTTCAACAAAAGCCACTCCACGGGTTATGCGATCGTCGCTTACCAAACCGCCTATTTGAAGACGTACTTCCCGGTTCAATACATGGCCGCGGTGCTCACCTTCGAAGCCGGGAATACGGAGAAGGTGGTCCAATACATCGACGAGTGCAGCCGTGTGCTCTTCCCCGACGGCCACACCGGTGCCGATGTGCGCGCACCGGACATCAACACCTCGGGGGTGGGTTTCACGCCGGTTTTTGCCGAGGGTGAGGAACAGGACGCCAACCACGGGCATATTCGCTTCGGCCTGGCGGCGATCAAGGGCGTGGGCGAAAAGGCAGTGCGTGGGATCATCCACGAGCGTGAGGCAGACGGGCCGTTCGAAAATCTGTGGGACTTCTGCGAACGCGTGCCGTCGAGCGCGGTCAACAAATCGACTCTGGAAGCCCTGATCAAATGCGGCGCCTTCGACCGTGTGCACGGCAGCGAATCCCGCGCGGCACTGATCGCGGCGTCGGAAGGGGCGATGACCGCCGGACAGCGGGCGGCCAAGGATCGCCTGTCCGGACAATCGAGCCTGCTGGGTTTGCTGGCGGGGGATACCGAGGACGCGAAAGCGCCCGCGCCGGAGCTTCCCGAGGTGCCGCCTTGGGATAGCGTCGACCAGCTGAAGGAAGAAAAATCCGTGCTCGGATTTTATGTGTCGGCCCATCCTTTGGACCAACACGAGGACACCCTCCAGCGGTTCGGCAATGTGGATTCGAGCCTGCTGCCCAATCTGCCCGACGGTAGCCAAGTGATCCTCGGCGGGTTGATCACCAACGTGCGCCGGATCACCATTCAGCGCGGACGCAGCGCCGGCAAGCAGATGGCCGTGCTCGGCTTCGAGGATCGGTTGGGTCCCGTGGACGCGGTCGTTTTTTCGGAGTCGTACGCCAAATTCCAAAGTCGGTTGGAGGAAGACAAAGTAGTCTTCTTGATCGGCAAGCTTCAGCAGCGGGAAGACGGTCCTAGCGTGGTGGTCGATCGGGTGTTGCCGGTGGCGCAGGCTCAAGAGCTGGCCCAAGCCATGCGGGTGGTGATCGATTGTGACGCCCTGGCACGGCAGGCGTCCGGCGAGGCGCACCACGGATTGTCGCCGGTGGAGCGCAAGCTCTCGAAGCTGCGGGATCTCTTCCGGGAGAGCCTGATGGGCTCCGGTCCCGAGGTGCCGGTCTATCTAGAGATCCACGAGGCACAGAAAAAGATCCTGATCGAGGTGGGAGCCTTCAGGATCAAGGTCCACCAGAATTTGCAGTCGCGAGTCGAGCTGCTGTTGGATGCTCCGGGGTGTTGCCTGCTCGCCGGTCCGCCTGCTCTGCGTCCGTTGGAGACCACCACCGCCGCGGCCGGAGGTTAGGCGGTCGGGGGCAAGCCTCGACCCTACGGCTGGGGCCCTAAGCAGCTCAGGTGCTCGGCGAGCTGCTCGACGCTTTCCAGGTTGTGGATCGGCAGGAAGTCGTGCAGGTAGGGCATGACGGTGCGGATCCCGGAGGCCACGGGCTCGAACCCTTCGGAGCCGAGCAGGGGATTCAGCCAGATGAGGCGGGAGCACCGACGGGCGATGCGCCCGGTCTCTCGGTCGAGGACGTCCATATCCCCTCGATCCCAGGCGTCGGAGAGAATCATCACCACTGCGCCGCGACGCAAGACCCGTCGCCCCCAATCTCGATTGAAAGCGTGAAAGGACTCGCCGATGCGGGTGCCACCGCCCCAATCGACGATTTTTGACGAGGCTTCCGAAAGAGCGCGATTGATGTCCCGATGCCGGAGCTCGCGGCTGATGCGGGTCAGCCGGGTGCCGAAGACAAAGGCTTCGAGATGCTCGGTGGCACCTCGCAGGGTGTAGATCAGCTGGAGGAAGATCCGCGAGTAAGCCTCCATGGAGCCGGAGATGTCACACAGCACGACCAGAGGGCGGGGTTTGAGCTTGCGTTGCCGGTGGACCAACTCAATGGGCTCGCCGCCGTGACGTAGGCTGCGACGCAGGGTTTGCCGGAGGTCGACCGCGGGGCCGCGACGCCGTGCCAGTTGTCGGCGGCTGCGTCGGGGTGGCCAATGGACGATTTGTCGTTCGAGCAAGCGATAGACTTGGGCCAGCTCGGCATCCGTGAGGTGGGCGAAATCTTTCCGGCGGAGCAGCTCCCGCGAGCTGTGCTCGAGAATCACCTCGTGAATGTCCGCATCCACCTGCGGCAACGAGCTGGGATCTGGGCTTTCGGGCGCGGGCCGTGCAAGCCGCTGCTCTTTTTTCTGGGCTAACCTTTGCAGTCGTAAACCCAGCTCGAATTCGCTTTTGGGCTTCGGGGCGTCCCGGTGCCAAAAGAGGTCGAAGAGCCGATCGAAGATGGCTAGATGCTCCCGATGTTGGATCAACGACGTCCGTGCCGCCGCCTTAAATTGCCGGCGTCGGCTCAAGGGTACGTGCTCCAGGGCGTGCAACAGGGTTTCGAGCTGGGTGGGTGAGCAGTCGATGCCCAGACGGCGCAGTGCAACGGCAAAGGCGACGAAGTTGGCTAGAAGCTCTTTGGGGGACGGCTCGCCCTCGGGCAGCGCGCTCTCGGGCCATGTGGGACGAGGCTCGGTCATTTGCGCAGCTTCGACAATCGCTCGCGACAGAACCTCGTGTCCGGATGGTGGGGCCCGAGGGAGGCGTCGAGCACCGCCAGGGCGCGAGCAAAGAGATCCCGGGCTTCGTCGAATCGTCCGAGGTCGTGGACCAATTGGGCGTGCTGGCTACGGGCTCGGCCGACCTCGGGGTGCTGCGCGCCGACGTGTCGCTCCATCACTTCCAGAGCTTCGAGCAGCGTCTGCTCCGCGTCCTGGAGCTCACCGTCACGGTGCAGGAGCACGGCCCAATCCACTTTGCGGTTGGCGGTTTCGTAATGATCCGAGCCGAGCGTGGCTTCGAGCTGCTCGATGGCCGGCTGGTAGAGCTTCTTGGCTTCCTCCAACCGTCCCAAATCCACCAGAATCGCCCCCAAAGCGGCGCGGTCGATGGCCGCCTGAGGATGTTGCTCGCCGAGGCCCCGTTGACGTAGGAGAACGGCTTTTCGCGCGGGACCCTCGGCACTTTCGGGGCGCCCCCGGCTGTGCTCCAGGCCGGCGATGTTGGCGTAAAGACCGGCCAAGTCCGGGTGACCGGGACCCAGCACCTTTTCGTAGATGCCGAGAGCACGGTCGTAGCAAGCTTCCGCTTCGGTGTAGTGGCCCTGCTCCTTGCGCAGGAGGCCGAGGTCGTTGGTCAAGGCGGCGAGGTCCAGGTCGAATTCCGGCAGACCGGCCTCGGCCGCGGCCATGGCCCGGAGAAAAACGGTCTCCGCGGCCTCCAGGTGACCGGTTTCGCGCTCCAAATTGGCCACCGAGCACAAGGCACGCACTTTGAGCCGGTCGACGTCGGGATCCCCATCGGCCATGGCTTCCAGAATTCTCACCGCGCGTGTGAAAGCCCAGGCCGCTTGATCCGGGGCCCCTGACTGACGATGGGATTCTCCGAGGACCAGGAGCACATTGGCGATGTCCGGATGATCGGTGCCATAGGCCTTTTCGGCCAGGGAGAGGGCGGATTGGGCGTCCTGGAGGGCGGCTTCCGGCTGATCTTCCGCCAAGAGGCCGAGGGCCTTTTCATGATGCTGGGCGGCTTGTTCGAGCCAGACCTCCTGCTCGGGGGTCAGGAGCGGCTCGAGCGGCTCAGAATTCTCAAACATCTCGTCGTCGGTCGGAATAGGGTCGTCGGTGGGCACTCGGGTCTCCGTCAGGCGCTCAGCAATCTGTCGAGGCGGTCGCCTTGGACGCGCGAAAGATCGTCTTGAAACTTCAACAACGCACCGAGGGTGCGGCTGACATTGTCCGGCGTCAGCCGGGTCTGATTCAAGGCGTCGAGGGCCAAAGCCCAATCCACGGTCTCGGCCACCCCCGGCTTTTTGTAGAGGTCGTCATCCCTCAGCTTCTGCACGAAGCTCACGACTTCCTCAGCCAGCCGGCTCTCAATGCCGGGTGCTTTCGCTTTTAAGATGCGTCGCTCTTTTTCGGGGCTCGGGAAATCCACCCAATGGTAAAGGCAACGTCGACGCAGGGCGTCGTGGACCTCGCGGGTGCGATTGGAGGTCAGCACCACGAAGGGTGGACGCTCCGCCGAAACGGTGCCCAGCTCGGGCACCGTGAGCTGATATTCGGAAAGCAGCTCCAACAAGAAGGCTTCAAATTCCTCGTCGGCACGGTCCAGCTCGTCGATGAGCAGCACCGCCGGCCGTTCTTGGGTGGACGCTTCGAGCGCGCGCAACAGGGCCCGCGGCATGAGGTGCTCGCGGGTGTAGAGGTCGGAGGTGTCGGCCGTGGCCTTGCCCTCGGCTTCGAGCCGGCGAATGTGCAACAGCTGACGGGAATAGTTCCATTCGTAAGCCGCCGACGAGATGTCCAGGCCTTCGTAGCACTGCAGGCGAATCAGAGGGCTGCCGATCAGGCTCGCCACGGCTTGGGCCACCGCGGTTTTGCCGACGCCGGGCTCGCCTTCTAGAAAAAGCGGCTTGGGCAACCGGAGAGCCAGGAAGACGGCGGTGGAGAGATCTTGCTCCGCGAAATAAGAAACCCCCGCCAAAGCCTCTTGAAGGGCTTCGACGGAGGTTGGCATCGACCCCTCAGCCACGTCGATCGCGGGCGGCGCGCAAGGCGCGGCCGCCGTAGACCTTGGCCAGATGAAGGCGGTATTCCGCCGAGGCGTGCAGGTCGGAGAGGGGATCGTCGTGCTCGAGGGCCGACAGGGCCGAATCGATGGCGGCGTCGGAGAGATCCGAGCCGGAGAGCGAATCGCCCACCGCCGAGGCTAGGAACGGCACGGCTGCCACGCCGTTGAAGGCCAGCCGAACCTCGCTGCCCCGGATGACCGCGGCGGCCCCGCAGATGGCATAACCGGAGGCCGGATGCTCGAATTTGCAATAGGCGGAGGCGTCGCCGGCGCCGAGGCTCGAAAACTCGACGTGGGAGATGACCTCGTTCTCCGCCAAGTCCGTGTCCATCAGGCCGGAGAAGAAACCGTCGGCTTTGGTGGATCGCGAGCCGTTGGGACCGACGATGGAGACCTCGGCGTCGAGGGCGAGCAGCACCGCCGGTAGGTCGGAAGCGGGATCCGCGTGGGCGATGTTGCCGCCGAGGGTTCCCCGATTGCGGACCTGAGGATCACCCACTTTGGACGCGGCTTCCGAGAGCACTTGGGCGGCTCCCTGCAACGCCTCCGAAGCGGCCAGCTCGCGGTGGGTGGTGAGAGCGCCGACCCTTGCCTTGCCGGCTTCCACGGTGACCCCTTTGAGCTCGTCGAGCCCGGAGATGTCCACCAGCTTGGCCGGTTGGGCCAGCCGCTGCTTGAGCAACGGAATCAAGCTGTGGCCACCGGCCAGGGCCTTGCAATCCTCACCGCTGAGCAGGGTGAGGGCTTCCTTCAGATTACCGGCGCGGACGTATTCGAAATTTCCTGGAAACATATCAGCTCCTCAACCCTGGCCGTTGCCGCTTTGGTTCATAGCTCGCCAAACCTTTTCCGAGGTCAACGGCATGTCGAGATGCTCGACGCCGAAGGTCGATAGCGCGTCGACCACCGCGTTGGTCACCGCGGCCGGTGAGGCGATGGTGCCCGCCTCGCCGACCCCTTTCACCCCGAGGGGGTTGTGGGGACAGGGGGTGACCGTGCGATCCGTGTCGAAGGACGGCAGCATGTGGGCCCGCGGCAAAGCGTAGTCCATCAAGGTGCCGGTCAGCAGCTGGCCGTAGTCGTCGTAGACCGCCTCTTCCCACAGGGCCTGACCGATGCCCTGGGCGAGCCCGCCGTGGACCTGACCTTCGACGATCATCGGGTTGATGACGTTGCCGACGTCGTCGCAACACGCGTATTGACGCAGCTCCACATGACCCGTGTCGCGGTCGATTTCCACCACCGCGATGTGGGCGCCGAAGGGATAGGTGAAGTTGGCTGGGTTGTAGAAGGCCGTCTCCTCGAGACCGGGCTCCAGGTCGTCCGGATAGTTGTGGGCCAAATAGGCCTGCAACACCACATCGCCCCAGGCTTGGGTCTTGGCGGGCACGCCTTGGACGTGGAAGGCGCCGTCTTCGAACACGATGTCGTCCGGGCTGGCCTCCAAGAGGTGGGCGGCAATTTTCTTGCCCTTGGCGATGACCTTGTCCACCGCCTCGGAGATGGCACTGCCACCGACCGCCGCCGAGCGGCTGCCGTAGGTGCCCATGCCGAATTGCACCTCGCGGGTATCCCCTTGCACCACCTCGACTTGGTCGACGTCGACCGCCAGTCGGTCGGCGACGATTTGGGCGAAGGTGGTTTCATGGCCTTGGCCGTGCCCCGAGGAGCCGGAATAGACCGTGATCGTGCCCGTGGGGTGCACCCGAACCTTAGCGCTCTCCCACAAACCGGCTTGGGCGCCGAGGGAGCCGACCACTTGGGACGGGGCTAGACCACAGGCTTCGATGAAGGTCGACAGCCCGATGCCGAGCAGCTTGCCGTCGCCGGATTTCCGGCGCTCCGCTTGCTCGTCTCGGAGAGCCTGGTAGCCGACCATCTCGAGGGCGCGGTCCAGAGCGGGGCCGTAGTTGCCCGAGTCGTATTCGAGGGCCACCTGGGTGGCGTAGGGAAAGGCGTCCGGCGCGATGAAATTCTTGCGCCGGAAGTCGCCGGGGTCGAGCCCCATCTTCGCCGCTCCGAGATCCATGATCCGCTCGATCAAGAAGGTGGCCTCGGGACGTCCGGCTCCGCGATAGGCGTCCACCGGGGTGGTGTGGGTGAAGGCGCCGAGGGTGCGGACGTGAATCGCCGGAATGTCGTATTGACCCGAGAGCAGGGTGCCGTAGAGATAGGTGGGCACGGACGGTGCGAAGGTTGAAAGATAGGCGCCCATCGCCGCCTTGGTCTCCACCTTCAAGCCGATGATCCGCCCCTCGGCATCGAGGGCCATCTCCGCATGGCTGGCGTGATCTCTTCCGTGGGCGTCCGTCAGATTGGTCTCGGACCTTGTAGCGACCCATTTCACCGGCCGTCCCGTGTTCATGGCGCACCAAGCGGCGATCGCTTCGTCGGGATAGTGGTGGATCTTGGAGCCGAACCCACCGCCGACCTCGGGTGCGATCACACGAATCTTGTGCTCTGGAAGACCGATCGAGGCCAAGGTCATCAACAAGCGATGGACGTGGGGATTCTGGGAGGTCACCCAGACCGTCAGCTCGCCCTTGGCGTCGTCCCATTCCGCCAGGGCACCGCGGGGCTCCACGGCGTGGGGGATGAGGCGGCTGTTGCGCAGGTCCACGGAGACGGTATGCGCGGCCTGGGAAAATGCGGCCTCGGTTTTTTCTTTGTCGCCCAAATCCCAATCGAAGGCGAGGTTGCCCTCGGCTTCGGCGTGCACTTGTGGGGCTCCCGGCTCCAGGGCGGCCACCACGTCGGTGACGGCGTCGAGGGGATCGTAATCCACCTCCACCAGCTCCGCGGCGTCGTGAGCTTGATATCGATTTTCAGCGACCACTACGGCCACCCCGTCACCCACGTGGCGAACCAGGTCTTTGGCCAGGATCGGATGATCCGGGGTCACCAGGTTGGGCAGCAGCCAGCAGGTCGGCACCACGCCGCCCGCTTCTCCTCGCACCAGATCCTGGCCGGTGAAGACCGCGATCACCCCGGGCGCGGTGGCGGCCTCGGAGGTATCGATGGACATGATGCGCGCGTGGGCGTGAGGGCTGCGGACGATGGCGGCGAAACACATGCCGGGACGCACGAGGTCGTCGGTGTATTTGCCCTTGCCGGTGATCAGCGCCGGATCCTCCCGGCGTTTGATGGAAGCACCGAAGACGCTCATGAGTCGCCTCCTTTTCCGTTCATCTGCTCGGCCGCGTCGGCGATGGATTTGACGATGTTGTGGTAACCCGTGCAACGGCAGACGTTGCCTTTCAAGCCTTGGCGGATTTCTTGCTCCGTGGGCGCTGGGTTGTCCGCCAGCATGCCGGCAGCGACCATGATCATGCCCGGGGTGCAATACCCACATTGAAGGCCGTGGTTGTCGCGGAAAGCGGCTTGCAAGGGATGTAGATCCTGACCATCGGCCATGCCTTCGATAGTGGTGACGGAGGTGCCGTCGGCTTGTACCGCCAGCTGGGTGCAGGACTTCACAGATTGGCCGTTCACCAGAATCGTGCAGGCACCGCATAGACTGGTTTCACAACCGACATTCGTACCGGTGAGCCCGAGATCTTCTCGGAGGAAGTGAACTAGCAGCCGACGAGCGTCGACCTCTCTCTCATAACGCTTGCCGTTGACCTCGATCTGGATGCGGTGGCCCATCTAGCTCCTCCTGGAGTTTCGTCCGGAACGGTTCGGGAATTGAGCTGATTCTGATTCCAATTTTTATATCACAGGGCACGCCGGCTCCGCCGAGCAGAACCTTCACCGGCCGGAACAATTTGAATTGCCGTTTGAGCGGCGGGCCGACCTTGAGGATCGAGCAGTGAGGATCGAGCAGTAGGAAGACAGGTGATGGGCGAGGTGGGCTTGCTACCGCAGGGTAGACGCCAGCTCTTCGAGAAAAATCAGCAGGTCGACGGTCTTAACCCGCGTTTCGGGTCGTTCCTTGATCTGCACCGGAGCAAAGTTGAGCACCGCCTTGATGCCCGCGTCGGCTAAGGCTTCATAATTCTCTTGGGCGGCTTCGGCGGGAACGGCGAGGATCGCCATTTCGGCGCCGGTTTCGCGGACCACGGCTTTGAGGTCCTGGCTCGAAGAGACTTTGAGCTCTCCGAGGTCGTCTCCGATGCGGCTCGGGTCGTTGTCGAAGAGCGCGACGACCTTGAAGCTGCCCGAGTTCAGACCCGGGAATCGCGCCAATGCTGTGCCGATGTTGCCGGCTCCGACAATCACCGCCCGATGCTCCCGGTCCAGCCCCAGCTGCGACTCGAGCTTCTGGCGCAGATGGCTGACGTCGTAGCCCACCCCGCGGATTCCGAGCTCACCGAATTGGGCCAGGTCCTTACGAATCTGGGCCGCCGACAATTGAAAGCGGCGAGCCATTTCCGACGAGGAAATGCGTTGGATGTTCTGGCTTTGGAGGGCTCTTAAACCCCGCAGATACACCGAGAGTCGGTTGATGGTCAGGGAAGAGATTTCAGTGCTTTGGGGCATTCGAGGGTGTGCTTGCAAGTCGTCGTCTGTTGTGAGCTCTCAGGGGCCGAGAAAGTGCGAGCCCCGTCTCGGTGGCCGCTCTCGATTTTGCCACACCCTCCTAACAGGTTAAACGGCAAAGACGGCCGGGAGTTTTGTCGATTCAACCATCTCGATAGTGAGTCTAGCGATCTTCCTATGCTACGATCCGCCGCCATGAGTGACGCAGAGACCTCCAAAGACCTGAAGGGCCGCATCCGACGGCTGATCGTGGACCGGCTGAAACTCGAAATGGATCCCGAGTCGATCGAGGATTCTGCCCCCCTCTTCAGTGAGGACGGGCTCGGGTTGGATTCGATCGACGCGCTCGAGCTGGTGCTCGGTATCGAGCAGGAGCTGGGCGTTCGGATCGACGACGAGGAGGTAGGCGCCCAGGCTCTTTCCTCGGTGGACGCGCTGGCCGAATTCGTGGAATCACGAGCGAGCAAATCCGCGGAGTGATCGGCCTAGCCTTGGGAAGGAAGCCTGCCACACTGCTGCTTGTCCTTGCTCCTGGGTGCGACCCCACACGTTGTGCCTCACACGTTGTCGCCCTAGATCGCCTTCCTTAGACCGTGTTGCCTCAGACGGTGTAGCCCTAGATTGTGTTGCCCCACAGATATCCCTTCGTTTTCGTCGACTTGGTATCGGACCCCTCCACCGGTACCGATGAAGGTCGAGCGGTCGTCGTCCGTATTACCCAAGGTGCCGGTCCCCTGCGAGGCGCCCCTGAGCTTCCTTCCATCCTGGCGATTGAAATGATCGCGCAGGCGTCCGCAGCCTCCGAAGTGGCGGTAGAAGCTGATGGACCGAAAATCGGCTCGGTGACAGCGGCCGCGAAGCCCGTGCACCTCGCGGGATTTGAAGCGTCTTTTTCGGAGAGCTTGGCCGCGGAGCCCATGACCGCCGGAGACGAGCTTGAGATACGGCTCGAAGAGTCCCGCGGATTTGGTGGGCTGCACAAAGTCGCTGGGCGGTTGCTCAGGCTTCGCCAGGACGGAAGCAAAGAGCTGCTGGTGGAAGCGGAGCTGATGCTGACGAAATGACCTGGCTCGAAGGAGCGCCGGCTCGGCAGAGATTGGGTCGAAGTAGGCTTTGGGATCTGAGGAGCTGGATGGAGAGAGGCTGGTGCGAAAGGGGGGACTCGAACCCCCACGTCCTTGCGGACACAAGAACCTGAATCTTGCGCGTCTACCAATTCCGCCACTTTCGCAGAGTGGGTCGGCCGAAGCCGAAGGTGAGAGGCTGTCCCTTGGCTTTGCCGTGGGACGGTGTCTCACCGTGGAGGCGGATTGTAGAGAAGGGCCCTGGGCCTGTCAATGGCGGAATCCAACCCTGCTGAAATTTCTGCGTCCCTCCGTCTTCCGTCGGTGGCTGCGTCGAATTGGGGCTCGGGAACCTTCGAGGCCGTGGGCAGGTCCAAAATCTAGTGAGGGCGCCCACCGTACCCACCATGAGCTTTCCGCCGACCCTCCGTGGCGCCGGCGACAAAAGATTAAGGAATCAAGATGCCGATGTTAGACTGCGCGTCCATGAAGAGGTGTGATTTCCCTCCCGACCCGAACCGCCGGGCAATGCCGTCCATCCGGGGTGTTTCGCCCACGGCGTGGCACGCTCGCGGCATTTTGCTCTACCGGTTCTTGCTGTCCGCTTCCTTGCTCTGCCTGCTGCTGGTCACCGCCTCTTGCGGCCCGGCGGGTACGCCCTCGGAAGAGGTGGATAAGGCGGAGATCCAAGAGGTGCTGGAAGCCTACCTGCCGGTGCTCGGCCAGGCCTACGCCAACGGCTCGACATCGTCGTTGGAGCCTTGGGCGGTGCCGAAGGAGCAAGCACGCATTCAATTGAGAATCGAGGAGCTCGAGGCCAGGGGGCAGGTCTATGAGCCCGAGTTCAAAAGCGTGACGGTGGAGAATATCTCCGTCTGGAATTACTCCAACGCCTTCGTGACCACCGTGGAGGTTTGGGACGTGCGGGCCTACACCCTCGGAACCCGAATGGTCATCAACGAGAGCCTCGACCAGCGAAGTCGGGTGAAGTACCAAATGAAGCGCAAGGGCGAAGGATGGTCTATCCTCTATCGAGAGCTGGAAAAGACGTCCGACGAATAGGCGCTCGCCCCTAGACCCAAAAGCCAACTCTGAGAATCAAGTCGTGATGCAATCTTCAGTGGTCGCCATCATCGGTCGACCCAACGTCGGTAAATCGACCCTATTCAATCGTCTGGTAGGGCGTCGTCAAGCGATCGTGCACGATCAACCGGGCATTACTCGGGATCGAATATTCGGCCGCTATGAGCTGGAAGAAGATCGGTTCGTGGAGCTGATCGACACCGGTGGCTTGGTGCCGGGCGACGATCCCCTGGGGCTTTCGGCTCAGGTCATGCTGGCGATCGAAGAAAGCGATCTGCTGCTACTGGTGGTCGACGGTAAGGACGGCCTGACCGCGGCGGACGAGCGGGTGTGGGAGGAGGCGCGCAAAGCGGATCGGCCGGCGGTTCTGGTGGTGAATAAGAGCGACACCCGTGCCGCCGAGGAGCAATTCCACGACTTCTACGCCTTGGGTTTGGATCGTCAGGTTTTGGTCTCCGCCGAGCACGGCCGTGGCATCGAAGATCTAAGCCGGGAGATGTCCGAGCTCTTGGGGCCGCCGGTGGAGCAAGCCGAGCCCGAAGAAGACGATGTGCCTTGCCTGGCCATCGTCGGGCGCCCCAATGTGGGTAAGTCCTCGTTGGTCAACCGCATGGTCGGACAGTCGCGCGTGCTGGTGTCGCCGGTGGCCGGCACGACCCGAGATCCGATCGATACCTTAATGGAGTGGGAAGGCAAGACCTGGAAGCTGATCGATACCGCTGGAATCCGTCGCCGCAGCCAGGTTTCGGGTTTCGCGGAAGAGATCGCCGTCCTATTCGCTCGGCGCCAAATGGAGCGCGCCCAAGCGGTCATCTTGGTGGTCGATGCCGCTCAGGGAATTACCAGTGGCGATTTGGCCATCGCCGGCAGCGCTTGGGAGCTCGGGCGTGCGGTGGTGGTGGCGATCAACAAATGGGACCTACTGGACGAGGAAGCTCGGGAGAAGCTGGAAGAAGACTGGCCGCGATTAGAGCAATTGCTCTCCGGACCCGAGCGCGTCAATATCTCTGCACTTTCCGGCAGGAGGCTGGACCGCCTCTTGCCCGCCGTCGAGCGGGTGCTCGAACGGACTCAGATCGAGCTGGGCACCAGTGACCTCAATCGCTTGATCGAATCGGCGATGATCCGTCACCAGCCACCCCAGAAATACGGCAAGCCCTGGAAGGTCTACTACACGACCCAGGTCCAGACCGCGCCGCCCACGTTCATGCTCTTCGCCAATCGGACTCTTGAACGCTCCGATACCTACCGTCGTTATCTCGAAAACCAGCTACGGGAGTCCTTGGATCTTGGGGGGGTTCCTATCCGCCTAGTGATTCGTAAGCGTTGACGCCCCGTTGACGCCCTTGTCGTCTCCTGGAGGGATCTCCTATACTGTTGGGACTGTTCAGCCGAGTCCGGATCGTCGTGAGATCGAGCAGCTCTGCTGGGTCTCCATGGGACGGCGCGGGTTACTGAAGCAAGATACCGCAGGCCGAGTCGGCCAAAGCCGGGGCCAAACCGGTTTTTATCGGGGTGATTAAGCCCGCTTCTCGAGGGTTTCGGAGGTAGCATTGAGTCGCAAATTGCCAAAGTCCCTAGGCACGACCAAAGCCGATCTAGTCGATGCTGTTTACAAACGCCACGGAGCGTTGACCAAAACAGAAGCTGCAAAAGTCGTGGACGCCATCTTCTCGACCGTAAAAACCAGTCTGTCGGACGGTAGGGCGGTGAGGATTCGAAACTTTGGCACATTCGAGCTGGCGGAGCGGGAAGGGCGGACCGGTGTGAACCCGGCCAGCGGCGAAAAGATGTTCATTCCTCCTCGAACCGGATTGACGTTCAAACCTTCGCGGCATTTGAAGTCGGTGCTGACCGACGACGACGGCGAGTCGTGATCGTCGCGTATGGCCGTGATCTCGGCCGTTCGCGACCCGATGCATCCAGGTCCTCGGGGCCCGGTGGTGAGTTGATCTAAAAGGCCCCATTCGGAAGCTGAATCGTGGCAAAGAAGCTGTTCTACAAGATCGGTGAGGCGTGCAAGCTTCTCGATATCCAACCTTACGTGCTCCGGTATTGGGAAACGGAGTTTCCCTTCCTCAGCCCGGATAAGAGCAAGTCGGGCCAGCGGGTGTACAGCGAGCGCGAGCTCGACATCATTCGGCGGATCAAGGAGCTGCTCTACGAAGAGGGCTACACCATTGCGGGGGCGAAGAAGAAGCTCGAAAGCGAGCTGACGGAAGGCGACGACGGTAAACCTGTGGTGGTTCCGGCCAGTGAGTCGTCCGACTCCGACGCCGAAGAGGAAAAGGTCGACTCCGGACTTCGAGAAGAGCTTGACACAGTGGCTGAAAACGTAAAAACTCTCCGCTCCGGAATCGAAGGCGCGCTCACCCAGGCCCGCGAGATTCTGGACCTCCTAGATTCCAAGGCGTCCTAGCTTTCTCTAGACGTCCGGAACCCGAGGCGGAAAGCTTCACCTTCGCATCGCGATAGGTGGCAGATAGTTGAATCAATATCGTCGGGACGTGGCGCAGTCTGGTAGCGTACCTGAATGGGGTTCAGGTGGTCGCGAGTTCGAATCTCGCCGTCCCGACCAATTTTCCGATACGAACATCACTGATCCGCCGAACCGAGGCCGCTCCCCATTCGAGCGGCCTGTTGTGCCTTGTGGGGCCCAATTCCGAAGAAAGACGTCGTCTCACACGGATTCAATCTGACGGACGACTCTGGCGGTAGGAGCGACATCATGAGCCAAATCCAGCGCCTACAAGGGCAATTCGGAACCGCGAATCGCCGCTTTGGGGTGGTGGCTGCCCGTTTCAACTCTCGGGTGGTCGACCTCCTTCTCGAGGGCGCCGTGGACTGCCTGCGGCGCCACGGCGTGAGTGACGATCGCATGACGGTGGTCCGAGTCCCGGGCGCCTGGGAGCTGCCTTTGGCCCTCGAAGAGCTGGCGCAGACCGGCCGATTCGATGGTCTGGTGGCCCTTGGGGTCGTGATCCGAGGTGAAACGCCGCACTTTGACTATGTGGCCGGAGAATGCAGCAAGCTGAGCTCGGCCCTGATGCAGCGGCATCGAATCCCAGTGGGTTTTGGCGTGTTGACTACCGACACCTCGGCTCAGGCGGTCGAGCGAGCCGGCGGTAAGCTCGGCAACAAGGGTTGGGACGCCGCTGCCGCTGCGGTCGAGATGGCCGACTTGGTGGCGCAGATCCGCGGCGACCAGGGCTCTGAGCTAGGTGGAGCGAAAGGGTGAGCCGAAACCGACAGCGGAAAGGACGCGTTTCCGGCAAGCGTCGACGGGCTCGGGAGATGGCCGTGCAGATGCTCTACCAGCAGGAGCTCGGTGCTTCCGAGCTGGAAGCGGTGTTTTCCACCTTCGACATCTCCGATTACCTCAGCGAGATCGAGTCCGATCGTCCGCCGGAAGACCGAGGCGCGGTCCAAGCCCGGGCTGAGGAGTCGTTCCAACACGCCAAAGTCTTGGTCCAGGGAACGGTCCAAGACGGTGAGCAGATCGACGACTTGATCCGCGCCCACGCCGAGAATTGGCGGTTGGAGCGGATGCCCGCCATCGATCGCAACATTCTACGTCTCGCGGTTTATGAGATGTTGCATGAGCAACAGGTCCCGAAGGTGGTCATCGTCGACGAGGCCATCGAGCTGGCCAAGAAGTTCGGGGCGGAAAGCTCGGGACGATTCGTCAACGGCCTTCTGGACGGTGTGCTCAAATCACCTCGCTTCAGAGAGCCGATTCCCGGAAAAGCCAAACGCTCCACCGCCCTGGAGAAGGCGGCGGCGGTCAGCGAGCCGACGGAGGGCTCACCCGGTTGAGGATCCCCTGGATGTCGACGCGAGCCGATCACCGGATTTCCGCCTGGATCTGTGCGATGTGGGCAACGGTGCTCTGGATGTGGGGCCCCGGGCCGACATTCGCGGTGTCGACCGGGCTCGCCGTCGATGGCGGAGATACGGCCCGGTTGCTACCTCCCGCCGGTGCCGTGATCGAAAGCTACAGCAACGCCGGCTACCGACTCGTGCAGGAGAACGGTGAGGCGCGGATTTCCGTGAGCACCGCCCCCTTGGACAGCCGGTCTCCATTTATGACCCCCGAGCCAGCGGAGCCGGAAGATTCCGTCGCCAGGCTGGCACGGACTCTGTCCCTGGGAGCGTCCACCGAATACGAGGCTGTCTCCAGGATTTTGTCGTGGGTCGCTCGGAATATCGAATACCGCTTGGATCGATCCGAGTCGCAGGAATCCGAAGCCGTTTTGGATCGCAGAGCCGCCTATTGCACCGGCATCTCCCGCTTGTCGGTATCGCTGCTGAACGCCGTGGGAATCGAGGCTCGTGAGGTGGCGGGATTCGTCTATAGCGACGGCGTTGAAGGACCCCAGGGCTTCCACAGATGGATCGAGGCCCGTCTCACAGACGTCGGTTGGGTCTACAGCGATCCCCTCTATTCGCATCATTACGTGCCGGCGAGCTATTTGCGCTTGGCCAGCGAGCGCCTGGAGCCCGCCAAGGGCATCGAAGGGGTCTTGCTCGAGCGACGGGACGAGATCAAAGCCGTCGATCTCTCGCCGAGCGCCGGGCCGGGAATTCGGATCCGGCGAAATCATGCCCGCCGGCTCGCCGCTGCCCTTCAAGTTTCCGTGGAGTCCGGCGCCGCCGGATTGGCGGTCTTGGAAAGCAAGTCAAGGCGATTCAGGCACCAGCTGGTCGGTGGGGCGACAACGTTTTTAGGGCTTGAGCCGGGACCATATCGCCTGCGCGTCATGTTGTCCGGCCACAACGTGGTCGAGCGACGCATAGAAGTCGTCGGCCGACAACGAACCACAATTACCCTGGCCGCATCCAGGTCGTCCGATTCAGCGACGTCATCCGATGCGGACGCAACTGTAGGGGGCTTGGAGTGAGCAAGAACCAAACCGTCGAGATCCGTACACGTACGGAGCGAACGACCGCTTTGGGCTGGATGCTCGGAGTCTGCATCTTGGCCGTCGGTATCGCCGGTTGTGGCTACTCGCTGGTGGGCCGTGCGAGCAATATTCCCGAGGACATTAGCAAGGTCTATGTCGAGCCTTTGGCCAATCAAACATCTCGACTGCAGGTCGAGCAGATTTTGACCCAGGCGATCCTCGATGAGCTGGTGACCCGCCGTCGCTTCGAGGTGATCAACGATCTCGATGAGGCGGACGCCATCCTCCGAGGCTCGGTGCTCACCTTTGTGGTCCGGCCCTTGACCTTCGACGCTTCGGGTTTGGCCGACAACTTCGAGATCAACATCACCGCCGATATGCGGTTTGAGCGTCCCCTCGATCCCGCGGCCGGGGAGGACGAGGAACCGGAAGTTATTTGGAAAAACTCCAGGTACCTCTTCCGGCAGGACTATCCTTTGGATGAAACCGGAGGGGCCGGTTATTTGGATCGTGAAAATATCGCGATCGAGGAGACCTCCGTCCGTTTCGCAGAGACCCTGGTCACCGACCTCCTGGAAGGCTTCTGACGAAGCCCGCGAGCTCACCCCGGGCCCGGCGTCGGCCCCCCTTGTCAAAGACGCCCGCTGCGTTAGCAGCTGCTCGATCGACATCAAGGCGACGAGGCACAAAAAAGGCTCCGCAAGTGCGGAGCCTTTTTCGTGCCTAAGACCGGGGAATTCCCAGCCCGGGCGAGGCGTCAACCCATGGCGTTGACGGCACGGGTCAGGCGCGACTTGGTGCGCGCGGCGGCATTGCGATGAATGACACCCTTCTGAGCCGTAGCATCTACAGTGCTGAGAGTTTCGCTGAGCAAGCTTTTCGCCAGATCTGCGTTGCCTTCGTCAATGGCGGCGCGAAGCTTCTTGACGGCGGTCCGCATGCGGGTGCGGAAGGACCGATTGTGCTCGCGGCGCTTGAGCGATTGGCGCATTCTCTTCAAGGCAGATTTGTGGTTGGCCATCTGTGTCGAAATCCTTTGTGTCCATCTAGTCTAGCGAGGGCCGTGGCCCTTCGCAGGAGCCGTCCAATCATTGAAGGGCTCTTCTGTCTTTTTTGAATGCTTCGAAAATCCTGGGCTGATAGCCGTCTCGACGGCAGTCGCTTGAATTCTCGCTGCTGTGCGTCGCGGGTTGAGTAGACCCATCGTTCGCCTCGGAGCCCTGGGGATCGGGCGAGGCGGCTATCCGGTTTGGCGACCCGAAGACCTTGGTCGGCTCGGGAGCGGAAACCGTCCAGACATGCAGCGAGCGGATTGTAGCGGTCTCAGCACTCGGGGTCAAATCCCATTTCTTTCAGCCTTTGGGTGGCGAGCAAGGCTTCGTCCGTGCCGGCGAAATCACAGGCGACGCGGGTCAGATCGGCAATGCCCTTATCCCGCTGACCGAGCTCCAAGTGGGCGTAACCCTTCTTGATCTGTGCGCTTGCGGTGCGATCGGAGCCCGGGAATGCCAGGACCGCCGCAAATTGACGAACGGCCCGTTGATATTGTCCTTGGTGGTAGTAGCACTCTCCGAGCCAGTAGGCGGCATTGTCGGCTAGGTCCGTCTCGCTGTGGTGCTCGAGATAGCGACTGAAGCCAAGAATGGCCAAGTCGTAGTTGCCTGCGAGGTAGTCGTCGTAGGCCGTGTCGTATAGAGCCTTGGGGTCGGTCTCGTCCAAGCGGGCGGAAGGGCGGGAGGGGGAGGTGGACGGACGCGAGGTTTGAGCTTGCTCGGCGGCTGCACGCACGGCTTGAAGCTCAAGATGGGTCGCTTTGATCTGCTGGGTCAGCTGGCTCAGCTCGAAGTTGGTCTCATCCAGCTTTGCCTGTAAGCGCTCGACCTGGCGAGTGAGCATGTCGATATCGGCCTTGAGGTCCGCGTCGGACGCCGTGACTCCATCGATGCGCTGCTTGAGGTCATTTTCGACCTCGGTGATCTGATTCCGGGTCGCAACCTCTTTCTGCAGCTCCAACGTTTGTACATGGAGCTCACCCAGGCGGGTGTTGATTCCGTCTAGGTCCGCGTCGGAAACACAGCCGAGGGTCGTCATTGCGGTGCACCCAACAACGACCCTCGTTATGATTGCCGGCAGAAGAAACCGCCGCTTCAACTGAGCTGGATCTCCGTGCTTAATATCACTGGATCTCTTTTGTGAGAAGCTTCTTTCGAAGTGTCCTGAGGTGATATTCAGTCAGCGGCTTTGGCCGCCGACGGTTCCTAGTTGCCCGTGATCACGAAACGAGCGCGGCGGTTCTTTTGCCAGCACGCCTCAGTGCTCTCGGTGCAGAACGGTTTCTCTTCGCCGTAGCTCAGGATTTGAAAACGGTTCCTGGTCACACCCAACGAAGCAAGATAGTCGAGGGCAGCCGCTGAGCGATTCTCACCCAGAGCAAGGTTGTACTCATTGGTGCCACGCTCGTCGCAGTGTCCTTCAATTTTGAAGGTCAGGTTGTTGCCTTCTTCGGAGAGCATGAACTCGGCGTTTTTTGCGAGCCGTTGGCGCGCTTCCTCACCCAGGTCATATTTGTCGAACTCGAAGAAAACGTCACCGATGAGACCCTGAGTGCGAAGCCGCTCTTCCAGCTCCTCAATCGATTCGGGCCGTTTCTCGGCGGTTTGATCCGCGGCCGGTGCAGGTGCCGGTTTGTCAACGACGTCCTGCGGCGGCGGGGTTGGGGAAGTGTCAACGGGTGGGGGCTCGACTTCCGGTGGCTTTTTGCTACAGCCGACAGAGGCGATCAGCAGCACGGCGAGCACCAGAACGATCCAGTTCCTATCCATTCGCATTTTTAAGGCGGCCTCCTCGATGTCTAAAGGCATCTACAACGATTTCGAGTTACGACTTTCTTTGTGAAGATAGCAGAATCAGCCCTTGCCCTCAATAGCACGAAGCATGGAAAACACAGTTTTTATGCGAGTTTACACGCTTTTTAAACCCATGGTTACTTGGGCGGGAAGGCCGACCAAGCCGGCCCGGAGCTATTCCCCTGATGGGTGAGCTGTCGGGGATTCGAGCCGTTGGCATCCATGACCCAAATCTGTGAGCCTTTTCCTTGACGCAAGGTGTACGCGATTTTGGTGCCGTCGGGAGAAAAAGTGGGCTCCTCTTGGCTGCCCGCGCCACCGGTCAGCACTTGGGTTTGGAGGTCGACCATGCTGGTGACGACCACCCGGAAGATGCCCTTATTTCCGGTTCGGCTGGCGTAGGTGAGTCGGCTTCCGTCGGGGCTCCACGAAGCCCCCTCGTTGTAATTTCCCTCGAAGGAGATGCGACGAATATTCGAGCCGTTGAGGTCCATGACATAGATATTGGGACGACCGGAGCGGCTGGAGGTGAATGCGATCTTAGAACCGTCGGGGCTCCAAGCGGGATTGGTGTCGATGGCCCGGGACGTGGTCAAGCGCACCGGTGTTTGGCAGGCCCGTTCGCAGGTGTATATGTCCACATTGGAGCCTTGGCTCGATGCGAACGCCAATTTCTTGCCGTCGGGCGAGAACGAGGGGGAGAGGTTGAGGGTGCCCTCCCGGTAGATCGGAATTTTGTTGCCGCTGGCCAAGTCCACATAGTAGATGCCAGGTGCGCCCGAGAAGTACGACATATAAGCGATAGCGTCGTTGGTCGGGCTCCAAGATCCGTAACCACTGGTGGATTTGTGGCCGCTGATGCGGCGTTGGTTTCGGCCGTCGTAGTCCATCAAATAGAGCTCTTGGTGTCCGTCCCGGTCGCTTTGGAAGGCGAGGGTGGTGAGCGTGAGGCTGGGACGGTTGCTGAATTGCCAATGGATGGCGTCGGCCATGTGATGGGCGACCAGACGCGCTTGGTCGAGGGTGCCGCGGTAGCGTTTGCCGAGAATCGACTGGCGGCTGGGCAAATCGTAGACCCAACCGTCGAGGGTCAGCCGGTCATCTTCTCTCTTGATTTCCGTCAGCAGCACGACCTCGTTGCCGAGGGAGCGGTATTGGTCGAAATCTTGATCTCGATTGCCGGTCAGCACCAGCACCGAGAGCTCGGTCGGCCCCTGGACGTTGAAGAGGATCATTTGCTCCAGATCCTCGCGCAGGGTTTGCTCGATCTCGGCAGCCGCCTGGCGATAGTCGCCGGTCAGCTCCGGGGCGATCTTTGCCGGCTCCACCGCCAGACGCACCTGGCTTCGGGCTCGAAGCTTGTCGATCTCGATCCAGGCTTCCTCGCCTTGGGGAACCTCGGGGGACGGTTCTTGGGCAGAGACGGCCGAGCAAATCAAGGTCGCGGCCACCCAAAAGGATAGGCCTCGGCAGACGGAAAGCCCGCGGGAGGGTGCCGTAGGCCGATTAGACAGCACCGAGGGTCGGACGAACGGAGAAGAGAAAGGGGTCGATTCCTGGGTGGTCTGGCTCATCGCTGGCTGGTTGCTCCTGGGTGACTATTTGACGATCAGGTTGATGCCGAGAAAGTCGCGCTTATACCCCTTGGGCAGGGGCGGCAAAGGGGAGGTGGCTTTCACCGCGCCCATGGCGGTGCGGTCGAAAACCTCATCTCCCGAAGAGCGCTTGAGGGTGAGCTGCTCGACGGTGCCGTCGCGCAGGATACGAAAGTGAATCAACGCGTCTTTGACGTCGCCGCCCACCGGCGGGCGATTCCAATTCTGGCTGATCATGGACACGATTCGGTCCAAGTAATAACCGTAGGTGAAGTTCGGATCCTCAACGCCCAGGGTGGCTTCGGTAGTCGAGGCACCCAGAGGGTTGCCCAGGGGGTTGCCCTTGCGCTTGGGAGGATCGGCCAGCGGAGAGGCCGGCGGTGCCGGTGTTTTAGGAGCCGGTTTCGGCTCCACCTTTGGGGGCGGTTTCGGAGTCGGCTCTTTGGGTTTGGTCGCCAGCACCGGACGGTCCGGCTCCACCTTTGGGGGCGGCTCTTCTTTGGGCGGCGGAGGTGGAGGCGGCGGCGTTTCCTGTTTCTTCGGTGGCGGGTCGGGGCGTTGAGGTGGCGGATCCTCGACCCCCAGGGCTTTGGGCGGCACCACGGTCACCGCCACGTAATCGAACGGCTCCGGTGGCTTGGCGAGGAAAATCGGCATTAAAAGGAACAATGCGATGATCAAGCCGTGACCGGCCAAGGACACCGCGAAATGCCTGGACCGCTGGGCGGAGGTGATGCGGTGGGAGCGTTGGTCGAGAACCTGATTCAGCGTAATAGGCATCAGCTGTCGGAGGTCAGCTCTTCGGCAACCAGGCCGATGTGGTGGATGTCTCCGGCCTTCAGCAGGCCGATCACCTCAATGAATTGTCCGTAGCTGATGTTTCGGTCCCCTTTGACGAATACCTGCTTGTCATCGCGGGTGGAGAGGATCGCCGACAGCCGCTCGACCAATTTGGTGGGGTGGACCGGCTGGTCGCGAATCCACACGTTGCCGTCTGTTTTTACGGTCAAAACCAGCGGGTCGTCTACCCGCATGGGGATCTCGTCCGCCGAGGCGGTTTGGGGCAGGTTGACCTCGACCCCCTGGTGCAACATGGGAGCCGTGATCATGAAGATGATCAACAACACCAGCATGACGTCGACCAGGGGCGTGACGTTGATTTCCGCCATCGACTGATCGTCGTGCTCTCCGTCGTCTAATTGAAATGCCATGGTTGCTCCCTTTTACCCAAGAGCATCGAATCTTCCGAGATCCTCAGGTGAAGTTGCGCTCGGTGAGATTCATGAATTCCAAGATGAAGTCCTGCATCTCGGCCCGTAGCTGACGGGCTCGGGAGCCGAAGAAGTTGAAGCCGACCAAGGCCGGAATCGCCGCCGCCAGCCCGGCGGCGGTGTTGACCAGGGCCTCGGCGATACCGGGCGCGACCGCGGTGATCGAGGTCGAGCCGGAGAGGCCGATGTTGTTGAACGCCACCATGATTCCCCAAACCGTTCCGAACAAGCCGATAAAAGGCGCAGCGGAGGCGGTCGTAGCCAGGAAGGGAGTGCCTTTTCCCATGACCGCCATCTCCACTCCGATGGCCCGGCGGAGGCTTCGCTCCACGCCGTCCAGGGATTTGACCCTGAATTGGGACGGGGCTCCGGGTTGGCCGGCGGCGGCGTCTCTCGCGGCTTTGACCTGGGCGTCAATTTCCGCGTAACCCGCTTGGAAGAGGCCGACGATCGGGCTGCCGGACAGACGTCCCGCCGCGGCGTTGACCTCGCTGAATCGCTTCGAGTGTCGGAAGATCTCCAGGAATTCCTGGCCGTCCCTGTCCGCGCGTCGGTATTGCAGCGCTTTGCTGATCATGATCGCCCAAGAGCCGATGGACATACCCGCGAGTAGCAAGAAGATGAATTTGGCCATCGGCCCGGCTTCCAGAAAGAGCTGGAAAATACCCGGTCCGTGGGCGGTGCTTGCCAACGGCATCGTAAGAGTTGAAAACATGGCGGTGGGAATCCTGTGGAAGTGATCGACGAAGAGCCTGGCTCCGGATCAGCAGGCTTGGGAGGCGACCGGTATTCGACCCGGTAACGGCCGAAAATCTAGCACGTCATCGGCCGGCTGTCCACCGTCCAACGTTCCCGGGCAGGGTCACCAAGTATCTTATTATTCAATGTTTAGGGCGAGAAGGTCGATGCGCCTGCGCAAGGGTGTGCGGCACCGCCGGCAACATGATAGATTGACCGGGTCGGAATAGATGCCGATCCCGCTCGCCGAGGCTGTTTTTGAGGGCCGACGAGCGTCCCGCATCGGTAGACCTCCGACGGCTTGAGGCACGATGGTTAGAGTCCCCGTAGCGGGTTCGGCTCGCCGGCCTCGATGCCCATCCGACCCGAACGCTAAACCGGCAGCGCTCCCTGGTCCGCCTTTCTTGGCCTCACCGGGCGCGACTCCTTCCCCGGCACCGCGTTTCCCCGACTTAAGCTTCAGGAGATTGCGATGAATATCGCTGTATGCATCAAACAAGTTCCCGATACCGAAGCGCGGCTTCGGGTCGCTAAGGATCGCCGCTGGCTCGACGATGAGGATTTGCGGTACGTGATCAACGAAAGCGATGAGCACGCCATTGAGGAAGCGTTGCAAATCGCCGAGAAGACCGGCGGTGAGGTCGTCGTCTTCAGCCTCGGACCCGATCGGGTCAAAGAGTCGCTGCGCAAGGCGTTGGCCCTCGGCGCCGCCCGGGCCGTGCACCTCTGCGACGACGCCTACCAAGGCGGAGACGCCACCGCGACCGCCCGTGCCCTGGCCGCCGCCATCCAAAAAGAAGAGGTCGGCTTGGTGCTGACCGGCTCCCAATCCGACGACGTGGGTTACGGCTCGACCGCCTCCATCCTCGCCGGTATGCTCGGCTGGCCCCAGGCTTGGTTGGTGATGGGTGTGGAGCTCGAGGACGGTTTTCAGAGCGCCAAGGTGACCCGTGAGATGGAAAGCGGCATGAACGAGATCTTCCGCCTGCAGCTGCCGGCGGTGATCGAGGTTCAGGCCGGCATCAACCACCCCCGCTACGCGTCTCTCAAGGGCATCATGAAAGCCAAGCGCAAGCCCATGGCGACCCCCTCGCCGGACGAGCTCAGCTTGGATCCGTCGACCCTCGGTGCCGACGGCTCGCGGATTGAGATCGTCGATATCGCCTTCCCCGACACCGGTGAAGGCGCCGAGATGTTCGAAGGCGACCCGGCCACGGTGGCAAAGGCGCTGGTGGAAAAACTGCGAAACGATGCGAGGGTCCTCTGATGTCCAACAATATTTGGGTAGTGCTGCAACAGCGTGAGGGTCAGCTGCACAGGGGCTCTATCGAGGCGATCGCCGGCGCTCAGAAACTGGCCGGCGAAACCGGCGGAACCGTGACCGCGGTGCTTCTCGGCTCCGATTTGGGATCCGCCGCCGAGCAAGTGGCGGGTTATGACCTCGCATCGGTCCTGGTGGTGGAGCACGAATCCTTGGCCAACTACACGCCGGGTGCTTACATCGGTGTTTTGGCGCCGGCGATCCGCGATGCGGCGCCCGCCTACGTGATCTTCACCCACACCTACCAGACCGTCGACTACGTCGGCCGTCTGTGCCACGAGGTCGACGCCGCTTACGTGCCCGAGGTGATCTCGTTCGAGAATACGGAGGGCGAGCTGCTGTTCAAGCGCCCCATCCTCACCGGCAAGATGCAAGCCCGGGTTCGGGTCAAGGGCGAGGGCACGGTGCTGCTTTCCCTGCAGAGCGGCGCTTTTCCGGCGGATTCCGCGGCCGCGGGCTCGGCTGAGCGGGTCGCCCTGGACGCTTCCGGAGCCGACGCCGACCGCGAGCTTCTTGGGGTCGAGCAGGTCGGCGGCGATCAGGTGGACCTATCCAAGGCCGACGTGGTGGTCGCGGTTGGCCGTGGCATCGGCAAGCCGGAGAACCTACCGCCGATCGAAGAGCTGGCCAAGGCCCTCGGAGCCGACATCGGCGCCAGCCGACCGGTGATCGACAACGGCTGGCTGCCCCGGGATCGCCAGATCGGCTCCTCGGGACAGACCGTGGCCCCGAAGCTCTATCTGGCTATCGGCATCAGCGGCGCGATCCAGCACCTGGTGGGCATGAAAGGCTCGGGCTGCGTGGTGTCGATCAACAAAGATCCGAGCGCGCCGATCTTCAACGTGTCCAAATACGGCATCGTCGGAGATCTGCACGAGGTCGTGCCGGCGTTGACCCAAGCAGTGCTCGAAGCCAAGGGCTGATTCGGCTTCCGCGCGTAGGGGCGATCCTTGTGATCGCCCTTTCCTTTGAGCGGGCCCGTTTCTAGGTGGGTTCAGGCATCAGCTCCCTACGGTGAGCTCTCCCCGCAGGTCCTGTTGCATCAGACGGCGCATGTCCTCGACGCTCAGATCCTGGGACAGCAGCCAATAGAGCTTGGTCAAGGCGGCTTCTGGGGTCATGTCCCAGCCGCTGATGACGCCCGCGTCGGCCAGGGCGTTGCCGGTGGCATAACCGCTCATATCCACCGAGCCCTCCAGGCATTGGGTGCAGTTGACGATCACCAAGCCTCGGTCGCAGGCGTCCCGCAGGATGCGCAGAAAGCTCGGATCGTCGGGAGCGTTGCCGACCCCGTAGGTGTGCAGGACAGCGCCTTGCAACGGGCCGCTCAGCAGCTGCTCGAGGATCTTCGGGGTGATGCCCGGAAATAGCCGGACGTCCGCGACCTGTGGGTCGTTGAGCCCGTGCAGGGTCATGGGATTTTCCGGATGCCGCAGATGCCGCTCCCGGTGCACCACGGTTTCCACGCCCACGCTGGCGAGCTCATGGTAGTTCGGCGAGTCGAAGGCCATGAAGCGGCTGGCGGAGACCTTGGTGGACCGGTTGCCCCTCAACAGCCGGTGTCGGACCAGCAGGCAGACCTCGGGCACCCCGCAATCACCCGCCAGCAGAATGCTGTTGATCAGGTTTTCGCGGGCATCCGTGCGCAGCTCGAAAAGCGGCACTTGGGAGCCGGTGAAAATCACGGGTTTGCCGAGGTCCCGCAACAGAAACGACAGGGCCGACGCGGAGTAGGCCATAGTGTCGGTGCCGTGGAGCACCACGAAGCCGTCGTAGCGGTCGTAGTTGCGGGTCAAATCCTCGGCGATCACCATCCAATCCCGCGGCGTCATATTCGACGAGTCGAGCAGGTTGTCGTACTCGTGGAGATCGTAGCGGGGCATGCGAGCGTCTTTGAGCACGGAGAATCGCGCCATCTGGGCGCCGAGGAAACCGGGTCTCGGCAGATATCCCCGGTCGCCGGCAGCCATGCCGATGGTGCCGCCGGTATACGCGATATAGACGGATTTGCGCTGGCTCATGAATCGGCTCCCCAGGGCGCGAGCGGGGTGTTTCGGGCGGAGTTAGGAAACGGCGAGGGCGGCTTGACTGTCGTCTTCGCGAGACTGAGGATGGAGCTCTTCCATTTCGGCCTGGACCAATTTGGAAACCCCTTTTTCCTCCATGGTCACCCCGTAAAGGCTGGCCGCTACTTCCATGGTGAGCTTGTTGTGGGTCACCACCAGGAACTGAGTGTCCTGAGCCATCTCCTGCAACGTTTCGATGAAACGTAACACGTTGGCGTCGTCGAGGGGAGCGTCCACCTCGTCGAGGATACAGAACGGTGACGGTCGGCTTTGGAACAGGGCGAAGAGCAGGGCGATTGCGGTCAGGGCTTTCTCGCCGCCGGAGAGCAACATGATGTTCTGAGGACGTTTGCCCGGCGGTCGCGCGATGATCTCGATACCGGTTTCGAGCACGTCGTCCTCGTCGAATAAACGCATGTGCGCTTCGCCGCCGCGAAAGAGGCGTTGGAAGGTTTCACCGAATACCCGATTCACTTGCTCGAAGGTGGACTTGAACCGCTCGCTCGACAGCTCGTTGATTTCCGCAATGGTCTGCTTCAGGCTTTCCACGGATGCGGCGACGTCCTTGCGTTGCTTGCGCAGGAAGGTCCCGCGTTCCTCCTGATCCTCGTATTCCTTGGCAGCCAGCACGTTGACCGGTCCTAGACGTTCCAGAATCGCTTTACAGCGGGCGAGCTCTCCCTCCAAATCCGCCAGCCGGCTCCGATTCAGCTTCGGGATCTCCGCCTCGTCCTCGGGCATGAGGGCCGCCAGCTCTTGCTCGGAGAGGGCGGGCTCTCCACCTTCCGTCTCCGAGTCGTCGCCGTCTTCTTCCGTTTGAGGGTGGGCGAGCTCGTTGCCGAGCGAGCCGTCGACCGTCTCGGCCCTCGCTACTACCAGTGGAGCAGGGGGGGCGGTTTGGTCTACGTCTTCGGTTTGCGCTGCTTCCGGCTTCTCTTCTCGACGGGCGAGGATCTCGGCTTCGAGGGCTTTGGCTCGCTCGGATTTGGTGCCGGGCAGGTACATCTTGAAGGCGTCGCGGTAGGAAGCCGCTAGGTGCTCGGCGTCCTGCCGGGATCCTGCTTGCTCCACTTGCTGGGCGCTGATTTGGCCTCGCAAGGTATCTCGCTCTTGGCGCAATCGGTGGACCCGCGCCTCCAAGACTTTGGTGTCTTCCCGTTTGTCGTCGAGGATGCGCTGCTGCTCGAGAACCGCTTCCTGGGCGCCTGCCCTCCGATCCAAGGCATTTTGCAGCTCGGTTTCCGCACCTTCGATCGAGGTTTGGAGCTCTCCCAATCGGCGATCCAGAGTCGTATCTTCCTGGGCCCAGATCTTCAGCTGCTCTTCGGTGTAGGTGATCTGCCGTCGGACTCGCAGGACCTCTTGATTCTGGGATTCCAGACGCTCCTCGAGCAATTGAAGGCGGCCCCGCCGACCCGCGCCCTCGGTCCTCAAGGCCTCGCGGGTTTCCTTGGCCGCCTCAACCTCGGCCTGACCTCGCTCAAATCCTTGTTGTAGAGCTTCGTGATTCTTTTCCGCGGTCGCCAATTGCTCTGTGAGATCGGTTCGGCCCGTGGTGCGCTCGCTCAGCCCGCGGCGCAGCTCGTCCTGCTCGTCGGCCACGGTGCTGTGCTCGAGGGCGATCTTCTTGCGGCGATTCTCCACGTCTTGCCGACGGGCTTGGCCGACGGCGATTTCCCGTCGCAGCTCCGCGGCCTTGGCCTCGACTTTTTGGATGTCGGAGGCCAGACGGGTGCGCTCTTGCACCATCTGCTGAAGGGATGCCTTGGCCCCTTCGAGCCGACGCTCGGTGTCGGGAATCTCCTCGGCGATCGACACCAGCTCGCTCTCGCGGGCGAGCACACCCGGGGCCGCTTCTTTGCCCTGGACCCACAGGCTGCCTCCCCGTGCCCACACCTGCTCTCGCGATAGAAACGCGATGCCCGGGTGGGCGGCGGCCAGACGGTCGGCGTCTTCGGCTTTTTCGACCAAGAATGCCGGTGGCAGGGATCGGGCCAAGTCGTCCGGCAGGTCGAGGGCCTCCGCCAATGAATAGGCCAGGGCATCATCTTCCAGATCCGGGAGCGGGGCGCCGTCCGGCAAGGGATGCACGAAAACTCCCACCGCGCCGGCTGCCGACAGCGCCTTCGCCGCCCGTAGGCCGGAAGCCGCGTCGTCGACGAGCACCGCGTCCGCCAACACGCCGAGGAAATGATCGATGGGCTCCTCCCAGCCGTCGGCCGGTTGCAGCCGATCGGCAAGAAAAACCGGCTCCTCGATGCCGATGGAAGCCAGGGTCCTGCGCAGGGCTCGGCGTTTGGCCTCGTGCTCCTGGGAGAGCTGGACCAAGATCTTTTGCCGCTGGCGCAACCCGGCCAGGTGGGTTTCGAGATGTCGACGCTCGTCCGAAATCTCCGCCTCCCGACGCAGCAAGGCTTCGAGGTCCTGCTCCATGCGTGTTTTGAGCTGAACCGACTCTTCTAATCCCCGCTCCGCGGTCTGGATTTTCTCGTTCGCCTCGGCCAGGACTCCCATGGCTTCCGCCAGCTGTTTGTCCAGGCGTTGGCGCTCGTCGTCGAGGTAACGCAAGCGGTAGGTTTGCTTCTCGATTTCGACGATTTCTTGTTGCAGCCGAGCTCGAATCTGATTGACCTGGGTGATGGATTCCGTCATCTCCCGGCGTAGGCCTTCGACCCGCGCCTCCGCGGCTTGAACGTCGCGGCCGGCGGCCTCGATCTTGCGATCGTCCTCAGCCACTTGGCGGGCGGCCTCGTCCCGCTCTTCGATCACCTCGCGGGTTCGCTGATCGAGGTTGCCGAGGGAGGTGTCGAGCTCGGTGCTCTGTTTGCGCCGTTCCTCCGCTTGCTGGCGACCGCGGGTGAGCTGTCGGGTCATTTCAGTGGAGCGTTGGCGAGAGCCCTTGATGAATTCCTGGCGACCCTCGATGGTGGCGGCCAGCTCAGCCACCACTTGGTGGCGCTGGGCGAGGACCTGGGCGAGCCGATCCAGCTCCTCGCGACCGGCCACCAGGGCGGCCTCGTCGCGGCCCAGATTGGCGGCCAGCTCAGCGTCCTGATTGGCCAGCTCCTCCAAGCGTCGAGTCAGGGTGTCGAGCTGATCTTTCTGCAGCGACCACCGGCCGAGCAGCACTTGTTTGAGCAGGTCTTTGTATTCGCCTTCCTTAGCCTGGTAGCGGCGGGCCGCGGACGCCTGGCGCTTGAGGGAGCGGAGGGAGCGATCGACCTCGGAAATGATGTCGTCGAGACGGACCAAATTGCCCAGGGTTTCTTCCAGCTTGACCTCAGCCACCCGCTTGCGGGCTTTGTAGCGGGTGATGCCCGCCGCTTCCTCCAGCAGCTTGCGGCGCTCCTGGGGCTTGCCCGAGAGAATCATGCCGATTTTGCCCTGCTCGATCACCGAGTAGGCGCGGATACCCAGGCCGGTATCCATTAGCAAGTCTTTGATCTCTTTGAGCCGGACCACCTTGTCGTTGAGACGGTAGCGGCTCTCGCCGGTGCGGAAGACTTGGCGGCCGATTTTGATCCGACCGTCGACCGAGCGCGGATAGCCCTCGTCGCAGCTCAGGTTGAGCTGAACCTCCGCCATGCCCACCGGCTTTCGCTTGTCGGAGCCGTTGAAGATGATGTCTTCCATCTTCGCGCCACGCAGAGACTTGGCGCTCTGTTCTCCGAGCACCCAATTGATGGCATCGGTGAGGTTCGATTTTCCACAGCCGTTCGGTCCGACAATGGCGGTAATGCCGTCGGCGAATTGGACCTGAACAGGGTCTAGGAAGGATTTGAAGCCCGATATCTCGAGGCTGTGGAGCTTGAGCATCTTAGATTGGGTCCGGGGGCCGTCACGAAGAGCGGACGGGACGCGGGAGGGTATCAGATGGTGGTGGGGCCGACAAGCCGGCTAGCGGTCGTTCCTGGTGCGACGACGCCCGGTTGAGGGGCAAGTCCTCGGCGTTGTAGGGTGGGCGCATGTCTTCAGACAACCCCCTCTTCGATGATGGAAGGCTGCGCTCCGCCCGATCTCTGCGCGATTGGATCGCCGCGGGTAAGACCAGTGCCGTCGAGGTCCTGGAGCGGACCTCGGAGCGAATCGATCGCGCTGACGGACGGCTCAACGCGGTGGTCACCCGTTCTGCTTCGGCTGTGGACGAGGCGGTCGCCCTCGATCGTCGCCGGGTGTCCGGCGAGCCCCTGGGCAAGCTGCACGGCCTGCCGGTGATCATCAAAGATGTGACCGAAACCGCCGGCTTGCGGACCACCTACGGCTCGCCCATTTACGCAGAGCATATTCCCGCTCGAGACGCTCTGGTGGTCGAGCGGCTGAAGGCGGCGGGTGCCATTGTCATCGGCAAGAGCAACACCCCCGAAATGGCCCTTGGTGGCCACACCGACAACCCGCTCTTCGGCCACACCCGTAACCCTTGGGATCCGGAGAAATCACCGGGAGGATCCACGGGCGGCGGGGCGGCGGCTTTAGTGACCGGCATGGCTGCCTTGGCGGAAGGCACGGATCTGGGAGGATCGCTGAGAATACCGGCCGCGTTCTGTGGTTTGGCGGGTCTACGTCCGACCCCGGGTTTGGTGCCCACTTGGCCGACCCCCCATCTTTGGGACACTTTGCAGGTCACCGGTCCGATGGCTCGTACCGTAGAGGATCTGGCGCTATTTATCGACGCAACGGCCGGTCGCGATCCCCGGGCACCCATGAGCCGGGCGGCCACGGTGGCGAGCTATTCCGAGGCCCTTGATGGGGTTGAGATCTCGGGTCTGAGGCTCGGCTACGCGGCGGATCCTACGGGCATCGGAATCGACCGGGAGCTAGAAGCCTGTTGTCGGCAGGCGGCCTTCTCCCTCCGCGACCTCGGGGCCCAGGTCGAGGAAATCGATCTATCGATCTCTTGGGCACGGGATACATTTCGGGAGCTGCGCGGGCTTTGGGCCTTAGCTTGGCACCAGCACCGTTTGCAGGCCGAGGAAGAGCCGGAAAAGGGTAGTGTCTTCAGGCACCATCCCCAGCTGGGGGGAAATGTGCGGGCCAACTTGGACACCGGCTTATCTTTCTCCGCTCACCAGCTGGGATCTTCCGCCCAGGACCGGGGGCGTCTCTACGAGATTTGGCGCGAGCTCTTCGGACGTTTTGACGGCATCCTGACGCCGACCATGGCGGTCAAGCCCTTTCCCGTAGCGGATGGGCATCCCACTGAGATCTCTGGGCAAGCCATGGAAACCTACATCGATTGGGTGGCACCGACCTCAGTGCTCAGCTTGACCTCCCTGCCGGTGATGAGTGTGCCGGCGGGTCTGGACAGCGACGGTATGCCGGTAGGCGTGCAAGTGGTGGGACGACCGTTCGACGAGCTTGGGGTGATGGGGATTGGGCGCGCGATTTGTCGCCAGTGTCCGATCCCCGATCCGCCCGACCTCTGATGGTGCCGGCAGCCCAGCGGACCATGATTAAAGATCAAAATGTATAGGCAAGTCTCCCGTTCTTGCGGCAAATCAGGGATAATAAGGGCGACGTAAGTCTTGTTCGCCTATCACTTTATGTCGATATCGGAAGGTCTCGGCACTGAACGTCTCTCTCTTGGCCCCATGTCTGAATCGGAAAAGACTGCAATATCAACGGATACCGAGATTCAAGGCGAGCTGGATGCTCTGCTCGAGGCGCGTCCTGAGCTCGAGGATTGCGTGGCTCCCGAGCGAGGAGAGCCCAAGGATCCCGAGATCTGCTGGACCGGTGGGGCTCCCTACAGCTCGAATGCGTATCCCTTGATCCAGATCCCGGTCGACGGGATATCTGGCAATCTTTGGGCGGGACCCTTGCCGGATCGACGACGCTTAGGCTTTTTAACCACGCAGCTGGAAGCGTTGGTGGCGGCCGGGGTTCAGCGGGTGGTTTGCTTGATTCCTGAAATGGATTTGCTCGGTCGGTACGGAGTGCCTCAATATCCGGAGGAGGCCAAGCGGTTATTCGGCGACGGGGCTTGTTTCCTCGATGTGGCGAATTATGCCGTGCCACGGGCGGACGGTCATTTCGAGCAGGCCATTCGTGACGTCAGCGACTCCTTGCAACGCGGCGAAGGGGTTCTGGTCCATTGCGGCGCGGGATGCGGGCGCGCGGGTATGTTTGTCGCCTGTGTGTTGGTCCATTTCGGCATGGACCCCACCCAGGCGATTCGGACGTTTAGGCAGCATCGAACCTGCGGTCCCGAAACCGCCTCCCAAGTTGCCTATGTGTTTCGATATGCCCAACGGCTTCATTGCGAGATCGTGCGATGACCCGTTTGTCCCCGGCCCTACCCGACACCGAGCTGATCGAGCCCGTTCATCCGCGCGATGGAGTTTGGCTTCAGGATCGCACGGAGAATCTCATGGTGATCAACTCGGTCATGACCTTCGACCGAATGGACATCGACGATCTCCGTCGGGTGTGGCTGGATCGGGTGATGGCCGCCGATGGAGGTCAGCGCTATCCCCGCTTTTCCCGGCTGGTGGTGCGCAAAGACCGCAAAGCTTGGTGGCAGGAAGATCCCGCTTTCGACATTGCGCGACACATTTTCTCTGTGGAGGATCCGGCGCTCAAGACCCGCGAAGGCCTTCAGGAATATATCGGCCGCCAAGCGTCCCAGCCTCTGCCCCAGGACAGACCCCTCTGGCAGCTCCACTTCATCCCCGAGTTCGGCGACGGCGGCAGCGCATTGGTCAGCCGCATTCACCATGTGATGGGGGATGGCATGGCGTTGATTCCCGTGCTCTTCTCCATGATGGATGTCGGGGAATCGAACCAAGAGCCACCCCAAACCCGCGGCACCACGGGCGCGATGTGGATGGTCCGGCTCAAGGCTCTGCTGGTGGGAGGCCCGCTTTTGTTGCGCAAGGCGCTGATGCGGGCCGATCGGTCGATGCTTCACGGGCCGGCCTTGGACGGCCGCAAGCGGGTGGCTTGGACCTCGGCCATCGATTTGGGGCGCATCAAAGAAGTCAAGAATCAGCGGGGCTGTACGGTTAACGACATCTTGATGGCCGTGGTTTCAGGCGGCGTGCGTCGGTTCGGCTTGCGTCGGCGGGACTCTGGTGGTGGAGCTGAGATCCAGGGCTTTCGGGTTTCCATGCCGGTCAACGTGCGAGCCCCCTCAGCGCCGCCGACCATGGACAATCGATTCGGCGCCGTGATGGTGGAGCTGCCGGTGGACATCGGGCCGATCGATACCCGCATGCAAGCGATTCGCAAACGCATGAACGCCCTCAAGCGTTCCGTGGAGCCCTTTGTGTACTACGGCTCCGTGACCTTCTTGCTCAAGGTCTTGCCCCGCCGGATCGGTCGCTGGTTGGTGGATTTCTACGCCAAGAAATGCTCGGCGGTGATGAGCAACGTGCCCGGGCCACAGGAGCCGCTGACCATCAGCGGCTCGCGGGTGCGAGCCATGCTCTTCTGGGTTCCCCAGCGGGCCAATATCGGGCTCGGTATTTCCATCCTGAGCTTTTCCGGCGAGGTGCGCATCGGCCTTTTCGCCGATCACGCCCTGGTGGAGGATCCCGCGGAGCTGGTGGCCGACATCGAGGCCGAGCTGACGGAGATCTGCGGCCCCGACAGCTTGATGGCCTGAGCCGGCTGCCTTTACGTCGGGGTCGCGCGCGCAGCGCTGCCCCGCGAGCTCAGCGGACTCCGGAGCTCCAAGACGAGGTATCCCCGCTCTCGAAGCCGTCCGTGAAGATGGCTTTATCGGGGGTTTCTGCTTTTCTTGCGCGGATGCCGTTGCTCCCTCCGTCCGGCCCTTCCCAAACCGCGAGGAATCCGCCGTTCGGGTCCTTGGCGACCGTCGGCGCGGTGACCAGGGGGCCTTGGAATTGATCGTTGAGGATAGCGAGCACGTCTCCAGCTCCGCCGAAAGGCTCCGAATCCAGAAAAACGCCCGGCTCGTTTTGGAAAAAGCTGAACGGCGGCCCCGAGCCGGTGCGGCTGCGGATGTAGATCGGGCTGCCTAGCCGGTCGAGCTCCGGCGGGGGTTCACCTCGGTCGCGCCAAATGAAGACCACATCGTTGTTGGCGTCGATCACCAGATCCGGCAAGGTTTGATTGCCATTGGTGGTTGAAACGGTGCTGACTTGCACCTCGGAGCCGATGGGCATGCCCGTGGAATCAAAACCCAACGCTTTGATCTCGCTTCCATAGGCGTCGTGCTCATCGCTCTCCCAAGTGACCACGAAATAACCCCCGCTGGTGCCCGCAGCCACGGCGGGAGTGAGCTGGTCCCCGGCAGTGGAGGAGACGAGGACCAAGTCAGAGTCGGTAGGGGCGCCTGTGGAATCCATGATTCGACCTTGAATTTCAGCCGAGCCGGAGCCGTCCTCGCCTCCTTGCCAAACGACGATGAATCGACCGTCGCTGAGCCCGGCGACGTCTGGTAGTCCTTGGTATCCGGTGGTGATCTCATTGACCTGGGTGGTCTCAGCGCCCAATGGCATGCCGTTGGAAGCGAGCAGCCGCGAACCGATGTCGGAACCTCCAACGCCCGTGGATTGCCATACGAGCAAGAAGTCTCCGGCGGCTCCTGCCGCCACCTTGGGGCGCATTTGGACCGCGGAGGTCATGGCGCTCAGGGGCAGCTCGACTCCAAGAAACGCACCGGACGAGTCGAATCGTTGGCCCAGGATGTCGTAGCTACCGGACGCATCGCTGTGCCAGACCACCATGAAGCTACCGTCAGAACGGCTCGCGACGTCCGGATAGGCCTGGGTGCCCGTGGTGGTGGTGTTGACTTGCAGCTCTGCACTGAACGGAGTCCCCGATGTGTCGAGAAATCGGGCTCTAATTTCGTAGCCGTCGCCGCCGCTGGTGTCACCGTGCCAGACCGCCATGAAGCCGTTGGTGGTATCGACGACCGCTGGGCTCGCTTGCTGATCCGTGGTGTACGTATTGACCAAAAATTCGCTTCCAATGGGAGTCGCAGGGCCATCGGCCAGGGCGGCTTCGGGCCCGGCCCAGATACTTATGAGCCCGGCAAGCAACGCGAGCGACCAGGGCAGGGGAGAGGGACGAAAGCTAGGGAGAGCTTGGGACATGAATCGCCTCCTGAAATTCTTATGACGATGGTTAGCGGTCATAAAGCGCAAAAGATGAGGAAGTCGGACCAAATCAGTTCCACGGATCGAGATGGTCAGCCTTTGGCACGTCGGATCGCTCGTACCTCACGATGGTCTTTGCCGAGCATGGTCTCAGCGAGCAGAGCCGCGGAATCGTAGAGCTCCATGGCCCGCTCTTCGTCCTGCCCGCTGCGGGCCAGATTGGCTTCGAGAAGGAGGGTCTCATAACGGTGGAAGTAGTTTTTACCTTCGGCGGCCGTCATCATCTCGTGACCCTCTCGATGGGCGGCCCAGGCTGCATCCAGGCGACCGAGACCTCTTTGGGCCTCTCCAATCCAGATCAAGCTTCGTCCACACTCGTAATGCTCCAGGCCGAAAGCCCGGCGACGGATGCGCAAGGACTGCTCGAAACGAGAGGCGGCTTCTTCGAGCCGCTCTTGGTAGAGATGGAGGCGTCCCAAGCTGAAGAGAACGGAGCCCACCTGGGGATGGTCTTCCCCGAGGCTTCGACGGCTGATGTCCAGAGCTCGGACAAAGGATTTTTCCGCTTGAGCGTAAGAGGCTTGGCCTCGATACACCAACCCTAAATTGCTCAGCACCGCCGCCAGATTCGGATGGTCGTCGTCGGGGTACAGCCGTTCGTAAATGTTGAGAATTTCCTCAAATCGTCGGCCGGCTTCGGCCAGATCCCCGAGCCGCCACGAGAGAGACGCCAGGTTGTTAAGGGTGTCGGCGACCTCCTTGGCTTCTGGGCCGAGCTCGATTTGCCGGAGCTTGAGCGCCCGTTGATAGGACTTGCCGGCCTCGCTGAACCGGCCGAGATCCTGGGAGACGTTGCCCAGCTCGTCGAAGACCGCGGCCAACACCAGCCGGGCTCTCGGGTTGTCGACTTGCTCGAGCTCCCGGCGGGCTTCCCGCAGCAGGCTGAGGGCCTCCTCGCTTTGCTTTCGATCCGAGCTCAAAGCGCCCAGGTCGAGCAAGCTTTGGCCGATGGCCAGGTGGTCGTCGGGCGCGTGTTGCCGCCGCAAACGCAGAGAGGATTCCAGCAACTCCTGGGCGTTCGGGTAGGCCGCCAGCTGCAGCATGATGCCGCCCAGGATCTGTTGCATGCCGGCGAGCAACAACGGCTCGCCGTCGAGCTCTTTCTCCAAGTTTTCGGCGCCGCGAAAGAGCAAGTCGCGGGCGGTGATCTCACGGCCTCGGGCTTGGTCCGGCGCCGCCATTTGAAATGTCTCCACCAGCAGCTCTGTGGTCGCCTGGGCCCGATCTCTCTCTTCCTTGGCCATGGCGACCGCGCTGTTGGCGCGCTCGGCTTCGGCGGTCGCCTTTTGGTAGAGGGAGAACACCACGATCAACACCCCGAGCAGCGCGGCGAAAGAAGCGGCGACCAACGACCACTGGAGGCGCCGGCGTCGTTGCCTGGAGGGGGCGTCGAGGGCGTGGCGAATGCGCTCCGCGGCTTGGACGGCGGTGGGACGGAGCTCCGGGTTCCGGCGCTTGAGATCTTCCACCAAGGAAACGATGGCGGGATCTTCGTCCTCCATGGGGCGAGATTCGCCGTTGGCGACCTGTGCCAAGAGCGGTGCCGGCTCCTTGCGGTCGTAGGCGCGTCGATCGGTCAGCAGCTCCTGGAGCAAGATGCCGAACGCGTAGAGGTCACAGGCGGAGGTGACTTTTTCGCCCCGGGCCTGCTCCGGGCTCATGTAGTTGATCGTGCCCAGGATCAGCCCATGGCGGGTCAGTTGGGTCTCCAAATCGCTGAGGTGTCCGTCGGGCTCCCCCAGGCGATGGGTCGGTATATCCGAGGTGGTGAGCACGGAGCCTTCGGCTTGCAGACGCACGGTGGGGCCGTCTTCCAGATCCACAGCCGCGCCGACCACGGTCTCCGGTGCGTCCATGAAGGCGTGGGTCACGGCCAGCTGCTGCAATTGCGCCAGGGCCGCGGAGGTGTGGGGCTCGTTGAGCACCGTGGAGATGCCGAAGTCGAGGATCTTGATGCCCCCTTCCGGGGTCACCATGATGTTGTCCGGCTTTAAATCTCGATGCACGATGCGTTCATAGTGGGCGGCCACCAGGGCTTCGGCGATCTTCTCGCCCAGCCCCAAGATGTCGGCGCGTCCCAAAGAGCCGCTCCTATGTTTCTGCTTGAGGGTCTCGCCCTCGACCAGCTCGAAGATCAAATAATCCGCGTCGTGGCCTTCGATCAAATCGTAGACCTTGCAGATGGCGGGATGGTCGATTTGGGAGAGCAATCGAGCTTCGCGCAGGAAGCGGGCCTTCATATCCGCATCCGGCCGGTGGCCGGCCCTCAAGGTTTTGACCGCCACCTGACGTTGGAGGCGGGTATCAAATCCTTGGTAAACCTCACCCATGCCGCCGGATCCGAGCAGACTCACCAATCGAATCTGGCCGATGGTTTTTCCAACGAGGCTCGCGTTGTGCACTTTGTTCTCTTAAGAGCAGAATGGCTCACTCAAGAGCCGGAAGCGGATAAAAGGGTAGATATATCTTAGCTTTCCATACTCCCAGGGGTCTAGGTGCGTTCCGTCCGGTTTGCGTTGGTCAATCCCCTACACGAATGCTCAGCCGACTGCGGCCGCCGCCGTGTTTGGCGACTTCGATCCGGTGGGGAATGCGTTCTTGTAGGGCGCCGACGTGGCTGATGATGAGGATTTTTGTCGCTTGGTCGGCTTGCAGCTGTTCCAGGGTGGAGAGCGCGGTGTCGAGGGTCTCCTGGTCGAGGCTGCCGAAACCCTCATCGAGGAAGAGGGTGCCCAGGCGAAGCTGACCCCGTCGCAGATCCGCCAGCGCCAAGGCCAGGGCCAGGGAGACCAGGAAAGATTCTCCGCCGGAGAGGGTGGAAACCGGTCGCTGCTCATCGGCCATGTCGCGGTCGATGACCTCCAGGTCGAGACTGCCGGAGACCGCGGCCAGGGCGTAGCGGGGGGCCAGGTGCTCCAAGCGACGATTGGCCAGCCCCAAGAGCTGACCGAGGTTCAGCTGCTGAGCGAATCGACGGAATTTGCCGCCGTCTTTTTGGCCGATCAGCTGGGAGAGACGTCCCGCGCGGTCGCGCGCCGCGATCGACGCTTCCAGTCGTTTGTCGAGGGTTTCTCGCTGCCGACGCCGCTCCAGGTCCTTTTCCAGCTCCAACCTCAGGCCCAGGCTGCGGTCCGCCAGCTCCTTGCGCCGCAGCCGGGTTTCGTGGCTCTGTTGGCGGAGATCGGCTTCGACGGCCGATTGGGCGATACCCAACGCAGTCCCCGCTTCACGGTGCTCTTCCAGATCCCGGGTTGAGCGGTGGAGATCCGCCCGCGACCTCTCGGCCGCCAGACGCAGCTTCTCGAGACCGTCTCGGAGCGCTTCGAGCTGCCCGCGGGTTATCCAGCCGGCCCGTAGGTCTTGCTCGTGATCGAAGGGGGAGCCGTCGAGCCCGCGCTGGAGCTCCGCGTTGCGGGCCTCGAGGGTTTCGACCGCGGAGCTCAGGGCTCGCTCCGCCTGCTGTTGCCGATCCGCCGCCAGACGATGCTCGGAAAGCCGGCTGTCGACCTGATCGAGGGCGGAGCGCAGGCGGTCGGCGAGTAAGTCTGGACTGGGCGCTTCCGGCTCCTCAAGCTCCCTCGGCTCGGCGTCAAAGGGGTCCTCGGTCGACGGCTCACCTTCAGGCTCGGGCCAGGGCTCCTCGGTCAATAGGCGTTCAGCCCTCGGACCCAGGGTCCGGCTCAGGTCGGTGAGCTGGCGCCACCGCTCGCTCGCCCGCTGCCAGGCCTTGCGACCGTCGATGAGCCGACCGTAGAAAGCGTCGAGCGCGGGGTCCGTCAAGGGGGCGTCGTCGTCAGGCCGGTCGAGGCTCAGGCCACAGGCTTGGGCCAGCTGCTCGGCCACGGTCCGCAGGTTTTGGTCCGATTCGGCCTGCGATGTCTCCGCCTGCTGACGCTCCTTTTCCAGATCTCGATGGCGACCCTGAACGTGTTTGAGCCCCTCCTCGGCCACCGCGAGCTTTTGGTCCGTTTGCTGCCGGCTCGACGAGGCCGCCTTCAGCTCGGCTTCTAGCTCATCTCGCTCGGAGTTGACCGCCGCCAAGGATTCCAGCCGTGCTTCGAGGGCTTTGAGCATGGTGCCGAGGCGGCTGCCGGAGATGGAAAAAGGATCCATGGGCAGGTCGATCAGCTGCAACCGCAGCTCGACCCATTGGGAGCCTTTGTGTTGGAAGTCGCGGCGGGTCTTTTGGGCCCGTTCCCGCTGACGGGCCAGCTGATCGCTCAGCTCACGGCTTTTCTTCTCCGCTCGCTCCAAGTCGGCCGCCGTCCGACGTAGCTCCCCCTTGAGGGCGTCCAGGCGATCATGGGCACGGCGCAGCACGTCTCGCTCTTCTTCGGGCAGATCGTGCTCCGAGCCGTCGACGAACGGATGGGACTGCGATCCACACAGAGGGCAGGGCTCTCCTTCCCGCAAAAGATGGCGATGGGCGGCCACCTCCGCCCCCTCCATGGCTAAGCGGAGCAATTTTTCGTGCTCGTCGAGCTCGCGGCGGGAGACCTCCGCCAATGCGCGACAGGCGTCTGCATCGGCGGTTGCCTTGTTGAGCTCCAGCTCGAGACCGGCAACCAGCTCTTCCAGGGGCTCGGGATCCAAGGTGTCGAGCTCGCGGCGGATCTCCTCGGCCTGTCGCAACAGGACCTGCTCTCGACTCAGCCGCTCAGAGGTCTGGCCGCCGAGCACCTCTGAACGGCGGGTCGTGACCTCTTCCCAGCGCTCTCGCAGCGTCTCCACCCGCTCCAACGCGGCCTCGGCGCCGGCCCGCCTTTGGTCGACTTCCCGGCTGCCGGCTTCGATTTGGGCGCGGCTCTTGGTCAGCTCCAGCTCCAGCTCGTGGCCCCGTTGCCGATGGGCACGGCTGGATTGACGGGCTTCGCGAAAAGCGGCCACCGCCTCGGCGTCGGCGGCGGCGAAGCCCGAAACCCGCTCCAAGGCTCGACCGGCGAGCCCTTCTTGGCGCTGGAGGTGGTCGAGCAAGGCTTGGAGCCGGGAGCGGGCGGCGCGACCTCCGGTTTGCAGCTCGCGTACGGCTCGCCGAGCGGTATCGAGCTGGGATCGGGTCTTGGTTTCGGTTTCACGGGCATCGTCTAAGCGGTGCAAAGCCCCGATCACCGAAGCGGCGGCTTCGGCCCGAGCCACTCGTCGACGATCGGGCTCCGCGTGCTCCAAGGCTTTCTCGGCAGAGGCCAAAGCCTGTCGAGCGTCGTCCCGGCGCTTGCGCAGGCGGCGATCTTCTTCCACCCATCGTATCTGCCGCTCCAAACCCTGCAGCTGCTCTTCGAGGCGGGCTAGATTCGGCTCCAGCTCGTCCTGTTCCTGCTCCATGCGCCGTCGGTCTTCGGCGGAGAGCAGCACCAGCTCTTGACGTTGCTCTTCTTCCGCCGCGACCTTCTGCTTGAGCTCCTTGAAACGCTCAAAGGCCCGGCTGCCGAGCTCGGAGTAGATTTCCGTGCCCGTGAGCCGTTCCAAGAGCTCGCTACGATCGGCGTCGGTGGATTCGAGGAATTTCGCGAATTGCCCTTGAGCGAGCAGAATGACGCCGGTGAATTGCTCGAAGCTCAGGCCGAGCTTGCCCTCGACCCATGCCTTGACGGTCTTTTTTTGATCCGCCAAGACCTCGCCGGTGCTGCGGTCCAAGATGCGCTGCTTGCTCGCTTGTAAGGCACCGTCGGCTCGGCCCCGGGCCCGGTGCACGGTCCATTCGGCGGTCCATTGGGTTTGATCATCGAGGGTGAGGTCCACGGCTGCTTTGGCTTCGCCGGTGCCGCGGGAGAGCAGCTCCCTGGGATCCCGTCCACGGCCGTGCAGGCGCGGGGTTTGGTCGAAAAGCGCCAGGCACACGGCGTCGAGGATGGTGGACTTTCCCGCGCCGGTGGCTCCCGTGATGGCGACCAAGCCGGCATCTCCCAGCTCTCCGGCCTGCAAATCGATGGTGGTTTGGGCGCCCCGCAAGCTGGCGAGGTTTTCGATGTGGATGCGGTCGATCCTCATTCCGAGGATCCCCCGGAGGTGACGGATTCCAAGAGGGATCGAAACTCCGTCAACAGCTCGTCATCGGGATCGCGATCGAATTCCTGGCGGTGCCGCTCGATGAAGACTTCCTCGGGATCGAGCTCCTTGAGCCCCAACACCTCGCCGGCGGCGGAACGCTCCGTGCGCTCGGTGGTAGCTCGATGGCGTTTGACCGAGATCAGATCCCAGCCTCGATCCCGGGCCGAATCGACCAGGTGTTGGGCAAATCCCGGCCGCGGTCCTTCCAAAACCACCGACGCCTCGGCCCAGGGGATCGGCGTCCCCACTTCGGGGGGGACAAGGTCGGCCAAAATAGATTCGAGCTGGTCGGGGGTGCCGTGCAAGCGTCGATATTCGCGATAGGGCTCTAAGGGTAGCGAGGTGACCTCTCCGGCAGAGCCGTCGGCCGGCAGGTCGACTCGCAAGACTTCCCGCCGGCGCTCGACCTCGTCGAATCCCGTGGGCAGGAGGCTGCCGCTATAGCGCCAGTGGTCTTGACCCCCCAGACGTTGGGGGCGATGGAGATGGCCGAGTGCCAGGTAGGCGGTGCCTTCACCGAGGACCTGGACCCGCACCTTTGCCAAGTTGCCGATTTGCACGGGGCGCTCGCCACCGCCGATCAGGGCATCGTCGACGTAACAATGCCCCATCACCACCAGGGGAAGCTCGGGATAGGCCTCGGCGGCGGCTTGTCGGACCTGGAAGTAGCGATTCTCCAAGGCCTGGGCGTAACGGGCGTGGATCTGGGGCGCGGTCTCGCCGATCGGCGGTAGGCGAAGGTCGCCATCGCGCAGGTAGGGCACCGCGGCGCAGATGGCTCCGACCCGGCCCTGGCGGTCTTTGAGCTCGACGAGGCAATGCTCGGGCGGGGTGTCCCGGGGCCAGCGACCGACCACCTGGATGCCGAGATCCGCCAGCAGGTCCTTGGGGCCGTCGAGGCGCAGGGCGCTGTCGTGGTTGCCGCCGGTGACCACCACCGTCGGCACCCCGACCTCGGTGACCAGCTTGAAGAGGAAACGGTAGTACCGACGTTGCTCTTCGGCGCCGGGGTTGGCGGTGTCGAAGATGTCACCGGCGAGCAGAAAGGCGTCGATGCGATGCTCTGCGGACAGCTCCAGGAGCTGATCGAGGGCGTGTTGCTCGTCGTCACCCCGCCGTTGATCGTGGAATCGTTGGCCTAGGTGCCAGTCGGCGGTGTGCAGCAAACGCATGAACGATGGGGCTCGGATCCCGAGGGGGAGGTCCTACGCGGGAAAACCAGCGGTCGCTGCCGTCGCTCCTTCGCGACTCGGCAGTCGACCGCCGGCCATGGGGCTCGATCCTATTGGTTGCCGTGGGTGTCGGAGAAGGATCTTTTGAACAGCTCGTGAATGGCTTCTTTGCCGTCCTCACTGAGATTTCGGGTGCCGGTGCCGCAGAAAGCCTTTTGCGGAATGATCGGCTCGTCGAGCTGCCAGGCATGGTCGATCCAGCTGTACCAAGCTTTGCGGTCTTGGTCGTAGACGCTGACCTCTCGATTGAAGAATTTCGCCAGCTCCACGGCCCAGCCGGTACCACCTTTGACGGTGTCGTCGGTTTGGATCCAACCGATGGCGAAAACGTGTTGGGAGCTGTTGACCATGTGGAAGATGGATTGGATGACCTTGCGGATCGATTCGACGCTGGAATAGGACCGGCCCATGTGCTTGGAAACGATCGCCATGGAGACGTCACCTTTGGCCAGCTCTTCCTTCGACAGGACTCGGACATCCTTTTCCCGTTCCATATTGTGGCCGTCGTAGGAAAGGGTGACCTCGGGCACGCCGAATTCCTCGGCGCAGCGACCGAACTCGGCCTCGGCGCCCTTGTGGCCGCCGCTGTAGAGCATGGCAAGGGTGCGATACATGAAAATCTCCTCGGGTCTTGTGAGTATCGATAGCTCGATCGAGTCGGTTCGGTGCTGCTCGTTTCCGAGCGCCCAGCCTTCTTCGCTCTGTGTTCTTCGGGCTGGGCGGATATTACCAGCTCGCTCCGTCGGAACGCGAGAAGCCTTCGACATGCACGGCCTGAGCTAGGCAGGTTGCAACGCCAATCGCCAACGATTTTTTTCCGAGTCTTTGCCCGCGGTGTGAACCCGGACCGCGTCACCCAAGGTCCATTCGGGCTGTCCGCCCCGGGAACGGCGCAGGGTCACTCCGTCGCGGCCGGGCCGCAGGCGCTCACCCACTTGCTCTTCGAGGTGGGGAATGTAGACCTTCACATCGATCGGGATGTGGTCCAGCTGCAAATGGACTTTGCCGCGCGAGATGCCCATGACCGTGGCGCCGTATCCCGCCGCGCCGAGGGCGGCCTCGGGTTTGGCGAAGAGCTGGTCGATGACCCTGCGATTAACCTCTGAATCGAGGCGTCGCTGCAAGCCTCGTGAGCGGTTGGCGGCGTCGACGATCTGTTGGCGCAAGCTTTCGTCCTGCTCGTCCGGCGGCGACGGCTCTTCTCCCAGCAGCTCCCAGGTTTCCTTATGCACGAAAATCCCGACCACCTCGCGCATGGGAGCGGTAAATCGAGCGTAGGCCTGGGCGCCGACGCCGTGATGGATGCCCGGGGCGATGTCGAAGCCGGACCGGCCGCCGGCCATCAAGGCTTGGCGATGGACCGCCCGGCTGAGCCGTTCTTGCTCACCGTGATGGGGCAGCCCTGCCATGAAGCTCGCCAAGCTTTGGCGTTCCGGATTCCATTGCCAAGTGTCGGCGGGCAGATGATGGCGGCGGGCGAAGGCCTTCAGCCGACCCCGCAGCCGCTCCAAGCGAAAGGGGTCCGGCGGCTCGTGAAATCGAAAGATCGGCTGCACCGAGTCGAGCCCGGGGGCGGATCGAGCCAGCAGCTTCGCCCCTTCGACGTTGGCCAAGAGGGAAATCTGCTCGTTGAATTGCTCAGATTCAAGACGGGGATCGTCCATGGCGACGAATCCCAGGTCGTCCTGACCGAGGCTGATCTTGAGCTCCCGTCGTCGCACCCGAACCGTCTGCCGGATTTCCGCCAAATGCATTCTGGCGCGGCCGACCTCGGCCAGGGCGTCGAGGTTATCGGCGACGGCCTTTTCGAGCCCGGGCTCCAACGCCGTGCCGTCTTTCACCGCGGCGTTCTGGGGGGCTCCCAGGGGAACCGGTCCACCGTCGTAATAGCGTTGAACCGCATCGTAGGATGTCTTGACCCGGCTGTGGATCCGCGCTCGCAGAATGCGACTTTCCACGGTGGTGCCGTCCGCAGCCAAATCGATGCGGAAGACCAAAGCCCTGCGGTCGACTCGCGGATTGAGGGACACGATGCCCTCGCTCAGCATGGTGGGCAACATGGACAGCACCAAGCCGGGCATGTAGAAGGTGGAGCCGCGGCTCAAGGACTCACGCATCAGCGCCGAGCCGGGCCGCACGAAATGGGCGGCGTCGGCGATGGCGTACCAAACCCGAAAGCGGGCTTCGAGGCGCTTGGCTTCGAGGCGCTCTATGAAAAGGGCTTGGTCGAGATCCTTGGACGTCACCTCGTCCATGGTGATGAAGGGCAGGTGACGCAGGTCTTCGAGCCGATCGTCATCGATGATCGGATGGTCGATCCATCGTCGGGCCTCGGCGACCACGTCGGGCGGGTGGATCGGAGAGATTCCGATTTGCTCCGCCAAACCATAGAGGTGATCGAGGGCGCTTCCTGGCCGGGCCAACAGCTCTGCACTGAATATGTTGTCGTGGATCTTACCGTCGGATCCCCGGCGCAGGCCGATCCAGCTCCCGTCCTCGGCATCGACGGAGAGGGAACCGGGTAGCCGATGGGGCTCGGCGGAAGGGTTGAAGGGATCGACGACAGCCCGGCCGTCGAGGCGTCCGATGAATTGGTAGTCAGCGACCATGGGCGTGATGTTATCGAATGCCCGGATCGTCGATCCGTCCGATCTATCCGCCTCCTAGCCGACGGAGCTGGACCAAGCTCCGAGGTCGCCGGACTCGAAGCCGTCGTTGAAGACCGCCGGAAACGGCAGGTCCACACCTTGAACCACCCCCAGGGGCGTATAACCGCTGTAGCCGGGGAAGATGGTGTCGATGTTGGTATTGCACGTACGGCGGATCAAGATTTCCGAAAGGACTTGTCGGTAGTCGGTGGTCACCGCGAGGTCGGTGCCGTCCACCAGCTGTGCCGGAGCCAGGCCGGGCCATGGTCCGTGCAATCCGCCGACGGCGTTGCCGGACAACACCAACATCTGGTTGCCGTAGCCGTGCTCAGTGCCGATGTCGTTGTTTTCGTGCAGCTCACGGCCGAACTCACTCTGGGCCACCAACGTCAAGCGGTTGGTGTAATTGTCCGCCCCGGCGCCGTCGAGGTCGGTGTAGAAGGCGGCCAGCCCGGCGGCGAGGTCGGCGACCATGTCGGAGAAATAACCCCCGGAGCCTTCCCCTTGGCTTTCGTGGGTATCCCAGCCGCCCATGTCGACGGTGGCGACTTGAAGGCCCATGTCGAGCTTGATCATCTGCGCCAGCACCTTGAGGTGGTCGCCGAAGGACGTTTCCGGATAGACCGCTCCGTTGGACGGCGTGTACGTGCCCGACACCGCACCTTCGATGATGTCGACGGCGTTCAAAGCCTGGGCTCCGCCACCGTGCAGCCAGCTGGAATCCCCCTCGAAGAGCTGCCGCAGAGTCGCTTTTTGCTCGGCCCGCCACCGCCACGGACCGTTGGCGATATTGAAATACTCCGGGTTGGACATGTTGACGGTTTCCGTATGGCCGGCCAGAGAGACGGGCTGCAGCTCACCCACGGCGAGGGAGGGCATGACCATGGTCGGCGGCAGATTGGAGGCGGAGCTGAGGTGGCGAGTGAGCCAGCCCGTGGTCATGGTTTTTTCGCCCGGGGTTCCCAGCTCGACGAATTGCATGGCGTCGAAGTGGGATTTATTGACCACCGTGCTCATGCCGACGGCTTGCACGATGGAAAGCTTATTGCTTTGGTAGATGTCGAGCAGAGGAGCGGCGGACGGATGTAGGCCGAATTGGGCGTTCAAGGGAAGGGCGGCGCCCGCGCCGGAGGTGGGGACCGCCAGCTGGGGACGGGCATTGACGTAATGGCCGCGGTCGGCACCGTCGATGGGTGGGATCAGGTTCAAACCGTCCATGCCGCCGCGCAGGAAGACCACGATCAGGATTTCTTGATTCTCGGTGGGATCTCCGAACGCGACGGTATTGAATCGAGAGCCGGCATAGCCGGCGATGGCGGCCGAGCAGCCGACCAGGAAACCTCGACGGGTGGATTGAAACATGTGAATTCTCCGTGGGCTTTTAAGCGGTTATTTCCAGAGGAAGGTCGGGCACATGAGGATTAGGGCTACCAAGGCGCGCAATCGCTCGTCGACCTCCCAATCACTGCCGAGGGGAAGGTCTTGGTCGATGGGGGTGTCCTGGGCCATGAAGCTCACCAAAGGACTTCTCTCGGCCACGGGCAGGAGCCGACCGAGGATTTCCAGACTCCAGAAGTCCACGATCTCCTCGGCGGTGCGGCTCGAAGCCGGGGTACGGCTCACCAGCTCGAAGTAGTAGTCGTCCGCTTCCTCGCTCCAAATCGACACCAACATATTGGCCAAGCGCCAAGTCATCACCCGAGGTGAGGTGGTATTCCAGGCGAATTTGGAGTCGGGGTAGCCGTTGGGCGGATGCCAGCCGAAGAGGGGTTGGCCGGTTTGGTAGTACTCCCAAAGGAACCAGCCGGAGAGGTTGGCTGCGTTGTCGTTGCCGAGCACGAACGGCAAGTCGAAAGACGCACCGCGCAGCATGGACGCGCCGATTTCGAACGGACGTTTGACCTTGTCGCCCCAGGTTTGGAGAAACAGCGGATGCTCCACAATAGTGCGCAGGGTTTGGGCGATTTGGTCCGCGGCATCGACGTTGGCCAAGAAAGTGGCGGCGGCGTCGTCGAGCACCTCTTGGGGCGGGAAATCGGCCATCACCCGACGACAGATCTTCGTCGCCACGAATCGCGCGGTCGCCGGGTGGGCGCAAAGCCAATCCAGCATGTCGCGACCGTCCTGCATATCCCCTTGATCAGCCGGAATCTGGAGACCGACCACCGTTTTGGCGCCGGTGTCGTGCCAGGGCGCGTGGTACATGAACTCGCCGGTTTGGCCGAATTCCCAATGCACCCAATCGGAGTTGACGGTCCAGCCGGTGAGGCAGCGGGCCACCTCAATCACGTCGGCTTCGGTATAACCCATGGGCACCCCGTTGCCGTCGGTGGGCACGTCGCCGGGGTCGATGGATCCGTAGTAGGCCCCCGCGCCCAAGATGTGAAGCTCCAGCAGCTCCCGGGCATAATTCTCGTTGGCGTCTTCCGCCGAGTTGAAGGCGTTGTCGAGGTAGAACAACATGGCCGGCGTGCGGGTCACGGCTTCCACCATCTGCCGGAAGTTGCCGAGGGCATGGGCGCGAATGGCGTCGCGATCCGTGTGCACCCAAACCGGACCGAAGGGCACGTCGTCCGCGTAGACGTTGAAGTGGTTGTGCCAGAAGTCCACCATCAGCTCGAAGAGCTGGCGCTTGGAATGGACCGCACGCAGCCAGGTGGCGTGGGTGGTCTCCCACAGGGGCTGCATGACGATCTCCCAATCTTCGGCCATCAAATGCTCGGTCCACAGTTGGAAGACGTTCTTGCCCAGGGTCTGAAAATTCGATTGCGCAACCCGCGCGTCGGCGGCGCTGTCATCGATGCTCGCCGGGTCGAGCTGCTGGTCGATGTAGGCCTGAAAGCGCTGCGCGTCGGTGGCGCCGAGGGCCTGAAAATCCGCGATGGCGGTCGGCGAAGGGCCGAAACCGAGCCGGGTCAGGGCGATGATCGCCGCCGAGGGAGGAGAAGGGACGGCTTTGGAGGGTCTTGGAGCCGCACCGCCGCCGACCATAGTCGCGGATTCCTTAAATAGGCCCCTGGGCATGCCGTCGGGGTGTCGAGGTCCCGCCGTGCCGACCGCTTTCTTATGTCGGTCTCGGCTCCATCGGTCGACTCGGCTCGGGATCTTCTTCGCCAGCGCTGGGCTTCTCATGAACGGCAGCTCCTCTAGTCCATTTCGCGACAGCTTCCGTGCGTTCTCGGCGACCCTAGCTCTTCATCGAAGGCGCCTCGTGCACTGAAAATTAGATATACCTATTTCTCTATATTCAATTCAGATGCCGGCTCCGTTTTGGATCGAGGCGCCGTTAGAAGGCCGGGAGCGAATGTGGCGGCCGTTGGTCTGACGCAAAAAATGACACAATGCCGTCCACATCAACCCCATGGCTGACAAAAATGGTCCATCCCCGAGGGAGGCTCCGATATGGATGAGCAGCTCGAAATAGTGGTCGAAGGCGCCGGCGGGCAAACGCTGACGGTATCGGGATGCCTGTGTCGACCGTCCGGGGCGAGCCGACTGTTCCTATTCGCTCACGGGGCGGGCGCGGGCATGCAACACGCGAGCATGGAGGCGGTGGCGGAGGAGCTGGCGCGTCGCGGAACCGCCACCTTGCGCTATCAATTTCCTTACATGGAAAAAGGCTCGCGGCGTCCCGATCGGCCCGAGCTGTTGCAAGCGACCGTGCGGGCTGCCAATCGGAAGGCCGCGGAGCTGGCGCCCGATCTACCGCGCTTCGCCGGGGGACGCTCCATGGGAGGCCGCATGACCACCGGTGCCCAAGCCCAGGAGCCCTTGCCCGGGGTCCTGGGCCTGGCGCTTTTCGCCTTCCCTTTGCATCCCTCGGGCAAGCCGTCCACGACCCGTGCCGATCATTTGCAGCAGATCGACATACCCATGCTCTTCCTGAGCGGAGACCGGGACAAGCTGGCGGATCTGGAGCTCTTCGGACCCGTCTGCGAGCAATTGGGTCCTTCCGCGACCTTGCATGTGCTCGCCGGAGCGGATCACAGCTTCCAAGTGCTCAAACGGTCGGGGCGCACGGACGCGGAGGTCATGGAAGAGGCCGGGCACGCTTTTGAGACTTGGGCGGCCGAGCTCGGCTAGCGAAGCGGCTCAAACCAACGCGTGGAGCTCAAATGTGGGCCCGATCTCCATGCTCCGGTATTTCGAACGTAGGGGCGATCCTAGTGATCGCCTTTGCCTCAAGCCGACTCGTTACCGATGTCGAGCTCGGCCGCCAATCGATCGGCCACCGCCATGCCCGAGACCGTGGGCACGAGGCGATCTTCCTTCAGGTGGACCAGCTCCGAGCTCGACCAGCTCTCCAAGAGCCGTTGATTTCGTTTCAGAAAGTCGATGTCGAGGTGGGCCTGGAGGCGGTCGAGGCGCACGCCTTCACGGGTACGTAGGCCGAGCATGAGCTGCTCCAGTGCCAGAGCGGAAGCGGGGAGCTTCTCCCAGCCGGCGGCGGGGCTGGTGCCGTCGCTCACCCAACGCCGCCAACGAGGCTCGAAGGGCTCGTTCCAAAAACGCCAGCCGTCGATGAAGGAATGGGCCGACGGTCCAAGGCCGAGGTAGGGGATGTGGTGCCAATATTTCTGATTGTGGCGTGACCGATGCTCGGGAGTCCGTGCAAAATTGGACACCTCATAAGCGTCCCAGCCCGCTGAGCTCAGGACGTCGTGGGTGCGAAGGAAGAGATCGGCTTGCGCGTCCAAGGGTAGCTGCAGGGTCTCGCCTTTGGCTTGGCGCTTGCCGAAGTCGGTTTTCGCATGGACCTCGAGCTCGTAGAGGGAAAGGTGGTCCGCCCCGAGCTCGAGAATCGATTCCAGGGCGGCTTGCCAGGAGCCGGGATCTTGATTGGGCAAGCCGTAAATGAGGTCGATGCTGACGGTTTCGAAGTCGGCTTCCAAGGCGTCCCGGACCGCGATCTCGGCTTCTTTGGCGGAATGCCGGCGGCCGAGAAATCTCAGCTCTCGGTCGTCGAAGCTCTGGACGCCCAGGCTGAGCGTGGACACGCCGAGCCGGCGCCAGGATCGGAGCTGATCGGGGGTGATGTCTTCCGGGTTCGCTTCGAAGAAGAAGCGGCCGTCCGAGCGCAGCTGGAAGACCCGGAAGAGGGTGTCGAAGATCCGTTCCAACTGATCGTCGGTGAGAAAAGACGGGGTGCCGCCGCCGAAATAGACCGTGTCGAAAGGGGCGTCCACCAGCTCGGTCACGGAAGCGGCCAAGTCCGGAGCTTCCGGGAGCAGCTCTCCGGACCGTAGACCGCGGATTTCTTTGACGAGCGCGTCGACGAAGGCGTCGCTCTGGCGACGAGCGCCTCCCTTGCGTACCGCGAAGTCGCAATACGGGCAGATGGCGGAGCAGAATGGGATGTGCAGGTAGAGACCGGGGCCGAGGAGACGAGCTGCCTCGGAGCTCACTTCCCGGCATCCGATTTGAGCACCGCAATGAAGGCGGATTGTGGAATCTCCACCGAGCCCACCACCTTCATGCGCTTCTTGCCTTCTTTTTGTTTTTCCAGCAGCTTGCGTTTGCGGGTGATGTCACCGCCGTAACATTTAGCCGTCACATCCTTGCGGAAGGCGTTGATGGTGGTGCGGGCGATAATCTTGCCGCCGATGGCGCCTTGGATGGCGATCCTGAACTGCTGCTTGGGGATGGTTTCCGCCAGCTTCTCGCAATAGTGCATGGCTCGGGTGCGGGCGCGATCCTCATGGCAAAGCTGGCTCAGGGCATCCACCGACTCGCCGTTGACCAGCACATCGACTTTAACCAACCGCGCCTCTCGGTAGTCCAACATCTCATAGTCGAAAGAGCCGTAGCCCTGGGTAATCGACTTGAGACGATCGTAAAAGTCGAAAAGGACCTCACCCAGGGGCAGCTCGGAGGTCAGCTCAACCCGACCTTGGGCCAGGTAGTTGAAGGTGGTGTTCTGACCCCGGCGCTCACGGCAGAGCTCCATCACGGCGCCGACGTAGCGCTCCGGAATCCAGATATGGCCTTTGATGAACGGCTCCTCGCCGCCCTCGATTTCCGTCGGATCGGGATAGAGCAACGGGTTGTCGACCTCGATGGTCTCGCCGGTCTTGAGGTGCACTTTGTATTGCACCGTGGGCGCGGAAAGCAGCAGGGAGAGACCGTATTCTCGCTCCAGCCGCTCTTGGACCACCTCCAAGTGCAGCAGTCCGAGGAAGCCGCAGCGGAAACCGAATCCCAAGGCCGCGGAGGACGACTTCTCATAGGTCAGCGCGGCGTCGTTGAGTGACAGCTTCTCGAGCGCCTTGATCAGGTCTTGGTAGTCGTCGGAAGCCATGGGATAGACCGACGAGAAGACGACGGGTTTGGCCGGTTGATACCCAGGCAAAGGGGATTCTGCCTGGCGACGCGCGTGGGTTACCGTATCGCCGATGGCGATGTCGCGAACGGATTTGACGCCCGCGATGATGTAACCCACTTGGCCGGCTTCGAGCTGCTTGGTGGGTTTGCGGGCCAGGCCCAGCTGGCCGATTTCTTCCACCGCATAATTCTTTTTGGTGTGCATGAATCGGATGTCTTCGCCGACCTTCAACGTGCCCTCCTTGACCCGGCAGAGCAGCACGACCCCCCGATAGGAGTCGTATTGGGCGTCGAAGATCAGCACCTGGAGCGGAGCCTCGGGGTCGCCCTCGGGTGGCGGTAGGGTCTTGACCAAGGATTCGAGCAGATCCTCGATGCCGATCCCTTGTTTGGCCGAGCAAAGCACCGCTTCGAACGGGTCTAAGCCGAGATCCGCGTCGATCTCTTCCCGCACGCGATCCACATCCGCCGAGGGGAGATCGATTTTGTTGATCACCGGCAGCATCTCGAGGCCGAACTCGAGGGCCAGGTACATATTGGCCACGGTCTGCGCCTCGACCCCTTGGGAGGCGTCGACCAGGAGCAAGGCTCCCTCGCAGGACATCAACGAGCGCCGGACCTCGTGGGAAAAGTCCACGTGGCCGGGGGTGTCGATCAAATTGAGCTGATAGCTCTCGCCGTCTTTGGAGGTGTAGGGGAGGGTGATGGTATTCGACTTGATCGTAATACCACGCTCTCTCTCGATATCCATGGAGTCCAGCAGCTGATCGCGAAACTCCCGCTCCTCCACCACTCCGCAGTGTTGAATCAGCCGGTCGGCTAGGGTGGATTTACCGTGATCGATATGAGCAATGATGCAGAAATTACGAATATTTTCCAACGTCGAGACCTCGCGGGAAGAGCGCTTCTAAGTAGATCCCATCCAGAAACGGGCTCACAGGGGGTCGGCTGGGTGGCCTGCGGCGCCGCTACGAACTCGCGCCACCGCTGAGGTGTCGTCGCAAGTTGCTGATGTGGAGGAATTTAAGCCGGACCACACGCTGTGCCGCTCAGACAAGCTTCGCTTCCGTCCTCGGTCCACCCAGCCTCCGGTTGGCTCGCAAACGCCATTTTAGGATGTGATCCAGGGAGGGCAACCGGGAAGGGGTGGTCCGCTGGAGCGGCGCCGCACGGGGCAGATCCTACACGGGACGGGGGTTTTCGCCAACCGGAATCGCTTGGCGGGCTGCGCCTATCAGTCGAAAGTGGCCAGGTATTCGGGCATCAGCTGATGGGCGTTGTGCAGGGCATCCCACCAAACATTGCCTTCCACCACCGAAGGACCTTCTTGGGTGATGGCGATATCCCAACCGATGGTGCGCAGGGGAAGGAATTTGATCGCCGCTTCGGTGGCCAAGGCGCAGGTCTCTTGCCAATAGGGTAGCTTGAACCCCTCGAAGGGAATGTCGGTTTTGGGGTGTCTCTCGAAAGTCTGAAGGCCGAAGTCGCTGGAATGTTTGCCCGTGGCCCGGCGCAGCTCGCCTGAGTCGAGATCGATATCGGCCAGGAGGTTGCCGGAGGTGCCGTAATCGAAGTTGTCGGAGAGGTGATCGCTGTTGATCACCTTGGCGCAGGCGAAGAGGATTCGTGGCCGGCGGTTGGTGTCGACCATGGTCACCACGCGCACGGTTTGGAGAGCTTTGCTGTCCGACAAACGCTGAAGCTCGGTGTGGTTTTCGAGCCGATCTTGGATCACATAGGTGTCGTAGCGAGAGTCCCCGGACATGGCGTCGAGCACCTCGTCGACGGTGCGCCGTCGACCACTCGGGCTGATCAGCTCATCCCCTTCCGAGCTGCGGGTCAGCACCATCAATCCCCGAGCGTAGACCCCTTTTGAGGGTTTGATCACAAAGCTCTCGGGCGTGCCGGAGCGCAGGTAGTCCGCCCACGCTTCTCGGTCGGAGATTACGTTGCTCGAGCCGGGGCTCGGGACCGCGGCTCGATCGATCCAACCTCCCTGAGGATGGTAGACCGCATGCAATCGAGGCACGGTAATGCCCGAGCCCGTGCAATAGGAATAGAAAACCGCCTTGTCTTCCGTGAGATAGGAGAGAGACATGGGGTTGTGGACCGCTTGCAGCTGGTAAAGCCGGCTGCGGCTGACGTACCGATCGATTTCCTTCTGGGGTAGTCGTGGATCGGCCAGACCCCAGAGGAAGGTTTCTTTGGGACGAAAGCGCTCTCGGATCCGCAGTCGCACGACCCGGGCGAAGACCGCGGGGAAGCTGACCCCGTAGTGCTCCGCCGCGGCGCGACAGGTTCGAACGACCTTCGAGATTTTGGTGAGGTTCGTGGCCAAATCTGGGGTCGCTTATGGAGTCGGGTGGCCGTAGCGGAGATGCACGAAATGGGTCCCTTGCTCGGAGATGACCAGCTGATAGATGTCATCGAAGTCATTGTCGGCGATGTCGGGTGCCTCTTCGGCCCCGAGGGCTCTCGCCAGGGCCGGGGTGGTATCGCTATGGCCGACGACGACCACGCGGCGTCCCTTTTGCTCCAGGAGAATCCGACGCATCTTGTCGATGAATCTTTGGTCGGCTCGAATCACTTTCGATTCGATGTCCAGGGTCTGGGCGAGCCGTGCGCCGGTTTCGATCGTACGCCGCCATTCGGTGGTGTAGATGGCGTCGATGTCGGCATGGGCCAGGGTGTGGGCGAGGGCCTGGGCTCGCGCTCGGCCGGCTTCGGTCAGCATTGGATCTCGCCCCACATCCGGTCCTCGGACCTTCTCCGCATGACGCACGAGGAAGACCGTGATCGACTGGGGGGCGGTTCTACTCTCCGCCTCTTGCCCGTCGGCAAGGGCCGTAGATGTCGAGCCCATCAGGCCGACACATCCAACGAATAACCACAGGCTCAGCGTTGACGCACGCAATCTGGCGCTCATGAAGACCTCCGCTAGGGAATGGATTACCTATTATGGCCGTTTGTGAGCAGCGAGACCAACCCTTTTGCTCGATTCCCGCTCTGCGGCGTCCGCTTCCAGCAGTCGCCAAAAATCGCCTTCGATGGAGAAGGTCAGCTCCGACATGGGAAAACCGTCCAGCAGGTGGAGCAAATTGTCGGTCAGCCGGTCCAGACGGTGGGGGTCGGCATTGACGAACGGAGCGCAGCCGATCAAGAAGGCTACGGCTTGGGAGCGTCGCACGGGGCGGATGGCGTCGGCTCCCTTCTTGAGCCGGTACAAGCCGGCGAGGGGATAACGTTGTCGGGCGGTGGGGGTGCGGCCCAAATCGCCGGCAAAGGGCAGCTTTTCCACCGCCGGTGCTCCCGGATCCGAGCCCGAGCCCGGGTCTGAGCCCAGAGGGCATAGGGCGTTCATATCGTCGGAGAGCACCTGTCGTCCGGTGGCCAGGGAGCAACGTGAGATCGTGGTCTTGCCGGCCCCGGAATGTCCCATAAATAGGAATCCCCGTTGATCGGAAACGACCCCTGCGCTGTGGAAGAGCACGCCGCCCAGCTCGAGCAAGCGATAGGCCACCAGGAGGCGGAAGAAGTTCTCGACCTGGGCCAGGAAGACGGGTCCTTCGTCCAGAGGCGTCCACAGGGCCGCGCGAATCTTGCCGATGCCGTTGCCCGTGGGCTGATGCGGGCCTGGGGCCGTGCCTCGGCGGTGGCCGTCGAAGTCGATCCTAGCCATGAATTGCAGGCCTGCAACTCTCACCGCTGTGTCTTGATAGTCCCGATCGAAGGTGTAGCTCCAACCCCTCACATCGAATTCTTTGAGCTCGCTGGGGGCCGCTTTGAAAATCCTGATCGGCGTGGTTTCGGCCGCGGTCAGGATCGAGGCCGCTTGGTCGTTCAGCAGGACGAGCTCGCCGAAACGCTCGGACAGCTCTCGGTGCTGTCCCTCGCTGAGCCCGCTGAATCCGTACGGACCCCCGGCGAAATCCACCACCAAGCTGGACCGACCCCAGGGCTCGCCGGCTTGGCGGGCGGGAAAGAGGTCGGGATGGCTGAGGAACAGCTTGCCGAAGTCCTCGCGGCGGGTCTCAGCCGGAGGAGCGAAGTGGGGGGATTGGCTCATAGGACTACCCTCCCAAGTGCCGGCGGCTTCGGGGTCATCAGGGCAGAATCGGCAGCAGCTCTCGTCGCTCCTTGCGAACGTCGCGCAGGAGCTCGCCCTGGCGCACGGCCTGGGGATCGAAAGCCAAGGGATCGCCGGTCTTCTCTTCGGAAATGCCCATGCAATGGGCCACTCCGAAGCCTTCATCGCCGAGCTCGGCGATTTGTCGATGGGCGCGGCTGTTGATTTGACGAATCTCCTCGAGCTCCGAAGAACCGGTCCAAATCTCGCGAATCGATTGCTCGTGGAGATTGCCCAGGGGACGACGCCACTGGACGCACGGGTAAACCGCGCCGAAGGGATCGACCGCTAGGCCGGACGCGCCGGCACCGCAATTCTTGTGCATGCCCGGGGTGCCGGTGCAGGTGCCGCCGGCATCTGAGAGGTCCCTGTCGGGGACCTCGCTATCGGGAATCATCTCGTCCAAGTAGGCGTAGAGTCGGCGGACGCCTTCCTCACTCGGCGCGATCGACATCGGGCTGAGGTCGCCGTCGTCCCGCGGGGTGACCGTGGGTGAGAGGGAGAATACACAGCCGAGGCTTTTCGCGACCGTGAACATCTCCTCGATTTGGTGCTCATTCCAACGGGTCAGGGTGCCGTTGAGCTTGACCCGAAAACCCATCTCTTTCATGGCGCGGAGATTGCCCAGGAGGCGTTCGAAGGATCCCGGCACACGGGTTTGTTTGTCGTGGACCTCGGCCGTGGCGCCGTGCAGGCTGACCTCGACCAAGAACGGGTCCACCTGCTCGCGGATCTGCCGGGCCAGCTCACCGGAGAGGGCATGTCCGTTGGACTTGATCCGGACCACGAAACCGAGCTCCTTGGCTTTTCGCCCAAGGTTGAGGAAGCCGGGATGGGCCAGCGGCTCCCCGCCGGTGAACGTGAGATTGAAGACCTGAAGATCCGCGAGATCTTGAAAGAAGGCGAAATATTGCTCGTCGCTGAGGGTCTTACCTTGGAGGGAGAGGTCGTTGTAGCAGAAGAAACAATCGAGGTTGCAACGGTAAGTCAGCTCCACCAACACCGAGAAGAGGATGTTCTGATTCCAGGTTTTTTGGAGGACTCTCAGCATGGCCATGGGGTTAAGCTCCGGTCTCGGCGCGGCGCTCGTCGGCGTCGGTAGTGGGCTCGACCACGCCGGCGTCTTCGAGCTCGCGCAGGAAGAGGGGGAGATCCTCGGCGACCCGCTCGGACGACACCTTGTACACCGCCTGCATCTGTTGGGCCACCTCGACGGTGCTACAGCCCGAATCCAGCCATTTCAGGATGCTGGACCCGACCTCGTTGAGCACCAGATTCTCCGCGGCCGCTTGACGCAAGATCACCGCTTCGCCATCGACAATGCGGAATCGGACGTCGGCGCAACGGCGGTAGAACCGAGGCTCTACCTGTTCTGCTTTGGTCGGATGGGGCTCAGACATCGCATCCCTCGGCAGCGGAGGGGGCTGGAATCAGGAAAAGCCGAGAACGCATGAAGCGTCGGACTTGCCGCCGGGAATCGCACAATCGGAAGCCATGGCTTCGATCGGCTCGCGATACAGAATCCGCGGTCGGGCATACCGACGTCGAACCTTTGACGTCGACTCGCCCTGCTCGATGGGATGCTGTGTTTCCGGGTTCCGCAGAGTCATGGTTCAAAAAAGCGATGATTTCGGCTTCGATTCCAGTCGTGCCAAGAATACTTCCACCCCTGAATATTAGCTCAGGCCAGGGGCGACGTCCAGGATCGATCCCCCTGGACGTGCCCGATAGGCCCATGTCTAACCTCCGATGAACATTGACATTCAGCCGATGGTCACCGACTTTCGGCCGGGTCTCAGCCCGGGCCACCGCAGCCCGCCTCGCAGTCGTCGGAGGAGCCGGAGGAAGCCTCGGCTCTGATCTTGAGCGCGGGATCTCCGAGCAGCTGGTAGGTCCCGAGCACCCCTTTGGGAGCACCCGCATCCTGGGCGGATCGAAGCGCGACCTGGACCGCTTGTCCGAGGGTCGAGACGCCCTGCTGGAAGACCTGCCGGAAGAGACGATCTCCGATCCGTCGCGATTGGTGGTGACGGGCCAGCCAGCTGGGCGCCAACACAGCGATCGCGCCGGCGTCGGCCTCCAAGACCAAGTGCTCGCCGAGGGAGTCGAATCCGGGCAAGCTGTGGTAATTGATGTGACACGTCACCGAGCTGACGATCGGCAGGTGGGTATTGGTGAGACCATCCACATCGGCGGAAGTCAACAATCCCTGGTGAGACATACGATCCACGCCACCGTGTCCGGTGTAGTGCAGCCAAGAAGCGCCGGTCGCCAAGCCGTCGAAGACGGTCTGACGGGCGGTGGCGAGATCCGTGCTCTCCAGCTCGGCCCGGATCGGGTTGAAGCCGGCGGGCAGGAGGGACTCCAACGCGCTTCCGGCTTCGGTGAATTGATCGCTGCCGTCGGGCTGATCCGAGAGGATCAAGACGTTGGATTGCCACGCCCCGCCGGCCGCGGCTTCATAGCCTTGGACCTTCGCCACGTAGGCCGACAGCTCCCCGGCTACCAGGGCGGGAATTCGACCGATGCTGATTTCCGGAATCCCATCGCCGTCGAAGTCCGCCAAGGAAGAGTCGGAGCCGTAGAGGCTCTCGCCGTTGCTCGCCAGCAGCACCGGGATGCGATTGCCGCCGAGACCGTAGTAGTCATGGTGATCGTAAGTGCCGGCACCGGCGAGGACCACGTAGTGGGGGCCGCGCTGCCACGAGCTGTGGGCGTAGGCCAAGAAGTCGCGGACCGCGCGGATGTCTCGGCGGCCGAAAGCGAATTCGTCGTAGACGTCCTGCACGTCGACCACCAAGGTGTCGAGGCCTTGGGCACCGCGATAGTCCGCGAGCTCTTGGGCCGCGTCGAGCATGTCGGCGGTGGTGATCACCAGGTAGTCGACCCGCAAATCCGTGGCCCGTAGGTCCGACGGCACGTCGACCTCGAGGGTCGGGGTGAGCAGACCGTCATCGGAGGCGACCGCGAAGGGACCGCCGCCGCGACCCGCCCACACGGCTCGATAGCCGGCGTTCTCCTGGATCGCTCGGACCGAGACGAGCCGTGGATTGCGCGGATCCGTCAGGTCCATGGCCCGCAGATTCGATGACGAGAACGGGGCCGCGCTGAGCCGCTCCGCATCCAGTCCGGTGACCTCGATCAGGTCGTTTTCAGGCTGCAGACGACGCTCGTAGGTGAGGTCGAAGCCGTCGACGAAGACCAAGCCTTGGCCGAGCAGCTCCACTTGCAGGGTATTCGCACCCGAGAGCAGATCGCCCGGATCGAGGGAAAGCACGAAGGAGTCGGCCTCGGTGCCGTCGACCGACACCTGTCCGAGCTCGTGGCCGTTCCAGCGGATCACCACATCGTGCTCACCCTCGGCAGCTCCTTGAAGGTCCAAGCGCAGCTCGGCGGTGGTGCCCGTCGCCGGATCGGAGACCTGGGCGGCGAAGTCGCGGACCTGGGCTTGCGGGGATACGAAACCCCAGAACCAATGATCCGACTCCGGGTCGATATCCATCAGCACGATGGGCGACTCGGACTCCTCAAACCTCTCGGTATGCAGGTAGTGGTCACCACTCCAATCGGGGGCGATCTGCGCGCCGCCGGGCTCGGAGAGCACCGTGCCACGGATGGTGTCCAGCTGATACACCTGGGTGCCGGTGAATGGGCTGTCGATGGCTTCGCCGTAGAACTCCAGGGCCTGGCCGCGGCCGACCTTGCGCCACGGGATCTCCTGACCTTCGAGGGTGAGGCGAACCCGATGGCGGGCGAGCATGGCGAATGCCAAGCGTTGGTCGATGCCGAAGGCCGAGGCGAGGTCTTGGGCGGTGATGCGGTAGATGCCGGAGCGGTCCACACCGACCCTCAAGGTGTTGCCGATGCCACGGAAAAGATTCCGATCTTGGCCGGCAGCCGGCCGTTCCGCGGACGCGGCGGCGGAATCACGGGCCGCCGCCAATCGCTCTTGCTCCGCGAGCGGCGTGGGGTGATGGATCCTTTCGAGGCCCGCGGGTAGCTCCCGGCCCTCGGGCGCCGGACGCGGAGTGACGCGGAAGGGGCCGTGGGACTTGCGATGGCCCGTGGACTCTATTTCTTCCAAGAGGTAGACCGACGGGCTGTCGAGCGGCGCGTCACGATCGACAAAGCGATAGCTGCCGCCCTGGGGACGGCTGAGCAAGGGGAGCAAGGTCTTTTCGTTGACCCGCACGCGCTCGCCGTCGTCTCCGATTCGGTACAGGTCCAGGCCCACCGTTTGCGCCTCGGCGGCGGTTTGCCAATAGACCACCGCTTGACGATCGATGATTTCCGAGCCGAAATCGCTGACCAACACCGGGGTCGCGGCGCTGGCGGACATCACCAATTGGCACAGCTCGCCGAAGAGGAAAGTTTGATCGCCGGTTTCGTCGAGGAAGTTGGCGCGGGTGCCGTTGCCCGAGCCCGAAGCCGCGGTGACCGCGATGTCGGTAGCCGCGGCGGGAGTGATGTCCACGTAGTAGACGAGGGACTCGGTGTCGCCCGGGGAAAGGGTGCCCGGATTCCAGGTGATGTCACCGGTGGTGGCGCCTACCGTGGGCTGGCTGACGATCGAGCCGGCGGTGGTGAACGCCACACCGCCGTATACAGTTTCGGCGCCCGCAGGAATATGCCCGGTGACGACGTTGGTGTTGCTGAAGGTGATGTCGCCGATGGATCCCGTGGGATTGGCCACCACGATGCTCACCGCATAACGGCTGGTCTGGCCGACGCCCGGCGGGTTGGGGCCGCTGGACTGGTCGTCGACGTAGTTCAGATAGTGGGAGACATGGGGTTTGGCCGGGGCGTTACCGGCGTCATTCGGGAAGTAGATCCTGAAGGTGTCGGCTTCGGGGCTGGCTGTTGGCCCCGGCGCGGCGGCGTCCTCATTGCCGACGTAGAGCGGGCCGTAGTTATTTTGATCCCAGTCGGCGATGGTTACCACCATCGACCAAATGCCGTATTCGTCTGCCTGATCGTCGGCGGTCCAACCCGTGAAGTTGAAGCTATTCCAAGCGTCGTTATTCGACATCACCCCGCCTTCGTCTTGGGTGAACGCGGCGCTCCTCGAGGTGAGGTCGACCGTGCCGAAGGGTTGAATGTTGGTGTTCGGAGCCGCCGGATTGGGTTGGTTGGCGTCGAAGTCGAAGTCGTTGACGTCCCCTTCGCAGCCCTGGGTGATGTATGGATAGAAATTGTAGGACCGAGATCGATCGTTGTCGTTGATGCCGACGATCACGTAGGAGTGGGCGTAGACGTTGTATTCCGTGCCACCGGATCCGGGGGTGCCGTCGTGGGCGCGAATGCCGAAAGCGTTGACACCGTCTTGATTGTTGCCGTTGCCGGCCTGGTCGCCGTTGACATCACCGGACATATCCACCTCGAGCATCCAATGACCGGCATCCGGAGCCGCGCCGTTGGCGGTGGTGTTGGCCCGGATCTCGAGGTTGTCGATGTCGACGTATTCGGCGGGAGAAGCGGCGGCGTAACGATTGGTGATCCGAAAGCGAATGGCGGCATTGGCGCTCAAGTGGCCGCTCAAATCGTAGGTCAAGGTGCCGCTCACCGAGCCGTTGGCGTCGGCCACTTCCACCAGGGTCTCCCAATTGGTGCCGTTGGAGGTGGCCTCGAAGGCGAAAGAATCGCCGATGTTGGAGGTGGACGAGGAGAGGATGTCGACCCCGGCGCTGGTGTTGTAGTCGAAGCTGACGGTGGCGGCGCTGTAGGACGAGAGATCGACGGCCCTACGGATCGTGGGTTGGCTGGTGAATGGGCTGGGATCGCCGGCGTTGGAGACTCTCAAGACCCCGCCGGTGATAAAGATCTTGCCGGTGGTGGTAGTGGCGCTGCCGTCGTCGCCGGTTTCGGTCCAATTACCGCCGAAATTCTGGCTGCCGTCGTTGTTGTTGTAGGCGGCAGTGCCGAAATTGTCGGCGTAGGTGTCGCCGCCGGTCACGCCGGCGGTATTGCTGTTGTAGAAGTTTTTCCAGGCATTGTCAGAGCTCAGCGGAGTGACATCGTTGCCGAAGGTGAAGCGGGCCGGAACCTCGTTGCCGTCGGGATCGAAAAGGCGGTACCGGGCGTTGGTTTCGACAGGCAGTCGCCGTTGATCTCGCTCACCGCTGTCGTCGGCGCCGCCCGCAGCGTAAACGTCCGCGTCGAAGATATCGACTTCAAGATCCGTGGCGCCCGGAGGAACCTCGATATAAAAGAAGTAGGGCTCATCGAGGCCGGTGGCGGTTGAGCTGATGTCGTCGCCCACGGAAGCGGCGGCGCCGCCTCCACCCATGGTCTGCAGCTGGTCGGTCACGGTGCTGGTGGCGGGGGTGCCGCCGCCCTCGGCAGAAGGAGATAGCCAGACGGCGAGCCCGGCGACCAAGAGCGCACAGGCCAAACCCCTCGATTTGACGGGGTGGTGTTCTTTGGGGGCTTGGGGGGAAGTCGGGGGAGAAAGGCGTTTTTTTGGCGCGTTCATGACGAGCTCCATCTGGCCGGTCGAATCAAGAGAAGTAGGATCAGGAGATAGATTCACTGGCAGCGAGAGATCACGAGAAGCCGACCGTGCAAGTCGGGTCTCCTTTGCCTCCGGGGAACGAGCAATCGGCCGCCATGGCCTCCAGGGACTCCCGATGAATGATTTGCGGCCGTTCGTAGCTTCGACGGCCGGCGAAAGCGGGTGGGGTAGGGCTTTCCGCGGCTCTTTCAGATTTCTTTATGTACACCCTTTGGGTCTCCTGTGGGTTCGAATATCCACCGTAAACATTCCATTTTGATCAACCATTGCCGCAATCCACACTGCAACCTGGTGGGGGTGGCTGCGGACGCAGCTGCAAGACCGCGGCCGGGTCGCCCACCAATTGATAAGAATGCAAGACATGGGCCGCCGTGCCGTTGGCGGCCGCATTGGCGAAGGCGGAACGAATCGCCTCCCCCAAAACGAGTTGCTCCTGCAAGAAGAGCTCCCGGAAGAGGCGATCGATCACCCGGCGAGCTTGGCTGTTGTCGATCAACCAAGCCGGCGCCAGGGCCGCAATCGCTCCACGATCCGATTCCAGCACCCATCGCTCCGCGAGGGAGTCTAAGCCCGGAAATGCATGCAAGCCAATATTGCAGGTGCCGGCCGTCAAAAGATGACCTTGACCCGCGTTGCCGAGCCCCGGCAGATCCGACGACAACAGCAAGCCGCCGCTGGAAAGCCTGTCGACGCCGCCATGACCTTCGTAGTGGATCAGCGCGGCACCGGCGTCGAGCTGGTCGAAAAGCTCTTGGCGGGCGGTCGCGAGATCGGCTTGATCGTCCAGGTGCACCTCAGCGGCCTCAAATCCGAAGCCCAACAAGCTTTGCAGGTGGCGGCTGTCGGCGGCGAAGTCACCAGCGCCGTCGACATGGTCCGCTAGGGCGAGGATTCGATGATCCCAGCTGGTGTCGCTGAGACTTTCGTAGGCCTGTAGCTTGGTGACGTAATTTGTCAGCTCTTGGGGGCTCAAGGCCGGAATTCTGCCGATCACCAGCTCGGGGATGCCGTCGTCGCCGACCACATCTCCGAAGAGCGCATCGCTGGGGAAGAGGCTGCCGGGCCGTTGGCCGAGAAGGGGCGGCAGAAGGTTGTCGCCCAATTCCCAATGGTCACGGAAGTCGTAGGTGCCGTGGCCCGCCAAAGCAACCAGGTGAGGAGGCTCCGTCCATTCGGTCCAGACATGGGTCAGGAAATCTCGAATGGCTGTGGGATCCCTGCGGCCCTCGGCGAATTCGTCGTAGATGTCTTCGAGCGAGACCAACATGGATTCCAAACCGAGGGATTGACGATAGTCCACCAGGGTTTGGGCCGCGGCGGCCAGCGGTTGCGCGCTGATCACCAGGTAGTCGACTCCGGGATGATCGAGAGTCAGCTCGGATGGGTGGTCGGGCTCCAAGGTGGGGGAGAAGGCTCCGGAGCCGGACACGGCGAGGTAGGTCTTGGGACCTCCACGCCCTGTGGTGGTGGGGAAGACCACGCGATGCTCCGCCCCTTCGGCCAATACCGTTGCGCCGCGGAGGAATCGTGGAACGGCGGGCACGGTGATGTCGAAGACCCGGATGTCGGGATCCGAGAATCCTGAGACCGTGGCCACACCGGACTCTTCGGTCTGCAAGGCGAGCGCTTCACCGGCGGCCCGGGTTTTGCGATCGTAGGCGAGCTCAAAGCCTTCCAAGAAGACCAAATCTCCCTGCAGCGCCTCCAGCTCCAAAGTGTTCTCACCGTCGACCAAGGCACCGACCGGCAGCTCGAAGGTCGCCACCTGGGTGTCGGAGCCGCTGAGCTCCACATGGCCGAGCCATTGGTCGTTCCAAGAAACGGCCACTTCGTGGTCGCCCTCGGCGCCGCCCTGCAAGTGGACGGTGACCTCTGGGTCTTGATCGGGCTGCGTTACCACCGAGGGGATGGTGGCGCTGAAGTCGGCGACCGCGCTGGATCCTCCGGGGCGGACGAAATCCCAGAACCAGGTGTCGCTTTCGGGATCCAGGTCGAGGATGACCACGGGTCGAAGGTTCTCTTCGATCCAGATGCGGTCGCGGAAGGTCTCACCGCTCCAATCGGGAGGCACATTACGGACGAACGCGCGACCCATCACCCGGCCCCGTTGCTGGTCCAGCCAATAGACCTGCTGGTCGGTGTACGGGGTGTCGATGGGCTGCCCGTAGAACAGCAACGCCTGATTGCCGAGGGGCAGCCAAGCGATCGACTCGCCATGGAGGGTGAGGCGCAGCTGATGGCTCTCGATGGCGGCGCGCATATCCTCGACGGGTAGCCCGAAGGCCGCCGCGAGCTGGTTCGCGGTGACCTGCTGCATGCCCTCTTGGTCGACCCGGATCTTGACCCGTGAGATCGATCCAGCCCTCGAGTCGAGAGCGCCGGTCGTCGCGGCGACCTTCGCGGCTCGGTCGGCGGCGGCCTTGGCGGACCTCCGGGCGTAGGCGGCGTCGAGCACCCGGGGGCCGACGCTCGGTAGGTCGGCTCGGGTCTGGGGCTCGACCTCGAATGGACCGTAGGGATTGCGACGGCCCCGGCTGTCGATTTCGACGATCCAATAGGTGGACGGACCGTCGAGGCGCGCGTCGGGATCCTCCAGCTGATAGGAGCCGCCCGGCACATGGCCGATCCAGGCGTTGATCAAGCTGTCGTTCACTTTGACCGCCCGATTTCCATCTTCCATTCGGAAGACGTCGAAGCCGCGGGTGCCGGCCTCGCTGGCGGTGGTCCAATGCAGCAGAGCTCGGCCGTCGCGCTCCACCAGCTCCGCGGATTCCACCACCACCGGCGTCGCGGTGGTGTTGACCAGCTGCATCTGGCAGAGCTCGCCGGTGGAGAAGTCCTCGTCACCGGTTTCATCGAGCCAGGTGGCCCGGGTCCCGTTGCCGCTGCCCGGGGCCCCGTTCACTTGCACGGTATAAGGGGTCGCCGGCCCGGTGACGTCGATCACATAGACCAGGGTGGCGGTTTCGTCGTTACCGCCGGTGCCGGCCGACACAGTGCCCGGATTCCAGGTGAGGTCACCGGCGGTGTTGGAACCGACCGTGGGCTGGGAGACCACCGTGCCCTGGGTCAAGAAGCCGATGCCCTGGTAGGTCACGTCGCCGCCGGGAAGGCGCGCGGTCACCAGACGGGTGAGATCGAAGGTGATGTCACCGGAAGAGCCGTCCGGATTCCAGATCACCACCGACACGGCGTAGCGGGTGGTCTCGCCGGTATTCGGCGGATTGGATCCGCCGGACGGTTGGGTGGTGAAGACGGTCAAACGCTGGGTCATGTAGGGCTTGACCGGAGCGCCACCGCCGTCGGTCGGCAGGTAGATGCGAAAGCTTTCCGGGTCGGGGATGGTCGCCGGAACGAGATCGGCGTCTTCATAGGTGCCGACGTAGATGGGCGCGTAGTTGCCGTCGACCGGGTCCTCGACCCGTCCGTCCATGGTCCAGATGCCGTATTGATCCACCTCCTCGTCGGAGGTGAAACCCGTGGCCGTGGTGCCTTCCCAGGTGTCGTTGGCGGAGAGGGTGCTACCGCTGCTGAAGGTCGTATCCGGCGAGGTCACCGTCAGGGAGCCGAAGGGCGGGTCCAGGTCGGGATCCGGATCCGTGTTCGAGGCAAGGTCCGCGTCCCAATCGAAATCGTTGACGTCGAAGTCGCAGCCGGAAGCAATCAGAGGGTAGAGGGTGTAGTCACGGCCGGAGTCGTTGGGATTGATGCCGGCGGTGAAGTGATAGGTGTAGACGTTGTATTCCGTGCCACCGGAGGTTTCGTCGCCGTCGTGGGCGCGAAGACCAAAAGCATTGGTTTCATCGCCGTTGAAACCGGAGCCGGCGTCGTTGGCGCCGGTGGACATGTCGATCCGCAGCTCCCAATGGCCTGCCTGAGGGGCTGCCGCGGCATTGGCGGTTGCGCGAATCGAGAAGTTGTCGATGAGCAGGACCTCGTTGTTCACGCCGGCGAAGAGGTTTTCGACCCGGAATCGAATCTGGGTATTTACGGCGATGAAGTCGGAGATGTCATAGGAGCGGGAGCCTGAGGCGACTCCAGGGTAAGCTGTGAACCCGTCGACGATGGTCCAGCTGGTACCGCCATCCGACGACAGCTCGAGCACAATGGCGTCGCTCTTCTCCATGCCCCCGAGGACGGACCAATCAAATGAGAGGACGGCCGACGTATAGCTGGAGAGATCGAGCTCTCGCCGCACGCTGGGCTCTCGGCCCATGTCCGGGCTGAAGTCACAATCGTCCGTGACGCGCAGCTGACCGCTGGCGATGCGTACCAATCCGGCTCCGGCCCCAGCGCCCGTATTGCAGGCTCGAACACCAGCTTGCTCGTCTTCGACCCAATCCCCGGCAAAATTCACCGTACCATCGTTGTTGGAATAGGAGGCGGTGCCGAATTGATCCAGGAATTGGTCACCGGACGAGGTATCGGCCAAGTCGCTGTCGTAGAAGTTGAGCCAGGCTCCATCGGCATTTCCCGGGGCGAAGTGGCTGCCGAAAATATTTTTGGTGACGACAGCGTTTCCATCGGGATCGAAGAGCTGGTATTTGGCGACGGAGGCGCCGACGTGGTCGTTGAAATTTCCGACAGGGTCTGCGAGATGGAGCTCATACCGGCGAATTCGATCCCGTTCGGCCACCTGCTCGGTGTTGGTGCCGTCGTCGATGCCGAGCAAGACGTCCATGTCCCAGAGGTCCACTTCTAGGGAGGTAGCGCCGACCGGAACCTCGATGAAAAAGCTGTGGAAGGAATCGAGGCCGTCGTTGGCGGTTAGAAAGTCACCGTCTTCAGTTTTGGATTCGGAGCCGGTGATCATCACCACCTGATCGGCGACCGTGCCGGTGGCGGGGGTGCCTCCGGCGAAGGCCGGGGAAACCGGGGAGAGCAATCCGAGGGTGAAGGCGATTCCCCAACCCCTAGCGCATCTCAACCCTGGGAATTTTTCCATGGCATCCATTTCTTCCCCCACAGCTACCCGATTGGGGCTCGCTCCGAGCCCGGTCGAGGGCGAATCCAGACCAGAGAATAGAAGAAGTTAAGTGCCTGATCAGCCCTTGCCGCGTCGTTACCGGTTGAGTCGACTCGCGGTCTTTGGCAGCTGTATCTGCAATCAGCATACCATCCGGTCGGCAGGTCGGGGAACAGCCCCTCGGGGCCTGAGGGGCGTATAGAGAAAAGGTAGAGATTTTAAGGGGAGGCGTGAAGAGGATCAGGTAAAGATTGCTTCGTAAAGCATGCGCCGACCCTCGTCGTCGGGGTCCGGCCCGAGGGGTACCAAGAAGAGGGCGAGCTCGCCGAGGGTCTCGTTGTGGAGCACCACGGTTTGTTGCTCGAAGTAGGCGTCCGGCGGGCCGTGGAAAAGCAAAGAAAACGGGTTCTTGTCTTCCCGAGGCGTATCACCTTTGAGGGAGCTGACGGAGCTCAGCAGAAGCTCGATGGTGCGGTCCTCGGCCTTGAGGCTGAAGGTTTGGCCTTGGCAAGGTTTGAACGTGCCGACAGAGAGGGTGCCGGGGGCGGGCGAGTCGCTCATGGAATGCGTATCCTAAAACAGTCGAGAAAGGTCAGGAATCGGTGGTGGCTTGCAGGCTCATGGGGGTCCATTCCATGAGCCAATACACGCCTTGCTCTTCGATCTTTTCGAATCCAAGTCGGCGGTACAAGCGCATGGCCGGATTGTTGTGCTCCACGTGAATGCGCACCAGCAGGCCTTTGCGCTCTCCTTCGGCGAGGATGTCGGCCATCAGAGCGCCGCCGATGCCTCGCCCTCGGGTTTCCGGGAGAAGGGCGATGTCTACCAGTCGGATCTCATCCGCGCGGCGATCGATGTAAAGCCTGCCGACGGGTTTGCCCTCATGCTCGATGATCGAAAATTCGGCGTCGGCGAAGTGCTCGTCGTAGTAGGTTTTTTGGGCGTGAAATTGGAAACGAAGAAAATTCTCTTTCTCGGCGTCGGACCAAGGCACCTGGGCCATTTCATCGGCGCGAGTGGAGGCGTAGACCCGGTAGACGAATTCCCATTCGTCGTCCTGGATGGGTCGGAGGGTGGTTTGCTGCAACATGGTGATCTTTCGGGGGCGGAAACAAAAACCGCACCGCTCCCCAGCGGTGCGGTTTCACTGTGCCGAGGGGCGTCAGCTGCGCGACGGATACAGCCCCTGCAACGCGATGATGAAATTCATGACGAGGAAGGGCTGCAGATTGTTGTGGGCCTGGCTGCCGCCGGAGCTCGGCAGGGTCTGCGTTGCCGCGGGGACAAGACTAACGCCGTTTGGCGTGTGGTACATGTTGGTCCCCGCTCCGAAGTGATTGCCACCCGGGTTCTGCGAGTTGCCGTCTTCACCGGAGCCCATCAGCGTGTGGGTGTGATTCGGCATCTGGGCTTCGGACAGGGTGACCGTCTCGACGCCGCCTCTTTGGCCGAGGCGTCTAGAGGTCAAGCCGGGGCCACGACCGGGATGCATGGGCGCTCGACCTTCTAAGTTGGGAAGGGCGGTCGTCGTGCGCCCGTCGCCCCCGTAGGTCGTGCCGATGAGAGAGAAGAGGGCCGTATTCTGTGACACAGGCAGAAGCTGGCCGTTGCAGAAAGCCCAGCTTCTGGGAGCGAAGTTGCCGGCGAAAATTCGGATTTCAGCGATGAATGGCTCTGACATCGGATCTGCTCCCTAGTGTCGAGACGGGTAAATGCCGAAAAGGGCGATGATGAAGTTGACGCAGAGGAAGGGCATGAGATTGGTGTGGGAGCGGCTGCCGCCGACATTGGTAATCGACTGGCTGCTGAAATTCACAGGATCGGGTTCTTCGGCCCAGGCGTCGACACCGAGAGCCGATGCCGGACCTTTATCTCCGGGCTGCTGGCTGTTGGCGGCGCCGTTGACCGCCTGCATGGGATGCCCATGGCTCGGCATCTGGTTGACGGTCAGGGTAACGTTCTCCGCGCCTCCTTTGGCGCCGAGCCGTCGCGGGGAGAGACCAGGGCCGGTGCCGGCGTGGATCGGAATACGACCTCGCAAGTCCGGCAAGCCGAAAGTAGTTCGGCCGTCGCCGCCGTAAATCGTCCCTAGCAGGGAGAAAAGGGCATCGTTTTGCGATACGGCGAGCAACTGCCCGTCACAGAAGGCCCAGCCCCTAGGCGCGAAATTCCCCGCGAACATGCGAACTTCACCGACAAATGGTTCAGACATCGAAGAATCTCCTCAGTTGCGGGATGGGAATAGACCTTGGAGGGCGATGCAAAAGTTGATCGCCAAATAGGGCTGCATGTTCTCGTGGGCTTGGCTGCCGCCGACATTCGTCACCGTGCCGGTCGCCATGGCGGTCGGCGTGCCGAAATCACCGTAGACCGTTGCTCCCAAAGCCTGGGCCGGCACATGGCCGCCGATTTGATCGGTATTGCCGATGGTGTTGGTCACCTGCAGCACGTGATCGTGTTGGGGCATCTCGTTGGCGGCCAAGGTGTGGGTTTCCTCACCGCTCTTCTGCCCTTCGGTGTGGCGTTGCCCACCGTTGGACTGGCCCACGTGGATGGGGGTGCGGCCTCGCAAATCGGGAAGCGCGAATGAAGTGCGCCCGTCTCCGCCGTAGGTCGTACCCAACAAGGAGTAGAGGGATTGGTTTTGATTGATGGGCAGGATTTGCCCGTCGCAAAAAGCCCAGCCCCGTGGCGCGAAGTTGAAGGCCACGATACGGACTTCGGCGAGGAACGGTTCTGACATCTTTCGGTCCTCCGATGTTAGATCGACCCGAGGTCGACGGTTTCTTTCATGCCTTAAATCGTTTGAGCCTGCGGCAAGCCGGTCACGGGGGTGTCGGACAGCCCGCGCCACCATTGTTGGTGAAGCCGTCACCTACCGGGCTCAAGACGTGGTTGTTGTTGCGAGGATCGAGGAATGCCTCAACCGTGGCGTTGTTGTTGGGACCGGCCCCCATGCCCTCGACGTGGAAGGTGGCGGCAGCTTCCCGCTCCAAGACGACACCGGTCGCTGCCGAGTTGGCGTTGGCACCGACGTTGGCGGCATTCAAATCCAAACAATAGGTCGACGCCTGCTCGGATTCGAAGACGAAGTCTCCGGTGCCGCCGGCACCTTGCAAGATAGTGTTGCCGTGGACCGTGGCGTTGACCGTGCAATTGTTGTCGTCCGCTTTGATCACCACAGCTTGATCGCCGGTCGTGCCGGCGCCCACATTGGTGACGTGCACGGTGTTGCCGGTGAAGAGCACGTTGAGCGTCTTGGCTTGGATATCGTCCGCCTGGATGAAGACCCCGTCTCGGGTACCGCCCATATTGCCGGGGGTCGTACCGAAGTTGCCGGTGCCAATGCGGTTGTCGGTGACCCGCAGGTTCGTGAGTGGCGTGTTCTCGCGAATGTCGACGAAAATGCCGATTCCGTTGGTCATGTCATTGATGTCGTTGTCGTCGATGGTCACGTCGACGGAGGTCACACTACCGGTCGCCGGCTCGGGCACGATGTTGATGCCGCGTCGTCGTCCCTGAACGTTCTCAATGCGGTTGCCACGGATGGTTCCCGAGATGGTGCCTCCCACGTTGTCGGCCACAGCGGCGATGTTGATCACACCGCCGTTGACCCCGGGAATGCCGACGTTTCGGATGGTATTGCCCTCAATCAAGAAGGAAGAGCTGGCACTGTGAGCTTTACCGAGGTTGAGCACGCTCGATCCGGTGACCGCTCGCGCGTCGCTGATGGTGTTGTTGCGGAAGGTGGTGTCGATGGTCGCGGTATCACCCGGAACGATTCCCGCTGAATGCTGGTAGGCATCCGGGACGAGGTCCGTGTAGAGGGAATTCTCAACCACAAGCACCAGCTGTGACGTGCCGCTGGCCTCTGCCAGATGCATCACCTGGCCGCTGGTGGCGTTGCGGAAAATGGAATTCGTGACCAAAAAGCCGGTGCCGGCATTGAGATTGAGGTTGTTGTTGCGAATGAAGAGCCCGCTGGTGTTGACCGCGTCCACATCCTCGACGGTGCTGTGGGCAATGCTGCCTTCGCCGCTCAGCTGGTCCGCCAGGATGCCGTTGCCACCGGGGGTCAAGATGCGGACCCGAGCCAGGTTCAGCTCGTGGCTTTGGTTGATCAAGATCGCGGTGCCGGTCGTATTCTGAATCAGGCCACCGGTAGCGTTTCCGCCCTGGGTGGTATTCGATCCGTCGCCCAGAATATTGAAACCTCCGGTGGTTCCGGTGCCGCTCAGGATGATGCCGCTGGCCGCGCTCGAGGCGTCCACGGAGCGAAGCGTGAAATCGTTGTTTCCGATGGTGGTGTTGGTCAGGTTGACGCCGACCGCGTTGGTGGCGTCGATGTCGCTCGTGGTGCCCGTCGCCTCTACCGTTCGCGCGGCGTTGGCGTTGAAACACGTGCCGCCGGAGCAGGTGAGCGCCATTCCCGTGAAGGTGGTCAGGGAGGAGGCCGCCAAGGACGTCAGGTCGACACAGGCGGAGTTGTGGGAGCAAGTGATGCTGTCCACATCCACCAAGGAGATGATGCCGTCGAGATCCAAGCCGCGACCGTTGGACACGGTATTGATCGAAAGGGCGTCGATGTCGAGCGTGCCCATGCCCGAGCCGTTGACCGCGGTTTGGCCGCTGGTGAAGACATCGAGATCCGGTACGTTGACGTCGGTGCCGGCGCTGTTGTTGAACATGTTGAACGCCGTGCCGTCGCTGATCCGAGATCCCGCGGTGCCCAGGTCCACCGGACCGTTGAGGTTGATCGAAGCCGAGCCGGCGTTGGACGAAATGACAATGCCCGTGCCGTCGGTGGCGGAAAGGGCGCTCGCGGCGTCGAAGTCCACTGAGCCGCCGGTGTTGACACCCTGGATGAGCATCATCAGCTGACCGTTGGTGGCGTGGTTGACGTCGACGTTGTCGAAGTCAAAGGTGCCGCTGAGCCCGTCCGCACCGTCGCTGAGCGAAATCGCCGTCAGGGCGGCGTCGGTGACGGTGGTGTTGTCGATATTGATGGTGCCACTCGAATTTCCGGTGATGGAAATGCCCATGGCGTCGCTTTGGGTGAGGGTGGTCGACGTGGCGCTGATGTTCACGGTTCCACCCACACCATTCAGGAGGATGCCGGTGCCCGTGTTGCCGGCGGCTCCGGAATCCGACAACGAGCTGCCGTTGAAGGTCATGGTGCCGGCGGGGTAGCCGTCCACATGGATCAGTCGATTCGAAGTGTTGGTGATCGTGCCGGAATAGGTGAAGTTGAGGGGGTTGGTGACCGTGTCTTGGTCGACGAGCACCGCTTGGGTGGTGGACGTGGTGATCGAGCCGCTCTGAATGTTGACCGTGCCGGCTACGTCGCTCAGGAAGATGCCGTTGGTGGCGCTACCGGAAGAAGTGAGACTCGCTAGGGTGACGGCGGCGGTCAGCGGGTCCATGCTCAGGCCAGGACCGCCTGCAGCATTGATCGTGCCGGTGGTGGTGGTGATGCGGAAGCCCGTACCGGCCCCGACGTTCACCTCACCGCTGCCGACAATGATCAAACCCGAGGCACCGGCGTCGATGTCGAGATCGTCGAAGTGCAGGTCTCCCTGCGCATTGGCGATCAAGAAGCCCGAGCCGGTGATCGGATTGGCGCCCGAGCCGATGGTGGAGTTGTTGGCGTCCACTTGCTCGAAAGCGGTGGTGGAGCTGTCGCCATCGAAGGTCACGGCGTTGAAGAAGAAACCGTCACCGGCGGTATCACCATGCACCGTGTTGCCGTCGAAGGAGGTGACGGTCAAGAGGCCGGCGGCTTCGTTGACGTTGACACCGTTGCCGGCGCTGGAGGTCAGATCAGTATTGCCGTTGATGGCGAGATCCAAGCTGCCCGTGCCGTTGTGCGACACATCGATGGCGTTCAAGGTGGAGGTGATTTGGTTGTCCCGGATCTCCAAGGAGCCGGTGCCGGCGGTGTGAGCCGTGTTGACGTCGATGCCGTGGTTGGCGGCTGCACCGATCACGTTCTCGTCGATCAACAAGGTGTCGACGAAGGTGGTGCCACCGGTGGTGACCGCGATGGCGTCGTCGTCACCGGATTGCAGATCCAAGTGGCGAATCTCGACGTTGGTCAAATTGCCGGCCGAGGCGTCGACGGTCACTGCCACACCGTTGGTGCGGTGGATTTGGGGCCGTGCGTTGGTGTCGGCGATCTCTTCCAGCAACAGTCCGGCGGGCAGGAGCGAGATCGCTTCTTCCTCCACGCGTTGGCCGTAGAGCTTCTGGCCGTTCTGCAAGGAGATGCCTTCGTCGAGGGGCGCGTCGGTTTCAAAGACCAGGATCGTGTGCCCCGGCCCCGCGGCCCCGGCGGCTGCCGCCAAGGTCTCAAAGGCGTCCGTGGATCGGCCGTCCGTATCGCCGGCCGGATTCTTGGCGTGGATCGTATCTTCCACGTACCAAATCATGTCCGACACCGTGATCTCGAGGGTCACGTTGATTGAAGCGAGGGAGTCCGTGAGCACCAAGGTTTCCGTATCCGTGCCGGTGAAACCGATGGGTGGGGTGTAGAAGAAGTCGCCGTCGTCGTCCAGGGTGATGAGACCGCCCTGGTCGGTGGCTTCGCCGATCTTCGGCGTGAAACCGAGGCTCGGGCCGTCGGGATCGCTGGCGCCGGACTTCTGGAACGCGTCCATCAGGTCCACCGACGAAGCCACCCGGCCGGGCAAGGCGGTGTCGTGGTTGTCGGCGTCGGCGCTGTCCACCCGCAGGAGGGTGTTGCCGATGGCCGCGTAGGAGATGGTGGAGCTGGTGACCATCGGCGGGCTGTTCACGCCGGTGACCGTGACTGTCATGTTGGCGGTCAGGCTGTCGTCCGTGCCGTCGTTGAGCACGCAGCTGATATTGCGGTTGGTTTCGTTGGGGGCCGCGCTGGAGTTGTTGTAGGTCACGCTGCGCAACACGGTTTGGTAGTTGGCCAGGGTGTCGGAGCCGGTCAGGCTCAGAACACCGGTGCCACCGTTGTACATGGCGGTGATCGAGGTGCCGCCGGTGGAGGCCGCGAGGGTCTCTTGGCCCGCGTCGAGGATGCCGAGGGTCAAGATAGCGGAGACCAGGTTGGCGTTGTCCGCGTCGGCGACGGTGATGCCGTTGTCGACCACTACCGCGCCTCCGCCTTCGGTGAACGCGGCCGTGCCGCCACCCGGAGTATGGGTGGGACGGTCGTTGACCGAGCTCACGGTGATGGTGAGCATCTGGGTCGGCGACGTGTCGTCGCCGCCGTTCAGAGTGCCACCGTCGTCCATAAGGGTCACCGAGACGGTGGCCATGCCGTTGGCATCAGCCGCGGCGGTGTAGGTGAGATTGCCGTTGGTGGCGTTGACCGCCGGCTGTTGGCTGAAGAGCGCGTTGTTGTTATTGGTGACGTTGAAGCTGAGAATTTGTGCGACCTCGGGATCGCCGTCGTCGAGGGCGGTGGCCCAACCCGGCACGCTTTGCGCCCCGGCGTCTTCGCTGACGGACTCGTCGGCTCCGGCCGTAAAGCTGGGCTCGTCGTTGACCGGGGTCACGGTGATGTCGAAGGTCTCGGGCACGGCGGTGGTGCCGTCGTCGACGGTGACCGTCACGGTGACCGGCCCGCCGTTTTCATCGGCTGCCGGGGCGGCGTCGACGGTGCGGTTGGCGCCGGCGCCGCCGAGGGTGAGGTTGGCATCGGGCAGCAGCGTTTGGTCGCTGGAGACCGCGGTGACGATGAGCGAGCCGAGGGCCGTGTCCGGATCACCGATGGTGAAGGCGAGGGCGCCGGTGGTGCCGTCCTCGAGAATCGATTGGTCCGCAATGGCCGTGATCGTCGGGGGATCGTCGACCGCGGTGACCGTGACGTTGAAGGTCTCGGGCACGGCGGTGGTGCCGTCGTCGACGGTGACCGTAATAGTGACCGGTCCACCGTTTTGATCGGCTGCCGGGGCGGCGTCGATGGTGCGATTCGCCGTGGGCGCGCCGGCGAGGGTCAGGTTGCCGTCGGGAATCAAGGTCTGATCGTTGGAGACCGCGGTCACCACCAAGGAGGCGATGGGCGTGTCGACGTCGTCGATGGTGAAGGCCAAGGGGCCGGTGGAGCCGTCCTCGGCGATGCTTTGATCAGCGATGGCGGTGATCGTCGGCGCGTCGTCCACACAATCGACCGTCACGGAAACGGTCGCCGTGGTGTCGTTGTTGAGCTCGTAAACGAAATCGTCGGTGGGGGCGCCGTCGTTGCAGAAGTCCGGGTCCGGCTCGTAGGTGAGGTCGGCGCCGGCGTTGGTGATCACCACCGTGCCGTTGGCGGGAGGAGTCGGAATCGAGGTGATCGTCAGCGGCAGCATGCTCGGATTGGTTTCGTTGGCCAGCACATCGATGGTGGTCGCCGGATCGTCCTCGGTGACGGTGGCGGTATCGTCCTCGGCGACGGGCAAGGTGCCGCGGGCCGCGTCCAACCGGAGATAGAGGTAGGTCAACGCCGGGTCCAGAGCCGCGAAGGCGGCGCGCAGGTCCGCGGTGTCGGGGGCGTCACCAAAGGGATCCAACGCCGAAGCGTCCGCGGCGCCCAGCCAATCGCTGGGATCGCCGTCGAGGGTGATCACGCCAACCGCCAGGACGGTGAAGGCCACCAAGCTACCGGCGACAATCAAGACGGTCCAGGCGGCGTTGGAAGGCCGGCGGCGCAGGGCGCGCCAAGCGGCGGCGGCGATGAGCAGGCTCAGCAAAGCCAATGAGAGGGTCGACAGGGTGGGGATGTCGAGCACCGTGCCCAATAGGACGACCACGTCCGGCCCTGTGTCGGAGCCGTCGACGGTCAGGATGGCGTCCTCGCCGCCGAGGCCGTCGTTGGAGTCGAAGCCGAGGCGGATGGCTTGGGGGGTGGGCACGGTGTGCAGGGGGAAGTACGTCTCGATGACGTCCGTGCCGTCGGTGCCGGTGCCGATGCCCACGGGCCAGGGTGTGGGAAAGTCGACCACCGCTGTGGGGGCGCCGAACGTACCGCTCACCTCATCACAAGTGGAACGTGTCACGGCGGTGACATTGTCCATAGAGACCGTGGTGGTGAGGATCTCCTCGACACCATCAAATGCGCCATCGACCGTGATCACGGTGCAGCCGTTGCTCGGATTGTTGTCGAGGTCTAGAAAGACTCGATAGTCGGCATCTTGGGCGGAGGATGCTAGGGGGACAAGCAGGGCGACCAACAGGAAGAGGGGGAGGCTTCGGCGCAACATCTTAGAGAAAGTCTCCTGGCTCGTGAGGGAGCAAGGTTGGGTAGCCCGTCTCAGCAAGACCTTCTCGTGGGCAGGCTCCTGCAGTGGCCGAAAGTTTTCTCGGCTCGGAGACTTGATCCCGCGTAAAGCGTCCCGTGGATAAGCTAGACCTCTAGGTGAGTTAAGATCGATATCTAATCGGAGAGTAACACACTCCCTAGACGGAAAGTCCCGGTAAAACCCCCAGGCTCAGTTGAATTGACCAAGCTCGGCAGCGAGGCCGACAGGGAACCGCTCCGTCTCGACGACTTAGACGTATCGACCGTCGAAATCCCCTCACTTCTTTTAGAAAGAAATGTCACGTTTTAGGCTCGTGGTGGTCTCCTCTTCATCAAGGGGCGTGGGGGTGTGCCTGGATTGCAACAACAAAAAACCGATCCTGAATCGGATCGGTTTCGGGGAAAGCCCAAAGAAGCATTGCAGTCGTTGGTGCGGGGCTCACCCCCGCACTCGCCGCCAGGCGTCAGGCCTGGCCGATAGCTATATCTAGACGAATTGAGCGGTCTCCGTGGATTCCGCCATCGCGGCGGTCGCCGCCACGCCACCGCTGATCACCTCGCGCACGGTGTCGAAGTAGCCGGTGCCCACCTCGCGCTGGTGTTTGGTCGCGGTGTAACCGTCCACCTCGGCGGCGAATTCCGCTTCTTGCAGCTGGGAATAGGCCGCCATGCCCCGATCGCGGTAGTCGAGGGAGAGCTGGAACATGGAGTGGTTGAGGGCGTGGAATCCCGCCAGGGTGACGAATTGGAATTTATAACCCATGGCGCCCAGCTCCCGCTGGAATTTGGCGATGGTGGCGTCGTCGAGCTTGGCTTTCCAATTGAACGACGGCGAGCAGTTGTAGGCCAGCATCTTGTTGGGGAAGCGTTCTTTGATCGCTTCGGCGAATATTTTGGCCTCGCCCAAGTCAGGGGTCGAGGTCTCGCACCAGACGAGATCGGCGTACGGAGCGTAGGCCAAGCCCCGGGCGATGGCGACCTCGAGACCGCCGGTGATGCGGAAGAAACCCTCTGGAGTGCGCTCGCCGGTCTTGAATCGGTGATCGTATTCGTCGATGTCGGAGGTCATGAGCCGGGCGCTGTTGGCGTCGGTGCGGGCGACCAGGAGGGTCGGCACCCCTTCAACGTCCGCGGCGAGGCGCGCGGCGGTCAAGGTTTGGACGAATTGGGAGGTCGGCACGAGCACCTTGCCGCCCAGGTGACCACATTTCTTTTCCGAGGCCAGCTGATCCTCGAAATGCACGCCTGCGGCGCCGGCTTCGATCATCGCCTTCATCAGCTCATAGGCGTGCAGAGGGCCACCGAATCCGGCTTCGGCATCGGCGACGATGGGCGCCAGCCAATGGACGTCGGAATGGCCTTCGGCGTGGTGGATTTGATCGGCACGCATCAGGGCTTGGTTGATGCGTTTGACCACGTGAGGCACGCTGTTGGCGGGGTAGAGGCTTTGATCCGGATACATCTGCCCGGAGAGGTTGGCGTCCGCGGCCACCTGCCAGCCGGAAAGGTAGATCGCTTTGAGGCCGGCCTTGACCTGCTGCATGGCCTGATTGCCGGTCAGCGCGCCCAGGGCGTTGACGTAGTCCTCGGTCTCCAACAGGTTCCAAAGGCGCTCAGCACCGTGCTCGGCGAGGGTGTGAGAGACCTTCAGAGAACCCCTGAGCCGTTTGACTTGCTCGGAGGTATAAGGGCGCTCAACACCGGCCCAGCGCGGGTTGGTCTGCCAATCGTTCTGAATCTCACAGGTGCTTTTCGGCAACATGGTGTGTCTTTCCTTTACGGTCGAATTGCCTCGAGGTCGAGGCGGGTCGTGCAAGATCCCGAGCTCCGGGTCGAAACCGGTTTCGGGTCGAAGTCGACGAAAGTCGACAAGATGGGTATTTCTTGGTGAGTTTTCGATCTAGGTTTGATCTATTTTTGGCGTTTTCGAGGATCCGGAAGGCGCGGCGCACCGAGCACGACCGCGAAGCTTGTCTGAGCGGATCAACCAGTAAGTCGGCATAAGCTCCACCACATCAGCAACTTGCAGCGGCGCCTCAGCGGTGGTGCGAGTTCGTAGCGGCGCGCGCAGGGCGCCGCGCCGACCCACCGAGAGAGCATTTCTAGATGGAATCAACTAGGTACGGTCTTGAAACGGGCTCGTAAGGGTCAAGAAATCCCGCAGATCCGGCTCGAGGAAGATTTCGGCGGCCTCCTGGGCGGCGGCTTGGAAGGACGCTTTGGCCTGCTCGGCTCGGGTGGTGGCGGCGCCTAGGTCGTGATCGAGCTCGGCGCGGATTTTGTCGAGCTCTTGGTCGAAGACCTCCCGAACCAGCTCGGGCGTCACTCGCTGACCGTCGTCCAGCTCGATGCGATGACGGCACCATTGCCAGACCTGCGCCCGCGAGATTTCGAGGGTGGCCAGGTCTTCCATCAAATGGTCCCAAGCCACGCATCCGAGGCCGCGGCGCCAGCCTTCGAGGTAGGCGATGCCGACCCGAACGTTGGTTCTCAAGCCGTCCATGGTGTGGGGCGGGGTGGAACGGGGTAGCAGGTCCGGGTAGTCGGCGGAGGCGTCGAGGGTCTTGGAGAGCTGTTGGTCGGCGGGAAAGGCTTCCAACGCGGGGCCGATGAAATAGGGGTGGGAGACCCAGCAGCCGTCGTGGCCGAGGGCGAATTCGAAATGTTTGTCTTCCAAGACTTTTGAGACTTGGTGCTGCCGAAGCTCGGCGGTCTTGCCGGGGGTGAAGGCGGACATACCGCCGATGGCATAGGCACCTCGGCGGTGGCAAATGCGGATCAAGCGCTCGGCGTAGGCCTTCATCCACGGGCGACCCATGCCGATGGACGCCCGATCCGCCATCACCCGGTCGGGATGGGCTTTCAAGACTTTGATGTCGCTGAAGATCTTGTCCCAGCGTCCGACGTTGAGCCCCGCCGCGTGTTGGCGAATTTCGTAGAGGATCTCCTCGATTTGGAAGGCGGCCGGCAGGGTTTCGATGAGGAAAGTCGCGCGCAGGGTTCCCACGGGCAAACCCGCTTGCTCTTGGGCCTCGACGAAAAGCTGTTGCCACCAGCGGGCCTCGAGAAAATGCTCACATTTGGGCACGTAGAAGGCGGGAGTCTCGCCCCGGGTGACTTGGGGAGGGGCGGCGTGCAGGAGGCAAAGGGCGAGATCGAAGAGACCCGCGGCCACGGGCTCGCCGTCGACCCGGACGTTGGACTCCGTGAGATGCATGCCGCGGACCCGCACCCACAGCTTGGCCATGTCTTCCGGGTCTACGGCGTAAGGGCGCTCGGGCTGTGAGCCCCGGGCGGGTTTCACGTAAGTGAGATTCTTCTCCGCGGCGCCGATGACGTTGTGCACACCTTCCACGATGTGATCCCAGGTGGGTTTCATCGAATCCTCGAAATCCACCATGGCGCAATCCGCACGATGCCCCAGCTCGTTGCGGCTTAGCATCTTAATGACCATCTTCGGATCGTTCACCGGTCCGGTGATCTCCACCCGACGTCGCCGCAAATCGGCGGGCACCTCGGCGACCGTCCAATCTCCGACCACGGCTTCGGAGTCCTTGGGCAAATAACCCGGCAGATCCCCGGCGTCCCACCGCTTCTGGCGCTCGAGACGGGCCGCCAGCAGCTCGTCGCGTTGTGGTGAGAGCGAACGATGCAAGGCTGCCACCATGGCGACGGCTCGTCCGGTCAGCAGCTCACGGCATCGGGGCCCATCCGCTGCCGCCCACAGCTCGACACCGTCTCCCAAAGCAATCCACGAGGGGCCGGCTTCAGGCGAATCGGCCCGTTCCAAGCGGCCGGGTGCGGGTGGGGGAGTTTCCAAAATGGGATTCGGAGCGGTCAAGGTGGTGGTCATGGGGTCTCCAGCAGAGTCGTCACAGCTCGTTCGTCGTTGTGGCCGGCTCGGGTCTCGTGACCTCCCGAAGCCGGCTCATGCCGCGGATGCGAATGCCGCAAATGCGAATTTTCGGCGCGAAAGAATTGTAGTCAGCGAAATTTCGCTTAGTCAAGGGTGAATCTTGAACTTGTAGCGAAATTTCGCTGATGATTTATCCCAAGACCATGTTCATGGGTCGCTTAGTTCCCGAGCTCGGGTACGGGTTACAATGCGCTCAAGCTGATTTGGACTTCTAGGGGAGCGCATGAATCTCAATCCGGAGAGCCTTCGGTACATCCTGGGCCTCAAGCTCCGACACCACCGTCTCGACCACGGTTGGGGTCTGAAGGAGCTGGCCAAAAAAACAGGGATGTCGGTCTCGTATCTGTCGGAAATCGAGAAGGGGCGTAAGTACCCAAAGCCCGACAAGCTGATACAGATGGCGGAGGCCTTGGAGATCAGCTACGACGAGCTGGTCTCTCCGCGGGTCGCCGAGCACCTCCGACCGGTTCGGGAGCTGGTCAGCTCATCTTTTTTGCGGGAATTCCCCTTCCACCTCTTCGGCATCGAGCCGGAGCAAGTGGTGGGTTTGGTGACCGAGGTGCCCGCCAAAGCCGGTGCGCTATTGAGCAGCTTCTTGGAGATCGGGCAGTCCTACGACGTCCGGGTCGAGCATTTTCTATTCGCGGCCTTGCGCTCGTATCAGCAGCTCAGGGGCAACTACTTCGAGGAGATCGAAGAAGCCGCGGAGACGTTTCTCGACGAAAAAGGATGGGCGCAACGCACGGGTCTGCCGTCGACGGATCTTCAGACCGTTTTGGAGCGGCGTTACGGTTTCGTGATCGAGGAGTCGCTGCTCGCCGACTTCCCCGAGCTGGCGGATTTGCGCTCGGTTTTCGTCGACGGGCAGCCTCGGCGTCTGGCGATCAATCCGCGGCTTTTGGAGCCCCAGCGAGCCTTTGCCATGGGACGGGAGCTCGGCTATCTGAGGCTCGGCCACAAGCTGCGATCCCAAACCTCCGGCTATGTGAGGGTGGAGTCGTTCGACCAAGTCATCAACGACTTCGAGGCCGCCTACTTTTCCGGGGCGATCCTTTTGAATCAAAAGTCCCTGGTGGCCGACCTCGAAGCCCTCTTCGATCGCCCGGCCTGGTCGTCGGAAGTCTTTGAGGGACTGCTGGCGAAATATCAAACCACCCCCGAGACGTTCTTCTATCGTCTCAGCCAGCTTTTGCCGCGACACTTCGATTTTCAGAGCTCATTTTTTGTGCGTTTCGCCAATGCCGCCGGCGAGCCCGTGTTCCGCTTGACCAAAATTCTCAACATGAGCGGCTTGCCGATTCCCTTGGGCATGGAGCCCGGGGAGCATTATTGCCGTCGCTGGCCGGGCCCAGCGATGTTGGGCAAGGTCCGGACCGGGGAGCGGGTTCAGCTGAAGGCCCATGCCCATCGATGCCATTTCGTGGCCGACGACGAAGAATATCTGCTGTTCACCCTGACTCGCCCCTTGGCTTTGACGGAAGCTTCCAACACCAGCATCAGCATCGGTTTTCGCGTCGACGACAACCTGCGCAAGCGCATCGCCTTCTGTGACGACCCGGCGATCGTCCGAAGCGAGGTGCACACCACCTGTGAGCGATGCACATTGGAAGGCTGTGAGGTGCGGGCAGCGGATCCCGTGGTCGATCGAGCTGCCCGGCGTCAGGAGGCCAGGGAAGGGGCTCTGGCGGCGCTGATCAAAAAAGCCCAGGCTTAGCCCTGGGATCCCCAGTCCGGATCACAGCTCGATCTTTTCGAATCGAACGAGCTCGACGAGAGCAGCTTCCATGATCGCCCGCGCCTTGGCGGTTTCCCGGTAAAGCAAGGCGTGAAGGGCTTGGTCCTCGGCGTTGCGGCTTTCGCAACCGGCGGAGTATTCCTCGAAAGCCAAGAGCCCATCGACGATCCGCGAAAGGTGGTTCGGGCATTCGCAGTCGACTTCGGAAGTGATTTCCAGCAGTCGGGCCAATTGCTCGACGGAGAATTGACGCTCAGGGGGTGTGAACGGTTGAGTGTCCAATGGATTTCTCCATTTAAAGGTTGACTGACCCCAGCCGCGCTCCGCATTGGGGACACGTGGTGGGGGAGGGATTCGAGCCCTGATTTCGTGAGGTGGCAGGCGTTCTCGGCAGGGTGGGCCCGGGTTGTGATGTGGGCGCGAGCATGTCGCGCACGATCAGACTCAGCATTTGAGAGCGCAGGGTCGACAAAGCCACCGGTGCTTGCAGAGTACGGGTGTTGTCCACGAGCAACGAGCTGAGGAGATCCCGCTTGGCGAAATGGTGGAGCACCAGGGTGAGCTCCGGTTTGCAGGTCTCGCGAAAGCGAGCCAATCGGTCCGCGGGGTCGTCTCCGAGGGCCTCGAGCTCGGCCACCAGCACGGAAACGGCCTGCTTCTGACCCTGGGCCATCAAGTCGCCCGGGTGCGTGCCGTGCCATACCACCTCCACTCCGGAGAGCCCTTCGGGGTTTTCAGCGAGCTGCCCTTTGAGGCGATGACCGAAATATGCCAGCGTCGTCATCTGTTTTTCCCAACCTAGTCTTTCTTACCGATTGCCGTAGAGCGATTTCTGGACTCGTCCCAAACCACATCATCACATCCGACATCTTAATCTTCGTCTAAAAGGTGCAGACGGATGTTCCCATTGGATCCGAGGCTAATCCACAGCAGGAGGCGGCTTCTTTCGGCCCTTTTGGACCAACAACCCCGCAATAAATAAGGTCCCCATGGCGAGCGTCTCACGCATCGGATCCCAGAGCCAGACGGCGGAGAGGCCCTGGGTCAACAGAAGAGCACCGACCCCGGACGACACCAGGATCAGGGCCGCGTTGAACAACTTTTGGGCGAAGAGCAAGCCCAGAAAAGCGCCGACGATAGCAGCTGCCAAGGGCCATCCAGCGGGATCTTTGAACAGGAAATCGGTGTGGACCACGTAGGTGATCCAGCCGCACAACAGGGCGCCGAGCACCGTTCCGGCCACGTTGAGGGCGGCCTTTTGGGCGGCGATGGCGAAGACCGCGCCCACCAGACCGGCGACGACCGCCACCCCCACGCGCATTTGGGGTTCCAAGGCTTGACCCAATTGGAAGGTCAGCCACACCGCGACGAATGCGCCTAGCCCGGCGATCGCCAACCAAAAAAGCCGTCGGCCGAAGATGAGAAGCGCGAGGCCCGCGACGATCGCCACGTGCAGCTCGGAGCTCAGTTGGACGAAGGGATCTAGAAGTCTTTCCACGACGGGTCTTTCATGACGTGTCTTTTCTGTGGCTTGTCTTTCTGTGACGTTCTTTCCGTACTGGTGTATCGTAACCCGTGGCCGACTTACCGATCCATGAGCCTGGAGGTTCTTCCTCCCATTTGAGCTACGAGCTACGGCGCCCCGAGCATGCCACCCATCGCGAGCTGTGCGTGGTCTATTGCCACGGTTTTGCGTCTTCGAGACGTAGCTTCAAAACCGAGGTATTCGGACGCCTTCTGGTGACCGCCGGCTTAGCTTTTTGCAGCTTCGACTTTCAGGGGCACGGAGAGTCGGGCGGCACCATCACCGACATGACCGTTACCCGCAATATCGAAGATTTGGGCCGCATGGTGACCCACCTCCAATCCCTCGGATTTCGCAAGCTGATCTTCTTCGGATCGTCCATGGGAGGTGGGGTCGCGGCTTGGTATGCGGCGCGTCATCCCGAGCAAGTCGTGGCCGCGGTTTACATCGCTCCCGGTTTCAACCTGGAAGGTGGCGTGCGTCGGCGTCTGGGGGAAGAGACCTTCCAGCGCTGGCCGGAGCTCGGCCGGGTTCGCCTGCATCACGAGCTCGGGTCCTACGACTTGGACTGGCGGATGATCGAGGATTTGCGATCCTACCGGGTCGACGAGCTTTCCGCTGCGACCACCACCCAGACGTTGATATTTCAAGGCCAAAACGACACCGACGTGGATTGGCGTATGGTCCTGGATTTCGCCGTGAATTGTCCGGCCCAATGCGCGCAGCTCCATCTGATGACCGACGGGGACCATCGCTTGATCGACCGTTTGCCGCTGATGTGGCGAGTGACCTCGGCTTTCTTAGTCGAGCAGGGTTGGATGGAAGAAGCCGCCGGCGCCGCGACTTGGCCCATGATTGCGACCGAATCCGAGCTTCTCGAGGAGGGTGACCATGACCGGCCCTGAGACAGGTCTTCCACCCGAGGCCGGGCTTCCCGCCGAGCCGCCGCCCGAGACCACCAGCGTCGGACGTTCGTTGCATATTTCATGGCTCGGGCGCCGGGCCTACGGTCCGACTTTCGAAGCCCAGGAAGAAGTGAGGCGGCGGATCAAGGCAGGCGAAGGGCCTGAGCGTCTGCTTTTATTGGAGCATCATCCGGTATTTACCCTCGGCCGCAATGCTGACGAGGGCGATGTGCTGGCCGATCGCCGATGGTTGGAAACCCGAGGGGTCGAGGTCTTCGAATCCAATCGCGGTGGACAAGTGACTTACCACGGGCCGGGTCAGCTGGTGGGATATCCGATCGTCAACCTGAATCCCGATCGGCGGGATATCGGCAAATACGTCCGCGATCTCCAAGAGACCTTGTTGCGCGCGTTGTCGGACTTCGGCATTGCCGCCCAGCGCAAGGAAGGCAAAGACTTCATCGGCATTTGGGTGGGAGATCAGAAAATCGCTTCCATCGGCGTGCATCTTTCCCGCTGGATCACCATTCACGGTTTTGCCCTCAATGTGCGCACCGAGCTGGAGCATTTTTCCGGCATCGTGGCCTGCGGCCTGCAAGGAGTGCGCATGACCTCCATGGCGGAGTGGATTCCGGATCCTCCGGCCCTGCCGGAGCTGGCGACGGTGGTTTCAAAGCATTTCGCGGACGTCTTTCAGCGCCGGCCGATCGAGGTCTCCGCCTCGTCATTCGACGAAGCACTGGGCTTGAAGGAGGGCTGAGCCGTGGCCGACGGTCTTTCGGTGGTGATCGGATTGAACGCGGTGGTCGTCGCCGTTACCGATGAGCGTCCCCGGATTCTGACCGTGCCCCGCCTCGGTCACGGCGTCGGCGACCTCGGGGGCGGTGATCAGAGCCTCGATGACGACGCTGCTGAAGACATTGCCGGCAACCTCACTGCAGAGGGTTTGCCCACTGAGCGGCCGGCTCGGCCCGACGAAACCTTTGATGCCCTACCCTTCGGCCCCCTGGATCCGGAGCGGGATCGCACTCTGGAGCTGGCGCTCCGGGGTTGGATCCGTGAGCAAGCAGGTATCGAGGTGGGATACGTGGAGCAGCTCTACACCTTCGGCGACAAACACCGGGATCCCAGGGAACGGCTGGGGGGACCGAGGGTGCTCTCGATCGGTTATTTGAGCCTGGCGGTGGAGGGCGCCAAATCCGACGGGGCCCGGTGGCGGGATTGGTACGACTTCTTGCCTTGGGAAGACTGGCGGGAAGGTCGGCCGACGGTGCTCGAGCACAGCCTGGAGCCGGCCCTGAACGAATGGGCTCAACGGGCCGGCGGAGCCGAAACGGCGTCTCGGCGGGAGCGGGTCGATATCGCTTTCGGCTTGGGCGGGGCTCCGTGGGACGGATATCGGGTGCTGGATCGCTACGAGCTGTTGTACGAGGCGGGGCTGGTGGCGGAAAGTCTGCGTGATCGCGGGCAAGGTGAGACCCGGGGGATCGAGACCCACGGTCGACCCATGCGCTTGGACCACCGACGCATCGTCGCCACCGGGCTCCAACGGCTGCGGGGCAAGATCAAATTTCGACCCGTGGTCTTCGAGCTCCTGCCACCGACCTTTACGCTCCTGCAGCTGCAGAGGGTGGTGGAGGCCTTGGCCGGCCGCCGATTACACAAACAGAATTTTCGGCGCCTGGTAGAGAAGGGCGGCCTCGTGGAAGGCACGGGGCGCACCTCCGCGCGCACCGGCGGCCGACCGGCCGAGCTCTTCAGCTTCAGACGTGAGGTGCTGCGGGAGCGCCCGACCCCCGGGGTCGGGCTACCCGCCCTGCGAGATCGCTAGTTGGATTCAAGGCGATTCGACGTGGCTCCAGGCGCTGAGGTCTCCGCCCTCGAAGGTGTCGGCGAAGATCGGCGTTTCCGCCGAGGAGCCGGCGCCGGTTTCATCGGCTAGAACCGCCGCGTTCATGCGCAGGATTTGCTCGCCCATGGCTTGGGTGATGTTGTCCGCCGTGTCACTGGTGCGGTGGTAGGACGGATAGCTGTCCCAATCGTTTTCGATGGTCAGCAGAGCCGGCAAATTGCGGTTCAAATACGGCACGTGGTCTGAGCCGAAAGCGAAGAGCGAGGTCACGGTCCGCAGGGTGGTAAAGGCGGCCGCGGCGGCTTCGAGGGCGTCCAAAGTAGATTCGAAGGCCGGCTCGGTTTCGAGCAGCACGTCCAGGTCGGCATCGCCGGTGTAACCGATCATGTCCATGGTCAGCACCCGCTGAATTTTCGAGCCGTCACCGGCCGCCACCAAATCGCCGGCGTGATCTTCGCTGCCGTGCAAGCCTTGTTCCTCGCCCGAATAGCAGATGAAGAAAATCGTCGCCTCCGGGCTGCGGGCGGTGAGCACCCGGGCCAGCTCCAAAACTCCGGCGCAGCCACTGGCGTTGTCTTCGGCCCCCGGGGCCGCCTGGGAGGTGTTTTGGGAGGTGGCGTCGTAGTGGGCTCCCACCAAGAACCAGTCGTCGGGGCGGGTGGTGCCGTCCAAACGGCCGATGACATTGAAGGCGGTGGTGCCGCCCACCTGAAACGATTCCGTGGAGGTGGTGAGCCCCAGGCCGGACATCTGGGTCACCAGCCAGTCGCGGGCCTGGAGGATCTCCGAGCCGTGGGTATGACGATTCCATCCCGCGAGCGTCTCCACATCCGCCAGCCAGCGGGCTCCGTCCACCGCGTCCGCTGCCTCGCCGGCCGCGGCGCCGAAACGATGGACGGGTCCGGGAGCACGGTTGGCGGATTGGCGGGCGAGCACCCGGGATTCGGTGAACGGCATCACGTGGGCCCGATGGCAACCTTCGTGCCCGGGCTCGGGGTCGGTGGCGACCAACTGGTCAATGGAAGTGCCTTCATCCATCAACAGCACTTGGTAAGGGCCACCGCGGGTGAGCACCACGGCCCCCTGATAGCTCTTCCGCTGCCCCGGGTGAGAAGCGCGGGCGATGCTCAAGCGATCCGTGGGCACGTCGGACCAATAGGCTCCGGATCCGGCCAAGTCGGCTCGGGCACCGGTCAGAGTGTCGGGCGCGTCGCAGGCGAAGAGCACGTCGTCCAGCTCCAACCAACGGGTCAGGGCCCCTTTCAGCTCGGACAAACGCTCGTGACCGATGCCATCGATCGGCAGCGCGGCGCAATCGAAGGTGGTACCGGCTCGAGCATGGGCCGGATCGGCGGCGCCCAGGTCGGCAAAAGCCAGAAAGGCGATCAATGAAAGTGAAAGAGACAGGTATCGGTAAGGATTGACGTGCATTGGCAAGGGCTCCACGGCCATGAGAATGGATCGGTGGCGAAGGGGTTTCACGTTCTAGAAGACGCCACTATTTGCTAAAGCGTCAAATACCGGTGAAACCCGAAGCACCGACCCGCGGAGAACCGCGCCGACCCGCCGAGAATCCGTTTCTGACGGAGTCGAATTAAACCCTCGGGGCCTCGACGTCAGCCTCCTCCGCACCCTCCAAGAGACCCTCTACGACCTCACCTAGAAAGTCCTCCACCTGCTGTTGGGATCGTCCGGTGAACAGCTCCGGGGCGAGCCAGGGCTCGACTTCCTCCAGGCTCAATCGGAAATCGGCATCCCCGACGATTTTGTCGATCAGCGGGTTGGGCCGTCCCTGCTCCACCACATCTTGGGATTCGAGGCTGTATTCGCGGATCCGTTCGTGTAGCTCTTGGCGATCTCCGCCCCGCAGCACCGCTTCCATCAACAGGGTTTCCGTGGCCATGAACGGTAGCTCGCGCTCGATTCTGGCGCTGATGGCGGTTTCGCGAACCCGCAAGCCGCCGGCGATGTGGGCGGCCAGGGAGAGGATGGCATCGGCGCAGAGGAAGGCGTCGGGCAACACCAATCGACGGTTGGACGAGTCGTCGAGGCTCCGCTCCAACCATTGGGTGGCGGTGTTCAGGCAGCCGTTGATGCTGTCGGTCATCAATCGGCGGGAAAGGCCGCACAGACGCTCGGCGCGGATGGGATTCCGTTTGTAGGCCATGGCCGACGAGCCGACCTGCTTCTCGTCGAAGGGCTCGGCAAGCTCGCCGACGCCCTGCAACAGACGCAGATCCGTGCCCATTTTGTGGCACGACTCGGCGATGCCGGTCAGGGTGTGGAGGATTTGCGTGTCTTGTTTGCGGGAATAGGTCTGCCCCGTCAGGTGGAAAGCCGCGGAAAAGCCCAGACGGCGAGCGATGGCGCGATCGAGAGCGCGCACCTTCTCGTGGTCGCCGCCGAAGAGGGTGAGATAGCTGGCTTGGGTGCCCGTGGTGCCTTTGGCGCCACGGCAGCGCAACGTCTCGAGCCGGTGGTCCAGCTCCTGCAAGTCGAGCACGAAATCCTGCAGCCACAGGCAAGCCCGCTTGCCGACCGTGGTCAGCTGAGCCGGTTGGAAGTGGGTGTAGGCCAGGGCCGGAATGTGGCTGGTGCGACGGGCGAATTCGGCCAGATGTTTGATGGTCGACACCAGGCGCTTGCGCAGCACGAGCAGGGCCTCGCGGCTGAGCAGCACGTCCGTGTTGTCGGTGATGAAGGCGCTGGTGGCCCCCAGGTGAATGATGCCGCCGCCGACCCCGGCTTTTTCCGCATAATGCCGGATGTGAGCAACCACGTCATGGCGGGTCTGGCGCTCGATTTCCGCCACCCGGTCGAGATCGATTTGGTCGGCGGCCGCCCGCAAGGCGTCGAGCTGCTGGTCGGAGATGTCGAGCCCCAGCTCTTTTTGGCTCTCCGCCAGGGCGATCCACAGCTTGCGCCATTGGCTGAAACGGCTGGAAGCGGAGAAGATTCGCGCCATCTCGCGGGACGCGTATCGTTCGTGGAGAGGGTTCTGGGGGGCTTGGGAGAGGCTATGCGGATCGCTCATGGTTGGATTCCGTGGCGTTGCGCCCGACGGGAGGGCTCGGGCGGGAAAATTTGGAGTTTGGAGCAAGGCTTCCGGGACGGTCGCGAGGGCGGGAGCCGGGCCACAGGGCGCGCGGCGAACGGGGGGATCTTAGCAGGCTGAGATGCCCTTGCCGAGCCTGACAACCAAGGGGGCGCTTGCTATGATCCAACCATTCTCAAGGGGTCTGAGCCGGCTGGTGAGCAGACCTGTGACTTCATGGAAGCAGTGGATCGCGGCAGGCTGGTCGAATCGCTCGGGTGCTCGATCACCGAGGCCGAATGTACGGGCTCCGACGCCGACCATTCGGCTTTTCGGGCGACGTGCGTCCGCCCGGCTCCGCGGATTCGAGATCGTAACGAGGTGAATGATGGCATTGAATGTGCGCTCGGAGATCGGACGCTTGCGTCGGGTATTGATCCATCGACCAGGGCGAGAAATCGACTGGATGGTGCCCTCGATGATGGATCGTCTGCTCTTCGACGACATCCTCTACGGCGAAGATGCGCGGGAAGAGCACGATCAATTTCGCGCGGTGCTCGAGGCGGCGGGTGTGGAAGCCCTCGATCCCCAAGACCTGCTGGCGGATGTGTTGGCGAAGAACGACGTCAAACGGGAGCTTTTATCCCAATTGGCGACCCAGGGTGTCGAGGACCAGGTGCTCAAAGAGCTCGGAGCCATGTCGGGTGCTGATCTGGCGCGCACCGTGACCGAAGGGTTGCGCTCCTCCCAGCAGCATCCCGGAGACAGCATCCGCCATTTCTACCGCCTTGCTCCGGTGCCCAACTATTTCTTTCAGCGGGATCCCCAGGTGGTGATCGGCAATCGGGTGCTGGTTTCGTCGATGGCGACCGAGGCCCGCGGTCGAGAGCCTTTGCTGTCCAGCCTGGTATTCAAATCCCATCCGGCGTTGAGGGGCTGGCAGGAGATGATTCGCCTGCACCAGCCCAAAGCCGACGACGTGCCCCGACGTCCGATGATCGAAGGTGGGGATGTCCTGGTGCCGCGTCACGACGTGTTGATGGTCGGACTCTCCGAGCGCACCAACCGCTATGGGGTCGACACCCTGGCCCGTCACCTGTTGCAGCGCTGCGAGGAGACCGGCTTCCGGCACTTGGTGGTGGTTGAAATTCCCTCACGCCGCTCCTACATGCATCTAGATACGGTCTTTACCTTCATCGACCACGGTCGTTGCTTGGCGTACCTGCCGGTGATCGCGCCCGGCGGTCTCGAGGCCGGCGACGTATATGTCGTGGACCTGGCGAATTCCGAGGTTTCTTATACATTGCGCGACGACTTGCCGACCGCCATGGCTTCGATCGGGATGGAGATCGAGCTGATCCCCTGCGGTGGCGGCGATAGCCTGATCGATCAACAACGGGAGCAGTGGACGGACGGAGCCAACGCTTTTGCCCTCGCTCCGGGCGTGATCACTTTCTACCGTCGAAATCGTCGGACCGCCGAGGAGCTGTCCAATCGCGGTTTCAGGGTGCTCGATGGCCGGGATGTGATCGCCGGCAAAGAATCCGTGCTCGACCAGGGTCCGACCGCCATCGTGTTGGACGACAACGAGCTTTCCAGGGCCCGGGGAGGCCCGAGGTGTATGACCATGCCCCTTTTTCGAGACGATTTACCGAGCTGAGCCGTCTATTGAGGGAGAAGTAGCCCCTTGCCAACCGTGGCGCCAACGAATAGGGTTTTTTGATGCTCGAGCTGCGTTTTTACGTCGATGGCGAGGAAAAGAAAGTCTCACTTTCTCGGGACGAGGTTCGTTTCGGCCGAAGTGGGGACAACGAGGTTGTGCTGCCGGACTATTCCGTTTCCCGGCACCATGCCATGGTTCGCCGTCACGGCAGTGGATTTGCGATCGAGGATCTACGCAGCACCAACGGCGTCTTCGTGAACGGCCAAAACATTCAGCACGGCCCGTTGCACGCGGGTGATCTGATCAAAATCGGTGTCTTCGAGATCCGTGTGGTTCCCGCGGACGGGAGGGGCGGCCAAGGCGGGGCGTCGGCCGATCCTAGGGGCATGGCCGGGCATGAGCAGGACGGGCATGGGCAGGGCATGGCCGGCGGCGGCCATGTTGCGGCCTTCGGAAGCCAAAGCAGCCCCAACGCCATGCCCGTGCCTCCCCCTGCCGCCGGCCAGAGCAGCCCCCTGGCACCTTCTTGGTCCACCGCTCCGACCCCCCAGCCCGAGCCGGCTACCGATTCCGCCATTTCCAACGCCACCATTGTTCGCTCCCTCAAAGATCTCTCGGCCGAGCTGGGTTTGATCGACGGTGGCGGTGCCCTCGGTCGGGATTCCACCGCCATCCGGAAGTCGAAACGTGAAGAGCTCGACGATATCTACGGCTCTCGGTTCTTTGGATTGCTCAGCCGCCTCGCCAGAATGCTGATCGCGACCGAATCCGACGATGAAATCTTCAGCCATGTGATGGATATCGCCTTCGAGGTATTTCCGGTCGACCGTGGATTCATCCTGCTGCGTGACGACGAGGAGCAGCTCGTCTGTGAGCTCGTCCGGGTCAACGACAAGACCGACTTTCGACCCCAGAGCGAGGTGCCGATCTCCAAGACCATGTTGGAGTCGGTGATGAAGGAAAGGGTGGCGCTTTTGACCTACGATGCCCTTTCCGACCAGCGATTGGCCGGCACCGAGTCGGTCAGAATTCATCAGATTCGAGCCGCCATGTGCACGCCCCTGTGGTCGGGCGAAAAAATCATCGGCGTGTTGCAGCTCGATACCCCACACCACACCGGAAGCTTCAAGGAGCCCGATGTCGATTTGCTGGCCATGCTGGCCAACTATTGCGCGGTGGCGATCGAACGGAATCGCAATGCCCGCGACGCCGAGTTCCAACGGGAGGTGCGGAATCGCTTGCAGCGATACCACTCGCCTTCGGTGATCGAAGAGGTCATGCAAGAAGGGGCCTCGCCGGAAGAGGCCTTGCAGCGTCTCAAACGCGCCGAGGTGACGGTGATGTTCGCCGACATCGTGGGTTTTACCGCCTACTCGGAAAATGCCGATCCGCAAGACGTCGCGGAGCTGATGGAACGGTATTTCACCTTTGCGGTGGAGGCGATTTTCCAATACGGCGGCACCCTCGATAAATTCATCGGCGACTGCGTGATGGCTTTCTTCGGCGCCCCCTTCGCCCAAAAAGACCATGCTTATCGGGCCGTGGCCTCCGCCAAGAAAATCCGCGACGATTTGGCTGATTGGAATCGGGAGCGAGCCGAGCAGGGCTTGCCGCCGGTGAATATTCGCAGCGGCATCAACACCGGTCCGGTGGTGGTCGGCGATATCGGCTCAAATCGACGGGTGGACTACACCGTGCTCGGCAACACGGTCAACGTGGCGGCTCGTTTGGAGGAGAAAGTGGCGTCGCCCGGGGATGTGGTCATCGGTGAGGTGACCTTCCAGCAACTCCAGGGTCGTATTCCCACCGAGCCCCTGGGCGGATTCCAGCTCAAGGGTCTCAGTCGACAAGTTCAAGCCCATCGTCTTCTCTGAGAAGAGCTGTCGTGAAGGAATCTCCGTCGGAAAAGCACCCGCCGAGTCGGCTCCCACCGTTCGTGTTAGTGACCGGCAATGCCGGCAAGATCCGTGAGACCCGACGAATTGTCGGCAGGGAGCTCGACAACGAGCCCTTGGACCTACCCGAAATCCAGAGCTTAGATTTGGTCGAGGTCTTGGAAGCTAAGGCCCGTGAAGCCTTCAAGCGGCTGGGACGCGCCGTGGTGGTGGAGGAGACGGGCCTATTCCTCGATGCCTTGAACGGATTTCCTGGCCCGTTGGTGAAGTGGATGCTCGAATCCGTCGGGCCGGAGGGGATCGCGAGGACCTGCCAGGGGCTGGGAAATATGAACGCCCAGGCCCGTTGTGCGTTGGCCTACTTCGACGGCGAGCGACTGCTGAATGCGGAGGGGGAGACCCGAGGGAAGTTGGTGCTCGAGCCGAAAGGGCGCCACGGATTCGGTTGGGATCCGATCTTCGTTCCCGAGGAAAGCGAGCTCACTTACGCCCAGCTGAGCGCCGAGGAAAAAGATCAAATCGGCCATCGCGGACGGGCTTGGCGGTCATTCTGCTCATTGTTAGGAGCGGGTTAAGGCTTCGTAAATGTCGATGAATACAGAGCTTGCGGAGTCCTTAAAGTAGTACATGAAGTTTTCCCTGTGGAAAACTTACGCCGATTTGCCGCTTCCCGATGACGAGAAATCTCGTGCTCCATCTCATAAAGCTCTTGTTTTCATTGACTTGCGGCATCTCGTAGATTTTGAGCCGCGAATTTGCGCCGTCAAAACCCAGCCCGTGGAAAGGGCCCTTTTCCACCGAGTTTTCCACAGGTATTTCCACAGTTCGAAGGCATTGCCGGAAAGCGCCGGTCCGCAGAATAGGCGGTCCTGAGGCCCTGGAGCAGGCCCCTCGGGCAGAATCGGCTCGTCGAGAATCAGCTCAAGGGCATCAGCTCGTCAGGAGCTCGCTCTTTCCCTGAACCAGGCGGCTGTCCGTTGGAAGCCTTCCTCCAAGGACAGCGGCTCGGAAACCTCGAGATCTCGCAACAAGCGCTTCGGGGTGATGACCGAGCGGCGTTGCTCACCGGGCATGCCGGGTCCATGGGCTGCCTTGTCGTTCACCCCAACGGCTTCCGCCAATCGCTCGTAGAGCTCGACGACGGTCGTTTCTTTGCCGGTTCCGACGTTGTAGGTGTGAAAACCCGGCCGCCCGACGGCCGCCAGGTTGGCCCGGACCACGTCGGAGACGTGCACGTAGTCCCGGGTTTGCAAGCCATCACCGTTGATCCGGCAGGGCTCGCCGGCGAGCAACCTTTGGAGAAAAATAGCCACTACCCCGGCCTCGCCGTGGGGATTCTGGCGCTCGCCGTAGACGTTGGCGTAGCGCAAGCACGTCACGTCGAGCCCATAGGCCTGGTGATAGAAGTACAAATAGCGCTCCACGGAGAGCTTGGAAACGCCGTAGGGAGAAACGGGGCGTTGGGGATGGTCCTCATCGGCGGGGAAGACATCCTGCTCGCCGTAAATCGCGCCACCGGTCGAAGCGAAGAGCACCTGTTGAACGGAGGCGTTGCGGCAAGCTTCCAATAGGTTGAGGGTTCCGCGAATGTTGACGTCGGCGTCGAAGCCTGGATCGGCCACGGATCGGCGGACATCCATTTGAGCGGCTTGGTGGACCAGCACTCTCGGTTTGATCTCCGCGATCAGCTGAGCCGCTTCGGCGCTGCGAATGTCGAGCTCGTGGAGCTGGGCTTGCTCTGGCACGTTCTCTGGGCGTCCGCCGCTCATATCGTCGAGGATGTGGACCTCCCAACCTTGGTCCAAGAAGGCATCGGCAATGTGTGAGCCAATAAAACCGGCGCCGCCGGTGACGATGACAATTTGCTTATCCATGGAGCTCCCCTTGCGGGACGAGAGAGGTTCGAGTGAATCAACCGCAGTCTGAGACTATCGGGGATGGGTGACCATGTGTAGGCGAATCCGGCGAATGTCGGCAAAAAGCACATGGCGCTCGAGCGCCCGAATGCCCAGTACCTGAGCGCCCAAATACCCAGCGCTCTCGTGCCGAAACGCGAAGGGCCCGGGAGCCGCGGAATGAAATTCCACGGGCCCGGGCCCTTCGCACCGTGGTGAGGTGTCAGATGCTGGTGCCGCCGCCGGAGCAACCGGTCGCGCAAGCGAGCCAGGCGTAGCAGGCGTTGGAGTAGGTCACACCGTCGCTGCAAGTGACCGGGTCATAGACGTCGGGGCAGGCGACGTCGGGACGCGGGCAAAGCGAAATTTCGCTGGAGATCTGATCGAGGACGGTGGTGGGTAGGCCGGCGATGCCGGCGGCGTTGTCGATGGTCGCAGGGGCGGGAGCCTGACTCAAGGACGCGGCGTAGAGCGAGCCGACGGTGGCCAGAGCGATCAGGGCAATCATGAGGATCCACATTTTCTTCATTACATAACTCCTATTGGGATTCAGGTGCCGTGCAAAGGGAGTGTCGAGCTCCAAAGCAGGCGATAGACGAAGAGCTCACCGGTGGCGAGCTCCGAACAGGAGATCAGAGTATATGCCGCTCATCGATGAATGCATATAAATAGTATAGTTAATCTAAACGAAAAAGCTTGGTTATCTGGGCTAATCGAGCGGAGTGAATCCTTGTCCGCGAGTTGGGGCAATGGGGGTAGGAGGTCCGAGATTGAGCTCCGATACCGGGCTCCGGCAAAACTGGGCCTCCGGCAAAACTGGGCCTCCGGCAGAAGTTGGGCAAAACGAAAATCGGCATGCCGAGCAGCATGCCGATTTTCGCTGTCCGATAAGCCCATGGGACTTATCGAATGGTGTCACTGGAAGGCCGGTGTCAACGAATCTTGCGTTGCAAGAGGTCGTGAGCTTGAGCTTCCGAAAGCTCCTCGGTCAACCTCAGTGCCAGCGGCTCGCTCGTCCAACCCAGGCCGAGATTCTCGACGTAGTGGATGGTGTCGCCTTCCGGAGCTTTCCAAGCGATCAGCATCGAGCGGAGGTCCGCCGAGGTGTAGATGGTGCTTTCGCCCTCACCAATCTCCGGTGCTTCGAAAGCGGCCGGCATGGTGATCCGCACCAGCTCCCGAAGCTTGGCCAGGTTCTCAGCCGAAGCATCGGTATCGACGATTTCCAAAGCTTGGTCGTCGTCCACCGTGGCCGTGCCGAGGGATTTGGCATAGATGGAAGCTCCGGCGTTGAGCGTTTCCTGCCATGCATCCTCGCTGAGGGCGGTCAGGTCGGTGCCGTAGGACTCACCGTAGGCGAGCAACCAACCGGAGATCTCATCGGCGATAAATCGCCCGACCGTCGGATGCAGGCGGCATTTGGCACCGATAAAGATGATGTCGGAGCGGATGAAATCCGCCAGCGCCTCGAGATCCGACATGGAGTAGGTGCCGACATGGGCCAAGATGTCCTCACGCACCCGGCCGGCCAGGTGAGCGAGGCTCATGGGGGTCTCTTCAATTTTGAGGGTAGATAGCCGACCGGTATCGGAATCGGTCAGGCTCACCGTGATCGCGTTGGGGTCCAGAGCCGGAGCAATGTTGAAGGATCCCGTCAGGTTCTCGGGCAAGAATCCAGGGGGCAGCTGATCTCCACTCTGACCTTGCTGGCCGACGTAGGCGACCTTGGTCAGTGAGATCGCCTCGCTCCAACCGACGAACGTTCCGTCGACAAACGACAGGGGGGCATAGTGGACGTCTTTGCCCTGGTACCAAACCACGTGGAACGTCGTGCGACGCGTCTCTAGAGGCTCGATCTCCTCGCCCAGGTCGAGATAGAAGTCGTCGGAGGTCACGGTGACCTTGGGTAGCTCCTCGATGAAAACCGCGGATTGGTTCGATTTCACGTTGGAGCTCTGCTGCCACTCTCCGTCACGAAACGAGGTCAGCTCCATGCTCCAGGTTCCGTCGGCCGCGCCGGAGACCCAGAACAGCATGATCGCATCGCTGCGGCTGTCGTAAGACACCATGGGGTGACGCTCGGGGCGCCAGCTCTCGGTGAACGGCACCAGATGACGCTCGACACCTTCCGGATATTCGAAGTCGAGGCTCAGCACCTTGTGGGTGGGATCGACGGCATCACCCCCGTTCGGGAAGAGCTCGCCATAGGTTCCCGCGCGCACGCGGGCGATGTCGCCGGAATTGATCAGCACGCTATCTGGGCCGATCGCCGCCGCGGGAAGGGCCCAGAGGCACAGCCACAGCACCAAGAGGGTCGAGCCGGTATCCACGCGGAGCGGCCGGCAGCGCTCGCCGACCTTCGAGAAAAGATGCGAAATGTGCATCGAGGTGTATTGCTTGGAGTAGTCCATGATCAAGCCATCAAATTGATTAGTTTGCGGATGTCCGTGGCCAAGAGGACGTCGACGATCGCGGGCTGGTCAGGATAGAAGCGCTGTTGGAGATGCGTGAAGCATTCGAAAGCAGCCGCTTCCTCGCCGCGCAGCTTCTCGGCCTCGCCGAGCAGATAGAGAGCATTTTTGACATGGGTGTCGTGGTACGGGCCGCCGGTTTCGGCGTTTTCCAAAGCTCTGAGGGCGTAGCTCGCCGCGCGGTCGTAGCGGCCGGCCTCCAAATACGTGTAGCTCATGCCGAGCATGGGGCGGTGGAGCCATTGCTCTGCGCGCAGACGGCGCAGCATGCGGAGGCTTCGGGTCAGCGAGCCGAAGGCAGCTCCGAGCTCTCCGAGAACCGCCTGACAATAGCCGGTGTTGGAGAGGATCTTGGCAGTTTCCAGGCTAGGCTCAGTCCCCTGAATCTCCAGAGCTTTGAGGTAGCTCTCCAGCGCCGGCTCGAAGTAGCTGTCGATCAAATTCAGATTGGCCATCCGATTGTGGGCGATGGCCAATGAAGCGGGGTCGCCATGCAGCTCGGCGTATCGCAAGGCGGTCTGGGAGTAGAATCTACTCTTCTCCAGATCTTCGTCCTGCTCGTGGAACATACATAAGGCGTAGGCGGCTTGGAAGCGAACCACGGATTCCGGGCTGCGCATCAGGATTCGGCGGAGCTCCCCGGCCACATCGTGGCCTTCGCCTCGGGCTACCAGAAGTCCGGCTCGATTACATAGAGCGCTGTCGATCAAATGGGGATCTTCGGTCCGTCGCGCCAGATCGAGTGCTCGATCACTGAGCTCGAGAGCGCGATCGAGCTCTCCGCTGGTGATCTGAGCCATGATCTCTTCGCGAAGAGCTTCGTAGGCTTGGTGCAGCTCTGTGGGCTGGGGCTCGGTGTTGCGAAGCTCGTTCTTGTCGAGCTCAGTTGGATGGCAGCTCATGGGGTCAGTGGAACCTCCCGGGCGCAGGTTTGGGCGAATCGAGCGCATTATAGCACGGCAGCATAGATTGGCTAGTGCTATCTTGGGACCTATTCTCAAAGTCTAAATCGAGCCGACGATCTGGGTCGACCTACTGGTCTATGGCGAAACAGCAAACTGCATCCGCAGACCATGGGGCTATGACTTGCGGCATGCGCAGATCCACAGCATAAGAAAGATGGACCCGGCGAACAAGTTTGCCGAGGTTTGCAATCGAGGATCGGTGCTTGATCCAGGTATATCGGGCGACGGCTGGGAATGGGGCTGGGGGTGTGTTAGAAGAAGGTGAGCGTTGAACAATCCATCGGATGAAAGCCGAGCCGGTCACCGAAGCGAGATCTCAGGGTTGGGTATCAGGGATCTGCTCGGGCACCATAGGCACGGTTTTGGAGGAACCATGGAAAATACGGAAGGGCTGCCTACCGCCTCGGGTGAGGCGCTACGCGACCAGCTGACTGGACCGATTCTCTCTCGTCTCCGACAGGCAGTGGCTTTACACCTCTGGGAAAGCCGGGCCATTCGGGTCAGTGTCGACGAGCCTTTTCGCTTGGCTTCCGGCAATTCGAGCCCGATTTATATCGACTGCCGGCGGGTGGTTTCAGATCCCTCGTTCATGCGGCTTTACAGCACGACGGCGGCCATGATGCTCGAGCGCAAAGGTGCTTCGTTCGATGTGCTGGCCGGAGGAGAGACGGCCGGTATTCCTTACGGAGCTTATCTGGCGAGTGTCTTGGCCGTTCCCTTCGTATATATCCGCAAGAAGGCGAAAGCGTACGGCACCGGGTCCCGGGTAGAGGGAGCGCTCAAGCCTGGGTCGCGGGTCCTGTTGGTGGAGGATCTGATCACCGACGGTGGCTCCAAGCTGGGTTTCCTAGAAGCGGTTCGGGAGGTCGGTGGTGAGATCACCGATACCTTGGTGCTCTTCGATCGCCAACAAGGTGGAGGGGACTTGCTCGCCGAGCATGATGTGGCGCTACACGCAGTGTGTGATCGTGCCACCGCTTTTGCCGCGGGCCATTCAGCGGCATTGTTGAACGATGGCGAGCATTCCTCTTGCGAAGACTACTTCCGCGATCCCAAAGCGTGGCACCAGCTCAGGGGATTGACCTTCCACGAAGCTTGAGATCGCGCAGCTCGAGAGGGAGTGGTCGATCTCCGGATCAGGTCGACGTGGAGAGCTTTGCGCGAAGCTCGGTGATCCGACGGTCCAGGAGCTCGGGGCCGGACTCCGAGGCCAGCTCGTCGATGCGCATAGAGGCCAGGGCGGCGATCACCGTCGCCTGCAGGCCGGGGCTTCGCTCGCCCCGGGGCAAGGCTTCCTGATCCACCTTCTCCAGATGCCTGGCGGCGCGCACGACCAAAGTCTGCAGCACCTTGAACGCGCCCTCCGACAAGGCTGGATCTCCACGGTAGAGATCCAAGCGCCCCCCTTCGCGGTAATCGGGGTAAGTATCGAGGCCAATGAAACGTAGGAACCAGTCGGCTCGATACCTGCCTTCCGCCGCCACGATGCCGGCATAGTCGGCGATCAGCTCATCGAGCAAGTTGTTGCGCATCGAGCCGAACAAGCGACGGGTAAAGTAGTGGGCGCATTCGTGATCCCGTCGAATGACGAAGGATTTCGCTCTCCATTCCTCATCATCGAGACCCAAATCCGCGGCGGGCACCGCGCTGTAGGGACCGTCCGACAGCAGCATGAAGCGGTCTTGGTAGAGCTCGGGCTGCTTGCGGATCTCGGCGAAGGCCTCGTTCCACGTGGCCTGCTGCCGCTCGGACTCGTCCTGCTCGTGCCACTTCCGCTTGAGCTCCCGAATGCGGTGCCAGTTGTTGAAACCGACGATCATCAAAGCGCCCATGGAGTCCGGGATATTGGACGGCTCATTCCGGCGCCCGAGGGCTTCGACCATGGTCGCGAATTGGGAGCGTCCTTTGAGCTTGAAGACCGGCACCCGGCCGGCCGCGCCGGCGTACAGCTCGAGCTCCACCGACTCCTCGTCCTCGAGCTCTAAGCCAGTGGCTTCCTCGAGTCCGGCCGGATCCGCCCCTTGGAGGGTGGCGCGACGATAGGCCGGCCACTGGCTGATCCCTTCCACGATCGGGAAGTGCAGCTGGGGCAAGTAGTTGCGCAGCGCGGGAATCGCCCCTTCCTGTTCGGCCTCGTCCACCCAGCGGCTCCAACATTCCACGAAGGGCTCGTCCTCGAGGGGGAAGCGTAGGCCCTGGTCGAGGGTGCCCAGGTCGAAAAGATTTTCGTTGTAGGCGAGGAGCTCTTCGATTTCGGAATCGTTGGCGCCGCAGGCAGCGATCAGGCGGGCATGGGACGGGTCGGTCGAATGATCTGCGCTCATGTCCCTATGCTACGTCAGACAGGTGTTTGATCCAATCTCCGAGTTGTCGATTCGACGTGTCGAGATCTCCTGCCGTCGCTCCGAGCGCCGCTCGAGCTCCCGCTCCAAAAGGTGTCAGTCCAGGCGCTTTTTCTTCCGGGCTTCGGACTTCCGAAGGGTCGCGTCGAGGGATTTCTTGCGCAGCCGCACGCTTTTGGGAGTGATCTCCACAGCTTCGTCCTCTTTGATGAATTCGAGGGCTTGCTCGAGGCTCATCTTTCGGGGCGGGATCAGACGCTCGTATTCCTCGGCGGTGGAGGAACGGATGTTGGTGAGCTTCTTTTCCTTGGTGATGTTGACGTCGAGGTCGTTGGCACGGGCGTGCTCGCCGACGATCATGCCTTCGTAGACCTCCGCGCCCGGGCCGATCAACAAGGTGCCGCGGGGTTGTAGGGCTTCGATCGCGTGGGAGGTCGCTTTGCCTTTGCGATCGGCCACCAAGGAGCCGGTGCCGCGATGGGGGATCTCTCCCTGCCACGGCTCCCAACCATCGAAGAGCTGGTGCATGATGCCTTCACCTCGGGTATCGGTGAGGAACTCGCTGCGAAAGCCGATCAAGCCGCGCGACGGGATGCGGAATTCCAGGCGCACGCGGCCCGAGCCGTAGTTCACCATATTCTTGACCCGACCCTTGCGCGGCGCCAGCTTTTGGGTCAGCACGCCGACGAAGTCCTCGGGGGTATCGATGGTCAACAGCTCCATGGGCTCGTGAACTTTGCCGCCGATTTCCTTGGTCACCACGTCCGGCTTGCCGACGGTGAGCTCGAAATCCTCACGGCGCATCATTTCGATCAAGATCGCCAGCTGCAGCTCGCCGCGGCCGGAGACCTGGAAGACTTCGGGAGATGAGGTGTCCTCTACCCGAATGGACACGTTGCCCAAGGTTTCTTTGTCCAACCGCTCTTTGAGCTTTCTCGAGGTCACGTGCTTGCCTTCAAGACCGGAGAAGGGCGAGTCGTTGATGCCGAAGGACATGGTGATGGTGGGCTCGTCCACTTGAATCGGCGGCAGGGGGCGAGGATCCTCCGGCGAGGTCAGGGTGTCGCCGATCGAAGCCTCGTCGAGGCCGACCACGGCGACGATATCGCCCGGACCAGCCTCTTCGATGGGCACTCGGTTAAGACCGTCATAACCCAGCAGGCTCGAGACTTTCACGGTTTCGATCTCAGCGCTGTGACCTACCCGTGCCACCTGTTGATTGCGGGACAAACGACCGTTGTGGATTCTGCCGATCACCAACCGGCCGAGGAAATTGTCGTAGTCGAGGGTGGTGACCTGAAATTGTAGGGGCGCTTCCGGATCAAAGGACGGCGCTGGAATGGAGCGCAGAATCTCTTCCATCAGGGGGGCGAGGTTTTGATCCTCGCCGTGTTCTTCGACCCGACAGGTGCCGGCCTTGGCGTTGGCGTAGAAGACCGGGAATTCGAGCAGGGCATCGTCCGCACCGAGCTCGATGAACAAATCGTAGATCTCGTCCAACACCTCGGGGGCGCGAGCGTCGGAACGGTCGATTTTGTTGATCACCACGATCGGCTTGAGCTTGGCTTCGAGGGCTTTGCGCAGCACGAAGCGGGTTTGGGGCATGGGCCCTTCGGCGGCATCGACCAAGAGCAGCACGCCGTCCACCATTTTGAGCACCCGCTCGACCTCACCGCCGAAGTCCGCGTGGCCCGGTGTGTCGACGATGTTGATCCGAGTTTCTTGGAAGAGGATCGCGGTGTTCTTGGACATGATGGTGATGCCCTTCTCCCGCTCGAGATCGATGGAGTCCATGACCCGTTCCGCGACCTGTTGGTTGTCGCGGAAAATGCCGCTTTGCCAAAGCATGGCATCGACCAGGGTGGTTTTGCCGTGATCGACATGGGCGATGATGGCAAGGTTACGGACGTCTTGGCGGAGTTGATTCGGCACGGCGAGCCTCCAAAGCGGAAGGATATAGCGATAGCTGTCGGATGGTTCGGGGGATGGCGGCGGCTCGGATCAGCCGCGGCGGGAGGCGCAACGTACCATGGGCCGGGGCCGTGGGCAAGAGGTCTGAGGCGCGTTAAGATGCGGCCTATTGGGCGGCTCGGGATGAGCCGAAGCCGCCGTGAATGGTGTGACGTGATCGTGTTGAGGTAGCGAGATGACCCAATTTGAAAATCGGCAGCGGTGGACCCCCACACTCGTGCACGGGTTTTGTGCAGCGAGCATTGCTCTCGCCTTGGGCGTGATGGGCTGCTGCCAAATCCCCAGCTCTCCGGAGGGTGCCGCCGTGTCCGCAGAATCCATGGATCAGAAGACTTTGGACGACCACCGTGCACAGGTCGAGGCCTGGCATGAGGAGCGGTTGACCGCCCTGCGAACGGACGACGGTTGGCTGACCTTGGTCGGGCTTTCTTGGCTCGAAGGTCCCGAGAATTCCATCGGTAGTGACCCGGACGGTGTTGTGGTGTTACCCCCATCGGCTCCGGACCGGTTGGGTACGCTTCGGTTGAATCAGCCCGAGGCCGGACAGGCCGGCGCAGTGGTTTTGGAGCTGGCCGACGGACAGACCATGAGGGCCGACGGAGAGCCCGTCGAGGGCCCGCAAGCGGTCCCCTTGGCGAGTGATTCGGCAGGAACGCCGACCGTCGTCGAGGTCGGCACGGTGAGCTTCTTCATCATCGATCGGGATGGACGTCTCGGGGTCCGCATCAAAGACAGCAATAGCGACGTACGGCGGGACTTCTCCGGCATCGATCGCTTTCCAGTGGTCTGGGACTGGCGGGTCGAGGCGGATTACGTTCCGCGTCAAGAGCCCAAAGCGGTGGAGATCCCCACGGCTTTGGGCACCGTGAGCGAGATGGCCTCCCCCGGCCGGATCCGCTTCGAGCGAGACGGCGACACCTTCGAGCTGGATGCATTCGCCACCGGTGATCCGTCGGAAGTTTGGTTCGTATTCGGGGATCAAACCAACACCAAAACCACCTATGGCGGCGGCCGATTCGTCTACGCTCAATTCGCGGATGGGGGTGGAGCCGGGGCAGAAGGCAAGCTGGTGGTGGATTTCAATCGCGCCTACAACCCGCCATGTGTGTTCACCCCCTTCGCCACATGTCCCCTCCCGACTCCCGAAAATCGGTTGGCGTTGGCGGTGGAAGCGGGCGAGAAGGTCTACGGCTCAGCGGCCCATTAACCGCTACCATCCTCTTTTCTGCTACGCTCCGGCCGCCGTCGGTGAGTGGACCCGGCGGCCTTCCTGCCTGAAGCGCTTGAACGCTTGGATCGATCGCGAGATAAAGAGAACATCATGAGTCGGATACAAGACGCCATCTCTCGGCGTCGTACCTTTGCCATTATTTCCCACCCCGACGCGGGCAAAACCACGCTGACCGAGAAGCTGCTGCTCTACGGTGGAGCGATCCAGCTGGCCGGCGCGGTGAAGGCGCGGGGCGAGCGTCGTCGTGCGCGCTCCGATTGGATGAAGGTGGAAAAGGAGCGCGGCATTTCCGTGACCTCGTCCGTGATGACCTTCGATTACGGCGACTGTACCTTCAACTTGCTGGACACCCCGGGCCATGAGGATTTCTCCGAGGACACGTATCGCACCCTGACCGCGGTCGACTCCGCGGTGATGGTGTTGGACTCCGCCAAGGGCATCGAGGGCCAGACCCGCAAGCTCTTCGAGGTTTGCCGCATGCGAGACGTGCCGATCGTGACGTTCGTCAACAAGCTCGATCGAGAAGGCATGGACCCCTTCGAGCTGCTCGACCAAGTGGAGCAAGAGCTCCAGCTGGAAGTCACCCCGGGCAGCTGGCCCATCGGCATGGGCAAGACGTTCCGCGGCTCCTACGACCTGCTCAACGAGCAATTGATGCTCATGCACCGGGATCCGGCGCGGGACAAGGAGCGCAAGACCGAAGGTTTGGTGTGCGAAGGTTTGGACGATCCCAAAATCGACCAATTCCTGGACGAGAGTCAGGCCGGGCAGCTGCGGGAAGAAGTGGAGATGGCCCGTGGTTTGTGCGCTGAATTCGATCGGCCTTCTTATCTCGAAGGCAACCTGACGCCGGTGTATTTCGGCTCGGCCTTGAACAATTTCGGGGTCCAGACTTTGCTCGACGCCTTGGTGGACATGGCTCCACCGCCGCGCCCCCAGCCGACGAAAGAGCGGCAAGTGGAGCCCAGCGAGGAGAAGGTGACGGGTTTCGTCTTCAAAATCCAAGCGAATATGGATCCCAAGCACCGCGACCGCTTGGCCTTTATTCGCTTGTGCTCAGGTGAGTTCGAGCGCGGCATGAAGCTGCACCATCCGCGCTCCGGCAAGGCGCTCAACATGCACAATCCGGTGCTCTTTTTGGCCCAAGACCGCGAGCTGGCGGAGCAGGCCTTCGCCGGTGACATCATCGGCATGCCCAACCACGGCAACCTGCACATCGGCGATGCCTTGACCGAAGGGGAGGATCTCCATTTCACGGGCATTCCCAGCTTTGCGCCCGAGCTGCTGCAACGGGTCCGGGCCGACGACCCCATGCGCGCCAAGCACCTCGGAAGGGCTTTGTCGCAGCTGGCGGAGGAAGGCGCGGCGTTGATCCTGAAAACCCGCTTGAGCTCGGATTGGATCGTCGGCGTGGCCGGCGCCCTGCAATTCGAGGTTTTGGCGGACCGGATTCGGACCGAGTACAACATCCCCGTGCATTTCGAATCGACGCCCTTCAACACCGCCCGGTGGATCGACGCCGAGGATCCCAAAGAGCTCAAGGCATTCGAAACCCGAAACGACCTGCAAGTGGCCGACGACCACCACGATCTACCGGTCTATCTCGCGAAATCCGCTTGGCAGCTCACTTGCGCCGAGCAGGATTGGCCCCAGGTGCGCTTCATGAAGACCCGCGAGCAAATTCAGTAGATAGAAGCTCGGCCACCGCGAGCACGAGAAAAGGGACCGGCTGAGGCCGGTCCCTTTTTCGTCAACGGGCGAGTTTGTGAGCGGGCGGGGACAAGCCCCGCCCCTACGTCCGGAAGACGGTTTGGTGAGCGGGCGGGGACAAGCCCCGCCCCTACGTCCGGGCAGAACCCTGGATCAGAACTTCACGCGCGTGGTGACGCCGAAGGTCCGGGGCTGGTTGGTCAGATAACCCACCCGAGCCAGGGTGCCGCGCTCTTGGTCGAGGGCCAACAGGGCGCGCTCGTCGGTCACGTTCTTGACGTAGAACGAGATGTCGTATTTCTCGTTCAGGAAGCCGAGTCGCAAGTTGACGATGTCGTAAGCGGGCAGCTCCGGATCGAACGTGAAGGTGCTTTGGGTCAACGGACCGCCGATGTTGTTGGGCGCGAACGCCAACAGGTTCACGGTGCCGAAACCGGCGGCTTGATCACCGATCTGGGTGAAGCGGGAGCCCACGTGTTGGTAGACGCCGCTGAAGTAACCGGCCCAACCGCCATCCATTTCCCAGCGGTAGTTGCCGGCCAGAGCAACCTGCAGCTCCGGCACGGTTGGCAGGCGATTGCCTTCCTGGATGCCGGACACGATGCTGACGTTGCCGTTGGCGTCGGTGGAGGTCAGGCTCGAGCTGAGCTCGGAGTCGTTGTAGCTGGCGGAGAGGGCGACGTCGAAGAAGTGGGTCAGCTGCGCCGTCCATTCCAGCTCGATGCCTTGGGCTCTGGCCTCCGGCACGTTGAAGACCACACGAGAGGAGCAGGAGCCGGCGGTGACGGTGGCTTGGAGATTCTCGATATCCATGTGGAAAACCGCCAGGTTGAAGGTGCCGCGACCGCCCATGACGGTGGTCTTGATGCCGACTTCATAATTCCACAGCTCTTCGTCTTCCCAGGTGTCCCGACCGCCGAAGGTGATCAGATCCTCGGGGGTGCAAAGGGGCACGTTCAAGGGATCGTTGATGCCACCCAGGCGGAAACCTTTGGAGACCTGGGCGTTCAAGATCGCGTTCTCGTTCATCTGGTAGCTGGCGATCAAACGCGGCGCGAAACCGCTCGCCGAGGTGGACCCGGGGGTCGACACCAAATCCGTGCCCGTGTTGTCGTTGCCGAAGATACCGTCGAAGATCTGGTCGCGGTCTTCCTCGAAGTCGTACCAGCGGGCGCCGACGGTGAGGTCGAATTTGTCATTGAAGGCGTAGGTCACTTCGCCGAAGAGGGCGGTTTGGTCCAGGTCGTAGCTCAGGTCGGAGTAGAAGAGCACGTCCCGCGGGGCGCGCAGGCCGGCGGTGGGGATGCCGGTGAGGTCCTCGAAACCGTTGACCAACAGGCTTTGACCGTATTCACGCTCGGTGGTGCTGTAGAACAGGCCGGCCACCCAGTCGACTTTGTCGTTGCCGCCGGAGAGGCGCAGCTCTTGGGTCAAGACCTCGGCAGTGGTGCCGTCGTCGAGCGGGCCGTCGAGGGTGAAGACGTTCTCCGGCAGGCCGATGGAGCCGCCGGTGATGCTGGCGGTGAGCGCCGTGGCATCGCGCACCACCAACACATCGCGGTCCGTGTAGGACGTGATGGAGGTGAGGGTGACGTTATCGAATTCGTAGGCGAGGGTCAGGTCGGCGAGCAGGAACTCGTCGGAGAACGGCTCCTCGGTTTGGGTGAACTGCTCGCGCTCGCCGAGGGTCACCGCCGGTCGGGTGGTGGTGAAGGGGTTGCCGAGAATGTTGTAGGCGTCGATCCGATTCCAACCGTCGGTGGTGACCTCTTGGTAGATCAGACGCGGGGTGATAGTCAGCCGCTCGTTGGGCTCGATGCGGAAGGACCAACGCACGCCGGTGCGCTCACCGCTGTTGACGTCCTCGTTGACCGAGAGGTCCGGCTGCACGGCGTCCATGAAACCGCCCATCTTGGTGTAGTAGGCGGCGATGCGCATGGCGGCGGAATCACCCAGGGGCACGTTCGTGACGATTTTGGCGTCGCCACCGAATTCACCGTCGTCGATGAAGTTGGCCGAAAATTCACCGGAGGTCTCGGAGACGCCGAGCTCGGGTTGGTTGCTGATGTAGCGGACCGTTCCGGAAAGGGAGCCGGAGCCGAAAAGGGTGCCTTGGGGTCCACGCAGCACCTCGACGCGGTTCATGTCGAAGAGGTCGATGTCCGGGGTGAAGAGGGACAGCGAGATTACCGACTCGTCGAGGTAGACACCGACTTGCTCTTTCACACCGGGCTGGTCACGGACGATCTGTCCGGCGGACACGCCGCGCATGGCCACTTGGCTTTGGCCCGGTCCCAGGTTTTGCACGCTGAAACCGGCGACGTTGGCGGACACGTCCTCGATGGTGGTCGCGCCACGGTCGCGCAGGATCTCCTCGGTGGTCGCAACCACGGAGAAGGGCACGTCTTGGATGGTCTCTTCCCGCTTCCGGGCGGTGACGGTAACTTCTTCATCAAAGGCGGCGCCTTCCGCCACCTCAGGCTCTTGGCTCTCAGCTTCTTGGGCTGTGAGCGGCGTGGCAAAGCTCGCCGCCAAGGCGAGCAAGCCGATCAACACAGCTTGGGATATCAGGGTTCGCATACCGAGTCTCCTAGAAGGGGATAGGGGTCTCCCACAAAGGGATAGGGGTTTCGGCGATTCTCTATGACCGGATTGGTCGAGTCAATCAACCCGATAGGATTGGGGACGGTAGGTGCCGGCTGCGGGCCGGAAACGGCGGTGTTGCGCGGATTTTGCCGCCCAAGGTGTCGAGGGCATCGAATCGGCGAGCGCGTTGTTATGCTTCCGTGCATGCCGACCGCGCCGAAGCCCCCATCCTCGCTCGAAGAGCCCTCCGTCCCCGCCGTGGAATCTCGTAACCACGGCGAGGCCGTGAGCTCGACACCCCCCGAGCTGGAAACCGGCTACTACGTCCGCAACTTCGAGCAAGTGCTCGACACCGTCACCGCACGCTACGGGGATTTGTTGACGGATTCGGAGTCCGCCTATGCCGAGGATTTCGGCGGTCTCGATGAACGGTCCAAACGGCTCTACGTGCGTCTGATCCTGCGCCGGGGACCCTGTTTTCGTCGCGACCTTTTGAGCTACGACGAAATCGACGATTTGGCCATGGCGGCCGGAGAGCTGCGGGAAGCGGGCTTTTTGGACCACGGTGAGGAAGCCGGCCTTGAGGAAGGTTTGGCGGTGCTGCGTCGGCCCGAGCTGATCGAGCTGGTGATCAGCCTTGGAGAGCTCACCGCCGCGGCGACCCGGAAGCTCAAGCGCGGGGAGCTGTTGGAGGTCCTGCTGCGACCGCAGCACCAAGAAGAGACGCGGCGTCGATTGTGGGCGGAATACGATATTTGGCGTCCGCTGCACGGGGAGCTACTCTTGCTCTACCGCTTACTCTTCTTCGGCAACCTCGGGCAAGACTTCAGCGAGTTTGTGATCAGCGACCTGGGCATCGTGCGTTACGAGAGCTACCCCCTCAGCCGGGAGCACCGGTTGTTTCAAGATCGAACGGAGATCGATCAAGCGTTCGAGCTGCGCGTGACCCGCCATCAGGTCTATGGGCTTTTGGAAGAAGGGAAGTTGGAAGATGCTTTGGCGCTGGCGAGAGTCGTCAGCGACCAAGCGGAGATCTTGCGGCCCGTGGCTCGGCGCAAGGCCGACGGCATCCTGATCCGAGTCGCCCGCGAGCTCGAACGGCGAGGGGAGCACCAACAAGCTGTCGAGCTCTACGCCCAGGCTCGTCGTCCCCCGGCCCGGGAACGACGGTGCCGAGCCCTGGAGCAGCTGGGCGAGCTGCGGCAAGCCCTGGATCTCTGCCAGGAGATGGCGGCATCACCCCTCGACGAAACGGAGTCGGGTTTTGTGCCGTTCTTCGAGCACCGCATGAAGAAGAAGCTCGGCTTGACCCAAAAACCCTGGAAGCGGAGCCGGCGGCCGACCCTCGAGATGGATATCGATCCACCACAGGGTTCCATCGAGAGAGCGACCTTGGAAGCTCTGGCGGAACGTGGCCGCCGGGGAATCTTCTCGGAGAATTGGCTTTGGCGGAGCCTCTTCGGATTGGCATTCTGGGACGTGGTCTTCGAGCCGGTGCCAGGCGTTTTCCATCATCCGTTCCAAACCGGCCCTTGGGATCTCAGCCGTCCGGAATTTCGCATCCGCCGGCGGGAGCGCATCGAGCAGCGATTGGACCGGCTGAGAGAAGAACCCGACCTGCGACCGAGATTGTGGCCGGTCTACCAAGCGAAAGTGGGGATCGCCAATGCCCTGGTGCCCTGGCACCCAGAATTGGAAGCGCCCCTCCATTTCGCCCTCGAACGGGTGTCCGGACCCACCCTAGCGATTTTCTGCGATCGGCTGAGCAGCCACCTGCGACGCTACCGACGCGGTCTACCGGACCTCTTGGTGGAGTCCGACGACTCACCCGTGGGTTTCGAGCTGCTCGAGGTCAAAGGTCCAGGGGATCAGCTCCGCCCCGAGCAAGGGGCGTGGATCGACTTCCTCAATCGACACGACATTCCCACCCGGATTCTGAAAGTGCGTTGGTCCTAAGTTGATTTGAGCCGTCCGCTGATTTCGGCCAGCCATCTGAATTTGCCGGTCAGCCCGGGGTCGGGCAAGGTCTTGAGACGCCATCCCCAATTGCCTTCGGCCACCCCCGGGGTGTTGAACCGCGCCTCGCTGCCGAGGGCGAGGATGTCTTGCATGGGTAGCACCGCCCAGCGCGCCACCGACGTGTAGGCCAAACGGATCAAGTCGTCGACCGCGGTGTCGTCGTTGCCGCCGGCATAGCAGCGCACCAGGTTGCGGGTGTGGTCGTCGGCGCTTTGGTACCAACCGAGGGTGGTGTCGTTGTCGTGGGTGCCTGTGTAGAGCAGGGTGTCCTCCCGCAGGCGGTGGGGGGCGTGCTCGCTGTTGATCGGCTCGAATCCGAATTGCAGGACTCGCATGCAAGGCAGACCGGTCGACTCCCGCAATTGATGGACATCCTCGCTGATGTCGCCCAGATCCTCGGCCACCAGCGGCAGGGGCTCGCCGACCGCTCGGGCAAAGGCTTGGAAGAGCTTCTCGCCGGGTCCGTCCGACCAATGGCCGTCACGGGCGGTTTCGGCGTCCGCCTCGACCACCCAATAGCCGGCGAAGGCCCGAAAATGATCGAGCCGAACAAAATCCGAAATGCTGAGATTGGTCCTCAGGCGATCGATCCACCAGTCGAATCCTTGGTCTTCGATGACATCCCAGCGATAGAGGGGGTTGCCCCAGAGCTGGCCGTCTTCGCTGAAATAGTCTGGGGGCACCCCCGCCACCCGGGTGGGTAGCCCTTGATCGTCCAGCTCGAAGAGATCGGGATGGGCCCAGATGTCGGCGCTGTCGTGGGCCACGTAAATCGGCAGGTCACCCAAGATCCGGATACCCCGGTCCCCGGCGGCTTTTCGGACCTGGGCCCAATGGCGGTGGGCCGTGAGCTGGAGAAAGCGCTCGAATTCCAACGCTTCTTGGTGCTCACGGCGAGCCGCCTCCAGGGCTTGGGGGCTCCGCTGGGCCAAACCAGCCTCCCAGGTCCACCAGCCGGAGGCGCCGAGAGCCCGGCGCAAGGCCGCGAACAGGCACCAATCTTCGAGCCAGGGTTTTTGTAGGGGATCGTTGGAAAATCGATCCAGCTCGTCCTGCCATCTCTCGGGCGACTGACGGAAGCGCTGGAAGGCGGTGCGCAACAGCAGGCTCCGGGTCTCGGTCGCTTGCCGCCAATCGCACGCGTCCCCAGGCTCGCTGCGATAAGGCTGGATGTCCTCGGGATTTAGGAGCTGATCGGCCACCAAGCGATCGATGGAGATGAGCATGGGGTCGATGGCGAAAGCGGAAAAACACGTATACGGCGAACGCCCGGCGGCGGGTGGGCCGACGGGCAAGATCTGCCAGAGACTGAAACCCGCCTCTGCGGCCCAGTCGAGAAAATGCTCGGCTTCAAATCCGAAGTCGCCGGAACCCCAAGCTCCAGGCAAGGAGGTGGGGTGCAGCAGAATGCCGGCGGCGCGGCTTGGTGGTTCGTTCGAGCTGGTCATCTAGGACCCCAGAGAATTATCCGTCCGAGGACATCTCGGATTCGGTAGGAGCCTGATGATCGCAGAGATGCTTCGATCCCGCCAAGCGCGTGGGGCGGCTCCCCTATTCGGACTTCGTCTGCTCCCGCTCGGCCAATCGGGCCTTGAGCCGTTCACGGACCTTGTGCTCGGCTTGACGCTCCGCTTCTGTCTCCGGCGACCCTTTGGGAGATGATGGGCGGAGCAAGGTGGTTTCGGTGCCGACGAATCGGCTCATGCCCGAGCTCTTGGCCCCCACTCGACGGATCGTGGGTGTAAGGGCCAGAGCCATCACACCTTCCGAGCTCGTTTGGCCCGGCAGCTCGATCCACACCATGTCACCAGAGCGCACACGCCAAGCCGAGGTTGCTCCGTGGGATTCCGGCGAAAGCTCACCCCTGTGCTGGGCGGCTTCGAGCTCGCTCTCGACCTGGACCAACCTGGAATCCAAAGCGAGCGTGATCTCACCGCCCTGAGGGTGTACTTGAGCTTCGAGCTCGAGGGTCACGGCGAGGAGGTCCCCGGTTTTCGGGTCCCGCTCCTTGGCCTCGAGCTTCGCCCCCTCGTGGCCGACAATGTTGAGGTCGCTGCGAATCAAAGTCTGGGCGCTTCCCTTGGCGAGATGATCCTGCAGAGCGCCAACTCCGAGATCACCCGTGGTCGTGCCTGCGGGCAGGGTCACCAGCTGCACCTTGACCGTGACCTCATCCGCCGGCACATCGAGCTCCTGGAGCAAGTCGGCGGCCAGGGACACCCGCGCGGCGGTATCTCGGACCGTCAAGGTTTGGCGGCCTTCATCCGCCACAATGTGTTTGAGCCCATAGAGTGAGCGGAGGGTGGTCATGGCGTCGACCAAGCGCATATTTTCGAGGCGGAAGGTCCTGACCACCTGCGGCTCATAGGTTCGTCGGCTTTGGGGCGTGTCCAAAGACACGATGATGGTGGAGGAGTCGATCGGAGCCCAGAATTGAGCGCTCGCTAGCGCTAGGCGGTCGAGGGCGTCCGCGACCGTGGCCGCTTGCAGGTCCATGCTCACCTGCCGATCCTTGTAGAGCGGAGAGAAGACGACTTTGAAGCCGTGCTCTCGACCGAGGGCTTTCCATATCTCGACGGTCGACACGGCCTCAGAGGCTTTGTAGGACACGGGACCCTCGGCGGCGACGGCCAAAGTGGGGGGCTCTTCGGCGAGAGCCATCGTCGACAGGGCGAAACCAAGGGCGATTGCCGGCGGGACGACCATCCGAACGGATTGAATTCGCGGCGAGGCGAAGTTGGAAAAGGTGGATCTGAACAGGGTCGATTTGGGCAGGGGCGATTTAAGCAGGGTAAATCTGAGCACGGCAAGCTCCTCAGCTGTCGTTGGGAATGGATCGTGGGCGTTGTGAGCGGCCGCTCGATCCCTTCTACGATCTGCCTGACAGCTGCGTCTATGCGGTGCTCTTTCGGCGCGGTGTGCTTCCGACCTCGAAGGGTCTACGGTTCCGGTCGCTCCAGCCGTCTGCCGAACGGGAAGAGGGACATGGGAATCAGCTTGATGTGCTGCTTGGCGAAGGGGATACCGATGATGGTGATCGTCAGGATGACCGCGTGGATGAGATGCAGCAGGGCGATTTCCCAGCCGAAGACGATCAGCCAGATCAGGTTCATGACGGTGTGCAAGCAACCATCGGCGTCCGGGCTGGTTTTCAGCTCTTTGCCGAAGGGGGCGAAGGTGGCGATGCCGAGCTTGATGTTGGCGATTCCGAAGGGGATGCCGACGATGGTCAAGCACAGCACCATACCGCCCACGATGTAGCCGAGGCCGGAGAGAAATCCACCGAAGATCAACCAGATGATATTGCCGATCAAAGACATGAAAGCTCCTGTTTGTGTTGCGGGTCCGCCGGCGAGTGAATCCGCCGCGACTGCACTCTAATCGTGGGGGCCGTGTTGTCGACCCCTATGTTCCTTTAAGCGCGAGCGGTGTTTTTTGTTCGAGATGCGTCGCTCTTTGACCGACCGCGGAGGGCGAGTGGGCCTCCGCTCGGCCGGAACGTCGAGGGCGTCCTGTAGGAGTGAGATTAAGGCCTCGACGGCGGCTTTTCGGTTCGCTCCTTGGCTGCGAGAGCCCTGGCGGGAAATGCTCAGCACTCCGTCTTTGGTGAGACGATGGGCCAAGCGGTCGGTGAGAATCTCCCGTTGATCCGGGCTGAAAGAAGGGCTGGTCGCCAGGTCGAAGCTGACGGTGGCCTTGGTGGCGACTTTATTGACATGCTGTCCACCGGGGCCTCCGCTGCGGGAGAAGGAGACCCGGAGCTCGGATTCGTCTAGCCGAGTTTGGTCGTCGATGGGGATGTGGGCCATGGCGGATTCTTCACGGTTCTTGGATATGATCGCGCCGTTCCGGCGCTTGCTCGGACTCTAACAGCCGGCCGGTCAGCGACAAAGGTGCGCCATGCTCGATATCGAATCGATCCTCCAACCCCAATCGTTCCAGAGCGCCCCGGCCGCGGGCAAAGACGCGTCGGCTCGCGAGATCGGCAGGTCCAGGGCTGGGCGACCCATTTTCGGCTATCGATTCGGAAGCGGAAGCCGTCAGGTCAGCCTGATTGCGGGATGCCACGCGGACGAGCCCGTAGGGCCCGCCATGTTGGACCGATTGATCGTCTATCTAGCGGCGCTTTCGTTGGAATCAACTCTGCTGAGCACCTTCTCGTGGTGGATCGTGCCCCACACCAACCCGGATGGGGAGGCGGCCAACGCGGCTTGGACGGATCAGCTTTCGGGTCTGCGAGTCGGCGAATCTGAAGCGACGGGAGCTGGAGACGGTGGCGTTGAGGCGGCGGATTTGTCGACTTATTGGCACCATGTGGTGCGCGAGCCACCCGGTGAGGACATGGAATTCGGTTTTCCCCGCGACGTCCATGACCTCGATGCAAGACCGGAGAATCGTGCGATCGCCGACTTTCTCGCCCCGGCGGGAGAGATCTCCCTGCACGGCAGCTTCCACGGCATGGGATTCGCTGCGGGTCCCTGGTTTTTGATCGAGCGATCCTGGGTCGATCGGACGACAGCCATGCGATCCGAGCTGCGCAGGATCGTGTCGGAGCGGGGATATCGGGTCCACGATATCGATAGAAAGGGAGACAAAGGATTTCACCGCATCGACCTCGGATTCACCTCGCGGCCGGACTCGCGGGCGATGATCCAGCATTTCGAGGAGTTGGGAGATTCCGAGACCGCCGCGCTCTTCCGCCCCAGCTCCATGGAATGGGTGCGGGGCCGAGGTGGGGACCCTCTCACGCTCGTTTCCGAGATGCCCCTTTTCGTGCTGCCGGCGGTCGCCTACGACACCGGCGATCCCATTCGCCCACCGATGTTGGGACGCCTCCGAGAGGCATTCCTCGACGGGCCGGACGCCTTGCGACGGCTCTGCGCCGAGCTGGGAGTCGAGGCCATGCCCTTCCATGATCAGATGTTTTTCCAACTTTCATTTTTGGACCAAGCTTTGCGAGCCGTGTTGCAGCCGGAGGGGAGCTCATGAACGCGGCGGGCATCTTGTTGCTCGGTTTGGACGACCTCGCGCCCAGCCCAGAGCGGTCGGCCCGACTACGAAAGGGAGTGGCAGGAGTCGAGATCTCCGGCGCTGCCACGTCAGAGGGTTCCATTCCCCGCTCATGGTGGTCCGCCTGGGAGAAACCGCCCGCGGCCGAGCACTCAACGGGCTCGGAGCTTTTGGTGGCGGTGGAGTGGCAGCTTGCCGGCGCCCTGGTGGACGAAGCCATGCCGGAGCCGGGCTTTCTCGGCTGGGAGCTGTCTGAAGGCGGGCAGCCCATGGAAGTTTTGCTCGCCGCCCTCGCCCTCGGCAAAGGCTTGGCCTCGTCCTCCGTGAACTTGCTCTTTGGACCCTCACTAGCTTTGTCTTCGGACCTCCAGACCTCTTTCGGGCCGAGAGCCGATGGAGTGGGCAAGGCGGCGTCGGTATTCGTCGATGGCTTGTCCGCCGCCGGGGTGCAGTCTTGTGTAGGACGCTTTGAAACGAGCTTCCTTGGATCCGCCGAGTCCCCGGACGCCGAATTGCTCGAAGAAGCATTGCCTTTTGGTTTGATGGCGAGCCGAGGGGTGCCGGCCATGGAAGCGGGGCTCGATGGGGCAGCACCGGTCGGTTTGCGACAAGCCTTGGGATATGACGGGGTCCTCGCCACGCCGAGGATTCGGCCGGAAGCGGGAGTCGATCCGATCGATCAGGTGGTCGGAGCCCTAGAGCAGGGCTTCGACTTGATCCGCTTGGCCGACGAGCTCGCCCAAGATTGCGTTTTGACGGGCCTGGACCAGGAGATCGAGCGTCGAGGTCTCACCGATCGCTGCCTCCGAGCGAGTGAGCGCGTGAAAGTGCTGCGATCCAGAATCTAGACCCTGCGACTGAGCCTAAGCGGTTCTCTCTCGGATCCAAGCCTCGATCTTCTCGAAGACCTGAAGACGCTCCGGCTCGTTGAGCATTTCGTGAAAGAAGCCCGGCCATAGGTGAAATTCGGCGGATGCGGTGGGCAATTGCTCGGCCCAGCGTTGAGTGGATTCGGGATCGACCAGGCGATCGTCCCCGCTCTGCATCACCAGGGTCGGCACTTTCAGCTGCGCGGCCGATCGGGCGCAGCGCTTTTGAGCGGCTAGGAACTCGGTGGCCCAGCGGGCGGTCACTTTGGAGGTGACCAGGGGATCGGCTCGATAGGCATCCACGACTTCCGTGTTGAGGCTGACGAATGTCGGGTCCAAGCCGCTCGAAAAATGGAGCCCGGGCGCGATGATCGAGGCCATCTTGCCGAGCAAAAGGAGAAAGCTCGACGGTGCCGATTCCGGATGGGCTCGCAATCCGGGCGAGGAGAGCACGAGACCCTTGAGATGTCGGCCGCGCTCGATGGTGTAGAGAATGGAAACCACGCCACCCATGGAATGTCCGACTAGGAAGATAGGGGCTTCGGGGCGTTGTTCTCGCACCAAATCGATCAGGGCGTCGACATCGTCGAGGTAGTCCGAAAACCGCTGGATGTGAACCCTGCGTCCGCCGGACTTTCCGTGGCCCCTCAGGTCCAGCGCGTAACAAGGCCATCCTCGGCCGGTGAAATATTCGAACGGATAGCCGTAGCGTCCGGAGTGCTCTGCCAAGCCGTGCACGAATACCAAGGTGACGGCTCGGGGATCGGCGTTTTCGGGTACCGCGGCCCGCCAGAACAGCTTCGGGGCGTGGGAACGCTCGAGGATTCCCGACGTCTCCGCGAGGTTATGGCTGCTCATCGGTGGGTTCCGATCGGGTCCTCCGTTTGGACGGCGCGCCCATGGCGACCGCTGAGCCGACAGCCAGAGCCATCAGCGGTTTGAGCCACTTTTCGCCCTTGGGCATCCATCGGACCTCGCGGTCCAGGGACTCCCGTAGACGCTCCAGTCGAAAGGCCACCTCGCGGCGGGCGTCGAGCACGTCTTTCTGCTGCTTGCTGGTCTTTTCTTTGGCCATGGTCGACACCTCCCTATGAGCTGAGACTGGTTTCGCGATCATCCAAACGGCGAGGCTCGTCGAGCACATCGTTGCGCCACCAGCCCTTGTGATCGTCCAGACGGTTTTGGAAGACCTCGACGGGAGACCGCATATGCCTCCCGATCAAGAAATAGGCGACCGCGGCGATGGTCGCCATCAGCAGAATCACGAGACCGAAGAGCAAGAGGGCGCTGCCCCAATAGGGCCAGTCAGTCATGGCGTGGATGCCGTCGATGGCGCTGAGCAGGAGGATGAAGGGAATGTAGATCAGAATCAGAAGCAACAAGCCCCCGACCGCCAAGAGCATGGCGACTTGTCGGAAGAAGACTTTGATATCGCTCAGGGCAGCTTTGATTTCGGCCCGTACCAGATCCAAGAGCGCGGCGCCCAGGGCGCTGAGGCTTTCGATCCAAGTTTCACGTTCGGCCATAGGTCATCTCTCCTGGGAGGCGAGGCGTTGGACCCGGAAGAGTCCTCGGGCCTGGGATTCCCCGAATGGTGAAGTCAAGATGCAGTGCTTTCAACATCGAATCCTTGAGCCGGAGCGATTGGACGACGGCTCAGCCACCGAGGCTCACTCCCCGGGTTGCGAATCCGGAGGTCGAGCCGATCTCATCTCGAACCCCGACTGCGACCACCTGGCGACCCCGTCGCATCAAGAGGGTCAGCTGGTAGTGGTAGCTCTGGGTCTTGGCGCGATCGAAATCCGCCGCTGGAATGTCGATCGGCACGGGCACTTCCTGCACCTCGGCCAAGCCGCCCTCGTTGTCCCTGGCGGCGATGAAGAGCTTGACCCGTCCCCGCTGCACCTCGTTGTTGGGTAAGAAGGTCAGCTTACCGATAGGAATCTTGACCGTAAACGGCACCAGGAAGTGCTTTCGATCTTGGGGCGTGGCCTTGCCGGCTTCCAGCACGATGCCCAGCGGATTCTGCTGGTAGCCGTAATTCAAAGCGGCAAGGGCCCCTTCCGCCATGCGGGTGGAAACGGGTTTGCCGCGGAAGCCTTCCCGGTGTCGAACCTGGATGCCTTTGGTCTTCTCTTTCAGCTCGACCCGAATCTTGTGGTACCTACCTTCTTCGTTTTTGGCCGGCATGAATCCGAGTGAGTAGTAGGTGCCGAAGTCGCCGGCCATCTTTTCCAGGCCCGGGCTGAAGTTGTTGGTGTTGATCACCGCGAAGCCGCCGGTTTCTTCGGCCATGAGCAGCAGGGAGCTTTGCATATTGGCGAAATGGGTCTGGTCGATGGCCGCGCCGCCATTGATGCCTTGATTCGACGCATCCATGTAGGAGTAGGTGCGCAACCCGCCTGCGTCCACAGTGTAAAACGTGACCCGGTTGGCATTGGCCATGGCGATCAATCCCTGAAGCCGTCGGCTCAAATCGTATCGGTGGGCGTCCAGCAAGACACTGGAATCATTGAATTTGTCGTTCAAGGCGTAAAAAGCGTCCTCGCCGGGGCGCATGGCCAAGCCGTCGGATACATAGAGCACGGCCTTGCGACCGGGAAGACCCGCCAGGCTCTCCACTTGATCGCGGAGGGCGTCGAGGGTGAAGCTCATGTCGTTGTAGATGGACTCGGCGTATTGGGTGACCCGTCCACGGACGTCGTAGATGTCTTGGGCGTCGTTGTAGATCAGATCCAAGAGGTCTTGACGCTCATTGTCCGCGTGGATGCGGTGGCCGGTCATGTCTTCGAGCTCGTAGAGCGCGCCGGCGATGAGATCCGGGTCTTTGGTGAACGGGTGACGGACCTTGAGCGAGCGGTCGTAGGAGACCAACATCACCTCATCGCCCTTGCGCAGCTGGGTACGCAAGAAGGTCCGAGCAGCCCGGATGACTCGATTGCGGTTGAACGGGCGTAAGTTGAAGTTGTCGACGTAGACCACCAAATGCAGCATCTGGCCTTCGGGCGATTTCGGAGCCTCGGGGGCGGAAGCAGCGGGCTGCGACGGGGGAGGCTCGATGGTCTTCAAGGACTCACCCCTTGGAGCCCCGCCTTCCACCGCGAAGAAGTTGGTGATCGCCACCGGCTTTTTGTCGACCGTGAGCACGAAATCGTCTCGGGTCAGACCGTTGATCCGGTTCCCCTTCTTGTCGGTGACGTAGACCTCGACATTGACCACATTGACGTCGGTCTCTTCGACGAAGAAATCCCTGTCGGCGAAATCCTTGTCGGCGGTCTCTCCATCTTCCTGCGCCGGCGCGTGCAAAGGCACGAGCAGGAGCAGAAGAACCGTCAGGGTCGAGCGGGCCGAGCATCGGTTGAAAAATCGGGGCGAAAGCCGGCTCGAAAACCGGTTGAAAAACCTTGGGCAGGGGGTGGATCTCATCTTTTGGGCTCCATGAATGGACGGCGACGAAGGACTGCTGCCAAGGGACATCCGATCTCGTTGGGCTCGGAGGGCAGACGCCGGGAACGGTGACCTTCCGTTTGAATTATAGAGGATGCTCTCGGGGTAGAAGCCGATAGAGGTGATCGACGGGTCCGTGACCGCCGCCGATGGGGTAGGCCGCGGCGATGGCGCCGTGCAAATAGTCGATTGCCGCGGGCACGGCTTCGAGCAAGGTGTCGCCGAGGCCGAGCCGGGCGGCAATGGCCGAAGAAAGGGTGCAGCCGGTGCCGTGGGTCGAGGTGCTGTCGAGGCGCGAATGCTCGAAAACGTGGAATTGGCCCCCGAGCCAAAGCAGATCTTGAACCTGTGGTCCGTCGGCGTGGCCGCCCTTGACCAAGACAGCCAAATCCAGCGGTGGGCCGGCGCTGGTGGCATGGGCCAATTTGCGCATCTTTCGCCCAGCTCGAATTCGGTCTTCCTGAGAGGGATTCGTGCCCAGAGACAGACCGGTCAGCCGCTCAGCCTCCGGTAGGTTGGGGGTCACCACCGTGGCCAGCGGCAGCAGCTCATGAATCAAGGCATCGACGGCCGAGTCTTCGAGCAGGCTCGCGCCACTTTTCGAGACCATGACCGGATCCAGAACCACGTGTCGTGGCTCGTATTTGCGTAGGCCCGCGGCGACGGTGGAGACCAGCTCGGCGGAGGCCAGCATGCCGATCTTCACGGCGTCGACCCCGATATCGTCGAAAACGGCGGCGATCTGAGCTTCCACCACGGCCGGGGGCACGCTGTGCACCGCCCGGACCTCCACTGTATTTTGGGCGGTGATGGCGGTGATCACCGACATGCCGAATCCACCGTGGGCGGCGAAGGTCTTGAGGTCCGCTTGCACACCGGCTCCACCGCCGGAGTCGGAGCCGGCGATGGTCAGCAGCCTCGGCCGGCCGGCAGCTCTCAGCCGGTCTTCGGCCTCAGAGCTCAAGCAGCAGCTCCGTCGGTGGAGGTGTCCGAATCTTTGAGCACGCCCCGACGCCACAACAAGGTGAGCATCAAGAGCAGGATGACGACACTGATCACCTGAGCCAAGGTGAAGTGACCGAAGAATCGGTCGTCTTTGGCGCGGAAGAATTCGACGCAGAATCGCTCGATCGAGAGCAGGCCGAGGGTGATGATGAAAAGAGAGCCCTCTTTGAGCGGCAAGGTTTTGCGCAGCCGTAGGGCAATGGCGAAGATCACCAGGGACGCAAAGGTGGTGTAGAGCTGGGTGGGGTGAACGGCGACGAAGGCGTCGTTGGGGATCTCAGGGGGGACGTCGACATTGAAGTGACCCCGCAGCACCCCCGCGGTGGTCGGCGGCAGACCGACTTTGAATTTCATGCCCCACGGCAAGTCGGTGGGCACGCCGTAGTCGTCGCCGACTAAGAAGCAACCGACCCGACCGACTGCGTAACCCAACGCCAAAGCCGGGGCTGCGGCGTCGAACGTTGGGGCGTAGGGCAGCTTGCGACGGCGCATGGTCCAGGCGAAGACCGCGGCTCCGGCGATCAAGCTGCCGTACCAAACGATGCCGGCGCGATCGAAGATCATCTGCCAATCGCCGACCAGAATCGCATAGTAGATCTTGCCGCCGAGAATGCCTCCCAGGCCACAAGCGAAGACGATCGCGCTAGCGTCTTCCTCGTCACCGATACCGGAGGCGCGCATCCCTTTCTGCAATTGCCAATAGGCCGACAATAAAGCCAAAACCAACATCACCCCAAACGGGGAGATGGAGAACGAGCCGATACTGAAAAGCTCTTCGATCATGGAGGAGTGATTCCGCGGGGGTAGAGAAGTGGGGACCGGCCACCGTTTGCCGGGGCGCGTATCCTAGCATTCCTCAACCGCACATATCTCTACCGCCCGCATCCTCTTCCTGCCGGCTCTTCCGATCGAGAACCGCAGGGAAGCTTCGCGTCAATCGATGGAATCGCCCTGCCGGCCGTAGGGTCGGGGCTTGCCCCCGACCGGATCTGCGGAGGCTCGGCATGGTCCCGCCTGACGGGTGGGGGCAAGCCCCACCCTTACGCCAGATCCGTTGCGGGTTCGAGCCTCACCCCTACGCCAGATCTGTTGCGGGCTCGAGCCCCACCCCTACGCCAGATCTGCTGCGGCTCAAGCCGGTACGGCCTGGGCCTCGGTTGTCAAGGCAGCGGCTTGGTCGAGCTCGAGATCGTCACTGCCCTCATAGCGGAACGGCGCGAAGAGATCGGTGGCCAAGTAGCGCTCGCCGTAGCTCGGCAAGACCGCGACGATCAGCTTGCCGGCGTTTTCCGGTCTGCGGGCTTGGTCGAGGGCCGCTTCAGTGATCGCCCCGGCGGAAATACCCGAGAGCAGCCCTTCCTCTCGGGCCAACCTCCGGGCGACCTCGAAGGCGACCTCGTTGTCGATGGCCGTGACCTCGTCGATCAGCTCGGTGTCGAGCACGCCGGGCACGAAACCGGCACCTATGCCCTGGATCTTGTGGGGCCCGGGCTCGCCGCCTGACAGCACCGGGCTGGCGGACGGCTCTACGGCTACCACCTTGAGCTCCGGTTTGCGCGCTTTGAGGGCTTGAGACGTGCCGGTGAGGGTGCCACCGGTGCCGACGCCGGCCACCAGAATGTCGATCCCGCCGTCGGTGTCGGCCCAGATCTCTTCAGCGGTGGTACGTCGGTGCACGGCCGGGTTGGCTGGATTGTCGAATTGTTGGGGCATCCAGGATCCGTCGATGTGTGCCGCCAGCTCCTCGGCCTTCGCGATGGCGCCTTTCATGCCTTTGGCACCTTCGGTCAGCACCAGCTTGGCGCCGAAGGCTCGCAAGACGATTCGCCGCTCAGGGCTCATGGTGTCGGGCATGGTCAAGATCAACCGATAGCCCTTGACCGCGGCCACGAAGGCCAAGCCGATGCCGGTATTTCCGCTGGTCGGCTCCACGATGGTGGTGGTGTCGGGATGGATTTTGCCCTCGGCCTCCGCGGCCTCGATCATCGCAAGGCCGATGCGATCTTTGACGCTGGCGGCGGGATTGAACCCCTCCAGCTTGACGACCACTTGGGCTTCCAGGTTTTCGGATAGCCGGTTCAGCCGGACCAGGGGGGTGCGACCGATCAGCTCGGTGATGTTGTTGGCGATTTTCATGGTTTGCTCCTTCGGCACGTTGGATGGCACCGGTTGATGAGGACCGGATTGCAGACCGGTCGCGTGTTGGGTTGAACAAACCCGAAGCATTGAAGCAGGCAGAGGCGTCCACGAGGATGCCGAAAGATGAAATCAATCTAGAAGCGGAGAGATTCGGAGGGCGCGGGCTGAGCGCGAGCAGACAGGCTCAGACCCGCTCGATACAGCGACAGAGGCAGCAGACGCAAAGGCCGGTCGGGGCGGCTGGGGTGGGGGAGAGTGTGTTGCGCATGTCTTGGGTCGCTAGGGTTCTGGTTGCCGTGGGGTGGCTTTCGATTCAAGGATTCGAAGAGAGCGACCCCGCGGAAGTATATGGATTGCCGCTACGGTGTCAATCATCGTCGAAAGTTGATCCTCGTAGGAGGCTCATGATCGTCAGGCGTCGACTATCGCCGGGGCTCGAGCTGCGCCGACCAGATGTCTCCCCGACGCTCCCACAAGGGAAAGAAGAGGGTTTGGCCGTAGGCTACGAAACCTTCCATCAGCTCGACGCTCGCGCTTTCCATTTGAGTCAACGGCCGTGTCGCGCCGGTTTCGGCGTCAATTTGCCAATAGCTCTCCCGATCGATAGGTCGGTGGTGGCCGTGGGCGTAGAGGAAGCCGTCGCTCGCCCATTGCAAAACGAAAAGGCTTTCCCAATCGGTTTCCGTCAGGTGACGCGGTGGAGCTTCGTCGAGGTCTTGGATCACCAGCCCCATGCCGGATCGACCTTCGAGGGTATAGGCGACGGCTCGGCCGTCCGGTGAAAAGACCGGGTACATGGCGTCGTACCCTGGGTCGCCGGGGAGCTGCGGAGAAATACGTCGTGCCTCGGCGGAAGACGGGGCGGATGGATCGGCCAAGGTCGGAGCCGTCGGTACGACCCAGATGCTACGCCGACCCCCGTGGGAGGAGTCGTAGGCGATGAAGCGCCCGTCCGGCGACCAAGAGGGCATCCAATCCGTGTCGGCCCGCTCGGTGAGCCGCCGCGCCGGCCCGCCGGTGCTCGGGACGATCCAAAGGTTGCGATGTCCGGACCGGAGTGAGTAGAAAGCCACCCATCGACCGTCCGGGGAGAACCTCGGCCGCCAATCATGGGCGGGGTCGCGGGTGAGCTGGCGCAGCTCGCCGTCGAGCAGTCGGAGCCTCCAGATATCCACATTGCCCAAGCGATTCGAGTCGAAGGTGATCCACAAGCCGTCGTTGGAAATGTCGATGAACTCTACGAAATGATTTTCGGCGGTTAAGGGCGTGGCGTCGGTGATGCGTTTGGGCGCATCGTCGAAGGAGAGAGACCAGATGTTGGAGCGTTCGTTGACTTTCGAGTAGCTGAGCTGCTTTCCGTCGGCCGAGAGATCGAACGAGCCAAGGCTGATGCCCACGGTCATGGGCCGCGCGGGCGGCAAGGGGCGGTGCTGATCGTCCAGCTCCATCAGCCAAAGATCGCGATGACCCCCGCGATCCGAGATGAAGAAGATGTGTCGCCCGTCCGCTGACCACCGCGGGTGGTGATTGAAGCTGTCGTCGGTCGTCAGGGGCTCGAGATCCGTGCCGTCCAAATTGACGGTCCAGATCTTGGATGTCGAGGTGGCGGTGCCCAGAAACTCGGTAAACGCCAGCCGTCGACCGTCCGGGGATAGGGCGGGCTCCGATAGGCTGAAGCTTTGGTCGAGGCCTTTCAGGTTGAGACGTCGGCTCTGCAAACGGTTGCTGGGCCCGCCATCGGCGTCCGCAACGAAGAGACCCGGTGCCGTGCGAGTGCCACTGTAAATCAGCTGACGGCCGTCCGGAGAGAAGGTGAGGGTAGGTGCTCGCACCTTCGAATCGTGACCCGCGCTCATCGGGTGGGCGATCAGCAGCTCGGCCTCTCCTCCTTGGATCGAGATCCGGTAGATACCGCCACCGTTGCGATCGGAAACAAAGGCAATGTGGCGGCCGTCGGGAGTGAAGACCGGATGGTCGTCGTAGCCGTCGTGCCCGCTGGTCAAACAGGTCGACTCGCCGGACGTCAGGTTGAGCAACCAAATATCCATCTGGCCCGAGCGATCTCCGGCGTAGACCAGGAGCTCGCCGTCGGGGGACCAACCGGGATTTTTTTCCAGCCCGGGATCACGGGTTTGGGGGCGGCTTTGGCCGAGCTTAGGGTCCAGCTTTTCGGTGGAATCGCTCGGAGATCTGCTGAGCCAGATCAGCAGGGCCGCCGTCAACACGACACCGATCCAACCGATCCATCGGCGTCGGCCGCTGCCGAGAGCTGCGCTGAGCCCTGTGGATGTATCAGCTTCTGCGGCCGAGGCTTCGGCCCATCGGTGGGCGAAGTCCTCAATGCTGGGGTAGCGGTCTTCGGGAGCGGATGCCTGAGCCCGTTGGAGCACGGCAGCTACCCGGGCGGTGAGCGCTTCCGGCGCCGACATCGCCCGCGCCAGCTCCGCCAAGGCCCATTGGTCGGTGGCGGGGGTCGAGGGTTGGCCTGCTGTCTGCTCAGGGGCTCGGTAGCGCAGAGCGGTCGGGCTCGGGCTGGATCGAGGTGGGGCGTCGGCGTCCTTGGCCAAGCCGAAGTCGAGTATTTTGACCTGCCCGCGTTCGGTGACGAGGAGATTCTCCGGTCGGATATCGCGATGCACGATATTCGCCCCATGGGCTTCGGCGAGGCCGGCTGCGATTTGCTCGATCCAATCCGCGGCGCGACCCCGGGGAACCGGCCCGTCCGCCAGGATTTCTTTCAGATTGCGGCCGCCATAGAACGGCATCACCGAAAACAACCGTCCGTCATCGGTTTGACCGATCTCAAAGATGGAGCAGATGTTGGGGTGGTCGAGCTTTGAGGCGGCTTTGGATTCGCGAAGAAATCTCTGGTGGGCTTGCGGGCGATCTTTCCAGGGATCCGAAAGGATCTTCAACACCACGGTCCGGCCGAGCCGTTGATCTTCTGCTTTGAAAAGCTCGCCGCTGCCGCTGTGCCCCAGGAAGTCTGTGACGGTATAACCGGCGATCGGCTGTCCCTTGATAGCCATCGCCCGAGGTCTACCTACCCAACAAGGACTTGATCTTTCCCTTGGTACGGATCCACAGGGTGGGCTCGGCACGTTGGTAAATCAATCCGCCGTTGTGCTGATAGAGGCGTGGCTCCTCGCCGCCGTAACGCCGGTCTCTGGGGTAGGCGCTGCGGGTCGAGAAGTGGACCACCAACGATTTTCGGGTGGATTCGGGGTCGTTGGCCGGGCTTCCACCGTGCACGAGCGCGGCGTGCCAAAGGAAGACGTCGCCTTTCGCGGCGTGGAAAGTCTGTCGTTCCAGACCTCGATCTCGGCAGCCGGTTTCCAAAAACTCGCCGAACTCCTCCACCTGTTTGTGATCCTTGCCGTCGAAGGTCAGGGAACCGCCGCCCCAATCGAACTTGGGCAGGCGATGGGAACCGGGATAGTAGAAAAGCGGTCCGTTGTCGGCATGGACGTCCTCGCAGGCAATCCAACAGCCGACCAGATGCGACAAGATTTGAGATTGCACATAGGGAAAATCCTGGTGGGTGCCCTGCTCGCTGCCGTATTCGAAGAAGAGGCTTTGCATAGCGACCGGCGTGTCACCCAAAGCGAGGGTCAGGAAATTCACGATCTCCGGCAGAAGCATGGATTGCCGGGCCACTTCCGAAGCGTCTTGGATGTCGTTCAATCGATAGTGGTGGGTGCCCAGCTCCGCCTTGGCGGGTAGATCGGGCAGATCAGCCACCCCGATTCCCTCTACCAGGGCCTGGATCGGCCATTTTTCCCGCCACGCCAGATCGTGCTCACGAACCAGGGCGTCGGCCCGCTCCGGCCCCAATAGTCCCGGAAATGCCACATATCCTTGCTCGCTGAAGAAGCTCAGCTTTTCGGAGAGCTCTTTCGAGATCTTGCCATTCGCGGTCTGTTCTTGAAGACTGGCCGGGAAGCCCTCTTGGTCGACCCAAGGCAAGGTGGAGCGGTCGAATTCCAGCGTCATGGTCATTCTCCTTTGGCGGCGGACTCTAGCAGGTGCGGCCGATTTCGTCATCGGCCAGAGCTAGGGTTAAAAATCGCCTTGGCGACCTTGTCATAATGGTTAAAATTCTTCTCGGCAATTTGCACCCGGGGCGATCCGCTCCAGGGCAGTTGTCGAGATTTCTCGTCGTGCGGCCGGTTCCTTGAAGGCGCTGCGCCGCCGAGCACGGTAGGTGGAAGGTAAGGAGCCGGGTATGACCAGGGAAACGCCCCCGGCGGGTGGACCCGGGGATCAGGTGCCGGATGGAGGCATCGAGCCCAAGATCAAAGGCATCGCGATGCTGGAGGCGATCGAAGCGCTCAAGCGACGGGAGGACGCATCCCGAGATCGATTGCCGCCTCGCCTTCTTCATTACCTGGACGACTCCATTTTGGTCTCCAGCTGGTATCCGGAAAGCGATCATCTAGCCTTGATGGCTGCGATCGCCGAGATCTATACGGATCGGGGCAAGGACGTGTGGTTTTGGATGGGTCAAGCCACGGCCTCCCATGCTCTGGGGAATTTATACCGAGCCATGGTCCAACAAGGGGAGCCGATCACCACCCTCAAGCGATTTCCCAAGCTCTGGCGGCTCTATCGCAACGTCGGCCAAATCAAGGTCCAGACCATCGGCACCACCAAAGGGTTGGTGCGACTCTACGATTATCCGTTCGTCACCCCCAGCTTCTCCAGAATGCTCGCCGGCTATCTCTCGGAGGCGATCACCATCTCCGGCGGTAGCAATGTCTTGGTGAATTCCACCTCTCTCGGGCAAAAAGTCGGTACGCCGGCTATCTGGACCATCAGCTGGCGCTGACCCGGATTCTTGCGACTGCCTAGATTCTTGTGGAGGGCCGGCTCGGCCCAAGAGCGCGCTTGCGCCGAGGTGAGACCCGTCGAGCTTGCGGCGGTTTCCGTCTGGGTATCGTCAAAAATCTCTTTATAATAGAAAAATTGACTTTTCTTTGATATAGTTTGAAAATGCAGGAGTGAATGCTCGGGAAATTACTGATAAAAAGAGACTTGGGCGCCGTCGGTCGAAAGCTGAGAAGCCTGCGAAGGCTCGGACGCGAAAAGTAAGACCGGAAAGGGCTCGGTTGGAGAAAGAGCGCTGGGCAAAGGCCAAGCGCCGGCTTTCCTATCTGACCCCGGACAACGCCCACAAGGTGCTGCGCCACGACCGCTATTGGACCGTGGAGCTCATGGAGCTCTATCTGAGACGCTGTGAGCACCTGCGCATGACAGTTCCGATGGACGGTTGGAAGATGGTGCAACATGCCGTCGAGCTGGTGGAGCTGATTCGCATCGGCGAAGCTGCCGGAGACTTTGGATCCAGAGCGGAAAGACTCTCTTGGTCGGCCCGAGCCTCGGCTCTGGAAGGCGAGATCGCCGGCTTGGTCGACTCCGAATCCGTGGCGGAGCAGGCGTTTCGGCGCGCGCTGGAGCTCACCTCTCGCGAAAGGATCCAGGTGCTTGCGGCTGCCGAGCTGCAGCGTCGCCGCGCCGCCTTCGAGATGCGGCGAGGGCGCCGGTCGCGAGCCTGTCGTTATTTGGAGCAATCCCTCGTTTTCTTTCGCCGGCTCGATGCCGGATCCGGGCTGGCGGAAGCCTTGCTCCTGGCCGGCTTTTTGAGATGTCCGGAAAAAGGGCTTGTGGGTCTGGCGGAGGCTCTGGCTTGCACCCGACCCAAAGGCATTCTGGAAGAGCGGATTTTCGACGCCGCGTTGACCCTATTGATGGAGCGTATGCAAGAGCCGCGGGTGACGTTTGAGGAATACGAAGCCATACTCGGTTGGCTGTATTTGGCCCGAAAACGGTGGTTCGCCCGTCGCAGCAAAACCGTACGAAAAATGGGATTGCTTTGGGCGGAAGGCAGAGTGCTGGCCTGTTTGGGGCTGGGCCGTTTGGCCCAGCGGCGTTTATCGCGGGCTTGGCAAGGATTGACCCAGCTCGGGGCTTTCGAGGCGGTGGCGGTTGCGGGATTGGACTTGGCCTACGTGCAAGTCGGCCACGACGAGCGACCGTTGGCGATGGAGGTGCTGCGAGAGTCTCGGCAGCGGATCCGTAGACTGAGTGCCGACCGGGAGCTGATCCAAGCGTTGCACGGGGCCGAGAGTCTGACCTTGTCCGAGTTGCTCGAGGCGCGTCGGGCATTGGCCGAACGCCGGTTGCCGTCCTTCCGTACTTTCTATCCCTTCGGAGCTCAGCCTGCCGACGCAGAGTCGCCGGAAACAGAAGCGCCGGATACAGAGTCGCCGGATACAGAGTCGCCGGATACAGAGTCGCCGGAAGAAGCTTCACGGGAAGAAAAGCCACTAGAAGAAGAGCCGCCGAAAAGCGGCGCTTAAGGCTCGAAGAAGAGCCGCCGAAAAGCGGCGCTTAAGGCTCGGAGATGGGGCGAAGCTCGGACGACGCCCCTTGATCCAAGAGCTGTCGGGCGATGAGCACGCCCTGCTCGACGGTCTCAAACTCACCGTCCAATTGAGCTTCGAAACAAGCGCGCAGGATGGGTCCGAACTCGGGGCCGGGTTTTAGCCCGAGGTCGATCAAATGCCGACCTTGCACGATGGGGGAGGGGGCCTGGTCCGCCAGCTGCAGCGATTCGGCTTGTTCCGCCAGCCAAACACCCGCGGGAAAACCATCGAAAGGAATCGGCGGCCGCCCCGCGTGGTCGGCTCGGCATACACGGATGAGGCGATCGATCCGGCCGACTCGCCGGGCGAGACGCCGAACCGCCGGTGGCTTGGCGCCGGCCTTGAACAGCATGATCGGTTTCAGGTGCTCACGCACCAGCGGAACCACCTCGTCGATCAGCTTCCTCTGATCGGTCATGCGTGACAGGAAGTCACGAGTAGGCTGCTCGCCGGCGGCCTCGTGGCCGGGGGAACGCCATCTGCCTTCGGTGAAGTGGGTGGTCTCGGGTTTGGCGAGGTCATGGCAAAGACAAGCGAAGCCGACCACCAAATCCTCTTTGCTGTCGTCCAAGCGTTCCTCGGCAAATGCATCCATCACGTGCAGGGTGTGGGTCCACACATCGCCTTCCGGATGCCATTCGGGATCCTGTGGGCAGTGGACGAGCACCTCCAGCTCCGGGAAAAAGCGAATCCACCTGCACTGGCGTAGGAATTCGAGACCGAGGGAGATCCGGCGACCGCTGAGCAGCAGCTTGCGCCATTCGTCGAAGATCCGCTCCTTGGCCAACCCCTCGGGCTCGATGGTGCGACACAGCGCAACCGTTTCCGCGGCCACGGGGAATTCGAATCGGGCGCTGAATTGCATGGCCCGCAAGACCCTGAGCGGATCCTCGGAAAACGGCTCGGCCACATGGCGCAGGATGCCGACGCGCAAATCCCGCTCACCGCCCCAGGGGTCGATGAGCTCCTCCGTCAGGGGGTCGAAGGACATGGCGTTGATGGTGAAATCCCGCCTTGCCGCGGCTTGGTCGAGGGGCAACAAGGGGTCGCTGAGGACCTCAAAGCCTTTGTGACCGAGGCCGCGTTTGGACTCCCTCCGCGGCAGGGAGACATCGATGGGCAGGTGTTTGATCTTGAGCACGCCAAAGCTGCGACCGACCAAATCGAGCTCGAAGCGTTGATCGAGTGTGGCGAGCAGCTCGTCCGGTCCTAGACCGAAGACCTCCACGTCGAGATCTTTGACCGCTCGTCCGAGCAAGGTGTCTCGCACCGAGCCGCCGACCAACAAAGCCCGTCCACCGGCCTGTCGGACATCGCGACAGATGGTCAGGAGGGGCTCGAGGAGCTCGGATGAGGAGGCGATGATCTGCATGGCGCGGAGTCTATAACGGGATGTGCCCTCAGCCTGATAAGCTTGGAACCACTCGACAGCTTTGGTGGAAAGGTTTTGGGATGAAACGAGCCGTTGTGGCAGGTGCCACAGGCGCGGTCGGTCGAGCCTTGGTGAATCGACTGCGGGAAAACAATGGTTATGGGGAAGTGCATTTGCTGCTCAGGCGGCCGACCGGTGCCGCCAACCCCAAGCTGATAGAGCATGTGATTCCAGACTTCCAAAACCTGGACCAAGTCAAGCTCCACGGCCCGGTGGATCAGGTGTTCTGCTGCCTCGGCACCACCCGCCGGCAAGCTGGGTCCAAGGAGGCGTTTCGTAGGGTCGATCACGACTATGTAGTTGCCGTCGGCAGGCTCGCTCTGCGATTGGATGGCTCCATGGCCGTGGTGACGTCGATCGGCGCTTCCGAGGCGTCGAGCAGCTTTTATCTGCGAATCAAGGGCGAGGTAGAGAAATCCCTCATCGCGCTCGGCCTAGAGCGGCTGGTGATCCTCCGTCCGTCCCTATTGTTGGCTCGGCGTCGGAGATCCCGTCCATTGGAGGAGGTGGCGATTCGGAGCAGCCGTTGGTGGTCGTTTCTGATGGCCGGGCCGCTCAGAAGATTTCGACCCATCCGAGCAGAAGACGTGGCCGAATGTTTGATCCGAGCCTTGAATAGACCTGGGCAACCTGTGGAAGTTATCGAGAACCAAGAGCTCTGGGACGACATCGACTTGAGGGGTGATCGGGTGAGCGGGGAGAACCTGGGTAGTCAGGAGAAAGCGTAGTGCGCATGACCCGGACAAAGCGCGGACAAATGGCGAAATCATGGGGCTTTAACCGTGTGAGCGGGCTTGCCCCCGCTTTTAACCGACGAGTAGACTTCTAAGGTGGCTTCACAGAAAAATTTCGAAACTTCTCCGCCCCAATCCATCGGACCCTATCGAGTGGTTGAGCGGCTCGGCTCCGGGGGTATGGGAGAGGTCTACCGCGGATACGATCATCGGCTGGATCGTCCGGTTGCTTTAAAACATATTCGTTCGGCGGAAGGGCCGGGCTTCAAGCGGGCCCGGGAGAGGTTTCGTCGCGAGGCTCAGGCAGTGGCTCGGCTCAGCCATCCGGCCATTGTCCAGGTTTACGATTGGATCGAGACCGACGAAGGCATTTGGCTGGTCATGGAGCTGGTTCAAGGGGATTCGGTTCGGGATCTGTTGAAGGACGGTCCCCTCGACATCCAGCGGACGGTCAAGATTACTCGCATGGTGTTGCGCGGCTTGGCGGCAGCGCATGCCGCCGGCATCGTGCATCGGGACCTCAAACCCGACAACGTCATGGTGGCGGGCGAGCATCAGATCAAGATTCTCGATTTCGGCCTGGCCAAACGGCTCAGAACCAGCTTCGGTGAGACGAGCTTGACGGCTGAAGGCAGCGTCCTCGGCACGGTGACCGCCATGTCGCCGGAGCAGGCCACGGGACATCCCGTCGACCACCGCTCGGACCTCTTTTCCCTCGGCATCATGCTCTACGAGATGGTCACCGGCACCTTGCCGTTCAAAGCCGACAACACGGTTCAAACCCTGATCCGCATCTGCAGCCGTAAGCACAAACCCGTCCTCGAGCTCCATCCCAAGGCGCCGCCGGCCCTGGTGGAGCTGATCGACCGGCTGTTGGAAAAGGATCCCGACAAGAGATTGCAGAGCGCGGCGGAGGTGCTGGAGGCCCTCGACCCGGTCGACGGCAAGAAGCGGAAGAAGCGGCGTCGGCGTACGGAGCCCATCGGCCAAAGAGCGCGCCAGGAAAGCTCCGGAGAGGAGGGTGAGGCAGACGGTCCCGCCGGCCCATCCGCCGAAGACTCACTGTCCGGCCCACCCAAGGTGCCGATCACCCACGAGACCTTGACCGAGAGCCACACCCAGGTGACGCTGCCGAAGGGGCCGATCACGGTCACCTATCGCCGGGGGCTGGGCGGAGGCACGACCGAGATTCCCGATGTGGATCCGGGGCGTTCTCTGCTGGATTTGGTGCTCGGAGCCGGCATTGACCACTACCACGAGTGCGGTGGGCGCGCGCGATGCTCCACCTGCCGGGTGCGTGTGGTCAAGGGGCTCGAATATCTGCGCCCGAGGAATCCCAAAGAGCAAGACTTCGCCCAGCGTTTGGGCTGGGACGACGACATCCGACTGGCTTGCCAAGCCCGAGCCCTCGGCGATGTGGAGATTCAGCCCCTGGTCCAGGATGCGCTGGATCTCGGCATGTTGCTCGATGAGCAATCCCAAGCCCGCCCGGCGAAAGAAACGACCCTGGCCCTGCTTTCCTGCCGCCTGGCGGACTTCGACGAGTTTGCGCGCAAGGTGAATCCCCATGTACAGGTGCATTTGCTCTATCGCTTTTTCGGTCAGATCGGCACCCGCATTCCCGCCAACGGCGGCAAGATCGAGAGCTATTCGAGGGCCGGTTTTCGAGCCCTTTTCGGTCTGGAAACGGGGTCGGCCCGAGAGAAATGCATCGCGGCGGTGCGAGCGAGTCTGCGAAGCGCGGCTCGCATGCGGGTGTTCAACCGCTACGCGCGGACCTACTGCTCCCAGGAGCTGAAGCTGAGCATTGGGCTGCATTTCGCCCGAGTGGTGGTGGGCAGATTTGGATCCACCGGCAAGGAGCAGCTCTTCCTGGTCGGTGAGTCGGGGCCGGTGGTCGACGCGATTTGTGAGCGAAATTTGGAGGCCGGCACCCGGATCCTGGCTTCCGAGAGCTTCTTCAATATCATCGAGGATGAGGTCGAGATCGGGAATACCCTGCCGGAGCAAGACATAGGACGACCGGACGCGGAGGACCTCTACGAGCTCTTGGACCTGCGAAATCCGGACGCGTATTTCATCGTTCAGCGGACTTTTGAGCGGCTGGAGGCCAATAAGGAGGAAGCCGGGGCGCTCTTCTACCAGATTCTTTTCGACTTGGCGCCGAATGTGAAACCTCTCTTCGCCAAGACCGACATGCGTCATCAGGAGCAGATGTTCGTCAGCATGTTGACGGCGGCCATCAAGGGTCTGGACCGACCCGCAGAGGTGGCCTCGGCTCTGCGGGAGCTCGGCGAAAGGCACACCGCCTACGGTGTGTTGAGGGAGCATTACGAGCCCCTGGGCCGGGCGTTGTTGGCCACGGTCGAGCGTATGCACGGGGCTGAGCTGGATCTAGACGTGCACTTGGCCTGGGAGCACTTCTTCCATCGCATGGTCGGGATGATGACCGGCGAGCGCTGAGCTCGGACCTCTGACCCCGTGACCCCGTCCGGCTTGTCGCCATTGGGGGAATGTCCGTAGTAAGATCCGCCTTCGGCGCTATGCCGATCTCATCCCGTCCGTCGATTCCATCCAAGGGTTCTAGGCCCAGACCCGGATCATCCTCTTCCAATCGAGCCCCTCGGCAATGCAAAAAAACAGCCTTCGCAATGTCCTCGCTATCGGCGTCACTCCCGCCGAATTCGCTCGTTTGGTGCCTTTTCTCGATCGCCAATCCTTCGATGTCGATCGATTTCCGAGCGCCATCGGAGCGGTGGAGCTAATCTCCCGCATTCCGTTCGAAATGCTGCTGGTCCGCTATCCCTTGCCCGACATGGAAACCGAAGCGTTTCTGCGCATCGTTCGCCAGGAGGGCAGCCCCTGCCTTCGCTCTTCGCTCCTGGTGCTGACCGGGGCCGATCGCGAGCTCGAATCCCAGCGTTTCATTGGTTTGGGCGCCAATCGGACCATCAATTTGGAGGCGTCGGAAGCGGAGATTCAGGAATCGATCTCCAGCGTCCTGAACGTAGCCCCCCGGAAGGCCGCGCGTTTCTTGGCCCGGCTGGAGATTCGGATCAGCGGCGAGAAGGATATGGTGCTCTGCCAGACCGAAAATTTCTCCGCCACCGGCATGCTGCTGCGCACGGACCGCCGCTGGGACATCGGCACCCAAATCGAATTCGAATTCTCCATTCCCAATGACGCCAGGCCGGTCCGGGGAGTGGCGGAGGTGGTCCGTCACACCCATGAAGGGCGCGACGCCGTGGGTGGCGTCGGCTTGCGTTTCCTCTCCTTCGCCGGCGACGCCCACCGGCGGTTCGAAGCCTTCATCCAACAGCTCTGAGCCACAAACTAGCCTGCCCTAGTTGCTCGACGGGGGTTGCACGTCGTCGATGATTACGACGCGGCCGGTTTGCCGCTTCTGGATTTTGGCCTCGAAGCGACGCCTGAGAGCCTCGCGGATGATTTTGCGCCCCGCCGGGATCAACAGGAAAAAACCGAATAGGTCGGTGAGCAAGCCGGGGGTCAATAAGACCGCTCCGGCGATCAAGATCAGCAGGCCGTCGACCAGGGCGGCGGCCGGCAGCTTGCCCATGGCTTGTTGACGTTGGATCTGAGTCCAGGCCGCCAAGCCTTGGGAGCGCGCCAGCCACGCTCCCAGGGCGCCGGTGAGCAGCACCAACGCCAGGGTCGGAATGGGTCCCATCCAGCGGCCGAGCTGGAGCAATAGGTACAGCTCGACCACCGGAACGATCGTGAAAAGCAAGAACAAACGGAGCAGCATGATGGGTTTGTCGTGGCGATCTCAGGCGGAATCCTGGGATTCTTCGATCAACTGATCCACCACGGCCTCGAGATTGCCGGTGCGCCGGAAGGTGTCGAGCTGGCGATCGGCGGACGATCCCTCTTTCAGGATTTGGTGCAAATACTCGGCTTCTTTACGGCTGCCGAGCTCGTCCAGCACATCGTCCACCAGCTCCAAAACCTCGAGGGCGAGGTGACGCACCGGAATCTCCTGGCGCTTGCCGAAGTCGATCAGGTGACCGTCCAACCCATAGCGCACCGCGCGCCATTTGTTTTCGGTGATCAGATGATGTCGATAGGAGCGCCAGCTCTGATTGTCGTGCCGCAGCTTGATCAGCTTGGCCACCAGGGCCTGGAGGATCGCGGCAACACACATGCATTCGTCCACGCGGGTGCAGACGTCGGCCATGCGGAATTCGAGGGTCGGGAATTTGGGATGGGGGCGAATATCCCACCAAATCTTGGTCGGCTCGTCGATACATCCGGTGGCGACGAGGGTGTCGATGAAGCCTTGATATTCGCTGTAGGCACGGAAGGACGGGGGAATTCCGCTGCGGGGCATATTTTCGAAAATCACCGAGCGGTAGCTTTTGAGCCCCGTGTCGCGGCCTTGCCAGAAGGGAGAGCTGGTGGAGAGGGCCAACAGATGGGGCACGAAATAGCGGGCCTGGTTCATCACATCGATGCGCATCTCGGGATCCTCAATGCCCACATGCACGTGCATGCCGAAAATCAGCAGACGGCGGGCGACGTCGCGCAGATCGTCTTCCAACTGCCGGTAGCGATCGGCACCGGTGACTTTTTGGTCGCTCCATTCGGAGATCGGATGGGTGCTGGCCGCCGCCATCGTCAGGCCCTCCTCGGCCGCGAGCCGGGCGATTTCCCGGCGTAGGCGCACGACCTCTTGCCGCGCTTCACCGACGTCCTGACAAACCCGAGTTCCCACCTCGACCTGGGACCGCATGAACTCCGGTTTGATTTGATCCCCTAAGGTTTTGGTGCCTTCCCTCACCAGCGTTTCGCTATGGGGCGAAAGCTTGCGAGTTTTCGGGTCGATGATTTGATATTCCTCTTCAATGCCGAGGGTCAGCTTCGGTAGAGCCATCGAGATCTCCCTGAGATTACTGTCGCTTTGGAGCTCGCGAATCTTAGCATGGGGGGCGCGGCTTGGAGCTGTCCCCGAAGCTGCCTATAATCACGGTTGTCAGGTGTGCCTCGAGCAGGCCTCCCCAGATGGATTTGCCACAGTTTTGCCCAGATTTCGGCATCCGGCAGTCCCATGGCTCGGCGATCATGATTCGAGCAGTCCCTGCCGTCCGCCATCCGACCCAGCTGTCGCCGATGTGGCTAGAGCGGCCTAGATCGGCGGTCCCAGCATCAGGATAAGGAAATTCAATGACCAACGAACAAGTGACGATCCTGGACCCGGCTCCCGTGGAGGTCAAAAGCTCTCCCCGGCGCCGAACCATGTCTTTGCGCACAGGGTTGGCGCTTTTGCCTTGGGTCTGGGATGGGTTTAAGGAAGGGGTCAAACGGCCCTTCTATTCCGTTTACCTGCGACGGCTTCGGAGCAAGGTGCACACTTGGCGACGGCCCAAGCACTTAGGCATCATCATGGACGGAAACCGTCGTTTCGCCCGCGACTTCGGTTTTAGCCATGTGATTCACGGCCATGCCCGGGGTGCCGACAAGCTGCAAGAGGTGCTCGGTTGGTGCCTGGAGTACGAGGTGCCAGTGGTGACGGTTTGGTGTTTCTCGTTGGAGAACTTCCAGCGTTCCGCCGAGGAGGTGGAAGACCTTCTGGGTCTTTTCGAGCACAAAGCCCGACAGCTGGCCAGTGACGAGCAAGTGCATCAGCGCAAGGTTCGGGTGCGTTTCATCGGTCGATTGGAGCTCTTGCCGGAAAGCCTGAGGGAAGAGATCCGCCGGGTGGAGGACGCCACCCGCGACTACGACCAAGGCACTCTGAATATCGCCATGGCCTACGGCGGTCGCGAGGAAATCGCCGACGCCTTCCGGCGGCATGTGCGGGCTCGGTTGGCGGAAGGGCAAGACGTCGAGACGATCCTCGAAGATCTCGACGTTTCCCATATCGGCTCCTGCCTGTACACCTCGGGGCAGCCGGAGCCGGATCTCATTCTGAGAACCAGCGGCGAGCTTCGATTGTCGGGATTCTTGTTGTGGCAGAGCGCCTATTCTGAGTTTTACTTCTGCGATACCAATTGGCCGGCGTTTCGCGAGATTGACTTCCTGAGGGCGGTGCGCGCCTACGACGAGCGGCAGCGTCGGTTCGGCCGCTGATCTATCGACCCGACGCCCAAGGGGTCATCGTTGGGGCTGAATCGCTTTTCAGCCCAAGGTCAAAAACTTCGTTAAGATGAGAGACCTCGGACGGACGCTCTTTCGGCGACCGCGCCCTGCCGCTCACCGCGGCCCCACTCCATAGGAAAATTTATGTCGAATCTCGTTCAAATCGGCGAAAAGCGCACCGAGCGCCCTGCCCGCGAGAAACGTCCCGATTGGCTTCGGATTCGTATCGCGACCCCGGACCGATATCGCAAAGTGAAGAGCTTGGTCGATCGACTGAGCCTCAATACCGTCTGCCAAGAAGCTCGATGCCCGAATATCTACGAATGCTGGGGCGAGCACGGCACCGCCACCTTCATGATCTTGGGCGATGTCTGCACCCGACGGTGTGGATTTTGTGCCGTCACCTCAGGGCGTCCGCCCATGGGCCCCGATCCCGCGGAGCCGGAGCACGTGGCCGAGGCCGTGGAGGTCATGGCGTTGAAGCACGCGGTGATCACCTCGGTGGACCGCGACGATCTGCCGGACGGTGGCGCGCAGCATTGGGCGGATGTCATCGAAGCGGTCCATGCCCGCTGTCCCGAGACCGCGGTAGAAGTGCTGACCCCGGACTTCCGAGCTGTGCCCGACGCTCTGGATATCGTGCTCGGCGCGCGTCCTGAGATCTTCTCCCACAACATGGAAACCGTGCCTCGCATGTACCGCAAAGCGAGGCCTGGAAGCAGATACGTCCGCAGCCTGGAGCTCTTGGCGGAGGCGTCGCGTCGGCGTGAGGCCGGGGAATACGTAGGACGGGTCAAGACCGGCATCATGCTCGGGCTGGGTGAGGAGCCGGAGGAGATTCGCGAAACCCTGCGGGACATCCGCGGGGCGGGCGTCGAGATCATGACCCTGGGCCAATACCTACAGCCGACCTCCAAACACCTGCCGGTGGATCGCTTCGTGAGCCCGGAAGAATTCGCCGAGTACAAAGACTACGCCTTGGAGCTGGGATTCGCCCATTGCGAGTCTGGACCGCTGGTCCGCAGCTCCTACCATGCCCACGAGCATGTCGGAAATCGCTTGCGCGCCGGAGGCAAGGTAGAGGAAGGAGTAGCGCTCGCGGGGGCTTCCTGACCCGGAGATCACCTTCTGACCCGGAGATCACCTTGGCCCAGAGAAGACGGCCAACCCGAAGATCTCGGGGTCGAACCGCCCAAGAAAAAGGCCCCTTCGAAAGGGGCCTTTTCACTGCAGAGCAAATGCCGCAGAGTCAATACCGTGTGGTCATTACCAGGTCGTCAACACCCGGTTGTCGAAGCCAGGTCGTCACCAGGTCATTCAAACAGACCAGGTCATCCAAAACACCAGGTCATCCGAAACACCAGGTCATCCAAAATGCAGTGTCAATTCCACTCCGGTGCTCCGCGCTTCGCCGGCCGAGAGCCGAAAACCGAGTCTAGGCGCCGGCTTAGGCTCTGCCGGTGAGCGGCTCGCCGTCGTTGCCGCGCCGCATCGAGCCGCCGTTGCTCCTCGGCGACCGTGACCAAGGATAGGTCGACGGCCCGGGTCGGCTTCGAGGTGGAAGGGTCGAGATCTTGGTTTATGCTGTGGACAGGGTATGAATGTCTTTTATCGCTTTTTTTATGGCTCATGGTGAGCTCCCTTCTTACTGAGACTTAACGTAAGTCGACCGCTTTCTATTTCCTGATGAGTGAAAAAGTGCAAGATCTCGCCGCAGAAAGCGATCGAGAAGCCCCTGGAGAAAGCGACGAGCGGCGAAGGCCGGCTAGCAAAGCTTGGCCTTTGCTCAAGCGATTTTGGCCCTGGGTCAGGCCCCATCGGGCCTACGTTTGGGGCATGTTGGTGTTGTTGATTCTCGGTATGCCGTTGTCCCTGGTCTCGCCCCTGATCATTCGGCGAGTGGTCGACGACGCCGTTGAGCGCTCTCGCCACGATGACGTGCTGATGTGGGGTGGCATCCTATTGATCATCACCGTGCTCGCGCTGATCCTGGAGCTGGTGAGGGGCTGGGCCAAGATACGATTCGATCACAAGGTCTTGCGCGACCTGCAGATGGATCTCCACAAACATCTGCAAGGGCTTTCAGTGCGCTACTACCACGACCGTGAGACCGGTTATTTAATGTCCAGATTGACCGACGACGTCGGCAATCTCGAAGGGGTCATGGCCGACGCCTTCGTGCGAGCCGCGGTGGATGCGTCGACCGCAGTGGCTTATATGGTGATGCTGTTTTACGTCGAGTGGCGCATGGCCACCGGCGGCTTGGTGTTGGTGGTGCTGATCTTCGGCTATCAATATCTTATTTCTGGGGAGCTGCGTCGACGGACCAAGGCGGAGCGAGAGTCGTGGTCGGAGCTCAGCCGGACTCTGCATCAGATCGTGTCGGGGCACGGCCTGGTGGCCGCCACCGCCTCGGAGCGCCACGAGTCGCGCCGCTTTGCCGAGGCCCTGCACCGCAATGTGCGCGACAGCCTATCGCGGGACCTATTCTCCTTGTGGACGGACCATGTCTTCGGCCTCATCGCCAGTGTCGCGCCCACGGTGATCGTGTTGGCGGGAGTGGTGTTGATCGTCACCAGTGACTTCACGGTCGGCGGGCTCTTCGCGTTCTTCATGTACTTGATGTACATGTTCGCGGCCGCCGCCGGTGCCGCCGGCTTGAATCCCAGATTACAGAGCTCGGTGGCCTCCCTGGAACGGATTTTCGAGATTTTCGACACCGAGCAGGAGATCAGCTCCCGCGCGGGCGGCCTAGAGCCGTCGACCCTCAGGGTTCCGATTCGATTCGAAAAAGTATCCTTCGCCTACTCGCCTTCCGCTCGCCACGAAGAAGGAAAGGGTGACCGGCGGATGGTGCTTCGGTGGATCGATGTGGTGGTTGAGCCCAACACCATGGTCGCCTTGGTGGGACCGTCCGGAGCCGGCAAGACAACCCTCGCTCACCTCTTGCTGCGCTTCTACGACCCCACGTCGGGGCGTATCTGGATCGGAGATTCACCGCTAACGGATCTCGATGTGCGCAAATATCGTCGACGGGTGGGTCTGGTGCCCCAAGACGTTTTCCTTTTCGACCGCAGCTTGCGGGACAACATCGCTTACGGCCGACCGTCCTCGAGCCTCGAAGAGATTCGGAGGGCGGCGGAAGCGGCCAAGATCTTGGACTTCATCGATTCCCTTCCAACCGGCTTCGACACCGAGGTAGGTGAAAAGGGCATCAAGCTCTCCGGAGGGCAACGACAACGGATCGCCATTGCCCGGGAAATTCTCCGAGATCCCGAGCTACTCATTCTCGATGAGGCGACCTCTTCCCTCGATTCCCGCACCGAAGCGGCGATTCAAGAAGCCCTGGCGACGCTGCTCACCGGCCGGACCTCGTTGGTGATCGCCCATCGACTGTCGACGGTCATGCAAGCGGATCAAATCCTGGTGCTCGATCAGGGCCAGATCGTCGACCGTGGAACCCACACCGAGCTCCTGGCCCGTAATGGGCTTTATGCACGCCTCTACGAGTCCCAGCTCAGCGTCAACAGCCCGTGACCAAAGCCTTGCGCGCTCGCCGGTGGCAGTATTTCGCCACGGGCTGCTAGTCGGTTTGGGGGTGGATTGTGCTGAATCCCCCGTAAATTTGTGGCAAAGGCACAAGACAGGCTTGAGCTCAAAGCCATAGGCTATTGAAAGTCCAATAATTCTTTTGTTTTGGATCGGGACGAAGCGAAATCGAACGGATCGATTTCGCGGGCGACCCGCCGTGCATTCGGAAATTCCGGCCCGGGACGGGTTGGGGTCCGGATCCAGGAAGAGGTGCGTCCAATCGAACCCCCTGATGGTTTCCTGGAAAGGAGCTCTTCAATGCAATGTCACGTGTTACGCAAGCTCTCCGGAGCGATGGTCCTGACCCTCCTCAGCTCGCCCATGGCGCTCGCAGCGGGAGAAGGAGGTCCCACCCCGAGCCGCGCCGAGCTCGCCAAACCCTTTCGTAGCCCATCAGCTTTGGCGTCGACCTCTTTGGCGCCCAGGGCCGGATTTCTCGAGCCCTCAGCCCACGGAGAAGGGCTCGGAAAGCATCTCGGGAGCGGACACATCCATGGACAGGTGCCCTACGCCGGTATCGAGCCTCGCCGTTCGTGGCAAGAATCGGTCTTCAAAACGCCGCGGGAGGCAAAAGCGGCCATCCCCGGCGCCGAGTGGCTCGACTTCGCCAAAAACCCCACCGCCCCCTGTGACGACAACGGCTTTGCCAACCTGACGGGAAGCGCATTGGTTCAGCACATCCGCAACGCGCCCACCAATCCCGACACTAACACCAGCTGCGTCAATCGGTTGTTCTCGGCGGCCTCCGACAGCGTGAGATTCGCCGCCTACAGCAGCCAGAATATGCGTGATGTGGCGAATTCGACCGCGTCCCTGGCCGCGTCCTACGACGGCACCAACAGCTCGAATCTCAAAGAGCTCTACCTCTTTTTGCGCGCCGGATATTTCAACCAGTTCTACCACCCCGACGATGTGGTCTGGGATGCCACGGTCCAGCCGGCCATGGTCGGCGCGATCGACGCCTTTGTGGCGAGCAGCCATTTCTTCGACAGCACCGACGATCACGGAGAGGTGCTGAGCGAGGTGTTGATCTCCATGGACAGCGCCGAGGAGCAGGCGCGCTACGTGGGCGTGGTCAAGGATTGGCTGGGCCGCTGGAACAGCACCTACGCCGCGAGCTGGAATATGCGTGGTGCGGTCAACGCGCTCTTCACCCTGCTCTTCCGCGGGCATCAACAACAAGCCTTCCAGGATGCGGTGGCGTCCGACACCGCCCTAGCCTATGCCTTGCGGGATTTCGCCACCTCCACTTGGATGGTCGGCTCCGACGCCCAATTCATGGCCCAGAACGCGGGTTTGGAGCTGGGCAGATTCCTGCAATATCAGTCCGCGGGGATTTATTCCGCGGCCAAGAGCAGCGCCATGACGATCTTTTCGACCTACTCCATGAATGGTTTCGGCGCGGGGATTTGGATCGCCACCGCGGGCAGTGTCGACTACTACGACGACTGCGCGGACTACGGAATCTGTGGCTTCCAAGACGAGCTCGAGCAGCAGATCCTTTCCATTCAACACTCCTGCAGCTCGACCTTGAAGATTCGCGCCCAACAGATGTCCGCCCAAGAGCTGGCCGACAGCTGCCAGATCCTAAGCGCGCAAGAGACCTACTTCCACAATCGACTGGCCACCGGTTTGACCCCCGTGGCCGGTGATCTCAACGACGACCTCGAGGTGGTGGTTTTCGACAGCTACGACGATTACTCCACCTACTCGGGGCTTTTCTTCGGCAATAGCACCAATAACGGTGGCATCTATTTGGAAGGAGATCCCGCGGATCCCGGCAACCAGGCTCGATTCATCGCCCACGAGGCCACTTGGCTGCCGGACTTCGCGGTGTGGAATTTGGAGCACGAATACGTCCACTATCTGGACGGTCGGTTCGACATGGCCGGCGGCTTCGGCGACTACCGTGTCGACAGTCACAAAACCGTCTGGTGGCTGGAAGGGCTCGGAGAATACATCTCCAAAAAAGACGACAATCCCGCGGCCGTGACCGCCGCGGGTGCGGCGACCTTCCCCTTGTCGACCATCTTGGCGAACACCTACAGCAGTGGATCGGCAAGGGTTTATACCTGGGGTTATCTCGGGGTCCGCTTCATGTTCGAGCGCCACAGCGCCGATGTCGATCAATTCCTCGTCTACTTCCGAGCCGGAAGCTACGACACCTATTTGAGCTACCTCAACAGCTCGGTCGGAAGCTCCTACGACACCGAATGGTACGACTGGCTCGATGAGCTGGCCGGCGGTGGTGGAGGCGGCGGCGGTGGTGGCGGTGGTGGCGGTGGCGGCGGTGGTGGTGGCGGCGGCGGAGGCGGTGGTGGCGGCGGCGGTGGCACGACCGTCCTGCAAAACGGTGTGCCCGCCACAGGTCTCTCCGTATCCGCTGAGGGCGACGAGCTGCACTTCAGCCTGGAGGTGCCCTCCGGCGCCACCAACCTCACCTTTGCTCTCAGCGGCGGCACCGGTGACGCCGATCTCTATACCCGCTTCGACAGCGCGCCGACGACCACCGACTACGATTGTCGTCCTTATGTCGGTGGCAACGCTGAGCAGTGCACCGAAGCGAGCCCGTCGGCGGGCACCTGGTACGCCATGGTCCGCGCCTACAACGTCTTCGCCGACGTCACCCTGACCGCCTCATTTGATGGCGGCGGCGGTGGCGGCGGTGGTGGAGGAGGCGGCGGCGGTGGCGGAGGTGGCGGCGGTGGCGGAGCCATCGAGCTGCAAAACGGTGTGCCCATCGGCAATTTGGCCGCCGACACGGGCGACTTCCTCGAGCTCTACCTCTGGGTGCCCCAAGGCGCCTCCAATCTGCGCTTCGAGACCAGCGGCGGCACCGGGGATGTGGACCTCTACACTCGCTTCGCCTCTTGGCCGACGACCACTGACTACGATTGTCGCCCGTATATCGGCGGCAACGCCGAGGTTTGCGAAGCCGGGGCTCCTTCGTCGGGTTGGTGGTACGTGCATCTGCGAGCCTACTCATCGTTTACGGGAGTGACGCTCACCGCCTCTTTCGACACCGGCGGCGGCAGCTCCGTGCCCGACGCCTGTAGCTCGAGCGGCCCGGTGACCTCGGGTCAGCTCCAGGACGAGACCGCGATTTGCATGGGTTCTTCGTCCCAATCGCTCTACTACTACCTTTGGGTTCCCGACGGCACCTCGTCGGTGAGCGTCAGCGCGGGCAACGGCTCGGGCAATGCGGACCTCAGGGTGAAGTCGGGCGGTTGGCCCTCGGCCTCCGACTACGACGCCCAAAGCGCGGGCGCAGGCAACGAGGAGACGGCGACGGTGGTCGATCCAACCAGTGGTTGGTTCTACGTGGCGGTGGTCGCCTCGCCGTCCTTCGACGGCGCTTCCCTGATCGTCGACCTGCAATAGCTGGAGAGGGATCTCAATCCACTAGCCGGCGGCTGCTGAGCCGCCGGCTTGTTATCGTTTGGAAAGCCGGTGGATGGAGACGTGGTAATCTGCCGGCGCCGAAATCCCCTCTCAGCCAACCATGAGCCAACCCAGGATAAGAAGGAAGCGCATATGTCGAGATTGACGCACCTCACTAAGAAGACGCCTTGGACCGGACCTTTCAACCGCTATGCACCTTGGATGGTAGCGGGCTTGCTCGCGTTTCTACCGATGGTGGGTTGCGCACCCACTACGGAGACCGGCTCCACGGAGGGTGAATCCACGGGAGCTGCCGGCACCACGGCTTCGGCGGAAGACAGTGAATTCTTGAAAGCGGCGGAAGAAGCCGCGAGCACCATCGACGAAGCGGGCCTCAAACCCAGGATCGCCACTTTCTCCGCCGACGACATGGAAGGACGAGGTCCGGGCTCGGCGGGCGATGAAAAGGCTCAGAATTGGATGATCGATGAAATGAAGAAGATCGGTTTGGAGCCCGGAGCCGCGGACGGTGACTGGCGCCAACCCTTCGATATCGTGGGTTTGACTGCAACGCCTCCCACGACCTGGACCTTCAAAGGTGACGGTGGCGAGCTTTCGCTCAAACATCACGATCAATTCATCGCGTTCTCCGGTGTTCAAGAAGAGGCCGCGCGGATCGAAAACGCCGAGGTCGTCTTCGTCGGTTACGGCATCGAGGCGCCGGAGCTCGATTGGAATGATTGGGAAGGTGTCGACGTCACCGGCAAGGTGGTGTTGATGCTCAACAACGATCCCGATTGGGATCCGGAGCTCTTCGAGGGAGACCGGCGTCTTTGGTACGGCCGGTGGGATTATAAGTACATGATGGCGGCGAAGAAGGGCGCCGCCGGCGCGATCATCCACCACACCCGGAAGTCCGCGGGTTATCCCTTCACGGTGGTGCAAAGCTCTTGGTCGGGACCCCAATTCGAGCTGCCGGCCGCCGGCGAGCCGAGAATCCAAGTCGGTGCCTGGACCACCGAGGCGGCCACCCGAGAGCTGGTCGGCTTTGCGGGCATGGATTGGGACGAGCTGGAGGCGAAAGCTCGCAGCCGTGACTTCTCGCCGATTCCCCTCGGACTGACCACGTCCATCGAGCTGACCAACGAGGTGGAGAAGACCCGTACCGCCAATGTCATCGGCCGGTTGCCCGGAAGCGATCCCGAGCTGGCCGACGAGGTCGTGATCTACGGCGCTCATTTCGACCATTTGGGCATCGGCGAGCCCAACGCGGACGGGGACGCCATCTACAACGGCGCCGTGGACAACGCCGCCGGCGTGGCACAGGTGCTGGATATTCTCGAAGCCTTCAAGTCCATGCCGGAAGCTCCCCGGCGCTCCGTCGTCGTGGCCATGTGGGCGGCGGAGGAGCAAGGTTTGCTCGGCTCCAAATACTTTGCCGCCAATCCCACCGTGCACCCCGGAAAAATCGCCGCCAACGTCAACATCGACGGCGGCAACATCTTCGGCAAAACCGAGGATGTGGTCTACATCGGTTACGGCAAGTCGGATCTCGACGCCGTGGTGGAACGATGGGCCGAAACCCAGGGGCGAACGGTGGTCGGCGATCAATTCCCGGACCGCGGATTCTTCTATCGCTCGGATCAATTCAGCCTGGCCAAAATCGGTGTGCCGGCCGTCTATTTGGATACCGGTACCAAGTTCGTGGGGCGCGATGAAGGTTGGGGCAAAGAGCAGATGGAAGCTTGGGAAGGCAGCAAATATCATCAACAGGGAGACGAGCTCGACGACACCTGGATCTTCGACGGCATGGTGGACGACGCCCGATTGGCGTTTTTGATCGGGGCCCAAGTGGCCCAAGCCGACGCCAAGCCGGCGTGGAATAAGGGCGATGAGTTCGAGGCCGTGCGATTGGAGATGCTGGCCGAAGCGAAGTGAGCTGAAAGCTACGGCTTTGACCGTCAGATGACAGACATCTGACCCACGGCAGAGGGAGCGGTGCTACCCTCTGCCGATCTTCTTTTCGGCCGACCTGAAGCGGGAGCCGCCATGACCGATATCCCACCAGCCACCGAAGCTCGTCGCCCTACTTTGGAGCCGGCCGACGCCCAAGCAATTGCCGAGCAGCTCTTCGGGCTGGCCGCTCAGGTGCGAGAGCTGCCCGGAGACTTGGATCGAAACTACCTGTTGGACACGGGTCAGGAACGATTCGTGCTCAAGGTGGCATTCGGCTCTAAGCATAAGATGCTGGCTTTTCAGCACGCAGCTTTGCGCCATCTGGCGTCTCGCTTGGGTGCCGACCAGCTGCCGCGCATCGCCGAGGTGCCGGCCCCGGTCGACGCCGGCGATCCACTGCCCGTGTGGCGAGATCGAGACGGTCGAGAGTGTAGGGTTCGGTTGATCGGTTTTTTGGCAGGTCAGACCTTGGTGCGCTTCCGTCCCCATCGACCCGGGCTCTTGCGCAGCCTGGGAGCCGCCATGGCGACTTTAGATGCCGCTTTGGCGGACTTCCGACATCCCGACATGGAACGGGATTGCGCCTGGGATTTACGCCTTGCCGGTCGGACCCTCAGCGAGCGGCTGGAGGATGTATCCGGCACCGACACGGCGGCTTTAGTGCAGCCGATCCTGGAGCGCTTCCAGCGCCACGTGGAGCCGGTGTTGCCGTCGTTGAGACGATCGGTGATCCACGGCGACGGCAACGACCACAACGTTCTAGTGGATAAGGTGCTTCTGGATGACGTGGGCGGTGAGCAGCCGCGGATTGTCGGCGTGATCGATTTCGGCGACATGGTCTACACCCAGCTGGTCCATGAGGTGGCCATTGCAGCGGCCTACGCCGGTCTGGGCAAGCCGGATCCCCTACGGGCGGCCGCGGACGTGGTGGCCGGCTACCATTCGGTGTTGCCCCTCGAAGAGCCGGAAATCGCTTTGCTCTTCGACTTGATCCGGGCGCGGATCGCGGTGAGTGTGTCCATGGCCGCCTATCAACGCCGTCTAGAGCCGGAAAACGAGTACCTGTCCGTGTCCGAGGCTCCGGGGCTACAGTCTTTGGAGCTGTTTTCGAAAATCGACCCGGAATTTGCCCATTGCGTTTTCCGTGCGGCCTGCGGTTTGCCGCCATGCGCCAGGGGTCCGCAAGTTGTGGCTTGGCTGGAAGCCAATCGCTCGACATTCGGCAAGGTGGTCGATGGGGATATCCACCGCGCGCCGATCCTGGATCTGTCCGTGGCCGCCCCGCTCTCCGCGGAGCTTTGGCACGCCGAAGCGCTGAGCGGTGAGCCGGCGGCGAAGGCTTTGGCGGCCCACCTCGACGAGTTGTCGGCACAAAGCGGGGCCGGCGTGGTCTTGGGGCGCTACGACGAGCCTCGTTTGCTGTACACCGGCGACCAATTCGCGCGCATCGAAGGTTTGGAGCATCCGGAAACTCGGACCATCCACCTGGGGGTCGATCTCTTCCAGCCGGCCGGCTCGCCGGTGTATGCGCCCCTCGACGGAGTGGTCCACAGCTTCGCCGACAATGCGTTCGATTTGGACTATGGACCTACTCTCATTCTGCAACACGAAACCGACGGGCCCGACCCGTTGGTGTTTTACACCCTCTACGGTCATCTGGATCGCGAGTCGTTGGCGGGCAAATTCGAGGGCATGCGGGTCGTCAGGGGAGACCGGATCGCGAGCTTAGGCGATGCCGAGGTCAACGGTGGTTGGGCGCCGCATCTGCATTTTCAGGTGCTGCTCGAGACCTTCGGCCGCTACGGCGAGCTCCCCGGGGTGGCCGCGCCTTCGGATCGCGAGCTGTGGCTCGGCATCTGCCCCGACCCCAGCCCAATGCTCGACGCCCCTGCCGAGACCCGATTCGGGATCACTGCCGGAAGCACCGCCGACGGTATTCTGAGCCGACGGCGCGAGGTGTTGGGTCGAAATCTCTCTATTTCTTATCGCAGGCACCTTCACATTGTGGCCGGTCGTGGAAGCTACCTCTTCGACGCCGAGGGGCGATCCTATTTGGACGCGGTCAACAACGTGCCGCATGTGGGTCATTGCCATCCCAAAGTGGTGGCCGCCGGTCGCGATCAAATGGCGGTGCTCAACACCAATACCCGATACCTACACGAGGATCTGGTGGCCTATGCCGAGCGGCTGACGGCTACTTTTCCGGATCCGCTGAACGTCTGCATCTTCTGCTGCACCGGCTCCGAGGCCAACGATTTGGCCCTGCGCATGGCCCGAAGCTTCACCGGCGGATCTCATATGGTGGTGGTGGATGGGGCCTACCACGGCCATACCCGCCAGCTGATCGACCTCAGCCCTTACAAATTCGACGGTCCGGGTGGCGCGGGCGCCCCGGGATCCACCCACGTGGTGCCCCTTCCGTGCGGTTACCGGGGGCCTTACAAACACGACGATCCCGAGATCGGGAGCCGCTATGCGGCCCATGTGGCCGACGCTTGCTCGACGGTCGCCTATCGTGGGGCCAAGGTGGCGGCTTTCGTCTGTGAGTCCATCTTGGGCTGCGGCGGGCAAGTGGTGCTGCCACCGGGTTATCTGGCGCAGGCGTATCGCCATGCCAGAGCGGCCGGCGGGCTGTGCATCGCCGACGAGGTGCAGGTGGGATTCGGCCGGGTCGGCACCCACATGTGGGCCTTCGAAACCCAAGGGGTGGTGCCGGATATCGTCACTCTCGGCAAGCCCATCGGCAACGGCCATCCCCTCTCCGCGGTCATCACCACCGCCGAAATCGCCGACGCCTTTGCCAACGGCATGGAGTATTTCAATACCTTTGGTGGTAATCCCGTGTCGTGCCGCATCGGCTCGGCGGTTCTCGATGTGCTCGAAGCGGAAGATCTGCCTCGCAATGCATTAGAAACCGGAGGGGCCCTGCTCCGCGACCTGGCGGCCCTGAAGGACAAACATCCGATTGTCGGCGAGGCGCGGGGGCTCGGGCTCTTCGTCGGAGTCGAGCTCGTGCGCGATCGCGAGACCTTGGAGCCGGCGGCCGAAGCCGCGTCCTACATCGCCGAGCGCATGCGGGACCACGGGATCCTCATCTCCACCGACGGTCCGCTACACAACGTTCTGAAGATCAAACCCCCCATGGTCTTCGGTCCGGCAGAGGCCGAACGTCTGGTCCGGACCTTGGACGGGATCTTGGGCGAGGACGAGGTGCGCGCGGCGGTGATCTCCAACTAGCCCGTGACCCTGAACCTTTACCGAGCTTTAGCCGTATCTCTGGTACCCCTTCGACGCATCCGGGCCCAGGCACCAGACGAAGGAATTGGGTAGGGGCTCCCGGCCAAGGGCCGGGCCTCCGAGATCCAACCACAACTGTATTGGAGAGGCTTTGAGCAAGGATCGCTTGAATACGTATACCGATGGCCTGCGGAACGACTCCGGCCCGTCGGTGGGTTCCATATGGGTTTCCGTTGCCGCGACTTGGCTCTTGACCTCTGCCGCACCGATTCTGGCGCTCGAAAAGGAGTCGTCGACTAGGGTTGCGGAAGGCATGGTTGCGGAAGGCATGGTTGCGGAAGGCATGGTTGCGGAAGGCATAGTTGCGCAAGGCACGGTTGCGGAAGGCTTGGCCGTGGAAGATGCGGCTGTGGAAGATTCGGCTGTGGAAGATGTCGTCGTCGAGGACGTTCTGGAGGTGGAAGGTGAGGCCCCTGAGATTCCTCCCCTCAACGGCATCGACGCTCGTTTGCCCGGGGATCCGGTGGAGCTGCCGATGAGCTTCTCATCGGTGGATCATCGGATCATTTCCGAGCAGGCCGCGCTGACCCTCTCCGATGGGTTGCTCAACATTCCGGGCATCAACGTGCAGACCGGCTCCGGCACCTTCGATAGCTTTTTCATTCGTGGATTCGATGCGCTGACCGGAGGCTTGGTGCTCACCGACGGCGCCCCCGAGCCCGAATCCACCTTCCAACATCTCTACAACGTGGAGAGCTTGGAGGTCGTGCGCGGAGCGTCGGGCGGATTTCTCTATGGTGGACGCGCGTTGGCGGGCACGGTGAATATGGTGCGCAAGCGCCCAAATACTCGCGAGCAATTCTTCCACCTGACCTTGATCGGAGGCAGCGAAGGTTACGGTCAAGCCACGATCGACGGCAATTGGCAGCTCTCAGAGCGCAGCGCCCTACGCCTGAACGGCCTGTGGCACTCGGCCGATAATTTCCGTCAAGACAATGAGTCGGACGCCTGGGCGCTGAATCCCACTTTCCGCTGGAGCGGCGAAAACACGGTGGTCGATCTGAGCCTTGAAGCCCTTTCCAACGATTTCACCCCCGACGGGGGCATCCCGGTGATCGAGGACCGAATTGCCGACGTGGAGCGGGACCGTTCCTACGATTTCGGCACCGACTTTCAGGACCAGGACGTCACCCGCTTTCAGCTCAACATCAGTCACGAGCTTTCGGACGAATGGCAGTGGCGCAGCAAGCTCTACTTCTCCGAGCTGGATTGGCAGAGCGCGGGCACGTTGATTACCGGCACTTTTTCTTTGGGGCCGTTCGGCGTCGGCGCGGTTCGCACACTGAGCGAGCTCGACGACGTCCAGACCTTCGCCGGGATTCAGACCGAGCTGGCGACCACCATCGACCGAGGAGCGGTCACCCACGATCTGATCTTCGGAGTGCAAGCCGATCAATTGCAGGACGACTTCCGGCTCAACGTCTCGTTGCTCGCGCCCGTGGAGATTTTCTCCGGCAGCTTGCTCGGGGATCCCACTCCGATTCCCATTCCCAGTGTCGGCAGATTCGGCGATGTCAGCTCCGATGTGCTCTCGGCTTTCGCCTTCGACCGCATGACCTTCTCCGATCGATTTCAGCTGACCCTCGGCGCCCGCTGGGATTCGATCGAATTCGACGGTGACGGCACGGCGTTGGATCGTGACGACAGTGAGGTGTCCCCGTTTGTGGGGGTGCTGGTGTCGGCCACCGATCGGTTGTCGTTCTTCGGCAACTACGCCGAATCCTTCGAGCCCCAATCCACCCTCGCCGTCGGAGAGGTTATTCCGGAGCAAGGTGATCAGGTGGAGCTGGGCTTCAAGCTGCTGAGCCACGGGGGCAAGACCCAAACCACGGTCAGCTGGTACTCGCTGCGGAAAGAAAATATCGCGATCCCCGACGCGACCGGTTTCCAAAGCCAGACCGGTGACCAAGAATCCACCGGCGTGGAGCTGGAGGTAGTGGCCGAGCTGGGCCATGATCTCGACCTGAGATTCGGCTACGCCTACACCGATGCCGAGCTGACGGAATTTCGCGAGCTGGTGGTTTTCGGCCCGGGACCGGCGGATTTCCTTATCGCCGACCATTCAGGCAATGATCCGGTCTTCACTCCCGAGCATTCAGCCAATCTTTGGCTGACCAAGCGATTTGGCAACGGCTTCGGTATCGGTTTGGGAAGTCGCTATTTGGGAGAGCAATTCATCGCCGAGGACAATGTCTTTGCCACCGACGACGTCTTACTTTTCGACGCGGCGCTTTTCTACAACCTAAGTCGCATCCAATTGAATCTAAACGTTTTGAACTTGGGCGACGAGGACTATGAGACCCGTGCCTTCGGCAAGTCGTCGGTGAGCCCGGCCGATGGGCTCCATCTCCGAGCCGGCATTAGATTCTTGCTCTGAGCCGAATGATTGGCCATTGGAGCAAACGGTCCGGCCGTCAGCGGTCCGGGCCGTTTTTCAATGGGGGATTTGTGCCTTACAATGGTGCAGCTCTGAAGTAGGCATGGTCTCCGTGCCTTCACTCGATTCCTTCCGACACCGTAACGCCACAAGGGCGAGACATTCGGAATAAGCCCACTCCTTTCGACCGTTTCCGAGTTTTGATGCCGGACCGCGACCTGCACCCCCTGCTCCGTGAGCAGCTCGAATCCATCTATGGCGACCAGCCCCATGCGTTGCCCGAGGGTTTGGTGCGTTTAATAGACGAGTCTTATCGCCAGTTGGAAAAAGATCGAGAGGTCTTGGAGCAGACCATTCAGCTGACCGGTGAAGAGCTCTTGGATCGCAATCAGGCTCTGCTCGATCAAGTGCTCCAACAAGAGAGAATCGCGGAAGAGCTGGGTCAGTCCATGTCGTTGCTGCGCGGCACCCTGGAGGCGACCGGTGACGGCATTCTCGGTATCGACATGAGCGGCCGGGTGATCACCCACAATCGCCATTTGATCGAGATGTGGGATTTGGACGAGTCCCTGCTGCGGCAGGGCGACGGCCGGGCAGTGCTCGAGCACATGGTGGGTAAAGTCCGCCATCCGGATGCCTGGCGCCGGGACTTGGAGCACCTACAGGATTCACCCGAAATCGAATGGCTCGACATGGTGGAGCTGGCGGACGGCCGGGCCTTCGAGCGCTACACCCAACCCCAACGCCTGGGGGAGCAGATGATCGGGCGCATCTGGAGCTTTCGCGACGTCAGCGAGCGTTATCGTTTGGAAGCGCAGATGCGACAATCCCAAAAGCTTGAGGCCGTGGGAAGGTTGGCGGGCGGTATTGCCCACGACTTCAACAACCTTCTGACGGTGATCAGCGGTTGTTGCAACCTGCTCTCGGTGATGCCGCGAGACGAGCACGCGAAGTCGGCCCAGCTCGTGGCCGAGATCCACGGGGCCACCAAAAGGGCTGGGGACCTCACCCGTCAGCTGCTGACCTTCAGCCGGCAGCAGGCCATGGATCCGCGGCCGGTGGATCTCCAATGGGTGATCCGCGAGATGGAAGGCATGCTGGATCGCCTCCTGGGTGACGACATCCACCTGCGCTGTGATCTCCGAGCCCACTCGTCCGTAGTGTTGACCGATCCGGTGCAAATTCAGCAAGTAGTGCTCAATCTGGCGATCAATGCGCGCGACGCCATGCCCCATGGCGGAACCATCACCCTGGGCACCGAATCCTTGAAAGTAGGGGTGGAGGGCAGGTCCTTCGGGCAGGGCTGGTTGCACGAGGGTAGATATTTGGTCTTCAAGGTCGGCGATACGGGAGAGGGTATTCCCGCGGCGACGTTGGCCCATGTTTTCGAGCCGTTCTTCACCACCAAGGGAGATTCCGGCACCGGCCTGGGTTTGGCGACCGTTTACGGCATCGTGGTCAAAAGCGGTGGTTTGATTGAAGTGGAGAGCGAAGTGGGAGCAGGGACCGAATTTCGGGTGGCGATGCCCTTGGTCGAGCTGCCGATCGACGAGCAGCAAGAAGAGACTTCCGAGTCGACGGCCCTGGCCCCCGGGGTCAGAATTCTGGTCGTCGAAGACAACGACACGGTGCGCATGATTCTCCAAGAGAGCTTGGAGCAGCTGGGGCACACGGTGGTCGCCGAGCCGACGCCCCGCAGCGCCTTGGATCACCACTTGGAGAGCATCGACGAATTCGACCTCCTGCTCACGGATATCATGATGCCGGAGCTCAATGGTTACGAGCTGGCGGAAAGGCTGCGGGCGGTCTATCCCTCCCTGCGGATTCTCTTCGTATCCGGGTATATCGCCGACATCGAGCGGCCGGAAAATTTGGTCGAGCGGGCCGATTTGTTGCCCAAACCCTTTGAGCTGTCGGTGTTGGATGAAAAAATCAACCAGCTACTTTTACTACCCAAAGAGCCGGCCGAGTAACCGTCCGCCGAGTAACTGTCCAAGAGTCTCGGCTCGCGGGCGAGCCGAGACTTCAGTCTTCGCTTGCCACTCAGCCACCCATTCGCCTGATCAGGCCGTTTTCGTATCGGAGGTCCCATGAAGTGGACGAGGGGTCAGAGAAGCCGGAATTTAGAGGATCGTCGGGGTGAGCGTCGAAGCGGGTTTCCCCTGCCGAGAGGCCGCGGGCCCAGGATGGGGCTGGGCACCATCGTTTTGCTCTTCATTCTCAGTGTGGTCTTCAAACAAGATTTCTTCAGTCTGGTGGGCGGGGCCGGTGGCGCCGGCATGTCCACCCAGGCGCCGTCGAGCACGCCGCCGGCCGCGGTCGATCCGGCGGAGGAGAAGCTGGTGGATTTCATGTCGTTCGTGCTCGACGACAATCAGCGGGTCTGGGGACGCATTCTTCCGACCCTCGGCTCCCAATATCCTGAAGCACGGTTGGTGCTCTTTCGCGATACCGTGCGGTCCGCTTGTGGCTTTGCCCAGGCGGCCACCGGGCCTTTCTACTGCCCTGGAGATCAGAAGGTGTACCTGGATTTGTCGTTCTTCGATGAGCTGGGGCGTCGTTTCGGGGCTCCCGGTGACTTTGCCCAGGCGTATGTAATCGCGCACGAGATCGGACATCACGTTCAGCAAGTGCTGGGGATCACTGACCAAATGCGATCCATGCAACGGCAGCGACCGGATTTGAAGAATCAGCTGTCGGTGCGCTTAGAGCTGCAAGCCGATTGCTTGGCGGGCGTTTGGGCCAACACCACCGCCCAGAGAGATCTTCTCGAGCGGGGAGACGTGGACGAAGGGCTTCGGGCCGCCGCGGCGGTGGGCGATGATCGAATCCAACGCCAAGCGGGACGGGGATACATCAACCCCGAAACGTTCACCCACGGTACCTCTGAGCAGCGAATGGAGTGGTTCCGGAAAGGGCTGAATTCCGGCGATCCCAACATTTGCGACACCTTCGCGTCCGACGCCCTCTAGACCTTCCATCGATTCCCGCTGCCGGCTCGACTTACGGCGCAGGCCGCTGCCGGTGCAAGCTCTTCGAGTCGGCACCGGCGGAGGCGTGGTCCGGGTTCTGCCACCAGAGCCCGGGCACGAGCAAGTCGGCCCAGCGCTCGGGCTCGGCCACTCCGAGCTCGATCAACTGTTGTCTGGGATCGGTTTGGGGCTCCTTGCCGGTGAGCCGTTGAGCTTGGAGACGGCAAGATGCGGCGTGCAGCTCCATGGCCGCGGCGTCGAAGCGGCGGGCGGCCCGCTCGAGGTCGGCGGCAGCGCTTTCCGACTCGCCGATGAAGCTCGAGATCCCGGCTTGGATCGCCACCTCGCAGGCGCCGGCCCAGGGGGAGCCGATGTGCTGGAGCTTCAAGCGGCTTTCGTTGGCGGCTTGCAACATGGCACGTAGGGTGGCCGGCTCGCAGACCGACTGCTGAATTTTCGACAAGCTCGCCCGGGCCCTGAGGCCCCAGATCTCGATGTCGAGCAATTGTATATGACCGAGCCGCGGCTCAAAGGCGGCGCTCCAATTGCCGTCGAGCCAGCTCCAGGCTTGATCCCCTTGGAGATCGTAGATCAGCGTTTCTACCCAGCCGTAGAGCTGCCAGTAGTGGCTGAGCGGGTATTTGTCGGTTTCTGAGATCACCGATTCCAAATCCTCGATGGCGCTCTCGGAATTGCCGTCGATGAGGTAGACCATCCACTGGAATCGGCTGCGAAGAGCCTGATGAAAGAAAGAGGTCCTCTGGGTGGAGATCGAACGACAGGCCTGCTCGAAGATGAGTCGGAAATCGCTCAATCGCCCGGTCATCATCAAGCAGCGAAGCTGGGTGAAGAGGGTATTTCTTCGCTCCCACCAGGCTTGGGGGCATTGGCTCTCCAGAATCTTCTCCGCTCGATCGAGGGTGACCAGGGCACGCCTCCATTGGCCGAGCATCGTCCATGCCTGGCCGACCATGGAATGGGCCAAACCCAGCGCGTGGGGGCGGGAGACTTGCCGCGCGGCACCGAGCACACGGTGGCTCAACCGCAACACCTGGCGCCGCCGGCTCCAACCTTCGAAGGAGAGATAAGTAGCTCTCATGGCCATGGCACGGACCAATCGATAGGGCTCACCGGCGCGCAAGGCCTGGACCCAATGCTCCTGGGCCAAATGCTTCCAAGTTTTGGGATGACCAACTCCCAAAGTTCGGGTGCAAGTAAAGCAGAGGTCCACCGCCTGCAGACGGGCAGGCTCGATCTCCGACTCCGGTCGTTTGCGACCCCAGGTCTGCCACCAAAGCCACCGAAGCCAGTTCTTGCAACGGCGAATCGAGCTGGGGGGATCCGCGGCCACCAGCCAAGTCAGATCGTGCTCGGCGAGCAGGGGCAAAATGATGTCCAGGCCTCGCCGTTGATGACCGCTGCTGAGCAGCCGATCGGCGGCCCGAATTCGAAGTCGGTCGGCGGTAACCAGATCGTCCATCACTTCGGCGCAAGCCAAATAGTGCTCGACGGCCTTGGTCTCCGCACCCAATCGGTCCCAGGCCTCAGCGAGGCTACGACGAGCTTCCGATCGGTTTGTGGTGTCGGAATCGGGCAGGTTTTCGAGGGCTGTTTCAAGCAGCTGGGTGGCAATCTCGTCTCGCTTTTCTCCGAGGGCGATTCTTGCGCCCGCCATGGCGGTCTCTCCGGCTCGTTCGGGTCTTTGACCCCGAATCCACAGCTGGGTGAGCTCCAAATAGTCGACCTCCGTGGTCGACAGGGCCTCGGCCAGCCGTCGATAGAGCGCCGGCAGCTTTTCGGCTTCCAACAAGTCGACCATGGCTTCCCTGGCCTGGTCGTCGACCCATGACAACCGATCCAGGCTCGGGCCCTCGAGGCGGACTAGATCCTCGTCGAGAAGGTGGTCGAGCGCGGGCTCGAAAGCGCCTTCGTCCTCCGTTTCGACCGCCGACCGGATGACGGCTACGGGGCGCGATCCGGCGATCGCCGATATCGCGGCAAGACGGCGGATCGGGGAGCCGGCCGCCGCTGTGTCGGTTGCGGTCGCGGCGCCGGAACCCACGCGGCGCAGGACATAGGCGGTGAGGTCGAGCGCGTCCGGAGGGGTACACGGGTCGAGATCGAAAGCCTCGCTCGCCAATCGGTAGAGCCAGCGAGGGGAGCCGGCCGCGGATTCGACGACCCCTTCGATTTGTGGTTTGGGGAGCTTGTTTCTCAGCATCGAGCCCACCATGGCAGCTGACTCGTCCCGGGACAGGGGTGGCAGCCGCAGGTCGAATCCCTTCAAGCTCAGGGTGGGCTCGAATCGTCGCTGGAGAAAGGAGCCGAGAAGCCCCAGGCCCTGACGATCGGCGTCGGCGGAGAGCAAGAAGAGCATCGGCGGTGGATCCGGTGGAGCGATGAGATCGGTCAGCAGCGACAAGCTGTCGGCATCGGCCCAATGGGCGTCGTCCAAGATCCAAACCACGGGGATGCGTTGCGCCAATCGGTCCAGCAGATTCCGCAGGGCTCGATGCCCCAGCCGTCGCTGTGAATCGGTGACTTTGTGGGTGGGCTCGGCGGTGACCGACGGTGTCGGGCCTTGTCGCTCCAAAAATCCGAGCACCGGGAACATATCCGTCAGCTCCGTGATTCGATTGGGTAGCAGAGCCGCCCTCTGCTCCGGGGTTTGATGGGAGAGCGCGAGTCGAAGCTGAGTCAGCTGCGCCGCGCAGGCCTGGTACGCGCGCCCGGCTGCTGCCGGTCCTCGACGGCACATGCCGGAGAGCAGCAGAGCCAAAGGCCAGCGCTGCTCGACCCCGCTGTGGAATTTGGCCAAAAGAGCGCTACGGCCGAAACCTGAGGAAGCCGTGACGGATACCACCAGAGCCTTTCCTCGACGGGTTTCCGCCAGGGCCTCGAAGAGGGTGCGCAGCTCCTGTTGGCGGCCGACAAAGCGACCTCCCAACATCATGGGAACCGAAGAAAGATCCATGCCTTCCGACCTGTTGGGCGGTGAAATCGGCGCTGCGTTGGCTGAATCGACCATCAAAAAGAGCCGGATGCCGAAGAAAGGTGGGCTCGCGATCTCGGGCGCCGGGGCTGAAGGGCGCCGTAGCACCCGCCCACCGCCAGCAAGATCATGAGCGCCAGCGAGAAGTAACCGGTACCGGCGTACCAGGCGGTGACGTCGAGGGTGATCGGCGCGTAGAGCAGAGCATTCGAGGAGAATGCAGCGACCGCGTAGGTCAAGATTCCGAACCGCATCAACGTGTAGACCTCGGTGGCGGCGATCAGCAGGCCGACGATCACCCAGGAGCTGACGGGGTGAGCCCCTTCATGGGCGTAAAGTGCGGTGACGAGCACCACATAACCCACCGCGGCGAGGCGGGGGCTTTGCAGCACCAGCCGCAAGAGCAACAGGATCAGCAGCGAAAATACGGCATCGTGAATGCCCGCGATCAAGTGATCGCCGAGCCCGGCGAAGGTCTCACCCGCGGACAGGGCAAAGTCGAACGGCAGGGAGCTGACCGTGCGGGGTTTGACGGTCAGCCCGAGCCATTGGGGCAGGCTCACGTCCAGGTGCGCGAGCGCGGCCCAGCCGCTGCCGATGGCGACACCATAGAGAGTGGAGCTGCCGACCAAGGGGTCCTTGAAACGACCGGCCAGCAAACGGGTCCAGGCGATCAGCGAGTGGGGCCAAATGCGTCGGACATACGGCTCTAGGGCCAGGTAGAGAAGCCACACCGTTCCCGCTTGGAAGAGGGAGATGCCGACCCGAAGCTGGACCAAGGCCCATTCGGTGCCGACGTCCGCCACATGAGGCCCCCTGAGCAGCCAGAGGGAGCAAGTGACGGCGAAGACGAAGATCGCCAGCCGACCCGCGCTGCGTTGGTCGCCCCGTCCCCTTCGCAGGTTGCGCCGCGTCAAGGGAATGGCAGCCAAGGTCGAGATCGCCAGCAAGAGGTCCCACCACTCGGTCCATTCGTCGATGAGGTCCAACAACCAGGACGGCTTGTCCCGCTTCGAGTCGGCGACGCTCGGCATCATGCGGAAGTAGGTCGGTCGCCCTCGGTAGGACGCGGTGCGGACGCTCAGCTCGAGATCGGGCCGCTCGGCCGTGGTGCCGAGGTATGCGGTGCGAGAGTCGGCAAAAAACGGCGGCGCGAAGATGGCCGGCTGGGATTTCATGCGCTTCGGGTCGAGGCCCGCGGCGATCAAGAGCGGGTCGTCGAGGTCCCTTGCATCTCCGCTCTCGGTGGCTGGGGGCGGGCCCCGTTGCGATTGAAGCGTGGAATCCATTTGCCCTTCGATTCCGGCCGGGTCGCTGCCGGCTTCTTCTTCGGTCAGCTTGGGCAGAATTTCCATATGGTCCAAGGTGCCGCTGGGGTGCAGCAGGACCAGCGCCGATCCACCGGCGGACATGCGTGGATCGTAAGGGCCCACCTGACCGCTGAAGACCACGAGGTTTTCCAAACCCGCGGGCTGCATGACCTCGGGGCTTTGTCGATACCAGAACAGAATCGAAGAGGTGCCCGGGGCCGAGGCGTCGAAGGTGGACCCGTTTGATGTCCGGGTCGGCAAGGCATAGGGGTTTTCGAGGTAGCCGAAGGCAAAGTCTGCCGGCTCTTCGTCCCAGCCGAATGCTTTCAGCTTCTCCCGGGCCTTTTCCATCAAGACCTCCGGTGGCAGCGAAAGATCGACGCGGTCCAGCCCCCTGGCGGATTCCGAGAGCACCACCACCAAGGTGGTCAGGAAAAAGGTCAAGGCTACCCATCCCGCGGCGGCGCTCGGTCCCAGCACCCCGCGGCTGCCGGCTTCGGCCACCATGTTTGGAGAGGGGGTTTCACCGATCGATACCGCTAGGGTCAACGGATCGTCGGCTCCCGGCAGGGCGGCCGCGATCGCCAGGGCGCTGCTCGGCCGATCTTCCGGTGCCGGCTCGAGACATTTGAGAATCACCCTCTCCAGCAGGGGATCCATGTCGTCCACCCGGGAGGAAAGGGGCGGTGGAGCTTGGTCGTGGCGAGCGCTGCGAAGCTCGCCCTGGGTATCCGCTTCAAAAGGATGGACTCCCGTGCACATTTCGTAGAGCACCAGACCCATGGCGTAGACGTCGCTTCTCTCGGTCGGCGCCATGCCGTCGAGCACCTCGGGAGCCATATAGGCCGGCGATCCCGCGCGGGTGGCGGAGGCCGCCGACTCCCGGGCGTCGAGGGCGAATCCGAAGTCCGTGATGCGCACCTCGCCCCTGCCGTCGATCATGATGTTCGCCGGTTTTAAGTCGCGGTGCAGGACACCTTTGGCGTGGGCGGCGGCCAAGCCGGAAAAGAGCTGACGGGCGAGGATGACCGTGCGATTTTGCGGCATTCGACCAATACGGGTGAGCAGGGATTGGAGGTCCTCGCCGTCGACGTATTCCATCGAGATGAACGGTGCGCCGTCGACCTCCCCCAAATCGTAGACCCGGCAGACATTCGGGTGAGTGACCTGGCGGGCCAGCCGCAGCTCGTTGACCAGCTGCTGGGATTTGGTCGCGGGCCGAAGGAATTTAAGCGCTACCCGGGATCCGAGGGTGAGATCTTCCGCTTCGAAAATGGAGCCGGTGCCGCCCTTGGCCAGGATGCGGACGATGCGATAGCGCTCCGCGATCACTGTGCCGGCGGCGAAGATCGAACCGGGAATGTCGGTCGTAGGACGGCGTGGCGGGAGCGTGGGCTCCAGCTCGTCGGGCTCGGGCTCTTCGAAGAACTCGAGCAGAGACATGACCTCGGAAACCACCTCGGGTGGCTCGTCGAGATCCGCGATCCTCAGCTGTTGCTCAGCGTGGGGCAAACGGCAAAGCTCCAGGAAAAGCTCTTTGGAACGCCGATGCTGATCCACTTTCATCGGGTTGTCTTCGATCTCACGTGGACAGGAAACGCTTCAGCCAAGCCCTAGCGTGGGTCCAGTCTCCCTCGGCCGTACGTTTGGAAACCCCCAAGGCCTGGGCGATTTCAGCCATGGACAGACCCGAAAAGAATCTGAGCTGAACCAGTCGGGCTTGGCGCTCGTCCAGCTCCGCCAGTTTTTCAATCGCCTCGTGGACCGCCAGGGCGTCGAGCTCGACGCCGGCTAGGGGAGCCACCTCCGGGGCCAACGTAATTCTGAGCCAGCCTCCGCCTCGCTTCGCTCTTTTCTTGTTGCGCCCGTGGTCGATCAGCAACCGATGCATGATCTTCGCGCCGACGGCGAAGAAGTGGGTACGCCCTTGCCAATCGACACGTCGCTGGTCGACCAACCGGAGGTAGGCCTCATTGACCAACGCGGTGGGTTGCAGGGTGTGACCTTCGGCCTCGCGGCGCAGGTAGCGCTCCGCGAGCCCGTGCAGCTCGGTGTACACCAAGGGAAAGAGCTCCTCCGCATGGCTCGGATCCCCGACGTTCGGTGACGTCAAGATATCGGTAATACGGGAGCGTAGGTCGTCGTAGGTCGTGGCGATCGTCGATTCCTCCGTTCCGGCCTCGGTTCTTCGGGCTCAGGTCAGCTCGGCTGATGGCTCACCAGCTGAAGCAAGCTCTCCGGCGGACGGCCGACGACTGCGCGAGCGTCCGAGCCGAGGGAACCCACCACGCCGATCGGGCGCTGCAAGAGGGTCGGATGCTTCGACATGTGGGCGATAAGCTCTTGCTCGGACTCTTCGCCGGTCAATCCGAGCTCTCGATAAGCGGGATCGCGTTTCCGCAGGACTTCCTGAGCGGTGACGCCCAGGGCCGCGAGCACTCCCGCGAGCTCGTCGGAATCCAACGGCTCTTTGGTGTATTCCCGGTAGCGATATTCGATTTGGTGTTCCTTGAGCAAGGCGACCGCCTTGCGGCACGTGCTTCAAGTAGATTTACAAATCAGCTCGAGCATGGGGCACGGCTCCAGAGATATAGACGATAAACAGAGGCGAGCCCGTGTAGGTGGCTTCCACAATTCCGGCCTGGGCTCAATTACAGGTGGGTATCCTATCAAGTTTCGTCGCCGGATTCGGCGACTCACCGGGTAGTTTTTGCCGGTGGTTTCGGGTGCCTGGAATCCGAGCGGCGACAAGAAACGAAGGGATAAGGGCTGGTGGACTCACCGAGTCGCACTCGATAAGATCGAGCTCGAGGGTGATGATGTTTCGGCATCGGTCTACGCCCAGGATCTGAAAGATTCCGAGCGGCCCTCCAAATTTTGAGCTTGGAGAGCTTCCCCACATGTCATCCCTAGTGATTCGCGGCCTCGATACGATGGATATCGGCGACATTGTCGGTATCGACGAGAAAATCACCAAGCAGTATCGGCCCGAGGTCTGGGAGGCTCGCTGCGCTTATTATTTGCGCCGAGATCCCGACGCTGCGGTGGTCTGCGTGGCCGACGGCACCGTAGTGGGTTTCATGTTGGGCGAGGTCAGGTCGGGTGAGTTTGGATTGGAAGAACCCACTGGCTGGATAGAGGTGCTCGGGGTGGATCCTGAGCACCAAGGCAAGGCGATCGGCCGCCAGCTGGCCGACGCCATGCTCGATTACTTCAAACGCCGAGGGGCGAAAACGGTTCGCACATTGGTCGACGAGGAAATGGCCGACATCGCCGGTTTCTTCGACTCATTGGGCTTTCAACCGTCTTCGTTGCGACCCTTCGTCAAGACCCTCTGAGGCGCTGTTCTCCGGGGGTGATCGACGGGGCCGTCCAGCACCTACGCTCCCCGGATCGATGTTGTGGTGCCCAAGCCGAGGAGGCTGAAACATGGCTGTTAGCGAAGTCAAGCTGCCGAAGAATTTTCATCAGGCAGTCGAAGACTGGCGAGATACCTTTCTTCCCGACTACCAATTCTTGCTCGACTCCTGGGAGAAGCACTTTCCCAAAGAGCCGATGTTCAAGCTCTGTGCCTATCGGGAGATGGGTGTTTGCGCCAATATCGAATGTGGCGCCAAAGAGGGGCAACCCAAGGCGACCAAACCCTCCGAGCTCGACGAAGACCAGGCCCAGCATCTGCTCGGCGCGATTCGCGCCCAGGCATCGACTGAATTCGGCTCGATCCAACAGCATCGTTTGACCTTGGCCCGGGCGCAATCGGAAGAGGAGCAGGTCTGGGTGTTGCGCATGATGGCCGAAGAGCTGCGCCACGGATACCAAATGTTGCACCTCTTGGTGGACGACGATTGGACCTGCCAAACCCAGCAGTCGAGCGCCGACATGGTGGAGGAGATCCTGTCGATGCAGACGGGCTCGCACGTGCTCGGTGCCTTCAACATCGACTTCGACTCCTTCGTCGACAACATCGTCTTCTGCGCCTTGATCGATCGGGTCGGCAAATATCAGCTGGCGATGCAAAAAGTCTCCGCCTACAAGCCGATGGCGGAATCCATGCCCCAGATGTTGCGGGAAGAGGCCTTCCACTTGGCGACCGGCGTGGTGCCCATGCGTCGATGGGCGACCCAAGCCGCTGAGGGCGAGGTCTACGTGACCATGGAGATGATGCAAAAGGCGATCAACAAATGGTTGCCACGGGGCCTCGAGATGTTCGGCGACGAGCGGGGCGGCGGCTCCAACGTGCGCATGGGCTTGAAGCCGATGAAGAACGCCGAGGCCCAAGCGGACTATTACCAAGAAGTGGCCAAGGTGGTCGACGACTTGAACATCCGTTACTTGCGCGCCAAGGTCAAGGATTTGTCGATCGGTGAAGCCCGCGAGCTGTTGGCCAATTTGGAGCGAGGCCGCGGCAAAGCCAAGGGTGTCGACCATGCCGAGCTTCTGCGCATGCCCGATCGAGACTTCTTCCGACGCCGGGGTGTGCCCGCGTTCACCATGGTCGGTTTCGAGGGCGAGACCTACGATCTGTACCAGGACTACGTGCAGCACCTCCGCAAGCATTTGCCGGAATCCTATCTGGCGGGTCGAGACTTCCGGGATTATGCCGAGACCCTGAAAAAAGTAGCGGCCGGGGAGATGACCGCCGAGGACGGAGCCCGTAAAATGCCCGAGCTTCGCCGGGTCGGGGGCAGCTGTCCCTGCTCAAAGTCCGTGCGTTGGGTCCGTGGCGAATCCGAGGAAGGCACCAAGCTGCCCGTCATGGGTGGCTGAGCCGAGCCCGCCGGCTTCGTCCGCGCCGAACGATCAGCCGAGATCCACTTAACTCAGGGAAGCTAGTCCATGTCGTTGTTCGACCGGCTCGTGGTGGCCACGTTGCCTTTGGTGCCGAAGCTTATTGTCGGCAAGGTTGCCTCGCGTTACGTCGCCGGTGAGACCCTCGACGACGCGATCCGTACGATTCAAGAGCTCAATCGAGAGGGGGCCTCGTGCACCGTCGACTTGCTCGGTGAGGAGGTCAAGGATGCCGCCAAGGCTCAGGTGGCCGTCGACGAGTATTTGCGGGTGCTGGAGGCCATTCGGCGAGAAAAGCTCGACTGCAATATTTCTATCAAGCCGACCCAGCTGGGGCTCGATATCGACGAGGACCTCTGCCGGGACAACTACGAAAAAGTCGTGAAAGTGGCCCATGCCGACGATTGCTTCGTGCGTCTCGACATGGAAGATCGCACGACCGTCGACGCGACCCTCCGGATCTACCGCCACCTACATGAGCGCTATGGCAACGTCGGTCCGGTTTTCCAGGCCTACATGCGGCGCACCCTTCAAGATATCGAGGAGCTGCCGGACGACGTCGCCCGCGTTCGCCTGTGCAAAGGAATCTACATTGAGCCTCGGGAGGCCGCGTGGAAGGGTTTCGACACGGTTCGTTTGAATTTCATCCAAGCCCTGGAAAAGCTTCTCGCCAAAGATATCTACGTCGGCATTGCGACCCACGATGAGTATCTGGCCTGCGCCGCCGTCGGTCTGATCGATCGCATGGGCATCTCCCGCGACCGATATGAGTTTCAGATGTTGCTCGGGGTCGAGAATCAGCTGCGTCGGATTCTGATCGCGGGCGGCCATCCTCTGCGGGTTTACGTGCCGTACGGAGCCGATTGGTATCTCTATTCGATGCGCCGCCTGCGAGAAAATCCGCAAGTGGCCGGGAACGTGACCCGGGCTCTTCTGACCGGCAAGTGAAAGCAGACCGACAAGCGACGGCAGACCGACAAGCGACGGCAGACCGACAAGCGACGGCAGATTATGCAGTGATCGGAGATTCCATACCGTGAGCAAACCAAATTTAGGGCGCCTGGCTGTGATCGGTGCGGGCAAGATGGGCGAGGCTTTGATCACCGGTTTGGTCGATCATGGGGCGATCCGGTTGGCGGAGATCGTCGCCACGGCCCAACGACCGGAACGGCTGGCCTGGCTGTCGGATGAGCTCGGCGTGGAGTCCTGCTCCAACAATGCCGAGGCTGTGGCCGACGCCGACCTGGTGCTGCTCTGTGTGAAGCCCCAGATCGCTTCGGAAGTGCTGGCGGAAATCGGACCGGCGCTCACGACGAATCAAGTCGTGCTCTCGATCATTGCCGGGCTCAGCACCGAGAAAATCGAGAAGATGCTGAGCGTCGACCTGGACGAGCCCTTGGAGGTGCCGGTGGTCCGGGCCATGCCCAACACCCCGTCGAGGATCGGAGTCGGCATGACCGCGGTGTGCGGGGGACGCTTTGCCGGTGAGCAGCATCTTCGTTTGGGCGAGGAGATCTTTTCGGCGGTGGGTCGGGCCCTGGTGCTGGAGGAAAAATATTTCGATGCAGTGACCGGTCTTTCGGCCAGCGGCACAGCCTTCATCTACATTGTGATCGAGGCATTGGCCGAAGGTGGCGTCAAGGTCGGTCTGCCGCGCAAGGTGGCGACGGAGCTGGCCGCTCAAACCTGCCTCGGTGCCGGCAAGATGGTGCTCGAAACCGGTGATCACCCCGCCCTGCTCAAAGATGAGGTCACCACGCCGGCGGGCTGCACCATGGACGGGATCCTGGCCCTCGAAGCGGGTGGCTTGCGAGTGACCCTGATCAACGCCGTGGTGGAAGCCAGGCGACGGGCGGCGGAGCTGGTGGACTAACCGGTCCGTGCCGAGCTGTGCCGGGCCGGCGGTGCCGAAGCCGGGGCGGGCGGGGCGGACCGAGTTGGAGCGCCCGCTGCGTGTCCGTCGAGGGTCTGAGCCGAGGGACTGGGCCAAGGGTCTGAGCCGAGGGTCTGGTAGTATGCTGCGGCGTTAGAATGGCCGATATCGGCGGGCCGCAACCGTTGAGGTAGCCAGGTGGGTGACGAAAAAACCAGCGAAGCAACAACGACCGATCTGAAGACCAAGCTCGAGCAGACGGTTTTCTCGGAATTCGACACGGGCGAGCTATCCGCCCTGGTCTCCGAGCATCGAGATCTGGAATTCGAAGCCCATTTGATCCTCTTCGCCCATCCCGAAGATCAAATGCTCGGCAATCGCTTTCGCCTGCCTCCCCAACGCACTCTCGAAATCGGACGTTCTTCGTCGGCGGATATCAGCATGCCGGGGATCCGGTCCCTCTCCCGACGACACGCTCGCTTAGAGCATCACGGCCCGGTGGTTCGCATCGAAGACTTGGGCTCCACCAACGGCACCTACGTCAACGATCAGAGGATCAGCGGGCCGCGGCGACTGCGTAGCGGGGATCGCTTTCAAGTGGGTGCTCTCCACTTCAAATTCCTGCACGAGAAGGATCCGGAAAACGCCTACCATGAGGCGATCTACCAGCTCGTGACCTGTGACGGCTTGACCGGCATTTTCAACAAACGGAAATTCGACGAAGAGATGCGGCGGGAGTTCCACCGTGCCCAGCGCCACATGCGTCCGCTGTCGCTGATCTTTTTCGACATCGACCATTTCAAAAACGTCAACGACAACCACGGCCATCTCTGCGGTGATTACGTCTTGCAACAGATCGCCCGGGTGGCAAAATCTTTTGTCCGTCCCGAGCAATTCATCGCCCGCATCGGCGGCGAGGAATTCGCCATTCTCTGCCCGGAGACCACGGCGCAAGGGGCGGGCGTGTTGGCGGAAAAGCTGCGGGCACAAATCGAAGCCGAGAGCTTCCACTATGCCGACGTCGACCTCAACCTGACTTGCTCATTCGGGGTCGCTCAGCTGCGCGAGGACATGAAACGGCCCGAGGACATCTACGACCTCGCCGACCAAGCCATGTACCGTTCCAAGCGGGAAGGCCGCAATCGCGTCAGCGTCGAGGCTTGAGCTAAGCCGCATCCCTGCAGAATGCGGTGATTTGCGGCAGGACTTGCTCCACCGGCTGCTCGATTTTCCAGGTGGCCCAGGCGTCGAAGGGAGTCTCCGAGGCGGTGAGGATCGCCGTTTCGGCACCACTTTTGTCGGCGAGTGAAAACATGTGGTTGATGGGGCTGACCGCCAGCGAGGTGCCGATGGCGATCCAGAGATCGCAGGCCTCGGCGGCACGAAAAGCACGTTGCAGGTCGCTCATCACCAGGCTTTGACCGAAGGAAATGGTGGCCGGTTTCAACCAACCACCGCAGTCGCAAGTCGGTACCTCGACCCCTTGCTCCCAAAGCTCTTGAGAGGTCGCGCGCGGCGAACGGTCACCGCAGCTCAAGCACTCCACCCAGCTGTCGGTACCGTGAATTTGAATCAGCCGTTCCGACGGAAAACCGCTGCGCTCGTGGAGCCCATCCACATTTTGGGTCACCAAGAGATCCAATCGTCCCATGGCGGCCAGCTCGACCAACGCCAGGTGCGCGGGATTGGGGGAGGATGCTTGGATGACCTGCCAGGTTTCGCCCTTGTAGCGCCAATATTCGATTCTGGAATCGTGGCTGTTCTGGAAATCCTGGATGCTCACGGGTTGGTAGTGAGTCCAGCGACCTCCAGGGGAGCGGAAATCCGGAATGCCCGAGGCGGTGGAGATACCCGCTCCGGTCAGCACCACGACCTGCTTCGCCCGAGACCAAGCCGCCGACAGATCAGCGATCGCACTCGTGGCCAAGGCGCGCTAGCCTCGAAGCTTCTGCGAGAGCCGTCGGATTTTTTCCCCGAGACCGCTGAATCCCTTGGAGCCGGTGGGATCGTTATCCTCGGCCTGAATGGCGATTCCGCTGAGGCGGCTCATGGCGTCTTGGGCCGTTTGCGGCCGATCTTCGGGGCTCTTGGCCAAAAGGTCGTCCACCAGAGCGCACAGCTCCTTGGGGGCCTTGGGGCAAAACTCCCTGAGGGGAGGATGAGGTTTGGTGGTGATGCGTTGCAGTGTCACCAAATCATTCTTGTCTTCAAACGGGGATTGGGCCGCCAGCATCTCGTACAGCAGGATGCCGAACGAAAAGAGGTCCGAGCGGTGGTCGATTTCCTTGGCGAGGGCCTGTTCCGGAGCCATGGCGCGGCAGGTGCCCAAGAGGACGGCGGATTTGGTCAGGGACCCCTCATCGGTCAGCAGCTGCTTGGCAATGCCGAAATCCGTGACCTTGGGCTGGCCGGTGGGCATGATCAGAATGTTCTCGCTCTTCAGATCCCGGTGCACGATGCCGCTTTCATGGGCCAGGGTGAGCGCGCCGGCGATCGACATGCCGATTTCGAGCACGAATCGAATCGGAATAGGCCCTTTCTTGACCAGCTTGCGGACGGTCGAGCCTTCCACGTACTCCATCACGATGCATTCGACACCGTCGTCGTGCAGCAAGTCGTAAACCCGCACGATGGCAGGATGGTCGAGCCCTGCCGCCAAGCGGGCTTCGCGCCGAAAGCGTTGGCGTCGCTCCTCGCTGATTCGCGCGTCGGGCCGCAGTCGCTTAATGGCAACGGGACGGTCCAAGCCTTCGTCGTGGGCGAGCAGGACTTGGCCCATTCCACCAGTGGCGATCAAACGGAGGATGCGGTACGAGCCGATCCTTTCCGGAAGCTTTGGCGAGACAGCGGGCATGGGATGGAAGTTTAACCCAGTCATTAGAGTCTCTCTCATGAAACAATGACAAATCGTGTGGATCTATTTCATCAGATCTACGTCACCATTGGATAATCCATGAAATCTTCTTCTGCAAATAGCCCCTCCTTGAGCCCGAGTTGGCTGAGGGCCGGGGTGTGTGCTCTCTTGCATCGACCTCCTCGGCTGTTGGGTCCTCTATGGCCCGGGCCGCTGGAGGTGGACGGCGTCCGGCTGGATCCGGGCTTGGCCTGGCTGTGTCGCTACGTGTCCAAAACCCTCAAGCTCCATGAGCTGCCTCCCGAGCAAGCTCGGCTTCGGCTGCGGAAGACCTCGGCCCTTTTGAGCCGTGGAAGACCCGCTTTGGAGTCGGTGGAGGACGTCACGATCCCTTGGGGTGGGGGGATTGGGGCGAGGATCTACTCGCCTTTGGGCCTTGGACAGGACAGCAGCGTGGTGGTCTATTTTCACGGTGGGGGTTGGGTGCTGGGGGGATTGGACTCTCACGATTCCCTTTGCGCGGTGATCGCTGCCCGGCTGGGCGTCAAGGTGGTGGCGGTGGATTATCGGCTGGCACCCGAGCATCCCTTTCCCGCGGCGGTGGACGACGCCCGCACCGCCTTTTCCTGGGCCAAGCAGGAAGCTGCTCGATGGGGATTGGATCCGCACCGGGTAGCGGTGGCCGGGGATAGCGCCGGAGCGAATTTGGCGGCGGTGGTCAGCGCTCTGGGCGGCATGCCCGATGCCGATCGACCCAGCGCCCAATTGCTCTTTTACCCGGTCATCGACGGCGCCCGCACGACTCGATCCTACGAGCTCTTCGCCGAAGGATTCGGCCTCTCCCGGGCCACCATGGATTGGTTCTACCATTGCTACTGCGGCTCCGAGCACGATCCCATGGACCCGAGCATTTCGCCGATCACGGCCGACGATTTCCGCGGCCTACCACCGACCTTGCTGTCGTTGGCCGGCTTTGATGTCCTGCGCGACGAGGGTTTGGCCTACGCGGACGCGCTCCGCGCCGCCGAGGTGCCCGTCGAGTGTCTGCTATTCCCAGACCTCATCCACAGCTTCGCCAATATGACGGGTCTGCCCCAATGCCGCTCGGCCCTCGACCAGAGCCTCTCAGCGTTCGCTGACCTGCTCACATAGCTACCAAGAGCTGGTGTCACCGCTCTCGAAGCCGTCGACGAAGATGCTCTGGCCGGCGTTGTAGCTGGTGGCTGAATCGCTGTTGTCGGAGAGGCTCGGATCCGAGGAGCCGGCGCCGGCTTGGACCGTAGCCGTGACCTCGATGGGGGCCGATGCGGCGCCGTCGACGTCCGCGGTGATTACATATTCGATCCGACCACCGCTCGGCACGGCAGGGGTGTCGTCCAAGGCGCCCGAGCCCGATGCCGAGCCACAGGCGGCGCCGTCGAAAGCCGCGCAGGTCCAGCTCGCCGAGCTCAGGACCATCGGTAGCGGGCCGTCGACCACGGTTTCGGCGGGTCCCGGACCGCTGTTGGTGACCCACACCGAGTAGCTCAGAGGGGCGCCGCTCGCGTAGGCGGCCGGGGCAACGACTTGGATGTTGAGGTCGGCCACGGACGTGACGTCGACCTCCGAGCTGCTCCCGTTGTTGAGCATGTCGGCGTCGGTGGTGGCCGACTCCACCATGCCGGCCAGCTGTTGCGTTCCGGAGGCGTCGGCATTCACCATGGCGGAAATCATCACCTGCGCGGAGCTTGACGCCGCCAGATTGCCCACGGTGCAAGTGGGGAGACCCGTGGGATCCTCCGTACATCCCGTGGTCGAGATCAAGGTGATGTCCGAGGACGGAGCAAGGGTCAGAACCACCGACTCGGCGGCGTCGGGCCCGAGATTTTCGATGGTCGCGGTCCAGGTGAGCATGTCGCCGGCAGTGGGGGTTCCCGTGCTCGCCATCAAGGTCAGCTCGAGATCCGCCAAATCTCCCACCACCATGATCCCGGAATCCACATCCTCGGCGAATTCCGTCCGCAGGGTGGTGTCGGCGTCTCGGTCCTCGGCTCGGCTCGAAGCCGGATTCGAAGGCTCGGTAGCGTGGGTGACCTTCAGGCCGGCGACGGGCTGTTGGTCGTAGTCGGCGGTGGTGTCCAACACCACGAAAAATCGACCGGGGGCGCCTTCGGCCACCGCGGCGGCGGCGGCATCGTCGGCCACGGGCAGCTCTTGGAATCCCTGGGCGTCCGGGGCCAAGGTTTCGAGCACGGCGAGCTCCGCGTCACCGGCGTCGTAGGTCCCCGGGCTGCCCGAGAGCTCCTCGTCGCGAAAGATCCGCAGACGCTCGATCAAACCGTTGGCTTGGGTGTCGGTCAACGGCGTGCCGTTGCCGTCCTCCAGGCGTAACACCAGAGCCACCAGCTCAATATCGGATTCGCCGGTTTGGCCCCGATGACTGACCAGGACGTCGAGAATCGGAACCTCGGCGGACGGGGCCGGCTCCAGTGGTGCCAGGCTCACCGTGGTGAACGCGACCTGCCCCCCGCCGTTGGGCCAAAACGTCAGCTGATCGTCCACCTGGGCGGTGGTCAGCAAGTCCGGGAGGCCGTCCTGATTCAGGTCGACGATGTGGACCGCGGCGGCGCCGTCGTAGGTCATGGTGATGTCGAATTTCTGCCATGTGTTGCCGTCGCCGGCGACATTGCGCCAGACGGCCAAATGGCCGCCGTCCTTATACGCGGCGCCGACGATGTCGAGGGTGCCGTCACCGTCCATATCGGCGGTTTCCACACCATAGGCCTGGTTGAAGAAACCCTCGGACGTGCTGAACGGGTCGCCCAGGGTCTTCTCGCTGCCGAACGACCCTTCGCCGTCGGTGTTCTCCCACCAAGAGATGCGATCCTCGATTTGCGAGGCGGCGATCACATCCTGATCACCGTCCGCATCGAGGTCCGCGGCCCACACGTCGTAGGCGCCGTCCCAGGACGTGATGATCGAATGTTTGGACCAGGGTAGGGAGCCGTCACCGCTGGTGTTCTCCCACCAAGCGACCTCGTCGGCGGTTTCGCCCGCGGCCAGGATGTCCGTGTCGCCGTCATTGTCGATGTCGACACCGACCACGGAATGCACCCGGTCGAAAAGGGTGTCGATGACGGTGGCAGTCCAGCCACCACCGGATCCGTTGTTGGCATACCAGGCGATTTCGTCGGCGCCGGCGGCGGCGCTCAGCAGGTCCACATCGCCGTCACGGTCCATGTCCACCGGCCAAACGTCGGCGGCGCCGAAGGGAGAGGCCACGGTTTGACGGGTCCAGGTGATGCTGCCGACGGCAGTTTCGGCGGCAGGGTCGGCGGCGGGGGGACCGGATCCCGATTGGGCGGTCGGCAAGCCGTCGTTGCGCCACCAGTAGAGGCGGTTGGTGCCGACGTCGAAGCTCAGGCGGCTGAAGGATGCGACCAAATCGAGGTCGCCGTCAGCGTCCAGATCAGCGGTGCGCACGGCAAAAGCGTAGGGAAGGCCGGTTTCGATGCTGTGGCGAGTCCAAGAACCGCCTAGGCCGGTATTTTCCCACCAGGCGATCTCGCCTTGGTCGTAGGCAACCCCGGCGACATCGAGATCTCCGTCACCGTCCAGGTCGGCCGCGTGCACGGCACGGGCGCCGTCGAAGGCGCCGTCGAGGGGGATTTCTCGGTCAAGGGTCAAGCTGCGGTGGATGGACTCGTTCGACCAAGCGAGCAGGTCATCATCGGTGAAGCCGGCGGCCAAGAGGTCCGGATCGTCGTCCGGATCCAAGAGCAGGACCGCCACCGGACCCACGCCGTCCACCGCCGGGCCGGTCCTGGCGGTCCAGGAAGCGCCGGAGCCGTCGTTCTCCCACCAGAGCACGTGGTTCCCGGCGCCGCTGACCACATCCAAATCACCGTCCCGGTCCAGGTCAAAGGGCTCGGCGCCAACGGCTCCGGCCGCCGGCAGGTCGCCTGTGGTCCAGCCGGAAGACGGAGAGCCGTCGGAGAGCCACCAGGTCAGGCCGGAATCGCCGACCGAAATCAAATCTTGAAAGCCGTCCTGGTTGAGGTCACCGACCGCCAGGGCGTCGGGGTTCGCCAGACCGGTGCCGACATCGTGTCGGGTCCAGGATCCGGCACTGCCGTCGAGGTTCTCCCACCAAGCCAGCACGTCGGTGGCGCCGTCGGCGGTGGCGACGACGTCAGGATCCCCATCGCGGTCCAAGTCCACCACCGCCACGGACGAGCTGTCGGCCACGGAAGCGTCGATGGCGGCGCGGGACCAGCTGGAGCCGTCGCCCGCGGTATTGCTCCACCATTCCACCGAGCCGCCCGCTCCTCCGAGACCCGCGATCAAGTCGATGGTGCCGTCGAGGTTGAGGTCGGCGGCGGCGAGGCCTCGGCCCACCACCGTTCCATCGATGGTGGAGGCGCTCCAGGTCGAGGCGTCGCCGGTCGAGCTCTGCCACCAGCACAGGCCGTCTGTGGGGGAGACTGCGGCCAGATCGAGGTCGCCGTCGCCGTCGAGGTCTCGGACGATGAGGTCCGTCCAATCACTGGTGCCGGCGTCAATCGTGATGCTCGCCTGGGAGCTCGGCCACCATCGAAGCCCACCGGGACCGACACCGATCACGTCGTCCGCGCCGTTTTGGTCGAGATCCGCCACCACCAGAGCCGTCAAATCCTGCACCGAGCCGTCAAGGGTTTGGGCCATGCCCCATGGTAGATCCACAGCCCAGCCTCTCTCGGCCAAGGTAATCGGCGAGAGCAGCAATAAGATCGTGAGGGTTGAAAATCTCGGTGAGGCCTGCGACGAGCTTCGGGCTCGGGGGCATGGAGACATGGGGCGGCTCCTCAAAGATGGCGGTCGTCGTGGTCTGTCGGACAGGCGATAAGATAAACCTTGAGTATTACGACCTGCATTATTGCCGCCGTTCGAGCCGCCGCACCATCACCAGATGAGGGCCGAGGCCGGGTAGATCAAAGACCTCGCCGTGAGCTTCGAAGCCGAAGCGCCCATAGAAGCCTTCCACCGTGGTCCGTCCGTTGCACCAGACCTCTCGGCCGCCCCGTTCACGGGCATGCTCGACCAAGGCCGCCAAGACCTTTCCGCCGAATCCGGATCCTCGATGGTCTGGATCCGTGGCCATGCCGCGAATGCGCCAAGCCGTGGGATCCTCGGCGTCGGGGCGCGCTTCCAGAAAGATAGAGCCGACCGCCACGATTCGACCGTCCGGGGAGACGCCGTAGTGGCCGGAAGACGGTTCCTGATCGAGAGGGTAAAAGCAGGCCTCGGGTGGTTGATGGGGGCGCAATACCCGGTGGCGAAGGGAATGGGTTTGCTCGGCGGAAATGGGCTCGGCCTGGGCCGGCGACGATTCAAATTGGGTGGGCGGCATGGCGATGTCCTTTGCGTCGCGAGTGGGTGGGTGTAGTCTCAGCCCATGAGCCGAAACCCAGATCCTGCGGGCCGCCGATTCCGGAAGGCCCCTTTTCTGTTCGTGGTCGGATTGTTCCTGCTGCTCTTGTGGCGATGCCCCGGTGAGGTGGAGGAGCAGGAAGCGGAACGGACCGGAGAATCCTCTGCTGTTGCCGCCCCTCCATCATCGGTCTCTTGACCGATGTCCACCGATGTCCTCAGTCGGCCCAGGCCCCAAGGTCTAGGCTCAAGAAAAGCGGTGCGTCGAGCTGATCCAAAGGGGGCAGATTCTGGTCCTCGTCAAATCGATTCCATTGACTGTTGGCGACGTAGGTGAATCGATGACCGTCGGGACCGGGAATGCCGACACCCAGGGTGGGCTCGGAGTATTCCGGGTGGTTCTGCTCCAGGACCTCGGCACGACGGATTCTTTGGCCGGCCACATCCGGGGCCAAGCGCAGGACTCGGTGGGGGCGGATACCGTTTTGAATAGCGATCAAATCCTCGCCGACGCGGGCCAAGCCGTCGATGCCCGAGAGAAAGAATCCCTCGGGCTCTGCGAGCCAAGCCCTCTTGCCGGTTGGCAAGTCGACGGCGGCAATTCCGTAGCTGTAGTCGGCGACGAAAAGGGTGCTGCCATCCGCTGAAACGGCAAGACCCTGGGGGCTTCGCCAGACCGCCTCACCCAGTGGCTCCAAGGCGCCTTCGCCGGAGCGGAAGATCCGACCCGGCGGCAAGGAGCTGGTGGTGTAGACCGTGCCGTCGGGTGCCACGGCAACGTCGTTGAGCCGGCTCGGGGAATCCGTCGGCGGCTGAAGGCGCCCCACCAACGAGCCGGAATCGAGGTCGATCCTTAGCAGCTCGCTCCTATTCTGCCAGGCGTCCGTGTAGCCCGAGGTCTGGGGAAGCGCCGCCGACACCGCCCACAGAGCACGACGCTCCGGATCGATCGCCATGCCCAGGATGGAGAAGATCGGCGCCTCCTCGGGGTCGATCCCTCCAGAATCGGGACCCAACACGTCGGCGACCCCACCCAAACGGGTGTAGCGCAGGATCTTGCGTTGCCGAACACTGGAAATATAAAAGTCCTCGGTTTCGGGGTCGAAAACCACGGATTCGGGGATCAAGTCGGGTTGTTGTAAACGAAAAGCCGGAGTCGAGGGGGCCAATACCCGAGTGGCGGATTCCCTTTGCGCCGTCAACGCTTCTCGCAGCTTCGGGTGCTGCCAAATCGCTTCCAACCGGGGATCCTGGTCTAAGGGGAGATCGTGGCCGAAGGTGCTCACGGTCGCCACGGTCGCCAATGCGGCTTGCTCGTCGCCCAGGGTCAGCTGGAGGCCCGCTTTCAACAGCAGTGGATCCAAGTAGTTGGGGCGATGCCGGAGGGCTCGATTCAGCAACTCCAAGGCCTGCTCTGGATCCTCACCTTTGTCCATCGCCTCCACCGTCAGCGCCCGGGCCCGAGGAGGATCGAAGCCGATGATCGAGTCCTGGTCGGCCGGGCTCGGCCCGGAGGCTCCCACGTTCTCGTCCGGAGGGGGCGAAGACAGCTCTGCCGGCGGCGACGAGGGATTTCCACAGGCTGAGAGCATCCATACCAAGCCGGCGATGACACCGGCTTTGGGCGAGGTGAGACGACGACGGCTCAAGGCGGTCACGGGACGGAAATTGGGCTGATGTTCCAGGGTTTTCTCGCAGTCTTGAAGTGGTTTTCGGCCGGCTGAGCAAGGAGAAAGGATCTTACCGTGATCTCTTTCTGAAACGCCTTTTTCTCTCCGATAAGGATACAATGTAAACATGAGACAACTTGAAACAACACCTTCTCGTTCACGGGCGAGCCGGTTTGGCGGCCGCTCTATTTCCGCGTTGGCGATCCTTTTGCTCGCGGGGGTCTTCGCGGTGCCTTTCGCCCCGTCGGCGCTCGCCTCGGAAGGCGGCGAAACCGAGGAAATCGGTTTGACGGAGGCGCTGAAAACCGGGAAGGTGACGGTCAGTCTCCGATATCGATCCGAATGGGTGGACGAAGACAACAATAATGAAAGCGCGTGGGCCTCTACGTTGCGAACCACCCTCGCCTACCGCAGTGGGGAATATCGCGGTTGGAGCCTTTTTCTGGAAGCGGAAGATGTGACCGCGGTCATCGACGACGATGAGTATCGCAACGCGGGCGCGGGCGGATTCGACAATGGGGTCAGAGGGGTCTCGGTGGTGGCCGATCCCCAGCTGACGGAAATGAATCAGGCTTATTTGCAATTCTCTCGCGGTGGATTCAAGGGGATTTTCGGTCGCCAGGAAATCAATCTGGGAGATCAGCGGTTCGTCGGGGCTGTGGGCTGGCGCCAAAACCATCAAAGCTTCGATGCCATTCGCTTGACCACCGAGCTCTCCGACCGAGCCCATCTCGACTATTCCTTTGCCGAGAATGCCAACCGAATTTTCGGCGACAACAAGGATATGTCGAGCCATTTCCTGCTCGTGCCGATCCGTTGCGAGGTGGCCAAGTCTACGGTGACGCCCTACGGCTTCTTGATCGACTACGAGCGGCCTGGGGATTCCCTATTGTCGACCCTGACCTACGGCGTCGAGCTGAAGGGGTCTGCCGCCGTCGGCGGCGGTCCCTGGAAATGGCATTGGGAGGCTGAGCTGGCCCAGCAAGACGACGCGGGCGACAATCCCCGCACGGTGGATGCCCAATATTACTTGGCGTCACTGGGGGCCGGCTCGCCGGCGATCGGTTTCGATGTGACCTGGGAAGTGTTGGGCGGAGAGCCGAGCAAGGGGCGCTTTACCACCCCCCTTGCAACCCTGCACAAATTCAATGGTTGGGCCGACAAATTCCTCAACACTCCGTCCTTCGGCTTAGAGACCCTCTATCTTCGGCTCAAGGGCAAAGCACAGGCGGTCCAATGGACGGTGATCTTTCATCAATTCACCAGCGACTTCGGTGACGTGGATTACGGCACGGAGTGGGATGCCGAGCTCAAATACACCGCCCCTTGGAAGCAGGCCTTCGGATTCAAGGCGGCTTTGTATGAAGCGGATGCGTTTTCGGTAGATACCGAGAAATTCATGCTCTGGACGAGCTATCGATTCTGATTCCGAGAGGAGGTTGGATGGTGGGGCTCGTCCCAGCCCAGAGGTGGGTGTAGGGTCGGGGCTTGTCCCCGCCCGCCAAGCTCAGAGGGCCACGTGGCCGGCTTCCCTCAGCTTCCAGAACAGGAGCAGGGCATCGACCTTGGGCAGAGGGCTGATGCGCAGGATCGACTTGATGTCGTAGGAGCCGTCGACCCGGGTCAACATGAAACCTTCTTGGGGAGAGATGTCGAGCTTGGTCAGCTCGTCCATGCCGCATTTCAGACGAGGCACTCGGCTGAGGTTGACCCCTCTAGATTCCAGGGCCTGGACGACTTTCTCCTCCCCCTGCTCGGCTCTGGATTTCACGGCATCGCCGCCGATCGCGGTGGGAGCTTTGCGGAAAGCGGTGACCGCGGCCACTAGATCGCCTCGTTTGAGAGCCGCCTCGCCCTCCTGCAAAATACCTTCCGCCACCGACATGGAAGCGGGCTGGGCGGCAATGGGGGCGCGATCGAAAGAACCGCTGCTGTCCATGGGCGCCGCCGGCCTCGCGAAGCTCAGCTGTCGTCCCCCGCCGAGATCTACCGGCGGTGCGGCGGCGGGTTGTGGAGGGTTGATCGCCACCGGCTGGGCCGGCACTTGACCGGGCTGACCCATCATCTGCATTTGCTGCTGTTGGTATTGAGCCATCATCTGCTGCATCATCGGCAGGAAGAAGGCTCCGCTTTCGTTGGGGTCGATTTTGGTCGGGGCGGCCTCTTCTTGAACCGCTTCTTCCTCATCCGTCTGGATCACGGGTACCTCGGTTTCGATAATCCGAGGGCGAACCACTTTGATCAAGCCCGCTTGAACCTGTTTGGCCAAGATGTCGGAGACTTGGAAGAGATTGGTCATAGTGCCTTGGGAGATCTCTTCCACGGTTCGATCGTCATTGATCCAGGCGAGGATGCTGCGATCGAATTCTTCGAGCTCGACCTGAGCGAGGTCGGTCACGGTGACGGGCACGCAGAGCGGGGACGGAATGATGGCCTGAATGCGTTTCCACTCATCGGTCCGCCGGGTGCCTTCTAGCACGATCCATTGGACGTCCAGCTCCATCCTGACCATGTTTTCGGACGGCAGATCGCTATCGAAAAACTCGAAAGCCCCTTCGTCCCAAGTGAAAATATCGTAGATGCTCTCTTCGGCTTTGAGACGGAGCATCTGATGCAGGTCTTCCTCCTGGATCAGATTCATGCCGACCAGAATTCTGCCGAGCATCTGCTGCTCTTCTTTTTGTCGCGAGATAGCCTCGTTGACCGCGTCCTCCGCCAGATAGCCATGGCTTACGAGGAACCGACCGAGATACTCGCCGGGGTCAGTCGATGCAGAGGAGATGATCACTCCCTCATCGAAGAAGATGCGTTTGACGACGTTCGATGGGGGGCCTTTTTCGATCACCAGCGTACCGACCTTCTGGCCCATGGAGAGCCATTGAAGGAGCTCGGCGAGCTGCATGGTCTTGAGGTTGCCGGAAATGCCCATCCTGATCTCGTTTGCTCGGCCTCAGAGCACGGCTTTGACGATTGCCGACGAGCCTGGGGGCTTGCTCGGTCTTCGGCGCCTTGCCGGCGGTTCGGGAGACAATCGACTGTCTCTCAGGTGTCCGGCATTTGGAGCTCAGATGATTTCCAAGCCGCGCCCCGAGAAATAGACGAAGATCGATTATAGCCGAACCGGGGGGGATCGCTTCGGCATTCTCACTTCGGTTAAAAAAGCCAGGATAAAAGCTTCTTCCTGGGTCTGTCAATCCCGCAGCTCGCCAAGACCGAGCTCAAGAGCGGGCCGGAGTCGTGCCTCTCTGACCTTGGTAATGGCTAGAGGAATCCGGAGATCCGTACGGCACCTCAGGAACCGACTCCATGCGGATGAAGATCAGCTGGGCGATCCGGCGACCCGCTTCGAGCACGAACGGCTCGGGTCCCAGATTTTGCAGCTCGAGGGTGATGTCGCCTTCGAAGCCGGGGTCGCACCAGCCCGCCAAGGAGTGGTTGATCCACAATCGGCCGAGGGTCGACTTCAGCTTGAGGTCGCAGGCCACGTCATGGGGAATTTTGACGAATTCCTTCGTGCACGCCAGCACGACTTGGCCGGGGAATAGCTTGATCGAAGGCGCGTGAAACTCCTGGGGGTCGCGGGTTGGACAGATCCAATGGTCGCTGACGCATACGTCGTAGCTGGCGGAGTTGACCTGGGCTTCGCTGAAGGGAGCTACGCCACCACTCCGGCCCCATTGACGAATCCAAGTGTCGGGTTTGATCATGGTTCGCTCCTCAGCGAAATACGCCTAGTCCAGGGCCGATGCGGCCCGATAGGTCGGTCGCCTGCATCGGTCTGGGCAAGGCTCAGCGGAAGGGATGCTAGTGGAAGTAGACCGGAGTGGTCGGGGCTTCCCGATGGATGGTGTCGACGAAACGAATGATGCCTGCCCTCAGCGACATGAAGAGGGTAGAGGTCCGCGTGCCGCCGCCGAAGAATCGAACGCCCCGGAGCAGCTCACCGTCGGTGACTCCCGAGCAGCTGAAGACGATGTTGTCCCCTTGGGCGAGGTCGACGGTGGTGTAGATCTTGCTGAGATCCTTATAACCGAGACCCGCCAAGCGTTCCTTCTGGCCGTCATCGAGGGCCACCAAGCGAGCTTGAATCTCACCCCCGAGGCAGCGCATGGCCGCGGCGGTGATCACGCCCTCCGGCGCACCTCCGGTGCCCATCACCGCGTGCACGCCAGTGCCGCGGACGGCGGCGGAGATGCCACCGGCCAGGTCACCGTCGGGAATGAGCCGAATGCGCGCGCCGGCGGTACGGATGTCGTTGATCAGCTGAGCGTGACGATCCCGCTCAAGGACCACGATGGTGAGGTCGGACACTTCCCGCTTGAAGGCGCGGGCGATGTTGCGCAGGTTCTCGGGCACCGGGGCGTCGAGGTGAATCGAGCCGCGGGCGGTAGGACCGACGACGATTTTTTCCATGTAGGTGTCGGGGGCGTGCAACAGCCCGCCGCGCTCCGCCGCCGCCAGCACCGCGACCGAGCCCGGGGCTCCGGAGGCACAGAGGTTGGTGCCTTCGAGGGGATCCACCGCGATGTCGATTTGCGGGGCGTCCGGGTCGCCTTTGCGCCCGCCCACTTCCTCGCCCACATAGAGCATGGGAGCTTCGTCCCGCTCGCCCTCGCCGATCACCACCCGGCCGGCGATGTCGATCTCATCGAGGGTGGCGCGCATGGCCTCCACCGCCACGTGATCGGAGTGCATCTTCTCGCCGAATCCCATGGTTTGGGCGGCGGCCAGGGCGGCGTTTTCCGTCACCCTGACCAGGTCTTGCTCGATGGCCGTATCCCTGGACATTAGCGAGCCTCCTGGGCGACGGCGGCCGCTTTCGGCTTCTTGACCGACTCCTGAGGAGCGTTGAACGCCGGGATGCCGGTCACGCTTTGACCGATCACCAAGGCGTGGATGTCGTGGGTGCCTTCATAGGTGTAGACCGACTCGATGTTCAGCATGTGGCGGATGACCGGATAGTCGTCGACGATGCCGTTGGCGCCGAGGATCTCGCGCGCCAGCTTGGCGCATTCCCGGGCGACCCAAACATTGTTGCGCTTGCCCAGAGAGATGTGTTGCGGCTTGATTTTGCCCGCGTCTTTCATCTGTCCGAGCTGGAAGGCCAGAAGCTGACCCTTGGTGATCTCGCTGATCATCCACACCAGCTTGTCTTGCACCAATTGGTGGCAGGCGATGGGTTGACCATTGAATTGGATCCGCTCTTTGGAGTATTCGAGGGCGCAATGGTAGGTCGCCATGGCGGAGCCGATGCCGCCCCAAGCGATGCCGTAGCGGGCTTGGTTGAGGCACATCAGAGCGTTTTTGAGACCGACGGTTTTGGGCAGCATGGCGTCGGCGGGGATGCGGCAATCTTGGAAGCCGAGCTCGGAGGTCGTGGACGCCCGCAGGCTGAATTTGCCGTGTTGGTCGGACGAGGTGAATCCGGGGGTGCCTTTTTCCACCAGGAAGCCGCGGACACCGTCCTCGGTTTGCGCCCAAACCACCGCGACGTCGGCCAGGGTGCCGTTGGTGATCCACTGCTTGGAGCCGTTGAGCACCCACTCGTCACCGTCGCGACGGGCGGTGGTGCGCATGCCGCCGGGATTCGAGCCGAAATCGGGCTCGGTCAAGCCGAAACAGCCGATCGCCTCTCCGGCGCCCATGGCCGGCAGCCAGCGCTCCTTCTGAGCGTCGGAGCCGAAAGCCCAAATCGGATACATCACCAACGAGCTTTGCACCGAGACGAAGCTGCGCAGGCCGGAGTCGGCCCGTTCGAGCTCTTGCATGATCAGGCCGTAGGACACGTTGTCCAGGCCGGGCAGGCCGTATCCGTCGATGGTGGCGCCGAAGAGGTTGAGCTCGCCCATCTTGGGCACCAGCTCCAGGGGGGTGCGGCAGTCGCGGTGGCATTCCTCGATGATCGGCATCACCAAATCGTCGACGAACTCGCGGACCGTGTCTCGAACCATCCGCTGCTCTTCGTTGAGCATGGACTCGGTATCAATGAAATCTACGCCGGGGAAACGCATGGAAATGCTCCTCCATTCGGGTTGAGCGGGGTTGGAAGGCTGATATGGACCTGAATGCTTCTTGAATCTAGCGGGAGGTGCGCCCGTTGCCGAGGATCTCTGCTTCGCCGAGACAAGAGCGACGATCGATTGTCGTCGAGCGCTCGTGTCACCGGAGGCGCGGGGGGCTGCTCAAGCCCGGAATTAGGTAGCGGGCCGATGTCGCGATCATAACATGTCGGACTGTCCACGGCAGGATTGCCTTGTTATTATCGAGCCATGAGCAATTTTGCGGGTGGCAGCGCCTACGGGATGGTCCAGCAGATTTCCGAGGGATTTCTGTTGGTTTCCGAACGGACGTTCAAGCGCATGGGAAGAGCCGAGCTGGACAAGCTCGCTTTTGAGATGGATAAACGCATGCGGGAGATTCGATCCGAGCCTCCGCTACCCCCGGAAGAGACCCTGGAGCTGCAACGACGGAATCGGCGCTTGCAACGATTGACGTCGTCGTTGAGAATGTTGAGAGCCTATCGGCAGAAAAGGCGAATCTAAGACCGGTTGCATCCATATCGAGGCCTCGAGCGTCCGAGACCTGTTTGCACGGCACCAGCGGTCCATCCCACCGGCTGTCGCAACTGTCCGTCCCAAGACGAGTTTCAGGCGAACTATCTCTGTTAAGCTAATTTCCACCATGCCGACCCCAGAAGAAGAGCCACAGGTCAAGATCTCGATCGGTAGCAGATACGACCACATCGATCTGATCCAAGTGGTGGTCGACGATGCGCTGTCGCGACTGGGCCTCGACGAGGATTCGCGTCATTGGGTGGGCATTGCGATCCGTGAAGCCGTGGCCAACGCCATCAAACACGGCAATCAACAAGATCCGTCTAAACGAGTGGATGTGGAGCTGGCTTTGAGGGAAGGCCATGCGATCATCCGGGTGCACGACGATGGTCAGGGTTTCGATCCCAGCACCGTCGGCGATCCGCTGGCACCGGAAAATCTCCTGAAGCCGAATGGCCGGGGGATTTTCTACATGAAGAATTTCATGGACGAGATCGACTACCAGTGCCGACCGGGCGGTGGTACGGTCGTCACCATGCGCAAGCGTCTGCCGGAGCTCGACAGCGCCGATGCAGACGAGGCGCCGAGTGGAGCCTAGAGCAGCAAGCGGCGCCCCGACGCGGGGGCTTCCGGATTGGGGAGCGCCTCCCGGGAGATCGACTGAGCCGCGAGCACACACGGGCTTTCGAATCGGCCCGTTCCCCCTCCAAAATTTTGGTCAGAGACCTCCGAGCTCTTCGAGATTGAGGAGACGAGTGTTCACAAAAGGAGCAACGCGCCAATGAAGATCTTGGTTCGCAACCAACAGGGTATTACCGTCCTCAGCCTGAAAGGGAAAATCACCATCGGCGTGGGCGACGTAGCTTTGCGGACGGCGGTCAACGAGGCCCTCGAAGCCGGCGCGCGCAATATTCTGCTCGAGCTCTCGGGAGTGACCACCGTCGATTCCTCGGGCATCGGCGAGATGGTCAATGCCTACACCACGGTGACCAATCGGGGTGGTCAGCTCAAATTGGTCAGCCTACCGGCCAAAGTGTCGGATATTTTGCAGATCACTCAATTGATCACGGTCTTCGAGGTCTATGACGACGAGCCCGAAGCCCTGGCCTCCTTCTAATCCTCCGAATCCCTTCAAGCTGCCGGAGCTCGGCTCCGACCTCCCTTCATCTTGATTTTTCGACCCCAGCCCCGGGACCGGGGCGCCGCCACCCGCGAGCGCATGAAGCAGTGGGTCCAAAAGGTGGACCAGCGACTGCCGGAGCTGATGCCTGCCGTCGACGAGCGGCCGGAAAAAGTCCACGAGGCCATGCTGTATGCGCTCACCGGACCGGGCAAACGCCTGCGGCCGGTGCTGTGCATGAGCGTCGCCGAAATCTTCGGTGAGGTCACCCGGCCGGTGGTGGATCTGGCGTGCACCATCGAGATGGTCCACGCCTGCTCTTTGATCCTCGACGACATGCCGATGATGGACGACGCCTCCCTGCGCCGGGGCCGAGTCACGACCCACAAGGTTTACGGCGAGGATGTGGCGATCTTGGCCTCCTACGGATTGCTCAATCGAGCCTATGCGGTGGTGGTCGAACGAGCGCTGCACATGAGCCTGGATCGCTATACGCCGGAGGATCTGGTGCACCTGCTGACCGAGGCGGTGGGCAGCCGCGGTCTGGTCGGTGGACAAGCGTTGGATTTGGAGAGCGCCGGCATGCCCCCGGAGGCCATGGATCTCGAGCGCTTGGAGTTCATTCACAGCCACAAGACCGGCGCCCTCTTCACCGCCGCCGCAGAGCTCGGGGCCATGGCCGTCGACGCGCGCCGTCGGCATCTGAGCGGCATCACCCGCTACGCCAAAAATTTGGGCTTGGCCTTCCAAATCGCCGACGACCTGCTCGACGTGCAAGCCACGCCGGAGGAAACGGGCAAGGACGGCCATCAAGACCAGGGCAAGCTGACCTTCGTCTCCCTGTTGGGGGTCGACGGTGCCGAGGCCCTGCTCGCCGAGCTGTTGAGCTTTGCGGTGGAGTCCGTGGAGCCCTTGGGGCGGCGTGCCGACTCCCTGCGACTCTTGGCCGAGGTGGTTCGACGCCGAGGACGACTATGAGCGCCGGGGAAGGATCTTTCGGGCGACGAGAAGGGACGCCCTCGGTCCAGGAGGAGGCCGCTTCCAGCGCCGAGGCGGCGGCGAGCTTGCCGGAGGTGCGCTCCGAGCTGCGTCGACTCGGATATCTCGACCATCAAGTGGAGCGCTACCTGCTCCAAGACGTGCTCAAGCCGGAGCGGCCGCTCGAAACATTGGCCCATCTGGCGGCCAAAGTCGGGTTGTTGATCGGCCTGCCGTCGGCGCTCCTGGGGGCCTTGGTGCTGGCCGGCGCCAACGGCTTCCTGCACACCAGCCCTTTCGACGTCCTACCCCTCTTCGCGCACCTGGTGCCGGTGACGGTGCTCGGGCCGTCCCTGAGCTTTCTCGCCTTGGCCGGGCTTTTCGCCCTCTTTCTCCGCTGGACCCATCTCCGTCGCATTGAAGCCGCCAGCCTGGGCTTAGCCATGGTGGCGGCCTCGATCGCCGTGCTGACCGCCATCCAACAGGTGGGATGGTCGTCTCTATTCGATCTTCCCCATTGGCAGCTGGCCTCGTTGGTCGCGTTATTGCCGCTCTTTGCCTATTTGGTGTTCAAGGTGGTGCACGGTGGCCTGCTGACCCTGGCGATTCGATTGACCGACCTGACCCCGGAGCAGCCCAGCTCGAACGGCCGTTGGGTGGTGCTGGCGGTGCTGCTGGCGACCTTTTTGTTGATGGTGCCGGCGGTCTTGGAGGTGGAAAAAGAGGTCGACGTCGGCCCGTCCGCGTTGCCGGTCGCCGGGGGAGAGCGGGTGGTGTTGATCGGCCTCGATGGAGTCCTGCCCCAGGAGCTGGATTATTTGCTCGCCGCCGGTGAGCTGCCGTCGATCGAGCGCCTGAGCCACCGAGGAACGACCGCCGTCTATGAACGTCCGGACGAAGCCCCGATTGCGTTTTGGGCCACCGTGGCCACCGGCCGGCCGAGCTCGGTCCACGGCTTGCAGTCCTTGGACACCTTTCGGCCGATCGGAGTTTCCAGCCCCCTGAGGGTGAGCGGATGGGCACGCCACTATTGGGCCTTCGGCGCGGACATGGGGTGGGTGGAATACCGTCCGATCTTGGCCAACAGCCGCAACGCCTGGAGCTTTTGGGAGCTGGCCAGCCGGGGCGGGGCGAAGTCGTTGGTGGTCGGTTGGTGGGGCACTTATCCCGTGGAGCCCCTGCCCGGTTTGGTGGTGGCCCACGGCGGATATCAGCTGTTGACCGACGGCGCACCGATGGCGGTGCATCCCGCGAGCGAAAGCGACGCGCTTCAAGCCTTGGCCGCAAGCATCGAGGCCCCGGCATCCCTAGTGGCCGGCTTGAGCGAAACGTTGCCGTCGGACCTGCGGCAAGAGCTGGTGGACGAGGTGGTCCGCTCGGACAGCTTCTATCTCGAGGTCTTCCGACGAAACTTGCGACAAAACCCCAGGGCCGCGGTGCTCTACCTCGCGGGTCTCGATATCGCCGCCGCCAAAGCCGACTTGGGGAGCGTTGCCCACGGAGACTTGGTGCGCCGTCAGCTCAAGGCCGTGGACGAGTTGGTGGGCAGCTTGATGGAGCCCGTTGCCGCGGAGGTCGGCGAAGGGCCGATCTCGATCTTTTTGGTGGCGGACCCCGGGCGTCGCGGAGGGCAGCGCGGCAAAGTCATGGTCTACCGACCCTCGGGCTGCGAGGATGAGCAGCAGGTGATCGAGCCCGAAGCGATCGCGGCGTCGGCAGCACGAGCTCTCGGCTTACCCCAAAGCCGCCGACTGCCGGAACCCATGGCCGGCTGTGGCTGGCCCAAGGCTTCGATGAAGGTGGATTCCTACGGTCTGCGCCCGAGCTCGGTGCCCGCCGGGGACGAAGAGAGCGAGGAATACCTCGAAAACCTCAAGTCCTTGGGGTATCTCTAGCCCCAGCGATCTCGCCCGGCGGCGAGTGACGGCCGCGAGTGACGGCCGCGAGTGGTGGCAGCGAGTCACGGCTGCCAATGACAACAGCGCGTCGGCTCCGTATACCTTTCGAGGTCGAGCAAAAAGGGGAGAGTCAGGCGAATGAGAGAAGTTCAGGCCGCGGCCAATGCCGTCTTGGGAGAAGTTTCTAAGGTCATTTTCGGCAAGCGGCCGAAATTGGAGCTGATTTTTTGTTGCCTGCTGGCCGAAGGGCACCTGCTCCTGGAAGATGTGCCCGGCACCGCCAAGACCCTCTTGGCTAAGGCCTTGGCGCGGACCCTGGGCGGCAACTTTCGTCGTCTCCAATGCACCCCGGATTTGTTGCCCGGCGACGTGACGGGCTCCAGTGTCTTCAATCAAAAAACCGGTGACTTCGATTTCCATCCCGGGCCGGTGTTCACCCAGATTCTCCTGGCGGACGAAATCAATCGCGCTACGCCCCGCGCCCAGGCCGCCTTGCTCGAGTGCATGGCCGAAGGTCAGGTCTCGGTCGAGAATCGCACCTATCGATTGGCCCGCCCCTTCTTCGTCATCGCCACCCAGAATCCGGTCGATCACGAAGGCACCTTCGCCCTACCCGAGGCCCAGCTCGACCGCTTCTTGATGCGCCTGTCCATCGGTTATCCCGGGTTGGAGGCGGAGCTCGAAATGCTCGCCGGCAGCGAGCGAGCAGATCCACTGGAGTCCGTCCAGCCCGTGCTCAGCCTCGAGCGGTTGATCGAGCTTCAGCAGAAGACCCGATCCGTGCATGTCCACGACGAGGTGCGCAAATATTTGGTGCAGCTGGTGGCGGCCACCCGCACCTCCAAAGACTTCGCGCTCGGCGCTGGGCCCCGGGCCACCAAAGGGCTATTTCGCGCCTGCCAAGTGGCCGCGGCCATGTCGGGACGGACCTTCGTGCTGCCGGAAGACGTCAAACGGCTGTTCCCGAGCATCCTCTATCACCGGGTGATCCTCGGTCCCGAGGGACGGCTCAGCCGGCGCACCGTGGGGCAAGCGGTGGATCAAGCGGTCGGTCTCGTGCCGGCCCCGGTGATCGATGCCGCGTCGGTGGTGCCCACCGGGCCATGACCCCCGACGCCATCGCCGCCGGAGGCGTTTCGAATCCGCAAGCCGACGCTTTGCGGGCAGAGATCTCCAGCGATCAACGGCGCATCCACCGGGCCTGGCTCGTGGTGCTGCTGATCGTGCTGCTCCTGGTCTCCATCTATTCCGGTGGCCTCTTCCTCTACGCGGTGGTGGTGGTCGGCGCGGTCTATCTCCTGGCGATCGTGGCGACGATTCTGATCCAACAGGACCTTCTGATTTGGCGCCACCTTTCGGCGGAAGAAGTCGAGCTCGGGGCCCGAGTGAAAGCTCGGGTGGTGCTACAGAATCGCAAGAGCTTGCCCGCCCTCTGGTTGTTCTGGCAGGATCGGGTGGACTCCGGGCTCGATCCGGAGGGGGAGCGCGGCGGATTCCGCACCCTGGAGCCCGAGGCCAAAGACCACCTCTCCTACACATTGCACACCCTGCGTCGAGGGCTCTTTCGCATCGGTCCATTGGTGGTGGAAGCGAGTGATCCCCTCGGTCTGATCCGACGTTATCGGGTCGACGATCGGGCCTCGTTCCTCACCGTCTTGCCGCGGGCGGTGCCCCTCGGTCAAGGATGGCCCCTGGGCCACAAACCGATCCATCAAGTGCCCCGACGCCGCAGCCTTTTCGAGGATCCGACCCGATTCAGCGGCATTCGAGACTACCGCCCGGGAGACAGCCTGCGCCGGGTGCATTGGCGCGCCACTGCCCGCACCGGCGACCTCCAAGTCAAGGTCTTCGAGCCGTCGGTGCTCGACGGCGCCTTGCTCGCCGTCGACATGTACCGGGGGCACTACCGTCGAAAACTCAAGGCTTCGGATGCAGGCTTGGGAGACAGCTTGGACGCCGGCATCGATCCCACCGAGGAGCTGGTGATCACCACTGCCGCCTCGATCGGTAAATACGTCTTGGACGGCGGCCAGGCCGTCGGCTTGCTGGCCAACGGCGCCGACGCCGCGGAGCGCTTTCCCGCGGATTGGCAGGGGGGCAGCTTCCGTCGATTGGCCGACGCGTTGGAGAACGCCGCTTCGGGACGTCGTCTGGTGGGCGCCCGCCCCATGGAGCTGGAATCGGCCAAGGGACCCCGTCAATGGCATCGGCTGCGTTTGGCCTTGGCGAGGCTGACCCCAGGCGACGGCGTCGGTCTAGGCGAGCTCCTGTCCATGGAGCTGCCTCGCCTGCCCCGCTCGTTGGTGCTGATGGTGATCACCCCGCAGCTCGACCGGCCCTTGGCCTCGGCCTTGGCGGCACTCAAGAGATCCGGTTTCGAGCTGGGAGTGATTTGGGTGCGATATCGCGGCCAAGGAGACGAGACGGAGAGGGGCGCACCCCTGCCGGTCCCGCTGCCCCAAAACGTGCCGCTCTACCGAATTCATCAAGCTTCCGATCTTGAAACCCTGGCCAACCAAAGGCTTTGAGGTCCGGGGGGTGAGCAGCGTGTCGACGCAAGGATTTAGAGGAATTGACGGTGCACCGAGACGATTCCGCTCCTGACGATCTTGCCTCGTCCGCGCTTCCCGAGGTGTGGAACGGTGACGCCATGCCCGACGTTTGGGACGGCGCCGAGCCCGATGCGGCGATGGATGCGGAAGCCCCACCCGATTTGGAGTCGGATCCCGGGGAGTTGGAGCTGGTCTATGGCGGCATCGAAACCCGTGACGAGCCGGTCGCGGGGCATCGAGCCGGGTCCGTGGCCCGAGACCGGACCGACGCGGAGGCGGCTTCCGCCTCCGCGGTGTTGATCGGCCACTTGGTGATCCCGGCGGCGGCCATCGCCATGGTGTCGTCGCTGCTTTTCTTCTTCTACGACCTGCGCTCCGTCTATTTGCCCGGCTCCAACCAGCTCAAATGGGTGGGTTTTTGCTTCGTCTTCGCCGCGGTGCTCATCGCTCGCTACGGCCGCATGGCCGGCGGTGCCATCCCTCCGTCCCTCTACTCGGGCGGCTTGGTGGTGGCCACGGTGGTCACCATGAGCATCTCACCCTGGGAGGCTCCCGAGGTGGGGCTGCTCGGCCCGATCACGAATCTGCTGATCATCGCGGTGATCTGGCGATTCTCCCGGCGGCTCACGATCTCGCTCTCCGGCGATCTGGATCCCCACGACGAGCCCGAGCGTCGGCTCTTCGGTCTCGAGCGGTTGGAGATGGAGCGGCTCAAGAAATCCCACGCCGCCGGTCCCGTCTCGGTCTACGAGCTGGGTCGCCGGCGACGTCGGGCCGAACGAAAGAAAAGCGGAGATCCCGAGCAAGCCATCCGTTCGGTTATCGCTCTGATCTTGGTCGGTCTCTTGCTCTTCGCCCTGGGCGAGCCGATCCTGCTGGCCGGCCACCCGGCTGCCGCACAACACGCCCTCGGGGCCATGATCCTCTTCCTGCTTTCGTCGGCCCTTTTGCTCTCGGCCGCTTCCTCCATGCGCAACATCAGCCGGCTCCGAGCCTTGGGCACCAAGGCGTCTTTGGCCGGCATCGGAGGCCGCTTGATGGCCACGGCCGTGTTCATGGTGGTCCTGCTCGCGGTGACCCTGACCACCCCCGGCCTGAGCTTCACCGGCAGCGGTCAGATCATCGCGCTCGAAGCCGAAGGGCCGGGGGTCGAAGGCGGCGACGACCGTGGATCCGCCGAGGACTCGCCGTCGGAAGACGTGACCCGCGACACCGAAGCCCAGAGATCCCAGGATTTTCAGGAGAATCAGGCCCAAGGAGGAGAGACCGAGGCCGCCTCGGGATCCCAAGCCCAAAGCGCGTCCGCGGTGGTGCAAACCATGGGCTCCCTCGGTAGCTACCTGCGCTGGCCTGTCCTATTTCTTGCGGCGCTCCTGATCCTCTTCGCCATCTGGCGTCTGACCCCGACGCTCCTGGCCCTGTGGAAAGACGGCAAGCTCGGGGCCATGTTCAGCTCCCTGCTCGATGGCTTGCGCCGGCTTCTGGCCAACCTACTGCCGACCTTCAAAAGCCGCTCCGGAAGCGCGGGCGCCAAGGGATCCAGGGCCAAAATCGGCGTCTCCTTCGAGGGCTTGGAAGGACTGGCCCAATTGGCGCCCCAAGAAGCAGTGCTCAACGCCTACGGCAGAATGCTCAACGCCTGGGCCCTCGCCGGCTTCGAGCCGGCCGAGAACCTCACCCCCACCGAAAAAGTCGCCAGCCTGCCCGGATCCCTCAAGGGCATGCGAGAGCCCTGCGGAAAGCTGACGGAGATCTACCTTCGAAGCGCCTTCGGCGATCAACCGACCCCCGCGTCGGATCGACAGCAGGTGATCGTCCAGCTTCAGCAGCTGCGAACGTGGATGGGCTCCCGAGAGAGCTAACGCTCCAACCCACGAATCAGCCCTTCCGGGCGTAGGGTCGGGGCTTGCCCCCGGCCGTGAGGCGAGGCTATGCCGAGCCGACGCAGGCCCCGACGCGGACAAGCCCGCCCAAACGTTGCTTCGTTTTCCGGCATGATGACGAGGTGGCCAGCCGGTTCCACTTCGGCTTCTACGGACAGACCTATCCAGCCATAAGCCCCGTCCTCTGATAGGGTTCGGCCATGTCCCGGACGCCCCAATCCCAGACCCATTGCCGACCAGTCTCTAGACTGAGAGTGGGACGATGGGCGTTGCTGGGACTCTTGGGCGCTGCGCTCTTGCTGACGGTCGGCCAGGTCGTGCCCCAGAGCTTGGAGACCCGGGAGCAGGAGCTGGGCACGCTGCGACAGGACATCGTGCGCTTGCAAACCGATCTCGAGGTGGTCCGTTCCCGTGAGGACTCCTTGGAGGACCGCTTGAATGTGGCGCGGGCGGAGCTGGCGTTGCAGCAGGCGAAGGTGTCGGAGGCGGATCAGGCTCTGGCCCTGGCCGATGCTCGGGTCGAGGAGGCTCGCACTAAGATTTCTTCTTTGGAAGCGCAGCTCGACGGTGTGCGCGGGGATTTGCGCCGTCGTTTGGTGGGTCTTTATCGCCTTGGCGGTCAAGGGTTCCTGCGGCTGTTCTTGGCGATGGAAGGGCGGGAGAACCTCTTGCCGTCGATTCGCCAGCTGCGCTTTTTGGTGCGGCGAGATCGCTTGACCATCGATCGCTATGTGCAGGTGCGGGATCAGCTTTCCGAGCAGCGGGAGGTCTTGGAGCAGCAGCTGGCGGAGGCCGAGGCTTGGCGGGGACAAGAGGTTGAGCGCCGAGACGAGCTGAAGAAGATCGAGCGCCGTCGCCAGAAGCTTTTGAAGCAGGTGGCCGAAGAACGACGCAACCTGATGGCTCGCACGGATGCCTTGCAGGAAAAAGAGCGCAAGCTGCTGCGCTTCATGAACGATTTGGTGGGCTCTGAGGCCCCGCCGCTGGACGGTGCGCCGGTGCAAGAGTTCCGGGGGGTGCTCGACTGGCCGGCCCGAGGCGAGGTGGTGGCGGAATTCGGACCGCGCAAGGATCCTCGATATAAGACCGAGGTGCCCCATCACGGCATTGATTTGAAGCTCGACCAAGGCACCAAGGTGCGGGCGGTCTTTCCGGGTGAGGTGGTTTACGCCTCCGAGTTCGAGGGCTACGGACCCATGGTGGTGGTCCACCATCCGGGCCGGGTGTTCACCCTCTACGCGGGCCTGGAGCTGGTGAACGTGGACAAGGGGGTTATGTTATCTTTGGGGGACGTGGTGGGGCTCAGCGCCGAGCTGCTCTACTTCGAGATCCGAGTCGAAAATGAGCCTCAGAATCCTCGCCAGTGGTTGCGTTGACACTTCCTTTTAGCCCTTCCCCCGACCGAACGACTCATCACCACAACCGTGGGTTGGCCCGGTGCGTATACTGGGTTCAAGTGGCTTTTCCATCTTGGGTAGGGCCTCGCCATGATGATTTCTCCGGAGCACAATAGATGATCAGCAAAGGTCGCTTGGTTTTCACCTTGGTTTCTTTCCTCACCGTGCTGCTGATGGCCGCCGGCACCATGACCGCCGCTGCTAATCGCCAGCAAACCGATGGCGGCGACTCGCTGTACAAATATCTTTCCGTCTTCATGGAAGTCTTCGGCCTGGTGAATAAGGCCTATGTGGACGAGCCCGAATCCACCGCGCTGATGAACGGTGCTTTGGAAGGCACTCTCGACGCCTTGGATCCCTTCTCCCAATACATCCCGGCGGAGGATGTGGAGCGATACGGCGCGATCAAAGAGATCGGCACCCAGCGCTCCGGCGTGCTGATCCTCAAGGAGCAAGGAGTGGCCTACGCGGTGGCCGTGTCTGAGGGTGGACCGGCCGAGGAGGCGGATTTGGCGCCGGGTGACATCCTTTCGATCATCGAAGGGAAATCCACCCGCAGCATGCCCCTACACCACATCCAAGAGCTGATGGCGGGTCCACCGGGCACCAAGCTCTCGATCGAGAGGTTGCGCCAGGGGTCCAAGAGCATCGTTGAGTTGACCTTGGGTGAATTCGAGCCGGCGAGCGTCAAGCTCAAGGCCCACAAAGGCGTGCCGGTGCTTCGCATCCCCAGCTTTCACGACGGCACCGTCGCGGACGTTCAAGCTTCCCTCAAGGTTCTGACCGGCGAGCCGGACGCTTTGCCGGGTTTGACCGAGGTGGAGAAGCTGGTGATCGACCTTCGCGGTGTGGCCGGCGGCAACCACGCCGCGGCCTACGCCACTGCGGGCCTTTTCGCCACCGGCAACCTCGGCGCGCTCTCCGGCCGTAGCGGTGAGCTCCAGACCTTCGAGGGTGGAGAGACCCCGTTGTGGCAGGGGCGTTTGGCCCTGCTGGTGGATCGCGGCACCCAGGGGGCGGCGGAGATCATGGTGTCCGTCCTGCAGCAATCCTTGGAAGCGACCCTGGTCGGTGAAGGCACCTTCGGCCACAGCGGTCGCCACGACCTGGTTCCGCTTTCCAACGGCGGCAGGGTGAGGCTCACCAGCGCGTTCTATACCGGGCCCGACGGCAAACCCTTGGATCAGAGCTTGAAGGCCGACGTCAGGGTTCGGGCTCGAATCACTCAGACCTCGGAGGTGGCTGATTCGGACGACGCCACGGATCAAGAGGTGGACTCCGCGGATCAAGACGTGACGGACCGAGAAACCACGGCTCAAGAGTCCACGGTCCGGCAGCCTACGGTTCCTGAGGCCACGGATGAAACCGAGGACGGGGCCGATTCCACGGAAATACTCGATCCAGTGCTGGAACGCGGGGTAGACTTCTTGCTCGAAGAGCAAGAAGTGGAGGAAGAGGAGCTCGCCGCCTGAGGCGGAAACCTCGGCCCCACCGGCGCCAGGGCCGCGTTCCAACGGTCCGCGCAAGACCGGATACGAATCAGAACATCGAAGGTACGTTGGATTGAGCCGAAAATCTCGCTCCCAAGGTGGGGCGTCATGGGGAAAACACGCTCTCCTGGTGGCAGCTTTGGTGTTGCTCGGTGCGGGTTTTTATGCCGGTTTTCGGGCCGCGCAACCTCCACCGCCACCGGATTTCGAGAGTCTGCGGGCCGGTGGCAACATCCCCGATGCGCCGGGTTTTCAGCCCGCAGAAACGCGCACGCTTTCCGAGCCGGTCCCAGCGACTGGGGATGCTTTCGGCGTGTCCGCTCCGGCGCCCGACCCGAACGCTGAGACGACCCCGGATCCGGCCGCCATCGACCTGGAAATGCGCCGCCAGCCCCCGCCGACCGGGGGTAGCGGCAAGCCGCGGATCGCGTTGGTGATCGACGATCTCGGCCGTAGTCTCCAGGATGTACGCACGTTGAAAGCTCTCGGGATTCCCATCAGCTACGCCGTGCTGCCCTTCGAGACCCGCACCTCGGAGGTGGTAGCTGCCCTCCGCAAGCAGGGGGAGGAGGTGCTTTGCCACCTGCCGATGGAGGCGAAGGGAGGCAACAACCCTGGACCCGGCGCGCTTCTGATGTCCATGGACCCGGATGAGCTGCGACAAGCCACGGAGGCGGCGCTCAATGCCGTTCCGGGCGCGGTTGGTTTGAACAATCACATGGGCTCGGCGGTCATGTCGGACGTGGCTTCCATCGAGGCGGTCCTGGAAGTCCTGGGCGATCGAGGGCTGTTCTTCCTCGATTCCCGGACCACCGCCGACACGGTGGGCTATAGCTTGGCCCGCAAGCGCGGAATTCCCACCGCCGAGCGTCAAGTCTTCTTGGATACCCATCGCGACAGCGCCTTCATCCGCAAGCAATTCGAGGCTCTGCTGGCCTCCGCCCGCAGCCGAGGCGGAGCGATCGCCATCGCCCACCCCTACGACGAAACCCTCAGTATCCTTGCGGAGACGGTTCCCCAAGCCGTGACTGATGGATTCGAGTTCGTCACCGCCAGCCAGCTGATGGACAGGTAACGGTAAGGTCGGGCCAGATTCTCAATGTAGATCCTGCTCGCGGGGAATAGGTCGGTAGTCGAAGAGCGCCAGACCTTTGAGCACCTGCGCTCTGTCGATCACCGTCGAGCCGGTCCAAAGACTTTTCCACTCAGCGCATTGGTTCAAACGGCGTTTGGTGGATCGACCTATTTTGGAGTCGTCTCCGAGGCTCAGCTGGATGTCCTCACAGACCTCCTGCCAACGATCGGGATTTCCTCCCACCTGCTCGCGCAGGTCGGTTTTTCCGCCCTGGGAAATCCGGTAGGAGATGGGATCGTAGGATTTCAGCAACGTTTGGCGGAATTTCACCTCGACGTCGACCGGATTGGATGCCTGGAGCGAAAGAGGAATCTTTACGTCGGCGACTCGGGCCCGGTGTTTGGTGCTGCCCTTCTTGGCCGGCTCGTGCAGCTCTCGGGTCAGCCTCAGCTCGTGATCACCGGCGGGAAGGGAGCGGGTGAAGCTGAGGGTCTTGCCGGTCAGCCCGGAGGACGGCACGTAGGTCAAGGGCTCGCTGTTGAGGTAGAGATAGAGCTGCCATTCCTCCTCATCCTCTAGGAAATAGGGCGAGTAAGAGAGGGTGAAGGTCACCTCAGCGTGGCCGTCGACCGGGGTGCCCGAGCTCGGGGACCTATCGGCTGCCGACGAGCCCGACGGTCGCGCCACGGGCTCGGACACTGAATTCGATGCGGGGGTCGTAGCCTGCGTCGCGGAAGCCGATGACGGGGAGCCGGCTCCGGAGGAAGGCTCGGACGCTGCTCTGGGTGGTTCTGCAGCAAAGTCCAAGAGGGCATTGAGCAGGGGGTCGCCGGCGCCCGCTTTCCTCAGCGCCACCATTTCCGTGGCGCTGAGGGCGCGATTCAAGGGCTCCGCAGTGTGCAGCCAGCGAATGATGACCGGATCCGAGATGTCGGCTTCGAGCATGTCCAGGACACCCGCGAGGGTCGGGTGGGCGGTCGATGTTTGGGCCGAGAGGCTGGTGGTGAAGACGACCATCAGCCCGAGCAACGCGAGGGAGGTGAGCCCCAAGTGCTGGAATCGGAGGCGGAATAGTTGGAGGCGCGGAAATCGGAGAGGCGGAAGTTGACGGTGCAAATCCATGGCTGGAAGCTCCAAGGGCAGGGGAGAGGGGGTAGCGGGGAGCCCGGGCATCGCGCCCGAGATGGAAGCCGAGTTTATCGGTCGGCCCATGCGGGCAGAGACGCTTTACAGAAATTTCATCGAGCTGGGCACGGCAGCTGGATCTGTCGGCCGCCCACAACCGATTTCGATCCTTCGACGTATGATGGGATGCGTAGCATGTGAGCAAACCGCCCCGTCGCGGGTCGGCGGGAACGTTGAACAAGGAGGATGTTGATGTTGAATCCATTGAAACCCAGCGGCTCGAGCCCGGGATTGGGCACCGCTTCCCGGTGGCTGCTGGTCACGGCTTTGCTGGTATGCACCTTGGGTGTGGGCCACGCCTGGGCCGAAGGGGATGAGCAGGCCGAGCGCATCGCCCCGGGCCAAGCGGCGCCCAGCTTTGAGCTCACCGGCAGTGACGGAGAGGTCTATCGCCTGGAAGACCTCAAGGATAAGAAATCTCTGGTGATGATCTTCTTTCGCGGCACTTGGTGACCATTCTGTAGATCGCAGCTCGGGAAGCTGCAAGAACAACTGAAATCCTTCCAAGACCTCAATGCGGAAATCTGGGTGATCAGCAACGATCCTGCCGACAAGCTCGAAAAGATGCGGGCCAAAAAAGGGTTGGAATTCCCGACCCTGATGGATCCTGACCTCGAGGTGACCCGCCGCTACGGCATCAAGAAGCCGGGAGCTGATTTGCCCCACCCCACCGCGATCGTGGTGGATCCGTCCGGCACCGCGACCTATGTGCGGGTCGATGAGAACTACGCCAAACGTCCGAAAACGGAAGAGCTCCTAGAAGCTGTAAAAGCCGCCGCTGGATCTTGATCGCTGAGCTGAGCTAGCGGAGATCTAGGGCTTCGGGCGGGTTAAGATACGCCCATGGCGTACGTCCGATGGTTCTTCCGAATTCTCAACGGCCGTGGTCCCTCGGGGTCACGGCTCGTTTCGCATTTGGCTTCCTACCTCAGCCCCTTGAATGGCCTGTTGGCCGTCGGTTTGTTGCTCCCTACGGGTTGCGGATCTCCGGAGCCGGTAGAGCTCGAGACGGCTTTGGACCTGGTGCCCGCGCTGCAATGGGCCGAGTCGGTGGTCGAGCCCGCGAATCTCGGCATCGGTAGCGAGGCCGGCCGACAATTCCTGGGCTCGGGTTGGTGGGCGAACGAGGGACCGGATCAAGATCGATTTGTGTGGGGCATCGGGCAGACTTCCGAGCTCAGCTTGCCCATCGCCCAACGCCGAGATTTGGTATTGGTGTTGGATCTTCGGCCTTTCACCTATCCCTCCTCACCGCCGCAGCAGGCCACCGTCGAGCTCAACGGCGAGCGGATCCACGAATTCACCCTCGAGCCCGGTAGCCGTGGTCCGGTGCGCTTGGCTCTGCCCGAGGAACGGTTGAAGGAGGGCCCGAGCTTGCTCAAGCTCCACTGGCAGTGGAGCCGATCCCCGCAAGAGGCCCTCGGAGCGCGAGATGCGCGCCAATTGGCGGCGGCCCTGCACGGTGCCTGGTTGTGTGAGGCGACCCAGACGGATTGCGGACCGGGGGGAGCCGTGAAAAGCCCGGGCGACGATCGCCGGGTGCGAGCCCAGGGCGATCGAATTTGGATGCCTTGGGGAAGCCGGGCCGACTTCTTCGTTGAGCTGCCGGCGAATGCCTGGTTGCAGACGGATCTGGGGATTCGTGGCAAAGGTAGGCTGAGTCTCACTGTATTACCGCAGACGGAACTACCGCAGACGGGGTCGCCCGAGACGGGGTCGTCTGAGACGGGGTCGCCTCAGACGGGGTCGCCTGAGACGGGGTCGCCTCAGACGGGGTCGCCTGAGACGGGGTCGCCTCAGACGGGGTCGCCCCTCGTTCGCGCCAAGGGCTGGTCTGAATCTGGCCCGATCCGCGTCTTCTTGGGCGCCGATCCCGGCTGGGTGAGGCTGAGGCTGGTGGCGTTGGGTGAGCAAGGGGAGCAAGGTGGGGCTCGGCTCGAATTACCGGTGATCGCCCGGACAGTCTCGGAGGGTGCCTCGGACGTAGATGCCGCCGAGGACGGCTTCACAGACGACCTCGCCGCAGCGGAATCTACAGTGGCATCAGACGCTGAACCTTCCGATTCGGACCGTGAAGCGGCGCCCGAGGCCTTGGTGGTGTATTCCATCGACACCCTGCGGGCGGATCGCTTGGGATACCGAGGGGGCCCGGTCGCCACCCCGACCTTCGATCAATTCGCCGAAGAGTCAGTGGTCTTTGAGCAGCTCACCGCTCAATCGCCGTGGACGAAAGCATCGATGGCTTCGATCTTCACCGGCCTCTGGCCACGGGTTCACGGTGCGGTGAATCGTAAACATCTGTTGGACGATCGGCTCGTGACCCTGGCCGAGCTCCTGCATGCCTCGGGATGGGCGACGGCGGCCATCGTCACCAATCCGAACATCACCGAAACATTCGGTTTCGATCAGGGTTTCGAATTTTTCGAATATTTGGGGGAGACGGCTCCGGCTCAAGAGGTCAACCAGGTCGTGGAGCGCTTCCTCAGCCAACGGCAAGACGATCGACCGTTGTTTTTGTGGGTCCACATCTTGGATCCCCACTCGCCCTATGACCCGCCGGCGGACTTCAGACGCCGTCGATTGCCGGAGGTGCCCGAGGAGCTGGCAGCGTCTTCCTTGGATGTGGTCAACGATATTCGCTCCGGTCGGTTGCCGGCGGAAGATCAGCTGATGGATCAGCTCTTGGCGCTCTACCACACGGAAATCGCCTATTCCGACGCCTCCTTCGCTCGATTCCTCGAGATCCTGGAACGATTCGGACTGGCGCGATCCCTGGTCACCGTGATTTCCGATCACGGCGAGGAGTTTTTGGAGCACGGAAATCTGGAGCACGGCAGGGCGTTGCATGTGGAATCGTTGGACGTTCCGTGGATGATCCGCGGCCCCGGGGTGTCGGCCCAGAGGCTCACGGAGCAGGCACAGCATATGGACGTCTTACCCACGCTCTTGGCCGCTCTAGACATGTCGCCGCCCCAGGGTCTGGAGGGACATGCGTGGATCACAGCCGACGGCGCCGTCCAACGTCCGGCGGCGGACCGGCTGATCTACTCCCACTTGCACCTCGACGGTGACGAGCGGATGTCGGTCTCCGACGGCTCGTTCAAGCTGATCGCGGTGATTCGAGGAGGGGAGCCCGTCTGGTGTCGACTTTTCGACCTCCGCAACGACTCCAAGGAAATGGTGGATGTGATCGACCGATACCCGGTGCGAGCCGGTCGATTCAAAAGCCTGTTGCGGCAAAGGCTGGCCAGGGGCGCTTCGGGACCGGAAACCGAGGTGGAATTCGACGAGGAAACCCGCAAGAGCCTCGAAGCGTTGGGATATATCTGACCCGGACCGCCTCGCTGCTTTGGTGGGGGCATCCTCAGACCGGGAAATTTTCCCCGGGGGTGGAGAATCTCCTCGGGTTCGAGCGCCGTCTGGGACTGTCGACGAAGGGCGGAGCGCTTCTCCGAAACGCAAGCAGCCCCTGTTCTGGGGCCTCTCCTGGATTTTTCAGCCCAGGTCGAAGAGCCGGCATGGAATCTGCTTTAGCTAAATGATGTCCTTTAGTGGGGCCGCGCTCAGACCAAGCTCGATACCTACAATGGCTCTCAGGAGCCGACACCCGGTCTGGGTGCTTCCCGCTCGACTCTCACGAGTCGCCTAAACACTCGACTCTCACGAGTCGCCTAAACACTCGACTCTCACGAGTCGTCTAAACAAGTTATAGGGTTTACCACGAGGGGGGCTCGGGGTAAAAAATGCCCGCCCCGGTGATCGATCCAATGTGGGATCGCCAGCCGGGGCGGGCTGTTCTCGTTTGGGCCCGTCTCTTCTCGGGAACGTCGTCTCTTCTCGGGAAGATTGTCTCCTCTTGGGAACGTCGTCCCCATTCGAGAACGCTTTTCCTCCTGAGAATAGGGTGGGCTGGGGCCGAGAAGCCCGACAGGCCTTAGGAGGCGGACATGTTAGAGTGATTCCAGAGAGGCGTACCCGTTTGGAAAAATTATGATCGGCACCCGTCTGTTGGATCGCTATGAGTTGGTGGGGGAGCTCGGCAAAGGCGGCATGGCTGTCGTTTATCGGGCTAAAGACCCCCGCTTGGGTCGCGAGGTCGCGGTCAAGATGATCTCCACCGACGGCTTGGTGGAAGCGGCCGTCGAGCGTTTTCAGCGGGAGGCGCAAGTGGTCGCGGGATTGGACCACCCCGCCATCGCTCCGATCTACGATTTCGGTCGTCACGAGACCTGGCTCTTCTTCGTCATGCCGGTCTTGCACGGCCGCACCCTGCACCAGCTCCTGCGGGAGCGTCGCTTACCCCTCGACGAAACCCTAGAGATCATCGCCCAAGTGGCGGAAGCGTTGGATTACAGCTCCGCCAATCACGTGGTGCATCGGGACATCAAACCCGAGAACATCATGGTGTCCCTGGAACGGGGCAAAGTCTCGCGGGTTTGGGTCATGGACTTCGGCCTCGCCCTGCCGCGAACGTCCTCCCGGCTGACCAAAACCGGCAACTTGCCCGGCACCCTTTCCTACCTGAGCCCGGAGCAGATTCTCTCGTCGGAGCTCGACGGCCGAAGCGACCTCTATTCCCTCGGAACGATTCTCTATGAGTGCCTGAGCGGCTCACCGCCTTTTGAAGGCTCGCCGGCCACGGTGCTCTATCGCATCGTGCATGAAAAGCCCGAAAGCTTGGAAGCCCAAGGGGTCGACCCTCGGCTCGAGGCTTTGGTCCAAGCTTGCATGGCGAAATATCCCGAGGAGCGGATCGAGCGAGGGCAGGACCTAGCCGTCGCCCTGCGGGAATACATGCGGGACCTGAGCCAGAGCGATACCGAGGACCGCCGCCTGCCGCGAATCGGCCGCCGTGCCGAGCGCCCGGGAGAGATGCCGCTCGTGGGTCGGACCGTGGATCTCGATGCCCTTCGCGTCCGCCTCGAGGCGGCGATCGGCGGTGATTGCCAGCTGGTGCTGCTTTCCGGCGAGCGGGGCATGGGCAAGTCTAGATTGCTACGGGAGCTCGAAAACGAAGCCCGTCTCAAGCGGATTCGAGTGCTTCACGGCAGATTCTCGACCCGCGAAGGGGGGTACGCCTACGAAGCTTTCGGCGAGCTGATTCAGGACTACTTCCGTCGGTTGCACGGTACCAGCTCCACGGGAAGCCACGTAGCGGCTCCGAAGACCCCTGATTTTTCCGACGTCGCCTCCGAGCTGCTGACCCTCTTTCCCGCGTTGGGAGAGATTCCCGAGCTATGCGGCGCCGCCCTCGACGACGACCGGGGTCTCGCGGAGCGCAATCTCGAGGACCCGAACCACCTCTATGAGCTGATCGCCCGCACCATGACCCGCATGTCCGGGGGCGAGCCGTTGATCCTGATGGTGGAGCAGCTGCATGCGGCGGATGCGTCGATCCGGCTCATTCAATACCTCTTCCGACGATTGGGCCCCACGCCGACCCTGATCATCGGCACCTATCGTCCCAGCGCCACCGGCAAGCGCCATCCCTTGAGATCGTTGGTCCGCGGCTTGGAGGGAGATCAGGCGGCCTTACACCTGGAGCTGAAGGCCCTGGATACGGAGGCTCATCGGGAGCTGCTGGAATATTTGATCCCCGGTCCCGCGCTGACCGACGAGCTGGCGGAAAGGCTTTACGATGCCACCGAGGGCAACCCTTTCTTCGTCCAAGAGCTGGTTCGAACCCTCACCGACAGCGGCGAGCTGAATGCCGGACGGCTGGCGGACCGTTGGGATCTGATCCGCGACAGCCGTCTTTCAGGAGAGCTGCCGGAGACCATTCAGCAGGCGGTGGAGACGCGCTTGGAGCGTCTGGATGACGGTCTGCAAAAGGTCCTGGGCACCGCCTCGGTGCTCGGCCGACGATTCGATTTCAAAGATTTGGAAAACCTTTGGGATGGTCGCAACGACCTCGAGGACGCGGTCGACGCCTTGATCTCCCGGGAGCTATTGGAGGAGGACCATCGCTCCCGTGGGGATTGGCTGCGGTTCTCGAGCGCCCTGGTTCGGGAGGTGGTTTACGCGCGATTGCCCCGCCGGCGCCGACGCCGTTTGCACCGTACCCACGCCGAGCGATTGGAGGCGAGATACGGCGAGCGTCCGGAACGGGTGCTTTCCCAGCTGGTGCACCACTTCTCGGAAGGCGATGTGGTCGACAAGACCATCCAATACGGACAGATGTTAGCCCGTCAGTCCTTGGATGCCTATTGTTGGGACGACGCCATCCGAGCCGCCCAAGTTGCGCTGGACTTTGCCGAGGACGATCTTTCCGCCGACTCCACGGAAGGGGATCTGCGGCTCATTCTGGCGGAGGCGCAAAGCGCCAAGGGCAAGCCGGACGCGGCGGTCAAAGAGGCGGGCCGGGCGGCCCGCGCCTTTGAACGCGCGAATCAAATCGATAAAGCGGCCCGAGCCACCCTGCTGCTGGCGGAGACCGCTTGGAAGAGCCGTCGCCTGACGGAGATGCAGCGTTGGCTGGAAGAGGGCCTGAAGCTGGCTCGCAACGGCGGGTCGGACGAAAGCTTGGCCTCTTTGCTGACCTTGGCAGCCACCTCGGCCAACCTGCGCGGCAGCTACCACGAAGCAAATCAATATTTGATCGAAGCCCGGAGTCTTGCCACCAAAGACGACGTGGAAGAACCGCTCTTGGAGCCGGAAGTCGGCGCCGAGCTGCGCATCGGCCAGCTGGCGGAAATCACCACCACCGATCCGGCGGTGGCGCTCTTTCGCCGCGACAAGGAGATCTTGTCCCAGGTTTTCGAGCCCTTGCTCCAAGTCGACGGTGACGGCAACTATGTGCCGCGCTTGTGCCGGGCGTTGTCGAGCTCCGAGGATGGCCTGGTCTACACCTTTCAGCTGCGTCAAGACCTGCGCTTTTCCGACGGCACGCCGGTCACTGCCGAGCTGGTCAAAGCGTCCTTGGAGGAGTCGGCCCGACGGGGACCCCGGCGCACGGCGGCGGTCCTCGAATTGGTGGTGGGCGGCACCGAGTTCGTGCGTGAAGAGGCGGAAGAGATCACCGGGCTCACCCTGGCGGGAGAGCGGGACTTGGCGGTTCAGCTCAAGGAAGCGCACAATATTTTCCCCGCTCTCTTGTCGTCATTCAGCCTCAGCATTGCGCTGCGGCTGGGCAATCAAGTGCTGGGAACAGGGCCCTTTGTCCTCAAGCGCGACGAAACCGCTTGGGTTTTGGAGCCCAACGAGCACGGCAGGAATCGGGACAAAGTCAAACCCAGCCGGCTTTGGGTCCAGGCATTCGCGGACTCTCGCCTGATGGCCGACGCGTTGCGAGCCAACGAAATCGAGGTGGCTCGGGGTTTGATGCCGTCGGATTTGGAGGACTTCTTTCACAGCGGCAGATTCCGGAATTGCATCAGTGAAACGACCCTACCGAGCATCGCCTTCGTGCTCTTCAATGCCCGTGGACCGCGAAGCCACGAGCGGGGTCTGCGCCGGATTCTGGCCGGGGTGATCGACAGCCGGGAGCTGGTTTGGCGTCGCATGGCGCGGTTCGCTTTGCCGGCCATGAGCTGGATCCCGCCCGGCCTACCGGGTCACGACGCCGAGCCTCAACGGCCGAGGCCGGTGGATCGATTCGACGCCATCGCGTCCATGCAGGACTTTACACCCTTGCCGGTTCGCCTGAAGGTGGCCCTCGATCCCGTCTTTGCCGACGTTTACCGGCAGGTCACCGAGGCGATTTTTTCGGAGTGGTCGCTGCTCGGGGTCGATATCGAGGTGGAGAAGGTGTCCTCCGTGCCGGCGGACCGGGACTGGAGCGGTTTCGACCTGGTGTTTTCCCGCTGGCTGCCGGACTACTTCGATCCGGACGCCTATTGCTTCGGCGCGTTCCACTCCCAAGCCGGAGAATTCGCGGATCTGGTGGGTTTTCCCGAGCTCGACAAGCTGATCGAGCAAGCGCGTCGGGAAACACGCATCGCGGTGCGAGAGCGTTTCTACCGCCGATTGCAGCGGCTTTTGGTGCACGAGCACTTGATGCTGCCCCTTTTTCACGACGTGGAATATCGGGTCCATTCGCCGCGGGTCGACGGCTTGGAGACGTCACCCAGGCCGCCCTTCGTGAGCTACCGGTCCATGGGCTGGCTACCTGAAGGCGCGGTTCGACGGGCGCGACCCGGGGCTAACCGATCCGGGCGATTGCACATTCCGCTGCCGTCTCGCTTCGACACCCTCGACCCGGCAGATTGCTTCGTCTCCGACAACGCCGAGGTGGTGACCACGGTCTTCGAGACCCTGACGTGTATCGACGAGGGAGCGGCGATCGTGCCCCATCTGGCGGAATCGATCACCGCCGACGACGAGGCGCGGGAGTTCCGCATCACCCTGCGCGAGGTCCGTTTCCACGACGGCCGTCGCTTGACCCCCCGGGACGTGCGCTATTCCTTCTGCCGCTTGCTGCGCAGCGGTCGTACGGATGTGGAATCCACGTTGTTGTACATCGAAGGGGCATTGGCCTACCAGGTGGGCCAAGTGGAGGATCTCGAGGGCATCGTCATTCTCTCGGATCGGGAGCTGCTGATCCGGTTGACCCAATCTTTGGCCTATTTCCCATCCTTGATGTCGGATCCGTCGACGGCCATCGTGCCCGAAGGTGCCACCCGCTTCGACGGCACCTGGCGCGACGGCTGTGTGGGCACGGGGCCGTTTTGTTTGGTCGGGTTGGAGCCTGGAGCGCGGGTGGAGCTGGCGGCCAATCCCGACTATTGGCGTCCGGAGCTGCCCCGCAGTGAGCGCCTCGTCTTCGAGCTCGGCGTGTCGCCGAGCCGGGTGCCCAAGGACTTCGAGTCCGGCCGCTTCCAAGTGGTCGGTCATATGAGCCCCGCGGATCTCGAGCACTTCAGCCGTATGCCGTCCTACGCCGCAAATCTCCGCGAGCATCCGGCCTTTGCCACCCACTTCTTGGCCTTCAACCGGCTCCAAGGCCCGCTCGCCGACCCCACCTTGCGAACCGCCTTGGATCGACGGATTCGCTTGACCGCCGCCCTCAGCCTGGCCAAGCTCGGGCGCATGGGCGTGCCGGCCGCGGGATTCATCCCGCCCGGCCTGCTGATCCGCGAGCCGGTGCCGCAGCCATCGGACTCCATCGGCGGCGAGCGCTTCGAAGGCCTGCGCCTCGAAATCGCCCTGCATCCACTCTTTCTCGATCAATTCTACGGCTTCTGGCAGGCCCTTTCCGACGACCTCACCCGCAGCGGGGCCGAGTTGGTGGTGAGACACACCAACACCGCCGAAATGCTCGAAGCCGCCGCCCGCCGAACCGTCGACGTCGTCGCCACCCGTTGGAACGCCGACGCCCCGGATCCGTCCTCCTTCGCCGACATCTTCCACAGCGACGACGGCATCCTCGGCCGCCTGCTCTGTCACGAGCGCCTGGATCGGTTGATCGAGCGTGGGCGCGGCGAAACCGACCTGCGCGCCCGTCAAGGCATCTACCGCGAGCTAGAGCAAATCCTCGGCCAAGAAGCCCTCGTCGTGCCACTCTTCCACGAGCAAGTCTGCTGGCTGGCCCGACCCGGAGTCGAGGGTCTGCGCCTCCGCTACGGCTGGCCGGCCGTGGCCTACGAAGAGCTTTGGCTCAAGCGTTGAGCTATCCCGAAGCGGTCAAGCAGCCGCAGTCTGGCGATCCTCGACGATTTTCCCGTCCTGCAGGCGGATTTGGCGTTCAGCCCGCTCGGCGATGTCGTCTTCGTGAGTGACTAGGACCACGGTGCGGCCGCCTTGGTGGAGCTGGTCGAAGAGGTCCATGATTTCGTGGGAGGTGCTGGAGTCGAGGTTGCCGGTGGGCTCGTCGGCGAGCAGCAGGGTCGGGTCGGTGACCAGGGCTCGGGCGATGGCGACCCGTTGGCATTGGCCGCCGGACATTTCGTTGGGGCGGTGCTTGGCCCGGTGCTCGAGACCCACTTGTTTCAGGGCTTGGGCGGCGCGAGCGTCGCGGTCGACCCGGCTCATGTCGCGGTAGAGCAGGGGCAGGCCGACGTTGGATAGGGCGTCGAGTCGGGGCAGCAGGTTGAAGGTTTGAAAAACGAAGCCGATGCGTCGGTTGCGGACGTCCGCCAAGCGGTCGTCGTCGAGGCTGTGCACGGCTTCTCCGGAGAGGTGGTAAGAGCCGCGGGTGGGGCTGTCCAGGCAGCCGAGCAGGGACATGAGGGTGGATTTTCCGCTGCCGGAGTGGCCCATGATCGCCAGGTATTCGCCGTCGGAGACCCGTAAGTCGACCCCCGCCAGGGCGCGCACGGTTTCACCGCCCACGTGGTAGTGGCGCTCGATGTCTTTGAGCTCGATCAGAGCACTCTCGGAGCTGGGGCGGGAGTCGGTCATTCGTACCTCAGAGATTCAATGGGATCCAGCTGGGAAGCGCGCACCGCGGGGTAGAGGCCGGAGACGATGCCCACCGTGACCGCCACCCCGGTGGCGAGCAAGATCGACCAGACTTGGACCAGGGTGGGCCAGCCGGCGGAAGCAGCGACCGCCTTGGCGATCAAGATGCCCATCAGCACTCCGGCCAGGCCGCCGATTGCGGAGAGCGCGAAGCTTTCCAGGATGAACTGGACCAAGATATCGCGTCGACGGGCGCCGACGGCGCGTCGCACGCCGATTTCCCGGGTGCGTTCGAGCACACTGGCGAGCATGATGTTCATGATGCCGATGCCGCCCACCAAGAGCGAGATGCCGGCAATGCAACCCATCACCAAATTGAACATTTGTTGGGTGCGCCGGCTCTCGGCGAGCAGGGCTTCCGGCACCACCAGCTCGTAGTCTTCGGCACCACCGTGCAGGTGCTCGAGCAAGGTGCCGATGGCCGCCGCCGCGCGGGTGCCGGATTCCGCTTCTTCCAGGCGCACGACGATTTCGCTCAGGGGGGATTCCAGGGGGCGCCGATCGAATTTACGCAGCACCGTGGACACGGGCAGGAAGATGGAGGTGCCGGCGGAGCCCAGGGCGACGCCTTGGAACGACTCGGTTTCCCCGTCGACCCCCGCGGACCTCAACACACCCACTACCTCGAGCCAGACATCGTTGATTTTGACGTGGCGTCCGAGGGCGGGGGAGTGGCCGAAGAGGTCCCGCCGGACGCGATCTCCGATCACCGCCACCTGGGCGTGGTCGCGCACATCGAGGGCATCGAGGAATCGTCCTTCGGCGACTTCCAGGCTCACCAGCCGGGCGTGCTCGTGGGAGACGCCGAAGACGGCTGCGTCGGTGGTGCCTTCGGCGGACAAGATCTTGTACGGCTCGATCTTGGCCTTGGGCGAGACGCTTTCGACCCCGGGCACGGCGTCGAGGATCGCTTCTGCGTCCCGCAAGGAGACGCCGAGGCTTTGGGCCCGAATCTCTTCCAGCTGATCGTCCCGCAGGCCGGACTTGGCACGCACCACCACGTTGTGCAAACCCAAGCGGGAGATGGTCTCCATGGCTTGGCGCTCGGCGCCGGCGCCGATCGACAACATGGCGATGACCGCTCCCACGCCGAAGACGATACCCAACATGGTCAGACCGGAACGGAGCTTGTGGGCGGCGATATTCTCCACCGCGATATCGAGGGCTTCAACCCACTTCATGTCAATGATCTCCGGCCGCGAGGTTGGCGGATCCAGCCGGCTCGGGGCCGGCGCTTGGGGATGCAGCGGATTCCGCGGGGGTGGAGTCTTGGTGGCCGTTGTCGATCGCGGCCGGCTCGGCCAGGGCGACCACATCGCCGGGCTCCAAGCCGGCTTCCACCACCACCGAGCCGAGGGAGGTCGCGCCGACTTGCACCGTTCGCGGCTCGAATTCCCGTCCCTTGCGGACGAAGACGCGGGCATCGGATCCATTGCGGAAAATCGCTTGGCGGGGCACCACCACCGCTTCGTCCCGCTGCTCCAGGAAGAGCCTGGCGCGGACCCGCGCACCCGGCTTCATGATCTCGGGGTCGGTCTGCTCAAAGGCCAGGACGACACCGAAATATTGCACCGGTGAGCCCCTGAACCGGGGTTGGGCCACCGCCTCCACGCTCTTGATCTCAGCGGGGAAGATCCGATCCGGAAACGCCTCCACCACCACCTCGGCCCGTTTGCCCTCGGCCAAGCCTCCGGCGTCGGCTTCGAGCACATAGACCTGGGCCTCCATTTGGGATAAATCCGGAATCTCGCCGAGCTCTTGGCCCCGCCACATCTCCAGGCCCACGCGCGGCGGCTCGCCGCGCCAATTGCGGGTCAAGGTCAAGACGCCGTCATGGGGAGCGACGATTTCAAGCGCCTGCAAGCCGGTTCGAGCCTGATCGATGGTGATTTGGGCTTGGCGTCGCTGGATCTCCAAAATCTCCCGCTCCGTTTTGGACAGGCTGCGTTGGGTCTCGGCCGAGAGCTCGGCGTGTTGTTTGCGATCTTGGGCCAAGAGCTCGTCGATGGCGTCGTCCTGAATGTCTCTCCGCGAGAAGACTTGAGAATCCACCTTTTGAAAGTTTTGGGCGTGGTCGAGCTCGATAGTGGCGACCTTGAGGTCCTTTCCAAGATCCGTGAGGGCGAGCCCGCTCTCGATGTCGGACCGTTCGATCTCCAGGTTGGATCCCCGCAGGTCGCGCTCGCCGTCTTCGAGCTTCTCGGTCATGGCTTTGGCGTCGAAGCGGGCGACCACATCCCCCGTCTGCAAATGGGTGCCTTCGTTGGCCAGCCAAGCCAGGCGAACCGCCCGCTCGACCTCCGACGGCACCGAGAGCTTGGTGCTGTGGGTGGCTTGGAGCCTGCCGTCAGCAGTCACTCGATGTTGGAAGGGGCGGCTTTCGACCTCGTAGACCGGCACCGAGGCGTTGGGGGGCGCGGCACAGGCGCCGCCGAGGGCGACGGCCGTGAGAACGGCTGCTGTTGCCACCCATTTGGCGATCTTCGATCTCGGATCGGGAGCCCCGACGTCTCGGGCTCGACGGTTGAGGCTCAAGGCGCTTCTCCTCCGCTCTGGGCCAGCACCGAATCACCCGGCTCGAGGCCCGAAATCACTTGATAGAAACGATCGTTACGTTGCCCCAGCTCGGGCTCCACTTTGTGGGTGCCGAACAACCCGCGGGACCACACCCACGCGTCGCCGGTGTCGGCAAAAACCGCTTCTTGGGGCACGACCACCACGTCCGGCAAGCGCTCGATTTCGACCGTGCCACGCAGGCGCATGCCTGGTCGCATGCGCTCGGTGTCGGTGGAGCTCAAAGCGATTACCGCCCGAATCACCTTCTCGGGATTGCCGGCGGATTTGCTTTGCACCGCTTTGCGAATGGTCTCCACCCGTCCTTCGTATTCGAAGTCGGGATGGGCGTCGAGGCGGAAGGTCACCTTCTGGCCGACCGCCAACCTTCCGGCGTCGGCCTCGGCGATTTGTGCCTCCACTTGCATGCTCGAGAGATCCGGGATCTCAAGCACTTTGCGAGCGCGCCAAACCTGATCCCCGACTTTGACCTTCTGACGACGGCGATCGGCGTCGAGAATCACGGTACCGTTGCGTGGAGCTTTGACGTTCATGGCCTCGATGGCGGCCTCCAGCTCCCCGACCTCGGCCGCGGCTCGTTGGCGGCGTTGCTCGAGGCTGCCGATTTGTGAGGCCTCGCGGGCGTCCATGTATTCGAGGTTGCTCTTCAGCTGATCGATTTGCAGCTGGGCCATGCGCTGATCGATGAGCGCCGTCTCCAAATCCTTGGCGGCCACCACGTCCTGCGGCATCTCGGTGCTGAACGTCGCGCGCCGCAGATCGGCTTCGGCCTCGGACAGCCGGAGCTCGAGCTCCCGTCGCTCGATTTTGAGATCGGTCACGAGCTTTTCGAGCTCTTTTTCGGCGGAATCTCGTTCGCTGGTCTTGCGCTGCAGATTCTGTTGTAGCTCCGTGGTGTCGAAGCGAATCACCGTTTGCCCCTCGCGCACGTCTTTGCCGTCCGGTGCCAGGTGGGAGATTTTGAAATTCCAGTGATTTTGGATCGGCGGAGGGCCCAAGGACACCGTGCGCACGGCTTTGAGCTCACCTTCCAAGGGCACTCCCATCACCAAGTCGCGACGCTCGACGGGCAGCCAACGGCCGTTGGGATCGTCCTGCAGGGCCCGTGAGCCGGCGGCGAGGACCAGGGTCAGGATCACTACGCCGATCCACCGGCGGCGTTTGGCGCTCATCGCAGCACCCCCGGGCTGAGCTCAGTCCCTTCGGTTAGACCACCGCGCAAGACACAAACGGTGGGATTGCACGCACCCAGCTCAATGGGCACGCGGGAACCGTCGCGCAACACGGCTAGGTATTCAGAATCTCGGGAGTGCACCGCCGCCCGGGGAATCAGGAGCTGCTGCTCGCCGGCATCTTCGGCTTTGACCTCGATTTTCACCGACATCCCGGGTCGCATGCGCTCGGGATCGGTTTGCTCCAGGTCGATCCGCACTTTGAACACCCGACGGGTGCTGGACAAGTCGGTTTGGTCGGCGATGGTGTCGATTTCCCGCACGGTGCCGGGGATCGAGGCGTCCGGGAACGCGTCGAGGGTGGCGATCACCTCCGTGCCGGGCTCGAGCTTGCCGTCGTCGACGTCGAAGAGAGAGGCTTCCACGATCAGAGTGGAGAGATCCGGCAGGGAAGCTATGGTCCAGCCGGGAAAGACGGAATCGGCGGCTTGGTAGGGGCGGCCTTCGTTTCGGTTGTTGGCCAAGAGAACGATTCCGTCCTTGGGCGCGGTCAGGGTCAGCAGCTCGATGCTTCCGCGGGCACGGTTGACCCCCTCCTGGGTCTGCTCGACCTTCAGACGTTGAGCTTCGAGCTTGCTTTCGGCGATGCGCACCTGAGCAGCGGCTTTTTCCTCCGCGGCTTGCAGCTCGAGGCGAGCTTTTTCCAGCTCCAGACGTCTCCGTTCGAAGTCCTGGCGTGAGCTCAGATCCTCGGGAATGGCAGCGGCGATCTCCGCCTTTTGGAAGTCTGCCAGTCGTTGCTCGCGGGTGAATCGGGCTTGGCCGATTTCATTGGCGAGCTCGGAGCGCAGGGACAAGAGCTGATTTTGGGCTTCGATGCTCTGGGAGCTGAGATTGTCGAGGGTGGTGAGGATTTGGCTGCTGTCGAATTCGACCACCGTCTCCCCGGCCCGGACCTCGACGCCGTCCTCGGCCAGCCAGCGGATCGGCACGGGCCAGATATTGGCATTGGGCACGGTCAGCTCGATGGCGCTCTCCGCGGCGATTTCACCGGTGAGTAAGAGGCGTTTTTGGAACGTGCCGGTGTGGACCTGCAGGGGGGCTCCAGGATCGGTTTCCGCCTCGGTTTTCGGGGTGCACCCGGTCAGCGCGATGGGGCCCAACAGCGAGATGAGGAAAAGACGAAGAACGAAACGAAGATGGCGGGAGCTCGGCTGAAAGCGTGGCTTTAGAAACATCATGTCAGGGGCATCAGGTCAGGACATCAGGTCAAGTGCGGCTCGGCGTCGAGGATCTGTCTAGACTCATTTTACGGCAGGAGTCGACAAACGTTTATTTGGATTGTTCTATCAAAAGGTCGGTCCGGCGGGGTCGGTCGCGGACGCGGGGGTTGCGAGGCGCGCTCGATGGCGGCAAGATGAGGCCCGAGGGCGAGTTGCCGACACGAGCGCGAACGGACGAGACGGAGCCGGGACATGGATCAGGAATCACCACGGGTCGATTTGACGAAAGCCGAATCTACGGACACCGAAACCCCGGACACTGAGACATCGCCGGATCCTGAGTCGGCTTCAGCCGCCGACCTGGAGCGATTCGAGGCCTCGATGAACCCTTGGGTCCAACGTTTGGAGCGCTGGGGGCTTCGTCTCGGTATCGCTCTGGTGGTCGTCATGATCCTCTTTGTGGCGGTGATCCGCTGGCTGAACGAGCCGCTTCCCGAGCTGCGGCCGAGCCGGGAGGCGGACCAATTGGCGCGCAAGATGATGGCCGCGGTCAATGTCGACGCTTGGCAGTCCGTGGGCGCCATATCTTGGAATTTCGGTGATCGTCGACAGCATTTGTGGGATCGCCAGCGGCAGCTGGCGAGGGTCATTTGGGAAGACAATCTGGTGCTGCTGGACCTAGAAACACGTTTGGGGGTTGCCGTGACTCCCGAGGGTGAGCTCCGCGGACCGGAGCGGAGCCGATTGGAGAAGATGGCTTGGTCCCATTGGTGCAACGATTCCTTCTGGCTCAACCCGATCGCCAAAGTGTTTGATGAAGGCACCAGCCGGGGATTGGTGGAGGTCGATGGAGAGACGGCGCTTTTGGTGCGCTACGACTCCGGGGGCGTGACGCCGGGAGATGCCTACCTCTGGTTCGTCGATTCCGACGGCAAACCCAACCGATGGAAAATGTGGACCTCTATCTTGCCCTTCGGCGGTGTTGAGGCGACCTGGGACGATTGGATGACCCTTGGGAGTGGGGCGCTGGTTTCCACCCGGCATAAGACCGCGCTCTTCGAGCTCGAGCTGACGGATATCGTCGCCGGGCCGAATCTCAGGATGATGGCACCGAAAGGCGATCCATTCGGTCCGTTGATCGAGCGCAAACCCGAGCTCGCCTACCGCTATCAGCAGAAAGAAGACGCCAAGATCACGCCCTTTGCCCAAGGACCGGAGCCGGTTTCGAACGTATCCCTCGGAGAAGTGATCCGGAAAGCCGCCGGCGCTGAGAAGCCGGCCGAGGATTGATCGCTCTTGTCGGTGCCGGATCCATGCGACTCCTGATCAAGCTCCCGGAGCTCCCGTCGGCTCGCCGTCGTCGTCTGGCGGACGGCTGGCACCGTCTGGCGAGCTTGGTGCCGCCCACCTGGATGGGCAGCCTGGTCGGTGTGCTTTCGGGCCTCGCGCTGTGGCGGTGGGGCTACGGCAAGATGGATCTTTTGATCTTCGTCTTCAGCTTGTCGGGCCTGGCGCTCCTGGGTCTCGGCAGTCTCTTTACCACTGGCTCAGCCCTCTATTTGCGTCGGTATTTGCACCGGCACCCCGAGTTGCTGACGACTCCGCTACCGGTTGCGTCGACCGGCTCGCCCACGGAAACGGGGTTCGCGCTCCCTTCCCTGGGGCGTATTCCGTTGGTCAAAGTCAGCTGGCGAATGGTGTCTCCCGGAAATATCCGTTGCCGCAACCGTTGGCGCGAAGGCATGTTGGTGGAGGAGATCGTCGCCGACCGCCGCTGCCACGTTCAAGACTGCGTGCGCGAGATCGAAACCCGGGATGCTTTCGGCCTGTCCCGTCTGGCCTGGCGCTTTCGCCAATCCGGCCCGCTGACGATCTTGCCCCATGTCGGCCGATTGGGAACCATGCCCAGGGTGACGTCCATGGCTTCGGACGAAGGATTGCCCCATCCCTCGGGGGCGCCCGAGGGCGATCGCATGGAGATTCGCCGTTATGTGCCGGGGGATCCGATCCGGCACATTCTGTGGAAGGTCTACGCTCGCACCCGGCAGCTCAATGTTCGGGTGCCGGAGAAAGCGATCGATCGATCCCAGCGCATCGTCGCGTATTTGCTCACCGGCGATGGCGACGGCGCCGCCGCGGGGGCGGCGAGAATGGCCCTGCAAAACGAGCTGTTGGGCGCGGATTGGCTGTTCGCCGCGGACGGCTTTCCCGAGCCCACGGACGATTTGGAGCAGAGCCTATTGGCCATTGCCGGTTCTGGGGTCCGGCCTGCCGAGGTCCGGCCTGCCAGGGTGCGGCCTGCGGACGGCTTGCGGGCCTTCCTCGCCCGACCGGAGATCGCCGACCAAACCCATTGCGTGGTCTTTGCGCCGGCCGAGCCGGGACCTTGGGTAGCAGAGGCGATGGCGGCAGCCAGGACCTTTTCCGGGGTGACGTCCTTCATTTTGGGCACGGATGGGGTGTCGAGCGGAAATCGACGCGGCTGGTGGAGCCGTTTTCTATTCCGAGACGAAGAGGTCGGAGGGGAGGCGGCCCGGGGCACAGAAGCTCTGGATAAAGGGACACCAGGCAACCCGTCTGAAGTCGCGTCCTTTCGACGGTCGCGACGTCCCACGACCTTCGAGGATCTCACCGCTTTGATGGCGACCTTCCACGCCGCCGGAAACCCGGTGATGGTCGTGGACCGTACAAGCGGTAGGACCCATGGCCGGATTGACGCCCAATCCCTGGCCGCGGGAGCCGTTAAACCCATGGCGGATGCACGCACGCCCCTCGGGAGGACCGGTTGAGCCGACAGAGCCGACAAAAGGGCACCGCGGGTAGAACACACCGGCGTTGGCTGATCGCCGCGTTGCGCGCGGTGGTGTTGGCGACGGCCGCGGTGGTGCTTTGTTGGCCGCTGACCAATAATGCGGGATTGGTCGCCGCGGCCCTTGGCGCCGTCAGCGGAGCCCTATTCGGGGAGCCGGCGGGTCGCTCTCGCCTGCGCGCGGGCAGCGCGATGCTCCTGGCCGCGGTCTTTCTGCTGCTCGGCTCCCAGCTCGCTCGGACTTGGGTGGGTTGGTCGTGGATCGCCGCAGCCTTGGGCCCCGTAGCCGCCCTGCACGTCGGTGAGATGACCCTATGGTGGGTGGTGGTGGCTACCGTGGTATTCGTCATTCGTTTCGCGGCGGCTCGCCGCCCTTCCATGGCGATTCTGGAGGTCGTGGCGGTCGCCGGCGCCGGCGCTGCCGGTTTTGCCGCCCACCGTGACGGCATGGTGCATAGGCCCTTAGCGGTGGGGGATTGGGCTTGGTCCAGGGGGCTCGATCCCGCGTTGATTTTTCTATTTCTCGGCGGTTTGGGCACCCTGTTGCTGGCCGGCCTGCTGATCCAAGAAGGGCGTGCTCGCCGCCTACCCCTGCACTTCGGCGGTTTGATCCTGGTCGCCGCCCTGCTGATGACGTTCGTGCGTTTCGAAGGCTTGCCCAAGCCCGATCCCGCGGGGGATTTGGGGCTGACGGGAGAGCCGGAGCAGGGCGAAGGCGGGGAGGGCAGCTCCGAGGGTGATCAGCAGCAGGACCGGGGGGAGAGCGGGGGACAGGGGCAGCACGACCTCGGCGACCTTGAATTCAAGGACGACTACGGAGACTCCGGGGAGCAGGCGCCGATCGCCGTGGTGCTCTTACACGACGACTATTCTCCGCCCCCGGGGGTCTATTACTTTCGCCAATCCGCGTTCTCCCAATACAACGGTCGCCGTCTCGTGCAATCCACCCGTGACGACGTGGACGCGGACATTGTCCGTCGTTTCCCGTTTCAGCGGATGGTGGTGGCCGAGGCGCCACCGGCTCGGGGCGGACGAAAAGCCCTGGCGACCACCGTCGGTCTGATGGTCGAGCATGTTCGACCGTTCGCCCTCGACGCCCCGGCGTTGCTCGAGCCCAGCCCGAACCCCAATCCCATGCGTTTTCAGCGCACGTTCAAGGTGCGCAGCCATGTTCAGGTGATTCCGTACCCGGATCTATTGGGGCGTCTGCCGGGAGATGCGAGCTGGACGGCGGAGCAATGGCGTCACTACACGGAAGCTCCGTCGGATCCGCGCTACGGAGAGCTGGCCTCGGGATTGGTGGCGGCGCTCAAGGCCGAGCACCGCAGCGATCCGTTGGCCCAGGCGCTGACCATCAAGTCCTATCTGGACGCCAACGGCATCTACAGCCGCCGTAGCCGCCATGCGGACACCGAGGACCCCGCCGCGTCGTTCCTCTTCGGTGATCTCACAGGTTATTGCGTGCACTTCGCCCACGCAGCCGCTTATCTCTTCCGCAGCCAGGGCATTCCGGCTCGTGTGGCGGCCGGCTACGCGGTCTCTGAATCCGATCGGGGCGGCGGATCCGCGGTGTTGATCCGCGGCGGCAACGCTCATGCCTGGCCGGAGATCTATCTGGACGGTATCGGTTGGGTAGTGGTGGACCTCACCCCCGAGCAGAGCTTGGACGAGGCGCAGCCGGCACCGGATCCCAGATTGCAGCAAATTTTGGGCGAAATGATGCGTCAGCAGAGCGAGGAGGATCCCTTTTCGGATCTCGCTCACCAGCCCTTTGATTGGCGCGAGCTCGGACGTCGAGCCCTCTGGGCCCTGGCGGCTTTGCTGGCCATGGCCTATGGCATCAAAGCCTATCGGCTGTGGGTGCCGAGGCTGGCCCCCGAGGCAAAGTTGCCGCGAGTGGGATATCGTGCCACCTTGGATCGCCTGTCGGAAGTCGGTTTGCGCCGCCGGATGGGTGAGTCCAGGGAAGCTTTCGCCAGACGGGCGGGGCAGCTGTCAAAGGACATGATTCCGCTCACGGATTTACACTTAGCGGCGGCCTTCGGCTCCCGCAACGCTGCCCGCCACGAGCCGAGTCTCGCCGAGCAGGTCCGCCGGACGTCGGATGAGGTCGCTCGCCAGATTCGTGCCCGAGTCCCGCGATGGCGCCGCTGGGTCGGGCGCCTGGATCCGCTGGCGTGGCTTTGGGTCAAATGAATCGAATCAGCTAGGCAGGCCGAATGTGAATAAGAACCAGATGGAATCCCATGAGCAATCGAGAAACGATCACTGAGGAATTGGGCCCGGAAGCCGCCGAGGCCGATGGGCAGGCGAAATCATCGGAGGCCGTCGAGCGCGGGCCGGTGGAGATGACTGTGGGAGAGGTCGTGGATCTGAATGAGGATCAAACGGCAACCGACCGTCACCCCATTTCGCCGATCCTCAAGCTGAGGGAAGAGGTCCGCGGCGAGCTGCGGCGACAGGCCGCTGAACGAGCGGAGGACGGCGGGAGCAAAGACGTGTCGGCCGAGCCGAGCCCTGAAGCCGACGAGCCGGCCTCGGGCTCTTTGGCCCATGCCCGCGATGTATTGGAGCGTTTGCGCGCTCGGGTCCGAGCGCAGGTGCTCGGTCGCGACGACGTCATCGACTTGGTGTTGGTGGCCCTGCTCGCCGACGGCCATGTGTTGTTGGAGGATTTTCCGGGATCGGGCAAAACGACCCTGGCGAAAAGCCTGGGCACCTCGATCATCGACGCCGTCAGCGTCGACACTGAGGTCGACACGGAGGTCGACACGGTGGTCGACGGAGAGGACGCACCACCGATCGCACCGTTTCGTCGCATCCAATTCACCCCGGATCTGCTGCCCTCGGACGTCACCGGCGTGTCCATCTTCAACGCCACCGACCACACCTTCCAATTCCGTCAAGGGCCGATCTTCGCCCACGTGGTGTTGGCGGATGAGATCAACCGGACCTCCCCGAAGGTCCAGGCCGCCATGTTGGAAGCCATGGCGGAAAAGCAGGTGACGGTGGACAACGTGACCTACGCTCTCGATCCGCTCTTCTTCGTCATCGCAACCCAGAACCCCCTGGATTTGGCCGGCACGTATCCCTTGCCCGTCGCCCAGCTCGATCGTTTCCTCTTCAAGATTCGGATGTTTCACATCGACCGCGGGGCGGAGCTGGAGGTCTTGGAGACTTGGCGAGACCGACGGGATGCGGAGCGTGAGGATCTGCCGAAGGTCAGCCGCGACGAGGTGCTCGCCGCCCGGGCAGCGGTGGATCAATGGGTGAAGATCGACGGCCGAATCAAAGAAGCGTTGGTCGACATCGCCCAAACGATTCGCGCGGATGATCGGGTCTTACAGGGTTGCTCGACCCGCAGCCTGGTATTGATCCTGCCCGCGCTTCAGGCCCTGGCCGCCCTGCGCGGCAGGGACTACGTGTCGACCGACGATCTTGCCACTTTGATTCCGCGTGTGTTGGGGCATCGCCTGGAGCCGGCACCGGGTTTGTCCAACGTCGATGAGATCATCGACGATGCCCTGGCCGGTGCGGTGGAAGGCTTGTCCCGATCGACCCTGCGCCGTCGCTGAGGGGCGGATGGGACTCCGCCGCCACATCACCCTTAGCAAGGTCACCCTGGGCTACATCACCCGGAGCAACGTCACCCTGAGCGGCCTCGGCTGGTGCTTGATGGTCGGGTTGTCGGTTGGAGCCCAATCGCTTTGGGTTCAATCGGTCTGGGCTCAGGAACCCGATGTGTCGGATCTCGATGCGGCCTTCAGCCTCGACGACGAGCGGGCGCTGCTGGCGGAGAAGCTGATCTTCGAGGATCTTGCCACTTTGCCCGCGGATGCTTTCGACGAGGAGCTTTGGGCGATGGCGGTTCGGGATGCCCTGACGCGGGAGAAAAACGTCCGGGCTCGGGAGCTCACCGAGCAGATCCTGCGCAACAATCCCGATTCTTTTGTCGGTCATTGTTTGATGGGCATTGTCTATCACCGGGCCGAGGGCAACCTGCCACGGGCCTACTTTCACATGTCCCGCAGCCGGGAGCTCTTCGAGCAGCAGTACAGCCCATGGCCGGCGGATGACGATCCGTGGCCGTGGCACGCCCAAGCGATTGTCGGCACGGCCATGATCGCCGGTGAGATGGGGCGTCACGAGGAGAAGATTCGCCTGCTCTTGGAGCACGACGAGATCTACTCCCCGCCCACCACCGCGGATCGCGGCTGGCCCCTGATGAGGTTGCGTCGATACGACGAGGCTCGGGCCGCGGTGACCGAGGCGCTGCAGATGGACGACCCGAATCAGGTCGCCCACGCTTTGACCGCCCGCTGCGCCATTGAGGCGGAGCTTCAGGATCGGGAAGCGTCCTATCTCGCTTGCAAAGATGCCGCGGAGCACGAGCGCGCCCACAGCCGCCCGGGGCCGACCCCCTTTACCAACGCCGGCGAGGCGAGCCTGGGCATGCTGCTCTTCGACGCCGCTGAGACGTATATCCTGGAAGGCTCGCGGAATTTCATGCGCGGCACCGTGTCGAACCCGTGGCTCGATCTGACCCTTCTCTACATGACCCAAGGGCGGACCGGCGAAGCCTTGGACGCCGTCCGCAATATGTTCAAGTGGCGTCGGCGACAGCCGCCCTTCATGGACGAGCAGAATCGGGCGGAGACCGAGATGACCTCGGCGATTTTCTTGTTGGTCGCCGGTCATCCCAACGAGGCCGCTCGCATCACTAGGCGGGCCATGGCGAGGCCGGATCGAACGGGTTTTACCAGCTCGGAGTCGGAGCAGCTGGAAGCGGCGTCCGCGCTGGTGGACTCGGTGGTCAATCGGGTAGCGGCCGAAATGACCCTCGAGGAAGCCGCCACTCTCACCTGGCGACCCCGTTGGGCTGCCTACGCCCGGGCTTGGCAGATGCAGCTCCGGTCGTGGGCATCCGGACGCAGAGCGGCCTCTTTGCTCGCGGACCATCGCTTCTTGCTCGCTACCCTTCGGCCCTACCTGGCGGGTGGCATCGAGCTTCCGGAGTGGCTCAAGATCGAGCTGGTGCCTTTGCTCGGGGCGGGGGTCATCGAGATCGCCCTGGAGCAGGTGGCGGAAAAAGAATCTCTCGAAGCCGCAGCCGCGTATTTCAAAGCGTACGGAGCTGAGGCGGCCTATTCAGCAGGTCGCCACACCGAGGCTCTTGAACGAGTGAGCGAGGCTCTGGATGCCCTTCCCGGCTCCGAGGTCTTGCTGCAAGCCAGGGTCTCGGCCAGGGGCGCCCAGGCAGCCCTGGCCCTCGGGCGGCAGAATGAGGGGATGGAGCTTCTGGATCGCGCCTTGCAAACCGATCCGGGGGTCGTCCGAAGGGTGGGTCTGGCTTTGCCGGTGCGCTTGGAGGTCGACGGCTCCGCCCTCGGTCGAAGCGCGGCGGAAGCGCTCGAGGGCTCGCCCCGCTTTCGACTGACGACCCGCGGCACGACCTTCACCGCCAGGGTCTCGGGGGACGAGCGATCCGCGGAAGCTTGCCTCACGGGCCCGAAGGGCACTCGAGTGGCCTGTGCTCGGGCGAGCCTAAGGGCCGGAGAGCAAGCGGAGGAGCTGGGACGTCGATTGGCCTACGAGCTTCAGCTGGAGGCTTTCGCGCCCCGATTGGATCTCACCCAGGCGGATTTGAGATCCTTGGACGGCTCGCCCACCGCCGCCGGCGGGCGTAGTCACGAGAAGTTGAATCAAGTCCTTCGGGACGTGACCTCGGAGAATTGATATGCGAATGCCGATCATTGCCTCCCATATAAAACGTCGGGTTTTGACACGTCCGGCTTGGGTCCTGTGGATGCTCGTGCTGCTCCTCACCGGGGGATCCGCTCTATTTGCACAAGATGCGGTGAGCAGTGGCAAGTGGACCAAAAAGGGTTACGAAGTCGAAGGGGAATGGCGGATCGTCGAAAAGAACGGCGGATACGTCCTTGAGCTGACCGGGGGCTTCGCCACCAAGAAAGCACCGGATTTGAAGCTCTTCCTATCCAAGAAGAGCGCGGCGGAGCTGTCGAATCGCAACGCCACCGAGGGCGCGACGCTGATCGGCAACTTGGAAAGCGCCCGTGGAGCCCAAAGCTACCGCTTGCCGGCCAATATGGATCCCAAAGGCTTCAAAACGTTGGTCCTGCACTGCGAGAAATATTCTAAGCTTTGGGCGGTCTCTCCCTTGAGATAGCTCGCGAGACGGCTCGCCCCCCCCCTTTGCCTGATCCATTCGTCGAGGAGCCTCCGTGACCCGTAGCGAAAAAGCCGAGAAGATCGTCGCCCTGCTCGAGGAGCTCTATCCGGAAACCCCGATACCGTTGGATCATTCCGATCCCTTCACCCTGCTGGTGGCGGTGCTCCTCTCCGCTCAGACCACCGACAAAAAGGTCAACGAGGTGACGCCGGATCTCTTCCGCCGGGCGTCGACGCCGGCCGCCATGGCCGAGATGGAGGTGGACGAGATCCGAGACATCATCCGTCAAATCGGCTTGGCTCCTCAGAAAGCGAAGAATCTGAAAAAGCTCAGCGGCATACTGGTGGAAGCGGGTGGTGAGGTGCCACGGACTTTCGAGGGCCTGGAAGCTCTGCCCGGGGTCGGGCACAAAACTGCCTCGGTGGTGATGTCCCAAGCTTTTGGATTCCCGGCATTTCCCGTCGATACCCACATCCATCGCCTGGCCGCCCGCTGGGGTTTGTCCAATGGGTCCTCGGTGGAACGTACGGAGCGGGATCTGAAGAAGACCTTCGACGAATCTCTTTGGAATAAGCTGCATTTGCAGATCATCTTCTTCGGCCGAGAATATTGCCCGGCTCGATTTCACGATCTCGAAACGTGTCCGATTTGCTCTTGGGCGGCGACGAAAAAACGCAAGGCCGAGGAAAAGAAAGCGAATGATTCCACGAGGGGCCGGAAACGTCGTGCCTCTTGACGGGCTCCACCACGAAGCTTCGGCAAGACGAGCAGGGGTCTCAGAACCCCTTGGATCGTTTTTCGTATTGAGAGCATGATCCTATTCATCCGAGCTCGATCGCAGCATCTGGGCTCCGGGCTCGGCTTCCGAGCTCGTTCGGCTAAGGAGGCGACATGCGATTAGCGGTGGTTTGTCACCCGACCTATGGCGGTAGCGGCGTGGTGGCGACGGAGCTTTCCAAGCAGCTGGCTCGACGGGGACACGAGATCCACATGGTCTCGTATCAGCGCCCCTTTCGATACGATCCGCTTCAGCCCAACCTCTTCTTTCACGAGGTGGAGGTCTCCGACTATCCCCTCTTCTCCCATCCGCCGTATTCCCTGAATCTGACCAACAAGCTGGTGGAGCTGGTGGAAGAGCGGGGCGTTGAGGTCATCCACAGCCATTACGCGATTCCCCATGCCCAGGCGGCGTGGATGGCGCGTGAGGTGTTGCGGGAAGAGCGGGGGCTCGACGTCAAGCTGGCCTGCACCCTCCACGGCACGGACATCACCCTGGTGGGGGTCCAACGGAGCTTCTTCGAGCTGACCCGATTCACCATCCAGCGCCAAGATTTGTTGACCGCGCCTTCGGCTTGGTTGGGACAGGCGACGGAGCGGGACTTCCAGGTGGCGGAGGGCTCCGTGGAGGTGATCCCCAACTTCGTCGACCTGGAACGCTTCAAGCCGTGCGAATACCAGGGGATCCGGGATCATCTCCAGGCCGATGGGCGCTTCATCTTGACCCACGTGTCGAACTTCCGGCCGGTGAAGCGGGTGGAAGACGTGGTTCGCGGTTTCGCGGCCCTGCGCACCAAGCTCGACGCCATCTTGGTCTTGGTGGGTGATGGTCCCGAGCTGCCCAAGGCCTTGGAGCTGGCCAAGGAGCTGGGGGTCCGTGAGGACCTGCGGGTCTTGGGCAAGATGAACGATCTGGAAAGGGTCTATCAGGCCAGCGACGTCTTCTTGCTGCCGAGCCTTGCAGAGAGCTTCGGATTGTCGGCCCTCGAGGCCCAGGCCTGCGGAGTGCCGGTGATCGGCTATCACGCGGGCGGCTTGCCGGAGGTGGTGCGCAACGGCGAAACAGGAATCCTATGCCCAGCCGGTGAGAACGTCTGCCTCGGTGGCCTGGCGGCGAAGATCCTGAGCGATCCCGAGCGTCATCGGGCCATGTCTTTGGCCTCGCGGAAGAACGCCGAGAAGTTCTCGGTGGATCGTATTCTCAGTCGTTACGAGCATTCCCTGTGCCGATTGATCCACGGGGAGGAACCCTGCCGATCCGGTGCCGATTCTGTGGGCGGGACGGTCGAGGTGGCTGTTTCTTAGGCTTGGGATCTTGGGATCTTTGATGGTGCGGGATCTTTGATGGTGCGGGATCTTTGATGGTGCGGGATCTTTGATGGTGCCACCCATTTCGTGAGTGCCCGCGAAGGGGATCTTTGATGGTGCGGGATCTTTGATGGTGCCACCCATTTCGTGAGTGCCCGCGAACCGGATCTTTGATGGTGCCACCCATTTCGTGAGTGCCCGCGAACCGCTAAGATCCGGGGGATGATGAAGCCGGAATCAGCTGCACTTTCTCCAGGCCCCGAGGGCAGCTGGCGCCGGGCCGCCCGCGAGCTGAGGGCCGCTTTTCGCCGGTGGAAACGCCCATCCCATGAGCAACGCTTGCTGGCTTTCGAGCGCTCGGGCTCCGTGCCCTGGAGCGACGGCTACGCCATCCATCGTAGTCGTGTGATCGCGTCGACCTTGGCTGACGAGCAGGCCATGGACGTATTCCGACGGGGGCAGCCATTGCCGGCGGGTTTCGGCTATGGTCTAGACGAGCGCTGTGTAGAGGTACCCTGGGTCCTGAGCCGGCTGAGCCGAGAAACAGGACGGGTTCTCGATGCCGGATCCGCCCTCAACTTTCTGTATCTGCTCGAGTTACCCCTTTGGCGGCAGATCGATCTTCATATTCTGACCTTGGCTCCGGAAACCAATTGCTTCTGGCAGCGGGGCATCTCTTACCTCTTCGAGGACTTGCGGGATCTACCGCAACGGGACGGGCTCTACGATCAAGTGATTTCCATCTCAACCCTGGAGCACGTAGGTTTCGACAATCGGGAATTTGCCGGTGCCGGCCGCCTCGAGTTTCGTCCGGAAGATTTCCGACGCGCAGTGTCCGAGCTCGCCCGGGTCCTAAAGGTGGGAGGGAGAGCTTTGATGACGGTGCCCTATGGTGTTCCTGAAAGACTCAGCGGTCATCAAGTATTTGATGCGCAAGGCCTTACGAACCTGGTGGACGCCTTTGGACCCGCCGAGAGCCGGTTGAGTCACTATCGATATGACGAAAAAGGGTGGCAGCTTGCAGGGCCGGAAGCGTGTACGGACCGAAGGTTTGTCGATTGGATCTCCCGCCCACCGGCGGAACGAGCTCGATCGCCGTTTCCCGTCCAACCGGACGGCGCCGCGGCGGCTCGGTCCGTGGCGTGCATCGAGCTGGTGAAAACGGCCTGAACGCTACGTGGGCAATTCAGCCTCGTTCGAGTGCAGCCTCGTTCGGGTGCAGCCTCGTTCGGGTGCCACCCATTTCTTCAAGCAGCCTCGTTCGGGTGCCACCCACCTCTTCAAGCAGGTGCCACCCACCTCTTCAAGCAACTCTCCCAAGTCCGATGAAATCTCTCAAAAAAGAGACGTAGGAATGCTACCCCGGACCTGCAGGCGGCTCCAGAGGACACAGCTCTTCCTGGTCGGGCAGAGGCCCCGACGAAATCCCGGCTGTCAAAGATCCTCGTGGCAAGATCGGTGCCCCTCCGACAGGGACGAACGGATCCTATGCCCAGTCCCTACGAAGGCTGACCACGCTCCGTGGGATAAGCGTGATCAAGGCTGAACTGTACGAAGGGCAGACTTGGTGGAAATGTGCCTTCGGGGAAAGAGACGGACCGGAGACCTGAACGGAGCAGCTCCGAGGCTTCTCTGAAGCTCCGAATCACCTCCTGCCAGATCGCAAACATCGCCCGAAATACAGCAGGATCACGCGCGTGAAATCGTGGCTTGGGTGACTTCTCCACGTGGTCCGCCCGGCTCTCTGGATCCACGGCCAATATTCGCGCTACCCCAAGACTTCTTTTCTTGAGGTCCCGACGGATGACCTTTGCTTCGCGGTCGATATCCTCAATCCATTCCCCCACGAGCTTTTGCCAAAACGCGGCAGGCAGATGCCGCATGCACGGAAGCGGTGAAATAACGACCCTCTCCTCGGATGCGAAAGCTTCCGGATCCGTATTGGCTTCCGATCGTCGCTTGGCATTGGATTCCGCGGTGCGATCGAACCACTTTCCGACCAAGTCTTTGCCTTCAAGGGAAGGAATGGCGCTATGGACCCCGGGCCATTGTTCGACGGTATCGACCAGGAGCTCCTTCACCCCGTGGGCGAATAGGTATTGCAGCACTTTGATCTGATCGAAATCTTCTTCGGAAACCGGAGTGAGGTGATATCGATCGTCGAAGAAGGTTCCAGCCCATCCCAGAAGGCGGTTGCCGATCTCTTTGGCGATATTGGTTTTGACGAAACACATGAAGGCAGCCAGTTGTGCACCGTCCTTGGGTTGCAGCAAATAGTGAATGTGTGTCGACATAGCCACTACGGCACAAATAGTCATGTCGTATTTCTTCTGCGCTCGGCCCCAAATGCCGATCAGCCTTTCGTTGACTTCCTTGGAGGGCCGAAGGAAGCGACGGTTTTGAAAGGTGACGTCGGTGACGTGTTGGAGGCTGTTGGGTGGAATGTAGCGCGGATTTCTTCCCATGCTCGGGCTCCAGGAAATGAGATTTGGCGGAATGCTCCTTGGGCACGCTGCCTCAAGGCAGACTTTCCGCCTTCTTTATTCCTTGGACGCAAGAAGGGTCGCGAATTCTGAGCTTAGTGAAAATTTATCTAAATTTTCTGCAGCCGTGGGTCCTGGAAAGGTGCCGGGGCACTTTGAAGGCGTCGGAAAGTAGGAAAGGTGCCGGGCATTTTGCAGGTGCGGTCGAGTGGTGCCGGGCATTTTTAAGATAGCCTGAATAGCGTGGTGTTCTACACGTGGGCAATTCCGTGATGGCGAGCCGGCCTTCAAATTCGAGCAATCCCAACCCACGACAGCAAGAAACACAGCGTCCAGCCTACAGTACGCGGCCAGTTCGTGACGATAAGAGCCTCCAACACCTCATCGCCGATCTCACCCTCGGCAACCCTCTTGTGCAACGGCACGGATAGGCCGAAAGTAGATATCCAACATCCGAGAACCAGCACGGCCGAGAGAGTCTGATCCCACAAGAAGCCACTGGACAGGGCTTGAAACGCCACGATCGCTGCTTGGGCGAGCATCAGTGGCACCACGAGCAGTGAGATCCGACCGGTGTAGATCCCATGCCAGCGGACCAGCTCCTGTCTATCGCAGTAGCGGAAGCTCGGGTAGACGATCAGCTGGACTATCCAGATCAACACCACCAATCCCATGTCCACGGCGAGGCGCCAGATTAGGGGATTTCCAAGCATCGTGTTTCGGGCTGTCTCGAGGCTGATCACGTCATCCATGCGCGGGGTCCCAGAGTTGTTGAGAGCCGGTGAGCATTCCGTTCCAGGATGGACGGACGGCGAAATGGGCGGTGCAATGGGCGGTGCCAGGCACTCCGTCGATGAGCACTCCATTAGCGGTGCCGGGCATTTCGTTCAGCATTCGTTCAAGGCTCCTGGAGCAGCGGTAGCAAATCATCGGCGATGCTTCGGGCGACCCGTCGACAGCCTTCGTCGCTGTAGTGGGTTTGATCGACGAACGGTCGCTCCAGATCGTAGAGCGTGTCGTGGATCGGAAGAAGCCCATGGCTCGGGTCGTCGACCAAGGCCTGGTAGAAGCCATAGATCTCCGATCCCATGTCTTGGGTCTCACCGACATAGGGACCGAAGCCGGGAATGGGTTGCAGGTATTGACGAACGGGAATCGCCAGCTCCTCACCGAGTCCTTTGAAAGCTCGACGATTCAGCGCGTAGCGATCCATGGCGGTGGGCACGTCCACGGGCGTAAATCGAGGGCCGAGGCTGGGATCGAGGGCGGCGGTCGCACCGTCCATGCCTAGACGCGACCGGATGGAACGGACCAGGCGTAACCAAGGAAAGCTCTCACCCATGGTCAGCCAGGGGCCATCGTAGGGTGCATACCGTCGCTGTCGCTCTTTTTCCCAGGCTCCCTCGGCCACATGGGTGAAGAAGGGAAGGTGACGACCTTCCAAGAACATCCTGCTGTCATTCAAGCCGTCGAGGATCACCACCGCGTCCGGGGCTGGACGGTGCCGCAGCAGGGCCAGCAGGTGATTGAGCTCCATGGAGCTGAACCAATAAGAATGGCCGTGGTTCTGCACCTCCACGGCACGATCGGGCAAAGCCTCCTGCAACAGGGCTTGCAGATGAGAAGGGATGGTTTGGTCGTTGGGCTGGCCCCAGCCGAACATGGTCGAGCCACCGAAGCACCAGACGGTGAGCGGTTTTCGCCCTTTGGCGGGCTCCGGCGGGATACCGGCCCGAGTGCCGTCCGATCCGACGGTCACCCAACGCCCTTCAAAGGGACGTTCGGTAAAGACGGTCCAGGGATAGAACCGATAAGACTCGGCTTCACCCATGTGATCGAATTCCGCACCGGTTTCCAACGCCGTCCGGCGATCGATCCGCAGGTAGGAGTCGAGGTCGAAGTGCTGGGAGTAGACCTGAGTCCGACGGGCTTGTTTGCGCGCGTCACGGATCCCGTACAGCACCGCCAACGCTGCCGTGCAGATGGTCAGCAGAACGAGGAAGTTGAGCAGCAGGATCGCACCGTCGCGATAGACCCTTAACCACTTGGGATCGGATTCCGGTCGCGGTTCAGGGCTCATGGGAGATCACATCAGGGATCGTGGCAGGCTCGGACGGAGCGACTAGGCGTAGAGCTTCTCGCACCCCTTGCACAGGGGGTTCTCGACTCGATTGTCGATGATCTCCCGGCGCAGCCTGCGCATGGGCTCGTCGTTCCAAATCTCCGACAGGCTCTGGCGATCTAAGTTGCCCAAGATCAATTTCTTGTTGTAGTCGTAACAACAGGGCACCACATCGCCGTCCCAAGTCACCGTCAAGGTTTCCCAGGGTACCGGGCACGTGGCCTGACGGCTTTCGCCGGGTTTGGCTGGGGCATCGCCGAGCTGCACCAGGGCATTGACGTCATCGGCGCTACCGTCCCAGGTTTCGAATTTCTTGGCCAAAAACTCGTCGATGCCGTCCACCGACTGCCAATAGTCGCGCATGGCCTCGAGACTGCCGGCGTTTTTCGGAAAGTCGATCATCGACAGGATGATGCGGGTGTCCACGCCCCGCTCCTTCTTCAGCTCGAGGTAGCGGAGCAGCCGCTCCTTGGAGCGGTGCCAGGCATTTTCCAACCCACGGATTTCCGCGAACGACTCGTCGTCGTGACCGTCGAGTGAAATGAAGAGCAGGGAGGGTCGCGAATCCAGCAGCTTCTCGGTGACCTCTTGGGTCAGCATGATCGGATTGATCGACAGGCCCGTGTAGACGTCTTTGCTCACCGCGTAGTGGATGAAGCGATCGAAATCAGGGTGCGCCAGGCTTTCGCCGAAGTGATGGAGCCAGACCTCGTACCTCGGATCCCGTTCCGCATATCGCGGATTGGCGGACACCAGCTCATCGATCACCCGAGTGAAGAGATCGAAATCCATCAGACCTTGGTCGCGGGTCATGTGATGGGTCCGCGCGCACATGATGCACTTCATCGGGCAGCGGTTGGTGAGCTCGATGTTGTAGATACCGAACGGCTGCTCCGAGACCTCGGCCCGACGGCTCAGCTCCCGTCGTTTCTGCAGGCCACGGTAGCCGTCCAAGGCCAGGCGGCCGAGGCGGGAGGATTTGAGAGATTGTCGGACCCAATTTCGGGCGGTGGGAGCGATCGAGCCCACTAAGCCTCCAGTGTCGAGGTCTCTGAATTGTCGAGGTCTTTGGATGGTCGAGCCGAGCCTCGAGTCTCAAGTAGCCGGTGCGGATGAAATGGGGGCGAGGACCGGCTGTCCGGGCGCAGAATAGCACGATCCAAGGCTCTGCCGGGCCGGATCCCGGACGGCGGCGGGGCAGAACGAATCTTTGGCCCCAGGTCTTCGTATGTGTGAGTAGCGACTTTCGACGATCCGTGAAGCCGGACCGCACAACTCGACCATTCCGGCAACCGAGCGGTCGGCTTCCATATCGAGGTGAGCACAGCATGTACGACCTGATCAAAAATCTTCGCTTTGCCCTACGCACTCTCCGACGCAGCTGGGGGGTGACCGTCCTGGCCATTGGATCCTTGGCCTTGGCGATCGCCGGCAACACCATCGTCTTCAGCTTGATCAACGGCTTTCTCTACCGCCCGCTGCCTTACGAGCAGCCGGAGCGGATTTCCTTGGTGGGGGAGCGGGGCAAGGACCTGCCCAAGGGTTTCATCACCCCTTCCTCCCTAGCCAACTTTCTGGATATCCAAGAACGCCAGACCTCCTATCGATCCATGGGCGCGTTTCGAGGACAGCCCCTCGGGTTGACCGAAAGCGATCCCGCGGAGCAGCTCACGGGCGCGGCGGTGACCCCGTCGTTTTTCGAGGTTCTGGGGGTTTCCGCCGGCCAAGGCCGCGTTTTTCTGCAAGAGGAAAGCGTGCCGGGCAAAGATCAGGTGGTTTTGCTCAGCCACAAATTCTGGCAGGAGCGTTACGGCAGCTCTCGGGATGCCGTCGGCCGGGTGATCGAGCTCAACGGCTCGCCTTACGACGTGGTGGGTGTGCTGCCCAGCGACTTCGAGTTCTTGGTGCCGAATACGGAGCTCTACGTGCCGATCGCCATCGATCGCGAGCGGGCAAAGCGGCATCAACGAGACCTGCTGGTGGTCGGTCGGCTGAACGACGGTGTGTCCGACGAGGCCGCCCAAGCGGAAATGACCACCTTGATGACCGCCTTGGAAGACGAATTCCCCGAGGCCAACCGCGGATATGCCCTCGACGTGTTGAATCTGCGGGAAGAGCTGCCGGACTCGCGCAACCGTCTCTTCTTCAAGATGATGCAGGGAGCTTTGCTCTTCGTGCTGCTGATCGCCTGCGCCAACATCGCCAATCTCCTGCTCTCGCGGGCCCAAAAGCGGGAACGGGAAATGGCGGTGCGCAGCTCCATAGGCGCGTCACGGCTGCACATCGCCGGCCAGCTCTTTTCGGAAAGCCTAGTGATGGCGGTGATCGCCGGCGGTCTCGGTCTCGCCTTGGCGGTGGCCGGCATCCGGGTCACCGGTCAGGCTTTGGCGGCCCAGATTCCCGAGCATTACGCTCCGGTGCTCGACCATCGGGTCTTGCTCTTCAACCTGGGAGTGTCTCTCCTGGGAGCGGTGCTGTTCAGCCTCGCGCCGACCCTCCAAACCTTCAAAGCAGACCTTTTGGGAGCCTTGAAAGACGGCACCCAAGCCAGCTCTGCGGGAGGACGAAAACGTCGGGTGTCGCAGATGTTGGTGGTGGGCGAGCTGGCCATGGCTTTGGTGTTCTTGGCCGGGGCCAATGTGCTGCTCAAAAGCTTCGAGGCCCTGCAATCGAGCGACCCGGGATTCGACACCGCGGGCCTGCTGACCGTGCAGCTCACCCTGCCGGAATCGAGATACGAGAGCGATGAGGCCCTGCTCAGCGCCGTGGATAGGCTGGAGCAACGCCTGGACGGCCTGCCCGGAGTCGAGGGGGTGGTGGTGTCGAATTCCTTGCCCCGCAACGTTTTCCTGCCCCGGGATGTCTTCGTTTTGGAGGCGTCGCCACCGCCGGCGGACCAATCGCCTCCCCAAACCCAATGGATGAGCGCCAACGCCGGTTTCTTCGACACGTTGGGCATTTCCGTGCTCCAGGGACGGGAATTCAACAGCTCCGACCAGCTCGGCTCCGCGCCGGTGGTGGTGGTCAATCAGGCCATGGTGCGTCGTTTCTTCAATGAGCGAGAGCCGCTCGGTGAGCTGCTCACCATCCAGGGGCAAACCCGTGAGGTGGTCGGCGTCGTGGAAGACGTGCGTCACGGTCTGGCGATCAGCGACAAGCTCGTGGCTATGGCCTATGTGCCCACGGCTCAGCTGCCGGCTCCGGCCCTGGCGATTGCCCTCAGGACCCCGAATGTGGACCCGGCGAGCTTGACGGAGACTCTGCGTCAGGAGCTTCGGGCCTTTGATCCGCGCATGGGGGTGACCCAAATCCAAACCCTCGACGCCTACATGGATCAATTCTTCGCCGGTCAACGGGTCTTCTCCTTGATCCTGCGCGCCTTCGGCGGCTTGGCCTTGCTTCTGGCGGCCCTGGGCACCTACGGTGTGTTGGCCTACTCGGTGGTCCAGCGGACCCAAGAGATCGGCATTCGCATCGCCCTCGGCGCCGAGCGGCGCCAAGTCGTCGGTATGGTCTTGGGCCAAGGCATGCTGTTGGCAGTGATCGGCGTGTTGCTGGGCATCCCCGGCATTTGGGCGGTGAACAAAGGCCTCAACACGGTGATGGCGGGATTCGTGCCCCTCGAATCCACACCCATCGTGACCGGCGGTCTGGTGCTGCTAGCGGTGACCTTCGTCGCCAGCCTGCTGCCCGCCCTGAGGGCTTCGGGCGTGGATCCGTCGACCGCGCTTCGGGGGGAGTAAAAGAAAAGACTCCATGAAAGGCGACTAGGCGCTCGGGGTATGATCCCGGCGTCTGTTCTTTGACGCTTTTCCGCTCTAACCATTGTCGGCCACCTACTGATAGGGGTGGCCCATGGAGGTTTTTTCTTGATGCCCCCCATTCGTAAGATCTCGTGTGTTTTGGCCCTATGTCTTTTGATTTGTGGCGTGCCGGGCATTTCTCTGGACGCCGCCCAGTCCGCCGATTCGACCGCCGATGCCAAGGCGGCCGCTGCATCGGTCTCGGAAGTGATTTCGGCGATCTCCCTTCGAAATATCGGCCCGGCTTTGATGTCCGGCCGGATCGCGGACCTGGCGATCCACCCCCACGAGCCGTCGACGTGGTACGCGGCGGCCGGCTCGGGTGGCGTTTGGAAGACGGAAAACGCCGGCACCACTTGGCGACCGATTTTCGACCAACAGAGCTCCTACAGCATCGGTTGCTTGACCCTCGATCCTCAGAATCCCAACGTGATTTGGGTCGGTACGGGTGAGAACGTCAGCGGACGGCACGTGGGCTGGGGCGATGGAATCTACCGCTCCCTGGACGGCGGCTCGACCTGGACCCGGATGGGTTTGGAGGACTCCGAGCACATCGGCAAGATCGTCGTGCATCCCGAAGACCCGAACATCGTGTGGGTGGCGGCCGAGGGGCCCTTGTGGAGCTCCGGCGGCGAGCGCGGTGTGTATCGGACCCAAGATGGTGGTGAGACCTGGGATCTGGTGCTTGAGATCGATGAAGACACCGGGGTGACTGACCTGGAAATCGATCCCACCGATCCCGACACTCTCTACGCGGCCTCGTATCAGCGTCGCCGTCACACCTGGGGTTTTCTCGCGGGTGGTCCGGGCTCCGGCATCCACAAAAGCACCGACGGTGGTGAGAGTTGGAAGCGTCTCGGCGGCGGTCTACCGTCCGGGGATCTGGGAAAGATCGGCTTGGCGATCTCTCCGCAAAAACCTTCAGTGGTCTACGCCACCATCGAGGCGTCGCCGGAGGCCAAAGGCCTGTACCGGTCCTCGGACGCCGGCGAGAGCTGGCAGAAGCGTTCGAGCTACACCAGCGGCGGCACCGGTGGACACTACTACCAAGAGCTCTACGCATCGCCCCACCAATTCGATCGCATTTACCAAATGGACGTCTGGACTCAGATATCCGACGACGGCGGCGCGACCTTTCGCCTGCTCGGCGCCAAGGACCAACATGCGGACAACCATGCCCTGGCCTTTGACCCTCGGGATCCCAATCATTTGATCGCCGGCACCGACGGCGGCGTCTACGAAACCTTCGATCACGGGACCACGTGGCGCTACCACACCAACTTGCCGTTGACCCAAACTTACAAAGTAGCGGTGGACAACGCGTCTCCGTTCTACCACGTGGCCGTGGGCACCCAAGACAACGGCACCCAGCTCGGGCCGTCCCGCACCGCCAATGTGCACGGCATCCGCAACCAGGATTGGACCGTGCCCATCGGCGCCGACGGATATGCCTGTCAATTCGATCCGGAGGACCCGAATACCCTCTACGGCGAATGGCAGGTGGGCAGCCTGGTGCGCTACGACAAACCCAGTGGCGAGCTCTTGTTCCTCCAACCCCAAGGCGCTCCCGATGACGATCCTGAGCGATGGAATTGGGATTCACCCCTCTTGGTCAGCCCCCATGAATCGTCGCGCTTGTATTTCGGCTCCCAACGGCTGTGGCGGTCCGACGATCGGGGCTCGTCCTGGACACCGATTTCCGGCGATCTCACCCGCGGTGAGCTGCGCTACGAGAAGTCGTTCTACGATCGCACCTGGTCCGTGGACTCCCTCTGGGATCACCGCGCCATGTCCCTCTACGGCACCACCACGGCCATCGCGGAATCCCCCCGGGTGGAAGGCCTGATCTACGTCGGCGCCGACGACGGATCCCTACGGGTGACTGAAGACGGCGGCGAGTCGTGGCAAGCCGCCGATGCTTTTCCGGGCAACCCGAAAGAGCACTTCGTCAACGAGCTGAAGGCTTCTCACCACCACGAGGATCGGGTCTACGCCGTGCTTTCCAGCCACAAAGTGGGGGATTTTCGACCTCAGGTCTTACGTTCCGAGGATCGCGGCAAAACCTGGACGTCCATCATCGGTGATTTGCCGGAGGATCACGTGGCTTGGTCGATCGTCGAGGATCCCGTCTCTGAGGATCTGCTCTATCTGGGCACGGAATTCGGTCTCTTCGTGACCGTCGACGGCGGAAATGCCTGGCACCGGCTGCGGGGCGGCGTGCCGACCATCGCCTTCCGGGATCTCGAATTCCAAGCGCGGGAGAACGACCTGGTGGCTTCCACCTTCGGGCGCGGGGTCTACATCCTCGACGACGTCACGCCCCTCAGGCATCTCTCGGTCTCGAATCTGGATCGGGATGGATTCATCTTTCCCGTGCGTCGATCCTGGCTCTACGTCGAGTCCGTGCCCCTGGCGATTCCGGACCGAGCGGCCCAGGGAGCGGATTATTTCCTCGCCCCGAATCCGCCGTTCGGTGCGGTGATTCAGTACCACTTGAAAGAGGCTCCGAAGAGCGCTAGTGCGGAACGACGTGAGCAGGAGGGCAAGATTCGAGAGGCGGGGGGCGACGTGGCGTTTCCCGGTTGGCAGACCCTGGAGGAAGAAGCCCTGGAGGCAGAATCCAAGGTGATCCTGACCGTCCGCAACGAAGCCGGAGAGGTGGTCCGACGGCTCGAAGGTCCGTCCGGCAAAGGCCTGAATCGTGCGGTTTGGGATCTGCGGCTCGCGCCGCCCCAGCCCGTGGACCTCAGCCCGCCCCGGGAATATCTGCCGTGGGAGTCGCCGCCCTTCGGACCCTTGGCGGGGCCCGGGACCTTCACGGTCGAGCTGGCTCGGTGGACCGGTGGCGAGATGACCCCGCTGGCGGATCCGGTGCCCTTCGAGGTGGAGCTGCTGCCCGGTCTGGAGGCTATCGACTGGCAAGAAGCCGCCGCCTTCCAAATGGAAACCCATGATCTCATCCGTCGAGCCATGGGCGCCGGTCGGCAGCTCGGTGAAGCGGGGCAGCGGTTGTCCCATCTGAGCCAGGCTGTGATCGACACGGCGAGTGCCGAGCCCGAGCTGCTCAAGGACATCCGTGGGCTCGAGGTCGAGCTGCACGGCATGGAGACGCGTCTCAATGGCAATTCCGTGCGTGGCAAGCTGAGCGAGGCGGGGCCGAGCTCCATCATCGGCCGGCTCTTTGGGGTGGTCTACGGCCATTGGCGGACCACCCAGGGGCCGACCCAAACCCAACGGACCAGCCAAGCCCAGGCAGCGGAAGCCTTGCAAGCGCTCTTGCCCGAGCTCGATGCTCTGATCAATCAGAGTCTTCCGCGCATCGAGGAACGCTTGACCAACGACGGCGCGCCCTGGACGCCATCGCGGTCCCGCCCGTCCAACTGACGGACAGCTCACCAATGAGTGAGCCGGATCTCACAAATCGGCCCGAGCTGCCCGCGCGCGGCTCGGGTCATTCTCATTTCTGAGAACCGCGGATATTCAGGTCTGATAATCCAGGGCCGGTTTCGCCGCTCTTTCATTCAGATGTCCATCTCAGCGAGCGCCGTTCCAAGAATATTTGGGGTTTTCTTTCCGCAGCAAACCGAGTGAAAGAAGCGACTTACGTCTTCTTGATAGGGCTCTCTCAAAGAAAAGTCGCCTAGATTGGATCTCTTTGTCCATGCCGGCACACCGCTTGCTTTAATAAAAGAGCGTGTTGATGGCGCCCTGCTAGGGTCCATACTCTTTTTTATATTTAGCCTTGCATGAGCTTGGTTTTATCCAGCTCAACCTGCCTCGATTGACGTGCCTAGTGGGGTTGTCGGCCGAACCGGCCGGCAACCTGGCACTCGCCCCTCTCGCAGCAAGCTTCCCCAGCTTTAGTCTTCTCCAACAGTTTCAGCTTCCGAGCCCTACCACCTCGCATGGCTTAATCATCCTTGCCTTCGGCCGTGAGCCGACGATTTGCCGTGCCCGGAGTCTTCCTCCTCAGTCATGATCCTCTGACGTTCGGTCGTCGCTGTTGCGCATTCCGTCATCTGGGCACAAAGTCTCCGCATCCCGAATATTCGAGAGGCAATCCCTCGACCCCTGGCGGAGCTGTACGCTACCGTCGAAATCATCGTGAGATATTAAAAGATGCGTTCTATTTTTCTTGCAAGTTTGGTGGTGGCTATCCTTTGTATGGGTTTCGTTCCGGGAGGGGTGGTGCCGGCCCACGCCGCGGGCCCGTTCATTGAGTATCAGGAGGTACCCGTTTATGTGAGCGGAGTGGGATACTGCACCCTGCGTCGGACGTACACGTCCAACGGCGAATCCCTCTTTCTCGTCGATGAGGTCCTCATATGCTGATCGTTGCGGTCTGCTTGTCCTTAGCGCTCGATTCTGCGGTGCCCGCGGCCCTAGATGCCGAGATCCGTTTCGACGAGGTCGAGACCCTGATCCGTGCGGAGCGTTGGAGCAAGGCAGGCCGTCTGCTCGACAAGGAGCTTCGCGCGTTGGTGACGGTTGGGGGCGAGATGGATGGCGGTGATCTGATGCATGCCGTTCGACTTCGCGCTTTGATCGAAGCGGGCCGCGGAGCGGATGAAAAAGCCGAGTGGTGGTGGCACGCCGGATTGAACCTCCAGTCCGAGGGCTCCGAGTCCGTCCTCGACCTGGTGGATGCTAGGGTCGCCGCGAAGCTGCGATCCATCAAGGTACGGCCGAGCCGACCGCCGGACAAGACTGCCCGACCAAAGCCGGGACGCGACAGCCAACGGCCGAGCCGCGCCGGCTCTTCGCTCTTCACCCTTGCGAATCAGAGGCTTAGGGGCAAGGTCGTTTTCGAGATCGAGATCGGCCCAAATGGAGGCCTTCGGAAGCCACTGCTCATGGAGTCGACCCTACCGGGCGTAGCCGTTTACGCGGCGCTCGAGTCTCAGGTCGGAGTGCGATTTCCGATCGAATGGCGTCGAGGCCTCGGGGAAGGGTCGACGATCACCGTTCAGGTAAATTTTCGCGGCGGTCTTTGAAAAGAAACCAGACCAGAAACCCACTTAATCGGAAGCGGGTTTTAGTTTTTGGGGCAGCAACGTGATCAGGCTTCGGACGCTGAGCCTTCAGGGTCGTCTTCACCTCGGCTCTCGCCCGTCGTGCCGCCGGCTCGGTCGAGCAGGACGAACGCGGCGTCGATCTCGGCGTGTCCTCCCACCAACACGAGGCAGTCGCCCGCCTCGAGGGCGAGGTCCGCGGGCGGGCTCACCATGGACTGCTCGCCGCGCACCACGGCGATGACACTGGCCCCGCTCGACCGTCGCAAGTCGAGATCCCTCAGGGTTTTGCCGATTGTCGAGGATTCGAGGCCGATGCGGTAGAGGTCGGTGGTGCCGGCTTCCAGGGCGTGGAGCACGGCTTCCGACGTGTCGGTCGTGAGGTGATCGGAGCGCAGCATGCGATAGCCCTCACCGCGCAGCAGCCGGGTTTGGGCGCGGATCAGGTTGCGCGGCACGTGGAATCGCTGCAAGACCAAGGTGAAGATCTCGATTGCCGATTCGAATTCCTCGGCCACCACGGAGTCGGCGCCGGCCCGGCGCAGGGTTTCGATCTCCGCGACTTGACGGGCACGCACGATGATCACCAGGTCCGGGTTGAGGGATTTGGCCAAACGAACCATGCGCTCCACCGCTTGGGGATCCGTGATCGCCACCACCATCACCCGGGCTCGCTCGATGCCGGCGTGATGCAAGATGTCCGGGCGAGTGGCATCGCCATAGAACATGGGCGTACCCTGGCTGCGCGCCAGCCGCACGGTTTGGGCGTTGAGCTCAATGGCCACGAATCGCAGATGCGCGGCTTCGAGCACCCGGGCCAGCAAATGACCGTTGGTGCCGAAGCCGACCACGATGACGTGGTCCTTCAGATTCCGGATCTCCTCTTGCTCCTCGGCATTCGAGCCCAGCCGAGCCGCGACCCACTCTCCCGCTTTGGGCGCGAAGGCCACCAGCACAGGCGTGGCCAGCAAGGTCAGCACCGAGGCCGCGAGGATCACCTGAAAAGCGTCGCCGGCCAGCAAGCCGTTGGCTCGCCCCACATCCATCAGCACGAAGGAGAACTCGCCGATTTGAGCCAAGCCGAGGCCGCCCACCACCGCCACGCGCACGGGATATCCCGCCACCCGGATCGCGCCGGCCGCCAGCAGGGCTTTGACCGCCACGATGCCGGCGGTCAAAGCCAGCAGAAGGGGTAGTCGGTCGAGGGCGGCGGAGAGGTCGACCAACATGCCCACGGACATGAAGAAGAGGCTGGCAAAGACGTCGCGGAAGGGCACGATGTCCGCGATCATCTGATGGCTGTATTCGGTTTCCGAAACCAAGATGCCGGCCAGGAAGGCGCCGAGGGCGAGGGAGAATCCCAGATGTCCTGTGAACCAGGCCATGGCCAAGCACACCAGCAGGCCGACCAAGACCGACAGCTCTCTCACCCTCAGCTGTGCGACCTGATGCAACAAGCGCGGCATCACAAAACCCGCCGTCGCCGCCACCGCGCCGATGGCGAGGATGGCGCCGGCGAAACGCAACAACAAGGCCTGTGGGGAGGCGTCGGCAGTGCCCGCGATCACCGGGGTCAGCACGATCATCGGCACAATCAGGAAGTCTTGGAAAAGCAGGACCCCGAGCACCGCGCGTCCCGCCGGCGTGGCGGTTTCACGGCGCTGGTCGTAGAGCTTGAGCACCACCGCCGTGCTCGAAAGCGCCACCACCATGCCCACGAACAACGCCTCCCGGCCGGAGGCGGCCCACAAAAGCGCAATACCGGCCGCGACCACCGTGGTGCCACCCGCCTGGACCAAACCGCCCTGGAAGAACGTTCGCCCCAGGGCCTTGAGCTGGCCGACGGACAGCTCGAGGCCGATGATGAAGAGCAGCAAAACCACGCCGATCTCGGCCAACAGCTCGACCTCTTCCGGATCCGGGACCAGCGCCAAACCGGACGGACCGACGAGCATGCCGGCCGCCACCAAACCCACGATCGGTGGCACACGGAGCCGGGCGGAGACGAAGACCACGGCCACGGCCGAGGCCAAAACCACGAGAGCGTCGAGGAGTAGATGGTCGGCGTGCATAGGCTCAGTTTATAGAGGTTGTGTTGCGGCCGGTAAGACTTCTGCGAGAGCGCTTTGGGGACCCACCTCCAAAAAATTTCAACTTTTTTGGGTGGTTTTGGAAGACGGCATCGCCTGAAGCATTAAGACAGCCAGAAAAGCTCGGCTTCGACCGAGGCGCCGCGGACGAACGCCGAGATTCTGGGTGTCCGTTGTCCAAGTTGGTTTCAAATCGTTGGAAAAAGGAGAACCCCCTATGAAATTGTTCCCGCACATCCGTCTGTCCTGTGGAATCGCCGCGGTCGCCGTCATGTCGACCCTAGCCGGTACCGCCGTTGCCCAGGACTTCTCCGGTGACAAAGATGTCGCTCGTTTCACCGTCGAAGCTGAGCAGGCCGGGGATCTGACGGTCAAAGCCAGTGGCGAAATCCGAGTTGAGCTGAAAAAGACCCTGAGGGATAAACATGGAGATGTCTATCGGGTCAGCCTGGCATTCGCTAATCAGGACGACTTCGACCGCGGATGGTCGGAGGTCGGTACCCTCGACTTGGAGCTGGTGGAGAAGTTTCTCATCCGACCTTCTACGGGGCGGAGTCAAGCCGTGAAGCGAGGGCAAGATAAATCCGCAGCATCCTTCGAGCAGATTCTGGCACGGGCAGAGAGCGCGGTCTGCGGCGATACGGTGTTGAGAGGATTCACGACTCTGCCCTCCGGAGTGGAGATCGGAATCAACTTGCACGCCGCCGCGTCGCGCATCAAGCCCCATCAGATCTCGTTGGGTAAGAACACTCTGCCCGGCTCTTGTACCTTGGATATCTTCGACGACTGCGATACCTGGGCAGTTGGAGGTTGCGGCGGACCGAACTGTGTCAACGCCTGTAGGTTCTTGGGTGAGACCGTAACCTTCCAAGCGCTTTGTGTAGAGGAAGAGGTCTTTGGCTTCAATACCTGCGCCTGCTTTTGAGACGTCGGTTCGACACGGGCGCCCACTGCCCGTGTCGAGCGGCTGAGCTCGGCGCCGAGTCTCCTCGGATCGGTTCCGGGGAGGCTTTGGCCTCTGTTCTGGGAAATGTGCAGCCCGAGTGCTGCGCTTTGCTACTCGTGAAAGCTCTTCAAACCAGATTTACAGGAGTTGTCAACGTGAATATCGCGTCTTTGATTTGTTCCGCGCAAAGCAGGATACAAGTACTGTCCGCCTTTTTGGTTTGGACCACGGTTTCCATGGCTCTGGTCCCCTCCGGCGCAGCAAAGGAAATTGATAGCCGGCCGTCTACAGCCTTCTCGGTAAAGACCGCAATGTCGGGCGGCGACATCACCGTCAAGACAGGTGGAGAGATTCGAGTGGATCTGTCCAAGAATCTAGTGGATCCCGAAGGGGATACTTATCGAGTTAGTTTGGCCTTCACCAGCCGTGATGACTTCGAACGAGCTCGGCCGGAGCTTGATCTAATCGATTTCGATGAGCTTGACAATTGGCTCTTTCGGCCGGCCACCGGTCGAGCCCAAGCCCTGAAGAGGGGTGAAAGCAAGTCGGCTGTTTCGTTCTGGCAGATTCTCGCCAAGGCCGAAAGCGCGATCTGTGGTGACACGATCCTCAGAGCCTTTACAACGCTGCCGTCCGGCATCGCCATGGGAGTGAACCTCCACGCCGCTCCCTCCCGGATCAAGCCACACAAAGTGACCATTGCCAAGAACACCCTGCCCGGTGACTGTAACTACGATGTATTCGACGATTGCGACACCTTCGCCATCGGCGGTTGTGGCGGACCTGATTGTGTTTGGTCTTGCCGGTTCATGGGTATCACCTCAACCTTCGAGGGCAACTGTATCGAAGAGGAAATCTTCGGATTCAACACCTGCACTTGCTTTTGAATTGCGCCGCTTTCATCTGAATTGGGTTAGTGGTGGGGCATTGGGCTCCGGTTCGGGATGACTCACGACCGGAGCTCGATCCGTTCCTGCCACTCAGCTAGTAGATCGAGCTCTTCCGGTGTCCAATAGCGGAAGAATTTTGAGCCGCCTTTTACCTTGTACCACTGCGCAAAGGTCTCCGAGCGAAAGGGAGGGGGTACCTTCTCATTGACCTCAGGAGGCTTCGGTACGAGATGAGGGTTTGCAATCTGCCACCATGCCTGAAAGCTGAAAGGGCTATCGAGGTTGTGGTGGGCGTTCCGAAGCGATTCGTAGTCGCGAGCAAGTTGAAGGTCAGAAAATACGTCTGCCCATTCACCGTTTGGAGCCAGGGCAGCCATTCCATTTCTTATGAGCTCCTTGCGGCCATAGCTCGAGAGCTCAGCAAAGGCTTCAAGAAGCTCGATGGTTGAAGGCGTTTTTTCGAGGAAAGCCCTTACCCTTTTTCGATCTCTAAGTCGGAGAAAAACGGTGTAGATAAATAGTATTGCAACGAGCGCCAGCAGCCAGGTCCATGCAAATCCTATTAGGTATTTTTCGATCCAGGCTCCAATTTTTGCAAGACCTCCGTGGACAGCTCTTCTCGCGTCCAGCAGGTCCATCAGCCAGAAAGCCAAGTTCTCGATAACTTTCCCAGCAAGGACCACTGCAATAAAAGGAAAAAGCGCGACAAGACTCAGCCTTAGAAAAGGCCAGAACAACTTTCTCCAGTACAGCTTCATACCCATGATGAGGTACTTTGTCGGATAGGCGGGTCCCAGCAGCATTGCTGGAAGGTGGTGAATACCGGTTCGGAGTTGAGCCAGGCAGCCGACGAAGGCTGCGATTATTATGCCTGGCCACAGCAATCTTGGCTCCCTAGGCAGGCCTGCGCTGAATGCTGGAAAACATGCAACGAAAAGTCCCACGACCCATAGGCCGACGATGCCTGCCACTTCGACTGAACCCGTAATCCCTAGTATTTCTGAACGATCTTTTCCCGATGGACCCGACAAGGTAGCCCTCAGCGCAAGGCTACCCGCTATCAGCATGACGACGAGAACGAAAAGCTTCTCGGGGGCGGTGCCTGTCCGATCAGAAAAATATAACCACGTCGTCCAGATCGACGAGAGCCCAAATGCCAAAGTGTAAATGAAAGGAAGCCATAGAAGGACCCTTAGCGTCAGGGCGAGTGTTCCTTCTTCTTGGGAGTCGAGGATCGATTGGTAGGCAAAGCGTTCCTCCTTTAGCTTGCCGAGGATCGCCCTCTTGATGAGTAGCATCCTCATGGGAACCAGGAAATCAGGTGGGATTTGCCCGAAATAGTGGGTCTGGCGAAACGCCACCTTTTTCAGGCGATCACTAGCATCGTTGAAGACCCATTCCAACATCGACCGGGCGACGGTCGTCGGCAACAACCCGCTGACTTCCAAAGCCCATTTTCGATCCACCTCTGTTCCTTCGCGAATGGCTTGCCCCAGAATCCGAGCTGTTTGGCTGCTGACCTCGGCGGGTAGATCTTTTCGGCGTCCTCTAAATCCGTCCTGCAGAAGAGACGCCAAGTGAAGGAATCCTTTTGGCCAACGAAAGTCGTGTTTTAGTTTGCCTTCTGCGAGCAGTCTTTTACGGTCCCAGCCCTCTTCGGCTTCGGATAGCTGGTCGGCTGGATCTAACCCCAGGGATAAACAAGCGTCGGCTATGGAAGCCCCCGCTTCTTTCAGCAAGGGCTCTAAGGTCGCGATTGGGCGGGTCTGAAAGAGAACCACCGAGGTTTCACGCCAGAGGCCATTAGTCAGGAGATCTTTCGGTGGGACTCGTCCCGTGTCTTCCAACAAATATCCGGTTGCGAAGTACTCTTGAAATCGTCGATGGGCGAACGCAAAAGTCGAAGGGCCTTGCTCTTTCGAGATATGTGGATCTAGTCGAGCCAGGTGAATCAGCTCTAGTGCACCTATGGACTTTTCCAGAAAGCGAGTCGAGCCCCCGAGCCCGGCGTTCTTTATCGCATCCAACAGGGAGGGCTTCTCGGGGCTCAACCCAAGCCCGTCAGTGGACGACATGGCAAACGCGATTTTTCGCGCGGCCTTTTCTAATGCTTCGGGCCTAAGCCCGTAGCGTGCCCGTAGTCGTTCCGAGTCGCGTTCCAAACGATTTTTGAGGTAGCTATCCATGACTCCGTAGCCGTTCGTGGGAAACGGTTGGCGGTCTCGGGCTTGTCGGCAAATGATGCTCAAAAACAGGGGGTTCGCCACCATGGCACGAATGTCGTCTGGAGCTGTGGCTAGGGAGCTTCGCAGACCGTTTTCCGCATCCTTGGAAAGCCCGAATTGACGAATCATGTGGACGATTCGCTTTTGTTTTAAGGGGAGGATACGAAATCGTGGCCAATCTAGGTGTTTAGGGCCTCTGAACCGGCGCGACGCTACGATGCCTCGGCATTGGTTCATGCCGGACAGGAAATCATCGATTGCCTCGGAGTATTTGCGGATAGCCTCATCCGCTTCGATCGAGGTCAAAACTTCGGGGATTTCATCGAAGGAGTCGAAGAGAAAGAGCCAGCTCCCTCTCTCGAGGCCTTTGCTGAACTCACTCTCCAAAAAGTCATCAACGGCGCCGGCATTGATGCGTTTCAGCGTCTCTTTGACGAATCTCTCAATGAGAGCCCTGTCGATTGCCTCTCCACGCTGTCTCTTCAGCCGCTTAAGATCGACGTAGATGGGTACGATGGTGTCGCTGTTTTTTCCTTTTTCAGCTTTCCGGGCCAGCTTCAAAGCCAGGTAGCGAAGCGTCACGCTTTTTCCGGATCCGGGATCTCCTTCTAATAGGATGCGTCGTTCTTTTGTTTTTTGGAGGGCTCGTGACAGGGACTTCTCGCGACGGAGATCAGATGGGTGGTTCTGAGCGAAAATCCTGTCTAGAGGATGAGGAAACCAAAAGCTGTTCCGGCGACCGTGCGTTTCAACCTCTGCTTCTAGCTCAGCGAATCTAGAAACCGGTTTGTCAAGGGCACTTCCCTCATTTGGCTGCTCTGCCTCCAGGGCTTCTAGTCGGCTGATTCGATTCAGCTCCGAAACGACGAACCGGGCGAAACGCCTTCTTAGCTCGGCTCGTGTCTTTTCAGATTCGGAGTACCAAATCGGTCGAATTTGCTCGATCAGGAGTTTTCGAATTCCGCCCACAGCTTGCAGAAGGAACCAAGTTCCCAGCAAGACGGCGAAAATTGCCTTAATGGTGATCTGCAACCAAAAGGGCATCCAGCTGCCGACAAGGGACTGGAACAAAAGCTCAAGCAGCTCGATTACGTCTTTAGGTTTCCAGGTCACGGCTTCAGCCCCCACTCGAAAACGAGAGTCTACACGTCGCGGATATTTGTCGGCTCGATCGTAATCTAGTTCCTTTCGCCAGTGCTCCCTTTGCCGGTTCTGAGATGCCTAGATTTGCATTCCTGTCTGCGGGAAGCTCCAAAAAGGTGTCTTCTGTGGCCCCGGTAGTCAATTTTTAGTCGAGCCCGTGCTTGACAAATCCGTCTGTATGCCTTGTACTACGTCACGTAGTACAGATGCGGTGAGCCGATGACGATACCGTCGGCCGGCTCCGAGGCATGTTGATCGATATACGAAGGGCCTTTTGATGATTCAAATCGTAACCGGCGATCCTCGGCCGATTTTTCGCCAGATCGTGGACGGATTGCGGATGAAGATCGCCACCGGTGAGCTGGAGCCCAATACCAAGCTGCCGAGTGTGCGGGGACTGGCCATGCAGCTGATGGTCAATCCCAACACCGTGGCCAAGGCCTACGCTGAGCTGACTTCCGAAGGTTTGATCGAAACCCGAAAGCGCATCGGGGTCTTCGTGTGCGAGCCACGGCAGCGGCTGAGCGACGCCGAGCGAGAGCGTCGGCTACAGGAGGCGCTTCAGCATTTCGTCAGCGCGGTGGTCTCCCTGGGATTTGATACCGAGGAGATTCTCGACCGCGTGTCGGTGGAGCTGGAGCCGGTCAAGAGTCAACACGACGGGACCCGCGGATCCGGTGAGAGCCGGTAGTGGAGATCTCGGGCAAGAGCATAGAAGGACGGACATCATGTCGGATTACGTGATCGAAACCGACGGGCTTTATAAGGTCTACGGACGCAAAGCCGCTTTGAGCAACCTTTCATTGCACCTGCCCCGGGGCGGTGTGCATGCCCTGGTGGGTAGCAACGGCGCTGGGAAATCGACCTTATTTCGTATTTTGCTCGGTATCTCCAGCCCGACGGTGGGATGGAGCCGGGTATTGGGCACCGATAGCCAAACCCTGAGCCCGAAAACGCGCGGGAAGATCGGGTGGGTGAACGAGGAGCACACCTTGCCGGTGTGGATGACCGTGGAGCAGCTGGTGGACATGCAGCGCGCCCAATACAAAAGCTGGGACGAGGGGGCGTTTCGCGAGGTCATTCGCCATTTCAACGTGCTCTCGGAGCAGAAGGTGGGCCAGCTTTCGCGGGGCGAGCGGGCGGGGCTTAACCTGGCCATGGCCATGGCCCAAAGCCCGGAGCTTTTGATTCTCGACGAGCCGACCCTCGGCCTGGATGTGGTCGCCAAGCAGGTTTTCCTGGAGTCCCTGCTCTTCGCAGCCGACCACGATGAGTGCACCATTGTGTATTGCTCCCATCAGATGGACGAGATCGAGCGCGTGGCGGAGTCGCTGGTGATTTTGGAACGGGGACGGCTGGCGAGCTTTTCGTCCCTGGAGTCCTTTTGCGAGCGGGTCAGCTGCTGGCTTTTGGAGCTCGACGGCGGGTTGCCGCTCGATCGCATCCCGGGTCTGTTGCAAACCCGTGAGGTCGACGACCTGACCCAGGTGGTGGTTTTGGACCAAGACGAGCGATTCCAGGAAGTCTTGGAGTCCTTTGGGGCCCGTTCCGTGCAGCGAGCGCCGATCGGTTTCGATCGCGCGGTCAATGCCTATTTGAACCGCAACCACCACGGCACCCGCCTGGAAATCCACTGAGGAATCGCAGCATGGACATGATCTCAATGTGGCAAATGTATCGGGCCGAGCTGCTCCGGTTTCGGATGTTCGGATCGATAGCGGCGGTTCTACACCTCGTGGTGCTGCGAGGGGTAATTTCCTTCGGCGACTTATTCATCAATTCCGTCGCCAAGCTGGCATTGGGATTGGTGGCCTACGGTGGCTTGGGGCTGATTTTCGGGTTGTACCAATGGGGCACCTATAAAAAAGCGGGGCGATGGACGTTCCTGGTGCATCGTCCCATGGCGTCGTCCCAGATTTTCGGGGCCTTGGCGGGGGCCGCGGCGACCTGGTTGGTGGTGATCGCGGCCCTTCCCCTGACCGCGATCACCGCCTATGCGGATTTGTTTAGACCGGAATGGGTCGATGCCCGTTTCTATGCCACCGCGCCTTTCGTGCTCGGCCTGAGCCTGGTCTTCTACCTCCTGGGCTCCATTGTGATGTTGCATCCGAGCCGGACCGCGGCCTTGATCGGGTGCGTAGCTGTTTTCTTCCTTTCCAGGGAGCTCGTGGGGGATTGGGTCTTCGTGATCCTGGCTTTGGTCACTCTGTGGTTGGGATTCGTGGCGGTGACTTGCTTCAAACCGGATTTGAAGAAACCCCTGAACCGTCCCCTTGCGGTGGTCGCCAGCGCCTTGCCCATGCAGTACGCGTTGTTGTGGATGCTCTTCATCGGTGGAAATTTGGTGTGGTCCAGCTGGATCGCCTTCGAGGAACACGGTGTGCAGTCCTTTGCCGTCCATACTTGGAACGACTACTTCCCGCCCCAAACGGTGGAGTATTTGGGCTATCGCAACACCGAGGACGCGCTGACCCACGGCTTGGAGCGGATCGACCATCCGCGGGGCGCGGAGCTGGCGAAGCAGATCGAGCTGGCGGAACGGTTCGAGATCAGCCGGGTGTGGCGAAAACCCGTCACCCGCGGGCAGCTCTTGCACTTGGACCGCTCAGCGGCGTTGGCCGACCCGGAGCATGAGGTGGCATGGGCCGTGAGCCACGATCGGCTGCTGCTCTTTGGGCGCGATCTGCGCTCCGGCGCTCCCGTGGGCTGGATGGGGGAGCGAGGCCTGTTGACCTCCGAGCAAGTCGACGACAGCTCCCAACGATTCCCCGAGGTGCCGAGCGTGGTGGGTGAGAAGTATCTGCTGACCTCCCGCAGCGTTTATGAGCTCGAGGGTCGACGGCAGCGTATCCACAAGCGATTCGAGCTGCCGGAGGATCAGTCGCCCGCCACCGCACCCCGTGTGCACGGCTCCGTGGTCAGCCTGATGTCGGACAAAGGCCTATACCTCTTCGATGCCCGGGAATGGCGTCGGCGGCTCGGCGAGGTGAAGCCCTTGGCGTACGTGGAGCTGCCCGGTGATATCCGCAATTTATCCGGTATTCAGGTGGCGGAGCTGCTCGACGGCTTTCTCTTTTCCTTTGCGTTCGGCTCCCAAAGCTCCCGGGGATTCCTACCGGCGGAGCAGGTGATGGCGGAGCTGACTTTGGACGGCGGCGTGGAAATCCTCGGGCGGGTTGCCCTGAGCCAAGGTCAACCGGCGCTCCTGCGGCATCAGGTCTTCGTTTACTCGCCGCTGATGCAAACCGCTCACGATTGGCTGTGGGCGGCCATCGGTCCTTATCGACACGGAGCAGTGGCCGTGGAGCCGAGGCTGGAGCCGCTGCCGTCCAAGGTGTGGGCCGCGGCGTTGGGTTTGAGCCTGCTCGGTGCTCTCGCCGCTTTTCTGCTCGGCCGACGCCGCGGCTTGGTGGGTCGAGGTCTGTGGGCGTGGACCCTCGGTGTGTTGTTGTCGGGTCTTCCGGGTTTGATGACCTTCTTCATCCTTTCACCCAGGAAGCCCCGCGCCTTGCCCACAGCCGCCGAAACCGAGAGCCGGCGGATTGGAATCGGCGCCTGGGCGGTCACCGGTGTCTTGGACACCGGAGCGTGGGAGCCGAAATGAATCGTCATGGGACGGTGAGTGTCACGACCATGGCTCCACGGGTGAGTCCGGGCGCGGTTCCAAGAAGGGCCGTTCCAAGCCTCATGGTGTGGAGTCTGTTCCTCCTGTCGATGTGGGTCCTAGGGATCCAGGTCGCAGCCGGCACAGCGGCGGATAACGCGACCCAATCCCATCGTCCGCTGACTTTGGATGAGATCCAAATCAAACCGAGGGTCCATCAAGTAGAGCTCGATCCCACGGGTTCACGAATTGCCTTTTTATTGCGCGAGCAAGAAGAAGCGGCTGAGGGGCTCAGCCTGTGGCTTCAGGACCTCCGGACCGGTGACAAGCGGCGCTTGACCACCTCTCGGAGCCTGAGCTCTGTGCATTGGTCGACCGATGGCCGGGAGCTTTTCCTGGAGACGGACAAGAGCTTAGGGCGGATCTCGGTGGATGGCGGGCGTCCGTCGTGGATCTTTAAATTCGACCCCGAGCGACACCAGAGGTGGGCCGGGGTCGACCCCAGCCTGCCGAGACATTTCCTGGTGTTGGACGAAGGCCTTCGCTCGACAGACGGTGAGGCGGAGCCACATCAGCTGCTGCGCATCGACGACTCGGGCCTAGTGGAAACGGTCATCAGCAGCCGTGGGTCTCTCTCTTCGTGGCTCACCGATGGCTCGGGGAATGTGCGTTACCTCAAAGAAACGGTGCGTTCCGATTCCGAGAGGACCAGCGAGCACATCGAGCAGGTGATCTTCGCCCTGGATGGTGCGGAGCCGGCAAGAGGAACCACGAAAAGAGAGATCTACCGGTGCCCGATTCTCGATCCCTGTGGGCTGGTCGCCGAGGATGCGGAGGCCGGTCGGCTGTGGATTCGGACGTACCACGGTGGGGATCGCCGGCGGCTGGTTTCTGTGCCATTGGGAGAAGGAGGGTTGGATGATGGGAGGCGAAGCGATGGGGGGCCGGGCGCGGATTCGTCGATCGTCGAGCACGAGGACCCGGAAGGGATCGCGGATTTGGGACAGGTGCTGCTCGACCGTGGCGGAGCTCCCCGGTGGGTGAGCTACGACACGGATCGCCGAAGGTGGTTCGGGCTCGACGCGGAGAGCGAGCGCCACGCCCGGCGCGTGCGTGACCGCTTTGACGGCGCGAGCGTCAACCTGCAAGCGAGGGATCTCGGATCGCTGTGGATCGTAGAAGAGAACCGCGCGCGGCTTCACCATACGAGATTCCATACCTATGATCCGATCACCGGCGTCTTCCGGAAGCTCCTCAGCGAGGAGCGGGAATCCGTCGAGCGCGTGCCGGAAGCCCTGTTGGTGGATGCTCGACCGATCACCTACACCGCCCGAGACGGCATGCGGATCCACGCCTACGTCTGGCTGCCCGAGCACCTGGATGTGAGCCGCGCGCCGGTGGTGGCACACATCCACGGCGGCCCTTGGAATCGGGAGCGCTACGGGTTCAGCTCCAAGGCCCAGCTCTTGGTGTCGCGGGGTTATGTGGTCTTCCAGCCCAACTTCCGCGGCTCGAGCGGTTACGGTCGGCAGTATATGGTGGCTGCCAAAGGCCATCTGAGCCGGGGAGCGGTGCAGGAAGACATTCTCGACGGTTTGGAATTTCTCGCCTCGCGGGGCTGGGGCGATCCTGAGCGCCGAGCGATCACCGGCCATTCCTACGGCGGCTATGCGGCCCTCGGAGCCTCGGTCCATCATCCCGGGGAATACGTGGCCGCGGTGGCGACCGCCGCGCCGATTGACTTGGTGCGATCCTTCCGGGATATGGATCCGCAGATCACCCAACGCAACGGCGTCGCCTTCAAGGATTGGGCCCGACCCCTCTTCGTCGATCTCGACGATGCCCGCGAGGTGGCGGAGGAGCGGGCAAAGGCGCCCGAAGCGAACGTCCAACAAACCGCCCTGCCGTTGTTAGTCATGGCGGGGGGGCAGGACGTCAAAATCGACGTCACCGACGTCAAACACTATGCCTCGTTGCTCGCCGACGCGGGCCGTGACGTCACCTTGTTGATCGACGACGAAGCCGGTCACGGCTTCGAGACCCCCCACATGCGATCCGCCCTGTTCTTTTTGATGGATCAATTCCTCGCCAAACATCTGGGAGGTCCGGCGCCGGCGTTCGACGACCCGGAGCTCGAGGCCTACATGGACGGGCGATTACGGCTGGTCGGGGAGAGTCTAACGTCGGTTTTGGAGAGTCCGGAATAGGCGGAGATCGTGGTGCAGCGTAGATCGTGGTGCCGTAGATCGTGGTGCCGGGCACTTCTCTGCGAAGTGCCCGGCACCGAGTCGAATGCCCTCTGCGAAGTGCCTGGCACCGAGTCGAATGCCCTCTGCGAAGTGCCTGGCACCGAGTCGAATGCCCTCTGCGAAGTGCCTGGCACCCCGCATTTGGCACCCCCACATTTGATCGTCTGAGAAATGCCCGGCACCCCCGACGAATCCTGCACCCCCGACGAATCCTCTCTGAGAAATGCCCGGCACCACCTTCTGCACCACCTTCTGGCCCCGAAAGGCTCCCTTGTCAGGTGGCTGTCAGGTTCGACGGCTAGGTTGTCTTCCACGGCACGGTTCGATTCAGAATCGGTCGAACGGAGACGACATCATGAGCGCGAAAAACTCACGGAGAGATGCTGCGGCCGGTCTGAGCCTCGGGTACTGGATTCCGCTGATGGCCGCCTGCCTATTCATTCAAGGTGCGTGCGCGGAATCTTCCTCGGCCCAACCCGCGGATAGAATTCTTGAAAACGGTCGGATCTACACCGTCGATGCGGGCCAGCCGTGGGCCGAGGCGGTGGCGTTCTCGGCGGGTGAGATCGTTTTCGTCGGTACCGACGCCGCGGCGCAGGCGTGGATCGGTCCCCATACCCAGCGCTTCGATCTACAGGGACGCACGGTGATACCCGGCCTGCACGACAGCCACATCCATCTGTTGGAGGCGTTTCACCAGGCCCAAGGCACATGTTGGTTGAGCTCCGGTGTGGATCCCGAGCTGTGGATTCCCGAGCTGCGGTTCTGCGCTCCGCAACAGGTCGGCACGGATTGGGTCCTGGGGGTCGGCCATTCGATCCACGACCTCGTGGACCACATCGAAGCCGGGGGACGGCCGCCGGTGGAGATCCTCGATCAGGCCATCAGCGATCAACCCGTGGTGATCCTGGAAGAGACGTCCCATTCCGTGTGGGCCAACAGCATGGCTTTGGCGGCGGCGGGCATCGATGCCTCGACCCCCCACCCGCCCGGTGGCTGGATCATGAAAGATGCTTCGGGACAACCCAACGGCGTGCTGCTCGACGGCGCCGGCGAGATTCTCTTGGACATGGCCCTGGCACCCACCCCTGAGCTGGAGGCTTTGAATGACGAGGCCCTGGAATTCGGCCTACGGCAGATCGCACGCCGCGGCATCACCTCGGTGGTGGACGCCCGGGCCCATTGGCGTCGGGGTTACGTGGAGAGCTATCAGCGGGCGGAAGCCCGGGGAGATCTCACCGCCCGGGTGGTGTTGTCGTTGTGGGCCTATCCCTACCTCGACGACACCGAGCAAATCGCCGCCCTGGCGGCTCTATATTCCAACGATCCGGGATCCCTCCTGCGCGCGTCCCAGATCAAGATCTACTCCGACGGCGAGATCAACCATCGGACCGCCGCCCTGCTCGAGCCGTATTCCTGCTGTCCGTTGGTCGGTCCCACCGGGCTGAGCTATTTCGACCAGAGCCGACTCTCCCGGTACCTCGACGAGCTCGGGGCCGTGGGCTTCGACTTCCACATTCACGCCATCGGCGATCGCGGAGTGCACGAATCCCTGAACGCCATCGAGAGCGAGCAGCGGCCCGGCGCGCGGCATCGGCTCACCCACCTCGAGCTCATCCAACCCCAGGACCTCCCGCGATTTGCCGGCCTCGGCGTGTTGGCGGACTTTCAGATGTCCTTCGACGCGGTCGAGCCCGGCCACGCGTTCGATCTGGAGCTCTTGCTCGGCGCGAGCCGTATTGAAGAGCGATCCTGGCGTTTGCGATCTCTCTTCGAAACCGGGGCGACCATCGTCTTGAGCAGTGATTACGACGTCGGTGAGCTGTCGCCCTTCGCCGGTATGAAGCGAGCGCTCACCCGCGGGGATCAAAGCCTGCCGTCCCTCGACGACGCCCTGCGCGCCTACACGATCAACGCCGCGTTTTTGATGCGTCAGGAGGATCGGGTCGGCTCCATCGAGGTGGGCAAGCGGGCCGATCTCGTGATTCTCGATCGCAATCCTTTTCAAATCCCCGTCCAGCAATTGGATCAAGTTCAGGTCGACATCACGCTCTTGGACGGCGAGACCGTTTTCGGCCCGGATCCCTTTCCCGGGCAGACCGCCTCGATTTTCCACGACGGCTTCGAAAGTGGCGACCTCACCGCCTGGTGAGACTGCCCACAAGTGAAATCGACAGTAAAATCGACCGATGCGAGCACTTTTGATCGAAGATGATCCCCACCTGGGCGATACCTTGTGCCGTGCCTTGGAGGGGGAGGGATATGTGGTCGATTGGCTGACCAGCGCCGAGCAGGGCCAGGTGGCTTTGGAGTCCACCGAGGTGGATCTCATGGTCCTCGACCGGCGGTTGCCCGGGATCTCCGGCGAGCGTTGGTTGCGCCGGTTGCGGGCGGCGGGGTTCCGGATCCCGGTGTTGATGCTGACCGCCCTCGGAGAGGTCGGTCAGCGGGTCGAAGGGCTCGACGCCGGAGCCGACGACTACCTGGCCAAACCTTTCGATCTGGATGAGGTCCTGGCTCGGTTGCGGGCCCTGGCCCGTCGGCGCACGGTGGAGCCGACGTCGGTGCTGACCGTGGGCGAGCTCGAGCTGGATCGGGCATCGCGGGCGGTGCGTTTGCGGGGAGAGGCGATCGAGCTTTCGTCCCTCGAGGTCTCCCTGCTGGAGAAATTGATGGATCACGCGGGCACCTACGTGACCAAGAGCCGTTTGGCCGACAGCGTCTACGGATTCGGCCAAGACGTCACGGACAACGCCGTGGAGGCGATCGTCTCCCGCTTGCGGAAGCGGTTGGGTCGGCAGGTCATCCGCACCTTGCGCGGTGTCGGCTATCGGTTGGAGCTATGAGCGCTCAGCAGCATCAGATCCCGGCGGTTTCCTTGCGGCGGCGAGTGGTGTGGGCCACGGTGGGCTGTCTGTTGTCGGTGGGTTTGGTGTCGGCGGTTTTCGTGTTCCGGGTCAGCCAGCGATGGCTTTTCGAGGTGGTGGACAGCCGCTTGCGAGTTGAAGCGTTTACCTTGGCTTCGTTGGTGGAAATGGGCGGCGATCCTGCCATTCGGTCCGCGGAACCGGAGTCCCTCGTCGGCGAGCCTTCGGCGGGTGACCCCCTTGCGGACTATCACTACGAGAGCTTCGGCCAATCCCTCCAGATTTGGGTCGACGGAAAGCCCAGCTTCGCCACGGATCGGACCTGCTGTGCCGAGCCGCCGACGAAGACGGGATGGTTAGATCTGCGATCCGAAGACGGCACGGAGTGGCGGGCCTATAGCTTGCGTCGGTCTGGCCTTCATGTGGTGGTCGCCCAAGACGTCAGCGTGCTTTTCTGGCTCTCCGATCGATTGCTGATCGAAGGCCTCCTGCCGCTCTTGGGAGTGATTCCTTTGGTGGCCTGGCTGCTTTTCCTGGGCGTGACCCGAGGCCTGAGCCCCCTCAGCCGGCTGGCGGATTTGGTGAGATCTCGAGCGCCCCACGAGCTCAGCCCCCTGGCTCCGGAGCCGCCGGTGGAGGAGGCCCAGCCGTTGGTGGATGCGATCAACCACTTCACCGACCGTCTGGCCGAGATGTTGGAGCGCGAGAAATCCTTTACCGCCAACGCAGCCCACGAGCTGCTGACCCCTCTGGCCGCGATTCGATCCGAGGCCCAATTGGCGGCCAAGGGCTCCGGGGAGCCGGAGGCCTGGCGACGGGTGGAGGAACGGGTCGATCGGGCGGCTCGCTTGGTAGAGCAATTGGTGTGGCTTGCGCGGGCAGACAAGCTTTCGGAGCCGGGGGGTGAGGTGAATTTACAGAGGATCCTAGAGGAAGAAGTCGCTGAGCTCGGCCCGCGGATCGACGAAAAGCGCATCGACTTCGAGATGTCGGTTTCGGCGGCCGCTCGCACGGTGAACGGCTCCGAGTCGGCTTTGCGGTCGGCGGTGCGCAATCTGCTCGACAACGCGGTCCGATATGTGCCGGAAGCGGGGCGTGTTCGCGTGCGTTCGGCTCGACGGGACGATATGTGCGAGCTGTCGGTAGAGAGCTCGGGCCGATCGATTCCGGACCATTTGGTGCCCCGGCTCTTCGAGCGTTTCGTCAGGGGATCGGATGAGACCGTCTCCGGCTCGGGGTTGGGCCTCTCGATTGTGCATCGGGTGGCCGAGGCCCACGCCGGCTCGATCCGTCATGAGCGACTCGCGGGATCGGAAGGGGCTCGCTTCGTGTTGACCTTGCCGTGCTCCGGGGCCGGCTAGCCGACTCTCAACGGTTGAGGGCTTTGGCTTCCTCCCAGACGCGGCGGAAGTCTTCGAGCCGTTGTTGGGCGTTGAAGAGAGGCTTCTTCATCGTGGTGTGCTCGTCGTTCATGGCCACGATCAACCCGCGCAGCTCGTTCAGCGCTTCCCGTCCGCGGAAGCAGGCATCTGCCGAGCAGTTGCACGCGGCGGAGGCGATCGACAAACGTTGATCCAGCTGGTCGTAGGTGGTGCCCCAATCCTCGAGGTCCACCGGCGAGTTGGAGAAGTGACGCACCGCCCGTGCCACTCGATCTCCCGCTTGATCCAAACGTTGCACGCAGCGGGTTGGGGAGTCGGTGCCTTCCAGATCCTCGGGAATGTCCAGCTCATGTTGGACGAAGTAGGTGTAGAGGCCGTAGCCCAACAACGCCACCACCAAAATTCTCAGGAAATCGCGCATGAATAGATGGTATCAGGCCTGTCGGTGAGCAGGGCTCGCGGGCGATCCTACTCGGATCGCCCGCCCTCAGCTTAGGGAACGATGGAAGACCAAGCGTCGAGGGAGCCGGACTCGAAACCGTCTCCGAAGAGGTTCGTGTAAGTGCAGGCGTACTCGCCGATGTTGGACGATACGAGGCCCCCGGCGAAGCTGAACATGCCGCCGACGAATAGGCTGGAGCCGGACGGGGTGTCGAAGACCCCGAGAGCCCGGCCGCCGGTGAAGCGCTCGGCACAACAGGGGAACGCCCCTCCCTGCAAACCGCCGGGGCCGACGTCTCGCCACTGCGAGCCGTCCCAGCTCGCCACGCCTGCGATCGCCTGGCCATCGATGGAGTGGAACACACCCGCAGCGTAGAGCTTTTCCCCCGTGCCGTCGTCGAAGGTCTTGAGGTCATAGACCTCCCTGCTCAACTCGCCGACGGCAACCCAAGCGATGCCGTCCCATTTGGCCATCTTGTAGCCGGGCCCAGGGATTGCGAAATCGCCGCCGGCATACAGGCTGCCGCTGTAGACCGCCAACGACAGGACGGGTCCCGGAAAGAAATTCTCCCCGAGGGTTGACCACACACCATTCTTGTAGCGCCCGACCCAAAACTGGTTGGCAAAGTAGAGGGCGTTGCCGTCGCCGTCGTCCCATTCCAACAAGACATTCGCCTCCAAGGAGAAAGTGCCTGCGGACGACCACGTGGAGCCGTCCCACTTTGCCATCCGGACAGCTGGGGTTCCTCCCGCCTCGGTGAAATCGCCGGATGCATAGAGGGCGTTACCGCTGCCGTCGTTGTGGGTAGCGAGGGCCTTGACGTGACCGTTCAGACCGCCGCCTGGAAGCGCCTGCCAGGCGGTGCCGGTCCAACGGGCGATGTTCTGTGTCTCGATGCCGTCCGCCCGTTGAAAGAGCCCGGCCGCGTAGAGAGCCGCGCCGCTACCGTCGTCGAAAACGGCCAATGCATCGACCCGACCGCTTGGGCCCACCCCCAGGGGATGCCAAGCGCTGCCGTCCCATCGAGCTATGTACCGTGAGCCGGTATTGGCGGGGTTAACGAAGTCGCCACCCACGTAGAGAGCCTCCCCCTGGCCGTCGTCCCAAGTCACAAAGGCCCTCACGGTTTGATTGACGCCGTTGCCCGGTTGAGCCGAGCTGACCCTCGACCAGGCGGTGCCGTTCCAACGGGCGAGATAGGAGGCGCCGGCGCTGCCGGTCCACCGAAAGAAGCTGCCGACGTAGAGATCCGGTCCGTTACCGTCGTCGAAGACGGTCATCGTCGCAATGTCGGAATACTCATCGGTATCGATGCCTGTTTGCAGGGCGCTCCAGGTCTTGCCGTTCCACTTGGCGATGCCCTTGGCGGACACTCCACCGATCTGGGTAAAGTCGCCCATCACGTAAAGCTCGGGGCCTGCTCCCGCGTCGAACACCTTGAGCTCGGCCGAGCGTCTGCCGGTGAACGGGCCTCCGACCATGCTGAGGGTGCCGTCCCAGCGCGCCAGCGGGTAGCGGGTTCCCGGTGGGGACCCCGTCGACCAAAGCTGCTCTCCACCAATGAATAGAGCCGGCCCATTGCCGTCGTCGAAGACGGTCAGGCTTTTCGGCTCCCCCTGCAAGTCGGTCGAGATCGGCGTCCATGTGCTGCCGTCCCATTTGGCCAACTTGAAGGTCCCCAGGGTGTCGGACTCAAAGTCCCCGGCGGCGTAAAGGGCCGTGCCGTTGCCGTCGTCGTAGGCGGCGAAGGCCCTCGGAGGGTCATTGCCGAACAGACCAAAGAACCCCGTGGCTCGCAACTGGCTGCCGTCCCAGGTGGCCACGACCTCGTCGGTTTCTTCGAAGTTGGTGAATCCGGAAACAAAGAGCTTCTCTCCGCTGCCGTCGTTGTAAGAGTAGCCGTCCCACTTGCCCTCTGGAGCAGGTATCCCGGTGTCTTGCCACGTTGAGCCGTCCCACTTGGCAACCCCCCCGGGCACCTCGACTCCACCCACGGAGCTGAAGTCTCCGAAGAGGTAGATGGCGGTCCCCGAGCCGTCGTTGTAGGAGGCGATGTTCCATCTAGATCCCCCGAGAATGCCGCTGCCTAAAGGGCTCCAAGCAGCTCCGTCCCACTTGGCCACGCCGTTCACCTGGATGCCGTCAATGGTCTTAAAGCTTCCCGCTACATAAAGGGCCGGGCCGTCGCCGAGGTCGGCGACGGTGGAGTCCCAAACGTAGCCGTCGGGGGTCGGAGCACCGAAGCCCGCTGTGAATCCACAGCTCGCTACGCCTCGATCGGCCGGCAAACCCGCGGCCTGAAGCAGGGAAGCCAGCAAGAAGAAACCCATAAAAGTCGTTTTGAAGAATGTGCTCATTCCGCCCCCCAGAGTCGGTGAAAGTTGTGCATGACTGCATTATAGGCCAGAGAAAGCCGACGTCTCACATGGGGGGCGAAGGGCGCCTCACCGAGTGTAAGTTGCCTCAGTTTAGGGGGGCGGCGTGGAGCGGTCTCAAGTATCATCGCATAGCGGATTCCAAAGCCTGGGCCTACCTGGGTCCCCGGAGGGTCCGAGCCCGTGACACAGACCGAGGACACGAGAGCCCCTTATCTCGTTTTCTATCTCGTTCATTCCAAAACCTCTCCCAGGACAGATTTGAGGAAAGCATGTCTTCAACCGTCGACGAATTGGCAAGCTGGATCCCTAGGCTCGATCAATCCAACCCCAAGGTGTCGAATTGGACCGTGGGCCAGCAGATCTACCATTGCCTAGTGGCCACCACCACCATCGCGAAATCCGTCACCGGCTCGGATCCCGGATCCGAGGTGCCGTCCTTTTCACTGCCCCGATTCGTGGTCATGACCCTCGGCTGGATTCCCAGGGGCAAGGGCAAAGCCCCGAAGGGCTCCCAACCCGAGAGCCAGCCCACGTCCGAAGAGCTGCAGGCCCTAGTCGGGCCGGCCAAAGAAGCCCTCGCCGCTGCCGCCGGGGCGCCTGCCGACGCCTTCTGGCGTCATTTCAAATTCGGCGTCATGCCCCGGGACAACGCGCTCAAATTCATCGAAATCCACAATCGGCATCATCTGCGGATCATCGAGGATATTTCGAAGGGCGCTTAGCCGCCTCGGCGCTTAGCCGTCCGGTCCAAAAAAGAACGCCGCCCCTGAGCTGATCAGCTCTCGGGACGGCGTCGGTTCGATCCTAGAATCGGAGGAAGGCTTCAGGGGCAGGGCTCGTAAATGGTGGTTTTGAAGGAAGAAGTCGACCCGAAAATAATCTGGCCACCGCTACACGTCAGCTCTCGGAAACCAACCGCCGTGGTCTTGGTGGCATCCGAATAGAAGGTGGTGGTGACGGAATAGCTCGGCGCGGCTTGGGCTTCAGGGGCAGGAACCAGCGACATTGCGCCGGCCGCGAGGCCGAATGCGAGAGCGGTAGCCGCGAGGCCTTTCGAGACGGGGCGCAGTGAGAAAGACTTTTTCATGATGTAACTCCTTGGAGGTTGAAGATCCGGCTTCTAGACCGGTTCTCTATCCGGGTTTCTGAGTGCGAGCCGAGCAATCGGCCGCTTCACCAGGAGCTACGGCAGGGTGAATCGAAACCCGCCAACCGTTCTCAAAAACTATCCATGCCATCGGCGGCAGTCTCGGGACGTCATGCATGAATAGACGAGCAAACCGGATAGGCGAGCAAACCGATGCCTTTCTGTTCACCGTAAAGTAGATGGGTTGCTCATCATTGAATATCTCCGAAGGAAAGGCCGAAAGATATGTCGCGATACTCATCCTATTTGTTGATTTGCTGGTGTCTCGCAGCCTCGGTCATGGCCATGGCCGAAACGCCTGAGCCGTCGAAGACCCTACAAACCGCGACATTTTCTATGTATTGCTATTGGACGGGTGAAGCGACCCTCGGTCGAGTCGACGGCGTCGTCGCTTCGCGCATCGGCCATTGGTCCGGCAAAGAGATCGTGCAGGTCGATTTCGACCCGCAGCGCACGAGCGTCGAGCAATTGGCTTCCGCCCTACGGCGAGGTCGCTCACTCTATGCCGTGGTCATCGATCGTGAAGAGGCATCGCCCGCGAATATCGGGCCGCAAGACGTGGAGAGACTCTCAGGCGAGCCCCATTTCATCGAGCCCAAACACTCCTTGCGCACCCGCTACCCCAAGCTCGCCGCCCTCGACCTGACCGAGGCCCAAGCCATCGCCCTAAATGCCTGGAGCTACTTCGGCGGTCCCATGCCGGACGTCTTGACCGACGCCCAGAAGAAACAGCTTCGGGAAGAGTAGGGGGCCTTAAACCATGGGCTCCGCTCAAAGCAGATTCTTTTCCCGCCTCACCTTTGCCGCAGGCTTGGTGACGATCGCCTTCGCCCTCTGGCTGGGCACGATCTTTCCCAGCAAAGCCGAGCTCACCCGGGACTTTAAAACCCCGATTCTCGCCTTCGAATTCGCCCAGACCCCCGACGATCTAGACTTTTTGAGCGGTCAAGACGACGGTCCGCGAGCTTTGCGTCAAGCGATGGATGAGGGCCATCGATGGGACATGATCTTCCCCTTCGTATATGCCGGTCTGTTATTCCTGACCTGTTTGCACCAAGGTTTGAGGGGTTTCAAGACGGGATGGCTCGGCCTGCCGGTGGCCTTCCTGGTGGTGATCAGTGATCTATGGGAAAACATCGTGCTCACCTCGATCACGGCTGCGTTGGACCAAGGGCAGACGATCGTGCCTCTGTTGGACGGCTTGTATTGGGCGACCTGGGCGAAATGGGGCTGTCTCGCTCTCACCCTGGTGCTTGCCGCGGTCCCGTTTTGGAGCGGGAAACGGTGGATCGCCGCGTTGCCGATGACTGCCGCAGCCCTGACCATTGCGCTGACGTGGATCTTGGGTGCTCCCGGGTCGGTTGCGGAGCTGATGGGGTTGTGTGTGGGTTTGGCCTACGTCGGTTTGACCCTCGAGCTCGGGATCCGTCTCAAATCGGGTGGGTGATCCATGAGAACGGGAACGGGCCCACCGTAGACAGGTCGTAGGTCAAGAGTGAGACGGGTCGAGATGGCAAGTCGGCTCGAAGGCCACTTGATCGTCGCGAAAACCGCGGCAAAAGGCCCTCGGAGGAGATCTAGGGTGGGCGGTTCAGAATTGGGACGCCGATCCCAAATCTGAATCTGTCCTCGCCGAGTCAGATTGCGGTCAGAATCCAGAAACAGCGCTTCCTAAAGACAAGAGCTGAAGTAAGATTCAGACCATCTCATTAGCTTAGTTTGGCCTCGATTCTTTGCTGTTTTTACATGATGACGTGTTATGGACGCTTTCCTGTTGCGAGCTCCGGGCCGGATCTCCGAGACCCTGCGCTATCGAGATGTTTCTCCCCTCGGTGAAGGTGGTTTTTCCGAGGTCTACCGAGCCTTCGATCCTCAGCTGTGCCGATTTGTGGCCCTCAAGCTCCTGGTCGTCCAGAAGCCTGAGTATGTCGAGCGCATGTTCCGAGAGGCCAGAGCCCAAGCCAAGGTTCGGCACGAAGGCATCTGCCAAATCTACGAGGTCGGCTGGCTGGGCACCCATCCCTTCATCGCAATGCAGCTGATCGAAGGGGTGGAGCTGCGGCAGCTGATCCCCACCCTTTCCCTCGACCAGAAGCTGGATGTGGCGCAGAAAGTGTGTGCGGCCCTGCAAGCCGCCCACGAACGAGGTCTCGTCCATCGCGATCTCAAACCCGCGAATATCATGGTCGAGCGCCGCGACGATGGGTTTCGTCCCTACGTGGTGGATTTCGGGCTGGTCTTAGAACGCGACGACCCCAGGCTGACGGGATCCGGCAACATCCTCGGCACGCCGAGCTACATGGCCCCCGAGCAGGTGCGCGGCGAGCACCGTGGGGCCCGCAGCGACGTCTATGGCCTTGGGGCCACCTTTTACGAGCTTTTCACCGGAACACCGCCGTTTCGGGAAGAGTCCCCGGCCCTGACCTACGGAAAAGTGCTCGGAGAGGAGCCGGTCGCCGCCAACGAACGGAATCCGGAAATCTCCCAGGACCTGGCGGCGGTGGTCGCTCGCGCCATGGCCAAGGATCCGGAAGATCGCTATGCCGACTTGGAGAGCTTCTGCGCGGACCTGTGCAGAGCCCGGCGGGGGGAGCCGGTGGAGGCGGCGCTGCCGAGCCCGGTGCAGCGGCTCTGGTGGTCGTTTTCCAGCCATCGCATCTCCACGCGTCTGTCTGTGGCGGCCATCCTGCTCTTGGCCCTGATCGCTGTCGGGATGCAATGGCGATCTCACCTCAAGCTCAAATACCAAGCCCACTACTCGACGGTGGCTCTCGACATCGAGGACGGCTATCGATCGGTTCTGATGAGCCCGAGCCATGACTTGAGGCCCGACATCTCGGCCTTGCGTCAGCGACTGGGGGGCCTTGAGCAAGACCTGGCGCGGCGCGGATCCTTGGCTGCCGGTCCCATCCACTTCGCCCTGGGCAAGGGCCATGATCAGCTGGGAGCGACGGAAACCGCCTCCGAGCATTTCCAAAAGGCCTGGAATCTGGGATTTCAAGAGCCGGCGGTGGCCATGGCGCTGGGACGAGCCCATGCTGAGCTGTATCGAGACCAGCGCTGGGAGCTGGGGTCGGCGAGCACTCCGACCCTCCAGCAAGCCCTCGAAGCCCTCAAGTCCAGGCATCGCGATCCCGCGGTGGAATATCTGCGGCTCGCTCGCCGGGCCTCCTCAGTTCCGGCCGGCGAGATTGAAGCGCAGCTCGCATGGGTTGAGGAAGCATTCGACGAGGCTCTGACCCGGATTCGTGAGGTTCGCCGTCAAGCCCCCTGGAAACATGAGCCGCTGATTCTCGAAGCGGGGATCCTCGAGGACCAAGCCTTTCAGCTGAGCTGGTCCGGTCGACGCCAAGACGCAATGGAGCGTTTGGACCTCGCCGGTGAGCTTTTGGGGAGGGCCCGCGAGCAAGCGCCCAGTGATCCGGAAGTGGTCCTTCAGCTCTGTCAGCTGATGGCCCATCGGCTGAAGTTGTTGGTGGAAGACGGCGTCACCGTCTCCACGGAGGCCATGGCCCCGCTTTATCAAGCGGGCCTGGAGGCCTGCGGCGCGGCGGCGGATCTCAATCGGGAGCTCGGGCAGACCTGGATCCTGCTTTCGGATCTGCACATCTACTGGGGCAACGCCCTGACCCATCCGGACGACGATACGGTCGAGATTTTCGAAGAGGCGGTGAGCACCGCGCGCCGTGCCGTGGATCTTTCCCCCGCCGACACGACCTATCGACTGCGCCTGGCCGAGGCGATTGGCATGAAGCTTCAACATGACCTCTTCCACGGCCGCCAGGATACGGATCTGCTGCCGGATTTCGACGAGGCTGTGGTGCTGTTGGAGGAGCTGGTCGCGGAACGCCCGAATTTTGCGGACGCTTGGAATTGGCTCGGCGCGTTGCTCGACTACGAAGGTCTTTATCTCTTTCTCAACGGTCGAGACGGGTTGCCCGTGCTGCTTCGCTCGGTCGAGGCCCTCGAAAAAGCCATCGAGCTCGATTCCGAAAACTATTGCCCGCACTACAATTCAAGCATTTCTTACCATCGGCTGTCGTGGGGGAGCGGGTTGCTGCCGGACCGGGCCGATCTGACCCCGATGGACTGGAATCGCCGGGGCATCGAACGCATTTTGAAGGCGTTGGAGCTGCGGCCCAACTCCGGGTGGGCCCACAACATGCTGGGGGGCCTGTTGATTCAGGAGGGGGATTGGGCCTGGGTCGAGGGCCGCTCGCCCTCGGATTCCTGGGCTCGCGGATTCGAGCATCTGGTGACCGCGATCGATCTGGCTCCGGAAGATCCGGAGTTCGTCGACAGCCTGGCGGAAGAGTTGTTGGTGACGGCGGAGCGGCTGTTGGGCCGCGGCTACGACAGCGGTTTGTATCTAGACGCCTTGCAGACGGTCATCGACGAGCGAGGCGATCTGTTGGCTCCCGATGACCTGGCCCTCCACCGATTGAATCTGGAGAGCGTCCGGGTTCTGAAACGGCTGCTGACGGGACGAGCGGTGGACCTCTCCGCATGGAACCAACGGGCCGTAGCCGTTTCGGCCGAGCTGAGCCCGGGAGATCCGATCCGACGTGAGCTGGAATTCGAGCGTGTGTTCTATGCCGCGATCCAGGCGGCGTCCCAAGGAAAGCCGCTGTCGACCCAGCTGGTCGCGGACTTGAAGCTGTCGATCAGTCGCTTGAAGCCGAAGGGGGATTGGCTTCTGGGTTTGACGGCGATCCTCGAAGCCCATGCCGCGGCCGATGCAGCGTCGAGACGGGCGGCCCTGGAGGAGGCGGCCCATTGGCTGCATCCGGATCGGCTGCCCCGAGATCGGTCCAAGCACGTGGAGCCCTGGCTCGATGCCGCGGGGCGCTTGCCGCCGTCGGGGACGGTGCGGTTCCGGCTCTTCGATCAGCTCCAAACCTGGGACGAGCCACCCCTCGATCCAGCGCGATTTGCGGCGCCACCTCCAGGGGAGTCCTTTCCTTTGCGCGGCGTCGGCCGACGCTAGGATTGTCATGGCTTTTCGGCTGCTTATCCGCCAGATTTCGGGAGCCATCCGGGTTTCCGTCGATGCTCGGTCGAGAACGCTCGGGTCGGATCCGAGCTGTGAGATCCATGTGGATCATCCGTCGGTCTCCAAACGGCACGCCCGGGTGTGGATCACCGAAAGCGGCCGCTTGTCGATTGAGGATCTCGGCTCCAGCAACGGCACCTATGTCGACGGTCGCCGGATTCAGGGCGAGCAGACCGTGGGCCTGGATCATCGCTTGGCGTTCGGCAATGTTTACGCGGAGCTGGAGCAAGTGTCCGACGGCGACGCTGTGGCCGCCTTCAGCCTAGGGCGGCCAACCGGGGGCGAGCCCGGAGGCACCTCCGCCGCGGCGTGCGTGGTCACGAGCCGGGTCACCTTGGCTTCCAACGTGTTGGAAGCCTTCACCTTACAGTCGATGCCGGAGATCTTGAGCGCGATTGAGAACGAGCACGGCGTGCAGGTGGTGGCGGAGCGATTGGGCTCGGCATGTTGGGCGGTCTTTCCCACCGCTGAGGTCGTGATCAGGGACCTCAACGCAACCGGAGAGGTGCCACTCTTCGAGGCCGGTGAGCCGTCCCAGGAGCGAGAAGGCGGGCAAGTCGTGGTGCAGGAGCAGGACGACCACTTCTCCCTGCGCGTCGTTTTCCGATCCCGGGGGGTCGCCCAGACCTTCGGTGCCGTGGCCAAGCTCGGGCTCCAGCTTTTAGGCTTGGCCCGAAGCCGTCGACCGCCATCCGGGCGTGCGCAGGATTTCCGACGTCAACCACCCCTGCCGGACCCGCCGACGGTCACCGCTCGGGTGCGCGAAATCTACGAGCGGGCGGCACGCATCGCCGGCAGCCAGGTCAACGTGTTGGTGCTGGGGGAGTCGGGCACGGGCAAAGAGGTGCTCAGCCGATTCGTCCATCGAGCCGGCACCCAGGAAGGGGCACCGTTCGTCGCCCTCAACTGCGCGGCCCTACCCAAAGAGCTCTTGGAAGCCGAGCTCTTCGGCATCGAAAAAGGAGTGGCCACGGGCGTCGAGGCTCGGGCGGGCAAATTCGAAGCCGCCCACGGCGGCACCCTCTTCCTCGACGAAGTGGGCGACATGGCCCTCGAAACCCAAGCGAAAATCCTGCGGGTGCTGGAAGAGCGGACGGTCTACCGGCTCGGCGGCAAGCAAGCGTTCCCCGTCGACATCCAAGTGGTCTCCGCCACCAACCGCGATCTAGACAGCATGATCGAGAAAGGCACCTTCCGTGCCGATCTCTTCTACCGCTTAGCCGGCTGGGAGATCCAACTCCCGCCCCTCCGTCAGCGCCGCGGCGACATCCCCAACCTAGCCGTGCACTTCTTCAAACAAGAAGCCGAGCGCCTGGGTCTCCACAACATCGGAATCTCCGTCTCCGCCATGGACGCCCTCAAACGCTGGTCCTGGCCCGGCAACATCCGTGAGTTGCACCACGAAATCGCCAGGGGTGTGTTGCTGCTTTCCGAAGGCGATCTCTTGGAAACCCGACACCTGCGTCCGGCCCTGCTCGAAGGGTCCTTTGATCGCGGATTGACCCTGGAAGCAGCCTTGGAACGGACGGAACGTCGGCGGATCGAGGAGGCTTTTGAAGAAGGCGGGGGCGCCTTGGAGGATGTCCTGGCGATCCTGGGAATCAGTCGGTCGACGCTTTACCGTCGGATGCGGGCGTTGGGTATTGAGCGGGATTGATGGTCTTCCGAGAAACAAATTCTGGTTTGCAATTCGTTCGCTGCACTGCGTAGGGGCGAATCTTGTATTCGCCTTTCCAAGGCAGGGCGATCACTCCAAGGCAGGGCGATCACAAGGATCGCCCCTACGTTCGGAGACCGGATCATGAGGATCGGTTCGTATTGGAGCTCCACGGTCGACAGAAGCCACCCCTCGCAGATTGTCTATCGAAATGGCGCAGCCAGGCGTGGGAGTGGGATGGGATTATGCTTAGGATGCGATGTGTCCGAAAACACTTATGGAGCTTCGGAAGATATTCCGAGCTCCGTGCCGCAGCACGCTCGGATCTCAATGCCAAGCGCACGAGAGGGCTGACTTAGGGCAGTACCGCGAAAGGGATGAAAGGGGGGAAAGTGGTGCGACCGGGAGGACTTGAACCCCCGACCTAGAGATTAGGAATCTCCCGCTCTATCCACCTGAGCTACGGCCGCACGGGGCCGTGATTATAGCGAGATCCGACGAAATTTGAAGACCTTTGACGGCCATTTGAGGAAGGCTAGTGGATCGGCGACTTCGCCGTCGTGGAGGCGTCCCTGACGGGTGTGTGACGATTCCGTGACACTTCTCCTCGTCCACGATCGACCTGACTGGCGATTCCCTGACACTCTCGGGCGTCTTACGCGGCTAGACTTACGGGCACAGAGATTCTAAGTGAGTCATCCCGCGACGGCGGTCGTGGGCTCCGATGTTTTCGATTGAGGGACCGCCGGCGTTTCGGCCGGGTCGGCTGCTTTGCCGTACCCGACGGTTTGGTGGGGGTCTCGTTCGTGTTCGCTCGTGTTGTGATGCGCTTGATTTGAGGTTGATGGTCCTGCCAGACGGAGTCTGGACATGCCGCGTTATGGTACTGCCGTGCCCCTGGGGTCGGGTAGCTATGCAGACGTGTATCGATGTTTCGATGCGCAGCTGCAGCGCACCGTGGCCTTGAAATTCTTACGATGGAATGAGCCGGAGCCCGTGGAACGTATGTTCCGCGAAGCCCGTGCGCAAGCCCGGGTCGAGCACGAGGGGGTTTGCAAGGTCTACGATACGGGTTGGTTGGATGGCCGACCGTATATCGCCATGCAATTCATCGAGGGCGACGACCTGCTGACCGCGTCCCGGGATTTGCCCTTGCGGCGTCGTTTGCGTCTCATGATCAAGGTGGCGCGAGCGGTGCAGGCCGCCCACGAGCAGGGTTTGGTGCATCGGGATCTCAAACCCGACAACATCCTGGTCCATGAAAATGCCGACGGATCGTTGCGTCCGGTGGTTTTGGATTTTGGTCTGGTCTTCGACCTGGCCGGCTCGACCGGTCGCATGACCCGCAGCGGTGAGCCCTTGGGCACACCTGCTTTCATGTCGCCGGAGCAGGCGGGCGGGCGGCTCGACGAGATCGATGCGCGCACCGATGTCTATGGTCTCGGCGCCACCCTCTACACCCTGTTGACCGGCCGACCGCCTTTCGAGGGTGGTGGCACCGCCAACCTTTTGATCCAAGCCCTGGAAGCGGATCCCATCCGGCCCAGGAGCCGAGTGCCTTCTTTGCCGGTCGAGGTCGAGCAGATCGTGCTCAAATGCCTGGAGAAGGACAAGGGGCGTCGCTATGGCTCGGCCCAGGAGCTGGTGGACGATCTGGCTCGATTCCTCGACGGCACCCCGGTGCGAGCCGACCCGCCCGGTTGGTTATATCCGCTGGCCAAGCAACTGCGCCGACATCGACAGGCGGTGGCCATGTCGACCGCCATCTGTGGGTTCGCGGTCATGGCGCTTTGGTCCGTGGAGCAGCAGGCCCGGGAAGCCTCTCGGCGGGCGGAATACGAGCAGCGATTCGTGCAAATCAGCAACGATCTGGATTGGGCGTTCCGCGCGGCACAAATGAGCTCGACCCATGACATCACGCCGAGCCGGGAGCGCGTGCATCGCCGGATCCGGCAGCTGGAGCAGGAGCTGAGCCGTCTCGACCCTGTGGGCAAGGGGCCGGCCCATTACGCCATCGGCCGCGCGTACGCGGCCCTGCATGACGACAAAGCGGCTCGACGCCACCTGGAGCAAGCTTGGCGTCTCGGCCACCGTTCGCCGGAGGTGGGTTATTTCCTCGGTTTGGTGATCGGCCGCCAATATGAAGACGCCCTGGAACGGGTGCGCGATGTGAACGAGTCGGAGCTGCGACGCATTTACCTCGACGACGTGATCACCCGCTACCGGGAGCCCGCCAGAAACTATCTGGAGGTGGGCCGAGAGGCGGAAACCGTGTCGGTGGAATATGTGGAGGCGTTGATCGATTTCTACGAGGAGCGTTATGAAAGCGCTCTCGAAAAGCTCTCGGACGTGCAGCTACGTTTGCCGTGGCTTTATGAAGCGAGCATCGCCGAGGGCAAGGTCTTGCAGCGCATGGCCGATTTGCGGTTCGAGGAGAGCCGGCTCGAGGAGGCGTTGGCGCTCTATCGCCGGGCGGAGATCGCCCTGCGCAGGGCCATGGGCTCGGCGGCCAGCGATCCGCGAATCTATCCCGAGCTGTGCCGCTTGATGAGCGCGCGGATCGAAGCGGAGCTGGATTGGTCGATTCCGCCGGGAACGGACGTTTTCGCCGACCACCTCGAAGTCTGCGATCGCGGCTTGGAGGTGGATCCCCACTCTTCCAGGAGCCATCGGGCTTCCGCCTTGGCCCACGAGCTGAAGGCACGGATCCTGGTGGATCGATCCTGGGAGCCCGAGCAAGCGGAGGCGGCCCTTTCCAAGGCGGAAGAGCTGGCCGCCGAAGCGGTCCGGCTTCAACCCTACGAGGCGGACGGACAGGCGACCCTGGCCAAGATTCAGATGACCCGCGGACGTTTCTCCGAGCTCATCGGGGATACGTCGAGCGGGCTCTCGAAATACTTAGAGGCGGGCCAGAGTCTGGAGCACGCGATCGCTTTGACCGCGGGTCCCAAGGATCCCCTGCGCATGCAGCTGGCGATCCATCACCAGCTGGTGGCGGCGGCCCAGGGGCGGCTCTGGCGCCCTGCGGATGAGAGCTGGCGGCAAGCTGTGGACCTGATTCGGGAGGAGCTGATCCGCGCTCCGCGGTCCTTCACCCTGCAATGCAAGCTGGGGAATGCCGAGCTCGGTTTGGTCTACGAGCTCCAGCGGCAGGGGCGACCGGCCGTCGCGGCGTTGGATCGGGCGGAGGAGGCGTTCGGGCGCTGCTTGGAGCTGAACGGAAAATACCATTGGGCGTTCATCGGCTTAGCGGACGTCGCGAAGATTCGAGGCACGGCGGAATGCATGGGCGGCGAGGCCCACAGCGAGCACCCCGCTCGAGCCCGGGAGCTGGTGGATGAGGTCCTGCGTTTGGATCCCGGCTTCGAAGGCGGAGAGCTGCGCAAAATCGGCTATTGGTCCGTGGAAGCCCATTGCCATTTGATGATGCGACGGAGCCCGGCCCGAGCTCTGCGGGAGATGAGCGAGCTGGCGGATCAGGCTCAGGAGCGCGGCCATAGCGTGGAGTTTTGGCGAAGCTTCATCGGAACCCTGCAGCTTCGCCGATGGCTCGCCCTGGGGGCTCCGGAGGGTTCCCGGGAGCAGGTGGCGCTGCGCTCGACCCTCGATCGTCTGCTGGAAGAAGATCAGGGCATTTCAGAGGGAGCGAGCATCTCGCGACGCCTCTACCGGATCGACCAGCTGCTGTGGATGGCCGAGGCGGCCTGGGAGCTGGACCGGGAAACGTTGGCCGAAAGGCTCATGGACGAAGCGAGGTCGCTTATTGCGGTCCAACCCGGTGCGTCATTGTGGGCGGAGCGTCCCCAATTTCAAGTGCAGGCGGTGGTGCTCGAGATGATGAAACCCCGTCACAAACGGGGGCAGCCGTTTTTGATCGAGCTCAGGGCGTGTGAGCGTGAGCTGAACCGACAGTTGGAGATCCTGCCGTGGATGGCGCCCCATGTGCGACCTTGGCTGCATCGGATCGACACGTTGTCGCGTCGAGTGTCCGCCCAGCGGGCAGGATAAGTCGGGCCGAGTCAGGAGGGGGCGGTGTCGCCGGAGCCGACCTGCAGGCCGAGGGCTTTCATGCGTCGATAAAGGGTGGATCGACCCACACCGAGGGCGGCGGCGGCTTCCGGCACATCGCCTTGGCAGCGTTCGATGGCGCGCAGGATTTCGGACGCTTCGAATTGCTCCAGCCGCTCCTTCAGCGACGTGCCACCACCCACGGATTCGTGGCTTTGAAGGCCTGGGCTCAACAGGGTGCTGTCGAGCAGCTCGCCGTGGTCGAGGAAGAGGGCGGCGCGGCTGATCTCGTGGCGCAGCTCGCGGATGTTGCCGGGCCAATCGTAGACCATCATGGCGTCCATGGCGGACACCGAGATACCCGGTAGATTGCGGTTCAGAGTCGCGGCTTCCTCGGCCAGGAAACGGGCGGCCAGGTTGGGCAGGTCCATCAGCCGATCCCGCAGCGCCGGCAGCCGCACGACCCATCCCGCCAGTCGGTAGTACAAATCGCGTCTAAATGAGCCCTCGCGGATCATCGCCTCGATGTCGCGGTGGGTGGCAGCCAGAATGCGGGGGCGGGCGGGGCGCGCCTCCCGGCCGCCGATGCGGAAGAGCTCACCCTCTTGCAAGACCCGCAAGATCTTGGCTTGGGTCTCCAAGGCCATATCGCCGATTTCGTCGAGGAAGAGGGTGCCGCCGTGGGCAAGCTCGAATTTGCCGGGGCGTGCGTCGACCCCGGTGGCGACCGCCCGCTCAATGCCGAAGAGCTCCACTTCGAGAAGGTCCCGGGGGAGAGCCGCGCAGTTGATGGCGACGAACGGGGAATCGGCCTTGCCGGCGGCTCGATGGATGAAGCGGGCGGTGACCTCTTTGCCGGTGCCGGATTCACCGTAGATCAAAATGCCGATCTCGCTGCGCGCGACTCGCTGGGCCTGGGCGTAGAGGGCCAGCATGCTCGGATCGACGGAGGCGGGCTCGGGCAAAGGGGTGGGTGTCGAGTCGTCCGCGACCCTGCCGCGCTCCGGGTCGGCCGGCGCCGGTCGATGGTTGGCGCCGCGGATCAGGTGGAGCGCCACGCGCATGAGCGGGGCGAGCTGTTGGGCGAGCCTTCGTTGCACGAAACCCGCACGGATGTGCAGATCTCCCGCCTCGGCGGTCACCTCTCCGGATCGATCAGACGGCAAGATTTCCGTGCGCGCGCTGAACCAGACCGCCTTGCCCTGGGGGCTCTCCTGCCGGATTTCGAGCTCGTAACAAGGCAGACTGTGGAAGAAATCGGCCCCCACCCGCTGGGCGGCTTCGAGTGGGGTCGAGCCGGAGGCCAGCTCTTCCACCAGGGTCGGCAAGCGGCGCAGGGTCAGCTCCTCCAAGGAGCTGCTGGAAAGGGTGCGTCCACCGGTTTCGGAGAGCGCTCCCAGGCCGGATTGCCCGTCCGTCCCCGGTTCCGGGCATGCATCGGACAGGGCGTTGGGCAAGGGGCTGACCTGGACCGCGGAGATCAGGTCGCCGGCGGCCATGGGCTCCAGCTCCGCGCGAACCGCCCCGAATCCCAGGCGGCTCGGGGCCTCCACACGGATCTTCTTGTGGATCCGGCGGGAGTCCACGGACGTGCCGTTGCTCGAGCCGACGTCTTCGATCCACAGGCTATCGTCGGTGACCTCGAAGCGGGCGTGGCGTCGCGAAACGGTCATATGCCGGACCCGGATGTCACACCCGGACTCCGAGCCGAGGATGTGGATTCCTTCGGTCAGCGGCACGCGTCTGACGCCGTCGGGCAGATGCAGAATGAGCCGGTAGGGCATGCGGGAAAGGTTAGTGGAACCGACGGAGCTTGGCTAGCCCGGCTGCCGTTCCGGGGAGCGCCGCCGAAAGACCTGCGCCGCCAGAAGACCAGGGCCGATCAAAAAGACCCCGGCCGCGCGCAGGCACAACCGGGGTGAAAGGGTCTAGATCCGAGCTCAATCAGACTGCTGGGCACCGGGCCCGGATCTACGCGTGCGTATCGAGAACGATCAGCCGCAGACCGGTACCTTGTCGGAGCAGCAATCCCCGTACGAGGCGCACAAGGAGTCGCACCAGCAGCCGCCCGGAGCCTGACCGCCGCAATTGCCGACGCAGGAGTTGGGATCGTTGCCTTCGGTGAAGCTGCCCACCAAGCTGGTGCCGGAGTACGCGGTATAACCGCGCAGCATCACGTAGTAGGTGCCGTTATTCGGCGACGCGAAGGAGCAGGTTTCGTTGTTGCCGTTCCGGTACGGACGGCAATCGTAGGTCGACGTCGTCGGCGGGCTTCCATACCGAACGTAGAGATCGGCGTCGCCGCTGCCACCGGAGAGCTGGAAGCTGAGGTTGCTGGCACCGGACGGAACCGCCATGGTGTAGTTGGTCTGGGAGCCTTGGCCGCCGGAGATGTTGTTGACCGGCACGCCGTTCTGCAGGGCGCCGCCGCCGCCGCCACCGCCGCCACCACCACCGCCGCCACCGCCACCACCGCCACCGCCACCACCGCCGCCGCAGTTGGCCTGCAGGCAGCTAGCAGAGGCGATTTTGCCTTGGATGACCGAAGCCGGTTGGGCGTGGAAGCCTTTGGTGAAGTTCACGCCGACGCTGGTGTTCGGGCAGTAGCTCATGATCGTGCCGCCGGTCGACGGGTTGCCGGGCAAGGAGCAATTGCCTTCCACAAAGCCGGCGCAGCCGTCGATGGCCGTGTTGTTGCCGTTCCACACACAGGCGTGGGTGTGACGCGAGCCGGCGGTGTGACCGATTTCGTGGGCGACCACGAAGACCGTATTCGAGTAGGTCGGCACGGTTTGGTAGCTGCTCTCCACAAAGGCGACGCTTTGGGATTGGGAGGTGCTGGTGCAGATGCCGTTGAAGCCGTCGGCAACGCCGGAGACACCGCCGAGCTTCATCAGGTGGCCCAGGTTGCCGCTGTGGGAGGTGCGGGTGTTCTGGAATTGATTGAGCAGGGTGCTGGTGTTGCTGCTGGAGGTGTAGGGGCTGGAGGAATTCCAGACATAGACCTCGGACAGGCCGGTCTCGATGTTGTCGGTGGCGTAAAGGGTCGCCACTTGGTTGTAGACACCGGTCACCCAATTGGTCACCGCTTGGGTCGAGCCCTTGTTTTGGTAGATGTTGTAATCCGCCTCGAGGAAGATCTTGACGCAATCGCCGGCGGCCTTATTGAGACCGAGGCTAGCGGGACGATCGAGGGGCAGCTGGGCGGCCTCGGTCAAGAGATCTTGCGCGAGGATGTTGTCGCTGTCGTCGACGCCACATTCCATGGTTTTGTCGACACCGATCAGGTGCTGGTCGGCGAAGGCGACGTAGGTGCGGGGGCCCTTATGACGTCCTTCGAGAGCACCCACGCTGACGATGCCGTGGGCGGTGGTGTCGGCGAAGACCATGAGGTCGTCGGCGAAGATGGAGACGGCGGCGAGGGACTCGGAATCACCAGCCACGACACCCCGGTAGTGCAGGCCGCGATCGATCTGCAGGTTGGTCTCCGGGGAGCTGGTGGTGACTTTGAAGTCCTCGGCAAAGGGGTTGACCCGGACGAGCTCGAGGCTCAATCGGCCGCTTTTTGCGAAACCGAGGGGGATGTCGAAGCTCAAATGCTCCGGGGACTCGGAGTGCAGGGCTTTCATCGTGCCCATATCGAGGGTCAGGAAGGTGCCGGCTTGCAGCGCGTCGGCGGCGTTGCGCTCCACGCTGAACGCCTTGGCGGAGCCGGCGCTCACCGGAGCCGCGCTGCTGAACAGCTGAGCCGACGCAAAGGCCGCGCCCGCCTTCTTGGCGTTGGCCACATTCTCCGCGGGAGTCGCCGCAAACGCCGGCGCGACCAGCAGGCCGACACAGGCGAGGGCGCCTAAGGTGGGAACCATCACACGAGACAAAGTACGCATTTCAGATCTCCTCTGAATGTCGCACCCGGGTTTGACGGCCGGAGGCGGAACGCCGCTCGGCCGATATACCGATGAGCTCCCCCGCTCCGCGGGATCGCGGACTGGTGGGGAGCCGGGTGCTGGGTTGCAGGGAAATCTTTAAAGCAAGGGGCGTGCCAGGTTCTGTTGGTGGGGGCGAAGCCGCAAGCTCGGACCCTGGAGGCGAAGAGCCCTCACCCCCCTAACCCCCTCTCCCGTAGCGGGAGAGGGGGGTTGTATGCTTGCGCTCCGCGCGCGCGTCTGAAGGGGATTCTGAGGCATCTGGACGTAGAAAAGCCTCCCCGAGCACGTTGGGTTGCGCACTCTGGCTGGGAGGTGAGGGTTCTCTGGCCGTCCCGCGAATGAGACCGGCCGGCGGGCTCTAGTCTCAGATCCGGGATTGCCTACTCCGCTTGCAAAGCTTTCTGGGGATCGACTCGGGTCGCCCGCAGGGAGGGCAGCAAGCAAGCGAGCAGGCTGACGGCGGTCAGCAGGCAAAGCACTTTCACCATGGGCAGCATGCCGACCTCTTGGGTCAGGCTCATGCCTTGGCTTTGCCCCGCCTCGAAGACCTTGTTGATCAACAAGACCACGACGAAAGCCAAGGGAACCCCCAAAGCCAGGCCCGCGGCTGCCAGTCGCATGCCCTGGCTGCTGATCCGGGAAAGGATTTGGGCCGGTCTGGCGCCCAGGGCCAGACGGATTCCGATCTCGTTGGTTTGTCGGGAGACGCGAAAGGCCATGACGCCGTAGATGCCGAAGGCCGAAAGCACCAGAGCCAGCAGGCCGATGGCGTAGAGGATCTGGGAGATCACCGTGGGCGCGGCGAGCTCGGTATCGACGTGTTTCTGAAGAGTGATGATCTCGCCCACCGGCTGCTCGGGAGCCACCCGGCTCACGGCCTGCTGAAGGCCGGAGCTGAGCTGGTAGGGGTCGCCTTGAACCTTGAGCAGTGGATAGACGTCGCGCACGGGCCGTTGGGCAAAGGGCATGATGGCCAGGGGCATGTTGGGGGACAAGCCGTCGAGGCGCTCTTGGGCGAAGTTGGGCACCACGCCGACGATCGTCCACAGCTTGTCTTCGATGTTCAGCTGACGCCCCAGGGGGCTGCCTTCATCCACCGCGGAGAAGTGCTGATCCACCATCTGCTGGTTGATCACCGCCACGAGCGCGCCGTCGGCGTTGTCGGAGGCCCGCAGCAATCGTCCTTGGACTTGGCCGGTGAGGCCGATGCCCAAGGTCTCGAAGAAGCTGGGCGTCACCGAGGTCACCACCACCCGGGGGGCTTCGTTGGGCTGCGCCGGTCGACCCGCCACTTCCATTTCCTGCCGCGGCACGAATCGCGAGCGGGGTAGGGCGCTGGTCATGGCCACCGAGCCGACGCTGCCGAGCTCGCGGAATGTCCGTTCCAGCTCCTCGGTGATTCGGCTGACGGCGGCATCGTCGGGGTAGCGGTACTCGGGCAAGGTGAGGTGGGCGGTGAGCACGCCGGTGGAATCGAATCCGGGGTCCGCGTTCAATCGATCGTGGAAGAGGTCGGTGAGCACGGCGGCGCCGATCAAAATCGCCAACGCCATCGCCAGCTCGGCCATGACGAAGAAGCTCAGGGCCCGCTTGCGATCCTTGCCCGTGGAGCCGCCGCGAGCGCCGTCGCTCAAGGTCTGCCGCAGATTCGGGTGGCGGATGGCCTGAAGCGCGGGCCCGAGACCGAAGGCCAATCCGGCGATGACGGAGACCACCAGGCCGAACGCGACCACGGCGCCGTCGAATTTCGGCCAATAGACCGCGGGCAGGATGTCCGGCATGCCCTGAGCTCCCAATTGCACTCCGAAGTAACCGAATCCCAGGCCGAGGCATCCCGCAAAAGCCGCGAGCAACAATGATTCCGTCAGCAGTCGGCGCAGGAGCCGTCCCTTGCCCGCGCCGAGCGCCGTGCGCAAAGCCATTTCTTTCTGCCGCGAGTCCGCTTGGGCCAACAACAAGCTGGCGACGTTGACGCAGGCGATCAACAGCACCAGGAGCGCGACCCCTTGCAAGACCTTGATCAGCTGGGAGTCCGTGGGGCCGGGGAACATCTCGTCCAAGGTTTGAACGTGCACGCTCCAACCCTCGTGGGTGTCGGGATAGGTCTTCGACAGCCCCTCGGCGATGGCCTCCATTTCTTGACGGCCCTGCTCCCGAGAAACGGCGGGATTCAAGCGTGCGGCGACGCTCAGACGTCGGTCGTCCCGCGCGGCGGCCTCCAAACGAAAGTCCTTCGCCGCCCACAGATCCACATTGCCGACCAAGAAGTCGAACGTTTGGGGCATGACGCCGATCACCGTGTGAGCCCGTCCGTCGATGCTCAGCTGGGAGCCCACGAGGTCCTCCTGGGCCCCGTAATGACCGCGCCATAGGCTTTCCTTGATCACCGCCACGGGAGGGGCGTCCGGGGCGGTGTCTCCGGGTAGGAAGGTCCGTCCCCGAATCGGCTCGAAACCGCGAACGGTGTCGAAGAAGTTGGAGCCGGCAAACGCGGCGTCGATCCGCAGGGGCTGGTCGCGACCGGTGAGATTCACCGAGGTCAGCTCCAACGCGGTCATGGATTCGAACGATTTCGCGGAACGCTGCCAATCCAGATAGGTCGCCGGAGAGGTCGGCCATTGATTGCCGGCCCTGGCCACCGGGTTCTCCCACAGGAGCACGAGGTCGTCGGCGTTTTCATAGGGAAGGGGCCGAAGCAGGAAGGAGTGCACCACGCTGAACACCGTCACATTGGCGGCGATGCCCAGGGCCAGGGAGATCACGGCGATCGTCGAGAGCATCGGGGTCTTGACGATGACCCGCAACGCTTGGGTCAGGTCGCGGAAGGCGGTTTGAACGATCGTTCCTAGGGGCATGGCAATCTCCGGTTCGTCCCTGATTCGTCCTTGAGCTTTGAAGGGCCGCGGCATTTGAAAGTGGCGCCGCCGGGCGGCGATGAGCTCGAAAGGCTGTGGGTCTCGAAACGACTACGATTTCCGGGTGCCGGGTGTTACATCGAATTCGAGTGAAAAAGAGCCCCTCGGCGAGGCCGATCCGTTGACACCCCGCAGGTCCAGGCCTAAAATCCGACCATCCGAAAAATTCGCGCTGACGCCCCAAGGCCTCCAACCCCCTGGCCCCGGGCGCATTCCAGGAGATCTGTCCATGCTTCCCAAATTCAGTTTCCGTGTATTCGCCGGCGCCGCTGCGCTCTCGTTGGTGTTTTCCGCCGCCCTCTCCGCTGAGCTGACCCCCAATCCCGAGCACGTGGTCGGCAAAGCCGTCTCCCTGCAAAACGACTCTTACACCCCTGCGAAGGGCATGATGCCCGTCGACCTCACCTTGGACGACGGCTCGGCCGACAACTCCATCGGTGACGGCGGTCAGTTCATCTGGCTCAATCGCTTCACCCCGAACGCCGCCGATTTCCCTTTCCAGATCGAGCAGGTTTCCGCGATCATGGGAGCCACTCTGGTCACCGTCGGCGATCCGGTGGAGATCGTGATTTATTCCGACACCGACGGTGACGGCGATCCGGGCACTGGCGCGTCTCTGGTGGCATCCATCAGCGAGACTGTGCAATTCAACGATCTCACGACCTTCAACGTTTGGAACCTGGCGGCCCCGGTGGTCATGAACGGTCCTGGTGATGTGCTGATCGGTTTGATCAATCGAGTCGGCTCCGAGGGTTTCAATGATTTCCCTGCGGCCCTCGACGAAACCGCGACCGCCGGCCGTTCCTGGGCCGCCACCTACCTCGCCGGTGACGTGCCCGCCAACCCGACCCTGCCCGGCGACGAGCAGTGGGGCACCATCGACAGCTTCGGCTTCCCCGGCAATTGGGTCGTCCGCGGCGCGGGTACCACCGTCGCTCCGGCCGTGCCCGTGATCGAGGTTCCGACCCAGAGCCACACCGGCCTGATGGCCTTCGGCCTGCTCTTGATCCTGGCCGCCGTGGTGGTGATCTGGCGTCGCTCGGCCTGATCCCAGACAAGCCGGCAAAACGGAAAAGGCGGATGGCTCTCGGGCCGTCCGCCTTTTTTCATAGCGAGGTCTTCGCTTGGGCCCGTAGCGGATCACCTCGGCGGGTGAATGCCTCCCCGAATCGCGCCGGCCTCGGTAGCACCGAAGGCGCCGGAGAATAGCGGCGGCAGGGCGCGGCTATTGGGCATCGACAGCCAGATTCGGAACAGCAACCGTTTCTGCTCCGGATCGTCGTGATCCTCGAATTCCGTGCGCGAGTGGAAATTCACGAAGTTGTTGACGAAAAGCAGGTCGCCCGGCTCTTGCATGAACCGATAGTGCAGGTCGGGATCCGCGCAGACCTCGTCCAAATAGTCCAGGGCTTGCCGTTGCAGGGGTGTCATGTCCGGTAGCTCGTCCATCTCGTAGGCCCGGTCGATCAATACCCGCAGGATATAGGCGACCCATCGGCCGTCGTGGACCGCGAAGATCGGCTGCTTGCACCAGGGGTCGTCATTGCCCGTGTCCACATTGTGGGTTCGGTAATACCAAGGCTCGTAGAGGGGTTGGAGCAGCTCCGGCCGGGTCTCCAAGATGCGATTGTGCACCGCCGCGGAGCTGACCAACAGGTTTTCACCGCCGACTTTGGCCCGGCGAAGGCACATGAAACCAATGACATCGCAGCGGTCACAATGGAAGCTCAGACCCTTGCGGGTATTGGGGCCACGGGCCTTGGGGTGCCCGACCTTGAAGCCGGAATCGGTGACGTCGAAGATCTTCTCGCCCTTGGCGCTTTGGGAGATCGGCGTGCCCAGGTGGCGAGACAAACCCCAAAACGCCAAACGGTTGTCTTCCACCGAATGCCGGTCCACGGGCCAACCGTGCAAGAAAAAGCTGCCGCTGCCGGTTTCGAGGTCCTGGCGAGCCTTGAGCAGCCGGGGCCCGAACGTTGGGAGCGGGAAGTCGTCGGCCTCTATCGCCTCCATCTCCAAGCTCCGCACTTTGATCTGCTGCAAAGCGGATTCGATCTCAGCGAGTTCCGGCGGGGTGAGGGTGTGTTGCCAGTCTTCGCGCCGGGACAGCTCGGAGCCGACCCACAGCGTGGGATCTTCAATCGGTTTCATGGGTTCCTTTCGTAATTTGCCGACGGCCGGTTTAGAGCCTGATCAGGCCAGCAGATCGGCGAGCGCGTCGTCGAGATTCGGGAATTTAAATCCGAATCCCGATTCCGACAAGCGTTTGGGCTCCACCCGCGTGGACGCCAGCAGCAGCTCCTTGCCCATTTCACCCAGGGCGGTCTTGACCGCGATCGACGGCACGGGAATCCAGGTCGGGCGGTGAAGGGCCTCGCCGAGGCTTTGGGTGAAATCGCGATTGCGGGCGGGGTTGGGGGCCACCACATTGATCGGCCCGTTCAGATCGGCATCGTCGAGGGCGAGGCAAATGGCAGCGACCGCGTCTTCCAGGTGAATCCAGCTCATCCATTGTCGTCCGCTGCCCACCCGTCCGCCGAGCCCGAGCTTGAAAGGGGTCAGCATCTGCGCCAAGGCACCACCATCCGTGGAGAGCACCACGCCGAAACGCAGGTGGGTCGTCGGCAAGCCCTTTTCCTTCATGGGCTCCACGGCGTCCTCCCACAGCTCGCAAACGCTCGCGAGGAAACCTTTCCCCGGCTCCGCGCTCTCGTCCAATACGGTGTCGCCCCGGTCGCCGTAAAAACCGATGGCCGAAGCGCAGATCAACCGAGGCGCGGGCTCGCTTGCGGCCACAGCTCCGGCAATGCTCCAAGTGCCCCATCGACGAGAATCCGCAATGCGTTTTTTCTTGGCCTCAGACCAATAGCCGGCAATGGACTCACCAGCCAAATGCACCACCGCGTCAATACCGTCCAAGGCGGACGGTTCCAAGGACCCTTCGGGATCCCAGGCGATGCCTTGGCGTCGGCTACCGGGGCGCACTAGGGGCACCACCGTATCCCCACGGGCTTCCAAGACCTGAGAAAGCCGATGGCCGATCAGCCCACCGGCCCCGCTGATCGCGATCCGTCGCGGTGGACAGTCTGTCGCTGCTGTCTGTGTCACGGGAGCTCCTCGTCGAGCGGCATTCGATTGCCGAGTGGAACATCAGTTTATCGATCTCAGTGGCCACGTACATCTGGGCTGAGTTTTGAGCTAAGATCCCAAAATTCCGGCCCAATTTGGTTGATCCCCCCACATGGCGAATCTCAAAGGATCCACATTTCTGGCGCGTCTGGCGTTTTTGGACACCCACTTCGGAGAAGAGGGTAGGGCAACGGTGTGGTCCCACCTCGATGCCGAAGAACGGACCCTGCTCGAGGGAGGCATCCTGCCCGGAGCTTGGTACAGCCGCGAGGTCTTCAGCAAGCTCGTGGATCTGATCGACCGAGAGCTGGGAGACGGCGACCATCGCCTGACCCGGAAAATGGGTTACTTCGCCGCCGGCCTCCAGCTGCGGGGCGCCTACGACTCCTTCGTCAGACCCGGAGATCCGGATTTCCTGCTGGCCAAAGCCGGCAACATCTGGCAGCTTTTCCACGACTTCGGTCGAGTCGAAGCCAGAACCGAGCCCGGCCGCTGCCGCATCTGGCTGAAAAACCTGAGCTTCCCCGACATCGGAATGGTCGAAGGCATCATCGGCTGGACCCAACAGGGGCTCGAATTGTCCGGCTGCAAAGACATCCGCTATCGATACCTGCCGCGCCCCTCGCCCAACAACGACGCCTACGAAGTGCGCTTCGTCTGGCGCCTAGAATAAACCCGGAAACCGGCCTTGCCACAAACCGACCGATGCCCTAAAATCCCCGTCCTCGGGACGCGGTTCTAGCAGTCCCATCGGGCCAATGTAGCTCAGGGGTAGAGCAACTGATTCGTAATCAGTAGGTCGGCGGTTCAAATCCGCCCATTGGCTCCATTTCTTTTTCTCCAAATCTCCAAAAAACACGCAGTTTCTAAGGCTTTAAGGTCATTACGGGTGCTTTGTGGTACTCGAAGAGCTAGTTTTGGTATGCCTAAAAAACAGCCAAAAACAGCCAATTTGGGTTACGATCGTTTACCAGGAGTTTACCGGGAATGGACTGGAGGCGAGATGTGGCTTCTACCGCAAAGCTGACCCGAGAGCGAGTGCTGAGATGGACCCCTGAGGATCCCAAAAGGAATCCGTGGCTGAGAGAGACTTTTTCGGGTCTTTGTCTTCGTGTCCGGCGGGATCGGCATGACGAGTGGCGGAGGGAGTATTTTGTCTGCTACCGCTGGAACGGACGTCCACGTTATCAGCGATTGGGACTTGTCGCGAGCATACCCCTCGACAAGGCTCGAAAGGAAGCGCTGGCCATTCGCTCGAAGGTGGAGGAGGCGGCACGGAAGCACGAACCGAATCCGCTCGAGGTTGCTCAGGCTGAGGCGATCACGTTGGAGGATTTCGCTCCTCTCTACCAGCGGTTGACGGTGAAGAGCGAAAAGCAGAAGAAGGAAGACCAAACCCGTTGGAACAAACACATCCTTCCGTTTCAGCCGCCAACCGAGTCACGAGCTCTGCGACACATGTGGATGCACAAGATCGACCCATTGATGCTTGAGGAGCTCAAGCTGTCATTGGCCAGGACAAAAACGACGTCCAATAGGGTGTTTTCTCTTTTGAGCCACGCTTTCAATATGGCTGCGGAGTGGGGAAAGATCCCGGCATCGGCGTTCGCCGCGGGGTGGACGAATCCGACCGGGGCGGTGAAGCCCTATCCTGAGCGCAGCCGCACTGACGTCTACTCTTCGGAAGAGATTGTTGCACTGCTGGAGTCGCTCGACTTTTTGATCACGAAGGCTTTGGATGAGGCGGAGGGAACGGGAGCGCCGGCGTTGTATGCGAGCATGAGAGCAAAGAGCCTCCTGGCTATCCGGCTGATGGCGTTTAATGGTAGCCGGCCAGGAGAGATCCTGAAGACTGAGCGGAAGTGGATCCTGTGGGATCGGCGAGTCATTGATCTGCCGTCGGCCAAAGGAGATCGGAAAGTCATCAAGGGTCGGCTGATTCCGTTTGGTCGCCGCCGAATGGAGGATCTGAAGATCCTGGCTCGACTAGCCGGGAATTCCCCTTTCTTGTTGCCGGGCCGGCATGATCCGAATCGGCATATGGCGACTGGGGGGTACGATCGCATGTGGACGCTGCTCAAGGAAACGGCCGATGAGCGACACGGTACTGCCCTCACAGGGGATGAAACCGCGATCGTCTACACCTGGCGGCACACCATCGTGAGTGCTCACAACGAGCCGGAAATCGGCGTGGACGCTGCGACGATCGGCGACATGGTCGGGCATTCGAGCCGGAGCACTACCCAGATCTACCGGCATGCAAACATTAGGCGGTTGACGGAGACGGCACAGCTAGTGGAGGACTGGCTTTGTGGGCATCACGAAGCTTGACATCACTTCGTCCAATTCATGGGATTGTGGACGATGTAGCGGATTCCACGATTCCCCGCCTCTAGAATTTCGATTTCACAGCCTCGGAAGAAGATCGTTGTTGGCCCAGTTGATTCAAGGTCGTAGCTCAGCTCTTGGCTAAAAGCGTCTCGGGCTAGAGAGTTTGAGTATTCCCTATAGAGCAGCCTTAGGACACCGCCTCCAGATCCTTGATAGAGCAACTCTCCTCTCATTGTGCGGCGTTCCGCCCTTGGATCGGGTCTTGATTCCTTTCGGACCTGGTATTTCGCGGGGGTAATCTTGGGCTTGTCCACCTTCCTGTAGAAGACCGAATCGAGTGCAAGATCGTTATTCAGGTCTTGGAAGCAGAGGTATCTCTTCATGCTTTGGCTGAAAGTGCCAATCTTTAGAGTTTCTTTTACGCACGCGGCATACTTCCCATGCGTGAGGCCAGCCATAGCCAGAGGGCTGTTTCGCTGAACGAAAAGGGCTAGTAGTTTCCTGCCGGCCACGAGACCATGATCAGGTGCAAGGTCAGACTCTAGAACAAAGTAGTCCTCGTCAATAGTAGGAGTGAGATCTAGAGTTTCGGAGTAGGCAGCTTCGCCAGGTCCGGCAGTGCTTTCAACTCCGATTTCAGGATTTCTGAGGGGGTCACTGCTAGCCGTGTTTGCCAGCAGCATCAAACCGATTACCGCCACAATCAGAACTGCAATCCCGTATCCAGCGGAGTCGGGGTCTTCATACGCCATCGTTTAGCCTCCTTTTCAATGAGAACGCTAAACCATTTTGTCGACGCTGGCTAGCCGTCCGTTTTCGACATCACTCGAATCTTCGAGTTTGACCGAGATTCCTCTTTCTGGGGACGGATGCTGTTCGGTTTCGGAATCCGGTAGGTCTAGTCTCCCAAAAAAGCTAGCCTTTTGTGAAAACAACGGCCTGGGCTCATCCTTTTGGGTTCAGGCTGTGTCCTATTCTCTATACACAGCAAGGCTGCGCATGGCATGAAGCCATGGCGGACCTTGTAGGAGGATTGACTAATGCGGATTACCACGAGTCTGAAGGCAGGTAACGGAAACCAGGTGCAGCCTGTCACCCCACCGCCGTCTGAAATCGTCGGAGCAATCGACCCTAACGGCTGAGACGTGACCCTTTTTCGAGGGCTCGCTTCACCGAAGTGAGGGCCGCAATGCTGAGAGCTTGCTCTCCTAGTAAACGGAGAATTGCGTCTCGGCATTCTGAGGTGCGGTCGAGGTGGGGGAGAATCGGAAAGAGATCTCCAGCTGCTGTGACCGCTCTTGAGTGATCGCCCTCCACAAGGAGGGTGATCACTCGGTCAATTGTGATCAATCCGTAGTGAAGGGGTGCGCCCAAATCCAGGAATTGCCGCGCGCCCTCAGTTAACAGATCGGAGCTGGATCTGTCCCCAAGCCGCCTTGCTACTATCCCCAGAGTCCAGCACCTATAGGCGCATTCTAGAGTACCTTGCTCGGTTGGAAGCACTGCGTAGGCGCTCAAGTAGGGCTCCAGCTCTAGGCCCGAGGAAGTAGCAGCGCAGATCAGTGACAGCTCAAGGGCTGCCCGGTGATACCGTTTTTCCCTTGCATCTTGTGGAGGCGAGAGAAAGGCCAGTCCGGACGTGGAGAGGTGCCAAGCTTCTCGGCGATCACATCTCGAGTAGAGAGGGTCGGCTATCAGCATCGCATGCTCAATCTTGGCGAAAGCTTCCTGCTGTTTGGAGATCTGAGTGCTTAAACGCAGCTGTTTCCGGCTGATCGAGACTGCTTTGTCGAGCTTCCCAAACTCGCGGTAAAGCGAGCTGAGCTTCCCAAGGAAGTCGCACTCAAGTTGGCGATCTTGAGGAAGCTCTTTCAATGCGCAATAGAAGGCAATCTCTGCTTCCACCAGGCGGTGTTGAATTCGTAGTGCCGAACCCCTGCAACACAGAGCCAGGAAGCACTCGTACTGGCGAGCATCCGGCTTCTGTAGGATTTCCTCAGATAGGCCGAGCGCGCGCTCGGGAGACTCCAGCAGGGCAGCTTGAATCGCCTCGTTAAGAATCGTAGTCCTACGATCCATTCTCGACAGCCTTTCCCGGCCCCTTACCCATGGATTCAAGGGTTTCCGCTAGAGCCTCCCTGTATCTGGGGTTGGTGCGGATCTTCTCCTCTACCGATTGGCGCCATTCTTCTAGTCCAGTCTCAGTCTCGCTAGCTTCGAGCTTTTCAAGCTCTTTGGAATGAGCCTGCGCAAGATCCGAGAGGGTGTAGCCAAGGCTCTCCAAGTAGTGGAGGAGTTTGTGAAGATTCGGGGCCCGTCCGCGTTCCCAGTTTCCAAGGGTACCAATCGTTAGAGCTGCTCCCCGGTTCCTGGCGATCGCAACGGCATCTTCTCGGCTGATTCCGGCATCGTCGCGTAGGCGAACTAAGGCTGGGCCAACCGCTTTGACGGCCATAATCTCCTTCTCCGCACTCACTTCGTCCTCACCCTCCTACGTCTAACAGAAGTTCCGCAAGCGTAGACCACTGGTTGCTTAAAAGCAACCCATAAGGCAATGAAGGTCGAATTGTGTAAACAAAGGGTTGACTGTAGGCAACCTACAATTTATTGTAGGTTGCATGTTGAGGAAACGGCGCAACGATCTGAAGATCAGCATCAAGGAGATGGAGAAGCGATGCTCGATCAATCGAGGAACTCTCTCGAAAATTGAGAGAGAGATTGAGAGCGGGCAACGCACAAACCTTGAATCCGAGACCATTTCTCGCTTGGCCATGGGCTATGAGCTGACCGAGCAAGACGTCCTAGACGTATTTGGATGGATTCGTCGAGCGGCAAGAGGCGTCCAGGAGGGGGCTCATGGCAACTAAGAAGGAATTAGCCGGAGCCTTCCGTCTTGTCGATCGCTTCACGGCCGCTCGGATTCTCCGCTGCCATCCCGAACACGTTGCCAAGCTCCAACGGGCCGGTGCGTTGGGGAAGATCTATCGGAACCAGGCCGATCCCGAAAAGATCATCGGTCAACGGAGTCGGAGCACTTGCTTCTATAGCACCAGGGATCTCGCGGAGTACCTCATCAAGAGGAGCCGCAAAAACGATTTCGACACAGGGCCGCTCTTGGAGCCGACTCCTGAGCACCTCGATGAGCTCTCGCAGCAGATCTGTGTGGCCGTAGAGCTAGTAGACGCTGTGCGGGAGCGGACGGATTCTATGCTGGATGTCCTTTTTGCGGGTATTCCGGGCGCATCGCTGCCTCATGGTGCTCGTGGCGCGGCGCAGCGAGCGGGTGGATCATGAAAGAGCTTTTCAGCTCAACCTGTTGGCAGGAGCTGCACCAATACCCTCGCGTATTGGCAGTCCTCCTCATAGGAAGCGACGCGCTAGAAAGACTAGAAGCAAGCGGCTTGGCCGTGATCTCTCGCCTTGAGCACACCTCTCCGGGAGCTCCTGTGGGGTCTCCTAACGCCATTTCATTCTCGGAGGGGTGTGCTGAGGGCGTCGGGCATCATCAACCAAAAACCACGGGTTGTGATTACGGGTTCAACCCGATTCCCTCATCTCAGGCATACCCAAACAGGGGGCTCGGCGGTGATCGCTCCGGGTCAGCCATGTATGGCCAGACTCTTGTTGGAGAGGGTCGGCCTCAGGTGGAGACGGCGGGCGCGGAACGCCTATCCACGACAACCCGGGCGACAACCCCGGGCGCTGCTCCGACGACTCGGACCGCAGGAGTCGAGCCCCCGACGACGAAAGAGGAAACCGGGGCGTCCGCGCCGCCCCGTTTTTCCGGGCCGACTGCGCCGGAGGAACCCGAGTCATGAGCAAGCACCCCATCGAAGCTGAGTGCCTAGACACAATCCGAGATCACGCCACTGCAAGGCAGGCGATCAACAGCGTGGTGCTGGATATGGATCGGCTCGCGCTGTTGGGAACCGGGCCGCCGCTTTCACTAAATCAGGTGAGCGTAGAGCTGTTTTCGTTCTTGAGCGAACGAGCCGCTTTGACTTTGCTGGATGTAATCGGATTCCTGGAACGAGCGACCAATCGAGAGCTGGTGGCGCTCATGTATCCGGCGCTCCTGGATCCAAAACTCCGAAAGGACCGACGACAGGGCTTCAACCTAGTGATTGCAGAAACCGAGCGCAGAGGCTTTCCTGAGGGTTGGTACGAAGGGGGATGGACCGGTGAGGAAATCGACGCTTGGGGGCGAGTGGAGGGAAGCGAGATCTGACCAGCATCTGCTCTTTCAGCACACTCTCCTTGAGCTGGATTCTCTCCTACAGGGCGCACAGCAAACGCTTGAGGGGAGTGTGCTGAGGGAGCCGACAAGGCTACTTCTTAGACGGCATCACACCAAGTCGCCGCCGATGGCGGCCAACAACGAAAGGAAAACGCCGCCATGCGCAAACGCGTACCCATTCTGTTTTTGACGCTTTTGATTCTCACTCTCGTGGGCTGTAAATGGCCTTGGGAGGATGACGACGACGTCGCCGTGACCGAGCCTCCGCCTCCGCTCGCTGTAGGGGCTGCTTTGGATCTGAAATGTGAGCCACGCACACGCCCCCTGGTGAGATGTGACGTGGTCTCAAGCGGAATCGAGACACTGCAAAAGACATTTAAGGTGGCCGCCACCGGCCAGAACGACGAGGAGTTTACGACCACCGGCGACCGGTGGTCTGTGGAATTCGACTTCACCGATGCCTGTGCACAGCTCGCCGGCGGCACGCTTCGCGCGGACTTCTCTGCGAGCGCCACGCTGGAAGACGACTCTTCGGTGAAAGCCAGCCCGGAACAGCACCAAGTGTGCGTGACAGGCATCTCCACGTTGGTCTTTACCGGATCCAGTCTCACGTTCGATGCTCAAACGGGCGAGATCGCAAACGTGACCTTGGAAGCCAGCCTCGAAGGGCTTCGACCTGGTGAAACGTTTACGGTCATCGGATCGAAGCGCAATGACGGCACTTACACGGCGGCTGCACCTAGCACCGTCGACACGATATTCGTGGCCGAGCAACTGACCTATGAAGCCAGTGGTGCTGTGATCACCCTCCAAGAGATCGTGCCGGAGTCGAAGTGATGCTGGGCTTGGCAACGCGTTGTCTGGCCCTGGCGGCTCTACTGGTGGTGTCGACGGGCTGTGAAACGGCCGGCACCCTCCTGAAGATGCCGTTTACGTCGGCAAACGAGCTCTTCGAGAACGACGCCATCCCGCTGGAGCTGGTGGACCTGGATGGTCGGCCAGCCCTGGTATTCGGTCGCGTCAGCAAGGACGCTCGCAGTGTAAACCTTGAGACGTTCCATATTTCGGACTCGATCGACCTGTGGGAGTTGGACCACTGGGTGAAGGAAGGCGAGGAGCTGCGACTGAAGGTGAAGCCTTCAGGGGGCGGCACGATTGTGGGGATGGGCACCAAAGGCAATATCCCACGGTCCTGGGAACGGCTGGAGGATCAGGTGAAGGTGGACTGGGCCCTGCGGAAAGCAAGGGCGCTCGACCGCCTCAGGCAAGAAGCCAGAAGCGAACGAATAGGGGGCGGGGAGCTATCGGAAGTGGAAGCCGCGGACCTTCGCAAACGATCTGTTGTTGAAGCTGTAAATGAAATCTCTCAAGGGGGGGTGATGCCTATAGATTGGCAATAAACACTTAGCACTCAAGCTTTCCATAGAGGCTATTGGGGCGACTGAAGAGCCGTCCCTCCCACTAACTCCTTACCTGCCGAGACATTGAATGAGTTGTAAAAAAGTGATCGATTCCTTGTTTGCGGCGTCTGTCATCCCAGCACTCGACGCTTTTCAGGGCTCCGGGCCTTTAGAAGGACCAAATCTACAGGTTGACTACAGAGGTGTTCTCGTTCAGGCGCATCCCGAGCTCAAGGAGCATGTACAGCTGACCGCGGGAGATGACCGAAACCTGCTGTGCCTAACCACCCGAGGGTGTTGTACAGAGCCCTTTGTGTTTCTCCTATCAAGAGGACTGGTGGATCTTTGTAAATCCAAGCCGCCGATCAGTATGTGTTACCCGGAATGGCCCACTCAGGTGGATGTGCCGAAGTGGATGCAACCGGGCAAGCTGCTTTTGCTCGGCCATGTGTGGGACCCAGACCCAAAAGGCCTGACCAGCCTGGCCGGATATGTGGGCTGCGCCGAGCCTTACCCAGAGGATAATGATTTGGCGCTCGGGAAATTTGAGCTGTCTTTCAGCGATCCGAACCATCTTTTACGTTTAAAGCGTGGTGCGATGGAGGCAAAAAACGCAGTCAGCGCCGACATCAGCATTCCTATATCGGGCGCCTTCGCTTGGACTATCGGAGAGGCCTTGAGATACCTAGGGCCCGGAGATGTTGAGCTTTACCAGGCAGATTGTTTCCACCTGTGGAAGTTTCACGAGCATTCATGGGCCATTACCTCAATCGGTGAGGAACAGAAGGAATCGGTCCAATGAGTCGCTTCCGAGTGCAGGTATTTAAGCGCAAGGGCGAAGGCCCATGGATTCCGGTTTCAGGGCGGAATTTCCATAGCCAAGAGGCAGCGAAGGCCATGGCGGACGCCATGCACGACGGTTGGAGGTTGGCGCTTCCAGAACCCGATGCAAAACTCGTTGCAGTGCTTTACCGGTTGTATTTGCCCAGAAAACCCGCTTCGAGGTTTCTGGTGCTCTCAACCAAAAGGAAAACCTGGTCACCCGTTCGCGACGCCAACAACCGATTACAAAGTCCTCCGGGGATTCCGGCGGTCTGGGAGCCAGCGCATGCCCACTAACACTTGGAACGTGATTAACCCTTCTGATCCGATCGTCATCACCTCGGCGCCGGGACCTCAAGAGCACGCTTCGGTGGCGCTGGCCACACTCCTACTGGGCGAAGGCAAGTATTCATCTAGAGAACTTGAGGGGGTGCGAGAGGTTCCGATGTTCCCGATCACTGGCCACGATGAATGGTTGCTCGAAACTTTTGGTAAGGATATTGACGGGCTTCTCCAAGACGTCGAGTTGAAGCTGCTTGCCGCAGATGTGCTTGCGTCTGCCAAGTGCGTTGGAGAGCGTTCGTCCCTAAACGACATCGCAGGCCGAGCACGAGAGCTCGCGGCTGTGCTCCGAGAGAACGCCCAGAATGTCAGTTGAGTCGGGCCCCCCGCTGGTCCTAGAGCGCTTTGCCTACGCCCCTTATGGGACGTATGGCCGGCTGTTGATTCTTCCCGAACACTGGATGTGGACGGTGGAGCGTGAGTGGCTTGACAACGAGCGTTTTAAATCTTGTATTCCGGAAGGCGAGTATGAGGTGGGGCCGCGGACCTCAAGCCGGTTCGGCGCGGTGATGGAGGTCATGAACGTACCGAACCGCACGGACATCCTCTTTCATGCAGCGAATTGGCCGAGCTCACTCCAAGGCTGCATTAGCCCAGGCCTCGGTTTTGGATTCCTGCCCTCCGGAGGGCAGTTTTGCCCGGCCGTGCTCAGCTCGCGTCGAGCAATGGGAAAGCTGAAGGAAATAGTGGGGCGGTCCTTTTCACTCCAAGTGACCAGCCGGCGGCGGACGGCGCTTGAGCTGGGAATCGCCGATCGCGAGGCGTTGATTCCTTGGTTACCGGCCCTTGCTTGTGGGCATGAGGGCGCAAAGACCTCGCCGGAAAGGTGGAGTCCCTAATGCTTGAGTTTGTCCTCTTCCTTTTCGTAGTCGGTTTTGTTTTTGCCGCCGGAATGGTTGCCGACTCCCTTGATGGGCTGAGAGCGGTTGCGAACGCCATCAACGACCTGGCTTCTGCAGTTCGGGAAGTAGAGAAAGGTCTCTCGAATCTGGCAGAGACCTACGACAGAAACCAATGAATTACGAGGCACAGAGAGGACGAGGCCAAGAAGGAGTGGCCCTTATGACAGCTACTCCTCGAGTTCCGGTGTGGCATGGGACGGTCGCAGGACCCCGGACCTATCGACCGGTGAGTGATGGCCGCGTACCGGCTCCGCTGATGTACCAACCGGAGCCCTGCGGTAGGCGGCTACCGCGCCTTGAACCGCGTGATGGTGCGCTAGTTTTCTTTTTGGTATGCCCTGGCCTTTCTTCGACTGCTCCTGGTTGGAGGTGTGGCCGCTATTCGGCTTCAGAAAAAAGCTTTCAAGAGCAGTGGCCTGACGGCAGCTGGCAAAACGTGGGCGGCGTGGGGTTTTGGATGCCTCAACCCGCGATGTCCCACGAAACAGCAGCGGCGGTGTTTGAGTCGATGCATCCCGGGCAGTCCTTAACGGGAGAGCAGTGGGAAGCGCTTCCAGCCAACGAAAAGCGACGCTGTTTGAAGGTCTGGCAGCAGGCCTATCGGGAGTGGCGCGATGGGTGAGAGATGGTCTGCCGATGTCCGGCCCGGCGATGAAGTGCCGGCTATTTCTCTTTGGGAACCTCGTGCGTCCTTGATGGCGCTCGGTGCGAAGCTGATTGAAACCCGTTCTTGGCTAACCCGCTACCGAGGACCACTCTTGATCTGCGCAGCGGGACGGCGAGTCTTGCGCGAGATCGAGCCATTGCTGGCGGACGACGACTACCAAAAAGCCCTCGCCCCCCTGGCACCAGGTCGCCGCGTCGCCTGTGACGATTTGAGCTTTGGTAGAGCGTTGGTCTTGGTGGATCTGTACGACTGTCAGCCGGTTGAAACCCTTTTGAAGCTTGGCGCGGTCGAGAACGATCTTCCTTTCGGGGACTTTTCACCGGGAAGGTACGGCTGGGTGACAGCCAAAAGCGGCCGCCGTCGACTTAAACCGTTTCCTGTCGTCGGACGGCAGCGGCTCTTTAAGGTTGAAATGCCGAGCTTTACCGAAGAGGAATGCGATCATGGCTGAAGAGACCCCGATCGAATGGACTGGGGATCCGATAACCGGCCGACATGGCTCGACCTGGTCTCCGGTAACAGGCTGCACCGATGCTGATCCGTCCTGCCTATGGTGCTACGCGAAAAAGCTCACCGCTACCCGGTTACGCCAGCAGCCGAAGTACCGAGGCCTAGCTAGGATGGGTAAGCGTGGCCCTCAGTGGTCGGGCAGCGTGCGTCTCCATCCCGAGATCTTGGATCAACCTTTTCGATGGAGAGGTCGCCGCAAGATTTTCGTGTGCAGTATGTCGGACCTTTTCCATGATGATGTGCCCTTCGATTTCATCGCCCAGGTTTGGGCAGCCATGGCACTGAGCTATCAGCATCGTGGACATCTGCATCTGTGCCTGACCAAGCGAACGAAACGAGCCCGGCTCATGCTGACGGGCAAGCTGACGGGCGAGGATGGCGAGCATTTCAATGAAGCCGTCAACAGGCATTTCCGATCCATGATCGAAAAACATGGATACAGCCCCTGGTTCGCGGAAAGGGATGTCGAATGGCCGACTCCCGGTATTCATCTCGGCATGTCGGCGGGGCGTCGAAAGGAAGCAGTTGAGCGCTGGCGTGATCTTTCGCACACCCCGATCCAGGCTCGCTTCATGAGCATCGAGCCTATGATCGAAAGCGTTAGCCTTTTCGATGTGCTTTCGGACAAGGCAGCGGCGGCGATTGCTCCAGATCAGGTCATCGCCGGCTTTGAGTCGGGCACTCGCGAACGATGCCGTCCCGGCCACCCTTACTGGATTCGAACGCTGAAGCTCGAATGCGGGACCCTAGGTATTCCCTTCTTCTTTAAGCAGTGGGGCAACTACACCCCTATAGCTCCTCTCTACGGTGAAGCCCCTACTCAAGGCGCACTCGACGCGTGGTCTGGAACCGATCCGGTAGTGGTCGATGTAGAAGGAAACGTTTGGCGGGATGGTGACGATGGGCAGCCGCCTCGCAGTGCTTGGCTAATGGCTTACACGTCGAAAAAGAGTGCCGGGCGCAAATTTCGCGGCGGAACCCTAAATGGTTACCCGGATATGTGCTCGAGTTGCTTCAGCCCATTCGACAGCTTTGATTCGTCCCACCAGTGCCCGTGCTGCGAGGGTTTCGTTTGCGGTAACTGCAAGGTGAATGATGCCAACGAGGTTTCGCCGTGCTCCGGGATTTGCCGAGGATGCCGCAAGGACGGGAAGCTGGCCGGGAAATCGGAGCGGATTTGATGTGGCTGTACTGCCCCTCATTAGCCTCTGCACTGGCGGAGCCGGTCTCGATTCAGGAATCCAACTCGCGTTGGCGAGTGCGGATGTTTGCCCGGTCCTGTACGTGGAGAGGGAAGTTCCGGCCTGTCAGTACTTGGCGGCGCAGATGGAGGCGGGTCGACTGGCTCCGGCGCCGATCTGGAGCTCTGTCGAGCGCCTTCCAGACGCAGGCCTCGAAGACCTTCGAGAGCTCTCTCAAATCGCTCTTGTCGGACTCTCGGCGGGGTTCCCTTGTCAGCCTTTCTCCGGGGCTGGAAAAGGAGAAGGGATCGACGACCCGCGATGGCTATGGCCCGCGATCGATCGCTGGGTTTCTGTGGTTCGACCCGGAGTGCTCTTCTTGGAAAACGTTCCAGGCCTCGCTCTTCGAGGACTTTCACACCTCGCCACCACCTTGGCCAAAGCGGGGTACCTTGCGGAATGGGACGTGTTTCGAGCTGCCGAAACGGGCGCTCCCCACCTCCGCAAGCGGCTCTTCTTGGTGGCAGTTCTACCCCACGCCTACGGCCAGCTCGTACGGCTCCTCGCAGAACGAGGGAACGGTTCCGCACGACCGGCCGAGCCGCGGAACGCCGAGCCTCGAGACCTGGGCGCGAAGGTGGCCCACGCCGTTGGCGAGCGATGCGAGTGGGGGGGGCAGCTTCAAACGAGGCAATCTGACCCTGACAGGAGCCGCGCAGCAATGGCCGACTCCAACAGCGACGGATGCAAGAGGGAGCCGAAGGTCGACCGCGGCGACGGCAGAATGGAAGAGCAATCCGGGGACCACTCTCACGGATGCGGCCCTGCTTTTCCCAGTCTCTACCCACCAGGACCCAACGACTCCGCAGCCTGGGCCCACATCCTCCGCGACCGACGATTCCAGCACCTCGCCCCCGGAGTCTCCCCAAAAGCTGTTAAATCCGCTCTTCGTCTTTTGGCTGATGGGGTGGGCTCCGTGGGCCGGGTGGCTCTGCTACGACTCGCCGGAAACGGAGTCCTGCCCGAACAGGCAGCCCTTGCCTATCGATCGCTCATCGAAGGTCTCGGCTCCAGAGAGGTGTGAAAATGATTTCTGACTCTCTGGCGGTGATCGATTCCGCGATTGCGACTCACAGCTCGACTCGGTATCCAGTGCGTAGCGTTTACTCCATGTTCAGCGGAGGGCATGACTCCCTCGCAGCTACGGCGATTGCTGCGCGTCATCCGCGTCCGTTGCGCTTCTTCGTGAAGAGATATATCCCCCATCCTGAGCGAACCGTTCTGGTAAGCGGGCGGAGAGTCTTGGAATCGAGCCGTCGCCGTCGCTCAGTGGTACCTCACGAGCGGCCCCCTCTCTGCACAAGCTGTGTCTCTCGCAGGCTATCGGCTCAACAATCGCCGGGCCCAGCATGAAGACTCTGTATTCAGAATTCCTTCGCTCAAAGATCGCGACCAGCCCTGACCGGGGTTTGGCGATCGAGCCGGGCTCTTTGCATCCGAGCCTACTTCCGCACCAACGGGCGATCGTTGAATGGGCGATCCGTGGAGGTCGCAGGGCGATCTTTGCGGCGTTTGGCTTGGGAAAGACCTACATGCAGCTGGAGATCCTTAGAAGCATCACGGCGGAGGTAGGAGAGGCAGGGCTGATTGTGGCGCCCCTGGGGGTTCGGGGGGAATTTCTTCGCGATGCAAAGGCCATGGGCACGCCGCTCCAGTTTATCCGCTCCTCGGCCGAGCTCGAAGGACCGGGAATCTATCTCACCAACTATGAGTCGGTCAGAGAGGGGAAGATCAATCCTAGCCGATTCGCTGTGACGTCGCTCGACGAGGCCTCTGTGTTGCGTGGGATGGGCGGGTCAAAAACCTTTCGAGAATTCATGCGAGCTTTTGAAGACGTCCGATATCGATTCGTGGCCACGGCGACTCCATCGCCCAACGAATTCACGGAGCTACTGGCTTACGCTGCGTACCTGGGTGTGATGTCGGTTGGCGACGCAAAGACGCGATTCTTTCAGCGAGACAGCACCCGGGCCGACGCGCTGACGCTCCATGCTCACAAGGAAGCGGATTTCTGGGCCTGGATGTCGGGATGGTCGGTTTTTTTGCAAAAACCCTCGGACCTCGGCTTTTCGGATGAAGGATATGACCTACCGCCGCTCGATATTCGATGGCACGAGCTGCCGAGCGACTACGCGGATGCCGGCCAAGAACGGGATGGACAGCTCCGGCTAGTGCCTAATGCCTCGTTGGGCGTGGTAGACGCAGCTCGAGAGAAGCGCCGCTCGATGGCTATTCGCGTCACCAAGGCGGCCGAACTAGTGGACGAGGATCCCGAGGCCCATTTCATCATCTGGCACGACCTGGAAGACGAACGGCGCGCGATCGTCGATGCAATTCCCGAGGCAGTGGACGTCTACGGAACCCAGGAGCTCGAAGATCGAGAGCGCCGCATCGCCGACTTCTCCGAAGGTAAGTTTCGAATCCTGGCAACAAAGCCAGTAATCGCGGGTTCGGGCTGCAACTTTCAGCGCTTCTGCCATCGGGCCGTGTTTTTGGGGCTCGGTTACAAATTCAACGATTTCATTCAAGCCGTCCACCGATTGCAACGTTTTCAGCAGACCCGGCCGGTTCGGATCGACCTGATCTATACCGAGGCAGAGCGGGGCGTTCGCGATGCCTTAGTGCGGAAATGGGATCAACACCGGGAGCTGACCAGAAAAATGGCGGAAATCATCCGAGAGCAAGGCCTTTCCGCAGAGTCGATGGCCCGTGAGGTGGTCGCCTCGGTGGATGTAGGGGAGCGGATTGAGGTGGAGGGAGAGGGTTTTAGGCTCGTCCGCAACGACTGCGTAGAGGAGGCGGCGAGGCTCGCAGATGACTCGATCGACATGATTCTGACGTCGCCTCCCTTCGGCAATCAATACAAGTATTCCGACCATGTCGCGGACTTTGGGCACAGCTCCGGACCGGAAGAGTTTTTTGCCCAAATGGATTACTTGACGCCCGAGCTGTTTCGATCACTCAAGCCGGGGCGGATCGCCGCTATCCACGTGAAGGATCGGATCGTTCCCGGCGGTATCAACAAGTTGGGTTTTCAGACCGTCTATCCCTTTCATGCGGAGTGTATTAATCACTTCCAAGGGCACGGTTTTGCATTCCTTGGAATGAAAACGATCGTCACGGACGTGGTGCGGGAAAACAATCAGACCTACAGACTCGGTTGGACCGAACAGTGTAAAGACGGATCCAAGATGGGCGTAGGCATGCCTGAGTATCTATTGGTTCTCCGTAAGCCACCGTCGGATCCATCGAACGGCTACGCGGATGAGCCCGTGATCAAAGACAAAGGGCATTATTCACGGGCTAGGTGGCAGACCGACGCACACGGTTTCGCGAGGTCTTCCGGTGACCGGTTGGTTTCGCTGGAAGAGATGGAAGGTTTGGAGCATGCTCCGATATTTCGAGCGTTCAAAGAGCACTTCTTGTCGGAGGTCTACGACTATGAGGCGCATGTTCGGCTAGGCGAAAGGCTCGAGGCGCGGGGCGTTCTGCCAACTTCCTTCATGCTTCTACAGCCTCCGAGCTGGTCGGATGAGGTGTGGTCCGATGTTACCCGGATGCTGACGCTGAATACCAGCCAAGCCAACCGCTCACGGGAGATGCACATCTGCCCCTTGCAGTTGGACATTGTCGACCGTGCGATCACTCAGTACTCACAGCCCGGTGAGCAGATCCTAGACCCGTTCGGAGGCCTTATGACGGTGCCATACCGAGCCCTGAAACTCGGGCGGCGAGGGATCGGGTTCGAGCTTTCACTACCTTATTTTTTTGACGGGGTCCGGTACTGCGAAATCGCGGCGAAGGAAGCGGAGGCGCCATCGCTATTTGACTTGCTTGACGACGTAAAGACCGAAAACCATCAGCACGCAGCTGCGGGTTGATGAAAATGAAAGGAGCTTGCCATGAGCACCGCTGAGTTGCCATCAGTCTTGACCAAGGCGATGGAGTCACTGGATTTCGTCCAGTGGGATCGCTTCGCGGCCGCGCGGGTATCGATCACTACCTACGGCTGGATTCCAAGAAGGGATGATCGCTCGGATTTTGTGACGCTTACCTGGAAGAGAAGGAACAACGCCTTGAGCTATGTGACGAGCTCGGCGACCTACACGGAGCTGATAGCAAAGAGGCTCTATGGAAAGGTGGCCGGTAACCACAGTCCTTGCCAGCGGGTCGAGGCGGTGGTGCCTGAAACTTTTCCAAATTGCGTTCGACTGGAGCCCTAGGGGATGGGTAAGCCCAGCCAAGCGCGAAAGCCTCCTGCGGGAGCACGCTACACGCGCATCTTCAACACACTGGACTCCTCGGTCGCCGACTCCTGGGAGGCCCGGACCGTGTTGGAGGATCTCCTCAAGCTGTGTGACAAGCATGGGGTGGTGGACATGACGGTGAACGCGTTTCACCGTCGAACCAACGCGCCGCTCGAGCACGTGAAGAAGGGCCTAGCGAAGCTCCAGAAGCCAGACCCGTTGTCTCGATCGCCTGAAGAGGACGGTCGCCGTATCGTCCTTTTGGATCCGGACCATCGAGACTGGGGTTGGAGAATCGTCAACTACGCAAAGTACGACGCCTATCGGGCTTCTGTGGATAAGCGAGATAAGGATCGGGAGCGGATAGCGGCGAAGAGAGAAGCGGAGCGCCTCGCGAGGGAAGCGGAGGAACTTGCCAAGGCAGAAAATTCGCGCGCTGTCGCGGATCGTGGCGAGGAGTCGCAACCTGTCGAAACCCGTCGCGTGCTGTCGCGTGCTGTCGCGGACCGTCGCGAAGGGTCGCAGATGTCGCCTCCCCTAGCCTCTAGCCTTCAGTCTCTAGCCTCTAGCCTTAAAGGCAGCAGCAGCAGCTTGGTGAATTCGGTGGAGACGGTTTGGATTGTGTTCCTGAGGGGTGCTAGTGGCCGGTCCGACCCCAATCCAGATGCTATTGAGCTGGAGCTCATGCGGAGCTGGATCGAAAAAGGTATTCCGTTGAGTTTCATCATATCCGTGTTCCAATCACGGTTTTCTAAGGTGGAGAAGAAACGCGGAAAAGCGATCAGACGATTAACTTTCTTCAAGGAAGCCATGCTTGAGGAATGGGCGGTAGTGGAGAGATTGCACGCCCAGACCAGCGGATGGGAGCAACAACAGAAAGGAGAGCCCGAGATGACTGAAGCGGCTGCCGACTTACCGCCCAAAGATCCTTACCCCTCTGAGGATTGGACACGCCTCAAAGCCTGGCTGAAGGAACGCCTGGATCTGGATGAATACGAAACGTGGATCGGAACGGCTAGATATCACTGCCAAGCGGATGGTGCCTTGTTGATCGTGTTTCCGAACCGGCACTTTGTGCACAGCGTGACCAGTGGTGAGCTGGGTGACTTGGTGAAGGAGGGTTGCAAAGCGCTCGAAATCACTTTGGATATCCGGAGCTTGGAGGCATGAAGAAGAAGGATATTCATTGCACTAAATGTGGTTTTCCCCATTCAGACCCACGCTGCCCTCAGTGCGGGGAACCGAGGCCTTCGATACCCCAGCCGGACGGCCGAGAACAATAACTGAGGAGGAGAGATCTTTGAGTGAGACCAACCCAGCAGACCCGAGGCACTTCATTGTTCTTGATCCTGAGCTAAACGATGGTATGTCAACAGTTTGGGATCCACGGAACCCGTCACATCTCAAAACGCTAGCCAGTCAGTTGAAGATTTGGGCAGAGGAGCAATCTGATATCGAATCGATCACTTTTAAGCTCGATCTGATGACTGATGACGAGTTCGCGAATATCCCCGAGGGCTGAAGGCTATGACCAATCCGAACAAGCGCGTCGACCTCGAAGAGGTGTTGGCAGCCAAAATAGATGCCATGCCTCCGCATCAGAAAAGCTTTTTGAACTATCTTCTGCATGAAACCGATGGCGAGTCAGGTGCCGGTCTTCGGTCCGTTTTTGATGCGATTCTGGATTCGATTCCCTATCCTGTCGAGCTTTCGAAGTGGGCTCATCAAGCAGCGCATCGGTGGTGGGTTCTGTTGGAGGATACAGATCGATTCGACTGGCCCGCGGCTCAGGGGCATCACCACGCTTGGCCCGGCGGGCTGTTTATGCACACCGCGGCGGTAGCGCAACTGGCCGTGGGATATGCGGCCTGGCTCGAGGAGCGGCTTGAGACGGATATTGATTTTGATGTGCTGTTGTCAGCCGCTCTATTTCACGATGTGGGCAAGCTTTTTGAGGTGAACAGGGAGCCCGGCGGTGAGTACTCCGCCGCTGGCGGTGCCGTGGGGCACATTGCGATTTCGAAGATGCAATGGGCCGTAGTGGCAGAGCAAGTGGACGTGCCGTTGAGGGAGCGCCTTCACGTGGAGCATTGCATTGATGCCCACCATTCGAATGCCGGTCCGGCGGCGACGCAGCCGCGGACGGCTGAGGCCCTGATTCTGTCGATGGCGGATTCGATGGATAGCCGGGTGGTGGGCTTCCTGGACGCTTTGGCTCGTCGAAGGGAGGACCGCCCCAAGCATTTTCGCCACGGAGTGAGCTGGAAGGACCTGGACCTGGTTGAGCTTGCCTCTTGGAGCCAGTTGTGAGATCGGCGGCGGGTTGGCTGTTGGTGGCTGGTATCGCTGCCCATGTGTTGACCCTTGGATGGGGGCTGACGGCAGGGGCCACGGTGCCGGTTTTGGCGGTGCGTGGTGGCTTGGTGGCGGTGGTGCTGACGGGCGCGACGGTTTTCCTGTTGATCTTCCTTCGCATGGAGCAGCTCGAGAAACGGCCGGTTTCGATTTGGCTTCGGTTGTCGGTCCTCGCGTTGGCTACGGCGTCGGTGCTGCTGATGGCGGTGTCGCACCTGCGAATTGAGCACGCAACGACGGCTGAGGAGATCCTAGAGGCTGGCTGGCTAGCCGCCCATTGGGCGGGCGCGTTGTTGGCGTTCGCGACGTCGGTAGGGACGGAGGCGGCTATGGCTGGCCTGGCTTGGGTGTGGCCGATGTTGCCCAGGGTCGGTGGCAGTGAATCGGCGGCGCCACTCGATTGGCAGCGAATCACAGCCGAATCGGGAGCGGATTGGCAGCCGATTGGTAGCCAACCAAGCCACGGCAGCGAAGCGGCATCCGTTGGCAGCCAATCCACCAGCCAACGGCAGCCAACTCGGCAGCCGATTGGCAGCCAATCGAGCCACGGCAGCGAAGCGGCAGCCATTGGCAGCCAATCCACCACCGAGACAGCACCGGCCAAGGAGATTTCTATCGAGCCGAATGGCAGCGGTGGTTTTCGGGTGAGCTGTGCTTGTGGCTGGCACCGGGATAAGGACACTCATCGCGCGGCGGTGCAGAGCGGCAATGCGCATACGAAGTGCCTTGAGGGCTGAGCATAAGGACAACAGGAAGATTACGATGCCCGATCAGAATAAGACTGCGCTGAAGCTGATTAAAACATGGCTTTTCCAGTGGAACGGAAATTTCTACGAGATTGCCAAAATAAGGCAAGGCCAAAAACGTGTGTGTGGGCTCAGATGGTAAGTGACGAATCCAGGACGGTGGTGGTGACTCTTCGCTTTTTCGGGGTGAGAGGGCGCGAGCTGACGGAGCGTCAACAAGAAGCGGTGGAGCTCATTAAGAAGGGGTGTTCCCAGCGTGTAGCGGCGGAGCGGATCGGGATCAGTGAGCGTACGATTACCCGCTGGAAGCGGCGCAACCTTATTTTCCGGCAGGCGGTGGAGCAAGCGAGGGCAGGCGGTAGGTCTTGAGGTGTGAGTACGACCATGAAAGGGCCTGTGGCGGCAATGAAAGTAAAGGACTCAGCAAAGAGCAAACAAGCAGGTGACCTTATAGCGTCAGAGCTGGTTCACTTGAACCCAGGCCGGCTCAAGGGTGATGAGTTGGTACGCACGGATAGCGGAGAATATTGGATTCTCGAAAGTGCTCCCCAGTATTCTTCACCCATCGGTTGGTGGGCTACTGCGCGCCCTTGTTTAGAAGATCAAACCATGGGCGAAAAGGAAAAAATTGGTCTTTCGGGTGCTTATACGATTCAAGAGATGAATCTAGCGAAGCTCAAGATTTTGGAAGGTGGCTTAAGGCGGGTGAATTGACGTCACCAAATATCCGCCCCGGGCTCTCCGGCGTCGGGCTGACAGAGGGCAAAGACGAAGGCTGAGGCTCGGTCAGGACTCCGGCCCAGGGCTTTTTTGAGGTCTTTCTTAGAGATGAGCCGCGCCACTTGGACCCGTTCGCCATTCTGGGTGGTGATGCGGTCGTAGACGAGCTGCATGGCCATGAGCTCTTGGCGCAGCATGGGGTCGTCGGGCACGTCGACCAGGCCTCGTTTGACGAGCATGGCGGCGCGGACGTAGAGGGAGGCGCGCACGTTGTCGCAGGCGATTTCTTCTTCGAGCCGTGGCGGCGGGCTGCCGGACGGGTTGATTTTCGAAAAGTTGAAAAATTTCAGGGTGGAGCTCGCGTGATCGCAGACGCCTTCGCCGCCACCGGCGTGCTCGACCATCCAATGGGACTTTGGGAAGTGATCGAGCATCCATCGGGCGGTGTTCGAGGGCGCGGCCGCCGGCAGGATGTGCAGACGGCCGATGTAGCACCGTTGGTGCTCCCGTAGCAGCTCGATGGCGTCGGGTTGCCCTTGGGACATGGCTTCCTGGTAGCGACTGAGCAGGGTGGTGGCGTCGTCGCCCCAGGCTCCGACGGCACAGATGGCATCGTTCTGGCCATAGGCGGAGTCGAGCCCGACGCGATCGGGTGGAATTTCTGGGACGTGGGCGGCTCGCCATCGAGCCATGGCGGCGTCGAGGGCGGCGGGGTCGAAGAGGCTTTGCTCGCCGCCTTTCGGGTAGCGGCCCAAGCTTTGGGGCGCGAAGTTGGCGCGCGGCCGGTAGATGCGGGGTTGGCCTTCGGCGGAGCCTAGGAAACCGTCGTCTCGGACGGCTTCGGGGTGCGCGGCTTCCTCGGGGGTCAGGGCGTAGATGAAATCGTCGTATTCGGCGGCGGGCTGGACCTCGGGCCACGGGCCGAGCTCTTCGCATTGATCGCGGATGCGGCTCTCGAGCTTTTGCCACGAGATGGCCTCGGGGATGACTAGGCGGCGCTGGGTGATGTTGTCGTGGTCGAGGGCGGAGAGGTGCACGAGCCGCCAGCTCTGGAGCCTAGAGCGGCTGTGGAAGGGGCCGTGGGCTTCGGTGGGGTTGGTTTCCGCCAGGATGATGTTGCCCTGGGTGGAGCACATGCCTTCGACGCCTTTCCACACGGGATCGGGCACGCCTTGGGCTTCGCAAATGATGGCGAGCTGCTCGCGCTGGTGGCGGCCCGCGGCGCTGTGGGCTTGGTTTTGACCGGCTTTTTGGGGTGGCGCGAAGGGTTCGACACCCCATTTCTCGCGCACTTTCCAAGTGACGGAGGCGGTGGAGCGGCTGCCGGGCATGAGATGGCCTCGGGCTTCGGCGCGGCGAGCCAGGCTGAGCATTTCGGCGTAGACGGTTTGGAAGATGGTGCTGTGATCGGGACCAACGAGCAAAACGCGCGCGCCGCGTTCTTCAAAATCTCCCCCGGGTTGGGCGCCGCGAGCGTCGAGAAACCAAAGGGCGATGCAGGCATCGAGTACGGTTTTGCCGACGTTGTTGGCGCCGGCCAAGAGGACGCGGTCGTGGGAGGTGACGGCTTCTAGGGCTTTCCGCTGGGGTTGGGAGAGGGTGATTCCCAGGATGTCGGCGATATAGGCCCATGGATCGTCGGCATAGCGCCGACGGTGCAGGGGATCCCGGGTGGCGACGGATTGAGCGGACCGTTGGCGCGCGGCTCCGGCGGCGGTGTCAAGCGCGAGCTGCCAGAGCTTGCCAGGCGTCCGCGATCTCCCGCGAGAAATGACCGACAATGTCGTTTCCAATCACCGGGTCGAGGTCCGGCAGGTGTTCGGAGAGCACCGTGCGCAGGGCCAGGCCCGGGGTCTCGCCGATTTGTTTGAACAGCTCTTTGACGTCGGCTTTTGTGAGGCTGTCAAGGGCTTCACGGCGCATTTGGACTTCGACCATCTTGGTGGCGGCTGTGGAAAAGCGTTGGGCGATTTCATAGCCGTTGAGATCGACGACCGATTTGGGCGGCTTTTGATCGGTGTCGGCAGCCCATCTCAGAACGGCGTCCGCGACGGCGTCGGCCCGCCTGAGCAGTTGGTCTCGAGCGGCGCGACATGCGGCGATATCGTCGGACAAGTCGTAGGGATTTTGGGACGCGGCTTTGCGATGTTGTCGAGCGAGAGTGACGAGATCCTCCATCGCGTAGAACGCGATGGGTGACTCTGTGCCGGGTTGGGGTTCGTGATGTCTGCACGGGCCTTCACCCACGTGGTCGGTGCCCCAGCCGGCGGGACGTCGACACGGGGTGCCGCTTTTAGTTCGAGCTCCGCACCGAGCGGGTGTTGGTTTTCGCTTCTTGCTCTGCCGTTTGCCCATTCCTAGGTATGTACCACAGGGAAATGGACACGACCGGACATCTTTAGGTGTCCGCTGATGTCCGGTCGTTTGAGCTACGGTGCCGGGATGAGCACCTTTTCCAAGTGTCCAGTGTGTGAGCGTCGAATCGGGATCCGGCCGAAGGGGCAGGGTTTCATTGTCCGTTGGCATCTCTACCAGGGGGCGCGATGCCACGGCACGGGGCAGGACATTGAGCCGAGGTCGGAGCCGGCGAGTGAAGCCGCGGCTCGAGCACACCCGGGGCAGCGTCCGTCGTGGGATGAGGCGTTCGAGGTCTATGAGAAGTCTGCCGTGGGCCGTGGGGGTCGTCGGTTGGCGGAGTCGACGCTTGAAAAATATCGCCCCCCTCTGAAGCGGTTCGCGGCGTTTTGTCGTGATGCCGAGGTGAAGAGCCCGGCGGAGGTGACGGCGGATGTGTTGCGTGCGTTTCACGCCGAAGCGGTGGGCTCGAATCCGAGCGCGCCGGCAGCGTTGGGCGTGGCCGCGGTGCGGTCGTTTATGCGGTGGAGCTTGGAGTTTTGGTCGGACTCGTTGCCCTCGGCGCCGTCGATCGCGAGGGTGTGTCCGACGGTGGCGGTGGAGCAGACGCCCCATCGGACGCTACCGACGGAGGACTATGACCGTTTGACGTCTTATCTGCGCGGCTTGATCGCGGAGCCTTTGGAAGGGGTGGCTGACAGCGCGCAGGTGGCAGCCCTTCGGGACGCGGCCGCGGTGGTGCTGGCGGTGTGCTCGGGGCTGCGTCGGGCTGAGATCGCCCGCCTGAGGCTCTGTGATGTGGATACGGGAGCCTCTGAGCACTATTGGCAGCTCCACGTGTTGGGTAAAGGCAATAAACGCCGCCTAGCGCCTCTCGATCGCGGAGCGGCGGCGGTTGTGGAGCGGTATGTGAAGGCCACGTTGCGGGAGATGGATCGATCGTCGACGGAGGCGCTGTTGTTGCCGTGCCGAGTCCACGGTGAGTGCCAAAGCATGTCGCCACGGCTGGTGTACGACGCGGTGCTGAGGTTTCAGAAAGCGGCCGGCATCACGGCGCCGGTGCCGACCCATGGGTTGCGGTCGACTTTTGGGTTGATGTTCCTGAAGTCGTCGAAGGGGGATTTGCAGGCCCTGCAGCGGCTGTTTGGGCATGCGAGCCCGACGACGACGATGCGGTATGCGGCGCATGTGACCCTGGAGCGGGTGGCGCCACACCTTCCTACGTTTCCGGTGCAACAACACGCGTAGTCAAGCCTTGGTGCCAGTTTCGTCCTCTTGGAATCGATTGGAATATCGCGATACCAAAGCCCGAATGCTCTCGTCGCGAAGCTCGCCCGTCACGATGGGCTGTCCGGCAGAGAAAGAAATGTGAGCTCCCGGAGCGCGGCCGTCGGGAATGTGGAGATCAACCCATTGCTCTGGATTCTCACGGCTAAGCTCATACGCCCTCTTAAACGCTGCATGCATCGAATAGTACGGTTCGACCAACATGTTCTCTTCGACGATCACTCGCCATTCGGGCCGCTTTCGCGGCTTCTCGGAGTGCTCGAGGACTTCGAATTCTTTGGGCACCATCCAAAGGCGTCCTCGTTTGTGTGCGCCGGGCACGCGGCCTTGACCGATGAGCTGAGTCATCCTGCGTTGAGACACGCTGTAGACCTTTGCCGCGGCTTCGGCGTCGATAAACCACTCTTCGGGTAGATCTTGTAAGACGGCCGAGACGGTCGCTAGGGCTGCGATCAAAGGCCGTTGCTCCACGGTGGGTAGGCTCGCCATTCGGTCGCGGATTCTCAGTGCTTCATCGAGCAGGCGATATCGACCCACGACAAGGGTGACCTCGTGTCGTTCCCATACTTGGCAGCGCCATTGCTCTGCCAAGACGGCGGTGATTCGTTGGATGTCGCGAGGGTCCTCTCCGGCCTCGTCGGCGGCTGATACCCATACGGACGACATCTCTTCCCCTTCCGGGCTTCTGAAATAGAGCTCTTCGGCCCCGGGCTCGAGGGTCAGTGTTTCCAGCGGATTGCTTTCGTCAAAGGTGATCATGTGGTTGCCTCCATGGGTACAGTGTACCGCAAAGAAGTTTATTCAGCAAATCAAGGTTTATCTATTGACTATTAAGCTTCCGTACGGTATCTTATATTCATCAAAGCGGAGGTCATTGACAACTGAATACGCGGTCCGACGGCAGCCCTGCTGAGCCTGGGTAGTCGGTCCCGGCCAAATAGCAGCTCATCCCCCTCACTTCACAGGAGCTCCAATATGGATCAGTTGTCGCGCGCCGAAGCTTGGGAGATCGTGGGTGGTCTCTCGAATCCTTCCAAAATGCCTTGTTACGCCTGGGGTATTCCCGCTCAGGCATGCAAGGTTGGCGGCAAGCTCGCCGAGGTCGAAGGCAGCATCTGTCACGGATGTTACGCCCTCAAAGGCTTCTATCGCATGTCCAACGTGCGTAGAGCCTACCAACGGCGGCTCGATCGTTTCGGGCATCCCCGGTGGGTGGAGGCGATGGTGAGGCTGGTACGGTGGCAAGGCTTGGAGACGGGTCTTGCTTTTTTCCGCTGGTTCGACTCGGGTGATTTGCAGTCCGTCCGGATGTTGCAAACGATCGCCGAGGTCGCTGACCAGACCCCGGAAATCCGTCACTGGCTACCGACCCGGGAGTATGCGGTTGTCCGGCAGTATCTCGCTCGAGAGACCCCGCCCGACAATCTCGTGATCCGGATCTCGGCACCGATGGTCGACGGCGAGCCTCCGAAGCTCGGCCTACCGACCAGCACCGTCCACCAGGGGGAGCGAGCCGAGGGATTCACCTGCCCGGCATACTCACAGAAGCCCGCTCGTTGCGGCTACTGTCGAGCCTGCTGGGACGGAGACGTCGAGAACGTTTCCTATCCCTTCCACTGAGTCCGGATCCGGTTCGACCCCGGGTCCGGGCTGCGGCCGCTCGATGAGAGCGGATGAGGCGGAAATTGTAGTTTCCGTCATTAAGCTTGGAAATCGAGGGCCCATTCCCTAATCTGGTGGGAGGAAACGACCTCGTCATGCCAACGAGGTTGAGGGAATCCTCGAAACGCTCGACGGGAAATATGATGAAAAATACCCCATGATTGGCCATCCGAGGTCGAGATGTGCCCAAAACCTTCAGTAAACCCCCGGGGGGCCTTGAGAACTCGGAACACCGACCGGGTAGGGAGAGTACGCCGCCTGTCGGTCATGCACCTGTCGAGCCTGTAGTGGGTGTGTGGTCACGTATGCACAGCAATACGGCGGGACTTCGAAGATGTCCGAACCTTTCGAGCTGACAACACGGCAGCAATTCAGCTGATGGGTACCAGCACAGAGAGGGAACATGGGAAAACGTGGGTCGCTACACGGTTCAACCCGGTGGGCCCGACGACTTCACCGTCATTACCGACGGAGTGATGGAGGCCCATTAGACCATGATGGGCTCATTGCCCGGTACCAGCGGGTAAGTGTGGAGTAGCTTGATGCATGCCAAAGACCTAAAGATAACGATTAGTTTGGATCGATCAACGATCCAACGTATGCGTGAAAAACTGGAAGAAGCGAATATTGGAGTTGATCTTAGCCAGGATGAGGGTCCTTCGGCGCGCTTGGTGCCGTTGAGAAATACCCTCCTGCACCATCGAGTTGCCGCCTTACGAGATTGCCTTCAGTCCTTCCAACGAGTCCAGTGGCCCGCCCCTGGGAGAGTGGTGCTATCCAGGCTTAGGCCTCAAACAGGCACGGCCGATCGAATCGTCGACCTAAAGATTGCTCGTCAGTCAAGACCGAACGGCCCGTTCGACTCGTCTGATCAATTGACGAGCGTTCCGAGCGATGCCGTCTTGAGCAACCTATATCGTGTCTCAAAGTCGCTGTCCTCAATCGAAACGGGGAACAGAAAGCATAGGCGCATCAAACGATTAGAAAACAAAAGCTTGAACAGGAGAAAGCTCCGACGTTGGCAGCGTCGTTTTTGAGATCCTCCCGGAGACCAGATGATCTCCGCGGGTCGGTGTTTGTGGCCACCCAAGAAAAGGGCATCGAAGACCGAAAGCTCAAGGGACTCCGCCTCTAGAAACAACGCCAATCTCAGAGTCGGTCGACGCAGCGTTTCCGGCGGCGGGCGTAGCCGCCCCGCCCACCACTAGGCTCCAAGGGGCCGCCCGCGCTGCCCCCCGCCCCCTGCGCCCCCTGGGCCGCCTCCGCGTAGAAAATTTTTTGTTCTCGCGCGCGTACGCGGGGCGCTGTCGGGATTCCTTCCAAAGCCTTGACCCCCCAGACACTTAGATCCGACGGTCCAGTCAGATCATGAATCCGAACGAAATATCTAAAGTATGGAAAGTTTGATTTTCGTTTAGTTTCCGGTAGTAGGCTTTGAGCCGACGCGATCCGCCGCTATAAAGCGGGGGTGAGCGAAGCAAACTTCATCGACAGGCTCCGCGGCCTCTTCACTGCGTCGGCCGCCGTGCAGCTCGACGGCGACTACTCCGGCGACGCCGCGGCCATGGAAGCCGAGGTGCACGACGCGCTCGCCGCTGCTGCCTTGGGGGCCGCCGACATGGGCGTCGATCCCGGCCCCCACGGATTCCTCGAGCTGCTCGCCCACCGGCTCAACGTTCCCGAACGATCGCTCAAAGAATGGGAAGCGGCCTTCGACGAAGTGCCCACCCTCCGCTCGGTGCTCGGCCGCAAAAGCGATCGGGTCGCTCGACGTCGTTGGAGCCTGCATCGGCCCGCGCGCAACCTGAAAGCGCACCGGCGCCGCGGCTTGGTCGCCGAGGTCCGCGCCATCGAGGAGCCGGAGCACCGATTCTCCGCCCTCGACGACCTCACCCACACCGGCGAGCTGGTCGAGATCACCGAGCATCCGCTGTTGACCCTGATCAACAAGGGCAACAGCTACCTCACCGGTTTCTGGGTCCGCTGGTGCATCAGCACCTATCTCGACCTCACCGGCGAGGTTCCCGTGCTGCTCGACATCCGACGAGTCCACGGCCACGACATCCCGGTCCAGGCGTTTCCGGTTCCACCGTCCTGGTGTGCGGAAAAGCCGACGCCTCAGCGGCCGTTCTACGTTTTCTACTTCAACGGTTATCGCATGGAGTTGCCGCCCGACCACGTGATGTGGATGCGCATCCCGAGCCCGGCCAATCCCTATGGCCGCTCGCGCGGGCTCGCCATGACCCTCGCCGACGAAATCGACGCCGACGAGTCGGCGGCCAAATTCATCGCCAGCCACTTCTACCAGCGCGGTCGGCCCGACGTGCTCATCGTCGGACCTGGCTTGACGAAAACGGGGCCCGACGGTCGGGCAGGCAACACCGACGAGCTAGAACGAAAGTGGGCGCGCCAAGGACGCAAAGGGCCTGGCACGCCGCTATTCCTCAATGTCGGCGGCGAGATCAAACCTTCAGTGCACAACCTCGGCCACAACATGGAGCAAATGCAGATGCCGAGCTTGCGCCGGATGGGGCGTGACCAGGTCCGTCAAACATTTGGAATGCCACCCGAGCTCATGGGCGTGCTCGACAACGGCTCCAATCGCAGCACCGTCGACGCCGCCGGCGCCATCTTCGACGAATGGGCGATCCTGCCGCGCCTGGTCCAGCTGCAAGAAGAATTCGACGCGCGGCTTCTGCCGCGCTATCCCGGCGGCGCAGCCCTCGGCATTCTCACCTTCGGCAATCCCGTGTCGGCCGACAAAGAATTTCAGCTCAAAGCCATGCGGGCGCAACCCACCGCCCCGACCCAAGCGGAGTGGCGCAACCTACAACGTCTGCCCAAACGCCGAGGTACCGACGTCCACATGGTCAAAGGCGTTCCTGCGCCCAGGCTCGATCAGCACCAACCGCCCTCCCAAGGGCAAGCCGGCACACCGAAACAACACACAACCACCGAGGCAGCGTGATGGACGAAGTTTCACTAGAATCGGGCCTTTTGGCGATTTATCCCCCGGCGGCCGAGACCGAAGCTCAGGCCCAGCAGAACTTTTTGCGGCTGATGTCTGCGGGACGCCCTCCCATCGCAAACGCCGTCGGCGATGGGGGGCGTCCCGCCGAGTCCGCCGAGTCCGCCGAGTCCGCCGGGTCCGAGTCCGCCGGCGACGCCGACGAAGCGGAGCGAGCTGAGTCTGAGCGGGGCGAATCGGTCGATATCAGTGCCACCACCGAGGCCGACAGCTCCGGACCGGCTCCCATGGCCGTGAGCGGCCGAGCCCGCGCTGACAGCTTGCCGCTCGAGATCCTCGGCAACATCGCCATCGTGCGGATCCAAGGCATGATGCGGCGCCATCTGTCCGATCGAGAACGGATCCTACAAGCCTGGTTCGGCCTCACACCGGCGCCGACCACCGCGCAATACGAGGCCTCGGTTCGATCCGCCATCGCCGACAAACGGGTCGATACCTTGTTGACCATCGGACGCACGCCCGGCGGTTATACCTCATTCGTGCCCGAGCTCTGCGATGCCGTATGGGAAGCCCGAGAGGCCGGCATGAAAACGGTTTTCTTCTGCGACGAAATGACCGCGTCCGCCGGCCTTTGGGTGGCCAGTCAGCACGAGCACATCGTGGCGTCTAGAAGTGCGCTCCTGGGCTCCCTCGGCACCTTCGGCCGAGTCGTCGATTCGAGCAAGGCGTTTGAAATGGCGGGCTACCGAATCGACATCGTCAGCTCGGCCGAGCTGAAAGGCGCCCGGCAGCCGGGAGTTCCGGTCTCTCAGGCCGCTCTCGACGACTACCAGCAGCTCATCCTCAGCATCAACGATGTGCTGATTGGTGACGTGGCCCGCGGCCGAGGTCTGAGCGTCGACCAGGTCCAAGGAGCCTGGGGCGATGCTCGCTGTTACATCGGTCAGGCAGCAGTCGATATCGGAATGGCCGATAGCGTCGACACTCTTCGAAACACCGTCAGCAGCCTGCTCACCGCCAAGGTGGAAGCCCGTGGAGACGGCCGTCCCTCCGCGGCTGCTGCCTCCGATACCGGCGCCGACGCGCAGCCGGAGCGAGACCCAAAAGCGCAAATCCTGGTGGCCGATGCCGACGGAGCGGAGCACCTCGCCGAGCTCCACGAGCTGCGCCAACCCGGGCCCGCCGGCGCCACCCACTGGATTCAGCATCCGTCCAGCTCCGAGCCGGTTTATCTGCGGGTGGAAGCCGTCGACATGTTGCAACACGAAACCCGAAACGCCGATCGGCTCGAGGCCGAGGCCGGAATCATCCAATAAAACTTTCAAACGCCAGTCCATACACCAAGGAGCCGACACCATGCCCGTGCCATTACCCAACACTGTTGAAAACCGGGGTGCCCTGTCCCGCGATCGAGATCGCACCCTTTCAGAGCTGAATCGGGCCGCCCCGTCCAGCGTCGCCGACCGTGTCGAGCACCACCTCGACGAGCGGATCCGCGGTGGATTTTTCGACGGACCCTCCCGAGCCCCGCGCAATCTGGCAGAGCATTTCTCGCGCATGATGTCCGGCGCCGGCAACGGCTGGCAGTACTCCATAGGTGAGTCGCAAGACCTGGGGCGGTCCTTGCTCTCGGTTGCAGCCAATCAGAGCAGCGATCCCCAGGAGACGGCTGCTTTTGCCGAGCAGACGTGGGGCAGGGAAAGCAGCGTCTACCAAGCCTTTGCGGCCGGTGGCGCCGTGTCCGGCGCCTCGGTCGACTCCGGGGGAGCGGTGGTAGCGGCATCGGTCCGCGACGAATACATCGACCTTCTACGGCCGCGGGTGGCCGTCATGGCGCTCGATCCGGTGATGGTGCCCATGCCGACCGGCAGCATGGTCATTCACGAGGTCACGGCCGACGCCTCCGCCTCGTACGTGGGCGAAGACGACATCGCCCAGGTGTCTCGACCCTCGATGGGTGGCCGCAAAATGACGGCCAAAACCCTGAAGACCAATATCCCGATCAAAAAAGATCATATCCGGCGGGCGCGAACCGGTGCTCCCGGTTCCCTGCGTGACGTAGAAAGGTTTATTCAACGCACGGCCTTACGCCGCTCGGCGATCAAAAAGGATATGACGTACCTCCGGGCTAGGGGAACCGACAACACCCCGAAAGGTATCAGATATTGGGCCGCCGAAAAAAATATTTATACTGCGGCCGCCACCAACGATTTCATTAGCGTTTTGCAGACCCTCGGTGGTGCGATCGGTCGCATGGAAGATGCGGACGTGCTGATGACCCGGCCGGGCTGGATTCTGAGGCCCAGAGACAAGAATTTTTTGGCCTACCAATGCTTGAGCGACGATCGCCCCTTCTTCCTCGAGATGATCAGCCGTGGCGAGCTGCTCAACGGTCCTTTTGCCACCTCGTCTCTGGTGCCGGGAAACCTCGGTGTCAACGGCGACGCCAGCGAGATCTACCTCGCAGATTTCGAGTTGGTGTTGATCGGCGACACCCTCGAGCTGGAGATGGAAACCGTTCACAACGGCACCTACTACGAAAACGGCAAGCTGGTCAGCGCCGGAGCACGTGACGAGGTTTTGGTGGTGATGCGAGAGCAACACGACCTGACCGTAGAGCACCGTGAAGCGGTGGTGGTGTTGACCGAGGTTCGCTGGGCTGTGGCTGCCTGATCGCTCCCGTCTACTCGGAATAGAAAGAATATCTTTGGAGAATCAGCTATGAATGAAGCCTTCATGAAAAACAGCGGCGCTTTCTTTGCGGTGCGCGCAGGCGGAATGGCCAGCGCGACGGCAGCCGGAGCAGGCAATGGGGTCGAATTCTTCGGCCCTTGGATCCAGCGCGACGATTTCCGATCGGGCAAGGTCTGTCTTCACTACGACGGCTCTCTGAGCGCCGACGAAACCTTGACCGTCGATCTCACCGTCGATACCGCTGCCTCGGATCAGGGCAGCGGTAACACGGTGTTTCACGAAACCGTCACGGTGGAGATCACAGAAGACCAAGGCGTCTATTCGATCAATCTCGATCTGGGGTCCGCCTCTCTTTATATCCGTCCGCGATGCACGCCGACCCTGTCCGCGGGCGGCGGCGACCAAATGACTCTAGCGATCACCGTCGTGCTCGGCGGTGCCTCGCAATTCCCTGTGGAGTGACCATGTCAGCTAAGAAAGAGAAAGTCGTCGTCGAGCTGACCAAAGCCTACCTGAACCTCAATCCCGGCGAGATCGCCGGCTTTGATCCGGACACCGCTCGTCAGCTGATCACTCAACACGCCGCCGTACCCTACAAGCCGGCCGAAGCGGAGCCCGCCGTGAGGAAGTCCAGTACGAAGGGGAAGGCCTCCGAATAAATGCGCGCTGCGGTCCTCTCTTCACCCACCTGGAAGCCCTTGACGGAGGCGAATGCTTTGGCGCGCCTCAAAGCCACAGGGCGTGAGGTGTCCGATGCTCGGATGCCTCTGGTGGGGTATGTGGTGAAAGAGGCCAATGATGCAGTGGCGGCGTGGTTGGAAAACAGAGGTCTTGCCCTCGGCTTGACTCGCTACGAGGCGCTCATGGGATCTGAGGGCACGCTTGAGCTGGTCCCGCCCTATCTACCGATTCAGGCCACCGATCTTGAGGTCATCCACGAGGGTGAGCCCCTAGAAGGCGTGAAGGTCATAAACAGCTCACGCCTGTTTCGTCCGGAGGGTTTTCCTTCCACCGTGCAAGTGGAGACGTCTGGACGATTCGGGACCTACGCTTTTGCTGGGCCGGCACTTCCCGAGATCACCGTGCGAGTTTGGGCGGGCTACGCGGAGGGTGAAATCCCGGCCGAGCTCGACCGGGCTATCTGGGTGACATTCAAGACGTGGTTTGACCGCGATCTGCGCGAGGGCGACTTGGCTTACGAGCTGAGGCTAAAAACGGCCAGTTCCTATCGCAAGCCATCCGCCATTCCCGACGATGCGCGCCAGATCCTCCTTGAGTATGCGGAGTCTTTCGATGGGTGAGCAACTGAGCGTCCTCCGAGAGTTCGAGCGACAAGGGAAGTCGACGCTTTTCCAGAAACCGGGTCTTTCTGGGGTCCAAGGTCGAGAGATGACCCCTTCCGCCCCGGTCTCGATCGAGGCCTTGGCTTTCAAGATCCAGGACACCGCCTCGGGAGATCAGCTGTGGCTCGTAGAGCGTCGTCCGTTCGATCAAGCCGGCCATTCGTTTCGCGGGCCTTGGACCCTTGATGATGGCGATGGCGTGGCTCACCTTGTGGAGCTCACCGAATGGGGTTCCTATTTCGAGGCTCGCTTGACCGTGGAGGGGCCATCCTAATGTCTCGCAATGTCATGGCAATGACGGTCCTTGCCCACGATCTAGAGCGGGTGGTCAAAGACTTCGGTGACGAGGTCGCGCTCGACCTGTTGGATGAGCTGGTGATTGCCACCCCAAAGCGGACCGGCCGCGCTAGGGCTGGGTGGCGTGTGTCCACCTCCGGATCCGTAGCCCCTCCTCAGCCTCCCTACCGACGTATGAGTCGCTCTGAGGGGCGCTCTGCCCTCAAGGGCCGAGCCGCCGGGCAAGACGCAACGCTGGGCAATGCCGTGCCCTACATCAAAAAGGTACACGCGCGGCGTCCTTTCATTCCGCAAGCCATGGCTAGAGCGGGAGCAAAAAGGCGATGAGCAAAACCCTTGCGAAAGAGCTCATCTATGCGCGATTAGCCGAAGGGTGGAACCGTTGCCCCATCGTGCCCGAGGGGCTCCGCGCGCGCTTCGAGCCAGACGACCCGGACGCCTGCCAGGTGTTCAGTCCAGGAGACAGCATTTTCACGCCGTCCGAGGTGCACGGCACCTTGGCAGTCCCGGGGCTGGGCTACATCGTTGTTGGCTTTGATGAGAGCACGCAGGTGGAAGCCTTTCAGGGCCACACCGGGTGGCAGCTCGCAAAGCTCTTCCTGGTGGTCGATCACTACACCCCGGCTCTCCACGGTGAAGCAAGGGCAGAGGGCAACGACGCCGCGCTCTCGACTCGTTTCCATGGCTGGGGCCTGAGGGATCCTGAGACCGCAACTCTCATCAAAGAGGATGGGCCGGACGAACGCAGATTTATCACGTTTGATGACGAAGATGGCTGGCACCGCCACCAAACGCGCGTGCCATTCGAGCTCAAGATCAACGAGGAGACAGCACCATGAGCACTGGAGCCAGTGAACGCCTGGTCTATATGACCCGGCTCCGAGAGCCCGACAATCAAGGCACAAGCGGTGGAGTGCGAGAACGGCTCTACGGGAAAAACTTCAAATGGGACGGCAAAGGTGGGGATGTCGACGAGGGCGAGAACCGCCACGGAGAGCTGATGACTACCAGCTATGCCCCCACAGCGCGCGAAGGTGCTAGTGCTAGCTTTGAAGCGGATTTTGTGTTTGGCCTCAACACCGGGCCGGTGTCCGATTTCCTATCCAGCGGCGGTCCTGCCCCAGAAATCAAAGTCACCGACATCACCACGATCGAGGCCAAAAACTCTGTTCCACACGATGACGGCACTAACGGCCCGGCCTTGGTAGCTGTTGCCGGTGTGTTCAGCGACTTTCTTGGCCATGAAGATCATCTTTTGAAAAGCAGCGGGTGGCCCGTAGGCGCAGAATCGAATGGGCTGCTGAGGGCCATCAAGAAGGTGCACCAAGACGGTTCTCAGATCGATCTGGACCCTCACTATATTTCAGGAGAACCAGGGTCCTTCGGTGCGCCCTTGATCGACACGGTGGCCGGAGATGCAATCTCCGTAACGGTGGGCGTTGTTGAACGAATAGGGGATACAACCGCTATTCCCTGGGTATCCATAGAAGGGGTAAACCCAGATATTAACATGTATCAACTGCTGGTGGGCGGCGGGTGCAGCAAGTGGGAATTCAAGCAAGACGGCGCGAAAAAGATTACTGAAACTTTTGAGTATATGTTTCGCGACTACCTTCCTCCCACGCCCACCAGTGCCGGCAGTGGGGTGATGGAGCTTCCCGAAGCTCGGAATGATCACGCTACAGGAAAGCAAGTGCGTTTCGCTGCCTTGGGGGGATCGACACAGGTTTTTCAAGACTCCCTGGTGAGCGCCAAGTGGACGGGCACAGCGGATCTACAGATTCAGGCCCCAGCTACCGGTGCTGAGAGCGCCTTTGGGGTGGAGCGTTCGGGCAACTTTAAGTTCGATGGCGAATTCAATAGCTATCACACGTTTGACACCACCATGCTGATGTCTCAGCTGAGCCGAAATGGGCAGCAAGTGCCGTTCGACTACGTAATCCGGGACCTTGACCAGAACGAAATCGCGTACCACTTTCCACGAGTGATTGTCCCGCAAAAAACCATTCCTTCGGGCGGCAAGGGGACCTGGAATTGGAAGACCGCCGCCGGACGTCACAGCGGTAGAAAAGTGATGATCACGATTCAGATGTTCCCGCGCACCTGATTTCTTGAAAGACACCTAAACAGCAAAACAACCTGGACCTGGAAAGACACCATGAGTAAGACCGCGAAAGCAAAGACGGAAGTAACCCAGAAGGACACTGAGCCGACAACGACCCAGAAGGACACTGAGCCGACAACGACCCAGAAGGACACTGAGCCGACAACGACCCAGAAGGACACTGAGCCGACAACTACGGCAGGGAACACCGGCAAAGCCGGAATCCTGGCTGAGGCCGCGAAACCGGGAGGAGCCAAAGCCAAGATTTTGGAAGCGGCCGAGAATCCGGGAGCCGCCGATCCGCCGTTCGACTGGGCCAAGCACGAACAGCGTCAGAAGATCTGCAAGGCCGGTATCTGGGGGGCGCTGGGGAAACCCTTTGTGGGATTCCTTTGGTGTTTCCTCTCAGTGAACCATCCCAAGGTGCAGAGAGCCATAGCGCACACTGAATCCATGGCTCGTCGAGCCGCTGGGCTGAGGGGCGCCACGGCCACACCGGCCGACCCGAACCCGCCCGAGGTGCTGGAACAGATCAACCGGGCGGCGGTCATCGCCGGGACCCGAGCATTGAAGGGGCAAGTTTCCCTCGGCGAGGGAAACGAGAATCTTCACACCTGGTCTGAGGAAACGCCGAAAGACGGCAATGTGAGGCACCTCAGCGATGAGGACTCCGCGATCTGGCAACACATGCTGAAGGGTTCCCACGATCTGGTCATGCGGGCGCTGGGGCAGATGCAAAGCGTGGGGCGAGCAGCAGACGACGAGATCATCAAGCTCCACGCCACCGATGGCGTTTTCGGGCGAGATCTCGTCGTCACCGACGAGGCCTGAACCCCAAACACTGGAGACGCGCCTCTTCGAGTGGGGGCGCTTCACCACTCGCCTGGCCACCCTGAAGCGAAGGGATCGCAACCGCTATCTCTTCGTGATCAACAGGGCCCAGGAGCCCTACAACCCGGAAACCGGTACGCCGGGCGGCCTCGACGAGGAAGACGCACCGCCCGACGGCGTGACGTTCACCGACGACGAAGAGCCGCAACCCGTTCATCCGCCCGACCTGGCTTGGGTCCTGGATCTCGATACCGAGCTGACACCGGATCGAGCCGGGACCATGGGGGGCTGGACTCCAACCGTGGCCGTTGATCACCTGAGTGATGAATACGGCATCACCGATCCAGAAGAGCGGTGGTATCTGCGGCGACTGATCCGACTGCTCGACACCGGCCGCGCCGTGGGCCGGGTATGGACTGAAGAAAAAGAGGATTGAGGTGTGCTGAGCGCAGCTTCCATGGTGGTCCGGCTCAAAGGCGCTAGCGTGATGCGGACGCTGGGAGGTATCAAGGCCTCCCTCGTGTCGACCGGACGCCAAGCGAGCGCCCTGCAGGCTCGCCTCAATACAGTGGATGCCAGCGAGATGTCGCGCGGCATCAGTCAGACACTTAAGACCATGGCCACGGCCGGTGCTCTCGCACTGGCCACCCTTACCGCCCTCAGCGCCACGAACTTTACGGGCTTCGAGGCCCGTATGTCGGGCGTTGAAGCCGTCACCCAGTCCAATGCGCAAGCGATGGACGCCCTTACCGCAAAAGCGCGGGAGCTGGGCGAAAGCACCGTGTTCGCCGCTTCCCAAGCGGGCGAGGGCATGGAATACCTGGGTAGGGCCGGATTCGATACCAATGCCATCCTCGGCTCGATCGGTCCCAGCCTAGATCTCGCCGCGGCCGGTGCCCTGGGGTTGGGGCAGTCCGCGGACATCATGTCGAACGTCATGTCGACGTGGAATATGCACGCCTCGGAATCGGGGCGTGTGGCGGACGTCATGGCGCTGGCGTCGGCGTCGGCTAATACCAACGTCAAACAGTTGGGCGATGCCTTCAAATTCGTGGGGCCGGTGGCCGCATCTCTCAAGCGTCCCATTGAGGAAACGGCTGCGGCCGTGGGAGTGCTTTCCGATCGCGGCATTCAGGGGGAGATGGCTGGAACGGGCCTGAGGCGCATCTATCAAGGCCTGGTGGCGCCGACCAACAAGGCCAGGGGTGCCTTGGCCAAATATGGATTAACGGTCGAGGACGTCAATCCAGAGACCCACAGCCTCGTTGACATCCTCGGCAAGCTCAAGAGTGTCACCACCGAGGATGCATTTACTCTCTTCGCCCAACGAGGTGGTACGGCCTTCCTAGCCCTGAGAAGCGGCGCCGAAGACGTGGCCAAGCTTCACGGAGAGCTGGACGGCGCCAACGGTTCCGCCGAGCGCATGGCCAAGACCATGACCGACAACCTCCACGGCTCGGTGATGGCTCTCAAATCTGCTGCCGAGTCCACCACCATCGAAATGGGGCAGGGCATGTCTCCGGCCCTGCGGACCGCCACTGACGACTGGACAGCCTTCTTGAGGGCCAATCGCGATGCCTCCGCACACCTCGGGGAGCGGATGGGTAGTGCGCTCGGGATCGTGTCAGATGCCCTTTTGTTGGTGGCAGACAACGCATCGGTGGTAAAGGCGGTCGTGTTGGCTCTGATGGCCCTTGCCTTCTACGGGACGATGATGAAGTGGGCGGCTGGGCTACAAGCAGGAGCGGGTGCCTTGAAGATTTTCGGCGCGGCCCTGGGCCCGGTGACCTTGGCCATCATGGCCGTGGTGTCTGCGGCAAGCCTCGCAGACTCCGCCATTTCCAAATGGGCAACAAATTCCACGGCCGATATTCGAAAGATGGTGGCGGCCGGGGCAGAGCTTCGAGACCTTGATGGACAGCTCGCCGAGGCCCTCCAAAGCACCGATCAGGTGCATGTGGGCAAAGAGCTGGATCGCTTGTCGCTGCGCCTGGAAGACGTGCGGGGAGATCTCACCGCCGCCTCGCAAGAGGTCGCCCGGTGGCAAGACGCCTTATCCCTGAGCAAAGAGGGAGTCAACGCCACTTCCCAAGAGATCGCGCGGATGCGCGAGAACCTTGCCCAGGCGCAACGTGAGAAAGGCGTTGCAGGAAAAACGGTTCTAGAGCTGGAGAAGGCTATAGAGCTGCTCACCGAGCGCTATGTGGAGCTCGACGGGGCTACCCACCAAGAAAACGAGGCTTTGGAGCTGCTCAAAGCCCAGTTGAAGGCTGCTAACTCTCAGCTCGAGAAGTCCGACGAAAAAGCCTCAGGTGCCCAAAAAGCTCAGGAGCAGCTGGCAGAAGCTCACGAGTCGCTATCTACCTCTCTCGCCTCCCAGATCCAACAGGAGAGGCTGCGCCTCGATGCCGTAGGGCAGTCGGCAGCGGCCCAGCTCGAAGCCGAGCGATCACTCGCCCTTTACAACGCTGAGCAGAAGTTGGCAGCTGATTCCACCGGTGAGCTGGTCGGTGAGATCAAAAAGCAAATCAATACGCTCTTTGATCTTCGAAAAGCACTCGCGGGCGCTGAAGAGGAGGAGCGGAAACGACTCGCCACTCAGGCGCTCGTCAACGGCAGTGCCGAAGAATGGGCCGTAGCCCAGGAGCGGGCGCGTATCGCTTCAGAAGAGGGGCTCGAAGCACTCCGCCGGTACGACATTTACCTGGAGCTGAGAAACGAGCTGTTGGCCCAGGGCCTCGAGCTTTCTGATGCCGAGGTACAGGGTCTAGTTGAGCAGCGGTTGGCCACCGAGCAGCTGTCCGAAGAAACCGCGGCTCTGGCGTCCTCCATGGACCAGGGATCGAACGACTTCTGGCAGAGCTGGGGAGATGCCGCGTCCGATGCGCTATCCCAGACCGGAAACGCTCTATCCCAACTGCTGGAGGAACAGATTGCCGAGTGGTACGACTTTGGCGACTCGATCGCCGCGAACCTTGGCGAAGCACTTCTGCGCGAGCTCACCTCTCAAGCGATCCGTTCGGCCGCGGCCGCTATTTTCAGTAGCTCGGGATCAGGCAGCGGCAGTGGATTCTGGGGCTCGTTGATCAACGGTTTCTTGGGCTCCAGCGGGGGTGGCGGTGGGGGCGGTGGCTCGTCTTGGATTTCGGCCGCTACGTCTGCATATAAGGCATACCAAAGCTACAACTCAGGGTCGGGCCTTTGGGGCATGTTCGGCGGTGGCGGTGGCGCAGCCGGCGCCAACCTGGGGAGTCCAGCCCTCTATCCAGGGCTAGAAGGAACTGGCGCGTGGTCGTCTGGTGGGGCGTCGGCTGCGTCGACATCTTTGGCGACTGCCGGTGTTGCAGCCGCGGTGATCGCTGCGCTGAATGCGTATACGTCCCGCCAAGATGCAAAGCGGTTTGGCGGGCTCGGAGCAACCTTTTTCTATGGCGGCCCAAATAATTTTGCCAACCCTGGAATTCAAGGCAAGGGAGACTTGAAATTTGACACGGATTTGATGGCCGAGCTCATCAACGAAGTGGGCCTTGCCGTGAATGGGATCGTCGATTCCCTGGGCGGAACGATCGTCGATCTTCAAACGTTCACGATCAACGTGAATAACGGTGGCGACAAGTTCAAGCTCACCGTCGACGGGGTCGAGGAACATTTCGAAACCCTCAATGATGCCCTTCAAGCCGGCATCGAGAAGATGCTGGCTGGTGGAGTCATCTCCGGCATTTCCGACAACGTCGCCTCGATCCTCCAGCAAGCCGACAGCATCGGCCTGGAGGGCCTCGACGAAGCCCTCTCCCTGGCCATGGAAGCGGACGCCGCCCTTGCGGCCCAGCTAGGCCAGACAAGCGCTGCAACCAACGAAGCTACCACCGGTCTATCCGACTATGAGCGCGGTCTCAATCAAGCCACGGCTGCCGCCGACGAAGCCGTACAGCGAGGCCGAGAGCTCGGGCTAACCGAAGAATCGTTGGCCGCACTCAGGGCCCAGCGCATCGAGCAATACGAGGCCGAATTCGAAGCCTTGAGCAAGGGCGCCCAGGCGACTTTCCTCCAGGGCATCATGGAGGTGATCGGGCAAGACCACGCCACCTACATGGAGCTGATGCAGCTCGAGGGTCACCTGAAAATCCTCGATCTCCGACGTCAGCTCGATCTCATGTACACCATGGGTGGCATCGCCGACGAAACGTTGGCCAGGTATGAATCCTTGCTGGCCCGCGCCGAAGGCGCTGTGACGTCCGGCCGCTACCGAGGAGGAGGCGGATACCGCCGGGGTGGTGGCAATGGGGCCCGGCGTGCCGCCGAGGCTGCAAACCTCGAACGGCAGAGGCAGGCCTTCCGCGACGCTCTCCGCTCGGTGGAGCGGGATCTGGGAGACACCGCCGCCGGTCTGGTGGATTCTCTGCTGGATCTCAAAAACCAGCGCGCCGACATCCTCAAGCTGGGCATGGGTGAAGAATTCGCCGATGCCTTCGTGACCGCCAACGCGCAGCAGATCATCGACGACTTCCTGGAACCGTTCCGGGAAATCCAACGCTCGGCCGGAGAATCCGAGGGGCAGACGTCCTATCGGCATCTGCGCGAGCGCTACGACCAGCAAATCGAGGCGGCCTATGCCGCCAACGCGGCCATGATGCAACTGGAGTCGGGCGACCAGCGCGATCAGCATCTCAAAGAGCTGCTGGATCCGATCCTGGCCGCCCTAGAGATCGAAGTGCTCGCGTTCGCCGAAGGGGTCGTAGACGGGCTGGGTCTACCCCTTGAGCAGGCTCGAGATCGAGCTTCTGGTCTCGCCGATCAGGTCGAGCTGCTGACCCAGCTCATGGAAGACGGAGCTATCTCCGTTGAGCGGTTTGACGGCGTGATGGGTGAGCTGTCTCAACAAGCGGAGCTTTCGGTGTTGGGGATGGCGGCCGAGATCCAAGATCGGCTCGGAAACACCGAGGAAGCCGCGCAAATCCGGGCTCAGGTGGACCGGATTTCCTTCGAGCTCAAAATCGCCGAGCTTCAGATCATGTACGAGCAATACAAGGTGCTCGGCTTGATCAGCGATGAAACCGGAGCCCTGATCGATGGTCTTTTGCTGACCCTTTCGGAAACCGATCTCGACGAGCTGTTCACTCCTCCAGAGACTCCCACCGGCGGTTCGGCCTCCCAAGGTAGTGGTGGGAATCCCATCGACGAGATCGAACAGCGTGCACAAGAGATGGAGCGCATCCGCCAAGCCTTGACCGCCTGGCGAGAGATGCCGCTCCATGATCTGGTGCGCGAAGCGCAACAGATGACTGCCCTGCGCGATCAGCTGCGCGAGGACGCCGGCCAAATCGTGGGCGGACATGTGCTGCTGGACGAAATCGACGAAGCTTTCGCCCTCGGTGTGAGCGGGTTTGTCGACCAGGCACTAGAGCGCTACGAGGACCTCGGGCAGAGTGATCTCATCCGCGATCGAGACAAGATTCTCGAAGACTTCCAAGCCATGCATGAAGCCTTCACCGAGCTGGGAGCGGGCGCCGAGGCCTTCGACCGCCTGGCCATCGCCGAGGCCTCAGCCTGGGATGACTTCTGGGGCAAAGCCACCTCTGGCCTACAGGCATTTGTCGACGAGCTGGACGCTACCGACCCGCGCGTGTCCGGGGAAGAGCGGTTCTTGGAAGCGCAGGCGCGTTTCCGCGATCTGAGAACCCGGGCCGAGGCGGGAGACCTAGAGGCCCTTGAGCAGCTGGCTGGAGCGGCTCGTGAATACAACGAGGTATCCCGCAGCTATCTCGGCGATGGAGTGGGGAGCCTGGCCATTCGCGACGAGCTCGGTTCCGTCCGCGAGCTGATCGAAAGCAACCCCTTCGTCGACGCCACCACCGCGGCGGTGGAAGACGGCAACGTCATCCTCAGCGACATCCGCGACGGCATCCAAACCCTTCCACTGAGCTGGGAAGAGCTGAAGCCTTTCCGTGCTCAAGCCGACAGTCTCGACGAGCACGCGCAAAACCTCGCCACCAAGGCTTTGGCTCAGGCTGTTCGCACCAGTCGGCTCGATCTGTTCCCAAGGCCTGCTCAAAGAGCCTCCTCGGACCTGCCGGCTTTTGTTCCACACCCGGAATCGGCGGGCAAAGACCGGTCCTCTCGGGAGATTGAACGCTACCTGGCCGAGCTCACGGACCACGCCCAACGGGACGACCGGCGCCAAGAGAAACGCGACCGTCGAGACGAGCAAAGGGCCCGGGAAGAGCAGCGGAAAGAGCGGCGGTCGAGGCGACCCCAAGCTGAGCAGAGCCAAGATCCAGTGGTCGAGCTGCTGAGCCGGATCCTTCGAGCGGTCGAAGGAAACACGCAATTTGGAGGGTACAAAACTTGAACCTCTTATCCGCAGATCTTTTGGCGTTGTTGGAACGTCGAGATTTACCCAGAACCCTAAGCGTTGTGGTCGACTCGATCGCTGCGGACGGCACGGCGGAGCCGCTCTACCTCTCGACCGCCAGCGGTCTGGTTACCGAGCCGGAAGACGAGCCGGCTTCGACGCCTTTCGAGGCCAGGTTGCTACCCGGGCGGCGGTGGGTGCAGGCGATCACGGACGGTCCATCTTTCGGCGGAGGAGCGCGGCCCTTCAGCCTCGATTTGGAGATCGAAAACGGTGATGGCCGTTTCGATCCATGGCTCGACCCGGGGTCTTACACCGTGCGTGGGCGTTCGGTATCCGTCCACCTTGGCGGCCCGTTTACCGTGGCTCGGAAGCCCTTCCCGTGGAGCTCGTCGGCTGAGTTGGGTACCGCCGTCGTGACTTCCTGGGGGCGATCCACCTCCAACCGCAATCGCCTGCATATGACCCTGTCGGGCGTCCAGAGCCTAGATGATCAACCCGCCGTGTCCACGGTGTGGGGTGGGTGGGGCGGTGGCCTCCAACTGGAGTACGAACAGAGTTGGGGCGTCGCGGCGGACGCGGCTCATTTGGACCTCGGTTTGAATTTCACGGTGGGGTGGACCGGGCGCCTGCTACCGGAGGGGGGCGGCACTTGGCGGCCGTTCCTGCTGAAGGGGGGAGGCGTTGCGACCTGCCAATACGGGATCGGCGTCAACGAGAGCTTGCAGCCCGTGATCTTCTCCCGGGGCGGCCACGGTGGCACCGGTGATGCCTTGCCGGTGGACGAGCGCATTGGCCTGTGTTTGCGGGTCCAGACCGTTGACGGCGTGTCCACGGCCGAGCTGTGGCAGCGCTCCAGCGAGGGGGCGTTCGCTCGGGTGCTCGAGCCGTTGGTGATCCCGACCCCCACAGCCGCCACCGGCCCCTTGCATCCCCTGCAGCTCGGCCGCCAATTCGCCATGCAGAGCTTCGTGCTCTACGAGGCGTGGGGTGCCTCCCGTCTGCTCGACGAATCCGAGACTCGGCAATGGATGGCCCGACCGCTGAACGGTGACGAGCCGGACCTGGAATTCCTCTACAAAGCCGAAGATCGCACCGGCGCCATCGCCGCCGACGAGTTGGAGCGCTCGCCCTTGGGCTTGACCGGCGATCCGTCGTGGGTCTCGTCGCTCGAGGGCGACGATCCCACACGCTTTCAAACGGGCATCGCGGGCATGAGCGCCGGCCGGACTGTGGGACCGTGTCGAAGCGCTAAAGCGCAGCTGGTCGACAGCTCCGGCCAGTGGTACCGATGGTCGGATCGGCCGAGCGATTCACCCTCGGTGGTCTACAGCCAAGGCGTTCCCGTGGTCCAAGACCTGGAGCTGATCTCGGATCAAATCGAGGTCGATGCCAGCTCCAACGCCCTCAAGGGTCCTGCCGGAATCTTTAGACGTCTCGTACCGGGGCAGAGCGACCCATATCGACCGGGGCAGCGCATCGACCTGGTTACCAATGCGGAAGTGAACGACGGCACCTACGAGATCGCCGCGGAGGGCATCAGCGACGATTTCAGCGTGTGTCGCCTGGTCGAGCCGCTGACCACCTCGGAATCCACAGGAAAAGCCGTCATCGTGCGGTCCAGCGCGCCTCAGGTCTTCATCGATACGGAGCGCTCCGCCCTGTCGACCGATGGCGGTATGGGCACACCGCCCGGTGACCTGGTCGTCGACGTGTTGGGGGATCCCCAGGCAGTGCACACCGCGTCGGCGCAATACGCCCTGTGGAGCGGCGGCCGTCACGTGGAGTCCGTGCTCGAGTGGGATCCGGTGTTGGCCATCGCACCGCAGGCCGGTCCACCCACCGCCCGATCTCAAATTCTGCGTCGGATCTTGGACAGCTGCCACGGATGGGCCCGAGAGCTGCCGGACGGCACCATTCGAATCGGCAACTGGCCTTTGCCAGATGGGGCCACCGTCGGCAGCCTGGGGCGGTTTCGTAGCCCGCCGGCTTCGCTCAGCACCGTGCCTCCCTATTGGAACGTGGCCGTGGGCTATGGCCGTGTGTGGTTCCCCTTGAGCACCGTGGCCGAGTCGGTCTCCGCCTCGGAACGCGAGCGCCTGCAAACGCCTTTTCGGTGGGTCGACGATCCCCGGCCCGAGGTGCGCGAGGCCCACGCCACCGCGGGTGAGCTGCGCCTCGAAACGTATTTGCCCGACCTCAGCAGCGCCAAGATCCTGTTGGCTCGACTGGTCGCCCTGCACGGAGTGCCACGGTCTTTTTGGGAGCTGTCTCCCGGGCCCGAGGTGCTGCGGTATCAGCCGAGTGATCGTCTTCTGGTCACTGCTGAAGGCGCCTTTGCCGACGGGCTGCCGTTGGTCGCCACCTATATCGACATGGATCCCACGGGGTCGCAAGCCGTTCTCAGGGGGTATCGCTAATGCCGGTGATTCGTGATCGCTCGGGCCATCTCTTATTGGCGCTGGAAAATCTGGCCCTTCCCGAGCTCGAGGGGGTCATCAGCTCGAACACCGCGGTGCCGAGCCTACCCACGTCTGCCTTGACCGTGCCCGGATTCGACAGCCATTGGCAAACGGAAGACGGCTTTTGGCCCGGCAGCACCGACGTCCGAATTCGGATCGATTGGCCAGAGCCTCGACTGGTGGATTTCGTCGGCCTCGCAGCGATCGCTTTTCGCGGTGTCGATCCCCTCGACCTCGAATGGCGGGTGGAGGTGTCGGAGAACGGCCGAGACTTCATCAAAGCCGCGGAGGGTCCTTTTGTGGTGCGGGCGACTTGGGGAAGCCAACGGTGGGGGGATCCGAATCTCTGGTTCGGCGGACCGAGCGCGGCCGAGCTGACTTGCCTGTCACGAGAGCTGCGTTTTCACGCCGGAGTCCAACTGACCGAAGCCCAGCGGGTGCAAGCCTTGCGCATCGTCATCCCGGCGCCGGCGTCTGCGGATCCCGGCGCCTATCTGCGCATCGCGGAGCTTTGGGCATCGCACGCCTGGCAATCCGAAGTGAATTTTCTCTGGGGCGCCGAGTTTTCCAACGTGGATTTGGGCTCGGTGGATTTGTCTCCGGATGGATGGGACTTCGGAGACGCGGGTCGCCAGCTTCGAGCCTGGGGCTTCGAATGGGATCACGTCGACGACCACGACCTTTTCTACCGCCTCTTGAGGTGGTGGAGGAGCGGTGGTGCGAAACGTCGGGCTTTCGTGGTGCCGTTTCCGGACAAAGGGCACCTCTGGCACGAGCTGTCGATGGTGGCTCGGCTGCGCGACATCAGCGGATCCGTGGCCGGCTTTTGGGACGACGTCACGGATCGGAACTCACTCAATATCGCCGCCGAAGAAGCCTTGGGCTGATCGGCGAAGGGGAATTCATCGCCATGGGAATCATCGTAAAAGGGCCGACAGCCACCATCACTGACGAAACCATGCAGGGGGCCGACGGTCGCGGCTACCTCTTTGGTCTACCCCTGCTCTGGGAGCAGCTCGTGTTGATGGTGGAAACCTTCAACCGTCGCACGTCCAGCAGCTTTCACAACAACACCACGGAAACGAAGGTCTTCGACGTCCCCCTAAACGGCATCGAATGGCCGCAGAATCTGCGGCTACAAATCATCGATCAAGTGGGTGACGACCAAAGCCTATTCGGCCGGGTGGTGAGTCACGATTCGGACGCCGGCACCCTGGTGGTGGAGGTCTCGGCGTCCACGGGTGCAGGCGCCTGGTCGTCCAGCGATTGGGTGCTCTTCGCCCTGGGTTATGTGGAACCGTCGCCGACACCTCCGCCGGGCACCGTGGCCGCGGGCATGACGGGAGCCACCACCCCGGCGGGCGCGCGCTTCAATCTGGGCTGCATGCGTCATGTGCATGTGGAGAGCGTGCAAATCGATCCCCCGAGTTCTCCGACGTCGGGAGCCTCCTATCTGTTGCTCAAGCCTGATCTAAGCGTGGCAGCCTGCTCCGGAGCGTGGAATGGCCACGAGGGTGAGCTAGCCACTGAGGATGGGGCCGGAGGATGGACCTACGAAACCTTGCCACTCGACGAAGGTATCTCCGTTTTCATCAACGCAACTAAACGGACGGCGATGCGCTCGGGTGGCTGGGTTGAAATTGCTAGGCAAACGCCGCACTTCGAATGGCTGACTGGAATCAATCCTGAAGAGGCCTATTTGATTGAAAAGAGCTGGTTCTCTTCCGGCGTCTGCACCGTGCTCGTCAGTCTAGGTGCGGGCCAGGCTCCCAGGATCGATCTCGAGAGCGGTGTGGAGGTGGGTGCGATGGTGTTTCTGAAGCACCAATCCGGCCCAGACGCTGGGATTTACGATCCCGGCGGCTCATACCTTGGTCACCTCCGAGCCAACGGTGAGGCCACGCTGGTGCACGCCGAGCAAGACGATTGGTATGTGGTGCAGGGAGCCTTGGGATGAATACGGGAGATCTTGGAGACTTAAGGAAACTCTTTCGGGCGGAGCTCGAGCGGCTCGAGCGTGAGCGGGACCAGAGCGATACGGCTGTCTCAAAAGAGGTGCTGACGGGCATTGAGGCCTTGAAGAAGGGGCAGGCCGAAAACAGCCATGCGATTCGGAATATGCACGATCGCATGTTCGTCGACAATGGGCGGCTGAGCTTCTCGTCTCGTCTGAAAGCTGTCGAAGTACGCCTTGAGGCCAGAGCCGCTGCGGTGCCGGCCCCAGTTTGGGCGGCGCTAATCGCTCTGATGAGCGCGTTGGCCGGGTTCATCACCTGGATGGTGGGTCAATGAGATCTCCTAGGCACCACATCCTGATCGTGCACGGGACCTGGGGCAAGCCGGGCGACGGGTGCAATTTGGATATGCTCGAGGCGGCGCTCGACGGCCAACGCGACCGACACGGCAGAGAGCAGCAGACCAAGGCCTTCGCAGGGCTCGGAGCTCGGCGAAACGACAGCAGATTCGATCGCCTGCGCGACGGCGCGGCCGCCCTTTCGATTGAAAGCTACGCCTCAACCCTCGTGGCCATGGTGGCCGCGGATTGGAGCTCAGGGGATGCGCTCACCTGCATCGGGCATAGCCGCGGCGTGAGAGTTCTGCTCCGAATGCTCGCCGACTTTCGACCCCATGAGATCCGCGATCCGGAGGGTGGCGTCTTGATCGCCCTCGACGGGGTCAGTTCGGAAAGGATCTCGTATATTCCCGATCCGGTGATCGCTTTACCGGAATGGATGCCTGGGGTCGATCTCATTGCGCTCGACGAGCAAAGACTGAGTTTCGCACACATGCCACTCGTTGGCCCTCCTCGAGTAGTAGAACGGATCTACTGCCGCGGGGCCCATGCGGATATCGGTGGAACGAAGAGACAAGTATCTAGTGGCCTTGCTGATTGTGCCCTGATCCTTGCCGCCGAGGCCCTTGAGCGCCACGGATTGGCGATTCGGCTTTCTTCAGACCTGGAACCGAATCCAACCGCCCCGATCACTCATCCGGACTATCTCGGATGGTGGCCACCAAGGAGGTGGATCCCTGGGCGGAATTTTTTGCGTGGGCCGGAGAGGTATCCAGGGCAGGAACCGCATTCACTCTACCTGCCCTGAGTGGCGGCCGGGGCAAGTGTGCTCTCGACAATTCTAAAGCTCGGCGCCCGGAAACTCTTTTCCGATCCGCTCCAAAATGCGCGCGACTTGTCGCGTACGAATGCCCTTGAACCACTCGCCGAGTTTCCTTTCGCCTTCCACGTGCCTGGTCGGCACGCTAAGGTGCTCCTCTCGGTTGTAGAAAGCATGAAGCGCGCCCAGCCACTCATCGTCGTTTTGCTCCCGGATGCTCTTCCAGCTCCATTCCGGGATGGCGTCAAGGGCCTTCCGCATCTCCGGATCGATGGCAGCCGGATCCTCCGCATATGCCACCCGCATTCTGCTGGCCCATTCTCCGATAGGGATCCCCTTGTGCTCCTCCAGTCTCGGTGGCTTGGAGTGACCTCTTTCGTCACACCACTCACGAAGCGCCTGGAGCTTTTCCTCATCGGAAAACAGCCGCGGCGCCTTTCGGTCGCTCCACTTCCACCCCGGTAGCGCCTCCAGATCTTCGCGAAGGTTCGGCTTGATTCCAGCTGGGTCTCTAGTGCGCATCTTCCGGACCCATGAACCTAGCGATACGTCTAGGTCGCCCACTCGCTCCTTGTGTCCGACGGGCACCTTCATATGACCTTCTCTCGCACCAAAAACCCGCGCGGCTTCTAGACGCGCTCGAGCGGATTGCCGTCGTGGGTTCCAGTGCCAGCCGGGCCGGCTCTCCAGAAGCGCTATTTGCTCCTCTGAGAGCAGTCCTTCCTTGCGTGCTACGCGCTGTCGAGCGACCCAATTCCCGAGCTCGAAATCGGAATACACCTTTCTGCCTGGGACCCTCGAATGGCCTTTCTCCTCAGCCCAACTCACGAGCACGGAAAACGCCTCGTTCCATGCAGTTTCTGCATGATCCCACGTCCACATGGGTAGGCCTTCGAGCGCTCGGATTGCATACCGAGAGAGATCGCCGGAGTGGTAGAGCTGTCGCTGCCGAGCGATCCAGGCACCGAGCAAAATCCTCCCTTCGCGATGGTCTTTCGGCACGCTGGTCGTATCCTCGCGGTATACGTACGATCGGTAAGCGTTGCAGCCATCCAGGAAGGGGTCCGAGGTTCTCTTGACCGCTCGAAGAAACACTGCTTCCCGAAGCCGGGCCAGCAGCTCGCTGGGCACTTGGATGCCCTCGATAGACACTTTGGCCTGCGTTTCCGGCAACAGCGCCATCGATCTTTCCGGGTCCTGCCAGGCGGCGTGATTCATCTCGTAGTACAGTCTGCGATCGATTGACTTCAGGACCTGGAACACCTGCCAGACCTTCTGCCAGCTGGAGGCCTCTACAATTCTTTCCGGATCCAAGCCTTCCGGCACTACCAAGGCGAGGACTACGGTAGCGATCTTCTGGGGCTTGTCTTTGTGGCGGCGAAGCGCCCGACCCAGGATCTGGACCAGCTCAAGGGGGCTCGACCGAGGATCCACCAGCATCACCGAGTCTACTGCCGGGATATCCACACCCTCAGCCAATGCCTTGGAGGTGGAGAAAACCGCCGAATCGCGCTTCACGCCTCGGGCGACCACTTTCCTACGGTCTCGGATGGGGAGATCGCCGAATACAGTTTGAGCATGTAGACCTTGCGCAATCAGTAGGTCTACGAAAGCCCGGCCGCTCTCAGTGGTCCTGTGAAAGCAGATCAGGTGTCGCACATCACCGTTCCCGATAGCTTTTACCACTACTGCTGCCTGAGCTTCCAGGTCGGAGCTTTCAAGCAGAGATGTTTGGGATCGCCGAATACCAATGATCTTCAGTTGATAGTCGGCGAGTAGACCTGCGCGAATGGCCTCGGGCAAAGAAAGCTCATGGAAGACTTCCCCGAAAAGCTCCGAGTCGTCCATAGACCAAGCGCCGTCTTCAGCGGCCAGGCGCTGAGTCGCGGTTTGGAACAGGCGGCGCTGAATCGGCACCCGCTCGTCGCTCATCACCACTTGCGCCAGCTTCGCGTCCGGCCCTGCGATGTAGTGCGCTTCGTCCGCGATCAGTAGATCAAACTCCCAGCCTTGCACCAGATGCGCGGAAGCGTATGTAGAGAAAACCACAGCCAGCCCGTCACATTCGAATAGGCGCACGAGCTCGCGCTCCACGTCTTCCGGATCGGTGAAGATCGGGTGCTCTCGATCGCCCACTGTTGTATCCGAGCAAACGATCAGCGCTCCAAAGACACCCAGCTTCGACCATTCCTCCAGAGCTTGGTCTACCAGCGCAATGGACGGGGCGCAAAAGAGCGTCCGGTGTGAGGAAAGCTGCTCTGCCACCCAAAAGCTAGTAGCGGTCTTGCCGGTCCCGCACGCCGAGATGTATTGACCGCGCCGCGCACCGGCCTGAAAGGCACCGACTATTGAATGGACGGCCGCTGCTTGATGGGGGCGAGGCTTCATTCGCGAGCACCCCGATCGTCGTCGAAGACGTCCCTGAGCTCCATGCCGGCAGTCCGCAAGAAATCCGCTTTGTTGTCGTCAGGTAGCGCTTTAACGGCGGCGATCAGCTCCTCAAAGGAATCAATCTCAAGATCCGCCCTCTCGTCGCCCTCTGGGCTCAGCACCTTCACCCACTCGCCAGGACCTGGCTGGGTCGCCAGCTCCATCTCATGAAGAGACCGATAGCCGGAGTCCTTGACCCAAGACTCCAGCGACTCGCGCGCCGTCTTCCCCTCGAAGCGTCCCTGATCCGAGCCGTTTGCGATCACCCGGCGCTCAGGGAACCACGCGACCTTCATAGGGATTCTCATGAGGTCGTAAATCCTGCGCCTCTGCTGAGGTCCGCATCCGCGGTCGCCAGAAAACCAGCGATTGACGGTCAATAGCGTGACCTCCAGTTCGGCAGCCAGCCATTTCCTGTCGCATCCGTTGAGAGACAGTAGCGCCTCGACCTGCCATGACGCTGGCTGCTCCCTCCCTTGCCTTGTGAGGCCTGTATCCGCATTCAACATGCAAGTAACTATAGTCGTGGATATAGAACATGTCCACCTGCGGAGTCGAAAAATATCCAAAAAAATCGGCATCAGGGGTTGACACATATCTAAGATGGATATAATTTATATCCATCGAAGGGCGAGAGAGCTTAACCAAAACAAGGAACAAGAAAATGACCAACATGACCAACATCAGCACCGAAATCAGCACCGAGACGATCGACTCCAGCGGCGACCACTACGCCGAGCCCGGTCAATGGGCCGTGCAGTGGACCAGCGCCGACGGCCAGGCCTGCATGTGGATGGGGTACGGAGCCGACGCCGCCGACGCGCTCGCTGATGCGCAGAATGAGTGTGCCGAGCAGGGCATCGACGACGGCGAACTGACGGCCTATCTGGTCGTCGACGAGGACGACGAGGAATAAACAAAAAATGAACCGGGCCAAGAAAAATGCATCTAGGCCCAAGAGACTTGCCGAGATTCGGCAACTAGTAGAAAAACAACGCGCCTGGCGGCGCTAGACAGGAGAACGCTATGCAAGCCGCAACTTACCAGCGTCCGGAAGCAGAGACAGTACGAAGAGAGCGTTACCAGGTACTCATGCAGGTGGCGCCCGAAGCCACCCTAGATTGGCTCGAGGAGGTCTTCACTCCAGCGCCTCCGGCGCTGCGCCAGCTCATCAAAGCTTGGCGTGAAGGTGAATACGCCGAGGTTAATGAGCTGCGAGCAGCAGCGAATGACATGATGCAAGTGGAACCTGGAGAACCTCGAATATGATGAAGGTATCTCCGTCGACCACGAGAGACTCATACCTTTTGTGGTCGAAATCCTAAGAAGCAAGCCGTGCTGTTTGATAAGCCCGACGCGGGTGGTAGAGACGCTGCGGGCGGACATGAGGGCCGACGAGTTCGGGGATCTCTGCGATTTCGTGACGGAAAACGCCAAGCAGGACGCGATGTGGACATGCCGCGAGCTGCCCGGCGACGCGCCGATGTCACAAGATGAGCGTCACGAGTGGTACCAGAGCCACGTCAACAAAACCGAAGAGGCCGACCTTCTGCGAGAAGCCAAAAGGCGGGGTCTTGTGTGCCCAAACGCCGAGCTCAAACGCGAAGGCGTGTGAACCCCAGAGCAGGCCGGGCTCATTCAGCTCGGATTCGTTTACCATAAGTTTACCGACTTTGTGTTGTGGAGTTGCTGGTGTTTGTTTTAGTCATTGAAAATAAGTGAGTTACTATCTATGTGCATCTTGTGGTCTGGCTGATTCGTAATCAGTAGGTCGGCGGTTCAAATCCGCCCATTGGCTCCATCACATCTCATTCAAGACAAACAGCTTATGCGGATTCACGTCGGCGCCTGACGAGGCCCGAGATAGCCCCTTGGGTCACAATAGGGTCAATTCGGCGTGTAACTTGGTGGGATTGGCTGAAACAGCTGCATGGCAATCAGGCTCTGCCAGTGGCCAATGGGATTGGCGGATCTACCCCACACTGAGCCTTGCCCGCAACCCTACTCCTTCAGGGGGCCACCGGAATTCGGATACGATCTCGGATTTCCTGATAGACGGGAATGCCTATTCCTGCAGCGACCTCGAGGGTTACAGCAAGAGCATAGGGTATAGGTTCTGGAAGTTTGGTCCCTGCATAGGCTCTGCAGTTGACCTGGATGTGGACCTCATCTCCATCAAGGAAAGAAACCGCCGTGTCACCCTCGAAAATCTCATGTTGGACAGTACCGTTTCGAACTTGCTGATGATCTGCTTGCTTCCTTTTCAAGTCCAATCGATGGCTAGCATTGAATTCCTGGATCGGTGATTTGAGGGCGCGGTACTCACGCCCGTTTTTGTTTTTTCGAGTCTCGAATTCTTGGTCTCCAAATGGCTCAAACCAGAGGGCAGCACGGCGATACTGTTGGTGGCTTGAGTTGATTGACGTCAACCATGCCAGGGTTATCGTCAGACGTTTCCATTCTCGTCTGGCGGCTAGAGAAGGCGGCAATGGAACCCTATAGCGGTGAGCTTCTTCTTTCTCATTGGGAAATTCTCCGACTCCGAGAAGTGTAGCCCTCTCCCCAGAACATCGCAAAACCCGAGAAAGGTCGGTCGTTCCATACCCTAAGAAACGAGCGGTTGCTCTTTTTCGGCTCTGTTCCTTTTCCAACTTCATCCGATCTTGCAGGATAGAGGCGACTCCCGCACTAGAGCAACCATGGACCAGGAGAGCTTTTGTGACAGTTGCAAGATCTCCTTGTTGCAAGGAGCCTAGGGATTCCGACAGCTCTAACTCTTCGAGGACAAGAGCGCCAGCGCGGCTTGCCAAAGCTGTGGAATTACTTGTCCCGCAGATAAAGGCAGTGTTGTTGAGGCCGGTTTGAGGTCCGGTTGGCGGATAGGCGACCTGTTGGCCGGGCCGAGCAAGAGATGAGACTGCAGCGACACTCGATGTGCCGCTTCCGAAATTGTTTCGAATTAGTTGTCGGCCGCCTGGAATCATCAGCTCCGGCTTCACTGATCGCCTGAAACCCGAGCCAACAGCATTGAAGTACGCGGGCAGCAGCTCCCCCGAAGGCATCGGATCAAAGGCATAGCCTCTCGACAGCCCGGGAGATGAAGCGTCCACATGAAGGGCACCGATAGTCAAACTGTTGATGGATTCCGCAGGTGAGAGAAGGCGCCTATGGCGAGACTGAGCTTTGATGGCTTGAAGAATCCGTTCTTCACGAAGACTCCCTGTTAAGTTTTCCGGATTAGGCCCCGGAGGCAACTCTAGGGAGGGATAATTGCCTGAGCTGACCAGGAACAGCGCCCGGTATCGAAAGGATAGGTAGTCGATCAAACGAGCCCAAGGACTCATTGTTCTCAAAAAGGGGCGAGTGGAATCTCCTAGTGAAAGGTTGATGAGTACAACAGTAGGAGCGGCAGCCTCTTCGTCTCCATCGCCATCGAAGATTCTTCGGACAGCCCGGTGGATCCGATCAAGTGTCAGTAGATCGTTCGGAATTTCCTCTATCGAACCGCCAAAAGTATCTTGAGGTTTCATGACCGGGCGCACATAAATTGGACGCTGTAACGAAGGCTCGTTTTCGCTTAAGTCTCCACATACGACTAGTGAAGCCATAGCGGTTCCATGCTTTCTGTCATGTACCGCGCTGTCCATCGCCCATGCTTCTGGATCGTCGACTATTAGGCGACCTTGCAGCCGAGAGTGGTTTTCAACGGGTAGCCCGTCAAGCAACGCAACCCTAGGTTCCAGGTTTTCTCCTTCTAGGTCTAAAGGCGCTGTGGCTATTTCCTCCAGCGGCTCGCTGCTATTCTCAAATGGTGTAGTTGCAATCTGGCCTCGGGGCCTAACAAACATGATGTCGTCACAACGGATCAGATCAGCGTCCTTGGCTGTGAATATCGACTCAAAAGAGCTAATAGGCAGTTCCGCCAAAATTGCGTGGTAGTCGATCTCCGGGATCGAACATCGAGAAATCACATGTCCATTGGCAGCACGAATCAAAGCGATCACTCGGTGTTCGGCCTGATCGCGCTTTTCGGTACTTTTGCGGTGCCACAGCTCGATTTCTGGTCTGATGACCTCATCACCGGCCGCCAATCGTTCTTCCCAAATCTCCCTGAGCCCCGTTTCTTCGAGCCTATCTTGTACGTCCCAGAACCGTAAGTCATAGAGTTGGTTGAAAAGTTTGCGGAACTTTTTCAGCCCCTTCCTAAAATCGGTTGTTCCGGAAGGATCTACAAAGATTCGCCAGAGGGAAACCAACTCTTCGGCGCCCCGTCGATTGGCCATCGTTACATAGAGCCGAGCCCTGATTGGCTTGTCTTTGGGCTCGCCGTCATCAGACTCGAAAAAGAAATTGTCATCGGGCTCTAAGTCGTCGCGGGACCAGTCAACCAACCATTCTAGACCTGGGACTTTTTCAACCGCATTTTGAAAATCTTGAACCGAACCTGCAAGCTCAAGAACGAGAGCCTTCTCTGGCTCAATGCCATCGGGTGATTCTTGAACTGAAAAATGCTGTGAATCAAAAGCCGTCTGTAGAATCTCGAATTTCGGGCCAAGCCGTTGGCTTTGTGCAGCTACTTGGGGCTGACGGGGGCTGGGAATCGGTACCGATTTTTTCCGGTGTCTAAAAACTTTTTCTGGTTTCGGAAAGACCAAAAGGGGATATTCAGCCATCAATCCTCCCACAAACTAACGCAATGTAAACCTTTATCAGTCAGAGCTAGGGTGAGACCCTTTCGGGCCAACTCTTGCCTGCAATTGAGATAGGCGACTCTTGACGATGGTCTTCATGTTTGAGTCAGGCTGCCCCAAGATCCAGCGCCGATAAATGTCACGTCCAAATTCTTCTACCTCCGCAAAACTGATACCTGAAACCTTTTCAGCGAGAGTACGGGGTTGGTATCCAAGAGGGGCTGGCGCGGATTCGCAGAAACGAGTGAACCATTGCTCAAGTAACATACGGCCGGGTGTTGGAATTTCAAGTCGCAGCTGAAAACGTCGCCAAACAGCCCTATCAAGAAGCTCGTCATGGTTTGTGGCGGTGATGACCATGACATGACTCGGAAGGGAGTCAATTTGCAGGAGCAACGAACTCACTACGCGTTTGATTTCTCCCGTTTCGTGGTTGTCTCCACGCTCTTTTCCCAAAGTGTCGAATTCATCGAAAAAGAGAACGCAGGGCCTAGTTCGGGCAAAGTCAAATAGATCTGCAAGACGCCCAGCGGTTTCTCCTAAAAAACTACCGATGACTCCTTCATACCTCACTACAAAGAGCGGAAGCATCAGAGCTTCAGCTATGGCGTGAGCCAATGAAGTTTTTCCGTTGCCTGGAGGCCCGACTAATAGGATTCGGTGACGGGGTTCCAACCCATAGGACCGCAGAAGATCTCGTCGGTAATGCTCTTCGATAATTTCTGTACAGGCGCTTTTTACAGTACTTGGCAGAATTAGATCGTCGAGTCTGAATTCCGGTGCGACTTCGCGCACTACCTCTGGAGCATTACTCCGGCTATGACCATTATTTGGGCTTCTTCCATGGTGGGAGGTAAGTGCATTGCCATTGCGAAGTACACCCTCAAGCCGCTCTGCGAGAACGTGATGCTGCTTTGCTCGTTCCTCGGCAATGATAGTCTCCAGCGTCCTTCGAAATAGGGGTTGGTCAGACTTGGAACCCGCGCGGGCTAGCTGGATTAGGAGGTCGGAGCGTGCCATGGCCTTCACTTATAGGGTTCGCTAGGTGGGGTGTCCATCCAGCGGAGCTGTATCCTAACATTCAAATGGCTATTTGCATTCCCTGATGACTCCTTAGCCAAACCACCGGATTAGCAATGAGCCAATCGCCGAAATGTGGAAAATACGGCAGTCTTCTAGACTCTCCGTGATGCCTAGTTGACACCCAGCCTTGGTAACGAATAGAAGTCCTGGCGCTGTTTTGCCGGGATCTTCAATGGTCCATCCCGATTCAGTAGCCATGAGGGCGGCCCATGTGTGCAATTGCCATTCTTGACCCATCCCCGACGCCAGACAGACGAGATCCAACCAAGCCTCAGACAGCGGCTCGGGACAGCACCCTGAAACCCAGGGCTCGAGTGGTTCGCCACGGACCTGAAGCCCTGAACGATTCCGAGCTGGTGAGTCTCCTGCTTCGACAACACCGGGGACGATCCGCCTTGGAGGTCGCGGAGTCTTTGGTCCAAGACGCAGGTGGGACTCAGGTCTTTCGAGGCCCTTGGCGATGCCGAATTCGAGGGTCGTGGGTACCGGCTTTGTGTCTTTCTCGGGGCCGAGCACGTTCGACGCCTTGAGTCGCGGTGCAGTTTGAGGTGGGCGGGCCGGGATCCTGTTAGCGACGTCGGCCGCGGTGACGACGAATCGAAGCCGAGCTCGTCCTCGGGAGATAGCGCATCCACCATCGCCCGCATCCGGGCGATGGGGCGCCCAATTCCGGGCGGTCGTGGGTCGGACCCGGGCAGGCATCGTGCCGAAACCGGCGGGGATCCAGGTTTTGATCGCGGAGGGGCCTGCCGGCACTTGTCTTGCTCTAGGGGAGAAACGTCGCCATGCGTCGTCTGGGCTCGCGAGACCGACGACGTAGGGTCGGCGTTTATCTATCACCCCTAGAAACTAGGAGCACCCCCTATGTTCGAGTCGAATTTCTCCTCTCTATGGTTCTTGACCAAGGCTCGGTCGGCCAAGGCATTAGGTTTGGCCTCTCTTTTATGTTTGAGCGCAGCTGTTCCGGTGTCGGCCGAGACGCCGGCTCGGATTTTGGCGCCGGTGACCGACAATGCTCTGGATGCCGTCACCACGGAAAAGGATTCGGAATCCCCTTGGGACGTCGACACTGAGACCTATCTTCGGAGCCTGCCGGCGTCGGAGGTTCCGGCGGAGATGCTGCTCGACGCGGAGAAGCTGAAGGCTTTCGTGGCGCCTGAGGTGCGTCGTGAGCAGATGGCAGTGACTTTCGGCGAGCACTTTCAGCGCGAAGGATTCACATACCAAGCGTTCGACGACTGTCCGGTGGCGTGGAGCGATTTGGAGCTGCCGTCGGGCACCAAGGCCCAATGGGTGTTGGACACCGATTTACAGGGCTCTCCGGCGGCGGTCACCGCTTGCTGGCTGAATGCTTTAGATGCCGTGGCGCTCGCCGACGAAGCCTTTTTGATGCTCGATGTCGACATCTCGGGGCGGTCCGGCGTGGTGGACCTGAAAACCTCACATGCCGCCCTGCCGATGGCGCGCAGCTCGGAGCTGACTGCGGACGCGTCTCGGGATCGCCAGCTGATCGTGGTGGGGGGACGCTGTGATGCTCAGGCCTGCGAGCGCTTGCTCACCTTGGAGACCCGAGGTGGCGATGTGGATCTGGACGTGCGGGTGGTCGGTGCCTTCACCAAGTCGGCGGCAGGGTTCGACAACGGTCTCGTCGAGAAGTCCTCCGACCGCGGCAGCAAATCCGGCTCGTTCATCAACAGTGAGTTCGACGACGCGAGCGGTACCGGTTGGCAATGGCGACGCTACGACGCCACGGTGTGCAACCCCGGAACCTTGTTGTCCTCCGCGGACCAAGTGGCGGCCCCGTTCGGCGGCGACAACTATGCGGCGCTGCTCGGCGGTTATGGGAACAACACCTCGGCGACTCCCAATGTGGCGACCATGTCGCAGACCGTCAGCGTGCCGTTCGCTTCATACCTGGATTTCGACCGCAACTTGGTCGGCGGCAAGAATTGGTTGGCCCTCTATGCCGACGGGCAGATCGGTCTGAAGGTCAGGGCCCGCAACATGACCACCGGCATCACCAGCACGGTCTACAACGAAACCTTCTTTCCGGCATTGTCCAACAGCAGCACGGGTTGGGCCGGCAAACGGGTCGACATGGGCTCGTACGGTGGTCATTCCGTGGCCTTCACCTTCACGGCTTGTGATCCCTTTCACGACGGCGGTGGTGATCGCAAAGGCTCCGCGTGGGTGGACTCGCCGCGTTTCTCGGCCAAGCCGATCAATCGCTATGCCAAGCCCACCACCGGTCTTTGGTACGACCCGTCGAAGAACGGCCAAGGCCTCGACATCCAGAAAAGCTCAGCCGGATCCTACCTGGTGACTTGGTATACCTACGAAGCCTCGGGACAGCCCGTGTGGTACATCTCAGACACCAGCTATGTGGGCAACGGCGTGTGGACGGCACCGCTTTTCCGCAGCACCTGGAATCCGGCTACCCAAAGCAACAGCCTGACCACGGTCGGTGATCTGCGCTTTGAGATGTTCGATAGCAAAACCCTGCGTTTCTATTGGGACTTCCACTACAACGGCACCGCCGGTTGGGATGGTTCGGCCTATTACACCCACCTCTTCGGCGGTGCCTCGGCCACCGGCATGTGGTACGAGCCCTCCGCCTCGGGATGGGGGTTCACGGTGGCCCATCAAAACAGCTCCGCCGGCCCCGACACGGTCGTCACCGTTTTCCTTTACCAAGGGACCCAGCCGGTTTGGGTGCAGGGCACCCGCGAAGGCACCCCGTCGGACGGCAGCTCCATCTCGATGTTGTCTTTCGTGGGCTCGAATCTCTGCCCGAGCTGCACCGGCATCCCCAGCTACGTGAGCTACAACGCCGGATCGATCAACCTCAACCTCGGCTCGAGCACAGGCACCGGCAGCACTGACCTGCATATGCCCAACGGCTCTACCTGGGATCGGTTCGGTCTTTCCTTGGCGCGGTTGACCGTGCCCTGATTGATTTCGAGTCTTCTTCCCTTGTGCCCGGCCCGGTTATTCCCGGTTGGGCTTTTTTGCGTCCACGACAGGTTCTTACGCTTTCTGGGATTCTCGGCGGTCTTGCCTTCCAGGCTCACGACTAAAAGGCCTGGCCGGCGGATGCCGACCAGGCCTCGATGGATCGCTTTCGGACCGCACGGTCGACCGCCGTCAGCGCAAGGGTTTCGCGGCCGGCCGTCCTCGGTCGGCGAGAGACCGCAGGGCCAGGGACTCCAGGAGCCTGAGATCCGTCTCCGTCCACGACTCGCTGTCGTCACCGAGCAGGACGAGTTGGTCTCGATAGGCGCGGCGGGCGGCTTCGAGGGCCGGTCCCGGCTCATCGTGGGCTTGCATCTCCGGCAGCAGGGCGAGCAAGTAATCGGTGATGTGCTCGTCGAGGGTCGTGGCCTGCACCGAGGGGCGATGCAGCTGCTCGGAGCGCAGGGAGTCGGTCGTGGCTCGGTAGAGATCCGGGGAAGAAACGATTCCCGGGCAGATGATGCAGCCGTCGCCGTCACCGATACCTCCGCCTCCACCGAGCCCGCCACCTCCGCCACCACCACCGCCCCCGCCACTGCCACCACCATTGCCGGAGTCATAGACAAGGTTTGTGTTGGTGAAGGTGAGATACGTCTTGTAGAGGGTGACGGGCTCCAGACCCGAAGCGGCGTTGTGAGGGGTCAGGCGAGCCCTGATGCCGATGCGGCTGAAATAGGCGCCCGAGATCAAGTCCACATAGAGCTGCTCATCGGAAGCGTCGCCGACGAAGTATCGGTTCTGGCCGGAATTGAAGGTCGATACGGTCGTGTAGTTGTAGGCCGGGTAATAGGACGGCGCCCAGGCCACGGTGACGTTGGCGTTGGCGAAGACCGCTGTGTTGTAAACGATTTGAAGCGGGGTCGAGGCCGAGGTGATGCTCGAAATGCTCCACGGACCCGTGGGAATAAACTCCGTCCGGTTGGTGGTCACGGTGCCGGTGAAAGTCGGCGGCCTCGACACGTTGAAGACACCCAGGAGCTGATCGTAGAGGGGCAGCACATTCGACGCGGCGTCGATGCCCGGTGTTAAATGGTTGCTGCCGGGTGCTCGCATGATCAGCTGGTAAAGCGTTACTTCGGTGGTCAGAGTGCCTTTCAGCTGGACGCTGCCCTTGGTGGCCAACGGCGCCGGCAGGGTGGATTTGCGGCTACCGCCTCCGATGACGAATTCCAGGAAGCCGGCCACCGGGCCGAGAGCGCCGAACCAAGATTTGTCGGTGAGATTCTTGATCGCCTTGAGCGGCCCCGCCCACCAAGCGCTACCGGCGGATTCGGCAAGGCTGGTGACCTCGCTCTTGAAGGACTTCACATCTTTATGACGCTTCATCACATTTTTATAAGCCCCCGAGATGTTGAAACCTCCGCCGGATTTGGTGGAGCTCACCGGTCCCGTGATCAGGTCGACCTCACCGGTGGCCGTCAGATCGGTAGTCGTCACACCGGCGATCTCGATCACGAAGGTGGGGTCGTCCTTGAGAGCGCAGGAGTGCAGCAGACGGCGAGAGCGTTTGATTCCGGAAAAGGGACAAGCTCTCTGGGGACCGATGTGCGGGTCCTACCGTTCCAGAAACCTTATGAGCACGTACCGTGCCGGCCCGTGGTGGGATCGGAGTGGTCGTTTTTTCCTGATGAATCAGGTTTTATGTATCTTGAAAGGGACTATCAATCGGATTTGAATGAATGGCCTGAGAACTGCGCGACTCAGCCCAGGAGGCGGGTGTGAAAGCGGATACACGCCCAGCCCGATCGCGCCGAGGATCGACAGCTCGTTTCCGTCAGCGGTCCTCGAAAAGCAGGGTACGCAGCATGACGTGCGAGCCGCGATAGAGGCGTTCCTTTGCCCGGGAGGAACGCCAAAGGATGGGGATGCGCTATTCCTCGCAGCCGTTGGCGTCCAAGACGACTTCTTTGGTGGCGATCAGGCCATGATTCCAGCCCGGCAAGCCAAGGTTCAAAGCCCCGTCCTGGGCCACGAGACTCATCAGACAGCCGAGGGTGGGCGGCAGGAGCTCCGCCTGCCGGCTGGTGGTCAGACCGTAGATTCCCTCGACGATATTGCAATCGGCCATTCTATCCCGCATGTAGTCCGCCCAGCGGAACTCGAGGAAATAGGGCGCCACCGAGCAGGCTTCACAGCATGCGAGCTCGCTGGTGTCCGCGCCGTCACCCCCACAGACTTTGCCGCATTTGATGTAACCGCAGCTGTCTCGGACCCAGCGGGACAGAGTTCGGAACGGGTCGTCTCCGATGGTGTCCAGATTGGCGGGCAACTGATCGGGGGTGATGGGTTCCCCCATTCGATTGTGCAACCAGGTGAAGTTGTTGTTGACCATATAAGGCCAGAAGTCCGCGGTAGCCTCGGTGAGGCGATTCGCCATGGGGCAAAGATAAAGGTTTTTGTCCTCGACGTCTGCCTGTAGGAGGCCGGTGGCAAGATGGTGGTGGTCCGTTAGAAAAAGCTTATTGTCGGGGCCGAGCACCACTGGGACGGGGCGGGCCATCAAATAGCGGCGCAGCTTCCACTTGGCGTCCTCTTCCTTTTCCTCCAGAGAAGTTGCTTTGCAGGATACGGCGAGCATGCCCACGGCGCCCTGGGTCGGCGACAGGGCCGACGGGGGAAGCCGACAAAGGACTCCCAATTCCATGTCTGCGGGATCAGAGGGGCAGGCAGGCACGTCTTTCGACTCGGATTTGCACTGGTCCTTGTCGTAGTCGGAGCTGTCCTTGTTGCAGACCGCGGCCTGCGCGTCACAGAGGGTCCGACACGCTTCGGCACCACCGGCTAGGCATTGGGCCTCGGGATTGCCCGGGTCGCTGCTCGCTTCCATGGAGCTTCGACGTTGGGATTGCATCTTGGAAGCTTCAGGTACGGCCTGCGCCTCAGGAGCTTCAGGCACGACCTGCGGCGCTTTCTGGGCGTCACAGCCAATGGCAAGGAGGCAGATTCCGAGCAACAAGGTGTACCGTAGAAAAGCTCCGACCTTCATGGATGCCTCCTTCTAGAGATTTCCAGCCTATCGTCCGCAGGGCGGCCTCAGTAGAACCATATAGAACGATTGTGATTCCAGGATTCTATCCCGGCTGGCTCGACCACGCATCGGATAGCATGGTCTCTCGGGACCGGAGGCTAAGAGACGAAAGGAGAGCGATGCGTCACACTCTAAATATGTTCATGGCCGTGGGCAGCTTGTGGCTTTTGGCTTTGCCCATTTGGGCTTCGGAGGCGGGGCAAAAGGCTCCGATTCTCGATCTAGGGGATTACGAGCTGCAGGTGCCCGACGGGTTCCTGGTGGGGCAATACGAAGAGTCGGATGCCGACGAGCTCTTTCCAGAGTCGGCCGCGCTGATCCAGAAGGTCGCGGCTCTGATCGAGCCCGAATTCCTGGGCGACGCAGCTTTAGAGAAGCTTCCTAAAGAGGATGCCGTGACCATCGAGGTGACGGTTTGGACCGATCGCATGACCGAGCTGCTGGAGTCCTATTTAACGGACGCCCACAAGGTGAAGCTCGGGGAGCAGGAGGCCTACAACCTGCGGGGGTTTCCGGGGCCTTATGGAGATTTAGCTTTCTTTTATGTCGTGCCGTTGGCAGAAAAGCGGCTTTTGACGTTCACCGCCTTGCGAGCCCATGTGGAGGGCGAGCTGGAAGGCCAAGCCACCGGTTATGACCAGGTGATCGAAAGCATGTTGAGGGGAATGCGTCGCAAGGGATCCGAGTAGGGCATCGAAGCGAGGGCTGGGTCTGTCTGCGTAGGCTCGCCGAAGCCTCAGTGGGGAAGGGGACCCCGATAAGTGAGATCCCGCACCTCGTGAGCCCAGACTTCCGCCGCCTCCAGCGACTCGCCGTGAAGGTCCACACAGATGAGTTTTTTAGGGCCGAAGACGACGCGCCCGTCGACCAAATCCCCGGCCGGCTTCTGCTCGAAGATCAATCGCTTGTCCCGAATGTAGAAGTGGGCGAACGAGGTGTCGGCGCGGATCTCTGCCAGAATTTCGCCCGTGGACCTGGTGACGAAGGTCCACAGGTACTCGTCGGGCTGACCCGGCGCCACCCGTTGGCTCAACAACATATGACGCTGGTCCGCGGACGGTAGCTCAAGGATCACTGGAGCGCCGTCGAGGGACGGCAGAGGGGGATCCGCCGCTCGCCTCTCGAGGCGTTTTGGAGCTTTGGAGACGCGCTCCGACGGAATTGCGATCGCACGCTCTGACCCTAAATCGATTCGAAAGGCCCGCTCGGAGGGATCTGCCTTGGCGGGGCGCGATCGGGATCGATCCGGCAGGGCCTGTAATCGTCTCTCCTGTGGGCGCCAGGCCACCAGCAGCTCGCCCTCTTGGACTCGAGCGATCAGCTCAGGGCCGCCGCTGAGAGAGGCCGAACGGGGAAGCTGCATGTCGAGCGTCGAACGGGTCTCGCCGCTTCTGCGATCTAGGAGCAACAGCGGTGTGGTGTCGGCCTTTTCGGACTTTCCAAGGTCCGTTTGGGTGAGAAGCAGATCGCCGTAGGCGACCAGGGGTTTGTCTCCCTGCTCACTGCTCCACAGGGTGCTGCCTTCCCACAGAGTCAGCGCTTCGATGCCGCCCTCGGGGCGCATGAAATAGGCGATACCTTGGCCGGAGTCGATCAAGATGCCCGGGGCCAGCTCCACGACTCGGTCGGAGGCGTCGATCTCGTCGGCAGTGGGCAAAGGCACGGCACACCATGCGGCCGACCCAATCCATATGGACGTCGCCAGCATCGCAAGCAGGAGCCAGACCGAGAGATTTGGACTTGAGATTGTAGGCTGCATGGCGGACCTCCTAGGGCGTGGGCGGCCGGCTGGTGCGGATACCGTTAAATGCATGAGCACCCCTGCCGAGAGTGCCGGCGATCAGGATATCGTCGTTCAGATCGTAGATCAGCTCGAAGACCGGAGCGGGGGGCAATCCGCTTCCGAGAGGGCGCCAAATCGCAAAGCCTTCGCTCTCGAAAGCGATGTAGACACCCTCACCTCCGCCGACCACCACACGGTCGCTGTTGCCCGCGCCGGCGCCGGGAATCACAGCGATCGACCGAAGCTCACCGGGATCGAGACCGAGCAAATTTCCCGAACGATCCTGCCACGTGACGGCCCCATCAAGGGATTCGAACACCCCCGAGGCTCCGACCATGAAAACCCGCTGGGCGTCGTTCGGGTCGAGACTGCAACCCACGGCATCTTGGCCCGGATAGGACGCGGATCGAGACGGCGCGGACGAGGCGGACCGACGTGAGAACACGCCGTCGTTGGTGCCGAAGTAGAGGACCTCCGGATTGGAGGCATGGCCGTAACAGATCGCTCGGCCGCCCGAGGTCGAAACCGTTTCCGGAGAGATCTGTCGGGTGGAATCCCCGCGATCGAAGCTCTCGAAGACACCGTTCTTACCACCGAAGATCAGGCGGGTCGGATCTAGCCCGTGGACCACCGTCGGGGTGACGAATTGAGGCTCGATGTCGATTTGGTCGAGAGGGTAGAGGCTCAGCTCGAGAACGCTCTGTGGAACCAGCTGATTGTTGGCGTCGAATTGAGCACGGACCGCACCCTGCAGAAGCTGACCGCTGAAGTATCGGGTGGAAATTCCGGGCATGGGATCGTTTGCGGCGATCGCCACATCCCCGCCGTCCCCGCTGAAGAACATCGACCAAGTCGGATTGTTCGTATTGATCTGGCGCGCCGTGCCGTTGTCTTGGTTGCCCACAGCAACCGTATCGGTGATGGGGTCATAGGCGATGTCGTGCTGCTCGTTGAGGGAGAGATCGCCGTTCAGGGACCGCCATCGACCGTTGGTGCCGTTGGGCTGCGAATGGAGATAAATGCCCCCGTCGTCGGTTTCCAGGAGCTCGCCCGCAGCGGTGATCAACATATGCCGGGAGTCGGCATGGGGCGCAGAGCTGTCGGACGGGCTGCCGATTCCGCAAAGGGATGAGGTTTGGCCGGGTGGCGGAGGGCAGTAGGCGAGCGAGGTCCAGCGGGTGCCTTGGGGTGTCAGCTCACCGCGAAAGAGCCGAGCGCCGAAGTCGTCAGCTCCGATGGAATTGGGAAAGGTAGGGTCGACTTCGGTCTCCGTGGCCGACGGCTGCCGATCACCGCCGACGAAAAATACATCCGGATCCGTGGGGTGCGCTGCCAACGAGAAATGGATGCCGCATTGACCGCCGGGATGGGCACCGAAGATCGCGTCCTCCAGGCTGAGCGGACGGCCGAGCAGGGTCCAGGTCGCTCCATCATCCAGGGTTCGGGTGATTTCGGCCAATCGTCCCGCTTCGCAAATGGCGACGAAAAGCGCTTGACCTCCAGCCCCGACGGCAAGCTCTACCGACGTCGCGTTCGCCAGCAGACGATGGGTGTTCGTGAGGGTCGGAGTGATGCGAGTCCAGCCGGCGCCGGAGCTCGTGCTGACATAAACGCCGTGATCGTCGCCGTCGACATCGACCAAGGCGGCGAAGAGCCTCGTGGGGTCGTTGGGGTCTCCCGCCATGGCGATGCAGAAGGCCGTGGCCGGAACCCCCGAGCCCGGGTCGTCCAATCGCTCGAAGTCGTTGCCACCGTCCGTAGACCGATAGAGCCCGGTATCGTCCACAATTCCGCTGTCGGCACCGTCGACGCAGGCCAACAGCGTTTGTCCTCTGGCGGCGACCGCTTTGATGTTTTTGCCGACCATCTCCGAATCGAGAGAGGTCCAGTTGTCGCCCTGGTCGGTGGATCGGAAAAGGCCTCGAAGTGGGCTGCTGACCTCGTACGAGCTGGTGCTTCCGACACCGAGCACCAGAGTCGTCGAGCCGGCGGCCGTGGGATCCAGGTCGAGGGCGCTCACCGAAAGGGCGCCCTGGTCGTCGGTCAACGACGTCCACCGCGGAAAGGCCTGGTCCGCCTGCGTCGTCCGGAAAACACCACCGTTGACCGTGCCGATCCACAGGGTTCTGGGATCGCCCGGGTCTTGCACCACGACCTCAACGGCCCCTGCAACCGGGTCCCGGGGCGAAATAGACACCTGTCCATTGTGGATCGGCGAGCCGCCGATGGACGTCCAAGCTCCGGCCACGGGTTGGGCCTCCGCCGCAGGTGCGCATAACCACCCGAGCCCCAGGGCACTGAGACACACGGCGCCGAATCCCAGGGCAGGCCAAGGACCGATAGCGGCCGGTCGCCGGCAACGTTCGAGAATAGGTGTTCGCAGCACGGTTCTCTCCTAGGGCTTTCCCAGAGCCTGCCTCAATTTTTCGCCTCAATTTTCTGGACTCAATTTTACCGAGGTAGCTCTCATTCGATGGGATGGTCTCCGAGACGATACAGCGTAGTTCGAGAGTAAAACTCACCACGTGGGAGCAAGATGAGCCACTTTCGGTCGAACCTGCCGACGGCCCTGTCGAGTGAATATCACTAACCGCGGATCGTAGGGTGTGCGAGCCCGGCGGCGAGCCGGATGATACATTTCGCCGGCCAACCAACTCCGAGCACAGAAGGCCTTCATGGAATGAACGAAGCTGCTCCCAAGCTGAAACGACAATTCGATCCCGCTCCGTTTCAAGTGGACCCGACGCTGCGGGGTTTGCCCCTGGCGAGCTATAGCCGTCGCCTGGGCGCGCTGTTGATCGATCTCGCCTTGGTCGCCTTGCTGACCCAGAGCGGTGGCTTGCCCTTGTCGACCCTGCTTGCCATCGTCACGTTCTGGCTGATCGTTCGAGGCCGCAAAAAGACGTGGTGGTCGAGGCTCTGGCGCGGCTCGGTGGGTTTGGTGATCTCCTTTCTCGTGTTCTTCTTGGTGCTCGGTTTCACTTGGGAGGGCGCCAAGGGATACGGCCCCAATGTGGATTGGGGCAGCTTCGGAGTCGATATGGCCTCCCAGGACCCCGCGGTGCAAGCGGCAGCGGTCGCCCGTCTGGAGGCCGAGCTCGAAGAAGGATTCAATGAGGAATCTTTGGCGGAGACCTTGGAATCCTTCGGCGTGCACGTGAGCCGGAAGGTAGACCCCGCTGCCGCCGAGCTCGGGCGGGAAGACGTCATCCAGCGCTTAGAAACACAGCTGGCGGCCCTGCGCGGTGACGAGGCATCGGAGCCCTCCGATCCTGAGGCAGTGCGAGAGGCCCTCAAACCTTGGGTCGCCGGCGCCGAGCTGAAGGCGGCTAAAGCGGATCGCACGCGGCTGATTCGTCGTCTCGGGGAGCTGCAAAAGGACAACCTTCGGCTCCAAGAGCAGCTCGACCACCCCTCGTTCAAATACGCCGTGCTGGCCTTGGCGTCGGACCTCGGCCTGACCATGGGATGGGCCGGTCTCTACTTCACCCTGTTCTTGGTGCTGGCCGCCGGACGCACGCCGGGCAAATGGTTGATGGGCCTGCGGGTCGCGCGGGTCGACGGCAGCCCGCTCTCCGCTTGGAGCTCTTTCGAGCGATTTGCCGGTTACGCCGCGGGCTTGGCCACCGGCATGCTCGGTTTCCTACAGGTGTTCTGGGACCGCAACGGACAATCGATTCAAGACTCCATCGCCGGCACCGTGGTGCTCGACGATCGGGATCACGGGAGTCAAGGGGATCGCGACGGCTGATCGTGAGGCCTAAAGGGCGATCTCGCTCAAGGCCCTCGGCCGATATTTTTCCAGCAGCGCAAAGAGGATCGCGGTGGACTCTGGATCCGGTAGGCCGTCGAAGCTCGACGCTCGGAAATGCATTTGGAAGGCCCTCAGCGCGAAGCGGGTCTGCACATCCAGCTCGCCGGTTTCCTGGACGGAATAGCCGTAGGCCCGCAAGCCGCGCTGAAGGACCTCGATGGAAGGAGGAGAGTCGGCGAATCGCCGTCGATATGCGTCGACCGTGGAGTCGTCGTACCAAGCGCCGATTCCGTGCTCGTAGAGACGTTTCCACGGGAAGGTCGGACCGGGGTCGAGACGCCGCGAGGGCGCGATATCCGAGTGACCCACGACGTCGACGGGATCGATGTCCGGGTGCCGGTCGAGGATGTCTTTGGCGAGCTCGATGACCAATTGGATCTGCGCTTCGGGATAGTCGCGGAAGGTGCAGCTCTGCATGTCCGGCGTTTGGATCTCGGCCGCAGGATTCGTGCTCTCGCAGGAAGATTGGTTGACCACCTCGATGCCGATGGAAGCACCGTTCAGCGCCACGTTGCCGTTCCAAAAGCTTTGACCGGCGTGCCAGGCCCGACGATGCTCGGGCACCAAGCGATGGATCCGGAGATCTTTCCGCGGATAAGTGGCATCGCCGGGCTCGGGCACCAAATAGTGGACGCTGACCGGTCGATCCGTTCGCTGGGTGAGCAGCCGCATGGACTCGTCGAAGGGCTGGGACGTGAAGTGCAGGACCAAGAATTGGATGCGGCTGTTTTGATTGACGGACGGCGCGTCGACCATGGGTAGCGACGCGCATCCCGCCAGCAGGGCACAGACGGCCAGTGAAGCCGCGCATCGGCTGAGGATCGACTTGGTCACCGAGAGGGACTGTCCGGGTCCGTGGAAGTCAAGTCCGTGGAGGTCGAGTCCGTAGAGACGCGGTCCTGAGAGGTCAAATCCGTGGAGATCGTCTCCGTATCGGCTTGTTGCCAGCCACCCCCGAGGGCTTTGTAGAGGCGGGTGAAGGCGACGGCGGAGTCGGTGGCGGCCACGGCTTCGAGGTCTTCCGCCTCTAGGAGCCGACGCTCGGCGTCGAGCACGGTGAGGAAGCTCTCGGCACCGTAGCGATAGCGGATCCGAGCCAGCTCCGTGGCCCGGGCGCTGGCTTCCGCGGCCACGGACAAACGGGCTTGGCGCCGGCGGTTGCGGATGTAGCCGACGAGGGCGTTTTCCGTCTCCTCCAAGGCCTCGAGCACGGTTTGCTCGTAGGTCGCTAGCACCGCCTCGGATTCCGCTTCGGTGGCCCGAATGCGTTGTCGCACCCGGCCGAGATCGAAGGCCGGCCAGCTCAGAAAGGGGCCGATTTGATGGGTTTGGGAGTCGCCGTCCAGGAGCTCGTCGAGACTCGTGGAGAGGAAGCCGAGGCTGCCGACCAGGCTGATGCGAGGGAAGAGGTCGCCCACGGCCACGCCGATGCGCGCGGTGGCGGCGGCTAGCGCTCGCTCGGCGGTCTGGACGTCGGGCCGACGGCGAAGCAGGGATCCCGGGTCGCCGATGGCCAGTCGGGTGGGCAGCTTGGGCAGATCCTTGGGATAGGACAGCTCGCTGCGCAGCTCGTTGGGGAAGCGGCCCACCAGCACCCCCAGTCGGTGGATGCCGGCGTCGACCGTGGTTTCGAGGGGTGCCAGGGAGGCCAGGGTTTGTTGTAGCTGAGCTTCCGCCCGGGCCAGGTCCAAATCCGTGCCCCGGCCGCCTTCGAGTAGGGCCTGGGTGAGCTCGTAGGTTTCGGCTTGGTTGCCGGCGTTGAGCTCGGCCACCCGCAGCCGATATTGGGCGCCCCGCAGCTCCAAGTAGGTTCGGGCCACCTCGGCGGCCACCGACAAGGCCGCGGCTCGATGCTCGGCGACCCGGGCTTCGGCGTCGGCGGCCCGGGCTTCGATGGAGCGCTTGACCCGACCGAAGACATCCAGCTCCCAGCGGGCATCCAGGGCGGCGGAGTAGAAGGTGTCGGTGCGGTCCACCCCTTCGCCGACCGCCGTCACGCTCTGCCGCTCGCGGGTCGCGCCGGCCGACGAGCTGGTGATCGGGAAGCGTTCGAGGCGCTCCGCGCCGAGCAAAGCACGGGCCTGCCGGACGTTGGCGGCGGCGATGCGCAGGTCGTGGTTTTCTTTTAGGGCGCGCTTGACCAGAGCGTTCAATTGGGGATCGCCGAGCAGGCTCCACCAAGCGATTTCGGGCTCGCCGGATTCGAAGACCGTGGGCACCTCGACCCTCTCTTCCGTCACCGGTGTGGATTCGGCGGGTTGGGTCGATCGGGACGTGCCGTCGAAGGTCGCTGGGGGCTCGGTGCGGGGGCGTTGGTAGTCGGGGCCGACGGTGCAGCCCGTGACGATCAAGGTGACGATCAGGCAGAGGGCGGCCCAGCCGGAGGCCCTCACCCCCCAGCCCCCTCTCCCGCGGACGGGAGAGGGGGAGTCGGAAGCCCTCACCCCCCAGCCCCCTCTCCCGCGGACGGGAGAGGGGGAGTCGGAAGTCTTTAGTTTTTCGTATAGGGGAGAGCTGTTGCTTGTCGATGGATTTGTCATGCTGGAGCCTCCTGGGGCTCGGGTTTCGGCGTCGGGGGTGCCTCGTCTGGCTCCTGGGGATCGGAAGGCCTCTCGTCCTCGGTGGTTTGCTCGCTCCTGGTGACGAAGCCTCGGATCAACACGTAGAAGACCGGGGTCAGGAAGAGGCCGACGGCGGTGACGCCGAGCATGCCACTGAAGACCGCGGTGCCGAGCACTCGGCGCATTTCGAAGCCCGCCCCGGTGGCGATCACCAGGGGCACGACGCCCAGGATGAAGGCCAGGGAGGTCATCAGGATCGGCCGTAGGCGCAGGCGGCAGGCTTCGACGGCGGCGTCGAAACGGTTTTTGCCTGCGTCTTCCTGTTGTTTGGCGAATTCCACAATCAGAATGGCGTTTTTGCTCGCCAGGCCGATGAGCACGACGAATCCGATTTGGGTCAGGATGTTGTTCGACATGCCCCGTAGCCACACGCCGGAGAGGGCGAAGAGCACGCACAGGGGCACGATGAGCACGATCGCTGCCGGCAGGGACCAGCTCTCGTATTGGGCTGCCAGCAGCAGGAAGACGAAGATCACGCTCAGGGGCAGGAGCCACGCGCCGGCGTTGCCGGCCCGCTTTTCCTGATAGGCGATTTCCGTCCATTCGTAGCCGAAACCCCGCTCGAGGTGGGATGCCGCCAGCTCTTCCACCACACCGATCGCTTCGCCCGTGGAGCTGCCCGCCGGTGCTTCGCCCTGGAGCTCGGCGGCGGGGAAGAGGTTGTGGCGCACGATGCGGTCGGGACCGTTGGTGCGCCGCACGTCCACCAGAGAGCCGAGGGGCACCATGGCGCCGGACCGGCTGCGGGTTCGAAGACGTAGGATGTCGTCCGGCTCCATGCGGAACGGGGCGTCGGCCTGGGCGGTGACCCGGTAGGTGCGGCCGAAGAGGTTGAAGTCGTTGACGTAGGCCGAGCCCAAGTTGATCCGCAGGGTTTCGAAAATATTCTCCGGCGGCACGTCGAGCATTTGCGCCCGGGTGCGGTCGATATCCAGGAAGTAGCGCGGGTTGGACGTGGAGAAGGTGCTGAAGGCGAAGGCCACGTCGGGATGCCGATTGGCTTGGCCCACCAAGGCCCAGGTCTGGCTTTCGAGGGCTTTCAATCCTTGGCCGCTCCGATCTTGGACCAACATCTTGAAGCCGCCGCCGGTGCCCAGGCCTTGAACCGGCGGTGGGGCGATGACGAAGAAGCTCGCTTCGCGGATCGATTGCAAGCCACTTTGGATTTGAGGCAGCAAACCGGCGGAGGTCACCCCCGGTGGGCGCTGCTCGAACGGCTCGAGCAACACGAACATGGCACCGGCGTTGGGCGCGGCGGCAAAGGTGGCACCGGAGAAGCCGGCGATGGCCACCACATCAGCGACACCGTCCAGATCGCGGATCATGCGATCGGCTTCGAGCACCACCGCGTCCGTGCGTTCCAAGGAAGCGCCTTTGGGCAGCTCCACCGCGACGATCAAATAACCCTGGTCCTGGGCGGGAATGAATCCCGGGGGCACGATCTTGAGCAGCAGCCCGCCGGCCACCAACAGGAGCAGGAAGAGAATCACGGGCACGATCGGGAAGCGCACCGCTTTGTCCACCACCGTGGCATAGCGATCCCGGAGGGCGTCGAAGACTCGATCGAAAGCGCGGAAGAAGGTCTTCAGCAGGCGACCGACGGTGGCGTCGACGAGCTCGCCCAGCCGTCCCCGTTTTACCTCACGGTCCTTGGGTACCAAGAGCACGGCGCCGAGAGCCGGGGAAAGGGTGAGGGAGTTGAAGGCCGAGATCACGGTGGAAGCGGCGATGGTGAGGGCGAATTGACGGAAGAATTCGCCGCTGATGCCGCCCAAGAAGGCCGCGGGCACGAAGACCGCCACCAACACCAAGGCCATGGCGATGAGGGCGGTGCCCACCTCGTCCATGGTGACCCGCGACGCCTCCGCCGGGTCCATGCCCTCCTCCAAGTTGCGCTCGATGTTCTCCACCACCACGATCGCGTCGTCGACCACGATGCCGATGGCCAATACCAAACCAAAGAGGGAGAGGGTGTTGAGCGAGAAACCCACCGCCGACATGACGGCGAAGGTGCCGATCAGCGAGACCGGGATGGCGACGATCGGAATCAGCGCCGCGCGCCAGCTCTGCAGGAAGAGGGTGATCACCAAGACCACCAGCAACACCGCTTCGAAAAGCGTGTGGTAGACGGCGTTGACCGATTCCTGGACGAATTGGGTGGGATCGTAGGCGATCTCATAGTCGAGGCCGTCCGGGAAGTCCCGGGCCAGCTCGTCCATGGTGTCGCGGATGGCTTGGGCGGTGGCCAGGGCGTTGGAGCCGGGGCGTTGGAAGATGCCGATGCCCACCGCTTGGCGACCGTTCAAATAGCTGTTGCGCACGTAGTCCACGGCGCCGAGCTCCACCCGCGCCACGTCGCGCACCCGGGTCAGACGGCCGTCCTGTCCGGTTTTGATCACCACGTCGGCGAATTGATCGGCCTCGACGAAACGACCCTGGGTGTTGACCGTCAGCTGGAAGGCGTTGCCGGTGGGCGTCGGCGGCTGGCCGAGGGTGCCGGCCGCCACCTGCACGTTTTGACCCCTTAGCGCGTTGACCACGTCGTCGCCGGTGAGCCCCAGCTCCGCCAAGCGATCAGGGTCGAGCCACACGCGCATGCTGTACTCGCGGGCGCCGAAGACGGTCAGATTGCCCACGCCGCCGATCCGTTGCAGCACGTCGGAGATGCGCAACAGCACGTAGTTGGAGATGTAGAGGTCGTCGTAGGTGCCGTCCGGGGAGAGCAGGTGCACCACCATCATCAGGCTCGGCGAGCTCTTTTCGGTCACCAAACCCAGGCGTCGAACCTCTTCGGGCAGCCGCGGCGAGGCGGAAGCCACCCGGTTTTGCACCAAGACCTGGGCGGTGTCGAGGTCGGTGCCCAGGGCGAAGGTCACCGACAGCTGCATGAAGCCGTCGGAGGTGGAGGAGGAGGTCATGTAGAGCATGCCCTCGACGCCGTTGATCGCCTGCTCGAGGGGCGTGGCGACGGTGTCGGCGATGACCTCGGGGGTGGCTCCGGGATAGGTGGCGCTGACCACGATGGTGGGCGGCGCGATGTCTGGATATTGGGTGACCGGCAGGCCGAGATAGGCCAATGCGCCGACCAACACCACCAGGATGGACAACACCACGGCGAAGCGTGGTCGGTCGACGAAGAAACGTCCGAAATTCATGCTGGGTCGGCTCCCGGGTCGGCCTTCGTGTCAGGTCCTGAGTCGACCCCGTCCTCGGCCTGATCGTTGTCGGCCGGGTCACCATCGGCCTGGCTCTCATCAGCCGGGACCCTCGCGTCCGAGCTGCCGGCGACCGGCAGCGTATCTGGCATCACGCCCGAGCTTCGGCTTTCGTCGAGCTGCAGCTCGGTCGTCTCCGGTGTGACCGGGGAGTCCGGTCGCACCCGTTGAATGCCTTCGATGATCACTCGCTCTCCGGCCTCCAGACCCTTTCTCACCACCCGCAGACCGTACGCCTCGGGGCCGAGCTCGACCACCCGTCGGCGGGCGGTGTCGTTTTCGTCCACGACGTAAACAAACGGATCCGCTTGGTCCACCCCCACCGCCTCGGCGGGGATCAGCAGTCCGTCGTAGGGCCCCCGACCGGCGACCCGGATCTTGCCGAACATGCCGGGCAGCAACATTTGCCCCGGATTGTCGAAGACCGCCCGGACTTGCAAGGTGCTGGTGGCTTGGTCGATGCGGTTGTCGACGAAATCGATCAGCCCCCGTCGGCTGTAGTCCTGCTCGTCCGCCAAGCGCAGGAAGACGGAAGTATTGTGCTCCCGTGCGCTTTGTCGGGTGCCGGCGGCGATCCAGCGGAGGTAGCGCAGCACGCTCTGCTCGTCGGCGGAGAAGTAGAAGTAGATCGGATCCATGGACACCAGGGTGGTGAGCAAGGTGGCGTCGGCGGTGCCGCCACGGATCAAGTTGCCGGGGGTCACCCGGGTGTTGGAAATGCGGCCGGAGAGCGGGGCTCGAACGCGGGTAAAACCGACGTCCAATTGGGCGGCCTCTACCGCCGCCTTGGTGGCTTCGAGACCAGCCGCGGCTTCCTTTTCCTCCTGGGTGCGGACGTCCATCTCCTCCTCGGAAATGGCTCGTCGCTCGAAGAGCCGTTGGGCTCGGTCGAGCTCGGATCGGGCCAGCTCCAGCCGCACCTCGGCACGCCTTAGCTGGGCCCGGGTTTCCGCCAACGTGGCTTCGTAGGGCCGGGGATCCACGACGTAGAGCAGATCCCCCTTCTCGACCATCGCCCCTTCTTCGAAGTGAACTTCTTGCAGATAACCGCTGACCCGCGCGCGCACCTCCACCGAGCTCACCGCCGCAAGACGACCGGTGTATTCGTCCCACTCGGTGATGGATTTCGCCACCGGCTCGGCCACGGTGACCGAGGGGGGAGGCGGGGCTTGCGGCGCTCCTGCCTGCTCGGATTCGCCGCCGCAGCCGACGGCGAGAAGGGCCGTCAGCAGGCCCACCCAGGGCAGCAATCTGGGGGCTTTGGAGGGAGAGTTTCGGTCATCGGATATCGAGATCTCGGGAGTCGAGGAACAGTAGGGGTTGGAACGATCCATGGGATTCCTTTCTCGTCGGAGATGCCTAGTCTATGCGCAAGGAACGCGCTGCGCCGACAGCCGATCGCGCCGGCGGACTGACCGATCGCGCCGAGTTGGCTACAAAGATCTCCGGCGGAGCCGGTTCCGAAGAAGGCGCTTTGGGGGTGGCGACCCCAAGGTTGGGACGGCACCCATGGGTGGCCGTCCCGCCTCTCGGACATTGCAGAAGTTTCGTGTCGAGGCTGGGTGGAGGGAATGGGGGGCGAAGAAAAAAAGAGGACCGCGGAGCGAGCGGCTCAGCCCCCTAGACCGGTTTGACCCCAGGCCCAATCGAGCCACGGCATCAGCGCCTTTAGGTCCTCGGTCTCGACGGTGGCGCCGCACCAAATCCGCAATCCCGGCGGGGCGTCGCGATAGCTGCCCAGGTCGTAGGCCACGCCTTCGCCGTCGAGGGCGGCGACGATCTTCTTGGCGGTGGCGGCGCGATCCTCGGCGGATAGCGCGAGGAACGCCGGCGCGACGATCTGTAGGCAGACGGAGGTATTGGATCGGGTCGCGGGATCGGCAGCCAGGAAGTCCACCCAATCCGTACGTTCCACCCATTCCTGGACGGCGGCCAAGTTGGCGTCCGCCCGTCCGTGCAGGGCGTCGAGGCCGCCGAGGGACTCCGCCCAGGCCAAGGCATCGAGGTAGTCCTCCACACACAACATGCTCGGGGTGTTGATGGTGGAGCCCTTGAAGATGCCCTCGCTCAGCTTGCCGCCCTTGGTCAGGCGGAAGACCTTCGGCAAGGGCCAAGGGGGTGTGTAGCTTTCAAGCCGTTCCACGGCCCGCGGGCTGAGGATCAACATGCCGTGGGCGGCCTCGCCACCGAGCACTTTTTGCCACGAGTAGGTGACCACATCGAGCTTGGTCCAGGGCAAGGATTGGGCGAAGACCGCCGAGGTGGCGTCGCAGAGGGTCAGACCGGCGCGGTCGTCGGCGATCCAATCGCCGTCGGGAACCCGCACGCCGGAGGTGGTGCCGTTCCAGGCGAACACCACGTCGCGGTCGCAGTCCACCTGGGTCAGATCGGGCAGCTCGCCGTAGGGCGCCTCGAAAACCCGGGCATCTTCGAGCTTCAAGAATTTGGTGATATCCGTCGCCCAGCCCTTGCTGAACGACTCCCAGGCCAAGACGTCGACACCACGGGCGCCGAGCAGGGACCACATGGCCATCTCGAACGCGCCGGTGTCGGAGCCGGGCACGATGCCCACCCGATAGTCGTCGGGAAGGCCGAGCATCGCTTTGGTGGTGTCGATGGCCGCGGCGAGCTTGGCTTTGCCCAGCTTGCTGCGGTGGGAACGCCCGAGGGCGGCGTCGGAAAGCTGATCAAGGCTCCAACCGGGACGTTTGGCGCAGGGTCCGGAGGAGTAGAAGGTGCGGGAGGGTCGAGTCGTCGGGGTGCTCATGGGCCGGGATCTTAGCGGAGATCTCGTCGGAATGGGTGAAAAAGGCCGGGGGTGATCCCGGGGCGATCCCCCGGGTCTGAGGTCAGCTGTCGGCCGTGCCGGTTTTGCTTTTGGCGGCATCGCCGGTGGCGAAGACCCGATCGAGATATCCCCCGGCTTCAGGCTCCGGAGGGTCCTCGGAGATGCCGGCGAGGCGTTCGGCCAGCTGCTTCTTATACTCCAGCTCCATCTGACGGCCGATTTGGATCCGCTGAGCTTGGGGCGAGCCGGCGCCGTGCATGGATTCCGTCAGATAACCCACGGCGTTGCGACCGAGGGTCATGTTCTCGATCAACCGCAGGATTTTCATCCGCTGCTCGGCGGGAATTCCGGGCCGACCCTTCAAATATTTGCGCAGTAGATCGCCGATTTCGTCGCTGTTGAGGTCCTTCTCCGACGGCAAGGTGACCATCAAACCACCGGCCAAGTCCTGGGCGAGTCGACCGATCTCGTAGGGCATCTGGGTGACGTGATGCTTGCAAACATTGGCGATCATGTCGTTGTTGAGGTAGCAACCGGAACGGGTGGGCTCTGCTTGATGGGACGAAGCGATGCCGGTGGAGAAAATGGTTTCATTCAAGTGGGTCATCTGCACCAATTTATCTTTAATGTGGGAGGCCCGAGCGACACCGTTGTAGTCGGCGATGGCGGCGGCCGCACCGATCAGCACATCTCCCACGCCGCTTTTGCACACATAGCTGCGTCGGTGGTAACAGGTGAAACGCTCCACCAACATGGCCGCGAATTCGATCTCGCCGTCCATGAAGACATGCCGGTGGGGAATGAAGACGTCGTCAAAGATGACCATGGCTTCCTGGCCGGAATAGCGGGCATTGCCTTGGTCCAGGTTTCCAGCTTCAAGATGGCGGGCATCACAGGATTGGCGCCCATAAATGTAGGTAATGCCCGGGGCGTCCACGGGAACGGCGCCGACGATGGCGAAGTCCTCGTCGCCGGCAACCAGCCTCAGGGTGGGCATGACCACCATCCAATGGGAATTCAGACAGCCCGTCTGATGGGCCTTGGCGCCGCGAATCCAGATCCCTTCCTCGTTCCGACGCACCACGTGCACAAAGAAGTCCGGATCTTCTTGTTGGTGGGGCGCCTTGGACCGATCCCCCTTGACGTCGGTCATGGCGCCGCCGACTACTTGATTGCGTCGCTGCACGCCGGTGAGAAAGTCCTTCAACCGTTGATGATAGGGGGTGTCATGGGCTTCGTCGATCTCGAAGGTGACGGAGTAGAGAGCGTTGAAGGCGTCCATGCCCACGCAGCGTTGGAAACACGTTCCGGTCAGCTGACCGAGCTTGCGCTGCATCTGATTCTGTCGCACCAAATCCTCGGCACTGGTCGCCACGTGCAGGAAGCGATTGACCCGCTCGCCGGTCAAGGGCGAGACCACGGTCGCCAGCTCGGGCTCCCGGAGCGCCAGCTCGTAGGTCTCGGCAACGGCGTTGATCGATGGACGGATGAGGGGATGGTCCACCGGCTCAGGAACCCGCTCGCCGAAGAGGTGAACCCGTAGGTTCCGTCCGCGGAGGCTCTCGATGTAGTCCTCGCCGGTGACGATGGGGGCGGAATGAAGCGAGTCGCTCTTCGACGCGGGAGCCGAAGGAGGGGGAGGTGCCGCGGTATGAGGATTCAAGACAGGTCCTTTCGGCTGGAAACGTTGGTTTGGCAGGGCACAGTTCTATCAGATCTGCTGGGAATGTTCTTGGGGAGGTGTTTTAGGGTGGCCGGTAAACATGGGCCACCTGAGGCCCTTGAACATCAACGTGGCACCGATTTCGGATGCCCTTGAACATCAACGTGGCACCTGCCTGAACAGATGCCCTTGAACATCAACGTGGCGCATTGAACATCAACGTGGCACCGATCTCGGAGGCCCTTGAACATCAACGTGGCACCTGCCTGAACATCAACGTGGCACCGATCTCGGAGGCCCTTGAACATCAACGTGGCACCTGCCTGAACATCAACGTGGCACCTGCCTCGGGCGCTTTGAACATCAACGTGGCACCTGCCTGAACATCAACGTGGCACCTGCTCCGGGCACTTGGTGCCTGGCATTTCGAGTGGTGCTCAGGAGTCTTGCCGCGCCTTCTCTTGACGGAGCTTCTCCTGCTCGAGAGCCCAACGATCCCGGTAGAATTGTGCCCGGTGATCTTCCACCCGTTTCCTGGCTCGAAGGGTGTCCTCGGCGATCCATTCGAGCAGCCTGGGTTCCAAGCTGGTTCCGTCGAAGCCGAGGGCTTGGAGCAGGGTGCTCCGATCGGGCTTCTCACCCTCCGCGATCCGAGCCAAGAAGCTTCTGAAGCCGTCGGCGTAGAGGCCGTCGTCGGCATCGAGCAGAAATCGCACGACTGCCGCGCTGTAGGGGTAGGTCCAATCGGCGTTTTGATAGAACGTGTCACGGTCCATGGCCCATAGGACGTCGAGCGCGGGAGGATCCGAAGTCTTCATGAATTGGTGCAATTGCACCAGGCCGGCTTCCCAGCCAACGACTTTCTCGAGCCTCTCCCGACCTTGTAGATCGGTCAGCTGCGCGGCGACATCCTCCACCCACACATATCCCAAGTCGGTGGCGAGACCTTCTTCGAGCCAGGGCGGGAGCTCGTCTGAAAAGGTTCTCTTGTTGAGCAAGTGGCTTTGCTCGTGGGCGACGATGCACAGAAATTCCGTCAGTGATCGTCGTTCCAGAAATACGGCGATAAACCCGTGCTCGGCGTGTCCGCCGGCTTTGTCCGGTCGCGGGGTCTTCGACTCGCGGGCAAAAGCTCGGTAGTCCTGCTCGCGGCTGAAGAGCACCATCCCCCAGTCGTAGGGCCCGGCGGCGACCCGGCCGTAGCGGGCGGAGTAGCCCGCGGGAACGAGCTGGTTGACGACCTCCAGCTGTCGGAAAAGCCTCGGGTCTTGTAGGTCGGAATAGATCTCGTGGCGGCCGATCGTGGCGACAGGCCCCTGGGTGTCGAGAAGCTCCTGGGCGGCGGCGATCCTTTCCTTGGAGCGTTCATCGAGCCACTTCTTGTGTCCGGGGTGGATCGCCACACGGTCGACCTCGGTGATCTTCGGGCGGCGGCTGGTGTCCAACCACATGGGCTCGGCGGCGAGCAAGACCTCCGCCCACGGCTCCTCCCAAGTCAAAATCGGCAGCCGAGCCATGGAGGTCAAGCGGGTTTTAGGGGAAGTGGCACCGGCTTGCTCGTAGAGCAGATGACCCGGCAAGAACCAGCGGTGCTCGAGGATCGGCCGCGGCAGGGGCAGAGTTTCGGACTCCAACGGGGTCGACCGAGCGGACGAAGAGCCCGGGACGATCCCAGGCTCGACCAAGCGAATTCCGCCGAGACTCCGCCCGCTTTGAGCGCCTTTCCCCGAGCTGCCGTTTGGCTGAACCAACACCACCTCGGTTTTCGGAGGTTTCCAGGTGGGCTCCTCTGGAGCAGGTCCATATCCTTCGCGGAATTTGCCGACCGTGTCTCCGACCCAAGGCCATTGCTCGGCTCGCACCAGCCACGGACTGTCGGGGTTCTGGCTGAAGTAGGCGAAGCCACCAAAAACCGTGAGAAAGGCGAATAGACCGAGCAGTGGCAAGATATCGCGACGCAAAGCGAAGTCTCCCGGATGTGGATCGCAGCTTCCTTGCCGGCAGGATCCGACCTGGATTTTACGCGCCTCGCCGGGCGCTATTCAGCTCGCCCGCGCCTCAAAGTAAATCGCTTTGTGAATCTGCTCCCTGAATCCGCTCCGTGAACCCGCGTTCTCCGATCGGACATCGGAGAACGCGGGTCAGACTCAGAGCTGAGAAATGGTGCCGCCGGTCCCCGAGTCGCAGGCGGTGCATTGGGAGCATTGATCGCTACAGCCCCCTCCACAACAAGCTCCGCCGGACACATCGACCAGCTCATCGTCGTTCAGCTCTTCCACTTGGAATTCGGGTTTCTCACCTTGGCTCATCGCGTTCTCCAGAGTTGAAAATCGGAGTTAAAAAATCGACCACTCGATCGTGCTCGGTGGACGGTTGAGGCTGAGAGGTGGAGGCTCGTCCAAACAGATTCGACGAGGCACCTGACCTCTAGAGCTTGATGGCTTTTTCAGCCCCGCAGTTTGATGCCAGCGGATCTTTTCATCAGGTGAATCGTTAGGTCAACCGTGTGGAATCGGGATCCAATATCCCTACTTCGTGGAGTGATCTCCCTCTTGGACTTGCTGACCGCGGTCGACTTTCACCCGCCTCGCCTCCCTAGACGCCTTTGCCAGCTCGTCGAGCAAGCTGCGGATTCCGTTGAGGTCGGCTTTGGGGAACCTTTGACACAAGAGCGCGACGATGCCGCTGAGGTGGGGGGCAGCGAAGCTGGAGCCGTAGAGCTCTTGGGGTTTACCTTGCCAGTCGGTACGGCTTTCTCCGTGGGCGATGTAATCCGCGGCGTCGTCGGGATGATGGTCGAGGTCGTAGGCGTTGCCGAAGCGGCTTGCGGTGACGCTGATGACGTGGTCGAAGCATGCGGGGTAGACGACTCCCGCGCCGATGGGCTGGGCCGAGATCACGAAACATCCGGCTTGCCGTGCCCGCTCGCAGGCGGCGTAGAAAGGGGCCTTGGCGGTTTCTGCGGGGCTGCCGAGGCTGAGGTTGATGACCTCGACGCGATGCTCCGCCGCTCGATCGATGGCCGCGACGATCGTGCCGGGGGAGGTTTCGAGGCGGTCGCCGAAAACCCGATGCACGACAACGGTGGCTCGGGAGGCAAGTCGATGCACGATATCGCTCGCGGCAGTGCCGTGACCGATGCGGTCGGCGAGGTCATCATTTTCAAGGGTGGAGAAGGGGTCTTTGGGATCGACCCAGGAGCGCCCGGGTTGGATCCAGCCGGGAAAGCTCGAGCCTTCTCGGAACCCGCTGTCGATCACCGCCACCCGCACGCCGCTGCCGTCGGCTCCGGCCAAACGCTGGTTGAGCCAATGGGGGTGCTCGTGATCGGTGACGGTGTCGGTCATGGGTTGGATGATGCCGGCTCGGTGATGTGGGCGTCGAGCAGGGCGCCGCTGTAGAGCTGGAAGACCTGCCGACGGACCAGCGTCCGCAGCACGCTCGGCTCCGCGGCGCCGGCCAGGGCTTCGGTCACTTGTTCGAGGATCTGCTCGAGGGTCGCGGGTTCCTGGCAGGCCTGCAGGATCACCGCCGGCAGCGCTTCCAGACGCCTGGGCACCAAGCGGTGGTTGCGTCGGGTCAGCAGGGTGGCGGTGGAGCTCGGCTCCGGCGCTGGGCGCTCGTCTTCAGGTCGGGCGGCCCACGCTTGCCAATCATAGTCAGTGATCACCAGCGCGTCGTCGGGAGCCAGGTGGAACACCACGGAGCTCGGGTCTTGATCCAAGGCCGCCTCCAGATCCGCCGGGGCCCAGCGCGCCAAGGAGCGCACGGTTTCGGCCGTGAAGTCGTCGAGGGCGGCGGTGCGTCGGTAGATCTCCCGTTCCACGCTGAAGGCGTCGGCGTAGACCGGAGGCAGCTCGTCGGCACGTTGTTGAAGTCGCTCGAAGGCCCGGGCCGCGGGGGCCTTCGACGGTGGCCCGGTGCCGGGATCGAGATCGAGCTCGCCGAGCAGCTCCTGTTTCGGGGTACCGAGCTCTTGCCACAGGTGCAGCGTGCCGGCGAAGAAGGTATTGATGCTGCGCTCCGCCGACTCGCGATAGCCGGATTCTGGCGGCTGGTCGTTGGTTTGGGCCGGTCGAATCAGCAGCGGGCTCGGCACCTCGGGATCGAGCAGACGCAAGAAGAAGAGGCCAATGCCCGCTTCGCCCATCATCAGGCTGGGGTCGGAAGCGCCGTCGAAGGTGCCGCAGGGCCAGCGGTCGTTCGCCAGCTCGTGCCGGCGCCGACCCTCGACCGCGACTTGCTTGCAAGTTTGTCTCAGGGCCTCCCGCTCGTCCTCATCTTGCAGCAGCTCGGCCGCCATCCAGAGGGGCTCGGCGTTGCCGCAGGCTCCGTGGCACAAGCTGTAGTTGGCCACGGCCAGGGCTTCGGGACTGAGGGAGCGCAGGGTCGAGCGCAGGGCGCGACGGGCGGTGTCGAGGAATTCGTGCACGCCGGTCAGCTGCCAGAGGCGGAGGCGGGAGAGGGCGACTCCTGGGCAGCCGTGGCACCAGGCCGCCATGGGCGTGGGTGTGTAGGCGGGCAGGGCGCCGGCGCGCGCCATGGCTTGGAGCCGAGGCCGCGGGACGCCCCGCATCAGCTCGCCGAGGGGCACGTTGCGAAGGTCCGGCCAGTTGTTCCGCTCGGGTTGGAAATGCTGCGACTCGTAGACCAGGGCCATGTCGGCGGCAAAGCGGAAGTCGCCCCGTTCGGTGGCCAATGCCAGCTCGTAGAGGGCCACGGCAATGCCGGCGGTGCCGTGGGCAAAACCGACCAAATGCCGTACCGACGATCGCGGCAAGGTCGGCCACGACCAACCCATGGGCTCTTGGTGAGCCGTGGCCAGCAAATGCTCGCCCAAAGCTTCGGCGGTGCGCAGCAACCAGGCCCGACGCTGCTCGGAGTCTGCGCGGGATCGCAGATCGAGCAACGCGGGAACGGCCCCGGCGGCACCGGCGATGATGTCGAGCCCTTGGTCCGGATGATCTTGCGGCGACATGGGCTCGAGCAGGGCCCACGCCCGGTCCTCCAGCTCGCTATCGGGCGGTTGCTTGTGGGTTGACGCGGTGCCGGCCGGCTCCGAGGTGAGCACCGACCATGCGATGCCGACCCGACCGCTGTGCAGGCCCCAGGCGTTTTCCGGCAGGGTAGCCCCGAAGTCCAGGGCATGACGGAATCCCGCTCGGGCGACTTCTCGCAAAGAGCTGTCGTCGAGGGCACGACCGCCTTGGGCGAGGAAATAGGCGATGCCGGCGCTGCCCTGATAGACCAGGCCTGAGGCGAGCTCCGGACGGGATCGTCGACCTTCGGCCTGCGGGTCCGGCGAGCGAATCTGCCAGGTGCAGCGATCACCGTCATGCCCTTCCGGGGTGTCGAGCGGAATCGCTTGATCGCGGATCCTCCCGGCGATGCGGACGACCGTATCCCGAAGGTCCTGCTCGGAAATCGCAGGCCGGTCGGGGAGCGGCAGGGCGGGAATCAGAGGTGAAGACGGCTTGTGGCGGGGCAAGGTGAAATCCATTCGAGCAAGGTTTGAAATCGATCCGAAAGGGAGCACGGAGCGATACGGTCGAGCATCGACCGTCGTCAAGGCTTAGCTAGCTCAAAAGGGCTCGATCAGCAATCGCGGGTGCAATAGAAGCAGGCGAATTCCGTGGCGCACATCTCGAAGCAGGTGGTGCCACCGCCGCCGCATCCACTGCCGCAGGTGCTCGCGCAAGTGCTGCCGCAGGTGCTTCCACACGTGCTGCCACAGGTGCTTCCGCACGTGCTGCCACAGGTGCTTCCGCACGTGCTGTCACAGGTGCTTCCACAGGTGGAGTCGGTGCAGACGTCGCAGAGGGTCAGGTCTTGGGTGATGTACCCGTAGACCGTGCCTTGGTCGTCCCGGCTTTCCGGGGTGGTTTCGAACGACTCAACTTTCAGGTCATCGAGATCCAACTTCAGCTTTTTCATGGTCGTTTCCTTTCGGATTGGGTGGTTCCGTGCTCCCTAACTGATGAATGCTCGGCTCAAAGGCCTTCGGTTGTCTCTGATTTCTCGACCAGGGTTTTTTCGATCAGCACCGAGAGATAACACTCTTCCCGCAGGTCGGCCCCGATTCGGTTGTGGGTCATGTGCAGGTAGCTCGGGAGCAGCCAGCGGACGCAGCTCTGCCAATCGGCGGGTTGCCCCGCGGCGAGCAGCTCGCCCCGGTCGGCGGCCGCTCGGAGCTGTGAGCGGGTGATGGCGAGCTCCGCACGCAGGGTGTCGAGCTCGGGGGTTAGCTCATCACCGTCCTCAAGGGCGCTCCAGGCCGCCTCCACATAAGCGGCGAGCCGGTCGGATTGGCGATCGAATCCCCGTTGGAATTCATCGAGCCATTGTTGTTGACGGTGAGGGTCACCGGCCCGGTGGCGCAAATAGGAGCTACCAAAAGCGTGGATGAGCTCCGCCGCGGGCTCGCGATCGGGCAGCAGCCCGTGCAGCACCACCAGCTGGGCGAGCATGGCTTTTCCCAGACGCGCCGGTCGGTCGTCGGGTTGGATCTTGCTCAGCAGGCCTAGGGCGGCGATGCTGGAGGCTTGAAAGTGGTCTTCGGACGGTCCCAAGCCGGCGGGTCCGCCGTAACGAGCCGACTCCGGCTCGTAGGGCTGCCGGCGGACGGCCTCGATGCTCGGAGAAGCCGCGGCTTGCTCGTCGATGCGTCGTTCCAGCTCCTGACGGCAGGACGCATCTCGAGGCAGGAGGCGCAGCCGGATGTGGGGTCCTCCGAGCTCGTAGCGAATAAAGAAAAACCTCTCGAACAGCTCGTCGTCTCGCCAGGCGTCGAGCCAGGGCGCCACGTCGTCGAGCAACACGCGATCTGCTTCCACCCCGAACAAATGTCCGCGGAAATGCAGGTGAGCACTGAGCCACGGGTTTCGGTCGGGGCTCATGGATCGGACGCCTCCCGAGGCTCGACTGCCGCCGTGCCTTGGGGAAAATCGACTTGGAAGATCATTTCCGTGGCGAATCGATCCGATCCGTGGGACACCAAATGGCGGTGCCCCGGCAGACGCTCCTCGAAGGTGCATTGGAAATAGTCGAGGGTCTCGCCGGTGCGGCTGAAGAGATCCACCAACAAGGGATTGTGGAAATCGATGTATTGAGGTTTGTAGAGGTGCTGGCGCATCGGCGAGCCGGCTTGTGCCTTCTTCTCAGGGGAATCGGCGTCGACCTTGGGCTCGGCGTCGACCTTGTGCTCGGCGTCGACCTTGTGCTCGGCGTCGGCCGGAGCGGGCCGGACATCGATCCTCATGAAGACCTCTTGGGGCAGCCCCAGCTTTCGTCGCCACGCCTGCACTCGGTAGAAATAGTCGGCGGGGCTTTCCTGGGAGCGAAGCCCGGGAAATTGCGCTTCGCTCAGCTGCCATTGACGCCGTGCCAAGATCAGCTTGCCTTCGTAGGTGATCCGCGGGCGATATCGGACCTGGTCGCCGAGCTCGGGGTCGCGCATGGCGGTGGCGGTTTCGGGGATCGGCAGGTTGAAGCTGAGGGCCGGGGTGAAGCGGGACAAGAGCTGGAAAAGGTGCGGCCGCATGCGCGGATTGAGAAAGCCCAGATCCACGGGGACCACGGCTTTGCCGGAAGACTTCCGTTTCAAACGCAGCCGAAACGGGCTGTCCGGATCGCGCTCGACCCACACATCGGAGCTCAGGATTTGGTGCTCTTCTCGTCCGGCCTCACCGGTGGGATAGCTCAGCTCCTTGGGCAGCAGGGGTGGGTGGAGATTGGCGTTGAAGTTGGCGTCGCCGCAGATCTCCGCCAGCTCCTTTTCGGTCATGGAGAGGTTGTCGGCGTAGAGATCTTCTTGGACCTCATCCGGCAGCAAGTACAGGAAGCGCGAGAAGTATTTGCCGAATCCGGTGAGGTAGCTGCGGGCGACCAAGGCTGGCGCGCCGTCGGCCCGATAGTCGGCCAAGTATTGGGTGAACAAAGAGACGGAGAACGGCTCGGCTTGGAGGGGCGGCACATGGTCGACCGCGGATTCGAGGTCCCGTTTGCTGAGCTCGATCTGCTCGGCTTCAGGGCTCGCCGCCCACAGCGCTTGAATGCGGCGGGTGATCTTCTTGTGGCCTCGGTCGAGATCTTCCAAGAATGGAAGGCCGAAGGGGTTGAAGACGCTGTAGGTGCTGTCGTCTGTGGCCTTGGGGTCCGTGCCCGTCTCGTCCTGCTCGGGGCCGTCTTCATCTTGAACCCGATGGTTACCAGGGCCACCGTGCTGACGGCGAAGATGGTCCTTGAAGTGCTCCCGATAGTAGTCCTCGTAGAATTTCAACAACGGCAGAGAGCTCGGCTCCGGGCCGTAAAACCGGTCGAAGAAATGACGCATATTCGCCTGCTCGGTCCTCGGCCAGGCCAGCCGTGAGGTCAAGCGCACGTAGTCCAGCAGGGCGGGCTCGAGATCGTCGAGATCCAAGCTCAGCGCAGGGCCTTGCTCGTCTCCTGCGGCTCCGGCGTCCTCGTAGAAGGGCGGGGCTTTGACCTCCGCCCTTGCCGGCGCGATCTCTTGAAACAGCTCCTTGACCAGGGATTTGGCTCGGGTCAGAGGGGCCCGTCGGGCTCCGGCGTCGGCTCGGCAGTAGGTGTCGGCGATCTGTCGCAGCTCTCGGAGGAACGTCACGACCTTGCGGGCGATCTCGTCGTCGATGGGGGAGAGCCGGTCCGCCAAAGGGCGATCCCAATCGGCTTCTTGCTCGGGGATGCCGACCCGAAAGCGCAGCAGGCCGATGTCGATCATCTTGTCGACGTAGGCGGCGGCCTGCTCCGGGCTCGCCTCCACCTCGGGGTGTCGGCACAGGGTGTCCACCAGATCTTGCCAAGGTAGGCGGCTGTGGTCTTGAAAACGCTCCCGCAGCAGCTCCACCACGGGATTGGGACCCATGCGCTGGAAGATCTCCTGCCGGCCACGGGCGGCCAGAAAAAGCAGACCTTCACCTTCAGGTTGGAGGGTCGGATTGAGCTCCACGTCGAGCCGACTTCGGATGCCGGGGCGGCCCAGAAGATAGGGCAACATCAAGGCGTAGAGGGTTTTGTTGAGGCGGATGTGGCCGGCTTTCTGGGCGGGATCGAGGTCGAAACCCGCGTCCTGCGATGTTTTACCCAGAGGGTCCAGACGGCCCGAAAGCAGCGAGCAAAAGGTGCTGAAAGGCGTGGCTTTCATCACCGTGCGGGAGAAATAGCGCATCAAGCTACGCTCGATTTGACGCGCTTTCGCACCGGTCTTTTCCGGCGACGCCCGTTGGTAACGTCGAACGCTGTCCGACAGGCTCAGGCTCGACAGCAGCAGACCCTTGCCGAAGTCTTCGTGTCCCACCGCCTGTTGGAATTGCTTCCGAGCGCGAACGAGCTCTTGGTCGTAGACGTCCCGGGCCGCCTGACGCGCGTCGCGCAACCCGAGCCAATCGTCCCGATACTGGTGGATTCGGCCGAGCACCTCCGGATCGACCCGGCCGTCCACCGTCGTCAGATCCTTGGCGCGCAAGCGACGGTCGTTGTGGGCATCCCGCTTCAGGTTGAGCAAAGCTCGTCGGAGCTCTTGGTCTTGCTCGCCATCGACGGCCGCAAAGAGCTGATCTGAAAGCTCGGCCGACAGCCGGTCGAGCTGCTCTTGACGTCGAGCGCAGTCCTCGTAGGCAGCGACTGCGCGGGTCGCCCGAAGGCCGTCCAGCTCGGTCACCGGCAGGCCCGCGGTTCGGCAGATGAAATGTCTATTTATTCGGCCGTTAGCCGTTTTGGGGGCAGAATTCGGCCCTTTTCGAAGCATCGTGGATCCAGAGCTGATGAAATGATCAGAAACAAACTTCAAGATGGGTGTCGGGCGAAATATAGCACGCCGTCGATCCAAGTCTGAAGCCGGCTCGTCCCGGGATGACGGCGACTCGCCGCCGATAGTGGATGAGCGAGAGCTCTTCCTTTGGGAGATGGGCTACGGGTGGGGCGTCTCCGGATAGACCTGTCGGCCGCCGACGAACGTCGAGACGACGCTTACGTCTCGGATGTCCGCCGGGTCGATGGTGAGCAGATTCTGCTCCAGGATCACGAAATCCGCGAGCTTGCCGGTTTCGAGAGAGCCTTTGATCTCCTCCTCAAAGGAAGCGAAAGCGCCATTTAGAGTGTAGGCCAGAAGAGCTTCCTCGACGGTGATCTTCTGCTCCGGGACCCAGCCCTGTGGATCGTTGGCTCCGTCCAGGGTCCGCCGGGTGACCGCCGCGTAAATGCCTTCCAGGGGAGTGGGAGGCGCCACGGACCAATCGCTGCCGAAGGCGAGGGTGACGCCATGGTCCAAGAAGGAGCGGAAGGCATAAGTGGATTGGATACGCTCGGGACCGATGACGCTTTCGGCCCACCGGCCATCGTCAATGGCGTGGTAGGGCTGCATGGAGGCGATGACCTTGAGCTCTTTGAAGCGAGCGATGTCCTCGAGGGTAGGGTGTTGGGAGTGCTCGATCCGCAATCGACGCTCCCGCGGGCCGTTTTTCTCAATGGCCAGCTCAAAGACGTCCAGCAGCTCGCTGATAGCGCGGTCGCCGATGGCGTGAATCGCCAGATGTAAGCCGGCGGCGTCGGCGGCCAACACTTGCTGCTCGAGCTCCTCTCGGCTGAGCAAAAAGAAACCTTTATCTTTGGGCTGGTCGGAGTAGGGCTCATGGAACGCCGCGGTGTGGGACCCCAAGGATCCATCGACCATGCCCTTCAAGACGCCGATTCGCAACCACTCGTCACCGACCCCGGAGGTGTCGACCACGTTCTTTAGATCTTGCCAATAGGGTAGATCCACAGCGACATAGAATCGTGTGATGTGCTGATCCTTGATCCGCATGTATTGATCGAAGATGCCCGTGTCGGTGCGGTCCATGTTGTGCACCGAGGTGACCCCATGGGAGGCCACGAAGCGCATGCCGTCGAGGAACGCGGCGTCGTCCTGCTCTGGGGTCGGCTCGGGGATGTGACTGCGAATCAGCCGCTCAGCGTTGTCTTTGAAGATGCCGGTGGGGTGACCCGCCGCGTCTCGCACAATGGTTCCACCGTCGATATCGGCCGTATTGCGGTCCACCCCGGCGATGCGCATGGCGGTGGAATTGGCCAACACCATATGGCCGTCCAAACGGTTCACACAGACCGGATGGTCGGGAGTCAGCTCGTCGATCCAGGCGGCCTCGGGCAGCTCCCCACCCCACAGGGTGTGATCCCAATCCCCGCCCAGAATCCATTGGCCCTTGGGCAGGGACTCGGCTTTCTCCTGAATGCGCCGAGCAAATTCTTCCGGCGTGTCCGCATCCCTCAGCTGCACGGCGGAAAGGCCGTAGCTGCTGGAAAGAAAATGCACGTGGGTATCGATGAAGCCGGGCACGACGAAACGCCCTTCGGCGTCGATGATCTGCGCCGAGCTCGAGTCGAAATCCTTGAGCACCGCCTCATCACCGATCGCCGCGATGCGATCTCCCTGAACCACCAGGGTAGAGGCGCTCGGCGAAGCCGAATTCGCGGTCCAAATCTCCGCGTTGCGAATGACCAAATCGGCCGACGGCAACGGCTCCGGCGCCTTGGTGGTGCAGCCCACGGCGGTGAGCAGGAATAAACAGCCGATCACGCGATTCGTCATGGAGCTGGCCCTCGGTCGGATATTGGATCTAGCGAGGGCTATCTCTATCACACGGGAGCTCTTAGGGGCTCAGGGGCTCGCCGCCTTCTCCGCTTGGCCACTGCCCACCTTCTTCGGAAAACCCACCCCGATCAACGATTTCACCGTGCGGAAGACCAGCAGACCGTCGGAGATCGCGGGGGTTGCCAGGGTGGCGCTGTCGAGGCTGCTTTCCGCCAACAGCTTGAAGGTGCGGCCCGCCTGGAGGGTCCGGACGTCGCCGTCTTCGTCGGTCACGTAGATGCGTCCGTCGGCGGCGACGGGGGAGGCGGTGAATTGGCCGCGGACTCTCTCCCGGTAGATTTGCTCGCCGGTGGCGGCGTCGAAGGTGGTGAGCACGCCGTTGTCTCGGAGCAGGTAGAGGATGCCGCGGTAGAGCAGTGGCGTGACGTTGTAGGCGCCGTCTTTTTGATTGCTCCAAGTCACGTTTGGGTTGGAGCCGTTTTCTGGGGGTGTGATGTCGCCGCGACCACCGGGTTTGACGGCGTAGATGGGACGTGGGGTGCGGTAGCCGCCGGTGACGATGATCAAGCCGTCTTGGGCGATGGGGCTGGCGACGGTGATCGGTGAGTTGCCGTGAATGCGCCACAGCTCTTTGCCGGTGTCGGGGGCGTAGGCAATGATCGCTTTGGATGCCGACAGCACCAGCTCCGAGTGTTTGCCGTCGCGATAGACCAATGGGGTGCCCCAGGAGGGGAGCTCGTCGCGATCGGTCCGCCACAGCTCCTTGCCGGTGTTGAGATCGAGGGCCATGACGAAGGAGCTGCCGTGGATGTCGGCCTGCACGATGACTCGATTGCCGTCGATGATCGGCGAGCCCGCAAATCCCCATTGGAAGGCGGGATCCATGTACCAGCCCGCATTCAAGATGCCGAGGTCCTGCTTCCACAAGAGCTTGCCGGAGAGGTCGTAGGCGAAAAGCCCTTCAGAGCCGAAGAAGGCGACCAGCACCTTGCCGTTCGTGACCGCGGTCGGGTTGGCTTGGGAGGCCTTCCAATGTCGTTGGGACTTCGGAGCCCCTCGATGTGCCGTGCGTTTCCAGGCGAGCTCACCGGAATGTAGGTCGTAGGCGTGCAGCTGCCATTGGTGGGGCGACGTCTCCTCTTTCAGGGCGATCGAGCCCAGGCCACCGGCGTCTACGGTCTGCTCCGTTTCGGGGCTTACCGCGGTGGTGACGAAGATCCGGTCGCCCCAGATGATCGGCGACGACAACCCCAGCCCTTCCACCGGCCGTTGCCAGCGGACGTTGCGACCGGATTCGAGATCCCAGGCCAATGGCGGGTGTTGGCCGTCCGCGGTGCCGCTGCGTCCAGGGCCACGGAATTCCGGCCACGGCTCGGCTTTGGCCACGGCCATGACCGGATCCAAGCTCGGAGCTTGGGCAGATGTCTCGGCGTCGGTGGGCTGAGTCTCCTGGGCGGTGCCATGGGTTTGGTCTTGCTCCGACGCTTCGGCTGCCGTCGCGCCCGCGGCTTGGAGCAGGGCGGCGACCTCGGCCTGGTCACTCCTTTGGGCCGCGGCAAGGACCGCGTCGAGCTGGGAAGCTTCGAGCTTGAGATGTTTCAGCATCACCTCCACCACGTCCACCCAACCGTTGGACGCGGCCGCGAATAGGCCGCCGACGGCGTCCTCCGGGTCGGCGCCGTTTTTGAGCAAGATCTCCACGGCCGGGGCGTGGCCGAGCCAGGCGGCCATAGCCAGGGCGGAAAAACCGTAGGAGTTGTCGCGCACGTCGACCTCGGCTCCGGCGGCGATCAGCACCTCCATGACCTCGGTTTGATTGGAGTTGGCGGCAAAGTAGAGAGCTGTGCAATCGAATTCGGTTTTGGCGTCCACCGGCACGCCTTTCTCGAGCAGCGACTTCACTTGGGCCACGTCGCCGGAGCGGGCATGGTGCCAGAGCTGCTCTTCGGGGCCGATTTCTTTGGCCGAGCTCGAGGTCGTGCAGAGCAGGGTTGAGGAAAGACTTAGCAGAGAGATGAAGAGAACGACGATCCAATGGCGCATAGGGTGTCCTTATGTCGACTAGGGGTTTCTAATAGGACGTTCAAAACCTCTGCAGGGTTTGGATTTTCGATTGAGATGCCCGTTTGGGCTGAAAATCTTCAACTCGAGTGTTTACCGAATGGGCTGCTTGCTCGTTTGTGAAGGGAACGTGGGCTTGAAGGCCTACACGAAGCACCACAAATTCGAGGATCAAGCGAGGATAGGGCAATGGATGCATGGTTAGTGGCTTTCATCGGTGTGCAGATGGCGTTTTTCGCGTTTCTCCTTTGGCTCATCGCCAACTATCGGCTGCGCAATCGAGCTCGGCAATCGGAGGAAAGACTACGGCTTCTGGAGCGGTTCGAGTCGGGCAAGGACTTCGAGGCTTTTCTCGACTCCGAATCCGGCGGATCGTTCTTGGAGAGCTTCCGTTCGCCGGGTTTGAATCTCCGTGCCCTTTGGACGGTTTCCCTCTACGGTGGCTTGGTGGCCCTCTTTTGCGGTTTCGGTTTCTTTTTCTTGAGTCGAGTAGAGTCGTTCCGGGAGCCGCAAGAATTCCTGGTGCCGGCCTTCTTGTTGATCGCCGGTGGCTCGGCTGCGTTGCTGGCAGGTTTTCTGACGCGCCCGAGTGATCGGAGCTGATGAACGAACGAGCATTCATCGAATTTCATCGCCGAGTTGAAAAGCCTTTTTGGGGGTATCTGGTCCGGTTGACCGGAAACCCCCAGACCGCGGATGATCTTTGCCAGGAAAGCTATCTGCGTTTGCTGTCCCAGTCCGAGCTGCCCACGGATTTTCAGGCCCTCAAGGCTTACCTCTTCCGCATCGGCAGTCGATTGGTGATCGACGGGAGCCGTAGGCGACGCTTTGAAGGCCTGTGGTCTGAGGTCAAAGAACCGACGGTGTCCTCCGTTCCCGGAGAGAATGTCGATGTGGCGAGGGCTATGCAGCGGCTCAAACCGAGGCAGCGGGCCTTGGTTTGGTTAGCCTATGTGGAGCAATACAGCCACGAGGAGATCGCCGACATTCTGGGGCTGGCAAAATTGAGCGTACGGGTCCTCTTGTCCAGGGCCCGCAAGCGGTTGACCCGAGAGTTGGAATCGTCCGGCGGGGTATTGCAGGAGAGCTTTCATGAATCGTGAACCTTCGAGCCCCCGAGAGATCGATCGCCACAGCTCCCTGGAAGCGCTGCTACGAGACGACGCCCACCGTCTCAACCCTCCGGAGGACGGCCCCTCCGCCGGCCAAATCTGGTGGAAGTCCCAAATTCTCCGACGCTTGGCCGGTCAGGAAACCGAGACCCACCTGATGGCCTCACGACGGACGGGTTTCTGGCTCTTCGTGGTCTGTGCCGCGCTTTTCCTCATCTCCGTGAGCACGGGGATTCTCTTGCTGATTCCCGAAGCCGAAGGACCCGCATTGGTGATCTATGGGTTGCTGGCGTTTTTGCCGTTGGGGGTGGCATGTGGATTCGCGCTCGCTTTGGGTGATCCATGACGGGCAACTCGCTTGGAATTTTACCCGGGCAATATTGACTCGTGAATAAAACCCGGATAGAAATGCCTCTCCAACTAAGGAGAGACTTATGAGCGAACCAGAGATTCAGTTGACAGAAGGTCAACACATCGCGTTTGAGGGCAACCGCCGCATCGCGTTGGGTGGCCTTGTCGAGGCTGCGAAAGCGGTCAAAACCGTGGAAGATCGAGGTACCCGCGAGCCCGTTTTGGTCTTCGATGCATGGACCAGTCGGGTGGTTGAGATCGATACTCGAGGCTCCATGGAAGACGTGTTGGGCCGTCTGCCGCCCGAGGCGGAGGAGCCGTCCCAAGGGGCTGCTCCGGCCGAGAGCGAGGCGCCCGCGCGGGGCCGAGGCCGTCCCAAGCTCGGGGTGGTCGGACGGGAGGTGACCCTGCTGCCGAGGCATTGGCAGTGGCTCGGCAGCCAACCCGGCGGGGCCTCTGTCACATTGCGCAAGTTGGTGGAGAAAGCCCGCAAGGAAGGCGCGGAAAACGACCGTCGGCGACGGGCTCAAGAATCCGCCTATCGATTCATGTCGGCCATGGCGGGAAATCAGCCGGGCTTCGAAGAGGCTTCCCGCGCGCTTTTCGCGGACGATGCCTCGCGATTCGAGCAATGCTCCGATGGGTGGCCGGAGGATATCCGCCGACACGCCCGTGCCCTGGCAGGGTTGTCGTTCAGTGGTTAATCCACCGGAATGAAACCGTGCTCGGTGAGCAGGGCTCGACCCTTAGGGGAGGCCATTAGATCGAGGAAGCGTTCGGCGGCGGCGGGATTCGAGCCGTCCCGCACGACCGCTCCGTGGTAGGTGATGTCCAGCCCCGGGACCGGGTCGAGATGCGCCAGCACCTTGACCCGGTCCGATGTCACAGCGTCGGTTTGATAGACGATGCCGAGAATATCGGGATCGCTTTCGACCCACGCCAGGGCGGCCCGCACGTTGGGACTGGGCAGCACACGATCCGCGACCCGATCCCAGAGTCCCAGCTGGGTCAGAGCCGATCGAGCATAGCGACCGGCGGGCACGGCCTCTGGATCCCCCATGGCGAGGTGGCGAAAGGGGGTGTCGGCGAGGGCTCGGAGCCCGTCGCCTTGCGGCGCGTCCGTGGAGAGCTGGGCGTCTTCTCGAGCCACCAAAACCAGCCGATTGCTCATGATCCGGCGCCGGCTGCCGGTGACGAGACGGCCGGCGTCGTCGAGGTGATCCATCCAACGAGCGTCGGCGGAGAGGAAGAGATCCGCTCCCGGCGACGCCATGATCTGCTGGGCCAGGGTGTTGGAGCCGGCGAAGCTCACGGTCACTTCAAGGGGCTCGTCGGCTTGTAGCTCGTCCGCCTGGAGCTCTTCGGCCCGGAGCTCGTCAACCAAGTCGGCTACCAGGTCTTGTAGGCTGGCCGCGGCAAAAATCATCATGGGACCGTCCTGGGTCTCGCCCTGGGGGTCGCTTGAGCGGGCGCACCCAGCCACGAAGATCAAGAGCACGGCTAGGGCGGCAAAGAAACTGTTTCTGGGTGTATCACCTCGGAATCTATTCCGTGGCGAGGTGCCGCGCCATGCTGCTCGATTCATGGCGGGATCATAACCTCGAATGAGGGACGCGGAGCATGACCCCCCCCGGTGAGCGAGGAGCTCAGTGACGCTGGGATCTCGGCGTCGCTATGAAATCTCATTGTGCGGCCCGAAAGGCGACCCGTTAGGTTCGGGATGCTAGAATGCCATTTCGACATGATCTTTTGTGGCGGCTCCTGCAGTCGTCCTCTCTTATTGTCTCCCCAGGCCCATAAAACTTCTCGATGGATCCTAGCTTGGGCTTGGCCCGGTTTGGGTCACGGTATGGAAGGAACCCATGATTTTGGCAACGCCCGAGATGTCATTTCGCCGCCTCACCTCTACCACCTTCATCGTCGCATGCACGGTTTTGACAAGCACTTTCACAGCCGCGGTCGTCTCAGCGGCTCCCAATACCTATGTCCACGCCACGGACGGTAGCTGCCTCGGCAATTCGCCCTGCTACGACAATTTGAGCTCCGCCGTGCAGAACGTGGACAACGGCGGCACGGTGACCGTGCTTTCCAATGTGACCGGTGCCCTGACCAGCGCGTTCTCCAAGCAGAACATCACCATCCAGGGCAGCCCGGCGACGGTGGTGCACAACAACCAAATCTTGATCAACGAATTCGTGACGGGTTGGACCATTCGGGACATCGTTTTTACGGCGCCGATCACCATCCGCGACGTGGTCGGCTCGCTGACTTTTCAGAATATGTCCGCCAACACCATCAACGTGGGTGATTTCACGGTCGACACCACCGCGACACTGACGTTCTCCAACGTCACCACCACGGTCAGCGGTGTGGTGATCGGCGGCGCGGTGGGGTCGTCGATTTCCGGCTCGATCCTGATCGAGGATAGCGACATCACCGGAGCCAACATCAAGGTGCGCACCGGCTCTGGGCCGGCCACCAATCTCAACGCGGACGTTATCTTCCGCAACTCCATGATGCACGGCGGTGCGCGCATCCAAATCGACGGCCAGGACGTCGGCGGGCTCGGCTCCTTGGTCGGTGACGTGCTTTTCGATGACCTCACCTGCGACGTGCCCCAGGCGCGCCTCGGCATCATCACCTTCGGCGACGTGACCGGCGACCTGGCGGGTGACATCACGATTCAGAACAGTGATTGTTATTGGATCGCGGTGCTGACCACCGGCGGAACCGCCGGCTCGATCGGTAAGCTGACCATGACCGGCAACTATACCGAGGCCCTCGAGGTGGTGGCCAACAACGGCGGGCTGACCGGACCGTTGGTGATGCGCAACAACATCTTGGAGGAGCAGGGCGACGTCACCGACGTGGACTTCCTCCTGTTGTTGGTGGAGGTGGACTACGTCAACGAGGACATTTTCATCGAGGATAACGACGCCCCCTTGGCGGAAACCGCCATCCGCACCCTCGACGGTGACTTTGCCAAGGACGTGGTGATCGCCCGCAATAACTTGGCCTATCTGACCCTGGATGTTCAGGGGTCCGGAGATTATTTATTCGCGCCGCAGATCGTCGACAACTTTCTGCCGGCCTCGGGTTTGACCACCTACGGCGATTTGACCCTGCGCACCCGGGACGGCGGCACCTTGCCCGGCGCGGTGGTGTCGGGCAATACCGCCGACGTGCTGCGGGTGACCATGACCGGGCCGGTGACCAGCGACGTCACCATGACCGGGAATACGGTGCGCGAGGAAACCACGATCATCGGCGCCTCCATGGGTGCCGGCCGCATGGATATGACCGGCAACAACCTGGAAGGCACCTCTTGGGTGTCCAGCATCGGCGCGGACATGCATTTCAACCGCTTCCAAGGCATGCTGACGGTCACCAACGGCACGGATGCCGACGCCACCCTGAATTGGTGGGGCTGCGACGAAGGGCCCGACACCGCGGATTGCGCGTCGCTCAACAACCAACAATTCGACTTCGCACCCTGGCTGGTCTTCAACGCCGGAGCTGACTGCACCCCGCCCAACGCCACGGCGAGCTTCAACGTGCAAACCGCCAGCGACGACTCCAAGCCGGCCGGCAACATCACCCCGGGTTGGGTTTCCGTCAGCACCTCAGACGGCACCCTGGAGCAAGATCCGACCTTGATGACCGGCATGGGCTCGGTCAACGCCGTGCTCGACGGTGGCGTGAGCATGCCGTCGTTCACCGTGACCCTGGACAACGAGACCCGCATGGTCTCCACCAGCTGCTCCGACTCGATCTTCGCTGACGATTTTGAATCGGGCGATACGTCTGCCTGGAATTGAAGGACCCGCCCATACGGGGAACGCACTGATGGCTGGTAGCGCGGTTTCTAGGGCACGTCGGGCAAGGCCGTGGTGTCGCCGTTGCTGCCGAAGCTTCCCAACGGGTTGAGGTAGGTCTTGCTCGCACCAGTGACCGTGTCGGTGACGGTGAGGGTGAATTCGACGTTCGATAGGCTGCCGAAGAAAACCCAAAAGTGGTCGTTGATCTCCCGGCCGTCGAGCACTTTGACGATCAGCTCGAGGTTCTGAGGATCGAAAAACCAGAAGGCCCCCGAGTCGTCGGTTCGGGGCAAGGCGTGACCGTGGCCCTCGGCATCCGCGAAGTCTCGCCACATCACCCGAGCACGGAATCGCCCTTCGCCCAGGCATAGGGTGGTGTCGGATTCGACGCAAGGTGCCACGAAGCGTTGGGCGCGCACCTCGGAAGTATTGCCTTCCACCTCGAATTCGGCGGTGGTCCAGGCGATCAGGAAATCGTCGTCACGGGCGATGGCGGGGGCGGGCTTGAAGTGATCCCCCTCGGCGATTTGATTGACCGTGAAGTCGTCGCCTCGGGGCACACCGTCGGCACCGAACCAGCGGGCGGCGATGCGCGATGAATAGCCGGGGCCGCTGGTGCCGTGGTCACTCCAGGAGACGACGAATGCGCCATGGGGTCCGGCGGCGACCTTGGGATAGGTCTGGTGGCCGGGGGTGACGGTGTTGACCTGAAATTCCTGGCCCAAGAAGGGAGCGCCGCCGGTGGGTAGGCGGGGCGCAGAGCTGATCCTCCTGCCGAAAATGCCGTAACCCGAGCCGTCCTGGTCGTCGGTGCTATTCCACACCACAACGAAATCGCCGTTGGAATCCGTCGCCACGTCGGGCCGGAGCTGACTGCCCACGGTGGTCGAGTTGATGGTCAGCTCCTCGCCGATAGGAGCACCCGTGGAGGTGAACCGGCGGCCCTGGATGTCCCCGCGCGTCGACCCATTGAAACGAGAATAGACGACGAGAAAACCGCCGTCGTGGTCGACGGCGACTTCGGGGCTGCGCCCTTGGGAGTCGCCGTCGCTGATCGAGAGCTCTTCGCCGATGGCGGTTCCGTCGGGTTGAAGGCGTCGACCGTGAATGCCGTAGTCGGTGCTTGGACCTTGGCCCTGCCACACCACCACCAGCTCACCCGTCGAGGTCACCGCCACGTCGGGTGAGCGTTGGCGCCCGGTGGTGTAGGTATTGACTTGGAAGGGATCGGTCAGTGGCGAGCCGTTTCCGTCGAAGGCTCGGCCGAAGACGCCGTAGTCGGAGCCGTCCTGATGATCGCTTTCCCAAATGGCCACGAAGCCACCGTCGGGCAGTGCCGCCGCGCTGTTGAGGAACGGGATTCCCACCGTGGTCGTGCTGATTTGGAAGTCGCCACTGAGCGCGGAGCCGTCGGCGGCGAGGCGCCGGCCGCGGATGCTGAACGGAGGTCCCGAGTCCGTGGTGAGGGCGTGGCTGAACCAGACCAGCGCGTATTCATCGTCGGCGGTGAGGACCACCGATGGGTCGGATTGATTGCCGGTGATGAAGGAATTGACGGCGATTTCGGGTCCAATCGGGGCTTGACCGGAAGCCGTGCTGGAGAAGGCCAGGGCGCAAGCGATCGGTAGGCTCCACTTTCGAATGGACGTGCTCGGCCTGATTCGTTGGGAGAGGGTGTGCTTGTGCATGGTCTAGGTGGTCTCCTGCGGTAATCGGGATGTGGCTTTCCGGGATGTGTGGCTAGGTGGTGGACCTTCGATGATTCACCTTAGCGCCGGCCGCGAAGAGGGTCAAACGCGAGGTGCCGGGCATTTGATTGCGCCGGCATTTGATTGCGCCGGCTGCGAAGAGGTCCAACACGAGGTGCCAACACGAGGTGCCGGGCATTTGATGGTGGACATTTGATTGGGAATGCGAGACGCAGCGAGAGCTCTTGAAATTCACTTGTTGAAACAGATAATGTTTGAAGGTATAATGACCTCGGGCACGAGAAAACCGGGCCACACGGAGCTCGGTTTTGATCGCCGAGAAAGGACACGACCATGAAGAAGCACTTGGTTTCTGAAGATACGGAGCTTTCTGAAGATACGGAGCTTTCTGAAAATACGGAGCATTCGGAAAATACGATGCTTTCGGAAGATACAGGGCTCACCACCCCAACCATCGACCAGGACCGACCGTCCCTACCGATCCTGGGGCTCCACCACGTCACCGCGATCGCGCGGGATCCGCAGAAAAACGTCGACTTCTACGCGGGTCTTTTGGGCCTGCGTTGGGTCAAGAAGACCGTCAACTTCGATGATCCGGGCACTTACCATCTCTACTACGGTGATGGAGAAGGTAGCCCAGGGTCGATCATGACTTTCTTTCCGTGGCCTGGTGCCCGGCTGGGACGTGCGGGGTCCGGCGCGGTGGAAGCGACGGCATTTGCCGTGCCGCTGGGGTCCCTGGGGTATTGGCGTCAACGGCTGGCGGACCACGGTGTGGAGGGCTCGGAGTCCACCCGATTCGGCCACGAGCTGTTGCGTTTTAGAGACGACGACGGCCTGATTCTGGAGCTGGTGGCGTCGTCGGGCGTCGAGGACGAGCGTCCGGCCTGGGCCGGTGGTGATGTGCCCGAGATCCATGCCATTCGTGGGTTCGACGGCGTGACTTTGCGCCTGGCGGATGTGGAGGCCAGCCGCGCCCTTTTGGTGGACGTGATGGGATTCCGCGAGCTCGACCGAGCGGGGAATCGGACACGCTTTGAAACCGGAGACGGCGGTTCGGGAACGTGGGTTGACCTCTTGCACGATCCGTCCGCGCCCCGGGCTCTCGGCGGTGCCGGAACGGTGCATCACGTAGCGTTCCGCAACGCGGACGATCCGTCACAGCTGGAATGGCGTCAGTTCCTGGGCCGTCACCTCGTCGCGCCCACGGACGTGAAGGACCGGCAATACTTCCATTCCATTTACTTCCGCGAGCCGGGCGGTGTGCTCTTCGAGCTGGCCACGGATCCGCCGGGATTCGCCGTCGACGAGCCGGCCGACCAACTGGGAACGGACCTCAAGCTGCCGGCTTGGCTGGAGCCCTCTCGGGATCGGATCGAGAGCGTGTTGCCCGCCCTGACGCTCAGAGGTGGCCGAGAGGCCTCGCACGAGGTGTCGTCGTGACCACTGCGAGCACAGCCACCGTGAGCACAGCAAACGCGACCACAACAAGCCGACATGTCCATGGTGGAGAGCCGGTTTTGAAGGCCGGCACTGCGGTAGAAAGGGCGAACGGTGCTTTGGTGTTGGTCCACGGACGAGGCGGTAGCGCCCGGGACATTTTGTCCCTCGCGGACGCCCTGCCAGTGGACGGTTTGGCCCTGCGGGCTCCCCAAGCCCACGGTCATTCTTGGTATCCCTATGGATTCATGGCGCCCATGGAGCAAAACCAACCCGGCCTGGATTCCGCGTTGCATAGGTTGGACGAGATCGCTCGAGAGCTCAATGACGCCGGTATTGCAGACCGGGATATCTATTGGCTGGGATTTTCCCAAGGGGCTTGCCTGACCCTCGAGCACGTAGCCCGGCAGGGCCGTCGATGGGGCGGCGTCATCGCCTTTTCCGGTGGGCTCATCGGTCCCGAAGGCACGGCCCGTGACTATCCGGGGCTCGACGGCACACCGGTATTCATCGGTTGCTCCGACGTGGACTTTCACATCCCAGTCGGTCGAGTGCGCGAGTCGGCGGAGGTCTTCCGTCGCCTCGGCGCGGTCGTCGATCTGCGCATCTATCCCGGCATGGGGCACACCATCGTGCAGGATGAAATCGACGGTGCGTCGGAGATCCTGCGTCGCGGTGCCACATGAGGCTGTTTAAGTGAATGCGGAAACGCCCCGCCTCGACCGAGTCGAGACGGGGCGTCTTCATCACATGGACCTCAGAACGTCAGGGTGCCTCGGCCGGTGCGTCGTCGATCACCCTTTTCCACCAGCCTCGACCAAAGGAGCCGATGTAGAGGGTGGGCTCGGCGGCGTTGTCGAAAACCAGCTCGATGGACATGGCATCGATGACGGCGGGAAGGCCGTTCATGTATTTATACCAGGTGGCGCCCCGGTCATCGCTGCGTAGAACGCCGACGTCGGTCGCCATGAAGAGCTGGTTTAGATTCGAGGGATTGCCGACCATTTCGCGGTATCGGGCGTCCGGCAGCAGGGTGGCCAAGTTGCCGCGCACGTTCTGCCAGGTATCGCCCGCGTTGGTGCTCAGCCAGGCTTGGATCGGGCTGCCGAGGTCGGAGGTGTAGTAAATGGTCTCAGGCTGCAACAAGGAGCGGTCGGCAAATGCCGAGGCGTCGGGAATGCTCATATATCCGGTGGGCGGGGTGCGCAGCTCGGGGGTGAGCGTGCCGATCGGGGCGCCTTGCATCACGTAGAGATCCTTGGAGCCGATGCCGGTGGTGTAGAAGATGTACTCCCGGGAATTGACCGCCTGCTCCAGCTGTTGGATGCGGAAGCCTTCGGGCCCGATGGGGCTTGAAGACGGGTTCACGCGCTGCCAATCGCAGGTGGTGTTGACCTGCTTAGCCCAGACGTCCCGGTTCTCGTAGGTATACATCCAATGGCCGAAGGATGGGGTGGTATCCGCTTGGATGCCCGGTGCCATGGGGATCATCAAGCTGCAATCGATGGTCCGCCAGCCGGTGCCGTCGAGATTGAAAGCTCGCCTCCAGCCCAGGCCGTAGCCGGCGAAGAAATCGTCGGAATCGTCGGGCGAGATATTGACCTTGCTACCGTCGCCGCCGCTGATCGCCACGACTTTTTGGCCGGCACCGACGTCAATGCGAACCACACCGTTGTCGAAGGTGCCTGCCAGGGCGATATCCGGGTCGCTGTGGGACGACGCCAGGGTGCCGTGGTAAGTGGGCCAGTGCTGGCCGACGTTGAGGCCCATGAGGTTGGCGGAGCCGTCGACCGTGTGGGTGGACCAATCGTAGATGTAGACACCACCGTCATTGGTGATCACCACCCGGGTGTTGTCGGGATCGATGGCGTCGGGCACGAAGGTGAAGGAGTGGAAGTCAGGATGTCCACCGTCGATGCCGGGGCCACAGCCGGACGAGCCGGCGCCGTTCAGATGCCAGCAGATATCCGCTGGATTGGCCGTGTCGGCGTTGTCGGTCCATTGAGCGCCGCCCATGCCGACGAACAAACGACCGGGGTCGTCCGGGTCCACGGCGATGGCGCCGGTGGAAGTGGCCAAACCCCAGGAAATGGTGTCGCCCTGATCGATGCGGGTCCAGGTATACCCGTAGTTGGTGGAGCGGAAGATGCCGTGCATTACGCCGCCCGGTGCGCCTGCCAGCAAGTAGTGGTAGTTGGGATGCGATTCGGAGATGGTGTAGTTGATGCGCTCGGTATTGGCGCCGCCCAAGCCCGTGCCGCCATTGCCGTTGATGGCGTGGAAGCTGCGGCCGCCGTCGGAGGATTCGAGCACGCCAACCCCAGAGGCACCGGCGAGCCAGAATTGAGGGAAAGCCGGATCTTGCTTGAGATCACTCACGGGACCGTTGTAGATCTGGGTCCACGAGCCTCCGAAATTCTCGGAGCGCCAAATGCCTGACACCTGCGGAGCATCGAAGACCGCTTTCGCGCCGACCAACAAAACCACGTTCGGATTGGTGCTGTCTTGCACGATGCGGAACGAGTTGAGAGGTGCCGGGTCGAGGGAGGTGCGATGCCACGAATCCCCGCCGTCCAAGCTGCGATAGAGGCCGGTCCCCCACCGCCGACCATAGTCGCCGGTGGCCACCAGAATGCGGTCGGAGTCCGTTTCGTCGACCAGGAAGGCGCCGACCATGGGCTCGGCGGGAAAGTTGTCGCTCACCGGCTGCCACATCGCGAAGAATAGGAAGTTGACCAAGCGGAAGAGGCCACCACCGCTGGACGCCACGTAGAGGGTGGTGTAACCGAGCTCGTCGTCGTAAACGTATTGGGAGGCTCGAATGCGTCCGGTCTTATGCCATTGAGATCCGGCGGGCTCGAAGATGCCGGCGCCGATGGGCTGCCATTGGCTTTGGGCGACTTTGGTGCCCGCGTCCGGCTCCTTGGGCATGCCGGCGAAAGCCTGGTAGTTGCGCAGGCGTCGGTCGCTGGGGTGCTCCTGCTCATGGCGCCAAAGCTCCGCCAGTTGTTCGGGATCCTCGAAGAGGTCTTGCTCGGTCCACATCCTCTGGGCCGGGGCAATCGGCTCCATGGGCGCGAAATCCGCCTTCGGACGCGGAGGTGCGGCTATGGACCGCTGCCGGGCCTTGCGCTCTTCCAAGAGATCCCGTCGGCTGACCGCTTTGTCATGGGTATTACCGATCAGCATCTCAGCGATGTCCTCAGCTGGGGTGATGCTCGGTCGATCCGAGCCTTGCCTTTGAATTCGGGTGGATTTGTCCTGCTCGGAAGGTTGGGCAAAGACCCCTTGGCCGAGGGTCATGGAGGCGATCAATAGGCCCGATACGATGCGGCTCGGGCGAAAGACAGAGATATGTTGCATGGCGTTCTTCTTCTCCTGATTTCCGATCGGCCGGGCGAGCCCGTCGATGTGATCGGAATCTGTTGTTGTCGGTTCAAGCGGTAGAACGAGAAGAAGGAGAAGATCACGCAAAGTTTTTCTGCCTTACATCAGTCGTCGCAAACCGAGGCTCTTTCGGTGCGTACGTTCTTGTATCGATATTCGCCAACGGAGGAGTCCGATGGACCGAAAGATTCGCGTCCCTACCGGCCGGCCGTGCTGATTGCACTGGCTGCAAGCCCCGCGCGCTTTCTCCGCTTTAGACCTTGGAGAATGTGCAATAAAAGCTGGATCGGCAGGCTGAATCCCATCGCCACATGGGCATAGACCAGATATTGCCGGAAATCCAAATCCGAGGCGTAGTAGAGGATGTACGCGCTCAGCACCATGAAAGCCACGGACGCCACCAATCCTGCTCCGGATTTTTTGAGCCGGTCGGTCCGCCAGCCGGCGGGAACGTGGGACGCCAACAGGTAGCCGAAGGAGATCATCATCAGGAAGGCGGCGCCGCCGTGGACCCTGAGAAAGGTGAATTGCCACGGGTGTTTTTCCGGGCCGAAATCCCCCTCCACCGTGACCCAGGTGTTGAGCACGAAGAAGCTCAAACCGCTCACCCAAGCCACCGCCAGCACGGCGAAGAGCAGGGCACGGTAAGGCCATAGGGGAATCCGGGAACCGACCCGGCCGCTCGGGCGCCTGGTGGTTTCACTCATCGTCGGTCATCACGAAGCTGCGTTTCAAAGGTGCCGTAACACCTGAAGCCACGTTTGCGTCAAGCGGTTGATGCCGTCGGTGATGTGTCGGCAGGAAAGGGTGGCGCCGCTGATGTTGCGGATTTGCCGATCCAGAATGAGACGTTCGGAAGGGTCTCGACCGTGGAATTGAGCTCGCCACTTATCGTTGCGGACTTCGTGGCCGTAAGTCTCCCGATAGGTCAGAATCTCCAGTCCCTTGACCTTGCCCTCGGCGGTGATCGCGACCGCCAGATCGATATTCTCGTGTTTGCCGATGACTTGATCCAGGATGAGCCAATCGCCGCCCGGGGTCCGCCAAGCCTTGATCGTGTCGTAGCGCACCCGAGCTTTGGCCGCCTTCTGGATCGACTTCATTTGTTCTTTGGTCAGGGTGACCGTGACCGGTGCCCATTCGAGCTCCGGTCCGTACAGCACCTCTTGGGCTTCCTCCACGGTCAGAAAAGTCTCGGACCGGAGGGCATCGGGCAGGATCCATAGATCCCCGACGCAGATGGAGACTAGGAGGAGAATAAGCCGTCGTTTCATGGACGAAGCCCCCTCAGAATTCGAAGCCGACCGTGAGGCCCACATGGTAGCGCTCGTGCTCATCCCAGGATTTGCCGTCGCGCACGGTGGGATTGGATGCGTCTCCTCCTCCTTCGATTTGCCAAAGAATACCGGCGGTCCACCACCACTCTTTCTGGGAGAAATGCACGGTCGGGCCGGCGTAATAGGCCCATTGATACTGCAAACCCAATCGAAGGTCGTTGATGTCGGTGAAATTCGAGTAATCCGTGGGAGGTGGCTCGCCCTCTTCCTCGGGCTCGAGGAAGTCCGATTGATAGCGGGTTTCGAATCCGATAAACCAATTCGTTTTCACCCGATAGGAAATGCCTAGGGCGAGGTCCGGAGCGACTTCTTCCTCCTTGACCCCGGGGGAGGTACGGAGCTCAAATTCCAACTTGCCCTTGAACGCCAAGGTGACGGTGTCGTCGAGAAAGTTCTTTTGTAGGTAGAGGATCGGCACGTAGGAGTGTTGATCGATCTCAGCGCCGTCGAGACGGTAGCGCTGACGATACTCATAGGAGAAACCCACCGAAAGCCCGAGCTTGTCCTTATACGGGCTGAAAATGTTGTATTTGAGGGTGGTCTCAAAACCACCGAGCTGGGTCGATTGAAAGCTGCCGCCCTCTCCGCCCTGGGTCTCGTACATCGGATTCCAATCCGGATCGTCCACGGAATAGTCGTGGTGGAAGATCATCGCTTCGAAGCCGATGGTCAGGCGATCGGTGAGGCCGTATTCGATCTCTGGCCGAAAATCGTGGAAGGTGTATGAGCCGGAATCTTTGTCGAGTCGCGAGATATTCTGCAGCTTGAGCTCCCAGCTGCCTTCGGGGCGAGTGTCCGAGCCCTGGGTATAGACCCAGAGGGATTCGTCCGCGAAAGTCGGGCACGCGGAAAGGAGGCAGGCGACAGCAAACCCTAGGGTCTTCTTTGCAAGTGGCCGATTCACAGGTTGATTCACTGGTTGATTCACGATCGAGCTCCGATTTCGAGCCCTGTGCCAGAGAGGCTCGATGGATTCAGCATGGCTTCGCAGTCATGCACGGAAGTTATTGAGACGATGTCTCATCAGCAGCCGCTGAATCGACTCATATGGGGCCGAAAGGGCATCCCATCTCCGAAGCTTGCCGAGGGCTGGATGTGTTTGCCGGCTCAAGCTCGGCGGGCACCTCTTGTTGGACAAGCTTGTTGAGACAAGGTCTCTTTAAGTGAGATTTAATATTGGACCTCAGCAGTCCTATTTGTCAAGGGGTAAGTGAGAAGGCCCTGAGAGGCCTCCGATGGAGGAGTCTTGACAAATGGGACCGGCATGGTCCAGTATTAAATCATCTTGTTGAGATGTTGTCTCAATAGTGGCTTGAGATGCCACCTAACGAGATCTTTTTCCGAGGTCGCTCCGACTGAGGCTGAGGATCTTGTCGACATAGAAGAAGGCGACGACCCGCGAGCTTGGCGGAACGAGGGTCGTCGCCCGTGAGCTAGACCTCGAGAGAGGTCGTAACCACTAGAGGTATCTTACATGTTTCATTCCGGATTCACGGAACGGAGCGGGCATGCTCGGCTGCTCGCTTCCGGCCTCCTCATCCTCCTCCCCGTCCTTTTTGCAACGGCCCCCCCCGCAACAGCGGATTCCGATTCCGACGACTCCTCGGCCGCCGCGACCGTGGCGGTCCGCGAATCTTCGGAGACCCCCGAAGAGCTGACCTTTCTCGACTCCGTGACGGTGGCGGCCACGGGCTCTGAGCGTTCCCTTAAAGACACTCCCGGACAAGTCGATGTGGTCGGCGCTGAGGAGATCGAAGCGCTCGGCCACACGGGCATCGCGGATCTCGTGCGCTTCATGCCCGGGGTCTACGTGGAGGGGGACCTGACCCGGCTCGGCACCAGCGGATTCAATATTCGGGGCATCGGCGGCAATCGGGTGATGACCCAAGTCGATGGTATTCCGACCGCCGAGCAATTCGATTTCGGCCCGTTCAGCGTCACCCAATACGCGGTGGATCTCGATGCCCTGGAGCGTGCCGAGGTGGTGCGCAGCGCGGGATCCGCCCTCTACGGCAGCGATGCTCTCGGCGGGGTGGTGTCTTTGGTGACCCGCAGCCCGCGCAGCTACCTCCAGGGTGAGCCCCAGGCGGTCCGCTTCCGGGCCGGCTACGACAGCCGCAACGAAGAGCTCTCCGAGTCGCTGGTGTACGCCCGAGGCGGCGACACCTGGCAGGGATCGGTGGTCTACACCCATCGGGACGGCTCCGAGCTCGACAACCAGGGCACCTTGGACACGGAAGACTTCACCCGGACCGCGCCCAATCCCAGCGATCGCACCCAGGACAACGCCTTGCTGAAGCTCAGCCGGTCCGCCACCAGCTCCCAGCTCGAGGCCTCGTTCGAGATTTTCGACAGCGAGGCCGAGACTGAGGTGCTCAGCGGCCGTGCTCCGGCGTCGCCCTTTGCCTCGGGGGTCCGGGATTTCGATGCTGTGGACACCCAGAGCCGTCGACGGGTCAGCTTGGAGCAGAGCTTGGTGACGTCCAACGCGTTTCTCGACTCGCTGCTGTGGCGGGCCTATTTCCAGGAAGCGGACACCGAGCAGGAGACCTTCGAGCTTCGGGAGAGCTCCCTCGGCCTTTCCGACCGGGAGGGCCTGCTGACCTTCGATCAGGAGACGTTCGGCTTGCACGTGGAGTCGCGCAAGAGCTTCGGAGCGTCCAAGGGCCAAGTGCTCACCTACGGGGCTTCCTGGCGCGAGGATTCCTTCGACCAGCTCCGGGATCGCTCGGAATTCTTCGTCGAGTCCGGAGAGCCGGTGCCGACGACCTTGGTCTTGCCGACGAAATATTTTCCGAAGAGCGACGTGCAAGAGCTGGGACTTTTCCTGCAAGCCGAGCTCGATTTCTTGGACGGCCGCCTGCGGCTGGTTCCCGGCGTGCGCTACGACAGCTACCAGCTCGATGCCGACGAGAACGATCAGATCTATCTGACGGGCAATCCGGGCTCGGACGAGCCCGCCGACATCGACGACGACGCGTTCTCGCCGAAGCTCGGTGTGGTCTTCTCGCTCAACGACGAGCTGTCGCTTTTCGCCCAATACGCCCACGGCTTCCGGGCGCCGCCCATGAGCGCGGTCAACAACGGCTTCACCAATCAGGCCGGTGGCTATCGGACCTTGCCCAATCCGGACCTGCAGGCGGAGACCAGCGACAACATCGAGCTCGGCCTGCGGGGTAGCTTCGCGCGCGGCAGCTTCAGCGTGGCGGCTTTCGAGAATCGATACGACGACTTCATCGAGACCGTCTTCCTCGGCTTCAATCCGGCCAATTTTCTGGTCGAGTTTCAGCCTCAGAATCTCAACGAGGTCGAAATCTCCGGCTTCGAGCTGTCGGGGGAGCTGCGTTTCGGCCAAGTCTGGCGTTGGCGTGCGGCCTACGCGTTGGTGGAGGGCGACAATGTGACCGCCGGCGAGCCCCTGGAGTCGATCGCCCCGTCCCGTTTGGTGTCGGGCTTGCGCTATGCCCGGCCGGGCAGCTCCTGGGGGGCGGAAGCGGTTTTGACCGCGGTGGCGTCCAAGGATGCCGCCGATTTGCCGTCCGACTCGGATTCCTTTCAAACCCCGGCTTATGAGGTGCTCGATCTCGCCGCCTGGTTCCGGATCACGGATCACATCACCCTACAAGCCGCCGCTTGGAACCTGACCGACGAAACCTATTGGCAATGGACTTACGCCCGCGGGCTCAGCGCCGATTCTTCCACCTTGGATCGCTACACGAGCTCCGGCCGAAGCTTCGGCCTGCAGGCTCGGGTGGGATTCTGATCAGTGAGCATGCCCATGAAAAATCGTGATCTCATCCTTCTGTTGGAGCACCTGAGAGTGGAGATGCGGCGTGCCGTTCCGCTGCTCGCCTCGGTGTTGGTCCTTTGCCTAGCGCTGCCGGCAAGCACTCTGGCAAGGACTGTGGCGGAGAACGAAAACACGACGGATCGACGCTCGTCCGCGCCGGAGGCGGAGCAAGCCGCCGAGGCGGTGAAGATTCCGGATCTGCCGGAAGGCATCGCCAGCTTCGGAGCGGCGGTCTCCGGTAATGACCTGGTGGTCTACGGCGGTCACGTCGGACGAACCCATCAACATTCCGTCGAGAATCTCTCCCACCGATTCCTGCGCCTCAACCTGGACGATTTGAAGGCGGGTTGGCAAGACCTGGGTCCCGTGCCGGGTCTCCAAGGCATTCCACTCGTGGCCCACGGCCGTGAGGTCTGCCGGATCGGTGGGTTGGAGGCTCGTAACCACGTCGGAAGCGACGAGGAGCTTTTCTCCATCGACCCGGTCCGCTGCTTCCACCTCGACAACGGGGAATGGCGGGACTTACCGTCGCTGCCCCAGGCGCGCTCTTCCCACGACGCTGTGGTATTCGAGGGCAAGATCTACGTCGTCGGTGGTTGGCAGCTGCGGGGCTCGGAAGATCCCGCGGTTTGGCATCAGCAAATGGCGGTCCTCGATCTCGGACAATCCAATGCCGGTTGGCAAATGATCGATGCTCCCTTCGAGCGTCGAGCCCTGGCGACAGCCGCGGCGGCGGGCAAGATCTTCGCGTTCGGCGGTTTGGGCCACGACGGCACCAGCCGAGAGGTGGACGTCTACGAGATCGCTTCCGGAGTGTGGTCCAAGGGCGAGGAGCTGCCGTCGGTCAAAGGGCTGAAGGGTTTCGGCGTGTCGGCTTTCGGGGTCGAGGATCGGGTGTATCTATCCGGTGGTGACGGTGTGGTCCACGCGTTGGACGCCGGAACCGGAGACTGGCAGCGGGATCTGGCGAAGCTGGCGACCCCGCGATTTTTCCACCGTCTTCTGCCCCACGGCGAAGGTCTGTATTTCATCGCCGGCGCGGGACGAGGCGGCCATCGGGCGACCACGGAATATCTCGCTCTGGCGGATCTCGAGCCGGAAGCTCATCGGAACGATGAGATCGCCGAGCCCGCCCTCGGTCTGGCAGAAACCGCGACATGGCCGGGCTTTCGAGGCAATGGCAGCGGCCACGCCATGGATGCCGATTTACCCGTCAGCTGGTCCGACGACCAGAACATCCCATGGCGGGCACAGCTTCCGGGTTACGGCCAGTCGGCGCCGGTGCTTTGGAAAGGGCTGGCCTTCGTGACCTCCGTGGAGGGGGATTCCAAGGAAGCTTTGATCCTGAGCGCTCTTGCCCTCGACAACGGCGAGGTGCGGTGGCGTCGTCGGTTCCCGGCTAGCCAACGGATCGAGTCCAGCCGCATGGTCAGCCGCGGGGCGCCGACCCCGGTGGTCGATGAGGACCGGGTCTATGCGCTGTGGGAAAGCGGTGATTTGATCGCTCTCTCCCACGATGGCGAGACCCTTTGGCATCGATCTTTGACCCGGGATTACGGAGACTTCAAGGGCAACCACGGGGTGGCCAGCTCGCCGGTGCTGACCCAGGACACGGTGGTGGTGCAGGTCACCCATGAAGGACCGTCGTATTTCTTGGCCGTGGACAAAGCCACGGGGCAAACCCAATGGAAAGTCGATCGTCCCGCAAGGGTCGCTTGGACCACGCCGGTGGTGGTGCCGGGCACTTATGGCGAGGAGATCATCAGCAGCGCGGCGGGTCGGGTGGAGGCTTTGAACGCCAGCACCGGTGAGCGGTTGTGGGTGCGCGACGGCATCGAGAAAAACCACGTGCCGTCGGTGGTGGTCGACAAGGGGTTGGTGATCGTCGCCAGCTCCGAAGCCGGTCACAACTTCGCCCTGGACCGACTGGGGCGGGGCGAGCTCGACGATCAGCACGTGGCTTGGACCGCCCAGGCGGTGACCAGCGGTTTCGGCTCACCGGTGGTTGCTGAGGACTGTGTGCTCTTCGTGAATAAAGCGGGTGTTGCCACCTGCGTCGACCGATCCAACGGCGAGCCACGTTGGAAGCAACGGGTGGCGGACGCCTGTTGGACCACGCCGATCGTGTCCGAGGATCGGGTCTACTTCTTCACCAAAAAGGGTAAAACCACAGTGCTCGACCTCAGCGGTGACGAGCCCGCGATCCTTAGCGAAAGCACCTTCACCACCGACGACACCGTCTACGGTGTGGCCGCCGCCCACGATGCTTTCCTCGTGCGAACCGGCTCGGAGCTGATCAAGATCGGCCGCGCTTCCGAGCAGACGGCGGAGCGAGATCGATCCGGGGAGGCGGCCGTGGCCTCCCCTTGAAGCTGTCCGCCTCAAGTGTCGGGAAGGGTTCCAGTCCGTTGGGCCGGAATCCCTTCCTCGTGCGGGCTTGCGCGATTGGATCGGCCGCTAGCGCTCCGATTCCCTTTCCCACCTCACAGGCGGTACATTAGTCGGCCTCGCCGGGCCCGGAAAAGGGCCCGACGAGGCGCTCCTTCACTGCCGTTGGACCTCAATCGGCAGACTGAGATCCTCCGACAAGAGGCTGTATACCTTGTAGACCCCGAGCATGGGGCGATCTCCCGTGGCCGCCACTTGCATATAGGCGGTGACCGCATCGACCCGGAAGTCGGTACGGCCGGAGACCCGTGCCGCGGGCACCAGAACTTTGAGGGAGCCGCCTTGGAGCACCACGGAAAAGCCGGGGGAGTCCATGAACATGGGCATGCCGGGGTTGGTGGGCGGAAGGGTGACTCGGTTTTTGTCCTCGAATTGACGGACCGCCAAACCACCGGGGACACGGTCGTCAGGCACGAGAACCACCCAATGGGAATGGAAAACCACGCCGTCGTTTTCGTAGTTCCGGTCGAGGTTTTCGTCCCAGAGGGGTGTGTCGTCAAAGTCGGGATGTGAGGTCACAGCCAGGGCGACGGTGCCGTCGACCGCCGAGCCGTCGGCGAGGCTGAAACCCACATCGATGGAGGAGAGGGTGGTTGGGAAGACATAGCCCAGCACAGGGGCTCCGTCCAAAGCGCCACGGGCTGCCGGCACCGTACCGCCCGCTTTGCCCGACAGCTTTTGCTCAAAGACGAGAAGATCGAGATCGGAGAGGTATCGTACGGCCGCGCTCGTTACTTTGAGGTCCGGGCTGTCGGGCAGAGGTGTAATGGGGACCCCGGACGGCTCCGGTGATCTCGGAGGCTCAGCCGTGAAGGCTGGGGAGGCGGCGAAGAGAAACAGCAGAACGATCAAGGCTCGATGGATGGGTTGCATGGGGTGTCCTTTCTTTCAGGTGTTATATTAGGAGTCCTAACTATTCAAGGCAAATCAAACACGTGCAATAGGCTTTTTCTCGAGATTCGTTCTTAAGGTCCGTTTTTGGAGTCGAGGGCGAGCTCATGCTCCGGACATTCCAGTCGCAGATCGGTGTCGCCGAACGGAGCGTCCACCAGGGCACAATGGTGGGGTCGTCGCGCATCTTGGTGCCTATTCGGGCGAAAGAACCGACAGGTGACACACATGGACGACGTCGGGATCTCACCGCGCCGTTGGAGAGTGGTGATGAGGCCCAGCAGGCCTTGCCAAAAAGCTTCTCGTTGGGGCTCGCTGAGACTGCTGATCGCCGGCACCAAGAAATCCGGCCAGCTCTGGGCCTGCTCCGCGATGGCGACTCCCTCGGGAGTTAGATGCAGCACCAAAGCCCGGCCGTCGTCGGGTTTTTTCGACTTGTTCAGCAATCCTTTGCCTTCGAGCACTCGAACCGCGTCACTGGCGGTGGGGGGACGAATCGCCAGACCTTCAGCCACCTGTGCCAAGCCGATGCCCGGTCGGGTCGACAGCAGGGTCAAGACTTGACCTTGGGTCGGCGTCAAACCCTGGGGCATGGCTTCCTGCCAAGCGTGTTGCTTGATCGCGGTGCTCAGCTTGGCCAAAGCCACGGCGATTCGCCGATCCAATGGTGTGTTGTGCTGGTCGAAGTAGTCGTTCATGGAAACTGGATTGTGGTGATCTCGGAATTTTGATTCGGAGTCCTAATTATATGGGTGAAAAATGCCGTGTCAAGGCTGGGAGCCTCGTCGGATCGGCAAAGCCCCCGGTAGAGGCCTGCCGCAGCCTCTGAAAGCCCGCGGCAGAGCCCAGGCGAGCGATCAAGTGCCCGCGTAATCTTCGAGATCGAATCCGGCTCGGATTTTGCTGTGAATGACCATGAGTGGAGTCCTTTCGGCATGGATCGACCGGTGCATCCGGCCGTCCAGACGTGTCGATGGCGACACGGTCTTAGCTACGAATTTTCCGGCGGAAAGTTGATCGACGGGGTGGGGCGCAGATCAACCCATGGGCGGGAAGTAGAAGCGCTCCTCGGCGATTTTACCGTCCCGTACGGTGTAATAAGCGACCTCGGTCATCTTCATCCGATCGCCACCGTTCTTGGGCGTGACGTCCATGAAGAAGATGAGCGCGAAGTGGTCGTCGTTTTCGGCCACGAAGGGACCGTCGACGGTGCTTTCGTGGATTTCGTGGTTGTCGAACCACCATTGGGCTTTTCCGCGAATGGCCTCGATGCCTTCCATGCGAGCCGGCATATCCGGGCCGGCGGCACCTTCAATCGAAACGATGTCGTCGGCGTAGTGCTTGTCGACGGCTTCCATGTGTTTGCCTTCGCGGCAAAGCGCGACGATGTCGTTGGCAATGTCCAGAGTCTGCATGGGGGTATCCTCTTGGTTGGAATGTTAGGTGAAGCAGCTTCGAGCCGCCTCGGGGGCTACTGAGATGTTGAGATGGTGATCGTAGCAAGATCCAGAGCTTTCTAGGTGAAAAAACGAGAAATCTCTCTTAAGCGCAACTCTCTGCATCTTGGGTTGGAGCGATCCTGAAGCTCTCCTCTTGACATCCCACAGGAAGGGGTCGATACTTCTCTTGACATCCCACAGGAGGGGCACTCGATGGCAAAGGACCGTTCACCCATACTTCAAGGCACCTTGGATCTCATGGTGCTCAAGACCTTAGAGCAGATGGGACCGCTACACGGATACGGCATCGCCCGGCGCATCGAGCAGGTTGGGCAGGATGCGTTGACCGTCAACCAAGGCACGATTTACCTCTGCCTGGTGCGCCTGGTGCAGAAGAAATGGATCAGCGCGGAGTGGGGCAAGTCCGAAAATGGCCGCAAGGCCAAATTTTACGACTTGACCCGAGCCGGACGTCGGCAGCTGCAGGCCGAGGTCGAAAATTGGGATCGTATCTCGGGGGTCATTGCCCGGGTGCTGGATCCGGCGGCGGAGGTTTGAGCATGTTGGCTTGGATGCGCATGTGGCTGGCACGCATCTGGGGGTTCCTGCGTCCGGGCAGTGCCGAGCGAGAATTCGCCCAGGAGCTGGAGACCCATCTGGCTCTGGCCGAGGAGGAGAAGATCCGTCAGGGATTGGATCCGAAGGAGGCCAGACGTCAAGCTCGGGTCGAGCTCGGGGGCATGACCCAGCTGATGGCCGCCGGTCGTGACGCCAGGGGTCTCCCGGGATTGGACGGGTTCTGGCTCGACCTCAAGCTGAGCCTGCGTATGTTGCGCAAATCTTGGGGTTTGACCGTGGTGGGTGGCTTGGCCATGACCCTAGCGATCGGCATTGGGGTGGTGGTGTTTTGGTTCCTGGAGCAAGCGTTTTCGCCCACGCTGCCCTTGGCGGACGGCGAGCGGGTGGTGGCGATTCAAACCTGGGACGACTCCAGGCTTCGTCCGCACCTTACCGTTCTGGAAGACGTGGAGCGCTGGCAGGGCTCCCTGAGATCGGTGGTGGATTTCGGCGTCTTCCGTCGGGTCGACCGCAATCTGAGGCTCGGTGACGGTCCGGCCGAGCGGGTGCGGGTGGCTGAGATGACCGCTGCTGGTTTTCAGCTGGCGCGGATTTCTCCGAGCCTCGGTCGGCCCTTGGTCCAAGCCGATGAGCGGGAGGGCGCAGATCCCGTGCTGGTGATCGGTGATCGAATTTGGCGAACCCGATTCGCCGCGGATCCGCACGTCCTGGGGCGCACCTTGGAGCTCGGCGGGGTGGACCACAGGGTGGTCGGGGTGATGCCCGCGGGTTTTGCCTTTCCGGTGAGCGATCAACTTTGGGTTCCTTTTCGCGGGGCGGCCCTCGGTCGGGAGACCGAGCTCGACCCCGGTGAAGCCACAGCTTTTGCTCGCTTGCGGGAGGGTGTGGCTCTCGAATCGGCCCGGGCAGAGGTTCGGGCTCTCGGGCTGTTGCCGCGGCGACCCGCCCCGGGCTCGGAAGAGCTGGACCTACAGGCTCGGATGGTGCCCTATGCCCTGGCCTTCGACGCCCATGCGGAGCCGGGAAAGATTCCCTGGGAAGCCCGTCTGATGCTCGGGCTCATCATGCTGCTGCTGGTGCCGCCGTGCGCCAATATCGCGATTTTGATCTACGCACGAACCCTCTCTCGCCAGAGCGAGCTGGCGGCGCGATTCGTGCTCGGCGCCAGCCGTTGGCGCTTGGTCGGTCAGCTGTATCTAGAGGTGCTGGTCTTGGCAGCAAGCGCGGCGGTCACGGCGGTGATGTCGGTCTCGGCGGGAGGAGTGTTCTTACGTTCCATGCTGGAGCGGGAATCGAGGGACGGTATCCCGTTCTGGGTCGATTTCAGCCTTTCGCCTCAAGCTATGGGGTTCGCCGGCTTTCTGGCGTTGGTCGCCGCCTTGATCGCCGGCCTGGCGCCGGCGCTCAAAGCTACGGGACGGCAAGCCCAATCTGGTTTTCACGCTTTGGGTAAACGCATCGACCTACCTTTGGGGCGCACTTGGACGGCGCTGGTAGTGATTCAGGTCGCTCTGTGTCTGGGTGTGCTGCCGACCGCGATCGAGATGGGGTGGGGCACGGTGCGCAAGGGCGTGTTGGGGCCCGGATTCGCGGCCGAAAGCTATTTGACCGCGGAGCTGGCGGTGGATCGTGAGCAATTGGAGCAGAGCCAGGGGTTGCAGACCGCGCTGCCGGCGACCGGGGAGAGCGAGCAGGGGATGGCCGCCTTCGACCTGCGATTCGGTCAACTGCAGACGGAGTGGGTCCGTCGGATGCTGGGGGAATCCGGAGTCTTGGGGGTGACGACATCGCTGAGCCCGCCCGGGGAAGAGCCCTGGGTGGACGCGGAGCTGGAGCCCATCGAGCTCGCCGACGGGCAACGATCTCCGGCCTCTCATCGATTGGTGCGCCTCAATCGAGTGGATCCCCACTTCTTCGACGTCTTTCAAATTCCGGTGCTGGCGGGGCGATCGTTTCAGCCCGGCGATTTTGAAGGATCGGCCACCGCGGTGGTGGTCAATCAAGCGTTCGCCGACGAATGGGCCGACGAGGGTAGCCCGTTGGGACGTCGGGTGCGCACCACCCGCTTCCTACATCAGGATGGATCCACACGGAACGACCATCCGTCTTGGATCGAAATCGTCGGTATTGTGGCGGATCGGCCGGCCCACGCGACCCACGGCACCATGTATCAGCCCGCTGCCGTGGGGCAGATCTACCCGTTGAGCGTGTCCGTGCACACGGGGTTGGATCCGAGCCGGTGGTCGGATCGAGCGCGGGAGCTGGCCGCGGCCGTGCATCCGGCCCTTCGGGCGGAACGGGTGCTGCCGCTGGACGAGATCTACCGCGAAAACGAGGTCGCCAACAACCTCGGTGCCTTTTCCTTGGCGTTGGTCACCCTGAGCGTGCTTCTGCTCTCCGCGGCCGGCATCTACGCCTTGATGTCCTTTACCGTGCGCCGGCGACGCCGTGAGATCGGTATTCGCTCCGCCCTCGGCGCCCAGCCCTTCCGGGTCTTGACCGGCATCTTCGGTCGAGCCGTCGGCCAGATTGGTGCCGGGGTGGTGGTCGGCACGCTTTTCGCCCTGCTGCTTGCCGCTTACTTTCCCATCGAGGAGATCGGTGGATGGAAGGTCCCTGGGGTGATCCCCCTTGCGGCCCTCTTCATGCTCGCAGTGGGTGGGCTGGCCGCCGCCGGTCCCGCCCGGAGCGGGTTGAAGGTGGATCCCATCGAGGAGCTAAGGGAAGGGTAAAGCGGATCAGGGGAATGGATAGCAGGCCTGCTAAAGCCATTCCCGCTGGCTCGGCCTGAACGCCTTGGATAGCGGGGCTCGACAACTAATAGATAAGTGGCTATAGTTGCATCTGCAAGATGATTTAGCGCTATGCCTGCTCCGCAGCCATCGCGATATGAAACGACTAGGAGCTCACCATGCAACTTAGGTCCAAGCTTTTGTCTCTCGCCACCGTGCTCTTCCTTCTATCGATCGTAGCGCCCCAGGTGCTCGCCATGCCTGAAAATCCAGGCCGTCTACAATTCCGCGGCGCGTCTTTCCCCATTGAGGAAGAGGCGGGGCAAGTGACGATCGTGGTGAAACGTCAAAACGGCTCGCACGGTGAGGTCACCGTGGACTACGAGACCAGCGCCGGTAGCGCTACCGCGGGAGAGGATTACGAAGAAAGCAGCGGCACCTTGACCTGGGGGGACGGTGATCGCTCGGACAAGAGCTTTACCGTGACCATTTTCGACGACGAGCTGGACGAGGGTCAGGAGACCTTCGGCGTTCAGCTTTCCAATCCCACCGGTGACGCCACGCTCGGATCCGTGTCGGTGACCACGGTTCGGATCAAACCCAGCGACCGCGAAGACGACGATGGTGGCGATGACGATGGTGGCGATGACGATGGTGGCGATGACGACGGCGACGATAGCGGCACCATCAAGCTGACGTCGATCACTTATCCGGCCTATGAATCGAGCGGCGTCGCTTTGGTGACGGTGGAGCGCGCGGACGGCAGCGCCGGCGCGGTGACCGTGGACTTCAGCACCCTCGACGGCAGCGCGGTGGCCGGTGACGACTATACGACCACCCAGACGACTCTGGCTTGGGCCGACGGTGAGCTCGGTCTGCAAACGGTGACCATTCCCGTTTTCGATGACGATGTGGCGGAGGATCTGGAAACCGTGACCGTGGTGCTGACCAATGCCACCGGCGGTGCCTCGCTCGGGGTAAGGGATTCGGCCACGGTGTTGGTGATCGACGACGACGGCGGCGCCGGTGCTTGTGTTCCCGACGAGGAGACGCTTTGCTTGCAAGACGGTCGCTTCGAGATCGTCGGCACCTGGACGGATTTTGACGGCAATAGCGGTCCGTTCCACTTCGTGCCCGCCACCGACGGCGCCGGTCTGGCCTGGTTCTTCACCGACGACAATGTCGAGTTTCTGATCAAGGTGCTCAACGGTTGCCCGGTCAACGGCCACTTCTGGGTCTTCTACGCGGCCACCACCAACGTGGCATTCAGCGTCACCGTGACGGATCTGCAGACCGGCGACATCTCGGTCTATGAGAATCCTCTCGGATCGGTGCCGTTGGCGACTACCGACGTCAACGCTTTCGCCACTTGCCCCTGACGGCAAGCGGAACCTTGATCACGGGGCCCGGAGCCCTGTGGCGATCGATGAAGGGCCCCGTCAAAGGGGCCCTTTGCTTTGGCCGCGTCGCAACTTTTTACAAGTTGCACGGCCTTCCACATCTCTCCAGCTTTATTCGCGCCTTCACGACAAGTTTTTGCGATGCCGCCAAGACCGTGACACCCATGGACCCATAACCTCAGGGGACACGCAGCTCATCGATGAGCCGCGGATCCGGCCAACCGCGGGTCGGTTTACAGATATCCCTTGAGGAGATTGAAATCATGAGAGTTTTGTCTGCTCTGCAAATGCTCGGGCTTGTGCTGGTACCTTCGGTTTTTGGAGAAGAACCGGTCGCAGGATATGAAGTCGTGGCCACCTCACCGATTCAGATCGGAGAGGAAATCAGCTTTCGTTCGAAAATTCTTTCGGACGAGGTGTCGATGCTCATTCATCTGCCCTCGGGCTTCGAGGTTTCGTCGCCGGACCACACCTATCCAGTGATCTTCATCAATGGTGGTCACGGTTATCAATTTTTTTCCACGGTGGCGGGCGTCGCCAAACATCTGGGAGATCGGGAGCGAATTCCCGAGTCGATTGTCGTCAGCCTCAATGACCTGGGCGATGTCCCCGAGATCCACACCCACGGCATGTGGGGCAGGGACAAAATCGGCGGCGGGGGAGATCCGGAAGCCGCCGTTCGGCACCTCAAAGAGGAGGTTTTTCCGTTCCTCGAAAAGCACTATCGGGCGAACGACTACCGAATCCTCGTCGGTGTGTCGGGCAGCAGCCTTTTCCCGATCTACACCTTCACCCACGCCCCAGGTCTCTTCGACAGCCACGTGCTGGTGGCGGCCGCGGACATGGTCGGCATGGGTTATAGCGAGGATTCCACGTTTATCGACAGCTTTGAGAAGGTCATGACCGGTCCGGCAAAACATCGGGCAAAGCTCTACGTCGGCGTGGCGGATGCCGATCTCGAGAAGCGGCCGGATTACGTGGTCAATCTCGAGCAGCTGAAAGCACGGCTCGGGAAGTTGGAGCGCCTGGATCTCATGGTGGAGGTGGTGGAAGATGCTGACCATTACACCGTCTTGATCGACTCCATGCTCACCGCCCTGGCCCAAAACTTCCCGCCGAAGCTGTGGTCGTCTCGCTATCGAGACTTGGTGGCGCAGCCGGGAGATGCCTTGGCCAATATTGACCGCTACTATCGCGAGCTTTCCGCGAAACACGGCTTTCGGATCCTGCCCCGGGCGGACCGTTGGAACAACGTCAATTGCCTAAGCTTCATGACCCGTCATCTGATTCAGGAAGGACGACCCCAGGAAGCCCTGGCGGTCGCCGAGCGTCGGATCGAGTATCAACCGCGGGCTGCGGGTTCCTATGCCGGGCTGGCGGATGCCCTGGAGGCGTTGGGCCGGCACGGGGATGCGGTGAAGGCGCAGCGGAAAGCGGTGGATCTAGCCCGCGAGGCCGAAGACCATTGGCAGCTGCCCCACCAGGAAGAGCGGCTGAAGAAGCTGCTGGCGACTGCTGAGTAATTCGGCGGATTCCGCGTGGGGTAGGGATCGACAGGGATCGGGTTAAGATACCGACAAAAGTGATTCTCAACCCAGTCGGTCTCCATAGAACGACCGCCGGCGAGCTCAACGACCCGTGTGAGCCGAAAGGAGCTGCCATGGATGCAAGCCACGCAGACCGTTCGTCCGTGAAACCCATCGTCTTGAATTTCGCAATGTGGATCGTGCCGATCCTCTGCCTGATGCTCGGAGCATGCGCTCCCAGCGACGACGGAACGACCTCGACAGCTGAGTCGGAATCGGCTGAGTCGGAGCCTGCGGTACCGATCGCGGACACCTGCATCGAGCCCTCGGGCCCCAACTTCTTGGTGGTGTCCGACATTCATCTCAACGAGCAGCGGCCGGTCAGCGCCGACAAAGAGGATACCGGCAAAGATTTGTGGAAGTTGGCGCAGACTGGGATCACGGCTCGGCTGCAAGGTCCGAATCCACCGGACTTCGTGGTTTACCTCGGCGATCTTCCAGCCCACAGCAATGCGACTCCGACGACCGACCACGATCAAGACATCGGTTTGGTGCTCGGGGGCCTGCGTTCGATCGCGCAAGCCCCGCCGGCGATTCCCTTGTTCTACTTGCCGGGCAATAACGACTCTTTGGAAGGGGACTATTGCGAGTTTTCCGACCAGAAGACAGGCCTGAAAGTGCCCTATTCCGAGGATGCGGGACATGAAGCGGATTGGCCCGGAATCAACGCCCAATCTTGCTCGGCGGTCTCGGGACAACCCTGCATCATCGACGATAGCCATCGGGATCTGGGCTATTACTCGGCCTATCCCACCACCGACCACAAGCTTCGATTGATCATGATGAATACCGTCATGTTCAGCACCAACAGCTGCGGCGACGGCTGGAGCGGGCGACAGGACCAGGGCGACGATCAGCTCACCTGGCTCGGCGACCAGCTGTCGGACGCCTCCGGGGAGAAGGTGTTGATCGGCATGCACATCCCGCCGGGCAACGATCGTTATTGCACCAGCGAAGGGGTCCACAAAGGGGTCATGTGGTCCGACTCGAATCAGCAAGACACCTTCCTCGAGCTGCTGAGCAAAGACCCGAAGCAGATCGTCGGCGTGCTCACCAGCCACACCCACATGGACGAGCTTCGCATGCTGCACGGTCCCCAAGGGCTCTTTGGTCTGGCCGTGTCGGCGCCCGGAATCTCGCCCAATCATGGTCAGAATCCCGGCTTCAAAACCGTGTACTACGATCGTGGCAGCACGTTCGGCCTCCAGGATTTCGTCACTCACTACACCGAGGTGCCCCTTTCGGCCACTAGTGATTGGTCGAGCTGTTATTCCTTCAGGAATGCCTACGGGTGCCATGCGTCAGCCGCGACGATGTTGGACTGCGTCAGCGGTCAATCCCATGACCAGCTGAAGCGGGGGCTCGACTCCACCTTCCTGGTCAAAAAGGCAGTGCCGAGCTGCGATGTCTCGGCCATCCTCGACGTCGCGTATGGCGCTTCGGGGGAAGGCTCTGCGGCAGACGGCTCGCCAGAAGGTGGCTCCACAGAAGGTGGCTCCACAGAAGAGGGCAAAGCGGCTCCGTAATAGGGAAAGCCAGTAGGGACCGGCGCACCGGGTGTACGCGGCACGGCGGTCCTGTAGTGGCTGTGTAATTGTTACCCGGCTTTGTAAGATCTTCCGTGCCGTCAGAGCGGATCGAGCGCCGCGGCAGCGCTAAGGTCTTGTGTGGCCTCATTTGAGACCTGAGGTGTGACCTGGCTTGGTTCTTGCTGAAACTAAGCGTATGAGCACCCAATTGCCCAAGCACCAACTCGCCGCCGCGTCTCACCGTCCTGAGCTGCGGTCACGTCTCCATCGTTTCTTCTCGGATCATCGCCGTCCGCTGGCTGTTGGAGCCGTCGGGGCACTGATTCTGGTGGGTCTGCTCGCGGGTTGGAGCGTCACCCCGGGTTTATTGGCCGAGGAGCTGGAAGAGCGTCTGGAAGACAGATTCGGCCTCGACCTCGAGCTCAACGACTTGGAGATGGGACGCCGCTCGGTGGCTCTGACGGATCTTTCGCTGAGCAGCCCGGAGGGCGATTTAGAGCTACAGATTGATCGCCTGCGAGTCATGGGTGATTTGACGGATTTGGCACAGCGCAGGGAAGGGGCCCTCGAACGGATTCGGATCGACGGCGCCCAGCTGACCTTTGATCTCGATCATCCCGCTGCCGCATCAAGGGTGGCCGCATGGCGAGATCTTCTCAGCTCCGGGCCCGAGGTCGAGTCGGAGCCGGAGATCGAGCAGACCTCAGGCCTCGGCTCCCTCGACCGGTGGTTTCGTTTGCTGCAAGACGACGCCCACCTGGAAGTGGTCCAGGCCGATCTCAGGCTGATCGAGAACGGCGAGATCCGTGGGATTTTGAGCGTCGACCGAAGCGGCGTCACCCGCCGTGGCGCGAGGGAATTCGAGCTCGAGGGCCAGGCCCGGCACGACGACGGTCGGCTCGATTGGGATTTGCGAGCGAATCTCGGGGAGCTGTCCGCCCACGGAACGGTCGGCTGGTCCGACCTGCCCGTCGCGGAGCTTTTACGTCGCTTTCCGCAGCTGCCGGTGGTCGAGCCAGAGGAGATCCGGTCCTCCGGCCGAGCCCGAGTACGCGCCGACGGCTCCACCCGTCGTCTGACCGCCGAAGGCCTTGCTCAAGTCGCGGGTCTGCACCTGGATTCAGAAGTGCTGGCCGACCAGCCATTGAGGGATCTGTCGGTGCGCGGTGAAGGCGCCGCGGTGGTGGATTTTTCCGAGTCGCGATTCGAGCTCTTGGGATCTCGCTGGTCCCGTGAGGGTGTGGAAGCCGCGCTCGACGTCAGCGGCTCCTGGAACGAGGGTTGGCGACTCGAAGCGAGCGCTGAGCTGCCCCAATCCGATTGCGCCGAGCTGATCCGAGCCGCGCCCGCCGGTTTGCTCGGAGACTTCAAAGGGATGGAGCTCGAAGGCAAGCTGGCGGGATCTCTGCTGCTGGAGCTCGACAGCCGCAGCCCCAAAGCCACGGAGCTCGACATCGACGTCGACGATCGCTGTCGTTTCGTGGAATCGGGACCGTTGCCCCATCCGGACGATCTCCGAGCTGCCTTTCGGCAAACGACCCGGGGACACGACGGTGAAGTCGTGCACATTTTCGAGACGGGTCCGGGAACCGAGGCTTGGACGGCTATCGAGGAAGTGAGCCCTTTCTTCTTGCACGCGGTGCTGGCGTCTGAAGACGCGGGATTCTTCCGCCACTCCGGGTTTGCGACCTACGCCGTGGAGAGCGCTTTGGAACGGAATCTAGGTGCCGGCCGTTTCGCTTTCGGTGCCAGCACCCTGAGCATGCAGCTGTCGAAAAACCTCTTCCTGACCCGCGACAAAACCGTCGCCCGCAAGGCTCAGGAGGTGTTGGCGACCTGGTGGTTGGAGCGCCATTTCAGCAAACAAGAGATCTTGGAGCTCTATGTGAACGTGGTGGAGCTGGGGCCCGGTGTCTTCGGCGTCCGCGATGCCGCCACCTACTACTTCGGACGACATCCTTTGGACTTATCCCCCGCGGAGTCGGTGTTCTTGGCTTCGCTTCTGCCGTCGCCCGTGGATCGGTCCAGACAGCTCCAAGAGGGCGAGCTGTGGTCCGAGACACGGCAGCACATCGCGTGGATGCTTCGTCACATGGAGCGCAAGCAACGCTTGGACGCCGTGGCCCGCGACCATGGCTTGGCTCAGCTCGAGGCATTCACCTTCGCGGGCTCGGATCGAACCGAGCTCCCGGCGGACCCTGGGGATCTGGGGGAGCCGGGGGAGCTGCCGTTCCCCACTCACTACGAGCGTCGGCCTGGGCAGGAGCAAAAGCTGAGCTGGTGGAAGCGTCGTTTCGGCTGACGACCGGCTCGGCTCCGGATCCTGAAGCTCTTGAGGTCTTGCTCCGCCGGAGGTGCCCCGCTATTCTCCAAGGTCACAGCCGCCACGGGCCGACCCACGGCCCGCCGTGGTAGGTTCTGCCCATGACCTCCAAGGAGAAAAGACATGCGCATTAGCCTTCCCAGGGTCCTATCGGTCGCTATCTTCGGTGGTTTGCTCGTCGGCGCGAGCAGTGCTTGGGCACAATGCCCGGCGGGCACGGTCTCGATCACCGCGGACCGCGACAACACTCTCTATGAAAACAGCTCGGGAACCCTGAGCAACGGCGCTGGAAACTTCCTTTTCGCGGGACGAACCGGCCAAGGCTCGGATGAGATCCGCCGGGGCCTCGTTCACTTCGATGTCGCCGGCGCGGTGAGCCCGGGATCGACCGTCGTCAATGCAACCCTTCAGCTTGTGTTGAACCAACCCAACAGCAGCGGTGTGCACTCCATTGAGCTGCACACGGTGACCTCAGACTGGGGCGAAGGTACCAGTCTGGCCCCTATGGGTGAAGGGGGTGGCGGAGCGGCCACCACCAACGACGCCACCTGGGTGAATACCTTCTTCAACACCGCCAATTGGACCACCCTCGGCGGCGATTTCGATCCCACTGCGCTGGTCGCCATCGTGGTCAACGGGGCCGTTCCGGGCACCTATGCCTGGCAGTCTGCAGCGACGGCGGCCGATGCGCAGAATTGGCTGGACACTCCGGCGGCCAATTTCGGTTGGATGTTGACCGGTGACGAGACGTCCAGCGGCACCGCTTTGCGTTTCGCCACCCGGGAGAATACCGGCAACGAGCCGCTGCTTTGCCTAGAGGTCTGTCCCAGCGCATCCTGCGTGTTTGTGGACGGATTTGAATCCGGTGACACGACGGCTTGGGACTTGACGACTCCCCCCTGAGCAGACCGTGTCTCTGTGCAGACCGTGTCTCTGTGCAGACCGTGTCTCTGTGCAGACCGAGCCCTTGGGCAGACCGTGTCTCTGAGCAAACCGTTCCCCGGGCGGCTCGGCAGATCCATCGGATCCGAGCCGTCGGCGTGAGTGCTGCTTTCGCTCTCCAACCCTCTGTGCCGACCTATTTTTCACAATTGATTTGGATGGTGACCTAGATGACGTTGATCTTTCGCTCTTTTCTTGCCGTGACGGTCTTCTTGACCATGCTTTGGGCCATCAAGTCGGCCGGGTTCTTCGGGGCTGCGGCCTGGGGCGAGCCTCAAGCCGGCCAGGAGCCTGCCGCGGAGCAAGCCGGTCAGGATCCCCCTCCGGAGAAGGCCACCCTACCGGGCCAACCCGTTACACCGCGAACCACCGACCAACCGTCGGCTCCCGAGGTTGGAGATATGTGCGGCATGGACGTGATCACCGGTTTTGAGCAGCCGGATCTCAAGAAGCCTTATCAGCGCGAAAGCGTGACCTTCTCGATTCAGGTCAAGGACGAGGTGATCCCATATCGGTTGATGTCGGTGTTGGCGATGCCGGGCCAAGAGCTGGAAATCGAAGCCGTGTTCAGCAACCGGGGCAGCCAATTCTCGGCCTGCTCCTTGGACGGTCGGCTGATCCGTGAGGACGCAGACGAATGGCTGTGGGAGGTGCCCGAGGAGCCGGGGGTGTATTCGTTCTATCTCACGGAGCTCCACTCCGACACCACTCTGCGTCTGCAGGCCCTGGTGATGGTGCCTTACTCCGGTGAGGATCGATTCGGGGGTTATCGAATCGGCAAATATGAGCGGATTCCCCTGCGCAACAATCCGAAATACGAGACCCCGAAGGGATTGATCCGGGTCACGCGCGAGATGGAAGACCTGTGGTTGTCACCCCATTTTCAGCTGCGGCAATTTTTGTGCAAACAAGATTCGAGCTATCCGAAATTCGTCATCGTGCACGAGCGGCTGTTGCTCAAATTGGAGCTGTTGTTGGAGAAGATGAACGCCGCCGGCCTGGAAACCACCACCTTCGCGGTGCTGAGCGGATTTCGGACTCCGCATTACAACCGCGCCATCGGCAATTCCACCCGTTACAGCCGTCACGTCTACGGTGATGCCGCCGATATTTATATCGATCGCGACGAGGACGGCCGGATGGACGATCTCAACGGTGACGGCAAATCCAATCGGGCCGATGCGCAGATGATGGCGGCGATCATCAATCAGAGCTACCAAAGCATTTGGTATAAGCCGTACATCGGCGGGCTGGGGCTCTACGGCGCGAAACCGCACCGCGGACCCTTCATTCACGTCGATACCCGAGGATTCAAGGCGCGGTGGTGACCGCCATCGCTTGAACGCCCTTGGCCTGGGCCACGGATCGGCGGGCGGGCTCATCGATGGTCGCCGGCTTCAGGACCGGGTTGGAGACGTCGGCCAACAGCACGCCCACCTCGCCGTCGAGGCCGTAAAGATCCTCGCGGAAGCTCATGCGTCCGTCGTCGTCGACGAAGGCGGTCCAATAGTGGAGCATGACCGGGATGGGTTTTTCGAGATGGACCTGTTGCGGCTCGTCGCTGCCCAGGCTCGCTCTCACTTCGGCCAGCGTTTCACCCGCGAAAAGAAAGTCCGCCAACCTCAGGGGATCCGCGACCCGCACGCACCCGTGGCTGACGGCCCGGTCGGCCTTTTCGAAGGCTTTTTGGGCGGGGGTGTCGTGTAGGTAGATGTTGTGGCGATTGGGGAAGATGAATTTGATCTGACCTAAGGCGTTGCCGTGGCCCGGGCGTTGACGAATTCGATAATCCGCGCCGTAGGTGCCGGGATTGTTCCAGTCGATGTCGGCCAAATCCGTGAGCTCCTGCTCAACAGCCCAGCCGGGCACCACTTCCATATTTTCTTGTTCGAGATAGGTCGGGTCTTTGCGCAGCGCGGGCAGGACCTCGTCGACGGCGATCGATTCGGGCACGTTCCAATATGGGTTGACCTCAGCGTAGAGCACCTCGGCTTCGAAAATCGGCGTCGCCCAATCCGGCTTGCCCACGGCCACGGCCATTTCGATCTCGGGCTTGCCATCGCGGTAGCCACGCAGCTCGAATGCCGGCACGTTGACCTCGATCCGGTCAGCGGGCAGCTCGTGGGGCAGCCAACGCCACCGCTCCAAGTTGGCCTCGATCTGTCTCAGTCGCTCGGCGGCGGAGACGTTCATGGCGGCTCGGGTGGCTTTTCCAAGCTTGCCGTCGACGTCCAAGCCGTGACGGCGCTGAAAGTTTGCCACGGCTTGGCTGAGCTCCGCGTCGTAGCGGGGCAGCGAGCCTTCGGTCGCGGATTGGGATCGCTTCAGCGCCTCTGAGGTGAGATCGCCTTCGGCGAGCAAGCGATCGACTAAAGCTGTGTAGAGCTCCGGCTCCACGGTGTCTCCCGATTCGAGGGTATCGGTGTGGGGAAGGGTCGACCAACCGCCGTCGTCGACCAACCGTCGATAGTCCACCGCTCGGGCGGCGAGCCGGCGATAGGGCTCATGGGTCGGCTCGAGGCGATAAGCCAGCTGGCGACGATCCTCGGCGGCCAAAGCCTGGGTCACCAAGTCGGCCACGTCCACCGGTGTCGGATCTTTATGCCACTCGGTCAGCTGCACGGCCTCGATGCGGCCGCCGTGAAGGTCGCGGGTGAAGTCGATCAAGGCCATGGTCAGCCGCAGCTCCAGGGAAAAACGATCCTCGGGCGCGGGGTCTCGGTTCAGCTCCAAGCTCTTGACGTCTCGGGCCAGCTCGTCGGCTCGGTAGTCCCGTGGATCCAAGCCGTGGCGATCGGGTTGATTCAATAGCGTGAGAAAAGCCCGGGCTCGTTGCAAAATCGGTCCGGCGCCGCCGGTCCACGCCAAGCGATAGCGGCGATTTTCGTAGATCGCTCGGCTTTCGTCGAGGAGACGCTCTCGATCCGACGGGCTCGAGGCCGCGGCGGCCACGAGATCTTCCGAGCTGCGATCGAAAAACTCGGCGAATTGTCCGGCTTGCTCCTCGGGCAGCAGAGACGGGATGTCCATGATGGAAGCCAGGGGACCGGGGAAGGCCGAGAGAGTCGCCGGGTCTTGATCCGTAAGGGTCACAGCGGTCAACACCGCGGTGATCATCGAAAAGACAATCACAACCGCCACGAGAACCGCTTTTTTCGGCAGCGCTTTTTTCGCGGGGTTGGCATGAAGGAAGATGGGCCGATGGGAAGAGGTGTTGTCGCGCATAATAGTTAGGTAGTAACAAGAACCGTGCCGGCTTCCGTATCCGGAGGCTTTTTCGGCCTTCGGGTCGCCTTTGGGCCCTTGGGAACGGTCTTCAGAACCTTTTTCGGCTGTTTCTATCCTTGGTGCCGAGCGCCTCTCGCGGGTAGCTTTTACACGCGGGCTTGAAAATTGTTCAAGCTCCACCGGAGCTGAGAAGTGGAAACGGGTTGATGGGATCTCCCTCCCACCAGCGTTTGTCCTCGCCGAGCTTGGAAATCGAAAAGTGGAGGTGTGGGGCATGGTCCGGAGCGTTGCCGCTGCTGCCCACATATCCAATGAGCTGACCTCGACGAATCGCATCTCCCTCCTTCAGCCCCTCGGCATAGCGTTCGAGGTGGGCGTAGTAGAAGCTGTAGGTCTCGTCTGGATCGAATTGATAGAGGGTGATGCCGCCGGGTTTGCTCAGAAAGAGCTTCTTGACGTATCCGTCGGTGACGGCCAAAACCGGCGTATTCCTCGGTGCCATGATGTCCAGGGCCAGATGGGTTCTACCGCCGCTCCGCGGGTCGGTGAAGGTGTCGGAAAGCTCACTGGGGCGGACCCCGGCCACCGGTACCGCCAACTTTCCGGCAAGGCCTTGAAGCCCGCTTGGAGCGGTTTTGTGGTTGGGGACACGGCTCGGAGAGCTGGGTTTCGGTGTCTCGGTGGCTCGGTCGGACGATTCGTGGGCGGCTCCGTCGCCCCTGGGTGGGGCTTCTGCCGGCCGGCGGGTGGGCTCGGTCCACTCAGACCACGGCAGCCAAACGGCCAAGACCAAGACGGAGCAGCAAGCCGCCCAAAAGACTAGGCGGATACTGCGCTCGAGGCCGCGGGAGATGCCGAGATCGCGGCGCCTGGGATCGCTTGGGCTCCACATATCTATTCCTGGAAAAGCACTTGGGTGCCGGCCGAGACCAACTGGGCAAGGTGTTGGGCGTCCCAATTGGTGAGCCGAACGCAGCCGGAAGACTCCGAGTGGCCGATTTCCGACGGCTCGGGTGTGCCGTGAATGCCGTAGTGCTCTTTGTTGATGCCGATCCAAACCGTGCCCACGGGGTTGTTCGGACCCGGCGGCAGAGATGCTTCTTGTTGATTTGGATCCGCGTCGAGGATCAGGTCGGGATCATAGTAGTAGTTGGGGTCTGTGGTGATCGTTCGCACTTCCCATTCACCGAGGGGCAGTGGCTCGCGGTTGCTACCGGCAGTGACCGGCGCGTAGAAGATGACCTTCTCGTGAGCATCCCTGACTTCCAGCGAGCTTCGGTTCTTTGAAACCACCACCCGCAAATCCTGGGCTGGGGTGTCCGGGCCCGGCGTAATTCCCGCTTCGAGGTTCGGAACCCAGATGGTGGCGCCCACTTCCAAGGAAAGTCCCGGATTCAAGGAGCTGAGCATCTCTTCGGTGAGATGGAATTTTTCGGCCAGGGCTTCTGCTGGACTGGTAAACGCCATCTGCTCGAGCTCCGCTTGATCCGTTGGATCGTCGGGCACTCGTTCAATGAACGGACCGGAAAGGTCCGACGCGGTGAGCTGGTAACGAGTCAGCAAGTCGCCGCGGTCTAGCCGGAGCAGCTCGCGAGTGCTCGGGTCGAGCTCACCGGAGGCGTCGAGACCCTGAGATTCTTGGAAGATCCGCAACGCCCCGCGGGTGTTGTCTCCCCACACGCCGTCGATGGCCCCTGGAGAAAAATTTACAAGAGCCAATGTCGTTTGTACCTTGGCCACCTCAGACATCTGAGGTCTGCTCGGCGGATCTGGTGGGGCGGAGGCGAATGCCGGCAAGGTGGTCATTCCAAGAGTTGATCCGGCGATCAAAAGGCGAAAAACCTTGAGTAGCCGGGGTCGGTTCCCCCGGTTGTCCCGGCAAAGGGCTTGGCCGTCGAGGGGGCGAAAGAACCCTCCACGGGCTGCTTGCGGCGATGTTCGTGAGATCGTGTGCTTTTGCTTCATAACTTATATAAAGAAGCAAAAACTGTTCCAGCCCCAGCCACCCCGAGCACTGAGCCGGCAAGATCGGGGGCACCGGCCCCCCAGCAGTGATGGAGAGGAAGAGCACGTAGGGTCGGGGCTTGCCCCCGACCGAATCGTGGTGGACGGAGCCCCCAATGCCGATGGGAAACGGATGTACAACCACTTCTCGCCGAATCCGACTTTCAATACCACGCCTAACCTCTAACGGGGGCGGAAAGCCGTCTTGAAAGCATTTCGAGAATATCGATGCATTCTTTGCCGAATTCCAAGTCATGGAAAACGTCTTGGCGAGGATTGGTACCCATCGTCACCGAGAAAATGGTGCCTGATCTGTGGTAAGAGCCGGCGTCTAGTCTGATTCTTCTTCGTTTCGGTAGCGCTTGGCTCAAATTTCGTATCTCCTCGCTTCATGGATACTTTCCAGACGGTCGGGGGCAAGCCCCGACCCTACGCTCGGTGTCATTTCTCGACGGCCGGGGACAGGGCCAGAGTCTACGCTGGAACGTTGTCTGCTCCGTGCAAAGCTGTTTCCAGGCGGATTTGACCTCGATGGATCCGTTGGGAAATTTGACCTTGAGGCTCGGAAAGGAGACGGATGTGCTTAAATCTTAGGCGCTCGGCGGGGAAATCGAAAGGCTGAAGCGCAAATCCATGGGGATAGAGGGTTGGATCAAGAAGATTTAGTGAGGATCGCTCGCACTCCCATGCCTTTTGGCAAGTATCAGGGCCGACCTCTGATCGATTTGCCTGAGGCTTATTTACTTTGGTTCGCCAAGAAGGAGTTCCCCAGGGGAAACCTGGGGAGACTGATGGAGCTCACATTGGCGATCAAAATCGAAGGGCTGGAACACTTGGTTCGGCCCTTGAAACACACTCGCGAGCCCGTCGGCTGGCAGGAGCCTGAACCATGAGCGTGCCTCCCTAGAAGCAGGTCGCAAAAGCGTCCGTGTCTTGGAAAGGCTCGAAAGTGTTGCCCCCGAGGTTGCGGTATTCCCGGGTTTGGCCGGTGAACGTGTCGGTGACCACGATTCGGGTTTCCACGTTGGTGAGGCCGGCGCCGAAGACCCAGAACCTATCCGACAAGCTGCAACCGTCCAGGACCTTGATCAAGACCTCGATGTTGCTTCGGTCGAAGAACCAAAGGAACCCCGAGTCCTGGCCAAACCCTCCGGTGCCGGCCACTTGCTCCGTACCGCCGGGAGCGGTGAAAAATCCTTGCACTTGGAAGCGGTTCCCGTCTCCGAGGCACATGATGCCGCTGGCCGGGGCACAGGTCTTGACGGGTAGCGCCTTGGCCGGCCGAGCCGATGGGGCCATAGAAGCTGCCAATGAAGCTCTCCCGTCTGATCTCGGACCCTTGATCGTCAAAGATCAGCATGGCCCAGAGATCGGGCGACAAACCAGTGAGCCGATCGGTGACTCGGCCTTGGATCGTGCCTCCTCGGACTAAACCAAAGTCGATCCCGGAGGTCGCTTCGTTCAGGCGTACCTCGACCGGTGTCGCCAAGGAGTAGTCACAGCCGTCCGAGGGACAAAAGGTAGGCCCTGGCCGGTGCTACCGTCCGTCACTCGACCGGTGATGGAACCCTGAACGTCCAAGGCAACGTCCAAATCGCCGAGGCTTTGATTCCAGCTCGCGGTCACCACCTGGGCTTGGTCGAGCGCGCAGGAGCGAATGGTGGAGTCCCAATCATGGCAGGGAAATCCGGCCCCACCGTCGAAAAGCGCGCTTTGATAGCCCGGAGCCATGGCCGAAGGTAGTAGGAGCCTGGCGACACGATGGTGATCTCGAAGTAGCCATTGGGCTCGTCCTGGAGCGCCGCCATGCTCGGTGCAGGCGCTCGAGGATTTCCGGGTTCTCGATCCGTGGCCGCAAACGGCGGAGATGACGAAGCAGCTCCTCAAGGTGGCCGGCGGCCTCGACATCTCGGTACTCCAGCGATGCTCTGGTCAGCAACAAATGCTCCTCGAGGCGGTCCCAAGCTTTCGCGTTGTGGTGACCGGTCGAGGTCGCGACGACTTGCAGATCGAGAGCCGATTCGAGGTTGGCCAAGTGCTGCTCTGTGGTTTGAGCCTGGGAGCTGTCCGCCGTCCAGGCACCGGCGCAGGGCAGTGACCAAACCGCGAAGAACAAAATTTTAGAGCGAGTCGTCGATTCCATGATTGGGTCTCCGCCGAGAATTAAAGACAAGTCGATCGCGATCATTGGAAGTGGATACTGCAGCTCTCATGCCAGTGTCCTCAGGGTTGAAATCGACCGATAAGCGGCCTGAAGAGGCCGATTTTTGGGCCCTGCTCGGTGGCGAAGTGCCCGGATTCGGCAACCACCGCCTGAATCCGGGCGACGCCATTTCGAGCTGGTCGGTGTGTACAACGAACCGACCTGGGTTACACGGCAGCAGCTCGGATTGAGGCCACCGAGCTCACCCACCGCACTAGGACAACCTATGCACCTCACTTGGCGCGATCGGTGAGAGTCGTGCCATGACTTGCGCGCGCGGCTCAGGGGGTATTGGACGACCACCCGCTGAGGTCTTCGGATTCGAAGCCGTCGGCAAAGAGATAATCAAAGGTGTAACGCTGAGTGCTCTTCTCAAATCCATTGACCTCGCTCCACGGCCCCCAAGAAATCACGAAGTCCTGATCCCTCGCCGTGGCCTCGACGCGATAGCTCCTGGCACTCGTGGGAATTTGGAAGCTCTGAGCTAGTGAACGACTTTGGCCGTAGCGGCGGATTTCTAGACGATCCCGGGTGACGGTCATCCAATTGAACGCGGCCCAGACGATTAGAAATCCGTCGTCAGGTGTGGATAGGGCCTTGGCAGAGCCGGCGGTGTCGTAGTCGATGGCGGTGCGCTCGAGCCCTTCCAGGGCCGGCAGTGGGCTGCCCGCAGAGGTGAAGGCGGCGCCCCTGGTGTAGGATCCGTAGTAGCTGGAATCCGTAGTCGGCCAGGCTACGACAAAGTCTCCGTTGCTTTGAGCTCGGATGTCCATATATTCATCGTGAACGCCCGTGGCGACCGATTGGGCAGTGATTCCGAAGTCGGCGCCGATCGGTAGGCCGGCGACGCTCAGATTGCGCCCTCGCATGCCTTCGGGTCCATACCAAACCACCACCTGCTCAGAGCTCGGTAGCCGCCGGATTTGGGAGCCTCTAAGGGATCGCGTGCCGCTGCTGATGACGAACGGGCTGCCGACGGCGGAGCCAGTGGAATCGAAGTGGCGGCCGAGCAGCTCATGATCATCGGCGCCCTGGGTACGATTCCACGCGACGGTAAAAGAGCCGTCGGCGGCCACGTCGGCGGGAGACACATAGTCATCGTCGAGAGGTGAGCTTTCATCCACTTCGAAGGCATCCCCGATCGCCTGCCCCATGGAGTCGAATCGCCGGGCCCAAGCCTTATTGCCGGTGTTCCGAAGATCCCAGGTGGCCACCAGATCGCCGTTGGGCCCTGAGGACAGGTGGAAGCTGGCCGCCTCGGCTCCGATAATTTCCAGATCCTCGCCGAGGGGCGTCCCCGAGATGCTGAATCGCCTCATGACAATGGCGCCTCCAGCTCCTATTCGAGCTGCGATCAGCGAGCCGTCCGGCTGCAGGGCTAGACCCGCGGGATTGCCCGCCTCACCGTCGGGGGCGATGGCGAAGCGGGGCCCCACCACCACTGGATCGGGGGCAGGCTCACCGGTGGCGGATTCATCCCGCTCTTCAGTGGGCGATGCAGCGCTGGCAAAAGGCCATGAGCCTGTCGATATCCAAAGAACGATTAGGATTGTGGCCACTTGAAGTCTTATCGAAGATTTTGGTCGAGATCCCGAGCTTTCAGTAGGTTGTAGGGAGAGCATCCGTGTCGAGATTACCTGCTTCGTTGTCTTTGGCTCAGGGAATAGCATGGATCTGGATCTCCCGTTTTTACTGAAAATAGATGGCTCCAAAAAGACATGAGGAACACATCTGATGATGCGATAGATCAAGCTATTTTAGATCATGCCGTGAGCTATGTCTCTATCGAGCTCGAAACCTTATTTCTGGATGGAACTATCTATCTAGATCTCATCCAGAAATGGAACTTTCGAGCCAACATGAGGCTGGGTGGACCGAGGACGGAAACGAAGCTTGTCTGAGCGGCACAGCCCATGAATCGGCTTAAGCTCCACCACATCAGTAATTTATGGCGGTTCCTCAGCGGCGGCGCGAGTTCGTAGTGAGCCGGGGCCGCCCAGGCCGCAGGCCACCCAGCCGACACCCTGCGAGCCCATTTCTGGACGGAGCTTATCTAGGGACGGGCGATTCTTCGGACCGATTTTGCGTCGGGACGAATCCACACGCGGTAGTCCCGGACTCGAAAGCCACTGGACGGTTGGTGCAGCTCCAAACGCACCGCGGTGTTTTCCGAATCCATCTTGAGGGTGTAGGTGATGGATACCTCGCGGCTTTGGCCGGGCGGAATCTCGAAAGGCTGCCGCTTCACCGGCCGGGTGCTGCCCAGGCGGCGGATCGCGACTTCCAAATGTCCTCGAAGGGGCCGGTCTCCGGCTTCGAGACGCATGTCTGCACCGACGGTAGAGCCGGCCGGCGCCATGGACCGTGGACCTCGGATCATGCGGCCCTCTGGACAGTCTCGCCCTCTGAGATCTTCCGATGAGCCGGACATACACGGATGCAGGGGCAGGCTCTCGGATCGCGGGGTCAGCTCGAGCCAGGGTAGATCCTCGGACCTTCCATCGGCGAATATCCGTCGATATTCGAGGATCTCGATGCCCGGCTGCGGAGGCGGCTCGCCGGCCTTGGGCGCTTCGAGGGTCACCGTCGCCCGTTCCATGGTCAACCGAGGGTCCGAGCCTTGTTGCTCCAGGTCGGCAGTGAGGTAGACGTCGAGATCGGTGATCGTCTCCTCGGGGCTGAAGGTGAGGTGGAGGGCGATTTTCTCTCCGGATCGTAGAGGATCGTGGGTGGTTTCGGCGTAGGGCTCACTGATCCTGCGACGGATCCTGAGTCGCATGCGCACCTCGGTGGTCTCGGTCGCGCGCTCGACCTCGGGCAGGGAATATTCCAGCCGTACCCGCAGTCGGGTGCCTTTTTCGAGCTCTAGGTATTGTCCGTGGGTGACGATGTTGGAACGGCTTTCATCACTCAGATCGATGACCCGGCGGTCCGTTTCGACCAGCTCAATGGGGACTCCGGCCGGGCGCGAGCCGCTGACGAGGCCACTGGCTTCGGTGGCAGCGACCGCCGCATGCAGGACTTCGATTTCATGGTTTTCGAAATCTCTTCGGGTATGTCCCGCGCTGAACAGCCTTTCCGGATGCAGCCGAAATGCCTCGCAAAGGTTCTCGTTCTCCACGCAGATCAACAACGATCCGTCCGCCCCGAGCCACAGCTGGCGGCCGGAATGGGCGTTGGCCAGGGGGGTTTCCCGTGGGCCTTGGAATTCCCTGAACCAGCTCCGGCCGACGAAATGGGGAGCGCGATCCGCCAGGCCGAGATAGTCGAGAATCGACAGGGCGGTGTCGGATTGCACAAAGACGCCGTCGAGCCGGCGGGGCTTGATGCCCGGGCCGAAGCTCACCATCGGACCCCAATTTTTGGCAAATTCCTGAGCGATTTCCGACCGATGGATGCTCGTCAGCCCTTGGGATTCGTCGGAGAGGATCACCACTAAGGTGTGGTCGGCCATGCCCCGATCCTCCAGTGCATCCAAGAGGCGGTGCAGGGCGTCGTCGGTGTAGGCAAAGGCGGAGCTGCGCTTGGTGCTGCCGTATTTGCTACCCCAGGATTTGGGCACGGGGTAGGGATGGTGGGTGCCGATGTTGAGCACGGCCGCGAACCAGGGGCGGCTCTGCTGCTCGTAGGCTTCGAGGCGTTCGAGCACCTGCTCGTAGAGGGCGCGATCGTCGATGCCCCAACCCGATCGCTCATAGGCGTGCGGGAAGTCGTCGTATCCCAGGACCTCGTCGAAGCCGATTTTGGCCATGAATTGATCCTTCATCATGAAGGTCAGCTGGGCGGATTGGAGATAGGCCGTGTGATATCCCTCCTTTTTCAGGACTTGCGGCAGGCAAGGCCGGCTCTCTACCAGCGAAGGATCGGCGATCGCCAAATCGGACATTTTGGATTGTTTCGAGCTGAGCTTCGGGTGGTCGCCACATAGGGCCGCGTATTCGCCGCGATTGGTCTGACGTTGGGGGACGAGCATCTGGGTCGCCCACAGCCCGCGCTCGACCGCTCGCTCGGAGAGGTTCGGCATCTTGACCGTCTCGCGAATGCCGTGAAATTCGGCGACAGCCGGCAGATAGGCGCCGCTGGCCCCTTCGACGATGATCAAGAGCACGTTGGGTCGGCCCTCGGGAACGGGCACCGAGCGATCACCCCGGAGCTCGCGACCGAGGGCTGTCCGAGCTCGGGTTTCGATCTCCGGGTTGCCGTCCCCTGGGGGTTCGTCCGGTGGCGGGCTGGGATCGACGATCGGAGCCGCGTCTGCTTTTGCCCGCCGAAGCCGCTCGGGGGCTTGCTCCAAGAAGCTCTGCTGTCGCCACGCGGAGACGGCGAGGCTAGGGGACCACAGCCACAGGACGCCGGCGAGGATCACCCAAGGCATCCACACCGACACCCAGTGAACGGCGCCATGCCCGAGAGCGGCGGAGGCGAGCCAGACCCCGAGGACGGAGAGGCCGACCATGAGCAAGAGCGATAGGGGACGCGCCGGATCCGCCGAGCCCTGGAGAAAGGCCGGATCCGCGAGGTAACCCACCAAGGAAATGTTGATGACCTCGTCATTGGCCACCACGTGCTCGAAGCCGGCGTAGTGGACCAACGCCCACAACATCGCGGTTAGAGCCACCGGGATCCTCGATCCGAGCCCCGTTACCAGGCTCAGCCAACCGAGGCAGAACCAGGCCAAGATCAGAGCGAAGAAGACGTCGGACGCGGCACCCCTGAGATCCGCCCAGCCGACCCCGGCTCCTCGATCCCATGTCATCAAGGCGCGGGCAAAGAGAGGCGATGCACAGAGCGCCACGACGAAAAGTCGGGTCGCAAAAGGGTCAAGGACTGCCCGCGACCGGTCGCCGGCGCCTTGTGGGACGTCGTTGGGTTCTGGGGTCGTGGTGTCGCTCAATGGAGTGTCCGGCCGAAGGTAGATGAAGTGGGCGTACTCTACCCCAGCTCCGGATGGGGCGGCCTAGGGCCCCGATAGCATCGGTGATCTTTACCCTGGATCGTGGGCGAAAGCGTGTGATCTTCGGCTGGTGTCTTTCTGAAGTGGCAAGAAATCTCTAGAATCTGCTCGATCAAGTCAAACGGAGAACCTATGTCCAAGATCGGTAGAAACGAGCCTTGTCCCTGTGGAAGCGGCAAAAAATTCAAGAAGTGCTGTATGCGGGGGGATTCCGAGCATCGCCAACAGCTCGAAACCTTCGACGAGGTGGTGGACGAAGCCATCACTTGGTTGCAGGATCGCTTTGCGGAGGATTTGTCGGAGGCCGTCGAGGAGCAATTCCTGTCGTATATGCCCGAGGAAGGCTGGGAGAGCTTTGTCGAGCTTCCCGACGACATCCGCAAATTGGTGTCGATCAACGCCTACGAATGGGCGCTGGTCGAGGGCCATACACGGGAGAATTTGGATGCGATCCCTTTGCTGGATTTGGTGCTCGGCCACGGCGGGCCGATCATGGAGGCGGACCAGCGGCAATTCCTGGAGTCCCTGCGTCACGCCCATCTCAACCTCTACGAGGTCGTCGGCTCCAAAGCCGGGCACAGCTTGAAGGTTCGAGAGCTGCTCGGCGACGATCCGCAAACCCGATGGGTCTTCTCTCCCTCGTTCTCAAAAGGGGAGATGTCGAGGCCGGGCACCGTCGTCGGTCTGCGTTTGATTCCCGGCACCCCGTGGCGACACACCATGGCGGCCTATTATTTTCCGGGATCCTGGACCGCCGGGGTGCTCAAGCATCTGCGAAAGAATCTCGAAGATACGCCTCACCCGGAAGATCACCAATTCGCCTATTCCGCTCCGATCGTGCACGATTGGCTGTCTCTGCTGACCGCCAAACCCCCGAGTCTCCTCGACCGTTCCAGCGGCGACGCCATCCTCTTGGTCACCGACCACTACCGAATCGAAGACCTGGACTTGCTCACCCAGCGGCTCGAGCAGCAGAGCGACGTGGAGCCGACCGATGAAGGTTGGGTGCGCTTGCGAGACCGATCCGACGGCACCCAGACGTCGTTGGTCAGCCTGAGTCTCGGAGCCGAGAAAGAGACTTTGGAGGTCTTCGGCCGGACCCGGAATTACGCCGACGACGGCAAGGTTTGGCTCGAAGAGCTCGCCGGTGACGCGATCACCTACGTCACGCGGGATATCAGCGATCCCCTGAGCATGGGTGGACCTATGGCATTCGCCAGTCCGGAAAGCGGTGCACGCTCGGGACCTCCTATCGACCCCGAAGAGTTGTCGAAGGCCATGGAAGGTTTCTACCGAAAAATTTATGCCAATTGGGCCGACGAGCCGATTCCCGCTCTCGATGGCCGAACGCCGCGGCAAGCCGTACAGGACCCCGAAGGCCGCCGGCAGGTGACCGACCTGCTGGAATCCTACGAACGTAGCGAATCGCTGATGGCCGAAGACCAGGGCCGCGAGCCCCTCAAGCTGGACTTTCTGCGCGAGGAGGTCGGTCTGTCGGACTAGCACGGGCTAGCCCAATGGCCGGACGGCGGACCTGCTGTCCATGATCGTGATTCGTTTGGATCTCCGCTAAACTAGGGCCCCGGCCTCGCCGCTCGGCAGGACGTTTGCGTTGAGCTGTTGCCGGTGTTGCTCAATGCGGCACTGGACGAATTACCTGGGATGCCCGACTCTCGAAGGCCTATTTTGCCGAAACAGGAACCTCCGCCTCCGGACTCGTTAGGCAGCGGGCCCGCACCCGACTCGGTGCGTCGCCTCGGCCCCTATCGGCTCGGCGAGCGGCTCGGCGAAGGTGGCATGGGCACGGTGTATCGAGGTTTCCACGAGCTGCTCGAACGACCGGTGGCGCTCAAGCGTTTGCGTCCGGATCAGTCGATTTCCGAGGTGTCGCGCAAGCGGTTCTTGAGGGAGGCCCAGGCCGCCGCGCGCCTGAACCATCCCTCGGTGGTGCAGATCTACGACATCTTCGAGGACAAAGGAGACGCCTGGATCGCCATGGAGCTGGTGGACGGGGCTCCCCTGAGCGAGGTGATCAAGCAGGATCCTCTGCCCTGGACCCAGGTGGTGAAGATCGGCAAAGCCGTGTCCGACGCGTTGGAAGCCGCCCATGCCGTCGCCATCCTGCATCGGGACCTGAAAACAGAAAACGTGATCCTGTCCAAGCTGGGCGAGGTCAAAGTGGTGGATTTCGGGCTCGCCAAGGAGCTCGGATATCAGGAAGACGAGAAAACCCAAAGCCTGACCCGTGGCCTCGCCGGAACACCTCGGTGTTTGTCGCCGGAGCAGGCCATGAGCCAGCCCCTGGACGCCCGCTCGGACCTTTTCTCTCTCGGTGTTTTGCTCTATGAGCTTCTGACCACCCGATCACCGTTCCATGGTCCCACCCTGCTGGCCATGCTGAACAACGTTTGCACCCAAGATCACGAGCCCGTGGCCCGGATCGATCGATCGGTGCCCCGGGCGTTGTCCGACCTGATCGACAATTTGCTGCAGAAGGCGCCGGAAAAGCGACCCTCGAGCGCTCGGCTCGTGGTTGAGCTTTTGGGTGAGATCGAGCTGCGCTATGCCGGCACGCTGCCGTCCGGTGGGTCGGCCGCGGGCATGCTGCCGTCGGGAGGTTTGCCACGGTTCCGCAGCCGAACGACCCTGGCGGAGCTCGATCGAAGACGCTCGTCCGGGCGGATCAGCCGGACCCTCGACACTGGCTTGGAAGAGCGTCGCCATGTCCTGGTGGTGTCGTGCGAGCTCAGCGCCGAGGATCCCGAGGATTTGCACGAGGCCCTCGGTCCGTTGCAGGAACGCATCCGGGATTTGGTCGCGGCCAAACGTGGCTATGTGATCGACACCCACGGCGCTCGCTTCGTGGTTTGTTTGGGCTATCCCCAGGCCTTCGAGGACGACGCCGCGATGGCCGTGGCCATTGCCCAAACCATGCTCTCGGAGGTGCAAGCGTTCTCCGCCTCGGCGGACGGCGTGCCGGTCCAAGGACGTTGCGGCTTGCACGCGGGCATCGCCTTCACGCCGGCCGAGGCCGTCGGGGGGCAGCCGGAGCTCGGATCGATGCTCGATCAAACGGTGGATATCGCCCGGGCGGCAGGCGTCGGCCGGGTGCTCGCCAGCGACAAGGTGCGGCCGTTGCTGCCCGACAGCATCGAGGTGCGGGAGCTGGAAGGCGCCACGGGACCGGGGCGGCTGTACCAGGTGCATTGGCAAGGCCCCGGGGAAGCCCAAGACGACGAATGGTCGGTGGGCTCCCTGATTCCGCCCATCGGCAGAGAGACCGAGATTCGGTTGCTGCAAGACTCCTTTCGATCCGTGGCCGAGGGGCGTTTCCAAGTGGTGCAGGTATGTGGGGAAGGTGGCATCGGCAAGTCCAAGTTGTTGGCGGGGCTTCGGGCCGAGCTCGATCTCAAGCCATCCCAGTGGATTACGCTGACGGGCTCTCCGGAGACCGCGAACTCGCCTTTCTTTCCCATCTCGAGCCTGCTCAATCACTTTTTCGAGCTGTCTCCGGAGATGCCCGTAGAGCAGCAGGTGGCGGATCTCCAGCAGCGGGTGGAAGCGCTGGAGCTGGAGCTCGACCTATCCGGCGACGACTTGCTACCTTGCCTGGCCCCCCACCTCTCGCCGACCCTCGAAGACTTCTATCCCGCCCCTGAGCTGTCGCCAGAAGTGCGTAAGCAGAAAGTGCTCGATGCCTTGACCAGCATTTTGGCGGCGGCCGGGGATCAGCAGCCGTTGGTGTTGGCGTTCGAGGACCTGCATTGGCTGGATCCTTCCAGCCTCGAATGGATCACCGAGCTGATCGAAGAGGGGGCGGTGCCGGCGCTTTTCTTGGTGCTCACCTTTCGTCCCCATTTCATTCCGCCTTGGGGTCATCGGCCGGACATCATCCAGCTCAATTTGAATCCTCTGACCAAGGAGTCGACCCGGGTCTTGATCTCCCACATCGTCGGCCGCCGAGAGCTGCCGACGGAGGTGGTCGACGACATCATCGCTAAAGCCGACGGCGTGCCGCTCTTTCTCGAGCAGCTGGCGCGCACCATGTTGGCGGCGGACAAGAGTGGCCGAGTGGAGATTCCGGCCACCTTGCGCGGATCCCTCATGGCCCGCCTGGACCAGCTCGGACCCGCCAAGATTGTGGCGCAATATGCCTCGGTCATCGGCCGGGAGTTTCCGCTCTCCGTGCTGGAGGAGATTTCACCCTTCGATCAGCAAGCTCTGGGCGAGGAGCTTCGACATTTGATCGACGCGGGAATCGTCTACCGGCGCGGTGCGGGGCATCGGGCCCGATTCATTTTCAAGCACGCTCTGATCCGTGACGCAGCCTATGAGTCGTTGCTGAAAAAAGACCGCCGGAAGCTGCATCGGGAGATCGTAGATGCTCTGGAAGAGCGGTGCGGGCGGCTGGTGAAGCGCAATCCGGAGCTGCTGGCCCAGCATTGTGCCCAGGGGGGGCTGTTGGAGAGGGCGGTGGAGCAGTGGAGTCGAGCTGCCGACGAAGCGTTGGCCCGCAGCGCCAACATCGAGGCGATCTCCCACAGTGAGGAGGGCTTGAGCCTGCTGAGCTCGATTCCCCAATCCGACGACCTGTTGGATCACGAGCTGGATTTGTTGACCGCGTTGGTCAAAGCGTTGACCGCCGCCAAAGGCTATGACGCACCGAAGCTGGACGAGTATTTTCGCCGCATCGAAGAGCTGGCCCGGCGTAAGGGCGACGACGCCCGGGTCACCGTCGCCCTCAGGGGGTTGTTCCATCTTGCCCATTACTCGGGCGAAAGCGCGCTCAAGCTGGGTTATTGCGATCGTTTCCTCAAACACGCCAACCAATTGCAAGATCGTCTCTTGATGATGGAGGCCAATTTCCAATCCGGATTGACCTTCTTTTCCCTCGGCGAGCTGGATCAGGCCCGCCGTCACCAAGAAGACGGATTGAGGATCGAAGCCGGCCTGGGGGACGATGACGGCGAGGGCGCGGCGCGGACGGTGGCCCACGGCAAGGCGGCGGTCAGCGGCAGCATGTTGGCCCTGACCCTGTGGATGATGGGCTCGCTGGATCGAGCGGAGGCGATCATCCGTGAGGTTCTGAGCTTTCCCCGCAAGGTCGATCCCTTGAGCAGGGTGTTGGTGCGGCACAACGTATCCGGCATCTTTTTCGAGATGGGAGACTGGCAACAGGCCCGTGAGCTGGCCTCCGGGGCGATTGAAATGTCCCGGGAAAACGAGCTTTTCACCCAGCTTCGATCCCGCGCCATGCTCGATTTGATCGACCTGCAGGTCGAAAAAAACACCGCGAAGAGGGCTGAGGCTAAAAGCCGGCTTCAAGAGACGGTCGCTGAGCTGAGGTCCGGAGGAGCGAGCTTCGGTCTCTCGTTCTTCCTTTGCCGTTTGGCCGAGGTCTATGTGAACGACGGCCAGCTGCGGGAAGCCGGCGAGCAATTGGGGGTCGCCGGAGACTTGATCGAAGCCCTCGACGAGCGCTCCTGGCTGCCGGAAATGCTGCGGGTTCGGGGCGAGCTGCTCAAGGCGAAGGGGGATGTCGAGGGCGCCGCGGAGAAGCTGAATCAGGCGATCGAGGTGGCGGGTGAGCAAGACGCCCGTTCCTTTGAGCTGCGCGCGACCCTCGGGCTGGCCCGTCTGTCGGCCGAAGGGCCCAGTCGGCAAGAGGCTTTCGACCGGCTGCGGGCGTCCTGCGGATCTTTTGACGAAGGCCTTTCGACTCTCGACTTGAGGCAGGCGCGGGAGCTTTTGGCCGAGGAGGCGGGGTCATGAGCATCAACATTGGGGGCGGGGCTCTGTCGTCGACGGATCGAGCTTCGAAAATACCGCGCGAGAACCCGGGCGAGGGGGGGCAGCCCGTTCCCGTGGATGTGGTTCTGATCAGCATGCCGTTCGGGGTGCTGGAGGAGCCTGCGATCGCCTTGGGATTGCTCAAAGCGAGTCTCGATCAAGGGCCGTCGTCTCCCACCTGCAAGGTGCTCTACCTGACCCTTCGGTTCGCTCAACGCATCGATCCCGACTTCTATCGCTGGATCGCCACCGAGTCGAGGCCGATCAATAAATTCATCGGCGAGCGCCTCTTCCGCTCCGCGGCCTTCGGGCGGGACCCGTGGCCCGACGACGGCGGCTGGGAAACCTGGGTCGATCCCTCCAAGGCTCGGCATGTCGAGCCGCCGGAGGACGTGCACGGGCATCTCGACCGAGCACGTGCTGAGGTGGGGCCTTTTCTCGACGAATGCGCAGAGGAGGTTCTGGCCCTTAGGCCGAAGGTGGTGGGGTTCACCAGCGTCTTCCAACAACAGCTGGCGTCCCTGGCCTTGGCTCGGCGGCTGAAAGAGGCCGATTCGAGCCTTTTCGTCGTCTTCGGAGGAGCGAATTGCGAAGGCCCCATGGGTCGGGAGATGGTGCGTCAATTTCACTTTCTCGACGCGGTGGTGTCCGGTGAAGGGGAGGTCGTTTTTCCCCAGTTGGTGGATCGGGTGTTGCGGGGCGGGTCGGTGGACGACCTTCAAGGAGTGTCGTCGGCGGTCGATCGCGACGAGGCGGCGCGCGAGATCACCCACGGGCCGAAAGTCACTCACATGGACGACCTGCCGGTGCCCGACTACACAGATTTTTTCGAGGCCTGGGGCCGAAGCCGGGTGCGGGAAAGCCGGGAGCCGCAGCTACCTTTCGAAACCTCGCGGGGTTGTTGGTGGGGCGAGAAGGAGCACTGCACCTTCTGCGGCCTCAACGGCTCCGGCATGGCCTTTCGCAGCAAGTCCGACCGGCGAGCCTTAGCCGAGCTGGAGACCTTGCTCGACACCTATCCGGTGCCGCGGGTGCAGGTGGTCGACAACATTTTGGACATGCGCTACTTCAAAGGTTTCATCCCGTCCCTAGCCGAGAAGGATTGGGATATCGAGCTCTTTTACGAGGTCAAGGCCAACCTCAGCAAGCAACACCTGAAACAGCTGAAGGCCGCGGGCATCACCTCTATTCAACCCGGCATCGAAAGCCTCAGCAGCCCGATTCTCGAAGCCATGGGCAAAGGCGTCACCATGTTGCAGAATATTCGGCTGCTCAAATGGTGTCAGGAGATCGGCATCTTTCCAGTGTGGAATATGATCTGGGGATTTCCCGAGGAAACCCCGGAGCAATATCGACAGATGGCGGAGCTGATTCCGTGGCTCACCCATTTGGCGCCGCCGTTCGCAGAAGGGCGGTTGCGCATCGACCGCTTCAGCCCGAACTATGAACGCAGCGACGACTACGGATTCGTCAACCTAAGGCCCGACGCGGGATATGGGCGGTTGTACCCGGTCGATGGGCAGGCATTGTCGAATCTGGCCTATTACTTCGACTTCGAATACGGTGACGGTCGCGACGTCGCGAGCTACGCCGAGCCGACCTACCGAGCGATTCTGGAATGGCGCCGGGTGCACTCGCCGGGAGCGCTGTCGTATCTGGAAAAAGACATGGGCTGGTTGCTGCTGGACCGGCGGCCGGCAGCCGAGACGAGCATGAGGATTCTGCAAGGGGCGGATCGCCTGCTCTACGAAGCCTGCGACGACATTAAGGGTCTACGCCGCTTGGTTCGCTTGCTGGAAAACGCGGGATTCGATTGGGGGTCGAAGCAGGTCGAAACCAAGCTGCGATCTTGGGTCGAGGCAGGGCTGATGGTGCAGGAAGGCGACAACTATCTGAGCCTTGCGGTGCGGGAGCAGTGGGAAGAGGACGACCTGGACGACGATGTGGATGTTATCTGAAGGAGGCTCACCGCCCGTCGACTCGGGATTGCGACGGGCGGCGGCCGATAGCCGATCTGAAACTCAGTCGGCGAAGGCGTCGAAGAAGGTCTGAGGCACCTCGGGTCTGCCGAGGCGGTGCCAGATCTTGAGCAACTGACGCACTTCTCTGCGGCTCAAGGAGTTCACCAGGTCGACTCCCTCCGAGGTCAAGACGCTCTCGTCGGAAAGCATGCCCTTCTCCACGAAGAGCTCGACGTTGGTCAGAGCCTTGCCCTCGCCGCTTCCGCTACCACTCCCACTGTGACTTCCATCACTAGACATCGTTCATCTCCCTAAATGTCGGTCCACCGAAAATAGTCTACTTGAAAGTAGCTCCTCAAGACTCCATTCCGCTGGGCTCATCGTAGGCGTGGTTGTTGGAACCGCGGGGGCAACCTAAGAAGATACACGCGGATCATCCGAGCGAGGTCCCGAAGGGCCCTCAGACTCAAATGAGCAACACGTACACAATATTTCAAGGTAGATTCAAATCAGGATAGTCGAAGCATTGACCAGCTTACTTGAGCTCCTCGGTGGCGTCAAACGACCGACCATCGGTTTGGGCGCCGCGCAATTGGGAGATCCTTCGCTCCAATAAGGCTCGCTCGTGCTCAGCCAATGCTCCGCTCAGCGCGGCGGTGTAGGCGTCGACGGCTTTCCGCGAATCGTCTCTGAGCTCGTGCAACCGTCCGAGGGCGCAGCTGAGCAGGAAATAACTCGACATGTCCTGTCGCCCGCGCAGGGACTCCAGCTCCTCCAAGGCTTGGTCGACGTCCCCGGACTCGGCCCGGGCAATGGCGCGATTGAGCCGGTAGAGTGGGGAAGGGTGCAGCTGGAGCAATCGATCGTAGAAGAAAACGATGCGGTCCCAGCGGGTTTGTTCCAGGGTCGGTGCGAAGCAGTGGGTCAGGGCGATGGCCGCTTCGTAGTGAAAGCGGGAAGGGTGGTCGGTCTTCGATCGCTCGAGCCAATCGTCCGCGGCCCGTACCAAACCGCGATCCCAGAGGGAGCGATCTTGGTCCGCCAAGAGGATCGTCGCTCCCTCAGAGTCCACCCGCGCGCCGAGTCTGGCCGAGTGGGCGAGCATGAGGGCTAAGAGGGCCTTTGTTTCGGGGGTGCCGAAGCTTTCGTGTCCGCAGAGGAGGTGGCAAAGCCGGGCGGCTTCCTCGCAGATGTCGTCCCGCAGAGGCTCGTGTCCCTGGGTCGCGCTGTAGCCCTCGTTGAACATCAAATACAGGACCTCCTGTACGGCGGAAAGGCGCTGTTGTAGCTCGTCAGCCGGCGGCAGCTCGGGTTTGATCTGCTCCTCGGCCAAGGCCTTTTTAGCCCGCTGGACCCGTTTCTTGGCCGCTTCGTTTGAGATCAACAAGCCCCTTGCGATTTCCGACAGGCTGAAACCGCAAAGGATCTTGAGGGTGAGCGCGATCTGCGAGCGACGATCGAGCACGGGATGGCAGCAGACGAACATCATGCGCAACAAGCTGTCGGGCACTTGATCGTCGGCGATCCATTGATCGGCCAACGAGACGATGTATTGCTCGTTGCCTTGGGTCCAAGCCATGGCCCGTTGATGGATCTTCTCCCGCCGGAGGACGTCGAGCACCCGATTGCGAGCCACCCGATAGATCCAGCCCGACGGATTGGAAGGAATCCCATGACGTCCCCAGGTTTCCATGGCAGTGATCAGAGCTTCCTGGGTTTTATCCTCGATCAGATCCAGATGGCGGACGCCGAAGGCACGAGCCAGCACCGCGATGAGCTTGGCGGACTCGTGCCTGAAGAAGTGCTCGACGAGCTGCTCCGGCCCGTCGGAGGTCACTTCTGGATTCAACTCGACGCTCCTCAGTCCATGGAGTGGCCGGCCAGCTCGCGCACCTCGATGGCGCCGCCGGTTTGGGGCATGGCCTTGGCCAGCTCGACGGCTCCTTCCAGGTCCGCGGCTTCGACCATGCAATAACCACCGACCAATTCCTTCGACTCGGCGAAGGGACCATCGGTAACGGTGTTGTCGGCGTGCACCACCTTGCCGTCTGCCTTGAGGCCGTCACCCGTGTCGAGCAGCCAGCCGGCCTTCAGCCCGTCTTCCATCCAACGACCCATGGCCTGCATGGCTTGCTGCATCTCTTCAGGGGATTGCTCAAATGCACAGGGGCCGCCGCTACGGTGTAGAAACATGAATTTCGCCATCTTCTTTTCCTCGTTCTATTCCTTAGTCGATTCGACCCAGAATCGCGGGTCGAAAGTGATCCGAGTCGGCTCGCGAGCAGACCACAAGCCGTTGTTCATGGGGGAGACGAACAGCTCGTGGTCGAGGGGACATCTTTGGCGAGAATTTTTCCACGAATTTCTATGATCATGGATTTGCCCCTTCGATTTGTAACCTTCCCGTCGAGATTCACGTAGGGCTCGGAGAGAACGATCTTCAAGGAGACCCGAATGAAATTCACTCATCATAAGACCCCTGTCGCCGTGACTTTATGCCTCTTGGGTTGCCTCTTGCTCCTGGGACCGGCCCAAGCCGACTCAACGGTCAACAAATCGATCCGCATTGCCGACGGCCAGGAGGTCGGCAGCAGCTTGAGCAGTGTCAACGGCGGCATCACCGTTGGAGCCAAGGCGGCAGTCGACGGCAGCGCCGAAACGGTCAACGGCTCCATCTCGATCCGCGACGGCGCGACGATCCGAGGTTTGGAGACGGTCAACGGCTCGATTCGCGTCGCGAACGAGGTCATCGTCGACGGCAACGTGGAGTCGGTCAACGGTGGAATCTCGACCCAAGAGGGTACCCGCATCTATGGCTGGATTGAGACCGTCAACGGTAGGCTGGAGCTCTCGGGCACTACGGTCAACGGCTCAGTGTCGACCCAGAACGGCTCAGTTTCTCTTTTGAACGGAAGCCGCCTGCAAGGGGATGTGGTGATCGGCAGCTCGAAATCCTCTTGGTTCGACCGCTTCTTCGGCTGGGGCCGAAAGAACGGGCTCAAAATCTACTTGGACGGCGCCTCGGTGATCGAAGGAGACATCATCAATCGCGATGAGGATCGCGAGGTTCAAGTCATCCTTTCCGGTGACGCCGAGGTGCGGGGGCAGATTCAAAACGCGGAGCTGATTCGGAAGTGAGTCACGACCCGGCGCGCTTTGCGCGGATCTGTTAAATTCGGGCCATAGACCGTTGTCCGTCCAAGCCTGATCGATCCGCGCATAGGAGCTCCGACTTTGATTTCCATCCTCAAATCATCCGCTCGAACGATTCGTCCTGCCGTCATATCCGTCCTCCATCTCGCGGTGCTGGGCACCGTTTTGCTGATGTTCACGCCTCTCGTGTCGGCCCAGACGCCGATCATCCATCCCGGCCCGCCGGGAGAGCCAGTGCGGCAGCTGACCGCCGATGAAGCGATCCAAATCGCCGACACCAGCTTTTCGCCCGCGGACGCGAAATTCATGCAGGACATGATTCCCCACCACCACCAGGCCTTGGAAATGGCCGCGTTGGTGGCGGAGCGAACGAATCGACCGGAATTGATCGACGTGGCGGGGCGGATCAACGCCTCCCAGGGTGACGAGATCGAGTTCATGCAGCGGTGGTTGCGGGATCGCGGTCAGCATGTCACCGACCCCACCGACCACCACTCCATGCACACCTCCCACACCATGGCCGGCATGGCCAGCCCCGAGCAGATGGCGGAGCTGGCGGCGTCGAAGGGCGTGGCGTTCGATCGGCTCTTTCTCGAGCTGATGATCCCCCATCACGAGGGCGCCGTGACCATGGTGGACGACCTGCTCGACCAACCCGGTTCCGCCTACGATCCGGTGCTCTTCGAGTTCACCTCGGACATCGTCAACGATCAAACCGCAGAGATCGAGCGCATGAACGCGCTCTTGGTCAGCCTGTCCACGGATCCGCGGGCCGGGTTGGCCCCCGGATTCGACGACGCCGGCCAGGCTGTGCTCAATTTGGAGCTGGTGGCCGCGCTGCCCAAACCCGCGGGTTTCTTCGACCCCGAAAACCCCGCCGGTTTGCCGCCCAAACGCCTGGAGGCGCTCAAGAATCCGAAGCCGGAAGACGAATCGGAGCCGGCGGAGGGTGAGGAAGAGGATGGCGACGATGACGACGATGACGACGAGCGCTCTCCGCTTCTGAGCTTCGCGAACACGGACATGGCCTTCGCCGGTGATGTCTTGGTGGCCGGTAACTACCACGGATTCAACGTTTATCGGCTCGGTAAGGATCCGAAACCGGAGCTGATCAGCTCGGTGGTGTGTCCCGGTGGTCAGGGCGATGTGTCCATCGTCGGTGATTTGTTGGTGATGTCCGTGGAGCAGACCCGCGGGCGCTTGGACTGCGGCCTCGGCGGGGTCAGCGAGGATGTCAGCGCCGAGCGATTCCGCGGCTTACGCATTTTCGACATCAGCGATCTGACCCGTCCGAAGCAAGTTGGAGCCGTGCAGACCTGCCGGGGCTCCCACACCCACTCGGTGGTTTCCGGCCCGGGAGATGACGGCAAAATCATCGTTTTCAACTCGGGTACCTCATCGATTCGGGAAGAGGACGAGCTCGAAGGCTGTTTTGACGAATCCCCCGGCGACGAGCGCACAGCCCTCTTCCGCATCGACGTGATCGAAATTCCCGTGGACGATCCCTCCAAGGCGAGAATCGTCGACAGCCCGGCGGTGTTCGCCGATCCGGAGAAGGGCGTGATGGCCGGTCTCTGGCGCGGTGGCGATCACGGTGACGAGACCCAAGAAACCAGCCAAACCGACCACTGCCACGACATCACCGTTTTTCCCTCGAAAGGCATCGCCGGTGGTGCTTGCTCCGGCAACGGCATCCTCTTCGACATCTCCGATCCCTTGAAACCCCAGCGGATCGACGAGGTGGTCGACAAGGGTTTTGCCTATTGGCATTCCGCGACCTTCAACAACGAAGGCACCAAGGTGCTGTTCACCGACGAATGGGGCGGCGGCTCCCGACCCCGTTGTCGCGCCTACGATCCCTTGGACTGGGGCGCCAACGCAATCTACGACATCGTCGACGGTCGGCTCGAGTTCCGCTCCTACTTCAAGATTCCGGCGCCCCAGGTGGAGCAGGAAAATTGTGTCGCCCACAACGGCTCGATCGTGCCCGTACCCGGGCGGGACATCTTCGTCCAGGCTTGGTACCAAGGGGGCATTTCGGTGATCGATTTCACGGATTCCGCCAACCCGGTAGAGATCGCCTACTTCGACCGGGGACCGGTGGATGAGGAGGAGCTGATCCTCGGCGGTTATTGGTCCACTTACTTCTTCGGCGGTCGCATTTACGGCACCGAAATCGCCCGGGGCCTCGACGTCCTGGAGCTGATCCCGAGCGAGCATTTGTCCGCCAACGAGATTGCCGCCGCGGCCATCGCCGACCAGGAAATCTTCAACCCGCAGCAGCAATTCCCGGTGGCTTGGCCCGCCGAGCCGGTGGTGGCTAAGGCCTACGTCGACCAGCTGGGGCGAAGCGAGGCCTTGTCCGAGTCGGTGATGAGCAAGCTCGGCACGGCTCTGGATCAAGCGGCCGAGCACCTCGAAGCCGGGCAACGCGACGCTGAGCTGGCCTCGAGCTTGGAATCCCTGAGCGCGGAGGTCGCCGGCGGTGAAGGCGATGCCGTCACCACAAAGCGTCGCAAGGCCCTGGGAGATACCTTGGGTGGCATCGCGGCCCGTCTGCGGTAACGGTGCCCGCTCCCCAAGCCGGCCCGTGAGCCCGAAGCTTTTCCGCGGTCACCGAGCCCTGCTCTGGGTTGCTCTGGTGATCGGATCTCAGACCGTGGCGACGGCGGAGCCGAAAGCCAAGATCTATGTCGAGGCGCCCGGGGTCTACGCCGTTCCCCTCGCCCACCTTTCCGGGCTGCTCGGAGACGAGACGCTGGAGGGGGGCGGGTCCGCGCTGCCGGCCCTGACCCACCGAGGCCGAGCTTTGCCCCTGTGGCGGGACGACCACGGAACCCTCGGAAAGCATCTGCTGTTTTTGGTGCCTGCCGAGTCCTTCGATCGGCCCTGGAGAAAGGACGGCTCGTCCAGGGTCGTGCTGCTCCTGGGGGACGCCGCCGGCCCGTCGCCACGGCTCCAGTCCGATGAGGGCCCTATCCCTCCGGCCAAGGTCGAGCGATATCGTCGCTTCGAGCGGGATTTGCTGAGGGCACCTCTGGACCAGGAAGCCGCCGACGCCGGGGTGGAGTCGGCGTGGTATTGGCGGATGATCAGCCATCAGGCGTCGTCGAAGCACGAGTTGGAGCTAGGAGATCTCGGGCCACGAGCAGCCGGCGACCCGGAGCCTGTGATCTCCGTGGGCCTTCTCGGTTGGTCGAACCCCAAGCTTCCGAAAGGGATAGATCATCATCGAGTCGACCTATTGTTGAACGATCGACAGATCGGCACGGTGGCTTGGGACGGCCGAGCATCCCATGTGGCTGAAGTGGTGGTTTCGTCGACCGTGCCGCGGTCGGAGAGCTACCGCTTGACGTTGAAAATTCCTAAGAGATTCGTGCCCCCTGCTGGGGAAAGCACGGAAAAGGTCGGAGCCGGGCAGACCAATTTGGATACGGCAGACGGCAAGGAAATCATCGATTTGGTGTATGTCGATCGAGTCGACGTCCGCTTTCCCGTCAGCAGCCGGCTCGCGAGCTCCGAATTCCCGTTGCTCTTACCCCCGGCCGCACATGGACGTCGCCTGTCGGATCCGCATGCTTCGCCCGACGCCCTGGCGATCTCGTCTTCCGGTTGGGTCTCGCGCCGCGACGCCGACGGTGGTTGGACCCTGCCCGCGGGCCTCGGAGGCGAGAGTCGGACGGAGCTGTGGGTCGTCGAGCCGTCACAGATTCGAGCACCGATCGCCATCGAGCCCATCACCCGAGGTGCTCGGGCCCTGGCGGGAAAGATCGACTACCTCATGATCGCGCCGCGTGACCTGTCGGTGGAAGCCGAGCGTCTGGCGGATTTCCATCGCGAGCGAGGTCTCCACGTCGTGGTGGTCGATCCGGTGGCGATATACGACGGCTTCGGGCAAGGGGAAAAAAGCCCGGAAAGCGTCCGCTTTTTCTTGGATGCCGTGCGCGAGACCTCGCCCGCGCTTCGTTATCTCCTTCTGGTGGGCGACGCGGATTGGTTGACCCCCGAAGACACCGCGCCCTATTTGGATCCCGCGCCCACGGGACGTGACCGCGTGCCGACCCATATGCTGCCGTCGACTTACGGTTTGGCGGTGAGTGATCACGTTTACGCCGCCGATCCCACGGCTCCGGCGAGCCCTCTTTTCGCCGTCGGGCGTTTGCCGGTGGTCAACGCCGAGGAGCTGGCTTTGGTGGTCGACAAGATCATCGGCCATGCCAAAGCTCAGAAGCCCTCCTCCGATGAGGTGTTGCTGATGCTGAGCGATGGCGGCACGCCGTCTTTGCGCCGCCGCGATCAGCTGATCAAGAGCATCGAGGACGTTTATTTTCGTTTGGCTCAGCCCGACGTGGGCACCGGAGATGTAGGGGTTCTTGCGGCGTTCGACCATGAGAGACCGTCGGTGGTGCATTTCGGAGGCCACGGCGGGCGGTTTCAGTGGCAGCTAGGGGAGGTTTCGGTGGCGGAGCCCATCGACTTTTTCGACCGGGAGGATGTGGCCCGGTTGGCGCCTACTGGGCGCCAACCGGTGGTGATCAGCGCCTCATGCGCGACCGCTCCCTTTGACCATCCTTCGGCGGATTCCCTGGGAGAGGTCATGGTGCTGGCGCCGGAGCGGGGAGCGATCGCTTTTCTCGGCTCGGGGGTGCGCCTTTACACCCCGCGCCTATTCAGTGAGCAATTGATCCGAGCGCTAGCCCGCGAAACCACGGTGGGAGACGCCATGGTCGAGGCCAAACGCGCGACAGCGCTGCCTCCGGTTTCATATCTCTACAATTTGCTCGGTGATCCGGCGCAGCCCTTGCGCTGACTATAAGCAGAACCGGGCCAGAGCCGAGACCGGGCAAAGCCGAGACCGGTCGGCTGCGCAAATCCGATCTATTGGTTTGGCGGCTAGCTAGGTTCCGTCCAGTTTTGGCGTTTTCGAGGATCTGGAAGGCGCGGCGCGCCGAGCACGGCAGCGAAGCTTGTCTGAGCGACTCATCCGATGAATCGGCATAAGATCTTCCACATCAGCAACTTACAACGTAGAATCGATGGTGGCGCGAGTTCGTGCGACGCGCGCAGGGCGCCGCGCCGCCCCACCGAGAAAGCATTTCTGGATGGAACCTAGCTAGCCGCACGCGAGGGATCTCGGGGACGCGACGGACGTTGGAGGAAAGCGACGGATCTCGGCGACGCAAGGATCTGGAGCAAAGAAAAGAGGCGATGCCTGGTAGGGCATCGCCTCTTTTGCACGCGCTCGAGAAGCGCGCCTTGATGAGAGCCGATCAGCTGCGGCGGATCCGCCAGATGCCGGCCGCGGTCAAGAGCAAGATCAACAGACTCAGGCCGAAGGTGTCAGCCGTCGGAATCTCGATGACCGGTAGCCCGCCGATGGCGATCGGGACCTCGTCTTCATTGTCGCTCGTCACCGGATCCGAGCTGTCGGAATCCACCGTTGCGGTGGCAGAGCCTTCAGCGCCGGAATTCGGAGTGACGGCCTCTACCTCGTAAACCGCGCTACCGCCGGCGGCGATGGTTCCCAAAGTACACGTGGGGAAACCGTTGGGATCTTCGACACAGCCGGTGGTGCCGGTCACCGTAAAGGCCGGCGGAATGGACAGATCGACCGTGACGTTGGTGGCGTCGGACGGACCCGCGTTGTCGACCGTGATGATGAAGGTGAACGGATCGCCGGCCTGCGGCGACGGCGGATCGAGCATGATGCTGACCGAAAGATCCGAGCTCGGATCCAGCGTATTGCTGTCCGTTGCCGAGTTGTTGGCGTTGTTCGGGTCGGTATTGGCCGAGGTCACCGTGGCGGTGTTGTCGAGGGTGCCGGTGGCCGCGGGATCGATATCGCAAGTCGCGGTATAGGTCGCGGTGCCGCCGCTCAACAGGGTAACCGCGTCGGCGATATTACCCGCGCCGGCTGCGGTGCAGGTCGAACCCGCCGAGGCGCTACACGTCCAATTGCAATTCGACAAAGCGGCCGGGAAGTTGTCAGTGACCGTCCCCGCCGAGTCGCTCGGGCCGTTGTTGGTGGCGACGATGGTGTAGGTGACGGTGGTGCCCGGAACCGAGGATGCCGCTCCGTCGGTCTTGGAGATGGCAAGATCGGACGTCGGGGTCAGGGTATTGCTGTCGGTGGCGGTGTTGTCAGCCATGTTCGGGTCGGCGTTGGTCGACGATACGGTGACGGTATTGACGAGTGTGCCGGTGGCCGCGGGATCGATATTGCAGCTCGCCGTATAAGTGGCAGTGCCGCCGCTGATCAAGTCCGCCGAGTCGGCGATGTTGCCGGCCCCGGCCGCGGTGCAGCTCGATCCGGCGGAAGGGATACAGGTCCAAGCACAACCGATGAGGGCTGCGGGGAAGTTGTCGGTTACCGTGACCGCGGCGGCGCCAGTCGCGTCGCCGGGACCGATGTTGGTGGCGACGATGGTGTAGACGATCGCCATGCCTGGAATGGAAGAGGCGGCTCCGTCGGTCTTGGTGACCGACAAGTCGGACGTCACTGTGCCGCCCCAGAGGGTGGAAGGCCCAACCACGATCAGGAGCATCGTCACGAGAGTCGTTACCAAAATGCGATGATTGGACATTCGAGCATCACCTTTGGGGCTTGAAAAATTTTTCTCCGAATGATCAACCGGCGTCTACAGCAGATAGCGCCAGCTCGGCTTTGAGCTGAGGGCCCGACTAGACGGACCACGGCCGGTAGGTCGACTTAGGAATGATGTTACAAAATCCCGATCTGGACCACAATCCTTAAGGCAGTATCAAAGGAGATTTTGCCTGCACGGCACGGGTCGGGGTCAGCCGCTTGCGCGTACCGTCCATGGATATGGTTTCAATATAGTAGTAGTAGGTCTCGCCGATCTTCACCTGCTCGTCCTCAAATCGATAATCGCGGGTTAGGTCGGTGGTGCCGCCACCGGCGACCACCTCCTCGGTCAAGCGTCGGAACGGGCCGTCTTCGCCGGCTGACCGGTAGACGTGGTAGCCGAAACACTCGTGTTCCGAGGCTGTGGACCACCGAAGCACGACAGATCCGTTCCATTCCACCGGCTGCTCACCCACCGGACGAAAATCGATTGTTGCCAAATGCTCCGTCCGCAGCTCTTGCTCGAGATCGCGGACGCGTCGGGTCCGCAGCTCGCGGTAGATCCTCGGCCGAGCTTCCTCGAAGGTCTGATCGCGGGCCGCGTGGTGGTCGAGCAGATGGAAGATCCAAAGCCCCGATTCGAGATGCAGCAGATCGCTGGTTTCTCCGGGTTTTAGGGCTCGAATCGCGCGGGCTGCCGAGGGCCCCAAGGCGGCCAGCTCGCGCGACGATTTCCAGCCCAACAAGCCGGCGGCGTCGGCGGAGGGGTGCTGGGAGTATCGCTCGGCGGCCTCGCCCAGCCCGAGCTCGCCGGTGGTCAAGCGATGGATGACGTGCCGCGCTTCGCCGATCCGGCTCGAATCTCCGAATTGAATACCCGCGAGACGGTATTCCGCCTCCTTTCGGTATTTGCGGCCCGGATCGTCGTAGTGGCGACGCAGCTCGGAGTCGCCAATTTCTCCGGCCGCCAAGCGATCGTCGATCCGCCGCACAAGCTCCTTGCGTGCCAACACTTTGGTCCGAGCGCGTCTCAGCTGGGCGGCGATGCTCGGCTCCTGATGGAGCCCCAGCTCCATGGCCTTCTGAGCACCGGCCACGCCGATTCCGAATCGGAGCAGCACGGAGCGCAGCGGTTCTAGGCCGAGATCTTCGGGGGCCCGGTCGGCCTGCTCCAAAGCGACGAGCAGGGGGACGTCGGCCGCTTCCAGGATCAAACCGGGCGCGGTGAGCACGGGGCCCGGATCGCCGGTGGCTGATCCAACGCCCTCGGCAGGCTCGTCGGCAGGCTCGTGGGTGCTCAGTCGGCGGAGGGCCGTCAGATCGATGGTGACTTCGGCGAGCAGCGCGTCTTCGAGGGCTTTCAGGCGTTGGTTGGCCTTCTGGCGGGCAAGGTTGACCCGCAGCTTGGCTCGCACCTCGTCGGGGGTCGGAATCCGGGCGGGGCGGATCTCCTCGCACAAGAAGATGGTGATGCCTTCTCTGTGCTCAAGCGGCGAGCTGAGCTGGCCGGCTCGAAGGTTGAAGAGCGTGTTGACGATCTCCGGTGGCAGGTCGATGGGGTCGACGAAGCCGAGGCGTCCACCGCGAAACCTGGACTGGGACTCCGATTCCAGGCGGGCGATTTCTTCGAAATCGGCACCCTCTTCCAACCGCCGGTGAAGGTCGGCCATGGCCCGACGGACCGCCGGCAGCTCATCGGGAGATCGAACGGCTTTAAATACATTACGCAGCTTGAGCTTTCGGCTTCTGATGAAGGCCTCGGGATGGGCTAGGCGTAGGGCCTCGATCTCCTGTTCGTCAAAGTCGGTGGCGGCCGGCCCTTGGTCGAGCACGTGGCGGCGCAGGATCGGCAACAGAATCCGAGCCTTTTTCGCTCGCACCGCGAGCTCGACGCTGCGGGCATCCATCGGCTCGAGAGTCTGCTCGGCGAGGGCCGCCAGCGACTTGACGAACGACAGCTCGCGCACGGCTTCCGGGCCGGGCTCGAGAGCCTCGGCGAGCAGCCCGTCCGAATACTCGCTCTGGGTGAGCCGCCCCCCGTTCCAGGTAGCGACCGTCTCGTCGCCGGGCTCTTGGCCGAGGATCGGCTGGGCGAGAAAGATCGCGGCCGACAACCATGGGACGACGGCCTTTAGGGGGGCCTGGCGAAGCTGGACCGGCCTCGAGACCGGGTATCTTGGTACGGATTTCATTCCGGGGATCTCGTGGAGCCGGCTGTGGGCTCGGCCGTGGAATCGTAGGGTGCGGAGGCTGCCGACCGACCTTGGCCGGCGACCAGGTTATGGTAGCTGCCGGGAGCGAGGTTGGTGAAGATTTCTTCGCCTCCCCCCGGCCATCGGACGCGCACCTCGGCGATCTCCGGATCGTGGCCTAAGCCGACCGCCAGCCGTGGGTCACCGGCCGACAAATAACCGCCGTCGGTGGCGACCCGGCGACGCAACACCGTGCCGTTTCGAAGCACGATGTCGACCCGAGCTCCCAGGGCGTCGCGCCCCCTCTCGGCAGTCAGCAATCGCAGGCCGATCCAAGCACCGTCGTTGTCGAACGGCGCGGCCAAAAGCAGACGGGCCGGACCATGATTGTTGGTCAGCAGGAGGTCGAGCCGCCCGTCGTTGTCCACGTCGCCGACAGCGATCCCGCGGCTCACCTCCAGCCGCCCGAAGGCTTCGCCGGCGGCCGCTCCGAGCTCAACGAAATTGCCCTGTCCGCGGTTGTGAAAAAGCTGGTTCGGTTGTTTCAGGGGATAGGGATCACCGGCTTTGGCCAGGGATTCGATCACCTTGACGGCACCGTTGGCGACCACCACGTCGAGTCGACCGTCGAGCTCGATGTCGACCAAGGCGACGCCGAAACCGGTGGCCTCCAGGCTCGCCGGCCCGAGGCCGCTGCCGGTAGAGCGATCGATAAAGAAACCACGGCCGTCGTTGGCGTAGAGGGTGTTGGTGTCGGCGCTCAAGTGGGTCATGAAAAGGTCTTCGTCGCCGTCGCTGTCGAGGTCGCCGGCCACCACTCCCATGGACGCCTGGGCTCGGCCGAGCATCGACACCGCAGCACCCCGCTCGAGGGCGACGTTCTCGAAGCGGGGCGGGCCGTCGGCACCGGGGCCGAGGTTCTGCCACAAGAAATTGCGGCGCAGGTCGTTGGCCACATAGAGGTCCATCCGGCCGTCGTCGTCGAAGTCGGCGGCGGTGACTCCCAAGCCGCTCGACGGCTCGTCGAGCAGCCCGGCGATACCGGTGATATCCACGAACGTGCCGTCGCCGCGATTCCATAGCAGACGGTCCGGCTCACCGTCGTAGGATTGCGGGCCGCAGTAGTCGGGGCGCCCACCGGCGGAGCGGCAAGGGCGATGGGTTTCGAGCCGAAAGTCGACGTAGTTGATCACCACCAAATCGAGAAAGCCGTCGCCGTCGAAGTCGGTGAAGGCCGCGCTCGTCGACCAGCGGGCGTCGTCGACGCCGTTTCCGGCATCGGCGGTCACGTTTTCGAGCGCGATTCGCCCATCGCCCGAGACGTTGCGCCACAGCTGGTTGGGGCCGAAATTCGTCACATAGAGGTCGATCCGGCCGTCGTTGTCGAAGTCGCCGGTGGCGATGCCCATGCCGTATCCGTCGGCGCGAAAGCCGCTCTGCTCGGTGATGTCGATGAGCTTGGGGCGCAGGCGTCCGTGGCCGTCCGGCTCGAGATCGTTGCGATAGATGCGGCTGCCGCGAACGACTTCCTCGGACTCGGATCCAGCCTCGGAGCTAGGGGACAACGGACGTCCTTGGATCAGCACCAGATCGAGATCGCCGTCGTCGTCCAAGTCCACCATGGCGCCGCCGGAGCCCACCGGCTCGACGAAATACCGCTCGCCGCTCATGCCGTTGTCGTGCACGAAGTCGAGGCCTACCTCCGCGCTCACGTCGAGAAAGCGCTGGGCCGGAGGGACGACGGGCACTGCTTTCGGAGGTGGCTCGATGGGCTCGTCGGGCCTCGAGCGTTCCGCAGGAGCACACGCCGACGTCCACACCCCGCAGGCCGCGAGCAGCAAGAGGAGAGGGGCGAGCAACGGTCTCGTTTTCGATGGGGTCTGGTCGGTGTTGCTCATGGTGTCACCTCTGAGGGGGCTTGCGCCGAAGGCGGGACCACGGGCAAACGAACGAGGCGCTCGTCGACAACCCAGGGTGCGGGAAAGGCTTGTCGGCTTTCGTAGAGGGCTTGTCTTCGACGGGCAATGTGGGCGGCGGCACGGCTCCGGGGGCCGCCGGCTCCGAGGGCGCTGACGGCGGCCCGCTGCCAGGTGATCGCCCTATCGAAATTGCCTTCGGCTGCGGCGACCATGGCGGCGGTCTCGGCGAAGAGCACATCCGTTGCTTCGGCGACTGTTTCTTCGGAGACGTTCGCATCGGCTTGGTCGCCGGTCGTCTCGCCTCGGGTCGAGCCCGGCAACAGCCGACGGGCTCGTTGGACGTCGCGAAGCCTCTCGTCGGGAGCGGCGCTCAGCAGACGAGCGAGCAATAGAGCCGGCGCCCTCGCATCGCCCAGGCGATTCGAATCTTCTTCGAGCGCCCGTATCGCGTCCGCGTAGCGACCCAAGGCCGTCAGCATGGCGGCGTGCCAGAACGAGACCTCCGGACGCGGCTGCTCACCGTCTCGCACAGCGGCATATTGGGACAGGGCGTCCTCGGGGCGATCGAGCAATTGGTAGATCCGACCCAGCTCGAGGCGCGCCGGGACGGACCGCCGGTCGAGCTCGAGGGCGATATTCAGATGCTCGATGGCGGCTCGCGTCTGTTGGGAAGAAAGCAATCTCCCCATCTCGAAATGGGCCTTAAACAGCATCTCGGAGCCTGGCTCCGCCAAGCGGATGGCGGCCTGCAGCTCCTCACGGGCTTGCCGGAGATGGCCCGTCCGTCGCAGGGCGAGGGCGTAGTTGACCCGTTTCTCGGCGCCTTCGGGCTCGGCGGCCACCGCGGCTCCGAGCAACACCGCGGCCTGACCGTGCTCGCCGCGCCGGAAGGCGCGAATTCCTCGGCGGGTGAGGGTTCGGGCACCCCGATCGAAGCGATTCAGCTCCAGATCCCAGGGCGAGCCGAGGTCGAGAGTGATTTGGTCGAGATTGTCGGCGGGCACTGCGGCCAAATGCTCGTCGGCCCGGGCGGTGTCGCCCACCGCGCGCAGAGCCAATGCCAGCGAATAGCGGGCTTGGGTCGCCTCGGGTTGCAGCTTCACGAGGCGACTCAGGGGCTCGATCGCCCCCCGGCCGTCACCCCGTGCCAACGCCACCCGGCCGATGCCGAGCAGGCCACCCGGATTCTGCGGCAGCTCCTCGAGCACCGATGCATAGAGCTTTTCGGCCCTGTAGAGGTCTCCTTGCTCAAGGGCGAGATCCCCTAGGCGGACCTTCGGTGTGGGCTCGTCAGGGGCTGAGGAGACAGCGTTCGTCAGATATTTTTCAGCGTCCTCGAAATCGCCGGAGGCAGCCGCCAAGACGCCCAAATGATAGGGCCAACGCGGCTCATCGGGAGCCAGCCGGTGGGCGTTTCGGTAGCAGAGGACGGCGCTCTCGGCGTAGTGGTAGACGTCGAACCATCGTCCGAGGGCGCCCCATGCGTCGGCGCGTGCTTTGACCTCGGAGTCGCGGGAGCTTTCCAATGCCTGCCATAAGGCTTGAAATTGCTCGCGCACGGCGACGTCGAGCTGTGGTAGGTCCTCGGGCGGCGAGATCACCTCAAGGCCCGCTTTCTTCGCCGGTCGTGAGGCGTCGGGCGGGCTCTCGCAGCCCGTGGTCGACCACAAGGTGACCGCCAGCAGTGCCAGCCATATTGCCTTCCGGTATCCCTCAAAAGGTCCTTCGTCCATGGAGGAGTGCCTTGTGGCACCGCTAAATCCTCTGTTTCTCATCGCGAGGATTCTAGCCCAGGGTAGGGATGCCGCCTCGGCTTCATCAGAGACGATTTTGGGACTTGACGAGCGGCTCGATCTTCGCGAGACTTGAGGCCTGTGCAAACGATTGCCCTGAAGCGAAGCCGACATTGACTGTTCGGAACGTTGAGAAAGATAGAGGGATAGCTCAATAGAGAGCGCTTCCCGTGCTTTGATCGGAATAGGAACCACCTCATGAGCAAAAAGCTGATTTCCCTCGTCCTCGGGACCTTTCTGGCCTGCACCGCCTTCTCGCTGCTCGCCGATTCTCCAAGCTCCGAGGCTGAGGTGAGGGCGGGCGATTCGACCGACAGTCGGATCGAAGCATTGCGAGCCATGACCCCCGATCAACGGCGTGCTGAGCTGAAGAAGCTGACCCCAGATCAGCGCCGAGGTCTTTGGTTCCAGCTCAAGCGGGCGGAAGCCCTTGAGAAAAAAGCCGAACGGACGGCCTATCGAGGTCTTGCCGCAAACAAAGCTTCCCGACCCGCGGCTGAACAAGGAGCCGGCAAGGCGGTCGAATACGACCAAGGCAAACCCAGCAAGCTGGCTCCGGGCACGATCCAATACGACGACGGCACCGGCACCACCACCTTCGGCGGCGGCGCGATCATCGGCAATCGTTTCAACACCCATACCGGTGGCGTTCAAGTGACCGCTTCCGGGACCGTCGACACCGTTCAAGCAGTAGTCGCCCCGGGGCCCGCCCAAACGACCAACAGCGCCGGTTTCGTGCTGTTGGGACCACAAACGACCATGGGCGGCGCCTTCGCCATCTTCAGCAGCTTCACCGCCGCGACCGGAACGGTCGATACCGTGACCTTCACCGGTATCGCCGCCAACTACACCGGTAGCAGCTTCTTCGTTCTTTTCGGCGACTTCAACAACAGCTACGTTCCGGTCTTCGATACCGGATCCGCCAACGGCCAGGGCTTCCATGGCGTAGTCGGATACACCGGCGGCATGGGACCCAACATCACCAGCACGTTCGACTTCGGTGGCACTCGGAACGCCCTCATTCGTACCACTGGCAATATCTTGCCGGTTGAGCTGATCTCGTTCGACGCCGAGTGACCTTCGGCGGACGACTCCAGCCTTTAGCGCGCCGCCCCACTCAGGACGCCTCTTTCTTGTTTTCCCATTCGGGCAAAGCCCGACTCACTTTCGCTTGGAGCGCGTTGGGGGTCGCCGTCCTCCTAGGGGCGTGCGACTCGACGACGGAAACCACGACCTCCCCCTCGGATTCCGAGGCGGAGGTCGTCGCACACTACAACGACCCGCGCTACGGCGATCTGTCACTCACCGTGGCGGAGGTCGATGCGCGGGTTTTGGCTTTACCCCCCGCCAAGCGTCCCGCTCCCGGAGCCGATCTCGACGCCTGGTACCGCGATCTCATCCGCGAGATGGTGGTCGAGGCGCTGCTGCGCTCGGAAGCCGAATCCGAGGGCCTCGAGCAGGATTCCGCTTTCGCTCAGGCCCGCCGAGAAGCCGAGAAGCAGCAAGAGTTTCAGCTCTGTCTGGCCGAGCTTCGGCCCGACTTCGAAAAGATCGGAGAGCCGGAGCTGAAGGCCGCCTACGAGAGCCGACTAGAACAGTTCTCCGCCCCTGAGCGACGGCTGGTCTATCACCTCTTCTTACGCCGCGCCCGGGATCGGGCCGAGCAAGAGCTACGTTCTGAAATCGAAGAGCTGCGTGCTCGAGTGTTGCGCGGAGAGAGTTTCTCCCGCCTCGCGGAGGAGCGCTCCGAGTCCGAGGGACGTCATCGCCGAGGATTCGTCGGCTGGGTGGTTCGAGGCACGATGCCCGCCGGTTTTGAGAAGGTAGTCTTCGACCTGGAAGAGGGCGTTCCCAGCGAGCCGGTGGTCACCCACGACGGAATGCACCTCTTCTACGTAGAGCAAGCGCTGCCGGCCCGCAGCCTGAGCTTCGCCGAAGCCCGACCGAAGCTTCGCGAGATCTTGGTCGCCGAGCGCAGCCGAGCGGCGGTCGAAAAGCTGGTGGCTGAGATCAAGATGCCCCCCGGATCCAAGGCCCTCGATCGTGAGCAGCTCGACGGCGTGATCGAGGCAGGGGATTCCGAGGCGACCGTGCTTCGCATCGGCCCTACTGAGCTGAGCTATGCGGACCTACGGAGGTTCGTGGCTCGGCAACGGGACCACAAAGGGAGGCCCACGATTCCGATGAATAAGGTCGGGTTGTGGCAAGTGCTCGAGCAAGCTCGCCGGCGGGAGCTGCTGCACCACCACTGCCGGGAGTCGGGTCAGATTCCGACCGAGGCGATGGCGAGCCGAATGAGCAAATGGCGGGAGGCCGCTCTCCTGCACTTTCAACGGCGTCGGCGTTTGACCGCTTTGGCGGAAGCCGACGAGCAGCGCCTCCGACTTTTCTACCAGAGCAATATCGGCGACTTCAGCTCCCGTCCTCAATGGCAGGTCCGCCTGCTCGAGGTCCCGCTGGGTACCGATTCGCAGGCGACCATGGTGCGCTTGGAAAAGGCGGCTGCGGCCGGTGAGACACTCGACGCCGTGGCGGCCGAAACCGGCGGCCGAATCGAGGATCTGGGCTTCATCGACGTAACCGCTTTGAATCGCATTTCTGCGAAGCTGCCGACCTTGATCACGCCGCTCGAGCCGGGCTCCCTGACGCCTCCGTATCGCGATGGCGAACGGCTCGAAATGGCCGAGGTAGTGGCCCGGCGCCAAGCCGAGCCCTTGCCGTTCGAGGAGGTGCGTGCACGGGTGGTCGCTGCCTACGTCGATCAATATACCCACGAGCTTTACGAAGAGCTCGAAACCGAGCTGATGGGCGACGGCTCGAAGCTCGAGATCCACCCCGAAGCCTTGGCTTCTTTGCGCGAGACGGGTTTGCCTCGGCCGGACGTCAGCATCGAGGACCTCGAAGCCCTGCTTGAAGGGCCTTGAGATGAGATGGCTCATGTATTTCACGCCGATGGCGTGCCTGTTCGTCGTGTGTTTGCTCGCCGCCGGTTGCAAGCCCGGCGAGCGCCGAGCGGAGGATCGATGGAACGTGCTGCTGGTCACGTTCGACACCACCCGGGCCGACCGCATCGGCTGCTACGGTAACGAGCGGGTGCAGACCCCCGCCCTCGACGGCTTGGCCGCCGACGGGGTGCGCTTCGCCCGCGCGCTCTCCGCGGTTCCGATCACGGCGCCTTCCCATTCGACTATCCTCACCGGTCGATATCCGATCGCCCACGGCGTCCGTGACAACGGTTTGTTCGTACTGGCCGACGAGCAGCTCACCCTGGCGGAGATTCTGAGCGCGGAAGGGTATGCCACCGCGGCGGCGGTCGGTGCCTATCCTTTGACCTCACGCTTCGGTCTGTCCCAGGGGTTCGAATTCTTCGACGACCACCTCACCGGTCGATTCGAGGACCATTTGGGTCGGCGAGCGGTGCCCAAGGAACGATTGTTCTTCGACGAAAGGCGGGCTGCTCAGGTCAATGAGGCGCTGCTGCCTTGGCTTTCAGAGCATGCCGGCTCCGATTCGGACCAACCTTTCTTTGCCTGGGTGCACTATTTCGATCCCCATCAGCCCTTCGAGCCTGCGCCACCCTACGACCAGCTCTATGTGGACGAGCCCTACGACGGCGAGATCGCCTACGCGGATTCTCGGCTCGGCTTCCTGCTCAAGCATCTCGAGGCCCTAGGGGAGCTGGACCGTACCCTCGTGATCATGACCGCCGATCACGGCGAAGGGTTGGGCGACCACAACGAGCTGACCCATGCCGTTTTGGCCTACAACTCCACTTTGCACGTGCCCCTGATCGTTCGACCACCCGCTGGCTCGGCGCCGGCGGGCAAAGTGGTCGACGATTGGGTCGGCACGGTGGACATCGTGCCGACGGTGCTGGAGCTGCTCGGCATCGACCGTCCAGAGGGTCTGCAGGGCCGGTCGTTGGTGCCCTTGTGGCAGCCGTCGAGCTCGGCGCCGGCGTCCCGTCGTCGCTACGCCGAGAATCTGTCGCCCCGACTGACCCACGGCTGGGGCGAGCTGCGGGTGCTTTTCGATGGCCCGATGAAATATATCCACGGTCCGCGACCCGAGCTCTACGACCTGGAGGCCGATCCCGGAGAGCTCCGAGATTTGGCGGACGAGCATCCCCAAGAAATGGAGCGGATGCGTTCGATTCTCGAACAATTCCTTTCTCGCCACGCGGTCGACGGCACCAGCCAAGTACAGACCCTCGACGAAGAGGTGCGTCGTCGTCTCGAATCCTTGGGATACCTGCACACCGGCTCCTCGGCAGGGGAGACCGTGTCCGAATCCCTGGTGGACGGAGGCATTCCGCCCCGAAGCCGGGTCGGCGATATCAACGATCTGAGCGCCGCCAAACATCTGATTTTCGATGGCCGTTTTGTCGACGCATTGCACCACACTCGAAAATTGATCGAAGGCACGCCGGACACTCCCCTTTATCTCGAGCTACACGCCGTCGCCCTCGCCGGCAGCGATCGGCTTGAGGAAGCGTGGGCGGCGGTAGAGCATCTGAGTGAAAAAGGCACGGTCTCCGACGACTTGATGTTTCGCATGGCCGCTCTCGGTTTCGAGCGTGGTGATCGGGGGCGCGCGGTCGAGTCCCTGAGCCGACATTTGGAGACCTCGCCCTCGGCCAAAGGCTGGTGGCTCTACGCGTCGCTGCTCAAGATGCTCGAACGGCCCGTCGAAGCCCGAGCAGCGCTGGACCAGGCCATCGAGGTAGATCCGAGCTTCGCCCCGGCGCGGGTGGATATCGCGGTCGATCTCGCCCGAGCCGGAGAGCTCGACGCGGCGGAGCTCGAGCTACAACGGGCCATCGAGGACGGTCCCTACTATGCCAAGGCGTTCTACAACTACGGCACCTTGACCTTGCACGCCGAGCGGTGCGACGAAGCCCTCGATCTCTTTCACCGTGCCGTCGCCCTGGCACCGCGCTATGTCGACGCCCACTTGGCCGTGGTCGCGACCCACCTTTGCCTCGACGATCGCGAGCAGGCCGAGACCGCGTTGGCGGCTCTCGAACGCCAGGCACCGGAAAGCAGGGCGGCGGAAACCGCCCGTGGGCTGTTGGCGGAAGCGGTTGCGGAGGAGTGACCGCATGCCTTCGGTCCTCGGTCGCTCGGACCTACCCGAGGCTTGACGGCGTGGATGACCATCTGACAGCCTGAATCCGTGAGCAAAACCACTGTGCGACTGACCGTGGCCTTCTTATTGGCCCTTTGGCTCGCACCCAGCGCCGGCGCGGTGGGTGTGGGGTTGCACCTGGCTATAGAGCATCGCGGCCCGAGCGATCACCAGCATTCAAGCGATGACGGCCTCTCCAGCGCCGCCGATCATCACCACCGCCCTGGTCAGCACAGCCCCGATCACCACGGCCTCGGTCACCACAGCCCCGATCACCACAGCCCTGTTCACCACCGTCTCGATCAACACAGCCCCGATCAACACAGCCCCGATCACCACCGTCCCAATCACCAGCACGACCATTCCCAAGACCACGCCGCATCCCATCACGCGGAGCTGGTGGAGTTGCTGGTAGCCGCGACTCACGGTCACTCGCACGATGGCGACGTCACGCCGGATCACGATCACGAAGCGACGTTCGGGACTGCCAAGCTCAAGCTGCGACCCGCTGCCACGACGGCCGCCACCCTTTGCCTAGGGACTGCTTTGGAGCCGGTGCTCCAGGACCGTTTGGACTTTGAGGCGCTGCATCGCGGCCCACCCATCCCCCTCTTTACTTGCCACTGCTCATTGCTGCTTTGATTTTCAGCTGAGGTCGGCTCGTCGTGAGCCGAAAACCGAAAGCTGACAAATTGGAGCACCTATGCCTTGTTCATTGTTGGCCGGCCTATTGCCGGTTGTGCTGGCTGCCGTAGGCCCAGCACAGGATGCCGTGATCTCCGCGCAAGCGGGGAGCATTGCGGCGAGCCTCGTTGAGGGGACAGCTGTCGCCTCGTCGGTTGCTGCTGCCGAAGCGGATGTCGAAGCGGCCATCTTTACCGAAGCAGATTTTCTTTCGATTCTGGATGAAGCCCATCCGGCGATGGCCGCCGGAACAGCTGACCTCAAACGGGCCCGTGCCGAAGCTGAGGCCGCAGGTGAGCTCGCGGATCCGGTGTTGGGTTTCGCGCGCGAGGACTTGAAAGGACCCGCTGAGCACACGGAATGGACGCTTTCCTGGCAGCTGCCCGACGCCGATCGCGGATTCCGGCTCGAGGCTCGCCGTCATGAGCTGGAGGCCCTTGTCGCAAGTGTGGAGCTGGACCGTCTAGACCTGCGTTTGCGCATGAAGGAGAGCTTCGCTGAGTGGGCCTTTGCCACCGCCCGCTTCGACCTTCTTTCGGCTCAGGCGAAGCGGGTTTCCGCCCTAGCGGAACGTGAAGCCGAGCGGGCCCGTGCCGGCGAGGCTTCGGGCCTCCAAACCCGCCGTCTACGGCTGGCCTCGGATCGTCTGCGGATTGAGGCGGAGCTTTCGGCCGCGGCAGCGGAGCGAGCCCGCTCGACGATAAGCGCCTGGCACCCCGAGCTTCCAATCGAGGCCGTGCCGGTCTTGCCGGAGCTGCCGGCACCACCACCGAGCGACTCGGAGCATCCTCTGTTGCGCGTCGCCACAGGGAATCTGGAAGCGGCGCGGCTCGAACGACAGGCCGCGGGCCGATTCATCCGCTCACCGGAGCTGACCTTGGGGTGGCTGCGGGAGCAAGCGGACTTTTCCTCGGAAGACGGGCCTACCGTTGGATTGACCTGGTCGGTGCCGCTTTTCACCCGTCAAAGGGCCAAAGAAGCGAGTGCGGAGGCTGAGGTCTCCGCACGTCGAGCTCGTCTGGAGCTGACGCGCCGCCAAGTGAGCTCGGCTCGCCGAGGTCATGCCGCGGCCTACGAGCGGCTGAGCACGGCTGCGCGACGAGCCCTGGCCGGCTTAGTGGACGTGAAACCCATGCTCGACGCCACGGAAGCGGCGTTCCAGCTGGGTGAGACATCGCTGACAGATCTTCTGGAAACTTATCGATCCGCCGGCGAATCCGAGCTGGCCTACCTGGAGCTGTACCAAGAAGCCCTCGCGGCTTTGTGGCAGCTCGAGCGGGCCACAGGTACCGACACCCATCCATCTACATCTGAAAAGGACTCCCCATGAAAAATTTGCACATCGTCTTTCTTGCCTCTGCTCTGTTGCTCGCCCTGGCCGCTTGCTCTGGATCCAACGAGCCGTCGGCTCCCACCGAGGATCCCGCTCCCACAGCCGCCGGAGCCGACTCCGCCGAAAGCGAGGTCACCTACGAGCCGGCCTATCCCGAGGAGGTCAGTGACCAGGGATTGAGCGATGAGGATGTCTCCCAGCAGGAGAGCCACAGCCATGGTGGCGAAGAGCACAGCCACGGCGAAGGGGAGCACAGCCATGGTGAAGAGCACAGCCATGGTGAAGAGCACAGCCATGGTGACGGTGGCCACAGCCACGACGAAGGGGAGCACAGCCGCGGCGAAGGGGAGGAGCATGGAGATCATTGATCCCAAATGGGGCCGTTATCTGCGGATCGCCGCCTTGGCTTGGATCTTGGTGCCGATCACCGGCTGCGCGGACTCCCCCACGGACCGGCCCACCGGTGTGGCGGCGTCCGAGGTCTCGGGTGAGAGTTGGTCGATCACCGCGTGGGGCAAACGCTTTGAGATCTTCCCCGAGGTCGGACCCTTGGTGGCCGGGCGGTCGGCGGATGCCCATATCCATGTAACTCTCCTGGAGGGTTTCCTGCCCCTGGTCACCGGCAAGGTGGAGCTGGTGTTGTCCGGCGACACGGGTGAGCAGGTGTTCGGCGCGAGCGAGCCGGCCCGGCCCGGAATCTTCAACGTCGCGGTCACGCCCGAAACAACCGGAATCTTCGACCTGCTTTTTCGAATCCACGACGACACGGGCACGGAAGAGATTCAGGGCGGGAAAGTCCGCGTCGGTGAGCCCCTCAAACCGGGTGGTTTGAAGGTCGCGCCGGCGCCCCGAGGCGCGACCGACGGGGGGCAACCTCTGCCGTTTCTCAAAGAAGAGCAATGGCGCAGCGAGCTCGGAACCGAGTGGGTTCGTCGCGGACGGATAGCCGGGAGCGTCGCTGGATTGGCTCGCGTTCGACCCGCCGCGGGTGGCGACGCCTGGGTCAGCGCGTCCATGCGCGGAGTGCTGACGTCGACCGGAGGGCCGTGGCCCTATCCCGGGTTGGAGGTCGAGCGAGGCCGGCCGCTGCTGAGATTGGCACCGTTGGTGGCGGAAGATCGCAGCCTGTCGACCCTCGAGGCGCAGGCCTCGACGCTCGGCGCCCGGCTGAAGAAGGCTGAAACCCGCCTGGGGCGCCTGGAGGAGCTGCTGGCGCTGGAGGCGGTCAGCCGAAGAGAGGTCGAACAAGCTCAGGTCGAGGTCGAGGTGTTGAGCGCCGAGCATCGGGCCGCCTTCTCCGATTTGGAGTCCGCCCAAAGCATTCGAAGTGGGGCTGGTGGTGGTGCCGGCAAAGCCGTCAGCCTGCGAGCCCCTTTTGCTGGTCGGGTGGCGACGGTGGAAGTCAAGCCCGGCACTACCGTCGATGCCGGGGACCCTCTGATTCGGCTGGTGCGCACGGATCCGCTGTGGTTGGAGATCGCCTTGGCACCGGCCGATGCCGACCGCCTCGCCCGGCTCGGGGCTCGTGGCTTGGTGATCGACGACCCGGAGCGCGGTCCCATCCGTCCATCGGCGGCCCCGCGTTTGGTCTCCGTGGCACCGGAAATGTCTCCTGAGAGCGGCTCCGTCACTGTGTTGGTCGAAATCCCCCAGACGCCGGGTTTAGTGCTCGGGACCACCGTCACCGCGCAGATTTTGCTCAGGGAGGAACGGGAAGGCATTGCGATTCCGTCCTCCGCGGTGGTGGACGATGGGGGTGTGTCGGTGGTCTACCTCCAGCTGACCGGCGAAAGCTTCGTGCGTCAGCAAATACGGATCTTGGAGCGCCAAGGGGATCGTTTGTTGGTCGAAGGCTTGGTGCCAGGGCAGAGATTGGTCAGCCGGGGCGGCGCGGCCATCCGACGTTCCTCGTTGATGTCCAGCGGCAATTCCCACGGCCATGTGCACTGAGGAGCCACCTGAGATGTCTGAAAAAACGATGTCTGAAGAGGCGGTGCCGATGGAACAAAAGCGTGACATGGGATTCCTTGAGCGTTTGATCCGATTCTCCCTCGGACACCGATGGTTGGTATTGGCGGTGGCCGCGCTGATCACTACCCTCGGCGGGATCTGGATTGCCGGGCTGCCGGTGGACATCTTTCCGGATCTCTCCGCGCCCACGGTGACGGTGATCACCGAGGCTCCGGGTTTGGCACCGGAGGAGCTGGAGCTGTTGGTGACCTTTCCCATCGAATCGGCGGTCAACGGTTCCCCGGGGGTGCGGCGTCTGCGGTCCGTTTCGGCGGACGGCATTTCCGTGATCTGGGTCGAATTTCATCGCGGCACCGATATTTATCGGGCCCGCCAGACGGTCACCGAGCGTCTGCAGCGGGTGGAGCTGCCCGGCCAATCCGGCCGACCCGAGCTCGGGCCCATTTCCTCGATCATGGGAGAGATCACCTTCGTCGCCATGACCGCGGGCGAAGAAAGCGGAATTTCTCCCATGGAGCTTCGGCGTTTGGCCGAGACCGTGGTGCGTCGACAGCTGTTGTCGATCCCCGGCATTTCCCAGGTTTCGCCCATCGGCGGCGAGACCCGCCGGCTCGAGGTGACGGCTCGTCCAGCGGCTTTGGCTCAGCATCGGGTGACCCTGAAGGAGCTGTTGACGGCGGTAGAACGGGCGAGCAGTCAGCCCGCGGCGGGTTTTCACGTCGAGGGTGGCCAGGAATACCTGGTGCGCGGCCTCGGCCGAGCTCGTGGCCCCGAAGATATCGCCCAGGCCGTGATTCGAGCCCGTGACGGGATTCCCATCCGGGTTGGACACGTAGCGGAGGTGGATTGGGGCGCGGAGCCGGCGCGCGGCACGGCTTCCTACGGCAAACGGCCCGCGGTCATCCTCTCGGTGCAAAAGCAACCCGGGGTCAATACCTTGGACCTGACCGCGCAAGTGGATCGAACCCTAGAGCGCCTGCAAGACACCTTGCCGGCGGGAGTCGTGATTGAGAAAGAGAATTTTCGCCAGGCGGACTTCATCGAGGTAGCGATTCGCAACGTCAGCCATGCCCTGCGCGATGGTGCGATCCTGGTGGTATTGGTGCTGATCCTTTTCCTCGGTAGCCTGCGGACGACCCTGATTTCGGCCCTTGCTATTCCCTTGTCCCTGGTGGTCGGTGTGTTGGTGATTACCGCCTTGGGGCTGTCCATCGACACCATGACCCTGGGTGGTTTGACCATCGCCATCGGCCTCTTGGTGGATGACGCCATCATCGCGGTGGAGAACGTCTTCCGCAGGCTCAAAGAAGAGCACCAAAAGCCGGAGTCGGACCGACGAGCTCCCCGTGAGGTGGTGGCCGTGGCCACCACCGAGGTGGTCAGCCCGATTCTCTTCGCCACCCTGATTATTCTTCTGGTGTTCCTGCCGATTTTCTTCCTGCCCGGTCTCGAAGGCCGCTTGCTGAGACCCCTGGGTTTGGCGTTCATGGCCGCATTGGTGGCCTCCCTGGGCATCGCCCTGACCCTGACGCCGGTATTGTGCTCCTGGTGGCTCGGCGGGGCAGGGGTGCTCGAAGCCCGCGAGCCCCGGCTGCTCAGGCAGCTCCACCGCTGGTATCGGCCGACCCTGGCGGGGTGCTTGAAACACCGTCGGTGGGTGATGGCTTTCGCGGCGCTGGTGGTGGTCGCGACGATCCCTTTGATCGCGGGGCTCGGACGGAGCTTCTTGCCGTCGTTCAATGAAGGCTCATTGACCATTTCCGTGGTCAGCCCACCGGGCACTCCCCTGGCGGACAGCGATCGTCTGGGGAGCCAGGTCGAGGAGATTCTGCTGGGCTTCCCCGAGGTCGTCTCCACCAGTCGGCGCACGGGGCGAGCTGAAAAGGATGAGCACGTTCAAGGCGTCAACGCCTCGGAGCTCGAGGTGGTGCTCAGATCCCTGGGGGAGGGCAAATCCAAGGAGGAGCTGGTGGCGGAGATGCGTCGCGCCGTGGCGACGGTTCCGGGAGCCACGGTGTCCTTCGGGCAACCGATCAGCCATCGCATCGACCACATGATCTCCGGCTCGAAAACCAACTTGGCAGTCAAAGTCTTCGGTCCTGATCTCACGGTCTTGAGATCTCTGGCCAAGCAGGTGGAGTCGGTTTTGGGCGCGGTGCCGGGCATCGTCGATTTGTCGAATCAAGAGCAGGCGGCGATTCCCCAATGGGTGATCGACTTCGATCGCTCCGCTATGGCGCGCTTCGGGCTCGGGGCCGCGGATCTGTCGGAGGCGGTCCAGGCCCTTTTCCAGGGGGTTGTGGTGGGGGAGATCGTGAAAGACGGATTGACCTCGACCGTGGCCGTGCGTTTGCCCCCCGAGCTGCGCTCGAACCCACAGGGGCTCGCCGCCTTGCCCGTGATGTCGCCGACCGGGCAGCTGCTGCGGTTGGGCTCGGTGGCGGAGGTCCGCCAAGATCTCGGCCCGTCCATGGTGCGGCGGGAGAACGTCCAACGGGTGGCCATGATCACCGCCAACGTGTCCGGCACCGATTTGGCCGGCACCGTAGAACGTGCCCAAGCCGCGGTCGACGCGCAGGTATCGATGCCCGAAGGGTATTTGGTGACGTTCGGTGGCCAATTCGAGGAAGCCGCGCGAAGTGTTCGCACTTTGAGCTTCTTGGTGCTGTTGATCCTGGTGAGCATGTATGCCCTGCTCTTCGTGGGTCTGCGCAGCCATCGAGATACTTGGATCGTGTTGGTCAACTTGCCTCTTGCCCTAGTCGGTGGAGTGGTCGCCGTGGCCATCGGCGAAGGTGTGCTGTCGATCGCCACGTTGGTGGGTTTCGTCACCCTCTTCGGCGTCGCCACCCGCAACGGGGTGCTCTTGGTGACCAACTATCAACGGCTGCGAGCGTCCGGCATGCCCCTCGACCAGGCCGTGCGTCAGGGCTCCGAGGAAAGGATGGCGCCGATTCTCATGACCGCGCTCACCGCGGGCTTCGCGTTGATTCCGCTGGTCCTCGCTTCGGGGGCTCCGGGCAACGAGATTCAAAGCCCCATGGCGGAGGTCATTCTCGGGGGTCTGATCACTTCCACCCTGCTCAACCTGGTGGTGGTCCCGGTGCTCTATGGGGGTGAAGCTCGGGAGTAGAGCACCAGCGAGTCGTAGTGTTGTTTCGCGGAGCAAGATTTCGGTTAAGCTAAACCGCGAAATGACGCGTTTTTACCGGATCCCCCTCGAGCTCGGCACGCTCGCCCTCTTCTCGGCCCTCGGCTGCCTGTGGTGGCTCGGCCTGCCCGTGCTCGCTCTAACGAGCCAGGCTGACGAGGGCCGACTGCCGGATCAGCAAGCCGGGGTGACGGCGGAGCTTCCGGAGCTGAAAGTGTGTTTCCGGAGAGATCCCCCCTTCTTTTATCAGGTCGACGGAGACGGCGATTGGGCGGGTTTCGAGCTCGATTTGTTGGCGGCGTTCGCGGAGTCCCAGAAAGTCCAAATGCGCTACTTGGACCCGGGGAGCTTTCCAAAAGTCCTGGAATTTCTGGAGCAAGGCAAGTGTGACGTGGGGGCCTCGCGGATTACCTACACCGAGGAGAGGAAGAAGCGCCTCGACTTCTCACCCGGATATTTTCCGGTGCGAATTTTGGCCGTGGAAAAAGAGGGCGCGAAGACCATTCGACCCGAGCAGCTTCGCGGCAAGACCGTGGTCACCATTCCGGGCACAACATACGTCAAGGCCATCGATTCGATCGGCGTCGAGCTCGAGAAAGTGTGGGTCAAAACAAGTCGCGAAATGTTTCAAGCCGTGCTCGACGGACGGGCAGACTTCATGGCCTGTGACTCAGCGGTAGTGCTTGCGCTGATGAATGACTATCCCGGTTTGCGGGTGACGGTGCCCCTCTCCGACCGAGAGCACTTCGCCTTCGCGTTGACCAAGGGCTCAAAGTGGACCAAACCCTTGAGCCGATTCCTGAGGTCGTTCAGAAAAGACGACCGGCTGCGGGCTCTGTTGATCGAATATTTCGGCGAAGAGGGCGCGGATCTGATCCTCTCGGATCCTTGACCTAACCCATTCCGGCGGTCTCGGCGACCCCGTCGGCATCGGCCTCGGCGTCGGCAACAGACCGCTGCGCCCTGCCCATGGACGACGCCGTGGACCTCCATCTCGAGTCCCATCTGCAATCGCTCGAAAAAGATCTGCTGCGCGAGGCCCTGCGCAGAGCCCACGGGCGACAGAATCGTGCCGCTGAGCTCCTGGGCATCTCGCGCAACGGCTTGGCCCGTCGCCTCCAACGGCTCGGCATCGACTATCGGTCTTTTCGCTGACCGTTGACGCGTGAAAGAGCCCGGACGACATGGCATCGCCCGGGCTCTCTCGTGATAGATCCGCAGATTTACTGGCAGATGTTGATGCAGTATTCGCAGGAATAGTAGGCGGTAGCCGTGGCCGAGTAGCCGCCACCGGAGAGCGGCTGGCAGGGCGCCACCGAGTGGGTGACGGGTCCGCAGCTGGGGTTCTCGGGAGCGCAAACCGCCAAAGCACGGGCGGCCGCGGCGGCATTCTGGCGGGCCCTCAGGCAGGTGGCGCCCACGCGGGTGGTCGGCGGGGTGGACTGCTGGATGCAGTTGCAGCGCTCGCATTCGAGGTTGTTGGGTTTGCCGGCGACAAAGACCACGGTCGGTAGCCCGTCGGCGTCCACCAAGACCGCCGTCTGGGCGAGGCTTCAACGACGGTGTCCTGGGCCGGCTCGTCGGCCGAGACCATTGCCGGCGCGACCAGAAGCACCATCAAAGCCATCGCGAAGATCGTCCAGGCGCGGGTGTGACACGTGTTGGTGAGCATTGATTTCATCCCGTGGTCCGGCCGGCGGAGAGGTATCCATTAAGATGGGGCATGGGCATTCACCTGCGCGGCTCCATCTTGACGTTTCTCGCCTTCGTCGTTCTATGGCCGACCCCGGAGGCGAGGTCTTACCAGCCGGTGGAAGGTGTGAGCTTGTGGACCTTTCCCGCCAACGGAGCCGTGCCACCCAACCTGCGGTTCTTGGTCTTCATCGGCGGCATGCAGGACAGCTATGACACTTCCATGCTGCTCGGCAAGAAGCCTTTGCTCGAGCTGGTGAGCTTCAGTGGTGAGGTCGTGCCGGTGAAATTCGTGCCGGGGCCGCAGGGTTTGGTCGAGGGCATTCCACAGAAGGATCTCGAGCCGTCGACCTACTACCGCCTACGCTCGACCGTGCGTCACGAGCCCAGTGAAGATCCAGGTGAAGAGCCGACTTTCGACGAGAAAACCTTGAAGGAAGAGGCGGCGAGGGTGGTTTGGTATGTGTCCTTGCCGCGGGACGAGCAACCGCCTGAGTGGCAGGAGCCGGTGACCCTAACCGCCGCCTTTTTCCATATTCCATTTCCGGACGAGCATCCCGCGCCGGAAGAAGCCCACCGAAAAATCGAGATGGAGTTGCGGTTTTCCGACGCCGGCAAGGGGCCACTGCTTCTATTTTGGACCGATGCCGCTTTGGAGAGCCCGGATCAAATTGACTTCCGGCGGTACCAGAAGGTTTTCGCCGGAAGCAATACATTGTGTTGTTTTCCCAAAGGCGATCGCGTCGTGCGCTTCGAGCTCCGCGACGGAGCCGGCCATACATCGTCTCCGGATCCGAATTTGCTGGCTTTTGGGGATTGAGAGCTCAGCCAGACCTTGATGCTTTTTGCATAGAATCTGGTCTATAAAAGATAGTGGTCAATATTGGTTTATAGGGCTGGTCTATTGTCGATATTCGTGACTATAATCTTCTTTAAATTACAGTTTCTTTGGACGAAAGCTCCTTTCGGCGACAGCCATGTTGGGTCTCGGCTTCGCCATCGCCCCGGTGGCAGAGGCTGGAGGCCCGTGCCCGCCGTGTTACGTGCCTGACGGTGCTTCCGGTTGGAGCCAATACGGCAGCTGCATCGGTGGTCCCGAGCACTGCCCGGTGTATTACAAGACCTACCGCAATAACTACACCGGCCAGATCTGCCGCGGCCAGTTCGGAATCGCAAACATCTGATTGATGTCTGCCTTGGTTTAGCCTCTACGGCCGAGATTCGAGACCGAGCATCGCGTGCTTCCAATGGGGAGCACGCGATGCTTTTGTTTGGGCCGGTTTGTGCTCGGCCCGGCCGTTTTAGAAAGGAAAGCAGGCGAAATTTCCGGTGGGCTCTTCGCGACCGCTGGGCACGTGGACTACGCACTCCTCCCGGCAGATCTTGAACGACTCGTTGTCCTCGCAATCACCTGCTGCCGTGCGAGCGATGGCCGCGTCGGTCAAGAGCCATCGTGGCTCGGTTTCGTCGGCGGTGCCGGCGGCTTCGCTGTGATCGATCAGCAGCCCTCCGGCTCCGAGGATCAACGCCCCGAGGAGCGAGGCCCTTGGAATCAGGTTTTTCAAGATTTTCGATTTAGCGGTCATCATGTGTCTCCTTGCTTCATGTATGTTCATCTGCCGTCTTCGGCACCGAGCCGGTCGGCGGCAGTTGGCGGGCCGTTTCCATGAGAGACGCTGAATGGAGAGAAAATCGATCACGCCACCTGGGCATCGTCCAAGTTATTGCCCACTAGGCTCCGGCTACGAAATTCCGCCGCTGCCGACCTTGCCGCCGCCCAAGCTCCTGCCGACGTGATGAGCGAATAAAATAACGATATGGGTTCCGAAGAACGTTCACAACAAATCGAGAGCCTTCTGCTGGAGTGGCGCGGGGGCAACGAAGAAGCTCTTAGCCGATTGATTCCTCTCGTCTATCGACAGCTCAAGCAGATGGCGAGCCGGTATTTGCGCTCCAATCGAAAACACGAGACGTTGCAGACCACCGCCTTGGTGCACGAAATCTATCCCCGTCTGCTGCGAGTTCAGCAGGTCAGCTGGAGCGATAGCGCCCATTTCTACGCCATGTGCGCGCGACTCATGCGCCGGGTTCTAGTGGAGCATGCTCGACATCACCGTCGTGAAAAACGCGGGGGCGGCCTGCCGATTCTAATTTTTGAAGAAACACTGCACAGCGCCGACCGCCGACCGCCGGAAGTCCTTCAGGTGGAGGAATTGCTGCGCCAATTGGCAGAGCACGACATCGAGCGGGCGCGTGTCGTGGAGCTGCGCTACTTTGGAGGGCTCGCCGCCGACGAGATCGCCGAGGTCCTGGGCATGTCGACCGCCACGGTCCAGCGTCGACTACGGTCGGCCAGAGCCTGGATGAAAGCGTTTCTTACCGAGGACGAGCCGTGAGCGCCGCGAATTGGCAGCGGATTTTGGATCTCTTCGAGCAGGTCGTCGAGTTGCCGGCGGACGAGCGTTGTCTATGCTTAGACCGCTCCTGCCGTAACGGCAAGGAGCGCCGAGCGGTGGAGGACCTGCTGGCGATCGACGACGAGCAGGACATCGCCGAAGCCTCGGCGGTGAGCTCGGCTCCCCGCTCCCATCTCCCGAAGCCGAGGGGTATTGCCGGATCCGGAGATCCGGAGGCTCCCTCCGGCGATGGGTTGGGATCAATCGGGCCGTATCGGCTCGTTCGGCAGGTCGGGCAGGGGGGGATGAGCACCGTCTACCTAGCCGTGAGGAACGATGACACCTTTCGCCGGGACGTGGTGATCAAGCTCGTGCGCGAGGGCATGGAAAGCGAAACGATTCTCCGGCGGCTGCGCACGGAACGCCAAATTCTGGCGGATCTCGATCATCCCCATATCGCCCGCCTCATCGATGGCGGCAGCACGGAGGCCGGCTTCCCGTACTTCGTGATGGAATACGTCGAAGGCCTGCCGATCGACGAGTATTGCCGACAGAACCGTTTGTCGGTGGAAGAGCGCCTGAAGCTTTTTCGCAAGGTCTGCTCGGCGGTGCAATACGCGCACCGCCATTTGGTGGTGCATCGCGACATCAAGCCGTCGAATATTCTTGTCACCCCCAGCGGTGATCCCAAGCTGCTCGACTTCGGTATCGCCAAGCTGCTCGACCCCGACTCCTCGGCGGACAGTGAGCCGACCGCCGCCTGGTATCGCGTCTTGACGCCGAGCTATGCCAGCCCGGAGCAGCTGGCCGGCCGTCGGATCACTACGGCGAGCGATATCTACTCCCTGGGGGTCCTGCTCTATAAGCTGCTGACCGGTACCTTGCCCCGCAGCCTCAAGGGGCGATCACCCCACGATCTGGAGCAAGATTTGCTCGAGCGAGAGCCGCCGGCTCCGAGCGCGGCGCTCATCATCGAATCGGAGTTGGCTGGAGGCCCCGAGTCGGTCGACGATTTGCGTCGAAGGCTGCGTGGCGATCTGGACGCCATCGTGCTCCGAGCCCTGCGCAGCGATCCTGCCCAACGCTACGAGTCCGTCGACCGGCTGGCGGAAGATATCGAGCGCTATGGGACGGGGCGTCCGGTGGTGGCACGGCAAGGCAGCCGGCGTTATCGGGCGGGCAAATTCGTCCGTCGACACCGCTTGGGGGTGACCGCCGCCGCATCGGTCGCCATGCTGCTCGCGGGCTTCATGGCGGCGATCGCCTGGCAGTCGGCGCGAGTGGCCGAGGAACGCGATCAGGCCCGAAGGGAGCGCGATGAAAAGCAAGCAGTGCTCACCTTGATCCTCGACGTCTTCCGGTTGAGCCATCCGTATGCGCGCCCCGGGGAGAAACTCACGGTCCACGAGGCTTTGCAACGGAGCGTGCCGTTGCTCGAGACCGGCTTGCAAGATCAACCGGCGGTGCGCGCCGCGTTGCTGCACGGCTCAGGAGTGATCATGAATGTGATCGGCGAGCCTCTGCCGGCGGCGACCCAACTGCAAGAGGCATTGACGATTCGTAGCGGGCTTCACGGCGAGCACCATGCCGATGTGGCCGAAACCGAAATCGCCTTGGCTTCGGCGTATAAGAGCCTGGGTCGGCTCGACGAGGCGGAAGCCCTGGCCCGCGGAGTGGTCGACCAAGTCCGGCGCGACGGACCCGGCGGGCGCGGGCAGCTGACCGCGGGTTTGGTGGAGCTGGCTTCGATCTTTTGCTATCGGGGTGATTTCCAGGGAGCGGAGGGGCCGGCCGAGGAAGCTTTGGATCTGGTGCAAGAGCTGCGGACGAGACCGGATCAAGCGATCGTGGCCCGGGAGTACATGGCCCAGATCCGCAGCTCCCAAGGGCGCTACGACGAGGCCGCCGCGCTCTATCGAGAAGCCTTGGCCGAGCGTCGTCGGCACTACGGAGAGAAACATCCCAGTCAGATTCCCGCCCTCGGAAACCTCGGAATCGTGCTCCGGCGATCGGAAGACTTCGCCGCCGCTCTCCACACCTATCAAGAGGTCTTGGCTCTTGAGCGAATGAGCTTCGGTGAGGATTACAAGGATCCGATCACCTATTCGAGCCTGGCTGGTTTGTTGCTCGCCCAGGGGGAATACGGCCGTGCCCGAGCGGTGTACGGCGAAGCCCTCGAAGCGGTGATCGCAACCCGAGGCCCGGAAAATTGGCGGGTCCTGCTCTACGCCTTGAGAGCCGAGCAAGCCCGCTTACGTCTGGGGCAGCCCGCGGAAGCGGAGGTCGAGCTTCGACATCTGCTCGCTGTGTGGCGACCTCGCTTGGGCGATGACCACGTCCGCATCGCACAGGCGGAAAGCGTGCTCGGCGAGAGCCTGAGCGTCCAGGGTCGATGCGAGGAGGCCGAGCCGCTGATGGTACAGGCCTTCAAGAAGCTCACCAAGGCCAAACATCGGCTGCGCAAGGACGCGTTCGACGTCCTGCGCGACCACCTCCAGCGCTGTGGCCGCCCGCAGGAGATCGTCGGTCACGAAACAGAGCTGAGCGAGCCTTGAGCGGCACGCCCTCGTGACGGCCGGCGTGGGCGCGCAGAAAGTCGTTGATCTCGGGCAGCTTCAAGCTCCGCAGCTCCAGGGCCGCGGGAGCCTACCGTTTTCCCAATTTCTACAAGGTCGACGGTAGAAATTGCACGGCCGCGACCTGGAAGTGCACGAAGATGGGTTTCGACCCGGCGCTACGAAACGGGTTTTCGACTGGCTGCGCGCGGGTTTTCCTTGGGTCGGGGGGTTCTTTTCCTGGGCGGGCGGGGTGCCGGCACAGAAGCTGCATTCATTACCGATATGAATGATAGCGACCGTGCTTGATAGCGACCGCGCTTGATAGCGACCGTGCCTAGTTGATGCCGAAAGGCTTTTACCCGTCTGAGGCCGGGTGGTTGAGAGAAGATTTTGAACCCGAAAGATGTGAACCCGAAAAGGAGATTGCCCTATGTTGAAGAAACCGAAAATGAAGCTGCTGCCCGTGGTCGCCTCGCTGTGTTTGCTGCCCCTGGTGGCTTGTTCCGTAGAAAAAACCCAAGAAGGCAAGCTCCCGGATGTGGACGTGGAGGTCGAAGAAGGCCAGCTGCCGAAATACGATGCCGAAACCGCCGAGGTCACCATGACCACCAAGGAAAAAGAGGTGAAGGTGCCGGATGTGGATGTGGACATCAGCACCGAGACCGAAACGATCGAGGTTCCGGATATCGAGGTGACGATGCCGGACGAGAAGGAAGAAGACAGCGAAAATGATGGCGAGATCAACAGCTGATCGGAATCGGCACAAGAGCAAGCTTCGATCTCTAGAAATTGAGAGCCAAAGCGAGATTGAGGAACCAAAGCCAGGGGTCGCCCCTGGCTTTGCTCGTTTTTGGGGTGGGGGCAAGCCCTTTCGTCAAATTCGCAGATGCACTCGCCTCACCGGACGGTTGAGCTTGCCGAGGTTGCGTTCTTCGCCGGCGAGCACGTCTTTGCCGTAGACGGCGCTCACCACCATGTACTTATTGCCCTTGAAGTAGTCGCTGAAGGTCTCGAGGTCGACACTCAGGCTATAGAGGCCGTCTTTTTCGACGTCGGCTTCGGCGAGTGCGTTTTGGGGGCCTTTGCGGTCGGACAGTGTGACTCGTAAGTTTTTCGGCAGCACCTCGGACCGTTTGCCGATCACGCGGCCGGTAATGGCGACCTGGGGCTTGTCGGTGCCGATGACCGTCAGCTCGCGGTCGCGGCCGAGGGCTCGCAGGTCGCGGCCTCGCTCGCGCTGGTCGAGGAAGCGCTCGGCGGCCTCGGGGGTGCCCAGGGCGACGGCGTCTAAGGCGGCGCGGTTTTCCACCGAAGCCCAGGTGTCGACCACGTAATCGTGGCCCCGGAGATGGACCCGATCCGTGGCCGCGGGCAGCCTGGGGCCCTCGGCTTGGAGCTGCTTGCGAAGCTGGTTTAGCCTCGGATTCGGGGAGCTGCCACCGGAGGTAAATACGGTGCTGTTTGGGTCGGCACTCTTAGGGCTTTTGGCCGAACGGTCAGGATCGGGTGTGGCCCCGCCGTCGTCGCCGAAGCCCATGAGCCGTTGAAGCCCTTCGGTCCAGCCGCAGAACCTCTGAATGAAAAGGTTGACCAGGGCTTGGTTGGGGGCCACGCGGCTGATTTGAGGCGCCCCCAGGCCCAGGATGCAATGGGTGGCTTGATTGTCGACTGTGGTGTTCATCAGGCCCAGGGTGATGGCCGAGAGCACGCCCGAAAACAAACCCTTGGTCAGTCGGTTGTTTTGGGCTTGGTGGGAGAGGCCGAGGGTGATGGCGTCGCTCAGCATGACGGAGCCGAGGGGCAGGTCGGCGTCGGCCACATTGCCCTGCATGGAAAGGTGTCCGAGGGTCAGCAGCAAGATAGACGACATGGCGAAAGTGCGTTTCGGGGCCAAGGTGTCGAGCAAGATCTGGTTATCGTGGAAGAGGATGTTGCCGTTGACGAAGGCTGCTTCGAGCTCGGCACCGGCGGTTTCCGGGTCCAGCAGCTCGGCGGCGCGGCCCAGCCCGGAGAAGCCGAGGCTCTGCAGGTAGAGCTCGTTGGAGACCCCGAGATTGAGCACCCGCACGACCTCGCCGCCGAGCTGGTCGAGGAAGTCGCGGACCGGAGCCGAGGCGCGCTCGGTGACCGGCATGTTGCCGAGCTGGTCTAAGCCCAAGTTGTCTTCGCTTTGGGGATCGAGCCCGCCTACGACTCGCACGGTGCCCCGGGCGGTGAGCTGATTGTCGGTGATCGAGACCGGGCCGAAGGCCAGAGCGTCGAGGGCGCGGCCTTGATGGGCGACGACCACGTTGTCGTGGAAGACCAGGGCGGGAATACCGTCCTGCCGCACGACGAGCTCGTCGTCGGTCGGGTCGACGACGTAGGTGTCGACGGTGACGAGGCCCAGCACCACGCCGCCACGTCGGCCTTGCTCCGCTTGCAGGTTGCCCAGGGCGTTACCGTTCTCCACCAAGCGGTTGCCCCGCACGGTCAGCCCGCGTCCGTATTGCACGAAGAGGCCACAGACGGGCTGGGTCCACCAGGAAAGGGCGTTGCCTTCGATGACGTTGTTTTCGAAGCGATTGTCCACCGAAGGCTGCCCGGGCTCGTGCTCGCCGGATTCATGCTCGCCGATCCGTGGGCTCCGCTGCCGACCGCCCGCACCCGCCAGGCAGACGGCGGCGAACGGCTGCTCGGGATAACGCCTCAGAGCGTCGGTCCAAGGTTGGAGACGCAGACAATCCTGAAAGCGGTTGTCGCGCACCACCAGGCCGTCGATGCCGATCAGGTCGGGGAAGGTGCCGTCGGGCTCGAAGAAATGAACAGCCGAGAGGGCGCAGCCGCCCATGCCCTGCACTGTATTGCCTTCGATCCGCACATCCTGGAGATCGCCATCGGAAATCAGCGTGCCGTTGTCGCCGTCGGTGACCCAGCGATCGAGAAAAATCTCGCTGCCGGTGTCGACGATGGGAGCCTGTGACGGGCCTAGAAACCGTCTCGCCCGGTAGTGGTCGCGCACCTCCTCGACGCCCTCGCCTTGGAGGTCGCCGTCGAGGTGGAGCCAGCCGGCGGTCTCGATGCTGCCGATCTGGTCGAAGTAGCTCACGCTTCCCAGGGTGATGCCGTTCCAAGAGCCGCCTACGATCAAATTCTCGCGCAGCACGACGCCCGCGCTGCCGCCGGTGATCATGATTCCCCCGGCCGCGCCTCCGGGCACGGGTGGAATCTGATCGTCGGGGTCAGGGAGGCGAACGTCCGCGGTGTGAATTGTGTTGCCTTCAACGCGCAGATCCTTGCCGCCCACGAAGAGAGCGGGCAGTCGAAGAAAGTCGGGATCTGTGATGTCGGCGGCGGCATAGCGCAGGTGGCAGTCGACGATCCGTAGGCCGGAGACCCGCGGGGCGCTGACGGCGATGCGGTGACGGCCTTCGAAGGTGAGGTGCTCCAGGGTGAAGTCGGCGACCGGGCTGCCTGGATCCACGAATACGGCCATGGAGTCGGGAGCTCGAAAGGTGAGGTGCTGGACGCTGATGTTTTGGGCGCCGGGCCCCGTGACCGTCAGCAGCGGCCGGCTCGGATCGGCCGACTCCCAAACCGTCCTCGGCCCGCAGCCGTGAATGGTGATGTCCCCGCGGTCGAGCCCGATATTTTCCCGGTAGATGCCGTCCTGTACGCAGACTCGTCCGCCCGCGGTGTCGGCCAGGGCGTCGATGCCTTCTTGGATGGTTCGATACTCGGCGTGCGGCCCGACGGTGACCGTGCAACAGCAGCCGCTTTCAGAGTGATGGCAGAGGGTGGGGAAGACGCAGCGGCAATCGTCGATGTGCATGCCGGCGTCGTCGAGGTGAACCAAACCCAGCTTGGCGATGGACCGTGCCACGCCATGGGGCGGGATGCTGTCGGGAACCCCGCCGGTCTCGGGCCACTCGATGGAGCCGGAGAATTCACCGACGAAAGCACGGGCGGGGATCCACCAATAATCTCCGGCCCGGTAGGTTCCGGGGGTAAAGCGCACCCGCACATGTAGCTCGAGATCCTGCCAATCGCTGGTGTCGATTTCGATAGCGCCGGAATCCCAACGTCGGACCTTGGGGTGTTTTTGCGGATCGGGATCATAGAGCTGAGGCTCGTCCCCGGCGATGATGGTCAAGGTGCCGCCCTCGCCGTGCTCCGACGGGCTGACCGCTTCCACCTCCACCAAGGGGCCGCTCTGCTCCGCGGCGTCGAGCTCGTCGTCTCCCAGCTCCACCCATTGGGCGCCGTAGAATCCCCGCTCCGTGTCGCGCCCCAGGCTCTCCAGGCTGAGCTCCCGGCCGCTGCGTCCGGTCCAGGCGCTGAGCACCGAGCCGTTGTGGCGAGACCATTTGAAGGTCGGCCTGGGGCCGGGGCCCGCCGTGGAACCCGACCGGTGAATCTCGACTCGGTAGAGCTGGTTTTCGAGCCCGGCGTAGCCGGCTTGGGAGGGCACGACGCAAGGGTCGGTGGTGTCCGTGGGTTGCACCGTGCCGGCGGCCATCGAGCCGTCCGTATTGCCATCGGGCACGAAGTCGCCCACCGCCTCGCAGGAATTCGCGTCGACTTCCTGGAGCCTCACCCGGCAGGTGGTTCGGGTGCGCGTGCAGGTGTCCGGACCGCCCAGGGCGACCTCGCGGATCGACGGATCCTCGATCGCCGTCAGATGCCGCTCTCGGGCCTCCAAGTAGACCAGCCAAGTGCCGTCGCTACCGGCTGGCGGCAGCTCGGAGGGGTCGATGGTGACGTCGTCCTCCTCGCACAACATGCCGTCGATCCAGATGCGGCCCGGACGCACGGCGATCGTGCCGGCGTCGTCGAAGACTTGAAAGGAATCGGGTTGGGATTCGGGCACCCCCGACTTGCCGATGATGTCGCGCAAGGCCTCTCGGCGCAGGTGCTCTTGAATATCGCCCTGCTCGTTCCAATCCGCGTCCACCAGCACGCGTCCCTGTTGCATACGAACGCTCGAATAGGGACGGTCAGGGTCGAAAGTATGTCGGCTGAAATCGCCTTTCATGGTCGGCTCCAGGTAGCGTGGTGGTGTCGATCAATGGGGGTATCGGGACAGACCACGGCGAGTCGCCGGCGAGGCGGTGGGGGGACACGGCCCACCCCCCGGCCCGTGCCGGCAGCGGGCAGTCTTGGTCAGACCGAATCGAGGACGACATACGGTAATGTGCGACCAGGAGGGCCGGCGTTTCAGGATTTCGGCGATTTAACGCAGATCGCTCAAAATGTCGTTGGCGCAGTCGGGGCAAAGGCCGTGGGTGAGGCTCGCTTCGGAGTGACGGCGGATGAAGTCCTCGACGTTCTTCCAATAGCCTTGATCGTCGCGGATTTTTTTGCACGACGCGCAGATCGGCAGCAAACCCCTGAGCATCTTGATCTGGGACAGCGGACTCGCGGCAGTCAGTCACGTTCCGTAGAAGAAACCTGCTTCGAGGGTCGCGGGCAGGTATTCGTTCATGCGAAGGCGTAGATCGTCCTCCCGCAGGGGCCATTGCAGGCGGCAGAAGACGCCCATCTCGGAGCCGTTGTCCGCTCCTCGGCGGATCACCTCGGCAGCGCGACGGTGCAGCTGGGCGTAGGCGGGGCGGCCATACCGGCTGGAGGTCAGAATCGGACGCTCGCGGCTTTCCAAGCGACGGGCCTGGTCGCTCGGAGTGCCGTCGGGGATTTGCGGGCGGCAGCGATAGCGACGCGGCACGCGGGAGCCCAGGGGCACCCAGCTGAAGCGCACGCAACCCACTTGACGCCGCTCGGCGATGACCGGCCCGAGGAAAATGCTGTTCTCTCCGAGGGCCAGCTCGGCGGTATCGATTCGGCCGAAAACGGTGCATTGGCGGACCGTCAAAGGGCCGCCGAACCGCCGGCTCGGTCCAAGGCCGGCGAATGCCGGGGCTTCCGGATCGTGGACGTCGACGATCGAATCCAAGAGCTCCACACGGGTTTCCGGAGCCGTCCGGATGCCACCCAGGATGCATTGCTCGAGGGTGGCCTCGGTCTCATCGGTTTCGATGCGCAGGCTGACGGCTCCCGGGGAGGCGGGGGCGCCATCGGCTTGGAGGGAGTGGCCGGGTACCAGGGTGGTGTGGCGCAGATGCAGGGTATCCAAGCCGTCGCCTCCCGCGGGTGGCGACACCACGGTCAGGCCATGGCCTGAGATCCACAGCCCGTCGATCTCCAGCCGCGAGCCTGCACCGCCGACGATCTCCACCGGGTTTTCGAGCACCACGGTCGGCCGCCGGCGGTCCGCGGCCCGGAGCACCAAGCGTCTTCCCGCCGGGATCTCGATGTCCGTGAGGGTTAGCCGGTAGGTCTGGCTGTCGAGGATGTCGATCAGCCGATCGCCGTCGGCCGGCCAGGCCTGAAGCAGGGCGGGGCCGAGCTGATCGAAGTCGCCGTCGTCACCCACGCGGAGCCGATGCTCCGGGTCGTCGGGAATCGTTGAGATGTCCGACAGGGGAGAGCGATCGTATTGACCGCCGCCGAGGGTGTCGGAGAAGCCGTGGTACGAGCCGAGGCGGAAGACGGGGTCGCCGTTGTCGTCCACCGGGACTTGGGTCGGATCCTCGAAGCGCAGGCGGCCGAGCACGGGATCGATGGCCACGACTCCGGCCGGTGGATTGTCCGGCCCGGGATTGCCGGAAATGGCCCGATCCCAGGGGTCGAGATGGGCGGCGACGTAGAACGCGTCCAGGGGTCGCCAGCCGTCGGCAGGATTCGCCTCTGGCACCCAAACGGCGATCGACCGACCCGGTCCGACATAGAGCTCGTCGGGTCCAGGATCCTCGCCGGTGCCCAGGTCGGCATGTAGGGCCCGTCGTCGGATCGCCACCGGCACGTGGCGCTCCTCGGCGATCGACGCCGGCCCGGTCTCCGCCTGTGGATGGCTGAAGAGGGGAGCGTCCGCGCCGAGGGTCGAAAAGCGGAAATAGCCGAGATTCGCGTCTTCCACCGACGGGCTGGTCAGCAGCTGAGGCAGGCTCTTCAAGCGGAAGAGGAAAAGCCCGACGCTCGGGATGTTGTGCAGGCCTTCCCGTGGCTCCGGGCGGCCGATGTCCACGGAGTGGGCGGCCCCGTCAAAGGGACCGTCCACCAGGGCCATGGCGTCGGCGTGGCGGATATTTGCCGTGGCCAGGGCTCGATGGCGCACATGGTTGGGAATGAATTGGCTCCAGGCCAGGAGCTGGAAGGCTTCCACCACCCGCGCGGGGTGGCCCGTGACGTCCCGCGCCAATTGCTCCAATACGGCGGCGGTGCCTTTTCGCCGACGATAGGCCAACGTATTGGCCACCTCCGCCCGGGGCGACACCGCGCGGTCCGGTCGCAGGCCGCGGACCCCGAGCAGCTCGCCGAGGTAATGCACGGCCCAGGGCTCGGCGGTTTCCACGAAGCTGTTGTCGTGGAGGCGTTCGATGTCCCGCGCCACCACCCGCGCCTCCCGGGCCAGGATCGTGACCAGATCGCGCAGGGGATAGCCATGCTCGGCGTCTCGATGTCGGTAGATGTCGGGCAGGAGATCGTAGAGATGCTCGGCGTTGTAGAGCTCGTTGGACATGATCGATCTCCTAGGAAGAAACGCTCGCGGAAAGACCCGCGGGCCACGGGCTCAGCTGAACGGGATCGGACCACGAGGGGCCGAGGGAAAGATGTTGGGCACCGACGAGCCCGTCGGCGCCGAGGTGGGCCGGTGTCGCCACCAAGCCGAAGGTGTCGGTGTGGGGGGTGCCTCCGGACACCCCTTCCAGGGCGTCCACATCCACCGCCTCGATGCCGTCGACCTGGTGGAGCACCGCGATGACGTCGGCGTAGCGAGCCCCTTGGCCGAGGCGACGGGGTTTGAAGGCGAAGGCGGTTTCGAGGGCTAGGCGGGCCGCCTCGGCGACGTCCTCGAAGCGCCGGTCGGCGGCGACCCTGAGCTTGGCTCGGACCGAGAAACCCAAAGGTCGGTAGGCCCCGAGGCGCAGGGGCACCCGCGGATCGCGGACTTGGTCGAGCCCATGGCGCAAATCGTCGAGCAAATCGTCGGACGGCACCGCGCCGTCCGTGCCCGCCACAGTCACAAAAACTACCCGTCGGCTGCCGTCCCACAGACGGTCGGCTCGCGCTTTGTCGACGCCGGCCCATGAACGGGAGAAATCCTCGAAGTCGGTGAGCGAGACGGCCCGGCCGAGGGTACGCACCGTGAGTGGCACGCTCTCCCGGGACTCGTCGACGGTCTCCGGATCCGCGGCGTCGGCGCTAGCCATGGGATTGACCACTTGGCGCACGCCCAGGGGTGGGCTTTGCAACAAGCTGATCCGTCCCGGACCCACCAGACCGGGCGTGCCGAGGCCGACCCGAAAGGCAGCGGCTACGTTCTCGGCACCTGACGGCAAGCGAGCACCGTTTTTGCCGTCGCCGAATTGCACCCAAGTCCGATCTTGATCGTCGTGACGCAGGGTGTAGGCCCGTTCGCAGGCATCGAGCCCGTAGAGACTCGGTGCCTGCTTCCAACGCACGCCGTCGACCCAGATGTCGAGGCTCGACCTGGCGCCGTTGGGGGCCTCCGGGTCGGGGGTGTGCGTGAGGGGAAGACCCCGCAGACGGAATCGCTGATGGGGCTGGGAAGCGTCGCCGCTGCCGAGCACCTCAGTTTTGCTCTCGCCGTGGGTCGCCTCCACCACGTTGCCGTGGATCTTGACCGTCTGCAACGCGTATCCGTGGACCAAGCCGGTCTCCAAAACCAGCAGGGTGTGAGTGCCCTGGACGACCTCGGAGACGATGACCTCCTCGCGGGCGATCACCCCCGGGGTCTCCAAAAGCTCGCCCTCGACGATCAGCAATCGGCCGGGCTCCATATGCGGCGCGTATTCTTCGAGCATCAGATCGACGGTGCCGGCCGGTAGCTGCTCGATAGGCAGGGGGGCGAGCTGCAAACGCTCGGCACCGCAGAAGATGGTGGTTTTGCGCAAGAAGAAGGTGCCTGGGCCGTTGTCGTCCTTGATGTTGGTCAACGGCAGACGGGTGGCTTTGCCGGAGAGGCCGAAATCGGCGATCGACTCTTCCGAGGGCGAGTCGGCGCGGAACACGCCGAGGTGCTGGGTCTCCGTTTCGCCGCTCCGCTGGAGGATCACCCAGCTGTCGTGAACGATTTCGGGGTGGCTTTGGTCGGTGTGGATAGCGCCCTTCGATGTTCCCTGCGAGGTGTCGGTGGATTTGTGGATCGGCCACTGGCCGTCGTCCCAATTGCCTTCCGGCTGCGTGTCCTCGGGCAGGGAAGCGTGACGCGGCGCGTTGTGACCGAAGGGGCGAGCCCGGATCCGCAGGGCGAAGAGACCCGGCGAGGTGAAATCGGTGGCATCGAAGGCGGTTTCTCGGGGCCAAAGGTGCTTTATGTGGTCGATCAGCTCGTCGGGCTCGGTGCCGCGCCCGTCTTCCTCCAGCTCTCGCAGCAGATCGGGCATCTCGCGCCAACCGGTGGCGGCGAGGTCGGCGCTCGACAAGCGCGCGGCGCCGATCTCAGCGGCCAAGGAATCGGTGGCTGCCGACGGAGCGACGGCCGACGCGGCGCAGCGGAGCAGGGTCCGATCTTCGTCCGGGCGTGGGTCCACGGTCCGTACCCGCAGGAGCTGCTGATATTGATCCGCTTCGGGATCGACCACCAACAGAAGGGCGTCGCCCCGCCGGAGCCCGGTGCTCGTGCCCTGGACCCAAAAGGCGGTTTGAAAAAGGGCCGGCTCCGGATGGGCGGCGTGTCGTCGCGGGTGCAGCTCGCCGAAACGCACGTCGGCGACCAAGTCTTCGCTGGTCTCGAAGCTTTGGGGCAGCTCGTCCTTGGCCTGGGGCAGCGATTGGGCGCGGGTGCCCACGGGAATGATGACCCGGCGGGGTGATCCCGGACCGTCGTCCAGGCCGAAGGCCAGGGGCACCCTGGCCGCCACTCCCGGTGACGGCTGGTAGCCGATCAATCGAGCCAACTCGATCATCGACCGGCGCTCCGTGGCGGTGCCGAGGAAGAGCTCTTGACCCCAACGTTCTTGGTAGAAGGTGAGCACGTCGAGGGCCGAGGCCCAAGCGTCCATCAGGCCGAGGGTCCAGTCGTCGGACCGACGGGTGGCCAAACGGCGCAGGGACTCACCCCGGCTGATGCCCGTTTCCATGGAGCTGAGGAAAGCGCCGTGATCCCCGACCCGCCACGGGAGCTGGGAGAGGGACGGCCGATTGTCGATTTTCACCGGCGTGGCAAAGTGGGTGCCCTCACAGCAGGCGCAGGCATTGGCTGTGACGTCTGGGGTCGAGCAACCCGCACAGCCGCAAGAGCAGCTCATCGTCCACCTCCGGCGTGAAGGGTGAGCACGCCGTTTTCGGGACGGCTCGGGTCGTTGTCGAGACGGGCGATTTCAAGGCTGTGGATGTCGAGCACCCCCTGATCTTTCTCGCCGTCGGCAGAGCGGCCCCAACGTTGGAATCGGTCGACCCCCACGCTTTCGACCCCTTCCACGGCCATGGCTTCGGCGAGGATCGGGCTCAGATAAACGGGCCGGCCGAAGGTCCAGCGGTCGGGATGGAAGAAGGCGCAGCGGCCGTCGGCTAGCACCCCGGATCCCAGGCGAGCGTGGACCTCGCGCACGACATCGCTGCGGGGGTGCCCGGGTTGGACGCAGATGTGGAGATCCAGCTCCAGGGGCACGAAGATCGGTCCGTCCACCTCCACGTCCTGACCGGCAAGGCGATAGCGGCCGAGGAAATCCTCGATCTGCTGCTCGAAATCCTCGTCCACCTTGCGACCGCCCACCCGGTCGACGGTGATGAAGACCGTGGTCCAGCTGCCGGTCCAGCGGAGGCGGGCCGCGGCCTTGGATATCTCGGGATGGCGCTCGGCGATGTGAGCGTAATCCTCGGCGGTGACCGCCCGTTCTTGGACCCGAAAGGCTTCGGGCGCGTCGCGGCGGATGTCTTCCACGCTTTCCGGGCTCCGTCCACCCCAGGCCGGCAGAGGATTGCGCACCCGCAGGATGCCGGGATCGGGCTCCAACAACACATGGGATAAGGTGTCCGCGCCGACGTTGCCGGACGGACCTTGGCCGACCCGATAAACCGCCTCGAAAGCGGTGCCCGCGGCCGGGCTGAGCCCGTGCTCGCCGTCACCGAAGCGCAGCCGTGCCCGGCCGTCGTCCTCGATTTCAGCCACGAAGTCTTCGGAGAAGGCACCAGAGCCCAAGAGATCCTGCCTCGGCTGCCAGAGCCGGGTCTGATCGTCGAGCCAAACCGACGGCGCGCTGTTTCCGAGAGTCACGGCAGCCGCCGCCGACGGTATGTCGTCGGCGGACATGGTGACCCGATCCGCATCGATCGGCATCGTCACGCCGTCCAGGGGTGCGTTGTGGGTCAGGGGACCTTCGGCGAGCAAGGGTCGGAAGCGCGTCGGCCCCAGCTCGTCCTGATCTTCGGGCACGACCGGCAGAGTCTCCGGGTCCAAGGTATCGCCCTGGTCGGCGAGCACCACATTGCCTCGAGCTACGCTGACGTCGGTCAGCTCGGTGCCGTCGTCGAGGGTGGCGGAGATGCAGATGGGGAAGCGGGGGGCGTCCTCCCGATGCCAGCGGATCTCCGTGACCACGAACGGATCCAGGGGGTCGGTGGTCATCAAGGGATCCTCCGACTCCACCACCTCGATTAAGCGAACGGCATGCCTTTTGGTAGGATCCGCGTCCGCGGCGACACCGGTCTCCGGGCCCAACACCTCCTCGAACACCAAGACATCGCCCCGCTGGAGATTGGGGAAGGCACCCAGCAGGGTGGCCCGTTCGGCGCCGGCCGGCAGGCAACAATCTTTGTCGGACCAGGTGTAGAGGGACATACGGTTATGTGCGGCGAAGAGGGCCACCGTTTCCGTGGTTTCAAAGATGTTGGCGCCGAATCTTCGCGCCTCGCTGCGCTCCGCCACGGCCAGGACCGCGTTTTCGCGGCCGGGCAAGCGGGAGACCACCGTGGTGCCGGAGCGACGGTCGGCGGCGGTCAGACCGCTTTGGGGACCGGGCAACACGGCGCCGTCCGCCGCTGGATCGATCTCGAAAGCAACCCAAACCCGGGCCGCGGCCCCTTGGTCGACGAAGTAGTCGACGAGCCGGGCGTGGCGCGCCACGGAGACCCGTCTCCGGGCGGTGCCCAAATAGGCCTCGGTCACCGCCGCGTCCTGGAAATAACTCAGCTGGTCCGCAACCCAGGCGAGCATCTCCACCGTCGCGACCCCTTGGTCGACCGCGTGACGTTCCTTCCAATCCGGCACGGTCACCGACAGCCGATCGAGCATCAAGCGGCGAAAGCTCGACCAATCTTTGGCCAAATAGCTGAAATCCGGCGCGGCGGTATTTTCCGGCGGACAATCCGGCTCGTGCTTGCAGTCCAACGGGCTCGGGCACTCCACCTTGAACGCAAAGGCCACGGTGACGAGGCGTGGGTCGAATCCCGCCAAAGGCCTTGGCTCCGGCGTGCTCGGATCGCCGTCGTTCGGTGCGATCAGACCGAGCTCGTAGGTGGAGAAGTCGCCCCGGACGTTGGTGCCGACGGCCAGCACCCGAGAGCGCTCGAAGCGGTCGAAATCCGGATCCTGGAGGAAGTCCCGCACGGGCGTCGGCAGGTCGCCTTGGGGGCTGCCGGCGGTTTGATGCAGGTCGTCCAGCCGACGAACCCACAGGGCTCGGATGCCCGTGGTGCGCACGCCACCGGCGATCCTGATATTCGAAGGCTCCAGGCCTTGGGGGGCGTCGCCGAAGCATTGGATCAACAGAATCCGCTGGCGATGGAGGTCGAGGGCGGGGGAGATGCCGGCGGCTTCGCCGTCGACGACCTCTAGGAAATCGATGCCGTTGAGGGTCGTCGGGTTGACCGGATCCTCCCGCCGTCGACGCAGGGTGGCCCGGCGCTCCTCGTCACCGCAGAGGTAGCGGCTTTGATCGTCGAAAACCTTTTCGAAAGCCATCTCAAACCCCCCGCTCGAAAGTTTCCACCCGGCGCCGACCGTCGGGTTTGGGTCGATAGGCGACGGTGATGCGCAGCTTGGAATCTTCGGCCTGCACGTCGAGCCCTTCCAGCTCCAAGCGATCCCCCAGATGCTGGAGGATCACCGCCTGTGCCTGGGCTTGAAGCGCCGCGGCCAAGGCTTCGCCGGCCGGCTCGAAGATCAGATGGGCCAGGCCGCTGCCCAGATCCGGACGCATCACCCGCTCGCCGGGTTGGGTGAGCAGGAGCTGCTCGAGCAAATCCCGCAGATGGTGGTGCGAGGCCAAGCGATCCGACGATCCCGGAGATGAGCCAGGGGCAGTGCCGGGTAGATCCCTCAACATGGACGTGGTGCCGTCGTCGGCGAGGTCGTAGGGCCAGGCCAGGTCCGAGCGGTCGGCCTGGATATATCGTTTCGGTTTGCGGATGGGTGTGCTCATGTCACATCCCCCGGACTCGGGTTTGTCCACTGATGATCGGCGCGCCCTGGGGCACGGCCCCGAAAACGCACAGCGCCGGGCTGGTTTGCAACAAGGCGGGAGTGCCTTGGACCCGCACCCGAACCGCCGGGGTGATCCATTGCACCTGGGTGCACGGCTGGGGATTGCTGCCGGAAGTGAAGGGGCAGCCGGCGATGGTGGTCATGTCGGCGGAGGTCGCCACGGGCTGACCCAACACCTTGACCCGCACATTCGACGACACCGTGGTGCCCTGACCGCCGTGGGGGCATTGGGTCGGCGCACCGACGTGGTAAAGGAAACCGGACATCAGATCACCTCCAGGGCGCCGTCGTTGATCGACACGCCGGTGGCGGCGAGCTTGATCTTGCCCGCGGCGTGGGAGATCTCGATGCCGTCGGCGGCGAATTTGAGGGTCGCGGGAATCGGCAGGACCGGCGGACCCACCTCGAGGGTGAAACCGCCGGCTCCGGGCAGGTCGTCGATTTTTAGGGTCGCGCCGTCGGTTTTGAGCACCTTGGTGGACGCTAGGGCCGGCAAGGCGGGCACATCGCCGAGATTCCAGAATCCACCGGCGTAAATCGGATAATCCGGGTCGCCGCCTTCGAATTCAATCCACGCGTCGGCTCCCACGGGCGGCACCAAAAACAGGCCGACCCCGGGTCCGGCGTAGGGCGTGCACGGCATGGCCCAAGCCAAGGAGCCGTCGCCGAGCACCGCCGGGCAGCTGATCTGCACCCGACCCTGCTGCTGGGGATCGATGTTGTTTTCGACCTTGCCGCGGTATTTGCCGTAAAACTTAGGGTCGTCCATGCCGATACCTCAGGCGATGCCGCGAACCGGCACCATGGGCACTGTGGAGATGGTGCCTTCGCGCACGATCTCGAATTTCTGTTTGTAGCTATTGCGGGTCAGGTTGTGGGTGACGCTTTGCACGTAGTAGAGGCCGTCGTAGCGCAGCCCGACCCCGCGCACGCCGACCACGCCCCGGCTTTGCAAGATGCCGCCGTAGCGGGCGGTGTCCAACTCTCCCGTGCCTTTGACCACGTCGGAGGTTTTCTCGCTGTCGGCGGAGGCGTCGGACACGGCCTGCACGATGTTGCGTCCGGAAAGGGCGCGGTAAGCCTTGATCTTGGCGACTTTGCTGTTGGCGAGAGCCGGCGACAGCGCAAAGGGGATTTTCAGGCTCGGCAGGCTGACCACCGGCAGCTTGAGGCCGGTCAAACGATCCTGCACCGATCCGCGCACCTGGGTGGCCTCGGCTGCGGAATTCTCGAATTCCAAGGACTCGACATTGGTGTCGGAGCCCATGTCCACGGTCAGCGCGGCTTGGGGAATGCCGACCCGTAGGTCCGGCCCCCAATAGGCCGTATTGGTGCCCGGCACCGGTCCCGGCGTGACGTGGAAGACGTAGTTGTAACGCTTGGCCATCTTCTGCAAATGCTGTAGATCGGTCCCTTGTTGTGTCGGCGTTCGATCCGTGGGAATCGGCACGTCCAGGGACGGTGGCGGGATGACCACAGGGATCATGCCGTATTGGGCGTAGAGGGCGATGATCTTGAGCGCGACCACCGTGTCGGGCTGGGCCGGATGCTCGACGTTTTTCTCTTCCTGATCCATGGCAAAGGACACGTCCTCGCCGGTCAGGATCAACTGGGTGGGGTCGCCCTTCTTTTGGGCCGGTTTGAATTCCGAGCGCACGATCAAGCCGTCGATCAACACCTTGGGAAAGGCTCCCATGAAGACCGTCAGGATCACCCGGCAGCCGGGTTTCAAGAGAGGCAGCTCCATCAGGGCGAGATCGAGCAGCATCTTCGGTCCCTTGCCGGTGCGGAAGGTGATTTGAAAACCCGATCGCTTGCCGTTTTGATGGGTCACCTCCACCCCGTCGAGCGCTTCCATCAGCGGGGCGGGAGCGGGTATCGGCACCGTCGGGCCGATCAGCAGATTGAGGCGAACGCCGAGCTCGGACATCTCCAGCTCCTCAGGAATCCGTATCCGGTTGGGGCACGGCCACACGCAGCACGTCGCCGGGGTGCTCGGTCAGCTCCGCCGGGTCCATGGCCTCGTTGGCGTCCGCCACCCGCCACCAAGCGCCGGGATCTCCCAGGCTGCGGTGGGCGACCAGGTCCAAGCGGTCCCGCTGACGCACGACCGACTCACCGAGCAGGGGTTGGCGGCGGCCGTCGGGCAGGAAGCGGCGGGTGATGTGGCGGATTTCGCGACCGTCCTCGTCAACGTGGACTCGGGTGTCGGATCCGGCGTAGCGGCTGGTGGGGTCGAACATGGGTAGCCTCCTCAGAATCCATCCACGCCCAGGTCGCCCCCGGCGCGGGCTTTGCGGGCCAAGCTTTCTTTGTTGATTTGGTGCTCTAGGAAAAGGGAGTAACCGGGGTGGTCCCGCGGCAAGTCGTTGTACGACAACACCCGCAGGCCGAGGGACACTTTGGCGCGCACGGGGTTCAAGTCCGGGTCGTGGAATTCCTCCGTCACGGAGAATTCCGTCAGGCGCACGGGCAGCACCCTTTTCGGTCCCCAGACGAAGAGCAGGTAGGGGCCTTGGGCGGGCACTACCTCGATGGTGCCCAGGGCGAGCAAGGTGTTGTTGAGCTGCACGTGGGAGCTTTCCGGGTAGATCAAGAGCTCCAACAGGGCCAGCTGGGGATGGATGCCGTCCTCGATGGCGGTGTCGACCCCTTCTTCTAGCTGGTCGATGGCGTCGAGCAGGGCTTCGATTTTGATCGTCTCCACCGGCGCACCGGTCAAGCGCAGGGCCTCCACCTCCGCGCTCTCCGGGCTCGCGGTTTGGGGCTCCAGAGAGCGAGACAAGGTTTCCGGGTTGTATTGGAAAGCGATCACCTCCGGCGGTCCACCGCGGTAGGCCACCAGGGCGCCCTTTTTGAGCTGGGGGGATTGGGGGAAGGTATTCATCAGCTTGTCTCCGCTCACATTCCGACAAAACGAGTCGCGCCTTCCACAATGCCCACATCGCCATTCGTTTGATACTGCGACGTGAATTTGGGTCCAACCCACGAATGGAACCTTGCGCCTGCAGAGTTCTTTGTGAGGTTGGATATGTGCCAGGCGAGCTTTAGATTGTTCTTATTAATGTTGAACTTCTGCCGTACCGTTTCGCGGGTATTGTTTCCTTGGAGGCTCGACCAATGCTGGGCAACAGGAACACCGTGATCCACATGAAAGTAGTTTCCGTTGACGGCGCCGCTGCCCGGGGTTGAGCGAACGAAGTGTGACCGTTGAGCGGGGCTTAGTGAATCGATATCTGCGTCCATCCCAACCCCTTCTGCCCGTAGTTTTTCCCACTCCACTTCGGCAGCATCCTGCCCGGCCTTGTCGTTCGCGGCCAAGGCGGCTTCATATCTCTGCATTGGCCCTTCGAACCGAGGCATATCCCGTTGTTGAATGGTTTTCTTGGCGCTTGCCCAACCAGAGCCCGCCTCATAGAAAGTTTCGCGGATGATTCCTGGTTTCAACCATGAAGCGGGAAAGTGGCGCTGGGGCGGTAGATCCGGGAATCGGTACTTACCGGCTGCCCCAGAAGCCAGAATATTCTTTTGCTTCAGCAACAGGGCTAGGACCTTTGGAGCTAGGACACGTGCAACGTTGCCATGGTGGGGAAGGCGTTTGCTCGCCTTGATAAATTCTTGAATGTCGGAAACATCGAATCCACCGGGTTTCTTGAATTGTGGTCGAGTTTTTCCTTCTTGCACCACCAGCTCTGTTGCCAGCTTCAGGAGATTGGGATCCGCGGAGCTTGCCCCTTTGAGCTTCACTTGCCGGGCTCTGCCATCGTTGGGATCTTGGCGCTCCTCGATCTTGCCATTAAGCTGCCCCCAAGCTCGATCAAACTCAGCGTTTCGCTTTGCCAGGCCAAAAACTTTTGACCACTCTCGATCCCAATCACCGGCCCTCACCCATTTCGAGAAGGATTTGATCGCTGATGCTTTCTGGAACCGGACGATGAAATCTCGTTGATCGACCTCTAGCATGGGTACTAGCTTCTTAAGGCGATCAACGATCAATTGTTCCTCGTCGGATAGGCCGTCTTCGATTTTCTTCAGGCGCGCTTCCTTTGCGCCTTGGCTTTTGGGGTTGCGAACCTCGCGAGGAGCCTGGACCGTACGCTCTCTCGCTAGGGCAATTAGATCTGCCTGCTCTTGGGTGGGAGTCAACACCCCCTCGATATCGGCGATCCAGGTTCTGGCGTTGCTTTCCATGCTGTCAGGCAAGTTTGCTACTTGCTTCTTCCACGCAGCTAAGAGAATCCGCACTTCCTTTGGGGTGCTCTCCATCCGGATTTGGGCTTTTTTCCCGGTGTCGACGATATGAAGATGGTGTTTTCCTTTCTTCAGTGGGATTGGAAGACGCTTTCCGATGGTTTTGGAAAAAGGTGCGGTTTTCTGTTTAGTCAGCTTCTTATCCTTGCCCTTACCTCCACCCTTGCCCTTACCCTTGCCCCTACCTTTGAATTTGGCAGCAACTTTCTTTAAAACCTTGTCGACGGTCTTGGTGATCGACTGATTGACCGCCTTCAGAATCGATCGCACTTTGGCGGTGACGCCGGTCAGGCCGAGCAGCTTGGCCAGCAGGTCGATGGCCACGGGAATCAGCAGACCAAGCACGGACTCGACTTTCTTGCCCGCCTCCTCGATCACCCCGCGAGCAATCTTGTCGAGGGCACCGACCACGGTTTTCACCACTTGAATCATGCGGCTCAGCTGGTCGCGCAGGAAGGTGTAGATATTCCACACCGTCATCACCACCTTGACCAAAGCTCCCACGGGATTGAATAAACCCGCCAACCAAAGCACCGCCGCTTTGATCACCTGGACAGTGAGGAATTGGCCGATCTCACCCAAAACCTTTTCTTTGAGGCCGGTGAGATCTTCTTGGAGCCGCTTGAACAACCCGCCCCAACCCTCCTTGCGCAAGGTGTCGACGTAGGAAAAAAGGTATTCCAACCGCTCGACGTTTTTCTCGCCGATGATTTTGGCGGCGCGTTTTTTGAGCCAATCCCAAGTGAAACCCAAAAGCTGACGGACCAAGTCGAGAATGCCCAATAGGTTGAAGGTTTTCGGGATCTGGATGTCGCCACCCAGGGATCCCGTCAACCAGCCGACGATGCCCGCCTTCAAGTGTTTGAGGAAATTGCCGGCGAAGAGGGAAAAGCCTAGTTTCACGGCTCCCAAGACGTTGGAAAGGAATTGTCCCGGTTTGTCGACGATCAGGCCGAGGGTTTCCTGGACCTTGGCGATGAAAGCGTAGAATGCTTTGGGATCGATACCCAGGAGCTTGAGGGCTGCCTCCAAGAGCTGCTTGAAGACCGCGCCCCAATCACCGGTGAGGGCCGCCTGCACCAAGCTGATGGCAAAGTTGAGGGCGCCTTGGAAGGCGTTGAGCACGGCGTCGATGCCCTTCTGCAAGGCATCGACGATGGCGTCGACGCCTTTTTTCATCTGCTCGGCGACGAAATCCACACCTTTTTTAGCTAGAGCCACGGCACTGTCGATGGCCTCGTTGAGCTTCTTGGCCAGATCCGGGAAGAAGGTGCCGACCAGCACGTTGACCAGGCCCTTCACCAGCTCGCCGAAGGCTTCGATCGCTTTCTTGATGAAGGCGGCGGCCGCGTCGATCAGGTCCTTGGCGAATTTGCGTGCGGCGTCGAGGGCTTTTTTGACCAAGGAGCGGACGGCGTCGAAGATCTTTCCGATCACCGCCGTCAGCTTGGCAAATTGCTCCTTGACCCAGCTCTTGGCTCGATCCCACCAACTCTGGTTTTCGGATTCCTTTTCGGATTTTTCCTTCTCTTTGGCTGCCTTATCCTCACCCTTTTTCAGCTCCTTTTTAGCCTCACCTTCTTTTTCGTCGTATTTGGTGGAGATGGCTTTTTCGTCGTCCTCTACCCGCTTTTTGATCTTGCCCCGCTCTTCTTTGCGGGCGTCTTCGGATTCCTTTTCGACGCTTTTGACCTCCGCCGCCTGGGCATCGACGGTTTTCTGCCGTTCCGTCTGGATGGTCTTGCGCGCCTCTAGGACCTTGGCTTTTTGGTCCGTGTCGGCCTTTTCCTCCACGGCCTTGCGCTCGGCATCGGCCTTGTCCATCTCCTCCTTGCGCTTGGTATCCCGTTCCGTCTCCGCCTCTGCGGTCTTGCGCTGAGCCTCCACCAAGCTTTGCTGCATGGACTCGTGCTGGTCCTTGTCGAATTGGGCGACCAAGGACTCGTCTTCTCGGGCGGCGATTTGCTGGAAGCTTTGGGCGCCTTCCGCGGCAACGACCGTGGGTGACTCGACCCGTTGGAGCTGCGGCAAGGGGCGGCTTTCGGTGTGCTCACGGGTTTTCGCCTGCTCCGGACCGGGACCGTCGAGGATTTTCTGCTGGGCTGCGAGCCCGGCCTTTTCCGATTCCTGCTTGCTTTGGGCTTTGTCTCGATCGATGCGCTCGTCGTCGGTCTCCGTTCCCTTGGCCCGGGGGACTTTGGGTTTCGGTCCCGGTGAGGTTTCGATGTCGTCGCCGGTGTTGACCTCTTTGAAGGATTTATCGATCGAATCCTTGCCGAAGCCGAAGAGGCTGAAAAATTTGTCCATCAGGGTTTTAACTTCTTTATTGCCCTGATAGGTCTGCGGATCGGCGGTGGGCGGAAGATCCGGCTTCTGAGTGGGCGCGACCTGCCCCTCCGCCAGCTTGACCTCACCGATGGCGGGAGCTTCCACCTTGGGGACCTCGCCGACATCCTGCTCGCCACCCATGCGCGCTTCGATCTTCGGCGCCTCAGCCTCAAACTTCTTTTGGTCCGCGGCCACCACCTCGCCGACCTTCGCCCCCATGCTGCCCTGATGCATAGCCTTTGCGCTGGGCGGCATGTCTTTCACCGCCTCCACCGTGCCGCCCGCGCTGTCCGCCTGGTCGAATTTCTCTTTGGCCGCTTCCAGCTCAGCCTTGCGCTTCGCCTGTTCCTCTGGCGAAAGCTGGGTCTCGGGCATGGCCGGCGTTTCAAAAGTGGGTTTGGCTTGCTCGATGGCCAAATTGGACACACGGGCGGAAGGATCGAGCGCCACTTCGGATGGACTTTGGCCGTCCCGCTGCGTGGCTCGCTCGTTGCGAGCCTTGGATTCATTTTGGCGCGCAGGTCGCCTCCGACGCTGATCGGCGGTCTGCTTCGGCTTCGCCTTCACGGCTTTGCGCCGTTGCGTCCGTGCACGCGCTTCAGTCACGGTCGCGTCCTCGTCTGCGAAGTGCCTGGCACCGTTCGGGAAGTGCCTGGCACCGTTCGGGAAGTGCCTGGCACCGTTCGGGAAGTGCCTGGCACCGCCTGCGAAGTGCCCGTTCGGGAAGTGCCTGGCACCGCCTGCGAAGTGCCTGGCACCGCCTGCGAAGTGCCTGGCACCGCCTGCGAAGTGCCTGGCACCGCTGAAGAACCGCCGTCCAATGGGCGCTGCCATCGGCTCCAAAGAGCTTCCGCGAGCTGAGCACCGGCCCGCTCCGGACCTCGTTGGAGGTTGGGACCCAGCTTGAGGCGCAGGTCCGATAGGTCGAGATGATCCACCTTGAGACCGTCGGACCCGCTGAGCCCCGACGGTAGACCGCGCTCGTGCATGAGCGCCGCCAAGCGACGCTCCAACGAGCCTGCCAGACGTCGCGCGTCCGCTTCGCTCAACCCTTCGACGCTCAAGCGGTCAATGGACAAGTCGATGTCGGCGGGTGGTGGAGCGGGGCCCTGGGCGGGTTGGATTGACTTCACGGTGCCCATCCCCTGAGCTCTTGGGACGGCACCTGACGACCGCTTTTCGCCACCTCGGCACGGGCGGCGGCGGCCATGTCGGCCATGTTCACGGCACGGTCTTGGTCCGCGGCGCGGAAGGCGGCTCCGAGGGCAATATTGCGGATGAGGCCGCCGGTGGCGGTGAGCTGAGCCAATCGATCCCAATCCAGGTCGACGGTGGGAGTGGCTTGGGGTAGGACTCGCTGCCAAATGCGACGTCGGTCGGCCTGGGACGGCATGGGGAAGGGCACCACGAAACGCAGACGCCGGGCAAAGGCGGTGTCGAGGCTCTTCTCGAAGTTGGTGGTGAGGATCGCCAGACCACGGTAGGCCTCGACCCGTTGCAGCAAGTAGCTGACCTCCAGATTGGCATATCGGTCGTGGCTGTCACGGATCTCGGAGCGTTTGCCGAAGAGGCTGTCGGCTTCGTCGAAGAGCAGGATGGCGCCGCTGCGCTCGGCGGCGTCGAAAAGACGGCTCAGGTTGCTTTCAGTCTCACCGATGTATTTCGACACCACCGCCGACAGGTCGATGCGGTAGAGATCCAGGTCCAGCTCCCGGGCCAGCACCTCGGCAGCCAAGGTTTTGCCCGTGCCCGAAGGGCCGGAGAAGAGGGCGCTGATGCCCAAGCCGCGGCGGCTCTTTTCGGCAAAACCCCAGGTCTGGTAGACCCGATGGCGGCGGCGAACATGGGTGACCACGGATCGCAGGACTTGCATCTGGGGCTCGGGAAGGATCAGATCCGGCCATTCGGCGACCGGCTCGAGGCGTTGGGCCAAGTGGTCGAGACCGCCTCGGGCGCGGTGCCGGGCTTTGCGCCAGATCATCTGCTCTAGCTCGGCCGGCTCGAGCTCGGCAGGCTCGAAGGAGGGATGCTCCACCGACTGCGAGCCGGCGACCTCCAGGCGGACCTCCGCGGCGACTTCTTGCATCGCCCGCGGGGTCAGGTCGAATTGTTGAGCCAGTCGATCGACCGCTCCGTTCAACGAGCTCGCCACGGGACCCAGAGCTTGGCGCCACATGGCCGATGTCGCGGCCGGATCCGCGGCGGGCAGGTCCAGGCGAATCACCGGTCGCTCCGTGGCCGGGGGAGCTTCCGCGGCGATCCAAACCATGGTGCCGGCGGCTGCCCGGTCCAACCATTGGCGGATGGGGCGATAACCCGCAAGATCTTCGGCCTCGGGCTCGATCACCAGGACGAAGTCCTGGAGCACCGCGTCCCGCTGCCAACGTTCCACCAGGTCTTCCACCTGGGATGGGTCGTGAGGCAGACGTCCGCCGTCGAGCACCAACACGCTCCAGCCCAGAGCGCGTGCAGCGGCGACTACCACGGCCCGGACGTCGGCCGGGTCGTTCCCGCGGCTCAGCCACGCCAAGGGACGCTGCGATGAGGTCCAAAGATCTACCAGGCCCTGAGCCGTGGCCTGAGCATGATCGGGCAAGCGATCCGCGTTGGTGGGAACCAAGGGAAGCAAATAGGGACGCAGGGCGTCGTCGAGCTGCGGCAGGCCCAGCAGCTCGTGCAGAACGGCTTCCTCCACCCGCCAAGGGCGACGGACCAAGCCGAGGGGCTCGGTCGCGGGATCGGTGGTCAACAAGCGTCCTCGCCGCAGGGGACCGTCGGGTGCCAAGGCCGACCAATGGGCTCCGGGCAGGCGGGGCGACAAACCGGCGAAGGTCGGTGGGCTCCCTAAGAGCTCCGGAAATCGGGCATCCAGCTCGTGGCCGACGGCGGCCAACAGCAGGTCTCGCTCGAAGGTTGAGAGGCCGAAGCGAACGGTCAGCTGATCCAGGGCGTTGGGCAAAGGCTCGACGGCGGGCGACTCGCTCGTCCGCTCGCGGGTTTGGGGTCGACCACCGCTGAGGCGATCGAAGAGCTCGTCGAGGGCGCGTTCCAGCTCGGCTTTGGAGGCCTCACGCCACGGGAAGGGGTTTTCGGTGGTCATGGCGTCCCCAAGTTGATTGCGGGGTCGGAGTAGATGCCGGCGTCGCCGAGATTCTGAATGTCCAGGTCTGCCGCGCCCCGGGCGAAGCCGACCTCGCTCACCGCTCCGTCGACCCGTGCGCGCACCAAATAGACGCCTCGGCCGACGTCGACGATGGGCACGTCCCATAGGGTCGGCGTATCACCGGCTTGGGCCGGGCCGGCCGTGAAGCTGAACGACCACGGATCCCGATCCGGTGCCGGGGTGGCGTCGACCTCGTCGAGCAACATCTCGACCTTTTGATCGCGGCCGACACCGTGGGCAAAGGTCAGGCGTATGGTGCCCGTGACCGGCTCAGCTGGATCCGCCGGCAGCGCGCCCTGCAAGCTCGGCGCGGCACTGAAGGACGGAGCCAACATGAAAGCGGCGGTATTCGACGTCTCAAACGGCAGGGTGCCGACGGAGGTGACCGGCGGAGCGGGCGGCTCGGGCTGGGGCTCGGCCGGTGGATCGGCCTCGTCCTTGCGCAGGTGATGCTCCACCTGCACGGCCACCAAACCCGGGCGGAAATCCGCGGGGATGTCGAAGGTGAGGCGCTGGTCCGTGGCTTCGAGTAGGGCCGGGCCTTGGAAGAGGTCGGTGCCCGCGCGTACCCGGGTCAGCTCGCCCCGCAAGCCCGAGCCCACCAGGGTCAGGCGATGGCCGTGGGTGATGATCAGGCCGGCTTTGGCCACGCTCTGGGGATCGGCGGGCGCTGGGTTCGACAACAACGCGGTGATGCGTGGTCGGTTCAAGGGTCGATTGAAGATTCTGCGATGTTTCACCGGTGGGCCCGTCGCCGTCGAGCGTCGGCTTTCGATCAGTGCCACGGTGACTTTGTAGAGGGCGCTGGGCCGCAGCCCGCTGTTGAGGGACGACCACAAGCGGGACATCTCCTCCGTGTCGTGCCAATGGGGGGAGATGCGGATTTGCTCGATTTGGTCCGCCAGCTCCTCAGCGTCCAGCAGTGAGAACGGCGCCGGCAGGAGGCTGGCATCGGGATGGGCCGGCGTCAGGCTGTCGCGGATCCGTTGACGTGACAAGACGGGCATTTCGTGCAGCAGCTGCATGCCGTAGCCGAGCAAGATCTCAGCCTGGAGGTCTTGCAGACCGTAGGCGGAAAGCAGGTAGCAGAGATCGAGGGCGAGATACGGATTGGTCAGCCGCCGACCGGAGCTGGAGCGGGACGGCATGCGCTCGTTGATCCAACCGGTGTTGGGGGTGACCCGATAGAGGTAGAGGTTGAGGCGTGGATTTTCGGCGGTGCCGTTCTCCTCCTCCCGAGCCAAGCGTTCCGGAGGTTTGGCGGTGACCTCGAAGGTCATGGAATCGGCAAAATCCGCGTTCAGCAGGCCGTCGTTCAGCAGATCCTCGAGCACGGCGGTGACGCCGGCGATGGCCAGGGCGTTGGACATGGCGCTTCAGCTCCCGCGACGGCGCAAATAGTCTTCAAGGGAAACCGTGGCCCGCGGTCGGCGGGCACGGGGCGGCGGGGGGGCGAGCTGGGCGTCCGGGCGAGGGGCCTGCCGGACCTCGATGTGGCCGATGCGCACGTCGATCCGAGGGCGCGGCGGCTCGGCGGCGGGCAGGGCTTCGGGGGTCGGGGCCACCAGACCACGGGGCACGGCCAGGGACGGCAGGGGCGATGTCCACATATTCGGCCGATCCGTGGATTGCGAGATCCGGTCACGCTCGGGCATTGCCGTCGAATTCGGGCCCAAGGTCGGACGCTCGTGGGGCTCAAGCCTCGGGGTGTCGGTCGAGCGCGGTTCCGCCGTCGGGCTCGGAGACGGCGCGCTCGGAGGCTCGGTGATCCTGGCGAGCGTGGGCGCGGGCGGATGGGTCGATTGGCTTGGATCGACGGATTGCCTCGGGACGTCTCGGTTCGGAGGAGGCAGCGGCGTCTCAGGATGCACGACCGGCAGCGAAGCTTGGATTCGAGCCCGGACGGTGGATGGGGGCTCCTGGTGGTCGGTCCTCGGGGATGTTGATTTCTTCGAAGGGCTTTTGGAGATCGCGGGCCGGACGGTTCGCTCCTGATCGAGCTCGCCCCAGCTCTGCGCGTCATCCGTGGAGGCGGAGTCCACGACCTCCGGTGCCAAACCGTTGGCGACGGATTCGAACCGACCGGGCAGCCGTGGCTGGACCGTTTGTAAGCTGCCGGTGGATCGAGCCAATAGGTGGTCCATTGCGTTCATGGGGCACCGCGCAGGGAGAGGGGGGCTAGGGGGGTGAGGGCTCGCCAATTCGGTGCCGTTCTCATGCGGACACCATGTCCACGTAGAGGCGACGTCGCACCGGCCCCAAGGCCAAGACCTCATCCTCGGTCCAGCCGTAGGCGGAGGCCAGGGCGTGGATGTCGAGCAGCAGCCGCCGTCCATAGGCCTCGACCTCGGCATAGAAGGTTTCGGCGATGTCGAAGACCCGCTGAAAGGTGGCTTCGCAGCCCACGCAGCGGAAGTCGAGCCGGACCTCGGCCATCGGGTCCACCGCTTCCCACGCCGCCGCCAGCTCAGGCGCCAAGCGATCCACTTGCTCGTCGTCCAGATCTTTGGGGTCCGGTGTCTCCAGGGTGCCGCGCAACAAGGCCCGACGTGGATCGTCGGGGCTGCTCAGGGCTTTCATCAGGCTGAGGGTGGACGGCAGCCGAAATCGCAAACCGCCATGCTCGTGCACCGTCATAGGGTCATCGGGAGCCGGCAGCTCAGAAAGCCATCGCAGGTCCATGGGCGTTTCTAGGGCCGTCTCGCATTCGGGGCAGCGGGTGGTGACCTCCATGGCCGAGCCGAAGGTCGCTCGACGCAGGGCCACCAATCGGCGATCGCGCTCCGCCAAGGACATCGACCACAGGGAGTCCAGGTCGGCCCGCGGCGACGCGTGCTCGAGCAGCAACAGCCCGCGGTCGAGGGGGCCGCGGCCGTGGCCTGCCTCCAGCAGACGCAGCAGATCGGGGGCGCGCAATCCCTGCATGGCATGGGTTTCGTCCATGGCTCAGCTCCGAATGGCGATCATCGCCCGGTCGACCCGGTTCAGAGAAGCCGCGGCCGCAGAAGCGAGCCACGGAATAAATTCCGAGGCTCCCCAGCACTTGTCCCCTGCGGGGACGGTCCGGGCTCGAAATGCAGGGCCGCCCCGAAGGGGCAAGGGTTGCTTAGCCTCGGGCTTCAGCCCGTGGCGCCCCGTGAGGCCCTCCATGGCATGGGTTTCGTCCATGGCTCAGATCTCCTGATCGGCGGCCTGATCAGAGGGGCGGCTCGTCGAAGGACGGCTCTTCGGGCTCGGTGACGGCCTCGTCTTGCTGCCAACCCTCGGTTTCGATTTTGAGCATTTGAATGGCGACGGCATTGCCGTTGGCGTCCAGCTCGGGCATGGCCTGATATTCCGACGGCCAACACCGGAACAGGTTGTAGGCGATCGCCAGCTGACCCGCTTCGTTGTAGAGCTCCAGGGTGATGTCCTTGCGGAAGTCCTTGAGGGACGACTCAGACCCCGGTCCGCCGGTGACGTTCCACACCTTATTGGCCCAACGGGCGAATTCTTGGTCGTGGGTGACGCCCCGTTCGAGGGTCACGCCCTCATACTTCACCTGCCCTGGGCTCTTGCGCGGCGAGCTGAAGTCGCCGCCTTCCCGATGCTCTACGATTTCGGTGGTGCGCTTGAGCGGGCTCACCTTGCTCACCCCGGCCACGTAGCGACCGTCCCAGCGCACTCGAAATTTAAAGTTTTTATAGGGATCCAACCGATCGGAGTTGGTTGAAAACTGTGCCATGTTTAGCTCCTCGCAGGACTGGCGGCTTCTCAGCCCTGGCCCTGGCCGGCCAGCTGTTGGATTTTCAGGATGACGAATTCGGCGGGTTTGAGCGGTGCAAAACCCACCACGATGTTGACGATGCCGCGGTTGATGTCGTCCTGGGTGGTGGTCTCAGCGTCGCAGCGCACCAGGTAGGCGTCGCGGGGATTGCTGCCTTGGAAGGCGCCCTGGCGGAAGAGCCCCTGCATGAAGGCGCCGATGTTGAGCCGGATCTGCGCCCACAGGCTTTCGTCGTTGGGCTCGAAGGTGACCCATTGAGTGCCGCGATAGAGGCTTTCCTCCAGGAAGAGCGCCAGACGACGCACGGGCACGTATTTCCACTCCGAAGCCAAGAGGTCGGCCCCTTCCAGAGTCCGTGCGCCCCACACCACATTGCCCGGCACCCGGAAGTTGCGCAGGCAATTGATGGCCAAGGGATTCAAGACACCGTTTTGATCGTCGGTGAGCACGGTTTCCAGGGCTTGGACGCCGCGCAGGCGAGCGTCGACCCCGGCCGGGCCTTTCCACACCCCGCGCTCGGCGTCGGTACGGGCGTAAACCCCGGCCACGGTGCCGCTCGATGGGATGGTGCGTAGCCGGAATTCGTCCAAGGGGTCTGCGATCCGTGGACGCGGGAAATAGAGGGCGGCGTTTTTGTGACGGATGGTGGAATTCTGATCCAGCCAATTCTCGATTTCCGACACCTCGTCACGGGTGGTGCCCGGGGGATGGGGCACATCGACGATGTAGAAGGCCCGCCGTTTCTCCGCATAGGCATTGGCGTCGCCGATCACCGACAGGGCCTCGTTGTCGCCGAGGCGCACGGTGTCGGGAAGGCATAGGATGTTGAAGAGATCCACCGGCTCCAAAGCGTCGAGGGCGGCGGAAAGGGCCGCGCCATCGGGCACGGTGCCGTCATTGCCGACGGTTCCGGCGCCCTGCTTGAAGGCCGCCGCGCCACCGCCGAAGGCGTAGGTCTGCACGTTTTCGGCGCCGTTGAAGCCGAGGCTGTTGGCCAGATCACCGGCGAGCACAACGCCGTCACTGAGGTCGTCGGTGCCTGCTTTGACCGTCACCACCGCGCCGGTACCGAGGCTGCCGTGGACCTCGACGGTGACGGTTTCCAGGGAGCCGGTCATGTTGTCTGCGGGGCGGATCAGCGCTTGGAGCCGGGAAGCGGCTTCCGCCATGCTCGCCGGTGTCGTGGCACCGAAAGCCGACACGCCGTTGCCGTTGGCGGTCATGGTTTCGTTGACGAAGTCGGTCAAGGCTAAGATCGGATCCGACGCGGTGCCGTTGGCCGCCGGACGGGCGGTGGCGTGGGCGTCGGTGACCCGAATCAGCTTGGAGCCGTCGTTGATCACGCTGGTGACGTTCCGTGAGCCGGCCGCCATGGAGAGGTTCAGGAAGGTCTCGGAGCTGACCTCGTTGCCGTCGATCACCTCGCGGACCGCTAAATTGAAGGTGTTGGCGGGATCCTGGGTGCCGTAGTCCACCTCGACCCTCAAGTTGTTGCCCCATTCACCGGGGGACGCGGCCGCCAAGGTCAGAGCATCTTCGGTATCGGCCTCATTGCGAAGAATCAGGGTCGCGGGAACCGCGCTGCCGGCCGTCGCGGTGCGCACGATCCACGCTTGGGAGCCGCCGTTTTGAAAGAATTGGTCAATCGCATACGACGCCTCGCTGTCGGCGCGCAACCCGCCGAAAATTCGCTCGAAGTCGCCGAATGAGAGCACCCGCACAGCCTCGTTCAGGGGGCCGCGCGAGAAGAATCCGACAAAGGCGCCGATCGAGGTGGCAACGCCCGTAAGGGCTCGAACACCACTCGGCACCTCCTCGATGTAGACGCCGGGATACGTTGGGCTGACGGGCATGGGAACCTCCTGTGCCGTTCGGGATGAAGTTTCAGAAACGTTTTATGGGGTGATCTCAGCGCTTTCGAGAGGTGGAGAGCCCGCTCAGCTGGTCACCCGCCCGACGAGAATGCGGATGTCGATGGCTTGCTCCAGGGCGTTGGTGAAAGTGATCTTTTGGGGTGCCACCGTGAGCAGCGAGCCGATGGCGCTGCCATAAAGAAAGAGCGCGGCGTCGAAAGGCACGTCCTTGGCACCCTCCGCATCCGCCGCGGTCTTGATCGTCCAAGTGAGGTCCTCGTGGTAAACGTCCGACGTCATGGCAAAGGCGCGTAAATCCGTGACGTCACCCGACGGCTGAATCTCCACCGTCAGCGTGCCGTCGGTCGCCGTATCCGGGTCATGGGCCGGCACGGTCTCCTCGATCAGGGCATAGGCATTGATGCCGGTGGACGAGCCGGCTTTGAGGGAAGGCCCGCCGGAAATCTCGGCGGAAGACGTCCAAGCTAATTTGGTCGACATCTCAGGTCTCCGCGCGGGAGCGGCCCGGGCCGCGTCACCGCTGGGCTGGAGCTTCGGAAAGACCTCACCCGCGCGGAGCAAGATCGGCTACGCTGCAATCGCTTCGTGCGACGGCCGTTTACAGTGGCGTCTGGTAGGTAGTGACAGGGAGGCGGGCAGCGTTACAAGATCCGCTGAAAAGGGGGTAATCGACTCGATGAGAGAATGGATGGATGCTAGTCGTACAGAATTGACCCTGGCCCGGTCAAGGAGGTAAGCTGCCTCTCATCATGAGTAAGCGCGAATCCATTCAAGGTGCCCTGAAGAAGCCGAAGCGTAAGATCCAACCCTCCCCCGTGGTCGGAAAGGTTTCGCGAAATAAGCTTCGCTCCACAGTAGAGGCGATCCATGTTGCTCCGATCGAGGGGAATAAGTGGGTGGTTCAAAAGGCTGGGCCCAAGCGGGTCCGGAAGGTTTTTCCGACGCCGAGCGCCGCTCTAGGCTACGTCAAGAGGCTCGAGCTCAATCAGAACCCTCGTTCCAATCCTGGTCTTGTGTTTCACGGTAGAGATGGTCGAGTCATCCGTGGCAATAAGGCAAAGCTGGAAATGGCAAGGGTCGATTGACGGTTTTCCACGGGCTCTGAGCCGCAGAGCCTTCTCCCGATTTCCATGTCTGGGAAAAGAACTTACGATCTAAGCGTATTCGTCAACTGTCCTTTCGACGAGCCGTTTCGCGATTTGATGCGGGCGATGGTATTTACCATCCATGATTGTGGGTTCATCGCCCGCTCCGCCCTCGAAGTCGATGATTCTTCCCAGGTCCGGATTCACAAGATCATTAGAATCGTATCCGAGTGCAGGCTGGGCCTCCATGATATCTCTCGGACCGAGCTGGATCCGCATTCAGACCTTCCCCGTTTCAATATGCCGCTTGAATTGGGTATTTTTCTAGGAGCCAAGGAATTGGGCTCTCCCAAGCAGAAGAGAAAATCGGCTCTGGTCCTTGATCGAGAAAGGTACCGCTATCAGAAATATTGCTCGGATATCGCCGGGCAGGATATCGCGGCTCATGGTGACAATCCCAAGGACGCCATTCGAGTCGTGCGAAACTGGCTGAGCTCGTCCCAACCGGATGTGGCAGTCCCCGGTGGAGCCAAGATCTTCGAACGCTATAGCCACTTCTTAGAGGATCTTCCGCCCTACTGCGAGTCTCTGCTCTTGGATCCGGCTGAGCTCACCTTCGGTGATCACACGAATCTCGTAGTTGCTTGGCAGAACGCCAATCAGTGGTAGAGGGAAAGCAGTCTAGACTTCGGTCATGGATCCGTCTTGGTGGCCGCAATCGGTCCGTAGCGTCCACCTAACCCCGTAAAGCTCGAAAATCAGACGACGGGTCACGTCGACCTTGGTGAGCTCCGGTGGTCTTTACGAATGCGTGATTTGGCGCATTCACGGACAAACTCGCTCATTTCTAGAGCTCTTTGAAGACGCTCGCCACCGGTCATGTTGCGCCAGACTTCCAATTGGCGCTGGTAGGCCTCTTCGCTGGTGTCCGCGGGTTTCATTTCGATGGGGTGGAGCCCGGTACAGATAGGTGGGTCGTCGTTTTGGCCCAAAGTGGAGCCGCGAGCCATGTCCTCAGGATAGCAAGATCGGTCTCGTGTCGTCATCCCAGCAAGCTGCGATACCGTGGGGCTTTACAAAGATGAGCTTTGGTTCGCTCGGGGGGCTAGCCGCTGGTGCGGGTGTAGGATCAAGGGAGATTGAGCGAGGCTTCGGTACTAGCTCACGACGCGAAAAGGAGGCTCTCGATGACTCAACAGACTTTGTCTTCCCAAGATGGTCTGGCCGGTGTTTCTCCACTGCCCTCGCAGACCGATGAACGCAAGGCTTCCAACGATCGCGCCCAGGCCACCTCAAACGGCCTAATCAAGCTCGCTATCGTTTTCATCGTCTTCCCGACCATCTCCACGATCATCCGGTTCTTTTTTGCCCTGCTGCTCGGCCTGCCCTTGATGCTACTACCCGAGGCTCAACAAGCCGCAGCCACGATGCCGATGGTCGTGGTGGCGACTGCAGTGGGTTTGGTGGGCAGCTTCATGATCTGTCGGCAGTTTTGGCCCAAGAGCGAGAGCCCGACCAGCTCCACTGCTTGAAGGTTCTGGACGGGTGATCCCTCAAGTCGTGTAGCGCAGCACCAGGAAGACCCTTGCCTCCCGGTCGCGGGGTAGCGCGGTGCTCGGCGGCAAGGTGAGGGTCGCTTCGCCGTCGTTGTCCAGGTCGGTGGTCCATGGATTGATCGTGGTGGCGGTCAGGGTTTCTTGCTCCAACGTGGCGTCTTGGGCGGAGAAAAGCCGGCCTTCGACCAATGTGATCGCTTCGGATTGCATGAAGTAGGGGAAGTGGTGCTTGCGCAGCACCGCTTGGAAGTCGTCGTCGCCGGCGACGAAGCGATGCCATTCCGTGGGGAAGTCGTGCTTGAGGCTGAGCATTTGAGTCAGCTCCGAGCCGGCGGTATCTTGGATCAGTGTCCGCAAGTGGGTCTCAGCCCCTTGCCGTAACAGCCCGCCGCCTTGGCGGGCCGTATAGCGCAGGTGTAGGAGCACGTCGGTGATGGTGTCGTAGTCGAAGGTCCGCAGATCGCTCGGCAGCTCGAGCTTCCAGCTGGAGATGGCGCCGTGACCCTCGAACGGCAGGTAGCGTTCATCCCGAAGCTGGGTTTCGAAGAGGCCGTTGTCGTTTTGGCCGTGGCTGGTGACGATCGATTGCGTCGCTCCCTGGAGGTCGGCAAACCTCGGATCGTCCGATTCCGTGGATCGCTCATAGGCTCCTTGCGCCAGCTCCGGTGAGCGGCGGATCGAGCTTCGGGTCAGGGTCAGGGTGCAGTGCAAGCCCGCATAGGGCCCTGTGACCGCGGGAATCGACAGTCCGACATTTTTGAGCCGACGGTGATAGTGGCCGGGGGTATCCATGTCGAAGAGCCATTCCGGCACCTGGACCTCGCAGCTGCCCTGGGCTTTGAGCTGGAGCAAGGCCACGGGATTTAATTGGCGCAGTGACACGTGTTTGGTCAGCTCGAATTCCCGCTGGTTGCCGTCGAGGTAGGCCATTTCGAGCCGCCGGAGGTCCAACGAAAGCTTCTCGCCGGAAAGTAAACCTTTTCTCAAGTTGTCCCAATAGCCGAAGCGAATAAAGTCGGAGCCGGCAAGCCCGAGCTCGTATCGGAATGCTTTTTCGGCTTGTTTCGCGGCGTCGTAGGCCAATTGATAGGATTGGAAGTAAACCGACGCGATCTGACCCACCATCCAACCGTATAGCTGCTCGCGGGTGTATTTCCGTTCGTAGTGATCGGCGACCGCCTCGGATTGACCGATTTGCAGCTCCAGGTTGTCCTTTTCTTTTTCCGCCATGGCGATTTGCACGTCGGCGGCCAAGATTTGCTGGTCCAGCTGGCGCATTTCTTGTTTGGCTAAGTCGGCCTGCAGGTCCCATTCTTCTTGGCGTCGTTCATAACGGCCGAGGGTTTCGCTCCACTCCGCCATGTCGCGCAGGATTGCGGCTGCCATCTCGAGCCATTTGCTGGCCGCGGTGATGCCCTTGCCGACCTTGTCGCCACCGGTCAATCGGTTGCTGTTGGTGGCCCCGCCCATGGGGCCGGCGATGGCACCCACCTCGACGTCGGGCGCTTGGTGGGCCGCGGAGCCGGCGGCGGCGACGCCGATGCTGACGGCGTGGGTGACGGCCGCGGCTCGGGCCATGCCGAAGGCCAAGCCTTCGGCCAGATTCATGAACGACCGTTGGTCGTAACTGTCGAATCGGATTTCGGCTAACCCGCGCTGCTCTTTGACCGCGGCCGATTGGAATTTCAGCTCCTCGATTTTGAGCTTTCTCAAACCCCTATTGGCCTTGAGCAGGGTGGTCTCCTGCTCGGCCCGCAGCCGAGCCAAAGCCTCGGCGTCTTTTTTCTCGAGGGCGGACAAAAGCGCTGTCCCCAAGGATTTCACCTCTTGGCAGATCTCTTGGGCTTTTTGGATCAGCACCGTAAACCGATATTTGGGAAGTGGTGCGTAGAGATCGTTGAGGGCGCTGGAGAGATCGACACCCGCGGCCGCGGCCCGTACCAGTAGGGCGGGGTCGATGGGTGGCTGGAATAGGGGTAGCCGTCGCACGACCCCTTCGATATTCATGCAATGACGGATTTTGAAGAGGCGGTCCGCGACCGTATCCCAATAACCCAAGAGCTTCTCGTTCGGTGGGAAGCAGAAGTAGGGGATGAGCATGGGCGCCCGGGATGCGGGGACCCCGTCGGAGCCGGAATCGTCGCTTTGTTGGTTGGATTCGAGCGCGATCCAACCGTTGCCCAACGCGTCGAGGCTCGAAGCCAGCTGCTCGAAAGACAAATCACCCTTCGATTTCGCTTCGGTCTCCGTCGGCAACTTGCCGAGGATTTGACCCGCGAGCACATAGAGCTGGGTGGCTTCGTTGATGGACTCGATGCTGTCGCGCCGGAAGAGCTGGTCCGCCCAGGCGATGAGGTTGTCGAGATACCTCATCAGGGTGGCTTTCATATACGCCAAGGGTCGGAAGCGAGCCAGCAGATGAGGATTGAAGGGATCTTCTTCCCAGGCCTGGAGCTGATCTTTTTCTTTGCCGGAGAGCAAATCCTTTAGATCGCGCTCCATTTGAGCTTTGGTGTAGGTGAAAAAAGGTTTGATTTTCCAGAATCGATAGGGCGCGTTCCCTTCGGTTTCCGTGGGGTCGAAAATGTAGTGCAGCCAGGTTTGCGCGGCTTCGAAGCGCTGCTCTTGTTGCAGCCGATCGGCGATCAAAAGAGGGATGTGGAAGAAGACCTCCCAATTGTAGCCGGCGTAGGGATCGCGATAGTTGAAGGTCAGATCCTCGCGCGGCAGTCGACTGCCATCCACCTCATTGAAGTTCGGTGCGTAGCGATCACCGAAATCGAGCTTTGAAAGATGATCCGGGGTCAGCTGGCGATCGAGGCTCCGCGCCTCGGCGGTGCGGGTGCCCGGGCTGAGCAGACCCGGAATGCCGTCGCGATCCAGCTGTTCCAAGAAGAGGCACGCGTAGGGATGATAGAAGGTGCGGAAGACGTAGTCGCCGGTGGCTCGCCAGCGGATCCTGTCGGCTGGAATGCCGAGCTTGGCCTTGGCCGCAGTGGCCGGCATCTCGTAGGTCAAGACCTCGGCCACCGGTCCGATCGTCGAGCCGACGGCCGTTCCAGGAGCCGTTTCCGGGGCCGTTCCGGGAGCCGTTCCCGGGGCCGTTCCGGCGACAGGCCCGAGTCTCGACGTGCTCACCGGCGATTGGCGGAAAACCACCGCGTCCCGGTCGACCTGGTGGTAGTAGTGGTTTTGGGGCGATGTGTGGTTGAGCACGGAAACCGGGCTTTTGAGCGCGCGAGGTGGAGCAAGTGGGATCAACGACGGTGCCATGGCCGTGAATTGCGAGACCGAGGTGACTCCCGTCATGGCTTGGGAGACCACCGCCGACGGGCGGATGTGGGAGATGCGCCGCGGAATCGGCGGCTCGATGAAAAAGGTGCGCTCGTGGTCTTCATAGAAGAATGGTTGGCTGTGCCGGCGCACGCCCAGATCGAGGGAAGAGCTGAGGAAATGGCCCTTGGCCGCCTTCTTGAGCAGCAGGTCGACCTCGTCGGATCGATTGCGCACGCGCAAGGGCACGGCGTTGCCCGACGCGTCGTCCTCGGCTTTCATGAAGCGCATGAAGTCGGGCAGGTCTTGGTCCATCTTCTGGAAGGAGCTGCCCTGGATCGCGTCGACACGTCCGCGGCAGGCGTCGTACTCGAATCGTGCATCGAGGCGATAGTCCGTGGTGCCGGAGCTGAAGTGGCAATACAGCCGCAAATCGCCGCCGTCGCCCTTTTCAGGAAGGATGAAATATCGTGCGACGCGATCGCCGTTCTTGAACTTATTGCGGAAGTAAGGCGTGCGGATGGCGGATTCCGAAAGGCGTTTGGCCGTCCAATGCCCTTGACGATATTCGGAGTAGGCCATGCGCACGGTGTAGTAGGGCAGCCCGGCTTCCAATCTCTGGATTTCCTGCTCGATGTCGCGGATCGCGCTCTTCTTCTGAGCGATCAAACCTCCTTGGCCCCCTTGATCCTGCAGGTCTTGGATGTCCTCGTCGAGTAGGTCGATGGCCAGCTCGTGGACTTTGATCAGATCCCTGGAATGGTCGTCGGGCTCATCCAGCTTGGCGGTGAAGACCGGCCAGAATAGGAACAGCCGTCGATTGTGCATGACGGGCAAGAGCAAGACGCCGTCGGCGGGGGCCTCGTCCCCCTCAAGATTGTGAATGTCCAGCTCGACCCGCTCCCAAGCGGACCAGTGGCGGGCGGATTCCCGACGACGGTAATAGAACGAGCTGGGGTGTCCGGCGCTCCGGCCGAACACATGCAAGACCTTGTCGTGCACATGCACGGCCGCGATCTGTAGGCGGGCGACCTCATGGAGCTTGTGGAGATAACTCGCGTAGGCCCGCTCCACGGTGTGCTCATTGAGCTCGTCTTGGTAGAGATCGTTTTCGAGCTCTTGAAAAAATAGGCTCTTATCGTCCCGCAGCTCGGGCTCGATCCAATTTTCCGGCCACAGCAGCACTTTGCGATTGGCTTCCCAAACCCGATATTGCTTGCGCCACTTCCACTCTTCCGCCAGGGCCTTGCTCAAGCTCATGCCCGGCTCCAGGTTGAGCAGGATGCGCTGCACGAAGAGCTGAACCGACGAGCTGGCCAAGACCGTGCGCGAGGTGTTGGCGCAGGCTCCCATTTGCGGGTCGACCAGGAAGTAGGCGTAGAGATCGTCGACGTCGTCGAACGGTTTTTGGTCGTGCTTGCGCCGATGAAATAAGACGAAGCTGAGCAGGGCGTCCCGCTGGAGCCCTCGGATGCGATTGCGAATCGGCGCGGTGGTTTCGAGCCACGACGCTTGGCCGTATTTGGCTTTCGCCGCTTGACGCACGCTCACCGCGTGGTTCTCCGTGGGTGTGGCGACGGTCCATTGGGCCAGCTGCTCGGCGGAGGCACCGACCCTTTCGATCAACGGCAGCAGCTCGAAGGCATCCGCCAGCCATCCGGCATGGCGGAATCCCTCGGGATGGGTCAATGCCCAACCGGACGGGCCGGTGAGGGTGCTCAGGTCGCCGATGCCGGATCCCGTGGCTTGGGCGATCCTCGAGAGCAGGTCGTCCAGGCTCAGGGAGTCGTCCCAAGTCAGGGCCAGGAGGTGGTACGGGGACTCGGGCGCGCTGAGCCGCTCCTGTTGGGCCGCGGCGAGCTTCAGCAGATTTGCCCAAGGCTCGAAATCCGTGGCGTCGAGGCTTTGGTCCGAGGGCTGTACCGGCAAGCCGCGCAGATCCGGCAGCCCGGACGAAGGACCGTGCTCGAAGAGGAACGTCGTGGCTTCGAGGTCCAGCTCCAATCGCTGCGCCAGGGCCGCGACTTTGTGCAAGCGGACCACGATTTCGGCCGGCTCCGGATGCTGCTCCGCCGACAGCCTTCCGTCGGCGGCGGCGGCCAGGAAGGTCGGCTCAAAGAAAGCGGATACGGCGGGCTGGGTGGGGCTCGATGGATGGCTGAGATGTCGGGTCAAGAGCTCGGCGGCGAGCTGGGTCTCCATGTCGAGGGCTTCCGACAGCGCTCGCCCGACCAGACCTTCGAGCAAATACCGTTCGAGGTGCTCGAGGGCGTAGGCATAGCGGTCGGCCGGCTCCGGCAAACCTCCACCGATCAGCCGGCTGACGGCGTCCGCGGAGTCTCTGAAGAACACCAGCTCATCGGTGACGAAGGCGGTTTGCTCCGCCTCCGTCAGGGTCGAGTCGGGATCGCCGTCGAGCACAGTGAGGGCGGTGGCCGTCTTTTCGGGATCCAAGATTCGGGCGAGCTTGAGGGCCACGACCTCGCGATCGGAGAGCTCCTCCGGCCGTGGCTCTTGGAGCTGCGCGCTCAGCAGGCTGCCCACGTCGAGGAGCATTTGCCCTACGGTTGCCGAATCCAGGGCGTGAGGGGCGTTGGGTCGGGAGCGATGTCGTAGCCAATAGTCCAGCTCCTCACCGTCGATGTCCATCTTCCTGAGCAGCTCGAGCCCTGCGACGAAGTGTCGGGTGTGGCCGGGACGGACGGCCCCGGGGGTTTCGTCCGGCCGGAGCAAAGGAGAGACGCCGAGAAGGCCCTTGAGGCTGAGGAATGCAGGGATTTTGAGGCGCAAGGCACGGCAGAAGGTCGCGACCCGGACCAAATAGGAGAGGTTGGCCAGGTTGAGGGTGAGCACGGAGCCGCCCCATGCATCCTCGACCAAGACCCGCAGCTCGGCCATGGACGTGCGCAGGGTGGCCAGCAAATGGGCTTGGAGGTCGGGAGCGAAACTCGGCGCGTCGAGGTCGAGCTGGGTGGCCGGACCGATGTCGGCCTGCAACAGCTCGGTACCGTCGGCATTGAGCGCGAATTCGGCGGAGGCGGCTTGACCCAGGCTCGGGTCGAGGAATAGGTCCGCGTAGGTGGAGGGACGGTCATAGCCGTCGTAGGTGTCGATATCCCGCCACCAGGTCAGCAGCTCCGCGCGTTCCAGGGAACGGGCCAACATGGACTCGACGTGTTTGAGATTCGCCCAATCCTCGAAGAAGCTTGCTGTCAGACTGCCGCCGAAAGCCGTCAAGGTGCGATCGAGCTCCTCCGGCGACTCCTCGACCCGCAGCAACAGCCGGCCGAATCGATGCAAGCGGCTGAGACGCTCGGGGCTGAGGTGGTCGAGGCGGGCGTCGGCGATGCGGCATGAGGATTCCGGCTCGAAGCGCACGCTGATTTTGGGACTGGAGCTGGGCTCCTGGACGAATCTGCATCGTAGCCAGTCTCGCAGCTGGGCGTAGGTCAGACCGGATCGATGGAGGAAGATCTCCACCTGATGGAGCGGTGCCGACGAGGCGCCGGTGAGACCCCAGTAGGCGGTCAGCGCCGAGATGTCCGTGTCGTCGTCGAGGGCGATGGCGATATCAGCCGGGGTGAGCCCCAATCGCTCGGCGGACGGCTTGCCGGTCCCGTTTTGACCGAGCACGCTCTCCATCAAACGCCAGCGCGGAGCTCCTAGGTGATCGAGAAAGGCGCGCAGCTCTGTCGACCAGAGATTGAACGGCAGATTCCATGGATAAACGACAGGCTCGGAGCCCTCTCCATGCTGCAGGATGTCGTAAGCCGCGGGATTGAGGTGTTGGGGGAAGGCCCTCAAGACGTCCGCCCCGAGCTCGGTTTGGGGGGTCGGACGGTCGGCGGGTGCCGCCGGCAGGGTCAGCGGTTTTCCGCCGAGCAGGGTGTTCTTGGTCACATAGCCGTGGGGTACGATCGCGTTTTCCAGGATCTCGTTGACCAAGTCGATATAGGGCAGAGGCGTTTTGGCGTTGTCGCAGGTGAGCTGGATATTGGCCAAGTCGGGGCGACGCTCGAAGAGGCGTTCCAGGACCGTGTCGATCGGTGGCGTGGCGTGTTGGGAAGCCAGCTTGGCTTGTTGAAGGAAGAGGAAGAGATCCACCAAATAGGCGGACGGGCTGAAGAACGAGCTGCAATGGCGGCACTCACAATAGCCCTGCTCACCGAAAAGGGACTCGAGATCCGGGATGCCGTCGATGCGCGCCCGCTCCCCGGGCAAGACGTAACCGAGGGCATGCTTCTGATCCAGGAGCTGCATCCAGGCGGTGTGGCTGATTTGCAGGCTGCTTTGCGCTTGTTTGAAGATGCGCAGAGCGGTGTCTTTGTCGTCGAAGAGATCGACGAAATCCTGCTCTCCCCGCAGGCCAATCGCCCAAGCGGAGTGGAGCTGGTTTTGCCACAACACCTTGGCGGCAGCGGCGCGGTTCTCGCTCGGGCTGAGGTGAAAGATCCGCTGCAGGGCTTCCAGCTGGTGCTGGGCTTCTTCGGGATCCTCGAATTCCGACAGCGCGTCGGGGTGGTCCGCCAAATAGGACCGCACGGTGTGCTCTTTGAATTCGAATCCCGTGTGGCGACGGAAGAACACGTCGAAGGTTCGGCTGTCGATCGAATCGTCCGCGGAGAAAGCTTCCTTCAGGGTGCGGGTGGGCAGGAGATGCTCGGTGGAGCGTTTCAGGGCTTCGGCGTAAGCCCGACGTTTTTGGCTGTCGTCGTCGCCCACGATGTCGTCGGGGAGCTCGAGCTCGCCGGCCTCCAAAAGGTCGATCCAATCCTGGGTCTCCAGCTTGGCGGTATCGGTAAAGCTGCGAATCCTGTCGCTTTGGCGCAGGGCCGACACCAGACCGGTGTGGTTGCGGGTCAGGGCGCCGAGTTGGAGGGTGAGCTTCAGCTCGTCCGTCAGCTCATCCCCCAGCTCTTGCCGTTGCTCGCTCCAGAAGTCGTCGGCATCGCCGCTGAAGGTCTGCCACCTCTCGATGAGGTTCCGCTGCTGGGCACGGTCGAGGGGTCCGACCTGCAGCAGCTGGCCCAAGGAGGCCCGGCTCACCGGACGATCCTCGCTATCGATCACGAAGTCGCTACGCCATTGGGTGAGCTTGGCTTCGAGATCGGTCAGGGAGTCGAGGCTCGCGGCGGGAATCAAATTGCGCTCGACGGCTTTTTCCGCCCGCTGTCGCAGCTCCTCGGCGTTACGGTCCAGCAGCGCGCCCCATCGGGCGGGCAAGCCGGTTTGGAACCAAGCGAAGTAGATGTCCGCTGATAGGGCGTCCCATTGCTGGTGCCGGCTCCGGGCTTTGACGTAGTCGTGCACGGCCCGCGGGTCCATGGACGTGGCGTTGGCCAGGCTGTAGAGGTCCCGGGGCTCGACGGCCGCGAAGTCGACCTCTACCAGGAATTCTTGCAAGGCTTCGTCCAGCCGGCGATAGAGGTCCGGACCGCGGTAGCTGTCTTCGCCGGCCACCAGGTTGACGACCTCTTGGGGTAGGGCGTTGACGATCAGCGGGGAGCTCGCCACGACCTCGCCGGTGCGAGAGCTCGCCCTCACCAAGAGATGGGCTCGACCCAAGCGGGGCGTGATCAGATCCGAGGTGGAGTAGGTCAGCTCATAGCCGCCGTCTCTGGAAGTGACGGCTTGGCCGAGAAGCTGTTCTTTGGCCAGGAGCTTGTCGAACGCTTGGACGGTCAAACCCGACTCGCCGGTACCGTCCGCTCGGGCCACCCGTCCGGAGACCGACGGCTCTTGCGGGCTGTCTCCGGCTAGGAGATGGTCCGCGCCGCCACCGCTCGCGCCGTCGTCGCCCGGTCGATCCTCGCCGGTGCCGTCTTCCGCAGCCAACAATCCCAGCTCTTGTAGCAGAGCATTGAGAGCTGCCGCGGTGACGCGGCCCACCTCGCCGTCGGCTTCGAGGTCCCTGGACCGTTGAAAGCGGATCAACAGGCTGCGCGTCGCTCGGCCAAAGCTCTGGCGCTCCCGTTCTTGCTCGACCGCGGCGATCAACGATTCGCCGGCTTGGAAAACATTTCGTTTGGCCAACTCGATCAAGGCTTCCTGGAGATCGGCGACGGCGGAGCCCTGATCACCGGATCGGATGGGTGCGTGAATGCTTTTCATAATCGATCCTCTTCAAGTGCTAGCGCCGTTGCGGCCCGTTGTATTTCGGAGGCGAGGATTGTTTGGGAATCCCGGTTTCTTTTTTGAGTTGGCGAATAAAGTCCATGAGCTCTTTCTTGGAGAATTTGTAGTCTTTCTTTTTCACCCAGCTTTGGAACTTTTCGGTGTAACCCCGGGCATGCACATCGCCGTGTTGGACTCCGTTGAGCTCGGAGATTTGGCGGTCGATCCAATCCCGCGGTTTTTTGATGCCCAGGTCTTTGAGTCGGTCCATAAACTTCTTGTCGGCCTTCATCACGTCGGGCACGTTGTGATGTTGGGCTTTGCCGCGCATATATCGATCCCGCCACTCGCGGGATTTGCGTTCGAGATTCTTCTTCTCGGTGGTACCTTTCCTCCGCTCCAACCGTTTTTTCGCATCGACCTTGCGGCCCGTGTGATCGGTGTATTTGGAGCTTCTGGATTGACCGGATTTTCCCGGGCTTTCCCTCTGTTTTCGGTTGACGTCGGATCTTGGGTCGAATCCCGGGTGGCGGGCATGGCACAGCTTGCCGAGGCAGTCGGAAAATAGGATGTCGTAGGGTTGAATGAACGGCTGGTGGGGTGGGACGTTCCAATCCTCCAACGCCGGATTGGGCAGATTCGGAGGCTCCAATTCCGGTGGTGGATCCGAGGGAAATTCGAATTCCGGCGGCGGGGGCTCGACTTTGATCTTGTCTTCCGGCAGCTCGTATTTGATGGGCATGCCGTATTTGTTGATCATGGCCCAGGCCCGGTGCTTGAAAGCGCCGGTGGCGGCGTCCGCGAAGGACGCCCGCTGTGCGTCGGAAAGCTGATTTTTCAAAAATGCGTGGAGCTGGGGATCCTCCATCATCATGATCTGACGATCGATGTCGTTGGCCGGCACGTTCTTCAGACCATCGGGATCGAAGAAAGCGACGGGGTTGTTGAAGGCGTAGCGATATAGGTTGACTCCGTCCTCCAAGCCCGCCGGATCCGTCGACGTCCAACGCCCCAACCAGGGTGCGTAATAGCGGGCACCGTGGTAGGTGAAACCGCTCTCCTCGTCTCGCTCCTTACCCGTATACCGATAGCGTTTGGGCAGCACGTTCGCCCGGCTCGCTTGATAAGTCGTGCTGCCGTAGGGGGAATATTCTTCGTAAGAGATCACCTGTGATTGATGGTCGAGCTCGAGACACGCGGAGCCCAGGTGATTGCCGAGCTGGTAGCGGATGAGCCGGGCGGGGGCGGGGTCGCTGCCTTGGGTGCGGGTTTCCACCAATGCGATTCGCTGCTCATCGTCCATCACATGTAGGGTTTCCCGCACCAGACCGGCCTCGGCGCCCGCGTGCTTGCGGTAGAGCTCGAAACCGCCCAGGTAGATGCGCTCCTCCTTGAGGGCACCGCCCGCCAGCTCCGTGACCTTGCGCACCCGCTGTCCGGCGGCATCGTAAACGTAGAAGGTCCGTTCCCCCTGGCGCTCTTGGCCCTGGGGATCTTCGGGACCGAGGCTTTGGCGTCGGCTCCCACGGAGCTGGTTTCGGTGATCCCACTCCAGGGTCTCCAAATGGGGCAGGCGCAACATATTGCCGTGGGGGTCATAGCCGTCACCCCCTTGGCTGTAGATCTCTTGCTCCTGGCCGAGGGTGCTGCGGCTCAAGCGGTTGCTGGTTTGGCCGGGCTGTAAAAGGCTCGCCTCTTCGTAGTGGAAGCCGCGGGTCCAGCTCGGTTGGGACGGGGTATTGCTGTGGTGGTGCAGCTCCAAAAGATTGCCGACCCGGTCGTAGACATAGCGCTCCACGTAGGTGCCCACGGCGTTGCCGTCCCCGGGATGGGCGAGGCCGAAGCGCGGCAGGTCGTCGTGACGGTGGGGCAGGGGGGTGCCGTTCAGCCCCAGGTGCTCCCGTCCACCGGCTCGGATCAATCGGTAGGTGGCGTCATAGGTGTAGTCGACGCTGGGCTCGACCCGCTGATTCTGAAAGTAGATGGTCTGCTGGGCGTCGTCCCGCAGGTGGGTGATGTTGCCCACGGGGTCGTAGGTGTAGGACAAGCTCTGGGCTCGGCATCCCGGCCAGCCGCTGGGCGGCGGGGACGGACAATCGTCGGGAAAGGCATCGGGATCCCGGCGGGTCACCAGCTGGGTCAGCCGATAGGTGAGGGGATCGTAGGTGTAGTGGGTGGAAGACCCGTTGCCGTAGTCGATGCGCCGGCGTTGTCCCCTGGCGTCGTATTCGATGTTGGCGACGAATGGGGTCCATACGGCTTGTCCTTCCGCGAGCTCACCGCGCAGCTGGACCTCCAGCCCATCCAACAGGCCTGCTTCGTTGTAGCGCGGCCGAGTGACGCTTTGGTCCGGGGAGGTGGCGGTGGTCGGCCGACCCAAGGCGTCGTAGGCCGTGTGGTGTGAAAAGACCTCGGGATCGAGCCGGGGTGCCAACGCGGCCTCCAGGGCCACCGCATCGATCGGCTGGGCGGGATCCGCGGGCAGGACGGCGTCGACGTCGTGCCAATCGACGATGTCCTTGTAGTCGGTGACCAAGCGCCGGGCACTGCTCAGGGCGTGGCCCTTGAAGTCGTAGTCCTCGTTGAAGATCGCGCCGGCGGGATCGAGCATCATGTATAGCGCGCCGCGCAGGTTGTGCTGCTCGGCGCCGGCATGTTGCTCGCCGTAGACGGAGCGCTCGGTCAATTGCTCGAGGTCCGGATCCCCCGGATCGGCGCCGGTGACGAACGCGCGCAGCGGTCGGTTGAGGGGATCGAATTCCGAGCGGAAGCGAAAACCGCGATCATCCCAGCCGCGAATGGAGTCGCCGACCACATTCTCGACGGTCCAACGTCGGCCCGCTTCCATGTTGTGGCTGAAGAGCCGGTTGCCCAGAAGGTCGTAGGCGTAAGCCGCCACCGTGCGACCCAGGGGGTCGTTTTGCTCGACTGCATCGCGGATCGTGAGGGGATGGCCCTCGATGTCGAGCTCGACCCGGTCGAAGGTGATCTCTTCGGTGCCGTCCAGGGCGTGGCCGGAGCTGGTGACCCGATTGTGGGTGCGGGTGAGGAAGGTCCGGCCGAGAGCATCGTAGAAGGCGGTGGTCGGGGTGTCGGCGTGGGCCGCGGCCTTGTCGGCCGCCTCCAACGCGCGAATCCCCAGCTGACCCGCCTGTCGTTGTTGTCGCCAGGTCTGCCAGGGCGGTAGCTCCGGGTCGTTGGCCAAGGCATCGAAATAGCCGGCGGTGAAGCCCGAGATGTCGGGATCCGTGCGCGGATCGCCGAGCACGGTGTCGTTGGCGTCCCAGGTCGTTTGCCGCCACGGGTCGAAGGTCACCTTGCCGTAGGTGTGGTTGGGATGCACGGTGGCGACCACCCGACCCACCGGGTCGTAGAAAAGCACGGGGCTGACGCCGATGTGCAGATCCCGCTCGAAGCGATGGGTGTCGGTGAAAAACGGCTCGAATTTTCGAACGGGTCGGCCCTTGTGGTCGAAGACCGTCCAGCCGGTGCCGACCCATCGCGGCGGATCGCCCGCCGGATCGCCCGCTGAATCACTGAGCAGGGGGCGACCGTCAGCGCCGAGCAGGATCCGGCCGTCGACATCGCGCAGGGGAACGGGACCGGGCTCCGCCGGCAGCTTCTGCTGGATCTCGCGACCGAAACCGTCGGAGTAGGAGACGGCGTGCTGCAGGGCCGACGTCTCACCGTCGGCGAGGTCGGCGTCGTGGGTTTCCCGGGCGAGGGTGTAGACCGCGGCGGGCTCCGGTCGCTCCTGGTCGCGGCTGCGCTCAAAGGCGAAGACGTCGTAGATCAATCGGGTCGAGGCCCGTCCCAGCCAAGAAGATGCGGTGCCCAGGGGGTCGGCAAAAGCGTCCGTGATCTGGGTTTCGTCGAGGTCGGCGACGAATCCGTCGAGGGAGTCGCCGAGCATATCCTCGGGTTTTCCCATCACCGCCGAGCCCACCACCAAACCCAGGGTGTCGAATGCGATTTCGGAGCGGTTGCGATTGGCGTCCATGATCAACCGGGGCTGGAGCACACGGTAGTCATTGCCGGGCCGCGAGGGATCCAGCTCTCCGCTGGGCGACCGCTCACCGACGGTGATGCGATTGCCCAAGGGGTCGACGGTTTCGAGCATCAGGAGATCGTAGGCATCGAAGCGGACCAGGCTGTGATGACCGAAGGGATCTCGATAGCGCCGGGGGTGAAAGAAGCGCTCTCGGGCAAAGGCCAGCTCGTCGGCGGGTCCCACCGGCTGCTCGGTGAAGAAGGTCCGACCCGAGGGCACCCACCAGCGACCGTCGGCGAAGAGATCCACATAACCTCCGCCGTCCGCCGCCACGCTTCCAAGCACTCCTTGCGGGTCGGTCAGCAGGGGCGATCCGTCGCGATCGTAGAGCTCGCTGAGCAGACCGGAGGTGAACGCCAGCTGGTAGCTTTCGCCGCTGAAGGCCATGCTCTCCAGGTCGCCGAGGTCGAGCAAAGTCTCGGCATCGCTTTGGGAAAGGCCGAGGTCGTCGGGACGGTATCGGATCAGGGCGTGCTCGATCAGGCGACGCTCACGTCCCGTGGTGGGCTCTTGCTCGTAGGGGATCTCGCGATCGAAGCGGTGGACCAGCCCATCGGCCGGTGCGTCCGCGGGGTCGGGAGCCACGAAGTCTTCGGCACGAAAACGGCCGGCCGGGCCGGTGGGGGAGTAACCCGTCAGCTCGAAGGTGCGGCTCTCCGACGGCAGCGGCGTGCGATGGGAACGACGGTCGTCGACGGCATGGGTGAATCCGTTTTCGGTGTAGGTGATCCATGTCCGGAGCTGTCGGCCTCGGTCGGCGGCGGTGGGCAGGCTCGGATCCGGAGCCCGTCGGCCGTAGGTGATCGAAACTTGCTTCCGCACATGGCCGAAGTCGTCCACCTCGAGGGTCAGGTCTTGTTGCACTCGGGGGTCGCGCGGTGAGCGCTCATAGTGGAAGGTGATGGATTCCCGAGCATGGGTCAGGAAGACCGCGTGTCGACCGTTCCCCTGGGCTTGAAGCCGGCGGACGGCCGCGCTTTGCTCGATCACGCTGTAGGGATGGGGCTGTCGGTCGCCGCCGTCCAGGGCGTAGACCTCCTGCCTCAGCATCTGACCCTTGAGGGCGCGGCAGGCCTGCCGTTCTTCCTCGGGGGTCAGCCCGTCCGGCAGGGTGGTGTCCGCCAGGAGCAAGTCTTGGAATTGGGAGTCGGTCGTGCCCGGCTCGCGGTAATACTCGGACGTGAGGGCTCGGCTGAGCCCGAAGAAGGCGTCTTCCGGATGCTCCCGATCCAAATAAGCGCCGGTGTGGTACCAGGTCTTGGTCAGCACCGGCGGGCTGTCGGGCACGGGACCAGACACGGTGCCGGGGGTGGGGTCGGTTGTATGGAGGGTGTCTCCCTCCCATTGCTCGACCATGGCAAAACCCCGAAATTCGCGCTCGACACCGTCGAAATGGCCGTGATGATAGGCGTAGCGGGTGACGAAGCGGTTGCCGGTGATGTGATCGTGGCTGTCGATCCGCTCTACCACGTGCACCGGGAAGGGCAGACGGGTAATCCAAGGCCGGCCTTCAAGCTCGTCCCGCAGGTAGAAGAAGGTGGAAGAGCGATAGGACAAATGGGTCTCGGCCCCCAGGTTGTTGTCGGTGCGGATCAGCAGGTGGGGCTTCTGGCCGCCCATGAGGTCGACGTAGCGCAGGTTGCGTCGGTTCTCGCCGGGCAGGGGGGACGACCACACCAAGCAGGCGGTGCCGTTGCCCAGCAAGTCCGTGGCGACCACCGAGCTGAGCGGGTCGACGGCGGGGAAGACGTCCAGATGCCGAGGCTCGCTCCAGCTGTTGCCGCTGCGGTTGAAGTAGAGCCGCACCCCCTCGCCGTGCAGGTAAATGAGGTCGGTGGTGCCGCTGCCGTCGATATCCGCCAGCCGGATGCGCGCGGGCTCGAAGCCGTCCGGGGTGTCGAAGGTGGGGGCACCATCCATGGTGACCTTGGCGCCGAATCGACCGTAGCCCAGGTTGGGCCAATAGCAGACCTCGCCGTTGCGGACGCGCGCGAGATCCGTCAGACCGTCGCCGCTGAGGTCGGCGAGAAAGATGGAATCCGTGAGATCCGCAAAGACCAGCCGCGGACCTTGATCTTCGTCGAGCGCCGCGCTGACTCGCTGGGCTTCGCCAAAGCCCGCCTCGCCCAGGGAGGGGTGCCAGACCATGGCCTCGTCTTCGGTGATCAGGACGTCGGCGTGGCCGTCGCCGGTGAGGTCCACCAGCTTTAGGTTGGGATCTCCGGTGTCTCGGGGGAGACGGGACTCGAAGGGTTGGAAGCCGCGCCAAGCCGGGGAGCCGTGGGTGGTTTCGGAGACGCGAGTCGTTTCGAAAAAGCCTTGTTGGGGGCCGTCGAGCACCGCCACATCCATGCGTCCGTCGCCGGCTAGGTCCATCAGGCGGGCGCCGTCGGCGAGGTCTCGATTGGGTTTGGGGTCGACGGTCCGCGACGGCCCGAAGCGCACACCGTGTTCCCCGAGAGCGCTGAGGTTTCGTTGGTAGCGCCAGGATTCGCCGTGCTCCGACAGCACTCCGGCTGTGCCCTCACCGTGCAGGTCGACCCATTGGTAGCCCACACCGTCGATGCCCACGGGCAGGTTTTCGAGTCTGGAGGGATCGAGCTCTTCGACTCGGTCCTGGACCCTGGGTCGGCTATAACCCAGCTGCAAAGCCGGCAGGGAGCGCTCGCGGTAACCCGGACCCTGGCGGGAATAGGAGGCATGCCGCACCCGGTGCAAGAAAGTGTAGACGGCTTCGTCGTGGGACGTGTCGTCTTGGAGGGCGGATTCCTCGCTTTGGGAGTAGTCGAAATCCGTGGAACGTACCAGGCAATCCCGGCCCACGCCGACTTCGTTCTCGAAGTGGTGAAACATCAGCACCCGCCGACACAGCCGGTGGGTGCGCACCTCGAAACCGGGGCGGTAGGTGGAGAAGGGATCCGGGCGCGCGCCCCAATCCCCGACATCCGCCGGGGTGGGCACGCCGAGATCGTGCTCGCCGTAGTCGAAGACCACCTCGAAGAGCCAATCGATTTGGCTGCGTTGCTGCGGGCTGAGATCGTGGGGACGTCGACCATCGCCGTCCAACAAAGGCTCGCGGTTGCCGTAGCGAATGCGTTTTAGGTAGCGACGGCTCGATCGTCGCGGGTCGTCGCGATCGCCCCGATGCGCCTCGTGGCTCTGGCTCAGGTCGATGCCGATGCCGTCCTCGGCCTTATACGAGTAGAGGATCCCCTGCCCGCGGTCCTCCCGGGTTTCGCACAGCAGCCATTGAAAAATCCGCTTTGGATCCTCGGGGTCGAAGACCCGGGACTCGGCGTCGCGACCGTAGATATTGAGCAGATTGTCCTTGGAGACGACCCGCCAATGCACGTCGCCGTCGTCGTCGGTGCGGGTCCAACGCTCGATGCGAGCGAATAGGCTATCGATGCGAGGTCGATAGCGATGAATGCGAAACCCCGGCACGCTCTGGGTATCGACCTGCGGTGAGCCCGAGGCGTCCAGGACCGGCACCAAATCCTCCGCACCGGAGAGGATGAAGACATCCGACTCGTCTGCGTCGCGATATCGGGGCATGCCCTTGGCGGTCTTGCGGGTCACCGACGGCAAGGAGAGATCCCAACCGAAACCCCACGGCCCGTTGCCCGCGCCGGAGTCGTAGGTGAGGGCAAGCTCGGGCCCGAAACCTGACCGCCCCGGGCTGGTGGCGATGGGCACGGCCATGGAGCTGCCGCCGGTCACCGGATGGGCGGCCGGTTTTTCGTCCATGCCCCGAATCGCGCCTCCGCCCTTGGGCAAGGAGACCGACGGGGGTGAGAGGACGTGGGAGGCGGTGCCTTGGCTATCGCTGTGATCGTTGGCGGCGGGCGTCGGGAGCACGGCGCACCTCGGAGTTGGTCACTCGTTTGGGTTTTAAATGACGGGTTCCTTCATGAAGAGTGAGATTGCTCGATGTAGCGTTTCAAATTTGTCGATGCATCGATCGGCGCGCCAGGAAGTGTTGAACGACGCCTGCTCTTGGCCCGCCGGCACGTCGACGTTGAAGGTGACGGTGGCGCCGGGCAGCACGCTGTGCTGTGTGCACACCGCCGCCGTGCCGCCGGAGAGCTTGGCTCTCACCCGCTGGAGCTCACACATCAGGTCCTCGGTGGGCAATCGTTTGAGCTCGCCGCCGGTGTCGGTGGCGATCTGGGTGAGCAAGGCCTCGTCGATCGCTTCGTTGGTCAGGCCGAGACCGAAGGTGTAGACCTGCCAACCCCGGGACGAGAAACAGCTGGACTGGCCGGAGTAGGAGCCGTTGCCGCGAGCAGTGACAGGGGATAGTCCGGACGATCGGCAAAATAGCCTTCCACCGGATCGCGAAAACCCCAGGAGCCCAAGGCATCCGGCCCCGAGTTTCTCAAGCAAGTGGTATCTCCCCCAGGGTGCTCCACCAAGCTGTAGCCGTTGCCGAAACACGATTGGGTCAGCGCGTTCTCATTGGCGCAATTCGTGCCGCGAGGGCAGGTGGTGACCTGCAGTCGGTCGCGCATCTCGAAGTGAAGATGACTATTACTCGAGGGTGCCCAGGTATAGATCTTGCCGATCGGCTGACCCCGGCGAACCGGCTGATTCTCCACCACGAAGATGTCTTGGTTCAGATGAGCATAGGCCGCATAAATCGTCTCTCCGCGGATCTTATGCTCGATCAGCACGACATGACCTTGCAGGTTCCAATCGAGCAGGCCGACCACCCGGCCGTCAGCCGCGGCGTAAACCACTTCCCCTTTGGTCGAATCGCCGCCCAAAAGGTGGTGAAGATCGACGCCTGAATGGAAGCAATTGAAGTCGATTTGACCGGGTACCTCGGTGACATCGTTGCATCGATCCGAGACATCGTTGTCATGGACCGGGCACCAGTGATTGGCGAAGTCCTGCTGGATTTTGTAGGAGTAGCTCTTGACCATTCGATCGTCGACGCATTCTCCAATGGGCCAATCGATGAAGTCGTTGTCCGGCAGGTCTTGGGCGAAGCCCGGCAGAGCGAGCAGCAACAAGAGTGCCTGCATCGTCCAAAGGACGAGACGTTGAGTTTTGGAGGAGCCGGATCGGTTGGAGCGGAAAGGCGAGTTGTGTGCCATCGGCAAGTTTCCTTCGTGCGGAGATCGGTCCGCGGCCTCTCCAAGGCATATCCCACCTCGAAACCTGAGCCCGCTGGATCGGAAGCCGGGGGCGGAAAGAAGAACAACAACCCTAGCGAAACATGCGGCAAGGAGCGGCGACGGAGCGCGTCAATCGGATTTCAGTTGTGGGGTTCAGAGAGTGTGGGAGGTGACGGGGCGACGGCCTCGGCGCCGGCCGAGATCGCGGCAGGGCTCGAGAAAAGCCCAGAGCCACTGCGAATAGGAAAGCCGTAGAAGATGCTTCTTACTGCATGATCTCTCCTGTACTCGAGAATATAGACTTTTTCTTATTCTAATCTCTCTATTATTCGATGGGAACCGTGGAGATGACTCGCGAGCTGAAATCGGGCTCAGAAATGATCCACAGGAAGTGCAACCCTGCGGACTGGCCCACGTAGATCTATTTTGGATATATGCAAATTGTATATAGACGAGATGGAGATACGAGATGACCGATCGATTCATGGCCGAACGTTTCCTTCCCTTGACACCGATCATCTACGGCCTCTTGCTGGCCTTTGCCGAGGGCCCCGCCCATGGCTACGCGCTGCTCGGGCGATTGAAAGATCAGTCCGCCGGTCGCCTGACCCTAGGCACCGGCCAGCTTTATCGACACCTCGCTCGGCTGCTGGATGACGACTGGCTGGCGGAGGTGGAGCCGCCGTCGGACGCGGATCGAGACGATGCGCGACGTCGCTACTATCGATTGACGGAAAAGGGGCGAGCGGTGCTGGTGGCGGAATCGGAACGAATGGCCGAGCAGCTCGACCATTCGCGACGTCTGGGCTTGTTGGGGGAGGAAGGTCAATTGGCAGAGGAAGGGACATGAGCCGCCTTATCCATCGACTCATTTCATCTTGGATCCGTTGCTTTCCGCGATCCTTTCGCGATCGATTCGGGGACTCCATCCGTCGGGATCTGGAAGACCAATGGGCAGCTCTGCGGAGCCCGTGGGCCCGGTGCAAATTCGTCGTGGTGACCGGGGCCGACCTGATGAGCTCGGCCGTGCGGGAACGGTGGTCCGGAGCTAGGAAAGACGAAATCCCGGCGGGCGGCGGAGGCATGGAACCCTGGATTCACGACGCGCGGATCGCCTTTCGGGGTTTGAGGCGTCGTCCAGGATATTCCGCCCTCGCCATCGGCACGTTGGCACTGGGATTGGGGGCCACCGCGGCGGTGTATGCGTTGGTCGACGGGGTCTTGCTCAGGCCGTTGCCGTATCCCGATCCGGATCGACTGGTGAGGGTTTGGTCGGCCCAGCTCGATGGCGATCAGCGGTTCATGGAGGCGAGCTGGCCGGAGGTACAAAGGCTGCGCGAGGTGTCCGTCTTCCAAGCGGTCGCCGCGTTTTCAGTGGCACCCCGGGATTTGGTGGACTCCGTGGGTCGGCCCATGGGTATTCAGCTGGCGCGAATCTCGGAGGGTTATCTGGAGGTGATCGGCGTCGAGCCCATGATCGGTCGGGGCATCAGCGAGCGGGAATACTCCGACGGCGCGCCGGTCGTCCTTCTGGCCCACGGGTTCTGGCAGAGCCGCTACGGATCTCAGGCTTCGATCCTCGGCGAAAGGGTGTCGATCCAGGGGGTGGATCACGAGATCGTGGGCGTGATGCCCGCAGCCTTCGATCTGCCCTACGGGGTGTCCCTATGGCGACCGTTCACCCGCGAGGAGAACCAAGACGGCGATCGTGAGCTGGTGGTGTTGGCGCGCCTGAAGGACGGGATCGATTACCCACAGGCGGACGCGCAGCTCGCGGTGGCTTTGGGCGGTGGCGATGTTGCGGACGGTATGACCGCGTGGGTGCAATCGCTCCAGGATATGTTGGCGCGACGGGTAGACGGCCCCTTGTGGGTGGTGATGGCGGCGGTGGCCGCGCTCTTGTTGTTGGCGTGCTCCAACGTGGCGCATCTCCAGTTGGCGCGCTCCGCGTCGCGCCGTCGTGAAATGGCCGTGCGCTCAGCCCTCGGAGCCGATCGCGTCGCCATGGGACGGTTGGTGGCGGTGGAGAGCTTGACGCTCGCCGTGTGCGGGGGCGTCCTCGGCCTGTGGGTCGGCCATCTGCTGCTCCAGCTCTTCCGACGTTTGGCGCCGCCGGACCTGCCGCGTTTGGTGGAAGCGGGCATCGATTTGCGGGTAGTCCTAGTGATGGCGGCCACCACGGGCTTGGCAGGCGCCTTGGCGAGCTGGCTGCCGGCCCGGCTGGGCTCGCGGGTCGATCCGGCGGGGGATCTTCGGACGAGCGTCGGAACCGTGTCCGGGGCGCGATCCAACCGGGTGTTGGTGATCGCCGAGGTGACGGTAGCCACTCTGCTGGCGGCTACGGCTGGGTTGATGCTCAGCAGCATGAGCCAGCGGCTTGACGTGGATCACGGTCTCCGGGTCGACGGTGCCATGTTGATGACGGTCAGCCCGCCTGCTGCCGCCGACGATGCCGAGTCTCGTCGGCGGTTTTACGAGGATCTGGCGGCGAATGTGGCGGGAGCTCCGGGCATCGAAAGCGCCGGTATCGGAAACCATCACCCCTTGGACGCGGGAGGATTTCGCATGCCCCTGCTGTCGTTGGAAGGTGTCGCGGCCGAGCCCGATGATCTGCGGGTGGTGATCCGCAGCGTGGACGGCGGGTGGATGACCGCCACTGGATTGCGCTTGCTCGCCGGTAGGCTCTTCGACCCGAGCCTCGACAGCGCCGACGGGCCCGGCACGGTGATCGTCGATGAGACGTTCGTCCGTACCGTGATGGGCGTGGCTGCCCGAGACGCCCTCGGATTGAAGCTGACCCACCCGGGTTATTTCAGCTCCGACGACACCACCGTGCGTCGGATCGTCGGGGTCGTCGCCTCCGTGCGGGCGGACGCCACGGAGCATCGCGCTCCCCGGCTGTACTTGCCCTACGCCCAATTCCCCTGGCCTCGCATGCAGCTTCTGATGCGTACCGAGCGAGATCCGGCCCTCGCTGTGGCCGCCGTCCGGTCGCGTATTTGGTCCCAGGATCCGACCATTCCCTTGGGCGAAGGGCAAACCTTGCAAGCGTGGATCGACCAACGGCTCGAGCACCATCGATTCCAGACCCGCTTGATCGGCGCTTTCGCCCAATTGGCCCTCATCCTGGCCGCGGTCGGGCTCTACGCCGTGCTGTCCATGAGCATCGCCCATCAAATCCGCGAGCTCGGGCTGCGTCGTGCGCTCGGGGCCGGACACGGCTCCATCGTCGGAGGGGTTGTCCAACAAGCCCTCTACTTGGTGACTCCGGGTTTGGCCCTGGGACTGGCGGGCGCCACATGGGTCGGACACTTGCTCTCGAAGCACGTCTACGGCATCCAAGCCGTCGAGCCCGGTCTGTGGCTGTGGGTCTCGCTGACTTTGCTCGCGATCTCCGCTTGCGCGGTGGCTTTGCCTTTGAAGAGGGCTCTCGATGTCAGCCCAGCTGTTGCTTTACGGGGGGATTAGGTCTGCGGGGTGCCAGGTTGTTGGCCAGACCTACGAGGTGCAGACCTACGAGGTGCAGACCTACGAGGTGCCAGGTTGTTGGCCCGTCGTCGAATCCCGCCGTTCACGCAACCATTGACGGAGGGGGATCGGGGCACCGTAGGCCTGTTTTAGGCGGTGGTCGATGGATTCTTGCCGTCCCCAGACGATCTTCGATGCCCAGGGCGAAGCTTCGGTATCTCGATCGGCGTGTTCTTCCACGATTCGACAGTAGGCCGCTCCGTCGCGGAGTTGGTAAAACCCGTAGGTCCGACAGGTAGAGGGGCGGTGGTCGTAGATTCCGCACGCCCCGGATTCGAGCTCGAGAAAGGGGCAGACCACGGGCCCGGTGTCGAGCTCAGCGGTCGCGACTAGCCGGTCCTCGATCTCGGAGCGGACCTCCGGGGCGAGTCCTTGTAGGCCGATTTCGATCCGTCGCCATTCCTCACGGACCAGTCGAGGAGGCTCTGCCAAACGGCGGCAACAATCGTCGCATCCTCGTCGGCAGGGCCAGGGTGGAAGGGATTCGGCGGTCTCACGACAGCGGTCCTCGATCTCGCGATAGAGAATCGGCAGGAGGGGGCCATGGGGCGATTCGGGTGCTCGGCTCACAGGCTGATCTTACAGGAGTTGAAGAGGTGCCAGGAGAATGAGCACAAGAACAAATATCTCAAGTGAAAGTCAAAGAGATGCTGTCGATCTTGCTCAAAGGAGGCGAACTTTCCCCTTCCCAAGTTTTTTGGCAGCTCCTTTCTAATCATGTGAGGCGACGGGTGACGTGAAAAACTTTATTATCCGGGCTCGGGAGCCTTCAGCGCAGGCCCTGCCATCGCCCAAGCGGGCTCAACGAACGGTAATCCGGGTGGGAACGAGTTTTCCGGAAACTCGACATTTCCTTCTCCGCTTCTCAAACGTTTCGACGCCTCGTAGTAGGCGGCCAAGATCAGCGCAAAAGCCTCTCTCATGTCCTGGCGGATTTTCTTGCGAAAGGCGTGGAAGAGCGGTTGGGGCGATTTCTTGAGCTTTTTGGGGTAGTCGTGGGGATCCCCGGCGAGCACAACCTCCGCCCCGAGGGGAGCAGTGCCGTTCGCGGCGTGATTTGCCGCGGTTTCTTCTTCGATCTCTCGAATGATGTCCAGCACGAAATCGCGGCGGGACTCCTGATTCAGATGGGCCCAGCAGGGCAGCGGAGCAATGGGCAGCTCCAGATGCTCGGTGAAATCCTCGAGGCTGACGTTTTCGCCTCGTGACCTTGCACGATAGTACCCGGAACGGTCGATCCAGATGCCTTTGAGGGGCTCGCCGGTGATCAGGGCGTCGAGGAAGTTGACGCCGGGCCAATCCAGTGGGCCGGACACAAGTCCTTCTTTTGCGCCGTGCTTGAGGTGGTAGACGAGCCGCTGGATTTGGGCTTCAGGCTCTTGGGAGACTTCCGAAGAGTGGTATCGATCGGGGAAGGTACGAGTCTCCCAATCGTAGAGAATGCCGGTCTCGAACGAGAGCTTGCGAGTGAAGTGAGCCATGAAATCGGCTTGGATTTTCACGGTGGGAGCCTGTAAATGGAGGTGAAAGTGGTTGCTGGCGAAAGCACCGCTGTAGATTTCGACGGGGTATTTCTCTTGGGCTTTGGCGAGCGCCCCGACAACGATCTGGTTGAGACGCGGGCTGGGTTTGAGCAGGTGTCGGCCTTGAATGCAGCGATTCATGACGGCGACACCGGCGTTGGGTCGGGTCCATAGGCGGGGGAATCTAGACATGGGAAACCCCTGGCTGGATGAGCCATTGGATGCCAACCTCTGAGGCAGCTCGAAAAGTGGATTTCTGGATTGGGCAACTCATGATCGTCTCCTCTGTAGAAGGTTGTGTTTAGAAGGCACATGCCTCTACTTGAGGAAGGACGAAGAAATGGCCGGCAATTCTGCTATGCAGATAGATTGTTCAGGAGATGTAGTTTGCCGGCTCGTAAGAGGTTGCTGGAATAGAACACCAACCTGGCACCGATACATGAACCTAGCACCGGAACATCAACCTGGCACCAATACAAGAACCTGGCACCGGTACATCAACCTGGCACATCAACCTGGCACCGGTACATCAACCTGGCACCGGATAGGGAGAAAAGCAGAGCAGCGATGAAAAAGAACCTAGCACCGGAATCCGAAACGGAAGTCTGGAACAATACGGTGTTTCCAACGGCACCTGTCTCCTTTTCGGCGACGATCATGTTCGCGGTCAATGAGACTATGATGGTAGGCAAGGACGAAACGGGGAACGTGAAATTCGCCGCCATGTGAGGGAGACTCATGGACGAAAATAATTGGTTGAATTATGAAGGACAAAGCACCAGCGAGTTGATCGCGTTGCGGGAAAGCCATCGCAAGGACTCTTTGGTGTTGGCCTTCGAGCAGGGGATCCAATCGAAAGCGGATCGAGCTGGATTCGATGCTCTGACCCAGGCAGAGCAAACGGTGTTGGTCGTCGAAGCAGTAGAGCGCGAGGTCAACAACGGTGGTTATCGTCAGCTGTTCCTCAATCAGACGCACGAATACGTCGAGCATTTCGTGGATGCCCTACACCGCATTGGATGCCCGGTGGCAGCGAGGCTGACCCAGGATGCCATTAATGCGCTGCAGCTCGAAGGCCCGGCATCGCCGCAGGCCGTGAGCCGGACCATCCAGCGTGAGGATTCGGCTCGGGACGCGCTATTGAACGATCTAGATGACCGTTACTACGACGAGGTTGGAGACCTGTCAGAGGCACTCTTCGCTTGGATCCAAGCACATGCGGAGCACATCACGTTGCCGGGAGGCTCACGGTTTTCGCTCTACGGAAAGCATAGGGTCTTTTACGCCCGTCTGATGGAAGTCAATGAGGCGCTTGAGGCCTCTGGAGTGTTGTGGGTTCGGTTCTTTCTTATCGCCGTTCCTGCTCTTTGTCTCGGAATTCATTTCCGGTGGATCGAATCGTTGGTTGGAATCTCGACAGACTTTATGCGCGGATATGGCTACTATTTGTTGATCTTTGTCTCAGCGGGGATTCTGCTGACGGTCATCCTGAGCCGGAAAGATGCGGGAATCTACGGCAAGGCGCGGCCGGAGATCCTGGAGCTGCTGCGCAACTCGGAGCTCACTTTGGAAGGCCTCTTGGCGGACATTGCGGAGGATCCCAACTTACAAGAAATCCGCGAAATGATGGAAGAGGACACCGAGCTCAGCGCGCAAGATCCAGACCTAAATTGACCCAGCTCGCCTTTGCCCGGTCGAAGCTCGACTGGGCTAAGGCCCGCTTGAGAACCCGGAACATCAACCAGGTACCCCGGCCAGCCAGGGAACCCAGAACATCAACCTGGCACTGGGCCAGCCAAAGAACCCAGAACATCAACCTGGCACCAGGGCCCAAGCACTTGAGACCCGGAACATCAACCAGGTACCCGACCAGCCAAAGAACCCAGAACATCAACCTGGCACTGGGCCAGGCAGGGCCAGGCAAAGAACCCAGAACATCAACCTGGCACCAGGGCCCAAGCATCAACCTGGCAGAAAAGAAAAAAAGCCCGACTCCGGCCTGCCGCCGAGTCGGGCTCGTGTGTTTAGGTCGGACGCTGCCGACCCGCCGCTGAGATCCGCGACTAATTCGACCAGCGCGACGTATCACCGCTCTCGAAGCCATCGGTGAAGATCACCGCTGACGGCAGGCCCGACAGATCGGTCCGCAGGGCCGGATCGCCGACGAGCATGTAGACCCGTGGATCGGAGTCGAGTCTGGCGACGTCGACGAATCGCCGGATCACCGCTTGGAAGACCTCACCGAGGGTGTCGTGTCCGCCGTGGTAGAGCTCCCGCACGAACATGCGGTTGGCGTCGAAGCTGTCGACGTTGAGCGCCAGGCCGGTGGGTGCGATGACCGCGATGCCGCCGCTGTCGGCGAGCACCAACTCTTCGGCCAGGCTCCAGAAGCCCGGCAGCTCGAATCGGGCGGCGTTGCAGGACAGCAGGGCGAAGACCGGCTGCACGCCGTGGTCCAAGCCGGCGACGTCGGAGCTGACCAGGACGCCTTCCTCGGCCAAGCGGTCGAGGCCACCGTGTCCCATCCAGTCCACCAGACCGACTCCGCGATCGAGGGCGCTGAACAAGCGATCGCGGAGCCCGTCAGTGCCTTCAGAACCCAGGGATCCGGTTTCAATCTCCAGGTCTGGCGGCATGACGGTAGCGACCTCCAACATCTCCGAAGAGAAGTCGCCGCCCATATCGTCGTTGTCCGCCAGCAGCAGCGCTCGCCGTTGCCACAATCCGGACGACGCCTCGTAGGCCATAACTTTGTCGATGTAGGCATCGGCTTCTTCCGGGGTGGACGCGGGAATGCGGCCCAGGGCCACGTCCGGTCGGGAGTCCCCGTCGATGTCGGCGAAGCTTGCGTCGGCGGAGTAGAGGCCGAACGGGGTCGCGGTCATCAGAGGCGGCAAGGGATCGCCGGCTAGGCCTTGGAGATCGCGGTAGTCGAGGCTGCCGCGACCGAGCAGTGCCACGTGAGTGGGCGGCACGGACCATCGATCCACGGCGTAGGCGAGGAATTCGCGGATGGCCGGTGGGTGGAATCTACCGCCCGCCAGCTCGTCCATGATGTCCCGCACCGAGACCGCCAGGCTGGAGCCGAATTCACCGCGTCGCAGGTCCGCCAGCCGTTGGGCCGACGACATCAAGCTCTCCGGCGCGATGACCAGGTAAGCCGCCGCGTTGGAGGGATCCAGCCAATGGGAGCTGGAGACTGCCTCGACCTGCGGGCTGACCGCCGAGCCCAAGCTTTGGACCCGGAAGGTCTGAGCCCCGGCCGGTCGACCAAAGGTGGCCCACACGGAGGCTTGGTTCGGATCGATGATGGCGCTGCCGATGATCGCGGGCACGTCCCGCTCGGTGGTGTCGAGCACCAGCAGATCCGTGGCGACGAATCCCTCGACGGTGACTTCCGACTCACCGCCGAATCGTCCCTCGAAGCTCTCGTAGGACGTCTGGGTGCGGCGTTGGTATTTCAGATCGTAGGAGTCGACATAGAAGAAGCTCCTGGTGGCGCCGGTGTCGAGGGTGGCGATCACCCTCAGGGTCGCGCCGTCCACCAAAGTGCCGGCGGCCAAGTCGAAGGCGGCGCTGTGGTCACCCAATCCGTCGAAATAGGTCTCGCCGACCCATTGGCCGTCGATCTCGATCTCGGCATGGTGCTCGTTCGGCACCTCCGAATAGCTGGCGCCACGGAAGTGCAGGGTGAGCTGGGCTTCGGTGCCGTCGACCAGATCCGGAAGCGCGATCTGGAAGTCGGTCGAGCCCAAGGTGCTGTGGTCGGCGATCAGACCGCGCCAATGCCAATAGTCCAGATCGGGATCCCGGGCCACGAAGGTGGCTGCGAAGGCGTCTTCCTCGAATTGCTGCTCGTGGGTCAGACTGCCGCCGGCCGTCGGTACGGCCGGCCCGCCGTCGACCACGGACATGTGGATTCCCGCTCCGGGCTCGAGCCAATACACCTCTTCGGTGGTGTAGATCTGATCCTGAATGGCTTTGCCGACGAAGACCAGACCTTGGTCCACGGGCAAGTAAGCGACCGGACCTTGGTCCGCCCGCACCAGACGCAGCTGGGCCGAGTCGATGGCCTGTTGGGCGTCGAGAAGATCGATGCCAAGGCCGTCGGCGATGGCTTCGGTGAAGACCACCTGCAGGCCGTCTTGCTCGACGGTGATGCGCAGCCGATCGCCGATGGCTTTGACGGACCGCTCGACGGCCGCCTGTTCGAGGAACGCCGACGCGGCCATGACCCGATCGTGGTCCGGAGCCAAGGGCGCGACCTCGTAGCCGCTGCCGCAGAGCTCGGCGGATTTGCTCACCGCTCTGCCACGGGTCGGCTCGGAGCCCTCGACCGTCACCCGATACGGACCGTAGATCTGGGACGTGCCGGTGCGCTCGACCTCTTCCAAGAGCACCTGAATCTCAGCACCGCGGCTTGGCAGGGACCGGCTCGGCAGGGACAGGCGATAGCGAGCGCCTTGGGCGGCACCGTCCAACGACGGTACGAATTCGCTGACCAGCACGGGTTGCCCGGCCACGACCTGATAGACGTGGAATCCGGCGGTGCCGGCTTCGGCGGTGGTGTGCCATTCGAGGGTCGTTCCCCCGCGACCGGACCAGGCCCGCATTTCAGTGACCAGAGCGAGGGTCGCCGTGCGGTTGAAGCCGAAGTCGTTATCCGTGGAGTCCGCGCCGGCGACGGTCACCGGCTCGACGCTATTGGTGAGCAGCTGGGTGGTTTGGCGGGCGCCGTCGACGAAGGTGCCACCCGCGTCCACGGCCACGATGTAGTTGCCGTTCGGCAGGTCCTCGAAGATGTAGTCGCCGTTGGCATCCACCGTGGTCACGCCGATGCGCGGGTCCTCCGGATCGATCACCCCGTCACCGTCGAGGTCGATGTAGAGGAAGGCCTCCACTTCCTCGACCCCGAAGTCCACGGGATCCTCGGTGCCGCTGGCGTCGATATCGAAGAAAGTGGTGCCGAGGATGTCGAAGTTGGTGCCGGCTTGATAACCGAAGTCGGCGGTTTCCACGCTGCCGCCGGAGACGGTGATCGCGTAGGGGTCCGCTTGGCTGTTGTTGTTGGTGTCCGCCACGCCCGAAGTCTTGGTGAAACCGGTGAGCACGCCGACGTCGTCGGTCACATCCACCAGGTAGTCGCCGTCGGGCAAGCCGGTGAAGACGTACTCGCCGTTGATGTCCGTGGTGGTGGTGCGGACCAGGTTGTCGGTGCCGGGCTCGATCACCCCGTTGCCGTTGGTGTCGTGCCACAGCTCGAGGGTGACCCCTTGCATGCCCGACTCACCGGCATCGCGATCACCGTCGCCGTTGGTGTCGTGCCAGACCAGGTTGCCGATGGCACCGGTGCCACCGGACGGCGCGTAGCCGAAGTCGGCGTCGACGTAATTCTGCCCGGCGGTCAGCACGATCGCGCCCGTGGGGTTGGAGCCCGCCGACAAGTTCAGGCCGGAGAGCACGCCCGCGGTGTCGGTCACCCGCACCTGGTAGGTGCCGGCGTCCAGGCCGAGGAAGCTGTACGCACCCGCGGAGTCGGTGCTGGTGGACGCCAGGACCGTGGTGCCTGCGGCGTCCAGGAGATCGATGGTGACCCCTTCGATGCCCGGCTCGCCGGCGTCCTGATTGCCGTCGCCGTCGAGGTCGAGGAAGACCAGATCGCCGATGGATCCGATGGATCCCGAAGCGCCGAATCCGAAGTCGGCGCTGGTGACCAGGTCACCGCCGGCCAATCCGTCGACATCGATATTGCCGGTGGTGTTGGTCGGGCTGGGATCGTAGATCACGGGCAGGGTCGCGGGGTTGAAGTCGACTTTATAGTCGCCCGCGGCCAGGCCGGTGAACATATAGGTGCCGTCAGCTCCCGTGGTGGTGGTGCAGGGCGCGCAGCCCGGACCGGTGAGCAGGATCTCCACCCCGGAGATACCGGTTTCACCCGGATCCTGAAGACCGTCGCCGTCGGCGTCGAACCACACCCGATCGCCGATGGCGCCGGTGGTCGGTGCGCTGGCGACGCCGAAGTCCGCTTCGGTGTATTGCTCGCCTTCCGACAGGGCGATGATCGCCGTCGGGTTGGCGGTGGAGACCACCAGGCCGCTGCCGCCGTTGGGCAGAGACGAGGTGTCCAGCTGGGCGTAGTAGAGGTCCGCGGCCAGGCCGGAGAAGGCGTAATTGCCGTTGGCGTCGGTGACCGCCGTGCCCAAGAGCACATCGTCACCCCCGCCGACCGCGCCGTCCGGACCCGGATCGTAGAGCTCGACGGTGGCGCCGCCGAGGCCGGTTTCCGCGCCGTCCTGGATGCCGTCGCCGTCGCTGTCGAGCCAGACCCGATCGCCGATCGAGCCGGTGGAGGCGTCGCGGGCATAACCGAAGTCGATGCCCGTGATGTCGCCTGCGGCCACGGTGATCGGCACCTCGTCCAAGCTGCTGGTGAGCAAGTAGCCGTCGAGCACGCTGTCCTCGTCGGTGACCGCCACGGTGTAGCTGCCGGCGGGCACGTCCAAGAAGCTGTAGTCGCCGTTGGCGTCGGTGACGGTGGTGGCGATCACCTCGCCGCCGGCGTTGCGCAGCTCCAGGGTCACGCCTAGGAAGCCGGGCTCGCCGGCACCGTCGTCGATGCCGTCCCGGTCGACGTCGTTGAAGACGTTACCGGAGACGTCGGGCAGGGCCGTGTTCTGGTAGCCGAAGTCGGCGGCCAGGAAGCTCGCCGCCGAGTTGGCGAGGGAGGCCTCGATTTGCACGCCGGCGGCGTTGACACCGACCTCCTCGTCCGGAGTCGTGGCGCTATAACCGGTCAACGCCGGCTGGCTCGAGTCGATGGACGCGAAGAAGGTGCCCTGGGGCAGGCCTTCGAAGAGATAGCTGCCGTCGGCGTTGGTGATTTGGTTGCCGATGAAGGTGTCGACCGTGGAGTCGAAGATGCCGTTGCCGTCGGCGTCCTGCCACAGGGCCACGGTCACACCGCCGATGCCCAGCTCTCCCGGATCTTGGACGTCGTCGCCGTCGCTGTCGGAGAACACCGTGTCGCCGACGATGCCGGGCTGGTTGTAACCGAAGCTGACGGCGGAGACGTCGGCTCCTGCCAGGGTCACCGCGAGGGCGTCGGCGGTGGCCGGTGGGGTGGTACCGACAAATTCCCGCAACACGGCGCCGGTGTCCGACACCGAGAGGGTGTAATTGCCGTCTTGCAGATCGGAGAAGGTGAAGTCGCCGTTGCCGTCGGTGACGGTGGTGGCGATCACATCGCCCGAGTCGTCCAAGAGGTTGAGGGTGACCCCGCCGATGCCCAGCTCTCCCACATCTTGGGTGCCGTCGCCGTCGATGTCCTGCCACAGGCGGTCGGAGATGTCGAAGAGCGTGGCATCCCGGTAGCCGAAATCGGCATCGTCGTAGACGTCACCGTCGGCGATGGTGAACGGATCCGTGGGATCGTTGGACGATTGCGGCCCGCTGGTCAAGGAATAACCGATGAGCACATTGCCCGTGTCCGTGACGTCGACCCGATACTCGCCTGCGGAGACGCCGGTGAAGAGATACCAGCCGTCGTCGGTGGTCGTGGTGGTGGCCTCGACCACGTCGTCGACCGTGCCGAAGATGCCGTCGGGTCCGGCGGAGACCAAGTCGACGGTGACGCCGCCGATGCCCGATTCGCCCGGATCCTGCCGGCCGTCGTTGTCGGCGTCGGACCACACGTAGTTGCCGACCGCCGCGTCGGAGGCGAGGGAATAACCGAAGTCCACGGTGTCGATGACGTCGCCCAAGGCCACGGTCACCGCCGAGCTCGGGTCGGAAGTGCCGGCCGAGGTGGTCAGACCCGCGGGCAGGCTCGTGGCGTCCACGTCCACGTAGTAGGTGCCGGCGTCGAGACCACCGAAGCTGTAGGTGCCGTTGGCGCCGGTGGTCGTGGTGGCCACGAGCACGTCGTCACCACCGCCGGGAGCTCCGTCGAGGCCGACGTCGTAAAGCTCGAGATCCACATTCGGGATGCCCGGCTCGCCCACGTCTTGCACGCCGTCACCGTCGGTGTCGAGCCAGACCCGATCGCCGATCACCGCCGGGTTCACCACCTCGGGGGCGCTGTCCACGAAGCCGAAATCGTTGCCCGTGGAGCTCGATCCCGAGAGGGTCACGGGCTGCACGCCTCCGGTGGCCGTTTGGGTGGTTTGGGTCTGACCCTCAATCGCGGTGTCCCCGGTTTGCACGGCGACGATGTAGTCGCGACCGTCGGGCAGACCGGTGAAGGCATAGTCACCGCTGCCGTTGCTGATGGTGGTAGCGATTTGGGGATCCTCGGGATCGATGACGCCGTCACCGTCCAGGTCGAGGTAGAGGATCACCGGCACGCCGGCAACCCCGGCTTCGGAGCCGTTTTGGGCGGCGTCCGAGTTGTCGTCGCCGAAGACGGTGCCGGAAATGCCGAGCGGCGTATTGGCTTGATAGCCGAAGTCCGCGGTGTCGTTGCTCAGGCTGCCGCTGGTCAAGACCACGGCGTAGGGATCCGCTTGGCTGTTGTCGTCGACCCCGGCCGAGCCCGAGGTTTTGGTGAAGCCGGTCAAGACACCGGAGGTATCCGTGACGTCCACCAAATAAGAACCTGGCACCAGGCCGACGAATTCATATTCACCGTTTTCGTCCGTCGTGGTGGAGCGCAGCAGGTTGTCGGTGCCCGGCTCGATCACGCCGTTGCCGTTGATGTCGTGCCAAAGGGCCAGGGTCACGCCTTGCAGGCCGGGCTCGAAACCGACGTCGCGCACGCCGTCGCCGTCGATGTCGTTCCAGACGATCGAGCCGATGGTGCCCGAGCCGTTGGACGGCGCGTAGGGGAAGTCGGCGTCGTCGTAGTCCTGGCCAGGTGCCAGGTTGATGGTCGACGTGGGATTGGTGCCGGCCGATAGGTTGAGCCCAGTCAAGACCTGGCCGACGTCCGTGACCCGCACCTGGTAGTCGCCGGCGGCCAAGCCGACAAAGTCGTAGTTGCCGGAGCTGTCGGTGGTGGTGGTCGCCACCACGTTGCCGCCGGAGTCGAGCAGGTCGACGGTGACGCCGGAGATGCCGGCCTCGCCGGCGTCCTGGGAGCCGTCGCCGTCCTCATCGAGGAAGACGGTATCGCCGATGGAGCTGAGGTTGGTGCCGTCGAAGCCGAAGTCGGCGGTGAGCACGTCGGCGGTAGCGATCACTAGGTATTCGCGGCTGGCTGGGCCGTTGGTGGGCGCGGTGTCGTAGCTCGACGGCAGGGTCGACGAGTCCACGGTCACGGTGTAGGTGCCCGGTGCCAGGCCGGTGACCAGCCACGAGCCGTCCTCAGCGGTGGCGGTGGTGAAGGTGCCGGAGGGACCGACGACCGTCAGGGTGACGCCGCCGATGCCGATCTCGCCCGGATCCTGGACGCCGTCGCCGTCGACGTCGGCCCATACGCGATCACCGATGGCGCCGGCGCCGTTGGTGCCGGCATAACCGAAGTCCGCCTCGGTGAAGTGCTCGCCCTCGGAGAGCAGCACGATGGACGACGGATCGGTGGTGCCGGTGGTGGTGGAGAGACCGCTGGGCACGCCGTCCACGTCGACGTAATAGGAGCCGGGAGCCACGTCCGGGAAGACGTAACCGCCGTTGGCGTCGGTGGTGGTGGAGGCGATCAAGACGTCGTCACCGCCGCCGATGGCGCCGTCCGGTCCGACGTCGTAGAGGTCCAGATCGATGCCCGAAAGACCCGACTCGCCGGCATCCTGGACGCCGTCGCGATCGGCGTCGAGCCAGACGAAATCGCCGATGGCACCTGTGCCCGCGTTGCGAGCGTAGCCGAAATCGATGCCCGTGATGTCGGTGCCGGCCAGGGTGACGTCGATGGAATCGAGGCCGCTGGTCAGCAGGTAATCGTTTAAGACACCGCCTTCGTCCGTGATCTCCACGGTGTAGTCGCCGGCCGGCAGATCCGGGAAGGTGTAATCGCCGTTGGCGTCGGTTTTGGTGGTGGCGATGACGTTGCCGGAGCTGTCGAGCAAGGCGATGGTGACATCGGTGAAGCCGGGCTCACCCACGCCGTCGTCGATGCCGTCGCGGTCCAGATCGGAGAAAACGTTGCCCGAGATATCGGCGAGGCTGGTGTTTTGATAGCCGAAGTCGAGCACCAGGTCGGCATCTCCGAGGGTGAGGATGCTCGACGATTGATGATCGAGGGTGGCGTCGGGATCCCCGGTTTGGGTGAAACCGGCCGGCAGGGTGGTGTTGTCGACCCGTACGGAATAGCGATTCGGCGCGATGCCTTCGAAGAGGTAGTTGCCGAACGCGTCCGTGGTGGTGGTGGCGATCACCGCGCCGAGGCGGTCCAAAAGCTCGACGGTGATGCCCGCGAGGCCGACCTCGTTCTCGTCCTGCACGCCGTCGCCGTCGGCGTCGGACCAAATGCGATCGCCGAGCAAGGCCTCGCCGTTGAAGCCGAAGTTTTGGCCGGTGACGTCCGCCGCCACCACGGTCACCGACAGCTCGCGGTTGGAGCCCGCGGTGGTGGTGCCCTTGAGGCCGATCAGCTCACCCGTGTGGTCGGTGATGGAAATGGTGTAGTTGCCCGGCTCCACGCCGTCGAAGGAGAAGCTGCCGTCGGCGGCGACCAGGGTGGTGGCGATGACGTCGCCGGAAGCGTCGAGCAATGCGACGGTGGTGCCGGCGATGCCGGATTCGGAAGGATCAAAGGCACCGTCGCTGTCGACATCGAGCCACAGGGCATCGGTGATGCTGTAGGTCCCGGCGCTGTTTTGGTAACCGAAGTCGACGTCGGTCACCACGTCGCCGGCGATCACCGTCACCGGATCGCTGGTGTTGCCCCCTTCGCTTTGCGGGCCGGAGGTGACGGTGTAACCGTCCAGGGCATTGCCGCCGCTGAAATTGCTCGCCGCCACCCGTGCTCGATATTCGCCGGCGGCCACGCCGGTGAAGAGGTAGGAGCCGTCGTCCGCGGTGACCACGGTCGCGACCACCGAGCCGGCGCTATTCAGCAGCTCGACGGTGACGCCGCCGATGCCCGGCTCACCGGGATCCTGGACGCCGTCGCCATCGGCGTCGGACCAGATGAAGTCACCGATAATCGCGGTGTTGGGGTCGGCGTTGGTGTAGCCGAAGTCGATATCCGTGCGGATCTCTTCCGCGTTCACCGTGATCACCGCGCTGGGATCGGTGGTGCCGGGGGAGGTGGTCAAGCCGGTGGGCACGGTGGCTCCGTCGACATCGACGTAATAAGAGCCGGCCGGCAGGTGGTCGAAGAGGTAGTTGCCGTTGAGGTCGGTGACGAGGGTGGCGATCAGGGTGTCGTCGCCACCGCCGGGGGCGCCGTCGCCACCGGGATCGTAGAGATGGACCGTGACGTTGGCGATGCCCGTTTCACCCACGTCTTGGAAGCCGTCGCCGTCGACGTCGAGCCACACCCGATCTCCGATCGCCGCCCCGTTGGTAACGGGGTCGACCACGGTGGCGGTCAAGGGCTCGACCTGCTCGAGAGCGGTGACCAACGCCGTGTTGGTGATGGCGGTGGAATTGAGGGCCAAGGGATCGTCCACCATCACCTGGTAGGTCACGGTCATGGACTGCCCGGCCAACAGGCCGAAGCCGTCGGGCGCCAACACCAAATAGGTGGGGTCGCCGTCCATCAACGGGTTGACCGCGGCGGCCTGGTTGGTGCGGGTGATGGCCGTCGAGGTGGAGCCGGAGAGGCGCAGCTCGGCTCGATTGTAGGTGCCGTTGTCACCGCCTGCGTCGTCGCAGATTTCGAGGGTCCAAGTGCCGACCGAGCTTTCTCCGTCGAAGGCGGAGAGAGCGTTGTCTGGGATGACGTCGCGATCGTAGAACGGCGCGGCCGTGTTGTCGGGGGAGCCGTCGTCCAACGGGTTGACGGACTCGTCGTCGAGCAGGATGTCGTAGTTGTTGTCCCCGTCGCCGGCCACGCCGTCGAGCACGGTCACCCGTGTGCCGGCGGGAGATTCGAGCACCGCCTGGATGTCGCTCCGGAACGTGTGAGCGGCATTGAAACCCAAGTCGACGTCGGCGATCGTGAACGTGCTGCCGACCGAGAAGGTGCGGACCAACGGCGTGCCTGGGCACGGATTGGAGCCTTCGTTGAAGGCGATGCCTCCCGCAGGCGCGTCGGACACGGATACGGTGCCGGAAAAGACGTCGGTGAAGCCGGTGGCGCTGGTGCTCTCCGTCACGTAGGAGGTGCCCGGCGGCAGGCCGTCGATGACCTTGATGCCGCGGGCCGCGTCGCCGGAAATATTGTCGATGGTCACCGTGTAGTCGATGATTTGACCGGCGACCACATCGTCCACCACGTTGGACGTTTTGGTGATGGAAAGGGCGGGGTTTTTGACCGTGGTCAGGGTGGAGCCGACCTCGATTTGGGTCGAGGTGGATACGCGGACTTGGTTGAGCAGCTCCTCGACCCCGGCCGGCAAGGGATCGGCGATGAGCACGGCAAAGGTCACCACCACGGATTGTCCGATGCCGATATCGGCCAGCAATTGACCGCCTTCGTCCAGCGGGAAGATGGTCGCTCCCACGGTGTCGTCGGCCACCGCCAGGCCGTCGATCTCCGTGGAGTCCGCGACGTAGGTCAGATTCGAATCGAGGCCGAAGTCTTCGAGAGTAGCGTTGCTCACCACCGCTTCGGAAACGTTCGAGATGACGATGCGATATTCCATCGTATCGCCCGCTCCGAGAGCGCCGTCACCATCGGCGTCGTCGAGCAGGCTGCCTTCCTTGAGGGCCCGCAGGGCGTCGAGGGGCAAGACCGTGGTGCCGACATCGACCGCCGGGGCCGCGGCGCTGGCGGTCGTGGCGTCCTGACCCCAGGCGGCGGCGATCAAGGTGCCGTCGAGGGTGTAGATCCGGGTGCCGCTCTGATCCGTGTCGGAGGGGTCGAGGAGGCGCACGGATTCCAAGGGATTCACGGAAATCAATTGGTCGTAGCGATTGCCGTTGACGTCGACCAAAACGCCGGTGGTGGGATCGCCGTCGAAGTCCACATATAGGTCGGTGGCGGCCACGGCCGTCACCCAAATCGGGCTGCCGTTCTCCGTCGGATTGGTCGGTGATGCCGGATCGCGTCCGATCGCCCAGCCGGCCACGGTGGCGGTGGCGAGGGCTTCTTCCGGCAAGAGTGAGAAGCCCCAATCCGAGCTGGTGTCGTTCCAATCCACGGCGGCGGTGGCAAAGAAGTGCTCGTCACCGGCGGTGAAGAAGTGGGCCGCTGAATTGATCGGCACGGTGAATTCGGCGATGCCGCCGGCCGGCACCGACACGGTGCCCGTGTTGGTCGAGGTGCCGGTCGGCTCGTCGAGCTGCAATTGGGCACGGTTGAAAGTGCCGCTGTCGCCGCCGAACGCATCGCAGACTTGCAGGGTCCAGGTGCCGTTGGCGGCCTCTCCCGAAAAGTCGATCACGCCGCCGACGGTGCGGTCGTAGAAGGGGGCCGCCGTATTGTCGACGTTGCCGTCGTTGAGCGCATTGCCGGAGGTGCTGTCGATCAGCACGTCATAGTTGTCGTTGCCGTCGCCGCCGTTGGTGGCGATCACGGTGCGGCTGGTGCCGCCCGGGGAGATCAGGGTCGCCTGGATGTCGCCGCGATAGGTGTGGGTGACGTTGAGACCCAGCCGGGCGGCATTGACGGTGAAAGTATCGGGCACATTGAACGTGCGCACCAAGGGCGCGGCGCACGGGGTCGCGGTTTCGTCGACCGCGCCGGTGGTGGTGTTGTCGTAGGTGCGGGTGGTCACGGTCACCGAGATCGTCTCGTGGGTGACGGTGATGGCCGAGCTGCCGGGATTGAAAAGGAAAATACGGTTCTCGGAGGTTGCGACCGAAGATACCGGGCTGTAATAGCTGGATCCCCAAATTTCCGTGGGCACGAGCACGAACCATCGAGAGGCGAAGGTGCTGCCGACATCGCCGGTCAGCAAGGCGACTTGGAGCGGGTCCGAGGAGCTGATGGTGCCGCCGGTGTTGATACCGGTGACCAGCGTGGCCTCGCCCTGACCCAGGGTGATGGTCGAATCCACGGTGCCGTCGCCATCGGCGTCGATGTCGAAAATCGCGCCGGTATCACCGGCCATGATCGAGGCGGCCACGTATTCGAAAGATTGGCTCGAGGCGATGTCCTCGCCCAGGGGAAAGTCGAAGGCTTGTCGCCAATCGAGGGTGGGGAAGACCTCGATCGCGCCGGCGAGCAGGGTCGATTCCAACAAACGCCAACCGGCACGGGTGACGGCGATTTGCTCCGTGGCGCTGAGACGATCCCGGCCGTCGTAGGCGATGACCGCCGGGTCGCGGGGGTTGAGCACGATGTCGCTTTCCAGGGCTTGGAAATCACCGGCATCGAGGTTGAAGGTCTCGGTGGAAGCTTGCACCGGGTTTTCCGGATCGGCCTCGTAGCCGTCTTCCCAATGGTCGTAGTACACCGTGGTGCCGTTGGCCGTGGCCGAGATCGAGACCACCGAATGGGTGGTGTCACCGGTGTTGGGATTGATCGCAAAGGCCACGTCCCGGACGTGGGTCTCGTCGATCGGTATGTAGAAAGTTTGCAGGATCTGAGAAGAGGCTGCGCTCGGAAGAAAGAGAAAAAGAAGAACCAGGAAGGCGGATTCCAGGCAATGGATCGGGTGGGTAGGTCGGAGCCTGCTCAGAAAGCGTTTCATAGCGATTTCTCTTTCTTGGCAACTGGAGTGTCGAGGACGGGCAAGAATTCTCATAAAAACGCGCTCAGCGCAGAGCCGGCGCGGGTGGAAAGGACCTCGAAGCGGCTGATCGGCTTTGTCGGCCAGCCGCTGAATTCATAGACGGCCCGCGGGCGGAATTCCAAGGCTGGGAAAACCTCCCGTCTTGAGCCTAAGCCCTCCATTATTAGCACATGAGACCTTTTCAAACAAAGTTTTCCAATCGAGGCTGCTATCAAGCTTCTGTGCCGACGTTTGGAGCTGGACCCAAGGGTCTCGGTTTCAGCTCGAAGCGCAGAATCGCCGCATAAAAGCCCCGTAAGGTCTTATTGATGTCGTTCTAAAAAGAGCAAGATGTATGCCGCCTGCTCGGCTGAGATGGGGTGGCAGATGAGTTGCACAACTCGTGAGGGCAATCGCTTTTAATGGGATGTTTAATTATGTAAATATTTTTCCGTAGAACGGCGTAGAAGTTAATGTTTATAGACTAAAGGAAGCCGTGCTCGCGATAATTCAGGTCCGTGATATCCAAGTCCTAGATACCCAGGTGCGCGATATGGAAGCGGGAGCCGATCGCCGGCGACCAGAAGCGGGGGGCGGGCTAGCCGGGCAGGCGGAATCGGAAAACCATCTCGGCCCACATGGCCGCGGGCTCACCGCCGATAGTGCCCGGCTGGAATCGGGACCGCTCAGCAGCCTTCTTGGCAGCTTGCTCAAAACCCATGCCCTGGGTCGTGCTGCTTTTGACCAGCATACGGACGACTTTGCCTTCGGCATCGACGCGCACGCCTAGGGTCACGGTACCCTCCACCCTTTTTCTCTGAGCCCGAGGTGGGTAAATCGGCTGAGATTGCTCAATCAGCTGGGGAAATACTCTTACCGAGGTTTCGGAGCTTTCCAAATCAGCAGATTCGGAGCTCGGGGCTCCCGTGTCGGAGGCGATTGCGCTCGATCCGTCCGAAGTCGAGGCTCCCGACGGTCCGGTTGGGCCGGCATTGGGGCGCGTTTCCGGCCCCGTGGAGGAGTCGAGCCGGGCATTTGCGTCAAGTGGGCGGGATTCAACAGGCTTGCCGGGCCCTACGGCTTGGGGGCTCTCATCCGTGAGTGTAGCCTTGGTTTTCGCGACGGGCTCGGCAGTGGCGGCAGAAGACTCTGGGTCGGTGACGCTGTCGCTGTCGCTGTCGCTGTCGCTGTCGGTGTCGCTGTCGGTGACGCTGCCGGTGACGATCGGCGTGCCCGGCTCGGCTTGCTCGTTCTCGATGCGTCCCGAGCTGTGGCTGCCTTCAGGGCCTGGGTTGGCCCCGGTCCGTCGAGGGCCCGTTGCTGCGCCTGGGCCCACCGCCGTGCCGGAGCCCGCTGCCGGCGACCTCAGATCGACGGGCTGCCCCACGGCGGGTGGACCTGAGGCTGATCCCGAGGTCGACGGAGCGGCGTCCGAGCTCGGAAGCGGGGAGCTTGGGCTGGATTCCGGTTCCTGGCGGCTCGATTCCTGAGGCGTGTTCAGGGCCGCCCCACCCGAAGTGTCGGACCCGGTGGCGGCTAGACTCGACTCCGGCTGGAGCCCGTCCGGACTTTGGCGGCTCGACGACATCAGGACGATGCTCGAGATCGTGATCACGACGAGAAACGCGATGAGTGTCGGCAGACGCCAGGCTCGTGGTGGATCGGATCCCAGGGCGCTCACGGGCAGGGTCGATCGGCCCGATGAGGTTCCGGCCGGAGCCATTGCGGAGTCGTCGATGGAGGCGCTGTGAGCTGGGCCGGCGTTTCCGTCGTGGGTGGAGTAGGCGGCAGCGGGCCTAGCCTGGGAGTCCTCGATCAGACGGGTCAAGATGCCGACGATTTCGTTGAAATCCCCATAGCGATCTCCTGGGCTCTTCTCCAGGCAGATGCGGACCATCCGGAGCAAGGGCGGCGGGCAATCGGGTACCAGCTTCTCCAGGGGAGTCGGCTCCTCGTTGAGCAGTCGATAGGACACGCGCACGAAGCTGTCGCCGGTGAACGGGCGTCGATGGCTCAGCAGCTCGTAGGCCAGCACCCCGAAGGAGAAGATGTCGGATCGGGCGTCGACATCGTCGCTGTTGAGGATTTCCGGCGCCAGGTAACCGACGGTGCCGAGGGTGGTGCCGTCGGTGGTGAAGGCCGTGGTTTCGTTGAGCAGGCGGGCAATTCCAAAGTCCAGAATGCGCACCTGACCATCCGCGAGGATTCGGATGTTGGCCGGTTTGATATCGCGGTGCAGAACGTCGTTTTCGTGGGCGTGGGCCAAACCCCTGGCAATACGCAGCAGATAATCGATCTTGACCTCGAGCGTCAGATCTCCTCGGCCGATTTTTTCCGCCAGATCCTCGCCGTCCAGGTATTCCTGGACCATGTAAGGGATCTCTCCCTCGTAGCCGAAGTCGTAAACGGTGACGATATTCGGATGCTGAAGACCGGCCGCGATTTTGGCTTCCCGCAGGAATCGACGTCTGAGGGCCTCGTCTTCGGACGTGCAGGTTTTCACCGCCACGTCGCGGCCGAGCACGGGGTCCCGACCCAAGTAGACCTTGCCGAAGCCGCCGGCGCCGATTTTGTTGATGATGCGATATTTGCCGAATTGACCCTGCTGGACGATCGGATCGAACCTTCCCCCGGGGGTGTCACGGGGAGTGGGGGCGCCGCTCTCCGCCCCTTGTGGAGTGGGCTGGGTCGCCATGGCCACGGTTTGGATCAGGTCGGAATCCTCGGCCCCCATGCGCGCCCCGAAGTCGGACGGCACGGGCGCGATCCCGCGACGAAGGGTCGCTTCTTGCCCGCCGACTTCAGCGGCCTGCGGTTTCTTGTCGCCCTTCTCTTCTGGCGGGCCTTGGATCGCCTCGTCGTCCACATCCACGTCCGAATCTAGGGTCTGTGCCGGAGGGGCCTCAAAAACAGCTTTACGCTTGAACGCTAGCATGGCCTGCTCAGAAGTGGAAACCCAGGGTCAGGCGGAAGCTGCGCGGGTTTTGCACATTCGACAGCTCCAGGGGTTGCTCGAAGCGAACGCTGTCCACGTCGGTTTCAACCCCTAGGATGGTTTGCTCGTCGGAGAGGTTGAAGATCTCAAGCTTCAAACCCAGGTCCATGCCCGAGAGCACTGGGAAGTCGAAGGCCAGGCTGAGATCGAGCTGGGTGAAGTCGTCCAACCTCAGGGATCCCCGGGGATTCAAGAATCGAATGCCGAAGTCCTCGAAACGCTCGGCTTGGTAAGGAGCGCCGTCTTCGTAGCGCAGGGCCGAGCCGATGGAGAGGGCCGACGCACCGAGGGGAATGCGGTAGGTGGCGAAAAGCTTCAGCTGATTCGTACGATCGTAGGGAGCGAACCCGCTGCGATTGACCAGATTGAGGTCGGTGATTCGGCTGAAATCGACAAAGGAATCACGGCCCGTTGAACGGAAGAGATTGCCCTTGGTCTCACTCCAGGTGTAGGAGCCCAGGAGCTGCCATCGGTCGGCGAAGCGCCTCTGCACCAAGAGCTGAAAGCCACGGTAGCTGCGCTCGGCTTGGGGCAGATTGACCACCTCGGCGTCGATGCCGAAATCGTTGTCGGGGTCGTCGCTCAGCTCGAAGGTGTCGTCCCAGAGGTCTTTCCAGGTTCGGTCGATCCAATGGAGCCGAAGGCTGGTGTGGGAGGTGAGGCGACGCTCGAAGCCGAGCACGATTTCTTCCACCGACGACCGGTTGAGGTTCAGATTCGGAGAAGCGGGTTGGAAGGTGAAGAGCTCCTCGACCGCAGTCGGCTCCCAACACGGGCTATTCAGATTTCTGGGATCCTCGAATTCACATTGGGGATTCGAGAAGACATCGGCCCAAAAATACTCGGTGTAGCCGGAGAAGGTCTCAAAGCGGACGAAATCGTCCAGCAGGCGTTGGGGGAAGGGCTCCACGAATTGTGAGTAAACCGCGGAAAGCAAAAGGCTGCCGTCTCCGGTGGCATCGTATTTCACCGCCAGCCGGGGTGAGATGGAGTCGTCCTCGACCAAAGCTCGACCGCTGTCGTCCTCGGCGGTGACCCTCTCGTATCGAATCCCGGCGTCGAGCACCCAGCGGCCGAGGGTGATCGAGTCGCTGAAGTGCACGGCGACCGTATCCTGGGTGGTGGAGCGCCGCGGACGTTGCCAGAAATTCAGCATGACGAAGGGTTGGAAGTCGCCGGACTCGGCGTCGAACGGCACGCAGTCCAGCTCGAAGAAGCAGGCGTCGCGAAAATCGCGATCAAAGAAGACCTGTCCGTCGACCGCCCTGCCGGTGAGCCGATCCACGCCGGATGCTCCGCCGGCGGTCAGCCATTGATCGGATTCCGTGCTCTGGAAGTCGAGACCGACGTTGAGCTCGTGGTCGATGGCTCCACGGCTGAGGAATTGATTGGCGCTGAGGTTGAGCTGGCGGCGCTTGCGATTCTCGTCCCCTTGGTCGGTGATGCCGTTGAAAAGCGCGAAATCGTCTTCGATCAAAAAGGACTCGTCGGCTTCGATACGGGTCCCCGCGAAATGGGGAGCGACATGGGCACGCCGATTGGCGGGTGCGCGCTCCAGGGTCCGGTCTTGGGTAGCGGCCCGGGCCGTCCAAGCCAGATTCTGGCCGGCCACGCCGCTCCATTCGAGGCGAGCGAATTCCCCGTTTTGCATCCGTCGCTCGACGGCGAAGACATCGCCGGCAAACGGCAGCACGAATTCTTGGTCCAGCTGGCTAGGGACCCGGGCCGCTCGGTTTTCACCGGGGTTCCGATTGAACGGTGAGTAGACGCTGAACGCGGCGTCGTCTCCAGCGTATTGGCCGACCATGGAGGCATTGCCGAGCTGCCAATTAAGCTTGAAGGCATTCGAGGAGATGTTGGCGTCCTCATCCCAAATCGTGCCTTCGAAAGTCGGTTTGAGAAACGATTCGTTGCTGTCCTCGAAGACACCGTAGAACCACAGGCTGTCTTGGATCACCGGTCCGGACAATGAGGCGGCAAAGGTATTGTCGACGTCGCCGGAGCGGCTGTTGGCGGCCGCGACCTCACGGTCGAGCCCCGGGGCCGCCCGATAGTCGCCGGTCCAATCGGCGTTGTCGGCGAAGAGACGGGCGCTGCCGCGAAATTGATGGTCACCGGAGCTCGTCACCACGTTGATCACCGCCCCGGACACCCGGCCGTTGTCGACCCCCGGAGCAGCCGTGGTCACATCCACGTCCTCCACGCTGTCGTAGCTCAAATTAAGCCCGAAAAGACCGGTGGTCGGGTCCGTGGTGTCGACGCCGTCGATCAGGAACAGGTTATTGCTGCGCAAGCTACCGCTGGTATTGGGGTTGCCGTCCTCGCCCCCGGCGACTCCCGGCAGCAACAAAGCGACGCTTTGGTAGAAGCGCTCCACCGGCAGCTCTTCGAGGAATTGTCGGCTGACGCTGGTCCTCACCCCGGTCTCAAAGCGGTCGATCAACGGGGCCACCGCGAGCACCTGGATCTGGTCACGGGTCATCTCCTGAGGCATCGACGTCGGCTCTTCCGCCGAGCCGTGACCTTCGAGCAACCGCAGCTCGACCTCAGTGGTTTTGCCGATGTAGACCCGGACGTCGCGCTGCTCCGCCCGCAAGCCGAGCAGCTCCGCCACCAATTGGTAGTTGCCGATCGGCAGCTGCGGAAAGCGAAATCGACCCTCCTCGTCGGTCACGACCTCCCGCGACGACTGCGGGCCGACCAAGCGAACCTGCACGTCCGGTAGGGTCAGATTCTGCTCGTCCACCACCCGGCCGAAGACCACGCCGGTTTGAACGCCCTCCGCCTTCAATTGGAAAGCGATGAGCATCATGGGAATCGCTAAACAACACGCGAGATAGATCTTCCAACGAAGAAAATACATCCGAGGCTCCTTAAAAATCACCGTGGGCGGCGGTGTTTGGACGGCCTACCACCTTTGAACGCGCTCAAAAGACTCATGAACCGCAGCTCCGTCACGATTCAACTGAGAGAAAAGGTTCAGCGACCTGTTCGTGGAACCAGAGAAATATACCTGCCTGGCAGTAGCTCAGAAAGACCGAGAGCTCAATCGCGCCCTTCGATAAGATCCGGCCCATGGCACGGTTGCGATTAGACGACGCCCAGCGCGCGGAGCTGGAATCCTTGATGGACGAGGGGGAGGATCGCTTGGTGCAGCGCCGGGCTCGGATTCTGCTGCTGGCGGATGGGGTGGGTGGGCCGGGGCTTGGGGTCGATGAAATCGCCGAGCGGCTGGGGATCGGCCGGGCCTTGGTGGAAAATACTTGCCGCCGATTGGAGCAGAAGGGGATCGATGCCGCCCTGAAGCGTCGGCGTGAGGAAGCTTTGGCCTTACCGCCGTTGGTGACGATGCTCGAAGGCGGGGGCATGGGGCTGACCCTGAGCGCCGGCGACCATGGGGTGGAGGCTCGGATCAGGTGGGGGGCACGGGAGAAGACGGTGCGGTTGTCGGCCGGCGCGGTCGAGACCTGCGGCCTCGAAGACTTACCCGCCGGTCGACGTATCGAATATGAGGTGGAGGCGACGTCGGGGGGCCGGACCACGGTCTATTCGGGCAGTGTGGTCGCCCGTCGTCCGGTGGGTGAGTCGTTTCGCTTCGCGCTCTTGGCGGACGTGCATCTGCCGGCGTTCGTTCTGGAGCATTGGCTCGACGGACAGGGCGGGCCCATGGCCGCCTTGATGCGTTTCGGAAGGGCTCGCTCCCAGGTGGCTTCGGTGTTTCGACGGGTGCTCGAGTCGATCCACGAGCTGCGACCGGATTTTGTGATCAGTCTCGGGGATCTCTTGCATTTGGCGACGGACTCCCCGAATCCCCGTTTTCCCGCGCCGGATTTCGAAAAGGCCTACGCGGACGTCCGTTCCCTGATGTCGGCGGTGACGGCCCACTCGGCGTTCCTCAATGTGCTGGGCAATTGGGAAGGGGAGAGCGGTTGGATCGACGAGACGGTTCGTCGGCAAGCCCGTGAGGCGAGGGTGAAGGCCCTGCCACAGCCCGAAAATCGAAGCTACTTCTCGTGGACCTGGGGTGACGCGCTCTTTGTGGTGCTCGACGTCACCGGCTTTACGGCCGAGGCGCCGCGCCTCGACGAGCCCGGAGAGCATGATTGGACCCTGGGGCATGAGCAACTGCGTTGGTTGGAGCACACCTTGGAGCAAAGCCGACAACCGATGAAGCTGCTGTTGATGCACCATGCGGTCGCCGGCAACGGCGGCGATGCCCGCAGCACCGCCTACGCTCGGGGAGGCGGTCGGGCCGCGCGGGTCGGTGAGCAGGCCCGGGTCCACGAGCTGGCGATCCGCCACGGGGCTCAAGCGATCTTCCTCGGCCATGATCACGTCTTTGCCGACATGGAGGTGGACGGCATGCATTACACCTTGCCGGGCTCCGCGGGGGCGCCCTGGAAATTCACCTCCGAGGCCACCGGATATGAGACCTTCGACCGACGCTCGGGTTTCGCCACGGTGGAGGTCGGCCCTGATTTCTTGAGGGTCGAGTGGCGTGACGTGAACGGAGAGGTATTCGGAGGTTATGACCTTCCTCGAAGAGAAACGGCCCATGAATCGTAGGGGATTGATCGTAGGGGATTGATCGTAGGAATCGGACGTATCCTGGCGATCCAAGGGCGTCTAGCTTAAGATATGAGCATGTCTAAATATTTATGCCCACTCTTGCTCACCGCGCTGCTCACGTGGCTGGTTTTGCCTGTGTCGGCGTCGGAAAATCCCTATGACGGCCCTGCTCTGAAGGCCGTCGACGACGGATCGATTCTGGTGGACAACAGCCGTTACCGCTACACGGCCCAGGATCGGTTGGAGTTTTTTACCGAGCCGTTTTTGCAGCAGGAGATGCCGGAGCTGTTGCCCCTGCGGCCGGCGATCGACACTTGGGCGTCCCGTCACAACGTGCATCCCAAGGTGTTGAGCTGGGTGGTGCGGGATTATTTCGTCGGCCGTCAGGTGATCGGGGATCGGTCCGAGCTCGATGAGGTGGCGCGGCTGGCGGCTGCCCTCGACACGGTCTTCCAACAACAAGACGGGCATCCGCTGGCGGCGAGCCGGGCGGTGCAAGCGGTGGCGAATGCCTTGGCGTTCGAGCTTCGCTTGCCGCAGGAGCTGGCCATCGCACGGCAAAGTGTCAGGAGCCTCGGCGGCAATCCGACCCTCTTCGGCTATTTCCAACCACCGTGGCAAATCGGTGAAACCTGGGCGGGCGGGGGAGCCCATGGCGATACGGGCAGCGGGCTCCAAAATGCCCTCGATTTCATCGGCGAATTCGTTTCTTGGGGGACCGATACCTCCGCTTGGTGGGTGGCCGCCATGCAGTCCGGAACGGCTCGCGTATGGTCGTCCTGCGGCATGTCGGTCATCCACGAAGACGGCTGGGTGACGGATTATTACCATTTGGACAACATCCAAGTGACGGATCTGCAATCGGTAGACCGGGATACCCGCCTGTCCAACTATGCCGACAACCTGGCTCAGGCCACCTGCACGGGCGGCTCTTCCACCGGTCCACACGTGCATATGTCGGTGTCGTGGAACGGCAGTCGGGTGCTGGTGGACGAGAGCGAAATCGATTTCACCGCTTTTTCCCACCACGTCGGAAACGGCCAATACGACGCCAACTGCAACACCTCCTGGTACACCCATTTCACCAACGGTCAAGTGTGTCCTTTCTTTATTCAACTGCTCAACAACTCGCCGTCTCCGGCCAACGTGATCTTCACCGATGGCTTCGAGTCGGGCGATATCAGCGCGTGGTCTCTCTAGCAGGCCGCGGCCGCGTGGCCTATCCATGAAAAAAGCCCTTTCGATCCCGCCGCTTCCCCCGGTAACGGCCGCAGTGCTGTTGCTCGCCACCATCTGGACCGCACCGCTGACGGCGGCTCCACCCGCCGAGTCGGCCAGCTACTCCGCGTTGCTCCAGCTCTTCGAGGACTGGCGGGTTTTCGAAAGACCACCGCAGCTCGACGGGGCCCCGGATTACACCGCCGAGACCACGGCGCGACGGCACCGTGAGCTCGATAGGTATCGTCAACGTCTAGAGGCGATCGATACCTCGAGGTGGAGCGTCGAGCAGAAGGTGGATCTCGAGCTGGTGCGGGCCGAGATGAACGGCTTCGACTTCAACGCGAGGGTGCTCAAGCCGTGGGCGCGGGATCCCGCGTTCTATGCCACGGTTTGGACCTATCAAAGCGACACGCCGGCCCACGAGGGGCCGACCCACCATGCCTTGCTCGAGCTCTGGACCTACGACTTTCCGTTGTCCACGGAGGCCCAAGCCAAGATGGCCGGCGAGCTGCAGACGATTCCGCCGCTGCTCGAACAAGCGCGTCGGAATTTGGTCGGCAATGCCGAGGAGCTTTGGCTGGCGGGCATCGGAAATCTCCGGGCTCAGGCCGATGTCTTGGCCCAGCTCAAGCCTTACAACACCTACGCCGGCAAGGAATTTCAATCGGCCCTCGACGAGGCGCTCGCCGCCACCCGCTCCTTCGTCCAGTGGCTGGAAGAGCAGGCTCCTTCCAAGACCGAGCCGTCGGGCATCGGCAAGGAAAACTACACCTGGTACTTGCGCAATGTGCACTTGGTACCTCTAACGTGGGAAGAAGAGGTGAGCTTGTTGAAACGCGAGCTCGACCGAGCCCATGCCTCCCTGCGGCTCGAAGAGCACCGGAATCGTGAGCTGCCGCCGATGAAGGCGATTTCGAGCCCTGAGGAATACGACCGTCGAGCCAACGGTGCCGTGGATCGATACCTGGAGTTTTTAGAGAAGCAGGAGGTCTTGCCCATCCACGACTACATGGATCCCGCCCTGCGCGCCCAGCTCGGCCAATACGTGCCGCCGGAATCCCGCAACTTCTTCCGCACGGTCTCCCACCACGAGCCCCTGGCCCTTTGGACCCACTTCTACCATTGGTGGGATCTGGCCCAAATGCGCGAAAGCCCCCACCCGAGCCCGATCCGTCGAGGGCCCCTGCTCTACAACATTTTCGACAGCCGGGCGGAAGGCATGGCCACCGGCGTGGAAGAAATGATGATGCACGCCGGGCTTTTCGACGATCAGCCCCGGGCCCGGGAGCTGGTGTGGATCATGGTCGCCCAACGGGCTGCCCGCGGTCTCGGCTCGCTCTACGTGCACGCCAACCGATACACCATGAAAGAAGCCCGGGACTTCCACGTTGCATGGACTCCCCGGGGCTGGATGCGCGAAGACCTCGACCTCTTGGGATTCGAGCAACAGCTCTACCTGCGTCAGCCGGGTTACGGCACCAGCTACATCACCGGCAAATACCTCATCGAGCGGTTGTTGGCCGAGCGCAGCCGCCAGGTGGGCGACGGCTTCGCGCTCAAAGACTTCTTCGAGGAAGTCAACGACGCGGGGGTGATTCCCGTGTCGTTGATTCGTTGGCAGCTCACCGGCAACCACGACGAGATCGAGGCGCTGAGGTCCCCTTGAGAGACCTCACGGACAGGTGAAGACCTCTGCTTCGATGGCCGGCGGATAGGGCTGATCGAGCTGGGTTTCCCGGGTCCAGACCTGGCCGGTTTGGGTGTCGGTGATGGTGAGGGTGGTGCCGACGTTGGTGAGCCCGCTGGTGAAGATCCAGAATTGGCCGAATGGGTCGCAGGCGTCGAGCACTTTGACCAAGGCTTCCACGTTGTTTTGGCTGAAGAACCAGAAGTAGGCGGTGTCGGAGGTCAGCGTCTCCGGGGTCGCGGGTCGCGGTTCCTCGGCGTGGGTATCTCGAATCATCTCGACCTGGAATCGACCTTCGGTGAGGCAGACGGTGGTTTCGTCGGGGGTGCAGGTCAAAGTCTTCGACGGCTCGGGCGGGAGCAGCGGGTCGGGCGCGTCCACGCTCTCGGATGGGTTGTCCACGGCGGATCCTGAGCATTCGAAGAAGGCCTCGACGTCCTGAATCGGCTCAAAAATCCGTCCGCTCGGGTTGGTGTATCGACGCTCTTGGCCGGAGCTCAGATCCTGGACCCGTAACTCTATCTCCAAGTCGGTCAAGCCGGCAGCGAAGACCCAATAGGCACCGTTGAGGCCACAGCCGTCGAGCACTTTGACCAAGATCTCCACGTTGTCGGGCGAGAAGAAATGGAAATAACCCGAGTCATCGGTGAGAGGAACGGCAGTGCCGACACCTTGGCCGGTTTCGGTTTTCCACATGGCGTAGGCCCGGAAGCGCTCGCCGCCGAGGCAAAGGGCGGCGGGATCGTCGCACCCTTGGGCGGGCTCGAGGGCGAAGTCGAAACCCGCGAGCTCGGTGTCGGCCGGCACCACGATGTCCTCGCCCTGCTCCAGCTCTTGCTCGCATCCGAGCGGACACGGAATCTCCGGCCAGACTTGGTCTTGCCAATGGGGCGCCGCGTCCGTCGACAACCGGAAGGGGACGTCGGGAACCCGGCTGAAACGGTAGCGACCCTCGGCGTCCGTGGCTGCGGTGCGGACCTGATTCTCGAACCATCTTCGGACGAGAACGTTGGGGATCGGCTCGCTGCTTCCGGCGCGGGTGACCCGACCTTCCACCGAGCCGAATTGTTCGTCGAACGCCAGATGGATGCCCGTGACCAGGCCTTGCTCGTCCAATGGAATGGCTGTGCCCTGGGTCGGGACGCAGCTGTGGAAGCAGTGGATTCCGCCCCAAATCTGATGGTAGTAGCGACTGCCGTTCGACAGGGCCTGGACGAAGTAGGTGCCGGCGGGAAGGCCTCGGAAGGCCCAAATGCCTTGATCGTAGGACTCTGTCTCCTTGACCTGTCGTCCCTGGGTATCGAAGAGCCGGATCGGCACGCCGAATTCGGGATCTCCGGTGTCGGAGACGATCGTGCCGGCGATTTGGCCGCCGGTCTCGAGCGGAATCACCAAACCTTCGATGGTTTGGTCGTAGTCCACGACCAGCGGAGTGCCTGAGGCGGGATCACAATCCGGCCCGAAGCAGATGCCGCCGCCGAGCACGCGATCCACATGGCCGTCGTCCGCTAGGGTCGTCAGGTAGTAGGTGTCGGGCCTGAGATAGCGTAGCTCGAATACACCGTCGAAATCATCGATGGAGCCGGTCCTGTGAAGCTCACCGTCCTGTGTCCAGAGGTTCACCTGTCCGGAGACCGGCTCTCCAGTGTCGGCGTCGATCACCCTTCCAGTGATCCTGGCGAGCCGAGGTAGGTCCATGAGGATGCCGCTACTGGTCTCACCGTCGTTCACCAAGATGGGATCTCCCACGGTCGGGCAGTCCTGCCAGGGCATCGGGCAGAGTCGGCCGTTCCAAACCATATTCTCGTAGTCGGTAAAGCTCCGGGTCCGAACGGAGTAGATACCTTGGGGCAGGGGCGGGCTGCGCCAAGAGCCGTCCAAGTCTTGATCCCCACCGAATCCCGCGGTGAGCCCATCGGCATCGAGGATCTCAATGCCGATGTTGCCGAAAATCGGCTCACCGAAGCGATCGGTGACGGTACCTTCGATTCGGCCGCCTCGATTGAGCTGGAAGCCAATGCCCGAAACCTCGCTTTCGACGGCGACCTCGATGGCTGTGGCCGGGGGGCAGGCACGATCGAGAAATGGGCAGGGGATGTTGTCGTAGAGCTCACTGAGATGGTTTGAGCTGGACGCTCTTAGGGTGTAGGTGCCGGGGTAGAGGCGCTCGAAGGCATAAGAACCACTCGGGTCGGCGGTGGCCGAATGGAAGGAGAATCCCTGCTCGCCCTCCAGTTGCAGAGTGACGTCTCCGAGCGGCAGGCCGCTCCCGCTTTCGGTGACCCGGCCGCTGAGGCGGCTGAAGTCCCGCAGGCTGAGGTCGATTCCGGAAGTGGTTTCTCCGAAGACCACCGCCACGGGGGTTCCGTCCTCAATCGGACATTGAAACTCGCCGCAAACCAGGTCTGGATAGACCACGTCGACCCCCGCGCCGAAACTGCCCGAGGACCGGGTATAGAGCCAGTAGCTGCCGCTGTGAAGACCGCGGATTTCGAAGCGTCCATCGGCTTGGAGATAGTCGCGCTTGCCGATCGAGGAATCCGTGCGCTGGATCCAAACCTCGGTGCCTTGGGCGGGTTGGCCCGTCGACCCGACGGTGACCCGACCGGCCACGGCGCCTCCGGTGCTGAGCTCGAAATCCACGCCGGTGATCTCGGAGTCGTAACCCAGCTCGAAGCGCGTGCCCTGATCCCAATCACATTCGGTCCGTGGCTCGCACAGTAGGTCGGGATAGAGGACCCGCAGATATTCGTTGTCGCTACCCGCGGTGACCAAGTAGGAACCCGGGCTCAACCCGCTGATTTGGAACCGGCCGTTCTCGTCGGTGATGGCGCCGCGTTCCGGGTAGCCGGATTCCGATCTCACGTCGACGGGCTCGCCGCTCACGGGCGTACCGGTTTCGGCGTCGCGCACGGTGCCGCTGATCCGGCCCCAATGCTGGAGGGCAAAATCGATAGGTTCCACGGTTTGGCCATCGGCCACGGTGATCGGTCGGCCGTCCTCGTTCGGGCAGGAGAATGGACAGCTGATGCCCTCCCAGATCTGACTTACATACTCGCCGAGCCCGCCGGCGACGACCGTGTAGGTGCCAGCCGGCAGACCGGAAAGGGTGTAGGTGCCGTCCCCGGCGGTGTCGACGGAAGCCTCTGTGTAACCCAGAGAGTTTTCGGCACGGACTAGGGTCTGAATTGGCAGCAAGGTGTCGGCGGCCACCACTCGTCCGCTGATGCGTCCACCTGGTTGCAAGTCGAAGTCGATGGTCTGCACGGAGTTGAGGGCGACCTCCACGGGTGTGCCCGAGGATTCCTGGCACTCGTAGTCACCCTCCAAGCAGACCGCGCCGTCGAAGATCTCGTTGACGTAGCCGCTACCTCGCACCGACACCTGGCGGATGCTGTCGAAGTGGCGATCGAGGAGAAAGAAACCTGTGCTGTCGGTCGATTGATAGAAGTCCTGCTGATCTCTGGAAAGGTCCTTCGAGGCGACCTCAAAGCTTTCCAGGGGTTGGCCGGTGTCGGCGCCGGTCACCCGCCCTTGGATGATGCCCGCCCGGCCGATTTGCAGCTCATAATCACCGGATTGCGCGAGGGAGCCGGCGATGCGCACCCAGAAGGGGCCGTCCAAATAATCCTGGTAGCGGGTGATGCCCTCGCCTAGGTCGGAAGCGCAAACGGAGTAGGTCGACTCGTCGGTCGGGCATTCGAAGTGAATAGAAATCACCGGCCTAAAGCTCTCGGAAGCGAGTCGAAAGAACGTCTCTTCCTGGGAAGGTTCGAAGCGATACCAGACGTCGGGGGAGCCGTCGACGATCGAGCAGCTGTCTTGGCCGTCGGCGCCGGCTCCGGCGGTGCTGCCGAGATAAGTGCCCGGGGTGATCAAGGGGGCGTCGACGCAGGAGTCGGAGCCGTTGAGCACGATCGGCGTCGCTTTCACCGATCGGCGGATTTGGGCAAAGGACGAGCTGGGTGGGGAGGTGAGGCGACGTCCAAGCCGCTCACCTTCCATCTGATGCCTCAGCTCGACCACCTCTTGCAGCAGCTGGTGGTGCCCCTCGGAGCGAACCTGCCATTCCAATCGATCGAGCTCGTCGAAGAGGGAGTGGAGCGTCGTCTCGAGCTCAGGGTCCCCGGGCGCGACATCCCGCGGGGTTGCAGCTCGTTCCTGCAAGCGGCTCAAACGGTCTTGCAATCCCGACGGAGCTTGCGGAGCGCTCAGCTCATCGGCGGCGGCCGGTAAAGACACCGCTGCCCATACCGCGATCCACACCACCACCATCATCCAAGGTGTGCAGAGGAGAAAAGGGACTGGGGAGATGGATCTGTCGAGGGCGAAGGGACCGAAGGAGACGGGCTTGTGGGACATGGCGGCGAGGTTCTCCAGTGTTGAGCAAGATCGATGGGATCTTATCGAATCCATCGAAATACCTCGGCAACGCTGTCCCTGAGATTTCCCTGATTTCAGCGTCTCGAGCCGGCGACCGTCTCGAACCGGCGACCGTCTCGAACCGGCGACCGTCTCGAACCTGCAAAGTATTGCCGATTCGAGACGTCGACCTGTGGTGCAGGCCCAAGCTAGGGAGTCGTGGACGACCAGTAGGAGAGATCCTGGGACTCGAAGCCGTCGGAGAAGATGAATGAGCTGAAGTCCGCGGAGCCGTCCTGTTGTAGGTACCAAGTGACGTCAGCTTCGTTTTGCGGGCCGCGGGTTTCCAGGAGCCGATCGAATCGAAGGGCGCCGTAGAAGCCGGTCGTGGGGTTGCGCAGGAAGACGAATTCTCCCACGGTGATGACGCTCGACGACGAGTCCATCTCGTAGGTGAGGGCGGAGGCGTCGGTCATTTCGGAAATGTGGGTCAATCCGGGTGCGTTGGCAATCTCAGCTTCGGGATGATTGGCGGCGTAGAAGAAGGCGGTCGGCACGTTGGTATTGGAGATGGACCACGTGCTTTGGATGCCGCTGACCACGTCCACATGGTCGTCGAAGCTGAAGAGCAACGAGAATTCCGGCCAGCTGAGTATGCGACCGGAGGCGATGTCGGTGGCGCCGCGGGCCTCCGGCGGCGGTGCGTCGGGGTCGTCGGCCGCGGCGAGACCGGAAAGCGAGCAGGTCAGGCAGGCGGCGAGCACCATGCAAAGCCATGGAGATGTGCTGGAGTGCTTTTCGAGTGTCGATTTCGAGGTGAATGCCATTGGAATCTCCCGTAGGTCTTCCCGTAGGTGTGGGTGTTCCCGTAGAGGTGGGTCTTCCCGTTGAGGTGTTTGTGTATCGACTCGGCGCGAAGGATAGCTTTGGATATGCTACGAAAGCAAGTTCTTAGATATGCCGGTCACGCTGTGGAGTCGGACTCCGCCGACATCGAGCCCGGGCGGGCCATGAGGTCCGGATCCGGTGTCACAACTGAGTAGGCGGAAAAGACGTCCCGAGCCCCTCATTGGAGGCGTAGGGAAGCCTCCATTTCTCAAGCGTACGGCTCTGCGATACCGGGGCGACTGCGACCCGGGCTCTGATTCTCCAAGCCTCCAAGGACGGGGCCGGAAAATAAACGCCCGATTTTCGGCGCACTGGATTCGGGGAGGGGCCTATACTCTTTCCCATGGCGAGCGGACCGAACCTACACGACATCTACTACGCGGCGCTTCTGGCCCGTGATCCGACCTATGCGGGACGGATCTTCGTGGGCGTGGCCACCACGGGCATTTTCTGTCGGCTGACTTGCCCGGCACGTAAGCCCAAGTCGGAAAATTGCCGCTTCATGGAAGGCACCGGCGCCTGTTTGGAAGCGGGATTCCGTCCGTGCAAGCGCTGCCGACCCCTCGAAGCGGTGGACCAGCCGGATCCGGGACTGACGAAGCTCGTCGAGCTCATCGACCGCGATCCCTCGCGGCGTTGGAGCGAGCGCGATTTGGTGGCCATGGGATTGGATCCATCGACCGTGCGGAGGGGATTCAAACGATGCTTCGGCATGACCTTCCTGCAGATGGCTCGGCTGCGCCGCCTGCGCCGGGGATCCGAGATCCTGGCCCAAGGGGGGCGCGTGATCGACGCCCAGCTCGAAGCCGGCTTTGACTCGGGAAGCGGCTTTCGAGCGTCGTTTACCCGTGTGCTCGGCCACTCGCCCGCCAGTCTCAAGACGCCTTGATCCGCAGAAATACCGAAACCCCAGGTCCGTTCAACCCCAGGTCCGTGCTGGGGATATTCAGGAGATATTCCAATGAGCCAAGCTGATAAAGCACGTCATTTCGCCTCGTTACACGTCAAGGGTGACCCCGTGGTGCTCTACAACATCTGGGACGCGGGAACGGCCAAAGCCGTCGCCGAGGCCGGAGCCGTCGCGGTCGCCACCGGCAGCTGGTCGGTCGCCGCAGCACAAGGCTATCCGGATGGTCAACATATTCCCCTGGACCTGGTGGAAACCCTAGTACAGCGCATCGTAGCCACCGTCGATATCCCGTTGACCGTCGACTTCGAAGGCGGTTACGCGGAGGCCCCCGACCAAGTGGCCGAAAACGCGGCTCGCATGCTCTCCGCCGGAGCGGTAGGGCTCAACTTCGAGGACCAAGTGGTGGGTGGCGAAGGATTGCACGGCATCAAACGTCAACAAGAACGGATCGCCGCCCTGCGTGCCATGGCCGATGCCAAGGGCGTTCCCGCGGTGATCAACGCCCGCACCGACCTCTTTCTCAAAGAAAAAGATCCGGCACGCCACAGCGAGCTGGTGCCGGAGGCCCTCGAACGAGGTGCCGCCTTCGCCGAGGCCGGCGCCGACTCCTTCTTCGTGCCCGGCCTCGTCGACCGCGACCTGATCGAGAAGATCTGCGACGGCTCACCGATCGGCGTCAACATCATGAAAAAGCCCGAGGCGCCGTCCATGGCCGAGCTGAAAGAAGCCGGTGTGGCACGGGTCAGCTTCGGACCCATTCCGTACTTCGTGGCCATGGCCGGGCTCGCGGATAAGTATCGGGAGGCCCTGGCCGGTTGACCGGGGGACCCGAGGCGGGCACAAGGCCGACCCAGCTCCGGGCATGGGCCCCCTCGTGGGTTGCGCCGAAGGAGTCGCAAGACCGTCTTCTAGATGTTTCTGTAGCATAGTGGTAGTGTGTGCTGGAGATCGGTCGTGCCAGGGTCGGGAATCCGCACCATTGGACATCTAGGAGTCGGCAGTGAGCCAAGAGATGAGTCGTCGGTTGGAGCCGCGGTGGATGGTGGTTGCTCTATGGCTTCTTTCGACTGCCGCGTTTTCAGTGGGTTCTTGGGCCCAGGTCGGGCATTCGGTGCTCTACCTCCCCATTCCTGAAAGCATGTCGAAGCAGGACTTCCTGCTCGCCTCGAAATCCGAGGACGACCGGCTGGATACCCTGCTCATGCGGCAGGTCCAGGCCGAGATGGGCTCGGGCTCATTGGAGCAAGCTCAGCATATGGATCGCATCGTGATCTGGACGGATCCCACGGGTGCGCCGATCCTGCCGGATTTGGCGGCGGCGAGAGCAAGGGACCGGTCGGAGAAGGACCCCACCGACCTGAGCTTCAGCTTCGACTCCGTCGAGAATCCGTGGACCGAGTCGGAGCTCGAAACCCTTCAAACCTGGATCGGTGACTTCTATCCGGTGATCAAAGAGGTCTATGGCGACCCCGCTTTTGAGATCACGGTGAACCTTCGCAAGGTCCCGGGGCTTCCCTATGCCGGGCTTTACGACCTCTCTTCCAATCAAATCGTATTGCCGGGTTTGGGCGGCGCGGATGTCTTGTGCCACGAGATCATTCACGCATTCCGTGACGACAATATCCTGGCCGGCAGCTCCTTCGAGGAGGGCACGACCCGCGCCGCCGAGGTCGAGGTATTCAACCGTCTGGCGGACTACCAGCATTGGGATGAGAATCATCAATATACCTACGATGTGCACTACGAGGCGTTGAACCAATCGGTCATCGGATCCGCATTCGGAAGCTTTTTCAATACCTCTCCGAATACGTTCTCCCTCTTGCGCTACCAGCTGGCCGGCTATGCTTGGGCTAAACCCTTGCTCGAAAACGCGAGCTTTTTGGCCGACTTCAATGCCGAGCTTTTTGCCAGGACCCTCGACGACGATTCGACACCGCGGGTGGAATCCAAGGTGCTGGATGCCGCTGCGGCGGTGCAAGCGGAAGTCGAGGGATTGCCGTTTTTGACCTGGTACGGGGAGCAGGCGGTGTTCGATCGAAACCCGTCGGCCGGTTGCTTCATCTATCAGCGGATCAACCAATTCGCGATTGATGTCTTCTGCCGCGATGCGTTCGGCTCAGAAACCATGCAGCCCGATTTGGAAGTCGAATGGGCGGCGTTCGGCTTCGACGGCAGATCCTTGGGCTCCGGGGTTGGGGTCACCAACGACTTTGGAACCTTTACCGTTTCGCTCGGGACCGCGAATTATTCCGGAAGGGTTTCCATCGAGGCCACCACCCAAGTCGGTGGGCAGAGCATCAGCAGCATGTCGGAGCGGGAGAGCGGTTTTCTCGGCGGCCTCTTCGGCATTGTGGAAGAAGAGAGCTTCGGCACGGTGACCGTGGAGCCGCTGGACGGTCAAATGCCGTCCGCGACCGTGGACGTGGTCAACGGCATCTTCCATCTTCCGGACATGGGCCCGCTTCGAGGGCCCGCACAGGCCGTGTTCAGGGCTCCCGGCGGCTCCACCTCGATCCAGCGTTTCAATAAGGATCTGGGTCGCTATTTCGTGCGTATCCCCGCTCCGACCGGCACCGGCGGTGGTGGCGGAGGAGGTGGTGGCGGTGGAGGTGGCAGCGGGTGCGCCGGATCCACCGATGCCTGTGTCGATGGCCCGAGCACCCTGTGCATCGACATCCAGCCCGGTGATCGACGATTCGAGGTCAAAGTGAGCTACGAGTCGGTGCTCGGCGGGGGGCTGTCCGGAGATGCCGGGGTCGTGGCCCTGGACAGTCTCGGCATTTCCCAGGGCGGTGTCTTCTATTTCTTCGGCCGAGATAATCCCGAGGTGCTGCTCAAGGTGCTCGACGGCTGCGCCGAAAACGACCATTTCTGGGTCTTCGGTGCCGCGGGCACCACCCTCGGCATGACCATCGACGTGCGCGACACCCGAACGGGCTGCACCAAGTCGTATACCAATCCCGACCTCAACAGCGCGGCGCCGATTTCCGACACCATGGCCTTTGCGACCTGCGGCTTTTGAGCGAGTGACTCCTAAGCGAGTGATTTCCGAGCGAGCACGATCTCGGTCCATCCGTTGAAATTCAGCTGAATTTGAAACCCGGGGAAGCGGCCGTCGTATTTCTCTCAAGATGAGAAAAATACTCTCCAAGCCTTTGCCCGAAGAGCTGTTGCTCGACCTCCTTTTGGTTTTATTCGAGGAGCCCAAAGGATCCGGTGACCTGGCGGACGCCCTCGGCGCCTTGCGCGGGCGCGAGGTTCCGTTGGCCACCTTCTATCGCCGTTTACAACGGGCGGTGGATATGGGTTGGGCGTCCGTGGATGACGGATCCGAGCACAACGGGCGTCCGGGCCCGGGGCGACCGGAACGCCTGTATCGCATCACCGACGAAGGTCGCGCGGCTTTGCGGGCCGGCATGGAGCGGCAGCAGCGGCGAGTGGCCCGGGCCTTCGCGGTGGGTCTTTTGACGGGGCGGGCGAAATGAAGCGTTCGGGCAAGCCTGAGGTGGACACGTGGATCCTGAGCTTGCTGCTGGCTCTATATCCCCGCCGTTTCCGCGATGCTTTTGGTGAAGAGCTCTTGGACCTCTATGGGCGACGTCGTGCGGCGACGGTCCAGGGGAGGCGTCCCAGGATAAATCTGCTGGCCCTGGCCGGCACGACCTTTAAAGACACCCTAATCGGCGCGCCGCTGACCTGGCGAGACGAATGGCGACGGCCGGGCAGGGCTCCCCGCCGTCGAGGAGAATTCTGGATGAAAAACCTTCTGAGGGAAGGCTTGTTGGCGGCGCGGGTGCTCTTCACCCGCCAGCTTTCGTTCACCAGCTTGTGCGTGCTGACCCTAGCGTTGGGTTTGGGGGCGGCGACGGCTATTTTCAGCGTCGTGCACGGCGTATTGTTGGCGCCGTTGCCTTACGGCGATCCGGATCGCGTGGTGTTGCTCTATCAATCCCCGCCGGGTCAAGGTTTCGGCCACTTCGGAGGACCCAATTTTACCGAGCTGCGGGAGCGGCTCGAGAGCTTCGAGGTCATGGCCGGTTACAACGATTATCGTCCGGAAGGGGTCGACCTCACCGGCGGCGAGAAGGTCGAGCGGGTGCGGGTCTTGCCGGTGGGCTCCGGATATTTCGAAGCCTTGGGGGTGGCGCCGATCCTTGGTCGGACCTTCGAGCGACACGAAGAAATTCCGCCGAACGCCCACGAGCGAGATCCGACTCAATTCGCCATGATCACCAAACCGCCCGCGTCCGTGGTGATTCTCTCCTATCGATTCTGGCAACGGCATTTCTCAGGAGAGCGGAACGCTTTGGGTGCGACGCTGGAGCTGGAGAAGGAGCCTTTCACCGTGGTCGGCATCATGCCGGAGCGTTTGGGTGGCCACGTCGGCGGCGCGCCGGATCTCTGGCTGCCCCACGATTTGGCGCCCGGTGGGCTCAACGTGCACGGCAATCAATATATGAGTGTGGTGGCCCGTTTGCGGGAAGGGGTTTCGCTGGACCAAGCTCGGGCCGAGCTGGATAGGGCTTCAACCTGGTTGCGGGAGACGTTCCCGAGCACCAACGAGAACGTGCACCTCCACGCCGAGCCCCTGGAAGAGGTGGTGGTCGGACCCAGCCGCTCCATGCTCGTCTTGCTCTTCGGGGCGGTCGGCGCCATGTTGGCCATCGCTTGCATCAACGTCGCCAACCTCTTCCTGGCCCGGGGGCTCGGGCGTCGGCAAGAGCTCGGTCTGCGGATCGCTCTCGGTGCGGGACGCGCCCGCATCTTTGCCTCCACCTTAATCGAAAGCCTGTGGGTCGGCATTGCCGGCGGGCTCTTGGGTTTGGGCTTGGCGTGGCTGGCCGTCCGCTGGTTGCACCTGCTGCGTCCGGCGGCGTTACCGCGTTACGACGCCCTCGGCCTGCATCTCCCGGTGGTGGCGTTCAGTGTCGGGGCGGTGCTGCTCACGGTGTTGATCTTCGGCTTGTCGCCGGCGCTGCGTGCCGCTCGGGTCCATGTGCGACAAGCCTTCGGGGATCGTAGCCTTGCGTCGGGAGATCGTCGCGAGCGAAGGGCTCGGGACCTCGGGGTCAGCCTACAGGTGGCTTTGTCCCTGGTGTTGCTCACCGCGGGCTCGCTCCTCGGCCGCAGCTTCCTGAGCTTGCATCAGACCGACATGGGTTTCGACCCGGATCAAGCCCTCACCTTCCAGCTGCGGCTTCCCGACTATGCCTACGACGATCCCGCCAACCGGATCGCGTTTTACGGTGATTTTTTTGCGGAGCTGGATCGTCTACAGGATTTGAAGGCCGCGGGGGCCACGTCCAAATTGCCCGGCAATGGGCATCGCAACCATTGGGGATTCCGCATCGAGGGACGGGAACGGGCCGAAGGGGAGCCCTTCACCGGCGCGGAGATTCGTTGTGTGGCGGGGCAAGCCCTGGAAGCACTCTCGGTTCCGGTGCTCGCCGGCCGTGGCCTACGATCCGACGACCAGCCGGGAGCTCCGCGGGTGGTGTTGGTCAATCAGGCTCTGGTCGACGCCTACTTTGAGGGCGAGCAAGTGCTCGGCACCCGCTTGCAGGTGGGAGGTGGGGATCCACGGGAGATCGTCGGCGTCGTCGGCGATGCGCGCCACGATCCCCGGGAGGCCGTGGTGCCCAAAATCTACGTGCCCCAGCCCCAATTCGCCACCAGCCGGAATTGGGATCTGAGCTTCGTGGTGTCCCGACCGGAAGGCTCGACTGCTCCCTGGACGACGATCCGCAATCAGGTGGAGTCGGTGGTGGCTCGCCTTGACTCTCGGTTGGTGGTCTACGATGTGCGCCCCATGGCGGAGGTGGCTGCCGAGCCGATCGCCCGCCAACGATTCGGGGCCCAGCTGATGATGATCTTCGCGGTGATGTCCATCGTTTTGGCAGCCGTGGGATTGTTCGGCGCCATGGCGTACTCCCTGGGGCAACGTCGGGCGGAGCTCGGCGTGCGCATGGCCCTCGGGGCGGATCGAGGCGCGGTGCTCGGCTCGGTGCTGCTCCAAGGGTTGCGGGTCTTCCTATTGGGCTCGGTGCTCGGCCTCGGCGGGGTGGTGCTCGTCAGCCGATGGCTGGGCTCGGTCCTTTACCAAGTGGAGCCCCTGGATCCGACTTCTTTGCTCTTCGCCTTCGGGGTCTTGTTGTTGGTGGCCGTGGCCGCGGCCTTCGAGCCGGCCCGACGCGCCACCCAGCTCGATCCGGCGGAGATCCTTCGGGAGTCGTGATCGGCAGGGAGCGGCGACGTCGAGGCGCGGCCCGGACTTTGGGACGCGGGAAGCCTGCCCGCGCGTGATATTTTGGCAGGGTGATAGACCTCCAGCAGTTTCCGAGCTCCAGACTCAGCCTTAGACCAAGTTGCCCTTTCCGGACGGCCGCCTCGCCGTCGACGAGGCTGCTTTGGGTCGTTCTCTGTTTCTATTTGGTCGCGTCGATCTTCGGATCCTCGCCGGTCTTGGGCCAGCAGACCGACCCATCGCCACCGCGATCTGAAACGCCCGTGGCCGAAGGCCCCGATCCCGTACCTCGGGCCATGCTCGACGGAAGCTGGCAGTATCTTGCCGACCCGAGCCTCGACCTTCCTCCGTTGTCCTCGGATCCTCGTTGGCAGCCCGTCGACCATACCTTTTCCGGCCGTGGACAGAAGCCTCCCGGCCCCTGGGCCGGCGGCTGGTTCCAAGTGCTTTTCGAGGTCGAGCCCGATGAGGATCTCAAAGACCTCGCTCTGCTCTTAGAGCACCCAGGGGCGTCCGAGGTCTACCTCAACGGCCGCTTGCTGAGGAGCTTCGGCCGCCTGGCCGTGGCCCAGGGTGGGGAGCAGCCTTTCAATCCCCGTGGAATTCCGATGCTTCTAGGTCTGGAGAGCTCAGGTACGCATCGCCTGAGCATTCGCTACACCTGTGCCGACGCGGCACGGCCGTGGATCGGGGACTGGTTGGCGCGCATGCAGGGGGCGGGCTTTGTGGCCTCCATCGAATCGGCGACACGGGCCGTGGACGAGCTGGAATACAGCCGCACCCTGAATGTGATGTCGAACCTGGGTCTGGGCGGCATGGCGCTGGGTTTCTTCTTCCTGCACGGGCTGATCTATTTCTACTACCGACGTCATCCGGGCAATTTTTGGTTCGCGCTGGTCGCCCTCGGGCTGGCGGTCAACGGTCTGTGCACCACGTTGCTCAAATTTTGGGGGCACTACGGCATTTGGGGATTTGCCCTGCTCCGGATGCTCAATCTCTTTGCCGCCGGCATGCTGCTGCTTTCGGTGTTGTTTTTTCTCTCACAGCTGAGATCGCGACCGAATTTCGTGGTGCACAAGGCCTTGGCGGCCGCTTGGCTGGGTTTGATGGTGATCGCGGTCACCCCCTGGGCTCCTCGTCTGTTTGCGATGCTCTACTTGACTTGGCTGGCCGTATTTTTCATCGCCATCGGCCGAGTCGGCCGAGACGCCTGGCGGGAGAAGCCCGAGGGCGGGCGTTGGCTGGGGCTCTCGGCCCTCGGCGTGTCGGTGGTGCTGATGACCGAAACCGCAAAACAATTGGAGTGGTTGTCACAGCTTCAGGAGGTGGGCGGATTTGCTCTCGGAATCTTTTTGATCTTGAGCGGTGCGTCGTGCTTCTTGGCCCGCCGGATCGCCGCCGAAGGGCAGGAGCTGGAGGCCTTCGCCCAGGACCTCGACCAGCGGGTTCAGGAACGAACCCGTGATCTCGAGCGCTCCAAACGCGAGGCCCAGGCGGCGAGCCGGGCGAAGAGCGAGTTTTTGGCGGTGATGAGCCATGAGATTCGGACTCCCATGAACGCGGTGGTGGGATTGGCGGAGCTCTTGGACCAAGCCGACATCCCCGACCGAGAACGGAAAATGGCCGGAACCTTGCGCCGCAGCGCGGTTTCGCTGTTGCGATTGATCGACGAGATCCTCGATTTGTCCCGCATCGAGGCGGGCAGCATGAGCCTGCGCTTGGCTCCATTCGACGTTCGAGAGGTGCTCGACGACGTGGTCGAGCTTTTTTCCGGTCGAGCTCGACAAGCAAATTTGGAGCTGACCGCCGAGCTCGAGGGGCCGAGCGGGGCCTCTGAAGCGTTGTGGATCGTCGGCGACAGCGACCGCGTCTACCAAATTCTGATCAATCTGGTGGGCAACGCGCTTAAATTCACCGAGCAGGGGCAAGTCGCCATGGAGGCCCGGTGGGCTCCGGCTGCGGAGGGGTTTCTGGACTTGGTGGTGGATGTCAGGGATACGGGCATCGGCATTCCGGAAGGGGATCAGAAAGCCCTTTTCGATCCCTTCGTGCAGGTCGACAGCACGTCCACCCGTCGCGTAGGTGGCGCGGGTTTGGGTCTGGCGATCTGTCGGAGGTTGGCGGATCTGATGGGTGGTGAGCTGACGCTGATCAGCGAGCCGGGCCGGGGCTCAAGTTTCACCCTGAAATGGACCGCTGAGCTCGCAGAGGCGCCGTGCAAACACCCGGAGCCGATCGAGTGTGAGATGTCGAAAGAGGGGACCTCGAAAGAGTTGCGGCCCGAATCCGGACCGGAGCCCCTAGACTTTTCGGTGCCCGTGCTCGAGCCGCTGCGGATTCTGTTGGCAGAGGACAATCCGATCAATCAGTGGGTCGTCCAAATGCTCCTGGAAGAGCTCGGGCAGAGCGCGCTGCTGGTGGAGGACGGCCCCTCGGTCTTGGATGCCATGGCCGAGCAATCCTTTGATGTGGTGGTGCTCGATCTCCACATGCCGGGCATGGACGGCTTTCAAGTGGCGAGCGAAATCCGCTCGAGATTCGGCACGCGACCTTATTTGATCGCCTTCACCGCCAGCGTGATGGAGGAGGACCGGCAGCGCTGCGAGGCCGTAGGCATGAATGATTTCTTGTCCAAGCCGGCGGATCTCCACAAGCTGAGGGAGGCCCTGCTGCGAGCTTCAGACTTGCCCCTCGACGCGGGAGCCGCCGGATAGTCGGAGCGGATCCGGCGGCGGATTGGAGGCCGGCGACCTCGCCGCTCGTTTCGAGCCGCGAGGTCGCTTCGCCTCAGGGGCGGGTCAGGGGGACGAGCTGGACCATGCCGTCAGATTTCCGGACTCAAAGCCGTCGCTGAACAGCTCGTTTCCTTGTCCAGCGGTGACGGTGGTGCAAGGGCTTGCGGGTCCCATGCAGGTGTCCGAATCGGTGAATCCGGCCACCACGTAGTAATACTCACGGCCGTTTTGCAAACCGGTGTCGTCGAAGGTCGTGCCGGTGACCTCTCCCACCAATGCCTTGCCGCGGCCGCAGCCGCGCACACCGTCGGTGCGGAAGATCTTGTAGCGGGTGGCTCCAGCCACCGCGTTCCAGCTCAAATTGGCGCCGCGATCCGCGGCCGAGGCGTTGACCGTCGGCGCGCTAGACGGCGCTCCCGCGCAACCGGCGACCTGCACGCTCGGGGTCGAGCAAGCAATGCCGTGGCGGTTGAAGGCGTCGAAGATCGCTTGCATGTGCGGCGTGCCGTCCGCCAGGTTGCCGTTGTCGTCGTCGGCCACTAGAAATTGCTGGTAACCGTGGGTGGCGGCGCAGCCACCCTCGTTGCCGTTGTTGAAGGCATTCCAATCCCCAACGTTGTCGGCGCCGAGGAAGACCAATCGGGTGGCGATTTCCATCGAGGTGTTGTCGTCGAAGCCGTGCCGGGCGGGCAGGTCCCGCTTGTAGAGGTCCCACATGGCCTCCGCCGAGAGCACGCCTCGGCAGTGGGCTGAGCCACCGCAATTGGAGTTGGCCCAGGCCACGTCGTGGGGTGCTTGGGAGTCGTGGCGCGCCCAGTCGATATCCCGCGCCGCGGTGCAGCCGAAGGCGGCGGTACAGGGATCGCCGAATCCGCTGCATACCGACGGCAGGGCTCCGCGACCCGGGCACGAATCGCCGAGACGGAGGGCGGCGAAGACGTCGGCAATGCCCTCACCGGGGTTCGACACCGAGCCGTTGGTGCCGTTGTCGTCCATGCCGTGGCCCCACTCGTGGTCGAGCACGCCGGCGAGCTCGCCCAAGTTGGAGCAAGGCGCTTCGGTTTGGAAGAATTGCACGCCGGCGCCGGTCCACACCGCGTTGCACCAGGCGTCGTCGTTCAGGCCGGCGGGCATGGAGGCTTGTAGCCAAACGTTGGCCGGCAGGCGGGTACGACCCATCTCGGCCATGCGGTTGAGCTCATAAAACGCCGTGCGGGCGGAGTGGGTATTGCCCGCCGAGCCTCCAGCCGGGGTGGTGCAATCGGTGCCGCCGCTGGTGCCCAGGTCGAGGTCGCCCGCGGCGGACGTTTCGGAGATCGCACCGCAAGATTCGTTGATGTTGATGTACGGACCCGAAAGGGCGGTGGTCATGTTGCCGGTGACCCCCTCCACATTGCCGCCGGCATCGGTGGTCGCGGTGCCCCCGGTATGGGTGACGTCCGCAAAGGGCATGGGCCAACCGTCGATTTCCACGCCGTCGGGCAGCATGCCGTCGTTGCTGATGGGGTAGACCCCGCCTTTGACGTTGCGGGCCTCGGCTCCGCGGTGCTCCGGATGATCGGCGTAATGGTTGGTGTCGATCAGCTCGATCAGCTCCCCGGAATGGGCGTCGACGGTGGCGCGGTAGTTTTCAACCGTGCCGGGGGCCTTGAAGGGCGTGACCCACACCAGCTTGTGACCGTAGCCCTCGTCCGCGGCGACGGGAACGATCTCAAGCCGTGCCTCATCCATGGCTTGGAGCGTCTCGGCGCGGGTGATACCGGCTTTGGAACGATTCCAAGCCTGGTCGGCGGTCACTTTGGGTTGCAGATCGAGCTCGATCAAACCCCAGCGATGGGTGCCGAGCAGCACGAGGTTGCCGGCGACGATCGAGGCGGTGAGGTAGGAGTCACGGACCTCCAGCCCGTTGAACATCCGCCGGCCGTGGATTTGCACCAGCCGTCCCTGCTCGTGAACGCCGATCCTCCAGTCGATTTCGGCGGGGTCGATGCCGAGGGCATCACGATGGGATCCCAGGAAATCCGCCACTCGGCTCTGAACCAGCTCGGCGATGGCGTCGGCCTCACCTTGAGCGGCTTTGGTCGGGGCGGAGAGCTCGGACCAGGTCAGAGAGTTGCCGGCTCCGGGCAGGATCGGCTCACTGAGCCAGAGGGAGGCCCAATTGCCGCTGCGGGCGTCCAGGACTCCGGTGTCACTCGACAAGCCGAGCGCGGCGAGTCGATTCCAGGCGGCGGCTTTTTGGTCGGATTGCAGCGCGTCGGGCCGCAATAAGACGGGCTCGGGGGCCAGCTCGGCGGAGCGAACCTCTTGCAGGCCCGCGGTCGGGCCGTTGGTGGTCGGCTGCCAAGCCATGGTCGGAACGGCGGCCGGCAACAAGATCAACATGGACACGAGGGCTCGACAGAGCCGGCTCGAAACATGGGAATGGTTCACGGGGACTTTCGGGATCACAGGGTGCAGGTGCATGGTTACCTCACGTGCGGGAGAGTGGATCATGAAATTCAAAGGCATTACAAAGGACCCAGAGCCCCATCCGCCTCAGCCGGTCAGCCGAGGACCTCCGGAAGGTCTATGCTCGAGAGCCGATATCAGGGGACGCGCCAAACGGTGCCGAAAGGCGCAGGTCGGATGCCGACGATCTGTCTGTATTGACTGCCTAGGGACCGTGGGGCAGACTAGGTTTCTATGACTTAGTCTGATTGACTTAGTTCAAGGAGATTTTGATGCGCACCTTCAATATTCACGAAGCCAAAACCCAGCTTTCAAAGCTGGTGGCGCAAGCGGCCGCTGGAGAGCCGTTCATCATCGCCAAAGCCGGCAAGCCGTTGGTCAAGGTGACGGCGTTGGAAGCCCCCGCTAAACCCCGCAGGCTTGGGTTTTTGGCCGGGAAATTCACCATTCCGTCGGACTTCGATCGTTTGGGCGAAGAGGAGATCTCGGCCCTATTTGAAGGTGACGATGAAGCTGCTCCTTGATACCCATATTTTGCTGTGGGCCGCGGGCTACCCCGGAGAGCTTCCACCCGGAGCGCTGAGGCTTCTAGAAGATGCTGAAAACGTGCTCTACTTCAGCGCTGCCAGCCTCTGGGAAGTGGCGACAAAGTCCGCGTCGAAGAAATTTGATTTCGATTTGGATGCTCGAATTCTGCGACAAGGGCTGCTCGACAACGATTATCTCGAGCTGCCGATCCGCGGCCTCCACGCGGTGAACATCGACAGTCTTCCTCCGATTCACAAAGATCCGTTTGACCGCATCTTGTTGGCCCAGGCGATCGGCGAGGGAATGACCCTCGTCACGGCCGACTCGGTGCTCGCCAGATATCCGGGACCGATCACGAAAGTGTGAGCCCGACGCACGTCAGACGGGGGCTTTTGGGCCTAAACGAAGAGACGATTCTGGAGCCGACGATGAGGCTCCGATCAGGAGCATACGATTCATCATGCAGCGACTTATTTCCGCCCGAAATCCAGCGGAGTCTACCTCCATCCCAAAGGGATGATTGGCTCTAGCCCTATGTTTTTATCTTGCCGGTAGTGCCGTCGCTGAGGCTTCCGTCGCTGAGGCCTCCGGCCCCGAGGATTCGAGCCCGAGCGGCTGGGCTCAGTTCCGTGGCCCATCGCGAGACGGAATCTCGACCGATCGCGGGCTGCTCGGCAGGTGGCCGGAAGGTGGCCCGGAGGAGCTTTGGCGGGTCGAGATCGGGAGCTGGCGGTTGCCCATGAAGCGGCCACGGGAAGGAACGCCGGCGCCGGGAAATCGGCAAGACCTTCTTCGACGAATTCGGTGACGGCCCGCGGTCGACGCCCACGGTGGATGGGGACCTGGTGCTTTTCCTCGGATCCAACGGAGATCTACGCGCCCTGAAGGCGGCGGACGGTTCCGAGGTTTGGCACGTGCAAGTGGGTGAGGCCTTCGGCTCGAAGGCTTCCACTTGGGGGTTTTTCACCTCGGTGCTGGTGGAGGGAGATTTGGTTGGTGGAGTCCGGCGAAGCTCGAGCTGATTCGTCCCAGCGGCGAGCAAGAGACCTGGTTTCTCGACGCCGAGACCTATTTGGAGGAGGGGAGATTGGCCCTATCCTCCGTCGGAATCGACGATCGGCCAAGTGACCCAACCGTGTCGGGATATGGCTTCGTCAACCAAGGGGTGGGGCACCAAGTAGACGGTTTTGATGCCCCGGGTGGCGTCGATAGGGATTTGCAACAGCCGTGCGCCCTCGGGAAGGGCTGCGACGTCGATTCGGGCGTAATAAGCCAATTGTTGAACGGAAAGAGGTTGGGGGTCTTCAGGGCGAGCCAAGGGGCCCGGAATGGGATGCCCAAAAACCAGCTGGACCCGCCTCTCCATCAAATAGGCAAAGCCGGCTTGCTGTGCATGACCCGGTCGAATTCCTTTCATCGGCTCTTGGCGCGCAAGCCGACGATCATTGAGTCCGAGGGTATCGACGGTGGGCAATCCCGAATAGTAGGGAATCGCGCCGGCGGCACCGATGGCGATGGTCACTGGATCCGCCGCGCCACCGAAGTGTCGTCTCAAGGTTTTGCCGATCCTCGGCCATGCCTCCCCGTCCAGCTCGAGGTGTGAACGCAGGCTCGCGATGGTTTCGACCTCGGCGGACACCTTGAAGTTCACCGCGTGGAACGCGCTGCCGAAGACTACGAAAGCCAAAAGAGCGGCCCGGGGCCGGGCAGGCAGTCGGCAAATCAAATAGGTCAGGATAAGGAAGAAAAGGGGCAGGATCGGCACCAACATGCGAAATTCCATGAACCCGCCCCCGACCCGCGTCACATAGGCGAGCCAGCTCAAAACCAACACGGAACAGGCCAGAAGATCCGGTCGACGCAGGGTTTTCGCTTTGGCTAAGGCCAGCACCACGCAAGGTAGGAGCTGGTAGGAGTAGAGAAAGTTGAGCACATAGCCCAAACCTTGGCCGAAGACGGCCAGGGAGATGGGCAGGACCTTGGCGTAATAAGTGTTGGGGAAGACATCGCCGTAATACCAAAGCTTCCACACCAGCCATGGCCCGATCATCAACGCGGCAGGACCGACCGTGGCTCCGATCACGATGAGCATGGTGCGAAGCGAAGGTCGCTGCTGCCTCCACTTTCGGGCCCAGCTGGAGGCCACCCAGGCCAGCAGGATCCCGAACGGCAATGCCGAATCGAGTCGGGTCAAGATCGCGGCGCCGGTGATCGTCGAGAGGAGCAGAGGACTTTTCGGTTCCAAGTCTCCGTCGACCATGCGCTTGGCCGTCCAACATCCGGTGGTGATCAAGAAGGCCTGAAGCTGGGTTTCCAGGCCACCGGTGGCGAAGCAGATGAAGGTGTAGTTGGTGCCGAGAAGGCCCATGGCGGCGATGGCCCAGGTCCGGGATTCGAGCACATCCCTGGCCAGACCATGGGTTGCCCACAGGGTGCCGAGAAAGGCGATCAGGCCGAGCGTTTGAGAGGCGAAAACGGGCTCCAGACCCAAGGCCACGGCCGCCGCCAGAAGCAAGGTCCAGAGGAAGTTTGTATACCCTTCCACGGGTACCCGCTCACCCGGATTCCAAGTCAGCTCACCGCTTTCGACCAAATTGGTGGCATATCGAAACGAAATAAACGCGTCGTCGACCACGAAGGCATGGCTCGCCGCCAGCAGCATACACATCCCGACGACCAGCCCAGCTAAAGCGTTCAGCTTTCGCCCGGGGTGTGCGGAATCGCCCATGGCCCATTCTTTCCGGGGCAACGATTTGGCAGGTCCCGACTGGGTCATAGGGAAGTAGCTCTCGTGTGGGCTGGAGGCTCTTTGGGGCGGGGTGCGGGCCCCGGCTCGGTCGGGCGAAAGGCATGGAAGATCAGGCCGAAGAATAGCCCACCCATTCATGCTAGATTAGACATTATGAATGGTCCGATACCTAGATCAAAGCGGGTCGGCGTGTGATGATGAACGTCCGGCTTTTGCATTTATTTTGGGTCTCGCTTTTCATGGTGGGTCTCTCACAAGCTGCCCGAGGGGATCTGCCTCAGGCAGGTCAGGCTCTACCCGTGGTGACTTACACCGTGGGTGACGGCCTACCGAGCTCTCACATTCTCGATCTGGACCAAGACCGCGAGGGTCGGCTGTGGATCCTGAATCGTTTGGGAGTGGCCTGTTTCGACGGCAACAGCTTCGAGCCATTTTCCGAGGACTTGGTGTCGACCCGGCTCGGCGCGCTGACCATCGATCGCTCCGGGCAGATTTGGGTCGCCTTCGGTTGGGGCAAGCCGCAGATTTATCGGATGGTGGAGGACGGCTGGCATTTGCTGCCGGAGCTTCCGGACCTACCGTTTTCCGACGCGCCGGTTTTTCTGGAAGCGATCGAAGGAAATGATCAGGAAAGTGATTCGGGACAGACCCTGGTGGTTCTGGCCAGCGCCACTGGCCGGCTGTGGCTTTGGTCCGCGCAAAAAGACCCCTCGAGAACCGGAGTGGTCGACAAACCCAGGCTTCTAGAGACCTCCGAGCCGTCACCCGCGATCCATGCTCTGGAGAGAGCTCACCTTCAAGGTCAGGAGCAAATTGCGGTCGCGGGTGAGAGCGGCTTGTGTTTTATCTTGCCTTCAGGGCAGCTCGACTGTTCAGCGGCCGAAAAGGAACCCAGGCTAGCCACGCCCATCTACGCATTGGCGGAGCAACAGATCCCGTCTGAGCCAAAAACCGACGGTTCTCGATCTCGCCTGTGGATGCTCGGGCGGAATGCGGAGCTTCCAGACTCGGCTTCCTATTGGCTCGGTTATCTCGAGCAAGGGCAGCTCGAGGTGGTCGCGGAGTCTCTTTCGTTGCCTTCTCTGGAGGTCAATACCCGGGTAGCCGACGATTACTCCATGTCCATGACCTTGGATGCTGCCGGCGGTCTCTATTTCGGCAACGCCGCCGCTCTCTTCTACTTCGATCCGGTCACCCTTACCGCCCCGGAGCTGGGAATCGAGCACGGTCTGCGCGGAGCCGGCACCACGGCGCTTCTGACGGCAAGAGAAGGCGGAGTTTGGGTCGGCAGGCTCGGCAGCTTAGACCGTATTGGAAGTCGACGTTTTCGCACCTTCGACCGGGAAGACGGGTTGTTGGAAAACGAGGTGACCGCCATCGTTGAGCCGAGCCCGGGTAAGCTTGTGCTCGGTCACAATCTCGGGCTGACCTTCATGGAAGGCGAAGAGATGACGACCCTAGAATTCGATCGCGACCCGGAGATGGGACGAAACGCTTATCGGGTCTTCAATATGGTATCGGATCCCGAAGGCGTGATCTGGCTGGCGACCTACGAAGCGGGGTTGTTGCGGGTGGCCCCGGATCACCGGGTGACGGTGGAGCTGCCGGAGCTTCCGTTCCCGCGCGCCTTTGCCCATGACCCGGAAGGCCGACTCTGGGTGGCCGGCACCACCGGGCTCTTCGTCCAGACCTCCGAAGGTTTCGAGTTGGGCTTTCGGCCGGAAGGTCTCGACAACGTGCGCGATCTCGCCATCGATGCCCAGGGCAATATCTTCGTCTCCACCGAAGACGGATTGTTGACTTGTCGCCAGGGTGAATGGAGCATCGCCCGTGCGCCCGGCCCGAAGCACAACAATCTCTTCGGGCTGCTGGTCCTGCCGTCGGGCGAGGTGTGGGTGGGCACGGTGGCCGGTCCCGTCCGACTCCATAATGACAAGCTGGTTCCCATTGACGGATTTCCGACCTTGGCGGTGCCGGTTTTTTTTCTCTTCCAGGATCCCGAGGGCCGTATTTGGTTGGGAACCAATGACGGTGTGCGCATCTGGGACGATTCCAGGTTGCGTCATCTCAGTGTGCGACAGGGGCTCGCCGGGCGGGAAACCAATCGTGGCGCCGGTTTTGTCGATCACGCGGGCGCGGTGTGGGTCGGCACGGGTTTGGGTTTGTCGACCTATCGCCGGCGCCACGATCGGGAGCTGCCGGCCCCCGGCCTCGTATTGGGTGAGGTCGAGGTTGAAGGGCAGACTTATCCCATGTCCGAGGCCTTGTTATTTGGATATCGTCAAAATGCTCTAACCTTTCGATTCAAAGCCATTTCTTTGAGCCGCGAGTCGGATCTCCAGGTCCGATGGAGGCTCGAAGGGCTCGAGGCCTCCCCGGGCGAAGCGGTCTCGAACCCGCCGTCGGAGGTCCGATACAGCCACCTCGCTCCCGGCAACTATCGTTTTCGTGTTCAAGCGGGCTGGTCTGACGGGGCTTGGGGACGAGAAGCAGTCTCCATGCCGATCACCATCCAACAGCCGTTTTGGCACGCTCCGGTGTTTCGAGGGCTCGTGGTCATGGCTCTTCTGGGTTTGGCCTTCGGGGGCCATCTCCTTCACGTCAGGGTGATGCGCCATCGAGCCTCCGAGCTCCAAGGCATCAACGACCAGCTTCAACAGGCGGCCGCGGAACGGGAACGGCTGATCGCCAATTTGGAAGCGCAAAATATTGAGCTGGAGAGATTCAACTACACCGTTTCCCACGACCTCAAAGGGCCCTTGGTTTCGATTCGTGGTTTTACCGGTTTCGTGCGCCAGGCGTTGGCAGAGGGCCGCCTAGAGCAGGCGACCGAGGATTTGGCCCGCATCGACGACGCGGCGGCGCATATGACGCGGCTGCTCAAGGAGCTGTTCAACTTGGCCCACATCGGCGAGTCCGTCCATCGCTCGAAGCGAGTGCCGCTCGAAGAGCTGGTGTGGGAAGTCAGGGAGCAGCTACAAGTCGAATTCGAGCGGAGGGGAGCCGAGCTGAAGACGAGCCTCGGCGAGGCTGCGGTGTGGGGAGATCGGGAGCGATTGCGCATTTTGTTGCGCCAGCTCTTGGACAATGCGATCAAATTCAATCGCGCAACGGTGCCCGTCGTGACCGTAGAGGCTCAGGAGGAACCGGATCGTCTGCTGATCTCCGTGACCGATAACGGCATCGGTATTCCGCTCGAATTTCGGGAACAGATTTTCGGCCTGTTCAAGCGGCTCGACGTCTCCTACTCCGGCACCGGGGTCGGGTTGACCCTGGTGGCGCGGATTGTAGAAGCCCACGGCGGCGAGGTGTGGGCGGAATCGGGGCCCGGAGGCCAAGGGGCCCGATTCGTCGTTTCGTTGCCGCTTCGACCCCAGCTTAGAGCCGCTGAGCTGGGCGCGGACCGCTCATCCCCGTAAAAGGCCCGGGACGCCGTCGGACGACGTCCCGGGCCCAGAAAATGACCTAGAGAATGACCAGGTCGATTGCGTGTCTGCTGCTCAAGGTGACGGGCAGCTGACCTCCCCCAGGTAGTTGACGGTCAAGGTATCGCTGCCGGTGAGGTCGTAACCCACCACCCGTACGCCGACGAAGGTGCCGACCCGGAATTTCTGGTAGGTGCCGCCGTCGTAGAACAGATCCCAGATCGGGATCACGATGTCTTGACCGATCAAGGCGTCGAGGGCGTCGCGCAGGATTTGCTCGTCTGCCTGATCACCCACGATGTGCACCCAATCCCCGGTGGAGAGCACCGTGTCGGTGGGATCCACGGGATGCACGTAGGTGTGGCTGTCACCGGGCGGGGTCAGGCTGTTCGCCAGGGTGGCGCTGTCCTCGGCGCTGAGCCAGCTCAACCACGAGAATTGGCCGGGCGCGGTGCCGATGGAGATCTGGACCTCCTGCCAATCGATGGCCACCCCATGGAAGGGGGTCCAATCCGTGGCAAAGGGATACACCGCGCAGCCGGGCACGGCCTCGGCGGTGACGGTCACAGTGTCCGTGGCGGAGATCGAGCCGTCGTCCACGGTCAGCTCGAAGACATAGGTCCCGGCTTCGCTGGGCGTGAACGATGCGGTCGCGGTGTCGTCGCCGGTCAAGCCGACCGCCGGGCCGGACACCTGGCTCCAGGTGTAGGTGAGCGCATCGCCGACGTCGGGGTCCGACGAGGCCGAGCCGTCGAGCACCACCGTTTCACCGACGGTCACCAGCTGATCGTCGCCGGCCTCGGCCTCGGGGGTGCGATTGCTCGCCGCGGTCAGCTCACCGACGACCGCTAGGCCCGACAGGGGGCCCACCAACGGACCGGGTTGGAAGGTGCTCAGCTGCTGGCCGGTCTCGATGTCCACCCGGTAAATCTGGCCACCGTGGTAAACGGCGGTCCAGAACGAGGTGCCGTCGGGATCCAGGTTGAGGCCGAAGAATCCGCCGAGATGATCGAGGTAGGTGGCCATCACCTGACCGGTGGGCGAGAGGCGGTAGATGCGATCCCACGACGCCACCATCACCTCGCCGTTGGGGCGAATGCGCAGGGCGAAAAGGGGATCGTCGAGGCCGGATGCGAAATCCGGCAGCTGCTGACCCGTGCACACGTCGAACCGCAACACCCGGCTGCCCTCGGAGGTGTAGAAGAGGGTGCAGCGATCCGCGGCCAGGTCGATCCAATCGATGCCACGGTCTTCCACCTCGGGGGTGAAGGACGCCAGCAGCTGACCTTCCAGATCGTATTGACGCAGCATGGGATCCCCGGGGTCGGCGTCCACGGAGCCGACGTAAACGAAACCGTTGGAATCCACCACGCAGCTCTCCGGATGCTCGCTGTTCAGCACCCCGGTCCACACTGCGTCGAGACGGTTGCCCCAGCGGTCGAAGCGGCTCATGCTGCCGTAGGTCACCGAGGCGTTGCCGTTGACGATGGTGGCGAAGTTGGTGGTCAAGATCCGGCCGTCCGGATCGAAGCACATGCCGCTCTGCTCGTTGGAATCGCTGGTGGTGTTGAGCACGTCGAGCAGCTGACCGTTGGCATCGTAGACGAAGATCTCGCCATCGCCGATGCCGGCCAACACGGTGCCCGTGGCTTGTAGGGCGCCGCTGTCCGCCAGGTAGAGGGCGTCGCCGGCGAATTCGACCACGATCGGGTCGGGGTCGTCGGGCAGCAGAGTCAGCACCGCTTCCGCCTCACCGCTCGCGTCGGTCACCGCGTCCACGGCTTGGGCGCCGCGACGGAAGGTCACCGTGCGACCTTCGAGGGGCAGATCCAGCTCGAAGTTGTCGAGCAGGCGGGCGCGGACCGTCGACTCCTGGTTGGCGGGATCGTCGCCGTGGCCGATCAAGGTGATGCGGCTCGGCCGACGTTGGACCTCCAGATCAAAGCTACCGACCGCGTTTTCGCCCGAAGAATCGGTCACCGTCAGGGTCGCCGTGTAGGTTCCGGGCAGGTCGTACACGTATTCCAACCGCGGATCCGTGCCGTAACAGGCGGTGATGTCGAGGGTATTGCCGTCGCCGTAATCCCAATGACAGAGCAGATTCGCTTGATCGTCGGCCCCTGGGTCCGTGGCGCTGGCTTGACCGGGAATCCAGATCTCGCCCCAGACCACCGGTCCGGCGGGTGGGATAAGGTTGAGGCTGGGAGCGGCGTTGGCGACCGGCACCTCCAGGGTGACGGTGGCGGTCAACAATTGGCTGTCGGTGACTCTCAGGGTTACAGGCCAGGAGCCGTCGTCGGTATAGGTCCACGCGGGATCGTCGGCGGTGCGCACCGAGCCCTCGTGGAAGGTCCAATGCCAGGCCAGAATCGGTCCGTCGGCGTCCGTGGACAGGTCCGCGAAGCGCACCAGATCCCCTTCCACCACCGACGCCGGGGTCCAGGTGAAGGCGGGTGTCGGCGGCTCGAGCACCGTGTAGTCGCGGCTCAGCTGCGAGCTTTGACCCTGGTCGTCGGTCACCGTCAAGCTGACGGTATAAGTGCCTGGCACCGAGTAGGTGTGCACGGGATGGCGCTCGGTCGACACGGCGCCGTCGCCGAAATCCCAGCTCCAATCCACGATCGTGCCGTCGGCGTCGAAGCTTTGGTCGTCGAAGGGCACGGTCGGCGAGCCGAGATCCGGCGAGTAGACGTCGAAGCTCGCCACCCCCACCCAGCCGATGTCGCCGTGGGTATCGTGGATGAAAAGCTGCACGTAGCGGGCTTGCACCGGCTCGAAGAAGAACCAATGGGGTTGGCCCCCGGCCGGCAGCTCGCCCGTGAAGACCGTGGCCAGACCGGCCGGGTCGGCGGAGACCGTGGATACACGGATCTCGAAATGGCGGGGCGAGCTGGCGATGGAGGGGCCGACCAGCCGGACCCGATCGATCCAATGGGCTTGGCCGCCGGTGAGCCCGACGGTCAGCCATTGGTCGGTGATCTGGCCGTTGGCGCTTTCCCAGCGATAGCTGTCGCTCAGGTCGAAGGCCCGTTCCGGGTCCTGCCGCTCGCTGGAATAGTCGGCCACGGCCGCGCCGTTGGGCACTCCGTCGGCCACCAAGGACACGATGCCGCCTTCGCGGTTGCGGGTCCAAAGCTCGAAGTTGTAGAGGTCGGTGACCGAGGCGTGGCCCCAATTGTCGGCGATGCGCAGCTCGACCCGGCGCGCCTGCGCCGGCGCCACCAAAAACTCGTGGTCGAGGTTGTCTTGGGGAATCTCGCCGCTGCCGGCGAGCACGAAGTCGTTGTCCGTGCCGTCGGTGGTCGACACCCACAGCTCGAAGTTGCGGGCCCCCGAGCTCTGCCCTCGTCCCCGCAGCACGACGCTGCCGATCACGTGGGCGAAATCGCCGGGCAAGCGCAGACGCATCCATTCGTCGGCGTTGCTGTTGGAGCGCCACAGGGTGTTGGCGAGGCCGTCGATGGCCCGCTCCGGCCCGTTGACCGAGTATTGGCTCGAAAAATCCTGCACCGTGGCGGAACCGAGCTGTGCCACGTTCATGCCCTTGGCCGGACGGAAAGAAGCAGTGGGCGGCGCTTGGTAGTCGTCGACGGTGAGGGTGAGGACCTCGGTGTCGACCAGGGCGCCGTCGCTCGCGGTGATTTCGATGCCCGGGTAAGACCCGGCGTCGTCGAAGCCGGGCTGGATCTCCAGGGATCCCGTGCCGTCACCTCCGTCGACGAAGGACGCGAAGGCCGGCAGGCCCGAGGCGGAGAGCTGCACCGGGTCGCCGTCGGGATCCGTGGCGATGATGGTCAGATCGAGGGTCTCTCCTTCGTTGAGGCTTTGATCCCCCACGGCGTTGAGCCGGGGCGCGTCGACCACGGGATCGACAGTGAAGGTGACCGTCGCCGGCTGGGACGTTTCCGAGGCGTCGGAAGCGGTGTAGGTGAGGGTGTCGGTGCCGAAGAAGTCGGTGCCGGGCACGTAGGTCAGGCTGGGAGCCGTGCCCTCGACGGTGCCGTGCTCCGGAGCGACGGTGATCTGGTAGGTGATCGGGTCGCCATCGGGATCGATCGCCGACAGCTCGAAGGCCACCGCTTGGTCTTCCGCGGTGGTCACCCCGAGATCGTCGGCGATCGGTGGACCGGTCAGGGGCTCGACCACGAGCACGAAAAAGTCTTGGTCCACGTAGACGTTGTCGGTGGCGGTGACGCTCAAGGCACCGTAGGAGCCGGCGTCGCCGATAGCCGGGGCGAAGCTCAGCTCACCGACCCCGTTGCCGGTGACGGTCAATTCGGCGAAAGCGGGCAATCCCGCGGCCTCCAGGGTGATCACATGGCCGTCGGGGTCGACGGCGGTGATCGGAATCGTGAGCTCGGAGCCTTCCACCACCACCACATCGGCGATCGGGTCGAGGCGCGGCGCGTCGGGCACGGGATCCACGGTGATGGTGATCGTGCCCAGGTCCGTATCGGTGCCGTCGCTCGCTTCGAAGGTGAAGCTGTCGATGCCGTTCCAATCGGCGTCGGGTCGATAGGTCACGTCGGGCGGCGTGCCGTTGATCGTGCCGTGTTGAGGCGCGCCGACGATTTGAAAGGTCAGCGGCTGATCGTCGGGATCGGTGGCTCGTAGGGTCACGGCCAGGGGCACGTCCTCAAGGCTGACCAGGGATTGATCCTGGGCCTCCGGGCCGCCGGCCGTGGGCACCCGGTGCAGGTCTGCGGCCATGGCAAGGCCCGCCGACCAATTGACGGTTTCCTCGGCGTCGATGCCGTCGATGCGAAAGCTGATCGCGGCACCGTCGACCGCCCCCTCGACCTCCGGAGTCGAGGGATCGTCGCCGGGCACGTCGACGACGTAGACCGTACGGTCGCCGTCGAGGAAGCTGGTGGACGAGGCGAATTCCGTGTCGTTCACCCGGGCGGAGATCGTCGCCCCGGCGTCGAGGCCGGGCAGCTCACCGTAGACCCGCAGGGGGAGGGGAGGGGCGTCGGCGAAGAGGATGGTTGCAAAAAGCATAGACCCGAGAAAAAGCACCGCAGCGGCTCTTCGAATGTTCAATATCTTCATGGTGATTTCCTAAATATTTCTAAAGTCGGTTGATCTCTTCAGTTTTGGTGCTTGATCGTGATGATGAATGGGAAGGTACCGGAGAATCTGCCGGCGGCTCGGGCGGCCGCAAGCTCTCCTCCGGTGGGATTCCCTGGGCGCCAAGCCAGGAAGAGAATGCCTTTGCCGTACACGTAATGCCGCGCGTGATTGACGATGGCTTGGGTTTGATTGAGGTTGCCGCCGATCGACGAAGCCGTGCGTTTGAAATCTCCCACCACCCAGCTTTTCTTTCCCAGATGTTGTTGATCGGAAGGCAGGACCGGGCTCAAAATGAAGTCCGGGTTGCTGGGGGGCCGTCCGGGGGTAATTTGGCTGTCAATGAAGCCCGAGGAGTCATTGTTCATCCGCGAGCAATTTTGCCCATTCGTGATCGCTTTACCCGTGGCGCGATTCACTGGAACCTCCAGGAAGATGTGGTCCGCGAGACTGTTGTCTCCCAGGAATCCGCAAACCAAGTCGTTTGCCAGGTCCTCGAAGAATCCTCCCCGCTCTGAATTGCTGAGGGTGCTGCCCGGCCCCTCGACCTCGTTCATGAAGGAGGTAGGGTCTCCGGGCAGAAAACTCTCGGCAATCGTCGAGATGGCTCGGTAGATGAGCTTGCGAGAGATGTCCCCGATCGCCTCGGTGGCCATATTGCGAACCTGCTGCGCCAGGGCAGCTTTGATGGCCTGGGTGCTGTCCATGGCGCTGATGGAAACGTTGAGCTCGATCAGGGTGAAGAGCCCGGTCGGATCGCCGTAGGTGTAGGCGTTGGCGTCAGCAAATCGGTAGGGGTGCAAGGTTTCGGGTCGCGTGATGATCGGCTCCGCGGGATCTCGGCTCAGGAATAGACCCGTCCTCGGATCGTAGTCGCGAGCGCGGACGTGATAGATGCCCGTGCTTTCTTCCAACCAATGCCCATGGAAGCGGAAATCTCCTCCGAGGGCGGTCGGAGCCTCGGCGTCGGGGCCGTTGGCCGAGCGGTGGTTACCGAATCCGTCGTAGCGGAATTCCGCAGTCACCGTGCCCGCACTGTCCGCCAGGGCGATCACCGAGCCTGAAGCATCGGTGAGGTAGTAGACGGTTCCGGAGGGTCCGAAGCGCATCAGAGCTTCATCTCCAGCCCACACAAAGGCCGCCGCCAGACTGCCCTGAGCGTCGGTGATCAATTGGGTGTGCTGTAGGCCGTCGCTGGTGGTGGGAGCGACGAGGAATCGACGCGCTCCTAGGTCGGCCGAGACCCTTCGTTTTTCACCGTCGTGGGTGTAATCGGCGATGGGAAGGCCATTTTCCGCGACCGCGACGAGGCGATCCGAGGCATCGAAGGTGAGACTTTGATTGGCTCCGTCCCGCGTGCGCGAGATTAGACGTCCATCGACGTCGTAAACGTAGCTTTCGGACGACGGTCCGGTCACCTGTGCGAGTCGGTAGCCGGCGTCATAGATGTAGGTGCTGCTGCCCTGGGCGTCCGACCGAGAGACGCGGTTGCCGGCTTGGTCATAGCCGTAGAGGATTTCCTCGTCTAGGGTTCCATCGGCATGCAGGAACCGCTCGCCGGTCACCCGGCGGGCATCGTCGTAGGCCACCTCGACCCACGAGCCGTCCTCTCTGGTGATCCGGGTGGGTTGACCCAAGATGTCTCGCTCGTAAGTCGCCGACGCGAGCACGGTGCTGCTCGCGTCACGATGGGTGACGGAGAGGACACGGTCGCGTAGGTCGTAAGTCCATTCTGTGGTGACGCCGTTGGGCAAGACTCGGGTGCTCGGTCGATGGACAGCATCGTAGGTCCAGGTGGTCTGACCGCCGAGGGGATCTGTGACCGTGACCAAATTGCCGACGGCATCGTAGGCGTAGGTCGTGGTGGTGCCGGCGACCGAGGGGGCGCTCACGGTCTGGGATGTCACCCGGCCGAGCAAATCGCGTTCGTAGGTGATCGCGCTGCCGTCGGCAAAGTCGATTCCGGTGAGCAATCCGCCGACGTCATAGGAGTAGCTGGTGACGCCGGTGGAGTCCTGGAGGGAGATGACCTGGTCGGCAAGGTTGTAACCCAGCTGCACGGATTCGCCTTGGCTTGACAATTTCGACACCAGACGGCCACCGGAATCGTAGGTGTATTGCCATGCGGCTCCAGAAGGCCGGGTCTCGGCGGCGAGCCGATTGTCATCACCGAAGGAGTAGGTGGTCGTGCCGCCGTCTTCGGCTGTGATGCTCGCGACATTGCCCAGCCCGTCATGGGTAAAGCTTCGGCTCGCGCCGGTCGGGCCGGTGATCGAGACCAGCAGCTCCTCTCCATAGGCAAAGGTCGTCGTGGCTCCGAGCTCGTCGGTGACCGACACCAGCCGGCCGAAGTTGTCGTAGCTGAGCCCTCGCTGCACCCCCGCCTCGTTGGTGGCGCTGGTGGGAAATTCATCGGCTCCGATCAACGAGCTGCCGAGAAGGTATTCCGCCGAGATCTGTGAGCCGTCCGGGTAGATCCAGGTTTCGGGCAAGCCGAGGGGCGTGTAGAGGATCCGAGAGACGCGACCAAGAGGATCGGTAGCAATCGTTTCCGTCGGTGTCGACGAGAAGGTGTAGGTCCGGCCGAGGCTGTCGGTCTGGCTCTGGATGGTCCCATCCGCACCATAGGTCGTATGGCTGGAATGGCCGAGAGCGTCGAGGGTTTCGATGATCCGCCCGACAGCGTCGCGGGTGAGGGTGGTCGTGGCGCCCCGGGCGTCGGTTCGGCTTTGCAAGCGGCCCACGGAATCGTAGGAGAAACCGAGCTCGCCGCCCATGGGCTCCTGTTGGACCAGCAATCGACCTGTTCCGTCCCTCTGGAAGAGAACCTCGGCGCCCGAAGGCATGTGCCAGCCCGCCAGTCGACCTCGGTCGTCGACAAGTCGGTCCATGGGTCCAGTCGTCGGTCCGTCGGCATGAGTCCAAGACTGCCCCTTCGTGCCGTCGTACTCGAAGTGAAAGACCATGTCGTCGCCGTAGTCGGCTCGCGTCTCGCGACCGGTCGCGTCGTATTCGTAGGTCGAGACCCTACCTTGGGCATCGACCATACTGGTCAGTCGGCTGAGGTCGTCGAACGTCATGGAGGCCTGGCGGCCGAAAATGTCGGTGGTCTGAACGGCATTTCCCGCTGAGTCGAGCACGTGGCTGATGGTTCCGAAAGGGCCGGTTTCGGAGATCAAACGCCCTGAGGCGTCGTAGCCGAGGGAGGCGAGCACATTGCCGTCGTGGTCGGTAATCTCCGCCTTTCGATCACCACCCGCATAGGTGAATCGGTAACCGCCGCTGGTCGGCAGATCAATGGCGGTGACCCGGTCGAGAGCGTCGTAGGTACGGGTGATGGTGTAGTCGGCCGCTGGATCGGCCGGGTCGTGGGGGTTGGTGATGGTGATCAGATTGCCCCGCTCGTCGTAGCCATAGGACGTCACTCCACCCAAGGCGTCGGTGATCGACGTCATCCGACCGTAGTCGTCGTAGGTCATGGTGGTGACATGTCCCAAAGCATCGGTCCGAGTCAGCACATTGCCCCATTCGTCGTAGCTGTAGGTGCTGGGCCGTCCAGTGGCGTCGTAGAGAACCTCCGTGCGATTGTCCACATCGTGTAGCAGCTCCACACAATCACCACCCCCCGGGCAGGTGAAGGCCAGGCGACCGCCTTCGTCGTAGTCGAACGCATGGGACACGTTTCCCTCACCGTCGAGGATCGTGGCGAGGTGGTGCGGGATGGCTGTCAGGTATTCGAATCGGGTGATCTCACCGAGCAGGTCGGTGACCGACACCAAATCCCCGGCGTCGTCATAGGTGTAGCTGACGGTCTGGCCGGCGGGGTCGATGAGGTAGCGGATGCGACCCTCGGCGTCACGCTCGAAGAAGATGCTGCGACCGTCGGAGTGGTGCACGCCGTTGTCGGCAAAGGTGACGGTAGCGCCGCTGGGCTCGCTGATTTGACGCACGCCGTCTTCGAGGTTGAGCACGAATTCCGTGCCTTCGGGGGTGGTCAGCAGCACGTTTTGCGGCTCGTAGAGCTCGAAGGTCGATGCGTCGACCAGGTTGGTGGTCAAGCCGCCGCTGAACACCTCCGTGTTGCCCAGAATGTGCAGGGTGGCGCCGGGACGTCCGCCGGTCTGCACGAAATAGGCTTCGCCGGAGCAGCCACCATTGACTTGGCTGGCGTAACCGAAAGCGTCGACGGCGAGAGCGAAGCGGAAGAAACCTTGGTCGCCCAAGCGGATGTCGGTGAAGTGGGTGAGCAGCTCCACGGCGCTGCTGCAAGGCGGCTGACCCACGGTTTCGCTCAAGGTGATGTTCCAACCTTCGCCCGGCGGACGATTGTTGCGATACGTGCCCTTGGCCAGCTCGAGGCGCCAACCCACCCCGAAATCCCCCTGACCCTTGTCGCGGCTGTCGTAGGTGCGGATGACGGTGATCGGCAGCCCGGCCATGGGCACGATCATGTCGGGGTAGGTCAGGGTCACCACGCCGGGTTTCATCGCCCCGTCGACGATCACATTGCCGTCGGCGGAGGTGGATTGACCGAAGACGTCAAATACTTCGAGACGGACCTCGTAGATGCCGTTGAGCAATAGGGTCGGGTCGAGCTCCGCGTCCACGTTGGGTCCGTCACCGGCGGCAAATTCAATCCATTGGCCCTCCCCTTCGGGGCGCAGGGCCAGGGTCCACGACACCTCGGAGGAGGTGTTGACGGTGGCGGTGATCGGGGTCGGCGCGGTGATCTCTTGGCCTTCCAGCAAATCGAGGGTGCCGATCACCGGCGGCGGCTCGGGGGCCACGGAGCTGAAAAGGGCGTCGGCATTGGCGAGCACCCAATAGCCGTGACCGGGCTCCATGGCGTCGAGGTCGTTGACCCAATCGGGCTCAGCGGATCCCCAGAATCGCCAGGAGCTGCCGACGCTGGGCACAAAGCCGAAGACGCGATCGACGGCGTCGGTGATCGACACCAGGGCGCCGGTCACCGGCAGGGGAGCATTGTGGGGATAACCCAACAGATTCCAACCCGCGCAGATCGGTGTGTCCGTGTTGGTCGGCGGATCGCCGTCGACGGTGAGGGTGGCGTCGGCGGTCATGTGGATCCAAAAACCGTGTCGGTGGTCGAGGGTGGTCAAATTCGAGGCGGTGGCATCGGCTGGGTCGTAAAAGCGCCACGGATCGGCGGCGTCGCATCCGTCGTAGGCCCAGACTTGGTCGTAGCTGCCGCTGATCGACGCGAGCACGCTGTCGATGGCGGTGTTGTAGGGCTCCAGGGGCAGGGAGATCAAATTCCAGCCCGCGTAGAGGGCGAATCCCACGGAGTCCTTTTGGGTGGAGCGAATTTGGAAGGCTTTGCTGGGACCAAATTCCATGGCCTTTGCCAGACCGGGAGGAGACGGCGGGTCGGTAGGAGCACCCGTCGGTGGGTCGTTTTGGCCGGTCGCGGCTCCGGCTGAGCCACTCAGGAGCAGAAGAAGCAAAAGCCAGGAGAGCTTGGTCTTCATGTCGTGGATTCCTTTGGGATGATCGTCAGGTCTTGGCTTGGCCCGCAAAGCACGTGCGCCGTCCAGCGCACCATGGCGGCCAATGGGCTAGGTGTTATCCGTAAAGCGCAGTGATGAATGGGAGTCCATCAAAGAAAGATCTCGACGATTCCCTGAGCTCAAGACGAGTTGGGCTCGTTTCCGGGATGTTGACAAAAATAATAGTGATCACTATTATTTTGAAATGAAAACGGTGCCTACCCCACGCCAGAAGCGGAGTCAGAAGACCTACGAAGCCCTGCTCGATGCGGCGGAAGAGCTCGGCTTTGACAGCACCTACGATCAGATCTCAGTGCAGGAAATCTCTTCCCGCGCCGGTTTCACGATCGGCGCCTTCTACGCGCGCTTTCGTTCGAAGGGGGCGCTGTTGCAGGCGTTGATGGATCGATATGAGGGGATGATCGACGAAGCCAGACAAGAGCTCGACGCCGTGGCTCCCGACCCTGAGCTGGTCGGTCGGCTCGCGGCCTTGTTCTCAAGGGCGTACACCAAGCATGCCGGGCGATTCCGGCTGCTCGAGAGCGCGTCACGGTTCGATGGAGACCTCGCCTCGAAGGGGGAAGCCATCCGCTTCAAGATTATCGATTTTGTGATCGAGACCCTCGGCAGAGCTTATCCATTGCCTCGGGTCGATCTCGAGGCAGCGGCTTTGATGCTCATCTTGCCGCTGCGAGAGCTTCACTTCAAAAGAGAGGTTTGGTCGCAACAAGGCACGGATGCCGCCGTGCTCACGGAACGGGTCGTCGACGCCGTGATCGCCTTCCTGAAGACCCGCGCAGCCGATGAGCACCTTCCGTCCCAATAACTGCGGATCCCAATAGATGCCGATCCCAATAACTGCCGACAGCGGAGCACATCACGATGTTCGAGAGAATCTTCTTCTTTGCCCTGATTTCGCTCGTGGCTTTTCCCACTTTGGCCGACCTCGCCCCTTGTGTCGAGAAGGGGCTCAACGATCTTCCTGCCGGCGCTCACTGCGGTTTCGTCACCGTGCCCTTGAGCTACGACTCACCCGACCAAGGCAGCCTGAAGCTGAAGGTCGTCGTGCTTCCGGCCCGTGGAGAATCCCTCGCGCCGGATCCCGTGTTCTATCTCGTCGGCGGTCCCGGCACCGCCGCCACGGAAAGCGTGCCCTTCTTCAGTGACAGCATGCAGGCGCTCCAGCAGACTCGACGGGTCGTCCTATTCGATCTGCGGGGCACGGGATTTTCCGGCGATTTCGATTGCAAGCTCTCCGCTGCCGAAAGGCGAGATGTCTTGCTCAGCTTCCGCTCGTCCGCGGGTTTGGAGCAGTGCGCGCGGCACCTCAAAGGTCGGGAGACTCTTCGAACGACGGTTTTTGCCCACGATATCGATCGCGTGAGGAAGGCTCTCGGGGCTGAAAAAATCAACTTGATGGGTGTTTCCTACGGCACTCGCTTAGCGCTTGAATACGCACGCCTCTATCCCGATCGCTTGCGGGCTTCGGTGCTTCGGGGGGTGTCGTCTCCAGCCGAGAACGTTCTGGCTCAGTTGATGGCCGGCGCTCGAAATGAGCTGGCCGCCCTCGGAGCCTCGACTCCGCATCTTCTGGAATCCCATGCTCAGTTGGCGAAACAGCTCGAGAAACATCCCGTTGAGATTCGGGTCCCGGCCACCGGCAACGGCACCGGCACAAGCACAGGCACAGGAGGCGAAGTGATTCCCGTGGATCACGCCAAGCTCGACGCCATTATCCGCTTTCTTCTCTATAGCCCGCAGACTGCTCAATCCGTGCCTGCGGTGATCGGAGCTACGGTGAAAGGGCAGCTCGGTCCGCTCGCTCAGGTCTTGGGTGGAGTCGAGCAGATCATCGGACGGTTCAGCATTCCGGTTCTGTTGGGGGTGCTGTGCGCGGAGGACGTCCCGTTTTGGACCGTGACCCGTGGGGAGTCGTCTGTGGATCAGCCGTCCGAGGGCCACGCCTCCGCCGGCCCTAGTGGGGACGATGCGCACGAGCCGTTTACACCGACCCTCATTCACCGCAACGCGCTGGCTCTGTGTCGAGCGTGGTCCGTGCCGCCTGTGGATCCGGCGTTTCGAAAACCGGTTTTCTCGGAGGCGCCCACGCTTTTGCTCTCCGGTGCCAATGACCCGGCAACACCGGCTGAAACCGCTGAAGAAATTTCGAAGAGTCTTTCGAGCAGCCTCCACTTGGTGACCCCGGGCATCGGCCACTTCCCCAGCTGGACGAGCTGTCAGACTTCCGTGGTCGCGGCTTTTCTCGAATCGGGAAGTGTCCGCGGTCTGGATACCTCATGTGCCGGGAAGCCGCCCTTGCGTTGAGCCCGGAGGGGCTGTGGAGTTGGATTTCTCGCGGTCGCGACGGGCGGTCATGCCCGGCTCAGCCGAGCTTGGCGCCCAAGGGCATCTCCTTGTCGGGCACGCAGAGCACGACATCGCCGTTTTCGTCGTAGAAACCCGTCACCAGGCATTCCGACATCAGCGGGCCGATTTGCTTCTTGGGAAAGTTCACGACCGCCACCACCTGCCGACCCGGCAGCTCCTCGAGCTGATAGTGGGCCGTGATTTGAGCGCTCGATTTCTTGATGCCGATTTCGTCCCCGAAATCCACGTGCAAGATATAGGCGGGTTTGCGGGCTTCAGGGAAAGGCTCAGCTCGCACGATGCGGCCCACTCTCAGCTCCACTCGGGTGAAATCGTTCCAAGCGATGGTTTCCACGGGATCTCCTGCGTCGTAAAGGTTTCTTAGTCCGTGACCTGACAGCAGGATCCTATACCGTCGGTCGGTTGGGTGAGCGAGCTGGTCAGGCGTCGAGCTGCCCCAAGCGTCGAAGCAGAGCCCGTTTGGAGACCTCGAGGTCGGCGGCCATGGCTTCCAAGCTCGGGCCGACCCGGGCACGGGCGGCTTCGATCTCCTCCAGGCTGAGCTCGGAGGCTTTGCGCAGGCTCGGGATTTTATTCATCAGGTCGTAGATCGAAGAGCGGGGAATGCCGAGGGCGTCGGCGGCGGCGGCGGGTTGAAATTGGTGGGCCCGGAGCGCGTCAACCACCTCGTTTTCGCTCAGCTGAGCCGCCTGCCGACGAGCCGGGGCCTGAGGTGAGGGCGCCGCGACCGGAACCGCCGCGGCCGGGGGAGCTTCTTGCAAAAGGGTCTCGACCTCCTCGAATCGGTTGGCCGGATCCGCGTCGCGATTGGCGATTACCAATTGACGCACCACATTGGCCAGCTGACGCACGTTGCCGGGCCAATGCCAGGCCGCCAATCGTGCGATCCATGGTGCCGGCAGCCAAGGTCGCGGCCGTGGAGCGATCAGATGGGATTGGTCCAATGCCGCCAGCTCGCGGCGTAAGAAGTGGAAAAGCAGTCGGCCGAAATCCTCGCGTCGCGATCGCAGAGGCGGCAGGCGAAGCACATATCCACTCAAACGATGCAACAACGGAGCGCGAAATCTCTCGGCGGCGATAGCCGATTCCAGATCCGCGTCGGTGGCCGACACGATGCGCACGTCGGGCTTGAGCACGGTCTCCCCGCCCACGGGCTGGACTTCTCCGGTCTCGAGGGATCGGAGCAAGAGGGCTTGGGTTTCGAGCGGCGTTTCACCGACCTCGTCGAGAAAGAGGGTACCGCCCTGAGCGCGCTGAAAGTAACCGGCCCGTCGACGCTCGGCGCCGGTGTAGGCCCCTTTTTCGGCCCCGAAGAGCTCCGCGGCGGCCAAGGTCGGGGGCATCGCTCCCATGTTGACCGCAAGATACGGCTGCCGACGTTGGGGCCCCGCTTCGTGGATGGCGCGGGCCACCAGCTCTTTGCCCGTGCCCGACTCGCCACGCAACAGGACCGGCACCCGCAGATCTGCGATCTTCACGATATCTCGACGCAGCCGAGCCATGGCCGGGCTGTCGCCGACTAGCTCGAAGCGCGGGGTAGAGATGTCGGTCACCGGATCCAATCGATGCAGAAGCAACACGATCCGGCCGGCCAAGAGCAACACGGCGCCTTCGTCGAGCTTCGAATCGGGCACGGTGTGTCGGTCCCGCACCTCGCAACCGTCGACCGAAAGACGGGTGCTGGTTCGGCTGCGGTCGATCTCGACACCGCTCGACGTCGGGCGCAACACGATCGGAGACCGGCTGAGGCGTTGATCAGCCAATGGACGGCAGACCTCCGAGCCAGGTGCCGCCAGCTCCGGAGCTTGGCGGGAGAGCATTTCTTCTTGCCCGGCACCGAGGCCGTCGAGCACCGCCCGCTCACCGATCCGGTCGAGCTCCGGATGATAGAGCACCGTCACCCCATGGACCCGCAAGTCGGAGGCCATGCCTTCCCACTCGCCGGTTCCGGTTTGGGTAGCGGCTTGGGTGGCAGCGGTGTCGTCGGCTTGGAAAGGTGAGCTCGTCATGGCCGGATTCTACTTCGTCGCGCTTGGTCGACTTGGGTCGAATCTTTATCGAGCTTCGTCGAATCCGTGGATTTAAGGGCCTCGTTGCGCCTCAGTGCCGCTCCTGGAAGCTGGTACGTTGTTTGCTCAACTGACCTGTGGCCTTCAGCGATCTACTGACCTGCCACGGTCTACTATCAGCTCACTCCCAAAAAGGAGACTCAGATGAAGCGTACCTCCAAAAAATTTCGTATCGAGCTCGGGATCAACTTGCACGCAGCCCCGGTGCCGCAAACCAATCCGAATATGCGGATCTTTCCGCTGCAAAATGCCTTGGTCGACATCACCCGAGGAGAAGCGCCGGAACACGCCAGAGCAGCTTGGTACTCACACCTGCGGGCGGGAGACGAGATCTGTTTTCGCATTGTGGATATCAGCAGCTTGAGGGTTCCGGGGCACGAGCCGAATTATCCGAGCATGGCGTTGGCGGAGTTCTATTTCAACAATCCGGTCACGGGTCGACCAGCGAATCCCTTCGAAGAAGACGTGGTGGAGTGGCGCTTCTCCGATCGGTTGGAGGATCAGCGCAGCCCGGTCTACAGCCTAAATGCGGAGCATCTGCTTCCAACGTGGGATCTGGTCGGCCGCAGTGGCGCGGGAGAAGAATATGAAACTTTGAAATTCGCAGACTTCTCGACCTTAGAAGAAGTCGAGGGTCACCATAAATTCCGCGCCTTTGAGCTGACGGTCGCGATCAAAATGGCCGATGGTGGCTGGATGAACCACTATGTGTTCGACCCGGAAATGATCGTCAGCGAGACCGAGAGCGAAGGTGACGGCGGAGGTGGCAAGGGCGGCGGCCGACTCTGAGGGGATTAGTCCGGATCTTTGGAGGTGTCGACAGCCACGAGAATATGGTGGAAGCCCAAGTCGGCGCGCAGCTCCTCGAGATCCGGCTCATTTCTGGCCTCAGAGAGGGGGAGCCCGGCGAGAAAAGCCTCTTCCAGGTGGATGAGGGCCTGCTCCCTCTCTCCGCAGATCTCTTCAGAGACCGCTAAGCGGAATAAAGAGTAGAGATCGCCGCCGGTCCCCGCCTGCCGGATCTGGTCGACATCCTTCAAGGCGTCGGCGCATCGGTTCAAGCGAGCCCGAGCCAAGGCCCGTCGGCTACGTACCCGGACGTTGTCCGGTGAGGCCTTGAGCGAGCTGTCGAGCATTTGCAGCGCCCGGCGATAGCTGCGTTCAGCGTCTGTCTTTTTCCCCGGAATTTGGCGGTAGGCGTCGCCCAAGTTGAGCCAGAAAATATATTGGTTCGAGGCGCCGCCCAGGGTCAAGGCGTCTTCGAATGCGGCCGCAGCCTTGAGGTAGAGGCCGCGGCTGAAGAAAAGGGTGCCCAAGTTGGAATAAAGGGAAGCGTTGGGATGGATTTTTAGGGCCGATTGAAATTGGGCCGCGGCTTCGTCCAACCGGCCTTGGGCATAGTAGACGCCGCCCAAATTGCGCAAAGCATGCACGTTGTCGGGAGCTTGCTCGAGGCTCTGGAGGAAGGTTTGCTCGGCTTCATCGTAACGTCCGAGATCGTAAAGCAAGGAGCCTAAGGCATCGAGGTAAATAGGAGCGGCACGCTGATCGATGGCCTGTTGAAAGTATTTTTCGGCGTCGTCGGCTTTGCGCTCAGCGTCGGCCACCTTGCCGAGGCCGTAGAGAGCATCCGGGTGGAGAGGTCCCAAGCTGAGGGCCATCTCCAGCTCCTCCACGGCCTGGCCATACTGACCTTTCGCAAAATAGGTCAGGCCGAGGCTGGTTCGGGCGTCGGCGAGATAGCCGTCGAGGCGCACGGCCTCTTGGGCCATGGCGAATGCCTGGTCCAAGAAGACCGGGTCGCCGCCGGTCGAGGTATTGCGGGATTTTTCCCAATAGGCGCGAGCCAGTCCGGCATGGGCGGCGGCCGAGTGGGGATCCCGTTCGAGCAAGGCCTCGAAGATTTCGATCGCCCGCTCGATATTCTCGGGCTGATCAATGCGACGGAGAATCGCCATGGCGTGCTCATAGCTGCCCAGGGGATCTTCCAAGGCGTTGACGACCACCGCCGGTGCCGAGCCTAGGGAGCTGATCTGCGGATCGGGCTCGTGGGTCTCGGATCCTCCGCCCCTGGGGACGAGCATGGCCGCAGCCCCGGCGATCCCGACCAGCAGCGCCGCTGAAAGACCCCAGATCCACTTCCTGCCGGGACGACCCGAGAGTCCGAATCCATGGTCGTAAGAGTGGGTGGGGTCTTGGAATGACGTCTCTTCCAGCCAGCTCGTGCCGGCCACGGTGGCATCCGCGTCTTCCGCCTCCGCGGTGTCGGCCGGAGCGCCGGCGAGGCGTCGAGACTCGATCATCCGGCTCAGCTCGCCGGCCACCCAGTCGGCGCCTTCCGGGCGCAGCTCCGAGGCTTTGCGCATCAGACGCTCCACCAAGGCCGAGAAACCGGGGGGGATCCCCTCCCTCAGCTGATCGACGGGTTTGGGGCGGTGGGTGACCACGCGGGTCAAGGTTTCGATCGCGGACTCCGCGCGAAACGGCGAGGTTCCAGTGGTGATCTCGTAGAGCAAGACACCCAAGGAAAAGAGGTCCGAACGGGGACCGACCTCGCGACCGCGGGCTTGCTCGGGCGCCATGGCCCGACTGGTGCCGATGACCTCGCCGGTGCGGGACAGGGTGTGCTCGCCGGTTCCCTCGGTGACCAGGTCTAGACGTTTCGCAATGCCGAAGTCGAGGATCTTGATCCGTCCGTCGGGCAAGACCATCACGTTTTCGGTTTTGAGATCCCGATGCACAATGCCCAAGCGGTGGGCGGCGGCCAAGCCTTGGGCAATCTGATGGCCAAAGCTCAGAGTCGAATCAATATCGATCGGGCCGTTTTTCAACAGCGTCGAGAGGGGTGTGCCTTCCACCAGCTCCATGACGATCCAGTCGCCGGCGGAATCCTCCAACAGGTCGAAGACTTGGATGATGGCGGGGTGGGTAAGCTGGGCGGTGGTCTTGGCCTCGCGCCGCAGCCGCTCGCGCACCTTCGAGTCTTCCGAGCCCTTGAGCATGCGCTTGATCGCCACCCGGCGCTCGAGCCGCTGGTCGTAGGCGAGGTAAACGATACCCATGCCGCCTCGGCCGAGGGTTTTTTCGAGCCGATAGGGGCCGAGCTGGAAGGGCAGCGACAGCGTCACCCGGCCCCGGTCACTCTTCGCGCTCTCACCCTGGCCGTCGCCCTCGAAACCGTCGCTCGTGGTCATATACCCGGTTCACCCATCTCCGCGATCACCGATCGCTCACCATCTCGGATTCCGATCTTGTCATTGTCTTTGACTGGGCGAATCTTAGCGATGTCGATGAGTCGGCTCAAGGCCGGGGGACGACAAGACGAGTGGCGCGACGGTCATATCGAGGTTGGTTGGGCGAGATCGACGCTCGGCTGGGTCGCGCTCGCGGTTGGGACGGCTCCGAAAGTGACGGTGAAGACGCGGTGTAGAAACGGTGTGGACGCGGTGTAAACTAGGGGCTACACCTTCCTTTTCAGCCCCAACACGCGAGGAGAATCATGCTTCTTCCTGCCCCCAATGCGTCTCTGCCGTCCACCGCGCTGCGAGCTCGGCGTGGGCTCGTCCTGTCGTCGATCTTGAGCTTGCTCGTCGCTATCGCCCTTTATGGGGAGGAGCATATGGTCGAAACCACCGAAGTGGGCTTCGTTCCCGCTCAGCTGACCATTCAAGTGGGGGATACGGTCACTTGGGTCAATGTCGATAGCGGCGCGCACAGTGTGGTCGCCATCGACGGTACCTTCGATAGCGGCGTCCCGTCGTCGGACCCGTGGCAATACTCCTTCACTTTTCACGAGGGGGGTACTTGGGACTATACCTGCAGTGTTCATTTCGGCCAGGGACCGACCCACACGATTATTGTCGAGGGTATTTTCGGCGACGACATGGAAACCGGTGACGCCACGGCTTGGAGTGCTCAAAGCTCGCAGCTTCCCAATTGCCATTGCTATTTTTCCGGTGATTGCGCCGGCGCGGGAGAGTTTTGCAATTGGGGCATCCTGACCGAGGAAAACAATTGTTTGTGGCGGGAGAACAAACCCAACGGCGTGCCCGGCGCCGGTTGCGACGTGGATTTTCCAGGGGTTGATTGGACCTCCGGGATTTGCGACGGCATCTGCACCCAGTCGTCCCTCGGCTCCACCTTGGGACTGGAAGACAAAGGGTTGGTGGCCAGGGGCGTGCAGATGTGGGCCGAGGCTTTGCTCCAACCGGCGGAAGCCGGAGGTGGTGAGATCGACCCGGAGCTTTCGGCTCAGGCTTTGACTTTGCCCTTCGACGGCGGCGAGCACGCCGCCTGGATTCTCGGTCGCCAAGTGGGCGATTTGCTCGGCACCTTGGGCGTGGAGGGCATCGACCATCAATATTGTCACTACGAGAGCCATCCCGGAGAGCCTTCGCCCACCTTGCCGGATCTCTCGTCGGACCTCTGCATGGCCAACGCCGCTCGACTGGCCATCGACGCCCTGGTGGCGGAGATCTACCAACCGGGCAGCGCCTACCGGGTGCTCGACAATCTCGGCGATTGCGAGCAAAGCTCCCTCCACACGTTCAGGAAATGGTGCCCCGCGGGAGCGGACAATATGACGTGCGCTGCTCGTCGAATCGCCGCCGCGGCCGAGCTCTTGAGCACCGCCCCTCCGCGATCCGAGGCTCGAAGCAGGCCATAGGCTGGTCGGTTAAGGCGCTGTCGGGTCGCTCGGGGGACGTCGTCCCGGCAGGGCCTTCTTGTCGACCCGAATTGCCGATCTCGAGCTCTCTGTTTGCTCAGCGACAGCTTCCAGCACCCGATCCGCCGCGGCGAGACCTGAGAGATAAGCTCCATGGACGGTGGGGTAATACTGGCGATGGGTGGCCTCGCCGGCGAAAAAGACACGATCCTCGAGGCTGCCGGCAAGGGCGTCGCGGGCGGACGGATGGGCGCCTGCCGGGATGTAAGAATAGGAGCCCAAGGTGTGCGGGTCCGATCCCCAGCGGGTGATTTGGAAATCCACGGGATCGGGGATAGCGTTGCCGAATATGCCGCGCAGCTTCTCCACGCCGTCCGCGACGATCTCTTGATCGGTCCAAGACTCGAGGTTTCGGCCGAAATCGGCGGCGTTGAGCGCCACCAAGATGGGCTCACCGGTCACCCGGCTCATATTGACCCAATTGAGCCACTCGCCAGGGTCCCCAGGCACTTGTTGGATCCAGTCCAGATCTCCTGGCCAAAAAGTCGACGGGAACCGAAGATAGGCCTTATTCAATATTCCCATTTTCAGGGAGTCGATCGCTTGCAACATAGGCGCTGGAAGTTTCGGCGAAAATTGCACGGCGCCGGATTTCAACACGCCGAGGGGGAGGGTGACGATCGCGAGGTTGCCTGCGAAAACCCCTTGTTGCGAGGTCACCGTCACGCCGTCCGAGCCGACGGAAACCTCACGCACCGTGTGTCCGAGCTCGATGGCGAGCCCGGTGGCCAGGTGATCGGTGATCGCCCGATAACCGGATGGGAAAACGACCTCCGAGCCGGTGAAAACGTCGGGTTGGTCGAACCAATAGGTTGAAAGCGATTGGGCGCTGCCCGCCGAGTCCTGCTCAATCTCATGGATGATGAAGTTGACCAAGCGCTGATCCTGAAGGGACAACTGCTCGAATCCGATGCCGTCTTGCACGGTTTGCCGGAGAGGACGGTCCAAATCCGCATCCTGTCCATCGACGATGATCTGCTGGACTCGGTCGGTGAGCTGCTCAAGCCGGTGGCTTTCCGTTTGGCTCAACACCCGTCCGTCTGCGTCGTAGATCTTCGCTTTGTCGTCGTGGGTTGCTACCGTCGGGGCATCGATGCTTTCGGCGATCTGGGCGATCGGATTGCCGTCCGTACCGTGGATCCAGGAGGCTCCCAGATCCACCGGCGCGTCCGACCAATGAGAGCTGGTTTCGATTCGACCCCCGATGCGTTCCCGCGATTCGAGGATCAAGACGTCGAAGCCCGCGTCTTTCAACCGGCGGGCAGCTGCCAGCCCTGAGATGCCCGCGCCGATCACCAAGACCCTCTCGGAAAAAATCGCTTCACAGCCGGGCACGATCTCCGACTCGAGATCGCTGTCGGCCCCGAGGCGTCCGGCCCAGGTGCCGAACAGGCCGGCGGAGGTCAAACCCATGAATCGGCGGCGGTTCAAGCCGGTGAATTCGGCACCGGCTCGGTGGACGTATTTCTTGGGCATGCAGGGTCCCTCTGGGTTGGATGGCCGGTCGGCCGGCAGCTTGCGTCGGAAAGCTCTCTATTTCGCGCCTTGAGTTTATCGGACAAGAGGTCTTGTCCAGGAGCATCGTCCTCTCCAGAAAGCATCGGGCGGCCGAAATCGCCGAAAGAAGATGCTGAAGGAAAATGCTGAAGGAAAATATCGGGTTTCGGCTACTTGAGAACCGTTTTGCCCCGCGTTGGATGCAGGTTAACGGTAAAGCTTTACCGTTAAAGTTTCGCCGTATAGACTGATTCTTAGTCGGCCGTGCCGGGGCTTGGATGCCGGCTTGGTGTGAGGGTACGGTCGACGGAGAGACCTTCGAGGAGGTGTAGTGTTGACGGAAGTCTTGCCCCCCGGCTATCGGCTTGAAGCGGTGTTGAGCAAGGGCGCCTCGCGAGTCGTGTGCCGCGCCCGGGAGGTGATCGGCGGCGATCCGGTGGTGATCAAGATCTTGCTCGATCCTCATTCGAGCCCGCAGGTGTCGGGGCGTCTCCGCCATGAGCATCGGATATTGAGCCGGCTGGACGTTTCGGCAGCTCCGAAGGCCCGAGAGATGGGGCATCACGAAGGGCGCTCCTTCTCGGTCTTGGACGATCTCGGCGGTCAAACCTTGGGTGAGTGGATGGAGTCGGGACGGTCGGACCTCGCCGACTTCTACAGTGTCGCGCGCTCAGCAGCGGAAAAGCTGGCGGAGCTCCACGGGGCTCAAGTGGTGCACAAGAACCTCAACCCCCGACACATCCTCGTTCAGCCCGACCTCACTGTTCGATTCGCGGATTTCAGCGTCTCTTCCCGTTTACAGGGGGAGATTCAAGATCTCGCTGGGCCCGATGCCCTCGAAGGCGACTTGCCTTATATCTCGCCCGAGCAAACGGGTCGCACCCATCGGACCATCGATGCTCGTTCGGATCTCTACTCGCTGGGCATCACGCTCTATCAGATGCTGGCGGGTCGGCTTCCTTTTCAAGCGGAAGACGATCTGGAATGGGTGCATTGCCACATCGCCATGACACCGCTTCCATTGCGCGAGGCCTGGCCGGAATGCCCCGCGGCGCTCGACCGGGTGATCATGAAGCTGATGGCCAAAGTGGCGGAGGAGCGCTACCAAAGCGCCAACGGGTTGCTGCGTGATCTCACGGCGTGCGAAGGGCTCGGGCCCGACGAAGATCAAGATTTCGTGCCCGGGCAGTGGGATCGATCGGAACGATTCCACCTACCCCAAGCCTTGTACGGACGACAAGCGGAGGTCGAAACCCTTCGCAAAGCGTTTGAGTCCGTGCATCGCGGCACCACGGCGATGCTGTTGGTCACCGGCCATCCGGGGGTGGGCAAGACCTCGCTGATCGCTGAGATCCAAGAGCCGATCGTGCGTCATCGAGGATTCTTCATTTCGGGCAAATTCGATCAATTCAAGCGGGATATTCCGTACGATTCCTTGATCCAGGCCTTCCGAGAGCTCGTTCGATTGTTGCTGACGGAGAAGGAAGCGGTGCTTCAGGCCTGGCGTCGACGCATCCTCGGGGCGCTGGGCGAAAACGTGCAAATGATCGCCGAGGTAATCCCCGACGTTTCCCTGATCGTCGGCGAGCAACCCCCGATTCCGCAGCTGGAGCCCGCCGAGGCCGAGCGGCGACTGAACCGCTCGCTACAGGCTTTCGTCCGCGTATTTGCCGGACCCGAGCATCCCCTGGCGATTTTCCTCGACGATTTGCAATGGGCGGATTCCGCGACGCTCAAGCTGCTGGATTTGCTGTGCACGGACCCGGACAGCCGCCACGTCTTTTTGATCGGCGCCTACCGGGACCAAGAAGTGGATGCCGCCCATCCCCTGAGCCGAACGATCCGGCAGATCGAAAAGAGTGGGGCCAAGCTCGAATCGATCCATCTCGAGCCCCTGAAAGCAGAGGACGTCGAGCGTTTTGTGGCCGATACGTTGGGTCAAGAGGGTGAGGAGCTCCGCCGGCTCGCTCAATTCGTCTATGAGCGGACCGAAGGCAATCCTTTCTTCGTCGGCGAGCTGATGCGTGAGCTGCACGCGTCCGGGCTGTTGAAACAAGATCTCGATGAGCAAGCATGGTCCTGGGATCTGGAACAGATTCGGACCGTCGGAATCACCGACGACGTGGTCGATTTGATGGCCGAGAAAATCCAACGCTTGGCCAAGCCGAGCCAGGATCTGCTGACCCTGGCGGCTTGCATCGGCAATCGCTTCGACGCCGAGACCCTCGCCACGGTGGCCGCTCAGTCGATCGCCAAGGCGATGAGCGGGCTGTGGCCGGCCCTGAAACACGGATTGATCCTTCCTCGGGGAGACGCGAGCAGAATGCTCGGCCGGACCGGAAAGGAATTGGTGATCTCCGATGCCTTCGATTTTTCCGGTGTTTCCTTCCAATTCGTCCATGATCGGGTGCATCAAGCCGCGTATTCCTTGATCGAGCCGAGCCAACGGAAAAGGGTGCATCTCCAGATCGGACGGCGGCTCTTGAACGACCGATCGTCGCGGGAAGAGCACCTTTTCGACATCGTCAACCACGTCAATCTGGGCGCGGAGCTGGTCGGCGACCCGGAAGAAGAGCTGGCCATGGCGCGGCTCAACCTGTCGGCGGGAAATCGCGCGAAAGCCTCCGCTGCTTACGACTCGGGTTCGGCCTACTTGCAAGCCGGTATTCGATTTCTACCTGAGAACGCCTGGGAGGTCGCTCACAGCTTGACCTTCGAGCTCTATCGGGCGGAGACGGAATGCTCCTATTTGATGGGCGAGCTCGGCCGGGCCGAAGAGCTGTCCCACATGCTCCTGGGCAGAGCCTCAGGACGGCACGAGAAAGCGCAGGTCTACAATCTGCGCATTGCTTTCTATTCGAGCCTCGGCAACTTCAAAGAATCCATGGCCGCCGGATTCGAAGGGCTCAAGCTCTACGGCATCGACTTGCGAGAAGGTGCCGACGACTTGCCCGGGGCCATCCAGCGCGGGTTGGAGGGGATCGATGCCCAGCTCGGCGGGCGTGATCTGTCGACGCTGCTCGACCTGCCGCCGATGGAAGATCAGGCGCTGGAAGATTGCATGCAGCTGATGATGAACCTGACCACCCAGACCTATATCGCGGATCAGGAATGGTTTCCGTGGATCGTCACCAAAATGGTGCAGCTCACCTTGGAGCACGGCAGCTCCCAGGCTACGCCTTTCGCCTACGGCTATCTCGGCGTGATTCTCGGAACCTTTCGCGGGCAATATCAAACCGGCCGTCGGCTGGGAGATATTTCGTTGGAGCTTGCGGAACGATTGGCCGTGCCGAGGCTCTATTGCAAGCTTTATTGGATTTTGGGTGGCCTCAACAACCATTGGGCTCGGCCGATCCAAACCAATATTCCGCTGCTCAGGCGCAGCATCGACCACGGCTTGGAGTCGGGCGACTACGTGTTCACCAGCTGGGCCTACTACTACCTGGTGATCAGCTCCTTGCTGTCCGGCGTCCGACTGTCGACCACTCTGGAAGAAGCCGACTCAGCCCTGACGTTTTTTCGCCGAACCAAGAATCAGACCTATGCCGACTTGGAAGAGATCGTTCGCAATGTGGTGCTGAATCTGCAAGGCAAGACCGCCGACCGCACCTCCCTGAGCCAAGAAGGTTTCGACGAGGAGTCCTGCATTCGGGACATGCGAGCGCGCAGCCACGGCGCCGGGGTCGCTCGTTATCACGTGCTCAAAATGATGGTGCTCTGCATCCACGAACGGTATCGAGAGGCCAGTGACCTCGGTGCGCAGTCGGAGAAGACTCTCGGGTTCCTAACCGCGCAACCCCTATTGGCGGAGCACTCCTTCTACTATTCCATCGCCCTCTGTCGGCGGATGAACGCCTTCGACGAAGGCGATCAGGCCGGCGCGCGTGGTCTCATCGCGTCCCATTTGCAAAGGCTGGAACGCTGGGCCGCTTCCAGCCCCGAAAATTTTCTGCACAAAAAACTCTTGATCGAAGCCGAGGTCGCGGGACTGGAAAACCGGGTGGCGGACGCTCTGGCTCTTTATGAAACGGCCGTCGGCCAGGCCCGGGAGCATGGGTTCGTGCACAACGAGGCCCTGGCCCATGTGTTGGTCGGCCAATTCAATGCATCCCTCGGGTTGTCGACCGCCGCGATCGCCCATCTGCGGAGCGCGCGCGATCTCTATGCCCGATGGGGAGCGAATAGCCGGGTGGAGGATCTCGAGAAAGCTTGTCCTGAGATTCGGCCGATCGGTGATCGCGAGCAAGGCGGCGCGACATTCGGGGAGCGAGCCGCGCGTCTCGATGCCATGACCCTGGTGAAGGCGACCCGGGCGATCTCGGAAGAGCTGCAAGTCGACTCCCTTTTTCACACCATCCTGCAGATCATGGTGGAAAGCGCCGGGGCTCAGACGGGATATTTATTTCAGGAAGAGCAAGACGGCGCTCTGGTGTTGCGGGCGCGGGTCGATTCGGACCTTGCGTCAGGTTCCGAGTCGGAGCCGCTGCCGGAGCAAATCTTGAACTTTGTCCGCCGAACCGGCGAGCGAGTGGTGCTGAGCGACGCCCGCCGAGACGCCACCTTCCGGGCCGATCCCTTCGTCGAGTCCCGGCGAACGAAATCCCTGCTGTGCATGCCGATGTATCGACAAGAGGAGATCGTCGGATTTCTGGTGCTCGAAAACTCGCAGCTGGCCGACGCCTTCACCGGGGCGCGGCTCGAGATCCTGGACATCCTGGCGGCCCAAGCCGCGGTGTCGTTGGAAAACGCAAGGCTCTACAGCCGTCTCAACGACCTGAACGAAGAGTTGGAAGGGCGGGTCGAGCGCAGAACCGCCGAGTTGGCGGAAGCAGCGAGACAGGCTTTGGAACATCATCGGGAAGCGGAGGCCGCCAACCAGGCCAAGAGTGAGTTCTTGGCCAAGATGAGCCACGAAATCCGGACGCCGATGAACGCGGTAATCGGCATGACCGAGCTCTTGCTCAGAACCCCCCTCGATGCCCGCCAAATGCGCTTCGCGGAAACCGTGCGCGGCAGTGGTGAGGCCCTGCTCGCCCTGATCAACGACATCCTCGACTTTTCGAAAATCGAAGCCGGGGGTTTGGTGCTCGAAGAGGCGCCGGTCAAAACCCGCGAGTGTCTTCAGCAATCGGTGGAGGTGTTGGCGGTCGAGGCCGCGGAGAAGGGCATTGAGCTGGCTTTTCGAGTGGACCACGAGGTGCCGGTGGCGGTCCTCGCCGATGCCGCTCGATTACGGCAGGTGCTTCATAACCTGATCGGCAACGCGGTGAAGTTCACCGAGCAAGGTGAGGTCTTCGTCTCCATGGCTTGTGCTCCGGTCGACGGTAGATCGGATCACGTCGTCTTGGAGTGCGCGGTTCGCGATACCGGAATCGGCATTGAGCGCGAAGCCCGAGATCACATTTTCGAAGCCTTCTCCCAGGAGGATTCCTCCACCACTCGCCGATTCGGAGGCACCGGTTTGGGGCTCTCGATCAGCCGCCGTCTGGTGCAGGCGATGGGCGGGGATATCCGTGTTTCCAGCAAGCCCGGCGTCGGCTCGAAGTTTTCCTTCACCTTCGAAGCTCCGATTTCTCCCCATCCGGCCCCAGCCCATTTGGCCATCGATCCGTCGGCGTTTCAGGGATCTCAGGTGTTGGTCTTGCACGGTCTGGAGAGCTGTCGCGACGTGTTGCGATATGAATTGGAATCCTGGGCGATCCAAGTGGAAGCGCCGATCGATCATTGGCAAGCGAAGGCGCTGGCGAGAGACTCGGATCGGAGCTTCGACGTCATCATCGTCGATGAAAAATCCCTGGACGAGCTCGAAGACCTGCGACGACAGCCGTCTTGCCAGAAGGCGGCATTGATCACCTTGAAGTCGATGCTCGACATCCCGGATCCAATAGCGGAGCTCCTGGAGACGACCGGCCCTTCGGCAAAGCCCGAGAGCAGGATATTGACCAAACCCGTGGTGCCGGCGCGGCTCTACGATTTGCTGGTGCAGATCCTCGGCTCAAAACATGACGAGCCGACGGTGGAAGCTCCAGGATCGTGCCCGAGCAAAGATCTCGCCTTCGAGGTGGCTAGCGACCTCAAGATGTTGTTGGCCGAGGACAATCCCATCAACCAGATGGTCGCCGAAGCGACTTTGGAGCAATTGGGAGTGTGTGCCGAGAAGGTCGCTACCGGGGCGGAGGTGATCGATGCCTTACGACGGGAGTCCTTCGACCTCATCCTGATGGATGTGCAAATGCCGGAAATGGACGGCTTGGAGGCCACCCGGCGGATTCGCTCCGACCCTCGAATTCCCCAGCCTTACATCATTGCCGTGACCGCCAACGCGACGATCCAGGATCGCCGTCAATGCCTTGAGGCAGGCATGGACGACTACATTCGCAAGCCCTTTCGCTTGCAGGATCTTCGGGAGACACTCGCTCGATTCGCCGAGCGAGCTCTGGCCTGCTCGGGTTCGGCAGCCGGCGAAGGCATCTCCGAGCTAGCCCCGGGCGGCCCGTCCGAAACCTCCGCCGACGAGTGAATCCATCGTCAGACGGCGACAGGCTGAGCCGTGTCTTCGTCGCCCTCTGAGGCCAGGGCAATGAGCTCGCCAATGAGCACAGCCACATGAATGGCGAGCACGGCGAGGGACGCGATCATTTGTGCCAGCTTGACTCCCGGGAAGAAGATGGTCGCCGCGAGGTTGCTCAAGAAGAGTGCCATGCCCCAAAAACCGAAGTCCGCCACGATATATAGGATTTTTTCGAGCCAACCGGCGGTTGACATAAATTTCAAGATATCGACCAGCACCGCTCCGGTGATGGTTCCGGCGGTCACCGCGGCAACGAGGATTTCGATGATCCTTTGAATGAGCTTGCGTTGGTTTGCCAAGAATTTGACCAATTTCTCAGCGCTGTTGGATAGGACCACAATACCGATCAGGTTGAGGATTCCAAGGATCAGCGTGAGGATGATGTCGAGCGCCAGCATGACCTCGCGGTCCGCATCGTTGGGGTCCTCTTCCAGCAGATCCACAGCTCCCGGCCTGTGCTTTCAAAAGATATTGCGACCAAACAGAGCCGTCGGAAGCGAATCGGCCGAGCACGGTATCGGCGGTGGAGGACCCTGGGACCTCGTTCAGAAGCACCATGGTTTCGATGGTGAATGGCTGGGTGCCCGAGAAGTCGAGGCTCGACGAATCGCCGGTCGTTCCATATTCCGAGCCGGAAAGCTTCAGGCATGTCGTTTCAACGGTGCCGCTGAGCGCGCCCGTCACCTGAGCCGGCACGTTGTTGCCGGAAACATCGGCGATCGGATTTTGATCGAAGCTGATCCAAGCCGCGAGACCCGACGTGCCCGCTGAGGGAACAGCGGTCATGTCTTGCTTGATTTCGCTTTGACTTCGACTGACGCTCCACACGGCGGCGTTCCGAAGGTCGCCCTGCAGACGATTGGAATCGCCCGAGGCGCCGCCCAGCCAAAGGCTACCGGACGGTCCACTGTTGAGAGCAATCTCGGGCTGAGCCGCTTCGAGCACACCATTGATGTAGAGGGTAGCTTGGTCGGTGACGGCGCTGTAGGAAAAGGCCACGTGGTACCACTGATTCTTTTCGGGCTCAGTGACCGAGGCCAGCCAATGGAGTCTCCTAGCGGCGAATTTTCCGTTGCGAATCGCCAAGGCCGCGAGGCCGGAGCTCGTCGAAGGATCGTAGTCGGCCATGATCATTTGGGTCCCGCTGGTGTCGCTGACTCGGACCCATGCCTCGAGGGTGAAGGAGGTATCGCCGGCGAAGACGCTGCTCAGCCCGGTTCCACAATCTATTTGCGCTTCTCCGCCAAGGCTCATGATGAGGGTGCTGGAGTAGGGGTAGGTCGGCATATTGGGTCTCCTTGCTTGAAATGAGTCAGCGGCGGCATCTGGCCGCAATGGCGCCGGCCGTTTTGGCCGTCCATGCATCTATCGCAAGGTGTGTGCCATGCCGGCTCAGCTCCGTGGGCCGACGATGGATCGACGACGGACCGACGGTAGGAGTCGGCCGAAAGCCCGCTTTTTAGGGCGAATCCCTTCATGCTCTGGTCTGGAGACCGGAGCGCGGCCGAGCGCTCGGATGGGGGGCGGCGAGCTTCCGGGTGATCGGTGTACCTATGAACCGATCGGCTCAGGTCGGCCGCCGGCCCGCCTCAGGGAGCCGGCACGACCATCCAGGCCGAGGCATCGCCGCTTTCGAAGCCGTCGGTGAAGATCACGGGGTGGCGGAAGATTCGGGCTTGGATGCTGGAGGACACCATTTGCCCCGGGGCGGTTTGGGTGGTCCAAACACCGACCAGCTGCCGATCGGCGTTGATGCCCAGCCGTTGGCCGCGCTGGCTTTGCACCGTGTAGGTCGGTAGGTCGAACACATCGCCGGAGGGCTGGCCGGTGGGCTCAAAGGATCTCGCGAAGATGTTGAAGGGGCTGAAGGACCCCTCGCCCCAGGCCACCAGGAATCCGTCGGAGTCGGTGGCGATTTGAGGGCTGAAGGCCTCCGAGGACGGGTTGGTGTCGATTTGGAATTGGCTGGAGACGGGGGTGCCGTCGGAAGCGAAACGTCGGCCTTCGATGCTCTCCTCGAATGGATCGGCGTCGGAGCCTTCGTTTCTCCAGACCACCGTAAAGCTCCCGTCGGAGAGGTGAGACACGTCTGGATAGCTCTGGTTCATGGAGGTTTCGGAGTTGACCAGAAAGGTCGCTCCCGCGGGGTCGGCGTTGGCGTGAAATCGTCGGCCGTAGACTTCCAAAGAGCCGTTGGTGCCGACCGACGACCAGGCCACGACGAAGGATCCATCGGCGGTCATGGAGATGGCCGGTGTGAGGTCGTGATCCAATTCGGGTGGGCCGACCCTGAAGGCGTCGCCGATGGGGGTGCCGTCGGAGCCGAATCGGCGGGCCTGGACGGTGCGATTGTCGTCTTTTTCGTCGGGGGCGTTGAAGTGGTTGGCCCAAGTGACCACGAAATTGCCTTGGTCATCGGCGGCGATGGCCGGGCTTTCTTGGCGGCCGGAGGTGAAGGTGTTGACTTGCATCGGAGGGCCCTTGGGCACGCCTGCGGCGTTGAAAGGGCGTGCTTGGATGCTGGTTTCAGAGCTGTCGGTACCCGCGGATCCCTCGCTCATCCAAGCCACGCTGAATCCGCCGTCGGCGCCCATGGCCACCCGCGGTATGAGCTGGTCGCCGGTGGTGTAGGTATTCACCATGAATTCGGTGCCGACGGCCACGCCGTTTTGATCGAATGTCTTACCGCGGATGCCGTAGCCGGCATCGCCGTCTTCGTCGGATCGGGTCGACCAAACCACCACGAAACGGCCCTGGGCATCCACACCCACATCCGGTTGAATGCGGTTGCGATCCATGTGCTCCTCGAGAATCGGGAATTGATCGCCGAACGGCACGACGAAGGGCTCGTCGGCCTTGAGCGGGGCAGCGAGGGCGATGGTCATGAAGACTGTGCAGAAGATCGAGGCTACTCTAGAAGAAATCACGGCGGGTGCCTTTCGGTTGATTCAGCCTCGGCGAGCCGGGCCGGGCCGTCTAATCCAGTCGCATTTCGAAACCGGTGATGCCCACGGAGGTCCTCGGTAGCTCCCTCGCTTCCGGCAGGCCCGCACGGCGGAATAGATCCAGCAGCTCGCCTCGGGTGCGTTGTCCACCGCCCCAGAGCACGAAAAGGTTGAGGTCCGAGGCGGCTTGGGCGTTGCGCAATGGATCCCCGGGCTCCGGAAGCAGGGGCTCGAAGACCATCAGCCGGTGGCCCGGGCGCAGTGCCTGGGCGCAGTGGCTGAGCAACAGCTCGGCTGCTTCGTCGTCGCAGTTGACCAGCACACGGCACAGCAAATACACGTTTCCGAGAGACGGAAGCCCCTCCAAGGCGTTGCCCTCTACGACTTGATTCGGCTCTTCGAGCAAGATCGGATGCACGTGTCCGGTCGCTGACGTCAGCTCGAAAAGCACACCTCGGCATTTGGGATGCAAGGTGAGCAGCTCAGCCAGCACGAAGCCTTCGCCGCCGCCGATGTCGACCACGGTTTCATCGCCCTGCAGCTCGACCGCTGCCGCCATGGCGGGGGCCATGGCCTTCGACGCGTTGGAATTCCACGCATTCCAACGACGGCTCTGCTCCGACTGCTTAGCCGCGTAGTCGTAGAAGCTCTCACCGTGCACGGCCTCGAACGGCGTCCGACCCGTGCGCAAGGCTTGTTCGAGACCCGTCCACGCGGCCAATCCTTCCGGCCCTTGGGCGATGTTGTCTACCAGATGCAGACGATCCGTGAGGTTTGTGGATCCGTAGATCCCGGGCTCGAGCTCCGCCACCACCTCCAATTGCGCCAGGAATCCGAGCAAGGCACCGAGCCTTCGAGCCTGGGTGCCCGTGAGCTCGGCCAGGTCGTTGACGGTGCTTCCCGTCGGATTCAGATACTTCCCCAACTCGAGGCGCGCGGCGGCGTGCATGGCGCACGACACCTGAAAGGCGTTGGCCAAACGCATCAGCTTTAGGTCGGAATTGAAGTCGGGGTCCATTTTGCGAATCTCAGTCGGTAAAGGCTGCAGCCACTTCGGCCTCAACTTTGGCCAAATCGATGGTTCCTGACCATTGGGCCACGATCTGCCCCTCGGGGCTGATCAAAAATTGAGTCGGAACCACCCGTACCTGGTAGGCCGACCAAGCCGGGGAAGCCGTCGAATCGAGAAGTATCGGATGCCCGGCCTTACGTTTTTTCGCCATGCGCCCGACTTTTTTGGCCGCCTTCTCACCTTCGTCGATCGACACGCTGACCACCGAAAAACCCCGGTCGGCATAGCGATGGTGCAGCTCGGTCAGCTTCGGCAAATCCGCGACGCACGGGGGACACCAGGTGGCCCAGAAGTCGAGCAATATCCATTTTCCTTGGAGAGACTCCGAGGAGAAGGTGGCGCCTTCGAGGTCCACGGCTTGGAAAGCCGGTGCCGGTCGGGGTAGCACTGGTGGCAGGTAAGCGACCGGATCCTTGACGAATTTATCCCGGCATTGCACCGAGCAGAAACCGTAGGTATGGCCGTCGTGCACCGCGGTGGCGGCCACCTTTTCGGCATCGGTTTCGCCCTCGTGCACACGGCACACATGGCAAATCGCGGTGTCCACACCGCCTTCGGTTTTGTGATCGTCGTCATGGGCGACGGCGGACGGGGCGGTGCCGAGGAGCCACGTGAGCGCGAGCAGTGTGATCAGGCGTTGGGTTCTCATAGTCATCTCGATTAAAAGCGGGTGGAGTAGGCGACACCGACCCGTTCCAGCCAAACCCACAGCAGGGTAAAGCTGTGTCGGTCCTTTTGATAGCTCAGGGTCAGATGGGTGCGTTGGCCGTCATACATCGGTCTTATGGAGAATTGCTCCCCGAGCGCGACCTCGACTCCGAAGGGAAAATTAAAGTCTGAATCCCATTCCGAGTAGTTGAGGCTGACATAGGCGGAGACCGGTCGGCTGGGGTGGTGCTTGGAAGCGGTCAAAAAATAGGACTGCTCACCCGCCGGCGAGCCGATGCGATCGGAGCTGGTGCCGAAGAAAAGTGCCGGCCGCCGGTCGCCCTCAGTGAGCAAGAACCAAGTGAGCAAGGGACCCACCTCGTCGGCTTCCGGATTGACCTCGACTCCGATCTGCAGCCGAGGGTGCAGACTGTAATTGAAGGTGCTGCGCCACCGCGGTCGGTCCAGCTCGGTGTCGACCCACCGGAGAGAAAAGCTGAATTTGTGATCGTCGAAGCCACTCCCCCGGAGCGGCGCACCCTCACCGGGTCAGCCGGCTCATGTGGGGGCACTGGACGGTCGCGAGGGTGGAGCGGGTTTGACCCCGGCCTCCGTTGGGCCGGGCGGCGCCGATTGGCCGATAGCAGGTGCTGCACCTGAGCAAGCGAGCAGCACGGAAAAGATGAGAACCGATTTCATGGGTGAAACTTAGCATAACCGTTGGGCGCGGACGTGTTAGATTCTCCGCCAACACTGACCCTTATCGTGAGCTTTGCTCTAGGCACCGAGCCGGGAAGAGCGCTGTCAAAACAAAGGAGCCGGATATGCGACTGCTGTGGATCTTCCTCTGTGTGGTGAGTCTTCTGCTGGCGGGATGTGGAGGAGGTGCCGGCACGGAGAGCCCGGGCACCGACAACGGAACCTCAGGGAGTGGTGCTTCCGAGAATGGTCCCTCCGAGAGTGGCAGCGCCGGCGATGAAGGCTCAGGAGGCGAGAGCTCGGGCGACGCTGGTAGCTCGGACGGATCTGGTAGGTCCTGCCAAGAGGTGCCGGAATCCGGAGATCCCGGAGACTCGGGGACCGGTCTCAACGTCACGATTCTGCTGACCATTCCCGACGGAACCGAGATGACTCTGGATTTCCCGGTCGGCGACCCTTGCCACACCTGGGAACGAGAAGCGGATCCGGATGAGCACGATTCCGAGCCCCATCAGCACTACAACGCCGCGGATCGCACGGCTTTCCTCGACGGCACCTTCAGGTGGACGGAATACGGTCCGGAGCACAGCCAAGAGGATATCGACAAGCGGTGCGCCGCGGACGATCGGGGCACCACCAAATACGCGACCCTCACGGATTCCTGCGAGGACCACAACGGGATCTTGATTCGGGTGTCCGACGTCGGCAATTCCTGACCGTCGAGCAGATCTGCCGGCGTGCAATCTAGGCGGCGCTTTCCCGGGTCACCAGCCACAGGCTGAGGGCAAAACAGCTCAGGGCGATGAGAGTGCCGACGCCGGTGAGCCACAGCTCTGGACGGCCGTGGTCGAGCTTGCCGCCTTCCGCCAGCTCGAGCCGGCGCCAGGAGGTGGCCCGCCAGCCGTTGGCGGCCGCCCAGCCCCATGCGGCGGCCAATAAGCCGGGCGAGCATCGGGGTCGTGCCTGGAGCGAGCGACGAGCGCCGAAGAACATCAACACCATGGCGACCACGTCCACCAAATACATGGGGTGGAGCAGGCCGTAGGGCATGGATGTCCAGGTTTCGAGCGGCACATAGGGAACGAGCAGCAAGAGGGTGAAGCGGGCGAGGTAGGTTTCGGCCTTTCGAGGTTCCATCACCGAAGACTATCGCGTGTGGTGACGAGGGCCCTAAACGCAACGGCGGCCAGGGCGGCGCCGGCGCTGGTAGTGATCACGTAGAGCCACAGAACGCTCCAATCCAACAGGGACAGCAAACACAGCCCGAGCGCCACCGCCGGATTGAAGACCGCACCGGAGATCGGGCCGACGGTGAAGATGCCGCCGATCACCACGGCGCCGATGGCCAAGCCGTAAAAACCGTTGCCTTCGGTGCCTTTGGCGGTGGCCACGTTGAGGATGACCCAGGTGAGGGCGAAGGTGAAGATCACCTCGGCGACGGCGATCGCGGCCAAGCCGGGAACCGCCGGCTCAGGCCGTTGGACGTCGGCCAGCACCAGGGTTGCTCCGGCGGCCAGAGCCGTACCCAGAAGCTGTCCGACGACGTATCCGAGGACGTCCGAGGATGGGCATCGCCCGCGAAGCCAAAAAGCGAGCGTGACCGCGGGATTGTAGTGAGCCGCCGAGACGTGACCGCCGGCGTAGATCACCGAGATCAACACGAGGCCGATAGCGAAGGGAGCAAAATCACCGGCTAGCCCGGCCCCTGCGGCCAAGCCCACGGTCAGGACGAGAAAGAACGTGCCGATGAGCTCTACGGCGTATTTGTTCATGATCTGGCTGGGCTCTCCGCATCCATGTCCGTTGAGTTGTCCGCGAAGCAATCCGCCGAGCTGCTTGCGAAGTCGGCCGGGTCGTATGAGGCCGGATTGTATGAGGAAGCCAACGGCACTCACACGCCGAGAAAGAGAATTCACGGAATCTTAAAACTGGCGAATCGAGACGCTTCCTCCGGCCGTCCGGGTCGTGGGGACGCCTTCGGGGCAAATGATGAGAAACTGTCCCCATGTGGATCAGCTGCTTACTTTTTTGTGTGGGGCTCGCCTTCGGCGGGCCGGTTTTCTCGGAAGCGTCCGTCCCGGGGGATTCGAAGCATCGGATCGCCGGGGCTGATGAGCTCTCGGAGCTCAGAAATCAATGGCCTCAATGGCGCGGACCGCTGGCTTCGGGTGTGGCGCCGAACGCGCGACCGCCGGTGACCTGGAGCGAGACGGAGAACGTCCGTTGGAAGGTAGACCTGCCCGGGCAGGGTCACTCCACGCCGGTCATTTGGGGGGAGCACCTCTTTCTGACCCTGGCAGTACCGGTAGGCGACGCCTTTGAGCCGGTCCGTGCCGAGGCAGCGGGAGCCCACGACAATGCCGAAGTCAGCCGACGTTATGCATTCAAAGCTGCCGCGATTCGTCGCTCAGACGGCGCTACCGCCTGGAGCCGCACCGTGCGCACCGAAATCCCCTGGCAAGGACGCCATCTCTCGGGCAGCTTCGCATCACCCTCTCCGGTGACCGACGGCGAGGTGCTGGTCGCGCCCTTCGGCTCCCAGGGCATCTACGGCCTGAGTCTCGACGGCGAGGTGCTCTGGGAGCGAGACTTTGGGGTGATGCAAATCAAACACGCCCACGGGGAAGGGGGCTCGCCGGCTTTGTATGGGGATACCGTGGTGCTGGCTTGGGACCATGAAGGTCCGTCGTTCTTGGTCGCTTTGGACCGGAAAACCGGAGTCGACCGGTGGAGAATCCAACGCGAGCAGGGGACGTCGTGGTCGACTCCGATCGTGATCGACACGGACGGCCGGGGATCTGGGAAAGCCACCGTCGTGGTGGCGGGAACCGATCAGCTGCGGGGTCATGACCTAGCCACCGGCCGTGAGCTGTGGCATGTCGGTGGGCTGTCGGCCAATGTGGTGGCGTCGCCGGTGGCGGTCGGCAGCCGGGTTTATGCCGGCAGCAGCTATGAGCATCAGGTGTTCTTTGGTGTGGAGACCGAGGGGGCTCAGGGCGATCTCACGGGCACCGAGCATGTGCTGTGGAGCCGGTCCCGGGGCACTCCCTACGTGCCTTCACCCTTGCTCTACGATGGGGTGCTCTACTTCCACAACCACTACCAAGGCGTGCTGACCCGCGTCGACGCCGCCGAGGGTCACGAGCGGCCGGGACCCATGCGCCTGCCCGGGATTCGAAATGTCTACGGCTCGCCGGTCGCCGCGGACGGTAGGGTTTACGTCACCGACCTCCACGGCACCACGGTCGTTTTGAGCCACAGCGACGAGCCCGAGGTCTTGGCCCGCAACCAGCTGGACGACAGCTTCAGCGCCTCCGCGGTGCTCGCGGGCAGAGATCTCTATCTGCGGGGCCATTCCTTCCTATACGCCCTCGCCGAGCCGACGGCCGGGCCCTCGCCGATGCCGGCCTTCCAGCTGATCCACGAGCGGCTTTCCCATATGCGAGACGTCGCGCTGTTCAAAGCGCAAAACGGATTGGCGGTGGAGGATAAGGAACGGGAGAAGGTGGTGCTCGAAAAAGCGAAGCAGAGCGCCTCGGCGGCCGGGCTCGATCCCGAATCGGTGGCTTCGTTTTATCGGATGCAGATCGAGGCTGCCAAAGCCATTCAATCCCGCTATTTGGCGGATTGGGCGTCGAGGCCGGAAGCGTTGGCCGAGCCCGCGAAAGACCTCAACGCGGAGATCCGTCCCGCCCTGATCCGGATTGGCGACGAGCTGGTAGCCGCCCTCGCCGACTTCTCGGAGGCGGGGGGCTGTTTCCGTTCGAGCTTCCTGACTCTCTTCCTCGAAACGATCACCGTGGAGCATCTCACCGAGGACGAAGAACGCCTGCTCTTCGAGTCCATGTCAGGCATCAACCTGAGCCTTTCGCCGACTCGATGCGGATCGGCGGGCTGAGCTCGGATTTCAGACCTACCAATTCATCACCTCGGAAGCGCCATGCCGGTTCGGGACGACCAAGCCGAGGTATCGCCGGCCTCAAACCCATCCGCGAAAAGACCGCCTTGATCGATGCGCAGGTAGTAAACGTCTTGCTCGCCGTTGAAGGTGGCGGCGTAGATCAAGTGGGCGGCGTCGTTGTGGGACTCCATGTCGTAGTAGTCGCCGATTTTATTTTGTTGGGGAAAGCCGAGCAGGGGATCCCAGGCCGGGGTCAGGAGCTCACCGGCCGACCAGGTCAGACCTCCGTCGGTGGAGGAGGCGTAGTACAAGACGGAATCGAAACCTTTTGGGTCGTCGCGGGTATCGTTCCAGACCGCGTCGAGCCGACCGTCAGGGGCCACGGAGAGGGTGCCGAACCATTGCCAAGCATCGTTGTCCGTGGGGTCGTCGTTGACCCGGATCGGGGCGCTCCAGGTGGCGCCGCCGTCCGTGGAGCGGCTGAAATGGATATCGAGTGGGTCCGTGCCCGGTGGGTCGATGGACGCCAGGATGTAGACGCGGTCGGCGTCTACGGGGTCGGCGACGATCCAGATCTGCCCGAGCATGCCGGCGGGGTTGGGCCCGACGGCCCGGGCGATGGGTCCGCCGAGATTCACAGCCGTGACGGAGTCGAAGGCGGCGGGCTCTTTGGGATCGGCGAGGGTGGTGGACTTGGCGACCACATAGGACGAGAGATCGCTCGGCAGGTGTCCGACCGCATAGACCGCGCCGTCGGGTCCGACCGAGGTGGTGCCTCGGCGAATGCCGTCGCCGATTTCAATCGGCGACTCGAAGGAGGCTCCGCCGTCGGAGGAGCGGGTAAAGCTGTTGGGGAAGCAGCACCCGGCCCCGTTGTACCAGACTTGGTAGATATTGCCTCGGCCGATACCCGAGGTGCGGTCGATGCTCATCCACTGCTTGTCGCCGCCGAAGGAGTCGACGCCGGAGTCCCAGCTGGTTCCCGCATCCGCGGATCGAAAGACGTCGCAGCTGAGGTCACCGGTGAGGCTGTTGTAATAAAACTGCCCGTCCGCGTCGAAGTCGAGCACCGGGTCCGAGCGAAAGACGCCGGGCTCGATGACGCCGGGAAAGGTCCAGGATTGACCTCCGTCGGTGGTGTAGGCGTAGCCGGCTTGACGGAAATTACTAGCGATGGTGTCGAATTGTCGCCAGCCCGCGGTCATGCGTAGGGGATTTGCGGGATCCACCGCGATGGACGGCTCGTTTGCGGCGTCACCCACGATGTTGTTGCCCATGTCATCCACATTGACTTGCACGCTCACCCGTCCTCGAAAGTCGATCCGCCGGCCGGAGCTGACCTCCATGCTCGATCGCGGAACGGCGACATAGGGATCGTCCGGGCGCTCTTCGGCATCGCTCTCAACTTGACGGACCTGTGGGTTGGAAGTCGGCAAGCTCGGGGCGCCGGCTCCTGGAGCTGGACCGGCGCTGGGCTCGGCAGCCGAAGGCAGGGCTAGGAGCAAGATGAGCAGGGGGGATTGCAGTACACTGGTGAAAATCATAGGAGGAGCTTGTCATGAAACGGGTATCTCGGCTTTCGCTAGAGACCGGATTGTCCCCGGAGACCGGATCACGGACGAGACCATCACGGGGCCCCAGAATCACAGCCGGTCGATTGCGGTGGATCGTGTGGTCCGCCCTCTTGGTGCCGGCCCTTGTGTCCGCGGCGAGCTCGACGGGCCCTAGGTCTCTTCTTGCTCCGGTCGCGGAGGCCGCGGCTCCACCGACCTATCTCACCGAGGCTCCTTGGGGAAGCACCCCATGGCGGGCCGTCCGATTGGATCCGCTCGGGCTCGACGCGCTGATCCAGAGCAAACCGATCGAGCTCGAGCTGTTGGACGGAAAAACCATCGTCGCCGAGCCCTGGAAAGTCTTCGAGAATCCGTCGGGCAGCCTGTCGTGGGTGGGCAGGGTACGGGGAGACGCGATCGGTCTAGTGGTCCTGGTCAGCCGCGACGGCGTGACGGTCGGCTCGATTCGTACCGCCGGTGAGCTCTTCATGCTCGCGTTTGCCGGACCCTCGGCAAACGGTGTCCACACCCTCTACCAGGTCGATGAGAGCTCCCCGAATCTCGCGGAGCTTCCCACTGCTCCCATTCCTCTGGACCATCCGGATTGGGCGCGAGCCCAACGGCGGGCGGATGCCGAAGCGTCGCTCGGAGCCGAGGACGACGGCTCGATTCAAGATCTGATGGTGGTCTACACTCCTGACTCTCTCGCCGAGGTGGGCGGGGTGGTGGCCATGGAGAATTTGTTGGACCTGGGTGTGACCGAGACCAATCTCAGCTATGAAACCAGCGGGATCGATCACCGCTTGCGCTTGGTCCACAGCGGGCAGACCGATTTCGACGAGACGTCCGGCGCCGGCGACCCCAGGGATTTGCTCCAAGGCCAAGACGACGGATTCATGGACGAGGTGCACGGGATCCGTGATCTCGTGGCGGCGGACTTGGTCATGCTCATCGTCAGCAATGAGAACGGCGGCGGTTGTGGGCGGGCTTTCATCATGGAAGAGGTATCCACAGCCCACGCGGCCTTTGCCTTCTGCTACGTCAATCAATTTTGTGTGTCACCCGGCTATACGTTCCAGCATGAGCTGGGTCATATTCAGGCGGGTCTGCATCAGTGGACGGGGCCGGTGGAAAATTCCCCGTTCACCTTCAACCATGGTTATACCGACCCGGTGCATCAATTCCGCACCATCATGGCGGCCGGCTCCTCGGAATGTCCCGACGGATGTCCCCGTCGTCTCGCCTGGTCCAATCCGGACGTCAACGACGCCGAGACCGGTGAGCCCATGGGCATTCCCGAAGGGCAGCCCGAAGCCGCGGACAATCGCAAGACCCTCAACGCCACCGCCTGGGTGGTCGCCAATTTTCGGGTCAGCGCCGGGGCGATTTTCGCCGATGGATTCGAGTCGGGAGACACGACGAGCTGGTCCCTGGAATGATGCTGGAGTGATCGATTTGCGCTAGGAAATCTCACCGGTTCCGATCTCCCTTCGCCGAGTCTTTGGTAGGTTTATTCCAACAGCCTGTGACGAGCGCAGGCCTGAAATTCGATCACCTATCCAGCCGAGGACGTGGCGATGTTTCATAGACTGAATCCGACAGAACGCACCCACAACGGGGACCCCTGCTCGCGGCGGTGGAGGTCGCGGCCTAGCCTTTTGGCCATCGTTGCGCTGCTTTCGGGGGGATTGTCGGGATGCGCGGGCTCGGGGAACGAGCCGCTCGAGATCCGATTCGTGGCAGAGGTCGGCGACGTACCCGCCCAGTGTGGGACCCGATACCGAGGGGTCGGTACGCTGGGTGCCGAGACCGAGCTGGCGGACGCCCGTCTCTACGTGTCGAATTTCGTATTGCACCGAGCCGACGGCTCTCAAGTGCCGATGGAGCTGGAGCAGGAGTCCCCCTGGCAGCACGGCGCCGTGGCTTTGCTCGACTTCGAGGACGGAAGCGGTCGTTGCTCGGACAGCGGCACGGCGCAGACCAACGGGTCGGTCCGCGGATCGATTCCGTCGGGCGACTATTCCGGCCTGAGCTTCGAGGTCGGTGTGCCCTGGGAGCTCAATCATCTGGACGCCTTATCGGCTCCGTCGCCCCTGAACCTCAACGCCATGTATTGGAACTGGCGGCTCGGTTATATCTTCACCAAGATCGAGTTTTGGAACGCGGCGGACCTCGGCGGCGAAGCAGACGGAGGTGCCTCCGATGCCGCCGCGAATGCCGCCACCGATGAAGCCACCGATGAAGCCCCGGCCGACAAAGAGCCGTCCGAGCCTCCTGCGCCTGAGGCTGCGGCCGTACCCACAGCCCCCACGGTCACCTACCTCGCTCACGTGGGAAGCACGGGTTGTGAGTCCCCAGCCCCCACCACGCCGCCCACGGAGGCCTGCTCGCGACCCAACCGTGCTCGAATCTTTCTCCAAGGATTCAATCCGAAAACCGACGAGGTGCGATTGAACCTCGCCGGGCTGGTGGACGGCATCGACATCACCCGATCCGTGCTACGGCCGCCGGGCTGCATGGCGGCGCCCACGGATCCCGATTGTGTTCCAGTCTTCGCAAATCTCGGGCTGGATTTGGCCACCGGACGTTGCCGAACCGATTGCTCGGATCAAAAGCTCGCCTCGATTCGACGCTCAGGGGGAGACGAATGAGCGGATCTCCCGAGACGGAGGCGCCGACTTCGGAAGCGTCTGCGGAATCGTCAGCCGTTGCAGATCCCGAGGGGAATCGGCTGCCGAGCTCGGTGGCGGAGCGGCTGGGATTCGCCATGGTGGCGATGCTGTTGGCGGGTTGGATCCATCTCGGCATCGCACCGAGCCACTTCGAGCACGCCCCTGCCCACGGCATCTTCTTCGGCCTGCTGGGCATGTTCCAGGTGCTTTGGGTGGTCCTGGCCGCCGTCTGGCTGGCCTTGGCCCTCCTAAGACCCGCGTCCGGATCCGGGAACCGAGATCTCCCATGGCGGCTGCGCCACAGTGGTCTGGCCCTCGGGGGCGGCGCCGTGGTGCTGTGGCTGTTGACCCAATGGCTCAGCGCGCCCTTTGCCACCGAGCCGGAGTCCATCGACGGACCCACCATTCTCTCCAAGCTCGCCGAGCTGGCGGTGGTCATCGCTCTGCTGGCTCCAGTCCGGGGAGCCTGGTGGGTGCGATCCCAAGCCCTGCGGGTCGCCACTGCTTTGGGGGTAGGTCTGGCCGTGTGGAGCGTCGGTCTGGCGGCGGAGGAGCGGCTGCCGGGGCTGGCCTCGGAGCCCGGTGAGCACACCCACGGGCTAGGACCCGACGGCGAGCCGTTGCCCTTGCCGAGCTTCACGGAGTATGTGACCGCAGCAGGTCGGCTCGTGATCTCCTTGGTCACCACCTCGGACTACGATTGGGGTTTGCCCGGGGGATTTCCCCGTCCCCTGGTGCCCGAAGACAATCCCATGACGGCGGAGAAGGTGGAGCTGGGGCGATACCTTTTCTACGATCCGCGCCTTTCCGGCAACGGCGAGCAGTCGTGCGCCTCCTGCCATCGACAAGAGCTGGCCTTCACCGACGGCTTGGCGCGGGCGGTGGGCTCCACCGGGGAGGTCCATCCGCGAGGCTCCATGGCGTTGGTCAACGTGGCCTACAACGCCACCTTGACCTGGGCCCATCCGCAGCTGGAAACGCTCGAGGATCAGATCCCGACCCCCATGTTCGGGCTGCACCCGGTGGAGCTCGGGATCACTGGGCATGAAGAGGAGGTCTTGGAACGGCTGCGGGCCGACGAGCTCTACGAGCCGCTATTCCGGGCCGCATTTCCAGGCGAGATGGAACCCGTCGATTGGGAGCACATCGTCAAGGCCTTGGCGAGCTTCACCCGCGCCTTGATCTCCGTCAATTCGGCCTACGATCGCTTTGCTTATCAAGACGATCCCGAGGCCCTGTCGGAGTCGGCTCGGCGTGGCCTCGATCTTTTCCTTTCCGAAGACTTCGAGTGTCACCATTGCCACGGCGGGTTCAACTTCAGCGTGGCGTCGAAACACTCTGCCACGGCGTTCCCGGAAAAGGTCTTCCACAACACCGGCCTCTACGATCTCGGCGAGGGCGCCTATCCCGACGACAATCAGGGGGCTTTCGAGATCACCCATCGGCCCGAGGACATGGGCAAATTCCGTCCGCCGACCCTGCGCAACATCGCGGTGACCGCCCCCTACATGCACGACGGCTCCATCGCCACTTTGGAAGAGGTGCTGGATACCTACGCCGCCGGCGGTCGTCACATCGGCCAAGGGCCCTTTGCGGGAGACGGTCGACGCAATCGGTTCAAGAGCGGGTTCGTGCCCGGATTTCCGATCACACAGCAAGAGAAAGAGGATCTTCTGGCTTTCCTACACGCCCTCACGGACGAAGAATTCCTCAAGGATCCCCGATTCGCGGATCCCTTCCCGGTCCAAGCCGGCGACTTGAAAACGGGAAGGTAGGGGCGATCCTTGTGATCGCCCCCCTTGCCTTGTGATCGTCGGGGCGTCGAATGGGCGAATACAAGATTCGCCCCTACGCATCCGGTTCCGATTCTTACGGACCTTCCGCAGCGTCCTGCTCGTCAGAGCTCTTCGAGGGGAAGAGGTCTTCCAAGATGAGGTCGAATTGAGCGCGCCAGCCCACCCAGCCGGCGATGCCGTGCACGGTGTGCATGTCGACGTCCAGCCCCTTCGCTTTCAGTCGCTCGGACACCTGCTCGTTGGCCTTTAGGGCCTCGATGCCGGCGCTGGGAATGACGTAGTCGTTGGGACCGGTTTCCATGCGCACCCGCGGTTTGGACGTCGAATCGTCCAACATCTTGAGGTAGTCGTCGCGATAGGCGTCCTGCAAATAGAGACTTTGCAGGGCGACCTGTTGGAAGACACCGGGATGCTCCATGGCTGTGCGCAGGGAGATGATCGACGCCGAGGCCGGACCCATGATCGCCCGCCGATCGCCGGTGCGGTAGTGGCGCTGTACGTGGGGCACCAACTCTTCGACCAAGAATCGAGCGAAGTCGGCGGCGGAGTCGCCGTTGTATTCCGATCCCTGAAGACGAGGCACGAAGACCGCCACCAGCGGCTCGACGCTATTGCCGACCACGTGGTCCAAGGTATTGCCCATGCCGCCGTTGCGAATGGCGTCCAGACCGTGGTTCACCACCAGCAGGGGATAGGTGTTTTCCGCAGAATAATCCGCCGGAATCCAGACATTGATCTCACGGCTGTTTTCGAGGATCTCGGAGTAGAAACGGAAGGAGTCGAGGGTGCCCTTCTGCACGCCCTCGGCCGGCTCCACAATGTGGGGATTGGCGCGGAACTCGGCCCCGCGCAGCTCAGACCTGCGGGTGAAGCCGGCATCCTCTTCGAGGGGGTTGGCGGCATCCGGCCCGGCCCGGTCGAAGCCGATGGCGAGCTGATAGGAATAGTTGCCCTTGGGGTCGAGCTTGAGGCTGCGATAGTGGAGGTTGGTGCCCGCCACCCGGTGCATCACCGCCTCTTCGCCGGTCCATCCGAAGACCGTGCCCTGGACCACCACCTCTTCTGCGTCACCGCGGTAGATGATGTGCGCGGAGCCGTCCGCCTCCACGATGGGCGTGTGCTCCACGTCGGCGAAGTAGGCGTCGACCGCCGCCTGGCGTTGCCCTTCCGCTTTACCCTCGACACCTTTCACCCAAGCACCGAAATCCCCCAGATATTGATGGGCATCTTGCTCCGGAGCGGTGACGCCGCTGTCGGCGTTGGAATCGACCCTGAGAGCGGCCAAATGACTCTGGTTGCGAACGTAGAACACGCCGTCGGAGAAGGCCGGGTCGGCGTAGTCACCACGGTCGAAGACTTTGGCCCGCGCCACCTCGATGAAGGCATCCGGAGACGCTTGGGCGACCGACAGGTGGCCGTCGAAAGTGACCGTGGCGAGGTGGGATCCCACCAGGCTGAGGTTGACTCCCTGGGCATCCCGCGTGCGCCAGTGGAAGTCACCGGTGTCGGGGTCGACCGCGGTGAGAATCCGTCCGGTGAAGCCGTAGAGGGCGCCGTCGTGGAGCACGGGAAGCACCAACGCGTTGCCGAAGGGGCGTCCGCGCCACAGCTCTTCCACCGTCCAGCCGGTGCCGTCTGCTTGGACCTTCAGCATCTGAGCACCATCGGAGAGATTGATCAGCACCCGTCCGCCGTCGATAGCCGTCGGATGGACGGACCCCTGGGCCCGGGCGGCTTCCTCGGTATGGCGATAGCTCCACAGCTGGACGCCGTCGCTGGGGTTGAGGCCGCGCACCTCGAAGTCGCTGACCGCGACGATTTGCCGCTTGCCGCCCAATTCGGCGACGATCGGGCTCTGGTAGGTGATGGAGTCGTCACCGGTCTGCCAGACGAGCTTGCCGTCGGCTCTGTGGTAGGCGGCGACGGTCCGGCCGGGGCCGCCCGCGAGCACAATCACCAGATCGTCGACCACCAGGGGCGTCGCGGTGTAACCGTAGAACGGCACCGTGGAATTCGACTCGTCGAGCTGCACCCGCCAGAGCTCGCTGCCGTCCTTGAGGCTCGCGGCCACCAGCTGGCCTTTGGCACCCAGGGCGTAGACCCGATCGCCATCCACTGTCGGGGAGGCCAAGGGTCCGTCGTCGGACCCGTCGTGGCCGGCATATTTATCCGCTAGCTTCAGGCGCCACAGCTCATCGCCGGTGGTCTTGTCAAAAGCGGCCAAGACGTCGTCCTCACCGGAGGTGAAGAGGGTGATCAGCTGATTGCCGCTCACCGCGATGCTGGAGTATCCGGCCCCGAGCTCCCGCTGCCAAACCGTGGTCAAACCGAATGTCTCGGGCAGATCGGCGTCCGGGGCCAGACCCCTAAAGCCCTGCCAGACCGCATCCTCAGCGGCTGCTAAATGGGGCGAAAGCGAGAGCAAAAGCCCCGCTAGAACGGTCGTGTAGATGCTCTTACGATAACTCAAGGTCAGCTCCAGAAGTTTTAGGACACCCGCGGGTATCGATCACAGGGTATCGGCCAGAAGGGTTGAGCCCTCATAGACGTAATCAGCAGGCAAAAGATGCTTAAATGGCAGTAAAAGACCTGTAAAACGAGCCGCGTCGACGATGCTCGGCCATAGATTGAAATCTTGACGGTGGACAAATTGCGGATCTGGGGTGTTATTGTCGCGTTAAATTGCGAAGAAATCTATAGATCGCGCCCTAGCTGTAGGTGTTGAGCCGTGGTTCGCACGGAAGATCTTGCCATCCGGAGGTTTTCCAGTCGTCCGGGCCCACCGCTCAGTCACCGGTGGGCAAAACGGTCGAAGGGAGATTTGCCATGAAACGACGGAATTCTTATCCAGCCGAGGTCTGCTCGTCCCTTGCTCAACGCAGACTGTGGGAGCCCATCACCCTGGGAACCTTTGGGATCCTGTTACTTTTGGTGGCATTAGGGCCGGTGCATGCCGGAGAGCCGGAATTCGTAGTCCGAGATTTGGGGGTGCTCGGCGACGGATCCTCACGGGCCATGGACATCAATGAAGCCGGAGAAGTGGTGGGCTCTTCCGACACCGGTGAGGTGTCGCCGGAGCTCTTTCCCGTATCCCGCGCCTTCCTCTGGCTACCGAGCCCCGCCTATGGCCTACCGGCTGGGATGAACGACCTGGGCAGCCTGCGCGATGAGGCATTGGGCTCGAGCCGGGGTCTGGCGATATCAGACCAAGGTCAGATCGTCGGTGCGTCCGAGACCGACGATCTCAACGAAATCGACGATCCGCTGTGGTCCGGCTTTTCGTGGCGCAACGGATCGATGACCCCATTTCCTTTTCCCGACGAGCGGCCGCCCTATTTCGGCGGAGAAGCAGTCAATGATGTTGGACAGGTCGCCGCCACAGCCGGATACGGATTCAGTTGCAAACCATTTATTTGGTTGCCGGAAGCTGCGTACGGGATGGATGCAGGTGCGCATTTCTTGCCCACCTTGCCGGGGTTGGGCGAGGGCTGGGTGGCAGATATCAACTCCCATGGACAGGTCGTCGGCCAGAATCTTGAGGCCTGCGACGTGCTGGGTGGCGTGAGCGCCGCCTTTCTATGGCTGCCCGCTCCGGCCTATGGGCTGCCGGCCGGGATCCACTCTCTAACCTCCGATCTGCCCCAAGACTGGGATGCCTCGTCCGTCGCCATCAATGATTCAGGCATGGTCGTGGGCACTGTCCTTGAGCCCAAGGGTAGCGGTGGATTCGTCTGGCAGAACGGCGTCCGCAGCTCCTTGCCCTTCCTGCCCAGCGACCTCAACGAGACGGGGTGGATTGTCGGCCAATCGAGCATCCGAGCCGTGCTCTGGCGCGAGGGTGCCATGACCCTTCTCGACGACCTAATCGCCGCCGACTCAGGCTGGCAGCTCAGGACCGCGGAAGGCATCAACGACCACGGTCAAATCGTTGGCTCCGGGATTCGAAACGGCCAATCCCGTGCCGTCTTGCTCGACTTGGCGGCGGTCTTTGCCGACGGCTTCGAATCCGGCTCCACCGAGGCTTGGTCCACGGATCCTTGAGCCGCGCGCTCACCGGTATTGGGTGAGATTTGGTCTCGGGCCGGCTCTACTGTGCGGGAGCCTTGGGAAGGCCGTAGGCTGCCTTGAGCCCGCGGGTGAACGCACCGGGCTGGGCAGAAACGTGGCTTTCCCCGTCGAAGGATTCGAAGACCACCTGCAGAGGGGTGTGCTGCCTGGTCTTGAGCTGGGTGTGAAACCGCTCCACCCCGGCGGCGATGTGCTGCTCGATCTCGCCCTCAGTGCCGGCCGATAAATAGAGGACCGCCGGAAGATCTCGATGATCCTCGGCGTAGGCCGCTTCATGGCGAAAAATGATCTCGTCCATGCGTGGGCTGGTGGCGATGTAGCGGTGAAAGGTGCCGGGATGCCGGAGCAGGGTATCGAGCACAAAGAGGCCGCCGGCGGATGTGCCGATCAGCCCGCGTTCCCCGGGTCGGGTCCGGTAGGTCTGGTCGATGAAGGGGATCGCCTGATCTTTGAGAAATCGGAAGAAAAGCTCCGCGCTGTCCGGCTCGCTCTGGGGAGGCGCTGGGTATTCTGCGGTCGGCGTGAAATCGCGGCCACGCTTCTCGGTCATCTCGGCGAGCCCACCGGGATAGGCCACGCCGACGACGATGAGGTCCGGCACCCATCGGTGCCCGAGGAAAAAGCTCTCAAGAGGTAATAGGCGCGCCGTTTCCGTGATGGTGCCGAAGAAGGCGTCGGCATCGAGCACGTAGAGCACGGGATAGCGCCGCTCCGACTCGGCATACCCTCGAGGCAAGGCGACCAAGAGCCGGTAATCCTGATCCACGAAAGATGAGCTGAGGTGATGGACCTCCGTGTTTTCAATCGCGACCTTAGGAGGTCCAGAGGAGCGACCGAAGATCCCCGAGGAGAGCACGATCAGAGTGCCACCCAAAGCGCCGAGAATGGCTAGGGCGAGAGCCGGTCGAGAGTCTCTCATGGCTCAACAGACCTCAAAGAAAGGGAAAAAGTTTTACGCTCGTCATGGGCAACCGGCTCGAGCTGGGGCTTAGGCGCCAAACGCGGCGAGAAAATTCTTCTGGGCCTCGGAGGTTCCCACCAACACCATCTCGGTGTCCTTCTCGAGGGCCTCATGGGGATCCGAGATCGATTGCAGGCCGTGCTCCCGGCGCACGGCGACGATGCTGCAACCCGTCCGCTCGCGGATGGCGCATTCGTAAATCGTGCGTCCCGCCAGCTCGGCGGGAACCCGCTGCTCGAAGAGGTAGAGGCCTTCCGCGACCATCAGGATTTTCGTGTGGTGCAGCAGATTCATGACCTCGTTGGCGCCCATGGAAGCATAAGAGAGCACGGTGTCGGCACCGGCCCGATGAAGGGTCGACACGTGACGCTCTTGGGTCGCCCGGCTGAGGATTTGAGCATCCGGCCGCAGCTGACGGCAGTAGATGGTGAGGTAAACGTTGAGCTCGTCGTCCCGTGGGGTGATGATCACGGTCGACGTCTCGCGGATACCGGCTCGTTCGAGCACTGAAAGGTCCGCGGCATTGCCGATGACGTATTTCTCCGGATCCCGCACCCGTTCCTCCAGCTGCTCGACAATTCGATAATCCACATCTCTATCGGCCAAAGCTCGCGCTGTGGATCTGCCCACCCGCCCACCGCCCAGAATCAGCACCGGAGCGGTGGACACGTTGTAGATGCAAAAGAGCTCGTCGTATCGGTACAAGCTCTCCTTGGTGCCGGCCAAGAGCAGAATCGATCGGTCGTGGATCTCCGTATCGGCGTGGGCGGCCTCGAATTTACCGCGCTCCCAAATGCCGACCACGGTAACGTCGAGATGCTCCCGAAGCTTGCTCTCCCGGAGGGTTTTGCCCACGATCGGCGTGCGGTGGGTGCCGGCTTCCGCGATCAACAGCTCGCCGAACTCGCCGATCACATGGGATACGGCGTCACCGCCCACGGATCGCCGGGCAAAGCTGCGGCCGATCGTCTCCTCCAGGCGCATCACATGGCTGGTGCCGGCCAGGTTGAGGATGTCCACCGAGTCTTCGTGGGAGGCAGAAGCGATGATCGGCAGCTCCTGGCATAACCCGCGAACCGTGAACACCACATTCGTATTGGTGATGTCGGACGCCGTGGTCGCCACCAGCGCCGCCTGATGGACCTGCATCTGGGACCAAGCCTCGGGATCGTCCAAATCGCCGACCACCACATTGATGCCTTGGTCATAGAGCCGCAGGGCTTCTTCGACCTCCGGCACCACCAGGGCGTATTGGTATTTGTATTGCTCGAGCCGCCTGATCAAAGCTTGGGTGATGGGGTCGAGATGGGTGACCAAGACATGCCCACGGAGCTTTTTGGACAAGGCCCGAGGAGCCCGCGCCGAGGCTTGGGCCTCGATCCACGGCGTGTAGAAGAACTCGATGAAGGTGAACGGCAGCAGGATCAGCAGGAAGATCGTTCCGGACAGCAGAACCACAATGGAAAACAGACGGCCGATATCCGTGTGGAAGGTGATGTCGCCGAATCCCAGGGTCGACATCACCGTGAGAGTCCAATAGAAGCCGGTCAGCCAAGAGTGCTCTTGGCCCTCCCGCAACATCAGAACGTGGAACAACACGGAATAGATGGTGATCATGACCCCGAGGACCATGAAAAAACGGGCGAGCGAACGGAGGTTGTGCTCGCCCCGTCGGCTGCTGGTGACGGAAGTGAGCTGTGCGATAAGTGTTTTCACGTGTGACTGTTCTCCGAGTCTCTCAGATTCACCCGCCCAACGATTCCGGTCCGAGGCGTTCGTCTGAAAGCCTAATTTCTCGGAATGGGCCTAGTTTCGGATATTTGATCATTTCTGCATGAGTCAATTCCAATCACGGGCGGCAACCGCGCCGTTCCGGATTTACCGGCCGCGACGGGGCGGATAAGATCGCGCTATGGCAAATTCAATGGGCAGGGCTGATGAGAGACCGGCGGAACCTGAGCAGAAGGAAAAAGGGGCAGCTGTTCGATTCCCGCCGCCCCTGGTGTACCTGCTGAGCATCCTGCTCGGGGTCGGTTTGCAAAAAATGATGCCCTTGCCGTTTCCTATCGACCGAGGCCCGCTAGCGTTTGCCGTAGCGGCCCTGCCGTTCGTGCTCGGGGTCTATTTTTTGGCGGCCAGCTTGGGATGGTTCTTGCGAACCGGGCAGAATCCGGAGCCTTGGAAACCCTCTCCAGAGCTGATCGCGGAAGGCATTTACCGCTGGACCCGCAACCCCATGTATTTAGGCATGGCGTGGATCCAGCTGAGCGTGGGCATCGTCCTCGGCAATGCTTGGGTCATCCTCGGCATTCCGCTCTCGATGATCGGCGTCTTCATCATCGCGATTCGCCCGGAGGAGACCTATTTGGAATCGAAATTCGGCGAGGATTATCGGCGATATAAGTCGTCGGTCAATCGTTGGCTCGGCCGTCGATCGAGCTGAGTGTCGGCTCCTGTTCCGTGAGCGAAAAGGAACTACCGTGACCGAATCCAATCTGTCTTTCGAGGTCGGCCGCGATGATTTCGCCGTCACCCGCACCCATGCTGAGCCGTTGGCGCCCCTCGTCGACGGGCAGGTGCGGTTTCGAGTCGACCGTTTTGCCCTCACCGCCAATAACGTGTCTTACGTGGTGGCCGGCGATCTACTCGACTATTGGGGATTCTTTCCCACCGAGGCCGGGTGGGGCAGGGTGCCGGCCATGGGATGGGCCGATGTGGTCGAGTCGCGCCATGGCGAGGTCGAGGTCGGCGGTCGCTACTTCGGATGGTTTCCCATGTCCCAATACCTGACCGTCGATGCCAAGCCCAGCACGAGCGGTTTCGTCGATCAAGCCGAGCATCGAGCTGAGCACGCGCCGATCTATCGCACGTTCACCGCCACCGATCGCGATCCCCTCTACGACCGCAAATACGAGGACGAGCACGCCTTGCTCCGTGGCCTTTTCCTTACCGCCTATCTGGCTGAGGACTTTTTTTTCAGCCACGATTTTTTCGGCGCGCGGACCAGCATCGTGCTCTCGGCGTCGAGCAAAACGGCCATCGGCTTTGCCGCCCAAGCCCACGCCCGCGGCAACGGACCCGTGGTCGGCGTCACCTCCGCCGGCAATGTCGGTTTCGTCGAGGGGCTCGGCCTCTACCATCAGGTCGTTTCCTACGAGCAGCTCGAAGAGCTTGCTCCCGAGGGAGACGCCCTATTGGTCGACATGTCCGGTAACGGTGAGATCGTCCGTCGTGTGCATGAGCATCTCGAATCCAAGCTCAAATACACCATGTTGATCGGCGCCAGCCATTGGCAAGCCGATCGCGCATCCGCCGACGTGCCGGGCCCTAAGCCGACCTTCTTCTTCGCGCCGACCCAGGCGGGCCTGCGGATGAAGGAATGGGGACCGGCCGTCTACGCCCAGCGCGTGGCCACGGCCCTGGCTCGTTTCGTGGAGGGCAGCGGCAGCTGGCTGAGCATCGAGCGGGAAACCGGTGCTCCGGCGGTGGAATCCATCTACCGTCGGCTGCTCGAAGGCAAGATCTCGCCTCGGGTCGGCAAGATCGCGTCATTGCACGAGGCGTCGGATTCGGCCGTGTAAAATCACTGAGCGATTTAGTCGCGACTTCCGATGTGTGCTGATCTGGGGATCCTGTGCAAAATGGCGACACCGCCCAACGTCTCTAATTTCTATTTTTTAGAGGGATATGCTCCTCTGCTGGCCCGTCTTCCGGCCTTGGCAGAGCGGTACCTGCACGACGACCCGAATACGGCGATGCTCAAGCTACGCCAATTCGCCGAGCTGCTGGCCCGGCAAGTGGCGGCCCGTGTCGGCCTCGGCTCGGCCGACATAGATCAACTCGGGCGGATCCGCGAGCTGGAGGCTCGTGGGATGATCGATCGGCAGGTGGCGCAGGTATTCCACGCCGTCCGGCGTTCCGGCAACGAAGCCAATCACGCTTTCTCGGGCTCCCAAGGCGAGGCCGTCCACCAGCTGAAACATGCCCGTCAGCTGGCTATCTGGTTTCATCGCACTTTCGGAGACCTGGATTTCACCCCGGGGCCCTTCGTACGGCCGGCCCCGCCGATCGACCCATCCGATGCCCTTCGTCGACAGCTCGACGCCCTTCAAGCCGATCTCGAAGCGTTGAAAGCTCGGGCGAAAGTTGACGCAGAGCGAGCGCAGCTGGAGACCGAGCTGCGGCGGTTGGCCGAAGCGCGGGCTGCTGCCGCCGAGGAGGAAGCAGCCATCGCCTTGGAGCTTGCGACCGAGGTGGAGCATCGCTTCACCGACGAGAGTGATCGCTTCCAGGCCGAGCTCTCTGCCCAGGCCGACGCCGCCGAGCTCGCGGATGCCGATACCCGGGAAGCTGTCGTCAAGCGAGCCATCGCGGCCACCGCGAAATACGATCCGAGCGAAGACGAAACTCGCCACCTGATCGACGAGCAGCTGCGTGCCGCGGGCTGGGAGGTGGACTCCCAAGAGCTGCGCCACGGTAAAGGCGCGCGTCCGGTCAAAGGGCGCGCCCGGGCCATCGCCGAGTGGCCCACCGCAGCCGGTCCGGCAGATTACGTGCTCTTCTACGGCCTGACCCCGATCGCCGTGGTGGAAGCCAAGCGGGAGCGTCGTAACGTGGCCGGCGCCATCGAGCAATCCAAACGCTACAGCCGCGGGTACGCGTTCGGCGACGATGAGGAGCCGCCTGCCGGTGGCCCATGGCAGGGTTACAACATTCCATTTCTCTTTTCCACCAATGGCCGGCCCTTTTTGCGGCAGCTCAAAGAATACAGCGGTGTGTGGTTTTTAGACGCACGTCGACCCACTCACCACGCTCGTGCTCGCGACGGTTGGGCTAGTCCCGACGACTTGCTCGCCATGCTGCGACAAGATGTGGCCGCCGCCGATCAGCTCTTGGCACAGTCTCCCTCGGACTACCTGCCCTTGCGCAGCTACCAGCACGATGCCGTGCGTAGCGTCGAGCAGGCTATCGCCGAGGGAAAGCGCGAAATCTTGCTGGCCATGGCTACCGGCACGGGCAAAACCCGAACCTGCATCGGATTGATCTACCGCTTGATCAAAGCCAAGCGCTTCCGTCGGGTGCTCTTCCTGGTGGATCGTCGTACGTTGGGGGATCAGGCGTCCGAAGCGCTCCAAGATGTGCGCCTGGAGAACCAAAAGAGTTTTCACGAGATCTACGACATCAAAGCCCTCGCCGATCTCGTGCCTGAGACCGGCACCAAGCTGCAAATCGCCACCATCCAGAGCATGGTTCAGCGCATCCTCTACTCCGATGACGGCGTGTTTACAGTGGATTCCTTCGACTGCCTGGTGGTGGACGAATGCCACCGTGGTTATACCCTCGACCGGGAGCTGGGTGAGCAAGAGCTGACCTTCCGCGACGAAGCCGACTACATTTCGAAATATCGTCGGGTCCTGGACTATTTCGACGCGGTGAAAATCGGGCTCACCGCCACGCCGGCTCTGCACACCAGCGAGATTTTCGGCAAGCCGATCGTCAACTACAGCTATCGCCGCGCTGTGGTCGACGGCTACTTGGTGGACCACGAGCCGCCGATCCAGCTGCGCACGGGCCTCGCTATCGACGGCATCCTGTGGAAAGCCGGCGACACAGTCGAGACCTTCGACCCGGTGGAGAACCAGATCGAGCTTTTCGAAACCCCGGACGAGCTCCACCTGGAGATCGAGTCCTTCAACAAGCGGGTGATCACCGAGCCCTTCAATCGAGCGATTTGCAGTGCTTTGGCGGAGCACATCGATCCGAGCCTTCCGGGCAAAACCCTCATTTTCTGCGTCACCGACAGCCACGCGGACATGGTGGTGCGGCTGCTCAAAGAAGCCTTTGCCGACCTCTACGGCTCGGTGGAAGACGACGCCGTCCGCAAGATCACCGGCTACACCGACAAGCCGTCCCAAGCCTTCCGGCGTTTTAAGAACGAGCGCCTACCCTCTGTGGCGGTCACCGTCGACTATCTGACCACGGGTATCGACGTGCCCGAGATCGTCCACATCGTGTTCCTGCGCCGGGTCAAGAGTCGCATTCTTTACGAGCAAATGATGGGACGCGCCACCCGCCTTTGCGAGGGGCTCTACGGCGATCGCGACAAAGAGTATTTCTACATCTACGATGCCGTGGGTCTCTACCAAACCCTCAAAGACCACACCGACATGAAACCCGTGGTGCAGGATCCGAGCTTCACGTTCGAGCAATTGGTGGGCGAGCTGCTCAGCTTGGAGGATCCGGTTTCCCTGAGCTTGGTGAAGGATCAATTGGTGGCCAAGCTCCAACGCAAACGCAAAGTCTTGGAACGCTCGTGGCCCGAGGCCTTCGAAACCGTGGCCGGGTGCACGCCTTCGGAGCTGATCGAGAAGCTCAAGGGTGGAGACGCCAAAGCAGCGGTGATCTATTTCTCCATGCACAAACCCCTGGTCGAGCTGCTCGACACCAAAGTCCCCTCGCTCACGCGCAAGCAGCTCATCTCGCATCACCCCGATAAGGTCCGCGCGATCCAAAGGGGTTATGGGGAAGGAGCGGGTCGTCCCGAGGACTACCTCGATTCGTTCGGCCGCTTCCTCGACGAGCACGTGAACGAGATCGAGGCTCTCAAAATCGTCATGACTCGACCCAGGGAGCTGACTCGGCATCAGCTCAAAGAGCTCAAGCTGGCCCTCGACCGAAAAGGCTTCAACGAGGCCGCCCTGCGCACCGCCTATCGCGAATCGACGAACCAGGATATTGCCGCCTCGATCATCGGGTATATTCGCCAGCGCGCCCTGGGCACGCCCCTAGAACCCTACGACCGGCGGGTCGACCGCGCCGTGCGAGCGATTCTCGCCCGGGATTCCTGGAAACCGGCTCAGCGTCAGTGGCTGGAGCGCATCGGCAAGCAGCTCGTCCAGGAGACGGTGGTAGATCGCGAAGCGCTCGACCAGGGGCAGTTCCGTGCCATGGGCGGCGGCTACGATCGACTGAACCACATCTTCGGCGGCCGAATCGACGAGGTGCTCGGCGATCTCCACGAGGAGATCTGGCACGACTCAGCGTAGGCCGGCCGGGAAGCGGGAAGGGGGTAGCCCCGCCGTCGCCCGTTTTTTTCTGTTTCTCATAGGATCTCAACATGTCCACGACCCACGACATCGTCCAGAAGCTCTGGGCCCTCTGCCACGTCCTGCGGGACGACGGCATCACCTACCAGGATTACGTCACTGAGCTGACCTGGCTGCTCTTTCTCAAGATGGCAGCGGAGACCGGCAGAGAATCCCAGCTGCCCGAGGGCTACCGCTGGGCGGACCTGGAGTCGAAGGACGGAATTGAGCAGCTGACCTTTTATCGGCAGCTTTTGCTGCACCTCGGCACCGAAACTGAAGGACGGGTGCAAGCGGTTTTTGCCGACGCCTCCACCTCGTTACGGCAGCCGCGCAACCTGAAGAAATTGGTCGACGATATCCACGGGCTCGATTGGTACAGCACCGACAAAGAAGATCTGGGTGACATGTACGAGGGGCTCCTGGAGAAAAACGCGGCGGAGAAGAAGAGCGGTGCCGGGCAATACTTCACGCCGCGGGTGTTGATCGATTGCATGGTGGCGTTGATGCAGCCCCGAGCCGGCGAGCTGGTGCAGGATCCGGCGTGCGGTATGGGTGGTTTCTTGATTTCGGCGGATCGCTACATCAAGGAGCGCACCACGGACCTCTTCGAGCTCAAAACGGAAAAGCAGGTTTTCCAGCGCAAAGAGGCGTTCTGTGGCGTGGAGCTGGTGCCGAGCGCCCATCGCCTGTGCTTGATGAATACGCTTTTGCACAACATCGAGGGTGACATCCTGCTCGGCGACAGCCTGTCGCCTTTGGGCGCGCGCCTGCCGCCGGTGGACTTGATCCTGACCAATCCGCCCTTCGGCACCAAAAAGGGGGGCGGGCGGCCCACGCGCGACGATTTCACCTTTGCCACCAGCAACAAGCAGCTGGCGTTTTTGCAGCACGTGTATCGCGGTTTGAAACCGGGCGGTCGGGCGGCCGTGGTGTTGCCGGATAACGTGCTCTTCGAGGACGGCGTGGGTCGGGAGATTCGCGCCGACCTGATGGATAAATGCAACCTGCACACGATCTTGCGCCTGCCCACGGGCATCTTCTACGCCCAGGGCGTGAAGACCAATGTGCTCTTTTTCCAGCGGGGGCCGGCGGATCGGGACAAGGGCAACACGGAAACCGTGTGGATTTACGACCTGCGCACCAACATGCCGAGCTTCGGCAAGCGGAATCCGCTCACGCGAGAGCACTTCGCCGAGTTCGAAGCGGCCTACGGCACCGATCCCAACGGTGGAAGCCCCCGGCAGGACCCAGGCGAAGACGGGCGGTTCCGCGCCTACAGCCGGGCCGACATCGCCAAGCGGGACGACAATCTCGATATCTCCTGGCTTCAAGACGAAAGCATCGAGCGCGGGGACGACCTTCCAGAGCCCGAAGAGATCGCCGCGGAGATCCTGGAGCATCTGCGGATCGCCATGACGGAGATGGAAGCATTGCAGGCGGTGCTTTCCGAGCCGGATGCGTCGGAGGCGGTGGGTTGAGCTTTCCGGAATCACTCCCAGAGGACTGGGCCTTGACCACGCTAGGTGAATTGATCGACGAGGGACCCACCAACGGATATTCGCCAAGGTCCGGACCCGATGCCAAGGGAACTTGGAGTCTCAAGCTAACTGCTACAACCTCGGGACATCTGATAATTGCTCCGCACTCGACAAAGCGGCTCTATGAGTCTGTCGCAAGCGACTCAAAGTACTGGCTTCAAGACGGAGATCTGCTTGTCCAAAGAGCGAATACCCTTGAATATCTCGGTGCTGCTGCGATCTTCACCGGAGAGACGAGACCTTTTATCTATCCGGATCTGATGATGCGAATCCGAATCAAAGACCCAACCGCCCGAGTCTTTATCTGGCGTTTCCTAAACTCTAGATATGCGCGGGCATTTTTTCGTCTTAAGGCAACTGGTATCGCTGGCAACATGCCGAAGATCAACGGTAAGACGCTGAAAGCGTTGCCTGTCCCTTTAGCTCCTCAGAACGAGCAACGACGCATCGTCGCCAAGATCGAAGCGCTCCAAGACCGCAGCCGACGCGCCCGAGAAGCCCTGGAAGCCGTCCCACCCCTGCTCGAGAAGTTCCGCCAATCCGTGCTCGCCGCCGCCTTCCGCGGCGACCTGACCGCCGACTGGCGAGCCCAGAATCCCGACGTAGAGCCCGCCTCCGAGCTGCTCGAACGGATCCGCGTTGAGCGTCGGCGCCGTTGGGAAGAGGCCGAGCTGGCCAAGATGGAGGCCAAGGGCAAGGTCCCCAAGAACGACAAGTGGAAGGCGAAATACAAGGAACCCGCCCCACCGGACACGTCCGAGCTTCCAGAGCTTCCGTCTGGTTGGGTGTGGGCCACCGTTGATCAGGGAGTTGTGGAGCCATTGCTGAACGGCCGATCCGTGAGGACTCGCGAAGATGGATTCCCAGTTCTCCGTCTAACCGCGATTAAGAATGCGTCAATCGACCTCGAGGAATGGAAACCAGGTGCATGGACTGAGGACGAGGCGCAGAGATACCTCGTGAAGTCAGGGGATTTTCTAGTGTCGAGGGGAAACGGGTCCAGGAAACTAGTGGGAATAGGAGGGTTGGTTCAGGCTCCTTTGAAGGAAGCTGCGTTTCCCGATACGATGATCCGTTTGAGATTCCCACCCGCTCAACTAGATCTTAGTTTTGTCGCAACACTTTGGAACTCTGATGTGATCAGACTGCAGATTGAAAGCAGGGCCAAAACAACTGCAGGCATTTACAAGATCAGTCAGGGGGATATCCGGAGCATTATCTTACCTATACCGTCACTTCCTGAGCAGGTTGAAATAGCCCGAAAATGCAGCGCCAACTTAGGTCAAGCGCGGATCCTAGAGACTCTGGCAAAGAGGGTAACCCGCAAAGGCTCCGACTTGAACAACGCCATCCTCCAAAAAGCCTTCCAAGGCAAGCTAGTCCCCCAAGACCCCAACGACGAGCCCGCCGCCGACCTCATCGAGCGCATCCGCCGCGAGCGCGAGGCCGCGTCCCCCAAGAAACCGGCCCGCCGTCGCAAGAAGAAAGCCGTGGCGTCTTGATGCGGGAATGGCCTTCGGCCGCGGAGCCGCTCCCATTGCCCTCATATACGGCAGAACTCTCGTGAAGCTGCTCATCGAGCATGGCATCGGCGTGGAGAAGCGCAACCTGGAGCTGTGGTCCATCCGTCCCGGGGATTTTGTGGAATCTCCTGAGCCTCCAGGGTGAGCTGTTGTCGACCATTGGGCCTTGATGGTTGGTCGGCCAATGGCCACCCTGGCCGGTTTTTAGTTGATGGGTACTTGATGGCGAGGCCAAAATTCGCTCAGCTCAGGACTTGGGTGAATTCGTAAGTGTCTAGCTTTCAGCGGTTTGGAAGCTTCCTGGTATGCTAATTTTTTGATTGATGGGTAATTGATGGACAGGGGCTCGATCCACTCCAGTCATGGTCCCCGGAGGGTAGGGCGGAGGATCTAACCCCGCCCTACCCTCGCTTTTTAGGCTATCGGTCCTCAGTGGATCTCGAATCGCCGGGTTTCGCTCTCGGCGACGGCACCCAGCTCGTCTTCGGTGATGACCTTCCAGAAATAGGCTTTGCCGAGCTCTGTCTCGTCGGTTTCGGGATACTGGGCGTCCTCGAACATATCCGGCCAGAGCGCGACGGTGTCCCACACCTCGATGCAATGGTTGAAGGTGAGGTCTTCCTGCTCGTTCCACACGCACAGACGGTGGGTGAGCTCCTCCCCTTCCTGCGGCTCTTCCTGGCCGAGCTGCCACGCCAACTCAACGGGCAGCTCCTGCAGCTGATTCTCGACCTCGAGGGGGAAGAGCAGCACCGGAATGGCCGGCGGCTCGTTGAGCATGATCTTCTCGATCCACGCATAGGCCTCGACAAATTCCTCGGCGCCGGTGATGGCCAAGTCTTGGGCACAGTGGATCCGGTTGATGTCGAGCACCAGCTGTTGGCAGATCTGTTGGGCATCGGCCATGGCGATGGGGGCCGGCGCTTCGGTGACCGGTGAGCCGAGCACGGGCTCGGGGATCTTGCAGGACGGTGGAGATTCACCCAGCGGCCATTCGGGGAGGGTGAACGTTGCCGTCGAGGTGCCCGACCCGTAGTCGAAGAGGGAGGTGCTATTGGTGACGCGCCAAGCGTCTCCCACCTGGTGGTAGAGCACGTCGTATCGATCGTTGAGGGGTACGGGACGCGGTCCCACGTCGGTGCCGTCGGGTAGGGCCGGCAGCCAGCCGCCGGGGGCGATCGAGCCGATCATGCCTTGATGGCCGCGGGCCTGCCGGAGGCTGATTTGCAGGAACCAGATCTGGTGGTGATGCCACCAGCGGGGATGGACCACCACCACCGTGCCGCCCGGGGATTCCATTTGCAGGGATCCGTCGTTGCCTAGGAGGCGGACTCGGCCACCGCCCGACAGGTTCTGAGTCGTCCACGATCCGAAGGGCACGAGATTGCCGTCGATCCTGAGCTCCATGCCGGCGGGATCCGGAAATCCGCCGCTCAGCCCCGGCTGGTAGGTGACCCTGTGGGTTCCGAGGCGTGTGGCCACGGCGGTGTTGACGCTGACGCACGAGGTCAGGCCTGTGTGGGCGTCCGGCCCCAAAGGTCCGGCGGTCTCCACCGCGGTTTGTCGGGTCTGTAGCTCGAAGCCCACGTCGCGCAGGAGCACGAATTCACCGGCCGCCTGGAAGTCGTAGAAGACGTTGTCGACTGTTCGTAGGTGGGGATCGCCCACGGTGCTCGGTGTGCTGCCGACAATCCATCGGCGAATCGTCTCGATATCCGTTTTGCTCAGGGGCGGTCCGTCGCAGGGCATCATGCCGAACGGGCAATTCTCGCTGGTATTGGTGATTTTGCTGTAGAGCGGTCCGGAGAGGCTGCCGGCGCGGGCGACGGCCTTGGTATACGACCGGGTGAAGCGCGTGTCGCCGGTGGGCGGTGACTCGTCTTCGGATAGGTCCAAGGACGTGCCGTAGTTGGAGTAGGGCGGGTAGTCCAAGCCACCGTGACATTCGATGCAGCTCTTGTTGAAGATACGCTGGACGTCGGTGAACGTGGGAACATCGGCGGCGGCCGGTAGGTTGGCGGACGACAGAGTATTGTTGGTGGCCGTTACCAGGTCGTTGCAGGAATAGGGGCTCGAGAGACCCGTGATCGGATCGGCGGTGAGGTCCGCTTCCAGGGCCAGCCGTAGCTGGGTCGTGTAGGTATTGAAGATGTCGGCAAAAGAATAAGTGCGGGATCGGCCGCGCACGCCCATGGACCATTTGTCCACCGAGACCCCCAAGGGCTCCAGGAAGTAGCGATACATGGCCACCTTGGCCGTATTGGCGGAATAGAGCTCGCGATCCACGTAGATCCCGCCCATGACGGTGCTGTCGCCCGGGAAGCCCCCCAGGGCCCGACGGAAGACTTCCTGCCGAATCCTGTCTAAAGCGGTGGAGGTCCCTTGGCTAGGGTCGGTGAAGGCGCCGTATTCCTGGATCAAGCCGTTGGTGGTGGCGGCCGAGTCCAGGTAGAAGTCGCTGGAACGGTTCAGGTTGAATAGCTGGAGATCGGCTTTGCGCAGCACCGTGTCCTCCGACCGGGTTTCCGTATCGGTGAACACACCGTTGATAGTCATGCCGTTGCGCGCGTCGAAAAATGCCTTCGGCACGGTCAAAGCCGGTCCAGAGAATGAATCCACCTGGTCCAAGGTGGTGTTGATGGTCAGACAATTCTTGGTGATGGCGAGGGCCACCGGTCGGACGTCGATCGGCACGCTGCCCGTGGCGAAACGGTGGCTCGCCACCTCGTCGGCCACGCGTTGTTGATTCAGGGTTCCCGCGAGACCGCCGAGCGCATCGAATAAGCGGACGCCGCGCCCTTCGTCGATGCTGGTGGGAACGTTGGTGTGGCGTAGGGTGATGAAGGCGTTGTCTCGCTCGACCACAGAGGCCGTGCCGGTGCCGGCCATGCCGTCGAAGGCGTAGTTGGTAAAGATGGCGCCGCTGGTGCCCGTGGGCGGTGGCGGCTCGATCAACACAGGTGGTGAGGCGTCGAAGGCGAAATTGACGTGTCCGTCGTTGGCTCCACCCACGATGCGGGTGATGGCGTCGCCGGGGGGGATCCCGGGAGGTTGCAGCTCCAGCTGCTCGATGACCGCCCGAACCGCGGGCTCCGAGCTCCAGGTCCACGGGTTGAGGATTCTACGGAACGCCGCCGCTTCCACGGTGCCTTGGTAGATGCGATCCCGGTTGAGGGGCAGCATGCCGGTCCAGCTGTCGTAGGTATCCCAATTGGGTTTGTTCTTCACCTTTACCAAGCCGGCGGGAATGCCGGACGTGCCCGGAAAAGGGCTCGAGTTCTCTATGTTGCGGGTGGAATGGCATTTGGAGCATTTGAGGTCGTCGGCCTTGATGCCCCGCGTGCGGGCGGGCACGGTGCCCATGGCCGGGATGGAGGTCAAGACGATTTCATGGAAGCGGAAGTTCTTTTCCGCCGGATCCCACTGCATGTACTCGACCGCATCGGGATGGGCCCCCGGATACGAAAGGTCGGTCGAGGGGCCGATGGTGAAGACGGCGGTGGCGTCGGCTTTGGGCAAGAGAATTCGCGGGTATTTTGCGGTTCCGGTTTGCAGGCTCTCCGAGCGGGACATGAGCACCCAATTTCGTTTGAATTCCACGGGCAGGGCGGCGACGAGCCGCGCCGCGGAATTCACGCTGGGATTGGCGGTCAGGAAGGATTGAATGCCGGCCGGCGTGAAGCTGGTCAGGGTCGGGATGGGGGACGAGAGTTGGAATTTCGCCCGCACCGCCCGTTCCGTGGCCATCGATAGGACACACGTGGCGGTGCCGGTGCAGTCGCCGTCCCAGCCCGCGAAGGTGGATCCGGTCGCGGGTGTGGCGGTCAAGGTGACCGTTTGGAACGCGCCATAGGTCTCGGTGCAGTCCGTAGGACAGCTGATGCCGGTGATATTGGATGTGACGCTACCGGAGCCGAGGCCGGTGAGAAGGACCCGCAGGTCCGCTGCTTCCGCCGCTCCGGCCATCCAAAAGATCGCGATGACAGGCACGACAAGCCGGCACACGGCGCCTCGGGAGAGCTTTTTGTGGATAGATCTTGTTGCTCTGAGGGCTAGGCTCAACATAGGAATCTCCATGGAGGCCGCGTCGTGTGACGCGGTGCTGGTTTCGGCTCAGCGCCAATATGGGCCAGTCATTTAGAATAAATTGTTGATAAGATACAACTTCATTGTACACGAAAGTGCTCGTGAGGACTAACGGACGAGAAGCTATGGATTCCGAATCGAAAGCGGGTCTTCAGATCGGCGGCGCTTCGATCCCATGTGAGCAGGGCTGATCAGCCGCTCCTGCCGAGCGGTCGCTTTTCCCGGCTTGGGTTGTGGAAGGGTTACTCCGGGTCGCGCTGCTGGACCACGAGGCTTTGGGCGCTTCGGCCGAAGACGCCGCGCTCGTCCCGCAGCCGGGCTTCCGACAGACCACCGCCGAGATCTCCCGCGAAGGAGCGGATGTCGAGACCCAGCCAGCCCGCCGCCGGGAGACGGCCGAAGTAGACCGTCAGATCGGGGTTGAGGTAGGTCCACTGCATGGGGTCGACCGGCGGACCCATGCCGCTTTCGGCGTCGGCGAGGATGAGGGTGTGGGCTTCGGGGCGGGTGGGCCGGCCGTGGATCAGTGGCACTCGGGCGCGGGCCCAGCACCGTACGGGGGTCTTTCCCCAGGGAGGATCCAAGACCCGGACATCGACGGCTTGGTGGTAGCCCCGCTTCCAGGGAAAGAACGGAAAGGTGAACGGGGATTGGGAGTCGGGGGCCGGCCAGGGATCGCCGAAGGTCTCGGCCGGGTTGGGCAGATCGCGAATGAAGAGGGCGCGGGCTTCCAGCACGGGACGATCGCCGGCGAGCAGCGTCGCTTTGCGCCGACGGACGGTGCGCCCCTCGGTGACTTCCTCGACCTTCACCCGCAGGGTCGCGATCGGCACGGGTCGTAAGAATTCCAGAGTCACGCGGGCGAGGGACATGCGCTCGACCCCGTCGAGCAGGACCGTCGTCAGCAGGGCCGATGGCGGGCCACCGTGTTGGAAGTCGCGATCCCACGGTCCGCGGGTGAGCACGGTCGATACGAAACCGTCGCCTTCGGGTAGGTAGAAGGCAGTAGACGGCAGATCGGTGGCTTGGTTGGGCTCAGGAGACTCAGATGTGGCGTCGCTGCTCATGTCGGGATCATATCTGGGCGTGGCGCTGAGCCTAGTGCAGCGGCCCTTGAGCGAGATCGACCTCCCGTTTGGGCTATTCGCATCTCAGGGAAGTCAACGGATCTACCCTGGCGGCTCGGCGTGCAGGTAGATAACCCGCGGCGATCGCGGCCATGAGCACCAATAGCGGCACTGCCACCAAGAGGGCTAAATCCGTCGTACCGATGCCGAAGAGCAGGCCTTTCAGTGGGTTGAAGGCGAGGGCGAAGGCGATCAGGCCGATCACGGTGCCGAAGCCGGCGATCTTCAGGCTTCGGCTCAAGATCTGCCGCAGCACCTCAGGCGGTTGCGCCCCGATGGCCATGCGGATGCCGATCTCACGGATCCGCAGGCCGACGGCGTAGCTCATGGCGGCGAAGACACCGACCACCGCCAACAAAAAACCCATGGCGGCGAAGAGACCCACGGCGGTGGCTTGCATGCCCTCGAAGGTGAAGGCGCGGCGGCGGTTTTCCGTGCCCGTGCGCGGGTCGGTGAGGGCTAGGCCGGGGTCCATTTCCCGAACCAAAGCGCGAAGACCGTCGAAGGTGGCGGCGGGAGCGGTAGATGCCAACACGAATTGTCGTCGCGGCCGATGGCGCTGGGCGGCGGAAAAGTAGAGCACGGGCTCACCGCCGATGCCGGCACGATGCTGGGAAACATGCTCCACCACGCCGATCACGGTGTAGCTCGATTCGGGATCGCCGTCGCGCCGGGAATCCACCTCCAAGGTCCGACCGAGGGGATCTTGCCCGGGCCAGAGCTCTTGGGCGGCTCGCCGGCTGAGCACCACCACGGCGCGGCCGTCGGAGGTGTCGCCGGAATTGAAATTGCGTCCTTGTTCCAGGTTGATGCCCATGGTCTCGAAATAGCCCTCATCGACGTAGTTGATGCGCGCTTTTCGCGTTTTTGGCGGCTCGTCGGGCAAATGGTAAGTGAGGCTGATGTCGAAAAGCAGGGGCGGCACGAAGAGGGCGCTGCCCACCCGCTCGACACCGGGCAGCGCCTCGGCCCGTCGACTGAGCTGCTCGAAGAAGGCCACCGCTTGCGCTTTGGGATAGTCACCACGGCTGAGATCGAGGGCCGCGATGCACAGGTTTCCATCCTCGAAGCCCAGGTCGGCGTTGAGGCGGTGTCGCAAGCTTTGGGTGAGCAGCGCGGTGGCCGCCAAAAGCACCACACAGAGGGCGATCTGCAGACCGGCGAGCCCTTCGGCAATGCCCCGCCGGTGACCTTGGACGCCCTCGCTACCCTTGAGCACGGCGGCGGGTTGCAGCCGGCGCACGGACCACACGGCCGCCGAGCCGAAGAACACCGACACGCCGAGGCAAATCATAAAGCCGGCACCGAGAACGCGGGCATCGAATCGCATCTCGGCCGCCAGCTCACTGGCTCCGAAGAGGGTCAAGTAGACACGGGCAGCACGGGCGAAGAGCAGACCGAGCCCGCCTCCGGCGAGGGTCAGCAATGAGCATTCCATGAGCTGTTGCCGCCAAAGGCGCCAAGGACCGGCGCCCATGGCCCGCCGCACTGCGATTTCTCGTTGTCGGGATAGAGCCTCGGCGGTGAGCAGATGGGTGACGTTGGCGCAAGTGATCAGCAGCAGCACGATCACGGCGACGATCAACAAACCCAGGGACGGTCGCATGCGTTGGAGGTCTATGGGATGGGTGATCAAGGCGTCTCTGAGGGTCAATCGGCGCTTTTGGTCGTGGGGCAGAGGGGTGTCCGAGTCCAAGCGCGCTGCGATGGCGGAAAGCTCCGCTCCGGCTTGCTCCTTGGAGAAACCCGGACCGAGACGACCGATCAAGTCAAAGGCTCGATCCGCACGCTCCTCCAACACCCGAGGGCGGGAGTCGGAGAGCAAGATGGGCAATCGTTCCGCGGGCAGGTAGACGTCGATGGGAAAGCCCGGGGAAAAGCCGGCGGGCAGCACCCCGACGATGGCGAATGATTGCCCCTCAATCTGCAACCGACGATCGAAGACGCCGGCATCCGCCCCCAGCTCTTGCCAGAAGCTGTGACTGATCATCAGCAGGTTCTCCGCGTCGTCATCGGGGCTGAGGGTCCGCCCGAGGTGAGCACCGAGCCCCAGCATCGGAAAGTAGCCGCCGGAAACCACCATGCTGCGACGCAGCTCGGTGGACTCGCCCGTATCGACCCGCAAGTCCAGGTCCATGTAAGCGGCGAGCTCCGAGACCGAGTGGGTGCCACGTTGATAATCCCTGAAGTCGGGATAGGAGGTCAGACCGTAGGGTCCCGCGAATCCCTGGTCCTGGGCGGTGAAGATCCGGACCACACCGTCGGGCTCGGGAACCGGCAAGGGACGCCAAGCGAATAGATTGATCAAATCCACCACGGCGATGCTCGCCCCCAGGCCGATGCCCAACACAGCGATCATCAGCAGATGGGGGCGCGGTCGTCGGACGATGGAGCGGAGGGCAAAACGGATATCTTGGGTCCACTGTATTTTCGAGGTCCACATCTTGGGGTTCCTTTCGAGGTCGGTCCGTCGGGACCTGGTCCTTCAAAGCTGGGTTCTTCACCCCACGAGACGCGCGACCGGTGGATATCTCTCGAAAAAGATTCTTGAAGAATCCGAGCCGCTTTGCCGGTGACCGGCGGAGCCTGCACATCAACCTGGCACCGGTGCCTGCACATCAATCTGGCACCGGTGCCTGCACATCAACCTGGCACCGGTGCCTGCACATCAACCTGGCACCGGAGCAGCAATGTGCTCGAGTCCGTTTTGCATCCTCCGCTTCAGGTGGTGGTGAATCGAGCTCGGCGATTCCCACCCAGCATGAACAAAATTCCGCGAACGGTTTCCACCCTGAAGACGGCTCGGAAATTCCATTTTCTAGGAGGGTGACCCGTGAAACAGAAGCATCGAAGGTTGGTTTGTTTCGTCGCTTTGACGGCGGCTATCTGGAACTTTTTCATCGGGCCTGGTTGGGCTCAGGTGATTTGGGCTCAGGTGATTTCCGATCCGAATCAGATCCGCGGGCTCTACGAATTCACCAATACGAATCCTGAGATTCTGCAAGAGATCGACTTCACCCGGCTGTCGGTGCGGGCGACCAGCCTCGATCACGATCCGGTTCTGGTCTCGACCCTGCAAAACGGTGTGGCCGTGAGCCCCACGGCCCGGAGCTTCGAGCTGACCGTGGAGGCCGGGGATCCGGGCATCGTCTACGAGCTGCGTTTTACCAGCGTCCAAGTGGGTAGCAGCTTGACCAACGGCCCGAAGCCGATCACCGAGCCGGTGGAGCCCGCGCCGTGGCAGTCGGCGGAGATCCTCGTTCAGGAATGCCTCGGCCGGGTGAACGTAGCGACCGTGGACCAGGACAGCGGCGAGCCCGTGGACGTCTACCGCATCGACCCTCAGGCCTATGCGCAGCCGGCGACGGGCAATCCGGTTCGAAGATCCTTGGTCTCGGAGCGCAACCAGGGGACCGCCTTGCTGCTCTTTCCCGACGACGGCCTGCCCGTCGAGATCGAGGTGATGGTTCAGTATCGGGCTCATCCGAGCCTCAGCTACCTGACCCTGGAGCAGACCTTCCCCCTCGCGGGACCCTATTGCGATCGGACCTTCGAGCTGACCATGCCGGTGCCCGAAGACACGCGGCCGCCGGCCGAGAGCGGCGGGGTAAGGGGGCGATTCGACCTCGTGGGGGAAGAGGTGCATCGGGCACAGCTGGTCACCGATCGCAACCAGAACCTCTTCGGGCCCTTTCCCACCACTTTCGAGGATCCGGACGTGCCCGTGGGGGATCTTCGTCTTCACTTCAGGAACATCTATTCCGGCCGAGGCTATGAATACCAGAGCAGCCGCACTCGGACCCGTTTCGAGGTGCCGATTTTCGGCAACGAAACCACGGATGTGGGCGACACCTTCGTGATGATTCCAGGCCGTTTGCAAGCGGACGCGCATTTCGTGGGTCCACCCGACGCCATCAGCGGCGGCGAGCTCTCGTGCCTGGCGGACCTTTATCGCGACGTCGACGACGATGACGACGGCGACGGCGTTCCCAATCGATTGGATTTGAGATTCGGCACCGTCTTCTCGGTCTCCGGCAGCTCGACGATCGCGCCGGGAGCGACGCATCCGGCGTTCGGCGCTCAGAACCTCCGCACTTTTTCCGGCGAGTATGAGCCCAGCCTGGCGGAGCATCGCGGAGAGGTGGATCTGGCCTTGACCCATTTGAGCAACGAGGACGCCCTTTGGCAGCGTCCATGGGTGCGCTTCAATTTCGAGGACGTGGACACGCCGTCCGAAGCGGAGGGGCATCTCGATTCCTACCTGGTTTGGCGAGACGACTTGCAGGGCGAGACCTTGACCCGCGCCGGGGAGATCAGCGAGCTACGCGATCAGCGGCTCTGCTTCAGCGAGGTGCGCATGCACTTCCGGTCGCTGGCGAGCACCTTTTTCGACCCGCGGCTGAGGGGCTCGGGCGACTTCGACGGTCCGGACTTCGGCGCCCGGCCCGCCGCTTACGAGATCACGGACGTTTCCGCCTACGGCACGCCCACCACCCAGGACACCGCGGCCTCCGAGGGCTTGGTGCGCATGTGCCTACCCCAGGGTTCCTACGAGCTGATTCCCACGATTCAAGCGATCAATCCCGACGGCACCACCTCGAGCCAGCGGCTTGAGGACGTCGTGCTGGAAGTGGGATGCCGCCAGGTGCTCGACTTCCGCTCCGACTTGCAAGTGACCCTCGACCCTGTGCCCCGCTGTGTGCCGGATCCGAGCCTGACCTTGACCGGCTCGATCCGGGGCACCTTCGGCATCGACTCCATCGTCGCCGAGGTGGACGGCGCACCGGTCGCGGGTTGCGCCGAGAGCTGCGGCGAGAATCCGGACTACGCCGTTCCAGTGCTGCTCAACCCGTGTACCAACAGCCTTTCCGTCACGGCCGTGGACTCCGAGGGCGGGGTCGCTTCCGCGGCCACCACGTCGAGCGTGGACACGGCGCCGCCGACCCTCACCGCCTGTCCCGACGTGCGGGTGACCGCCTCGCCAGACCTTCCCGAGGGCGATCCGGACGGCGCTTTCGTGGACTTCGGCCTCGGTGCTACGGACGCCTGCGACGGCAACGTGCCGGTGATCTGCGACCGTCCGTCGGGCAGCTTCTTCCCGGTGGGGGAGACCGCGGTCGCCTGCCAGGCCTTCGACGCCTGCGGCTTTGCGGACGCGTGCTCGTTCCGCGTGACGGTGCTGCCCCTCGACGGCGAGGTGGCTCCGGAGAATACCGTCTGTTCAGAAGACCCCTTTGAAAATCCCGAGCTTTCGGACGCCTGGCAGCTCGACGCCATGGGCGACGCGGGCACGGCCGCCGAATTGCTGGCGTTGGAGCAGGCGGGCGGTACGCTGCGCTTGACCGGCACGGGCTCGTCGCTCTACCACGATCCGCAGGATCACGGCGCCTTCCTGTGGCGGTCGGCCGAGGCCGGGGACTTCCGGGCGGAGCTGGAGATCGCCGAGCCCTCGGATCCCGCGGCCCAGGCGTCGGGCGGCGTGTATCGCAAGGCCACGCTCATGGTCCGCGCCGGCTCCGAGGCCGACGCGCCGCGCATCGCGGTCAGCTATGTGCCCGGATTTCCCGGCGGAGCGGCGGTGATGTTCGACGTTCGCGGCGCGGACGGCACGGCCCGGGAGCTGGGCAGCACCGTGCCCGCCGTCGACCTGCCGGTACATTTGGCCGTGGAGCGGCGGGGCAGCCGGTGGACGGTCTATCTCTCCCGCGACGGCTCGACCTGGATCCGCCCGGCCGGCGCCCTCGGCGGCTCGATCGAGCTCGAGCTCGGCGAGCGTCCGCGGGTGGGGCCCATGGTCACGTCCTACGACGGCGCCGTGCCTGTGACTTTCGACTTCGAGCGCTTCCAGCTCTGCAAGCCCAATCCTCATGTGGCCGAGCCCACGGGAACCTGCGACGACACTGAGCGGGACGTGCTCTTCCTGCTCGATCAAAGCGGCAGCCTGGCCCGGGAGCTGAGCGACGGCATCACCCAAGGAGAGGCCACTCGCTGGATTCTGGAAGACGCGATCACGGCCATCGACGGTGACGGCGATCATCGCGTGGCCTTGGTGACCGCTTCGGCGGATCCGGTGTCCTTCGAGCGTCCGGTGGTGAGCACGTGGGTTCCCTTGGACTTCACCACCGACGGCTCAGCCGCCCGCGCCGCGCTCGGAAGCCTGCCCGACCCTGATCCGGAATCGCCCACGCCGTTGACCCACGGCCTGCGTCGGGCGCGGCAGCTGCTCCAGGATCGAGACGACGCCGGGCGGCGATCGGTGATCGTCTGGGTGACCGACGGTCTGAGCACCGTCGACGGCGACGGCAACGGTCCGGCGTTCTACACCGAGGAAGAGGTGCGGGCGATCCCTTTGCGCCGGCCCGACGGCTCCTACCTCAGCCGTGGCCAGGTGGCGTGGTCCGGCGCCTACCATCCGACCCTAGACACCTTCGACGGCGAGGCCACGGCCGATGTGATGGCGGAGATCGAGGGTCTGCAAGCGGACTTCCCGGATCTGCGGATCCTGGCCCTGCACACGGGCACGGTCGCGGATCCCGGCTATCCCGAGCTCATGGGCTACGCCGCGGAGCTCACGAGCGGCGCGTTCGTGGGCCTCGAAACGTTGGACCAGGTTGGCGCGGCCACGGTCGAGCTGCTCGACGCGGTCCACTGCGGGGAGACTGCCGGTGCGAGTGTCGGTGGTTTGCTGTGGCATGACGTGGACGGCAACGGCGCGGTGGACGCCGGGGAGCCCGTGATTGACGGCGCGCGTCTGGAGCTCGACGGTGAGCTCACCGACGGGTCGACGACCACCGGGACCGTCTTCGCGGACATCGTGGACGGTCGGTACGGCTTCTCGGACCTGGAACCGGGAACCTACACCCTCACGGTCCTGCCCGGCACTCTGCCGGCGGACCTGGATCAGCCGACCTTCGACGCCGACGGGGTGGGGACGCCCCACGTCGTTACGGTCTCGGTGGATCACTGGTCCGTGGAACCAGCGCTCGACTTCGGCTATCGAGGGGCGTCCGGGCCGATCGCGGGCTGCTTCGTCGACGATTTCGACGGCAGTCTGGCGCAAGGCTGGTCGCTGGTGGGTCTGGGAGCCGCGGACCAGGTCGCCGCTCAGGTCGTGGACGGCGCCCTGCACCTCGCCGGCGACGGCATGAGCCTCTACGCCGGCCCGGATCACGGTGCCTTCCTTTATCGGCCGATCGCCGGAGATTTCGTGGCCGAGGTCGACGTCACGGGTTTCCCAGTCGACGAAGGCGGTCCCTACCGCAAAGCGGGCCTCATGCTGCGCGCCGGTCTCGGCAGCGAAGCACCGAGGATCCTGGTGCAGCTCATTCCACACTGGAACGGCGGCTCCCAGAAAGCCCTGCAATTCCGCTATCGAGCGTCCGAAAGCGGGCCGGGCGACGGAGCCCTGGGGTCCAACCTCTTCGGAGCCGCCTTGCCCAGCCGCCTGCGCGTGTCGCGAGAAGGAGACGTTTTCCGCGTCGCCTTCTCCTACGACGGCGGCACCACCTGGCAAACGCCCACCGGCGGCAGCCTGGGCTCGGTGCAGCTCCACTGGCCGGACACCCTGCTCCTGGGGCTGAGCACGGTCTCCTACCACGCCGACGTCGCCACCACCGCGGCGCTCGACGATTTTCGAGTCTGCGCACCGGACGCCGTGCCGTGAGGGTTTGAGCTCAGGAACATCAACATGGCACCCATTTTAGGTACCCATTCCAGATCCCAATCCCGACCGGAAACATCACCGTGGCACCCCACACATAATCTCTAGGCGCCATGTTGATAATCCTTGAGCGAGACATCAACGTGGCATCTCTAGGTGTCATGTTGATAATCGGTGCCATGTTGATAATCCTTGGGCGAAACATCAACGTGGCACCCACACATCACCTCTAGGTGCCATGTTGATAATCGGTGCCATGTTGATAATCCCCGAGCAGATCCGGCAGTTGAAATCAGTGAAGGCTCCGAGCCCGGATCGCGAAAAATACTCGCGATCCCTGGCTCGGAGCCTCTGCGGTGCCGGGAACGAGGCTAGCCGTATGGCTAAAGGCTCCGTGGAGCTCCAGCGGGAGGTGTCGCTGAGCGACATCATGATGCCCGGGCTCGACGGCCGCGTCCTCTTCCGCAGACTGCGGCGGGATCTCGAGCTCGAGCTGGTGCCGGTGATCCTGGTGACCGCCATCGCCTCGGCCGATCGCCGATTGGAGGGATTGCGCGAGGGGGTCGACGACTACCTCGTGAAACCGTTCGATCCGCGGGAGCTGCGGGCCCGCAGCCAGAAACTCCTGAGCTCGCGTCGGCGTCTGCTTGACCGGATTGCGGCGCCGAGCCGGGGGCTTCTCGTCACCGAGATCGCCTACTTGGTGGGCTTCAAGAGCCTGTCGCATTTCTCCAACGCCTTCGCCGATCAATACGGCGAGCGGCCGTCGGCCTATGCCGCGCGGCACGGCGTGTAGGAGTCGAGCCTCTCGGCAAACAGCCGGGGACCGAGCGTCCCATGAGCAAAATTTCGCGACGGCTCCACCCTTGAGACGGCTCGAAAGCGGATGTTTGTTTGTTTCTGGGCCGCAGAATAAAATAAAGCTGAAGAAATCCGCGTCGTCCACCTGAGCCACAGCCGGCTCTTACTACTCCTGAGTCCGCCCCCAAGAACCATCATCTCGTGGAGCCAAGCTTGTCTGCTCATATCGCCTCCGCGGTTTTCCTGATCCGACACGAGGCCCCAACAGATCGAGTACGGCTCGGTACAGGGCTCAGAGGCGGAGCCGAGCTTTGTCCCTATCCGAAATAGTGGTCTCTTGGCTCGTCACCTCGCAAACGGTTGACTTGGCGAAAATCTCTTCGGTGCGTATCCACGCGTTGACGCGTTGAAATGAGTCATCATCTTGTAGAGGCTTGTGCAGCACGTTGAATACGAACCCTTCACGGACTCCCTGGGAGTAGCCGACATCGATCACGACTTTGTTGTCCCAGACTCTCCTCACACTGATCTTCCGGCTTTGGAGCTTCTTGATGTCCCTCCAGAAAACAATGCGGTCGCCTCCAGCCTCCTTGGCGACTCTTGATGCTTTTCCCGCTAGCTGCAGAGGATTGGGGGGCTTTGGGGAGTTGGCTTCGGGAGCGGTCTCGGCGGTTGCATCCGGGCAATAGACGCCAATGCTGATCGGTATTCCATGTAGCGGGACCGGATGCCCGTCGGCGGAGTCGGGCAGCTCGGTTCTTACGCCCAAAGCCGACCGAATGCCCTCGGCGATTTGCTGGGCCCATTCGGCAAGTGCGCTCGGCGCGCCGTGCAACAAGAACACGAATTCATCGCCATGCTGCCGGCAAGACTCCAGCACTACATCGGTTTGCCGGTCCTTGAAACGTTTCTCGACGTCTCGCATGGCTTTAGCGACGAGCTTGAGGATCGCGTCTCCGCCCTCATAGTCGAACCGGTCGTTGTAGGTTTTGAACCGATCGATGTCGAAAAAGATCACCGCAAATTCCGAGTGGCTTGCAGCCCAGCCTTCGATAAACATCAGGTTTCGTAGATCCGTCAACGTATCGCGAATCGACAACGACTCCGCGCTGCTCGCGCGGCCTTCGCTTTGTTCTTTCTCAATTGCGATAGAGACGACAGAAGCAACATGGAGGAGCTGGAGAACGTCGAGCCGGTTGAATGGAACGACGTTGTTCTCCTTGTCGCGTTTATTCTCGACCTTCATAAGGCCGAGCTTCTTGTCTTGGACCCGGAGCGTGACTGCGAGCTGATTCATACAGCTTCCGGGGTCGATGTAGACCCCGCTCGAACGGCTGGAGTGCCAGGGGTGGCTGGAGATCTGCTCGGGGGAGTTGGACATCAGCCAGCCCTTTTCGGATAGAAACGTCCATACCGTCAAACCGGGTCTGTCCTGTGGAAGCACGTCGCCTGCGGGCATATCGGCAGCGGCTGCAACGTCTTCTAGGGTTCTGATCGGGTAGCGAATCTTTTCAATATGTCTTTCAACTTTCAAGCTGGGGCCAAAGGCACCCTGCAAAACGAGCTCGTGACTCGGGCTGTCTTGCTCCACGTCTCCGTCCTCGATAGGCCTTTGAATCAAGATAGTGCAGACATCTGCAGAGAACGCTCCAGCTATGACCTTTGTCGCTGTATCGAGAGCCACCTTACTGTCGTTTAGTGAAAGGGCCTCGGACAGGTGAAAGATCGCATCCATCTTGTCGATGTGCTCGATCACGTAGCTTTGAGCCAATTCAAGACCCCAGCTTAGCGTCTCGATCGAGTCGACTTGTCGTTCCAGAGCATCGAAATTCGACTCGACAACCATCACGAAGGACGGATCAGATACGAAGGGAATCATGAAGATCCTGTCGCAGCTCTCGTTCAGTGGGCTGTAGTCGCCCACACCGAACCGACGAACTTCCGGATAGGTTAGATTCTTGAGTTTTGGGAGGAGTTGCTCCAACCAGGCCTGGTTGCCTTGTTGGGTGCTGCCCGGCAGCGGAATCTGTTGATCGTCCGCAACAATTTCCCAGTTCTTGTTGTTTATCCCTCGGCTCTTTGCAAGCAGCAGAGCTTGCACCACTTGGCTGTTCTTGTCGATTTCGGATCCGGCCTTTTCTAGGTGGGCCCGAAGCGCGTCTACGCCGATCGAAAATAATCGTTCGGCCCTGGCAAATCGGCGCACTTCTTCCATTTCTTGCGACATGGAGCGAGTATTCATGTTTTTCCTCCTAAAAAACGATACGACGAGCAACCCAGCAGAGACTGGAGCGCAAGACCCATAGTAGGAACGAATGACCTACGTTCGACACTGCATTTTATTCGATCACAAGCCTGTGTTTGGTGGAAGACCATGTGGTGCACATTGGGCCAGTAGAACAAATGAGGCTGAATAAATTGGGACCCACCTAAACACTAACCTGGAACCAGTTGCCTGGGGCACCAGGAAACTGGTGCGAACATCAACCTGGTGCCAATTCTGTGCTGGTGCGACCGTCAACCTGGTGCCAATTCTGTGCTGGTGCGGCCGTCAACCTGGTGCGGGTGCGAAAATCAACCTTATTCCTTTATGAGCACAGGCTTGTCAAGCCCCAGCTGTTTGGCCAAACCATCCCTGTTCAGTTCACGCCCTTTTTTAATCTGAACACATCAATACGGTACCCAAGTTCTGGACCAGGAGGGTAAACAAAGCGATTTGAAATCAATGGCATGGCTGTAGATTTGGCTCACCAAAGACACACCTTCCCCCTCCCCGAGACTGGGGCAAATCCGTGCCAACGGTGTGAAACAACCACCAACGGGAAAGAGAGCTCTAGCCGGGCTCAGGCGACCTCATCAGATGTCCCGCCATCGCCCAAGTCGGCTCGACGAACGGCAACCCGGGTGGAAAGGAGTTTTCGGGAAACTCTACATTTCGTTCTCCGGCTCGCAGACGCTTCGACGCCTCGCAGTAGGCCGCCAAGATCAGCGAATACGCCTCTTTCATCTCTTGGCGGATCTTCTTGCGAAAGGCGTGAAATTGCGGCTGTGGCGACTTCTTGAGCTTTTTGGGGTAGTCGTGGGGATCGCCGGCGAGCACCGCTTTCACGCCCAGTGGAGTAGTGCCGTTAGCGGCGTGATGTGCCGCGGTTTCTTCTTCGATCTCTCGGATGATCTCCAGCACTAGATCACGGCGAGACTCCTGGCTCAGATGGGCCCAGCAAGGCAACGGGGCGATGGGCAGCTCCAGGTGCTCGGTGAAATCCTCGAGGGTGACGTTTTCGTCTCGCCGGCTTGCACGGTAGTACCCGGAACGGTCGATCCAGATGCCCTTGAGGGGCTCACCTGTGATCAAGGCGTCGAGAAAGTTGACGCCGGACCAGTCCAATGGGCTGGATACAAGCCCTTCTTTTGCACCGTGTTGGAGGTGATAGACGAGCCGCCGAATTTGGGCCTCGGGTTCTTGGGAGACTTCCGAAGAGTGGTATCGATCGGGAAATGTGCGGGTCTTCCAGTCGTAGAGGACGCCGGTTTCGAACGATAGCTTGCGAGTAAAGTGGGCCATGAAATCGGCCTGGATTTTCACGGTTGGAGCCTGTATGTGGAGGTGGAAATGGCTGCTCATGAAAGCACCGCTGTAGATCTCGACAGGGTATTTTTCTTGGGCTTTGGCAAGCGCCCCGATAATGATTTTGTTGAGGCGCGGGCTGGGTTTGAGCAGATGTCTCCCTTGGATGCAGCGATTCGTGATGGCGACGCCGGCGTTGGGTCGGGTCCAGAGACGGGGAAATCTGGACATGGCTCACCCCTCTCCATGAAATTCGACAAACGAGTTTCGGCTCAGCGATAACCGCGATGGATTTGGTGAGTGGATACGGCTTTTCATGTTCATGACCTCATAGAAGTTGTTGTTCGGAAGGCACAACGCCTCTATTTGAGGATGGACGGAAAAACCTTTGTGAATTCTGAAGGCCAGTGAAAATGATCAAGATTGTAGGCGCGTAGTGCGTGGGTACGAGCATCACCTCTACACCTGAACATCAACCTGGCACCAGCATCATCTGGAACATCAACCTGGCACCAACATCTGGCACCAACATCTGCACCAGCTTCTTGCGGAGCCTGCACATCAACCCGGTACCGGGTGGGAGACCGCTTTCGATTTCCCACAAAGGGCTGCCGGCTCAATCGCCGCAGTCGGGATCACAGACCTGAGCTAGACCGTCCGCTGGGCAGAGCTCGACTCGATCGAATGAAACCGTGAAGGGATGGGCGGGGTCGTAGGACGCCACCATCGGGCCGACCCGCACCGCATTCGTCATGGGAATCAACACCTCGCCTCCCAAACCACCTCGAGGATGGATCCAGGTGCCGCCGTTGTCGGTGGAGTAGGAGATGGTGAATCGATGGCCCGTGCGTTCGACGGCCACCCGAACCGGCAGGGAAATGCCTTTGACCGTGGAGGCCAACTCTTTCGCGGGCCCGCCGTGGGCCAAGCGGGCGTCGAATTGCAGGGCCGGTCCGGGCCGGCGCGGATCGGGAAAATCCGGTAGGTAGTTGATCATCACCCGCGGTGCCGAGGGGTCGGTGGACTCTCGGACCATCAGGCCTCCTTTGCGGTAGACGTGACCCGGGGCCGGGTCGACGGCGAGGATGTCCAGCTCGACGCGAAAGTCTCCGCTTTGGCTCTGATGCAAGAAAGCTCCATGGTCGATACCGTGGTAGAGCTCGGAGCCGTTGCCGGTGAGCGTGAGCGCGCCGTCCAACTCCCAAGCGTCCGCCACGGTCGCGTCTCCCAGGGCGTCCAAGGTCCAGTGGGTAGCCGGAGGGCCGTCACCAAAGCGTTCGGCTCGGCAGGTTTCAAGGCCCGAGTGGCCGTAGCACATGTCGTCGAGAGCCACGCCGTCGCCGTATCCTCCGAGCCAAAATTTGACGCTTCGGATGCCGGCTCCCAGGATGCCGACAAACTCATCCTCGTTATTGGTCCAGCGCACCTTGCCGAGGGACCTACCGCCGGCGTTCGGGGCATCGAACGCCTCGATTTGCGTGATCTGATCTTCCACATCGGTGAAAAAGGAGCCGAAACCGTCCACGGGCTCATCGAGATTGACCGTGAGCACACCGTTGGGGGTTTCGGGCAGGGGGTCGGTGACCAAAACAGCCTCACCGGACGAGGCGAAAATTCCGTGGCTCAAGGCATCGGGGATGTAGGCGAAAAGGCCCGACGCACCCTGCCCCGGGATCAATGTTAGGCCTGGAAATGCGTCGCCGCTGATCGTCGTGATGCCGGCGGATCCGCTTTGATGGGCGATGCCCTCGAAATCGATGCAGGTGACATCCGCCAGATTCTGCATGAAGAGCTCTTGAGATTTCACTTGGAAAGGATTTTCGAAACACAGATCGTCGAGACCGACCCCGTCCGAGGCGGTGCCGAGGGTGATCACAGCGCTGTGGATGTACCAGGTGGTCAAGCCGGCGAAGGAGTCTCCTGGCTCTAGGTCCAGCCGTCCCCGAGAGCTGCCGGTGCCCGAGGGGCCGTCGAAGACCTCGATCGAGGTGCCGGTCGCTTCGACATCGAGAAAGTGTGCCGCCACGCCGAGCACAGGATTTTCGAAATCGACCACCAACCGACCGTGGGGTGTGCCGCTCAGTTGGGGTGAAAAGACCGCCTGACCGGAGACGGCAAAGAAATCACGGCCGAAGAAGGTCACGTTGTTGTTGTTGCCGAGGCTCGGGTCCGGAATGCCGACAAAAAGCCCGTCGTCTCCGGATTGGGCGGAAAGGGTGACGCCGGGAAATTCGGAGCCCGTGAGCTGCACCGCCCCGGCCTGTCCACCGGTGGTGGCGCGGCCTTCGAAGTCGAGACAGAGCATGTTGCCGTGGATGGCCCACTTGAACCACTCCGGATCATAGGTCGGGCGTACGAGATCTCGATCTCCTTCGATCGGGCCCCACGGTGTCAGCAAGGCCAACAAAAGCAAAGTGCTCGGGTCCATTCCAGATCCTCCTCTTATGGTGATGGTGAGCTGAGCTCGGTGATGTGTTCATCCCTCGGATTCGAGACGCAGGCTCAGCCGTCCTCCGGACGTCAAGAGTCCATTTGTGCAGGATGCGGGGCCGACGGCTCCCAAGGGCTAAGCCCTCCGCCCAAAAACGGTGATCGTGAGCTCCGAGGGGGGATCTCACAAACGAAGCGTTTTTCTCCAGCTCCCCGCTGTCCTGCAGCTCCTCATGAAGAGCCCACTCCTGCGGCAGCTGCTCGGCATCCACCCCTCTGCCGCGAATGGCTTGATCACGAGAAAACCAGCACCCGAAGGGTCTTCGGCCAGTATGAGGCTCGGCCACAAAGCCACGAGGAAAGCGGCCGTTATTCTCCTTGCAGACCAACTCCTGACATGTATTTTGCAATAACTCTAATCATTTTATGATAGTCCGGCAAGTCTTCTTGCAAAAGATTTCCCGCGCTAAAGGGCGAGGACAAGCCCGGGGCAAGCCCCGCCCGGAGGAGTCAATCTCATCTTTTGAGGCAACGCTTCGCTAGCTCGGCGCCGCTCACGGCGAAATGCGCACGGAGCTGACGGTGGAGGTGGAGCTTTCGCCGTCATCGTCCGTGGTGACGAAGGTGAGCAGGCCCTCTGTGCAGTCGCCGAGTGGCGGGAGATCGTCGACCCGGAAGGTGCCGGCCGCTGCGAGGGGTGGCATCGGCAGGGTGATGGATGTGCCGCACGCCAGGAGCGATGGGCTGCTGAGGGTTCCCTCGAAGTCGTCGGAGATCTCGACGTGCAGGCTGTGGTCGAGGATTGGGCAGTTGGGGCAAGGGTTGGATCCCGGCTGGGGGCGCACCCAAGGGGTGGCACCGAGGCCGTTGTATTGACGGCTGGGGCAGGGATCGGGGTTGGGTAACGCGGCCGTGGCGGTGAGGCTGGGCGCGATGCAGGGGGCTCCGGGATCGCCGATCAGGAAGCTGCCGTAGGTCGCGGATCCGTCCGGTTCGAAGGCAGCCTCTTCCAAGGCGCTGAGATCAGGGGGTGACGGTGCCCAGGGCGTACACGGTGAAGGGGAGCCGAGGTCGAAGGGAGCAGGGCATTCTCCGGCCGCCGAGCACACCGCTTCCACCGCGCGGCAGATCGATAGACGTCGCACTCCTGGTCGTTGGGAGGCACAGGGCTCGGAGTCGACGTCGGGCAGGCAGAGCTCTACCGGCTCGGCGAGGGAATCGCCGGAAAGGTAGAGGAAATCCATGAGCTGGCCGGGGCTCAAGCTCAGATCGTAGGACCAAGCGGCCGCCGCCGCAACCGACACCACCAGAGCGGCTACGGAGCTACCGGTGAGCAAGGCGGTGGGGCCGGCGCCGTCGTTTTCGAGCAGCGCGTGGTCGGCGTAGGCCACCCGGGGCGGTCGGCTGAGGGGCTGGGAGAGAGCGAGCTCGCGGCCCAGGGAATCGACCCCACCCACGGCGTAAACCAGGGGTCGATACGCGCCTGAAGCGGACGGGGAAGCAGCCCGTTCCCATGCGGCCGGCAATAAGGCGCCCTGGGCCTGCCGATGGTCCACCCGATTGCCCGCGGCCGCGATGACTAAAATACCGGCGTCCGCGGCGTCCTCCAGGGCGCGATAGACCAGCCGTACGTCCACGGGCATGTCGGCGGGATTGGGAGCGCCGCCGGCGTCGGTTTCCAGCCCGCCGAAGAGGGCGCCGTCCCAAGCCACCGATAAATTGAGCACCAAGCGGTCTCCGGGGGGCGCTCCGGCGGTCCACGCGGCCACTTCCGCCACCAATTGCTCACCGAGCTCGGAGATGGTGCCGAAGAGCCCGCCTTGGACCTCGTCTCGCGGTGAAAGCTCCGGGTCCGTGGGGTGGAAGTCGGTGTGGGGTAAGCTCAGCCGGGCGTGGCTTTGCACCGGGCAGGGCTGGGTTTTGCACAGCAGGAATTGGGCGAATCGACGCAGGGTGCGTCCGTGGGGGGAATTGTCGGCCGCTCCGAGCATCACGCCGGGATCGCTGGTCGGCTGGGTGTCGAGCAAGCCGAGATGTGCTTGTCCACCGGCGAAGGGAGGAGGGGGCGGCAGCCACACATCTCCTGCTTGCTCCAGAAAGCGCTCGGATTGCTCGGAGCGTAGCGCGTTGATGATCGCCCCGGAGGGACGCACGGCCATGCGATCCGGCTCCAGCTCCGGCAGGCCGGTGGTGGTCCGCAGGGCGGTGACGTCGGTCGAGCTCACGGTTCCCGAAGATTCATAGATGCAAAAGCGCTCACCGCCGGCATCCAGCTGAATCGGCGCCTTCCAACCGGCGCTCGGTGCCGGGCACGGAATGCCGGGATGGGACATCGACCCCACTTGCCGCCAATGGACCTCCGAGGCCGTGGGATCCAAGGGAGGGGAGGATTGAAGGGCAAGTGCTGCGGACGCTGAGAAGAGCAGGCCGACGAGCATCGGCAGGTGGGTGTGGGTGAGGGAGGATGAGTAGGCTCGTATGGACATGGGCGGCTCCGGGTCGGAAAGTTTGGACGGACGAAGGTCTACGTCGGATCCTTCGCCGGCAGTTGGTGATTTCTGACGCCTCGAGCGAAAAAATCGGGAGCGAAAAAAGACGATGCCGGAGCATTCACCGGGTCAGCAGCCGGAAGGCTTTCCAGGCCCGAGGATCCTCCGCGCGCAAGGCCAGCTGGGCCCGCTGCAAAGCTCGGGGAGCATCGACGGCGTCGCCGTTCCAGGTGCGGTAGAAAAGCTCCATAAGCCGACGGGTGAGCCGATCGTCCACGGGCTCGGTGGCGCCTAAGACCATGTGGCTGCCACGCAACAAGAACGCGTGGGCCAGACCCAGGCCGGGTGAGAAGGGGTCGACGGTGGAGCGGGCCGAGGCGCAGGCGGAAAGCACCACTAGCTGGGGCACCGTGGCCTCGCTCGACAGCAGATCCGCGGCGGAAAGACGGTCCGCGCCGGCCAAGCGCAAATGGCTGTCGAGCCCGTCGCGACCGGCGAAGTCGGCGTGACCGGCGAAGTGCAGGAGATCGGCATGGTGCAGGGCGCCGAGCACGCTCTGGGCGGAATGCGGCTCGACGGAGAGGTGACGCCATTTTCTCAGGGCCGAGCGCACGATCTCGAGCTCTGCCCGGGCAGCGGGCAAATCACCCCCTGGATCGGCGATCAACAGCGCTGTTGGGTGGGTGTCGGCCCCGGTGTTTGGGCCGACGACGGGCAAGTCGAGGCCGTAAACCACCGGCACGGACTCCACCAGCGGTCCGCCGTGAACGGGCAAGGCGTGGAAATCCGTCGCCACGAGAGGACCCATGGGCAGGATCCGGATCGTGGCAGCCTCAGCGATCAAATCCGCGAACGGCGTGAGCAAATGTGGTGAATCGGCCAGCTTGATCGAGGGAAACCGATGGGCTTGCACCTGCCCGTCGATGGCTCCGAAACCCACCCACGCGCCGTCCACAAGGGGATGGAAAAGCAGGATCAGCTCTTCCGGAGCCGGCTCCGGCAGAGGCTGATCCGATCCGAGACCCAAGGCTTCGAGGCGCCGATCCAGGGGAGCCACGGCGGCGGCCAGCTCCTCGAGCCGGCGGGCGGCGTCGGCAGTGGAGCCGGCGAGAGAAGCCGATTCGCCGATCTCTGAGCGGAATCGTCGCCGCGCCGCCACCCACGCCTCGAGCTCGCTGCGGCTCATCAGCCGAGGCGCTGCGCCAGAGAGCTCACCACGGTAAAGACGCACCCGCGCATGGCGGGCGACCTCAAAGGCGGTGTCTACCTCCCCCTGGCGCAGGAGGAGGTCCAAATGGGCTCCCGTGGCACGGCTTCGAGCCGTGAGGGAGGAGGCTCGGTCGGCGTCGAGGGGCACCTGTCCGCTTTCTTTGTCCAACCGCCGCTCGGCCACAGCATAGGCCCGCAGGGCACCTTCGAAGTCTCCCAAAGCTTCCGACGCCTCAGCTTCTAGGCGTGCCGCTCGCCATCCGGCTTCGGGGTCTTGGCCTTGTTCGGCCAGGACGGCCAAGGTCTGGGCCGTAGCCAGCGCTTCATGCGCTCGCCCCCGATGCAGCGACAATCGGGCCTGCAAATCGAGCTGCCAGGCCTTCAGGCGAGGGGGCAGGCCCCCTTCGATCGAAGAGGCTAGGCGAAGATGCTTTTCGGCATCGCTCGCCTTTCCCGCGTAGAGAGACGCCATGGCTGTGTTGAGGTGGAGGTTGGCCTTCTCCTCGTTGACGGGTTGACGACAGCGGTCGAGGTGATTCAAGCCTGTGCGTAGAAGCTCGAGAGTGGGAGCTAAGTGCTGGGCCGGCTCGGGGGTTTCGGGGTTGAAGGATCGTAGATGATCCCAAGCCAAGTTGTTGACCAGAGTCGGCTTTTGACAATCGTGAAAAAGGTGGAGCTCGCCGGCGAGGCGGGTGCGCAGATCGTCGGCCTGGGAGCCTCGGCCAAGTCGACGCAGGATGCGCATGAGCTGCTGCTCGGCCATGTTGCGATGGGCCGACCAGCCGATGCGCTCACTGTGGCGGGCGGCGTCGGCCAGGTGTCGTAGGGCGTCGGCCAGGCGTCCCGTCTCCAGGGCCAGGGTGCCCCGGGAGAAGCTTGCGAGAAATGCCGAGGTGCCGTCGCCGCCGGCCGGCTCGGGCAGCGCGTCCAAAAGGGCGCGGGCTTCTTCGAGCTTGCCCATGCGTTCGAGGAGGGCGTAGAAGACCAGGTTGAGGTCGTCGATTTGGGTGGAGATCAATCCGAGCCGGCGATGAAGCTCCGCCGACTCCCGCAGCAGCCCCACGGCCTCGACGGTTCGTCCCCTAGCAAAAGCGATCCGCCCTCGCTTGCGGACTTCCGCGGCTTGTCGACGGAGCTCGTCGGTGCGTGGGGGTACCAAGCGGATGTGTTGGACGGCGGTCGACGGTCCCGTGCCTGCGCGGACGGTGAGCCGACCCGGAACAGGGCTCTGAAAAAGAAAAGCGAGCCCTCCCGCGGTGGGCTCGCCGTCTGCCGGCGGCACGGGCCGCCCGTTCAGGGTGATGTCGATGGCGTCCAACGGATTCGAAGAGACCCAGAGGCGTAGGGACTCGCCGAGCTCGCAAATGGGCTCGGTGGCTCCGGTGTCGGTAGGCGGTGCGCGCACCGCCGAGCAACCGGCAAATTCCACCGTCAGGTCTGGATCATGCACCGTCACCCGAACCTCACGTCGCATCCGTTGCCACGAGCCGTAGAGGACGTCGGTGAGCCGCCCCTTCCAGCTGCCCCGGACTTGCTCGGTGGTCACTGTCCGGCCGGGGTGAATGGCGACGATCAGGTCGGCTTGTCCTGAAGGGACCGCCGGGATCGTCGCTCGTAGATCGATCTTTCCGGCAGCGCGGGTCTCGTGCTCGAGGGTCAAGGGGTGCAAGGTCCCTTCGTCATCCCGCATGAAAAGGCTCACCCGATGGAGCGGAACCGACGCCGCCGGATCCTTCTCGCCGATCCGGAGGGTGAGGAAGACGTCTCGCCCCGATTCCAGACCGGGCAGGGGCGATGTCGCGGGTGTATCGGGGAGATCGGGCAGACCGTCCGGCGGGCGCAAGGAGCGGGATCGGTTGCCGCTCACGGAGAGGTCGGTGAAGAGCCCCTCCGAGCGTGGGCCGCGGGTTTGAAGCAGCAAGCCGATCATGAGCACGAGGGTGGCGGCAACGGCCAAGAGGCGAACGGCCACGGTTCGGCGGAAAGGTATCGGCACTTTTGAGGACGATTCGCTAGGGGTGTCAGGCACTTCTGGAGACGCCGCGCTCCGGGTGCCAGGCACTTGCGCAGACTGGGTGCCAGGCACTTGCGCAGACTTCTCCGAAGCGATGTGTTGTAGGGCCGCACCGGCGAGGCGCCGACGGAAGTCGGTATCGAGGGGGCGGAAGGCCTGCCACTTTTGGGCCGCTCGCGGATCCTGCTCGGCCAGGGCCCGCAGCTCGTCGATTTCCGACTCCGTGGCCGTGCCGGCGGCGAGACGGGTCCAGCGCTCGTCGAGCTCCCGGGCTTCGCTTTCCGCCTCCTCGCGGGCGCGGGCTCCGAGGTCGCGCAAGAGGTCATCGCGGGGGTCCCGGTCTTCGCGGGAATCCAGGTCTTCGCGGGAATCGGACATTACGCTCCCTCCTCATCAGGGGGTGGCAGGCGAGGTCGCTCCTCCTCCCGCAGCCGACGGGCCAATTTTCGCAGACGGCTACGCCAAGCGTAGATGGCGCCGGGCTCCAGGTGGGTCGCCGCTTGGACCTCGGCGACGGAGCATTCTTTGACGAAGAGAAGCTCGAAGAGTTGGCGTCCCCGGGGCTCCAGCTCAGCGTAGAGCCGGTGCAGCAGGCGTCCCAGGCCGTCGCGCTGGATGGCTCGCTCGTCCGCGGCCGGCTCGGGGGCTCGCCGATCCAGCTCGTCGATTTCCGTGGGCTCCTCGGTCCACGGATTGCGTCGCTTGCGCCGCAGGCGGGAGATCACCCGCCGCTCGGCGACCATGGCGACGAAGGACTCCAACGGAAGACCCCGGTCGGGCCGCCAATCGCGCAACACCTTGCCGCGATCGTCGAAGAGCTCGAGGAAGATCTCCTGGGTCAGATCCTCCACCACCGCGCGCAGGTTGGGACGACCCGGGGAGCTGCGCAACAGGACACGGGCGACCCGGTCTTGGATCACGGGTGCAAGCGCGTCCACCAAGCGGTCGACGGCGCGGGCATCCCCCGCCAGGGCCAGCTCTACATCGCGGGGCGTCAGCCGCCCCCGTTCCTCGTCCAATTTTCCCCCCGAAGCTCATGTAAGAAGCCCTAAATTGGGTGAATTGACGATGTTAAAGAACCCCCGACGGTGGGACAAGGCCCGGACGGTGGAACAAGGCCCGGGCGATGCTCTCGGTCGGGCCATGGGTTTCCGGGTGGAAGGCGCGTTTTACATGCCGGGATTCTCCTTTTCCTCGGCGCTGGACGAGCACAGGGTGATGCCGTCGTTCGGCAGGGTGTCGGCATCGTTGCCAGCCACGTCCGTCAGGAGGGTCGCGGGGCCTACCAGAATTTCATCGCACTCGCAGGTCGGGCTGAGCATGCCGTTGCAATTGTCGAGAGCGGTGTTGCGCTCGATGCGGGTCCGCACTGCGTTTCGGTCGTGGATCCCGGGGCCCCAGGCATAGTGGACCTCGTTGTTGAGGATGTGCACGTCCTCGCTGCCGCCGTTGATCAAGATACCCGCCGAGCCGAGGGCGGACGTGCCGTTGATCACGTTGTCCGCCACGTAAGCATCGGTCACGCCGTGCAGAAAAATGCCGTGCTGCTGCACTTGGTAGATCCAATTGGAGGTCAAGGTCGGCGCGTCCGCCCCTTGTACCTCGACGCCGTTGCCGTTCAAGCTTCGAATCTCCATGTCGTGCAACCGGAGCAGCTTGGAGTTGTTGAGCGCGAGCACGCCCGAGCCACCGCCGACCTCGTTGCCACAATTCGCCAGCTCCAGGCCCTGGATCGACACCCGCTCGGCGTCGACCGTAAAGCAAGAAGGGAAGGGAAAGCCGCCACTGCCGTCGACCAAGGGTCGAGGATCCGAGGGCGTCATGCCCACCCCCGCTTGCTCTGCACCCAAGACCTCCTCTGGGCCTACCTCCTCGGCGGCGAGAATGTGCAGCCCGGCGGCCTCGGCCGGAATGTAGACGTTCTCGGCGTAGACGCAGGGTCGGACCACGATGGTGTCGGGCAATAGATCGTTTGTAGCTGCCGCATTCACTGCCGCGGAAATAGTCGTGTGGGTCCACGGGTCCACATCGGGGCCTTCGTCACAATCGACGATGAAGATCTCGGCTGAGGCGGGGCCTGTCCACATGGCGAGCACCAACAGAGTCAACATGAAGAACAAGAAAGTGGGGCGGAATCGGCAATTGGGGTCCATGGGAAGCTCCTTCTAGGAAAGTGTTCGAACGACCTACGGGTCGTCGAGGGGTTTCCCTGGAGTTCGCCGGCTTCCCGCTACTTCTGACCGACTGCTTGATTCGGTCGCGGAGGAGCTCAATCTGCTGGAGCTCAGTCCGGAGAGATGAGGCGTACGCTCGGAAAGTAGGTGCGAAAACGTCGGGTGTCACGGGTAAGAATCGGTAGGCCGGTGGCTTCGGCGTGACCCCCGATGAAAAAATCAGGAAGCACAAATTTGCGATCGCCGCCTCGCTTTTTGTAAGCCTCGAAGGCCTTCGCCGCTTTGAAGAGACCGAGGCGCGGCACCTCCTGCCAGACCAAGTGAAACTGCCGAACCAGATCGTCGACCGCTGTCGGGGTCCTGAAACCGAAGCAAAGCTCGGCGTAGATCATCGAGTTGATGGTTAGCCCTTCGCCGTCGTGGCGCTCGAGCCGGCCCAAAGACCACTCCGACCAGTGTGGGTCGTCGGTCAAGATGTCGAGGATGACGTTGGTGTCCACCAACACACTCATCCGTCACCCCGGGTGGCTCGCATCCACTCGTCGGTCGTCAGAGTGCCCTTCAGCACGCCCCGCAGCTTGGCAAACCGACTGGGCTGCTCATCGGCACCCGGCTCGTGCTTGATCAGGATGACCTGATCGTCGTCGATGCGGAAATCGACCTCACTTTGGGGGGTGATTCCAAGAAATTTGCGGATGTGGACTGGGATGGTGACCTGCCCTTTGGTGGTGACTTTCATGGTAATACCCTATTCGGTAATACCTTGAGCGTCAACGAGAAGCCTCGAAGATCTCGGCACGAAAAAGCCGGGCTCCCAACGGAAGCCCGGCTCGACGCTCTGGGCCGGGTATGAGCCCAAATCGTGACGTTTGAGATCGCTGTAGAGCGGCACCTTGTGTCTATTTTGTTAAGACTTATTTATTTGCCGCAGTGAAATAGCTTACCGAGGTAAATCGGAGGCCCAGCAGGTAGTTGCCCTGGGGTGAGCAGTGGTGTTAGCTTCATTGAGATATGCAAGTTTGAACATTGAAGCGGCATCAAAGACTGCTTGCTGAGCCTCGCGGAGACGGGCTTGCGTGTCGGCGAGCGGGAACGACGGCAAATCCCCACCAACATCGGAGATCCCCCTCATGATCACCACCCTCGGAAGGTTCTTGGTCTTGACCCTCTTCCTCGGAGCCGCAGCCGCAGGAGCCGCAGCCACAGGAGCCGCAGCCGAAGGCGCCACCTTGCCCGCCCAGCAAGTGGGGGAGGGCTCCATCTCCTACGACGTGGTTTATGTGCGTCAACCCCGCTACGGCGACACCACCAACACGGTGTGGCCCGAGGTCTTCCATCCGGCGCGGGCCGAGCCGGGGGCCGATCTCATGTTGTTGCACCCGGACGGCAGTGAAGAGACCTTGGTCGATTGCGACGTGTGCTCGGTGACGGATCCGTTTATGTCGTTCGACGCCGAGTGGGTCTACTACAGCTTGTTCCATGACCTGACGCGGCTTAATGGGCAGCGGGGAGATCTGCCCCTGGACGGTGCCGACATCTTTCGCATCCGCTTGTCGGACCGTCACATCGAGCAGCTGACCCATGGGGAATTCACTCCCAATACGGGAGCCGGGGTGTGGGACGAATCCAATCCCCTCGACCCGCCGTCGAATTTCAATCGCTTGGGTTACGGCATTCTGAATCTCGGACCCTGTCCCTTGGCCGGTGGAAAGATTGCCTTTACCAGCAATCGCAATGGGCTGGCTCCGCCCAAAACCTTTACCAACCCCACCTTGCAGCTCTACGTGATGGACGAGGACGGCTCGAACGTCACGCCGATCGCGCCCATGTCGATCAACAGCAGCTTGCATCCGACCCCGCTGCGGGATGGTCGCATCATGTTCTCCACCTACGAGAGCCAAGGCATCCGCGATCGTCGGCTGTGGGGCATCTGGACCATCTACCCGGACGGACGCGCTTGGGCGCCGTTGGTCAGCGCCTTCAAGAGCCCGTCAGCCTTCCATTTCATGACCCAGCTGACAGGTGGGGATTTGGTGGTGGTGGACTACTACAACTTGAATAACAACGGTTTCGGAGCCCTCTATCGATTCCCGGTGGCACCGCCCGCCGGCACCCCGGCCTTCGGCAGCCCGTTTCCGAGCCTGAACCCACCGATCGATCAAACCATCAGCGCCGACACCCTCTATCCCTTCCGCATGTCCTTCACGCCCTACGGCATGTACAGCCTGTCTCCCATGACCCACGCCGAGGACCACGCGGCCCCGATCGGCGCAGACGGCGAGACCCGCGTAGGCAAATTCACCCATCCCTCCGCCGCTCCGGACGGTGACCTCCTGGTGGTCTGGACGCCGGGTCCGGCCAACGATCTCAACCGTCCGACGCCTTTGCCCTACTACGACGGCGGCATTTATGTGATTCCGGACGCCGCACCCGTGTGGTCACCCGACGATTTGGTGTTGCTCAAAAACGATCCGGCCTACAACGAGGCGTGGCCCCGCGCGGTGGTTCCCTATGCCGCGGTCCACGGGGTGTCCGAGCCGGCGGAGATGCCCTGGCTGCCCAACGACGGCTCCGAGCACCCGCTGTTGCCGGCCGGCACGCCCTACGGCCTGATCGGCACCAGCAGCTTTTATAAGCGGGAGAGCTTTCCCGGGCGAGGGGACGCCTCCTTCGACGGCCTGGATCCCTTCAACACTTCCGAAAACGGTGCGTCGAGCAATTGGGGCAGCCAAGGTGCCGACGCCGGCAAATACGACGACTCGGATATTTGGGCGGTGCGCATCGTGGCCTTGGAGCCCAATACCCACCGCAGCTACGGCCCCGAGAACGGACGCCACTTCCACAATGCGGCGAACGAGCGTCATCGCATCTTGGGTGAGATTCCCCTGCGCAAAACCGACGATCAGGGGCAGCCGATCTTGGATCCGGAGGGCAATCCGGACACCAGCTTCCTGGCCAAGATCCCGGCCGACACGCCGTTCACCTTCCAAACCCTGGACCGCAACGGCATGGTGTTGAATATGGCGCAGACCTGGCATCAGGTCCGACCCGGGGAGGTGCGGACCAATTGCGGGGGGTGTCATGCCCACAGCCAACAGCCCCTGGACTTCGCGGTGACCGCCGCGTCGCAGCCCGACTACTCGGTCTATGACCTGTCCAAGGTCACACCGTTGATCTCGCGGGATGGGGACGGCAATCCCGCCGTCAACGTGGTCTCCGAGCCGGTGGTAGACGTGGAGTTCTACCGGGATATTCGGCCGATTCTCAGCCGTAGCTGCATTGCTTCGTGCCACACCCAAGGGAATCCTCAGCCCGATGGCAACCTGGTCTTCGACGACTACGCCACCTACGACGGATTCCCCGGCGACTACAAGAGATTGGCCGACGACCAAGACGCCGACTTCGGCTACAAACCGGTGATCACCTTCGGGCCGGTGTGGCGTCAGACCAACGCCAGCCGCTACGTGCGGAGATTCCAAAGCCGTCGCAGCCTGTTGATGTGGAAGATTTTCGGTGAGCGGCTCGACGGTTGGTCCAACGCCGACCATCCCACGGAGTCGGTGCCCGGGGATGCCTCCACCTTGCCCGCGGGAGCCAACCCCAACGACGCCGATCTCGACTACACGGGTACCGTCATGCCGCCCCCCGGCAGCGGGGTCCCGGCCTTGACCGAGGACGAGAAAATCACCTTCGCCCGCTGGATCGATTTGGGGTATCCCATCGACACCGCCGAGGGCACAGCCGCGGATGTTTATGGTTGGTTTCTCGACGATCTGAAACCCACCGTGACCGTCAGCAGCCCCCGTCCGGGTCTGGTGGAGGATCCGGTGACCGCGATCCGTTTCGGTTTGGCCGACGCCAATTCCGGCATCGAGCTCGCCACCCTTTCAGTGACCGCAGATTTCCCGGTGGCGGGTCGTGCTCCGGGCTCAGAGCTCAACGACTTGGCGGTCGCCGTGGGCGACGGCATCTACGAGATCGGCCTCGGTGGGGCCCTCGGCCCCTTGGCCGAAGCCCATGTGCGGGTCGAGGTCGCCGATGTCCAAGGCAACATCACCAGGATCGATCAACGATTCGCCACCGCCGCGGGGCTGGTGTTCTCCGACGGCTTCGAGGCCGGCGATGTGAGCGCTTGGACCACCGTGCCGTAGGGCACGATCAGTCGATGGCACTTTTCGATCAAGATTCCTTCGGCCAAGGTTCCTTCGGCCAAGGTGCTTTCGATAGTAGGTGGGTGATGCGGTGGGAATCGTCGATTCGGCAGACGACGTCGGCCTGCTCCGATAGGGTTTCGAGGGCGTGCCGGGTGATGCGCTCGTAAAACATGAGAAATCGCTCGAGGGCTTGCTCGTCCATCAGGGCGGGGGAGTCGGGGCGGCTGCGGGCGAGCTTCGCTTCTTGCAAGCCGCGCCATTGACGAGCCGCGTCCCATCCCGGGACCGCCAAGAAGACCAGGAGGTCGATTTCCGCAAAGAGCTCGGCATAGGGGCCGCGCAGGGCGTCGTTCACCCGCCTTCGCCAGGAAGCATCGGGATCCTCCTCGGCTTCCAGGCCGTTTAACGGTGATTTCAACGCGTCTTCGGTTTGGGCCTGAGCGGCAACACACCAGCCTTCGAAGATGATCACGTCCACCGGCGTGGAGCAGACGGGCCAGCGATTCTCGGGCAAGCGATCGTCGATCGCCTTGTCGAAGGCCGGTATGCAAATCTCGCCCGTTGTTTCGGGGTCTCGCAATCGGCGCAGGAGATCGAGAGCGAGGGGCACGTCATGGGTGCCGGGCACCCCGCGGGTGGCAAAGAGAGGGTGGACCTCGGACGCCAGGCGGCGCCGGTCTTCGATGCCCAAATAGAGGTCGTCGATCGATAGACCGCAGACCCGATAGCCGAAAAGGCGCTCCAACAAGATCTGGGCGAAACGGCAAAAAGTCGTCTTGCCCGATCCCTGGGAGCCGCTGACCCCAACCACCAGGGGGCGCCCGAGGGCACGACGTCGAGCCCCGATCAAGCGGCAGAGGGGCAGGTGAGCCGCCAGCAGCTCGTCCCGCTCCTTATTCGAAATCTCCAGCTCCGAAGCCAGCTGAGCCAGCGCGCCGCCGGATCGCGAAATCGCGTCTTCGAGGCCTGATCTCTGTGGACGTCCCGGCTGACGTCCCGCTTGTGGTCCTGGTTGGCCGTCCTGATGGTGAAGCTCGATAGTAAAACGATTCATTGCAGGGCAATCATAGCTGGAGCACACCGCCTTTGCGACGTTTGATGCCACCGAGTGCGGGCCGACCGTCGACCCGGGAGGGGATCTATTGCTTTTCGACGGGCACAAAAAGGGCGACGTTCCTGTGAACGTCGCCCTTTGCAAACCAGATGACCCGGGATCAGGCCAGGTCGAAGCGATCGAGGCTCATGACCTTGTCCCAGACGCCCACGAAGTCGTGGATGAATTTCTCCTGGGAATCGGAGCAGCCGTAGACCTCGGCCAGGGCGCGCAGCTCCGATTGGGAGCCGAAGACCAGGTCCGCGCGGGTGGCGGTCCATTTTTTCTCGCCGGAGGCACGGTCCACACCGTCGAAGATCTCGTCGTCGTCCGCGGATTTCTTCCAGGCCGTGCTCATGTCGAGCAGGTTGACGAAGAAGTCGTTGGTGAGGGTCTCCGGACGGTCGGTGAGCACGCCGTGGGAGGAGCCGCCGACGTTGGTGCCCAACATGCGCATGCCGCCGAGCAAGACGGTCATTTCCGGCGGGCTGAGGGTCAAGAGCTGCGCCCTATCGACCATCAGCTTCTCCGCGGTGATGGAGAATTTGGCCCGCTGGTAGTTGCGGAAGGCGTCGGCCGCCGGCTCGAGCACGGCGAAGGAATCGACGTCGGTTTGCTCGGCGGAGGCGTCCATGCGGCCCGGGGTGAACGGCACCGTCACGTCGTGACCGCCTTTCTTGGCCGCGGCTTCAACACCGGCGCAGCCACCGAGCACGATCAGGTCGGCGAGGGAGACTTTTTTGCCGCCGGATTGGGCGCCGTTGAAGTCGGCTTGGATGCCTTCCAGGGTCTCCAACACTTTGGCCAGCTGGGCCGGTTGGTTGACCTCCCAATCCTTCTGGGGTGCAAGGCGAATGCGGGCACCGTTGGCACCGCCCCGTTTGTCGGAGCCGCGGAAGGTGGAGGCGGAGGCCCAAGCAGTGGACACCAACTCGGAGACGGACAGGCCGGAAGCGAGGATCTTCGCCTTCAAGTCGGCGATATCACCCTCGTCCACCAGCTCGTGGTCGACCGCCGGGATCGGATCTTGCCAGATCAGCTCCTCGTCGGGCACCAGGGAGCCGAGGTAGCGGCTGGGGGGACCCATGTCGCGGTGGGTGAGCTTGTACCAGGCGCGGGCGAAGGCGTCTGCGAATTCGTCCGGGTTGGCATGGAAGCGCCGGGAGATCTTTTCGTAGATCGGATCCATGCGCATGGCCATGTCGGCGGTGGTCATCATGGGTTTGTGGGTTTTCGAGCTGTCGAAGGCGTCGGGCACGGTCTTCGAGCTGTCTTCCTTCGGCTCCCATTGGTGAGCGCCGGCCGGGCTCTTGGTGAGCTGCCACTCGAAACCGAAGAGGGTGTCGAAGTAGCTGTTGTCCCATTGAATCGGGGTCGGAGTCCAAGCACCTTCGATGCCGCTGGTGATGGCGTCGGCGCCGACGCCGCTGGCGTGACCACTTGTCCAGCCGAGGCCTTGCTCCTCGAGGGTCGCGCCTTCCGGCTCCGGACCCAACAAGCCGGCGTCACCGGCACCGTGGGCCTTGCCGAAGGTATGACCGCCGGCGGTGAGCGCCACGGTTTCCTCGTCGTCCATAGCCATGCGGGCGAAGGTCTCGCGGATGTCCCGGCCGGAAGCCACCGGATCCGGGTTACCGTTCGGACCCTCCGGATTGACGTAGATCAGACCCATCTGCACCGCCGCCAGCGGGTTTTCGAGATCCCGCTCGCCGGTGTAGCGCTTATCACCAAGCCACTCGGTCTCGACACCCCAGTAGATGTCCTCCTCGGGCTCCCACACATCCTCGCGTCCGCCGGCAAAGCCGAAGGTTTTGAAACCCATGGACTCCAGGGCGCAATTTCCGGCGAGGATCATCAGGTCGGCCCAGGAGAGCTTGCGGCCGTATTTCTGCTTGATCGGCCACAGCAGGCGACGGGCTTTGTCCAGGTTGCCGTTGTCGGGCCAGCTGTTGAGGGGCGCGAAACGTTGGGTGCCGGAGGAGGCGCCACCGCGGCCGTCGCCCATGCGGTAGGTGCCGGCGCTGTGCCAGGCCATGCGAATGAAGAAGGGACCGTAGTGGCCGTAGTCGGCGGGCCACCAATCCTGGGAGTCGGTCATCAGCTCGTAGAGGTCCTGGCGCACCGCCTCCAGGTCGAGGGTCTTGAATTCTTCAGCGTAGTTGAAGCCTTCGTCCATGGGGTCGGACATGGAGGAATGCTGGCGAAGGATCTTCAGGTCGAGCTGCTCGGGCCACCAATCCCGATTGCTGGTGCCGCCGCCGGCGACCTCTTTGTGGGCTCCCGAAAACGGGCACTTTCCCGCGCTGTCCGCGTTGTGATCAGTCATCATGGATCTCCTGAATGGGTGCTGAAGGTGTCGTGGGATGTTCGAAAAGAATGGTTTTAGGGTGCCGTAGGGCCGAGGGATCCCATCAGGATCGCCGCGGAGCGGGCCTACGTCTCGGTGTCTTGTCAGTACGCTATGTCAGTGCGCTGTGAAAGTGCGTCGGGTCGAGATCGTCGTTCGTGACGGGCTCGCGAGCTCCTCGATTCCAGATACGGCTCAGGATCTTGCTACGTCTCTGCTCAAGGCCTGCTTCGAGGGTCAGCCGACCGGCGTGTCGGTCTCGCCGGTCCGTTTGCACGACGGGCAACGTCCCCAGAAGAGCACCTCGGCTTCGTCGATTTCGAATCCGTGGTCCTCCTCGGCGACGAGGCAGGGGGCTGCCCCGACGATGCAATCGATGTCGAACGTCAATCCGCAGCTCCGGCAGATCAGGTGATGATGGTTGTCTCCCACCCGATCCTCGTATCTGGCCGGTGAGCCGGCAGGCTGAATCCGGCGGAGAAGGTTCTTCTCCACCAAGACGTTGAGCGTTCCGAAGACCGCTTGGCGGGAGATCGATCCGATCACCGCCCGGACGTCGTCGATCAGCTCGTCGGCCGTTCCATGGGGACGCGACGACACGGCCCGCAGGATCGCCAGCCGTTGGGCTGTGACCTGGAGACCGTGCTCACGCAGAAGTTGTTCGGCATCGCCTTGCATGGAAAGGATGAGATCATAAATATTAGACTCAGTCAATAATATTGCAAGAGAAAAATATTAGACTGAGTCAATTGTTGGCTGGGCGGATCGCCAGGCGCTCCTTCCGATGAAACGCCTTTTGATGTGTCGGCGGGTATCGACGGAGGCTCGATCAGGCCTCACCGCTCGGAAGCGGAGGCGACACGTGGGACCAATCCCGCGCCATGTCGACCACGGTCCAACCCCTTTCGGCCGCTTCGTCGAGGGTCCCTTGGGTCAGCCGCCCTTGCTCTGAGTCCTTGTCGTATTGCCACTCGCGCGCGGCGTCGGTGTGGTGGATGAGCAGCCCGAATCGCCGGCCGGTGCCGGAAGTGGTCCATTCGAGCATCTGCTTGTCGCCGTCGGAGTTGCCGAAGGCGGCGATCGGTTGCCGACCGATGTGATTCGAGATCCCCACGGGTTTGCCGTATTTATCGTCGATGAAGAGCAGCTCTTGATACTCCATCTTGCCCGCGTCTTCCTGCGAGCCGGGGGTGCGCACGGGCACGCGCACGATGCCGGGTGGGTCGTCACGATAGGCCGTGCCGACACTGCTGCCGATCACCTGTTCCGGTGGAATTCCGTAAACCGCCTCCGCCCATGGACGCACGAATTCCATGCCACCGCCGGACACGATGTAAGTCTTGAATTGGTGGTATCGCAAATAGCGCAGCAGCTCGAGCATCGGCTGAAACACTAGATCCGTGTACAGACCACCATCGGGATGGGTCGCGGTGCCGATCCATTCGAGCACGTCTCGGTGGAACGACGTCAAGGGCTCCTCTTGAATCGGAACCTGCCGCTCGCGTCGCCAGTCGATGAAGGGTTTCTGAAAGTAGTAGGGCTTCTCGCTCCACAAGGTGCCGTCGTTGTCGAAGACTGCGATGCGCTCGGAGGGATCCACAAATTCAGGTCCGCTGGTCACCGCTTGGACGAAGGTCTCGATCGCCTCCCGGGCGCCGGAGCCCCCTTGGTCGAAAGGAATCCAGGAATTCAGGGCGGGTGTTTCATTGCTCTTTTGGCTCATATCTGCTCCTTAGGCACGGTCTTGAGGTTAGGCACGGTCTTGATGTGAGACACGGTCTGGATCTTGAGCTGGGCTCAACGGACGTTCAACGGCTCGGGAAGGTGCTCGATCAGTGGATGATCCGGGTGGCCGACGGTGAGCAGGCGAGAGAACGCCGCGGCTTCTCGGGCATGGCCGGATCGGCTGTGGTTGACCGCCGCCAGATAGAGAGCGCGGGGTTCCATACGGTGCTGCTCGTCCAAATCCCCTAGGGCGGTGAGCGCCTCATCGTGTCGTCCGAGCTCGGTGAGCAACGACACGTATTCGAGTCGGGCCTCGTGACCGTCCGTGAGGTTGGGCAAGGCCTGCTCGAAGGCCCGCGCGGCACCGGTGAGGTTGCCTTGTTGGGCCTCGACGCGTCCGAGCCATTGGAAGAGGGCGCCCGAGCGCGGGACCTCGTCGATGGCCTGTCGCAGGGTGTCGAGGGCGGCGGAGAAGTGCCCGGCACCGATGTCGAGCTGTGCCAGGCGCATCCAGGCTTCGGCCAGCTTGGGGTCCAAGGTCAAGGCGGAGCGCAAGGAGCGACGGGCGGTTTGTCGTTTGCCGAGCTGCTCCGCGACCCTGGCCAAATTGAGCTGGACCTCCGGGAAGTCCGTGTGGGCCGCCAGGGAGCTGCGGTACTCGTCCAAGGCGGCGTCGACGATGACCCGATCGGCATCGGGCAACGCTTCCGTGGAGACGTCCAGAACCCTCTGGGCGGCGGCGATGCGCACCACCCGGGTGGGATCGTCGAGCAACGGGCCGACGTGACGGGTGCGGGCCGCGGCGGGGGCGGAATGGAAGAGACCGGTGGCGGCTGAACGCACCCACGGATCCCGGTCTTGGAGCAACGGCAGGGCGGTCCCTGCGATTTGCGGCGTGACCACCGGCGCCAACATCTCCACCGCCGTGGCTCGCACGATGCCGGGTTTGGCGGGATCCAAAGCCAGGGCCAGCAGGTCTTTCGCGGATTCCGTGTCGAGCCGCCGACGGCCGGCGTCGATCACCCGCGCAAAATGGGGCTCGGTGTGCCGGCCCTGGGGATTCCAACGGGCGACTTGATCCCGGGCCCACTCGGCCCCTTCGTCGGCATGGCAGTCGCCGCAGGCGTTGGGCGTTCCGAGCTCCACGGTGAGATCCGGGCGGGGCACTCGGAAGCTGTGATCCCGGCGTGGATCGACCCCCATGTAGGTGGTCTCGGGCATATGGCACGAAACACAGCTCGCCCCCTCGGTGCCCACGGCGTGACGGTGGTGCTCGGGCGAGTCGTAGAGAGATTTCTTGAGGGTGGGAAATTCCGGGCGCCCTGCCGGGTTGTGGCATTGGGTGCACACACCGTTGCCTTCCACCACGAGGCGGGCGCTGTGGGGCGCGTGACAATCGCTGCACGACACGCCTTGAGCGTGTTTTTTGGTTTGGAGGAACGAGCCGTAGACGTAGACCTCGCCCTGGATTTGACCGTCCGCGTGGTAGAGCCCTTCGCGCAGGGGAGTGAGGCGGAAATGATCGTCGAAGGGCGCTCCCGGTGGTGGGCTGTCGGCGCCCAGAGACTCCCGCCGCGAGTGGCAGCCGGCGCAGGTTTTGAGCTCCGCTTGACGATCCCCGTCGAAACTGACGGTGAGCCCGAGCTCGTCGACACCGCGATAGTCGGAGGGGGTCCAAGTGGACCGGGTCCCCTCGATTTGCCGGCGTTGGGCCCAGTCCACGTGGGCCTGACCCGGGCCGTGGCAAGCTTCACAGCCCACACCCATCTCGCTCCAGGTGCTTTGGTAGGTATTGGTTTGGGGCTCGTAGCGTTTTTTGAAATCAGTGACGTGGCAGCTGACGCAGCGGGAATTCCAATTCTTGTAGGGACCGCTCCAATGCAGGCCGGGATCGTCGTCCAGCTCTTGCTCCGGATAGAGGTGATACCAGCGACGGCCTTCCGTATCCCAGGCCATGTCGAGGGCCTGGAGGCGACCGTCCTCGAGCCGTACCAGATATTGCTGCAGGGGCTCCACGCCCACCGTGCCGACGATCTCCCAAGTGGCCACGCGGCCATCGGGGCCGGCGGTTTCCACCGCGAAGCGGCCGTTCCGAGTGACGAAGCGGCTGGTGCGGCCCCGATGCTCGAATTCGGCGTCGTTGAAATCTCCCAAGACGTTCTCTGGATCCGCCGGCCGCCAAGCCCAGCCGTGATGGGAGTCGGCCCAAGCCTCATAGGCATCGGCGTGACATCCGGCACAGGTCCCGGAGGTGACGAAGGCAGGCTCGCGGGCCGCCAGGGGCTCCGTCGAAGCCCAGATCACCAAGGCGAGCAGACAAAGGCGAACGTTGGATCGAAGTTTCATGAGCATGCACCGCGGCTGATTCGATAGTGGTTCCGACGACAGGTTTGAGGACAAGAGAGGACAAGGGAGGACAAGGGAGGACACGAGGTGGAGGAACAAGTGGAGGAACAAATAGGGGCGCGCCGCCGGCACGCCGAACGGCGCGCACCCGATGGAGATCTAAAGGTCCGCGACCGATGGCCTAGAGCGAGCCGGCGGCCGGTAGGTGATGGCGCTCCTCGGGCGACGGCGGGATGAAACAGGTCTTGTCGGAATTGTCACCCGCTAGGCCGCACTTCTCGGCGATGTCCGCGGCGTCGATGTTGACGCTGAAGCTCGGCGGCACCTGCCGCGGTGGGAAGTCGTTGAAGGTGTTGAGGAATTTGTAGACCGCGGTCTGGGCCGGGGTCAGCAAGAAGATGTGATCAAAACGCCAGATGTCGTATTGGGTGGCGTCGTGATCGGCCTTCTCAAACGGATCCGAGCGCAAGTTGAAGATCTTCGGCACGCGCAGCTGGGTGAAAGGCTCTTGCCACACGCTGAAGGCGTGCTCTCGCTGCTCGTAGAAAGCGATCTTCCAATTTTTGATGCGAATGCCCACCAGCTGGCCGTCGTCGTTGGCGTAAACGAACTCATTGCGCGGCGCCGGGGTCACTTCTTCATTGCAATCGGGTAGGCACTTGAAGTAATCCAAGAAGTCGTAGCCATCGAGGTGAACCCGATAATTCTTGCCGTTCAGGTCCAGGCCTTCGGTGCTTGCCAGATCGGTTTTGACGTCCACGCGGCCGGTGCTCTCGGTGACGGCGGAGGCCAAGGTCGGGAACCAATCCTGGAGCGCGATGATCTCGTTGGAGACGGATCCCGGCTTGATGACATCCGGCCAGCGAACCAGCAAGGGCACACGATAGCCGCCCTCCCAATTGGTCGCCTTCTCGGAGCGGAACGGCGTGGTGCCACCATCCGGCCAAGTGAACGTCTCCGGGCCGTTGTCGGAGGTGTACATCACGATGGTGTTGTCCGCCAACGGGTTGCCGTCAACGTCGTAGGTGTTATCGAGGAAGTCCAGCAGCTGGCCGGCGTACATGTCGTGCTCCACCATGCCGTCCGGGTGGGTGCCGAGACCGGTGATACCGTCTGCGTAGTAGTCGTTGATTTTTCCCGGGGCGTCGGGACCGAGGCTCAGGTTGCAGACCTGGCGGGTGCCACCCGGGTCGATCTCCGTGCCATTGTCGTGGAGCCCGCCGAACTTCAAGTGAAGCGTGCGGCATTCATAGTCCACCGCGGGAATTTGGTTCTCCTTGCCCGGCGGATTGAGCTGGTAGTGGTCCGGCTCTTTGAGGTAAGTCCAGACGTGCATGCGACTGGCGGCGTACCAGGTGAAGAACGGCTGCTCATCGGAGTTGGCGTCGTTCATGAAACGGATCGCCTCCTTGGCGGTGGCGCCGTCGATGGTCTTCATGCGATGACGGGTCAAGGAGCCGGTATCCCAAATGGTCTGTTCCAGGGTGTCACCGTAGCCGTCGTCATCCTCGACCACCTCTCCGGTGGGGGCGTAGGGTGGGGTGACACCGGCGGCGAAGGAGTGGATCACACCGCGGGGGCCGAAGACCTCCTCGAAGGTCTTGCCGTCGGGCGTGACCACCAGCTCTCCCGGATAGTCCGGATGCTCAGGCTCGCCCTCGGCGTTCAGGTGATAGAGATTGCCGAAGAACTCGTCGAATCCCCGGTTGGTGGGCAGGAAAGGATTGGTATCCCCCAGGTGGTTCTTGCCGAACTGCCCGGTGCGGTATCCGTATTCTTTCAACATGGTGGCGATAGTGGGATCCCGCTCGTCGAGCCCGAAGGGAACACCCGGAAGGCCTACTTTGAGCATGCCCGAGCGCAATCCGTGCTGTCCGGTGAGGAATGCGGCGCGGCCGGCAGTGCAGCTTTGCTCGGCGTAGGCGTCGGTGAACACCACGCCTTCCTTGCCGATGCGGTCTAGATTCGGGGTCTTATAACCCATCATGCCGAAGTTGTGGATCGACAGATTGAACCAGCCGATATCGTCGCCCCAAATGGCCAGGATGTTGGGCTGATTCAGAGATCTCGCAGTTTTCTTTGCCTGGCCTTTGCGGGCCGCGGCACTCGGCGGCAACGCCATGGCGGTCACCAACAAGGTGAGCGTCGCCAGGGCGCCGATGCATGTTTTTTTCGAGCTTCTTTCCACTGTGTGATGCTCCTTGGCCTCAAGCCTCTTTTCGGGAGGCTGAGACAGTTTTGGGGATGAAGCCTGCGCGGTCTGCCCAACCGACCCAGCGGGCTCGCGAGCCCTCCAGCCGTTTTCTAGGGCGCGGGGATCCGTTCGAGTCGGCGAAGGTGGAAGCCGACAGGCCGAGTCGCGTCTGCATATGACGGTGAAAAAAGACTAGCCAGAGCTTTGGGCCGGCACAATTCTCGAATTGTTGCATTTTGTCGGTCCCGTCATCGCAGCGTTGACCCGCCGGTTGGTGGCTTGGCTCAGCTCACCAACCGGGCCCGCTGGAATCGTCCTCTGCTCCTTTCGTCGAGCACATGGCGAGTCAGCTCTACCCGATTGCGCAGCCCGAGCTTGCGCAGAATGCGCCTCAAATGGGTGCGTACGGTGACTTCGGCAATGAATAGGCGGGACGCGATTTCAGCGGTTTCTAGGCCCTGGGTCACCAGCTCGGCGATTTCGCGCTCCCGAGGGGTCATGGGTCCCTTATTGGGCTTAGGCACCGTGGAGAACAGAGAGCTCAGCACTTTTCCGGCGATCGCCGGGGACATGTAGGGTCGGCCGGCGAGCACCTCTTCCACCGCCCGAAGCAGCTCTTGCGGTGCGACGGTTTTGGCGAGGAAACCCCGGGCGCCGGCTTCGAAGGCGGCTCGAGCACAATCCTGATCCGAGGTTTCGGCCAAGATCAGAACCGGAACGGTGGGTCGGATCCGGTGCAGCCGGCGGGTCACTTGAAGGCCGCCGATCTCGGGGATAGAGACCGCGGTCAGGATCAGGTCCGGGATTTGGGAAGCAGAGTCGCCGGAGGTGGCGATCTCCAGCAGGGCTCGACCATCGGTTGCAAGGTCCACGTGGGTGTAGTGAGCCTTGAGCAGCTCGCGGATGCCTTCTGCTACAAGACGCAAGGGATCCGCAAGGACCAAGCGAGTCGTTTTCTTCATCGGTTGCCCTCCTTTCTAGTCCTGTCCGAATCGGCAACAGGATGGACAGGTCGACGCAAGCGGGTTGGGGGCTCCGATCGGGATGAAGGATCAGAGCTCGAAGGGGGCCGCATCGAACCCTAAGAGCAACTGCCGTGCCGGCTGATGAAAAGTGGACGGAAGGTCTTGCCGAAAACGGTCTCTTGGGTTTTTCAGGGGTGCGGAGAGGCTCTGGGAGCTCCGGCAACCGGCGCCCGCCGCTGCCTCGGTCGTGTCGAGCCGTATCGAGCTTCGGCGGGCTTCGTCGTGCTTTATCGGGCTTCGTCGGACCTCGACGAGGCCGCGCGATCAACCTACGGCCGAGCCTGGTCCACCAAAGTTTGAAATCGAGAGAGAGCCGAGCCCTAGCATTCGCTCAACGCCGCACCCGAGGGGCAAACCGGGCATATCCCACCGCCGGCACCCGCCTTTCGCACTCCGTCCTAAGCTGCTCGAAAGCCGGCCGGCTGCAGGTGTCGGCCGCTCGTGCCAGCACTTCCACCAGCTCGGGCGGCGGCGCCACCGGCCCGGGTACTGTTTGGTTTTACAAAGCAGGCGGTATTGGCCAACCGAGCCAACCGGGAAGCGACGTGTGGGATCACGGTCGATACTGGTCTCACTCCTACGGCCAGCGAGTCATCCAAGACGCGGATCCGGACATCGTGCATCTGATCACCGAACGGGCGGTCTACCGCACCTACACCGACACCAATTCCAACGACCTCTACGACGAGGTGGACCCGGCCTCGGAGTACCGGTCCCTCGAAAAGACTGCCGCAGGCTGGACGCTTTCCGATCTCGACGGCACCGTGACCCTTTTCGATACCACCGGTCGGTGGCTCTCCACCACTGATCGTTATGGCAACGCCAAAACCGCTACCTATTCCGGCCCCGATCTCCAATCCGTATCCATGCCCGACGGTCGAAGGGAAGACTTCACCTACCTCGGCGGCAAGATCCGCACCATCATTGAGGTCGGCGTCGACAGTGTCACCTCTCGGACCTGGACCTACACCTGGACCGGCGACGACCTCACCCGCATCGACCGTCCCGACGGCACGGCGTTGACCTATCTCTACGATGATCCGAGCCATCCGGGTTACCTGACCCGAATTACCCTCGTCGGCATGGACGGCACCAGCGAGCGCATCACCGCCGGCTTCGAATATGACGCTCAGGGCAACACCACCAA